>NZ_JACHLB010000017.1 GCF_014207905.1 Flavobacterium notoginsengisoli | reverse complement strand
GCTGGCCAATCTTTTGCCCTCTGTATGTTTCGTCTACATACAATTCTTTTAAATAAATTGCTGGTTTATTCTGTGCCGTGTAAGGCAGAAAATAATACACCAGCATTCCTGCTATTTCTTCAGTAGTTTCAGCAATGATACAATAAAAATCAGGAGGCCTTTTTTTGAATCCGCATTCGCTCAAAATCTCGGGCGTAATGGCAAATACATCAATGTACTTTTCAAACTCAGCCAGTTCTTTCATTAGACACCAGACTTTTTCAGCATCTGCTTCGACAGCTTTTCGAATTATTATTTTGGCTTGATCCATAACTATTCTTTTTTATCACTTCAAAAGTAATTCAATATTGGATTATATTTGCAGTCCAATTTACTCAAAATGAATAGTCCAATTTTAAAGATTCTTTTTACTGATTTCAGTATTCACACTAATGTAGAGAAACCGATCTATCTACAGTTAGCCGATACTTTATCACTATCAATTAAACAAGGAAAATTGCAGACAGGTCAAAAACTGCCTTCAACAAGAGATCTTGCGATTTTTCTCAGTATTAACCGGGTTACGATTTCTAAAGCATTTGATGAGTTAAAAAATCAGGGATGGCTCGAAAGTTTCACAGGACGAGGAACATTTGTATCTGCACATATTCCCGAAATCAAACCCGAAAAACTTCAAGATAAATCTAACAACGTACATAGAACAGCTGGTTTTAAAATTGATAAAACAAACTACTTAAAGAACACTTATTTTGTTCCCAAAACACCGCTTCACTTTGACGATGGTTTTCCAGATCCTAAACTTGCCCCGTTAAAAGAACTTTACAGAGCTTATAGAAGCCAATTAACTCGAAGTGGACTTTACGATAAATTTGGAAATTATGGCAAACCCCATGGATCAGATTATTATCTAGAAGCCATATCGAACCATTTAAATCAAACCCGTGGTTTGAAAACAACTTCTAAGAATATACTATCTGTTCGAGGCACAGTAATGGGAGTCAATTTGGTCTGCAGTGCCCTTATCCAGCCCAATGATATTATTGTTTCTGGAATTCCGGGCTGGCGCCGAGCCGAGAATAATTTTTTTCACGCCAAAGCCATACACATTGGAATTCAAGTGGACGAACATGGTTTGATTGTTGCAGAATTAAAAAAAATCTGCCAAAACAATAAAATCAGAATGGTGTATATAACACCCCATCATCACTATCCAACAACTGTTGCATTACGCCTTGACCGCCGACTGGAATTATTACAACTAGCCAGTGAATACGGCTTTATTATTTTCGAAGACGATTACGATTTTGATTTCCATTACAGTAACCGGCCACTGCTTCCATTAGCAAGCGCTGATGAAAACGGAATGGTTATTTACTGCGGATCATTTAGCAAGAGCTTTTCTCCGGCATTTAGAATGGGATATTTGGCCGCGCCGGAAAATGT
>NZ_JACHLB010000016.1 GCF_014207905.1 Flavobacterium notoginsengisoli | reverse complement strand
TGTAAAACTCAGTCATATTGACCACTGTTTTCCAATTTAAAGTGACCACTTCGTTTCGGTTTAAAGTGACCATCTAATTTCGGTGCAAAGTGAGCACCTAAAAAACTACTTTTTTTCGTGTGTTAATTATTGTTTCAAATATAGATAAATAATTATTCCTTGATTATGCTTTTTTTCTTTCTCATTGATTCCCCATGCAGCTCAACCCTGTGGGCCTGATGTATTAATCTATCAAGGATTGCATCTGCTATGGTTTTCTCGCCGATTATGTCATACCATCCCTGAACGGGGATCTGCGAGGTTACAATAATAGAACCATTGTTGTGCCTGTCTTCGATGATCTCTAAAAGTGTGATTCTGTTCTGGCTGTCCAATGCCTGGAGTCCAAAGTCATCTAGTATGATAACATCCTGCCTTTGTATTTTCATCAGTTCTCTCAGGTATGTACCGTCTGCTTTGGCCATTTTCAGCTTTGCAAACAATTTTGCAGTATTAAAATAACTTACTTTATAGCCTTCAATACAGGCCTGATAACCAAGTGCTGTTCCTAAAAAACTTTTGCCGACACCTGTGCTTCCTGTGATTAGTATATTTTCATTCTTTTCTACAAAACTGCATTCTGCAAGCCGGAGTATAAGATTTCTGTCAATATTCCGGGACTGGTCAAAATTGATGCTTTCAATATTTGATTTGTAGTGGAAGCGTGCATTGGCAATACTGCGTTCAATACGCCTGTTGTGGCGTTCATCCCATTCGGCATCTATTATCATTGACATAAACTGGTCAATGGTATAATGATCGGTTTTTCCGCTCTCGATAGCTGTCATGAAGGCGTTATGCATTCCATGAAGCTTCATCTGTTTCATTTTTGCTACAGTAGATTCATTCATTGTAAATTGATTTTAGTTATAATAATTTTTTCCTCTGATATTGCCGTGGTCGGGAAGATCCTGATCTTCTTCCTTTTCGTGTTCCATGGGTATCTTATCCAGACTGTTTTCCAAGATGTTCTGTATGGTTTTAAAATTATAAATCTTAAAGTCCAGAGCACGTTTGCAGGCATTTATCAATCTTTCTGCACCTACTTTCTTCTCAAAAGACAATATGCCTAGGCAGCTTTTATAGGCCTGCTCGGGGTGGTTTCTGCTTTCTATTATCTGCATAATATATTCTCCTACTGCCGGATCAATGCTGTTGGCCCATTCAATAAACCTTAAGGCATTCCACTGCGCTACAAATTGATGTGTGCTTGCCATATGTTCTGGATTTGTGGTATAGATGTAGGGCTTTGGATTTCTCATGTGTGTGGCTATACGGTTGTATTTGAAGTATATTTCGACAGTAGAGCTGGTGTACAGCAGCTTCACTTTTTTCTTTAAATATTGATAGGGCACGCTGTAGTAGTTTTTGTCCTGGCTTAACTGGACGTGCCCGTTCTGCATTACTGTTGCCAGAGACTGGTATTTAATCTCAAAGCGTTCCAGAGGAAGAGGCTGCAGTTCATGCCTTTCATCTTCCATGAAGAGTTCAAAACGAGAGTATGGTCTTCCGGTAAGTTTCTTGTTATTATGCGCATCGAGCAGATTCCATATTTCCTGGTTCAGATCTTCTATGCTGAAGTATTTAGAGTCTTTCAGATTTGCATAAATTCTTCTGTAAAGTATCTTAACAGCGCCCTCGACTAAAGATTTGTCTCTGGGCCTGTATGCTCTTGCAGGCAGAATAGTAGTTTCATAATGTTCAGCTAAATCTGCAAGAGTTTCATTAATGGTAGGTTCAAAGCGGCTGGTTCTGACTACGGCAGATTTTAGGTTGTCGGGCACAATTGCGGCAGGCGTTCCTTGAAAAAAGCGCATTGCATTCTCCACCGAAGCTACAAAATCTTCCTTCTGCTGGCTCATTGAAGCTTCTGCGTAAGTATACTGGCTGGCACCGAGTATGGCAACAAAAAATTGCACTTCCTGAACCTCGGACGTGTTTTTGTCTATAATTGAGAGTGTCTTTCCAGCATAATCCACATACATTTTATCGCCAGCCTTGTGATTCATATGCATCACAGGGTTTACCTTGTTGCTCCAGTCTCTGAAGCGATTCCTGAACTGCGTTACTCTAAGACCATCGGGATGGGCTTCAATATACCTTTCCCACATAGTTTGTATGGTGATGCCCACCTTTTTTAATTCCCGTTCCATCTGAGGAAAATAAGCATACAGATCTTCGATTCTTGAGGAAACAACTTCTGTCGGACCCTGAGAAAACAGCTCGTCCAATTCAGTGTCAGTTTTCTTGTTGACAGTTTCCAGGCTTAATCCCAGCACTTCAAATAAAGAGATATATTTTTTTACAGTATTTCTGGAAAGAGATAAATATCGGCTTATAAACAGCTTGCTTTTGCCGTTGCAGTGCAACTTAATGACTTTTCTGATTTTGTTCATGTCTAGTTTGTTATTTGCCATAGTCTGTAGTTTTTATACAGATCCATGGTTTAACAGCATGAAAAGAAGTAGTGTTTGGTGGTCAATTTGAACCGAAACAAGGTGGTCAGTTTAAATTGAAAAGGAGTGGTCAGTTTGACCCGAAATCGGTGGTCACTTTATGCTGAAAAAGCGTGGTCAATTTGACCGCTTTTTCCA
>NZ_JACHLB010000015.1:3278-5678 GCF_014207905.1 Flavobacterium notoginsengisoli | reverse complement strand
GTTATCAGCAGGTTAAGAAAAAGATCGAAAAAAGATTGAAAAAAGCTTGGAAAAAGTATTGGATAACTGGAAAAAGGTTCTACTTTTGCACCCGCAACAGCGAAAACGTTCACAGAAATACTGGCAGGCAGCTTGAATGAAACGGAAAGAAATTTTCGAAAAAAAAAAGTTCAAAAAAAGCTTGCAGGTTTTGAAAAAGCGTTCTACATTTGCACCCCGCAAAACACGGAAAGCTCTTTGAGGTATTGGAAGAAAAGTTTGGAAAATGAGGCGAAAAAAAAGCTTCAAAAAATTTCAAGTTTTTCTTGCGAGAAACAAAAAAGTTTTTTAGTTTTGCACCCGCTTTGAGACACAGGCGCAACAAGATTAAGACACGTTCGTAGACATATTGAATTGACAGCCGTTCCGATGCAAATCGGAACACAAATAATAAGAGCAGTAGGATCGCAGGATTCGAAAAAGCCAAAAGGGAAAGCATCGAATATACATTATTAAAATATACGATGAAGAGTTTGATCCTGGCTCAGGATGAACGCTAGCGGCAGGCTTAACACATGCAAGTCGAGGGGTATGCTTCTTCGGGAGCAGAGACCGGCGCACGGGTGCGTAACGCGTATGCAATCTGCCTTTTACAGGGGGATAGCCCAGAGAAATTTGGATTAATACCCCATGGTATTATAGGGTGGCATCACCTTATAATTAAAGTCACAACGGTAAAAGATGAGCATGCGTCCCATTAGCTTGTTGGTAGGGTAACGGCCTACCAAGGCTACGATGGGTAGGGGTCCTGAGAGGGAGATCCCCCACACTGGTACTGAGACACGGACCAGACTCCTACGGGAGGCAGCAGTGAGGAATATTGGTCAATGGGCGCAAGCCTGAACCAGCCATGCCGCGTGCAGGATGACGGTCCTATGGATTGTAAACTGCTTTTGTACGGGAAGAAACACTCCTACGTGTAGGAGCTTGACGGTACCGTAAGAATAAGGATCGGCTAACTCCGTGCCAGCAGCCGCGGTAATACGGAGGATCCAAGCGTTATCCGGAATCATTGGGTTTAAAGGGTCCGTAGGCGGTCTTGTAAGTCAGTGGTGAAAGCCCATCGCTCAACGATGGAACGGCCATTGATACTGCAGGACTTGAATTATTGGGAAGTAACTAGAATATGTAGTGTAGCGGTGAAATGCTTAGAGATTACATGGAATACCAATTGCGAAGGCAGGTTACTACCAATGGATTGACGCTGATGGACGAAAGCGTGGGTAGCGAACAGGATTAGATACCCTGGTAGTCCACGCCGTAAACGATGGATACTAGCTGTTGGGGGCAACTTCAGTGGCTAAGCGAAAGTGATAAGTATCCCACCTGGGGAGTACGAACGCAAGTTTGAAACTCAAAGGAATTGACGGGGGCCCGCACAAGCGGTGGAGCATGTGGTTTAATTCGATGATACGCGAGGAACCTTACCAAGGCTTAAATGCAGACTGACCGATTTGGAAACAGATCTTTCGCAAGACAGTTTACAAGGTGCTGCATGGTTGTCGTCAGCTCGTGCCGTGAGGTGTCAGGTTAAGTCCTATAACGAGCGCAACCCCTGTTGTTAGTTGCCAGCGAGTAGTGTCGGGAACTCTAACAAGACTGCCAGTGCAAACTGTGAGGAAGGTGGGGATGACGTCAAATCATCACGGCCCTTACGCCTTGGGCTACACACGTGCTACAATGGCCGGTACAGAGAGCAGCCACTGGGTGACCAGGAGCGAATCTATAAAGCCGGTCACAGTTCGGATCGGAGTCTGCAACTCGACTCCGTGAAGCTGGAATCGCTAGTAATCGGATATCAGCCATGATCCGGTGAATACGTTCCCGGGCCTTGTACACACCGCCCGTCAAGCCATGGAAGCTGGGGGTGCCTGAAGTCGGTGACCGCAAGGAGCTGCCTAGGGTAAAACTGGTAACTAGGGCTAAGTCGTAACAAGGTAGCCGTACCGGAAGGTGCGGCTGGAACACCTCCTTTCTAGAGCCCGATATGTTAGCCGAGAGGCACGATTGGGAAAACAGATGCCGATCTAAGGCTTGGAATCTGGGATTGTATTGCTCTTGCTGTTAATTTAAAAGAAATGATAAGGAATTAAGAAGACAGAGTCTCGTAGCTCAGCTGGTTAGAGTACTACACTGATAATGTAGGGGTCGGCAGTTCGAGTCTGCCCGGGACTACTAAAATCTTAAGGCCGAAAGGAAATTCTGGAAGCTGGGATTCACCAAAGGAAATTAGAGAAGAATAGGAAATCTAAAATCTGAATTCTAAAATCTGAGATTCAAAACGGGGGATTAGCTCAGCTGGCTAGAGCGCCTGCCTTGCACGCAGGAGGTCAACGGTTCGACTCCGTTATTCTCCACAAC
>NZ_JACHLB010000015.1:0-3181 GCF_014207905.1 Flavobacterium notoginsengisoli | reverse complement strand
TGATTGGTGCAATAAGCAAAATAAGGGCGCATGGGGAATGCCTAGGCTCTCAGAGGCGATGAAGGACGTGATAAGCTGCGAAAAGCTGCGGGGACTGGCACACACAGATTGATCCGCAGATATCCGAATGGGGCAACCCGCTATATTGAAGATATAGCACACCGATAGGTGGGCAAACCCGCTGAACTGAAACATCTAAGTAGGCGGAGGAGAAGAAAACAAAAGTGATTCCGTAAGTAGTGGCGAGCGAACGCGGATTAGCCCAAACCAGTGCTGTTACGGCAGTGCTGGGGTTGTAGGACCGCGACATTTCATGCGCAAGGAACCGGAAGCTTCTGGAAAGGAGCGCCATAGAGGGTGACAGCCCCGTATGGGCAACGAGCGTAATGGATAGCGGTATCCTGAGTAGGGCGGGGCACGTGAAACCCTGTCTGAATTCGGCGGGACCATCCGCTAAGGCTAAATACTCCTGAGAGACCGATAGTGAACCAGTACCGTGAGGGAAAGGTGAAAAGAACCGTGAATAACGGAGTGAAATAGATCCTGAAACCATGCGCTTACAAGCGGTCGGAGCCCCTTCGTGGGGTGACGGCGTGCCTTTTGCATAATGAGCCTACGAGTTAACGTTGCCGGCAAGGATAAGTGGTTAAGCCATGGATCCGCAGCGAAAGCGAGTCTGAATAGGGCGCTTTAGTCGGCAGTGTTAGACGCGAAACCGTGTGATCTACCCATGGGCAGGTTGAAGCTGTGGTAACACACAGTGGAGGACCGAACCGGTTGACGTTGAAAAGTCTTCGGATGACCTGTGGGTAGGGGTGAAAGGCCAATCAAACTCGGAAATAGCTCGTACTCCCCGAAATGCATTTAGGTGCAGCGCTGATAATAGTTATATAGAGGTAGAGCTACTGATTGGATGCGGGGGCTTCACCGCCTACCAATTCCTGACAAACTCCGAATGCTATATAATGTTTTACAGCAGTGAGGGCTTGGGTGCTAAGGTCCAAGTCCGAGAGGGAAAGAACCCAGACCATCAGCTAAGGTCCCCAAATATATGCTAAGTTGAAAGAACGAGGTTTGTCTGCCCAGACAGCTAGGATGTTGGCTTGGAAGCAGCCATTCATTTAAAGAGTGCGTAACAGCTCACTAGTCGAGCGGACGAGCATGGATAATAATCGGGCATAAGCATATTACCGAAGCTATGGATTTTGTGGCAACACAAAGTGGTAGGGGAGCATTCTGACAGGGCTGAAGGTGTATCGTAAGGTATGCTGGACCGGTCAGAAAAGAAAATGTAGGCATAAGTAACGATAATGCGGGCGAGAAACCCGCACACCGAAAAACTAAGGTTTCCACAGCTATGCTAATCAGCTGTGGGTTAGTCTGGACCTAAGGCGAACCCGAAAGGGACAGTCGATGGCCAACGGGTTAATATTCCCGTACTTCTTATTGCTGTGATGGGGTGACGGAGTGATGAAAGCGCCGCGAACTGACGGAATAGTTCGTTAAAGCACCTAGCTATAGGCTCTCTAGGCAAATCCGGAGAGTTTGGTGAAATGCGATAGTACTCGGAGTCTTCGGACAAAGAGATAGTGCGCCTAAGGGCTTCCAAGAAAAACCTCTAAACTTCAGGCAGTAAGAACCAGTACCGTAAACCGACACAGGTAGTTGAGGAGAGAATCCTAAGGTGCTCGAGAGATTCATGGCTAAGGAATTAGGCAAAATAGACCTGTAACTTCGGGAGAAAGGTCGCCCCGAGCAATCGGGGCCGCAGTGAAGAGGTCCAGGCGACTGTTTATCAAAAACACAGGGCTCTGCAAAATCGTAAGATGAAGTATAGGGCCTGACACCTGCCCGGTGCTGGAAGGTTAAGAGGAGATGTTATCTTCGGAGAAGCATTGAATTGAAGCCCCAGTAAACGGCGGCCGTAACTATAACGGTCCTAAGGTAGCGAAATTCCTTGTCGGGTAAGTTCCGACCTGCACGAATGGTGTAACGATCTGGACACTGTCTCAGCCATGAGCTCGGTGAAATTGTAGTAACGGTGAAGATGCCGTTTACCCGCAGTGGGACGAAAAGACCCTGTGCACCTTTACTATAGCTTAGTATTGACCTTGGATAAATGATGTGTAGGATAGGTTGGAGACTATGAAGCGGCGTCGCCAGGCGTTGTGGAGTCATTGTTGAAATACAACCCTTTGTTTATCTGAGGCCTAACCCCGCGATGTGGGGGACAGTGCTTGGTGGGTAGTTTGACTGGGGTGGTCGCCTCCAAAAGAGTAACGGAGGCTTCTAAAGGTTCCCTCAGTACGCTTGGTAACCGTGCGTAGAGTGCAATGGCATAAGGGAGCTTGACTGAGAGACATACAGGTCGATCAGGTACGAAAGTAGAGCATAGTGATCCGGTGGTTCCGCATGGAAGGGCCATCGCTCAAAGGATAAAAGGTACGCCGGGGATAACAGGCTGATCTCCCCCAAGAGCTCATATCGACGGGGGGGTTTGGCACCTCGATGTCGGCTCGTCACATCCTGGGGCTGGAGAAGGTCCCAAGGGTTGGGCTGTTCGCCCATTAAAGTGGCACGCGAGCTGGGTTCAGAACGTCGTGAGACAGTTCGGTCTCTATCTACTGCGGGCGTTAGAAATTTGAGTGGATCTGATTCTAGTACGAGAGGACCGAATTGGACAAACCTCTAGTGTATCTGTTGTCCCGCCAGGGGCACCGCAGAGTAGCTACGTTTGGAAGGGATAAGCGCTGAAAGCATATAAGCGCGAAACCCACCACAAGATGAGATTTCTTTTAAGGATCGTGGAAGATGACCACGTTGATAGGCTACAGATGTAAAGGCAGTAATGTCATAGTCGAGTAGTACTAATAATCCGTAAGCTTATGCACATCCCTTTTCCCGAGAGCGAAAGCTCTCGGGAGAGAACTTTCTAAAAAAATACTTATTTGTTTCTTTATCCCAGTATGTTAAAATATTGGCTCGTCGAGCAGTAACTAGTGAATAGTAATTGGTAAATAGTCTAAGGACTACTTACTAAGTACTAAGGACTAATTACTAACAACCTTAAGGTGGTTATTGCGGCGGGGCTCACCTCTTCCCATCCCGAACAGAGAAGTTAAGCCCGCCTGCGCAGATGGTACTGCAGTTATGTGGGAGAGTATGTCGTCGCCTTTCTTTT
>NZ_JACHLB010000014.1 GCF_014207905.1 Flavobacterium notoginsengisoli | reverse complement strand
ACTTTGCACCGAAATTAGATGGTCACTTTAAACCGAAACGAAGTGGTCACTTTAAATTGGAAAACAGTGGTCAATATGACTGAGTTTTACAGTTTAGAAACATTAAACCAAATTGACGCTGATAAATTTGGAAACTTATGTTTGATAAGTAATAATACAAACTCTCGACTTTGGAATTTGCCACCAGAAGGCAAAAAATCTTATTTTCTGAATACAAACAAATATGAAAGTTTGAAACAAAAAATTATGCTTCATGAGCCAAAATGGACATTGACAGAAATTGAAAAACACGGAAAAGAAATGATAAACAAACTAATTGTAAAATAATAGCGAACGCACAGCAGTTTGGCAAAACGTTAGCGGCAAACTTTAAAGAATATGAACATATCAGAACAGCTTATCCTAGATTGAAGGATTAGTTAGAGATAAAATGTTTGTAGAACAAAATATTGTTGAGAGTAAAAGCTTTGATAAAATTACAGACACAATCGATTAGTAACAGATCCACTCTCTAAAAGCCGGTAAATTTGAGTTTCGAGATTTAAGTAGCCGAAAGTTTCGGTTTTACGAAGAAAGGTTTATTTTCGGCAGGGACAACTCCATTAATTTCCTTGACAGCCAAGATATGCCGAACGTTAGATGAAAACTCAAAAAAAAACAGAAAAACTAAAAATAAATTTAAAAGTACAAATATGTCCTTAACCTATAATCATCGTGAAGAATTAAAGAAAGCTATACTGTTGCTTGAAAACCCTGGGATTGCAGCAAAAATTACAAATTATATAGGAAAACCAATCGAAAAAGGTTTTGAACTCCTTCCGAAAAATTGGAATGAAAAAATTGGAGAAGTCACAAAAACTGCACTTCTGAAAGCTACTGATGCAGCTGTATTTACAATGAATGATGCTCCAAATTCTGAATCGTCAAATTGGTGGCATAAATTTGGAGTTGCGGCTTCTGGCGCTGTAGGAGGCTTTTTTGGGTTACCAGCCTTGGCTATTGAACTTCCGGTTTCTACAACAATCATGTTACGGTCTATTGCAGATATTGCTCGTAGCGAAGGAGAGTCTATAAACCATCCTCGCACAAAATTAGCGTGTCTTGAAGTTTTTGCGCTAGGTGGAGAAAATAAATCTGACGACAGTACTGATAATGGATACTTCGTTATCAGAGCTGCACTAGCTAAATCAGTATCAGAAGCTGCAGAATTTATTGCTACTAAAACTCTTGCAGAAGAAGGTGCCCCTGCATTGATTAGACTCATCGTGAAAATTGCTGAACGATATAGTATACAAATTTCAGAAAAGTTAGTGGCTCAATCTATTCCGATAATTGGTGCTGCTGGTGGAGCTGCTATAAACACAATATTCATCAACCATTTTCAAGATATGGCCAGAGGTCACTTTATTGTTCGAAAATTAGAAAGAATTTATGGAAAGGAATTCATTGAATCTGAATATAAAAAAATGCTTGCAAAAGAAATGGCGTAAAGTATATTTGCCTAACCATCGTTTGACTATATGATCGGTAGAGGCTTAATTTGAAGAAGCTCTTGTAGTTGAAAAATTAGTTATAAAGTAAAAGTTTAAGCTTTTTCAAACGTCAGATCGCCAAAAAACCAAAATTATTTTATGGCGGCTTATAGTTGTCAGCCGTCAGTGTATAGCCAGCCCGCAAAGAGCACATTTATTTTTTTTTCCAAAACAAATTCCAATAGTAAAAAAACAAAAGAGCTGTTTCTTGCCAACACTCGAAGAAATTGAATTAAAAAAATATGAGCAGACTCCAAACAATCGAAAATCGCCTGAGAGAAATAAATGCAACCTTATTTCAAGAGCTTTGCGATAGTTATTTAATTCTGAGAGAGCCTAATTTTCTGGCTGTATCCAGGACTGGAAGCCAGACAGGAAAACAAAAGACAACAAAAGGAACACCTGACAGCTTTTTTCAGCTGCCAAACGGCAAGTTTTTATATTCAGAAATTACAACTGATTCCAGTACAAAAGACAAGCTGGCTAATGATATAAAAGCTTGTTTTGACTCCGTTAAGACCAAAATACCTATTGATAAAATTCAAGAAATCATACTTTGCTTCAATTGGAACATAGATCAAAAGAAAATAACTGAACTCAATACATTAGCCCAAAGTTTTAATGCTGATATTAAAATCCGCTATTTAATGCTCCAGGAATTGGCTATAGAGCTTCACCTCAATCATAGAGATCTAGCCCATCATTATTTAGGCTTACCATTAGATACAGGCCAAATTATATCAATAGACCACTTTATCAAAGAGTATGATAGAGCGTCAAAAGGCATTGCTACTCCTTTGGACAATAAATTCCTTCACAGGGAAACAGAATTAGAACAATTAAGCAATGCAATAGACAGCCACGACTTTATCGTACTTACAGGAGCACCCGGAGTTGGAAAAACAAGGTTAGCGATTCAAACCATTACCAATTATCTGGTAAAGAATCAATCGTATCAAGCCTATTGCGTTTCCTATAAAAGCCATACTTTGCTTGATGATTTGTATCAATATTTCAATGCAGAAAAAGACTACCTGCTTTTTGTTGATGATGCCAACAGGATTGATGCATTTGAACAGATAACAGGCTTTTTTAAGTCCAATAGAAATGGCAAGCTTAAAGTAATAATTACTGTACGAGATTATGCTTTTCAAGAAATCGGAAAGAAATGCCAGGAGTTCTCAACCCAGAGAGTGGATTTGGAGAAGCTGAGCGATGAGCAAATTATTGATATCATAAAATCGGAACCATTTAAAATTTTGAATCCTGATTATCATAATGAAATAGTCCGTATCTCTGACGGCAATCCAAGATTAGCCATCATGACTTCCCTATTGGCAAAAAAGGAACAAGACTTATATGCATTACATGATGTTTCCGATTTATTTGAAAAATATTTTTCCACTTTCATCAAAGATGACGGCAAGTTTGAAAATCCCTTAAATATCAGATGTCTTGGACTTATAGCTTTCTTTTATACCATTGCGTATAAGAATAAAGAAGCAACAGAATCAATTTTAGAAAAATTTAATATTTCATACAATGACTTTATAGATACGATTGATATACTGGACAAGCTCGAACTTGTAGAAATACAATTTGAACACGTAAAGGTTCCTGAGCAGAATCTTGCCGTTTTTTTCTTTTATAAAGCATTTATAAAAGACAGCTTGCTTTCTTTTGCGGTGCTGCTAAACAACTATTTTGAAAATTTTAAAAATAGATTTACCGACAGCGTCATACCTGCAAATAATACATTCGGCCCGCAAAATGTGATGGACAAAATTAAGCCTGATTTAGTTGAATTTTGGAGCTTGGTTCGAACCAATAATGAAAAATCTTTTAATTTTCTGAATTCATTCTGGTTTTATTTACAGGACCAAACTTTAGAGTTCACCTATAACTGCATACAAACATTTCCGAGAATTGAACAAACCCATTATGACACTTCTTATACTAATAATCAGTTCCATTTCAAAAAGGATGAGCTAATAGAATTACTAGGCAAGTTTTTGCGTATTAACAGCAATTATTTAAAAGATTCAATTGAACTGCTGTTCGAATATGCAAGGAGAAAACCATCTCAGCTGCCGGAACTTATCCATAAAATACGAGAATTAATGCTATTTGACAGAGATGATGAGCAATACGATTTTTACAGGCAGAAAACTCTATTCGATGTATTGATACATGGCCTGAACAATGATGATGAATTGCTTTCAACATCCTTTTATGAGCTTTCAAAAACTTTCTTGTCCCATCAATTTCTACAATTTAAAGGAGCCAGGAACAATAGTTTTGTCCACTACCACTATTCGCTCCCTAACAACACTGTTATACATGAATTTAGAGTTAAAATATGGGATTCGTTAAATAATAGTTTTGAATCCCGTCCCGAAATGGCTTTCAGATTATTAAAGAATTTTGCACAGCCCCGCCCCGAAGCAAATAATGAAATAATGGAATTTGACATTCCATTTGTTCTGAAGATCATCGCTAATCATTTGAAAAATGAAAATTTTGAACATTGCAAATATGTTCAAGACCAGATTAGCTGGTTTAAAATACATAAATTCAATTTCCCTGAATTCTCTGACTTAACCAAGAAATTTGTTAATGAAATATACCTATTGTTCTTAAAATTAGACTGGAATAAATATCAGGATAAGGAAATGCATGACTTTGAAGATCAGCAGGAATATGAAAAATTAAAAGAGGCGGAAATAAGGAGCTCATTTGTATTAGCCCATGAGGATGGAATCAATCACTTTTACAATACTTTCATCCTATTAAAAAACTTAGCTCAGAACGACTGGGATTATGGCCATGTATTGGATTTTGTTATTGATGAAAATTGTTCCAAAGACTTCGGCATCGGTCTTGGCTTATTGAAAAAAATAATTGAACAGGGAAATGAGATTGGCTATGTCCCAGATGCTGTTTTTAGAAATCAGCTGACAACTGCTGGTAGGGCTGCCGATATCTGGGATATTTTCCATGTTAAGCTTTTAATTAAAAATGATTTAGATGGTATTTTGAGCCGCATCAAAAAATTTTGGTTCATTTTATCTGAAAATAATTTCAATGTTTCAAAATCATTGAAAAAATATAAGCTATCACTGCAAAAGTGCTTTAATCTTAAAGAATCATGGGAGATGTCATTTTATAATCACATAGATGATTCGTTAATCAATAAAAGACTGTCTGATTCATTAGCTGAAACAATTTCAAATATGAGCAGCTCCACTACAATCTTCTTTGACAGACTAGAGCGTTTTTTAAAAGTATCTCCAAACTTATTTCATATATTGTTAAAAATCATTACAGAAAAAAATGAAAAAGAAGGTACGCAATTGCGGGTCGGGATGAACTTTTTCAGCACATACTTTGACAGCGCCGGTGATGACATTGAGCTGATAAAAAAAGCCTACATCCAACAGAAGGTTATTCTAAACCGTTTTGACCACCAGGGAAAAGGGATGCTGGAAATATTAAAAGCTGATAAAAATTTCCTGGTCGAATTTGTTGAAAGTTTATATTCAGCAACTGACAGACATAGTCTTTCCGGCAAAGGCAGCGATATGGGTTATGTCTGGAAGATAGAAAACATAGAAGAGACTTTAATCAAGGTATTTGACTTAGTGATTGAAAAGGATTTATACCTTGGCATATCAGAACACTATTGTAATGTTTTCTTTAGAAATCTAAAAGAAGAGCAGAAAAAAAGAGCTGATGATTATATTAAACAATACGTAAGAGACAACAATGGCGATTATAAAAAAATGCAAGTCATTGTTGACCTGATTAGGCATTCCAGAAAAGAATTATTTGAAGAAATATTCTTGTTATTTATCTCAATAAACCAAGATAAAGAAACTTTCGGCAGATTAATGTGGAGAGGAAACGGTGGAATGTATAAAGGTGACGTAATTATTGGAGATATTCAAGCATCAGAATGGAGAAATATACTCGATATAGCCAATAAATCAGCTTTAGGACTAAAGTTGATCCCAATAAAGAACTATATAATTCAGCAGATTGAATCTTGTTTAAGAAGCGGAGACTGGGAAAGACAGCGAAAATTTTTAAGAAAAAATTACTAATAAGCTGAGATGCAGATAACGGTGAAACCTATTTTAACAATTATTGCTGTTATGCAGCTTAACTGACAAACTAGAAAAAAAATGACTAGAACTATATCAGCATTTTGAGCCCTCTGCCTACCGCTTTTCATTTTCACTCAGAGAAAGAATGCAGAAAAATGGGAGAAAGCCACTTCAGAGATGGACTAAACCAATAAGGGGGATACTATCAATTTGAGGTCAAAAAAAAAAATTTAGAATGGTCTGATTTTAGATTCACTGTCTGCAGACAGCTCCCGGACATAAAAATTGAACCGTCTTTTTAGCCCCGATAGCAGTGGAAATCCTTCTGCGCCGTGGTCCGGCGCAGAAGATTGGAGCGCATAGCGGGAAAAGCTCGAAAAAAGAAGAAAAAGCTTTATCTTACTGCGCATCAAAACAATACCCGCTAAAAAACAAACCAGCCCCAATATCCCCCGTGATCCCTTGACCCGTCTACCCTTTTTGCCTGTTTTTACCCCATGAACCCTGAAGAAATAAAACGTTATTTTGAGAGTAATCCTCCCCCTAAGGAAGTCCAGCTGACACCGTGGGTCAATATCACCGACACCCAGGTTTTTTTAAAGAGCTGCTACAGCACGGTTAGAAACTTCACCGGTCCGGTGGACCGCTGTCCGGCATTCTGGCACCTGAGGGATTTATATATCCTGATCAAAAAAACCGCCCAGAAGGCCGCTGTGGAAAAAATTAAGGAAACTCCTTTTGAGGAAATCCCAGATGAAACTTCTTCCCAAGCGCAGAGAGCTGATTAAAATTATCCGCAGAGAGCCTGGCTCAAAAAAGACAGCCCTGCATTACTTCTGCGGGGCTGTCTTTTTTATTTCTGATTTATTGCCGCAAAACAGGCGAAACAAATTAGATTTTAAATACGAATTTATTTTTTTGTTATATCTATAATAGTTGGTCTGGGTGTAGTAAAATCTACCCATGGATTAGTTCCTAAAAACTTCTCACCTCGTACTCCAGGGGATTTGTAGCGCATTACAAAATCTTCAGGACCATGGGCATAAGCAACAATTAAGCCGTCTTTTGGATTCATATATCCTGCATGTATCCCTAATCCGGGATAGCTTAAACGGACTGCTTTATCATTTTTTCCTATTCGTTTCACTGTAAGCTGAATCATTGTATTATCAGGCAGCACAAAAAACCAGGTAAATGATCCTCCCGCAACCACAGTCATCACTTCATCTATACCCGTTCCGTCATCAGAGCTGTTCACATGAAAAGTACCATATTTTCGAAGCCCGTCAGCTTGTCCTTCTGCCGACCATGACATCATATCATAAATTTTGGGGTAAGGAGTATTTCCAACTTCGATGGTGCCTAAGCTTCCTCCCCCTTTAACCACAGGGACTCTTCGGGCTAATTTAATCTGCTCTAAAAGAGCTTCTCTGTCCATAGTGAAAAACGAACTTACTCTGCTTGTTTCTCCGGTTGTCAGAGCTCTTTTGCTTGAAAGTTCCAAAAGAGGTTTAACTTCTGCTGGGATTGCAACTAAGGTTCCATGAACACCGATTTGTTTTAAAACAGCGTTTACATCTTTAAAGCCCAGAGCATCAGGACGGCCGTCACTAAACTGAACCCTTAAGCCGTCCTGAATTTGATTTTGAGCAAAAGAGACTGCAGATGCCAGCATTAAAAATGCTAAAAGTAAATAAGATTGGACAGCTGGAAATCTATCTAGTCCGGCTGCTGTGATTGTGTTACTAAAATTTTTCATTTTTTAAATATTTTAAATTATTATTAAAACGGTCTGCATCTATATTTCAGATCTGCTCCGCTTTTTGATATTGTAATAATATCACAGCACAAAGTTGCGTCATATAAATAAAAAAAAAATTAAGATATCTTAAGAAAGCAAAAGACGCATTAAAAAGCGCCCCCTTAAAATTGCCAATGCTGTTTTTAATAAAAAAACAGACAGCACCTGCTGCGGGAGGCGCTGTCTGTTTTGACTATCTCAATAAAATGTTTTAAAGCCCCAAAGAGGCCTGCTATTTTAATCTTGAGGCGTGTTTTTTTCGAAGGTAGCTTAAAAACTCCGGTGCCATGCCTAAATAAGAGGCAATGATATATTGCGGAAAACGCTGTTCTATATTTCGATACTGAGAAATAAATTTCGAATATTTTTCATAAGAGTCCATGCTTAAATTCTCTATGGTTCTCTCCTGCAGGGCAACATAAGCACTCTGCATTTTTAATCTAAAAAAATTAGGCATTTCTTTGACTTCTCTGAATAACTTATCAAGTGAACCTGAACTTATTTGTATCACTATAGTTTCTTCTAATGCCTGAATGTACATCTTGGATGGTTTTAGAGAAAGATAACTGTACAAATCATTTATCCACCAGTTCTCAATACCGAGCTGGAGTGTATGTTCCTGACTTTTTTCATCTAAGTAATATACCCTCATAGCTCCTTGAGAGATAAAACGCATGTGTTTTGAAATTTCGCCGGGCTGCAGTAAATATTCTTTCTTTTTTAGATACTTAATTTCTAATTTAGAAATTATAAGCTCCGCATCAGAACCGCTCAATTCGATCATCCCTTTTAAATGTTCAATTAGTCCTTCTTTTAATTCATTTTCATTGATCATATAAGCAGCTTAAAGTTTTCATTGCGCATTTGAAAAAACGGTTTTTATTTTTTGTCCGGGTCAGCAAAAATACAGCATAAACCCTATGTTCCGATAACTGCCTGCATAATTTTAAAAAATAGATCATCTGCTGAACTTTTATTAGAAAATCTAAATTTATAAATTTAATTATCCAGCTTCAAACCCACCCTCAAGCCATCTGAGAAAATCACTGGCTTTTGCCTTGCTGATGATAATAATCTCCGGAACTTCAGCGGATAACTTAGCTACCAGTTTTCTTGAAAAATACCGCTCTACTGATTCAACAGCATCCCTGTTAATGAGGAACTGGCGGTTTGCTCTGTAAAACTGCTCATGGCTAATAGTGCCTTCCACCTCATCTAAACTGGAGGCCATAAAATAGCGCTGGCTGTTTAATGTGGTAATCTTTACCACATTTTTCTTATCAAGGTAAAAAAAAGCTATATCATTTACTTTTAAAGGTACAATTCTTTCACGCTGTTCAACCAGAAGTGTTATTTTATAATTAGACTTCATCTGCTGTCCAAGTGCACTTATAGTGCGGGCTGCTTTTTCCGGTTCAAAGGCTTCCTGCATAAGTCTGAATTTCTGCAGAGCTGCCTCTACACTCTGAACCGAGACAGGTTTCAAAATGTAGCTTACTGCGTTGACATCAAATGCCTCCATCATATAACTGTCAAAAGCAGTGCAGAATATAACAGGGCTCTTGACGGAAATTTTATTGAATATTTCAAAACATAAACCATCAGCCAGCTGGATATCAGAGAATATAAGATCCGGGTGCGGGTTGTTATTAAGGTACAGCAGGCTCTCCTCAACGCTGTCTATAATTGCTAAAATCTCGATATCAAAGCCCTTAAAGCAAAGTAGGATCCTCTGCAGTTCCTTAGCCATTTTTATTTCATCTTCTATAATTAGTATTTTCATGGTCTTATAATTGGGAGCATTACAGTAAACTCATTGGCATTGTTTATTATATGTATATCACGGCTAAAGAGCAAATTATAGCGCTGTATGATATTATCCAGACCAATTCCTGTAGCATGATGCACTGAAATCTTAGGCTGAAAATTATTGGATACAACCAAAAATTCTTCATCCTTAATGTAAATATCAATCTTAAGGGGTCTTGCCATAGAGGCAATATTATGCTTGATTGCATTTTCGATCAGAAGCTGCAGCGTTAAAGGAGGCAGAACTGTCTTTTTCATATTTTCATCTACGTTTATACAGATCATAATAGCATTTTCCATCCTTGTCTTTAAAATATAAAGATATGATTCGATAAATTTAAGCTCTTCCTTCAATGAAGCTTTATTTTTCTTTTCGTAGAGTACAACATACCGGTATACACTGGCTAATTCCGATACATAATTTTTTACATTTTCTTCCCGGGTCAGTGTACTGAGCGTACTGAGTGTGTTAAATAGGAAATGCGGGCTCAGCTGTTCCTTTAAAGAAGACAGATTAGCTTCCAGCTGCGCCTGTTTCAATTTTGCAATTTCTATTGCATGCTGCTGTTTTTCGCGCAGGATATGTGTATAATACAAAATAAAATAATACAGGCAGCTAAGGAGTTCTGCTCTCAAAAGCATCCCAAAATATTTTTTAGGGCCGTGCATCTGATAAGCGAATTGATTAAATAAGATAATTCTATCTGAAAAAAAACCGCAGATCAGATCAAATCCAAAAATTAAAAAACCAGATGCCATAATGCTCAGCGCAGCATATCTTTTCTGCTTATTGTCAAATTTTAATTGATTGTTCCTTTTTAAAAGGGAGCTGTGGGTCAGCCAGCATAAAAAGCAATATAAAAATGTAAATGCCACAACCAGCAGTGTGTCATTCCATCGAATCTCATCCATTCTGATAAGAAACAATGAGAATGCTATCATGGATAAAAGAATAGATGAAAGCACTCCGAGTTTCCAGTCAATCTTTTGGATCTGCATGTTTTTTTTCACATTTAAAATTACGGGCATAGCAGTTTCTATTTTTTATTTTAAAAACACTTTAACTATTACAAATTTATAGCATTATTCCGGCCCTGCTCCCATGGCAGTCTTAAAACAGGCAAAATGAATTCTCAACCAGCCAAAACCAATCTCGAAAAGGGCACAGGGTTAATCTTGAGCTTTATCTGAAATCTTCAGGTTCTCTGAGCAGGATTTTTACTAAACTATATTCCCGCCCGCTTCACTTCAAAATTTGCCCGTTTAGAGCAGAAAGCGCTTTTACCACTGCTTGAGCATCGTTTAATTTGCATCAAAATTAATGCTTCTACGAAAAAAAACGATAATGAAAAAACAAATTTTAATCTTATTTCTTGCCTTTAAGGTCCATGCGCAGAAAGAATTTACATTGCAGCAATGTATTGATTATACATTAAAGAATAATCCTTCTCTTTTTGTGCAGCAAAATAATGTTGCCATAGCAAAAGCAAAATCATGGCAGACCCTTTCGGAATATCTTCCCCAGGTATCGGGTTCTGCCACTATGCTCAATAACATTCAGCTCCAGACCAATGTGCTGCCTGCTGGAATCCTGGGCCCGGATCCATCCGAAATTACTTTTGGCACCAAGTATAATACCAACGCAGCTGTAGATGTAAAGCAGATCATTTATGACCAATCTAAAATAACCGGGATCAAAGCCGCCAAGCCCTATGCTGAGATAAGTGTTCTGCAGCAGAAACAAAATCAGGAATTATTGATTTATAATACCGGAACCGCTTACTACCAGGTATTGATATACAGAGAAAAACTGCACATACTCAAATCCAACCAGCAGAAATATGAACAGATGGTTAAAGTACTTCAATATCAATACGAGAAAGGAACAGTACTGGAAAAAGATGTTGACAGAGTACAGGTAAACCTCAATACGACAAGCTATCAGATCCAAGATTCACAAACCAAAGAAATACTGGCCCTGAACATACTGAAAAATGCCATGGGTATGGATGCAGAAGAGAATTTTAATATAGTTCCTACTGTTAACTATGAGCTTCTGGCCGCGGGAAATTTTGATGAAAATCTAGTATTGGATAATCTGACAGAAACCGCGATAGACGAACAGTCACTGGAACTTCAGAAATACAGCCTGAAGGCCAAACAAGCCTCTTTTATTCCCACTTTAACTGCAGTGGGGCGTTTTGGACAGCAGGCGCTGAATAATGATTTTTCCAACAGTTTTAACAATTGGAGCGCTTTCTCTTATGTAGGTCTTTCGCTTAATGTACCAATTTTCAGCGGTTTTAAACGAAAAAGCGAAGTTCAGGAAGAAAAGTTAAAACTTAAAAATGAAGAGCTGAATTTTAAAATCAATAAACAAAACCTGGAATTACGTTTTGACAATGCAAAAACAGCGATGGGCACTGCATACAGCGCTTACATGAGCAGTAAGGATAATATGGTGCTGGCAAAAAAATTACTGGATGTCACCGATTATCAATACCAGAGAGGGGTTACAAATCTCACAGACTACCTTAATGACGATCTGGCATATAAGGAATCCCAGAGTAATTACATCAATAGTCTATACAATCTTATGATCAGCCAGATGGATTACCAAAAATCAAAAGGATCGCTTCTAAGCTTTATGAGCCAGATCCGTTAAACTTTAAATACAATTTATTACAGAAAATTAAATCTACAACGTATGAAAAATACAAATCAAAAAAAAAGGAATTTGATTATACTGGCATCATTCTGCTTACTGGTAATTTTACCTATAATTATTGTCCTTGCAGGCAACAAAAAGAAAATCAATGAGTCCGCCAGACCCGTGGACAGGACAGATATCCCTGTGGCCGTATCAGTTATGACTGCAAAGATCTCCCCTTTGAAAACTAATGATCAATATCCCGCAACAATTGAGCCTTTGGACCAGGTCATGCTGTATGCACAAAACAGCGGTATGATCGCCCTGTTGGATTTATATCTGGGCAAGGAGTTAAAGAAGGGACAGGTTATCGGGAGGCTTGATACACGCATACTGCAAATAAATTTAAAAAATGCACAGATAGAAAGAAACCTTGCAGCGATTAACAAGACCAAAAAACTTGACGATTACAACCGCGCCAGAGATCTCTTTGAAAACAATGCCGGACTTCAGGTAAATATGCTTACTGCTAAAAATGAATTCGATAACGCTGTAAATAAACTTGAAAATTCAGAAATACAGATACGGCTGATCCAGCAGCAGATCCGAAACTCCATAATCATTTCGCCTCTGAGCGGCGCGGTCTCCGCCCATATGATTAAACAAGGGGAGTTTGTCAGCCCCGGCAGCCCTATTGCAACTATAAGCAATACGGCAGCAGTTAAAGTTACCGTTTTTGTAGATCAGCAGATGAGCTATAAATTAAAAACCGGAGAATCAGCTGTAATTACCTCGCCCTTGTTCGGAGAGGAAACCTTCAAGGGAAAAATTAATTATATCAGCTCAGTGTCTGACAGCAATCACAATTATCAAATAGATCTACTTATCTCAGAGAAAAAAGGCATCCTGCTTAAAGGAGGTACAGATGTCCAAGTTTCATTTAACACTGTTTCGAAAAAAGAAGCCTTGCAGATTCCTAAATCTTCACTTATCAATGACAGCAAAGACCCCTATGTATTTATTGACAATAATGGAAAAGCCGTCACTAAAATAATTAAAACGGGAATTATACAAAACGACCTTGTTGAAGTACTTTCAGGTTTAAACGAGGGTGACAGAGTTATTACCACCGGCCAGATTAATTTACGAGCAGGCAGTACTATAAACATTATAAAATAATATCAGCAATGACATTAACAGAACTATCCATAAAACGTCCCCTGCTTATAATTACCGCATTTACAGCGCTTATACTCTTTGGGATTTTAGGTTACACCAGTCTGAATTACAATCTGCTGCCTACCTTTGAAACAGGTAATATCAGTATTAGAACTGTGCTTCCCGGAGCATCGCCTGAGGAAATCCAAAATAAAATTTCCAAACCTATTGAAGAAGCAGTAAGTACGGTAGAAGGAATTGACAAGGTAACCTCAAGCTCGCTTCAAAATGTATCTTCGATTCAGGTTGCCCTGAAATCCGGGGTTTCAGATGTCCAGGCGCAGCAGGACATTGAAAGAGCTATCAATCAAATAAAATCTACACTGCCCGATAACATTGATGACCCCGTGGTCAACCGTCTGAGCACCGATAATTTTGCCATATTGAATATCTCTGCAACAGGGAACATCTCTTCAAAGGACCTCTATCTTTTAATTGACAAGGACATAAAGCCAAAGCTGAGCAGTGTAAAGGGTGTAGGTCAGATCAATATCATAGGGGGACAGCCAAGAGAAATAAAAATTCTGCTGGATAACAGTAAACTCCAAATGTATGGCCTATCTGCAAAACAAGTTTTTCAGACTGTTGCTGCCAACAGTATTTCCATACCCGGAGGAAACATATCGGGTGAAAAAGAGAATTTATCCATTACCATCAACGGCGACTATAAGCAGGTAAGTCCATTATCGGAGATTGTGCTCAAGGACAATGGTTCGGGAAGCCGTGTATTACTATCTGATGTAGCGGCAGTGAGCGATGCGCAGCAGAAAACAACTACGCTGAACCGTATGAATAATAAACCGGGAGTCGGCATACAGATATTCAAAACCAATGATGCCAATGCCGTAGATGTAAGCCAGCAGGTAAAAGACAAGCTCAATGAGCTAAAAAAAACTTATAAAGCACAAGGATTTAATTATGAGATTGCTTCAGATCAGTCCATATATACGCTCAGTTCGGCAGATGCAGTGATGCATGACCTGTTTATGGCCGTGATCATTGTTGGTCTGGTCATGCTGCTGTTTCTGCACAGTCTGCGAAGTTCCTTCTTTGTAATGGTCGCTATACCCTCAGCGATGATCCCTACATTTATTGTCATGTACGCTATGGGATTTTCATTAAATCTTATGACCCTCTTAGCACTTTCATTAGTGATAGGAATCCTGGTGGATGACAGCATAGTGGTTTTGGAAAATATCTTCCGGCATATGGAAATGGGCAAGAAAAAAGAACAAGCAGCACTTGACGGCCGTAATGAAATTGGATTTACAGCTCTGGCCATTACACTTGTAGACGTAGTGGTCTTCCTGCCAATGGCTTTTGCAGGAGGCCTTATCGGAGGAATACTACGAGAATTTGCCGTTGTGGTGGTGGTTTCCACACTAATGAGTTTATTGGTAGCCTTCACTTTAACACCGCTAATGGCTTCACGCTTTGCCCGACTCGAACATCTGACAAAGCAGACATTATGGGGACGCATAATCCTTGGTTTTGAGAATCTGCTTGAAAATGTTAAAAACACCTATGGTGAGCTTCTGAACTGGGTGCTGCAAAACAAACGTTATCTATTTATAGTGGTTATATTATTAATTGCCGGTTCCGTTTCTCTTGTTCCTTCAGGATTTATAGGATCATCTTTTGCGGGGGACAGCGACCGTGGCGAACTGGCCATACAATTGGAAACAGCTGCAGATACCCCGATACGCCAGACTAACCTCCTTGTAAAGCAGGCCGAGCAGCTGATGCTTAAACACCCAGAGGTCAAAAATGTTTATACGCTGGTCGGGACCCAGACAGGAGCAAAAGGGGACGGCGAAAACCTTGCGGAACTTTCAGTAACGCTCATTGATAAAACTAAACGTGATTTTACAGCGGATCAATTTGGAGTCACGGCCAGAAATGAAATTGAGAAGATACCAGGACTTCAGGTAACCGTAATTCCAACAAGCATCACAGGAGGTGTAAATGCACCGATCCAGGTTGTTGTAAAAGGAACCGATATTGACAGTCTTTACAGCGCGGCTGCAAAAATTAAACAAGTTGTAATGCAGACAGCAGGGACTGATTACGTGCGTTACAGCACCAAAGGGACTGTAAAACAGATTAAAATAACTCCCCAGAGAGATCGCATAGCGAAACTGGGACTTACTCTTCCAGACGTGGCCCAGAGCATCCAGCTGGCCTTTAACGGAAATGACGATACAGAATTCATGCAGGGAGATGATATCTATAAAATAAATGTAGAAATCAGCCAGACCGACAAGCAGGATATTGAAGCGATCAGAAATCTTTCCCTAAACGGCAGTAAGGGGCAGTTAATAAAACTCTGGCAGGTTGCTGATGTAGAAGAAGTAATGGGACAGTCGATCCTGCAGAGAAGTGACAGACAAAATTCCATAACAATAACTTCCGCAGCCGTTGGACGTCCTTCGGGAACCATTGTACAGGATATTCAGGCTGCTGTGGATAAGGCTGGCTATCCTGCCGGTATCGAAGTGGATTTTCAAGGGGACTCCAAAAATCAAAAAGATGCTTTTATGAGTTTAGGTATTGCATTGATCATAGCCATACTTCTTGTATATATGGTAATGGTAAGTCTTTATGAAAGTCTGGTCTATCCTTTTGTGGTTATTTTTTCGGTGCCCGTAGCCCTGATTGGAGCGCTGCTTGCCATAGCCCTGACAATGAACCAGCTGACCATTTTTACTATTATTGGAATAATTATGCTGCTGGGACTTGTAACTAAAAATGGCATTCTTATCGTGGACTTTGCCAATCATCTTAAAGAGAAAGGCTTCAGCGCCAAAGAGGCCTTAATAGAGGCAGGGAAAGAAAGGCTTCGTCCAATTATTATGACAACTTTCGCCATGATATTAGGAATGCTTCCCCTGGCACTTTCTCAAAGTCCAGGTTCTGAATTCAAAAACGGGATGGCATGGGTTCTGATTGGGGGACTTACAAGTTCTTTTTTACTCACGCTGTTTCTTGTTCCTGCTGTATATATGATTGTAGAAAAATTGATGGTGCGGTTCAAATCAAATTCAAAACATACCGACAGGAATTTCTAATAAACAATGAGTTTACAGCAAGCTGTTATACAGCTGTGAAATATATTAATAATGAAAATAACAATATGACAAAGTCAATAAAACATATAGCATCGATAAGTCTGCTACTGCTCTGTTTTCAGGGCAGGGCACAAGACCTAAAACTTGCAGGATTAGAATACTTAAGTTATCCCAAAGTGAAATTCAAAGATGATGCCGGCGGAAATAAAGCCGCTTTCAGCGAAGCAGGTGCCTTTGTAAGTTTTCCTAAAATGCTCCAGGACAAGAAAACTATTTTAGTTAACGGGCTTCAGTACGGAATTGTAGAAACTGCCATTTACAATGATGACCTATCTTCAAAAAACGAGATGACATTTCATAAAATAAGTTATTCCTTTACCTACATTCACCGGTTTAATGAAAAATGGACATTCATAGGCCGCCTCTCTCCCACACTGGCCAGTGATTTTAAAGATAAACTTTCCTGGCATGATTTTATTGTTCAGGGAAATGCCATGGTTACCAAGAAATTTAACGATAATGTAATTGGAGGGGCAGGATTAATATATACCATGCGGTTTGGAAAACCGCTGCTGTTTCCAAGTATTCAGTACCAATACAAAAAAGACAGGCATGCATTGAATATCTATCTGCCGATATTTGCCAATTACGTTTACCAGACCGGCCCGGAGAACAAAATCGGGCTTGGTTTCAGGGCAGCAGTAAACGGGGCGAACTTTAATGCAAGCTCAAAAAGTTTTTCAAGTGATACTGAAATGGACCGGTTCAATTATGCACGAGCCAACATAGGCCCATTTGTTAATTACCAGCTTACAAAAACTTTACTGATTGAAGCTTCCGGAGGAATCAGCACCATGCGTATGTATCAGTTTGAAGATCTGGCCGGCAGCAAACACAAATTCGATTCCGAATCAGGAGGCTTTTTTAATATAGGAATTATACTGCTACCTCCGAGTCCCAAAAAGCAGCTCACTCCCGAAGCTCAGGAGTAACTCTTTTAAGAAGTTTTAAACTTTTTATCAGCAGAATAATATCAGTGGTCTCTTAATACAAACACACTTTATAGTATTAAAAACATAAACCACTGATATTTTCTTAAAATATTAATGCTTAAAATTTAAGTTTAAACAATTAATGTTCACCGCTAAAACTGCAGTAAATTGATGTAATTCAATACAATAATTAATAAAGCTTACAAAAAATTGAATAATGCGAAATGAAACATGAATATTTTTTTTACTAAATACAGGTTAACTTATTTTCTTTTTTGCATGATATCGTACTCTTGTTCCAATAATTCACAATACCATTCCTATGCTTATAATAGTGCTTTATATTACGGTCAGGACTGTACTGAAATGCCGCACGTAAACTTTACCAATTTAATACAAAAATCCAGCAATCTGTCTTTTTTATTCAACTCGGAAGAACTCAAAAAATCAGCTTCGAAATATTCATGCCCCACAGGTTATTTTAGTTTATTTCCTGGAGCCAACAGTATCACTGCCATTAACGATAATGGATCTGTATTAGCTGTAAACAGTCTTTCTCTCAATACAAATGAAAATATGAGCCTTTTTGCTTTGGAAGATTCATCCAAAAAAATATTTTTCTTAGGATTCAAGGACACCTGGTCCGCACCTGCCAGAGGAAAATCTCTGATCCGATTTATAAATCTTTCCAGAGACAGCCAGATAATAACTCTTCAAGGAAATGGACTAAAAGTAAACAAAGAGTTAGCGTATAAACAGGCAACCGCTTTTATCGAGGTTGAAAATGGATACTACTGGATAAAATATCGTCAGAGCAGATTAGCTAAAAATGCGCATTATAAAACTCAGATGAAGCTGGAATCCGGCGGTATATATACCATATGTTCTACTGGCTTAACACGTGCGGCTCAAAAAGAAAACACTTTTTGCGCCTCCATTATTCAAAACTATTGACAAGTTGTGATTCATTTTAAAAGAAACTTATACCAATGCTTAAATCACCCATCAGCTTAAATTATTTATTAAAGCCTAACATTAAGATTTTACACAGTTCTAAAATTAAATCGAATTTGCTCTTTTTGCTGATTTTTTGTATCAGTATTTCACCTTTGTCAGCTCAGACGGTACATCAATATAATAATCCCGGCGCAGTCTGTTACAGCGAAACAGTTTTTGAGAAGAAAGCAAAAAACCCAAAAGGAGTTATAGTAGTTGAAGTACCTGCAGCAGATATTAAATTTCATGCTTTAAATAACAGGTACATATCCTCCGGCCTTTTTAGTGACTATAATTTTTTATACATCCGCGTTATTGAAAAGCAGAATAACTTCCCTCTTAATTGTTATGAGCAGATTATAAATGTAAACTCTTTTGTAAACCGTATTGAAAAATCTTCATATTATTTAATTAGCGAAGAAAATGGTTTTTCTCAAAATGATGAGAATTCGAATCCGCAGAAATATGAATTTAAAATTATTGCAGCGAAAGACATGGAACTTCAGCAAATAAAAGACGAGATTGAAAAAAAAACAACCACCACCAACTATTTTATGCCTATTGTTTACACCACACAGGAAGTAGATGCCGAAAAAATGGCTAACTACAAAAAAAACTTTGATATAGGATTTAATTATAATCCCTTTTTTCTTACCGGAGCTAAACTGGGTATTGACAAAACAGCAATAGGTTTACTTGGGATTTCATTAAAAAAAAACACCGGCCATACTACTGCCCTGGTTCTAAATTTAAATTACTCGATCGCCAATAAGACCAAAACTAAAGAAAAACTCCAGACCGTCAGCAGGGATACCATAAATGCACATGCTCTTTTCGGCGCCGATCTCACTTTTAGAAAATATTATAATAATGAAGAGCCTCTGAGATACTTTTCTTCAGCAGGACTGGGTTTTTATTCCCTGATAGATGTTAAATTAAGAAGAAAGCAGACTTCTGTGTCAAAAAAAAACAGCGAAAACCAATACATCACACTACTTTATGATTTTGGGCTGGAATACAGACTCTCTCCCAGCTTAAAAGTAAATGCTGCACTTCCTTTAAAGTACTATATCAACAATGGAGGCTCAGGAAGTCTTAACACTTTTGGATTCGGTGTTAATATGGGATTTTCATACACCCTGAATCCAGGAAACCTTGCAAAAAGAAAATAACCTTCAGAAACATTCACATGGATTATAAAAATCATTTATCAAAATCAGTGCTGGATTTTCAAAAAAACATTTTCTCGCTGGCTAATTGTATTCGTCACTGTACTACAGGGGGAGTTTTAAGATTATTATCTCTATTTTTCTTTTTTCTATACTCTAATGGGGTAAATGCACAAAACGATTCAATCGAAAAAAAAACGGCAACTGCTATTTTTTTAAGCCAGCCGAATTTCAGTATGCATAAGGATAATTATTTTATTACAGGTACTTCTTTCAGAGATGGTCCATCAACTAACAATTCAGATGTTAAATTCCAGATAAGTTTTAAATATCGAATAAATCAGAAACCATTATTTGATAACGTATACTCCTATCTCACCTACACCCAGAAATCTTTTTGGGATGTCTATCAGAAATCAAGTCCATTCGGCGATATAAACTTTAATCCCGGCCTTGGCCTTATAAGACCCTACATGAGTAAAAAAGGACGATTAGGATATTATTCCTTAATGCTTGAGCATGAGTCAAATGGCAAAGACAGCATCTCTTCAAGAAGCTGGAATTTTATTTCGTTTAACTGGGGTGCAGAAGTAAGTCCAAAATTAATTATTGATGCAAAACTAACCATTCCATACGGCTCGTTATCAGATAATCCCAAACTGCCTAAATACATTGGATACGGAGATCTTGCTTTCACTTATATTTTCATTCCTCAAAAACTTTACGCAAAGGTAATAGTAAAAAAAGGAGCTGACTGGGACTGGAGAGGATCAGTTGAAACACAGTTGTTTTTCAAAGTAATTCCGACATCAAATCTGTATATGATGCTTCAGGGTTTTCATGGGTATGGTGAAAACTTACTGCAGTATAATCAACAGGCCAGTATGATTAGATTTGGATTTGTGCTCAAACCAAATTTCATGAATTTCTTTTGAATACAGGCCGTTTACAAACTGAAAATATTAAAAATAAAGGTTTATGGGTGCAATATGTCTAAAAGAAACACCAGCTGTCCGCTTCAATATTAAATATGCCTGCTTAATACAGATTGTCTTTTCACAAAACATTTAATATGCCTTTTTTTGCATTGTATCAAAGCTCTCAGGAACAAAAACATTTAAGTTTCTAAACCAGTAAATCATACGGGTTCATTGTTCAAAAAACTGTAATAATAAAGACATCTAAATTCAGATAGACAGCCTTAATTTATTATCAAAGAATATAAATATTAATAAAAATCGTTATCATGAAAATTAAAAATGCAGTAATCGCTCTATTACTAAATTTATCAGCAGTCCTGACAGTTCATGCCCAGCACCGGGCAGCAGCAAAAATTACAGTTACTAAAAAAATTCCTCACAGCAGAGTAAGTGTTTATAATGGAGTAAATTACCATTATGCTGATGGAATTTATTACCGTCCTTACCAAGGAGGCTATACAATTGTCAGACCGCCCGTAGGGATTCATGTAAATGTTTTACCAGCTGGTTTTGCAACTCTTATTCTCGCAGGGACATCCTACTATTATTTGAATGACGTATACTACATCCAGATTCAGCCAAATACTTATAAGGTAGTTGAAAAACCTGATGAGAAGATAATATGCCATGAACATTCCGAATTTATTTCACAGCTCCCGCAAGGCGCCGAATCAATTTCAATAAACGATAAAAATTATTACCGCGTTAACGACACCTATTACGAAAAGATTACTTCTGAGAATGGAGAAATCAGCTATAAAACAGCAGGTAAAAAGACAAAATAACTCAAGTGGACCTGACATATTTTATGCCGCAAAAAGTTAAATTTTTTCTCCTATTAATAGAAAGGCATTTCCTTTTTGCGGAAAAAATGCTGCAACGCTGTTTTTTGAAAACTAGAATTCGGCATTGGTAAGTTTGGGCTGACTTGTAGCTGAATATAAAAAACAACCCTGCGAAATATTTCGATTGAATCTTGATATTTTTTTTATCTGCTGCAAATAATCTAATCTCTGATCAAGTTTGAAATACAATTCGATCTTTTAATCAATAATACTTACCGGTTATTTTTTTTATAAACTCAATAACGGGTTCTGTCGCATCTGTTAAATAAATTTGAGATAAATCAAGAATTTAAAATTTAAGCAGCCAATCTGCAAAATGATCTAAATATACTTATCCCAGGTTTAATCATCTGATTTTTTCTCAACATATGACAACTTCAATTCCTCCAAGGGTTCTTTTAGCAGACTCAAAACTTTTAAAGCCTAATCCATTTTGTATGCGCCATTTGATAAAACGATCGTCCTGTTCGACAACATTGTTAAGATATTTACATTGCCGGATTCTAATCTTTGAGAACGAACGCTTATTATAGACTGTTATAGCTGCAGTATTAGAACCGCTTTTATCTATGTTTATTACTCTTGGCCGGACATTATTACCAATTGCTTTAATTAGAAATGACTGAGCACTCATTCGCTGTCTTCTCTTTGTTAAAAGAAAATCAACTGTATTGGCCAATTTATCAACAGGCCTATATAGATAACACCAGGTGCCTTTCACTTTTATATATGTTTCGTCAAAGTCGCCAGCTGTAATCTACTTGATGCTTCCGCTTTCTCATTTGTGATTCTATGAAGGGAGTAAATTTGTAGACCCAACGTTGAATTGTAGCATGGTCAACCTCGATACCACGCATCTTCATTATTTCTTCAATATCCCTATAAGTTAAAGTGAATCTTAGTTTAAAATATACAGCTTGAAGAATAATCGTTTTTGGATAACTATGACCTTTTGTATTCATTTTGGAATTCTAAAGGTAATAGTTTATTCACACATGCGACAGAACCATTGATTAGGTTCTGTCGCATCTATCAGAATCAAATATAAGAATTTAAGTGATTTAAAATTTAGCACGCCAGTTTACAGAATGATTTAAACATAGATTTCCCTGGCTTTACCATCTGATTCTTTCTAAGCATATGTACAACTTCAATTCCACTCAATGTTCGCCTGGCCGATTCAAAACTTTTAAAACCTAACCCGTTTTGTATTCGCCATTTTATAAATCGATGGTCCTGTTCTACAATATTGTTGAGATATTTACACTGCCGGATTTTAATCTTTGAGAATGAGCGTTTGTTATATACTTTGATCGCAGCGATATTAGAACCACTTTTATCAATGTTTATTACTCTTGGTCGGCAGTTATTACTAATTGCTTTAATTAGAAATGACTGAGCGCTCATTCCCCGTCTTTTTCTGGTCAAAAGAAAGTCTACTGTATTGCCTAATTTATCAACTGCCCTGTACAAATAACACCAAATACCTTTTACCTTGATATAGGTTTCATCTAATCTCCAGCTCGCTCCCACTCTGCCTTTTCTCTTCTTCATCTCTGCCTCAAGCAAAGGTGCAAACTTATAAACCCAACGCTGAATTGTAGCATGATCCACAAGCACTCCTCTAATTTTCATTATTTCCTCAACATCACGGTAACTAAGTGTAAATCTTAATTTAAAATACACTGCCTGAAGAATGATATATTTTGGATAACAATGACCTTTAGTATTCATCTTTTGATCGGTTTAAAATTCTAAAGATAAAAGTTATTCCCAGATGCGACAGAACCATTAAAAATATCATATTACATTTAAAGGCAATATCAGATGTAAACTTGATGAATTTTTGCTTCAACCCCAACGGGACTTCCAAACCAAATTACCAAAGCCAATGGAAGACATACACTACATATAGTAAGCCAATTTCTTCAAATCATCCATGAAATTTATAGAAATTTGTCCCGTAGAGGTCACTACACAGCCAAATGGCGTCAATTGAAGACAATTGGCGCCTTTTTTTTATATTCCTTATTAATTAAATGTGTTTGATTTATTTTTGCTAATTTTAATTTTAATCATTTTGAACTGAAGAAAAAAAACTAAAAAAAC
>NZ_JACHLB010000013.1 GCF_014207905.1 Flavobacterium notoginsengisoli | reverse complement strand
GGCTCACCTCTTCCCATCCCGAACAGAGAAGTTAAGCCCGCCTGCGCAGATGGTACTGCAGTTATGTGGGAGAGTATGTCGTCGCCTTTCTTTTTAGAATCCTCATCATTTATTTGATGAGGATTTTTTTGTTTATTATATTTTGAGAAATTAAAACTTTCTTAAATTTGTTTGAATGCATTTTTTGAAGTGGTAAATTAGTAATACTATACTTTAAAGAAATGAATTATGAAGATGAAGATATTATTAGCTGTAAACTTGTTATTGGTAACAGTTTCGGCCAGTGCACAGAAGAAAATTGAAGTGACAGAACTCCCAAAACCTGCACAAGAATTTTTAAAGAAACATTTTACCCATACTACAGTTGTAAAAGCTCAAAAAGATGCCGAACACGGAGAAAAAGGTTATGAAGTTAAGTTGAAAGATGGAACAGAAGTAGAGTTCTGGAAAGATGGTTCGTATCGTGAAGTTGATGGAGGAGATGAGCCAATTCCGACTGATTTTATTCCTGATAATATTAAGGCTTATGTAGCGAAAAATCATCCGAACGAAAAAATAACGCACATCGACTATGGACACAAAGATCTGGATGTTGATTTGACCAATAAAATTGACTTAGAATTTACTAAAGACGGTAAAATTCTAAAAGACAAAAAGAATAATGTCAAAAAGTAGACAGCAAATTTTGGTTCGATCGAAATCTTATATAGGAACATCTTGAGAGAAAATAGTTTATATTTACATCTTTATTTTTTATTTCATGGAAGAAAATAAACATGTAACGATATACGATATTGCCGAAAGACTCAATCTGGCAACATCAACTATTTCAAGAGCTTTAAAAGACCATCACACAATAAGCGACAAGACAATTAAGAAAGTCAAAAAAACCGCTGAAGAAATGGGATTTGTGCCGAATACTTTAGCAGCAGGTTTACGCGGAAACAAAACCCGAACCATTGGTGTTTTGATCCCCACCGTTACACAGCCCTTTTTATCTTCATTAATCAGCGGGATTGAAATTACAGCCCAAAAATCGGATTATACGGTTATCATTATGCAGTCACATGACTCGTATGAAGAAGAAGTGAATATGGCGAAATCTTTGTACAGCAATCGTGTGAGCGGTGTTATTTGCTCTTTGGCAATGGAAACCAGAGACACAGCGCATTTTCATCAGTTTTCCAACAATAATATTCCGTTAGTTTTTGTTGATAGGGTTCCTAAAGATTACAATACTTTTAGAGTTGTTATTGATAATTATTCTGCAGGTTACAAAGCGACTAAACACCTTATAGAGCAAGGTTGTATTCGTATCGCGCATTTAACGGCTGGCTCAGAATTGGGAAATTTATATAGCGAAAGAAAAAGAGGATATATTGAAGCCTTAAAAGATCATAATATAGAAGTGGAAGAGGAATTGATTATCAATCTGAATTCTGTTACTTACGAAGATGGTGTAAAAGCCAGCAACGCTTTATTCGATTTAAATCCAATTCCAGACGGATTGTTTGCACCAGGAGATATTTTGGCAGTAAGTGCTGTGCAGACTGCTAAAAAACGTGGAATTAAAGTACCTGAAGAATTTAAGGTAATTGGTTTTAATAACGACCCGATTTCGCAGATTATAGATCCTAATTTATCGACTATAACACATCCTGCCGAAAAGATGGGAAAAGCGGCGGCCGAAATTATTATCAAAAACCTAAAATCGTCTAAAAATGATGATGCTAAAGAGATCACATTCTTAAATACCGAAGTACTGGCTAGAGAATCTTCGGAGAAGTAAAAAAATAGGATTTAAAACCTAAATCAAACCCCTCCAAAGCAGGATAGTTTTTATAATTATCCTGCTTTTATTTGTTATAGAAATAATTTTTTTGGAAAAAAATACAGCTAAAGTTTTTTTATTAAATAACAATCTTATATTTTTACGCAACCGATTGCAATTGTTGTTTTATTTAGAATAATGTATTTTTTGAATTAAAATTTTATCAAATACTTTTAATCAGGAATAAAATATTGATGTTGTAAAAATGAAATTGTAAAGAATAAATTAAAACCAATGACTTCATTAAGATTTGTTTTCCTGTTTCTTCTTATTTCCTTTTCGGCTTTGGCTCAAAAGGATTATAAATTGTGGCTTCAGTATAATACGGTTGTAAATTCTTCAATGGCATTAGAATACAAAAACAATCTTAAAGGCATTGTTGTTTTGGGAAATTCAGAAACCATCAAAATTGCTGAAAGAGAACTTAAAACAGGATTTTTCGATATGTTAGAAAGTATTCCTGAAATCAAACAAGATGTTAAAGGAGAGAACAATCTTATTATTGGTTCAGAATTGAATTTAAGTTCCGAAATTAAATCTGAACTGAAAGCAGATTTCGAAAAAATTAATAATGAAGGTTTCATAATTAAATCCATTTCACTTAAAAATAGAAAGCAAATCATTATTACAGGGAAAAATGATGTTGCTGTTTTATATGGCGTTTTTGATTTTCTTAGAATATTGCAGACCAATATATCAGTTAAAAATTTAAATATTGCTGATTCTCCAAAAACGAATATCAGAATCTTAAATCATTGGGATAATCTTGACAGAACGGTAGAACGTGGTTATGCCGGATTTTCTCTTTGGAACTGGCAGAAACTTCCAGATTTTATAGACCAGCGTTATATTGATTACGCCAGAGCGAATGCCTCAATCGGAATCAACGGAACGGTTTTGACCAATGTAAATGCAAACGCCTTAATTCTAACTCCACAGTATTTAAAAAAAGTAGAAGCCTTGGCCAATGTTTTCAGACCTTATGGAATAAAAGTTTATTTAACCGCAAGATTTTCGGCACCGATTGAAATTGGAAACCTAAAAACTGCCGATCCAAAAGATCCTGAGGTCATTAATTGGTGGAAAAATAAGTCGGCTGAAATCTATAAACGAATCCCAGATTTTGGTGGTTTTTTGGTAAAAGCCCATTCAGAAGGTCAGCCTGGCCCTCAAAATTATGGCAGAGATCATGTCGATGGTGCTAATATGCTGGCTGATGCCGTCGCACCTTTTGGCGGTGTAATTATGTGGAGAGCCTTCGTGTATTCTGAACATGATGCCAATGATCGCGCGAAACAAGCTTACGCCGAATTTCAGCCGTATGACGGAAAATTCAAAGACAATGTAATTGTTCAGGTGAAAAATGGAGCGATTGATTTTCAACCGAGAGAACCGTTTCATCCGTTATTTGGATCTATGTCAAAAACGCCTTTAATGATGGAATTTCAAATTACGCAGGAATATTTAGGTTTTAGTACGCACTTGGTTTTTCTGCCTAAATTATTTCAGGAAGTTTTAGAATCTGATACCTATCAAAAAGGAAATGGTTCAAATGTAGCCAAGGTTATTGATGGCACTTTATATCAAAATAAACTAACGGGAATTGCTGGCGTTGCTAATATCGGAAACGATTTAAATTGGACTGGACACCCTTTTGCACAGGCCAATTGGTATGGCTTCGGAAGACTGGCATGGAATCCGTATTTAGATTCTGAAGTTATTGCAGAGGAATGGTTGAGAAGTACATTTTCTAATGATGAAAATTTCATTAAACCAGTAAAAAACATCATGATTGAATCGCGCGAAGCTGTTGTCAATTATATGACTCCATTAGGTTTGCATCATATTATGGATACAGGACATCATTACGGCCCTGGCCCATGGGTTTCCAATTTATCAAGACCAGAATGGAATCCGACTTATTATCATAAAGCAGACAAAAATGGAATTGGTTTCGACCGATCGAAATCGGGTACAAATGCCGTTTCGCAATACGCACCAGAAGCTACCAAACTTTTTGATAATTTAGAAACTTGTCCCGAAAAAGAGCTGTTATGGTTTCATCATCTTTCATGGGATTATAAACTGAAAAACGGAGAGACACTTTGGAATGGTCTGGCGCTAAAATATCAAGAAGGTGTAAATCAGGTAAAAGAAATGCAGAATGTTTGGAACAAAACTGAAAAATATGTGGACAGCGAACGTTTTAATGAAGTGAAAATGTTATTGGAAATTCAGTATAAAGAAGCAAAATGGTGGCGCGATGCCTGTTTGCTGTATTTTCAGCAGTTTTCAAGAAAAGAGCTTCCTGCTGGAGTAGAAAAACCGACACAAACATTAGAGTATTTTAAATCATTAAAATTCCCTTTTGCACCGGGGAATGGATAAATAAAATTAAATAATTGTAACGCGGATGAAGCAGATTCGCTATCGCAAAGACACGGAAAAAACGGATTTTTTCCAATTAAAAGCTTAAATAAAAATCCGTGGAAATCAGCGTTTTCGCGATAGCGAATCCGTTTTATCTGCGTTCTAAAAATATAGTATAAAAATTATGAGCAAGAAAACGGCAATTGTAACCGGAGGAAATTCGGGATTAGGTTTTGCAACGGCAAAAAAACTTTGTGACAACGGAATCACGACGTATATAATCGGAAGATCAAAAGAAAAAACAGAAGATGCCTGTAAGGAAATTGGAGAAAATGCCATTCCGGTAATCTTTGATTTAAATGATTTAAAAGGAATTCCGGCAATGATTGAAAGTATTACCAAAAACGGTTCAGTCGATATTTTGGTTAACAATGCCGGAATCAATATGAAAAAAGAAATTCCTGATGTAACCGATGAAGATTTTCTTTCTATAATTCACACCAATTTATTGAGCGTTTTCGCCGTAAGTCGAGAAGTGATTAAAAACATGAAAGAAAACGGAGGCGGAAGCATCATTAATATCAGTTCGATGGCATCTCAATACGGAATTCCAAAAGTAATTGCGTATTCGTCAAGTAAAGGCGCCATTGAAGCCATGACACGTGCAATGGCAACAGAATTAGCACCTTCAGGAATACGTGTAAATTGCATTGCTCCGGGATTCATTAAAACTAAAATGTCATCAACAGCGCTTGATAACGATCCGGAAAGAAAAAATAAAGTATTAGGAAGAACGCCAATGGGATATTTGGGCGAACCTTCAGACATTGCAGATGCGGTTTATTATTTCGCTTTAAGCGAATCAAAATATACTACGGGTACAGTTTTGCCAGTTGATGGCGGAAATAGTATAGGTTTTTAGAGAATGCTGAAAATTGCTCGCAAAGACGCAGAGGCGCAAAGTTTTTATTTAAAAAGACTTAAAAAGAAAAATACTTTGCGACTTCGTGTCTTTGCGAGATTAAAAAAATAAGTATGATAAAAATGCAGCAAACCATGCGTTGGTTTGGACCTCAAGACAACGTAAAACTTATCGATATTAAGCAAGCTGGTGCAACGGGAATTGTAACCGCATTGCATCAAATTCCTGTTGGAGAGATATGGACTATTGAAGCTATAAAAGAGAGACAGGAAATTATTCGCAATTATGGACTGGAATGGACTGTAGTTGAAAGTTTGCCTGTTCATGAAGAAATCAAAAGAGCTTCTGGAAATTATCTGCAATACATTGAAAATTATAAAATCAGTTTGCAAAATCTTGCGGACTGTGGCATCAAAATCATAACCTACAATTTTATGCCGATTCTGGATTGGGTGCGAACGAATCATAATTTTATAAACGAAGATGGAAGCAAAGCTTTGCTGTACAATCAGGATGCGTTTACTTATTTTGATGTTTTTCTTTTGAAAAGACCGAATTCAGAAAACGATTATTCTGATGCTGAAAAAGAAAAAGCGTTGCAGTTTGGAAATCAATTATCGGAAGAGGAAAAAGCATTATTATTTAAAAATGTTTTGTTGGGATTGCCGGGAAGTAAAATCAATTTTACGGCAGAACAAATCTTATCTCTTTTAGAAAATTATGCTGAAATCGACAATCATAAACTAAGAGAGAACCTGATTTATTTTTTATCAGAAGTAACGCCGATTGCGGAAAAAAATGGGCAAAAATTAGCCATTCATCCCGATGATCCGCCGTTTTCGGTTTTAGGACTTCCAAGAATTGTCTCGACAGAAGATGATCTGAGAGCGATTTTTAACGCCGTTCCATCAACAGCAAACGGATTGTGTTATTGTACAGGTTCCTTAAGTGCTGATCCAAAAAATAATCTTGAAAAAATAATAGACGATTACGGAAATCGAATTCATTTTTTACATCTGAGAAATACCATCCGCGAAAGCGAAACTATTTTTAGGGAATCAGAGCATTTAAATGGCGATGTTAAAATGGAAGTGATTGTTGAGAAATTATTGTTGCTAATGAACGAAACCAAAATAAGTCTGCCAATGCGCCCAGATCACGGTTTTCTGCATCGAGTTGATGAAGAAACTGAAACTTATCCTGGTTATTCGTTAACTGGAAGATTAAAAGGTTTGGCCGAATTACGAGGTTTGGAAATGGGAATTGGGTATAAATTGAATTTGTAATAAAAGTTTCCTAAATCTAATACGCTGAAAATTTCTCGCAAAGTCGCAGAGGCGCAAAGTTTTTATTTAAAAAAGCTTAAAAAGAATTGCTTTGCGACTCTGCGACTTTGCGAGATTAAATAAAAAAGTTTGTGACGCTATGTGTTCAAAAATTAAAACTTCATACTTAATTCTATTGCTTTTTCTAATCGGATTAAGCAGAAATTCGTATGCCATAAATCCAGAGAAATATGTAGTCAATCAGGCTTCTAATGAAAATTTTCCTTTAGTAAGTAAAGGCAAAATAGCTTCGATTTTGGTTGACGATAAAGATTATGTAGGAGTTTTAAAAGTAACAGGACATTTAGAAAATGATATTTTTAACGTTTCCGATTTACATTCGAAGAGAATAAAAAAGATTTCAGAAGCAGAAGATTTTGTGGTTATTATTGGCACGCTTGGAAAAAGTGAAATCATCAATCAATTAGCCAAAAAAGGAAAAATTGATGCAAATTTGCTTCAGGGAAAATGGGAAAAATTTACCACGCAGATAGTCGAAAATCCGTTTAAAGGAATCAAGAAAGCGCTGGTAATTGCAGGTTCAGATAAGCGAGGAACGATTTACGGAATCTACGATTTGTCTAATCAAATTGGAGTTTCGCCTTGGTATTATTGGGCAGACGTTCCAGTGAAGAAACAATCAGAATTGCATGTTCTGCCTGGAATTCATTCGCAGGAAGAACCAAAAGTAAAATACAGAGGAATTTTCATAAATGATGAAGCTCCGGCATTAACTGGTTGGGCATTCGAAAAATTTGGAGGATTCAATTCGAAATTCTATGATAAAGTTTTTGAATTGATTCTGCGAATGAAAGGCAACTATTTATGGCCAGCCATGTGGGGCAGAATGTTTTATGTTGAAGATCTGCAGAATGCTATTTTGGCCGATGAATATGGCGTTGTAATGGGAACTTCACATCACGAACCGCTAACAAGAGCGCATGCAGAATGGGGGAAATCTAATGGGAAATGGGATTTTACGACCAATTCAGAAGCTTTGATTCAATTCTGGAAAGACGGAATTAAACGAATGGGAAACAAAGAAACCATTGTTACCGTTGGAATGCGTGGCGACGGTGACGAACCGATGACCGAAGGAACGGCGATTGAATTATTAGAAAACATCGTAAAAACGCAAAGAAATATCATTGCAGAAGGGACCCAAAAACCGGCAGAAGAAACGCCGCAAATGTGGGCGCTTTACAAAGAAGTTCAGGATTATTACGACAAAGGCATGACAGTTCCTGATGATATTACGCTTTTGTTGTGCGATGATAATTGGGGAAATATCCGAAAACTTCCGGAACTGGATTCGAAACCCAGAAAAGGCGGTTACGGCATTTATTATCATTATGATTATGTTGGTGGTCCGAGAAATTACAAATGGATCAACACGAACCAAATTGAAAGGGTTTGGGAACAAATGGATTTGGCGTATCAATACGGTGTCGATAAAATCTGGATTGTAAATGTGGGCGACATCAAACCAATGGAATTTCCGATTGAGTTTTTCTTGGATATGGCGTGGAATCCTGAAAAATTTAATGCAGGAAATTTAGAACAATATTATGCAGATTGGGCTAAAGAAAATTTTGACAATCAGTTTACTGGTGAAATTGCAGAGATTTTGAAATTATATACAAAATACAATTCACGAAGAAAACCTGAATTATTAGACTCAAAAACATATAGTATTACAAATTATAATGAAGCAGATAGAATTGTCGCAGAATATCAGAAACTGGTTGAAAAGGCTAATTCGATAAACGAAAAATTGAAACCAGAATACAAAGATGCTTTTTATCAGCTGGTTTTATTTCCTGTTTTGGCAAGCGCTAATTTGAATGAATTATATGTGGCGCAGGCTAAAAATCAATTGTATGCAGAACAGAGAAATGTCATAGCAAATGATTATGCTGAAAAAGTTAAGAAGTTATTTGAAAAAGATGTCGAGCTCACAAATTATTACCATGCCCAAATAGCAAATGGAAAGTGGAATCACATGATGTCGCAGACGCATATTGGTTATGATAATTGGCAGCAACCGGATAAAAATGTGATTCCGAAAACAAAGAAAATTGCGCTTGCAGTTCAAGCGGTAAAAGTGATTACCGCTGAAGAGATTTTAAAAAAAGAGACATCAATTAGTAAAAAACAAGATTTAGCTCAAGCTTATGGTTTTATTGAGAACGACGGTTATATTTCAATAGAGAGTGAAAATTATTCTAAAGCAATAAATTCAGATTCAGTAAAATGGACGATAATTCCGAATCTTGGAAAAACATCGTCAGGTGTAACTTTAAAACCTTCTAATATTCAGTCAATTGAGATTTCAGAACAATCTCCAAGATTAGAGTACACCGTTCATTTTTTTAATAAAGGAAAAATAAAAGTAAACGCTTATTTTTCGCCAACAATCAATTTTAAAAAAGGTGACGGATTAAAATACGGAATTGCTTTTGACAATGAGAAACCACAAATTATGAACCTCAACGCAGATGCTTCAGAAAAAGCTTGGGCTGAATCTGTTGCGAATAATATTAAAATCATAACATCGACACATAATATTGAAAAAGCAGGAAATCATATTCTAAAGATTTATGGAATTGATCCAGCGCTGGTGCTTCAGAAAATTGTAATTGAAACTGAAGAGGGAAAAGTTTTGGAGTCGTATTTGGGACCGCCAGAGAGTTTTAGGAAGGAATGATATTTTTATAATACTACGTTCTGTTTGTCATTTCGACGAAAGGAGAAATCTTCGCAAGAAACTCTACAAAGTTGATCCAGCATGCGGAGATACTCGCGAAGATTTCTCCTTTCGTCGAAATGACAAGATTGGAGATAATTATTATGAATTGAAAAAGAAAAACGATTAACTATTTAAACCAAAAAGATATGAAATGCATTAAACCTTATTTATTTGCCGTCACGGCCTTGCTGACCATAAGCTGTACGTCGCAAAAAGAAACTGCTTCATTAAAAGATGTCTATAAAAGCGATTTCTACATTGGAACTGCTTTAAGTGCCAATCAAATCGAAGAAAAAGACAAGAAAGTAGACTCTTTGATTCGAAAAGAATTTAATGCGATTACGGCAGAAAATATTATGAAATCGATGTACACGCATCCACAGAAGGATAAATACGATTTTGCTTTATCGGATAAATTTGTGGCGTATGGAGAGAAGAATAAAATGTTTATTCATGGACATACTTTAATCTGGCACAGTCAATTAGCTCCATGGATGGAAAAAATTGCCGACAGTACAGAAATGAAAGCCTTTATGAAAGATCATATTACGACAATCGTTTCCAAATACAAAGGTAGAATCAATTCGTGGGATGTTGTCAACGAAGCTTTAAATGACGATGGAACTTTGAGGAAATCAGTTTTTTTGAATACACTTGGCGAGAAATATTTGGTTGATGCTTTCAAACTGGCAGAAAAAGCCGACCCAAAAGCAGAGTTATATTACAACGATTATAATATCGAAGAACCAGCAAAAAGAGCAGGAGCGATTGCTTTGATCAAAAAAATAAAAGCCGAAGGCGGAAAAGTCGACGGAGTTGGTATTCAAGGACACTGGCGATTACAAAGTCCGTCATTAGAGGAAATTGAAAAAAGCATTTTGGAATATTCGGCTTTAGGAATCAAAGTAGCTTTTACAGAATTGGATATTACCGTTTTGCCAAATCCTTGGGATTTAAAAGGAGCAGACGTAAATCAGAAATTTGAAGGAAACCCTAAAATGAATCCGTATCCTGAAAAATTACCCGATTCAGTTCAAACACAATTGGCAGAACGTTACTCATCGATTTTTAAACTATTTTTAAAGCATAAAGACAAAATCAGCAGAGTTACGTTTTGGGGCGTTCATGATGGTCAATCTTGGCTAAACGATTGGCCGATTAAAGGAAGAACCAATTATCCGCTTCCGTTTGACAAGGAATTAAAACATAAACCAGCTTACGACAGCATCTTAAAGTTGAAAGAAACTAAAGAATAAGCAGTCAAAACGGCTCAAGATTGATAAATTAATCAGCAATCGGTTGTGAAATGAAAAATAACTTAAATAAAGTAAACTAAATTTGCATAATATGTTTTTTTGTCTAATTTTACACAACCGATTGTTTTAATTGTAATTCACGTTCCTGCAAGGTTTTCAAAACCTTGTAGGTATGATTTTAGAAATTGTATAAAATAATTGAACCCTATATGCTTTTGAAAACCTTGCAGGAGAAAAACTGACTAACTTTATTTTTTAGAAACCACTTTTGCTTACATAACTAATCAATAAAATGACCACAAACCCACGAATGACTAACCTTTCACAAAAACTATCCATTAAGGAAAAAATTGGGTACAGCTTAGGGGACTTAGCTGCCAATTTAGTTTTTCAGACTTTGATGACCTATCTGGCGTATTTCTACACCGACATTTACGGATTATCACCAACAGATTCTTCCATCATCATGCTGATTGTTGGATTAATTGCAGCTTTTATTTTTAATCCGATTATTGGAGTTTTGGCAGATCGAACCAGTACCAAATGGGGAAAATTCAGACCATGGATTTTAATAACCGCAATTCCGCTTGGAGTAGTGGCATTATTAGCCTTTTCAACTCCCGATTTCTCTTATAAAGGAAAAGTAATTTATGCTGTTGTAACCTACACTTTATTACTGCTTTTTTATGCCGGAAACAATCTGCCGTATTCTGCTTTAAGCGGAGTGATTACAGGCGATATGAAAGAACGAAACAGTATGTCATCCTATCGTTTTGTTGCGGTAATGTTTGCACAGTTTTTTGTTCAGGTTTTCATGCTTGGAATTATCAAAAGTGCCGGAAATGGTGATAAAGCAATTGGAATCGAAAAAGTAATGACCGCTTTGGCGATTATCGGAACAATCATGCTTTTAATTACTTTTTTAACGACGAAAGAAAGAATCATTCCGAAACCAGAGCAAAAATCAAGCGTAAAAGAAGATTTGAGCGATCTAATCAAAAACAGACCTTGGGTTATCATGCTTTCGCTGACGACTTTGGTTTTTGTGACTTTAGCTATGAAAGGCGGTTCGTATGTATATTATTTTGAGAATTATGTAGATAAAGAACAATTGGCAGTTTTTATTCAGCCTATTTTGGATTTTCTTACGAATGTTGGATTGAATCATTTTGGGAATGATCCCGTTTCGGCCGGATTTGGACTGTTTAATGCTGGTGGAATTATCTTTATGATTGTCGGAATTACGTTGTCTAAAAATCTCGCTGATAAGTACGGAAAACGAAATGTGTTCGGATTGTTTTTATTCATTTCGACACTTTTTATCATCGCTTTTTATTTCTATCCGCCAACATCAATCGGATTGATATTTTTCTCTCAAATTCTGCACGGATTTTTCTACGGAATCACAATTCCAATTTTATGGGCGATGATTGCAGATGTTGCCGATTATTCGGAATGGCTTAATAATCGAAGAGCGACAGCCATTATCTTTTCTGCAATGATGGTGGGATTGAAAAGCGGATTAAGTATTGGCGGTGCTTTAACTACCTTATTCCTAGGTTATTTTCATTACGTTCCGAATGCGTCAGAACAATCTGAAACAGCTATAAACGGAATCAAATTATTAGTGAGTATTTTCCCTGCAATCCCTTTTTTAATTGGAGTTGGATTGCTGTTTTTCTATAAAATCAATAAAGAAATGGAAGTGCAAATTGAAAGTGAATTAAAAGAAAGAAGAACTTAATTATTTAAATAAAATATAACTATGCCTGAAGATAGCATTGAACACATTAATTTTGAGGAAATTAATGATTTGGCGATTTCAAAGCCATTAGTATCGCATATGTATACAGCCGATCCTTCGGCGCATGTATTCAATGGGAAAATTTACATTTATCCGTCGCATGATATAGATGCCGGAATTCCGTTTAACGATAATGGCGACCATTTCGGGATGGAAGATTATCACGTTTTTTCGATGGACACCATTTCATCTGAAGTTGTGGATAACGGAGTAGCACTTCATGTAGATGATGTGGCCTGGGCTGAAAAACAAATGTGGGCACCCGATGCAGGACATAAAAACGGAAAATACTATTTGTATTTCCCAGCTAAACGTGCCAACGGAATTTTCCAGATTGGAGTAGCGATAGGCGATGCACCGGAAGGCCCGTTTATACCGCAGCCCGATGCCATAAAAGGAAGTTACAGTATCGATCCTGCTGTTTTTGAAGATGAAGACGGAAAACATTATATCTACTTTGGAGGTATTTGGGGTGGACAGCTTCAGAAATACCGCGACAATAAATACGATGACAACAACGAAGAGCCGTTTGGAAATGAACCTGCTTTAGGACCAATCGTAGCGATGCTTCGTGATGATATGCTCGAATTTGCGGAAGAACCAAAAGAAATTCAAATTCTCGATGAAAACGGAAAAGTGATTTTGGCAAGCGATAACGACCGTCGCTTTTTTGAAGCTTCATGGGTTCATAAATACAACGGAAAATATTATTTCTCTTATTCAACGGGAGATACGCATTTTATTTGTTATGCTATTGGCGACAATCCGTATGGGCCGTTTACGTATCAGGGAAGAATTTTAAATCCCGTTGTGGGTTGGACTTCACATCATTCTATTTGTGAAGTTGAGAGCGAATGGTATTTGTTTTACCACGATTCAAGCTTGTCAAAAGGTGTAACGCATTTAAGAAGCATGAAAGTAACCAAAATCGATTATCTCGAAGACGGTTCGATAGTAACAATTGATCCGTACGGAATAAGAAGATTGTTTGATTAAGATTTTAGTCCTTAAAAAATGGTTAAAAGAAGCAGATTAGGTAGTGCATTGGTCAGCGCAGTCATTTTAATGAGTGCTTTTTCATCGTGTAAAAAAATTTCGCAAAGTTCACAATCGGTTGTGTATTCTAATTATGCTGTTTTTGACTGGTTTGATTACCGAGGAAATGACGATGCGTACCAAAATCTGACGAAATCTGAAAATGAATATCTGAATCCGATTTTGGCGGGATTTTATCCTGATCCTACAATCTGCAGTGCAAACGGAAAATTTTATTTGGTCAATTCTTCTTTTTGTTATTTTCCTGGGCTTCCTATTTTTGAAAGTACAGACTTAGTCAATTGGAAACAGATTGGAAATATCATCAATCGTCGCGAACAAGCCGATTTTGGAAATTCTCGTTTGTCAGGCGGTATGTACGCTCCAACAATTCGATACAACAAAGGCATTTTTTATGTGATTTGTACCAATGTCAGCGGAGTGGGTAATTTTATTGTTACGGCTAAGAATCCGTCTGGGCCTTGGTCAAATCCGATTGCGCTTCCTGAAGTTAACGGGATTGATCCTGATATTTTCTTCGATGAAGACGGAAAAGTGTATATCACACATAACGGACCTCCGCCCAATAATGTTTCAGTTCATGATGGTCATCGTGCCATTTATATGCTGGAATACGATTTGGAAAAACAAAAAACCACAACAGCTCCCAAATTGGTTATTAACGGCGGAACCGATATGGCGATAAAACCAGTCTGGATTGAAGGGCCACATGTAATTAAAAAAGACAGATTTTATTATCTGATTTGTGCGCAGGGTGGAACAGGTTTTAATCATTCAGAAGTGGTTTTTAGAAGTAAAAATGTTTATGGTCCTTATGAAAGTTATGTTCATAATCCGATTTTGACACAATCACATTTAGACCCAAATCGTAAAAATTTAGTTTCGACAACAGGTCATGTGGATTTTGTTGAATTGCCAAATGGCGATTGGTGGTCAGTATTTTTAGGTTGTCGTCCATATGAAGGCGATTTATACAATACAGGAAGAGAAACCTTTATGATGCCTGTGGAATGGAAAAACGGTTGGCCAGAAATTATTGGCGGTAATGAAGCCATTCCGATGAAAAACAAGCGTCCGAATTTGCCTTTTTTAAAAGAAAAGGTAGAACCGAATAATGGCAATTTTGTTTGGAAAGATGATTTTGATTCGAATGAATTGAATTTGAAATGGAATTTTATCAGAACGCCTTCTAAAAAATGGTACGAACTAATTAATGGAAAACTATTAATCAAACCAAGAAAAGAATCGATTCATACTGAAACGAATTTTTCTTTTATAGGAAGAAGACAACAGCATTTAAAGTTTGAAGCTTCGATAAAATTTGAGTTTACGCCAAAAGATAATTTACAAGTTGCTGGTTTGACAGCGTTTCAAAATGAAAAACATTATTTGCTGATTGGAAAGCGATTGAATTCAGAGGGAAAACAAGAAGTTTTTGTTGAAAGAACGGCAAGCAAGATTAATAATGGAAAGTCTGAGATAATTGCTAATAAAGAGCTTTTAAGTGCTGATAAAATATTGTTTGTGAAGATTGAAGGAAATGGAAGGAATTATAGTTTTTATTATAAAACAATTCAAAAAGCTGATTGGATTTTATTGATTAAAGATGTTGATGGATCGATTTTGAGTACAAAAGAAGCGGGAGGTTTTGTGGGGACGCATTTGGCGATGTATTCTTCGAGTGAGCATTTTGGGGGATAGTTTCGGTTCAGTATGTCATTGCGAGGAACGAAGCAATCTAACTCGCGAATCGACAAAGTGATTTAACCGCATGGTTCGCAATGGATTACGCAAAGAACGCAAAGAAATCCACACGATCTTGTCATTTCGAGGAACGAGAAATCTTCGCAAGTAGCTCGACAAAGATTGGCGATATGCGTTGAGGAGTTACTTGTGAAGATTTCTCCTTACGTCGAAATGACAAAACAGAGAGTAAATACTTGGCGAACCTTGCGTAATCCCTTGCGAACTTTGCGGTTGGATTATTTTCTGAAGCTTAAAAAATAACATAATTAATATAAAAAACAATTTTTTATAAAAGATTTTTGTGTACTTTAGCATAACAGAACGGAACAGAACGGTATGCCAAAAGAAGAAGAAAAATTTGAGTTTATAATCAATCATGAAAGTGATATTCCGAAGTACCAGCAGTTGGTGGACGGAATCACAAATTCAATTGCAGAGAATATTTTACAAAAGGGAGATTTACTTCCGTCAGTGAATGTGATCTGCAAAACATATCAGCTTTCGAGAGATACGGTTTTTAAGGCTTACTCGATTTTGAAAGAGCAGAATACGATTGAATCGGTACCGAATAAAGGCTATTACGTAGCCGGGGAAACTCGAAAAGTGCTTTTGGTTTTAGATACGTTTAAGGCTTATAAAGAGGTTTTGTATCATTCGGTTGTGAATAATCTGCCGGATAATGTGATTATCGATGTGCAGTTTCATCATTATAATATTGATGTTTTTAAAACGATCATCAATAACGGAATCGGGAAGTATTATAAATATGTGGTGATGAATTTTGATCACCGAGACATTGCTCCGGCATTGTTGGCAATTGCAAGCGATAAACTGCTTTTGATTGACTGGAATATTCAGGCAGATAAAGCTCAGAATTATGTGTTTCAGGATTTCGGGAAAGCGTTTTATGAGTCTTTGACAGAGGCGGTTGATTTATTTAAAAAGTATAAAAAGATACAATTTGTATATCCTGATTTTACGAATCATCCGTGGGAAACAGTAGAGTTTTTCAAGAAATTCTGTGCCGATTTTGGTTTTGAATATGATCTGATTACAGATCCGAAGAAGTTCAATATCGAAAAAAGAATTGCCTACATCAGCGTAAGCGACAGGATTTTAGGGCACTTTTTGGAGCAGTGCAAAGAGAAAGATTACGAACCGGGAAAAGATGTTGGCTTTTTGTCGTACAACGAAACCCCGATGAAGAAATTTATATACAAAGGAATTTCGGTTGTTTCAACTGATTTTAAAGAAATAGGAACCAAAGCAGCGGCATTTATTACGCATGACGAAGAAACGAAGTGTTATGTGCCGACAAAATTAATAATAAGAGAATCATTGTAAGTATGTATTATATCGGATATGATATTGGAAGTTCTTCTGTGAAAGCAGCAATTGTTGAAGCAGAAACGGGAAAAAAAGTGATCGTTTTGAATGAACCTCAGAACGAAATGGAAATCCTTTCGATTCACCCAGACTGGGCAGAACAAGATCCCGAAATGTGGTGGCAGTACATTTGTACAGCGACGAAAAGAGCGATTAAAGAAGCGAATATCGATGCGTCTAAAATTCAGGGAATTGGTATTTCGTACCAAATGCACGGATTGGTAATTGTAGACAAAGAAGGTGCTCCGTTGCGAAATTCTATTATCTGGTGTGACAGCCGTGCGGTTGAAATTGGTAACAAGGCTTTCGCCGAAATTGGAGAAGAGAAATGCATGTCACATTTGTTGAATTCACCAGGAAATTTTACCGCTTCGAAACTGAAATGGGTTAAAGAAAATGAATCAGCAGTTTATAATAAAATTGCTAAATATATGCTTCCGGGAGATTATATCGCTTTGAAATTGACAGGCGAAGTAACGACTACCAAAAACGGTTTGTCTGAAGGAATGCTTTGGGATTATAAAGAAAACAAAGTAGCCGATTGGCTTTTAGAATATTATGGAATTGATACCGCATTGACTCCAAAAATCGTAGAAAACTTTACCAATCAAGGAGTTGTAACTGAAAAAGCTTCACAAGAATCAGGTCTTCCAGCTGGAATTCCGATTGTTTATAGAGCGGGAGATCAGCCAAATAATGCTTTGTCGTTAAATGTGCTTCGTTCTGGAGAAGTTGCAGCGACAGGTGGTACGTCGGGTGTTTTCTATGCTGTTACGGAAACAAACTCAGGAAAAAGTACACGTGTAAACAACTTTGTTCATGTAAATTATACAGAATCAAATCCGAGAGTTGGAAAATTGCTGAACATAAACGGAGCGGGAATTCAATACAGATGGATGCGAAACAACATCGGAAATGAGTCGTATGAAGAAATGAACGAAAAAGCATCTCAGATAAATGTTGGCTCACAAGGATTGGTTGTGATTCCGTTTGGAAATGGCGCTGAAAGAATGTTCAATAACAAAAATATTGGATCTCATATTTTAAACCTGAATTTTAATATTCATACCAACGCACATTTATTCAGAGCATCTTTGGAAGCCATCGCCTTTTCTTTTGTGTACGGAATGGAATGTTTGAAAGATGATAATGCGACGATTAATGTAATCAGAGCTGGAAATGATAATTTATTCCGTTCTGAAATTTTCTCAAATACAGTGGCAACATTAATTGGACATGAAATAGAAATTTATAATACAACTGGAGCAGTAGGAGCGGCCAGAGCAGTAGGCTTAACAGATGGTGACTTTGAAAAGTTTGGTTCAGGAATTACAACAAACGATCACGTAATGACCTTTTTGCCTCTAAAAAACAAAGAGGAATATGAAACAGCTTATCAGAAATGGAAAAAAGAATTAGAATTAATATTAACAAATAAATAAAAAATCAAATGATAGTTTTAGGAGATAAAGAATACTACAAAGGTATTGGCCAAATTAAGTTTGAAGGAAAAGAATCTGACAATCCTTTAGCATTTAAATATTACAATCCAGACCAAGTTGTAGCTGGAAAAACAATGCGTGAGCACTTTAAATTTGCAATTGCTTACTGGCATACTTTCTGCGGACAAGGAAGCGATCCATTCGGACCAGGAACACAGCAGTTTGCTTGGGATGCTTCATCAGATCCATATCAAGCAGCGAAAGATAAAGCAGATGCGGCTTTCGAATTCATCAGTAAAATGGGATTCGATTATTTCTGTTTCCACGATTACGATTTGATTGCTGAAGGAGCAACTTTCGCAGAATCAGAAAAACGTTTGGCTTTCATTACAGAATATTTAAAAGGGAAAAAAGCAGAGTCTGGAATTAAATTGCTTTGGGGAACTTCAAACTGTTTCTCAAACCCAAGATTCATGAACGGAGCCGCTACAAATCCAGATTTTAATGTAGTAGCTAGAGCAGGTGGACAAGTAAAATTAGCATTGGACGCAACAATCGCTTTAGGCGGAGAAAACTACGTATTCTGGGGCGGTAGAGAAGGTTATATGTCTTTATTGAACACAGATATGGGAAGAGAATTAGACCATATGGCGAAATTCTTGGCAATGTCTAGAGACTACGCAAGAGCACAAGGTTTTAAAGGAACTTTCTTCATCGAACCCAAACCAATGGAGCCATCAAAACACCAATACGATTTTGACTCAGCTACAGCAATCGGATTCTTGAAAAATTATGGTTTAGATAAAGATTTCAAAATCAATATCGAGGTAAACCACGCTACATTGGCACAACATACTTTCCAACACGAATTAGAAGTAGCTGCAAAAGCAGGAATGTTAGGAAGTATCGATGCAAACAGAGGAGATTACCAAAACGGATGGGACACAGACCAATTCCCAAATAACATTCAAGAAACTACTGAAGCCATGTTGGTTTTCTTAAAAGCTGGCGGATTGCAAGGCGGTGGCGTTAACTTTGATGCTAAAATCAGAAGAAACTCAACTGATTTAGAAGATGTTTTCTTAGCGCACATTGGCGGTGCTGATACTTTTGCAAGAGCATTATTAACTGCAGATAAAATCATTTCTTCTTCTCCTTACGAAAAATTGAGAAAAGAAAGATACAGCTCTTTCGATTCTGGAAAAGGTAAAGATTTCGCTGATGGAAAATTAAGCTTGAAAGATCTTTACACTATCGCTCACGAAAATGGAGAATTAAATCTTCAAAGCGGTAAACAAGAATTGTTTGAAAATATCATTAACCAATATATTTAATTGGTAAACTTCGATAACCTGGCAGATTTTTAAAATCTGTCAGGTTTCTACAAAATATTTAGTGAGACAGAAAATCTAAAAAGAATTTTAGCTTTTAATGTGATAGCTATAAAACGTTATTTTCTTTAAAAATGATTTTTTTAGATAAAGACTTCGAAAATGTGTATTAAGATTATGGCTTTTTACATTGAGATTTAAGAAAAATAGATTGAAGGTTTAGTTACTGTTTTTTTGAAAATTGAAATTGAGAAAAAGTCAGTTTGATAAAATAATAAGTGAGTATTTTTTATTGAAGGTTTTTTGAAGAGCAGAATCAATCGAAATGCACATTTTTCACTCACTAGGACACGCTGAGAACTTTGTCAAAGTTTTAAACTTTGACAAAGTTTTTTTACGCTCACTCTTGTCATTTCTCCTTCGTCGAAATGACAAACTATGCGATCCATTCGAGATAAATAATTATTTATAACAACTAATCAAACCAAAAAACTTATGAAATTTTTTATTGACACTGCTAATCTTCAGGATATTGAAGAAGCGCAGGCTTTAGGCGTTTTAGACGGCGTAACCACCAATCCGTCTTTGATGGCAAAAGAAGGCATTACAGGAAAACAAAATATCCTCAACCATTATTTAGCTATTTGTAATATTGTAGACGGCGATGTTTCGGCTGAGGTGATCTCAACAGACTTTGAAGGAATGGTCAGAGAAGGAGAAGAACTTGCGGCTTTGCATCCCCAAATCGTAGTAAAACTGCCTATGATTGGCGACGGTGTAAAGGCCTGCAAATATTTTTCTTCAAAAGGAATTCGTACCAATGTAACTTTGGTATTTTCTGCTGGACAAGCTTTATTGGCTGCCAAAGCGGGAGCAACTTATGTGTCTCCATTTTTAGGAAGATTAGACGACGTTTCTACAGACGGAATGCATTTAATCGCTGAGATCAGAGAAATCTACGATAACTATAATTATCAAACTCAAATACTTTCTGCTTCTGTAAGACATACTATGCATATTATTAACTGTGCAAAAATTGGTTCAGATGTGATGACAGGACCACTTTCTGCAATAAAAGGGTTGCTGAAACATCCTCTAACCGATATTGGTTTAAAACAATTTGTCGAAGATGCTAAAAAGATGAATTTATAAAATCTCGAACGTCCATTTTTACGATAATTTAAAAATCCCCTCAAGTAATTTTGAGGGGATTTTTTGTGAAATATAAACAACCGATTGTTTCTTTCAATGCTTTGTAAGAAATATATTCTTTTAAGGCTAGTCGGTTGATTTTGAGAAGATAACTGACTTAGTGCCTTATTTTGCAAGGGATGAGCTTGTATTTACTTTTAATGCCAATTTTATCATTTTACGATAACGTTTTAGTTAAATTTGGAAAAATTTTAAATTTTAACTTTTTATGTTTTTTTTAAGAATTTGATACAAACGATTTATTATCTCTAACGTTTTCGCTGTAAGGAATATTGTTTTTGATAATTATTCAATATTTTTTGATTTAAAATATATAAAATGTTTTTTTTAAACGATGTTTTTTTGAAATTGATAAAAAAAATTAACGCAACCGATTGTGTGTTGTTGTTTTTTACATATATTTGTTTTGACAATAAGGGTAAGAATCGTTTGAATTTGTGATAAATAAAAATGATAAATAACTCGATAGACAAGAAACTAACTAAACCATACTATTAACTAATTAAACCAATTATTTATGACTAACTTTTTAATTACTAAAAGCAGATCTAAATACTTTAAGAATTTAGGGTTCTTAATTCTCATGCTGGTGTTTTCTGCTGCAGTAAATGCACAAATTACAGTTTCGGGTACTGTATCTGATGCTAGCGGACCAATACCAGGTGTGAATATTATTGTAAAGGGAACCAAAACAAGTACAGTATCTAATTTTGATGGAACTTATACCTTAACAGCCATTCCTGCAAACAGTACTTTGGTTTTTAGTTTCATCGGTTACAAACCGTATGAAATTGCAGTAAACAATAAAACTAAAATTGATGCTTTGCTAGAAGAAAACTTAAACGATTTGAAAGAAGTCGTAGTTATCGGATACGGAACAGCAAAAAGAGCAGATTTAACAGGAGCTATTTCTTCTATATCAAGTTCGGCGGTTACACAATCTGTTGCTACAACTATTGATCAAGTTTTACAAGGTAGAGCAGCGGGTGTACAAATTCAGCAAAATAGTGGTACTCCTGGAGGAAGTTCTTCTGTACGTATACGTGGTATCAGTTCTATTACAGGTTCTAACGAGCCAATTTATGTAATTGATGGTGTAATTATAGATGGTAATTCAGGTTCGTTAAATATAAATCCGCTTGCAGGTATTAACCCGAACGATATTGCTTCTATAGATATTTTAAAAGATGCTTCTGCAACAGCAATTTATGGTTCTAGAGCTGCAAATGGAGTAATTATCGTTACAACCAAAACTGGTAAAAAAGGAGACTTAACCTTAAATTTTGACAGTTATGTTGGATGGCAGCAAATGCCAAAACAATTGCAGGTTTTAAATCTTAGCGAATATGGAACGCTTAAAAACACACGTGCCGATTTAGGAATTGTACAGAGAGACCCTTATTTCATACGTCCTGAATTATTAGGAGAAGGAACAAACTGGCAGGACGAATTGTTTCAAGTGGGTTTAATTCAAAGTTATAATTTATCTGCTTCTGGAGGTTCTGATAATACAACTTATGCATTGGGAATGTCTTATTTTGATCAGGAGGGAACTGTAATAGGATCTTCTTTTGATCGTCTAACGCTTCGAGGTGTTATCGATTCTCAAGTTAAAAAATGGCTGAAAGTTGGTGTAAACATGAATTTATCTAAAACTAATCAGGTAACGACGGTTAACGATGATGGAGTGATTTTAACAGCTTTAAAACAAACTCCAAGTGTGGCGGCACGAAATGCCGATGGAAGTTTTGATGGTCCAGATACAACGGAATTTGTTCAAACAAATCCACTTGGAATTGCTATGTTGAAAGATAATTATGGAAAAGATTACGGATTTAGAGGAAATGCTTATGCAGAAATTAGTTTTACAAAAGATTTAAAACTTAGAACACAATACTCTTTAGATTTAGGCTTCGGAAATAGATATACTTTTAATCCATCTTATACTTTTGGAGCATTATCTAATGAAGTTAGAGAAGGATCAAGAACAAAATCTAACAGCGAAAACTGGATTTGGACTAATACTCTTACTTATAATAAAGTATTCGGAAAACATAATGTTAATGCAATGTTTACTCAAGAGCTTCAGGAAAGAAATTGGGAAAATTTATATGGCTACCGTTCTGGTTATTTAACAAATGGTGCAACCGATTTAAATGCAGGAGATCCTACAACAGCTAGAAACTCAAATGCCAGTTCTACAAATTCTCTTAGCTCATATTTAGGAAGATTAGTTTATACTTATAATGACAGATATATTCTAACAGGAACAATCAGAAGAGACGGGTCTTCGCAATTTGCTGAAGGAAATAAATGGGATTGGTTTCCATCTGCTTCTTTAGCATGGAAAATTTCAAACGAAGGATTCTTAAAAGACAACGCAGTAATTAATAATCTGAAATTACGTGCAGGATGGGGAATTACAGGAAATTCAAGTGTACCAAATAATGCATATACTTCTGTTTACGGAACCTCAGCAACCAATTGGGGAAGTGGTCAGATTGCAACCAATACAGCGAATCCAGATTTAAGATGGGAAAAATCTAACCAAACTAACATCGGTTTAGATTTTGGATTTTTCAATAATAGAATTGAAATTACAACAGATGTTTATTACAAAAAAACAGATGATTTATTATTAAGATTATCACTTCCAGCTTACGTAGGTACAACAGGACAAGGATCTACAGCTCCGCCTTATGCAAATATTGGTTCTTTAGAAAATAAAGGTTTTGAGTTTTCTATCAATACAATCAATATGGAGCATAAAGATTTTCTTTGGAAAACAAATTTCAATATTACAATGAATAGATTTAAAGTATTGAAATTGAATTCAGAATCAGGAGTTTATGACCAGACTTTACAGCAAGGTTCAGATGTAACAGTTGTTACTCGTAGTGCTGTAGGCCAAACTTTAGGGCAATTTTATGGCTACAAAGTAATTGGACGTTTTGAAAAAGCAACCGATTTCTATTACAAAGATGCAACAGGAACTGTAAAACCAACTGCATTGCCAGAAGGAATGGCAATTGGCGAAAACGGCGTTTGGATTGGAGATTATATGTTTGAAGATGTAAATAAAGATGGTGTAATCAACGAGAAAGATGCTGGTTATATCGGAGACCCAAACCCAGACTTTACTTTTGGTTTTACAAATAATTTTTCATTCAAAGGTTTTGATGTAGCTATTATGTTCACTGGATCTTATGGAAATGATGTTTTAAATTATCAAAGACGTTGGTTAGAAAATCCTCGTGAAAATACCAATTTATTGAAATCAGCTTTAGGATATGCTCAATTAGAGTTAATTGATCCGAATGGGCCAAACGATTATCGTAACGTTCAGATTGTAGGCGGTGATCCATACATGCCAAGAATCGGAGCTTCATCAGCATCTTCGGCTTCTAACTATCGTTTGAGCAACAGATTTGTTGAAGACGGATCTTTCGTTAGACTTAAAAATATTTCAATCGGATACAATCTTCCAAAAGATTTATATTCTAAATACGGAATCTCAAACATTAAAGTATACTCAAATATGCAGAATGTTTTGACTTTTACGAAATATAAAGGATATGACCCAGAGGTTGGTGCAATCAATCAAAACCAACTTTTAAATGGTATTGATAACGGACGTTATCCTTCACCTATGGTAACTACGCTTGGATTAACTGTTAATTTCTAAAAAACGCACAATGAAAACAAAGAAAATATTTTACACGGCTTTAATTATTGCATTGCCATTTGTTTGGACGAGTTGCAGCGATCTTTTAGACGTTGAACCAAATGATGTCATTACAAAAGAAAACTTTTATAAAACAGAGTCTGATTTTCAGGCTGCTACTGGACCATTATACAATAAAGTTTGGTTCGATTTTAATGATAAATTCTACTATGGTTTAGGAGACGGTAGAGGCGCAAATATGTATGCACCTTTTTCAGATTACGTTTATCCTTTTACCGATTTAACAGAAACAGGTTTAACAGGACCTTTAGTTTCAGCTTGGGGATCATTGTATAATGTTGTACAACAATCAAATAACGTTATTATCGGTATTTCTGGTAGTCCGTTAAGTGATGCTGTTAAAAACAAATACATTGCAGAAGCTCGTTTTATGAGAGGAACAGCATACTGGTATTTAGCTTCGTTATGGGGTGATGTAATTATTTCTACAGATCCGAGAGAATTGGTGAAAAATCCAATTGTAAATAAAAATCCGCTGAAAGATGTTTACGAATTTTCTATGCGTGATTTAGAATTTGCGGCTAAATATCTTCCAGAAACTGCTGGCCAAGCTGGACGTTTAACAAGATACAGCGCATTCGGAATGTTATCTCGCGTTTACTTGTCATTTTCAGGAATCAGCGATAATCCAAACAGCGGTACACGTAGCCAAGAATATCTTGATTTAGCAAAAAAAGCAGCTGAAAAAGTAATGACTTCTGGTCCATATAGTTTAATGGCCAACTATGAAGATATATTTATGATTGACAATAACAATAATCCAGAATCAATGTTTGCTTTACAATGGGTTCCAAACGGAGATTATGGAGTTAACAATACACAACAGGCTTATTTTGCATTAGGATCTGATATTACAGGAGATGATGCTGCTTGGGGATATTGGACAAGAGCTTCGTATGATGTCTTAAAAGAATACGAATCAAAAGACCTTCGCCGTAGAGCGACATGGATGGCTGATGATGATTTTTATCCAGAAATTAATAAGTCAAATGGAGGTTATACAGTTAATCATAGCAAAGAATTTGTAAACGTAAAGAAAGGAGTTGTTGGATCTACCAAAGACAATTCAAAAATTACTCGTATGAATTCTTCTTTGAATACCAATATGTTACGTTTGGCTGAAGTGTATTTAAATTATGCAGAGGCGGCTTTAGGAAACAATACTTCAACTTCAGATGCATTAGCTTTAGAAGGAATAAACAAATTGCGTACACGTGCAGGTCTTACTCCAAAAACATCTTTAACATATGCAGATATTAAACATGAAAGAAGAGTCGAGTTGGCTATGGAAGGACAATATTGGTATGATTTGGTAAGAAGAGCTTATTACAAACAACAAGAAGTAATTAACTATATAACTGGACAAGATAGAGGAGTAATTCAGCCTATTCTTTATGATGCTGCAACTAATACTGTTTCTATCGACCCGGCAAGAAGCAGCAGTCCGCGAGCTATTGGTGTAATCGATGCGACAATTTTTACACTTCCTTATCCAGAATCTGAGTTAGTTCAGAATCCATTATTAAGAGAAAGTCCTGTTCCGTATCAGTTTACAGAAGAGAAAATAAAAGACTTATTCTAGTTTCATAAATAAAAAACTAAAAGACATAAATATGAAATATATTTTAAATAAAAAGTATTGGGCGCCCATCGCACTTTTAAGCATGATGGTTTTCGGTATGCTGTTTACTTCCTGCGACAATAACGATTCAGAAGGACGAGCAATTACGATTACAAAGGTATTTTTAGAAGATGTAAATTCGACTGTGCCAGATAGAGAAGTTACTTTTGCACGTTTAGGACAGCTACTACGTATTGAAGGTTCAGGATTTTCAGGTTTAAAGAAAGTTTATATCAACGGATATTCGACTTATTTTAATGTGGTTTTTGTATCTGATAACTCAATGTTGGTCAATGTTTCTGCCGATACGCCAATTTTAGATGCCGATCCATCGGTTAGAAATACAATTCGTTTTGTAAATGATTCTAATGAATTTACTTTCCCTTTCGAAATTCGTTCAGGAAAACCAGCTATTTCAGGTATTTCTAATACAATGCCAAATGCAGGAGAAATTATTGTTGTATCTGGAAGTGGTTTAACAGAAGTAAGTAAAGTTGTTTTCCCAGGAAATGTTGAAGTGACATCTGGAATTACATCTGATGAAGATGGAGAATTCTTTATTGTTACAGTTCCAAATGGTGTTTCAGATAATGGAGGTTCATTATTTGTTCAAACTTCAAACGGAGGCGTTTATTCTCCTGCATATTTTAACTGCAAAAGAGGCATTATTTTAGATTTTGATGGAAGAGGAACTCAAGGATCTTGGAGTACTGCTACAATTCCGGGTATGATTGCACCTGCAGATCTTGAATCAGCGGCAGTTGGTATAGGAAATGCTTCACACGGTAAATACGTACCGCATCGTCCGGCACGTCTTGCTTCTATTGCTGCAGCAACAGGAAGAGCAACAGAAGCTTGGACAGCGGGAACTGGAGTAGATAATTGGAGAACACAATTGACTCCTTTTATTCCGACTAATACACCTCTTGATAAAGTAGCGTTTCAGTTTGATATCTATGTTCCCGATGCATGGAAAGATTCAGGTTACTTAAAAATATGTACAATCAATAATTTTAATGCAGGTACATGGGCTGGTGGAGTTTACAATTACATTCCGTGGCTTGTTGATGGAAAATCTGTAGCTTTTCAAACTACAGGCTGGGTAACGGTAACTATTCCGTTAAATAAATTTTACCAATGGTCTAAAGAAGCGGCGACATTCGAAACTGTTTTGGCTTACCGCGAAGCAGCAACGTATCAAAATTTTGGAATTTGGTTTGAAAATACTGATGTAAAAATGAAAGACGTTCTAGGAACAGATAGCGCAGTAGAATTCCCTTCAAAAGCAACTTCTGTAAGAGTCTACACAGACAACTGGAGAATTGTGCCATTAGATACACCAGTTTACAATGATTTTAACTAACACAACCACAAAATGAAATATAAATTTATCATACCAATAATTGCTTCATCACTAATGATTTTGTCATCATGCGATGATAATTTGATGGAGTGGGGAAAAGACCCAGAACATGGAGAAATAACAGGAGCGGAGCTTCCTTTAGCTTTAGTTGAAAAAATAAGCCGTTATGAGCCATTAAAAGTATATTCGGATTTTTCTTTAGGAAACGGAATCGGAATCAGTTTGTACATGAGCGATGCTAATTATAGAAAAATTGTAAATGAAAACTTTGATGAGGTAACGCCGGGTTACGAAATGAAACACGGCGCAATGGTAAATTCAAAAGGAGAAATCAATTTTACCAATGTTGACGCATTTATCGCCGCTACAAAAAGTGCTGGTCTAAAAGTTTTTGGACATACTTTAATCTGGCATTCCAACCAAAATGCAAGTTATTTAAATGGAATAATTGCCCCAACAGTAATTCCAGGTTCTAGCGGAACAAATATTTTAGATTTGACGCCTATTAAAAACGGAACTTTTACAGGCTGGTCTAGAAATAATCCAGGAAAAGGAATTACTACTGTAGCCAATTCTGGTCTTACAAGTACTTCGGCAGCAATTCAACTGGCTTCTAGCGCTACATCTGCAGCAGCTTACAGTCTTCAGTTAACTTCGCCAAACGTGCCAATCGTGGCAGGACATAATTATGAGATTTCATTTTATATTAAATCTGATGTTGCAGGAAAAGGACGTATTTCATTCAATGCCTCTTTAACCAATCAATATCCTTACAAAGATTGGTTTGCAACTGGTGGAACTTGGACAGAAGCATTTGCAACAACTTCATCTTGGCAGCAAGTTAAAATTAAATTGGCTCCAGGCGATTTCAAAACAGGAAGCACAACGTTTCAGTTTAATTTAGATTTAGGATATCTTCCAAATGTAACGTATTTGATTGACGCTAATACACTTGCCGTAGTAGATCTTGATGCTGCAACTGGGCCAGTTAATTTAGTTTCTAACGGAACTTTTAATTCAGGTATTACAGGTTGGACGAGAGCAAATGGAGCGGCAGATGCATTAAGCGCAGGAACAGGAACTGCAAATGTTTATGAGGGAAGCGGATCAATGAAAGTGGTAAATGCTACAAGTACTGCAACTGAGCAATGGAGAACTCAAATTCAAACAACTTTCACTTCTGCACTTGTAGCAGGAAAAAGCTATACGATTTCTTATATGATTCGCTCTGAAGCGGCTGGTTCTGTAAGATGTTCAACTACACCTGGAACTTTGGCAAGTTATCAAGGAGATCAGGCTACAACTACTGCATGGAAACTGATAGAATGGAAAATCACAGCAAAAGGTGGTGAGACTGGTTTTGGTTTTGATTTAGGAGGTGCAGCAGGAACATACTACATTGATAATGTTTTAGTGACCGACGGAACATCTTCTGGCGGTGGCGCTACTGCTCCAGTTACAATTGATAAAACAGATGCTGAGAAAACCAAAATTATTGGCGATGCCATGACCGATTGGATTTCGAAAATGATGACGCATTACAAAACTGGTGTTTTTGCTTGGGATGTTGTAAATGAGCCGATGAAGGAAGATGGAACTCTTAGAAATGGAACTGAAGGCGATACCGCAACAGATTATTTCTCATGGGTTAAATATCTTGGAAAAGATTACGCTGTAACAGCTTTCAAATTGGCACGTCAGTACGGAAACGCAACCGATAAACTTTTCATTAACGATTACAATTTAGAATCGAGACTAGACAAATGCGACGGATTGATTGAATATGTAAAATATATAGAAAGCAAAGGCGCAACAGTTGATGGAATCGGAACGCAAATGCATATTGGTTTAACTACAGATAAAGATAAAATTGTTCAGATGTTCCAAAAATTGGCGGCATCAGGAAAATTGATTAAAATTTCTGAGTTAGATATTCGATTAGGAACTGCTACACCAACAGTTGCACAACAGGCTTCGCAAGCAGAAATGTATCAATACGTTATTGATATGTACAAAAAATATATTCCTGTACCTCAGCAATATGGAATCACAATTTGGGGTGTTTCTGATAACGCAAAAGAACATGAATACTGGCTTCCAAACGAATCTCCAAATCTTTGGGATGCTAATTATGTTCGTAAACACGCATATAAAGGTACCGCAGATGGTCTTGCAGGAAAAGATGTAAGTTTAGGATTTTCGGGTGAGTTAGTAAAACCTTAATAATTAAAATCTGTTGAGTAGCAAAAAAGCTTTGTCAAAGTTTTAAACTTTGACAAAGCTGCTTTGTTTAGTTTTACTATTAAAATAAAACATATGTTTAAATTTCTAAAGAATAAGTTTCTTCTAATTGCTTTATTTTCAACGTATTTTGGCTTCTGTCAAAATATCCCAAATCTTCAGCAGAAAGGAAATAAAATGCAGTTGATTGTCAATCAAAAACCATTTTTAATACGAGGCGGTGAATTAGGAAATTCCTCAGCAACAAGTATGGAAAGCATGGAAGCGATTTGGCCAAAATTGACAGACATGAATCTCAATACTGTTCTCACGCCAATTTATTGGGAATTGATTGAACCCGAAGAAGGAAAATTTGATTTTGCTTTGGTTGATGATTTAATTATTCGCGCTCGAAAAGAAAATTTGAAATTGGTTTTTCTTTGGTTTGGCTCTTGGAAAAATAGCATGTCAAGTCACGCGCCAGCTTGGATAAAATTAAATCAGAAAAAATATCCGCGAGTTAAAGACGATAAAAATAAAAGTCATGAAATTTTAACGCCTTTTAGCGAAAACAATCTGCAAGCCGATTTGATTGCGTTCAAGAAATTGATGTCTCACATTAAAGATTTTGATCAAAAAGAGCAAACTGTTATCATGATTCAGGTTGAAAATGAAATAGGAATGTTGCCTACTGCACGCGATTATCATCCATTGGCAAATGAAGCTTTCAAAAAAGAAGTTCCAAAAGAATTATTGCAACATCTTCAAAAAAATAAAGATAAACTGGTTCCAGAATTTTTAGAAATCTGGAAGAAAAACGGATTCAAAACCAAAGGAAATTGGGAAGAAATTTTTGGAAAAGGACTTCATACAGACGAAATTTTCATGGCTTGGTATTTTTCAGCATTTACCAATAAAATTGCAAAAGCAGGAAAAGACGTTTATCCGATTCCAATGTTTGTTAATGCCGCTTTAAACGCTCCAGAAAAAAAACCAGGACAATATCCGAGCGCAGGTCCGTTGCCGCATATTATGGATGTTTGGAAAGCAGCAGGAAATTCCATCGATTTTTTAGCGCCCGATTTTTACAATCCGTCTTTTAAGCAATGGAATGATTTATTTACGCGTCAAGGAGATCCATTATTTATACCAGAACATCGTTTTGATGAAACAGCGCCATTCAAAGGTTTGTATGCAATTGGACATTACGAAGCGATTGGCTTTTCTCCATTTTCTATAGAATCAGTTGCCGACGCAAAAAAAGAACCTTTGGGCAAAATTTACGATTTGATTCAGCAATTAACTCCTACTATTGAAACTTATAAAGGACAAGGGAAAATCGATGGTGTTTTGTTAGACAAAGAAAATAATACTCAGATTATAAAAATGGGTGATTACGAATTCACTTTCAAACATGATTATACTTTAAATTGGTCTGATGGAGCAAAAGCGGAGGTTTGGCCAATGTCTAGCGCCATTATTATCGAAATTGCTAAAGATGAATTTTATATTTCGGGTTCAGGAATTGTGGTCACTTTTAAGCCTTTAAAAGAAAACTTAAATGCAGGAATTTTGAAAACAGATCAAGGCAGATTTGAAAATAATATTTGGAAAACCATAAGACATTTTAACGGAGATCAAACGCATCAAGGAAGACATTTAAGAATTTCAGTTGGCGATTACGAAATTCAAAAAATAAAATTATATACTTATGAGTAGTTTTTTTGCCACGAATTTCACGAATTGGCACTAATTTTTTTGCAGTTGTCATTAATTTCACAAATTAAAAAATTCGTGAGATTCTAATGTTATAGACAAAGTATGAATTAGTGCCAATTCGTGAAATTCGTGGCGAAAAAAAACGTGGCAAAAAAACACAATACAATGAAAAAAATATTACTAGCATTTCTAATAACCTTCAGCATCAATGCGCAAATAAAATTGCCGCGATTAATCAGCGACGGAATGGTTTTACAGCGCGACACTAAAGTCAATATTTGGGGTTGGGCTTCGGCAAACGAAAATATTGAACTTGATTTTAAAGGAAAAAAATATACCACAACAACCTCCGAAGAAGGGAAATGGCTTATTCAACTTCCATCACAAAAAGCGGGCGGACCTTATGAAATCACTTTAAAAGCAACAAATACAATCGTTCTAAAAAATATTCTTTTTGGAGATGTTTGGCTTTGTTCAGGTCAGTCCAATATGGAACTTCCGATGGATCGACTAAAAGAGAAATACAAAGATGTAATTGCAAAATCGGAGAATTCGAATATCAGGCAATTTTTAGTTCCAGATGAATATTATTTTGAAAAAGAAAGAAATGATTTTTCGTCAGGCGAATGGATCTCAGTGAACCCAAACAGTGTTTTACAATTTTCAGGAGTGGGGTATTTTTTTGCTACAGAAATTTACGAAAAATATCAGATTCCAATCGGATTAATAAATAGTGCTTTGGGCGGTTCTCCAGCTGAATCTTGGATTAACGAGGAAGGAATTAAAAAGTTTCCAGATTATGAGCAGGAATATTTAAAGTTTAAAGACGGAAAACTTGAAAAAGAAATTGATGCAAACGACCGAAAAGTAAGTTCAGATTGGTACAAATTATTGAATAATACAGATTTAGGATTAAAGAATAATTGGAAAAACACAATCGATATTTCAGATTGGAAAACAATGAAAATTCCAGGTTATTGGGCAGATAATGCACTTGGAAACACAAATGGTTCTGTTTGGTTTAAAAAAGAATTTGTTTTAGAAAAAGTAAAAGAAAATCAAGCAAAATTGATTTTAGGAAGAATTGTCGATGCCGATTCTGTTTTTGTAAACGGTAATTTTATTGGAACAACTTCGTATCAATATCCGCCAAGAATTTATTCTTTTAATGCGAATATTTTAAAAGAAGGAAAAAATGAAATTACGGTTCGAGTAATTAATAATTCGGGAAGAGGAGGTTTTGTAACCGATAAACCTTATGAATTAATAATTGGAAGTAAAACTATTGATTTAAAAGGAGATTGGAAATACAAATTAGGCTCAAAAATGCAACCACTTCCGGGGCAGACTTTTGTGAGATGGAAACCAGTCGGACTTTATAATGCAATGATTGCACCTTTAAAAAACTATTCTTTAAAAGGCGTTTTATGGTATCAAGGCGAATCGAATACGAAAAAACCATCAGAATATTTCGATTTGATGAAAACGCTTATAGAAACTTGGCGCGCGCAACTCAATCAAGAAAAATTACCGTTTTTAATCGTTCAGCTAACCAATTACATGGATCCAAAATCGGAACCAGTAGAAAGCAGTTGGGCAGCATTGAGACAACAGCAAAGCAATTTATTAAAAATTGAAAATACAGGATTGGCGGTTACGATAGATTTAGGAGAATGGAATGATATTCATCCGTTAAACAAATATGATGTTGGAAAAAGATTGGCGCTTCAGGCGAGAAAATTGGTTTATGGCGAAAGAAAATTAGTTGCTTCGGGACCAATTTTTGATTCAATGAAACAAAAAGACGAGCAGCTTATTTTGAGTTTTAAATCAGTTGGTTCTGGTTTAATGAGCAAAGGAGGCAATATTCTAAATGGCTTTGCTGTTGCGGGTTCAGATGGAAAGTTTGTTTGGGCAAAAGCCACTATCGAAGGAGATAAAATTATTGTTTGGAATAATGATATTCGAAATCCTGTAAAAGTTCGTTATGCTTGGGCCGATAACCCTGATAATGCGAATTTATACAATAAAGAAAATTTGGCAGCATCACCTTTTGAAGCCGAATTGAAATAGTTACAAAGATTTTCTGTAGAGACGCACCGCAGTGCGTCTACATCTAGTATATCGACAAAAATTGTGTTAGACGCACTGCGGTGCGTCTCTACGATAAACACGTATAAAAATTTATATTACCAAATTTTAATTCTTAATTGACAGCCAAATTCTCCATCAATATTTTCAAAAACGCTATAACTGCTTTTTTCTCATAAACATCTTTAAGAGAAATCAGCATGGCAGTTCGCGTCATATTTTCTCCTTTTATTGGAATGGCGTGTAAATCTTTTTCGTTTTCTATTGTCGTTTTGGTCAATATTGTGTGCCAATTTCCGGTTTTGATTAATTCTAGTAAAGTAGGAATATCATTGATTTCAATTGTAACTTTCGGATTGAGATTATCCTTCTTAAAAGCTTTATTGATAAACTGTGTAGTGCTAAAACCATTTGAAGGAAGCGCAAGCGGAAGTGCACTAACTTCTTCTAGAGAAATACTTTTTTTATTACTAAAAGGCGTTTCTGTAGACGTAACTAAAGCCATTGGAGAAGTAAACAATTCTTGATATTTGAAATGTTCTTCTGAAGCAATTTCTTCAAAAGTCAAAATCACATCCAATTCAAAATGATTCAGTTTCTGAATTAATTCTTGCGAAGTTCCAAATACAATTTCGAATTGAATTTTAGGATATTCAGAACTAAACAGTATCAAGGCTTTAGTAACCACATGACGTAATGCATACGTTACGCCAATCGCAATTTTTCCAGTTTCAAGATTATTCAAATCCTTAATAAATTGAAGTCCATCTGAAGCTTTATTTACAGATTGCTGTGCGTAAACGGCAAATAAATTTCCTGCTTCGGTCAGCGTAATTCTTTTTCCAATTCTATTAAAAAGTGGTACTTGAAGTTCATCTTCCAACTGTTTAATTTGTTGTGATAAAGTGCTTTGACTAATGTAAAGAGCTGCAGCAGCTTCAGTAAAATTCAATAATTCTTTTGCTTTTAGAAAATATTTAAGCTGTCGAAGTTCCATTTCTAAATCGGTTTTATCGATTGATTATATCGAAAAATAAGGTTTTACAAATATAGAAAATCTTAAGAACTTTGTAATGTTGCAAAATTATAGAAGAGAAAAAATGAAAATCATAGCTTTACAAGAAGGAAATTATGTGGCAAATGCCCAAAAAGAATTCAAACTTTTAACAGAAGAAAGTAAAGAGTCTGGCTTAAAAATGGCAATTCAGCCTTTTGTTATTATTACTGACAATGATGTTATTTTACTAGATTTTGGTTTGGGATTCGTAAATAACGGAGTTCCGTTTATTCATGAAATGCTTCTAAAAAATAATATCAATCCGAATGAAATAACGAAAGTTTTGGTTTCGCATTTACATAAAGATCATATCGAAGGAATTGGTTATTTTGTGAACGGTAGTTTTGTTCAAAATTTTCCGAATGCCAAGATTTATATTCAGGAAAGAGAAATAGATTTTGCTTTAGAACAAATCAATAATCCGTCTTATGTTTTTGAAATATTAAATCAATTGAAAAAACTTCCTAATGTCGAATTGCTAAATTCAGACAACGGAAATATTACTCATGAAATTTTCTACGAAGTTTCGGCAGGACATACCAAATTTCATCAAGTTTTCTGGATAAAAGCCGATGATGAAATTGTGTTTTACGGCGCCGATGATTTGCCTCAAAAAATATATTGGTCTATGCATGTTGCGTACAAAACAGACTTTGATGGAAAACGTGCAAGGGAATCACGCAAAAAATGGGAACAACAAGCCAAAGACGAAAACTGGAAAGTGCTTTTTTATCACGATATGAAAATACCTGTTTTAGAATTGTTTGAAGAAAAAATGGAAGAAGCGGGAATGTAGAAGAAAGAGTAAAGAAGAAAGATTGAAAAGTAGAATTCGATAGATTTATGCTTTTAAAACAATAAAAGAAAATTCAGATTAATTGTTTAGTCTGAATTTTTTTTTTGCAGAAAATAAAAGAAACAGAACACTTTTCACTTTTTCTTCTAAAGAACTACGAAGAATAGAAAAAGCTTTAGTAATCTGTGCTTCAACGGTTTTTATGGAAACATCAAGATGTTCAGCAATCTCGATATTGGTTAAACCTTCTTTTTTACTTAAAATAAAAACCTCTTTGCACCTCGGAGGCAGATTTTGAATTTCTTTGTTAACCGCATTTAAAACTCTTTGAAAGGCTTCAGAATCCTCTTCTTGAACAATTCCGTTCAATGCATCGTAATATGATTTTTCTAGAGAAAACAAAGATTGGTTTTTTCGATATAAATCGATGAATTCATTGTAAACCAATTTATAAAGAAAACTTTTTAAAGAATGATCTGTTTTTAATCTCGTACGCTGTTCCCAAACTTTAATAAAAACGTTTTGTACAATATCTTCTGCGCTGTAAACATTCTTTACCAGACTGTTAGCATACACACAAAGTTTATGATGATACGTATCGATGAGATAGGTGTAAGCGGTTTCATCTCCATTTTTTAGAGATTCAATTAATGTGGTATTATCGCTGTAATCATCCATCTTCATAAAAACAAATATATTAATTTATAAAATTTATGCCTTAAAAATGAGCTGATTTTCTTAAAAATGCTCATTTTTTTCATTTTCTATTTGAAATTTATTACAAATAAAAAGAGAATTAAAAGTGCAAATATAATTTATTTATTTTATAAATTCTATAGAATTAGTATAGTTTAATTGAAAGAAAAGACTTGTGAAAAGAAAAAAAATCATCAAAATGAAAAAAACTTTATCAAATTGTTAGGGTTTTGTTTTTTGGCTTCGTAATAATATTAAAAATGCCCCAAATGACCGAGAAAAAATCAGAGCGATTAATCGTTAAATTTATCACAAATCAGGCTTCTACAGACGAAATTGAGCAGCTGACAGAGTGGTTAAAAGATGACGAAAATAAAATTGTGTTTAAGGATTTTGTAAAAACTAATTACGCAATAGATGCGGCTTTAAATTCTTTTGATTCTACAGAAGTTAGAAAACAGCTTCTAAAAAGAATTGAAGAAGAAAATAATGTTTTTACTAAAAGAAGATTTTCATCGTACTATAAATATGCAGCAATTTTGATTATCGCTTTAGGCGGATTCTATTTTTATAAAAATTCTGGTGCAGAACAAGTTAAACAGAATGTTATCATTCCTCGTGTAGACGAAATTGTTTTACAATTAGGTAACGGTTCTTCTGAAACAATTGATACATCTGATGAAAAATCGGTGACCGATAAAGAAGGAAATATTATCGGAAAACAAGAAAAAAATAGATTGGTTTATACAAAAGCTTTCGCAGAAGGAGCGCTGGTTTATAATACTTTGAAAATTCCGTATGGAAAAAAATTCGAAGTCCAGTTGTCTGACGGAACTGTAGTGCATTTAAATTCGGGAACATCATTACGTTATCCGGTGCAGTTTGGCAAGAATAAAAGAAGAGAAGTTTACTTAACCGGTGAAGCTTATTTTGAAGTAAGTAAAGACAAGGCGCATCCGTTTACCGTAAATGCTCAAGAGGTTAATGTTGAGGTTTTAGGAACTAAATTCAATGTTGATTCGTATACTAATAATACAAGTACAGATGTTGTTTTGGTCGAAGGTAAAGTTTCGCTTTATAAACAGCAGAAAACAAATCAAGTGTATCTGACTCCAGGTTTAAAAGGATCAAATTTAAAAGGTCAGGATGCAATTAGCACAGAACAGGTTAATACAGATTATTATACAGCTTGGGTAAAAGGAAGTTTGGTTTTTAAGAATGCTTCTTTTGCTGATATCATCAAAAAACTGGAACGTCAATATAATGTGACTTTCATTAATAGAAACAAAACTTTAGGAAAAGAAATTTTTAACGCCCGCTTTGACAATGAACCTATTGAAGTGGTCTTGAAATATTTTAGCGATAGTTATAAGATTGATTACCAGATAGACAGAGATAAAATCACGATAAAATAAAGAGAATAGAAGAAAGAAACAAGATTTGAAAATAATCTAAAATCTAAAATCAGAAATCTAAAATTAAAAACGCCTATGTAACAAAAATCCAAAAATGAAAAGGATCGTTATAAAAAAACCGGAAAATGCGCCAACATTTCCCGGTAGAGTATATGCGGTCAGTTAATTAACCAACCAACATTAAAAAAAACATTTTAAAAGTATGAAAAAACTCTTGAACAAAATCAGGTTTGATAAGCCTTTTTTGAAATTTGATTTGAAAATGAAATTGACCACATTATTTCTCCTAACTGCCTTAAGCGTAATGCATGCCGGAACTAGTTATTCTCAAAAATCCAAGATTTCTTTTAATGTCAATAATATGACTGTTGCAAAAGTGATTGAAAGACTTGAATATACTACAGATTACAGATTTGTTTACAATGTAAGATCTGTCGATTTAAATAGAGTAATCGACGTAAATGCGAGTGAAACTTCGATTGAAGTAATTTTGAATAAAATTTTTAATAATACCAGTACCGATTTTAAAGTATCTGGAAACCATATTATTTTGATGCCTAAAAAACTTTCTGCTGATAAAACAGCCGAAGTTAAAAAACCAGAGGCAGATTTTATTGTAAAAGGTAGAGTTACAGATTCTAAAGGTATGCCTTTAGTTGGCGCGGCAGTCGCAGATAATGGTTCAGGAAGAGGTGTAAACACTGATTTTAATGGTGAATATCAGATTATTGCAGTAAGCAGCGAAACGACTTTGGCATTTTCTTATTTAGGATTTATTAGACAAGAAATAAAAGTAGATGGCAGAAGCGTTATCAACGTAGTTTTAAAAGAAGATGTACAGGAATTAGAAGGGGTTGTTTTAACAACTGGTTACCAGAGTATTGCCGCAGAGCAAGCAACTGGAGCGTATTCTAATTTAAAATCAAAAGATTTTGCAGAACAGCGCTTAAGCAGTATAAATGCTATTTTAGAAGGACGTGTAGCAGGTTATCAAAATGGAAAAATTCGTGGAACAACTTCTATGACAGGTGTTACAGCTCCGTTATATGTAATTGATGGATTTCCTGTAGAAAACACAAAATTAACGCCATATGCAACTATTGAAGAAAATGTTCCAAATCTTAACTTAGAAGATATTGAAACTATAACAGTTTTAAAAGATGCTGCAGCTTCTTCTATTTACGGTGCTCGTGCAGCTAACGGAGTTGTTGTAATTACTACTAAAAAGGCAAAAGCAGGAAAAACAACTATTTCATTTTCAAGTAATTTAACTATAGATCCTTATAGAAATTACACTGGAAATCTAACGGATTCTGGAGATATTATAGCTCTAGAAAGAGGATGGGCAAATGGAAATCCTAATTTGAAAACGGCAAATGCAGCTACTTATGCGCAATCATTATTGAATAATGCTGTATTTACTAGTTTAGGAATGCAGACAATTTTAAATGGCTATGCAGGAAAAATTACTCAGGCAGACATGAACAGTCGTTTAGATGCGTTAGGTTCACAAGGTTATAAATATTTTGATGATATTGCAAAATATGCAAAACGCGATCAGTATTTTATGCAGCACAACCTTAGTTTAGGTAAAGCAACCGAGAGCAATACTTTTAATGCATCGATTACATATAAAAATAATCAACTGGAAAATATTCACTCTGAAAATGAATCGGTTGGTATTAATATCAAAAATTCAACTCAAATCAATAGTTGGTTATCTCTTGATTTAGGAACTTATTTGAATTATGGAACTGGTGATACACAAAGTTATTTTGCTTCAGATCCTGCTTTTACTTCAGGCCCAGGGTTTAAATATCAACCATATAATCAATTAGTGAATAATGATGGAACTAATTTTGTTTCTACAGCAGCTTCACGTTACAACAATTTCACATTGCAGTCTATCCAAAATTATGGTTTATACAATATGGATATTACACCAATGGATGAATTTGGAAGAAATCTAATTGAAAATAAAAGTTTCCAAAATAGAACTTTCGCTAAGTTTAATGTAAAATTCAGCAAAGCATTTTCTTATAATGCTATGTTCCAATATGAATACGGTTCAGATCGTGCAAGCCAATTATTTGGTAAAGACTCTTATTACGTGAGAAGTAAAGTAAACGGAATGGTAACTATTGCCAATAATAAAGCTGTTTATAATTTGCCTTACGGAGATATTATCAAAGGGACAAATCAGTTTACAAATGCTTATAATTTCCGTCAGCAGTTAAATTTCAACCAGACTTTTAATGATAAACATGATTTTTCTGCAATTGCTGGTATGGAAATGCGTCATATGAAATTAGAATACAATGACAATACTCGTTATGGTTATGACAGTCAGACTTTAGCTTTTACCCCAATAAATCAGGCAGATTTACTTAAAGTGTACGGAAGTGTTTTTAGCGGTTATATGTCGCAACAAGAATTTTCTTTAGAAAAAGAATTGCTAAATCGTTACGTTTCAGTTTATTCAACAGGAGGCTATACGTATAATAATAAATATAATCTTTCTGGAAGCGTGCGTTGGGATCGTTCTAATCTTTGGGGAACTGACAGTAAATATCAAAACAAACCAACTTGGTCTGCTGGAGCGGCATGGAATATTGATAAAGAGTCATTTTTTAAAGTTTCATGGGTAGATGCACTTAAAATTCGTACGTCTTATGGTATTGGAGGAAACGTTGCTAAAGATTCAGCACCTTATTTGACAGCATATTATAATTCAAATTCAAACGTTGGAGGATCTCAAGGTACTATTAATTCAAGACCAAATCCTGAATTGTCTTGGGAAAAAACAACGACAACAAACGTTGGTTTAGATTTTTCATTATTCAAAAGTAGAATAAGCGGAACAGTGGATTATTACAATAAAAAAGGAGAAGATTTGTTAGCAAGTAGCCAAGGAATTCCAACAGAAGGATGGGGTTATTCTACTTATAAAATTAATAACGGAGAAATGACTAACAAAGGTATCGAAGTTACTTTGAGAGGAACTATCGTAAAAACACCATCATTCTCTTGGGATGCAGCCGTTTTATATGCGAACAATAAAAATAAAGTTGATTACGTAAATGTAAAAGCTCCAGTATATTATCTTCAGTTAGATTATCCTCAATCTTTTCCGCGAGTTGGAAACAACTTCAATACTATTTATGGTTATAAATGGGCAGGTTTGAGCAGTGCAGGATTACCTCAGGTTTATGATGCTTCTGGAACAGCAGTAAAATTTAACCCTGGTCAATTAGATGCAATTAAAGATTTTGGCTCTACAGTTCCAACACATAGTGGTTCTTTCCATACTTCTGCAAATTATAAAAACTTCTCGCTTTCTGCACTTTTCATTTATGAATTGGGTCATAAAATTAGAAACACCTTTTTGCCTATGTTGAATAATAGTTACAATAGCTCAGCTGGAGGTTATGTAACAAATATTACAACTGTAAATAAGAACATCGAAAACCGTTGGCAGCAACCGGGAGATGAAGCATTTACAAATGTTCCGAGAGTAGTTTATGAATATGAAGCAGATTTTAGCTCAGATTCGCGTACCATTTATTCTTATGCAGATATTAATATTTTAGATGCTTCGAATGTGAGATTAAGCAACGTTTCATTATCATATCAACTTCCAAAAGACTTTCTGAAGAGAGTGAAATTAGACGGTGTACGTTTCAATTTGAATGCAGAAAATGTATACACTTTCGCTAAAAGTAGAGATGCTAAGTATCTTTTGAACGGTTTCCAATCTCCAAATTATGTTATGGGAGTAAATGTTAATTTCTAATTTATAAAGACTAAAAGATGAAAAATATATATAAAAATGTAGCGTGCATATTAGCTTTAGGATTGACTTTGGCATCTTGTGACAATTATTTGGATGATGTGCCAAAAGGATCAAAAGTACCTACAACATTAGCAGATTATGAGGCATTTTTAAGAGATGAATATACAAATCAGGTCGTAAATGTCGATGGAGCCATTTATTTAATGAATGATCAATTTTTGACCGCGGCGACTTTATCAAATAATAGATTGTTTAACGCAAATTATATGTGGGATGAGAATGCCAACAGAATTGATTTGAAACAATCTGATGAAACGGCTTATTACAGAAGTTATGCTGGTATTTCGACTTTCAATTTGATTATAGAAAATGCGCTTACAACAACCAGAGCAACAGAACAAGAACAAAGAGTTCTTTGGGCACAGGCAAAAGTTTTGAGAGCTATGAATTACTTTAATCTTGTAAATTTTTATGCAGATACTTATGTTGCTTCAACTGCGGGAACAAAATTATCAGTTCCTTTAATTACAAGTGCCAATATCAATGCGCCAAGTAAACAAGTAACTATTCAGGAGTTGTATGATTTTATATTAAATGATCTTAAAGATGCAATTCCGTATTTGCCGAAAGTTTCTCAAACTGCTTTGCATCCAACTTTGGGCGCTGGTTATGCATTTTATTCTAGAGTTTATCTGCAGATGAATAATTATACAGAAGCTTTAAAATATGCAGATTTAGCATTGGCTGAAAATAATAAATTGTATGACTGGATTGGTTATTATAATACCAATAAAGCAATTATTGATGTTCCGAATTCGTATACAACTACTGTATCTCCGATGGGTTACACTTATGTTGAGAATTATACTTATCGTCATGGATCGATTTATTATTTAGCAGCAGAGTTTGATATTCCGGTAGAGCGTGCACAACGTTTTGAAACTGGTGATGCCCGTTTTTTATCTCGCTGGAAAATCAGAACTGTTGGTGCTGAAACTTCATACCGAAGAACTTTAACAGGAATGTTCAATTTTGGAGGTATTACAACTGTTGAAATATACTTAATTAAAGCAGAATGTCTGGCTCGTGCGGGACAAATTAGCGATGCATTAGCTGTTTTAAATACAGTTCGTAAAACTCGTATTCTTCCGGCTTCTTATCAGGATATTTCAACTTCAGATAAAACGACAGCTTTGAATGCTATTTTTAAAACTAAAAATAATGAACTTATTAATACGCTGATTCCATTTGCAGATGCACGTCGTCTAAATGCAGAAGGTGTTTACAAAGTAAGTTTTACAAAAACAGCAAACGGAAATACGTACACATTAAAATCAGATTCTCATTTATGGACAATGCCTTTCCCGCAAGGAGCAACGCAAAATCCAGGAAATGGAACAATTACACAAAACGTAGCTAAATAATAATCTAAAAAAGCTTCCTGATTAGGAACTCCGAAAGGGAAGCTTTTTCTAAAATATCAATCGAAAATGAATACAATTAAATATAAAATATTAGGATTGTGCATCTGTTTGTTATCTATTTCAAACACAACTATTGCACAAAAGAAAAAAGTAACAACACCAGCGGCAACTTCATATTCTATTGAAGGAAATATTACAGGTCTTGCAGACGGGACAACCGTAAAATTAATTCCTGGAGCAACACATTCTTCAGAAACTCCAGTTGCAGAAACAGCAGTTAAAGATGGCAAATTTACTTTTACAGGAAAACTAAATGAACCTCGTTTCTTCTATATTGTTTTTGGAAAAAATAAAGGGTTTGTGAATTTAATGGTAGAAAATGCAAAGATTAAAGTTACTGCAGATGCTGAGGTTTCAAAACAAGAAGACGAAAGAATTAAGTTTACAAATGAAATAATTACAGGATCTAAATCTCATGATTATTATAAAAAAGAAACTGCTTTTAGAAATGAATTAGAAAAAGATTACGCCGCTTATCATACAACAGAATCGAATGAATTAAGCAAATTAATTGGTGCAGCAAGAAAAGAGAAAAATACAAAAGCAGCAGATTCTCTTCAAAATCTTCCAGTTTGGAAAAAATTTGAGGCAGACGAAAAAGCTTTCTTCACTAAAGTAGAAAAAACAACAAAAGATTTAATTGCAAAACATAAAGATACTTGGTGGGGACCATTTTTTATGATGACGCAATACAGCTATTTCACTCCAGAACAAAAACCAATTTATGAGCAATTTTCTCCAGCTGCAAAGAAAAGTTATTACGGACAAGTTTTAGATAAAGATTTGAATCCAAAATCATTAATCGGAACAAGCATTGCAAATTTCAACTTAAAAGATAAAGACGGAAAGCCATATAATGCAAAAGACATTGTAGCAGGGAAAAAATATATTTTGGTAGATTTTTGGGCTTCTTGGTGTGGACCGTGCCGTAAAGAAATCCCAAATCTAAAAACAGCTTATGCAGAATATGCTCCTAAAGGTTTTGAAATTTTGAGCATTTCAATTGATAAAGACGAAAAAGCTTGGCAAAAAGCATTAGGACAAGAAAATATGCAATGGCATAACCTTTTGGATGATGATAAAGTAAGTAAATCATTTAATGTAAAAGCAATTCCAGCAACTTATTTGGTTGATAGTAAAGGTGTAATTATCGGTGATAATTTAAGAGATGCAGAATTGGAAGCGAAACTAAAAGAACTTTTAAAGTCTTAAATCAGTTTTTGGTGGAGGTTTTCAGTCACAGTCGAAAATTAAGATTGAAAACCTAAACCGAAACCAAAAAATAACAAAAAAATAGCAACATGAAAAGTACAATTTTAAAATCAAGTTTATTTGCTTTGGCAATGTCGACGGCATTTACTTCTTGCGCTAAAAAAGAAGGTTATTCAATTAATGGTACTATCGCCGGTTTAGATAAAGGAACTGTTTATCTGGAATATGTAGATGAAAAAGGAGATAAAAAAATCATCGATTCTGCTGAGGTAAAAGAAGGTGTTTTTACATTTACAGGAAAAACAGCAGAACCTTTATTTCATACAATTAAAGTTAAAGGACAAGAATACGGAGCGTATTTTCTTTTGGATAATGAAGACATTAAAATTGAAGCTAAAAAAGATTCTGTTTTTAAAGCAAAAGTGACAGGTTCTACTCAAAATGACTTCTACAAATCATATTACGATAACGAATTCAAAAAAATACAAGCAATTGCAGGGCCAATCTATAAATTATCTGATTCGTTAACGCAGAGCGGAAAAGTGAAGCTAACTGCTGAACAGCAAGCAATGATGGATAAAAAATGGAAAGATCTTGGCACTTTCGCGGATGATTTAACCGACAAATTCATTAAAAAAAATAAAGACAATTTAGGTGGAGCATTGGTAATTGAAGACCGAATTGTTTCGTACGGAACTCCAGAAAAAGTAAAAGAATATTACGCAATCTTATCTCCAGAAGTTCAAAAATCATTCTACGGAAAAAGATTAAAAACAGCAATCGATCTTAATGACAAAACGGCTGTTGGAGTTGTTGCTCCAGAATTTTCTCAAACCGATGTAAACGGAAAAGTGGTAAAATTATCAGATTATAAAGGAAAATATGTTTTAGTAGATTTTTGGGCTTCTTGGTGCGGACCATGCCGTAAAGAAAATCCAAATGTGGTTGTGGCTTACAAAACATACCACGATAAAGGTTTTGATGTTTTGGGAGTTTCTTTAGATGATAAGAAGAATCTTTGGGAAAAAGCAATCGAAAAAGACGGTCTAACTTGGACTCATGTCTCAGATTTAAAAGGATGGCAAAACGAAGCTGCTGTTTTATACGGAGTAAAAATGGTTCCAACCAATTACTTAATTGGGCCTGACGGAAAAATTGTTGCCAAAAACCTTAGAGAAGCAGAATTGCAATCTAAACTGAAAGCAATTTTCGGTAAATCATAAATTAGTGTTCAGTCGCAGTTTTCAGTCACAGTGAAACTGAAAACTGTGACTGCGACTGAAAACTTAAAAAAAATCTCAATTACAAAAAATGAAAAAATACATCTTTCTGGGCTATTGCTCACTGGCTTTCTGCACCCTTATTTCAGCGCAGAGCAAATCGGTTAATTTTAAGAAAATCAAAGAATTAGGCGGGATTGAAGAATATCTTTATCAGCCAAACGGCATGAGCGTTTTGCTTTTGCAAGATAATGCTTCGCCTGTTGCAACGGTGCAAATTGTATATCGCGTTGGTTCTAAACATGAAGTTTTAGGAAATACAGGATCAACACACCTTTTGGAGCATTTAATGTTTAAAGGAACTCCAACTTTCAATAAAAAAAATGGAAATACCATTACCGATGTCCTTCAAAATACTGGAGCGCAATTAAATGCAACAACTTGGTACGACCGTACAAACTATTTTGAAACGCTTCCAAGCGATAAAATCGAATTGGCAATTCAGATTGAAGCGGACAGAATGCGAAATTCTTTGTTGACAAAAGAAGATAAAGACGCAGAAATGACGGTGGTACGAAATGAATTTGAAAGAGGCGAAAATAATCCAAATAGTTTGTTAGATAAAGAAATATGGGCTTCGGCTTATATTGCGCATCCATATCATCATTCAACAATCGGATGGAAATCGGATATTGAAAAAGCGCCAATTGAGGTTCTGAAAAATTTCTACAATACCTATTATTGGCCAGATAATGCAACATTGACGATTATTGGAGATTTCAGAAAAGAAAATGTTTTTGAACTGATTGAAAAATATTTCGGTAAAATCACCAAAGCGCCTCACGTGATGCCTCAGCCTTATACAGAAGAACCTCAACAGTATGGTCCTCGTAAAATTACAGTTAGAAAACCTGGAGAATTGGGCGTTGTAAATAAAGCGTATAAAATTCCAGGTGCTCTGCACGAAGATCTTCCTGCTTTAGGAATTCTAGCTCAGATTATTGGCAATGGACCTTCGGCTATTTTAAATAAAACTTTCGTTGATACCCGTATGGGAATCTATTCTTATGCAAGTGCAACGGAGTTTAAAGAAGTTGGACTTTTTACAATTGGCGTTGGATTTCCGACAACTTCAAAACATGAAGATATTGATGCAAAAATCAGCGAGGTTGTGGCAAAAATCCAGAAAGAAGGCGTAACCCAAGATGAGGTAAATAGAGTTGTGGCAAAAATCAGTGCGCAGACTATTTTGGCTCGTGATGGTTCTGGCGTAATTGCATCGGCATTAAACGAAGCGATTGCAGCAGGCGATTGGACAGATTACATTACAGGTGTAGACCGATTGAAGAAAGTAACGCCAGCAGATGTATTGCGTGTTGCCAACAAATATCTGGTTGAAGACCAAAGCACAACAGGATATTTCATCCCAAAACAATCTGGTTCTCAAAATAAAAATGCGGCTCAAGCTAGCCATTATATAGGAGAAAACGGTCCGTTTTATTACAGACATCCTGAAGGTGAACATTCTCATAATGAAAGCTTACCAGCTACTTCATTTTCGCAAGAAAATAAATTGGAAGAAAATAATGCATTAGAAACTACAATCGAAAAATCAGCGTCGGCTTTTAAAAGAGAAAAAGTTTCAGGAATTGATGTGGTTTCAGTAAAAACTTCTGCTAAAGATTTTGTGACTGTTGCAGCAAGTATTTCATTAGGAAATTATGCAAGCGAAACTAAAAACGATATAATTCCAGCTTTAACGGCTTCAATGCTTTCAAAAGGAACGACTTTAAATGATAAATTCAAATTTTCAGAAAAGCTTCAAAAGTTAGGAGTGACTTTAAATGTAAATGCTTCAACTTTCAAAATCAATATTGGATTTAAGTGTTTGAAAAAAGATTTGGATCAAGTTATTGCTTTATTGGCAGAAGAGTTAAGAAATCCGCTTTTTGATGCTAAAGAATTCGAAAACTTAAAACAGCAGTTTATCGGAAACACACAGCAGGATTTGAACGATCCAGGAGAGAGAGGAAGCATTGCGTTATCGCAGTCAATTTATCCAAAAACAAATCCGAATTACAGTTTAAGCGTTGAGGATAATATCGAAAATATTAAAAAAGCAACGTTAGAGGAAGTGAAAGCTTTCCATAAAAAATATTTCGGAACAGCTTCTATGCGTCTAGTAATTGTTGGCGATACAGACGGAGCAAACCTAAATGCTTCACTTAAAAAATCATTCAAAAATTGGAATGGCGGTGTTACAGAAAAACTAAAATTTGAGGAAGCTTCAAAAGCTGCATCAAAGACAGAAGTGGTTACTATTCCTGAAAAGCCAAGTGCAGAATTATTCATCGGACAGTTTACAGGCTTGAAGAGAGCAGATGCTGATTATATTCCGTTTTACATAGGAAATTATACTTTAGGAGCAGGTTTTGCTGGACGTTTAATGCAGACAGTTCGTGATAATGACGGTTTGACTTATAACATTTCTTCTGGTTTAGGAGGAAATATCGAAACTGGAGGCTACTGGTTTGTAAACGCATCTTTTAATCCAAATTTATTCCAGAAAGGTCTTGATGCGACTATGGTTCAGGTTGACAAATGGGTAAAAGAAGGAATCACTTCGACAGAGTTAGAAAACAAGAAAACCAATTTGATTGGAAGTTTTAAAGTTGGAATGTCAACAACAAACGGAATGGCAAGAACGATTTTAAGTTTTATCGAAAGAGGTTTAGAGCCAAATTATATTGAACAATATCCAAAAGATATCGAAAAAGCAACTTTACAGCAAGTAAACGATGCCATTAAGAAATATGTTCAGTTGGATAAAATGATCATCATCAAATCAGGTTCTCTTGATAAAGAAGGGAAACCGTTGAAATAAGTTTTCAGTTTTCAGTGGCAGTTTTCAGTCAATACTTAAACTGAAAACTGCGACTGCGACTGAAAACTTAAAAAAAGTCTTTCATTTCATTTTAAAATCTGAATTAGTAAGCCAAATTTTATACGAAAGACTTTCAAGAGCTGTCGGCAAGCAGCTCTTTTTTTTAAATCAAACTCAAAAAAACAATGAAAAATATTATCATAACCTTGCTGTTGTTGATCTCTGCAAGTACGTTTGGACAAATGTACAATCCAGTGAAATGGTCAACATCAGTAGAAAAAACAGGAGACAAAGAATATGTTTTAAAAGCTCAAGCCGTGATTCAATCTGGCTGGCATTTGTACGGACAATATATTGAAGAAGGCGGACCATCAAGAACGGCTTTCACCTTCAAAAACACGAAAAAAAACTTTGAATTAGTTGGAAAAACAACCGAAGAAAAAGGGCATGAAGTGGTCGATAAAATCTTTGATATGAAAATTAAATATTTTGAAGATAAAGCGCTTTTTACTCAAAAAATAAAATTTACATCAGATGCTATTTCTAATGTTGCGGGAGAAGTCGAGTTCATGGTTTGTGATGATAGCAATTGTTTACCGCCAACTTCAGAAGAATTAACTTTTAAAATTCCGACAGAGAAAAAATTGGCTTCTGCAGAAGAAACTGCTGCTGTAAAAGAAGATTCAACTATTATAGAAGAAAAAAAAGTTGCTCAAACTGAAGAAAAAGCACCAAACAAAATTGCTCAAGAACCAAAGAAAAAAGAGTCTAGAGGATTGCTGACTATTTTTATTTTAGCTTTTTTATCAGGTTTTGCGGCATTATTAACGCCTTGTGTTTTTCCAATGATTCCGATGACGGTGAGTTATTTTACCAAACAAAGTAAAACCAAAGCAGCAGGAATTAGAAACGCTATGATTTATGGTTTTTCAATTGTAATCATTTATGTTTTATTGGGTTCAATTGTCACGGCAGTTTTTGGAGCAGATTCATTAAATGCACTTTCGACAAACGTTTGGTTCAATTTGATTTTCTTTATTTTATTGGTTGTTTTCGCTTGTTCGTTTTTGGGAGCTTTTGAAATTGTATTGCCAAGCTCTTTAGCAAATAAAGTCGATTCTCAAGCCGATAGAGGAGGTTTAATTGGAATTTTCTTCATGGCTTTGGCTTTAGCCATTGTATCGTTTTCTTGTACAGGTCCAATTGTTGGAACATTATTGGTTGAAGCAGCTTCAAAAGGAGGAATTGCACCAATCGTCGGGATGTTAGGATTTTCTATTGCTATCGCGCTTCCGTTTTCATTATTTGCAGCTTTTCCAGGCTGGTTAAATGCATTGCCAAAATCTGGCGGATGGTTGAATACAGTAAAAGTAGTTTTAGGATTTTTAGAATTGGCTTTGGCTTTTAAATTTCTATCAAATGCCGATTTGGTTCTGCAATTGCATTGGTTAGAAAGAGAAGTTTTTCTAGCGATCTGGATTGCTGTTTTCGGAATGCTGGCTTTTTATTTATTTGGAAAAATTACTTTGCCACACGATTCTCCTTTAAATCATATTTCGGTTGGAAGATTAGGTTTGGGATTATTAGTTTTAAGTTTTACCATTTATTTGATTCCTGGACTTTGGGGCGCTCCTCTGAAATTAATAAGTGGATTTCCGCCTCCAATGCATTACAGCGAATCTCCAGATGGATTGGGCGGTTCTAAAATTTCAAGTGAAAGTTCCAATTCAGAACTTCCAGAAGGAGCAGAACACGGCCCACAAAACATTATCACTTTTCATGATTATGATAAAGGAATGGAATTTGCGAAAAAAGAAGGAAAACCAGTTTTATTGGACTTTACGGGATATGCCTGCGTAAACTGCCGAAAAATGGAAGAATTAGTTTGGTCAGATTCTAAAGTTTTAAGTGTTTTAAATAATGACGTGGTTTTAATTTCATTGTATGTTGATGATAAAAAAGAACTGCCTGAAAGCGAACAATATACTTCTGAAACTACAGGAAAAAGAATAAAAACTATCGGAAACAAATGGAGCGATTTGCAGATTAAAACCTATAAAGCAAACGCACAGCCATTTTATGTAATTGTAGATCATAAAAGTGCTAGTTTGACAGAACCTTCAGCTTATAATCCAGATATTGAGGAATATTATAACTGGCTTCAAAGCGGAATTAAGAATTTTAAGAAATAGGTTTTTGAAATGATACATGAAATGGAAACTACTTTGAAAACAAGCAAATTAGAACAATATTTTTCTCCATTTAGAGAAAATACAATTGGCGCAAATCATAGTTTTGAATCGATTTATGGAACTCAAAATCTATTATACGCCGATTGGATTGCCAGCGGAAGACTTTATTTTCCGATTGAGGATATAATGTTGCGAAAAATTGGACCAATGATTGCCAATACACATTCTTTTTCAAGTCAGACCGGAAAAGCTTCAACTTATGCGTATCAGTATGCAAGACAATTAATTAAAAAACACGTTAATGCATCCGATACAGATTGTCTAGTTGCAACAGGAACTGGAATGACGGCCGCTCTAAACAAACTGCAACGCATTATGGGATTGCGTTCTGAGGATAATATTTACAACGTAAAATTACATTTTGATGACGAAAGACCAGTGGTTTTTATTACCCATATGGAACACCATTCTAATCAAGTTCCGTGGTATGAAACCATTGCAGATGTGGTGGTTTTGCCTTGCGGCGAAAACAATTTGGTCGACCCAAAAATTCTTTCGGAAGAACTTAAAAAGTATGCCAATAGAAAACTAAAAATTGGTTCGTTCACGGCTTGTTCAAATGTTACCGGAATTATTACGCCGTACCATGAATTGGCTAAAATAATGCATCAAAACGGCGGTTATTGTTTTGTTGATTTTGCGGCTTCGGCACCCTATGTTAAAATTGACATGCATCCAGAAGATCCAGAACAGCGATTGGATGCTATTTTCTTTTCACCACACAAATTTCTTGGCGGGCCAGGAACTTGCGGAATATTAGTTTTTAATGAAAATTTATACAAAAGTAATTTTCCTGATAATCCTGGCGGTGGAAATGTAAAATGCACTAATCCTTGGGGAGAATATCATTACAGCGATGCAATTGAAGTAAAAGAAGATGGAGGAACGCCCGGTTTTTTGCAAGTAATGCGAACAGCATTATGTTTGGAATTGAAAGATAAAATGGGTATCGAAAACATGAAAAACCGAGAAAAGGAATTACTAAATCTTTGTTTTTCAGAATTACAAAAAATAAAAGGATTACATCTTTTAGGCGATTTAGAAACCGAGAGAATTGGATGTGTTTCATTCACTATAGAAAATATTCATTACAATCTGATTGTTCGATTATTAAATGATCGTTTCGGAATTCAAGTTCGAGGTGGTTGGTCTTGCGCTAGTACGTACGCTCATTTTTTGTTAGATATTAATGAAGAAAAATCAGCCAAAATTACAAATGGAATTCTTCAAAAGGATTTAACGGAAAAACCGGGTTGGGTTAGAGTTTCACTTCATCCAACGATGACCAATGAAGAGCTTTTGTTTATTTGTAATGCGGTTAAAGAGATTGCTTCTAATATTGAAAATTGGAAGAAAGAATACCAATATAGTCCTTCAACAAATGAGTTTGACAACCTTGTGGTAACAGAAACGATTGAAGAAGACGTGAAAGAATGGTTTAGCATTTAATTAATTTCATTTTTCTATAACAGAAGCCTTTAGATAGTAATATTTGAAGGCTTCTTTTTTTTAAGAATAGGAATTTGTCTTATAGTGTTAAAGAAATAATGTATTGCTTTATAAATGTGAGAGAATTTTTTGTATCTTTTCTATAAATTTATTGTTTTTAAGTTGTTGGTTTTTAGTTAATTGTATCTATTTTTTTTAAACAAAAACGAAATTGCCATGAAATCAGAGATTAAAATACTGTTTACATTTATTGTTATAAGTGTCTTTTTATCTTGTAATTCTAATTCGAAAAAAGATTCAGATAAACCTTTAGAGAAAGAAGTTGTAACTGTGGATGAAAAAAACATAGTGAAACCAGAAAATTTTATTCGAGCAGAAACCGATAAGATGTTTTATAACATTAGCCAAATGGCGGGTGGAATTAATAAATTTTATCATATAAGAGACGTAACGCCTTTAGATAAACAAACTGTAGTGCGCATGAATAAAGATGTTTTGTATTCTGGAGCTGTTGTAGATGTAGAGAAAGGAGCTTCCGTCACATTTCCTGCGATGCCAGATAAAAGATATGCTTCTATTTTAGTGATTGATAATGATCATTATTGTCCGGTAGTATATTACAAACCAGGCAAATATAAATTGCCAGCAGATACTAAATATATGTTTATGGCGATTCGTATTCAGATTTATAATCCAAATGATGCTAAGGAAATTGCCATGGTCAATAAACTTAAAGATCAGTTTATAATTGAGTCTAATAGTGCACAAGAGTTTAAGAAACCGCTATGGGATTCGAAATCTTTAGATTCGCTTCATGTCGAATATGAAAAAGAATTCTCTAAATACGATCGTTACCCAGACGATTGGATGGGACCGAGAGGAAAAGTAAATGAGAAAACCCGACAATATGCTTGCGCAGGAGCGTGGGGGCTTTTTCCAAACAAAGATGCGACTTATATTAATTACAACGGTGGAAACCTTTCGGGCAGTAAATGTTATGTGGCGACTTATAAAGTTCCAGATGTTAGCGGATTTTGGTCTATAACAGTTTATGGTAAAGATGGTTTTATGAAAAGCACCAATAGTGTAATTAATGCTTCGAATGTAAAATACAATGCAGATAAAACTTTTACGGTCTATTTTGGAGCGGCAGATAAATGTCCTAAAGATGCGAAAAACAGATTAGATATAACAGATGGATGGAATTTTCTAATGCGCTGTTATTTGCCAGGCAAAGAGGTTCTAGATGGAACTTATAAGCTTCCTTCGGTTACGGAGGTAAAATAAATTTTGGTTAAGATTGAAAAAAAACAACCTCCAAATCATTTGACTTGAAGGTTGTTTTTTATTTGAGTTTTAGATCATATCGTTCTTCATTAAAAACTTTTCCCCATTCTTGAACTTCTTCAGATTTTGTAAGTTTAAAACCTGCCAATTTGTACATTTCAAGTGCTTTGTTTTGCAGGCTTGTGGTAAGCAGAAAAACATTTTCAAATTTCTTTTCTCGGCAAAAATCTACTGCATCGGTTAAGAGTTTTTTGCCAATACCTAATCCTCTAAAAGCTGGATCAAGTAAAAACCATCTCAATTGTGCCTCATTTTGTAACTGATGCTGAATCGCAATGCAACCAACAATTTTATTATTGTATTCTGCCATCCAAATACGGTCTTTTTCTGGAGAATAATTTTCTAAGAAATGGTAAAAAGTCTTAATCACATATTTCTCGAAATCGGTAGAAAAATTAGATTCATTTCCATAAATATAGCCATGAAGATAAATGATATATCCAATATCTCCAGGATTAATAGTATGGCGATACGAAATCTCATGACGTTCTATTTTATTTTCGGTCATAAGATTTTTTATTTTTTGCATAGAACTGACTAACATTTCTTTTTCAGTGAAATTCAGTTTCTCAATTTTATCCTCAATCTTTTTCTCAGATTTAGCATTTAAAGTATTTAATAATTCATTTCCATAATCACTCAATTTGATATTAAAAGCTCTTTTGTCTTCTTCTGAAGAAATTCGGGTTATTAAGTTTTCCTTTAAAAAACGTTTTAATATTCTGCTTAAATAACCTTTATCAAGCTTTAAAATCTCCGTTATTTTTTGAGCAGTAATTATTTTGCTTTCGCTGATTTCATAAAGAATTCGTACTTCTGTTAAAGAATAATTGCTTTCAAGATAATGCTGATTTAAAAGGTCTAAATGCGCAGTATAAAATCGATTAAAACTTCTGATTTTTGATGTTGCAGTTTTCATATTTAATAAATGTCTTATGAAATACAAATATATAAAATTAGTTGCTTTTGTCAACTAATTATGAAATTATATTTTTAGAAAGTATTTAAGTAAGAAGAAATAGAAGTAGGATTTAAAAATAAAGCCTCAATTATTTAGATTGAGGCTTTAAATTATTTTAAGCAAAAAAGATTCTTTTAGATAACGACTGCATTCGCATTACTGATTTCCTTTTTTAAAGGTTTAAGTCCTAAATTTTGAAACATTTGCATATCTTCAGATATTCCTGGATTTGGTGTTACCAATAAAGTTTCGCGTTCTCCAGTAAAGATAGAATTAGCGCCAGCCATAAAACACCAAGCTTGTTCTTCTTCAGTCATTTCAATTCGTCCAGCGCTAAGGCGGACTATAGAAGCTGGCATAATAATACGAGCAGTTGCAATCATTCGAACCATATCCCAAAGTGGCACTTTTGGATTGTTTTCTAAAGGTGTTCCTTTTACTCTAGCCAGAGCATTTACAGGCACAGATTCAGGATGAATAGGCATGGTCGCCAATGTAGCGAGCATAGAAACACGATCAGCAGAAGTTTCGCCAAGACCAATAATTCCGCCCGAACAAACCGTAATTCCTGCTTTTCTCACATTATTTATAGTATCAATACGCTGATCAAATTTACGTGTACTAATGATTTCGTCATAATAACTTTCGGAGGTATCAAGATTATGGTTATAAGCATAAAGTCCGGCCTCTTGAAGTCGAATCGCTTGTTCTTCTGTAAGCATTCCTAAAGTACAGCAAACTTCCAATCCGAGATTATTGACTCCTTTTACCATATCAATTACGCGATCAAAATCTTTATTATTTCGGACTTCGCGCCAAGCGGCTGCCATACAAAAGCGAGAAGAACCATTATCTTTTGCCTTTTGAGCGTGTTCAATTACTGTTTCTGTCGGCAAAAGTGACTGTACTTTAATATCTGTATGATAGCGAGCCGCTTGTCCGCAATAAGAGCAATCTTCTGGACAGCCGCCAGTTTTTACAGAGAGCAAAGTACATACTTGTATTTCTGAAGGCTTATGCCACTGACGATGTACGGTAGCGGCGTTATAAACTAAATCCAACAAAGGCCTATCGTAAATAGCCTGAATTTCTTCTTTAGTCCAATCGTGTCTTATTTCGTTCATTTTTTTGTTTTGTTAAGTGTATTACGATTTGTTTTATGGGGAATCAAATGTAATCTCTTACTTTTTATTGAAAATGAACCGCTTTTTAGATTGTAGGTAGTCCGGTTGGGATTTCTATTTTATAAACAAAAAATAATAATAAGAAACAGTCTCCAAAATGAACTTATTTTAGAGGCTGTTTCTTATTATAACATATTATTGTATTTAGGATCTATGGTAATTAGTATTTTTTTGAATAGTAGAATCAAACGACTTCTAATGGAGTTGAGAATAAGTGTTATAGCATCAAAATTTTCTACCTCTTTTTTTGTTTTAATTGCTATAATATTGCTAATTATCGAAATACCATCGCTTACAATAAGTAAATTCATTACTGCGGTTACCGACCAATTAAAGTTGTAGTTAAGTCCCTTACTCATTAAAGCTAATGCAGTTGGAATTAATAAAACGGCTAATTTAGAAACGAAACCGACGGCCAATTTTTTGAAAGTAAAATGATTATTTAATACAATAGTTTTGACAACTCCTAGAAAAGTATCCATAATCATTAAGTAAAATAAAACTTTGACAATACCTGTATCCATTTCTAAATAAATAAAAATTCCGTACAGAAGTAGTTTTAATTCGTTTGAGTATTCTGAAATCTTTTGCATCATTGCTATTTTTTTTAGAGTTTTTTGGAGGTTTAGAGAAGAACTCTTTTGAGGTGAAAACCCCAAAAGAGTATGAGTAGTTTTTTATGAAAAATTTCCCGTCACTGTAACAGTGTTACTGTAAGGAGATATATATCCATCAGAATTAATTCGAATTTGATATGAATAGGTTACACCATTTGATAACGAATCGTAATAAAAAGTTTCAGTTGATGTTTTTATAAGCTGATATCCTCCGCCATTTATTCTACGATATAATTCATAAGTAATATCCCCTAAATCAATATTATTAGGCCATTGAAGCGTCATGATTGGACCTCCGTAATAAGCATGCTGTAATGTTGGTACAGTTGGGGTTACATTTGTTGTTGTAGCATTTAAATTTGCTGAATCGGATAAATTTCCTGCAGCATCTTTTGCTTTTACATAGAAATTATAATTTGTATTCGCTGACAATCCTTTAACATTATAAGAAAGAGTGTTTTTTCCTAATTCGGCTAAAGGAGTGTTAAAATTGTCTTTGTAAACAAGATAACCAGTAACTTCAACATTATCAGTTGATTCATTCCAGTTTAAAGTTAAACTTGTATTTCCAATATTTGAAGCGCTTAAATTAGCAGGAGTTGTCGGTGCAGTTTTATCGCTCGCTTTGCCTGTATATTCTATGAAATGAACAACTCGGTATGGATTTAACAATGAAAATGGCTGATCTCCACCTGTTTTACCAATTGGATTTTTCAAATCAGTTTGAGGGATTTTTCCTGGTTTAAAAGTAAATTCATCAAAACTATGACCAGTATTGTCGTCATCACCTTCGTATGAATATAACCAATCATGTCCGTGACTAGGTATTTCACTAATTCCCAATCGTTTTTCTTTATTACCACCAAAATTTAATAAAGCACTAAATGTAGAATCATTTACATCTAATCCAATAGGCATTCTGCCTCTCAAAGGAACATACTCTTCCCATCCTTCAGGAAATGGAGCTGGCTTGCCCCAAATGGCAATCATTCCCTTGGGTACGGCTGTAGAAGTTTGTTGTTCTAAAGTTTCAATACGATCAATTAATGATTTAAGTAAAGTTCCGTTTTTAACCACTTGATTCTGATTATTTACAGCTAATAAATAATCATTGGAAGTTGCTGCGTTTAAATTATTTAAATATAAATGATGATTTCCAAGATTCAAATCTCCCTGCATTGCTTTCGATCCGTTAAGAGGAAGATAAGACTGATTTATCACATTTATATCTTGCTTAATCGCTGAAATATCGCTACCTGTTGATTGCAGAATTTCTTCAATTGTCTTAATACTTTTTACAGTCACAAATTTTGTCAAATCAAAATAGTATTCTGTTAAAGCATTCGTACGAGGAGGATTTGCAGGACGATTATTATAATCTGTTTCTTTAATATAAACTGAATTAAAATCAAAATAAGCGGTTTGAGAAATACCGTTTCCGTATACCAAATTGGTTCCGATTCGAGTTGTTTTTAAGTAATCTTGTTGGAAAAAGCGGTCAAATTGACCACGCTTTTTCAGCATAAAGTGACCACCGATTTCGGGTCAAACTGACCACTCCTTTTCAATTTAAACTGAC
>NZ_JACHLB010000012.1 GCF_014207905.1 Flavobacterium notoginsengisoli | reverse complement strand
TTTTCAATCTTTTTTCGATCTTTTTCTTAACCTGCTGATAACTCATTCTTTACAGTTTCATTTTTTTTGATGACTTGTGGGGTTTTTCTGAACCACGGTGCGGATTTATTAGTTTTTCCGCGTTTTCCTATTCCCCTTTTACGGAGTTTTCATTCTTTGAACACGTTTTTAGGGAGAATCTATCCTTCTCTCTGCCGTTTTCCATCTCGCAAAGACGCAGAGGCGCGAAGTTTTTTTCCTTTTTATCCCTTAAAGCCCTTCTGAAAAGGGATGCCCTAGCCCCGATAGAAGCGGAAATCCTTTTTGCGGCGGGGTTCGCCGCAAAAAGATTGCAGCGGATAGCGGGAAACAGCTCCTAAATTAATATCAATACTGAAATCCCAAATTCCAATAGACAATACGCAATAGACGCACTGCGGTGCGCCTCTACAGGAAATTGTAATCTGGTTAATTATAACACTATTATATATATGTATAAAAACAAACCCGACAGTTTTTGAAATCTGTCGGGTTTTATACTATTATATATATGTAACTTTTAATTTGGCTTATTTAATTCTTTTGCCCTTTGTTGCCATTGAGTTGCCAAATCATCATAATTTATTGGAGTCGCAGGTTTTTGATTTACTAATCTCCCCGATTCAAATGCTCGTACTAAAATTGTTTCTATTAAATAGTCTTCATTTACATCGTAGGGTTTGTATTCGGTCTTTAAACTAATGTCAAATAAATTTGCCGTTGTATTAGAAACAAATGCTTTGAATCCGCTTTTTAATGTTTTGATAAGCTCGTAAGTTGTTATTCCTGTTTGACGGTGAATTAGCTTTACCAATATCTGCCCCTGTTTTCTCGAAAGCTTTTTAAGTCTATCCTCAAATTCATTGTTAAGATAGTCTTCTACAATTTTAAAGTATTTCTTTTTCTCGCTTCTGGTTTTCAAACGAGCCATTCCATTATTTAATGCAGTCAGACGTTCTGAAGCCAATTTAGCATAAGGATAAACTTTATAAACTCTATTTTGAAGAATCTGAAATTGCTTCAATTCTTCTGCACTTAACTTTTTCTCTTTAGAAATAATTATTTCAGGCAATTGAATTGTATCATTTAAAATAGAATCTTTTTCAGTTAATATATATCCCATCTGTTCGCTCTCTTTTGGAGTAACCTGGGCATGACATGAAAAAGAAACAAATAGTATAAATAAAATAAAGCTGGTTAATCTCATCGAATCATAATTTAAATGTAAAATTATATATTTATACACAACTCTAATACCAAATTTATATTTTAGCAAAAAAATATTTTATGAGCACAAAATCTATCTTGAAAGATACATCAATAGCTTTTTTGGAAAGCTACCTAAATAACGCATCTCCTACTGGATATGAAAGCGAAGGGCAAAAGCTTTGGATGAATTATTTAAAACCATATGTTGATACTTTTATAACTGACACTTATGGAACAGCTGTTGGAGTTATTAATCCTGATGCTCCTTACAAAGTAGTTATCGAAGGGCATGCTGATGAAATTTCGTGGTTTGTAAATTATATTACTGATGACGGATTAATATATGTAATAAGAAATGGTGGATCTGATCATCAAATTGCTCCATCTAAAAGAGTAAATATTCATACTAAAAAAGGAATTGTAAAAGGTGTTTTTGGATGGCCAGCAATTCACACCCGTTTACGTGATAAAGAAGAGGCTCCAAAATTAAGCAATATCTTTATTGATCTTGGCTGTGAAACGAAAGAACAAGTTGAAGCAATGGGAGTTCATGTAGGTTGCGTGATTACTTATCCAGACGAATTTATGATTCTAAACGAAAATAAATTTGTTTGTCGTGCAATTGACAACAGAATGGGCGGTTTTATGATTGCGGAAGTGGCAAGACTACTTCATGAAAACAAAAAGAAACTTCCGTTTGGATTGTATATCGTAAATTCTGTTCAGGAAGAAATTGGTTTGCGAGGCGCTGAAATGATTGCACAAACTATTAAACCAAATGTTGCTATTATAACAGATGTTTGCCACGACACTACTACTCCAATGATTGATAAAAAAGTCGAAGGTGATTTAAAGATGGGGAAAGGCCCTGTTATTGCTTATGCTCCAGCTGTTCAGAATAAATTACGAGATTTGATTGTTGATACTGCCGAAGAAAAGAAAATTCCTTTTCAACGAAATGCAACATCAAATGCTACAGGAACAGATACTGATGCTTTTGCATATAGCAATGGTGGCGTGGCTTCTGCATTGATTTCGTTGCCTTTACGCTATATGCATACAACTGTTGAAATGGTTCAGAGAGAAGATGTTGAAAATGTGATTCAATTGATTTATGAATCTTTGCTAAAAATTGAAAACAACGAGACTTTTTCTTATTTCAAATAAGACCTATCTTTAATGTAAATCTGGTCTGAATTTTATTTAGGTCAGATTTACAAATAAAAACTAACATGAAAATATTACTACTCGAAGACGATTTTACTTTATCTAAAGAAATCTCCACATTCTTTTCGACAAAAGAATTCGAGTGTACTCCATATTATGATGGAACTTTTTTATTAAAAAAATATTTCCCTTACGATTACGACATCATAATTCTTGATATTAATGTTCCCGGAATAAACGGAATTGAAGTTTGTAAAGGCATTCGAGAAATCGATAAAAAAACACCAATTATTATGCTGACTGCTTTTAGCGAAATTGAAGATAAATTATCTTCTTTTGATAGCGGTGCAGATGATTATTTGGTAAAACCATTTCATTTTGACGAATTGTACGCTCGAGTACAATCACTTCTGAGAAGAAAAGAAGTTCCACAGCAAATTGAGAACAAAATAGCGGTTAAAGATTTAGAGATTTTTGAAGAAGAAATGAAAGTTTACAGATCTGGAGAAGAAATTAAACTAACTCCAAAAGAGTTTAAACTGATTCTTATTCTTGCTCACGCTAAAGGAAAAGTGTTGTCAAAACAATTTATTGCCGAAAAACTTTGGGATTATCATATAGAAACCAATCAGAATACTATTGAAGTTTATATCAACTTTTTGAGAAAAAAGATAGATAAAGATCATGAAACTAAACTTATTCGTACCAAAGTGGGTTACGGATATTATTTAAGCGATCAGGAATGACATTAAAAAATCGAATATCACTTTTAGTCAGTTTGCTGTTTACCATTTTATTTGGGCTGGCATCTACTGTGATATTTATTTTGTATTCTAATTATCGAAAAGAAGAATTCAGAGATCGTTTAGAAATCAAAGCTTTATCGAACATAAAATTACTAGTTAACGTAAAACAAGTCGACAATCAGCTTTTAAAAATAATCGATCAAAATTCTATTAATAAGTTGTATGATGAGAAAACATTGGTTTTTGATTCTAATTACAAACTCATTTACAGCAGTATTGATGACGCAAAAATTAATTGGTCTGTTGATGATTTAAAATATTTAAAGAAAAACAAAACGTTTTTTAAACAACAGGGAGATTACGAAGTCTATGGTGTTTTTTATGATACAAATGATAAAGATTTTTATGCCTTAATATCGGCTACTGACGATTATGGGAAAAAGAAATTGCTTTTTTTACGTTACACCTTAATTGTATCCTACATTTTTTTCACTTGCGTATGTTGGGTTATTACTTCCTTTACGGTTAGAAAATTGATGAATCCACTTAATGATTTTCATCAAAAAATTAAGAACATAAACGAAAACAATCTCGATACCCGAATTGAATCTAAAAGCAGTAAAAATGAAATTGATTTGATTGCGGATGAATTCAATTTTATGATGGATCGAATTGAAATTTCGTATCAAAAACAAAAGGAATTTACTGCACACGCTTCCCATGAATTAAGAACACCGCTTTCGCGAATGACTTCTCAGATAGAAAATGCCATTTCTGATCCTGAAATTCAGCCCAAAAATAAATCGTTCTTAAATGGAATATTGGAAGATGTCAATCATTTAAGCGAATTGATTCATTCTCTTCTTATTCTTTCTAAAATTGACAATAAAAGAACCGAAACTCACGAAACCCAACGAATTGACGAAATCTTATTTTTTTCAATTGAAAAGATAAATAAAGCTTTTCCAGATTTTGTCATTCTTTTTGAAATTGAAGAAAGTGATGATCTAGATACTGCTTTGGAAATACAAGGAAATAAAAATCTTTTAGAAATCGCTTTAACGAATGTTCTAAAAAACGCTTGCATTTATTCAGACAATAAGCAAGCAAAAGTAAAAATAAGCACTGATCATTATCATCTAATTGTATCGGTTTCGAATACCGGAAATACATTAAGCGAAGAGGAACAAAAAAATCTTTTTCAGCCTTTTATGCGTGGACAAAATTCTAAGGGAACTTCAGGTTTTGGACTTGGTTTAAGAATTGTTCAAAGAATATTGACCTTGCACAAAGCAAACATAACTTACTCGATACCAAATATTAACACGAATTTATTTCAGTTATTTTTCAATTTGTAAACTTTTTTAAGCTATTTTTAAGGTAGATTTTAAGGTCTCTTAAAGCCTGTTGATAGCATATTTGTACAAATTAAAAATGATACAATGAAAAAGTTATTCGCACTGCTGTTATTTGCACTTCTCAATCAAGCCGCAATAGCTCAAAAAACAGTTACTCTTCAAGACTGTGAAACTCAATTTTTAAAAAAGAATCTATTTTTATTGGCATCTCAATATAATATTGATGCCTCAAAAGCCCTAACCATTCAAGCTCGTATTTGGGACAATCCTACGATTTCAGCTGAATTAAATGCCTATAATCCTGAACGAGATAAGTTTTTTGATATAGGTAAAGAAGGTCAGAAAGTCTTTGCTATTGAACAGCTTATTTATCTTGGCGGAAAAAAACGAAACGAAGTAAAATTAGCGCAAGCAAATGAAAAATTAGCAGAACTTCAGTTTAACGATTTGCTACGAACTCTAAAATTTCAATTGCGAAAAAGTTTTTTCACCGTTTATTATAACTCCAAAAATCTCGAAAACACAGATAGGCAGTTGGCTCATATTGAAAACCTGATTAATTCGTATTCTGTACAGGCACAAAAAGGAAATATTCCGCTAAAAGATGTTGTTCGTCTACAGTCATTGTATCTTAATTTTAAAAATGAACGTCTAGAAGTAATAAACGACAATATTGAAGAGCAAGCTAATTTGAAACTTTTAATGAATGAAACCGAAAATGTAATTCCTCAAGTTAGTAAAGACGATTCTGATAAATATTTAAAAGTTATTGACTTTGATCTTAAAGGTTTTGAAGAACAAGCAATAGCAAATCGCCCAGATTACTTAGCTAAACAAAAAGAAATAGATGCTAACGAATTGAATGTAAGATGGCAAAAATCTCTTTCTGTTCCAGACATTACTTTAGGAGCAAATTATGACCAACGTAGTGGCGCTTTTAACCGTGAAGCAAATGTAAGCGTTGGGATTCCGTTGCCTCTTTGGAATAAAAATAAAGGAAACATTAAATATGCACAAACCATTTTAGAACAATCAAAAGTTGAAAAACAAAATTTTGAGTTGCAGCTACAAACAGAAATTACTTCTGCATGGACCAAATGGGATGAATCAAGACAAAATTATTCTGTAATTAAACCTACTGTAAATTCAGATTTTGAAGCCGTTTACAACGGAATGTTAACCAACTTTCAAAAACGAAATGTGAGTCTTCTAGAATTTACCGATTTTATGGAAAGCTACAATCAAGCGATAATTCAGTTGAATGAATTAAAGAAAAAAGTTGTTATCGCAGGTGAAGAATTAAACAGTACCATCAACAAAGATTTATTTTAAAAAATTATAGAAATGAAACATATATTATTCTTAGGAATCGCAATTGTAAGTTTATCTCTAACAAGCTGCAAAAAAGAAGTTGAAAATCCTCAAACCAATACTTCTTTTGTTTTAAGTAACGATATGCTAAAAACGACAACAACTGCAAATGCCGAAATGCAGCCCCTAAAAAATGAGTTGAGTTTTTACGGAAAAATTACGGCTGACAATAATAAGATGATTGATGTCTATCCTTTAGTTGGAGGAAATGTAATGAAAGTAAATGTTGAACTTGGTGATTACGTAAAAAAAGGACAAGTTTTAGCTACAATAAAAAGTACCGATGTTGCTGATTTTGAAAAACAATCTATCGACGCTAAAAGTGATTTATTGGTTGCAAAAAACAATTTGAAAGTAGCTCAAGAATTATTTGATGGAAAATTAAATTCTGAAAGTGATGTTCTTCAAGCAAAATCTGAAGTCAATAAAGCGCAATCTCAATTAAGCAAAATCCAAGAAACGTATAAAATATACAATATTAAAGCTGGATCTATTTACGAAGTTACAGCTCCAATAAGCGGTTTCATTATTCAAAAAAGCATCAATCAAGATATGCTTCTGCGAAATGATCGTTCTGAAAATATTTTTGACATTGCAGAAATCAGTGAAGTTTGGGCAATGGCTAATATTAATGAGATTGATATTAATAAAGTAAAATTAGGAACTAGCGCTGCCGTAACAACATTAAGTTATCCAGACAAAACTTTTAATGGTAAAGTTGACAAAATCTACAATGTTATCGATCCCGAAACAAAAGCAATGCAGGCGAGAATCAAATTAAACAATCCTGATTACATGCTTAAGCCTGACATGAATGCGAATATTAAATTGTCTTTTAATGAAAACCAATCTATGATAGCCGTACCAAGTAAAGCGATTGTGTTTGATAAAAGTAAAAACTTTGTTGTCGTTTTTAAAGATCGCAACAATATCGAAACCAGACAAGTTGAAGTGTACCGAGTTGTTGGAGATACAACTTATATCTCTAGTGGATTAAAAGAAAACGAGAAAGTAATCACAAACAATCAGCTGTTTATTTATGGTGCTTTAAATAATTAAGACATGAACAAATTCATAAAAAATATCATTGCTTTTTCTTTAAAGAATAAAGCATTTACCTTCTTTTGGGTTGGATTATTGGCTGTTGCAGGATTTATTTCTTTCAAAAATATGCCTATTGACGCGTTCCCAGACGTTACCAATACTCAGATTATCATTATCACACAGTGGAACGGGAAAAGTGCAGAAGAAGTAGAGCGTTTCGTAACGTCTCCAATTGAAATTTCGATGAACTCTGTTCAAAAAAAGACCAGTGTTCGAAGCATTACTATGTTTGGTTTATCGGTTATAAAAATTATTTTTGACGATGGCGTAGATGATACTTTTGCTCGTTTTCAGGTAAACAATCTTCTTAAAAACGTTTCGCTTCCTGATGATGTTGAACCAGATGTTCAGCCTCCTTATGGACCAACTGGTGAAATTTTCAGATATATCGTAAAAAGCAAAAGCAGAGACAGTAGAGAATTATTGACTTACCAAAACTGGGTAATCGATAAACAATTGCGTGCTGTTCCAGGTGTCGCAGATTTGAATGTATTTGGTGGACAAACCAAAACGTATGAAGTTGGTGTAGACCCAATAAAATTAGCTAAATACAATATTTCTCCTCTTCAAGTTTACAATGCTGTTGATGCCGGAAACTTAAACGTTGGTGGTGATATTATTGAAAAAAATGGTCAAGCGTTTGTTGTTCGTGGTGTCGGCCTTTTAAAATCTATAACCGATATCGAAAACATTATTGTTGATGATGCTGGTGGAAATCCCATCTTGGTTAAAAACGTTGCTTCTGTTTATGAAAGTGCCATGCCAAGAGTTGGTCAAACTGGACTTGGAAACAATGACGATGCTGTTGAAGGAATTGTTGTAATGCGAAAAGGTGAAAACCCGCAAGAAACTTTAGCATTGCTAAAAGCAAAAATTAAAGATCTTAATGATAATGTTCTGCCAAAGGACATCAAAATCGAAACATTCTATGATCGTGATAATCTGATGAATTTTACGACCGAAACGGTTATGCACAATTTATTTGAGGGTATTATTCTGGTAACTTGCGTGGTGTTTCTTTTCATGGCAGACTGGCGAACTACTTTTACTGTTTCTATTGTAATTCCGCTTTCTCTACTATTTGCATTTTTATGTTTGAAAATGATGGGAATGAGTGCCAACTTACTGAGTTTAGGTGCTGTCGATTTTGGAATTATCATTGATGGTGCCGTCGTAATGGTCGAAGGACTATTTGTAGTTCTAGATCATCGAGCGCATCAATTGGGAATGGAAAAATTTAATAAAATTGCCAAAGGAAGCTTAATTAAGAAAACAGGAACAGAAATGGGTAAAGCTATTTTCTTTTCAAAACTGATCATTATTACGGCTTTACTTCCAATTTTCTCTTTCCAAAAAGTAGAAGGAAAAATGTTCTCTCCTCTAGCTTTCACTTTAGGGTTTGCATTGTTAGGAGCACTTATTTTTACTTTAACTTTAGTACCTGTTCTTTCGCACATATTATTAAATAAAAATGTAAAAGAGAAACATAATCCATTTGTGAATTTTTGGGATCGAATCGTGTCTAAAGGATTTGCATGGACATTTAAACATAAAGTTCAGACCCTAATTGCTTCATCAGCATTACTGGCCGCAGTTTTCTTTTCTGCTGGTTTCTTAGGAACCGAATTTTTACCACAATTAAATGAAGGTGCCTTATGGGTTACTGCAGAATTGCCAATGAGTACTTCACTTCCAGAAAGTGTTAAAACAGCTGCAATGATTAGAAAAGACTTGGAAACTTTTCCTGAAGTAAAAAATGTGTTATCGCAAACGGGACGAAGTAACGATGGTACAGATCCAAATGGTTTCGGATTTATTCAGCTTCAAGTTGATTTAAAACCGCAAAAAGAATGGACTCGTAAAATTTCTATGGATGAGCTGATTAATGAAATGGATAATAAATTGAAAGTTCATCAAGGAATTACATACAATTATTCGCAACCCGTAATTGACAACGTTGCAGAATCTGTTGCAGGATTTAAAGCATCAAACGCTGTAAAAATCTATGGCGACGATTTAGATAAACTAGATCAACTTGCCAATGAAGTTTTAGCAAAGATTAGAAATATTCCAGGTATAAAAGATGTCGGAATTCTTAGAAATGTTGGTCAGCCAGAGATAAGCGTAATTCTAGATCGTGAAAAAATGGCTGCTTATGGAGTAACTTTAAGTGATGCTCAAGCAGTTTTAGAATTAGCATTCGGAGGAAAAACAGCAACTCATAAATATGAAGACGAAAAACGATTTGATGTGAGAGTTCGTTATTCTAAAGAATATCGTAAAGACGAAAAAGACTTAGAAGAATTGAAAGTTCCAACAATAAGTGGTGTAAAAATTCCATTAAAAGAAATCTGCGATCTTAAAAGTGTAACTGGTCCAGCATTTATTTACAGAGATAATACAAAACGTTTCATCGGAGTTAAATTTTCTGTTCGTGATCGAGATTTAGGAAGTACAATTGCCGAAGCACAATCAAAAGTAAACGAACTGAAACTTCCTGCTGGTTACACAACAGGCTGGACTGGAGAATTTGAAAATCAAGTTCGTGCCAGTGCGCGTCTGGCTCAAGTGGTACCAATCAGTTTGATCGGAATTTTTGTTCTGTTATTTATTTTGTTTGGAAACTTTAAAGATTCTTTACTTGTTCTAGCTAACGTTCCGTTTGCTATTATCGGTGGAATTATAGCACTGCATCTTACAGGAATGAACTTCGGGATTTCAGCTGGTGTTGGTTTTATTGCCCTTTTAGGAATTTGTATTCAAAATGGTGTAATCCTAATATCTGAATTCCATCATAATTTAAAGGCCAAGTTTACGCTCGAAGAATCTATTTTTATGGGAGTTAAAGCAAGAACAAGAGCCGTAGTAATGACCGCTTTAATGGCTTCGATAGGATTAATGCCTGCAGCAATTTCTACAGGAATTGGTTCAGAATCTCAAAAGCCACTTGCAATCGTAATTATTGGAGGGTTAATAACAGCAACAGTTTTGACATTATTGGTTTTCCCAATTCTATTTTGGGTATTCAATCGTAAAAAACATGTACCAATCGAATAATAATTTATTTTTTTAGATTTTTTTAAATCAATTGTTGGGTTTAAAAAAGGAAAAGCATCATTCTTGTAATGGTGCTTTTTTGTTTTTGGAAATCAATTATAGCTTAAATAAAAAGCAAAAAAATGACCTTTTGCTCAGAAAGGTCATTTGTCCACTAACTCAAAGTCTTAAACTGATTATTTCAAATCTTTCAAAATTGCAATTGCTTCTGTAGCATTTGACAATTCTGCGTATTTTAATGCAGTAAATCCTTTGTCATTTTTCTCATTTGGACGTGCGCCGTTAGCTAATAAAACTTTAATAATTTCTACTTTATTGTAACGTGCCGCAGTCATTAATGGTGATAGGTCTTCAGACATTTGGTTTACGTCTGCTCCATATTCAATAAATTTCTTTACAGTTTCAAGATCTCCTTTACTAATTGCAACTGTCAAAGGAGTTGCATAGGTTCTAGTACGCTCTACTTTATTTTTTAAAGTTGAAGTTCCGTTTGAAGCCATTGCTACATTTCCTAATGATAATAAGGCTACTCCTAAAATAATAACTGATTTTTTCATAATGATTGATTGTTTTATTAATGATTGATAATGATGATTTAAATTTCTATTCAAAGGTAATTATTTAATCGTATTATGCAATACAAAGTACCATGTTTTAACTAATACTTAACATTTGCTTAATAAAACCATAATAATAAGACCTTAACGTTACCAAATTGATTGGTTTCTCATTAATAGACGCAACTAAATCGAAAACGTTACACTTAAGACGGAAAAAAATTACAGAATTTTTCTTTTTTTTGATTATCAGTATAATTACAGTCCTTATTTATTTAACTTTACTATACATTCGAATAAACAAAAGACACAAGATTTGACAGCCGAAGCTGCTTTTATATATTGAGAAATCACTGAAATAGTAACCATAAAACCAAAATGTTATGATCATTATCAAAAGAATTCTTGTTGTTCTAATTTTAATTATTTCAATTGTTCTAATAGCGGCTTATTTTATGCCGAAAGAATATGCTGTAGAAAGAGAAATCACGATTAATAAACCAACAGATACCGTTTTTAATTATGTAAAATCACTAAAAAATCAAAATGAGTTTAGCGTTTGGGCCAATATGGATCCGAAAATGAAAGTAAAATACAAGGGTGTTGATGGTACAGTAGGTTCAATTTCTTCTTGGGAAAGTGATGTAAAAGAAGTTGGAGTTGGCGAACAAGAAATTACAAAAATAACTGAAAACAAACGTATTGATTTTGCTCTTCGATTTAAAAAACCAATGGAAGATACTGCTGTAGGTTTCATGTCAACGGAATCTTTAGGGGGAAATCAAACAAAAGTAAAATGGGGAATCAGTGGTGTTATTCCTTATCCAACAAACATTATGCTTCCAATGCTAAAAATGGATCAAATGATTGGAAACGATTTGCAAAAAGGTCTTGAAAATCTTAAAGATAAAATGGAATAATTGTTTTAAAGATTTATAAAAAAAGCATCATTTTTAATTAAATGATGCTTTTCTTTTTACTCAAAAAAGGCTTTTACTTTAACCCTTTTAAAATAGCTGCAGATTCTTCTGATTTTGCATATCTCGCATAATCTAAAGCTCTTAAACCATGCTCGTTTTCAATTGATGGTTTTGCTCCATTTGCTAATAAAATTTTAACTATTTCAGTATAATTATACCGAGCCGCAAGCATTAAAGGCGTCATGTTTCTGATAATTTTATTGACATCAGCGCCATATTCAATAATTTTTTTTACGCTTTCAACATCGCCTTTACATATAGCTGCGTGTAAGGGCGCTGATAAATAAGCCGAAATTTCAATTTGATTTTGAATTGCTTGCTTTTGATTAGAAGCTGTTGCGGAATTTGCAAATAGGAACAAAGCCGTTCCTAAAACGATTACTGTTTTTTTCATGATTGATTGTTTTTAATTGATTGATGATTGTGATGATTTATTACTTAGACGAACACAACAGACAAAACGTTGCATCAAAATGGAAAAAAATTAAAAAAAAATTAAAAACGCTTCATTTCAATAAAAAAGCGCGATCCAAATAATTGAATCGCGCTTTTCATTCTAGTCAAATTTACATTAGTTCAAATGGAACTTTTTGCTGTAAACATTTTTTACATCCTTTTCAAACAGCGTAAACGCATCATCGTAAAATTTTATAAAATCCTTTTCACTTACTTGACCTGGAAATGGAGCGTAATAATGTGTCGGACTTGTTGTATCATTTCTCCAAACCAAAACATAAGCCAATTGCAGATTTCCTGATTTCAATGTTTTTAATAAAACTTCTGTCCACCAATTTTCATTCGGAATTGATTCTAAACCTGTTTCTGTAAAAGCGGCTAGTTTTTTCTTTTTTATAGCTAAATCAGAAAATATTTTTAGTTTTTTTAATCCAGCTTCTAAGTCGTATTTGCCATCACGTCCGAAATCTCCATAATCATCCATTCCTAACATATCTACAAAATCATCGCCAGGATAACGCTCTAAATATTCTGATTCAGAATTAAATCGATTATCTGGAGAAAAGGCATAAATAAAATTATGTACTCCCAAAGAATCTTTTAAATAAGAAACTGTAAACTGCCAGACTGCAATAAAATCTTCACGAGAAGTCTGAGCTTTTCCCCACCAAAACCAATCGCCGTCAAATTCATGAAAGGGTCTGAAAATCATTGGAGAAAGTGTACCGTTTTTAGCTTTTACAGAATGAGCAAAATCAGCAATCGTTTTTAAAATCTCTTTATATTTTTCGTGATGTGAGCCGCCGGGTTTTATTAAAGACATTGATGCCGCAGAAATTCCATCTTTCCAATAAAATCCACCTTCTGAAGCTGGATTATTAAAATGCCATGAAACAGTTGTAATTCCTCCTCTTTCGTAAGTATCAATTACATTTCGTCTTAAAGTTTCTTTTGCCTTTCTAATCTGTTCTTCAGATTTTCCTGAAAAATCACTAAAATCGATGCCTACAACAGCTGGATGCGATCCCGAAACAGATTTTACATCTGATCGATTTTCTTCGTTACTCCAGCCATGACCATACTCCAATGCGTGTTGATGCCCAAAAAGAATATGATTTTTTGAAATGGTTTTTAAATTCTGATAAAGGTTTTTGGTTTCTTTTGTCGCCTTTTTATCAATTTGCGCCAAAAGAAAATGCCCCGCTGTAAGACATACAAATAACAGGGCATTTTTTATAATTTTATAATTCATGGTTTAAATAGTTAGTTTAAACCCGAAATTACTATTTTGAAGAAAGGTATTCTAATACATTTTTTTCAATACGTTGATCAATATTGTCAATATCAGCTTTTACGAATTTTTCTCCTAAAATATTCTCGTACAATTCGATATATCTTTCAGAAACAGATTCAATATATTCATCAGTCATATTAGGAATCTGTTGTCCTTCTTGACCTTGAAAACCATTTTCAATCAACCAACGACGAACAAATTCTTTAGATAATTGCTTTTGCTCCTCTCCTTTTTCTTGTCTTTCAGCATATCCGTCTGCATAAAAATAACGAGAAGAATCTGGTGTATGAATTTCGTCAATTAAAACAATAACTCCATCTTTTGTTTTTCCGAATTCGTATTTTGTATCTACTAAAATCAAACCTCTCTGAGCAGCGATTTCAGTACCTCTTTGAAATAAAGCACGAGTATATTTTTCTAAAACTAAATAATCTTCTTCAGAAACAATTCCTTTTGCTAAAATATCTTCACGAGAAATATCTTCATCATGAGAACCATTATCTGCTTTTGTAGTTGGCGTAATAATTGGCTCTGGAAATTTATCATTTTCTTTTAAACCTTCTGCCATCGCAACACCGCAGATTTGTTTTCTTCCTGCTGCATATTCGCGTGCTGCGTGTCCTGACAAGTAACCACGAATAACCATTTCTACTTTAAAAGGCTCACATAAATGTCCAACAGCAACATTTGGATCTGGAGTTGCAATTAACCAATTTGGAACAATATCTTCTGTCAATTCCATAAACTTGGTTGCAATCTGATTTAAGATTTGTCCTTTGTAGGGAATTCCTTTTGGCAAAACCACATCAAACGCCGAAAGTCTATCGGTCGCCACCATTACTAAAAGTTCGTCGTTGATATTGTAAACTTCTCTAACTTTTCCGCGGTAAACTGATTTCTGATTCGGGAAATTGAAATTTGTTGTTGTGATTGTATTGCTCATTTGTTGTGTTGTTGTTTTTTATAGATGCAAATTTAAAACTATTTAAAAGAGCAAGCAAGAAAGTATTCAGTTTTCAGTCTCAGTTTTCAGTCATAAAGCTAAAACTGAAAATTGAGACTGAAATTTATTATTTTAAAAGTGTTTCGTTAAATAAATTTAAAATTCTATTATATTCATCTATCCATGAATAGGTTTCTTTAAAACCGTGAGATTCAACTGGAAACGACGCTAAACTCCAATTCTTTTTTTGCAGTTCGATAAAACGCTGTGACAAACGTACAATATCTTTATATTCAACATTGTCATCTACCATTCCGTGAAGCATAACAAGATTTCCTTTTAAATTATCGGCAAAATAAATTGGTGAACTTTTTTTGTAAGCTTCGGGATCTGTTTCAGGGAAATTTAAAATATTTCCAGTATATCCGTGATTGTAATGTGCCCAATCGGTTACAGAACGTAAAGCTGCACCCGACTTAAATTCACCTGGAGTTGTAAGCATTCCCATTAAGGTAATAAATCCACCGTACGAACCTCCATAAATTCCAACTCTATTGGCATCAATACCATATTTTTCTACCAATACTTTTTTACCATCAAGATGATCAGATAAATCTTTTCCTCCCATAAAACGGTAGATTCCGGCTCTAAAATCTCGTCCGTAACCATCGCTTCCTCTATAATCAATATCTAAAACGGTATATCCTAAATCTGTCAGCAAATTATGAAACATATATTCTCTATAATAATTACTCCAGAAATTATGCGCATTTTGTAAATATCCTGCGCCGTGAACAAAAATTACAGCTGCTTTATTGGCATTTTCTGCTTTTGGAGTATACAATCTTGCATTTACAGGTGTTCCGTCTTGAGCTTTAAAAGTGATAACTTCCGGTTCTCTCCATTTATATTTTTTGAAATCTTCTGTAACCGAAGAAGAAATCTGCTGCAAGACTGCATTCTTTTTATTGTCTGCAACATAAAAATCCCAAGGAATGTTTTTATACGAATAACGAACTAAAAGAGATTTTTCGTCAGGCGAAAGCACAACTTCATGAGCCCCATCCTTTGTCAATATTGGCTGTAAAACTCCGTCAACCGGAGATAATTTATAGAAATCTCTATTTCCGGGATGAGTTGTATTGGTAGACAAATAGAAAACTTTTTTATCTTTTGATAACATCACATCACGAACTTCCCAATTTCCTTTTGTAAGCTGTGTTTTCTTTTTAGTTTTTAAGTTGAAAGTGTATAAATGAGAGTAACCAGTTGCCTCAGACTGAAAATAAATAGTTTCATTATCAGCTAAAAAATCAAGATTTCCTGAAGAAAAGGAATAAGAAGGAATTCCAGGTCCAGCAATCCACGCATCGTCATGCTGATGTTCTATTTCTTGAAAAGTACCTTTCTCCAAATCTAAACTTACCAGCCATCTATCTTTATTATCTTGACTTCTAATATCTACAATTGCTAATGATCCGGTTTCGTTATATATTGGTGCTTTAGGAACAATCAATTTATTTTCTTTGGCTTTATTTTTCAAATTATCATACAATTCAAAATATTTTGGCGCATCTTGAATATGACTTAAAGTAGAAAAATCCACATAATAAACAGAATCTTTGGCAACAGAATAAATTCCGAATTTTGTTTTTACGAAATTTTTTGTCGAAACTTTTTCTTTCGTTTCTGGACTCTGATTGTACCCATCTGCCGTTATAAAAACTTCCATTTTTTCACTTTTAACTTCTGGTTCTTCAACCAAAAGAAAAGTAGCAAAATTGCCGTTCGGATTTGCCTGAAGTCCAGTAAATCGATCATTTCCATAAAAATATTGTTTCGCAAAATCAGATTTAACAGCTTTGCTTTTATCCAAATTCCATTGTTTTTTTGCTTCTTTATCTCTTATAAACTGGAATAATTCTTTTTGCTGTACAGCCAAAAAAGATTCTGTGTCTGGCTTTACCTCTTTTTTAACGCCTTTGTTAAAATTGGTAATTTGTAAAATCGTACCCGCTTTGGTATCGTACTTAAAAATATTTTCGTTTTGTACAAAAAACAATACTCCATCTTGAGCGCCCAATTGCAAACTAGACAATCTAGAAGATTGCTGAATTAACTTTTTTACTGTTTTGGATTGAATAGAATACGAATATAAACTTCCGTTATCCAGATAATAGACCAAATCTGATCCCAGTTTCGATTTAAAATCCTGTTGAGAAAAAGCAGCTTCTTTTGGAGACACAATTTCAGGTTTTGACATTCCTTTTTGCCAATAAAATGTACTTGGCCCTAATTCGTCTTTTGGGTTCCATTCAAAATAAACCTTTTTACCATCTAAAGACCAGCGTCCGTTTGTGGGTTGATTTCCAATAAAAGATTCGCCTTTCATTATTTCTTCTAATTTCAATTCTTGGGAATTTCCCAAAATCGAAAGCAATAAAAAGGCGGCGGTAAAAATGTTTTTTGTCATAATGAATGTTTTTTTGATAAAACAAAAATACACTCTCCAAACTTCTAAAAAAATGTTTTTTTTCTACAATATTCCAAATTACATCAACAATTCTTCAAATAAGTTATTTAAAGCTTAGAATTCCTTTGCCTAAAGATTTTATAGAAGCATCCAAACTTCCGAGTGTTGTTTCTGATAATTTTTTAAAATCTGTTGATTTGACTATCAGAATTTGTCCTTGATCTTTGGCGGGAGCAGTTGGAACAAAAATAACGGCATTTCCATTTGCATCTTCTTCAATTAAGTGAGCAGGCTGCCAAAATTCTCCGTTTTTAAGCAAAATAGGAACATCTGTACTTGGTTTCTTTTTTCTTTTATTTAGTTTTTCTTCTGCCTCCTTTTTATTTTTTTCATAGCCTGGCAAAAAAATCATGAGTTTGTCGTCTACCCAATTAGTAAATCTTCTAAGAAGAGCCAGACGCATCAAGAATCCGCTTAAATAAATCAGAACTAATAAAATCATTCCGCCCGCAATATCTGTCGCGTACTTACCCAGAAAAAGATCTAAGCGGAGAAAATGGGCAAATTTTTCGCCATAATTCTGGAAGAACTTCCATACTTTTTCTAACAATACAAAAAATACAAGGAGAGGCAATAGAACTAAAGCTCCCGAAATACAATTTCGTTCAACTTGAAGTAAAAATTTTTTCATCGCTAAAATAAATTAAGATTAAAAAAAAAGAGCTAATTACTTGAAAATTAGCTCTTATAAAAATAATTATAATTTATAATTCAGCAACAAAAACGGAATATAAAACAGTAATTTTTAAACTGTTACAAATTCTTTATCCAAAATTCTTGAAGCAATATATCTAGCAACTCCATCTTCTGCATTGGTTTTAATTACTTCTAAATCTGGCAAGGCATCTTTTAAAATTGAAGGAGCATTGCCCATAATTAAGCCTTTTCCTGTTGAAGACAACATTTGCAAATCGTTAAAACCATCTCCAAAAGAAACAGCTTGATCCATCGTAAAGCCTTCTTTTTCTAAAACTTTTGCAATAGCAACTGCTTTATCTACAGACTTGTCCATAAATTCTAGACAAGTTGGCAAACTGAAAGCATGATGTAAATGTTCTGAAGAATTGGCTAAAACTGCGTCTCTTACCTTCAAAAGTTTTTCGTGACTATCGCATGAAAAGAAGATTTTTATTGCTTTAAAGTCTTCAATAGTTTTATAATCTACCAATTCTGGACGGTATTTTAATTCGGCTTGAAAAGAGTTTAATCTTTCATTCCATTTATTGGTTTGCCAAACATTTTCTTTGAATAAAACAACCGTAACATCCGGATCGATTTCAATATTCAAAGCTGCTTTCACGACCTCGCTATCCAAATTAAAAGCAAAAAGTTCTTCTTTATTTGGCGAATGAATTCTTCCTCCGTTAGAGCTTACCAGATAAACCGGTACAGCTAAGGTTTCGATAATTGCCATTGCATCAAGATGATGACGTCCTGTAGCTACAACAATCAGATAACCTTGATTATGAAGTTCTTGAAAAATTGATTTAGTGTATTCTGAAATTCTGTGTTGTGGGTTGAGTAATGTTCCATCAAGGTCACTTACTACAACTTTTATATTTTTAAGTTTTGTCATATTATTTGTAAAATTCAATGATATGCAAATTTAAGGTTTTAAGCTCGGCTAGACAAAGATTACAAGCTTTGAAAGCTAAATTTGAGGCAAGTTTATTATTTATTTAACTATTCGGTTAAATATTGCTTTTTAAATAATTAAATCTTAACAATTCCCAATTTATATAAATTTATGGCTTTTTGAATCACAAATTCAATTTGTTCTAAAGGCAAATCTTCTTCAGAATCGAGCAATAAAATTTTCATTCTCGAACGTTTTTCTTGAAGAAGAAAATCTTCATCAAAATGTTTTCCTTCCACAATTCCGATATAAGGTTGTTTGAGTTTTTTATGAATCCAGAAATAGCAGAACATTTTTCCTTTATAAGAGAAAAAAGGCATTCCGTATTTTAAAGTATTTGTAATGTCTGAATCTTGTTTTAGAATGATTTCTTTTAAAACTAGAAATAAGCCTTTTATCGGTTCTTTTTGGTTTAGGTAGAAATCATCTATATTTTTCATTTTCTAACTTTTTGAGTTTTTGCAAAAACGATTTTTAAAGTATCTGGACATTTGGAATCTCTTCTTAATTTATAAACTAAAGAATCGTTTTTGATGTAAAATCTTTCTCTGTCAAAAATTAAAAAATCAGCACTTTCATTAGAATTGCAATTTGGTATTGTTAGTGAATCTTTTCTTTTTTCAAACGGATTGCAATCAACAAACGGAAGAGTTCTGTAACAAGTATCACTTTTTATACTGCTCAATTCTATAGAATCTCCAACTATTCTCCATTTACCTCGCGAAAACCCTCGCCAAGTACATGCTCCACTTGTACAGGAAAAAGTACTGTCTTTCTTTATTTTTATTATCGTTAAACTTGGAACTACATATTCTGTATCATACCACGTACCAACAAATTTATTTACTGGAATTTCTTTTTTTTGACATGAAATCAAACTAAGAAATAATACTAAAATCGATATTTTAATTCTCATATAAATCTTCTTAATAATATTCCATTTCAAAAAAATATTCGTTTTGTACTTTTCAAAAGAAAATATACAAAACGAATATTAATAAATGTTAAAACACATTTTTACGATTTACATTTAACATTTCAATAAAAATTAAAATTAATCGTGATTCTCGATTTGTTTATAAGCATCGATTACCTTTTTAACCAATCTGTGACGAACGATATCTTTATCATCTAGATAAATAATTCCGATACCTTCAATGTCTTTGAGAACCAAAATCGCTTCTTTAAGACCAGAAATAGTTCTTCTTGGTAAATCGACCTGTCCAGGATCACCAGTAATCATAAATTTGGCGTTTTTTCCCATACGGGTCAAAAACATTTTCATTTGTGAATGTGTGGTGTTTTGGGCTTCATCAAGGATTACGAAAGCGTTATCAAGCGTACGCCCACGCATAAAAGCAAGTGGCGCAATCTGAATAATTCCTTTCAAAATATAATCCTCCAATTTTTCATTCGGAAGCATATCACGCAACGCATCGTACAATGGCTGCATGTAAGGATCGAGTTTTTCTTTCATATCCCCAGGAAGAAATCCGAGATTTTCTCCGGCTTCTACTGCAGGACGCGTCAGAATGATCCTTTTTACTTCTTTATCTTTTAGCATTTTAACCGCCATAGCGACACCGGTATACGTTTTTCCGGTTCCAGCAGGACCAATAGCAAAGACCATATCGTTTTTCTTGATCGTGTCAACCAGTAATTGCTGATTGGGTGTCATTGCTTTGATAATCTTTCCGCCAACACCATGAACTAAGATTTTGTCATGATCGTAAGCTCTTTTTTCTTCCTGACCATCACTCATAATTACACGTTCAATTACATTATCATCAATATTATTGTAACGTGTAAAATGAAGCATTAATCTTTGAAATCTTTTTTCGAATTCATCTAAAACTTCTTTTTCGCCAAATGCTTTTAAAGTTGTCCCTCGCGCTACGATTTTAAGCTTTGGGTAATACTTTTTAATGATTTCTAGATGGCTGTCCTGCGCGCCCCAAAATTCTTTTGGTGCAATATCTACTAGCTCGATTATTCTTTCGTTCAAATGAAGTAGTTTTAAATTAAATAATTCCTTTTAGTATTTTAGAGGTTGTCGGGTCTTTTTTTTAGTCGCAGTACTCAGTCGCAGTTTTCAGTTTTTTTTTCTTAAAACCAAATCAGTGTTTCTGAATATTGTAACAATCAAATGCTTTAAAAATTACAAATTGTCTTTTCTTTCTTTCAATTTGTATTTACTATTACTAGCTTTGCATTTCTCAAATTTAATGAAAATTAGATTTAAATACTATCAATAGTTATAAACAAAATGATGTCAATAATTACCCTTACAACAGACTACGGCTTGAAAGATCACTTTGTGGGAGCGCTGAAGGGTAAAATACTTTCTGAAAATCCAGAGGTTCAGATTATTGACATTTCTCACGACATTGATCCTTTTAATACTGCCGAGGCGAGTTATATTGTTGGCGCTTCTTATTTGAGCTTTCCAAAAGGAACTGTACACTTAATTGGTGTCGATATTGAACGCAATAAAGAGAATCAGCATATTGCCATGCAGTGGAACGACCACTACTTTATTTGTGCCGATAATGGAATTCTAAGTATGTTGACTCAGAAGATTGTTCCGCAGAAAATTGTCGCTATCAATATTCACGATCGTTTCCCGATTGAATCAACAGATTTGGATATTTTTATTCAAGTGGCTTCTCATTTGGCAAAAGGCGGATTACTGAATGTTATCGGAAAAGAAATTACAAGCATCAAAGAAGCAACCGAATTGCAAGCAGTTGTAGCAAACGACGGAAATTCTTTAAAAGGTTACGTAATTTATATTGACCATTTTGGAAACATTGTTACTAATATTTCTAAAAAACAATTCTTAGAGATTTCGCGCGGACGTCCGTATGAAATTGTTATGAAATCAAAAAACATCAAAACAATTCTACCCAATTATTCGGCTATTGCGACTTCAGACAAATATCCGATTAAAAACTATGAAGGGGAAAAACTGGCTATTTTTAATGAAGCTGGTTTTTTAGAAATTGCTATTTTTAGAAGTAATCCTTCAAAAGTAGGTTCTGCTAATAGTTTATTGGGATTGAATTATCGTGATGTGATTACAATTAAGTTTTCTTGATTTTAGATTTTTATATCTCAAAGATTTAGTTATTATAAAGTTCTTTTGTCATTTCGACAAAGGAGAAATCTTCGCAAGAAACTCCGCATAAAAAAGTCGCCAATCTTTGTAGAGCTACTCGCGAAGATTTCTCCTTCGTCGAAATGACAATATTGTCTAAAAAAGTATTCAAAAAATTTATAAAAACAACAATCAATTTTGGTATTTTTGCGCACCAGAACAGCTTTTATACATTCTAAAATCTGCATTCTAAAATCTAAAATAACAATATGTTAGTTCGAATAGTAAAAATGAGTTTTCACGAAGAAAAAATTCCTGATTTTCTGGAGAATTTTGAATCTGTGAAAGATAAAATACGAAATGCAGAAGGAAACCGTTTTTTAGAATTGTATCAGGATAAAAATGACAAATGCATCTTTTTCACTTACAGTTATTGGGAAACCGAAGAAGATTTAGAAAATTACAGAAATTCTGAGCTTTTTAATACCGTTTGGGATTTCACAAAGAAATTATTCAACGCAAAACCAGAAGCTTGGAGTATGGATAAAGTAGTTTCTTTAGCGTAAAATTTAAAGTTTTTAGCAAATTCATATTTTGAATATTAATAATTAAAAATATTAAAAATGCCTTTAACTCGATGTTCTAATCAAAGTGGATCTTTAGCAGATTTTTACACAGAATGGGCTTCTGAGAAAAACATCATTTCTTCCAACGTTGGAAAAACAATGTTAGAAGTTATTAATTTGATTAATGTAACATTTCTCAAGACCCAAATTTATGGATTAACTTCTCATGCTAATCTTCTATTGTTTTCAGAAGACGATTGGACATCTGACTGGTACATTGTCATTAAACCAAATAGCTTCAATAAATATTGTTTAGAATATAAAATGACTAAAGAAAATCAACCTTGGGAAAATGCTTTTGTCACAGGCGAAACAAACTCACTTGAAAAATTCAAAGATTTTATCATTATAGCGATGGTCGAAAGTCAAGGCTGGACAGAAAGTGAAGAAGTGAATGAGTTACATAGACAAATTAAAAAATAATACAAAAATAAAAGTTTTTAAGTTTGCAAAGTCAACTTGAAACCTGAAACAAGAAAAACCTGAAACAAAAATAAAACGAATGAAATCAATCATTTTAAGAGAAATAAAATCCTTTTTTGGTTCTCCTATTGGCTATTTAGTCATTGCGATTTTCTTAATCAGCAACGGACTATTTTTATGGGTATTTGAAGGAGACTATAATATTCTAAATTCGGGTTATGCCGATTTGACTCCGTTTTTCACTTTAGCGCCTTGGATTTTAATATTTCTAATTCCAGCCGTTACGATGAGAAGTTTCTCAGATGAAAAAAAACAAGGAACTTTAGAATTATTATTGACCAAACCTTTATCGATCTGGCAAATTGTTAATGGAAAATTCTTTGGTTCTTTTTTACTGATTATTTTGGCTATTATTCCAACCTTAATTTATGTAAAAGTAATTTCAGATTTAGGTTCGCCAGAAGGCAATATCGATATGGGAAGCACAATTGGTTCTTATTTCGGATTATTGTTTTTAATTGCTTCTTATTCCGCAATCGGCATCTTTACTTCTACCCTTTCAGAAAATCAGATTGTGGCGTTTATTATTGCCGTTTTTTTGTGTTTTTTCTTTTATTTCGGTTTTGAAGGATTAAGTTCATTAATTCCTGGCTCAAATAATTTTATTTCGGTTTTCGGAATGCAGAATCATTTTAAAAGTATGAGTCGAGGTGTTATTGATACTCGCGATATTATTTATTTTTTAAGCATTTCAATCGCTTTTTTATCTTTTACTGTTTATCAATTAAAATCTTTTAAAGCGTAATGAAAGCATCTACAAAACAAAATATCAAGACTTTAGGAATTACAATTTTTATTTTAATTGTTTTAAACATACTTGGAACGCTATTCTTTCATCGTTTTGACTTAACGAAAGACAAACGTTACACTTTGTCTCCAACTTCGTTAGGAATTATAAAACAGGTACAAAACCCGCTTTCTATTAAGATTTATATGGAAGGAGATCTTCCTGCCGATTTTAGACGTTTGCAGCAAGAAACAAAACAATTATTAGAAGAATTTCAGGCTTACAATAAAAATATTGTTTTCGAATTTGTAGATCCGTTAGCAAACGAAGAAGAAAGTGAGGAATTGACAAAATCTCTTTTTGAGAAAGGATTAACGCCTGTAAACATTACTGTTGATGATAAAGGAAAACAATCTCAAGCAATGGTTTTTCCTTGGGCAGTTGCCATTTACAATAATAAAGAGGTTAATATTCCTTTGTTGAAAAACAGAATGGGCGCTTCGACAACTCAAAAAGTAATTGGTTCTATTCAGCATTTAGAATATTCTATTGCAGATGCGATTAATAAAGTCACTAAAAACAAGCAGAAAAAAGTTGCCATTATAAGAGGAAATGGTGAATTGAAAGAGATTTACATTGCTAAAATGCTGCTGCAAATTAGAGAAAGCTATTTTATTGGCCCATTTACTTTAGATTCTGTTGCCAAAGATCCAAACGGAACTTTAAATGCGTTAAAAAAATACGATTTAGCGATTATTTCAAAACCAACAGAAAAATTCTCTGATGAAGAAAAAGAAGTTTTAGATCAATTTATTATTAATGGAGGAAAAACACTTTGGCTAATTGATCAAACGGCTGCCGACATGGATAGTTTGTACAATGATGCAGGAGCAACTTTAGCGTATCCGAGAGATTTAAATCTGAACGATATGTTCTTCAAGTACGGATTCAGAATTAATCCTGATTTAGTAAAAGACGAACAAGGAACTCCAATTAAATTAGCAACTGGCGAACAAGGAAGTGCTACACAATATCAAGATTTTATCTGGAAATTTGCACCGCAAGTTTACCCTACAAGCCAGCATCCAATTGTTAAGAATCTTGGTGGTATTAAATTCGATTTTGCCAATCCGATTGACACTTTGAAAAACGGAATCAAGAAAACGGTTTTATTGCAATCTTCACAATATTCTAAGACAATCGGAACACCTGCTGAGGTTAACTTGAACATGGTAACCGAAAAAACAACTCCAGAAGAATATGTAAACAAAGGCAATAAGCCAATGGCTGTTTTATTGGAAGGTGAATTTCATTCTGCCTTTGAAAATAGAGTTTTGCCATTTAAAGACAATTCATTTGCAGCAAAAGGAAAACCAAACAAAATGATTGTAGTTGCCGATGGAGATTTAGCTCGAAATCAACTAGATAAAAACCTAGAACCGGTTGAATTAGGTTATGATCAAAGAACAGGTAATTTATACGATAACAAAGACTTCATCATGAATTGTATCAATTATTTGCTTGATGATACTGGACTTATTAACATCAGAAGTAAAGATGTCGAACTGCCTGTATTAGACAAGGAGAAAGTTTATCAAACTTATACTTTAACACAATTCATAACTATCGGAGTTCCAATTCTAATTTTAGCACTATTCGGAGTTGCCTTTACTTTTATCAGAAAAAGAAAGTACCGCAAATAGATGTTAATAAAAAAATGTAATACTTTGGATAGTTTAAGATATATTTGTAATCCGTATATTTAGCCCCAAATTAGATAAAAAAGCTTATCAAAAAATAAAATAAAGCAGATGAAATTTATAGTATCGAGTTCGTACTTATTAAAACAATTACAAGTTTTAGGTAGTGTAATCAATAGTAACAATACGTTGCCAATTTTAGACAACTTTTTGTTTGAACTAAACAATAATGAGTTGACCGTTTCGGCTTCAGATCTTGAAACAACTATGTCGGCTACATTATCAATCGATTCTACAAGTAAAGGAAGCGTAGCTGTACCAGCTAAACTTTTACTTGAAATTTTAAAAACTTTTCCAGAGCAACCTTTGACTTTTACAGTTGAAGACAACAATACTGTAGAAATTAGCTCTAATTCTGGTAAATATGCATTAGCTTACGCGGCTGGAGAAGAATTTCCAAAAGCTGTAAGTTTAGAAGATCCATCTGTTACACTTGTTCCTGCAGAAGTTTTAGCAACTGCAGTTAGCAAAACTATTTTTGCAGCCGGAAATGACGATTTACGTCCAGTAATGTCTGGAGTTTTCTTCCAGTTTTCGCCAGAAGGATTAATTTTCGTTGCAACTGACGCTCACAAATTAGTAAAATATGCACGTACTGATGTAAAAGCATCTCAAGTTGCAGATTTTATTATGCCTAAAAAACCTTTAAACATTTTAAAAAGTATTTTAGGAAGTTCTGATGCTGAAGTTAAAATTGAATACAATGACTCAAATGCGACTTTCTCATTTGACAATTATATCTTAATGTGTCGTTTAATCGACGGAAAATACCCAAATTATGAAGCGGTAATTCCAAAAGAGAATCCAAACAAATTAATGATTGACCGTTCTTTATTTTTAAGTTCTGTTCGTCGTGTTGCAATTTTCTCTAATAAAACTACACACCAAATTCGTTTGAAAATTGCTGGAGCAGAATTAAACGTTTCTGCAGAAGACATCGATTACTCAAACAAAGCAGAAGAAAGATTAACTTGTGATTATCAAGGAGATGACCTTCAAATTGGTTTCAACTCTCGTTTCTTAACAGAGATGCTTACTAATTTACAATCAGACATGATCATGCTTGAAATGTCATTGCCTAACAGAGCTGGAATCTTAACTCCAGTTGATGGTTTAGAAGAGGGAGAAACAGTTACGATGCTCGTAATGCCTGTTATGTTAAATAGTTAACATCAAAGTTTCTTTTTGTTACAGGGATATTTTTTAGTTCAACATTAAAGATATATCATTGTAAAAAAAAAGATATCGCTATTAACCAACCATTTTTTATACCTAGAAACCGCAATTCCTAATAAAGAGTTGCGGTTTTTTATTTGGAGTTAATTTTTGTTTCAGGTTTCAGGTTTCAGGTTTCAAGTTTCAGGTTTCAAGTTGATATGCTTTGTGTTTTTCTTACCGCAAAGTGCGCAAAGGTTTTACGCAAAGAGCGCTAAGATTTTTACCCAGAGTTGTTTTAGAATGCAAAGCAAACAAAGCTTTGTGAACTTATTTTCTTTAGAAAAGACTTTAGAAAAAAGAAAACTTTGTGACCTTTGCGTAAAACCTTTGCGCACTTTGTGTTAAAATTATACGTATAGTATATCAACTTGAAACCTGAAACTTGAAACAACAAATTTTCCTTATCTTTACGATATGAAAATAGAAATTTGGTCGGACATCATGTGTCCGTTTTGTTATATCGGAAAAAGACAATTGGAAACAGCCCTTTCAGTATTTCCAAATGATACTTTTGAAATCGAGTGGAAAAGCTTTCAGCTTGACCCAACAATCACTTCTCAACCAGATACAGACGTTTACATGTTTTTAGCAGAAAGAAAAGGAATGTCGCTTGAACAATCTAAAGAAATGCATAAAAGTGTGGCAGAACGCGCTAAAAGTGTCGGTCTAAATTACAATTTTGACAAAGCTGTAATCTCAAATTCGCTAAACGCGCATAGAATCATCCAGTTGGCCAAAACGAAAAATATTGGCGACAGAATGGAAGAAATTTTCTTTAAAGCCTATTTTACTGATGGTCAAGATTTAAACAACGGACTTACTTTAATCAAATTAGGTATTCAGGCTGGTCTTGATGAAACCGAAGTTAGAGAAGTTCTAGAAAGTGATGATTTATTTATAAAAGAAGTTCAATCTGATATTAAAGAAGCAGGAGAAATTGGTGTACAAGGTGTACCATTCTTCGTATTCGATAGAAAATATGCAGTTTCTGGTGCTCAACCTGTCGAAACTTTTGTAAATACTATACAGGAAGTTCTGAAATAAAATTTAAAATTATAACAACCAAAAAGCGTGCTGTGTATATCTAAACAGCACGCTTTTTTTTTATTTAGTTTATAATTAACTAAAAATTAATGACCTGCTCTACCTTTTGAATCTGTTGATTTTGTAGTAGTGCTTTTTCCTCTAGAACCGTTCATCGATTTTTGAGTTTTTCCAGAATCTTTCATTCCAGATTTCGAATCTTTTCTTGAAGTTTCCATAATGTTTTAATTTTTAAATAATTAATAGATACAAAGTTGCAAAAATAGGACAAGGTATATTTTACAGAATTACGACTGATTTTTATAGAATGAAAATTCAGCAATAAACAAATCATGTAAGATTAAAATTGAATCCTATAATTTTTTTAATCTACTAATTATCAATTTTGTATCTATAAGTTGAAAATTATTAATTTAAATATAGCAGCTATGAAAACGAATTTCGAAAACCGATACACTGCCAAATTAAATGATTTTAAATGCAGCCGACCAGATCACATTGACACAGCTCATGAAAATGAAGATATCGATCAGGAGTTCACAAGTGGACAAAATGACGAAACAAATCATAAAAGAGAATGTGATTATGTTTCTGAAAATGATTGTTATGAAATTATTGAAAGCGGACTAAATACCGCCGAAGATAATACTCCATTTTCAACTTATGACCAAACCAATCCTTAAGACAGCTATAATTTAGATCATGAAGATGATAAATATAATTGTCCTCCATATAAAAATATTGAACACTAAAAACCAGAACTGCCATGTCACCAAAATATAAATATTCTTACGCGATGCTTCATTTTATAAACGCCTTTACGTTTGTTTTGAGCATTTCACTAATTGCTTATCTTGTAATTGCAACAAGACAATAAGATTATTACTATCTAATTCGATAAGATGAATCCGCCATTATTACAGTTTAACGATAAAGGAATTTACTGTCAGCAGGCAGATGTTTATCTTGATCCTTGGCGTCCTGTAAAAAACGCCATCATCACACATGGACATTCTGATCATTCTAGATGGGGACATCAAAATTATATTACGCACCACACAAATGTTCCAATCATAAAATATCGTTTGGGAGATATTAATGTTTCAGGTAAAGATTGGAATGAAACTTTTACCATAAATGGCGTAAAATTCTCTCTTCATCCTGCGGGGCATATTATTGGTTCGGCGCAAATTCGAGTAGAATATAAAGGTGAAATATGGGTTTTTACAGGTGATTATAAAACCGAAGATGATGGAATTTCTGTTCCTTATGAAGTCGTAAAATGCCATTCTTTCATTACCGAATGCACTTTTGGTCTTCCAGCCTTTAAATGGGAACCACAAGCTGAGGTTATGACGGAAATCAATAAATGGTGGGCTGAAAATCGTGCAGAAGGAAAAACTTCTGTTCTTTTTGGTTATTCTCTAGGAAAAGCACAACGTTTACTAAAATATCTTGATCCCAATATTGGGAAGATTTATACGCATGGCGCTATTGAAAACATGACAAATGTTGTTCGCCCAATGATTGATCTTCCTCCAACAATTAGAGTGACTCAAGAAACAAAAAAAGAAGATTTACTAGGAAATATTGTTCTAGCACCGCCAAGCGCACATGGAAGCACTTGGATCAGAAAAATGACTCCTTTTGTTACCGGAACAGCAAGCGGCTGGATGGCTTTTAGAGGAGCAAGACGCAGACGAGCCGTTGATCGCGGATTTGTAATTAGCGATCATTGCGATTGGACAGGTTTATTGGAAAGCATCAGAGCAACAGGAGCAGAAAAAATAATCTGTACTCACGGATATTCAGATATTTTTTCTAGATATCTCAGAGAATTAGGTTATGATGCCAGAACCGCACATACACAATATGAAGGAGAAACAAACGAAGTCATTAATGATGAATTGTGAATTGTGAATTGTAAAATGTTATCTGTTAGATGTAAGAAATAAAACATTTAGCACATCTAACTTTCCACATATCACATATCACATATCACATTTCACATATCACATTTCACATTTCACATCTAACATTAAAAAAAATGAAAAACTTTGCCGAGCTTATAAAAACCTTAGATAGTTCTAATAAAACATCGGTAAAAGTGGATGCGCTGACTAATTATTTTCTAAAAGCAAGCGACGAAGACAAAGTCTGGACAATTGCCATTCTTTCACATCGCCGTCCTCCCCGACCTGTTAATACGACCTTGCTCCGTTTATGGGCAAATGAATTGGCCAATATTCCGCTTTGGTTATTTGAAGAAAGTTATCATATTGTGGGTGATTTGGCGGAAACGATTGCTTTGGTTATTCCAACTACAAAAGAACATTCTGATAAAAGTCTGACCGAATTTCTACAGGAAATAATTGCTTTAAAAAAGAAAACAGATTCAGAGAAAAAAGAATATTTACAAACCAATTGGCTGAATTTAAATTATTACGAAAGATTCGTTTTTACTAAATTAATAACTGGCAGTTTTAGAATTGGTTTAAGTCAGAAGTTAATGACTCGTGCACTTTCGAAAGCTGAAAATATTGGCGAAGACACGCTTGCTTACAAATTAATGGGCGATTGGAATCCGAATACCATTACGTTTCAGGAATTAATTTTAGATGAAAGAAACAGCGATTATTTATCAAAACCTTATCCATTTTATTTAGCTTATCCAATCGAAGGCGAACTTGAAAGTTTAGGAAATCCCGAGGAATGGAGCATCGAACATAAATGGGACGGAATACGGTCGCAGACTATAATTCGTGATAATGAAATTTATGTTTGGAGCCGCGGAGAAGAATTGGTAACCGATAAATATCCCGAATTTCAATCTTTCATCGGGAATATTCCAAACGGAACTGTTATTGATGGTGAAATTCTTCCTTTCATTGAAAATCAAATTGGGACATTTAATGATTTACAAACTAGAATTGGCCGTAAAAATGTTTCGCCTTCAGTATTAAAAAATACGCCTGTAATTATTAAAGCTTATGATTTATTGGAATGGCAGGGAAATGATATTCGGAATATGCCTTATGAGGAACGCCGTACATTGTTAGAAGAATTATTTACCGGTTTAATTGGAAAAGAAATTCCGCTACAGCTTTCTGAACGATTTAATTTTTCGACTTGGGAAAATGTTACAAACGAAAGATTAAAATCTCGCGAAATGAAAAGCGAAGGTTTAATGCTCAAACGAAAAGATTCTGCCTATTTAGTCGGAAGAAAAAAAGGCGATTGGTGGAAATGGAAAATCGAACCTTTAACAATCGATGCCGTCCTCACCTACGCCATGCGCGGTCACGGAAGACGCTCCAATCTTTTTACCGATTATACCTTTGCTCTTTGGCAGGAAAATGAAAATAACGAACGAGAACTCGTCACTTTCGCAAAAGCGTATTCCGGCTTAACCGATGCCGAATTTAGAATGGTGGATGATTTTATTAAAAAAAATACTTTAGAAAGATTTGGCCCTGTAAGAAGTGTTACGCCAAAATTAGTTTTTGAAATTGGTTTTGAAGGAATTGCACTTTCCAAAAGACATAAAAGTGGTGTTGCAACGCGTTTTCCGCGAATTTTAAGATGGCGTCACGACAAGAAAATTGAAGATGCCAATTCTATAGAAGATTTAAAAAATATGATTTTATAAATGAACAGAGAGCAGTTATTTTCCATCGCCAATAATTGGTTTGAAAGTCAGGGATGGAAACCTTTTCCGTTTCAGACACAAACTTGGACTGCTTTTTTGCAAGGGAAAAATGGCTTATTAAATGCGCCAACGGGAAGCGGAAAAACTTATGCGCTTTGGCTTCCAATCATCTTAAATTACATTAAAGAAAATCCGAATTATAAAACTAAACACAATTCTGGTTTAAAAGCGATCTGGATTACGCCTCTGCGTTCTTTATCTGTAGAAATAAAACAAGCTGCAGAAAGAGTTTTAACTGATTTGGATATTCCAATGACAGTTGGCATTCGTTCTGGAGACACTTCATCTGCTGAGCGCGCCAAGCAAAAAAACAAAATGCCCGATTTGCTCATTACAACTCCTGAAAGTCTGCAATTGCTTTTGGCAACAAAAGGTTATGCAAATACTTTTAAAAACTGCAGTTCGATTGTAATTGATGAATGGCACGAATTACTGGGAACCAAACGCGGTGTACAAATAGAATTGGCTTTATCCAGACTTAAAACTATTGCCAAAAATATTCGAATTTGGGGAATCTCAGCGACAATCGGTAATTTACAGCAGGCACAGGAAGTTTTGCTCGGCGTAGATTCTGAAGCCTATCATAATTCTGTTTTAATTAAAGCTGTAATTCACAAGAAAATAAAAGTAATTTCTATTATACCCGAAAAAATGGATACCTATCCTTGGCGCGGACATATGGGATTGCATTTGATTGATGAAGTGGCAAAAATTATAAAAGCCAGTAAAACGACACTTATTTTTACGAATGTTCGTTCGGCATGCGAAATTTGGTATCAGCGTTTATTGGAGCATTATCCTGAATTTGCAGGAGAAATGGCAATGCATCACGGAAGTATCGACAGGGAAACCAGACTTTGGGTAGAAAATGCTATTCGGAATGAAGAGTTAAAGGTTGTTGTCTGCACTTCCAGTTTGGATTTGGGCGTTGACTTTGCTCCTGTCGAATCGATTATTCAGGTTGGCGGTCCAAAAGGTGTTGCCCGTTTTATGCAACGCGCCGGAAGAAGCGGACATCAGCCAGGAAAAGAAAGCGTTATTTATTTCCTTGCTACTCATGCTATCGAATTAATAGAAGCTTCTGCCCTTAAAAAAGCAGTTGAAAATACGATAATTGAAGACCGTATTCCGTATTTAAACAGCTGGGATGTTTTAGTACAATATCTCAATACACTTGCTGTTTCAGATGGATTTTACCCTAATGAAATTTTCAAAGAAATTCAGGGAACTTTTAGTTATCAAACCATTACAGCTGAAAACTGGAACTGGATTTTAAATTTTATTACGCAGGGAAGTCAAAGCCTGCACGCTTATGACGAATTCAAAAAAGTAGAAATTGATGAAAACGGCTGTTATAAAATCAATAACCGAATGACCGCCACACATCACAGAATGCAGATTGGAACTATTGTGGGAGATGCCGTTATGAATGTAAAATATATGAGTGGCGGTTATATCGGTACTATTGAAGAATGGTTTATTTCGAAATTAAAACCAGGCGACACTTTTATTTTTGCCGGAAAAAAACTGGAATTATTCAAAATCAGAAATATGCAGGTTTTAGTTAAAAAAGCGAGTCCGAAAAAGGAATCTAAAATTGCCAGCTGGATGGGCGGACGTTTGGCGTTATCTTCGCAAATGAGCGAATTATTACGTCAGGAATTGTATCGCGCTAACACAGACAATCTTTCTCCTGAATTAAAGGCATTACAGCCTTTGTTTCAAAGACAGCGAAAAGAATCTATCGTACCAAGTTCAGATGAATTTTTAATCGAAACTTTTAAAACCAGAGAAGGATTTCATGCTATTTTTTATCCGTTTGAAGGACGATTTGTGCATGAAGCTTTAGCAAGTTTACTGGCATTCAGAATCAGTTTACTGCAATCTATCACATTTTCTCTGGCGTATAACGATTATGGTTTCGAACTGCTTTCTGATCAGGAAATAGATATTGAAGCAGTTTTAGATAATAATTTGTTTTCAACTGAATATGTGCATCACGATTTGCAGAAAAGCCTGAATTCAACCGAAATGGCTCGAAGAAAGTTTAGAGACATTGCTGTAATTTCAGGATTAGTTTTTACTGGATTTCCTGGAAAATTAGTCAAAACAAAACATCTTCAAAGTGGTTCTCAATTGCTATTTGAAGTTTTCAGGGATTTTGAACCTGACAATTTATTATTGCATCAGGCGTATCGCGAAACCTTTGAACATCAATTAGAAGAAGGGCGTCTGATTTTGGCTTTAGAGAGAATTGCAAATCAAAAAATAATTTGGAAACAATGCTTAAAACCGACACCTTTTAGTTTTCCAATTATCACCGATCGATTACGAGAAAAACTTTCAAGCGAAACTTTGGCAGAACGAATTCAAAAAATGACAGCTTCTTACATGAAATAATATTTAAACGTTGGATGCAATTATTTTTAACACATAGGAACATAGTTTTTTTTAAAAATTTAGGAAGGCGTTTCACTAATTTAAACGCACATAGTTTAGCTATGTTTGGAAACTAGTTTCTTTTGATTTCTTTTATCAAACCAAAATCTATGTTTCTATGTGTTAGAATCATTTTTTTTATTTAAATCTAATGTGGATAATATTTTATGAAAATTCAAATACAAAACCAAAACTTTATACTTCACTCTAGCGGTGCTTTATTTTGGGAAGAAAAAAAGACCATAATCATTTCTGATGTTCATTTGGGAAAAATAACTCATTTCAGAAAACATGGAATCGCCATTCCGCAAAATGCTGTTTCAGAAAATTTCAGAAAGATTACGGAAGTTCTGGATTATTTTCTTCCTGAGACAATTATTTTTCTTGGAGATTTATTCCATAGTGCCAAAAATGCAGAATGGAATTTATTTGAAAAATGGATTTCAAATCATAATCAAAAAACCTATTTAATTGCTGGAAATCATGATATAATTGATGAAAAACATTATACTCAAATCGGAATAAGTGTAGTTAATAATTTAGAAATTGATAGTTTTCTTTTCACACATCATCCCACAGAAAAAGAAAATTTATTCAATTTTTCAGGGCATATTCATCCAGGTATAACATTGCGCGGTTTGGGAATGCAAAGTTTAAAACTTCGTTGTTTCTTTCAAAAATCCAATCAAATGATTTTGCCTGCTTTTGGAGAATTTACAGGAAAATTTATTTTGAAACCTGAAGCAGATCATATCGTTTATGCGATCGCTGGAAATGAAGTAATTTTGATTAATAAGTAATTAATTTTTATCATCAACAATATTCAATATTCTGTTAGGAATATCTCGTCGGTAGAAAAAAATATTTGTTTGCATTGTGTCCTATAGGGACACCTGATTTTATTAAAAAGCAGCAAATCATTATTCAAACGTTCCTACGGAACGTAAAATCACAATTCTTTTTTTTCTACCGACGAAACATTCCTACGGAATGAATTATTTAGATAAATTAAAAACCCAGTAAAACTAAATTTACTGGGTTTCTTATTTGTCCTTTTTCAATAAAAAAAATTATTGTTCATCATTATTCATAGCTGACATTAAAAGCGTATAAGCATTTTTTACAACTACTTTTGAAGAACTAGAAATAGCATCTGAACTAATTTGTGAAAAACCTTCATTTTTAACTCCAGACTTTATTTCATTCATCTGAAACTGATTATTACCAAGGTCTGTAAAAACAAAAAACTTGCCCTGCCAGCGCACTACAGCATCTTCAGGAACCGTTAAAGCTTTTTGATTTTCTACTTCAACCTCAGCATTTACAAATAAACCTGGCAAAAGTGCCGGATTATAAGCATTTACTTTACAGATAATTTCGGCAGCTCGATCACCATTTAAACTCTGATTTATAAAAGCAATCTTTGCAGGATATTTTTTTGTGTCCGAATTATTAGCAAAAGCCATTACCGTCTGACCAATTGATAAAGAAGCAACGTCTTTTTCAAAAGCATTTAAAGTCAATACAATATCTCTTTTATCAATCAATTCAAATAGCATATCGGTTGGATTTACATATTTTCCAAGATTGACATTTACTTTTGAAACCAAACCATTTATAGGTGAAACTACTTTTATGGTTTTGCTGATAGTATTTACGTTTAATGATTTAGCATTAATTCCTAATAAATGTAATTTCTGTTCCAAAGAAGACATTGTAATACGTTGTGTTCTCATTTCGGTTGTAATTTGCTCTAAAACTTTATCACTGCTGGCTTTACTTGCATTAAGTTCTTTTTGTCTTTTGTATTCATTTTGAGCTAATTCAAACTTTTCTTTAGCCATAAGATAATCCTGCTGCAATTCAATAAACTGCATATCTTCTAAAACGGCTAAAACCTGACCTTTCTGCACATTCATTCCGGCAATCAAATTCGTGCTTTTTACATATCCGCCCAACGGAATACTGATACTGATTACACTTTTAGGCGGAACTGTTACAGTACCTTGAAGCTGTAAAACTTCTTTTATGTTTTGAAGTGTCGGATTTCCAGTTTGCAAACCCGCATTTTTAATCTGCTCGCTTGTCAATTTTATAATATTAATGCTTTTAGGTTCAGCATTTTTATTTTCTTCATTTTGCTTCTTTCCGCAAGAAAACAGTACTAATGCGCCTGCAAACGCTACTATATATTTTTTCATTTTAAATATTATTAAGATTCTGCAGCGTAATTACTGCTTTGTTATAGGCATTCAATGCGTCCAGATATTCACTTTTGATTGTAATTGCCTGATTTACGACCAAAACCCATTGCAGATAATCTATATCTCCGTTGTAAAGTTGACTGCTTGAAGCTTCGATAATCGTCTGAGCGTTTTTCAATCCCTCTTTTTCATAATACTCTAAACTCTCTTGGTATTTTTTTACTTCTCGATCAGCATTTTCAATTGTGGTTTTTACCTCAATTTTTGCTGCTTCAGAAAGCGCTTCATAACTTTCATACTCAGCTTTTGCTGCACGCTTGCGTTCAGATTGACTAGTGAAGAAAATCGGAATCGAAAGACCAGCATTGATATAATTAAATCTTTGCCCACTATCATAATAAACCTCCTGACCTGAAGCATTAGTTTGATTCCCGATAATGCTCAAATTATTGTAGCCTAAAGTAATTTCAGGAAGCAGTTTGGCACTTTCGGTTTTCCATCTCCATTTGGCAGATTCAGATTCATATTGCGAACGCTGTACAATTGGAAGATTTTCTGTTTTTAGATTTTCAACCAAAGACTGATTTAAAACTGCTTTCAATTTTTCTTTCTTCGGAGTATAAACTTCTTTATCCTGCAAGACCGAATTAAACAGATTTAAGGCAATTTCGATATCACGATTTACCATTACCAATTGATTGCTGTAAAACTGTCGGGCAGATTGCGAAGCACTTTTTTCTAAAACATTTGCCTCACCAGCTTTAAATCTCAAATCCGATTTCTTTTCCATAATTCGGTAAATCGAATCGGCGTAAACCAAGAGTTCTCTTTTACTCTGAAGCCATAAATAATCGTAATAAATATTTCTAACTTTAGTTTTGATTTCCTGAGAAGTCAGCTGTACTTCTGTTTTCGCTTTATTAAAATCCGCCTGAAGAGCTTTTTTCTGGTTGCTGTAAACCGTAGGAAAAGCAAAAGTCTGGCTGATTCCAAATCGGGTATCTTTCTGAGCGCTGTTAAACTGGCCGTAATCAGCATCGATTTGTGTCTGTGGCAAATTATAGGCTGTTTTTTGCAAATGGCTTTTCGACTTTTCATTTAATTTAGCCGATTTGACTGTTCTATTATTCTCAATCGCAATTGAAATCGATTCGTCCAACGAAATTGGTAATTGCTGTGCATTTGCCGTATTACCAATAAAAAGAATAGTCAATAAAATGGTTAGATTATTCATATGTTTTTTTCTTTTTTTAGAAAATATTTTAGCATGATACGTCATCAAATAAATAGCCGGAAGCACAAAAAGCGTTAAAAGAGTAGCTGTTACCAATCCGCCGATTACGACAGTTGCCAACGGACGCTGTACCTCTGCTCCTGCTCCGTTACTTAATGCCATTGGAAGAAATCCTAACGAAGCAACTGCAGCCGTCATTAAAACAGGACGTAATCTGTTTTTAGTCCCTAAAATGATAATATCAAAAGGATCTGTGATTTCACCTTGTTTTTGAATTCGATTAAATTCAGATATCAATACGATTCCGTTCAAAACAGCTACACCAAAAAGTGCAATAAAACCAACTCCAGCAGAAATACTAAAAGGCATATCTCGCATCACTAAGGCAAATACACCACCGATTGCAGATAGCGGAATAGCTGTAAAAATGATAATTCCTTCTTTAAATGATCTAAAAGCAAAATATAACAAAGCGAAAATCATTAATAAAGCCGCAGGAACGGCAACTCCCAATCTTGCTTTTGCCTGTTGTAAATTCTCAAAAGCACCGCCATACGTAATGTAATAACCCGGATCAAATTTAATCTGCTGGTTTACTTTCTGCTGTAATTCTTCCACAATAGACTGAACATCTCTTCCTCGAACATTAAACCCAACAATAATTCTGCGTTTTGCATTTTCCCTTTGAATTTGGTTTGGACCTTCTACTTCTTCCACTTTTGCTACTTGATAAAGGGGAATCTGTATTCCTGATGGTGTTGCAATTAAAAGATTTCGAACATCTTCAATTCCTTTTCTTCCGTTGTCTTCTACACGAACGACCATATCAAAGCGTTTTTCTCCTTCGTAAATGCTTCCAGCAACGGCTCCTGCAAAAGCTGCATTTATCGTTCTGTTAATATCTACAACTCGAAGACTATATTTAGCCATTTCTGCCCAATTGTAATCAATTACGATTTGGGGCATTCCGGTTACTTTTTCTACATACAAATCGGCTGCACCTTCAACAGTTTTACTAATTTCTCCTAGTTTTTCTGCATATTCAGAAAGTTTCTGAAGATCTTCACCGTAAATTTTACAGACTAAATCTTGTTTAGCTCCCGTCATTAATTCGTTAAAACGCATCTGAACCGGAAATTGAAAACCAGTGGTAACACCAGGTGCAATTCGTTTTACCGTTTTCGTCATTTTATCGGCCAATTCTGGAAATGAGGAAGCACTTGTCCATTCCGATTTATCTTTTAGAACAATAATCATATCACCGCCCTCAATTGGCATTGGATCGGTTGGAATTTCCGCACTACCAATTCGGGAAACAACGTGCTGTACTTCTGGATAATCTTTTTTTAGTTCTTTCGATATTTTTTCGATAGTTTCTGTAGTCGTTGAAAGATTTGTTCCTAAAAGCAGACGGGTTTCTACTGCAAAATCGCCTTCTTCTAACTGCGGAATAAATTCTCCTCCCATTCTTCCAAATAAAACAACTGCTATTCCGAAAAGTACAAAAGCAGCAATTACAATTATTTTTCTAACTCCTAGAGCTTTCGTTAACCAGCCTTCATAAGCATTTTCTAACCTTGCCATAACTCGGTCAGAGAAATTCTTTTTGTGGCTGATTTTTTTGCTTAAAAATAAAGCGCTGACCATTGGCACATAAGTAAGCGACAAAATGAAAGCTCCCAAAATGGCAAAAGCAACAGTTTGTGCCATTGGCTTAAACATTTTACCTTCAATTCCCTGTAACGAAAGAATTGGCAGATAAACAATCAAAATAATAATCTGGCCAAATACTGCGGCATTCATCATACGCGCTGCAGATCCAGTTACTTCTTTATCCATTTCTTCCTGCGAAATAGCATCAATTGCTTTGTATTTTTTTGAACTGTGAAGATGATGCAGAATTGCTTCTACAATAATTACAGCTCCATCGACTATTAATCCGAAATCTAATGCACCAAGACTCATTAAGTTGCCGCTTACGCCAAAAGTATTCATCATAATTATGGCAAAAAGCATCGCTAATGGAATAACTGAAGCGACAATAAATCCGGCTCTTAGGTTTCCAAGGAATAAAACCAAAATCAAAACAACAATTAAAGCTCCCTCAATTAAGTTTTTTTCTACAGTTCCAATGGCATTATCTACCATTTTAGTTCTGTCTAAGAAAGGTTCAATTTTCAAGCCTTCGGGAAGGATTTTTTCAATTTCGGCAATTTTATCTTTTACATTTACAATAACATTATTAGCGTTTTCTCCTTTTAACATCATCACAATTCCACCGACAGATTCGCCGTATTCATCTGTAGTCAATGCACCGTAGCGAATTGCTGAAGAAATCTTAACATCAGCAACATCTTTTACCAAAATTGGAAGTCCGCCTTGTGTGCTTTTCACCACAATATTTTCAATATCTTCAATACTTTTAGCCAAACCTGTACTTCTAATATAAGATACCGTTGGGCCTTTCTCAATATAAGCTCCTCCAGTGTTTTCGTTACTGCTGTTTAAAGCCGTAAAAACTTCACTAATAGTCAAGTTTTGTGCTTTAAGACGTGCTGGATTTACTGCAATTTCATATTGTTTTAATTTCCCTCCAAAAGTCGAAACATCGGCGATTCCAGCAGTTCCCAAAAGCTGTCTTCTGATGGTCCAATCCTGAATGGTTCTTAAATCTTCAAGAGAATATTTCTCTTCGTAACCTGGTTTGGGTTTTAAAACGTATTGATAGATTTCTCCTAAACCAGTTGTAACCGGAGCCATTTCGGGTCTGTTGGCGTTTCGGTCGATTTCTACCTGTTGGAGTCTTTCTGTTATTTGCTGTCTTGCCCAATATACATCGGCATCGTCTTCAAAAACAACACTTACCAGCGAAAGTCCGAAGCGCGAAATACTTCGGCTTTCTTTAAGATGCGGAATATTGCTAATGGCTTGTTCGATCGGAAAAGTGATCAGCCTTTCTACGTCTTCAGCTCCTAAAGATGGCGCTGTCGTAATAATTTGTACCTGATTGTTTGTAATGTCCGGCACGGCATCGATTGGTAATTGGGTAACCTCGTACACACCGTAGACAATCCACAGCAGTGTAAAGATTCCAATTGCCAGTTTGTTCTTAACTGAGAACTGAATTACTTTATTAAGCATAATGTATTAATTAAAAAAATAATAAATGAGCAACTGGAAACAGTACGTCTCAGTCACTTCAATAAAAATTTTAAAAAATAATTATGCGATTGGAGGTCTAAAAAGGGAAAGCAGATTTGGATCTGAAAAAAGATCAGATCTATAAGTTGGTATTTTTAATTGTGGTAATTCTGGATTGAAAGGAGTCGGAAGTAAATCTTTGTCGTCTAAAATGAAAACAAAGTGTACTGAACTGCTGTTTATTGTTTTAAAGGGAAGTTGCATGTCACGGTCTGCATCATTGTCTTTTAAGTCTTCTCCCCAATAATGCATAGATAAAAAGTCCATAAAACTTAAATCCATGAGTTGTTTGTGCTCTTCGTAATGCTGAATTAATACAGGCAGTTTATAAAACTGCTGTATAAAACTGCTGTTTGAAGCAATTAGAAAAATAAATATGTAGACAATTTGTTTTGGCACATGGCAAATTTAAACTAAAATATAGAAATCTCTACTATCTAGAAGGCTTTAGGTAATTCTTTTTAACAATTTCTAAATTTATATTGCTTTTTAAAAGAATTCGATTTAATTCTATCTCTTTTTATTTTAGAACTATAATACAAATCATAAAGAATTCTAATCTAGTTTATTCATACAAGCTAAAAACTAGGACAATCCTTCCAACTGTTCAAAAACAGGAATCAGCATTTTTCCTTTTTCCGTCAAATTGTATTCTATATGAAGCGGTTTTAATTTAATGGTCGTTTTTTCTAAAAGCCCTTCTTCTTCCAATTCTTTTAAAGCAGTTGCCAAAGATTGTTTGTTTGAACCTTGAATTTGTCGAAGTAAACTATTAAAACGCAGTGGAGATTCTACCGACAAACGAAAAATTTCTGCCTTCCATTTGCCAGATAACATTTTTAAAAGTCTTTGTGCCGGACAAGTTTCGATTTCTTCCATGAAATTAATTCTATAGTCAAAAAAATCTGACTTATTGTTTTATACTATTTTTTTTATTAATCTTTGTGAGAATCCTAACGTAAAAATATAAAATGAAAGCAAAGAAACCAAGTGATATGAGCCTTGAAGAATTACTTCAAAAAGAAAAAATGATTAAGGTTGCAATTTATTCTTTAATTGCATTAAATATAATTCTATTAATTGCTGTTATATTTTTATTTGTAAAAAAAGGCTTTTCGGCTTTGTTTGTGGTTCCTTTTTCTATGGTTCCGATTATCATCATCAATTCCAATTCTTTAAAAGAAATCAAAAAAGAAATTGCTTTACGTAATTCGTAAAATAAACAGCTATTGTAATGCGTTTTGAAGGTGCTTAAATTTAATATTTCGTAACCGAAAGTTTTCTAAAAAAAATTAAATTTGAACTCCCTAAATAAGCCATTATATTATGATTTTTCAAAAGAGAACTTTTTATTTCCTATCCTTATTTTTTGTTTTTTTCGTTACACAGTCTAGTTACGCGCAAGAACAAAAACAAGTCAAAAAAGAAAACCGCGGACGTTTATTTAATGATACCACAGCTACCGACAGCGATTATTTAATGGCGATCGAAAAAGCTGGAGAAGTATTAGAATCTGCCTACAATGACATTGATTTTGCTGGCGATACTCGTCATCTTTTTGGCGAGATGAAACGTACAGAAAGCAAACTGAATTTAATTCTTGAAAGTTTAAAAGGCGCAAATCCAAATGTGCGTAATCAGCAAATGTATCGCATTGTTCTTCAAGAAATTCAACAGGAATTAGAAGACCAGAATAAAGCCATTAATGAACGAAATCTGAATCTCGAAAAGATCAAAAGTCGCGTTATCGAACTTCGAAAAGACAAGACTTTAATGACTTTGATAAAAGATACGATTCGTCGTAAACAGTTCAAAAAAGAATTTGCAAATCTTAGAAAAAGATACGTTGGCACAGATAGTTTGATGACTAAAAATCAGACTACTTTAAACAATAAAAAAAGACTGACCGTTCAGCGAAAAATTGCCGTTTCGAATGCTTTAGTTACGGTTGAAAGCAAACTTGAAAAATCTGGAATCAGTATTTTTAAGAAAGAATATCCTTCTTGGTGGCAGATTAACGATTCTGCAGCTTCTAAAAAAGTAACGCATAACATTAAAGCCAAAATTATAATTGAAGAAAATGTTGCCGAATATTATCTAGGCTACAAGGCTGGCGGATTGATTACATTATGTTTCTTTATGGGACTTTTGTTTTGGTACATTAACCGAAATGTGAAATATTTAAAAGCAAACGGTTATTCTGAAAGTCTTTCTCTTTTAAACTTTAAGTACTTAAATCGAGGCGTTTTAGTACCTGTAATTGTAATTGCATTGAACATTGCAGTCGTGACTAATTTGTATGCACCAGCTTTGTTTTTAGAATTTATACAGCTTCTTTTACTCGGTGCTTTAACAATACTTTTCAAAAATCAGTGGTCGGGAGTTTCTATGCGAAACTGGCTTTTTCTTATTGGATTATTCTTTGCACTTTGTTTTCTAGATTTATTTATAACCATCGGATTATTACAGCGCTTTGCTTTTGTTGCGATTAATCTTTTGGGAATCCGTTATGGTTTGGTTCAGATTAAAACGCTGAAAGATGAATTGTATATAAAAGGCTTTCTTAAATGGGCTAGCATTCTTTTTATCGGATTAAATGTTTTGTCGATTCTTTACAATTTGTTTGGAAGAGTTTCTTTATCAAATATGTTAAGTCTTACTGCATTTATTTCTTTAACTCAAATTGTTGCACTAAGTGTTTTATTGAAGATTATTTTAGAAATTATCTTATTGCAGATTTATACAACAAGAGTTAAAAGAGGAATTGAAAAAATGTTTGATTATGAAAGTTTATCAGACACACTTAAAAAACCTTTTATCATCGTAATCAGTTATATGTGGCTGATTGTTATTGCTTCAAATTTAAATATTTGGGAATCGCTTCGTGCTTCTTTAGCATCTCTTTTAAGCCATCCCAACACAATTGGAAGTATTACATTTACGCTGGGCAATATCGTTTTATTCTTTATTATCATTTGGGCAGCCCATTTATTACAGAAATATGTGGCGTATTTCTTTGGTGAAATTGACGATGAAAACGAAGAAAACATCAACAAAAGACAGCATTCTAAATTACTTATTACGCGATTAGTTGTTTTAATTAGCGGTTATTTATTGGCTGTTGCGGCTTCTGGAATGCCTTTAGATAAATTAAGCATTCTTTTAGGAGCTTTAGGTGTCGGTGTCGGACTTGGACTTCAAAATGTGGTTAACAATTTTGTATCTGGAATTATTTTAATTTTTGATAAACCTATACAGATTGGTGATGTTGTCGAGATTAGTTCAGAATCTGGTCGTGTAAAATCGATGGGACTTCGAACTACCAAAATCAATGCGCCAAATGGTGCCGAAATTATTATCCCGAATGGTAATTTATTATCTCAAAATATCACCAACTGGACGTACACTGATAATTTTAAATTGGTCGAAATTACTTTTGAAATCAATGGAGAAACCATTCCGCAAGAAATAAATACTATTGTAAACGAAACACTGGCTAATCTTCCTTTGGTAAACAATGCAAAACCATCTCAGATTTATTACAGCTCTATTTCTGACGGAAAATATAAATTGCTTATTAAGTTCTGGTGTAGCATTTATAGAACCGAAGAAACAATAAGTTCAGCAAGACAAGAACTTTATGTAAGTTTTAAAAATAAAGGATTGAATTTCTCTAGTTAAGAAAATAAAAATCATTCAGATCGATAAAAGGCTTTAACTCTAAAAGAGTTAAAGCCTTTTTTTATTTCGCACACTTCTCAAATACTTTCTTCATCGCATAAAATATAAAAAAAAATATGTAACAGCATGATTTGAATCATGTTTTGAAAGAAATGATGATAATACATTTACCGTATTAAAATTACAAATACCATCAACTTTCAAAATGGACAATAACTTTTTAAGACAGGAAATCACTCGATTGAAAGCAGAAAAGAATGCTGTAATCCTAGCTCATTATTATCAAAATGAAGAGATTCAGGAAATAGCAGATTTTATTGGAGATAGTCTAGAATTGTCTAAAAAAGCGCAAAATACAAATGCTGATGTTATTGTTTTTGCTGGAGTGCATTTTATGGCAGAAACGGCTAAAATTTTAAATCCAAACAAAAAAGTATTGCTTCCAGATTGGGATGCGGGTTGTTCTCTTGCAGATGGTTGCGATCCGAAATATTTTAAATTGTTTAAAAAACAATATCCCAATCATATTGTGGTAACATACATTAATTGCTCTGCCGAAATAAAAGCCATGAGCGATTTGGTTTGTACTTCGGCGAATGCCAAAAAAATAATCGGGTCTATTCCCGAAACACAAAAAATCATATTTGCTCCGGATGAGAATTTAGGTAATTATCTCAAAAAAGAAACCAAACGTGACCTCGTCTTATGGAAAGGCTCTTGTGTTGTGCATGAAGCCTTTTCATTAGACAAACTAATTGAGATTTATAATAAGAATCCGAAAGCTAAAATAGCAGCGCATCCTGAATCTGAAAGCCATATTTTGAAAGTGGCGCATTATATCGGTTCTACTTCAGGCATTATTAATTTTATTAAAACGGATCCTGCTGCCGTTTTCATTGTGGCTACAGAAGCCGGTATCCTGCATGAGCTTTCTAAAGCGGTACCCGATAAAACGCTGATTCCGGCTCCTTCCACAGAAGACAACAGCTGTGCCTGTAGCGAATGTGCTTTTATGAAAATGAATACACTAGAAAAATTGTATTTGTGCCTTAAAAATGAAAGTCCAGAAATGAAGATTTCAGAAGAGCTTAGAATTGAAGCTTTAAAACCAATTGAAAGAATGCTTGAGTTATCATAAAAATGCAATAACGCTAAAATCAAAATAACATGCTTAAAACAGATATATTAATCATCGGTTCTGGTATTTCGGGATTATTTTTTGCAATGAAAACAGCAAAAAAACGTCCAGATTTATCTATTGTTATAATGACTAAAGAAACTGCAAAAAACACTAATACGCAGCTTGCACAAGGCGGCATTGCAGTTGTAACAGATCATTTAAAAGACAGTTTTAATAAGCATATACATGATACGCTTCGCTCTGGAGGCGGCCTTTGCGATAAAGAAATCGTTAATATGGTTATTAAGCAAGCTCCCGAAAGAATTCAGGAATTAATTGAAATTGGAACTTCTTTTGACAAAAATGAAAAAGGCCAATGGGATTTAGGACTGGAAGGCGGACATTCTCAAAACAGAATATTACATCATAAAGATAGCTCCGGATTGGAGATTGAGCAAAAACTGCTCAAGATCATCAAGAAAATGCCAAACATTGAACTTTTAGAAAACCATCTGGTCATTGACTTGAATACAGAAGTGAAGCGGAATAGAACGATCTGTACCGGAGCCTTTTTTTATGAAAAGAAATACAATCGAATAAAATACATTAGAACACGAACTGTTGTTTTAAGTACTGGAGGATGTGGTCAGCTATTTGAAAACACAACCAATCCGAAAATTGCAACTGGAGACGGAATTGCAATGGCTGCTCGCGCAGGAGCAGAAATTGTAGACATGCAATATATGCAGTTTCATCCGACAGCTTTGTTTACAGGAAAAGAAAATCCGTTGTTTTTAATTTCCGAAGCCGTTCGCGGTTTTGGCGCTCATATTGTAAACGACGATGGGAAAAGATTTTTGTTTAAATATGATATTCGAGGCGAATTGGCTACACGAGATATGGTTTCTGATGCTATTACTAAACAACTTCGTTTAAGCGGAAAAAATCATGTTTATTTAGACTGCAGACATTTGAACAAAGCTGAATTTTATGCTCATTTTCCAGTAATTGCAGCGCATTGCAATGAATTAGGTATAAAACCAGAAAAAGATTTAATTCCGGTTGTTCCGGCTGCCCATTATCAGTGTGGCGGAATTAAAGTTGATCAAAATGGTGCAACCGCAATAAAAAATCTTTACGCCGTTGGCGAATGCGCAAGAACTGGACTGCACGGAAAAAACCGTCTGGCTTCAAATTCGCTTTTAGAGGCTTTGGTTTTTGCGCATCAAGCTTCTGAAAATGTAGACAAAACTATTGCTGAATTTATTTTTTCATCCAAAATACTAATTCCAAAATTTCCAAAAGCACATAGAGTTGACGATTATATGGCTTTTGAAATATTAAAAAAAGAATTGCAAAAACTGGTCACTTCTTTTTACACCAGTGAAGAACGCGACGCCGAACAAGTTTTTATCAAAATAAAAGAGCTTCATAATTATGCTGTTTCACTTACAGAATCGCATGAAATTACAATTCCTTTTATAGAATTTTCAAATATGATTGCAACTGCGCTACTGATAATTAAGCAATGTAAAGAAGCGCCAAACAAACAAATGTGCTGAACCAAAAATTAATCTATACCTCCCATTATGAAACTAACAAATAAAAGTACCATTGGCGAAATCGTAGCAGATGATTTCAGAACGGCAGCCGTTTTTACAAAATACCATATTGATTTTTGCTGTAAAGGATATAGAACCATCGAAGAAGTTTGTAAAAAACGAGATATTGATGAAACCATTTTAATTGAATACATTCGAGATGCAAAAAGAAGTACCGTTAATCAATCATTCGATTATAAAACATGGCCAGTTGATATAATTGCAGATTATCTCACTAAGACACATCATCGATACATTAATGAAAAAGCGCCTATAATTCTTCAATATCTAAATAAATTATCTGGAGTTCATGGCCCTATTCATCCTGAATTACATGAAATACACACCATATTTTCTAAATCTTATCTAGATCTAAAGGCTCATATGAAAAGAGAAGAAATGGTTGTTTTTCCTTTCATTATAAAAATGAAAAATGCTCAGACTAAAGGAGACTACTTAGGCACGCCTCCATTTTTAAGTATTGAAAATCCGATTACGACTTTGAAAGAAGATCATGAAATAGAAAGCGGAAGATTTAAACGAATTGCAGCTTTAACCAACAACTACACGCCTCCAACAGAATCTTGCAATACGTACAAAGTTGCCTTTGCCATGTTGGAAGAATTTGAAAAAGATTTAAGAAAACATATTCATTTAGAAAATAATATCCTGTTTCCAAAAGTAATTGAACTCGAAAAAACTTTTGAAAAAGTACTGTAAATAAATATTAGGATGGAAAAATATGTAATAAAACGCAATGGAGATTATAAGCCTTTTGAAGCTTATAAAATTCTGGACGCTATTCAAAAAGCTTTTCAAAGTGTCAATAAACCTTTCGACAAAAAGATATACAAAATTGTTCTTTCTGGTCTGGAAGTCAAATATTCGTGGCCTGTCGAAGAGATTCAGGATATTATTGAAAGAGTTCTTTTTGAAAACGGCTATTTTCAAACCATGCGTTCGTTTATTATTTACCGTCATACCCGAAAATTACAGCGCGAACATATTAATGGTTTAAATGATGATACTACCTATATAGACAGCACGCAAACTGTCGAAGAATATATTAACCAGTCAGATTGGCGAATCAATGCCAATGCGAATATTTCGTATTCGAATGCGGGACTTGTCAGTAATACCGCAGGAAAAGTGATCGCCAATTATTGGCTGGATAAAATATACAATAAAGAAGAAGGTGCTGCTCATAGGAATGGCGACATACACATTCATGATTTGGATTGTCTTACCGGATACTGCGCTGGTTGGAGCCTCCGAGTGCTATTAAATGAAGGTTTTAATGGCGTTCGAGGACGTGTCGAGAGCAGACCTCCTTCTCATTTTAGAGAAGCATTGGGGCAAATGGCTAATTTTCTTGGAATTTTGCAAAGCGAATGGGCTGGCGCTCAGGCTTTCAGTTCTTTTGATACGTATTTGGCACCTTATGTTTTTAAAGATCAGCTTTCTTATGAAGAAGTTTTAAAAGCAATTAGAAGTTTTGTTTATAATTTGAATGTTCCAGCGCGTTGGGGACAATCGCCTTTTACGAATATTACATTGGATTGGAATGTTCCAGAAGATTTAAAAGAACAAATTCCGACACAAAATAACGAACATTTATTCGCTAAAATAAAAGATAAGATTTTAATTGATGAAGCTCAAAAAAGAGGCGTTGAAAAACTAATCCATTTAAAATATGCTGATTTTCAACAGGAAATGAACCTCATCAATAAAGCGTATTACACTGTTATGACTGAAGGCGACGCTAACGGACAACCGTTTACTTTTCCGATTCCGACCGTAAATATTACAGAAGATTTTGATTGGCAAGGAGAAAATGTTGATTTATTGTTTGAAAACACAGCTAAAATTGGTTCTTCTTATTTTCAGAATTTTATTGGAAGCCAATATATTTTGGATGAAAAAGGAAATCGAATTGAAAACCCAGAGGCTTACAAACCTAATGCTGTTCGAAGTATGTGCTGCAGATTACAACTCGATTTGAGAGAATTGCTAAAACGAGGAAATGGGCTTTTTGGAAGCGCAGAAATGACAGGAAGTATTGGTGTTGTAACCATCAATATGGCGCGTTTGGGCTATTTGCACAGAGGAAATATCATCAACTTATTTACTCATTTGGATGAATTATTACAGATTGCAAAATCGACTTTGGAGAAAAAAAGAACTTTTATCCAGAAAATGTACGACCGCGGACTTTATCCTTACACCAAACGTTATTTGGAACATTTTAGAAATCATTTCTCTACAATTGGCGTAAACGGAATGAACGAAATGGTGATTAATTTTTCTGAAGGAAAACAAAATATTACGTGCAGTTCTGGAATTCATTTTGCGACCGAAATTCTAGATCATATTCGGTTAAGAATGAAAGAATTTCAGGAAGAAACTGGAAATCTGTACAATCTGGAAGCGACTCCAGCAGAAGGAACAACGTATCGTTTTGCGAAAGAAGATAAAAAACGTTTTCCTGAAATTTTGCAAGCAGGGCAAAATGAAAATATCTATTATACAAACAGTTCGCAGATTCCGGTAGATTTTACAGACGATCCTTTTGAGGCTTTAATGCTTCAAGACGAATTACAATGCAAATATACTGGCGGTACAGTTTTACATCTTTATATGAGAGAAAAAATAAGCAGTCCAGAAGCTTGTAAAAACTTCGTAAAGAAAGTTTTAACCAACTTCAAATTGCCTTACATAACAGTAACACCAATTTTCAGCATTTGTCCAATTCATGGTTATCTAAACGGAGAACATGAATATTGTCCGAAATGCGATGAAATTTTACTTCAAAAAAACAATCAAAAACACTTGGCTTATGAAAACAAAAACGCATAAAGTTTTAGCAGAAAATAAAAAAGAAAGAAGCAAATGTTTGGTTTACACCCGCGTAATGGGATATCACAGACCTATAGAAAGTTTTAATATTGGAAAAAAAGGTGAACACCAACAACGTAAACATTTCGAAGAAACCATTATCTATTAAAGGAATATTTAGCCTCACGCCTTTTACTTTATTAGATTATCCGCATAAAACGGCCTGCATAGTGTGGTTTGCAGGCTGTAACATGCGGTGTTTATACTGCTACAATCCTGATATTGTTTTAGGAAAGGGAAAAATAGATTTTCAAACTGTTTTGAATTTTCTAAAAACCCGAATAGGATTATTGGACGGGGTAGTTTTAAGCGGCGGCGAATGTACTTTACACAAAAAAATAATTGATTTTATAAAAGAAATCAAAGCAATGGGATTTGAAGTCAAAATTGACACCAACGGCTCAAACCCAAAAATATTGAATAGCCTGATTCATGATCGATTAATTGATTATGTTGCGTTAGATTATAAAAGTCTTCCTCATACCTTTAAAAAACTAACGCAATCAGGCTTATTTTTTGAATTTGAAGAAAGTTTAAAGCTTTTAATTCAGTCAAATATTCCGTTTGAAGTTCGCACGACTTTTCATTCTGATTTAATTTCAGAATCTGATTTTACAAAAATGGTTGAATATTTAGAGAACCAAAATTTTGAAGGAAATTATTATGTCCAGCATTTTATGAATAACGTGTCAACGCTTTCAAAATTAGACAATTCGAATAAATCAATAAGTCTTAAAAACTTTTCAACTTCAAAAATCAAAGTTATTTTTAGAGAGTAATAATTTTTTCAGCAATTCTTCATCAACTTTCGCAAGAGTTTCAATATGCTTAACTTTTATTTAAATCGAAAAAAACTTGCGAAACAAAGAATATGGAAAAACAGAAATTATCGAAAGAGAAAGAAATAATATTCCAAGTCTTAGAGATCTTTTTATTGACCAAACTGAAAAAATTGAATTACTTTTTTTAGATAGATACAATTTAGGAAATTTTCCTTCCTCAATTAAATAGTATTCTGTACTGGTAATGGATATTGAATGTTTTTGTCTGTTATAAAAGAAGATCATATCATAACTTTCTCCTCTGCCTCCTTTATTTATTTTTTTTTCGATAAAAGAATATGATATCAATTTGTTATTTACGATTTCAGATTTAAAGTCAAAATAGTCTCTAAAGAAATAAATAGATAAGGATATAAATAGTAATCCAAATATAGTTTTTAAAATTGTTTCCTTAGTCATTAAAAAATTTAGTCTTAGTTTTCGACATATTTTCAAGAAAGCAAAAATCTCATTTTTACTAACTTATAATCAACACGCACAGCTGGCGCGAGCGTCTCGCTCGTGTTTTCTGTTGTGTTCACAAGCGAGACGCTCGCGCTAGCTGAAGGACTTTTGCTTATCTAAACAAATATAAACCAAAAAATCAACCAAAAGTCTTTCTATATTTATCCATTACCGTTTTAAATAAATCTTTGTTAGAAGGTGGCGACAGCACAATTGCTCTTGAACCAGAGTTTATAGATTCTTGAATACTTTCTAGACTTTTTCCGCCTGTTGCCATAACTGGAAAATTTGGAAATTTATCTGATATCTCTTTTACAATTTTACTGGTATTCGCACCGCCTGAAACGTGAAATACAGTTACACCTGCATCGATTTTTCCTTTTAGAAAATTATAATAGGAAGATGTAACGGTTGCTATAATCGGTAAGGAAATTTTTTCTCTTATTTTTTTAATGTCTTTATTTTCAAACGGAATATTGACAATAATTCCTGCGGCTCCAGCTTCTTCGGCATAGATTGCCATTTCTACTGATTTTTTGCCTTTTGTTTGTCCGCCACCAACGCCACAGACGATTGGTTTTCCCGCAAAATCAATCAGGGTTTTTATGATTTTTGGCGAAGGTGGAAAAGGATAAACGGCTAGAATCGCATCGGCATCATTATTTTCGATAAGCGCCATGTCTGTAGAAAACAGAAACGATTTTAAGTTTTGATTTTGCAATACTAAACCTTGACATTTTTTACCAATTATTTCTGGTGTAGTCAACGCTTTATTGATGGTTTTGTTTCTTCTAAATAATCGTTCCCAAAGCGAAACTTTCTTTTTACTTTCCCAAAATGAGTCTAAATTTAAATTGATTTGCATGGCCGTATTTTTTACAATTCGACCAAATTTAGAACATTGAAATTTGTTTTTTTTACAAAATAAAAAGAGAAAATTATATTTTGTAATGAGTTGGAAAAAATTTGTAGTGAAACTTAAAAAAGCAATTTTGAAAAGCTCTAGAATAAAAAAATCGCAAAGCCAAAGACATTTGCGATTAGTATATTCTTCTAAAAGTTTTTCACTCTTTCTTCTTTACTCTTTCTTCCTTACTTTTCCCTTTAGACTTCTTTCCTTTCTTCCACCAAATTATAAATCCAGTTATTGGTAGAGAAGCTCCAATCAAACTTACCAAACTCCAGATTATTTTTCCAATTAAACCAAAGAAAACGCCCGTATGCAAATCGTGATTACTGGCTTCATAAACATCCGCCGCGTTATTGTCTTTGTATAATTTTGTTCGGAGCATTTGTCCCGTTTTTCCATCAAAGAAAATAGTGTTTTGATTTCTTGCCCAATCGTTCGGATACGTCATTCTTAATCTAAGTTCGCCTGTTTTTCGAATTGAAAATGAAACTGAAGTTGCACCAGGATATTTTGCATTGGCACTTTCGTAAATATTATTGTAGCGAACAGGAATTGTAGTCGAATCTATTTTAGCATTAGAAACAATTTCATCTCCTTTTCTTAGTTTGCTTCCAGTGACAAAACTTACTCCTTTTTTTACGGCATCATATCTAAAATAAGTTCCAGAAAAAGCAATTAAAAGCAGAAAGATTGCAGCGTAAAATCCTAAAACTTGATGCAAATCAAAATTGACTCTTTTAAAAGAACCGCTCCATTTTATTTTTAGAGATTGTTTGAGTAAACGCCTTTGGTTTGGAAACCATAAAATTAATCCTGTAATCAGCATAATGATAAAAATCACAACCGACCAGCCTTGAATGAATTCGCCAACTTCTCCCAATAATAATGTTCGATGTATTTCTAAAACAGTATTCAACCAATCTGAACCTTGCTGATTGACTAAAGTTCCATCGTACGGATTAAAATAGTAAGTCTTTTTCTTTTTGGTAGAAATTTCGACCGTTGAATTCGGTTCTTCTTTATTTATTTTTAAAGCCGTAATTTTTTGTTTGGGTTCCAGACGTTCATAATTTTCAATAATCGTTTTTAAACCTATAAATGGCTTTTCCTGAACCGGAACATGCAGATATTCTTTCTGCGAAAAATCACGAATTTCTTCTTCGAAAACATAAAGAAATCCCGTGATGCTCACTATAAAAACAATGAGGCCCGATGCTAAACCGAGCCACAAATGTATTTGTCTAATGGTATTCTTAAAACCTTTTGTCATGATTTGCAATAAAATCCAAATGTAGATAATATCATTTAAACGAAAGATTTAAAATCTTAGAATTTAAACGTAATATTTCCAGTAACTCTAGTCGGATTTTGAGCTGCTAAACGATACGACCAGTATTTTTCATTCGTAAGATTATCAATTTTTAATCCTAATCTGAATTTCGGTCTGTCGTAGAATACAGAAGCATCCAGAACGGTGTAAGAAGGAATACTAAATTTAAAAGTTGCCGTGTTAGTTTGGTAATATTCGCTTCCGTAAATTCCTCCAAAACCAAATCCTAAACCTGCAGCTGGACCTTCAAACAAACGATAACTAGCCCAAAGATTGGCTGTTCTTGGAGAACCTGCCGTTGTCGGGCGTAATCCGTTTACACTCGGATTGGCTTTTGTGTATTCACTGTCATTATACGTATAACCCGCTACAATGTTTAATCCACGAATTGGATTTGCAATTAATTCTGCTTCAAAACCTTTGCTCAATTGAGTTCCGTCTTGAATTTGGAAATTTGCGTGATCTGGATCGTCACGAGTAATATTCGTTACTTTAATATCATAATAACTGAAAGTCGCGCTTATTTTATTAAAGTCAAATTTAACACCACCTTCTAACTGGTTTGCTTGATTTGGTTTGAAAGTATTTCCGTTAAAATCAGATCCACCAACATTATTGAATCCGTTCATGTAATTTCCGAATACCGAAACTTTCTCTTTAATAACTTGATAAACAGCTCCAAATCTTGGAGAAAAAGCAGTTTGGTTATAACTTCCTGCAATAGAATCTCGACTCGGGTAATACACTCCTTTATTGATATAACGGTCGGCTCTAATACCTCCCATTACCAATAATCTATCCGTAACATTCAATACATCAGAAACATATGCGCTATAAGTTCTTTCATTATTAGAAACAAAATTATTAAATTTTGCCGTTGCAAATAATGGCGCTATTCTGTCTTCTGTAAAGTTATTATAAGCATCGCCAGGTTTTTTATAGTTTATAGCTGGCATATTTATCGTCGCATCGTTACGTGTTGCTCGAAGACTGTAAAAATCTAGACCCGCTACTACTCTATTACGTAATTTACCGATTTTAAAATCACCATTAAAGTTTTGCTGAATGTCTGTACCGTAATATGGATAATCCTGACTTGTAACTTGCTGTCTTAAAGTTTCGTTGCTCAAAGCTGTTAAGGCCACTGTATATCCTTCAGAAGATGATCTTGTACGAGAAACAACAGTTTGCGATGTCCATTCTTCTGATATTTTATACTTTAACTGTGCAAATATATTATACTGCTGTCCAGTATAATTAATTGTATTATTAGCAAATGAAAGTTTATACGGAATTCCCATTTCTGTAATACTGTGCGCTGTTGCCGTAGCTCCCGTAAAAGGCGCTAATCTTGTTGGCGAAGTTCCTTTTGAAGCGCTAAACTCAGCGTCAATCAACAAAGTCAATCGGTCGTTTACTTGATACGAAAAACTTGGCGCGATAAAGAAACTTTTACTAAATCCAGCATCTTGAAAACTTCTTTCGCTATGTAAGGCTGTATTGATTCTAAAAAGTGCTGTTTTATCATCATTTAACGGCGTATTGATATCGGCTGTAAAACGATTCAAATCCCAATCGCCCGCAGAATAAGAAACTTCTCCTTTAAAGAAATCAAAAGGCTTTTTGGTAACTCTATTGAACAAACCTCCAAAAGAAGAAATTGTACTTCCGAATAAAGTTGCAGATGGTCCTTTAATAACCTCAATACGCTCTAAATTTGACGGATCGATTGAGTTGTAAGTAAAACTTCCCACACCGTTTCTTACTAGTTGAGGTGTTGCAAATCCTCTAGAAATACTTGTCGTTCTTCCTTGATTTCTAACCTCAGCAATACCTGCTCCAGGAACGTTTTTAAAAGCACTATTATAATCTGTAATTACCTGCTCTTTCATTAATTCCTTGCTTACAATGGTGTAAACTTGCGGATTTTCCATGTTTTTCAGTTTCATTTTAGAAACCTCTTCACTTTCTTTTCTCGCAAATCGGTTTCCTCCAGAACTAATAATTACTTCTTCTAATTTTTGAGAAGTATACGTTAATTCGAAATCAATTTTTGCATCCAAATTATTTTGATCGATAGAAATTGTTGCTGGCATCGAATCGTAACCATTTAAATCTATTTCTACCAAATAGGTTCCGAAAGGAATATTTTTTAATTGATAAAAACCTTCAGAATCGGTAATCGTTGTTTTATTTAATTCTGAAATTTTAACTTTGGCACCTTGTAAAGAATTTCCGTCTTTCAGTATTGCTTTACCTGAGATTGTACCTACGGTTGATTGAGAAAAAGCACTTTCTGACCCTAAAAAAATCGTCAGAATTGCAAGAAACACTTTTAATAACACATTGTTAGTAAGTGTCTTAAGATTTGTTTTCATATAAATATTTGTAATTTATTCTTATTTAGACTGATTACAAATATATAAACGAGAAATGAAATCTTAGAGAAAGATTAAAATTTTCTTAAAAAATAATTAAACAAATCTCTTAAGCTTGTTCTTAACAAAATTTAATTTCGAAAATTTCCTTCCCAATCTGTTTTACTTGGAATAAATTTTTCATGCCACCTTTTTACAAAACCATCAATATTTTCCATATCTTTTTGAATTAACTTTCTAAGCTTAAGGATTTCATTTAAATAGCCTTTGCGAGTATAAAATTTTCCTAATTTATGTTCCTGTAAAAATAGTATATACAATAAAGGTGGACCTTTATAATCGCCAATTCTCAGTCGCATTCTAGTTGAAATCTTACTTACAGTTTCAAACTCTAATCCTTCAGAATCTTTTAAAAGCGATAATGAGCTTAAAGAAGGACTAAGCTCATAAACATTCAAATAAATTTGAATCCATTTTGATTTTCCCAAAATATAAACTGAAATTTGCTCTAAATATTTTTCTGAAGATAATCTGCAAAAATTATAGATATAGCCGCGAGTACTTCGATCGTATTCACCATGCCAGGCTGTTTTAAACGGAGAAAGTTCAAATCTGTTTTTTAGTAAAGAAGGAATTCCAACTTCTTTAAAAATGTCATGTCTTACCTTTAAAATTTCTTTATCTGAAACTCTATAAATTAATCCCATATTAATGATTACTTAAATAGTCTGTGCAAAAATAAAATTTAACTTATTTCTATTATATAACTGGAACCGAAAAAGATCTTCTAAAAAAAATATCCTTAGAAGTAACTTCAATTATATTGAAAGAGAATATTCCATAAAAATAAATCTCTTTTTCAAAACTGATTTTAGCATCTGTACTAATAAGTTTAATTGTATTTTTTCCTAAAGAAAAATTTACACCTTGCGAAAACGGAGTCGGAATATTGACATTGAGCGTCTCACTTATTTTTTGATCATTCAATAGTAAAACAAAATCTTCCTTATAATGATTTAAAGGTCCGCCATAAACTGCTAGATAACTATTCGCTTTACAATTGATATAAAAATTGGCTTCATAAATCAAAATGAAGAGAACGAAACAGCTTGAAAAAATTTTAATCCATTTTATCATTTTTTAAAGATATTTCATTTTAAAAAAGATGTTTCCTAACAAATATATAGCGAAATTTCGGATATTTTTAAGTTAATAAATCTTTGTCTTTCTTGTCTTTTGGTTGCACAAACCGCTAATGTTTTTTATTTTTATCGAATTAAGAAAATTTTTATAAGCCCCAAATTTAAATTAAAAAGAAAATTAAATGAGTAAAAAACAACTTAAAGCTGTTGCCTTTGGCGAAGTATTGTATGACATTTTTGGTAACGAAAAACGAATTGGCGGAGCTCCGCTCAATGTAGCCTTACGCATGAAAGCTCTTGGCGCAGAATCTAATATGATTAGCTGTGTGGGAAATGATGAAGATGGCAAAAACATTATAAAAGAAGTAAAAAATTTAGGTTTAGAAACCGATACCATCCTTACATCTAACGATTTTCCGACTGGATTAGTGCATGTTACCTTAGATGAAAGCAAATCTGCGACTTACGAAATTCTTTATCCTTCTGCTTGGGATAAAATTGTTTTAACCGAAGAAGCCAGAGAATTAGTTGTTACTTCTGATGTTTTAATATACGGCAGTTTGGTTTGCCGAGATGAAGTTTCGAGAAAAGCTTTAGAAGAATTACTCAACACGCATACTTACAAAGTTTTTGATGTCAATTTAAGAAAACCGCATTATGACTACGAATTGCTTTTAGAACTAATGCAGTTTGCGAATTTCATTAAATTTAATGATGAAGAATTGGCAGAAATTAGTGCCGCTTTAGATTCTCCTTATACAACTTTAGAAGAAAATATAAACTTCATCTGTTCGCTTACCAATGCAACCGCAATTTGTGTTACAAGAGGAAAAGACGGCGCTGTTTTATTATGGGATAAACATTTATACAGCAATAATGGCTATACGGTAAAAGTCGAAGATACGGTTGGAGCTGGAGATTCTTTTTTAGGTGCTTTAGTTACATCACTTTTAAAGAATAAAGAACCGCAAAAGGCTTTAAATTTTGCTTGTGCAACAGGAGCTTTGGTCGCTGGATCGGCTGGGGCAAATCCTGAAATTTCTAAAATTGATATTGAAAATCTTATCAATAAAAATTAGAGATTAAGATAAAATTTTAATACACGGTATGTATATTTCTAACAAATAAAGTCGCGCTTCGGAGAAGCTAAATATGTATAGAAATCATATTATTGTAAATACAAAGCTCCGGAGGAGCGAAATATAAGACGGTTTATATTTCGCTCCTCCGGAGCTCTTTTTTTATTCCTCTATTTTAATTGCTATAAATATTTTACTCCGCTGGGGCTTTACAAAAAATCATTAATTTGTTTAAATAAACTGCACGAAAATTTCGAAAAACCTATTTATTTTATAGTTAAAACATCTGATTTTGCCCTCAAACATGGGAAATATGTAAATTTAAAATGTAATTATTTCTTCCTAATCAATACAAGCGCTGTAAATTGCATTTTCAAAATATTTACAGAAGAATGATGAAAAAATTACGAATTTCACTTATCAACATACACGGACTTTTGAAAGGTTCTGGTCTAGAAATTGGACGAGATGCCGACAATGGAGGCCAAACCAAATACATTTACGAATTAGCCGAATTTTTATCACAACATGAAGACGTAGAACATGTGCATCTTTTTACGAGATTGATAGACGATCCTGCTCTTTCTCGCGAATATGCTGTTCCTGTCGAGATTATTAATGATAAATTGGACATAAGGCGAATTCCCTTTCTAGGAAAAAGATACAAAGCTAAAGAACAGCTTTGGGAAGGTTTAGACACTTTCGTGAATGGCGCGATGCAGCACATTAAACAACACAACATTTTTCCCGATTGGATTCATTCTCATTACGCAGACGCTGGTTACGCAGCAGCCGAATTATCAGCCGTTTTAAATATTCCTTTTGCTCATACCGGACATTCTTTAGGATTTTATAAAAAGAAAAAATTACTGGAAGGTGGCGAAAACGAAGAAGATCTCGAAAAAAAATTCAAATTTAAAGCTAGAATTGCCGCCGAAGAAAAAACACTCGAACTCGCCGAATTTGTCGTCACGTCTACCGAACAAGAAATTGAAACTTACAAGGCTTATAAAAATTTCGAATTAGGAAAATATCACGCTATTTCTCCCGGAATTGACACCAGAAAATTTGTTCCTTATTATTTTCAAGAAAATGATTCTGATAAAAACAGGGAAGAACAACAACGAAAATATTGGGTTCAAGAAAGCATTTCTAAATTTCTTACCAATCCGCACAAACCTATTATTCTGGCACTTTCTCGGCCAGATCGCCATAAAAACCTCAACACTTTAATCGAAGTTTACGGAAAAGACAAAGAACTTCAGAGTCTTGCAAATCTTGTCATTTTTGCCGGAATTCGTAAAGACATTGCTAAAATGCCAGAATCTGAGAAAAATGTCTTAACCGATTTGCTTCTTTTAATGGACAAATACGATTTATACGGAAAAATGGCTATTCCGAAAAAGCATGATGTAGAAAATGAAGTTTCGATTATTTATCGTTATGCGGCAGAAAAAAGAGGTGTTTTTGTGAATTTAGCTTTGCATGAAAACTTCGGTCTGACGGTTATCGAATCTGCTAGTTCTGGACTTCCGGTTGTGGTAACCAAAAATGGCGGGCCTTCAGAAATTATTCCGGTTTGCCAAAATGGAGAATTGGTTAATCCGCAAGAGGAAAGTCAGATTAAAAAAGCGCTTCGTAATATTTTAACCGATGAAAGTCAATGGAAATATTATTCGAATAACGGCGCCATCAATATTGAAAAACATTATAGTTGGGTCAGTCATGTCAATCAATATGTTGATTTAATAAACGAAAATTTATCGGTTTCTGCTGCGGGAATTAAAAAACAGCATTATCCGAATATCAATGTTGATCGTTTGAAAAGAAAAATCGATCATTTGCTGGTTTCTGATATTGATGGAACGCTCATTGAACCTAAATTGGCAAATCCAGGTTTGAAAGAATTAAAAGCGCATCTTACCAACCGTACCGATAAAATGGCGTTTGCAATGGCTTCTGGACGAAATCTCGAACTCGTTAAAAAAGTAATTGATGAAGAAGAATTTTCGCTTCCAGATTTTATTATCTGTTCTGTCGGAACTGAGATTTATTACACCAACGGAAAAGATTACATTTTAGATAAAGGCTGGGCAAAATTTCTTTCGGGAAGATGGAAAAGAGATGAAATTGTTAATCGGTTAAAAGCCATAAAATGGATAAAACTGCAAGAAGAAGAAGCTCAAAATCCTTATAAAATCTCTTATTATTATGAGAAAGAACATTACGATCATGAGGAATTAATTCGCGTTTTAGGAAATGGCTGGTACAAAGTGAATATTATTCCGAGTCATGGACAGTTTTTGGATTTTATTCCCAAAAGGGCTTCAAAAGGCAATGCGATTAAATTTTTATGCAGAAAATGGTCTATTCCGCTAGGAAATGTAATTGCTGCAGGAGATTCAGGAAATGATGTAGATATGTTTAGAGGTCCCGTAAAAGGTATTATTGTCGGAAATAGAAGTGCAGAATTGGCAGATTATGAAACTACCAAAAGTATTTATGTGGCTAAAAATTCGGCTTCGGAGGGAATTTTAGAGGGATTAAAGCATTATAAAGTCATTAAATAAAAGATTTAAACACATAGAAACATAGGTTTTTCTTTCTTGGAAAAGGTGATTGAAAGAAACTAGTTTCTCACACATAGCTTTATGTAAACTTTGAGATCAACTTTGACAAAGTTTGAGACTCACGAAACTATGTTTGTTAATGCAAGTGAAACGTCTTTTTTAAAGTCAAAAAAATCTATGTTTCTATGTGTAAAAAATTAAAATATACTAACAGTTTAAAATAGATAATAAAATGTATTCAGGTTCAGGATTTAGCAATTGGGAAATTGGAGATGTTGATGTATTTATTGATGAAAAAGGAGTTCATCATTTGTTTCATTTAATCATTCCAAATCACGATTATATTGCACATGCCGTGTCAAAAGATGGTCTTTCGTGGAAAAGGGTTAAAAATGCGCTATTTGTAGGCGATCCAGGGGAATGGGACGATGATATGTTGTGGACGATGCACATTAGCAAAAAATCGGAAGGAGAAGGTTATGAAATGTATTATACAGGACTGAAACGTCAAGACAAAGGAATTGAACAAAAAGTAGGAAGAGCCGTTTCTACCGATTTAATCAATTGGAAAAAAGAAAACTTATACGGACTTCCGTTTAAAAGTGAAGCGCCTCATTATGAAGGAAAAAACAATAACCCAAGAGAATGGATTAGTTTTAGAGATCCGTTTAAGTATCAATATAAAAACGAAGATTATTTATTAATCTGCGCCAGAAGTGCTTCTGGACCAACGTATCGAAGAGGCTGTATTGGTGTTGCAAAAAGAGAACAGGAAAGTTATGTATTGCAAAAACCGCTTCATATTCCGTATGTGTATGACGATGTAGAATGTCCGTGCGTTTTTGAAATTAAAGGATCGCATTATTTATTGGGCTCGATTCGCGAAGATATTAAAGTCCGTTATTGGTCTTCTTCTGAATTTAAAGGAGAATATTCGGCTTTTCATAATAATGTTTTATTACCGCAAGGAAATTATGCCGCAAGAGTGGTAAAAGACGGAAAACATTTTCTGCTTTATAACTTTTATTTTGCCGACGGAAATGTCAATACACATCGCGTTATTCCGCCACCAAAAGAACTGGAAACAGATAAAAGCGGAAGACTGCTTTTAAAAAGTTATTATTATTGGGAAAAACTGTATCAGAAAACAATTCTCCAAAAAGATCTGCCTCTTCCCTTACCTATTCTCGGAAATCCCACTGCTGAATTTGTTCAAGAAAATGAAAATAAATGGCGTTTTGGATGCCGAAGTGGTTACGAAATTTATGGTTTCGAAAAGCCATCGAGCGATTTCGTTTGGGAAGGAACGCTTTCTGTTGAAGGAATGGGAAAAACAGGTTTTGTAATCGAATGCGATAAAGAAGGCACAGGATATTATATTTCTATTGATTTCATGAATGGTTTCGTTCAATTTAGAGCTTGGGGATTTAATGAAAAAGATGTTAAGAATAATTTTATCTTCGAAAATATTCAAACCAATCAGTTTGAAATTGGAGAAGAAAAACAGATTTCTTTTAAGATTATCCGCTACGGAAATTATTACGAACTTTCGATTAACGATATTGTAAAACTGACTTTGTTAGATTTTAAATACAACGAAGGAAAAATTGGAATTTATGTTTGTTCTGCCGTAATTTCGATTAGCGATTCTAAAATTCATGTTATTCCAGAACCAGAAAATGAATATGCGGCTTCTGATCCTGAAAAATATAATAATGAATTACAGCCTAATTCTGTAGTTTAATGTTTTACTAAATGCAAATAAATTAAACACATAGAAACATAGTTTTACTTTGTCTAAAAAGGCGTTTCACTATTTTAAACAAACATAGCTATGTGTTAGAAACTAGTTTCTTTTTGTTCTCTTTATTGATAATAAAAAAACTATGTTTCTATGTGTTTAATATCTTTCACTGTACATTCAATAAGCTAATTACTATTTTAATTTAAAAATCATGAAAATTCAAATCCATAAATTTTTTATTGCGTTCTTGCTGTTGCTGACTTTTAATTTTGCAAATGCACAACAGAACGATAAATGCCGTTATACCAAAACCAATTATGGTTATCTGATGGTTCTTCGCGAAGGCGATAATGTTTTGGCTTTAATTGAAAATCTAGCCAAAGAACAAAATATTCCTTCTGCTAATTTTACAGGAATTGGATTTGCGCAAGATGCTACTTTTGGTTTTTATGATTTTGGAGAAAAGAAATTTCACCCGAAAACTTTCAACAAAGTCGAAATGGGAAGCATTACAGGTTCTATTGCTTGGAGCGGAGATAAACCTTCTATACATATGCACGGTGTAGCAACAGATAATAAATTTGATGCTTACGGCGGACATATTCTGGGACTAAAAGTCGGAACGGGTTCTATGGAAATTTATATTACAGTAAATAGTGAAAAATTAGAAAGAAAAGTTGAACAACCTCTGAATGCTAATGTTTTGCAATTGCCTTGTTTGAAGTAAGTTTTCGTTGAGGTCATATTAAACACATAGAAACATAGTTCTACTTTGTCTAAAAAGGCGTTTCACTTATTTAAAACAAACATAGCTATGTGTTAGAAACTAGTTTCTTTCTAAACTCTTTTTTAAGTTTTTTAAAAAGAAAAAATCTATGTTTCTATGTGTTTAAAAAAAGTGCAACGAGTTAAAACAGTTCTTTTTCATTTGACAGAAAAAACCTAATTTGGCTTTTTTAACCAATACGCCCAAAAAATGCCACAAAGTCCTTCTCCCGAAGATGTAAAAAGAGTTTTCGAAAATTATTTTACTGCCGACATGAATATCTGGAAAGGGTTTTCGGAGAAAATTAAAGTACGTGAATTTGAAAAATCTGAAATTATAAAGGATTACAACGGCGTAGAAAAATACCTCAACATTGTTATAAAAGGATCGGCGGGATTATTTGTTTGGGACGGAAAAAGAGATATCTGCATTAATTTATTATACGAAAACAGTTTTATAAGCGATTATATGTCTTTTTTAAATCAGCAGCCGTCTGTTATTAAGACCGAAGCTTTGGAAGACATTACTTTATGGTCGATTTTTCATCAGGATTTAACGGAATTATATCAAAGATCTGAAACGGGTTTACGAATCGGAAAAGCGATCTCTGAAATGCTTTATGTGCGCAAACAGCAAGAACAAATTAATCTTTTAACGCTTTCTCCTCAAGAACGTTACGTAAGACTTATAGAATCCAGACCAGAAATTTTCCAGAGAACTCCATTAAAAATTATCGCTTCTTACCTCGGACTTACAGCCGAAAGTTTAAGCCGAATTCGAAAAAGAGTGACCGAAAAATGATTTCTTACCCAAAGTCAATTTTGTTTTCATTTTGGCTCGTTAAGTTTGCTATACTAAATCAAACAAAATAACCGATGAAAAATAAAATCAACTTTGGAGCCATTATAGTTTATTATGTAATTGCTGTAATCTGCCGATATGCGGCTACAAAAACTAATTTATTATCTGGAATAGAAAATCCGTATTTGGTTATTCTACTTCGTGGCGTTGGTCCAGCTTTGGGCGCTTTGGCAGCGATAAAAATATTCTCTCTAAACAATCCAATGTCATTGAAAGGAATTTACAAAAACGCAATTATTCCTTTTTGTGTGTATTGGATTCTTCCTGCCGTTTTAATTGCTGGTGTTTATTATGCTACTATTGGTAAATTCCCAATTTTATTAATGTTTACGGTTTTAGTTTACGGACTTTTAGAAGAAATTGGATGGCGTGGCTTTTTACAAGAACAATTAAAATCTCTTCCTAAATTCACCTCTATATTAATAATTGCTATTCTTTGGTTTGCTTGGCATTTAAATTTCGAAACGACTCCAAGCAACATGATTTTCTTCGGAATCATTTTCTTTGGAACTTGGGGAATCGGAAAAGTTTATTCTTCTACTGGATCTTTATTGGCCGTTGCAGGAGTTCATTCACTAAACAATTTCTTTAGAGATGGACTTCATGAAACAGAACTTATTTTAATTCTTGTTTTACTTGCCATATGGATTGGTTTTATCATTATTTACAACAAAAAACAGAGAGCTATTTCAAATCCAGTTTAAGAAATAAGTTTTAAATATTTTATATAAAAAAACTGCACAAATGCTATGAATTTGCGCAGTTTTTATTTTAGTGAAGATTTTAATTTAGCTTTTCGGTAGTTTCCATTCGCAAACAATATTCGCTTCCTAAATAAAGTGGATTTCCATGTTTTTCAGACCAAAATCCGTCTAGGATGTCTTTATTCATGCATCTGTAAACGGCAACTCCCTTGTAGATTTTATGGTCATCTCCTTTATATCTGAAATTAATCACAAGAATATTATCTTTAAAAAAGCCATTTCCTTTTTGTATTTGCGAATTATTAATAATCCATTCGGCTTTAATTCTATTATTTTGGTCTAAAGTTAAAGTCAAAACACCTTTGTAAGTGATCTCGTTACTTTCATCCTGATTGCTTCCCGAAATAGCATAATTTCCAACTAAATCTTGTATTGTCATTTGTTATTAAAATAAAAATGCAAAGATAAAATATCAAAATGCTTCTGAAAAGTAAATGTCTAGAAAACTCGATTTCTACTTTAATGAAAATTTAGCAACTGGAAATGAGAATCGTATAAAATAACCCGAAAGCTAATTTTTAATTTTAAAGAAATAAATTTTCACATTTATTAATTTAAAGAAGCTCGTTATGATAACTGATAGATACACTTATTACGAAGATGAAAATCAAGATTATTCGGAACAATATCAAGATCCTTTTGATGAAAGATTTCTTTTTGAAGAAAATCAATTAAGTGGAAATGATTTTTTGAAGGCAACAGACAAAAATATTGATGATGATTTTGATTTTGAACAAAACACACCTGATGATCTAGATGACGATATCGAAGATTTGGATCCAAACGATATGGATGACGATCTAATTGAACGTTATGATGAAAATGATCGCGACCCAGAAACATTTAGCGATGATGGTTATAAAGTCGACTAATAAAAAATGCTGTCAATGACAGCATTTTTTTTATTCTAGAATTGGTTTTACCACAATATCTTTTAATCTGTATCTGATGAAAATCAAAAATAAAACAGAAACAATTACGAGTAAAGATAAATCTGCAACACCTAATAAAAATTGAGATTTTACTTCAAATAAATTAGCAAATACGTAGCTAAAAACAGAACTAATCATATACATTACGCCACCTGTTAATCCGCTAGCAACTCCTGCATTTTTGGTAAAACGAGTAAGACAGTAACCGTAAATAATGTTAAAAATAAATCCGCCAGCAATATGAATTCCAATTATAAAACCTACTAAAGTATAAAGATTGCTGGTTAAAGAAGCTGTTGAAATCATCAATAAAACTAAAATAATCTGTATTCCAAATGCAGTTCCTACTTTTTGCACCAATGATCTTTTAATCATTGATTTTGCAATTATTCCTCCAGTCATCAAAGAAAATCCTGATAACAGAGAACTATATCCTGTCGTGATTGCCGAATGTCCTAAAACACGTTCTATAATAAACGGACTTGATAAACTGTAGACAATTACGATTCCAAAACAAATTCCGATAATCACTAAACCTAAAGTAAAATCGGCTGTTTTTAGCATTCCGGTATAAGTCTGTGCAATTGTTTTTAATTTAAATGGCTGATAATGTTTTAAAGATTCTCCGCTATAAATCAATTCTAAAATTAGGAATGCTAACGAAAGTCCGCCAAGGAAATAAAAGTTCGATCTCCAGCCAAAACTATTTTGCAGATATCCGCCTAAAAATGGAGCCATAATTGGCGCACAAGCCCAGATAATAGAAAATAAACTGATATATCCTTTGAGTTTTTCTCCCGAAAACAAGTCAACAAAATAAGCCCGTTTTCCAACTACAATTAAAGCAATTGTAATTCCTTGAATAATTCGCATGGCATAAATCACATAAATATTCGGCACCAAAGCAATTACAAAACTTGTAACAGAAAAAATGGCAAGAGAAGCAAGACTAATTTTATAACGTCCAAAACTATCCAAAATACTTCCAATAAAAAATTGGCTGATTCCAACACTAAACATAAATAAAACTAAAGAAAGCTGAACAGCAGCTGGCGAAACATTCAAATCATTTGCCATTGCAGGAAGCGACGGCAAATAAATATCTGTTGCAAAACCAGACAAAGGAATCAATGCAAGGGCTAGTATGGTACTAAAGCCCTTGTGGTTTTCTTGTAAAATTCTCATTTTAATATGAATTATGCTCCATGCGCTTCGTCAGAAACAGATTTCCATTCTGCGAAACTTTCAAGACGTTCTTCGTAAACTTTTTTGACAGCTGGATAAGCAAATGATCCAAATAATAATCGCAACGGCGGATTCTCATTGTCTACCAAATTCAGAACGACATTTGCAGTAGCTTGCGGATTTCCGAAAATACCTGGTGTAGAAACTGCTTCATTAAAACCTGCTTTTACAGCATCATAAACCTGCAAACTTTTGGTTTGAAAAGCCGATTCTCCAGACCAATCTGTAGTGTAGCCATTTGGTTCAATCAATGTAACATTGATTCCAAAATCTTTTACTTCTGATGCCAATGTTTCGCTTAACCCTTCTACTGCAAATTTTGATGCATTATAAAGTCCTAAAACCGGTAACGTAACCAAACCTAAGAAACTTGAAACTTGAATAATGTGACCGCTTTTTTGTTCGCGCATAATTGGCAATACTGCTTGCGATAGCCAAAGAACACCAAAGAAATTGGTTTCCATTTGGTTTCTAGCCTCTTCTTCAGAAGTTTCTTCAACAGCTCCAAATAAACCGTAACCTGCATTGTTTATTAAAACATCAATTCTACCAAAATGCTCTTTTGCTTGGTTTACTGCCTCAAATGCCGCTTTACGATCGTTTACATCTAATTGAATTGGTAAAACCAAATCGCCATATTCTTTTTTAAGATCTTCTAGCGCCACTGTATTTCTTCCTGTTGCTACGACTCTATCGCCACGTTTTAAAAATGCTTCCGCCCAGATTCTTCCAAATCCTTTTGTGGCTCCTGTTATTAAAATTACTTTTGACATTGTTTTTCTATATTTAAATTATTGAACTTTATTTTTAAAAAAGACCGAACGGTCTAAAATTGAGCAAAAAAAATATGTTATATCACATATCTTTTAAAATCGTTTTTAATGCTTTCTAACACCAGATCCATTTGTTGTGTTCCTACTATTTTGCCGCATAAAATTGCTCCTTCAACCAAAGCAAATATTTTTACGCTAAATTCTGCTGCATTCAAATAGGCAGAAAGTTCTTTATTTTTAATTCCCTCTTCCAGAATTGTTAAATATCTTTTTTGAGCAGAAAATGCCGCTTTCTTAACATGTTCTTTCATTAACGGATTGGTATCATCTGCCTCGGTACCAAAATTTAAGATTGGACAGCCTTCCATCATACATTGATCATTTTTGTAAACATCAAGTAAATTAAACAGCTTTTCTTGAGCCGATTTTCCTTGAGCAACAGCCAAATCTAATTTGCTCGCCAATTGAGATCTTAGAAATAAAAAGGCTTCCATACAGATTTCTTCTTTGCTTTCGAAATTTCCGTAAATTCCTCCTTTTGCCAATTTGGTAGCTTCCATAATATCACTCATCGAAGTTCCAGCCATGCCCTTTTTATTGATAATTGGAGCTGCTGCTTCGATAATAAATTGTCGTGTTCTTTCTGCTTTACTCATGGTCTTCTCATTTTGACATTGCAAATATAGACCGAACGGTCTAAAATAAAAAATATTTTAACTTTTATTTTAAACAGAGTCCGTTTTAACGGAAAAAAAAAAGCTGAACAATAATTCAGCTTTTTGATATAAATTCCATATTTATCAGTAGTTACGAAGTATCTAATTCCGATTTTTATAATTTTTTTTTAATGAATTAAATCTGCTTTCGCGAAGGTTATTTTTTCATCTTTAAATTTCAAATCGAAGATTCCTCCTAATTTTCCTTCTGAAAAATCTCCAGTAAATTCGACTTCCAGATGAACGCTTTCTGCATCTTTTATATTCAAATTCACCAATTTTGTATTCGTATTATAGCCAATAAAATAGCTTTCAAAATAATCTCGGATTCCTTTATGACCGACAAATTTTCTTCCAACTGAAGGATCATCTAAAATGGCTTCGGATTCGTAAAACTCAAGATATTTTTCGGTATCAAAGTTATTGCTGGCAATAAGCCAATCGTTAATAAAATTATGTATGTTCATTGTAAGTTTCTTTAAATAATAAACCTAATTCAATAGGCTTTTTTTATAATCTGAAGGAGACAAGTTGGTTTTGCTTTTAAAAAGTTTATTAAAAGACTGCGGATGTTCAAAACCTAAATGATACGCAATTTGGGCCGTTGTCATTTCATCTTTCGCTAAATATTCTTTTGCCTTTTCGATTACTTTTTCGTGAATAAACTGCTGCGTATTTAAGCCAATCAAATTTCGAAGCAAATCGCTGAGGTAACGAGCTGTTACATTTAGACTTTCTGCCAAAACATTTACCGAAGGCAAACCTTCTGTCGCAGATTTATCTTCTCTGAAATAAGTTTCTAGTTGATTTTCAAGCTTAGAAAGCAAATCATTATTCACCGCTTTTCGAGTTATAAACTGGCGATCGTAAAAACGATTGGCATAATTAAGCAGTAATTCTATTTGAGAAATAATAACATCTTGGCTGAATTTATCAATTCGCTCATTAAGCTCATCTTGAATAAATTGATAAATACTTAAGATTGTTGTTTTCTCTTTTTCAGAAAGATAAAGTGCTTCTGCTGCAGAATAACTGAAAAAACCATATTGCTTAATTTGTGAATCTAAAGGATAAGAACGCAATAAATCGGGATGAATGTGTAACGACATTCCGTCGTAATTAGCCTCTTCTTCCTGCATGCGCAATAATTGTCCTGGCGCTACGAAAGACATTCCGCCTTCTTCGAAATCGTAAAATCCCTGACCGTATTTCAGCTTTCCAGAAAATGTAGTTTTAAAAGAAATTTTATAAAAATCGAGTATAATTCCTCCTTCCAAATCACCTGCATCAAACTTTGCTTCGCCATAGTTTATAATACTAATAAGCGGATGAAGCGGTGCCGGAAGTCCCATTGCTTTGTGCAATTGAGATAAAGAGTTGAATATTACAGCTTGTTTTTTCATTGGTAACAAATTTAATTAAATCTAAAAGACATTTTGTTACATTAAAAATTGAGAACGCATTTTCTGAAATTGATTTTCTGGGGTAATCGACAAGCGCTCGTTGTACAATTCGTTAGCATCTTTTCCTGCTACATATCGCAATTGATTTTTCTCGTCTGTTGCAGCATCATAAATAATTTGCGCTACCGTTTCGGCTTTGGTATAATTGGCAATTTGTTCTTCGCTATAACCTTCGCTTACTTTCGCAATCAATTGTTTATAAGCTTCGTGTAAACCGCCTTGCAATGATCTTCCAGCAAAATCGGTTTGCATTCCGCCAGGAGCAACTATTTTTACTTGGATTCCGAATTGCGCTAATTCATAAGCTAAACCTTCTGAAAATCCATCTACAGCAAATTTTGAAGCATTATAAAGCGAACAAGTCGGATAACCCAACAAACCAAATGTTGATGTAATATTGATAAATACCCCCTTTTTTCTTTCTCTAAAAAAAGGCACAAAAGCTTTTGTAACATTTATAACCCCAAAAAGATTGGTCTGAAGCTGATTGTTAATCTGTTCTTCGCTAAAAGATTCTAACGGACCGATTAAGCCATAACCTGCATTGTTTAAAACCACATCAACATCTTGCATTGACAAAACTTGATTGATTGTTTCTGAGATTTGAGAAGAATTTGTAACGTCAAGTTTGATCACTTTTACATTTTCTAATTTCGTCAATTCCGTTTCATTTTCTGGTTTTCGCATGGTTGCAATAACATTCCAACCGTTTGTTTGAAATAATTTGGCTGCTGCTTTTCCTAAACCTGACGAAGCTCCTGTAATAAAAATTGTCTTTTTCATATTTACTGTGTTTAATTGTACACTGCAAAATTGTTCTTATTTACGCTTCACATTGTAGCCGAAAAGGAGAATAGATTAGTCAAAATTACCTCAACCAAAAATGAGTTTCGTTTACCAGCAATTGATGTTTTTCATATAAAATACAACGAGCATTTCATAAAATAACGAAATATCGTAAATCAAAAAACACCTAAAATTCCCGAATTCCTTTAAAACAAAGGCATTAACTATAAAGGCACATTAATTGGCTATAGTTTGGCATTCAAATACAATTTAAAATGCCAAACATGAAAACACACGAAACATTTCCTTTTAAACGCATTCATTTAAACAAAAAAGAAGAACATTTTTTACTTCTTAATCTAGATTAATCGATGCAGGTTTCATTCTCTAATACATTTGCATCATACCAATAACAAAAGAAAACATAAAACAATTTAAAAGTTTAAATTTTAAACTTAAATAACAATTTTAATTAAAAAACAAAAACAATATTAATCTAAAAATCAAAAATCATGAGCACATTTACAGTAAAAGACGGAACAGAAATTTATTACAAAGATTGGGGAAAAGGACAGCCAATTGTTTTTCATCACGGATGGCCATTGTCAAGTGACGATTGGGATTCTCAAATGATGTTTTTTCTTCAAAAAGGTTATAGAGTTATTGCACACGACAGACGCGGACATGGTCGTTCTGGCCAAGCTTCTGAAGGAAATAACATGGAAACTTACGCATCTGATATCGCTGAATTGACTGAAGCATTAGATTTAAAAGATGCAATTCACGTTGGACATTCAACTGGAGGTGGTGAAGTAATTCGTTACGCAGCAAAGTACGGAAAAGGACGTGTTGCAAAAGCAGTAATCATAAGCGCTGTAACTCCAATTATGGTTCAGAATGAAGCCAATCCTGAAGGTGTACCATTGTCAGTTTTTGACGAAATTAGAAAAGGAACCGGATTCAATAGAGCACAATATTTTTATGATTTTCCAATTCCTTTTTATGGATGGAATCGTGAAGGACAAACTGTACAAGAAGGCATCAAACAAAACTGGTGGAGACAGGGAATGATGGGTTCTGTTTTATCTCATTATGAAGGTATTAAAGCGTTCTCTGAATCTGATTTTACAGAAGATTTGAAAAGCTTAGACATTCCTGTTTTGGTTTTACATGGTGAAGACGACCAAATTGTCCCTTACGCTCAAGCACCTAGAGCTGCAAAATTATTGAAAAACAGCAAATTAATCTCTTACCCAGGATTCTCTCACGGAATGCCAACTATAAATGCTGAAACTATCAATAACGATATTCTAGATTTCATCAAATAAATTAATCATAACTGCCTGTTAAGGATTGTTTTCGGGCAGTTTAATCTCTTCAAATTATGAGTTTATTTCAACAACCCTCTTTTGACACCGTTACAGAAGCTTTGCAATGGCTGAGCACACAAGGTTTTACAGAAAATTTTAATCTCGATACTCATTGCATTCGTTACAACAATAACACGCAAAGTATGTCGCCAGAAGAATTCAAAATTGAATATATATTCAGATTTGAAGGCGATACCGACCCTGGAGATGAAGATATTGTGTACGGCATTAAATCTGAAATCTATAATCTAAAAGGTGTTTTAACTAGCGCCTTTGGAATCTACGCCGATAGTGTTTCTACAGAAATGATTAAAAAACTTTCTACACATTAACATAAAAACGGCATAACGGCTTAATAAAATTACGATATATCGTAAGTCTTTTTTAAAGCTTAAAAAGCTAAAACCTTATTCAACAACAAATTAAAAGTTTGGCACCTCATTGGCTTAACTAATTATAAATCTTAAAAATAAATATTATGAAACCATCAGTTAACTTATTATCACCAGATAATCACGCTTTAGTATTAATCGATTTTGAAGGACAAATGGCTTTTGCTACGAGCAATATTCCGTTAAGCGAATTGCGTACAAATGTGGCAATCATTTCTGGAGCATCTAAAATTTTCAACGTCGATACAGTTGTAACAACGGTTGCAGAGGAAAGTTTTTCTGGTCCTGTTTTTCCTGAATTGGAAGAATTTTACCCAATTGCAACTTCTGGATATATTGACAGAACAACAATGAATACTTGGGAAGATGAAAATGCCTATAAAGCTATTATAGCCAAAAACAAGAAAAAAATCGTTCTTGCAGGATTGTGGACAGGCGTTTGCATTGTTGGACCTGCTTTATCTGCAATCGAAGAAGGATACGAAGTTTATGTTATTACAGATGCTTGCGGTGATGTTAGCGAAGAAGCTCACGAAAGAGCAGTTCAGAGAATGATTCAAGTTGGAGTGCAGCCAATTACTTCTATTCAATATTTATTAGAGCTTCAAAGAGATTGGGCTCGAGAAGAAACTTATGTTCCTGTAACAAACCTAATGAAAAAATACGGCGGTTCTTATGGCTTAGGTATTCATTATGCTCACAACATGATAAAACACTAATTAGACTAATTCATTTTATTATAAATCTCTGAAACTTCATTATGTTGGAATCATCAAAATCCATATCAAAAAACGTCAAGTTACTTGTTCTTTTTCTCTTTTTAGGAAATATAGCAATGGCGCAAAACTTCAAACTTTTACGTTATGACGAAAATTACGAATTCTTAAAAGACTCTTCACGAAACTTTTATGAGAATTTAAAATTTGTTCCTTTAAACAAAGAGAAAAATTTTTACCTGTCTTTTGGAGGCGAAGCAAGATATGAATACGTTGATTTCAACAATGAAGATTGGGGCAGATTAAATATTGGACATAATAATTTCTTGTTGCAACGATACGATCTTCATGCCGATATTCATTTAGGAAAAACTTTCAGAGTATTTGCTCAATTAAGAAGCGCCTTAGAAGATGGCCGAGTAAATGGAGCGCGAGGCATTGACGAAGATCAGCTAAATGTTCAAAATTTATTTTTGGATGTGAATATCTGGCAGCAAAAAGATAAAAAAATCACTATTCGTGCGGGAAGACAAGAATTAGATTACGGTTCTGGAAGGCTGATTTCTGTTCGAGAAGGTCCAAATGCAAGATTGTATTTTACAGGAGGAAAAGTAATGTATTCTTCTGCAAGAATATCTGTTGATGCCTTTGCAATGATGGCAGACACAATTTATACTGGTGTTTTTGATAATAAAATGTCTAAACAGCTAAATCTCTGGGGAGCTTATTCTAAAATAATTTTTCCAAAAGCGGGAAATCTCGATGTTTATTATCTCGGAATAAGAAGAGATTTGTCGCTTTTTGAAGAAGGAATTTCACCAGAAAAACGCCATACCGTTGGTACAAGATTATGGAAATACGGCGGAGGTTTTATTTATAATTTGGAAGCCGCGTATCAATTTGGGACTTTCGGATCTGGAAAAATCAACGCTTGGACAGGATCTATTGATATTGGATATTCTTTCGAAAATATAAAATTCAAACCGACGATAAATCTTCGAAATGATTATATCTCTGGAGATAAAAATCAAGGTAATGGAGACCTTCAAACCTTTAATCCGCTATATCCAAAAGGAGGTTATTTTGGTTTCAGTCCGCAAGTTGGCCCAGTAAACCTCATTGATATTCATCCTTATGCAACGATGGACTTACTTTCGAATTTAAAGATGCAAGTCGATGTGGTTTTAAATTGGAGATACTCAACACAAGACGGAGTTTACAGACCAAGCGGAATGCTAAATCTCCGCGGAAGCGATTCTGACGAAAAATACATCGGAACAGCGTATTTAGCCAACTTTACGTATAGCGTAAATAAATATATTTCGGTCGTCAGCGGTATTCAGTACTTTAAAACGGGAGCTTTTATCAATGACATTATTCCGAACTCTAAAGATGGGCTTTTCTTTAATGCCCGATTAGGATTCAAATTTTAAATAACAAATTAATTTAAACACATAGAAACATAGCTTTTTAAAATTGTTAATTATCAATTATCAATTGTTAATTTTTTCATCTGTCTTTACTAAAGCAGATAAAAGCCTATCTCTCTATGTGTTTAAATATTTCTCACCACAAAAACTTAACAATGAAAACAAACAATTCAACATACAGATTTAGATTTTCGTATCTACTTCTTTTAATTATAACATTTGCAGGTGCACTTAGTAATAATGCTTTTGCACAAACAGCTTCAATTGGTTCTAGTGTTACATGGGGGAAAGTAGACGGAATTGCAGTAAACGGATTGGTTCAAGGACCATCTGCAGCAGAAGCTGATTTACAAGTTGCCTGCGTTTTTGAATATACTGAAGGAGATATTTTCAATCCTCCTGCCCTTCCTGCAAACCTCAACGGAATGGTTCATTTAGACGAGGCTTTAAAAGGCATTATTACCGAATTACGAAAAAGCGGAAAATTTACTGGTCATGCTCTTGAAACACTTTTGATTACGCCTACAAAAGGAACTTTAGCATCTAAACAATTACTACTTATCGGATTAGGAGACAGAAATAAATTCACTCCCGATTTAATGATTAGTGTTGGAAGTACTGCTATGCGCGAAGCTTTACGTTTGGGAGTTGCAAATTATTCTTTTGCAAGTGATATTAAAGATGCGGGAATTGATTCTCCAACGGCTTTGGTTGCTGAAAACGTTGTTTTAGGTTCGTTTGAAGCCTACAGAACTCAAACTTATTTAAAGGAAAAAAAATTAGCAAACTATAAACCTCTAAATAAAGTTATTCTTCTTGCCGGCCCTTCATTTTACAACGTTGCAGGAGAAGGAATTAAGGAAGCCATAACAAAATTGAACTCTAAATAATAGAATTATGAAAGCAGATTTAATTTTATTCAACGGAAAAATTCATAGTTTCAATGCTGAAACTCCTAATGTTACTGCGGTTGCTATAAAAGATGGAAAATTTATTGCAGTTGGAAATGACAGCGATATTATGAGTTTTGCTTCTGAGGAAACCAAAATAATTGACCTTCAGAATAAAAGAGTTGTTCCTGGAATCAACGATTCTCATATTCACCTTATTCGCGGTGGTTTAAATTATAATTTGGAATTGCGCTGGGATGGTGTTCCTTCTTTGGCCGATGCACTTAGAATGCTAAAAGAACAAGTAGATCGCACTCCAAATCCGCAATGGGTTCGCGTCGTTGGTGGCTGGTCTGAGTTTCAATTTGCAGAACGCAGAATGCCGACTTTAGAAGAAATCAATGCTATTGCTCCCGATACACCTGTTTTTATTCTGCATTTGTATGATCGAGCTATTATGAACAGAGCGGCGCTTCGAGCTGTTGGTTATAACAAAAATACACCTGCCCCTCCAGGCGGACAAATCGAACGCGATTCAAATGGCGAGCCAACCGGACTTATTATTGCGACTCCAAATGCCATGATTTTGTATTCGACTTTGGCTAAAGGACCAACACTTTCTTACGAGCATCAGCTTAATTCTACTCGTCATTTTATGAAAGAATTAAATCGTTTCGGAATTACAAGTGTGATTGACGCTGGTGGTGGATTTCAGAATTTTCCAGACGATTATAAAGTTGTCAATGAATTGAATGAAAAAAAACAATTGACCGTAAGAATCGCCTACAATCTTTTTACACAAAAACCAAAACACGAATTTGAAGATTTCTCAGATTGGATTGATACTGTGAAATTATATCAGGGAAACGATATGTATCGTCATAACGGAGCTGGAGAAATGCTTGTTTTTTCTGCTGCAGATTTTGAAGATTTCTTACAGCCAAGACCAGATCTTCCTGAAAACATGGAAGCTGAACTGGAAAAAGTAGTTCGTCTTTTGGTAGAAAATCGTTGGCCATTTAGGCTTCATGCAACTTACAACGAAAGCATTACAAGATTTTTGAATGTTTTCGAAAAAATTAATCAAGACGTACCTTTCAATGGACTTCCGTGGATTTTTGATCACGCAGAAACGATTGATGAAAGAAATATCGAACGTGTAAAAGCTTTAGGCGGCGGAATTGCAGTTCAAAGCAGAATGGCATATCAAGGTGAATATTTTACAGATCGCTACGGAGCAAAAGCTGCTGAAAATACACCGCCAATTAAGAAAATGCTTGAAATGGAAGTTCCTGTTGGAGCTGGTTCAGATGCGACAAGAGTAAGCAGTTATAATCCTTGGGTTTCAATGTATTGGATGACGGTTGGAAAAACGGTTGGTGGTTTGCAATTGTATACCGAAACCAGATTGAACAGACAAACTGCTTTGGAATTATACACCAGAGGAAGCGCTTGGTTTTCGCAAGAACAAACTAAAAAAGGAGATATCAAAGTGGGAATGTTCGCTGATTTAGTGGTTTTAGATCGTGATTATTTTACGATTGCTGACGAAGACATTAAAAAAATCGAATCGGACTTAACGATTGTCGACGGAAAAATTGTTTATGCAAATGGAGATTTTTCTTCATTTTCTCCGCCACATATTCCGATTCTACCAGATTGGTCGCCAACGAATATTTACAACGGTTATCCGGTGAGAAGCAGTCTACAGAGTGCGATTGAAAAAAATGCAAAAGCAGGCGTCAAACCAAAACTTACTTCGCAGATTCATAGCTGTAGCGGAAGTTGCGATGTTCATTTACACAATCACGATGCTGCTCGAATGAGTAATGTTCCTGTCAATAATTATAATGCATTCTGGGGCGCTTTAGGCTGTTCTTGTTTTGCTTTCTAAAATTTTAAAAAATGATTGAAATTATAAAACAAATTTTGAATTCCGATTTAGGAAATGCTTTCAATAATGCAGCTCTTTTAGTTTTTAGAATTCTGCTTGCCATTGAACTTTTCAGAGTACACGGAATGAAGAAATTCAGAGTTGAAAACGGACAGAAAGAACACGTTCCAAATCCGCTGCATCTGCCAGAAAAACTGAACGGATTGGTTGCTACGTTTTCAGACACGGTTGTTCCTTTTTTTATTATTCTAGGACTCGGAACACGTCTTGCCGTTCTTCCTACAATTGGTGTCACGGCAGTAGGTTATTTTGTGGTTCATAGAAATGATTCACTAGAAGTGCGCGACGTTCCTTATATGTACACGCTATCACTATCATTACTTCTTGCACTTGGCGCAGGAACTTATTCACTTGATTATTATTTATTAACATTATTAAACAATTAATTTAAATACATAGAAAATAGATTTTTTTTGAGAATAGAAAAGGCGTTTCACTTGCATTAACAAACATAGCTTGGTCAACTTTGTCAAAGTTTAAAACTTTGACAAAGTTCTCGCAAAGAGCTTAAGATACAGCTATGTGTTAGAAACTAGTTTCTTTCTTAACTCTTTTCAAAATCAAAAAAATCTATGTTTCTATGTGTTTAATTTCCTTATCACTAACATAAAACATTATTCATTAAACCAAATTTAAAATGAAAACAAACATTGGAATAAAACAAGATAACATCTCAAAAGTTGTAGATGTTTTAATTAAAGTATTGGCAGACGAATTTGTACTTTATACCAAAACAAAAAGAGCACACTGGAATGTTGAAGGTCCTGATTTTTACAACAAACATCTTTTCTTCGAACAGCAATATGATGCTATTGATGAAATCGTTGACACTGTTGCAGAAAGAATCAGATCTTTAGGTCATTACACTCCTGCAACTTTAAAAGACTTTTTAGCTTTGACACATCTTACAGAAGAATTACAAGAAAAAAACGATGCTAATGGTTTTATTAAAGAATTGCTTCTCGATCACGAAAGCATTATTATTTACTTACGTGAAAATATCAATAGCATCGCTAACGAACTGCAAGATGCTGGAACGAGTGATTTTATCACGGGACTTGTAGAAAATCACGAAAAAATGGCTTGGATGCTTCGCGCACATTTGAAATAAAAAAATATGGAAATACAACAAAAAAACATCTGGTACGTAACCCTGCTCCTTACTATCATTGCGGGGTATTGCGATACCGTAACATTTGTCGCTGCCGATTCGATATTTTCAGCGCACGTTACGGGAAACTTTATTGTCTTTGCTTATCAAATTATTAAAGGTTCAGATTTGCATGCTTGGATAAAACTGCTGACTTTTCCAATTTTCATAATAGCGGTAATTGTTGGAGGAAGAATTGCTTTAAAAGCGACTAATCGTTACACTATTTTATTTTGGGAAGGCGTAATATTGGTTCTGAGTGGAATTGCTTCTTACGTTTTTGGCTATTTAGAAAATTTTTCAGAATGGACTATGTATACTGTTGCTATGACAACCGTTTTTGCAATGGGACTTCAGAATGCTTTTGGAAAGCTTTACGCGAAAGAAACGCACGGCCCGACAACTATGATGACGGGAAATGTAACACAGGCTTCTCTCGATTTAGGAAACTTATTAAAAAACGGATTAAAAGATGCTGAGGTTCTTTTAAGTTTTAAGAAACAATTAGTTACCATAATCGGATTTCTTGTGGGCTGTTTTCTGGGTGCAGTGGCAGGAAAGTTTTTCGGATTAGGAACTTTAATTCTCCCTGGAGCAGCAATGATAATTTGTTATTTATACCATCGAGAAAGCTAGACAAACAAGGATTTTGGATTGCAGATTTCTGATAATATAGTATCTTTAAAAAATGAATTTCATCCCTATTATTTCTGTCAAAAACCACGTACACGCCTTATTTACAGTGATTTTAATTTTACTTGTAAATCTAGGCCTAAAGGCGCAATCCAAAGAAAATCCTGATGTGTTAAAAAATAAAATTGCTAAAGCTGAAAGTAACCCGAAAAAGGTCGAATTACTTTTAGCTTTAAGCGATTATTACTTAACAAAAACTGGCGAAAATAAAGACGATCTGGACAATGCAGACCGTATCAATACGCAGGCAAATTTATTAAGCGACCGATTAAAATATAAACTCGGAAAAGGAAAATCAATTCTTTTAGGCGCGAAGATTTATAGAGAAAAAGGAGATGTCGAAAATGCATTAGAAAAAACAAAAAATGCAATTGTTTATTCTAAAACCAATAATCTGACCGAATTACAAGCCAGCAGTTATGCCGAATTGTCCATTTATGATGCAGAACTTGAACAGAAAGCAAAGTATAAACAAATGGCGATTCAGCTTTTTAAAAAAGCGGGAGCCAAAGAACAACAAGCTACTGTTTTAAAAGAACTTGGAGAATTATACAGCATCAACGAACAGCCTGATAAAGCAGAAAATTATTTAAAGGAATCTCTCGAAATTTATAAAACAATAAAATTCAAAAGTTTACAAGGAGTTTATAATCTGCTTTCTGAGGTTAATACACAAAAAGGGAATTATCCTGAATCTTTAAAATATGCACTTTTAGCAGAAAAAACAGCTCTTGCAGTACGTGATAATTCATTACAGCTAAGCTCGATTTACAATCATGTTGGTCTAGTTTATTATTATTTGCGCCAAAATGATGATGCCGAGCAATATTGGTTTAAAGCATTCGAAATTGCCAAAAAATTTGATGATACTGAATATGTTAGAACAATTGGAGAAAATCTTTGTTCGTTGCTTATTCGTCAGAAAAAAGAAAAAAAGGCATTGGAACTTATCAAAGAAATGCAACAGAAATTTCCAAGTTCTAATATCGAACGCATCATGAAAGAGAACTATCTTTTGTTCAATATTTACAGGATTTTAAACAATAATGCAACTGCCTCAATTTACTATAAAAAGCTGGCAGATTATTATGGCGAAAATGCCGATAGAAACGGAAATAGTATTGCTGTTTTAAGAAGTTTTGCTTCATATCATTATCAAATAAAAAAATACGACGAATTCTATAAAAATGTAAAACGCTTGGACTCTCTTGCGGCGGGCGCGGGAAATAACTTAATCCGATCTGAAAGTTATCTGATTTGGTTTAAAGCAGATTCCTCAAGAGGCGATTACATCAATGCAATAAAACATTACCAACTCTATAAAAGTCTTTCTGATTCGGTTTTTAAAGGAGAAAAAAGCAAGCAAATTAATAGTCTTCAAATTGAATTTGAAAGCGAGAAGAAAGATAAAAATATCAATTTGCTGCAAGAACAAGCAAAAGTACAGCAAATTCAGATCCAGAAAGATACGGTGGTAAAATATGTATTTATTGGAAGTGTTATCTTTTTGATCCTTTTTCTTGCACTTCTATATAACAGTTTTAGATTAAAAAAGAAAAAGAACGAGGAATTAGAAATTCAGCGTCAGCAGATAAATGAACAAAATGAATTGAACAAAAAAATGCTGATTGAAAAAGAATGGCTTCTGAAAGAAATTCACCATCGTGTGAAGAATAATCTTCAGATTGTCATTAGTTTACTAAATACTCAATCGGCTTATTTGGATAATGAAGACGCTTTGATGGCAATTCAAAACAGCCAGCATAGAATGCACGCTATGTCGTTGATTCATCAGAAATTATATCAATCTGATAATCTGGCCAATATTGATATGTCTTGGTATGTTTATGAATTGATCAATTACATGAAAGAATGTTTTGATACCGATCGAAATATCAATTTTGTTTTAGAAGTAGAAAAAACGTATCTTGATGTTGCACAAGCAGTTCCGCTTGGATTAATTATAAATGAAGCAGTTAACAATGCTATTAAATATGCTTTTCCCGAAAACCAAAAAGGAAAAGTAATTATCGTTCTTAAAAATATTGGCGAAAATAATTACGAACTGCAAATTGCAGACAACGGAGTTGGACTTCCAGAAGATTTTGAAAATACCGAAAGAGATTCTTTAGGTATGAATTTAATGATGGGATTAAGCGACCAGATTGACGGAACATTTGAAATGAAAAATGATAACGGATTGAAAATCAAAATTACATTTACAAGAAATACAGAATTTGAAGTTACTGCTGAAAATTCTTAAAGGTCATAAATTAGATAATGAAGGAGAAAATTTTAATTGTTGAAGATGAATTTATAGTAGCAAATGATTTAAAAATCATGCTACAAAAAGCAGGATATCAAGTTGTCGGCATTGCTTCTTCTGTGGTTCAAGCTCGAAAATTAATAGAGGATAAAAAACCCGAATGGATCTTGCTGGATATTATGCTAAAAGGTGATTTAACCGGAATTGACCTTGCATGGGAATTACGAGAAATGCATCTTCCTTTTTTATACATTTCGGCAAATACGAACCAGAGTACGCTTGAAGCTGTAAAAGCAACGCATCCGTACGGTTTTATGGTTAAGCCTTTTAGAGAAAAAGATCTTATTGTAATGCTCGACATTGCCAAATATCGATTTAATGAAGAAAAGGGAAGTTTAGGAGAAGTTAAAATCGATACTCAAATTCAGGAAATTGATGGAATTGTTGGTAATAGTCCGCTCTTAAAAGAAGTTGTCGAGAAAATAAAAATTGTTGCTCCGGCAGAAACTTCAGTTTTGATTTTGGGTGAAAGCGGAACAGGAAAAGAAAGAGTTGCGCACGCGATACATGATCTTTCGCAAAATAATTCAAATCCGATTGTGATTGTAAATTGTGCAGCTTTACCGCAATCTTTAATCGAATCGGAACTTTTCGGTCATGAAAAAGGGGCTTTTACAGGAGCAAATGCGTTACGAATTGGGAAGTTTGAACAGGCTCACAACGGAACTATTTTCTTAGACGAAATTGGAGAATTGCCGTTAGATTCTCAAGTAAAATTATTGCGCGTTTTGCAAGAAAAAGAAATTCAGAGATTAGGCAGTAATAAAACCACTAAAATCAATGTTCGCATTGTAGCAGCAACCAATAGATCTTTAGAAAAAGAAGTAGCAGAAGGCCGTTTTAGACTTGATTTATATTATCGTTTAAATGTATTTCCGATACAATTGCCAACTTTAAAAGAACGTAAAGAAGACATTGAAGCTTTGGCTAATCATTTTCTAAAAAAATATGCTGCAAGTTCTAGAAGAAATGTCAACAGTATTAGTCCTATTGCATTACAACAATTACAAAACTACGATTGGCCAGGAAATATTCGCGAACTAGAACATTTAATAGAACGAAATGTATTGCTTGCAAAAACAACCGAAATAGAAAAATTTGATCTTCCTTCAAATATTTCAGCGCCTTTTGAAGTTGTGCATACAGGAAAAATGAAGTCGATGGAAGAAATGGAAAAAGAACACATTATGAATGCACTACAACTCTGCGACGGAAAAGTTTCTGGCCCTGGAGGCGCGGCAGAAATGCTCAAAATGCAACCGCAGACTTTGTATTCAAAAATGAAAAAATTAGGTATAAAACAAGGTTATAATTAATCTACATTAAGTAGACTTAACTGTTAGTTTAACGAACTTTGTGGTTCTAAACCAGAAAATAAAAAAATAAATATGGAAACAATAAAACTAGAATTAGACGAAAAACAACATGGCGCTTTTAATCTCTATGTTGATGACAAAAAACTAGGCGAAATGACGGTAAGTCTAAAACCAGATTTACTAACGGTTTACCATACTGGAGTTGAACCAGAAGCCGAAGGAAAAGGTTATGCAAAAAAACTTTTGGAGGAAATGGTTTCGTACGTACGTGCTAATAATCTGAAAGTTTTACCACTTTGTCCTTATGTGCACGCACAATTTAAAAGACATCCAGATGAATATGAAGATATTTGGAAAAAGTAATTAATTCTTGAGAAAGTATATCACCAAAGTTTGTCATTTCGACGAAGGAGACTCGAGCGATAGCGAACAGGCGAAGCAAATCTCCACGAGTAACTCCGCTACGAGAATCTAATCTTTGTCGAGCTACTTGCGAAGATTTCTCCTTCGTCGAAATGACAAGATTGTGCCAAATCTGCGAGAAAAAAACTTTATACAACATTCAAAAAAAATCTATTATGAATACCGAAATAATAACAGACGGCGTTCCTTTAAATGAAGCCAAAAAAGCACTCATCATGATTCACGGTCGTGGCGCTGGAGCACATGATATTCTTTCTATTGCCAAACATCTTAAAGTGCAAGATTTTGCTTTAGTAGCGCCTCAGGCAGAAAACAGAACTTGGTATCCGTACTCTTTTTTAGCTCCTCTTGATCAAAACGAACCTTCATTTTCAAAATCTCTTGAAGCTATTCATCAGGTTGTGGTTGCTATTCAGCAAAATGGAATCGAAAAAGAGAATATTTATTTCTTAGGATTTTCTCAGGGCGCTTGTCTTGCCTTGGAATTCACTACAAGAAATGCTGCAAAATATGGCGGAATCGTTGCTTTTACGGGCGGATTAATTGGCGATAAAGTATATGAAAATCATTATTCTGGAAATTTCGAAAACACGCCGGTTTTTATTGGAACTAGCGATCCTGATTTTCATGTTCCGGTAGAAAGAGTAAATGACACTGAAACGCTTATGGAAAAAATGGGCGCAGATGTTACTAAAAAAATCTACCCAAATATGGGCCATACTATTAGTCAAGACGAAGTTGATTGTGCGAATGCTTTGGTCTTCAATAAAAAATAATGATTACGATAACGCGAGTTTACAGCGATGCAAATGGAGAAAGTCATTTTGAAGACTTTGATGTTCCGTTAAAAAACAATGGCGATATCGGATTTTTATCTGATGATGAACCTGTCAAATCTATCGTTTTTAGAGAAGTTAGCCCTTCTTATGATTACGATTTTCACAATGCACCCGACCGCCAATATATTGTTTTATTGGAAGGCGGAGTCGAAATTGAAACTTCTTTAGGAGAAAAAAGAACATTTCCTACAGGCTCTATTTTATTGGTAGAAGATACTACAGGAAAAGGACACAAAACAAAAAATATTGAGCCTAAACTTCGAAAATCAATATTTATAAAAATATAATTCGAATACTAGGATAGAAAAAATCTAACCGCAAAGTTCGCAAAGCTTTATCTAAAAACTTTGCGCTCTTTGCGTAAATCTTTGCGCTCTTTGCGTTTAAATTAAATCAATTACAAAATTATAAACATGGAAAAAGAAACCGTAAGAATAGAGAATTTCAGCGATGCAGTATTTGCGATTGCGATTACGCTTTTGGTTTTAGATCTTCATGCGCCAGAAATTAATGCCATAAAAAATGGCGCAGAATTATTAGCTTTTTTAAAAAGTGAATGGACAGCTTATCTCGCTTTTACGCTTTCTTTTTTCAGCATTTTTATCATGTGGGTCAATCATCACAAAATTTTTAAACAGATTTATAGCCGAAATACAGCGATTATGTTTTCTAACGGATTGATTCTTTTTCTTGTTACAGCCGTTTCTTATCCAACGGCTTTATTGGCTCGTTTTTTTGAGGGAGAAGCTTCAACAATTGCCGTAGCAATTTATACCGGAATTTTTGTATTGATTAATGTTTCATACAATTTGCTGTGGTTTATAGCTAGTCACAACAAGAAGTTATTGCGTCCCGGAATTACAGATTCTGCGATTAAAAAAATCAGAAATAATTATTTGTACGGATTTCCAACTTACTTGATTGCATTCGCAGTTTCATTTCAATATCCTGCCATCGCTCTGGCAATCAGCATGCTATTATTGATTTATTGGGCTATTTCTTCTGGAAAAATCAATATGAATCAGCACTAAATTAGTCTAAAAAATGTTCTTTTTTAATTCCTAATTTCTGCATTCTAGAAGCTAAAGTTGTAGACGGCAAACCTAATAAAACGGCAGCTCCTTGCGGTCCCGAAATTCTGCCGTTGCATTTTTTTATGACTTTCAAAATATGTTCTTTTTCAACTTCTTGCAAAGTTTTAGTTTGAAATTCTGTCTTAGAAGTTTCCGATTCTGATAGAAAAATCTCTGGAAAAGTCATTTCTTTTATTACATCTTCTTTCGCAAACAAAATACTTCTTTCGACCATATTTTCGAGTTCTCGTACATTTCCTGGCCAAGCATTTGCCGTCATGCTATTGAGTATTTTTTTTGAAAAACCTTTAATCTTCTTCCCTATTCTTTCGGAGTGTTTTTCTAAGAAAAAATTTCCAAGAACTTCAATATCACCTTTGCGTTCGCGTAAAGCTGGAAGCGGAATCGGATAAACATTTAAACGGTAATATAAGTCGCTTCTAAATCGTTCTTCGGCTACTTCTCTTTGAAGTGATTTATTGGTCGCGGCAATTACTCTTACATTAATTTTAATGCTTTTGTTTCCGCCTACTCGCTCTATTTCTTTTTCTTGCAAAACACGAAGCAGTTTCCCTTGCAATTCTAAAGGCAACTCTCCTATTTCATCCAAAAAAATAGTACTATTTTCAGCTTGTTCAAACTTGCCTATTCTTTGTTCTGTAGCTCCTGTAAAAGCGCCTTTTTCGTGTCCGAACAATTCACTTTCAATCAGATTTTCTGGGATAGAAGCACAATTTACTTTTACCATTCTATTCTTCGAAACTTGAGATAAATGATGAATTGCATTTGCTACCAACTCTTTTCCAGTTCCCGTTTCACCAAAAATCAAAACAGTAGAATTGGAAGATGCTACTTGCGAAATCAATTCGTAAACTTCTTGCATTGCATCACTGTTTCCGACAATTCCTTGAAAACCTTCTTTTTCAAATTCGACTAAATGCTGATTATTTTCTGATGAAATATTTTTAAGTATTTTCAACTCTGCAATATTGTTTTCATATTCTTGAGCCAAAATAATATTTCGAACCGTGATAGAAAGCTGCATTGCAATTCCTCTTAAAATACGATTGGATTCTCTGGTAAAAGTTTTGGCATTTTTAAAGAAAAGAAAAAGTACATTTCGGTTTCCTTTTAGATTTGGAAGACAAATTCCGATTCCGTTTTTAAAACCTTTTTTGAGATTGTTTTGAATATAATCGGGATTTTTTTGATCTTGAATTAAATCAAAAATAACGGTGTCGGCAGAATCTAGACAGAGATTGAAAAATCCGTCATTCAGCAAATAATTTTTAGAGTCGATATTTTTATTTGATAATTGATAGAAAATTTGATATTCCGTTTCATCTTTATTTGAAGAAGTTAGAATAAAATCATCAAACTGAAAATTGTCTTTTAATAAACCGTTTACAACGTCATTAAAATCTTCTTTATTTAAAATGGAAGAAAGTGCCGTACAGATAGATAAAATCAACATTTGTTCTTGTTCTCTCTCCTGCAGTCTTTTCATCAGGATTGCAGTTTTATCTGTTGATTCTTCCATAACGGTAACTCTTGCGGTATTTAAATGCGTAATACCGTAAATTTAAGAAATAGCCTTTATTAAATCGCTATTGATTTTCTAAATATAAAATACTTCATTCATAAAATTACGATATATCGTCGAATTCAAAAACAAAACAAACTTCAAAACCACTGATAAACAATAGTTTACTTCAAATGGAATATAATTTGAATATATATTGACACGCAGAAAACAAGCTGCTTTTTATTTCTTAATCTAGGTTAATCGATGCAGAACTATAACGGACGTAAATTTGTAAAAGAAAAATCAAATAACAATTTAATATAAAAACACCATGGAAAATAAAATTTTAGGCTTACACCATATTACTGCGATTGCAGGTGACGCTAAACGTAATTTCAACTTTTACTCTAACATATTAGGATTAAGATTTATCAAGAAAACGGTAAATTTTGATGATCCGGGAACTTACCACTTTTACTTTGGAGACGAAGTTGGAAGCGCAGGAACTATTTTAACTTTTTTCCCTTGGGGAGAAGGAATTCAGCAAGGAAGAAAAGGTTCTGGAATGGCAACCGAAATTGGTTATTCTGTTCCAAAAGGAAGTTTAGATTTCTGGCAAAAACGTTTTGAGAAATACAATGTAATCTACAATAAACCAGCTGAAAAATTCGGAGAAAAATATTTGACTTTCTTAGATCCAGACGGTTTAAAATTAGAGTTAATCGAATCTAAAACAGAAGATAACAGAAAAGCTTGGGAAACTGATGAAGTAAAAGCAGATGTTGCCACAAAAGGTTTTCATAACATCACTTTGACTTTAAACGACATTAAGCCAACAGCTGCTATTTTAACTGAAATATTTGGTTATAAATTAATCGATCAAGATGTAAACCGTTATCGTTATGCAACAGATGCTGTAGAAAATGCTGCAATTGTTGACTTGGTAGAATTGGCTGAAGAAAAACGTGGTTTAAATGCTAACGGAACTGTTCACCACGTAGCTTTCCGTGTCAAAAATGATGAGATTTTAATGCACTTCCGTGAAAAAATTGCAGATTACGGATTGCAGATTACACCACAAATTGATAGACAATATTTCCACTCTTTATACTTTAGAGAACCAGGAGGAGTTTTATTCGAAATTGCAACTGATAATCCTGGATTTACAGTAGATGAAAGTTTAGAAGAATTAGGTAAAAACTTAAAACTTCCAGCTCAATACGAATCACAAAGAAAAGCTATCGAAGAGCATTTGGTTAAAATAAATTAATTCAAATATTAAACTGGGCTAAACCCAAAAACACACAACTATTTTTTGAAAAAAGCTGTCCTGATTTAGGATGGCTTTTTTTTATTTGGTGAATTAAAATTGTAAGAAAAAATAAATATATTTGAGAAAACAAAAGCAAAACAAATCTTCGCTTATTCCCTTCATTTTGAATAAAAAAAACAACCATAATCGTAAAAACAAAGGGGCTTCTTTTATAAGGAAAGAATTTTACAAAAAAATTATAATCATAGGATTATGTATAATTCCGATTGTATTATTTGCTGATAATAAAGGAACTTTTAGACTTCTTCCTTTACCATTCTTTTTATATGGAATGTATCAACTAATGCAAATTGTTGCGATTTCAAAGCTTATTATAGACGACTTTTTTCCTCCAAAGATATCTTATGAAAAAAATACTAAACCAATAGACAAATTAGTTTACTATTTCTCGACTACACTTTTTTTTATTAGCTTGATATCTCTATTGTTTGAAATCAGAAATTTTGATAACACAATACAGGGTACAAAACTTTTTTGGACAGCTGGTGTTTTCGGAATTCTGGTAGCAATCATTACAACAACAATTTTAAAATTAACAAATCCAAGCGTGTATTATGAAAGTAAAAGAAGATATACCGTCCATCTTGGACTATTTATAGGATTCTTTCTAATATCTACAGCTTTAGCAAGTTTTGTAAACCATTATTTTGCTAACCCAACAACTTTTTATAAAAATTATAAAATAGAAAGCAAAAGCATTAGCGGTGGCAGATCTACTGAATATTTTTTCTATTTGAAAATGGAAAATGGTAATGAAGAAAGGTTTTCTGTAGGGAAAACAAGATATAATGATTTTAATGAGGGAGAAGAAATAAAACTATGTCTCTTGAAAGGAAAACTTGGCTTTGATTATGTAACGGGATTTAAAAAAATAAAGCAATAAATATTGTTTAAATGAAGTATCTAAAAACATTCCTATTATTTTATTTATTTGGTTTTTCTCAGTTTTCTTCGGCAAAAACAGAAATAGATACGATTACAAATTGGCAGATATACAAAGATTCGAAAGTGTTATTTCGTAGCAATGAGCGTGAATGTTACAAACTAACTGGAGTACTAAAAAAGAACGATGATTTTAAATCATTAAAAATTGTTTTTTTCCGTGATACAAAATCATATGGAAAACAAAAAATTACTTTATCAAAAGGAGAAAAAGTTTTAATACAATGTGATTATGAAAATAGTGACGAATTAGAAATAAGTAAAAGTAAAATTCAAAACCTATTTGAAAAAACCAAAGTAGATTTAACTATAATGTATTATGACAAAAGAGAACCGAAAGGAATATTATTGGGTTATTTACGGTTAGAGAACTAAACCTTAGTAATCTACACTTAACATAAAAAAAGCAGATATCATTAACAACCAAAAAGATTAAAAAATGAAAAAACTCACTACCATAATTCTCATGATATGCTTTACGACATTATCATTTGGACAAAAGGCAACAAAAACCGACAAATCAAAAATAGAAAAATTAATTATTGAATCTTTTGATGAAATTTGGTCTAAATTAGATTCTAAGAATATTGATAAATACTACACAAAAGATTTTCTTCTTTTAGAAAATGGGGAAGTATGGAATAATGACTCTATAGCAAATTATTTAGACAAGGCTTTACTAGAAAAATCGATTCCAACTCGAGTGAACTCCATTGAAGTTATTGAAATTAAGATCTTAAACAAAATGGCTTGGATTGCATACAAAAACCAAGCTGTATTTTCATTTGACGATAAAAGAACTATAAAAGTTTCTTGGCTAGAAAGTGCGACGGCTATTTTAACAAAAAACGGATGGAAATTAGAAATGCTGCATTCTACCAGAATGAAAGATAAATAAAAACAACTGCCGATAGCGAAGGAATTCAGACAACATTAAACAAATTCAAATGAAAAAAATTGTACTTCTATTTCTTATCGTTTTTTCAATAAGCTGCAGAAAAGAAAATGTTGTAGAAAAACCAAAACCTAAAGAAAGTTCTCCAGAAAGAACTCCTAAAAAAATTGGCAATTATATATCTGATGATCAAGATTTTTTTTGGTCACCCAAACAAAGTGACACAGCCAAATATTTGGTAAGAATAGTTTTTCAGAAAGAATTTGCAGTTTATCAATATCATGGCCAATGCTTATATTATTTTTTCACCAATCATTATCATACTAAAACCGACAAAATAGAACTTCTTTGGACTTATAAAAGTGATTGTTTATTAGATATGAAATACTTAAAACAATCAAACGGTATTAAAGAGTATCCTAAAAACGGAGACAGTTTTTGCGAGTATACTTTAGTGAATGATTCTGTTATAAAAGTGAATTATAAATTTCCGCAATGGGTAAAAAAAATAAACGAAACGGAAAAAGATTCCATTTTTCCGCATTATTTATATCTTCAACCAAAAGATAATTCATATAAATAGACATCATCAGTAAAAATGAGTCAACTCAAAAAGTATAGGAAACGATGCTAATCTTAAAGATAAAATATAAAAAAAGCTGTCTAAAATTAGACAGCTTTTTTTGGTTTAATAATTAACGTTTTCGAATTAAAAAATGCTTTTTAATCTCTTATTAATTAGAAATGACAAATACGGCTTCCTTTCAGAATACCGTATTTATCAAACTAATTCAAATTCTAACTTTTATAAACTTGCTTTTACTTCACCGCAAGTCAGCATATTTTTTGGGTAATATGGATTTTTAATTTCTTTGCTGTCACTTGTCCAAACAGCACCAGTCATAGGGCAAACTTGCAAATAAAGCGTCGCATCAGCAGCTTTAAATTTTGATGCTTGTTCCCAATATTTCACAGAAAGTGTTTCAAAAACTTTTCGTTGTTTATTGATGTTTTTATTCGCAATAAGCTGATCGGCTAATGCTATAATTTCTGTTCTTGATGTTGTTGCTTCGTTCATTTTTTCTAGACTTAGTTTTTTAAATCTGAAATTCTTCAACGAGTTTTTAAATGCTTCTGCATTTTTTGCAACAGCAAGACTATCTGAAACTATAAAACTATTTTTTAAAGCCAAATAATTTTTCGTGATTTCCTTTTTCTGCGCTTCTCTCTTTTCTACCAAGTCAGGAGTTACTTCTTCTTTTGATGTTAATTGAGCTTGCGCAAAAGTGCTTAAGTAAAGAAATGCTAGAACTACTAATTTTTTCATGATGTAGGTTTATCTAATTTTGTAATAATTTTTTCGATGTCGCTCAAAATGCTTTCGTAATGATCTTTGCTTAATCCTGTTGCTCCATTCATAAGCTTTTTAATATCTTCTTTTAATTTTAAAAGATGTTGTTTTCCGTATAAATTCACATCACTACGTTGTGCTGTATTTGCTGCTTTTCCAGGCTCTAATTCTTTTGGCAATAAAAGCATTCCTAATTTTTCAATGTAAGAACGCTCAAGGCTTCTTCTGTAAAAATCTTGTTTTTCATCTCCGCTGAATTTTACCCAAACCGTCTGCTGTAAATCATTTAAAAATTCTGGAACTGTATAAGCTCCTTCAAACTGTATCGCTTTTAAGCTAATATTATAAAGCATTCCAGAGCTTAAAAGCATATTTAAAACCTGATTCTGCTGATCTGATATTTGGTCTGCTGTTTTTAACGGAATAAGCTGTTCAATTTCTGTTGGATACATCCACAAAGGAGCTACAAACAATTGTCTTCCAACGTAATCAATCGCTGCTTTTACTTTTGCTTTTGGAATTGGTTGATATACTATGCCTTTTTCATCAACAGTTCTTTTGGTTACATAATTATTACCAATATTTTTCAATACATGATACAAATAGCGGCCATATTGCAATACAACTGCTTTATGCATATCCGCTAAATTGTCATAAGCATCATTTGGCTGATACGTCCACTGAATCAAATTTGGAACTACTCGTTTTAGGTTTTTAATTCCGTAATCGCTCGCCTTTACTGAATCGTCTCCCAAATCTTCTGATTGACTACGAGGATCTTCGTCTTTTCCTTCTCCACCAAACCATAATTTCGGGTTTGCAGTTAAACTATCTGTTGTTAATTTAGCAAGCGTTTTTTCTTCTTCAAATTCATCTTTTGCATTTGGAAAGTACGTATAACCCCATTTTACAGCCCATTTGTCATACATCCCGATTCGTGGATAAATTCCTTTTGAACTAATATTATCTTCTGGTTGTGCTACATAATTAAAACGAGCATAATCCATAATAGAAACCGTATGGCCATTTGCTTCTACCCATTTTTTATCACGAAGTTTTTCTACAGGAGTAGCGCTGCTCGCTCCCATATTGTGACGCAGACCAATTGTATGTCCAATTTCATGCGAAGAAACAAAACGAATTAATTGCCCCATTAATTCATCTTCTAAATGCATTTTTCTAGCTTTTGGATCTAATGGTCCAGCTTGAATCATGTACCATCTTTGTACTAATTTCATCACATTATGATACCAACCAACGTGGCTTTCCATAATTTCTCCACTTCGCGGATCGCTTATTCTTGGTCCGTAAGCATTTGGTGTTTCAGAAGCTAAATATCTAACTACAGAATATCTTGCATCTTCTAAACTCATAGTTTTATCATCTTCTGGCCATTCTTTACCTACAATCGCATTTTTGAAACCAGCAGCTTCAAAAGCTTTTTGCCAATCGTTGATACCTGCAATTAAATAAGGTCTCCATTTTTTAGGAGTTGCAGGATCGATATAATAAACAATTTGTTTCTTTGGCTCAACTAATTCGCCTCTCAGGTATTTTTTAACATCCTGATCTTTAGGCTCTAAACGATAACGCTGAACAATAAATTTTTTCTGTGCGCTTTGTTCATCATCATCAAACAGAACATATTTGTTAGCAAAATACCCTACTCTTTCATCAAAAAAGCGCTTGCGCATTGGAGTTTTTGGAAGAAGTACAATTGAGGTATTCAATCTCAAAGTGATACTTCCGCTACTTGCTGTAGAACTTGTATACGTTTTTGTTGTTTTTACTTCAATGTTTATTGGATATGTATCTATTGTTTCAATAAACGATTTATCGTCAGCAAGAGAACTTAACTTTTTTTCTGTTTTCTCTGTGCTTCCGATAGAAAACATTGCATTATCTTTTTTGAAAGCATCGGTTACATCAACCACAACACTTCCTGTATCTGGATTTGTTGTTTTAATTGGAAAAGCAGCTACAATTGGATTTTCGTTACTTCCTGCCAATGCTTTTGCCAGCATTGAATCGGCAGAACGAACATCTTGCTTGTATTGCAATGATCTTAAATAAACGGTGTTGTTAGATCCTTTCTCAAAATAAATGGTTTGTTCGTTTGCTTTTTCTCCACCAAAAATTCCCATTCCTTCAGGAGTAGACAAATATCGAGTTACTACCAGCATATATCGATTAAACAAAGTATCTGGAATTTGAAAGTAATATTTAGTATCAACCTGACTAATCGTAAAAAGACCTGACTTATTGATTGCTTTATCTGTGATTACTTTATTGTAAGCCTGCATGCCTTTTGGCTGAGTAGTACTTGTACTGTCGGCTTTTTTTTCTGGAGTTTGAGCAAAACCATGCTGACTTCCAACAGTCAGCATGATCAACATTAATATTATTTTTTTCATTGGAATTAAAACGGAACTTTTTCGTCCGTATTTAGGGTAAGTTTTGGATTCTTCGTTAATGCGTTCAAAGGAAACGGAATAATGTACAATCTTGAATTAGGCTGTAATGTGTACGTCTTTTGCGGAACGGTTTTATTAACGATTGGAAATACTCTCGTAATTGTTTTTGCGTACTCAGTTTCAGTGTTTAATCTCTTCAAATCAAAGAAACGATTAAATCCTAAAAGCAATTCTTTTCTACGCTCATTTATAACAAGTTCCATTGTTTCTTTTCTTGTTGCAGGAACAGTTAAATTTACAGTACCAGATAAAATACGTTTTGCTCTTAACTTATTTAAAATATCAACTGCTTCGGCAAATTTATTATCTCTCGCATAACATTCTGCTAAGATTAAATATACTTCAGGCGTTTTCATTCCAACTGTTGGATAAAAGAATCTGGTGTATTGCGTTCCCCAATAAGCCGTGCCTGAGCCTATGTCTAAATTGGTTGTACTTGTTGAATTAAAAAACAAATTAAAACGTGCGTCGTTAGTTCCGAAAAGAGTTCTCAATTCTGGACTTATGATGTAGCTTTGAGCGAAGTTCATTTCATTATAACCAGTCATATACATATAACTCAAAACTTCTACATTATCAGCTGCTGGAACAGCAAGTGCTGTTGGTCCGCCTTTTGCATTATAAGCAACCAAATCAAATATCTGATTATTATAAGTTAAAGATTTTTCTGCAGCAGCTTGTGCTTGAGCAATTTCGCGTTTAAACAAATGCACTTTAGCTTTAAAAGCATAAGCAAACGCTAATGATGGATGGTAAACATCTAGTGGTTTTTCTTTAAGATACGGCAATGCATCTTCAATATCTTTTTGAATAAAATTATAAACCTGAGCAACAGTAGATTTTGCTGGTTGTGCTTCTAAATCAAATTTATCCATAATGCAAATACCTCCATCGGTAGCTGCAGTCTGCGGATCGTAGCCTTTAGCGTATGTATTTATCAATAAAAAGTGATCATATGCTCTATAAATTTTAGCTTCAGCTTTCGCTAATTGTTTGATGCTTTCATCTCCTTTACTATTGTCAACTAAAGAAATAATTGTATTCCATCTGTTGATATAGGTGTAAGCTTGATTGTAAAAACTTGAACCAGTAAGTAAAGAAACGCGATCTACACTTTCATCAAAAGTAAAATTGATAATATCGATGTTAGGAGTTCTTCCAATTACATTGGCTTCTCTCATCCATTGATCATCAGATAAATATTGAAAATTATTGATTGGATATCCTCTACCTGGTAAAGACACCAATTCAAGAAATTGTTGAGGAGTTTCAATTACCAGAGCTCCTTTTGGCGTCACATCTGTATAATCTTCACATGATGTTACAGACAACATCATAAGAGAAATTAGTTTTATATATATCTTTTTCATTTTTTAAAGAGTAAGGTTAAAGCCAAACAAATAAGTTCTTGGCGATGGTAAATTACGTGTTCCTGAATTTGCAGTATAAACTTCTGGATCAATATGATTTCCAGCAGCACTCCAGTACCAAAGATTATTTACCTGAAAAGTAAATTTGGCAGAAACCATTTTAATTTTGGTTGCAAAAGCTTTTGGTAAATTATAACCTAATGAAATATTTCTAAGTTTAATGTAATCGCCGTCTACAACATTGGCGCTTGAATTTCTCCATTGACTGCTAATGGTTGCAGCATAGTTTCTAATGCTTTCGTCAAAATCTACGTATAAACGAGTGTTTTCATTTCTATTTGTATCTGTGTATCGATCTGCAATACCGGAAAGGTTAACTAAATCAGACCCTAAATCCATAGTTTCTTTACGCATTACATTTCCTCCTGAGAAAACAAATAAGAAATTTAAATCGAATTGTTTATATGAAAATCGTTGTGAAAATGAACCTGTATAAGTTGGAATTAAACTTCCCATATTTACCAAAGCATCAGGATTTGTAACTGTTTTGATTGAAGTCGAAACTGGATTTCCGTTAGCATCAAAAGTGATTGATGGATTTCCATTCTCATCTAAAACATATGGATATCCGTTCTCCATTCCTCCATATTTGTAAGCATACAAACTATTATATGCTTCATTTTCTCTGAAATAATCTGCAGGTGAAGCCACATAAACAGAAGCAGAAGATTGAGCTCTTGTAACTTTTTTAACTGTAGTTTTATTAAACGCAAAAACTAAATTAGAAGCCACACGAAAATCGCCGTTATTGTACCATTCAGAACCGGCGCTAAGTTCGATTCCTTTATTTAATAATGCTCCTGCATTAATTCTTCTAGTTAATGCCCCAACTGTAGGATCCAAATCTGTTGTAGCAAGCAAATCGCTACTGTATTTACGATAGACATCTATACTACCATTTAACTTCGCACGAAACAAACTATAATCTAGACCTAAATTGGTACTTTGAGTTTTTTCCCATCTTAACATCGGATTTGGTTGTGCCGTAATATTGGTATATTGAAGAGATTGATACAAGTTATCATTTCTTCTTGTAGCTGTAATATATGGCGTTGTAGATTGATCAATATTTCCGTTAATACCATAAGTAGCTCTTAACTTAAGCATACTTACCCATTTTACTTCTTTCATGAAATCTTCGTTGCTAACATTCCAACCTAAACCTGTAGACCATAAAGGACGATTTTTATACTTTGGATCTACTCCAAACAAGTCAGCTCTATCAACACGGTAACTTCCTGTAATGTTATACTTAGATAAATAAGTGTAGCTCGCAGTACTAAAAACTGAAAAATAGCGGTGTAAAATCTCCTGCTGTGTTCTTGACAATGCAGACAACGTACGGTTGTTTCCATAAATATAGCTAGAAACTCCAGTTTGGCTTAAAGCAAGATTGTTAAGTACAGCAGAACTCAAAGTAACTGGATCATAACCGTATCTTAATTGCTCAATAGATCTTGGTACGAATGTTTCACGCATTTCAAAACCAGCCAAAGCATTAATAGAATGTTTTCCATCAGCAAAATCTTGATTAAAATCTAATTGATTTCTAAAAGAGTAGTTACTCGCCTGACTGCTATATTGTTTGTATCTTCCTCCAGTTGAAAATCCATCTACATAAGTATAAGCGTTTGTAGTTGGATTATATCCTGTTAAAGAATTTATAGCCATACGCATTTTGTAAGAATCGATAGCATAATATTGCTCATTATCGTTTTTCCTTACTTCGTATTGAAATTGCGTATTGAAACTTAAACCTTGCCAAAGTTTAGCTTTCACATTGGCAAAAGTTCTCAAGCTTAATGAATTTTGCTGTTCAATACCTTCTTTAAGTGCATCTAAAACATTAAATTGAGTTGATTTAAATCCACTTAAAGTAGAAATTTTTCTTGCTACATAAGGGTTTATGATACTTCCAGAAGTAAAACCATCACTAATACCAACAAATGGAGAAATCACTAAATTTCCATTGTCATCAGTAATACGTTCGTATCTTTTTTGAATATCATAATTGCTATAGCTTGAATCTGTTACATCATCATTACTGTAAGTTCCGTTTACTCCAAATGTAGCATTTAACCAGTTATTCAACTGAAAACTGCTTTTTGCATACAGATTGAAAGCACGGCTATTATTATATTTAATACGATTTTTAGATTCATCGTAATTCAGCGACACATACGTATTTTGTCTGCTTGTACTTCCAGAAAATGCAATGTTGTAACGCTGTCTAAATTCATTCTGCCACACATTATCGCGATAATCTTTATTGTAGTCATTCTTTCTCCATTGAGCAATTGTAGAATTGTAATCAGCATTATTAATTACTCCTTCTTCCAAATCTCTATTAAGCTGATAAAGTGGACTGTAATATTTCATACTACTATTTCCAATATCACCATAGCTGCTGAACATTGTAGCCGTATTAGCGAATCTAGCTCTTTCACGATTATAAACTGCTTGTTCAAAATCGATTAAATCACTTGTCGAGGCATAATTCATATCCCTTAAATTGGGTTTCTCTGCGATAAAGAAATCAGAATTAATGCTTACTTTCATTTTACCATTTCCTTTTTTAGTAGTCAAAACGATAATTCCGTTTGCAGCTCTTGAACCGTAGATCGAAGCAGCAGCTGCATCTTTCAATACATCTACACTTTCAATATCGTAAGGATTAATATCGTCTAAAGTCAATTCTGTTGGCAAACCATCTATTACTAAAAGAGGACTATAGCCTACTTGGCTAGAAAAAGTTCCCATACCACGTAATATTGGTTTATCAGCCGCTGCACCACTAGGATTCTTTTGAAACATCAAACCAGCTACACGCCCCTCAAGAGCACTAGATAAATTAGTATTGATATTTTCGTTTAATGTTTTTTCATCTACTTTTGTAATTGCACCGGTAAAATTACTTCTTGAAATAGTTTGAAAACCTGTTACAACAACTTCTTTCATTGCTGCTATTTTATCTTCAACCACAAGCGTCAAATCAGTACGCCCGTTAATGGCAATTGATTTTTTTTCGATAGTCAATCCAGAACAATCAAGAATTCCATTTGAAGGCGCTTTTTCGAAAGAAAAACCACCGTCAAAATCAGTTACAGCAGTTCTGTTTGTACCCCAAATAGTTACCGATACACCAGGAAAAGGCTCATTTTTACTATTTACTACTTTTCCTCGTATATCGATTAATACGTTTCCCCGTTCCTCTTCTTTTGAAACGGTTACTACAATAGTTTGATTGGTAAGAGTGTATTTTAAATTTTGATTCTTAAAGACCTGATTTAAAGTTTCATTCAGACTAGAATTCTTAACGCTAATCGTTACAGGTTTAGAATCTTTTAGTAGTTTTTGAGTGTAAAAAACTTCATAATTAGCTTGCTTAGCTACTTCTTTTAAAACTCGTTCAAGAGGAGCATCTTTGAAATTAATCGAAATATTCTGTGCTTGCCCCGTGTAACTGCAAATAAGCATAAACAAAGCGCAAAACATCCATTGATAATTCGAAAAATTAATTCTTGGAATCTTTTTCTTAAGTTTTTTGTAAGGTTTTTTTGGTTGTAAATTTAATTTCATACATTTACATTGGTTATAGTTAAACAATAGTGGACAACTTATATTGGCTATAAACTTTTTAAACAACCAGAAGCATCGCAACTGCCTCTGGTTTTTTAGTTTATAGAATCAATATAATCGGGCAAATCTAAAATTTAAGGATACACAATAACTGTTTTCCCCTCAGTCTTAAATTTTATATTATTAAGCTCAAGTACTTTTAATACTTCAGATAAATTTTTATTTCTAAACGTTCCTCCGTTAAATCTAACATCCGAAACATCACCATGGTATTCTACTTTAATTCCATACCAACGTTCCAATTGTTTCATAACAGATTTTAAATCAGCGTTATCAAACTTAAAACGGCCATTTTTCCAAGCAATAGCTTCTTCAGTATCAACTTCTTTAACCGAGATCTTAGTAAAGTTCTCAGATACATTTGACTGTTGGCCAGGTTTTAAAATTACTTTTTGGTTTTTAGAAGTAATCGCAACACTTCCTTCTAACAAAGTAGTTTTAATAATAGACTCGTTATCATACGCATGCACATTAAAATGTGTCCCTAAAACTTCGATAGACTGATTTACAGATTTTACTATAAAAGGTTTATTTTTATTCTTAGCTACTTCAAAATACGCCTCACCATCTAATTCAACAATTCTTTGATCTCCATTAAATTGAGTTGGATATTTTATTGACGAAACAGCATTTAAGAAGACTTTTGTTCCGTCTGCCAAAACTATATTATATTGTCCTCCTGTAGGAGTTGAAAGTGTATTGAATAAATTAGCATTTTCTTTTGAAACATCAGCATTTGCATTTATTATATAAGTAATAACTCCATTTGCATCCATTTTAATCGTTACTTCATCTTCTTCACCTTCTTTAGCAATAATATCTTTTGAAGATATATCTGAAAGCACAATTTGTTTTCCATTCGAAAGGGTTAAAATTCCCTTATTTCCTCCAGGAGCAATATCTATTGTTTTTTCAACAACTTGAACAGGTATTTCTTTTGGTTGTGAAAAATAGAATATTCCTGCCCCTAAAAGCATTACTATTGATGCAGCAACAGCTATACGAGGCCATAAAGCAACTACTTTCGCATCCTTTTTTAAAGGAAGTCTTGTTTTCAGATATTCATAACTATCTTCCAGCTCATATTCATTTAGCGATCTACTATTTGTAGATACTCTGTATGAATACCATGCATCAAGTTTATCCTTATCGTCATCAGATAAAGTATCATTTTGATGTTTTTTAAGCAATTCTAGGAATTCAGTTTCATTCATAATTACAATACGAAATTTTGTCTTGTTTTTAAGTAAGACAGTTAGAAATGTTTTTTGTCATAGATGAAAAGCAAAAAAAAATAAAAAAATATTAATTTATAATTAATATTTCCTTCAAAACATTAGCTTCTCATTAATAATGAGACAATTACAAATAATTATTACAAGAAAAATTAACAAAAAGGATAAGAAAAATTTACCAGACAAAAACATTCATCATTGATTTTAATTTTTCTCTAAGAATTTTTAATGAATTATAAACCTGTTGTTTAGCTGTTTTATCTGTAATATTTAATTGCTGTGCAATTTCATCATACGAAAGCTCTTCAACTTTTCTTAAAAGAAAAACTTCACGCATTTTTTCAGGCAGTTGAGAAATTTCTTTTTCGATAATAGCTTCCAATTCCTTTTCTCTCAGTTTAGAATCTGCAAAAACGTAATCAGATTCAATAAAGTTTGAAAAAGATTCTGCATATCTTGAAACTACTTTTTCATGAGCTATATGGTTAAGTATTTTGTTTTTTGTAGCCTTGTACAAGTATGAAGAAAGAGATCCTGTTATAACCAAGTCATGTCGCTTATTCCAAATAGATAAAAGCACTTCCTGAACCACATCATTAGCTTCATCTTGATCACCTAATATTTTATAAGCATGGTTAACAAGAATTCTGGAGTATCTTTCAAAAATTTCCGTATAAGCCAACTGATTATCTTCCTTAAGGAGATTTAGTAAAACATAATCAGCATATTTGCTATAAACAGACATTAATTAATCAGATGAGTATGAAAAACGCAATATTAAACATTTTTTATGTTAAATACTAAAAGATTATTATGTAAAAAACACCATTTAAGTAAAATAGATTAATTCTTAAATATCAAAATATTAAACGTATTTATGGATATTCTTTTTATTAAGATTTATAGCATATTAAAATCTTATTAACGTAGAAAAACCAAGTATTCTTTAAATTAAATACAAGGCAACAAAATTGATATAAAACAAAAAATCCCCATCAAATAAATGATGAGGATTCCAAAAAGAAAGGCGACGACATACTCTCCCACATAACTGCAGTACCATCTGCGCAGGC
>NZ_JACHLB010000011.1 GCF_014207905.1 Flavobacterium notoginsengisoli | reverse complement strand
TTAGTTAGTTAGTTAGTTAGTTAGTTAGTTAGTTAGTTAGTTAGTTAGTTAGTTAGTTAGTTAGTTAGTTAGTTAGTTAGTTAGTTAGTTAGTTAGTTAGTTAGTTAGTTAGTTAGTTAGTTAGTTAGTTAGTTAGTTAGTTAGTTAGTTAGTTAGTTAGTTAGTTAGTTAGTTTTGATTGTGCTTTTTTGTATTCTTCTATTTGATTTATTCTTTGAAGATTATTTTTATTTTTATTTTGGCCGGCGGTTCGTGTCGCTTTGTCAGAGGATCTGTCGGGATGATGAATCCAGTTAAAAATACAGTCTCAGCAGTGCCTGTTCAGGTGCTGAATTTTTAGAAGAAATAATTCAGGAAATGATTTGTTTTTTGTTGATGAATTTTGCTGGTATTGATAGTGCAGTACCTCGATACATTATGAATTTTGCGACTAAAATGAAAATTTGAAAATAAAAAATAGTTTAATCTTTTGTTATTCAGGTTGTTGTGTTTTGTTTCTGCGGACGAGAACGTTTTTTAACAAAAAAAGTTCCACCCATTTTCCGTATTCTGCACTCTTACTTATAGATTGTGCAGCGTATCGAAGCTGCAGCTTTAGATGCAGGATGAATACATTTTTAGCCTTGCCTGCGCAGACATTAAAATATCCTAAGTGTTAAATGCAGTAATGCGGCCCGGTAAGCATTTGCAGAAGGAACGCTATATGCGAGGGAAGCTCAAAACAGCTGGCTGTAGTCTGCCGATTGGTTCAAGGGGTCGTGACGCCTCAGCGAGATAACCGTATTTAAAGTATATTAATTTTGTATATAGGTTATTTTGTGTTAAAAAAAATATATTTGTAGTATTTATTTGCTTTTTTAATTTTTAAGTGTTTGTTTTACGTTATTAATTTTTTAAAAGAAATACAATGAAAAACCTGACTTTAATTTTAGGAATTTGTTTGCTGATCTCTTGTTCAAATGAGAAGGAAAGTCCGTCTGCCGCTTCAGACGATTACGCCATGAAACTCTTAAGGACACCAGATAAAAGCAATTTCAGTAAAGATCAATGGGAGACGATCGTCCATTATTTGGATAACCATCCAGAAAAAGGCAGTCTTCTAAGTTCTTCTCAAACCAGCAGCAAAGCGAAGCCGTCTGGAAAAATGGCTGCCGTCTCTAATTTGGCTCCGGATGATCCCCTTAATGCGACAGTTGAGCCATGGCAGGGCTCAGTAGATCCTTATGCAAGTGTAGATGTGCTAACTTTTGGCCAGAATTTGTTCAATTTAAGGTATCAATGGACCATCGCGCGTCAAATCGCAGACGTCTATACCATTCAGGCGCGTGAGAACATTGTTGTCGTTGATCTGGGAGAAAGATACATTGGCCCGTACGATAAGAGGGTGCGGATACAAAGCATCACGGAGGGATCTAGTTTTATAGTAGGCGTTCACGGTTCTATTTCGTGGACCCAATTGGACCATGACAATATTCCGGGTCTGTATGGAGCACAATTTTTTGTTTCAGGGCTCTTGAGCGGAATAGGAATCACCAGGCAGATTACTAACAGCAGATATGCTAACATGACAGCTATTCTTCAATCAGGTGGGTACTACAGCAACTTTTAGGAAAATGAGCTTTACGTTTATATTTTTTTTTCTTTCTCTGTTCCACACCGCCTGCACGCCTGCTGGAAGCGATCATGAATCGGGGGTTTACGTAATCACTACTTCCAGTTCAGATCCTCTCGGTAAGCAGCCTGCAATGAAATTTTCTGATGACAGCATCTTCGTGGCAGGTGATCTGGCTATTGAGAAATTGATGCAGACCGATCAGACGCAATTCAATAATGAAAAGGTGATCTTCACGGAATCCGTAGGCACATATAATCTGATAGACCTAAAAAAAGACCAGTTTAAGGATTTGGGAGCATCTTTGAGAAATGAAACAAAAAAAATCCCGTGGCAGGATCTCAAAAATAAAATTCTGGGTTTGAATTTCTATTACGGCTGGTATAGGAATGAGTCCTATGTTGAAAGCAGGGTCGTATATAAAGGAAAAGAGATCAGCAGGGTGGATTTTATCAGCAGTGACAGTAAAATTAAGTACGAACTGTATTTGGACCAGCAGGCTTCCAGCAGCCGGCAGCCGGTGTTTTTCTTTGGAATCGAAGATAAGTTTAAGGCCAGCCTGGTAAAAATGAAAGCCGTCTTTCCGAATAACCAAGGAGTCATTGTGGTAACAAGGGAATACATAAAACTTAAGGAACACGAGGTTTTGAAGAAGATAGCCGACATAAGGAGAGAATAATGCACGTGCAGCAAATCAAATCTCAGGGATGGTGCATGATGGTGTTTTTGATACTGTGCCTCATACTACCGCAAAAATAATTGTGTACTGATGCGGTAAAGAATCAGATGTGGCGGTTAATTATTGCATTTGACTTTTACAGAAAATCAGCTGTTTATAGCAATATCGCATCAAAATTAAAACAGCTTTCAGGCTGTTTTTTTATTTTTATAATATCTTGAATCGAAAAATATGGAGTCAAGCCAGACAAAATGCTGGTGACGTGGCGGCGATGTTCGAAATAAGAGTTAGTTAGCTAGTTTTTTAGATTGGCTTTATTTTTTGATTTGGCCGGTGAAGGGGATGTTGGCTGGAGTTAGTCGTTTATGTAAAAAGGAAGATTGTTTAATTCCTTCTTTTCTTATAGGATTCCTGCAGATCAAGTCGTGCATCATGGGAGTCCAGGATTTTAGGCAGATATTTTTTAAACTGCTGCTCTGCAAGCAGTACAGCATCATTGGTTGAGATTTTCGGCCTGCTGATCTGTCTGTCTTTCAATATCAGTTCTTTTTCTTTCAGCAGTAATTCACTTTAGTATTGATATGGCTATTGAAAGAGTTAAAACAAGAGTTCAGGAAGGCGGACACAATATTGAAACAGATGTTATCAAACGCAGATATAAAAATGGAATCAATAATTTATTTGATATATATTTGCCTATTGTTAATGAGGCGTTGATTTTTGATAATATAGCCATTAAAGCCGAATTAATAGCACAAAAAATATTAGGCAGTGAAACTGAAATTAGTAATGTAACCAAGTTCAATAAGCTCAAAAACACCAAATGATGGGGAGAATATAAAACAACAACAACACCGACTCAGAAGAAAATTATAGAGGCTATGAAAACTGTTTCTGAGAAATTAATTGAGTTTAAAAAGAAAAACAACAGTGATCTGGTTGTGATGAAGGACGGCAGAATCGTAAGGATAAAAGCCAGCTCTTTATAGTTTGATAGTATTAAAATAAGAATAGAAGCTCTCAGAAATGAGGGCTTTTTTGTTGGTTTGTAAAAAGTGGGCGAGCTGTAATAGTTAGTTAGTTAGTTAGTTAGTTAGTTAGTTAGTTAGTTAGTTAGTTAGTTAGTTAGTTAGTTAGTTAGTTAGTTAGTTAGTTAGTTAGTTAGTTAATTATTGTTTTTTATTTCTCTATTCTTTACGGATTGTTTTTAAATGTTGTAGATTTTTGTTATTATTATGACCGGCAATTGTTGCGGTTTTTTTCAGATGACCTGTTTATTTAACAAATAAGATGTACTTCGTTGAAGCGAATGCATAATTAGCAGCTAATTAGGAATTCTAAGATGCCGAATTTATATAATTAAAAAAAAGTGTAAAAATAAATGGAACCCTTATCAATTACTGTATTAGTATATGTATCTGCCAAATTTGTTGATCAGTTCATTACAGACGAAGGTTACGGAAGGTTACGCAAGTTTTTGTTTCCCGTAAAAAGCTACCAAACGAAATTAGTTGCCATAATTTATGCAACTATAAACGAATTTGAGTCCGGAAAATCAATTGATAAAAATTCGGATAAAATTCCATTTTACCATTCCCAAATTTTGTTTGCTGAGCTTAATAAATATACCTTATTTAAGAATTCACCCGCGGATTATAATGCGGTTATAAGCTTATTTGAAACTAATCCAAACATTATCATTCCCAGTACAATCGAGATCATTTCTTTTTATGAAATTTTCACTGAAAAAGTTAAAAATGACAACCAGCTCAAAAAACTATTTATAGAAGAAAATTTTAAAGCCAAAATTTTTAGTCTGGGTGAAGCTGTCAGCAGAGTAGAACGTAAAATTGACACGATAAGTTCAAAGGTTGAAGCTATATATTCTCAAATGAGCTTTGAACCTGACCAGAGATGGTTCAATGAGCAAGCTCAATCATCTATAATTGATCTTGGTAAAAGATATACACCGGACTTAAACGTAAATCTTCATGTATCAAAAATCTTCGAAGGACTGGGAAGAACAGAAGACTTTAAGAAGAACGTAACCAAACAATTTGATAAACTTCTGCTGAAGGGGAAACAACTATTGAAAGGTCGGCCTGAAGTGGATGGAAATCTAAAAAGTTTAGAGCTTGCCTTAGATGGAATAGATAAATTGTTCCATAAAACAGATTTTTTAGGAACCGCTTTAATTCCAATAAGTGAGTTCGACCAGCTGCACCATATAATTTATAAGGATGTGCAGGAAATTTATAATTATTACATAACCGAAGAACGTAAAATACAGAAAGAAAAGAATGATTACAATTACTTTCATGAATATGGTTATGAATTACGAAATATAAGGGAATTTGAGGCTGAGCTTAAGACTTTCAAAAGTTCGCTCCGAAGTTCTTTATTCCAGCTGGCAAATAATCCTTTTCTACTGCTCGATGGCGAGGCTGGAATCGGCAAGTCTCACCTGATTGCAGACATAGTTTCCAGAAGAATACAGAATGGACATGAAAGTGTCTTTCTTCTGGGACAGCATTTCGTCACAGAAGAAGACCCATGGACGCAGATTTTTAAAAGGCTTCAAATTAATTCTAAAGCTGAAGATTTACTAAAAAAGCTTAATGGCCGGGCTGCTGAGTCGGGAAAGAGAATAATTATTTTTATTGATGCTGTCAATGAAGGAAAAGGCAATTACTTCTGGAGCGAGTATATAAAAAGTTTTATTGATGAAATAAAAAAATACAGCTGGCTGGGTCTAGTACTGACTGTAAGGTCTTCCTATAAAAAAATAATCTTTCCTGAAGAAGAAATCTCTGGTCTTGGCATTGTAGAGCATCCTCACTATGGATTTAGGAACATCGAATACGAAGCCAGCAGATTATTTTTTGACAATTACAAGATTGCGCTTCCCAATGTGCCTTTACTGCATCCTGAGTTTCAGAACCCACTTTTTTTAAAGCTGTTTTGTGACGGAATCAACAAGGCTGGATTAACCAGAATTCCGGACGGCCTTCAGGGCATTTCGTCTATTATTAATTTTTTTGTAAAAAACGTAAATTTTGTGTTGTCAAAGCCTAAGAGAGTCGGGTACTCCGACAGCTTAAATCTTGTGCAGAAGTCTATTTATGCTTTAATTAAATGCAAAGTTGACAACCAATTCAACTATATCCCATATGAAATGGCTCATAGGGTTGTGAATGACTCAATTGCCAGTTTTATAGATAAAAAAGCTTTTATAGACGAACTAATTACCGAAGGAGTACTTTCTAAGAACCTTTTTTGGAAAGAAGACAATACTTATGAAGAAGGGGTGTATTTAGCATATGAAAGATTTGAGGACCACCTGACGGTCCAATATTTACTTGAACAAAGCACTGATTTGACAGCGGAGTTCCAAAAAGGAGGCAGACTTTATAATTTTGTGCGAAGTGAAAGTGAAATTTACAGCAATAAAGGACTGGTTGAAGCTTTTTCGATTCAGGTTCCTGAGAAAAAAGGATATGAGTTTTATACGCTTCTGCCAAAGCTTAAATATAAATATCCTGTGGTGGAATCCTTCGTCGAAAGCTTACTGTGGAGAAAGTTCGACACCATAAATAAAGAATCGGAAGAATATGTAAATAAACACGTTTTTTCCTTTATTGGCACGCATGATCTTTTTTGGGAAACAATTCTTGCAGCTACAGGTATCCCAGATCATTATTACAATGCCCGCTTTCTCCATAACCATTTAATGAATTTCTCACTCGCTGAGCGCGATGCGGAATGGACGCAGTTTCTTAAAAATAGATATACCGATGACTCCTCGGTAAAAAGACTTATTGATTGGGCCTGGAATCCGACGGACAAATCACACATTTCTGACGAATCCCTATTGCTTTCCTGCATTGCTTTAGTATGGTTTCATACTTCAACAAATAGAAAACTGAGGGATTGTTCTACAAAAGCTTTGGTTTCATTATTAGAAGAAAGACTCGATGTGCTGCTTCAAATTTTAAAACTATTTGAGCAGGTTAATGATCCATATGTCTATGAGAGATTATTTGCCGTTGCTTACGGATGCGTTGTAAGAACAAACCATAAAAATAAAATTAAAGAAGTCTGTGAGTATGTGTTCAATATCATATTTAATAATCCAAAAGGCGTAATTCCGCACATTTTATTAAGAGATTATGCTAGAGGTATAATTGAATATGCCGATTATCTTGATATCGGTCTAAGTTTTGAATTAACAAAAGTCCGTCCTCCTTATGATAGCAAATGGCCGGAAAATATTCCATCATTGGAAGATTTGGAGCAAAAATATGATAATGAAAAATACCGTCATATATGGAGCTCTGTTATGGGCTTTGGTGATTTTTCAAGATATACAATCGGCACCAATAGTAATATGTCTGAATGGTCAGGCTGTAAATTTGGGGAAATAGCAATTGACAGAAGACAGGTTTTCAAAGATTTTAAAGGCAGGTTAAGTGCGAAACAATTGAAGTTATTGAAGAAACTGAATCCCATAATAACTAAAGATCCTGAAGACGGTTTTATGATAGGAGACGGCGAGATTAAATTTAAAATTGCTGTTGGACGAAAAACGGAAGAGGAATTAGAGGAAATTAGAAATGATTTTAAAAAATCAGTGGCGGGTGAACTGCTTATAGAATATGAGCGGGAAATAGAGCCGTTTTTAGATCACAATCAAAAGATTATAAATACCGGCGAACATTTTGATTTAAGGATTTCACAAAGATTAATACTGTCAAGGGCTATCGAGCTAGGATGGGATCCTGAGCTGCATCTTTCTTTCGACAAAGAAATAGGCACGGGAAGGGGAAGACAAACCAAACCTCATGACAGGATTGGAAAAAAATATCAATGGATAGCGTACTATGAATATATGGCTTTGCTGGCAGATAATTTTATAATGCCGGAAAGGTTGGGGAATGAAACGGAAAAAGCGTATGAGGGACCTTGGGATCCTTACGATAGAGATATCGATCCGACAATGCTGATTAGTGAAACCGGAACTTATGATGATGAAGAGTCGGAGGGATTCTGGTGGGGCAGCAAAAAAAAGTTTGACTGGAGCGGCACTAATCAAGCCTGGGTAAATGACGACTCTGCTCTGCCCCCCATGGAAGATATAATCCAGATAACAGACGATAAAAATCAGCAGTGGCTCATTTTGGAAGGTTATCCTTCATGGTCGGAACAAAAAAAAATTGGAGAAGAAAAGTGGGAACAGCCGCATAAAGAGCTATGGTATCAAGTCAGGAGCTATCTTGTTAAGGATGAAGAATATTCTGCATTTAAGAATTGGGCAGTCCAACAGGATTTTGAAGGGAGATGGATGCCGGAAAGCAGCAGCAGATATGAAATGTTCAGCAGGGAGTACTATTGGTCGCCGGCACAGCGTCATTTTACGAGCGAGTATTATGGGGGCGGGGAATGGAGGAAGGTATACGACAAGAATTCGGGCAATTATGTTGCGCAGGTCAATGTCACAACTGTATCGTTTTTATGGGAAGCAGAAGGTGATCACTCCAAGGATCAGACAATCAGTTTTTTAAAACCAAGCACCGTTCTGTATAATGGAATGGATTTAAAATACAGCAAAAAAGAAGGAGAGTTTGTCAATAACCGCAACGAGTTAGAATGTTTTGCCGCAAACGTCCACCATAATTCGAAGTCCTACCTGCTTGTACGAAAAGATTCTTTTTTAAAATTTCTTGAAGAAAATAATTTGAAGATTGTCTGGACCGTTTTAGGAGAAAAACAAGTAATTGGCGGACATTCTTTCAGAAGAGAATATCCCGGCAGACTGGAAATTTGCGGGACATATTATTTTGAAGATTTAGTTTTTACCGGTAATTTGAGGACCAGAAAGATTTAGGCAATGTGATCGAATTTTCAGCATATACTTTGTACAACCAAATTCTAATAACCATTGGTGATAAAAATGGCAAAAAAAACAACAAGAAATATCGCTTATCATAATGCGCAGCTTCCAGAAGTTGCTTTAAGATCACCAACACAAGTCGAAAAATTACCATTTCCTTATGTTCATTATCCCGAACATTATGGAACGTTTATTTCTTTTTCCGAGCAAAAAAACAGTGAACAATTTCTTTGTTTGTGTTCTCAGCAGGCAGTAATAAATTATTTCGAATTGTCAGAATCTATTTCAGAAGATAAAAAAGAAATTACCAAAACACCCTGGCAGCCACCTTTTCCAAGCTCATATCTGAAAAAAATAAAACCCAAAAACCGTATTGACGCAGTTTTTAAATTTCGACCAAAACTTTGTCATCGCTGCAATATGACAATACCTTCTTTACGATGGTGCCACGAAATGTATGGCGGAAACTTTAAGCAGTATTATGGCTGGTACATTCAATTAAGCTCCTTAAAACTTGGCTTTAATAATTTTAACTTTCTTCCCGACATTTGTCCTTCAGAAGTAATTGAAAAATTGAAGCTGACAAGGAAATTGATGATGGAAAGTACGGCTTTTGAGAGTGAAGAAGAAAGATTATTAGCAGCCAGATATGCCAGGGAATTAGCTAGATTACCTGAAAATGCAGCAAGGACAGAGTTTGGATTCAGGAAAATCGGCGAAGGCTGGATTAGTGAGACGATTCTGTTTCGGTTAGTTACTAATGCTTTTCCCCTTGATGCTATCGAACGAAATATCCGTCCGGATTGGCTTGAAAACTTAGAACTGGACATTTATCTGCCTCAAAGAAAATTGGCATTTGAATATCAAGGTCAGCAGCATTTTCATCCCATTAAGGCTTGGGGCGGGAGCAAGGCATTTGAAAACTTACAAAAACGGGACGAGAAAAAAAGAAATATTTGTTTACAGCTAGGAATCGTTTTAATAGAAATTAACTATACTGAACCATTGACACTTGATTATTTACTGGAAAAAGTAAAATTGCATACCAGTTAATAGAAGCCAGCAGATTGAAAGTAGTGAAACTTTTTTCAGCGTAGCTAAGATATTTTTCCGTCATTGTAAATAAGTGAAGCGGACTTTATTTATTCGACTATTTTCTTTCAAAATTGACCAGATCCAAGCTATATGAATGGATTGTTTTTTTTAAACTCTTTTACTGGCAGTTTTGCTTAGTTTCAAAATAATTTGCTGTAAAACCATAACTTCACTAAAAGTCTAATTAGCAGCAGCATATTTCTTACCTGCATCCAGTGCCTAGCAGACCGTTTAGCAAAGACAGGTCTTTTGAAGCAGCACTGAAACTTTAGCTTCCCGACTTGCAGCTTTAAGCTTATTTTGCTTTTTCTAAGCAGCAGTCTTAAATTGAAATAATTTTTTATTTTGATAGTAACCATAATCATAATTTAAAATATTTACCTGTTAATCATGCAAATATTCAGCTATGTATGATTTATTACGCAGCCGGAGGGATAAGACCTTATAAAATTTATTCTAGTTTTGATGGTTCTCAGCAATATACTGACCGGCCTCTTTTTTATATCTTTCCGAAGTATTTGTAAAGTCTAGTTTCGAATTTATTTTTAAGCCTATTTTATCTCCTATAATTTTACAGAGCAGCTCGAGACTTTTATCCGGTAAAATCCTCTTCTCTTTAAGTGCTTCCACGATGCCTCGAATGGCGCCTTTCCTTCTTTCGCCAATTATTGCACTTCCATCCTGCGTGATGCTTAAATCCTCCAGCATCCTGCTTATGAAAATCTGATTCTCTTTGCTTATCATGTTTTCAAAGGTTGCCTTCATTTCCAATTGCAATGGTTCCTTACGCGTTGGGAGAGTATGTGAAATGGCGATGGTTTCTTTTATAAAATCGGCTTCAATTGTTAAAAATTCCTTGAGCAGGTCCGAGTATTTATTTCTGGTGGGTTCATAATTATATTCCGTTTCTAGATGTCTCAATTGAAGCTCCCGCTGTTTTATTTCCTTGATCCTGCTTTGTAGAAAGATCACCTTGTTTGTGGGCTGCGCATCGTCCAAAATAGCTTGCAGGTTTTTCATGGCGGTGGTAAAAACCTCGGACAGCACTTCCTGAATATTCTTGATATGATAATCAAATGGCAAGCTGTACTTTTGAAAATGAAGGAAAAAATCATCCATGGCTTTTTTTCCTGTTTTATAAAGTTTTTTATTCAGAACCATTTTATTGAGCAGCATGGTAATTTCCGAAACTCCGTAATCCCTTATGTCGTAAATGTTTTTAGTGCCGAACATATCATTATACGCCACCAAAATGTCCCAAGACAGCTCATGTACGATGATAAGCTCTTTAAGATTGGATTCAACTTTCTCCGGATTATTGCTGAAAAAAGAGTTGGTGGTGAAAAAATCTATGAGCACATGTTTTTTGTCATTGGATATGAGCTCCAGCACTCTTTTGTCCTTGATCGCATTTAACTTGGAGCGATTGTTGTCATATAAATTGATCATATAGGATTTTATATCTTTTTCACTGTTGGTTTCGTCATTAATATAATCGCACATAAGATCTGATACCCTTTCGATTTCCTCTTTCGCTTCATTTTCAATCCTATCTAATTCCTTTGGATAATCAGGCAAAACATATTCTTTTTGAATATCAGCCCCTTCAAGAATTTCCTTAAACCATACCGCTATTTTGTCAATTGTCTGAAAAATTAAAATTTCACTGGTGAAGACAGTTACAGGTTCCAGCTCCAGATAGTCTGCCATCGGTTTGATTATGTGGTAATCTGCTTTATGCCAGTGGAACTCTTGATTTTGGTATGTTCTATGATTTTCATGCAGCAAATAATCCTTGTAATTATTTAGGTCAAAATCATCAAAAATGTACATTTTTGAGAGCATATTTTTGATCTCACCTCCATCAGATCCCTTGTAGGCCAAAAGTTGGTCAATAAGCAAGTTTTCCGATTCAATAAACGAGATAGGATTTTCTTTAATCTGACAGTAGTTCTGAATTTTTTTTATCAGCATTGCGCATTCATAGCTAATAATTCTGATAATATTTTCAGTCTGCCATTTTATTATCCTGTAATAATCCCCTTCAGCTAAATTCTGATATTCACCGAAAAACAGGAAAAATCTGCAGACTTCACCATTCATGAACTTCTCATATGAATAGGGAGGTACGCGTTTTACTATCTTCATTATGCTCTTGAGGAGATTGCTTCTGTATTTTCCAAGATATATCGCTTTTTCCAGTTCCCTGCTTTCATCAACATCCAACAGATAAGTCCGGCTTGCATATTGGGAAAGCACCCATTCAGGCGTGCTGCTGTTGTGAATATAGAACGGATAATCTGATTTCTTAATCTCCTTCTTTAAAGCTTTGTATTCTCGGTCAATTAATTTAAGACTTTCGAAATCATCGAGAACCTTGGTACGGGATAAAATATTATCAGCAAATGCCTTGTCGGCTCTTCTTTTTGCCGACTTTAGGATAGTATTGACTTTGATTTTCAGGCTGCTGTCTATTGGTTTTGGAATCATTTTATTTTTTTTAAATTCCTGCTTTCCTTTCAGTTAAAATAATATTGGCTATTAAAAATTAGCGACTCAGATCAATGAACAGATGAAAAAATTCCCTATCGCCATGGAAAGATTTTGCTATCCGCATACTTTTTGTATTGGGAAATTTCGCCGTGAGGTCAACATATCCCCTTGCAGCATCAAATTCGAAATCTTTGGTAAAGGAAGTCAGTGAGGCATCATCCTTGTAAGATTCCCAAGTTTTATCGAAACCGACAGCCGTGCCGGTGTAATAAATAATCATGTAATATCTCTCGACAAAGTCTGCATAGGTTGTAGTTTTCTTTATATGCTTCTGTGTCGAGGTCCGGTTTCTTTTGCCCAGCACCAGAGCTTCCACCAGAGCAATGATATTTCCTCCCGCCCTGATGATAAGGTCAGACTCTCCCGCACCCTTTTTAGTGGGGGATTTCCCAATTCTGGCCTGATCGGAAATTTCCCAACCCCATATCGGCAGCCTAAGTCTTAGAATTGCCAGAAGCAGATCATTGTACTTATCTTCAAAGGTAATCTGACTCAAACCGTCAATTTTCTCTTTAATGATTTTTACTGTCTGGACGAATTCGTTGAGTATGAATTCGTCCAAAACCCTTTTGTCATTCAATTGTGTTGGAACAATCCTTACTAATGATTCAGGGGATAGCGTAAGGATCTGTGAAAAGCTGCCCTGCAGACTGCTTTCAAGTTTTGTAGAGAATGCATCATTGATAAGCATCTCGATTTTTGGCTCTATTTTTTCCGTTAAGCCATTAAGATGCTTTTCGGCATTTTTAATATAATCGTACGCTTTTTCATGATGCCCGCCATCAATATAAAAATTGTAGATAAGAGCAATAATCTCCTGATTATACAGATTGTTTTTGGAAAGCTGGCTGATTATGCTGGCAATTTTAATGGCATCACTTTTAAAATCAAGATGATGCAGATCAATCATATGGATGTGCTGGTCTAATTCATTAAGTCCTTCTTTCTCTTGATTATTAAGAGCAGCTATAGTGTTGTTCCAGGTCTCAGCGGCTTGGCGAAGTAGTTGTAAATCCATCTATGAATCAATTGCTTTAAGGGTTTGTGCGCGATATAACTGAAAAGCATACCGTATGTTTTTGGGGTCATCCGACTGCAGCTCTTGAAATATTTCAATTGCTTTGTCATAGTTCTTGCGGTTATTGATCTCAAATAACGCAATATAATAGTTCTTTAGGTTCCTGCTTTTTTTGTTTTCACCTTGTATTCTGTATTTTTTTTCTGGAATTTCCAGATTTTTTAGTTTGTCATATTGCTTTTGTCTATAAGCAAGAAGAAGATTTATCTCGAACAGGAAGTCTTCTGAATTCTCATATTTTCCTTTAAGCCCTTTATAATGACTTTGGACTTTTAAGAGCAGCTCTTCTGCCAGCTCCCAATGATTCTCAGAGATTATGGCTTCCCTCAAAGCATATTCGAGATCTGTTATCATAAATTTTGAGGCTATATACTTACCAACATCTATTTTACTTATTCGATCAGAGACGATTTCCTGCAGATTTTTTTTCTCAAATATATTGATTGCCGCAAGAAGGCGGGAGATATCGCTGTTCTGCCCGACATAATCTTTGACAAATTTTTCCTGCCTATCAATTGTGAAATAGGCAATACATCTGTATAAGAGGTCAGCCAGATCGATATGGTACGGGAGATAACCAAAACTGCTGTAAAGCTCGTTGAAGATATCAGTTCTGCCATTAAGCATATCTTCTACAGAATAGCAAAGCGCATAGGCTATAATCCATTTTTCGAGCTTCTCCTTAACTGAGTATACCGGCAGACCTTGAATATCATATTCATTTTTATTTTCATTTTCATTTATCTCCAGATATGCAAGCAGCAATAACTTGATATATAGTTTGAGCTTGATAGACTGATCCTTGTTCTGCCTGTCATATTTGTCGCCCTTTTTTAAAAAATTTAGCGAGCCAATAATTTTACTGTCCAGGTTCTCAAGCAATGTCTCTTTCTCCAGACATAATGTAAGGTAACCCCAATCGATTATTTCAAATCCAAACTCGCGTTCAGTTCGTGAAACGGTCACTTTAGTCTTACCTTCATCGTAGATCGCTATGTTAATTTCCTGCACGGTATAATAGTGGACAAGATAATCTTTAATGGCCCCTGTCAGCATGCTGCCGCTATCTTGAAGTGCCATTCTTTGGGCCTTGGTTATCTCTGCCTCCGAACTTCGAAGGTTTATAAGTTTCAGCATTTCAATTCCCAAGCTAGTCCAAGCAGAGTTCATTCGCAGGTAACCGTTATCTGGTCCCTCAGAAAGCAAAATCTGATCGCTGATATATTCTGCCATGACGGGCAGATAAGAAAAAATAATTCTTGGATTCAAAGCAGCGCCGTAGGAATGGGAATTCGAAAGTCTTAATGTGCTTAATTTCTTGATCACGTTTTCAAGTCTTTTTCTGTACAACATATGATCAGTCCTGTTATTGGCCGTCCGCCCGCCACTGGTAAAAACGCTCATGGCCAGATCACCTAGGATTCTAGCTAGGGCAGTTCCTATTTTTTCTTTTTCAGCGCTTATCGATTCTGATTTTTCAAGAAAAACCGTAAACATTTCCATCCAGTATCCATTGATCTCTTCACGATTTTGCGCGTGGTTCCGTTCATTGGAATCGTCAGGCGAAAAATTCTCGTTTATCTTGATTTTATCTATAAGCTGGAAAGCCAGCGGAGCAAGATCCGTGTCGGTGAGCAGGAATGGTATTAGCTGTGGGTAATAAGTTGGAATACGTTCAATACTATTCCATGCCACAATCGGGAGTTCTAAATTCTGAATCAGTTTTAAAACGTTCTCATGTGGATTCGGATGTTCGGGGGTATTTTCTATGATGATATGGAGCAGCAACAGGAAATGGTTTCGAGTGCTTTGAAAGTAAAATATGTCCGGAAAGAGAAATTCGGCACTTTTGATACTTTTAATGAATGAGTAGGCATCGGAATAGTCAAAGGCAATTACAGGAATTTCAAGGGAAGAGCCCCTGTCCATATAATCAGCTGCATTCATCCATATTTTGCTGAATTCAGAGGCAGACTGCTTCAGATCCTGCTGATTATATAAAAATTTTATGGAAAGATTTATTAAGGAAGCACAGCTCCTTTGCGTTAGATAATTCTTCAGGTCTACCGGCCAGAGGCCAGCGGCGCGGATCAAAGAATAATACTGCCTGAAAGACTCGTAGTCGGAAGTTTCACCTCCAAACTCATCCCACAATATAGCGGCAATTTCGGAGCCCAAATGCTGGACGTATTGGTTCGAATCCATCCATTGGTAGCTTTTGGAATCTTTAGTCTTTTCTACGATGCCTTTTTCTAAAAGAAATGCGGTCTTAACTGAGGGATGGCCCTTTCTGACAATTCCGGCAAGATCTTTACTTGAAATCAGCAGCCTTCTATTTAAATAGAATCGGTTGTAATACAATTGCAGAATTTCGATTAGTCCCTTCGACTCTACAGGTATTGTAACGGTTTTTCCATTCTCTCTGTCATGACCAATTCTAAATAAAAAATTTCTTAACCGTTCAGGTATGACCGTTTCCTGATCTGATTCCGTAATCCAATTTATAGCTGTAAAATCGCCGTACTTGATTTTTGTTTTATGTAAGGAGTTGTAAAGCTCTATGGTTTGCATAAAATCTTTCTTTGTACCGTTTGTCAACTGCAACTTTAAGATAATCTTGGAGAGTACGCCGGTTAGATTGTACTTTAAATTTTCTGATTTGATGGCTGAATTTACGTAAAAGGTTCTACTATGGGAATCCTTAGCAACAGTTTCCAGGCGCGAACTCAATGATTTGATCCTTCTATCGGTGGTGTAATTGTCGGGAAATCTCATATTGGATGTTTAAACAATGTTTAGATTTTGTTATTTAATAAGAGATAATCTATTTATCGTTCATCTTATCGGCTTTTATTTTCTGCAATCTACTTTCTTATTAAATCCGGTTAATCGCAATTGTCCGCCTTTTCTTTTACTGTCGTAAGACATGACAACAGACGCGCTTTAACTGCGATCTCTGGCAACATCACTAATCAACGTGGCATTTTGTTCAAAGTCGAATTGCCTTCTCCTTTCCGATATCTAGAATCTCATGTAAAAATAACTTTTTTTGGCTTGCAGAAGGACACAAAGCAATCCCTCGAAAATAACCTTACAGCTATTTGACCGTAATTCGGATAATAATGTTTTTGATAAAACCGATTTCTTAGATCATGTTATTTTTGTTTTGTAAAAAAAAACAAATCTGATTGGCAGCTCTGATTGCTGATCATAATGCGATAGTGTTTGCATTTTCCAATGGAGCAGCCGTAATAAAAAGTGCCACGCATTCAGTAATAGATTTTTATTGTTTTTATGTTTAATTCTCGTGCATTTTTATTATGTGATCAATGTCACTTTCCAGCATTTTATAAATCCAGCCTCTCAGAACGCAATTTTCCTCAAGTTCTGAAGCGCTGATTCCTTCGAATACCTGAACATTATATCGGTAGGACTCTTCGATCTTCAGGAGCCGTTCCATTGAAAAATGTCTGAGGCATATAATTCCATGTTGGGTAAATGCATTTTCTGTTTCCTCAAAACCTTTGTAATACAATCCGAACTCATCTGTCTGCGATCGGCGGTATCCAATATTGCCCCACTTAAGGATATCAGCATCGTGAAGGTAAACAATGTATTCGTGTGGCATACTATTGTAGAATTCAAAAGATTCTTTTAAAGTTGGAAAGTTGTATTCTACAAATTCTTTATAGCACGATTCCAGATGCCTGAAAAAGCTTTTAGTATATTTCTTTGCCTGACTTTCACTGAACTGTATTGTCCGTTTTGTTCTCGAATTCTCCAGTCTTTTCTGTTGATATATTTCTTTAGTTTCCTGTATGGAAAGATCAGGCTCTGGAAGATAATGGCTGTCAATCTGACCGTATCCTTTTTCGATCAGCATATCCACTATCTTTGTCAGTCCCTCAATTGGTGGAACATTTCCCTTTGTTCTATAAGCGGGAATTGGCAGATTTTCTGTTATGGTACGTTCAATAATCTCTTCTAGCTGCTGTTTTGTAATATTTTGGTATTTATGGTGCTCTCTGATTTTAAACATTTTAATCCTTTCTTTCAGATCTAAAAGATCAATAGGGTATATCTGCTGATATCGTGGCATGTAAAAATCATTAATTTTATAGTCATAGTTTAATCTTTTATGATGGTAGTACACTATAGCGGATAGCTTTTCCAATAGCAGTGTTTCCGGGCTTAAGGTAGCAATGGACTCTTTGCCGACTATTTCCCTGAGCTGTTTGTAGATGACCTGCTTCACCATTGTTTCCTGGTTTTTGACCAGTAAGAGGATGTTGCTCATATTGTAGGATGTGGCCCCGGTTTCAAAAAATGGATTGCTATCATAGGGGCCATCAAAAGGATTTCGGAGATCGAGATAAACCACTTTGTCACTACTTTGTTCCGAAACAGGAAAAAAAGCATAACCATCGCCCTTAACTAGGTCTTCCGGCAGAATAATACCGATTTCTCCTGATGTGTAGGGGGTGAACTTCTCTTTGAAGGTCGAAAAGTTTTCATCCAGATAAGAATTATATGCGGCAAGGTAAGAAAGGCATTTGTCTTTCTTAAATTTAGCCAGCGTACTTTTATGGGTTTGGCAGGCATTGTCAACATAAAAGTCAATAGCGCTTTTGCCAATGTGGTTTTTATAGAAATAGGTGAGGAGATCATTAAACTCGTCATCACTTTTTTTATCCAATTTATGAATTTGGAAGCAGATGATGTAATCGCGGATTTTAGAGTAGTAGAATGATACATTGTAGGAATCCTCATTGTTGGATCTGATCAGGATATTTCGGGTGAACAAATCTTCCGGTATTTCCTGGTCCAGGGCGTAGTTTAATCTTTCAACGATATAGTTCACATCTATGCCGTCATCATTATGGATTTCGGTATGAGTATAGGTATGATCCATCAACAGATTTCCAATGGCGGCAAGTGTTCTTGTTCCGGCCTCATATCTGATATCGGTTTCTTCAAGGGTCTGTTTCAGGTATTTTGCGATAAGTTCCCTGTCACTGATCTTTTGAGGAATCTGTTTTCCAGTGTAGACTTCGCAGAATATCTTTAAAAAGAATCCATTCCTTAATTCAGGAAGAAGTTCATTTGAAATGTCACCTTTAAAACCGAATTCCCTCTGATAAAGGGGAAGAATGGCAGTTAATTCTTCGTCAGTGAATTCCGTTAAGTGATAGCCCGGGTTTTCTAAACTGCCGTTATAATTGTGGAAGCTGTTCACTTCCTTATAGAGTTGTGTGGGCTTATTCTTTATTTTCAGAACCGTGCTCCAAACGTTGGATTTGCAGCTGACAATGACCTTTATTTTATCTGCATCTTTTGCAATTAGAGCTATTTCGCTTAATTCCTGCGCGATGTTTGGATTGGTGCTCTCGTCAACGGCATCGATAAAAATTAGAACGTTCTTGCCCGCATAACGACCCAGTTCGTCAAGTTTTTTGAGAGCAATATCTTTTTCTGTCCTGTTGGAAAAAGCGATGTTAAGATCCTGTGCAATACATTCCACGGGAGAAGTAATTATCGCACAATTATAGAAGAAAACAAAGGAGTCCCCCAGTTTTTGCAGTGCCAGGGCACACATTGTGTTAGTTTTGCCTGCCCCAGCGACGCCAACAAGTCCAAAGACCGAATCAGTGGAATTTGTAAAGACTTTGAATGTCTCTGCCAGGTCCTTTCGCTGAATGTATAGTTTTTTTATGAATTTGGCATAGCGGCTGTCGGAATCACCGATGATCATTCCCATTCGGTCATTAACCTGCATTTCGCAGAAGAGCCTCAGGTTTTCAGAAGACATGGCAATGAAGTTTTTTAGAGCTTCATATCTGAGCTTTAAATCCTCGTCTGATGACAACAAGTATCCATTTCTGCAGTAGGCCGATTTTTCTGAAATATTGCCCGACAGCTCTTCTTTGGTAATGGAATCATATATTTTAGTCGAGATTCCGTTGGAAACTATGGTAAAGGGCGCTATTTCATCCAATAGCCTCGCATAGGAAATTCCCTGATCCCTATCCGCATCCGTAAGCTGTTTGGAATCTGCTTTTACCTCAATGACAAAAAGATTCCTGCCATGCCTTTTGATGAGCATATCAGATCTGCCCGTTGCATGCTTGTTTCTTCCCAGGCGTATGGAAAAAGAATCTTCAAAGGTAATTTCCGAGGGATCGATTCCTAAATCTCTAAGATAAGGCAGTAAAATTCTGCCGGTAATGTCAAATTCGCTCATTGGTATTCTAAATGTGGTTAAATTGCTGCGGTGTAGAAAAACAGATATTTAGTAGTTTTTATTGGGTTTCATCAACTACATGCTATGATGAACCAGTTTAATTCCAAATACCTCGCAGTTTTCCCGATAATGGGACAGAATTGAACCATGGGTGGTATACAGCATATGAATTGATGGCGGATCGGCAGGGATTGTGTCTGCAGGCCAATTGGTAAACCCGGTATCTTCAGCCCCGCTCAGCATGGAAAGCTCTCTTCTGAAACCCAGCAGTTCCCTGATGGTACTTTTTTGCAGTGTAGTGTTTTTGCATTCAATGGCAATCAGAATTTCTTCAGGTTCTGGCCTGGACTTGACATCAGGAACTAAGAGGGCAAGGTCCAGCTCATGAAAGTCACCGCGGCGGCTGCCCGGTGCACCTGATCTTCGCGAGCTGCTCAAAGTGGTAAAATAGATATCCATAAAGAGCTCTGCGAATGGCTGGCCTCCCTGTGAAATTTGGAAATAGGGATAGTCACGGCTGATAGGACCTCCTTTCTGTTTAAGTTTCAGATATTTGCCGCTTCCTGCAAGTCTTACCGTTAAATTTTCAACGGTTACCAGTTTTTCAATTACTTCTGCCAAAACAGATGCCTCGTACAGTTTTCCAGTCAGGTCCGAAATATTTAATAGGCCTTTGGAACGCGAAAGGGAAACTTTAGCATGCTTTCGGAGCACGGCTGAAATGTCGTCTTTAATTTGGTCGATTTGCGCTGTTGTCATCTTTGCTGTTATCTGTCATTTAGTAAATTTTCGCGAATCATGCCGAGGCTTTCGTATATCTCCCGGTAATTGGGAAGGCCGGTCAGGTCATACTCTTCCGATTCTCCTGGAAGTTCTACCAAAATGCCTTCAATTTTCTCGCCATCTAGATTTTTATTAATTTTGGCGAGCATTTCACTATAGTTTTCATTGGAGTTGTTTCGAAATACCTCAATGGTCTCGCTAAGAAAATCTATTAGCTGCTGTTCCGGATTAGGATCATTCGCAACCTGCAATCCTTTGGGGTCGTACTCCAATCTTTCCAGCAGTCTCCTGTTGGCTTGCTCTGCAATAGAGGAAAAACCGTGCTCAATAAGCTGGTTTGTTAAAAATATTCTCAGTTCTTGGGCTTCGTCGGGTGTCATATTTTGATAGTCTTAATTTTTAAATTTATACTAGGTTGCAATTTGAAATTTTGGATGCTAACGGCTAATATTTATTTTGTCTTTTTTATTTGGGATATACTCTATGAGGTACTTTTTTTGCATTCAATTTCTGATTATCAAAAATCTAATTCAATATATAAAAGGATTATCGTTTATCTCGATTGCCTTGCTAAAAATTTTCTCAATTATTAATTTATTTGGCTGATAGCCAATAGGTATTATAAGAACGGGCTCAAATTCAAAATTTGCGTTAAGATATAGACATAATTTTAGTTCGAATTAGGTATAAATACCCTTTTTAAGCCCGCTTTGATGCTGGTCTGAAACTTTTTATTAATTCTTATTTTAGTTCTTTAAAATTGTAGTAAAAGAATCAATTGATTTCTCTATTTATTGAAACTGCTTGGAACTAATTTGTTATTCCTGAAGGAGATGCATATTGCAAATTTAGTTATATTTTGAAATTTTATGGCACGCACTTCTCAATATCTCGCATAAATATTCGGCTTTAATTTTTTACCTAAAACTGCAGATGCTAAACTACATGAAGCCCTGAGGGAAAATAAGTAAACTCCCTAGTTATTTTCCCATATATATCATTTCTATAGGTTTCAATTCTTTCTATCCAGTTCCCCTGCTGGTCATATTTGTACTGATATGACGTATTGGTTGTCTTTATGAGATTGTCATGCTGATCATACTCAAATAAATGATCGGTGCCGTAATAGCCGTTAGGGAGCGAAATTTTATCCTCAATCAATAGATTTCTGTCATTATAGAAATAATAATGATTATCGTACGACCCATCATCAAAGAAGCGCATATTCTGGATAAGATTACCATTTTCATCAAAAAACAGCATGGTTCTGCTGGATAATACATTATCTCTGTACAGTATCAGCTCAATTAAGCATCTGCTGCTGTTACCGTATTTTTGAACAAAACCGATTTGATCCCCTATACGCTGTGTCCTGGTATAATATCCTTTTTTACCGTAACCGGAATAGTCATAAACAAATTCTAATCCACTGTTCCTGCTTTTTTCATGCACTATGTTGCCGTCAGTATTATAGTGCACTTCAAAATCCAGATTTGAATGGATTATTGAGCCGTCTTTATGAATGCTGATTTTCAGCTCCTGCTCGGTCCTTACGCCGTCCTTTATTTTGATGTATCTATTGGCCAGATCTGTTTCTTCATCATACTCAAACAATTCAACCGTGTTGGTGTAAGTGTTTGTTTCGGATAGTTTTTTGTGTTTTTTAAAGTCTTTATAGGTTGTTTCAATTACTCCCTGTCCTCCCAGTTCTCTGATGATCTCTTTTTCCCTGTTAAACTCAAAAGAGAAATTATCGCTGCCGTTTTCCATTTCGAATAATTGTGTTTCACCATTATACCCATAAGCGTCCTGCTTGATCAGTTTGACAGAGCCTTTCAGATTTTTAAGCTTATTATGGAAATAGGAGCTTTCCAGCCAGTTAGATGTGTTGCAGTTTTTTTCAAAATAGTCGTTCATTGCGTATTCTTCAGGTTGTGTAATTTTTTATTTAAAAAAAGCAGATCTTGCCTCAATCAGGAGGTTTAGAAATTTAGGTTTAAGTAACTAAAATTTCCACAGAATATGCCATTTATTCTGTGGAAATTTTAAATTTATTATTCACTTGCATGAAATTAAAAGCTGGAAACTGCCAGCTGTATATTTCTTCACATTTTTTTGCGTCCCTAAACTGAAGCGTCGCCGCATTTCTTCAGATCTTCGTTTCTCCCCTGATATTTAACTCTTCTGGTCTGTTGTTCTAATCAAAGTTCTGGTCATGATAATTCTCTGCGTTGACTCACATAACGCGCTGTTATCCGCCCTCTGGCTATCAATCGATTTTTGAGATGATAAACATTAATACCTATTTCTCTTTAAAGATAATCCTTTCAGAGATATGCAGACGTTTTGGTTTTCAATTGAAACGGCTAAAAAGGGCAGCCAAGATAGCGCTGGCTGTCTGCTGCATGCGCATAACTGACTCCATTGCATTCCATCCGCCCTTCGGGACTTATAGCACTCCGCATCCTTTACCGGCGCTTTATCTGTGCTTTCTTTTTTTCCGTTTTTTCTTTTGAAAACAATTTTTTGGACAGGCGGATTTTAAGATAAGAACAAGCATATGATTAATCTTAAAGCAATGAGTTATGAAAGGGGCTGACAAATTTAATACCGCCATTGAGAACTATCTCAATGAAGCCGCGAAGGTTGATGCCGTTTTTGCGCAGCATTACGGCAAAGCTGCCAAAAGCTTGGAGAGCTGTTTCAATTACATTTTCGGCGAGGTCAAAAAGACGGGATGCTGCGGTTTTGATAATCAGGAAATATTTGACATGGCGGTCAAATATTACACAGATGATACAATTGGAGTGCCTGCTCCCATAAAATGCAGAGTGGAAGTGATAAAGCCTGCTGCAAATGATTTGTTCAGCTGTCCTGCGGAAGTGCCGCAGCCTGCTGATGCCGATAATGATGCCGAAGTTTCTGAAAACCGCACTACTGACCAAAGTACAGCTGAAAGCCAAAATAATTTGGATGTGCAGAATACAGCCGATGCACATGTAGATTCTGGAGCGTCGGTAAATAAAGTTGCGGCAGAAGCAGCTTTTTCAAAAAAAGTTGCCGCAGCTAAAAAGTCTAAGTCTGACACCCTAACGCTCTTTGACCTATGATACCGAAAACCATCATCGAAAAGGAGCTGACAGACTTAAGCGGAACACTGCCGCTTATTACGGAAAAAATGCAGCTTTGGGCAGAGAAGAATATCTTTCTCAAATGGGGCGTGCTCTCAAGAGGGAAATTCCACTGCCTTGAATGTGCGCACTCATGGAAGCCTGATGCGCAAAAGGCAGCCTGCCAAAAGTATATGAACTGCACCGCATGCAGAGGGAAACTCAGAATGCAGCAGTACAATCAGGTGCATTTCAAGGAAATAGAATACTGGGCAGCGCTGCATGTCTGCGCAGGGTATCAGGTTGTGCGCATCATCTGTTCGCACAAGGACATGAAAAAGAACTGCCTGCCGACGTTTTACCATAAGGAAGTGATGCAGCATTGGATTAGCGGCGGGGGCGAGGTGCGCACGCTCTCGCTCAGCACCAATGTCTTTTCAAACCATTATGATTCGTGGAAATACTACACCGCCCTTGAAATCCGTCCTGCTAGTTTTCAAAGCGGACAGAAATACCGCATCAATCCCTATAAGGTCTGTCCGACTTCAAAGGCGCTGCCGCTTTTAAAGAGAAACGGATTTAAAGGCTCGTTTTACGGCATTGCTCCGCAGATTCTTTTTGCCGCAATCCTAAAAGACCCGCATGCCGAAACGCTGCTAAAAGCAGGACAGACCGATATGCTCAAACATTATCTGACGGCACATTCGCAGCATGTCAGAGAGAACTGGCAGGCAGTCAGAACCTGCATGAAATACGGTTATAAGATAGCCGATTTTACGATTTGGGAGGACTATATCAGCCTGCTTCGATGGTTTAAGAAAGATTTGACCATTACCGATCTGGTCTGCCCTGAAAATCTGGAGCAGGAACACGACAGGCTGGTTGACAGGAAGCGAAAAATACAGAGGAGAAAACGAATCGCAGAACTGCGCGCCGAAATAGAGCAGTCGCAGCTTGTCTATGAAGAGCACAAGAAGCCTTTTTTCGGCTTGGAGTTTGCAAAGGAAAATTTAAGGATAAACGTCATGGAGAGCGTCCGTGATTTTTTAAACGAGGGGGATGCGCTGCGGCACTGCGTATTTGAAAATGAATATTATAAAAAGAAAAATTCCCTTATCCTGTCTGCCAAATATCAGGACATGCCTGTGGAAACCATCGAGGTGGCGCTTCCTTCATTGGAAGTGGTGCAGTGCAGAGGAAATAAAAATGAGCATTCCCCGCATCACAAAAAGATTCTGAAGCTTCTCAATCAGAACTTGCATCAGATTAAAACTCGCCTCAATACGAAAAAAACAGCTTTAGCCGAAACTTAGGTTTCGGCTTTTTTGTGCCGTCCCGGCGAGCAGACACTCAAAGGCGGGGACGTCTATGAGGCTGTTCGGGTAAGTTTTTGAACGGCTCGGTGCTTTATAAATTTAGAGTTGGCAGACAATCCTAAGTACCTGAATTTTTAAGCCGGTTGTGTAAGGCTCTGTTTTCATTCGAAACGGCTAAAAAGGGCAGCCAAGATAGCGGCAGCCGTCTGCTGCATGCGCATAACGGACTCCGTTTCACTTCAACCGCCCTTCGGGACTTATAGCACTCCGCATCCTTTATCTGCCGCTTGATCTGTGCTTTCTTTTTTTCCGTTTTTTCTTTTGAAAACAGTTTTTAAAGCGAAGCGGATTTAAGGGAAACGGTTCAATCATTTATCAGTAATCGGCATTTATGCCATTAAATTTTAAAGTTATGGAAATTACAGGAAGAGTTACAGCGGATGCTGTAGTGCGCAAAGCAGGAGAAAAAGAGGTGGTTAATTTCAGCATTGCAGTCAATGACCGCTATAAACCCAAAGGAAGTGCCGAGTACAAAGAGGTTACGGTTTATATCAACTGCTCGTATTGGCTGAGCGTGAAAACCGCAGAGTACATCAAGAAAGGAGCGGTGGTTCAGGTGTCGGGAAGAATCGGACAGCATGTGTATATCAACAATGAGGGGAATCCCGTGGGAAGCATCGATTTCCACGTCAATTCATTAAGCATCCTGGTTTTTGTCAAAAGAATTGATGATGACCAAAATGTGGAAAAAGGCAGCGCGAAAAATGCCAAGAGCAGAAAAGCGGCAGGCAGCGCCAATGAGAACACTCCCGACGACCTGCCGTTTTGAAGCCTTATATGTGAATTTAAAAACTGGAAATCATGGCACATCAGATTCATTTCAATGAGCAGACAGGCAGACACAGCTTTTTCAGCGTAAAGGAAAAGCCGTGGCACAATCTGGGGCAGATAGTGGAAGACTATCTGACAAGCGCAGAAGCGATAAGACACGCAGGACTTGATTTTGAGGTGGAGAAAAGAAGGCTGTTTACGCCTTCTTCTCCCATCGTCACCGAAGACGTGATCTTATCGGGAAAATTGGAGATTCCAAACTATTGCAGCACCGTTCGAACCGATACCGATACGGTTTTAGGGGTGGTGGGGAAAGACTACCATATAGTGCAGAACAGGGATGCATTTTCGTTCTTTGACAGCATAGTGGGAGGGGACGGCATCTTATATGAAACCGCAGGAGCGCTCGGCAGCGGCGAACGCATTTTTATAACCGCCAAACTGCCCGATTATATCAGGGTGGGGAAAGACGATTTGATAGAAAAGTATCTTTTTCTGACCACCTCTCATGATGGAAGCGGCAGCATTACCGCTGCTTTTACCCCAATCCGTATAGTTTGCGCCAATACCCTTAACGCCGCTATGCAGTCCAAAACCAATACGGTGCGCATCCGCCACACTTCCAACGCCAAAGACCGTTTGGAGCAGGCGCACAAAGTAATGGGAATCAGCGACCAGCTGGGGACAAACCTTGAGGAGGTTTTTAACTATTGGTCTAAGACCAGCATCTCAGATAGGGAAGTTAAAAAGCTTATTCAGCACGCTATGGCGCCGAGCAGGGAAGTACTCAAAAAACTGCAGGAGGGAAAAAGCGCAGAGCTGTCTGCCGTCTTTAACAATATGGTGGAAAATGCCTTTGAGTATGCCATGAGCCATCCCTCACAGCAGACCGAAACTACCAAAGGAACAGTTTTTGGGGCGTATAACGCCGTTACGGGCTATTTTCAGAATGTGAGAAAGTACAAGAATGACGAGGCAAAACTCTCATCTATTCTGATGGGTGGTACGGCACAGCTGCGCTCGCAGAAAGCTTTTGACCTGTGTCTTGATTTTGCCGTTAAGGGAATCGGTTCGTATGCAGCGCAGAATTGAATTTATTTTTTAAAGTTTGATGCAGGCAGTTCTCGCTGCCTGCATTTATGACGAAATGCGTCCCCGCCGCGCTGCAAATCTAGCCGATTTGCAGCGCGCTTTTTCTTTCAGAGGCGGTTTTAGGGCAAAAACCTTAATTTGGAAAAATTTATCCGTGATTTTGATATGTTTTATGCGAAAATACTGATTTACATTTGCTTATGTTTTTTTCTAAACGCATTTTGTTACATGTCTAATCAGTTAATCCTATGACTCTTAAACCTCAAATACGCAACATTATCATTGAAATTATATGCATGCTTTTTGTGCTGCTTTTTGTTTATGCGGCGGTAAGCAAAATTCTGGATTTTGAGAATTTTCAGGTGCAGCTGGGACAGTCGCCGCTTTTAAGCGCTTATGCAAGATGGGTATCATACATGGTTCCAATTATTGAAATCACAATTGCAATACTGCTGTGCATCCCAAGACTCAGGCTATTTGGTTTATTTGCCGCTTTTAGTCTTATGGTAATGTTCACTTCGTATATTTTTATTATCCTTCACTTCAGTTCCTTTGTGCCGTGCTCCTGCGGAGGTGTTCTAGCTAAAATGAGTTGGAATGCACACCTTGCGTTTAATATTTTATTTGTTTTTCTTGCAGCCGGGGCAATTGTACTTAGACGCGGCTCAAATGATATTACGTCACATGGTTTAAAATTCAGAAGCGTAATAATGAAAATCGGTTTCTTGGCTGTAGCTAGTATCGTTGCAGTTGTTGCACTGTTTATTTCTTCTGAAAAAATAATGCATGAGGACAATCCTTTTATCAGACGATTTCCTTCACATCCTGCGGAGTATGTACATGAAATAGATCTAAAATATAACTCTTATTATTTTGCGGGTTCAGACCTTAGCAAATTCTATCTTGGTAATTTTACTACGCCCGCTACCGTTAGATCTATAGATCAAAGTAACTATAAACAGCAATACCATAACATTACCTTGGATGCGGAAAATATATACTTTAAGAAAGTTACGGTAATGGTTCGTGACTCGTCTTTTTATTTATTTGACGGCAGTGTTCCAGTCTACCTGACGGGAAGCATAAAGAATTGGAAAATAAATGATGAATTTAATGGAATTCCATTCTTTACCAGAGCTGTGGCAGTGGATGATAATAGTTTGGTATTCAGATCTAATAATGCGAAAAATGCGGCAAATGTAATTGGCGTTTTTAACAAGAAAGCTGTTACTAAGACGATCTACTGCAGAGATCTGCTTCAAAAGCAGGTTGACGGTATATTTGATACTGATGGGATACTGCTCTACAGTTCTGAGCTGCGAAAAATAATTTATCTCTACTACTACAGAAATGAGTTTATCGTTGCCGATCAAAAAGGTGGTTTATCCTACAGGGGGCATACTATTGATACCATAAAACATGCGAAAATAAAAGTTGCGTCTCTTAATGATGATACCGAACGCGCGATGTCAGCGCCATCATTTATTGTAAACGCGAATGCGGCAGTATATAAAAATCTACTATTTGTGAACTCCAAGATCAAAGGGAGCTACGAAAGCAATAAACTTTGGGAACGCGCCTGTATAATTGATGTATATGAGCTTAAAACCAATAAATACCTTCTCAGCTTTCCCATTTATAATATTGGGAACATGAAACTTAATTCTTTTGCAGTAACAGAAAATAATTTGTATGCGCTAATCGGGAGTCGTTTGGCTGTATACAGATTCAATCAGATAATCAAAAAAGAAATGCTGTCTCGATAGTATTTTTTATTTGGAAAGAAATACCGGCCGGTGTCAGGAGAGAGATCGAAAACCTGTAGAAAAAAGTAGATCAGACATTCATATAAAAAATTAATATTATGAAAACCTTATTTTTCAAAAACATGCTGCCAGCTGGGGTAATCGCCTTGGCTTTGGCAGGGGCTTTTGCCACTACTTCGATGCAGAGCGCTTCAAAGAAAAGCAGCGTTTCGTACAGACAGGGATTTAATGCCCTTGCTAACGGAAAATGCGGAAACATCGCAGTAGACTGTGATGATGACCCAATTAATCCTCTCTGTCACATTAGCGGTACAACTGGCCCTCTGGCGTACGACAATCAATCCAACAATTGTGTAATCCCGTTGTACAAACCCGTAAATTAAAATGTTTCACTAAAAAAGACAATGCAGTGCCAAAACGGCACTGCATTGTTTTGATTTACAGTTTATTGAATTCCTTTCTCGATCCAGTCTTCAGGCTTGTTGCCTTTAAGGAAAAAATCAAACCATTGCAAAATTCTGTCAGTAAGATCGGTTTGATTTACAGGGTTTGATAATGAATGCATTTCATTCGGATACAAAAGCATAATTCCTTTTTTGCCAAGCCTGCGCAGTGCCAAATAAAATTCTAAACTCTGATGCGTATCCACCTGCCAGTCATTTTTTCCTGCCCATAATAGCAGAGGAGTTTGTAGTTGCTTAACGTGTGTCAGCGGAGAGTTGGATAGATAGGAATCAGGTGCCTCATATGGTGTTTTGCGCATGGACCACTGCTCTGTTCCAAAACGCCACATTTCAGATCTGCCGGAGCTGCTGTTTATAGTATGATAAAAACTATTCAGATCCGTTATCGCTCCCCCGGCAATTGCCGCAGCAAATAGTGGGGTCTGGGTTATGGCAAAGGCAGTTTCATATCCTCCGAATGAGTGGCCCACAAGACGGGCTACTTGATTTTCATGATTATAGGCATTGTAGGGTATTTTACTGTTCCTTCCGTTGCCAACTATATTGTACACGCTTCAGGCGGAAGCGCTCTGGGGCAGAAAGTGACCAGTCTGTTTGGCGGCTCAACTTCTTCTGTAATCGGCGGAGCAGCAACTGGAGCAGGGATGGTAATGGATACGATGGGCAATGCTGCGGGAGAAATGAGGCAGAGCATGGCCGCTTCATCGGCCTCTTCTCCTTATTTTGAAGAGAAGGGCAGCTACATGAGCGAAAAGCTCAAAGGAAATTCTAAAAATTAAAAGCATTCGGTTATGTTCAGCAAGATGAAAAATATAGATACGGCTTTCCGCCATGTACGAGGATTTACAATTCTGGTCGTTGCAGGCAGTACGGTCATTACATGTTATGCGCTTTATAAAAGTTTCAGCTCTGTGGCGTTGATGCAGGATAAGGTTTATATCCTTGCAAACGGAAAAGCGCTGGAAGCATACGCCTCAGACCGTAAAGATAACGTGCCGGTTGAGGCAAGGGATCATATAAAGACATTTCACCAATATTTCTTCAGCCTTGATCCTGATGATAAAGTGATTAAGGCCAATGTGACAAAAGCACTGTATCTGGCCGACAATTCGGTTAAGCGCATCTATGATGATCTAAAAGAAAACAGTTATTATTCCGGAATTATATCAGGAAATATAAGCCAGACAATTGTTGTAGACAGCGTAAAAATTGATATTAATGAATATCCCTACCGCTTTAAATGTTTTTCCAGGCAGAGCATTATTAGAACAACCAGCATTTTAAGCAGAAACCTTATTACGGAGGGAACTCTCCGGAATGTTTCAAGGAGCGATAATAACCCGCACGGTTTTCTCATTGAGCGATTTAATACAATTGAGAATAAAGACCTTGGAACTGTAAGCAGAAAACCATGAGCAGCTTATTTAGAAGACGTAAAAAGATTAATAGGGATTCACGAATTTATCTTATAATCAGATTTTGGTGGGTGACGAAAATGACTGGGATAACAGAAAAGCTGTCCAAATCACAGCTTCGGATTTGTCTGATCATATTCATATTTGCCGGAACCGTTTTTTGTCTTTACAAAATAACGAGCAGCTTACTGCTGTACCGCACCGAATCTATTAAAATTGACGGAATATCGGTCATTAAGCCTGTCTGCCGGGAACAGGGCAAAGTTTTGGATTTTCCGGAACTCTCCCGTAAAAGGAAGGATATTCATTCCGGCCTGAACAGCCGTATAGACAGTATAGTGCATGAATCCGGTTCATCCGATCTGGATAAGAATTACAATTCAAAGCCTGAAGGCTTTTAAGAGATTGCAGAGTGTTCAGAGAATAATACAGCTAACTATAATATAAGAAATCATGGAAAATAAGATCCTTTCGGTGAAAGACCGAAACAACCGCAAGATGATGCTGGCGCTTCCTCTGCTTGTACTTCCATTTATAACAATCCTCTTCTGGCTTCTTGGTGGAGGCAAAGGAAAAGAAACAGCGCTTTCGGCAGATAAGAAACCGGGATTTAATATGCTGCTTCCAAACCCAAAGTTAAAGGAGGATTCTTCATTGGATAAAATGAGCTACTATGATAAGGCATCATCGGATTCATTGAAACTGGAGGAGCTGAAGAAAAAAGATCCCAATTACTCGATAAGTAAGGCAGACGATAGTAATCTTGAATTTGGCGGCTCTTTTGAGTCGGATGTAACTTCAATGACAAGCCAAAATGGCGGACTTAACAAAGGTTTTTTAAAGCCGGAAAATGAGCAGAGGATGTACCAGAAACTTCAGGCGCTCCAGAAGGCAATTGCAGAACCTCCTACGGTAAATGGACATGATCAGGACATGAGAGAATTCCAGTACCAGAAACCGCCTTACGGCGAATCGGCGGAAATGAAAAACTTGGAACAGCTGATGGCGGCGATGAATGCGCCGTCTGAGCCAGATCCCGAATTGGCGCAGCTGGGAGGGATGCTGGAAAATATTTTGGATATACAGTACCCCGAACGCGTTCAGGAAAAGCTGAGGAAAAACAGCAGGGACAGGCAGAAAAATGTTTATTCCGTAAGCATGGACAAAAAAAATGAAAACTCGTCCCTGTTGCAGCCATCTTTAAACCTTTCTTCACAGCCTGCGGAAAACCGTTTTTATTCTTTTGAAGATGAAAAGAATACTGATAGCGGTCAGAACGCGCTGCCGGCAGTGGTGCATGAGACGCAGACTCTGACCAGCGGTTCGATTGTGAAGATAAGGCTTACGGGGGATATTTCACTTAATGGAGTGCCGGTACCCCGTAATACGTTTGTATTCGGAACGGCTTCCTTAAAAGGTGAAAGGCTTGAAATCAAAATTGAGGCAGTCCGTTATCAGAATTCCATACTGCCCGTCGAACTCCAGGTCTACGATCTGGACGGCATAAAAGGCATCTGCATTCCAGGGAATATTGACAGGGATGTGGCGAAAGCCTCAGCGGACCGCTCCATGCAGAGCATAGGACTTTCAGGCGTAAGCGATTCATGGGGCGCCCAGGCCGCGGGGATGGGCGTTGAAGCGGCAAAGAGCCTGCTGAGCAAAAAAGTCAAACTGGTGAAAGTGGCAGTCAAAGCCGGATACCGGGTGCTGCTCTATGATGAAAAACAAAAATATGATAATTAGATGACACTATGAAAAAAATACTGAGAATAATTTTTGCAATGCTGCTTTTAAACGCTGCTCCATTCCTTGGACAGCCGGTTTCCAGAAATGAAGATCCTTCCACCGATATTAAGAGTCTGGAGATCAGCTTTTATAAAACAACAAGCATCGTTTTTCCCTATGCCATCAAAAGCATGGATAAAGGGAGTGGGGATATACTGGTGCAGAAGGCGAAAGGGGTCGAAAATATCCTGCTGGTCAAAGCAGGCAAAAAAGGCTTCGTCCAAACCAATCTTACTGTGGTGACTGCGGACAGCCGATTTTATGTCTTTGTCCTGAATTATAATGACGACTGCCCTGATCTGAATATTGCCATAGATAATCGGACGGCAGCCAATCATGGTGCAGCCTTTCCGGCGGAAATTGAAAACCAGCAGAAAATTGAACAGTTTGCGGGGCTTGCACTGTCAAAAAAGAAAAAGCTAGACGGGCTGAAGCGATCAAAATTTGAGATGAAGCTCACAGTGAGCGGCATATTCATTCACGACGACATAATGTATTTCAGGCTGGCAGTTGAGAATGCATCTAAAATAAATTATGAGATCGACCAGCTGCGTTTTTTCATCAGGGACCAGAAAAAATCCAGACGCACAGCATCGCAGGAGATTGAGATCATGCCCGTCTTTGCACTGAACGAACTGAAAACTGTTGCTGATAAATCTGAAGCAGCTGCTGTGTATGCGCTGCCGAAATTTACAATACCGGAGCAGAGGTGTCTGACGATCCAGCTTATCGAAAATAATGGAGGCAGACATCTTGAGGTGGACATTAAAGGAAGTTTCGCCGGTAAAATATTTCCGCTGTAAATCCTCCAAGCAATGTCATATAATCTCGATAATTTTAGTTTGAAGCTAAATACGGATGAAATAGAATTTATGATTTCAGCAGTGGAACAATTCAAAATTCTCGGATACACCCATGCAGCATTTCCGGTGCACAAGCTTTGCGATGCCGACAGCGTTGAGTTTTTCAGGAGTTCAATGGACGCCCGAGAATACTGTTTCGTAATGACTGACGGGAAGCAGTATTTTAAGAGCATGCCCACAGCCGAACTGCACCGTGACTTAAAAACGGTTATGGACAGCGGCCTGCATAATGCAATCAATAAGGTTCTTGATCTCACGCAAGCGGCAAAGCAGCTTATAGAAAAGAACCAAACGGAAGAAATTAATTTAAAAACTACGGTTATGAATCAGAAAAATCTAGATTTTTTAGCAGACCAGATTAAATACACTGGTTTTGGGGAAGCGCTGCAGCCCGCATTGAAAGAGCAGCTGGAAAAAGGGGAAAAGGAATTTATGATTTCCCACGAGGCAAATTTTGAGGGCGGCATACTCAAATCGGAACTCAACTTCAAAAAGTCAGACCAGAGCGACCTCTATTTTTTCAATTCCTATAAGGCCATGCTTCATAAGGAAGGTGAGCCACATAGCCTGGAGCAGATTTTTTATGTGGGCAAAGAGAACAATTACACCATGAAAGAGGCTTTCAACCTGCTGGAAGGAAGATCGGTAAACAAGGATCTGGTCAATAAGCAGGGAGAGGGCTACAATGCGTGGGTGTCTTTAAATTTCAAGGACGCAGAGGCAAACGGCAACTTTAAAATGACGCACTACCATCAGAATTACGGATACAATCTCGAAGCATCGCTGGAAAAGCATTCCATAAAAGAACTTGAGACGCCCAAATTTAAGGAAGATCTGATAAACTCCCTTAAAAAAGGCAATATCCAGTCGGTGACCGTGGTGGTTAACGGTGAGGAAAGAAAGCGTTTTGTGGAAGCCAATCCGCAGTTTAAAACCGTTAAAATGTATGATTCCAGCATGCAGCGCATCAACGATCGTGAGAGCAAAGATCAGAAAAAAAGCGAGTCGCAGTCTGCAGGCGTTTCCAAGGAAGTTAAAAAGGGACAAGACACAGAGGGCGAATCCGAAGAGGCGGGCGGGAAGAAAAAGAAGCAGTCGCGAAGACAGGGAGCATCCCTGTAAAAGCAAATAATAAAAAATCAGATTATGGAACAGTTTTCAAACAGAGTGGAACGGGAGATGCTTGAATTCAAAGCCCGCGAAGAAAGAATGGGAATACTGTTCCCATCCGATGATGTAAAGGACAGCCCGCTTCTATCTGAGAAGGTTAAACATTTTGCCTATCTGCTATCGAAGTTTAAAGCAACGGAGAATCCTGACGAACTATATCTTTTAAAAAGGATTCAGATTGAGAAGGAAAAACTGGAGAAGGTGCTTTATCCCAACAGATTTGTTCATCTGCTGCGAAAAACATTTCATATTTTGACAGCTGAAGACCGGCATTCCGCTTCATTTCAGAAAAAATCTCTAAAAAGCAGGGAAAAGCTGTTTGATGCCGTTCAAAGTGCAGGATTTAAAATTCCAAGAGAAAAGATGCTGCAGGAACTGGAATCAGGCAGGGACCGGTTTACCGTTTTAGTTTCCAATTATGAGAATGAAAAGGAACATATGGATCATCAGCTGCTGTTTGTCAAGGATATTTCTGGTGGCTACAGCTTTGAGGGATTCAAGACGTCTTTACATTACGAAAGCAGTTCTGAGAGTTTCAGAGAGCATTTTTTCGGAAACGTCCCAACGTCCTATAATACAAGGGAAGCGTATCATCTTCTAAGCGGCAGAGCCGTTGAGAAGGACGGATCTTATATCCAGCTTGACCTTAATGACAGAAATGCTGAAGGCTCGTACCGAATCAAAGAATTCCGTTCAGATTACGGATTTGATTTGAAAAATGCCATTGAAAGGCTGCCTTTAAAAGATAAAAATGCAGATAAGATTGATGAGCTGGAAAAGGCATTGAGAAATGGAGAAGCCGTGACCGCTGTCCTGGAAGTAAAGGAAAGAGAGTACAGCTTTACGCTGACCGCCAATCCGCAGTTTAAGACGGTGGATATTTATGATGGGAATCTCAAAAAAATTAACCTTTCGGCCCTCAGGGGAAGAAACATTAAAAATGAGAAGCAGAAAACCGGCGCAGCAAAGAAGAATGTAAGGCAGAAGAATAAAAGAGCTGTGCGGATCCAATAAAAATGGTGTCTTATGGAAAATCTAAAACCCTTAACCGATTTCTTTTCGGCAATCGAAAAAGATTTTCGGATCAGCAGCGCGCATATTGCCATTTATACTGCGCTGCTCTGTTTTCGGGCTGGCAGGGAATTCAGCAATCCAATTGAAATTTTCAGGGTGCAGCTCTCGCCTGTAGCCAAGATATCTTCCAAGCAGACCTATCATAAATGTCTGCAGGAACTTCACGAGTACGGCTATCTGCGTTATGAGCCTTCTTTTAAGAAAACCAGGGGCAGCAGGATTTATTTTTTTGATTTTGAGATACGTAAAATAACAGCGTCATGAAACCATTCACATTTGAAGATCTTCCTAATATTTTGGGAACTCTTGCCATGCGCATGGAAAATATCGAGCGCATGGTAAAGGAAATCAGAAACGGCCGCAATTCTGAGGATTTCGATCCGGAACTTCTCACTATCATACAAGCTTCCAAGCTGGTTAACCTTTCAGTGGCCACCATTTATTCCAAAGTGTGCCGCAATGAAATACCGGTAAACAAACAGGGCAAAAAACTGTATTTTATAAAAACCGAACTGCTGGACTGGATTAAATCGGGAAGGATAAAAACCATTTCGGAAATAAGAAGGGAAATTGAGCAGAGAAGCAACACAGCAAGGTAACATAAACTGCAGGGCATTGTAATGGCATAAAAAGATTAAAATGTTTGATTGTGGAGAAATCAAAAAGAGCTGTCCTAATAAGACAGCTCTTTTCTTTCATTGCGGCTCCATGAAGGACAAGATCCGGAAATTGCAATGAAAATCAAGAAACAATTAAATTAAAAAAAAATGATTATTGGCTTAAAATCATGTTCTGTAAATTGTGGGAGGTTTTATATCTGGAGTTTTTCCAGCATTTCAGTTTCTGCCCTTTTTTGCTTAATGGATGCCTGAGCTGCAGCCAGCCTTGCTATCGGCACCCTGTAGGGCGAGCAGCTGACATAATGGAGCCCTGCATTATGGCAGAACTCTACAGAAGCGGGTTCGCCTCCGTGCTCGCCGCAGATTCCTATTTTCAGGTTTTTTCGTGAAGAAAGCCCCTTCTTGACAGCAATATTGACCAGCTGGCCGACGCCTTCCTGATCCAGTATTTGGAATGGGTCGTGTTTTAATATGCCTTTCTCCAGATACAGGGGCAGGAATTTTCCGGCGTCATCGCGCGAATAGCCGTAGGTCATCTGGGTCAGGTCATTGGTGCCGAAGGAAAAGAATTCGGCGGACTCTGCAATCTTATCGGCAGTAAGCGCTGCCCTGGGCACCTCAATCATAGTGCCTACCAGATAGTCAATGCGGTCATTATAGTCATCGAAAACGGCTTGAGCCGCTGCCTCTATTATCTGTTTCTGAAACTCCATTTCTTCAACAGTTCCTGTAAGAGGGATCATAATCTCAGGCCTGCTTATAATGCACTCCTTCTTCAGGTTTAAAGCTGCTTCCAAAATCGCTCTGGTCTGCATTTCGGTAATTTCAGGATAGGTGTTGCCAAGCCTGCAGCCGCGGTGTCCCAGCATGGGATTAAATTCATGCAGGCTGTCTATTTTTTCCCTGACCGTCTTTTGGGAAATTCCCATCTGGTCCGCGAGTCTCTTCTGGCTGCTGTCCTCGTGCGGCACGAACTCGTGAAGGGGAGGATCAAGCAGGCGTATAGTAACCGGCAGTCCGTCCATAGTGCTGAAAATCGATTCAAAATCCCTTCGCTGCATAGGCAGGAGTCTGGCAAGCGCTTTTCGCCTTCCGTCCTCGTTCTCGGCAAGAATCATTTCCCTCATCGCCGTAATCTTGCCATCTTCAAAAAACATATGTTCGGTCCTGCAGAGTCCGATTCCTCTAGCGCCGAAACGTTTTGCGGTCTGCACATCCTGCGGAGTGTCCGCGTTAGTCCTCACCTGCATGCGCGCATGCAGGTCTGCCATAAGCATTAGCCGGTCAAAGTCAATGCTGAGTTCGGCTTCGGTGGTTTTAATTTTGCCTTTATAGATTCTGCCGGTAGATCCGTCCAGCGATATCCAGTCTCCCTCTTGGAGAATTTCGCCGCCAAATAGAGCTGTTCTCGTTTTGTAATCAATTTTTACGGCTTCGGCTCCAGCCACGCAGCATTTTCCCATCCCTCTGGCAACCACAGCGGCGTGCGATGTCATGCCGCCTCTTGCAGTAAGTATACCCTCTGCTACCACCATTCCTTTCAAGTCTTCAGGAGAAGTCTCTGTGCGCACCAGGATAACCTGCTCGCCGTCCGCTGTCCAGTTTTGCGCATCAGCGGCAGAGAAAACCATACGGCCGGAAGCTGCGCCGGGCGAGGCGGGAAGTCCTTGGCCAAGCTCTCTGCATTTTAATGCGGCCGATGGATCAAATATGGGATGAAGCAGCTCATCCAGCCTGTTGGGGTCTATTCGCATTATTGCATCCTGCTGGCCGATAAGGTTTTCCTGCTGCATATCTACAGCCATTTTTACCATGGCGGCACCGGTGCGCTTGCCGTTTCTGGTCTGAAGGATCCAAAGTTTTCCTTCCTGGATGGTGAACTCTATGTCCTGCATGTCCCTGAAATGGGATTCGAGAATCGCGCCGGCTTCTGCCAGCTGCCGAAATAAGTCAGGCATAGTTTCCTCCAATGAAGGAAATTCTTCGCTTCGCCTTTCTTCAGTCACGCCGCACAAAGCGGCCCATCTCTTGGAACCCTCAATGGTGATCTGTCTGGGCGTGCGGATGCCTGCCACCACATCTTCACCCTGGGCATTGATGAGATACTCTCCGTTAAAGAGATTTTCTCCGGTACCAGCGTCCCGTGTAAAAGCAACGCCCGTTGCAGAATGGTCGCCCATATTTCCGAATACCATGGCCTGAACGGTTACCGCGGTACCCCAGTGGTGCGGTATGTGGTTTAGTTCACGGTAATATACGGCTCTGTCGTTCATCCAGCTGTTAAATACCGCAATCACAGCTCCCCCAAGCTGTTCCCAGGGATCCGATGGGAAGTCTTTACCCGATTCCTTTTTAACTATCTCTTTAAAGCGGGCAGTAATTTCTTTTAGGTCTTGAGCCGTAAAGTCATTATCCTGCTTAATTCCTTTTGCTTTTTTTGCTTCCTGTATAATGTTTTCGAAAGGGTCCTCGTCCTGGTCAGTAGCTGCTTTGACGCCCATTACCACGGCAGCATACATTTGGATAAATCGCCTGTAGGAGTCCCATGCAAATCTGGCGTTGCCGGTCTTGTCAATTAAGCCCTGAACTGATTTTTCGTTCAATCCCAGATTCAGGACTGTGTCCATCATTCCAGGCATTGAGACGCGGGATCCTGAACGGACAGAAACAAGGCATGGATTAGTGGCATCGCCGAATTTGGTTCCGGTCTGCTCCTCTATAAACTGCATGGCCTTGAAAAGATCATTGAACATAAATTCCAAAACCTGATTTTCTCCGCTGCTGTGATACAGCCTGCACATATCAGTTGTAATGGTAAATCCGGGCGGCACGGGTATTCCTATTAAATTCATTTCGCAGAGATTGGCGCCTTTGCCGCCGAGCAGCTCTTTCATTGATGCGTTTCCTTCCGCCAGCTTATTGCCGAATGTAAAAATGGTTTGAGTTTGGTTGGTCATAATTTTCTTTTTTTTTCTTTCTCAATTTGAGTTTGTTGATTTAACGAAATCGATATAGTAGAATGGGTAAAAAAAAATCTCAGCTAATATGGAAAGAACTGCTGGCAGGCAATTCTTTATTGGTCCATCATTTAATAAGCAACCTTATCTTTTCAAATAAATAGAAGAGATGCTAAATTGCAGAATAGCCCGAAAACTGCCATTTTCTGAATTTTGGGTGTGGTTAAGCATACGTGGTTTTTTGTAATAGCAGTAATATCCTTAAACACTAGTCATTTCATTAACTTCTGATTTCAACTTGTAATTCAGAGATTCACAAGAAATAACTCTTATTCTGAGGACGAAATTATATAATCTAAATTGGCTGTTGTGTGTCTTTTGTCACATTTGAAGCTTCAGGTCCTTAAAACTTTATGATTTTACAAATTGTTGGTTTTGAAGTGTAAAACTAACATTTTTTGCGAATCGCTGAAATCTAGTGAGCTGAAATAATACAGTCATTTTGACCATATTATATTAAGTCAAGTGAGTTTTTTTCTTTAAAAATTTTAAAAAAATATATTTTAAGATTTTTTTTTTCGAGCGGATAAGTTCGTTATGAAATAACAAGGAGAAAAATTTAGAAGTTCATTTTTGACGAAATGTTGGAAAATAATTGAGAAAATAATTTCTGGTAAATCATCTTTTGCTAATTGGTTAAGGGTTAGTTTCTATTTGAAATAAGTTAAGTGAGGCATCTTATAGAACACCATAAGAGGAAGTAGCTGTTAAATAACTTATCAAGAGTATTATTATTTCAATTATTTAATATATTTGTGCAACTACATTATTGAAATGTTCTGTTGAAAGCATGATTGTTTTCCAGAAAAACGGCTCTTTACGATGGTTGTTTTTGTAAGATTTTTTAATCAAAAAAAAATGTACCTTATTTGTACCTCACTATAGCTAAACCTTTTTAAAATAAGGATTGCTAATTTCTGTTTAGAGAATATTCGCTATCATGGTCAGAACTTGACTATTTTATATGATAAAAATGGAAATCATTATAAAAAAGGAAAAGGATTATCTGTTTATGTTGATGGAAAAATGGTTTTGAAACCTTCTATTTTAGGAAAGAAAACAATAAATCTTTCGGATGTAAAGAATATTGATCAACCTTCAAAAGAAGAACTCAATTTGGCTGTGAATATTAAAGAAAAAGATTATCCAAAAGTTTCTTCATCAGATTCAGATGTAAAAGAATTGAATAAATTAAACGATGGAAGAATTTGGTATTTTGATAATGTGAGAAATTATTATGAATGCGAACTTTCTTCAGAAAAAGAAAACTGGATAGAAATTGACTTTGGAACAGAAAAAGAGTTTCACAAAACTGTTTTATCATTTATAGACGAAAAAAGCAAAAAGTTTATTGATGCAATATGTAAAATATCAATTTTAGAAAATGGAGAATGGAAAAAACTTTCAAGCTCAACTCAATTAGTTGCAAATACTATAAATGAAATCGAGTTTGATAAAGTGAAATCTTCAAAAGTTAGATTTTATTTTGAAAGCAAAACTTCTCAATCTTTATTGAAAATAGGAGAAATAGAAGTGTATTGATTTTGTATCCATCAACGATTTGGTTTGAATAAAAAAGAGCTTCAATTTTTTGAAGCTCTTTTTTATACATTTTTAATTTGAAAATTATTTTTCAAGTGATACTGTTTTGCCTGTAAAATTTATTCTTCCAGTCTGAACATCAGCAGAACCATCTGGCTGTTTTCCTCCAACTGAAATCGTAAACCATCCTGGTTCTACAACTCTTTGTTTTTTCTTATTGATTAATGATAATTGTCTTGGAGTTAAAATAAAATCAACTGTTTTGGTTTCGCCTTTCTTTAAGTTGATACGTTCAAAACCTTCCAATTGAATGATCGGACGAGGAGTTGAAGCTTTTTCATCTTTAATATATAACTCAACTACTTCTTCGCCGTCACGTTCTCCAACATTAGTTACATCAACAGATACTTTCAAATCTTTATCTGCTGTTGCAGTTGATAGAAGCTGTAAGTTGCTGTATTTGAATTTGGTATAACTTAAGCCAAAACCAAAAGGATATAAAGGTTTTTTGTCGAAATAACGATAAGTGCGTCCCTTCATATCATAGTTTTCAAAAGCGGGAAGCTGATCTACAGATTTATAATACGTAACTGGTAATCGCCCAGCTGGATTGTAATCGCCAAAAAGCACATCGGCAATCGCGTTTCCTCCTTGCTGTCCTGGATATCCTGCTGTTAATATTGCAGGCACATTATCATTTGCCCAATTGATGGAAAGCGCACTTCCGTTAATTAAAACTAAAATAACTGGTTTTCCTGTAGCAACTAAAGCTTTCATTAATTCTTCTTGATTGGCTGGTAAATTAAGGCTTGTACGATCGCCACCTTCAAAACCATCGGCTTCGACTTTCATTTCTTCGCCTTCCAGACGTTCGTTAAGTCCTAAAACTAAAACGACTGCATCTGCTTTATTAGCAGTTTCCACGGCTTCTTTCAAAACATTTTCTTGGGGTTCTGCCCATAAAAGCTGAGCTATAGCATCTCCATAGAAGTTTTGATATTTGACCTCAATTTTATATTTTTTTCCTGCTTCTAATTGAATTTTCTGAGGACGAATTCTCGGATGATGATTGTTTTTTCCACCCGTTGATTTTCCAGTTTCAATTTCAACAGTCATAAAAGGTTTTGCCCAGTCTGATATTTCGTAAATTCCAGATTTTGGTACAGTTAGATAGCCCGACCATTTTACACTGTAATTCCCCATTTTCATTCTTGGATCTGGTGTATTAATATCCCAATGAAAATCAATATTATCATCATTTCGTGTAAAAAGCGGATTTCCTTGCCATTTGCTGTTATCATAATATTCGCCAGTTAAACCTTGTTTTCCGTTTTCATTTTGAAAATAAATAGATGGAATAACCGTCATTTCTGGAACACCTTTGGCAAGATCAGTTCCTTTTGCATAAAGTACTTTTGCATTAGGTTCTATTTTATTTTGAATACCTTTTAAAACCGTTACAGGATTACTTGGAACGCCGCTGTAATTGCCCCATAAAGATTGTACATCGTTGGCATTTGGGCCAATTACCGCAATTGTTTTTAAGTTTTTAGAAAGCGGTAAAGCATTATTTTGATTTTTTAAAAGAACAATACTTTTTTGTGAAGCGATTCTCGCCAGCCAGTCATTTGCAGCATTATTATTGACTGAAAACGGAATCTGAGCATAAGGTACAATTTCGTCAGGATCAAACATTCCTAATTTAAAACGAGCCGTAAATAGACGTTTAATAGTCAAATCGATATCTGCTTCTGAAAGTAGTTTGCGATCCAATGCTTCTTTTAAAGATTGATAACTGCTGCCACATTCCAAATCCAAACCTTCTTTTACAGCAAGAGCCGAAGCCGAAGCGGCATCATTTGTAATTTTATGATATTTCCAAATGTCGGTCACAGCGCCGCAGTCTGAAACAATATAACCTTGAAAGCCCCAGTCATTTCTCAAAATATTAAACAAAAACGGACTGGCACTGCAAGATTCGCCTCTAAAACGATTATAAGCCCCCATAACAGAATAAACGTTTCCATCTTTTACAAGAGTGCGGAATGCTGGTAAATAGGTTTCATACAAATCTATATCGCTAACATTGGCATTAAATTCGTGACGAGAAGGTTCTGGGCCAGAATGTACCGCGTAATGTTTGGCTGTAGCGACTACTTTTAAATATTTTGGATCGGTACCTTGAAGGCCTTTTACATAATTAAGTCCCAACTGGCCAGTTAGATATGGATCTTCTCCATAAGTTTCATGCCCGCGTCCCCAGCGTGGATCACGAAAAATATTGACGTTTGGCGACCAAAATGTTAATCCTTGATAGATTCCATGTTGTCCTCGTCTTAAATATTCATGATGTTTAGCACGAGCTTCATCTGAAATGGCATTGGCAACATCCAAAACTAATTGACGATCCCAAGAAGAAGCAATTGAAATAGACTGCGGAAAAACAGTAGCAAATCCTGCTCTAGCAACGCCATGCAAGGATTCATTCCACCAATTATATTCTGGAATGCCAAGACGTTCAATTGCAGGCGCAGAATCCATCAACTGACTGATTTTTTCCTCGACAGTCATTCGGGAAACTAAATCATTTACGCGCTGTTCAATAGGTAAGTTAGGATTTTTAAAGGCAGGGTTTTCCTGTGCGAAAGTGGTTAATGTAGCAAAGTTTAACATTAACACCAATTTGTAAACTTTTTTCATCAAATTATTTGGGTGTTTTTTGGTTTGATAGTTATTCTTTTTTTAATGTGGTTTTTTCGTAAGTGTTTAGAACATTTGAAAATACAAAATTAAATCTTAGTATTTTTTAGCTGAGTATTAATTGCTATTTAAAGGGTGCTGTAAAGCTTAGAGTCTATTTTTATCAATTTTCGAAAAAGAGCGAAGGGAGATAAATTGCTAATTAAAGGAGGACATTCTGCTATTTAAGCCCTCAGTTCTAGGTTAGGTAAAGAATTTTGATATTTTTGTTATTCCTGCCAAAATGAAAAACTTACCATGTTGAAACACACTTTACTCGTCTTTCTATTTTCTTTTATCTGTATTAAAGGTATATCTCAGCCTCAGGGCGTTTTGACTCATTTCTCGAATGATGGTAAATTAAGCCAGTCAAGAGTTTTGGGAATTCAGCAGGATAAAAAAGGATTTATCTGGCTGGCTACTTTTAACGGTCTAATTCGTTATGACGGAAATATTTTTAGAAAATTTAAAGTCGGACAAGAAGACGTTTCATTAAACATACAATCCAATCGTGTTTCTAAATTTAATTTTGATACTAATGGAAGAATCTGGATTCAGTCGGAAAAAAATGATGTTTATTATTTTGACACCAACGAATTAAAGTTTCATAATGCAATCGAAGGAAAACCTGATGAATTCGCTTTTGAACAATTCAAAATCATGGCTTCCGGAAGAACATGGCTTTTTCCAAAAGATAAAAACGAAATGATAGCTTTTGAAAGTAATGGACAAATTAGAAAAGTTAGTTTCAACAACACTAGAAATTTTGGAAAAATTGCTGATGTATTAGAAGATAAAGCTGGAATAACATGGTTTTTATCCAATGCAGGACTTTCAAGATTAAATAAAGGAGCTAAACAGCCTGAATATTTCTTTACTAATGCGTCAGAACACGCAGGAAAAGGAAATTCGTTTAATATTGCTGTTGAAACAAAAGACGATCTTTGGTTTGGAGGTGATCACGGAAAATTTATCAGATACAATAAAAAATCAACTACATTTTTTGATTTAGATTTAGGAATTCAAGATGATATTCTGCTTTTAAAAGAAATTGGTGACAGCAAAATATTGATTGTAAAAAAGAAGGAAGGTTTCTGTACGTACGATATTAAAACAGGAAAATTCAATAATTATAACAGTATTTCATTAGCTGGTCTTCCGCATGAAAGCATTAATTTTTTAGGACTTACATCTTTACGTCGATTTTGGTTTGATACTCCAAATTCTGGAATATTTATGTTCGATCTGACTACTGAAAAATTGAAGAAACTTGAAGTAGATCCAAGCGAACCTTCTGCTGCAGCGGGAAGACAGAAAAGTTTTTTGCTGACTTCTCCAAATGGAACCGTTTGGCTTCAGTCTGGCAAAGGCGCTTTTTCGTATTGGGATGAAAAACAGAACAGATTGTTTTCTGTTATCAGATGCATCAAAGAATCTAAGGAAACATTTTCAGATGTAATGCATACAGCAGCGTTTGATAAACTCGGAAATCTTTGGTTTTGTTCTCATAAACAAGGTTTAGATTTGATTGTTTTTAATAACAGTAATTTTCTAAAATTAAATTTAAGCGCATCAGGAAACCATAAAAAACACAATGTGCGAAGTTTGATGGAAGACAGAGAAAGAAATCTCTGGGTTGCCAGTCGTGATGAGAAAATTGAAATTTTCGATGCACAAAAAAAGAGAATAGGTAATTTAGGTTCAGACGGTACTTTGTCTCCAAACAGTCCGGGCTGGGGAGCCGATATCTATAGTATGATGCAGGATAACAAAGGCCGAATATGGATTGGAACAAGAGGAAATGGTATTTTTTGTCTGACTCCAAAATCGTCTTCTTTCAGCTTTTCTGTGAAACAGTACAAATATGATAAAGACAATTTATACAGCATTAGTTCTGATGATATTTATAAAATTTTTCAATCTTCAAATGGCCAGATTTATTTGGCAACTTGGGGAGGCGGACTTAATTTGATTAAAGAATCGGCGGGGAAAACGAGTTTTATCAGTTATCGAAATGAACTTAAAAATTATCCAATCGGCAGAGCAGATAAAGTCCGTTCGGTTGTAGAAACCAAAGATCATAGAATTTTCTTTGTTTCCTCTTATCGATTATTTTCTTTATCTGACGAAAAACTATCCACAGATAAAATGCAGTTTAAAGATCATTTTCAGGCTTCAGGAAATGACATTTTGGATATTATTGTGACTTCAAAAGGAAAATTGGCATTATCTACAAACGGAAAAGGACTTATTCTGGTTGATATCGATAAAAAAGATCAAATAAAAGAGGAAACATTTTGGAGTGAAAACTTCGGATTTCCTTTAGAAGGTGTCGTTGGCATGCAAGAAGATAAATTTGGAAAAATATGGCTCATGGGCGATAATCAGATCGTTCGTTTTGATCCAAAAGATAACAGCAGTGAAACTTTTCCAGAATTAAAATCGATTATTGGAACTGAAATATTTTCGGAAGCAACCAAATGCAGATTATCCAACGGTGAAATTGTAACCGGTTATTCAGATGGAATAATTTATTTTAAGCCCGAAGCCATCAAACCTTCAAAGTTTAAACCCTATTTAGCCATTTCAGGATTTTTGGTTAACAATAAAGAATTATTTGAAGTAAATCCTGAAACGCCAAAGAATCCTGATCTTTTAACTGAAGTTACTTTAAAACACGATCAGAATTTTTTTAGAGTTCAGTTTTCGGCTTTAGATCATGTCAAAAATGAGAATATTGTTTACCGATATAAATTAGAAGGAATCGATAAAGATTGGAATTATCTTAAAGGCGGGCAGTCAATTAATTATACTAATCTGGGAAGAGGAACTTATACCTTAATAGTATCTTCCACAAACGGACATAATTTGTGGTTGGATAATGAAAGGCAAATTAAAATAACAATAAAGCCTTCTATTTGGGGAACTTATTTTGCTTATTTCTGTTATTTGGTATTAGCTGTTGGTTTGTTTTTACTGGTAAGACGTGCAATTGCTACAATTCTAAAACTGCGAAATGATGTACGTGTAGAAAAAGAAGTTAGCGCCTTAAAGCTAAATTTCTTTACTGATATTTCACATGAAATCCGTACACCGCTTACGATGATTACTGCTCCATTAGAAGTGATGCTTTCGGATAATAAGTTAGATGAATCAGCAAAATCACAGCTTCGGATTATTGAAAAATACAGTAATAAATTATTGAATTTAGTCAATCAGATTCTGGATTTTAGAAGAATGCAAGATAGAAAGCTAGAAGTGCGTGAAATTGATTTAGGCGAATTTGTAAAAGAAGTCTGTGAAGGTTTTACAGAAGTAAGTTTGCGCCGAAATATACAATTGAAAGTAAGTATCAGCGAGACAAAACCGCATATTTGGGTTGACCCTGATAATTTGGATAAAATTTTAGTGAATTTGCTTTCCAATGCTTTTAAATATTGTAAAAAAGGAAATGTTATTGAAGTAAAAGTAGAAGAAACAGAAAAGAATGTCTGCTTAAAAGTTAGTGATAATGGCCCGGGAATTAGCGCTGTAGTTCAGAAAAAACTTTTTGTACGTTTTTCTAATTACAATGAAAACCCTTTTAATCCAAGTACAGGAATCGGGCTTTCGATTGTAAAAGATTCGGTTGAAAAACACGGAGCGGAAATTTCAGTTGAAACCAAATTAGGAAAGGGAAGCAGTTTTGAAATTAATTTCCAAAAAGGCTATGATCACTTTTCTGATGATGTGGAAATTCATTTTGAAGACACAGATGAACATTTTACAGAAGATATTCAAGTAGATGAAATAGTAACTGAGGAACCAGTTGCAGAGGAAATAAGAGAAAAACCAGTTGGTTTAATAGTTGAAGATGATCCGGAATTAAGAAATTTTATTCTTTCCATTTTAAAAGACGACTATATTATTTACACAGCTGAAAATGGAGAAGAGGGACACTTGAAAGCGGAAGAATTATCTCCAGATTTTGTAATCAGCGATATTATGATGCCGGAAATGGATGGTATTGAAATGCTTAAAATTATTAGAAACAACTTTGCAATCAGTCATGTTCCTGTGATTTTACTGAGTGCAAAAACGGCTATTGAAAGTAAATTAGCAGGAATGGAATATGGAGCTGATGATTATATTACAAAGCCTTTTAATGTGAGTTTCTTAAAAGCAAGAGTAAAAAATGTTTTGGAACAGCGCATTCGTTTACAGCAGTTGTATTCAACAGGAAGTATTGCACAAATTGCAAAAGAAGAGCCTTTACAGATTTCAGATAAAGACAATAAATTTATGCTGAGAGTCATAGAGCTTGTAAAAGAAAACATTTCTAAGACCGATTTTTCTGTAGATGAATTAGGAAAATTGATGTGTATGTCACGCGCGAGTTTCTTCAATAAGTTGAAAGATGTTACGGGAGTTTCTCCAGTTGTTTTTATAAGAGACATGAAATTAAATGAAGCGGCGAATCTGCTAAAAAATGAAGATTTATTGATTAAAGAAATCTGTTTTGAAGTCGGTTTCAGTGATTTGAAATATTTCGGAAAATGTTTTAAATCAAAATACAATTATACTCCTGCAGAATATCGCCGACAATTTCGTTAAGGAAATGAAATGTTTTCTATAGGTATTTAATAATTTTTTGTAAGCTTCGGAGAAGCGAAATATTTATAGAAATCGTGTTCATTATCTGCATACGAGCTCCAGCGGAGCGACATAATTATTTACAATGTTAGTAATATGTCGCTCCGCTGGAGCTTTTTTTACTCTGTATAATTGAATTTCTATAAATATTATGCCCCGCTGGGGCACTATCAGAACTAAAGTGATATAATAATATGAATAGGTTTTCAATACGTTTAAATTGCTTTTTTTTGTTTTTTCAATATTTGTAAATCATATTGTGATATGTGTTTTTATTTGTGACTTATTTTTTACATGAAATAAAAAACAGGGTAAATAATTGGTAAAAACATATGTTTTTAAGGTAAAATAGCGATTTAACCCTTTTCGAAAAGCAAAATTTACCCCTCATTACAATACGCTATATCTAGTTTTGCTTCATAATCTTAACGGATTTTTACTAACTAACCTTAAAACCAAAATTATGAACCAAACCAAATTTTTAACACAACTCTCAAAAACAAAATCTATAAGCTACGGCTGTAGAAAGTTCGAAAAGCAAAATAGTAGTCATCTTTAAATTTTGCTGTTATGAAAATCATGAAACAACTAATATTTGGAGCGGGGATATTGCTTTCAATATTAAGTTCTTGCTCAAGTGACGATTTTAAATACGAAAGCTCTACAGTAAAACTACTAGATTTTCAATTAAACGATGTACCGTGGAATTTGAATGTCGGAATTTCTACCAGACCGCTTTTTGTGTACAAAGACAACGGAGAGTATTTTGCTAACTACAGTTCGCTTTATCCTTTTTCGCTAGATGATGGAAAATACAAATTTGTAGCCTCAGATTATCCAGCGGAGATGATTCCGTCTCCAACAAATCTGAATGACCTTATTGTGCCACAGCCGGCATTAGCCAATCAGCATGTAAATCTTTCCGATGCGATGCCTTATGCTTCGCCTTTTGATCAACCTCTTACGCTGAACATTCTGACTCGAACAGGAATACTTCGTTTAAAATCTTTAGATGTAAATGCAGATAGAAGCTATACGACTATAAAAGCTACCATTTCTGTAAAACGAAGCGGTTATAAAGTTTCGGACGGAACTTATATAAAAGAAGATATGTTCGTAACTAGAAGCAAGGCTACAACAAGTGGCGGAATTAATTACGCAGAAGATTTTATTCTATTTCAAACGGGCGATCCTGTAAATAATGTGCGAATTAAAATCGAATGTTTAGACCAGAACCAGCAGGTGGTAAAAACAAAAGAGATTGAAGGAACTTTCGCCATTGAAGCCAACAAAGTTACAAATGCGGATTTCTATTTGAACGCACTTTAAAATTCTGCTTTCTAAAATACTTACAAAATATAATTAGCCTTTTGATTGATTTCATAAAGGCAGGAACGTGTAATACAATGTATCGGCATTATGGCTTTTTGCAAATTCCTGTAAAATCTAATTATCTGGCTTTTAAAATAATTAAAGAAATATTCTAGTTATGAAGATAAAAAAATATATCTGGAGCATTCTAACCGTCCTATTTCTGACAGTTAGTGCTTATGCTCAGAAGCGCGTTACTGTAAGCGGTACAGTAAGGGATAATATGGGAGGTATTCCAGGCGCAACAATTATTGTAAAAAATGAAAACACTAATACAGTTACTGATTTTGACGGTAAGTTTAGTATTGCTGTAAATAACCCAGAAACAGCAGTTTTGATTGTCAAATTTATTGGTTTAACAGATGAGACTGTAGCCGTAAAAGGTCGAACTTCTGGAATTACCGTTTTGATGAAAGAAGCCAATAGTGAATTAAATGAAGTCGTAATTATTGGATATGGTACTCAAAAACGTAAAAACTTAACAGGAGCCGTTGCCAGTATAAAAGGAACGGAACTGGCAAAAGTACCAACAGCAAACGTAGCAGAAGCTTTGACAGGAAGACTTCCGGGAGTTCAGGTTACTACTGTTGATGGTTCGCCAGGAGCAGAAGTGAAAATTAGAATTCGTGGAGGAGGATCTATTACAGAAGACAATTCGCCATTGATTTTAGTTGACGGTTTTGAGGTTGCGAATTTAAATGATATTCCGCCAACAGATATTGAATCTGTGGAAGTTTTAAAAGATGCGGCGTCTACAGCAGTTTACGGTGCGAGAGGTGCGAATGGAGTAATTATAGTTACAACCAAAGTTCCAAAAGCAGGAAAAGTTCAAGTAAACATTCATAACTATACTCAGATTAAAACATTGGCCAAACATATGGATGTAATGGATCCGTATGAGTTTGTAATGCTACAATATGAGAATGCACGTAAAGGAAGTTCTAATCCAACTGGTTTTTATAATCAATACGGCAAAGCTAACGAATTATACATTTATAAAGGAAACAAAGGTATAGATTGGCAAGATGAAATTTTTGGAAGCAATCCAATTGCAAGATATACAGATATCAATGTAAATGGAGGAAGTGAGAAAACGAAATTCAAATTTACGTTTGTAAATCAGGATCAGCCAGGAGCTTTAGTCGGAACGGGAATGCGTCAGAATTATGTTTACTTAATAATGAATTCCAAGTTAACAGATAACTTAACTTTTGAGTATCAGACGCGTTTGACCAATCAAACTATTGACGGATCAGGAACAGAAGGTGTTAGTTTGCTTAGAGCTTTGCGCGAAGCGCCAACAGCAGGTTTAGAAGATTATATGACTTTGCCAGAGGATAATACTTATTTCGATCCTGAAGATTATCAAACAAAACCTCGTTTTAATCCGCTTGAAGAAGCAGACAAAAATTACCGCAAACGTATTACTAGAATATTCAATACAACTGGAGCTTTAACATGGACAATCAAAAAAGGATTGACTTTGCGTTCTTCTTTTGGTTATGAATATAAATATCAAGAAGATGGACGTTTCTGGGGTACAGATACACGTACCGCTACCGATAACAACAATTTACCTGTAGTATATTGGTCTATGACACAATCGCCACGCTGGCAGTTGAATAACGTATTAAATTACGGATTTAAAGTAAATGAGCGTCACGATTTTCAGTTAATGATCGGACAGGAAATAAAAGATCAGGAATCTAAGGCAAAATTTTACCGTTCCCGTTATTTTCCTGATGATATTTCAGGGCCAAAAGCTTTAGATAATTTGGCTTTAGGAACTCCTTTTGATAATGGTTCACAAGCTGAATCTCCAAATAGAATTTCTTCATTCTTTGGAAGAGCCAATTACGGTTACGATGATCGTTATCTTTTTACGTTTACTGTTCGTACTGATGGTTCTACAAAGTTCGGTCCAGATAATAGATGGGGAGTTTTTCCTGCTGGTGCTTTTGCATGGAGAATTTCAAACGAAAGTTTCTTAAAAGAAAGTCAGACTGTTTCTAATCTTAAACTTCGTTTGAGTTATGGAGCTTCTGGAAATGACAGAATAAAAGCAGATTTATATGCAAAATATTATGGCGTTTCCAGAGATCGTTCTGTAGGATGGGGAGAAGAAAATCAATATTACTATAATTTCTATAACAGCCAATATCTAAACAATCCAAACGTAAAATGGGAAACAACATATACGGCTAACGTTGGTCTTGATTTTGGTTTCTTCAAAGAAAGATTAACAGGAACACTTGATTTCTATTACAATAAAGTAAAAGATTTATTGGTTCCGTCTGATATCGCATCAGTTTCAGGGTTTACGAAAATGATGACCAATGTCGGACAAACTTCTAATAAAGGGGTTGAATTGGCGGTTAATGGAAGTGTGATTAAGAAAAAAGATTTTCAGGTTGATTTGACTTTTAACATTGGTTACAACAAAAATAAAATTGACAAACTGGCAAGCGGTGAACAAGAATGGATTTTAAGTTCTGGATGGGCAGGAACTCAATTGTTAAATGATGATGATTATCGTGCGTATGTAGGCGGAACAAAAGGCTTGATTTATGGTTTCGTAAATGATGGTTTCTATACTATGGACGATTTTGAATCTTTTGATGCTGTAACAAGAGTATGGAAACTAAAAGATGGAGTTGCCAATTCTAAAAATCTTTCTGGCGAACCAGTTCCTGGAAGTGCGAAGTTTAAGAAACTAACTCCTGTTGATCCTTCAGACCCAAACAGCTATGTAATTGGTGATAAAGACAGAAAAGTAATTGGAGATACCAATCCTGATTTTTCTGGTGGATTTGGTGTAAATGCTGTTTGGAAAAACTTCGATTTAACAGCATTCTTCAATTTCATGTATGGTTTTGATGTGTATAATGCCAACAAGATTATGATGACTTCTTTCTTCCAAAATAACCAAAACAATTTTGGAATGGAAGTAGGTTTGAATAATCGTTGGAGAAATTATGACGATATGGGTAATGATCTTCGTTATTCTCCAGAATTATTGGCAAAACAAAATGAAAATGCTACAATGTGGAATCCTGTAAGTATTGGCCGTCCTATTGCGATGTCTTACGCAGTTGAAGATGGTTCTTTCTTAAGACTAAACACCTTGAGTATTGGTTACACAATTCCAAAACAGCAAAGTAAAGCAATTGGCTTAAGCCGAGTGAGATTGTATGCTACAGGAAGTAATTTATTTGTTTGGACCAATTATTCAGGATATGACCCAGATATCAATTTAGAAACTGGTCTAACGCCAAATATAGATTACAATGCTTATCCGAGAACGCGTAATTACGCTTTTGGAGTACAGCTGTCATTTTAATTAAACGAATTAAATCACAAAATGATGAAAAAGATATTATTAAGTTTTCTGTTGATTTTTACGCTGACTTTTACAGCCTGCGAAGAGTACTTAGATGTACAGCCTGGATCGGGCTTTACCCAAGCAGAAGTTTTTAAATCAGAAAAAGACATGCAATCTGCTGTTGCGGGCGTTTATACTTTAATGCTTGCTGAAGACGCTTATTCTAACCGTGTTGCTTTTGTTTTTAATACCAATACCGATGTAGAAATGTCTGGTGTTGGAACCAATACAGTAAACGGAAACGGTTCGGACATTGCTTGTTATGATCCAAAACCATATTGGACAACATTAAACTCTACTTGGAGTGCCATGTATAAAATTATTAATATGGCTAATGATGTTCTTGAAGGAATTGAAAGCTCAGATTTGTATAAAGCTGATCCAAAAACACAACCTTCAAATGTAACACAAATGTATGGAGAAGTGAAAACAATCCGTGCGATGGTGTATTTAGATATGATTCGTATTTGGGGTGATGTTGTTTTTCGTACTAAATCTTCAACAGGAGATGAAAATTTTGCTGTAGGAGTTACAGATAGAAATACCATTTTAGAATTCCTTATTGATGATTTAAAGTCGGTTGAACCTTTAATGAAAAATGCTAGCGAATTAGATTATGGTGTAGAGCGTGCTTCAAGAAGTTTTAATCAAGGCTTAATAGGTTTATTAGCGCTTACTCGTGGCGGTTGGACTCTTCGCCCAGACGAAAACAATCCGGCAAGTATTGGTCATATGGAAAGAGGGAAAAATTATGAGCTTTACTATGACATTGCAATTCAATATTTAGAAAAGGTAATTCTAGGAAGACAACATGATTTGAAATTAGGATTTAAAGAATTTTGGATTAAACAAAACAATTGGGAAACGCCGGTTAATGATGATGTGATGTTCTCTATTCCAATGCTTAAAAACTCTTCTGGAGAGTATGGTTATTTCGCAGGAATTCCAATTGCACAAGGAAATCATCCTTACGGATCTGCTTCAGGAATGCTTAGTTTATGTGGAGAATATCTTTTTTCATTCGATAATAAAGATTTGCGACGAGATGTTACGTGTGCTCCTTATGGTTACGACCTAAACTTAAATCAGGAAATGCGTCTAGGCTTGGCCCGTTTAGCTGTTGGAAAATGGTCTAAATTGTATATGACTAGCCCTTTAGGAGGCACTAGTGAAAAAGGTACAGGAGTAAATTATTCTTGGATGCGTTTTGCAGATGTATTGTTAATGTATGCCGAAGCTGTAAACGAACTTTTTGGCCCACGCGAAGATGCTAAAGAATGTTTAAGACGTGTGAGAAGAAGAGCTTTCGCGCAAGCAGATTGGGGAACTAAAGTTGATAATTATGTAGCTTCTAAATCATCACCAGAACTTTTCTTTAACGCGATTATGGACGAACGTAAATGGGAATTTGGAGGAGAAAGCAAACGTAAATTCGACTTGGCTCGTTGGAATAAATATAGTGAAGTGGTTTATAATCAGTATTTCAAACTATTTAACTGGGGGCGCGTTGCCAATGGAGCTTATGTTCCAGGTATTGATCAGGTTCCAGGAAATGTTTATTATAAACTTGTAACAGATCCAGCAAATTCTAGCAGAAAAATTCTTGACATACAAGGAATTAATCAAATATTGACAGCTAATCCTGCTGGTTATACTGTGCATCCATTTGCGATGAGTTGGTATTCATTAAATAATGATACAGCTAGTTACGAACCAATAAATGAAATCAAATGGAGTTTTAGAGGATTTATAAACTACAATAATTCGTCATCGGTTTCTCCAACTACTCCTTTGCGTTATTTATGTCCTTATCCATCAAAAGTGATTACAGATCACCGTGGAGCCATTCAAAACTTATATGGTTTTAATTTTTAATTGAATCAATCATGAAAAATTCAAGAAAACTAATTTATATTTTATCCCTTATCGGAATAATTATTTTTGGAGAAATGCTTCAATCTTGCGATAATGATGAATTTCGCTATAAACCTGTAGAAGATTTATTTCAGCCAAAATTTGTACTGACTGCTCCTTTAGTAAAAAGTAATTCGATTGCCGTAGTTTGGTACAAAGTAAACGACGCAGCGTCTTATACGGTAGAATTGCATTTAGACAACTACTATAAAAGTTTGTACAAATCGTATACTACAACCGAAACGCAAATCTTAATGGACGATATTCCTTATAAAACACAGTTTTATATTCGAGTAAGATCCAATCATGTAAACGGTGCTTACAATTCTCAATGGGCGTATACGAATGCATTGACAGAAGATCGTCCTCCTTTTGATGCAATTTTGAATCCTGTAGAAAGAGTAAATATTACCGAAACAGATGTTACAGTAACTTGGGCAGTTTCTTCTAAAAATCCAGTTGACAGTATTTCGGTTGCGCCTGCACAATCTGCCGAAATTCCTGCTATCGGACGTAAATTAACTGCCGATGAGATGAGTAAAGGAGAAGCTAAAGTAGTTGGTTTAGAAAAGAATACTTTATACAATGTAAACATCTTTGATAACAATAAACCAAGACGTTATGATAAGCCGTATAATCAGGTTTCATTCCGTTCTGCTGGACCTTCAGCTTCTACTATTATTATAACAAAAGGAATGGACTTGGATGCTATTTTAAGAACTAACAATGACGATCCAACTATTCCAGAAGGAACAGAATATTTCTTAGAAGCGGGTTCATTATTTAAAATTACACCATTTACCATTTCAAAAGGATTTAAACTGACAGGAGGAACTCAAGGAGAACGTCCTCAGATTGAAATGAATGGAAACTGGAATATCGCCGAAGGATCTTATTTGTCTTCTCTTTCTTTTGAAAATATTCGTTTCTATCAAACCATCGATGCAAGTTATTTCTTTAACAGTGGAACAGCTTGGAAAATAGACCAGATTATATTCTACAATTGTGTTTTCAATTACTTCAAACGCGGTTTCTGGAGACATCAAGGTAATGGTAAATACAAAGAAATAGGCGAATTTAATATGAGCTACTGTACGTTTGATCAAGTTGGTGGACACACAGGACCTTACGGAACATTTGCCTTTGGTTCTGCGGGTGCTGATAATGTAAAGAAAGCAGTTTTCTCTAATTGTACTTTCATGCGAGATTATTATCAGACAACAGATCAGAATCGAAACTTTAAAAATCTTTGGGATTACGGTACATCGGCATATCCAATTCATTTAGAATATCAAAATATTACGATTTACGATTATGCTTATAACAGAGCGTTAATTAATATCCCGTCTGCGGTAGGATCTACCCTAATCTTTAAAAATGTTTTAATGGCTTCTGCTTGCGGAAAAGTAATTCAGGCAATTGCAGCTAATACAACAACGACATACGGTAATAATTATACAACAACAAATTATCTATTAGGAGCTTCTGCAATTCAAGGAACAGAATTAGGAGTTAGTGCGCAGAATATATTTGCAGATCCTGCTAATGGCAATTTGATGATTAAAGATCCAAATTCTCCAATCGTGACCAACAGAGTCGGAGATACAAGATGGTTGCCTTAAGTTTTCTTAAGTTTTGTTAATTAAGTGGTTTCAGTACTTTCATGAAGTATCCTTGTGGTTGAGGATACTTCTATGTACTGAGTTTTAATTGAACAGATAGAAACTAAACTTTAAAAGAATATAGATTATCGCTATGATTTTTTAATGAAGTGAATTATATAATAAAAATCAACACAATGAAATTCAAACAATTATTGCTGGCTTTAGTATTCTTTTGGTCTTTAGTAGCAGCTGGACAAGGCTGGAATGCAGACCTAGGAAATGGAAAGTACAAAAACCCAATTTTACATGTAGATTATTCCGATCCTGATGTTTGTGTCGGAGAAGATGGCTATTACATGACGGCATCAAGTTTTAATAGCGTGCCGGGACTTCCTATTCTTCATTCTAAAGATCTTGTAAACTGGGAATTGGTTGGATATGCATTGCAAAATTTATTTCCTATAGAACATTACAGAACAGTTCGACATGGAGATGCTGTTTGGGCGCCTTCTATTCGTTACCATAAAGGAGAATATTTTATTTATTGGGGAGATCCAGATTTCGGAATCTTCATGGTAAAAACTAAAAATCCAGCAGGTGTTTGGGAAGAACCAATTTTGGTAAAAGAAGCGAAAGGAATTATTGATACTTGTCCGTTTTGGGATGAAGACGGAAAAGCGTATCTGTCTTATGCTTTTGCTGGAAGCCGTGCTAATGTCAAAACGGTTTTAATGCTTTCAGAACTTGCTCCAGACGGCACTAAATTGTTAGGAAATCCAGCTTTGGTTTTTGATGGACATAAAGGTCACACAACTGTTGAAGGTTCTAAAATGTACAAACGCGATGGTTATTACTGGATTATGGCTCCTGCGGGAGGTGTAAAACCGGGATGGCAATTGGCTATGCGTTCTAAAAATATTTGGGGACCTTACGAATCTAAAATTGTTTTGAATCAAGGAGATTCGCCAGTTAACGGACCGCATCAAGGTGGTTATGTTGAAACTCCAAACGGAGAAGGCTGGTTTTTACATTTTCAAGACCGATGGGCTTATGGACGTGTTGTTCATCTTCAGCCTGTAACTTGGAAAGACGGTTGGCCAATTATGGGAAAAGATACCAATAAAGACGGTATTGGAGAACCTGTTATGGAATGGACAAAACCAAATGTTGGAAAAACCTATCCTGCAACACCGCTTGTTTCTTCAGATGAATTCAATAGCCATCAGCTAGGTTTACAATGGCAATGGCAAGCCAATCAAAATCCTGCTGAACATTGGGGTTGGTCTTCTGCAAATCTTGGTTTTATGCGCTTGAATTGCATTCCTAGAAAGGAAGGAATAAAATCAATGTGGATGATGCCAAATCTTTTATTGCAAAAATTTCCAGGTGCCAATTTTACCGCTACAACAAAACTGACTTTTGAAAATAATCCAGAAGCTGGAATTAGCAGTTCAGGTTTGGTTGTTTTTGGAGAAGACTACGCATATATCGCTATTGAACAGGATAAAATGGGGAATCTCAATTTGGTTCAGCGTGTGTTGAAAAATGCTAGAACTTCTAAAGAACTTGAAAAAGAAACAGCATCGATTCCTGTAAATACAAAAGATGTGAGTTTGCGTGCCAAAGTAGAAATGGTTCAGAACAAAGAACCTTTTGATGCTAAAGTTACTTTCTATTATAGTATTGACGGAAAGAATTTCAAAAAGCTAGGAGAATCTTTCAAGCCAAGTGCAGGAAGATGGGTGGGAGCCAAAATCGGACTTTTTGCAACGGGATCTAAAACTATTAACGACAGCAGTTATGCCGATTATGATTGGTTTAGAATAGAAGAAAACTAAGAAACTATGATACATAAAATTAAATACTGTTTTCTCGCTTTGTTTGTTGGTTTGGTTTCATTCGGACAATCACAATTAACGCCAATTGAATGGGCTAAGAAAATGGCAGATTCGGATCAAAAACGTATTCCGAATCCCGTTTTTTTAGACGGAGTAAAATTTCCAAAATGGAATTACACAAATGGTCTGGTTACACTTGCCAATCAGCAGTTGTATCATTATACCAAAGACCAAAAATATTGGGATTACGGAGTTGCTTATGCCGAACAGCTTATTGATAAAGACGGAAATATTCAAGGAGGTTACGAATTGGAAAAGTACAGTCTAGACTTGATAAATTCTGGAAAAATACTTTTTGAAATTTATAAAAAAACAAACGATCAACGCTATAAGATAGCAATGGATGTATTGCATAAACAATTAGAAAATCATCCAAGAAATTCAGATGGTGGTTATTGGCATAAAAAAAGCTATCCGTGGCAAATGTGGCTAGATGGTGTTTATATGGCAGATCCTTTTTCAGCCCAATATGGATTAGAGTTTAATGTTCCAAAAGCAATTGATGATGCTATTCTACAAGTAGAATTAATTCAGAAACACACTTTTGAAGAAGAAACAGGGCTAAATTTTCACGGTTATGATGAAAAGCGAGCACAATTCTGGGCCAATAAAAAGACAGGAACTTCCTCACATGTTTGGGGACGCGCGCAAGGTTGGTACTGTATGGCTTTGGTGGATATTTTAGATTTTGTTCCAGAAAATCATCCAAAACGAAAAGAGTTAATTGCGATTGTTCAAAAGGTTTTTAAAGCTGTTCTCAAAGCTCAAGATGCTAAATCTGGCGTATGGTGGCAAGTGATGGATCAGCCAGGAAGAAAAGGCAATTATTTAGAATCTACTTGCTCAACGATGTTTGTTTATTCTTTTACAAAAGCATACAACAAAGGATATGTAGATAAAAAGTTTCTTAAGTCGGCACAAAACGGATTTAAAGGAATTCAGAAAGAATTCATCAAAGAAAATTCAGATGGAACTATTTCTATTACGAAGTGTTGCGCTGTTGCTGGTTTGGGAGGTAAAAATCCCGAAGATAGAAACGGCTCATTTGAATATTACATTTCAGAACCCATCAGAGATAATGATGCAAAAGCAGTTGGCCCCTATATAATGGCTGGTATAGAATTGCAAAAACATTTAGACAAAAAATAATGTTTCAAATTACAATTGGTTATGATAAAAATTAAAACAACATTTCTTTCTTCAGTAATGCTATTTACTATTTTTTCTTGTGCAAACAAAAAAGATGGAGTAGCTAATATTTCTAGAGAGAAAAAGATAAACTCAGAGATTAAGCTTCCATTTAAAATGCCTGAAGTTCAGATTCCGAAGTTTAAAAACGATACTTTAAATATTGTCGATTTTGGAGCAGTTCCTAATACAGAACAGCTTTGCACAAATGCTATTAATACTGCAATAGAAAAATGCTCTCAATCGGGCGGAGGTGTTGTAGTAATTCCGGCAGGTTTATGGACAACAGGTCCGATAAAATTGAAAAGCAATGTAAATCTTCATACACAAAACGGTGCTTTTATCTCTTTTACAAGCGATTTAAAACAATATAAACTCATTGAATCTTATTTTGAGGGAAGTAAAGTGATTCGATGCGAATCGCCGATTATGGGGATTGATTTAGAAAATATAGCCATTACAGGTCAAGGTATTTTTGATGGAAATGGCGCTGTTTGGAGACCCGTTAAAATCGGTAAAATGACTGCAGGACAATGGGATGAATTGATCAAATCGGGAGGAACTTTATCTAAAGACGGTAAAATCTGGTATCCTTCAAAAGGCGCTTATATTGGTAATGAAGAGAAAGATAAACTTCCTAAAAAAGAAACCATAGAAAATATGGAACCTTATAAAGAAGCACTTCGTCCGGTTATGGTAAGTCTTGTAAATTGTAAAAAACTACTTTTAGACGGAGTTACATTTCAAAATTCTCCTGCATGGAATGTAAACCCACTAATGTGCGAACATCTTACGTTACGCAATTTAACCATTCGCAATCCTTGGTATTCTCAAAATGGTGACGGTTTAGATTTAGAATCTTGTAGAATCGGAACCGTTACTAATTGTCGTTTTGATGTTGGAGACGATGCAATTTGCATTAAATCTGGAAAAGACAAAGAAGGAAGAGATCGAGGAAAACCTACAGAACTTTTTGTAATTACAGATTGTGTGGTCTATCATGCGCATGGTGGTTTTACCATTGGGAGCGAAATGTCAGGAGGCGTTAGAAACATATTTGCCAAAAACCTAACTTTTAACGGAACAGATTGCGGACTTCGTTTTAAATCAGTTCGCGGTCGAGGAGGAGTTGTAGAAAATATCTGGATGGAAGACATTCGTATGAATAACATTCCGACAGATGCTATAAACTTCAATCTTTATTATTTCGGAAAATCTTTGACAGAAGATAAAAATACTGGCGAAGTAACTGTGGCAAAAGAGCCTATTTCTGAAGAAACACCTGCTTTTAAAAATATGTATTTCAAGAACATTTATGTAAACGGTGCAGCTCAGGCTTTAAAAATTATGGGAATTCCAGAAATGCCAGTTTCTAATATCGAATTTCAAAATATGATAATTCGATCAGATGTTGGCGTGCAGTTAAACTATGCCAGTAAAATTGATTTCAAGAATCTTGATTTAAGATTAGATAAACCGGGAATTGCAGTGAGTTTTTCGAACAGTCAGAATGTGAGTTTAGACGGTTTGAAATCTACTGGAGAAAACCAGATGTTTTGGGTTGGAGGTTTAGAAACAAAAGACATTTCCTTAAAAACAAATGGAAAGAAAATGATTCTGAATAAAGATGTGAAAGTCTTAGAATCTATTAGAGATGAGGTGAAAGTAGTCGATTAAAGAACGTAAAAATGATACTATTTAAATTTATTGCGGCTTCTGTTTTTTTTATGAATTATTCTTTTAGAAATGATTCCATAAAAACGCAGACAAAGGAATTTCCAGAGAAGATCAAATCGTATGATATTTTGGTCGATGCGAGTGGAAATGGAGATTTTAAAACCGTTCAGGAAGCTTTTAACGCTGTGCCTTTATTTAAAACATCCAAAACTAAAATCTTTGTAAAAAATGGTATTTATAGAGAAAAACTCGAATTGGCTTTAAATAAAAATAATGTTGTTCTAATTGGAGAAAGCAAAGAAAATGTAATTCTTACTTATGATGATTATGCTTCTAAATCTAATGGAACAGGCGGAACAATTGGAACTTCGAATTCTGCAAGTTTCATTGTTACAGGAAATGGTTTTAAAGCTCAAAACATCACATTTGAAAATTCATCAGGTCCCGTAGGACAAGCAGTTGCAGTTAGAATTGATGGAGACAGGATAATCTTTGAAAATTGTAAATTTTTAGGATTTCAAGATACTTTATATCCAAGAGAAGCAACAAGCAGGCAATATTATAAAAATTGTTATATCGAAGGAACAACAGATTTTATTTTTGGAGGTTCGACAGTTGTTTTTGATCAATGTGAAATTTTCGCAAAAAAAGGAGGCTCTTATATTACGGCTGCTAATACGCCAGAATCTAATTTGTATGGTTTTGTATTTCTGAATTGTAAACTCACAACCAATTCAGGAAATAATTCTTATTTCTTAGGAAGACCTTGGAGAAATTATGCTCGAACGGTATTTGTAAAATGTGAAATGGATGCGCATATCAAACCACAAGGTTGGCATAATTGGGGAAAACCTGAAGCAGAAAAGACTGCTTTCTATGCCGAATATCAATCTAGTGGACTTGGAGGTAAAATAGATTCTAGAGTAAACTGGTCGCATCAGCTTTCATCGGAACAATTTAAAAAAGAGTATTCGATGAAAGCAATTTTTAAAGATTGGAAACCGGAGTAAGCTTCTTTACCATTAAGAGATTAAGGTAATTAAGGTTTAATACAAAGCTTAGTTTTCGTCTTGCAATTAAGGAATTAAGTCAGCACAGAATTAACCCAAAGCTTAGCTTAACTCTCTTAATCTCTTAATGGTAAAAAAACATTGCCTAACAATATTTATTCAGTAGAAATGATAATAGTTCAAAACAGAAAATTAAAAGCAGTATTTATTTGGGTTTTCATCTTATTTCTGCAAAAGATGGATGCGCAATATTTAGACGGACTTACACAAGTTAGAGATACTTCTTTCAATAATAAAAGTGCCTTTAAGAAAACGCTGAAATATTTTTCAAATACGACTTTGGTTCCTGAAATGCATTTCGATTTTATTCAGCAGAAAAATGATATTGTTTATAAGAGTTACGGAAAACGTAAAATGAAATTGGATGTTTTCTTCAATAAAAATACAAAAGAGAAACAGACCGCAATTATCATTATTCATGGGGGTGGATGGCGTTCTGGTAGTAAAGAACAGCATCATCAAATGGCACAAAAGTTAGCAAGTTTGGGATATGTTTGTTTTACACCAGAATACAGACTTTCTACAGAAGCACTTTTTCCAGCGGCAATTTACGATCTAAAAGCGGCTATTCGATGGGTAAGAGGTAATGCTGAAAAATATAATATCAACCCCAATCAGATTGTAACACTCGGATTTTCAGCTGGTGGAGAATTGGCTGTTTTTATGGGAGTAACTGGAAATATGCCTTTGTTTGAAGGAATTGAAACGAATTCTAATTCGAAATCTCAGGTAAATGCGATAGTTGATATTGACGGAACGTTATCCTTTGTTCATCCTGAAAGTAGTGAAGGAAATGATACTAAAAACATTTCGGCGGGAACCTATTGGTTTGGATATTCAAGAAAAGATAATCCAAAACTTTGGGAAACTGCTTCTCCGCTTTCTTATGTAAATGCTTCAACGCCTCCGACATTATTTATTAATAGTTCGATTGCGCGAATGCATGCAGGAAGAGACGATTTTAGAAAGATTTTAAATGAAAACAATATCTATTCTGAAGTTCATGAATTTGGAAATTCACCGCATACATTTTGCCTTTTCAACCCTTGGTTTGAACCTACAATTCAGTACATAGATGCATTTTTAACTAAAGTATTTAAAAAATGAAATTAAAATTTATTATTTCTCTCATGTGTATGGTTTTGGCATTTCTGATAATGTCTTTTATTAAACCAAAATCGAAAACTACAATTTATTTAATTGGAGATTCGACTGTGGCAGATTATGCCAATAACTACGAAGAAGGAAAAGATTATAAGAAAACCCGATATCCAGTTACGGGTTGGGGACAAGTTTTTCAGCAGTTTTTAGTTGCAGATAGTCTTAAAAAAGTAAACAAACTGATCAAGACAGATAGCGCATTTGTAGACGATAGAGCAAGAGGTGGACGAAGTACACGTACTTTTTTTCAGGAAGGAAGATGGCGTTCGGTTTATGAAAATCTAAAAAAAGGAGATTTGGTTCTGATGCAGTTTGGCCATAACGATGCTGCCGAAGACCGTCCAGAAAGATATGTAAATCTTGAAGGCTACAAAGAGTTTCTAAGATTATTCATTGAACAAACTAGAGCAAAGGGAGCAAAACCAATTCTTATTACGCCCGTTGCCAGGAATTTTCCTTGGAAAGACGGAAAACTGCAAAATATTCATGGCCAATATCCGCAAGCTGTAAAAGATGTTGCGAAAGAATTAAATGTAATGTGTATTGATTTGACGCAAAAATCAATTGACTTCTTTACTAAAAAAGGACAGCCTTATGTGAGCGAAAACTACTTTATGAATTTTCCAGCGGGTTTGTATGAAGCTTATCCAGACGGACAAAAAGACAATACACATTTTCAAACTAAAGGCGCTATAGAAGTAGCTAGATTAGTTTTTGAAGGAATGAAAGAGTTAAACTAAAAATTTATATAAAACATCAAAAGGGTTTGAAAAACAGAAAAAACTCTTTTGAAAACTATTACTAACTAAAACCAATATTAAACCAAATGAAAAAACAATTTTTTATTCATCTATTCCTCATACTGTTTACAGTAATGGGGTTTTCTCAGACCATTGAGAAAATTGAAGCTGAAAGTTTTAATCAGGCTTCGGGAGCAAGAGCAGAAACCAATGCTTCTCTTTCGGGAGGAGGAAATGTGGGATATATTAAAAACAATACTTGGATCAAATTTAATGCAGTCAATTTTACTGAATTTGTTACGCGTTTTGATATTACCGCGGCTGGTGCAACGGGAGGAACTATCGAATTGAGATTAGGTTCTGATACAGGAACGCTAATTGGAACTGCAACTGTTTCAGGAAGCACAAGTTTTACAGATTATAAGAAGTTTTCTGCTGCTATTCAGCCTACAACGGGAACGTATGATTTGGTATTACTTTTTAAACATCCAACGAATACAGGATATTTATTCAATCTTGATTATTTCGAAAAAGTTACCGATAATCCTAATGCGGTTACACAAAAATTGGCGGTGAGTGTTAGTCCTGCTTCTTCTGGAACGATTACACTTAATCCAGCCGGAACAACTTTCGTGAAAGGAACAGAAGTGAAATTAACAGCCAATAAAAACTTTGGATATAATTTTAAGCAATGGGTAGATGATAAAGGAGCTGTGGTTTCGACTGCAAATCCGTATACTCATATTGCAAATGGAGATGCAACTTTAATTGCGCAATTTGAGGCAGTTCCAACTTACACATTAAATGTAAATGTAAACGGAGCATTTGGTTTGGGCGATTATACCATTTCGCCAGCAGGAAAAGATGGTGCGTTTTCGGTTTACGAAAGCGGAACAAACGTTATGATTACTGCCGTAGAAAATGATATTATAAAATTCAGCAATTGGTCTGATGGTTCTACTTCATTAAGCACTTCTGTGGTAATGAATGAAAACAAAACGGTTACAGGAACGTATGCCAATCAGAATTTTATTGCGGGCTGGACATTCAAGACTGATCAATATGCCAATCCGAGAGTGGCTGAATTGTATTCAAAAATTGAAAATAAACCACAATTATTTGCTTATAATGTTGCAGACAATGTGTTTGCTCCAAATGTAAGACTTCAAAATAGAGGAGGAAAAAATGGTTTCTGTGTTTGGAATACCGAAAGAGGCAACTTCTATTATTTTATGACTACACTTTCTACCGTTGGTTACAAAAATATTAATGTGGCTTCTGGTTTAATGGGCTATTATTATGGTTGTGACGAATGGACTTTTCAATATTCTTTAGACGGAATAAACTTTGTAAATGTTTCTACATTAACAACTATAAATACAAATACTATAACGAGTATTGGCGGAATTCTTCCAGCTGAAGCTGAAGGAAAAGAAAAAATATACTTGAGATGGTTTCCAAATATCAACGGTCCAAAACACGGATCAGCAGTTGATGTAACCGCGACTATTATTTCTAATTTAATGATTAAAGCCGATGAGGTTCTAGTTACAGATACAGTTCCTCCAGTTCTTGAATCTTCATTTCCGGCAGCAGCGGCAAGTTCTGTTGGAGCGAATGGAAATATTATTCTAAATTATAACGAACAAGTTCAATTAGGAACTGGCAACGCAGTTTTAAACGGAAAAAATCTAACTGCTGAGTTTGTAAACAGAACCGTAAAGTTTAGTTATTTTGGATTAGAATATAACAAACAATACACTTTTACGATACCAGCGGGATTTGTAAAAGATCTTTCTGGTAATGATGGGCCTGCTCTTAGTTTGTCATTCAAAACCATGGAAAAACCAATTCCAGTAAAACGCAATTTTGATTTAATTGTAGATGCCAATGCGACAGATGAACAGATTGCTTCAAAAAAATATGTCAAAACTATAGCAGAAGCTTTTAGTGCGGCACCAAATAATTCGGCTTCTAGATTTTTGGTTTTAATTACAAACGGAACTTATAATTTAGGAGGAGATGGTACAAATCCGCAAGATATTGTGTTGAAACTTCCATCTGGAAAAAATAATGTTTCATTGATTGCACAATCAAAAGACAAAGTAATTCTGCAAGGAAATCCAGGTTGGGGAATTAAAAATGCGGTTCTTTCTATAGAAGCAAACGATTTGTACATGGAAAATGTAACTATAGAACACAAAGACGGAATAACAACTTCTGGACAACGACCAGCATTAAATCCCGCGGGAGATCGAAATGTTTACAATGGAGTTCGACTAAGAAGTAAACAAGATACACAAGTTACAGGCGGAAACAGAAGTTTTTACTATAAATCTACTATTGAAGGAGATGTAGATTTTATCTGCGGTGGAGGAACACACTGGTTTGAAGAATGTAATTTGGTTTCTGTTGCATCAGGATATATTGTTGCTCCAAATCATGATACGGCTACAAAATATGGATATATTTTTAATAACAATACCATTACAGCTTCAACAAGTTATTACTTAGGCCGTCCTTGGCAAAATGCACCAAGAGCAGTGTATTTGAATACAAAAATGATCAACGAGCCTAATACATTGGGTTGGGCAAGTATGGGAACCTTACCGGCACTTTTTGCAGAATATAATAGTGTAAATGGAAACGGAATTGCAGTTAATACCGATAATAGAACCAATACATTTACTGTAAATGGCATTGCGCAAACAGGAAATTACAATCCAGTTTTGACAAAAGCACAAGCTGATGAATTTACGATAGAAAATGTCTTAAGTGGTACAGATAAATGGGATCCGCGTAGAGTGGTAGAACAAGTTACTAAGCCTTCTAATCTTGTTGTTTCGGCAACTAATACATTAAAGTGGGATGAAAATCCATACGCAATGTGTTATGTAATAAGTAAAGATGGAAAAATTCTTGCCGTTACTACAGAAGCTACTTATGTTGATAGTGCTACAACTGCTGGTACTTTTGCTTATACGATTCAAGCAGCAAACGAATATGGCGGATTAAGTGATGTGAGCACTATTAATATGGCGATTAATGGAGGAAATGTTAAATCGACAATTGCTTATTTTAATTCAATTGATAATACAGCTTTAACAACATTAACTCCAGTAGAATATACAGAAGGTACAGCTTTAACATTGCCAGTGCCAACATTAGCAGGTTATACTTTTTTCGGATGGTCAACTTCTGCAACAGTTGCAAATTCTTTGAAAGAACTTGTTGCTACAACTAAAGGAAATCAGATATTATATGCTTTTTGGGGAACTGCAGGAAATAATAAACCTGATGAAGTTGCGCCTCCAGCAGATTATGATTATGAGTTTACAGCTGCCGTAAATAAAAACTGGGACAATGCTGCAAATTTTAATCCTGCAGTTATGCCTGTTGCAGGGAAATTGGTTTCTAGCACAAAAGAAATTGAAACAACGGCAACTGTGTTTCCAGCTGATATTATTTTCTCTGGTGCAGGAACACTTCGATTAAGAGGTGCGCATAAAGCAACAGGAAATTTAATATTTAAAGATGGAACGCGAGTGTATTATAATACTAGTGGAGCGGGAATGACTCTAGAAGCGCCAATTATTATTTCTGGGAATGTAAAATTCGAAATGATTTCTGGTATTGCTAATCAAACGATAATGACATTAAGCGGTCCAATTTCTGGAAATGGTACAGTTTCACCGCTAAATACGGGACAAGGAGTAAATGCTAATACAGGAACTCTTCTATTAAAAGGAGATAATAGCGAATTTATTGGAACTTGGGATTTAACTCAAAAAAGCACCAAATTCCCAACATTAAATTATCCAACTGTGATTGAAGGTGCATCTGCAAATGCATTTGGTTCAGGACTAATTAAAATTGGTCAAGATAATTATATTGTTTTCAGTCACGAACGTGCTGCAGGTTCAAATTTAAATTTAACTATTACAGAAAATGGAAAAGCTTCTTTAAATACAGTTTTAAATGTTCAAAAACTTACAATTAACGGAGTAGAATTTAAAGAGGGAGTTTATGATAAAACTACCAATCCAGAATTTTTTAATGGTGAAGGAAAAATTGAAGTAAAGAAAGAAGCGACTAGCGGTAATAGTGATCCAGTTCCTGCGTTCCCAGGTGCCGAAGGTTACGGTAAATATGTGACAGGTGGACGTGGCGGAAAAGTGATTTATGTAACGAATTTAAATGACTCCGGAACAGGATCGCTTCGTGATGCAATTGGTCAGGCGGGACCAAGAATTGTGGTTTTTAAAGTTTCTGGAAATATTCAGCTGAAAAGCGAATTAAATATTACGGATAACATTACAATCGCAGGACAGACAGCTCCAGGCGGTGGAATTACTTTAAGAGATTATAATGTAAAAGTGAGAGGAAATAACATCATTCTACGCTATTTACGTTTTAGAATGGGTGATACTTATGATGTAGAAAATGATGCATTGGGCGGACGTTTCCAAAAGAATATCATTGTCGATCACTGTTCGATGAGCTGGTCAACAGATGAGTGTGTTTCTTTCTATCAAAATGAAAATTTCACTATGCAATGGTGTATCATTTCTGAAAGTCTTAGAAATTCGGTTCACGCAAAAGGTGCCCACGGTTATGGAGGTGTTTGGGGAGGTAAAAATGCTTCTTTCCATCATAATTTATTAGCGCATCATGACAGCCGTAATCCTAGATTGGGAGAATACGCAAATGATATTTTTGCCAAAACAGATTTAGTTGATATTCGTAATAATGTCATTTACAATTGGGGCGGAAATAGCTGTTATGGTGGAGATGCCATGAATGTCAATTTGGTAAACAATTATTGGAAACCAGGACCTGGAACATCAAATTCTACCAAAGAACGTATTTTATCAACAGGAAGAAGTTTAGATACAACTTCGCCTTTATACGGCATTTGGGGTAAATATTTTGTTGATGGAAACTATGTTGTAGGATCAGAAAGAGCAACTCAAGATAACTGGACATATGGAGTTTACAGTCAGTTTCATGGAAGCCAACTTCCAGTAAGTGATGCAGATAAAGCTGCCATAAAAATTAGCGCACCGCATGCTTTTGGTGAAATTACGACACATAGTGCTACAAAGGCTTATGAATTAGTTTTAGAAAATGCTGGAGCTAATTTGTTTAGAGATTCTGTAGATAAAAGAGCTGTAGATGATACACGTGCTGGAATCGCTAGTGTCATGAATGGCGGTAACGGAAGTACAAATGGTTATATCGATACACCTTCAGCAGCAGGAGGATGGCCAGTTTTACCTTCTGGTGAAGCGCCTGTTGATACCGATGGTGACGGTATGCCAGATAAATGGGAAACAGAAAAAGGATTAAACCCAGCGAGTTCTGCCGATGGTAATTTAAAAACGATTGACGGAAAGTATACAAACGTTGAAGTATACATTAACAGTATTGTAGATAATCTTGTTTCTAACCAAAATGGAAGTTTAGATGTATATGTAAATCCGCAAAACTTTGTAGAAAAATACAATGCTGCTGAAAATGGTTCAAAATTTATTATGGCAAGCGGTATTTATACAACTGCTACAGATTTAGCGGTTAAAAATCATAAATACACTTTTGTTCCAGATGCTAGTGCGAAACCAGTTTTCGCTGGATCTTTCTACTCAGAAAACCCTGAAATTTTCTCTGGAAGCTTTAGTTTTGATGGAGTTGATTTTGATTTGACAAATGCTGCAGGAAATGTATTGCAACTGAAAAAAGGAGCAAGCGTTTCTAGTTTTGAAATCAAAAATGCTTCTATTAAAGGTATTAAACAAAGTTTATTGCTAACAGAAGGTGTTAGTGAAAAAGCTATTTCAAAAATTGCATTAGAAAATTGTATTATTGATGGAACTGCGGCTACAGGAAGCAGTTTTATTTTGGCAGATTCTCGAATTGTCAATTCAATTTCAGTTAAGAAATCAACGATTTTTAATTATGAAAAAGGAAATAATTTCATAACCCTTCAAAATAAAAATACGGCAAACGAAACGTTAAATATAACTTTTGAGAGCAACACCATTTATAATTCAGGAAATCAGACTGGAAATGGTTTTGTGTTTGTCGATAATCAATACAATAGTGCTTCCGTTTATTCTTTCAAAAATAATATTGCACAAGATGAACGAGATAATGCTAAACCTATTTATCTGTTCAATTCTAATAATGCAAGCGGAGCCGGAAAAGTAGTTTTAGAAAATAATCTTCTAGTTGGTGTTTCTTCTCAAGTGGTTAAAGGAACAGTTACGGTTACTGAAACCAATGTTAAGACGCTAACAGTCTTAGGAATGGCGGCGCTTGTGTTTCCAAATCCAACTCAAGGAAATTTTAGCTTCTCAAAAGATTCTCCTTTAGCGAAAGCTTCTTTAGAAGGAAGTGTTTTAGGAGATCCAAGATGGTTAAAAGCAGATGCCAAGTTTTCTAAAATAAGCTATATAAATAGTATTGACGGAAAAAGCATTACACTTTCTCCAACAGAATACATGGAGGGAGCTTTAACAAATTTGAAATCGCCAAAATTAGAAGGGTATACGTTCTTTGGCTGGTCTACTTCTGCTACAACTCCAGGATTAATTAAAACAATTGCTACGACAGCAACTGGAGATCAAACCTTTTATGCTTTTTGGGGAGAAGGCGGAAACAACAAACCCGACCCAAAACCAATTGTAAAATCGGGCGTTTCGTATTTGAATTCTATTGATGGAAAAGCTATTACTGGTTTAACTCCTTTAGAATATACAGAAGGAACGGCGTTAACATTGCCAATTCCGACCCTAAAAGATTATACTTTTTACGGATGGTCAGCCTCTGCAACAACTCCAAATACTATTAAAGAAATTGCAATTTCTGCAACAGGAAATCAGACATTTTATGCGTTTTGGGGTGCGGCAGGAAACAATAAACCAGATGAGAAGGTTTTTTATACTATTTCTTATTTGAATATGCCTCCAGGAGCTACTAATCCAAATAAAACTAGTGTGCAGACAGGAACTGTTTACACATTAGAAGCGGCACAATCTACAGGATATCGTTTTATGGGATGGTACGCTGATGCTTTATACGGAAAAGAAATAACAGGTTTTACGAACAAACAGACTGAAAATTTCACGCTTTACGGACGTTGGAAAAAACTGGGAGAATTCTTTGTCTTTCCAACGATTACAACTGGAAAATTAACCTTGCAATCTAGTACAGAATTTGATCGTCTGGCTATTTTCAGTATGAGCGGACTTTTGGTGAAACAAGTTGATCTTATCGGTACCGAAATGGAGATTTCTGTTTCTGATTTGGCTTCGGGAAGTTATTTCGTTAAGAGTTTAAAAACAGGACATTCTACAAGAATAATTGTAAAATAAATTCAAGATTCGGAATGGGCTTCTGTTCATTCCGAATTTATAAACTTGAATCAGTTTAAAAATTAAATCATCATAGATATGAATAATAGTATAAAATTATTAGTACTGGTTTTCATTACTTTATTGTCATCTTGTTCAAGTGATGATGAAAGTAATCAGGATACTAATTCAAACAAAGGCTTTTTAAAAATCGGTAGCCAAACGGTAGAATTATCACAAGGTTATCTTGAAAATTATGGCGTTCGTGGAAATGCTTATAATATTGATTTTTCGGTGCGATCTAAAACAATTTCTGAAAAAGAAGACGGAGCAGTTGTCTACTTTGAATTGTTTTCTTCTCTTCAAAATAATTTAGCAAAAGGAGATTATAGTTTCGCTGGATATTCTGAAGCAACGGCATATACTTTTACAAAATGGGGACAATCACTTCTTGGAAAAAATATTAATCCAGGAAAAGGAGATTTGTCTGTTTCAAATGGAGTAAGCATAAGACCTTTGAGTGGCACTTTTAAAGTTAGCGAAAATGGTCAGAAATATAAAGTTAGCTTTACTGGAAAAGGAACTGCCAGTTTTTATAAAGATGGGGTTCTTGCTTCAACTCAAAATGATGTTGCCTTCAGTATGCAATATTTTGGAGATGTAAAAAAATCTGAAGGCAAAACTTTTACAGCCAAAAAGATTAGTTCGACTGAATTATTACAAAAAAATCATTCGGTTATATTTAATTGATTTTTTAAATAATAAAATTTACTAGCAAAGAGTCTGAATTTTTCAGGCTCTTTTTTTTGTTTTACAGTAAAATCAGACTAAACATTCTAAATAAATACAAAATTGATGTTTGTAACTTTAAAGTTAAGGAATCATGGATAAATTGTCTATTCTTTTGATTAATCTGTCCATTATTAACATACATATTAGCAGTAATTTTATCTTCAATTCAAACCCATTTACTTTTACTTCACTTTTCATTAATAGGAGAGATATTTTTAGAAAGTTGGTAATAAAAACAAAAGGTAGAAGGTTGTTGATTAGTAAATATTTTGTTAGTTTTTATTAGTAGGGAGATTAATTCGGCTTAATCTCCCTTTTTTTATAAAGAGATGCTATAATTTATTAAATATAAGAATATGAATAGAATGAATTTTGAAATCAAAAATTGCAATTCCTTAAAAATGGCTGCGTTAGTTTTTACGCTGTTCTTTTTTGGTGCTATAAAAGGTTATTGTAACAGCGATGAGAAAACAAAAAGTGCTGCTGCGGTAATAGAAAGACTTGTTGGTAATCGTGTTAATGAATTTGAACTGACTATTATTGAGAAAAAATCAGAACATAAAGATTGGTTTGAAGTTGAAACAACAAACAATCTTGTAAAAATTAAAGGTTCAAATAATACAGCAATTTGTTATGCTGCTTATAATTTTCTAAGAGATATTGGAGCCGCTCTTGCAAGTTGGGAAGGGAATAAAGTTAATTTGCCTAAAACATGGCCAAAATATTCCAAAAAAGGAAATACACCATTTGAATTTAGAGAATATCTAAACGCCTGTACTTTTGGCTATACAACGCCGTGGTGGGACTGGAAACGTTGGGAACAAGAAATAGATTGGATGGCTTTGCACGGTATCAATCTTCCAACAGCAATGGAAGGTCAGGAAGCTGCGTGGCAGGAATTATGGAAAGAATATGGCTTAACAGAAAGTCAATTAGAAGCACATTTTGCAGGTCCAGCGTATTTGCCATGGCAACGTATGGGAAACATTAATAGTTTGGAAGGACCATTGCCAAAAGAATGGTTTATTAAAAAACAAGAACTTCAAAAGAAAATTTTAGAAAGAATGCGTGCTTTAGACATGCATCCTGTTGTGCCAGCTTTTAGCGGTTATGTTCCTAAGGCTTTCGCCGAAAAACATCCAGAAGCTAAAATAACAGAATTAAAATCTTGGTCAGGAGGTGGTTTTGAAAGTACTTTTCTAGTTGATTCTAAAGACCCGTTATTTAAAAAAATTGGAAAACGTTTTATCGAAATTTACACGAAAATGTATGGAAAATCTAATTTCTATTTAGCAGATTCTTTTAACGAAATTGAACCACCAGTTTCTGAACATAATAAATATGAAGAACTAGCAAATTACGGAAGCGCAGTTTATGAAACCATAAATGAAGCCGCTCCTGACGCAACTTGGGTAATGCAAGGATGGCTTTTTGGAGATAATAAAGAATTCTGGACCAAAGAAGCGACAAGTGCATTTTTGAGTAAAGTTCCAAATGATAAAGTGATGGTTCAAGATTATGCTAACGACAGATATAAAGTTTGGGAAAATCAGGAAGCATTTTATGGGAAACAATGGACTTATGGATATGTACATAATTATGGAGGATCAAATCCTGTATATGGAGATTTGAGTTTTTATAAAAATGAATTAACGAGTTTATTAAAAAATCCGAATAAAGGAAATGTTGTGGGTTATGGTGCAATGCCAGAAGGATTAAATAATAACTCGATTGTATACGAGTATATTTATGATCTTCCGTGGAGCAAAGGAAAACAGCCTGTAAAAGATTGGCTGACAAAATATTTAACTGCCAGATACGAACAGACAGTTTCTAAAGCGACTTTTCAAGCTTGGCAATTATTATTAGAATCTGTTTATAATGTAAAATATTGGGAAACTCGTTGGTGGAATGATAGGGCTGGAGCGTATTTATTGTTTAAAAGACCTACAGCGACTATTACAGAATTTAAAGGAAATCCTGGAAATAAGAAAAAACTAAAAGAAGCTTTGGATATTTTAGCTAAAGAAGCGAAGAAATACAATAAAAACAACTTTATTCAATATGATTTAATTGATGTTTACAGACATTATTATTCTTTATGTATAGATGAAGAATTAATGGAATGCGTAGCGGCATATCAGAAAAAAGATATTGCAAAAGGTGATCAATTATTTAAAGAAATAGAAAAACAAGTTTTAGATATTGATAACTTAATGTCGGCGCAACCATTAAATAGTTTAGACCAATGGGTAAAATCGGCTTCAGATTATGCAAGCTCACCAGCAGTTTCTAAATTGTATGCAAAAAATGCTAAAACCTTAATTACGCTTTGGGGCGGAGAAGGACATTTGAATGATTACGCTTCGAGATCTTGGCACGGAATGTACAAAGGTTTTTATTGGCCAAGATGGAAAATGTTTTTAGAAGTTTTAAAAAAATCAGCTGTAAATAATACTTCATTTGATGAAACAAAAGAAAGAGAATTGATTAAAAATTGGGAAATAAATTGGACAGAAAACAATTAAAAAAAGACTTCCCTGATAATTAATCCGTATATATTCAAAATTTAACTTAATACTTAAACTATAACCTTAAACAACATTTACTTTATGAAATGAAATACTTACGAAAACGATTTATTAGTACATTTTTAATTAAAAAATTACATAAAAATAACCTTGAAAAGCCTTGCTGTCATTGACTTTAAAGAAATTATCCATGTTTATGAATAAGATGTCCATTTGCTAACATTTCTTTAACACTAATTTCGTCAATACTATTTAACCAATTAACCAATATCAAAATGGAAAAACTTAAACTTTTATTATTAGCCTTTTTCTTTGGCTTCTCAATTAATACTTGGGCACAAAAAACAGAAGTGTCCGGTGTGGTTTTAGATGACAAAGGTATTCCTCTGCCAGCCGCGAACATAATCGAAAATGGTACAACAAATACTGTAACAACAGATTTTGATGGAAAATTTAAATTTTCAGTTTCAAATAAAAATGCAGTATTAGTCGTTTCTTTTATCGGATTTGATGATCAAACTTTAAAATTAGACGGAACAAAATCTAATTATTCAATTAAATTACAATCTACTACAAACAATCTTGAACAAGTCGTTGTAGTAGGATACGGAAAAGGAAATCGAAAAAACCTTACTACTTCTGTAACTTCCATAAAAGCAGAAGAGATGAATAAAGGAGCAATTAGTGATGTTGGACAACTTTTACAAGGTAAAGTTTCTGGTTTGAATATTTCTTCAAGCGGTGACCCGACAAAAACAGCTTCTGTAGTAATGCGTGGAGTTTCGACATTAAATAGTTCTCAAGGGCCATTTTATGTAATTGATGGAATTCCTGGAGTAGATATCTCTGTTATTTCACCAGACGATATTGCATCTATTGATGTTTTAAAAGATGCTGCTGCAACTGCAATCTATGGTAACCGTGCTGCAAATGGGGTTATCATGGTTACAACTAAAAAAGGAAGTAAAGGTAGAACACAAGTTGCTTACAACGGATATGTTGGTTTTGAAGAAGTTTCTAATAATCTGGATATGATGAATGCAGATCAATTAAGAGCTTTTACAACTAAAAACAATTTGAGCTTTACTCCAGAAAATGATAAAGGCGCAAACACAAACTGGTTAAAAGAAATTATGAGACCAGGTCGCGCAATGTCTACTAGCCACAACTTATCTATGAGCGGTGGTGGAGATCATGGAAGCTATACTGCTAGTATTACTTCTCTTAGCAGAGAAGGGGTAATGAAGAAAAGTGATTTCTCTCGTATCATTGCTCGTTTGTCTGTAGAACAATTTGCTTTTGATGATAAAGTGAAATTTGGTTTAAATGTTACGAACTCAAAAACAGATTACCAAAACGTACCACAGCGTAATACGGTTCTTCTGCAAGCAGCAAGTTATTTACCAGTTTCTCCAGTTAGAAATGCAGATGGAAGTTTTTTCGAAAACTTTACAAGCCCAGGATATTTTAATCCAGTTGCGTTAATTGAACACGGAACAGATGAAACAACAACAAATAACCTTGTTGGTAATCTTACTGCTGAAGTAAAACTTCCATTCGGAATTACTTACAACTTGAATTTAGCACACCAAAGATTAACGTCTTCTCACGGAGAATTCTATGATAGCTATTATTCTCAATACAATAGTGCGAACTTTTACAACAATCCAGATCCACCTTTGACAAAATCATTGGTTAACTTTGGGGTAAATGGTTCTGCTTTGAGAAATTCTTATGAAACAAGAAATAACATTATTGAGAGTTTCTTTACTTGGGATAGAACTTTTGGATCTCATAAAATAAAAGCTGTTTTAGGATATTCATGGCAAGAAAATACATTGGGAGACGGATTTCAAGCAACTACAACAAATTTCCCAGTTGATAATGTAGGATACAATAACCTTGCTTTAAGTAACTATACTTCTGTTAATGGTTATGTGGTAAATTTTGGAGATAGTAAAGCATATCAAAAAACACGTTTAATTGCTTATTTTGCTCGTTTAAACTATAACTATAAAGATAAATACCTTTTACAAGGATCTATCAGACGAGATGGTGGATCTATGTTTGGAGCTAACAATCAATGGGGATATTTCCCATCTGTGGGTGGTGCTTGGAGAATTGACAAAGAAAGCTTCATGCAGAATCAAGAATTCTTTAGTGACTTGAAACTAAGAGGAAGCTGGGGGGTTACAGGAAACTCTTCTGGATTTAATGCTTACACAGCGCAATTTATTTCTGGTAGTTTAGGAACTTTCTACTACAACGGACAACAGATTGGTGCTTACGGACCAAACCAAGCTGCGAACCCAGATTTGAAATGGGAAAAAACAGCTACGGCAAACATCGGACTTGATTTCTCAATCTTAAAAGGAAAAGTAACAGGTTCTGTTGATGTGTACGACAAGAAAACAACAGATATGATCTTTAACTACAATGTTAACCCTGTGCTTGTACCAGTAGGAACAATTGTAGCAAACGGAGGAACAATGTCTAACAAAGGTATCGAACTTAGTTTGAGCACAACTCCTGTTAAAACAGCAGATTTCAGCTGGACAACAAATTTGAACTTGGCTCATAACAAGAACGAAATCGTAAAATTAACTAGCCCATTCTTTGTTGGAGGAGATTCTATTCGTCGTGTACAGCCAGATGGAGGCGGACAAACAGGAAGTACTTTACAAATCTTCAAAGAAGGAAAACCTTTAGGACAATTCTTTACATTGAAATATGCAGGAAAAAATGCTAATGGAGTTTCTCAATATTATGACAAAAATGGTGATTTGACAACTACACCTCAAATTGGGGTAGATTACCACTATGCAGGAAGCGCACAGCCAAAATTATTACTTGGATGGGGAAATAACTTTCAATACAAAAAATTTGATTTAAGTATTTTCTTCAGAGGAGTATTTGGTAACAAGATTTTCAATGCCACTCGTGCCGATTTATTCAGACCGAGTACAGCAATGACCAATAATATTTTAGTTGACGCAGGAAACGAGTCACCAAACGACCTTAACTCTTATAAATATTCTGATCGTTTTATTGAAGACGGTAGTTATTTAAGATTAGACAACATGACTTTAGGATATAATTTTGGTAAAGTTGGAAGGTACATAAGCAGTGTACGTATTTACCAAACGATTAACAATGTGTTCGTTATTACGAAATACACCGGAATTGACCCAGAGGTTGAACAAGGAGGAACAGCTCCAGGTGTAGATTCTAATAACTTCTATCCAAAAACTAGAACGTATATGTTCGGTTTAAACGTTAGCTTCTAAAAATTAAATTCAAAAATTATGAAAAAGATATTAAAATATTTAGGTCTTCCAGTTCTTTTGGCTGGTTTAGTATGGTCTTGCGACGATCTTGAAGTGCCTATTACAACGCAATTAACACCGGAAGTTTTTCCTCAGAATTCAACACAATATATTCAAACAACAGGACCAGTTTATGCAGCCTTTCGTGGAGATTTTGCATTTTCTTGGTGGTGGTCACAGTCGCTAACTACTGATGAAGCTATTTTGCCGGCACGTGGTGGAAACTGGTTTGATAATAGAGGTTATGCTTGTCAGCATTACCATGATTGGACACCAGACAATGGAGTTGGTCCATGGGATTGGGCAGAGAAAGTTATTGGAACCACTAATCAGACCATCTCAATTTTAAATACTGCTATGCCTACTGGAGCAGAAAAATCGACAATTATGGCTGAATTAAAAACAATGCGTGCCATTTCTTATTTTATGATGATGGATTGTTACGGGGGCGTTCCACTTGATACAGTATATGGAGATTTCAGTTCTAAACCAAGATCGAGCAGAATAGAAGTTTTCAATTTCATAGAAAAAGAATTAAAAAGTGCAGTTCCTAATTTAAATCCCGCATCTGGAATTTCTACTTATGGTAGACCAAATAAACAAACTGCTAATGCAATGCTTGCCAAATTATACTTAAACGCAGAAGTATACACGGGAACACAGCGTAACAACGAGTGTATTGCGGCTTGTGATGCGGTAATTAATTCAGGTTTGTATACGATTGAATCTAGAAGCACTTACCTTCAGATGTTTTATCCGAATAATGGTCCAGCTATGAAAGAATTCATTTTTGCTGTTCCTTTTGATCCTGCAGCTACGTCAGTAGGCTTCAATGGGCAAATGTATCATGCACGTTATGATGTGCCTCGTTCTGAAAGAGCAAAATTTGGTCTTCCGTTTACTCCTAGTGCACCAAGAAGTACATTGCCAGAATTCTATGCTTATTTTAATGATGCTACGGATATTCGTAACAGACAGTGGCTAACTGGATTGCAATATATGAATGATGGTGTTACTCCAGTAATGGTTACAACAACAAAAAAAGGATATGACCAATTCTATACTGGTTCAGATGGTGGTGCAGCTTACACTTATCAGGTAAACTTAACGCCAGATGTTGTGCTTCGTCAGAATCCAGCTTTATTTGATTGCGGAAATGATGAAATTGCTTGGAATATGGGTTACAGAAACATAAAATTCTATCCAGATGCAACATCAACAAACCGTAATCAAAATAACGACGTACCTTTTTTACGTTATTCAGATGTTATCTTGATGAAAGCTGAAGCGATCTTACGTGGAGGAAGCGCAACTTTAGGACAAACTCCTGTTGCATTGGTTAATATGGTTCGTTCAAACCGTACAACATCTGCAGCTTGGACTGGGGTAACTTTAGAAGAAATTTATCAAGAAAGAAGTCGCGAATTTGCTTGGGAAGCATGGCATAGAAATGATATGATTCGTTTTGGTAAATATGAAGGAAAATGGGGATTCAAAACAAATGCGGATACATATCGTCGTATTTTTCCAGTTCCAACTTATGCAAGAGTACTAAATCCTGCTTTGGATCAAAATCCTGGATATTAAAAATAATAATTTAGTTAAGTACACATTGTAATTCTATTTTAATTTAAAAAGGAGAGGAGAGTCAAAAATCTTCTCCTTTTTTTCAAAAGAAAACTGGTTTAATCAGTTGCTCGTGAGAATCAGTTCAGTTTATTTTTCTTTGAATGGAACAAAGCTTAATAGAATCCTGTTTTTGGTCACAGGATTGAAAAATTAAGCTTTGTCACATTCTTTAATTATTTAGAGATTATGCTAAAGTCAATAATTCTCTTGCATTTTTTATGCCTTGTGTTTTCGATTTAATGATAAGAAAACATACAAAAAAACTTTTTAAACTAATATTGCCTAATTCTACATGGAACTAAATAAAATCTTAAAAATAGGACGTATCGGAATAAGTTTAACTCTTATTTTTTTAGTGTCATGCAACGCTCAAAAATCAGTTTCTCTAAAAAAGAAACAAATCTCAGATTTGGTTTACCCGTTGTTGGACACTGAAAATTCAAGATGGTTTTACTTCTCATCTGCAAGCCGTCCATTTGGAATGGTAAATTTAAGTCCAGATACCGAGATTAAAGGCGATTGGGGAGGCGGTTATAAATACACAACCGATACCGTTAAAGGTTTTAGCCACGTTCACGAATGGCAGATGTCAGGTGTTTCGGTAATGCCCGTTACAATTTCGAATAAAAATAAGGCTAGTATTTTTAAAGATTTTTATTCGAAATTCAGTCATCAAACAGAAATTATAACACCTGGATATCATTCACTAAAATTAGATAGATATCAAATAACAGCAGAAATAACCAGTACAACAAGAGTTGGTTTTCATAAATATACTTTTCCTGCTAATCCTCAAAAGGCAGTTCTTTTTAATGTGAATACAGTTTTAGGACCATGTGATAATACCAATGGAAAATTAGAAAAAAACAACGATTTTGAACTTTCAGGATCTTTAGTTTTAAGTACCAATTTTAGGCGTCCAAAACCATTAACGGTATTTTTTAAAGTTAAAACCAATCAACCAATTACTTCTTTAGAAAGAGATAAAGAAACAGGAAATTATTTGATTCATTTTGGAAAAACAAAAGGACAAGTATTAATGAAAGTTGGTATTTCATACACTTCTATCGAAAACGCAAATAACAATATTGAAACCGAATTAACGCATTGGAATTTTGATCAAACGGTTGCTGATTCCAGAATGGAATGGAGCGATTTGTTAGGAAGAATAAAAATTGAAGGAGGAACAGCAACCGATCAAAAAAGATTTTACACTGATTTATGGCATGCTTTGCAAGGAAGAAAAAAGATCAGTGACGCAAATGGATCCTACCCTGATAACACGGGGGACACGTTCAGGGTGGGACATTTACCTTTAAATGCCGATGGAAAACCAAAATTCAATCATTATAATTCGGATGCTTTTTGGGGTGCACAATGGACGATTAATAATCTTTGGGGATTAGTTTATCCTGAGATTATGGAAGAATTTGTGTATTCGCTAATGCAATATTATAAAGATGGAGGTTCAATTCCGCGTGGTCCTTCAGGTGGAAATGATACTTATGTAATGACTGGAGCTTCTGCAACGCCATTTATTGTGAGTGCGATTCAAAAAGGAATTGTAAAAAATGATTTGGAAGCTATTTATGTAGCGCTAAAAAAAGGGCACATGACTGACGGAATTATGTCTAAAGCGGGTTATGAACACAATACAAATATTGGCGGCGGATTAAAGTATTATTTAGAAAAAGGTTATGTGCCATACCCACTTCCTGATGGTAATTTTGGAAGCCATGAAGATGGTGCAAGCCAGACTTTAGAATATGCTTATCAAGATTGGACGTTGGCGCAATTGGCTAAAAAGCTAAATCATGAAGAAGATTATAATTACTTCATGAAAAGAGCAGAAAACTACAAGAATGTTTTTGATGCTAAAATTGGCTGGATGCGTCCGAAAGATGTAGACGGAAAATGGAGAGAAAATTATGATCCGTATCAATACGAAAACGGATTTATAGAATCTAACGGAGCGCAGTCAACATGGTTTGTACCGCATGATATTGTCGGTTTGGCAGATTTAATGGGAGGAAAAGAAAAGGCGATAAGTAAATTAAACACACAATTTGAAACGGCTAAGAACCAAAAATTTACTTCGGGAACTTCGCACGATGCCGAATTACACCCAGAATTTAGCAGAATTCCGATCAATTTTGGAAATCAGCCTTCGATTCAAACCTCAAATATTTTTACGGTTTTAGGAAGACCCGATTTAACGCAATATTGGACAAGAAATGTAGTAAAAGAAACCTTCAGCGGATTATCGCCAGCAACGGGTTATAATGGTGATGAAGATCAAGGTTTAATGGGAAGTTTGAATGTTTTACTAAAAATTGGCTTGTTTCAAATGAATGGAGGAACAGACAAAGACGCTGTTTATCAAATTGGAAGTCCGATATTTAATAAAATCTCAATTGATTTGAATCCAAAATATTATTCAGGCAAAACATTTATAATTAAAGCGCAGAATAATAGCGCTGAAAATGTTTATATAAAAGATATCAAATTCAATAATAAAGAAGTGAAAGATTTTACTCTTTCGCATCAAGAAATTACAAATGGCGGAGAATTAGTTTTAGAAATGTCAAATACATCAAACCCCTAATATTAAAGAAAAACATTAAATGAAAAATCCAAAGTCTATCATTTTCTTAGCGATAAGCTTTCTTTTTGCAATCGAAAATTATGCGCAATCAAACGTTCATCAATATGTTGACCCGATGATTGGCTCAGAAGGAGTTGGAAGAGTTTTTATCGGTCCATCTTGTCCTTACGGAATGGTAAAACCAAGTCCAGATTGCACATCGAGCCCTAATAGCGGCTGGTTGCCAATTCCAAAAGAAGTTACAGGTTTTAGTCAAGTACATGTAAGCGGAACAGGAGGAGGCCCAAAATACGGAAATATTCAGATCATGCCTTTTACTGGAGGATTGGATAAAATGGATCAAACCTCATTTAGAGCAGAAGAAAATGTTAAACTAGGTTATTATGAAACTGTTTTTAAGGAAAACAAAATTAAAACAGAAATAACTACTGGAGAAAAAGTATCTTTTTACCGATTTACTTATCCAAAAAATACTTCAAAAGAATTAAAAATAGATCCTGGATTTTTTCTAGGTGAAGAAAAAATTCCTGATGCAAGAGAAGCACAGCAATTTGTAGGTTCTCAAATCGAAATTGTTTCAGATACTGAAGTGAGAGGTTACAGCAGAATTAGAGGCGGCTGGAATAACGGACGCGCTTATACGGTTTATTTTTGGGCTACTTTCGATCAGCCAATTGCCAAATATGTAACGTTTAAAGACGGTAAATTTTATAACAATCAAAAAGCGCAATTTGATTCTGGAAAGAAAACAGCAGCGTTACTTTCTTTTGGAAATTCTGGAAAAGAAGAATTAAATGTAAAAATCGGAATTTCTTTCTTAAGCGAATTAAAAGCAAAAAACAATATTGAAGTCGAAATTCCGCATTGGAATTTCAACAATGTTTTGACCGCATTAGAAAATAAATGGGAAAACTTATTGAGCAGAATTCAGCTTTCTGCAGATACTTCAGAAGAATATAAAAAAATGTTCTACACCGGTTTGTATCATACTATGATTATGCCTGTTGATCGTACGGGAGAAAATCCGTTATGGACAAATGACGAACCTTATTACGATGATTTTTATACTATTTGGGATACATTTAGAACTTCGAGTCCGCTGATTACTTTGATTGATTCGAAACGTAAAGTAGATATTATCAACGCCATGTTGAATATCTACAAACGCGAAGGTTATTTGCCAGAAGGAAGAAGCGGAAATGATAACGGAAGAACACAAGGAGGTTCTAATGGTGAAGTTGTGATAGCTGATGCCTTTGTAAAAAACTTAAAAGGAATTGATTATGAATTAGCACTTCAAGCAATGCTTAAAGATGCTACAGTTCCGCCAGGAGGCAATGAAGAGAAAGAAGGAAGAGGTGGATTGATCGATTATTTGACATTAGGTTACGTTCCGTACGGCACAGATCGTGCTGGAAATCGAACTATTGATTATGCATACAATGATTATAATATTGCTGTTGTTGCAAAAGGATTAGGAAAAACTAACTTGTACAATCAGTACATGAAGCAATCTAAAAACTGGCAAAATTTATGGCGTGCAGATTATGAAAATAATGGTGCAAAAGGTTTTATTATGCCTAAAGACAAAGACGGAAATTGGCTAGACGATGTTGTTTTTGGTGAATCTAAAATCCAAAAACCGACTTTTAAATATACACCTGTAATTATCGAATCGCCTTGGTATGTTTGTCATTGGTGCGTTTTCTTTTACGAAGGAACTTCTTGGGAATATTCATTCAGCCTTCCGCACGATATTCCTGAATTAGTAAAAAAATCTGGTGGAGAAAAAGCATTTGAAAATCGATTGAATACTTTTTTTGACAATGATTTATTTAATGTTGCAAACGAACCGTCATTCTTAACACCATGTTTATATCATTGGATCGGAAAACCGTATTTGAGCAGCGACAGAATCAGAACTATTATAAAAAACAGTTTCAATACCTCAAGAGAAGGTTTGCCTGGAAATGATGATTCTGGCGCAATGTCTTCGTGGTTGGCTTTCCACATGATGGGATTGTATCCGAATGCGGGACAGCCTTATTATTTGATTAATACACCACTGATTAAAGAAACGGTTGTGAAATTAGAAAACGGTAAAAGTTTTAAAATCACAACTAAAAAAATGAGTGATAAAAACAGATATATAAAAGCCGCTTTCTTAAACGGAAAACCATTTAATCAAGCTTGGATTTTACATGAAGATATTAATAACGGTGGAGAACTTGTTCTAGAAATGGATTCAAAACCTTCAAAATGGGGAGCAACAATTTTACCGCCAGCAAAATAAAATGATAAGCAAGATGAAAAATATATTTTTAATGATTCTTTTCTGCATTGTTTATCAGAAAGGAATCGCACAGAATTACATTCCGACAATAAAAAATAATACCGAACTGAATTACGTCTGCAAACTGCACGGACAAACCAGAACATTATCGCTTAAAGCACAAACAAATGGAAATGGTTTAGCATTTAAACTAGAAACCAGAGGCGTAAAAAGTACTATTGTAATGTTGCCAGAAGCAATAAAAAACGGAACAGAATTAAGTTTTAATCAAGGAGAATATGCGCCAGTTTTAAACTTAAAACCAACAGAAACTTTTTTTATGATTTCAAGATCGGCGTATCAAGATTTACTAAAAAACAATTCATTCGTTTATAATAATACAACTTATGTTTTAGATAAAACAGAAGACAAAAACGGAATTTCAATTGACGGTAAATTAGTAGATGCATTGCATGTAATTGCACAAATAGACGAAACCGAAATGTGGATTGTAAAAAATCCAGAGTTTCCTTTAATCTGTAAAATAATCAAGAATCCGTTAGGCATTAATCCAATTTTAGTAAAAGTTGTGGATTAACAAGGCGGTTTTATTATAAACACATAGAAACATAGTTTTGATTGCGCAAAAAGAAGACAAAAGAAACTAGTTTCTCATGCATAGCTATGTTTGTTCATACAAGTGAAACGCTTTTTAACAAGCATTAGAATCTATGTTTCTATGTGTTTAAAATTAATTGAAAACATTAGCAAGTAAAAAAAGAGATAGAATATCGATTGAAGATTTTTCACATTTTAAGTATAAATTGATAATTTCTGAACATTAGGCGGAATTCTTAGTAAATTGTTGAAAGTTGTTTTTAAATTTACAGGAATTACACTTAAACTATAATATTTAAATTATGAAATTATCTATCGTAACCTCTTTACTTTTTTGCTGCATTTGTTTTGGACAGAATAATACAGACACCAGTTTGTATATGAAGTCTGATAAAATTACGTACTTAACAGATATTGGTTCAGAAACAGGAGATTTATATAAAACAATCGGACATCACGGTCCAGCCGTTGAAAATGAATGGATGGCTTTGAGAATTTATTTCAGCGATAAAGTAGCGATTGATGTTTATTCTAAAGCAAAACCAGGTTTAGAATTAAGAAAAGCAAACTGGTACCCAACACCGCAACAGCAAAAAGAAGGATGGGGGGCAGATTATTATAAAGTTGCATCAACTGTTGGTTTAGGAGGTGTGAAGCTTTGGGACGGAGACAAACTTGTACCATTAAATCCTGTAACAAACCGTTTGGCTCGTGTAGGAAAAACAGACACCACTTCTTGGATGGAAATGATTTCTAGAGGAGTGCCTTACAAAGGAAAAAAAGTAGATATTTTGGTTCGTGTAACAGTATTTTCTGGAAAAAGAGAAGCAAAAGTAGAAGCTGTTTCTTTAACTGGAGAAAAAGTACAATTTGCAACAGGAGTAAATTACTTTAAAGATTGTGCAACGAAGAAAGGAACAAATTATATCGCAGTTTGGGGAAAACATCCAGAAGACGTTGCGGCTGAAATTGTAGAAGTTGGAGCTGCAATTAAGTACAATCCAAAAGATTATGAAAAAACTACAGATGATGGAACACAATATTTGTTGATTTCAAAACCTGCTAAAACTTTAGAAACAACGATTATATCTTCTAGTGCGAGAGAATCAGAATTGAATACTTTAGATAAATTAGAAGCTTTCGTTAAAAAATAACTTAATTATCCTTTAAGCGAGCACGCGGATTGAACGGATTTACTTCGTAAAGACGCGGATTATAACGGATAATCTATTTATAGCTTTTAAAAGATTAAAAAAATCCGTTTTTATCCGCGTCTTCGCGTTAGCGAATCTGTTTAATCCGCGTCTGATTTTATAGGTTTTCTATTTTTAAAAATGGGACAAATAAGAGATAATCATAAAAAGAATAATAAAATATATGTTTAGAATATCGGCTATAATAGTACTATTACTTTCTTTAAATTCTTGTAAATCACAGCAGATTGCAAAAAAAGAAGTTCAGATTGCTTTTATAGCCGATGTTCATTTACAGGATATTTTTGCCAAATTTGAGGATAACGATTACAAAGGAATCGAAAATCCGAAAACGGGAGAATATGCTAATATAAGAACAATGAATGCGCAATTACATTCGACCAGAATCTTCAATGAAAATTATTTTGCTTTTTTAGAAGCTCTAAATGACATCGTAAAAAGAAATATCAAGCAAGTTGTTCTTCCTGGCGATTTTAGCGATGACGGACAGCCAGTTCATGTTCGAGGACTGAAAAAAATACTTAACGAATATTCAAAAAAATACGGACTTTCATTTTACGTAACTACAGGAAATCATGATGTTGTAAGACCGTTTTCTCAAGATGCTGCCAAAACTGATTTTTTAGGAAAAGGAGGAAAAGAGCAAATTATAAGCAGTTCTAAAAATAATTTGAACAAAGTCAAAAGTGATTTAGAACCCATTATTACTACAGATATAAAAAATTGGGGTTACAAAGAAACCATTAACGAAATGCGCGATTTTGGTTTTTTTCCGAAAAAAACTGATTTATATTGGGAAACACCTTTTTCAAACTACACTTACGAACAATATAATTTTGAAAAAGCGCAAAAAGAATCTGATTTAGAAAAAAGAACGTATGTAATTAAAAACACGAATTTGTATCTTCCAGATGCCAGTTATTTAGTTGAACCTGTAAAAGGAATTTGGCTTTTGGCAATAGATGCGAATGCTTATGTTCCAAACGAAAAATTATCTGGAGAACCTAATAATCCGCATGATTTTTCTGGAGCCAATACAGGTTATAATAACGTTCTGATTTATAAAAGCCATTTGATAAATTGGGTTAAGAAAGTTTCCGCGGAAGCGAAACAAAAAGGAAAAATTCTAATTGCTTTTAGCCATTATCCGATGGTTGAATTTAATGATGACGCTTCGCCAGAATTAAAACAGCTTTTTGGAGCAAACAAAATGCAATTACAGCGAGTTCCAGATGAAGAAGTAGCTCAGCAATTTGCAGATGCCGGAATTCAGATTCATTTTGGAGGACATATGCATATTAACGATACAGGCGTAAGAACAACGGCAAAAGGAAATACTTTGTTTAATATTCAAACTCCTTCACTTGCCGCATATATGCCAGCGTACAAAATATTGACGATTCATTCTAATTCTGAATTTGAAGTAGAAACTATTGTAATTGGTAAAGTTGATAAATTTGATAGTTTATTTCCTTTTTACGAAGAAGAATATGCTTATTTACAAAGTATTAAAGATGATCATATTTGGAATAAAGAAATTTTAAATGCTAAAAATTACAAAGAATTTACAAATTGGCATTTAAAAGAATTGGTTCGTTTGAGATTTTTACCTGAAGATTTTCCAGCAGATTTATTAAAATCAATTGAAAAAATTTCAGGGAAAGATTTATTAGAATTGAATAAAAATACATCTGAAATCAATAAAGATTTAAAAGCAAACTCTTTGACTCTTTCTGATTTTGAATCTTGGACTGGTTTTGATATGATTTTCGATTTTTATCGCCTAAAAAGTGCCGACGAACTCGCTTTTTCTGAAATAGGAAAAGAGAGATTAAAACAATATGAATTGATCTGTAAGTACTTTAAAAAATCAAATGATCCAAAGTTGGTTTTGTGGGCAGAAATATTTTGGAAAACAATGAATGGTGAACCTTCCGACCATTTTAAAATTGATTTAAAAAATAACAAAATTGATAATTTATCTGTTAAATAATTTCGGTATTTATTAAATCAAAAAGTTTAAATTGCAGTTATAATTTATTTCCATGAGACCAAAATTCCTTTTACTATACTTATTGTTTGTTGCTTTTTGTAGTTCTTATTCACAGAATATAAAATTTGCGCATTATAATGACAATAACGGATTGTCTCATAATTCGGTACGCCATATTGTACAGGATAAAAAAGGTTTCATGTGGTTTGGAACATTCTCTGGATTAAATCGTTTTGACGGTTATCAGTTCAAAAATTACATGAGTTCTACTCCTGGGAAAAATAAGCTATACAATGATGATATTACTGCTTTAGAACTAGATGAAGATTCTAACCATTTGTGGATCGGTACAAGAAAAGGTCTGACTCTTTTTAAAATGGATACGCATGTTTTTACTACTTTTTTTCATAAAAAAGAAGATCCAAACAGTTTGCCAGATGATGAAGTTCGTGCGGTTTATGTAGATAAATTTAAAAGAGTTTGGGTTGGTACAAAAACAAAGGGAATTTATTTATTCTTTTTGAAAGAAAACCGATTCGAAAAAATTCCGTTGAAAGGATTTGAGTACGTAAAAGAGATTTTTGAAGATAAAAAAGGAAATGTCTGGATTGGAAGTTACGAGAAATCGGGTGTTGCAAAAATTACGATGGATGCAAAAGGAGCGATTGTTAGAATCAACAATTATACACTTTCTGTTCCGAATTCAAATGTAAAAAATCCGTACATCAATTTTATTTATGAAGATGCCAAACAAGATATTTTCGTAGGAACTCGTGAAGGCCTGTACAAACTAGATAAAGCAAGCAATCAATTTGTTAATTTATATGTTGAAAATAAACAGGTTAGAGGAGCTTTAGGTCCATATTTCTTATCGGTTGCACGTGCTCCAGACGGTAAATATTGGGTTGGAACTTTGGGCGGATTATTGGTTTGTGATCAATTAGAAGACATTCAGAAAGGAAATTACAAATGGTATTATTCTATTTTATCTGATGATACTTCGCTTGTCGATAACTTAATTTCTTCACTTTATTTTGATAAATCTGGGGTTTTATGGATTGGTACAGAAGATGGATTGGATAAATACGATCCGTTCGAAAATCAGTTTACTTTAAACAAAGATATTTCGCGTTCTATTGGCAATCAAGCGCCTCGAATTAGAGGTTTTGCCAAAACCTACGATGAAAAAATAATTGTTGCGACTTATCATAACGGACTTTTTATTTCTAATACAAAAGGTTCAACTCCGTTGCATAATACTGGAAAAGATATTGCGAGTATTTATTCTGATGATGGAAGAATTTTTTATTGCGGTCTTTGGGATGGAAATGTTTTGGTCTATAATTACAGCACAAATTCTTCAAGAGAAATCAAAGTTGGATTTGAAAAATCTCCAGTTTTTGCTTTCAGTAAAATTGGAAATGATTTGATGATTGTTGGTTCTTTTGGTGAAGGTGCCGTTATTTTAAATACGAAAACATTGCAAGTACAGACTTCAAGTGAACTTTTACCTGGTTTTCAGATCAATGCTATCGAAAGAGATGCTAAAAATAATGTTTGGTTTGCGACCGAAACAGGAGTCGTAAAATACAATATTGCTTCAGGAAAAATAGAGACTTATTCGTCACTTTTTATAAAAGAAAAAGGAGTGCCTCACGATGAAAATGTGAGTGATGTTTTAGTAGATGTTAAAGGTAAAATTTGGGCTTCAACACGTTTTGGATTGTGTTTGTACAATCCGAAAAAGAATGAATTTGACCCCGTTAAAAATCTAAAAGAACTTTCTGGAAAATGGATTACCGATATTTTGTCTGATGCAAACGGAAATCTTTGGCTGAATATCAACAATAATAATATTGCTTTTGTTAAGTCAAATTTGAAAGACATTAGCATTTATCATGTTAATAGCGGAAACAGATTAGACGTTTTTAGCTCGAGCGGTTTCTTCTATTTTAATAATTCTAATATTTTTCTAGGAGGTAAGAACGGAATTATCTCTTTTTCGCCTCCAGCAATGAAAAGAAATAATTGGTCGCCATTGCCTGTGATTTCTGAGTTTAAAATTCAGAACGAAGAAGTTTTTCCAGAAATGGAAATCAATGGAGAAATTCCGCTTTCAACAGATTTGAATTATGGAAAAGAAATTGAATTAACACATAAAAATCGCAACTTTTCAATTCAGTTCTCGGCTCCATCTTTCGCAAATGAAAAATTGAATAAGTTTCAATACATGCTGGAAGGTTTTGATAAACATTGGATTACAGCCAATAGTACTTCTAGAATTGTTCAGTACACAAACCTTTATCCAGGAAATTATACATTTAAAATCAGATCAAGCAATAGTGACGGATATTGGAGTAAAACGGTTTCTTATAAGATAAAAATTCTGCCTCCATTTTGGTTAACTCCAACTTCATTTTTATTGTTTTTTGCTCTTTTGTTTGGAATTTTCTACTTCATTAGAAAAGAAATAAAAAACCGTATTCGTTTGAAACAAGAGCTTCTTACAGAGAAAGTTAATAGAGAGCACGATGTTAAATTAAACAATGAAAAACTACGTTTCTTTACTAATATTTCACACGAATTAAGAACACCATTAACGCTTATTTTAGGTCCAGCAAAACAGTTATTAGACGAAAATAGCCATGCAACAGATTACGAGAAAAGCAGATACAATTTAATATATCAAAATGCCAGTAGATTATTAAATCTAGTAAATCAGGTATTAGATTTTAGAAAAGCACAATCGGGCGAGTTGAAACTAAAAGTGACTAAAACCGATGTTTTATCGTATTCTAAAAATATTTTCGATTCGTTTAAAGAAATGGCTTACAACAAAAAGATTAAGCTCAATTTTATTGTTGAAGATGATGAAATAAACGGTTGGTTGGATAATGACAAATACGATAAAATTCTTTATAATCTTTTATCCAATGCTTTAAAGTTTACCAATAAAAATGGTAATGTCGATTTGTTTATTAGATTGAAAGATACTGTTGAAGATGTCTTAGTGATTGAAGTAACGGATGATGGAATTGGTATTCCGTTAAAAAGTATGGATAAAATCTTCAAACGTTTTTATCAGGCTTCAAATAGTAAAGACAATAATACTGGATCTGGAATTGGTTTATCATTGGTAAAATCATTGGTTGCAATTCATAAAGGAACTATTTCTGTAGAAAGTATTGCAGGAAAAGGAAGTACTTTTAGAGTTGAAATTCCGATTGACCGTTCTGCTTATGAACATAAAGAAGTGTTCGAATATGCTCTGAAAAATGATAATTTAAGTATGCTTATTCCAGAAAAAGCAGCTAAGAAAATTATTCAGAATACCGATATGAAAGAAAAAATATTGGTTATTGAGGATAATAGCGAACTTAGAAAATATTTAGTTGATTATCTGTCTGATTATTACAAAGTTTATGATGCAGAAAATGGAGAAGAAGGTCTGAGAATCTGCCGTCAAATCAAACCAATTCTTTGTGTTGCCGATGTTATGATGCCGGTTATGGATGGCTTAGAATTTGTTCATGAACTTAAAAATGATGAGTTTATCAGTCATATTCCGGTTGTTATGTTAACAGCACTTGGTGAGAATAATGACAAAGTCAAAGGTTATGAAATGGGCGCAGATGGCTATTTGGCAAAACCTTTTGAACCTTTATTATTAAAAACGGTTATTGAAAATATTATCAAATCACGATTAGAGCTCAAACAAAAGTTCTCTGGAGAAGTTGAAAGTAAAATTAGTATGCTGACACATTCGCCTATTGATGAGGAATTTATGGAGAAAATCACCAATCTGATTAATGATAATTTGAGCGAAGTAGATCTTTCTACAGATTTTTTATGCGATAAATTGGGAGTAAGTTCTTCTAAATTATACAGAAAAATCAAAGAATTGACAGATTTGGCTCCGAACGAATTCATTAGAACAATCCGTTTGAAAAAATCGGCTGAATTGCTCAAAACGAAGAAATACAATGTTTCTGAAGTAACCAATTTAGTTGGGTTTAATGATCCGTTATATTTTAGCCGATGCTTTAAAAAACAGTTTGGTTTCCCACCAAGTAAACTGATTAATTAGTTTTTTTGCCACGAATTGCACTAATTTTCGCGAATTTATATGAGATTAGTCTTTGTCAAAGTTTAAAACTTTGACAAAGATTTTTTACGTTTTTAGTAAACATAGCCCGTGGTTTCAACCACGGGATCGCAAAGATTGTCGACAATCTAATTTTTCTGCTGTATTTTTCCATCATGTCCCCGTGTTTGAAACCACGGGCTATGTTTTACATACACTGTTTTGTCATTTCGACCGAAGGGAGAAATCACACTCGAGAATCGACAAAGATTGGTGATTAACTTTGTGAAAATTCTAATGTGATTTCTCCCTTCGGTCGAAATGACAAAAAAAGCTTTTTTATTCCGTTTTTAAGGTAAAAATCTTACGATATTCGAAATTATCCATGTTTTTGATGTATTAATCCATTTTGAAACGTATATGTAATTCTATTTTTGTCTTATAACTATTAACTATTTATCATTATGAAAAAGCATATAGACACAGACAATCCGTTGAATAATTTAGATGAGTGGGAAGATGATTTGTTAATGCGATATCCTGATCCTTCTGAAGAAAATGAAGAAGTAAAAGAAAAGCAGAAAGAAGAGTTCAGAAATTATGTCGATTCGGAAAGAGTAGAAACAGTTAAAGAGTTTTACAGGATTAACCACACCTATCAAACTTATGACTTCGTATGCAGTAAAGAACAAGATTTTCTGCAATTTAATAGAAAAGAAATGTCAATCTGGGAAGCTGTTGAGTTTTTAAACACGCTTGTAGACGACAGCGACCCAGATATTGACTTAGATCAGACACAACACCTTTTGCAAACTTCGGAAGCCATTCGTGCCGACGGTCATCCAGATTGGTTTGTACTGACAGGTTTTATTCATGATTTAGGTAAAGTTTTATGTTTGTTTGGAGAACCACAATGGGCAGTTGTTGGAGATACATTTCCTGTCGGTTGTGCGTATTCGGATAAAATTGTTTATTCTGAATTTTTCAAAGAAAATCCAGATTACACAGACGAAAGATTCAATACCAAATTTGGTGTCTACACAGAAAACTGCGGATTAGAAAATGTAAAAATGAGTTGGGGTCACGACGAATATCTGTATCAGATTATGAAAGATTATCTTCCAGATCCAGCTTTATATATGATTCGTTACCATTCTTTTTATTCTCAGCATAAAGAAAATGCTTATTCGCATTTAATGAATGAAAAAGACATTGAAATGTTTGACTGGGTAAGAAAGTTCAATCCGTATGATTTGTATACAAAAGCGCCAGTTAAGCCAGATGTAAAAGCTTTGCTTCCTTATTATAAAGAATTAGTTGCTAAATATTTGCCAGAGAAATTGAAGTTTTAAAAGTTTACATAAACACATAGAAACATAGATTTTTATTTGAATTTAAGAGTACTAATTAAAAGAAACTAGTTTTCCACACATAGCTATGTTTTTTGTAATAAATGAAATGCCTTTTTGTACAAAGAAAAACTATGTTTCTATGTGTTAAAAAAAATAACTGCCAGCTATCTAAAACCAAAATAATGCAGAAAATCAAAACCAAAATATTTTTATTAAGCCTATTACTGCTTTGCGGAACCATTGTTTTGGCTCAGGAAAAAGACCATAACGATTGGGAAAATCCTCAAGTTTTTCAAATTAATAGAGAACCAGCTCGCGCTGCTTTTCTTCCGTATGCAGATGAAAATTCTGCGATAATCGATAAATATGAAAACTCACCTTGGTATTTTTCTTTAAATGGTAAATGGAAATTTTCTTGGTCACCAACTCCAGATCAACGTCCGAAAGATTTTTATAAAACAGATTTTAGCACTCTTCATTGGAAAGATCTTCAAGTGCCTTCCAATTGGGAATTGAACGGATATGGTGTGCCAATTTATACCAATATTACGTATCCGTTTGAGAAAAATCCGCCGTTTATTAATCATTGGGATAATCCAGTTGGGTCTTATAAAAAAGATTTTGTGTTGCCTGAAAATTGGAAAAACCGACATGTTTTTCTTCATTTTGAAGCAGGAACATCGGCTATGTATATTTGGGTGAATGGTGAAAAAGTCGGTTACACCGAAAACACCAAAAGCCCAGCAGAATTTGATATTTCTAAATATTTAAAACCTGGAAAAAATAATCTGGCTGTAGAAGTGTACAGATGGAGTGATGGTTCCTATCTAGAAGATCAAGATATGTGGAGGCTTTCTGGAATTGACAGAAATGTGTATTTATATAGTACAAATGATGTTCGTATTTCTGATTTCTTTGCAAAACCAGATTTAGATACGAAATATAAAAACGGAAGTTTAAATGTTGATGTGAGTTTAAAAAATCTGACATCAAAGGCTGTAAATAATCAGAAGCTAGTGGCAAAATTAGTTGATGCCTCTGGAAAGAATGTTTTCAGTAAAGAGTTTAATGTAAATTTTGAAGCTTCAAAAATTCAGAACGTTAATTTTTCTCAAAGTGTTTCAAGTCCTAAATTATGGAGCAGTGAAACACCAAATTTATACACTTTAGTTTTAACCTTGAAAAATACGAAAGGTGATATTATAGAAACGGTTTCTACTCAAATCGGATTCAGAAAAGTAGAAGTGAAAGGCGGGCAATTATTGGTAAACGGAGTTCGATTAATGGTTCATGGCGTAAACATTCATGAACATAATGCAAAAACAGGGCATTATCAGGATGAAGCTACGATGATGAAAGATATTAAAATGATGAAACAGCTGAATATTAATTCAGTTCGTTGCAGTCATTATCCGAACAATATTTTGTGGGTAAAACTTTGTAATAAATACGGTTTGTTTTTGGTAGATGAAGCCAATATTGAAAGTCACGGAATGGGAGTGGAAGGACAGCCTTTAATGTGGATGAATCCAAAAACGAATCCGGGACATCTTCCAGAATGGAGAGAAGCTCATTTAGATCGAATTTATAGTCTTGTTGAAAGAGATAAAAACGCTCCATCGGTAATTATCTGGTCTTTAGGTAATGAAAGTGCCAACGGACCTGTATTTCATGAGGCATACAAATGGATTAAAAAAAGAGATAATTCGCGCTTGGTTCAGTTTGAACAGGCAAAAGAAAACGAAAATACTGATATCGTTTGTCCGATGTATCCATCAATTGAATACATGAAAGAATATGCGGCAAGAAAAGAAGTGAGTCGCCCGTTCATCATGTGTGAGTATTCGCATGCGATGGGAAACAGCAGCGGAAATTTTCAAGAATATTGGGACATTATTCGAGGAAGCAAAAATATGCAAGGCGGATTTATCTGGGATTGGGTAGATCAAGGTTTTGAGGGTATTGATGAAGTAGGTCGTAAATACTGGACTTATGGAGGTGATATGGGAAGCCAAAATTATCTGAATGATGAGAATTTCTCACATAACGGATTAGTTTATCCAGATAGAACACCGCACGTAGGAGCATTCGAAGTAAAAAAAGTATATCAAGATATTTTGTTCAAAGCGGTAGATATTAAAAATGGTGTAATCGAAATTAATAATGATTTTGGATTTACCAATCTGAATAAATATGGCTTTAGATACGAGGTTTTAGAAAATGGAAAAGTAATAAAAGAAGGAACTTTTAGTGTCGCTTTAGATTCAAAAACAAAAAAGCAATTTAAGCTTGATTTACCAAAAATAGAATCTAAAGAAGGAACAGAATATTTATTAAATGTTTTTGCTTACACCAAAACAAGTTCTGAATTATTACCTGACAATTTTGAAATTGCAAAAGAACAATTTGTGATTGAAGATGGTAAATATTTCGAAAAATCTGAAAAAGCAAGTTCTTCAAAAGTTCAAGACGAAAAAGATCAGTTTGTGTTGACTTCTGATAATGTTACGGTCAAAATCAGTAAATCGTCAGGATTAATTTCATACTATAGTTTAAAAGGAGAAGAATATTTCAAACAATATCCAGAGCCAAATTTCTGGAGAGCTCCAACCGATAATGACATCGGAAACAAAATGCAGATTAGAACGAATGTTTGGAGAACGGCAGGAAAAAATACTTCGTTAGAAAGCCTTCAGCAAACTGAAGAAAACGGAAAAAAATATATCGTTGCGAAATTAAAATTAAACGATGTTGCTTCTGATTATACAATTAAGTATGGATTAGGAAATGATGGATCTTTAGAAATTCAAGTTGCTTATAAAAAAGGAAATAATCCGTTGCCAGAATTACCGCGTTTCGGAATGATTTTCACTTTAAAAAATAGCTTAGAAAACTTGGATTATTATGGAAGAGGTCCATTAGAAAATTATCCAGATAGAAAAACAGCATCATTCAAAGGAATTTATACTAGTAAAGTTGCAGACCAATATGTGCCTTATACACGCCCACAAGAAAATGGATACAAGACAGATATACGCTGGTTTAAATTGTCAAGCAATAAAGGAAATGGCTTGGAAATAAAAGGTCTGCAACCTTTAGGTATAAGTACTTTGAACAATTATCCGAGTGATTTTGATGGAGGAATTTCTAAAAAGAATATTCATTCTAGCGATATCACTCCAAGAAACGAAGTAGTAGTTTGTGTAGACTTAACGCAGCGTGGTGTAGGAGGTGACAACAGTTGGGGCGCACCGCCACATGAACAGTATCTATTAACAAAAAGCGAATACAGCTACGGATTTATTATTAAACCAATTGAATAAGTTTTCAGTTTGCAGTCTCAGTTTACACTGAATACTGAGACTGCGACTGAAAATTAAAAATTTATTATTAAACCACTTTAACTTAAATAAGTTCGGTTTCAGTTTTCAGTCTCGGTTTTCAGTCGCAATTAGCACTGAAAACTGCGACTGTAACTGAATACTGAAAAGAATTCTAAAAAAAACTATCAACCGACCACTGAACATTAAAAAAATGAGTAACCCTACAAATGGAAGACTAATCTCTTTAGATGTGCTTCGAGGATTTGTTATGTTTTGGATTATGAGCGGAGAACACATCGTTCATGCTCTAGCCAAAGCAGCTCCAATTCCGATTTTTATTTGGATGTCATCGCAATTGCATCATGCGGAATGGAATGGAATTACATTCTATGATATGATTTTTCCTGTCTTTTTATTTGTTGCTGGAGTTTCGATGCCTTTTTCTTTTGAAAAGAAAATGCAACAGGCTGGAGTGAAATCGCCAAAAGATTTGCCTACAAGTGAAAAGCGAAAAATATATTTATCAATGCTAAAAAGAACCTGTATTTTACTGGTTTTAGGATTTGTTGTAAATGGATTATTGCGATTTGATGGTTTCGATCAGACACGTTTTGCAAGTGTTTTAGGCAGAATTGGATTAGCGTGGTTTTTTGCTGGAGTTCTTTATTTGAATTTTGATTTTAAAAAGCAATTAATCTGGTTCTTTGGTATTTTGATTGGCTATTACATTGCGATGAAATGGATTCCCGTTCCCGGATTTGGAGAAGGAGTTTTAACCAAAGAAGGTTCGCTGGAAGGCTATATTGATAGATTGCTTTTGCCTGGAAGATTGCACAGTACGGTATACGATCCAGAAGGAATATTTTCTACGATACCAGCCATTGCAACTGCTTTATTAGGAGTTTTTATAGGAACATTTTTAAAAGCAAAATGCCCATTTTCAATAAAAGTAAAATTGCTTTTGATGGCTTTAACGGCTATAGTTCTGATAATTGCAGGTTTAATTTGGGATATAAATTTTCCAATAAACAAACATTTATGGACAAGTTCTTTTGTATGTTTTGTTGGCGGATTTAGCATTTTATTTTTTGTCTTTTTCTATTTAATAATTGATTATTTCGGTTTTCAAAAATGGGCTTTTCCGTTAATCTTAATCGGTTCAAATTCGATTTTAATTTACATTGCCGCAGAAGGTTTAGTCGATTTTAAACATACTGCAGATTACGTTTTTGGCGGACTTATAAATTTTACGCCTTTAATATGGCAACCGTTTTTTGCCGCTCTATCTGTTACGATAATTCAGCTTTTATTGCTTTATTTTCTCTATAAAAAGAAATGGTTTCTTAAAATTTAGCATCGATTAAATTTTAAAATACATCTTACTATCTAACCACACAATAACCACACTATTATGAATGTATTACAAACCGCAGATTATATTGTTTTCTTTATCTACTTTGTCATAGTTACCAGCTATGGAATGTATATTTATAGAAGCAAAAAAACTGCAGCAACTAGTTCCAACGAATATTTTTTGGCCGAAGGATCGCTTACTTGGTGGGCAATTGGAGCGTCATTAATTGCGTCTAATATTTCGGCGGAACACTTTATCGGCATGAGCGGTTCGGGCTTTGCAATCGGTCTAGCCATTGCATCTTACGAATGGATGTCGGCCGCAACATTGATCATTGTCGCAATGTTTATTTTGCCAGTTTATTTAAAGAACAAAATATTCACAATGCCACAGTTTTTAGCTAAAAGATATAGCGGAACTGTAAGTACAATTATGGCTATTATTTGGCTGTTAATCTATGTATTTGTTAACCTTACTTCAATTATTTATTTAGGTGCTCTGGCTATTTCTTCGATAGCACCGATAAGTTTTCAGTTTTGTGTAATTGGGTTGAGTTTGTTCTCTGTAATTGTAACTTTAGGAGGAATGAAAGTAATCGGATATACAGATATGTTTCAGGTTATTGTGCTAATTTTAGGAGGATTAGTAACAACTTATTTGGCTTTGACATTGCTTTCAGATCAATTCGGATTTGGAAATGATATTCTAAAAGGACTTTCAATAATTGCTCAAGAAGCGCCCGGACATTTACATATGATTTTAGACGAATCCAATCCACATTATAATGAATTGCCAGGTATGTCAGTTTTAGTGGGCGGAATGTTAATCAACAATTTAGCTTATTGGGGTTGTAATCAATATATTGTTCAAAGAGCTTTAGGAGCCGATTTAAAAACTGCACGTAAAGGAATTTTATTTGCGGCTTTCTTGAAATTATTAGTTCCAATTATTGCTGTTCTTCCGGGTATTGCCATGTTTGTAATGCACGAAAATGGTATGTTTCAACAAGAAATGGTGGATGCAGCAGGAGTTTTAAAACCAGATCATGCGTATCCGACTTTAATGAATTTACTTCCTGCAGGATTAAAAGGTGTAGCTTTGGCAGCTTTAACGGCAGCAATTGTGGCTTCTTTGGCAGGAAAAGCCAATAGTATTTCGACCATTTTTTCTTTAGATATTTATAAAAAATATTTCAATTCTCAAGCATCAGAAAAGAAATTGGTTCGTACAGGAAGATGGTGCGTTGTGGTTTGTATGATTATTGCGGCTTTTGTAGCTCCAGCTTTAAAATCATTAGATCAAGCATATCAATTTATTCAGGAATATGTTGGTTTCTTTTCTCCGGGAGTTCTAGCCATTTTCTTATTGGGAATGTTCTGGAAAAAAACAACTCCAGCAGCGGGACTTGCGGGAGCTTTATTAACTGTGCCATTGGCTGCAATACTGAAATTTTTGCCAATGTGGACAGAAGGCGCTTTCCCAGATTATCCTTTCTTAGACAGAATGACTATTGTTTTCTTTATAATTGTATTTATAATGATCGGAATTAGTTTGGCAAGTCCAGTTTCAGAAGAAGAATCTAAAAATCATGAAATAACGGTAGATAAATCGATGTTTAAAGTATCATCAGAATTTATTGTTGGCTCATTTATAATCAGTGGAATATTAGTGGCTTTGTATACTGTTTTCTGGTAAATTTTATTTTGCCACGAAGGCGCTAAGGCTCAAAGTTTATTTAAAAGATTGAATTTAAAATTGCTCGCAAAGACGCAAAAGCGCAAAGTTTATAAAGAACTTTGCGACTTAGTGTCTTTGTGGCAAAAAAAGAAAAGAAATGAAAAGAAATTTAGTAATCGTACTTTTTATTTTTTGTATTTCCATAACTGTTTCGGCACAGAAAGTATTTGATGTCAAAAAATACGGCGCTGTTGGAGACGGAAAAACGTTGAATACAAAAGCAATCCAGAAAGCAATTGATGCAGCAAACAAAAATAAAGGCGGGAAAGTTGTTTTTTCTAAAGGAACATTTTTATCTGGAAGTATTATTTTGAAAAATGATGTAGAATTATTTTTTGAAGAAGGTGCAACATTATTAGGAAGTACTAATCCAGATGATTATCCAAAATACGAAGGAATTAGAGCTTTTATTATTGCAAATGAATCGAAAAATATTGCTGTAAACGGAAAAGGAATTATAGACGGGCAAGGAAGAGAATTGGCTTTGGCAATAGATTCTCTGCATCATACAGGAGTTCGAATTGATCCAAAATACAATTACAGAAGAATGCGTCCTGAAGACGGAAGAGGAAAACTGATTTCGTTTGTAAAATGTGATTCGATTACCATGACTCAAATTACCTTGAAAAACAGTCCGGGCTGGACAATGTGTTTCAGAGCATGCAAAAACATTGTAATTGATTTTATGAAAGTAGAAAGCCGTGCATATTGGAATAATGACGGAATTGATCTTGACGGCTGTGAAAATGCCCGAATTACGAATTGCAATGTAAACGCTGCCGATGACGGAATCTGTTTAAAATCGGAAATACCAGGATTGCATAATAACAATATTTACATTGGAAATTGTACGATTAGATCAAGTGCGAATGCTGTAAAATTCGGAACGGGTTCTTATGGAAGTTTTAAAAACGTAACAATCGAAAATATTAAAGTTTTTGATACATTCAGATCAGCGGTTGCCATTGAATCTGTTGATGGAGCTGAAATTGAGAACATCAAAGTTTCTGATATTACGGCTGTGAATACTGGAAATGCAATCTTGATTCGTTTAGGTCACAGAAATGGTGATAAACCAGGTTACATCAAAAACGTATCAGTTAAAAATGTAAAAGCGCAGATTCCGTTTGGTCGTCCTGATATTGATTACGATATGAGAGGCCCGGAAGTTGATTATTTCCATAATCCGTTTCCATCTTCAATTGCTGGAATTCCGGGGCATTCAATCGAGAATGTAACTTTAGAAAACATAGAAATCGTTTATCCGGGAAGAGCTTCAAAAGGAATGGCGTATCATCCGTTAAGCCGATTAAAAGATGTAAAAGAAAATATCAACGGATATCCTGAATTTACCATGTTTGGAGAATTGCCTTCTTGGGGATTTTACGTTCGTCACGTAAACGGAATCGAAATGAAAAACATAAAATTGGTTTTGGATAAAGAAGATTTTCGTCCAGCCTTTGTTTTTGATGATGTAAAAAATCTGACGATGAAAACTATTGATATTCCATCAGATAAAATCAATCAAATTATTTTTAAAGATGTTCCATCAAGTAATTTGGATAGCGAAGCTGCAAAAAGAAAAATAGAACCAGAGCAAAATAAATTTGAATTACCAGCACATTAATGGTTGGCCACAAAGCTGCAAAGGCGCAAAGTTTTTTAACTCGATTGTAAAATTTTGTTTCACGCAGATTTAAAAAGATTTAAGCAGATTCTGCAGATATCAAAAAAAAAATCTAATAAAATCTGCCTAAATCTGCCAGATCTGCGTGAAACAAAAAAACTTAGTGTCTTTGAGCCTTTGCGGCATAAAAAAAATAAAAAACATGAAAAAGAAATCTATAATCGCAATCCTAATTTTCTGTATTTCCCTGATGACTAATGCACAAAAGATTTACGACATTAAAAAATACGGAGCAAAAGGAGACGGAAAAACCAATGATGCGGCAGCCATTCAAAAAGCAATTGATGAATGCAGTAAAACTGGTGGAAGGGTTCTAATCCCTGCGCCTTTTACCTTTTTGGCTGGGCCAATAGATGTAAAATCAAAAGTTGATTTACATATTGAAGCTGGTGCTAAATTATTAGCAAGTCCAGATGAAAAACTGTATACTAAAAGCGCTTTCAGAACCAATCCGGGAGAAGGGACAATTTGGATTGGAGGAGAAAATATAGAAGATTTTACCATTAGCGGAAGCGGAAAAATAGATGGAAACGGAATTTCTTTTATGGGAGCAGAAGAGGAAGACGCTTATATTTTAAAACCATTTAATGTATTAGATCCAAGACCTCATGTATTGACAATTATTGGCGGAAAAAACATTAGAATTAAAGATGTTCACATTGGAAATTCGGCCTATTGGACAGTGCATTTGATTGGTTGTAATGATGTTGTAATCAGCGGAATTACTTTATTAAATAGCTTAAAAGTTCGTAACAGTGACGGAATCGATTTAGATCATTCTAAAAATGTGAGAATCAGTGATTGTTATATAGAAAGTGGAGACGATTGTATCTGCTTGAAAAACAGAAGAGAGTTCGAAGAATTTGGTGCTTGTGAAAATATTACAGTGACCAATTGCACGATGACAAGCAGCAGCTGTGCCATTAAAATTGGTTCAGAAAATATGGATGCTATTCGACAAGTGGTGTTCAATAATTGTATTATCAAAAATAGCAATCGCGCTTTAGGAATTCAGAATCGCGATGAAGGAACGGTGAGCGATGTTATTTTCTCCAATATCATTATCGAAAGTAAATTAAACACCGACACTTGGTGGGGGAAAGCAGAGCCAATTTATGTAACGGCTTTTAGTAGAGCAAAAGGGAATCATAAAGATGCGAACTGGCGTTTTCCAAAAGGAGCGACAGAAGGAAAAGTGGGAGAAATCAAAAATATTTATTTTACAAATATTCAATGTACAGGAGAAAACGGTGTTTTTGTAAGCGGAGAATCCAAAGATAAAATCAAGAATATTGTTTTTGAGAATGTGAGTGTCTTTATGGACAAAACTACTTCTTTTCCTGGCGGATTATATGATAGACGTCCAGCAAATGTAGAAGGTTTTGTAAAAGGAAGTACTTCAGGATTTTATTTTGATACTGCCGAAAGCATAAAAGTTCAAAATTGTACAGTTCAATGGGGAAAAAACAAACCTGAGTATTTTAAACATGCTGTAGAAAGTAAAAATGTGGATGTTTTGAAAGTGGTGAATTTAGATGGAGAAGCAGCTTTTCCAAATAAGTATGAAGCAGTTAAAAAGTAATTTATTCTTTTTAGTAAAAATATAAGTGTAAAAGTCACAATAAATCTTTCTAGCGTGATACTTTCTATAGACTTTAAAAAGATTAATTAATATATTGCAAGTATATTCTTAATATAAAAATAATACAATGAAAATAAACGTAATTTCAACATTATTCATAGGAAGTTTGCTATTTAGCAGTATTTCTGGAAATGCACAAAAAGCAGTTTTAGAAGTTGATGCTTCCAAATCCATTACTAAAATAGAACCAACTATGTTTGGGTTATTTTTCGAAGATATCAATTTTGCTGCAGACGGAGGATTATATGCGGAAATGATTAAAAACAGATCTTTTGAATTTGAAAAACCTTTAATGGGATGGGAACAGCCGAAAACAAACAGATCTTCTATGAATAAAGAATCTGGAATGGCACTTCCTGTAAACGTTGCGGCAAATAACACTAATTTTTGCAGAGTTGAAATCAATAATGATAAAGGTTATTCCCTAATAAATGAAGGATTTAGAGGAATGGGAGTAAAGAAAGATGCAAAATACAATCTTTCATTAAAGGCTTTTAATCATAATGGAGACGTTAAGAAAATTATTTTCCAATTTATTGATAAAGACCAAAAAGTAATTGGTGAAACGAGTATTGTTCCAAAATCAAAGCAATGGACTACTTACGTGTCACAGATTATGGGGACTCAAACCGAAGCTAAGGCTAAATTGAAAATCACTTTTGAAGGAACAGGAACAATCGATTTGGATATGATTTCGCTATTTCCTGAAGACACGTGGAAGAATAGAAAGAACGGACTTCGTAAAGATTTAGTACAGCTTTTATACGATGTTAAACCAGGATTTTTACGTTTTCCTGGTGGTTGTATTGTTGAAGGAAGAACTTTATCAGATCGTTATCAATGGAAAAAATCGGTTGGAAATGTTGAGGATAGAAAAACGATGATGAACAGATGGAACGTGGAATTCAATCACAAATTAACACCAGATTATTTTCAAAGTTTTGGTTTAGGATTTTTTGAATATTTCCTGCTTTCAGAAGATATTGGTGCAGAACCTCTTCCAATTTTAAGCTGTGGAATGGCGTGTCAATACAATACAGGAGAATTAGCTTCAATGGACGAATTAGATCCTTATGTACAAGATGCTTTAGATTTAATTGAATTTGCGAATGGAGCAGTTACAACGACTTGGGGGAAAATCCGTTCTGATATGGGACATCCAAAACCATTCAATCTAAAATTTATTGGAGTGGGAAATGAGCAATGGGGACAAGATTATATTGAAAGATTTAAAGTTTTTGAAAAAGCCATAAAAGCAAAATATCCAAATATTATTATTGTTTCTGGAGCCGGTCCTTCGCCAGATGGTGAGCATTTTGATTATGCAATGAAAGAACTTAAAAAACTAAACGCAGAATTGGTAGACGAGCATTATTACAGAAGTCCGCAATGGTTTAGAGAAAATGCAGGACGCTATGATAATTATGACCGAAAAGGACCTAAAATATTTGCAGGAGAATATGCAGCGCAGAGTGTTTCGGGAGCTAACCCAAATAATAGAAACAACTGGGAATGTGCTTTCTCTGAAGCCGCATTTATGACTGGTTTAGAAAGAAATGCAGAAGTTGTTCATTTGACTTCGTACGCACCTTTAATGGCTCACGAAGATGCTTGGCAATGGACACCAGATATGATTTGGTTTAATAACTTACAATCTTATGGTTCTGCTAATTATTACGTTCAACAATTATTTTCAACCAATAAAGGAACAGATTTGTTGAATATTACCCAAGATGGAAAAGCTTTAATTGGACAGAATAATTTATATGCATCGGCTGTAAAAGATGCAAACAGTAAAGAAATTATTGTGAAATTGGTAAATACAGCCGCAACAGCATCAGATGTAAGTATTGATTTGAAAGGAGCAAAACTAGGATCAAAAGGAAGTATAATTAGTTTAGTAAGCGCCAATTTGCAAGATGAAAACACTTTTGCAGATCCTAAAAAAATTACTCCAAAACAAAGTGAATATAAAGTAACAAAAGGAAAACAACAATTGAGTCTTCCTGCCTATTCTGTTACTGTTTTGAAATTAAAAACGATTTAAATAAAAATAAATACATGCCGTATCATTCTCTTCAAAAAAGCCTTTTATTATTGCTAACCTTGACAGGATTTTCTGTTTTTGCACAACAAGATTTAAAACTGCATTACAAACAGCCTGCTGTCGAATGGACAGAAGCGCTGCCAATAGGGAATGGTACGCTTGGAGCAATGGTTTTTGGAAGAGTGGATTCTGAATTGATTCAGCTTAATGAAGCTACTTTGTGGAGCGGTGGACCAGTTAAGAAAAATGTAAATCCAGATGCTTTTCAAAATTTAGCTCTTATCAGAGAAGCACTATCAAAAGAAGATTTCGAGAAAGCTTACAAGCTGACTAAAAATATGCAGGGACCATACAGCGAAAGTTTTATGCCTTTGGGAGATCTTATTTTGAAACAAGATTTTAATGGGTTAAAACCTGATTCTTACAATAGAAGTCTTGATATACAAACTGGATTAGCGTTGACTAATTTTAGCGTTGGCGGCGTAAATTACAAAAGAGAAATATTTGCTTCGGCACCTGCGCAATGTATTGTAATCAAACTTTCGGCAGATCAATCAAAGAAACTTTCTATATCACTTGATGCGGCGAGTCTTTTAAAAAATGAAAAAACAATACAGAATCAGTCTTTAGTTTTAAAAGGAAAAGCGCCATCACATTCAGATCCAAACTATATTGATTACAACAAAGAACCAATCGTTTATGAAGACGCAACTGGTTGTAGAGGAATGCGTTTTGAATTGATTATTAAACCAATCGTAAAAGATGGAGAAATAACTTCTGAAGGAAATAAATTAGTCATTAAAAATGCATCGGAGATTTTACTCTTTGTTTCGGCAGCAACTAGTTTCAACGGATTTAATAAATGTCCTGATAGTGAAGGAAAAGACGAACATAAATTGGCTGAAGCTCCAATTAAAAAAGTTACCTCTAAAAATTATGATAGTTTATTAAAAGAACATATTGCAGATTTTCAAAATTTCTTCAAGCGAGTTTCATTCAAACTGAATGAAAAAGAAAGTGATAAATCAAATATACCGACAGATTTAAGATTAGAAAAATATGCAAAAGGAGAAAAAGATTCTGGACTTGAAGCTTTATTTTTTCAGTACGGTCGTTATTTATTGATTTCTTCGTCACGAACTCATAATGCGCCAGCTAATTTGCAAGGAATTTGGAACAACAAACTTCGCGCACCTTGGAGCAGTAATTACACCACAAATATCAATTTACAGATGAATTACTGGCCGGTTGAATCAGCTAGTTTGTCTGAGTTATTTTTTCCGCTTGACGAATTCATTAAAAATGTTTCGGTAACGGGAGCGGAAACAGCCAAAAGCTATTATCATGCCAACGGATGGGTGTTGCATCATAACTCTGATATCTGGGCAATGACAAATCCTGTAGGCGATTTTGGAAAAGGAGATCCTATGTGGGCCAACTGGTATATGGGAGCTAACTGGCTGAGCAGACATTTATGGGAACATTACGAATATACAGGAGATGTTGCCTATTTAAAGAAAGTGTATCCAATTATAAAAGGAGCGGCAGAATTTAGTTTAGACTGGCTTCAGAAAGATAAAAATGGTTATTTGGTTACAATGCCTTCGACTTCTCCAGAAAATAAATATTTCTATGATGGGAAAAAGCAAGGTACTGTTACAACTGCTTCTACAATGGATATTGGAATCATAAAAGATTTGTTTGAAAATACTGCCGAAGCTTCTAAAATTTTACATACCGATTCAGATTTCAGAGAAAAAGTAAATAAAGCAGCAAACGAATTGCTACCTTTTCAAATTGGAAGTAAAGGACAATTATTAGAATGGTATAAAGAATTTGAAGAAGAAGATCCGCATCACAGGCATACTTCACATCTTTATGCGTTGCATCCTGCCAATTTAATTTCACCGCTTAAAACTCCAGAATTAGCTAATGCAGCAAAGAAAACTTTAGAATTAAGAGGCGACGATGGAACTGGTTGGAGTTTAGCATGGAAAGTAAACATGTGGGCAAGACTTTTGGATGGAAATCACGCTTATCAATTATTCAAGAACCAATTAAGATTAACCAAAGATAACAATACAGAATACAGCGGGCATGGAGGCTGCTATCCAAATCTTTTCGATGCGCATCCGCCTTTTCAAATTGATGGAAATTTTGCGGGAACTGCCGGCGTAATCGAGATGTTAATGCAAAGCCAGAATAAAGAAATTCATTTGCTTCCCGCTCTTCCAGACGCTTGGAAAGATGGGGAAATTAAAGGGCTTAGTGCAAAAGGAAATTTTACTGTAGATATAGAATGGAAAGACGGTAAAATGACTCAAAGTAAAATTGTATCTAATCTAGGCGGAAAGTGTCAAATTAGATCAGAAAAACCATTTAGAGTTCAAAAATTAAACATTGAAAGCAAAAAATCTTCAATAGGTTATGTTGCAGAATTTGAAACGAAAAAAGGAACTTCTTATGTTGTTCAATCTTTATAAAGGATAGAAATCATAGTTTAAACCAGATATAGCATACAAATGTTATATCGGATTATCGAGAAAAAAACTTGATAATATATTAAATCCCATCATGTAAGACTATTAATTTAAAAAAATATAGGGAAGGGATTTTTTTTTATTATTTTTAAATGTAAATTTTACACATAAAATTAACCACAATGAAAAAAACAAACTTACTTACTATTGTGATAGGAACATTTTTTATATCTGTCTTATCCAATGCACAAACCAAAACATTTCAAAAAGAAGAATTTAAACAATGGGCGCAAACACCTCCAATGGGTTGGAACAGCTGGGATTGTTATGGTCCAACTGTAGAAGAACATGAAGTAAAAGCCAATGCTGACTATATGGCAAAAGAACTCAAAAAGTTCGGTTGGGAATATATAGTTGTTGATATCAGATGGTTTGTTGAAAATGATAAAGCAGGAGGTTACAACCAAACAGACCCGCGTTATGTTATAGATCAGTACGGAAGATATTTGCCTGCTGTAAATAGATTTCCTTCAGCAAAAGATGGTAAAGGTTTTAAACCATTAGCAGATTATATTCATAATAAAGGATTAAAATTCGGAATTCATATCATGCGTGGTATTCCTAAAAAAGCGGTTGAAGACAAAATGCCGATTAAAGGAACTAAAGGAATTACGGCAGATCAAATTTATACAACAGCTTTACAATGCGAATGGTTAAGAGATAACTATACGATTTTGGCAGATAAACCGGGAGCGCAGGAATATTACGATTCTATATTTGAACTCTATGCACAATGGGGAGTAGATTTTATTAAAATTGATGATTTATCAAGACCATATCACGAAGGAGAAATCAATTTGATAAGAAATGCGATTGATAAATGCGGTCGTAAAATTGTTTTAAGCACTTCGCCTGGAGAAACACCAATTTCAGCTGCTTCTCACGTTACTTCACACGCTAATATGTGGCGTATGGTTGATGATGTTTGGGATACTTGGCCGCATATTACACATTTAATGGATGTTGCTCAAAAGTGGTATCCGCACATTGCTCCAGGAACATGGCCAGATTGTGATATGATTCCGTTAGGACGTATTTCAATAAGAGGTGAACGTGGCAACGACAGAATGACTCGTTTAACAAAAGACGAGCAATATACTTTAATTACATTTTTTAACATTTTTAAATCGCCATTGTTTTTTGGAGGAGATTTGCCAAGTAATGATGCTTTTACTTTATCATTGTTGACAAATAAAGATGTTGTAAAAATGCATAACGAAAGTACAGCTGTAAAACAGCTTTTTCAAAAAGACGGAAAGATTGCAGTGACTTCAAAAAATGCTAAAGACGGAAGTATTTATCTGGCTTTGTTTAATATTTCAGATAAAGATTCACAGAAAGTTTCAGTAAATCTTTCAGATCTTGGTATTTCTAGTTCTGCCGAAATTTTAAATATGTGGACTGGCGAAAAATCAAAAATAACTTCAAAAGAAATCGGAGCAGACTTAAAACCGCACAGTTCTGTTCTATATCAATTAAAAAGTAAAAAATAATGAAAGTTTTTTTGCTTCGAAATACTTTAAAGCTGTTTTTAGTTTTCTCAATTCTTTTTGGATTATCGGGATTTAGTATCAAAATAAAAGAAGAGAATCCTGGAAAGGTATATTTGTTCGCCTATTCCACTTTAAAAAATAATGGCAAAAACGGACTTCATTTTGCTTGGAGTACAGATCAGAAAAACTGGTTTGCGATTGGTCCAGAGTTCAGTTTTCTGAAATCAGATTTTGGAAGCTGGGGACCAACGGGAAAAAGTATGTCTGAAGTTTTTCTGATTCAAGATAATAGTGGAATTTTTCATTGCTTTTGGAGCGTGAGAGACAACGTTTTTGCGCATTCAGAAAGTAAAGATTTGGTCAATTGGGGAAGGCAAAATTATATTCAGGGAATGAAAAATTTTGTTGGAAAAGAGCAAGATAAATCGATCATTTTAAATGTTCAGGTCAGTAAAAATGAGGGACAATATCTGATTCACTTTAGCGAAAGCGGTAATAATTATTCCTGTGCTACAAAAGATTTTAAACAGTACACTTCAACAATAATTGATGCGAATGCTTCTGCATTAAAATTAAGAAGCGAAATTCAACTGCAAGATGAGATTTTACAAGGAACAATGCATAAAGTTGATTGGAGTTTAGTCGAAAACATGATTAAAAATATGGAGTCGGTTAAGTTTAGAGATAAACAGAATAATACTTCTCCAAAAAGTGATAGTTTGTTGTTTTTGGGTTTAAAGCCTATTAATGTTACAATTAAAATAAACGGTCAGAATTCAAAAAAGATAAGCAATATGCTTACGGGTGTTTTCTTTGAAGACATCAATTATGCGGCTGATGGTGGCTTGTATGGAGAATTGATTCAGAATCGTGATTTCGAATATACTCTTCATGATAGAAAAGGAAGTGACGAAAAATGGAATTCGTCAATGGCTTGGAGCGGTGATTTTAAAATTGAAAATGTAAATCCAATTCACGCTAATAATCCAAATTATGCCGTAATCAAAAACGGAAGTATTTCGAATTCTGGTTTTGAAGGAATTGCGCTTAAAGCGAATGAAAAATACGATTTTAGTGTTTTTGCTAAAGGAACAAAAGCAATTGTTCGTCTGAAAACAGCAAGCGGAGAAACTTTAGCGGAAGCGGAATTTACTCCGTCAAATACATGGAAGAAGTTTAATTTGGTTTTAAAATCTTCTAAAACAGTAAATGATGCTCATTTGGAAATTAGCACCAACGGAGAAACCGCTGTTGATATGGTTTCGCTTTTTCCGCAGAAAACATTTAAAAATCGTAAAAACGGACTTCGTGCAGATTTAGCAGAAACGATTGCCGACATGCATCCAAAATTTGTTCGTTTTCCTGGCGGATGTGTAGCTCATGGAGATGGATTGCATAATATTTACAAATGGAAAAATACAATCGGTCCACTTGAAAGCCGAATTGGATCAAGAAATATTTGGGGATATCATCAATCAATGGGATTGGGTTATTTTGAATATTTCCAGTTTTGTGAAGATTTAGGGGCAGAAGCTGTTCCAGTTTTAGCTGCTGGAGTTCCTTGTCAAAATTCTTCTGATGGAGGTTCCGGACAGCAATTCGGAATTCCGATGGAAGATATGGACGAATATGTTCAAGATGTTTTAGATTTAATTGAATATGCCAACGGAAGCATTAATACAGTTTGGGGCAAAAAACGAGCTGAAGCAGGACATCCAAAGCCTTTCAATTTAAAATATATTGGAATTGGAAATGAAGATTTAATCAGCGATGTTTTTGAAGAACGTTACCGAATGATTGTTAAAGCAATACAGCAAAAACATCCAGAGATTAAAATTATTGGTACGGTAGGACCTTTTTTTGAAGGAACCGATTATAGAGAAGGCTGGAAAATAGCCGATGATTTGAAACTTCCACTTGTAGATGAACATTATTACCAATCTCCGGGCTGGTTTATTAATAATCACGATTTTTATGATAGCTATGATCGTTCAAAGTCTAAAGTTTATCTGGGAGAATATGCATCGTGGGGCAATATGTTTTACAATGCTTTAGCGGAGGCATTATATCTTACAGGAGTTGAACGAAATGGCGATGTAGTTTCAATGGCTTCTTACGCGCCTTTATTGGCAAGAGAAAAACATACACAATGGAATCCAGATCTTATTTATTTTAATGGAAATGAAGTAAAACCGACAGTAAATTATTTTGTTCAAAAACTTTACGGTCAAAATCCAGGAGATATTTATATAGAGAGAAGTGTCAAAGCTTCGGATAATAGCGATGTAAATAAACGAATTGGAGTTTCTGCTGTAAAAGAAAGCATTTCGGGAGATTTGATTGTAAAATTGGTCAATGTGCTTCCCGTAAGCGTTATGCCATCAATTGAAATAGCTAATTTGGCAACCACAGAAAATACGAGTTACACTGTATTAAGCGGAAATCCAGAAAAAACAGATGCCAGACCAATAACTCAAAATATTACTTTAAAAGAAGCAATTTCTAAAGAATTGCCACCTTATTCTTTTACTGTGATTCGTATTAAAACTAAAAAATAAGCTGTTTCATTGTTTTAAAAATATGCAGCAGGATTTAATTTATTATAAAATGAAAAAAACAAAAATCAGTCTTGTAATATTATTGTTAATTTCAACTTTTTTACAAGCGCAGGATAAAACAAATGGGATTCCGCCAACAGTTGCAGACAAAGATTTAACTGCCTATCTATTCGTTTATTTTATTGGAAATAAAGTCGAAGAAGAAGCCGTAAATTATGCCGTAAGCCAAGATGGTTATCATTACTATAGCCTTAATGGAAACAAACCGGTTATCGATAGTAAAATTATCAGTTCAACTGGAGGAGTTCGTGATCCACATATATTGCGTGGAGAGGATGGTAAAACTTTTTATATGGTTTTAACAGACATGACTTCTTCAAAAGGCTGGGACAGCAATCGTGCAATGATCTTACTTAAAAGTACAGATTTAGTTAACTGGAAAAGTACAGTTGTAAATATCCAAACTACATTTCCTGGTAATGAAAATTTAAAAAGAGTTTGGGCGCCTCAAACTATTTATGATGCCAAAGCAGGAAAATACATGATTTACTTTAGTATGCAGCATGGTCCAGAACCAGATAAAATTTATTACGCTTATGCGAATAAAGATTTTACAGGTTTAGAAAGCAATCCGAAATTATTATTTGTCCCAAAATCTAAAGGAGCTTGTATTGATGGTGATATAATTCAAAAAGATGGAGTTTATCATCTTTTCTATAAAACCGAATCCGAAACTGCTGGAATAAAAACTGCAACGACAACTGATTTGACTTCTGGAAATTGGAAAGAAAACGACAATTATTTACAGCAGACCAAAGAAAAAGTGGAAGGATCAAGTATTTTCAAGCTTAATAATTCAGAAGATTATATTTTAATGTATGATGTCTATTCAAAAGGAAAATATCAGTTTACTAAAACAAAAGATTTAGAAAACTTTAAAGTCATAGATAACGACATCTCTATGGATTTTAACCCGCGTCACGGAACCATTTTGCCAATTACACGTTCTGAATTAAAGAGAATAACAGACAAATGGGGAACGCCAGAGAAATTTTCAAAAGTAAATCATAATCCAGTTTTAGAGGGATATTATGCAGATCCTGAAATTCTGTATTCCAATAAAACTAAGAAATATTACATTTATCCAACTAGTGACGGATTTAACGATTGGTCTGGATATTATTTCAAAACATTCTCTTCAGATAACCTAGTAGATTGGAAAGACGAAGGTATTATTTTAGATCTTAAGAAAGATGTGCCATGGGGAACTAGAAATGCTTGGGCACCTTGTATTGTAGAAAAAAAGATAAAAGGAAAATATAAATATTTCTACTATTTTACAGCAGCACAAAAAATAGGAGTAGCAGTTTCAGATAATCCGACAGGTCCTTTTAAAGATAGTGGAAAAGCAATTGTAGCCCAAAGACCAGAAGGCATTAACGACGGACAGGAAATTGATCCAGATGTTTTTACAGATCCTAAAACAGGTAAAAGCTATTTGTATTGGGGAAATATGTATATGGCTGTAGCCGAATTAAATTCAGATATGATTTCTTTAAAACCAAATACCCAGAAAATTATAGCTGTAAATCCATCTTTTCGTGAAGGAACCTACGTAATTTACAGAAATGGAAAATATTATTTCTTTTGGAGTGAAGACGATACCAGAAGTCCAAACTATAAAGTCAGATACGGAATATCAAATTCACCAACTGGACCATTAGAAATACCAGAAAACAATATAGTTATTCAAGGAAAACCGGAACTTGGTATTTATGCAACTGGACATAATTCTGTTTTGCAAATTCCAAATAAAGATGAATGGTATATTACCTATCACCGTTTTTCATATCCGACTGGAATTAAAATGGGAAATGCAGGCGGTTTTCATCGAGAAGTTTGTATCGATAAATTAGAATTCAATTCCGACGGTACGATAAAACAAGTTGTTCCAACTCTCGAAGGAATAAAAGCAATAAAGTAAGCAATAATTACACATATATATAATAGTATAAAACCCGACAGATTTCAAAACCTGTCGGGTTTGTTTTTTATACATATATATAATAGTATGCAGTTAAAATCTAATTTGTCTGTAGAGGCGCAGCGCAGTGCGTCTTATGCGCATGATGTAGGCTATTATTTAAATTTGTAATCTTATTAAGGAGCTTTATCCCGCTATCCGCTCCAATCTTTTGCTTTTTAAAGAAAAAAGCAAAAGGATTTCCGCTCCTATCGGGGCTAGGGCACCGGTTTTCAGAAGAAATTCTGGGAAGCAGGCAGGTTTGGGCAGGAAATAGAGAAGAAGAAA
>NZ_JACHLB010000010.1 GCF_014207905.1 Flavobacterium notoginsengisoli | reverse complement strand
ATTTCTTCTGAAAACCGGTGCCCTAGCCCCGATAGGAGCGGAAATCCTTTTTGTGGTGGGGTTCACCACAAAAAGATTGCAGCGGATAGCGGGATAAAGCTCCTCAAAATTTCAATACTCAAATTTAAAATTCCAAATTCGCTCTGTCTTAAGAACCGCACCTATATATTATAGTATAACTTTTCTACTTATGTATATGTATAAAAACAAACCCGACAGGTTTTGAAATCTGTCGGGTTGTGTTGAGATTGCTCTTTATATTATAGTATACTTTTTTACTTATACATATATATGTATAGTTTTTAATTTAAACTATCAATTACCTCTTTTGTGATTTGAATACTTTTCAATTTTGCTTCATGATCAAAAATAGGACTTGTTACCATCAGTTCGTCAATATTAGCATAGTTGACAAACTTTTTTAGATCTGTAATCAATTGTTCTTTGTTTCCTGTAAATGTTCCTGCTGTCATTTGATTGACATGATAGCGTTCCGCTTCATTCATAATATCATCAAGCGATGCAACTGGTGGCTGTAAACCTTTACGATCGTTTCTAATTAAATTTAGAAACATTTGATACAAACTTGTAGATAGTAATTCGGCTTCTTCATTTGTATCAGCTGCTATAACATTTACACACGCCATTGTTTTGGGTTTGTCTAAAAACTCCGAAGGCTGGAAATTTTCACGGTAGAACTCGAAAGCTTGAATCATAAGCTTTGGAGCAAAATGGCCAGCGAAGGCATAAGGCAATCCATAAGCTGCTGCGAGAGCTGCACTATCCATACTTGAGCCTAAAATCCATATTGGCACTTTTAATCCTTCTGCCGGAAATGCACGCACTTTCCCTGTGGCATTTTCACTTGAAAAATACTCTTGAAGCTTGCTTACATTTTGCGGGAAGCGTTGTGCTTGTTCAAAAAAGTCTTTTCGAATTGCTTCTGCAGTTGGCTGATCTGTTCCTGGTGCTCTTCCTAAACCTAAATCTATTCGGTTTGGATAAAGTGTTTCAAGTGTTCCAAATTGTTCAGCTACTACTAAAGGCGAATGATTTGGAAGCATGATTCCGCCGGAACCTACGCGGATATTTTCTGTTTGACTTGCTACATAACAAATTAAAACTACGGTTGCTGTACTCGCAACGTGTGCCATATTGTGATGTTCTGCCAACCAAATTCTTTTATATCCTAATTTGTCGGCTAATTGTGCAATGTCTTTTGTTTTTTGAAATGTTTTTGTTGCATTGCTATCTTGATTGATAATTGCAAGTTCTAATATTGAGACTGAAATTGTTTTTTTCATATAAATTAAGGCTAAAATGCAAAATTAAGTCATTTATATGAATGCGTTTTGCTTTCTTCTGTTAAGAGAATTATAATATTTGTAACTACAAATATCACCGCTACAATTGTAATAAAATTAGTTTATGATTCGTTTGACCATCATTTTTGATCTTTAAACCTTTAGTCGACTCTATTTCAAATTTAGATTTTGTTTCTATGTTTAACGAAATAGCTCGATTTCTGAAATTTTGAGGAATTTCTGGAAGCTGAATCGTCACAATTACTTCTTTGTTTTTCTGCTGAAAATCGACTTTAATTCTATCTCTTAACCAAATATATTCGTAAACTTCCTGCCATGGCGCCATCCAAATGGAATCGTTTCCTTTTGCGCCATATTTATCGGCCAAAGTTGTCATATAATATTTGAAATCAGGAAAACGTATGCTTAAATTCCACAGATTTGTATTTCCTGTTCCGTGTGTAAAATCGTTGAACCAAACTGGATCGGATTGTTTTACTATTGAATCTACGGTTTTTAAAAAACGATCCATTGTTTTAAAACTGGTTGTATCTTTTGAACTCAATACAAAAGTTCTAGCCGAAATCATTTTATCTAAATCTACTTTAGAATTCACTTTATAAACTGGGCCAGTACCATAATAAGACGCCACCGAAAAATTTCCGTTAGCCAAAGCTTCTTTTTCATATTCTAAATAATATTTTTCATCACCTTCTCCGCCTGGAACCACAAAATGAGACATTGTAAAATTTAAATTTTGCTTAATTGAAGTTGTATTATCAGTTACTTCTGTTAAATAATTAGTTCCATGTTTTGTGGCATGATGAAAACTGTGATTCAAAATATCCCAACCGGCATCGTACATTTCTTTTATTTCTTTCCACGAAAGATGTCCACGATTTTCTGGCAACTCACGAATCGAACCTCCATTTATCGCTAATGCCAATTTAAACGGAATTTTATCTCCCATTCCGTCTGAATAAAAAAGTCCTTTTGAAGTTGTTCCGTCTCCACCTTGATCGATTTTCCATTCGTTTATATTAGAATTGTAAATTTTTCCTCCTTCCAATAATGGAAAAGCAGTTAAATAAGCAGATCTGTAACCGTCATCGAGCGTGAAACTGTAGGCAAAATGTTTGTTGTATTTTAAAGGCGAAACAGCAATTTTGATTTTATCTTCCGATTTTAGTTTTATTTTGAATGAAATGGTTTTCGGTTTTGAAGAATCTTTTTGAATAATTCCATTTGAAAAACTATTAAAACTTCCGAAGATTACGATCGCTATTATAAGGAGAATTCGTTTTGACATAAATTTTAGTGGTTCATTTTCTGCTCTAAAAGTACATTTCTTTTCCAAAAGAATATTTTAAAACTTACTATTATCCTAAAAATAATTTCTGTAGAATCAAAAAAGTGAACCGATTTTAAGCCTAAATTTGTACATCAAAAACTCATTCGGTTTTTAGCTTATCTGCAAATGACACACAAAATTTTAATTATAGACGACGAGGAAAAACTGAGAAGTCTGCTGGCACGTATTATAAAATCGGAAGGATTTGAAGTTTTTGAAGCGAAAGATTTGAAATCGGGTTTCAAAAAACTGGAACAAACCGAAATTGATATTGTTTTATGTGATGTAAAATTGCCTGACGGAAACGGCGTTGATTTTCTTCAAAATATAAAAAACAATTTTCCTTTAACAGAAGTTATTTTACTGACTGCTTTTGGAAATATTCCAGATGGCGTTCAGGCCATGAAAAATGGAGCTTTCGATTATATTGTAAAAGGCGACGATAATGATAAAATTATTCCACTTTTATATAAAGCTGTTGACAAAGTACAATTGCAGAAAAAAGTACAGCAATTAGAAAAACGAATTAACGATAAATATTCTTTTTCTACTATTATAGGTAAATCAAAAGGAATTGAACAAGTCATTGATCTGGCGCAAAAAGTAGCCAAAACCGATTCGACCGTTTTACTTACAGGCGAAACCGGAACCGGAAAAGAAGTTTTTGCACAAGCAATTCATGAAAACAGCAATCGTGCAGGAAAATCGTTTGTGGCTTTGAACTGTAGTACTTTCAGCAAAGAAATTCTGGAAAGCGAACTTTTTGGTCACAAACAAGGAGCTTTTACCGGAGCTTTAAAAGATAAAAAAGGTTTTATTGAAGAAGCAAATGGAGGAACATTGTTTCTGGATGAAATTGGAGAAATGCCGATTGATCTTCAAGCGAAATTATTGCGTGTTTTAGAAACCAGTGAATATATTCCCGTTGGCGATACAACTCCTAAAAAATCAAATTTTAGATTAATTGCAGCTACAAATCGTGATTTAAAAACAGAAAGCGACGAACATCGTTTCCGTTCAGACTTGTATTTCCGTTTGAATATTTTCGAAATCAAACTGCCTTCTTTACGAGAAAGAGTTAAAGATATTCCGCTTTTGGCGAATTATTATGTGAAGCAATTTTCAGAAAAAACGAATAAAAAAGCCTTGCAGATTGGTGACGATTTTCTTCAGAAATTAGAAAATTATTCCTGGCCGGGAAATATTCGTGAACTTAAAAATGTAATTGAAAGATCGGTTATTTTGAGCAGCGGAGATGTTCTAACTACTGATGTTCTGCCTTATGAAATGCAACATCAGGCTGAAAATAATTCAAAACCAATGTCGGCTTTCTCCATGCAGAGTGTCGAGAAACTACATATTCAAAAGGTTTTAAATTATACTAAAGGAAATAAGGCTGAGACGGCTAGATTGTTAGAGATTGGTATTGCGACTTTGTATAGAAAGATTGAAGAATACGGAATAGAAAATTCCAAAAATTAAATTCCAAATTCCAATTACAACGACAATATCAATGACAATTTTCAAATTCAATTTTTAGCTTCGGAGAAGCAATATATCTATAGAATAATTAATCCAATTGATAAAAAGCTCCAGCGGAGCGACACCTACGTAATCTAAAAAATATGTCGCCCCGCTGGGGCTTGCAAATACTATATCAAAACGAGAAAAGCTTATCAAAATGATAGGCTTTTTTTATGCCTAATTTTTGGTACGAAACTACATTTCTTTTATTTACAACACTTTACATATAACTTCATTTTTTCGGAACATATTTTGGCATAGAGGGGAAAAGAACATTAAAAAATCCTTCTCATGAAAAATCAAGTTACCTCAATCTATAAACAAGCTGAACGGTTTGCTGAGATTACTAAAAAATCAATTATCTGTGGCAATATCGTTCGGGCAAAAAAATGTTTAGCTCTTGCTGAACGGTTATTTATTACCGGAAGCATTGAAACTAAAAACGCCATTTCAAATGTCTATGTTTTCTCTGTTTCGTCTTTTATGGAAATGCGTCACTGCAATATTTCACATCTTTTTCCACAAACACTTAAAGCAGAATATATCAAACAGGTTAATGCTTCAGGCGTTTAGTGTAAAATGTTTTTTGTGAAATGTAAAATGTATTGATCGCTTTTCACAAAAAACATTTTACTTCTCACATTTCACAAATTTTAAATCTAAAATAATCCAATGATCACTTTTCTTCTACTCGGACTGGCAGTTTTACTGTTTGCCATTTGTTATTTATCAATTGAATTCTTTGAAAAAATCTAAATCATGACAGCACTCTTTATTATTTCAATCGCCGTTTTCGTGTATTTGGTTTATGTATTAATCAAACCTGAAAAATTTTAATTATGTGAAATGCAAAATGTTATTTGTGAAATGTAAAAGTTGATATTATTTCATTTTAATCATTCCAAACCACATTTTACAAATCACCTCTTACCTTTTACTAAAAAAATAAAAAATATGAATACAGAATTAATAGGTGTTATAGGAGTTTTTCTCTTGACGATTGTTCTGGCAATTCCATTCGGAAAATATATTGCCAAAGTTTTCTTAGGAGACAAAACAATCCTTGACCCGATTTTCAATCCAATTGAAAAATTTATTTTTAAAGTCAGCGGTATTAATCCAGCTGAAGAAATGAACTGGAAACAACACTTAAAAGCACTTTTAAGTATCAATATGCTTTGGTTCTTTCTCTGCTTTTTTGTTTTACTTTTTCAGGGTTCTTTACCTTTAAATCCAGACAATAACCCATCCATGACTCCCGATTTGGCTTTTAATACTGCCATTTCATTTTTAGTCAATTGCGATTTACAACATTATTCAGGTGAAAGTGGCGTTTCATACTTGTCACAAATGGTTTTAATGTTCCTGCAGTTTGTTTCGGCTGGAGTCGGAATCGCTGCCGCTGTGATGGTGTTTACCGCAATGCGCGAAAGAACCACCGATAAACTAGGAAATTTTTATAATAATTTAGTTAAAAGCTGTACTCGTATCTTACTTCCTCTTTCTGCAATTGTTGCCATTGCATTAGTTTTCAGTGGAACTCCTATGACTTTTGAAGGAAAAGATGCTATTACAACTTTACAAGGTGATCAGGTTGAAGTTTCTCGCGGGCCAGCTGCTGCTTTTGTGGCTATCAAACATATTGGAACAAACGGAGGTGGATTTTTTGGAGCTAACTCAGCTCATCCGTTAGAAAACCCAACCTATTTCTCGAATGCGCTTGAACTTTGGGCACAATTGATTGTCCCATTTGCTATGATTTTTGCACTTGGATTTTTCCTAAACAAAAAGAAATTATCTTATGTAATTTTTGGTGTAATGACTGTTGGATTCTTACTCTTGGTAATTCCGACAATGTCTGCCGAAATGAATGGAAACCCTGCTATTGAAAAGATGGGAGTTTCACAATTAACCGGAGCAATGGAGGGAAAAGAAGTTCGGTTTGGGCCTGCCATTTCAGGTTTCTGGAGTATTGCAACAACTGTAATTTCTACAGGATCTGTAAACAGTATGCACGATAGTGCGATGCCGGTTTCTGGAGCAATGCAGTTATTAGCCATGATGGTAAATGCTTTTTACGGCGGATGCGGTGTCGGTTACCTCAACTTTTACATCTTTATTATTCTAGCTGTGTTTATTTCTGGATTAATGGTCGGTCGAACTCCTGAATTTTTAGGAAAGAAAATTGAAGCTCGGGAAGTTAAGATTGCTGCTTTTATCGCGATCATCCACCCATTATTGATTTTAGCCGGAACTGCTTTAGCTTCTTATTTTGCCGCGCACGATACGGCAATGGGCTACTGGTTCAGCGGAAACGCAACGGGCTGGTTAAACAATCCTGGAAATCATGGATTCTCAGAAATGTTATATGAATATACTTCGAGCGCCGCCAACAACGGTTCTGGTTTTGAAGGTTTGGGAGATAATAATCCGTTTTGGAATATCACAACTGGAATTGTGTTATTGTTGAGCCGTTTCATTCCAATCATCGGACCTCTTGCAATTGCAGGTTTATTAGCCAATAAAAAATACATTCCTGAAAGCGCCGGAACTCTTAAAACAGATACTACGATCTTCGGAATTATGACTTTTGCAGTTATCGCAATTATCGCAGCTTTATCATTCTTCCCAGCATTGGCACTTGGACCATTGGCAGAATATTTTGGAATATAAAATGTGATTTGTGAGATGTTAGATGTGAAAAGCGAAAAAACAAAATCAAACTAGATCTCATAACACAACTCACTTTTTACATCTAACATCTCACCAAAAAACAAATTACGCCCGTGCTTCAAGGTTTTTAATTAATCCATAAATGAGTTTTCCTATGACATCTAGTTTTTCAATTAATTGTTTGCATTCATTTTCACCGAGAAAATCTAATTCTTTACTTAATAATATTAAAGTATCAAGTTCGGATAAAGAACCTAAGGAAATATGCAAAAAATGGATAAACTCTTTTGTTCCTTTTCTTGCTGCACCTTCTGCAATATTAACTGGAATGGAAACCGAAGCTCTACGAATTTGTGAAGTCATTCCGAATTTTTCCTCAAGAGGAAATTGTCTCGTAACTAAATAAATTTCTTTAACGAATTCAAAACTTTTAATCCATGAATTCAATTTTTTATGTGGTTTCATATGAAATAAGCAATATTTACAAAAGTAGGAAATTTCATATTTCACATCTAACATTTTACAAATTAAAAAAATGACAACTAATAAATCTACATCATTATTCGAGAGCCAGCAGGTAAAAGAAGCATTTTTGCAATCTTTTGTGAAGCTGAATCCAAAATTGATGATCAAAAATCCGGTAATGTTTACCGTAGAAATCGGAACTGTTATCATGTTTGCAGTCTGTATTTCAATCTTAATGGGCGCAACCGATCAGGGAAGTTTGACTTATAATATCATTGTATTCTTAATTTTATTCGCTACTCTTTTGTTTGGAAATTTCGCCGAAGCTATTGCCGAAGCCCGAGGAAAAGCACAAGCTGACAGTTTAAGAAAAACACGTGAAGAAACTCCTGCAAGACAGATTCTGCCAAATGGAGAAATTAAAAACGTAAGTTCTTCAGCATTAAAAAAAGATGATATTTATATCTGTGAAGCCGGTGATTTAATTGCTGCCGACGGTGAAATTATCGAAGGACTTGCTACAATCGACGAAAGTGCGATTACAGGAGAAAGTGCCCCAGTAATTCGTGAAGCAGGCGGAGATAAATCTTCAGTTACAGGAGGAACAAAAGTACTTTCTGATAAAATCAAAGTACGAATAACTTCTGAGCCAGGCGAAAGTTTCTTAGATAAAATGATTGCTTTGGTTGAAGGTGCGAGTCGTCAGAAAACGCCAAACGAAATTGCTTTGACTATTTTATTAGCTGCTTTTACTTTGATTTTCATCATTGTCTGCGTAACCTTAAAACCTTTCGCAGATTATGCCAACGCTCCTATTACTATTGCTGCTTTTATTTCTCTTTTTGTATGTTTAATTCCAACTACAATTGGAGGTTTATTATCTGCTATCGGAATTGCGGGAATGGACAGAGCGCTTCGTGCCAACGTCATTACAAAATCTGGTAAGGCGGTTGAAACTGCTGGAGATATTGACGTATTGCTTTTAGATAAAACAGGAACAATCACAATAGGAAACCGAAAAGCAACAAATTTCTATCCAACAAAAGGAATTTCTTTTGATGATTTTGTGAAATCGGCTGTTTTAAGTTCGCTTGCAGATGATACCCCTGAAGGGAAAAGCATTCTTGAGCTTGGTAAAATGTTAGATGAAAACAGTAAAATGCAGTCAGACATTTCACTTCTTACAGAAAACATTTCACAAACAATCAAATTTACTGCTGAAACCAGAACTTCTGGTGTTATTTTAAAAGACGGAACCAATATTAGAAAAGGAGCTCAGGACGCTGCCAGAAAAATTGCAGAACAAGCCGGAAATACTTTTCCTAAAGATACTGCTGATCAGGTTGTGACAATTTCTTCTAACGGAGGAACGCCATTAGTGGTTATCAAAAACAATGAAATTCAAGGTGTTATCGAATTACAAGATATTATCAAAACCGGAATGAAAGAACGTTTTGAGCGTTTACGCCGAATGGGAATCAAAACCGTGATGGTTACCGGTGATAATCCTTTGACCGCCAAATTTATTGCCGAAAAAGCTGGTGTTGATGATTTTATTGCTGAAGCTAAACCGGAAGATAAAATGAATTATATCCGAAAAGAACAAGCTGAAGGACGCTTAGTCGCCATGATGGGTGACGGAACAAACGACGCTCCTGCCCTTGCTCAAGCGAATGTTGGAGTTGCCATGAACAGTGGAACTCAAGCAGCAAAAGAAGCTGGAAACATGGTCGATCTTGATAATGACCCGACGAAACTAATCGAGATTGTTGAAATTGGAAAACAGCTTTTAATGACGCGAGGAACTTTAACTACGTTCTCAATTGCTAATGACGTTGCTAAATATTTTGCTATCGTTCCTGCCTTGTTTATTACTGCAATTCCAGCGTTGCAAGGTTTAAATATTATGCATTTGCATAGTCCTGAAAGTGCCATTTTATCGGCTGTAATTTTTAATGCGATTATCATTCCGATTTTAATTCCGCTTGCGCTGAAAGGTGTTGATTACCGACCAATTGGAGCGAGTGCCATCTTAAAAAGAAACCTTTTAATTTATGGCTTAGGAGGAATTATTGTTCCTTTCATTGGAATCAAAATTATTGATTTACTAGTCGCTTTATTTATGTAAGATTCTAAGATGCTAAGATTCTAAGGGACTAAGTTTTTCCCTTAGAATCATAAAAACTAGAATCCGTCAAAAAATCAAATAATAAACATTGGACTTCGATTACAAGCTTCAGAAAAAACTTAGAATCTTAGCATCTTAGTCCCTTAGCAACTTCAAAAAAATGAAAAATATATTCTCACTCATAAAACTTACAGTAGCCTTACTATTGTTATTCATTGTTATCTACCCTTTAGCTATTTACGGGATAGGGCAATTGTCTCCAAATCAAGGAAAAGGAGAAACTATCACCGTTAACGGCAAAGTTGTCGGATATCAAAAAATCGGACAAAAGTTCGATAAATCAAATTATTTCTGGGGAAGACCTTCGGCTGTAGATTACAACGCGGCGGGAAGTGCCGGAAGCAATAAAGGTCCAAGTAATGCCGATTATCTGGCTTTGGTTCAAAAAAGAATTGATACGCTTTTATTGGTTCATCCTTATTTAAAGAAATCTGATATTCCTTCAGATATGGTGACGGCTTCAGGAAGTGGTCTTGATCCGAATATTTCTCCTCAAGGTGCTTTGATGCAGGTAAAACGAATTGCTAAAGAAAGAAAACTGGATGAATCTAAAGTGAAAGCTTTGGTGGAATCTAAAATTAATACTGCTGTTGTTGGGCCTGAAACGGTTAATGTTTTGGAGTTGAATGTGGCTTTGGATCAGCTTCGATGAAGCTTTAAGACGCTAAGGTTCTAAGATACTGAGATACTAAGTTTTTCTCCTGCAAGGTTTTCAAAACCTTGTAGATATAAATCTGCATCAACTATTATAATCAAGTAACAAGTATAATTTGTCATTTCGACGTAAGGAGAAATCCTCGTTGCTAAATCGACACAGATTGATATTCTTTGCGGAGCTACTTGCGAAGATTTGCTTCGCCTGTTCGCTATCGCTCGAGTCTCCTTACGTCGAAATGACAAACTGTGAGAAAAACTGGAATCGAAAAACTAAACTTTAAATTAAATACCTACAAGGTTTTGAAAACCTTGCAGGAAACGAAAACGCCTTTTTACCCCAAATGCCCTAGCCCCGATAGTAGTGGAAATCCTTTTGTGCCGGGGTTCGGCACAAAAGATTGAAACGGATAGCGGGATTAGCTCCTAAAGAATCTACTAAATAAATAATTGAATACCACAAAAATGAAAAAAATACTACTTACAGCTTTAATCGCTTTTGGTTACAGCAATTTACAAGCACAGTCAGCATCTAAAAGTCCGTTTACGTTTTCAGGATATGTAGACGTTTATTACAGTTATGATTTTGGGAAACCTGAAAATCATACTCGCCCAAACTTTTTTTACAGTTATAATAAAAGTAATGAAGTGAACTTAAATATGGGAATGGCAAAAGTGAATTATTCGACAGAAAATATTCGCGGGAATTTTGCTCTGATGGCTGGAACTTATCCGCAGTATAATATGTCGGCTGAACAAGGTCTTTTGCAAAATGTTTATGAAGCAAATGTTGGAGTTAAGATTTCGAAAAACCATAATTTATGGATTGATGCGGGAATTATGCCATCGCATATTGGTTTTGAAAGTGCAATTGGAAAAGACTGTCAAAATTTAACCCGAAGCATTCTGGCTGAAAATTCTCCTTATTATGAAGCGGGAGTGAAAATTGGCTATACGTCTGAATCAGGAAAATGGTATTTGGCCGGAATGTATTTGAATGGCTGGCAGAGAATTGAAAAAGTGGAAGGCAATCAAACGCCTGCTTTTGGAACTCAGGTTACTTTTAAACCATCGGATAATGTGACCTTGAATTGGAGTACTTATGTTGGAAACGAACAGCCGGATATTGATAAAAAATGGCGTTATTTCAATAATTTCTATGGACAATTTAAAGTGGCTAAAAAAGTAAACTTAACAACTGGTTTTGATATTGGTTCACAGCAATCGGCTAAAGGAAGCGACAAATATGATGTTTGGTTTTCGCCTGTTGTGATTCTGCAATACAAACCAACTGATAAAATTCAGCTTGCAGCAAGAGGAGAATATTACAGCGACGAGAAAGGTGTAATCATCGCAACTGAAACGCCAAACGGATTTAAAACATACGGATTTTCAGCTAACTTTGATTACTTAGTAACTAACAATATAATGTTTAGAATTGAAGCAAGAAATCTTTCGAGCAAGGATGAAATTTTCACAAAAAACAATCAGCCAACGGACACAAATACGTTTGTGACAACTTCGCTGGCGATTTCTTTTTAGCTTTAGGCGATAGGCTTTAAGCAGTAAGCTTTTTAAAAGTCATACTGCCTAAAGCCTAAAGCTTATTGCTTAAAGCATATTTTTATGGAACAGAAAAATAATAACGCACAGCATTTTCTGGATTTGATTCAGAAATCACGGAAAGGAAAGTTTAAAATCTACATTGGGATGAGCGCCGGTGTGGGCAAGACTTTTCGTATGCTTCAGGAAGCGCATTCGTTATTGAAAAACGGAATCGATGTAAAAATTGGCTACATCGAAACGCACATGCGGAAGGAAACGCATGAACTTTTGGCTGGTCTTCCGATTATTCCGAGGCGAACAATTTTTTATAAAGGGAAAGAACTTGAAGAACTCGATGTTCAAGCGATTATTAATCTTCGTCCTGAAGTTGTTATTGTAGATGAATTGGCGCACACCAATGTCGAAGGAAGCAAAAACGAAAAACGTTGGCAAGATGTTCTGGAAATTCTGGATGCAGGAATTAATGTAATTTCGGCGGTTAATATTCAGCATATTGAAAGTTTAAACGAAGATGTAAAACGAATTACCAATATTGATGTTCAGGAGCGAATTCCGGATAATGTTCTTCGATTAGCAGATGAAGTCGTGAATATCGATTTGACTTCTGAAGATTTGATTGCGCGTTTGAAAGAAGGAAAAATTTATACGCCAGATAAAATTCAAACGGCTTTGGCAAACTTTTTTAAATCCGAACAGATTCTTCAATTGCGTGAATTAGCATTGAAAGAAGTCGCGAGTCAAGTAGTTAGAAAAGTTGAAAATGAAGTCCCGAATCTGCATGCTTTACGACATGAAAAATTATTGGCTTGCATTAGCAGTAATGAAAAAACAGCCAAAATTATAATTAGAAAAGCGGCACGTTTAGCGAGTTATTATAATGGTTCCTGGCATGTTTTATATGTAGAAACTCCCAAAGAAAGCAGTAACCGAATTGCACTCGACAAACAAAGACATTTAATTAATAACTTTAAACTCGCTGTACAATTGGGCGCAGAAGTTATTAAATTGGAAAATTCAAATATTACGGATGCTATTTTGAAAACGGTAGAAGAAAAACAAATTACAACGGTATGCATCGGGAAACCGCATTTTAATTTGTTTAAAGTAATTTTGTCCACGACAATTTTCAGACGTTTGCTGAACAAATTGTCTTTATCAAATGTTGATCTTGTGATATTATCGTGAGATGATTTATGTGAGATGTGAAATGATCTGCGGGAAATACATTTCACAGATAACATTTTACATTTTACAAACAAAAAAATAAAATATGAGAATTAAAACCAAATTGAATCTGGGTGTTGGATTGTTATTTTTAATGATCATTATACTTTCGCTCGTAAGCGGATATTCTGTTTTTTTGATAAAAGCGGACACAGAGAATATTCTGAAAGCGAATTATAATACGCTTGAATATTCCCGAAATATGATTTTGTCTTTGGATGAAATCCAAATAAATGAAGATAATAAAATTCATGTTTTTAAGGAATATCTTGAAAAACAAACGCAAAATGTTACTGAACCCGGAGAAAAAGAAGCTACAGCGAATCTTGAAAAAAACTTCGCTCTTTTAGAAAAAAATGGTTCTAATGATGCTTTAAAAGCGCAAATCAGGCAGGATATTTTTGCGATTATGAAGCTGAATCTCGATGCCATAAAACAGAAAAGCGATATTGCCAAACATACTGCCGAAAATGCCAATTTATGGATTGCTATAGTAGGAACTTTATGTTTTTTAATTGCTTTTAATCTATTGGTTAATCTTCCAAATAATATTGCAAATCCAATAAAAGAATTAACGCTGAGTATTAAGGAAATTGCGAATAAAAATTATTCTGAAAGAGTTCATTTTACAAGTCATAGCGAATTTGGCGATTTGGCAAAATCGTTCAACACAATGGCGCAGAAACTTCAGGAATATAACGACAGTAATTTGTACAAACTCTTTTTTGAAAAGAAACGCCTCGAAACGCTTATCAATAATATGAACGATCCAATTATTGGTTTAGATAATGAAAATATTGTTTTGTTTGCGAATGATGAAGCTTTGAAAATTATTGGCTTAAAATTGGAAGATGTTATTGGAAAATCGGCTTCGGAATTGGCTTTATCGAATGATTTGATTCGTTCTTTGATTTTAAAAGATGGTGCTGATTCTGCTAAAAAACAACCTCTGAAAATTTTTGCTCACGGAAAAGAAAGTTATTTCGAAAAAGAAATCCTAAATATTACCATAGTTCCAACTGGTGAAGAAAAGGAAATCAATATTGGCGATGTTATTATTCTGCGAAATATTACGCTTTTTAAAGAACTGGATTTTGCTAAAACCAACTTTATTGCGACAGTTTCACACGAATTAAAAACACCTATTGCGTCTATAAAATTAAGTCTTCAATTGCTTGAAAATGCCAAAACTGGCGATATGAACGACGATCAGAAACAATTGGTTGAAAGCATTAAAGATGACAGTCAGCGATTGTTGAAAATTACAGGTGAATTACTTAATTTATCACAATTGGAAACTGGAAATATTCAGCTGAATATTGAGAAAAGTAATCCACACCAAATTGTAAATTATGCCGTTGAAGCTGTAAAAGTTCAAGCCGATCAAAAACAGATTCAATTACTCGTTGATGCCGATGAAAATCTAAACGAAGTAAAAGCCGACAGCGAAAAAACGGGCTGGGTTTTGATTAATTATTTATCGAATGCGATTCGCTATTCGTCTGAAAAAAGCACAATTCATATTAAACTGAAAAAAGAAAATAACCAAATTGTATTTCAGGTTATTGATACCGGAAAAGGAATTGACACAAGATATAAAGACCGGGTTTTCGACAAATATTTTCAGGTTCCAGGAAGTCAGAAATCAGGTACGGGGTTAGGTTTGGCGATAAGCAAAGAATTTATCGAAGCGCAAAACGGAAGTGTTGGTGTAGAAAGTAATTTGGGATTGGGAAGTACGTTTTGGTTTTCATTGAAAGTTTAGATAACTTCATTTTATTACAGATGTCAGTCTGAGCGAAGTCGAAGACCTTCCACACTATCAAAGCCCTTCGACTTCGCTCAGGGTGACACTAAAAGAGATTCAAAAATTTAGCCAATCTTAATTCAATTACCCTATTTAAAACCAACAAATTAAAGTTCGCTTAAGGTTCAATTAAGACCAAAATACCTGCTTTGAACATTCGTTACTATTGCAAAATATAAACGACAAAAACAATGTTCCACAAAACGGTTTCTCTGGTATTTCTATTCGGATTATTTTCTGCGAATGCACAGCAAAATGATTCGATCACAAAAATTGACAGCACTTCACATCCATTAAAATTCAATTACAAGCAATTAATTATTCCATCCGTTTTGATTGGTTATGGTGTAATTGGTTTAGAAAGTGATCAGCTTTTGAGTTTCAATCACCAAATTAAAGACGAAGTTACTGAAGACATTGACGAGAAAATTACGATTGATGATTTCTCTCAATATGCGCCTGCGGCATCTGTTTATGCGCTAAATGCTTTTGGCGTAAAAGGCAAAAATAATATGCGCGATCGTTCTGTAATACTCGTGACTTCGTATGCAATTATGGCAACAACGGTTTTAGGCCTAAAATCGATTTCACATGTTGAAAGACCTGATGGAAGTTCGAACAACTCTTTCCCTTCTGGACATACTGCAACTGCATTTATGGGCGCCGAATTTTTATATCAGGAATATAAAGACAAATCCATTTGGTATGGAATTGCAGGTTATGCCGTCGCAACAGGAACAGGATTATTTAGAATCTACAATAATCGTCATTGGTTAACTGATGTCGCTGCTGGAGCGGGAATCGGAATTTTGAGTACCAAAATCGCTTATTGGATTAATCCTTATATAACTAAAAAGTTATTCAAATCGTCGTCTGAAAATAAATCGACTTCTATGATAATGCCTTTTTATAATGGACAGCAATATGGATTGGGATTTGCGAAGATCTTTTAGTTTTTATTGCCGCAAAGGCGCTAAGACACAAAGTTTTTTTAAGTTTTTTTGAATAGCTTTGTGTCTTAGCACCTTTGTGGCAAAACCCTTTTTACGTATTAGAAGTATTATTCTTAATCTCTCGAACTTCACGCTTCAATTCTAAAAGCAAATCTTTCATTGCTCCAGTTTCTGTAGTTTCTTGTTTTTTATCCGAACGGCCGATGTTGCATTCATATTCCCAAATCTCGAGAATATCAGATGCTTTCACTTCGTAATTCGGGTAAAAACTATTGTCGGATTCTAAAACCAAGGCGTTCTTTTTATTTTTATTGAGACGTTTGTAGACCATTCCTTCATTCTTAGTAATAAGAATATACGTTTTACCATCCATCACCTCTCCCAGTTTTTCCACATAACGGCCAATAATAATAGAACCATCTTCATGTGGAGGCATTGAATCGCCTTCAACAGGAAATCCGCGGTGTTTTCCAGGACCTAAAAAAGGAAGCGTAATCTGCTGTAAACTTTCAATATATTCTGGATCAGCATATCCGTTTAGGTAACCTGCTTTTGCTTTTTGAGATACAATTTCGATATAATTTTCTCCAAAACTATCCACCTGAATAGGTAAAATAAGTCGGTTGCCTTCCAGTTTGATCAAATTTTGCACATCGATTTTACGAATATCGACAGATAATATCAAGTCAATACTCATATGAAAATATAATGCAATCTTCTTTAGAATATCATACGGTGCTTCCGAAGTTCCGTCTTCGTATTTCACGTATCTTCCTCTGGTAATACTAAGGTTTTCAGCTAATTTCTCCTGTGATATTTTATGCTTAACCCTTAATGCTCTGATGTTGTCTGAAAATAAGGACATAATAAATTTGTTATAATTTGGAACAGCAAATATACAAAAAATGTTATCATCTGTACTAATTTTGTTTCATACAAAAACAAAAGGAAAATGGCACGGGCGATTGTACATATGGATTTGGATACCTTTTTTGTATCCTGCGAAAGACGCACCAACTCAGAACTCAACGGAATTCCGCTTATTATAGGAGGTGGAGATCGAGGCGTTGTGGCATCTTGTTCTTATGAAGCCCGAAAATATGGAGTTCGTTCTGCGATGCCAATTCGTATGGCATTAAAACTTTGTCCTGACGCAAAAGTGATGAAAGGCGACATGGAATTGTATTCGCAATTGTCTCATGATGTTACCGAAATTCTTCAGGAAAAAGCGCCTGTTTTAGAAAAAGCCAGCATTGATGAATTCTATATGGACATTACCGGAATGGATAAATTTCACGGAAGTTATAAATGGACAAATGAATTAGCTGAAAAAGTGATTAAAGAAACCGGATTACCGATTAGTTTTTCTTTATCTATAAATAAAACTGTTTCAAAAATTGCCACTGGAGAAGGCAAACCTGTCGGAAACCTTGAAATTCCAGAACATAAAGTACAAACTTTTTTAAATCCGCTTTCGATTCAAAAAATACCAATGGTTGGGGCTGTCACTTTCCAGCTTTTATCCCGAATTGGCGTTCGTAAAATTCAGACTTTAGCAGAAATGCCTGCCGAAGTTCTACAACAAATGATTGGTAAAAACGGTCTGGAACTCTGGAAAAAAGCACACGGAATTGACCACACGCCTGTTGAACCTTATACAGAAAGAAAATCAATTTCGACCGAAACTACTTTTTCGCAAGACACTATTGATCTTGCCAAACTGAGAAGAATATTATTAGGAATGGTCGAAAAACTGGCTTTTCAGCTTCGTGCAGAACAATGGCTTACTTCAACTGTTACGGTTAAAATACGTTATGCCAATTTTGATACCGAAACCAAACAATGCAGAGTAGCTTACACCTCTGCGGATCATGTGCTAACGAAAAATGTAATAGAACTTTTTGAGAAAGTGTATCAGCGTCGTATGCGTTTGCGTTTGATTGGTGTTCGCTTTAGCGGATTGGTACGCGGAACGTATCAAATTGATCTTTTTGAAGATACTCAGGAAATGCTGTCACTTTATGAAGCGATGGATAAAATGAAAAGCCGTTACGGTTTTGATGCCGTAATGCGTTGTGCCGGAGCGCACTTTAAACCAAATAATAAAGACGAAATTTTAAAAAGAAAAAAATAATGTATCTCAATTGTCATTCATACCATTCACTACGTTACGGCACGATTCCGCTTAAGGAATTGATTGCCGAAGCTGTTTTGCATGATATTAAAGCAATGGCGCTGACAGATATAAATACAGTTACAGGAATTTACGATTTTATAAAAGCCTGTAAAGAAAAAGAAATCAAGCCTTTGGTTGGCATGGAATTTCGATTTAATCATGAATTCCGATATATTGGCTTGGCACAAAATGCAGAAGGTTTAGCTGAAATGAATCGTTTTTTAACAGAATATAATTTCAGCGGAGAAACTTTGCCTTTGCGTGCTCCTAAATTTGAATCGGTTTTTGTGATTTATACTTTAGAAAATGCTCCTGAAACGCTTTTTAAAAATGAATTTATCGGAGTTCGTCCTGAAGAAGTTTCTGGACTTCTGACTTCAAAACATAAAAATAAAATCTCCAAAATGGTCATTTTACAGCCTGTAACTTTTAGAAGTAAAAAAGAATACAATCTGCATAAAGTGCTTCGTGCTATTGATACGAATATTATTTTATCGAAACTTACAGAAGTTGATTATTGTAGAGTTTCTGATGTTATGAAACCTGAAGAATCTCTTCTTCCTTTCTATGAAAAATACCCTGAAATCATTGTGAATACACAGCGTATAATTGACGATTGTAATTTTCAATATGATTTTTCGGCCAAAAGAAATAAAAAATTCTATACTCGAAACCGTAAGGAAGATTTAGAAAAACTGACCGAATTGGCTTGGGAAGGATTCGAAAAACGTTACGGAAACGATAATTTGGAAGCCAAAGCTCGTGTAGAAAAAGAATTGAAAGTTATTGATGAACTAGAATTCAGCGGTTATTTTTTAATTACTTGGGATATCATCCAATACAGCAATAGTAAAGGTTTTATGCACATTGGTCGCGGAAGCGGTGCCAACAGCATTATCGCTTATTGCCTCGGAATTACCGATATCTGCCCAATCGAATTGGATTTGTATTTTGAACGTTTCCTAAACCTCAACCGAAAAACACCACCGGATTTTGATATCGATTGGAGCTGGCAGGAACGCAACACAATTTTAGAATATATCTTCGAAAAATATGGCAAAGATCATGTTGCTTTTTGCGGTACCAACGTTGAATTTAAATACCGTTCTATTTTCAGAGAAGTCGGAAAAGTTTTTGGTCTTCCAAAAGAAGAATTAGATCTTTTGGCAAAAAATCCAGAAGAACTTCATCCAACCAATAAAATTGTAAAATTGGTTCAGGAATACGGACAAATGATGGGGAAATATCCAAATCAACGAAGCATGCATGCCTGCGGAATTTTGATTTCTGAAGAACCAATTACGAATTACACACCTCTGGAAATGCCTCCAAAAGGTTTTCCAATCGTACTTTTTGATATGCATATTGCCGAAGAAATTGGTTTTGACAAATTTGATATTTTAAGTCAGCGTGGTATCGGACATATTGATGACAGCATAAAACTGATTGCAAAAAACCGAGGCATAAAAGTGAATATTCGCGATACTTCGATTTCTAAGGATGAAGCGGTTTGCAATTCTTATTTGGCAAAAGGACATACGATTGGCTGTTTTTATATCGAAAGTCCCGCTATGCGTGGTTTACTTCGTCGTTTAAATTGTGATAATTATAAAATTTTGGTCGCCGCGTCGTCTATCATTCGTCCCGGAGTAGCACAATCGGGAATGATGAAAGAATATATTTTTCGTCATAATAACCCAACGCAGTTTGAGTATTTTCATGAGGTATTCAGAGAACATCTTGGAGAAACTTACGGTATTATGGTTTATCAAGAAGATGTTATTAAAATCGCCCAACATTACGGCGGACTTCCCGCTCCTGACGGAGATATCCTTCGTCGCGCCATGTCGGGAAAAGGAAGATCTCTGGAAGCTTTGCAAAAAGTAAAAGATAATTTCTTTGCCAGCTGCGCTCAAAAAGGACATCCGTTGCAGTTGAGTCAGGAAATTTACCGTCAGATTGAATCGTTTGCGGGCTATTCTTTCTGCAAAGCGCACTCGGCTTCTTATGCGGTTGAAAGTTATCAGAGTTTGTATCTGAAAGTCAATTATCCTGTTGAATTTATGACAGCGGTAATCAACAATCAGGGTGGGTTTTACAGAACCGAAGTTTATGTACACGAAGCGCGGATGTCTGGCGGAACGATTCATAATCCGTGTGTCAATAAAAGCGAATATCAAACCACTTTGTATGGAACTGATATTTATCTTGGTTTTATGCACATTCAGAGCTTGGAATCTAAAATTGCTCATTTGATTGAAGAAGATCGAAATAAAAATGGTGATTTTAATTCTCTGGAAGATTTTATCAATCGAATTCCAATTGGAATTGAAGGCGTTAAAACATTGATTTTTATTGATGCTTTTCGTTTTACAGGAAAAACCAAAAATCAGCTTTTGGTAACGGCCAGTCTGCTGTTGAATAATTTTAAGCCTGAAAATAGAGATTTAAAATTACTGCAGGAACCCGTTAAAGAATACAAACTTCCAACATTGGAACGTTCTGTTTTTGAAGATGCTTTTGACGAAATTGAGCTTTTGAGTTTTCCTGTTTCCTGTACTGTTTTTGATCTTTTACAAACCAAACATCGCGGTGATGTTATGGCGAAAGATTTGGTTCAATATCATAAAAAACAAGTTAGAATGCTGGCGTATTTGATTTCCAGAAAACACGTTCCAACAAAAAAAGGAACGATGTATTTTGGAACCTGGATCGATCATGAAGGCACTTATTTTGATACGGCTCATTTTCCGGATAGTTTAGAAAAACATCCATTTCAGGGCGGAGGCTGTTATTTGTTGTTAGGAAATGTCGAAGTCGATTATCATTTTCCAACTATTACGATAACCAAAATGGCCAAAATGCCTTTTATTCCAGATCCGCGTTATATGGATGCTAAAGATCAATACAGAACTCAAAACCAGATTAAAGAAGATATAAGCCTTACACATAGAAAACCTTATCCATCAGGACATGAAATTAATCTGCCTAGACACCGAATGAAGTTTTAGTGTTCAGTCGCAGTCTCAGTTTTCAGTCTCGGTGGTTTCTGAAAACTGAGACTGGAAACTTAAAAAAATAACTAAAGAAGAACTTACGTTATATAAAGATGAAAAATACGGAATATGCTATAGTAGATATTGAAACCACAGGCGGAAATGCCAGTGGAAGTCGCATTACTGAAATTGCGATCATTATTCATGATGGTAAAAATGTACTGGATCGTTATGAAACACTTGTAAATCCTCAACAGGACATCCCTCCTTCTATTTTTGGATTAACAGGTATTAATAACGAAATGGTTGCCAATGCACCAATCTTTGATGATATTTCTGAGAAAGTTCTCGAAATGCTGACCGATCGTATTTTCGTCGCTCATAATGTAAACTTCGATTATTCGTTTGTGCATCATCAATTGGAACAGGCTGGTTTTAAATGGTCGGCTAAAAAGCTTTGTACCGTTCGCGCTGCGCGAAAAATCAAACCGGGATTGGGTTCTTACAGTTTAGGAAATCTTTGCAACTCTTTAAATATTGGTTTAGAAAACCGACATCGTGCCGGCGGAGATGCCGATGCTACTGCTCTGCTTTTTTCTCTTTTAATGGAATGGGACGATGCAGGAGAAATCGAAAAAATGATCAAAAAAACGGCGCAAGATCAACGCCTTCCGCCGAATCTTCCGCCAGATGATTTCAATAATTTACCTGACAAACCTGGTGTATATTATTTTTATAATCAGGCAAAAAAAGTGATTTATGTCGGGAAAGCGATTAATTTGAAGAAACGTGTGGCTTCGCATTTCAGCGGAAATAATATCAATCCGCAGAGACAGCACTTTTTAAGGGATATTCACGGAATCTCTTTTGAAGTCTGCGCTACCGAATTAATGGCGCTTCTTTTAGAATGTACTGAAATCAAAAAACTATGGCCAACTTACAATAGAGCCTTAAAACGTTTTGAAGCTAAATTTGGCATTTATCAATACGAGGCCCGAAATGGTTATAAATACCTTGCCATTGGGAAAGTGAGTAAATTTCAGGTCTGTTTGCATGAATTCAGCAGTTTATATGAAGGCACTAATATTCTAAGAAGTTTGGCTGAACGATTTGAAATTGATCATCGTTTCTGTAAATATACAAGACCTGAAGAAGGAGAATTTTTCCAGAATAATAATCCACAAAGTCTGCCCGATGTTATCATGCATAATGCCCAAGTCGATAATGCTATTGATTATTTGTTAAACAACAGACCTTCTTTTGCCATTATTGACAAAGGAAAATCAAAAGAAGAACGGAGCTGTGTCTGGATCGAAAACGGTCATTTTTATGGAATGGGTTATCTTCCTTCCGATATTTCGATTCACGAAGCTTCGGAAGTAAAAAATTATGTTACGCCTTATAAAAGCAATCAATACATAGAGCAATTGATTTTTTCTTATGCAGAAAAACATCCACGAAAAGTATTCTTCAAAAAGCAATTTTTAGATTAAAATCAAATTTGAGAAAAATAGAGCTGTAAAAAATCCAAATTATGACACTATTTAGCGATACCGAATTATTTACGACCGGACACGCAGGTAAAAAAATATTTGATCTTCCGGACTGCGAACTGATTCTGATTGATAATTTTTTCAGTAAAGAAGAATCGGATTCTTTTTACGAAAGAATAATGCGTAAAACCAAATGGAGAGAATACGAAATGGAAGTTTATGATAAAACCTATACTGTTCCCAGAATGATTGCCTGGTATGAAGATAAAGACAATGCAGGTGCAGATCCAAACGGACCTGACTGGACGTACGAATTATTAAAAATCAGAAGTCGTGTGGAGAAAGAAACACAGCTTGATTTTAATAGCTTACTGTTAAATTTATACAGAAATGGAAAAGACGGCGTTGGGTGGCACAGTGATAGAGAAGACAAATCTGGTAAAGACCCGATTATAGCTTCTGTTACTTTTGGAGAAACGAGAATGTTTAAACTTCGTCATAAATTCAGGAAAGATATTCCGTTAGTTGAGATTCCGCTTCATCATGGTTCTTTTCTACTAATGGCGGGGACTACGAATAGTTTTTGGCAGCATCATGTACCTAAAACGGCACGCAAAGTTTTACCCAGAATAAATTTAACTTTTAGGCAAACGCAACGTAATACGTAAGTCATTAGGAACTAAAAACTAGCTGATTTATTAGCTCAATATTCACGAGGAAAATTCTGTCGAAAAAAGTTAAAATACTGATTGTATGAACGTTTTATTAGGCTGAACCCTCCTTTTTTACTATTTTTGCAACCTTTTTAAAAAATACAATACCATAATGGCTTATTCTAACAATGATTTAGCACGCTTCTTAGATGCGCAAAACAAACTTTATCTTACCGCTCTTTCTGAAATCGGAAAAGGGAAAAAAGAGACACATTGGATGTGGTTTATTTTTCCTCAAATTAAAGGTTTAGGGAAAAGCGACACTGCAAATCTATATGCCATTAATGATTTAAAAGAAGCTTCAGATTATTTAGAGCATCCAATTCTTGGAAAACATTTAATCGAAATTTCGGAGCTTTTATTGACTTTTAAAAGAAAATCGGCTGATGGAATTTTTGGAGATTTAGATGCTAGAAAATTGCGTTCATGCATGACTTTATTTTCATTGGTAGAAAATGCAAATCCGATATTTCAGGAAATTTTAGAAGCTTTCTTCTCTGGAGAGAAAGATCCATTGACTTTGTCTATTATTAATTCAACTATAAAATCATCAACTGAGCCAGCTGTCGCTTAACACGATAACGCTCTTTGTGATTGTTACATCAAAAGGCACTGCTTAATTGTGGTGCCTTTTTTATTGCATTTTTTATAAATTCATTCTTTAGAAGAAATTCTTTATTTTAAAAGAATTAGTCCTAACTTGCATCTATTCAACCTCAAATCTAAACCACATTATGACCGAAAAAATCAAAACATTACAAATTATCCATTTTGCTGTATGCGCAGGAACGATTATGGCTTACTTTTTTGTCGGCGAAATTTCTCTCGAAAAGCTTAAAATTCCTTCCATTAGCACGCTTTCAATTATTTATACTTTAGTTCCAATTTTGGCATATATTATTAGCTCTTTTTTATTTCGATCACAAATCAAACAAATTGATCCTAAACTAAAGTTAGAAGATAAACTCCCGCTTTATCAAGCCGCTTCTATCATGCGATGGGCTATTCTGGAAGGTGCCGCTTTTATACTTTTATTTCTAAAACCAGATTATATTTTATTCGGAATTCTGATTATCGTTTATCTTATATTTTTAAGACCAACCGAAGAAAGAATTAAAAATGATTTATCAGACAATAATTTCTAAATCATATTATCATAAAAAAAGCGTCTTGATAGCTACAAGACGCTTTTTTTATAAATTCAGTTTTTCAACTTAAGAAACATTAATTTTCTTTCGGTTTGGTTAAATAATAAACTGGAATTCCGGTTAACATAATCAACACTCCCCACCCACAAGTTGAAAATTTTGTAATCAATAACGAAATACAAATTGCGGTTGCAACAATAATGTAAAGCATTGGCAAAAACGGATATCCAAAAGCTTTATAAGGTCTTTCGGCATCGGGCATTTTTTTTCGTAAAATAAAAATTCCATAAATTGTCAAGATGTAGAAAATCAAGACGATAATAATTACGAAATCTAGTAAATCTCCATATTTTCCTGTAAGACATAAAGCCGAAGCCCAAATACATTGCGCCCAAAGCGCCCATGCAGGCACACTAGACTCATTTAAAACAGCCGCTTTTTTGAAAAATAAACCATCTTTTGCCATAGTATAATAAACTCGAGCACCGGCCATAATTAATCCGTTATTACAAGCAAACGTCGAAATCATAATCATGATTGCTATAATAAGCGTTCCAATATTTCCAAAAATATATTGAGATGCAACAACCGCCACACGATCAGATTTTGCTGTAGCGATTTCATCCAAAGGAATTACAGCCAAATACATAATATTCGTTAATACATAAATGATTGTCACGATAAAAGTTCCGAGAAACAAACTCAAACCAACATTTCGCTGCGGATTCTTAATTTCTCCCGCAATAAAAGTAACACCATTCCAGGCATCGCTAGAGAATAAAGATCCGACCATCGCAGCCGAAATTCCCGTAATCAAAGCTGTACCTCCAATTGGCATCCAATTTCCGCTTTCTGTATCAAAAGCACGAGTACTCCAAACATCTGCCCAGTTCGCATCCCAAACAGAAGCTTTTGCAGCCAATGTTAGTCCGAAAACAATCAATCCGAGCAATGATAATATTTTGATGATGGTCAAAACGGTTTGTAAAATCTTTCCGTTTTTCACACCGCGGCTATTGATATAAGACAATAAAATTATTGTAAAAATAGAAACCAATTGCGCGGCATTGAGTTTAAAAAAGCCAATTTCATACAGAATATTTTCATCGCTTAAAGGCTCATATAAATAAGCTGCAAATTTAGCAAACGCCACTCCAACAGCGGCAATTGTTCCAGTTTGTATAACAGCAAAAAAGCTCCATCCGTAAAGGAAAGCAATAAGTTTATTGTATGCTTCTTTGAGATAAACATACTGTCCTCCAGCTTTTGGAAACATAGAACTTAATTCGCCATAACTTACGGCGGCAATAACAGTTATTAATCCTGAAATCAGCCAAATTAGCGTGAGCCATCCAGCAGATCCTACTCTTCTCGCGATATCGGCACTTACTATAAATATTCCAGATCCTATCATCGAACCTACAACAAGCATGGTTCCGTCTAATAATCCGAGTTCTCTTTTAAAATGTTCTTGGTCGTTTTCTTGCATTTTTATTGGTTTTGGGTTGGTTAAAGATATACTTTTTTTGGAAATACTAATCTTTCAATCCTAAATTCACAATTATTTTGGGCTTGTCACTTACGGGAATCTATTTTTACAAAAGCATATTGAAGAATTCATTTCAAGAATAAAGTTTTATTCAATGTAATTGCATAATTTTATTACAGAATTTTCAGATAAAATTAATTTCATTTTTAAAACTTCAAATCCTATGCAAAAAATCAATTTTGTTCTTCTATTCTTATTTGCTGCGGTTCATATTTCTGCTCAAGATATTAAAGGTGACTGGAAAGGACTACTCAAGGTTCCTGGTGCAGAATTAAATCTCGTTGTGCATATCACAAAATCAGAAAATACCTTAACTGCCACTTTAGACAGCCACGATCAAAAAGCTTTTGGAATACCAGTAACTTCTACTACTTTTGAAAATTCAACACTAAAATTTACTGTTGAAAATCTAAAAATTGAATACGAAGGAATCCTTGATAAAAATCAAATTATTACTGGAACCTTCAAACAAATGGGGCAATCTTTTCCTTTAATTTTTAAACGTTAAAGTTTTATACTTTAAATAAAACAATAGCTATGACTTGGGATCCAAAAAAATATGATGAATTTAAAACTGAGCGTTCTAAACCCTTTGATGATTTAGTAAGCCATATTGTTGTTGAGCCAAATCTAAAAATTATTGATTTAGGATGTGGAACTGGTGAACTCACCAAAAGACTTTATGATAAACTTTCCAATTCAAGCGTTTTAGGAATAGACAATTCGGCTGAAATGTTAGCAAAAGCTCCAACTGCAAAAAACCTAACTTTTAGAGAGTTAACGATTTTGGAACAATTAAAAGACGAAACCAAATGGGACGTTATTTTTTCGAATGCCGCTTTGCAATGGATTGATAATCATGGCGAGCTTTTTCCAAAAATTATTTCTCGTCTAAATCCTGGAGGTCAATTGGCTGTTCAAATGCCTCAGCAAAATGAAAACATTTTGAACAGAATACTTTTAAACCTAGTTCAGGAAGAACCTTTTGCTTCATACTTAAACAATTGGACGCGTCCTTCTCCTGTTTTAACGTTAGATGAATATGCCAAAATATTTTTTGAAAACGGAGGAAAAGATCTCGTAATCTATGAAAAAGTTTATCCTCAGATTTCGAAATCAGAAAATGACTTTTTTGATTTCATTTCTGGTTCAGCTCTTACTGTTTACGAAGAGCGTCTAAATAAAGAGCAATTCGAAAAATTATCGATAGAATTTAAGAGCAGAATCAATAAATATTTTCCTGTTGTACCTTCAATTTATGCCTTCAGAAGATTGATTCTTTATGCAAGATTTTAGTTAAATTTATTAGCATATTAAAAAAAAGACACTCAACATTTACTTTATGATAGTTTAAACAAAAAACATACTTTTCAAAAATAACTTCTTTTTTTTGAAAAATACATAAGGTTATTTTTACTACATTTGAAAAAAACATTCTAATAACATTTAAATAATCTTAAAATCTTTAACAAGTGTTTAATTAAAAACATAAAACAATCTTTCCCCAAAAGTTGGTTTACAAATTAATCAAATACGCAAAAGGCACTTTATCATTAACCTACTAATTTTAAATTTATGTCTAAGTTGCAAGCTTTAAAAAACTTTCGTTTTCCGAATGTTTTTGTCCTTATATTGATCATTTTTATTTCCTGTGCTTTACTAATTTGCATCAACTTCTTCACCATTAAAATATTATCTGCAAACAGAGCTTATATAAATGGAGAATCTCATTATTCTAAAAGCCAGAAAGACGCATCTAGACACCTCATCACTTATTTATATACCAAAAATCCGAATCAATGGAAATTATATTGCGAAGAACTAAAAGTTCCTCAAGGCGATGGCATTGCTCGAATTACTCTTTTAAAAGCTGGAGATAATAATATTGCAAGAAAAGGCCTCCTTACCGGACGAAATCATGAAGATGATTTAAATGATATTATTTGGCTTTTTGACAATTTTAAAGAAGTTTCTTTTTTATCGAAAGCAATAGACGAATGGGGAAAAGGAGATAAATTAATTTTTGAACTATTTATAATTGGTGAACAGATAAACGCCAAAATCAATCGTAATCTTTTAACAGCGCTAGATCAAAAACAATTTTTAAAAGAAATTAGTTCCATTAGCGACAGATTAACCATTAACGAAAGAAACTTTTCTAATCTTTTAGGAGAAGGAACTAGAAAAATAAAAGATTTGCTAATCTTTACAAACGTCTTTTTTATTTTAGTCATCATTTGCAGCGTCTGCATGTATTATTCTATAATGGTAAAAAGACTTCTTATTTCAAAAAAAGAAACCGAAGCAAAAAATGAAAATTTGATAGTTGTTAATCGTGAATTAGACCGTTTTGTCTACAGCGCCTCTCACGATTTGAGATCTCCCATAACTTCTCTAAAAGGACTTATTGAAATTACATCTTTAGAAGATGATGTTAGTCAGATTCGGAATTATCTCCAAATGATGCATCATAGTTTAGCAAGACAAGATCAGTTTATTAGCGATATTATTGATTATTCTAAAAATAAAAGAAAAGAAGTAATCATGGAACCAGTAAGCCTAAAAGAATTGTTTAATGAAGCTATTCTCCAATTGATGCATATTGAAAATGCCAACAGAATTAAATTTACCCAAGAACATTTAGTTGATGAAATTGAAAGTGATGGACTTCGTTTAAAAATCATTATTAACAATTTGATTTCAAACGCTATTAAATATTCTGATGCAAGCAAACAAGAAATGTTTATTTCTATAAAAACCTATTTTAGCGATGGTTTAAATAAAATTGAAGTTTCAGACAACGGAATCGGAATTAACGATAAAGACAAAGAAAATATATTTGAAATGTACTTTGGAACAAACAAAAATAAAGGATCAGGATTGGGACTTTATATTGTAAAAGAAGCCGTTGAAAACATCAAAGGTGAAATTTCTGTGTTTTCAGAAAGTAACGTTGGAAGTAAATTTATTGTAACAATACCACATATACATGCAATCTAAATCGGAATTTATACTAATAGAAGATAATTTAATAGACCAATTTATAACTAAAAAACTGCTAAAGAAAGGATTAAATGTTAGTCCGTTATTTATTGCTAATAATGGTAAAGAAGGTATTGACTGGCTTCTTAAAAATCCAAATCATGCTTCGTTAATTATCTTTTTAGATATTCAGATGCCAATTATGAATGGATTTGAATTTTTAGATGAATTTGATAGACTTGCAGAAAAAATAAACAGCAAAGTGGAAATTTTTGTTCTTTCTTCAACTCTGGACACAGATGAAATTAGAAAAGCAAAAGAAAATAAATATGTTACAGATTTTTGGAGCAAACCTTTTTGCTTAGATACATTAAAAAATACTTTTCTTTAATGCTTATTTATTCTAAAACTCTATTTACTTGAGAAAAAGCTCTTGTATAGTAAGGCTCTTTTGTAGAAGAAATCATTACGCCACCATGAGTAGAAGAATGTACAAATTTGATTTCACCATCGACAACCTCAACAATCATCCCAACATGATTAATATGGCGTCTTCCATTGGTTCTGAAGAAAATCAAATCACCTTTTTGAGCTTCTTCTGTAGCTACTTTTGTTCCTATACGAGATTGTTCAATTGAGCTTCTTGGAAGTTTAATATCAAAATTATTAAAGGTACAAATCATTAAACCTGAACAATCGAAACCTGCTTTTGTTGTTCCGCCCGAACGATATCGAATTCCGATATTTTCTGTTGCATTTGCAATAAGCTGATCTATAAGTTCAGAATGACTTCCGGTTGCCATTTTTACGAATGTAGAATCTCTTTTAATTTCAGCCGTTTCTGCAATTTGAACGGGCGAACTTATTGCTGCATTTTGTGATTCTTCAATTGCTTTAGTTGCTTGAATAGCATCTGCTTTTTCTTTTGGAACTCGAATTTTCAGAAGATATCCAACAGGAACTTTTCCTTTAATCGATGGATTCTGGCGCTCTAATTCTGCAACTGTTATCCCATATTCTCTAGAAATACCATATTTCGTTTCTTTAGCTTTGACTTCTCTATAAAGTTCAACATCTTTAGAAGCAATTTCTTGTATTACTGGCTTTTCGTCTGATAGTGAATTGAGCGAAGGAATAACTATTTTTTGACCGATTTTTAAACCTTCCGTTTCCAATAAGGGATTGGCTTTCTTCAATTCATCAACTGTTACATTGTATTTTTTTGAAATTCCCCAAAGTGTTTCTTTTGACAGAACTTCGTGAGAACCCGAAGTATTATTTACAATTGCTTGAGATTTTGGTTCTGCTTTAGCTTCAGATTTATTTTTACTTTTAGCTACTTCTTTATTTTTAGTAGGAATTAAAAGAATAGAATTTAATTTTAAAATTTTAGGAGCATTTGGATTGGCATCATTAATATCTTTGACTTTAACTCCATATTTTTTAGCAATAATAGAAAGATTTTCACCTTGCGAAATTTTGTGTTTGGTAAAATTGTCTTGTGCAAAAGCACCAACACTAAAAAAAATCATTACTATTATTAATCTAAAAACCATATTTACTATTTAAGTTAGTATTTCTTATTTTTAAGTTTCCTTACAGAATTAAACTTAAAAGTTACAAATATATTACCTCACAGGCGAATTTAACGCTTAAAACTATAAATGCCATAATTTTTAACAATTATTTTACTCCAAATTAACAAGAAAGGTATGAAAATTGCGTCAACTTTTTGAAACCGTTGATTTTACAAAAACCACTATCAACAAGCCATAAACTAATTCAAAATCCTGATAACTTATGAAAAAGCTACTTTATTTGATCATTTTTCTGCCTTTTATTACAAATGCACAAACAATCAGAGGAATTGTAAAATCTCAAACCACTAATCTCCCTTTAGAAGATGCTAATATCTACGCGTTGTATACTCAAACTGGCACAATAACTGATGAAAATGGAGAGTTTTTATTAAATAAAAAGATAAAAGCTGGTGATACACTTCAGGTTTCTCATATTGGATATATCACAACAAAAATTGCAGTTACTGATTTAAAAAAATCAAATTATATTATTTCACTTGAAGAAGATATTCAAAATCTACAGAATGTAGAAATTTCAAATCACAAGACCAAATTAAAATCAAAACTTGATTTTACAAAGTTGGCATCTTTAGATAACCCTCTTTATTCTTTTGGTTCGGCTGTGATAGATGGCAAAATTTATATTGTAGGGGGGGATATCAGTGACGAAGATAATGCATTAAACATCTTAAAAGAAAGAGGTATAGACTCTGACAATGACCCTATGTTTCAAATTAAATACATGCAATTACGTAATCAGCTAACCGCTAGAAAATTTTATAGAGAAGATTTACTTGTTTATGACCCAAAAACAGATAAATGGGAAAAATCGAATACAAAATTCAAGAGGAGAGCCTATCATAACGTAAATTATTACAACAATACACTTTATATTTTAGGTGGAAAAAGAGTATCTACAAATCAAAAATTTGAATATTTAGAGAATGAAATTGAAGTTTTTGACATTAATAAAAATACGATTACAATTGACAAAACCAATCCACATCAAGCAGCAGATTTTGCTTCTTTTGTTTATAAAGACAATATAATTGCTATGGGTGGCTCAATAAAAAATACGGAAAGAGGACAAAAAACCTTCACTGACAAAGTTCACATGTACAATATCACTTCAGGACTTTGGTATGAGCTGGAAAAAATGCCAGTAGCCAAAGAAATTAAGGGAGTTTTGATTGGTGACAAAATCTTTACCATTGGAAATAAAGACAATAAGAGTTTATCTGAAATTCAGAGTTTTGATTTGATAAATGAGACATGGAAAAACGAAGCAACCTTAATTTCTCGACTAGAAGATCCTTCAATTGCTTATAACGCTGATGATATTTACCTTTTTGAAAAGGGAAAATTGTCAATTTACAACACAAAATCAAAACAAATTAAAGAGTACTTTGTTGATCTTGAATTAAAAGCTGCCACTATGCATTTTTTGAATAATAAATTATACATTATTGGAGGTTATTCTTTTGGCACGTTCGCAAAAACTCCCTCATCAAAAGTATACAGTATTTCTATTGACGAATTTGACAATACCTTACCACATCGTATTAGAATTTTATCGCAAAACAATGTAGCGCAGTCGAACTAATATTTGCAAAGATCATTATCAAAATGAAAAATGCCTCGAAAAACTGGGCGTTTTCTAAACTTAGTAAAAACCAAACTCAATTGTATTGTGAAAAAACTACTTTACATTGTTATTTTACTGCCATTTATTGCAAATGCGCAAACTATAAACGGAATTATTAAATCTCAAGCTACTAGTTTACCAATAGAAGATGCTAACATTTATGCGTTGAAGACTAAAATTGGAACTTTAACCAACGAGAAAGGAGAGTTTTTATTGAATAATAAAATAAAGCCAAATGACACTCTTCAGGTTTCTCACATTGGATATATTACCTCAAAAATTGCAATTTCAGATTTAAAGAAATCGGGTTATATCATCATGCTTGAAGAAGATGTGCAAACTTTAAAAAATGTAACCATTACCGATAATAGCTGGTCGAAATTAAAATCAAAAATAGATTTTACGAAACTGTCTTCTTTAGAATATGGCATTTATTCTTTTGGTTCTGTAGTTGCAGATGGCAAAATTTATGTTGTTGGAGGTGATAATAGCGAACAATGGAATATTTTAACCACCATTAAGGGAAAAAACATAGGTGGTGACCCTACTAGATTCAGCGACCCTGGATTTGCAAATAGATACCAGCAAGAACTTGCAGGTGATCCTAATGAAAGAATTTTCTTCAAGGGAAATCTATTTATTTATGATTCAAAAACAGATCTTTGGGAGAAATCGAATCAAAACTTTAACAAAAGAGCTTATCATAACATAAATTTTCACAACAATATACTTTATGTTTTAGGAGGAAAAAAAACACCAATCGCTAAAAAACGTGAATATTTAGATAACGAAATTGAAGTTTTTGACCTTAACACAAATAAACTTGTAATTGACAAAACTAATCCTCATAAAGCTGTAAATTTTGCTTCTTTCACTTACAAGGATAACATCATCGTCATGGGTGGCTCAATAAGATCAACTGAAAGCGGTATAAAAACTTTTACTGATAAAGTACATTTATACAATTTAACTTCCGGGTTATGGTATGAATTAGCAAAAATGCCAGTAGCCCAAGAAATTAAAGGGGTTTTGATTGGCGATAAAATCTTTACAATTGGCAATACCGATAACAGAAGTTTTTCTGAGATTCAGAGTTTTGATTTAATAAAGGAAAGCTGGAAATCTGAAGCAATTTTACTTTGCCGCCTTGAAAATCCTGCAATTACATATAACGATGATATTATTTATATGTTTGAAGAAGGAAAATTGTTAGTTTACAATATAAAATCAAAACTAATTAAAGAATATTCTATTAAGCTTGAGCTAAAATCTGCTGCAATGCATTTTATTAATGACAAATTATATATTATTGGAGGATATGATTTTAGAAATTACTACACATCTCCTTCATCAAAAGTATACAGTATCTCTCTTGATGAATTTGACACCACAAGGCCTTACCGTGTTAGAGTTTTATCTGAAAATAATGTGGCAAATAGAAATTAATCTTATTTGCCAAAACAAAAAAGCTCTGTTTTTACAGAGCTTTTTTTTGTTTATATAAATCAAATATTAAGCTTTTCCAGCCGCAATTAAGTTTAATGCAGAACCTGCAACAAACCAGCCAATTTGTCCTTCATTGTATGTATGGTTTGCCAAGATAATATCTTTTGTACCATCTGCGTGAACAAATTCTAATGTCAATGGTTTTCCTGGAGCAAATTCTGTTAAATCTAAGAAGTTAATTGTATCATCTTCTTGAATTTTATCATAATCGGCTTCATTTGCAAAAGTTAATCCCAAAAGACCTTGCTTTTTAAGATTTGTTTCGTGGATACGAGCGAAAGATTTTACTAATACCGCTTTAACTCCTAAGAAACGAGGTTCCATCGCGGCATGCTCACGAGAAGAACCTTCACCATAATTATGATCTCCTACTACAATAGAAGGAACTCCTGCAGCTTTGTATGCGCGCGCAACTGCTGGCACCGCATCGTATTGTCCTGTTAATTGATTTTTAACAGAGTTTGTTTTTTGATTATAAGCATTAACAGCTCCAATCAACATATTATTTGAAATATTATCTAAATGTCCACGGAAACGTAACCAAGGCCCTGCCATAGAAATATGATCTGTTGTACATTTTCCAAATGCTTTAATTAACAATTTTGCACCAGTAATATTTTTACCATCCCAAGCAATAAACGGAGCCAATAATTGCAAACGCTCTGAAGTCGGATTTACCACAACCTGAACTCCTGAACCATCCGCTGCTGGAGCCTGAAATCCTGGGTCTTCAGCATAGAAACCTTTTGCAGGAAGCTCGTCTCCCGTTGGAGCATCAAGCATCACTTCTTCCCCATCTTCGTTGATTAATTTATCTGTCAATGGATTAAAACCTAAATCTCCTGCAATTGCCATTGCGGTTACCAATTCTGGAGAACCAACAAAAGCTAAGGTATTAGGATTACCATCTGCACGTTTTGAGAAGTTACGGTTGAAAGAGTGAACAATTGTGTTTCTTTCTTCTTTTTCTGCTCCTTCTCTATCCCACATACCAATACATGGTCCACAAGCATTTGCAAAAACCGTAGCGCCAATTTTATGGAACGTATCAATAAATCCGTCTCTTTCAATAGTAGAACGAACGACTTCAGAACCTGGTGTAATAGTAAACTCTGCTTTTGTCTTTAAGTTTTTAGCCGCAACTTGTCTCGCCAAAGAAGCTGCACGAGAAATATCTTCGTAAGATGAATTGGTACAAGAACCAATTAATCCAACCTGAATCTGCAATGGCCAATTATTTTTGATTGCCTCGTCTTTCATCTTAGAAATCGGTGTAGCTAAATCTGGAGTAAAAGGTCCATTCAAATGCGGTTCTAATTCAGACAAATTAATTTCGATTACTTGATCAAAATATTGCTCTGGATTTGCATAAACTTCTGGATCTCCTGTCAAATATGGCGCAATTTTATCTGCTGCATCTGCAACATCTGCTCTATTTGTAGAACGAAGGTAACGCCCCATTGAAGCATCATAACCAAAAGTTGAAGTTGTAGCCCCAATTTCAGCCCCCATATTACAGATAGTTCCTTTACCAGTACAAGACATTGATGTTGCTCCTTCGCCAAAATATTCTACAATAGCACCAGTTCCTCCTTTTACAGTCAGAATACCAGCAACTTTCAAAATAACATCTTTAGGAGCTGTCCAACCCGACAATTTACCCGTTAATTTAACCCCAATTAGTTTCGGAAATTTAAGCTCCCATGCCATACCAGACATTACATCTACAGCATCAGCTCCACCTACTCCAATTGCAACCATTCCTAAACCACCTGCGTTTACTGTGTGAGAATCGGTACCAATCATCATTCCTCCAGGAAAAGCGTAATTTTCAAGTACAACTTGGTGAATAATTCCTGCTCCTGGCTTCCAGAAACCAATTCCATATTTATTAGAAACAGATGATAAAAAGTCAAAAACCTCATTACTTTGTGTTTTTGCTCTAGCCAAATCGGTTACAGCATCTACTTTTGCTTGAATCAAGTGATCGCAGTGAACTGTTGTTGGCACTGCTACTTTAGATTTTCCAGCATGCATAAACTGTAATAATGCCATTTGTGCTGTTGCATCTTGACAAGCAACACGATCTGGCGCGAAGTCAACATAATCAACTCCTCGCTTAAAAACCTTAGATGGTGCTCCATCCCAAAGGTGATTATATAAAATTTTCTCTGTTAATGTAAGTGGACGACCAACAAGTTCTCGTGCTTTGTCGACACGTGATGGCATGTTTTCGTACACTTTTTTAATCATTTCGATATCAAAAGCCATAGTTTTTTATGTTTGTTTTTGTTTTTTTTATTTGATTTTGAACATCACAAGTTACAAAAAATAGAAGAGCTATAAAAGAAAAAGCCCGAGTTTATCGCTCGGGCTTTTAAAATATTAATAATCGTAAGATTACATAACTAATGACTTGTTTGAAGGCGCAAACTTAGTTAAGTTGATACCGTCAACTGCCGCAGTATATTCTTCAATAGTAGGAGTTCTTCCTAAAATTGTAGACAATACCACAACTGGAGTAGAAGAAAGAAGAGACTCTCCTTTTTTACCTTCTTTGTCCTCTACAACTCTTCCTTGGAAAAGACGAGTTGAAGTTGCCATTACAGTATCTCCTTTAGCCGCTTTTTCTTGGTTACCCATACAAAGGTTACATCCTGGACGCTCTAAATATAACATGTTTTCGTATTCAGTACGTGCTGCACCTTTTGGAGCATCATCATTAAATTCGAAACCTGAATATTTTTGTAAAACTTCCCAATCACCTTCAGCTTTAAGCTCATCCACAATGTTATATGTTGGTGGCGCTACTACAAGCGGTGCTTTAAATTCCACTTTACCTGTTTGTGCTTCAACATTTTTCAACATTTGAGCAAGGATTTTCATATCTCCTTTGTGAACCATACAAGAACCGATAAATCCAAGATCTACTTTTTTATCTCCTCCGTAGAAAGATAAAGGTCTGATTGTATCGTGAGTATATCGTTTAGAAACATCAGCGTTATTTACGTCTGGGTCAGCGATCATTGGCTCAGCAATTTGATCCAAATCAACTACAACTTCAGCATAATATTTAGCATTAGCATCTGGAGTTAAAGCTGGTTTTTCTGCCGATTTAATTTCAGCAATTCTCTTATCAGCTTTGTTGATTAATCCTTGAAGAACGTGTTTATCGTTATCCATTCCTTTATCAATCATAATTTGGATTCTGCCTTTCGCAATTTCCAATGATTCGATTAAAGTATCATCCTCAGAAATACAGATAGAAGCTTTTGCTTTCATCTCTGCAGTCCAGTCTGTAAATGTAAAGGCTTGGTCAGCAGTAAGTGTTCCGATGTGAACCTCAATGATTCTTCCTTGGAATACATTTTCTCCTCCAAATTGGTGAAGCATTTGCGCTTGAGTAGCATGAACAACATCACGGAAGTCCATGTATCCTTTCATATCTCCTTTGAAAGTCACTTTTACAGATTCTGGAATTGGCATAGAAGCCTCTCCTGTAGCTAATGCAAGAGCAACAGTTCCTGAGTCAGCACCAAAAGCAACTCCTTTTGACATTCTTGTATGAGAGTCACCACCAATAATGATAGCCCACTCGTCAATAGTAATATCGTTAAGTACTTTGTGGATTACGTCAGTCATTGAATGATAAACACCTTTCGGGTCACGAGCTGTAATTAATCCGAAATCGTTCATGAATTTCATCAATTTAGGAATGTTAGCCTGCGCTTTTTTATCCCAAACAGAAGCAGTGTGACAACCTGATTGGTAAGCACCGTCAACGATTGGCGAAATTACTGTAGCCGCCATCGACTCTAATTCCTGAGCAGTCATCAAACCTGTAGTATCTTGAGATCCTACGATATTAACTTCTACACGAACATCAGATCCAGCGTGCAAAACTTTGCCAGGAGCAATACCAACAGCATTTTTGTTGAAGATTTTCTCAACAGCAGTCAAACCTTGACCTTCGTGAGAAACTTCTTTTGATGGAGCATATACAAGCGGAGCTTCAACACCTAAAACTTTTGCTGCTAATGTTTGTAATTTTTTACCAAAAACAATAGCGTATGAACCACCAGCTTTAATAAATTCCATTTTCTGAGGCGTGAATGCCTTAGAAATATCAATTAATTCTTGATCTCCGTTATATAATTTTTTCTCTTTAATATTGATAGTCAAAACTGTTCCTGTAGCAACAGAATAAGCTTGTTCTAAAATTGGCTCATCATTTTCGTTACGAAGAACATTTCCATTTTCGTCAACTTTTTTAACCCAGTTTTTAAGATCTAAACCAATACCTCCAGTTACGTCAACAGTAGTTAAGAAAATTGGAGAAATTCCATTTGTTCCTCCAACGATTGGAGCAATATTTACAAATGGAATATAAGGACTTGCTTGTTTTCCTGTCCAAAGTGCCACGTTGTTAACACCTGACATTCTAGAAGAACCAACTCCCATTGTTCCTTTTTCAGCAATCAACATTACACTTTTATCTGGATGTTGTGCCTGCAATTCTCTAATTTCTTGCTGTGCTTGAGGCGTAATCATACATTGACCATGCAATTCACGATCTGAACGCGAGTGCGCTTGATTACCTGGAGAAAGTAAATCTGTAGAAATATCTCCCTCTCCAGCAATAAAAGTAACTACTTTAATTTCGTCAGCTACTTCTGGAAGTTTTGTAAAGAATTCAGCTTGAGCATAGCTTTCAAGAATTTCTTTAGCAATTTCATTATTATTTTTGAATGCCTCTACTAAACGATCCGTATCTGCTTCGTAAAGGAAAACTTGTGTTTTAAGTACTTTTGCAGCTTCTTTTGCAGTAGCCACATCATTTCCTAAAGCTAAATCAAGTAAAACTTCAATAGAAGGTCCACCTTTCATGTGCGATAATAATTCAAAAGCAAAAGCTGGAGTAATTTCTTTTACCACAGATTGGCCCAGAATAATTTCTTTTAAAAACTTAGCTTTTTCGCCAGCAGCACTAGTAGTACCTGGCAATGTATTATAAATAAAAAACTTAAGAGAATCTTCTCTGTATTCGTTATCTAAATCTTTGATTTGTGAAATGATTTCGCTTACTAATTCAGCTCCATCAATTGGCTTCGGATGAAGACCTAAGGCTTTTCTTTCTTCAATTTCTTGAATGTAATCTTTGTAAGTATTCATAATTTAAGTAGAAGTATTTTTTTTTGTACGCAAATTTAAAGATTAAAGCTGAGAATTAAAAAAAATATAATAGAAGTCGCGTTTTCAAAAAATATTATTGTTAAAAAACGATTTTCAATGCTTGTTTTTAATAAAAAAACATTTTTTTAATACAAAATTGATTTTTTGATATTTTAAAATCTTTTCTTTAACAAAGTCGAAATTTGATGTTATAAACCAAGTAAGATTTTACCTCTGTTTTAGTAAAGAAACGTTCTAAATAAGCAATTATAACGTTATAGTTGAGATTTTCAACATCAATTATACCCACTTTTTAAGCTGATCAAATTTATTATATCCAAAAAAAAATCATTATAAAACCAAAAAAAGGTCTGACAAAATAATCAGACCTTTTTGAAATTTATTGCTATAATTTACATCAACTTCTTAATAATAACTTCTTCTGTTATCCCTTCAGCATCTGCTTTATAATTTTTAATAATTCTGTGTCTTAAAATTCCGGTCGCAACTGCCTGAACATCTTCAATATCTGGCGAAAATTTCCCATTGAAAGCGGCATGCGCTTTGGCTGCTAAAATTAAATTTTGCGAAGCTCTAGGTCCAGCTCCCCAATCTAAATAGTTTTTCACAAAATCATTAGACAATGAATTATCTGGTCTGGTTTTGCTAACTAAAGCTACAGCATATTCGATAACATTATCAGCAACAGGAATTCTACGAATTAAATGCTGAAAATCGATAATTTCCTGCGCATTAAACAACGGATTAATTACTGTTTTTTCATCTGAAGTGGTTCTTTTTACCACTTGAACTTCTTCTTCAAAAGTCGGGTACTCTAGTTTAATCGCAAACATAAAACGGTCCAACTGTGCTTCTGGCAACGGATAAGTTCCTTCCTGCTCAATTGGATTTTGTGTTGCTAAGACAAAATACGGCAAATCTAATTTATGATGTTGTCCTGCAATAGTAACCGATCTTTCCTGCATGGCTTCTAGAAGAGCTGCTTGCGTTTTTGGAGGTGTTCTATTAATCTCGTCAGCAAGGATAATGTTAGAAAAGATAGGCCCTTTAATAAATTTGAAATTTCTATTCTCATCTAGAATTTCACTTCCCAAAATATCCGAAGGCATTAAATCTGGTGTAAACTGAATTCTTTTAAAATCTAAACCTAAAGCTTGAGATAAGGTATTTATCATTAAGGTTTTTGCCAAACCTGGTACACCAATTAAAAGTGCATGTCCTCCTGAAAATATACAAAGTAAAATTTGATCTACAACGGCGTCTTGCCCTACAATTATTTTCGCTATTTCTTTTTTTAGTTCATTCCTTTTTTGAACTAAATTGTGAATTGCTGTTACGTCAGACATTTATGAGTGTATTTAAAATTAAAAAGAGTTAGCTCTACGAATTCATAAAACTAACTCTTTTTATTTATTTAATAAAAATTATTTTTTCAACCAGTTGTTTGCGAAAGCACATTCTTTGTACTCTCCAATAATTTTAATGTAAGTATCTTTAATTTTTGCATCAAACCATTTTGCGATTGCATTGATCTGCTTTTCTTTCAATGCCAACTCTTTGATTTTAGTATAATCTTTAGCGTAATCTGCAGTATGCTCATCAATTCTGTTGGTTACTGTAATTAATTTATAGGTTTTTTTACCTTTATCATCTGTATTTAAAAGAGGCTGAGAAACTTCATTCCCTTTTAAATTAGAAACTTGGCTGTACAATACAGGATCCATTTTTGTTAATTCAAATCTAGTATCTTGAGTTGTAGGATTTACTAAAGTTCCTCCGTTTGCTCTTGTCTCTTTTTCATCAGATTCATTTCTTGCAGCATCTGCAAATGAAATTTCGTTCCCAACAATTTTATTTCTGATATTGGTAATTCTTTCTTTTGCTTCTTTTAAAGCTGCATCAGAAACAGTTGGAGAAATTAAGATATGACGAAGTTCTACTTCTTGTCCTTTTATTTTATCTACCATTATAATATGAAAACCAAAATTAGTTTCGAATGGTGCAGAAATTTCTCCAGCTTGTAAACTAAAAGCAACATCTTTAAATTCTTTTACGAAAGGAGTCTTTCTTGTCATTTTATAATATCCTCCGTTTGGAGCAGAACCAGGATCCTGAGAATATAAAACCGCCTTAGTTGCAAAACTCGAACCTTCTAAAACATCTTGTCTTATGGCATTCAATCTATCAATTACTTTTTGCTTATCTTCTTTAGAAACCTTAGGTTCAACAACAATTTGTGCTACTTCCATTTCGGCACCAAAAGTTGGCAATTCATCTTTTGGAATTTTCTTAAAGAAATTACGAACTTCTTCAGGAGTAATTTCAACATCTTTAACGATTTTATCTCTCATTTCTGATGCCAATTTTTGCTCTTTCAAGATATCAGCAAAATAAGTTTTAAATTCTTCTACAGAGCTCTTTTTATAATACTCAACAACTTTATTAATGTCACCACCAACTTGTTGAGTCATATAGTTTAAACGCTCTTCCATCATACCTCTAACCTCTGCATCACTTACAATAATACTATCCTGAATGGCTTGGTGAGCGTATAATTTATCTTCTAGAAGCTTTCCAAGCATTTGGCATCTTGTAATATCTTTAATAGATCCTCCTTGCGCGGTAATTTCCAAAAATCCTTTATCAATATCAGAATCCAATACGATGTAATCTCCTACTGTAGCAATAATTCCATCAATTTTTAATTTTCCACCTGAAGGTTTTTCAGCAGGTTTTTCAGCAACAACATCTGGAATTATTTCTTGTGCTGCGACAATTGGAGCAAAAAAAAGAAAAAAACAAACTGTTAGAACAAACTTGTAATCAATTGCTTTTAGCTGTAATTTTTTTAATAACATTATTTTAAATTTTATTTGAATGTAAAGCCTGCTTGAGATAACCTGCCAAAGTTATTTATATTTTTCGAAATACTTCCTGAAACATAAATAATTAGTATAGCTCTTTTATAACTTATAACGAACAAAAATAACAATTCAATTACATAATACAACTATCCGATATAGTATTAACAAAAAATTATAGGATAGCTTTCAAATCTGCTTTCAAAGATTTATTTCTTCTCTCTTTCAGCATAATACACAACACCACCAAAAATGATCTGTGGCATTTGATTTTAAGCTTTAATAAAACACTTAAAATTAGCTAGATAAAAAAAGTTCTCAACACTATAACGTTTTCGTAATATAATATTTTCCTACAAAATGAAATTAAATCAAAAAAAACATACTTTAGGTGCGTAATTGATAATTTATATACCGTTATAAAATCATTTTTTAGTTTTAATAACAACAAAATTATTAATTACAAAAAGACTATTTAACTCAACCACATCTATTATGAAAAAACCTATTTTAAAGTTATGCCTATTTACGGCTATTACAGGATTATTTTATTCGTGTTCTACAAATGAAGTTAACGAACTAGATTCAAAAGCCGAAAGTGAGCAATTCAAAATTATTGAAGTTACCCATCACGATGGAAAACCCTTTAGTACTGGAATCCCTAATTCATCCACAACTGCAAAATATGTAGACAATCCCGGAGGTGGCGTTATGATGCAAGCATTCTATTGGGATGTTCCTGCTGGTGGAAATTGGTGGAACACTGTAAGCAGCAAAGTAACTGCATGGGGAAATGCTGGAATTGGCTCTATATGGCTTCCTCCTGCTTCTAAGGCTCAAAATGGAGCATTTTCGATGGGTTACGACCCAACTGATTATTTTGATTTTGGAGATTATAATCAGAATGGAACTATTGAAACTCGCTTTGGATCAAAAGCAGAATTGGTAAGTTTAATTACAAAAGCACATACGGAAAACATGAAAGTTTATGCTGACATAGTAATTAATCATAATAGCGGAGGACAATCTGAAGCTAATCCTTTTACAGGTACAAATACATGGACTAATTTTAATGGAATTGCTTCTGGAAAATTTAAGCGTACTTATGTTAATTTTTATAAAAATAGTTTCGGCAATAATGATGAAGGTTCTTTTGGTGGATTCCCAGATTTATGCCATGCCGATCCTTATGTAAAAGATTGGTTGTGGCTTCGTGCTGATGGAGTTGGTAAATATTATAAAAATACCATGAAATTTGACGGCTGGAGATTTGACTATGTTAAAGGTTTTGGCGCATGGGTTGTAAATGCGTGGAATGCTAATGTTGGCGGATTTTCTGTTGGAGAATTATGGGATTCGAATGTAAATGTGCTAAATGATTGGGCAAACGCAGCAAATAGCTCTGTTTTTGATTTTGCTTGTTATTACAAGATGAATGATGCTTTTGATGGAAATAATCTTGCTCTTTTAAATGATGATATGATGTGGAAAAGAAACCCGTACAAAGCGGTAACTTTTGTAACCAATCATGACACAGACGAAATTTGGAGCAAAATGTTGGCGTACTCATATATATTAACTCACGAAGGTTACCCAACTATTTTCTACAGAGATTATGAAGAATGGCTAGATAAAAATAAACTGAATAACTTAATCTGGATTCACAATAACAAAGCAACCGGAACAACTTCTATTTTATATTCTGACAACGATGAATATGTCGCAAGAAGAAATGGTTATAATGGAAATCCTGGTTTAGTAGTTTACATCAACAATTCAGATGTTTGGCAAGAAAGATGGATTCAGACTAATTGGGCCAATACACAAATTAAAGATTTTACAGGAAATTCAACTTGGTACCCAACAACTCAAGCAGACAAATGGGTAAAAATACAGTGTCCCCCAAAAGGATATTCAATTTGGTCAATTAATCAGTAATTTTAAAAATGACTATCTTAAGGCTGTTGCAAAACAGCCTTATTTTTTTATTTAAATGCTTTTAAAAATAAAGACTTCCAAAATTAAGAAGTGAATATTTTTATAAAGCCGTATTTAATAGTACTTTTGCAACCTATTTATACGAAATATGAGCTTTTTAAAAGAAATACAACGCAGAAGAACATTTGGAATTATCTCGCACCCCGATGCAGGTAAAACTACATTAACAGAGAAATTACTGTTATTTGGAGGGGCTATTCAAGAAGCGGGAGCTGTAAAGAATAATAAAATTAAAAAAGGAGCAACGAGTGACTTTATGGAAATCGAACGCCAAAGAGGTATCTCGGTTTCGACTTCTGTACTTGCTTTTAATTATAAAGACAAAAAAATCAATATCCTTGATACTCCAGGACACAAGGATTTTGCCGAAGATACTTTTAGAACTTTAACTGCTGTTGACAGTGTTATCGTTGTAATTGACGTTGCAAAAGGGGTTGAGGAACAAACAGAAAAATTAGTTGCAGTTTGTAGAATGCGTAACATTCCTATGATTGTCTTCATTAACAAATTAGATCGTGAAGGTAAAGATGCTTTCGATTTGATGGATGAAGTTGAGCAAAAATTAGGTTTAAAAGTCACGCCTTTAAGTTTTCCAATCGGAATGGGTTATGATTTTCAAGGAATTTATAATCTTTGGGAAGAAAACATCAACCTTTTTAGCGGGGACAGCCGTAAAAATATTGAAGAAACAATTGCTTTTTCTGATGTACAAAACAATCCAGAATTAGATAAAATTGTAGGAGAAAAAGCAGCTAATAAACTTCGTGAAGAATTAGAATTAATTGATGAAGTTTATCCAAAATTTGAGCGTCAGGACTATTTAGACGGAAAAATTCAGCCAGTGTTCTTTGGTTCTGCTTTAAATAACTTTGGAGTTCGTGAGCTATTAGATTGTTTTATTACAATCGCTCCATCCCCAAGAGCAAAAGATTCTGAAACTCGTACAGTTGAACCAACAGAAGAAAAAATGTCTGGTTTTGTTTTCAAAATCCACGCTAATATGGATCCAAAACACCGCGACCGTTTAGCTTTTATTAAAATCGTTTCTGGAACTTTCGAAAGAAATAAACCGTACTACCACGTTCGTCAAAAGAAAAATTTGAAGTTTTCTAGTCCAAATGCCTTCTTTGCGGAGAAAAAAGAGATTGTAGACATTTCTTATCCTGGTGATATTGTTGGTTTGCATGATACCGGAAACTTTAAAATTGGAGATACTTTAACTGAAGGTGAAGTAATGAGTTTTAAAGGAATTCCAAGTTTCTCTCCAGAACACTTTAGATATATTAACAATGCCGACCCAATGAAAGCTAAGCAATTAGAAAAAGGAGTCGATCAGTTGATGGATGAAGGTGTTGCTCAGTTATTTACTTTAGAAATGAACAACCGTAAAGTTATCGGAACGGTTGGAGCACTTCAGTATGAAGTTATTCAATACCGTTTAGAACATGAATACGGAGCAAAATGTACTTATGAAAACTTCCCTGTACATAAAGCTTGTTGGGTAAAACCTGATGACGCTAAAAATGAAGAATTCAAAGAATTTAAACGAATCAAGCAGAAATTCCTTGCTCATGATAAATATGGTCAATTGGTATTCTTAGCCGATTCTGATTTTACAATTCAAATGACACAAAGCAAATATCCAAGTGTGAAATTATATTTTACATCGGAATTTGATTAAGAAATCATGCAAAATAAAAAAAAGCGCTAATATTAAATTAGCGCTTTTTTTTATTCGAATTAATTCAACCTTACTAAGTCATATATTTATTCTAGAAACTTTTCTATATAATGAACAGCTACTAAAGTAAATTAATCGCTCTAGAAACAAAAAAATAGTCGATAAAAACAAAATAAAATCCGTTTAACTGCATCTCTTTCTAAAAATAGAGCAATAAAAAAGCCCCTTAAAAAAGGGGCTTTTAAAGTTTTATGCTTGTCCTGTTGGACCAAAATTAAGCGGAATTGGCGCTTGCTCCGTTTCTTTGATTTCGCCATGTGCGGCCTCAAATCTATGGATGTTTTCACCTATTGCTCTTAACAATCTTTTAGCATGTTGTGGTGTCAAGACAATTCTTGACTTTACCTTGGCTTTAGGAATACCCGGCATAATGCTTACAAAATCTAAAACAAATTCTGATGATGAGTGATTAATAATTGCAAGATTAGAATAAATTCCTTCTGCAATAGTTTCGTCTAACTCAATATTAATTTGCTCTTGTTGTTGTTTCGGATTACTCATAGTTTCCTAATTAATAAATGTATTCTTCTTTATTAGCCATCATTTCGTTGTAATCGTCTTTAGAACCTACGATTGTATTATCGTATTCTCTCATACCAGTTCCTGCAGGAATTCTGTGTCCAACAATTACATTTTCTTTTAATCCTTCTAAGTCATCTACTTTACCAGCTACTGCAGCCTCGTTAAGTACTTTCGTTGTCTCCTGGAATGAAGCCGCAGAAATGAATGATTTAGTTTGTAACGAAGCTCTTGTAATACCTTGTAGAACTGGCGTTGCAGTTGCAGTAATTACATCTCTTGCTACAACAAGATTTTTATCTGTACGTTTCAATAATGAATTTTCATCACGTAATTCACGAGGCGTAATAATCTGACCTGGTTTCAATACTGAAGAATCTCCAGCATCTTCAACCACTTTCATACCGTATAATTTATCGTTTTGAACGATGAAATCTTTAGTGTGAATTAATTGATCTTCTAAGAATAAAGTATCACCTGGATCCTGAACTCTTACTTTACGCATCATTTGACGAATAACAACCTCAAAGTGCTTGTCATTGATTTTTACCCCTTGTAAACGGTAAACCTCTTGAATTTCATTTACCAAGTACTGTTGAACAGCCGCTGGTCCTTGAATTCTTAAGATATCATCTGGTGTAATTGCACCATCAGACAATGGAACTCCCGCTCTTACGAAGTCATTCTCTTGAACTAAGATTTGGCTTGAAAGTTTCACTAGATACTTTTTAACCTCACCAAATTTAGATTCGATAACGATCTCACGGTTACCTCTTTTGATTTTACCGAAAGATACAACTCCATCAATTTCAGATACAACTGCTGGATTTGAAGGGTTACGAGCCTCAAGAAGCTCAGTAATTCTTGGTAAACCTCCCGTGATATCGCCTGCTTTAGAAGAACGACGTGGGATTTTTACTAATACTTTACCTGCTTTAATTTTCTCACCGTTTTCAACCATTAAGTGTGCACCTACTGGCAAGTTGTAAGAACGAATCAATTCACCTTCTTTACCATAAACTAATAAAGTTGGGATTAATTTTTTGTTTCTAGCCTCAGAAATTACTTTTTCTTGGAAACCTGTCTGCTCATCGATCTCAACCATGAACGATTGCCCTTGCTCTAAATCTTCGTAAGCAATCTTACCAGTAAACTCAGAAACAATTACACCGTTATATGGATCCCATTTACAGATTACAGTTCCTTTAGTAACAACGTCTCCATCATTTACAAAAATACTAGATCCGTAAGGAATGTTATGTGTATTTAAAACAATTCCAGTTCCTTCATCAATCAATTTTAATTCAGTTGAACGAGAAACTACAATGTCAACAGAATTACCTTCTCCGTCTTCACCTTTAACTGTTTTTAAATCTTCAATTTCAAGTCTACCGTTGAATCTTGTAACAATACTAGACTCTTCAGAAATACCTCCAGCAACCCCTCCAACGTGGAACGTACGAAGTGTCAACTGTGTACCTGGCTCTCCAATAGACTGAGCTGCAATAACTCCGACAGCTTCACCTCTTTGTGTCATCTTACCAGTAGCTAAGTTTCTACCGTAACATTTAGCACAAATACCTTTTAAAGCTTCACAAGTTAATGGAGATCTAACTTCTACTTTCTCAATTGGAGAAGCTTCGATAGTTCTCATAATTGACTCAGTAATTTGCTCTCCAGATTTCACCATTACTTCATTAGTAAGAGGATTAATTACGTCTTGCAATGCAACACGTCCAAGAATTCTCTCTCCTAAAGATTCAACGATTTCCTCATTTTTCTTCAATGCTGCAACTTCAACACCTCTTAAAGTTCCACAGTCTTCGATGTTAACAATAACATCCTGAGAAACGTCATGAAGCCTTCTTGTCAAGTAACCAGCATCGGCCGTTTTAAGAGCCGTATCCGCAAGACCTTTACGAGCACCGTGAGTAGAAATGAAGTACTCAAGGATCGAAAGACCTTCCTTAAAGTTAGAAAGAATCGGGTTTTCAATAATCTCACCACCACCAGCAGTAGATTTTTTAGGCTTAGCCATCAAACCACGCATACCAGTTAACTGACGAATCTGCTCCTTAGAACCCCTCGCCCCAGAGTCAAGCATCATATATACAGAGTTGAAACCTTGTTGGTCTTCTCTAATATTTTTCATTGCTAACTCTGTCAACTGAGCATTTGCTGAAGTCCATACGTCAATAACTTGGTTGTAACGCTCGTTATTTGTGATAAGACCCATGTTATAGTTAGTTGAGATACCTTCAACTTGCTCTCTAGCATCTGCAATTAACTTCGTTTTTTGTTCTGGAATTCTAATATCACCTAAAGAGAATGATAAACCTCCTCTAAATGCGAATTTATAACCCATATCTTTCATATTATCCAAGAAAGCTGCCGTTGTAGGCACATCAGTTACACTTAAAATGTGTCCGATAATATCTCTAAGGTTTTTCTTAGTCAATACGTCGTTGATATATCCAGCTGCTTCAGGTACTACTTCGTTAAATAATACACGTCCTGCAGTTGTTTGAATAATTTGGTACACTAATTCTCCAGCGTCATTAAAATCTTTTGCACGGATTTTTACACGAGCATTCAATTCTAATCTTCCTTCGTTTAATGCAATATTTACTTCTTCAGCAGAATAGAAAGTCAGATCCTGACCAATAATTTTGTGATCTTCGGTAGAAATACGCTCTTTGGTCATATAGTATAGACCCAAGACCATGTCCTGAGAAGGTACAGTAATTGGAGCACCATTTGCAGGGTTCAAGATATTGTGAGAAGCCAACATTAATAATTGTGCCTCTAAAATAGCCTCTGGTCCTAATGGTAAGTGAACCGCCATCTGGTCACCATCGAAATCGGCGTTGAATGCCGTACATACTAATGGGTGTAACTGGATCGCTTTTCCTTCAATTAATTTTGGTTGGAATGCCTGAATACCAAGTCTGTGCAAAGTAGGAGCACGGTTAAGTAATACTGGGTGTCCTTTAATTACGTTTTCAAGGATATCCCAAACTACAGGCTCTTTTTTGTCAATGATTTTCTTAGCAGATTTTACTGTTTTTACAATACCTCTTTCGATCAATTTACGGATAACGAAAGGTTTGTATAACTCAGAAGCCATATCTTTTGGCAATCCGCACTCATATAATTTTAACTCTGGACCAACGACAATTACCGAACGAGCAGAATAATCCACACGTTTTCCTAAAAGGTTTTGACGGAAACGTCCTTGTTTACCTTTTAATGAGTCAGATAATGATTTTAATGGTCTGTTTGATTCTGTTTTAACAGCAGAAGCTTTACGAGTGTTATCGAACAATGAATCTACAGATTCTTGCAACATACGTTTCTCGTTTCTTAAGATAACTTCTGGAGCTTTAATCTCCATTAATCTTTTCAAACGGTTGTTACGGATGATTACACGACGGTATAAGTCGTTCAAATCTGAAGTTGCAAAACGACCTCCATCAAGTGGCACAAGCGGACGTAATTCTGGCGGGATAACTGGAACCACTTTCATGATCATCCATTCTGGACGGTTTTCGCGGTTTTCGTTAGACTCACGGAAAGATTCAACAACTTGTAATCTTTTTAAAGCCTCAGTTTTTCTTTGTTTAGAAGTCTCATTGTTAGCGCTGTGTCTTAATTCATAAGATAAAGCATCTAAGTCAATACGAGCTAATAAATCCATAATACACTCCGCTCCCATTTTAGCAACGAATTTATTAGGATCTAAATCATCTAAATATTGGTTTTCTTGTGGAAGAGTATCTAAAATGTTTAAGTATTCTTCTTCAGTTAAGAAATCTAATCTTTGTAATGATTCTCCATCTGCATTTTTAGCGATACCTGCTTGGATTACTACGTATCTTTCGTAGTAAATGATCATATCTAATTTCTTAGATGGAAGACCAAGGATATAACCAATTTTGTTTGGAAGAGAACGGAAGTACCAGATGTGAGCGATTGGCACAACAAGGTTGATGTGTCCTACTCTATCACGACGTACTTTTTTCTCAGTAACTTCAACACCACAACGGTCACAGATGATACCTTTGTAACGAATTCTTTTATACTTACCACAAGCACATTCGAAATCTTTTACTGGTCCGAAGATTCTTTCGCAGAAAAGTCCGTCACGCTCTGGTTTGTGAGTTCTATAGTTAATTGTTTCTGGCTTTAAAACCTCTCCTCTTGATTCTTTCAAGATAGATTCTGGTGAAGCCAATCCAATAGAAATTTTGTTAAATCTTTTTACTGGATTTTTTTCTTTATTGTTTCTGTTATTCATCATAGTTTTTACTATTGATTTATTTGCAATTAAAAAATTGAATTTAGATTTATAATCTACTTTTTAAAAATTAAAAAGTTAATCATTCAGCTACTACCTCGGGTTACTTCTCTAAACCTCAAAATTAAATTTGAAGTGCTAGTTATAAAATGCCTCGCATTGTTATAAAAAATCGGAACGGGTTACGGGTATAAATCTTTAAAAACTTGTAACACTTTGTAAACAGTCGAAGTCCCAGTTTTCAGTGTTAAACTGAATACTGAGACTATAACTGAAAACTTTTATTATTCTTCCAAACGAAGATCTAAACCTAGACCTTTCAATTCGTGCATTAATACATTGAATGATTCTGGTAAACCTGGTTCTGGCATAGTTTCACCCTTAACGATAGCCTCGTAAGTTTTAGCTCTACCAATAACGTCATCAGACTTAACAGTTAAGATTTCACGTAGGGTACTAGAAGCTCCATAAGCCTCAAGTGCCCAAACCTCCATCTCTCCAAAACGCTGACCTCCAAATTGAGCCTTACCTCCAAGTGGCTGTTGCGTAATCAATGAGTATGGTCCGATAGAACGTGCGTGCATCTTATCATCAACCATGTGTCCTAATTTAAGCATGTAAATTACACCCACAGTTGCTTTTTGTGCAAAACGCTCTCCAGTTCCACCATCAAATAGGTAAGTATGTCCGAAACGTGGTACATTAGCCTCATCAGTCAAAGCATTGATTTCGTCTAGAGAAGCACCGTCGAAGATTGGAGTAGCAAATTTTCTACCCAAGTTCATACCAGCCCATCCTAATACTGTTTCATAGATCTGACCAATGTTCATACGTGAAGGTACCCCTAGTGGATTCAATACGATATCTACTGGTGTTCCATCTTCTAAGAATGGCATATCTTCATGACGAACGATTCTTGCAACAATACCTTTGTTACCGTGACGACCCGCCATTTTATCACCAACTTTTAACTTACGTTTTTTAGCGATATAGATTTTAGCCAATTTCAAGATTCCAGATGGTAATTCATCTCCAACTGTAATAGTAAATTTCTCTCTTCTTAAAGCACCTTGTAAGTCGTTCAGCTTAATTTTATAGTTATGAATCAAATCATTAACCATTTTATTAGTAGCGTCATCAGCAACCCACTGACCTTTGCTTAAGTGAGCAAAATCTTCTACTGCGTAAAGCATTTTTTGAGTATATTTTTTACCTTTTGGTAAAACTTCTTCACCCAAATCATTCATTACACCTTGAGATGTTTTTCCGTTAACAATCAAGAATAATTTCTCAACTAATCTGTCTTTTAATTCAACAAATTTAGTTTCGAACTCCATTTCTAAAGCACCTAAAGCGTCTTTATCCTGAGTACGTTTACGTTTATCTTTTACGGCTCTTGCAAATAATTTTTTGTCAAGAACTACACCATGTAAAGATGGAGAAGCTTTTAATGAAGCATCTTTTACGTCACCAGCTTTATCCCCGAAGATTGCACGAAGCAATTTCTCCTCTGGAGTTGGATCTGATTCTCCTTTTGGTGTAATTTTTCCGATCAAAATGTCGCCAGGCTTAACCTCTGCTCCAATTCTGATCATACCGTTTTCATCTAAATCTTTAGTAGCTTCTTCAGAAACGTTAGGAATATCGTTTGTTAACTCCTCGTTTCCTAACTTAGTATCTCTAACCTCTAATGAATAATCATCAACGTGGATAGAAGTAAAAATATCATCACGAACTACTTTCTCAGAAATTACAATCGCATCCTCGAAGTTGTATCCTTTCCATGGCATGAACGCAACTTTTAGGTTTCTACCTAAAGCTAATTCTCCATTTTGAGTAGCATATCCTTCAGACAATACTTGTCCAGGAACAACTCTGTCACCTCTTCTTACGATAGGTTTCAAGTTGATACTTGTACCTTGATTGGTTTTTCTAAATTTAATTAAGTTGTACGTTTTCTCATCAGCATCAAAACTTACCATTCTCTCGTCTTCTGTACGATCGTATTTAATAGTAATGATGTTAGCATCTACGTATTCAACAGTACCATGCCCTTCAGCATTGATTAATACTCTTGAATCAGAAGCTACCTGACGCTCTAAACCTGTACCAACAATCGGTGCTTCAGGACGGATCAAAGGAACTGCCTGACGCATCATGTTTGATCCCATCAACGCACGGTTCGCATCATCATGCTCCAAGAAAGGAATCAAAGATGCAGAAATCGATGCAATCTGGTTAGGAGCAACGTCTGTATAATGTACTGAACTTGGCTCAACAACCGGGAAGTCACCCTCTTCACGAGCAATAACGTTACTAGCTGTAATTTTACCCGAAGCATCCATGTCAATGTTTGCCTGAGCAATCATTTTTCCTTCTTCTTCTTCAGCACTTAAATAGATAGGTGCGCTTTCTAAATCAACAACACCATCTGTAACTTTACGGTATGGAGTCTCGATGAATCCCATTCCGTTAACTTTTGCATAAACACCAAGAGATGAAATCAAACCAATGTTTGGTCCCTCAGGAGTTTCAATCGGACATAAACGACCATAGTGAGTATAGTGAACGTCACGAACCTCGAAACCAGCTCTTTCTCTCGAAAGTCCACCTGGTCCAAGTGCAGAAAGTCTTCTTTTGTGTGTAATCTCAGCTAATGGATTCGTTTGATCCATAAATTGAGATAACTGGTTAGTACCAAAGAAAGAGTTGATAACTGATGATAATGTTTTAGCATTAATCAAATCAATTGGTGTAAACACCTCGTTATCTCTAACGTTCATTCTCTCACGAATAGTTCTAGCCATACGCGCTAAACCAACACCGAATTGTTGAGACAATTGTTCACCAACTGTTCTAACACGACGGTTTGATAAGTGGTCGATATCATCAATCTCTGCTTTAGAGTTGATCAATTCGATCAAATATTTAACGATTGTAATGATATCTTCTTTAGTAAGCACTTGCTTATCCATAGGGATATCTAAATCTAATTTTTTGTTCATTCTGTAACGACCAACTTCACCTAAGTTATAACGTTGATCAGAGAAGAACAATTTATCTATAATACCACGAGCAGTTTCCTCATCAGGCGGTTCAGCGTTACGCAACTGACGGTAAATGTGCTCTACAGCTTCTTTTTCAGAGTTTGTAGGGTCTTTTTGTAACGTATTGTGGATAATAGCATAATCTGCTTGGTTATTATCCTCTTTGTGCAACAAAATAGATTTTACATTAGAATCAATGATTTCTTCAACATTATCTTTGTCGATAATTGTATCACGATCAAGGATAATTTCGTTACGTTCGATAGAAACTACCTCTCCAGTATCCTCATCTACGAAATCCTCGTGCCATGTGTTCAAAACACGTGCAGCAAGTCTTCTTCCAATATATTTCTTAATACCTGTTTTAGAAACTTTAATTTCTTCAGCTAAGTCGAAAATTTCAAGGATATCCTTATCTCTTTCGAAACCGATAGCACGGAATAAAGTTGTTACAGGTAATTTTTTCTTTCTATCGATATATGCGTACATTACGCTGTTAATATCAGTAGAGAACTCTATCCAAGAACCTTTAAAAGGAATAACTCTTGCAGAGTAAAGTTTAGTTCCATTTGCGTGGAATGACTGTCCAAAGAAAACCCCTGGAGAACGGTGTAATTGAGATACTACAACACGCTCGGCACCATTAATAACAAAAGTACCACTAGGAGTCATGTAAGGAATTGTTCCAAGATAAACATCTTGTACAATAGTTTCAAAATCTTCGTGTTCTGGATCCGTACAGTATAGTTTTAACCTAGCTTTTAAAGGCACACTATAAGTAAGACCTCTCTCTATACATTCTTGAATTGTATAACGTGGTGGGTCAACAAAATAATCTAGGAATTCCAATACAAAGTTGTTTCTTGTATCTGTAATTGGGAAGTTTTCCATGAAGGTATTGTATAACCCTTCGTTGCCTCTTTCATCAGATTTCGTTTCTAATTGAAAGAAATCTTTAAAAGATTTAACCTGAACATCCAAGAAATCCGGATAATCAGGAATATTTTTTGTAGAGGCAAAATTCAATCTTTCAGTCTGATTTGTTATCATCAATGGACAAAATTTTGATTAAAAAAAAGTAATTTTTTTGTGTAAAAACACACTGTTTAATCTATACTTTCTTATTATAATCAATACATCTTTAAAAATAAAACAGCATAAAGAAGTTCAATTTTCTTTCTTCGTATTGATCAAAAACTTTTTCGTATTTTAAACTATGGAATAATAAAATTTAATATATTTTATTATACGAAAAATGGTTTAGACCCTTGGATGTTGCCATCCAAGGTCTAAACCTAGTTCTAAACTGAGTTTAATTATTTAAGCTCAACAGTAGCTCCAGCCTCTTCTAAAGATTTTTTAAGACCTTCAGCCTCTTCTTTAGAAACACCTTCTTTAACGTTGCTTGGTGCACCGTCAACTACATCTTTAGCTTCTTTAAGACCTAAACCAGTTAATTCTTTAACTAATTTTACAACAGCTAATTTAGAAGCTCCTGCATCTTTCAATACAACTGTAAATTCAGTTTGTGCTTCTTCAGCAGCACCGTCTCCACCACCAGCAGCAACTACTACAGCTGCAGCAGCAGGCTCGATCCCGTACTCGTCTTTTAATATTGTTGCTAATTCGTTAACTTCTTTAACTGTTAAGTTAACTAATTGTTCTGCGAATTGTTTCAAATCTGCCATTTTCTCTATCGTTTAAAATGATTTGTAAAAAATATAATTTATTTATTGTGCCTAATTAAGCAGCAAGGAAGCAAACTCCCTCACTATAATTACTCTGCTCCTTCTTCTTCGCTTCCTGCGAATTTGTTTTGTAAAGCAGAAATAATTCTTTGAGCTGGAGATTGTAATAATCCAATGATTTCTCCAATAAGCTCTTCTTTAGATTTAATTGTAGCTAATGCATCTAATTGGTTATCCCCAATATATACTTCAGAATTGATGTAAGCTCCTTTTAAAACTGGTTTATCAGATTTCTTACGGAAATCTTTGATAATTTTTCCAGGTGCGTTAGCAACATCAGAAATAAAGATAGCACTGTTACCTGATAAAACTGTAGGTAAATCACCATAATCATTATCAGAAGCTTCCATTGCTTTTGCAAGCAAAGTGTTCTTTACAACTTCTAATTTGATACCTGCTTTGAAACAAGCTCTACGTAAGTTTGAAGTTATCTCTGCGTTTAAACCAGAAATATCAGAAATGTAAATGATATTTGTACCAGCTAACTGCGCAGTTAAATTTTCAATCGCGATTGATTTTTCTTCTCTAGTCATACTAAAAATTTTTAACTACCAATTATACTGCTTTAGGGTCTAATGCGATAGCAGGACTCATTGTGCTTGTAAGGTGAATACCTTTAATGTATGTACCTTTAGCAGCAGTTGGTTTAAGTTTTATTAATGTTTGAATAATTTCGTGTGCGTTCTCAACGATTTGCTCAGCTCCGAAAGAAACTTTACCAATACCAGCGTGAACGATACCAGTTTTATCAACTTTAAAGTCAATTTTACCAGCTTTAACTTCTTGAACAGCTTTTGCAACATCCATAGTTACAGTACCTGTCTTAGGGTTTGGCATTAAACCTCTAGGTCCTAAAATACGACCTAATGGACCTAATTTACCCATAACAGCAGGCATAGTAATGATCACATCAACATCTGTCCAACCGTCTTTAATTTTTTGTAAGTAATCGTCAAGACCAACGTGATCTGCTCCAGCTTCTCTTGCTTCAGCTTCTTTATCTGGAGTAACCAATGCTAATACTTTAACGTCTTTTCCTGTTCCGTGAGGTAATGTAACTACACCTCTAACCATTTGATTCGCTTTTCTTGGATCAACACCCAAACGAACTGCGATATCAACAGACTCATCAAATTTTGCAGAAGCAACAACTTTAATTAATGCAGCAGCATCTTTTAAAGAGTATAATTTGTTCTTTTCAATTTTTGAAGCAGCCTCTTTTTGCTTTTTTGTTAATTTTGCCATTTCTTTTTCTTAATTAAAAAGGAGCATCTCCTGATACAGTTATACCCATAGATCTAGCTGTTCCAGCAACCATACTCATAGCTTTCTCAATTGTGAAAGCATTTAAGTCTGGCATTTTGTCTTCAGCAATAGTTCTAATTTGTTCCCAAGTAACGCTAGCTACTTTTTTACGATTAGGCTCACCAGAACCAGATTTTAGCTTTGCAGCTTCCATTAACTGAACTGCTGCTGGAGGAGTCTTAACAACAAAATCAAATGATTTGTCTTTGTACACAGTGATTTGCACTGGACAAATTTTGCCAGGTTTATCTTGAGTTCTAGCATTAAATTGCTTACAAAACTCCATGATGTTAACCCCAGCAGCTCCTAAAGCAGGTCCAACCGGTGGCGACGGGTTCGCAGCACCTCCCTTAACTTGTAGTTTAACTACCTTACTAATTTCTTTAGCCATTTTTAAAAAATTTAACACTGTGATCAATGGAAGCGATCACAATGGTTTATTATAGTGTAACAAAAAATTATACTTTTTCAACTTGCATAAAACTTAACTCTAATGGAGTTTTTCTTCCGAAAATCTTAACCATTACTTCAAGTTTACGCTTCTCTTCATTGATTTTTTCAACAGATCCATTAAATCCATTGAAAGGTCCATCAATAACCTTAACCGTTTCTCCAACACTAAATGGTATAGAACGTGTATCTGTATTTACAGCTAGTTCATCCACTTTTCCTAACATACGGTTGACTTCAGACAATCTTAAAGGAACAGGTTCTCCTCCTTTAGTTTCTCCTAAAAATCCAATAACACTAGTAATTGACTTAATAATATGAGGAATCTCACCAACCAAGTTAGCTTCGATCATAACATATCCAGGAAAATACACTTTATCCTTAGATGATTTTTTCCCATCTTTTACAGTAACTACTTTTTCAGTAGGAACCAAAACTTGGGAAACATAATCCTCCATACCTAATCTAGCAATCTCAGTCTCAATATAAGCTTTCACTTTATTCTCTTGACCACTAACCGCTCTAACTACGTACCATTTTTTCACATTATTATCTGCCATCACAAAAAAATTATCCTTTTAACCAGTTAAAAAATCCAGCCAAAGCTTTTGCAAAAAATTCGTCTACTCCCCAAGTTGCCAAAGCAAATAGAATCGAAAATACAGACACAACAATTGTCAATTTTTGAACTTCAGCCCAAGCTGGCCAAGTAACATTTGACTTTAACTCTTCGAAAGCCTCTGATAAATAATTAGTAACTTTTGTCATTTGATATATTTTTTATTGCACGGGCGGAGGGATTCGAACCCCCATCAACGGTTTTGGAGACCGCTATTCTACCCTTGAACTACGCCCGTAATTAAAGCCAGTGATTAAAAAATAATCACTGGCTTTCTTATTTATTTTTATAGAATTACTCTACGATTTCAGTTACCTGACCAGCACCAACTGTTCTACCACCTTCACGGATAGCGAAACGTAAACCTACGTTCATAGCGATTGGGCTTAATAAAGCAACCTCAATAGTTAAGTTATCACCTGGCATTACCATCTCTACACCTGCTGGTAAAGAAATAACTCCTGTTACGTCAGTTGTACGTACGTAGAACTGTGGACGGTAGTTATTGTGGAATGGAGTGTGACGTCCACCTTCTTCTTTTTTCAAGATATAAACCTCAGCTTTGAATTTAGCGTGTGGTTTTACTGAACCTGGCTTAATAATAACCATACCTCTTTTGATATCAGCTTTATCAATACCTCTTAACAATAAACCTACGTTATCTCCAGCTTCACCTCTATCAAGGATTTTACGGAACATCTCAACTCCTGTAATAGTAGAAGTTAATTTTTCAGCTCCCATACCAATGATTTCAACAGGATCTCCAGTGTTAGCAACTCCAGTTTCGATACGACCTGTAGCAACAGTTCCACGACCTGTAATTGTAAATACGTCCTCAACTGGCATCAAGAATGGTTTAGCAACGTCACGTACTGGCTCTTCGATCCAAGCATCAACAGCTTCCATTAATTCGATAATTTTAGGTACCCAGTTTGGATCATTGTTTAATCCTCCTAAAGCAGAACCTTGAACTACAGGACCATTATCTCCATCATATTCGTAGAAAGATAATAAATCTCTAATTTCCATTTCAACAAGCTCTAATAACTCAGCATCATCAACCATATCCACTTTGTTCATGAAAACAACGATTCTTGGAATACCAACCTGACGACCTAAAAGGATGTGCTCACGAGTTTGTGGCATTGGACCATCTGTAGCAGCAACTACTAAGATAGCTCCGTCCATTTGAGCAGCTCCAGTAACCATGTTCTTTACGTAATCCGCGTGACCTGGACAGTCAACGTGAGCGTAGTGACGGTTAGCTGTTTCATACTCTACGTGAGATGTATTAATAGTAATACCTCTTTCTTTCTCCTCTGGAGCGTTATCGATTTGATCAAACGATTTTGCTTGACAGTAACCAGCATCTGACAATACTTTTGTAATTGCAGCAGTTAATGTAGTTTTTCCGTGATCTACGTGTCCAATTGTACCTATGTTTAAGTGCGGTTTGGAACGATTAAAATTCTCCTTTGCCATTTTACTTAATTTTTAATCTTAGTTATATATTAATTTTCAATTTCCTACTTACTTGAGCCAATGTCGGGATTTGAACCCGAGACCTCTTCCTTACCAAGGAAGCACTCTACCCCTGAGCTACACCGGCAGAGAGTTCTGATTTTAGATTTTCGAATTTAGATTTTAGATCCCTAAAACCTAAAACACTAAACCTCAATCTCTTTTTTTGTGGGGAGAGCAGGATTCGAACCTGCGAAGTTCACACAGCAGATTTACAGTCTGCCCTCGTTGGCCGCTTGAGTATCTCCCCTAGTTTTAAAATCTCATTATTTTAATGAACAAATTCAAATCGCATTTGAATTATTTTGAGCCGATAGAGGGACTCGAACCCACGACCTGCTGATTACAAATCAGCTGCTCTAGCCAGCTGAGCTACATCGGCGAATGCAATAAAAAAGTCCGCTATTTCTAACGGACTGCAAATGTAGCTATTTTATCTTTTAATCAAAACATTTTTCAAAAAAAATTTCAATTAAATGTGTGCTCTTATTTTTTCTTTCCTTTTCACAAGTAAACGTTCTAACGATTCCGCAGAAAGCTCTACCGCTTCCTCAAATGTCTTACACTGTTTTTTAACCAAAAAATCATCCCCAGGAACATTAATCTTAATCTCCACCGCTTTATTTTCTTTATCACTAGTTCTTTCAACCTTCAAAAAAACATCTGACGAAACTACACGATCATAGTATTTCTCCAACTTATCCATTCTCTCCTGAATAAAATCGACCAATTTTCTGTCAACAGTAAAGTTAACTGCATGAACATCTACCTTCATAATAAAAATTTTAGGATTAACATTTTAGAATTATTATTTATTCCGCGGATGCGCACCTATATACACCTTTTTAAGTTCCGCCAAACTATTATGAGTATAAACTTGCGTAGATGCCAAACTAGAATGCCCTAACAACTCTTTAACTGAATTCAAATCTGCCCCATTATTTAATAGATGAGTTGCAAAAGTATGACGAAGCACATGCGGACTTTTTTTCACCTTTTCTGAGACTCTACTAAAGTATGAATTTATTAAACGATATACAAAAGATTCACTCAATTTTAATCCTTTTTTCGAAACAAAAAAATAATCCGAATCAACAATATTTTCTAAACCGTCCCGCTCCTTTATATATATATCAATCTGACTAGATATTATTGACAAAATAGGAATCAAACGCTCTTTATTTCTTTTACCCAAAACTTTTATCAATCCCGCAGAACAATCTATATTTTTCAATTGCAAACCAATCAGCTCTGCACGACGCATTCCCGTCACATAAAACATCTCAACAATCAATTTATCACGGATTTCTTCGAATCCAACAGGGTCATCAATTTGCTCCATCAAATCTTTTATTTCTTTTTCAGAAAAAGGAACCTGAACCACTTTAGGCGTTTTCAAAGACTTATGCTTCAACATCGGATTAATTTCAATTTGCTTTGATTTCAAAAGAAATTTATAAAAAGCTTTTAGCGATGCCACTTTCCTATTAACTGAAACATTAGAAACATCCTGATCTACCAAAGAAACAATCCAACTTCGAATCTGCCCATAATTAACCAAATCAGCATTCTCTTGACCGAATTCTTCTGCAACAAAAACCTCAAAAGCAGTTAAATCCCCCAAATACGCATTAACAGTATGAGAAGAATATTTTTTCTCCAATAGCAGATAGTCACAAAAAGCCTCTTTATTTGTCTTCATAGAAAATAAAATATCTCAAAATTAAACATAAAAAAACCGTTAGAATCAAAATTAAAACATTTTGATTACTAACGGTTATTATTTTTAAAAGCTGATATTAACTTTCTAAACTATCTTTCAAGCCTTGAATGTAAGCCGCTTTTTGAATTTGAGCTCTTTTAATAACAGATGGCTTAATAAAAGCAGTACGTGCTCTTAATTGACGAACAGTTCCTGTTTTATCAAATTTTCTTTTATAGCGCTTTAATGCTCTATCGATATTTTCTCCGTCTTTAATTGGTATAATTAACATAATATAGACACCTCCTCTCGTTAAGGCTGCAAATGTAAAAATTAATTATTAAATACAAGCCATAAATTATGAATTATTTTTTCAGAATAGAATTTACAGAATATTAAAGTGCCTATAAAACTTTAATCTTTCAATAAATTTCTAGAAATCACTAATTTTTGAATCTCTGTTGTTCCTTCACCGATTGTACATAATTTTGAATCTCTGTAAAATTTTTCGACAGGAAAATCTTTAGTATAACCGTACCCACCATGAATCTGAACTGCATCATTCGCAATTTTAACGCAAGCTTCTGAAGCATACATTTTTGCCATTGCTCCAGATGTTGTAACTGGTTTATGTTGTTGTTTTAAGTATGCGGCTTTGTGCAATAATAACTCAGAAGCTTCGATTTCTGTTGCCATATCTGCCAATTTAAATGAAATCCCTTGAAAACTACTAATTGGCTGACCAAACTGATGTCTTTCTTTTGAATATTTCAGTGCCGCCTCGTAAGCTCCTTTAGCAATTCCTAAGGACAAAGCCCCTATCGAAATTCTTCCTCCGTCTAGAATTTTCATCGCCTGAATAAAACCTTGACCCACTTCGCCTAACCTATTTTCATCAGGGATACGACAATTATCAAAAACCAATTCCGCTGTTTCACTAGCCCTCATTCCTAACTTATTCTCTTTTTTACCCGATGTGAAACCTGGCATTCCTTTTTCGAACACAAAAGCTGTCATTCCTTTTGAATCTCCTTTTTCTCCAGTTCGAACCACTACAACAGCAATATCTCCTGAAATAGCATGTGTTATAAAATTTTTAGCTCCATTTACTATCCAATGATCTCCATCTTTTACCGCAGTTGTGTTCATTCCGCCTGCATCAGAGCCCGTATTATGCTCTGTTAATCCCCAAGCTCCTAAATATTCTGCCGAAGCTAATTTAGGAAGCCACTTTTTCTTCTGCTCTTCATTTCCAAAAGTTAAAATATGATTCGTACACAAAGAATTGTGAGCCGCAACTGACAGACCTATTGAAGGATCTACTTTCGAAATCTCCTCTATAATAGTTACATATTCATGATATCCTAAACCTGAGCCACCATATTCTTCCGGCACTAAAACCCCCATAAATCCCATTTCTCCAAGCTGTTTGAATAAAGGAACTGGAAAAATTTGAGCTTCATCCCATTCCATTATGTAAGGTCTCATGTTTTTTTCTGCAAAGTCTTTTATTGACTGTGCAATCATTATTTGTGTTTCGTTATAATCAAAATTCATTGGTCGTGTTCTTTTTAGAACTCCAAATATAAACTAATTATTTTTGCTTTTTCTACAGGAAAATCTTTAATTTTTGCTAAATCCTCAATATTCTTAAAATTTCCATTCATACTTCTATATGTTACAATTTGTTTTGCTAAGGCATATTTGAAATATGAAAATTGCGACAACTCTTTTAAAGACGCATCATTGACATTTATTTTCTTTAATGTCGGAGGAATTACCGCTTTAAAATGAGTATTTAATTCAGCTATAACTTCTGGCGAAAGTCCCCAAATGTCTTTCATCTGCTCCATTGAAACAAAACAACCTAGAATCTCTTTTTGCTTTAGTATTCTTCCTGATAATCCTTCTCCAATTCCATATAATTTCATCAAATCTTCTTGACTAGCTTCATTGATATCCATTACTTTCAGCTTTTCTTTTTTTGGAAAATCATTTCGAACAAAATCTATTTGCTGTGCTTTTAAATTGGCTTTTTGCTTTGTCCAATTTGGAAATTTAAATAAGGGAGCTATCTTTTTCAATAATGAATCTGAAATTCCTGTGATTTTCCGAAACTCTTCTGGCGAGTTTACATATTTATTTTCTTTTCGGAATTTCATTAAACGATCTATCTCTTCAACGGTCATTCCTAATTTATAACCTTTATAATCAGAAATAAAATTAGGATTAAACGGATAATTAGTCGTTTTTTTACCTTCTGTATTTAATTTAAGTCTATCTATTTCAGATTGATAAGCCATCCACTTATCTTTATTTAGGTCTTTTATATCCAAAACTTCAAAATCAGAAAATAAATAGAAAAACTGCAATCCAATTATTATAACAAAGAGAATAAATACTCCTATTTGCTGTTGCTTTGAAAAATGAAAAAACCTACTAAACTGCTTGAAATTCATGATATAAAAAAAACTTTAGTTTTATAACTAAATAAAAAAGAAAGAAAAAACTTTCAAATTTATCAATAAAAATTAGTAAGAAAAGTAGTTTTTAAAAAATTATTGAATGTTTTATAAATAAGCAATTAATTTAATGAATGTCAACACATAAGGAAATATTCTTGAGAGTACTGTAAAAAAAATAAAGATTTTATAACTTAAAACATGATAAATGTTTTTATTTTTTACAAAAAACAATACATTTGGCACTTAATAACAAATAAACCAATAAAATAGTATGTCAATTTGGAGAGTTAAACCAATATCTGCCTTTGAGGCTGATATGAAAAAAAGTGATTTAAAGAGAGTCCTAGGAAAATGGAGTCTTACTGCCATTGGTGTTGGTGCCATTATCGGTGGAGGAATTTTTGTACTTACTGGTACTGGGGCTTATTATCATGCAGGTCCAGCATTAGCAATTTCGTTTATTATTGCAGGTATTGCCTGTGTATTTGCGGCTCTTTGCTATTCTGAATTTGCTTCGATATTACCTGTTGAAGGATCTGCTTATGCATATGCTTATGGTACTATTGGAGAAATTTTTGCTTGGATAATTGGCTGGGGACTTATTCTCGAATATGCAATGGGCTCGATGACCGTCGCCGTTTCCTGGTCAGGATATTTTAATAAATTGCTTAAAATATTTCACATTCAACTCCCTGAATGGCTTACAACAGACCCTACAAGCTACACAGGAGAAGGATTTTCAATGAATCTTCCTGCTTTCTTAATCGTTATACTAGTTATTTCATTACTTATTAAAGGAACAAAAAGTGCTGCAAAAGCAAATAATGCAATTGTTATCCTTAAAGTATCTGCGGTGATCTTCGTAATTATTGCTGGTCTTTTCTTTATTAATACTGCAAACTGGAGCCCATTTATTCCAGAAGCCACTCAAATTATTGAAAAGGAAACTACTCACAATGCTTACGGAATTGGAGGTATTGTTTCGGGAGCTGCAGCAATTTTCTTTGCTTATGTTGGTTTTGATGCCGTATCTACACAAGCTGGAGAAGCTATCAATCCTAAAAAAGATGTTCCGTTTGCTATTATTGCTTCATTATTAATCTGTACAACTTTATATATTCTTGTTTCTTTAGTATTAACAGGAATGATGAATTACCAAGACTTTAACCCACTAGGAAAATATCCAGAAGCTATTAAAGCTCCTGTTGCTTATGCTTTTGACATTGCAGGACAAGGTTGGGCAGGATTTATTATTACAATTGCTGCTACAATTGGTTTAGTTTCTGTATTAATGGTAATGATTATGGGACAATCTAGAATTTTCCTTGGAATGTCTAAAGACGGTTTAATTCCATCTGTTTTCTCTAAAGTAAATCCTATTTCTGGAACGCCAAAAACTAACTTAATGATTTTAGGAGGTATCATCGCTACAGTTGCCGCATTTACCCCAATTAACAAGTTAGCAGATATGACAAGTTTCGGTACTTTATTTGCCTTTACAATGGTTTGTATTGCTGTTTGGATCTTGAGAGTTAAACAACCTGGATTAAACAGAACATTTAAAGTTCCTGCATTGCCAGTTATTGCAGTATTAGGTATTGCAATCAATACATATTTAATTATCAATTTGAGTATCGATGCTCAATTATTATCACTTGGCTGGCTTGCTATTGGTATTCTGGTTTATTTCGGATACAGCAAGAAAAGATCAAGACTTAATCAAGATACTACTGAAGAATAAAAAATACTATTTTCAAATAAAAAGCTCCAAATCTAAATTTGGAGCTTTTTTTTATAAATCAAATACTGATGTTCTTTTTGAGCGAATTAAATCTTTCAATCGAATCCAAAATGCCAAAGTCAGATAGACTCCAAATCCTAAACCAGCTGTAACAAAAGAGATATAAATAAAAAACAATCTCACATTTGTTACGCGCATTCCAAGTTTATCTGCCAATCTTGAAGAAACATGAAAACCGTATTTTTCAAAAAAGAATTTAAGTTTTAAAATAGCAGACATTTTATAATTTTAGATTTTTGAGTTAAGATTTTAGATTTCACATAATAATGTGAGTTACAAAAATACAAAATTATCTAATTATTTTTTAGAAGCTCTACTCCAATTCCACATTTCAAACAAGCTTTATGATTACAATATTCATTTTTTAGTTCTAATAAAGTCTGACTTTCAAATGCATTTTTTGATTTTATTCCAAACGAATTAAATTTATCTATTACCGCATTTTTCTCTGGCGCGACTTCATTCATGAAATCCATTAAATTTTCGATATCGGTTTCTCCTAATGTAGCAGAATAAGCAAACTGAATAGGAATAATAGTGTTTATAACTATCAAATCTAAAAACGATTTTGATAATGACTTTGCTTTCTTAGGACTTTCTTTATCAAATTGATAATGATCTATCCAATAATTACTTACCGAAACAGCAAACAAATTATAAACACTATCAACAGCTTTTAAATCGATTACTTTAGAAAATAAGTTTTGATACTTGTGATATAAACCTGCCAACTGCGAAAGTCTAATTGTTGGAAAATTATCTGGGCGGAGTTTAAAAAATTGCAGCGGTTCTACAAACGTTCTCTCTAATTGATATTTATGCAGCAAATAAAAATATCTAAATTTTAAATCTTTAAAATAGATGTCTTCTTTTTCCACATTTAATAAACCAGCAGTCCCAAAGAATAACGCTTCGAGGTTTTCGTTTTCAAAACTTTCTTTTCTAATAATTGAAAACGGAATTGATTTAGCAATTTGCAGAAAGGAATTTCCATTCGTATTTAAACCAAAATTCTTTGCTAAAAGGCAAAACAAAACAGCTTCCCAATCTTTATTTGTCTCTTCTAATAAATCATAAATAAACTTAGATTTACGTTCTAAACGTTCTAAAAATAATCTCTCTTTCCAGCTCGCAAAAACAAATCGATCTACATCCTTCAGTTGCTTCTCACATGAAATCCAAGTTTTTGGAGAAACTAATGCGCTGTAGTTTTCAATTATTTCTTTTTCCACATAATCTTTAAGAACCAAAACAGGAATTTCTGTATTGTCTTCTCTAAAAATTGCTGTATCATTTTCCCACACTACATGCAGAATAACATTTTTATATGCAGGATCATTTTCATGATTGTGAAGATACCAATCTGAAGATTTTAAATGGATCTCAACATTGCCTGCCCATTTTTGATTTCCAATTTCTATATGGGCGTTGAAAAAATCCGGGCCCGAAAGCTCCAAATAATCACCTATTTTAAGAACTGTAATTACCTCTCCTTTAGCAGTTTTTAAATTCAAAGAATCAAACTTCTTGAATTTCCAGAGATAATGAAGAAAGTCTTCTCTCATTTTTAAATTTTAAAGCATATTTTTAAAATCTAAAAATAATATTTTTTTATTACTTTTCTTACAAAAAATAATTTATTTAAGCATATATAGTTTAGCGCAAGCACGCGCATCTGACAAAGCCTCGTGATGATTAAGCTGGATATTCATTTGGCGACAACAATCACTTAATTTTGTTGGTTTAAATCCTTTTGCTTTATAGATTTTGACGGTACACTCCCATTTTGCTGCAATGTTTAAATCCTCGTAATTCAAGCCATGAAGCAACATTGTTTTCATTAAAACATTACGATCAAAACTTTCGTTATGCGCCACAACAACACGATTTTTCAATCTCTTTTCAATTTCGGGATAAACTTGAAAAAAAGATTTCGCATTAATTGTATCTTTAGGATAAATCCCATGAACACGGATAGTAAATGGATTATATTCATTATTTGGAGGCTTAATTAAAGACACAAATTCGTCTATAATTACCCCGTTTTGAACTGTAACAATTCCTACCGAACAAGGATGATATCCAGTTGCTGTTTCAAAATCAATTGCTGTAAAATTCATTTTAAATTTTTAAATGAAAAATCCACAAATCCAATCGTTAAACAATCAGATTTATGGATTAATTTTATTTTTAGATCCCTATTTTATCGAACCGATAATATCATATTTCGTAATAATATGATGGTGTCCATTTCCTAAGTCAACCAATACTGCATCATTTTCTTTTGAGAAAAGTTTTGACACTTCTTCGATTGGCGTTCCTAATTTTACAATTGGAAATGGTTTTCCCATTACTTCTTTAATTGGTTTTTCGGCTACATTTTTATCTGCCACATAACTTCTAAATAAGTCTGTTTCATCAACAGAGCCGACAAATCCGTTAATATCGACAACAGGAATTTGCGAAATTTTATACTTACGCATACGTTCAATTGCGTGCGAAACTAATTCTTCTGTACGTACAACAATTAATTCTTTATCAATATGATCTTTAATCACATCTTCGGCCTTAGTAACGTTTTCTTCTAAAAATCCACGTTCACGCATCCAATCATCATTGAACATTTTACCAACATAACGGCTTCCAGAATCATGAAAAAGCACTACAACAACATCATCAGGTTTAAAATGTTCTTTTAACTGGAGTAAACCTTTAATACATGCTCCGGCAGAATTTCCAACAAAAATAGCTTCCTCTAAAGCAATTTTTCTAGTATAAACCGCTGCATCTTTATCTGTTACTTTTGTAAATCCATCTATTAAAGAGAAATCGACATTTTTAGGTAAAATATCTTCTCCAATTCCTTCTGTTATGTAAGAATAAATTTCATTCTCATCAAAAATTCCAGTTTCGTGGTATTTTTTAAAAACTGAACCATAAGTATCGATTCCCCAAATTTTAATGTTTGGATTTTTCTCTTTCAAATATTTTCCAACACCAGAAATTGTTCCTCCCGTTCCAACACCAACTACGAAATGCGTGATTTTACCCTCAGTTTGTTTCCAAATTTCTGGACCTGTTTGTTCGTAATGTGCCAATGAATTTGACATGTTATCATACTGATTTACATACCAAGAATTTGGTGTTTCTTCTGCCAAACGCTTAGAAACCGAATAGTAAGATCGAGGATCTGTCGGTTCTACATCTGTAGGACAAACAACAACCTTGGCTCCAACAGCACGAAGAATGTCCATTTTTTCTTTAGACTGTTTATCTGAGATTACGCAAATTAACTTATATCCTTTTACGATTGCTACAAGTGCTAATCCCATTCCTGTATTTCCTGAAGTTCCTTCAATAATAGTTCCTCCAGGTTTCAATCGGCCATCAGCCTCTGCATCTTCAATCATTTTTACAGCCATTCTGTCTTTCACAGAATTACCTGGATTAAAGGTTTCGACTTTTGCCAATACTAACGCATCAATTTCAGCAACAATTTTGTTGAGTTTTACCAATGGCGTGTTGCCAATTGTTTCTAAAATGTTTTTTGAAAAGTCCATTTTTATTTGAGTTTAAGATAGTGGTTCTAATTAAATTCGGCTTTTATTGGAAGAAATTCCAAACTAAACCAAAACGCAATACAAAATCACGATAAGGATTATTAGGTGCCGAGTAATAATCGCTTTGTGAGAAAAGCGCATTTATGTGTTCCGCTTTTAAGTAAAAACGTGTCTGACGAATTCTAGCATTTACAAAGAGATCAAATGTGGCAAAACCGCCCGTCTTTTTTTCTTGCTGAACAAAGAATTCTGCAACAACCGGATTGTAATCATCTCCATAATATTTCGTCAGATAATTAAATACAATACCTGTTTGAATAAACAATGCTTTTTTGAAAAAATGATTTGAATAATAAAACGTATTTCTGGTTACAAAATCTGGAACGTTTAAAATCAAATCTGATTGATCTACTTTTTGATATAAAAGTGTATTATCTAATGCAAAAGGACCAAATTTAAATTCACGGCTAGCTTTTATTTCTAAATAATTTATGACATTCCCATACTGTTCTGGTGTAACAATTTGAACATTTGCTACTGCCGACGTGTCTCTAAAATACAAATGATCTTTCAGTACAGTGTATTGAACTTGTCCTGTTAACCAAGGAGTTGTTATTTCTGCACTTAACGAATTTATTTTTTCATTTTTGAAATTATGCGACCAATTATATGAAATCCAACTACTTTGAAATAAATTATAATTATTATTTGGCAGTTTATTGATGTTACGATATCTAAAATCAAACTTGATTTTTTCGTTTAAATCGTATCTCAATTTAGCATCTAAATCTGAAAGCGATTGATTGGTAATTGATCTTGAATATAAAAATCTACCGTTCCATTTATTTTTCTGATATTCATATTGACCTCCCACATTATTAATCTGCATATATAAATTAGCCGGAACTGCATGACCTAAAGAATCAACAATGACTCTTTCGTATTTATAATTGGATCTGTAATCGTCTATAAAAAAGTTAAACTTCCCTAAAAGAGAGTTCTCATAAGCAGCTCCTACTTTATTATACAGCCTTTCATATTTTGTTTCATCATTGATGTTGCTTGCTACATAAGAATCTCCGAAACGATTTACTTTTGTAGTAACATTATTATTATCTGTAATTGAAGAAGCTACAGTTGGCTGTTTATAATTATAATTTTTATACTCATAATTAAACTGATGCGTTAGATATAAATTATTATTTCCATCAGTTGGATTGACTCTAAAGGCATGATCAAAAAATAATCTTCTTCCTTTCAATAGAGATTCTGCATCTGTTAAATAAACCTGCAATCTTTGTCGGTTTTTAAAATCGGGATCATCACTTTCAAAATTGGACACATTTGTGATCCCTCCATTTTCTTCGTTCATTATATCTTGATTAGCAAAATGCGCGTTGATCGCATAACGCCTGCTAGTTGTAGCATAACTAGTTGTAAATCTGAAATTACCTGCGCTAACTAATTGATTAATATAATCTCCCTCAGATCTTAAACCTCTATAAGCGATTGAAAAATTAAGATTCTTTGATGTATTTAAAGTGATAAAGGAATCTACATTCTGTCCTTTATTAATTGTTGTATTAAAAAACAATTCCGTAAAAGGCGTTGCTGCAGAATAATACCTTATTTGATCTGCCTGCATATAATTAGAATGTTTTCCTGTAAATCCTATTTCAGGATACGGAGAAAAACTTGTCAAACTATATTGCAATGTATTTAATGGTTGCCCGATATTCGAAAACTCCAAAAGTCCGAAAAGGTCTTTTCTAAGATGATTTTGCCTGTAAGCACTTTTTATAGTCAGCGAAGTATCTGCATAAATAGTATCATGCTCTAAGGTAACTATCTTATATTGGTCTATGGTTGCTATTTTCGCTTTTTTCTTCTTTACGGTATCTGTAATACTAGAATATTCCGTATTCATATCTAAATCCTTTTTAGGAGCGGCTTTTTTTTCTTGAGAAAACAATAAAGTTGGTAAAACTAATAGATATAGGAAAATGAATATTCTCATTTGATGACTTTGTATAAATTTATTTTGACAAAATATGCTGAGCAAAGGTAAAGATAAAAACGTATTAACGAAAAAACATAATATATAATATAAAGTGAAAATTGTTTCACTATTTTGAAACGAAAACCCCGTATACAAAAGTATACGGGGCTCCCAAAAAAAATTCAAAATAATTACCTATTACCAATCAGGATTTTGTCCTAAACCTGGATTTGTATTCATTTCTAATTGTGGTATTGGCCATAAGAATCTACGGTCAGCTGCAGGAATTGCCGCAATAGGAGTAGCTATTACATAAGTATTTCCTAAAACGAATGCAGCAGCAGTAGGCGCAGCATTTGCCATTTTAGCAGGAATACCGCTTGTAGCAACCGCTGCTATTGGATCTCCTTGTAATCTGTGAATATCAGTCCATCTACGTCCTTCTTGTAAAAACTCAATTCTTCTTTCTTTAAGAATAGCAGCAACCATTGCAGCATCTGTTGTAAAAGAAGCAGCTGTATAAGCCTGAGTAGTTGGATTTGCCAAAGATCTGTTTCTTACAGAGTTTAATAAAGTTAAAGCTGCCGGTAAATTTGATTGACGAGCTTGAGCTTCAGCCATATTCAACACTACTTCAGCATATCTAATAATTGGAGCAGCATCAGTTCTGTTTGTCACATCTGTATACTTGTTAGTATATTTAATGCTAGATGCTGTATAGATAAACTTTCCATCTTCTCTACGTTTATCATCAGCTAACCATTGTGGATCTCTCCAAATGATTGGGCTGATACATACTAAAGCTCTATCTTTTAAGATACTAGCTAAAGCAGCATTTACACCTGGATTAGCCGTAGCTGAATGCTGAATAGAGAAAATAGACTCTGAGTTACTAGCATTAGTTCCAGTAGTGTTTTGGAAAGGTGCGTATGGATCTGCAGTTAATGCAAAAGCTCCGTTTAATTTAGCTCCTTCAACCAAAACATTTGGCCAATCTCTTTTTTGAAGATAAAGTCTAGTTTTGAAAGCAATAGCTGCCCACTTAGAAGCTCTACCAATTGGTCTAGATGCAAAAGCAGTACTGCTACCTGAAGTAATTAAAGCCTCAGCATCATTTAAATCAGCTAAAATTTTATCATAACAATCCGCTACTGTATTTCTTGGTTTTGCAGATTCAGACTCAATTTCTTCGAATGTATTTACTCCAACTGTTCTGTAAGGAATACCAGGGTGAGTTGCACCAGGAGTATAGTGATAAGGTCTAGCAAAATAAGTCAATAATTCTAAGTGCGTAATTGCTCTTAAGAATTTAGACTGTCCAATATAATTGTCACCAATTGCTTTAGTAATAATACCTTTTGCTACAGCTTCATTAGTTCCTTCAATCATAAGGTTACATCTGTTGATCAATCTGTAACCATCAACCCAATAGTAAACGTTATTAGCAGTTGTTGGATCATAAGTACCTCTATAAGTTAACTCATAGAAAGTTGCCATATTCACAACATCTTCTCCTCTAGCTTCACCTTGTTCAACATAAGCTGCTCCCCATACATATCCACGACCACCGTTCGGGCTAGTTGGAGCGGCATTATACTGTCCTATTGCAGCTGCATTATAAACCCCATTCATATATGTTGATATTAATGTAGGTGTAGTAAAAGCATCAGGACTTAAGATATTGTTGATCGGCTTTAGATCGATTACTTTTTCTTCTGTACATGAACTCATCCCAAGTACCACTGCAGAAAGTAAAATTGTTTTTATTATATTTTTCATATTTCTTTATTATAAACTTACATTTAATCCAACTGATACCACTTTTGCACGTGGAGTACCATTAATATCTACTCCAGAAGTTTCCATTTCAGGATTCAATCCTTTGTAATCTGAAATTAACCAGATGTTTTGTCCTTGAACAAAAAGTCTAAATGTATCTACACCAATTTTGTCTAATAATACTTTTGGCAATGTATAACCTAAAGTAATGTTATCAAGTGAGATAAAATCTCCTTTTTCAACAAAACGTGTACTAGCACTTCCAGAAAGGTTAGTAAATGTATTTGAACTTGCATATAATCTTGGTGTCCATCCGTCTCCAGGATTAGCAGCACTTTGCCATCTTCCTAAGATTTCAGTTCCGTTATTGTTGAAGTTTTGATTCATCAACTCTCTTCTTGTAGAGTTGAAGATTTCATTTCCTCCACTAAATCTGAACATGAAACCAAAATCGATGTTTTTATATTTCATATTAGATGAAACTGACCCATAATATGTTGGCAATGTATTTCCTAAGATCTTTTTATCAGCTGTACTTAAAGTAGCTGCTGTTGTAGCATCCATCGGTCCACCTGGGTTATTAGCATCAAATTTGAAGTAAGTTTGAGTACTTAAATTACCTTGAACTAAACTTCCATCTGCTTTGTAATAAACTGGGTTACCATTTGCAGGGTTAACTCCCCAATATTGGAAACCATATAAAGAGTTGATTGACTCACCTTCAGCAATAATAATATTTGGGGCAATATTTGTATCTGTAGAAGAACCACCTACGATAGACTGTCCTTGGTAAAGAGCTGTAACTTTATTCTTAGTAAGAGTTAAGTTAGAAGAAAGATCCCAAGAGAAATTTTGCGTATTGATTGCTTTAAAGTTAAGAGAGAACTCATATCCTTGATTGTACATTTTACCAACGTTTTGGTTAACTGTATTATTTGGAATACCAATAGAAGGAGATGTTGGAGCTGCCAACACTAAGTTATCAATGTTATTTTTGAAATAATCAAAAGCTAAAGTCAAACGATTGTTCATGAATCCTAAATCTACACCAAAGTCAACTTTACTAGAAGTTTCCCACTGCAATAAAGGATTACTAAATTGGTAGTATCCAATTCCGTTTGATGGCCCATAAGGAGAACCAATTGTAAGGTCTTTAGAAGGATAAGCTGCACCATTCAATACATCAACGTTACCTACTTCAGAATAAGAACCTCTGAATTTCAAATCAGAAAGCACTCCGCTAATTCCTTCCATGAAACTTTCTTTAGAAACTGTCCAACCAGCAGAAACTCCAGGGAAGTTGTGGTATCTAACATCAGATTCAAATTGTGAAATTCCGTCACGTCTAAGAGAAGCTTGTAAAAAGTATTTTTCTTTAAAGTTATAAGTAAAACGACCTAAGTAAGAAATAATACCTTTTTCTGTAATACCTCCACCTGCATCTTTAGTGTTGAATGTATTTGTTACAAGATTCTCATCAAAGAAATCACTAATGATGTCACTTCCTTGACCCCATAACAATTTGTCTCTAGATTTTTGGTATTCAGCAACTCCTGTTAAACCAATGTTGTGGTTTTCTGCAAAAGTATGTTTGTAGTTCAAGATATTTTGCCAGTTCCATCTCAAAAGATTTCTGTTATCTTGGTAAACTAAACCATTAGATCCACGTCCATCACCATGAATAGGGTTCCAATATTGAAAACCATCAGTCATAGCATTATCAGCACTAATTTGTAATTTATAGCTTAAATCTTTAGTAATTTGCGCATTTGCATAAGCACTTGCGATAATTCTCGTTGTTGTAGACTTGTATTTATTGTGGTCTAAAACATACATGATGTTTGTAATGTTATCCCCAACAGCTGCCGTGTTATCCCACTGACCAACTGTAGCATTATTTGCTGAAAGGTTGTATCCTGTTGGATCTAAAGCATCATAAATTGGAATATTAGGTAACTGTCTGATTGTATTAAAGATGTTTCCAGAAAGACCACTAGCATTACTATTCAAACCATCGTATTCTGTTCTACTTACAGCTAAGTTTGTTCCAACACTTAACCATTTGTTTATTTCCTGATCAATGTTTGTTCTAATAGAGTATTTTTTCATGCTATTAGCCAAGTTGATACCATCCATATCTGAAAGTCCTAAAGACAAGTAGTATTTAGTTTTCTCAGAACCTCCGCTAAAATTAAGATTATGCGTTACTTGTGGAGCATTTCTTAAAACAGCTGCTTGCCAATCTGTATTGTACGTATTTCCAACAGCCCAAGGAGTTTGGCCTGCGTTTGTTCTTTTCTCATTAGAAATCACCAAGAAGTCCGGAGTTTGCAACAAATCGTATGTTTTAGCAGCACTTGCAACACCAAAAACGCTTGAATAGCTTACTTTTAAAGTACCTTTTTTACCACTCTTAGTTGTAATCAAAATTACCCCATTGGCAGCACGAGATCCATAAATAGCCGTTGCAGCTCCATCTTTTAATACATCAAAAGACTCAATATCTTCAGGATTAATATCTGCTAAACCGTTTGTTGCAGAAACTCCTCCAATATCTCCAGAAAAAATTGGAATACCATCTACTACAATTAATGGCTCTGTACTACCAGAAATAGATCCGATACCTCTAATTCTAATTTTTGGAGCAGCACCCAAAAGACCAGTATTTGTTAAAACCTGAACTCCCGTTGCTCTACCAGCTAAAACACCTTCGAAAGATGGAGTAACTAAGTTAGCAATGTCTTTTCCAGCAATTTTAGAGATAGATCCTGTTACCTCTTTTCTTTTCTGTACACCGTAACCAACAACCACAACTTCGTTCATTAATTGTGCCTCAGACTCCAATTCAACGCTAATTGTGTTAGAAGTTCCTACGGTTACATTTTTGTTGTTCATTCCTACGTAAGAGAAAATCAAAACATCACCCGTTTTTGCTTTGATAGAATAGCTTCCATCAAAATCTGTCTGAGTACTTGTTTTAGATCCTTTCACAAGGACATTTACTCCTGGAATAACACCTGTCTTATCAGATACCTTTCCAGTTACAGTTCTCTCCTGAGCAAAAGAAAACTGCATAGATAACGCTACAAGGAGCGTACAAATCCATTTTAATTTTAATTTCATTTTAAGTTATTTTGAATTAGTAGTTCGCAAACATCATAATTATTTCTTAAAATCACAAACGATTTATTAACACTTTCTAATGTTATTTTAATGTTTCCTTAACACTTACAATTAATAAAGCAACAAAACCACGCTTAAACCTAGTTATATTTAACAAAATGGTTAAAAACGCTTTTTTTATCACTTTCTAATTTTAACAAATAATTAACATAATTAAGTGTAACAAATCTCACTTTTTTAAGTTACAGTTATGATATTTTATAAATATTATCCTAACAAAACATGGATTAAAAAAAAATGTTAAACTCACATTTTTGAGGTTTTTGTCTTTCAATCATTTTTTTGAAACAAAAAAAATTATCTCTAATTTATTTTTCAGGAAATAAGTGTGGCTATAATCTGATTTTCAAACCTTAAAAAACGAAAAACTCTACCTCAGTTACTTAACATGTAACTCCATATTTTTGTTAATTTTCCTACAAATATATTCTTAAATATCTTACAAAAAAAATATTTTATTTTTTTAGAACTTCAATTTTAGGTCAATCTTTAAAAAATGATAATATTTGTGTTTCAAAATGAATAAAATGCTCGAAAAAAATTTCTCAGGATTTATTTTAGAAACTGGAACTGACGAAGCTGGCCGAGGATGTCTTGCGGGTCCAGTTACCGCCGCCGCAATAATTTTACCTGAACATTTTGAAAATCAAACTTTAAATGATAGTAAACAGCTTTCTGAAAAAGCAAGAGCACTTTTAAGACCTATTATAGAACAAGAAGCTTTATGTTTTGCTGTTACCCATTTGTTTCCAGATGAGATTGATGAAATAAATATACTGAATGCTTCTATGAAAGGAATGCAAGAATGCATCTTAAAACTCAAACACGTTCCTGAATATATTATAGTAGATGGAAATCGTGCTTTAAATGCTAAACTTGGCCTTAAAAATACGTGTGGAAAACAATTTACTTCTGAAGAAATTGCATTACTAAAATCAATACCTAATCAAAGTATCATAAAAGGTGACGGAAAATATTTAAGTATTGCCGCAGCTTCTGTATTAGCCAAAACATATCGAGACGAATATATGGATATGATTCATGAAGAATTCCCGATGTACAACTGGAAAAAAAATAAAGGCTATCCAACTAAAGAACATCGAGAAGCCATAAAAAAATACGGCACTACAAAATATCATCGAATGAGTTTTAGGCTTTTGCCAGAACAACTCGAACTGAATTTTTTCGAATAAAAAAACGACCATTCAGGTCGTTTTTTTTCTAATTACTAGTCACTATTTACTTTTTACTTTTTACTTTTTACTTTTTACTTTTTACTTTTTACTTTTTACTTTTTACTTTTTACTTTTTACTTTTTACTTTTTACTTTTTAAAAATTCTGCAAATTGCTTTGTATCATAATAGAAAGGTCTCACTGCAGTTATTTTTCCATTTTTTAAATCAAAGTGTTCTGATATTGGCATTGACATAGTTTTACCAGATTTTTTAGATTTACAGCTAATTGTGAAATAAATGATAACTTCATTTTTAGAAGCATCACTAAAGTAAGTCGGTTCTTTTTCTATTTGCAAATCAAAAAATTCTGTTGACTTAGCAAACATTTTATTCCATTCGCTAAAACCTATAAAAGTTCCTCCGTACGGCAGTCCTATTGCTTGATTGTAAATAGCACCATCTTCTATCAAAGTTGCCATTGTATTAAAATCTCTTGTTTTAAAAAGGCATTCGTAATATTTTGCCACTACTTTTAAATTATCAGCTTCAAGATTTTTTAAAAGGTCAGCTTCAGACAATGCTGCATCTTTATCCCAAAAACCAATAATTTTACTCACTTGCCCTTTTCCATTTAATCGTGCAAAATCGCGGCCTCCCATGATCAGCTTATTTTTCGAATCGACAATTTTCCATTCCCAAGTCACATAATTGTCTTTTACAATTTTTGGCCCCGATGTTAAGATTGCGTCTGGAAACTTTTTATAAAATTCGTTTATTACATTATTAAAGGCCACTACTCCTTTTATAGATGCCGAGGGATCTTCAAAAGTACTGTCTTCCAGCCAAATTGTTTTGATCAATTTCAATCTGGAATCGCTGTTTTTCTCTTGCCAAACTTTTTCGTATGCAGTAATTGGATATAATTTTTCTTTCTTCTGAGCAAAAAGACCATTAAGAATAAATAGAAAACATAATAAGTAGATTTTTCTCATAAGGAATTTGGTTAGATTTTGATTAAACTTTACTTGTGATGTTTTCAAATTTAGCACAAATACAGAATAAAATTACGTTAGTCCTATAATTTGCCATACTTTCAAAATCTTAACTTTTGCCAATTGTTTTTTCGTTTTTTTGGAAGCTATTTTTATAAAAAAACGCTTTCTGTTTAAATTTTGAAATTTCTTTTTTAGACACAAAACAGTCGAATTAAACCTAAACTAGTAGCATTTACGGAATAAAACAAAAAACCGTTTCAAATAACTTGAAACGGTTTATAATATCTAGAAGAGAATTTTAGATAAATTCTGCTTCAAATAACTCTTTTAAATGTTTGATAATTTTAGCTTTTACTTCTTCTTCGTCAACCTTTTCTACACCAAGTTCAACGTTTAAAGAAGTTACACCTTTTCCGCGAATACCACACGGAATTATATTATCGAAATATCCTAAATCTACATTTGCATTTAGAGCAAAACCGTGCATGGTTACCCAACGCGACGCTCGTACGCCCATTGCGCAAATTTTACGTGCAAATGGAGTTCCAACGCCGAGCCAAACTCCGGTTTCCCCTTCGCTTCTACCCGATTCTAAACCATATTCTGCTAGTGTGAGAATAATTGATTCTTCGAGAAAACGCAAATATTTATGAATATCGGTAAAGAAATTCTCTAAGTCTAATATCGGATAACCTACAATCTGTCCTGGTCCGTGATAGGTTATATCGCCACCACGATTGATTTTGTAGAAAGTTGCTCCTTTTGCTTCTAGTTGTTTCTCGTTTAATAATAAGTTTTCTAAATCTCCGCTTTTACCTAAAGTATAAACGTGCGGATGCTCAACAAACAATAAATAATTTGGTGTTGGCAGATCAAGTTCTTCTCTTCTGTTCTTGATTTTTAAATCGACTATATCTTTGAAAATTTCTTCCTGATATTCCCAAGTCGATTTATAATCTCTTTTTCCAAGATCCTGAAGTTGGATTTTTTTGTTCATTTTAATTATTTTTCAAACTCAACATCGAAGTTAAGTTTGTCGGGATTCTCCATATAATCCGTAAAAGAGTATTGAATGGTAAGTGATTTTCTATCGTCGCTAAATAATGCATTCGGATTAGAAACTTTTTTTATTTTTTTTGGAAAATGGTATTTGACAATATAATTTGAAGATGCAAACATCATTTTTGACATATCTCCTGCAGAATCTTTAGGTTTTGCAGCCAATTTTTGTTGGTCGATTACTGCTCTTCTTGTAAATTTTTTTCCGTCGTAAGTGTAGCTTAATTTACTATTATTATCTCCAAAACCATTTCCTAAAGGACTCGCACCCGCTCCTCCTTCTAATTTTTGAAATGTACTTAAGGTTTGTAAAATATCTTGAAGTTCGTTTACATTTTTAAAATCGGTTCCTAAAGTCATTAAAAACTGTTTTTTAGCAGAACTCATTTTGGTTGTAACAACAAAATTTTCCAGTTTTTTAAGTTCTTTCTGAGTCTCTGGAGACAATTTTGCAATACTATCTTTTTTCTGTTCGAATAATTGTTTGAATGTAAAAGTCGAGTCTATATCTTTTTTAGCCTCTTCTCCCATTTGACCCGCAATCTGATCGCCAGCCATTTCCATTAGAGAAGAACCGTCCATATCTACAGAAAATTTTCCAGTGCCATTATCGTTAATGTAAATGTTTTCAGTAAAAGTACAACTTGTTAATGTTGCTATTAAAAAAGAAAAACTTAATAATTTGTATAATTTCATAAGAGTACAATTTTTCATCAAAGATACGAAGTTTTTTAGGTTTTGAGATTCTGAGATCCTAAGTTACTAAGATGTTGAGTTTTTCAACTTTCTTTTTTATTATTCCAAAACCACTTCAAGATTTGTCATTTCTGGATTGCGCAAACAATCAGATAATTTAAATTCTAATGTTAAAGATTTTTTATCTGAATTGATTATTGCTTTTAGATTGGAAACCGATTTTATTTTTTTTGGAAAATGATATTTCAAAACATAAATCTGAGCCAATTTTGAAGAACTGTACTTTTTCTCGAAATTTTCAACTTGTAATTTTGCTTTTTCAAATTCAGCTGTATTGATAATTGCGTCTGAACGTTTGAATACTTTTCCGTCAAACGCATAGCCTATTCTAAAATAATGTTCTTCTGCCGTTAAAGCATAATTATGCTGAATATCTGATGCATAATCTTCCGTTTTGAACAAATCTGGAATTTCGTGCACTTTATCAAAATGAAGTGTGAAAACGGTTCTGAATTCTTTTTCATAAGAACTTCGTTTGATCTGTGTTTTTACATTGGCATATTTTTGAAACAATTGCTGTTCTTCTGGTTTATATTTCGCAAAGTTTTGTTTGTATTTTTCGATATATCCTTTAAAAATATACGTGGTATCCTGAAATACATTTTCTTTAGAATATTCTTCGCCAACCAATTGCATATAACTATTTTCATCTCTAAGTTGCTCTATTTCTATTGTACCACTTCCGTCTGAATTGATTATAATTGTCTCGGTAATTTGACAGCTTACAAATAAAATTAGAATTAATAAGCACGATAGGTATTTCATTTTTTAGTAGACTACAAGGTTACAAGTTGCTAAGATACTTAGTTTTTTATTTAATTTCTTACAAAAAAGATCTTATAAAAACAAAAACCTATAAACTAGCCCCGATAGAAGTGGAAATCCTTTTATGCCGGTGTTCGGCATAAAAGATTGTAACGGATAGCGGGACTAAAGGTGATTGAAAGCCAATAAATTGCTGCTTCAAAAAATCTAAAATCTGCATTCTAAAATCTGCATTCTTTTTTTTATCTTTGCACACTTAAAAAAATAGCACAAAATGGCATTATCAGAACAAGAAATCATCAGAAGAGAAAAACTTCAAAATTTACGCAATCTGGGAATCAATCCTTATCCAGCTAATCTTTTTCCTGTAAATCATACTTCAAAGCAGATAAAGGAATCTTTTGAGGAAGGTAAGAAGGTTATCGTTGCGGGACGTTTGATGAGTGTTCGTGATCAAGGTAAAGCTTGTTTTGCTGAATTACAAGATAGCGAAGGACGTATTCAATTGTACGTGAATCGCGATGTTTTGTGTGAAGGTGATGATAAAACTTTATACAACCAAGTATTCAAAAAACTTACTGATTTAGGTGACTTTATTGGTATTGAAGGTGAATTGTTTACTACACAAGTTGGTGCAAAATGTATTCGTGTTAATGGTTTTACTTTTTTAAGTAAAACATTACGTCCGCTTCCGTTACCGAAAGTTGACGAAGAAGGAAATGTACACGATGCTTTCAATGACGCTGAATTACGTTACAGAATGCGTTATGTAGATTTAACGGTAAATCCGCAGGTTAAAGAAACTTTCCTTAAGAGAACAAAATTGTTTACTGCAATGAGAGAGTATTTTAACAATGCAGGATATTTGGAAGTTGATACTCCGGTTTTACAGTCAATTCCTGGTGGAGCTTCGGCAAGACCATTTATTACGCACCACAACTCACTTGATATTCCGCTTTATATGCGTATTGCGAATGAGTTATACTTAAAAAGATTAATTGTTGGTGGATTTGAAGGTGTTTATGAGTTCTCTAGAAACTTCCGTAACGAAGGTATGGACAGAACGCATAATCCAGAATTCACTGCAATGGAAATATATGTAGCTTACAAAGACTACAACTGGATGATGGATTTTGCTGAAGGTCTTCTTGAGCATTGTGCGATTGCTGTAAATGGTACAAGCGAAGTTACTTTTGGCGAGCACAAAATCAACTTTAAAGCGCCTTATGCACGTGTAACAATGACAGATTCTATCAAACATTTTACTGGTTTTGATATTTCTGGAAAAACAGAACAGGAATTGTTTGAAGCTGCAAGAGGAATGGGAATCGAAGTTGACGAAACAATGGGTAAAGGAAAATTGATTGATGAGATTTTTGGAGCAAAATGTGAAGGAAATTATATTCAGCCAACTTTCATTACAGATTATCCAAAAGAAATGTCTCCACTTTGTAAAGAACACCGCGACAATCCAGACTTGACTGAGCGTTTTGAATTAATGGTTTGCGGTAAAGAAATTGCAAATGCTTATTCTGAATTAAATGATCCTATTGATCAAAGAGAGCGTTTTGAAGATCAAATGCGTCTTTCTGAGAAAGGTGACGATGAAGCAAACGGAATTATCGATGAAGATTTCTTAAGAGCTCTTGAATACGGTATGCCTCCAACTTCTGGAATGGGAATTGGAATGGATCGTTTGATTATGTATTTAACAAATAACGCTTCTATTCAAGAAGTTTTATTGTTCCCTCAAATGCGTCCTGAGAAAAAACAAGCTCAAATTGAACTTTCTGATGAAGAAAAATTCATTATTGACTTGCTTACGAAGAATGAAAACAGAATGGATCTAACGCAACTAAAAATTACAGCTAATTTAAGCGGTAAAAAATGGGATGCTTCTATGAAAAACTTATCTAAACACGGTTTGACTAAAGTTGTCGTTGATGGTGAGTTTAAATTTGTGGAATTGGTGGGGTAAATTTTTGCCTTATTTTATTATAAATACAACCCGATAAGTTTATAGCTTATCGGGTTTTTCGTTTTATTTACATAACTTTGATTAATAAAATGCATTATTATGAGCGCTTTAGAAATAAAATTAGAAATATTTGATAAACTAAAAAACATTGAAGATGTACGTCTTTTAGAAAAAATAAGAAATCTTTTAAAAAATGCAGATCCTACCGATGTTTATCAGTTTGAACAATATGAATTAGATATGCTTAAAGAAAGCGAAGAAGACATAAAATATGGTAGAGTTATTTCTCAAGAAGATTTAGACAAAGAAGATCTAGAATGGCTGTCAGAATAATTTGGACCAATACTGCAGTTAATCAAAGAAGAAAAATATTGAATTATTGGAATAAAAGAAATAAATCAAAAACTTATTCAAGAAAATTAGTTTTAGAAATTACGCAAAGAATTAATTTTTTAATTAATAATCCTGAAATCTACATAAAGACAAACTTTCCGGATGTTAGAACATCAACACTAGGTCATTACAATATATTTTACAAAACAACACCTACAGAATTAATAGTCATAGCATTTTGGGATAATCGGCGAAATCCAAAAGTGCTTTCAAAAATATTGAAAAAGTAATTCTAACAAACCCGACAGATTTTAAAAAATCTGTCGGGTTTGTTCATTTAATATTGCGCTAGAAATATCTCATCGGTAGAAAAAAATCATATCGTTTTGCATTGCGTCCTCTAAGTACACCTGTTTTTTATATGAAATAAATATCACACATGAATCAAACGTTCCTATGGAATGTATAATCGTAATTAAAATTTAATTTCTACCAAGCAGACATTCCTACGGAATGATTTATATCTCTAATTAAAAAGAATATTTTTCCAATTTCTTAGAATTAACATCTAAAACCTTTGTGCTTTCTTTTGGTACTTCTCCATTTATAACTTCCTGAACAGATGGATTGGACGGGTATTTTCCACTTTTCATTTTTAAAAGATGAAACTTTCCTCCGCTTTCAAAAATCAAATCATAAAATTTTTCAGTTGAAGAAGTTGTTGCGTAAATAGGAAAATCGGTTACCGTGAATTTGTTAATTACACTTCCGTCGTTATTCAAAATATAGCCCGAACAGCCTCCGCTTCCGCAGAAATAGGAATTGGAGAACCCGACGAAATATTCGTTTTTATGATCATTATTTAAATCAAAAGCTTCATAATAAAAGTATCGGTCGTCTTTTGACATTGCTGGCAGATCTTTTTTCAGCAGAACATTCAATTGTTTGCGAATCAATTCTACCGCTTTATCATCTCTTGGTGGCGCATCGCTTAAATCTGCTGTTCCTCCAATTGTTTTGGATAAAGTATCCTGAATAATACTTTTGACAATATTTTTTGATTCGTTTTTATTCTGACATGAATTTAATATCAGAATTCCGATTAGAATTAAGATTTTATTTTTCATAATCTAATATTTAAATTACACTAATAATGCAGCCTTATTTTCAATATCGTTTTTCGCTAATAATGATTTGATGTTATTAAAAGTCACCAAAGCAATCTGTGTCAAAGCTTCATTAGTAAAAAATGCCTGATGTGCAGTTACTAAAACATTCGGAAAACTCATTAAACGTTGGATTGCATCATCCTGAATAATATCTGCCGATAAATCTCTAAAAAAGAGCTTTTCCTCTTGTTCATAAACATCAATTCCTAAATAACCAATTTTTCCTTCTTTTAAACCTTCAATAACCGATGCTGTTTCAATTAATCCGCCACGGCTTGTATTGATAATCATTACACTTTGTTTCATAAAAGAAAGCGAAGTTTTATTAATTATATGTTTAGTTTGATCGTTTAGCGGACAATGAAGTGAGATAATATCGCTTGTTTTAAATATCTCTTCTAAACCAACAAAAGAAACACCGTCATTTTTCATCTCATCACTTTCTACAATATCATAAGCCAAGACTTTACAGCCAAAACCAAGTGCTATTTTAGAAAATGCTTTTCCGATATTTCCTGTTCCGATAATGCCAATTGTTTTTCCAAATAAATCAAAACCTAATAATCCGTTTAAAGAAAAATTCTGTTCTCGAACTCGATTGTATGCTTTATGAGTTTTTCTGTTTAAAGTCAAAATCATCGCCATAGCATGTTCTGCAACTGCCTGTGGCGAATAAGCAGGAACGCGGCAAACTTTTATGCCATGGTTTTTGGCCGCTTCCAAATCAACATTGTTAAAACCAGCGCAACGCAAAGCAATGATTTTTACATTCTTTTCTGCTAATTGTTTGATGACCGTTTCGTTTACAATATCATTTACAAAAACGCAGACAATCTCTGCATTTTCGATTAGAATTACGGTTTGCGGATTAAGCTGTGTTTCAAAGAAATCCAATTCAAAACCAAAATCAGCATTGTATTTGTTAAAGAATTCTTTATCGTAAGGCTGTGTCGAGAAAAAGGCTATTTTATTTTTGTGCAATACAGTATTCAAACTCATAATCTTTGTTATTGGTTTATTTCTGGTTAATACCTTAAAAATAAGCAATAAAAATTAAATTCTGTAAGAATAAAGATTCTAATGACATTTTTACACAATTTGTTAAATAAACTATAAATCTGATAACCAGATTAAACCTAAAGAATTTTGAAAAGTCTAATCACTATAAACAATTAAAAAAACTTAACGATGAAAAAATTATTAATTGCTGCTATGCTATTGGTTGGAATAGCAAGTTTTGCACAAGACGCAGATCAAAAACCGGCGCGTGAACACAAGGAAAGAATGACACCGGAACAACGTAACGAAAAACAACTTCAAAAATTAACTTCTGAATTGAGTTTAGATGCTAATCAACAAGCCCAAGTAAAACAACTGTTAGCAGAAAGAAGTGCTAAAGCTGAAAAATTCAAAGAAGCAAGAAAAGATCAAAAAGACAGTAACACGAAACCAACTGCTGCAGAAAAAGCCGATTTCAAAAAACAAATGGAAGACGAAGTTGCTGCAAACGATGCCAAAATGAAATCAATCTTAAAAGCTGACCAATACACTAAATGGAAAGCATTGCAAGAAGAGAAAAAAGACAAAATGAAGGAAAAAATGAAAGAGCGAAGAGAAGATAAAATCTAATTGACGCATAAAAAAAGAGGCTTTAAAAGCCTCTTTTTTGTTATTTAGAATGTTTTCGACACCTTGTCGATTGCATTAATTGTAAAGTCTAGATCTTCGTAAGTTAAAGCATCTGTTATAAACCAAGTTTCGTAAGCCGATGGTGCAATATAAACACCTTCTTGCAATAATCCGTGGAAGAATTTTTTAAACGTTTCATTATCTCCTTTTGCAGCAGTTTGAAAATCTGTAACTGGATCTGCATCAAAATGAACCGAAATCATAGAACCAACTCTATTGATTGTAAACACTACATTATTTGCTTTTAAAACTCTATCGATTCCCGCTTCTAAATAAGCTGTTTTTTCTTCTAAACGAGCAAAAATTGTTCTGTCATTATCAAGAGCTTTTAGCATTGCTAATCCTGCAGCCATTGCCAAAGGATTTCCAGACAATGTTCCTGCCTGATAAACTGGTCCAAGTGGTGCTAAATGATTCATGATTTCTTCACGAGCAGCAAAAGCTCCAACTGGAAGTCCGCCACCAATTACTTTACCAAAAGTTACGATATCAGCATCAATACCATATAATTCCTGAACTCCTCCGCGAGCTAAACGGAAACCTGTCATTACCTCATCAAAGATCAATAATATTCCATTTGCTGTACATAATTCTCTTAAGCCTTCTAGGAAACCTTTTTGAGGCGGAATACAACCCATATTTCCAGCAACTGCTTCGATAATAATTGCTGCGATTTCTCCTTTGTTAGCTTCAACTAATGTTTTTACATTTTCTAAATCATTGTATTTTGCTAATAAAGTATCTTTTGCAGTTCCTTCTGTAACACCTGGGCTATTTGGCGAACCGAAAGTTACAGCTCCACTTCCTGCCTGAATCAAAAATGAATCAGAATGTCCGTGGTAACAACCTGCAAATTTGATGATTTTATCTCTTTTTGTAAATCCACGAGCCAGACGAATCGCACTCATACAAGCTTCTGTACCAGAATTTACAAAACGTATTTTATCAATATTTGGAACCATAGAAACGGCCAAAGCAGCGATTTCAGTTTCCAATTCTGTAGGCATTCCAAATGAAGTTCCCAGTTTTGCTTTTTCGATTACTGCATCAACAACCGGCTGATAAGCATGACCTAAAACCATTGGTCCCCATGAGTTGATGTAATCAATTAATTTATTTCCGTCTTCATCGTACAAATAAGCGCCTTTAGCACTTTTTACAAAAATCGGAGTTCCGCCAACCGCTTTAAATGCTCTTACTGGTGAATTTACTCCTCCCGGAATTACTTTTTCTGCTTCAGCAAAAAGCTGACTACTTCTTTTATATAACATTTTTTATTTTAGATTTTTGAGTTCAGATTTTAGATTTAATTTATCTACTTAAACCTTGATCTCTTATAAACTCATTGAAATATTTTTGTTCTATTTGTTCTTCTTTCGAAAGTTCTTCAATCTTTGTATCAGACATTTTAATTGGAGAATAAAAAGTCCATTTCCAGATTGGTCTGTGCTTTATAAAAAAATGTTCTTCTGGAAACTCATCATGATGGTATACTCCGCAGAAAAACCTGATTGTTATAGCTATTGAAAAAATAAAAATTCCAATTACGATTTTTCTTTTCATTAATAATTTATAATTGAACATTATTACTTAACCTTAAGCCTTTGCCCAATCGAAATAGCATTATCAGTCAGATTGTTCTTTTTCTTCAAATCTTCAACTAACAAATTAAATTTCTTTGAAATTGAGTACAAAGTATCTCCTTTTTGAACTTCGTATAAATTTGGATCGTAAGTGTTCATATTGATTTTCGGATCAGAATTTGCAACCGAAGAAGCACTTCTTGTTGGAGACGAAGTATTAATTGGCACATAGTTTCGTCCCGTAACCTGGCAATCATACTGATGCAGATTATATCGCTCTATATAGCTAATTAATTTATCTGGATATTTCGGATCTGTTGCATATCCACAGGCTCTAAGTCCTTTTGCCCAAGCTTTGTAATCGTCTTTTTCATAAGTAAACAAAGACTCGTATCTCTTCTTCCCAACCAAAAACAAAGCATGATCTCTATAAGATTCTGAAGCTTGAGGATATTTCCTAAAACATTCTTGAGCAGAATCATCATCATGGCGAACACTTTCTCCCAACCAGTCTTTATGGCATTTAATTCCGAAATGATTATTCGCTTCAAGCGCTAAATCTCCTCGACCTGCTCCCGATTCTAAAATTCCTTGAGCCAGAATAATACTCGCTGGAATTCCGTAAGTTTTCATGTTTCCCATTGCAATGTCTTTGTATTGCAAAACATAATTATTGATTAAATCGCTGGTTACAACTGTTTTTGAAGTAGATTGAATAACCTCAGTTGTATTATTTGTAGAAGGGTAATTTTTACCGATTGGTTTTACTGGAGCTGTTTTTTTTGCCGCCGCCGTTCGCGTTTGAACTGCTGCCGCTTTTTTAGTCGTCGCGATAGCAGGCTTACTGGAAGAGCAACTTGCTAAAGCTAATATTACGACAAGTAATACAATTTTTTTAATCATTGGTTTTGAGTATTGGTAATTTCTTCTGCTTCAATTTTATATTCATCCCTTCAATTCCCTGTAATCCGCCAGTGTGAATGAGTAAAATTTTTGAATGTGCAGGAAAATAATTTTTGCTGATTAAATCTATAACGCCAAAAACCATCTTTCCTGTATAAATTGGATCTAAGGGCACTTTTGTATTTTCGAAAAAAGAATTAACAAATTCAATTAATTCTAAATTTATCTTGCCATAACCTCCAAAATGATAGTCAGAAACTAAATTCCAGTTATCTTTTTTTGCAAAAATACGAATTTCATCGTTTAAAAAGTCACCTTTTAACGCTGGAAAGCCCAAAATCTTCTGATTTGGCAATGCACTATTAATTAATCCAGAAATCGTACCGCCTGTTCCAACTGCACAGCATACGTAATTAAAAACCGAATCTTCTTCCGTTAAAATCTCTTCACATCCTTTTACAGCTAGTTTATTTGTACCACCTTCGGGCACTAAATAAAAATCGCCAAACTTGTCTTTCAACTTTTCAATAAAAGATTCTTCACTTTTTAACCGGTAATCCTCTCTTGAAACAAACTCAAACTGCATTCCGTTTTCCTGAGCAAATTTCAAAGTTGGGTTTTCTTCGATTTTATCAAAAAGCTCATCTCCGCGAATGATTCCAATTGTCTTAAATCCCTGCTCTTTTCCGGCATAAGCGACGGCCGCAATATGATTGGAAAATGCTCCGCCAAAAGTCAAAAGGGTATTTTTATTTTCAGCTTTCGCTTGAAGTAAATTATATTTCAGCTTTCTGAATTTATTTCCCGAAACAAACGGATGAATTAAATCTTCACGTTTAATAGTCAAAGAAATATTATTCGGAAAATCAATAGAAATATGTTGATTAAAAACTAAGTTCATTTTAATTTAATGTAATTCAGAAACTGAAAGAATGATCGGTTTTTAAGATAATTTAATTCTCTTTCTTTAGCGTAAGCTTCTCTTTCAAAACTAATATTTCGATAGGCTAAAGCAGCATTTTTGTACTGAATTAAACGAATTAGATATTCCAGAAAATACCATACATAAAACGGAATCACTAAAAGTTCCAATTGCTGTCTTAAATGAATTTTTTCATGATTAACAAAAACTTCATTCGTCTTATCAAAATCATATTTTACAATTACGAAAGGAAATACAGCCATTCCGCGATAACCTTTTGGAATTAAATATTTGGCAACAATCAGAAACATTGGCTGTAAAATTTATAAATTTGTAGCTATAAAATTGTTCGATTTCAATAAAATCACAATCAAATATTTATATTTTTGATTTTAATTATTCGAAAAAGAACACGAAGCAGATTTATGAAAGAGCAAAGTAATGAAAATAAATTAATCGAAGGAGAAGATTTTTACTATACGCCCGAAGGTTATAAATGCTTTACTGAAAAACATCATCTAAAACGCGGTTATTGCTGTAAAAGCGGATGCCGTCATTGTCCGTACGGATATGATAAAAAAACAGGAAGACTAAATAAGCCTTTATAAAAATTACAACAATACAATGAACGTTTTTATCAATAAAAATATACCAGAAGCCGGCATAAAATTGCTTCAGAAAAAAGGAATTAATCTAACTATAAATCCAACAGAGAATGTATTATCTAGAGAAGAATTTATAAAAATCTGTCAGCAAAATGACGCTCTTTTAAGTGTTGGAACTGCGACTCTTTTAGACGAAGATTTTTTCAAAAAATGCCCAAATTTAAAAGGAATTGCTTTATTTTCTGTGGGATTTGATTCTGTTCATATTCCTTCGGCAAACAGCAGAAAAATTCCAGTTGGAAATACGCCTGATGTTTTAAGCAGAGCCACTTCTGATGTTGCTTTTTTATTGATGCAAAGCGTTGCAAGAAAATCATTTTTCAATAATAAAAGAATTTTAAATGATGAATGGGGAAGTTTTAATCCATTGGCCAATTTAGGGCAGGAATTGTATGGAAAAACACTCGGAATATTTGGTTTGGGAAGAATTGGTTTTGAAATGGCTCAAAAATGCAAAGCCGCATTTGGAATGAATATTATTTACCATAATCGTTCCCGAAAAGAAGATGCAGAAAAAGAACTCGACGCCAAATACGTAGATTTTGAAACCTTACTTGCCGAAAGCGATATTTTAAGCGTTCATGCTAATTACACAGCAGAAAATAACGAACTCTTCAATAAAAATACTTTTGCAAAAATGAAACCGAATTCGATTTTCATCAATACAGCAAGAGGAAAATTTCAAAATGAAGACGATTTGTTTGATGCTCTAACGAAAAATATAATCTGGGGAGCCGGACTGGATGTTACCAATCCAGAGCCTATGAAATCTAGTAATCCGCTATTGTCTCTGCCAAATTGCTGTATTTTACCACACATTGGTTCGGCAACTTATGAAGCGAGAAACGGAATGGCTATTTGTGCCGCACAAAATATAATAGCCCTTTTTGAGAATAAAAAAATGCCGTTTTGTGTTAATGAAGAAGTGTATTTTTAAATTTCAATTTTAAAATTCCAAATTCCAATCTAAAATCAACAATCTAAAATATCATATATGGATATCCATTCACGAAAATTCAGGATTACGATTCATAAATCGTATCATAGGTCGGATATCCGTTATCCATAGTTTTTTTAATTAGAAAATGTGACGAATTGGGTAATTAGATAATTTGAATAAATTACAAATTTTAAATTCCAAATTCCAATTGAAACTCTAATTGTATCGATTAATGTTTAGCTCCGCTGGAGCCTTTGTATTGGGTGATTATTGTTTTCTATAAATATTACGCCTTTCCAAGGCTTGACAATCTGAGTTTAATAAATTTTATAAAGGTTAAATTTATTCATTAGCATTTTATGATTGCAAGGCTCTAAATCTTTATTTAGCAAATTGTACATTTCATAAGCTCCGCGAGGAGCGAAATATTTATAAAGATAATTCAACCGTTTGTCACATTAAGCTCCAGAGGAGCGACATAATCAAAAAAAACAAAAATTAATCTGTTGTTAATCTAACCGCAATATCTTAGCATCTTAGATCCTCAGCACCTTAGAATCTTAAAAAAAATGACTTTCAAAGAACAAATACAACAAGGAATTCCTTCTATATTACCTCCAAAGGCGACATACGATCCAGCAATTAATCATGCTCCGAAGCGAAAAGAAATTCTTTCGACAGAAGAGAAAAAGCTAGCTCTTAAAAATGCTTTGCGTTATTTCGATCCAAAACATCATGCTGAATTAATTCCTGAGTTTTCAGAAGAATTAGAAAAATACGGACGTATATATATGTATCGTCTTCGTCCAGATTATAAAATGTATGCTCGTCCAATTGATGAATATCCTGGAAAATCATTGCAGGCAAAAGCAATTATGCACATGATTCAGAATAATCTTGATTATGCCGTAGCACAACATCCGCATGAATTGATTACGTATGGCGGAAACGGCGCCGTTTTCCAAAACTGGGCGCAATATTTATTGACCATGCAATACTTGTCTGAAATGACAGATGAGCAGACTTTAACGATGTATTCAGGACACCCGATGGGATTATTTCCTTCTCATAAAGAAGCTCCAAGAGTAGTTGTAACAAACGGAATGGTAATCCCGAATTATTCAAAACCGGACGATTGGGAAAAAATGAATGCTTTAGGAGTTTCGCAATACGGTCAAATGACGGCGGGAAGTTATATGTATATTGGTCCGCAGGGAATTGTACACGGAACTACAATTACAGTTTTAAACGGTTTTAGAAAAATAAAACAAAATCCAGAAGGGAGTTTATTTGTAACTTCTGGTCTTGGCGGAATGTCAGGCGCTCAGCCAAAAGCAGGAAATATTGCAGGTTGTATCACGGTCTGCGCCGAAGTAAATCCGAAAATTACTAAAATCCGTCACGAACAAGGATGGATTAACGAAGTCGTAACTTCTACAGATGAACTGGTTGCCAGAGTAGCTTTAGCAAAAGCGAATAAAGAAACCGTTTCGATTGCTTATTTAGGAAATGTGGTCGATGTTTGGGAACGTTTTGATCAGGAAAATATCAAAATTGATCTAGGTTCAGATCAGACCTCACTTCATAATCCGTGGGCTGGAGGTTATTATCCGGTTGGAATTTCTTTTGAAGAAGCAAATGATTTAATGGCTAATAATCCAGAATTATTTAAAGAAAAAGTTCAGGAAACGTTACGTCGTCATGCAGCAGCAATTAACAAACACACCGCAAAAGGAACTTACTTTTTTGATTACGGAAATGCCTTTTTACTTGAAGCTTCACGTGCTGGTGCAGATGTAATGGCTGAAAATAATATCGATTTCAAATATCCAAGCTACGTTCAGGACATTATGGGACCAATGTGTTTTGATTACGGATTTGGCCCTTTCCGTTGGGTTTGTACCTCAGGAAAACCTGAAGATTTATTAAAAACAGATGCAATTGCTTGCGAAGTTTTAGAAGAAATGGCTAAAACAGCTCCAAACGAAATTCAGCAGCAAATGCAAGATAACATCAAATGGATTAAAGGTGCTCAAGAAAACAAACTGGTCGTAGGTTCGCAAGCCAGAATACTTTATGCTGATGCTGAAGGAAGAATTAAAATTGCAGAAGCATTTAATCAGGCGATTGCAAAAGGGGAAATTGGCGCGGTGGTTTTAGGACGTGATCACCACGATGTTTCTGGAACAGATTCTCCATACAGAGAAACTTCAAACATCTATGACGGTTCTCGTTTTACAGCCGATATGGCGATTCACAACGTAATTGGCGATAGCTTTAGAGGAGCGACCTGGGTATCCATCCATAACGGCGGTGGCGTTGGCTGGGGAGAGGTTATAAACGGTGGATTTGGTATGGTTCTTGATGGTTCTAATGAAGCTTCAAAGCGTTTAGCATCAATGCTTTTCTGGGATGTGAATAACGGAATTTCAAGACGAAGCTGGGCACGAAATGAAGGTGCTGTTTTTGCTATAAAAAGAGCTATGGAAGTTGAGCCATTACTTAAAGTAACTTTACCGAATATAGTTGATGAAAATTTACTAAATTAATAGAACATTTAATTCCTAAAAATATGAAGACACTTAAATTAATTCCGATTTTACTGCTTTTGATTCTTTCATCTTGCAGCAGTGTTACTGTATATTCTGATTACGACAAAACTGTCGATTTTGCGCCTTATAAGACTTATGCTTTCTTTAAGCCCGGAATTGATAAAGTAGAGATTTCTGATTTGGATAAAAGACGTATTCTACACGCAATTGATGCTGAAATGCAAGCCAAAGGTCTTACGAAAAGCGAAAATCCAGATTTATTGGTTAACATTTTTACCAAATCGAGAGAACAGGTAAATGTAAATCAATTTAGTGCTGGTTGGGGTTACGGCTGGGGTTGGGGCTGGAATCCGTGGATGATGTACGGAGGAAACCAAACCACTGTTTCTACTTCTACAGAAGGTACTTTATACATCGATTTGATTGATGCTAAAAAGAAAGAAATGATCTGGCAAGGTGAAGGTCAAGGAACTTTGACAAGAAATATTGATAAAAAAGATCAAAAAATTGCTGAGTTTGTAAACAAAATTTTAGCTCAATATCCGCCAGTAAAAAAATAATTATTTACTTTTGCTACTCAATCAGCAAAAAAAATGAAAAACTTTAACAACATTATTATCGCTATTATTAGCATTATTGCAATTCAGCAGTAATGGCGAGGTGTTATATAAGTTTGTAAAATATAATTTATAAAAACCTCCCACATCGGGAGGTTTTTTATTTTAAAAACAATTTTAAACAGCCACGAATTCACGAATCTATATTCAACAATTATAAAAAATAATTCGTGAATTCGTGGCGAAAAAAAACAAATTCTCATGAGTTTATTTAACGAAATACTTAATGCCAAAAAGCAACTTGAAAGTGTAGTTGCAGCAACTCCTCTTACCCAAAATTTAAATCTTTCAGACGAATTCGAATCGACTATTTTACTAAAAAGAGAAGATTTACAAATTGTTCGGTCGTATAAAATTAGAGGAGCTTACAATAAGATTTCTTCATTAAACGAAAAAGAAAGCGCAAACGGAATTGTCTGTGCCAGCGCTGGAAACCATGCACAAGGAGTTGCTTATTCCTGTAATCTTCTTAAAATAAACGGCAAAATCTATATGCCAAAAACAACTCCGAAACAAAAAGTAAAGCAAGTACAATTGTTCGGAAAACAGTTTGTTGAAATTGTTCTTACTGGCGATACTTTTGATGATGCTTACGCTTCTGCAACTGCAGATGCCATCAAAAATCATAAAACTTTTATTCATCCTTTTGATGACGAAAAAGTAATCGCAGGACAAGGAACAGTCGGATTGGAAATTTTAGAAAGTTTTACAGAACCAATCGATTATGTTTTTGTTCCAATTGGCGGCGGCGGGCTAGCATCTGGTTTATCTGAGGTCTTTAGACATTTAAGTCCAACTACGAAAATAATCGGTGTTGAACCGAAAGGCGCTCCTTCGATGAAAACTTCAATTGAAGAAAACCAGAATACAACTTTAAAAACAATCGACAAATTTGTGGATGGTGCAGCAGTGAAGCAAGTCGGAGATAAAACTTTTGAAATCTGCCGTTACAATCTGGAAGATATTATTTTAGTTCCAGAAGGAAAAGTCTGTACAACCATTTTACGATTGTACAATGAAGAAGCTATGGTTGTAGAGCCTGCGGGAGCATTAACAATTGCTGCTTTGGACTTTTATAAAGATAAAATTAAAGGTAAAAATGTAGTCTGTATAGTTAGCGGAAGTAATAATGATATAGAAAGAACTGCCGAGATAAAAGAACGTTCTTTATTATATGAAGGCTTGATGCATTATTTTATGATTCAGTTTCCACAGCGTCCCGGAGCTTTAAAAGAATTCGTAAATAATATTTTAGGGCCAGATGATGACATTACTTATTTTCAGTTTGCCAAGAAAAATAGCCGAGAAAAAGGTTCTGTAGTGGTTGGTTTAGAATTAAAAAACAAAAATGATATTATGCCAATTAAACTAAAAATGACTGAAAATGGTTTTGAGTTTCAATATCTGAATGATAATCAGGATTTATTCACACAATTAATTGGATAGCAAAAAGCAAAAGGCTGTCAGATGGGACGACAGCCTTTTCAAATCAAATCAAATTACTAATTGAATATTTGGATTTGTGTTTTATTGTTTTAATATTTTCTTAGAATAAGAGCCTTTACTATCGTTTATTCTAACTACGTAAACGCCTTTTGGCAATCTTGAAATCTCAATTGCTGACTGATTTCCTTTTACAAAATTTACATTCTTCTTTAAAACTGGCTGCCCAGTAATATTAAAGATTTGCACGTCAGCATTTCCTTCATGATTGGTATCGATCTTTAAATTATTACTGTGTTCATCAACAAAAATGGCCATATCGTTTGGACTTTCATTTTCTGTCGCAATTGTCTGTACAGCTAAAGTTTTAGCTGTAGAAGATTCCACTTGAACAAATTGCCATTGCTGGTTCAATCCTCCAGTATATGCCCAAACCTGAATATTTGCTCCATTTGCAGTAGATACGTTTTCAACATCCAAAGACTTTCCGCTATTTACATTTATAATTTTATAATATCCTGTTCCAAGACTTGTTACAGTCCACTTAAATTCATTAGATGATGAAAATGTTTTTTGCTGTACTTTTAGTCCGTCAGCTGTTCCATTATTTTCTACAGCTAGATACATTCCTGTAGATTTTACAATGATGTAATAATTTCCGCTTCCGTCAGAAACAAATTTCCAACGCTGATTGCTTCCTCCTCCATTTGTAATATCATACTGCTGAATTCTTCCTCCACTTGAGGTTGAATTATCGGCAACATCTAATCCTTTATTACTATTTCTTGAAATGATATTGTAAAAACCTGGAAAACCTGTTGTACCTGCATTAACTGTAATGGCACTTGTTGCTGTTTTCGCTCCGTCAACTGTAGTTGCTGTTATAGTTGCATTTCCAGCAGCAATTGCAGAAACCAATCCGCTTGAGTTTACAGTTGCAACTGAAGTGTTACTTGAACTCCAGTTTACAGCTGTATTTGTAGCATTACTTGGAGAAACTGTCGCAGTCAATTGCTGTGTCTGACCTGCAGTAATCGTTGCCGAAGTTGGACTAACACTAACTCCTGTAACCGCAACCGGATTTTAAGCTCCCCAATTAAAAGTAACCGCCGATGATCCCGGAATTGCATAATTAAATGCTGAGGATCCTGAAACCACTTTTATAGTATTCGATGATCCGGAAGTATTGTAAACTAAAAGTGCAATAGATCCGTCAGGATTCTTAAATCCAACTGAAACAATACTTCCGCTTGAACTTGAAGATGATATTCTGACTGCTCCTGGCTTAACAAATTTTGAGATTTGTCCAATAATATAATACGCAACATTTTTGGTATAACTTGTACTATTATTGACTGTAACCGCTCCTAAACAAGTCGTACATCCGCCAGGAGTACGTGGGCCTAAACTTGGGTTATTTGCTGCGTTCCATTCTAAAACTGTCTTCGACCAGTTAGTTGTACTTCCGATTACAACGTTTTGCATATGCCAGCCAAAATCACCGCCAAAACTTCCGCCAGAACCTGTGTATTGTTCTGTGAAATAAACATTCTTATTAGTTTGAGTTTTAACCGTTGACATTGCCGAAATATTTCCTAAATACAAATGAAATGCAGCTCCATCAACATAAGAACTGTTATTTAAGACATCAATTGGATAAGCAGTGTTATCGCAATTGTGATCAAAAGCAATAATTTTGATATTTCCGTAACCTGCTGCAGCCATTTGTGGCCCAAGTTGTTGATTAATAAAATTCTTTTGCTCTGTAGAATTCATCAGCATACTTGGCTCATTGTTTGGATTTTCAGGCTCATTTTGTGGTGTAATTCCCCAAATATTAATACCTTGTGCTTTCATTGCATCAAAATACTTCACAAAGTATTTGGCGTAAGCTGCATAATATTGTGTTTGCAATGAACCTCCAACCCAAGAACCATTGGTTTTCATCCATCTTGGCGCAGACCAAGGAGTTGCCAAAATCTTGATATTAGGATTAATTAGCTGGATTTTTTTAATAATTGGAATTAAATAAGTTAAGTCAGGTCCATTCAAACTAAAATTGTTCATATTAGTATCTCCTGAAGTTTCATTGTAACTGTAAGAAGAGCTGCTCAAATCTGAAGCTCCAATACTAATACGAACGACACTTGCATTCAACCCAGTTGTTGGATTGTACAAATCGTTCAATAACTGATTTTGTTGTGTCGCAGCCATACCGCTGATCACTTCGCAGCTTCCTTCGGTAAGTGTGTAACCAAAACCATCCATAGTTTGGTAAGTAGTTCCGGCATTTACCGTTACAGTAGAAGGATTGGTTCCTGAATTGGTTCCAAAACTGACAGTAGATTGCTGTTGTAATAATTTGGTCTGATCTCCAGTGGTCATCCAGGGAGTTACCGTCTGAGCTTTTGAGCTCGAGGCAAATAAAAGCATACCACAAAGTAGTAGTTTGAATGCTCTACTTACCCCATACGTAGGTGCATGAGTAGTTTTGTGCATTTTTTTTGGTTTTTTGGTTTAGATAATTAGCATTTTCTTATTTATTCAGTTTTATTTTACTAAAACAGCACAATATTATGATGTTTTTTACAACATTCTCATTTTTCATACTTTACAAATACACATCAAATTAAAAAAAAACGTACAACAAAAACTTATCTAATTGTTTTTCAATATTCTGAAAAACAATATTTTAAAAAACAAAAAATCATAAAAAACTTACTTAATAAAACTAATAAAACTCATCATTAAAGCAAAAAATCGTACAAATCCTTTACAATTGCTCTCTTTATTAGTATTCATAAGGATTAATGACAATTATCAGGAAAGTAAAAAGAACTTAAATCGTATTTTTGTATTTTACTTTTAAATAGAAAAAATGGCAGTTTTAAAAGATATTTCGACAATAGAAGACATTCAGCAAATGGTAAACAGCTTTTATGCGAATGTTAGAAAGGACGATTTGATTGGTCCAATCTTCAATGATAAATTACAAGATCGTTGGGAACCGCATTTGCAAAAAATGTATAATTTCTGGCAAACCATTCTTTTTGACGTTCGTGCTTATTCTGGTACACCCTTTCCTCCGCATAAACAATTACCAGTTGATAAAACTCATTTTGATCGTTGGATTGCCATTTTTAATACTACAATAGATGCTCAGTTTGCTGGCCCAATTACTGAAGAAGCAAAAATGCGTGCTACAAATATGGCCTTTATGTTCAGTCATAAAATTGAGTATTTTAGAAATGCTGAAAATGAATTGAAAAATTCCACTAACAAATCTTAAAAGCCAAAAACTCACAAAAACGCAATAAACATTCTTTCGAACAAAACTTTTGTGATTATTATCACAAAAAAAGCAGGTTAAATTCGTAATTTTACATTTTAACCTTGAAAGTTTTCGAAATGAATCCAAATATTGAAACCAATCCGTTATTAGAAAGATTGCCTAAACATTTACAGCAATTTATTAAACCTCAGGATTATAGCGATTACACTCCTATTAATCAGGCGGTTTGGCGATATGTTATGCGTAAGAATGTAGATTATCTTTCTAAAGTAGCACATCATTCTTATTTGGAAGGTTTACGCAAAACAGGAATCGAAATTGATTCTATTCCGAGCATGTACGGCATGAACCGAATCCTCAGCGAAATCGGCTGGGCAGCTGTTGCTGTTGACGGTTTTATTCCGCCAAATGCTTTTATGGAATTTCAGGCTTATAATGTTTTAGTTATCGCTTCAGATATTCGTCAATTGGAACATATCGAATATACTCCTGCTCCAGATATTATTCACGAAGGTGCTGGCCACGCTCCTATTATTGCAAATCCCGAATATGCTGAATATTTAAGACGATTTGGTGAAATTGGCTGTAAAGCGATTTCTTCTCATAAAGATTATCAAATGTACGAGGCGATTCGTCTGCTTTCTATCTTAAAAGAAGCCGAAGATACACCCCAAGAAAAAATTGACGAAGCAGAAAAAGCAGTTGCCGATTTACAAAATAATATGGGCGAATTGTCAGAAATGGCTCAAATTCGAAACCTACATTGGTGGACTGTCGAATATGGATTAATTGGAACAGTCGAAAACCCTAAAATATATGGCGCTGGATTACTTTCTTCTATTGGAGAAAGCGCGCACTGTATGACAGATAATGTGAAGAAAATTCCATATGATATTTCGGCTGCCAATCAGAATTTTGATATTACACAGTTACAACCTCAACTTTATGTAACACCGACTTTTTCTCATTTGAGTTTGATCTTGGAAGAATTTGCGAACAAAATGGCTTTACGAACTGGAGGGCTTTCGGGAATTCAAAAACTGATTCAATCGAATGCTTTGGGAACAATTGAATTGAGTACAGGTTTACAAATTTCAGGAGTTTTTACCAATGTTATTGAAGAAGAAGGAAAACCAGTTTACATCCAGACTACTGGAAAAACAGCTTTGGCGTATCGCGAAAAAGAATTAGTCGGTCATGGAACTCTAACACACCCGCACGGATTTGGAAGTCCGATTGGGAAACTGAAAGGTTTTAATCTAGCGATTGAAGATATGAGTCCAAAGGATTTACAAGCTTATAGCATTGTTGAGGGCGAAAAGATAACGTTAGAATTTGAAGGTAATATTATTGTAGAAGGTGAAATTATTACGGGTTCTAGAAATCTTCATGGAGAAATTATTTTAATTAGTTTTAAAAATTGTACCGTAACTCATGGCGAAACTGTTTTGTTTCAGCCTGATTGGGGGAATTACGATATGGCAATTGGTAAAAAAGTCATTTCTGCTTTCTCTGGTCCTGCTGATGTTAATAGTTTTGACTTAATCAATATTGTTCCTTCAACCAAAACAATCAAGGCAAAACATACGGATGAGCGCGATGAATTGGAGATTTTATATGCCTCAGTTCGAAATATTAGAAATAATAAAGAGTCAAAAACAGAATTGAAAGAAGTTTTTGAAAAACTAAAAAGCAATCATTCAAACGATTGGTTATTGTCTGTTGAAATTACAGAACTTTTGAAAGATTCTGATGAAAAACAGCTTTTACAGGAAGTGTTGGTTCATCTAGATCAATTGAAAATTAAACGCCCTGAAATTGCTCATTTAATTTCGGGTGGTTTGGATTTGATTTTTGATAATTTGCCACAAAGGCACTAAGATACAAAGTTTTTATTCTTTTGATAATTTTTTAATCTCGCAAAGACGCAGAGTCGCAAAGTGTTTACTTAAAAACGTTTTCTTTGAGCCTCTGCCTCTTTGCGAGATTCTTTTTTTAATTATAACTTCAAATCCTGAGTTAGCTCAGTTTCAGATTCAATAGTTTTACCATTGTATTGCAGTTTCCAACCCATTGAATTGGTCATGATTAAAATCTTAGACAATTCACTTATTAGTCTGTTTTGGGCGTTTGTTTTTAGAGTTGATTTTTCAATTTTCTTGGCTAAGTTTGCCTTTACCGATTTATTGATTTTATTATAGTCATCTCCCGTAAACGGATTCAATTTGCTTTGCTCCACATCATAAAACTGAATATCTGGATTTATAGTGATTTCCTCTTTCGGAATGTTTAGAATTGTAATTGTTTTGTTTTTTTCGTCGATATCATATTTCATCTGATGCAAATCGTAGGCAACTGTTACATTTGCATTTACAACTACTAATGCTTTCTTCTCGAAAGAAACCATATCCATCAAATATTTCTGCTGATTTTTATAAGTGATGACTTCCGAAAAGTGTCCTTCGGTTACAACCAATTTTCCAACATTAAGAATCTGCTGCTGAATTAAATTGGTATTATATTGAACATCTGAATCGTCTTCTTTTTTGAACTGGCAATATTTAAACCCCAGAACAATTAATAACACAATGACACCAATACCTATAATTCTTTTGATTAAGTTTTGCATTCCGATAAATTATTTAGACGAATTTACTTCTTTTTATTTTTTTCTGCCACGAATTCACGAATTTTCGCTAATCTATGCGGAAACTTATAATTGAATTTCACAAATTTTGATTTGCGAAATTAAAAAAAATCGGTTGACAAAGAAATTGGTAAAAATTCGTGAATTGCTTCGCCGGTTCGCTACCGCTCGGGTCGTGGCTAATAAAACTTAGAACGGATATCCAATAGCGATATTCAGAATTAGGTTGTCTTTTCTCCAAGTACTGCTTCCGAAATTAATATCATCAATAACCCATCTTTGTCCATCTGGCAATGCAGGATTGCGAAGTGGAATGGCTAAATCGGTTCTTAAAATTAAGAATGACAAATCGAAACGCAAACCAGCTCCTGCTCCAACCGCAAGTTCCTTCATAAAATCTTTAGAAATCTCAGCGCCAGGTTTATTCGGATCTGCGTGTAAAAGCCAAATATTTCCAGCGTCTAAAAAGACTGCACCTCTTACAATACTAAAAAGCTTAGCTCGATATTCTGTATTAAATTCCAATTTCAAATCGGCTGATTGATCTGGTGTAAAATTATTATTTGTTGGAGGCGGAATAACATAACTACCCGGCCCTAAAGTTCTTGCTCTAAAAGCTCGAATACTATTTGTTCCTCCAACAACAAATTGCTTTGAAGTTGGAAGTGTATTCGAATTTCCGTAAGCAAATCCAGCTCCGAGAATCAATCTGCTAGCTAATTCACTTTCTTTTCCTAGTTTTAAATAATGTCTAAAATCGGTTCTAATTTTCACATATTGACTAAACGGAACATCAAATATTGTTTTTACTTTATCTGGATAATCTGCTCCCGTAACCAAACCCGTAATATTTCCAGCCAAATCTAATTCGCCATTAAAATAAATGGTATTTTTTCGGCGTTTCTGCATTGTATTTGTATATGTGTAGCTATAAGTTGGACCAAAAATCAGTTGTTTTTCGATTACTTTTTCTAATGCAGGATCTTCTTTCATATCTGCTAAATATTCTTCTGTAACATGATTTGGACTTACATACGTCACATCAATTACATTCAATTGGTGTTCTTTACGAATGTTCTCTTTCCACAAATAACCAAATGAAGTATTAAAAGAATTCAGAGCATATAATTGTGTTCTTTTTTGATATTCGTAACGAAGTGTCGCTTTGGTTCTTGGTACAAATTCGCTATTTCCTTCAATATGAAATGGCGTAATAAATCGTGGCCAAGTCAAACTAACTTCACCTCCTAGTTTATAAATATTTTTCCCTTTGTTTGCTCCTCCTAACTGAAAATCCGCCCCTCCAAAAACCGATGCTGTAAATAATTCTGCTCCTTTTAAAAAATTACGATTGTTCCAATTTAGATTTAATTCTGTTCCCGTATAACTTGCAGAATTGGTCTTTCCGATTACTTCAACACGTATAAATTTTTTAGGCAATAATGTCAGATAATAGTAAGAATCTAACGCATTTGGAATCGAATCTGACGGTTTAAATTCGTTTTTTACAAAACTGAAAGTTCCAAGATTTACAAATCGATTTAAAGTTAAATTATGGTCTTTTCTGTTGTATAAATCACCTTTTTTGAAATAGATTGTTCTATCGTAGATTCTTGGTTTAAAAGTATCTGCGGTGTCAATTATTGTATAATCTTTATATTGTGTAATATTTCTTTTTCGATAAACCGCACTATCATTTGTAAGTGAATAATTTGGATAAACAAAGATTTTATCAATTTTATATGAAGTCATTGCTTTTACTGGTGTATCGTCTTTTATGACCAATCTGATTTTTACTTCATGATCGCCTTTGCTGCTGTCTACTTTTGCCAAAATATAATCTGGATTAAAATAAAAATATCCTTTTTCTTTTAATCGCGCATCGATTCTTTCTCTTTCAGCTTTGATAACATCCAAATCGTACGGATTTCCTACTTTCAGCAAACTTCTTCTGTGGCTTTTTGCAATAATCTTTGACATTTTCAAAGAATCATCTGGAAAGGTCACACTTTTTATAATGTATTGTTTTCTAGGTGTAACGGTATATTCTGCTGTAACTCTTTTGTTTCGAACGGTAGAATCGGCACTAACTCGTGTTTTAAAATAACCTCTATTTTCCGTAAAGTTTCGTAAAACCGAAGCATTATAATCTAAATCTACTTGACTGAAAAGAACTGGTGCTTCTCCAACTTTGTTGCGCAGCCAATATCTAATTCCTTTCTCTTTTTTAGGTTCTCCAGCAAGATTGTAAATCAATAATTTTGGACGCAAACCAAAAATCTGTTTGTTTGGTTTTGGGCGCAATAAACCTTCCAATTCTGTTTTTAAAGCTTTTCGATCTTTCTTTTTCATAATCGAATCTTTAATAATAACAGAACGTCCTGTATAAAGCAAATCGCCTTCTGCAAGATATTTTGTATTACTGCATCCCACAACGAAAAACAAGGTAAGAAGCGCGATACACTTTATAAAATAGGCTTTTATATGATTATGTTTTTTGCTCATTTCCTTTAATTTGATTTTCATCTTCGTTTTCCTGAAGTTTTTCTTTTTCCTTATCCGCTTTCTTTTTCTGCTTTTCTTTCTCCTTGCGAATTTTTTCTTCTTTTATCAATTGTTTTTCTTCTTCTGTACGATGAAAAAGTTCTCTAAATTTATTGTAACTCATCGTAATAACAAACGCAACACCGGTTTCAATAACTTGACCTTCGACAGCAACTTGATATTGGTTTTTACGATAGGCACGAACCATATAACGACCGTCTTTTGTCAATTGATAATCTAATGCTACATCTCCTGCGATATTTGTACTTTCTTCATTAGCACGTTCTTGTCCTTCAACACCAAAACTGCTTCCAACTGTAACTTTCAGCCTGTCATCCAATAATTTTTTAGAAACCTCAACATTCAAATCTGTTCTATTTTGCATGGTTCCTGTTGTGTAATCTTCTGTCGATTCTAGATCGAAATTCACCTCAAAGCCTGTAATTAAATCTCCAGCAAGATTATTTAGCTGTTGCGAAAGTATTTTACTCACACTTTGTCTTGCAAAAGATTCTGCATTTGTACCGCCACTTTCACTCGAAAACGGATTTTCCCCAACAAATCTGTTCAATAATAAAAGTGCAAAAACCTGTTTATTCAACTCGGTTGGATCTTGTTCCAACTGTTTTAATTTCGCCTGAGTCAATTCCACAACATCCGAAGAAACATTGTAATTCCCTTCCGGAAGTACGATTCCAAAAGAGATTTCTGGTTTCAATAATTCGCCATTCATTTTCAGTAAAGTCTGAAAAGGAAGTTTCTGCTTATAAGTATTTTGCACCGTCTGAGATTCTCCTTTCAATTGATTTCCTAACAAATCAATCGGAGCCGTATTCACCTTATAAATTGCCGTAATATTTAAAGTTGCCATTGTCGGCTCGCCATTCCAGGTAATAAAACTTCCTTTCTGAATATCGAATTTTCTTTTAATTCCATTGAAATTCATTTGATAAGAACCATCTGAAAATTCATATTTCCCAGTCAAAGTTGTTTTTCCAGATTGATCGATTCCGCCGACTAATTCGGCTTCTCCTTTCAAATTCAAATAATCGCCATTTGATTTATCAATCAATAAAGTCAATTCCGCTTCCTTGTCAATTGAAATCGCCACATTTACATTCATTCCTTTCAATTCCGATTGATTCAGTTTATTTTGCATATCAACCGTTTGTTTGAGATATGCATTATCTTCATCTACAAATTCTACAATTCCTTCGCGATCAGCAATTGAAGGATCTGATTGTGGCATTACAACCGTAAATTTGGTTTCTTTATTTATTTTAAGTGTTCCATCGATTGCAGGACTATCCAAATCGCCTTTGATGTTTAGTTTTGTATCTAAAAATAAATCTCCGTAGAACAAATCATTATCTTTTGCTTTCGAATTTATTGCTCTAAAATCATTGGCTTCAACCAATAAATCGAAATTGTATTTTCTAAAATCAGCCGATTTTATATTCCCATTTACATACAATTCATTGTCATTTTCATCAAAAAGAGAGAATTTATCAAATGAAATGGTTTCATTATTAAACGTGATTTTTTCTTTTCCAATTTTAAAATAAGAATTCAACTGAGTGACTCTGAATGCAGCATCATTAAAATTAAGTTCTCCGTTAATTTTTGGCGCCTCGGTATTTCCTGTAATTTTGAAATTCCCTGATAAATCTCCTTTTCCTTCTGTAATATTGCCCATACTAAAACCTTGAATACTTTTAATATTCAGCTTATTGATATCGACATCAAAATCAAAAGTTCCAGCATCAATTTGGTAATCTCCAGTCAGTTTAAGATCATTTCCTTCATCGCTTAAACTTACATTTGCTGCTAAAGTGTTCGCCGTTTTATTGTCTACTTTTATTTCTAAATCACCAACTTTTTCTCCTTTAAAAGTAAAATCATCAATTTTTAAATCGGATGTAAAAGTTGGATTTGTCATTACATTTTCAACTAAGGCATTTCCGTTGATTAAACCTTGCATTAACAATTCATCTTTTTTGACCATATTCATAATGGTCTCGATTTTGAAGTTTACAAAATCTACTTGAAGAGGCGCATTATTCTGATTTCCTTGCGATTGAACTTTTAATTCATTTCCGTTATTATTAAGATTAAATTTGTTGACATAAAGTCGATTTTCTCCAAATTCGATTGCATTTTCTGGATCAACATTCCATTTATCGTAATTTAGAACAAAGTTTTCAGCGTCTAATTTCAAGATATTTTTAGAATCTTCTGCTTTAAATTCTCCTGCAATAAAATATTGCTGTTTTTGTTTAGCATCTTGAACTTCAAGTGCATAATCTAAAATATTGTTTTGAACTTGTCCTTTTAAACTCGTAAACGGAATTTTTAAAGAACCGCTTTCAATTGTAGCGATTGAGATAGAATATTCTAACGCATTTTCTTTTGCTTCAATATTTATTTTTCCGTCAGAAATTGTATTATCTGCGTAAGTAATTCTCGGAATTGTTCCTCTAACTTCCAGAGAATCTGTTACGTTATTGTATTTTCCGGTAATTTTAATTGGCTCTAAACCTGTTAGTTTCGGAATCAATTTAAACAAAATCGGGTCATTGTCTACAGTAAGCGTAAAAGCTAATCTTTGCTCGTCTGATTCACCATTAGCTTTTGGAGTTTTCAAATCAATATATTTCGACAACGATTTTTTCATTGCCGCAGCAAGAGTCGTCAATTTATATTTTCCGTCGACTTCAGCTTTTAAAAACTGAGAAGATATTTTAATATTATTTCGAGTATTGTCTGAAAACGCAATTACACGAACCGAATCTAAAACAATTGGTTCTTTATCCTGTAAAATCTGAACATTTGAAAGCGCTATTTTTCCGTTTAAGAAATCTGGATTACTACTTGTAATATCGGCATCGACATTTCCGCGCAATTTCATTGGTCCAGCATGCAGATTTAGTTTTTCTAAATCGGCAATATCCAGATTGAGTTTCAATTTTACAGTCGGATATTTATCTTTTGTATCGCCAGAAGCAGTTAAATCAAAATTCAGATTTGGGTCTTTCATTCCAGATTTAACGGCAAAAGATCCATTTTCGATATTTCCTTTTAAAGCTAAATCCTTGTAAGCATATCGATTAAAAACGGCTTTTTGCACTAAACCATCAATTGCGGCATTTGCTGTTTTTGGGTCCAAACCAGTTCCTTTAACTTTCGCTTTAAGCGTAATTTTCCCGATCGAATCGTTTTTGATTAATCGACCTAAATCGAAATCTAGCAGATAAACTTCTGCATCGTATTTTTCTCTTTTTTTAATGCGCTGATCAAATAAAGCATCGACTTTTGCATTTCCGAAACTGCTGTTTAATGCCAAATTGGTTTTGAAATTTTGTACCGATCCTTTAAATTTTCCCTGCAAACTTAATTGTGAAGGAATTTGGATATTTTTAGGAATTGTTCCCGCTGGCACAAACATATTAATGTCTTTTGCTGTGCTCGAAATCTTTTTAATATTCAGATCGTAATACGCTTTTTGTACATCGGGCAATCCGGTAATTTTTCCCGAAAGGGAAACTTTTGTAGTACCGATTCCGCTCATTTCAAATTTCGAAATATTCAGATCTTTTACTTTTCCGCTTACACGGCTATCCACATATAAAATAGCATTCGGATTACTCTTAAACGGATTTGTATTTTGAAGATCTGGAACAAACAGCAAAATGTCTTTGAATCCAATTTTAGACTGTTTTAAATTGGCATCTATAGCAAGATTTCCTAAATCTTTTTGAAGTGATTCTAGCAATTTATATTCAGCCTTAACTTTATCTTGAACGAGGGTTTGTGGCGTTTTTAAATACAGATTTTCTAAAGAAGCATTTTTAGGTCCGTAAAAGAAATCTGTTTTAAAACTTTGAATCTGCAAACCGCTTTTTTCGTTTACAGTAAGTTTTTTAATATTTCCTGAAATAGTATCATTTCCATAATATAATTCTTCGGCTTGGAAATTGAATTTACTCAAATCTAAATGCGCATAATCTAAACCTTTTGTTTTAGGTTTCGACTGCATATCATCAAATTTGAAAGCCACATTTTGAATGTCAACTTTATTTAATTTTGCTTTCCAACCTGCTTGTTTTATGGCTGTTGTATCTAAATTTGGCGTTTGAATTTGTTTGTCTTTTGCTCCTAATCTAAGATTTCCGCTAAGATTTTTTACTTCGAAAGTATCGAAATCTAAAAGCTGTTTATTCAAATCGATTTCGTTTACAGCCAAATTTAAATTTTCTAAACGAATGCCTGAATTTAGCTTTGAATCTTTATTATCGTATAAAATATCAATCTTAGAAAGTGTAATTTTATTTAATGCTAATTTGAAATCTGGCTGTTTTGAAATGGTATCGACCGTTTTAACAGAAACTTCAGCAATTTTTTCTACAACGTCTTGATCTAAAACGACTTTTAATCCGTTTAAATTAATGGTAGGAATATTAAAATCCATTTGATCTAAATCGAATTTCTTGAATTTGGTATCAAAATGCGTCAGATTTACGCGAATGTCATTTTTAGAAAAATCATCTTTAAAATTAAATTTGACATTATCTAGATTTACTTTTACAACAGAAATTTTAAAAGGTTTTGCATTTGGATCTTCTACTTTTGGTTCTTTCGATTCGAATGCTTTTATAATGTAATCGAAGTTGAAAGCCCCGTCTTTATTTCTTGAGATATTTGCCTTGACATTTTCTAATGAAACCGAATTGATTTCCAATTCGCTGCTAACAAGTTTAAAAAGATCAACATCAACTTCTAATCGTTTACCAGCCAGCAAAGTATCTTTCTTTTGATCTTCAAAATAGAAACCTTCCAGAACTACATCTTTTGGAAATTTAATCAAGATTTTATCTAAAGAAACTTTGGTTTTAATCTTACCTTGAAGATACGTAATCGCTTTGTCTTTTACGAAATTCTGAACCGATGGAACCTGAATTAATATAATTAAAAGTAATAAAAGCGTAACCACAGAACCCACACACCAAAGCAGTATTCGAAGTGTTTTTTTAAGATAATGAATGGGCTTATTACTCATACGTCAGTAAAATCGTTAAGATTAAAGTACTTTTGAAAAAAGCACGAATTGGTCATTTTACAAAAATGTAAAATTTAAACCTTAACAATTTACATAATTATGAGGAATTATTCTAAAATTTTATTGTTGTTTTGCCACGAAGGCACTAAGACGCGAAGTTTTTTTTTAGAATTTGATGTGAGAAATCTTATTTTCTAAAACACTTATTTTCTGCTGGAGTTTTGCCAAGAATTTTTGATGCTGTTCTGATTCTGGATTGAAACTTCTGTGACGCAGACTTTTCTGGATTTCGTCTACTTCCTGCATTATCGGAAAAGTATCTTGAGAAATATAATTTTCGCTGAAAAGCTTCCATATATAATCAATTGCAATTTGGTTTGGATGCAGCATATCTTCTCCATAAAAACGATAATCACGAAGTTCGTCCATCATGATTTCGTAAGAAGGAAAGTAGTCGAAAGTTGAAAGTCGAAAGTCAAAAGTTCGATGTAAAGCCGTAAATAAATGCGATTTGCTTAATTGATTTTCGATGAAACCATCTTTTATATGACGTACAGGAGAAATTGTAAAAATGAAATTAATGTTTGGATTTAAAGCCTGAACTAAGTCAATTGTATTTTGAATGCTTTGCTGAATTATTTCTACTGCTAATAATTCTTTAGAAAATTGCTTTTGAGGTACTTTATGGCAATTGGCAACAACTTCTTCACTTTCAATATTTCTATAAATCCAAGAAGTTCCAAAAGTAATGATGATATGAGTGGCTTCTTTTAATTGTTTATGAGTTTCAGTAATCGCTTTATTGAGCGTTTCCAATAATTCTTGTCGATCGGAATTGCTTAAATCAGAATGTACTTCGTAACTATGCCAGCGTTCATTATGGAAAAAAACATCTTTTTCTCCAAACAATTCTTGCTTGCAAATTCTGCGAAATAACTTTTCGATAGAAACTGGATTAAAAATAATTCCAAACGGATTCGTTTCATTTTGAAATTTAAAATAATCGAATTTCTCCGCCATATTTTCTGCAAAACAAGAACCAACAGAAAGTATTTTCGAATTATAATCGATTGGCAAATTACTTTTTGAAATTGGAATTTGAGTTCTGAATTGCATTGTTATTTAATTTGAACACGAATTTCACCAATTTTCATCAATAAAAAAACCAAATACCGAAAGTATTTGGTTTTTATAAATTCATAATCAATAAGTAAATTCTATTTCATACTCGATTGATCCTCCGCCGCTATAAGAAGTTTGTCTTGTTGGATAATCTTTTTCGTTATAAATATAATTTGTTAAATAAGTAGCTGTATTGGAATTTAGAGATGAATTGAAAGTTGTTTTTACAACATTATTTTTTCCAATTTCACTGATTTCGTTTAGAAGCAAATCGAAACTTAAAATATTTTTAAGAGGATTATTCTTGGTGTCATATTCATAAACATAAGTTGAGTTTCCTAGTTGATGCTTTACAAGATTGCCGTTTTCATATGTCAAAATGCCTTCACTATCTTTCGTTTCTGCCTTCGTTTTATTATCAACTTGATAATTTATATATGAAATTGTTCCGTTCGATGCATGATTATAAACCGTCTTTGCGATATACTCTCCATCAGGATATTGAGCGGTAATACCTTCTCTGAAAATTCTGGTTTTTAGTTTTCCGTTTTCATATGTATAAACTGCTTCATCAGTTTTGGTTTCTTTACCTTGCTGGTCGACATCAAAAACTTCTTGCTTGGTAATAACATCTCCGGTATAAGTAAATATGGTTTTAGAATTTTCGTCGGTACTGCTCACAATTTTATTTCCATTATAACTCAATGTGCTTTTCGTATTTGTTCCTAGATATATATTCGGATATACATAGGAAATTGTTTTTGGCAATATCGATTTGTCTTCAGAAGCATTACTGTCTTCACTAGTGCAAGAAATTGCAAATAAAGACAATGCAGTAAAAATGATAAGCAGTTTTTTCATTCTTTAATTAGGTTAAGATCAGATTTGTTGTATCAAATTAAATCAAACCTATCTAAAAATGCAATAAAATCTTACCTTATTTTAATATAAAAAAAACTTTCAAAGGCTTTTAAAACACAAAAACAAAGTCCAATCAATCCTTAATCTCCTCTAAAAGACATAATTATAATATTATAAGACACAATTACATTATCACTAAAAAAGATATTTACTCTTATTTTACATTTACATTTCTTACTAAAAAATTATTATGCAAAGAATTTGTAAACTCTTAATTATTTCTTCCTTTTTACTGCTTATTTCCTGCAATAATGAAGAAAATCAAATTTCTAAAGGTGAAGAGCTATCATTTTGCAGTTTTAATTTTATTGATTCAAAATCTGACCCAACTACAAAATCGAATGCTGCAATTATAAATTGGCCAAGATGGCAACCAGGACAAACTATTAAAATCAAGTTTTTGGATGGAGACGCCGATGCACAGGAAAAAGTGAAAAGAATTGCTAGCGAATGGACAAAATACGCTAACCTGAAATTTGAATATGTTGCCACAAATGAGTATGCCGATATCAGAATCGGTTTTAATATTGGAAGTTATGGAGCATGGTCAGTTTTAGGAATGAGATCTGCTTATGGAGACACCAACGAACAATCTATGCGTCTTGGTCCTCTCACCAGTAATGAAACTTCAATAAGAAGAACCATTTTACACGAATTTGGCCACGCTTTAGGTCTCATTCATGAAAATGCCAGTCCAGCATCAACCATAAATTGGGATTTGCCAAAAGTCTACAAATACTATAATGATTTAAATGGATGGTCTGAAGAGGAAGTGGATGAATTTGTTATAAAGAGCCCTGAATCTACGAATTACAGTCAATACGACCCTCTTTCTATTATGCATTATTATGTTCCTGCCGCTCTTACAACTAATGGAGTTGCAGTAAATGAAATGAGCGATTTATCAATTATTGACATTAAATCTATTAATAAGTGGTATCCTTTTCCAATTCGATCTGTAATAGAATCTGAAGAAAGGATAGATTTTATTCCTTGGACACAAGCAATCAAATCTCCAAATGGCTTATTTGTCTTAGAATTTGATTCTGGAATATTAACCATAACAAATCTTGAAGATGCAATGATAATCTGGCAGGTAGGAAATCCAAAATATCATTATCGTTCTTCCTGTTTTTTACAGCCAGACGGAAATTTGGTAATCAAAGCGCATTCTTCTGGTTTTACCGCTCCTGAACAAACCATTTGGACATCTAATACTGCTGGCTATTCTGGAGCAACCTTATCTTTACAAGATGATGGTGATCTTCAATTAATTTATAATGGAGCTGTAAAATGGTCTTCTAAGTTAGGAAAAATCTAAAAGTAAGCAATGCAATTACATTTTTAAATCTCAAGAATTAGTACGCATATCGTGTTTCATATTCAATTGAAGCACCACTACTATCGTATGAAAATGCTCTTATCGGATAACCATTTTCATTATAAGTATAACTTTTTGTATAAACAGCTGGATTAGGAAATTCTGTTGATGTTCTGGTGGTTTTTACAATATTATTTTTTCCAAATCCGCTTACTTCATCTAATAAAAGATCAAATCCTAAAATATTCTTTAATGGATTAGATTTGGTGTCATATTCATAAGTGTTTACTGTTTTAGTTTCTCCGAAGGTTTTAGTTTCTTTTATTATATTTCCGTCCTTCAGTTCCAGACTGCCTTCTGCTTGTTTTACATTCGAACTCGAATAATTGACGTAAGTAATCAATCCGTTAGAAACGTGTGTGTAGATATTTGTGTTTGTCGTTAGAGCTTCTGCATTATTATCTGCAAATCCTTCTTTAAATATTCTGGTCTTCAACTTCCCATTTTCATAAGTATAGACAAGTTCTTTGTTTTTATACTCTTTCCCTTTCGTATCCAAATCAAATTCTGTCTGCTTAATTATCCTATTTCCTTCATAAGTGTATACAAATTTTGAATATTCTCTAGTTAGGCTTACAATTTTATTTCCATCATAAACTATAGCGCCAAAACTATTTGTCCCTATTTGTTCATTAGGAAAAATAAACTCAATTCCTTTAGGCAAAATCGTTTTGTCTTGAGAAGAATTATCATCATTAGAACAAGATGTTAATAAACCGAAAGAAATAAAAAGCAGTAAAAATTGTTTCATAAACTTTGATGTTTTTGGTATTCAAATATAGAATAATTTACATTTTTAATCTATTAGCAAATTGTCTTTTGAGATTTGCATACATATTTTTTATTCAAAAAACACATTATAAACTAATTTAAAAATCAAAAAAAATCCCCAATCAACTTAGTGTCAATTGAGGATTCTTTTTTATAACGAAAAACTAATTAATAAGCAATTTCTAATTTATAAGAATTTTTCGCATCTCCAGCAGATACTTCAGTAGCGTAATTGCTAGCATTGTATTTATAAGCAGTCTCAACTGTTGCAGTTTGTGTGACAGCACCTTTATAGTCATAAGTTACTGTAACATTTTTTACTGTATTGTTAACTGAATAAAAGTCAAAGTCGTTATCTAAATCTAATAACTGCTTCACTCCTGTAATGTTTATAAATGGGCTTTTCTTATTATCAAAAGTACTTGTTATTTTTTCCATTGGCGTTCCATCTATAAGCTCAGAAGAAACTATATTTCCGTTTGAAAAAGTATAAAGTGTAGTTGTATCGTATTTAATTTCTTGTTTATTGATAATGTCAGATTCGTTAACATTAACAGTTCCGTTTGCATTATAAACAAAAGTCAATTTATCTTGATAATTCTTGTTAGATTCTCTTGTAGTAATTTTAGAAACTAACTTTCCGCCTTCGTAAGCGTAAACATCTGTTGATTGTAAAATACCTGAATAATACAATTCTACTTTCGTGATTAAATCCCCTGTATAGGTGTAAACCGATTTTGAAGCATCCGAAAGAGCAATTTCTTTCAATTTGTTTCCGTCATACGAAAAAGTGTAAGTAAGACTTCCTGATTTTCCGTTTTCTACAAGTGTTTCAGTAATTTTTTTTGGCAATAATACTGCATTCTCAGATTCTGAAGAAGAATCATCACTTGAACAAGAAGAAATTAGCACCATTGATAAAGCGCTAAAAAGGCATAAAATTTTTTTCATTTTGATTTGGTTAAATTTGTTATTGGCACAAACCTAAAACAACCCAAAACCAAAACCTTACGTGATTCCGCATCAAAACATTAGAATATAATTTAGTATTTCTTAATGCTCTAAAAGTAAGTAAAATAAGAAAATATTTTTTTTCGAGTAAAAACTTATAAAAAACAAAATACCGTATTTTTACGTAGTCTTTTTCTTTCTTTAAAATTATTATTTTCATTTAAAAATATTTTACAAAAAACCAAAAACATTTAAGACCTAGAAAAATAAGTTCTGTCTTTGATCCATAAAAAAATTTACATTTTTAATAACAAAAAGCATCTCTACAAACTAAAACAATTCCTTACTTTTGCATCTTCCATTTTTTTAAATTACCATATGAAATTATTATATACTTACATCATCAAACATAAAATGCTTTTATTTTTTGCTTTGATAATGGCTTCTATCAACATTTGTTTCAGTTTATCAGATTCAGTAATTACCGGAAAACTAATGCAGGATTGCGGTGTTGGTCTGGCAAAATATAAAGGAAACGAAATGGGTTTTATTAAATCATTGTCTTTCTGGCTTGGACTTTCTCTAGCCGCAGCAATGGTTTCGAGAATTACAAAAAACTTTCAGGATTATTTTACCAATGTTGTCATTCAGAGAACTGGTGCTCAAATGTATACTGATGGAATTAAAAAATCTCTTGATCTTCCTTTTGCAGAATTTGAAGATCAGCGAAGCGGTGAAACTTTAAGCAAATTGACAAAAGTTAGAATTGATTCTGAAAAATTAATTACACTTTCAATTTCTCTAATTTTCCAAACGATTATCGGTTTTATATTCGTAATCGTTTATGTAGCCCGAATTGATTTTAGAATTTCGATTATCTTTTTAATTACAGCTCCAATTATTGCTTTGGTAAGTTTGTATTTAGGAAAAAAGATTAAGATTGTTTCAAGAAAAATTGTCAATCAAACCAATGCACTTGCGGGTTCTACAACAGAAAGTTTACGAAATATTGAATTAGTAAAAAGTCTTGGTTTAACGTATCAAGAAGAAAAACGTTTGAACTTGAATACGTTCAAAATTTTACAGCTTGAATTGGAGAAAATCCGTTTCATCAGAAGTTTGAGTTTTATTCAAGGAACGACGGTTCACTTTTTAAGAACTTGTGTAGTTTTTGCTTTGTATTATTTTCTTTTTGGAGGAAAAATTATTGTTGGAGATTTATTGACAATGGTATTTTTCACTTTCTTCATTTTTGGACCTTTACAAGAATTAGGAAACTTTATCATTGCTTTGAATGAAACGAAAGTTTCTATGGAGAACTTTAAAAATTTATTAAACGCTCCAAAAGAATTTCGTCCGAAAACACCAAAACATGTTGGAGCTATTCAGAAACTGCTTTTTGAAAATGTTAGCTTTCAGCATAAAACGGCTAAATTTAAAGCAGTCGAAAATATCAATTTCGAAATCAAACAAGGACAAACCGTTGCATTTGTTGGTCCGTCTGGATCTGGAAAAACTACTTTAGTTAAATTATTAGTTGGTTTATATTCTCCTCAAGAAGGACAGGTTTTCTATAATGATATTGACTCAACCGATATTGATTTATTAGATCTAAGAAAACAATTAGGATTTGTAACTCAAGATGCGCAATTGTTTTCTGGAACCATTCGTGAAAACTTGTTATTCGTAAAACCTAATGCAACCGACGAAGATTTGTACGATGCCTTAAAAAGAGCAAGTTGCGACAAATTGCTAAGACGTGCCGAAGATGGCCTAAACACTACAATTGGTGAAGGCGGAATTAAAGTTTCTGGTGGAGAAAAACAACGTTTATCTATTGCAAGAGCGATTCTAAGAAATCCGAATTTATTGATTTTTGATGAAGCAACTTCTGCTTTGGATTCGATTACGGAAGAAGAAATTAATGCAACAATCAGAAATATTTCAGATAAAAACAGAATTACAGTTTTAATTGCGCACCGTTTATCAACTGTAATGCATGCCGATAGAATCTTTGTTTTGGAACAAGGTAAGATTATTGAGCAAGGTAAACATGAAGATTTAATTGTAGAAAAAGGTCTTTATTACGCTATGTGGCGCCAGCAAATTGGAGAACGTAAGTAGTTTTTTGAGATGCTAAGATGCTAAGGGACTAAGGTTCTAAGATTTTTTATCAATAGCGTCCAGCTTTAGCTGGACGCTATGCAATCCATATTAAATACAAACCCCGATAGATTTTAAAAACTATCGGGGTTATTTTTATAAAAACTTAGAACCTTAGTATCTTAGATTCTTAGCGCCTTAAAATTATTTAACGAATTCCACCGCTTTCGCTAAAGCCTCAGCAATTCCCTCAACATTTTTACCTCCAGCAGTAGCAAAGAAAGGCTGACCTCCTCCTCCACCTTGGATGTATTTCCCTAATTCGCGAACCACTTGTCCTGCGTTTAGGTTTTTCTCCGCTACGATTTCTTTAGAAATGTAACATGTCAACATTGGTTTTCCTTCGTGAGCTGTGGCGAAAACTACAAATAAGTTGTTATAAGAACCACCCAATTCGTAAGCCAAATCTTTTGCTCCTTCTGGATTTAAATCTACTTGTTTTGCTAAGAACTGAACTCCGTTGATTTCTTGTAATTCTTTAGCCAAATCAGCCTTCATATTTTTAGCTTTATCTTTCAACAAAGCCTCTAATTGCTTTTTCAACTGAGCATTTTCATCTTGTAACGCCAAGATTGATTTTACAGGATCTTGAGCATTTTTAAGCGCTTCTTTAATTTCGTTTAGAGAAACAGCCTGAGATTCAAAATATTCTTTTGCTGCTTCACTTGTAATCGCTTCAATCCTTCTAATTCCAGCTGCAACTGCTCCTTCCGAAACAATTTTAAAGTGCCAGATATCAGATGTATTAGCAACGTGTGTTCCTCCGCATAACTCAACAGAATCACCGAATTTAATTGTACGAACTAAATCTCCGTATTTCTCACCAAATAATGCAATTGCACCATCTTCAAGCGCCTGCTCTTTCGGAATTGCTCTTTTTTCTACTAAAGGTAAACTCTCACGGATTCTTGCATTAACAAAGTTCTCTACTTCTACTAATTCTTCATCCGTAACTTTAGAGAAATGAGAAAAGTCAAAACGCAACGAAGCATTTCTTACCATCGAACCTTTTTGCTCAATGTGAGTTCCTAAAATCTTACGTAAACCCTGGTGCAACAAGTGTGTAGCCGAGTGGTTTGACGAAGTTTTAGCTCTTTGTAAAGCATCTACAACAGCGTTAAAAGTTCCTGTAATATTTTCTGGTAACGATTTTGCTAAATGTATCGTTTGGTTATTTTCTTTCTTAGTATCAATGATGTAAACAATATCACCATTTTGAGCTTCAAGATATCCTTTGTCTCCAGTTTGCCCTCCGCTTTCTCCGTAAAAAGGAGTCGCGTTGAAAACCAACTGGAAAATCTCACCATCTTTAGCGCTTTCCACTCTTCTGTATTTCGTAATTTTCACCTGATGAGATAAACGATCATACCCAACAAATTCCTGAATATCATCTTCAACAAGTACATTCCAGTCACCAGCCGTTACTTTTGATGCAGCACGAGATCTTTCTTTTTGCAATTGCAATTGTTCTTTAAATCCTTCTTCGTCCAATTTTAATCCTTTTTCAGAAAGAATTAAAGCTGTTAAATCGATTGGGAATCCGTAAGTATCATATAATTCAAATGCTTTTTTACCATCAACAGTATCTCCCGTATTATTTAAAATTACAGCATCTAAAAGAATTAATCCTTGATCTAAAGTTTTCAAGAATGAATTTTCTTCTTCACGAATAACATTCGAACAAAGTGCTTTTTGCGTTCTGATTTCTGGGAAAGAATCTCCCATTTGCTCGCTTAAAGTTTCAACCAATTTATAGATAAATGGCTCTTTAGTATTTAAGAACGTAAATCCGTAACGAATTGCACGACGTAAAATTCTACGGATTACATATCCTGCACCCGTGTTAGAAGGCAACTGACCATCAGCAATAGCAAAAGCTACCGCACGAACGTGATCTGCCACTACACGAATAGCAATATTCATTTTATTTTGTTCTTCACTAATGCCTGTTACATCATTAGTTGTGTATTTTGCTCCAGCAATGGTTTCAATTTCTCTAATTAAAGGCATGAAAACATCAGTGTCATAGTTTGATGTTTTTCCTTGTAAAGCCATACACAAACGCTCAAATCCCATTCCGGTATCTACGTGCTGTGCTGGAAGTTTTTCTAATGAACCATCAGCTTTACGGTTGAATTCCATGAATACATTATTCCAGATTTCAACTACTTGCGGATGATCATTATTTACAAGGCTTTTTCCTGAAACCAAAGCTTTTTCTTCTTCAGAACGTAAATCAACGTGAATTTCAGAACAAGGTCCGCATGGTCCTTGATCTCCCATTTCCCAGAAATTATCTTTTTTATTTCCTAAAATGATTCGGTCTTCGTCGATTAAAGTTTTCCAGATATCCCAAGCTTCCTGATCAAATGGAACATTATCTTCTTTGCTTCCCTCAAAAACAGAAACATAAAGATTTTCTTTAGGGATTTTGTACACTTCTGTCAACAATTCCCAAGCCCAATTGATTGCTTCTTTTTTGAAATAATCTCCAAAAGACCAGTTTCCTAACATTTCAAACATTGTGTGGTGGTACGTATCAATACCAACCTCTTCAAGATCATTATGTTTTCCTGAAACACGAAGACATTTTTGCGTATCGGCTATTCTTGGACTTTTTGGAGTTCCGTTTCCTAAGAAAAATTCTTTAAACTGGGCCATTCCCGAGTTGTTGAACATTAAGGTTGGGTCGTCTTTAAGTACAATAGGAGCTGAAGGAACAATAGTATGCCCTTTACTCTCAAAAAAATCTAAAAATTGTTTACGTACGTCTTGTGATTTCATATTTAAATTAGAAAAATGTGTCTGTTTAATGTGTCAATTTGAAAATTAGACAATTAGATAATTCATTCATTTGATGATGCGTTAAGTTTTTTATAATGAATTCAAAAAACTTCTGTTATAAACAATAAATTGTCTATTTTGCGCATTATCTAATGATAAAATAGCCCCAATATCTAATCATTAATTCTTGTAAAAAAAGTATCGAACTGCTGAAACATTTTTTCGTTTTGTTCGACTAACTTATTTTACAGGGTGCAAAAATAGCGTATTTTAAAATATGGCGAAAGTAAAATATTATTACGACTCAGAAAATCTGGCTTATACGAAAATAAAAACCAGAAAAAGAATAAAAATTGGTTACGCATTACTGTTTTTAATGGCTTCGGCACTGTTTGGTTTTCTGGTTTTCGTTCTTTTAATAAACACACCGTATTTTGAAACCCCAAAAGATCGTTTACAAGCACGTGAAATTGAAAATTTAAAGCTTCAATATGCCATTTTAAATAAAAAATTGGACGAAATAGATGAAGCCGCAGATGCTTTAGAAGAACGTGACAATAACATTTATAGAGTTTATTTTAATAAAGCTGAAATTCCAGACTCTATTAGAAAAGCGGGTTTTAGAAATTCAGAAAAATATAAGGCATTAGAAGGTTACAACAATTCGCAATTGGTTTTGAATACCACAAAAAGAGTAGACAAACTAGCTAAACAATTGGCAATTCAGTCTAAATCTTTGGATGACATTTTGAAGTTGGCTGGAGCAAAAGAAAGTTTATTATTAGCAATTCCTGCCATTCAGCCAGTTCGAAACGAAAATTTAAAACGTGTTGCGTCAGGTTTTGGATATCGAATCGATCCTTTCACGAAAGTGAGAAAAATGCATAACGGAATGGATTTCACCGCTAATACAGGCGCTCCCATTTACGCAACGGGAGACGGCGTGGTAGAAAGAGCTGACAATACCGCTTCTGGCTACGGAAATCATATCGTGATCAGGCATGGTTTTGGATATGAAAGTTTGTATGCGCATTTGAGCAAATACAATTGTAAACCTGGGCAGCGCGTAAAACGTGGCGATGTAATTGGTTTTGTTGGAAGCACTGGAAGATCCGAAGGCCCGCATTGTCATTATGAAGTTCATAAAGATGGAAAAGTGGTCAATCCGTTGAATTTTTACTATGGAAATATTTCGGCTGTAGAATATGTAGCGATTTCGCAAATGGCTAATCAAGAAAATCAATCATTAGATTAATATTCCAAAAAAATAGTATTTTTGGTATAAATAAAGAAAAAAAACAAATCATGCATATTGAACTTTCTAAAGACAAAAGATATTATAGTATTGGCGAAGTTGCCAAAGCTTTTAATGTCAATGCCTCTTTGATACGATTTTGGGACAGTGAATTTGATATCTTGAAACCCAAAAAAAACGCAAAGGGAAACAGAATGTTCACACCAGAAGATATTACCAATCTGCAATTGATTTATCATCTGGTAAAAGAAAGAGGTTTTACACTTGATGGCGCTAAAATACACTTAAAAGAAGGTCAGAAGAAAACGTTAGATAAATTCGAAATAATACGTAAATTAGAGTCGATAAAAACGCAATTGAACGACATCAAAAACGAATTGTAATTAAAAATTGAAATAAACTTAAATCAAAACAAATATGAAAAAGTGGTTAATCCCTGTAGGAATTATTATAGCACTTATTGCTATTATCGCATTTTGGTCGATTGGTATTAAAAATACTGCTTTACAACACAGTCAAGCTGTAAACAAAGAATGGGGAAATGTTCAAACGGCTTACCAAAGACGTAATGATCTTATCGGGAACTTAGTAAACACTGTAAAAGGTGCTGCTGACTTTGAAAAAGGTACTTTAACAGCTGTAATCGAAGCACGCGCAAAAGCTACTTCTGTAACAATTGATCCTAGTAATGTAACTCCGGAACAATTGGCAGCATTTAATCAGGCACAAAGCGGTGTATCATCATCTTTATCAAGATTATTGGTTTCTGTTGAGCAATATCCGACTTTAAAAACTAATGAAAACTTTTTGAAATTACAGGATGAATTAGCTAGTACTGAAAATCAAATCCTAACGGCTAGAACTCGTTTCAACGAATCGGTACAAACATACAATGGATATGTTCTAAAGATTCCTAACAACTGGTTCTTAAGCGAGTATAAAGAGAAACCATACTTTGAAGCTTCTACAGGTGCAGATAAACCAGTTGAAGTAAAATTCTAATAAAGTTTTAGACCAAAATCTAAAATCTACAACCTTAACTCTAAAATCATTTCCATGTCAAAAGTAGAAGATTTTTTAACCAAAGAAGAAGAGCATGAAATTGTTGAAGCTATTCGTATGGCTGAAAATAATACTTCTGGCGAAATTAGAGTTCATATAGAAAAAACAACTTCTAAAGCTCATTATGATAGAGCTTTAGAAGTTTTTCATGAATTACGAATGGACGAGACGAAATTACAAAATGGGGTTCTACTCTATTTTGCCGTTGAAGACAAAAACTTCGTGATTTGTGGAGACAAAGGAATTAATGATTTAGTATCAGATGATTTTTGGGATTGCACCAAGGATGTGATGATGAATCATTTTAAATCCGGAAATTTTAAGCAGGGAATTGTTGACGGAATTTTAAATGCCGGACAGCAACTCAAAAAATACTTCCCATCTCTAGAGGATGATACAAACGAATTATCAAACGAAATCTCAAAAGGATAAATGATGAAAAATTCCAAAAATAAAATCTTAAATTCCAAAAGGATTTTTCAGTTTACCTTATTGTTTATCACATTTTTTACCTGCAATATCATTTTTGCACAATTTGATATTCCTAAAAAACCTGATTTTCAAACTTCTGTTTACGATTATGCGAATGTTTTAAGTGCTTCTGAAAAAACGCAATTAGAAGAAAAATTAATTCGCTATTCTGATTCAACTTCAACTCAAATTGTTGTTATTACTATAGAAAGCTTAAAAGGCGAAGATGTAAGTCAATTGGCTACAAAATGGGGTCAAACTTGGGGATTTGGTCAAAAAAATGAAGATAATGGTGTTATTATTTTATTAGCAAAAAATGAAAGAAAAATTGCCATTAATCCTGGATATGGTTTAGAAGACAGATTGACCGCTGGTATTGGCGGAACCATAATTCGTAATATTATAATCCCAGAATTTAAGGCCGGAAGTTATTATAAAGGACTAGACAAAGGAGCCGATGCACTGTTTGATGTTTTTACAGGAAAATACAAAGGTGAACGCAAACAAAACAAACAAAAAGATTTCCCTATACTTCCTTTCATAATAATTGTCGTAATTGTTTTAATACTTCTTTCTCGAAATAAAAGAGGCGGAGGTGGTAATTCTGGCAACAGCGGTGGAGGCCCAAGTTTATTAGATGTCATTATCTTAAGTAATCTCGGAAGAAGCGGCGGTGGCGGCGGATTTGGAGGTTTCGGCGGAGGATCATCTGGTGGTGGTTTTGGCGGAGGCGGTGGCTTCGGTGGAGGATTTGGCGGCGGCGGATTCTCTGGAGGAGGCTCTAGCGGAAGCTGGTAAAATTAATTTGTTTCACATTTTAGGCTTTAAATCTTATGAAAATTAGTTTTTATTTGTTTGTACTTTGTTCTTATTTCACTTCCTATTCTCAAGAATATTTTGATACTGATAAAGTTCAAAACGATAAGGTAATTGAAGATTTAAATGCTTCTATAGCTATCGATCCAAGTGCTGAAAATTATTATTACAGAGGATATTATCATTTCCTAAACGATAATTTGGTCGATGCCATTTCTGATTATGACAAAGCGGTTTCATTAAACCCAAATGATTTTAATATTTATTTTAGCAGAGGAAATTTATTTCTAAAGTTAAAAGATTATCAAAATGCTATTAATGATTTTTCGACCTGTATTTCATTAGATGCTAATTCGCAGAAAGCTTATTTTAATAGAGCTTTTGCCGAAAGAAAAATTTTTAATCGTACAGGCGCAATTGAAGATTACTCTAAAAGCATTGCGCTAAAACCAGATAATCTAGCAGCTTATCAAAATCGTGGGTTATTGAGAAAAGAATTAAATTTGCATAAAGAAGCTATTTCAGACTTTGATCAAGTAATTAGAATCGATCCAAAATCTGTTGATGCGTTTCAAAATAGAGCTGTTTGCAAAGCGATGATTCATGCCAAAGATGCTTTATCAGATTTTGACACAGCAGTAAATTTAGCACCAGAAAATGCTGAAACTTATTTTAATAGAGCACTTTATTTCATTAATTTCAAAATAAAAGGAAATTATTGTGCAGATTTAAAAAAAGCGTTTAATTTTGGGTATTTACCGGCACAAGAATTACTAATAGATTATTGTAAAATTTAACAAGGAATAAATGTTATCACATAAAGCAAAATACGCCCTTAAGGCCTTACTTTATTTAGCAGAACAAGACGAAAATCACATTTCTAGAACTATAGAAATTGCTGATGGCGCTAATATTCCTAAAAAGTTTTTAGAACAGATTTTATTGGATCTAAAACGTGGTCGTTTTGTGAGTAGTAAACAAGGAAAGTTTGGCGGTTATTATCTGATAAAATCCAAAAACGACATTACTTTGGCAGAAATTCACCGATTATTTGATGGTGCAATTGCTCTTTTGCCATGTGCTTCTTTAAATTTTTATGAGCCTTGTTCAGATTGCAAAACAGAGTCTGAGTGCAGTCTACGCCACGGTTTAATGCTTATTAGAGACAAAACTTTGAAGGCAATGGAAGGCATCACAATCGCTTCATTGGTGAAGAAATAAAAAAATATTTTTTAATTCCTAGTAAATCTATAGAATTAATTATATATATTTGCCAAAAAATAATCAACTAACCAATTACAAAAATTCTAACACATGAAAGTAAATTTTTATCCTTCGGGCGTAACAAATCTTTTTCAAAACAAAAAAACTAAGCTTTTCAGAACTGCTTCAGGCAATTCTTGTATGATGTGTATGTGCTGTTAAAAAAATTTATTTTTAAACTCTACTAATCATATATACTTAATATAAAAATGAAAACATCAATACAAAATATACTTACAATATTATTCTTTTTAACTTTTTCAATTTCATTTGCACAAAACATTGAAGGTGTAGTAACAACACCTGAGAATATCCCTTTAGAGGCTGTAAATGTTGTAATTAAAGGAACTACTAAAAGTGCTATAACAGACAACAGCGGAAAATTTACTATAGATTCAGAAGGAAGATTGCCTTTAACACTTTTAATTCAATATGTTGGATACAAAACTGTAGAACTTGATTTAACTTCAATTCCTGTAAATCCTATTCAAGTGGCACTTAAAGAAGAAAACGAACTTGTAGAAGTTGTAGTTTCTTCAAGACGCCGTATCGAAAAAGTTCAAGATGTGCCAATTGCAATTTCTGTTATTACAGGAAAACAAGCAGAGCAAACTGGAGCTTTCAATGTGAACCGTATTAAAGAATTAGTGCCTTCAGTTCAGCTTTATTCTTCTAACCCAAGAAATACAGGTATCAATATTCGTAGTTTAGGTTCTCCTTTCGGATTAACAAATGACGGAATTGATCCAGGTGTGGGATTTTATGTTGATGGTGTTTATTACGCACGTCCAGCTGCTACAACTCTAGATTTTATCGATGTAGAACAAATTGAGGTTTTACGTGGTCCCCAAGGTTCTTTATTTGGAAAAAACACTACTTCTGGTGCTTTTAACATTACAACTCGTAAACCAAGTTTTACTTCTGGTGCTGACTTTGAAGTGAGCTACGGAAATTACTCTTTCTTGCAAGCTAAAGCTTCTTTAACTGGAGCATTAGGAAATAAAGTAGCAGGAAGAATCTCTTTCTCTGGAACTTCAAGAGATGGTTTAGTTGATAATGTTGCAACTGGAAGAGCTACAAATACTTTAAATAATCAAGGAATTAGAGGTCAGTTACTTTGGACTCCAACCGTAAATACAAATGTTATTTTTGCAGCCGATATTACAACTCAACGCCCTGATGGATATGCACAAGTTGTTGCAGGTGTAGCGCCAACTCAAAGAGCCGCTTATCGTCAATTTGATGCTATCATTGCTGATCTAAATTATCAACTGCCAAGTTTAAATGCTTTTGACCGTAAAATTGATCATGATACTCCTTGGCGTTCTAATCAAGATATGGGAGGTTTCTCTTTAAATGTTGACACTAAAATTGGCGGAGGAACATTAACTTCTACAACTGCGTGGAGATTCTGGAACTGGGATCCATCAAATGATAGAGATTTTACAGGATTACAAGTTTTGGCTAAATCTCAAAACCCAACAAGACAAACTCAAATTACACAAGAAGTTCGTTACGCTGGACAATTAACATCGAAAATTAGCGGTGTTGCTGGTGTATTCTTTATCGATCAGACATCGCAAACTGACGGTACAGAAGAGTCTGGAAATGCACAGTGGAGATTTGCTCAAAGTTCAACAAGTGCTTTATGGAAAACTCCGGGATTATTTGAAGGTTACGGAATCAAAACAGATGCGAGAATTAGAGCTTCTAGTGCTGCAGTATTTGGACAAATTGACTGGGCAATTACAGACCGTCTTCATGTTTTACCAGGTTTAAGATATAATTTTGACAAAAAAGATGCTCATTATGCCCGTACAACTTATGGAGGTTTACAAACAACAGATCCTGCATTATTGGCTTTAAAAAAATCAGTTTACTCTGATCAAGCATTTGATTCAGCAATAGATAATACCGATTTTTCTGGAAATATTACAGTTACTTTTAAAGCAACTGACAAAATTAACGCTTATGGAACTTTTGCAAAAAGCTACAAACCAGTTGGTGTTAACGTAGCGGGACTTCCAACAAACTCTGCTGGACAACCTTTACTAGATCTTGCAGTTATAAAGCCTGAAAAAGTGTATCACTATGAAGTGGGAGTAAAAACTTCTCCTTTTAGAAACTCTATTTTCAACTTAGCTTTATTTCAAACAGACATTAACGATTTCCAAACAAACGTTCAAGCAGCAGAATTGGGTGTAAACCGTGGATATCTTGCAAATGCTGATAAAGTACGTGTACAAGGTGTTGAAATTGATGCAAGCTTTGTATTTAGCGAACACTTAACAATAAATGGAGCAGCAACTTATACAGATGGAAAATATGTTAAGTTTACAAATGCGCCTCTTCCGCTAGAAGAAACTGGTGCGCCGGTATCTTTTAAAGATGTTTCGGGAACTGCTTTGCCAGGAGCTTCAAGATGGGCAGGATCTTTAGGAGGAGAACTTTCTGATCGCGCCAAATTCTTCGGAAATGCAGGAAAAATTTTCTTGGCTGTTGATTCTTATGCTCGTTCTGAATTTTCATCAAGTCCATCAGCTTCAAAATATTTAGTAGTTCAGGGTTATGCTATTTTCAATGCTCGTTTAGGTTTCCGTGCTTCACAAGGTTTATCTGTTCACTTCTGGGGACGTAACCTTTTAAACAAAGATTACTATGAGCAATTATTGCCTGCAGGAGGAAATACAGGACAATATGCTGGAGTCTTAGGCGATCAAAGAACTTATGGTGTTACGCTTAAGTATTCATTATAAGCTTTAATAAGTTTTAGTTTAAAAAACGAGATGTATGTAAAAGTGTATCTCGTTTTTTCATTCAAATCACAAAAAAAATAAAAAAACAAATTTTTAAATTAATAGAAACAAGATCATTTGTATAAATTCGCAGCCTGAATTTATCGCAATTGAACAAACCGTTTAGATTACTTTTCATTTTAACTTTTGTCTGTCAGTGCATTACGGGACAAAATCAAAAAAATATCGACCAGCAAACCTTAACCTGGATTCGATACTACAATATTTTTCCATTATCTGAAAAATGGGCGATTCATTCCGAATTTGACAATCGAAGTTTTGTTAATCCAATTCACGAAAATCTTTTTGTGATAAGATCTCAAGCTCGCTATCGCGCCAACAAAATAATGGATTTCGGAGCTGGATTTGCCTATTTTAATGTCAACACACAAAGCGAAAAAATAGATCCAGATTTTTCTGTTCCCGAATATCGAGCACAGCAAGATCTTACATTTATTAATGATATTGCTAAGATTACTTTCCATAATCGTTTTCAAGTAGAAGAACGTTTTATACAGAAAGCAGATAAAACAGGACTTCTAAATGAATTTTCTTTTGCCTTTCGATTTAGATATCGTTTACAAGCTATGTTTACGATTTGGGAAAAAGAAAAACGTAGCATAAAAGGAACTATTTCTGACGAAATTTTATTCAATCAAGGAAAAGATAACCGCAATAACACTTTCGATCAAAATAGAATTTATTTCGCTTTGCGTTATCATTTTAATCCAAATATTGGTTTAGAATTGGGATATCTAAAGAACTTTCAAAGACGCGCCAGCGGTGTAGATTTCTACGATCGTGATATTATTAGATTTACTATTTATCATAGAATTAATAGAAAATTTTAGATTTTAGATTTTAGATTTTAGATTTTAGATTTTAGATTTTAGATTTTAGATTTTAGATTTTAGATTTTAGATTTTAGATTTTCTAATAAAAAAACGCCAAATCAAATTTGATTTGCCGTTTTTTTATTAGTCTTGGCTTTTAAAAACCTTAGCTCCTTAGCTTCTCAGAACCTTAGCCCCTTTCAAAAAATCATGACCCTCTTTGTCTTTTTCCTCCTTTTTTACCCTCAGAAAAGTTTCCAATTTTATACGCTAGAGAAAACATCACGTAGCGTTTTAAAACTGTATTTTCTTCATCGCGAATCGAAGTTGACGAAATAGTTCTTGTTGCGCTTTGATTTTGATTTAAAACATCATACACCTTCACTTTTGCGTATAATTTTTTATCCATAAAACCATAAGACAAACTAGTATTCCAAAGGAAGAAATCCTTTTTAAAATCGTCTGAAATATTTGAATTATACGTGTATCCAAAATCATTTCCAAAAATCAAATTTGCTGGCCAATACGATGTTGTTTGTAAATTAATTCTATGAATTACATTTGAAGTTGCATCTCTAGAATAATTCTCATATCGTGTTTCATTGTATGACAAGCTGTAAGATGGTGCAATCGAAAGTACTTCACCATAATCATAAGAAGCATAAATACTTGGCGTTACTACAACAGATTTTGCATAATATAAAATAGCATTTGTAAATCCTTTATCAAAATTGTAATTACCGCTCAAACGCAAACCATATCTTAATGTATGAGCGTCTTTTTTAATTTGCTGATTCCAGTTTCCTCCAATAGAAGCCGAGTAAGTTCCAGAAATATTTACATATGTTGTATTTCGTTTTCCGCTATCATCGTAAATTGAAGTCGAAACAACATCATTATTATAATAATCTCCTCGTAAATAAACACTGTAGCCAGAACGCGATCTAAAATCAAAATTCTTGAAATCGATACCTGCGCTATTTTTTTCAATCGGATTTAAATCTGGATTTCCAATTACACTATTTAATGGATTGTTTAAATTGGCAACCGGCATTAACTGTGTTGCAGAAGGAAGCGCGTTTGAATAATCATACTTAACAGTCAGATTCTTTGAACGATTGAATTTGTATCTAAGTTGCGCATTTCCATACGGAAGCATGTATCTTTTGTTTAAATCAGTTGCTTGATTCAAATAAAAAGAATGATTATCGAATTCTACAATTGAAGTTCTTGAATTTAAATTTAATGTGAATTTATTTTTCTGCAACGTGATTCCAACCTTTGGCGTAATCGAGTTTTGCTTTGATGAAGTATAATTTGTCAAAGATGTATTCAAATTAGAATACTGATCGGTTGTTTCATCATAATCAAAAGTTTTTTGATCGTTTACCGAGTTTTGCCAATTTAAATCAGTTCCGAAACGAACACGAAGTGAATCTGTAATTGGTTCCGTATACTCAAAATCAAAAGCATAAGAATCACTTTTAGAATTATTTTTTGCGTTCTGATTTCTTTCATCATTCGGTTTTCCGTCTTGATGAAAGATGGTTTCAGAAATATTAATTCCGTTCGAGTCATTTTTAGAGTTATTGTTATTAAAAACAATGCTCAGATTTCGTGACTTCTTTTCGAATACTTTATTGAAATTAATACTGTTCGCAAAATTAGTATTAGATCCTGTAGTATGAGATGTTGATGTACTTTCGTTTAATGCTTCGCCATTTTCATCTACAGAAGAAGTAAATGAAGAATTATTATTAGTTGAATTAGACTGATTTAAATTTGGAGCCACAACAAGACGCATTGTCGGATCGATTTTGTACTCCAATTGAAAATTGGCGTTATTTCCCGTATTTTCATTTTTAGTTTTAGAATCAGCCTCTGTTATAATATTTCCTGTCGGCAAAAAACTAACTTGGTTCGATTTGCTATCATTTTTAGTTACCGCATTCGTAAAATTGTAACTGCTCATAAACTCCAAATCGTTAGTCCAATCATCAGAATAATTAATTCCAGCCAAAGTAGATTGCGTAATTCCTTTTCCGCCATTTCCTGCGCCTTGGCCTCCTTTTGCATTTCTTCCGCCTCCCATATTATCAAAAACCTCATCCATAGAAAATCCAGTTGAGTTGATGTTATTTGAAGAGGCTAAAACACTGATTTTTTGTTTGTTTTTGAAAAAGTTCATCATTAAACTGCTTTCGTAATGTTCGTCTGAGCCATATCCTCCGAGTACTTTTCCAAAATATCCTTTATTTTTCTTTTCGTCAATTGTAATATTGATGCTCGAATAATCTGAAGTCGATTCTTGTTTTGCCAGTTCTTCTTTTTTGGTTTTAAAATCAGAAACCTGAACCTTCTTTATAATATCAGCCGGAAGATTTTTAATTGCAATGGCTCCATCTTTATCAAAAAATGCTTTTCCGTTAACCAAAACTTGATTGACTTCTCGCCCATTAACTGTAATTTTTCCTGAATTATCAACATCAAATCCAGGTAATTGCTTCAATAAAGTTTCCACATTCGCGTCCGGACGAACTTTATAGGAAGGAGCATTAAATTCTAAAGTGTCTTTTTTAATCGTAATTGGCGGCGCTTCAGACTTTACTACAACTTCATTTAGAACATTTGCATTTTCAATCATATACAATTTTCCAAAGTCTTTACTTTCTGTAAGTCCCTTTTGTTCTTCAAAGTAAGTTTGGTAACCTGTGTAGCTGACTTTTAAAAAGACTGGTTTTTCAAACTTTTTAGTATTAATAATAAAATTTCCGTTTTTATCTGTTGTAGCATATTCTATCATCGTAGAATCTTTAACGGTTGTAAAATAAACGGTAGCAAGTTCGAGCGGAAGCTGTGTGTTGATATCAACAACAGTTCCTTTAACAACGATATTATTTTGGGCATTTGCCGAGTAAGCAAAAGCTAAAAACAATAAAAATGAATAAATTTTGGTCATAAAATTAGGTTAGTTAGATCAGTAAGACTTAAATAATTGTAAAAGGTTTAATTGTATTTTTTACATTTATTCAAATATAGTGCCAATAAAAAATTGATCTCGTAATTATATAGTAACGAAAAACAAAAAAGTCCCCTATTTACGGGGACTTTTTTCTCTAATTTTTATTTTATTTTTCTCTAATATAAATATCGATTGGAACTCCTGCAAAATCCCATTTCTCTCTAATTTTATTTTCTAAATACCTTTTATAAGGTTCTTTAACGTATTGTGGCAAATTAGCAAAAAATACAAACTGAGGCGTTTGAGTTGGCAATTGCATACAATATTTAATTTTCACATACTTTCCTTTCATTGCTGGCGGTGGGTAAGCTTCAATTACTTTCAACATATATTCGTTGAATTTTGAAGTTGAGATTCTTTGTTTTCTGTTTTCGAAAACTTGAACTGTAGCTTCAAGTGCTTTTAATAAACGTTGTTTTGTCAAAGCCGAAACGAATAAAATTGGCACATCTGTAAAAGGCATCAATTCTTTTTTGATTTTCTCTTCGTAATCACGAGTCGACATGGTATCTTTTTCTACCAAATCCCATTTGTTTACCAAGATTACAACGCCTTTACGGTTTTTCTCTGCTAACCAGAAAATACTCTGATCTTGCCCTTCAAATCCGCGAGTTGCGTCGATAACCAAGATACAAATATCTGCGTGTTCAATAGCACGTACAGAACGCATTACAGAGTAAAACTCTAAATCTTCTTTTACTTTTGCTTTACGACGAATTCCGGCAGTATCTACCAGATTAAATTCGAAACCAAAACGGTCAAATTTAGTATCAATTGCATCACGTGTTGTTCCTGCAATATCAGTAACTATATAACGATCTTTACCAATTAAAGCATTGATAAAGCTAGATTTTCCAGCATTCGGACGACCTACAACAGCAAAACGAGGTAATTCTTCAGCTGCCTGTACTGGTTCTGGTTTTTCAGGAAACGCTTCAATTAAAGCATCTAATAAATCTCCAGTTCCACTTCCTGAGATACTTGCAAAAGTGTAATAATCTCCTAAACCAAGATTATAAAACTCCACTGCATCTTTCTCACGCATAGCATTATCAACCTTATTTACAGCCAATAAAACTGGTTTTGTTACTTTACGAAGTAATTTTGCAACGGTTTCATCCATTGGCGTAATTCCTTCTTCAACATCAACCACAAAAATAATAACATCGGCTTCGTCGATAGCAAGTTCTACTTGTTTACGGATTTCACCTTCAAATACGTCATCGCTTCCGCGCACGTATCCACCTGTATCAATGACAGAAAACTCTTTTCCGTTCCACTCGCTTTTACCATAGTTTCTATCGCGGGTAACCCCAGATACTGAATCTACAATAGCTTCTCTTCTTTGTATCAGCCTATTGAAAAGGGTTGATTTCCCCACATTAGGTCTTCCTACTATCGCAACAATGTTATTACTCATTTTTTTGAATTTTAGATTTTAGACTTTAGATTTCAGATCCTTAGCTTCCTAAAAATCCAATCACTTATTATCCAAAATGCCTTGTTTAAATTTTTTGCAAAGGTAGTCTTTTTTTTAGTTTGCAGTCACAGTTTTAAGTATTCAGTAAAAAACTGGTAAAAATGAGACTATAAACTAAAGACTTATTACATTTTCAGCCATTATTTCTTAATGCCTTCTTAGTTCTCTGTCGCAGTCACAGTTTTCAGACTGAGACTGAAAACTGCGACTGAAAACTCTTTTACTGATTATATCCGAATCGCTTCAACATATTTGCATTGCTTCTCCAGTTTTTGTTCACTTTTACGTAAAGTTCAATGTGAATTTGTTTTCCGAAGAATTTCTCTAAATCAGCGCGAGCATCGGTTCCTACTTTTTTAAGTGCGGCACCTTTATGTCCAATGATAATTCCTTTTTGCGTGTCGCGTTCTACCATAATTACAGAACGAATTCTGATAATTTGATCTGTCTCAATAAACTCCTCTGTTACGATTTCTACAGCGTATGGAATTTCTTTAGCGTAATTCAACAAGATTTTCTCACGGATTGTTTCATTCACGAAGAAACGCTCTGGCTTATCTGTTAATTGATCTTTTGGATAATAGGCCGGAGATTCTGGCAATAATTCGATAATTCTTCCGAATACTTCTGGAACATTGAAATTCTGCAAAGCCGAAATTGGGAAAATTTCTGCATTTGGCACTTTTTCTTTCCAGAAAGAAACTTGAGTTTCTAATTGTTCTTGATTCGAGTTATCTATTTTGTTTAGAAGTAATAAAACAGGGATTTTAGCATGAATAATTTTCTTGAAGAAATCTTCATCTTTTAAATTCTGTTCTCCTATTTCGACCATATAAACTAAAATATCAGCATCTTCAAAAGCCGATTTTACAAAGTTCATCATCGATTCCTGCATTTCGTACGCTGGTTTGATAATTCCAGGAGTATCAGACAAAACCAATTGAAAGTCTTCTCCGTTTACGATTCCTAAAATTCTATGACGTGTAGTTTGTGCTTTTGATGTAATAATAGATAATCGCTCTCCTACGAAAGCGTTCATCAATGTTGATTTTCCAACATTTGGATTTCCGATAATGTTTACGAAACCTGCTTTATGTGACATTTTTTGTTTTATTTATTCTGCAAAGGTAGTCATATCAAGTTAATACAGAAAATAAAACATTTTTTAAAGTTTTCGTTGGAAATCTAAAAAATCGACGTATCTTTGCACCCGAAACATCGCGGGATAGAGCAGTAGGCAGCTCGTCGGGCTCATAACCCGAAGGTCACAGGTTCGAGTCCTGTTCCCGCTACTAGACCGGACAAGTAAGAAAACGACTTACTTGTTCGGTTTTTTTTATCCAGTAAACTGTTGTTAATCAGTAAAATGCTCTCAGCAATAGTGTTGATTCTTGGGGTTCGATATGTGGTTCCGTCAAAAACCAATTTTTCGGGGTATATCGAACTTATTACTCTTCTCTTTATCTCGATATCACCCTGTTTATATAGGTTTGAGAGCTTTGAAAGACAAGTTAAAGCGTCATCAAGACTTCTCTTTATATTACGATTTTTTTGTTCAGCCATATAAGTTGATAATTCATCTTCTAAACCCTCAATATTCTTTTTACATTCTTCCTTTATTTCTTTATAGTCCTCTGCATCAATTTTTTCAGCTAAAAGCAACTCCCTTGCCTTTGTCAGTTTAATTGTGAAGCGATCAATTTCTGCAACAATTTTGCTTCTCCTATTTTCAAATACTGAACCAAAGTTTTTATAATTAAGCATCATAACGTCATGTAATATCTCTTGAATGACGGTAGGAAATTCATATTTTTCTAAATCTTTCTCAAATATTGCGTTTGCTTTAACAGCACTTTTTCTAAATCCACACTTAGGGATACAATGATAATAGTAGTAGTATCCTCCTTTTGATCCTTTTGAAGCACTTCCCGTCAAATTTCTACCGCAGTCAGGACATTCAAGAAATCCTCTCAATGGTAAGTTATCATCTGATAATATTTTTGCCTTAGGGCGAGCATGCCTTACATTTCCATCTATTATACTTTGTACTTTATAGAACATTGCTTCTGAAATCAATGGTTCGTGCAGACCAGGTACAAAATGAGCTTCCTCATCTTTGAATTTTCTGATGAAAACCTTTCCACAATAAACAGCATTACGGAGCGATACGTGAAAAGCGCTCTTGCTTATTTTTCGTCCCCCTCTTTTATTGACAGCAAGACGGACTTGATCCGCAGAACGAATCCCTTTAGCAATTTCCTCAAATGCCCATTGTATATTGCCCGCTTCAGGTTCTTTAACGGCAATGTACTTTTTACCATTTTCTTTTGTGCGGTTTATATAGCCATATGGCGCCAGTCCCAAAACCCTTCCTTCTTTTCTTGCACGCCGCATACCGTAAAACGTATTCAAGGCTCGCCTGTCATTTTCAACTTCCGGGGCAGCAAGATAAATTGCAAGCATCATTTTATTCTCTGGGATGGTTAGATCAAGCGGCTGTTCTACCGCCTGTGGTTCAACCCCCAAACCATTAAGGATATTTATCATCTGATAAGCATCTCCCGCATTTCTACTGAAACGATCCCACTTAGTAAATAGAATATAGTCAGCTCTTGCCTTACTTTTTTTTAATCCAGCAAGAAGTCGCTGCCACTCCGGACGTTTAAAAGATTTTGCAGAATGGTCCTCAAAAATAACTTTGTCAACCTGCATATTTTGTGTGCTGCAGTATCTTCGCAGGCGCTCATCCTGATCACGCTGTGAATATCCTTTGTCCGCCTGTTCATCAGTTGACACGCGGATGTATAAAATTGCGCTTTTCATAGCATCAAAATTTTGTTAAAGTACTGTAAACATAGGATTTTAAGAAGATAAAGGTAAAACATTTAAGGAAGTTTAAAGTGTTTTTTTATGACAAAATACGTTAAATAGTGTAAGAATTCCATTATTAACACTACGTCTTCATGTGTTACGTCTATTCCTGCATCTTTCAATCTCTGAAAAGCATCTTCTACCGTAATCTTTTCTAATTCAAATTCATTCATCACTCTGCATATTAATAGTTCGACATAGATCAATTGTCGAATTTATTGCAGTATCACTTCAAAACTATCCGCATGGCTCTCCTAAGACTTTTTTGGCATTAAGTGGCTTTCTCTCCCCTTCCAAAATAGAATTGGTTTATTAGTTTTTTTTGGATATCATTTTAATTTTAATCGAATATTAAGATTATAGATGTATGCATTATACAGCACGGATGAAAAATATTATTATCTTAGACTAACGACGTATTATTCTTATTTTAAACAGGAAAAAGATTATATAATTATTAATAAGCCACATCAATTATGAAAGCAACCGATTTTTTTATTCAAAAATCAGAATCCTTTTTAGAAGAGCTTTCCGCAGTTGAATTGGTTCCCATTCAAAGTAGGGATTTTAAGGATGATTTCTATATGGAATCTCTTGAAAAATGGCACGAGGATTTTTTTACACTTATGTCTGAACTAGAAAACATCAGATCTCAAATGGAATTGATGTTTCTAGAATTTGATCAGGGTAATTATTTTTTAGGAAAGCTTAATGATTTTATTCCCGAAACCGAGGATGTCAATAAATATTATCTGCACTATCTTGTAAAGATTAATTTGATTTTTATTGCATTTTTATATGAATGAAGATCGGAATTACAGATAGCTGGTTAAGCCTGACTTTATTTATTGGAATAGAATCCAAATGAGTTTTTAGGATTAAGGAATCAAAAAAAATCCCTGCAGTCTCTTGCAGGGATTTTAAAAACAGAATTAAATGTTAAGTTAAAATTTAATTAAAATATATACAAGTTAAGATGATAATTTTAATGCAGTCCTGCATGAGAGTGACAGGACTGCGTATTATATAAATACCAACCACGGTATTTATATATTTTATCATTCATAAATTAAATTTTATTGATGAATTGATAACTGCAATTTAAATAATTTTATTTGATTGGCAAAATAGAGTTATACAGATTTTTTAGTAATGATCTTGTTGATTTTCTAACGAAATAAAATGTAAGCGATGCTTTTTTACCATATTAATAATCAGTGAAATAAGTGGTTTTTGTGATAAAAATGCGTAAAAACATATATAAATATTAAATTTTGCATTTGTGTTTTGGAGGAAATGTTGAACTATTTGCAATTCAGCTAATTGTGTTAAAAAAAGCAATAATTTATTTATAATTTTGCACTCCAAATTTAACTAGAGAATAAAATATTGCCCAATGACAAAAAAAATAAATACAACTAAAAAAACTTTACTTACCGTTTTTCTAATGCTGGTATCTTTTACATATGCCTCTAACAGAAAAGCTGACCGCACCTTAAAAATTGAAACTGGAAATGGAAAAACAGTCAGCATTATTCTAAGTTCTGCCGAAGAAGCGTCTTTATTCATTTACGATCACCAGCACCATCTAATTTATGAATCAACAATAAATAAATTAGAGGTTTCAAAAACAATAAGTTTAGAGGGCTATGCAGCCGGAACTTACTTTTTAGAAGTGAAGGAAAATGGCAGCATTGCCAAACATGAAATTAAAGTTCCTGCTAAAAAAATAAAAACTCTTAGGATAGACGAATCTGTAAACGAGAGTCCGTCTTTCCGTCGTTAATTTTTTGCCCCCACAATTAAGAACAGCTCAAAACCGGGTTGACTAATAGCAGCTCTGCAATGAGCTGCTTTTTTTATCTTTTTCTTTTTTATTTTTATAAGGCATGGCAGATTATTTTTTTCCCATTATTTGTCGGATCAAAATTTAGCTATTCGTAATCCTAATATAATTTATAACTAATAAAAACTCACTTCAGTATATCATATGAAAAAAAGATTCCCTAAAAGTATCTGGCAACTATCTTTTCTTTTTCTTTTTACAACCCTTGTTATTTTAATACAGGGAGGATGGGCTTTATGGGATTACCGGTCAAAGGGGACTTATGCATGGCTAGATTATGATATATTTATTGATTTGTTTCTTTTTGCAATACCGTCTATGGCTTTTATATGTCTAATGAATATTGTATTCTTTGCAATAACTTCTAATAGGATTTTGAGCACCGCAACAACAGCATTTGTTCTTATGTCCTCCTGCTTAATAATAGACATGGAAATATTTATAGATAGGGAAACAGCATGGGATACTTACGAAAATGTTTGGAATGAAGGGTTTCGCCTAGCAGCTCAACCGATACTAATTATCGGTCTGGCCTCTATTTATCCCTTTTATCAGTTATCACGCAAGATTTCTTTTTGTGCTGAATGTTAATGTATGTTTTTTATATTTTGTGGAGATGTAATATCAAAATTTATACTTTTGCGGCTTAATTAATTAAACACTTTTTATGAAAAATTTGCTGGAAAAAATTAATGCAGAATTTGAAACATTCAAAAGCGAATCTGAATCATTAATTGAGAAAGGTATTAAAGCTGCCGGGCCAAGAGCACGCAAATCTACTTTAGAACTTGAAAAATTATTAAAAGAGTTCAGAAAAGTTTCTATCGAGGAATCGAAAAAATAATTTGCTTTATTTTTTGGTTGGAGGCCCTCTTAAATTTTAAGAGGGTTTTCTTTTGCATACCTGTTATTTGGTGTATTGGAAATATCTGCCGTTTCTGATTTTAGAAATATTATATTTCTAAAATGTCGCTCAGTATCTTTTCTAGTTCGGGGATGTTGGTACCATCATAACAATATTGCTCGTATTAGGAAAAAACAATATTGCTTTATAAAAATATTTTACATAAATTACAATTTAATTGACATAGCTATAATGTTACCAAGTGATTTCAAATATTTAGTGCAGTAAAATTGTAAAAGGGTAAGTATGAGTAATATTGAGGATTTAAATATAAAAAAAGAAGTATTACCTATTTTTGATTATTCTTTAAATTCATTTACCAGAAATAAAATCCTTAGTATATTAGAAACATCTCTAAAAAGTGAAAGTCAAATTATTGAGCGACAGTATATTTTAAAAGGCTTCATTTCCAATATAGAAATACTAAAAAAATATTCCTATACTGTTCTATATTTAAATGAAGTTCATTTCTTTCTAAATAATTTTAAATCAGAACAAGTTGAAAGCAAACGCCATTTCTTTTTTGGTCCTAGTACTGATGAAATACTTTTGAATAATAAAATCAATCAATTAATATTATTTTTTCACAGGCTTGAATCTATTTGCTTTTTAAGACTTAACTTAAGAGATTTCCCTGAGACATATAGATCCGATTTAAAGAGAATTATAACTTTCCTTTCTTGTTTTCAATTAAAAAAATATGAAAAAATAATTAGAGAGAAGCAGTTAAGAAATAAGGATAGTAAAGATTTAATTGCTATAATTTTAAAACTAAAGTCAGATAATATGATCCAGCCTTTTTGGGAGGATCTTTTTTTGTTTGAAAGTTATTTGTCTATTAGCAGAGCTATCGTCGATAAAAATTTTGTTTTTCCTACTTTTGAAAAAAAAGCTTTAACTCTTGTTGATTTTTACCACCCATTAGTTGAAAATCCGGTCAAAAATAGCTTTGCTGCCTCTACCAACGTTATTATATTGAATGGGCCAAACATGTCGGGTAAATCAACTTTCTTGAAGTCGGTTAGTCTATGTGTGTATTTGGGAAATCTTGGTTTTGGAATTCCAGCATCAAAGGGGGAAATTCCATTTTGCACTAATTTTTCGATAGGAATTAATAAGCGTGATAATATTTTAAATGGTTACAGTCATTTTATGACAGAAATTATGAACCTAAAAAATGTTGTTTTGAAAGCGTCCGAAGGAAAAAGATGTTTTGCAGTTTTTGATGAACTTTTTAGCGGAACAAATATTGAAGATGCCTTCGAAATATGTTTAACTACCATAAATGGGCTTACTTTGTACCCTAATTCATATTTTTTTATATCTACTCATATTCAGGGACTAAAGGATCTTACCAGTACTGCTGTTTCAACCTACTATTTGGATTGTGAATTAATTGATAATGCACCTGCCTTTACCTATAAACTGAAAGAAGGTTGGTCAGATATTAAGGTTGGAAGAATTTTATTTGAAAAAGTCGGTTTAAATAAATTATTAAAATCTAAAATTTAGTCAATGGTGCAATTTGATTTGAAATGACTGGAAATTCTTTTTTTATATCTAGTTTTTCATAAGCAACAGCTTGTCTATTTCTTTTTCTGCATTACCCACTATTAAATTATCCTGAATTTGTAAAAATCCGGAATACTCTATTTTGTTGTTTTTGATTATCACATAATGAGGGAAAGCATTAAAGTTCAATTTATTGAGTGTTTCATTTTTGGAAACTGCAAAAATGGTTGGAAATTTATAACCTAAATTTATAACCATAGATTTTGTTTTTTGAAAATCATCGTAAGGATATGGTACATGTACTGAATATATTTGAACATTTTTATTCCCATGATATTTAAGAAAGAGTTTTTCTAAATCTGGAAATTTTTTATAACATATACCACATTTCGTTGACCAGAAATCTAAAAGCACAATTTTGTCACGATCTACCTTAAATGATCTTTTATTGATATCTGTAAATTTTATTTCCGGAAACTCACTGCCTGTTTTTGGATTTAAATTATTGATGTAGGTCAATACATTTGGGAATAAATAAAAAGAAAAAATCACTGGTAACACAAATATAATTAAATGTGCTATTTTTTTTCTCGGATATAAAAACCAGGTAAGCATAAAAAAAAAGGGAACTGTAAGAAGATAAATCCAGGTAAATTTTAGCGCATCATTAAAGAAAAATAAAGGCATTATAAGTAGAACCAGTAGAGGGAAAATGACGTATAGAAAACCGACACCTATTTTTTTGCATTTTGTAATATAAATGAAGCAGTACGTTGCTAAAATTGTGGAAAGCTGTATTGTTAAGCTCATCCAGATGTGGTTTCCACCAAAGATAATTCCTGATACAAAGTAAGTAAATATCAGTAGACTTGACCACATTAAATATTGGACTGCTATATTTGTTTTATTCCAAGATTTTGCCATGATGATTTAAGTATTGCCTTTTGAAGGTTTAAGGTTATTGGTTGGAAAAAGCGGTCAAATTGACCACGCTTTTTCAGCATAAAGTGACCACCGATTTCGGGTCAAACTGACCACTCCTTTTCAATTTAAACTGACC
>NZ_JACHLB010000009.1 GCF_014207905.1 Flavobacterium notoginsengisoli | reverse complement strand
GCGGGTGCAAAAGTAGAACCTTTTTCCAGTTATCCAATACTTTTTCCAAGCTTTTTTCAATCTTTTTTCGATCTTTTTCTTAACCTGCTGATAACTCATTCTTTACAGTTTCATTTTTTTTGATGACTTGTGGGGTTTTTCTGAACCATGGTGCGGTTTCTTTATTTTTGCTCCTGCTTTTGCCTGCAGTTCTGCGGAGTTTTTATCTTTTTTGGCGCTTTTCTAAACACCTATCAGGTTTTGGAAAGCCGTATTTGCACCGATTTGATCTCGCAAAGACGCTAAGGCGCTAAGTTTTTTTCCTTTCTTCTTCTCTATTTCCTGCCCAAACCTGCCTGCTTCCCAGAATTTCTTCTGAAAACCGGTGCCCTAGCCCCGATAGGAGCGGAAATCCTTTTTGTGGTGGGGTTCACCACAAAAAGATTGCAGCGGATAGCGGGATCAGCTCCTCATTAAAATTACAACACTTAAATCCCAAATTCCAATAGACAATATGCAATAGACGCACTGCGGTGCGCCTCTACAGTAAAACTGGATTTTATGCCATACTATATATGTAGAAAAAACAAACCCGACTGCATTTGGAAAACTGTCGAATTCCAATGAGTAAAATCTACTATTATATATTGTATCATTTTATACATATATATAATAGAGTAATCTTCTTAATATATATTGTGTGTATTTTTCTAATACGTTATATTTGCATTCACAAAATTATAAACAATGATCAAGATTACTTTACCCGATGGGTCAATTAGAGAGTTCGCTTCAGGCGTAACTCCAATGGAGGTCGCTAAAAACATTAGCGAAGGTTTTGCAAGAAATGTTATTTCTGCATCTTTTAATGGTACAACTATTGAAACCGAAACTCCATTAACGACCGACGGTAATCTTATTTTATATACTTGGAATGATGCTGAAGGTAAAAAAGCTTTCTGGCATTCAACTTCACACGTAATGGCTCAAGCTCTTGAGGAGTTATATCCTGGAATTAAATTAACTTTAGGACCTGCAATTGCTAATGGGTTTTATTATGACGTGGATTTTGAAGATCAGAAAATTTCTGAAGCTGATTTTAAAAAGATCGAAGATCGTATTCTTGAAATCGCAAGAGGAAAGTTTGATTTTAAAATGCGTCCGGTAACTAAAGCGGAAGCTTTAGAAATGTATAAAGACAACGTTTACAAGACTGAATTGATTTCAAATCTTGAAGATGGAACTATTACATTTTGCGATCACGCTACTTTTACTGATTTATGCCGTGGAGGACATATTCCGAATACTGGAATTATCAAAGCTGTGAAAATCATGAGTGTTGCAGGTGCTTATTGGAGAGGTGACGAAAAGAACAAGCAGTTAACTCGCGTTTACGGAACTTCTTTCCCTAAACAAAAAGACTTAACTGAATATCTTGAACTTCTTGAAGAAGCAAAACGTCGTGATCACCGTAAACTAGGAAAAGAACTTGAATTGTTTGCCTTCTCTCAAAAAGTAGGTCAAGGGCTACCTTTATGGCTACCAAAAGGAGCTGCACTTAGAGAGCGTTTGGAGCAATTCTTAAAAAGAGCACAAAAGAAAGCTGGATACGAGCAAGTTGTTAGTCCACATATTGGACAAAAGGAACTTTATGTTACTTCTGGACACTATGCAAAATATGGAGCAGACAGTTTCCAGCCAATTCATACTCCTGCGGAAGGCGAAGAGTTCTTATTAAAACCAATGAACTGTCCTCACCACTGCGAGATTTACAATGTGAGACCTTGGTCTTATAAAGATTTACCGAAGCGTTACGCTGAATTTGGTACTGTATATAGATACGAGCAGTCTGGAGAATTACATGGTTTAACTCGTGTTAGAGGATTTACTCAGGATGATGCGCACATTTTCTGTACTCCAGAGCAATTGGATGAAGAATTCAAAAAAGTAATTGATCTTGTATTATATGTATTCGGATCTTTAGGTTTTGAAAACTTTACAGCTCAAATTTCATTGAGAGATCAGGAAAATAGAGAAAAATACATTGGAACAGATGAAAACTGGGAAAAAGCTGAAAATGCTATTATCAACGCAGCAAGAGACAAAGGACTTAACACTGTTGTTGAATATGGTGAAGCTGCTTTCTATGGTCCAAAACTAGATTTCATGGTAAAAGATGCATTGGGAAGACAATGGCAACTAGGAACAATTCAGGTTGATTATAACCTTCCTGAACGTTTTGATTTGACTTACAAAGGCGCTGATAATGAATTACACCGCCCTGTAATGATCCACAGAGCTCCTTTTGGATCTATGGAACGTTTTATAGCAATTTTACTTGAGCATACAGCAGGAAATTTCCCACTTTGGCTAATGCCGGAGCAGGCTATAATCTTGTCTTTGAGCGAGAAATACGAAAATTATGCTAAAAAAGTTTTAGATTTGCTAGAAAATCACGAAATTCGCGCCCTAATTGACAATCGAAACGAAACAATTGGCAAAAAAATTAGAGATGCAGAAATGCAAAAAATCCCATTTATGCTGATTGTAGGTGAAGAGGAAGAGAAAAATGGTACAATTTCTATTCGCCGTCACGGACAAGAAGGAAAAGGTAATATTACCGTTTCTATTGAAGAATTTGCTTCGATTGTAAACGAGGAAATAAAAAAGACATTAAAAGTATTTACAGTTTAACTTAAATTAGAAAGTCATAGCAATAAGAAGCAACAGAGGTTTTCAACCTCGAGTAGAAAAAAAAGACGCACACAGAATAAACAATAATATTCGTGGTGTACAAGAAGTAAGACTAGTGGGTGAAAACATCGAACCAGGTGTTTTTAAACTTGCTGACGCTTTACGATTGGCAGATCAATTTGAATTGGATTTGGTTGAAATTTCACCAAATGCTGAGCCGCCAGTTTGTAAAATTATGGATTATAAGAAATTTGTTTACGAACAAAAGAAAAGAGATAAAGCATTAAAAGCTAAATCTTCTCAGGTTGTTGTAAAAGAAATTCGATTTGGTCCTCAGACTGACGAGCATGATTACGAATTTAAAAGAAAGAATGCTGAAAAATTCTTAAAAGAAGGAGCTAAATTAAAAGCTTTTGTATTCTTTAAAGGTCGTTCTATCATTTATAAAGATCAAGGTCAAATTTTATTGTTGCGTCTTGCTCAGGATTTAGAAGAACATGGTAAAGTTGAAGCTATGCCTGTTCTTGAAGGAAAGAGAATGATTATGTTCATTGCTCCTAAAAAGAAAAAATAATTATTTGCTATAAGCAGTAAGCAGTAAGCTTTAAGCAAAAAAACAAACATTTGCCTAAAGCTTACTGCCTAAAGCCTAAAGCTTAAAAAATATAAGTAAGTAAGAATAAATTAAAACACTAGGAAAAATGCCTAAAATGAAAACAAAATCTAGCGCTAAGAAACGTTTTAAAGTTACTGGCTCTGGAAAGATTAAAAGAAAGCATGCTTTTAAAAGTCACATCTTGACTAAAAAATCTAAAAAACGTAAATTAGCTTTGACTCACTCAGCGCTAGTTCACTCAACAGATATGAAAAGCATTAAACAACAATTAAGAATTATCTAATAAGTCTAAAGTTAGAAAGTCTTAAAGTCTAAAGTTTTTTCTTTTGACATTTGACTTTTGACATTTGACTGTAGAATTCTTTAGGTTAAAAAATTATTTATATAACCTTGGAGTATGGCTTTAAGTTCCTTTGATTCAATTCAGGACGCCTGCTACAAAAAAACATTAAAATTATGCCAAGATCGGTAAATTCAGTTGCTAAAAGAGCAAGAAGAAAAAAAATAATGAAGCAAGCCAAAGGTTTCTTTGGTAGACGTAAAAACGTTTGGACAGTTGCTAAGAATGCGGTAGAGAAAGCGATGAGCTACGCTTACCGTGACAGAAAACAGAATAAAAGAAATTTTCGTTCATTATGGATTCAACGTATTAACGCTGGAGCTAGATTAGAAGGAATGTCTTATTCTCAATTCATGGGGAAAGTTAAAGCTAACGGAATCGAATTGAACAGAAAAGTTCTTGCAGATTTAGCTATGAACCACCCAGAAGCTTTCAAAGCTATTCTTAATAAAGTAAAATAAAACGTTTTATAAACTCAATTTAAGATTACTTACTTATTATAAAAAAACCATTCGCCGCGGCGAATGGTTTTTTGTTTTTATTTACATTACTAAAACTTCGTCGAAATAGTTTCAATTAAATAATTAAAGTAAATTTACAGAAACAAAACTTTTCTATGCACGACGCAATTCTCAATCACATCCAAAAGTTTATCCATCTTGAACCTTCAGAAATTGATTTACTGGAATCATGTTTAAGCATTTCACAAATCAAAAGAAAAGATCATGTTTTACAAGAAGGACAAGTCTGCAACACAATGTATTTTATTGTAAAAGGATGCATGCGTCAATATATTATTAATCCTAGAGGAACAGAACAAACTCTTCAATTTGGAGTTGAAAATTGGTGGATAACAGATTATTTAAGCTATCATAATCACACACAATCTCATTTCTATATCCAAGCTGTTGAAACATCTGATGTAATTGCTATTGAAAAATCAGTTTTGGAATCTATATTAATTCAAATTCCAAGTCTTGAAAAATACTTTAGAATTGTAGCTCAAAAAGCATTTGGTGCCGCACAAATGAGAATTAAATTCTTATTTACTATGTCTGCTGAAGAACGATATAATCATTTTAAAAATCAGCAACCTGATTTCGTACAGCGTGTTCCGCAATATATGCTTGCCTCCTATTTGGATTTTTCTGCCGAATTTATGAGCAAAATTAGAGCGGGAAAAGTCTAATTTGTATTTCTTGAAGTAGTTCAAGTTTTTAGAAGTATTGATTACTGACCTTTGTAATGAACTTTTAAAACATATAAAAATGAAATCAAGAATTGTTATCCCGAATGTTGCCCCAGAAGCTTACAACGCATTGTTGAGTTTAGAAAAATATATTTCTTCAACTTCACTAACTCCCGTTCATAAAGAATTAATCAAAATCCGTGCTTCGCAAATTAACGGTTGTGCATTTTGTATCAACATGCATACTGCAGATGCAAGAAAACATGGTATTTCTGAACAAAGAATTTATCTAACAAGTGCTTGGCGTGAAGCTGATGTTTACACTGAAGAAGAGAAAGCAATCTTAGCTTTAACTGAACAAGTAACCTTAATTGGCAATCATGTTTCTGATGAAGTTTATCAGAATGCTGCACAATTATTTGACGAAAAATATCTTGCCGAAATCATTCTTGCTATCATCACCATTAACTCTTGGAATAGACTTGCAATTACAACCGGATTGAGAGCTTCATAAATTTTATAAGGATAAATTTTACAAGCTAAAAAAGATGTAAAGCCCTTGTTTACAAAGGGCTTTTTGTATTTATCTATAAATGAGAGCCAAAAAATATTGAATTTAAAAATAATTAAAAATACCGTATTTATACGCTTTTGAGATTTCCAGAAATATTTATTTTTGGCGCATGATACCCAAAAGAATACCATTTCCCTTTTACCTACTAGTCACATTTTTAGTACTTTTCTCTTGTCAAAAGAAAAAAAATATTTCAGAAATCAAGACTAATAACAAAGCTGAAATTAGCCGATTAATAGGTATTGCGGATACTTTTTTTGACAATAAGAAATTTGACAGCGCTTTTTATTATTATAATGAGGCAATAATCAAATGCTCACCTTCAAATGATACAGAGAACTATATAAGTTCACTAAATCGCATGGCAATTATCCAAGAGACTCATGGAGATTATGCCGGAAGCGAAGCAACCATTACGAAAGCACTTCCTTATACTAAATTGGTAAAAAATCAACTTCATGTTTGGAATCTCTACACTACTTTAGGACTTAATTACTTAAATACATTTGATTATAAAAATGCTCTTTTGTATCATCAAAAAGCTTTAGAGTTAAATGTGAAACTGGAGAAAAAACTAGCTTCAAAAAATAATATTGCTACTACATTAATTCAAAGCAAAAAACATAACGAAGCGCTTGATCTTCTACTTCCATTAGAAAATAAAAATGAAGCAAATAAAGACCTGGAATTTTATGGCGCTTTACTAGACAATATTGGCTTGTGCTATCAACAAATTGACAATTATGAAATTGCTTCAGATTATATGCAAAGAGGCTTGGAAATTAGAAAAAAGCTAAACAATCCTTTTGGTTTGGGAAAAAGCTATCTTCATTTAGCAGAATTAAATGAGATTAAAAACCCTTTATTAGCCAAAAAATACATGAATTTGAGCTATAAGGAATTTTCCCAAATAAATCATACTGACGGTCGATTATCTGCTTTAAAGATGATTCTTAAAAATAGTTCTGGTTCAGAGCTTAAAGCAAATTCAGATATCTATATCAATTTAATTGACAGTACATATGAAATTACTCAAAAAGCAAAAAACCAATTTGCTAGAATAAAATACAATTCTAAACGAGAAAAAGAAGAAAACCTTAGACTAAAAACACATAAAGCCGAAAATGAATTAAAGCTTGAAAGGCAAAAAAACAGAAATATTATTTCTTACATCATTATTGTTATAAGCTTATGCCTAATTTTAATTTTATATTATTATCTGACTTCTAAAGCAAATCGCGAAAAAATAGAAGCTGCATACAACAGTGAAACCAGAATTTCTAAAAAATTGCATGATGAATTAGCAAACGACATCTATCATACAATGGCTTTTGTTGAAAATAGAAATTTGTCCGTTACTGAAAACAAAGAGCATTTATTAAACAATTTAGATGCTATTTACTCTAGAACAAGAGATATTTCGAAAGAAAGCTGCAGCATTGTTACCGATCAAAATTACATTTCATCTCTGAAAGAAATGATTTCTGGTTTCAGCACTTTAAATATTAATATCATTTTAAATGGGCTTGACAGTATTATATGGGACGATGTCAATAAAAATAAAAAAGTTACTATTTACAGAGTTTTACAAGAATTACTTGTCAATATGCGTAAATACAGTGAGGCAACATTGGTGGGAATTAATTTTAAAGAAACTGAAAAAAACATCTTAATTAATTATACTGACAATGGAAAAGGCATCAACACCGAGAAAATTATATTTAAAAATGGTCTATATAATGCAGAAAATCGAATTCATAAAATAAAAGGGAAGATTGATATTTCTTCCAGTCCAAATCAAGGCTTTAAAGTTTTCATCAAACTTCCACTTTAATTTTAGAATTGCTTTTTTAAAACCCAAAAATGAAAATTTACTCTTTATCCAAAATTTTGTTCATTTTAATGGCTTTATTTTTTCTTATCGCCTCTTGCGAAAAGAAAAAACAGATCTATACTAAAAAAACAGAAAACACGGCTGAAATATATCAATGGGTAAAAAAAGGCGAACGATTAAGCGATTCTTTGCAAGATGATAGTGCCATTTTTTGTTTTAATAAAGCCCTTGCGCTTTGTGTTCCTAAAAAAGATTATGCTAATCAATACGTTTACATTTTAAAAAAGAAAGGAGATATTTATAATAGAAATGAAGATTATTACACAAGCGAAAGTATTGCTTCGAAAGCTCTTCCGTATTTAAAATATACTTCGAGACCTCGATTTTCTCAAATGATTTACAAGTTAATAGCTGATAATTATTATGGTATGTACGATTATGACAATGCTTTAATCTATCATCAAAAATCACTAGAGACTGCTATCTCTCAATTTAGAAAAGAACAACTAAAATGTGACATCGCGTTTATTTATCTGCAACAAAAAAAATTTTCAATGGCAATAAATCTATTAGAAGAGCTTGCGAAGAAAAAAACAGAAGACAAAACCGATTCTTTAAATACCGAGTATCAACATGCTTTTGTGTTATACAATCTAGGACTTTGCTATCTGCGAACTGACAATCCAAAAAAAGCTTTAGATAATCTCAATGAAAGCTTAAATATAAATCTAAAAGCAAATGATGAATCTTATGTTGTCGGCAATTATCATGCACTTTATTTGTACTACAAAAAATACAACAATCCTAAACTCAAAAAGTTTTATGCGAGTAAAGGATATTATGCTGCAAGCAAAGCAAAGTACTACGAATTGAATGCAATAAGTGAAATAATCGAAGCAGAAGAAGGTGAAAACCTAAAAAAATATGTTGATCTGTATATTAAACTTAATGATAGCATAATGCTAAGCAAGAGAAAAGCAAAAAACCAATTTGCTACCAGCATATACGATTCGCAAAAAGACAAAGAAGAAAATTTAGAACTTAAATCACGAAAAGCTGAAACTGAAGTGCAGCTTGAAAAACAAAAAAATAGAAGTTTTATATCCTATATTATCATTTCAACAAGTATTGTCTTTTTAGTGTTTTTAGTTTTTTACATAACCACGAAAGGGAAAAGAGAAAAAAACGATATTGTTTTAGAAAGTGAAATTCGAATTTCGAACAAATTGCAAGAGGAACTTTCAAAAAATGTTTTTCAAACTTTTCTATTTGCTAAAAATAATGGTCTGGAAAACGATGATAATAAAGAAAAATTAATTTCTGACCTGAACGATATTTATATAAAAACAAGAAAAATTTCTAAAGAAAACAGTAAAATCCCGACAAACGAAAAATACCTTTCCGCATTAAAAGAAATGATTTCGGAATACAAAACACAAGATGTAAATATTTTACTGAATGGTTTTGATACTATTTCTTGGAATGCAATCAATAAAAATAACAAAATAGTTCTTTTTAGGATTGTACAGGAATTATTTCTCAACATGAAAACTCATAATTCTGCCAGTTTAGTTAGCATCACTGTTAAATCTCAACATAAAAATTTAGATCTTGTTTACATTGATAACGGAAGCGGAATAAAAACAATAATACATTTTTTAAAAAAGGTTTACAAAATATAGAAAATCGAATCAAATCAGTTAACGGACAAATAGACATTCATTCTTTAAACAACAGCTTTAAAGTTTTTATTAAACTACCGATTTAAAACCAAATGAAAATTTCTCTTTTTATTAAAATTTCAATTTTGATTTACACACTACTTCTTGTCACATCTTGTGAAAAGAAGAAAGAGAAAATCGTGGCAAAAATTGATAATACAGCAGAGATAAAAAGACTAACAATTATTGCCGATGCCGATTTTGACAAAAATGAATATGAAAAGGCTTACAAGAATTATCAAACAATAGTACAGCTTTCTGATCCTGAAAAGAACAGAATAGATTATGTAGATGCCCTAGTTTCTATTGCATTAATCCAGCAATTTGAAGGCAATTATCTGAAAAGCGAAATCACAGCAACCAAAATATTACCGCATCTTAAATATCTAAAGAAGCCAAGATTTGCATGGGAAACCTATAAAATTTTCTCAGATAATTATTTAGCGACAAAGGATTATGAAAATGCTTTAATCTATGCAAAAAAAGCATATGCTCTAAATGCAAGCCCAAGAAGAGATGCAAATGCCTTGGCTAATATTGCACTGGTCTACATGCATCTGGGAGAACACAAAAAAGCTATAGAAATTTATAAAAAAGTAACAACTACTGGATATTATGGAAACAAGAATAAGGCTAACACTTTAGAAGGTTACGAATTAATGGATTATGGTATAATGATAAGCAATATAGGTATTTCATCTTTTCAGTTACATGACCCAAAAACTATAGATTACTTTAACGAAGCACTAAAAATAAGGCTTAAATCTAACGATAGACAAAAACTTCCAGATAGCTATTCTAATCTTTCCGATTATTATCTAGATAAAAACCTTCCTTTAGCAAAAAAATATGCTGAAACTGCATATAAATTAGCTTGTGAAATAAACATTTACAGCGCAAAAAGATATGCTATGCTTTGTCTTATAAGGACGAGCGAAGGAAATGATTTAAAGAAATACACCAATCTTTATATCAATTTTACGGATAGCATGACCAAATCAAGATTGATAGAAAAAAATCAATTTGCTAATATAAAGTACAACTTTAAAAAAGATATTGATGAAAACTTACGACTTAAAACTCAAAAAGCTGAAAATGAGTTGCAATTAGAAAGACAAAAAAACAGGAGCTATATTTTATACTTCATCATAATTATAAGCATTTTTAGTTTGGTTTTTATAGTTTTTCATATCACTGCAAAAGGAAAAAGAGAAAAAAATATAGCTGCTTTTAAGAGCGAATTACGTATTTCTCAAAAACTTCGAGCTGAATTAACAAATGAAGTTTTGATGTTATTTACAAAAATTCAGAATTCTAACATTGAAATTAGCCCTCAAAAAGAAGAACTACTAAACAGCTTAGATCATCTTTATGCTAAAACCCGAAAGATTTCTAAAGAAAATAGCATTATTCTAACCGATGAACATTACGTTTCTGGTTTAAAAGAAATGATTTCAGACTATGCCAATAGCAATTTAAATATTATTATAAATGGTATAAATAGTATTTCGTGGACAAAAATAGATCGAATTAAAAAAATTACTGTCTTTAGAATCTTTCAAGAATTATTTGAAAACATACAAAAGAACAATAATGCGTCTTTAGTAAGCATCAATTTTAAAAAAGATGAAAAAAATATTGAAATAATATACATTGATAATAGTACAGAAATCAAGGAAGAATCTATCAAATTAAAAAAAAGACTACAAAATGTGGAAAACCGTATTAAAACAATAAAAGGAACTCTTAATTTTGAATCAAATCAAGAGAGTGGTTTTAAAATAAGTTTCACATTCCCATTATAAAACAATAATATGTTTAAGAAAGTTTTAGTTGCAGAAGATTTAGATAGTATAAGTATTGCAGTAGTACAAGTACTTGAAGACCTAAAAGTTCCAGTAATAGATCACGTAAAATACTGTGACGAAGGTCTGCTTAAAATAAAAAAAGCAGCACTAGATAATGAGCCGTATGATTTATTAATCACCGATTTATCATTTAAGTTAGATCACAGAAAAGCTACTCTTACTAGTGGAGATGAACTTATTGAGGCTGTAAATAAAGTACAGCCCAATTTGAAAAAAATTGTTTTTTCTATCGAAGACAAGAGTTATCGCATTAAATCTCTTTTTAATGATTTGGGAATTAACGCATATGTTTCTAAAGGAAGGAATAGCATTACGGAACTGAAAAATGCAATCGAATCAACATTCAATAATGAAGAAAAAATACTTTCTTCTGATTTGTCTTTTTCATTTAATGACAAAAGTTTAATTGAAATAGAATCTTACGATATCTCAATATTAAAACTTTTATCACAAGGTTATATTTTAGAAAGTATTTCGAAAGAATTCAAAAATTTATCAATTACCCCAAACGGAACGAGCAGTATCGAAAAAAGAATCAATAAGTTAAAAATATATTTCAAGGCTAATAATAATGTCCATTTAATTGCTATTGCAAAGGATTTTGGACTAGTATAAAGATTTCGCTTACGGGTTTCCGTAAGGAATAGCCACTTAATAAATTTAAATTTGTTCAAATCTATTACCTACTAATGAGACCAAAAAATAGAGTGGCAATTTTATTGTCAAAAATTAATACAACCCAAAATAAAATCGTTATGAAAACAATGTTACTTTGTCTTTTTTTATCAATAAGTTTTGCTTTTGTATCAGAAAAAACCGGCTGGCTAGAAATTGATTGGAAAATAATATTTATTCCGGCATTACTAGTTTTGCAAATTATAATCATCGGAACTGCCTTAAAAAACAGATATAAAAAACACTAACTAAATTGTGATTAGACTGAAATTACAGGAACGAAAAATGCCTATATTTGATTTTTATTAAATTTTTGCATGAAAAACGTTCTCTGCCTTTTCTTTCTATTCTTTACATTTTTATCTTTTTCGCAAACCAAAGTCCTATCCTGGAATTTGGAAAATTTTGGCAAATCAAAATCAGCCTCTACACTTAATTATATTGCAAAAAAAGCTTCGGGCTATGACATAATTGCAATACAAGAAGTTGTTGCCGGATCTGGTGGTGCTCAAACCGTAGCTAAACTTGCGCAACTATTAAATGAAAAAGGTTTTAAATGGGAATATACAATTAGTAATCCTACTACAAGCAGCAGTTATAAAACTGAACGCTATGCTTTTATTTGGAAAACGAGTAAAGCAAAATTAAAAAACCAACCTTGGTTAGAAAAACAATATAGCATAGAAATTGATCGCGAACCTTACTATGCAACGTTCGAAATCAACAAAAAAAGCATTACACTCGTTAATTTTCACGCTATTACAAAAAAGAAACAGCCAGAAACCGAAATCAAATATTTTAAATTTCTGCCCGCTGTATATCCTAATTTAAACTTGGTTTTCTTGGGAGATTTCAACTGCCCTGAGACGCATTCTGTTTTTAATCCGTTAAAAAAAATGGGATATGCATCCGTTTTAAAAAACCAAAAAACCACTTTAAAACAAAAATGTAAAAATAATATCTGCCTTGCATCTGAATTTGATAATATATTTTACAAAACTTCAAGTCTTAAAGTTCTCAATTATGGTGTAATTAAGTTCTACGAAGATTTTGAATCACTTCAAGAAGCCAGAAAAATTTCAGATCATATTCCAATCTGGTTTGAGTTTTCTTTAAATTAATTTATGTTTTAAGTTTCTTTTTTCTAGCAGCCGGAAACAAAACATTATTTAAAATCAATCGATACCCTGGTGAATTTGGGTGCAAATCTAAAACTGTTGGCGGGTCTCCAACTTGGTGCTGAAAATCTTCAGGATCATGACCTCCAAAAAAAGTAAACATGCCTTTGCCTTTTTCTCCATGTATATAACGAGACTCTCCATTTAATTCACAAGTTCCCATAATCAAAACATTAGATTTTATCAAAGCAGTATCAAATGAAGTAGTTTGCCCCATAAAGCCTTTTACCAATTGTGTATGATTTTGGCAAAGCATACTCGGAATTGGATCCCATTTTGCAGAAAACTCCATTAGAGTAAAATAATCTTTCTCCATCGCAACACGTCTTTTAGTAGTCATATCGATATCTGAAAACTCATAAACTTCAGGCCTTCTTTCTAAAGTAAAATTTTTAAAAGCAAATGAATTATTGTAATTCAGTTTTGACTGATAATTAGATTCGCTTGGATCTCCGTCAAACATTGTTTCACAAATATCAACTCCATCTGCTGCAAGCGCTATATCAAAGCTATCTGTTGCAGAACACATTGCAAACATAAAACCTCCACCAACGACAAAATCTCTAATTTTTTTTGCAACAGCCCCCTTTTCTTGAGAAACTTTAGCATATCCTAATTTAGCAGCAAGTGCTTCAGAATCTCTTTTTTGATCAATATACCAAGGAGTATTTTTATATGCGGCGTAAAATTTTCCGTATTGTCCCGTAAAATCTTCATGATGCAAGTGAAGCCAATCGTACATAAGCAGTTGATCACTTAAAACTTCTTCATCATAAATTGGTGTAAATGGAATTTCAGCATAAGTCAAAACCAAAGTTACGGCATCATCCCAAGGCTGTTTTCCTTTTGGCGTATAAACTGCAATTTTAGGTGCTTTTTCTAAAATTACCGATTCCATATTCTGAGAAGGGCTTGAAATTTCATTTAGAATTTCTGCCTGTTCACTGTCTGAAATAATCTCAAAACTAACTCCGCGTATTTTACACTCTTTTCTAATTTCTTCTGCATCCGGAAGCAAAAATGAACCGCCTCTATAGTTTAAAAGCCAGCTTGCTTTATAGTCACGACTTAAACACCAATATGTTATGCCATAAGCTTTTAAATGATTCTGTTGCGTTGATTCGTCCATCGGAAGTAAAATAAACGACGCACGAGTACTAAGTGTAACTAAAAGTATTAAAATGCAGAATAAACTCTTATTCATCCGAAAAATTATTTTAGTAAAGATATAAAGGAAGAATCTAAAAAAAGAATGAGAAGAATATTTTCTAACCTAATAGAATGTTAAATATATAAACAGGGGTAAATACCTGATTTACAATACTTCAAAAAACAGGTAAAAACACCTATAGTGTCATTAAATATTCTCTCTACATTTGCTATCCCAGGTCATCAAACTAATCAATGTAAAAAACAAACCACCATGAAGTTTAATGATAGTAATAATCAAGATAAGGGTATGAATGTAATTCAGAAAATAGGTTTATGCGTTTTAGTATTAACAATTATTGTTTATTATGTATTGTCAATCCAGTTTTTGACAGCATAAAAAAATTAAATTGTTAAATCGGCTAGTTCATTTTGAATGGCATAGACTACTAAACCAGCGATATTTCGCGATTCTGTTTTAAGCAGAAGATTATTTCTGTGCCCTTCAATAGTTCTAGGACTTAAAAAAAGTAGTTCTGCAATTTCAGCAGTAGTTTTCTGTTGGCAGATTAACTGAAGAATTTCAATTTCTCGAGGTGAAAGAAAATTAGTTTCTAGTCCGCCTCTAGAGTTTTTAGGAGACACTATAGTTTCCTGAATTGTTTTTAGAACATTTTCATTGTAATAAAAACCTTTTGCCGCTACTTCATTAATTGTGAGAATTAAATCTTTTGGAGTTGTATTTTTTATCAAATAAGCCACAGCTCCTACTTGAATCATATTGGCTATAAACGACTTCGTATCATAACTTGTCAGCGCTATAATCTTAATTTCTGGAAATGATTTTCTAATTATTTTCGTGGCTTCGACACCATTTAAAACTGGCATCTTCAAATCCATAATAATTATATCGGGCTTTATTTCATTATTATTAAGTTGAGAGATAAGTTCTTCTCCATTTGAAGCCTCAAAGAGAACATCTATATTTTCTTCTCTTTGTAATAAAAAAGAAATTCCTTTTCGAAACAAAATTTCATCATCGACTAGAGCAATTTTAATAGCGGGATTCATCTTATTTGATTTTGGTAGTTTGTTTTGGTCTGCCGAATTTACGAAATTATGGTTTACAAAAAACGTGATTACCTTATTTTATTGACTAAACACTTGTTAAAAATCACTTATTAAAGTTAAAAGGTAAAATTAACTGCTATTCCATTATCAATTTCTGATGTAATTTTGATAGTTCCTTCCAAGAAAGATATGCGGCTATCAATATTTTTCATTCCAAGACCTTTTTGATTCTCTGCATTTGCGCTATCAAAACCAATTCCGTTATCTTCGTAATTACAATTATTTACTCCATCTTTTTCGGTAAACGAAATCCAGACTTCTGTTGCTTTTCCATGTCTAAGCGAATTATTCATTAATTCTTGCAAAATCCTGAAAACATGCAAATGCCTATCTATGTCTTTTTCGTCAAAATCAATTTCGTTTTTATAATGTGTTTTAACCGATTTACTGGTTTCAAATTCTTCACACAGTTCTTCTATACCTGCATTTAAACCAAATTTTTCAAAAACAGGAGGCAATAGATTATGAGCTATTTTTCTAGAATTATCTAATGCTTTGGTCGTCAAATTGATTATATTCTCTGTAATTTCTGCTGTTTCAGCTTCTGTAAGATTAGGAGCAGTAAGCAAATGGCTATTTAGGGAAACTATATTCAATTTTGAACTAATATCATCATGTAGATCTTGCGCAATTCTTTTACGCTCTTCTTCCTGTGTAAAGATTATGGCATGCAATTGCTCTTTTTGATATTGCAAAACCAAATCTTTCTTTTCTAATTCTTTCTGAATAATTTTCTTTCTAGAAAAATAAAAGAATACGATTAAGACAACCGACAAAATCATTAAAAAAAGAGAAGTGTACAAAATAATTGCAACAATCTCTTTTTCTGGTAATGAATGTACATCCATAATTTTGTAAAATAATTCTAAGTATCTGGGTTATTTGGAGAAGCTCTTTTTCCACTCGTACAAAATGAAAAAGTAATAAATAATAATTAAAAAAGCATTAAGTTGCCAACTCAAAAATTTAAATTCATTACTCAAATTATGAGTTAAATTTCCAATAAAATAAAGCACCGTACTTGCTAACAAATAAAATACTACCCCAATACTTGCATAATAATATGTTTTACTTTCGGTTAACATATTGTAGAAATGTATTAGTGCATAAACCACAATCAGCAATGATGTTAATGCAATTGCAAACAAATTGAATCGTAAAAACTGACTCCAATCCATCATAAATTGAAGTCCCAATATAAGCAATGCAAGGCCTATACTAATTAAAACAAAACTTTTTTGGCTTTTTAAAGTAAACAAGGAATTATAAAACAGTCCTAATAAGATCAACTGACCGATAATAAATATATTCGACAAAAATAAATTATTCGTGTGCAGATGATACATAATTTCCATAGAGTATTGCATTACACATGAAAATGCAAGATACCCGAGAAAAAAAACGTTAACTTCTTTTTTTCTAAAAAAACTAAATGAATAGAAAATCAGGTTAATTAATAAAATTAAATAACCTGAATATATCAAAAAATCAGACATTCTTATGGATTTAAAGGACTTTCTGGATCTCCATAAGGTGGAACTGGACGAGTACCATCATAAACTAATGGAACACCACCTTCAACACCTTCTTCTCCTTTTTCTTCTTTGAACACATCAACATAGATTCCTTTTTCAGCGTCCCATTTTGCTCCAACAAGTATTAAAGTTTGTTCGCCGGCTTTATTAATTCCTTTGTAAGCGCGAACAGCTTGAATATCTTGATCCATAACTAACTTTAAAGATTCTAAAGGAATTAAGTAACCGTCAACTTGTTTTTTTCTTCCTTCTTCAGTTGTCATGTCTTTGCGGTATTTATCTGCCCATTGAATACCCTCAGTTAAAGTAATTACAACACTTCCTAAATCTAATTTTTGACTCATAATTTAATTTGTTATTGGTTAATAATTTAAAAAATTTCGTTCTTTTATATTTGGTTACGCTAAACTAGTCAATTTTATTAAAGAATTAACTTTCAAACAAAAAAAAAGCCTTAAAAATAAGGCTTTTATAATTTATTAAAATGGAACATCACTATCGTCATCGTCATCATTAAGATTGCTTCCAAAAGCTTCATTAGCCGAAGGCAGATTATTAGTAATAAACGGGTTATCATCATGATTCATTTTTGAAGGTAAATCATCGTAACTTCCCGAAAATTCATCAAGATTATCAAATTTTCCTAAGTGTCCTAAAAATTTCAAACGAATATTTTCAATACCACCATTACGGTGTTTTGCAATCATAATTTCAGCCTGACCCGCAGTTGGAGAGGCCTCTTCATCATCCCATTCCTCAATTTTATAGTATTCTGGTCTATACAAGAACGAAACGATATCGGCATCCTGCTCAATTGCTCCAGATTCACGAAGATCGGATAACAAAGGACGTTTACTTGATCCACGGGTTTCTACAGCACGCGAAAGCTGAGAAAGTGCAATAACTGGAACGTTAAGTTCTTTTGCCAAAGCTTTTAAGTTTCGGGAAATTGTTGAAATTTCCTGCTCACGATTTCCGCCTCCTTTAGCATTTCCTCCTGCAGTCATCAACTGCAAATAGTCAATAATGATAATTTTAATACCATGTTGCGATGCTAAACGACGGCATTTTGCTCTTAAATCGAAAATAGAAAGTGATGGTGTATCATCAATAAACAATGGCGCTTTCTCTAAATCTTTTACTTTCGTACTCAACATTGTCCATTCATGCGCCTCTAATTTTCCGGTACGTAATTTTTCTGATGACAATCCAGTTTCAGAAGAAATAAGCCTCGTAATTAACTGAACAGATGCCATCTCTAGAGAGAACAATGCTACTCCATGCCCATATTGAATAGCAATATTTCTTGCCATCGAAAGGACAAACGCTGTTTTTCCCATCGCTGGTCTGGCCGCGATAATAATTAAATCACTCGGTTGCCATCCAGATGTTAGCTTATCTAAATTATGAAAACCAGTTTCTACACCACTTAATCCCTCTTTTTTAGAAATCTCTTCAATTTTCTTTTTAGCTTGTAAAACTAAACTCTGTGCAGTTTCAGAACTACGCTTGATGTTTCCTTGTGTAACTTCGTATAATTTAGATTCAGCTTGATCCAATAAATCAAAGACGTCTGCACTTTCATCATATGATGCTTCAATAATTTCTGAAGAAATTCTAATCAAACTTCTTTGAATAAATTTTTGAAGAATAATACGAGAGTGAAATTCGATATGCGCCGAAGAAGCAATTTTCTGCGTAAGCTGAATCAAATAAAAATCTCCACCTGCCAAATCCAACTTTCCGTTTTTCTTTAACTGAGTCGAAACTGTCAAGATATCAATTGGCTGTGTTTCGGTAAAAAGTTGCAGAATCGCTTCAAAAATATGTTTGTGTGCATCTTTATAAAAAGCTTCTGCCTGCAAAATATCAATTACATCATCTACCCCTTTTTTATCAATCATCATCGCACCTAGCACAGCCTCCTCCAAATCAAGAGCTTGCGGTGGCAACTTACCTTTTTCTAAGTTGATAATTGTGGTTTTGTCGACCTTTACAGGGCTAAAGTTTTTGAAATTTTCCATATAGCGAAAGTAGCAAAATTTAAAAAAAATCTGCTATCGAGTTATAACTAAAAATTGTTTATAAATAATATTATTTTGTTCATAACCAAAAAAAAATCCGAAACTGTAAGGCTTCGGATTGTAAGTTGTTTTTGATGAATTTACTCCTTATACTCGCCCATATTACTGTATTTGTCCATTCTTTGGGCAATTAAGTCGGCTGTTGATAAGTCTTTCAATTCATTATATCCTTTAGTGATGTATTCTGCTACTGTTTTAAAAGTAGTTTCTCTGTCATAATGCGCTCCACCTAGTGGTTCAGGAATAACATCATCAACTAATTTTTGTTTTTTCATGTCAGAAGAAGTCAATTTTAAAGCTTCTGCTGCACGTTCTTTATATTCCCAGCTTTTCCATAAAATAGAAGAGCAAGATTCTGGAGAAATTACAGAATACCAAGTATTCTCTAACATGTAAACACGATCTCCAACACCAATTCCTAAAGCTCCTCCTGAAGCACCTTCTCCAACAATAATGGTAATAATTGGCACTTGCAGACGAACCATTTCGAAAATATTTCTAGCAATTGCTTCTCCTTGTCCTCTTTCTTCAGCTTCAAGTCCTGGATATGCACCCGGAGTATCTACTAAAGTTAAAACTGGAATTCCGAATTTCTCTGCCATTTTCATCAAACGTAAAGCTTTACGGTATCCTTCTGGATTAGCCATACCAAAATTACGGTATTGACGTGTTTTTGTATTAAAACCTTTTTGCTGACCGATAATCATAAACGATTGTCCGTTTATTTTACCAAGACCGCCAACCATCGCTTTATCATCTTTAAAACCTCTGTCTCCATGAAGTTCTAAAAAAGTATCACCGCAAATTGCTTTGATATAATCTAAAGTATAAGGTCTATTTGGATGTCTTGACAATTGTACTCTCTGCCAAGCCGTAAGATTTTTGTAGATATCTTTCTTCGTTTGCTCTAATTTCTTGTTGATTTCCTGACAGGTAGGCGTTACATCAACATTAGATTCTTTCCCAATAACAACACACTTTTCTAACTGTTCTTCAAGTTCTTTAATGGGAAGCTCAAAATCTAAATATTCCATGGATTTTTGAATTTTGTTTGTAAATCGAACCGCAAATATAAAAATATTATATCATTGGCGAAGTTAATTGTTATTTAAAGTATAAAAATGCATTTTAAAAATAAGGAAACTATTACAAGTTTTCTTTCTTATTCTGATAATGTTTGAAAACACCATTTAGAATGACGGTGATAATAATTATGACCGCTCCTATATAAAATTCGACACTCATTTTTTCTTTTCCGCCTAAGATAAAATACGCCAAAACAATTCCGTAAACTGGCTCTAAATTAGTAGTTAACATTACAGTATAAGGTGTCAATCGTTGCATAACTTTTACCGAAGCTGTAAAAGCGTAAGCTGTGCAAATTGAGGCTAAAATCAATAGCAAAACCCAGTTATTTAAAGACATTTGGAAGAAATCTGCATTAAATTTCCCTTGAAATAAAAAATAAATTGTGATAAAGAAAACCCCAGCTCCAAATTCGTAAAATGTAATAACCGAAGGCTCGTGATCTGAAATCAATTTTCCATTCATTAAAGTAAATAAAACACCTAAAATGATGGCTGCCAAAGCATAGTAAACTCCAGAGAGATATTTTATTTCAACTTGAAGAATCAATCCTAAACCGGCAATAATTACCAGTCCAAAAAGCACTTCATACCAAAGCACTTTTCTTCCATAAAATAATGGTTCTAATAACGAAGCAAAAAATGCTCCTAAAGAGAATATGGAAAGTGTTATAGAGACATTAGAAACATGAATGGCTTTAAAAAAGAAAATCCAATGAAGGGCAATTAATAATCCGACAAAAATTAATTTAAAAAATTCTTTTATCGGAACTTGAAAAGACTGTTTTTTGAATGCAATAAATCCGCCAAGAAAAATCATGGCAATTAGCATTCTGTACCAAACCAAATTTTCGGCATCTATAGTAATTAAAGCGCCTAAAATGGCTGTAAAACCCCAGATAAAAACAATTAAATGAAGATTTAAATAACTTTTTAAATTATCGTTTCGCATTACGTAGTAGGTAAACTGCTAAAATTCCGAAGACAATATTCGGGAACCAAACAGCTAATAAAGGTGAAAAGGTAGATTTTTCGGCAAGGGTACCAAATATTTTATCAAAAAATACAAATGAGAAAGCAATGGCAATACCAATTGCTAAGTTCATCCCCATTCCGCCTCGTCGTTTCATAGAAGAAACGGCAACAGCAATAATGGTTAAAATAAATGCAGAAACTGGCACACTGTATTTTTTGTAAAGAACAACTAAATATGTGTTGATATTTCCAGAACCTCTTTTTCTTTCTTTTTCAATAAAATCTATTAATTTACCTAGAGTCAAAGTTTCGGCGATATAAACCACTGGAGTTAAATCTGCCAATTCAAATTTGAAGGCAACATTTTTTTCTGGAACTTTTTCAATGACATCATTTAATTCGCCAAGAGTTCTTTTTGTATAATCGTATAAAACGTAAACTTTTTTCTTTGGATCCCATTTTATGCGACTTGCAGTAATTTTATAGGTTAGCCTTTCTTTTTCAAAATGTTCTAAAGAAAAATTGAAAGCAGTCTTGGATTCTTCATTAAAACTATTTACAAAAATAAAATCATGGTCGTTGATCTGTCTATAAACGTTTGTGTTCTCACCTCGCATGAGCTCTTTTCCATTTCCTTTTAAATAAGTATATCGAAAATTATTATATCCTTCACTCGCAGCAGGAACGATAAAAAATCCCATTAGCAACACAAAAAGAGAAACAATTGTTGCTCCTATAATATAAGGACGTAAGAAACGAGTATACGAAATTCCCGAACTTAAAACGGCAATAATCTCTGTATTATTTGCCAATTTTGAAGTAAACCAAATTACCGACAAAAACAAAAATATCGGGAAAAGAGAATTGATAAAATAGATGGTAAAATTGTAATAATAGAATGCAATATCTCCAAATGGAATTTTGTTTTCCAGCATTTTATTCACTTTTTCAGAAACGTCAATAACGATTCCGATTGGCGCAAATAAAAGAAGCATCACAGAAAAAGTCCCAAGATATCTTTTTAAGATGTATTTATCTATTATTGAAAGCATATAGTTTTTTGTTTTTTATTGTTTCAGGTTTCAAGTTTCACGTTCTCTACAGAACCTGAAACTTGAAACCTGAAACTTGAAACTCTTTTATAGTCTTTGACTCATATTTTTAACCATCATTTCTTTCCATGGTCTAAAATCTCCGGCTAAGATATGTTTTCTTGCTTCACGAACCAACCACATATAAAAACCAAGATTATGAATCGTAGCAATTTGTTTTCCTAAATATTCATTGGCCGCAAATAAATGACGTAGATATGCTTTAGAATACTCGGTATCAACAAAAGTGTGCCCCATTTCATCTATTGGAGAAAAATCAGCTTCCCATTTTTTATTTTTGATGTTGATTGTTCCGTTTGCTGTAAACAACATTCCATTTCTAGCATTACGCGTTGGCATAACACAATCGAACATATCAATTCCTAACGCAATATTTTCCAAAATATTTATTGGAGTTCCAACTCCCATTAAATAACGAGGTTTGTCTTCTGGAAGAATCTCGCAAACAACTTCAGTCATAGCGTACATTTCTTCTGCTGGTTCTCCAACCGAAAGTCCACCAATTGCATTTCCTTGCTGCCCAGCATTTGCAATATATTCTGCTGACTGGCGGCGTAAATCTTTATAAGTACTTCCTTGAACAATCGGGAAAAATGTTTGCTCATACCCATATTTATAAGGCACTTTTTCTAAATGATTGATACAACGATCTAACCAACGATGTGTCATGTGCATAGAACGTTGTGCATATCTGTAATCGCAAGGATACGGCGTACACTCATCAAAAGCCATAATAATATCGGCTCCAATGGTACGCTGAATTTCCATTACATTTTCTGGAGTAAAAAAGTGATAAGAACCATCTATATGTGATTTGAACTTTACACCTTCTTCTTTAATTTTTCTATTTGAAGAAAGAGAATAAACTTGGTATCCTCCTGAATCGGTCAAAATATTACGATCCCAATTCATAAATTTATGCAATCCACCAGCTTTTTCAAGAATTTCGGTTTGCGGACGTAAATATAAATGATAGGTGTTTCCAAGAATAATATCCGGATTAATCTCTTCTTTAAGTTCACGCTGATGCACTCCTTTTACAGAAGCAACCGTCCCAACAGGCATAAAAATAGGAGTTTCTATAACTCCATGATCTGTAGTAATACTACCCGCTCTAGCTTTAGACTGCGGATCTTTTTGTAATAAATCAAACTTCATCTGTGTCTTTTTTCAGAGCGCAAAGATAGTTTAATTTCAGGGAAATTTTAGTAATTAGAAAATTTGTCCATTAGAAAATTAGCTAATGTTTTCTTAATATCTCATTTTAACAACCACGAGAATTTACTTTTTAAAATAATAATGTAAAAACTGCAATATCAAACAAAGAAAGTATAACATGATAAAACTTGATGTTTCGTAATTTTAGATAAAACATTCTCACAATTAAAATTATAGAAATCATGATAAACGCTGATGAAAAATTAGATCAAATCAAGGATGATCAAATTGAAAAAAATCTTGAAAACATGAATTATCCTGCAAACGAAGATATTTACAATCAAGACAACAAACTGGAAGACATTAATCCTGAAGAAATTTCAGGCGAACGCATCATTAATCAGAACAATCACGAATGGAAACAAAACAGCGATAAAATCGGCAACGATTTAGATGTTCCAGGTTCCGAATTAGATGACGAACAAGAAGATATTGGCTCAGAAGATGAAGAAAATAATTTCTATAGTGAAAGCGACACTAATTAAAATGCAGCCATTTTACAAACAAACTAGAAGTCCTTTTTATTAAGGGCTTTTTTTATTTTTGAACTAAATCATTTTTGTTTAAAAATGTCTCAATCCGATTTATTTTTCTCATTTCATTAAAAAAAAGAATGAAAAATTTAACAATTGAAGCAAACTAAAGCAAAAAATGATTTGTCTTCCCGCAAAATAACCTTTACTTTTGCTTCAGTTTAAACTTTTACATATAAAATGAAGCCTAACACACAACAATTAAGCGATTTAACGATCCAAGTAAGAAGAGATATTCTTAGAATGGTACATGCTGTAAACTCTGGACACCCAGGTGGTTCATTAGGTTGTACTGAATTTTTGGTTACACTATATCAAAATATTATGGACCGAAAAGAAGGTTTTGATATGAACGGAATTGGAGAAGATTTATTCTTCCTTTCAAACGGACACATCTCACCTGTATTTTATAGCGTTTTAGCAAGAAGCGGTTATTTTCCAGTTTCAGAATTGGCTACTTTCAGATTATTAGATTCTCGTTTACAAGGACACCCAACAACTCACGAAGGTTTACCTGGAGTTCGTATTGCCTCTGGTTCATTAGGACAAGGTTTATCTGTAGCTCTTGGAGCAGCACAAGCTAAAAAATTAAACGGAGATAATCATATTATCTATACACTACATGGCGATGGAGAATTGCAAGAAGGTCAAAACTGGGAAGCAATTATGTACGCATCTGCTAAAAAAGTAGACAACATTATCGCAACTGTCGACCTTAACGGAAAACAAATCGACGGAACAACTGACGAAGTTTTAGCAATGGGAAGCCTGCGTGCAAAATTTGAAGCTTTTGATTGGGATGTTTTAGAAATTAAAGAAGGAAACAGTATCGACGCTATCCTTGCTGGTTTAAATGACGCAAAATCAAGAACAGGAAAAGGAAAACCAGTTTGTATTTTATTACATACAGAAATGGGTAACGGTGTAGACTTTATGATGCACACTCATGCTTGGCACGGTAAAGCTCCAAACAACGATCAGTTGGCAGCTGCTTTAGCTCAAAACGTTTCAACTCTAGCCGATTATTAAAAAATGCTTTAAGCTTTAAGCAGTAAGCTTTATGCCTATTGCCTACAGCCTATTGCATATAGCAAAATATACAATGAAAAAATACGAAAATACAGGAAGTAAAGATACTCGTTCAGGTTTTGGAGCGGGAATGACTGAACTAGGTCAAAAAAACGAAAATGTTGTAGCATTATGTGCTGATTTAATTGGTTCATTAAAATTTGATGAATTCAAGAAAAATCACCCAGAGCGTTTTTTCCAAATCGGAATTGCAGAAGCAAATATGATTGGAATTGCTGCAGGATTAACAATCGGAGGAAAAATTCCTTTTACAGGAACTTTTGCCAACTTCTCTACAGGAAGAGTTTATGATCAAATTCGTCAATCTGTTGCTTATTCAGATAAAAACGTAAAAATCTGTGCTTCTCACGCTGGTTTAACTTTAGGAGAAGACGGAGCAACTCACCAAATCTTAGAAGATATTGGTTTAATGAAAATGCTTCCAGGAATGACTGTAATCAACACTTGCGATTACAACCAAACTAAAGCAGCAACTTTAGCATTGGCAGATCACCACGGTCCTGCTTATTTACGTTTCGGACGTCCAGTTGTACCTAACTTTACTCCTGCTGACGAACCATTCGTAATTGGAAAAGCGATTATGCTAAACGAAGGAACTGATGTAACAATCGTTGCAACTGGTCACTTAGTTTGGGAAGCTCTTATTGCTGCTGAAGCATTAGAAGCAAAAGGAATTTCTGCTGAAGTAATCAACATTCATACTATCAAGCCTCTTGATGAAGAAGCAATTCTAAAATCAGTTGCGAAAACAAGATGTATTGTTACTGCAGAAGAGCATAATTACCTTGGAGGTCTTGGAGAAAGCATTTCAGGTGTGTTAGCTTTAAAAAATCCAACTCCACAAGAATTTGTAGCTGTTAATGATAGTTTTGGTGAATCTGGAACTCCTGAGCAATTAATGGAAAAATACAAATTAAACAATCAAGCAATTGTTGAAGCTGTAGAAAGAGTTATCAAAAGAAAATAATTTTTACATTTTCATACTTATAAAAAAACCTCGAAAAGCAATTTTCGAGGTTTTTTATTTGAATCAAAATTAATTCAAAAGATTATTTAAAAGCATAAAAAAAAACCCCGAAGTTTAATTCGAGGTTTTCTTTATAAATGTGTAAACTTATTTCTTTTGATAAGGATAAGTATTGTCAAGATAAATTCTTTTTCTTCCTTGCGCTGTATAATCTTCAGGAACAAATGAACGAGGATTTGTAATAGACTCTTCAAGCTTATCATTCTTAAGCGGACCTGTTGGTCTTCTAGGAACTCCCCAAATTTCAGTTTCATCATAATTTGGAGTCGCAGGATTGTCTCCAATCGGATCATATGGATAATATTTACTTAAACCTGAAAATGCTGCATCTGTTGGCTTTGTAATCTCATAACGTGTAAAGAAACCGTCTCCATCATCATCTTTATCTAAGAAGTCTGGAATTCCGTCTCCATCTGTATCATCTGGATTAACTGGCGAATTTGGATACAAAGTAGTGTTTCTAAAATCGCGAACATATCCATCTCCATTAAGATCTTCTTGATAATCATAAATACCATCTGGATCCTCTAAAAATTGACCATTAGAATAGCCATTATTTTCATGATCCATTCTTTTATAATCGTATAATTTAATACTGAAAATTAGAGGTGAATAAGCTGGAATTGAACTTCCAGATGGAGGATAAGCATAATATCCTAAACCAGAAGGTATAAATAAAACCCCTGCACCAAAATCTTTATAACTTGCTGTACCGTCAGCATTGTATGTTGTAGTTCCTGTTTTGAACTGGGGAAAAATTTCACTCCAACCCATAACTGTACCATATAAATCCAAACTTCCTTTTGGATATATTACTTGCTCGAAAAAAGTAGTAGTTAAATGAGACGGCTCTGTGTCTGTTTTGTCAACACGTTTTAAATATTGCCCATAGTATGACGTTACAACTCCATCTGTATTCATTGGCGAAGTACCCACACCTTCTCTTAGAACCAAATAATACATTTTATATAAGATTCCATGATAATCAACATTTCTAACCAATAACTTAGGAAACGTAGCATTGTTTAAATACGACATAATAGGTGTCTGTGTCGCAGGATCTGTAATTTTAGTAAAAGTAACATCCTGATCAGTTTGCCCTCCAGGATTCTGTGTTACAGTTATATAATTGGTGTTTAAATATTCTTCAATATCTGCATTATCTGTATTAAATTGTTCTTGATAATCTCTCAAAGGAGCAACTTCTGCTTCATCATCATCCTTTTTATTACAAGAAACGATGGCAATACCAGCAAGTAATAAAACAAAATAATATTTAAATTTATTCATTATTATCTTTTTTTTAGGTGCGCAAGATACAATATTGATTTATTTTTGTAAAGAATTTAACTTCTATTTTAGAAAAATTATGAGAATAGATAAATACTTATGGTGCGTTCGATATTATAAGACCAGAAACATGGTTACTGAAGCTTGTAAAAAGAATCACATCACTGTAAATGGGCAGATTGCAAAACCGTCAAAAGAAGTTTTTCCTACAGACAGAATTACTTTTAGAAAAGATCAGATTACACAGATAATTACTGTTTTAGATATTCCAGAAAGTCGCGTTGGCGCAAAACTGGTAGACATTTACCGTAAAAACGAAACTCCGCCAGAAGCATACGCGCATTTAGAATTATTAAAACTATCTAAAGAACACTATCGTAAAAGCGGCACAGGGCGTCCAACTAAAAAAGATCGTCGCGACATTGATGATTATGGAGATGAAATTTACGAAGATGACGAAGATGAAAATATATAAACATTTAAATCCCAAAATTCAAATTCTAAATCCCAACTAACAAAACTAGAAAGTACAATTATTTAAAATTAGAATTTGGAATTTAAAAAATTGAATTTTCTATAAATTTGTACTTTAGCAAAAAATTAAATCATGAGCAGCAATATCATCCTTACCCATCAAGAAATTGAACATAAAATAAAGCGTATTGCTTATCAAATCTACGAAACTTTTGTTGACGAAGAAGAAGTTGTTATTGCAGGAATTGCCTCTAACGGATTTGTTTTCGCCGAAAAAATTGCTTCAGCACTAAGCAGCATTTCAACTTTAAAAGTTTCCATCTGCGAAGTCACTGTAAACAAACAAAATCCGCAAGATGCAATACAAACTTCATTAACGCCCGACGAATACAAAAACAAAGGCTTAGTTTTGGTTGACGATGTATTAAACTCGGGAACAACATTAATATATGCTGTTCGTCATTTCTTAGACGTTCCGCTTAAGAAATTCAAAACAGCAGTCTTAGTTGACCGAAATCATAAAAAATATCCAGTAAAAGCAGATTTTAAAGGAATTTCACTTTCTACATCATTATTAGAACATGTCCAAGTTATTTTTAATTCTGAAAATGGAGATTACGCTTCTTTAAGCTAAAATTCCTAAAATATCCTGAACCGTTTCTTCGACAGATTTACCATCTACAACAACTTTATGCTGTGCTTGATTGTAATAAAAACTTCTGTCGAATAAATGTTTCGCGATAAATTCTCTCATTTCTTCTTCGTTCATGTTGGCAATCAATGGTCTTTTACTCTTATTATAGACCAATCTATTATATAAAGTATCAATAGATGCCTTTAAATATACCGAAGCTACATTTTCTCCTTTTAATAATTCGTGATTATTTGCATAACACGGAGTTCCCCCTCCCAATCCGATTATTACATTTTCTGGAGAATTGAGTAATTCTACAAACATTTCGTGCTCCAATTTTCTAAAATACACTTCTCCGTGTTGAGAAAAAATCTCGTTTATAGATAAATTTGCTCTTTTTTCGATGCATTCATCCAAATCTAAAAACGGAATTTTGGTAATTTTTGACAAATTTTGGGCGATTGTAGACTTTCCGCAACCCATGTAACCTAACAAGACAATTTTTCTCATATTAATAAAACCTTATAAACTAAGCAATTGGAGATTTTTCCAAAAAAAAGACAAATTTATGATAAAATTGCTTGGAAACTTCAAAAAAAACTCCTTATATTTGCACCCGCATTCAAGAAATTAAATGACTCGATAGCTCAGTCGGTAGAGCACATCACTTTTAATGATGGGGTCCTGGGTTCGAGCCCCAGTCGGGTCACAAATTTTGTGATAAACAAATTAAATTTCTTGAAAGCAATGACTCGATAGCTCAGTCGGTAGAGCACATCACTTTTAATGATGGGGTCCTGGGTTCGAGCCCCAGTCGGGTCACAAAGGTCGGGTAATTTATTTTACTCGACCTTTTTTCATTTTAGGCCATGTGGAGAAACGGTAGACTCGCCATCTTGAGGGGGTGGTGCTCGCAAGGGCGTGAGGGTTCAAATCCCTCCATGGTCACTAAACAAACTACAAATCCTGCAAAAGATTTTTTTTTGCAGGATTTTTTTATGGCTTCAAAATTTCTCCTTTGATCCACTAAGTTCAGCAGGCTCATCACTCCAGCAATACTTATTTAGCAATTCATACAATTCACAATAAGAATATTAATAATATATTTGTTTTAATACCAAACAAAATAGTAACGTAAGTAAAATGATAAGAAAAATATTTTTAATCTTAATCTTTGCAATTACTCCTTTAAGCATTCTTGCAAGTCCACAAATGCCTGATTTTATCATTTACAAAAAAGACACTATTGCAACTTACAACCTCATACTCGAAAAGTATTTACAGAAAAAAGACACAGCAAACACCAATACATTATTTGGATTAAGCTTTCGAGGCAATTCTTCTTTTAATTGCTGGAGAGGCTATCAAGCCATTTATAAAATAGAAAACGATAGTTTATTTATTGTTGACATAATTAATTGCGGAGAACTCATTAATAGAAAAATCGACAAAACTCAATCTTTAGAAAAACTCAAATCGATCTTTGGAGAGAAATTAAAAAACGACAGAGTTCATATTGACTGGTTTGAAGGGATTTTAAATTTCCCAAGAACAAATGAAGTATTACGATGGGATGGCGTTTTCTATAAAATATTCGAAAAAGAAAAATTGATCACCATTTCAAATGGAGTTGTTTTAAAAACTGAAGATGTAAGCAACTATATTGATGATCCTAAAAGAAAAAACAGAAAAGACCAAAAAAAGATTTCTGACATTTTCTTCAAAAAGCTTAAAAAAGAAAAATGGCAAGACAAAAGTGGCGCAGACTGCGGTAGCAAATATCTTGTTACAATTGACTCGAATGGAAACGTTTCAAAAGTACGAATGGCGTACACAGACAAAGAAATCGAAGAGTTTTTTAAAAAAGACGAATTAGACTTTTGCACAAGCAAAATACTTAATGCCTTGAAATCTTTAAAATTTGATATAATAAAAGACAAAGGGAAACCGATATCAGAAGAGATTTATATCCAAATTTTCTTAAACACTAATGGCAAAATTGAAAATTGGACTAATTAAAACGTATTCATGAAAGAGAAATCTGTAAAATCTTTAAAAAGCACAACTTAACTTGAACACTTTACCTAAAAGCCACAAAAAAACAAAAGACTTATTAGACTGTAAAATAGAGTTTTATCATCCTTCTTAAAATTTATTGCAAAATTCATTTCAAAAAAGGCTTAACAAGCTAAATAAAGTACTTATATTTGCACCCTCATTGAAGAAAACAAAAAGACTCGATAGCTCAGTCGGTAGAGCACATCACTTTTAATGATGGGGTCCTGGGTTCGAGCCCCAGTCGGGTCACAAAAGGTCAGGTAATATTTTACTTGACCTTTTTTATTTTCTAATCATAAACAAAAAAGAATTGCTGGTTTAGAATTACGAAAAGCTTTTATTGAAGTTGTAAGAATAAATACTTAGTTTTGAAAGAATTCTAACTTTACACCTCTTTAAATCTATTACTTCTTCTTAATTAATGAAAAACACTTTAGCATTCTTTTTACTTTTATTGCATCAGCTAAGCTTCTGTCAATATAGCAAAATCAATAAAAACCTATACACCCCTCAACCGCAAAACATCGAATTCAAAAAACAAGTTAAAAAAATAATTCTCAAGGATTATGCTATTGACTACAAGAAAGACACTATAAAAAATATATCTGAAGTCAGTTTTTCTATAAAAGGAAAAATAGAAACCGTAAAAAACAGCAATAAATTCTTGGGAGATTCATGGCAAATTGTCGAATTGGACGATTTGGAAAGAATCAAAACAATATCTTATCAAGAGGAAGCAAGTTTTAAAACTTTCGCTAGACAATATTACAGCACAAAAACAGTATTTCCTGACTCTACTATAATTGACAGAGGAAATTCTCAAGAAAAATACATTAATTATTTCGCTAACAATTTAGTCACTAAACAGGATCATTATGTCAACAATAAATTGCAAGACTACAGAACTTACAAATACAACAATCAAAACCAACTGATTGAAGATTTATACAACAATCCCAAAAACCCAAGCGGCAAAACACTTATTGTTAATGAGAATCAATTGTCTTTTTTTCCCGAACAACAGACACTTTATGAGTATCAAAAAATAAAAGATACTTCAATTGTTATAAAATCTACCGATGCAGGCGCCAGAAAAGAAGTTACAAAAAGCTTCAAGAACAGCAAATTCTCTTTTGAAATAGAAGAGATATTCGAGAAAGGCTTCCTATACAGCTCTACATCGACGTACAAATACAAAGACTCTACTGTAACTAACAGCAATTACTACTTTGGAAACAAACAATTAAGCCGATATTATAATTACTACGTTTATCCTCAAAAACTAATCAACAAATGGAAGTCTGACATAACTGCAAAAGAAGAAGATTTAGAAATTACAGACATTACTATTGAATATGATAAATTTAAAAACTGGATTAGAAAAACTTACACAAAAAATCAGTCCGTAATTAGAACTGTAAATCGGCAAATTGAGTATTATAATCCTTAATATTTTTAATTTACTAACCTTAATTTTATCGAGAAGATTCTCTTACAAAACAAAACTTTCTTAAATTCGTTTGGAAATAATTAATCACTAATCCCAAATTAGTTTATGAAAAACCTACTAATAGCATCAATCATGATGCTTACCTGCTCTACTTGGGCGCAATCTGCAACTGCTTATTTTGACAAAGCAATGAAAAAGGCCGAAGCTGGAAACACCAAAGGCGCTATCGCCGATTACACAAAGGCTATTAATATGAATACTAAATTTGCCGAAGCTTATTACAACAGAGGTGTAGCAAAATTCAAGTTAAACGACCTAAAGGGTGCTCAAACAGATTTTAGCAAAACAATTGACCTTGACAGCATGAATGCTGATGCTTTTACAGGAAGAGCAAACGTCAATTACAAATTACAAAATTTTCAAGGCGCAATAGACGATTGCACTTCTTCATTAGGTTTAAACCCGAAAGATTATATCGCTTACAATCTTAGAGGTCTTGCCTACAACTCTATAGGAGATAAAAAAAACTCCTGTAAAGATTTTACAAAAGCGATAGAATTAGGAAGTCAAAGTGCCGCCAAAAATAAAGCCACTTTCTGCAAATAATTTCAAATTAAGAATAAGCAGTTTGTGTAGATTTTATTCTTACAGACTGCTTACTTTTTTATCAAAGTAATAATTTTCTTAAAAAATAATATACTTTTTTTATTGTAAAAATATATTTTAAATACCAAAACCACCAAATCTCTATCTTTTTAATGTAGTTTTAAGGATACATCTAAGATTTTGTTTTACATTTGTTGACCTTAATTGCAAAAAATGATAAACAATATTAAAACTGTTTTCAGTATTAAAGATCTGGAGAACTTATCTGGAATTAAAGCACATACCATTCGCATCTGGGAAAAAAGATATAATATTCTTGAACCAATGCGTACTGATACGAATATCCGATTTTATAATCTTCATAATTTACAGAAGCTTTTAAATATTACATTATTGCATGAATATGGATATAAGATTTCTAAAATTGCAACATATCCAGAAGAAAGAATACCGCAATTGGTACGCGAAATAATTTCTAAGAAAAATTCGCAAAACTATGCCATCACCTCTTTCAAAATGGCGATGATGAATTTTGACCAAGAATTATTCTTCAACACTTTTGATTGGCTTATTTCTGAAAAGACTTTTAAAGAGGTTTTTAAAGAACATTTTTTGCCGCTTTTAAAAGAACTTGGATTATTATGGCAATCGGAAACAATTACGCCAGCAAATGAACATTTTATGAGTCATTTGATTAAACAAAAAATCCTAATTTATACCGAAGCGCTTCAAATTAGAAAACCTACCAAAACAGATAGAATTTTTGTTTTATCGCTTCCACTAAACGAAATTCACCAAATTGGATTATTGTATCTGCAATATGAAATTTTAGACAAAGGATACAAAACCATCTATTTGGGAGAAAGTATGCCGATTGAGAATTTACAGGATTTAACCAAACATTTTGAAAACATTACATTCGTTTCATTCATGACTATTCAGCCAGACAGAAGCGTAATCAATCAATATGTAAAATCAATGGGGCAAAAATTACTGCAAAAGAACAATGAAATCTGGCTTATGGGGCAAATGGTAGAACATATAGATCAGAAAGTTTTACACGAAAGAATTCGAATTTTTGATTCTATGGAGGAAACTATTAACATGATCTAATTTTATTTTGTTTAAGTTTTTCTTATATTTGTTAAACAAATGAGAAAAACTATCCAAATAATAGGTTCTGGCTTCTCTTCTTTAGCGGCCGCGTGTTACCTTGCCAAACAAGGAAACGAGGTTACTATCTATGAAAAAAACTCAACTATCGGAGGTCGCGCAAGACAATTCAAAAAAGACGGTTTTACTTTTGACATGGGCCCAAGCTGGTATTGGATGCCAGATGTTTTCGAACGTTTTTTTCAAGACTTCAATAAAAAACCTTCAGATTATTATGAGCTTATAAAATTAAATCCTGCCTATCGGGTTTATTTTGGAATTAATGATTTTATTAGCATTTACGATAATCTCGAAGAAATAAAATACACTTTTGAAACCATCGAGAAAGGCAGCGGTCAAAAACTGCAAAACTTTATCGATCACGCTAAAAGCAATTATGATATTGCTATTAAAGATTTGGTATATCGTCCAGGAATTTCTCCTCTCGAGTTAATTACAAAAGAGACAGCATTAAAACTCAATCAGTTTTTTAAAAATGTGAGTGCTGATATCCGCAAGAATTTTAAAAACGAACGCTTAATTCAGATTTTAGAATTTCCTGTTTTATTTCTGGGGGCAAAACCTACCAAAACTCCTTCTTTTTATAATTTTATGAATTATGCCGATTTTGGTTTAGGAACTTGGCATCCAAAAACGGGAATGTTTGATGTCGTTCGCGGAATTGAAAAATTAGCTCTAGAACTTGGCGTTACAATCAAAACCAATTCACCAATTGAGAAAATAATCGTTGAAAACAAAACAGCAAAAGGAGTTGTTATAAACGGCGAAATCATAAAAGCAGATATAGTTTTAAGTGGTGCCGATTATCAGCATTCCGAAACTTTACTCGAAAAAGAGCACAGAATGTACTCTGAAAAATATTGGGAAAATAGAATTTTTGCTCCTTCTTCTCTCCTATTTTTTGTTGGTTTTGATAAAAAAATAGAAAACGTTTCGCATCATGCTTTATTTTTTGATGTCGATTTCAATCAGCACGCTGTTGATATTTACGATAATCCAAAATGGCCTGAAGCTCCTTTATTTTATGCCAATTTCCCATCGAAAACGGATAAAACCGCTGCTCCAGACGGAATGGAATCTGGATTTTTCTTAATTCCGCTTGCTCCCGGAATTGAAGATACCGAAACACTTCGAGAAGAATATTTTGAAAAGATAATCACTCGTTTTGAACAACTTACACAACAAAAGATAAAAAATAACATTATCTTTAAGAGAACATTCTGCAAAAATGATTTTGTAACAGATTATAATGCATACAAAGGAAATGCTTACGGAATGGCAAATACATTATTGCAAACGGCTTTTTTAAGACCAAAATTAAAAAGCAAAAAAGTCAAGAATCTGTTTTTTACAGGACAATTAACTGTTCCTGGCCCAGGTGTTCCGCCTGCTTTAATTTCAGGAAAACTAGCAGCTGAATTAATTCAAAAATCACTAAGATCTTAAAAATGAAATCACTATTCGACGCCGTTTCTTTCAAATGCAGCAAATTAGTAACTAAAAGTTACAGCACTTCATTTTCGCTTGCTGTAAAAATGCTTTCGCCAAGTATTCGCGATGCCATTTACAGCATTTATGGATTTGTTCGTTTTGCTGACGAAATCGTAGATTCTTTTCACGAATATGAAAAAGAATATCTTATCGATGATTTCGAAAAAGAATATTACAAAGCAATGGAATTAGGCATTAGCTTAAACCCAATTTTAAATTCGTTTCAGCATACTGTCAAAGAATATAATATTACAGACGATTTGGTTCAGGCTTTCTTAAAAAGCATGAAAATGGATCTGATAAAATCAAACTATCAAACACAAGCAGAATACATCGACTATATCTATGGTTCTGCCGATGTTGTTGGGCTAATGTGCCTGAAAGTCTTTGTTTCTGGAAAAGAACATAAATACGAACAATTGAAAAATGAAGCTATGCGTTTGGGTTCTGCCTTTCAGAAGGTAAATTTCTTGAGAGATTTGAAAGATGACAATACGATCTTAAACCGAACATATTTTCCGGGAATTAATTTGAATAATTTCAACGAAGATTCTAAAACACAAATCATTAAAGAAATTGAAGAAGATTTTAGAATTGCCTATCAAGGAATTGTAAAACTTCCGATTGAAGCTAAATTCGGCGTTTATACAGCTTACATTTATTATAGAAAATTACTCAAAAAACTCAAAAACACGCCTTATTATGAAATTGGAAATTCTAGAATACGAGTTTCTAATTATACAAAAGCGGGACTTTTGGCGCAGTCTTTTGTGACTTATAAATTGAAGTTGGTTTAATTTAAACCAAACGTTTGTCATCCTGAGCGAAGTCGAAGGACCACGGGAAGCTCGACAAAGATTGTCGTCTAAGATTGCGGAGCTACTTGCGGTCCTTCGACTTCGCTCAGGATGACAAAAAATGCGTTAATAATCATTTATAAAAACAAAAACTTTTTGAGTCAACAATTTATAATTTGCAGTTCAACTCAAAAAAAATTAAATAATACTTTTATTAATTCAACATTATAAAGAATGATTTCTTTCTTAATATTTTTAGGCGTTTTTCTCTTCATGGAATGTGTTACTTGGCTCACCCACAAATACGTTATGCACGGATTTATGTGGTATTTTCACGCCGATCATCATCAGCCAAAATATGAAAACACTTTTGAGCGCAATGATATTTTCTTTGTCATTTTTGCCACTCCGAGTATTATCTTATTTTATTTCGGCGTTCAAGGCGGATTTAATTATTTGTTTTTCATCGCATGCGGTATTACACTTTATGGTGTTTGCTATTTTTTAATTCACGATGTGTTAATTCATCAGCGTTTTAAATGGTTTAAAAACACCAAAAACAAATACTTAATCGGACTCAGAAAAGCACATAAAATTCATCACAAACATTTACAGAAAGAAAAAGGAGAATGTTTCGGAATGTTGTTCGTGCCTTTTAAATATTATAAAATGTAAATTGACTTTAAGGAGATGAAATTATACAAAATAGTAACCATACAGCATATTAATGCAAGTGTAGAAGACTGTTGGGATTTTTTCTCAAGCCCAAAAAATCTCCAGACTATTACACTCGATAATATGAGTTTCGAAATTCAGGATTTTGATGATAAACGCATGTATCAAGGACAGATAATTACTTATACTTTAAAACCGCTTTTCGGAATAAAAGTTTCATGGGTTACCGAAATTACGGCTTGTAAAGAAAATGAGTATTTTGTAGATATTCAGCAATTTGGTCCATACAAATTATGGCATCACAAACACTTTTTTGAGCGCACGCAAGATGGCGGAACCAAAATGACAGATGTTGTTCATTACGCCCTTCCTTTCGGAATCTTAGGTCGAATCGCGAACCAATTAGTAGTAAAAAACAAACTTAAAAGCATTTTCGATTATCGATATAATAAAATCGAAGAGTTGTTTAATTCGAAAAATGCTTAAAAATTCAAACACATAGAAACATAGTTTTTTTAATTGAAAAAAGGCGTTTCACTTATATAAACACACATAGCTATGTGTGAAGAAACGAGTTTCTTTTTAATTAACTTTCTAAAGAAAACTAAAACTTATGTCTCTATGTGTTTAAAAAATAACACTCAACAATGACAAAACAAAAAGTTTCCTTTTTCTGGTTCAGACGTGATTTACGTTTAGAAGACAATACGGGATTATTTCACGCTTTACAATCTGATTCACCAGTAATTCCGTTATTTATTTTTGATGAAGATATTTTGGAACATCTTCCAAAAAATGACGCTAGAGTAACTTTTATTTATGATTCGCTTGCAAAAATAAATTCAGAATTAGAGAAATTAGATTCTTCAATCTTAATCAAAAAAGGAAAAACAAAAGATGTTTGGAGATCACTTATTGATGAATTTGACATTCAAAATGTATTCTTTAATAAAGATTATGAACCTTTTGCCATTAAACGTGACACAACAATTTCGGCTTTATTGAAAGAAAAAAACATCGAATGTTTTTCATATAAAGACCATGTTATTTTTGAAGAAAAAGAAATCACAAAAGCAGATGGACTTCCTTACACGGTTTACACTCCTTATAAAAATAAATGGTTGGAGAAATACCACTTTTCAGGTTCAGCTCCAGAATATGATGCTGTTCCGTTTCAATCTAATTTTACTAAAAAGCAATTCAAATTTCCCGATTTATCTGAAATTGGTTTTGAAAGAAGTGCTATCAAAGTCCTTCCGCATAATTTAACACAAATTGCCAATTATAAAGAAACTAGAGATTTTCCAGCTTTAGACAGCACTTCTTATCTTTCACCACATTTGCGTTTTGGTACAGTCAGCATTAGGAAATTAGTGAATTGGGCAAACCGAAAAAATCATACTTTTTTAAGTGAATTAATTTGGAGAGAATTCTTTATCCAGATATTATTTAGTTTTCCAAATTGCGTCAATCATAATTTCAAGTCCAATTATGACGGAATTCAATGGCGAAATAACGAAGAAGATTTTAAACGCTGGTGTTCGGGTACAACAGGTTACCCGATGGTAGATGCAGGAATGCGTCAGTTAAACGAAACAGGATATATGCACAACCGCGTTCGTATGGTTGTAGCGAGTTTTTTGTGCAAACACTTACTGATTAACTGGCAATGGGGCGAAGCTTATTTTGCCGAAAAATTATTAGATTTTGAATTGGCTTCTAATGTCGGAAACTGGCAATGGGCTGCAGGAACGGGTTGCGATGCTGCGCCTTATTTTAGAGTTTTCAATCCAGAGATTCAGCAAAAAAAGTTTGACGAAAAAGGAGAATACATTCGCAAATGGATTCCAGAATTTGATTTCGGATATGCAGAACCTATGGTCGATCATGCTTTTGCCAGAGATCGAGCGATTGCGACTTATAAAGCTGGGATTTTGAAATAAAGTTATTTTGTTTCAGGTTTCAGGTTTCAGGTTTCAGGTTTCAGGTTTTTACTGGACGGTTTTTTTTACGCAGATTTATACGCAAACTTGTCATCCTGAGCGAAGTCGAAGGATCGCAATCCGAATCGACAATCTTTGTAGAGCTACTTGCGGTCCTTCGACTTCGCTCAGGATGACAGCTTAAACAAAAAAACTTTGTCAAAGTTTTAAACTTTGACAAAGTTCTATACATAAAGTTGAGCCAACTTGAAACTTGAAACTTGAAACTTTAAACCAGAAACAAAAAAACTTCTAATACTTCAAATAATTCTCAACCACAATTTTCGCTTTCAAATCGAACATTAAATTATAAAGTCCGAAGAAAGTACGGTTCATGTAGATGAAGTGTTTAGAACCACGATTTCCATTCATTTTTTTCAAATTGGTATCGGCTGAGAAACGTTTTCCTAATTCTGCAATTGCGTTGAAAAATTCTTCATCGGCAAAATCGAAAGTTTCGTTTTGGAAAGGTTTCGTAAAAAGCGATAATAATTCATGAAACATTTCAGTAAAATATTCAATTTCAGCAGGCGTGTCGTCTAGTCTAAGAATTTCTAATTCGAATAATTTATCATTGAAAAGCTTTGCGTCAGTAATTACATTTTTATTAATTAATTCGAAATACGGCGTATAAAATTCTTCTGGAATTTGCTTCATACAACCGAAATCTAACGCAATTAACTGGTTTTGATCATCAACCAAAAAATTCCCTGGATGCGGATCGGCGTGTACTTTTCGCAAAACATGAATCTGGTACATATAAAAATCCCAAAGCGCCTGACCTAACTTATCTCCTATTTCTTGATCTGTATTTTTGGCTGTGAATTCAGAAAGATGAATTCCTGTCATCCAATCCATTGTAATAATTTTTTCGGATGAAAACTCAGGATAATAATTCGGAAAAGTGATATTCTCAATTTTACTGCAAGCGTCAACGACTTCCTGACTTTGTTTCAACTCTAACAAATAGTTTGTCTCTTCTATCAGTTTATCTTCAACTTCTTTAAAATATTTATCAGAATCCTTTCCTTGCAAATTAAACATTCGAATAGCAATTGGTTTCACCAAAGCCAAATCTGAAGAAATACTGTTGGCAACACCAGGATATTGAATCTTAACTGCCAGTTTTTTGTCATTTTTCTTTGCCAAATGCACTTGACCAATACTTGCCGCATTTACCGAATTCGGATTGAATTCATCAAAAATTTCATAAGGCGTTTTACCAAAATTGCTTTTGAAAGTTTTTAAAACTAAAGGAGCAGAAAGTGGCGGAACAGAAAACTGCGAAAGTGAAAATTTCTCTACATAAGCTTGCGGAAGAAAATTCTTGTCCATACTTAACATCTGCGCTACTTTCAGAGCACTTCCTTTTAAGCTTTTCAATCCATCATAAATATCTTCAGCATTATTTTCGTTCAATTTATCGCGGCTCAAATCTGGATTAACTATTTTTTCGGCATAATGCTTCACATAATTTACTCCGATTTTAGCACCTGTTTGAACCAATTTTCCAGCTCTTTCAATTTTTGAGGTCGGAATATAATCGATCGTTTTCATTATCTGCTGTGTACTTTTTCTTTAAACAAAAATTTTCCAAAATCTATCAGATGATTCATTGGCGCCACATTCATCAATTCAAATGAAGCATTTACCGATTTCTCGATAAAAATGTCTGTTTTTTCAAAAGCAGCAGATTCATCTTCCATCCAGAATTTAATCGTTAACATTAATTGTAACCAAGAAGATTCTTGAATGGCTTTTTCCTGAAATTTCTGAAATCTCTCTTGTTCCAGTCTATAATCATCAGTTAAGATTTCAGCAACATATTCTTTGAAACTATTTCGAAGTGTAGTTAACTGCACTAAGTTTTTTAATGGATTTCTATCAATTTTAAGTGTTTGAAGTACATAACTTCTATTGGCAGTCAGAATTTCGAAGAAAGTAAAATAGAAGCTCAGCATTTTGTTTTTCATGTCATATTGCTGATACTCTTCATTTTTGTGAAGAAGATTTACAGTGTTTTCAAAAAACAATCGAAATATTTCTTTTTCTAAACCTTCTAATGTTCCAAAAAAAGCATAAAACTCAGCTTCGGTAAAATCATTTTCTTTGGCAAAATGATAAACCGATTTTGGTTTTTGACCTTTTTCTAAAACCTCATCCATATATTTTGAAACGATATCATCTTTGGTAATTACCTTCTTTTTAGTCGTCATCTTATTAAAATTTAGAATTTGGTATAAAGGTAAACATTGTTTAACTACCTTTACTCATAACCAAACGCAATACACTGTTAAATATATTATAAACTATTATGTTTCAAAACGTTCTATTAACTGGAGGAAGTGGCTTCATCGGGAAACATCTAACAGATGTTTTAATTGAAGCTGGATTTTCTGTATCCGTTTTGAGTCGTTCCGATAAAGAAGATACTGCAAGAGTAACTTTTTACAAATGGGATTTAAAGAAGAATTATATTGACGAAAATGCCGTTTTAAATGCCGATTATATAATTCATCTTGCTGGCGAAGGAATTGTAGAAAAAAGATGGACGAATAAAAGAAAAAAAGCCATTTTAGAAAGTCGCACAAAACCAGTCGATTTGATTTTTTCTGTTTTAGAAAAACACAATAAAAAACTCGAAGCTTTTGTTTCAGCATCGGCAGTTGGAATTTACGGAGCTTTTACCAGCCATAAAATATGCAAAGAAGAAACGCCTCCAGCAAATGATTTTTTAGGAACCGTTTGCCAAAAATGGGAAAGTGCTGCAGATAAAATTGGCTCTTTAAATATTCGAACTGTCAAAATAAGAACGGGCATCGTTTTAGGAAAAGACGAAGGTTTCTTGAAAAAAATGACTCCATCCTTTAAATCTGGTTTTGGCGCCATTCTAGGTTCTGGAAAGCAATATTTACCTTGGATTCATGTCGAAGATTTATGCCAGATTTATTTAAAAAGCCTCCAAGACACAAGACTTGAAGGCCCTTATAATGCATGTATTACCGACAATACTACAAATTCAAGACTTTCTAAAATAATAGCCAAAATCTACGGATATACCATTTGGCTTCCTAAAGTTCCTCCTTTTGTTTTAAAAATACTTTTGGGAGAAATGAGCATTGTCATTCTGACTGGACAACGAGTTTCCTCAGAAAAAATTCAGAAAACGGGTTTTGAATTTTACTGTAACGATCTCGAAAAAACTTTAATAAATTGCCTGAAGTAGGTTTTATTTCAACGTCAGCAGCATTTCTTCTGTGCGAATAATGCCCGTCAGTTCTGTATTTGCCGTTTGTGAAATTTTAGAAGCGATTGCTCCAGGAATTTTGATGTTAAAATCTGAAACTAAGATTGGAAAATCTGAAATAATCTGAATTCCGTTATCTACTTTTTTGATAAAAGCGTTTACTACGATTTCTTTTGCCTTCCCTCGTAAATAAAGTTTTCCTTTAATTTCATACTTCTTTTCGATTTCATCAATATCTTTCAAATCGAACTTTTGTATTTTTCCTTTAAATACGGCTTTAGGATAACGATCACTTTCCATATAATTTTCGTTAAAATGCTCTTGCATTAAATCGAGTTTAAAACGAAAATCTTTGATGGCAACAGTACAGATAAAAGTACTGGATTTAGGTTCCAAAAGAATAGAAACCTGTCTGTTTACAGCTTTTACTTCTTCAAACAAAGGAACAGAAGCTTCAAAATTTACAGTTCCTGAATTGGTAAAAAATTTGTCTTGGGCAAGGACAGAAATAGCGGTAAAAAATAAAAATAATAAGGTAGTTGTTTTCATAATCGTCTACAGTTAAACAATTATGTCATTCTATTTATTTTAGTGAATAATATAGAACGGCAGTACTCAGTGAAAAAATTCCGTAACCCAATTGTTATACTTAAAGTTACGGAATTTTTACTTGTAAAGTTTTATTAGTACTGCTAAATATTTGTGAATATTTTTGTGTTGTAAAATGAGGATTGTGAAATGTAAAACTCTTTCGAAAATTAGCTTTTTACCTCTGTACAAATTTCAATTAAAAAGCCATTTAAATCCCTTACGTATGCAACAATTTGTCCCCACGGTTTTTCTACAGGCTCAGAAACAATAACTGCTCCAAAAGAAGTTGCTTTCTGCAAAACTTCAGGTACGTTTTCTGTTATAAATCCGATTTCGATTGCAAAAGGTTTGTCTTCTAAACTACTTTCTATAAAACCATCTTTTAAATTGCTTTCTGCTAATTTTTTAGAAGCAAATGAAAGTGTCGTTTCACCCGTTATTAATTCGCCATAATCGTTATCGGGCGAAACAAATTTTCTCGAAAAATCGAATGCGTTTTCATAAAACGAAATCGACTCTTCGACATTTTCAACGTATAAAATGGTATATCCAAACTTTATCATAATTTCTAGTATTTAATGTGTAATACATAAATATAAGAAAATTAGCTTATTTCTAAAAGAACATTATATTTTTCTAAACTCGCTAAATCTTCTATCGAATTAATGCTAGCCAATTTTTCATGTTCTTCTACTTCTTTTCGAACTTCGATATGTTTGATTGCTTTTCTAAAACGGCGAACTTCTTGCAGATTAGACAAAATTAATCCAGGAACCTGAACACTTTTTCCTTCTTTGTCTTTAGCAACCATTGTAAAATATGACGAATTACAATGTTTAATTACGCCAGTTTGAATATTTTCTGCTTCAACGCGAATTCCGACAACCATAGAACTTCTCCCAACATAATTTACAGAAGCTTTCATTGTTACTAATTCTCCAACTTCAATTGGTTTTAAAAAGTTTACAGTATCTACTGAAGCCGTAACGCAATAATTACCACTAAATTTAGATGCCGAAGCAAAAGCGATTTGATCTAATAATTGCAAAATATATCCTCCGTGAATTTTACCACTAAAGTTGGTATGCGACGGAAGCATTAATTCTGATATGCTAACTTTTGACGAAGAAACGGGTTTAAAATCTGTACTCATGTTTTTGTTTTTGGTATTTTTTTGATTAGTTGTATTCTGTATTCTTTTCGGTCTTTTTCTATGTTCTTTCTTCTATACTCTTTCTTCTATACTCTTTCTTCTTTTAATCTAATTCAATAATTCATTTTCATCTGAATTTATAGCTCTTGCAATAATATTTTCTGGAAGCGATTTCTTAGCCTTCGCTCCCATTTTTTTTAATCTTTCTACGCTTGAGATTAGGTTTCCTTTTCCGTCGACTAATTTATTCATAGCGCTTTCGTATTCTGTTTTGGTATCTTTAATTTTATTTCCAATTCGAACTAAATCAGAAACAAAACCTTCAAACTTATCATATAATGCGCCGGCTTGTCTTGCAATCTCGAAGGCATTTTCCTGCTGTTTTTGATTCGTCCACATGCTGTCAATCGTTCGTAAAGTAGCCAAAAGTGTACTTGGCGTTACAATTACAATATTTCGATCAAAAGCTTTGGCATATAAAGTCGGATCTTCATTTAAAGCAATGGCAAATGCGGGTTCCATCGGAATAAAAAGCAGAACAAAATCTGGACTTTCGATTTGATATAAATCGTGATAATTTTTGTTTCCTAGCTGTTCTACGTGTCTTTTTATAGAAATTACATGTTCTTTTAGTAATTCTATTTTCAACAAATCAGATTCTTCATTTACCCATTTTTCATATGCCACAAGCGAAACTTTAGAATCGACAATCATTTTCTTTCCGTCTGGAAGATTTATTACAACGTCTGGAAAAACACGATTTCCTTCGGCATTGGTAAAACTTTGCTGTACCTCGTATTCTCTTCCTTTTTCAAGACCAGATTTTTCAAGAACACGTTCTAGAACCAATTCGCCCCAATTTCCTTGCATTTTAGAATCGCCTTTTAGTGCTTTTGTTAGGTTTAAGGTTTCTTTGCTCATTTGCGCGTTCATTTCACTCAAACCAATAATCTGCTGACGAAGGGCCGCATGATAATCAATACTTTCTTTGTGAGTCTGATCTACTTTTTGCTCAAAAATGTGAATTTTATCCTGAAGTGGCAGCAGAATATTTTTCATGTTCTCGCTGTTTTGTTCGGTAAACTTTGCCGATTTTTCTTCGAGAATTTTATTGGCTAGATTTTCAAATTCTTTGGTAAATTTTTCCTGAAGCTCATTGATTTCGTTTTTTTGTTCTTTATGTCTTTCCCATAAATTTTCAAAATCAACTTCTTTTTTAGAAAGCTGAATTGCTAAACTGTCTTTTTCTGTTCGAATGTTTTCTTTCTCTGCATTATTCAATTGCAATTGTTTCTGAAAATTATTTTTTTCACTTTCAAATTGCTCTTTCTGCATTTGCAACTGACTATTTATTGCCTGTAATCTTTCTTCAGAAATGGCTTTTTCTGCATGGTTTTTAGACGCAGAAAGCAATTTTCCTACGTATATCCCAATAAATAACGCTACTATAAAACCCAACAAAAACGGTAGATAATCCAACATAACTAAGTTTATTTTACGTAAAAGTACGCAATAATACGTAGTACTTAGTTTTAAAAATAAAAATTTCACGAATTCAGAATTAATCCAAACTAAACCAACATTTTATTTTTAAAAAAAAATTTACACCTCAACGCAACCTTTTTTTAAAACCCTTATCTACAAGATATAACCTATTACAAAATATTCATGAAAAAATTAATGCTTGGCTTGTTTGTAGCCTTCGGAATTAGTGCTTGCTCATTAGGAGACGATACTAAATATGCAGATTGCGGTGCTAGTACACTTGTAGAATTTACAGGATTCCCTTTATTATGTAACTATAGTGTAAAAACTCCTCCTACTACAGCTGCAGTAACTGTAGTTGGTAGTCAGACAAAAATGGATGATTTATTCTCAAAACATGCAAATAGCTGTAATGTTTCAAGCGATCCCAATATTGATTTTACAAAAAATTATTTAGTGGGAGTTTTTGCTGGACCAAAACCTACAACGGGTTACTCTATAAAAATTACATCGATTGTAGAAGATGCTTGCCAAGTTGTTGTAAATTATTACGAAAAAGCGCCTGGAGCTAATGAAAATGTTTCACAAACACCAACTAACCCATTTGATGTCGTTTTAATTCCAAAAACATCAAAACCATTTATTTTCTTTAAAAGAGAAGAAAGTTCAAATAATATAATTGTGGGAAGTTATTCTAATCAATGTACTGGTGCAGATTGCCAAAAATTCTTCCAGATCAATGATTACAATACTTTAAAATTCTTAAACGTTGAGGCTGGACAATACGATTTTAGCCAATATAAATATGTCCCAACTATTAAAAGAGGAGAATATACTTTATTGCTAAAAGATGTTCCAGCAGAGATTTTAGCTCTTAATGGACAAACTAAAACATACGGTACTCCAAACGAATCTGCTCAAGGTGGAGTTTATTTTGAATTGAATCAAAACGCTGTTATTACTCGAGTTTATATTGATAACGCTGATACTGCAGATCAAACTGCAGCTATTAAAGCTTTCAAAAAAATAATTCAAGATAAAATTACTAGCTTAAAATAATCCAATTATGAAAAAACTTTTGTTATCATTTATCGTTTGCTTTCTATTTACGACAGGTTATTCTTTAGATGCTTCTAAAGTGGCTTCAGGATCAATAGTAAATACTTGGACTTGGGAAAAATCTATTGGAGGAAATACAAATCCGTATATGGCAACGCCTAAAACAATTGGATTTAATAAGAAAATCGCCTTTACTCCTAATGGAAGAGTAATTACTTATAAAAATAATGTTGAGATTAGAAATAGTGCTTATCAAGTAGAAAAAGGAATTGGTATTTTAGATCAGTCAGAACACGATCTAATTTCGTTCGAGGGTAAAACTTACATCATAGAAAACCTTGACAATCAAAACCTAACAATTGTATCAAACGATGAAGATGGTGCTCGAACTATTTTTAAAAGATAGTTTTGTAAACTATTATAAACTATTTTTGCAAAATCAAATTTGAACCATTTCTTGAAAGACGACGTAGAAAAATATATCAAACTGTGCATGAAAAATGACAGAGAGGGACAACTGAAAATATATCAGTTGTTCTCTCCTGTTTTGTATGGAATATGTTTGAAATATATGAAAAATGAGGACGATGCCAAAGACGTTTTTCAGGAAGCTTTTGTGATTGTTTTTCAGAAAATAAGCCAATATAAATTTGAGGGAAGTTTTGAAGGATGGATGAAACGGATTTTCATTAACAAGCTCATCGAAACTTTAAATAAAAAGAAGAAAGAAAGTTTTTTTCTAGATGTATTTGATCCCGACACCGATTTTGTCGAAGAGGAAGAACTAGAAGTTATTCCGATGGAACAAGAAAAACTACTAGAATATATTCGGGATTTGCCAGATCAATATCGAACGGTTTTCAACTTGTATGTTTTCGAAAAAATGAAACACAAAGAAATAGCCGAATTATTGAAAATCTCCGAAGGAACATCAAAATCAAATTTAAACCGCGCCAAACACATTTTACAAAAGCGAATTTTGAGTATCAAAAATTTTAAGACAGCATGAAGAAGCATAAAATAGAAGATATTTTTTCATCAATGGAAGACTTTTCGAGTGTTCCGCCTCCAGAATTGTGGGGTCAGATTGAAGAAAAACTAGATAAACCTAAAAAGAAGAAGAGAGCTATTCTTTGGTGGTCGGCTGCTGCATGCTTATTATTGGGGCTGCTTCTGCCTTCAATTTTATATTTTACTGGTTCGCCTCAAAACAACAATTTAAACAATGGCGGTTTTGATACTAATAGCGTAGTTCTAGACAACAATAAAAATCAGCATAACAAAACAACATCTGATGAAAATGCTGATAAAACTTTAGATACAACAGCAAATGAGGTTGTATCAACAAAAGAACAATTAGATAATCAACAGCCAAATCAAAATCAAGAAAATGCTGTTGCTCATTCGGATTCAAAAAGCAAGGAAACAAATAGCAATTCTAAATCAGAGGATAAAATCAATAGAAATACTCCAAATCAAAATTTCTCCAATCAGAATTTTATTGCTTCAGAAGAAAAAACAACGGTTAAATCTTCTGCGAAATCTCCTTTAGAAAAAAACAAAAAAACAGCAAACAAAGGAATTTCGGAAGAAAGGATTGCTTTTGGTAAACCAAGTAAATTTAATTCGACAGCTCAAAAACAGCTTTCAAATTCGATTTTTGATGAACAGTTTATTCCAAAAAACAACAAAAATTTAGCTCTTAACAACAATAATGCTTTTGTAAACAACGGTAATTCTAAACAAAACTTGAATAATCCTAAAAACAATAATGCTGAAAAAATAGCAAACACTGTTGGAAAAGAGAATTCAAAATTTGGAATGCCTTTAACTAAACAAGATTCTGTACAACTTGCAGAACTTCAAAACTTAGAAAAAGGTATTTTGCCTTTAGAAGAGAAAAAGGATAAGAAAGAGAAAAAAGATAAAAAACTGGATTTAAAAGACAGATGGGCTTTGGCAGTTTTTGCTGGTGTAGCAAGTTCTGAAAACACTAAAAACGAAAAAACTTTAGGCAACGTAAACGATTCTAAACAATCGAATTCATACGGAGTTAAAACCAAATATAATATTAGCAACAAATGGGCTGTTAGTTCTGGATTTAAATTGAATGAATTAGGACAAAGTGTTGCCAACGTATCTTATGTAAGTGCCAAAGGAAATACTCTTTTTGTACCTGGAGTTGCTGCAAGTAATAATGCGGCTTCTGTAGCGGGAAATTCAGAATATATTTTAATCTCAAACAGTACGAAAGAAGCTCTAAAAAGTGATAATATACAAAGTGGAAAACTGGATCAGAATTTAAGATATATCGAAATGCCTCTTGAGGTTTCTTATTCTGTTTTTAATCGAAATAAAGCCAGTATAAATGTAAATACTGGTGGTTTTGTTGGTAAGTTAATATCAAATAATGTTGCTTTAGACGGTCATAATATCGGACAGAATGTAACTGCAAACGATTATGTTTATGGTTCAACTTTAAGTAGTACGGTTCAATATCGCGTCTATAAAAAAACAAATGTTTTTGTAGAACCGGCAATGAATTATTATATTAATCCATTAAACAATCAGTCTTTCAACCAGTTTCAGTGGGGTTTAAATTTTGGTTTAAATGTTTCTTTCTAAGTTTAATTTGTAGTACTTTTCAGAAAAAAAATAAAATTCATTTTTCATGGACATTACAATTTCTGAAATAAATTCAAAATCAATTTCAAAAGACTTATTTAATGCTAAAGAAATTATTTTTGATAAAGTTGGTTTTGAATTAACTAATCTTCAAAAAGAAGATGAAAGTGACGAATACAGTGCTTTTCGTTTTTCTTTAAACAACAAAAAAATCTGTTACAGAGAAGCCAAAATAACACCAACTAAAACGGGCCAATTTGTTACTTTATGGAAGCGTAATACTTCTGGAATTATTGAACCTTTTGATTATTCTGATGCAATTGATTTTGTAATTGTAAGCGTTAGAAAAGATCAAGATTGGGGACAATTTATTTTTCCGAAAAGTATTTTACTAGAAAAAGGTGTTTTTTCTACCGCAACAAAAGAAGGAATTAGAGCAACAAGAGTTTATCCGCCTTGGGACGAAACGACAAGTAAACAAGCTCAAAAAACACAAAAATGGCAATTGGATTACTTCTTTCATTTTACAAATAATGAAATTGATTTCGATCGACTAAAAAAAATATTCGCATAAAAAAAGGCAGTCTTTAAATGACTGCCTTTCCTTTTATGGTGAAGATTTATTATTTTTTGATAATCTTATCTTTAAAAATCACCTTGTTGTTTTCGGTAACTGTGTAAATATAGAATCCAGAAACTAAATTGTGAACAGACATAACTGCTGTACTAATTTCAGATTCGCTTTGTACGCTAATCGGATTTCCAATTACATGTCCGTTGATATCATAAAGTTTAATTTTTAAATCTCTTCCTTGTGCTGTTTGCAAATCAAAATTAACAACATCGGTTGCAGGATTTGGATACGCACGAACAACATATTTGTTTTTACCTCCAAAATCAGGAACAGCCAAAACATCTTGTTTCAATTCGAAACGAGCAATTACAGGTCCGTGATCTGAAGTTGTTGTCGTATAACTTGCTATATCATTTCTTGGGTCATAAACTGCTGTTGAATTTGCAATATAATCATCAAACAATTCATTAGAAATTGTAATATGATCTAAGAATCCGCCTGAGCTTAAGAAACTGTACGCACCAGCTTGACTGATTTCTAAAGTCAAAGCTTTGTAATTATTAGTATCATTTACAAAAGCTTCATAAGAAGAAGGCTGACCAGCAATTACAGAAGCTTTTACGTCATCATTATAATCTCCCAAAAGAATGATATTTGAATCTGCATAATGTGCATCTAAACTATCTTTTAGAACTTGCGTATCGTATTTACGCATGTTGTAACGTGAAATATCTGTTCCGCTATTTGCACGTGCGTGAAGATCAATTAACTTAATTTCATTTTTAACTCCATTCAGATTCGTTTCTAAAGTTACCATATAAGGCAAACGTCCAGACGAGAAGAAACTGCTGCTAGATCCGCCAGGATAATTAGCTAGCGTTTTTGTACCAGCGCGTAGTTCATCGTAAAACTCTTTAAACATTACACGCGTTTTCTTCAATGTAGTTGTTTTTGTATTATAAAGAACAACTAATTTTTGTGGCGGGAAAGTCGGATCTGAAGTTGGATCCCATGAATAAGACCAAGAAGTTGAAACTGATTTTTCGAATGTCTTACCATTTACGTTTATTTTTGTAATTAAAGCATCAATCTGAGCATCGCTAGAAACCTCTTGAACAACATAAACGTCTGCATCTAATTTGTTCATCACTTTAGAAACATTTTCCAACTGTAAAGTTTTGTCTGCTGGACCATAAGCAGAAGTTGGAGCGCCGAAAAATTCTAAGTTATAAGTCACAACATCAAAAGTATCTGCTTTTGGTAAAGAAGAACCTGTTAGTGAACCAATTTGTTTGTTTAATGAAGTTCCAGTTACCGTAAGTACACCAGAAATTTTCAATTCTTTTGTTGTTGGAATAAATCTTGCGTAAAGTGTAGTTCCGGCAGCAGCTGTCGCAGAAGGAACTACTATGCTTGAAGCAAATGAAGCATTATCTAATGATAATTGATATGAAGCTGGAGCCGTAAGAGTTAAATCTCCGTAACCATCAGCTTTAAATGCAAAAGACTGGCTCGCAGAAACTGTATTTTGAGCTACATCTCCAAAATCTAAAACTGGATTTGAAGCTACGTAACCTGATTCGTTTGTAATAGCAAAATCATCAAAAGACCATTCAGAAGCGTTATTAGTTCCGCCAGCTGTAGTTTCGTAAACCCAAGCCAAATAAGTATGATCTGTTTTGTAAGCTCCTAAATTGATGAACTCCGATTTTACATAACTTCCTGTAACGGTTGGAAAATTACCATCAATTTCTGTCCAAGTTGCCGAAGTAGGATCGCTTACACCATCGTAATTTGTAGAAACCATTAATTTTAAAGATGGTCCAGCATAGAATTTACGAGTGTAAAAAGACAATAATGGAAATTGTCCAAAAGAATCTAAACGTAATTTTGGAGAAATTAACCAATCTTTACTTGGCACATTTGTATCTGAGAAACCATTCATAAGAACTGCACCAGTTCCAGAATTTACATTTCGCGTTACATTGGTGTAAGTCCATTTATTTAAAGGTCCAGAAACATTGTACTGTGTCCATCCGCTGTTTGAAAGCACATTCGGATCATCAAAATTTTGGATATAAGGATTCGTTCCAATTCCAGAAACAGCAACTGTTTTGCTCAAAGCGCCAGTAGCTTCTTGTGTTATTGTTCCTGATAAAATACCCGCAGCACTTGGTTTAAAGCGAACATAAACTGTCGGTGTTGCATTTGAAGCAAAATCTACTGCATCATAAGAAACAGAAGATTGGAAAGTAGTATTGTCTTTTGAAACTGTAAAATTAGCCGTTGCCGTTACAATTACCGGAGCACTAATATTTGTTCCCTTAATTTGATAATTTAAACTAGCTGAATCTAAATTTTGTTCTACACTTCCAAAATTAAGTGATGCGGTTGTAGTTCTTATAGAAGGCACTAAAGCATTCGCAGTTGTAACCTCTAATTTGTTAACTGTTGTTTGAAGATTTTCAGAAATGTCTTCAGAAACAGAATAAACAATATAACCTGTATTTAAAGTTAATCCAGTAAAGATTTTTGAATACTCTAAAGATTTGTCAGCAATTGTCAATGATCCTGACTGTAAAGCTGCAACTCCTGTAGCATCAAAACCAGCTTTTACTTGTGCTGGAGTAGGTTGTGCGCTTCCTGAAGCAGTTAAAACGAAATATGTTTTACCTGTTTCATTAATTTTATTGATAAAATCAAAACCATCAGATAAAATTTCGACAGCTTTTGGATAACCTGATTCATTAACTGGAGGAGTTGAATCTCCTCCCACTTTTATATTATCAATTGCAAAAGACGGTCTAGAACCTCCTCCTCCGTTTTGTTTGCTAATCCATCTAATTTGCACTAAAGGCTGATTATCGCAATCTGCGGGCAAAGTAACGTTTATAGTCTGCGGATTTTGTGGAGTTGTTACTCCTGAACCTGTTTGCAAAGTAGTTCCGCTTACATAAGATGTTGTTGGTAAAGTCGTAAAATCACTTGTTTGCCCAACTCTATATTGCAGCACCATTTCGTTTATACGAGTGTTATTAGTTCCATCATAAGGATTACGAATAACCATCGCATCATACTGAATTTGAACAGCACTTTGACCAGTTGTAGAAAATGCGAAAGCAATAGTTAAATCTAAAGATCCGCTATTTAAGAAACCTATTTTCCCATTATAATTATGAAAATTTCCACTAGTAATTGATGCTGAACTACTAGCTGTAAGAGCTCTGTCTGCAACTAGGGTTGCACTAGTATTAAATGCAGAACCTGGAGAAGTAGAAGCTGTCCACCCTTGAAATCCATCTGGATACGCTGTAGCCGTCGCTGCTAGCGTATTAAAATTCTGTGTGTAAGGTAATGCTTGTGGAGTTGGCATTGTCTGGGCAAAAAGATTTCCAGAAAAGCAACCTAACAAACATAGAAAAGCCAGAAGCTGGCGCGAAAAGTAAAGTTTTTTCATACTGTTAAAGAATAGAGTTTTTAGAAGTCAAATTTATCGCCTTTAAAGTTAAGCCAATATTATAAAACCTTAAACTTAACGTTTGCTTATTTATCAATATTATTCAAAAAACCTTAAGACAATATTAAAGTTACTAAAATAAAATCAATCAAAAAGAAGAAACACCAAATATTATTCAAAACAAAACTATTAGAGAAACTCCTTTAAAAACTCTATATTTCTTACAAAAAAAAGCAGCAAACTTTCGTTTACTGCCTTCTCACTTTGTTATGTAGTCTAAAAATTATACTGCTGTATAACCTCCATCGGCTATAAAATAACTTCCTGTTGTGAATGATGATTTATCCGAATTTAAGAAAACTACCAACTCGGCAATTTCTTCTGGAGTTCCTAAACGGTTCATTGCCGATTTAGCGGCAACCGCATTCATCATATCTTTATTTAAATTATCTTTTAAAAGAGCTGTTTCTATATAACCTGGTCCGACAGCATTACATCGAATATTTTTCTGAGCATATTCAACTGCAATATTTTTAGTCAAACCAACAACACCATGTTTACTTGCTGTGTAGGCAACACTGTTTGGAGCTGCAACCTGACCATGAATTGAAGCGATGTTGACAATACTTCCTCCTCCATTTTTTTCCATTTGCTCTAATTGATAACGACAAGCGTAAAAAACACCGCTTAGATTAAGCGCTATTACTTTGTCCCAAGCTTCTGGTTCGTATTCTCCAGTTGGTTTTGCAGGCCCACCCATTCCTGCGTTGTTGCAAGCAATGTCAAGTCGACCGTATTTCGAAACCGTAACCTCAACCATATGTTTATTATCAGCGGCACTCGACGAATCTCCCTTTACAAAAAAAGCTTCTCCGCCTTTGTCTTTTATATATTTTACGGTTTCTTCACCGTGATCTACATTAATATCAGATACTACTACTTTTGCTCCTTCTCGAGCGTATGCTTCTGCAACTGCTCGTCCGATTCCTGAACCGCCTCCAGACACAAAAGCTACTTTATTTTCTAAAAGTGCCATTTTTTATATATTTTAAATTGATACCTCTAATTTACGAAGAACATCAATGAAAACGGCACTTTAGAGCAAGTTTACAATAAGATTAACGCTTACCGCTAATGTTTTGTTATTTGATATTAAAATGACTTTATTCTGATGAAAATTTCGTATTTAAATTACTCGTCTTCGTCCAATTTCATGTTTCCGCGATCTTCATGATTGTCTGGATGAGAGTTTGGATATCGGTTTGGAGTAATATCAGAATTGCGATCTTTATTTTCTACCGTTTTATTGGCTTCTTCTTCAGTTGAAACACCTCGATTTGCATTTGGATTTTTAGAATCCGTTTTAGAAATTTTAGATTTAATATCCTCATTTTCGTTTCTAGCTCTTTCCACAATCTTTTTATCTCCATCTTTATCAGACACCAATTCTTTATTGAGTTTTGCGTCTTTTAAATCTTTATCGTGCGAAACGTTTTTTCCTTTAGATTCATCAATATTTTTTTGCGTTCCGTTTATCTTTTTTGTTCCTAATTTATTCGTTTCCATGGCATTTTTCTTTTGAGTTTCTTACCTAATATTACGAATTATAAATCTTAAAACTAAGCGGTTTAACATTGCTTTGGGTTTATAACAGTTCATTTTTCATAATTCACTATCTTTATTTACAACATTTTACGATTTAATTTAATTCTTAGCTTATGAATTTCTTCAAAATCAAAACCAGCTGGTCAAACGCCGAATTCATTTTAATCAAAATTTGTATGGCTTCTATTTATATTTCTGTTGGAAGCTATTTTCATGATTTTTTTCAAAACTATTATTGGGCTTTACTTGAGATTTTTGCTTTTAGCGCCGTATGGTTTATATATCAATGGCTGAAAAAAATGAAAGCGCAAAAGCAATAATTGGTTTCATTTTAAGAAAGAGACTATCTTTGCAAAAAATTAAAAATGCACAGACACTTCATTCTTTTTAAACCGTACGGCTATTTGAGCCAATTTATTTATGAATTAAAAAGAAAGAAAAAGCTTTTGGGCGAATTGCATGATTTTCCAGAAGGAACAATGGCAATTGGAAGACTCGACGAAGATTCTGAAGGTTTGCTTCTACTGACTACCGAAGGAAACATGAGCGAACTCGTGCGAAGCAAAAAAGTCGACAAAGAATATTATGTTCAAGTGGACGGCTTAATTACTCCTGAAGCTATTGAAAAATTACAAAAAGGTGTAGAAATTGGACTTGACGGAGGAAAATATAAAACAAAACCCAGCAAAGCTTTTATTGTAAATGAAATTCCCGATTTTGGAGTAAGAGCCAAAAAAATCAGAGACGAACGTCATGGTCCAACTTCTTGGGCTTCAATCACGGTAAGAGAAGGGAAATTTCGCCAAGTCAGAAAAATGACTGCAGCTGTAGGTTTTCCAACATTGCGTTTGGTTCGTGTACGAATAGGAAATGTATATTTGCAAAACTTAAAAGCGGGCGAGGTTTTAGAAGTTTCGGATTTTCGATTAAACGATTAAACAAATTAACAAATAAACGATAATGCTAAATATAGTTCTTGTAGAACCTGAAATACCAAATAATACTGGAAATATCGGAAGATTGTGCGTAGGCACAGAAAGCCGATTGCACTTAATTCATCCATTCGGATTTGTTATTAATGATAAAAATCTAAAACGTTCCGGATTGGATTATTGGGTTCATCTTGATGTTACCGAATATCAAAACGTTGAAGAATGGATTGCACAGATTCCAGATCATTCTCGCGTATTTTTAATGAGTTCACATTCTGAAAAATCGTATTTGGAAAATGAATTTCAAGATGGCGATTGGCTGGTTTTCGGGAAAGAAAGTGTTGGGTTAAGTAAGGAATTCATGGCGAGATTCGAAAATCATTTAACAATTCCGATGTCACCACTTATTCGTTCTTTTAATATTGCCAATTCTGTCGCTTTTGTAGTTGGCGAAGCTAAAAGACAAATTGGATTACAGAAAATTTAATTGTTTATTTGCTTAATCGGAATAATAATACAAATTAAACTCCTTCTTTAAGCATATGAAAGAAAACATTACTGTAGAGCAAGCATTGAGCAAAGGCAGATGGCAATTAAAACATTTGCCAATGATTGTTACTTTTAGCATTATCTTCGTTTCAATTTACCTTACTTATGCTAAAATAGTAGAAGGATGGATTATTCTTCCTATTGGCTTTCTTTCTGGATTTATATCTGGCTGGCTAGTATGGAGCTATTTTGCAGCTAATTGGAAAATATGGGCTTACGAAAATGTTAGAAATGTTCACGAATTACAGAGAAAAGCTGTTGAAGAAAAATTGATTTGGGAAAAAGGAAACTGGTTAGAAAAAACAGAATTTAAAAACGATCTGCAAAAACAAAAATTAAAACAGTTAGATAAGAAATTTCTAGAAAAAGACATCTTCAAGGATGACATTTCAGTTCCTAATGAAACCCTAATATACTATTCGAAAACTTCAATAATTTTTTCATTAATTATTTATGTAATTATCGGCTTAACAGGTATTTTTCTTGTATTTATAAAACAATATTTTGGACTATTATTTATAGGTTTGAGCTTATACCTAATATACGGAGAAATTAAAAAACTATCCGACAATAAACCTCAGATTATAATTAATGCTCAAGGAATACAATTGAAAGACGATGAACTTGTTTCATGGAAAGATATATACAATGACAGCGTTTTTTTAGATAGAAACCAAAAAAATGCAAAACAGTATTTGGCTTTTAATGATGAAAAAATTGAAATTAACGACTTAGATATAGCGCTTGAGGATTTAGAAAATCTACTTCATGTTTATAGAGTCCGTTTTGAAAAAAGTCTTTAATTCACAATAAACTTCCCTTTTTCAGCATCAAAAACAATATTTTCATCTTTAAATAAATTGCTGAAACTTCCATTCGAAATCAAATTACAAGGCTGATCTTGTGTAATATTTTCTGGCGTCATCATAATCATTTCGTCACTTAACTGAATAGCAAGATCAATATCATGCGTAGAAAACAAAATGCACTTTTGAGTTTCTTGTGTTAGTTTCTTCAATAATTTAAATAAAGAAACTTTATGCAGTAAATCTAAATGAGTTGTTGGTTCATCTAAAATAATTAGCGGCGTATCTTGTGCCAAAGCTCTTGCAATTAAAACTTTCTGCAATTGTCCATCGCTAATTTGAAAATGTTTTTTTGAAGCTAAATGCTCAATTTGCGTTAATTGCATTGCTTCTTGAACTTTTACAACATCTTCATTTGACAATTTATCAACCCAATTGGTATAAGGCTGACGACCTAAAGCAACTAATTCAAAAACCGACAAATTACTTGGTGGCAATTTTTCGGTTAAAACCAGACTTAAATTCTGTGCTAATTCTAAAGGTTTATAATTCGAAATCTCTTTTTCATTCAAATAAACATTTCCCGACAAAGGCTTTTGAATTCCAGTAATCGTTCTCAATAAAGTCGATTTTCCAATTCCGTTTGCTCCGATTAAAGTAATTAGTTTTCCTGCTTCTAAATTCAAATTCAGATTCTCAGCAATATTCATAACACCTTTCTTGGATTTATATCCGATATTTAGATGCGATGTAGTTAGAATTGATTTCATTTTTAAAGGTTCTAAGATTCTGAGATACTAAGGCTCTAAGTTTTTTTTATCTAAATAATTAAAAAATCTGTGCTAATCTTTATATCCCGATCGCTATCGGGAGTGGCTAAACAAATTATTGAAAATTTCTTTTTCTAACTAAAAGCCAAATAACAACCGGCGCACCAATTATAGATGTAATGGCATTTATAGGAAGCGTAACATCTAAACCAGGCATTTGCGAAACAATATCACAAAACAACATTATAATTGATCCAAAGAATAAAGTACTCCAAAACAATATAGTGTGATTACTGGTTTGAAAAGTCAATTTTGCAATATGTGGCACAGCTAAACCAATAAATGCAATCGGACCCGCAAATGCAGTAATTGCTCCAGATAAAATACTAGTTGCAAAAATGATTATTAATCTTGCCTGTTTAAAATTCAAACCCATGCTTTTGGCGTAATTTTCTCCAAGAAGTAATGCATTTAAAGGTTTTATGCTTTTGGCACTTAAAAGCAATCCGATTACAACACAAGTTGTTAAAATTCCGATTGTAGCCCACGAAAGATTCCCAAGACTTCCCATTGACCAAAAAGTAAATTTTTGAAGCTGTTCTGCTGTACTGAAGTAAGTTAGAACACTCACAATTGCTGTGGTAAAACTTCCAAACATTAATCCGACTATCAAGATTGCCATAGTATCGCGCAAACGCTGTGAAACCAATAAAACGAGTAATAAAACTAATGTACTTCCAAAAGTAGAAGCCAAAACAATTCCATACGAAGACAATGCAATTGCACTTAAAAACGAAGGCAAAAACCCAGCTCCTAAAATTACAAAGGCAACTCCTAAACTCGCGCCAGAACTCAATCCTAAAACGTAAGGTCCAGCAAGTGGATTTCGGAACAAAGTCTGCATTAAAAGCCCGCTGATTGATAATCCACTTCCGACTAAAACTGCTGTAATTGCTTTTGGCAAACGGTAATTAATAATAATATATTCCCAAGTCGATTTTGTGGCATGACCTCCAGTCAGACTTGCCACAACATCTTTTAGCGGAATAGTAACCGATCCTAAACTAATGCTTGCAAAAAACATCAATAAAAGACCTAAAGTCAAAACTGCAAATAAAATGGTATTTCGTTTTTTATTTGCCAAATTAATTCAGTTTTGATGCGAAAGTAAATTCGTAACTCGCCAATAAATCAGGATGAAAAATCTTGATATAATCTTTCAACACCAAATCTGGACGGCTTGGCGCTAGTTCGTAATAAACTGTTCCGCCTGTTGCACCTAGTTTTCCTTCAAAATTATAAACACTTTTATTTTTAAAAGCATCAAATTCTCCGTAATGCGGGTTTGCTTTTTGTAGTTCGTCAAGACTTTTAAAAGATCCCGAAGCAATCCAAACATTAGCTGTTTTGGCTTTGTCTAAAACTTTTTCGAATGATAAACCTTCGCTTCCACTTCCCTTTAAATCTGCCCATAAATAAGTTGCTTGAGCATCTTTCATAAACTGTGCGACCCAGCTATTTCCTTTGGCAACATACCAAACATCTTCGTACATTGAACCATACAATACTTTAGATGTTGCAGGTTTATCGGCAACTAATTTCTTAGCCTGATTGTAACTTTCTACGATTTTATCAAAAAGTTCTTTTGCTTTATCTTCTTTTCCGAATAAAGCTCCGTAAAGTTTTATCCATTCTGCTTTTCCAAGAGGAGATTGTTCCATCCAATCACCTTGAATTAGAACATTTAAACCACTTTTTTTCAGATTATCCAACATCGGATTGTTATTATCAACTCCAAAAGTGACAATTAAATTTGGTGCCAATTCTATTAATTGCTCGATATTCAATTTTTCATTTTGTCCAACGTTTTTCACAGAACCTTTGTCAATTAAAGCTCTGGTTTTTTCCGAAGAAATATAATCGGTATGCGGAAAACCAACTAATTTGTTTTCTACTTCCAACATTTCTAAAAATGGAATATTAGTTGTTGAAGTAACCACAACAGACTCTAGCGGAACCTGAATTGAAGTATAAGATTGAAGACTATCTGGAACTTTTGCGTCTTTTTCTTTTAAGATATATTTGAAATCTTTATCTGCATTTGGCCATGGATTTGAAACAGTTACAACAGAATAATCGTCATATTTTACGATTGAAAGTCCTGATGCATATTCGATACTATTTTTGGCATTTATTGTTTTTACAGGTTCTGTTTTTTCGTTCTTCTTACATCCTGTAAGGATAAAAAAAACTGCTGCAAAAATCATTTTAGGGAATATTTGTCTCATGGTTTAGGTTTTGGATGGCACAAAGGTAAAGTATTTTCTATTTTTTTTGTTTACCTTTATTCTTACAAATTTAAACAATTGTATCTTTACAACATGAATACCACAAAAATGAAAATTTGCTCAAGCTGTGATTCTGAATTCAGCTGTGGAGATATATCTGTAGAAACCAAATGCTGGTGCAATGATTACCCGCCAATATTTAATCTTTCTGAAGGAGGCGATTGCCTTTGTCCAATTTGTTTCAAAGAAGCTTGCGAAGATAAAATTGATGCTTATGTCGAAACCATAACTCCGCAAAACGCACCTAAAAACAAAGCCATTTCTTTACCTAAAACTGAAAATTTAATTGAAGGAATCGATTATTACATTGAAGACGGAAAATATGTTTTTAAAACTTGGTTCCATCTCAAAAGAGGAACTTGCTGCGGAAATAACTGCCGACATTGCCCTTATTAATTGTTAATTATAAATTGTTAGTTGTTAATTATTAACTTGGCAGACATATTCTAACTTATAATTTACAAACGAATTAAAATGATTTTTTTAATAACTGGTGGCGAACGCTCTGGAAAAAGCAGTTACGCTCAAAAACTAGCTTTAGAACTTTCCAATTCGCCTTTATATATTGCAACAGCAAGAAAATGGGATTCTGATTTTCAAAACCGAATTGATAGACATCAAAAAGAAAGAGACGAACGTTGGACAAATATCGAGGAAGAAAAATATTTAAGTAAAATTGATTTTTCAGAAAAAACCGCTTTAATTGATTGCGTTACACTTTGGCTGACAAACTTTTTTGTGGACACTAAAAACAATGTTGAATTAAGTTTGGAAGAAGCCAAAAAAGAATTTCTTGCAATTGCTAATCAAAAAAACACTAATATCATTATTGTGACCAATGAAATCGGAATGGGTGTTCATGCAGAAACTCATATCGGAAGAAAATTTGTCGAACTTCAAGGTTGGATGAACCAGTTTCTTGCCGAAAATGCAGATGAAGTGGTTCTGATGGTTTCTGGAATTCCAGTTAAAATCAAATAAAAATATCCAAATTATAAATTCCAAATTCCAAAACTATACTGAGCTTTGGAATTTGGAATTTTCTTTTTTAGAGTTTGACCTTGGAATTTGGGATTTAAAAATTGTAATTTTATAGCATGAGCAATCTAGACGACATATTAAAATCACGCCGTGACACCCGACATTTTACAACCGATGAAGTTCCTGACGAAGTAATTCAGAAAGCTTTGCAGGCAGGTCATTGGGCGCCTTCTGTCGGATTGACCGATGCGACTAGATATTTCCTCATAAAATCTAATGAAGTAAAAACTTCGATTAAAAATCTGTTTTTAGATTATAACAAAAAAGCGGCTGAACTTACCGATAACGAGAAACAAAAAGAATTGTACAATTCGCTAAAACTGGAAGCAATTGAAGAAGCGCCAATCGGACTCATAATTGCTTACGATCGCTCGGTTTTGAACCAATTTACGATTGGCACAATTGGCAGTAATGAAGCCGTAAAATTCAGTTCGGTTTGTGCTGCGCAAAATATTTGGCTTTCGTTAACAGAACAAGGTTACGGAATGGGCTGGGTTTCTATTCTAAATTATTATCAGTTTAAAAAAATCCTCGATTTGCCTGAAAATATAGAGCCTCTTGGCTATTTCTGCATCGGAAAACCAGCTACCAATTACAATAATCAGCCAATGCTCCAGCAATTGAATTGGAAACAGAAATCGGAAGCTCCAATCTGCAAAGAAATTACTGAAATCCATAAAATAAATATTTCTGATTTTGATTTAAAATCGAAAACTGAGATCGAAAATAAAACTGATTTCAATATTCGTTTACAAGAAAAAATAGATTCTAAAACCAAACCTGTTGGTTCTTTGGGAACGTTAGAAACTCTAGCTTTTCAAATGGCAACGGTTTTTGAGACTTTAAATCCGAAAATTGAAAAACCAAACATAGTAGTTTTTGCTGCAGATCACGGAATTGCTAATCATGGCGTAAGCGATTATCCGCAAGATGTGACGCGACAAATGGTAACTAATTTTCTTGATGGCGGTGCAGCAATAAATGTTTTCTGCAAACAAAACGACATACAATTATCTATTGTTGATGCTGGCGTAAATTATGATTTCCCAACAAATACAAAATTAATTAATGCGAAAATTGCAAAAGGAACCCAATCGTTTCTTCATGTTTCTGCTATGAGTGAAACTGAAGTTCAATTGTGTTTGGATAAAGGGAAATCGATTGTAGAAAATATTGCAAAATCTGGTTCTAACTGCATTGGTTTTGGCGAAATGGGAATTGGAAATACTTCTACCGCTTCTGTTTTAATGAGCCTTTTAACAGGATTCTCGATTGAAGAATGTGTTGGAAAAGGAACTGGAGTTTCGGATGAAAAACTAATTCAAAAGCAAAATATTCTAAAAAAAGCTATAGAAAATTATTCCGGTCAAGCCGAATTGATGTCACAACTTGCTTATTTTGGAGGTTTTGAAATTCTTCAAATGGCTGGCGGAATGCTGTCGGCGTTTGAAAACAAAATGCTCATTTTAGTTGATGGTTTTATTTGTACTGTCGCATATTTGATAGCTTTAAAAATAAATTCGAACATTTCAAAAAATGCTGTTTTCTGTCATTGCTCTGCTGAAAAAGCTCATATAAAACTCTTAAATTATCTCAATGCAAAACCAATTTTAAATCTCGATTTACGCTTAGGCGAAGGAACAGGATGTGCTGTCGCTTTTCCTATTTTAAAATCGGCTGAAGTTTTTTTGAATGAAATGGCGAGTTTTGAAAGCGCAGGAATAAGTAAGAAATAGTATTCAATATCAGTTTTCAAAAAAAATGTTCCCTATTATATTTATTCGCATTTTTGTCATTTCGACGAAGGAGAAATCTTCGCAAGTAGCTCCATAACGAAAAGCCAATCTTTGTAGAGTTTCTTATGGAGATTTCTCCTTCGTCGAAATGACATACTAGATCTAAAAAAATCATCTTAAATGAAAAAAGAACTCCATATTTTCTTTACCTGTTTAATGTTCTACACAAGAATTCCATGTCCCAAAAACATTACACATCAGCCAGATTATTTAAATAAAGCCACCAGATATTTTCCCTTTATTGGATGGATTGTTGGGAGTATTTCATTTTTAGCTTTTTATCTTTTTTCATTTTTTCTTTCCACAGAAACCGCTGTAATTTTTGCTATAATAACTTCTGTTTTAACAACTGGAGCTTTTCATGAAGACGGATTTGCTGATGTATGTGATGGTTTTGGCGGCGGTTGGACCAAAGAAAAAATTTTAATTATAATGAAAGATAGCGCTATTGGAGCGTATGGCGCAATTGGATTGGTTTTGCTTTTCCTGGTAAAATTTAAATTGCTTTCAGAATCCATTTCACTTTTTACAACTAACTTTTTTCTCATTTTTCTACTATTTATTTCTGCTCATTCTTTGAGCCGATTGGCAGCAATCAGCATTATTTTTACTCATGAATATTCTCGCGAAGATGCTTCGAGCAAAAGCAAACCTATAGCCAAACAATATACTTGGAAAGAAGTTTTTGGTTCATTTTTCTTTGGATTAGTTCCTTTATTAGCATTCTCTTGTTTTGATCCTAAATTGTTTCTGGCAGTAATTCCAGTTTTCATAACAAGATATTTTCTTGCGAGATATTTTCAGAAATGGATTGATGGTTATACAGGCGATTGTTTGGGCGCAACACAGCAAGTTTGCGAAGTTGTCTTTTACTTAAGTACTTTATTTTTATGGAAGTTTATCTAGTTCGCCATACCGAAACTATTTGCAAGAAAGGTGTCTGTTACGGACAATCTGATGTCGATATTGCTGAGCCTTTTGATGAAATTTTCAGTCGAATTGTTTCAGAATTGCCTTCTGAAGCTATTATTTTTTCAAGTCCTTTAAAACGTTGTACGCTTTTAGCAAAATATATTCGAGAAAATATAAATACCATTTCGTATCAAGAAGACGATCGACTAAAAGAAATGAATTTTGGCGACTGGGAATTAAAAAACTGGAACGAAATTCCGCCAGAAGAACTTAATCCTTGGATGGAAGATTTTGTCAATATTAAAGTTTCAAATGGAGAATCTTTTGTCGAATTACACGAAAGAGTCGGTGATTTTTTATCAAATGAAATTTCAAAAATAAAAGAGCCAATTGTTATCGTTGCTCATGCCGGAATTATAAGAAGTATTTTATGTCATCAAACTTCACTTCCTTTAAAAGATGCATTTAATAATAAAGTTGATTTTGGAGAAGTTATTAGAATCGAGCTATAAATATTCAATTTGTTTGATTATTAAATCTTAAAAGTGAAACAAATTTGAATATTCAATATTTTTAACTTTATCTTTGCAGCAAATTAAGGTTGTGTTTTTAAATTAAAAACACATTAAAAGGGAATCAAGTAATTTCTTGAGCTGTACCCGCAACTGTAAGCTTAGTTCTAAAACGAATGCTTGTTGTAAACTACAAAGCCACTGCCACGCCATGCGTGATGGGAAGGAAAACAACAAGACGCAAGCCAGGAGACCTGCCTTTATAACAAATTATCGAGCTCTCGGGAAAAAGAGTGTAGAAATTATGACTATAAAACTAAAGGTTGTTTTTTGTTTTCTATTGTTGTGCCAGATTACTTTGGCGCAGAAAGATTCTATTAATACTCTGCAAGAAGTCCTAATTTCAGATAAAAATTTAAAAAAATATTCGGTTTCGCAATCTGTTTTAAAACTAAATGATTCTGTAATTAGTAAAAATGAAGCTCTCCTAACCGATTTATTAAATTTCAATTCTACTCTCTACTTTAAAGAATACGGACGCGGAATGCTTTCTACAGTTTCTTTTAGAGGAACAACTTCTTCACAAACTGCAGTGATTTGGAACGGAATCAACATTAATTCCCAAATGAATGGAAGCACCGATTTCAACACTATTTCGGGTTCAGATTATAATTCTATAAGTGTAAAAGCTGGAGGCGGAAGTGTCATTTACGGAAGTGGAGCAATTGGCGGAACAGTACATTTAAATAACGATTTGGTATTTTTTAATCGTTTTGAGAATAATTTAAAACTAGATTACGGTAGTTTTAATACTATTGGGATTAATTATAAAACTTCTATCTCTAATAAAAAATGGAGCACTCAAATCGGATTTTCTAAAAATAGCTCCACAAACGATTATAAATATCTCAATCGCTATACTTGGAGAGGTGAACAACGTTGGAACCAAAACGGACAATATGATATTATAACGCTGAGTGCGAATGTTGGATATAAATTTAACGAAAACAATATTTTAAAACTTTACAGCCAGACTTCCAACACAGACAGAAATACTTCATTAATTACTGAAACAGAAACCAAAAGCAAATACATCAATGGTTTTAATAGAAATTTACTGGAATATGACGGGAATTTCGGAAAGCTGAAAACCAATTTTAAAACTGCTTATATTTTCGAAAACTACCAGTATTTTGCTGATAATAGCACTAAAGATTTTACTTACGGAAAAACCGAAAATCTAATTACCAAGTTAGATTTAGATTATGACTTGTTTGAATCTACCCATGTTAACGGAATTGTAGATTACAGCAGAACCAATGGTTACGGAACGAGTTTCGGCAATCATGTTCGCGAAATCAGCTCGGCTTCATTGCTTGTGAGACAGGATATCGGCAACAACTGGAAAAACGAAATTGGTATTCGAAAAGAATTTACAAGCAATTATAAATCGCCGCTTTTATTCAATTTAGGTTCTTCGTATAAATTTAATGAATGGTACAATTTAAAATTGAATGTTTCTAGGAACTTCAGAATTCCGACTTACAATGATTTGTACTGGGACACAGGAGGGAATCCAGATCTAAAACCTGAAAGTTCCTATCAGGCAGAAATTGGAAACGTATTCACTTTCAAAACCTTTACTTGGACACAGCAATTTTATTATATGAAAATAAAAGATATGCTACAGTGGGTTCCAGGAGCAAACGGAATTTGGACACCTCAAAACCAAGACAAAGTAAATAGTTACGGAACTGAAACATTATTAAGCTGGAAAAAAAGCTACGGCAAAAATAATTTTGTTGCAAATGCTACTTACGCTTATACAATATCGCAAGACGAAGCAACCAAAAATCAATTGTTTTTTGTTCCGTTTCACAAAGCCACCGCTTCTGTTTCTTATTCTAGAAATAAATTAAGCGCTTATTATCAAACGCTTTACAATGGTTTTGTTTATACAAGAGCAGATAATAATCCTGACGAAATCATAAACGATTACCTGATTTCGAATATCGGAATCGATTATGATCTTAAATTTTTAGACTCTTTCAAATTAGGCTTTCAGGTTTTAAACCTTTTCAATAAAGATTACGAAAGTCTAGAAAACAGACCTATGCCGGGTCGCAATTTCAATATGTATTTAACCTTAAAATTTTAAAATATGAAGTTTAGTAAATTACTTTTAATAGCGTTAAGCATTTCATTATTCGTTTCTTGTTCGAGCGACGACGATGACACTCCAAAAGGTGCTTATGACAATGGTTTTTTTATTTTGAATGAAGGAAGTTCAAACGTTGGTTCTGTTTCATTTTCAAGTGATGATTTCACTACTTTCACAAAAGACGCTTATACAGCTGAAAACGGAAGCGATTTAATTGGGAAATTTGTTCAAAATATCTTTTTTGACGGAGATAAAGCATACATCATTTCTGGTGGATCTAATGTGATTAACGTTGTAAATCGTTACACTTTTAAATTAATTGCAAAAATCGATTCTGGACTTGCAAATCCAAGATACGGTGTTACAAAAGATGGAAAAGCTTACGTAACAAATGCAAATACTTATTCGTATATCAATCCAACAACTGGAGATACTGATGATTATGTTGCTGTAATTAACTTGGCTACAAATAAAGTAGAATCAAAAATTGAACTAAACGCAACTGCAAACAGATTGATTTTAGAAAACGGTAAATTATACATTACAGAACCAAACAGCAGCAGCAAATTATTGATTGTAAATATCGCTACAAAAGCAATTGAAACTGTTGAAGTTGGTTACAGCGCAGATTGTTTAGAAGAAGAAAACGGTACTTTATACATCTTAAGAGCTCCTTATTCTGGAAGCGGCGAACTTGTAAAAGTTAAAATGTCTGATAAATCTGTTTCTAAAATTGCTTTCCCAGCTGGAACTGGTTTTATGGATATTGAAGATAAAACAATTTACTATACAGCCGGAAGTTCAGTTTACGCAATGGCAATCGACGCAACTGTCGCTTCTACGAATGCAATTACAACAACTCCTGCTGGATACATCTACGGATTTGCAGTAAACGACAAGCGTATTTTTGTTGCAGATGGCGGAAATTTCACAGCAGACAGCAAAGCTTATGTCTACAACTTAACTGGAACTTTATTAAAAGAATTAACTGTTGGCGTAGGACCAAATGGTTTTTACTTCAACGATTAATTTTAGAATTAGTTATTTGTTTTTTAATAGAAAAGGCTTTCACAAATGTGAAAGCCTTTTTTTAATATATTTTAAATTAATGCTTAAAATGCTTTTGGAGCTGTTTTAAGATACATTCCATGTCTCAATCCGTTTAAGATTTTTGAGTCTGTTACATAAGGACGTAAAGGTTCAGAATCTGTTTGGATTTTCTTAGCCGCATTTCCAGTGATTTTCGAAATAGCATTACTTAGCAAAGGTTCTGTCGCCTCTCCTAAAACACCGTAATTCAAAACTGATTCATATTGTTGGTAAGTTGGCACCAAACCTTGTGTATAATCTCCAAAATTAGCAGAATTTGTAATTTTAAGAACCAAAGGTTGCATTGCATATTTATGATTTGGATTGATTCCTTTTTTAGTCGTCAAAGTTTCTGAATCATAAACAGTGAAAGATCCAACATTTTTCCCAACTGTAGTTTCTCCAATTTGAACAACATTAATATAAGGTTTTAAGCCATTAATGATTAATTCACTTGCCGAAGCCGTACTTGCAGTTGTAATAACGTAAACAGTAGTCATATTTAAGCTGTTTAAATTTTTAACAAATCTTACATTCAAATCTTCCATATCTGCTGCAGACAAACCTTGCATTTGTTTGCTATTGAAAGTCATTTTCGAGAAAATCTGCGTATCAAATTGACCTGTAATCATACTAGCCAATTTAGCAGACGTTGCAATAGAACCTCCTCCATTATAACGAAGATCTAGAATAAAATCGGTAACGCCTTGTCCTTTCAATGTACCAAAAGCTTGATTCAATCGGTCGTCATATTCAGAATAAAAACCGTTGTACATTAAATAACCAATTTTATGACTTCCAGAAACAAAAACTTTATTGATAAAAATTGGATTTTCTTCTAAAACAGTTTTTGTCAAAGCAACTGATTTTCCATTCAAAACAAATGCACTTCCGTTATAATCTGCTAAGTTCAAAGTATAACTGTCACTATTTATCAATAACGACTCGTAATTAGAAACCGTCAGTTTAGTTCCGTTAACGCTTGTAAACAAATCACCACGTTTGATTGCTTTTGTTGAAGCATCAGAATTTGGAATAATATAACGAACATATCCAACCAAATCATTTGATCCTGAAGCAACTCGGCTTAATCTAAAATCAACTCCATTGTTTTTTGATATTCCGCTTAATTCTTGTTCCAAAACAGTATAATCATCAACAATCCAGCTGAAACGGTCAATTGCGTCTCCGTTTGGATATTTGCTTTCTGGTTTATTCAATAAATCTTCAAATAAATCTTCTGGTTTTGCATAACCTTTCAAAAAGTTATTGAAATCATTTTCAGTCGCAAAACGATTATCAGCTAAATTAGGAACATCAGCCTGCCATAAATAAACTGCGTTTAATCCTTTCCAGATAAAACTATTAATCTGCACATCTGCTGGAGCGGCAACATCATCATTATCTTCACATGATTGTAAAGAAAAAGCGAATAAAAAAAGAAAAAGTGCACTCTTTAAAATTGTTTTCATATCGTTTGGTTTCTATATTCTATAAACGTAAAAGTAGTATCTTTAGTTTTAGCTTTATCATAAAAGCAGTATTTTTTTTACATATAAAAAATTTTTCTTTTTTGTTGTAACAAATAGAATTGTGTCTCGTCTTGAATATATAAGCTAACGATTAACCATCAGATAATGAACCAAGTTGTATTTATAGAATTAATAAATCCTTTTAAAGACAAAGTTTTTCGTCTGGCAAAAAGATTGCTCACAAGTACTGAAGAAGCAGAAGATGCCACACAGGAAGTAATGGTGAAATTATGGAACAAAAAAGAAAGCCTACAAAGCTTTAATAGTGTTGAAGCACTAGCTATGACAATGACCAAAAATTATTGTCTGGATCAGTTAAAATCTAAAAGAGCCAGTAATCTTCAAATTGTTCATAATAATTTTACAGATCGTGAGCCAAGATTAGATAAAAAAATTGAAGATGAAGATACTTTAGAATGGGTTGAAAAAATTATAAACGATATGCCCGAACAAATGCAACTGTTAATTCAACTCCGGGATGTCGAACAATATGAATTTGAAGAAATAGCCAAAATCGTCAATATGAACGAAACCGCTATTCGGGTGGCACTTTCGAGAGCAAGAAAAAAAATTAGAGAATCAATGACAAATACACACCTTTATGGAACCAAATAAAATAGAAGATATATTAGAAAAATACTTTGAGGGAGAAACTTCTATTGCTGAAGAAAATCAATTGAGAGAATACTTTTCTTCACCAAATGTTGCGCAGCATTTGGAGCAATACAAACCAATGTTTGGCTATTTCTCTCAAGCAAAAGAACAGAAGTCGACGCATGAGATTCCACTACAAACTAAGAAACGCAACGTAGCGTGGTTATCTATTGCTGCCTCAGCTGTTGTTTTACTGGGAATTGGAACCTACTTTTTCGTAAGCGAACAAAAAGATACCACTGCAGTAGCTTCGCAAACAGAATTAGGAACCTACGATGATCCCGAAGAAGCGCTAAAAGCAACTCAAAAGGCTTTGGCATTATTATCAAACAATGTTAATGTAGGTATCGAAAGTGTACATTACATTAAAGAATACGAACAATCAAAAAACAAAATTTTTAAACAGTAATTAAATTCAATAAAAATGAAAAATTTCATCATAACTCTAGTTTTCGCATTCGTTACAAACGTTTTTTATGCACAAGGTGCTTTTGACAAATTTGACGGTCAAGACGATGTAACTTCTGTAATCGTAAACAAAAAAATGTTCGATTTAATGAGTAAAGTAAAAGTTGATGCTTCTGATAAAGAAACACAGCAATATATTTCACTTATTAAAAAATTGGATTATTTAAAGGTGTTTACCACTAAAAACCCAAAAATCGAAGCCGACATGAAAGCTTCTGCCGATAAATACATCAAAACTGCCGGTCTTGAAGAATTAATGCGAGTAAATGATAGCGGCAAAAACGTCAAAATCATGGTAAAATCTGGCGCAAGCGACACGCAAATTAAAGAATTACTAATGTTTGTTGACGGTGCAAAAAACGACGAGACGGTTTTATTATCTCTAACAGGTAATTTTGACTTGAACGAAATCTCTGTTTTAACAGACAAAATGAATCTTCCAGGCGGTACAGATTTAAAGAAAGCTTCTAAAAACAAAAAATAACATGAAAGCGACTGTTTTTATCTCGACCTTATTCTTCTTACTGACTTTGGTAAGCTGTAATTCTGAACCTACGCTTCAAAAATATTTTGTTGAGAATTCGGAGAAAAAAGATTTCATTGCCTTAGACGTTTCTCCAAATATTTTAAATGTTGATAAAACAAAATTATCAGCTGAACAAAATGAAGCTTTAAATTCTTTTGATAAAATGAATATTCTAGCTTTTAAAGCGGATAAAAATAATCAGGCTGAGTTTGAAACAGAAAGAACAAAGGTAAAAGCCATTTTAAAAGATTCGAAATATCAGGAATTAATGAAATTTGGCTCAGGCAAAGACGGTGCTTCTGTAAGCTATGTTGGAAGCGATGATAATATTAAAGAATTTGTCATTTTTGCCAACAGAAAAGAAAATGGTTTTGCTGTAGTTAGAGTTTTAGGCGAAGACATGAACCCTAATAATATCATGACTTTAATGTCGATTTTACAAAAATCAAAAATAGACATGGAGCAGTTGAAACCTTTACAAGAATTGCTTAAAAAATAAAAACATCTTATTTATAATTAAGAAAGCTCCAAAATTGGAGCTTTTTTGTTTTTTAAAATATTCCACATAGTATATCTGTAGAGACGCACCACAGTGCGTCTTATGCGCAACAGAAATAAATACCGGACGTAGACGCACTGCGGTGCGTCTCTACGGAAAATTGGAATGATTTTCAAATTACCTTTAAAAACAAAAAAAAGATTCTAAAAAATAGTATTTTTCTTATTTTTAAAATCAACTAATTATAAAAATATGGGAAAAACATTTTACGACTTCAATTTAAGTTTTCTAATATGGCAAGTATTAACCGTTCTTTTTTGGATTGCTGTAATTTATTTACTCTACAAAATCTATAAAAAGAAATAAATTAATTCTAATCACACACCGCACATCTGTAGAGACGCACCGCAGTGCGCCTTATGCGCAACAGAAATAAATATTGGACGTAGACGTACTGCGGTGTGCCTCTACAGAAAATTGGGACTAATTTCAAATTAACCCAAAAACAAAAGGGCTCCAATAAAAATTGAAGCCCTTCCTTATAATAGAATCTGAGATTATTTACTCAAATACATTTTTCTTCTAGAGTACAATTCGTAGAATTGATCGTCTTTCAAGTCATCAATAAACAAGATACTTTCTCCTGTCGATTTCATTTCTGGTCCTAACGCTTTGTTTACGTTCGGGAATTTACTGAAAGAGAAAACAGGTTGTTTGATTGCATAACCGTTTAATTTCGGGTTGAAATCAAAATCAGTTACTTTATTGTGACCCAACATTACTTTTGTAGCGTAGTTTACATAAGGTTCTCCATAAGCTTTTGCAATAAACGGAACCGTTCTAGAAGCTCTTGGGTTTGCCTCGATGATGTAAACTGTATCATCTTTAATTGCAAACTGAATATTGATTAAACCAACCGTTTTTAAAGCTCTAGCAATTTTATGCGTATGATCTTTAATTTGCTGCATCACAAATTCTCCTAAGTTGAAAGGAGGCAATGTTGCGTTACTATCTCCAGAGTGAACTCCACAAGGCTCGATGTGCTCCATAATTCCAATGATGTACACATTTCCATCAGCATCACAGATTGCATCAGCTTCAGCTTCGATTGCTCCAGCTAAATAGTGGTCTAAAAGTAATTTGTTTCCTGGAATTGCTTTCAACAAGTCGATAACGTGCTCTTCTAATTCTTTTTTGTTGATCACAATTTTCATTCCCTGACCTCCTAATACATAAGAAGGACGAATTAAAAGTGGGAAATCTAAAGTATCCGCTAATTTTGAAGCTTCATCAGCAGTTTCAGCGATTCCGAATCTTGGGAAAGGAATATTTAACTCAGTCAATAAGTCTGAGAAACGTCCTCTATCTTCTGCTAAGTCAAGTGCGTCAAAACTAGTTCCGATGATTTTTACACCGTATTTAGATAATTTATCTGCTAATTTAAGTGCTGTCTGACCACCTAACTGAACAATTACACCTTCTGGTTTTTCGTGTTGAATAATGTCATAAATATGCTCCCAGAAAACTGGCTCGAAGTACAATTTATCAGCCGTATCAAAGTCAGTAGAAACCGTTTCAGGATTACAGTTAATCATGATCGTTTCGTAACCGCATTCTTTAGCTGCTAAAACTCCGTGTACACAAGAGTAATCAAACTCAATTCCTTGTCCAATTCGGTTTGGTCCAGAACCTAAAACGATCACTTTCTTTCTATCTGTTACGATACTTTCGTTGTCTACAAAACGTTCTCCATTTGCTTTTTCAATTTCAGCCTCAAATGTTGAGTAGTAATAAGGTGTTTTTGCTTTAAACTCTGCCGCACAAGTATCAACTAGTTTGAAAACACGGTTGATGTTCATATTTGTACGTAAAGTATGCACTTCGCTTTCCAAACAGCTCATCATGTGAGCTAATTGTCTGTCTGCGAAACCTTTTTGTTTTGCTTCAAGCAATAATTCTTTTGGAAGGTCTGCAACTTTGTAGTTTGAGATTTCTTTTTCTAAAGTATAAAGCTCTTCATATTGTCTCAAGAACCACATATCGATTCTTGTAATTTCATGAATGGTGCTCAATGGAATTCCCATTGCAATTGCATCGTAGATTACGAAAACTCGATCCCAACTTGCATAAGTCAGTTTCTCGATAATTTGTTCGTAATTTTTATACCCTTTTCCGTCAGCACCTAAACCATTTCTCTTAATCTCTAAAGATTGAGTTGCTTTGTGAAGTGCCTCTTGGAAAGAACGTCCAATTCCCATAACCTCACCTACAGATTTCATCTGAAGACCTAAAGTTCTGTCTGAACCTTCAAATTTATCGAAGTTCCAACGTGGTATTTTTACGATTACATAATCTAAAGTTGGTTCGAAAAGAGCCGAAGTAGATTTTGTAATTTGGTTTTGTAATTCATCTAAGTTGTATCCTAAAGCTAATTTCGAAGCAATTTTAGCAATTGGGTAACCCGTTGCTTTTGATGCTAAAGCAGAAGAACGAGATACACGAGGATTGATCTCGATTGCTACGATATCTTCTTTTTCGTCTGGCGAAACTGCGAATTGTACGTTACATCCTCCAGCAAAATTTCCGATACTTCTCATCATTAAGATAGCGTAGTCACGTAATTTTTGGAAAGTTGTATCTGATAATGTCATCGCTGGCGCAACTGTAATCGAATCTCCAGTATGGATTCCCATTGGATCCATATTTTCGATAGAACAGATAATTACAACGTTGTCATTTTTATCTCTTAAAAGCTCTAACTCGTATTCTTTCCATCCCATTAAAGCTTTATCAATTAAAACTTCGTGAATTGGAGAAGCTTCTAGTCCGCGAGTTAAAAGCTCATCAAAATCTTCTTTTTTGTAAACCACAGCCGCTCCAGTTCCTCCTAGCGTAAATGAAGGACGAATTACAAGCGGGAAACCAAATTCCTGAGCAATTTCTTTTCCTTCTAAGTAAGAAGTAGCCGTTTTTGCAGGTGCAGTTGGCACATTAATTCTTTCTAAAAGCTGTTTAAACTGCTCTCTGTCCTCAGTAATATTAATTGCGTTAACATCAACACCGATTAATTTTACTCCGAAATCTTGCCAGATTCCTTTTTCTTCAGCTTCCAAACACAAGTTCAAAGCAGTCTGACCTCCCATTGTTGGTAAAACCGCATCAATTTGTGGATGTTCCTTAAGAATTTCAATAATCGATTTTGTCGTTAAAGGTTTCAAATAAATATGATCGGCCATAGATGGGTCGGTCATAATAGTCGCTGGGTTTGAGTTAATCAAGATAACCTCAATTCCTTCTTCACGAATCGAACGAGCAGATTGTGATCCTGCATAATCAAATTCGCAAGCTTGGCCAATAACAATAGGTCCTGAACCTATAATTAAAACTGATTTTATTGATGTGTCTTTAGGCATTTTTTATGTATTGTGTAGTTATTTACGATTTTAAAAAACTGTTCTAGTACGCTATAAACTAGAAAGTTGAGAAAATTTTTACCGACAAGGTATAAAAAAAGGCGATACTAAAAAAGTAATCGCCTTATGTATGTTTATACAAACATTATTTTTTGTGTCTAGGCTCGCTAGAAACAGTTAATTTATGTCTTCCTTTTGCTCTTCTACGCGCTAGAACTTTTCTTCCATTCGCAGAAGCCATTCTGTCCATAAATCCGTGCTTATTTCTTCTTTTTCTTTTCGATGGTTGAAATGTTCTTTTGCTCATTGCTTTGTATCTTTAAAAATGGTATCTATTAACTCTTTATTATGGCTTTGGATATCGTTATTCAAAAACCGAGTGCAAATATACAAAGACTTTTTTTTCTGGCAAGCACTTTTATAAAAATATTTTTAATTCCTTTTACTATCTTTGCAATCACAAATTTACATTAATTATGTTTCACAAAAATATTAAACTTATTTTGGCCGGACTTCTTGTAGTGGCGGGCATTTGGCAATTTACAGAAAGTAATATCGGGAATGGCGTTTTCCTTATTTTATTAACTGCAATTCCAATTTTTCTTTATTTTAAAAACGAATTCATCCTTTTAGCCTTCCTTAAATTAAGAAAACAAGACTTTGAAGGCGCTAATAAATGGTTATCATATATCAAAAATCCGGAAGGTGCATTAGTTAGAAAACAACAAGGATACTTGAATTATTTACAAGGTATCATGTTATCTCAGACTAATATCAACCAAGCAGAGAAACATTTTAAAAAAGCAATCGAGCTTGGACTATCAATGGATATGGATTTAGCTGTAGCTAAATTAAACCTTGCAGGAGTTGCAATGTCACGCAGAAGAAAGCTTGAAGCTACTAATTTATTAAACGAAGCTAAAAAATTAGACAAGCAAGGAATGCTGAAAGAGCAAATCACGATGATGAAAGAACAAATGAAGAAAATCTAAATTTTCTAAATTACAATATTATAAATCCCAAATTCCAAAAAGGAGTTTGGGATTTTTTTTATTATTTAAGGGAATCAATACGTGGCACAAATTTCACTTCCGAAATAACCATTTTATTAATTTCTTTTAGATCTATTTTCTTATTTGTTTTAACAAATTGGAGATTAAGCTTAATTCTTTCTAATGTTTCTCCAAAAGACCAAAATTGATTAGGGCCGGAAAAACCATGAATCTTAACCTTTCTACATTCTTCTTTGTTCTTTAATACAAATGCGTTCGTCTCCCCATCATCAACTTGACTTTCATAAGTTTCATTTTTAGGAAAAGTTATAGTATCTAATATATTTTGTATTCTCTCTTTCTGATCTTTATTCAAAATTGCAAAAGAAGTTTCTTCTTTAAATCCATATGAATCTACGCAGTAAAGTGTATCTGAAGAATTAAACTTCAAATAATAAGATTCATGGATATTCCATTTAAAGAAAGTAAAATCGTAATCTTTCTTTGGAGATTTACATCCTACCAAAATTAACACCAAAACAATTATACTAATTCTCATATTTTCTTCATGAATTACTTTGTAGAGCCACTTGCGATCCTTCGACTTCGCTCAGGAGGACAAGCATGATGTTTACTCTACGTACATCTTTGTCAAAGATTTGGAATTTGGAATTTTTAAAATTGGAATTTTATTTTAACTAATCCTCCAATATAATAGAAGGTAGATTCTCATTCAGCCATTTATATTTATTAAGAATCATAATATGAGTTCCTCCTTTGACTAAAATACATTTATCAATATATTTAATTGGAAAAACGTCATCTTTATCTCCATGAATATGAATTACATTTTCGTCAATTTTATCTCGATCCCAAAGAATTACGCTTTCTACAGCCCATTGCAAATAGCCTAAATCACGAACCGACAAAAATTTCTCGTAAAGTTTGATTCTTTTATTGACTTTTTCTCCAAAAGAAAATTTAGCTAACTTTTCAATATTCAAAATTAATTGCATCGGAATTAGTTTGTAAGCTTTTGTTCGCTTCCCTATTTTCATTCTTCTAGGAAATTCAAGATTACTTCTAACACTAGAAATAACAATTACTTTTCTCGTTTTAATGTGTTTGGAAATTTCTTGCACCAGAATTCCACCAAAAGAAACACCTATTAAAACCGGATTTTCATCTTTTATTTTTTCACTAATTCTAAGCGCGTAATCCGATAAAGATTCTTTTTGCTTTGGAATTTCCCATTCTAAAAGATGTGTTTCAAAAATAGTTTCATCCAATTTTATTCTTTCAAAAATAGATGAACTTGCCGCCAGACCTGGCATAAAATAAACTGGAATTTTACTCATAACATTCAAATGAAATTACCATTGCGATATTTATTTTAAAAAAAATAAAGTTACCTTTTTAATTTCATGATAATCAAATTTCAGACCTAATTATTATAGTAAATCAAAAAAAATCAAATTAGAAACAATTGTTTAAAGTTTACATCTTGAAAAAATAATTTATTATTGAAAATCAAATGATTACCTTTGCATTTCGGAGTTTTTCTGCTTTTAATAAGTTATAAAGAATTTTCTTTCAGAATTATTTCGTTTCCCAAATTCACCATTTACCAATAATCTAACAAATAAATTATGGAAGCTTCTGCAACTATGGAAATCAAGGACAATACTTTTGCACGCCAATTTGAAACTGTCATTCCTGAAGGAATGTTGGCAGTTGAATATTCATTTCAAGAAAAGAAAATCTTTTTGACAAAAATCAACAAACCAGAATCTTACGAAAACGAAGAGACAATAAACACCTTACTTAAAAACGTTTTGGATTTAAGTGCCGAAAAAAACTACAGAGTGGTTCCTATTCACCCAAAAATCGTTTCGTTTTTCAAAAAAAATCCTAGATACAAAGAACTTCTTCCTCCAGGAATTAGAATCTAAAAATCTCCAATAATACGGAGCCACAATCCTCCGATTACCATATAGATAAGAAGCATAGTCAAACCGGTTACAAGCCCTTTTACCCACCAGCTTTTTAAGTCAACATAGCCGCTCCCAAAGAATACGGGTGCCGGACCATGACCATAATGCGTTAAAGTTCCGTAAAGCGAACCTATAAAGCCAAGCATAAAAGCCAATAACAATCCCGGAATTCCCAACGAAACCCCAACTCCTAGCAAAGCCGCATACATTGCTGCTACGTGCGCCGTTGCACTAGCAAAAAGATAATGGCTAAAGAAATAAACCAAAACAATTATAGGAAAAGCCATTTGCCAGCTTAATCCGCCAATTTGTGCTTTTACCAAATCACTAAACCAGGCAATAAAACCTAATTCATTAAGCGAACTGGCCATCATTACTAAAACTGAAAACCATACTATAGTATCCCAAGCTCCTTTTTCGGCTTTGACATCATCCCAAGTTAAAACTGAAGTTAAAAGTAAAATCACCAATCCGATGAAAGCTGTTGTTGTCGCATCGATTGAAAATAAATCTCCCGTCATCCAAAGAAAAAGCAGAATAAAGAACGTCAAAAGCATCATCCATTCATTTCTAGTTATGGCTCCCATTTCTTTTAATTTTTCTCTGGCAATCTGCGGAGCATCACCTGTCTTTTTTAATTCTGGCGGATAAATTTTATATAACACAAACGGAATTACAAAAAAAGCACACAATCCTGGAACAATTGCCGCAACTGCCCAAGACATCCAAGTAATTTTAATCCCTAAATTCAAAGCAAATTTTTGACACATCGGATTACTGGCAGTTCCAGTCAAAAACATAGACGATGCAATCAAATTCATATTATAACTATTCAAAGTCAAATACGAACCTAATTTTCTATGCGTTTCTGGCTGATCTGGCATAGAACCAAAACTCATTGACATAGATTTCATGATAGGATAAATAATTCCTCCTCCTCTAGCGGTATTACTTGGAACGGCCGGCGCCAGAACCAAATCGGCTAAACCTAGACCATAAGCCAATCCTAGAGAACTTTTTCCAAATATTCTAATGAACAGAAAAGCAATTCTGTTTCCTAAACCTGTTTTTATAAAACCTCTCGCAATAAAGAATGAAATTCCAATCAGCCAGATTACTTTATCCCCAAAACCTTTTAATGCCAACGTAATGGATTTGCCCGGATCTCCTGGCGCTAAAACCTGTGTAAAAGCCGTCAAAGCAATTGCAATCATACACATTGTTCCCATTGGAGCTGCCTTTAGAATAATTCCTAAAATGGTTGCCACAAAAATAGCAAACAGGTGCCAAGCTTCAATAACAACGCCATTTGGAGCTGGAATAAGCCAAATTGCAATTCCAACAGCAAGCGTAATCAAGGTTTGAGGAATCTGTACTTCTTTCATAATAAAGGATTTTTATATTAATTAAAGTCGGAGCTGTAATTGGATTAAAAATAATTCATCATTATAAGTCGATGAATCAGGCACATTTCTATCAAATCGATCAATTTCAAATCCCATCTCGATTCGGCCTGTGTAGGCTTTTCCAAATTCTAAACTGATCATTGGCGTATAAGTCTGCCTTACATTTGAATTTACTTTATAACTTGGATCAAAAGTTTCGTAACGACATGACAATTCAAATGCGGTTAATTTTTTATAATTTACTATATATCTTAAATTAGGCAGGAAATAAACACCTCGCATTTGATAATTAGAAACGTCTCCCACTCTATTTTCTGCAGGAAGAGAAAAGTATAAATTATGATTGGTTCCTTGTTTGTATTCAATTTGAAGATCAAAACTCATTCGGTCTGTCAGTTTAAAGTCACTGGTTATATCTGCTCCAACAGCAAAAACATTTTCTTTGAACACTTTTCCGAAACCACCGTTTAAACCCAGATTTATTTTATGCTCTTTTGATAATTCGAAAACCCAGCGTGTAGAATACTGTTTGCCGTTATCTTTATCCATTTCAACATTTTTTCCATTTCCATTTAAAACAGAAACCGCATAATTCACAGGAATTTTACCAATATCAAAAGCTCCGGTTGCCGAAGCTCCAATCTGGAAACTGGTCCAGCCATTTTTTCCAAATTCATAATATTGGTTGGAAAAATCGAAAGATTTAATGATATCAACCGGAACAAGCTCTTCTATACCGAATGCCGGACGAAACTGACCTCCTGTTAAAGCAATGTATTTACTAAAAGTATATTTTCCATAGGCATTTTCAAGAACTTTACCCTTGGTATCTGATTTGAAATCGGCTAAATTGACTAGGATTACAACTTCTGTAGCTTCGCTCAATTTTGTATTTAAACCGACACGCATTCTTTTAATATCAAAAGACTGCTGTGTAACATCTCCCGTAGAATGATGAACTCCTAAAACATCAACATTATCGCCAAAGCTTTCCAGATATCTTGCCTGCAAAAGCCCTTTGATCTGATATTGTGGGTATTTCACTTCATCTTCTTTTTTTTCTCCATCATTTACATCAATTTGAGCTTGAAGATAAATTGGAGACAGAAAGAAAAAAATAATCGGAACTAGTAGAATTTTACTCATAGACTTCAAATAGATAAAATGTTATTTTTATACAACTGAATTCAAAATCAGCATTACACTTTCCGAGAATCAGAAAGCCAACTACTTACAGTCAACACGAAATGGGATTACTAAAATAACAAAAAAATGCGTGGCCTGTAAAAAAAATTGCATTAAAATTCTGTTATCAAAAAAACCAAATAAAAAAGGCACAAGAATTAACTTGTGCCTTTTCAGTTATTTAAGTCGAAAAAATTACTTTTCTATTTCTCTCATAGAATCCATTTTTTTATGAGCAAGGAAACCTGCCACATCTTCGAAATGTTCTTTTACTCGTTTATTTCCGAATTCAAAAACCTTAGTTGCTAATCCGTCAAGGAAATCACGGTCGTGAGAAACTAGAATTAATGTTCCGTCAAAATCACGTAAAGCATCTTTGATAATATCTTTGGTTTTCATATCCAAGTGGTTTGAAGGCTCATCCAGAATCAACAAGTTAACTGGCTCCAACAATAATTTGATCATTGCCAAACGTGTTTTCTCTCCTCCAGAAAGCACTTTTACTTTTTTAGTAATATCGTCTCCCTGGAACATGAAAGCTCCTAAAATATTTTTGATCTGCGTTCTGATATCTCCAACTGCAATACTATCGATGGTTTCAAAAATAGTTGCATTTTCATCTAAAAGCGCTGCTTGATTTTGAGCAAAATATCCAATTTGGGCATTATGTCCGATATCAACACTTCCAGAATCAACACCGATTTCTTTCATGATTGCTTTAATCATGGTAGATTTTCCTTCACCATTTTTTCCAACGAAAGCTACTTTTTGGCCACGTTCAATTACGATGTTCGCATCTTTAAATACAACATGATCTCCATAAGATTTAGACATTTCTTTCACAATAACCGGATATTGTCCAGAACGTGCAGCCGGTGGGAATTTTAATCGTAATGCAGAAGTATCTACTTCATCAACTTGAACGATTTCTAGTTTTTCCAACATTTTCACACGTGACTGAACCGCGTCTGTTTTAGAGAAAGTTCCTTTGAAACGCTCAATAAATGCACGATTTTCTGCAATCATTTTTTGTTGTTCATCATAAGCTTTTTGCTGATGAATACGACGATCTTTTCTTAATTCTAAGTAATGTGTATATTTTGCTTTATAATCGTAGATTCTTCCCATTGTAACCTCGATAGTACGATTTGTAATATTATCAACAAACGCTCTATCGTGAGAGATTACTACAACTGCTTTTGCCTGATTCAATAAGAAATCTTCTAACCATTGAATACTTTCGATATCCATGTGGTTTGTAGGCTCATCCAGCAAAATTAAATCCGGTTTTCTTAAAAGAATTTTAGCCAATTCGATACGCATTCTCCAACCTCCTGAAAATTCAGAAGTTTGACGCGTAAAATCTTCACGTTCAAAACCTAAACCAACTAAAATCTTCTCAACTTCAGCTTCATAATTCACTTCTTCGATTGCATAAAATTTCTCGCTTAAGTCAGAAACTCTCTCGATTAATTTCATGTATTCGTCACTTTCATAATCGGTACGAACTGTCAATTGTTCATTGATTTCGTCGATTTCAGCTTTCATTTTAAAAATCTCACTGAATGCTTTTGAAGCTTCTTCCATAACAGTAGCTCCATCTTCAGTTAACAAATGCTGAGGCAAATAAGCCACTACAGCCTCTTTTGGAGCCGAAATGCTTCCAGTTGAAGGTTTGTTTACACCAGCAATTATTTTCAAAAGTGTAGATTTTCCTGCACCATTTTTACCCATAAGGGCAATTTTATCATTTTCATTAATAGCAAAAGAAACATCGCTAAAAAGTGTAGTTCCACCAAACTGAACCGAAATATCGTTAACTGTAATCATTTGTTTTTTCTGTGAATTTGTTTTATTGGTTCATCGTTTAATCGACTGCCCTTTTTTTTGTGCTGCAAAGATAGATTTAATTAGATAATGTGCCAATTTGAAAATTAGATAATTTTGAGAATCTGTTAATTTGAGAATGTGACAATTAGATATTTTTTTAAACCTGTTTAAAAATTGAAACCTAACCCATTTTCTCTTGTTTCAAAATTTTAATCTTACCTTGTATAGAAATTTATAAATCAGCAAAATATGAAAGCGAAATTAAAACTGACCGTTTACTTAATTACGGGATTATTATTTGGAATTTCTGCGAATGCACAAAAAACTGTAATTAAAAAGGAAGCACTACCGGCAAATGCTCAAACTTTCCTAAAAACTCATTTTGGATCAAAAAAGCCGAGCTACATATTAGAAGACAAAGAAATGTTTTCTACAGAATACAAAGTTCAATTTGACAAACAGCTTGAAATCGAATTTGACAAAAAAGGAAACTGGAAAGAAGTGGACGGCAAAAACGAAAAAATACCAAAATCTATTATCCCGAAAAAGATTGCTTCATACATCAAGACCAATTTTCTTAAAGAAAAAGTAACCAAAATAGAAATAGGAACTTCAGGTTACGAAACAAAACTGACTAATGGTTTAGAATTGAAATTTAACCTGAAAGAGGATTTTATCAAAATAGACAAATAAGTTGAATTTGAAAATTAGAAAATTCTCAAAAAATTAAATACAACAAAACCCGACAGGTTCCAAAAACCTATCGGGTTTAAAAATTATCTAATTATCAAATTGACTAATTATCTAATTTAGTCTTTTCTCCATTTTTTTGTTTCTTCGAAAATATGTTCCATAATAGCCGCTTCCGTAGCATCGAACTCTATATTTCTTCTTGACATTACTAAACGAGCCGTTTCAAAAGCTTTTTTAGTTACGTAAGTTGTAAAACCTGCTGCTCCGCCCCAAGAGAAACTTGGAACAAAATTTCTTGGAAATCCTGAACCAAAAATATTAGCGCTTACACCAACAACGGTTCCAGTATTAAACATCGTATTGATACCGCATTTACTGTGATCTCCCATCATTAAACCGCAAAACTGAAGTCCTGTTTTTGCAAAACCTTCTGTTTCGTAGCTCCATAATTTTACTTCTTCGTAATTATTCTTTAAGTTCGAATTATTAGAATCAGCGCCAATATTACACCATTCACCTAAAACAGAATCTCCTAAAAACCCTTCGTGTCCTTTATTCGAATTAGCAAAAAGAACAGAATTTTTAACCTCTCCTCCTATTCGAGATCCAGGCCCGACAGTTGTCGCACCATAAACTTTAGCCGACATTTTCACCATTGCATTTTCGCATAAAGCAAAAGGTCCTCGAATTACAGTCCCTTCCATTATCTCGGTATTTTTACCTATATATATAGGACCGTTTGAAGCATTCAAAGTCACGAACTCTAATTTCGCACCTTCTTCAATAAATATATTTTCTGGAGCAATTACATTTACGCTTTTAGGAATTGGCTGTGATTTTCTATCCTCTGTTAAAAAATCAAAATCCTGACGTATTGCAGCGTCGTTTTTAGAGAAAATATCCCAAGTATGTTCAATTGTAATACAATCATCGTTGTATTGAATGATTTCATAAGAATCAAAATCGACTTCCTCTTGATTTTCGCTTGCAAAAAATGCTATAACATCTTCACCTTTAAAAATGGCTTGATTTTCTGTTAAATTAGAAACCATCTCTGCAAGAGTATCATTTGGCAAATACGCTGCGTTGATCATTACATTTTCTTCCATTTCAACCATTGGAAATTTTTCGGACAAATATTCTTCGGTAATTGTAGTAATTGTAGAACCTAAACGTCTTTCCCATTTTTGACGAATAGTCATAATTCCAACCAAAATATCAGCCACTGGTCGTGTAAAAGTAAAGGGCAATAATGCATTCCGAACGGGACCGTCGAAAAGAATGTAGTTCATAAATAATTGAGTGTTTGTTAAAATATTGATTTGGTTACCTAAGGCCAAAGTTACAAATATTTTACGGGTTTCATTTAAAACCACTTTAACGAAAAGTAATATTTAACGCATAAAAAAAGCCTTCCAGAAATTGGAAGGCTTTTGTATAATTTTAAACAGCTATTATTTTTTAGCGTGTTTAGCGTATTTAGTTTTGAATTTATCAATACGTCCTGCAGTATCAATAAGTTTAGATTTACCAGTATAAAAAGGGTGAGATGTTCTAGAAATCTCCATTTTTACAACTGGATACTCAACTCCGTCAACTTCAATTGTTTCTTTTGTATCTGCAGTAGATTTAGTGATAAAAACGTCATCATTAGACATGTCTTTAAATGCAACTAATCTGTAATTTTCTGGGTGAACTCCTTTTTTCATCTTTTCTTTTTATTTATTGTTTAAAGCACTTTCATTTCGAAGCTTTTTCATGGTTAGAAAAAGGTATAAATAAATAATGCTCCTTTTTGTTTAAAAATTTAATTATTTTTGAGTGTGCAAATTTACAATTCTTTTTTAATAAACAAACAGTTAGCTCACTTTTTTTTAGTTTATTTCGAAAAGCTTTTTTTATATCCGATTATACAGGGAATTACTATATTTGTGAACTAATTAAATATAACTTTATGGATGTAAAAATATCTCCTGCAAAGTCAGGAACCCCTTATGGTGTTTTGTTCGGTGTTATAATGATTCTAGAATTTGTCGTTATGTATGTAATTGGCATGAAATCTCTAGTTAATTCAAGTTTTGGAATAATTGTCAATTTGGCTAATTATTTGGTTTTACCAATTTTGTTTATCTTTTTAGGATGCAACCAATACAAACAAAAAGTTAACAACGGTTTTATTTCTCTTTCAGAATGCCTAAAAACAGGTATTTCCATAACAGTATTAGCTGCCGTAATCTATGCAGCATTCAATGTTATTTTTAATTTAATATTTCCTGATTTCGTTAATGAAATGCTTGACATCACAAAAAGCGAAATGATTTCAAAAAACCCACAGATGACTGCAAAAGAGTTGGAAATGGGACTTAGCATGGTAAAAAAATTCATGAATCCATTCATTGTATTTCCAGTTACCATTGTTATGTATGCATTAATCGGTTTAATATACTCCTTAATAATAGGAGCAATCGTTAAAAACGAAAAACCTTAATAAAAAAAAGTCTACAATAAAATATAAATGAATTTATCTATACTTATACCGCTTCTAAACGAGGAGGAATCACTTAAAGAACTCTACACATGGATTATTAAAGTGATGCAATCTAACAATTACTCTTATGAAATCATTTTTGTAGATGATGGTAGTACAGATAATTCTTGGCAGATTATTGAGGGTTTTTCTAATGAAAATCCGAATGTAAAAGGCATTCGTTTCATGAAAAATTTTGGTAAATCTCAAGCTTTACACGCTGGTTTCGCAAAAGCAAAAGGTGATGTTATCATTACTATGGATGCCGATTTGCAAGACAGTCCAGATGAGATTCCAGAATTGTATGAAATGATTACAGCTCAGAAATACGATTTGGTTTCTGGCTGGAAAAAGAAACGTTATGATTCTGTTGTAGCAAAAAATCTTCCTTCAAAATTATTTAACTGGGCAGCTAGAAAAACTTCTGGAGTTGAATTAAATGATTTCAATTGCGGATTAAAAGCGTACAAAAATGTAGTTGTTAAAAACATTGAAGTTTCTGGCGAAATGCATCGCTACATTCCTGTTCTGGCTAAAAATGCTGGATTCGGAAAAATTGGCGAAAAAGTGGTCATTCATCAAGCTAGAAAATATGGTGAAACTAAATTCGGAATGGAACGTTTCATAAACGGTTTTCTAGATTTAATTACCATCTGGTTTTTATCACGTTTCGGAAAAAGACCCATGCATTTATTTGGAGCAATAGGTTCTATCATGTTTATTATCGGATTTTTATCTGCAGGATATATTGGAGTTTCAAAACTATACCACATGTACAACGGAATGAAGTATAGTTTGGTAACAAATAACCCATGGTTTTATATTGCCTTAACAACAATGATTTTAGGAACCCAGCTTTTCTTGGCTGGATTTTTAGGCGAAATAATTTTAAGAACTAAGAACAACGAAGAACGTTACAAAGTATCACGTGAAGTGAATTTTTGACACCAATCAGGAAAAAATAATCTTTTTGAGTCAAAGTAAACTTTGAAGAAAAACTATCTTTATTTAAAATATAAAAGAAATTTACATGAACATTGCACCTAATATTTTAAGCGCAGTAAACGAATGGTTGACACCAACATTCGACCAAGAAACACAGGCTGCCGTTAAAGAATTAATGACAACTTCTCCAAAAGAACTTGAAGAAAGTTTTTATAAAAATCTAGAATTTGGAACTGGAGGTATGCGTGGCGTTATGGGCGTTGGAAACAACAGAATCAACAAATATACTCTTGGAAAAAACACTCAAGGACTATCTGATTATCTGCATAAAGTTTTTCCAAACGAGCCTTTAAAAGTAGTTATTGCTTACGATTGCCGTCATAACAGCAACACATTAGCAAAAACTGTTGCAGATGTTTTCTCAGCAAACGGAATTCAAGTTTATTTGTTTTCTGATTTAAGACCAACTCCAGAATTGTCTTTTGCACTTAAATATTTGAAATGCCAATGCGGAATTGTTCTAACTGCATCTCACAATCCACCAGAATACAATGGATATAAAGTATACTGGCAAGATGGAGGTCAAATTGTCCCTCCTCAAGATAAAGAAATTGTCAATGTAATTGAAAGCTTGAGCTACGATAAAATCAAATTCAATGCGAATGAAAGTTTGATTCAATATATTGATACTGAAATCGACAAAGAATTTGTAAAATCTTCAATTGAAAATGCAAGTTTTAACACTCCAGCTGAAGCAAAAGACAATCTTCACATTGTTTTCACTTCATTGCACGGAACTTCTATAAAATCTATTCCAGATGTTTTATCTCAAGCTGGATATAAAAATGTACACATTGTTCCTGAACAAGCTGTACCAGATGGAAATTTCCCAACTGTAAAATCTCCAAACCCAGAAGAACCAGAAGCGCTGACAATGGCTCTGGCTTTGGCAGACAAAACAGATTCTGATATTGTTGTTGGTACAGACCCTGACTGTGACCGTTTAGGAGTTGCTGTTCGTAACAACGATGGCAAAATGATTTTACTTAACGGAAACCAAACTATGGTTTTAATGACTTCTTTCTTATTGAAACAATGGAAAAAAGCTGGTAAAATTAACGGAAAACAATTTGTAGGTTCAACAATTGTTTCCACGCCAATGATGATGGAATTAGCAAACAGTTATGGCGTTGAATGCAAAGTTGGATTAACTGGCTTTAAATGGATTGCCAAAATGATTGTAGATTTCCCAGAACTTCAATTTATTGGAGGTGGTGAAGAAAGTTTCGGTTTTATGGTTGGTGATGCTGTTAGAGATAAAGATGCCGTTGCTGCTACTTTATTAATTTGCGAAGTTGCTGCACAAGCAAAAGCTGCGGGAAGCTCTGTTTATAAAGAACTTTTACAACTTTATGTTGAAAATGGTTTCTACAAAGAACACTTGGTTTCTTTAACTAAAAAAGGGATGGAAGGTTTAGAAGAAATCAATCAGATGATGATTAATTTACGTGAAAATCCTTTGAAAGAAATTAATGGACAAAGAGTTATTATGGTTGAAGATTATCAATCATCAAAAGCCTTAAATCTATTAACAAATGAAGAAAGTACGATGGATATGCCAAAATCTAACGTATTAATCTACTACACAGAAGATGGATCTAAAATCTGCGCAAGACCAAGCGGAACTGAACCTAAAATTAAATTCTACATCAGCGTAAATGCTGCAATAGAATCTGTTTTAGAATTTGACGAAGCAGAAAAATTCTTAGATGACAAAATCAAGAATATCATTGCAGACATGCAATTGAGTTAATTCTTCAATACATTTTCAATTATGCAGACAGTTCGTGCATAATTGAAAAACTAGATTATAACGAACTCTGATTTACATTATTAAAATGCAAGTCAGAGTTTTTTTTATAAAAAAAAGCAAAAAGAAATTGAAAACACCTGAATTGGATTAATTTTGTGCAGTGAAAATTGCTTATCAAATAATTAAATATTTAGAAAAGCCTTCAACCCAAAAAGAAAATAACATCAAAAAAAATAAATGAGTAATTTCAAAAAAATAGTTCCTTTTATATATCCTTATAAAAGATATGCATTCTTAAATATCTTTTTCAATATTTTGTATGCGCTTTTCAGCACACTTTCTTTTGTTGCTTTAATACCAATGCTTCAAGTACTGTTTGACCAAGCAAAAGAAAGAAAAACAAAACCTGTATTTCAAGGAATTTTAAAACTTCAGCAATATGGTGAAGACTATTTAAGCTATTATATTACCACCACAAAAAGCAATCACGATCCAGGCTATATCTTAGCCATAATGGTGACGATTATAATTTCAATCTTCTTATTAAAAAACTTAGCTGATTATTTGGCCATGTTTTTCATAACATTTTTGCGAAATGGGGTTTTAAAAGACATGCGAAATGCTATGTATAAAAAAACATTGGAACTTCCGTTAGCTTTTTATTCTGAAAAAAGAAAAGGAGATGTTATATCCAGAATTTCAGCTGATGTAAACGAAGTACAAAACTCGTTTTTAGCTATATTAGAGCTTATTGTAAAAGAGCCTTTAACAATCATCTTCACCATTACAACAATGTTGATTATCAGCACTAAATTAACATTATTCGTATTCATTTTTATTCCGATTTCCGGCTATATCATCTCTTTAATTGGAAAACAATTAAAAAAACAATCTACAAAAGCACAAGAAGAGCAAGGTACTTTTTTATCTACTATTGAAGAAACTATTGGAGGATTAAAAGTCGTAAAAGGATACAATTCTGAAAATTATTTCAATACTGTTTTCCAAAATTCAACTCAACGCTTTTTCAATTTATCAAATAAAATAGGAAACCGCCAGAACTTAGCTTCGCCCGCAAGTGAATTTATGGGAATTACTGTTATTGCCATTTTATTATGGTACGGAGGGCAAATGGTTTTGATTGACAAAACTCTAAGCGGACCTTCGTTTATTGCCTACATGGGACTGGCTTACAACATTCTTACTCCTGCAAAAGCAATTTCTAAAGCTTCTTATGGTGTAAAAAGAGGAAATGCGGCAGCAGAACGTGTTCTTGAAGTACTAGACCAAGAAAACACTATTGTTTCTAAAGAAAATGCAATCGAAAAAACGACATTTAATGATAATATCAGCGTTCAAAATATCAACTTTAAATATGAAGATGAAAATGTCTTAAAAGACTTTTCTCTTGATATTAAAAAAGGACAAACTGTTGCACTTGTTGGTCAGTCTGGAAGTGGAAAAAGTACAATCGCCAATTTATTGACTCGTTTTTATGATGTTACAGACGGTTCAATTTCTATAGACGGAATCAACATCAAAGATATGAGTCTTTACTCTCTTAGAGGCTTAATGGCATTGGTTACACAGGACATTATCTTATTTAATGATACGATTAAAGCTAATATCGCCTTAGGAAAATTAGATGCTACAGACGATGAAATTATCGAAGCATTAAAAATTGCCAATGCTTATGAGTTTGTAAAAGATCTTCCTAAAGGAATTTATACTAATATCGGAGACAGTGGAAACAAGCTTTCAGGCGGACAAAGACAACGTTTATCTATTGCTCGTGCAGTACTAAAAAACCCGCCAATTATGATTCTGGACGAAGCAACTTCAGCTTTGGATACAGAAAGTGAAAAATTCGTTCAGGTAGCGCTTGAAAACATGATGCAGAACAGAACATCTATAGTAATTGCGCATCGTCTTTCTACAATTCAAAAAGCAGATGTAATTGTCGTGATGCAAAAAGGAAAAATTGTAGAACAAGGAACTCACGAAGAATTAATTGCTCACAACGGAACTTATAATAAATTGGTTACGATGCAGTCTTTCGAATCGTAAATAAATATCCAGATAAAAGTTTTACACAGATTAAGGAAATATTAAAACTCAGTTTAATTTCTTTAATCTGTGTTTATTTTTATAACTTTAGGTTAGTTAAAGAATAAATCATTTAATCACCTCAAAATGTATCTTAACAACCCCAACATTACATTGCCCGAAGATCCCGACACCATAGTTTGGAAATACTTAGATTTATCCAAATTCCTTGATTTATTACTTTCAAAGAAGCTATTCATGTCGCGTTCAGACAAGTTCGAAGATCAATACGAAGGCACATTCAGCGAACCGACTTATGAAGAGATTAAAAAGCTGGCTATCGACAATCCAGACTTTTTAAAATACTACAAAACCCAACGCGAACAGGTAGCAATAAGCAGCTGGCATATTAACGAATATGAATCGTTTGCAATGTGGCAGATTTTTACTCAAAACAGCGAAGGCTTAGCAATTCAATCTACTATTGGAAGATTGCAAAAGGCCTTAAAACCCGAAAATAATTTCACTCAATATATTGGCGAAGTAAATTATATCGACTACAGAAAAGAATACATTCCGTTTGATGATTTGTTCTTTCCTTTTTTGTTTAAAAGGAAAAGCTTTCAGTACGAAAGAGAAGTCCGAATTCTAACTGACACTTCCAAAAGCGACATTAAATTAAACGACGGATTAAAAATAAACGTCGATATCAACCAATTAATCGAGAAGATTTACATTCATCCGAAATCTGAAAACTGGTACAAAAAACTGGTTATCGAATTGGTTGAACGATTAGATTTTGGGTTCGAAATAGAAAAATCAGATTTAGAAAGTGATATATTAATTTAAGAGTCTGAGATACTAAGATGCTAAGGTTCTAAGTTTTTTTTTAGCCACAGATTAAAAAGATTAAAGAGATTTCTCCTAATATATATTATGTTCCGTAGGAACATTTCATTGGTAGAAAATTATATTGACAGCATTATTTTACGTTCCGTTGGAACGTTTGATATGCAGGGTTATTTAATAATTATACCAAAATCAAACATTCCTACGGAACGTAAATTTTATTGTCCATAATTTTTTTCTACCAACCAAACATTCCTACGGAATGACAACTTAGCATAAAGATAGACTCTTAGATGCTATCAAACCAAAATGGTTATTACAGCAAAAGGCGATATCAAAAAGTTGATATCGCCTTTTCTATTCATCTAAAATTAAAAAAATCTCATTAATCTTTTTAATCTGTGGCTGAAAAAAAGCTTAGCTCCTCAGAACCTTAGCATCTCAGAACCTCTAAATAGGTTTATAAGCCTTAACTTCCCATTTCTTTGAAGCTAAGTCAATATAATTATAGTGTAAAACATCATTTTTATCAAACTGACCATTTTGATTAGTGTCTTCAATAGTTCTAAAATACAAACGATTTTTAGATTCAATCAAACTCCAATCTACCAATTCTTCCAAATCAGCCGAAACTTTGGTAAAGTTTTCTCCGCTGATATCACTTAAATACAACGTTTTAATATCGCTCGTATCAATTTTTCCGTCTTTATTGGTATCAGAATCCGTCAAGGTATAAACCATAACTTTATTTTGCGTTTTGTCTGCAACAGGTTTTAGATAAGTCGCCGTTAAAATCAAAATTGGCTTATCTGATAAAGGACGAATAGAATCTGAATCGACAGCCTGAAACTTTAGATTCTGCAAATAACCTGTAATTTCGTATTCTCCTAAATTAGAAATCGTAAAACTTACATCATTTACGCTAGACGATCCGTAACGCGCTTTAGTACCTCTTTCATAAACTCTCAAATCACCAACTGGATGAATCAGATAATTCGTTCCTTCCATTTGAATTGGCAAATCTGCTATTTCAATTTGCGATGAATCTGCTTTCGTAATACTTACTTTATTCGAAACATCATAACTTACTTTTGGCTTTTTAACTTCTTCTCGACAGCTAATTACTGTTCCGACAATGACTAGGGCGATATATTTAAAATACTTTTTCATCTACAAGATTATATACGATTATCAAATATACTATTTTTGATTGTATTTTTTGTTTTTATTGAATTTTACTAACGCAAAGATGCTGATTAGCACAATTCCGAAATAGCCTAGAAAAACAAGCCATTGTTGTTTTAAAAATGCTTTTTGAAAAATACGAAGTTCTTTCTTTCGATTTTCTTCTTCCATTAAACGCGTATACCTTAACGTCGCTGCACTTGTTCCACAAACAAATGGACGTTTTTTATTAGGATCTGGTTTAGCAAAAGCGAACGCATACAGTTCATTTGAAAATTGAGCCCAAAAAGGCATGTTTTCTTCAGTCATAATATCCAACACGCTAACAAAAGTATCATAATCCATTTTTGGTCCAAAATAAATTTTAGCACCATTTACACTATCATATCTTTTTACCAAATCACGTGTAAAAAACCGTAATTCTCTTAGATTCTGTTCTTCTTTTGATTTCTGATCATTGAAATAAAACGACTTATATTTTCTTAATTCACCTACTTTATGCTTTTCAAAATCTTCTTTATATGGAACTGAATAATCTAGAGAACCATAAACCTTGAATGCGCCTGACTGATAAAAATAAAAAAGACAAAACAAAGGAATCAAAACCAGAGAAATCATTCCTGGCACGTAAAAAATCTTTTTCCTTTTTTCACGTCTTTCTATCATAACCTCGCATTAATCTTAACGTTAAAAACTCTCGAAGTCATATAATTCGGAATCGCATATTGATTTTTAGAATAAACATCGCGAACCCAAGTATTGGTAATAGCATTTTGATTATTGAAAAGATTAAAAATCTCCAAACCAACTGCCAATTCTTTAAAATTTTTCAGCCAGCCCGTTTTGGTGTTTTGCGTACTGCTATCTACAAAAACTTTAGCAAAACCAATATCAGCTCTTCTATAATCATTTAACCTATTTTGGTATAAATACGGATCAGAATATGCTGGCGCTCCACCCGGAAGACCCGTATTATAAACTAAATTTAAATAGACTTTTACACTCGGAATATTTGGCATATAATCCTGAAAAAGCATTGCAAATTTTAAACGCTGATCTGTTGGACGCGCAATATAACCTTTGTTCTCGTAATTTTCTTCCGTTTTTAAATATCCAAAACTTACCCAAGATTCTGTTCCAGGAACAAATTCTCCATTTAATCTAAAATCCAAACCTTGCGCGTAAGCTTTTGCATTATTATTGGCAACATAACGAATTCGCACATTATCAATCGAATACACATTTACATCCGAAAGTGATTTATAATAAATCTCAGTTACCCATTTAAATGGACGATTCCACATTTTAAAATTATAATCATTTCCTAAAACAACATGAATGGCTTCTTGCGCTTTCACATTCGGATTCACGACGCCTTCTAAATCACGAAGTTCCCTATAAAATGGTGGCTGATGATATAATCCTCCAGAAATTCTAAAAACCATATCGCGCTCCCAATCGGGTTTTATAGCAAACTGTCCGCGAGGACTAACAACAAATTGAGTTTTTCCTTCTTCTAAAGCTCCTTCGACATTCCACCCTTGAAAACGAGCTCCTAAATGATACCAAATCTGGCTAGAACCAATTAAAGATTGCTTGTTCCATTGTGCATAACCTGAGAAACGATTAATCGTATTGAAATTTGTAGCTCGAATATCATTATAAGGCAAAAGCGGACCAGTGTATGGCGTATACGGCTGATTATTTTCTGGCAGAATATCAATTGGCGGATTTATAGAAAATCCAGCAGAATCAATCATTTCCCACTCTACAATTCTATCTCGTATAGATTCTCTAGTATATTTTAACCCAAATTCTAATTGACTTTCTTTCCATTCTTTGGTTCCCTTCAATTCGATATTAGCAATTAAAGCATCTAAATCATTTCTTGCATGATTTAATTGAGAACCAATTCCGCGAGTAAAATCAATTGCTGAACCATCTGTTGGATTTTCGGCATCAACATTTCCTAAACGATATTGAGCTAAAATATCAAAATGCTCTTTTTCTGTGGTATGAAATAAAGAACCTATTAATTTTAAAGTTAATGTTGGAGAAGCTTTAAAAGTAGTTTTCAAAGCACCAAAATAAGTATCATATTGATCTTTTTCCTGACCATCATAATAAACTGCAAGCGCCATTGGCTGATCAATAGTTCCAAATTTTGTTTGGCGAACTAACGGCTGATACAAATATTTATTTTCAGAAATATTTCCTAAAAAACTCATTTGCCATTTTGAAGAAATATCATAATTAATATTTGTTTGAATATCTGCAAAAGTCGGCGTATAATTGGTTTGTGTATCTTGACTATTTACGAGCAAACTATTGTTTCGATAACGAACACCTGTTACGGCAGACCATTTTTTGTTTTTAGAAACTAAATCGACAGAAGCACTTCCTCCCAAAAAACTAGCTTCAAATGAAGCGCCAAATTGAGTTGGTTTTCTATAAGTAATATCTAAAACAGAAGATAATTTATCTCCAAATTTCGCTTGAAATCCACCCGCTGAAAAATCAACATTTTGAACCAAATCCGTATTGGTAAAACTCAGACCTTCTTGTTGACCCGAACGAATTAAAAACGGACGATATACTTCAACTTCATTTACATAAACTAAGTTTTCGTCAAAATTTCCTCCACGAACCATGTATTGTGTACTTAATTCGTTGTTTGAATTTACACCAGGTAGTGTTTTTAAGATATTTTCGATTCCAGCATTTGCTCCCGGAATTTTTTTGATTGTTTCGGTATCGATTGTTGCAATTCCTTGGACCCGTTTTCTGTTTTTAGAAGAAACAAAAACCTCCCCCATTTGTTCTTGAGAATTATTCATAATCGGATTAAAAATAAAAACTTCATTTGCTTTTAAATTAACCGTCAAACTAATCATTTTCAAAGAAACATGGGTAAATATCAGCGACGTTTTTTTATTTGAAGGAACTGCTATTTCAAAAAAACCATTCGCATCTGATTGCACAACATTTCCCTGCGCAGCGATATTTACACCTGGAACCACATGTTTATCTGCGTCTAAAATCACTCCTTTTATAAGAGCGTTTTGAGCCAAAGCAACACAGCTAAAAAATAAAAAAAGAAACGCGAATATAAACCTGTTGTTATTCAAAGATTTGGATTTTATTTTTGACTTCTAAAAAAATGAGTTTCAAAGATAGTAGTATTTCCTACATTATCTACTACTTCAATTTTTAAAAAGTTTTCTCCTTCAACCAAATATTGCGGATCAAAAGTGTGCGTAATTCTTCTTGCTTTGTTTTCGTATTCAAATAAAACCCAGCTGCCATTTAAATAACCATTGTACGATTTTATTCCAGATAGAGAATCTCCAATTGTAAAATCAATTTTCTTTTGATCACTTATCCATTTTCCTTCAATAGGTTTTGCAATTTTTATTACTGGCGGAATAGTATCTAAAACCAAACCATACGTTCCTAAAATTTTTGCTTTAGCAGTAAAAACATCTCCTTTTCTAATTGTTCCGTTATGGCTTGTCCCTCTTCCGATATACAATTTATCTCTTAAATTTTCAGGATAAAAATCATCTTTTATAGTTATTGTAAAATTGGAATGAACTGGAACGGTATCATCGTGAATGTAAAGTTTTTTATTTCGAACATCAAAGTTCATATTAAAATCTTCATAGAAAGTTCCGGCAGGAAAAAATACCGACATATTATCTTTTTCGAAATTAGAATCTTTATTATATCTAACAAAATAAGGAGCAGTAACGGGCTCTGCCTCCACAATTGGAGTTACGCTGTCAAACTCAACAGGAACAGTAATCGTTCTTAAATTTCCAAAATAATCCGAAACTTCTATTCTGTAAGTCGAAGCCAAATTCGGTTCGGCTTTTACAATACCACGAAGCGAATCTGTTTTAATAATGCTCAAAGCAAAAGGCGTTTTCATGAAAAGCTTCTGCACACGCTGACTTGTTTTTTTATAACGCGAATAATCAATGAAAGCGTTTATGTAGCGCATTTCATCAAAAGAATACGTATTAAATTGATAATTGTAGTTTTGATTTCCGTTTAAAAAAGTAGAGACATTAAAAACGCCGTTTTTATTAAAAGAAACATCATCGGTATCTACAGCATTAATTCCAAAACCAATTTTTCCGTTGGTCTTAACCTTACTCGCCAAATAATTTCCGTCTTTCTGAAGCGTCATATTGACAAGCAAAGGCTGTTTTGATTGATTTACGATTGCATTATCCAAAGGATAAACATACAAACTAGACAAAGTTGGTTTCTTAGTATCTTTTATATTTTGGTCAAAGCCAAAGAAAATTGGATTGATAACAAACTCCGTTTTAGTATCGCGAATTTCAAAATGAAGATGCGGACCTTCAGAAGAACCAGTATTTCCAGAAAGCCCGATTATATCTCCTTTTGTAACAGGAAGTTCTCCAGGTTTTGGAAACATTTCAATTTCATACGCTTTTTCTTTATAATGAGTCGCTTTTACATAATCGAGAATTGCACCAACTGGAGTTTGCAAATGACCATAAACAGAAGTGTACCCATTTGGATGCGTAATGTAAATACATTTTCCATTTCCAAACGTCGAAATTTTAATTCTTGAAACATAACCGTCAGCAATTGCATGCACACTTAAACCTTCTCTTTGATTTGTTTTTAGGTCGAAACCTGCATGAAAATGATTGGGTCTTAGCTCTCCAAAATTACCAGAAAGCTGCATTGGAATATCAAGGGGAGGGCGGAAATAATCTTTAGGATATTGCGTTTGAGCAAATAGAAAATTACAAATAAAAAGGGCTAGTACAGATAATCTCATAAACAACATTTTTGCTAAGATAAGCAAAAATAAGCCAATAAAAGCAAGTAAAAGACTACAAATTCACAATTAATTGAATTACATCTATTTATCTATTTTAATGCAAAAAAATCGATAAAAAATTGCATTAATAAAAAGGAATATTAACTTTGTAGGATTAAGTAATGAATAGGATGTATAATGAGTGTAATTGCCGAAATAATTGATACTCTTGAATATAAAGTCAATAAACTTTTTGAAAAATCAAAAGGTTTAGAGAAAAACAATCAAGAATTACGATTAGAATTAGCCAAAGCTGCGCAAATTATCCAGAAACAATCTGAGGAAATGGAAGCTTTGAAAAAGCAAAATGAAACACTTAAGATCGCCAATTCGTTACTTGGCAGCGACAATAACAAGAGAGAGACAAAGCTTAAAATAAATTCATTAATTCGCGAAATTGATTACTGTATAGCACAATTATCAGATTAATAATTATGGACGGAAAGCTTAAAATAAAAATATCAATTGCAGACCGCGTTTACCCACTAACGGTTGAACCCGCTCAAGAAGAAGGACTTAGAAGTGCTTCTAAAAAAATTGATGCCATGATAAAGCAATTCGAAGAAAATTATGCAGTTCGTGACAAACAAGATGTATTAGCCATGTGCGCCCTGCAATTTGCATCGCAAGTGGAACAAAAACAAATTGATAACGCAATCGATGGAGAAGAGACTATCGAGAGAATTAAAAAATTAAACCTGCTTTTAGATCAATATCTCGAAAATTAAACGTTCTTTACAGAAACTAAGATACTGCCTACATTAGTTCACAATTGGTAAACTCAACACTAACAATTTAGAATGAGCAAATCGTCGCTACTATAGTATGCCCTCCTTATGGCTGGGAAACTTGAACAGTGAGTTAGCTCAAAACTTGTCTTTACGAGTTTATACAAGCAATTAATGTAGGCTTTTTTTATATATAAACCCTAACAAACATGGACATCATAACGATCATTATTGGTATTGTAGGTATTGCAGCAGGATTTGCGATAGCTAAAATTATCGAGAAAAGTAATATTTCAAACCTAATCAAAAACGCTAAAAAAGAGGCAGCTTCAATTTTAAAAGACGCTAATTTAGAAGCAGAAAACATCAAAAAAGATAAAATTCTTCAAGCAAAAGAGCGTTTTATCGAACTTAAATCTGAACACGAACAAGTTATTTTAGCACGAGATAAAAAAGTTGCCGAAGTAGAAAAACGTGTACGCGATAAAGAATCTCAAGTTTCTAACGAACTTTCTAAAGCTAAAAAAGTTAACGATGACTTTGAAGCTAAAACTGCCGAATACAATAATAAAATTGAAGTTTTAGACAAAAAACAAGCTGAAGTAGATAAACTTCACAAAAGCCAGTTACAGCAATTGGAAGTAATCTCTGGTCTTTCTGCAGAAGAAGCTAAAGAACAATTAGTTGAAGGGTTAAAAGCTGAAGCTAAAACGAAAGCAATGTCTCATATTCAAGAAACTATTGAAGAGGCAAAATTGACTGCGCAGCAAGAAGCAAAGAAAATCATCATTAATACAATTCAAAGAGTTGGAACAGAAGAAGCGGTTGAAAACTGTGTTTCTGTTTTTAACATTGAATCTGACGATGTAAAAGGTAGAATTATCGGTCGTGAAGGACGTAACATTAGAGCACTTGAAGCAGCAACTGGAGTTGAAATCATTGTTGATGACACACCAGAAGCTATCATCCTTTCTTGTTTTGATCCTGTTCGTAGAGAAATTGCTCGTTTGTCTTTACATAAATTAGTAACTGACGGACGTATTCACCCTGCAAGAATTGAAGAAGTTGTTGCAAAAACAGCAAAACAAATTGACGACGAAATTATCGAAGTTGGAAAACGTACGGTAATCGACTTAGGAATTCACGGTTTACACCCAGAATTGATAAAAGTTGTGGGTAGAATGAAATACCGTTCTTCTTACGGACAAAATTTATTACAGCACTCGAGAGAGGTTTCTAAACTTTGCGGTATTATGGCTGCAGAATTAGGACTAAACGTAAAATTAGCTAAAAGAGCTGGTTTACTTCACGATATTGGTAAAGTGCCAGATACAGAAAGTGATTTACCACACGCATTATTAGGTATGCAGTGGGCTGAAAAATATGGTGAAAAAGAAGAAGTTTGCAATGCGATTGGAGCACACCACGACGAGATTGAAATGAAATCGTTACTTTCTCCAATTATCCAAGTTTGTGATGCTATTTCTGGAGCAAGACCAGGCGCAAGACGCCAAGTTTTAGACTCTTACATTCAGCGTTTGAAAGATCTAGAAGATGTAGCTTACGGATTCAGCGGTGTTAAAAATGCTTATGCAATTCAAGCCGGTAGAGAACTTCGTGTAATTGTAGAAAGTGAAAAAGTTTCTGATGATAACGCAGCAAACTTATCTTTCGAGATTTCACAAAAAATTCAAACAGAAATGACTTATCCTGGTCAAGTGAAAGTGACAGTTATTAGAGAAACTAGAGCTGTTAATATTGCTAAATAATCAGGGATTCAAATAAAAAATAAAGGCTGTCAATCGACAGCCTTTATTTTTTATATTCACTTTCAAGTTTTACATATCATTAAAAACAATTTTAAAACTTGTTCCCACTCCTACTTCACTTTCTACCAAAACAGTTCCTTTCATGGCTTCAATTTGATTTCTGGTAATATACAAACCTATTCCGCGCGCTTCTTCATGTTTATGAAACGTTTTATACATTCCGAATAACAATTCACCATAAGTCTTCAAATCGATTCCCAGACCATTATCCGTAATCTTTAGCGATTTAAATCCCTCTGGTTCGATTGCAAAATCGAAAATAATAACCGGATCTCTATCTGGATGCGCATATTTTATCGCATTGGTCGTAAAATTCAACAAAACACTTTCCATATAGGCCGGATTAAAATTAATCGTCAAATACTTCGGTACGTTATTTACAATAGTCACTTTACGTTGTTTATCGTAACCCTTAATCGTTGAAATAGTTTTTTCGATATACTCACAAAGCATTAACGGAACAACAGCAATATTGATATTACTCTGGGTTTTTACAATTTGCGTAAGATTTGAAATCGTTTCGTTCAAATCGTTTGAAACCGTTCTTAAATGCTCCAACATTTCCGAAACGGTCTGCTTATCTACATCGGCGTCAATAAAGTCTAAAATTGACTTTATATTACCTGCCTGTGTATTCAAATTATGCGAAACGATATGCGAGAAATTCAACAAACGACTGTTTTGATCGCTGTATAATTTCATTGTTTTTATCAATTCCAGCTCTTTTTCTTTTTGAGCAGAAACATCCGTATGTGTTCCAATAACCCTTAAAGGTTTTCCATTTTCATCACGCTTGATAACTTTTCCGCGATCTAGAATCCATTTATAATTGCCACTAGATGTCATAACACGGTGGTAATTTTCATAATAAGGAATCTTGTTATCAAAATGCTCTTGAATATCCGAATAATATTTCGGCAAGTCATCTGGATGCACAATTTTATCCCAACGTTCAGGATCATCAAAAATATCTGTCGATTCTAACTCTAAAATTTTAAGAGACAATGAAGAATAAAAAACACTATTTGTAACCATATCCCAGTCCCAAACACCAGCTGTTGAAGCGTCAAGAGCAAACTGAAAACGTTCTTCTGATATTCGAAGCTTCTCTTCTTTGTCTTTTAAGTCTGTAATATCTGAAACATGTCCGTAAAAAATCACATTTCCATCTAAAGCAGATTCTGTTTTAGAAGAAATTTTAAACCAACGAATTCCTTTTTTAGGAAGAATCGCTCTAAACTCAATATCCCAAGGCTTAATTTCTTTTCTAGCTGTTACCAATGATTGAAAAAAACGTTCGCGGTCTTGCTGTAAAATTCGATCATAAATCACAAATTTTATATCATTAGTAAAGTCTGCAGCGGTAAGTTCAAATATTTCATCGGCTGATTTACTCACGAGGGGAAATGAATAATTATTGTCAGCATCAATAACAAATTGAAAAAGTAAGTCAGGCATTTCGGCCAACAATTTTTTATAAAAATTATTTACCTCCAAGCAATCGTCATTCCCATATAAATCAAAAACCATATTATACTTTTTTATGTAAATAAAATATTCAAGATTTTTCCTTTAAAAGAAGAAGAAAAATCACAACTTTTTATTCTTTTGTTTTTATTACAACAAAATTTTAACACAATATATAAATTTTTGCAATATTACATATAAAATTGCTAAAAATTATTTTCTGGGGTGAAAAGTATGCATTACTTCTTTCAAAAAACTTCGATCTAAATGAACATAAATCTCTGTGGTTGTGATTGATTCGTGTCCGAGCATTAATTGAATAGATCGTAAATCTGCTCCGTTTTCTAACAAATGAGTGGCAAAAGAATGGCGTAGAGTATGGGGACTGATCCTTTTTTTTAATCCAATTTTCTGTGCAAGATCCTTAATTATAGTAAATATCATGGCACGTGTTAGTTGATTGCCTCTCCTATTAAGAAACAAAGTATCTTCAGCACCTTTCTTAATATTTAGATGAGTGCGAATTTCTTTTCTGTAAAGATCGATATATTTTTGTGTTAAAGGCCCAATTGGAACAAATCTTTCCTTATTACCTTTTCCGGTAATTTTTATAAAACCTTCATCAAAGAATAAATCAGAAATTTTGAGTGTAATTAATTCCGAAACGCGAAGTCCGCAGCCGTATAAAGTTTCCAGCATTGCACGATTTCGTTCACCTTCGTTAGTGCTTAAATCTATGCTTTCTATTAATGCATCTATTTCATCAAGAGACAAAGTATCTGGCAATTTACGTCCTGTTTTCGGAGCTTCAATTAACTCTAGCGGATTATCATTTCTGTAATCCTCAAAAACCAAATAATTAAAAAAGCTTTTTAATCCAGAAATAATTCTTGCTTGTGATCTCGGATTTACTTCTTTGGCAACATCATAAACAAATTGCTGTAAAGTTTCATCTGTAATTTTTATTGGAGAAACATCAATTTGATTATTTTCTAAAAAAACACATAAACGTTCAATATCGAAGCCATAGTTTTCAATCGTATTTTTAGACAAACCTCTTTCTATCCTCAAATACGACTGGTAATCTTTTATATATCTGCTCCAATTCATATGTACAAAGTAAATGATTTTTTGGCATAAAATTGTCTCATACAATAAGGTTAAAAAAAACCTTTCTCAAAAGAGAAAGGTTGATACAATATTAAATATTGAATTTATAATTTATATCCCAGAACCAAAGAAAATAGACTGTTTTTAATTTTATAATTTTCATCTCCAACATGAAAATCTATAGGATTTGACAAACCTAAGTTATAACGAAGATCTACCGAACAATCCTGCAGAAAATTATAACCTAAACCAAAACTCAAACCAAGATCAATAGTCTTAACATGATCCGTAATATTTATACCATTTTCTTCAGCTTTCATTAAAAACCCAATTTGCGGACCAGCTTGAACGCTTAACCCTTGGGTGACAAAATATTTAGCCAAAATTGGTAAATTTAAATAGCTCAATTTAACGTCATTATTGTACGCTATACCTTCTTTGATAAATTTATTTTCCACTTTGTGAGTTGAGTATATCAATTCAGGCTGAATACCGAATCTTTCATCTGTCTTAATTTCCGAAAAAATACCCACTTGATACCCTATTAAATTTTCATTTTCATGGAAATCACTAGAGGTATTTGGAAAATTAACACCTGCTTTAATTCCAAATCTACTTCCGGTTCCTTGAGCATTTGCAAAACCAAATGCCATAACTAAAAGAGCAGATAAAATATTTTTTTTCATTACGTCTTAAGGTTAAATTTGTTTGCCAAATATAAAAACATACTTGCGATATATTGATTTTTATTTTAATAATAAAAATATTATATAAACAAAAAAGCCTCCTTGTTTAAGGAAGGCTTTTTATATTTTTTTAAAATCCTTATTAGAATTTGTAAGCTAAAGACAATGCAAGGTTACCATTTCTAATACTGTAATCGTAATAATCTTCAACATTATCAAATTCAGTATCATCAATATTCGAAATACCCACTGTATAACGTATTCCCGCAGAAAGATTATCTGTAAAATTATAACCAGCACCAAAATTAAAACCTAAATCAACAGATTTTAAATCGTCTTTAAAATTATCATAACCGTTTTGTTTGGCTGAAACTAAGAAACCAATCTGAGGACCAGCTTCTACAGTAAATTGTTTTGTAATATAAAACTTAGCCAAAACGGGTATATTAATGTAATCCATCTTAACATCTGGAGCTCCATATTTAAATTTTGAACCTTGTGTAGAATACAAAAGCTCTGGCTGAATTGCCAATCTTTCAATTACTTTAATTTCTGCAAAACCACCAACATGAAAACCTATTAATGATTTATTATCAGAAACATCTCCAGTTAATGTTGAAATGTTAAGTCCTCCTTTTACTCCAAATCTAGTCTCCTGAGCATTCGAAAATGCAAAAGCCATCATTGCAATGGCAGATAAAATTATTTTTTTCATTCTAATTTGTTTTGGGTTAAATTAATTTTCGATATCAAATATAAAACTATACTTATTAAAAACATACTTGCAATTTAACAAAAATTGTTATAAATATAAGAACACCTTTTCTCCCGCAAACAAAAAGCCTTTCCTAATAAAAGGAAAGGCTCCGAAAAAAAACACTATTATTAACCAAATAATTTAGAAGTGTAATGCAAATCCAACATTTAATTGAAAAACATCTTTACCATAATCTTCATTTAAAGTAACATTATAGCGCAGACCTGGCTCAATAGAAATATTTTTTGAAACGAACCAAGCATAACCTGCTTGCAAACCTAAATAAGAAGGGTTTTCATTTGCATCTTTAATACTAGCACCAGTGTAAGAAGCTTCAAGAGGGAATTTATTTAATAAATAATATTTAGCACCAACTTTGTAAGAAAATGCATTTGAGCTATGACCAAAGTCATTGTACCCCATACCTAACTTTACAGCTAAATTATCAGCTACGAAATAACCTCCTTCAGCACCAATACTCCATGAACTTTCTCCATCAGAAGAATATAACTGAAAACTAGTATTACCAGTGTTAGTATCCCCTCCAAATCCTGTATTAGCCTCAATTAACCATTTCCCTTTTGCCGTTTGTTCCTGAGCATTTGCAAATGTAAAACCCATTACTGCGATAGCAGCTAAAATTACTTTTTTCATGTTTATTTTTTTAATTACGAATGCCAAAAATAAGATTAGACTTACAAGAAAAACTCCATAATAAGCCCAAAAAACAACAAAATAAGACAGAGAAAAAACATCAAAAACAAAACTGAAAATCAAGAGTATAACTGCAAAAAGCCTCGTTAAACTACCTAAAAAACACATTATAGTGGGAATTTTATTAATTATTTAATCTAAAATATAAGGCAATAAAATGCTAAATATGTAGTTTTGAACTTTAGAATAACATTTAAATACCAAAAATTTAAAAAACATTTTTATGAAAAAAATAATTGTAGCCGCTGTATTGTTCTTAGCAACATCAGCAACAATGAATGCACAATTTTTAAAATTAGGGGTTAAAGCGGGGGTAAACTTTGCAAGTCAAACTGGAGATGCATTTCCAGAACAAGATTTTGACAAAGAAGGTATTACAAGCTTTCATGCTGGTCTTGTTGCTGAATTAAAATTATTAGAAAAATTTTCTATTCAGCCAGAGCTTTTATACTCAACTCAAGGAGCAAATTATAAAGAAGCTGGTCAAGAATTTAAAAATAAATTAGGGTATTTATCTATCCCAGTTATGGCAAAATTCTACTTAACAAAATCTGTAAGTTTAGAAGTAGGTCCTCAAGCTTCTTTCTTATTAAGCGAAAAAAATGATTTTGATGTTAAAAATGCAGAAACATTTGATTTTGGTCTAAATGCTGGTTTAGGTTTAAAAATTACAGAAGGCTTATTCGTTCAAGCACGTTATGGATTAGGATTAACAGAAGCTTCAAAAACTGCTGACATTAAAAACTCTGTAGTTCAACTTTCTGCTGGATTCATGTTCTAAAAGAATATCACATACTTTTATAAAAACCGTTCTATTAATTAGAGCGGTTTTTTTATTTTTACAACATTCAATGACATTTGCAATGTCAATATTTCAACATAAATAACTTAAATATGAAAATCTGCATTATCAACGGACCTAATTTGAATCTCTTAGGAAAACGCGAACCTGAAGTTTATGGAAGCGAAACTTTTGAAGATTATTTTGAAACGTTGAAACAAAAATTCCCAAACATTGAACTTTCATATTATCAAAGCAATATTGAAGGTGAATTGATTGGTAAAATTCAGGAAGTAGGTTTTTCATTTGATGGAATTATTTTGAATGCTGGTGCATACACTCATACTTCAATTGGTTTAGGAGATGCTATGAAAGCTGTAACAACTCCAGTAATTGAAGTTCATATTTCGAATACATATGCACGCGAAAGTTTCAGACATCAGTCGTATTTGTCTGGAAACGCAAAAGGTGTTATTTTAGGTTTCGGACTTAAAAGTTACGAATTGGCTATACAGTCTTTTTTATAAAAAAAATTTTCATCTGAATTGAAGTTGAAGTTTTTATAATGCACTTCAACTTCAATTAGCGCGATAAATTGGACTCAAAAAAATTAGTCATTAGCCTCTCACAGAATTTAACAAATTATTAATAGGCTCAGATTTAACTTATTCTATTTTTGTAAGATATACCACACTTACATGAGAAACTTTACTTTATTTGCCTTTCTATTTTTTTCGATTTCAAACTTTGCACAGATCAAAGGGACTATCACAGACGACAAAGGAAATCCACTTCCTTTTGTATCTGTGTTTGAAGAAAACACTTACGCTGGAACTACTTCAAATGAACAAGGAAAATATCAGCTGAATGTAAAAGAAATTGGTAAAAACAAGATTGTTTTTCAATATTTAGGTTTTAAAACTCAAAAATTAACCGTTGCTTCAGGAAGTAAAACAATCACATTGGACGTTAAACTTCAAGAAGAAAGTTTTGCTCTAAACGAAGTAATTATAGATCCTAAAAACAATCCTGCAAATGCGATTATCAAAAATGCAATTGCGAATAAAAAAGAAAACTCAGATAAAACAGCGCGTTACACAGCCGATTTTTATTCGAAAGGAATGTTTAAAGTAAAAGATCTTCCAAAAAAAATTCTTGGACAGAAAGTAGATCTTGGGCCAGATATGGCTTCTAATTTGGATTCTACAGGAACAGGAATTTTATATTTATCTGAAACTATTTCTAAAGTTACTTTTGAAAAACCATCCAAACTAAAAGAAAAAATTATTGCCTCGAAAATTTCTGGAAACAATCGAGGTTACAGTTATAATACTGCTGCATTGTCAACTTATGATTTTTATGACAATACTTTAGATTTTGATGTCAAAATGATTTCCCCGATCGCTGATAATGCTTTCAGTTATTATAAATATAAGTTAGAAAGTTCTTTTTATGATGATAACAAACAGCAGATTTATAAAATTAAAGTAATTCCGAAACGCGACAAAGAACCGGTTTTTGAAGGCTACATCTATATTGTAGATGATAGTTTTGCTATTTACGCGATCGATTTTGAAATTAAAGGCTATAGAATGAAAAATGAATTTACAGAATCGATGTTTTTAAAACAAAGTTTCAGCTATAATCTAAAAAATAAAATCTGGTCAAAAAATGCTCAAACACTTTCTTTTAATGCAGGACTTTTTGGAATAAAGTTTTCTGGAAATTTCAACTATGTTTATTCTAATTATGAATTTCCTACATCTTTTGAAAAGAAAACTTTCGGCAATGAAATTGTTGCTTTTGAAGCAAATGCCAATAAAAAAGATGACGCTTTTTGGAATGAAATTCGACCAATTCCTTTAACTATTGAAGAAAGTAGCGATTACGCTAAAAAGGACAGTCTGCAAACCATTAGAAAATCAAAAAAATATACCGATTCCATTGATGCGAAAAACAATAAGTTTAAAGTTTGGGATATTTTAATGGGTTACGATTATAAAAACACCTTCGAGAAATATTCTTTCGAATATAAAGGGTTGTTGAATATTTCTTCTTTAAGTTTCAACACTGTTCAAGGATTCAATTTAGATTCTGGTTTTTCTTTTAGAAAATGGAATGATGAAAATGGCAAAAGCACTTCGATTAGCACAACATTTAATTATGGTTTTTCAGATGAACGTTTCCGCGTAATCGGAGAATTTAGCCATCGTTTTAACAATATTAATTATGCTACAATTTGGGCTTCTGGAGGAACTAAAACAACTCAATTCAACAATGCTGAACCAATTACTAAATTTGTCAACTCGATTAGTTCTTTATTCTTCAAAGACAATTATATGAAACTGTATAATTTGGAGTTTGCTCAAATCAATTACGGTCAAGACATTGCAAACGGGATTAGTCTAACTGGAAGAATCGGCTACGAGCAGCGTAAACCTCTTTTTAATACAACCGATTACTCTTTCTTTAAAAAAGATGATTTGTATAGCTCCAATAATCCTTTAGCGCCAAATGATTTTACAACACCTGCTTTTAATCAGCATCATTTATTTAAAGCGCTTATAACGACAAGAATCAACTTTGGCAATAAATACATTTCAAGACCAGATGGAAGATATAATTTCAAAGACGACAAATATCCGACGATTTATTTAGCGTTCGAAAAAGCTTTCGCGGCAAGCGAAAAAAAATATGAATATGAAAGAATCGGTGCCTCTGTACAATACGATTTGTCATTAAATAACAAAGGTGTTTTAGGAACTAATTTTAGAGCCGGAAAATTCTTTAATGCAGAAAATATCTCTTTTATAGATTACAGACATTTTAATGGAAACCAAACCCATATCGGAACAAGCGACAGATATTTAAATGTGTTTAATCTGATGCCTTATTATTCAAACAGCACCAATGACAGCTATTTTGAATTACATTCAGAATACAATGACACTGGTTTCATTATGAATAAAATTCCACTTTTAAATCTTTTAAAATCGACTTTAAACCTTGGGTTTCATGCTTTGGCAATTCCAGACAGAAAACCTTATTCTGAATTTACTGTTGGATTAGATAATTTAGGTTTCGGAAAATTTAAATTATTCCGCGTAGATTATGTACATTCTTATAAAGGAGGAATTCAGCAAAATGGTGTCGTATTTGGAGTTAAGATTTTGAATGCGTTGGAGTAAGATGCTAAGGGACTAAGGTTCTGAGATACTAAGATGCTAAGTTTTCTCTTTGTCAAAGTTTAAAACTTTGACAAAGATTAATTAGTGTTAAAATCTATTTCAATCCGTATGAAAAAAAACTTAGAATCTTAGTACCTCAGAACCTTAGCAACTTTTAACAATGATAATCATCTGGCTCTATATGAATCAAAACATTTCCTAACTGCGGAATTTGTTCTTTTAAAGTATCTTGTAATTTATGAGATAAATCATGCCCTTCTTTTACCGAAATTTTAGCCGAAACAATAGCGTGTAAATCTACGTGATAACGCATTCCTGCTTTACGAATAAAACACTTTTCTGTTCCTAGAATTCCTGGGACTTTTAAAGCAACAACTCTAATTTCTTCTACTAAATCATCATTTAAATTTTCATCCATGATTTCGCCAAGCGCTGGTCTGAAAATTTTATAACTGTTATAAAGAATAAAAAACGCTGCGAAAAGAGCAGCCCAATCATCTGCCGATTCGTAGCCTTTTCCCATAACCAAAGCAACTGTAATACCAATAAAAGCTGCGACAGAAGTTATCGCATCACTTCTATGATGCCACGCATCAGCCGCTAAAGAAGAACTATTAGTTTGCTTGCTTCGTTTCATTACCAAACGAAAAGAATATTCTTTCCAAATAATGATTGCTCCCAAAACATATAAAGTCCATGATTTTGGCAAATCGTGCGAAGTTCCAATATTGGCAATACTTTCGTAACCAATAATAGTGGCTGAAGTGATTAAAAATCCAACAACTAAAAATGTAATTAAAGGTTCTGCGCGACCATGCCCATACGGATGATTTTCATCTGCAGGTTTATTTGAGTATTTGATTCCAAACAAAACCAAACAAGACGAAAATATGTCTGTAGTCGATTCAATCGCGTCTGCAATCAAGGCATAAGAATTGCCAAAAAAACCTGCGAGACCTTTTACAAGGGCCAGGCAGGTGTTTCCTATTATACTAAAAATAGTAGCTTTTACAGCTTTTTGTTCGTTTGTCATTCAGACTATTTTTTTCGCCACGAATTCACGAATTTTTATTTTCAAAGATTATAAAAAATAATTCGTGAATTCGTGGCTATCAACTTTTTAAGCTCTTACGATTTTTGCACCGATTGCTCTTAAACGCTCGTCGATACGCTCGTATCCGCGATCGATTTGCTCAATATTTTGGATTGTACTTGTTCCTTTTGCAGAAAGCGCCGCAATCAATAATGAGATTCCTGCACGAATATCAGGAGAAGACATTGTTGTTGCTTTCAATTGAGATTCGAAATTATGTCCCATAACCACAGCTCTATGCGGGTCACATAACATAATTTTTGCTCCCATATCGATTAATTTATCCACGAAGAATAAACGACTTTCAAACATTTTTTGGTGAATTAAAACATCTCCTTTTGCTTGAGTTGCCACAACTAAAACGATACTTAACAAGTCAGGTGTAAATCCTGGCCAAGGTGCATCGGCAATAGTTAAGATAGAACCGTCGATATCTGTCTTTACTTCGTATCCGTCTTTGTGAGCAGGAATGTAAATATCGTCGTTACGTTTTTCGATTGTAATTCCAAGTTTTCTAAAAGTATTCGGAATCAAACCTAAATTCTCCCAGCTAACATTTTTGATTGTGATTTCGCTTTTTGTCATAGCCGCAAGACCAATCCAAGAACCAATTTCAATCATATCTGGAAGAATTCTGTGCTCGCATCCGCCAAGGCTTTCAACACCTTCAATAGTCAACAAGTTTGAACCAACTCCAGTGATTTTTGCTCCCATTGAGTTCAACATTTTACACAATTGCTGTAAATATGGCTCACAAGCAGCGTTGTAAACTGTAGTTTTTCCTTTTGCTAAAACGGCGGCCATTACAATGTTTGCAGTTCCAGTTACAGAAGCTTCGTCAAGAAGCATATCTGTTCCTTGTAATCCTTCTTCTGGAGATTCTACTCCGTAAAAGTGATCTTCTCTATTATATCTGAATTTTGCTCCAAGGTTAATAAAACCTTCAAAGTGAGTATCTAATCTACGACGGCCAATTTTATCTCCTCCAGGTTTTGGAATATATCCTTTTCCGAAACGAGCCAAAAGCGGTCCAACAATCATAATAGAACCACGAAGCGCTCCACCTTCTTTTTTGAAAGCTTCTGTTTCTAAATATCCAACATTCACTTCGTCAGCTTGAAAAGTAATTGAACCTGGCTCGTTGCGTTGAATTTTTACCCCTAAATTCCCCAACAAAGTGATTAATTTATTGATGTCTATAATATCAGGAATGTTATTAATTTTTACTTTCTCTCCTGTTAGAAGCACGGCACATAAAATTTGTAATGCCTCATTTTTTGCTCCTTGCGGAGTGATTTCTCCTTTTAAAGGAGTTCCTCCTTCGATTTTAAAAATTCCCATAGATCTTGTTTAGGTTCTAAGGTTCTGAGATTCTGAGGTTCTAAGCTAAAAATCTTAGCATCTTAGTTCCTTAGTATCTTAGCCCCTTTTTATTTCTGATTATTATTTTTTTGAAACGTCTTTTTTTGACCGCCTTTATTGTTATTGTTTTTGTTATTCTGATTTTTTGGCTGAGCTCCAGAAGCAGTTTTATTAGACATACGTTTATTGGTACGCATTAAATCTGTCGTGTTTAACAACTCTTCTGTACTTTGCAATAAATTGATCTTTCCTCCAGACAACTCATACAAATGCTCAAAAATAACGTCATCTTTTACGGTGTCTTTATTCCAACTTAAGAAAGATTTTTTCATGTGATTGGCAATAACCATTACCAAAGCATTTTTCATTTCTCCTTCCTCCCACTTGTTCGCAACATCAATCATATATTTGATGTTGTTTCCATAAAATCTGTATTTTGGAAAATTCTGAGGATATTGTAAAGCATCAGGTTTTAACTCCAAAACTTCTCTTGACGGAATTGGATATGGTGAATCTACATTCAGTTTAAAATCAGACATAATAAAAAGCTGATCCCAAAGTTTATGCTGAAAATCTGGAACATCACGCAAATGCGGATTCAAACTTCCCATAACCTGAATGATGTATTTCGCTGCTTTATTGCGCGTTTCATCATCTTCGATTGCAGTTGCCTGATCGATCAATTTTTGTAAATGACGACCATATTCTGGAATAATTAAACGCTGTCTTTCAGAATTATATTCTAAATTATAGACAACATCGCTTGCGGCTTCTCTTTTATATTTTTCGATCATAAGTCTATAATGAAACTATACCTTCAATTGTAGAAACTTCTTTGTATTTGCTAATCACATCGTCTGAGCTGTGCATTGTAACATCTACAGAAACACTGGTAAATTTACCCGTTTTTGACTTTGTTGTTTTAATAACAGCACCCATTCTATCAAAAGCTTTTTCGACACGCTCTACATTATCGGCTACAGAAGGCACAATAAATTTGTATAAATATTCTGCTGGCCAAGTATTTGCGTTATCAAGCTCTAATTTTAATCTTTCGTAAAATTCGGCTGTATTTTTTTCTTTATCGTTCTCCATTCGTAATTAAAAATAAACGCAAATATACGGTTTTGATTTCAGATTTCAGATTTTAGATTTTAGATTTTTTGACTCTAAAAATAACGATGTTTTTTTGCCACGAATTACGCTAATTAACACAAATTATTCAATCCTAAAATTCAATTTCATCAATTTTAAGTAACTTGGCGAATCAAAAAAATAAAAATTAGCGAAAATTCGTGAAATTCGTGGCAAAAAAAACTTTGCGACTTCGCGACTTCGCGAGATTAAAAAACATTCCAATGAAAAAACTCCTTTTACTTTTTATCGTTCTTACGCTAAATTCAATTCAAGCACAAGAAGTCAAAACCTTAACGTATTTCCAAAATGACACTTTAAAACTAGATTTAGATTTATATCTGCCAAAGAAAAAAGCTAATGAAAAAATTCCGTTGATCATGTTTGCTTTTGGCGGTGGATTTTCTGGTGGAGAACGTACAAGTGAGAAAGACTTTGGGAAATTCATGTCTCAAAATGGCTATGCCGTTGCGAGCATTTCGTACAGTTTATACATGAAAGGAAAAGATTTTGGATGCAAAGGAACTTTAACCGAAAAGATAAAAGCCATCAGAATTGGCGTGAGCGATATGTGGCAGGCAACTGCTTTTTTAATCGAAAATGCCGATAAATACAATTTAGATACTTCAAAAATCTTTATTTCCGGAATCAGTGCAGGTGCCGAAATTGGTTTTCATGCTTCTTTTTGGGATTATAAACTGATGAATCTTTACAAAAGCAATTTACCCGAAAACTTTAAATACAAAGGTTTCATTGGAGGTTCGGGAGCGATTCAGGATATTAATTTGATTACAAAAGAAAAAGCGATTCCGATGTTGTTGGCGCACGGAAGTAATGACGACACGGTTCCATACAGCGCGGGTTCGCATCGTTCTTGCCCAACAAATGCTTCGGGTTGGCTGATTCTTTTTGGTTCTTATGCAGTATACAACCAAATGAAAGATTTAAATAAAGACATTGAACTGATTACTTTTTGCGGTGGCGGACATGAATTCTCAGGTTATCTTTTCCATGAAGGACAACAATATGTTTTAGATTTTGTGAATGATGTTTTGAATGGGAAGAAATTTGAGTCGCATTTGATTCAGTCTTCTAAAAAAGGGAAAGGTTCTGGGAAGTATTCTTTTTGCGAGTAATTTTTAAATTAAAATAATGAAAGTTGATTATAAAAATTTCGAGATTGAAGTTATTGATGACAAAAATTACAATTTGAATTCGACCTATAATTTACGTCAATATCAAAAAACTTATTTTGAAGAAAATGAATTTCGCCCAAGCAGTAAACATGCAATCATTATTAAAGAACATGGAATTGAGATTGCAAGCGTATTAATATGTGAAACTAATGGAGCTACTGAAATATTTGACAATTCTTTCATTATAGAAAATGATAAAATATGGATTATAGTTTCTAATAAAATTTACTGTTTAGAAATTCCCTCATTAGAAATAATTTGGAGAAAAGAATTTGATCAATTTACCAATTTTCACATTCATAAACTAGAAGAAGATTTTGTAATTCACGGAGAATTAGAAATATTCCGAATTACAAAAGAAGGAGAAATCATATGGCGTTTTGGAGGACTAGACATATGGATAAATCCTGAAGGAAAGAATGAATTTACCATAGAAAATCATTTTATAAGATTATTTGATTTCGAGTCAAATGAATATGTTCTTGATTTCAATGGAAAGGAATTAGAATTCAATCCCAGAACAATTGAAACCGAGACCAAAAAGAAATGGTGGCAAATATTTAGCTAAAGCCAAGATCTAAAATCATTTAAACCTGTTGGTTAAAACCAACAGCAATCCAAACAAAAAATGCTCCAGAGGAGCAAAATATTTATAGCAAATACAATTCCCCAGCATCAAAAAGCTCCAGCGGAGCGACATATAAATAGTTCAAAATATGTCGCTCCGCTGGAGCTTTTTTTATAACGTTCATTTTTTCTATAAATATTTCGTCCCTCTGGGACTTTCTTTTTTTTCCCAAAAACAAAACCATGCATCTCCTCTAGCCCTGATGGAAGCGGAAATCCTTTTGCTTTTTCCTTTAAAAAGCAAAAGATTGTAGCGGACAGCAGGAACCCATGACTGCAAAAAATGCCAAATCTTTCGCTTCTAGTAAAAATTCTTTTTAATTACGAATAAGTTTAGGTAAATTTGCCCTTTATTTTTAGAATAGTGCAAAAAGAAATTATAGTCCTGCTTGGCGGACCTGGTACTGGAAAATCAACACTTATTAACGAATTGGTAGCTCGTGGCTTTTGTTGCTATCCTGAAATCTCAAGACAGGTTACCATGAAAGCGCAACAAGAAGGCATCGAACAATTGTTCTTAGAACAGCCTCTTTTGTTTAGCGAAATGCTTTTGGAAGGACGCATTGAGCAATATAAAAATGCTCTTAACGAACCTGACAATGTAGTTTTTATTGATAGAGGAATTCCTGATGTTGTGGCTTATATGGATTATATTGGCGATGAATATCCAGAAAATTTCACGAAAGCTTGTGAAGACTATAAATATACTAAGACTTTTATTCTGCCGCCTTGGGAAGAAATTTACCAAAGTGATGCAGAACGCTATGAAAATTTTGAGCAGGCAGTTAAAATTCAGGAACATCTTGTTGAAACCTATAAAAAATATGGTTACGAACTGATTGAGGTTCCAAAAGATACGGTTGAAAACAGAATTCTTTATATCTTAGACAAAATTTAGCGAAAGGTTTTAAAGTTGCAAAACAAAGAACTATTTTCTAGATTTTTAACTTTAAAACTAACGCAATGCTTGGAGCGCAGGATATTCTTCTAAAATACTGGAAACACGACAGTTTTAGACCTTTGCAAAAAGAAATTATCGATTCTGTTCTTGAAGGACAGGATACTTTTGCTGTACTTCCGACAGGTGGCGGAAAATCAATTTGTTTTCAAGTTCCCGCCATGATGCAAGATGGAATTTGTCTTGTAATTTCTCCTTTAATTGCCTTGATAAAAGATCAAGTAATGAATCTCCAGAAAAGAGATATTAAAGCAATTGCGCTTACCGGCGGAATTCATACCGAAGAATTAATTGATCTTTTGGATAATTGCCAATACGGAAATTACAAATTCTTATATCTTTCGCCAGAACGTTTGCAATCGGACTGGATTGTAGAACGCATTAAAAATTTACCCATCAATTTAATTGCTATTGATGAAGCACATTGTGTTTCGCAATGGGGGCATGATTTCAGACCTGCATACCTTAAGATTTCTGAACTCAAAAAGTTTTTTCCAAAGATTCCTTTTTTAGCTTTAACCGCTACAGCAACTCCGAGAGTTATTGAAGATATTCGAACGCAGTTAGAATTAAAAAATCCGAGACATTTTCAGCAATCTTTTGAACGTAAGAATATTGCTTATATGGTTTTTGAAGTGGAAGACAAATTATATAGAACCGAACAGATTCTCAAAAAAAACCCACAGCCTTCTATTATTTATGTTCGAAACAGAAAGGCTTGTTTGAATATTTCTTCGCAATTACAATCTCTTGGATTTACCGCAACTTATTACCACGGTGGACTTTCTACAAAAGAAAAAGACAAAAACATGGAATTGTGGATGTCGGAGCAAGCGCAAGTTATCGTGGCTACAAATGCTTTCGGAATGGGAATTGACAAGGACAATGTAAAAACGGTTATTCATACCCAACTTCCAGAAAACTTAGAAAACTATTATCAAGAATCTGGACGAGCGGGGCGAAATGGAGCTAAAGCTTTTTCGGTTTTGCTTTATAATAATTCAGATGCCATTCAGACAGAACAGCAATTTATCAATATTCTTCCAGATAAGAAGTTTTTAAAAACCATGTATGTCAAACTCTGTAATTATTTTCAAATTGCTTACGGAGAAGGTTTAGACGAATCTTTTTCATTCAAAATGAATCATTTCTGCAACAAATATGACTTCCCTACTGTAAAAACTTATAATGCATTACAGTTTTTAAATCAACAGGGAATTATTACAATGTCTCAGGAATTTTCAGAGAAAATCAATATTCAGTTTATAATCGAATCGAAAGAAGTGATTCGATATATGAGTTTAAATTCTAGTGATGAGGAAATTATTTTAGCGATTTTAAGAACTTATCCTGGCGTTTATGAAGTAAAAACTAATCTAAATTTGGCCTTAATTGCTAAAAAATCAAATCGATCGGAAGAACAAGTTATTGCTCTTTTAGAAAAACTGAAAGAAAAAGAAATCATAGAATACAAATCTAAAAATAACGACGCTACCATATTATTTAACGAAATCCGCGAAGACGATCTCACCATTAATAGAGTTTCAAAATATTTAGAAAAACAAAATCTAGTTAAAAAAGAACAGCTTCTGTCTGTTTTACATTATATAAAAGACACTAAATCTTGCAAAAACAGATTGGTTCTGGATTATTTTGGTGAAGAAACCAAAGAAAATTGCGGTATTTGCTCGTATTGCATTACACAAAAAGGAAAAATAACCGAAGCCGATTCTATTGCTGACAAGATTTTATCTTTACTAAAAACAGCTTCTTTAACTTCGAGAGAAATTGAAAACCAAATAAAAATGGATGCGAAAGACATTATTTCGGTTCTTCAGGAATTACTCGAAAACAATCATATCATTATACAAGCGAATAATAAATACACTTTAAAATCATAATGGAGAAATTGAGAATTATTTTTATGGGAACGCCAGAATTTGCCGTTGGCATTTTGGATACCATACTTAAAAACAACTACGAAGTTGTCGGCGTTATTACAGCTGCAGACAAACCTGCAGGACGCGGACAAAAAATAAAATATTCAGCTGTAAAAGAATATGCATTGGCTAACAATCTTACTTTATTACAGCCAACCAATTTAAAAGACGAGAATTTCTTAGCAGAATTAAAAGCCTTAAATGCCAATTTACAAATTGTAGTTGCCTTTAGAATGCTGCCAAAAGTAGTTTGGGAAATGCCAACTTTAGGGACATTCAATCTTCACGCTTCATTACTGCCAAATTATCGTGGTGCTGCGCCAATTAACTGGGCTATTATTAATGGAGAGACTAAAACTGGTGTTACGACTTTCTTTATTGATGATAAAATTGACACTGGCGCGATGATTTTAAATTCTGAAATCGCAATAGAACCAGAAGAAACTGCAGGTCAATTGCACGATAGATTAATGCATTTAGGAAGCACCACAGTAATTGACACTTTAAAGGTTATTGAAAACGGAAATGTAACTACCACTATCCAGGAAGATCATGACGATATTAAAACTGCTTACAAATTAAACAAAGAAAACTGCAAAATAGATTGGACAAAATCTGGAGCAGAAATCAATAATTTGATTCGTGGTTTAAGTCCGTACCCTGCGTCATGGTGTTTCTTAAAAGATCAAAATGAGGAATTAAACATTAAAATTTACGAAGCAAAACTAGTCTCAGAATCACATTCTTACGAGATCGGAAAACTGATTAGCAGTAAAAAAGAAATCAAGATTGCAATAAAAGACGGGTTTATTCAGTTATTAAGTCTACAATTTCCGGGAAAAAAGAGAATGCTAGCTTCCGAAATATTAAATGGAGTTAGCTTTTCCGAGGTTGCAAAAGTGTATTAATGTCAGTAAAACAGGGGTTTGCACATGGGTTTCATCGATGAACAACACTCTTTATGAACAAAAAAAGCAAGTTATTAACAATTTTTGCTAAAATTAAAGAAAACACTTGCACGCAACGGATTTCCTACTAAATTTGTGTATTAACAATTTTTTTTAACCAACAATTAATAACTAATTATTATGAACAAATCAGAATTAATCGATGCTATCGCTGCTGATGCAGGAATCACAAAAGCTGCGGCGAAATTAGCTTTAGAGTCATTTTTAGGTAATGTAGGAACTACTTTGAAAAAAGGAGGAAGAGTTTCATTAGTAGGATTTGGATCTTGGTCAGTTTCTTCAAGAGCGGCAAGAGATGGAAGAAACCCACAAACAGGAAAAACTATTAAGATCGCAGCTAAAAACGTTGTAAAATTCAAAGCTGGAGCTGAATTAGAAGGTGCAGTGAACTAAGTAAGAAAGTTCTCTAAACTTATAATATAATTAAAACCTTCCTTATGGAAGGTTTTTTTATGCGGTTTAACGATTTTTTTTGTGATATTAATTTTTTTATAACTAAATTTAATAAAAATTGTAACCGTATGATTTCAGAAAAATTAAAAAAAGGACACCTGCTTATTGCCGAGCCTTCAATAATTGGAGATTTATCTTTTAACAGATCGGTAATTTTATTAGCAGACCATAACAAAGAAGGATCAATAGGTTTTATAATTAATAAGCCATTAAAATATACCATTAATGACTTAATACCTGAAATTGAAGCCAACTTTAAGATATACAACGGAGGACCTGTAGAACAAGACAACCTTTATTTTATTCATAATATTCCAGATTTAATCCCGAACAGTGTGGAGATTTCAAACGGAATTTATTGGGGAGGTGATTTTGAGTCTACGAAAGACCTTATAAACAGTGGAGCCATTAGCAAAAATAATATTCGTTTTTTCTTAGGCTACACAGGTTGGGACGAGAATCAGCTTGAAAATGAAATGCAAGGAAACTCCTGGATCATTGCTGATAATAATTATAAAAATAAAATTATTGGAAAATCTACTACTCACTTTTGGAAGGAGCAGATTATTGAACTTGGCGGTGATTATCTTATATGGTCAAATGCACCCGAAAATCCATATCTGAATTAATTTTCAGAAATGGATTCGTTAAGTTTCTGCACCAGTAAATGAGCCAGATTCGCTGTAAAATCTTTTTTTCGATATTTAGTTATCGGCTGTATCCCTGTGATTACATTAGTCAGGAATAATTCATCAGCTTTTTGAAGATCAAATGGTGAAATTATTTCTTCTGAAACTTCTATGCCTTCTATCTTCTTAGCTAAAGCTAAAATTTGCTTACGCATTATTCCGTTTAAAGCTCCTTCTGAAACTGGAGGCGTAATAAGTTTATTTCCAGAAACCATAAAAATATTTCCCTGAAGCACTTCCACTACATTTTTGCTATCATTCAGTAAAATACAATTGGCAAGACCATTTTCGTCTGCAAAAATACTCCCCGTTATATTAATCATCTTATTGGTTGTTTTAAGAGATGATAATAATTGTTTTGTAACATAGAAGTCTTTATACAAATCTACTTCGTATTGGTTTGTATTTATAGTATAAGCTTTATTTCCAAGAGAAATGGCGTTTATCAAGAACGAAATCTCATTAGTTTTAGGAAGATACATACCTCCATCATTTCTAAAAACGGTAATTCTAGCTCTAGCTGAAGAGGCAATATTCAATTGATTTACTAGAGTAAGAATTTGTTCTTCAAAATACTCCATAGTAAAATCCATAGGAATCATCATTCTAACAACACGCATTGAGGCCATCAATCTAAAATAATGATCTTCAAGAAACAAGATTTTTCCGTTGACAATTTTTACTGTTTCGAATACTCCGTCACCATACAAAAAAGCGCGATTTAAAGTTAGCAAATTATCTTCCTGCGCTATGTTTCCATTAAAATTAATCATAAAAAAACCCTGAATTTTGTTCAGGGCAAATATAAGGTATAAAATAGACTTTTACTAAACAGAACCTATAAGATGTTTAAGGTCTGAAATTTGATTCTCCCACAATTGTTTAGCTTCGCCAATTTCTTCTTTCTCAGCAAAATCAACAACCATAAGCGAAACATCTTTAGTTAATTCATCAACTAAAATGTGCAATTCGAAAAAATACTCTGTATCCTTACTGCTATCATCAACCCATTTGAATTTAACTTTTTCTCCAGATTTTTTTGAAGCTAAGCGTGCTTTTTCTTGTGAGTCATTCCAAATGAATGTAAAAAACTCACCTCTTGAATTAACATTGTCAGCAAACCATTCTGATAAACCTGACGGTGTTGATATATATTGATACAATAATTGCGGCGAAGAATTGATCGGAAACTCGATTTCGTAACGTATTTTTGAATCCATGTGCTACTTTTAATTTTTTTGGAAATATAAGAATATATGTCCAAAAACAATGCGTTTTTAAAAATATTTTTTTTTCTTCAAAATATTCTTGTGTGCTTTAATATTATTTCTATCTTTGCACCCGCAATGAAGGAAACATTCCTACTAGCAGTCCAGGCGAGGTAGCTCAGTTGGTTAGAGCGCAGGATTCATAACCCTGAGGTCACGGGTTCAACTCCCGTCCTCGCTACAAAAGACAAAACCCTTAAACAGAAATGTTTAAGGGTTTTTTATTTACTTTTCATTTCAAAATTACAAACTCTAAGTTGCTCGAGTGAGGAGCTCAAGTGAGGACATTAATCATTTACAGATACAATATTTGATTCTAAACATCTAGCCAGACAAATTTCCGAACTTACAAGATCATTCAAACAACTTTCATTTAATCACTTCAAATCACGTAGTTCTACTTGAAATTCCATATTAAAAATTATCGAAATTTGCTATCCTGAAATGAGAAATGTATGGATACAAAAGAAATTTTATAGTCTTTACGGAAAACCTTTTTTAACTAAAATCCTTATTTTATAATTTTCAAAATATTCTGTAAGCAAAAAATGGAAATAAAAAGCTTAAAAATATCTGGCGATTCAACAAAAAGAGAATGGGCTGTATATTTATTGATCGCTACCCCAAAAACTAAAAAAGGAATAATAAAACTGTATGTTGGAAAGGTTGGGGACAATCGCAAAGGTTGCAATCCCATAATTTCTAGAATAGGGAATCATTTTTCATATAACAAAATACATTCACAAATCAGAAACAAATTAAACAATCCAGAAGAATATAATTATGAATACTTTTATTGTCATTTTGGAAAATATGATGACCCTACAAAAAACATAGTTAAAAGCAAAGAAAAAATTAATGAATTAGAAAGAGAACTTAATCGAAAAGTTCAAGCAAAAATAATAAACAACCCAAATTACCAATTACTCAATCCATTTATTGGCAAATATGTCTCTAATTTTAAAAAACAGAGTAGAAATATTTTAGATGAAAGTGAAATGGCAATATTACAGAAACTCACAGAACAAGCTATATTACTCACCTAATAGATGATAATTTGATATTTTCAATAGTTGTTCAAAAATCAAAATATTGGCATATTTTAAAAAAAACTGCCAAAGTTTTGAAAAACAAAAACACTTAACTATATTTGTTGTTCAACATTTTATATGAAAAACTCTGACTTAGCATTAGCAATAAACACAAAGTTTTCAAAACAAAGTACAATTACTTCAAAAGAGTTAGTGTCATTTCTTTCAAATCTACTCCCAGACTTAACTACAAATACAATTGTATGGAAAATTAATCAATTAAAATCTGAACACTTTATTTATCAATCAGGAAGAGGGACATACACCTTTGATTTTAAGCCCGAATTTAATATCGAAATAAATTTAAAAACTAAACGAGTCTATAACAAAACAAAAACATTCATTCCATCTCAATTAGTTGCTTGGGATACCGAAATGCTTGATTCTATTATAGAAAAAGAAAACAACAAAAGAGCAGTTTTTCTCTTAGCACAAAAGGATCACCTCACTGAATTATTTAATCAAATGCAATTATTTAGCAAGCCAGCGTTTTTAGAGCCTAATCATGAAATTATTCAGCGATACATTCTTCCGCAAAATGATGTGATTTTACTATATCCTTTAATCTCGGAAACTCCTACACAAAACAATGGCGATTACACCCTTCTGACATTAGAAGGTATTTTAGTTAATGCATGGCTACTTTCCGAAAATTATCTAAAACCTATAGGATATTCTATAGAAGAAATTTTTAAATGTGCTTTTAAAAAATACAATGTAAACAAAAATAAGCTTCTTCGTTATGCCACAAGAAGAGACCAACGAAAAAAAATTGAACAACTGATACAAACAATTGATAATGAGTAACGAAACTACACCCCAAGAAGAAATAATTTTAGACGATAATCAAATATTGTGTTTATTAACTTCTGAAGCCAAAAAGGCGACTAGTGCTGAAGTAAATCTTCAATCTGTTATTCGTATGCTGAATGAAGAATATGGATTTGATTTGAACGATATGGAACGTGATTTCAAAATCGACTTTATTGATCCTGCTAATGGAAAAGCAAAAAAACAGAAAGTAGAGTTAGTTGTCTTTGAAAAAAGCAAACTTCATTTACAAGACAACATTATTCGAATTTGTATTATTCAAGATGATAAAATAAAAGAAACTGACAGCAAAAAGGGATTAGCAGTTACTCTTGAAAATGCGATGGCCGCTGTTGAAAATTGTCAGTTCGGTTTGTGGGCTAATGGTTCTAGCTATCATTTTTTACAAAAAGAAGAGGACGCAATAGGCTATGAGTTTGACTTTACTGATCTATCTGATTTTCCTGGAGAAGGGGAAACTTTAGCAGATATTGATCGAGCAGATCGCTCTTATAGTAAAAAGCCAGCAAATGACTCTTTGATTAAAGTGTTTAAACGAGCACATGATTATATTTATGGAAATGAAGGGAGAAAGAAAGATGCTTTTTGGCAATTATTAAACCTTATATTCTGTAAACTTTATGATGAAAAAAGAAGATTTATTGAAACAGATATTAGCTACCGTAGAGAATTTTGGGTTGGTGTAAAAGAACAAAATACAGAAGAAGGAAGAAGGGCCGTTGCAGACCGAATTAAGGCTATCTTTCAAAAATTAAAAGATAACTCGATGTTCTCAGGAGTATTTACCGGAAACGAAGGAATAGAATTAACAGATAAAGGAGTTGCCTTTATTGCTGGAGAACTTGCCAAATATTCTTTCCTCGATGCTTCTATTGACGTAAAAGGAATGGCATACGAGACAATTGTAAGCAACACTTTAAAACAAGAAGCTGGACAATTTTTTACACCAAGAAATATTGTAAAAGCTATGGTTGAAATGTTAAACCCAACTGAGAAACATCGTGTCTTGGATCCAGCATGTGGATCCGGTGGCTTTATTGTGATGGTATTGGATCATGTGAGAAAACAAATCGCTCAAGAATTGTTTCCTGATTTATTTGGTCCTTTATTAGCAGCAAAATTTAATTCTTTCGAAGTTAATGAACGAGTAAAAGAATATGCGGAAAACAGCATTTTTGGTTTTGATTTTGACCCTGATTTAAAAAAAGCTGCACGAATGAATATGGTAATGGCCGGCGATGGACATGCTAATGTTTTTCATGTAAACTCTCTTGCATACCCAAAATGGGATCATCCAGAAGAAATCGCTAAAATTGAAACTGCTATAAACCGAAGTTTAGAAATTATGGGGGACGTTGAAGATCGTTACTATAATGATGCTCGCGGTACTTTTGATGTGATTTTTACTAACCCTCCTTTTGGTGCCAAAGTAAAAGTAGAAAAAGAAGTGGCGGAACGTTACGAGATTTCAAAATTTAGTGATGCTCCAGAAGTATTATTTATTGAGGCCTGTTATAACTTTTTGAAACCTGGTGGAAAAATGGCTATTGTGTTGCCTGATGGTATTTTAGGAAATCCTAATATGCTTAAAGTTAGAGAATGGATTCTTAATAAATTTAAAATATTAGCTTCTGTTGATTTAGCAGTTGAAGCTTTTTTACCTCAAGTCGGGGTTCAAGCATCCTTATTGTTTTTGGAAAAGAAAACCGAATTATCAAGACAACTGGCACAGGAAAGTGATGAAGATTATGAGGTATTTATGGCTATAGCGGAAAAACTCGGCAAAGATCGAAGAGGAAATCCGATTTTTCTTAGAGACGAGGATGGGGCGGAATTATTGTTTGAAACGATCACCGAATACTTGTTTTCAAAAAAAGATGGAACACAGGAAGTAAAAGCTAGAAAAGAGAAATTAAAACATTTGGATGATGATTTGCCAAAAATTTCAGAAGCTTATCTTAATTTCTTAAAAAAATAGTTAGTTATGGAATTTGCAGCAGTACCATATAAAAGTTTACAAGAAGGCTCAAACATCATTAAGCCAAATTTTCATTTAAATTATGGAAAAAGTAGAATCAGTAATTCCAAAAGAAATGGCGCTTCATTTAAGACATTAGGTGAATTAACAAATCAAATTTACACAGGAGGCATATTTAAGAGAATGTTTGTTGAAAGCGAAAAATTTGGATTACCATATATATCTGCTACACACATGATGAATACTAGTCCTTTAGAAGTTTCAAAATTAATTTCTCTAAAGCATACTCCAAGGCAGGAAGATATGACATTAAAGGATAACCAAATATTGGTTAGTTGTGCAGGAACAATTGGAAATGTTCGATTGATTACAAAAGATCTTGAGGGCATTATTGGATCGCAAGACATCATAAGAATTATATCTGATGATAACAAAGCTCTTTTTGGTTTTATCTACGCCTATTTGTCTTCCCCAACAGCATATAATTTTATGCAGTCATATATTTATGGATCGGTTGTACCTCGTATCGACCCAAAAACACTATCGAGCTTACCAGTAATTGAGATGCCAAAAGAAAAACAAGCATATGTTCATAATTTAATACTAAAAGCATCTTCATTAAGGGTCAATGCTAATAAATTATTAATCGAAGCTATTTCCATTTTCGAAAATGAATTGCCGAAAATTGAGTCTAAATTAATTTATACTTCTAAAATATCGCAGAGATTAAGCCACACATCAAGATTGGAGGCTACATACAATGCTAATCTAATAGATAGTTTTAAAAATAAAGCGATTGAAAATGGAGCAGAATTAAAAACAATTTCTTCTTTATCAGAATTAGTTTTTACTCCAGGAATCTTCAAAAGAATAAGGGCAAATAATAAAGATGTAGGAATACCATACTTGAGTGGCTCAGAATTATTAAATCAGATGCCTGTTTTTGATAGTTTTCTTTCGAAAAAAATGAAAAATATAGACGATTATATTTTAAAAGAAGGTTGGCTTGTTATCCAAGATGCAGGAACTATTGGTTATCTATCTCTTATAACTAAATTTTTAGACGGTGTTTCTGCCACAAATAACTTAGTAAGAATTAAACCAAAAAAAGATAATTATAATTATTATATATATTGTTTTTTCAAAACTAAAATTGGTCAAAGACTTTTAAAAAATCTAGAATATGGTAGTGTTCAAAAACATATAGATCACCATCAGATAAGTTCATTTGAAATTCCTATTTATCATTCAATATTTGAAAATATTTCAGAAAACATCAAATTGATGTTGGAGAAAACAAGTGACGCATGTTTTCTTGAGCAAGAAGCAATAGATCTTATCGAAAAAGAAATTGAATCATGGCAAAAATCTTAAAACCACCTTATTTTGAAGCGGTTGTAAATGTTGGAGAAAAGCGTTTGTTAGATTTTCTTGAAGTAAATCTTCCAGAAAATTATTTCTTAATTCCTAATATAGAGATTGCCTCTACCAACCCAAGAAACAATAGAACTCAATATTGGGAATATGACCTTATTGTCGTAGCTCCTCATGCCATTTTTAATATCGAAAACAAAGATTGGAAAGGCCGCATAGAAGGTGATGACAATTACTGGTATTTGAATGACCGTCAGATACAAAATCCTTTAAAGACAGGTCGTCAAAAAACAGCTATTTTGGCTTCTAAATTAAAAGAAGAAGATTCTAGTTGGGGTAAAGCATGGATACAAAATATGGTTTCACTTTCTTATCAGAACTCATATCAACCAATTATTTCTCGTGAAGCTCAAAAACTTACTTTTGAATTAAATAGTAAACTAATTGATTTTATCACAGATTCATATAATAGCGGACAATTAAAAGATAATATCCTCTCCATTCAACAAGATATCGTTAATTATCTAATAGGACAACAAAGCAAGAAATTACCCAATGAAAAACGAGAGATTGAAGGTTATGAGATTATTGAAGTTCTTGAACAAGAACCTAATTTTGCAGAATATTTGGTGAAGCCCAAAGGGGTTAATTCAACAGTAAGAAGGCGCGTTAAAGAATATTCACTTCAAATTAGCGGTCTTTCTAAGGAAGAATTGCAAAAAAGGGAAGAACGAATAAAAAATCAATACAATGCTTTGAGCAAAATCAAAGCAAAACCCTTTATCCTAAATGTAGAATTTAGAATTGACGAGGTCAATCATCTGTTTTATGAAATCACTGATTTTCTTGAAGAGAATTCTCTTCGTTCTGAAGCCAGACATAAAACATTTACTTTTCCGGAAAAGATTACTATTATCAGAAATATTATGGTTGCTTTGAAAGAAGCGCATAAAGAAAATATTTATCATAGAGACATCAATCCTGATAATATTTATTTAAGTAGTGGGTATGCCTATTTAGGTAACTTCGGAAAATCTTATTTTGTAGATCATAGCGATGAGGGTTACACTGTGATGCCTACCATTAATGCTAATAATGCTACAGCTTATCATCCATTGGAATTAACTGTTGGTGATGCCAATCAAGCCTCCGATATATATTCTTTGGGAGTTTTGATTTACTGGTTGTTTACGGATGTAGAACCGATTAAAACTCCTTATGAATTAGATAAATTGGGAGGTAAATTAGCGAAAGATAAATTGCCTTCAAAACTTAACTCTAATTTACCAAAATGGCTGGATGAAGTTTGCTATCAAACTATTCAAACGGATGACACTTCACGAATTGAAAGTATAGATGCGCTGGAAGAATTTATCCTTAAATCTTTAGAAAGTTCTTCTACAGAACATCCGAAACCTTTACCAGTAATATCGGTTCCAACTTCTAACAATTATGAAGAATTGAAGGAAGGTGATACTGTTGGTTCTTTTACTATCTATGAAACTTTAGGAAAGGGTGGATACTCTAAAGTTTTTAAAGTAAAGCACCGAATTCAGGATGCTTATTACACTTTAAAATTATTTAATGAAAGTGTTACTTTTTCTTCTGTAAAAGACGAGTATGAAGCTTTAAAAGATTTAAATCATAATAATATTGTAAAATTCGTTTGGAATGATGAATCTCCTACTGGTCAGTTTTATACTGTTATGGAATATCTTGAAGGAGAAAATCTAAGTAATTATACTCGCACTGATGCCCGATTACCTATTCATAGTGTTTATCAGGTTGGCAAGGATATACTGTCCGCTTTGATTGCCATGCAATCTAAAGAGAAACCATTAATGCACCGTGATATTAAACCTCACAATATCATTTGGGATAATTCTACCCGATTTGTACTCATTGATTTTAATGTTGCTTCTTCTAGTACTGAAAACAAAGATTTTGTTGGAACAAACCCTTATTTGGCGCCAGATCTAATTACAGATAATTACAAGGTTAATTGGGATTTATCAGCTGATACTTTTGCTTTGGGTGTAACGCTTTATGAATTGATTTGTAAACAATATCCTTGGCACCCCAGTAAAATGCCTTTTACCAGTAAAACGCCAAATAATCCAAAAGATATAGAGCCAAGGATCTCTTATGAACTTGCAAAATTTTTGCTTAAAGCGATTGACACAAACCGTGAAGAGCGTTTCGGTTCTGCTCAAGAAATGTATGAGGCACTACTTTCATTAGAAGACAGATTACTAGATATTGCCCCCAGTCACGAAGATGAAATTAGTGTTCGCAATAAATTATATCACACCCAATTGATTATTCATCAAGGAAGCTCATTCAATTTGAAATTGTATGATAAAATGAACACCTACGTAGATTTGCATGAGGCTGTTGAAAATACTCTTTTACGTTTTAAAGGAAAACTTGAGAATTACAAGACGACCATTGATCTAGGAAATCCTATTAAAATATTATTGAAAGTAGATGATGAGACTATTATCAGTGATATTTTCTGGAAAGGTGGCGCTAAGTCTTTTACCACAGGTAATATAGACCGGGTTTACGATAGTATGAAACTCCTTTTTGATAATAACAAAGATAAAATTAAGGCTTTCAAGATAAGCATAGAAGGTGCAAATATTGTTGATTATTTGAACTCGTTATACAGTCAATCTCGCTATGGAAATGCTGGAACCAGGGTAAACTTTAATTCTAGTGAATTTGATGATCTTACCTATACGCCTACAAAGTTGGACAAAAGTTTAATTCCAGCTATTGTTGACGGTCAGTATAAATTGCTAATCATAACAGGAAATGCCGGTGATGGTAAAACAGCCTTTATTAAAAAAATTGAGAATGATCCGAATGTAAAAGAAGTTATTCAACACTCCCATAGAAATGGTGCTAAATTTAAAATTAATGGTATTACCTTCGAAAGTAATTATGATGGTTCACAGGATGAAGAAAACAACATCAACAATGAAGTTTTGGATACCTTCTTCTCTCCTTTTGAGGGATTAACAAATTATAACCAAGCAAAAGAGGGAAGAATCATTGCAATTAATGAGGGAAGATTGGTCGAATTTTTAACAACTTCAGCGAAACACTCTAAACTAGCCACTATAATTGAAAATTATTTTTACGAAGAAGGCCATGCCAAACTACCAGATGGCGTGATGATTGTAAATTTGAATTTACGTTCTGTAGTTGCACAAAATGATGAAGGTGGCAGTTTATTCCGTAATCAGTTTAAAGCACTAACTAAAAAGGAACTTTGGAAACAATGTGATAGCTGTTCTTTAGCCAAAGAATGTTTCATAAAATATAATGTAGAAAGTTTTAATGATAGTGCCGCTGGAGAGACAATTACTTCAAGAATGGAATGGTTGATTAAAACTGTAAGCCTAAAAAGAGAACTCCATGTCACTATGAGAGATATGAGGTCTTTAATAGCCTATACTTTAACTCGTGATTATTCTTGTGAGGATCTAAAACTTTTAGCACAATCAACCAATAGTGATCCGGAAAAATATTGGCAATATTATTATTTCAATATTACCAATCCTTCTGCAGAGGATAGTGCAAATCAAGATAGACTTATTAATTTATTAAGAGAAACAGATATTGGTGAGGTAGCAATACCGCACTTAGATAGGGATTTGTTTTTTGGTAAGCATTTGCCTAAAAATTATCTTGAATTTGCAGAAAGAGAATTCTCTTTATTAGAGGTGTTTAATGCAAATAAACTATATATTCCAGCTCATGAACAAACCTCGGATGTTATAAATAAAATTAAGGATAAACATAAAAGTTTTGTTAGACATCAATACTTTGAAGGTAAAGCAGAATTGATAGAAACTAATTTTAGAGACGCAAAATCTTCCGAATTACTCAAAATGCCTTCTTATCTATTGAGATTACCTTATCATTCGGTATTTACTTTTGTTAATATTCTTAATAGTTCAAATAATGAAGAGTCAATTAAACGAAGTATTTCGAGAGCTGTTTCGTTAAATGAAGGCTGTAATAACGAAAATTTAGATATAAACAGTTTGGTTTTGTCCTCTTCAGATGTTAAGGATCCAATTGGACAGTCCTTTAAATTGTTTAAATTAAGTGATTTTGAATTATTTGTTAATAAAACGGAACACTTAGTTAAGTATCTAGAATATGAACCAGATAGTCTTATATTCAGACATAAAGATGAAAAACACATTCGCTTAACCATATCGCTCGATTTGTATGAGATGTTGTATTTTATTCAGCAAGGCTTTAGTCCATCTTTAAATGATTTAAAAGGTAAATTCATTGAATTAATTGTTTTTAAAAATTTACTAGAAAATTTGAGCTACAATGAAATTGTGGTAACCCGAGATAATATTACTTTTTATACTATCAAGAAAGATAGTTCCAATCATATTAATGTAGAACCTGTAATTTTTTAACTATGGCTATCAAATTAAATAAAGACGAGAGTATTTTTAGAAATGAGTTGCTATTTACTGCTGATGCTAAAGCCATTAATATTGATTATACTATGGTTAATTTATTTATGTTGTTACGTCATGACGGAATACGCCCTAGACAACGCAACAGAGCTGGTGATAATGCTTTTATCGAGATTGATAAATTAAAAAAAGTATTCGGAATCCTTGAGGAAGAAGGTTATATTACAGGATTCAATCAGTATCCTGAAGCAATTGAAATTTGGATGCGTACTAATTTAGTAAATATGGTATTTAGGGGGAATTTGGACAAAGAAAAAATATCTTCTTTGAGACCAATTCACCTGGAAAGTTATCGCATTAGAAATGCTCAAAATACCCGAGATTATTTTTCAGCTGACCAGGTTTATTTGATGTTAGGGCAAAACCAACAAGTTAAGGAAGATTTAAAGCAATTTTTAATGGAAGGTTGGGATAAAACTACGAATAACATGAGCAATACCAAAACTTTAGATGTGGACAGCCTCGGAATTTTACATTTAATAAAAAAAGTCAAGCCAGGTTATCTAGATAGTCCAACAGCTTTAAATCAGATAAAACCAGTTTTGAAAGAACAAGCTGAATTATATTGTGACGATGTTAGAAGACTTTTGGTATACAAAAGAGAAATTCCGCGAAATGTATTGATTGATTATTTAAAAACAATTACTTCTTTTCATTTGTCTTTATATATTCAAAAACTGATATATTTATTGCCTAAAATGGTCACTGAAGGCAGTTTTAACGTACAAGACGATTGGAGCATTGTTTTAGATATTACCGATAATTTTGAAAGTAAAATTTCTAAAGTTGCCATAGAAGATACCGATAGAATGTACAATTCTATTTACGATTATATCAAAGCCACTTTCCAGATAAATGCGGTGTTAAAAAAGGAAAATTTAGAAAAGAATAATTCTAAGCATTTGGATCGTGCTTTAGAAGTATTAAAAAATCCACCTGCTGATTTTGATGTATATTTTAAAATGAGATGGGACTTTATTTTAGGTTCAATTGACAATGATGAGGATAAAAAGCATTTAAATTCCATGGTCAAATATGAGACTTCTTATTTTGACAAATATATTGAATTACTTGTAAAAATAAGGGGACCTTATCAGTACAAGTACCACGTTCAATTTATCGATAATTTGTCTCAAAAGAATAATGAGAGGGGATTTATTGCGCAAGGGAGAAGCAAAAAACATCCAAGACGATTTGTCTTAGGAACACGATTATTGGAGGCTTTAGTGCAAATTCAAGTTTTGCATAGAGAAGATGATGCTTTTATTACTAGGAGTTTATCTATAGAAGAACTTACCGGAAAAATCAAAGATCGTTATGGCTTGATTATAAATGGCTTATCTGAATCAAGATTTAAAGATTCCGATTTGAATACTCATTTGGCATTTAAAGAAAACGTAGAGGCCTTTAAACATAAATTAAGACAAATCGGTTTTTATAACGATTTGAGTGATGCGTATATATTACAGAAGATTAGACCTCGTTACGAACTAAAATAACATTTTTTCCTATGGAACTTATAACGATTAATTCCTATTATCAAAATATTATAGATCTGGTGATCTCTCTACATCATAATGAACTTCATAATGCCAAAGCTGGTCATTGTATGAAAATTACAGGTTTTGGAAATAATGAACTTTTATATCTATGGAATGAACTTTCTGAGAAATATCAAGGCATAAATACTTTTATTGTTTCTGAAGAAGATAAGGGAGACTGTTTTATATCTGCTACTAAATTGATTGAATTTAGAAACCAACAAGAAAAACCTTTACTTGTTCTTATTCCTTCTAATAGCAGAACGGCTGCTGAAGACTCTTATGGCAATGCCACTTTTAAGGAAATATCGCTCGATGGCATTGAACACAAGTTAAAAGATAAATTAATAGCAAAAATACCCAAAAATAAAAAACATATAATTCAGTCTATATTTAATTACCTATCTATTAATAACATAGAAACTTCGAAGATTATAGATTATTTAATCTCGATTGAAGAAAATGATTATGATACTCGAGCTATAGGTAAAAATCTTTTCCATCTAGATTTATTACCTGATGAGGAATTATTGCAACACGAAGATTTAATTCGTTCTCGATTAAATTTCAATCAAACTAGCATCGGATTATTAAGTTCATTTAATAGACCTTTATATGACCGAATCAATGAATTGCCTATTGAGCAAGATACACTTCAAAAAGATTTTATTAATTTCTTCAGAACAGAAAATGAAGCAAAATCTCGTGACCGTATTTGTCAGCTTATTGCATCTTCCTATCCCGATTTATGCTTTGATAATTGGTCAATACCTAATTTGAATTTTAAAGAAATCAAACTTTCCATTGAAGAGATTAGATCTACTGATTTTATTAGTGAAGAAGGGAAAAAAGTTTTAATTGCTAATCCGAATCAAACCTCAAAAGTTACTATTCGTTACAGTACCAATCCACCACCAAAGGATATTGAAGATTTAAAATTCTTTAGAGTTGTGTTAATGTCTGTAGATGGTCGTTCGGGAGAAGAGATTTCAACTTTAAGAAAATTAAAAAACACCAATTCGAATAGATCTTATCAGGAAGCAAAGATTGAATTGAACCCAAATATGTTCGATGAAGGTTCTTATTTTTTGAAGGTTTTAGCCGAAGATGAACACGGAAATATCTTAAATTCAAACGATGATTTTAAAGATGCTTCGATTCAAAAGGCATGGGAATTAGAGAATAAAACTCCAGAAACAAAAAGCAACTATAGTTACAAGTTAACATGTGATTCGGATGACTTTGATTATTTTTTTGATGAAAATCCTGAAAAAGAAGAAACACAAAGAAAAGATAAATTAAATAATGTTCTACAGGCTTTTTTCAAATACAATATTGAACGATTAAAGAACGGAGAGGCTATCGAATCTCCTCTAGCAAGTGATCTATCTAATGTATGGTTAAATGATCAAAAGCCTAAGCATGTATCTACATTTCATATTAATTATTCTTCAATACATAATTATCAAATCAATTTATCTTCTAAGTTACGTTTATTAGAAAATGAATTTTTAAAGCATAGTCATCAATTAGGTCATATTAATTGTTTGTTAAGTAATAATCTTGCTTTTGTAGGATTACAGGGGGTAAGTTTTCAAAATAGTGATCTAACCGATATTGCACCAAAAGAACTCATTCAATTGCGATATCAGTTTTTCGAATCAATTAAAAACTCAAATGAAAATGCCAATGGTATTATTGAAACCTGCAATTTGTATCTTTTTAAATCAGAGATTAAAAATTATTTAAAGGCTTATGATGAATGGTTATCACAATTAAAAAACAATCTTTTTAATGAATCTTTAAATGAAGATGAAAAGGAAACTGTTAAGCACTTATTAAGTGAAATTCAAGTCTTAGATTTAATAAAAGTTAAAACAAAGCTTCCTGACGGGAACTCTGTCTCTTGTTTTTTAATGTCACCTTTACATCCTTTGCGTTTATCATGGTTTTTACAATTAATTGAATTGTTTGATGATTGGTATCAAAAAACTATAAATTATCAAGTGCATTTGGAGGAATGGAATCAACTCGAAGAACTTTTCTTGGGAAGCTTATCTCCTGAAATTAATCCATTGGTTTATGTTGAGCCGAGTACTTTCAAAAATTTTGAATACACTGGAGAGTTGTCTTTTGGATGGGCTATCTATTTGGATAATTCAAATTTTATCTCTAATGAATCTTTAGTACCAGCCACTCAACAAATCAAACATTATTTTAGATCACTTTTTAATATTTCAACTGATAATTATGTTGAAACGGACATCAGTAAGAAATTAGTTGTAAAACATATTAAGAATTTCCTTCTCCAGCATCCATACACAGATAAGCTTATTGTAAATCTTTTTAATGTAGGTGATGCAAGTATATTTTCCGATTCTTTTGTTGAAATTGGCAAGAATCCAGATTATGTAGACATCAAATTTGAAGTTCGTGTTTTTATTGGTGGAGATTCAATTATAGAACACGGTAGGGAATTAAAGAATTTATTAAATCCAGAAACTAATATTTCTGAAGAAGCTGAATTATTTTCACAGCCCTCTAAAAACAGATTGTTTCCTAAATTAAGATTCTCTATTAATAAAATTAATGAATATTTACACAATCCTTCAAAATATGCAGCTCATTTAAGCTTTTTAGTTAATCCTTTTGCGGTTAAAGTTACTCTTTTCAAACCACATCGCGATGTAAAATCATTTTATTTAAATGGTTTATTGTTAGAACATTCTATTGAAGTTGAAGAAGTTGACGATAATATTAAATGGAATAGATATATTGACGTTGATGTAGTTGACACTTATAAACAAGATCTGTTATGTTGTTCTTTATTTTCATCATTGCAATTTTTTGTGGCGGGTTCTTTAGCCATAAATTCAACAGAGGCAATTCCATCAATAGAATTAAGACTCTCAAACAGAGATAAAGTATTGCTTTCACAATTACATGAGTTTTCTGATTGGGTTGTTACTTTTGATAAAAATTTAGGACCACAAATATTTGACCAACCTTCAAAAGATGGAAACATACCATTTCTTTTAGATTATGTACCCGGAGAAGAAATATCGGGTATATCTTCTTTCTTAACTACTAAACCATCATCAGAAGTCCTAGGTCTGTTAGGTCCCCATTTTGCGGAATTTAATTTAAATATTCACAATGCCAAAGATGAAAAGAAAATTAAAACAATTTTAGAGGATCTAAGAGCTGTAAGCAGCTCACTTGTATTACAGCTTAATTCAACAAAGAATAAAGCATTCGAGGTAATTGGCTCTGCTTTTACTAAAAGAGTGTTGGAGAAGAAAGGATTTCTTGAAGAAGCAGTCTTAGTACCTATTGATTTACATCAAAATATTTTTGAGAATCTTTCTTCTAATTCAAAAAGCAGAGCTGACAATATGCTGTTTTCAATTGATAAAGACAAACGCGAAATTTCGATATCTGTAATTGAAATAAAATGTAGAAAATCTATTGGAACTGCTGAGAAGGAAGATTTAAAATTGAAAATGAGAGAGCAGATAGAGAATACTATTTTAGCTATAAAGCATCATTTTGATCCAAATGATTATACCTCAGTAGATAGACTGGATCGAGAAATTAAAAATAAGGAATTAAAAGCGTTGTTAAGTTTTTACATAGAAAGAGCCTATCGTTATAGTTATCTTTCTGAAAATGCTTATAGCATTTATTGTTCATTCCTTCAAACACTTGATTTGGGTTTTAATTTAAAATTTAATCAATTAGGATTTATTTTTGATTTTTCGTTTACAAAAAGACATGAAAAAGAAGTTGTTGATGACAGCCTTACCTTCTTTACTTTTGGTGCAAAACTAATTGAAGATATTTTAGATCCAGATTCCGATTTAAATACTATTCGATTAGAAGAAAAAGAGTTTGACAGAGAACTGGGAGTTGCTTTAGGAACAAATGAAGCTTTAAAACCTTTCTTACAAAGATTTAAATCAAAGATTAAGCAACAACCTAAAGTATTAGCAATAGAACAAGCTCCTTTTGAAAATAAAGATTTAATTATAGAATCACACCCTTGCAATGAAATTGATAGCAATGGTAATAATGATATTGATCATGAATGTCCGATTGTTCCGGAACCAGACGGCCTAAATGAAGTTGTAAATAAGGAAAAGACTGAGATTATAAATATTGCAAGTGATCACGTTAAACCTAATTATGATATTATTGTTGGGAAAAGTTCCGAAAGTCCACAATTTGGTATCTTAGGAAAGAGTATTCAAAATAAGAAAATTGCTATAGACTTGAGTGAAACCAATACCATAAGTTTGTTTGGTGTACAAGGTGGTGGTAAAAGTTACACTATAGGCACTATAGCTGAAATGGTTTTAAAGCAGTTTTCGAATATTAACACTTTACCATCACCATTAGCTGGAGTAATTTTTCATTACAGTGAGAGTATGGATTACGAGCCGGAATTTACTTCAATGATATATTCTAATGATAAGAGAACAGAATTACAAAAACTGAAAGATGAGTATGGCGCGGAGCCAGATTCAATCAAAGATGTCATTTTATTAACGCCTAGAGATAAAATAGAAGATAGACGTTCTGAATATCCATCCATTGATATTAGACCAATCTCATTCAACTCAATGGAGTTAAATGTTCAGGATTGGATGTTCTTGCTAGGTGCTGTTGGTAATGATTCTGCCTATATCAAACAATTGAAATCTCTAATGAGAGAACAAAGAAGAAATATTAATATGGAAGGATTACGTGAAAGTGTTGAGAATTCGGAATTACTTTCAAATGGTCAAAAAGCTTTAGCAAGACAAAAATTAAGTTTCGCACGAGAATATATCGACGATAGTTTTTTCATTCGTGATATTTTGAAACCTGGAAGATTAATCATCGTTGATTTGAGAGACGAATTTATTGTTAAAGATGAAGCACTTGGACTATTTGTTATTATGCTTAACATATTTTCAGGAGTAAAGACTTTTAACAATACACATTTCAATAAGTTTATTGTTTTTGACGAAGCTCATAAATATATGGATAATAAAGATCTTACTGGAAATATTGTTACAGCTATTAGAGAAATGAGACATAAAGGTGTAAGCATAATGATAGCTAGTCAAGATCCTCCAAGTTTGCCAAACGAAATTATTGAATTGAGCAGTATAGTCCTATTACATAAATTCAATAGCCCACAATGGCTTAAGCATATTCAAAAATCAATTACTCAACTAAGCGCTCTAACCCCCGCTGACATGAGCATCTTAAAACCTGGTGAAGGGTTTCTTTGGTCTACAAAAGCTTCAGAACAAAGTATTACTTTGAAACCTGTAAAAATATCAACTCGTCCCAGAGTTACAAAACATGGTGGAGCAACTAAACAAGCAACAGGTGAATATTAATGGAATATACATTTTCACATAAAGGGAAAAGAAAAAGCAATCAAGATTATTTGTTTTCACAATCAATAAATCCTAGTTGCGTTTTGCACTTAGTTGCAGATGGTATGGGAGGTTATGATTATGGAGATATTGCTTCTAAACTTGTTGCGGAAAATGTTTACACATATCTGTCCACTGTAAATGAGATAAATGAAAAAGAAATTCAAAAAGCTGTTAACAAATCAAATTTAATAATAAAACAAAAATCAGATGACTTAAATACGAAGATTGGAGCTACTTTAGCTGGTGTCATTACTTTTAAGAATAGGGTATTTTTATTTTGGGTTGGTGATGTAAAAATTGTTTACGTTAGAAACCGCGAAATACTTTTCGAAACACATTCTCATACTTTAATTAATGATATGATTAAAAATGGCAATACGATAAATAAAATTGAACGCTACAAGCATATTGTTACAAGATCTGTCTCAGGGAATATAAAAAACAGTTTCATCGATTATCATTCTATTTCTCACCAATTTCCAAATGACTTAATCTTAATTTATTCTGATGGTGTATCTGATCTATTAAGTTCTTACCAAATATGTAGTATTTTAAACAGCTCATTTACTGTTCAAGAAGGGATTAAAAAAATTGAAACTCTATGTAAATCAGAAGCTAAAGATAACTTCTCGATGATAATTATTGAAAAATGATTTCTAAATTATGACAAAACAATACAAAGCAAGATATGTTATTACTTAAATAAGATATTAGAATATATATCTAAAATATAAAAACGACACAGGAAAAATTAATTCTAATTAAATAAACTAGATAAATAATTTTGATTACACACGATTTAGTATCTTCTAATGTACTAAAGCAACCTTTGCCAAAAATGGCAAAGGTTCTTGTCTTCAACCAAATATCTTAATTTCCAACGCACCTTTTTCAATAGCTGTTAAAACGGTTCGATCTAAATAATACTCTCTTAGAACTCCATCTGTTGAATGGGATGACAAAATTTTAGTATCTTGATTCATTACTTGATTTACCCAGGTTAAATATGTTTTCCTCAGATGTCCTAATTTAATATCTCTTTTAATTCCAGCTAATTTTCTAAAATGTGTAAACCCTTTTGATAGATCATTACATATAGTTAAAGATTTCATGTCTTCTCTTTCTGGATATAAAATGTAATCTTTTGAATTCAATTTTTTATCATAATCCAATTTCTTTAACAGGTCAAATAAATCTTTGTTTATAGGAATGTATTTATATATCTTTTCTGATGTTTTTTTAGAGCGCGTAACTTTTAAATTTTCTATTCGAAAAAACATTGTTCCATTTGGTGACAAATAAATATCACTCCAGCGTAAATCAACAACCTCCTCACGTCTACCTCCTACTAGCAAGAATAATTTAAATCCATCTATTAAGTAAGATCTATACATATTTTTATGCTCTCCTTTACCACCTAAAACTGATATTGATTCGCGCTTATCCTTATACTTCTCTACTGCATTTAGAATCGAATCAAACTCTTTTTTTGTGACACATTTAATCTCAGAATTTACAATTTGTTTAACTGTATATTTCCTGAAAGGATTTTTCATCTCAATACCTTCCTCATCAATCAAAAATTCGAAAAAACCTTTCAAGCCGACCATACACTTATTAAATGTTTTTTCACTATAATGTTTCTCTGCCCAAATATAAAAACTTGAAACTTCTTCCCTACCTACATTTTTAACTCTGAATGTTCGAATATCTTTAGTTTTCTTAATATTTTTTAAAAAATAATCACAAAATCTCAGAAGCTCATCTCTATGTCCCTTACTTATATTTTTTTTCAAATGGGCGTACTCACTCTCTCCATCTAAAAATTGTCTATATTTTAGAACAGAATCAACTACAGAATAATCATTACCTTGATCCTCATTTATCTTACTCTCAACAATCTTTCCAACAGTCGTAAATTCAGTCGCATTCAATGCCTTTTCAAATGCAATTGCTTCAACAACAGCATCAGCATAAATAGTAGATTCTAATTTTTTAGTTTTAACTGTATTTTTACTACCAGGAACATGGATTCTCACTCTAAAAACTTGACTTTCATAATGTTTGCAATTAGTGTTATCAGAATTACAAACTCGACAAAAAACCTTAATTCCACGATATGGATTTTTGGGAAGAACCAACTTGTTCATGACATTAATTTTTGATATAACTCTTCATCTTTTTTACTTCTCTTAACTTTAGTTGTCGGCTGAAAAGCTGTTTCAACTTCCAACTTTAGCATAATCAAACTGAATAAGGCCTCATTCTTAATTGTTTTTTGATAATACCTTTCCCATTGAGTCGGAAATGTTCTTTTAAAATCTTTAACTTGTGGAAGAATCATTGCGCATTCAAAATCAATTTTATATACAAAAATTAATTTAGGCATTCTATGGATTGTGACATTATTCGCATTCAGCCACTTTACGACACATTCTTTATCTTTTCGCCCAATTTTAACACCGACTTCTTTTATACTCATAATTTCAGTCAAAACCGCTTTTTCCTCTTTATTTAAACCATCCATAATTATAATTGTTATAGAGGTTATATCATTTTTTAAGCAAAAAGTTTTGACAATTATGAAAATAAATTGAATAAAATTTCAAACTAAAAAACAATCAGCTAACAATCAACATTTTACACATTAATTTCTTTTTGGATATTTTCAGATATTTTTGGATATTTTATTTTTTTTTAATCTTAAATTTTTTTACGATCCTTTCCATCACAAAATATTGACAATCAACATTTAAAACCAAATTTATTCTAAAAAGAAGTGTATTTCGATTTTTTTCTCTCAAAAAGATCATTTGGGAATTTTTTATTTCTAAAATTTTATTTTAAACCATCTTCTATCTCAGTTATTAAAGAATTAAAAGCCTCTAGATCAAAAGTGTTACTATCGTTCCATACTGTAAAAAAGTTTTGGTACTTGAAAATCACATCTAGGTGATTGGCGTTTTGAGAAATTTGTTCTGGAAGAATTTCATCTCTTTGATCTGTAAGTTGCAGCAAAATAACTTCTTCAAAATCACTATTAATATCACCTGTAAACAGTGATTTTGTATGATTATCAAAAATAAAACGCTTTGCCTTCTTCGGTAAATTTTCAAGCGAGTTTAAATCATTGAAAGAACAATTAAATGTTCCTCCAACGTATTTAGGTGATCCTTTTAGTGTCCTTAAACTCAATTTTGAACAGTCAAAATTCCCATTAACTTTATCAAATTTGAGAGGCAATTCAGTGAGATTATCCATGCATTCTGCGAATTTCACATTCCCGTCAACAGTAATACTTCTATCACAATTAATCGTGAATGAATCAATATTAATCCAGTAGTCTCTAATTATTTGTTGCACCTCACTCCTGAAATCAGAAAAAACATTATCTAGATCCATTTTTTTTAAATTTTTAGAAGGAAAATCATCTTAAACCCTCTTTTACATCTAAGAGAAAATCATTGAATAAATTCATATCAAATTCTTTACTCTCAGAATCCGGTTCAGACTTATACAAACTCATATATTTTCCATACTTAAAAAGAATCGGCAGAAACTTACATTGATCAATTACATCAAGAGAAATGGCAGATTTAGTAAAATTTTCCTTGATTTCAATTTCGACTTTATTGACATGACAATTTTGCTGTCCAAAAACAAGTTCCACAGTATTATCAATCGCAAGTATATTTATCCTTTCAGGACAATTTTCTAGATTTTTTATAAAGTTTGATGTTATAAAAAAAGATTTCACTTGTTTTGGTGCGCCTAGTAAATTTATCAGTAAATTATTATTTGCATAATAGTTTCCAGAAACAATTTCAGGCCCGTGTTCAAGTGTTTGTAATTGATTAATGAAGCAATTAAAATTTCCGCTAATTATTTTAGGTGCACCTCTCAAACTTTCGAGTTTATTCTCATTACAAAAATAATCTGCGCCAACACAAATTGGACCAAATTCCAAGGACTTTAATTGATTCCCGTAACAATTAAAAATACCGCCGACGAAATCCGGACAACCTTTTAGTGTAACTAGCATGTTTGAACTACAATAAAAATTACCACTTACTTTTTTAAAACGTAAGGGTAATTTCTTCAATACTGTATTGGTGATGTAAACATCTCCTGTCACATTGATAAACCCACTTTTATCAATAGAGAATAGACCTATTCTGATGTTATACTTTTTAATGATATGGTAAACTTGTCTTTTTATCATCTAACTTTTTTACTCATATGTTTCAAATAACCGCTAATATATACCGCTGGAATCACATCCGCCAGCTTTACGGTAATTATTTTGCTAATTATTGTACTTAGCCGTCACTATCAAAACAAAAACATACCACATAAGAGGCTATAATATAATCTAAAGAATTAATTCAATTATTAGGTTAACTATATAAAACATACGACATAAGAGGGTTATATATTCAATAATATTATAGCTCTTAAAATCCAAATATTAGAGAAAAAAACAAAGGATTTATAATCGATATCAAAGTCACTTGTTAATCAATTACTTCATTAAAATCTAAAACAAAAAAACAACTGAAAATCAAGCAAATAATAATAAGCAACAAAATATTTTTAAAATCCAAAAACTTTTACCCTTCAATCCTGTATAATTTAAAATATCTATCAAAATGAATAAATTATACAGATACATCCCTGAAGAAGTGAATAACAAAATCCAAAAAGGCAGCTACAGATTAAAAGAACACCTATACATAATTTGTGATATGATCTATCGTGTTGGAATTTTTAGAAAAGAAGGTCAATATTACTCAAATACATATGTGGATATACCATATTCTTATTTTAGGGACATTATTACTTTTAGTCCAAACATTACAAAAGCGAAAGATTACTTAATTTCAGAAGGAATAATTGAATGTGACAATCATTCTAGCAAAAAAAATGGCAAAGCACTAGGATACAGATTTAGAAGCGATGTCATTTCTAAACTAATTCCAGTAGAAATAAAAAAAGGAACGTTAAAAAAACAAATAATTAATAATCGCCAAAAAAGAAATAATCTTGTGAATTCTAAATACAAAGAATACAAAAATCATTTTTTGGATACATTCAAAATTGACACAGATGCTGCTTTAGATTATATTAACGCTCTATTTGATAAAAGGATATCAGAATTGAGATTAAACCATGCAAATAATGACATAACTGATTTTCTGAAGGAATTCAATAAAATAACTATTCAGTTTAATTATCTTTACATGAGTATACATACTATTAAGGATGGTCAGTTATTTTTCAATCAAAACGACACAAATAATAGAATAGACACCAATCTCACCAGCCTCAAAAGTGAATTAAAGCAGTTTATCATTAGTTCGTCTAATCTCATACAAATTGACATAATAAATTCTCAACCTTTTTTATTATCAATAATTCTAAATGAAGAAAAAAATTCAAGTATTGATCGAAAGGAACTGATAAAATATACAAATTGGACAAGAGGGGGATTATTCTATGAAAAATTCACAGAGGAATACATAAAAAAGCATAACAGCAAAATCGCCAGAAAAGAGATAAAGGAATTGATGTTCTGTATTTTTTATTCAAAAAATGAAAGCTACGTAAAACAAAAAGCAATATTTAAAAATATTTTTCCAACAATTTCGCATTGGATTCAACAACAAAAATTACAAAATCATAATGCATTGGCCATAAAAATGCAAAAGTTTGAAAGTGAAATTTGCATCAATAAAATATGCAATAAATTAGACATTCAAAAAATTAAATATTACACAATACACGATGCATGGCTGGTTTCACAAGAATATGTAAATGCTACTATACATATTATCGAAGATTGTTTTATGAAAACACATGGAACAAAACCAAAATTAGACTCAAAAGAAATTGGTAACCGAAAAGAATAAATAAATATTCTAAACGTAAGAAAGCCATCTTACAATGGCTTTCTTATAATATAATAGAAAACTAATCCATATTACAATTGAATGTTTTTGAGTATATCTTCGCTCATTTGAAATCTAAATTCCTCTTTAGTGTCAAAATCTAAAAAAACAACAATCTTACTTCCGTCGCCGTGTCTTAACGCTATTGATAACGACTTTAAAAATTGCGATATTATGTTATTATCTTTGTTTAAAGTAAGCCTGTCTATTACAACATCAATATCAAATACGAAATTACTATTAGTTTTTATTGTATTTATTTGATCAACATCAATCATCTTCCCATTGATCCTCAGTTTAAAAAAACCATAGTCTTCGATTTCCTGAGATACTTTTTTCAAATCCCCCGAAAATGATTTCAGTTTAGGGGTAAGAATTGATATTCTACGGCCCTGCAAAAAATCAATAAGCTCAACCATGGCCTATATATTTGTATAATTAGAGGTAGAAGTATAGCTTCGAACTTTGCCATCGGATAAGTAAACATTTAGTACATTGCCTGACCAAACCGCGTTAGCAACATCTTTTCCAATATTAATATAAATGTGATTGCTTGCTGTTGAATACAATTTTACTTTTTGTCCCTCGATTTTAATTATTCCATAATTAATAAATTTGCTTTCGAATCCCATATTTTGCTTTATTTAATTATCCCTACTCATTTGGCTTTTCAAGTTCCGCCCCGTTTAAATAGTTTCTAGACTCTATTTTCTAAAATTATATAAACGTGCTAGTTTTTTATACATCTAATCGAGTAGCCAAAACTTCTTTTACTTACGTTACTAGCCGTTGAAGTGTTTAAGAAATATCGCATCTTTGCTAAGCTACCATCTACAGAGCTTGTCCAATAGTATCCATTTCTCCCTTCAAAATCAAGAATTCCATTTCGACCATCTCTCATACCAGCCGTAACAAGTTTTAAAGGCGAGTTAAAAGCTGTAATAGCATTGGTTATTCCTGCAGCTTTTACTTCGGCATCAAATTCCGCCTCTGTTGGAAGTCGAAATCCGCAAGGGCAGGGATTATTAATGCCGTTCACGCTTTGCCAAAGATTATCATTTCCAGGTTGTCGCCAATCAGTCGAAACATTCGAATCTTTAGTAATTATAAAGGATGGGCTACTTGGAATATCATTATTTGCTAATACATTTGTAGCAATGTATTTTGAAGAACCATCTATGTTAGACATCCACCTTATTTCTTCATGACCATCATTTGATCTTCCCCATTGAAAATTATTTCCATATGCATCCTTATCATTTGCAGTTGTCGCAATTTTAGAAGCACCGAGATTGTATGCCATCCAGGTTTTTCCAGCTGCCCCAATCACCGTAGGGATAACACCATTATCTCTCACGCTAACAACTACTGAGTTAGAAACAACTTCTTTTCTGCCTTGTGAAATGACTACATCGTAATTTCCAGCATCTGCTACTGTAGTATTGATCAGAGTTAAAGTTGACGTTCCTTGGCCCTGTACAATTTGACTATTTAAAAGTTCTATACCATTTTTTCGCCATACATATTTAAAATTTACCCCTTCGACTGAAGCTACTGAAACAGACATAATTTGTCTGCCTGATTCTGCACAAATTCTATCAGGTGACGTAGGCTGAACCAATATCGTCGGAGTTATTTCGGGCATTTCTTCATTGGACTTTTCACTACTGCAACTTATAACGTTTAAAAAAACAATAATGATTGAAATCTTTTTAAGTAATCTGAGCTTGTTCTTATACATTTTTTTGGTTTTAAATTGTTCATATATTCATCAAACAAATTTAAAATAAAATTCGACTTATAAGTCGAATTGAATTGTAAAATTCATAGTCTCAGTTTTTTTTCTTTGTGAGATGCAAAAGGAAATTGATAAAATTGAAGCTCAAATTATTGAAAGAATATACAAACTCTTTCAAGAAAAGTATGACGGAAATAAGTCTGCTTTTGCAAAATCTGCTGAATGCTCGGAAACTACTATTCGTAGAATTTTACGAAATAAACAAGGCATTACAATAAATCTTCTTTTACGGATGGCTAAGGCACTTGAAACTACAGTTAGTGACCTGATGGAGGATTTAAAAATTCAAGAAAAATAGCAAATCATGTTATTACTTTAACTACGGCTCAATAGCCTTATATAACTATGACTATTCATCAACATACTGAAATAACAGGAATTTTACAACAGTATCAAATAAAATTCATCAACGACAACATATTGCAGATTGAATCGGATCAAAACCTAAGTATAATTCCAAGCGAAGAAATTATAAAGATATTAGGTTTAAGACAAGACAATGGACATCAAATCTTTATTGAAAAACTAAGCGAAATTGAAAATGAATGGTTGAATATTTTTCTTAAGTACGAAAAATATTATGATGTATATAACAACATAGGAGAAATTAATTTGGATAGTTTTTTTAACTTATTACATGAAATAATAGATGGACTTAAGTAAACAAAATGAATATTTACAAAATAGGTCAGAATTATTAAAACTTGCAGATGAAGAATTAATACACAAAATTATTGAGGATCAAGAATACATCTCAGTAATATATGAAAAATTCTACGCGAAATACACAAATGATTTTGCTCGTAAGTACAGAGATTTAGACTATGACATAATTGATTATTTTGTAAGTGAAGCAATTGTAATTCTACTTTATAAGATTAAGGAGCATGGGGCTACATTGTTAGAACGAAAAGAACCAGGTAAAACTCGATATACCATCGCCAGCTATCTTTCGGGCATTTGTAGGAATCAAATTTTAAAGGAAAGAAATAAAACTAATAACTTAGAACCTCATTATGATAATCATGGTGATTATTATAATGATGATTTAGACGAAAGTACAATTTATCCTGAACCAGTTACAGTAAACCAAGAACAAGAATTTACATTCGATATAGACCAGAAAACTGATATTATGGTAAAGTCATTAAATTTATTGAAAGCTAAGGGAAGGAGATGTTACACACTAATAGTTTTATCTTCATCAAAAAACAGACATAAAATCCAACATATAACTGAGTTCTTCCAATATAAAAGTGATAATGTTACCAGAACTCAAAAATACAAATGCATACAACGCCTTAAAAGGATTTATAATAATTTTCAATTGACTTAAATGGAATTAGCTATAAAAATTGTTCAAGAATATGCATATTCTAAAATAGAGAATATCGATAATTTTGTAAACGCGGAATTAAATAATGACTTCTGGGAAAATATCACATTGGGTTTGCTTTTATTCGAAAATGCTCCAAAACTGCTTTACAAACAAATTTTGCAATCAAAATTAAATTCTGAAATCAAAGACAAAATCATCTCAGAAATTCCAGATATCTTCATTTTTTTGATTACGCAATTAGCAGAAGATCACATTAAAGGTATTAAGTCGGAAGCGATTGATATATTAATTAATTCGAAAGGGAATTTATTTTCCGATGAAATAAGCTTTTTCAGAACTCTTGATCGAGCTGTTGAAATCGTAGAACACGAAAGAATAAGATCGGAACTACCAACGATGTTTGAAAAACTTCAAAGAAAAATATTAGGAGACGACATTTAATTTTTCTAACCTATTTAAAAAAACTTCCTAATGGGGTACAGTACTACGCTGTACCCTTTTCTTTAATCCTAAATGTTAAAAAAAAATCAGATTGGGTTACTTTTTTCACTTTTTAGGTATTAGTAGGTATAAGGTAACTTTTTACAAACTAATTTTTAAAAATTGAGAACTATGGGATCAAAAATCGAATGGACATCAAAAACCTGGAATCCAACAACTGGATGTACGCATTATAGCAGTTCAAAAAACGGCGGTAATGAATGCCTGAATTGTTATGCAGAAACTGAGACAAAAAGATTACAATTGATGGATAATAAAAAATACAACCAAGGTTTTGATGTAGTGGTAGAACATCACGATGAACTAAAAAAACCATACGAATGGAAAAAGCCAACAACAGTATTTGTTAATTCGATGTCTGATTTATTCCACAAGGACGTTTCAGATACTTTTATTGAAAAAGTTTTTGAAGTGATGAATGATAATAAACAACACATTTTTCAAATTTTAACCAAAAGACATGATCGAATTCAAAAATTGCCAAAAAATTTAAATTGGTCAGACAACATATGGCTCGGAGTATCATGCGGTACCCAATACGCAACTAAAAGAATTCCTGCACTCGTATCATCTCCAGCAAAATACAAGTTCTTATCAATAGAACCACTCGTTCAAGAAATTACTGAAATTGAATTGGACGGAATTGATTGGGTAATTGTGGGAGGTGAAAGCGGAAATACTTCCTATAAGATTGAAAAAGATAGCAATGGTCAGGAAAAGTATCAAATCAGTGATGGTAAAAAAAAGTTCATTCATCAGTTAGATAAGGCTGGAAATAAGATTATTAAAAATAAAATCCGTCCTTTGAAAAAAGAATGGGTTGAAACTATTCGTGACAAATGTATTAAGAAAGACGTTCCTTTCTTTTTTAAACAGTGGGGTAAAACAAAAAATAATCCTAACCCAAATGATCCTTCCATTCATAATAAACATCGATACCATGCAAAGGGAGGCTGCGAACTGGATGGCAAAATTTACTGGTCTAATCCTACTATTTCCGATCATTCTATTCCAAAAATTAATCTTTTTGGCACAGATTATTTAATAATGGATGAGATAAATGATCTTGTAACAATTTGGGAAATAAAAACACATTTACCATCAGCAGAACCAAATTTACTTAATAGTATAAAAGAAAGCATTCATAAAAATGGTTTACACAATCCTATTTTATATGTGAAAATGCAAGATGGCAAAAAACTTGTAATAGATGGCCATACACGTTTGGACGCTTTACTTGAACTTAAAATTAAAGATATACCCACTAAGCAAGTAGATGAGACATTTAATTCCCTTGAAGAAATAAAATTATGGATAGTAAAAAATCAACTAGGAAGAAGGAATTTAAGTATAACTGAAAGAGTTAAACTAGCACTATTATCAAAACCAACCATTGAGAAGCTGGCAAAAGAAAATTTATCTAAAGCTGGAAAGATATCCACAAAAAAATCATCTGAAAATTCTTTAGAAATTAAGCCTATTGATACAAACGCAGAAATTGCTAGAATCGCAAATGTTAGTAAAAATACCGTCGTTAATTATTCTACAGTAATGAGAAAAGGTAGCGAAGCATTAAAAAAGGATTTATCAGAAGGAACAATTTCAATTGGCGCAGCCTATAATTCCCTAAAAAACAAACCCGAAATAACCAATGAAATTCGCCCACAATCTTTAGCTCAAAAGGTGAATAAGATAAATGAAGCTCACGATATCAAAACATTTGGAAATCTCACAGAAGAAAAATGTAAAATTTTCGAAAACGAAGATGCCAGAGAAGCTAATATTATTACCATTTTAAATTTAGAAGAAAGACAAGACAAAATTTTCAATAATGGAAAGATAAATGACTATTCAAATATTCCTGTGCTTATAAACCTCGAAGAAGAAAAACACAAAATTTTCGAAAACGAAGAAATAGGTGAATCCAATATTATTACCCTTTCAAATCTGGAAGAGGGAAAAAGTAAGATTTTGAAAAACGAACTTGATATTATAATATTGAGTAAACCGGACAAAATCGACATTTTAAAGAAAATTTCAAATGTTAAAATTGGTATCTATTACATTAATTAAAATATGCAACAACCTTTACCAAAAATGGTAAAGGTTGTTTTACAAAAAAAAGATCTGCATTTCCTGTAATAGAAAATGAAATTATTTCTAAATTTTATTTCAAGCATATCTTAAAAAACAAAAATTATAGATCAAATAGATTATTTTCTAAAATAGGAACAACTTTTTCAGGATTACATTGCATAATTGATAATACTATAATTCAAAAATGATCGAAATAAAAAAAGCAATTTTAAACAACTATATAGATTTATCTGAGAATGTGAGAGATGAATCGAAAATTACAACTCCTTATAATGATCCAAAAGACAAAAACTGGGGAGCAAAAATCCTGGTTTATGATACACTCAAATACATAGAAAAATTATACTTCGACTTTAAAAATTATAAGTTCAATATTCAGGATATTTATAAAGGCAATGTTTTAGAAATAATACATGAAAGAGAAATATGTTCTAGTACAAGCAACTTATTTCATGAATATTACTTAATCATCGATAAAAGTGATCTGATTATAATGCAAAAGTATGAGTCTTTAGCAAAAGCAGTGAAAGCCCAAAGAAAAAATGCAAAATCATACAATTTTACGCCTATAACAAATAGAAGTAAATAGAAAAAATACGAAAAACATATATTAAAGTAAAAGCTTTAAAGTTTCACTATTGATAATAGAAACTTTTTGTATCTGATCATTAACCACTCTTCATCAGCAATAACAAAAAGTATCTCGGAATTGGTCAGGAGGAGTTGGATTCCATCTACATGAATTTATAAACTTATTCTATTATCTATCTTCAGTTTGAAACAGTTGTTCACAATTTGTATTTAAAATAAATATTAAAAAAAGTAAACTTTTAGCATTATTTACAATATAACAATATAGAAATTCTATAAAAAAATTTAATCTAAAAAATAAATGAAAACAGAAATAGAAATAAGAAGAGAATGCGAAAAATTTGATATAACCAACTACATAATAAATGATGATGGATCAATTGATGTAGATGGGTCTGTAATTATCTCAAATACAGAATTAACATCCTTGCCAATAAGATTTAATATAGTAAGTGAAGATTTTGATTGTGGTCGCAACAAGTTGACGACCTTGGAAGGCTGTCCTAAAGAAGTTGGCGGTTCCTTCTACTGTGATGATAATGACCTAACTTCATTAGAGTATTCTCCTATACTTGTTGGGGACAATTTTTCATGTGCATTAAATAAAATAACATCCCTAGAATATTGTCCTGCCGAAACAAATGATTTTGACTGTGCAGCAAATAAATTAACAACATTAGAATATTGTCCAAAGGAGGTATGGGGTTACTTTAATTGTAATAGTAACGAAATTAACACAATAAAATATTTTCCTAATAATATCGATGGCAATTTTCATTGTCGTAAAAATAGAATTGTTCTTGAAGATATTGTTTTCTCAGAGTTTGCCAAAAATTTTGATCTGACGCAATCATTTGGTTTCAGCGAAAATGAGATACGAATGACAAAAATTAAGATTATCACTAGTTAACTATATCTTTTAAGAATCATCTTAGAGTAGCTATCTTAACATTACAATCTAAGATATGGAAAAATATTAAAGTGAAAGCGATAAAGCATTACTTTATCTTAGTGAACTTTTCAACCACTCTTCACCTGCAATAACAAAAAGGTATCTCGGAATTCGTCAGGAAGAGTTGGATGACATCTATATGAATTTATAACTTATTCTACTTCGCTAAACGAAACAATCGTTTACCGTTTATATATTTAAAATAAATATTCGAAAAAAGTAAACTTTTAGTATTATTTAAGATATAACTAATATAGAAATTCTATAGAAAAATTTAATCTAAATAATATATGAAAACAGAAATAAGAAGACAATGTGAAAAATTTGACATAACCAACTATATAATAAATGATGATGGATCAATTGATGTAGATGGATTTGTCGTTATCTCAAATACAGAATTAACATCCTTGCCCATAAAATTCAATAAAGTAAGTGAGGATTTTTTTTGCAGTAGCAATAAGTTGACGACCTTGGAAGGTTGCCCTAAAGAAGTTGGCGGTTCCTTTTGTTGTAGTGATAATCATTTAACTTCATTAGAACATTCTCCTACATCTGTTGGCGATGATTTTTCGTGTGCAGATAACAAAATAACATCGTTAGAATATTGTTGCTCTGAAATTTATGGTAGTTTTGACTGTTCACGAAATGAATTAATATCTTTAGATTATTCTCCGTATGTTGAGATTTATTATAATTGCTCTTTTAATAAGATAACCTCTTTAGAATTTTGTCCAGAAAAGGTGGATTACAATTTTGATTGTTCTTATAACAAATTAACATCATTAGAATGTTGTCCAAACGATGTTGGAGGTGATTTTAATTGTAAAGGCAACGAAATAAACACAATACAATATCTACCAAATAATGTCAAGGGCGATTTTTATTGTTCTAATAATAGTATTTTACTTGAAGACATTGTTTTCTCAGAGTATACTGAAAAATTTGACCTGACGAAATCATTTGGCTTTAGCGAAGATGAAATAAGAGTAGCAAAAATTAAGGTTATCACTAGTTAAGAATCATAATAGATTGAGGACAGCTTTTATCTTTCTTATTTAACCCACCAATTTGTGTGATTATTCCAGTATTTTTAAAATTTTTTCCAATAACATGGGATATCTGTCTTTAACCACAAGTGGGTGAATATGCATAGAAAGTATTTCACTGCTCTGTTTGTGATCAATTAATTTCTGCAGTTCTTCTTTCAGATAATTTTTCACGGCATCGTCTGAATTCAATATTTCTTCTACTATCGAAGTCCTGTTATCCATCACATAAATTATGTCTTCAAAATCATGACTAAAAATGAAATCATTATTGCCACGGTCTTTGAAAGCCTCAAACTTTGTAGCCAAGAAATAAGGTGCTGGCAGTATTCTAATATCCAGATCGTCGCTAAGGGTTATTTGCTCAAGGTAATCAAAACCTGGTTTATACCATTTGTTCGAGATTCCCATACCGCTGTCCCCTGAAGGCATGATGTCAATCGCAATATTTTTGTATACATAACTGACAATAGAGTGCCCTTGGGGATCAGGATTAAAACCTAAATCGATTAGCCTTTCCTGAAAGTTGGCCATCTCCGTGTAGTTCGCGAGGTCAACTGTCATGTCAATATCTGCCGTAGGCCTTATTTCTTCAGCAGCAGGATCATCCGTATACAGACTTATTACGGCGCCTCCTATAAAAACGACTCTTTCCCGTAATTCCTCAAGGCCTTTAGCAACATCGGCCACTAAAGCTAGGTTTATAGTTTTATTCTTCATGCAAAATTCTTTTTCGTAGTTCTTTTTTAGCTATTTCTTTTTCTCTGGCCCTTCCTACCCGAAGGGCATCAATAAGAGTCATATATTCATAAAACATGTTATCCATTAATGATGCGTTTACTACAGCCGGATACAAAGGCTCCACTGCCTGACCCCGTTCTGTTCCACGGTGGTGTGGCCATACAAAAGTTTCCTGACTATTGATAAAAAAGTTGTTTAAAGGGGGGGCTGAATGAGCCGTTGGAATACCACGCACTATTGCTCCAGGCTGTTGGGGAAAGACATACTGAATACCATGCAGTAAAAACTCGGTAAAGGCAAATCTGTTTACTTTCTTTTTATCAGCGTCAATTAGTGTTGCGTATCTGCATCTGTTCAATGACTGGCTTATTTCAGACTGGCTCATTTGAAGTTCAAATGCAAGTGTTTCCTGACTCCATGGCTTTAGGTCAAAAACAATGATTTTAACCAAAATTGCCACATCCTGGGGTTTTAGATTATTTTTTATCTGTGCCATTATTATAAATATTGCATATTGCGATATTAGTGATTTATTTATTAAACATCAATAGCATTTAATAAAATATTGCATATCGCGATATGCGATACTAGCAATTTATTTACTGAATATCAATGTGTTTAATAAAATATTGCATATCGCGATATGCGATATTAGCGATTTATTTACTTAATATCAATAGTGGTTAATAAAATATTGCATATTGCGATATGAGATATTAGTGATTTATTTACTGAATATCAATAGAATTTAATAAAATATCGCATATCGCGATATGCAATATTAGTAATTTATTTACTGAATATCAATAGAATTTAATAAAATATCGCATATCGCGATATGCAATATTAATGATTTACTTACCTGAATATTAAATACATTTAGCAATTTTTCCAGAACGGTAATGAAACATTAATCTTCGGATCATTTTATTCATTGATTTTTTATTCAAACCAAGTATCAATCCCGAACCTATTAATAAGGATTTAGTTTTTTTTTGTAAAACTCTCAAAGTAGCCATTATTATTTGTACTCAGTAATAAATGGAGTATCCCGCACATTATAACAATATTTAATTATAGGATGATTTTGCAACCAAAGTTCGACTGTTGAAATATCTTTAAAAACCGCCTTATTTTACGGCAATAAAAGTCTCTGCTCAATTGTTTGTGTTCAAGATTATGAAACCAAATTCAGAATACTTATTTTCTTATTATTATAGATTAAACTATTACAATTTACTTTTTTCCAGTATATTTTTTACTTTTTTAACTGTGTTTGGACTCGCCTGATATCCTCTTTCCTTATCAACCGATAATTTTGAAAGACTCCTTAAAGATAATTTCGGATTTGCTTTTATAATTTTAACTAATATTCTGTGTTTCGAAAGAACTTCATCATCTGTATCTATAGTACCTTTCAATCTACCTTTATATGTATTTGGATTTTTTCTAATAGCCGCTTCAATGCCTTCACGTTGCCTTTCAAGTAGGCTCAAGCGTTCCATCGAGGCAACGTTGGCTAGAACGTCAGTTATTATTTTAAAGATTGGATTCGGTTTCTGATCAACAATTGAACAAATTCCAAGATTATCAATAAATACATTTACTTGGTAATTATTTAGTTGATGCAATGTCGATTGTACGTCAAAACTATTACGTCCAAGTCGATCTACACTTGAAACAGATAGTGATTTAATATTTCCCACTGCTAATTCGTCATATAATTTCCGAGCCTCTGGCCTCTCGTTAAACGGAATAGAACCAGAACATATATCAATAAACAACTTTTCATCGGAATGTGCTTTTACTAATTGCCGCAATATTGATTGTGTTGCTGTACTTATTCTAATATAACGTCCTTTCATAACATTTTAATTACCAAGTATAAATTAACTTTTCAAAGATACATTATTCCAACATTTTGAGCAAATTTAGATTAGTGGCTTTTGCACATCTTTTTAACGCATTATTATTGAAAAATATTGTGCCTCAATTGTGCATTGTATAATTATAATCTAAATTTGCTCACACTTGTCATCTACTATAAAATCTTTTATATTCAGATGCATTATTATTAAAAGCCCGAAAGGATGAAATTTTACAATATTTAGGGTAGAAATTACACCTAAACAAATATCCCATTAATTTCCTCAACCAGGTAAGTCCTCCACTATCACTTTAATTTTTAAATTACTAAGTTGACGCAATCTATTAGCATCTTCATTTTTAGAACGACTAATTAAATAAAACCATTCCTTCATACTTATCATAATAATATTTAAATCATTAAGCAAAGATTCATATTTAAAGAGAGGAGAAAAGACTATATAATATACTCGTCGTACATCCTTAATTTTAAGGTAATTTTTATTTACATAACCAACAGAAAAAAGAATAACGACCTTTAATTCGTCATTGAAAATCTCTATTGAATTAAGGCCGCTTATTATATACAAATTGTCATATTGTCTACCGCAAACTAAATAGACCAAAGACGAGGCAAATTCGTTACTTTGAAGCAACCAATGTAATGTCTTGTGCTCTTTTATCTCATAAACTAAATCAGCCATAACTTATAACTTTAATGATTTTAGAAAAAACTAATAATGCAAATAAAGCAATACTTAATGCCATAGCACGTCGGTGTAAAAATATTTGAATGTGTAAAAAACAACATTGTTTCATTTAATTTCACTTTCGAGAGTCAATTTGTATTTTATTATATAAATACCTTTATGATGTCTGAATTATTTTTCATATAATGATCTAAAATCAGGTAGTTTTACTATAAAATGCAGATGACGGAATTGCGAAATTTGTTGATATTAACAATACAAGGCCTTATTATAGAAAACAATACTATTTTACGGAAAACCGTATTTCACTCAGTACCTTATTTCTTATTTTCACATCTATATTACTCTGCCACAAAATGACAGACATGTGATTTATTTTTGAAAAATAAAACCAACTAACTATGTCCAAATTAATATATTTCAAAAGATACCTGTATATTATAGATCGCTTAAGAAGCCACAACTGTGACTTTAAAGATTTACAAAGGCTTATTATTCGTAAATTAGAAAATGAAGACATTGACACTAATTTTGAATATTCCGTTCGAACGTTTGAGCGTGACAAAAAAGATATACTAGATATTTTTGGAATTGTAATTAACTATAACCGAAAAGATAAAACATATAGTATTGATGAAGAAGAAATAGAAGATCAATCGGTTACACGAATAATGGATGCCTTTTCTATTCATCAGGCATTGCAAGAAGGAAACAAGTTGTCTCCAAGCGTTTTTTTAGAAAAGAGAAAATCATCTGGCACAGAAAACATTCATGGTATTATTCATGCCATACAGAATCTTTACATCATAAAATTTACGCACCAGAAGCACTGGGAAGATTTTAACACTAACCGTGAAGTTTACCCTATTGCAATAAAAGAGTCCCATCAGAGGTGGTATTTAATTGCCTTAGATAAAAAAGACGAAAAAATAAAAACTTTCGGACTTGATAGAATTTCAAATTTAAATGTTACAGACACTAATTTTAAGCCGATTAGATATAATGTGGAAAAAGAATTTCAGCATGCCTTCGGTGTAGAAACTTATTCTCCTGCTGAAAAAGTAGTACTCGAATTTGTAAATAAGCAAGGAAATTACATTAAAACCTTTCCTCTTCACGAATCTCAAAAGATTATAAAAGAGAATGAAGATACGCTTCTTTTAGAAATTTATATTCATACGACCAATGATATTGTAATGGAACTAATGAAATACGGTGCAGATGTAAAAGTCATTTCTCCTGCCAGGCTTCAGAACGAGATAAAAAATAGAATTTCAAAAATGGCTAATCTTTATATTTAATGAACACATTTACTGCGATAGATTTTGAAACTGCCACAGGTTATAGAAATAGCATTTGTCAAATCGGATTGGTTAGAATTGAAAATGGAATAACTGCTAAAGAAATAGATTTACTAGTGCAACCACCCGGAAATTTCTATTGGAGCCAATTTAGTGACATTCATAGAATATCATCAAAGAAAACAATTAACGCTCCTAATTTTAATCAAATCTGGCAAATCATACAGCCATTTATAGAGAATCAAAATGTAGTGGCTCATAATGGTTTTGGATTTGATTTTCCTGTTCTAGAAAAAACACTTCTGCATTTTAATTTACCTATTCCTAACTACAATAAAATCTGTACTTATAAGATTTACAGATCAAACTTATCTAACTTGTGCAAGCAACATAACATTCTTCTGAACCATCACGATGCACTGAGTGATGCGAAGGCTTGTGCAGAGTTGTACTTAAGATATTTATATAATAAATAAATTTTAGATCAAATCGTAAAATATGAAAAGTGATAAAAATATTAAAGAATATTTTGATTTAGGGAAATTCAAGATCCCAAATTATCAAAGAGGATATAAATGGGGTGTTCCTAAAGATAACGAATGTGCGGTTAGCATATTAATGGACAACTTGATTGAAATAAAAGATAATTCTTCTGATTATTATATTCAAGGAGTAACAGTTAGCGAATCAGAAGGCTATGTAATTTTAATCGATGGGCAACAAAGAACTACAACTTTTTATTTATTATTAAAATATTTGGAATACCACTATCTTCCGGAAATAAACTATGAGATACGTGAAGATTCTGATAAATTCTTAAAAAATTCAAGAATAACCGGAGGGTTAATTGAATATATAGGAAGTGAAAAAATAGATGAAGAATCACAAGACATCTACTATTTCAAAAAAGCAATCAGAACTATCCATACAAAATTAAGTGGCATCGATAAACACAAATTCAAACAGAATATTCTAGAAAAGGTTAGGCTCTTTTATATAATAATTAAAATTGAAGATTCAACAAAAGTTTTTTCGATGATGAATGGCCAAAAAGCTTTTATGAAAGACGATGAACTTATAAAAGCAACTTTGTTAAGTAAATCTTCTAGGATAATTACTGACAAGGAAATAACGACAGCAGAAGAATGGGAAATAAATTCTTTAAGAAACAAGTATGCCCGTGAGTGGGATAAATGGCTCTACTGGTGGAACAAAAAAAGCGTAAAGGAATTTTACGGCTGTGGGAACAATCCTATGGGCTTATTGTTGGAATATTTCTATTATTCAAAAAGGATTGACATTACAAAGGAGTATAATTATAAACACTTTGATGAACTATTCTTTAAAAATAATAAAGATGCCAAATTAACTTATAAAGCTATTAGAGACCTACAAAAAACATTTGAAGATTGGTTCAATGATTATAATTTTTATAATCATCTTGGACTGATTTTTAAAAGTGATGTTAATAAGAAAGATGCTATTTTATATTTATTGGAAAACAATTCAATAGATGTAATCAAGACATATTCAAAATGGGCTCTTGTTAATGCAACCCACAGACAAATTACAAAAAAAGCAGATGAATTAAGAGCAGAAGAGATTACAAAAGAAGAAAAAAGCTTAGAAGTATTTAGAAACCTGAATGCAAAAGAAGTTTATGGATACAATAACAATCAGGCTTTATTGCAACTCCTTCGAAGAAATGTAGAACTAGATTGTACGCTAAAAAGGAAATTCGATTTTAGCTTATTTGGCGAAAAATCCTTGGAACATATTTATCCCAAATCTAAAGCAAAGGATTTACTATTTGATGAAAAATTAAACTATAGTATTCATAGCATCGGAAACCTAGTATTATTAGATCGCAATACAAACTCTAGTTTCAATGATGCTCTTCCGGAGGAGAAAACATTAAAATATTTTAATTTAGAAAATGTAAGATGGAGCCTAAAACTCTTGCACACCATTTCAGTTTTCACAAAAAAAGAATGGCATGTCAACGCAATTATTGAAAATCAAAATCAGTTTTTAAGCGAATTTAAAAAATATTACAATCTATAATTATTTAAAAATGGCAAAATTAGAAAGTGGGAACACATATAAAATAACTGATCTTTTTAAAGACAACCGACATATTATAATTCCTGATTTGCAACGTGATTATTGCTGGGGAGACAAAAGTCATGGAGACAGCAACAATGATTTAGTAACAGCCTTTTTACAAAATTTAAAAAACATTTTTAAAGAAGATAGACATATCAAACTTGGTATGATCTACGCATATGAATATCCCCTAAATTCAGACCGTATTTATCTCTGCGATGGCCAGCAAAGAATAACCACATTGTTTTTAATACTAGGAATTATAAATCGACAATTTATAAAGAACAATATTGCAAACAAAGACGTTCGCAAATGTTTGATTTCAGAAGTAGAATTAAATGACGATAGAGAACCCAGATTATTATACGCTATTAGAGAATCAACTCTTTACTTTCTTAGTGACTTAGTTTGCAACTTTTTCTTAAAGGATATTGATTACAAAGTATCTGATATAAAAAAACAAAACTGGTATTTCCGAGAATATAATTTAGACCCAACAATTCAAAGTATGATTTCTGCAATGGAAATCATTGAATATGAAATTGAAAATCATGATGATTTACAAGGTTTTGCTGAATTTATTTTGAATAAAATAAGTTTTTTTTATTTCGATATGAAAAATAGAGAAACAGGAGAAGACATGTTTGTCGTAATAAATACAACTGGTGAGCCTCTAACTTCTACTGAAAACATTAAACCTCTCTTAATTGGAAATATTATTGACGAAAAACAAAGAGAGGAAGCTAGTAATATATGGGAAAAGTGGGAGAAATACTTTTGGGAAAATAGATCTGAAAAAGAACATGAAGCAGATAATGGCTTAAATAAATTTTTCATTTTCTATTGGCAAATTAAATTGCTTCAAGAAAAACAATGGAAAGAGAAGAAATCTTCTGAAATTAATCCTTTTCAACTATTCTCACAAACCTCTGAAATAAAACCAAATGAAGAAAACACTACATCAATACTTAGTGATGATTTAAATAAAATTAAATCAATCAGTGAGATAGACAGATATTTTAATGCGTATAAAGATCTTTACATTGAGATTTCTCAAAATGCAATGAATCGAAAAATCATTAACAATATTACAGATTTAGATTTAAAAAAGCCTCATTTTTTAAGGGACCTTCCAATAAATATCATATTACCGCTTATTCAATTCAAAGTAAAATATCCAGAAGGACCTATTTACTTTTTTCTGCGTCGTTTAAGAAAGAATTTCTTTGACCAAAAATGGGAAACCAGAAAGAACAATTACGTTGATTGGAGACATGTATTGCAATTGATTGACAAATCAGATAATATCGATAATTTATTAACTTACTCAGAAGGTTTTAATTTTAAGGAAATTCCTAATATTCCCAATAATGTAAAAAAATGGTTCAATACTGAAGAAAAGCTTAAAGCTAAATTAAAAGAACAGAATAGAGAGACAATAGAATCTTGGGAAGATTCGCAAATCTTTATGGGTGATATAAGTTTTTTATTTCAAGTATTTCTAAAAAGACATGAAGGAATAACTAATAATTTTTCAAATCTAAACAAAGAATTTACTGATATTACAATTACAGATACACATTTCGATTACCTTCAAAAAATCAAAATGGAAGAATTGCAGCATTGCATGGATACATATAATAATATGACCCAAAATCCTTTATTTAAAGTTTTAGAAATCCGTTTCAATAGAGTAAATCACCTATGGGCAGGAAATTGGTCATTTGGAAGAGATTATTTTGACTATAAAAGATGGCATAAAAAACACACTAAGCTGATCTATCAAAACTGGGTTTATTATATTATTTGTGAAATATTAAATAATGAGGCCGATATAGATAAAATACTAAAAACGTATATCCAAAATATTTTTTCGCAATCTTCCAAAATGTTCTTCGAAACAGATTTGGCACTAGATGGAATATACGATTTTAAACAGTTGGAATTAAATTTAGAAAACAAATCCAAATCAGAAAACAACAACGGATTTTATCATTGGAATGGGTTTTTATGGCACTATCTATTGGCAATCTATGAACCTACAAAGAAAATAGATTTTGAAATTATTTTCGATCTTTTTGATAGACAAAAGAATCGATACAAGATTGGAAATCAGTTTATCTGGACAAAGGAATATTATGACAAGAAAATCAAGACTTTTGATTTAATGGAAAATTCAAATTGGCTCAACTGGCAAAAAATTAAAGACAATGAAACTGAACTACAAGATGCATTCGTAAATCAGCGAGAAGAAAAAATAAAATTTTTATACGAAAAATCATTTGATTTATAACTTATAAAAAACAAGCTTTACGTAGCAAACATAAAGAGCTATAGTTCACTTAGAACACTTAACCAAATTCAGTTAGCATATGAATAAAGTAAATGAGCTTTTAAATCAAATTACTAAGATCAAAAATAAGCATGATAATAAAGCGGGGGCAACTGGAGATAATTACAACATATTTACTGTAATGAATATGGAACGCAGTGAAGTCAATACCCATTCCTCAATTATTGGCGATTTACTAAACCCTAATGGTACGCATGGCCAAGGACGAATCTTCTTGGATCTTTTTATTGAAGAATTACGCAATTCATTCGGCTCTGATATTGAATTGGATGATTTTGGCCCCTTGGTACGCGATAAAATCTGCGAACGTACAATAACAAAAGAAATAAATTGGGAAAATGTATCTGGCGGAAGAATTGATCTTATTATCGAAGATTATCGCACTTTATTAATAATTGAAAATAAATTAGATGCAATTGATCAAGAGTATCAGCTGATAAGATACAATAATTATGCAAAAACCAAAAATACTAAGAAAACTACTTTGCTATACTTAACTCTCGATGGTAAAAATCTAGAACATGAAAATCCATACACCAGCGAAGGTGGCTTGTACATTGAGGGGCAAAATTTCATTTATAAGGATAGAGAAGTATATGAAAATACCTCAGAGAGAGAAAATTTCTTCAAATGCTTATATTTCCCTATTTCATACAAAATTCACATAAGAGATTGGATTGCGAAATGTATTGAAAAAACAGACAAAAATCCTTTTCTTCAAATAATACTTAGACAATATCTAGCATTAATAAAAAAAATAACTTTTCAAACTATAAGCGAAAAAATGAAAAAAGATATAGTTAGTGCAATCTTAAATGATTCAAACGAAAAAAAAGAAAATATAGAAAGTGCTTTTGCAATTTCCGACAGCATATGGAATTTAAAAAAACGACTATATTATGATTTAATTCAGAATTTAAAAAATAATGAAGAGGGATATAACATCGTCGATACAGATCATACGGAATATTATGGAGTTGACATTATTTTCGAAAATAGAATCAGGGTACTTTTTGGAAAGAACAAAGATAAAGATAAAGATCTTTGCAATAGTGTTTCCTGCGGATATCAGATAAGTAATGAACTATCACAATTAAAACTTGATAGATATCGTTCATTGGGTTTTGAAATTAATTTCGGATGGGTATATAAATGGATTAACAATGCTAATTGGGGCTATTCCCCAGAAATTTGGGCTGATGTATCAGAAGGAAAAAATGGGAAAACTTTCAAGGAGATAATTTCAGTAATAAATGAAATTATTGAAATTGAAAAATCATAAGAAGAGGCTTACTGCCTCTTTTTTTTATTTATTACTTTTTTTTACGTCATATTTTGGCATACTACTATAATTTCTTTGTCTTATGGGAAAGCCGAAAACCAAATCTAGAGTAGGCATCAACTAAAACAGAAAAACTATGTCTCAAATGATTACCAAAGACAACGAATTGATTAGAATTAATCCTAGCAACACTAATAAGATTGAATACTCAACAACTTCCGGCAGGTCATGGCATGTTAGATATTCGGGATCTTCTTACGGGAGTTTTCAGGATTTAACAGACAACGGCAAAGAAATACTAGCAACTACTTCAAAAGGTCTTTACTATTCAACTACAAATGGAAGAAGCTGGCATAAACGAAATTAAAATATATCATCTAATTATGATAAACGACACACTTTGACAGTGTGTCGTTTTATTTTTACTCAGTAAAAAATAGCTATCTATGATTCTGAATTATAATGAACTATTGATTTGTGTAAAAAGGATAGAAAAACAAATCTCTGATCTTAAATTTGAACAACGTAACCATATTCATAATCTTAACTTTTCTAAGACAAGGCAAACATTTGTCCAACAACAACTTCTGGAACTTCAAATTCTAAATTATATCACTTATTATCAGGAGAAAATAAAAAGCAACCACTTAGAAAGCAAAATTTACAGTAATGAACTACGTGACTTAAAAGAAAACTATCAGCCAAAAACAAACGCTAATGATTTTTTTGTCTGCTTGAAAGAATTGACCACGGAATACAATGATCTACTAAAAGACCTAAAGCTTTTTTATAAATTAAATAGACTAAAGGATATAGATGCTATAAAGGAAAAAATAAAAAATCTGACTTCACGTATGGAAGAAATTTTTCTAGAATTATCTCGAATAATCCTTCTTCCACACTCAAACATTGACGACAATCAAATTAAGGATTTTAATTCTTACACCTTATTTTTTCAAGAATATTATACTTCAAAACTACTCAATCTCGAAAAAGAATTGCACTCAAAACAAATAGAATTAAAATCGTTTAAGGTATTTCTCAACTTTAAGCTAGCAAAATCAATTAGAAAAGAAATAAAAACAATACAAACTGAACTTGAAGCAATTCATTACACCAAAAACAATTTAAAATTTATAGACCAAATTAAATGGGAGTATATTATTACCTAATGTATTTGATTTTGAATATTTTGACATTTATTCAAATTTAAGGATTAACTAGTCCAATCCCTTAATTTAAACGACACAAAATGGCAGTAATTCAATGTACATTGGGAAAAAAATAAAATCACATTATAACAATTGAATTGTTAATAAAAAGAATATTAAAAAAACCATCAGTATTATTAGTCTTTATCTTCCAAAATAACATTAGATTTACCCTATCAAAATTAATTTACAATGACAAGAAAATCACTTTTTATATTATCACTTTTATTCACAATAGTTATTTTTATTTCATGCTCAAAAAATGAAGATCAGAAAAAAGTATCCTCTGCAGAAATTACAACTTATCTTTTAGTCAATGAACAAGTACCCGTTAAAATTCTTTCGAATGCTTTAGAAGTTCCCGAAGATATAATAATTGAAGTAAATTTAGGTCTGATCAGGCTTAATGAGAATGGAGAAGAAAAATTTAATGATATTTTAGAAGAGTACTTAAAAGATGGTAAAAATGATTTTATTAAAGATAATGATGAAAAAAAATGGGATAATTTTTCCAAAAGTGATTGGATTGAAGGCGACGCCACAAAAATTTCGATGGTAAAACTTAATGAGATAAAAAAACTTGAGTTCAAAAACAACGAAATAATTCAAAATAAATTAAACCTCTTTATTCCTAGCTACATAGAAAAACAAACCGACGAGCTGTCCAAGAATGAATTTAGCTTTTTTTCAAAAGGATTTTGGAATAATATAGGGCAAATTGCTTGGATGCATATAAAAAGCTTTCCGGAAAAAATTTCGTATAGAGATATCAATTACTTAAAACCTGATTTCAAAGATGAACTTCAATTGAAATGGCAAAACAAATTCAATCTTTATTTTTCACCAAAGAAAGTTAAATTAGAGATGGATAAAATACTATCAAATTATCAAAATTTAGTAGCTACAAAATATAAATATTTGTCAAATCTTACTAAAAAGGAATTTAACCAAAACCCGAATATATCATTAAATTTAAACAAATTGAATAAAAGCGAGATTATTAATGTAAAGCCTATAGTTACTCAATTCAATTTAATCATGTTAGATAATTTTGGGCAATTGTTTATTGAATTGTTAATAGGTTTATTAATCGCTACAATTTTAAATTTTTTTCTCCGTCGAATTACAAAAGATGAGGATGAAAAAAGAAATCATATTGTTTTAACCTTTTTTAAAACTAGCCTTTCTCCTTTTCAAGTTTTGATAAGTGGCACAGCATTATTAGGTAATATAGTAACTAGCAATCAAGCAAGAGAAAGATATAAATCTACAAGTTCAATTATAAACAAAATAATTGGTTTCTTACTTTTACTTTTTTCATTCTGGTATATATCTCGGAAACAAAGTGAAATTGAAAAGGAAATAAATGGTGATTTTAAAAGTAATTTTTCATCACGTTTTGATAAAACATCATTTCAAGTCCTTGATAATTTAAACTTAAATTCAGAATTATTTTTTATTTAGATAAAGCAAAATGAAATCACACTTCCATTTTAAACTTCTACTTGCCTCCCTATTTTTCATAGTACTTTCCGGATGTAAAAAAGCCAGCGAAGAAGTTCTAGAAAATATTGGAAAAAAAATCACAAAAGAAACTCTTGAAACGTCTGCAGAGGCGGGTACAAAAGCTCTCATAAAAACATTATCTAAAAAAGAAATTGAAAATATTGTTTTAGATAATGGATTAAATAAAGCTGTTTCAAACAAAATTTTAAAAAATCTTTCTTATAATGAAACTTCAATTTTCATAAATGATTTAAAAAAATTAAAATCTAATACTACTCAAATCAATAATAATCCTGATTTAATAATTGCTTACAAAAAATTATTTACGTCGGAATCTCATCGAACTAATATTAGCTACTTGTTTCAAACAGAAAATTGGATAAAAAAAGGATCTAAAGGTAATTTGGTATTAGAAGTCCCTCATAACATCAATAAAACATTATTAGGACAAGAATTAAATGAAGTCAAATTCATCAAAAAAGTGATTCCGTGTGAAGGGCTAAATTTATCGGTTATTGTACCTAATTTTAGTAGATTTAAGGTCTATACCTCTCCACCTTTAAATCCTGTCTTTTACAAAAGTTCTGACAAAATTCAATTTAGTATCTGTAGAGCAAATTTGAGAAAAGAGTATCTTCAAAATCCAAAAAAAATAGAAAAAACATTAATGGTCCAAAATGAAAGGTTTGCTGCAAACGGAGGTATTTTCTCTGATGGCAAATACATAACAGATCCTCTGGAAATGTTAGAAAAACAAAAAAAAGATATTCTTCAAATACATTCTGGTATACAACAAGAAAGAATTTTGGGATTTGTATGGCACCATAACGAAAATATTGGTATCATAGATCTTGTGGCTTATGACAAGCATAATTCCGTAAAACATATTGGCGGGAGGAATATTTGGGGAGGAGGCTCACTTGCTAGAAGATAATAGAAAATATAATTCTATTGAGCTCTAATTAATTTCGACACTTTTAAATATAGCTCAAATTGAGGCAAACTATAAAATTGATAACGTAGCTGGATAAAATGCAATTTTGGTTTGGGTCAAATTGACCACTTAATACTGGCAAATTTCCTCGATATATTAACGAGTTTCTCATGACGTTAGATTAAAAAAAAAAAATTAAGCATTTCTTTGAATAATGTTTATATCTTTACATAACATAATAACTTATATACTAATAATATACAAAAAATTCCATTGGAAAAAGCGGTCAAATTGACCACGCTTTTTCAGCATAAAGTGACCACCGATTTCGGGTCAAACTGACCACTCCTTTTCAATTTAAACTGACCA
>NZ_JACHLB010000008.1 GCF_014207905.1 Flavobacterium notoginsengisoli | reverse complement strand
CTCACTTTGCACCGAAATTAGATGGTCACTTTAAACCGAAACGAAGTGGTCACTTTAAATTGGAAAACAGTGGTCAATATGACTGAGTTTTACACGTGGCTTTAAAATGATAACTTATATGAAAGAAATAAATTATTTAGAACCTGATGAAATCTGGAAAGTCTTTAATGTAAAATCAGAGCATGATTTTAAAGAAAAATATTTACTAAAAGGGAAATTCCATTCTTTAGTTCCTAAGGCGATAATTAATGATTACAAAGTAGTTGAAAGACTTATGTATTATAGCTATTTTAATTATCCATTAATTGATGAAGCTTTTTCAAAATCAACACGAATTTTTGAAGCAAGTGTTACCTTAAAACTCGAAATTTTAGGTTTAAAAAGAGAAGGCTTTGAATCACTAAATTCAAAACTTACACGATTAAAAATATTAGTTTCGAATGATTTATTTGAACAATGGAAAATAGCAAAAAAGTTCAGAAATGATTTTGCGCATCGTGAAGCTGGTGCTCTAATGGGGATTACTCTGATGAATGCCTTTAAGCATAACTTGAACCTAATAAACTCGATTTTTCTTGAATCTTCAACTATTTTAAATAAAGAAAACAATCTTAAATATATGCTTCAACAGAGCGAGCATTTAGTAAAAGGCTTATTTGTTTTAGATTACAAAAACACAAAAATATTACTATCTGGAGCAAGACCTTTTTCAACTGGAATTATAAATAACTTGGGTAAATCTCTATGGGTTTTTATTCCTATTACAGGTAATAAGATTATACAACAGGTAAATGATTTTCCTTCTTCATTAATTTTAAAATTAGAAAATGTAGAGATTAATGAGAAAGGGTTAAAGGCGATAGATGCTGAAACGAAAGAAGTAATTCAGCTTACAATAACGGAGAATGCTGAAAATGTTGAAAAATTCAATCTGCACAATAATCGAATTGCAGAAATCGAAAAGATTTCACCGGATATTAGTTTAGAGTATATGTCAATGTTAAAACATAAAACAACGAAAGAAATTGCGGATTTTCTATATAAAGATTGGTAAATAAATTACAGCTAACAGCTTCTAGCCGATTGACTTAATTGAAAATAGTAGAAACTTAAATTGTAACCAGTTCAATTATGTCCACGGTGCGGATACAATTGAAAATGTTTAGTAAAATTTTCGATACCAATTTAATTTTCGATATGAAAGTCCAGTTTTGTACTTATGTCTATAATTCTTCCGCAAGATATTTAATTAAGTGACATAGTTCGCTCTTTCTTTTCCCTACAGTTCAATTAGTAAACATGTCCTGTTAAAAATGAATATGCTTTTGCGTTCATGTCAATTGCGTCCGCAGTACGGACGCAATTGGAAATGTTTAGAAAGAATAGATTTATTCAATTTCTAAATTGCTGTTGAACAATTCATGGATTTTTTGCTGGAGTATATTTTTATCTGGTAGGTGCGTTTTATATTCGGCTACCATAGTAGGAGAAAGAGTTCGGCTTAAAGCATATTCTACAACTTCACTATCTTTATCTTTACAAAGTAAAATTCCGATACTTGAATTTTCGTTCTCTTTTTTTACATCTCTGTCAAGGGCTTCTAGATAAAAATTAATCTGACCTATATGTTCTGGCTTAAACTTATCTGCTTTCAATTCAAAAGCAACAAGGCACTGCAGTACCCTGTGATAAAATAATAAATCAATATAGAAGTCACTGCTTCCGACTTGAACTTTATATTCTTCGCCTACATACAGAAAGTCTTTACCCAGCTCAAGAATAAAATCTTTCATCTGTTTGATAAGTCCTTTCTTGAGATCTTTTTCATTGTGGGGCTCAGAGAGATTTAAAAAATCAAAAATGTAGCTGTCTTTGAGTGAATTGATTATTTTAGGATGTATTTCTCTCAACACTGTTGAGAGTTTTGCATTTCCGAGCATGGTACGTTCAAAAAGACCAGAGGAAATTTGCCTTTCAAGTTCTCTAAAGCTGTAGTTTTCCTCTTTAGTAATTTTAAGGTAAAACTCCTTTTCTTCTATACTTTTGCATCTGGAAAAAATAGCAAGATTGTGTGACCAACTGATTTCTCTCAACAGTGTTGAGAGATTTGGATAATCTTTATATTGCTGATAGAATTGTTTCATTCTCCAAATATTTTTATTTGAAAATCCTTTTAACATCGGTTCATTTAAAAGCAGATAATTTGATAATTCATCAACAACAGAAAGACCCCACTCTTCAGATTCTAGTCTTTGACTGATGTATTCACCAACGTTCCAGTAAAGGTCTATTAATTCTGTATTGACTGCTTTTAAAGCTTTGAATCTTGATTTCTTAATAAGATTTAAGATATCTATAAATTGGTTTTGAAGCATAGCCTGAAATTTAAAGTTACTATCTAAATTTAGATTTCAGTTTCTCCATATCTTCCATTATATTAACATCCAAAACTTTTGCATAATGCTGTGTCTGCTTAGTATTGGTATGTCCCATCATTGCAGAAACATTTTCGAGTCTTACTCCGTTTCCCAAGGTTACGGTGGTTGCAAATGTATGTCTGGCAACATACCATGTAAGATGTTTGTCTATGCTGCAGGCATCAGCTATTTCCTTAAGATAGGCATTCATTTTCTGATTCGATATTTTCGGGATAAGACCTTTTTGCTGATTTTTATATTTTGAAATAATTTTCTCAATGGTTGGTAATACGGGCACATTTGCTCTAATTGCAGTTTTGGCTCTGCTTGTCATAATCCATAAATTTCCATTTGAATCTTCGGATAAGTTTCTTTCGGTCAGATCCATTGCATCGACAGGTGCATATCCTGTGTAGCAGCTGAAAAGGAATATATCTTTGACCTTTTCAAGACGGGGTGTTGAAAATATTTTATTCTCGATCGTATTCAGTTCTAGCTGTGTTAGGAAAACAGCATCTTTTACGCTTAGCCTTCCATCATAAACGTTGAATGGATTTTTAATGATCAAATCCATTTTAATGGCATAATTGCAGGCAGTTTTATACATTTTCATGTACTTTACCACCGAATTGTTTTTGATGCCTGTCTGGTCTTTAAAACTGCTCTCGTATTTAAGGAATTGTTCCAGTTTAAACACAAATGAGCTTGATATTTCAGATGCTGACATATCTTCCTTTTTGTAGGCTTTCGTGATAAAATCCAAAAGTAAATCCTTCGCTCTTTTGTACTTCTGCAGTGAAGCGGCTGCGCGTTCTCCAGAATTGACTCTTTTGGTGAAGAATATATTGTATGTTTCCATAATTGAAATTATGGAAGGACCTTGAGGCTGGCCGATTTTGGCTTTTCCTGTAAGTTCGGCTTTTAGCAATTCCAGATCAACTTCAGGATCAATTCGGAAAAGTTCTGTAAACTTCTTTTCGGCATTAAGCTGCATAAGATCAAGAGAGCTTTTGATTACCTTTTCTTTTTCCGCCTTCAGTGTATTTTTCAGATGGTTTGTCTGGATCCATTTTTCTTTCGAAATATATTTTCCCGAGGCGATTGTAATTGTTTTGGTTTTATAAGAAAGCCTTAGAATAATAGAGCTTTCTCCATCTCGATTAACTCTGCCGGATTTTAGCAGAAAAATTGTTTTTAACATGTTATCTAATTTTAAAATTAATAATCAAATTGAATTAATAATTTTAAGAGAGCTCATTAACAGTAGGGAATTCCCGGGGAATTCTTTTGTTTTAGTGGTCCAATTTTGAGAAAAAAGATCTCAAAAAAAGTGGGACACTGATTGTGCCACCATTCTTTGATAAAACATGTGCTTTTTGAAAAGTGTGTAAAATCGAAAAAGCCTTTAAACACTAGTGTTTAAAGGCTTTTGATTTTTAAAGTTTCTTTTGAAACTTCATCTGGCGGAGAAAGAGGGATTCGAACCCCCGGACCTGTTACAGTCAACAGTTTTCAAGACTGCCGCATTCGACCGCTCTGCCATTTCTCCAGTATGTCGCTCTCATTATCTGATTGCGGGTGCAAATATAAGACGGTTTTTCGGTTATAAAAACTTTTTTCGGACTTTTTTTTAAAGTTTTTTGAGATAATTTTCAAGTGTCTAATTATCAGTATTTCCGAAAAAGATATTTTTTTAAAAATTATTCTAAATCGTCTAAAATTGGCGTTGGTTTTTTGTTTTCATCAACTGCAACAAACGAAAAAGTTCCTGAAACAACCGTTTCTCTAAGTTCCGAATACATTTGTTCCATGAAAATATCTACGTGAATTTTACAGCTTGTTCTTCCTACACTATCAACTTTTGCTACCAATTCGATTAAAGTTCCAGCCGGAATTGCTTTTTTAAAGTCAATTTGACCTGTGGAAATCGTAACAACTTTTTTTCTGCTAAAACGTGTTGCGCAAATAAACGCTACTTCATCCATAAGGTGAAGAGCAGTTCCTCCAAATAAAGTGTCGTAATGATTTGTTGTACTCGGAAAAACGGCCTTGAAAATACGCGTTTCAGATTTTTGGATTCTTTCTTCTACTGTTCCCATATTAGTAATTAACGTATTCTGTAATTTCAAGTCCATAACCAATCATACCTACACGTTTTGTTTGTTCAGTATTCGAAACCAATCTGATTTTAGAAATATCAATATCATGAAGAATTTGAGCTCCAATTCCGTAATCTTTACTGTCAATAATAACTTTAGGTGCTTTTAAAGTTCCATTAGATTGCAAAGTTTTTAGCTCTGAAATTCTATTTAAAAGATTTACAGCCGTCATATCTTGATTAATAAAAATAACAGCACCTTTTCCGTTCTCATTGATTACTTTAAACATATCATCCAATTGCTGTTCAGCATTATTGGTCAATGTTCCAAGTAAATCATTATTAACTTGTGAAGAGTGTATTCTAGTCAAGATAGGTTCACCAGAATTCCATGTTCCTTTTGTTAAAGCAATATGAATCTGTTTATTGGTTGTTTGCTCGTAAGCTCTCAGTCTGAAAGTTCCGAAACGAGTTTCTATATCAAAATCTTCTTTTTTAACGATCAGACTATCATGTTGCATTCTGTATGCAACTAAATCTTCAATTGAAACTAATTTCAAATTGAATTTTTTTGCCACTTTTATCAATTCAGGAAGACGAGACATTGTACCGTCTTCATTTAAGATTTCACAGATAACTCCGGCTGGCTTAAATCCTGCTAAACGCGCAAAATCAATAGCCGCTTCAGTATGTCCAGTTCTTCTTAAAACGCCTCCTTGTTTGGCAATTAAAGGAAAAATATGTCCAGGGCGAGCTAAATCGTGAGGTTTTGTATTTGGGTCAACTAATGCTTCAACAGTTTTAGAACGATCTGCGGCAGAAATTCCAGTTGTAACACCGTTGCCTTTTAAATCAACAGAAACAGTAAAAGCGGTTTCCATATGATCTGTATTATTGGTAACCATAGCACGCAAATCCAATTCTTTGCATCTGCTTTCTGTAAGTGGCGTACAAATTAGACCGCGACCGTGGGTAGCCATAAAATTGATCATTTCAGGTGTTACCTTTTCAGCTGCGGCCAAAAAATCACCTTCGTTTTCACGATCTTCATCATCGACTACAATGATTACTTTACCTTGACGAATATCTTCAATAGCTTCTTCAATGGTATTTAGTTGTATTTTTGTTGTTGACATAATTATTCTTGCTTTTGAGCTGGAAAAAACCGCTCGGAAATTTTCTGAAATAGTTGCGAAATTGGAGTTGTAATTGCATCAAAATTAATTAACCCGTTGTCGTTTGTTGCACGATACGTTAAAAGAACGGCTAACGGCGACAGGATAAAAGATGACATCCATGAACCTAAAAATGGAGACATACCTCCTTCTTGTGAAAGTCTTTTTCCAAAAGTATTAATGAAATGGAAAGTAATAAAGATTAAAACAGCAAATACAATTGGCAATCCAAGTCCACCTTTTCTAATAATTGCACCAAGTGGAGCTCCGATGAAAAACATTAAAAAACAAGCAAATGCAATGACAAACTTTTCATACAATGCATTCAAATGCTTGTTAATTTCTCTTTGTTTGTCTTTTAGATCTTTTTGAGTTGTATCAATTGAATAAATATTACTGGTGATATTACTTCCTGCCATTTTTAAAATATCTACTTGATCTTTGTTGGAATACAATGACAACAAGTTGTTTGGAAGTGGTTTTTTCTTAATTTGTTTATTTACATTTTGCGGACCTCTTCTAATTCCAACTCGTTGGTTAATGTTTTCTGAAAAAGAGACAATCTCGTTATCTAAATTCTTATTCAAAGAATCTAGTGTGTAGCGTAATTCATTAACATTTAGCATTGCATTTGTACCAGCAATACTTTCTTTACTGTCGTCAACTTTGTTTAATTCAGCTAAATCAATATTGATAATCTGTTTCTTAAATTTTCCTTTTATAAAAGGCAATTTGGCACGATCTTCATATTTTTTTGGAGTAACATCCTGATAGTAGTAGCCGTCATTCAAAACTAATTGAAGGATGCTTGATTTTTCACTACTAATCAATTCTCCGGTTTTAGATTTAATAACAGTTTTGTTTTCACCCATACTATTAGGCTTTTCGTGAATCGTTACTCCTGTAAGATGATTTCCATTTTCGCCAGATTTTTTATTGACCTTTATATTATAGAAGCCCACATCGTTAAACTGACCTTCAGCAATAGCCATTGCGGGTTTAGCCTGAGCGATATTTTTTCTAAAGTTGACAAATTTAAATTCGGCATACGGAATAACATTATTGGCAAACCAAAATGCGACAATACTTAAAACGAAAATAAAAATAATCAAAACGCGCATGGCTCTTTGCAGTGATATGCCAGAAGATTTCATGGCAGCGAATTCGTAATTTTCGGCCAAATTTCCAAAAGTCATAATCGAAGCCAATAAAACCGATAAAGGCAATACCAGCGGAATAATTCTCGGCATTGAGAAAAGCAAGAATTTAACCACTAGAATTAAATCTAAATCTTTACCAGCAAGCTCGGAAATAAACAGCCATACGGTTTGTAGTATGAATATAAAAAAAAGGATTACAAATACCGTAGCAAATGTAATCAGAAAAGTTTTTAGTAAGTATTTGTCTAAAATTTTCAACCTTGTAATTAATCTAATTTATTAATGTAGTATTTCGGGTATTTACTCGCTACAAATGTAAATTGATTTTTTGACAATGGCTGATTGGTTTTAAAAGAATTAACGGTTAAAGTTGTTTTTGTTCCGTTTTTTCCAGTTTCAATCAAGTTATAGATGTGTTTTGTTTGGCTGTCAATACCTAAAAGAATTTCTTTTCTCTGATCTTTTCCACTTGTAGGAACTAATTTTATATACTGAATTTTTCGTCCTTTTACATTTTGAACAATGTCCATATTGTATTTATAGCCAGAATTGAAGAAAGTAAGCATTTTTGAAGGTGTAATAGCGCTGTCATCTTTTTCGTTAACTTTAGAAATGGTAACTTCTTCGTCTTCAGGAACGATTGTATAAGTTTTCTGTCCGTCAAAAATTTTGGTAACGCCCATAAAATTCAAAACATATTGATTGCCTTTCATGGTTACATTTCCTTTACTGTCTTGATTGATGTTTTCTTTAGTATTGTTTAAAGAATATTTAAAATCAATTACAATATTATCGTAGCTTTTTATTTTAGAAGTTACTTCGTTCAATAGATCTTTTGCTTTCTTATCTTGAGCTTGAATAGAAGTGAAGCTCAAAAGCAAAATAATTGCCATTTGAAAACACTTTTTAGTCATGTTTATGATAGGATTTTGGTTGATTTCTTGAATTTTTGCTTTCATGATTGGATTAATTTTGTTCATTATTAAAAAATTGATCAAGAGCACTTAAATCTAGAATATTGACGCTTCTAGCTTTACTGCCTTCGAATGGACCAACAATACCTGCTGCCTCAAGTTGATCGATTAATCGACCTGCTCTGTTGTATCCTAATTTTAATTTTCGCTGCAATAAAGAAGCAGAACCTTGCTGTGCATTGACAATAATCTCAGCAGCTTCTCTAAATAAAGTATCTCTTTCAGAAATATCTATATCAAGATTAATGCCAGTTTCTTCTCCGACAAACTCTGGAAGCAAATATGCGGTGGCATATGCTTTTTGTGCGCCAATAAAATCTGTAATTTTTTCAACTTCGGGAGTATCAATAAAAGCACACTGAACACGTATTACATCATTTCCATTTGTGTATAATAAATCCCCACGCCCAATCAATTGATCAGCTCCTTGCGTATCTAAAATCGTTCTAGAGTCGATTTTCGAAGTTACTCTAAACGCGATTCTCGCAGGGAAATTGGCTTTAATCAAACCTGTAATTACGTTAACAGAAGGTCTTTGCGTTGCAATAATTAAGTGAATACCAATCGCACGAGCCAACTGAGCCAAACGAGCAATTGGAACCTCGACTTCTTTTCCAGCTGTCATAATCAAATCGGCAAACTCATCGACAACCAAAACGATATAAGGCAAAAATCGATGGCCAGCTTCGGGATTTAATTTTCTAGATTTGAATTTTTCGTTGTATTCTTTAATATTACGAACCATCGCATCTTTTAATAAAGAATAACGATTATCCATCTCCACACAAAGCGAATTTAAAGTATTGACTACTTTAGCATTGTCAGTAATAATAGCGTCTTCTGTATCTGGAAGTTTTGCTAAATAATGACGTTCTATTTTGTTGAACAGCGTAAGTTCTACTTTTTTTGGATCGACTAAAACGAATTTTACTTCTGCAGGATGTTTTTTGTATAACAACGAAGTTAAAACAGCATTTAACCCAACAGATTTACCTTGTCCTGTTGCTCCAGCCATTAATAAGTGAGGCATTTTAGCAAGATCGACAACAAATGTTTCGTTTGAGATGGTTTTTCCTAAAGCAATTGGAAGTTCCATTTCAGCTTCTTGGAACTTAGCAGCTCCAATCACGCTTTTCATAGAAACCATAGTTGGGTTTTTGTTCGGAACCTCAATACCGATAGTACCTTTTCCTGGAATTGGCGCAATAATACGAATTCCTAGTGCAGACAATGATAATGCAATATCATCTTCTAAACTCTTAATTTTTGAAATTCTGATTCCGGCTTCAGGAACGATTTCATATAAAGTAACTGATGGCCCGACAGTTGCTTTAATTTGAGCAATTTCTATCTTGTAGTTACGAAGAGTATCTACAATTCTGTTTTTGTTTTCTTCTAGTTCTTCTTGATTAATTGTAATTCCTCCAGTCGAATATTCTTTTAATAAATCGATAGTTGGGAATTTGTAATTGGATAAATCCAGAGTTGGATCAAATAATCCAAAATCGGCTACTAATCGCGAAGCTAAATTTTCTTCTATAATATCTTCTTCTTCCGCTTTTTCAATGACAAAAGCTTCATCAGGAGAAACTAAAGGAAGTTCTTGTTTTGGCGGAATTGGCTTTAAAATCGGATTCAATTCAATTTCAGAAGCATGAGAAATAGTTGGTTTTAATGCCTCTTTATTGATTTCGAATTGAGAATCAACAGTTTTTAAGTGAATGTCATCTAGCTCAGGATCGCTTTCTGTCACTTCTTCTTTAATAGCAAATTCTTCTAAGTTATAAGCGCTCTCAGGTTGATTTACAGCTGGTTTTAACTTCTCTAATTCTGATTTGAAATCTTTTTTAGTAGAATCAAAATACGTTTGTATTTTTTCTGGAGATAATTTGATTTTAAAAATAAGGTACACAATTAAACCGAAAAGCAACGTCAATAAAGTACCTGTTTTTCCAATGTAATCTTGTAGAAATAAATTCAGTTCATAACCAATTGTACCTCCTAGTTCTGGTGCTGAGGTGGCAAAAAAGCCAAACAAAATAGAAACAATAATGATGGCAAAAATATCCCAAAACCATGTATTTTTAAGCTTTTGAGTAGATAGTTCTAACGCTAAAAACATTCCGGTAAGGAAAAATAGGCGCACAAATAAAAAAGAAGCAAGTCCAAAACCTCTGTAGATTACTAAATCGGATAAATAGGCTCCGAATTTTCCAAGCCAATTTTCAACAACCTCGCTACGATCTCCAAGTTGGTTTACTACACTTTGGTCATTTTGCCATTGCCCATTAACATAAAAAGAAATAAATGCAACCAATAATGCAATTGAAAATAGAACTAAAAGACAGCCTAGAACAAATTTTTGTTGCTTAGACATCTTAAAAGATCTTTTATTTCCTTCTTGTTTTTCGTTTTTTTTATCTACAGTTTCTTTTTTATTTTTTGCCATTCTTGCGTTTTCCTTTGCCTAAATAAATTTTGGAATATAAATAATCAAGCCTATTGCTATTGCAGTCAATGCGGCAAAAAATACCGCTCCGGCAGCAATATCTTTAATAAATCCGATTCGTTTGCTGTAATCCGGATGGATGAAATCAGCAATTTTTTCAACTGCTGTATTCAATCCTTCAATGCTTAAAACCAAACCAATGGCTAATGTCTGACATAGCCATTCGGTTTGTGAAATATGAAAATAGAACCCAGCAATTGTCATGATAATTCCTAAAGAGAATTGAACCATAACACTGTGTTCTGTTTTTATCAATTTTACAGCGCCTTTAAAAGCATAAGTTACACTTTTTAATCGCCCTGTAACAAAAGTATTGTCTTTTTGAAACTCCATTTAGAGTATATTTATTATAATGCAGCTAAAGCAGCTTCGTAATTTGGTTCGTTTGCGATTTCAGCAACTTGTTCTGTGTGAACGATTTTTCCATTAGCATCAACAACAATGATTGCTCTTGAATGCAAACCTTTTAATGGTCCGTCAACGATTTCTAATCCGTTTGCTTTACCAAAAGCACCTTCTTGAAAATCTGATAAGTTTACTACATTTTCTAAACCTTCAGCACCACAAAAACGTTTTTGAGCGAATGGCAAATCTCTTGAAATACATAAAACAACAGTGTTTTCTAATCCGCTTGCGCTTGCATTGAAAGTTCTAACAGATGTTGCACAAGTTCCTGTATCAACACTTGGGAAGATATTTAAAACTAATTTTTTACCTGCAAAAGTGCTTAATGAAGCAACTGATAAATCGTTTTGAACTAAAGCGAAATCAGCTAATTGTGTTCCAACTGCTGGTAATTCACCTGATGTATGAACTGGATTTCCTCCTAATGTGATAGATGCCATGATTTTTGTTTAAAATTAATGAGGTTCAAAAGTAAGGATTAAAATTTGAATCTAAAAGTATTTGTTATGGGTTTAAGGAGAGATTAAGAGTGGTTTTTGGATGGCCACGAATTCACGAATTTATCTAATGATTTTAGATTTATTGCTGTTGTCAGGCTGAGCGAAGTCGAAGCCCGAGTACGTAGTTCCAAAATATAAATAGTTAATCTTTGTAGAATTACTTTGCGTGGGCTTCGACTTCGCTCAGCCTGACAATTCTTTGTCAATAACTATGAAACGTAAATTGAAAACGGGATGCGAGAGGGATAGAAGCTAGCTACCGAAGTAGCGCGGATAGCCCGACAGTATTTGGGAAAGTGGGCGAATAAAGACAAAGTATGTTTGCCCACTTTTTCAAATACTGTCTCGCCCTAATTAATTTTAGATTTTTGAGGGTAGATTTTAGATTTGTTTTACTTTGTGTGGGCTTCTTCCGAAGCTTCGGGATCGCTAAGCCTGACAAAGATTGCGTGAAACTGGGACTGCGACTGAAAACTGAGACTACGCTGAATACTAAAAAACTGACCACTGTAAACTAAAAAAAGCGTCCCTAAAATAGAAACGCTTTCTTCGTCATGTTTTTTGTTTTTTTCTTTGAAAAAGAGGCTTGAATTTATTTATCGATTGAACCTAAAACACGCTTCATGAACGTATTTAAAGCTTCTTTTTTGTCAGTTCCCTGAGCAACTAATTTTTGCACTTCAAGAGCACCGTACATATTTGAAATCAATTCGCCGATAACATCTAATTCTTCGTCTTTAAGAGAAGGAATTTCGGTCATCGCTTCCAGAACTTCAATCGTTTCAATGATATAATCCTGATCGTTTTCTTCGATGAATTGTGTTAAATGCTTAATTACTGGTAATTTCATGTTGTGGAGTTTTAAATGATGAATTAAGCAATTGCGTTTACAAGATCAATTAAAACTTCTTGTTTGTTAGTTTGTGTTTCACCAACTAATTGTCCGTTTACGAAAGTTGCGAATGTTGGCAAGTTGCTCACATTAGCTAATTTTCTTGACTCTGGAGAATTTTCTGCATCAACCAAAACAAAAGTGATAGCTTCATTTTCTGTTGCTAATTTTTTGAATTTTGGTTTCATAATACGGCAATTTCCACACCATGAAGCTGAATATTGTACTACTACTTTTTCGTTTTTAGCAACTAAATCTGCTAACGTATCTTCGTTTAAGTCAATTAACATAAGTTTTATTTTTTGAGATTCTAAGGTGCTAAGACTCTAAGGTTCTAAGTTTTTTGAACCTTTATGGATTTTAGCAACTATAATTTTTTTGAGATTTTTTGAGAGAAGATTGATTTCTAAGTTACTAAGGTTTAAGAATGAAATCTTAGAACCTTAGCATCTTAGTATCTTAGAAACTAATTAAAAATTAGTTTGCGCTTAAGTATTCAGCAGTACTGATTCTGTCAGCAGACATAGCTTCTTTACCAGCTTCCCAGTTTGCAGGACAAACTTCACCTTTAGTCTGGATGTGAGTGTAAGCGTCAACCATTCTTAAGTATTCGTTTACGTTACGTCCTAATGGCATATCGTTTACGCTTTCGTGGAAGATTTTTCCAGTTTCGTCGATTAGGTAAGTAGCTCTGTAAGTTACGTTTGAACCTTCGATGATAACTGAGTCAGTATCTTCGCTGTAGCTTGTAGATTCGATATCAAGAATACCTAAAATGTTAGCCAAGTTACGGTTTGTATCAGCTAAGATTGGGTAAGTAACACCTTCGATTCCACCATTGTTTTTTGGAGTATTTAACCAAGCAAAGTGAACTTCGTTTGTATCACAAGAAGCACCAATTACGATAGTATTTCTTTTTTCAAATTCTGGTAATGCAGCTTGAAAGGCGTGTAATTCTGTTGGACATACAAAAGTAAAATCTTTTGGGTACCAAAATAAAAGTACTTTTTTATTGTTGTTTACTGCTTCTTCAAAAATGTTGATTTTTAAATTGTCACCCATTTCTGAGATAGCATCTACTGCAATACTTGGGAATTTTTTTCCTACTAAAGACATAATTTCTGATTTACGTTAAATATTTATTTCTGGTGCAAAAGTAGGGTACAAGTGCAGGTTTTTACAATAAGATGTGATTATTAATATTTATAAGTTGATAAATTTTGATTATTTAGTGTTTTAACTTATTGAATATCAATATTTACTGGTAAACCGCCATTTGAACTATTTTTTTCTAAAAATTGAATTCCTGCTGTTTTTTGAAATTCTTCAAAATCCTGATACGTTTCAACTAGCCCTGAAGCCTTTTTAAGATTTGGAATTAATGGTAAAGAATACGGATTCCCGAAAACGTAAATGATGCATTTTTTGGTTTGAAGCAAATCAGAAAGCAATTCTAAAACTTCACTGTCAATCTCAAAATTGTTCAATGGTTTTGCCTTTGGAACAAATAATGAAATCAAAATAGTTTCAAAATCTTCTAATTCTTTTTTGACGGATGAAATATCCGAAATTTCTAAATTTTCAAAAGCAAATTCCGGTGAAGAGAGTTTTGAATTTAAAGTTTTGAAGAATGTGTTTTCAGTATTTTTATATAAACTCAGTTTGGCTAATTTGTTGTTTTTCTGAGCTTCAAAAGCTAATTCTGCGCTCGAGTTATCGATAATTGTTGTAATCGCATTTTGAGCAATTTCCAGATTTAATTTTGATGTTCTTTCGAAATCTAATTCGCCCGAAACAGCTGTGTTTCCAGAAAGAATTCCCGCTTTTTCTTTAGCTTTCATAATTCGGTTATAACTTTCGAAAATACGGTCTGGAGAAGCATTTTTATAGATGGCTTCAATTCCTTCAGGAACATTTTCGGCGAAACATAAGACATCATTTCCTGCATTAAAAGCTTCCCATTCTAATTGTCCTTTGGTTTCGTATAATTTAGAAACGCTGTGCATATTTAAAGCATCCGAAATTACTAAACCATCATAACCTAATTTATTGCGTAAAAGATCCTGAATAACCGCTTTTGATAATGTTGCAGAAGTATCTTTTCCGTCATTCAAACTTGGAACAGCCAAATGTCCAATCATAATAGAATCGACATTGTTTTCGATTCCTTTAATGAAAGGATATAATTCGTTTTGCATTAATTCTTCTAAAGTTTCCTTTAAAACCGGAAGACCTAAATGCGAATCAACATTCGTATTTCCATGTCCAGGAAAGTGTTTTAAACAGCCTAAAACGCCAACTTCAGACATTCCGTTTAAATATTCAACAGCAAAATTGGCTACTTTTTCTTTGTTTTCGCCAAAAGAGCGGTAACCAATAACCGGATTATTTGGATTATTATTAATATCCGCCAAAGGCGATAAATTGTACTGTATTCCAGCTGCTTTTAAGTCTAAACCAATTTGTTTTCCAACTTCGTAAACCAATTTTGATTTGTTTTCCGGCAAAGCGCCAAGCGTAATCGCATACGGATATTGAGGCGTTTTTTCGATACGCATTGCCAATCCCCATTCTGCATCAATACTGATCAAAAGTGGAGTAGAAGCGGCTTTTTGATAACGAACGATTAAAGCTTTAATTTTTTCGTAGCTATCATCATTAAAAACAACTTTTTTCTTGCTTTCATAATTCGTTGCAGCGCTCGCACGACTGTGAAAAAAGGTTAATCCTCCAATATTATACTCTTTTATAAAACGTTCCATTTCTTGGATGTTTTCTTCGGTGTCGTTCATAAAAACGGCTGGGAAAAAGAATTGCCCGATTTTTTGACGTAAAGCTTCTGCTGTGATTTTCATTATTATAAAGTCTTTTTCATGCAAACGCTGTTATCCATTTCTTCATAAGGTGGATAATTCGGAATGATGGTATAATTTAATTTTTGATATAAGTTGATGGCTTCCGGCTGATTTTTTCCGGTTTCTAAAATGGTATAAGTATAACCTACTTCTTTCGCCCAAATTTCCAGTTCTTTTAAAACGGCAGAAGCAATTCCTTTTTTTCTGTAATCAGGATGAACATACATTCTTTTGATTTCAGTTTTGTCGCTTTCTTTTTCGCGAAAAGCGCCGCATCCAACTGGAATATCATTTTCGTAATAAACGATAGTATGTTTTATTTTATCAGTTTTATTAAACTGATTATAAAACGCATGATCGTCTCCATCTCTAATGGCTAAATCTTTATCTAATAAAGCCACTAGATTTATAAAATCAATATCATCTGAGTTTGTTCGTTTTATGTGAATCATGATTTTATAGCTTTTTTGTTTTTGTGTTAATTTTTGAAAAAAATAGAAATAGTTTTAGAGCAGTTGAGGCATAGCTATGTTTGGAGAAACTAGTTTTTCTTTTTTTCTCTTTTTGAATAAAATAAATCTATGTTTCTATGTGTTTAAAAAACTATTTCAATTTTGCTTTCTTTTGTTTAGCTAATTGTTTTTGGGTTTCAATGGCTTTTTCCAGTCGGTTTTTGAATCTAAAAAGTTTTGGAAGACCTTCCAATCGGTCTTCAATTGTGATTTCTTCGTAAACCAAAATGGCTTTTTCTAAAACCCTAATTTCGTTGCCGAGATCGTTTTGGTTTTTGTAGATTGTTGCCAGTCGATCATAAGGATGATTTCCTTTAAAGCTTTCTACGACATTTTCTTCATACAACTCAATTGCTTTTTCAAGATTTCCATTTTTTTCGAACTCAGCTCCTTTCAGATTTCGTTCAGCCTGCAAATTTTCATTGATTTCCATATGTAAGAGTTTGATTTGGGATTAAACTTCTTATGATTTTTTCCCAAAATCTTTCGGGAAAGTTAAAAAACGTGATAAAATAAGACCTGGAATTGTAGCAATCAAAACCCAAACGAAGAAGTTTTGGTAGCCTAAATATTGTTGTATAAAACCGCTCAACATTCCTGGCAGCATCATTCCTAATGCCATAAATCCAGTTGCCAATGCATAATGTGCTGTTTTTGATTCTCCTTCGGCAACATGAATTAAATACATCATAAAACCAGTAAATCCAAAGCCGTAACCAAATTGTTCTAAAACAACGGTAATACAAGTATAAAGATTTAATGGAGAATCAATTTCAAAAAAATATAAATTTATGTGAAGATGAAATAATTCTTGCGGCTGGAAATGAGCTAAACCAATAAAACCAAGAATTGGAAGATGCATTGCTAAAAACATTGGAAGCATCCATTTCGTAAGTCCATGTTTAGAAATAGCGATACCTCCTAAAATACCACCTATTGTAAGGGCAAAAATTCCCAGTGTCCCGTAAATAATTCCAACAGCTTCTGTGTCTAATCCCATTCCGCCTAATTCTCTTTTATCAAGAAGGAACGGACTTAACATTTTTAACAATTGAGATTCTCCTAATCTGAATACTAAAATAAAAGCCAGGATTAATCCGATTTGTTTTTTCTTGAAGAAACTGATAAATATAGTTCCGAAGTTTTGGTGTGGAGTTTCTTTGTTGCCTTCTACTACATTTATTTCATTCTTTGGTGTGAAAATAAAGTTGTAAACCGTAATAAAAGTCATCAATAAACCAACACAAATCATGGTGTACGACCATGCTTTTGTATTGTCTCCATATTTATGTTCTAAATATCCTGCAAAAAGCACCACTAATCCGTTTCCTGCCAACATTGAAAGTCTGTAGAAAGTACTTCTGATTCCGATAAAGAAAGATTGTTTATCTTCTGGTAAAACCAATAAATAAAAACCGTCGGTCGCTATATCATTTGAAGCTGAAGCAAAAGCAGCAACCCAGAATATGGCTAATGTTGCATAGAAAAATCCATTTGCTGGAATTGTTAATCCGACAAGTAAAAAGGCAATCGAAATGATGAGCTGCATCCATAAAAACCATTTTCTTTTGGTTCCGACTAATTCAATAAGCGGACTCCAAAGCGGTTTTACGACCCAAGGTAGATACAATAAACTTGTCCAGACTCCAATGTCTTTATTTGAAATTCCTAAATTTTTGTACATAATTACCGAAACCGAAATGATTATGGCATACGGTAATCCAGATGCAAAGTTTAGAAGCGGAATCCAGAACCAAGGTTTATTATCTATTTTCATTTGGTTGAGCAGGTATATAGTTTTTAAATGGTTTTTTTAAATCTATGGCAGTTGGCGTACTTTCATTAGCATAATAGTCAATAAAAGTTACAGCACAAGCTTTATAAAGGTTTAGTTTTCCGGCTGCAATTGCGAAAGTAATTTTGCCATCGATTTCTTTTACGGTTACTTTTTCTACAATTTTAGTAGCGTCATTAATATCGATTTTTGAAATATGTTCACCTCCGTAAACGACCATATAACGGACTTTTGTGTTTAATGGACTTTTGAAAGTGAAGTTATAACGAATGCTATCTTTGTTATATTCAATCACTTTTGGTGTATCAATTATAACATGTCTTAAATTCGGGACAGCTGCTGGAATCGCAGGATATTTATATTGGTTTTCTTCTAAATGACGAACAACATCAAAGTTTTTGCCCATAAACCATTTCGAGCTGAAATAAGCACTTCCAGAAACATTTTTAAAAGTTCTTAGAAAATCAATCTGAGTGGGAATTTCGGTTACAAAATTCCAACTTTTATCTGAGTCGCCTCTAATTTTATAAGAAGCATGACCAATGTAAACTGCCGTATTGTTAGAATTTTCAGACCACCATTTTACCAATTTAGAATAAGATGCTCTCGTATTATTCATACTCCAATACAATTGAGGCAGAATATAATCAATCCATTTTTGATCCATCCAAAGCATTGGATCAGCATATAAATCGTCATAATTTGAAGTTGACTGCGTTTCAGAACCTCTTGGATCTTGTGATTTATTTCGCCAAACTCCAAATGGACTAATTCCAAACTGAACCCAAGGTTTGCTGGCTTTTATAGTTGTTGAAATCGTATGTACAAAATTGCTCACATTCGCACGACGCCAATCGGCTCTGCTTAAACCGGCACCATATTTTTGGTAGGAAGCGTTGTCGTTAAATACTTTTCCAGGAACAGCGTACGGATAAAAATAATCATCAAAATGAATCGCATCGATATCGTATTTATCCACTACTTCTTTAACTACTTTCGTTAAATGCGCCTGAACTTCCGGTAAAGCAGGATCGTAATAATATTTTCCGCCGTATTCGATCATCCATTCAGGATGTTTAAAAAGATCGTGTCCAGGACTTAAAAGATTTTTATTCAAATCAAAAGTCGCACGATAAGGATTCAGCCAAGCGTGGAATTCAAATCCGCGATTGTGTGCTTGTTCGATCATCCATTCTAAAGCGTCATAATATGGATTTGGCGCTAAACCTTCTTTTCCAGTTAAAAAACGAGACCAAGGTGCGAATTCAGAAGGATAAATGGCATCACCAACACTTCGAACCTGAACAATTACAGCATTATAATTTAATTTTTTATAGGCTTCTAAAATTTCGAGGTAATCAGCTTTTTCTTTTTCTACATTATCGATGCTTGTTTTTGGCCAGTCAATATTCACAACGGTGGCAATCCAAACACCTCTAAATTCGTTTTTAGGATGCATTGTATTTTGCTGTGCAGCAATCGTCGAAACGAAAAATAGAAGTAGAAAAGAGAATATTAGATACTGATTTTTATGCATTTCAATGTTTTTTAACAAAAACCAAAAATAGTTTTTTTAGATGATTAAAGGAAATTTAAATTTCGCAATAATAATACCATTCTTTCTGAAACGCTAAACTTTGAATATTAGTTTTCTTTTATACAAAATCCATAAAATAATCGACCAGAAAAGGGCATAAGCCAGTGCATAAGCCAATGATGCATTTAAAGGATTTTCAAAAACTGGCACAATTCCATATTCATAAATGTAAGCTTGAAAGCCAATTTCGTCACCTCCAATTTCTGGATTCTGCATTTTTATAGAACTCATTACCCTCGGAATTATTCCTGAAAAATAGAAGACAATCATTGGGTTTACACCCCAGATTAAAAATAATTTAGCCCATTTTTTATAATTAGCTACATCGATAATGTAATACAGAAAAGTCAAACTTAGAGTAGCAATTCCGCCTGTATACAAAACATAAGAACTTGTCCAAAGTGATTTGTTAATCGGGAAAATAATATTCCAAAGTAATCCAGAAATCAACAGCACGATTCCAGCGATTGCCAGTTTTTTTACAATTTCGATTTTGTCAGTAGATAAATTTAAAATTTGTCCGATAAACATTCCTGTAATTCCAGTTGCTATGGCTGGCAAAGTACTTAAAATTCCTTCTGGATCCCAAGTTTTAGAAACGCTCCAAAGGTGTCCGTTTAAAAGTAAATTATCAAGCCATGCAGCCAGATTAGTGCCTTTTTCAAAATTAGCTTCTCCAACTCCCGGAACAGGAACAAAAGCCATTAGAAGATAATATCCAACCAGAATTGAAACCGCCGTTATAATTTGCGTTTTTAAATTGGTTTTTAAATACAAAAGAGATGTAAAGAAATAAACGATTCCAATTCGCTGTAAAACGCCTGGAATTCTGGTGTCTTCAAAGTGTTCTAAACCGCTGTAGGCTAAGGATAATAATACAATTAAGATTCCGAAAACAAGATACGTTTTGAGTTTTAGGCTGAAATTCCCCAAAAGCGCATAGGCGATTCCGAAGAAAATAATAAGTCTTATGGCTAAAAGAGGAAATCCTTCCAAACCAAATAAATGTATTCTTCCGAAAAAAGCTAAAGAAAATCCTAAGCAGAAAATGCGCAGTGATCGAACTAAAATCTTATTAAAAACAGCACCATCAAGATGTTTAACCGGCATAGCAAAAGGGATTGCTGTTCCCATGATAAAAACAAAAAATGGGAAAACTAAATCGGTTGGAGTACATCCGTGCCATTCTGCATGTTCTAATGGCGGATAGATAGAAGACCAGCTTCCGGGATTGTTAACTATTGTCATTAGAAAAATAGTAAATCCTCTAAATACGTCCAGTGAGGTTAAACGTTCTTTTGTCATGGTTTTTGGTTTGTTAATAGTTTGTGGTTGGTTTTGAGATTAATCAGGAAATGAAATTTTCCCCATAGTTACGGATGGAATTTTTACAGAATTAAATTTGAAATCTCCTCCGGCAACAGTTTCATTGGCTAAAACAGCAAAAAGAATGGCTTCTTTGGCATCACTGTTAATTCCTAAATCATTGCTTTTAAAGAAAGGACAAGGCAGTAATTCTTTTAACCATTTTACAATTAAAGGATTATTGGCTCCTCCGCCAGAAAGATAAATTTTAAAGTCTTCAATTTTAAAAGAAGAATTTTCAACAGCAAATAAAATCGCTTCGGCAATAGTTTCGGCTGTAAAACGTGTTAAAGTTGCCAGTAAATCAGGGGCTGAAATATTGGTGAGATTGCTTTTTGAAAGTGCTAATTCTACATATTCAGCATTGAATAATTCTTGTCCAATTGTTTTTGGAAAACCTTTTTTGAAAAAAGAATTGTCTTTCAAATTGTCCAATAAGTCCTGATTTACAGTTCCTTGTTTGGCTATTTCAGCATCTTTATCGTAGCTTTTATCTAAGAAATACTTCTTTACAAAAAGATCGATTAAAGTATTTCCTGTTCCCGTATCGGTTACAAAAGTGTCTTCAGTTTTTATGGCTGAAGGCAGATAAGTAAAATTGGCAATTCCGCCAATGTTTAGCATGATTCTGTTTTCGCCTTCTTTTCCAAATAAAAAATAATCACCGTAAACGGCTAACGGAGCACCTTCGCCACCTGCTGCAACATGTTTTTGTCTAAAATCAGATAAAGTAATAATTCCCGTTTTTACTGCAATATGATCGCCATCTCCAATCTGCAAAGTCGCATTTGGAAATTTTTCCTGTTGATGCAAAAACTTTGGCGCATGTAAAACCGTTTGTCCGTGAGACGCAATTAAATCAATTTCTGAAGCGGGGATATTCCATTTTTTTAAAGCATCATTTATCATTTCTGCATGAAGCAAACCAATCCATTCGTTGAGCAAAACCAAATGCTGAAAATCGATGTTTTTCTTAGCAAAGACTTTACGAATTTCTGTTTTGATTTCTTCTGAATAACTAATCGTTTTAAATTGAGCCAGCTTTACATTGGTGTTTACGCCAGATCCTGAAATTTCGCATAAAGCAATATCTAATCCGTCGAGAGAAGTTCCCGACATCAGTCCAATGATACGTTTCGTTTCTTTTTGAGCAATTTGATAAAGTGCCTCAATATTTTTGTTCATGAAAATTCGTTTAAATTGCAGCTAAAGTTAATCAGTTGCGAGCAATTAATTCTAAACACATAGAAACATAGATTTAGATTTTTTAGAAAAGGCGTTTCACTTGTCTTAAACAAACATAGCGCTATGTGTTAGAAACTAGTTTCTTTTGATAATCTTTTTTTAATTCAGTATAAAACCTATGTTTCTATGTGTTAAAAAAAATGGGCAAAATTATTTTATTATAGATTCATAAATTATCTTCTGAATATCTTCACGAATTTTTTCTTTCGCTAATTTATTGCCTTCTTCGCCAACTTCAGGATATGTTCTATTTGATAAAAACACATAAACTGTTTCGTTTTCAGGATCAACCCAAGCCATATTTCCTGTAAAACCAGTGTGACCAAAACTTGATTTAGAAGCACATTGGCAAGTTGGACCGTCTTTTCCTAATCTTTTATCGAAACCTAAACCTCTTTCTACGCCTTGATCACAATAGAAGCAAGTATTAAAAGTATCAAAAGTAGCTTCCGAAAAATAACGTTCACCGCCATAACTTCCTTTTTGAAGAAAAAGTTGCATCATTTTGGCAACATCCATTGCATTCGAAAAAATTCCTGCGTGACCTGCAACTCCGCCTTCCATCGCAGCTGCCATATCGTGTACGTAACCTTGAATTAATTGATGTCTAAAATAATTATCGATTTCTGTTGGAGCAATTACATTTTTGTCAAATTTCAATAGCGGATTGTAAGTGGTATAATTCATTCCTAACGAATTGAAGAAGTTTTCCTGACTTAAATCTTCCAGTTTTTTGTGTGTAGCTCTTTCCAAATATTCTTTTAAAATGATAAAAGTAAAATCACTGTATTTGTATTCTTTTTTTAATGAAATAGGAGAGTCGGCAATAAATTTCATAATCGTGTCATGATAATCATTTCTAATGAAAAGATTATAAGCTACTTTAGTTGTGAAATTTTTCTCTGGCATTTTTCGATAATATTGATCAGATGGAAAACCTTTAGCGTCTAAAGTTGATTTATAAAACGGACTCCACGCAATCAATCCAGCATAATGGTTTAATAAATCTTTAAACGAAATGTCTTTTTTGTTTGATTTATTAAACATCGGAAGCATTGTTCCCAGTTTTGTATCTAATTCAACTTTGTTTTTATCGTACAATTGCATCACGTTTGGAAGCGTAGAAATCATTTTTGAAATCGAAGCAACATCGTATAAATCGGTATTTGAAACTTTTACTTTGTTATCGTAAGTTTGATATCCGTATGATTTCTGAAAAACAACGCTTCCTTTTCTTGCAACTAAAATCTGCATTCCTGGAGCCATTTTTCCGTCAATTGCTTTTTGGGCAATCGCATCAATTTTATAAAGAATATTCGAATTCATTCCAACATTTTCAGGTGTTTCAAAACCTAAACGATCGATTTTCTCCGTATCAATTCCGTCATTTACTTTGAAATTTTCATTGATTGAAACGGGTAATTTTCCTTTAGCGCCTTTAGCTCCAAATAAAATTTCGGCAGAAACAATCTGAGAAATTGTTGAGTTTTGGTACGAAACCATCAATCCTTCGATATCATCAAAATTTTTAATGGAAAGAAGCGAATATGGTTTTGTAAAAACATCTAAAATAACCTTATTATTTTCGGCAATTTTATTCAGGAAAAACAATTCGTTTGAAGAAAAATCATGCTTTTCCCAAGCTTTGTTTACTTTATGATAGCTTACAATAACCAAATCGTATTTCTTTAATTCAGCGTTTAAAGAATCTACGTTTGTGTTGGAAACCTCTGTTATTTCAGTATATTTTTTTAAGGTCGAAACAAAAGCGCTGTTTACATCTTCTCCCAGTTTTACATAAGCAATTTTCTGATTCAGATTTTTGATAGGAAGAATGTCTTTTTTGTTTTTTAAAACCGTAGTGGCATTTTCAAATAAATTGTACTGAAGTGCATCTTTATCAGGGCTTGTTAAATCCTTTTGAAGATTTTTTAGATCAACAGGTTTGTATTTGTTTAATCCTGCTTTGAATTTATAATGCAGGATTTTTTTAACCGAATGCGCCAAACGTTCTTCAGTAATTTGTCCATTTGCATAAAAGACTTTTAATTTTTCTAAAGCTGCTGGGACATCGTCCGGGCAAAGGAAAATATCATTTCCTGCTTGTAAAACAGCTAATTCTAAATCTCCGACAGGTTTAAAGTTGCTGGCGCCTTTCATGCCTAAACCATCCGTAAAAATAAGTCCGTCAAAGCCTAATTGTTTTTGAAGTAATTCAGTAACAACATTGTAAGAAGCAGAAGAAGGAACGTTTTCTTTTGGTTCTAAACTAGGAATATTAAGATGCGCGACCATTACAGAAGCCAGACCTTCGTCAAAGAGTTTTTTGTACGGATATAATTCGACTTCATCCATATGTTCTTTTGTGTAAGCAACAGTAGGAAGCGCTTTGTGCGAATCGACAGCGGTATCGCCATGTCCAGGGAAATGTTTTCCTGTACACAAAACGCCTTGGCTTTGAATGCCTTTCATAATTGCCGAAGCGCGATCAGCAACATTAGTTTTGCTTTCGCCAAAAGAACGATTTCCAATAATTGGATTCAGCGGATTGGTATTAATGTCTAAAACAGGAGCAAAGTTGAAATGAATTCCCATTCTTTTGCATTCGCTTCCCATTTGTTTCCCAACTTTTTCAATAAGGTCTAAATCCTGAATCGCGCCTAAAGTCATATTCCAAGGATAAGCGTAAGTGGAGTCTAAACGCATGCTTAATCCCCATTCTGCATCAAGCCCAATAAACAGCGGCACTTTGGCTTTGGATTGATAAATATTAGTCAATTTCGCTTGACGAACTGGCCCGCCCTGAAAGAAAATAATTCCACCAATATTGTATTTAGAAACCAGTTCTTTTACTTTGTTAACATGTACAGAATCTTTATTAGAATAAGCATTTGCAAAAAATAGTTGTCCCAATTTTTCGTCCAGCGTCATTTTGCTGTAAATGCTGTCTGTCCAGCGATTTTCGGCATCACAATCGGGAACAAAAGGTTTCTTTTCTGATTTGGCTTTTGGAACGTAAACTTCTTTGTTTTCTGTCGAAATAGGTTCGTTTTTGTCAACAGCAGTTTTGCTTTTTTTAGAAACACCACAATTGATGATTAAAAAAAGAACAGCGGTAAGCAAACCTATTTTTATAATTGTATTTTTCATGAAATCATTTTTTTGCATTCAGATAAAATCTGGTTTGCTATATTTTGGCTTTTAGAAAGAGATTTTTTCTTCTGTGCGTTTACTTGTTAAATAAATTCCGATGTAAGTAAATAATCCATTGATTATGATTAATTCATTGTCAAAAGTATATCCGAATAATTGTGCTGAGTTTTCGCTTAAGAAATACGTAAATATTGGCGAAATGATACAGATAATCGGAATCAATTTATCGTTTACTAATCTTGATTTTTGTAATAATCCGAAAGCATATAATCCTAATAACGGTCCATAAGTGTAAGATGCAGCCCTGAAAATTAATGCGACTACAGAAGCATCGTTAAATGAATTCAGGATTATAATAACTAAGAAAAGCAAGATTGAAAATGCAAAATGTACCCAATGTCTTATTTTGACATTTTTGTTGTTGTCCAGATTTTCAGATTTGTCCATTCCTAGAAAATCAACACAAAATGAAGTTGTTAAAGCCGTTAAAGCCGAATCTGTTGTGGCAAAAGTAGCCGCGATAATTCCCAAAAGGAAAACAAAAGCCGGAACAATTGACAAATGATTTAGAGCAATTTCTGGGAAAAGTAAATCGGTTCTTGGTTTTCCGCTTGCTAAATCTAATGGGATTTCAACATTATTTTTTGCAGCGTAGATGTACAATAAAGCGCCTAAACTCAGGAAAATAATATTGATTAAAACAAAAATTCCTGTAAACGTAAACATGTTTTTTTGTGCTTCGCCAATGTTTTTACAGCTTAGATTTTTCTGCATTAAATCTTGATCGAGTCCAACCATTGCAATAGTAACAAACATTCCTCCTAAAATTTGCTTTACAAAGTGGTACTTGCTCGTAAAGAAATCATCAAAGAAAAATATTTTTGAATAATTACTTTTTTGAATGGTTGAAATCGACTCAAGAACAGTCAGGTTAAGACTGTCACAAACAAAATAAATGGTTATAAACACTGAACTAACTAAAAAAAACGTTTGTAGGGTATCGGTAATAATAATGGTTTTTAAGCCGCTTCTAAAAGTGTATAAAAAGATAAGCGCCAAAGCCAAAAGTACCGTTACCGGAAAGGGTATATGAAAATCATTGAAAACATATCGCTGTAAAACAATGACAACCAGATACAATCTAAAAGCTGAACTAATGGTTCTGCTTACTAAAAATATAGAAGCTGCTGTTTTGTAACTTCTAATTCCCATTCTGTGTTCGATATAGCTGTAAATCGAAGTCAGATTCATTCTGTAATAGAGTGGAAGCAGGACTTTTGCAATAATGATAAATCCGATTGCATTTCCTAAAACAAACTGGAAGTATTTGAATTGTTCTCCGTTTGGCGAACCTACTTCTCCAGGAACAGAAATAAAAGTTACGCCAGAAAGCGCTGTTCCAATCATCCCAAAGGCAACAAGGTACCATTTGGAATTTTTATTTGCTTTAAAAAAAGAATCATTGTCCTGTCCTTTTTTACTGATTACGTTTGAGATAAACAATAAAAGACCAAAATAAACAAAGATGAAAATGAGAATTGTAGTAGAAGACATTTTGGTTTAGCTTTATAAATTAGGTTATTTTTTGCTGTTATGATCTAACAAAACAGCGCGTACACTTTTATGTTTTTGCAGTAATTCTTCGGCTAAATCATATTCAATTCCCAATTCTTCCATAATCATTTTGATGCCTCGTTTTACCAGTTTTTCGTTAGACAACTGCATGTCTACCATTTTGTTGCCTTTTACTTTTCCAAGTTTGATCATTACAGATGTCGAGATCATGTTCAAGGTCAGTTTTTGAGCTGTTCCTGCTTTCATTCTCGTACTTCCAGTTAAGAATTCAGGCCCGACAATTACTTCAATCGGATAATCGGCTTCTTGAGCGATAAGTCCGTTGCTAATGCACGAAATACTTCCTGTTTTAATATTGTGTTCTTTAGCTTTTTTCAATGCGCCTAAAACATATGGCGTATTTCCAGAAGCTGCAATTCCGATAATAAAATCTAAGCTTGAAATCTCAAATTTAGCTAAATCTTTCCATGCTTGTTCAGTATCGTCTTCTGCATTTTCGACAGCTTTACGAATTGCAGTATCTCCTCCGGCAATAATTCCTATAATCATATCATGCGGCACACCAAATGTTGGCGGACATTCAGAAGCATCTAAAATTCCAATACGGCCAGAAGTTCCAGCCCCAATATAAAATAATCGTCCGCCCAACTGCATTTTTTTAACAATTGCTTTGACCAGTTTTTCGATTTTAGGAATTTGTCCTTCTATAATCTGTGGAACTTTTCGATCTTCTGTATTAATATTTGTCAAAAGTTCTTTTACGGTCATTTGGTCTAAATCTTTGTACAAAGATTCTTGTTCGGTTTCAGGATTTTTATTCTTCATTTTTCTTTTCTTTTTTTGGTTTTGAAACAGCTGATTTTGATATTTATGAGTTCGATTATTTGTATAAGGATTCTCTATTTTTATAAAAAATAGTCAATTTTGGAAATTTTAGTTTTTGAAAAACGCTTTATTTAGTAGAGTAAATAAGGTTTTCTCATCGTTTGGAAGGCAGTTAAATCTTTTTTCCAGCTTGCGCGAATGTCCTTTTCTGAAACCCCAGATTCAATTTGCTGTTGCAGTTTCTTTGTTCCGGCAAGTTTGGTAAAAAAGGCATTAAAAAATTTCGATTTGTCGCTGGTATTTTGATAGGCTTTTAATAACCATTTTAATTCTAATTGTTTGAGTCTTGGGTAGGAAGTTAAATCTTCTCCAAAACATTCTTTTCCATTATAAAGCGGATCTTTGGCTCCGAAATTTGGTTTTGGCGTAAAACTGAAGTTAGTTTTGGTTAAATATGGGGAACCGTAAATTTGGAATTGTTTTTCCGTTCCGCGTCCCATGCTCACATTTGTTCCTTCAAAAAGACATAAACTTGCATAGAGATTTATAGATTGGTCGTTTGGTAAATTTGGAGAAGGTTTTACCAATAAACTGTATTCCATTGTGCGTTTATAATTAGAACAAGGAATAACAGTCAATTTGCATTGCGTTCCATTTTTTAGCCATTTTTGGCCGTTAATCATTTGAGCGTATTCTCCAATTGTCATTCCGTGAAGCAGTGGAATAGGGTGCATACCGACAAAACTAGTAAACTCTTTTTCCAAAAGTGGACCATCAACAATACTTCCATTTGGATTCGGTCTGTCTAAAATTATAAGCGGCAAATTATTTTCGGCGCAAGCCTCCATTACATAATGCAATGAAGAAATATAAGTGTAAAAACGAGCTCCAACGTCTTGTAAATCGAAAACCATAATGTCGATTCCGTTTAATTGAGCAGGTTTTGGTTTTTTATTATCTCCGTAAAGAGAAATGATGGACAAACCAGTTTTAGGATCTTTTCCGTCAACAACATGTTCTCCTGCATCGGCAGTTCCTCTAAAACCGTGTTCTGGTGCAAATATGGTTTGAACGGTAATTTTTTTCTCTAATAAAAAGTCAACTAGATGTGTTTTGTCAGATAAAATTCCTGTTTGATTCGTTACAATTCCTATTTTTTTGTCTTTTAAAAGCGGTAAATATTTCTCGTAATTATCTGCTCCAGTTTTAATCACCGGAGGATTTATTTCTGATGTACCGAATGCTGTAACTTTTGAAAACGAATTAGAATATAAAGACGTTACAAACAGAGAAACTGCAATTAGGACACTTTTTGAGATGAATTTTATCATTTTAATTACAATTAATAGTTAGGCAAAAAATGACTAATAAAATTAAGCTATTATTTGATTGGTTGTTGTTTGTGATTGATGATGGGAATGATGATCTGAAAATTCAGATTGAAATTTTTTAGCTTTTTTTCACTGTAAAAAGAATGAAATAAAGCTTTTTTAAATACTGCCTCTGGTTCGATTACTTCCAGAGGCAGTTTTATTTTATGGGGGCAAATTTTTTATAATATGAATTGAATTACCAACCTGGGTTCTGTTTCAATTCTACACCTTCTGCAGCGTATAAATTGATATCATTTGTTGGAATTGCATTCAAGTAATTTTTTGGAGATACAAATAATCTTGATACACCTGCTGCATAAGGAATTACATATCCTTGTGCGTTTACTCTTGTTTTAGTAGTTCCTCCTATCAAAGCAGGTATTCTAGCTCCTAAAACAACATCAGGATTTGAATTGGTATCTAAATAATCTCCTTTTTTCCAACGCATAAGATCTTCTTTTCTCATTGTCGTCCAAGCCATAAACTCGATTCTACGCTCACGACGAATCTCCCAAATAATCGGATTTACAATTCCAGAAATTTGTTCTAATGCCGTTGTTCTTTGCGGATCGTTTATTTGTACTCCACCAGCAGCTGCGTTTGTACCATCTGTAGTTAAAGTTGCAATTCCTGCACGCGTACGAACTTTGTTAAGTGATAAATCAAGATCAACATTAGTAATTGTTCCTAATTCTGCACATGCTTCAGCATAATTTAAATACACTTCGCTTAATGTGAAAACTGGAGCATCAATTTGATTTTGTCCAATTGTTGAAACGTCTGTACCCGTTGTAGCAGGATTATTATACAATTGGAATACATAACCTGTGATAGAAGTTAAACCATTGTAAGGTTTGTCAGAGTAAGCATAATCTGCATTGCTGAACGCTTTAGCAAATCTTGGATCTCTGTTAGCAAAAGTATTAGCAATAGTAGCATCACCTAAAAACTGAGCGTTTCCAGCTTGTTTGATTGGCAATCCATTTGTAGTTACATAACTTTCTGCAGCAAATTTTGTCAATCCGTTTTGAACAGTAGAAGTATTGGTATAAGCTTGTACCGAATTTCCTAAAACACCTTTAATATATCTTTTAGTTAAAATTACCTCAGTATTGTTCATTAACTCAACAGAGTTGTAAAGTGCTTTCCAATCTGCATTTAGTTTGAAAGAGTTGTTATTCATCACGGCTAAAGCAGCTTCTTTAGCTTTTTGAAGATAAACACTTCCATTTTGTGCTAAATTGTATTTTCTATAAGTACCTTCACCTAAACATACTCGGCTTAACAATGCATAAGCAGTATATTTATTTACAGTAACATTGCTGTCATCAACATTTAGTAACATTGGAATTGCTTCTTCTAAATCTTTAATAACATTGTCTATCACTTCTGCTCTTGATAAAGCTGGTTTATAGACATTAGCATCGCTTTGAGCTAAATATTTATCTGTATAAGGCACATCGCCAAATTGCTGTGCTAAACGAAAATAAGTATGAGCTCTGAAGAATTTTGCAACACCAATGTAATGGTTTTTCTTCGCTTGATCCATAGGAACATTTGGCACTCTTTCTAACATAAGATTGCAACGACGAATCAAAGTGTAATACTCGTTCCAGTTGGTATTGGTAGCATTTGGAGCGGTTAGAAAGTTTGTGAAAACGTTCATTGCTAAGTTGTCATCTATTAATCCAGTAGACGAAGCATGAAAGTAGAAATCAGCAGTAGTACCTGCGTTATTTCCATACCCGTTAAACGTATTATAGTTCAACCAAGAGAATGTTTTTACGTTATTTTCTGAAGTCCAAAAATTGTCATCTGTAAATACATCCTCAGGAGGTGTATCCAAAAAATCTGAACAGCTAGCAGTTAGACCTGCAAAAGCAAGCAAGACAACTGATAGTTTTATCTTAGAGTTTATGATTAATTTTCTCATTTTACTTAATTTTTGATTTTTAAATACATTTATTAAAACGCAAGTTGTATACCAACTGACCATGTTTTAGAGTAAGGGAAAGTTCTTCCCCATACTGCTTCAGTTTCATTAATTTCAGGATCTACAGGTAATTTGCTGCTTTTCCAAGTAGCTAAGTTGAAACCTGAAACATACGGTCTGATTTTGTCAAATCCAGCCTTTTGAGAAATACTTTTCGGGAAAGTATATCCAAGAGTCATAGATTTTAAACGTAAATAAGACATATCTAATAAATAACGTGACTGCGCAACAAAATTGTTTGATCCAGGTGCATAAGTTCCAAAAGCATTCGTAGCGTGTCCAGGATATGGGTTAGGGAAATACGCATCTGTATTTTCCGGTGTCCAGTAATCATTCATACTTGCATACATGGCATCCGTTCTGTTGTAGAATGGTAACACTAAGTCTGAAGTTGTCCAGAATTCACGTTTACCAACCCCTTGAAAGAATGCATCAATATCAAATCCGTATAAAGCACCACCTAGACGAACTCCATATTGGTAACGAGGTGTAGTATTTCCGATAACTTTTAAATCTCCTGGTTTAAGAGCTGTTCCATCTCCTCTAGAGATTACTCCGTCTCCGTCTAAATCTTTATACATTACATCTCCTGCACCGTATCTAAAAGCACCAGTTCTTACATTTTTATAATCAACACCGTTTACTATTAGTCCTGTAGCATCAACTTGATCTGTTGTTTGAATTAATCGGTCTGTTTCTAATCCCCAGATTTCACCTAATTTTTGACCTGCATAAAAAGATCCTAAAAGTTTAGAAGAGTTATTCCATTCCGTTACTTCAGTAGTATTATCAGAAAGTGTAAGATCTGCATAAACGTTGATGTCTTTGTTTATTTGCTTATTAAAATTAAGTGCAAGTTCCCAACCTTTTGTTCTTAAGTTTCCAGAGTTTGTATTGGCAGCAGCCTGACCAAATGAACCTGGAAGTGTTTTTCCTGGTGCTAACATTCCTTTAGTATCACGTTGATAGTAATCAAATGTTAAACCTAACATATTAAAGATACGAATATCAATACCAATATCCTGAGTAGTTACTTTTTCCCAAGTTAAATTCGGGTCAACATTTGAAGGCTGATTAACAGTTGGATTAACTGTCGTACCGCTACCTATCCAATATGGATTAGGATTAGTAGTAACGTTAGTCATAACTGGTAAAAAGGCATTGTTAGCGATGTTTTGATTTCCAATTGAACCAACAGAACCACGAATTTTCAAATCATTTAACCAGCTTCTTGTTCCTTCCATGAAACTTTCTTCAGAAATTCTATACCCAACAGAAGCAGAAGGGAAGAATCCCCATTGCTCATTAGTAGGGAATTTTGACGAACCGTCATAACGTCCGTTTAATTCCAGTAAATATTTTCCTTTGTAATCGTAATTTACACGCGCAAAAAATCCGGCAATAGCATATCTTGATAAACCTGGATTTAAAGTAGTATTTGCAACAAGAGGCGAAGTAAATTGATCACCAATTGCTAAATTAAACTCTGGCTTGCTTTTGTCTAAAAGTGTATTTCTACGAGCGTACGTTCTCTCAAAATCATACCATTCTGAGTTTAAACCTCCTAATACTTTAAAGTTATGGTTTTCTCCTAATGTTTTAGTGTAATTAGCATAAAAATTGGCTACATTTCTTGTAAAAGATGATTTAGATTGCGCAACAAAATCATTAGCCACTTCCATCGAAGTTGGTTTTCCTGAAACTAAGTCAGCTGCACCTGTCCAAAAGTCCCAAAGAGGCACTTGACCACCGTTCATTTTTAAACTTGAAAAATTAGTATTAAAACTATATTCTCCAATAATATTAAAGTCTTTTGTGACTTGAGCAGTAAGTTTTCCGCTTATCCTCATATCATTAGACTTGCTTTCATTTTGAGATGCATTTGCCATATAACCTGGCGCATGTCTAAAGTAAGTGCCATTATAAGTACCATAAGGGAAATAAGAACCCCAACGCATATAGTAACCAAAATAACCGTTACCAGCAGTATCAATACCATTGTTATAGTAGTTAAATGGAGAATCATATTCTTGGAAAGTTCCTAAAACTTTAAAATCTCCAGTAAGCCAGCTTGCTAATTCTGTAGTAAGACCAAGATTAAGGTTGAATCTTTGGTTGGTTTCGTTGTTAATTTTCATTACACCTTCTTGATTAGCAAGACCTAACGAAACAATAAACGAACTTTTGTCACTCAAAGAACCTTGAGCAGATAAATTATGAAGTGTTTGTACCGCATTCTTTTTTAACATTTCATCATGCGGATTCCAAATTCTGTAGAAATATTCTTTTCCTCCAATAATATCAAAATCTTCTCCCAAGATCATGTTTTTATCATTAGGGTTTCTAGTTGCAGCATATTTTTCCTTCCAGTTGATGATTCCTGGCAATAATGTTTTGTAGTTCATACCAAAAGATTCCGGATTTGCATTTCCAGCTCTAGCTTGTGCCTCGATCATTGCAGGAAGTTCTACAGTAGGATCATTAAATTGAACCAAAGAAATTGGATTGCTCCAACCTGTATTATTACTGTAAGCAAATCTTACTTTGCCTTTAGAATTTTTACCGCTTTTAGTAGTAATTAAGATAACTCCAAATGCAGCACGAGCACCATAAATAGAAGCAGAAGCAGCATCTTTAAGTACAGACATCGATTCTACGTCTTCTGCATTTAGCATGGATAAATCGCCTGGAACACCATCAACTAAAATAAGTGGAGATCCAGAAGCTTCTCCATTTACAATAGTTCCCATACCACGAATATTAATATTTGATTGTTTGCCTAAGTTACCTGAGTTACTAGTAATATTAAGTCCAGGAGTAGTTCCCTGTAAACCTTTTGTAATGTCAGTAACAGGAATACTTCCCAAGGCTTTTTTAACATCTACCTTTGCAACTGCTCCAGTAAGATTTACTTTTTTCTGAGAAGCGAATCCTACTACAACTACTTCGTCCAATTTTGAAGTGCTTGGAGAAAGATCAACATTTACTTTTTGCTGTCCTTCAATTTTGATTGCTACGGTTTCAAAACCCATGTAGCTGAAACTAAGGCTTCGTCCAGGTGCGATGCTGATGCTGTAGTTTCCGTCAAAATCAGTTGAGGTTCCATTGGAGGTTCCCTGAATCATTACGCTGACTCCAGGTATGGGGAAACCATCCGCTTTGTTTTTTACCGTTCCAGTGATTGTTTTTGTTTGCCCAAATGTTGCTTGAATGAACAAAACCAACAATGAAATAAGAAATAGTTTTTTCATGATTACTTGGTTTTTTTTTATGGTTGTTAAGCAAATATATTTAATTTTTGCATACAAATGCATTTTTTGTGTTAATATTTTTTTAAAATCTTTTGAATAACGCAAAATAACGCAATTTTTGATTGAGTAATTTTTCGCTTTTCCTTTTTTTACACAAAACATGCAAACTATTGCAATTCTTGTCAAGGCTTGTTAATTTCATTAGAATTATTTGATATATTTGTGCCGAACTTAAACTTTTAATAAAATGCTGAAAGCCGAAAGACATAAATTTATCATGACCAAACTTGTTGAAGAACAGAAGGTTGTTACTACCGATTTGGCTTTGGTCCTGGATTTGTCTGAGGATACAATTAGGAGAGATTTAAACGAGCTAGATAATAAAAAACTGTTAGAAAAGGTTTATGGCGGTGCTGTATTGGTAACAGAAAAAGCTACTGATATTTTTAATATAAATATTTCTGATGAAGACGAAAAGAAAAAGATTGTAACAAAAGCTTTGTCTTTGCTTCATGATGATCAGGTTATTATAATGAGTGGAGGAAGCACAAATTTAGTTTTCGCAAAGCTAATCCCAGCCGATTTAAAAGCTACTATTTATACGTATAGCCTTCCAATTGCAATGCAGCTTTCACAACATCCTAATATTGATTTAATTTTTATTGGAGGAAAGATGCAGAAAAATGCAATGGTAACAATAGGTATGGATGTAATTCAGGTTGTTTCTAAAATTAAAGCAGATATTTGTTTCATCGGAGCAAGTAGTATTAATATAAAACAAGGTTTGACCGAGATTGGTTATGAAATCTCAATTGTCAAAAAAGCAATGATAGAGGCTTCAGATAGAGTAGTTTCAATGTTTTCTTCTGATAAGTTGGATACTAAAATGCCTCACGTGGTTTGTGATTTAAAACAATTGGATACTATAGTTACTAATCTAAATCCAGAAGATCCAAGTCTAGAAGAATATAGGAAATCTGGTGTATTTATTCTTTAAATAAAAATAATTTCTGCGTGTTTTTGCGTTATTTATCTTTTATTTTGTTAAATAACGCAAAATAATGTATTTTGTTTGTTTTTTGTATATATTTGTTAAAACTATTTTCTAACAAAACCGTATTATATGAAAAACTATATTTTCTCTGCTAAAAATAGACTTCAAAATAGTAGGGAAACCTCATTTCGAAATAACCATAAGTTAAAATCACTTTATACCTTATATATAGTATTCTTCTTTTTTTCTGCAAAAGCAGCTACTGTTGATACAATTCAGGTTTTTAGTCCTTCGATGAATAAGAATATAAAAAGCTGCGTGATATTTCCAGAAAGTTATAAAAAGAATGATAAAAAATTTCCAGTAGTTTATTTGCTTCACGGATATAGCGGAAATTATGGTTCTTGGGCGAAAGATTTTAAAGAACTTAAAAGTCAGGTAGATCAGTATAATTTTATTGTAGTTGGTGTAGACGGAAATTATTCAAGCTGGTATTTTGACAGTCCGATTGATCCTAGTTTTAAGTACGAAACTTACGTTGTCAATGAATTGGTTCCTTATATAGACAAAAAATACAAAACTATCGCTAATCGTGAAAATCGAGCTATTTCAGGCTTAAGTATGGGCGGGCATGGAGCTTTGTATTTGTCTTTTAAGCATCAAGATATATTTGGTGCTGCTGGAAGTATGAGCGGTGGAGTTGATATTAGACCTTTTCCAGATAACTGGGATATTAAAAAACGTCTTGGTTCTATAACTGAATTCCCAGACAATTGGGAAAAAAATACAGTAACGAATATGCTTTCGTTAGTAGAAAGCAATAATTTGAAACTCATTATCGATTGCGGTTTTGATGATTTTTTTATGGATGTAAACAGACAGCTTCATGCTAAAATGTTAGCCCTAAAAATTAATCACGATTATATCGAACGACCTGGAAAACATGATCTTAAGTATTGGGAAAACTCCTTGAAATTTCAGTTGTTATTCTTTCATAATTTCTTCAACGACAAAATAAAAAATTAGATAAGTAATTGTGTGTTGCCATTTTACCCATAAAAAGGAATGCATAAATTTTGGTTGGTTACCTAGTCCTAACAGGTTTTCAAAACCTGTTAGGTATTTTTTAACCCACAGATTAAATTGATCTAAAAGATTTTTTCCGCAACACAAGATAGTTAATTGCTGAAATAAATCTGTTGAATCTGCGAAATCTGCGTGAAAAAAATACATACATGTACTGTAGAGACGCACCGCAGTGCGTCTAACACAATCTGTCTCAATATTATTTTAATAAAAGTTCAATAAAATAAAATTCCCCATGAAACATCTATTTTTAAGAATACTATTATTTTTTATAACGATATCCTGTTTTTCTCAAAATGCAGAAAAATCAGAAAATATCAAATTTATACAACTTACCGATTTGCACGTTTCAGTAGGAAATGACAATGATTTTCTATTGCAGAATATCGTAAAAGAAATTAATAATTCTGATTTCGAATTTGTAGTTGTAACTGGAGATTTAACCAATCGTGGTGCCAATGACGAATTGGAACAAGTTCATTCAATATTATCAAAATTGAAAAAACCTTATTATGTAATTTCGGGAAACCATGAAACAAACTGGAGTGAAAGCGCTGGTTTAACGTATAAAAAAATATTTGGAGAGGATCGTTTTGTGTTTTCGAAAGGAGATTATGTTTTTATCGGATTTCCATGCGGACCTTATATGAAGATGGGTGACGGATTTGTAAAACACGAAAATGTGCTTTGGTTGGATAAAACACTAAAAGATAATCTTAAAAACAGCAATAAAAAAGTACTGAATTTTGCTCATTATCCATTAGATAATAGCGTTAGTAATTATAAAGAAGTACTTGCTGTTTTAGAAAAATATCCCACTGTAGCATCCTTTTGCGGGCACGGACATACTCTAAGAAAATATGATTTCTCTGGTTTAAGCGGTTTAATGGGGACTTCCATAACTTCGCTTGACGGAAAAACACAAAGTTATAATCAGGTAATTATAAGTAAAGACAGTATCAGTATCTATCAAAAGGAAATTGATAAACCGGGAGTTTTTAAATTTTCGGTTCCGTCAAAGCCTTCTAAAATTACAATTCCGAAAGATAGTGTAACAATGCAAACGCCTTTTCTAAAAGATATTGCGTCAATTTACAGCCTTCCTGCATTCGACAAAAAAAATCTTTATTTTACTAATTCAATTGGCGAAATAAAATCGATTAATCTGAAAAATAAAAGCCAAAACTGGAAAACGGAAACGGGTAATTCGATTTATTTCTCGCCAATCATTGTAAAAAATAATTTGGTTATTGGTACAATAGAAGGAAACTTATTAGGACTTGATACACAATCTGGAAAACAAAAATGGACAATTCCTGTTGGAGGTGTTTTGGTAGGTTCGCCAGTTGCAGAAAATAATAAAATTTACACGGCAAGTTCTACAGCTTTTATTTGTGCAGATGCCGTTACTGGCAAAGTAATCTGGCAGAATAATTTACCAATGTCCTATTCGCAAGGAACTCCTTTAATACAGGGTGATAAAATAATTTTTGGAGTTTGGGATTCGTATATTTATTGTTTGAATAAAAACACAGGAAATCTAATCTGGAAATGGAATAATGGTAACGACAAACAAATCCTGTATTCTGCCGGAAATGTCAATATGGTTTCAACAAAAAACAGACTATATTTTGTTACGCCTCAGCGTTTTTTAACTGTTTTGGATATTGAAACAGGAAAAACGCTTTTGAGAACTTCTAAATGGAAAATTAGAGAGTCAATGGGGAAAAGTCAGGATGGAAAATGGTTTTATGGTAAAACAATGGATGGTCTTTTGTTGAGAGTGCCACTTAATGATGAGATGGAATTAACGGAAGAAAACGTAGCTGCCCAAAGTAAAGTTTTGGATTTAAAACTGGGATACGAACACAATCCGGCTGGAATACTTGAAAACAAAAATAAAATTTACATAGGAAGCCGAAAAGGGGAAGTAATTGTTGTTGATGCTGCCAAATTTGAAATCATAAAGCAAATTAATTTAGGAAGTTCAAGCATCAACGGATTTACGATTGATGATAAAGGACAAGTTTGGGCATCACTAATCGAAGGAGGAATCTTTTTACTAGAATAATTTTTTTAAGAGATTTTTTTCTTTAATATGTGAAATTGCTCGCAAAGTCGCAGAGTCGCAAAGCATTATTAAAAAGCTTAAAAAAAGCTTTGCGACTCTGCGACTTTGCGAGATTAAAAAGAAAATTTTGCGAACCTTGCGTAAGTCTTCGCGATCTTTGCGGTTAATCCCTGCAACATTAACGAATCAAAAATACAATCTTATGAAAAAACTAAAATTCATAATCCTAATACTGCTGTTTCAAACAAAACTTTTCAGTCAAGAATCACCGAAAAGAGAAATGCGTGCAGCATGGATTTCTACCGTAGATAATATCGACTGGCCATCAAAACCGGGATTGTCAGATAAACAGATGAAAGCGGAAATGATTTCTATTTTAGATAATTTAAGATCTAATAATTTGAATACAGTAATTTTTCAAATTCGCCCAACTGCAGATGCTTATTACAAATCAACAAAAGAACCAGCTTCGCATTGGATAACAGGAACTCAAGGCGTTGCTCCAGGGTTTGATCCGCTTCAAATGATGATTGACGAAGCAGGAAAAAGAGGAATGAATGTACATGTTTGGCTGAATCCGTACCGCGTACAAAAAGATACCGTAAAAGATGTTTTGACAAAAACGCATTTGTTTTTTAAGAAACCAGAATTGTTTTTAACCTACGGAAAATCAAGATATTTTAATCCGGGTTACAAAGAAACCAGAGATTTTGTTTCTTCTGTAGTAGGCGAAATTGTTCGAAATTATGATATTCAGGCTGTTCATATGGATGATTATTTTTATCCTTATAAAATAGAAGGACAGGAATTTCCAGATGAAAAAGCTTTCGCTAAAGAACCGCGACAGTTTAAAGATAAAGACGATTGGCGAAGAGATAATGTTGATTTAATTATCAAACAAATCAGAGATACAATCATTGCTAATAAACCAGAAGTCGAATTCGGAATTTCACCTTTTGGAGTTTGGAGAAATATTGCTAAAGATTCTCAAGGTTCTAATACAAAGGCAGGAGCAACTAATTATGACGATTTATATGCTAATATCCTAAAATGGCAAAAAGAAAACTGGATTGATTATGTAACGCCACAATTGTACTGGCACATTGGTTTTGACAGAGCCAATTTTGAAGTTTTGGCAAAATGGTGGGCAGATCATAAATATGGTGCAAATGTTTATGTTGGTCACGGCGATTATAAAATTTCAAATACGGCCAAAGAACCAGAATGGAGAAGTCCAGATCAAATTGTAAAACAAATAGAAATGATTCGTAAAATACCTCAAATTGATGGTTCTATGCATTTTACAGCAAACTCATTCTTCAAAAAAGGAGATACCTTAAGAAATGCTCTTATCGAAAAACCATATAAGTATATTGCCCTAACTCCAGAAGCAAACAGAATTACAAGAGTAAAACCGCAAGCACCAACCAATGCTTTAATTACTAAGAAAGGTGATAAAGCAGTGTTAAGCTGGAAATCTGAAATGTATGATAAGAAATTTGTGATTTACAGATTCCCAAAAGGAAAAATTACAGATTTTTCTAATTCGGCAAATATCTATTATGTAACGACACTTACAAAATTGGAAATTCCAAATGCTGACTTAGAGAATACGGTTTATGCAATTTCTGCTCTGAGTCAGACCCAAACGGAAAGTGCTCCAATAGAATTTACGACAAAATAAAAATACAATTATGAAAAATAGAACGTCTAAAATTGTATTCGCATTTTTGATTCTATTCGGAATCAATAGTTATGCTCAGAAAAAATCTTTTGATGTAAAACGAAATGAAGTTTATATCGATTCGATGATGACAAACGCACTTGAAAAAGGATTTTTTCCTGGAGCTGAGGTTATTGTTGGAAGTAAAGATGCTGTTTTCATATCCAAAAATTATGGCTTTCAAGACTACTCTAAAAAACAGCCCGTAAAAAATGATGATGTTTACGATTTGGCTTCTATGTCTAAAGTTTTAGGGGCGACAATAGTAACCATGCGTTTGGTGGGTGAGGATAAAATGAAACTTACAAATCAAGTGGGCGATGTAGTTCCTTTTTTTAAAAACACGCCAATTGCAGACTTAACGTTGTTTGAATTATTAACTCACACTTCGGGATTAAAAGCTAGTATTACTTTCTACCAAGATATGCTTTCAACACCCGACGGTTCGCCACTTTTGAGTGATAAAAAATCAGCAGAATATCCAGAATTGTTTGATACCATGTATGTGAACAAAAATATAGTTTATGATGCTAATTATCTTTCGTTTACACCAAAAGAAAACTGGATTCAGGTTTATAAAAACATGTGGATGAATCCTGATTTTTATAAAAAAGTTTATGAGCAGATTGCCAATGCCAAAGTGAATCAGCGTGGCAAATACGTTTACAGCGATTTGAATTTACTTTTGGTAAAGGAAATGATTGAAGCCAAAACAGGAAAAAAACTTGATCAATTGGCAAACGAAATTTATAAGGAATTAGGAATTTCTAAAATAGGATACAATCCTTTAAAATGGACTTCTATTGATAATGTAATGCCTACAGAATTGGATAATTTCTTTAGAAAAGATACTATTAGAGGATATGTTCACGATGAAGCGGCGGCTATTTTTGGAGGTGTTTCTGGAAATGCGGGTTTATTTGCAAATGCCCAATCCATTTCAGTTATCTGCCAAATGTTACTAAATGAAGGAAAATTTCAGGGAAAACAAATTCTAAAAGCAAAAGTGGTAAAAGAGTTTACGCAATCGCCTTTAACAAAAGGCGGCATCTACCGTGGACTTGGTTTTGACAAAAGAAAACCAGACGAATTTTTTAAAGCAGATGACTTTGGACACACGGGATTTACAGGAACTTTTTTCTTTATGAATCCAGACAACAATAGATTTCTCATTGTTTTAACCAATCGTGTGAATCCAACAAGAACGAACAGATTAATGTATAAAGATGATTTTATGGCAAAAATCTGGAAGCAAATTAATAAGTAAAAGGTTGCTACAGATTTAAAGAATTAAAAAGAATTTTTCACGCAGATTCAGCAGATTTCGGCAGATTTATTTTAGATAAAAAAAGAATCTGCAATATCTGCTTAAATCTTTTTAAATCTGTGTGAAATAAAAAATAATCCTTTAAATCTGTTGCAAAAAAAGAATCATAACTATTGAAATTACAGTAATTTTGTAATCTCAGCAAAAAGAAATAAAATCAGTTTTAGACAACAAATTAGAATATAATGTCAAACCAAGAGTTACAGCAGTTATCCGAATCATTAGAAGGAACACTTTTATATGATGATCTTCATAAAACACTTTATTCTACTGATGCATCGGTGTACAGAATTAGGCCAAATGCTGTGGCGTTGCCGAAAACAACGGCAGACATCAGTAAGTTAATTCGCTTTGCCGCAAAACATAATATTTCGGTTACGCCAAGAACAGCAGGAACTTCGTTAGCAGGTCAGGCAGTTGGTGACGGATTGGTGATTGATGTTTCGAAACATTTTACCAAAATATTGGCTTATAACGCGGAGAAGAAAACGGTAACTGTTCAGCCAGGTGTGATTCGCGATGAATTGAATTTGTATCTAAAACCTTATAATGTTTTCTTCGCCCCAATTACTTCGACTTCAAACCGAGCGATGATTGGTGGAATGGTGGGAAATAATTCCTCAGGAACAACTTCGATTCGTTATGGTGTAACTCGTGATAAAATTGTTGAGGTAAAAACGATTTTAAGTGACGGAACCGAAGTGGCTTTTGGCGAACTGACTTCTGCTGAATTTATTGAAAAAACAAAAGGTGATTCTTTAGAAAATAAAATCTACAAAAGCGTTTACGACGAACTTTCAGTAAAAGAAAATCAGGAAGAAATTATAAAAGAATTTCCAAAACCAGAAATTCACAGACGAAATACAGGTTACGCTGTTGATATTCTGCTACAATCAGAATTATTTGGTGGAACAGAACCGACAGTCAATCTAGGAAAATTACTTTGCGGAAGTGAAGGAACTTTGGCTTTTACAACTGAAGTCACTTTAAAAGTTGACGATTTACCGCCTGCACATAATATTATGGTTGTGGCGCATTATCATACGATTCAGGAATCTTTGGAGTCTGTGGTTGTGGCGATGAAACATCATTTGTACACTTGCGAAATGATTGACGACACGATTTTGGATTGTACTAAAACAAATCGTGAACACATTAAAAACCGTTTCTTTTTAGTTGGAGAACCTAAAGCAATTATGTTGTTTGAAGTTGCTTCTCATACTTTAGAAGATGCCGAAAATCAAGCAAACGCTTTAATTGCAGATTTAGAGAAACATAATTTTGGATACGCCAGCGTTAAATTATTCGGACCAGATATTGATAAAGCCAACGAACTTAGAAAAGCCGGTTTAGGTCTTTTAGGAAGTATTGTAGGCGATGACAAAGCAGCCGATTCTATCGAAGATACAGCAGTAGAATTAAGCGATTTACCAGCATATATCGCAGAATTTTCGGCAATGATGTTAAGCCACGGACAGGAAGCGATTTATTACGCTCATGCCGGAGCGGGAGAATTGCACCTTCGTCCTGTTTTGAATTTGAAGAAAACATCCGATTTAAAATTATTCAGAACCATTGCGACAGAAGTAGCGCATTTGGTAAAAAAATACAGAGGTTCGTTGAGTGGTGAACATGGTGACGGAATTGTGCGCGGAGAATTTATTCCGTTTATGATTGGCGATAAAAACTACGAATTGCTGAAAAGATTAAAATTAGCTTTTGATCCAAATTCGGTTTTAAATATCGGAAAGATTGTCAACGCTTTGAAAATGGACGAAAATCATCGTGTAATTTCAGGAAGAGTAGAACCGGATATTAAAACTTTCCAAGATTTCTCAGACAGTTTAGGAATTTTGCGTGCGGCTGAAAAATGCAACGGTTCTGGAGACTGTAGAAAAATGCCATCGGCAGGAGGAGCAATGTGTCCGAGTTATCGTGCGACGCGAAATGAAAAAGAAACAACTCGTGCTCGTGCAAATGCTTTACGTGAGTATTTGACCTATTCTGAAAAAGAAAACAAATTTGACCAGAAAGAATTATACGAAGTTTTTGAGTTATGTGTAAGCTGTAAAGCCTGCGCAAGTGAATGTCCGAGTAATGTTGACGTAGCTACTTTAAAAGCAGAATTTTTATACCAATATCAAAAAGCCAACGGATTCTCAACCCGAAACAAGATTTTCGCGAACAACGCCAAATTGAATAAAATGGGAAGCAAATTCCCGACGATTACGAATTTTATTTCGAATCAGTCGTTGGTCAAAAAATCTATGGGAATTGCTCCAGAAAGACAAGTTCCGCTTTTAGCGAAAAAGACTTTTAGAAAATGGTATCAAAATAATAAACCTGCAACATCAGATTTTCCAAATGGGAAATTGTATTTGTTTGTAGATGAATTTACGAATTATTATGATGTAAATATTGGAATCGATGCTTTCGAATTATTGACGAAATTAGGTTATCAGGTTTTGGTTATCGATCACGAAGAAAGTGGAAGAACCTATCTTTCAAAAGGATTTTTGGAAGAAGCGAAGAAAATCGCGAATCATAACGTAAATGTTTTTAAAGATTTGATTTTAGCTAATGCTCCTTTGATTGGAATTGAGCCTTCAGCAATTTTAACTTTCAGGGATGAATATCTTCGTTTAGCTGATGATAAAGATGCTGCAGAAAAACTATCTCGAAATGCTTTCACCATCGAAGAATTCTTCAAAAAAGAAATCATCGACGGAAAAATTACGCCAGATTCTTTCTCTGAAGAAACCAAAGAAATTAAAATTCACGGACATTGCCATCAAAAATCGTTGAGTTCTGTTGAAGCGACTTTTGCTATGCTGAATCTTCCTAAAAATAATACAGTTACAATTTACAACTCAGGTTGTTGCGGAATGGCGGGTTCTTTTGGTTATGAAAAAGAGCATTATCAGGTGAGTATGCAAATGGGAGAAGATACTTTATTTCCAAAAGTGAGAAATACGGCTGAAAATGTAAAAATCGCCGCTGCAGGAACGAGCTGTCGTCATCAAATTTATGATGGAACAAAACGTGAAGCGCAGCATCCTGTTAGTATTTTGAGAAATTGCTTGAAATAATTTAACCGAAAAGAGTTTTGTTTCACGCAGATTTTGCAGATTTGAGCAGATTTTATTTTAGATTTAAATAAACAAAATCTGCTTTTATCTGTTCAAATCATTTTAAATCTGCGTGAAAAATAAAACTATTTCAAGCTTACTTTCTTTCCAGTTTTGGCAGCCTCATAAATAGCATTTATGATTCTAACATCTTTAATACCTTCTTCCCCAGTAATATGATTAGGAAGTTTTTGATTTGCTAAAATGACCTTAGAAATCTCATCCATTTGGGTTTGCTGTTGATTGATAACCGGAAAATTAAACGGCTTTCCGTCAGATCTTTTGCCTATAAAAGGGCCGTAGCTTACAGCAGGACTCATTTCGAAGAAACCTTCATCTGCAGCAGCATAAAATCTGTCAATTCCAAAACCACACGAACTGCTGCAATTTGCAACAGCACCACTCGGAAATTCCATTTGCCAAGTAATGTTTTCTTCAACTTGAGAAAATTTGTTTTTGTAATTTACATGTCCAAATTGTGCTGTAACCGCGATTGGTTCTTCGCCTAAAACATAGCGTGAAACCTGAATACAATAAATTCCTAAATTAATCAAACAACCGCCGCCAGCCAATTTTTTATTCTGTCTCCATTCATTGCGGGCGTTTAGATCTACAGGTTTATTTATGTCACGAACATCATAAGTACTATAACCTAAACCAGTTTCAATGTAACGAACTTGTCCCATAACTTTTTCTTGTCCCAATCGTTTTATTTCTAAATGATTTGGTTCGTAATGCAGACGATAACCCATTGCCAATTGTACATTATTTTCGTTGCAGACTTTAATCATTTCTTCGCAATCTTCGGCAGTAATCGCCATAGGTTTTTCTACAATAACATGTTTTCCAGCTTTTGCAGCACGAACAGTAAACTCTTTATGAAGCGCATTTGGAGTTACAACATAAACTAAGTCAATATCTTTGTTTTTTATGATTGTATCGAAATTTTCGTAGTTGTAAATGTTCTTTTCAGGAATATTATACTTTTTCTTCCATGTTTCGGCTTTAGAAGGTGTTCCGGTAACGATTCCCGCAAGTTGGCAATATTCAGAAACCTGAAGTCCTTCGGCCAAAAGAGAGGCGTAGTTTCCTAAGCCGCATAAAGCAATATTTAATTTTTTTCCAGTGTAAGGAATTTGTGTTTTTTCTGTCTGGGTGATAAAAGAAGGAAGCGAAGTCATTACAACCGAAGCTCCAACGCCCAGTCCAAATTTGTTTACAAAAGAACGTCTTGAAATTTTTTCCATAAAATGATTCTTTAAAAATTAAATACTACTTAATTAGTAAGCTCCTTTTGAGAAATGTTACATTTGTAGTTTCAATTTAACCGCAAAGAACACAAAGAATTGCGCAAAGTTCGCAAAGATTTTATTTCACGCAGATTTGGCAGATTGAGCAAATCTATATTGTATTGAAAGATTTGTGCAATTTTTTTTTAAATAAATCTGTTCAATCTGCCAAATCTGCGTTAGAAAATCGCCCCAGATAAAAAAAATGCATTAGAAAAAATAATTCGTGAATTCGTGGCGGAAAAAAAATCACGTTTTATATATTTGATTTAACGATTAAATTTGCATTATTTGCAAAATAAAACAAAAACGACTGAATTAAATTAATTTTATAACAGCAAAACATATATGGCATTTTCAAGTTTATTCCGAAAGAAAACAGTGCAGGATATTCTGAAGCAAGTTGCTCAGAATGAAACAGACGGTCATAATGCATTAGGAAAGCATTTGACGACCAGAGATTTAACAGCTTTCGGTATAGCGGCTATTGTGGGAGCAGGAATTTTCAGTACGATTGGAAAAGCCAGTGCAGATGGTGGTCCAGCTGTAATCTTTTTATTCTTATTTACAGCTTTGGCTTGTAGTTTTGCTGCTTTCGCTTACGCGGAATTTGCTTCGATGGTTCCGGTTTCAGGAAGTGCTTATACCTATTCGTATGTAGCTTTTGGAGAATTAATTGCCTGGATTATTGGTTGGGCATTAATTATGGAATATGCCGTAGGAAATATAACGGTTGCCATATCGTGGAGTGATTATTTTACGGGACTGCTCCAGAGTGGTGGTATTCATTTACCGCAATGGATTCAAATGGATTACCTAACCGCTTCAAACGGATTTAAAGATGCCGAAGCTTTAATGCGAGGCGGAAAATCTTTCGAAAATTTAAGTACTGCATTGCAACAAGCGCACACAGCTTGGACAACAGCGCCAACAATTGGATCTTTCCATTTTGTTACTGATTTACCAGCTTTGTTTATCATTATTTTGATTACAGCTTTAGTTTACAGAGGAATGAAAGAATCTCGTAACGCGAGTAACTTAATGGTTGTGGTTAAACTTTGTGTAGTTCTTCTGGTAATCGCAGTTGGTGTATTTTATGTAGATACAGCAAATTGGAATCCTTTTGCTCCAAATGGAGTTGGAGGAGTTTTAAAAGGAGTTTCAGCAGTATTCTTTGCTTACATTGGTTTTGATGCGATTTCTACAACTGCCGAAGAATGTAAAAATCCTCAGAGAGATTTACCACGGGGTATGATGTGGGCGATTATTATCTGTACTATTTTATACATTGCTATTGCTTTAGTTTTAACGGGAATGGTAAAATATCACGAATTAAATGTTGGAGATCCTTTGGCATTTGTATTCGATAAATTAGATTTAAAATGGATGTCAGGAATTATTGCCGTGAGTGCTGTAGTAGCAATGGCAAGTGTTTTACTGGTTTTTCAAATGGGACAACCAAGAATCTGGATGAGTATGAGCCGTGATGGTTTACTGCCAAAGAAATTCTCAACTGTTCACCCAAAATTCAAAACACCATCTTTTGCAACTATTGTGACAGGTTTTGTGGTTGCGGTTCCGGCTTTATTCTTGAATTTAACAATGGTAACCGATTTATGCAGTATCGGAACTTTATTTGCCTTTGTTTTAGTTTGTGCAGGAGTTTTGGTATTGCAAAACAAACCAGAAATTCCAAGAGGAAAATTCAAAACACCTTATGTAAATTCAAAATTCATTTTACCAGTATTAATGATTGCGGGATTGTATTATGCTTTTGCTTTCAACAACAAAGCTACAATGGAATTTATCAATAATGAACCACAGATTTACGATGCGACTTCAATTGTAACATCTCTAAATAAAGAAGAATCTGAAAAAGTTTTCAAGTATTTAGAGAGTATCGAAGTGAATAATAAAACAGCTGAAACATCAGATTTAGAGCATTTGTTAGGACAATACCAAGACGACGAAACAAAATATGCAGAAGTTGTAAAAGGATTGCCAATCGCAGATTCTGATAAATATGAGTCAGGATTTAGTTTATTCAAACACAAAATTCCAATGTGGATTTTCTTATTCGTTTTAGTTGGATTAGCGGTGTGGGCATTCAGAAAAAATCTTTCGCTAATTCCACTTTTAGGATTGATTTGTTGTCTTTATATGATGGCAGAATTAAGCGTTTGGAATTGGATTTATTTCACGGTTTGGTTAATAATTGGACTTCTGATTTATTTTGGCTACAGCCGAAAAAACAGTAAACTGAATACCGAAGTTATAAGTTAGATGTAAAAAGTTATATATGAAAAGCCGTTCTGAAAATTATTTCAAAACGGCTTTTTTCAGTTTTTTGTCATTTCTCCTTACGTCGAAATGACAAAAAAGAAGTTAAATTTGAGAAGCGTGTTGCATTTTCAATTTCAAAACTCCAACTTCTGCCATACAAGCTTTCATCATTTCGTAAGTACGCTCAATATCATTATCCAAACCGATAGAAAAACGAATCAAACCATCGGTTAACCCCATTTCTTTTTGTTCTTCCAACGGAATCTCACTAGAAGTCGAAGTTCCTGGAGCGCTGAATAACGTTTTGTAAAAACCTAAACTTACTGCCAGATAACCAAGATTTCTTTCTTGCATCAATTCCATTAATTCATTCGCTTTTTCCAAAGAACCAACGTCGATTGTCAGCATTCCGCCAAAACCATATTCAGGATTAATCATCGTTTTGTACAATTCATGACTTGGATGACTTTTCAATCCCGGATAAACTGTTTTTAAACCATCTTTTTCAAATTGATCAGCCAAATAGTGTGCATTATGGCTGTGTTGTTTAATTCGGATATGAAGCGTTCTAAGGTTTTTCATTACTGAAGCTGAACGCAAACTGTCCATTGTTGGCCCTAAAAGCATACTCGCACCCGAATTTACATTTTTCAGCGAATTGATAAATTCTTTTGAAGCGCACGTAACACCGCCAACTGTATCGCTGCTTCCGTTAATGTATTTCGTCAAGCTATGAATCACAATATCAGCACCCAATTTTGCCGGAGAAACCGATAATGGTGAAAATGTATTATCAACAACCAATTTCAAATTATGCTTTTTAGCAATTTTCGCTAAACCGGAAATGTCAGCAACTTCTAATAACGGATTACTGACCGTTTCGCAATACAAAACTTTCGTTTTAGGAGTGATAGAAGCTTCAACAACATCAAGTTTAGTAATATCCACAAAGCTCGTTTCAATTCCGAATCTCGGTGTGAAATTTTTCAAGAAAGCGTAAGTTCCGCCATAAATCGTTCGGCTTGAAACAATGTGATCGCCCGCGCCGCACAATTGCAATAGAGTAGGCGTAATCGCTCCCATTCCCGAAGCCGAAACGTTTGCAGTTTCCGTTCCTTCCATCGCCGCCAAAGCCTGATCCAAATATAAATTACTCGGAGACGAATGGCGCGAATACAAATAACAGCCTTCCATATTTCCTTCAAAAGTGTCAAACATAGTTTTAGCCGAAAGAAAAGTATAAGTCGAAGAATCAGAAATTGACGGATTCACACCGCCAAATTCACCAAAGTATTGCAAATCCTGAATGTTATCTGCTGGGTTGAAGTTTTTCATATTTAGTTAGTTTCAAGTTTTTATTTGTTTCAAGTTTCAAGTTCTTATTGTAGGGATTAGGAGCTATTTCCTGCTATCCGCTGTATCTTTTATGGTGAACCCCACCATAAAAGGATGCCGCTTCTATCAGGGCTAGGGCACTCGTTTTCAAAAGAAATATTATTCAAAGTAAGATTGATTTAGAAAAAAAATCAACAAGTAGTTTTTAAATCAGATTTTAAAACTATTAAAATACATTTGTAATGATTTTTAATCTAAATTTGAATGAATAAAATCAAAAAAATAGATTTTAATTCATTTCTTAAAACCAACAAAAATGACTTTAGATGCTACAGATAAAAAACTCTTGGTTTTATTACAAACTGACAGTAAAAAAACAACAAAAGAATTATCACTAAAACTTGATCTTTCTGTAACAGCAGTTTACGAACGAATCAAAAAGCTGGAACGCGAAGGCATAATAAAAAACTACGTCGCATTGGTCGATAAATCTAAAATCGAAAAAGGATTTGTGGTTTTTTGTCATTTAAAACTCATTCAGCACACTAAAGAATTCTTAACTAAATTCGAAAGCGAAGTCATAAAACTTAATGAAGTTTTAGAATGCCATCACGTAAGCGGCGATTATGATTATATCTTAAAAGTCTTAGTAAAAGATATGGAAGCGTATAGAGAATTTTTGGTAACTAAACTTACTTCGTTACAGCATATCGGAAGTACGCAAAGTATGTTTATGATCAGTGAAGTGAAGAATTCTACGGTGATTTCTTTTTAAGGTTCTAAGTTGCTGAGGTTCTAAGGTTTTTTATTATATGCTTAATTTTTTCACACAATTTTATGTCATTTCGACGAAGGAGAAATCTCCACAAGTAACTCCGCAAAGAGAATCACCAATCTTTGTCGAGCTTCTTGCGGAGATTTCTCCTTCGTGGAAATGACAAATAGTGCGAAACTCATCATTATTAAATACTTTGTGCCTTAGCGTCTTTGCGAGCAAATCTTCAGCCCAATAGAAACAAATCTTAGCGAACCTTTGCGTAAATCTTAGCGCTCTTAGCGGTAAAACCCCAACCCAAAATTTCACGCAAAAAACATTGAAAATTAAACTTTAAACAGAACTTTATTCCTTAATTTTGTAACCGCTAAAATAAAAACAAAATACTATGAGTTCATTTGACGTAGTCATTATAGGTTCAGGTCCTGGAGGATATGTATCAGCAATTCGTTGCGCACAATTAGGTTTCAAAACTGCAATTGTAGAAAAATATAATTCATTAGGTGGAACTTGCCTTAACGTAGGTTGTATTCCTTCAAAAGCATTATTATCATCTTCACACCATTATTCAGAAATCGCTCATTTCGCAGATCACGGAATCGAAGTTTCTGGAGATGTAAAAATCAATTTAGAGAAAATGATTGCCCGCAAACAAGCTGTAGTTGATCAAACTGTAGGCGGAATCAATTATTTAATGGATAAAAATAAAATTACTGTTTTCAATGGTTTAGGTTCGTTTGTAGATGCAACTCACATTGCTGTTGCAAAAGCTGATGGAACATCAGAGACTATCGAAGCAAAATATACTGTAATTGCTACAGGTTCAAAACCATCTTCTTTACCATTCATCAAAATCGATAAAGAAAGAATCATCACTTCTACTGAAGCTTTAGCTTTAAAAGAAGTTCCAAAGCACTTAGTAATTATTGGTGGTGGAGTTATCGGAATCGAGCTTGGACAAGTTTACTTACGTCTTGGAGCTCAGGTTTCTGTAGTGGAATTCATGGACAGAATCATTCCTGGAATGGACGGAGCTCTTTCTAAAGAATTGACGAAAGTATTGAAAAAACAAGGAATGAAATTCTACGTTTCTCACAAAGTAAAATCAGTTGAAAGAAACGGTGATGCTGTTACTGTTCAGGCTGAAAACGCAAAAGGAGAAACTATCACTCTTGAAGGAGATTATTCATTAGTTTCTGTTGGTCGTCGTCCTTACACAGACGGATTAAACGCTGACAAAGCAGGAGTTAAAATTTCTGATAGAGGACAAGTTGAAGTAAACGATCATTTACAAACTAGCGTTCCTAATATCTATGCAATTGGTGACGTTGTTCGTGGAGCAATGTTAGCGCACAAAGCAGAGGAAGAAGGAGTAATGGTTGCTGAAATTTTAGCAGGTCAAAAACCACATATCGATTACAATTTAATTCCTGGTGTTGTTTATACTTGGCCAGAGGTTGCTGCAGTTGGACAAACTGAAGAGCAATTGAAAGCTGCTGGAGTAAAATACAAATCAGGAAGTTTCCCATTCAAAGCTTTAGGACGTGCAAGAGCAAGTGCTGACTTAGACGGATTTGTAAAAATCCTTGCTGATGAAAAAACAGATGAGGTTTTAGGAGTTCACATGATTGGTGCACGTACAGCAGATTTAATTGCTGAAGCGGTTACTGCAATGGAATTCAAAGCGTCTGCTGAAGATATTTCTAGAATGAGCCACGCACATCCAACTTTCGCGGAAGCGGTAAAAGAAGCAGCATTAGCAGCTACTGAAAATAGAGCTTTACACGTATAATTTTACGTAGAGAACATTAAAAAAAACCGTCAGATTTAATCTGACGGTTTTTTTATTGTTTCAACAGTTTAAAAGTATAATAAGTCTCTTTGTTTTTTAAATAAACTCTGTAACACTCAGCATCTTCGTCATAAATTTTATAAAGATATTTATCGCCTTTAATGCTCATATTTTTTCGGGAGATATTATCACTTTCAATAAATTCTAATTCAAACTCACAATTGCCTTTTTGTTTAAAATGTAATTTTGAAGTAGTATTATCACTAAATTTTTCTGTCCATGTATTATTAGATAAAGTGACTTCTACTTTATTTCCATCATTTTCAAAATAATGATATTTTGAATTTTTAGTGAGCTGATTACATTGTTCTTTTGTAGTTTTTTCTACAGGTTTTTCATATTGTATTGCCCACCCATCAGCTTCTTTTGATTGCGGAAAAAGAGCTACAAATTCGTTGCAGTTCTTTTGTAATCTAAAGAATATCAATTCGAAAGCTTTTTGGCGAGTAATTGAATCTCCAAATTTTTTCATGTATGGAATGATGTAAGAGTTGGTAATCGTATTGACTCTGATCTCATTATTTAAATTTTTATTTTGAACTAACGCTTTGCATATTTCAATATTTAACGAATCTACAGACTTTACCGTTTGAGATCTGGAAAATAGGGTTAAAAAGAAAAGAATTAAAAATAGGTTTGTTTTCATTGATAAGTTGTGAATCGGTTTGTCAAATATAATTTTTAGTACGAACATTGTTATGTTTTCTTTTTCTATTTTTTGTTTTTTTTTATTGGAGAAAAATATGTAAACATTCAAAATAATTTTGTAAATTAGATTAGTATTTCAGGAGCTATCTTTATGATAATTAAAAAGATAGTATTATGAAAAGTAGATATATAGTTCCAGTTTTGATTGGAGCAGGAATCGGAATCGCGCTATACTCATGCGGAGGAGGAATTCCAGATAAAGCAAAAGCTGTAACAAACTTTGACAGCAAAAAATATCTCGGAAAATGGTATGAAATCGCTAGATTGGATTACAAATGGGAAAGAGATTTGAATAACGTAACAGCAGAATATTCTTTAAACGAAGATAAAACTATAAAAGTCGATAATAAGGGCTATAATGTCAGAAAAGACAAATGGGAGGAAAGTATCGGGAAAGCTAAATTTGTCAAAAAAGACAATATTGGTATGCTTAAGGTCTCATTTTTTGGTCCTTTTTATTCTGGTTATAATGTCGTAGCAATCGATGCTGATTATAAGTACGCGCTTGTTGCCGGTGAAAGCTTAAAGTATATGTGGATACTTTCTAGAGAGAAAACAATTCCAGAAAGTGTCAAAGCAGATTTTCTGATTAAAGCTCAGGAAATCGGTTATAATGTAACCGATTTAGTTTGGGTAAAACACGATAAAATGAATTAAAGAAAAACCCGATAGTTATAAAACTATCGGGTTTTTTATTTCTAAATTGAAAATAAATTATGCTGTAAATACACTTTTGTAATTATTCCAATATCTGTAAATCAAGAATAAGTTTGCCAGAAATAATAAAATTGCAATCGGCAGTCCTTCTGGGGCAAGAAAATAATTGATGAACAAGATGTTTACCGTAATCGGTAAGATCAAAATATTTGCTAAAGTTACATAACGCCCAGTTACAAATGCAATTCCGCAAAGCAACTCAATAGATTTTGCTAAAGGCATTAAATAAGTTGAAGCCATTAAACCAACATTAAAAGCTTTGAAATTTCCTGTAGTTTCAGGCTCTGGCATTAAATGAAAAAAGTAACTGATAGAAGCAAAAAGTAACAAAAGACCAACTAAAACGCGGACAATAATTGTGGCAATTTTCATAATACTTAGGATTTTTTAAGGTTAAAAAATATAATTAAGCTATTGGAAAAGATGCAATTCTACAGATTCTAATGAGGAAAATAATTCAAATTTCCGAGACTGTTTTTGAGAATTCTACAATCAAATTAAATCAATTTTGGGATTAAACTAATTGTATATCAAATATAACGAATTTTTTCTTATTAAACAGTTGAGTTTTTAACAGTTTTAATAATTTTTATGGGATCATCTTATCCAAAAATTTTGTCGTAATTTTGACGTTTAAAATTACCATTTTTGAGAGTTTCCATTCATAAAAATATTGCCAATCCAAAACTGTTTAGAGAGCAGCTTTTAAGTTGGGCGCAACAGTTTCGCGAAGTCATTTTTTTAGATAGCAATTCATATCCGCAACACTATTCCAACTTTGACTGTGTATTGGCTGTAGATGCTTTTACTTCTTTAAAAACAGATTATTACAATGCTTTTGAAGATTTAAAACAGTATCAGCAAAATACAAAAGATTGGCTTTTTGGATATCTTTCTTACGATTTGAAAAATGATATCGAAAAGCTTAATTCTAATAATTTTGACGGTTTAAATTTTCCTGATTTGTTTTTCTTTCAACCTAAAAAGATTTTTATTTTGAAAGGGAATCAACTTGAAATCCAATATTTAATGATGTGTGATGATGAAGTTGAAGAAGATTTTAATACAATAGTCGAAAGTCGAAAGTCAAAAGTCGAAAGTCATCAATCTTTAGAAATTGAACAACGAATTTCTAAAGAATTGTATATTCAAAAAGTGAATAAAATGCTTGAGCATATTCACGTTGGTGATATGTATGAGGCCAATTTCTGTATGGAATTCTATGCAGAAAATGCGGTTATAAATCCGTTAGAGAAATTTCAGAAACTGAACGAGATTTCGCAAGCGCCATTCACAGTTTTCTTTAAAAATAACAAACAATATCTGCTTTCTGCATCGCCAGAGCGTTATTTGACAAAAGTTGGAGATAAAATTATTTCACAGCCAATAAAAGGAACTTCAAAACGATTTGCTGATCCTGTTGAAGATGAAAAATCGAAAGCCTATTTGCTTTCTGACGAAAAAGAACGTGCAGAAAATATCATGATAACTGATTTAGTTCGAAATGATTTGTCGCATACCGCACAAAAAGGCTCTGTAGAAGTTGAAGAGCTTTGCGCTATATATTCGTTTTTGCAGGTCCATCAAATGATTTCGACAGTAACTTCAAAATTAGATCCTCAATATTCTGCTGTAGATGTTTTGAAAACAACTTTTCCGATGGGAAGTATGACGGGCGCACCGAAGATTTCTGTAATGGAAATTGTGGAGAATTTGGAAGAAACGAAAAGAGGCTTATACAGCGGCGCAATTGGTTATTTTACACCCGATGGAGATTTTGATTTTAATGTCGTAATTAGAAGTATTTTGTACAATCAGGAAAATAAATATGTTTCTTTTTCGGTTGGAAGCGCCATTACAGCGCTTTCAATTCCAGAAAAAGAATACGAAGAATGTTTGTTGAAAGCCAAAGCAATGCACGAAGTTTTGAGATAATTTCTTTTTTGCCACGAATTTGCTTCGCCTGTTCGCTATCGTTCGAGCCACGAATTTATTTTAATCTGTTTCGCAGAGATAATTCGTGAATTCGTGGCGAAAAAAGATGCTTAACATTTCGTTTAAAAATAGATCGGATTTAATTTTTTACTTTTATAAAATGTTTTCAAAATTTCAAAATCATATCGTTTCTAGATTTCCTTTCTTAGCAGAAAAAAAACTTTTTCTGGCTGTTAGCGGTGGAATTGATAGTATGGTTTTGCTTCATTTGCTTCATCAATTACCTTATGAAATTGCGGTTTTGCACTGTAATTTTCAACTTCGAGGATTGGAAAGTTTTGGAGATCAAGATTTTGTTCAGAATTATTGCGGCCAAAATAATATTCCTGTTTTTTCTACTCATTTTGACACTGAAGCTTTCGCTAAAGATTTTAAATTGTCTACTCAAGTAGCAGCAAGAGAACTTCGATATAATTGGTTTTACGAGCTTTTAGAAGAAAAAAACTTCGATTATATTTTAACCGCTCATCATGCCGATGATAATCTGGAAACTTTCATTATCAATTTAACTCGCGGAACTGGTTTAGAAGGTTTAACGGGAATTCCAGAACAAAACGATAAAATTATTCGTCCGCTTCTGCCTTTTTCGAGAGAAGAAATTCTGAAATATGCAGAAGAAAATAAAATAGATTGGAGAGAAGATAGCAGCAATGCTTCGACAAAATATTTGAGAAATAAAATTCGCCATAATTTGGTTCCGGTTTTAAAAGAAATCAATCCGAATTTTATTGATGCTTTTAGAAAAACGCAATCTTTTCTTCAAGAATCAAAAGAAATGGTTGAAGATGCTTCGATTATGATTTATCAGCAAGTAGCGAAAGAAGTTGGAGAAGATATTCATTTCGATTTAAATCAATTAAAAAAACTTCCCAATTACAAGTCTTATTTATATCAATGGTTAAATGAATTTGGTTTTTCGGCTTGGAATGATATTTACGATTTGGTTGAAGGGCAATCTGGAAAACAAGTATTTGCTGAAGAGTTTAGATTGTTGAAAAACAGAGAAACTTTAATTTTAAGTCCGTTTTCTGAAACGCCAGAAAAGGAAGAATATCAGATCAATGAAAACGATACAGAAGTTAATTTTCCCTTAAAAATAAGTCTTTGTAACGTAGGTCACACAACTTATGATTCAAATAGAGTTATATTTGTCGACGCTGATAAAATCCGTTTTCCTTTGCTATTGCGTAAATGGAAAGAAGGTGATAGTTTTCAGCCATTTGGAATGCATGGAAAGTCAAAAAAAGTAAGCAAACTTTTTAAAGACGAAAAACTATCATTAATAGAAAAAGAAAAAACATGGATTTTGTGTTCGGACGATCAAATTGTTTGGGTCGCTGGAATTAGGCAAGATGAACGTTTTAAAATAGAAAAAGCCACAAATAAAATATATAAAATAGAATTACAATAATGAACTTTACTCAAAATCCTCAGACAAGTTTGTCAAGAAATATTTGGACTAAATTACTGTTACTTTTCTTGTTTTTCTTTGCTTTTGCAAAAGGAAATGCACAAATTTTAGAACCAGTAAAATGGACTTCTAAAATTGAAAAAAAAGGAAGTAATGCCGTTTTAATTTTTGATGCCGTTATCGAAAAAGATTGGCATATGTATTCGCAGTTTACGCCAGAAGGCGGACCATTGGCGTTAGAAATTTCTTTTAAGAATCAAAAAGGAAATTATGAGCTGATTGGAAAAGCAAAAGAAGGAAAAACAAGGACAGCTTATAACGATGTTTTTGAAGTAAATGAAACTTTCTTTGAAGGAAAAGCACATATCGAACAAGAGATTAAAATTATAAATCCAAACTTAAAAACAGTCGATGTAGACTTTGATTTTCAAGTTTGTAAAGAAGTTTGTATCAACTCAAGTAAAAAGTTTTCAATCGCCGTTCCTTCAACTTTTAAAATAGAGGAAGTTCCTGTTGTTGCAGAAGCAAAAGCTGACGAAACAAAAGTAGAAGGTATTGCAGTAGATACGGTTAAAAAAGAAGAACCAACTCAAGCTAAAGTTGAGAAAACTGCAACAGTAGCAAAAGAAGAAATTCCCGCTGCTGCATCATCTAGAAGTTTGTGGTCTATCTTTTTTGTAGCCTTCTTATTTGGATTTACTGCATTATTAACACCTTGTGTTTTCCCAATGATTCCGATGACAGTAAGCTTCTTTACAAAACAAAGCAAAACGCGAGCTGCAGGAATAAGAAATGCCATTATTTATGGTGTTTCTATTATTGTAATTTATGTTGGTCTAGGGTTAATTGTTACTAAAATATTTGGTGCAGATGCTTTAAATGCTTTGTCTACAGATGTTTGGTTTAATCTTATTTTCTTTGTGATTTTGGTTGTTTTTGCTACTTCATTTTTAGGCGCATTCGAAATTATGCTTCCAAATTCATGGGCAAATAAAGCAGACGAACAAGCTGATAAAGGTGGAATTATCGGTATATTATTTATGGCATTGGCATTGGCAATTGTCTCTTTTTCATGTACTGGGCCAATTGTAGGAACAATTCTGGTTGAAGCTGCAACAAATGGAGGTATTGCTCCAGCTGTTGGAATGTTAGGGTTTTCTACTGCATTGGCGCTTCCGTTTATGTTGTTTGCTATGTTTCCAGGCTGGTTGAATTCATTGCCAAAATCTGGAGGCTGGTTAAATACGGTAAAAGTTGTTTTAGGATTTTTAGAATTAGCATTTGCTTTTAAATTTTTATCGAATGCCGATTTAGTTTTACAGCTTCACTTTTTAGAAAGAGAAGTGTTTATCGCAATCTGGATTGCTATTTTTGCGGCTATGACTTTGTATTTATTTGGAAAAATAACATTGCCTCATGATAGTCCTACGCATCATATTTCTGTTGGAAGACTTTATTTAGGTTTATTAACTTTGGTGTTTACAATGTATTTAATTCCTGGTTTATGGGGAGCGCCTTTAAAATTAATTAGTGCATTCCCGCCGCCTCCAACATATAGTGAAAGTCCATTTGGAGTTGGAGGATCTGGAAACGGAGCTGTTTCTTCAGAAGCAGGAAAAGGTCTTCCAAAAGGAGCAGAATTAGGTCCGCATGGAATTATGGTTTTCCACGATTATGAAGATGGTTTGGCTTACGCGAAAGAAATTAAGAAGCCAATTATGCTTGATTTTACAGGTTATGCTTGTGTAAATTGTAGAAAAATGGAAAACAACGTTTGGTCTGAGCCAGCGATTTTACCGATTCTAAAAAATGATGTCGTTTTGATTTCTCTTTATGTTGATGATAAACGTGAATTACCAAAAGAAGAGCAATTTACAACAGCTTCAGGTGACAAAATCATTACGACTGGCGATAAATGGACAGACTTTATGATTTCAAAATATAAAACGAATACACAGCCTTTATACGTAATTACAGATTTGGAAGGAAATAATTTGAACACTTCTAAACCAACTATTAGTTATGTAAGTGCTGACGAATATTTAAAATGGCTAAAAGAAGGGATTTCTAATTTTAAATAAAAAGAATTAAGAATTAAGAATTAAGAATTAAGAATTAAGAATTAAGAATTAAGAATTAAGAATTAAGAATTAAGAATTAAGAATTAAGAATTAAGAATTACTGGTTTTAAAATCTTTATTCTAAATGATATAATATATTTTCTTGGGGGTTGAAATTAATTCAAACAAAAGCGCTCTAATTAATTTTAGGGCGTTTTTTTATGCAAGCTTTAAAAACTCATTTCTGTTATTAGAGAAACTCCAGAGGAGTTTAATAATTAATACGAGTTTAAAAAGCTCCAGCGGAGCGACATTTTTTGCGATGTGCTTTATATTTTCATAACTATATTATAAAAAAAGGGCTGTTCTTATAAAGACAGCCCCTTTTATTTATCAAGCGAAAGTGAAAATTAATTTCTTATAAGAATTCTCCGTGTTGAGAGATGTCTAATCCTAATTCTTCTTTTTCTTCAGTAACTCTTAGAGGAGTAATTTTATTAACGATGAAGAATAAAACATAAGAAGCAACAAAAGCAAAGATAGAAACCACAACTAAAGCAGTTAATTGGTTGATGAACAATGTTGGAGTTCCGAAGATTAAACCTTGATTGTCTCCAACTGCTGGGTTAATAGCTTTTGAAGCAAAAACACCAGTTAACAACATACCTACCATACCACCAACACCGTGACAAGCAAATACGTCTAATGCATCATCAATTTTTCCTTTAGGGAATTTGCTCACAACGATATTACTAACAATTGCAGAGAATAAACCGATAAAGATTGCATGAGAAATACTTACGAAACCAGCAGCAGGTGTAATAGCAACAAGACCTACAACAGCTCCGATACAAGCTCCAAGAGCAGATAATTTGTGTCCTAAGATTTTGTCAAGGAAAACCCATGCCATAGCAGCAGCGGCAGCAGCAACAGTAGTTGTTCCTAAAGCTTGAGTTGCAAGACCATTAGCTCCTAAAGCAGAACCAGCGTTGAAACCAAACCATCCGAACCAAAGTAAACCTGTTCCTAATAATACATAAGTAATTCTAGCAGGGTTAGCTTTTTGTACTTTTCTTTTTCCTAAGAAAATAGCTCCAGCCAATGCAGCCCATCCAGCACTCATGTGTACTACAGTTCCTCCAGCGAAGTCAAGAACTCCCATTTTGAAGAAAACTCCATCAGGATGCCAAGTCATGTGAGCTAGCGGAGTATATATTAAAATGATGAATAAAACCATAAATAACAAATACGCCCAGAAACGGATACGTTCTGCAAATGCTCCAGTGATTAACGCAGGAGTAATGATAGCGAATTTTGCCTGAAATAATGCGAATAACATAAAAGGAATCGTTGGTGCAAGGCTCCAAGCAGTGTTTGTTCCAACACCTTCAAAGAATAAATTAGTAGATGGATTACCAATAATACCTCCAATAGTTGGTCCAAAAGCTAATCCGAAAGCAACAACAACCCATAAAATTGTAACAATTACCATTGCCATAAAACTTTGTAGCATAGTACTAATTACGTTCTTCTTACCTACCATACCTCCGTAAAAGAAACCTAATCCAGGTGTCATTAACAATACAAATGCAGTTGCAACGATCATCCAAGCGGTGTCTCCTGTATCAAACTTTACAGCTTCTGCTGGAATTGGGTTATCTGCAATGATAAAGTTTGAAATAAAGGTTAGTACTAAAATCGTGATAAGAATCACACTTAAAATAATTTTTCGCATAGTTATTTAGTTTTAAAATTTTTGATAAAAGTATAAAATGATTTGATACCCCCTAAAAAAATATAGTCTGCTGTTTAATTTTTGTTAATTTTTCATTTTAACCCCCTCAGTTTTGAGTGTATGTGTTAAAAATGACTTAAAATTTACAATTTCTTAATCGAAAATGGAGTCGGTTTGTGTTTTTTGCCACTTTTGAGCCTTTATTTAAGGTAATAATTAGGTGTTTTTGAATATTTATTGCAGTATTCTTTGTGATTTTCTAAAAACAATTGTTTTTCTAAAAGAAAATGACATCAAACGAATAAACGTCTGATGCCATTTTTAAATTGAAGTTTTGAGACTATTTCTGGTTGTATTTTGCTTTGAATTTATTGCTAAGCTTAACTTGAAAAGTTTCTAAATTGATATTTCTTCCTTGAATAAATGCTGTAGAGAGTTTGTTTGTTCTCATATCTAGCGCATCACCTTCAGAAATAAATAAAGTAGCGTCTTTACCTGTTTCTAAAGTACCGCAGATAGCATCAATTCCTAATAGTTTAGCGGTGTTTGATGTAATTAATTGAACTGCTTTTTCTTTGTCTAAACCAAAAGCGGCACAAGTTCCAGCGAGAAACGGAAGATTTCTAGCGCCCATACGTTCGTTATCACCGCTGTTTTCTAAACCTACTAGAATACCTTTATCAGTTAATATTTTAGCCATTTTATAAGGTAAGTTAACATCTTGGTCTGCGCTCGTCGGCATATCGTGAACACGTCTTAATAAAACACCAACATTGTATTTCTGTAGAGTCGATGCCGCTTTATAAGCTTCAAAACCGCCAACAATTACAATTTTCTTAATACCATTATCTGCTGCTAATTGTATTGCATCCACAATCTGTTTTTCTTCATCTGCATGAATATATAATGTAATCGTCCCGTCAAACAAACCTTTTGTGGCTTCAAGTACAATATTTCTTTCTTTAGAAACTGCTTGGTTATATGTTTTTGCGTTGACGAAAAAAGAATTAATTTCTTCTGATTGCTTTGGATAATCTTTGTTAGCTTCAATAATTCCAGGTTCAAACCAATTTCCAGTTCTTCTAAAACTAGATGGAAAGTTCAGATGAATTCCATCATTTTCTTTCAAAATAGCATCTTGCCAGCTCCACGCATCCAATTGCACAATAGATGATGTTCCTGATATTCTGCCACCTCTTGGAGTTACTTGTGCAATTAAAACGCCATTCGGACGAACAGTTTCTACAACTTTAGATTCAGAATTATAAGCAATAATACTTCTCACATTCGGATTAAAACTGCCAATTTCTTCATCATCGTTTGAAGCTTTTACGGCATCAATTTCCACCAAACCAAGAGTGGAATTAGGCGAAATAAAACCTGGATAAACGTGTTTTCCTGCTGCATTAATGGTAGTATCGTAAGCGTTATCGGCCAATCTTATCGTCGACGCATCGGCTACTAATGTCAATTTTCCGTCTTTAAACCCAATCGCGCTATTTTCAATAATTGTCCCGTTTCCTAAGTGAGCCGTCGCGTTTAATATTAAAACCGATTTGGATTGTTTCGGAGCTGGGATCTGCTGAGCATTAAGCTGAGCCGAAGCACAAACTAGTAAAAACAGCTTAAATATATTTTTATGTATCATCTTTTCTCTTTTAATCATTATGAATTTCCTAAAGTTCCTACCATTGTTCTAGAGTATCACAGTGATATTCTTTTTTCTCTTTTCTAGTTGGCTGTTGCGTGCTGTTTCCTTTATTTTTTTCTTGCAGCATTTGGCCAATCAATTCATTTCTTTCTTTGCTGATTGCAGTTTGTTTTTCGGCATCTTTTTCAATGTCAAAATAAACTACACCTTCGATAATTGTTTTTTCAGCTTTAGCATAAATAGATAATGGATTTTCGCTCCATAAAACTACATCAGCATCTTTACCAACTTTCAAACTTCCTACTTTGTCGTCAATATGTAAAAGTTTTGCAGGATTTAGCGTTACAAATTTCCAAGCATCTTCTTCAGAAATATTACCATATTTTACAGCTTTTGCAGCTTCTTGGTTCAAACGTCTAGACATTTCAGCATCGTCAGAATTGTAGGCAACAACCAATCCTTCATTATGCATAATTGGCCCGTTGAAAGGAATCGCATCGTTTACCTCAAATTTATAAGCCCACCAATCTGAGAAAGTCGAAGCGCCTACGCCATGTTGTTTCATTTTATCTGCAACTTTGTATCCTTCCAAAATATGCGTAAAAGTATTTACTCTAAAATTGAATTTTTCTGCAACATTCATTAACATTAAAATTTCAGATTCTATATAAGAGTGACAAGTGATAAAACGTTCTTTATTTAAAATTTCGGCCAAAGTCTGTAATTCTAAATCTACTCTTGGAGCTTTTCCTTTTTTATTTCCTGAATTGAATTTTTTCCAATTTTCATCATATTCTTTAGCAAGTTGGAAATAATCGGTAAATACTTGCTCGACACCCATTCTGGTTTGTGGAAAACGAGTTGGATTATCTATTCCCCAATTGGCTTGTTTTACGTTTTCACCCAAAGCAAATTTGATAAACTTTGGCTGATTTTTATATAACATTTCTTCTGGAGAAGAACCCCATTTCCATTTTACAATTGCAGAACGGCCTCCAATTGGGTTTGCAGATCCATGTAATAATTGTGAAATTGTAACACCTCCAGCTAAATCTCTATAAATATTAATGTCTTCAGAATTTACAACATCTTGAATCGTTACTTCGGCAGTAGAATTATGTCCGCTTTCATTTACACCTTTTGAGATTGCGATATGAGAATGCTCATCAATAATCCCACTTGTAATATGTTTTCCTTTTGCATCAATTACAGTTGCGCCTGCGTCAGAAAGATTTTTACCAACAGCAGCGATTTTACCATTTTTGATTAAGACATCACTTTCTGTTAAAATACCTTCTTTTTCATTGGTCCAAACCGTCGCATTTTTAAATAATAAAGTCTGAGCAGTTTGTTTTTTTGTATCTCCAAAAGCAACGTTTGGATACGTTGTAGGCATTACAGGGTTTGGTTTTTCTGCTTTGGCAGTATCTTTCACAGCGACAAAAGGACTCGTTTTTACGGCATTCCAAACCAATTCTTCTCCGTTGGATAAAGTTGCTTTGCCAGATAAATTTTGCTGGTTTTCTATAAATCCTGTCAAACGAGTAAAATTTGATTTGATCGTATCAACAGGCTTAATTACTAATGTAATCCAGTTTTTAGCGATAGAGAAAGTGCTTTTTACTTTTTTAGAATCTGCGGTTGTGATATCAGATTTTTGAGCCTCAGCAGTTCCGTCAATTTTCCATTTGTAAGTGTCTTTACCAATAGTTAAGTCGTAATTGCCTCGAATATCTTTTGCGTTAAGATCATTTACAATAAATTTCGATCCTTGAACCCAGTTTTCGTATAAAACAGTCTTTTCGTCAAATATTTCTCCAGAAGTAATAATAAAGTTGGCAAAACTGCCTGTTTTTAAAGTTCCTACTTCATTACTTTTTCCTAAAAGAGCTGCGGGAACAGTAGTTAAAGCTTCTAAAGCCTTTGTTTTATCAAAACCGTATTTAATCGCTTTTAATAAATTAGGTTTAAAATCTTCTATTTTTTTCAATTTATCAGTTGTCAAAGCAAAAACAACCCCGTTATCTGATAATACTTTTAAATTGGTTGGAGCCTGATTCCAGAAACGCATATCTGCCAATTCAATTTGATTAGAAAGATAAGGGTTTGAAACATCGTAAGCCTCAGGGAAATTTATCGGGATAATGAATTTTGCATTCGTATTTTTAATTTCTTCAATTCTTTCAAATTCGTTTCCGCTTCCTTTAAGAATATAGTTTAAGCCAAATTCTTTTGCGATTTTTGAAGCTCTTAAACTGTTTAGTTTGTCTTCTGTTGCAAATATTTGAATCAATTTTTCGTTGGCTGCCAATGCTTCCAATGATAAATCTTTGGTTTCAGAATTTCCTTTTTTGTACCAATCTAAATCTAAATACATTTGGCGCAATAAAGCCATCATACCCATTAAAGAGCTTGGATACGCTTGACTAGTCAGTGCACTTTTGGTAAACGCAAAATGATTAGAAATTTTATTAGCAATAATCTGTTTGCTTTTATCCTCATTATTTAAGGCAACCAAAACACCACTTCCTTGAGCAACTCCGTCAATAACATGAGTTCCCACAACTCCAAAACCTGCTTTTAATAACTCGTCTGCTTTTGGCTGATCGTATTTAAAAGATTCGTAACCATTTACTTCTGGTCTGATGCTTTCATTCCAATAATAACCAGATTTTTTAGTATCGTAGATTTGATTTCGGTTTCTTCCCGGTGGAAGATTGCTTTTTGGAGTTTCAATTCCAAAATTGGTATAAATATCTATAAATGACGGATAAATAGTTTTTCCTGTTAGATCTATACTGATGCTATTTTTAGGAATGGTAACATTGGTTCCAACAGCAATTACTTTTCCGTCTTGAATAAGTAAAGTTCCTTTTTCAATTTTTTGAGTTGGAGTAACATAAATTGTGGCATTAGTAAAAACAGTGTAATTTTTACTTTTATTATGCACACTTTCATTAACAGGGAAGTAGTCTTGAGCATGCATTTTTGTTAAAAAAAGGCTCAAAAAGAGTAGTAGTAGGGCTTTTTTCATATAGTATTTACAATTTTGTTGCTAAAAATATGAAATATATGTTACAACGGTTTTATTTTTTTTGAAAATAGTTTTTTGGCTTATTTTAGATATTGAATTAAAACATGTTGCTTTGTAAAGCTGAATTTGACTAAAAATGGGAAAAGAGAATAATATAAAGTGGGGAATTATTGGACTTGGAAATATTGCAAGCCAGTTTGCGGCTGATTTATCTTTGCTAAAAGATGCAGAACTTACCGCAGTCGCTTCTAGAGATATTAATAAAGGAAAAGAATTTGCTGAAAAGTTTAATGCTCTAAAAGTTTACGATTCGTATGATTTGATTTTTGAAGATCCAGAAGTAGAAATAATCTACATTGCAACGCCACATAATTCTCATGCCGAACTTTCTATAAAAGCATTAGAAAACGGTAAACACGTTTTATGTGAAAAACCAATGGCTTTATCTCATAAAGATGCTCAGCGAATGATTGAAGCTTCTAAAAAACACAATAAATTTTTTATGGAAGCATTTTGGACACGATTTATTCCATCGGTTCAAGATGTTTTGCAGAAAATAAGCAATAACGCAATTGGTCAAATAAATTACGTAAAAGCCGATTTTGCCTTTCACGGAAGTGAAACCGAAAACAAAAGGCTTTTTGATAAAGAATTAGGAGGCGGCGCTCTCTTTGATATTGGCGTTTATCCTTTATTCCTCTCTTATATATTATTAGGAAATCCGAAAGAGATTATTGCGAAAGCTATAAAACATAAAAATGATATTGATTTGCAGACTTCTATGATTTTGCAATACGAATCAGCTCAATCTATTTTACATGCTTCTATAGTTTCAGAATCTGATATGAAAGCCGTTATTTCTGGAACCGAAGGTAGAATTGAATTAAATGCGCCTTGGTTTGTTGCCGATGGATATTCTTTATTTATAAATGAAGAAAAAGAAGCAACTTTTACTTTGCCAACTTTAGGAAAAGGATATGCTCATGAAATTATCGAATGTCAAAATTGTATCAGAAATTATCAAATTGAGAGTGAACTTTGGTCGCATCAAAATTGTTTAGATTTGAGTTTGATTGTGGAGGAAATTAAAACTCAAATTAAATTACTATTTTAATTTATTTGTAATAAAATATTTACAATTAATTATTTTTCATTAGTTTTAAAAAAGATTTAATGAAAGTAATTTATGTTAGTAAAAGTTTACGGAAGCGCTGTTTTTGGAGTTGAAGCCACAACAATTACAGTTGAGGTTCACATGGATAAAGGGATTGGTTATCATTTAGTTGGATTACCAGATAATGCTATAAAAGAAAGCAGTTATAGAATTGCTGCGGCATTAAAAAACAACGGATTTAGTCTTCCTGGAAAGAAAATCACAATCAATATGGCGCCTGCTGATCTTAGAAAAGAAGGTTCATCTTATGATTTGACTTTGGCTATGGGAATTCTTGTTGGTTCAGATCAGATAAAAGCGCCAGAAATTGAACGCTATATTATAATGGGAGAACTTTCTCTCGACGGAAGTCTGCAACCCATTCGCGGAGCTTTACCAATTGCTATTAAAGCCAAAGAAGAAGGTTACAAAGGATTTTTTCTTCCCATTCAAAATGTAAAAGAAGCGGCTATTGTTTCTGGTTTAGATGTTTATGGAGTTGAAAATTTAAAAGAAATTATCGATTTTTTCTCTGGAAAAGGAACTTTACAGCCAACAGTAATTGACACAAGAGCAGAATTCTACAAAACATTAGATTTTCCAGAATTTGATTTCTCCGATGTTCGCGGTCAAGAAAGCATCAAACGATGTATGGAAATTGCGGCGGCTGGCGGTCATAATATTATTTTAATTGGTCCGCCTGGAGCAGGAAAGACAATGTTGGCAAAACGTGTTCCAAGTATTTTGCCACCTATGACTTTGCGTGAGGCTTTAGAAACCACTAAAATTCATAGCGTCGCTGGAAAATTAAAAGAAGTTGGATTAATGAATCAGCGACCTTTTAGGAGTCCGCATCATACTATTTCAAATATAATACTAGTAAATAATGTGGTCATTTTTTTTAGTAACTTTGCTTTAATTTAATGATAATTAATGAAAAGAGTTGCTGTGTATGTTCGTGTAAGTACAATGGACCAGGTATTTGAAAGGCAGATTGCTGATGTGAAAAATTATATTCACATTGAGCATCGTGGACAGGAATTTGAAATTGACATTTATAGTGAAAATTTAAGTGGATATAGAGAAGCTGCAAAAAGACCTGAACTTACTAAATTTTTAGATTTGGTTGAGAAAGATCCTTCTTATTATGATTGCCTCTATGTTACCGAACTTAGCCGACTTGGAAGAAATCCTGTTCAAACCCGATTAATCATTGAGGGACTAATTGCTAAAAAAATACAAGTATGTGTAACAACGACTGGGGCTAAGATGTTAAATAAGTATCGCGAACCCGACAAAATTAGTATTGCCGTTTTTCAACTACTAATGGAGTTTGCCGATGTCGAGGCGGATACTTTCAAAAAAAGAAGTGCATCTGGTTTGTTGCAGTCAGCACGGGCAGGAAATGCAAACGGTTCACGAAACTATCCATATGGTTACAGAAAAGATGAAAATAAAAAATTAGTAGTTGATGAAGAAGAAGCTGAGATTATTAAAGAGATTTTTGAGAACTATAAAAATGGTTTTGGATTTAAAAAAATTGCTGGTTTTTTAAATGAAAGAAAAGTCCCAACCCGCACTAATAAGGCATTTGGAAATCAGTTAATGAAATTTAATACCAATAAAACTGCTGATAAAGTAATTTGGTCGGACAAGACAATAAATGACATTGTTACAAATCCACTTTACAAAGGGCTTCGAAGGTATAAAGGCGAAAAATTGAACAAAGATGAAGTCTATGAAGGTATAATTATTAAACGTGGTAAGGATCTTTTCAAAGCGATAATACTTGATGCACCATCGATTGTTTCAGCTGAATTATTTGATGAGTGCAATAAAATTGTAAAAACTAAAACTCATCGAAATTCTGCTGTACATTATGAGTATATTTTAAAAGATTTACTTTCATGTGGAAGATGTGGAAGAAACATGTTTGCGAAGTATAAACCTGTTGTTGGCGGAGATAAAGTTTACATTTGTTCTTCGCGTTTAATCAAGGGCGGTAATTGTGGGAATGCTGGCGTAAATATCACTTATTTGGACAGTGTAATATATGATTTGTTAATTGGGCAGAATGCTTTATTGGATAAGATTGATCAATCTGATAAATTAATTCCGACAGTTAAATTGGAAATCGAAAAACTGAAAAAAGAATTGTCGCTTGCTGAATCTGAACTTAGTAAACAAAATAAGCGAATGCAGAAATTGTTTATATTGTTTAGGGAAACAGAAATGGACACAGAAGAATATAATCGAATGGCTTCACAAGATAAGAAGGATCTGTCGACCATCGTGAAAAGAATTGAAATACTGAAAAACTCGTTGCGAGAAAAAAATGAAACCTTAGAGAAGATTGCAAATAAAGACAAAGACGAAGATTTTATAAAGAAATTAGCGAAAGACCGCCCAGAAATTCGATTGATTTTCAAACAATTTATTAAAAAAATTTACATTACTAAGTTATCTGTTGGCAAAGACATATTGCTAGATGTTCATTTTCAGATTGGAAACAACAGGCCCGAATCCACTTTAAAGATAATGATTGACCAATTCGCAACACGTGCAAAACAAAAAATAAAATATACTTATAAGTTGGGTTATTCATATGCATTGGTTACACAGTATGATGAAAAAGGCGTTCTTTTGAACAGTGAGGAAGATATCTACAGTATTTTTTCACAACATATGAGTAAGACTATTTATGAGGTAGAAGAGAGAAATTTACTGATTTTGTGATTTTATTGAAAAAAAATATATAGATAGACTTTATTTTATACGTTCCATCATTATTATTGAAGTAGGATAAGCAGCGAATGGCTGCGCGGGTTTTAGACATCACTTAAAACTGAAACGCTTATCTGCTGTCTTTTAAAGACATAACGTAAATTAAACATGTTACGGTAATGGAAAATAAAAATTGTCCGTGTAATTGGTTTGATGTGGTTGTTAAGATTGTCGAGTTTACAGCGGCTGTCTTGGCGATAATAAGCTTCATCACTAACTAACAAAAATTAAAAACCGCTTCAAAAAGGCGGTTTTTTTTATTTTAAATAAAGTGTAAATAAATATTGAGTCTCTAAAATATAAAAAAAGAAATCTACTTATGAGCAATTACATCCAGCAACATAGTAAAAACTTAAGTATCTGATTATCTTTATATTTGTTAATATCAAACAAAACTTAATTTGAAATTTAAGGAATGGAAAAGCCAAAAATTTACGACAAAGATTTTAAAGAGAAAGCAGTCCAATTAGGATTTGAAATAGGTCTCAAAAAGGCAGCGATATACCTTGGCATTCGTTATTATTCTATGGTTAAATGGAAAAAGGAGTATCTTAAATTTGGTTCATCAAGTTTTTGCGGTCGTGGTTCAACAAGACTAAATGAAGAGCAAACAAAATTTTCCAAACTAAAAAGAAAACTAAAAAATGAGCTTAAAGAATCAGAACTAAAGCTTGAGATTTTCAAAAATGGTGCTAAATATATTTCACAAGGAAGATTAATGCTTTATCAATTTATTGAAAGTAATGAAGATAAATATACGGCTGGAAAAATATGCAAAACATTTGGAATATCTTACCTATCATATACCAAATGGAAAAATCAGATTCTTTCACCAAGGCAACGTAGAAATCAATTGTTAAAGGAAGAAATAAGCTCTGTTTTTTATGAATATAAGGAGTTGTATGGTGTGCCAAGAATTACTGCGGAACTGCAAAGTCGTGGTTTTAAAGTGAAAGAGGGACGAATTTATATGTATATGAAACAACTAGGACTGATTAGTAAAATTAGAAAAGATCGCCGACCCAAAACAAGTATATGTTATAATCCTTATGCTTTTCCTAATATTTTAAATCAGCAATTTACAGTTGAAGAATCGTCTAGAGTTTGGGTCTCAGGCATAAATAGAATCAAAACGGCAAATGGACTGTTAGCCTTAACAATTATTATGGATTTATTTGACATGAAAATTATAGGATGGAGTTTGAGTGATGGTCAGTCCATTAAAGAGACCACTATTCCGGCATGGGAAATGGCAGTTAAAAATAGAAAAATAAATAAAGAATTAATCTTCCATTCTAATCACGGTGCTCAGTATGCTAACAAGATATTTACTCGTAAATTAGAAGCTTATAAGTTCATCAAGATAAGTATGAGTGAAAAGGGCAATTATTCGGATAGTTCTATAGCTGAAAGCTTTTTTAATTCCTTAAAATGTGATTTATTAGATTTAAACATGCTTTTATCAAAAGAAAAGATGAGAGAAAAAATATTAGAATATCTGAATAAAATGCACTAAACGAAATTCTTATATAAATCAGCAAACTTCAAGATATGAAAAGATATGAAAAGATATGAAAAGATATGAAAAGATATGAAAAGATATGAACGAAGTTTTAAAGTGAAAGCCGTAAAATTAAGTTGTAAGTGTCGGAAAGGTGAATTGGCAAGTTTCGCAAGAAAATTGGGAATTCCCCCGGGTTATTTGTATAGCTGGCGAAAAGACTTTGAAACTTATGGATCTGGAAGTTTTTGCGGAATAGGACATCCAAAGTTAACGCCTGAACAAACTGTAATCTCTAATCTTGAAAAGAAAATTAAAGATTCCAAAATTGCTTTAGAAATTTTAAAAAGAGGAACCAAATATGTTTCTCAAGGAAAAGCAATGACTAAGCAATTTATTGAAAATAATAAATCTGAATTTTCAATTGCAAAAATGGTAGCTGTATTAGAAGTGTCAGAAACCACTTATTACAGAAGAAAAAAGCAAGAGATAACAGATACAGAATCTCGAGTAATTTTAATAAAACAAGAAATTACAAAAGTATATCATGAGTTTAAGAGAAGATATGGGTGTACAAAAATTACAAAAGAACTTCAAAATAGAGGATTTAAAATAAAAAACTCATCCGTAAAAAAATACATGAGAATATTAGGTTTACGTAGAAAAATTAAAAGAAAATTTATAGCAACAACTGATTCTCGTCATAATCACTATGTAGTACCTAATATTTTGAATAGAGAATTTACTGCTAGTCAACCTGGTAAAGTCTGGGTTTCAGATATTACGTATATACAAACAATAAAAGGCTTTGCATACCTCACAGTTGTTATTGATTTATTTGACAGGAAAATTGTAGGATGGAATTTAAGTTTTAAAATGAGTACTCAAGAAACCACTCTTCCTGCGTGGCAAATGGCAGTTAATAACAGAAAAATAAATAATGAACTAATCTTCCACTCGGATCGGGGTGTTCAATATGCTAATAGAATTTTTACTGACGTTCTAGACTCTTATAGTTGTGTTAGGCGAAGTATGAGTCGAAAAGGAAATCATAATGACAATGCAGTCTGCGAAAGTTTTTTTACTTCTTTCAAGGGTGAACTACTTGCGGGTAATAAGCTGTTAACTAGAAAACAGATGAAAGGTGAAGTACACCAATACATTGAGAATTGGTATAATAAAAAAAGGAGACATTCATTTTTAGATTATAAAACAATTGAAGAATTTAATAATATGATTTTAGAAGACGAACTTTGATAAAAACTAAATTTTAAAAGCTATCTGAAAACAATATATAAGCGAAATAACGAAATGAACACAAAATTAAAATGAAATGTACATTTTGTTTTCCTGTTTTCTATTGAAAATAAGTAGTTTATATTATTTTTGATTGCATCCATAAAGTAATTCATAACGCAAGGCGAAAAATCTCACTAATCTTTTAAGACCTTTAGTTTTAGTTTACTGAATAGATTGGTTGGTTTTCTTTCTTCTGATATTTTTCATCCAAAAATTGAAAATATTTTATCTTTCAGAAAATATTAGCCTATTCGTTCAGATGTAAAGTTTATCCTTTTGTAAAACTGTATTTCGAGTATTTTTTCGTTTAGATGCAAGATTCTACATTTTGCTAACCCTTGAAAAAAGGATATTTGTGTATATTTTTACATGTTCTTGATCGTTTTCAAGTAATAAAAAAAAAATCATTTTTTTCTCTGTCTCAATGATAGCAGGCTTTTTATAGAATCATTTGCTTATAAAATCAATTTCTCTTCTAATTCTCTAAAAAAGTGGATTCGGCTTTTTTTTTTCTCGTAATTGACGCTTTTTAGCTTCCAATTATTAACTATTCCAAACCTTCATTAATTTCTTGTATCAATTCATGTATACCCGCAATATTAACCGAATCTTTATTATCCCACACCTGAAAGAAATCTTGATACTTAAAAATCGTAGCTAGCATCTCTTGATGATCATCTATTATTTCTGGAATTTTTGGCTCACTACTGCGAAATATCACCGACACATTATCGAAATAGTTAGAATTTCCTGTCGATAAACAAGCTACATTGTTGTCGAAAATGAATCCGGCTGCATGTATCGGGGCAAATTCCAAAGATGTCAATCTGTTGTAAGAACAATCAAAGATGCCCCCAACTTCAACAGGTGCGCCCTTTAAAGTCATTAAATTTAGGCCCGAACAGTTAAAATCCCCGCTTACCTTATTAAATTGCAAAGGCAGTTCTATTAAGTAAGATGAAGATTCAGGAAATCTGACACTGCCATCTACATCTATAGTTCTATCATCATTAATTGTAATGTATCCTAATATAATGATCCAATGATTTCTGATTATTGTATAAATTTCATCTTCTTGATGAAGGAAATCATCAGCAGGAACAAGTATATTGTTCATCTTTTAACTTTATTTTAGCGCAATCCGCCATTCAAATCATATATTATGTCAAGAAAATTCCGCTCATTAAAAATTCCTTCTTCAGAAAAAATGTCGAGATAAGACATATAACGAAAAACAGCTGGCAGATGCTTTTTATTCTTAATCAATATTAAAGGTAACTGGGGTTTGGCTTGATTGTATTTCTTGATTGCAATCTCAATCTCAATTTTTTTTACAGTACAATTTTGACTTGCCATAAACAAAGAAAGGTTATCATCAATCGATAAAACTTGGCCAATGCTTTTTGGAACGCCAATTAAATTTTTAAGCCGATTGTTCGATATGTGAAAAGACCCACCAATATAGCATGGTGCACCTTCTAAGGCAGTTAATCTATTATGAAAAGCATGGTAGCTTCCTGCCACTTTTTCTGGCCCGCCTTTGAGATTTTTAAGCTGGTTCAAAAATATATTGAAGTTTCCTTTAATGTTTTTTGGCGATCCATTTAGAGAAATAAGACTGTTTTCATGACAAGAAAAATCCCCGCCTACATCTACAGGCGAATATTTTAAAGATTTCAATTTGTTGCCGTGACAATTGAAATTTCGACCGACATAGAATGGTGCACCTGCTAAAGTTTTCAGCTTGTTAGAACTGCAAATGAAATCACCGCTTACTTTTCCAAATTTTAAAGGAAGTTTCTGAAGCGATGTATGCGTTAGATAAAAATCACCATCAATATCAACCAAGCCATTTTTAATGGAATAGGTACCTGTAATTCTGATATTAAACTTTTTTGCAATAAAATGCACCTCTTTTTTTGTCAAATCTCTTTTCACACTCATATAAGTCTAATTCTCAAGCTAAAATAAACCGCTGAGCGGTGATATGCCAGTCTCATCACGAATATTTTTCTCTTTTTTGTGGATACATCCTTTTTAAGATCAAAATATCAAATACTAATCTAAACATGCTCAATACTTATGACTCTAAGGTTAAAATACTTAAATACTTAAAGATTAAATGAGAGAAGAAAGAAGAGAGATATATTAAAGTAAATGTACCCTTATGTTTTTCTCTTTTCCTAATAGAAATACTTTAAAAAAATACACAAAGTAGAAAAGAGGGACATCAGTTTTTTATATATACAGTAACCAAAGCATAAGTATCTAAATAATAACACTGCTGATTGGTTCAATCTTGTGTCAAGATTGGATAAAATAAATAGCATATAAATGATTTTTAACAAATACAGCAATTGCACGAAATTCTCAAACGAAAAAATGAGCCTTGAACAGCTTATCACCACAATTAGTCAAAATCCACATAAGTTGGAAATAACCAGGCTGAGAAATGCGGAATATAAGTCTGAAGAATATAATAAAATTAAATTACAACTGCCCGCAATAACCCCTCATGGTTCATTCGGAAGTTTGAAAAAAGAAAGTTTAAATTCTCTATCCAACTATATGTATTTTGATATCGACGGTTTTAACAATTCCGAAGATGTCAATCAAGTAATTAAAAAGCTATTCGATTCATTTCCCATTTCATTAATATGCAGAAGCGTTGGTGGCAGAGGCTTGGCATTCCTTCTGAAAGTGAGTGGTGTTACAATTGAGAATTTCGATAGCATCCATGCATTTATCCGTCAGGATTTTCAAAACAATGGATATAAGATTGACGATGCGGCAGGCGGGCTGGCAAGAAAATGGATCATTACTTACGATCCAGACGTGATATTTAATCATGACAATGAATTTATAATTGATCAAACATCATATAAAGAGTTTATCGAGAGCAGAAAAACAACCGCAAAAAAAAGAGAAAAAAGAAAAGAAGATCTAGAATCAAAGGATGAATTAGACGAGATAATTCCTTTCAGTGATCTTTGTAAAATCATAAAAATCGAATCTGAATTCAATAAAGAAATACAAGGTGACTTTACAATTGAAGAGATGGAATATTATAAAATCATCTATCCCGCCATTATTAAGGACGGCAATAAGCACAGGACATATGTTCGCATAATTAATGCATTATACTACTTAAATCCCAAGATTACCCAACAGCAAATTCTTTCATATCTATTTTATATTAATTCTTCAGCAGAAGCAAAAATGTCGATAAGTAAATTGAAATTGCTGGTAGGAAGAATTTGCGATCAAATCGAACAAACAGGCGAAATTCGCATTAAAACCAGAATTAAGAAAATACATTTTAATAAAAATTCTTTTCTGACCAAAAGTCAAAAACAGAGCATGGCAGGAAAGATAAATGGCGCTTTGAAATCTAATAAGACGAAGGAATCAATTCAACAGGCAATTACTGATTTAGAAGTAAATAACATTAAACCAACAAGAAAGAACATTGCTGAGAAATTAGGTATAAGCCAAAAAACCGTGCAGCGCAATTGGAAAAAGGAATTAACTGATATTTCTGATCTGGATTTCACACTTTGTAAGCAGACAAAGGCTATAAGAGATAATCTATCTGAGCATGACTACGTTGAAGAATATATTGTAGAAAATAACAAGGAAAATTTCATCGATGATGATTTTGATTTCTGGAATAATGGAATTGGTAGTGATAACGATTAATAAAATGTTCGTTTACCATAAGATAGAACTTTATCAATGTTTCTTTTGGTTTTAGTTGTAATTTAAAAAAATAATGTTCTTTTATACTTTTATAGGTATATAAAAGAACATATATTTGCAAAAATATAAAGCCAGAAAAATATGACAGGAAGTAATTATATTGATTTTGATAAAGCACTAAATACCGGAATGAAATTAATTAAGACCAAAGAAAATCCAAGGCTAGGATTGTTAATTATTGTGGGAATAAATTTAGGTGTACGAATTGAAAACTTACTACGATTTAAATTTGAAGATTTAAGACGGGAAAATGTAACTATCATTGAAGGAAAGACTGGCAAAAAAAGGACTCTTGTCATAAATGACAATATACGCATAGCTATGGCTTTATTTGAAAATGAGTACAACGGTTATGCATTTAAAAGTCAAAAGGATACCATCTATTCCCCTCAGCATGTTAACAGGCTTCTCAAGAAGTATTTCAAAGGAAAAATCAGCACTCACAGTCTCAGAAAATCTTTTGGCCGACGAGTCTGGAATAATGATAATCAAAGCGAAAGAAGTCTAGTTTATCTTTCGGAATTATTTCAGCACTCGAGCATCAGTATAACCCGCATATACTTAGGGATTAGGCAGGAAGAATTAGATAATATTTATATAAATCTGTAATGTACATTAAAGAATAGCAATAAAAAATCCCGAATTCATAGTTCGGGATTAATTTTTAATATAATTCTACATCTTTAATTTCATACATTTTATCGGGATAATTACTTGTAGGACTTAGTCCAATAAATTTTCCCTTAATATTCACTAAATCAACAAAACCCGACCTAAACTCGTCTATGGTTCCCTCAACTTTATATTCATAGTTTAATACTGGTTCTGAGGGGTTGTACATTTTCAATTTCTTAACATCTCTTGCATTTTTTAATGTAATAAATAAGACTGCTGAATAAGTTGATTTGTATTTTTCATCATAACCTATTTCTTTTTTATCAAAATATTCGGAAACAAAACTTCTACCAGAAGGATTATTGTTGAGGCGTGGAATGGCTTTATTATGTTCTTTGTCATAAAAGATACCATTTAATATAACTTCGTTTCCATTTATGATATAACCGCTTATTCCAACATTCTTTAGCTCAACTACTTTATTAGTGTTGTCGGATTCGAAAAAAGAATCATTTTTTAAGTTTTCGGCAAATAAATAAGATTCGTAATTTAAGTTGCTTTGTAATTCTCTTTCTTCTTTTTCTATTTGAACATTTGTAGTATCGACAATCTTGGCTGTTTCTGTCTCTTCTGAAATTTTTCTTTTATTGTCACAATTAGTAAATAAAGTAACTGCGATTACAGAAGTTAGAACTCTAATAGTAATGTTTTTCATTTATATAATTTTTAATTTGTTGTTGTAAATGATTTAATATCGCCGTAGTATATCTCACTTCCATCCAAACTTGAAGCGAAAGGGCGAAAGTAATAGATGGTTTTTGAATTAAGATTTTTTACCGATATTTTGAACGGCTCAGTCACTTCTGATTTAGCATATATAGCGACGTCATTTATATTCGGGTTTGTGTTGGTCGCAGAAATACATATTCCTATTCTTATATTGTCCCACCTTAGGTTGCCATTTTTAAAAATTACAGCGCTAAGAATTACTGAATTTGAAGTTATATTGGATGGGTCATAAGTTATAAATTGCGTTGGCGTAATTGTTAATTTAGAAGTTTTAAATTTTATTTCATTACTGTAATACACATTCCCTGAATTAGTTAAAACAAATGGTCTGGCATAATAAATAGTGCTTTGCTGTAAACCAATTAGTAAGGTACTCGATGGCCCAAGGATAACCTCGCTGTCTTCTACTTTAAAATCATTTATTGTTGGATTTCCGGTGGTATTATAACAAACCCCTCTTGATTTTAAAGATTTCTCAGTATCTGATTTAATTAGTGATGAAACCAATACTGTAGTTGGCATAATATCACTTGCTTCATAAGTTTTAAGGCTTAGAATTTCTTTACCGCCATCTGTTTGTGGATTGTCTGCTGAGTCCTCGTTTGAACAGCTAAAAAATATCATAACCAAAAGTATGAGGCATTTACTTCTTGCAAAGTTTTTCATAATTGAATTTTATAAATTAATTAATTATTTGTCTGATTCCGATATGGAATTAATACAAATATATAAATTATAGCACAAGTGCTATAATAATTTTCTTTTTTATGTAGTCCCTTTGATATGTGGAAAAGAAAAATTTAAAACAAAGAAAGCTGATCTTCGATCAGGAAGGCTTAGAATTGCTGGCCAAGCGGCTAAAGGAAATACGTGCAGAAAAGGGACTATCTCAAGAAGAAATAGCATATCGTTCTGAGATGACATTGTCTCAAATTGCTAGAATTGAGACTGTAAGAATTAATCCTACTATAAGTACTATTTTTAAAATCGCTAGAACCCTAGACGTTCCGCTAAACGAACTATTTAACTTTGAATTAACGTCACTTCCAGATAAACAATAAAATATAAATTCTTTCGATACTCTTTTGGGGTTAATAAAATTATAACTTATTATTTAGTGTCCAACCACTATAATAAACACCATCTAATACAAGTTTTACTTTTATCCATTTTCCTTTGTCCTGTATTATATTCATTTTTGTACCCGCAGGAATTTTAAGTTTCACTTTCAACCTATTGTCAGGTTTTTCTTTTAAGAATTTAATTTCAGTAGTAGTTACTTGGAATGAACTCTCATTAATATAATTATTTTCAACTTTAGAATTGTTGATGACTACTGTTGGTATATCATCATCCATATCAAATAACTTTTCATGATAATGTTGAATTACCGGCTGAAATAAAAGGTATAATAAAGTAAGAGAACTACAAATTAATCCTTCTTTTTTCCACTGATCACAAAAACTTTTAATTTTCTGCAAGAATATTTTTTGCTCTTCCTTAATTGAGAAATCAAGGGATATTGTGCTTAAAGTATCCAACAAATTTAGAAATACATTAGTCACGATAACTTTCCTATCCTCACTTATAACACTTTCAAGATCGAGCGCAAAAGTATTTGTTAATTGAGATTGGATGTCTATTAAATCTTCATCTTCTTCATTTAGGCCATTTATAAATTTATATAAATGATTTACACTATGATCGAATCTTGCTATTGATTGAGCTATATCCAACATACATCCCATAGATTTGTTAGTCTCAGTTATTCTTTCGAAAATGGAAACCATATCTATTGCATTCTTTATAGCTGAATTTTCATAAATAGCCGGCATATTGACCTGCCAACTTTTTTGAGCAATAAAATGATTACGCAAAGATCTATTAGTAGCAGAATTTATATTATGAATCCATTGTGGTATTGTCGGCAATCTTGGATATTCAATTGCTAGAGAAGAAGCTACAGCAGATTGAATTGAATTATTTTGTAGCCATGAAGAATTATTTAGCATTGGCATGACACTAGCTACATATTTTGCCGGAGTTTCAATATCGCGTATAAAACTAGCTGATTTTACAATTGCAGCTGAAACACTTGTATTTCTTTCAATTATTCTGTCTGTTTGTGCAATCATATCACTTACCAATTTATACGCTGACATTGAGTCAAATCTTCTTTCTTTCATCATGATTTCAATTGTTTACAACAAATTTAACCATAAACATATTAGCATACAACGTAACTTTTAAACATTAAATAAAGGATATCAACACAAAATAATCTTATTAGAATTTTGCTTTTCTATTAAAATAATTAATGAATGATGATAAAAATGTTAATAAATACTTTTCTTAAGAGCCAGTATAGGCAAATAGAAATTTAACTTTATTAAAAACTATATTTTATGCTTAGAGTATACTTAGACTGGAATGCATTTAGCCGATTGGATGACCGGGATGAAATCTATAAAAAAGCATCTGCATCATTAATAGATGATTCTAAATTCATTATTCCATTTTCTCATGCACATCTATTGGATTTACATAGAGGCTATCTCAAAGTTGGCATGGATGGAATAGCTGGTAAACTTGATATACTTCAAAAATATTCAAAAGGTTTGTTAATTACAGACACCAATGAGGATCAATTGGAATTTGTTTCAATTGATTCTAAAAAGGCAATGGAAATTCATATCGAAAATTTTGATCGTCACAAAGAATTAAATATCAGCATTGAAGAATTATTAGAACCATTAGAGCTTCTAAAGCCTTTGCTTGACATTCAAATTCCTAACCCTTTAGCAAAACCTTCTGAAGATTTGGATGACACTGAATACAAAAAACTTATAAGCAGTACACCAAGAACCGCAGAAGCAGTTAAAAAACTTATAGGAACCTCAGAGACGACTTCAATGGCAGGTCTTATAGAGAATCTAATAAAAATGGCAAGCACAATTCATAAAGATGATTCTTATAGTGAATTTAGAGATGCGTATCAAAAGGACTTAAAAACAAACACAGGTCGTATGAGAGATAAGCGTTTCGATCCTTTGGAATCACTGGATGAGAATGCAAAGAAAATGAAAATGGAAAATTTCATTGCATTACATGAAAACTTTCTGAGTAAAAACGACAATATAAGCCTATTCAAAAAAATTCAGGAATTATGCCGTCATTTGGATTTTAATGGTTTTTTCTCGGATGTAATAAAACCTGGACATCATTTAGACAATATTGAAACTGATTATCAACATATCGGCTACGCATCAACTTGTGATATTTTTATTAGCGCCGATAATAATACTAGGGAAAAAGCGAAACTCGCGTACAAGCTTTTAAATATCGATATAAAAGTATTTACACCGAAAGAGTTCGTAGAATTTCTAGAAAACAATGGAAGCAAAATTAAGGATGGAAACGAATTTTTAGACTATCTCTTTTGGTTAAGAGATAATGAGCCATCCGTAGTTACAAACGAATTTGGATACCATTATGTTCCTTCATATATTTTGGAATACTTTAATTTAGTAGCAATACCAACAAATGATCAAGAGCATTTTATCCTGCACAAATACGGATCGCCCAATAGAATATCCAATTTTATAAATGAAGTCACTTCAGTTCGTGATCAGCTATCTGAGCTTTTTGGAACACCTGAAATTGAAGCAAACAAAGTAGGTGATCATTTTTATGGTGCGAGCTGGACTGCGTATGAAGAAATCGTTGTGATATTAGAATATGCCGAGAAAAACCTCATATTACAAGTAAGAAGAGGTCAAAAGCTTCCTAGTGTACAAGAGCGTATAGAAACTCAATAATTTCATACATGAAAAATAATTGTAAATTATTTAAAACCAATAATATTTCATTATAATTTTACTTCAAACGAAATATTTAAATAAAAACTATTAAAAAAATTATGCATAATAAAGTTTTTATAAGTTACGCAAAAGAAGATTTTAATTTTGCTGAAAAATTATATGACTATCTTGAGGAAAATGATTTTCGACCTTGGCTTGATAAAAAATCCATTTTGCCTGGCCAAGATTGGAATTTTACTTTGCGAAAAGCACTCAGAGAAGCTAATTATATTGTATTATTATTATCAAATACTTCTGTACAAAAAAGGGGGTATATTCAGCGTGAATTTAAATTGGCACTGGACTATTATGAAGAAAAATTAGAAGATGATATATACTTAATTCCTTTAAAAATTGGTGACTGTATAATTCCTGAAAGCCTGTCTAAATTTCAGTGGATAGACTTTATCGATGATACTTCTTTTAATCTAATATATACATCTTTAAGCTTTCAGAGAGACAAATATTTTGAATATGAAAGGAAACAAATTGCTGCTAAGCAATTATTTCAATATGAAGAAATAACTGAGCAGCATGAATACGCAAATAAAATTACGTTTAACATAGATATTACTTATTTTAGGTTTTTAGATGAAAGTAATCCAAATTTAAGAGAATTAAATCAAATTCTTCTAGGAAGTAAAGTTGAAGAAACAATTCGATTTAGAAAACTTTTTCACAAAAGTTCAGGTAATCTAATTAAAACAAAGAAAGGTGAAAGAAATTGGATGTTCGATATTTCGTATATGCCCAATCATATTTCTAAATCTATCGTTAGTATTAATCAAAGCATTTCAACATATACAGGTGGGGTGCATGGTAATTATTATGTGCGTGGACTGAATTATCATGTAAATCCAGTTTTTGAAATAACTTTAGAAAACCTCTTTGATTATACAGATCATTCAAATGTTCTGGAATTTCTTTCTTCATTTTGTTTTGAAGAATTGAAAAAAAATTACAATGAATGGCTCGGGGCTTCCGAAGATGAGATAGCCAACCAGAAAAATGAAGAAATTTTTTGGGAAAACAGTCTAGACCCTGATTGGAAAAACTTCCAACATTACTTTCTTTCAAAAACTGGAATAGAAATAATATTTAATACTTACTCTGTATCGAGTTATGCATTTGGTCTTCATATTGTTCCTGTCACTTTTGATAAATTAATACCTTTATTAACAAAGCCAAAGTATCTAAAAAAAATAATTGAAAAAGTAAATAATTAAGTGAAATTTAAATTGGCAATTTTACAATTGCCAATTTAAAACATTATCTAAACGGTGATTACTTTCACTATTTGAAGAAATCTTATGCTCATATATTAATGAACTTTCGGTTTTACTAGTTATTTTCGCAATGTAATCATTAAGACTTTTTGTGCCTTTAATTATATATCCAACTTGTAAATAATCCGGCAGAGTTTTTTCAGCTACATCTTTTAAAGTTAAAACTGACAACTTAATACGATCGATTTTGAACTTTAGCTTTTCTTGATCTAAGATTGATGCATGTCCGTATCCCACCTCGAAAGGAACCCAAAGTGATTTATATGTTTTATCAGACACTACAACCATCATATGTGTACTGGCTTTGATTCCTGCTTTAATACTCTCAGTAATTTTAATAGCATCACCCGAAGAAGATGCGGATTGTAAAGCATCATCTTCCACATCCAAGTAATAATCTATACCAGCATCTTTCAAATATGAAGCTATAATTACACATGCTTGTTTATCTTCTCTCTTGTGACTTAAAAACACACATGGTCTCTTTTTAACTTCATCATCTTTCAATGATTTAATTAGCCATGTGGCATTTTCTATTAAATTAGCTTTATTAAATCCTTTTTCCATAATATTACATTCTTTTTTGTGCCAACCACAATGTATGCTCTCTTGACATTGCATTTTCTGAATCAAGAACATATTTTGAGAATTCGCTATCACTGAAGTCTCTATTCCCTTGAGCCTTGATTAAATTCAATTCGGAATTTGCTGTTGTATATGCTTCTTTATTCTCTTGATATTTTTTTACTTGTAACCAGCTGAAACCACTAGCAGCTACTGTTGAAAATAGCCCCACAAAGTTGTAGCTTGAAGATGGATATTTCACCAAAAAAACTATAGAAATTAAAGCTAAAAATTGAAGAAAAATTATGACAACGAACCATATATCATACTTTAATTTACTATCTTCAGCTTTTGAAGAATACCAGATAATTTGATTTTGAATCCTATTATTGATGTAATAAGCCTTTTTATCACCCAAAGAAAAGCTGCGTATTCTTTTCATCTCTGTTGTTATAACATCTGTATTCAATTGTTTTGAATCTAATACATCATTTAGATCGGTGAACTCTTTACTAATTTCTTTAATTCTTTGAATAAATCTCTTTTCAGCCTCTTCAACAGACAAAATATTTTCAAAATACTCTGAACACATTATAAATCGCCAAGTTAAAGTTTTGCAAGATTCAGCAAGTGCTCGTCCTCGATACCAAATATCTTCATATTTCTTGACTTTTAGAAAAATTGATATCATTAATGCCCCAAGAAGAAATATTCCAGAAACAGAATAAACAATTGTTTTAGAGTCTTCAGTCTCATAATTGTATGCTGAAAGGAAGGCAGAAAAAATCATCAATAGTAAATCCAACCCAAATAAACGGATATACCAATTTTGCGATTTTTGAGAAGCTGTGTCACCTGCTAAAAAATAATTAGGGTAGTTATTATTATCCATTATGGTTTCATTTTAGTCTTAGAGGCAATAGGCTCATTTCTTTTATTAAAAGCTTTATCAATATAATAATTAGGATTTTTGCAAAAATCATCCCATTTTACGAGAACACAATATCGATCTTCCTCGCCCCAAGCACATTTTGAATTAGGGATATAGTAATTATAAGAAAACTCAGAAATGACAGTGTTATCATTAATTCGAACAGTATTATGAGATCCACCACACTTAGTACATGAATAGCTGCCACCATAGATTTTTTCATACATACTTGGTAAAACAACACCCAAAATCCCATTCTTTGTATTTCCCTCGCCATGGAATATGGAAGCTTGCAATTCTCTCTTCAAAAAATTTTGATTTTCAAAAGGAAGATTTTCAGCAGATTTTTCACCAATTAAAAAAATTGTTACTGTTGAATCTGACAAATAATCTCTTCGGATTACTCTCATAATATAGTCTTCATCCTCAGAATCTACAGGATCATGCAATGACTTATCTATCATGTCCACATCTAATTTGTCGTGAATATAAACTTTATAAGGCATATCTTCCGTTTTGAAAGATATAAAACATTTATGTGCCATAATTTAATTATTTAGCGTGATTTCTTATTGCTTCTACTATACTCTCGGTATTCCATCTGACATCAACTATTGATCTGGAAAATACTTCTTGAGAAATCCTTTCTTGTCCACGTGGTATAATACCAATTATTTGAATACCAAAACTCTTGGCAGTATCTAATTCCCAAGGCATCCACTCGCTGTGAGATGCATATATACCAGCTAACGCAAGAACTATATCTGAAGATTGGATTTTATTTTTTAACCGTGATTTTATATAAGGGGCGTGCGATGAATTAATGGGAACATCTTTTGAAGCTTCAGTAAATTCGACGTTAAAATAACCTCTATTATTGAGAAGTTCTCTTAGGTCTTCAAGATCGTTTGAATGAGCCCAAGAATGACTTATGAAGATATTGTAATTTTTTGCCATAGTTAGTTGATTAAGTTTAAAGTTAGTTCCTTCGAATCATTATAAGTTTTAAATTCCCAGGATTGAGGTTCTTTAGCTAAAAATAGAGCTTCATTTTTTTCATATTCGTCTTTGTTGTCTAATGCCAGATGACAATTTGCTAAAGAAGCAAAAATCCATTTCAAATCACTTCTGATGTTGTAGTCTTCATCTTCTTCAAGTTTTTTTACAATTTGAATTATTTCATTTCGAACTTTTTTCGCCAAAAATTTTAAATAAATCTTTTCTTCAGGATTTTTGGTAATTTGTGATTTCAAACCTAAACACAAAGCATAATTCTCACCTGTGTAGTAATCCTGATTAATAGTAAAGCCCCTTTCATAATATTCAATTGCTCTATCTAAATAAGCTTCTTGTTTATCCAACAACCAAAGTCTCTTATATATGGCCCCTGTTATTCCTAATGTTTCAGGATCTGTAGTATTTCTGTTATCAGGTTCTAGTTTTCCAATTATCTGTAAGGCATCTGTCAAAGCTAAATGGGGATCAATAGTTTCATCTTTATAAGTACACAAAGCAAGTTGCTGAGTAAAATAAGCATCATTTTCAACTTTTTCACACACTTTTTTCCAGTACTGAGATGCTGATGCAAAATTGTCATTTTGCATTTCTATCCTAGCTTTTTCAACTAAAGCAAAAATACTTTTTTCTTTATCTGCCAGTTCTTTAATGATTTGTGTATACTCTTCTTGAGGTAAAGAATAAGGAGTAACACCTCTAATATGATGAAATAGCGGACTATCTACTTCCTCGGTTCCCCCTATAGAAGAAATTAAAGAGGATAAGGATGTAACGCATCTTTCAGTTTCACTAAAACCAATATCTTCCCCCATATGTGAATAGGTAAATATTTTGTTATGATTTATATCAAATGGAATATTCCCGTCCTTTTCTTTCATTATAATAGTTGAAAATGGCTTCGCTGCATGTCTAATTCCAAGTTCATAGATAGCATTAGGATTGAAAGTAGTGATATCAGCAATTACTAAATCTGCGTGTATAAGAAGAGCGTACATGCTTTTATCGATAATTCCAGCTTCTAAAATTTCATCCCCTCGAACACAATCATAGCCCGCTTTTATTACAGCTGGCTTAATGATATTATTATAAGTTATATCTAAATCAAAAGTTTTACCTAATGTCGGATCCGTTTTTTTTCCATAACCCATTATTACAAAACACAATTTCTTCATTTACTTATTAGTTATTTTAGTTAAAATAAATTATAAAAAATACTACATTCCTTTGTTTTCAAATAATGAAAACTAATTGTTTAAAATCCGTAAGATTTGACAAGGAAATAATTTTAATAATGAAACGCAATACGTATTTATACTGTATTTTGCAAGCTATTTACTTTTTTAGGTTTGTACCTGTAAAACCTATTCTGCTTATCATTTTTCGTTCTTAATGTTTTTTACCTAGATTTAATATTTTCATATTATTAAATTCTTATAATTACATATCAAAATTTATTTAGAAACAAATAACAATCATTTTTATATTCATTTATTACGGAAAACCATAATCTAAAAAAATTATGTGAGCAGTAATTAGAACTGATTTTAAATTATAAATACCTAAAAGCAAAAAGGATAAGCAATTGCCTATCCTTGATTTTTCATGTTTAAATAGTTTTTTATTCCCAATCCTTCCATTCTGAATCTTTATCTTTTCACCATAAACTTTTTCCAATATGCAAGTTAGTATTTTTCTGAAGTGTATCATCAATTCCTAATGGCACAATAATTATGGCATAATCTTTTAAATATAATCTTAAACATCAAACCACCAACATTACTACTATAAATAATGTTGCGTTAGTAGGTGGCGGAAGTTATCCACAACCAGGCGAAATCTCAATGGCACACAATGGGGTTTTATTTTTGGATGAATTGCCCGAATTTAAACGAGATGTTTTAGAAGTAATGCGTCAGCCGTTGGAAGATCGCGAAGTAACAATCTCGCGAGCAAAATTTACGATTACTTATCCATCTTCATTTATGTTGGTTGCGAGTATGAATCCGAGTCCGAGTGGTTTTTTTAATGATCCGAGTATGCCTAATACGACTTCGCCACACGAAATGCAACGCTATATGAGTAAAATTTCTGGACCTTTATTGGATAGAATTGATATTCATATTGAAGTTACGCCAGTTCCGTTCGAAAAATTAGCCGATGAAAGAAAGGCAGAAAGCAGTGTAGAAATCCGTAAACGTGTTACAGCAGCGAGAGAAATTCAAACTAAAAGATTTGAAACAGTAGAAAATGTTCATTACAACGCGCAAATGAGCAGTAAACTGATTCGTGAATATTGCGTTTTGGACGAACCTTCAAAAGAATTGCTAAAAAATGCAATGGAGCGATTGAATCTTTCTGCTAGAGCATACGACAGAATTTTAAAGGTTTCTAGAACTATTGCCGATTTAGATAATGCTCCAAATATTATTTCGTCTCATATTGCAGAAGCAATTCAATATAGAAGTTTAGATAGAGAAGGGTGGTTGGGATAAAATAGCAATTGTGAAATGTAAAACGAAAATCTTCATTTTACATTTCACAATTTATTTTTCGCAAAGAAATTATTTCCACTTCCAGTCGTTTTCAATATTGTATTTTATATTTAAACTATTAGCAAGTTGCCTGAGAAATAGTATGATATCATCGTTATTCTGGATTTTATTTTTTGGTAAGATAAGTGAATTACCGATATTGAATTTTATAAAAATTGAGGAGCTTATTTCATTTATTTCTTCAATTTCACTTGTAGCTATTTTCATTTCGCTTCCGCTAATGTCGTTTGATGAAATAAAATCGTCAGCAAATTCAATAACAACAACTTTGTTAAATCGATTTTGATAATTTTCTTTTATAAAGCCTTTGTAATGTTTTATGTAATGTCTTTTGTCCCAAAAAGGGTAAAGGAAAAACCATAGTATACCCATTGCTAAAAATACAATTGCACTGTTCGTATTTCCTTTATAAAGATCAAATGCTACAATAAGACCATAAATTATCGGTATTATAATTTTACTTTTTAATCTTTTCTTTTTAATTCGTTCTGATTTTGAAGCTGTATAAAGCTGATATTGCAGAAAATCATTTTCGTCCAGTTGATAATTGGTAGTCATTTTGTGTTGTTGCTAGATTTGGAAAACTATATTACTCTTTAACTTGTGGGTAGAAGAATTTAAAAGAATTTGCTACCGCAGGATGCAATATTGTTCCGTGGTTTTCTTCGGGAAAATAATCGAAATATACTTTAATGTTTTTGCTTTTTGAAAGTTTTATTTTTTCGGCCAATAAATTAGCGTCAACTTCCATCACACGCGGAATTTCAGTTGGAGTTAAACCTTCTTTGCCCACTGCGATATAAATTTCAGTTTTCTGATTGAAACTCTCTTTTAATATTTCAGAATCTAAATTGAGCAAAGAACCGTTATCCCACCATAAACTCGGACTTACAATAACATATTTATTAAAGAGAGAAGGTTTTTTCAGTAAGATTTCTGTTTCTAATAATCCTCCAAGAGATTGACCGATAATCATTTTCGATTCGTTTGTTTTATATTTTTTATCAATAAAAGGCTGTAATTCTTTTTCGATAAAAGCTATAAATTGATCCGAATGACCAGTTGTCGGAAAACGAGTTTTATCATTTTCTACAGTTGTTGGATATGTAAAATCTCTGCGTCTGTCTACAGTTGCAATACCAACAACAATCGATTTTGGAACTTGATTAATCCACTCGAAACTATTAAACTGAACCAATCCTGTTACATGAATAAAATCTTCATCGGCAGAACCGTCTAGCAAATAGATAACAGGATATTTTGTAGCATCATTTGCATTGTATCCTTCAGGAAGATAAATGTTTAAAATTCTCTTTTCTCCTAATTCTTTCGATTCAATTTCGTCAATACGACCTAAAACAAAAGGTTTAGAAGTTTCTGTAATTTTAGTTTTGTTTTTTTGGCTGAATACTAAGCTAGATGAAAAAAGTAAAAAAGCCAGGGCATAAAATTTGTTCATTAATTTTTAATATGTAATTCTAGTTATTCCATTTTAACCTCTTGTACAGGCTTGTGGTAACTGCTTCTATTTGTAGTAACAAGCAAGACGCCTGCTTCTCCGTAATTTCCATAAATTTTAACGCCAGCTTGTTTATCAAGAGCAGTAATTTTTTTGATTTCCATTTTAGAAAGAACCAATTTCTCTTTTTCTAAATCCTGATAGCGATGCGGAATGCCATCAACAACAACTATTGGTTGATCTGTAATTTTTCCAGCTTTAGCCAAATCCGAAATCAGATCTGAAAGATAAAGTTTGTCTTTGCCTTCGTCTGAAAGCTCATATCTGTTTTGTGAAAAAACCGTAATCGAAAGGAATAAAAAAAACACTGAGAAGAATTTCATATTTGTTTGCGTTTAATGGTTAGAAAAGTAAATTTTTGTAAATCGAAAATACAAAAAAAATCCTGCAAATTCTGCAGGATTTAGTGTTTTGAATTATTTAACTTTTTATTTAGACTTTCCAGCAAAAATGGCATCTAAGCCTTCCATCGCAATTGTGAAACCTTCTTTAAAGCCCATTTGAATAATCATTTCCAAATCTGAAAGTTTTTCATGTTTAATTGCAATGTCTACAAAAGTAGAGTTGCCATTTTCCGAAAAAGTAACATCCCAGTCAGAACGCGGAAATTCGGTATTTAGATTTCCCTCGCTATCGCAAAATGCATCCAAATATTTAAAATTACTCTTCGGATTTATCGATTTAAAATCTGCAAGAGCCCAATGTTCTTCGCCTTCTGGCCCAACCATTGCGTACAATCTGCGTCCGCCTTCTTTAAAATCCATGCTTTTTGTTCTTGATTTCCACGGAGCAGGCGCCCACCATTGATCTAGAATTTCGGCTTCTGTCCAAGCAGACCACACGTTTGCTAGTGATGCATTAAATTCGCGTTTTACATTTACAGTACTATTTTCTTTATCTACAGTAAAATTCATTAAAAGATTTGATTTCATTTTCTTTAGATTTTAATTCGTTAATAGTTAATTTAATTGAAATGCCGTTATTTTCGAGCCTCGAAGATTTTCTCCAAGCTGTCCATTGCAGACGTAAAGCCTTCTCTGAATCCCATTTCGATTATTTTTTGTAATTCTTCAAAACTGTCGCGTGTAATATGAATATCAACAACAGTTAAATTGCCTTTTTCAGAAAAAGTAATATCCCAGTAAGAACTTCCAAATTCAGAATTCGGATTTCCGTCAGCATCACAAAAAGTAGCAGAATGTTTAAAATTTGTTTTCGGAGAAATCGAACTATAATCAAAATAACTCCAGCGTTCTGTACCGTCAGGACCAACCATGGCGTATAATCTTTTTCCGCCCTCTTTAAATTCCATACTTTTGGTTTTAGATTTAAAAGGAGCAGGCGCCCACCACAAATCCAAAATTTCAGGTTCAGTCCAAGCAGACCAAACGTCTGACAAAGGTGCGGCAAATTCACGTTTTACATTTACAGCTTTATTTTCCTTGTCTACAGAAAAATTCATTAGCAAATCAGTTTTCATTTTCTTTAGATTTTAAGTTTAATAACACTTGATCCAGCTGACTAAAACGCTGTTCCCAAATTGCTTTAAATTGTTCCAGCCATTGATCAACTTCTTTCATTTTTTCAATTTTGAGCTGATAATATATTTCTCTGCCCATTTTTTTTTCTTCCAATAAATCACATTCATTCAATATTTTAATGTGTTTAGAAACGGCTTGTCTTGTAGTTTGAAATTGTTCTGCAATCGCATTTGGTGTCAATGCGGTCGAAGAAATCAAAACTAAAATCGCTCTTCGTGTAGGATCGGCAATTGCCTGAAAAATATCTCGTTTCATCTTTTAAATAAAATTAAGCAACTAATCAGTTGCAAATATATGCAACTTTTCGGTTGCGCAATAAAAAAGAAGCAATTTTTTTTATAGAAAAGACCGTAAATAAAAAAAGGTGCATTAAAATTGCGCCTTTTTCTAGAATTATACGTTACATAATTATCGTCTGATTTTGTTTCTTACGATTATGTCTTTCAGTTTTGCTTTTAAATCTTCGCCCGTGTCATAAACCATTTGTTCGTTGTTCGGAAAAGGCACAGCGCGTTTTTCGAAATATTGTATATAATTATCATCGCAAGCATTTCGGTCGCCTTTATATTTTGAGTAAACATTCTCAAAAATATATTCGCTGCTTAGCGGAAACGTCTGAACCAATTGATTCGATTTCAAATCCACATAATCAACTTTAGCCGTTACCAGACAAGATTTAAATTGTCTAAATTCATAAACCGTCGCGCGGATAATTTTATAATTATCAACTTTGATTTCTTTTCCTAAACTATCTTTTACAGGTCTTCCGCGACTGTCCAAAAGCGTTTTTACGCCATCTTTAATTTGTCTTTCCTTGATAAATTCTTTCTCTTTAATCTGTTCTGGCGAAATCGCGATTTGTCTAAAGTTAAGAATCAAACTATAATCGTACGTTACATTTTTTTGTCTTGTACTGTGATAAACCGTCCATTTGTCATTTAAACCATAAGTTTTAAAATCCAACAAATCATTTTGAAGCATTTTCGGAATCACCATATCTGTTTCGTTTTTAGCATAAACATCAACAAAATCGGTTCCTTTAAAAAGTGCGTCATCCATTAATTTTTTGGCATTTTTATATCCAGGATTAATGCTTTCCAGATAAGCAAAATCATCGTAAGCCTTTCTAAAATCCATTTTATTGTTTGATTTTAAAAGGCCAGAAGCATTTTCATATAAATATTTCGAAAGCGCATTTTTACTGCTTACAATTTCATTCGAATAACTATCAAATTGGAAATTAGCATTTTTGCCTTGCTTCAATAATTTCAATGGCAAAAGCGGACCAATTTTCTCCTGACGGTTATTTAGCTGTAAATAAGTATTGTAAATACGTTCTGCATTGGCAGGATTGCTTTCTTTGTTCAACATTTCCAGATTACGCAAATCTCTATCTTTCGCTTTTGCAAAAGCCTCTTCGAGCAAATAGACATAATCTTGTTTTCCTTTAGCGTCTTTATTGGTTCTTAAAGCTTCAACGGCACGATCAATCGCGCCATCATAATTTCCATCACTTATGAGCGCCTGCGTCGTCTTTACTCCACATGAAGAAAGAACCAAAAAAAGTATAGAAATCAGTAAAGTAGTTTTTTGCATAGTGTTTCTTTTGAAGGTGTAAATATATTTCTTTTAACTTTCAACAACTATGCCTTTTTTAATATTTTTAGAAGCAGAAATTTTCGGTTTCAAAAGAACGTTTAGTCCCGCTTTCGCCTTTATCTCTCCATTTCATTACGAGGATATCGGCTCTATCGGGGCTAGATTAGAACTTTTTGGTTTTATTAGACGTAATGTAAACGTGGTGTTTAAATCCTGTAGATTAATCTGCTACTTTTTTGTATTCAAACGTACCAACTTCGGTATTGGTAATAATCCGTTTCTGGCTGTCAAAATAATCAATATTGAATCTAATTGGCATTAAAACAGAAATAATCGTTAGTTGATTATTATCGCTAGATAGTTTCCATTTTGCTTTATGCGACTCATCGCCAATTAAACTATTAAATTCGCCATTTTCGCTAAAAACCTGAAAAACCTGATCGGTCTTAAAGCGATCCTGAATGCTTTTTACCTTTCCGTTTTTAGTCCATTTTACCAATTGCCATTTTCCAATAAGTTCTTTAGAAGTCTGAGCATTTACAGATAAACCCAATAAAAAGATAAAAGCTAAGATTAGTTTTTTCATTTTGAATAGATTAGAGTTGATTTATAAATTTACTAATTTACTCAAAACCAAACTATTTTTTAATGTTAAGAGTTTGTATATCAATGTTTTTAATTATTTTTTACTGTAAGGAATATTGTCTCCAACATCAAAATATTCAGTTTTTTTGTCTGCGCAGCCGATTTATAATATTTATAAAAATGAGTGTAAACTTATTTCAGAAGCAGTTTCTTTATCAGCCCAATTTGACCTAAATGGTAATAACTGTGTTCAATCATCGCTTCAATATTTCTTCTGTACGAACCATATTTAATGTCTACAAAATTTTCGTCTAGTTTTTCATCTGTTATTTGTTCAACTAGAAAAGCAAATTCTTCAGCATCATTCCAGAATTTAAATAGAAAATTTTCCCACTCTTGCTGAGAATTTATTGGAGGAAAATCAAAACTGAATTTATCTTTTATATCCAGCGTTCCACCTTTGAAGACATTATTTATTCCATCAATATAATAATGAATATGTTGTGCCAGAAGTGCAATCGTATTTAAATTTTGAATAGAAGTAACGGCTATTTTCCAATCCAGATTTTCGAGCTGATCTTTGTAATTGGTATTAGCAATCCAAGTTCCGTTTAAGATTACTTCTCTAAAACGACTGGCAATTTCAGTTGTATTTTTCATATTCAAAGTAATTTAAATATTATGGCTTTACTTATTATACTCAATAGTTCTTATTTTTAAATCGCTCGGTTCTCCATTTAATGATGTCTTTCTTTCAATCCAATTATTGTGCTTGTCATATTTATATTCGTAAGTATAAATTGACGTATGAAAAGGTTTGCCATCAGTAAACATTTGAGTTTTTTGCGATATAAGATCACCAAAATTATTGTATACGCTTTGTATTCTTTTATCTGTCACTCCATTATTATCAATTTCAGCTTCATCCTCAATTTGATTTCGAGTATTATATTTAAAGATAATAGATCTTTTTGGGATATCTTTATCGAAGACTTTAATTGTTGCTATTTTATCATTTTTGTAAAATTTTCTTTCAATATAATCGTCTGTTTCTCTTCTGTAAACAAGATTCCCTTCGGTATCATATTCTTTTGTGCTCTTTTCGGTGGCATTTTTTTCTACATAATTTAAGAGAAAACTATAATCTAAATTTTCTACAAGTAGATTTTCTGCTCGGGCATAACTGTAACTAAAAATGTTTTTTTCTTCATTATTAATTTTTTGAATAGAATAGACCTCAATGCTATTTATGCCTTTACTATATTTTACTTCTAATATATTTTTGCCTTTATATAAATAATCAACATTTACTCGTGGTTTACCTGCAGCTTGTTCCAGATTTTCTATCTTAAGAAGTCTATTATCTTTAAAAACAAAGTTTGTGACTTGCATGCCGCTGTTATATTTTGTGTAATTATTATTTTTTCTATTTTTCTCTGAGTAATTAGTTGTAATTTTTAAAAGTTTGCCTTTTTCAATTTGATGTTGAAAACCATATCCAACATCCTGATTATTTTCAAATTCTATGTAACTTACAAGAGTATCATTTTTAAATGTACTTTCTGAGTATAAAGAATCTTCTGTAATACCCGCATACCTTACATATTTATGAACTTTTCCTTTAGAAAAATACATTTTCATATGAGACGAATTTGTCTTGTTGAATTTGTTAGAATAATAATGCAGTGTATTTTGAAGCATTGTGTTGATATTATCTTTGCTTTTTAAATTTTCAGTTTGTTCTTCAATAAGCATTATATAATCATTAGTCAATCGTCTTAGTACGTCATCGTAAATCGGATATTCAGGAAACTTTACTTTTTGCGCCATAATAGGCGTTGTAAGAATAAATAATAGAAAAATTATGGTTTTCTTCATTTTGATTTGGAGATTTTATTTGTAGAGAATTTGATTAAAGATAGATTGTTTTTTTAATAGTATTGGCGTTTTATTCCTGCTGGATCCACTCGTATTTTCCATTATTCAGATAAATAATGCCACCGCCACAACTTTCTTCAGCATGAATAAAAATGCCGTCATTTGGGAGTTTTATTTTGTTTTCTTCTTTTATTTCGTCATCGCCCATAATTTCGCCGTCATCATTTACATTGTTCCAGATAATTTGTCCTTTTGGTGCTTTTTCAAATATTGCGGCCCAATCAATTTCATCAAAACCTTGATTTAGAACATTATTTCCAAATCCGAAGTAATCAGTTCTTTTATTATTTCCAAAAGTTATTTTTAAACCGCTTTTGTTATTTTTTGTGCTTCTAATAATTTCTACAAGTTCGTCTTTTCCATCTCCATCCAAATCACATTGAATTTGGTTGATTTTATGTTTTTTAGAAAGTGCAAGAGTATCAGCTTCTTCAATGTTTATTTCAGCATTAACTTTAGGTTTTAATGCTGTTTCTAAAATGTCTTTTTGGGTATTTGAAGGAGTTTCAGTTTTCGTTTCGTTTTTACAAGATATAGTAATTAAGGATACAAGAAATAAAATTTTGATTTTCATTATTTCATTATTTTGGCTTCGAGAATTTAGAAAGCGAATATAAAAAAATACGTACAGTATTTGAAAGATTTGTATTTTAACATTTGACAAAATTTAAATGTATTTCAGCCACCAATTTTTATTCTCTGCTTTATATTTTCCAAACCATAAACAAGGTTTGTAGAGAAGAGTTACAACAAAAATCCAAATGAGATAAATTGTCCAAAGAGGAAAACCGCTTTCAAAACCTTTAGGTCTTCCAAAAGTTCCTGTTGCAAATTCAAATTGAGAAAAGTTGAAACCTTGGGCAAAAAGCATAATTAGCGTTAGAATATGAATCACATAAAAATGAACTACAAAATAAAACAAAGGCACTTTTCCGTAAACCAAAGCTACTTTTTGAATCCCGTTTGAGAATCGTTCTGCAAAAGCAAGCAACAAAAACATAATGCCTAAAGTAACCAGACAAAATAGGAGCGAAGGTGGATATTTAGTCACATTCATAAAAGACAAAAAGGTAAAAACGACATCTTTTTGTGTTGTCCATAAAGCGGGATCTCCATAAATATTTACAAATCGAAGTATGACGAATAATACTAAAGCACTTAAACCAATTTTGGTGAAAAGTTTTTTTCTTTTCTCATCTGACAATTCAAAGAATTTTCCTGTTGCAAAACCGACCAACATGATTCCAAACCACGGAATTGGCGGATAACCCATAATAAAAGCTCTTCCAGAAAATGGAAATACAACCGGACTAAAAAGCGGTGCTAAAACAGTTTTTATAACCGAATTTTCTGCAAAAGGAATAAGTGGAGTTAGGTTATGAAAAACGATTATGAAAATCCCAATGATTCCCAAAGTTTGAGAACGGATTTTGAGCAATAAACTTAAAATGATAAAACCAAAACCTATTGCAGCAATAACTTCAAACAAAATAGAATGAAAACCAATATCGAAAAATAAACCAAAGTTGATAATTGTAAATTCAAGTAGAATTAGCCAAAGTCCTCTTTTGAATAAAAACGCTCTCATTTCGGCTACATTGTTTTTGTTTTGAAGTGAAAGATAAACCGAAGTTCCTGCCAGAAAAACAAAAGTAGGCGCACATAAATGAGTGATAAAACGTGTAAAAAACAACAAAGGCGAAGTAGTCGATAAATCGGTTGGACTTTGTGTAATCGAATCGACATGCATCAAATCCCGCACATGATCAAGAGCCATAATAATCATTACAATTCCGCGAACAATGTCTATTGATGGTTGTCGTTTCATGGGTTTGATTTTTAAATACTTAAGAGTAAAACTAATGAATTATTTTTTAAGTATTTATAATCACTAACTAAATGTAAAACTAGTTTAGGAAGTGAGATAAATTGCCTCCAGCTTTAGCTGGAGGTCTGTGGGAAAAAGGAAAAAGGCTTTAGCCAAACGTATAAAGTTTTTGGCTAAAACCTTTTTAGAAAGACTTTTATTGACATCCAGCTAAAGCTGGACGCAATTGATATTTTACTTATTTTATTCTGCTTTTTATTTGATATACAATCTCCCAAAAAATAATTGCTATAAGAGCATTAGCAAATATCGCAGTTTTAACTTGATAAGGATCGTAATTAACCAAAAGGTGTAAATTGGTAAATTGCAACGCTAAAAATAAAGACAAAGCAGCAATTCCAACAGCGAAAATGATATTTAAAAGCGGTTTCCATTTTAAAGCCAAAAACGCATAAATAAGATTAAAAACTGCAAAACCACAACCTAAAGTAATGTACGGATCGGTTTGTAATTTTTCTCCGATAGAAAGCAAAACAGAAGTTGCTGTTAGATATAAAAAGAATAAGATGGAGTAAAGTAGGATTCGTATTTGTGGTTTCATTTTGTATTATTTTATCGAGCAAAATTAAGCAATTAAAATGAAGCTGTGATTAGGTTTTATTGTAAAAGCGTTTCGACTTTAGTCTCCGACTTTTCCTTTAAAGGACTTTCTGCCTTTAAACTCCAAATAACTAAGAATTTGCCTTTCGCAACATATTCTTCTGGATGCTCATCGGTTGGCTGACCGTCTTTTCCCCATAATAAACCTTGCAGAAAACGATCGCCTTTAAAAACATGATCAAATTCGAAATACATTATTGAGCCTTTATCTCCTTTGCTTTTAAAACTTTGAATGGCTTTACTTTTTACTGTTCCCACAATGTTACTGTAGGTTTGAATATCGTTATAAAATGTACAAGCTTGTGGCGAAATGCAAATATTGCCATCGCTTGCAATATAGCCTTTCGGAATTTCTTTTGGTTTTAGTTTTAAATCTGTTAGCGTTTGGCTGAATAGATTTGTTGTTAGTAGGAAGAAGAGAATGAATAGGGGAATTGTAGGTTTCATGATTTTGGGATTTAATTGGGATGTTAAAAATAGGGTTTTATTTTATACAGAAATCAAAGGGAATCTTTATTAATTATTTCTTTAGCAATTTCAAAGACCTCGTCTTCAACTTCTCCTTTAGTAGGATTTTTTGCAATTCGTTCGATTTCTTTTAAAACCGATTTGTCATTAATGATTTTTCCAAAAATGAGAAGAATCCAATATTTCCAGACTTGATCTTCACTTTGTAAAATTTTCAAGATTTGAGGTGAAATCTTTTCTGCGAACGGAATCAAAATTTCTGCAATTGGTTTGCTAATTGGCCAATTCATATCTTGTAACCATTCTAACAAATCTGGAATTATTGGTTCTATATCATCAAAAGAATAGCCTTTTAGCTTTTCAACTGTTTCAAAATCAAATTTATCTTTAGGAATTAAATTTTTAATGTTCATGTATTTAGGTTTTGAGCTTTTAGATTCAAACAAACATTAAAAGATTAGATTGTTATTTCTTATTTTTTAAATCTTGAATAGCACCTTTTGGAGTTGGAAAATAAGTTCCTATTCTTGGATCCATAATATTGCCTCCAAAACCTGTTTCTTCATCTGATACGGAATTTTCTAGAGCAATTAATTTCTTTTGATAATCAATATCCCCAATATTCCATAGACTTTTAATAGCAATTACTTTTTCAAAATTTGGCATTTCTGCATTTTTAATAAATTCTAATAAAAAGGCTTTTGTAAAAGCATCTTTTGAATTGGCCAAAAGCTGTAAAGTTGAAACTCTGGAGTGAAAATTATCTGAAACAAAAAATTTTTGAATTCTTTTAAAATCGATTGAAATGTCTAATAAATAAGCCGTTTCTAATGCAGCGTGCTGTAAAAAGAAAGTTGATATTTCGTTTTCTTCAAATCCTGCCGGAGCTTTATCTATGTTTTCATTGATAAAATCTAAAACTATTTTTTGATCGTATTTTCCTGTTTTGTAATAATCCCATATTGCAGAATAAGTTTTTTCATAAGCATCTTGAGGAATCAATGCCTGATGATAACTGTGTCTGTAAGTTGCTGTAACAGTGTTTTTTTCGTCGAGAAGCGCAAAACCAGAGGTTGGAGTAGGAATGTCATAATTACCATCTTTATTCTTGACTAAAAAGAGATAAAATGTTTGATTAGGATCAAAATCTAAATGAATTCCATGTCCAGATGAACTTGTCATACGAAGCATTGAAAAACCAGATATCAATATATTTTTTGATTCTATTTTTGAATTTCCAAATGATTTTAAGATTTCTATTTCGACACCATTCTCACCGTTTTTGATTACTTTTCCCAATACAAAGTATTCGGCTTTTTTTATTATTTCTTTTTGCCAAGGTTCATTCCATGTTTCTGCGGAGAGTTGAATTGAAAAACTTAAAAAGAAAATAAACGCTAGTATTGGTTTAATCAATTTCATGTACGATGGATATAAAATTAAAAATAGCTTTTAGTTAGACAGGCAATAGTTATGATTTCAAAATTTTATAATAAAAGTGATTTTATTTTAATTTAAGATTTCTCATCTATTGTACGTTAAAAATAAGGTTTTATTTTCTTACTTCTAATTTTAAAATTTGATTAGAGTAATTTGTTTTAATGTAACTAATTTTTACATATTTGCCTGCATCTATTGTTCCTATTTACCCAAAGCTGGCGCGAGCGTCTCGCTCGTGCATTTAAAGGTTTTTAATATTGATTCTCTGGCTTGTGTTCACGAGCGGGACGCTCGCGCTAGCGGGGGCAATGTAAATGCTATAAAATCAATTGGCGATATAGTAAAAATAATTTGTATTAATCTTTTCAAATTTTAGGATTTCGAAAAGAAAATTATCTGTTTCCATTTCTCCTTTTAAATTGAAATAGAAGCCATACGAATTATCCGTAAGTCCATCAACTAAATAGAAAATTCCTTTTTTTGTTTTAACAGCCGAATAAATATTTAATTCCTGAAGTAAATCAAGAATTTTGATTTGCTGTTTCGAAAAGCTGTTTTTTAAATTACTTTCAATCTTATTTGATATTGGAAAAGGAGAATCTGTAGGAATTGTATATTTCCAATAAAAATCATTTTCTTTATATACATTATCCACTCTTTGAATTCCCTGATAAGATGTAAAAATATCATTTTTATTTTCCAAAATGAGCTTGGTAAGATTCTCAAATTTTTTCAGGTTTTCATTTAGATAAATTTCTAAAGGGTTTTTCCTGCTTTTACCTTTTTCTAAAAATTGATTTGGCATATCCATTGCCGTTTTTTGTAATACATCATACTTGTGAGAGAATGCCCCGAAGATGAAATTAGGTACTTCGCTAGCATTATGAACAGTATCAAGAGCCCAAACTTTTTGTCTTTTTAATGGTCTTATATCCCATTTTGAAAATGGCTTACTGTTTATTAAAAACGTTTCGAATGAGACTGAATCTTTTTCTATAGACTTCATTAGAAACTCAAATATATCAACATCGTATTTTTTATCTTTTTCAGGGAACTCTTGTCCAAAACATATTCCTGTAAAAGATAATAGTAAGAGTGTAATTTTTTTTAGCATAATTATGGAAAATGTGTTTTTATAAAACTTTATCTTCTTTTAGGGCGAAGGTCGTGTTTCTCGTCAGAAATCTGATTTGATGTTGTTAATTCCTTTAAACACTCCTGATAAATTTCTTCTCTCCATTTTTCAAAAAGTTCAATTAAATCAAAAAACAATTTTTCGGATGGATTTTCTGGCTGTGGTTTTTTCAATAAAATACCTACTCCGATATTATGAGATATATTGTTATGATTAATGACGATATGTTGATGGCTCATGTCTTCCATAGTCATATCGGCATAATAATGTTTTAATGTCAGATGATCAAGATTCATTATTTCTGAAATCATATTTTTAATTTCAGAGGGTAGTTCACACTCTAATTGTTTTTCAAATTTATCCTGATTTTCCTGATGAAAATCTATCTCAACTTTACAATCAAAAATAATATCAATATAAAAACCTAAACGTAATAATCGATTGCTCCAGCCATCAAAATGATCATAAGAAAGAATATAATCTTCATGTAATTTGAAATTTCCTGTTACAGGCTCTATTTTACGTATATTAATTACTTTAAAGTTCATTTTAGAGATCTATTAATAAGTAGGAAAGATATTAAATTTATTTAATTTTTTGAGAGTATGATTACTTTTCGCGGACTTCGACTTTGCTCAGCGAGACTGTTGTATAAAAATCTAAAATCTAAACTTAAAAATCTACAATAAAAAAAATCCCGCCTCAATTAAGAAACGGGATTAGGGTGATATTCCTTTTTTTTCTATTGTTAAACCGCAGCAGCAACTTCTTCTGGCAACGGAATTTGATTTTTAAGTAAATCTTCGAATGTTTCGGCTTGACGAATTAAGATTCCTTTTCCGTCTTTCCACAGCACTTCAGCTGGTTTGTATCTTGAATTGTAGTTCGAAGACATTGAGAAACAGTATGCTCCGGCATTTCTAAACTCTAAAATGTCACCTTCTGTGATTTCTGCAATTCTACGGTTGTTGGCGAAAGTATCTGTTTCGCAAATGTATCCTACAACAGAGTAAAAACGCTCTTTTCCTTTTGGGTTTGAAATGTTTTCAATATGGTGTGAAGATCCGTAAAACATTGGACGGATTAGGTGGTTGAAACCACTGTCGATTCCAGCGAAAACTGTTGATGTTGTTTGTTTTACTACGTTTACTTTTACTAAGAAATGACCTGCTTCTGATACAAGGAATTTTCCTGGTTCGAAAATAAGTGTCAAATCTCTGCCATATTCAGCACAGAAAGCATTGAATCTTTTAGATAATTTTTTACCTAATTCTTCGATATCTGTTTCGATATCGTCTTTTTTGTAAGGTACTTTGAATCCGCTTCCGAAATCTAAGAATTGTAAATCTTTGAAATGTTTAGCGGTATCGAACAAGATTTCAGCAGCATACAAGAAAACTTCGATATCTAAAATATCTGATCCTGTGTGCATGTGAATTCCGACAATGCTCATTTTTGTGTTTTCAACAATACGTAAGATATGAGGAATCTGGTGAACAGAAATTCCAAATTTACTATCGATGTGTCCAACAGAAATGTTAGCATTTCCGCCCGCCATTACGTGTGGGTTGATACGGATACATACCGGAATATTAGGATGTCTTGTTCCGAATTGCTCTAAAATAGATAAATTGTCGATATTGATTTGTACACCCATTGCGGCAACTTCTTCGATCTCTTCTAGAGAAACGCCGTTTGGTGTAAAGAAAATTCTTTCGGGTTCATAGCCAGCATGAAGTCCTAACAAAACTTCCTGAATTGATACAGTGTCTAAGCCAGACCCCATGTTCTTTAATAACTGTAGAATCGCAATGTTTGACAATGCCTTCATGGCATAATTAACTCTTAAGTTCTCAACCTTTGAGAAAGCTTTAGTTAATCGGTTGTACTGTGATTGGATTTTTTCAGCATCGTAAACATACAATGGACTTCCAAATTGGTCTGCTAACTGCAGTAAATCTTTTGCTTGCATTTTATAAATCATTTTGGGCAAAGTTATTACACTTTTGATTACCAGCAAATAATTTGTAGAAAAATAACAAATTGTAACAAATTGTTTGTTTTTAAACAAAAAGTTGCTGTTTTTGGAATTTTGTAACCTTTTTATAAGGTGCTGAGGTTCTGAGATGCTAAGATACTAAGTTTTTTTGCCACAGATTGCACAGATTTAAAGGATTTTATCAATTTTTAAAAGAAGCCTAATGTTTGTATTTAGCCCCGATTGAGGCGGTATCCTCGCATCCCGATGGCTATCGGGAGGAGAGATATAGCCGAAAGCGGGAACTATGTTTATTAAAATGCCTTTTGTGATGCTTTAAAGTGAGAAAATTTTTCCGCCACGAATTCACGAATTTGACTAATTCTAAAATGCTGTTGAAATTGTTTTGCTATGAATTTCACGAATTAAAAGAAATTAAAAAATAGAAATTAGAGAAATTCGTGAATTCGTGGCGAAAAAAAATATTCTGTGGCTAAAAAAACAAAACCCCTGAATATAAATTCAAGGGTTTGTTAGTAGTTATGTTGTATAGAAATTAAGGTTAAGGCTGAGAAAAAAAACTTAGCATCTTAGAACCTTAGCGACTTAGAATCTTAAAAAATTATAGACTCGGTAAATCTCCTTTTCCTTTAGTAGGCAAGTTTGTAGATCCCATAAGGAATAAATCTACTTCTCTTGCTGCTTCGCGACCTTCTGAAATAGCCCACACGATTAATGATTGTCCACGACGCATATCTCCAGCTGTGAAGATGTGAGGAACGTTTGTCTGATAATTGTGTGCTTTGTAATTGCTTCTTATATCAGTTTCGATTCCTAATTGCTCGCTTAATGTTTTCTCAGGACCTGTAAATCCAAGAGCCAATAAAGCTAAATCGCAAGGCCAGATTTTCTCAGAACCTTCTTTTTCGATTAATTCTGGACGCTGACCTGGAGTCATTTTCCATTGCACTTCAACCGTTTTTAATCCTGTTAATTCACCTTTTTCGTTAGAAATGAATTCTTTAGTATTGATTAGCCAGTTTCTGTCACAACCTTCTTCGTGAGAAGAAGATGTTTTTAACTGTAACGGCCAGAAAGGCCATGGAGTTGTTTCGCTTCTTCCAACTGGAGGTTTTGGTAAAATTTCAAAGTTAGTTACCGATTTAGCTCCGTGTCTGTTAGAAGTTCCAATACAGTCAGAACCTGTATCTCCACCACCAATAACGATTACATCTTTACCAGTAGCTTTTACTTGATCTGGAATAGATTCTCCGTATAAAACTTTAGTTTGCTGTGTTAAGAAATCCATTGCTTGAACAACGCCTTTGCTTTCAATTCCTTTAGTTGGAAGGCTTCTTCTTTCCGTTGCTCCTCCGCATAAAACGATAGAATCAAATTGGTTTAATTCTTCAACGCTGAAGTTAACACCAACATTTACATTTGTTTTGAAAGTGATTCCTTCTGCTTCTAGAATAGCTACACGACGATCGATGATTCCTTTTTCTAATTTGAAATTTGGAATTCCGTAACGTAATAAACCTCCAATTGCGTTGTCTCTTTCAAAAACAGTTACAGTGTGACCGGCTCTGTTCAATTGTTGAGCTGCAGCTAATCCAGCAGGTCCTGAACCAATAACAGCAACTGTTTTACCAGTTCTTGTTTTTGGTGCTTGTGGTTTAATCCATCCTTCTGCGAAACCTCTTTCTACGATGCTTTTCTCGATGTTTTCGATAGAAACCGGATCTTTGATGATTCCTAATACACATGATTTCTCACATGGAGCAGGGCATAAGCGTCCTGTAAATTCAGGGAAGTTGTTAGTAGATTGTAAAATCTCTAACGCGCTCTGCCATTCTTCCTGATGTACCATGTCGTTGAAGTCAGGAATTAAATTTCCTAACGGACAGCCACTGTGGCAAAAAGGAATACCACAGTCCATACATCTTGATCCTTGTTCTTTTAATTTATCTTTTGGTACCGGAATAGTAAATTCGTTGTAGTTCGCAACACGCTCAGCTACTGCTAAATTACTTTCGTCGGCTCTGTTATATTCTTTAAATCCGCCTATTTTACCCATGACTTTTAAATTAAATTCCAATTTCTTTAAGTTCCAAATTCCAATCTTTCGACTTCACTCAGGAAGACATTACCATTGATATTGCGATTGGAATTTGGAATTTTATTTTTTGAAATTGATTTTTATCCTGCTATTAATTCTTCTATTTGTTTTTCTTCTGCAATTCGTTTTAATGCTTTTTTGTAATCAGTTGGCATTACTTTTACGAAGTGCTGTTGTTCATTTTCCCAGTCTGCTAAAATTCTTTTTGCTAATGGACTGCTAGTGTACAATGAATGATTTTTGATCAGTTTTCTTAGTTTAGTAACGTCCTCTTCTTCCATCGGATCGAATGCAACCATTTCCATGTTACATACTGTCGAATCGAATTTTTTGTTTGGATCGTAAATGTAAGCTACACCACCGCTCATACCAGCAGCGAAGTTTCTTCCAGTTTTTCCTAAAACTACAACTGTACCACCTGTCATGTACTCGCATCCGTGATCTCCAATTCCTTCTACAACTGCTGTTGCTCCAGAGTTTCTCACACAGAAACGCTCTCCTGCGATACCATTAATATAAGCCTCTCCGGTAATAGCTCCGTAAAGGGCAACGTTTCCGATAATGATGTTGTCTTCAGGATTGAAAGTCGCAGTAGGAGGTACTTTTACAATTAGTTTTCCTCCAGAAAGACCTTTTCCTAAGTAATCATTACAGTTTCCGTGAATTTTAAATGACAATCCGTTTGTTGCAAATGCACCAAAACTTTGTCCGGCAGAACCTTCAAAATCAACTAAAATAGTGTCAGATGGTAATCCTTGTGCGCCATAAATTTTTGAGATTTCGTTACTCAAAATCGCACCTACAGAACGGTCTGTATTTTTGATTTTGAATGTAACTCTCGTTTTCTCTTTTCTATAGATAGACGGAATAGCTTCTTTAATGATGTCGAAATCCAATACGTTTTCAAGAGCGTGATCTTGAGTTGTTGTATTATGATTTGGAACTGTTTTAGCTTTTTCCGGTTTGTATAAAATAGTTGATAAGTCTAAACCATTAGCTTTATAATGTTTGATAGCTTTGTCTACGTTTAATTTTTGAGACTGACCTACCATTTCTTTTAAAGTTCTGAAACCTAATTGAGCCATAATCTCTCTTAATTCTTCAGCAATGAAATACATGAAGTTGATTACGTGCTCTGGAGTTCCTTTGAAATTTTTTCTCAATTCAGGATCCTGAGTTGCAATACCAACTGGGCAAGTATTCAAGTGACAAGCTCTCATCATGATACATCCAGAAGCTACAAGTGGAGCAGTAGCAAATCCGAATTCTTCTGCACCTAATAAAGCAGCGATAGCAACGTCACGTCCTGTTTTCAATTGTCCGTCACATTCTAAAACTACACGGCTTCTTAAGTCGTTCAAGATAAGTGTTTGCTGTGCTTCAGCTAAACCAAGTTCCCATGGAATACCTGTGTGCTGTAAAGATGTTAATGGAGCTGCTCCAGTTCCTCCGTCATAACCTGAAATCAGGATAACGTCAGCTTTTGCTTTGGCAACACCGGCAGCGATAGTTCCAACTCCAACTTCAGAAACTAATTTCACGTTGATACGAGCTTCGCGGTTTGCGTTTTTCAAATCGTAAATCAACTGAGATAAATCCTCAATAGAGTAGATATCGTGGTGAGGCGGAGGTGAAATCAAGCCTACATAAGGAGTAGAGTTTCTAGTTTCAGCAATCCAAGGCACTACTTTTTCTCCAGGTAACTGTCCACCTTCTCCAGGTTTTGCACCTTGAGCCATTTTGATTTGGATTTCTTTAGCGTTTGTCAAATAGTTGATTGAAACACCAAAACGTCCTGAAGCAACTTGTTTGATGGCAGAGTTTCTAGAATCTCCGTTAATTTCTTTCTGGAAACGTTTTGGATCTTCTCCACCTTCTCCAGAGTTACTTTTTCCACCAATTCTGTTCATTGCGATCGCTAAATTCTCGTGTGCTTCTCTAGAAATAGATCCGTAAGACATTGCACCCGTTTTGAATTTCTTAACGATTTCTGTCCAAGGCTCAACTTCGTCAATAGAAATTGGATCTAAATTGTTGAATTCAAATAAACCTCTAATAGTCATTAAGTTTGAGCTTTGCTCGTTTACAGCATTTGCATATTCTTTATAGCTTTCTGGGCTGTTTAAACGAACTGCTTGCTGTAATTTAGAAATCGTAGTTGGATTAAACATGTGTTTTTCTCCACCACGTCTCCATCTGTAAATACCTCCAATTTCAAGAGAAAGCAAGTTTGCAATTTTTGAATTTGGGAAAGCTTTTTGGAAACGTTTTTTAACCTCTTTCTCCACTTCCATTAAACCAATTCCTTCAATTCTTGATGGAGTGTAAGGGAAGTATTTAGATGTAAATGTTTTGTTTAAACCTAAAATCTCGAAAATCTGAGCAGCTCTGTACGAATGTAAAGTAGAGATACCAATTTTGTTCATGATTTTCACGATTCCTTTTGCAATTGCTTTATTATAGTTTACAACTGCATAATCTGCTTTTACTTTTGTAATGAAACCTTTTTCAACCTGATCGTGAATGATTTCGTTTACCATGTAAGGGTTGATCGCACTTGCGCCGTATCCGAACAATAAAGCAAAATGATGAGGTTCGCGTGGTTCTGCAGATTCGATAATGATTCCGAATTTAGAACGAACCTGTAAAATGTTTAATGAGTGGTGAATGTAAGAACAAGCCAATAACATTGGAATTGGAGCTAATTCTTCGCTTACACCTCTATCAGATAAAATGATAATGTTGCATCCTTCTTCAACTGCTTTAAAAGTAGCCTGAACACATTTTTCAAGAGCACGCTCTAAACCGTTAACTCCTTTTTCTATTTTGTATAAAGTAGAAATAGTAGCCGATTTGAAATCTGCGTGATCGATATTTCTAATTTTATCCAAATCCTCGTTAGAGATAACCGGATTTTGGATTTTTAGTTTTTTACATTGTTTAGATTCAATTTCGAAAATATTGAAATCTCCACCAATTGCTAAACTGATGTCAGTGATGATTTCTTCACGAATACCATCCAAAGGTGGGTTTGTAACCTGAGCAAACAATTGTTTGAAGTAGTTGTACAACAACTGTGGCTGATCTGAAAGAACTGCCAAAGGCGTATCGTTACCCATAGAACTAATTGCTTCAGCTCCATCGCTTCCCATTGGGTTGATGATTGTTTTTAAATCTTCAATAGTATAACCAAACAAACGTTGTCTTGTTAAGAAATCTAATTTTTCAACAGGAGTAGGGTTGTTTGTATAAGGTACGCTTGCTAATGGTAATAAATTTTCGTCAACCCATTGCTGGTAAGGACGTTTTGTAACTATCGCTTTCTTAACTTCTTCGTCTTCGATGATACGACCTTCATTCATATCAACTAAGAACATTTTTCCTGGCTCCAAACGTCCATGTTGAATTACATCTTCTGGATCGATGTCTAATACACCAATTTCAGATGACATAATTACAAATCCACTCTTCGTTAAAGTATAACGAGAAGGACGTAAACCATTTCTGTCTAGTAAAGCTCCAATTACGTTACCATCTGTAAACGGAATAGAAGCAGGACCATCCCAAGGCTCCATGATACAAGCGTTGTACTCATAGAAAGCTCTTTTTTCTGGAGACATAGTCTGGTGTTTTTCCCAAGCTTCAGGAACTACCATCATCATTGCTTCTGGAAGTGAGCGGCCAGTCATTAATAAAAGTTCAACCACCATATCCATAGAAGCAGAATCTGATTTTCCTTCTAAGATAATTGGGAATAATTTTTTGATATCATCGCCAAAAACTGCACTCTGCATAAGCTCTTCACGAGCACGCATACGGCTTACGTTTCCACGAAGCGTGTTGATCTCACCATTGTGACACATGTATCTAAATGGTTGAGCAAGATCCCAAGATGGGAATGTATTAGTAGAGAAACGTTGGTGTACAAGTGCAAGACGAGTCACCAAGTCTGGATCTTTCAAATCTATATAATAACGGCTGATGTCTTCTGGCATCAATAGACCTTTATATATAATAGTAGTTGTCGATAAACTAGTAAAATAAAACATATGGCTTTCAGAAGTTTTAGATCCTCTTACGGCATGTTCTGCAATTTTTCTAGCTGCAAAAAGTTTTGCATTAAATTCTTGTTCAGTTAAATCCTGTCCGTTTTTAGAAACGAAAACCTGTTTAACTGTTGGTTCTTTTTCTGCGGCAATTTCACCTAAATTTTCAACGTCAACTGGCACATCTCTCCAACCTAAAACTTTTAAGTTCTGGTCTTTGATAGTTGCTTCAAATGCATTGATGCAAAAAGAAACTTGGTTTTTGCTTTTTGGTAAAAAAACCATTCCTACTGCATACTCACGCGCTTCAGGGATTTCAAAGTCACAAACTTTCTTAAAAAAATCATGAGGAATGTCGAATAAAATTCCGGCTCCGTCTCCAGTTCTTCCATCAGAACTAACGGCACCACGATGTTCTAATTTAATTAAGATGTCTAATGCTTTGTGAATAATATCATTTGACTTAATACCATTCAAATTACAAATAAATCCTGCACCACAATTGTCGTGTTCAAATTCAGGCAGATAAAGCCCTTGTTCTTTAACTCTCATTCTTGATATTTTTTTTACAAAAATAAAGATTTCGTTAAACATAATGTATTAGAATTGTGCTTTTGCTTTCATTTTTGTTGTAATATTAGAAAATGGGTTCTTAATTATTAATAATATTATATAAAGCATCCCGAATTGCTAAAAATATAATTACTCTTAAAATATATTAGGAAAAATCGTCGGGAGGCCAATAAAACCAGTGAATTTTTTGTTAAATATCAAACGTTTTCTATGATTTGTGTTAACATTAACAAATTATTCCGTTAACAATTTGTTTGCTTTGAAAAATTATCAACGCTTAGTACCTATATATAACATTTATTTAATTGAAAAAGATTTTCCTATTAAGTTGTTATTTGTTACTTTTGTCGCACTTTTATTCTGAAATAAATTCAGAACCAGACAAATTCAATATTATGAACATACACGAATATCAAGGAAAAGAAATTTTAGCGAGTTACGGAGTACGCGTACAACGCGGAATTGTGGCTAACAATGCGGTTGAAGCTGTAGCTGCTGCAAAACAATTAACTGCCGAAACTGGTACAGGATGGCACGTAATAAAAGCACAAATTCACGCAGGTGGTCGTGGAAAAGGTGGTGGAGTTAAGCTGGCAAAAAACTTACAACAAGTTGAAGAGTTAGCAGAACAAATCATCGGAATGCAATTGATTACGCCTCAAACTCCGCCAGAAGGTAAAAAAGTAAACAAAGTATTAGTTGCTGAAGATGTTTACTATCCTGGAGAAAGCGAAACGTCTGAATTTTATGTTTCTGTTTTATTGAATAGAGGTACAGGACGCAACATGATTATGTATTCTACTGAAGGTGGAATGGATATTGAAGAAGTTGCTGAACACACTCCACACTTAATCTTTACTGAAGAAATTGATCCTTCTGTAGGATTACAAGGTTTCCAAGCTAGAAGAATTGCTTTCAATTTAGGTCTTTCTGGAAACGCTTTCAAAGAAATGATTAAATTCATCGACGCATTATACAATGCTTACATTGGTTCTGATGCTTCTATGTTCGAAATCAACCCAGTTTTAAAAACATCTGATAACAAAATCTTAGCTGTTGATGCTAAAGTAAATATCGACGATAACGCTTTATACAGACAAGCTAAATATGCTGAAATGAGAGATATCCGTGAGGAGAATCCAATCGAAGTTGAAGCTAAAGAAGTTGGTCTTAACTATGTTGACCTTGACGGTACTGTAGGATGTATGGTAAACGGAGCTGGTCTTGCAATGGCAACTATGGACTTAATTAAATACGCTGGTTTTGAGCCTGCTAACTTCCTTGACGTAGGAGGAACTGCTGATGCAAAACGTGTTGAAACTGCTTTCAGAATTATCTTGAAAGATCCAAACGTAAAAGCTATCTTGATTAACATCTTCGGAGGTATTGTTCGTTGTGACCGTGTTGCTCAAGGTGTTGTTGACGCTTACAAAAACATGGGAGACGCTATCAATGTGCCAATTATCGTTCGTTTGCAAGGAACTAATGCTGAAATTGCAAAAGAATTAATTGACAACTCTGGTATGCCAATCTTATCTGCAGTTCAATTCCAAGAAGCTGCTGACCAAGTTAAAGCTGCTCTTTCTTAATTAAAATAAGAAATCAATTTATATAGAAAATCCCTTCATGTTTTGGAGGGATTTTTTTTGCAGTCAATTTAACCGCAAAGTACGCTAAGATTTTTATTCTTAAGACTAGATAAAAACGCAAAGTTCGCAAAGCTTCATCTATATAGCTTTGCGAACTTTGCGTTTTTGTAGATTCTAATACTCAAGAAATCTTAGCGTGCTTTGCGGTTAAAAAAACACTATTTCAAAACAGTTGCCAAATCCACAATTTCAAATGTAGGATCATTTTCTATAAAACCTCTAATGATTGAAGCATGACCTGCGCCGACTAAAACCATTATTTTGTTATCTGTACTTTCGGTTAATTTCTGAATTAAAGAATACATATATAAATTTCTCTTGTACCAATTTGATACTAAAGATGGCCCTGTAAAATCGTCCGGATTTCCAGCTCTATTGGCTATTTCCAAATACCATTGCAGATTTTCATTTTCGGCTTGTTTGGTGTTATAATATAACATCATTTCTTGTAATGAGCTTTTTCTAATTCTTTCGTTATGTTGTTTTTCAAAATTTTGAGTAATCAATTTGTTTTTCTCCATTAAATCTTTCTGGTTTGCTTTTTCCATTGACATCATTAAACTGTCATATGGAAAAGAAGTATAGAGATTCATTCCGTATAATTTTTTGTGATTCAGTTTTTTAGCAGTTCTAAGTGCCAGTTGTGTTATTTCATTTTTGTTGTTCTTAAAAAGGCTGTCGGTATTTTTATTGTACAATTTATCTAAGTCAGCTTGTTTGCTAAATTCCCATTCTACAAATATTTTATCTGGGCCAAATTTTTTGATTTTTTCACTCATTATTTCGAGTTCCTTTTGGCTTTTTTCAGACATGATATTGAAGCTGTTTAGTTGAGTAACATCATAACCTGGATTTGCATAATGAAATGTTCCGACCAATAAAATCTGTTTTTTCTTAGTTTGTGCAGACGTTAAGTTTAATGTAATAATTGCTAGTAATAAAATGATTTTTTGCATGACGTTTTGTGTTTAAATTCATTGCAAATGTATCAGCAGATTTTGGGCTTTATTTTCATTTTTGATGAAGACTGAATTTCAGTTGACCAACGATTAAAAACTTACTTTAAAAATGTTCATGTAAAGTTTTTGGCCGTTCATCCTATAAAAAATGAGGTTTCATACAAATACCATTTTCTTTTAAAGTCATAATCGTATTTTTGATCTTATAACTGATTTCTATGAAACTTAAAATACCTTTTTACTATCACATTATTCTCTTTCTCGGATTGTTTTTAACTTACATCCTTTGGGATTACGGAATAAATAACCGAATTGCAATGGTGCAGCAGACGAGTCTTTATTTATGGGTTATGTGCACTTTTATGCTGTCTGTTTTTGTAGTTTATATATTGAACTTTTATACGGTTTGTGATCGGTTTTTAAATAAAAAGAAAATCCATTTTTACTTTTTAAGTATTCCAGTTTCTTTACTGATTTTCGCTGGTGTGAGGTATTTTTTTCAGGAAGTAATTATGTTTGAAATTACAGGAGAACATAATTATTATGAAGAAGCAAGAGAAATAAAATATTATATAAAAGACAATTTTTTCTTTGGATTGCCGGCTATCATTCTGAGTGCCTTAAGCTATTTATTTTGGCAGTCTCAATATTCTCAAAAACAAAATCAGGAATTGCTTTTGGAAAACAAAAAAGCAGAGTTTCAAATGCTGAAAGCACAGGTTAGTCCGCATTTTCTGTTTAATACGCTGAATTCTTTTTACAGTCAGTTGGTTTTAAAAGAAGATGAAATGGCTGATGATATTTTAGTGCTTTCCGATTTGCTTCGATATGTTATTACCGAAACAGATAAGGATGAAGCAGTTCTTTCAAAGGAAATTCAGTTTATTCAGAATTATATTCATTTGCAGAAAAAACGTTTTGAAGATCAGTTATATCTGGATTTTTCTGTTGAAGGAGAATATTCAAATGAAAGAATTCTTTCGTCGGCTTTAATTCATTTTGTGGAGAATGTTTTTAAACATGGAAAACTGAATGATAAAGAAGAGAAAGCTTTGATTTCCATTCAGATCAAAAAAGGGCTTTTAGAGATTTCTACTTTTAATTATAATGTCAACGGAGAAAATTATTCTTCTACCGGAATCGGTTTTGAGAACTTGACGAAAAGACTGGAATACATGTATAAGGATCAATTTATCCTTGAAAAAACAGAAGAAAATAATACCTTTAAAACTTACTTGAAAATACCACTAAAAAACTAATCTATGGCTTTTAAATGCATTATTGTAGATGATGAACCGCCTGCAACGAGAATATTGGAAAACTATATCGGAAAAGTAAATTTTCTTGAAAAAGCGGGAGTTTTTAATGATTCCTTAAAAGCATTAGAATTTTTGAATACCCAAACGGTCGATGTTATTTTTTTAGATATTCAAATGCCTCAATTAACAGGTTTGCAGCTTTCCAGAATTATTTCGAAAAATATAAAAGTCATTTTTACAACTGCTTATCCTGATTTTGCTTTAGAAGGTTTTGAACTCAATGCAGTTGATTATTTGTTAAAACCTATTTCGTTTGAACGTTTTTATCAAGCTGTTTCGAAACTGAATTCAGAACCTAAAACAGTGGTTTCCAATCAAAGTAATCTGCCTGATTTTCTGTTCGTTAAAACCGATGGAAAGAATAAGTTTCAAAAGATTTTTTTAAGTGACATTCTGTATGTAGAAAGTCTTCAGAATTATGTTTGCATTCATACCGAAAAACAGCAGATTATTACACATTCTTCGTTGAAAAATGTAATTGAATCTCTTCCTGAAAATGAATTTATCCAGACTCATAAATCGTATGTTGTTTCTTTGAAGCACATTGAATCAACTGATAATTTTTCTGTTTTTGTAAATGGAAAAGAATTGCCGATTGGAGCAACGTTTAAAGATGCTTTTTTTTATAAAATAGAAGAGAATAAGATTTGATTTTAACCGCAAAGAACGCAAGGATTTTTTATTTAGGATTGAGAATATAAGCGCAAAGTTCGCAAAGCTATAATGGATAAAGCTTTGCGAACTTTGCGTTTATATTTAGTCTTTTAAGTAAAAATCCTTGCGTTCTTTGCGGTTAAATCCCCGGTTACGATTTTTTCTTATTGCCGTTTTTAAAAACCACTTTTTCTACCACAACCGGTTTTCCATTTCCTTTTGGGAATGATTTCTTTTTAGGTTTCCCAGTAGCTGAACCAGATTTTGACGGACTTTTATCGCCTCTGTATTTTTCAGAATCTTTTGGACTCGCTTTGAATTCCGGTCTTTCCTTAGAAGTTTCTCTTTTTGGGATTTCAGCTTTATGTTTGGCTAAAACTTCGTTTGGGTTTTTAGGGTTTTCTTTCGTTCCTCTTAAATGAATTACCAATCCGTTTAAGAAATTACGTAAAACCTGATCACCGCATTCCATATAATTCGGATGATCTTCAGCTCTGAAAAAAGCACCCAATTCTGATTTCGAAATTCTAAAATCTACTAATTCTAAAATTTCAACTATTTGATCATCACGGAGCATCAAAGCCACGCGAAGTTTTTTAAGTATATCGTTATTTGTCATTGTTTTTTGTTTCAAGTTTTTTTGTTTCAGGTTTCAAGTTTTCCAATCTTTACTTGAAGCCAAAGCTCATTACTTTTTTGCAAATGTACGGTTTATTTTTCAGCCATGGCTCGAGTGATAGCGAATAGGTGAAACAATTCACGAATTATTATTCTCAAAGATTATCAAAAAATAATTCGTGAATTTGTGGCTATCTTTTATTGAAAACGTCAACTAATTTATCTAAATCTTCTTTTAAATGATTGGCTGTAATTACAATTCTATTTAATGGTTCAGCTTCTTTTTTGTATCTAAAACTGGCGATAATAATATTTTCCTGTTCTAGTTTCTCTACTAATTCATTGGATAATAAATAAATCAGCGGATAAGTTTTGTCAAATTTAATACTGTCATTTTTGTTTAAAATAGAGTCAATGTAATTTAAATTATCTAACAGTTTTTGATGCTGTACTTTATAAATTTCTTTAGCATCAGAAAGTGTCTGCACAAAAGCTGGATTCATTCCGGCTGCGCTGGTAAAAGTTTCCAATTCTTTTATTTGATTAATGAATTCAGAATCACCTGCAATAACACCGCCTGTTAGTCCAAAAGCTTTTCCTAAAGAGGAAACCATGATTTTTCTTTTTATAGGAAAAGAAACGGAAGAGTATATTCCAGAACCGTTTTTATTTGTAATTCCTAAAGAATGAGATTCATCGATAACTAAAGTGATTTCTTTGTTTTTTGAAATCTTTTCTAGAAATGATAAGTCGACAGGTTTTGTTTCAAAAGAAGGAACGCCGTCAGTTAAAATCGCTATTTTTTCTGGTTTTGAATTTAATAAACGTTCGTTTAAATTTCCATTTAAAAATATAGGAAAACTGTTTTCGGTTTGAATAGCATTGTGTGTATCATTCAAATGAAAAAAACAATCCGTCTGTTTTTTCATTAAATCAATAACCAATTTTCCGGCGAGCATTCCCGAAGAAACCGTAACAGCTTTTTCTGAGCCAATATGAGAAGCCAAAAAACTTTCACCTTCATCATAAGCTTTTAATTGAATATTAGCTGTTCTGGAGCTTCCGTAAGTCGTTCCCCAATTCAAAATATTCTGAACGACTAAATCTTGAAATGCTTTATTTGTTGAAAGGCCCAAATAGGCAGTTCCACCGAAATACAAATACTGTTTTTGGTTAATTTCAATAATTCGGTCAGGAAATTTATCGACTATCATTTTTATAAAAGTGTAACTCCTGTTCCATTTAAATTAGAATAACTCACGACACCGTCTTTAATGGTTACTCCCGTTGCAATATCTTCTGCTAAAAGAAGTGCGCCATCCATGTCAACATAATCCAATTGAGGAAGTAAATGAGCGATTGCAGAAATTCCAACTGTAGATTCTGTCATACAGCCTACCATCGTTCTTAATCCTAATTTTTTAGCTTCTTCAATCATGCGTTTTCCTGGAGTTAAGCCTCCGCATTTTACCAATTTTACATTCACGCCATGAAAATGATTGTGACATTTTTGAACATCTTCTTCAATAATACAGCTTTCATCTGCAATGACAGGAAGAACAGAATGTTTGAATACTTCTTTATGACCTTCCCAATTATCCGCTTTCATAGGCTGTTCTAAGAATTCAACTCCGAGTTTTTTTAATTCAACGGCATTATTGATGGTTTCCTCAACGCCCCAGCCACAGTTCGCATCAATTCTAAAAACAGCGTTGGTATGTTTTCGAAGTGCTTTTACAATTTCAATATCTTCTTTGGTTCCCAGTTTGATTTTATAAATAGGCCAAGGAAGTTCCTGCATTTTAGAAACCATTTTATCTATAGAAGCAATTCCGATAGTATAATCCGTCATCGGATTTCTTTCAGTCGTATAGTTCCATAATTCGTATAATTTCTTGCCTTTTTTGCGAGCGTATAAATCATTGTAAGCAAGATCCAAAGCGCACAAAGCAAACATATCCTCTTTTAAATACGGATGAATTTTTGCCCAGAATATCTCAGGAGTTTCGTCTTCGGTATTTTCGATAATGCTTCTGATTTTTTCTAAATCCTGCATCATCATTGGAACTGTGATATTATAATACGGATTAGAAGTAGCTTCTCCATAACCAGAGAAACCCTCACTTTGTAATTCGACAATTAAGGAAGGCTGAAAATCAATAGATTCTCGTGAAATTGTAAAAGTGTGTTTTAATTTGAGATTGTATTCTCTTAAAATTAGTTTCATTTATAGTGATGTTTTTTTATTTCTTATTAATAACCTAACCAAATTAAAGCTTCAGCAAAATGATCACGCCAAAGTTTTTCGTTATGTTCTCCGCCTTTTACAATTTTGGTTTTGTCTAAATGAAGGCAATAACAGCGTTTGGTATCTAATAAACGTTTCATTTTGTTTAAATCGTTTACCATATCGTCACTTTCTTTATCACCACACAGAAAATAGATTTTAGTTTTGATTTTGGATTGTTTTTCTGCGAAAGTATAAATGTCTGGAGAAAACCAAAATGAAGGTGAAAAAACGCCTGCCTTCCCAAAAACTTCTGGATATTTTAATGCACCGTAGTAAGAAACCAATCCGCCGAGAGAACTTCCGAAAAGGATAGTGTTTTTAGCTTTTACCTTGGTTCTGTAATTTTTATCAATATACGGCTTTAATGTTTTTACAATAAATTCTAAATAATTATCGGCATTTCCGCCACCGTATTTCTCATTTTTAAAAGGAGTCAGTTCATCAATGCGTTTTTCATTTCCATGTTCGATTCCTACTACAATTACGGGAGCTTTTAAACTGTCCAGTTTTTCGTCTACATTCCATTCTCCAGAGTAGGAAGTTTTAGCATCGAAGAGATTTTGGGCATCGTGCATGTAAATAACGCTGTATTTTTTCTTAATGTCTTTAGAATAATTTTCTGGAAGATAAATCCATATTTTTTTTGAGGTATTCAGTTGAGGAGCTTCAATTGTAAAAGTTGATACATTTTTAGAAGCGGTGCTTTGTGCTTTTCCAATAAGTGTTATTAGAAGTAAAGCTGCTAGAAAAATCCTCTTCATCATCAATGTTTTGTGTTTTTATTTAAAAGCAATATTTTAGCTAAAAATAACAAATTGATGAATACAGAAGCGGAAAAAAAGAGTTTACTTTTAGAAATGATTACTTTGGCCACTGTAGATGGCCACTTACATAAACGTGAGCTTGAATTTTTGCGGCTTGTAGCCACAGAATTGAATATAAGTGAGGAAGAGTTTCAGGATTTGTTTCATCAGGAAACAAAATCTTTGCCGATACCTTCTGAAATGCAACGAATCAATCAGTTTTACAGACTGGCTTTGTTAATGCATTGTGATGGCGTTTTGCATGAAAGAGAGTTTCAGGCCATTCAGCAAATTGCTATACAAATGGGATTAAATCTTTTTGCTGTAAAACGTGTTTTGGAAATGATGAAAAAATCGCCTAATACGATAATCAATCCAATTGTATTACTGGAAATTTTTCAGGAACAGCACAATTAAGCCAACTGTTCCTGTAGTTTTTTAATTTCGTCACGAAGTTTAGCCGCTTGGAGGAAATCTAATTCTTTAGCTGCTTTTTCCATTGTTTTACGTTTTTCGCGAATCATTTTCTCCAATTCGGCTTTGGATAAATAAGCTGTTTCGGGTTCAGCAGCAACAGGAATTGGATGCCCTAATTCATATTCCACCAACGGATTTTTCGTAAAGGCACTGTCGATTTTTTTATTTAAAGCCTGTGGTGTAATATTATTTTGAACGTTGAAATTAATCTGTTTGGTTCTTCTGTATTCTGTTTCGTCAATCGTACGCTGCATACTTGCCGTAATTTTATCGGCATACATAATGGCTTTACCGTTTAAATTTCTCGCTGCACGTCCGATAGTCTGCGTTAACGAACGATGATTTCTTAAGAAACCTTCTTTATCGGCATCTAAAATGGCAACAAGCGAAACCTCAGGTAAATCCAGACCTTCACGAAGTAAGTTTACTCCAATTAAAACATCAAAAAGCCCTTTTCGTAAATCCTGCATAATTTCAATACGCTCTAAAGTATCAACTTCAGAATGGATATAACGGCAGCGAATGCTCACTTTAGTTAAATATTTAGCCAATTCTTCGGCCATTCTTTTAGTTAAAGTAGTCACTAGAACTCTTTCATCTAATTCACATCGAACTTGAATTTCCTCAATCAAATCATCAATCTGATTTAAACTCGGACGGACTTCAATAATAGGATCTAATAAACCAGTTGGACGAATAATCTGTTCTACATAAATACCGTCGGTTTTTTGCAATTCATAATCAGCTGGAGTCGCCGAAACATAAATAACCTGATTCTGCAAAGCCTCAAATTCTTCAAATTTTAAAGGTCTGTTGTCCATTGCAGCGGGTAATCTAAATCCGTATTCAACTAGGTTTTCTTTACGGCTTCGGTCACCTCCATACATGGCGTGAACCTGAGAAACGGTTACGTGACTTTCGTCAATAATCATTAAATAATCACTTGGAAAATAATCTAAAAGACAGAAAGGTCTTGTTCCAGCTTCACGTCCGTCAAGGTAACGGGAATAATTCTCAATTCCAGAACAATAACCTAATTCGCGAATCATTTCTAAGTCAAAATTGGTTCTTTCTTCCAGACGTTTTGCTTCCAGATGTTTTCCTATTTCTTTAAAATAATCAACTTGTTTAACTAAATCTTGTTGTATCTGCCATATAGCACCTTGTAAAACTTCTGGAGAAGTCACAAACATATTAGCAGGATAAATAGTAAGTCTTTGAAATTTTTCTATTACATGAGAAGTCTTAGGATCAAAAGATTCTATTTCTTCGATTTCATCGCCAAAAAAGTGAATACGATAAGCATCATCGGCATAACTTGGATATACTTCAACCGTGTCGCCTTTAATCCTGAAAGTTCCTGGATTAAAATCGGCTTCTGTTCTGGCATATAAACTTTGAACCAGACTATGTAACAATTTAGTTCTCGAAATAACCTGATCTCTTTTTATTTCGATTACATTTTTCTGAAATTCAACAGGGTTTCCAATACCATACAAACAAGAAACTGATGCTACAACCAGAACATCACGTCTTCCAGAAAGGAGTGAAGAAGTGGTGCTCAAACGCATTTTTTCCAGTTCTTCATTGATTGATAAATCTTTTTCAATGAAAACTCCTGTAACAGGCATAAAAGCTTCCGGCTGATAATAATCGTAGTAAGAAACGAAATACTCAACCGCATTATTTGGGAAAAATTGTTTGAATTCTGAATACAACTGTGCAGCCAAAGTTTTGTTATGTGCCAGAACTAAAGTTGGTCGTTGTACTTCCTGAATAACATTGGCAACGGTAAATGTTTTTCCGGAACCGGTAACTCCTAATAAAGTTTGATATTTTTCTCCGTCGACTACACCTTGTGCCAGTTTTTGTATGGCTTGTGGCTGATCTCCTTTTGGACTGTATTCTGAAGCTACTTGGAAATTCATTTGTTACTGATGAAAATTAGGTTTGTAAAGATACGAAGATTGTAAATAAAGGCTTTAAAAAGTTTGTTCCGAATTGCATCAATTTAAACTAATTTTAGTTTCTAAAACAAATATAAATTCGTACTAATTCTTGTAATTGCTTCGCCTGTTCGCTATCGCTCGGGTTGTGGCAAAATAACTTTTATTCTAAAAAATTAATAACCGCATCATTTACAATTTTTGGTTGATCAATAGTTAAAAAATGTCCAGCATCTTTTACCGTTTTTGTTTTGCAGTTGGCGAGATATTTATTAGCTCTTTCTAAACTTTCTTCTGAATTAATAACATCTTTATCGCCAATTAAAACCAAAACAGGATTTTGAATTAATTCTAATTCTTTTTGAGAAAAAGGCATCATTTTAAGCATACTCGAATTAGATTTTGAATATTTATTGGCCAAATAAAACTGTCTTTTATAAATAACGCTGATGTTTTCCGGATGAGTAGAAAAGGTTTTTAATGTTTTTCCAAATTTCTTTTCACTAGGAAAAAGTTTTAGCATTAAAGCTGAACTTGTCTTTCCAACTTTATCAATAAATTGGAAAGTTTGTGCCGGACTTAACAATACTATTTTATCAATAGAATTTGACTTTTGAGTTGCTAATAAAGTAGCAATCCAACCACCTCGTGAAGCGCCAATTAAATCAAATTTCTTTAATTTATAGTGATCAAAAACTTCATTATAAAATGCGAGAATATCTTTTGATGAAAGAGATTTAGCCGTTAAATTGGATTTATTGGGTTCCATTATAAAATCAATGGCATAAACACGATGTTTTTTAGTAAAAGCTTTAATATTTGGATACCACATAGTAGAGCTGGCATCCATTCCGTGGAGTAAAACCAAATCTTTTCCATTTTTTGGGCCTGCAATAACTACGTGAGCTGTTCCGAAACTTGTTTTTACATCTTCTTCCGTGTAAGGAATATTCCAAAGTTTTAAAGCCTTATCGTAGGCGGTTTGATATTTTACTTCTTCGGTTTTGGTTTTGAAAACATAATCTTCAAATTTTGCTTTTTTTGAAGCACAACTTGAAATTAAAAATAAAAGCAATAAGATTAGAAGGCGAGAATAATGTTTTAACATGGTAATAAAATTCAATTTTAAGCTTAAAGTTACGATTATCGTAAGCGGAAAGTGTATCAGAATTTTATTTTAAAGTATCATAATTTTAAGATTTATCATTTTTGGAAGTCAGATAATAAATCTGTACAAAAGCTAAAATTGCATTCGGAATAATTACAGGCCAAAGCCATTGATTAAAATCCCTATAATCATTTAGAAAAATGCCATAAATGACAAAGCAAATACAGCCAAACATATTAATAAATCGGATTGTTCTAAGGTTTTTTAATAGAAAACCTCCAACAATAAAAACAGATGCGAGATAACCAATATATTCTGCCATGATTTTGATTTTAAATAGTTTACAATAAATGTAGCAAAAGCAAATTATAAAATCAAGGTTTTGATTTGGAAATCAGTGTTTTAGAAGAATTGGTTTTGTGATTGTGGGTTTTCGAAAAAACTCCAAGCCACAATACGGCTCGTTTTCTGTCCCTGAGACATTTCGATAGTTTTTACTGAAACGGCATTTACTTTTTTCAAGATTTTATAGATCGATGCGAGGTTTTCCTTTTTAGAAACTAAACTAGTAAACCATAAAACCTGCGAAGGATATTTGGCGCTCTCGTAAATCATTTGAGTTATAAATCCGATTTCACCACCATTACACCATAATTCTGCATTTTGACCACCAAAATTTAAAACAGGATTGGTGTTTCTTTTCTCTTTCGGATTAAGATTAGAAACTTTTCTTAAAGAGCTTTTGTTTGCTTCTTCAGCCGAAGCATGAAAAGGCGGATTACACATCGTAAAAGCAAAACGATCTTCGGGTGTAATTATATTTTTAAAAATAAATCGAGGTTCTGTCTGTTGCTGTAAGCTTATAGAATCTATTAAATTGGGATTTGCTTCGATAATTTTGCTGCAATTTTCAATTGATTTTTGGTCAACATCGGTTCCCACAAAACTCCAATTGTAAATAGAATTTCCTAATATCGGATAAATTAAGTTGGAGCCTGTACCGATATCGAGACCTAAAACATAGGAACTATCAGGAATTTGATTGTTGTTGCTTTCTGCTAATAAATCGGCGATATAATGAATATAATCTGCTCGTCCTGGAATTGGCGGGCAAAGATAATTTTTAGGAATGTCCCAATTTTCAATTCCATAATACGTTTGAAGTAAAGCTTTGTTTAAAGTTTTTACTGCAAGCGGATTACTGAAATCAACCGTTTCGATTCCGTGTTTATTAGTCGAAACAAAAGCTTTTAATTCGGGACAATTTGAGATCAGTTTTTCGAAATCATAACGCAAACGATGAAGATTTCTTGGATGTAAATTGTCTTTTTGTGAATTGTTGTCTGCTTTCATTTGTATTGATTTCGATGCAAAGATAGATATTCCATTTTTTAGAAACGGTTTTATTCTACTGCTCAATGAATGATAAAGCTTATTAAGGGTGACTTAATAGATACTCTTTCGCTGTTATTTTCATTTTTTCGTATTCTTGTCTAATTTTTTCGCACTTTTCATTTGAATTTTCCGAAGATATGGCTCTCATTCCTTTTCCTAAAAATTCAATTCTTTTTTCATATTCAAAGAAAAGTTCAACAGGACTATCATCAAAATAAACAATGTTTTCTTTTCCAAATAATACTTCAACAAACGCGTAGTCTTCTAAACTGCAAAATCCCCGACCTAATCTTAATTTCTTAATCTTTTTGTTCTTAACTAACGATTTGAAAATTGGGTATGTTGTATTTAGAATTTTAACTCCAAACCCCATACAAAGAATTTCTAAATTAGGAACTTCACTTAAAAAGTCAAAATTTTCAATTGGCTGATTCCAATCTAAAGTTCCATTTATATAGATATATCTTAAGCTTTCTATTTCTGATAATCCACTAAAGTCAGTTACTCTTCTTAAATTTTCAAAATGAACAGATTTTAGTTTTTTTAATTTCTTTAATGGCGATAAATCTGAAAATCCAGAAACATATTCAAGAATTAGTTCTTCTAAATTGAATAACTCTCCTATGAATTCAATGTCAGTAGTTCTCAAAAAGGTAATTCTCAATCTCTTAATGTTAGTCAACTTTCGGATAGCTTGGACTTGTTCTTTAGTTGCATCATGCAGAGTTAATTCTTCAAGATTTGGACAATCAAAAATTTGCTCCCAATGAAGTTTATTTTGGGTTTTACTTATAGTTAGAATTTTTACTTCGTCTTTGTTTGTGATTTCAAAATCTGCAATAAAAGCAAATCTTTCTCTATTTGGAATTGTTGTCCAGTAATCACCAGTTCTATCCAAATTATCTCCAAAATGATGTTTCATTATTTATATTATAATATCAATTATACGTAAAGATCGAATCTGTGTCCTATTTCAATTGCGTATATTTATCAAAAATATTAAATAATCTTTTTACTACAAGAAAATAATCTTGTTTAAGGTAGTATTAATCAAAACATTCCATCAAAAGCAAATCACCTTCACGATGTGTTATCGTTACAATTCCGTCTTTTTCTACAGAATTACTGCTTCCGGTTCTGTAACCCATTGTGAGCGTATCGTCATTTAATTCATATTTTAAATTAGTCGAATAAATTCCGTTTACAACTCCAATCGGAATTAACGAGATAGGTGTTTTGGCTGTATACCATTTCTCAAATTTTGCTGGTAAAAGGAAGATTTTCGAATGATCGTCAAGAATTACGATTTTCAATAAGTTTCTATATCGAACGATTTGTGTAAGATTGGTAATAGTGTGATCGGCGCGTTTTCCTGTTGCCCAAACGACATTTACGGCTGGAATTTTTCTTTCAATTAAATAATCAAAAGCTTTCTCCAAATCGGTTTTGTCCTGATCTGGCGTGTGAACGATTTCGATTGGAAACTGTGAAGTTTTGTAGATTTCTGGATCAAATCCACGATCAAAATCTCCTAAAAGAACATCGACTTTAATGCCTAATTCGATTACTCTTTCTATTGCCGAATCCAAAACGATAACTAGCGGAGACCATTCCAATAATTGTCCTAATAACTCAGGATCGCACGCGGCTCCGTTTGCAATGATTAAAGCTGGTTCCTGATCGTCTCGGACTATATGGTGTGATGACATGTGCGTTTTTTTGAATGTGGTGCTAAGTTACAGCTACAATTTTAGAATTCTAATTTTTTGCCACAGATTTCACAGATTAATTATTTTGATTCTTTTAATTTGTGGCAAAAAAAAACTATTCATCTAACAATCGTCTATGATAGTTTATTTGTCCTAAATGATAAGCCAAATGTGTTGAAAGATGAACCAGAAAAAATCCCGTTGTCATTTCTTTTTCAAAAACGATTTGAGGATAAATGTTTTCTAAGTCTGCTTCGGCTAAAGAATCGAGCGCATTATTTACAACTGAGATTGTATCTTCAATTTTTTGGATTAATTCTCTTTTCGGAATGTCTTTAAGTGAAAATTCTAAAGGACGATTTCTTATATAACCCGTTTTTCCAATTTCTGCTCCAATGTAGGTGTTTAGATTTCCCATCAAATGAAGACAAAGATTTCCTGCTGAATTGGAAATATTTTTGTCTATAATCCAAAGTGAATTTTCGCTTTCATACGATTCGATTTCGAACTTAAGTTTATCTAAATCTCGATTAAAAAGTATTTTTAGGGTTTGAATTAATGCCATTAATTTCTATTTTTTATAGGAATCCAAATTTCTTCCTCCGAAGTAGGATCATCTTTTTTATATTTTTCATTCATTATTGCAAAATGAGGTCTTTCGTCAACATTATATGCTGAATTAGGAAGCCATTCTGCAAAAATATAATTATAAGTTTTATGTGCGTCAGTTGCTGGTCCTACATGAAGAAATACGGCGTATAGACCGCTAGGAACATTTAACGTTTTCATTTCAGACGGAAGATTTTCAAAACTAGAAACTTCAACAGCAGCCCATTTCTGAAAATTATTGCTTGGATTAAAATTATCAAAATAATGCTCTGGATAGACTTCTAACGAATACAAATTTGCATCGACTGTGTTTTTAATTTCTTTTTTCTGAGGCATAAAGCCATTCCACAATTGAAAAGTTTTATTTTCAATGAAAGACATTTCGATAAAATGGCCAGTAAGTTTTTTTTCGGCTAAGACTTTGATTAGGGGCTGCATAAATTATTGAATTTTGTATTTTTTATTATCGGTTTCGCTTAAAGAGAAATAACCGAGGGGATAATTATTTTTATCTGTTGTATTTACGATGTTTCCTTTTACGGTTGCAGGCGGAGATTGAAAAGGACCGCCAACATTAGATCCTGCAATGCTTACCAAAATATTCATATAATTGTAATATTGTTTAGAAATTCCGTAATGCGTTACTTCAATTTCATCTCCGGCTTTTAAGTCTTCATCTTCCGTGCTGCTGTAGATTTCATTTCCTTGATAGAATTTATCTTCAGATACATAATAGGTAGAAGTTACTTTGCTTGAATAAACGTATTTAAACAAATAATAATTTTCTTCATCAGCTGGATCGGTGTAAAAAGCTTTTATTTCAATATCTTTTCCTGTAAAACCTCCATCATTTTTTTGTTCAATTCGAGTTATTGGAGCAACAGATTTTAGGGTTTCGGTAGCTTTGTAAGTATTTCCTCCGCTAACGACAGTTAAGGTATAGGTTTCGTTAATAACGGGCGTGAAATTATTACAGACATAACGTCCAGATTTATTAACTTCATTAAAATTGAATCTTTGATTTCTACTGTTGTTAATGTAAATTACAGCACCCGAAACTATTGGCACTAATTGATCAAAATAACCCGTTGTGGTCGTTAATTTAATAGTCTGTTGTCTTCCTGTAGAACCTTTTTCCCAATTAATTGCAGCTTCGATAACTAATTTTGGAGGCGCAGTGTCTAAGTCAACATCAACAACATCTTCACAGCTTGCAAAGAAAAGAAAAGTCAAAAATGAGATAAAATAAACTGCTTTTTTCATACCTATATTTTTATTCTTTTACTCTATTTTTTAGAATTTGAAGTTGTAGCTTACTGCTGGTACAATTCCAAAAATAGACAATTGTACAGCTTCATTTACACCAGTATCAACATTTTGGCGAAAATTAATCGATGCTGCATTCATTCTATTGTAAAGATTGTAAATGCTGAAAACCCATTCTCCTTTCCAATTTCTATCTTTATTTTTTCTCGGCGTCAGAGTAGCTGAAATATCTAAATGATGATATGCAGGAAGTCGGTTTTCATTTCTTAACCCGTAACTTGGAACCGTAATTCCTAAATATTCATACTGTCCATTTGGATACGTGACAGGTTGTCCGGACTGCAAAGCAAAATTAGCCCCAAAAGACCATTTTTCATTCAAATTGTAAACAGATGTTATAGCTAAATTATGTGTTTTGTCATAAGCAGAAGCATACCATTTGCCATTATTTATTCCTGGTTCTTCCGAAGTTCTGCCTGGTGTTTGCTGTTCCGATCTTGATAAAGTATAAGCAATCCAACCATTGAATTTGCCTTTGTTTTTCTTAAACATAATTTCCAAACCGTAAGATCTCATTTGTCCGTTTAGAATAACTTGTTCGATCGCGTCATTGGCTATTAAATCGGCACCATCTATATAATCTAATCTATTTTGAATTTCCTTATAATAGGTTTCAATTTCAAAAGAATAGTCTCCATTTTTAATGTTTCTAAAATACCCCAAAGCAACTTGATCTGCGAGCTGAGGTTTGATATAATTATCACTAGGCATCCAGACATCTAAAGGAGTAGGAGAGGAAGTATTTGAAATTAGCTGAAGATATTGTGCCATTCTATTATAACTTGCCTTTAAAGCTTGATTTTCATTTAATTGATAAGAAACGGAAAATCGAGGCTCGAAATTATCATAACTCTGAATGACTTTGTTTTTGCCAAAATATTTTGTCGAAGAAGGTGTTCCTTTTTCGTAAATCTGTAGATCTGTATCATAGACAACAGGCTGGTTGTTATCGTAATAATTAATCGTTGAACTTCCTAATCTATAAAACAAACTATAGCGTAATCCATATGCAATATTAATTTTATTAGAAAGTTGGCTTTCTGCGTCTAAGTATGCAGAAGGTTCGAAAGCGTACTTTCTATCAAGTTGATCCGGATTTATTCCAGAATCTGTTCCTGTGGGTTTTACAGTTCCCGGATTAAATTCATAATAAGTTCCATTTAATCCGTAATTCAATTTCAGTTTGTCTGAAAGATAATGTTTGAAATCGTATTTGATGTTGTAGTTTTTAATTCCAGAATCCCATTTAAAACCAACAAAATCAAGATCTAATCCGTAATAATAATCGCTATAGATTAGAGAAAGGTTTGCGAATAATTTATCAGAATACAAATGGTTCCATCTCAAATTTAAAATCGAATTTCCGTATGTATTGGTAAAACTTTTGTTTAATCTAAAAACATCGCGCCCAAAATAACCAGACAAATATAAACTGTTGTTATCGTTTAATTTATAGCTTAATTTAGTATTTAAGTCATAAAAATAGGCAGCGTTATCTTTGTTGTCTTCTGAAAGTTTTAAGAATAAATGTGCATAAGAAGCTCTTCCTCCAATTAGAAATGAACCTCTGTCTTTTACAATCGGCCCCTCGGCAAGTAATCGGCTTGAAATTAAACCGATACCACCATTCATATGAAAATCTTTACTGCTGCCGTCTTTTTGGTAAATATCTAAAACAGAAGAAGCTCTTCCTCCATAACGCGCTGGAATTCCTCCTTTATATAATTTTAAATCTTTAATAGCATCAGGATTAAAAACAGAGAAAAAACCAAAAACGTGAGAAGAATTAAAAATGGTAGCTTCATCTAATAGAATCAAGTTCTGATCGGCACCACCTCCGCGAACATTAAATCCCGATGCGCCTTCTCCTGCATTGGTAACGCCAGGAAGTAATAAAATAGATTTAAGAACATCTACTTCTCCTAAAACAACAGGCATTTTTTTAATGGTTGAAATAGAGAGTTTGTTAACGCTCATTTCGGGCGACTTGATGTTTATTTTACCTTTATTGTCGGTAACAACAACTTCCTGAAGTTCTTCTGCGTCGCTTTCGCTAATTAAAAAATTGTTTTTAGTGTTCTGGTTTAAAATGATTTTTTTTTGAATGGTTTTATAGCCCAAATAACTTATTTCAATATCATATTCTCCTTTTGGTGCAGAAAGAGAATAAAATCCATATTCGTTTGTTGTAGTGCCAATTTTTAATGATGGAATATAGATGTTAACTCCAATTAGAGTTTCATTGTTTTTGCTGTCGCTGATAGTTCCGCTTAAAGTAAATTTTTCCTGCGCAAATGAGGTTAAAATCGTTAGAATAAAAAGAAAAAATGTGCAGGTATTTTTTGTAATCATTATATTGATTTTGATTTACATAGATAACAATTCTAGCTTAAATATCTGGAAGAAACGACTGTTAAACATAAGTTAAGATAAAAAAAGGACAACCTTGTGAGTTGTCCTTTTATTTATAAAGAAATATAATTGTATTCTTAATTATTTGATTTTAGCAATAATTGCGTTGAAAGTTTCACTTGGACGCATTGCTTTACTCACTAACTCTGGAGTTGGCTGATAGTATCCGCCAATGTTTTGAGCTTTTCCTTGAGCGCCAATTAATTCTGCATCGATTTTAGCTTCGTTAGCTTCAAATTCAGCAGCAATTGGAGTAAAGATTGCTTTCAATTCAGCATCTTTAGTTTGAGCAGCCAAAGCTTGAGCCCAGTAGAATGCTAAATAGAAGTGAGAACCACGGTTGTCAATTTGACCCACTTTACGAGCTGGAGATTTATCGTTTGCTAAGAATTTATCGTTTGCTTGATCTAAAGTTTCAGATAGAACAATTGATTTAGAATTGTCTAAAGTTTGTCCTAAATGCTCTAAAGAAGCTCCAAGAGCTAAAAATTCTCCTAATGAATCCCAACGTAAATATCCTTCTTCTGTAAATTGCTCAACGTGTTTAGGAGCAGAACCTCCAGCACCAGTTTCGAACAATCCACCACCGTTCATTAACGGAACAATAGAAAGCATTTTAGCAGAAGTTCCTAATTCTAAAATTGGGAATAAATCTGTTAAATAATCACGTAAAACGTTTCCAGTTACAGAGATAGTGTCTAAACCTTTAATGATTCTGTCTAAAGTAAATTCAGTAGCAGCAATTGGGTTTAAAATACGGATATCTAAGTTTGTAGTATCGTAGTCTTTAAGGTATTTTTGAACTTTTACGATCAATTCTCTATCGTGTGCTCTGTTTTCGTCTAACCAGAAAACAGCAGGAGTATCAGATAAACGAGCTCTGTTTACAGCTAGTTTTACCCAGTCCTGAATTGGAGCATCTTTTGCTTGACACATTCTGAAGATATCGTTTGCTTCAACGTTTTGTTCCATTAAAACATTTCCGTTTGCATCAACAACACGAACAACTCCATCAGCTTTCATTTGGAAAGTTTTATCGTGAGATCCATATTCTTCTGCTTTTTGAGCCATTAATCCAACGTTAGGAACACTTCCCATTGTTTTAGGATCAAAAGCACCGTGTTTTTTACAGAAATCGATAGTTGCTGTATAAACTCCAGCGTAAGAACGGTCTGGAATAACTGCAAATGTATCTTGAGCTTTTCCTTCTTTGTTCCACATTTGACCAGAAGTACGAATCATTGCTGGCATAGAAGCATCAACAATAACGTCTGAAGGAACGTGTAAGTTTGTGATTCCTTTATCAGAATTAACCATTGCCAAAGCTGGTCCGTTAGCGATTGCCGCATCAATAGCAGCTTCAACTTCTGCTTGCTCAGGTCTTCCAGCAATTTTAGCGTAGATATCACCTAAACCGTTTCTTGTATCAACGTTTAATTCAGCAAATAAAGAAGCGTATTTTTTGAAAACATCTGCAAAATATACTTCAACGATAGCGCCGAAGATAATTGGATCAGAAACTTTCATCATAGTAGCTTTTAAGTGTACAGAAAGTAAAACTCCTGCAGCTTTAGCTTCAGCGATAACATCAGCAGCAAAAGCTTTTAATTTATTTACACTTAAAACAGAGCTATCAATAATTTCTCCAGCTTTTAATGGAGTGCTTGCTTTAAGAACTGTTGTAGTTCCGTCTTTAGCAACAAATTCGATTTTTACATCATTCGCTTCTGCAACAGTTAATGATTTTTCACTTCCGTAAAAATCACCGCCTGACATAGAAGCCACTTTAGTTTTTGAGTCAGCAGACCAAGCACCCATTGAGTGTGGATTTGCTTTTGCAAAGTTTTTTACTGCTCTAGGAGCTCTACGGTCAGAGTTTCCTTCACGTAAAACTGGGTTTACAGCAGAACCTAAAACTTTTGCATATTTTGCTTTAATTTCCTTTTCAGCATCGTTTTGTGGATCTTCTGGGAAATTTGGTACGTTGTATCCGTGTGATTGTAATTCAGCAATAGCCGCTTTTAACTGCGGTACAGATGCTGAAATGTTTGGTAATTTAATAATGTTAGCTTCTGGCTGAGTTGCTAATTGGCCAAGTTCTGCCAATGCATCTCCAGTTTTTTGAGCATCAGTCAAAGAATCTGGGAAGTTTGATAAAATTCTTCCTGCCAGCGAAATATCTCTGGTTTCGATTTCAATTCCAGCTGTTGCTGTAAATGCTTGAACAATTGGTAAAAGAGAATAAGTTGCCAATAACGGCGCCTCATCAGTTAAGGTGTAAAAAATTTTTGATTTTGTCATTTTCTTTTTTTTTTTATAATCGTATCGTCAGGAGTTAACGATGTCAAAGATATATTCGGCTCAAAATGAGCGGAGCAAATATAATAAAATCACAACGAAATCGGTTGAGTTTTGGTGAGAAAAGACGAAATTAACAGATTGTTATTTCATACTCATTATATTGCTAAATCGATGATTTTGGTATTAAAAAATTACGGTTTTGATAGTGATAAAATTAGAACATAAAAAAAACTCGTTTCAAATGGTATGAAACGAGTTTTTTATAACATTTAGATAAATGATTATCTTCTTTTATCTTTAATCTTAGCTTTTTTACCAGTAAGTTGTCTGAAGTAGAAAATTCTAGCTCTACGTACAGCACCTTTCTTGTTAACTTCGATTTTTTGTAAAGCTGGTAAGTTTACTGGGAAGATACGCTCAACACCAACTGATCCAGACATTTTACGAATAGTAAAAGTTTCAGTAACTCCAGAACCTCTTCTTTGGATTACAACTCCTTTGAAGAACTGAGTTCTTGTTTTTTCACCCTCTTTAATTTCGTAGAAAACAGTGATTGTGTCTCCAGCTCCGAAATCTGGGAAATCTTTTTTAGCAACGAATTCGTCTTGAACGAATTTTAATAAATCTGCCATGATAATTTAAATTATGGTTTTTATATTAGAGCAACATTCACGGATCTCGCCAGAGGTTGGTCAAATTCGGGTGCAAATGTAGATAAAAAAAATTAAATTCCAATAAAAATAAATTTCAAATTTCAATTTCTTAAGTAGTTGATTAATTGGAATTTGGGATTTTAAAAATTTGAAATTTATTCTAATAAATCTGGACGTCTGTTTTTTGTATGTTCGTACGCTTTATCTTCGCGCCATTTGTCAATTTTTGCAGCATGTCCGCTGGTTAAAACTTCTGGAACTTTCCATCCTTTATAATCTGCGGGTCTAGTATATATAGGTCCAGAAAGAAGATTATCCTGAAAACTATCTGTCAAAGCTGAGGTTTCATCACTTAAAACACCTGGAATTAATCGGATTAAAGCATCAGATAAAACTATTGCGCCCAATTCTCCTCCAGATAAAACATAATCCCCAATAGAAATTTCTTTAGTTATAAAATGATCTCGCACTCTTTGATCTACTCCTTTATAATGTCCGCATAAAATGATAATGTTTTCATACATTGACATTTTATTAGCCATTTTTTGATTTAGAGTTTCTCCATCTGGCGACATATAAATTATTTCATCGTATTCACGTTGGCTTTTTAAATGCGTAATACAATCGTCAATAGGCTGAATTGTCATTACCATACCTGCTCCGCCGCCAAAAGGGTAATCATCAACGCTTTTTTGTCTGTTTGTACTGTAGTCGCGCAGATTGTGAAAATGAACTTCGACTAAACCTTTATCAATGGCACGTTTCATAATTGAAGCTTCAAATGGGCTTCTTAATAATTCTGGTAAAAGTGTAATAATGTCAATTCGCATTTTCTAATCAATAATTTTCTTGTCGACAAAGATACAAAGTTAATGCTTGTCAATTTTCAAAGATTTATCTGTAGCTTATTTTAGATTGATTTTATACGATATAAATCCAAAAGATGCATTTCGTCGTATATATTGTGACTTTCATCGGATTTAATGTTATGATAAACTATCATTACGTTTATTTGGTGCAATAGTGTTAAATTTATATAAACTCTATATCTAAACTCTAAAAATTACCAAAAGCTTATGAAGAAAACTTTACTTTTAATTGCAATTATATTCTTGCAAATATCCTGCTCGAGTAACGATGTCCATGATAAATGGGTCGGAGAATCGAAACAAAAATTAATAAAATCATGGGGACCGCCAGTAAGAATTCTTCATGATGACGAGAATAATGATATATTTCTTTATGCAGATCAAATTTTCACAACGAATCATAGTAGAGAGGTTTCAGGTGATGCTGGTCCTTCTTATTGGAAATATGATTATATGTATATCAATAAATCAGGTAAGATTATTTCTTGGAAAAATGAAAAACAAAAATTTCCACCTCAATCGGTTGATGCAAAAACGATAGGAATGGCTTCAAAAAAATAATTCCCTTTGAATAAAAGCATTTTCTTTTGAGATTTTAATCTCTAAAAAGTAGTATTTTTAAATGTTAATTTAGAAGTACTACTTTTTTTTATATCATAATGTCATCAAAAATAAAAATACTTGCTGTATCAGGCAGCACGAGAAAAGATTCGAGTAATTTTAAAATCCTAAAATATATTTCCAATCAATTGTCTTCGGAATTTGAATTAGAAATATTTGAAGATTTAGATATTCTGCCTCATTTTAATCCTGATTTAGATACTGACAATCTGCCAAAAGAGATTATTTCTTTGCGAAATAAAATAAGAGATGCACAAGGAGTAATTATTTGTACTCCCGAGTATGTTTTCAGCCTTCCGGGAAGTTTGAAAAATGCCTTAGAATGGTTTGTGTCGACGACTCTCTTCACAGATAAAACAGTGGGGTTGATAACGGCTTCAGCTTCAGGAGAAATGGCACACGAACAGCTTTTGCTAATTATGAAAACTCTTGGAGCAGAGCTTGATTCTGATACGCAATTATTAATTCAAGGTGTGCGAGGCAAAATCAATCCAGAAGGGGAAATTGTAGATTTAGAAACAGCCGTTTTGCTTCAAAATTTTATAAACAGATTTGAGAATCATTTTTTATAATATATTTACTTTCTGAAATTTATCTAACTAAATGACCACAAGAAGAAATTTTATAGTAACCACAAGTCTCGCCACGGCAGCAGTTTTGGCGTCACCATCATTTGCATTTTCTATGAGTAAAAAAGAAATAGGATTACAGTTGTATACGCTTCGTAAAGAACTTCCAAAAGATGTAAAAACAACTTTAGAGAAAGTTGCTAAATCAGGTTATACAGCGGTTGAAACGTATGGTTTTTCAATCAAAGATCAGTTTTGGGGTTTAACTCCAATTGAGCTAAAGAAAATTCTAGATGAAAATAATCTCAAAGCTGTCAGCGGGCATTATAATTTAGGAAGTTTTCTATATGATGGAAAAAAAGAAGAATTAATTGCAGCAATAGAAGCTGCAAAAATTCTAAAAAGTGAGTTTTTGACCATTCCTTGGGTCGATGAACCTTTTAGAAGAAATATTCAAGATTATAAAAAGATTGCTGCTCGTGTAAATGAAGCGGCAGTAATGTGTAAAAAAGCAGGTTTGAAACTAGCTTATCACAACCATGATTTTGAATTTGAAAAACACGACGGCATTACAGGTTTTGAAATTTTATTAAAAGAAACCGATAAAGATTTAGTCTTTTTTGAATTGGATTTATATTGGGTAATTCATTCTGGAAATGATCCCTTAAAATTATTCAAAGAAAATCCGGGACGATTTAAAATGTGGCATGTAAAAGATAAAGACAAAAAGAATAATGATTTGAATACAGAAGTGGGTTCGGGAACTATCGATTTTAAGCCTTTATTTGCAGCTTCAAAACAATCAGGAATGATCCATTTTTTTGTAGAACAAGAGAATAATTTTGCTAACAATTCTTTCGAATCCATTAAATCTAGTTGCGATTTTATTTCTAAAAATTTAATCTAGTATATTTAATTTATGAAGAAACTTCTTTTGTTGGCTTTTGTAGTTCTTATTGCTTGTGAATCAAATAAAAAAGAAAAATCAAATTTAATCTCAGTTTCGGTTCCGCCTCCAAGTCCGTATTTTATGGATATTGAAGATAATGATGTAAAGCTCGCTGCACCAGCTTACGGAGAATGGCGTTTTTTTAACAAAGAAAAAGAACAGAGTTTTGAGCAATTTATAAAGACAAAACACGTAGTTCCAACTAAAGAAGAAAACATAATTTATTTACAGCCAATCGGTAAATTTGATGCTTCACAAATCAAACAAATTGAATTGGTTCGTCAGTATTTGCAAATATTTTTTCAATTGGAAACCAAAGTTTTGGAAAGTGTTTCAAATGATATTATTCCCAATAAGGCAAGAAGGATGGGGAATATGGGGCAAGAGCAGTTTTTAGCAGGATATATTTTAAGAGATGTTTTAAAAAAAGAAAAACCTAGTAAAGGAGTTGCTTTAATGGCTATCACAGAAAATGATTTGTATCCAAAACCAGAATGGAGTTATGTTTTTGGATTGGCATCTTATAGTGATAGAATTGCGGTTAGTTCTATCTATAGAATGCAAAAAGAAGCCGATTTTAAATTAGCATTAGATCGATTACTTAAGATTTGTTCTCATGAAATAGGTCATATGTTTGGCTTGCATCATTGTGTTGAAGTGAGTTGCGTTATGAATGGAACCAATAGTATGCCGGAAACAGATTCTCATTCAATTAGACTGTGCTCACGTTGTCAAAGAAAATTAAATTCAGGGTTTAAATACGATAATATCAAAAGATTAGAAGAATTACAAAAATACTTTAAAGAGAATAATTTGACCGATGGTTTAGCGCTAATGGAAAAAGATCTCGAAAAAATTAAAAATAAATAGAAATGAAAACAAGCAAAGAATTTATAAAAGGAGACGAAATTGAATGGGAAATAGTTGGAGAAGGAATCAAACGCAAGATTTTGGCTTTTGATGAAAAAGTGATGCTTGTTAACGTTCATTTTGAAAAGGGTGGAATCGGAACTTTGCACGATCATTATCATTCTCAGGTAACTTATATTGCAAGCGGTAAGTTTGATGTAACAATCAGCGGTGTAACAGAGACTTTGAAAGAAGGCGATAGTTTTTATATTCCGCCTCATGCGGTACACGGAGTTGTATGTTTAGAAGAAGGAATGCTTACAGATGTTTTCAGTCCGGCTAGAGAAGACTTTTTGAATTACTAAAGCCTTTATAATCAATTAAATTTTGACTAAAAAATTCTGATCTAATCTTAAAATTAAAAATTTTATAACTTTTTTAAAGTTTCAATTAAGATTAGATCGGTATTTTTGCAGCATGAATTTATCTAAAACAAATGTACTTTTTATGGCAGTTTGCACTGGATTAATAGTTGCAAATCTTTATTACTGCCAGCCTTTGATTGTTTTAATCGCTAATGAATTTAAAATTCCAGAAGCCAATGCCGGAACAATAACGTATCTTACTCAGGCAGGTTACGCAATTGGTTTATTTTTTATGGTACCACTTGGCGATAAAATAGAACGAAAAAGGCAAATTTTAATGACAACTTTTGCAACAGTAATCGCTTTGCTGATTGCCGCAACAGCTAAAAGTTTTTTAGTTTTACAAATTGCTTCATTGCTTATCGGAATTACTTCTATTGTGCCACAGCTTATTTTGCCTTTGGCGGCTTCTCTAAGCGCGCCGGAACAAAGAGGAAAAGTAGTAGGGACCATTATGAGCGGATTATTGGTCGGAATTTTGCTTTCGCGAACGTTAAGCGGATTTATCGGTCAGGTTTTAGGTTGGAGATCAATGTTTTACATTGCTGCCGGAATCTGTCTTCTGATCTTTTTTGTAATTCAAAGTAAATTTCCCGTTAATAAACCTCAGTTTCAGGGAACTTATGGGCAGTTGATTCAATCTTTATTTACACTTATAAAAACACAGCCTGTTTTACGCGAAGCTACGGCAATTAATGTTTTTAGTTTTGCTCAGTTTGGTGCTTTCTGGACTACAATGGTTTTATTGCTTTCTGGAGAACCTTTTAATTTTAATAGTGCCACAATTGGTTTATTTGGAATTGTAGGCGCTTCTGGAGCTTTAGCAGCGCCTTTGGTTGGAAAATTGGGAGATAAAGGGAATTCTAGAATTGCAGTTGGTTATGGAATTTTATTAGTCTTGATAAGCTTCTTAATTTTTTACTTTTCTATCGAAAGTGTAATCGGAATCGCAATCGGAATTGTATTTATTGACATCGGAATTCAAGGTGTCCATATTTCAAACCAAACACGAGTTTATTCGTTATTGCCTGAAGCTAGAAACAGACTGAATACGGTATTTATGTCACTTACCTTTTTAGGAACTGCCGCAGGATCTGCATACGGATTATTATTATGGAAATTAGGCGGATGGCACGCTGTAACAATTGGCTGTATGGTCTTATCTTCATTATCATTAATAGTTTACGGACTTACTTATAAATCAAAATCTAAAAGAGAGAAAGCACAAATTGATTAAGAAATTAATTGTAAATTTGCGTTCAATTAAAAAATAACAACAATGGAAAACGGAATATACGCTAAATTCAACACTAGCAAAGGTTCGATTTTAGTTAAACTAACACACGACTTAACGCCAGGAACTGTAGGTAACTTTGTAGCTCTTGCAGAAGGAAATATGGAAAATAAAGTAAAACCTCAAGGACAAAAATTCTACGATGGTTTAAACTTTCACAGAGTTATCGCTGATTTCATGATTCAAGGTGGTTGCCCTAAAGGAACTGGAACTGGAGATCCTGGATATAAATTTGATGACGAGTTTGTACCAAGTTTAAAACACGATCGTCCTGGAGTTTTATCTATGGCAAATTCTGGTCCTGGAACTAACGGATCTCAATTCTTCATTACTCACGTGCCAACTCCTTGGTTAGACGGAAAACATACAGTTTTTGGACACGTTGTTGAAGGACAAGATATTGTTGATGCTGTTGCTCAAGGTGATGCATTAGAATCTGTAGAAATTATCAGAGTTGGTGAAGAAGCGCAAAAATGGAATGCAATTGAAGCTTTCATTGGTTTAAAAGGTGCTAGAATGAAAAGAGAAGCAGCTTTAAAGGCAGAATCTGAAGCAAAAATGGAACAATTAGCTGCTGGTTTTGATAGAACTGAAAGTGGTTTACGTTATAAAATGATCCAAAAAGGTGAAGGTAAAAAAGCAGAAGCAGGAAAAACAGTTTCTGTTCACTACGAAGGATCTTTAGAAAACGGAAAAGTTTTTGATTCATCTTACCCACGTAAAAAACCAATCGAATTCAAATTAGGAATTGGACAAGTTATCGAAGGATGGGACGAAGGTATTGCTTTATTACAAGTTGGAGACAAAGCTCGTTTCGTAATTCCATCTGATTTGGCATACGGACCATCTGGTGCAGGTGGTGTAATTCCTCCACACGCAACTTTGATTTTTGACGTTGAATTAATGGACGTAAAATAAGAGATTAGAAGCAATTTAGTATTGTTTTAAATAGTAATCCCATATGTTTTGGCATATGGGATTTTTTTATATTTACTAAAAAACAAAGACGATGAAAAATATTTTAATTCTTGCAGGACTTGCATTATTTGTGGTTTCTTGCGGAACTCAAAAAGCAGCACCAGTTGCCTCTGCTCCAGTAGAAGCTGCGCCAAAAACAGTAGCTTTAACACCTGAACTGGAAGCAGGTAAAAATTTGTATGAAAATAATTGTGCTAAATGCCATAAATTGTACGAACCGAAAAAGTTTACAAAGGAAGAATGGGCACCAATTTTGGTAAGTATGGGTAAAAAAGCAAAATTAGACGGAGTTCAATTGGCATCTGTTACAGATTACATTCACTCGCAATTATAATTTATAGTTTCGAAAAAAGCATAAAAAAAACTGTTCAATCGAACAGTTTTTTTATTTTCAAATAGATATAAAAAAAACACCGTCACAAAATGAGGTGTTTAAAAAGTTAAGAATGCGAAACAGCCGAATTGTCTACAGCTACTACTTTTAATGTTTTGATGCCAGCAGGTAATTCCCAATCTACTTCGTCATTTTCTTTAAAGCCAATAATAGCAACACTTAAAGGTGCTAGAATTGAGATTTTTGATTGTTTTACATCTGCAGCAGAAGGTAAAACGATTTGAATTTTCATTTGTTTATTTGCTTTTACATCTTCAATTGTTATAATAGAATTAATTCGGATTACAGAACTGTCCAGTTCGCTTTCTTTACTAATTACAGCGCGATCCAATTCTTGTGAAAGCTGATTGGCTTCTTTTGTATTTGTCGAATTTTTACTTTTTAAAATCAATTCTCTTAAAAACTGATAATCTGATTTACAGAAAGTGGGTGTTGGTTTCATATCTATATTGAATTTATTGTTATACTATTTAAAATGACATTTCTTCTTTTTTGGAATTAGTAAGCAAATAATTTTCTAGTCTTTAAAAAAAAGAAAATGATTAAAATTGTCTGGATTAGTAAACAAAAATGAATCTGATCAAAAAATCTAATTTTTGTCAAATAAATAAATGTTAAGCTTGTTGTAAATCCTCCGTCAAAAAGAAGAAAACTGAAGTAGACGGAGGCCTAAAAAATAAAGGCCTTATTATGTGAAATAATTACAGCAACAACTGGTTTTGCTAGGCAAAACGGCTGTCTAGAGGCTGTAAATGGTATTCTATTTCCCATAAGGATTATTAAAATTGATTTGCAAAGATAGGTAATCTTTTTGAATTTAGTGAGATATTACTTCCATTTAATGCCACAGCCTAAACTTGGTTTCTGTGGTTCTTTTAAACTTCGGTTATAAAGTAACGCATCTATCGCACCTCTTAAATCGCTTCCGCTAAGAGGAATTCCGTTACCGGGTCTTGAGTCGTCCAACTGTCCACGATAGAATAATTTGTTTTGATTATCAAATAAATAAAAGTCAGGCGTGCATGCTGCTTGATAGGCTTTTGCTGTGTCTTGGCTTTCATCATATAAATATGGAAAATCAATTTTATTTTCTAAAGCAAAATCGGACATTAATTCTGGAGAATCTGCAGGATATTTTACAACATCATTACTTGAGATAGCGATTATTCCAATTCCTTGCACACGATAATCATTAGAAATCATAACAATTTCTTTGATGACGTGAAGTACAAACGGACAGTGATTACAGATGAACATTACTAAAGTGCCTTTAGATCCCTTTAAATCTTCAAAAGAAAAAGTATCGTTAGAATTGGTATCCTTTAAATAAAATTCAGGTGCATTGGTTCCTAATGGAAGCATTTTAGATTCTGTTCGTGCCATTTTACAAGAAATTTGATTTTCAAAAATAGGTTTAAAAATCTGTAAATAAAAGAGCACAAGAATAAAAAATATCCAAAGAAGCAGTTAGCTTATTCAGCTTGCTTCTTTGGATACTTTTTTAATTTTTTATGAATTTAAAAACTGCAGTAAATCTTCATTTAATTTTTCTCTATCGGTGTAGAATAATCCGTGCGGAGCGCCTTCATATTCTATAAAGGTGTTATTTTTAATCATTTCAGCAGCTTTTCTAGAAGTAAGATCTATTGGTACAATTTTATCGTCATTTCCATGAATAATAAGCGTTGGAACTTTTATAAAATCTAACTCATCTCTAAAATCAGTATAAGAAAAAGATTCGGCACATTTTAAAGTTGCACGAGGAGAAGCTACAGAACATAAAGCTCTGTAATATTCCAACAATGGTGTGCTCAATGGCTTGTTGATGATGTTAACACCAAAAAATGTTTTTCCGAAATTATCTATAAATCCGATTCTGTCTTCTTTAATAGCGGCAGCCGTATTTTCACTTTTCTCTTTTGGATGTCCATCGGGATTATCATTTGTTCTTAAAAGAAAAGGAATGATTGAAGAAATTAAAGCAATTTTAGAAACGTTTTTTCCGCCATGACGACTGAAATAGCGCACCACTTCGCCGCCTCCCATTGAGAATCCGACAAGTGTTACATTTTCTAATTCCAATTGTTCAATTATTTCTTGAAGATCATCCGTTAAAGTATCATAATCATAGCCATCCCAAGGTTGTGATGATTTTCCGAAACCACGACGATCGTAAGCAATTACGCGGAAGTTATTCTGTACTAAATGATCAATCTGATATTCCCACATTTCGTTAGAAAGTGGCCAGCCATGGATTAAAATTACTGGTTTTCCTTGACCATAATCTTTTACATAAAGCCTCACATTTTGTGCGGTTTCAATATATTTATCTGTATGAATCTGTTTTAGGTTAGATTCAAAATCTTTTATTGACAGGCAGGCATTTGGTTCAGTATGTTCCATGTTATATATTTTTTACGTGAGTTTTATTCTTTACTCTAGTAAAATTAGATTGGAAGCGAAAGAAAACGGTTACAGAATTAGGACGATTAATTACAAAATTAATAGGTTTGTAATCTAACATTAAAGAAATGGATTTAACTTGGAGTGAATTTGAAAGAACCGATATGCGTGTCGGAACTATTATAGAAGCTAATGATTTCCCTGAAGCAAGAAAACCGGCTTATCAATTAACGATAGATTTTGGTTTGGAAATCGGAATTAGAAAATCATCAGCGCAAATTACAAAACGATATCAAAAAGAAGATTTGATTAATCGGCAGATTGTAGCTGTTGTTAATTTTCCTCGAAAACAAATCGGAAAATTTATGAGCGAATGTTTGGTTCTTGGCGCTGTAGGAGAGGAAGGAGATGTAATTTTATTAGCTCCTGATTTTAAAATAGAAAATGGTTTGCGTATAGGCTAGTTTCTACTCAATAAATTTTACCGCAAAGCACGCAAAGTTTTTTTTGTAAGTGACTTTTTAGAAAAGGTTAAAGTTCGCAAAGCTTTGCGAACTTTAACATATAAAAAACTTCTCATAAAACCTTGCGATCTTTGCGTAAATCTTTGTGTTCTTTGCGGTTAAATTAAAAGTTTGTTTTTTTCGATAAACTGTCTAAGAATCAACTGTCCTTCTTCCCAATATTTTAAGTCAGAATCGGAATTGATATGACCTTGCTGTCCGACATTTACGAAATCGCTTCCCCATTGTTCAGCTAAGTATTTTTTTCTTTCGAAAGAAGCATAAGGATCGTTTTCACTTGCCACAACTACAGATGGAAATGGCAATTTGTAAAGCGGAATTGGAGAGAAGTTTCTCGTGCATTCAGGCGTGTGTTGAGGTGAATCAACATCAGCTGGAGCAACTAAAAAAGCACCAATAATATTCGGATTACTATATTTTTCTGCCCAATGCAAAACCAATGAAACAGCTAGGCTATGTGCCACTAAAATGGTTGGTTTGTCTAGTTTTAAGATGTTCTCGTTTAAGCGGGCAAGCCATTCTTCGCGAACTGGTTCGTCCCAATTGTCTTGTACAACACGAATTGAGTTTTCGAATTTCTGATGCCAAAAGGTTTGCCAATGTTTTTCTCCAGAATCTCCAAGTCCTGGTACGATTAAAAGTTGTGTCTCCATTGCCGTGGAATTTTATTTAGTGATTATTTTTACGTTCTTTTAAAATGCGATTAACTTCATTTACTAAAAGCGGAAAACCCGGTTCTGTCATTCCGTGACCGTAACCGTCTAATTCGTAAAGTTTTGTTTCTTTATGTCCGTTCAATTTCATCATTCTTGCCATATAAGCGTTTTCTTCGTAACGTCCTAGCATTTCTAATTCGCGATCTCCAGTAATTAATAACAAAGGCGGAGTATCGGCGCGAACGTGATATAAAGGTGCAAAAGCATCAATTGTTGGCTGTTTTTCTGGAATTCCGTTTTCTCTTCTCATTTCAAAGTGCGTAATGCATTGTCCGCTAAACGGAATGATTCCAGCAATTTGATTGGCATCGATATTTTCTTTCTGAAGCCATTTTTTATCCAAACCGATCATCATATCTAAATAACCGCCTGCAGAATGTCCTGAAATAAAAATGGAAGATTTATCGCCTCCATAATTTGTGATATTGTTAAATGCCCAAGCAACTGCAGCAGCAGCATCTTCAATGCATTTTGCCACTTTTACTTTTGGCGACAATCTATAATTTACGCCGATAATTGCAAAGCCTTTATTTTTTAAAGCTTCTGGAATTTCTTTATTTCCGCCTGTTAATCCGCCACCGTGAAACCAAACGATGGTTGCAAATCCAGTTTTGTTTTTTGGGTAGTAAATGTCTAAAACACATCTTTCGTTGATATATTTATCTGATTTATTTGTTGCTGCATTGTAGTATTGAATATTGGTTTTAGTCTCATATTCTGTGTTTTGTGCTGTAAGCGAAATTCCGAAGAAGATGAAACTGAAAAGAAGAATTAATTTTTTCATTTTTTGTTTTTAGATGTGAAGTGTTAGAAGTAAAATATAATTTGTAGAAAATAAGCGAATTGCACGTCTCACATTTTACAATTCACGTCTCATATATAAATGTATAAAAAAAGTCCAAAATGTAAAACAAATTGGACTCGTACTTTTTTGAAAAGCTTTATTTTGAATTAAATATCATCAAAATCAATGTCTGTAAAGCTAGATCTTTGGGTTTCTACTTTTTCAGAACCATATTCTTTTTTAAAATCTTTTTGATGTCTTTCAGAAATTACTTCTTCGCCTTTGTGGTTCAAAACGTATGAAGTCATTTCTTCTAATATTTCAGCAAAAGCACTAAAATCTTCTTTGTATAAGTAAATTTTGTGTTTTTTGAAGTGAAACGAACCGTCTTCTTCAGTAAATTTTTTGCTTTCGGTAATCGTGATATAGTAATCATCAGCTTTGGTAGCTCTCACATCAAAGAAATAAGTTCTTCTTCCTGCTCGTAATACTTTAGAAAAAATCTCTTCTTTTTCTAACATGTCATTTTCTCTCATAATACGTTCTATCATTTTTGGAATTAATAGTACTCAAAAATCATAAAAAATTATCTATTACGCAACAATTAAAGTAATTCTTTTTCCGAAAGTTGTTTTAAATATAACGATGCATAATAACCCTCTTGATTTATTAATTGATTATGAGAACCTTGTTGAATAATCTTACCATCTTCAAGTATAATAATTTTGTCTGCATTTTTAGCAGATGATACTCTATGGCTCACAATTATGGTTGTTTTATCTTTAGAAATCTCGAATAAATTGTTTAGAATCATTTCTTCGGTTTCGGTATCAACAGCAGACAAACAGTCGTCAAAAAGAAGAATTGCAGGATTTTTAATAATCGCTCTTGCAATCGAAACACGCTGTTTTTGACCTCCCGAAAGTGTAATTCCTCTTTCTCCTAAAATGGTGTCGTACTGTTTGTTAAAAGCGATAATGTTATCGTGAACCACAGCGTTTTTAGCTGCTTCAATTACTTCTTCATCGGTTGCATTTTGGTTCCCGAATTTGATATTGTTTTTTATGGTATCCGAAAATAAAAAAGCGTCTTGAGGCACAATTCCGATATTATTTCGAAGATCATTTAGATTTAAAGTACTGATTTCATTTTGATCAATTTTTACTTCGCCTTCTGTTACATCGTACAATCTTGAAATCAAAGAAAGAATGGTAGATTTACCAGAACCCGTTTTTCCTAAAATGGCTAAAGTTTCTCCTTTTTTAACGGTAAACGAAACATTTTTTAGAGCTTCAATATTGGTATCTTTATAAGTAAAAGAAACATTTTCGAAAGTAATATTTCCTTCTATATCTGATGAGTTTTCATTATTGTTTTTAATTTCAGGTTCAATTTTCAAAAACTCATTCAGACGTTTTTGAGAAGCCTCTGCTTCCTGAACCATAGATGAAACCCATCCTAAAGAAGCAACAGGCCAAGTCAGCATATTTACATATAAAATAAATTCTGCAATAGTTCCGATATTCGGAATGCTTCCGTTGATGTACATGACACCTCCAAAATAAATCACCACCAAATTACTGATTCCGATAAGTGCAATCATTAAAGGGCCAAATAAAGATTGAACTCTTGCCAGACTTAAACTTTTACGTTTGCTTTCTTCAGCAAGATCAACCATATTATTTTGATGCTGATTTTCTAAAGAATACGCTTTTATTACTCGAATTCCAGAAAATATTTCCTGAGTAAAGCTCGAAACTTTAGAAAGATACTGTTGGAAAGTCGTACTTCGTTTATTGATTTCAGAACTAAGCTTGAAGATACAATAAGAAAGAATCGGCAACGGTAATATAGTATACAAGGTAAGAAGTGGTGATACATTATACATATATAATATAACGATAGCAAAACGAATAGCTGTATTTATAGTATACATAACCGCTGGACCAACATACATGCGGACTTTTGAAACGTCTTCGCTGATACGATTCATTAAATCTCCCGTACGATTCTGTTTGTAGAAAGTCTGAGAAAGATTTTCGTATTGTCTGAAAACTTCATTTTTTAAATCAAATTCAATATGACGGGACATTACGATTAAGGTCTGACGAGTTAAGAAAAGAAAGAAACCTGAAATTATTGCTGTTGCAATAATTAGTAAGACATTGTGAATTAAACCCTCGTAATAAGAATTTATTATTACTTGTGAAGATTGTTCTGCTTTTGAAAGTTTATCAAATTTTTCAATTGCATCTAAAGACTTACTAACTAGCTTTGGAGTGAATAATGCAAATATTTGTGAGATTATAGTTATTAAAATTCCAAGCGAAAAACTGTATTTATATTTGACGAAATATTTGTTTAAATAGCTTAATTCTTTCATTTTTTTAAGAAATCTGATATTGAATTGATTTGTATTTAAGAATTATTATTAAATAAAATTATAATAATTTGCGATTTAATCAAAACAATTATATTGTAATATTGTTATTTTAAAGATAAAAAATTAGCACATGTGTATTTTTTAATTATGTTTGAGATGTCTTTTTGACGAATTCATAATTTTAACCTAATTAATACTAGCGCTATGGATGCAACTTTCGCAACTGGAAAGGAACTTCAAAAAATGGATCCTGTTTTTGGTCAATTATCTTTTGACGATCACGAACAAATTGTATTTTGCAATGACAAAGATACAGGTTTAAAAGCAATTATTGGTATTCATAATTCGGTTATGGGGCCAGCTTTGGGAGGAACCAGAATGTGGAATTATAACACAGAATGGGAAGCTTTAAATGATGTTTTACGCCTTTCTAGAGGTATGACGTTTAAATCTGCCATTACTGGACTTAATATTGGTGGAGGTAAAGCCGTAATTATTGGCGATGCTAAAACACAAAAAACACCTGAATTAATGCGTAAGTTTGGTGAATTCGTTCATTCATTAAGCGGAAGATATATCACTGCAGAAGATGTCGGAATGGAAACTAAAGACATGGATACTGTAAGAGATGTAACGCCTTATGTTACTGGAATTTCTGAAGAAAGAGGTGGTTCTGGAAACCCTTCACCTGTAACTGCTTACGGAGTTTATTTAGGTATGAAAGCAGCTACTAAAAGTCAGTTTGGTACTGATGTTTTAGATGGTAAAAAAGTTTTGGTACAAGGAATTGGGCACGTAGGTGAAACTTTGGTTGAGTATTTAACTAAAGAAGGAGCGCAGGTAACAATTTCTGATATCAATGAAGAAAAATTATATCAAGTTGCTTCAAAATACAATGCGACAATTTACACTGGCGAAGATTTATATACTGCAGATGTTGATATCTATGCGCCTTGTGCAATGGGAGCAACAATCAATGATAATACAGTAAACAAAATTAAAGCTAAAGTTATTGCTGGTGCTGCCAACAATCAATTAGCAGATGAAAATGTTCACGGTGCGAGATTACAAGAAAGAGGAATTTTATATGCTCCGGATTTCTTAATCAATGCTGGTGGAATTATCAATGTTTATGCTGAATTGGCAAATTACGGTAAAGCTGAAATTATGGCTAAAACAGAAAATATCTATAATACAACTTTAGAAATTATAGATTTTGCTGCTAAAAATAATATTACAACTCATAAAGCGGCTCTTACAATTGCTCAAAATCGTATCGATCAAAGAAGAATCGAGAACGCGGCTAAGTAATTAAGTGTTCAGTGTTCACTTTTTTAGTGTTCAGTCTTAAAGTCTCAGTTTACAGTTCAATCTGTAGCTGAGATTTTTTTGTGTATGTTTGGTGCTTCTCACTAAACACTTCTTATTAACCAGTATAAATAGAGACTGACCACTAAATTCTGAAAACTGACCACTAAAACAACTACTTTTTTACGAATTAATTTTAAAATACGCCTTAAAAGTTATACTTTTGCAGACTAATTTTTAAATGTTCTTACGAGGTGGTAAATAGAAGACACATACGCGTTAAAGTAATGCAATCCATTTATGCAATGCATCAAAGCGGTTCTGAAAATATGGAAAAAGAAGAAAAATTTCTTTTTTATAGCATTGATAATATTCAGGACTTATATCTTATAATGCTTTCTTCATTGATAGAAATTTGTAAAAAAGAATCTGTTTTTTTACATCTTTCTAGTAAAAAACACCTTGCTACTGCAGCAGAACGTAACCCAAACGAAAAATTTGTAAAGAATAAAATTTTTCAACTTCTTGCCGAAAGCAACTCTCTTAGCATCGCTTTAGAAACTCGTAAAATCAATAATTGGTCTTTAAACGACGATTATATTATTTTGCTTTTGAATGATGTTAAAGCAAGCGATATCTACAAAAAATACATGAGCAATAATGTGAATACATTTGAAGAAGACAGACAATTTATCATTGATTTGTTTGAAAATGTAATTGTTCCTAATGAAAAATTATATGAGTATTTAGAAGATGATAAATTGACTTGGGTTGATGATATTCCGGTTGTAAATACACATATTGTAAAACAATTGAAAGCAATCAAAACAGAAGATCCAGACGATTTTAGAGTGCCTAAATTGTATAAGGATATTGAAGATAAAGATTTCGCAAAAGATTTGTTTAGAAGAACAGTTTTAAATGAAAACGAATTTGCAAAAGAATACGACGATAAAACACCAAATTGGGACAGCGATCGTATTGCAGAAATTGATACTATTATCTTGAAAATGGCAATTTGCGAGTTTATCAAATTCCCTTCAATTCCAGTAAAAGTAACTCTTAACGAATATTTAGAAATTGCAAAAGAATATTCTACTCCAAAAAGTAGTATTTTTATCAACGGAATTTTAGATAATCTGGTAAAAGAGCTTACTGCAAATAAAAAGATGGTAAAAGCGGGAAGAGGATTAATGTAAAAAAATAAAATAATCAATTTATAAATTCCAAATTCCAATCTGAATCAGGAACTTCAAAATTGAATGTTTAAAAAATAATGTCACTCTGAGCGATCCCGAGGTTTCGGGAGAAGAGCTGAAAATATTAATTATAAATCAAAAACAAATTTAAATTATGGGCGGAGGTAATATGCTATATATTCAATTAGGTATAATGGCTGTAGTTGTTTATTTCTTTATGATCAGACCACAGCAAAAAAGAGCTAAAAACGAAAAAGAATTTGAAAGCAACCTAAAAGTAGGTGATAAAATAGTTACAAAAAGTGGTTTCCACGGTAAGGTTTCAGAGATTACTGAAAATTCAACTGCTATAATCATTGAAACTATGGCTGGAAAATTAAAAATTGAGCGTTCAGCGATTTCTCTTGAAATGAGTGCAGCTTTGAATAAGAAAGCTTAAATTTTAAATTACAATATTTTAAAATCCCAAATTCCAAAATGGAGTTTGGGATTTTTTTTTTTACAAATACAACCAAGTTAGTTTTGTCATTTCGAGGAACGAGAAATCTTCGCAAGTAGCTCCGTTATGTATGTCGCTAATCTTTGTAGAATCTCTTACGGAGATTCCTCGTCCCTCAGAATGACAAACTTTACGGAGAGAAGTTTGTAGCGTTTTTTTTTAAGGAATGACAAAAAAAGAAAAAACCTTTGTCAAAGTTTAAAACTTTGACAAAGGTCTCGTCTAGATTGGAATTTGGAATTTAAATATTGAAAATTAAATTATCTGTATTTATCATTCAATCCAACATTTGCTAAAATCATTGGAACAACTTTCTCAATTCTCGTGAGTTTTGTTTTGTCTTGTTTAGCCGATTCAATATATTCTAAAAATTCATATTGTTTGTAGGGCTTGAAATTTTCAAAGGCTGCTTTTAGAGCTGGATTTTGTTCCATTTCTTTATTTAAAAGTTCAGAAATAATCGCTTCTTTTTTGGAAGGTTTTATAACTTTTCCTTGCTTTTCATTCTCTATAGCTTCGTAAATATATTCTAAAATCTCTTTTTCGTTCACTTCGTTTTTAGAAGTAAAACGCCATTGTCTTAAAGATTTTGTTAGTTCTTCCTGCGCGTTTACCAACTTCTTTTTGGTGTCTTTCAAGAAAACTCCATTGAAAAACCAAATCGTAAAATAATCTTTAAAACCGCCAATTCCGACGACATTTCTTTTGTTGTAAACATACACAGGACCGCCCCATTTTGTGGTTTCGGTCAGTTCTGTTTTATCAAGAATAGATTTAAGAAGAAGCAATTCTTCTTCCCATTTTTCGCTATACTTCCAAATTCCTTTATTTTCGGATTGATTTTCCAAATTATTTTCCTTTTTTAGTTTTTTCTGGCGCGTCAAAGATTCCTGGAATTGCTGTTAATTCTGCAATTTTCACGATAACTTCAGTTGCTTTTTGAATGCTTTCTGCTGGAACATATTCGTATTTTCCGTGGAAATTATGTCCGCCCGCAAAAATGTTCGGACAAGGTAATCCCATAAAAGATAATTGAGAACCGTCAGTTCCGCCACGAATTGGTTTGATGATTGGTTTGATGTTTAATTCTCTCATTGCTTTTTCTGCAATATCTACAATATATTTTACAGGAAGAACTTTTTCTTTCATATTGTAATATTGGTCTTTAACTTCAGCAGTTACAATATCTTCGCCAAATTTCTTTGCGAATTTTTTATTGAATTTTTTAGCGATTTTATGAATAAGTTCTTTTCTGTTTTCGAACTTTTTCTTGTTATGATCGCGAATGATTAGTTCTAAAACCGTTTCTTCAATATTTCCTTTAATATGATGTACGTGGAAAAAACCTTCATAACCTTTGGTTTCTTCAGGAGTTTCGCCTTTCGGAAGTTCATTAATAAATTCGTTTGCCAAAAGCATAGAATTAATCATTTTTCCTTTAGCATAACCAGGATGAACGCTTTTTCCTTTGAAAGTAATTTTCGCTCCAGCGGCATTAAAATTTTCATATTCTAATTCGCCAATCTGACTTCCGTCCATAGTATAAGCCCACTGCGCTCCGAATTTTTCAACATCAAAATGATGAGCGCCACGACCGATTTCTTCATCTGGTGTAAAGCCAATTCTGATTTTTCCGTGCTTAATTTCTGGATGCTGAATTAGATATTCCATTGCTGAGACAATTTCTGTAATTCCAGCTTTATCATCGGCGCCTAGAAGCGTTGTTCCGTCAGTTGTAATAATCGTTTGACCTTTATATTGCAATAAATCTTTAAAGTAGTTTGGAGATAAAACGATGTTTTTTTCTGCATTAAGAATAATGTCTTTTCCGTCGTAATTTTCAACGATTTGAGGCTTTACATTTGCTCCACTAAAATCTGGAGATGTATCAAAATGAGAAACAAATCCAATAGTTGGCACTTCATGGTCAACATTACTCGGAAGTGTTGCCATTATATAGGCTTTGTCGTCTATAGTTACTTCTTCTAATCCGATTGCCTTTAATTCTTCTACTAATTTATTGGCAAGATTCCATTGTTTTTGAGTACTTGGTGTAGTTTGTGAATGTGGATCTGATTCAGTGTCAATTGTTATGTAACTGATAAAACGATCTATGATATGTTGCATTTTTTTGAATTTTTAGCAAATATAGAAAAAAATTTCTGCGAAAGATTTTGGCTTTAAATATCTTGAATGAATAAAAAAAGGGATTCTAAACAGAATCCCTTTCAGTTATTTAAGTGCTCTTATTTACTTTTTACACATCTAAATCCGACGTGATTTGCGGCAGATCTAATTTCGCCTTTTCCTCTTGTTCCTACCATATAGCGAGTGCAATATTGATCAGTACATAAAAATGAACCGCCTCTGTGTACACGCTTAATTTCTGTTGGGTCATTTGGATCGTAATAAGCATTCGGTCCTTGAGGGTTTTTGGTTACTTTGCCGCTTTCAGCTAATGATTTGTAATAATCAATGCTGTACCAATCATTAACCCATTCCCAAACATTTCCTGCCATATCATACAGACCATAAGCATTTGGTGCATATTGCGCTGTTGGTGCTATACCTTTATATCCATCTTCACCAGTATCGCCATCTTTTATCGGAAAGTGCCCTTGGTAAATATTAGCTTGAAATTTTCCTTTAGGTTTTAAGTCGTTACCCCAAGCATAAAGATTTCCTGTTTTACCACCACGAGCAGCAAATTCCCATTCTGCTTCTGTTGGAAGTCTTTTTCCTGCCCATTTTGCATAAGCAGCAGCGTCTTCGTAAACTACATGAACTACAGGATATTTTTCTTTTCCTTTGATAGTGCTTTGAGGACCTTCTGGATGTCTCCAGTCCGCACCTGGTTCGTAACGCCACCATTGCAGAAAATTATTCAAATTAACAGCTTTTGGAGTCGGAGTAAAAACAACAGAACCTGTAACTAAATCTTCTTCGCTTGCAGTTGGAAACTCCTCTTTGGTTGGTTTTTGTTCTGCTACAGTTACATAGCCTGTCGCTTTTACAAATTTTTCAAATTCTTCGTTAGTTACTTCGGTTTCATCCATATAATATCCATCAACATAAACGCGATGAATAGGAGCAGCGTCTTTTGTAACTCCTTTTATACTGCATAGACTCTCATCTTCGACATTTGTTCCCATAGAAAATTCACCGCCAGGAATCCAAACCATCCCTTTTGGTGCTTTTGTTTCGGGTTTGAATTTATTTTCGATAGTGGGCTTAAATTCAGATTCTGCAGTAACTGGTATGTCGTGACATTCAGCAACCTTTTTTTCTTCTTTGCCTGCAAATTTGGTGTAACTATACGCTATTGATATAATGGATAATGTGAGTAACGCAAATATCCAAAAGGTTTTGTTTTTCATGGTTTATTTTTTTGAGCTTATTATGGTTGTAATAGAGGGACTAAAATTATGAAAAATAATCTTTAATAGTATACTAATATGATAGAATTAATAAAGTTTATTCTTTCTCAACCTGAACTACTTCATATCTGTCTTTTCCATCAACTTGTACGGGTTGATAATAGGTTTCGCCAAATTTAACATATTTAGAATCTCCAATTGTAACTTCTTCTCCTCCTTCAGGTAAATTTTCTACAATCGTTCCAGCCGTTGGAGCGACGACGGTATATTTGCCTCCATCTTTTTCGTAATAAGTTCCTCCGTAATAATAATTATTTACGGTTCCGGTATTTACCGTTTCTGCTCCGCTTGGTATGTTATTTACGGTACCGCCAACAGGTGCTGGAACAGCAGTGTAACCGCCAGTCGATGAAGTATACCATACACCTTGGTCGTAATGATATTGAGTGCTTTCTACACTAACTACAATAGCCGTAACAGCTAATGTAGCTACGAAAAATCCCCATGGATGCCAAACTGGTCCCCAATAATACGGTCTGTATGGACGTGGATAATAGGGATGGTAGCAGTTGTATCTATAACCGCCATATACATAAGGAGGTCGTACATAAGGTCTAGGGCCAGGTCTAACAACTGTATTACGATTGTTACGAACATGAACGCTGTTATTTACATTAATATTTACGTTGTTTCTGTTTCTATTAACGGTATTGCCACTAATATTTGTGTTTCTGTTGCCAGTTCTATTATTGTTGTTTCTATTGGTAGATGTCGCTGGTCTTGCCGTCTTATTATTTGAATTTGTAGGTCTTGTAACTTTATTGTTAGAATTAGCTGGTCTAGTAGCCTTATTATTAGAATTGGTAGGTCTAGTAGTATTTGCAGGTCTCTTAATACCACCTCCATTAGAGCCAGGTCTTGTTTGGGCAGGTCTAGTATGTGTACCGCCACCTACGCCGCCACCGCCCCGGTGTGCACCGCCGCCGCCATGACGCTGAGCAAAACTATCTATTGAAATAAGAAAAAATGTACCAATCAAACACACCAGTGCCGATTTTTTTATTGTTTTTGATATGTTTTTCATTTTCAGTTATTTATATGAATTAAAGTTATGAAAAAAAATGTCTCATTTAAAGAAATTAAACAAAAGTTTGCTACTGCATTTACAGTGAAATATCCCATTGTATTCTAAAGCGCCAACCTTGTTCTAGAGGAAGTGATTTGTCTTGGAAACTAAAATAGCTTACCTCAGAAGTTAGTTTGTTTTTATGTCCTTTAAAAAACCAGTTAAAAGCCAAAGTAGACTCTGCTTGTCTATTTTCTCTAATAGAATAATCGGGTCTGTAAGAAGCATGTCTAGCTGCCATTTCTAAATGTTCTGGCCACCAATGAAAAACATTGTGAAAGAAATAACCCGCCTGAACATAATATCCTTTCATAATAGTCGTGTCGTCATTATTGTATTTGTCAATTATTTCTTTAGTATGCCATTCGCTTTGCCAAGAAAAACCTTTATACATAAAAGCGGTTTCTAGATTCCATTGATTTACTCTGTATTGACCGGGTTGTCCATCTTCAAATCCATCTAAAGAACCTCCTCCTGCTTGCGAAAAGCGTGTATATGGACTTCGGTTGGTTATGGCTGAAAAAGCAATAATTGGAGTTGGTTTTTCGTGAAATTCTAAATCACAACCTTCAAAATCTAGAAATCGTCCTAAGAAATTCCATTGGGCTCTTCCGAAATACATAAGATGATTATCATCATTAGAAGTGCTTCCGCGTCCGGTTCCAGTTAAAGCAGCAAACCAATAATTGAAATCTGCAATACCTTTTCCTTTTAAATGCCCGTAAACTTCGGCTCCTAATTGTCTGTCAACTGTAAAGGGCCTATTGATAAGAGATCTTTCTACCATTTGCTGTTCACCACTACTAATGAAACGCTCTCGAGTAAACTCAGTTTTCCATTGTCCAACTTTGAAACTCAGAAAATCCCATTTCTCAATCATTAATCTAAAATCAAGTAAATTAGATTGACTTAATTCGTATTCCCAATAATATTTCAACCAAGGTTCGAAAGCGTGGCCGCCTATTTTTAGTCTAGCGCGATTTATTTTAAAAGTAGTTTTGGCATCCTGACTGTAATCGTCGTAAGTTAGAGGATCGGTATCATAAGGTGTAGAAAAACGAAATTGCAATCTACTGTGCAGTTGGAATAGGAATTTATTGTCTTTCGTTCGAAGCTCAAAACCTTTGTCTCCGTATCGAACAGTCATTATTTTTGTAGTATCCTTTTCTTCTTGCGATATTCCTTTGAAACTAATAAAAAAGATTGCAATCAAAAGAATAGTTTTCCAAGCAAGTATTTTATTTTTAGGGCTAAACATAGGCGTACAAATTGTATCATTTTATTTTCTCCTGAAATCTTATTTTCCTCCAAAGTTTTTTGCGATTCCTAAACCAATTCCCCAGCTGTCATAAGCATTCCATTTAAAATCATAACTGGCAGTTCCGAAAATTTCCCAGCCTTTTGGTAATTCGTAACCATATTCTACACCTGCACGAGTTAAGAAAAAATCTTCTTCTTTGGCAAATTCTCCTCCAAATCCGAGTAGAAAGCTCCAATGTTCATTGGGTTTATAAATTCCCATTAAAGCGGGTGCAATAGGATAACTTCTTTCAACGGTTTCTTTATCTTCTCCACTGGCAAGATTTTTTTCGACTTTAAATTTTTCAATAATAAAGTCAGTATGAAGTCCGATTGCCCATTTTTCACGAAATTGAAAAGTATAGTCCAAACCCCATGCAGGAAGACTCAAAACTTCTCGATTTCCTTCGTCATCGCGACCTTCAAAAACATGAACATGATTAATAGAAAGTCCAATTTGATGGTGTGGCTTAAATGTCTTTTCTTCATTTTCCTGAGCTACCATTTTATTTGAAACAAAAAAACTAAATGAAGAAAGTAGCATTAAGAAAAAACTCTTTTTATTATAAGTAGTTCTATGAAGCATTTTGAGTCGGAATTAATTGAAACATTTATTAATTAAATTTAAATGAGAAAAAGAGGTATTTATTAAATACCTCTTGATCCTTTTTAAGTTCATTAATCTTTACTGAAAGCTCTTTTTGCTTCGTTGTTTAGGTCGGAGTATTCAATTTTTCCGACGTTAATACCTACGCCATAAATTTCCCCTCCTTTAAAAGTTCCAGGTGTTTTATACTCTTTACTTACGGCATCTCCACTATCGAATCCAACGCAAAGTCCGTCGCCTGAGAGTGTAAATTTACCGGACTGAGTTCTCATTGGGCCCGAAGCGACTTCTTTGCCATCAATGTAAAGTTTCATTGTTCCAATAGACTCACCGTTCGGACCAGCTTTCTCACGATTGAATTCCATTCCAAAAACATGTTTTCCAGGAGTAATGGCAACATTTGAAGTGAATTTTTGTTCTGGAGCAATTCCTAAGAAATTGTATACATAATGCAGTTTTTTATCTTTTAAAAATAAGGTATGTCCTCCGAAACGAGAGCCATGAGCAAATAATACGCCTGAAGCATTCGCATCTTTTACATCAACATCGGCTACAATTTTGTAAGAACGTCCTCGAACGTTAACTGCAACTCCTTCTGGTACAGCTGAAGTTCCTGGATAGTATTTGTAAAGGTCGCGTGGAGCTTCAGACGAAGGTCTTTCAGTTCCTAAAACTTCAATTGCAGAACGGTCATCCAGTGGTAATACTAAATTTTTAGCAGCTTCGTCATTCCAGTCTTTTATCAACTCCTTTAATTTGTCTGGATATTTGGCTGCTAAATTGTTAGATTCAGATCGGTCGACATCGGTATTATATAATTCCCAAACGTCTTTATCAAAATGACCTTTTCCGCCAAGAGGAGCATGCAATGCAACCGCTTTCCATCCGTCTTTCCATAAAGCGCGGCTTCCTAACATGGCAAAATACTGAATGTGTTTTTGAGTTTTTGTATTTGGAGCAGCGTCAAAAGTATAGCGCATAGAAACTCCAGATAATGGATATTGTGGAACCCCGCGATATTCTTTAGGCATTTCTAGTCCGCAAACATCTAATATTGTTGGTACAATATCTGTTGAATGGTGAAACTGATCGCGAACAACACCTTTTGCTTTAATACCTTTTGGCCATGAAATTACTAAAGGATCACAAGTTCCTCCTGCATATTGGCTGTATCTTTTGAACATTTTAAATGGAGTAGAGAATGCAGCTGCCCATCCCGTTGGATAATGCTCGTAAGTATCAGGACTTCCTAATTTGTCTATATATTTTAGATTTTCTTTTAATTCATCAGGATATCCGTTAAAGAATTTGTTTTCATTTACAGAACCCGATTCTGAACCTTCACCAGAAGCACCATTATCTGCGGCATAAATTACAACGGTGTTTTCAAGCTGTCCTGTTTTTTCTAAATAATCGATAATTCGGCCAACTTGAGCATCTGTGTATTCTGAAAAACCTGCATAAACTTCTGCTAGTCTTGAGAATAGTTTTTTCTCTTCTGGTTTTAATTTATTCCAGTCTAAAACATTATCGGCTGGATTTGCGACTCCAGGAGGCATTGGGTTAAATTTGTCAAAGTTTGTTCCTGCTGGAATAACTCCTTTAGCAATCATTCTTGGCAGAACCCATTTGCGATAAGCATCATATCCGTCGTCAAATTTACCTTTATATTTTGCAATATATTCTTCAGGAGCTTGATGCGGTGCATGATTTGCACCTGGACAATACCACATGTACCAAGGTTTCGATGGATTTGTGGCCTGTTGGTCTTTTATAAATTCTAAAGCATGATCTGCTAAATCTTTTGATAAATGATAACCTTCTTCTGGTGTTGCAGGTGGTTCAACAAAATGATTGTCTTCTGTTAAATCAGGATACCATTGATTGGTTTCTCCACCTAGAAAACCATAGAAACGATCGAATCCCATTTGAAGTGGCCAGGTACTTCTTGGACCTCCAGCTGCAATATCTTGTTCTGGCACATTGTGATTTTTTCCAACCCAAAAAGTGCTCCAGCCGTTATCTTGTAGAATTTGCCCAATTGTGGCAGCTTGTTTGGGAATTCTTCCACTTGCACCAGGATACCCGTCTGCTGTTTCGGTAATAGCTGCCATTCCATTAAGATGATGATTACGACCTGTTAATAATGTCGAACGAGTTGGTGAGCATAATGCTGTTGTGTGCCATTGTGAATAGGTAATTCCATTGTCGGCTAATTTTTGCATGGTTGGCATATTTATCGCTCCCCCATACGGAGACCAAGCAGCCATTCCTGTATCATCATACAAAATAAATAGGATGTTTGGTGAGCCTACAGGTGCTTTTTTGGGTAAATATGGAGTCCAGTCACTTTTTGAGTCTCGAATGTCTAAAGCCATTTTTCCTTTAAACGTTTCTTTGGTTACTTGCTGAGGATCAGCTTGTGCAAATAATTTTGAATTTACACTAAACAACAAGAATAATAAAAATAGAAAAAGACTTTTTTCCTGTACTGAGATGTTGTTGCTTTTCATAGTTTAGTTTATTTTTTATTGTTATTGGAAAAAAAGATTTGTTGTGAGGAGTATTCTTAATTGACTCAAAATTAACTGATAAACAATTTGTAAGGCTTTTTTTAAGAGAGAAACATGTTTCATTTTATAATTTGCAACATCAAAAACGAGGTTTTCATTAAAAATGAACGGAAAAGGAAGTTGTTTTGGTTTTAAGAGCTTTTTAATCAATTTTGAAGAATTGAACAAAATAGAAATTATTTGTTTGAGTAAATAAGCACCTTTTTAAACTATAATATTTAAATTTGCAGCCAAAATAACAACAACACAACTCTTATGTATAAATTGATAATTCGTCCGATACTTTTTTGGTTTGATCCTGAAGAAGTGCATTACTTTACTTTTTCATTCGTTAAATTCATTTCAAAAATCCCAGGAGTTTCATCAATAATAAGAGCGATATACGAAGTAAAAGACTCTCGATTAGAGAGAGAAGTTTTCGGAATAAAATTCAAAAATCCGGTTGGACTTGCAGCAGGATTTGATAAAGATGCCAAGCTATATAAAGAACTAGGCGATTTTGGTTTTGGTTTTATTGAAATCGGAACGGTAACACCAGTAGGCCAAGAAGGAAATCCTAAAAAACGTTTATTCCGCTTAAAAGAAGATCAGGCGATTATTAATCGAATGGGATTTAATAACGGAGGTGTTCTAGAAGCTGTAGAACGCTTGAAGAAAAATTCAGGAGTTTTGATTGGTGGAAATATCGGAAAGAACAAAGTAACCGATAACGAAGATGCGGTTAAAGATTATATCATTTGTTTTGATGCATTATTCAATCATGTAGATTATTTTGTAGTAAATGTAAGTTCGCCAAATACGCCAAATTTGAGAGCCTTGCAAGACAAAGAGCCTTTGACGGCTTTATTGCAAACCTTGCAAAATAGAAATGTTGAAAAACAAAAAACAAGCACTCAAAAAGTAAAACCAATTCTTTTGAAAATTGCTCCAGACTTAACAGATGAGCAATTATTGGATATTATCGATATTGTGAAAACAACTGAGATTGCAGGAGTTATTGCTACTAATACTACTATTTCGAGAGATGGTTTACAATCTGCAAATCAATCAGAAATGGGAGGTTTGTCGGGAAAACCGTTAACCAAACGTTCTACAGAAGTAATTCGTTTTCTTTCTGAAAAAAGCAATAAAGCATTCCCAATTATTGGAGTAGGAGGAATTCATTCTGCAGATGACGCTATCGAAAAATTAAATGCTGGAGCAAGTTTGGTGCAATTATACACTGGATTTATTTATGAAGGTCCAGCCTTAATAAAAGCAATCAACAAAAAAGTTTTAGGGCAATTGTAAAAGAAGTGCCTGAATTGCTAATCCAGTAAGGATCGAAATTCCAAAACTAATTAGTGTTCCTATCATTACATATTCGGTAAGTTTTCGGTCTTTGGCTTCTTTCAAATCTCCGAATCTAAAAATAGATTTAGCTGCCAATAAAAAACCGATTGCTTCGAAATGTCCAGTCAAAATAAAACAAACCACAAATAGACGTTCTAATATGCCAATGTAATTTCCTGCATTGGCTAGAGAATTGTCTTGATGGCTATTCTGGCTTTCCGGACTCCAAATCGAAATAATGGTTTTGATGAAAATTGAAGCAGGTTTAGTAACCAATAAAAAGCCTGTTATTAAAATCCAACAATCATTACAAGGAAGTAAAGGGATAATGCTATTTCTATGATAGAAGAGTGCAATTCCAATTAAAATCAAAAGATGTGCAATTTGATCAACTACAAACCAAGTGCGTTTTGTTTTTGGTTTCTGAAAATTCAATTTAATTAAATCGATAATTCCGTGTGTTACAGCTATTAATATAGCATAACGAATAAAGCCAATGTCACCGATTAAAACAGCGGCTAAAACTCCATGAAGTAAAATATGAAGATATAAATAAACACTTTTATGTTTATTTGCTTCTTTATCTTTTACCCAAGAATTGGGTTGCCAGATAAAATCACCTAATAAATGAGCCAAAAGCAGTTTTACAAATAGGATCATAATGCTGTAAGTTGTTTTATTTGTGTTCTAAAATATCGATCTAATTGCATGACTAAATCAAACTGAGCACGTTTCTGTCTTCGGCTAACGGCGGCTTGATTAATGCCTAATTTTTGTCCTAGTTCTTCTTGCGATAGTTTTGGGTTTTCTATTGCCAATGCTACAAATTCTGCCGATTGCACGAGCCAACTGTCCATAAACGTCAAGGCGAGTTGAATCATTAAATTCATTTTTTCATCGAAATTTAAATCACCAGTTCTCATTGCTAAAGTTACTTTTTGCTTTTTCAAAGTTTCAAAAAGTTCTCCCGAATTGATAAAAGCAGAACCATTGCTTTCAGAAATTTTCTCTGCATGATGCGTTTTATCTCCAAAGCCGATACTCATACGGGCATCAGATTTTATGGCTCTTAAACGTGCTTTTACTAAAATTGTAACTAATAAAGCATCTTCTGGATTACTAACTTCAATTTGAAATTCGTCTCCGCGATAAACTTCCCATTGGCTTGGCGTTTGCCCAAAGGGGGTTAAGATTTTTTTCAAATCTTCAACCCAATGTTCGGATTGTTGTCTCGAGCCAATTATATCGCCTGTAATTACACTAGTCATAACCAAATATAATTAAAAAATAATAAACTTTCTATTACAAATATAAGCAATATTTTTGATTATTACGTTTTTTGGTAATATTTTAAAATATTACACTTTTTGGTAATTATTATAACTATTACAAAATTTTGTAATAGTTTTTGCTTAGGCTAAAATTATCTTTTATTTCAATAAAAAAGAAACTAACTTAGCCTTTACAAATGAATGAGTTTTGAATAAAGAAATCAAGATTATCGAATGTCCGAGAGATGCCATGCAAGGCATCAAGACTTTTATTCCGACAAAAAATAAAGTAACATACATACAAGCATTGCTTCGTGTGGGCTTTGATACAATTGATTTTGGAAGCTTTGTTTCTCCAAAAGCTATTCCACAGATGCAGGATACGGCTGCCGTTTTAGAACAACTTGATTTATCTCAAACAACAAGTAAATTACTTTCTATTATTGCCAATACACAAGGCGCAATCACGGCTTCGGGATACGAGCAGATTCAATATTTGGGTTTTCCTTTTTCGATTTCAGAAAATTTTCAAATGCGTAATACCCATAAAACGATTGCTGAATCTTTAATTACTTTAGAAGAAATTTTAGAAGTTGCCTATAAGAAAAAGAAAGAAGTCGTAACTTATCTTTCTATGGGCTTTGGAAATCCATATGGAGATCCGTGGAATATTGAAATTGTTGCAGAATGGACAGAAAAGCTTGCTGGAATGGGAGTAAAAATTCTATCCCTTTCAGATACAGTTGGAACTTCGACTCCAGAAGTAATTACCTATTTGTTTTCAGAATTAATTCCGAAATATCCAGAAATCGAGTTTGGAGCGCATCTCCATACAACTCCAGAAAGTTGGTTTGAAAAAATTGATGCCGCTGCAAAAGCTGGTTGTACTCGTTTTGACGGAGCTATTCAAGGTTTCGGTGGTTGTCCAATGGCTGCTGATAAATTAACCGGAAACATGCCAACAGAAAAATTGGTTTCATACTTTACTGCAAATAAAAAAGTTACGGGTTTAAATTCTTTAAGTTTTGAAAGCGCTTACAATGAAGCTTCAAAATTGTTTGGAAAATTTCATTAACAAAAGGTTATATTTACTAACTTCGATAACGATTTGCAACATTAAGCTTTACATTTATAGTATATACTTTTGCCATGAAATCCAACTTCTATAAAGTTATAAAAATAGTAATCCTATCACTTTTATTTTCTTCTTGTTCAAGTGATTTAGACTTTGGTCAAATAGATGATCTGAAGTTAGAGCCTGCTTTTTTGGCTAATCTAGCTCATTTTGATATTCCAGCAAACAAATTAATAGATGATGGAGGAAATCATGTTATTGACGACTCAAGAGGTTTTGATGTTTTTAAAGATAAATTTTTTAATGATCATCTGAAAAAAGCCGAATTCAATTTTGAATTTGAAAATACGATAGATCGCGCTTTTGTAGTAAGTCTAGAATTATTAGATGCTAATGGCCAAGTATTGCAAACGTTGACGTTTCCTATTCCTGCTTATAGAGGAACTGCCAATGTTATAAAATTTCCAACAGAAGTTTTTGAAAACCAACGATTGGATCTCTTAAAAAAAACTATCAAAATAGGTTTCAAAGTTGCAATTTTTGAAGGAACGCCATTAAATAATCAAAGTTTAGGAGGTTTAAAATTAAAATCAAGTGCAACAGCTTATTTAATAATTGGATGAAAAAAATATATCTGATTATCTGCCTCATTTTTCAGCTTTCTTGTTTTTCTCAAAATAAAGAAATACTGTATAATTTTACATCGATTCCGCAATCGCTAATGGTAAACCCAGGAGCCGACGTTTCTTATAAATATTATTTTGGATTTCCAGTTTTATCTGGAATTTCTGCCAATTTAGGGTCAAGCAGTTTTACGGCTTACGATTTGTTTGCTAATAACGGAGTCGATTTTAACCAAAAGGTAAGAAACGTAGTTAATCAATCTACAAACAGAGATAAAGTTGTAACCAATCAACAATTGGAAGTGTTTTCTGGTGGATTCAGAATTGGAGGCAGAGAAAGCAAGTCTTATATCTCTTTCGGATTGTATCAGGAATTTGACTTTTTCATGTTTGTTCCAAAAGATTTGGCGATTTTAGCTTTAGATGGAAACATAAATTACATCGGAAAATCATTTAATCTTGGAGATTTGAGTATGAAAGCTGAGGTGCTTTCCGTTTGGCATGTTGGTTTTCATAAAAAAGTGAACGAAAAATTTGTTTATGGAGGTCGTGCTAAAATCTATTCAAGTGGTGCCAACGCGACATCAACAAAAAATTCAGGATATATTTATACAGGGCAAAGTTCAACAGATCCTAATCTTTACAATCAAATCATTTCTTCTGATTTAGAATTAAAAACATCTGGACTTTCAAAATTCACAAAAGATGAATACGAAGGAAATGTAGTGAAAGACATTGCAAATAATACTTTTTTAAGCGGAAGTTTAGGTCTTGGTGTTGATGCCGGTTTTACATATTATATTAAAGACAATTTGCAGTTAACAGCAAGCATCATAGATCTAGGTTTTATAAAACAATCTAAAGATATCGAAACTCTAACTTACAAGGGTACATATAAGTATGATGGTGTAAATCCTGATTTTACAGGAAATGATGCCCCGGAAGATATTTTTGATGAATTCGATAAAGCTATACCGAGAGATACGCTATATAATAAGTATACTACATGGCGTCCAACAAAATTTTATTCTTCTATACAATATTCTTTTGGAGAGGCTCGTCCAGATGATGAATGTAATTGCCGAGGAAAAATCAATACTTATTATAAGAATGCAGTTGGAGCGCAATTATTTGCTATGTCGGCACCTCGAGAACCATTATTTGCATTAACAGCATTTTATAAAAGAAGTATTTTTAGAAAATTAGAAGCAAAAGCAACTTATACTTTTGATACATTTTCAAATAAGAATATTGGTTTAGGCCTTGCAGGTACGGTTGGAGCCGTAAATATTTACGCTTTATTTGGTAATGTTTTAGAATATAAAGATTTATCAAAAGCCAGTAGCGCCACTTTTCAGCTCGGAATTAATTTTGTATTTCAAGACCGTGATGATTAATTTTATTTCTAAATAATTAATTAGGAGCTAATTCCAGCTGTACATTTCAAGCACTCGAGTCAAAACATTTTTTTTCAAGGTTTAAAAAGAGCTTCCGTTGGTCGCTTTTTTAAACCAGAAAAAAATATTTTTTGACTTTTCGTGGCTTTCCATTTCCATCTAGGCTAAAACAAATGTTTTTATAAGACAATTCTTGTAAATACAATTTTATGAATAACTTAGTATTTAAGTTAGCAATTTATTCACTATATTTGCACGCAATTCAACTAGAAATTGCAACATGATAGCACACAACTCCAAGATTATCGGCGAAGGTTTAACTTACGACGATGTATTATTAGTACCTAACTACTCGAATGTGCTTCCCCGCGAAGTGAGTATCAAATCGAAATTCTCAAGAAACATCACATTAAACGTTCCAATCGTATCTGCTGCTATGGATACGGTAACAGAAAGTGCAATGGCAATTGCTATGGCGCAAGAAGGCGGAATCGGTGTTTTACATAAAAATATGACTATCGAACAACAAGCTGGAAAAGTTCGAAAAGTAAAACGTGCAGAAGCTGGAATGATCATTGATCCAGTAACTTTACCAATGAATTCTACTATTGCTGACGCCAAGAATGCTATGAAAGAATTCGGAATCGGTGGTATTCCAATCGTTGACGAAAACAAAATCTTAAAAGGTATCGTTACAAATCGTGATTTACGTTTCGAGAAAAACGGAGCAAGGCCAATCGCTGAGGTTATGACAAGCCAAAACTTAGTGACTGTTTCTGAAGGAACTTCTTTAGAGCAAGCTGAGGTTGTTTTACAAGGACATAAAATCGAAAAATTACCAGTTGTAAACGATAAAAACGAATTAGTTGGTTTAATTACGTTTAGAGATATTACAAAACTAACTCAAAAGCCAATCGCAAATAAAGATTCTTTTGGTCGTTTAAGAGTTGCTGCTGCAATTGGAGTTACTGGAGATGCAGTTCAAAGAGCTGAAGCTTTGGTTGCTGCTGGTGTAGACGCAATTATTATTGATACAGCTCACGGACATACAGAAGGTGTAGTAAACACATTAAAAGAAGTAAAAGCAAAATTTCCTCAAATTGATGTAATTGTTGGAAACATTGCAACTCCAGAAGCCGCTAAATACTTAGTAGAAAATGGTGCTGATGGAGTAAAAGTTGGAATCGGACCTGGTTCTATCTGTACTACACGTATCGTTGCAGGTGTTGGTTTTCCTCAATTTTCGGCAGTTTTAGAAGTTGCTGCAGCGATCAAAGGAACTGGAGTTCCTGTAATTGCTGATGGTGGAATTCGTTATACAGGAGATATTCCTAAAGCAATTGCTGCTGGTGCTGACTGTGTAATGTTAGGTTCATTATTAGCAGGAACAAAAGAATCTCCAGGTGAAACTATCATTTTTGAAGGAAGAAAATTCAAATCTTACCGAGGAATGGGATCTGTTGAAGCGATGCAGACAGGATCTAAAGACCGTTATTTCCAAGATGTTGAAGACGACGTTAAAAAATTAGTTCCAGAAGGAATCGTTGGACGTGTTCCTTACAAAGGTGAATTGAATGAAAGCATGCTTCAATTTATTGGAGGTCTTCGCGCAGGTATGGGGTACTGTGGTTCAAAAGATATTCCTACTCTACAAGAAACAGGACGTTTTGTTAGAATCACTTCTAGTGGAATCACTGAAAGTCACCCGCATAACGTAACTATTACTAAAGAAGCTCCAAATTATTCGAGATAATTAATTGAGTTTTTAATATAAAACAAAAGGCGTAAGATTTATTTCTCACGCCTTTTTTATTGCTTTATTGAAATTTTATAAATATTTTCCATGCTGGGGTTTTTACATGCAAAATAGCTTATAGGTAGTTCTTTTATTAGTCTTTAAACATTAATCCATACTTTTTTAATTCTCCCAAAAGTTTAGGAAGACTGCTTGGCCCAATTCCATGTAAAGACATAATCTCTTTTTGGGTATATTGAGATAAATCTTTTGCAGTTTTGATATTTTTACTTTCCAAAGCTCTTCTCGCAGGCGCTGACAAAACAGATAAAAATCCAGAATTTGGTTTTCGTTCAGCTTCGCAAATAGGGCAAGTTGGGCAATCGCTAGTTTTGAAATAGTTATGTCCATTTTTGCAAGTCCTATTATTTTTTGAGACCTCTTTCATAAGTATGATTGCAAATAAAAAGGCGTAAGAAATCTTACGTCCTCATGTTATTTGTTTTTTGTTATTACTGATGTTTGTTTAAAATCACTTTTTGATTTTAACTCCATACTAAAATCGGTGTGTTTTAGATTAAGATTGAAATCCATTTTTAAAGTGTTTTCACTCATAAAATGATTTGGAATATCATAAGTCAATTCTCCACTTCCGATTCCAGATCCTGTTGTGTCAAATCTTGTGTCAGACATTTTCATGGTATAAGTCTGAGAAATATCAAAAAATGCATCTTTTGAATTCATGCTTTTTAATTTATATACCGTGGTAATCATCATTTCAATATTAATGCCAGCAATTGGCAGTGTTAATGGACTTTCTTGAACAAAAGATTCTCCTATTTTTAGTTTTTTCTGCGGCATAACTAATTGTGAAAAAGTGCTTTGTACCGTCTGAAAGACAACATTTTTTAAGCTTTCTTCCATATCTTTTGCCACAATAGAATCCATCTTTGGTAAAGTAGTGGAAGTGGCATTTCCGTAAAGTAAAGTGCCTCCTGGAATTATTATTTTTCCATTTCCATCAACAGCTTTTACGTATTCAATTGTGATGGGAAACATACCTTCTTTATTTGCTTTACCAGTTTTAGAAAGTGTTTCTATGGTCATATTGCTTTTTATGGTAGTTGGATTTGGCACTTGATTTTTCTTAAGTGTCTCTAAAAAAGTTTCACTTCCAGAATAGGTCACTTCATAATCCGAAGCATTAAGTGTTGTCTGATTGTAAACGGTTTGAGGAGAATATCCAGCTTTAAAATCTAAAATCTGATTAGACTGGCCGTAGTTTAAAAATGTTCCAGAAATAAAAAGAAGTGCAATTAGTTTTTTCATAGTTGCTTTTAATGTAGTTTTTTTTACTTATTGAAAGCGAAAGTAAGAAATTAAAAGCAACTATGTTGTTTTATTAAATACGAATATTCGTGCGCTGTAAAAGCTTGAAAAATGATTAGAATCGGCTGTTGAGAATATCTTCCGCAACGATATCAGAATGCAATAAATCTTCCATTTTTTTTGTCATGCGCTGTGCTTCTAAAGCGTAGCCAAACATCTTTTTCTCGTAATCGGCAATGGCTTCATCTATCGTTTTGAATTTCCCGTTAGTTAGATTTTCTGTCAAATGAAAAGCATCAAACAATCCCATATTAACGCCTTCACCAGCAAATGGAGGCATTAAATGCGCCGCGTCACCTACAAGAGTAATGTTCGAATGTTCTTTCCAGCTTTCCTCTAAAGAAAACAAGCGCAAAGGCAAACCTGAAAATTCGGTAGAAGCGGCAAAGAATTTTTTATAATCGTCTCCCCAGTTTTTAAAAGTTTCATTAAGAAATGAAATGACATTTTGGTCGTCTTCAAAATTAATTCCGTGGTTAGAAATCCAATCTTCATCGGCTTTAAAAGAAACGCCAAAATGTACAGAACCATCGCGCATTGTATGCGTATAAAACATTTTATGTTCTCCCATTGCCATTACATTTCCATTTCCGTATTTGGGTTTAAATTCAGGGTAATCTTGGTCAGGATTTGCAATTTCGCCTTGAATAATATATGTTCCAGAAAGTTTTGGTTCTTGATCGCTGACAAATTTTCTAGCATTAGATCTTCCGCCATTTGCCACAATAACAAAATCTGCAGTTTCTTTTTTGCCATTTTTGAATTCTAAAATATATTGATTTTCAGATTTTTCTAAATTAATCAATTGACTATCCCAAACAACTGTATTCTCTTGAAGATTATCCAGCATAATTTTTCGAAGATCGTTTCGATCAATTTCTGGACGAGAAAATGCGTTAGTATCATCAGGCATTTCATCAGAAGTAATATTTCCGTCTATATCTGCCATTTTTTCGCCAGTTGGTCTTGCATATTGCAGAAAGACATCCATTAGACCTGCTTTCTGAATTGCATATTGACCAGAATCTGAATGGATATCCAAAGTGCCGCCAGACGTTCTAGCTTCAGCATTAACATCTCTTTCATAAACTGTTACTTCGGCGCCATTTATCTGTAAAATGCGAGCAGTTGTTAATCCGACAGGTCCGCCGCCAATAATAGCTATTTTTTTATTTTCTATAATTGAAGTTTTCATTGTGTTTTAATATTATGTTTAAAATTGCTCTTCGACTTCGCTCAGAGCGACAAATCATTTAAATTTTTATTATTTAATTAAGGAGTAAGAGCTTTTAAAACCAAATTGAAAGTTTCGTTTTTAAGTTCATCTGTAAATACAAAAGGTTTTCCCGACATAGATTTTCCTTCTCTGTGAAGTTCTAAAAGAGAATAAAGCGAACCATAGGCTATACTCCAAAATACTTCAAAAGTAACCGGAATGAGCTCTTTTCTTTCAATTGCGGAAATCATAAATTGCGACATTGTCTTTTTAAAATCTCCAGTTATCTCTTCAACAATAGCATCTCCATGAGTAGATTGTTTTAGAATTTCGAAACAAGTCGCTTCGCGCGTAAAGTTCAATGTGAAGTGAATACGATTTTCCCACTGATTTTTAAGTCCATCCTTAAAAGACATATCAGGAGAAAACCCATCAAGCATTTTGGAAAAGAAATTTTGACCAATTTCAATTCCGATTTTACGAATCAAATCTTCTTTGTCTGAATAATAAATGTAAAGGGTAGCAACAGATATTCCACATTCTTTTGCTAAACGATTCATTCCAAAACCTTCTATGCCTTGTGTAACAATCATATCGATTGCCTTTTGTTTTACAGTTTCTTCCTTGTTGGTATCTCTCGTTCTCATAATTCTAATTAACTAGGGTACAAAGATATATAATATAAATGAATGTTCGCTTATTTATAAAAATATTTTTTTAAAACTTATACTTGAAAAAATAAAAAAGCCCGCAAACATTAAGGCTTGCGAGCTAAAAAACAAAAAAAAATATTTTTATGAAATTTTAAATTTCACTAGTCTGATTAGATTCTCTAAGATTCTGATTTTCTAGAATTTCTTTTAAAAATGGTTTAGTAGCGGTTTCAATGTCGCCTTCAGAAATATCTAAAGCTTTTGGGTCTGATGCAAGTTGCAGCCAAGGTTTTGGACCGTCAAAGGGATAACTTCCAAAAACAACTACTGGAGTTCCTTTTACTTTTACATTTTCTTTATCTTTCAAAATCCATTCATCTGCAAATTTATAAAGGTATTTAGCGTCTTTTTCTAATAATCTTAAACAAGAATGCGAAGCTGGATATCCAGGCAATTCATATTGATGAAAACCAACACCAAGTTTGTTTTCAATATTGAAATTCCATTTTAAGTCCCATTCATCATTAAAAGTGCTGGTAGTTTGTTCTGCTTTCCAATTCGTAAAAAACAATCCTGTTGGAGTAGGATCTTTTTTTCTTCCCATATTAGTTGGACCAGTACGCACGAGTTCGCCGTTTTCATATGCGGCAAAAGTCTGAGTTGGATATGAAAATAAAATTATTTTAGAAACCTCTTCTAAAGCGGAAACATGCAATGGAAATGGAAGATAATAAACCAAATCGCCACTAAAGTCTGCTGGAATCACAACAGAATCTAGTTTCTTGAAATTGGCTTTATCGGTTCTGTTTAAGGCGTAAACAATATTCATTTTGCTGCTGTCAGCTTCATTTGTTTTTAGCCATTCCTTGGTTTTAGAAATTTGATAAGAAACCGTTTTAGGTTTTTTATACTCAATAACTTCTTTTTTATCAGTTTTATTTTCGGTTAGTGTTATGGTATCAGTCTTTTTACAAGAACCTAATAAAACTAACGTCAATAATAATAATCCGTTTGCTGTATAATATAACTTTTTCATAGGTCGTAATTTTATGAAAATAAAGTTATGATTATGATAGCTGAAAAGGGTTACATAATTTTTTGAATTGGTTTCGGGATTTTCATTAATTATAAATTTATTTGATATTGAATTCTTTTTGTTTTAATTATTTTGTTTAGTTCTTCCAATGTAAGTAAAACATAATTTGATGATTCGATATGTAGCGAAATAAAGCAAAATTTATATTGATTGCCAAGCTGTGTCGCTAATGCAAATTCACTTTCTGTAGCTCCAAAGAAAAAGCCAGATGGTAAATTAATTAGTTTTTTCTTAGTAGTTTTTAATTCGATAAGAGTGATGTCATCTATGTTTTTTACTTCTATAATTTTTTCAAGATTAGTGTGTCCTGGAATTAAAACCAAATCAAAAGCTCTGAAATATTTCTTATCTACTCCAAGTAGTTCTAGTAACTTTTTTCTACTGTCTTTATCGGGTTTAATAAAATTTACATTTGAAGCTGTTAAGAAATCAATCGCTTCATTTTCGGAAATATTATTATTTAATGTAATCGTATAAGAGAATTTATTTGCCAATTTTAATTTATTTTTTTGATGAAATCCTATATTAAATCAAACCTTTTATTTTAGCATGTTGCAATAACATAATGGTTTTAGCATCAGTAATTTTTCTTGATTCAATCATGGCATAAGCTTGATCAAATGTAAATTCAAGAACTTCAATATTTTCTTGTTCAGCGTCTAGTCCTCCGCCTTCGCTTACTTTCATGCTTTCGTCGTATTCGCCTACAAAAAGGTAAAGAATTTCGGTTACGGCGCCAGGCGACATGTATGTTTCGAAAACTTTCTGAACTTTAGTAATTCTATAGCCAGTTTCTTCTTCGGTTTCACGAATAATTGCGGTTTCAGGATTGTCTTTGTCCAAAAGTCCTGCGCAAACCTCAATCATCATTCCGTCTTTATTTCCGTTAAGGAAAGTCGGTAAACGAAATTGACGTGTTAGAATGACTGTTTTTTTTGTTGAATTGTATAGTAAAATTCCAGCACCATTGCCACGGTCATAAACTTCACGAGTATGAACTTCAGATACGCCATTTTCTTTCTGATAATCAAAAGTAACTCGGTTTAAGATATACCAATTGTCTGATAATAATGTAGTTTCCTTAATTTTAACTTTTGGATTTTTCATAAATGAAATAATTTGTATAAAAAAAAACGCTCTGATTATCAGAGCGTTTAGGTATGTTATTTTGTTATTGTTTGCTTTCTATCTGGTCCAACCGATACAATTTTGATCGGCACTTCGATTTCTTTCTCAATAAATTCAATATATTCTTTTAGCTCAATTGGTAATTGATCATAAGTTGTCAATCCAGTTAAATCTTGTTTCCATCCTTTAAACTCTTTGTAAACCGGAGTAACATTTTCTGGTTCAATGTTGTAAGGAAAGTGAGAAATGTTTTGTCCTTTGTAGTTGTACTCTGTACAAACTTTTAAAGTTTCAAAGCCAGAAAGAACATCACCTTTCATCATCATTAACTGCGTAACTCCGTTAACTTGAACAGCATATTTTAAAGCTACTAAATCTAACCATCCGCAACGTCTTTGTCTTCCAGTTACAGAACCAAATTCGTTACCAACTTTTGCCATTGTAGCACCAACTTCGTCAAAAAGTTCAGTTGGGAAAGGTCCGCTACCAACACGAGTAACGTAAGCTTTGAAAATTCCGTAAACTTCTTTGATTTTGTTAGGAGCAATTCCTAAACCTGTACAAGCTCCAGCAGCTGTGGTGTTTGATGAAGTAACAAAAGGATAAGTTCCGAAATCAACATCTAATAAAGATCCTTGAGCACCTTCGCAAAGGATAGATTTACCAGCTTTTTGAGCTTGGTGCATGTATTCTTCACTGTCAATGAAATCTAATTTTTTCAATTCTTCAATAGCTTCAAAGAATTCTTTTTCTAACTCAGCTAAATTGTATTGAATATTAACATCATAAAAAGCAATCATAGCTTCATGTTTATCAGCCAATGATCTGTAACGCTCTTTAAAATCTTCTAGTTCGATATCTCCAACACGCAAACCATTTCTACCTGTTTTGTCCATGTAAGTTGGGCCAATTCCTTTAAGAGTAGAACCGATTTTAGCTTTTCCTTTAGAAGCTTCAGAAGCTGCATCTAATAAACGGTGAGTTGGTAAAATTAAGTGCGCTTTTCTAGAAATGATTAATTTACTTTTGATGTCAAGGTTAAATTTCTCTAAACCTTCGATTTCTTTTTGAAAAACTACAGGATCGATTACAACACCATTTCCGATGATGTTTACTGAATTTTTATGAAAAATTCCTGAAGGAATGGTTCTTAGTACGTGTTTAATTCCGTCAAATTCTAATGTATGTCCTGCATTTGGTCCTCCTTGAAAACGTGCAATAATATCGTAATTTGAGGTAAGTACGTCTACAATTTTTCCTTTACCTTCATCTCCCCATTGTAATCCTAGTAATAAATCTACGGTCATTCTTTTTTAATTTGCGTTGGGACAATCTCAGTTGTCCTACTGATTATGTAGTTAATTTTCTTTTTTTATTTTTTGAATAATTCCTTTCTGGATTATTATTTCTGTTTTTTGTTTCCGTAGAAATAAAGTGAATGATTCGTAATTTCGATATCAAATATTTCTTCGATTGTTTTTTTGATGGTTTGAATTCTTGGGTCACAAAATTCAATTACTTCTCCAGAATCAGTCATGATAATGTGATCGTGCTGCTTGTCGAAATAAGACTTTTCATAGTAAGCCTGATTTTGCCCAAATTGATGTTTTCTAACCAAAGCGCAGTCTAACAATAACTCGATCGTGTTGTATAAAGTAGCTCTACTCACACGATAGTTTTTGTTTTTCATTTTGATATACAAGTTTTCGATGTCAAAATGTTCTTCGCTGTCGTAAATTTCCTGAAGTATAGCATAACGCTCAGGAGTTTTGCGATGCCCTTTTTGCTCAAGATACATTGTAAAAACGTTTTTTACAATTTCTTGATTTCTAGTGTTGTCAGTTGAAATGAGTGTCATATCCGGCAAAGATAAATTTTTATTTTCAATCAATAAAAGTTTCGGGTTTAAAGTTTAGTTATAAATCCCTTATAGATAGGTTAAAAAGTTAGGTTCTGTATTCTCGAGTTACTTTATCGACACCATCAATCTTCTTAATTGCGTTGATCATTTTCTTTAAAATGGTGTTATTTTTTACAATTACAGCAATCTGTCCGTGAAAAATTCCAGCATCTGTGCTCAAAGAAATACTTTGGATATTTACGCTCATATTGTTCGAAATTACCCTTGTTAATTGGTTGGTAAGTCCTAAAACATCCATTCCTGTAATGTTGATAATGGCTTTGAATTCTTCTTGAGAAGAGTCAATCCATTTTGCGCTCATAATTCTGTAAGCATAATTAGATTGCATTCCGATTGCGTTCGGACAATCTTTTTTGTGCACTTTAATTCCTTCGTTAATAGTCACAAAACCAAATACATCATCACCAGGAATCGGGTTGCAGCATTGCGATAATTTATAATCCAATTTATCGTGTTCTGTTCCAAAAACCAGCATATCGTAGTTGCTGCTGATAACTGGTTTATGAATATCCTCGTCGGCAGTGTCTTTATTTCTTTTGATTTTATTTTTAAAGAAATTGATAAACGAATTGCTTTTCTGGGCAGCGTAATCTTTTAACTGCTGATTTTCGATCGCACCAATTCCAACTCTGTAAAATAAATCTAAACTGGTTTTCAGTTTGAAAAAGTTTACTAATTCGTTGGTTACTTGTTCGTTAAAAGTGATTTTTAAATGTTTCAGTTTTCGAACCAGTAATTCTTTTCCTTCTTCTGCAATTTTCTTGGTGTTCTCATTAAGAACATTTTTAATCTTATTTTTTGCTCTAGAAGTCGTTACATATTCTAGCCAGTTTACCGTTGGTTTCTGGTTAGCAGAAGTAATTACTTCGACCTGATCGCCACTTTTTAACTCATAATTTAAAGGTACTAAACGTCCATTTACGCGAGTACCGCGGGTTTTAATTCCGATTTCTGAGTGAATGCTGAAAGCAAAATCAAGAGATGTGGCACCTTTTGGCAATGATTTGATTTCTCCTTTTGGTGTAAAGACGAAGATTTCTTTAGAATATAAATTCATTTTAAAATCTTCAACAAAATCAACCGCGTTTGTTTCTGGATTTTCTAAAGCTTCGCGAAGAAGATTCAGCCAAGTGTCTAAACCACTTTCTTCCGTTGCTCCATTTTTATATTTATAATGTGCGGCGTAACCTTTTTCGGCGATTTCATCCATACGTTCACTTCGAACCTGAACTTCAACCCAGCGACCTTTTGGTCCCATAACGGTAATGTGAAGGGCTTCGTAACCAGTAGATTTTGGTGATGAAATCCAATCGCGAAGACGGCTCGGGCTAGGACGATAATGATCGGTTACTATTGAATATATTTTCCAAGCTATAAATTTTTCTTCGTGAGGATCAGATTTATAGACAATTCTAAGAGCAAATTTGTCGTACACTTCATCAAAACTTACATTTTGAGCGCGCATTTTTCTACGAATAGAATAAATCGATTTTGGACGGCCTTTAATAATATAATCAACACCTTCGTTATCCAATGATTTTTTCAATACATCTGAAATATCTTTGATGTAAGCATCTTGTTCTTCTTTCGTTTCGCGAATTTTGCTTACGATATCATTATAAACAGCTGGTTCAGTATATTTTAATCCTAAATCTTCCAGTTTGGTTTTAATATTATAAAGTCCCAAACGGTGGGCCAGAGGAGCGTAAATATATAAAGTTTCAGATGCAATTTTGGTTTGTTTGTATTCCGCCATCGAATCCATAGTCTGCATATTATGAAGACGATCGGCGAGTTTGATCAGAATTACACGAACATCATCATTCAAAGTCAGAATCATTTTTCTGAAATTCTCGGCTTGCATAGAAGCATTTAAATCTTTTTGAACTAATGAAATTTTAGTTAATCCTTCAACCAATTGTGCAACTTTTGGGTTAAAAAGACGTTCAATGTCTTCAACCGTAATTGGAGTATCTTCTACAACATCGTGTAATAATGCCGCGGCAATAGAGGTCGCTCCCAAACCAATTTCTGAGGCAACAATTTTTGCAACTGCAATAGGATGAAAGATATACGCCTCGCCAGATTTTCTTCTCTGTTCTTTGTGCGCATCGACTGCAACATCAAAAGCTTTTCGAATTAATTTTTTGTCAGCGGGGTCTAAAGTTTGGTAACTTATTCGTAGTAATTCCTTGTATTCCTGCGCAATAGCTTTATTCTCTTTTTCAATATCTATTTCTGTCATAACGGCATAGTTCAAGTACTAAAAATAAGAATTAGTTTGAATATACACAAGGCTTTGCTATTGTAGATTTTAGAGTGCAGATTTTGGATTTTTAAAGGAATAAATTCCAATTTTTTAAATTCCAAATACCAAAAAGAGCGAAGCGATTTTTAGAAAATCTAAAATCTAAAATCTAAAATCTAAAATCTAAAATCTAAAATCTAAAATCTAAAATCTAAAATCTAAAATCTAAAATCTAAAA
>NZ_JACHLB010000007.1 GCF_014207905.1 Flavobacterium notoginsengisoli | reverse complement strand
GGTCAGTTTAAATTGAAAAGGAGTGGTCAGTTTGACCCGAAATCGGTGGTCACTTTATGCTGAAAAAGCGTGGTCAATTTGACCGCTTTTTCCAGTATTATTGCAGATTTATACATTCGTGTAAGCACAGACGAGCAGGCTGAGAAAGGATATTCACAAAGAAATCAGGAAGAAGTCCTACGTAAGTATTGTTCTATAAATTATATTGAAGTTCGTAATGTTATTTACGAAGATCATTCAGCCAAAACCTTTAATAGACCACAATGGAATAAATTACTTCTTAATCTTAAAAGAGAAAAAAACAAATGCGACTTTGTCTTATTTACAAAATGGGACAGGTTTAGTAGAAATGCTGGTGACGCATACCAAATGATAAGTGTTCTACGAAAACTTGGAGTGGAGCCACAAGCTATCGAACAGCCTCTTGATTTATCTATTCCGGAAAATAAGATGATGCTTGCTTTTTATCTCGCTGCCCCAGAAGTAGAGAACGACAGACGGGCTTTAAATACTTTTCATGGAATGCGAAGAGCTAAAAAAGAAGGAAGATATATGGGAACTGCTCCCTTTGGTTATGCAAATAAATCAAAAGAGGACGGAACTAAATATATTGCTCTTGTAGAGCCGGCTGCATCAGTAATGAGATGGATATTCGAAGAAATTGCAAGAGGAGTGTTTAACACTGAACAGGTTTACCATCTTGCATGCAGAAGAGGTTTTACAAGAACCAAAAGCAATATGTGGGGTTTAATTCGAAATCCAATTTACTGTGGTAAAATTTTTGTCCCCCAATATAAAGATGAAGAAAGTATGTTAGTTACAGGACAGCATGAGCCTTTAATTACGGAAGGTCTTTTCTATAATGTTCAGGATATTTTAGATGGAAAATCCCGTATTTACAGACCTAAAATTAAAACAGTTGTAGAATTTCCCCTTAGAGGATTTTTTAATTGTCCAAAGTGCCAAAAAAAGCTTCAGGGAAGCAAGTGTAAAGGCAGACATAAACATTACTATTATTATCATTGCGAAGCCCAGTGTAAATTTAGAATCAATTCTGAAATAGCCAATAAATTATTTATTGATGACCTAAAAAAATACCAGCCAATACCAGAGGTCAAAAAAATATACACATCTGTAATATTTGAAACTCACCGAGAATTGGCTAATAATGCTGGTGAACAGAAACGACGACTTTTAGAACAGATTAAAGATTATGAACTTCGATTAAGTAATGCAAGGGATCTTCTTTTAACATCAAAAATAGATTCCGATGATTATAAATTAATGAAAGATGACTACACTATACGAATTACAAACCTTGAAAGGGAATTATCATCCATAGCAAAAGATAGACACAGCATCGAATCCCTTTTAAATAAAGGCATTGAGAATTTAATTAAAATGAATGAAGCTTATGTAGATATGGATTTATCAGAAGCTCGGAGTCTAATAGGTTTAGTTTACCCTGAAAATTTTACGATTCGTGAAAATAAAATACAAACCGCTAGAGTGAACAAAATTGTAGAGAGTATATATTTGATAAACAAGGAGTTACGGGATAAAAAAAATGGAACAAAAGATGATTTTTATCTTTTGTCCCATAGAGTGACCTCGACAGGATTCAAACCTGTAACCTTCTGAGCCGTAATCAGATGCGCTATTCAGTTGCGCCACGAGGCCTTTTTTGTATCAATTAGCTATTTTTTGTAGCTTTGTTGATTGCTTATTGCGGGTGCAAAGATAGGTATAAATGTGAGATAAACAAGGAAAAAATAACATAAAATTAAAAAAAAATGCAGTTCGAAAGTTATATACGTGATATTCAGGGTTTCCCAAAAGAAGGAATTTTATTTAAAGATATCACTCCTTTACTAAATAACCCCGAAGCGCGAACAAATTGCCTGAAAGTTTTACTAGATTCTCTAAAAAATCAGAAAATTGACAAGGTTGTTGGAGCAGAAAGTCGTGGTTTTTTCTTCGGAATGCTGCTTGCTCAAGAATTAAATGCCGGATTTGTTCCAGTGCGAAAACCAAAAAAACTTCCTTTTGATAAAATTTCCGCTTCTTATGAATTGGAATATGGTTCTGATAGTTTAGAAATGCATACAGATGCAATTAAAAAAGGAGATCGTGTTTTAATTCACGATGATGTTTTAGCAACTGGCGGAACTGCAAAAGCGGTTTGCGAACTGGTAGAAAAATTAGGTGGCGAAATTGTACAATGTAATTTCTTAATGGAACTCACTTTTCTAAACGGAAGAGAAAAAATCGACGAATATCCTGTTTTTGCAGCTTTAACGTATTAATTAAACAAAAACAATTTTATGTTTTATAGCATAAAGAACTAATCCGATTCGGGTTTTTATTTCAAGTTTATCAAAAAGAGATTCTCGGTAACCGTCAATAGTTTTAGGACTTAAACACATTTCTGATGCAATTTCTTTATACGTCATTTCGGTGCAGGCATGTTTGATAAAAACAATTTCTTTTTCTTTTAAATTGATTTTTTTGTCGCTGCTGTTAACTTTATTGATGAGCATTCCAGAAACTAATTCGGTGAAATAAAAACCCTTTTCGATTACACACTCAATAGCTTCTTTAAATATTTCTGGAGAGGTATCTTTCAATAAATAGCCTTTTGCACCGTTGGTGATCATTTTGATTATGATTTCTTCATCATCGTTTACCGATAATGCTATTACTTTTAAGTCTGGACGATAATCTTTAAGCCATTTCATTGTGCTTAAGCCGTCTAGAACAGGCATATTGACATCGAGCAAAATAAGATCAATTTCCGCAGATTTATTTTCTTCGATATAATCAATAAAAACTTTTCCATTTTCGAAACGTTCTGTAACTTCATAATCTCCAAAACTTTTGATTAAAAGCTCTAAAGACTGAGAAAATAGCAAATGATCATCAACAATTAGAATTTTATTTTTTGAATTAGTTTTCATAGCCTTGAGTTAATGGATATTCAATAGTTACAGCGGTTCCCGTTTGATCTGAATTTATAATTAATTTGGCACCAATTAATTTAGCTCTCAGTTTCATGTTGTTTAGTCCGATTCCTGAATTTGATTTTTTGAGATCATATCCAATTCCGAAATCTTTTAATTTTAGTTTAAAAACAGAATCTGTCGTTTCGATATAAACATCAAATAAGTCACTTCTGGAATGTTTTAAACTGTTGTGAAGCGCTTCTTGGAAAATTCTATAAATAATTAGTTCGTGTTCTTCATTTATACTTGGAACAATTCCTTTTTGATAAAAATTGTATTTTATTTTCTTTAATTTTTTAATCCGTTCTAAATCTTGCTGAATGGCTTCTAGAAAATTGTTTTGCAGTAAATTATCTTTATTTATAATTCGAGAAAGAATTCTCAATTCATCCAACGATTTGGCTAATACAGATTTAAGGTCTTTTAGTTCGCTTATTTGAGCATTTTTATTGCTAATCGAAATATTAAGTTGCATAATGGCAACCGAAATAATTTGCCCGATATTATCATGTAATTCTTTGCTAATCTCAGATAATGTCTGGTCTTTAATTTCGATTCTGGTTTTTACAAGTTCAGATTGAAAATACAAATCAGCTTCCATTTTTTCAACTAAATAACTGTTTCTTTTTTTCAAAAAATAGAAGAAAATAATCACTAGTGTGACGATTAAGGTAAAGAAAACAATACCTAACGAAATAACTAATAATTGTATTTCTTTTCGCTCCATACAAATCCGATTATAAAACAGCAATGTGCCAGTAAATTTAAAATAAACAAAACTAAACTAAATACAGATTCGTCTTGTTTGATTAAAAACCAATTGATAGCCAGCATAAAAGGAGTGAAAGGAACATGAAAAACGAGTATTCCTAGTACGTACCAGAAAAAAACTGACTTCTTAAAATTTAAAATTTTGTTTGAATTAAAAATTTCTACCAAATACAAACAGGATAATATTAAAACCAATAATACGCCGATAGCAAAACTATAAGTAAACGATCGATTGGTATCTTCTTTAAAATATAAAATGTTTAAAAAGAAAGAAACAATAAACAGAATCAGAAACAGAATTGCTAAAAGTCTATTGTTTATTTTAGTAAGTAAGGCTCGTAAAAGTAAAATATAGGCGGTAAAACTGGCGAACATATAGAAATTGTAGACGTAATAATTCAGTAATCCCGTCCAATAGTTAAAATAATAACCTACAATTTCGATTATGATTGAAAACCAGATTAAAAGTACTAAAAATTTAGCTTTATTACCAGGAAGTTTTGGAAGTGAAAACAAGCCAATAAGTCCCGATAAAAAAGCTAAGTAAATGACATAAGATCGTAAAAATTCAAACATAGTTTTTTTAATATGTTAAACTTGGTGGTCTTCCGATGTTTCCATAATTCATTGGTTCAAGGCTTTGTATGTCAGAAGATAAAGGCTCTTGTGTCAAAGCAAAACTTTGAATTTTAGCCGTATTCTGCTCTATTTTTTTTCCAGTCGGTACTAAAAATAAAGTGGTTAATCCAGCTTTTTCTCCATGTTTTTCATCTTCGGGATAAACGCCAAAATAAAAACGAATTCCGTCTACATTATATCCGTCTTTTGCACCGTTGGTTTTTATATAGTGAATATAATTTTCTAGTTCTTCTAATGAATACCAGATGGCATTTGCATCTTCTTTTTGTGCTTTTTTTGCGGTAAGAGAAGCTCTTCTATTGTTGTAATTCACATTCAATTGTTTTGCAAATTCTTTTGTGATTAACTGACTCGGTTTTGCGGGAGGATTTTTCATAGTTATTTATTGTTGATTGGTTAAGGAATTAGTTAACAGGATTTTGATTGCTGTTGGGAAACAAAATTATCTGAAACGAAAAGTTGTGACAAGGGGAAATATCCCCTTTTTTATTTGGGTAATAATGATTCTAAAAAATGGGTTAAAGCGCTGTTACATAATATTTTATAAAAATAGAATTTTACATCGTCAGTTTTATGATAAATAGCTGGCTTTTAAAATTTTAAACCTTATTAACTAAAAATTAAAAATTATGTCACAACCAACAGCCCTAGGTTATCCTCATGCAGGAGCCGGAACAGTAGAAATTCTTTTAGAGAAAGAAGATGGAGCAGATTATGCAGTGCTTTTCTCGCCAGATCCTAACAATATATTATTGAGAGATGCCGGTCTGCCAATGCAGTTTTATTATTATCCGAAAGCGCCACGTTTGGCGAAACATCCCGACGGAAGATTCAAATTTGCGATGCAGGTTTTTAAATCAGAAGGAGATTCGTCAACTGTAATTGGTGCAGAAGGATTGGAAGAAGAAGCAGGAGCTTATACTACTTTAACTAGTACAATCGATTTGCCAGAAGCTTTATTGAAAAAAGCAATCGATAAATTAAAACAAAAGCTTCATACGAATTACAATAACCAAAGACAGTCAAAACTTTTTGGATTATTTTCTTATTTGAAAGGAGTTGACAGAGATTTCAACGAGACCAATGTTAGACCGATTCAATTAACAGAAAACACAATTACAATGCATGTTGTAGGCGAAAAATCGCCAAATAATCCGTTTGGAGGAGCAAATCCTTGGACATTTAATATTCAGGGAGAAGGAGCAGGAACAACATTCGGATTAGGCGATAATGCGCTTTCTGTACTTATGGGGCGCAACAGTGCTTCTTTGGTTAAGAATGCATTAGAATCAGGATCGAATAATCTGGTTATCGAAAACAAAATTAAGTACAAAGGCTACATGCCAACGACAACAATTAAAACAACGGTAGATGTCAAAAAAGTACACACTTATTTTTCTGCGAAAGCCAATGTAAGCTGGTCTTTTGTAGATGTGAATTGGGAAAGCGAGTACGAAAAAATCTTAACTCAAGGCGGAATTGTTAGTGAAATTATTACTGATAATCAGTTTTCTAATGAGGAAAGAAAAAAAGTAGAAGAAGCTCTTTTTCAAAAACAGAGAGATTTTGCTTTTCAAATGGTTCAGAAACAGATTTTTGATGCGCCAGAAAAACAATTTACTCCAGCTTCAACTCCAGAAAAACCAGGTGGATTTTTCAGAATTCTTTTTGGTGGCGGAAGCGTAGGAGTGAGCCTAAAACACGGAAGTCAAGTAAGAGAAGTTAAATTTACAGACGAAATTAAATTCTCTGCTATTGAAGTTTTAGACTCAAAAATCAGCGGAAATCTTACTCCTTTAACTTTAAAATCTGGTCCAGAAGCAAAAGCAGATTTGAAAAAATACATCACTGAAATTCAGTTAGACGAAGATTTCTCAAAAGTACAAGTAATTGCTTCTTTAAACGGAGGTTTAATTAAACTAGACAAAGACAGCGATATTGTCAATGATAGTCCGGTTAGCCAAGTTTCAATTGAAGTGGGATATCCAGATTCTAAAGGTAAAATGATTTGGAAAAGTTCTGGAAGAATGATTGCGCCAGAAGGAACTCCGTATGTCAAAAATGTAAGCAGATCTGGTAAAGAAATCGATGCTATTTTTCCAGCGACTTGGAACGATAAATCGAAAGAAAAAAATGCTTTTGTTTTTGATTTTGTAAAAAATAATGGCTCCACTAAAGTTAAAGTTCGTCAGGAAGTAATGTACGAAAAAGATAAGAGAATCAAGTTGAAAGACACTACAAGAGAGTTTGAATTTGAAGGAACAAAAATCTTCGTTCCGCTACCAATTCAAAACATGATCAATTACACTTTATCTACAGAAGAACTTTACGATTGCGACACATTGGAAGTGACTTTAAAAGTCGATAAAATGTCGTCTAAAAAGTTCAAGTTTACCGTTGATAATTTTGAAGATGCAATTCCGTACAGAGCTTGGTATGAGTTGGATTATACTATTAAACCAACAGAATACAAAGTAAAATATACTTGCAGCGGAAAAATCGGCAAGAAATCTAAAAAGGTTTCTATTTCTACAGATTATATCAAAATTGATTATCAAGAAGGAGATGTTTTGTTCGAAATTCCAACTGGAACTGATGCTCAAAATGCGGATATTGAGAAAATCAGAGCTCCATTTATGGAATAATTTTTTTGAGTTAGTAAGCAAAAGGGGCGTCATGTCCCTTTTGTTTCTTCAAATGCTAATTATTAAACCAGAACATTATGCCAGATTTAAATACATTTAAGCTCGAAGGAACAAAATTGGTTCCTGTAAACAGATTTAATCTTGAGCCTGCTAAACCGAGCACAGCATTCACTGCGGTGACAATGAATAAAGCAAATGATTTTAAGGTTATTGAGCATCCAATTATTCATTCTATAGACATAAAGCCTATTTTGGTTTTTCCTTTTGTTGAGAATTATTTTCCTCTTATTGAAGGAGATAAAGCAATTAATGAGAATGATTACTTTAAGGATTATTTTAAAAATGAAATTACCTTGTTTTTTCCACAAGTTGAAATAATGCCAAATAACGGAACTGTTTTTTATTATGAAAATGTACCAGATAAATTGGGGAACAAAGGCGGACTTCTTGGTAAAGTAACTTTAAAATATTCGATTAAAGAAAAGCCCTTGCAAAACAATCAGAAAAGCATTGTTCTTAATTTAAAAGAAGCGATTTTAAATTTAAAAGTAAATCTCGATTTTGTAAAAATTAATGGAACTGTAAATACAGCAACGCAGGAAATTCAATTTGATTTGATTGATGAAGCGGTAAAAATTGCGTTTCTGAATTTAGTTTCTAATCTAAATGATTTAAAATGCAATATTGATCTTTTCTTTGATTTTAAAGGATATTCTAAAATAAAGAGAAATTTTCTGTTTGCGAGAGATATTTCTCTTTTAAAAAGTCAGAATATCACTAAGAAAGACTTAACGATTACTAAAACTGCAATGCAGCCTAAAGCAGTTCTTATAAACAGTCCGCTCATGGTAAGAGCTGATTTGCAGACTAAAGTTGCGCCTAAGACCGTGATATCAGGAATTCAGCTTGAAAACAGCATAAAATCGAATGTGCAAGAAGAATACGTAAAAAGTACTTTTCTTTTAAAAGTCAATAAAACTTTGAGTTATCCAATTGGTGCAGATCCTACAATTAGTTTATATAAAACTATCGGTGGCGGATTTGTAAATATTCCGTTTAATCTAAACGAAGATTTTTCTCAGTTTAAGCAAATTTTTGTCACAGGATTTAATTTTAGTAAACTTTCAATTTATAAATCGATGGTGCAGCCCAATACTTTTTTGGTGATTTCTAAAGTTTACAGCTTGTCTAAAGATTTAAACACCATGAAACCTTGTATTTCTACCATTTTTCATGCTTTTGAAGATGGAGCAGGAACGGCAGAAGAGATTTCAAAAATAAGTTTTCAGTTTGCAATTGGCCCTAATCTCTCCGAATTTGATCTCGCAAAACTAAAAATAGCACTTTTACAGAATAATTTCCTTGACGGAGATACCACAGATTATTTTGATAAAGTACAATTTTTATTTCCAAATGATATTGGTGCGGAGTACGAGGTAAGCGGGAATTATTTTTTGCAGCAATCTGATATTTCTACAGACGGAAAACACTTCCTATTTGATCTTTCTACAGAAAATTTGTCTGAAGCCAGTATTATGATCAATGCTTTAAATAATACGATTTCACAATATGCGAACATTAATTTTCAGCATAAAGAAATAAAAGATTCAAGTATAATTGAGCTGAATATTGAAAAGACAATTGGCGAAATTATAGAAGCTACAATTGACAATTTAACGAAGAAAATTCAGATTGAAAATCAGTCAATATCAAACTGCAAACTTAATTCGGCTTTGCTGGTTTACAATCAAAATGCAACTTATATCAATAGTGTTTTTTTTAAAACCTATCCGCAGTTAATTAGCAATGATACTAAACTATTAGAATTTTTATCGCTAAATCCGAATAGTTCTGGAGAATTGAAAAATGTATTTTTTGATTTTGAAAATATAGAAAATATAAGTTCAGAGTTTAGTCAGATTGTTTCGCAATCAACAGCTTATAATCGATATGTTCAAGTTCAGATTAAAGCTCAGAATGCATCGGTTAATAAAATTACAATTGAATTAACGGTTCAGGAAACGGGAAGTAAATTTATAATTGAGCGTTTGAAATCGGAATTTTCTACTCCAATCTTATTCAATTTTATCATTAAAAACACATTTGTAAACAATACTTTGATTTCCTATAAAGTCAATTATTTCGATAAAAATGACAATCTGATTGGTTCTTCAAATGAAGTTTTTGACTTCTCTAAATCTTCAAAAATAACGATAAACAAAAAATCATGAAAACAATAAAAGCAGGTGCAAAATCACCAGAAGTTTATTATTTAAATGAACTTTTAGCTAAACTAAAGTACAATGTTGTGGTTTCAGATTATTTTGGAACAGCAACTGATAAATCGGTGAAAGATTTTCAATTAAAGAATAATCTCGTCGTTGATGGTGTTGTTGGATTAAAAACTTGGTCTACACTTTTGGAAAAAAGTAAAAACGGTTTTTCTTCCAATAACAAACTGCTTTCCGAGCAAGATTTAATCAATTTTTCAAAGCAGTTTAATTTAGAATTAGCAGTTGTAAAAGCTGTGAATGAAGTAGAAAGCAATGGAAAAGGCTTTTTAATTGATGGACGTCCGAAGATTTTGTTTGAAGGACATATTTTTTGGCGCGAATTAGAAAAGAGAAATATAAATCCAAAATCGTATATGAATTCGAATACGCAAGATATTTTATTCGAAAATTATACTAAAAAATATTACGTCGGCGGAACTGCAGAATATATTCGTTTAGAAAAAGCTAGAAATTTAGCTCAAGACAAAAGATTTATCGATGCCGCAAATTGTTCTGCTTCTTGGGGACTTTTTCAAATTATGGGCTTTAATGCAGTTTCAATAGGTTATAAAAGCATCGATGAATTTGTAGAAAAAATGAATCAAAATGAAGGAGACCATTTAAAAGCCTTCGGATTATTTCTTGAAAAGAACAATTTACTTGGAGTTCTCAGAAATAAAAATTGGGCTTCTTTCGCCTTAAAATACAACGGGCCAGCCTATAAAACCAATAAATACGACGAGAAGCTTATGAGAGCTTATCTGAAATATTCGAGATAAAAAAGTGTTTAAGGTTTCAGGTTTAAAGTTTCAAGTTTTGCTGTGCGTGGATTTTTTATCGCAAAGAGCGCAAGGTTTTTTTATTCAGACGTTTACAGGACGTAAAAAAGTTCGCAAAGCTTTGTGAATAAAACTTTGCGAACCTTTGCGAAAACTCTTAGCGCTCTTTGCGTTAAAATTATGTTCAAAGTTAGTAAACCTGAAACCTGAAACCTGAAACAAAAAAATAAAAAGATATGAGTTATTTAGTAAATCAAATGATCAATTCTTTATCCAATAAAGTTTTGAAATTAGAAAAAGCAAAAAGTGACCGAGATTATTCTGGTGGAGGCTGGTATGAGGAAGAAAAATATCAAATTTATCTGTATTCAGATTTTAGTGCCATTTATATTAAAGAATCATTTAGAAGTGTTTCTGGTGGCGGACTTTATCTACCAAATCAATCGTCTACAAAAGAATTTGGAAAATGGAATATTTGTGAAGAAAATGGCAAATTATTCCTAGAAATGATTTTTGATGATAATTCAAGCGCTAAATTAGAAACCGAAAACCTAGGAACAGGAATTCAAAAACTAGGCGATCACATCTGGAATCGTTATTTGATTAGTTGATTTTTTTTGTTTCAAGTTTAAGGTTTCAAGTTTCATGTTTTCAACTTTGCGCATATTTTTAACGCAAAGAACGCAAGGTTTTTTCTGTACAGACTTTAATAAAACGTAAAAAAAAGTTCGCAAAGCTTTGTAAATAAAAACTTTGCGAACCTTTGCGTAAAACTTAGCGCTCTTTGCGTTAAAACTATGCGCTTGGCAAAACTTGAAACTTTAAACTTGAAACAAAAATATTATCTCAATGTAGCTCCAAGCTCAGTTTCGAATGTCTGCTGTAATTTAGACATGATTTTGTCGATTTGAGCGTCTGTTAATGTTTTGCTGTTATCTTGAATAGTAAAACTCAAAGCGTATGATTTTTTTCCTTCTGGCAATTTATCACCTTGGTAAACATCAAATAAATTAATGTCTTTTAGAAGTGATTTTTCAGTTTGTTTAGCCAAGTTGAAAATACTTTCGTAAGTTGTTTTTTCATCAATTAACAAAGCCAAATCTCTACGAACCTCAGGATATTTTGGGATCTCCGTATATTTAATTTTTCCTGTAATGATTTTTAAAACCAAATCCCAGTTAAAATCAGCATAATAAACATCTTGTTTGATACCGAAATGTTTTAAAATAGGTTTTTTAATAACACCCATTTCAACTAAAATATCATTATTATACGTAATCGCGGTTCCTTCAGAATAAATATCAGATTGAACTGGTGCATTCGAAATCTTTTCAATTCCTAAACGAGATAAAATCGCTTTTACATATCCTTTCAATAAAAAGAAATCTGTAGTTTTTTGAGCGCTAGTCCAGCTTTCTTTGTTTCTATTTCCAGAAATTAATAAAGAAAGGTGTTTGTGCTCTTCGTATCCGTTTAAATATTTATGATATGTTTTTCCGAATTCAAATAATTTTAAATCCGAATTTCTTCTATTAATATTGTATGAAACAGCTTCTAAACCAGAGAACAATAAAGATTGGCGAAGCGTAGCTAAATCACTACTCAACGGATTCAGCATAGAAACATTATGTTCTTCTTTTAATGAAGTTGATAATTTAGCGTATGCTGCTGTTGTCAATGAATTGGCCATCATTTCATGAAATCCTTGAGAATTCAATTGAGAAGCAATTGTATTTTGAACTTTATAATCTTCTGTTCTTGGAGAATTTGCTACAGTAGCATTAAATTTCTTAGAGAAGTTAATGTTGTTATAACCGTAAACTCTTAGGATTTCTTCAATTACGTCAATTTCGCGCTGAACATCTACACGATAAGCCGGAATTGTTAAGCCTAAACCAGAATCAGAAACGCTGTTTACTTTAATATCTAAAGAAACCAAGATTTTCTTAATTGTATCTTTTGAGATTTCTTGTCCAATAATTTTAGATACATGGCTGAAATTCAATAAAACAGAGAAATCTTCCACTTTTTTAGGATAAACTTCCACAACATCAGAAGTAATTTTTCCTCCCGCAACTTCCTGAATTAAAAGTGCTGCACGTTTTAAAGCATATTCTGTAATAGTTGGGTCAATTCCTCTTTCAAATCTAAAAGAAGCGTCTGTGCTTAATTGGTGTCTTTTTGCTGTTTTACGAATGCTAACAGGGTCGAAATAAGCACTTTCTAAGAAAATAGTTGTAGTTCCTTCAGAAACTCCAGATTTTTTTCCTCCAAAAACACCTGCAATACAAAGCGGCCCTTTTTCGTCACAAATCATTAAATCTTCTTTGTGAAGCGTTCTTTCTACATCATCAAGCGTAACGAATTTTGTTCCTTCTTCAGCTGTTTTTACGATAATTTTTCCGTTGATTTTTGCAGCATCAAAAGCATGTAAAGGTTGTCCTAATTCATGTAAAACATAATTAGTAACGTCAACAATATTATTTTTTGGAGTTAAACCAATAGCTTTTAAACGGTCTTTTAACCAATTTGGAGATTCATGAACTGAAATTCCAGAAATAGTTACACCGCAATATCTTGGCGCTAAATGATTATCTTCAACATTTACGTCAATTTTTAAAGTACGCATATCGACTCTAAAATTGCTTACAGAAGGAGTAATCAATTCAACATTTACACCGCGCTGTAGCATTCCGGCTCTTAAATCACGTGCAGTTCCAAAATGGCTCATGGCATCAGCACGGTTTGGTGTCAATCCGATTTCGAAAACTTCATCATTTGCAATTTGGAAAACTTCAGAAGCAGGAGTTCCAGGAACTAAATCCTCAGCTAGAACCATAATTCCGTCATGACTTGTTCCTAAACCTAATTCGTCTTCAGCGCAAATCATTCCGTGACTTTCCTGTCCGCGGATTTTTCCTTTTTTGATAGTGAATTCTGCACCATCTTTATCGTATAAAATTGTTCCGATTGTAGCAACTGGTACTTTCTGTCCCGCAGCAACGTTTGCAGCACCGCATACAATCTGTATAGGAGCTTCTAAACCAACATTTACTGTAGTAACTTTCAATCTATCGGCATCAGGGTGTTTTTCGCAAGTTAGAACGTGTCCAACAACAACTCCTTCTAATCCTCCTTTTATAGATTGGTATTTTTCGACAACTTCAACTTCCAAACCAAGATCTGTAAGTAATTCTGAAGTCTGTTCAGATGTCCAATCTGTTTTAATAAATTGTTTTAACCAGTTGTAAGATATTTTCATTGTAACTTTTTTATTCTTGAATAAGGTTACAAATATAAGGATTGCGCGGTGGAGTAGGAAAAAAAATATTTGGTTTTTTCTTGCTGTTTTTTCTTGACTGTAAAATGCTATCAACTAAGTTTTTGATAATTTATCTATTAAAATTTTATTAATTAAATATTATAATTAACTAAAAAAAACGAATGTGTAATTTTTGTGCTACAAGATGAACGAAAAGTGCTATTCTGTTTCTTTTTATGAAACTAAATTTGGTTTAAATCAAAAAAGGAATATTATGAGTACCACAGCAAAAAGACCTGAATTTAAGGCACAATATGATAATTATATTGGTGGAAAATTTACTGCACCAATTGCAGGAGAATACTTTGATGTAGTTTCTCCAATTGATGGAAAAGTGTTTACAAAAGCAGCACATTCTGGAAAAGCAGATTTAGAGTTGGCTGTAGATACAGCTTATGAAGCATTTAAAACATGGGGAAAAACTTCTGTAACCGAAAGAAGTATTTTATTAAATAAGATTGCTCAAAAAATTGAAGATAATTTAGAATACATAGCAACAGTTGAAACGATTGATAATGGAAAACCAATTCGTGAAACTTTAGCAGCCGACATTCCATTGGCAATTGACCACTTTAGATATTTTGCGGGAGTAATCCGAGCCGAAGAAAGTTCGATAGCAGAACTAGATTCTCAAACCGTTTCTATTGCTTTAAGTGAGCCATTGGGAGTTGTCGCACAGATTATTCCATGGAATTTTCCAATCTTAATGGCAGTTTGGAAAATTGCGCCAGCACTTGCAGCAGGAAATACAATTGTTTTAAAACCAGCCGAAAGTACACCAATTTCCATTATGGTTTTAATGGAATTAATAGGAGATATTCTTCCTCCAGGAGTTCTAAATATTGTAAATGGTTTTGGTGCCGAATTAGGCCGTCCGTTAGTAACAAATAAAAAAGTTTCTAAAGCAGCATTTACAGGTTCAACCACTACAGGACGTTTGGTGATGCAGTATGCGACTGAAAATATTATTCCTGTGACTTTAGAATTAGGTGGAAAATCACCAAATATTTTCTTCCCATCTGTCGCAGATCACGACGATGATTTCTTTGATAAAGCAGTTGAAGGTGCAGTTTTATTTGCTTTAAATCAAGGTGAAATCTGTACTTGTCCTTCTAGATTATTGATTCACGAAGATATTTACGACAAGTTTATCAAAAAAGTAATTGAAAGAACAGAGGCAATTGTAGCCGGAAATCCGTTGGATAAATCGACTATGATTGGTGCTCAGACTTCGATTGTTCAGAAAGAAAAAATCATGTCTTATATCAAATTAGGAAAAGAAGAAGGAGCAGAATTGTTAACTGGTGGCGATGAAAACAAATTAGGTGGCGAATTAGAAGGCGGTTATTACATTAAACCAACTTTGTTTAAAGGGCATAACAAAATGAGAATTTTTCAAGAAGAGATTTTCGGACCTGTTTTGGCAGTTACGACTTTTAAAACTACAGAAGAAGCGATCGAAATTGCAAATGATACCATGTACGGTTTAGGAGCAGGAGTCTGGACTCGTGATGCACACGAAATTTATCAGGTTCCAAGAGCAATTCAGTCTGGTCGCGTCTGGATAAATCAATACCATTCTTATCCTGCAGGAGCTCCGTTTGGTGGTTACAAACAATCTGGAATTGGACGTGAAAACCATAAAATGATGTTGAGCCAATACCGTCAAACTAAAAACATGCTGATTTCTTATGATAAAAAGAAATTAGGTTTCTTCTAAAAAAGGAATATAAACCAGAGAATAGAATTTCGATAGATTTTCTATTCTCGTAAAACCATAGAATTATGCTTCCAAAAACAATGAAAGCCGCGGTCGTCAGAGAATTTGGATCTCTTTTAAAAATTGAAGAGGTCGAAGTAAAACGCCCAGGCAGAAATGAAATTCTTGTAAAAGTAATTGCAAGTGGCGTTTGCCATACCGATTTACATGCTGTTGACGGAGATTGGCCGGTTAAACCTAAAATGCCTTTAATTCCGGGACACGAAGCTGTAGGTTACGTTGCCGCAGTTGGACAGGATGTAAAAAACGTAAAAGAAGGTGATGCCGTTGGTGTGCCTTGGCTTTACAGTGCTTGCGGTGGCTGTGATCATTGCATTACAGGCTGGGAAACATTATGCGAAAGTCAGCAAAATGGAGGTTACAGCGTAGATGGCGGATTTGCAGAATTTGTTATTGCAGATGCCAGATATGTTGGGATTTTACCTTCGAATGTGAACTTTATCGAAATGGCTCCGATTTTGTGTGCAGGAGTTACAGTTTACAAAGGATTAAAAGAAACTGAGGTTAAACCTGGCGAATGGGTGGCGATTTCTGGGATTGGAGGTTTAGGTCACGTTGCAGTACAATACGCGAAAGCGATGGGAATGAATGTGGCTGCAATTGATATTGGAGACGATAAATTAGAACTGGCAAAAAAACTAGGTGCAGATTTGGTTGTAAATGCCAAAAATCAAAATCCTGGAGAATTCTTAAAGAAAGAAGTTGGCGGAATGCATGGGGCGTTGATTACCGCAGTTTCTCCAATCGCTTTCAAACAAGGGCTTGAAACATTGAGAAGAAAAGGTACAATGGCATTAAACGGACTTCCTCCAGGCAATTTTGATTTGTCGATTTTCGATACGGTTCTAAACAGAATCACGATTAGAGGTTCTATTGTTGGAACCCGAAAAGACATGAAAGAAGCAATTGAATTCGCAGCTGACGGAAAGGTTAAAGCAACCGTAACAACTTCTAAATTGGAAGATGTAAACACCGTTTTCGATAAAATGAAAAAAGGACAGATTGAAGGAAGAATTGTTCTGGATATCGCAAGTTCTTAAATAGTTGGTTATGTTCAGAGGCTGTTCAATAGTTTTGAACAGCCTTTTCTGATTAAGAAAGATTCGCTTCGGAGAAGCGAAATATTTATAGAAATCGTTTTTAATAATGAAGACAAAGCTCCGGAGGAGCGACATAATTTTATAATTCTATACTATTTCGCTCCTCTGGAGCTCTTTTGCAAAGATGTAATTTATTTTCTATAAATATTTCGCCTCGCTGAGGCTTGATGAAAGAAACAGAAAGATGTAAATGAAACAAAAGCCGTTTTATATATAATTAGATAGTTTTTTAATTTTTAAAGTTATGATTAAACGTATTGATGCCACAGAAAAGGCAATAGAACTTATAAATGTTCTAAAAGAAAAACACGGAGATTTGATGTTTTACCAAGCAGGAGGATGTTGCGAAGGAACACAACCGCAATGTTTTGAAAAAGGAGGTTATTATCAGCGTACCGGAGATGTTTGCATTGGTACAGTTGAAGACGTAGAATTTTGGGTAGACAAAGATCTGTTTGAATATTGGAAACATGCTCATTTTACATTAACTGTAATTGATGCATTTGGAGTGGGAGGTTTTTCGTTAGAAACGCCATTAAAAAAGACATTCCAAATCGAATATAGAATTTTCACTCCAGAAGAAGAAAAAGATCTAGAACCAGTTTTTAGGATTGAGTAGTTTTTTGTTTCAGGTTTCAGGTTTCAAGTTTCAAGTTTCAAGTTTTCAAAACTTAGAACCTTAGCTTCTCAGTATCTCAGCGTCTAAAAAAAACTTAGAACCTTAGCATCTTAGTATCTCAGAACCTTAATTTATATAAAGTAGCTGATACTGCTTCGGTGTAATTCCTTCGTATTTTTTGAATAATCTGATAAAGTAGTTAGCATCTTCAAAACCTGCTAAATAACAAACTTCATTAATTTGAAGCGTTGGGTTCTTCAATAAATTTTTGGCACATTTTATTTTTTCATTTAAAATATACTCAATCGGACTCATACCTAGTTCACGTTTGAAGAAACGATAGAAAGAAGTGGTGCTCATGCAAGCTTTTTCGCTAAGCGATTTTAAACTTATGTTTTCTTTCAAATTTTGTTTGATATATTCAGTAACTTCTTTTATTGGATTGTTTGTGTCCAGAAAATTCCCTTCGTCAATAGATTTTACGGTTTGTGTTTGAATAATTCGGATCAATAATTCTTTCAGCGTTAAATCGGCTAGAATATCTTTAGTTATCGAAGTACTCATGCATTCTTTGATCAATTTATTGATAGTTGCCGCCATTTCGACATTATTGTAAAAGAAATAATTCTGATAATTCAACTGCCAGAACATATTATTTCCTTCTTTAGGGTAATGTTCGTTTAAGAAGTTTAAAATCTCTGCAATTTTAGCTTGGTCAATAGCTAATGCCAGACATTGAGTTGGATTATTTTTGGAAGCTTCCGGAAAATCAATTTTCATTTCTACATTTGATGGAACAATTACAGTTTCACCAGGTAGATATTCAAATTCTGGATCATCAAAAAGATGCATTACTTTCTTTCCTCGAAGCATACTTGTAACTACCAAATCATTAAACTTTAACGGAACCATTTTAGTTGATTCGTAGGTCTCGAACAAGTTCAATTCACAATGGTTAAGATTGTAAATTGTTCTGTTCTCCACAAGAGTTTTCAATGATTTTTCTTGTGATAACTGAAGAGGATTAACTAGAAAACGCTGGTTGTTCATTGAAATTTAAGTTTTTGGTGAAGACTTTAAATTTAATGAAAAATAGAATATAAAATGGCAGATTTAACGTTTTATTAAATCAATTCTTCAACGTGTTTTTTGATATTTTCTGAGATTTTTTTGGTTGGAAGATCATTTTCATCATCTCCAAACGGATCTTCAATTTCTTCGGCAATAAGTTCCAAACTTGCCAACACATAAAAAATGAAAACTACGACTGGAGCAACCAAATAACCTAAGCTTACAGAATATCCAAAAGGCAGTGTCATAGTATAAAAGAAAATGAATTTTTTTATAAAAGCGCTGTAAGAGTAGGGAATAGGAGTGTTTTTAATACGTTCGCAAGCTCCACAGATATCTGTAAAAGCAACCAATTCATCATTTAAAGTAATCAGCTGTTCACCTGAAATTTTTCGATCATCATACAAATCGTTGACTTTATGATACATGATTCTTTTTAATTGATTCGGTTTGTGTTTATGCTGATCAATTTCTAGTTCTACATCTTCAAAAAGCTGCTTACTGGTATCTTCGTCTTTTAAATGTTTGTGTAAAATATCAGCATACATCGGAATGTATTTTCTGAAAAACTTCCTGTCATTTTCATCTTTTAAAATAGCCGAAAGTTTAATAGCAAAATTACGGCTGTTATTTACAAGTCCGCCCCAAAGTTTTCGACCTTCCCACCATCTGTCGTAAGCAGTATTTGTTCTAAAAACAAGTAATAGAGAAATCACAAAACCAAGCATTCCATGCATAATAGGAAGGCTATGGATATAATCATTTTTTGTAACTTTAAAATAATGAAGTTCTAGATAACATACAATTGCTGAGTAAATTCCAATTGCGATCATAATCGGAAAAAGTTTTCTTACCGTATCAGATTTATGAAAATGAAAAATAAAAGTAAACCAATCTTTGGTGTTGTACGTTATCATTTAAGTTTGTTTTTGAAACAAATTTAGATTAAAAAATATCTCATTTGTATAAAACTGAAAAAATATTTTAACTCAAAAAAGTATGTTTTTTTTAAGTTTTGGAATTTGTGTTTTAAAAAAAAATCTGCTAAATCTGCGAGAGAAAATTCAACTCGCAGATTTAGCAGATAATATAGTTTGAAGAAAAATTAAAAATTAATATTTCCAGCTAATTCTTTTAGTGCAATTTCAGAGAGTTTTGCTTCAAATTGTGCGTTACTGTAACGTACTTTAGCATTCACATAATTAAGCTGAGCTGTTCTAAAATCTAAAGTTGTGATAGTTCCGATTTTAAATTTGTCTAAAGTAATTTCTAAATTTTGTCTTGCAATAGCTTCGTTATCTTCTTCTACATCAATCAATTCTAAATTGGTTAAATACGTTTGAAAAGCCGTGCTTAATTGTGTGTTTAGAATCATATTTTGCTGTTCAATGGCAATTTGCGTGTTTTCAATTTGCATTTTTGCCACTTTTTCATTTCGATGCTGATTGAATCCATCAAAAATATTCATTGAAGCATTGAATCCGTAATTTAAACCACGAGAAGAATTTTCACTTGTAAAACCTAAACTAGACTGGCTTTCTGAAAAATTATAACCCGTTGTTAATCGGAGAATAGGATAGCGGTCAGCTTTTACTTGTTTCAATTGTAATTCGGCAATACGTTTATTAATAATTTGCGATTCTAAAGCAGGATTTTGCTTTTGTGCTAAATCGATCAAATCAGCCAAAACTAATTTGTTGTCAACATTAACTTCGTTCGTTACTTTAAAATCAATTTTTGGATCACGAGCTAAATATTGGTTCAATAAAATTTTAGCATTTGCATAAGATTCTTTTTGTCTCAGCATCGCTACTTGATCAGTATTTAAGTCAACTTGTGCATTTAAAACTTCCAATTTTGAAGCTTTTCCAATACTGAATCTATTTTGAGCTAAAGTTAATCTTTGTTTAGAAATTACAATTGTAGTATCTAAAGCCGCTAATTGATATTGTTGCTGCACCAAATCATAATAAGCAGAATTAACTTGACCTATTTTGACTAAAATAGTTCTTTTAAGTTCTGCGTCGCCTAATTTCTGAAGTTCCTGTAATTGATCGTATTTGGCAAACATTTTCATTCCGTCAAAAACGGTCCATCCTAAACTAACTCCATAAGACAAACTATTGTTTTTAGCATTATTTAATGTAGTTGTTGTGCCATCTTGACGAACTTGTGTAGAGTTGGTAAGGTTGTTATTGTCAACAATAGAGGCAGTTGCAGTAGGAAGCATTCCTGCATTTCCAATTGTTACATTTGTTTCACTGATTTTGGAATTATTCTTAGCAATTTTAATTTCAAAATTATTTTCTAAAGCTATGGTCATAGCTTGCTCAATAGTTAGAACTTCTTGTGCATTCGCCTGAATAATACATGCGAACAGAATCAATAAAGTGAAGTATATATTTTTGATATTCATGTTTATTATATTTTACCAGACAATCACGAATTTTATCCTGTAAAATTCGTGATTATTTAGGTTTCTATTTTATACTTTCTTTTTCGTATTCGTCAATATGATCAAATTCTGGATAATGTTTTCTCGCTTTTGACCACATTAAATAAATTGCAGGAATTACAAAAAGCGTTAAAGCTAATGAGAAAATTGTTCCTCCCACAATTACAACCCCCATACCGATTCTACTTGTTGACGCGGCACCTAAAGACATTGCAATTGGAAGTGCTCCTAAGGCAATGGCTAAACTCGTCATTAAAATTGGACGTAAACGTGCTTCCGAAGCTTCTAAAATAGCTTCTAATTTTGGTTTCCCTTGCTCTCTTAACTGATTGGCAAATTCTACAATCAAAATACCATTTTTAGTTACCAGACCAATTAGCATTACAGTACCAATCTGGCTAAAAATATTCCAAGTTTGATTGAATAGCCATAATGAAAATAATGCTCCCGCAACCGCCATTGGAACTGTTAAGATGATGATAAAAGGATCTATAAAACTTTCAAACTGTGCTGCAAGAATTAAGAAAATCAATAATAAAGCTAATCCGAAAGCGAAAGAAGTGTTAGAACTACTTTCTACGAAATCTCGAGATTCTCCAGCTAAATCAGTAGTGAAACTTTCATCCAAAACTTTAGCTTTAATTCTATCCATTTCTTTGATACCGTCTCCCATACTTTTTCCTGGCGCTAAACCAGCAGCAACTGTTGCTGACATATAACGATTGTTGTGGTATAATTGCGGCGGATTACTTTGTTCGTAAACTTTTACAACGTTATCCATCTGAATCAATTCGCCATTTTTGTTTTTAACAAACATCGATGTTAAATCCAAAGGTTTAGATCTGTCTTTTTGATCGAATTGTCCAATTACCTGATATTGTTTTCCGTTTTTAATGAAATATCCAAAACGTTGTCCACTTAAAGAAAGCTGTAAAGTTTGTGCAATATCTAAAATCGAAATTCCTAAACTTTCTGCTTTTGCACGGTCAATTGTCACATTGACCTCTGGTTTATTGAATTTTAAATTGACATCGGTAGTAGAAAAAACGTCACTTTTAGATACTTCATTCATAAAAAGCGGAATTTTTTCTCTTAATTTATCAAAGTTTGGAGCCTGAATAATGTACTGAATCGGCAAACCTCCACGTCTGTTTACTGCAATTGTAGGCTGCTGAATTACAGATATTTTAGCATCGGGATATTTTTTTGTCCATTTGTTTAATTTATCGGCAATATCTTTTTGAGATCTTTCTCTTTCTTCAGGTTCTGTGAGTGAAAGCCTTATGAAACCTGAGTTAGTTGCTGAACCTCCAGAACCTCCGGCAGTAATAACTAAGCTTACTTTTTTTTCTGGAATAGAATCATCAACCAATTGTGATATTTCCTGCATGAAGCGGTACGTATAATCGTAGGAAGAACCTTCTGGTGTAGTCATACGCATTGTTACAGAGCTTCTGTCATCATAAGGAGCAGTTTCTTTCGGAAGGATCGTGAAAAATAAATAAATGATTCCGAAACAAGCAATTAGAATAGGGAAGCTTATCCATTTTTTTGCCATAAATTTTGACAAAGCTTCAGCATAACTGCTATTCATTTTTTCAAAGAAAGGTTCAGTTTTAATGTAGAATTTAGATTTCTTTTGTTCTCCACCTTTCATCAAATAGGCATTCAGCATAGGTGTTAATGTCAATGAAACAAAGGCAGAAATTAATACCGCAGCTCCAATGACGACTCCAAATTCTCTAAATAACCTTCCGACAAATCCTTCTAAGAAAATCACAGGTAAAAATACCGCTGCAAGAGTAACTGAAATCGAAATTACGGCATAAAAAATTTCGTTAGAACCTTTAATCGCAGCTTCAATAGGCGACATTCCTTCTTCTACTTTTTTGAAAATATTTTCAGTAACCACGATTCCGTCATCTACCACCAGACCTGTTGCGAGAACAATAGCTAAAAGTGTCAATACATTAATTGAAAATCCGAAAAGCCACATAATGAAAAATGTTGCAATTAATGATACAGGAATATCAATTAAAGGTCTGAAAGCAATTGCCCAGTCTCTAAAAAACAAATAAATAATAATAATTACCAATATGATTGAAATTCCTAACGTTTCGGCAACTTCTAAAACAGATTTTTTAACAAATCTTGTATTATCAAGGGCAATGTTTAGTTTGATATCTTTTGGTAAATCTTTTTTTAAAGCTTCGAATTTTTTGTAAAATTCTGTTGAAATATCTAAGTAATTAGCTCCTGGCATTGGCACAATTGCCATACCGATCATCGGAAGTCCAGAAGACATTAAGGAAGTTTCTATGTTTTCTGGTCCTAATTCGGCACCTCCAATATCACTTAAACGAACAATTTTATCACCATCTGTACGAATGATAATATTATTGAATTCTTCTGGTTTAGAGAGATTTCCAACTGTTTTTACCGTTAATTCGGTATTGTTTCCCGTTAATTTTCCGGAAGGTAATTCAACGTTTTGTGCATTTAATGCCGTACGAACTTCTGCAACGGTACAGCCGTAAGCTGCTAATTTTGCAGGATCAATCCACAAACGCATAGCATAACGTTTTTGTCCCCAAATTTGTACAGCACTTACACCTGGAATGGTCTCTAATCGTTGTGAAATAACATTCTCAGCATAGTCACTCAATTCTAAAGAACTTCGTGTATCACTTTGTACAGTCATCGAAATAATAGATTCGCTATCTGCATCTGCTTTAGAAACTACAGGCGGCGCATCAATATCTTGTGGTAAACTTCTAACAGCTTGAGAAACTTTATCACGAACATCGTTTGCAGCTTCTTCTAAATCTTTATCAAGGTTAAATTCGATTGTAATGTTACTACTTCCTTGGTTACTAGAAGAAGTAATATTTCGGATTCCATCAATTGCATTTACCGCTTTTTCAAGAGGTTCTGTAATTTGTGATTCTATAATATCTGAATTCGCACCAGTATAATTGGTACGAATGGAAACCTGCGCAGGATCAATCGAAGGAAATTCTCGAACACCCAAAAAAGTATAACCAATAAAACCGAAAAGTATAATTAACAGATTCAGTACAATGGTTAAAACAGGTCTTTTTATACTTGTTGTAGATAAACTCATTTGTAATTTTAGATTTTAGATTGTTGATTTTAGATTTCAGATTTATTGCTAAATCCTACTAGCTAATTTTAAATCTATATTAAGTCTTGTGACTTTTGACTTTCGGCTTTATGACTATTTAACTTTTACTTTAATAGGTGCTTCATTTTTTAATGACATCACACCACTTGTTATTAAAGTGTCTCCAGCTTTCAATCCTGCTAAAATCAAAATAGAAGAGTCGGTTCTCGTTGTGGCGTCAACCATTACTTCTTTTGCTTTTCCGTGATCAGCGACAAAAACTTTTTTACCATCTTGAATCGGAATGATAGCCTGAGAAGGTACAACGATAGCATCTTTAATAGTATTTAATGGTAGTTTAATGTCTGCGAAAGTTCCAGGGAAAAGTTTTCCGTCTGTGTTATCAGCAATAGCACGAATTTGAAGTGTACGTGTAGCAACAGCAACTTCTGGTTCGATGGCATAAATTTTTGCCGAATAAGTTTTATCAGATCCAGAAACTGTAAAATCAATTACAGAACCAGATTTTACTTGAGATGCATATTTTTCAGGAATAGAAAATGTGATTTTTAGTTTGCCAGTATTTACCAATTTTGCTACTAAAACAGTTGGTGTAATATAAGTTCCAGGTGAAATAGAACGTAAACCGATTTTTCCTGAAAAAGGAGCTTTAACAGATGTTTTTGAAATCTGTGCTCTAATTAATTGGCTTTGTGCTTGGGCAGAAGCGTGATCTGCTCTTGCGATATCAGCTTCTTCTTGACTAATTGCTTCTTTTTGAAGAAGTAATTTTGCTCTTCTTTCGTTTTCTGCTGCGAGACCTTCTTTGGTAACAGCTTGTCTTAATTGAGCTTTTAACTCAATATCGTTTACTTTAAAAAGAACTTGTCCTTTGTTTACAAAAGTACCTTCATTAAAAAATATTCCTTCTACAATTCCAGAAACTTCACTATGGATTTCTATTTGTTCGTTTGCTTCAATAGATCCTGTAAGTGATAAATTATTGTCAAAAGTGGCTGTTTTGATTACGATTCCATTAACAGTTGTTGGAGAATCTTTATCATTAAATTTTTTAGAGTCGTCATTTTTACTCTTATTTGATATAATTCTGTAACTGATAAAACCACCAATTGCAATAATTAAAAGGGTGTAAATAAGGTGTTTTAGTTTCATAAAATTGAGGTGAATATAGATTTTAGGTTTGTATTTTTAGTAAGCTGACAAATTTAACTTTTTGTTGTGAAATCTAAAGCTGTTAGCTTTTATTTAACATTTGTATGTACAAAGGTTTGCTTTTAGACTTTAAAAGTGCACAAAGGTTTAATTAATCTTTAAATTTTTTTTAGAAATATCAAGGCTTGTAAGATTATTTCTCTATTGCAATTTGAGAAATAAGAGGTTGTAGAAGTGAGAGTTTTTCTATCCTAAAATAAAAATAATGCATTTTGTCTGATTTTTTTTGCACTTTATCGATTTTATTTGTAACATTGATATGTTAAACAAAAATACAGATTTAAGCAGAAATACTGGTGTTTGTGATTGGTGTTTATGTTAAATTGTAAGAATGGAAATTGTTTTTTAGAGTTTTTAATGAATTTGTTGATTTTTTATGTTAACAAATGTTTATTCTTTAGGTGTTTTAAATAATTAAAAAATGATTTATGAAGAAAACATTACTTTTAAGTTTATGGTTTACATTATTAGTTCTTGCAATTGGGTATTTGTTTTGGCAGAATGAATTTAAGTATAGTCTTCCAACGCCAATTCCTAAAGATTATCACGCTATAGCAATGGGTTCAAAAGTAGAATTAGGACCATGTTGCGCATTTGATAATAAACCTGTTTTTGTACATTTCTTCAACCCGGATTGTCCTTGTTCACGTTTTAATGTTCCTCATGTAAGCGATTTGATAAAAAAATATGGCGATCAAATCAATTTTAAAATCGTGGTTTTAAATAAACAAAAGAATTTTACAATAGCAGAAATTCAGGAAAAGTTTGATGCAAAAGTTCCGGTTTATTTTGATGAAGCTATTGCTAAAAAATGCGGTGTTTTCTCTACGCCACAAGCAGTTTTACTAGATCCTTCGCATAATTTATATTATCGTGGAAACTACAATAAAACAAGATATTGCACAGATGCTAAAAGCAATTACGCTGAAATGGCAATAGATTCTTTATTGAGAAATAAAACAGCCCCTACTTTTAATGCTTTGGCTCTTAAAGCCTACGGATGTTCGTTACCAAAATGCACTAAATAAATCTATCCAAAACCCAAAAACTTAAATCTATGAAACCAAAAGCTAGTTTAAACGAACAGGATTACCTGCACAGTTTTATGTCTACAATGACGCAAAAATCGGACACAATTATCAATTATGTTCTTGCTATTTATTTCCTTCTCGGAATAGGATTGTCTTTTAAATATGACACTTTCGAGATTGGTGTCGGAGTTGGAACGCTAAATCTTCTGGCGTATTATTCGGCTAAATTTTTCATGAAAAACTCCAAGTTTTATCAATATGTTCTGTCTGTTGTGCTTGCTATTTTTATGGCGCAGTACATTTACCAGATGCACGGAATGTTCGAAATGCATTTTACAGTGTTTATTGCCAGCACCATTTTGATTATCTATCAAAACTGGAAACTTCAAATTCCTCTGACTTTGCTAGTTGTCCTGCATCACGCAGGATTGGCTTACTTGCAAAATTACATTTATAATGATGCTAACGGACTTCAAGTATACTTTTCGCAAGTCAATTTTGATATTGAAACTCTTGCTATTCATACTGTTTTGGCTGCGGTTGTCTTTTTTATGAACGGTTATTGGGCTTATTATTTTAAAGAACACAGCGAAAATCACATTTCTAAAATTTCAGATGAATATGAATTAGAAAATATGAAATTGGCTTCAGCAAAATACAGTTCAATGTCAGCTACAAAAGATTATAACGATTTTATCCATAGAACAACTTTAGATCTTAAACTTCCAGTCAATTCAGTTTTAAAGCTTATAGATGTTTCAAAAGGGCATACAGACAATGATAAACTGCTGTCTTACCTTGAAATGATGAGAGAAAGCGCTAAGAAAATTGATGATTTGGTCAATGATATTCATGTAAAATCTACAAACAGCAGAAATTCAATTTAAAAAACTTCCAAACTAACATTAATTTTTAAACCTGCTGTATGTTTAAATATGATTTTCCAACTGCAGTGCCAACACTGCATAATTTGAAAAGAACTATTGATGATTTTTTAAGAGAAAGCATAACTTTAAATTCAATAGACAAAATTGGTGCAGAAACTGAATTTGCTAAAGAAGTTGCTGAAATTCTAAAAGGTCATAGAAATAATTCTCAAGTACAAAATCTAGATTTTCAATATAAAAAGTTAATTCAGATAACGAGCGATATTCACCGTCTTGATTTATTAGAAGACAATGAAATACCAGAATGGCTTGAAAATGAGTTAGAATCTGTTTTTCATAAAATCAGAAATATTCTACTCGTTTTAGAAATCGAATTAAACTAAAATATGTGTTATTGAATTGTGTATTAACTTAAATACAAAAATTTATGGATACCAGATTAAATCGTCCAACACCTTCTGATAGAGAAGTAGATTGGAATAAGAATAAAGTACTGCTTAGTAAAACCGACAAAAAAGGAACTATTTTATATGCCAATGAAGACTTTATAGATGTTTCTGGTTATGACGAATTTGAACTTATAGGTCAGCCGCATAATATTGTCAGACATCCTGATATGCCGAAAGTTATTTTTAAATTTCTTTGGGACAGTATTAAATCGAGTGAAAACATTCATGTAATTATAAAAAATATGGCTAAAACAGGCCGTTATTACTGGGTTGTAACCGATTTTAAAATTGTTGCTGATACAGATGGAGAAATAGTTGGTTTTTTCGGAACTAGAAAATCTGTTCCAAACGAAATTATTGTAAAATTTATAGAACCGTTATACAAAAAATTATTGCAAATTGAAGAAACGAGCGGTATTCAAGCCTCTGAAGAATATCTCGTTGGGTTTCTCGAAGAGCGAAAAAAAACTTATATGGAATACATTGATCATTTAATTGCTACAGGAAAAGATGATAAAAATAAAATAAGCAAAGGTTTATTTAGTGGTCTTTTTGAAAAGAAAAATGATTCCAAAAAGTAAATAGAAATAACTTCATTGTGTCAGTTGATATTCACCCCCTTAAATTTGCCCCCCAACAAATCTAAATCACCTGAATAAAACTTAAAAATGTTTGAGTCTGATGCAGTGAAGTTTTTTTTTAAGATGCTAAGTTACTAAGATGCTAAGGTTCTAAGTTTTTTTATATTGAAACTGTTCAAAATCTATTTAACTGTAAATTTTATTTGTACTCATATTTTTTGACCTCGTCAAAAAAAACACAAAGCAGAACCTCAGAACCTCAGAACCTCAGAACCTCAGAACCTCAGAACCTCAGAACCTCAGAACCTCAGAACCTCAGAACCTCAGAACCTCAGAACCTCAGAAATTAAGAAATATAATTCCAAATATTTTTCTTCTTAGTCAATTCTATAAAAATAGCTCTTAAAATAGCGTTTTCTGGTTTTTGAAGCGCAGAATCTTCTTTTAAGATTTTCATAGCATAATTACGGGCTAAAGACAAGATCTCTCTATCTTTTACGATATCAGCAATTTGAAGGTTTAGAACACCACTTTGCTGCGTTCCCATTAAATCTCCTGGACCGCGAAGTTTAAGATCTACTTCTGCAATCTCAAAACCATCATTAGTTTGCACCATAGTTTCCATTCTGGTTTTGCTGTCTGAGCTTAATTTATGTCCAGTCATTAAAATGCAATAACTCTGTTCGGCGCCACGTCCAACGCGCCCGCGTAATTGGTGTAATTGAGAAAGACCAAATCTTTCAGCGCTTTCAATAATCATCACACTGGCATTTGGTACATTTACTCCAACTTCAATTACTGTCGTGGCAACCATAATATTGGTTTTTCCTTCCGAAAAACGCTTCATTTCAGAATCTTTATCGGCTGGTTTCATTTTTCCGTGAAGAATAGAAATAGCATATTGCGGAAGCGGAAAATCACGAGAGATACTTTCGTAACCGTCCATTAAATCTTTATAATCCATTTTTTCGGATTCTTGAATTAACGGATAAACGATATAAATTTGCCTGCCTTTTGCAATTTCATCGCGAAGAAATTTCCACACTTTCAAACGATTCGTATCATAACGATGAACGGTTTGAATTGGTTTTCTTCCTGGAGGTAATTCATCAATTACAGAAATATCTAAATCACCATATAAACTCATTGCCAAAGTTCTCGGAATTGGCGTTGCAGTCATAACCAAAACGTGTGGCGGAATATCGTTCTTTTTCCACAATTTTGAGCGCTGTTCTACACCGAAACGGTGCTGCTCATCAATTACTGCTAGACCTAAATTCTGAAATTGCACTTTATCTTCAAGTAAAGCGTGCGTACCAATTAGAATTTTTAGTTCACCGCTTTCTAATTCTTCATGAATAATCTTTCTTTCTGAAGTTTTAGTAGAACCAGTGAGAATTCTAATATTGATGTTTAAAGTTTTAGCAAATTCAGACAAACCCAAAAAATGCTGATTAGCCAGAATTTCGGTTGGTGCCATCAAACAAGCTTGAAAACCATTATCAATCGCAAGCAACATACTCATAAAGGCAACAATGGTTTTTCCAGAACCAACATCACCTTGCAAAAGACGATTCATTTGGGCATTACTACCCATATCTGTTCGGATTTCTTTGATTACTCTTTTTTGAGCATTTGTCAAATCAAATGGCAAATGATTTTTATAGAATTCATTAAAAAGTTCTCCAACTTTCGTAAATGGATGCCCTTTTATTTTATGTTTTCGAATAAGATTTTTGGTAATTAATTGAAGTTGAATGAAAAACAATTCTTCAAACTTTAATCGAAATTGTGCTTTCGCTAAAATATCGGCGCTTTTTGGAAAATGAATATTAAATAAAGCCGCTTTTTTCGGAATCAGTTTTAATTCTTCAATCAAAAAAGGCGGAAAAGTTTCTGTAAACAAAGCTTGTGTTTCTAAAAAAAGCTGTTCCATTATTTTATTAATGGTTCGATTAGAAATACCTTTATTTGCCAAAGCCTCAGTTGAAGGATATACTGGCTGCATTGCAGAACGAAGACTTCTTTCGTGCTCGCTCAATAATTCAATTTCAGGATGTGCCATGCTAAATTGGCTTCCATAAAGGGAACATTTCCCAAAGATTACTATCGTTTCGTTGAGTTTTAAACTTTCTCGAATCCATTTATGACCTTGAAACCAGTTTAGATCAATTTGACCTGTATCATCTACAAAAGTAGCAACAAGACGTTTTTTGTTTTTAGCAAATTCGACCGTCTTTATATGAATTATTTTTCCAATAATCTGAACCTCAGAACCTGTATTCTGCAATTCATTAATCTTATAATAGCGTGTTCTGTCAATGTATCTATTCGGAAAAAAATTCACCAAATCTCCATATTTATGAATACCCAATTCCTTACGAAGAAGCTGACCACGAGTCGGACCAACACCTTTTAAGTATTCTATTGGAGTTTCGAGAAGATTATTAGACATTCGAAGTTTTAGATTTTATAGAGCTAAGATTAAAAGAGACAAGAAGAAAGAAAAAAGACAACGCATTATCTTTTTTCTTTCTTCTATATTCTTTTTTCTTTAGAAAGCGAAGATAGATTTTAATTGGGAAATTTGAAAATGAATTATAGTTTCAGGCATTTGAAATTTTCTGAAGTTAAATTTTAATTTTTGACGCAACCATTTTAGAAAAACAGAATCTTTACAACGAATATTATTTTAAACAATGCTTACTAATTCAAATTGTTTAAGGCTCCGTCGGTTTTCTGGCGGAGTTTTTTTTATTAATTTGAAATTTAAAAGCATTTTCAACTGCTTGAATATTATCTTATTGTTAAGTCGCAATAAGATAACGCAACTATTTTAAGGAAGTAAAATCTTAATAATAAACGAACCCTTAAAACTAGTAAAAATGAAAAAAATTGGACTTTTAATTATGTTGCTTATTTCGCTTGCTTCTTGTTCTAATGATGATGAAAATAGAACAAAAGAAGCTTATCATGGGAAATGGAACCTTACATATATGAGTAGAAATAAAAATCCTGCAGCAAATTCAATAGATATTATGGAATGGCAGGAAAGCTATATTTTTAGTTCTAGCGGTAAGTTTGCTAAAACAAGAATTAAAGACAATAAAAAATCTACTGTTTTTGGCACTTATTCTGTTGTTGAAACTTCAGAACAAACTCAATTTACTTTAGTTTATGGTGCGCAAAACGATATAATAGGAACGTGTACAGGAAATTTAACAGAAAATTTATACATCATTAAAACTATTGGAAAACTTTATAGCGCTTGGGGAGCTTGTGATGGACCATTGCTTAGTTATGATAAATCAAAATAATATTTGTAAATGTTTACTAATTGAAATTATTTGACTCCGTTGGTTTACTGACGGAGTTTTTGTTTTAAAGAAATTGATTGGATTTTAATAGATTTTGAGAAGGAAGAATAGTCGTGTAAATTAAATGAATTTTTATCTTTGGATAAAATTAAAAAAATGAAAACACACTTAGCGCTTTTACGCGGAATTAACGTTTCGGGACATAATATGATGAAAATGGAGGCTTTGAAAACAATGTTGGAAAATATTGGATTTCAAAATGTTCGCACCTATCTACAATCTGGAAATGTTTTTATTGATAGTGAAGAAGAAGCTTCCAAAGTGGGTTTTATGATAAAACAGGAAATTTTTAAAGTTTTCGGGCACGAAGTTCCTGTAGTTATGATTACCAAAGAAAATCTGGAATCTTGTTTTGCTAATAATCCGTTTTTGAAAGAAAAAGATATAGATACAAAGAGGTTATATGTAGCTTTTGTTTCTACTAATTTAAAAAAAGAAAATATAAACGATTTAAAAATAAGTCAGTTTAAGCCAGATGAAGCAAGTATTGATGAGAATAGAATTTTTATTAAATATGCTGTCGGAGCAGGAAAAACCCGTTTTGATCAAAAATATATTGAGAAAAAATTGAATGTAATTGCCACAATCAGAAACTGGAATACAGTCACTAATTTGCTTAAAATATATTCAGAATAATGAAGAAATTAATCGTGTTATTTGGCTTATTTCTTTTTGTTAATCCAATTCTTTCTCAAACTAAAACTGCGGTAATTGATGAAAGTTTTAGTTCATTTTTAAAGAAATTCACCTCAGATAAAAGCTTTCATTTAAGTAGAATTAATTTTCCATTGACTGTAAAACTAAACAATGATGATTTTGAATTAATTAATTACATAATCGTTAAAAATGACTACGTTCCGATTCAATTAAATGATAAAGGAAGCAGTTATCAGCATCAAAATAATCCCAAAAACAACACTTATATCATTAAAAGAAGAGGGGTTGATAATGGAATTTTTGTAGATTACATTTTTACAAAAAGAAAAGGATTATGGTACTTAAAAACTTGGATTGACGAATCGACTTAATTTATTTTTTGATCAAATCACAATACCAAAAGCCAAAATCAAAAGCAGTTTCGTCATTATTGTCACAAGCAGAATTCGTTGATTCTGTTTTTGGTTTTTCATATTTTCGATACACAATTTCGCCAATTTCAAAATCAATTGGTTTTGAAAATATCGGGCCGTCAAAAGCAAAGGTGTGAAATTCGCCATTTTCGCCACAGACATCTACATTTTCAGGCAAATCATTTATAAAATCTTGATCGATTATTCTGCCCACAAAACTCTTGTCTAGATATTTTTCATTTACACAAACCACAATTGTTTTGAATCCTAATGAAATAAATTCCTGAATTAAATCTTTGGTCGGAATTTTCCAAATCGGAAAAACACCTTTAAAATCAATTTTGGCTAATTGATTTTCGCGATATTGTCGTAAATCTTCCAAGAAAATATCACCAAAAACAGAATGTGTTACGCCGTTGTTTTTTAATTGAGACAATGTTTCAGTCATTACATTTTCATAAACTTCCATCGTTGGCATTTCTGGAATTTCCATTATTTTTAGTGGAATTCCAATGCTTTCTGCCTGCGCTTTCAATAATTCAACGCGAACACCATGCATCGAAATTCGCTCATGCTTTTGGTTTACGCTAGTTAATAAACATTCAATTTTATAATCTGGATTCTGAAGTATTTTATATAAGGTAAGTGCAGAATCTTTTCCGCTACTCCAATTAAATAAGGCTTTTTTAGGTGTAGACACAATTTGGTGTTTTAATGCGGTAAACTTACAAATTTCATTCTAATTGTTGGGGAAAGGTTTGTAACTTTGGAATTTCGCCTTCAAAATTGATTTCAATGAAATACCTATTTTTATTATTTACCAGTTTTCTTTTTGCTCAGCAAACCCAATATGTCGATTTTAAATCGGTTTCAGGACAATTGTCTTTGAATTCAAAAGAAAAAACAATTTCGGGTGCTGTTGATTTTCAATTTGAAGTTTTAAAAGATTGCGATACGATTTCTCTTGATGCAAAAAACATGGAATTTTCGAATGTAAAAATCAACGATAGAGAGATTGTTTTTATAAATACAACCAAACAATTAAAGATAATTTTCCCGTTTAAAAAAGGGCAAAATAATTTGACTTTTAATTATAAAGCAAAACCAAAACAAGCTTTGTATTTTGTTGATATTGAAAATAATGAAGTGCAAATATGGACACAAGGGCAGGGCAGATATACCAGCAATTGGTTTCCTAGTTTTGATGATGTAAATGAAAAACTAATTTTTAATCTAGGAATTTCGTACGACAAGGAATATCAAGTTGTTTCGAACGGGCTTCTAAAAGAAAAAACAACAAAAGGAAACGAAATTTTTTGGCAATATCAAATGCAGAAACCGATGAGTTCTTATTTGCTAATGCTCGCAATTGGAAAATTTGATAAAAAAGAGTTTAAGTCAAAAACCAAAATTCCGTTAGAATATTATTATGAACCTAAAGATTCAAATCGTTTTGAACCGACATATCGCTATTCTAAACGAATTTTTGACTTTTTAGAGAAAGAAATCGGCGTAAAATATCCTTGGCAAATTAATAGACAGCTTCCTGTTAGAGATTTTTTATATGCCGGAATGGAAAATACTACAGCGACACTTTTTGCGACTCGTTACGTTGTAGACTCTATCGGATTTTGCGATCGAAATTATACCAATGTCGATGCACACGAATTGGCACATCATTGGTTCGGAGATTTAATTACGGCAGAAAGCAGTACGCATCATTGGCTTCAGGAAGGTTTTGCAACTTATTTTGCTTTGCTTGCAGAAAAAGACATTTATGGCGAAGATTATTTTTACTCCAAATTATACGATACGGCACAACAAATAAAATTTGCATCAAGAACCGATACGATTCCGGTTTTAAATGCTAAGGCAAGTTCGCTTACTTTCTATGAAAAAGGTGCGTGGACGTTATTTGTCCTTCACCAATCAATTGGCGATAAAGCATTTAAAAAAGCTATTAAGAGTTATTTAAATAAATATGCTTATCAAACAGTAAACACTCAAAATTTCTTTGATGAAATAAAAAAAGTTTCAGATTTTGATGTGGAGCAATTTCAAAAAACTTGGTTAGAATCTACAGCTTTTGATACTCCAACAGCCAATGCGTTATTGAGTAAAAATAAAACGATTCAGAAACGATTAGAAATCGATAAATTGAAAAAAACACCTTTGGCAGAAAAAATAGATGTTTTGCGAAGTGTTTTAGAATCTGATTTTTATGAATCTGTAAAACAATCTGTTGTTGATCAGTTGGAGAATGAAAAATACGAAGCTAAGAAACCTCTTTTGCTTCTAGCTTTAGCAACTAATAATATCAAAGTTCGTCAGAATGTGGCAGAAACAATGGCTAAAATTCCAGAAGATTTTAGACAGAATTACGAAACTTTATTGGATGATAAATCCTATCAGACACAAGAAATTGCTTTGTATTGGCTCTGGAGAAATTTTCCAGATCATAGAACAGAATATCTAAATAAATCGAAAAACTGGATTGGATTTAACGATTATAATTTGAGAACTTTATGGCTTTCTTTGGCGCTCTCAACAACAAATTATAGCAATGATTCTGAGTCTTTAATAAATGAATTAATAGCGTTTTCGTCTACAAAATATGAAGCCACTACAAGACAAAACGCATTAGAGAAATTGATTGCTTTTAAAATTATTAACGATCAGGTTTTGACCAATTTAGTTAGCGCTACAACGCATCATATGTGGCAGTTTTCTAAGTTTGGAAGAGATACAATTCGACTTCTTTTAAAAAATCCTGAAATGCGTGCTTCATTTAATAGAATTTTGCCTAATTTGACACCCGATGAACAATTTCAATTAGATCGTTTGTTGAAAGAGTAATATGAAGATGGAAGAAGCAAGAAGAAAGATTGTTATTTAAGATTTAGTCTTGTTTCTTGCTTCTCACATCTTTCCTCTTAAAATAAAAATCCAAAAACAAAACCTACATTATAATTTATGAGAGCATTGGTTATTTCAGGTGGTGGTAGTAAAGGCGCTTTTGCCGGCGGTGTTGCCCAGTATTTAATAGAAGAAAAAAAGCACGAATACGATTTGTTTTTAGGAACTTCAACAGGTAGTCTTTTAATTCCGCATTTGGCTCTCGGACACATCAAGAAAATTCATTCAGTTTATACCAATGTGACCATGGCAAGTATTTTTAATATTTGCCCTTTTGTGGTTAAAAATAAAGATGGAGTTGATATTGTCACAATAAATCACTTTAATGTTTTGCGTCAGTTTTTTAAGGGAAAGCGAACTTTTGGAGAAAGCAAAGGATTAAAGAAATATATCCAGAATAACTTTTCACTTTCTGATTTCAATAAACTTAAAAAATTGAAGACAGATGTTATCGTTACAGTGACTAATTTCACTAAAAACGAATCAGAGTATAAATCGGTTAAAGATTGCACTTACGAGGAGTTTTGTGAATGGTCTTGGATATCAAGTAACTATGTTCCGTTTATGAGTTTGGTAGAAAAAAACAATTGCGAATACGGCGACGGGGGATTTTCAAGTTTGGTTCCAATTCGTGAAGCAATTAACAGAGGCGCTACAGAAATTGATGTAATTGTTTTAGAAACAGAGGTAAATACAACCAAAACTGTAATTGGAAAAAACCCATTTTCACTAATGATAGATTTGTTTAGAATCGCATTAGATCAAGTCGAAAAACATGATATTGCTATAGGAAAACTTATGGCAAGCAATAAGAATGTTAAACTTAACTTATATTACACTCCCATAAAATTGACTGATAATGCCTTGATTTTCAATAAAGATGTTATGAAAGAATGGTGGGAACAAGGTTATGAATATGCCCAGAATAAATCGGAAGTTATGAGTGATAATAAAATTTTAATTTAAGATTCAAGCTTCTCCCATTCTATTAATCTTTTTAAAACTAGAATACAGATTGCGTAGAAAACTAGAATAAAACCGAATTCGTATCTAGCGTTTAAAAGTTTTAAATGATTAAATTCTGTTTCGGTAATCTTTCTAATAATTTCGCCTCTGTATTTTAGAACAAACTCATTGTTTATAAAAACCGGATCTCCACTCTCCATATTGAACATAAAAGCTGCACTGCTTGCTGTTCCAATAAAACTAACAAAGAGTATTGCCAAGAGCCAATTAGGGCAATTTTCAATAAATGGAATTAATGAAATTGAGTTTGAATTAAAAAAGGTATCACTATTGTTTTCGTTGTATTCTACGATGTGAGAATTGTTTTTGGCTAAAAAAAAGGATGGGATAAAAACCGCAAAAACTGCTGGAAGTAAAATCAAGAGAAAAGGCATCGTTTTCAACAAATTAATATTTAGAAAACTTAAGGCAACTATAATAATGCATAGTGACCAACCAATAATTGAGATTAAGAAAAGCGTTTTTTTCATTTTTGTTTAATACCAAAGATCAGCAACTTCATTTTTAATAAAACTCAAAGCGGCATTACTTGGAGATTGTTTTTCTAATAAATCGTTCAGAATAACTTCACGTAATTTATCAGCATTGTCAACTTTGTCGCTCATGGCAGCTTTACGAATCATTTGTATTGTGGCATTTTTAGCCGTTGTAATGATCGTCCAGCATTCATCAGACATATAGATCTGCTGTGTTAAATTGTGCTCGAATTCTTGTTCGATTTGATCGATTACATAATTTTCGTAATCGTGTTTATTTTGTGAAATAGGAGAAACTCTAATTAATAGTTTAGTCAAATTGATGCGTTCCAAAAATAAAGTCATACGCTCGTAAGCTTGTAAACGCACCGGAAGAGATTCTTTATGTGCCTGTTTGTTTAATAGAAAAGCACGTTTTTTATCATTGTTTTTTATATGTAGTTCGAAAAAACGATATGCTACAACTCCTGTAACTAATGCTGGTAAAGTATAACTTGCAAGCTCGATAATCTTGTTGAAATCCATTTGAATAATTTTTAAGCAAAAATATACTTTTTGCTGAGAAATCCACTTTAAATTTATACTAATAAACAAAAAGGAAACTGTACTTTTGCGACTTGTTTTTTATTATGATTGAAATTTATTTTAATGGACTTGTATATCATATTTTTTCTTTGTTTAGCGGCTTTTGCAGCCGGATTTATTGATGCTATTGTTGGCGGTGGCGGTTTAATCCAAACTCCTATGGGATTAATTTTATTGCCTAATCTTCCGGTTTCGACGGTTATTGGAACTTTAAAAATTCCTGCTTTTAGCGGTACAGCTTTTGCGGCTTTTCAGTATTTGAAGAAAGTCGTAATTCAATGGAAATTGTTGATTATAATGATGTGTTTGGCAGTTCCTTCTGCATTTTTAGGTTCAACAATTTTAACGCTTGTTAGTAATGATTTTATGAAACCTCTATTATTAGTTGTCTTATCATTATTGTTTATTTATACCTATGCCAAGAAAAATTTTGGACAACATGTGGCTAAAGATCATTCAGAAACAACTCAAATTATTTATGCCGTTGTAATTAGTATAATCGTTGGCTTTTATGACGGATTTATCGGTCCAGGAACTGGAAGTTTTTTTGTAGTTGCTTTTATTGCGCTTTTAGGGTTTGATTTTCTTCATGCTTCCGCGAATGCTAAAATGGTCAATTTGGCAACAAATTTTGGTTCAATTTGTCTTTTTATGATTAAAGGGAAAATCATTTGGACAATTGCAATTCCAATGGCAATTAGTAACGGACTTGGCGGTTGGATTGGCGCTAAACTGGCAATTAATAAAGGAAATGGTTTTATTCGAATTTTCTTTTTAGTTGTTGTAGTTGGGACTTTGATTCGATTTGCTTATGATGTGTTTTATAAATGAAGACGCTAAGTTGCTAAGATACTCAGGTTCTAAGTTTTCTTTTTTGAAATTATGAGCTAACGTTGTTTTTTTGTTGCTATAAAATGATTATTTTTGTATCATTATTTGAGAATTAAAGTTTTGTGTAATGATAGAAATAGTTGAAAATTATGAAAAGTATATTAATTCATTGCCAGAATTAATTAATAAATCTTATTATAAAGCCGAATTCTTTATTCAAAAATTAGGTTTAAAACATGCAACCTATTATAGAAAATTAAAATCAAATAGTTTTACACATCAAGAAGTGAAGCTTATCACTTCTTTATTATTTCCAGAAGAAATTTTGATGCAGGAATTACAAAAAAGTGAAGAAGACATCAAGGCTGGGAGAACAATCAATTTTGAGGATTTTAAGCAAAAATTAAGAGCTAAGTATAACATCTAGTTCTAAAGGGTTTCTTTTATTGTCCCAGAATGTGATAATATATATAGTTTGTTTTTCGATTTTATAAAATAAATATACTTGATTTGATACTAGAAACTTTCGAAAGGAAGTTTTTTTATATTTTGAACCAATATAATTGTTTTGAAGAATCATTTCGATTGTGCTGATAGTTTGATTTGAAAACTTAGCGGCTTTGAAATCACTATATTTATTTATTATTTGAGAAAACGTTTTTTCAGCATTTTCAGTTAATTTGACATTCATTTATGTTAAAATAGAATTACGCAAATATAAGACAAATTTAAAGAATTTTCTTTCATTTTTTTTAAAGCCAATTTTTTGTTTCTTAGCCCCGATTGAGGCGGTATCCTTGCAGCGGAGCGGAGAGATAAAGCCGAAAGCGGGAACCCATGCTTATAAAATGCCTATTGCTTGGCTTCAAAAAAAAAACTTAGAACCTTAGCGTCTTAGTATCTTAGAACCTTTCAAAAGCATCTTAGGAACTTTCTTTTTTAATTCTTATTTTTGCATAAAAGGAGAAAAATTACATGCAGAAATATATTGACCAGCTCAACGAAGCGCAGAGAGCGCCTGTTTTAAAGAAAGACGGGCCAATGATTATTATTGCTGGTGCAGGTTCGGGAAAGACCCGTGTTTTAACAATTAGAATTGCTTATTTGATGCATCAAGGAATTGATGCGTTTAATATTTTATCGCTGACTTTTACTAATAAAGCGGCGAGAGAAATGAAACACAGAATCTCTGATATTGTGGGAGCATCTGAAGCAAAGAATCTTTGGATGGGAACTTTTCACTCTATTTTTGCGCGTATTCTTCGTGCAGAATCTGATCATTTGGGATATCCTTCCAATTTTACTATTTACGATTCGCAAGATTCGGCGAGACTGATTTCTTCTATTATTAAAGAAATGCAGTTAGACCGCGATATTTACAAGCCAAAACAGATTTTAGGCCGTATTTCGAGTTATAAAAACAGCTTGATTACGGTAAAAGCGTATTTCAATAATCCAGAATTAGTTGAAGCCGATGCAATGGCGAAAAGACCAAGATTGGGAGAAATTTATCAGCAATATGTTGAGCGTTGTTTTAAAGCTGGTGCAATGGATTTTGACGATTTATTGCTGAAAACCAATGAATTGTTAACTCGTTTTCCTGAAGTTTTAGCGAAGTATCAAAATCGTTTCCGTTACATTTTGGTTGATGAGTACCAAGATACAAATCACTCTCAATATCTGATTGTTAGAGCTTTGTCTGATAAGTTTCAGAATATTTGCGTGGTGGGTGATGATGCGCAGAGTATTTATGCTTTCCGTGGTGCGAATATTAATAATATTTTGAACTTTCAAAAGGATTATGAGGGAGTTGTAATGTTTCGTTTGGAGCAAAATTATCGTTCAACACGAAATATTGTAGAGGCGGCCAATACTGTTATGGACCATAATAAAACGAAACTGGATAAAGTAGTTTGGACAGCAAACGAATTTGGTCCAAGAATTAAAGTCCACCGAAGTTTGACAGATGCAGAAGAAGGACGTTTTGTGGCGAGCACCATTTTTGAGCAGAAAATGCAAAACCAATTACATAATGGTTCTTTTGCTATTTTGTATCGTACCAATGCGCAATCACGTGCTATGGAGGATGCTTTGAGAAAAAGAGATATTCCGTATAGAATTTATGGAGGTTTGTCTTTTTATCAGCGTAAAGAAATTAAAGATGTTTTATGCTATTTGCGTTTGGTTTTAAATCCGAAAGATGAAGAAGCTTTGATTCGTGTAATCAATTATCCAGCACGTGGAATTGGAGATACAACAATAGAAAAACTTACCATAGCAGCCAATCATTACAAACGCTCTATCTGGGAAGTAATGGTTAATATCGATAAAATTGACTTGAAATTAAATGCTGGTACTAAAAATAAGCTGAAAGATTTTGTAACAATGATTCAGAGTTTTCAGGTTATTGATCAGAATCAAGATGCGTTTTATATTACAGATCACGTTGCGAAGAAAACTGGTTTAGTTCAGGAATTAAAAAAAGATGCTACTCCAGAAGGAATGGCAAAAATCCAGAATATCGAAGAACTTTTAAACGGTATTAAAGATTTTACAGAAGGACAGAGGGAGATTGACGGAGCGAGAGGAGCACTTTCTGAATTTATGGAAGATGTTGCTTTGGCTACAGACTTGGATAAAGATACGAATGATGAAGATCGCGTTGCTTTAATGACTATTCACTTAGCAAAAGGATTAGAGTTTCCTCACGTTTTTGTGGTTGGTATGGAAGAAGATCTGTTTCCTTCTGCTATGAGTATGAGTACTAGAAGTGAATTGGAAGAGGAACGACGTTTGTTTTATGTGGCTTTGACTCGTGCGGAACATCAGGCGTATTTAACTTATGCGCAATCTCGTTATCGTTGGGGTAAATTGACAGATAGCGAACCATCTCGTTTTATTGAGGAAATCGATGGTCAATATTTAGAATATTTAACGCCTTCTGAAACTAATTACCGATACAAATCACCAATTGATGGTGATATTTTTGGAGATGTAGATAAATCTAAATTAAGATTATCTAAGCCAGTTGGTGGAACTCCTCCAAAACATATTACGGACAATAGTCCGAAACCAGATTTGAATATTAGAAAATTAAAACCTGTTGCAGGAACTAATCCAAATGCAAGCGCACCAAACCTGTTTGATGGTAAATTGACAATTGGAAATATTGTCATGCACGAACGTTTTGGGAAAGGTGAAGTTATTAATATGGAAGGTGTTGGTCCAGATAGAAAAGCAGAAATTAAATTTGAAGTTGGCGGAATCAAGAAATTGTTGTTGAGATTTGCTAAATTGGATGTTATAGGTTAGTCTGAAATAGTAGGATTATGAGAAATATATTTTGTATCTTAATGTATTCAATTTTATTAAATTCTTATGGTCAATCTGATAATTTAAAAAAAAATGATAAAATTCTGCTAGGTTTCTGGAAAGGTGCAGAATTTGATGAAGTAACACTTGATATAAAAAAGCATTGGCTAATTAATAGATTAGAGAATGGCACTTATATTATTTTAGGCACATCATTAGACAATTGCAAGGTCAAGTTCTCTAATGAAAAAGGTACTTGGTGGACTGATAATGGAAAACTTTATCAATTAAATGATAATTCAAAAGTTTTAAAAATTTTTAATTATAGGACAACAGACCTAGGTAGTGTTGAGATTTTTTTTTCAGAAAACCCATGTAAACATATAAAAGATTGCGGTAAATTTTTTTATGAAAATAAATGGGAATAAAAAAAGTTAATTTGAAATCTAAAGCGTAAAAATGGCTGAATTTATAAAAATATATCCCGATAAACCTAGTGAAGCGGCAATTGCTAAAGTGGTAAAAGTGCTTCAAAATGGAGGTTTGGTAATTTATCCGACAGATACTGTCTACGGTTTAGGTTGCGATATTACCAATTCTCGTGCATTAGAAAAAATTGCTAAAATAAAGGGAGTAAAATTGGAGAAAGCAAATTTCTCATTTATTTGTCACGATTTGAGTAATTTATCAGATTATGTGCGTCAGATTGATACTTCGACTTTTAAGATTTTGAAGAGAGCGTTGCCAGGGCCTTATACTTTTATTTTGCCAGGTAACAATAATTTGCCAAAGGAGTTTAAAAAGAAAACAACGGTTGGTATTCGTGTACCTGATAATAATATCATTTTGGAAATTGTTCGTCAGTTAGGAAATCCTGTAGTTTCTACTTCTATTCGTGATGAAGACGATGTAATCGAGTATACTACAGATCCAGAATTAATTTTTGAGAAATGGCAAAACCTTGTAGACTTGGTAATCGATGGAGGATATGGTGATAATGTTGGTTCAACAATTATTGATCTTTCTGAACATGAACCTGTAATTGTCAGAGAAGGAAAAGGGGATGTGGATATTTTGTAAAAAAATACTTTAATTGTATTACAGTTTAAAAATTATGCCTAACTTTATTATAGTTAAAATTTAGTTAGTTAATTTAAAATAATGTTATTCTTGATTTGTATTTAATTGGTTATTAAAAGGAGAATTAAGAATACAAAAAAAGCAGGTCAACCGACCTGCTTTTCTGTTTTTAATGCTATTTAAAAACAAGAATTATTTAGCTTGTTTTTTCATTTCTTTTTCAATCATATCATAGAATTGATCGATTTTTGGCATAACTACGATACGAGTTCTTCTGTTACGAGCTTTATCCTCAGCAGTATCATTAGCAACTAATGGCACGTAAGAGCTTCTACCTGCAGCAATTAATTTAGCTGGGTTAACACCAAGATCGTTTGTTAATACACGAACGATAGAAGTAGAACGTTTAACACTTAAATCCCAGTTGTCTAAGATAATTCCGTTGCTTTTGTAAGGTACGTTATCTGTGTGACCTTCAACCATACATTCGAAATCTGGTTTATCGTTTACAACTTTAGCAACTTTAGCTAAAACAGTTTTAGCTTTATCACTTACGTCATAGCTTCCGCTTTTAAATAACAATTTGTCAGCGATAGAGATAAATACAACTCCTTTTTCAACATTTACTTCGATGTCTGGATCGTTAATTCCAACTGCACCTTTTAAGCTTGTAACTAATGCTAAAGTAACACTGTCTTTTTTAGTTAAAGCATCTTGAAGTCTAGAGATTTTTAAATCTTTTTCTTTCAAGCTTTCAAGAGATTTTTCAAGGTTTTCAGCACCTTTAGTTGTTAAGATTGTTAAGTCTTTTGAACTGTTGATTAAGTCTTGATTATGTTGTTTGTAGCTTTCAGCAGTAGCAGCTAATCCAGCTTTTTCTTCTAAGCACGTATTTAATTTTACAGTACAAGAGTTTAACAAATCTTGAGTCTCTTTGTTTTTTGCTTCCAACTCAGCATATTTCTTTTTAGAAACACATGATGTTAGGGCCATTAATACTGATAGTGCGATAACTATTTTTCTCATAAATTTAATTTTAATTAGACTTGATTACAAATTTAGTTTTTAATATTTTGAATACTGTTAAAGATTTCTTTAAAAAAGGTCATTTTCCTTATATAGTAAAGGAAAACGATGCTTTTTACCATATAGTATTGCTGTATTTGAAAATCTTTTCTTTTTTTCAAATAACTTAAAGATAAGCAATAAAATGAAAAATGTGCCTTTAAAATGGCAAAAGTATGCCCAAATTTTCCCTGTGTAAGAAAACGGATACCTGCAATTCCGTCTAAAACCATTCTGAAGAAAATTACCCAAAACAATCCTCTTTTCGGCAGATTTTTGACAAGCATTAATAGTGAATTTCTAAAATTCAAATAGGTTTTTCTCGGATTTCCTTGTTGTAAAGTTGCTCCTCCAACATGGTAAACAACAGATTGGGAATTGTATTTTATAACGTGTCCTTCGTTAGAAGCTCTCCAGCATAAATCAATTTCTTCTTGATGCGCAAAAAAACTTTCATCAAATCCGCCAAGTTCGTGATAAACATTTTTTCTAATAAAAAAGCAAGCGCCAGAAGCCCAAAACAATTCAATATTGTCATTGTACTGTCCGTTGTCTTTTTCTATGGTTTCGAATACTCTTCCTCTACAAAAAGGAAAACCATATTTATCTATAAAACCACCTGCAGCACCAGCATATTCGAAATATTCCTTGTTTTTAAAGTCAAGAATCTTTGGTTGAATAATGGCGGTTTGTTTTTCGTTTTCGAAATTTTCTAGAATTGGTTTCAGCCAATTTTCAGTGACTTCAATATCTGAATTTACTAATGCGTAAATTTCAGCATCAATATGTTTTAAGGCGTCATTATAACCTTTTGCAAAGCCATAATTGCCTGAGTTTTTAACAATTTTAACGGTAGGGAAATTTTGATTGACAAATTCTACTGAATTATCTGTAGAATCATTATCTGCAACATAAATTGCTGCACCTTCTGAAAATTGAATAACAGATGGTAAAAACTGCTCAAGCAATTTTACTCCGTTCCAATTTAAAATGACAACTGCTATCTTATCCAAAAGTATTCTTAGTTATTTATTTGTTTTTAGTGGTTTTCTTTATAGTCAGGCAGGTTTCTTAAAAACTCATATTTTTCGTTTTCAAAATCCATTTGACAATAAAAATGGTTTAGTCCGTTTGTGACATTCAAAAACCGTGCCTGCATTGTCATATTATAACGTGCAATTTGATCAAAAGTTGCTTGAGAGATTCTAACTTCGGGTGCTTTGCACTCTACCAATATATGTATAGAGCCATCTGAGTTAAAAACGACAACATCATATCTCTTTCTTAATCCATTGACTTTTAAAACTTTCTCTACATTTATTAGAGATTTTGGATATTTTTTTTCGTAAATTAAGTAATGAACAACGTGCTGACGAACCCATTCTTCGGGAGTAAGAATTATAAATTTTTTTCTTATTTCATCAAAAATAGACACTTTATTTTCGCTATTTTTGAATCGAAAACTATAAGTTGGGAAGTTAAGTTTAAGCATAAAGCAAAAATATAAAATAGTTTCAGGTTTCAAGTTTAAAGTTTCAAGTTTTGAAACAGAGCTTGAAACTTTAAACTTGAAACAAAAAGATTAATGGACGAAGTTGTAAAAATCGTTAATGATATAAAAGCTGGAAATATTAAGCCGATTTATTTTTTAATGGGGGAAGAACCTTATTATATAGATAAATTATCTGAGTATATTGAACAAAATGTGTTAGCAGAAGAAGAGAAAGGATTTAATCAAACTGTTCTTTATGGTAGAGATGTTTCTGTAGATGAAATAGTTTCAACGGCTAAACGTTATCCAATGATGGCTGACCGTCAGGTTGTTATTGTTAAGGAAGCACAAGATTTATCAAGAACAATCGATAAGATTGAATCTTATGTAGATAATCCGATGGAAACTACCGTTTTAGTTTTTTGCTATAAATACAAAACTCTCGATAAACGTAAAAAAGTTACTAAATTATTAGCACAAAAAGGAATAGTTTACGAAAGCAAAAAACTGTATGAAAATCAGGTTGGTGACTGGATTAAGCGTGTTTTAGCTGGAAAGAAATATACCATAGATCCTAAAGCAAATGCAATGTTAGTTGAATTTTTGGGGACAGATTTGAGTAAAATCAATAACGAACTTGAAAAACTCCAGATTATTTTACCGCAAGGCACAATGATTACTGCAGAACATATTGAAGAGAATATCGGTTTTAGTAAAGATTATAATGTTTTCGAACTTAGAAAAGCAATTGGAGAACGTAATCAGTTGAAAGCGTATAAAATAGCAGAAAACTTTGCTCATAATCCTAAAGAATATCCACTTGTAATGACTACGGGTTTAGTATTCGGATTCTTTGTTCAACTTTTAAAATATCATGGATTAAAGGATAAAAATCCTAAAAATGTCGCTGCTGTACTTGGTGTAAATCCGTTTTTTCTAAAAGAATATGATTTAGCTATAAAAAATTACCCAATGAGAAAGGTAAGTCAGATTGTTGGAGCGTTGAGAGATATTGATGTAAAGAGTAAAGGTGTGGGAGCCAATGCTTTGCCGCAATCAGATTTACTAAAAGAAATGCTTTATAAAATATTTAATTAAGCCGTTAAAATTCACGATATTTGCCTTTCTAAAATTTTACTACTTAAAATAATTACACAATTATGGGAATGAATAAAAATACCATTTTAGGATGGGCTACTTTTATAATGGTACTTATGGGATTGTTACTTATCGCTTTGGGAATCTTCAGATACAGTGATGTTTCTGGCTGGGGATTTGGTGCTGTTGGTGTTGGTTTTTTTGCTAATGCATGGGTATTCAATGCATTGAAGGGAAGGGTTTAATTTAGATAAAATTTAAAATTATAATAATTTAATATAATAATATAAAAATGTCAGACGATAAGAAAGTAATTTTCTCAATGCAGAAATTGAGTAAAACCTATCAAGGAGCAGACAAACCAGTACTTAAAAATATTTATTTGAGTTTCTTTTATGGAGCAAAAATTGGTATTTTAGGTCTTAACGGTTCTGGAAAATCTTCACTTTTAAAAATTATTGCAGGAGTTGATAAAAATTATCAAGGTGATGTGGTTTTTCAACCTGGTTATACAGTTGGATATTTAGAGCAAGAGCCAATTCTTGACGATTCTAAAACTGTTATCGAAATTGTACGTGAAGGTGCAGCTGAAACTATGGCAGTTTTAGAAGAATATAATCAAATTAATGATTTATTTGGTCTTGAAGAAAATTACTCAGATCCAGATAAAATGGATAAGTTGATGGATCGCCAAGCAGCTTTACAAGATAAAATTGATGCTCTTGGTGCTTGGGAAATCGATACAAAATTAGAAATTGCGATGGATGCATTGCGTACTCCAGATGGTGATACGCCAATTAAAAACCTTTCTGGTGGAGAGCGTCGTCGTGTTGCTTTATGTCGTTTGTTGTTGCAACAGCCTGATGTATTGTTACTGGATGAGCCTACCAACCACCTTGATGCTGAGTCAGTTCTTTGGTTAGAACAGCACTTAGCACAATATGCAGGAACTGTAATTGCTGTAACGCACGACCGTTATTTCTTGGATAACGTTGCGGGATGGATTTTAGAATTGGATAGAGGAGAAGGTATTCCTTGGAAAGGAAATTATTCTTCTTGGTTGGATCAAAAATCGAATCGTTTAGCTCAAGAAGAAAAAGTTGCTTCGAAAAGAAGAAAAACTTTAGAGCGTGAGTTGGAGTGGGTTCGTCAAGGAGCAAAAGGTCGTCAGACAAAACAAAAAGCTCGTTTACAGAATTACGACAAATTATTGAACGAAGATCAAAAACAATTGGACGAGAAATTAGAGATCTACATTCCAAATGGTCCTCGTTTAGGAACAAATGTTATTGAAGCTAAAAATGTTGCCAAAGCATTTGGTGATAAATTATTGTATGACAATTTGAATTTTACTTTGCCACAAGCTGGTATTGTTGGAATTATTGGACCAAACGGTGCTGGTAAATCTACTATTTTCAAAATGATCATGGGTGAACAAGCTACTGATAGCGGTGAATTTACAGTTGGTGAAACAGTAAAAATTGCTTATGTAGATCAGTCTCACGCTAATATCGATCCTAACAAATCAATCTGGGAGAACTTTGCTGATGGTCAGGAATTGATTATGATGGGAGGAAAGCAAGTAAACTCAAGAGCTTATTTATCACGTTTCAACTTTGGTGGCGGCGAGCAGAACAAAAAAGTTTCAATGTTATCAGGTGGTGAGCGTAACCGTTTGCACTTGGCAATGACTTTAAAAGAAGAAGGAAACGTACTTTTACTGGATGAGCCTACGAATGATCTTGACGTAAATACACTTCGTGCATTGGAAGAAGGTTTAGAGAATTTTGCTGGTTGTGCGGTAATTATTTCTCACGACAGATGGTTCTTAGACAGAATCTGTACGCACATCTTAGCTTTCGAAGGGGATTCTGAAGTTTATTTCTTTGAAGGAAGTTTCACAGAATACGAGGAAAATAAAAGAAAACGTCTTGGTGGTGACTTAACTCCAAAACGTATTAAATACAGAAAATTGATTAGATAAGTTTAGTTAATTTACAATTTTAAAAATCCCAAATTCCAAATTTTATCGGAGTTTGGGATTTTTTATTCTATGAAGCTTTTTGCATTGTTTGTCATTTCTCCTTCGTAGAAATGGCAAGATTACGCTAAACTGGAATTTGGAATTTAAAAATTTGGAATTTTATAAAAACTTAGCTTTCAATTCTGGAGTAGGAATCATACAGCTTTCTTTTTTGCCGTACCAATTATATCTATTTTTTGCGACATAATCATAAATTCTGTCACTAATAAAAATAGGTACAATTCTAAAGATTAAAAGTAATTTCCAAAAACCACCAAAACTTTTTGCAATTTCGATAACAGCAGAAGATTTGTAAAAATAGGCTGTTCCAGGATTATATAAAATAATGCTGTCCATTTTTGAAAAACTAATTCCAAGGTGTTTGCAAATTTTAAGACCTAATTCTGATTGTAATGCTACAAATCTGAAGACATCTTTTTTGTCATGTTTGATAATAAACTGAACCGCGGAATCACAGAGGTTACAAACTCCATCAAAAAGAATTATTTTTTTATCTTTTGGAAGACTTTCCATCAAAAACGAGATTTTAAATTTAATATTTCAAGTTTTAATACATGCAAAATGTACTAAAATGAGCGAGAAAACCGGCTTATAGAGTATTTATTTGTATTATCTATTGAATTTTAATTTTTAATAAATTTAATATATTAAAATCGGCTTCTATAAATTGATTTTAATATGTTTTTAAAAATAACCGACCTCTTTTGTTGTTCGTTTTTTTATCGTTTCTTAAATCGCTTTATTTTAATTTTGACTATTTTTTAGTTTTTTTTTAGACTAAAAATTATATCTACGACTGAAAACTTTATTTTTTAACTGCTTCCACTAATTCCAATTCGTCCAAACTTACTTTCGAAGTAAAAATACCATAATTAACAGTTGCTTTATTTTTTTCTATCGAATCAATACTTCCAACAGATCTTCCATCAAGCATTCGTACTCGGTCGCCAACTTTTAAAATTGGTTTCGGTTTTTCGACAACAGGTTTTAGTTTTTTCTCTTTTTTCTCTTTTCGAATTTCTTCTACTTTTACTTGAACTTCAGCAATAATTTCTTTTTGCTTTTCGACTTTTGCTTTGACTTCTTTTGGACTCGCTTTTTTTCGTTTAGAATTTTCGATCTCAACAATTTTCAAAAATTCACCAATCAATTCTTTTTTGTTTTTGTTGTTGAAATATTTTTCAGCAATGTCATCAATTTTTTGTCCGATGTAAATTATTTTTTGGTTGCTGTCATATAATTCCTGATAGCTCTCTAATTTCTGTTGGATTCTAGTATTGATATTTTCCATCTTTTTACTTTCTTCGCGAGCACGTGTTTCTTCTTCTTTTAAATTCAAAGAAGTTTTTTCCAGTTTCGAACGCTCTTTCTGAAGAGTTGCAATCGTTTTGTCAAAACGAACTTTTCCAACTTCAATTTTCTTTTTCGCACGATTGATCAATCCAAACGGAATTCCATTTTTCTGAGCCACTTCAAAAGTAAACGAACTACCGGCTTGACCTAAAGCCAATTTGTACATTGGTTCAAGAGATTTTTCGTCGAACATCATATTCGCATTTGTGGCGTATGGCAATTCGTTTGCTAAAATTTTCAAATTAGAATAATGTGTTGTAATAATTCCGAAAGCTTCACGATGGTAAAATTCTTCTAAGAAAATTTCTGCCAAAGCTCCTCCCAATTCAGGATCAGAACCTGTACCAAATTCGTCAATTAAAAACATGGTTTTTTTATTACATTTCTTTAAAAAGTAATTCATGTTTTTTAAACGATATGAATATGTACTTAAATGATTTTCAATAGATTGATTGTCGCCAATATCAGTTAATATTCTGTCAAACAAGAAAGTCTCACTTCTTTCGTGAACCGGAATTAAGATTCCCGATTGCAACATCAATTGTAATAAACCAACTGTTTTTAAGGAAATAGTTTTTCCTCCAGCATTTGGTCCGGAAATTACAATAATTCTATTTTCTTGTTTTAACTCAATTGTTTGCGGATAAGTAACTTCCTTTTTTTGTTTATTATTCAAATACAAAATTGGATGATATGCTTCTCTAAAGAATAATCTTCTTTCTTCGGTAATTGTCGGTAAGATTGCATTAATTCGATTTGCATATTTTGCTTTACCAGCAACAACATCGATATCACTTAAAAAATCCTGATATTCAATTAATAAAGGAAGATAAGGACGAATTACATTTGATAAGTTTTTTAGAATTCTTGTAATTTCTTCCTTTTCTTCATATTCTAGATTTGCTAATTCACGAGAATATTTTAAAGTAGCTTCTGGTTCAATGTAGGCTATGCTTCCAGTTTTAGAACTTCCTAAAATAGACCCTTTTACCTTACGACGATACATTGCTAAAACCGCCAAAACTCTACGGTTTTGAACAAAGCTTTCTTTAATATCATCTAAATATCCTAAACTATTATATTGTGTTAATGCAGAACCAAAACTCTGATTCACTTTTCCGCGAACCAAATTCATATTCTGGCGAATGCCAGCGAGGGCGGGAGAAGCATTGTCTTTTATCTCTCCGTATTTATCTACAATAGCGTCAATTGCAGAAATAATATCTTTTGTCAATTCAACGCGAGAAGCTCTTGCATTAAGATTGGGATAATAATCGTCGAATTTTCTTAAGAAATTCAGTAAGACATTTGTGGTTGCTGAAAGATTGGCAATTTTTCTAAAACTACCTACTTCAAGGAAACTGTCCTCAATTGCCAGAAATTTAATTTCATGAGAAATCGCATCAAATCCGTGATTCGGAATTGCGTTATTATTTTGAAAAGAAGATACATATTCTGATGTCTGCATTAAAGACTGCATCAACTCTTCTTTGTCTCGGATTGGTTTTATTTGTAAAGCTTTTTCTTTTCCAATATCGGTGTTACATCCATCTGAAATGGTTTCGAGAACGGTTGGAAATTGTAAGTCTTGTAATGTTTTTTCGGTAATACTGATCATTTATTCTCTTTCTGAAAGTACAGACAAAAGTACGAAAACATTCATCAATTGTGAATTGTTAATTATTAATTATGAGTTAGAAGTTAGAAATTATGAGTTTTATTATTTGCTTTCATTTTTATTTCGACTTTTGACTTTTTGATTTTTAGTATTAATTCCTGAAATTCGCAAAAAAAAAAGTTATGGACGTAAAAATGCATTCTTCTTGGAAACCAGTTTTAAATGAAGAATTTGAAAAACCATATTTTAGTGAGTTGATTGATTTTGTGAAATCGGAATACGCTACAAAAGTATGTTATCCAAAAGGGAATCAGATCTTTTCAGCTTTTGATCATTGTCATTTTGATCAGGTTAAAGTGGTTATTATTGGGCAGGATCCTTACCATGGTCCAAACCAGGCTAACGGATTGTGTTTTTCTGTAAATGACGGAATTCCATTTCCACCTTCTTTATATAATATTTTTAAAGAAATAGAAACTGATTTAGGAAAACCGCTTCCGAAAACTGGAAACTTGGAACGTTGGGCAGATCAGGGAGTTTTTCTTTTAAATGCTACTTTAACAGTAAGGCAATCTGAAGCAGGAAGTCATCAAGGAAAAGGTTGGGAAAAATTTACGGATGCGGTGATAAAGCAAATTTCTGCTGAATCTGAAAATGTTGTTTTTTTACTTTGGGGTGGTTTTGCTCAAAAGAAAGCTTCTTTAATTGATGCATCAAAACATCATATCTTAAAATCTGGTCATCCATCTCCGTTAAGCGCAAATAGAGGTTTTTGGTTTGGAAATAAACATTTTAGTCAGACAAATGATTTTTTAAGATCGAAAGGATTGAAAGAAATTGAGTGGTGATTTTTTTTAAGTTACAAAGGTTCGGAGTTGCAAAGTGACAAAGGGAAAAACTTTGTGTTTTTTCTCAATTTTGTCATTTCGACTGAAAGGAGAAATCGCACTAGAAACTCTACAAAGATTGGATTTTACTTTGCGGAAATTCTAGTGCGATTTCTCCTTTCAGTCGAAATGACAGAAATATTATTTTTTTATAATTTCTTCTAAAACAGCTTTGTTTTCGTAATTCACCACTTTTAAAATAATTGGCTGATTTTTTACAGTTTTACCTTCAATAATATAAAGTTTTCCTTTTTGGAAAGGTACATTGCTTTGATCAAAATCAACATCTCCGTAAGTTAATGTGTTTTTAATATCTGCTGTATCAACCCATTTTTCATTTAAAGTTTGAATAGCTTTTTCAGAGTATTGAAATGGTTTTGTTCTAAGATTATTTAAGACTCTGGCATTTGGAAAATAATTACAACGAGTGTCTTTTCCGCTAAAAATAGCTGCTACAACAAAACATCCCATTACAAGACCAATCAAATAATATGCAAAACGGTGTACGAACTTCATGAAATAATTTTTTTGCAAAGGTACATTAAAGTTCCCTTAAAATACAAGTAAATTAATATCGTTATCAGGTAAATCGAACCAGTCGCCAATAGCTTTATTTGTTAAGATTCCGTGATAAAGATAAATTCCATTTTTTAGTCCTTTGTTGCATCGAATAGCACTTTCGATACCACCGTCTTCAGCTATCTGATGAAGATAAGGAGTTAGTATGTTACTAATTGATAATGAAGCAGTTTTAGAATATCTTGAAGGTATATTCGGTACACAATAGTGCAAAACATTACTTTTTATAAAGGTTGGTTTTTCGTGTGTTGTAACTTCAGAAGTTTCAAAGCAACCTCCAGTATCGATGCTGACATCAACAATTACGGCTCCTTTTTTCATATGTTCCACCATAGTTTCATTAACTACGATTGGGCATCTTTCTTTTCCACGCATCGCGCCAATAGCAACATCGCAACGTCTTAAAGCTTTTAGTAAACCTTTTTGTTGAATTGTTGAAGTGAAAATTCTTTGATTTAAATTATTCTGCAAACGGCGTAATTTTGTAATCGAATTATCAAAAACTTTTACGTTTGCACCTAAGCCAATGGCAGTTTTGGCAGCAAATTCACCAACAGTTCCTGCGCCTAAAATGACAACTTCGGTAGGAGGTACGCCAGTAATGTTTCCAAATAAAAGACCTTTTCCGAATTCATCCGTTATCATTAATTCGGCTGCAATTAAGATCGATGCAGTTCCGGCTATTTCGCTCAAAGATTTGACAGCAGGATAAGACCCGTCTTCATCCTTAATATATTCAAAAGCAAGTGCTGTAATTTTTTTTTGCGCTAAAGCTTCAAAGTATTCTTTCTTTTTTGTCTTTAGCTGAATAGCAGAAATAATAACCGTTTCAGGATTTATCATTTCTATTTCTGATAATGTTGGTGGTTCTACTTTTAGTAAAAAAGGACAGCCAAAAACTCTTTTCGCATCTTTTGTTATTTCCGCACCAGCATCTGCATATTCCTTGTCAGTGTAACTTGAACTTTCTCCAGCTCCAGACTCAATCATAACGCGATGTCCAGCATAGGTAAGTGAATTTACAGCATCGGGAGTTAGGCAAATACGACGTTCTTGGTAACTAGTTTCCTTAGGGATTCCTATAAAAAGTTCTCTTTTAAAACGACCCACCTCAAGTTTTTCTTCCTGCGGTATTAATTGTTGTTTTGTAAATGGAGTTAAGGTAATTGACATGGATTGCGCAAAAAATTAAAAGTACAAATTACGTAAAAAGATTTAAATTTAGTGCAAAAATTCTGCTAATACTGCAGAGTTAAATGTTAAGAAATTCTTCTTCTTGTAAAAAAGAGACATTTTTAAACTAAAGTTAATTGTCTTTTTCCGTCTGCTAATAATTCAATATTTATGGTAGAATGTTCTTCAGGAATTAAGTTAGCAATTTTTTCAGACCACTCAATAAAACACCAATTTCCAGAATATAAGTAATCATCAACACCCATATCAAGTGCTTCTGTTTCTTTATTTAATCTATAAAAATCAAAATGATAAACTATTTGATTGTCAAGTGTGTAGTATTCATTAACTAAAGAAAAGGTTGGACTACTTGTAGCGTCCTGAACTCCAAGAGTTTTGCAGAGTTGCTTGATTAAAGTAGTTTTTCCAACTCCCATTTCTCCATTAAACAAAATGATTTTTTTGGGATTTGTAGCAATAATTTGTTCTGCAACTTCTTTGATTTGATCTAATGAAAAAACGATGTTCATTTTGTGTTTGTTTAGTTTAGTTTCAATCACAGTTTTCAGTTATTGACTGCGACTGAAAACTGTGACTTAAAACTTTATTTAGGATTAAATACCAAAAACGGAATAATCATTTCTTCTAAAGAAATTCCGCCATGCTGATAAGTATTTTTGTAATAACTCACATAATGGTTGTAATTATTCACATAAGCTAAAAAGAAATCATTTTTTGCGAAAATGAACGAACTGCTCATATTTATTGCTGGAAGGCCAATTGTTTTTGGTTCTTTAACAACATAAACATCTTTTTGCTCGTATGTTAAACTACGACCGGTTTTGTAACGCAAATTTAAGCTTGTATTTTTGTCCCCCACAACTTTTGATGGATTTTTTACATTAATTGTTCCATGATCTGTCGTTAATATTAATTTAAATCCTAAAAGTTGTGCTTGTTGAATAATTTCTAATAAAGGAGAATTCTTAAACCAACTTAAAGTTAATGAACGATATGCTTTATCATCAGAAGCTAATTCTTTAACCACTTCCATTTCTGTTTTAGCGTGTGATAGCATATCTACGAAATTGTAAACTACAGTTACCAAGTCATTGCCTTTTAATGCTTTGAAGTTTTCTGCTAATTTTTTACCTCCAGAATAATTGGTGATTTTAAAATAATCTTCCTTAATATTTAATCCTAGTCTTTTTAGTTGAGCAGTCAGGAATTCAGCTTCGTAAAGGTTTTTTCCTCCGTCTTCAACGTCGTTTTTCCAATATTGGGGAAATTGTTTTTCCATTTCAGCAGGCATTAAACCTGAGAAAATTGAATTTCTTGCATATTGTGTAGCGGTTGGAAGAATAGAATAATAAGGAACTTCTTTTTCTAATTTGTAGTAATTTGCCACGACAGATTCAAAAGATTTCCATTGATCATATCTAAGGTTGTCAATTACCACAAAAAGAATAGGTTTGTCTTTCTTCTTAATTTCAGGTATAACTAACTCTTTAAATAAAGTGTTAGATTGTATAGGTTTATCTGCTTTTGGAGCAAACCAATCTTCGTAGTTTCGTTCTATAAACTTTCCGAATTGAGAATTGGCTTCTACTTTTTGAGATTCTAGAATTTCAATCATAGCCGTATCATTGATGTCTTCAAGTTTTAATTCCCAAAAAAGCAATTTTTTGTATAATTCAATCCAATCTTCATAAGAATTAACCATCGCTAATTCCATTGCAATTTTTCTAAACTCTTTCTGATAATCTAATGTTGTTTTTTCGGTAATCAATCTAGAATCATCTAGATTTTTTTTCAGACTTAATAAAATCTGATTTGGATTTACTGGTTTGATTAGATAATCAGCGATTTTAGAACCAATGGCTTCTTCCATAATGTATTCTTCTTCGCTTTTGGTAATCATAATCATTGGGATGGCAGATTTTTTTTCTTTCATTTCAGAAAGTGTTTCCAAACCGCTCATTCCGGGCATGTTTTCATCCAAAAAAACAATATCAAAGTTGTTTTCTTCAAACAATGCGATAGCATCAAGACCATTATTGGAGGTTGTAACTTCGTAATTCTTTTTTTCTAGAAATAATATGTGGGGCTTTAAAAGATCGATTTCATCATCGACCCAAAGTATTTTTATCTTATCCATAAATCAATTATAATTTTTACTGCAATTTAAAGTTATAGAACTTAAAAAGTATTAAAAATAGTATAAAGTTCTGAAAGTGTAGCTATGATTTTATTTTAAATTTTAACATTTTTTAGTCTATTTTATTGATAATCATCATAATTTCGACTTTCATTTTTAAATAAAAAACACCAATCTCTTTATACTTATTTACTTATATTTGTTGACCTAAAAAATATCGCAATAGTGACTCAGATTAACAAACTTAAAATATTCAACGATCCCATATATGGTTTTATTACGATTCCGAATGAGCTTGTTTACGATTTAATACAACACCCGTATTTTCAGCGTCTTCGTCGAATTTCACAAATGGGATTGTCATATTTAGTGTATCCAGGAGCAAATCATACCCGTTTTCATCATGCATTAGGATGTATGCATTTGATGAAAAAAGCAATTGATACGCTTCGTTTTAAAGATGTTGTGATTTCTGATGAAGAAGAAAACGCTTTACTGATTGCGATTTTGTTACATGACATTGGACATGGACCATTTTCTCATGCAATGGAAAAGAGTATTGTAGAAGATGTTCATCATGAAGCTATTTCGTTACTGTTTATGAACCAGCTTAACGAAGAGTTTGATGGGAAGTTAAGCTTGGCAATTCAAGTATTTAAAGGTGAATACCATAGGAAATTTATGTTGCAATTGATTTCAAGTCAATTGGATATGGACCGAATGGATTATCTAAAACGAGATAGTTTTTATACTGGAGTTGCAGAAGGAAATGTAAATTCTGAACGTTTGATTCAGATGATGAATGTTGAAAATGATGTTTTAGTTATTGAAGAAAAAGGAATTTATTCTGTAGAAAAATTTCTGCTTTCAAGAAGATTGATGTATTGGCAGGCTTATTTGCATAAAACGAGTTTAGTAGCAGAATTAATTTTGATGAAAGTTCTGAAAAGAGCAAAAGAATTAACTTTAAAAGGAGTTAAATTACCTTGCAGCGAGCCACTTTCGTATTTTATGCACAATAAGATAACGCTAGAAGATTTTGATGCTGAAAAACTGGATTTGTTCTCTCAGTTAGATGATTTTGATATTATAAGCGCTCTAAAAGCTTGGCAAAAACACAATGATTTTATACTTTCCACTTTAAGTAAAATGATCATTAACAGAGATTTATTGAAAATTAAATTAAGTGCAGAAAAAATTCCGGTAGAAGAGTCACAATCTTTAAAAGAAGAATTTGCAGAAGCGCATCATATCTCGGCAGTAGATGCGGGTTATTTTATTTTTAGAGGAAAAATTAAAAATCAGGCTTATAGCAAAGAAGCGGAACCTATTCGAATTTTGAAAAAAGATAAAACAATTGAAGATGTTGTTGAAGCTTCTGACCAGCTGAATTTGAAATCGTTATCTAAATTGGTGACAAAATATTACATCTGTTTTCCAAAACAACTTATCTAAAATTAACATTTAAAACCTATTTTTTATATTTTTGTCGCGATGAAATTTACAGCAGAACAAATAGCAGGAATTTTAGAAGGAGAAGTTGTTGGGAATCCCAATGCAGAAGTTTCTAAGCTTTCCAAAATCGAAGAAGGTGAAAATGGGTCGCTTACTTTTTTGGCTAATCCCAAGTATATCAATTATATATATAGTACAAAAGCTACTGTTACAATAGTTAATGATAGCTTTGTTCCTGAGCAAGAAATTACCACTACACTTATTAAAGTAGAAGATGCTTATGCGGCGTTTTCTAAACTTTTACATTTTTATAATCAAGTTAAATTAAACAAAACTGGTATAGAGCCTCAGTCGTTTATGTCTGAAGGAACTAAATATGGAGAAAATCTTTATTTAGGAAGTTTTAGCTATATTGGCCAAAATGTTGTTTTAGGAGATAATGTAAAAATTTATCCAAATAGCTTTATTGGTGACAATGTTGTTATAGGTGATAATGTATTCATTTTTGCTGGAGCAAAAATTTATTCAGAGACCGTTATCGGGAATAATTGTACAATTCATTCTGGTGTTATAATTGGTGCGGATGGTTTTGGGTTTGCTCCAAATGAAAATGGAGAATATAGTAAAGTACCACAAATTGGAAACGTTATCTTAGAAGATAATGTTGACGTTGGTGCGAATACAACAATTGACAGAGCAACTCTTGGTTCTACGATTATAAGAAAAGGAGTGAAATTAGACAATCAGATTCAGATTGCTCATAATGTAGAAATTGGAAAAAATACCGTGATAGCTGCTCAAAGTGGCGTTGCTGGTTCTACTAAAATTGGAGAAAACTGTATGATTGGAGGGCAAGTAGGTATCGCAGGTCATTTAATTATAGGTAATAATGTTAGACTTCAGGCACAGTCAGGAGTTGCTAGAAACATAAAGGATGATGAAGTTTTACAAGGAACTCCGTCACTTGGATATACTGATTTTAATAAATCGTACGTTCATTTTAAGAATCTGCCTAAAATTGTGGCCGAAGTTGAAGAATTAAAAAAACAAATAATAAACCCAAAAAATGGAAATAATGGTTAAACAGAAGACCATCAAGAATGAAATTTCACTAACAGGAGTTGGTTTACATACTGGAAAAGAAGTTACAATGACTTTTAAACCTGCACCCGTTAATAATGGTTTCACTTTTGTAAGAGTAGATTTGCAAGGTCAACCAGTCATTGAAGCTGACGCTAATTATGTTGTTAATACTCAAAGAGGTACTAATCTTGAGAAATTAGGAGTGAAAATTCAGACTCCAGAACACGTTTTAGCTGCAGTAGTTGGATGTGATTTGGATAATATTATTATTGAATTGAATGCCTCTGAACTTCCAATTATGGATGGTTCATCAAAATATTTTGTTGAAGCTATTGAAAAAGCAGGTATTGAAGAACAAGACGCTCAACGCAACGTTTATGTAGTAAAAGAAGTTATTTCATTTACTGACGAAGCTACAGGAAGTGAAATTCTTGTTATGCCAAGTGATGAATATCAAGTTACAACAATGGTAGATTTTGGTACAAAGGTTTTAGGTACACAAAATGCTACTCTTAAAAGTTTAGCAGATTTTAAATCTGAAATTGCAAGTTCTAGAACTTTTAGTTTTCTTCATGAGTTAGAGTCTTTGTTGGAACATGGTCTAATTAAAGGTGGAGATTTAAATAATGCAATTGTTTATGTAGATAAAGAAATCTCTGAATCTACAATGGAGAATTTAAAGAAAGCATTTGGTAAAGATGAAATTTCTGTAAAACCAAATGGTGTTTTAGACAACCTAACATTACACTATCCAAATGAAGCTGCAAGACACAAATTACTTGATGTAATTGGAGATTTATCTTTAATTGGTGTTAGAATTCAAGGAAAAATTATTGCTAATAAACCAGGTCACTTTGTAAATACTCAATTTGCTAAGAAACTGGCTAAAATTATCAAAATAGAACAGAGAAATCATGTTCCTACTTATGATTTACATCAAGAACCATTGATGGATATTCATAAAATTATGGCAATGCTTCCTCACAGACCTCCATTTTTGTTAATTGATAGAATTATCGAAATGTCTGATCGTCATGTGGTTGGATTGAAAAATGTTACTATGAATGAGAATTTCTTTGTAGGACACTTTCCAGAAGCTCCAGTTATGCCGGGTGTATTAATTGTAGAAGCAATGGCACAAACAGGAGGAATTTTAGTTTTAAGCACTGTTCCAGATCCTGAAAATTATTTGACTTACTTTATGAAAATTGATAATGTTAAATTCAAGCATAAAGTATTGCCAGGTGATACTCTAATATTTAAATGTGAGTTAATTTCTCCTATCAGAAGAGGAATTTGTCATATGCAGGCAAATGCCTATGCAAACGGTAAATTAGTAACTGAAGCAGAATTAATGGCACAAATAGCAAGAAAACAATAATAATTTATCAAAATTATTGTTTAGGTTTGTTGCCTCAAATCGAAATATTTTAATTAAAAATATAAAACATACAGATGAATCAACCATTAGCATATGTTCATCCAGGCGCGAAAATCGCTAAAAATGTTGTAATAGAGCCATTTACAACAATCCACAATAATGTTGTTATTGGTGATGGTACTTGGATTGGTTCAAACGTGACCATTATGGAGGGAGCTCGAATTGGTAAAAATTGTAATATTTTTCCAGGAGCTGTAATTTCTGCAGTGCCGCAAGATTTAAAATTTGGTGGCGAAGATTCTCTTGCTATAATTGGCGATAATTGTACTATAAGAGAATGTGTAACTATCAATAGAGGTACAATTGCTTCTGGTCAAACGGTTATTGGAAACAATTGTTTAGTAATGGCTTACGCTCATATTGCACACGATTGTGAGATTGGAAATAACGCTATTATTGTAAATGGTGTTGCTTTGGCAGGTCACGTAGTTGTTGGAAATCATGCGGTTATAGGTGGTTTAGCAGCAATTCACCAATTTATTCATATTGGAGATCATGCTATGATTTCTGGTGGATCTTTGGTGAGAAAAGATGTTCCTCCTTTTACAAAAGCAGCAAAAGAGCCATTGTCTTATGTTGGAATTAACTCTGTTGGTTTAAGAAGAAGAGGGTTTAGTACTGAGAAGATTAGAGAAATTCAGGAAATCTATAGAATTTTATACCAAAAGAATTACAATACAACTCAAGCCTTAAGTATTATTGAGGCAGAAATGGAAGCGACTCCTGAAAGAGATGAAATTCTTGATTTTATCAGAAATTCTTCTAGAGGAATTATGAAAGGTTACTCAGGGAATTATTAATTATTTTAGAGTTTAGATTTCTGATTTTAGATTTCTAAACTTTGAATTAAATTTTAAATAAATAAAAAAAGATGAAGATTGATTCTTTATATAAGAATCTAAAATCAACATTCTAAAATCTAAAATAAAAAAACAAAATGGCATCTACATCAGATATTAGAAACGGATTGTGTATTAAATTTAATCACGATATCTATAAAATTATTGAGTTTCTTCACGTAAAGCCTGGAAAAGGCCCAGCTTTCGTAAGAACAAAATTGAAAAGTTTAACTTCTGGAAAAGTATTAGACAATACTTTCTCTGCAGGTCACAAAATTGACGTTATTCGTGTTGAAACACACACATTTCAATATCTATATCCAGAAGGAGATGAATTTCACTTCATGAATGCTGAGACGTTTGAGCAAATTTCTTTGAACAAAAATATTTTGGATGCTCCAGATTTATTAAAAGAAGGAACAAACGTAATGGTTCAGATTAATACTGAAACAGATTTGCCTTTATCAGTTGATATGCCTGCATCTGTAATTCTTGAAGTTACTTATGCTGAGCCAGGAGTAAAAGGAAATACTGCTACAAATGCTACAAAAAATGCAACAGTAGAAACTGGTGCAAACATCAACGTTCCTTTGTTTATCAATGAAGGAGATAAAATTAAAATTGATACAGCTTCAGGTTCTTACATGGAGCGTGTAAAAGAGTAATTTCTTAATTAAGATAAATTTGACAATGAGTCAGTTAGATAACTTGTGAATCGCATTTTTTTTGTATATTCATATTCTAATTGACTCATTTTCTAATTGACAAATTTTCTAATTATAACATATGAAATTTCAAAAGAGTCATTCTTTACAAGAAATTGCGAATTTGCTTAATTGCAAATTTATTGGTGACAAAGACTTTCAAGTTTTAGGCATGAACGAAATACATGTCGTGGAGCCTGGTGATATTGTTTTTGTTGATCATCCAAAATACTACGATAAAGCTTTACAATCTGCTGCTACGATTGTTTTAATTAACAAAGAAGTAGAATGCCCAGAAGGTAAAGCACTTTTAATCTCTGATGATCCATTCAGAGATTTTAATATTCTAACGAGACATTTTAAACCTTTTCAATTTGCAAATGTTGCAATAGCTCCTTCGGCAGAAATTGGAGAAGGAACAATTATTCAGCCAAACACTTTTGTTGGTAATCATGTTAAAATTGGAAAAAATTGTCTTATTCATTCTAATGTTTCTATTTATGATCACACTGTAATTGGTGATAATGTAATTATTCATGCAGGAACTATTTTAGGAGCGGATGCTTTTTATTATAAAAAACGTCCAGAAGGCTTTGATCAATTAATTTCGGGCGGAAGAGTTGTTATCGAAGATAATGTTGGTATTGGAGCACTTTGTACTATTGACAAAGGAGTTACGGGAGATACCACAATTGGCGCAGGAACAAAATTAGACAATCAAGTACATGTTGGCCATGATACCGTTATTGGTAAAAAATGTTTAATTGCTTCGCAAACTGGTATTGCAGGATGTGTGATCATTGAGGACGAAGTGACTATGTGGGGACAAGTTGGTACAACTAGCGGTATTACTATTGGTGCAAAAGCGGTAGTAATGGGGCAGACTGGTGTTACTAAATCTGTTGAAGGAGGAAAATCTTATTTTGGTACTCCAATTGAAGAATCTAGAGAAAAATTAAAGCAATTAGCCAATATCAAGAAGATTCCTGAAATTTTAAGTAAATTGAAGTAATATGTCTATCAAAGAGTTTGTTCAGAAATTTTATAAGTCAGATGCCTTAATCGATAGTGAAATTTTAAAAACATATCTGCATCCTGACGTTAAACTTGAGTGGAACAGCAGTAAAGGTTTCATTCAAATGGATTATGATTCTATAGTAGAAATGGCAAATGATCTGAGTCGTGCCTATGTTCGTTCTAAGGTTAGAATTAGCCATATTATTAGCGAAGATGATTTAGTATCAGTGCGTTACTCTCATTTTGTAAAAACCATTGAGAATCCAAGAGAAGAGATGCTTTTAGCACATTTTGCAACAATTTGGCAGATTAAAGATGATAAACTTTATAGAGGTTATCAGATGAGTCAATTTTCTTAATATTTTTTTGACAATAAAAGAGGCAAAATACATTACAAAACCTTATTTTTGCAACACAAATTTAAAAACTACATAAAATATATATCATGAGTGTTTTAGTTAATAAAGATTCCAAAATAATTGTTCAGGGATTTACAGGGAGCGAAGGAACTTTCCACGCTTCTCAAATGATTGAGTACGGTACTAATGTTGTTGGTGGTGTTACTCCAGGAAAAGGAGGGACTAGCCATTTAGATCGTCCAGTTTTTAATACAGTAAAAGATGCTGTTGATCAAGCTGGAGCTGATACTTCTATCATTTTTGTTCCGCCAGCTTTTGCTGCTGATGCAATTATGGAAGCTGCTGATGCTGGAATTAAAGTAATTATTGCTATTACAGAAGGAATTCCTGTAGCAGACATGATTAAAGCAAATAATTATGTTAAAGAAAGAAATTCAAGATTAATCGGTCCAAACTGTCCAGGTGTAATTACTCCAGGTGAAGCTAAAGTTGGTATTATGCCAGGTTTCGTTTTCAAAAAAGGAACTGTTGGTATCGTTTCTAAATCAGGAACTTTAACTTACGAAGCTGCTGACCAAGTTGTAAAACAAGGTTTAGGAATCACTACAGCAATCGGAATTGGTGGAGATCCAATTATTGGAACTACAACTAAAGAAGCTGTTGAATTATTAATGAACGATCCTGAAACTGAAGCTATCATTATGATTGGTGAAATTGGTGGTCAACTTGAAGCTGATGCTGCAAGATGGGTAAAAGCTGATGGTAACCGTAAGCCAGTTATTGGTTTTATCGCTGGAGAAACTGCTCCTGCTGGTAGAACAATGGGTCACGCAGGTGCTATCGTTGGTGGTTCAGATGATACAGCTGCAGCTAAAAAACAAATCATGAGAGACAACGGAATTCACGTTGTTGATTCACCAGCTGAAATTGGTAAAAAAGTAAAAGAAGTACTTGGATAATTCTTCATCCCGAAGTTTCGGGACAAAATAATAAATTCAAAAAAAAAGTCTCAATATTTGTTGAGACTTTTTTACATTTTAAAGACTGAGGCGTAAATAGAAAAAACTTAGCATCTTAGTGCCTCAGCATCTTAGAAGCTTAAAAAGAAATATGAGTAAAGATTTAGAAAAATTTAAAGTAAGCAATAGTTTTACTTTTACAATTGAGGATAGTTTAGAACAAGCTTGCAACGCTCCAGAAGGAAGTGCAGGAATTTTTGTTGTTTATGCTGTTGAAGGTGATGAAAAAGAACTAATTATGGTTGGTTCTACAGGAACTGTTCAAAACGACGGAACATTAAAAAGCAAAAATGGTGGACTTTATGATAAAATCGTAAATGGACATCAGTTTGCTAAAACAGGAAGAAAATATTCTTGGCCGGCTCAAATGAAATTAGAGAACATTTCTGAACTTGAAGTGGTTTGGTATGAAACTTTTACTGGAGATGTAAAAGCAATTCCAACTGCTGTTGAAGGGCAAGTTTTGCAAAATTTCTTAGATGAAAACGGAAAATTACCAAGATGGAATGTAGCTTTTTAGAACTACTCTAAAACTAAAAACAAAAGAAAGCCTTGCTAAATTATTAGTAAGGCTTTTTTTATTAAGTACTAGGTTTTGATTTTTTGACTTAATATATTTATGGCCCAAAAACAAAACTATAACTATGATAAAAAACTACTTGCTTTTACCACTAATTTTACTTTTTTCATCTGTAAATGCACAAGTTATAAATATACCTGATACTAAGTTAAAAGAAGCATTATTAAGATCTGATCCATACAATGCTGTTGCAAAAGACTTATCTGGAAACTCTATTAAAATTGATAAAAATAATAACGGATCTATTGAAGTAAGCGAAGCATTAAATATAAGTTATTTAGATATCAGCAATTCACAGATTACTTCATTGCAAGGAATCTCAAATTTTACCAATCTTGTAACTTTCAATTGCCAAGGTAATTTACTAACGAGTTTAGATTTGAATAGTTTAAAGAAACTTAAAACTATAAGTTGTTCCAGTAATACTATTACTACTTTGGCTATAAATGAATTAATAGGTTTAGAATCTTTTAATTGTTCTTATAATAGACTTCAAATTTTAAATTTAGATGGTTTTACAAAACTGAATACATTGTCTTGTAGCAGTAATGCCTTGACAAAATTATCTGTTGCAAATTGTGAAAGCCTTGTCAATGTGGATTTTATTTATAATCCTATTGCAGAAATGAATTTTTCAAACTGTAAAGCATTGACTAGTTTGTATTGTAATGATTTACAGTTAGAAAAACTAAATGTAAGTGGATGTTTGTCTTTAACTCTTTTAAATTGTTCAACTAATAAATTGACAAATTTAAATCTAGCAGGTTTAAATAAATTACAAAACCTCTATTGTGCAAATAATCAGATTAAAAATCTAGATGTTAGTAATTTGCCTGCTTTGCAATTAATTGATTGCCATTATAATGAAATGGAAAGTTTAACTGCTGCTAATTGCATTAATCTAAAGCAACTTAATTTTATAATTAATCCCGTAAAGACTTTAAATCTCTCTGGATGTAAATCATTAACGAGTTTTACAGGTAGCAATGGAAAAATAACCGATTTGAATATGTCAAATTGTACCGCTCTAACTAACTTGGATTGTGGCAATAATGATATCTCTGTAATTAATTTAAATGGACTAGATAATCTTTTAACTCTTAGCTGTTATAATAATAACCTAAGCAATCTTGATATTTCTAATTTGCTAAAACTTGAAACACTAGCATGTGCGGGAAACAATTTGACGTCGCTGGATTTTAGTAAATCGCTTAATTTAAAAGCTGTTGATGTTGATGGAAATTATTTTACATCATTAGAAATTAAAAATTTACCAAAGCTTGAAACATTTGATTGTACTTATAGCACTCAGCTAACAAAGTTGGAATTAAGTAATCTTCCAAAACTTAGCAATTTGTATTGTTATAAAAGCAAAATAGAAAAATTAATTTTAGATAATTTACCAGATTTATTCGGTTTGTATTGTGAAGATAATAAAATCAGAGAATTGGATCTTTCACAATACCTTAAGTTAGATCGTATATACATATCAAACAATCCAATTGAATTTTTGAATTTAAAAAACGGCAAAAAAGCTAGTGAATTAAGAGCAATGAATCTTTCTTCTGTTAAATATGTATGTATTGACGATTTTGAGATAGATTTTGTAAAATATGAATTGAATTCCGCTAAATATGAAATTAATACCTATTGCTCTTTTACTCCTGGAGGAAAATTTTACACGATTAAAGGAAATCAAAAAATCGATTTAGATAATCAAGGTTGTGCTAAATCTAATGTTGTTTATCCTAATTTAAATTTTAGTATTTCTGACGGTACCAATACAGGAAATATAATTTCTGATATTTCTGGAAATTATACTATTGCTGTGGGAGAAGGAATTCATACCGTAAAACCAATAATTGAAAACTCAAATTATTTTTCTGTTTCGCCAGAATCATTTACAGTTAATTTTCCGGTTGAAGCAAGTCCATTTACTCAAAACTTTTGTATAACACCTAAGGGAGAACATCAAGATATTGAAATTTCTATGTTAAGCATTCTTCCTGCAAGACCTGGATTTGATGCAACGTATAAAATAGTTTATAAAAATAAGGCTAACAAAACAGTTTCTGGCGATGTAACATTAGATTTTAATGATGCTATTTTGGATTATGTTTCTTCGAAACCGGAAATTGCAAGTCAAGCATCAAATAAGTTAGTTTGGCACTATGCTGATTTAAAAGCTTTTGAAACAAGAGAGATTGAATTGACTTTAAATCTCAATTCACCAACTGAAACTCCTGCAGTCAACATGGGAGATTTTTTAAGTTTTAATGCTGTAATTACTCCTTCTTTAGGAGATGAAAACCAAGCAGATAATTCTTTTGCAATGCGTCAAACTGTTGTTGGTTCGTTTGATCCAAATGACAAAACTTGTTTGGAAGGAGATGTAATAAAACCAGAATTAATAGGCGAGTATGTCCATTATTTGATTCGTTTTGAAAATACTGGGACATATCTGGCCGAAAATATTGTAGTGAAAGATATGATCGATTTGTCAAAATTCGATATTGCAACATTGGTTCCAACAAGTTCAAGTCATAATTATACAACCAAAATTTCTAATGGAAATAAAGTAGAATTTATATTCGAAAAAATAAATCTTCCATTTGATGATGCTAATAATGATGGATACATTGCTTTTAAAATTAAAACACTTCCAACTCTAAAAGTGGGAGACACTTTTACAAATGACGCTAGTATTTATTTTGATTATAATTTTCCAATTGTAACAAATAAAACAGCTTCAACCTTTAAAATCTTAGGCACTTCAGATTTTGAGTTTTCGAAATACTTTAATATTTATCCAAATCCGGTGAAAGACGTACTTAATATTAACTCAAATACTTCAGTGGAGAAAAAGTCAATATATATTTATGATGTTTTAGGGCAAATTGTAATTGCTGTACCAAATGCAGAAAATAATTCTAATATAGATGTTTCAAAACTTTCTAAAGGAAATTATATTATAAAAATTAAAACCAACTCTGGTTTTACAGCTACGAAGTTTATTAAAAACTAGAAATAATATCAAATAGATTTTTAAACTTTTTTAAATAGAAAAATAGGAAGCTTTGCCCAAAAATGGCAAAGCTTTTTTATTTGAATGAAATTTAAATTTCGAATTACAATTTTTGTAAGACTAATTTAGTAGAGTTTAAAAAGCGAAAAAATGGAATCTAAACTTTTCAGAATAGTTAATTAAAACTTAACGTATGGTAAATTTAAGATTAAGCAAAAAAAATACGGCAATTACTGATAAATTTAGAAAAAGACACTTTTTTTTAGTGCTAATTGGTTTTTTATCATTTGCTTTTCTATATTTATCACACAAAAACAAAAAATATTGTTAAAATTTGATTCGTTTTTGTATGAATTTGTAATGCTTCTAGATGTAAAAATCTTGTTTAATTTTTGTTAAATTATTGGTTGCATTTTTTAAATTCGAATCTAAAATTTTATCAGCTTTAATCTCTACTATAGTGATATTTTATTTTGAGAAAAGCATTTTTCAAATAAATTGATTTTACACCTCAAAGTTGAATTTGATATGAGCCAAATTTTAAAAAACAAGATGTTAGATGATTTTATTCTTTGGAATAATCTGAAAAATGGTGATGAACGATCTTTCTCATTGCTTTTTGAAAAATACTATCGTGATTTAATTAATTACGGTAATTCACTTTGCCCATTTGCTGAAAAGGTTCAAGATTGTATCCAAGATGTTTTTGCGGATATTTGGCTTTATCGTAATTCGTTGCAAGATAATGTTATAGTAAAAGCTTATTTGCTTTCTAGTGTTAGAAAAAGAATTGCTCGTTTGCACGAAAGAGATCATGTTTTTAGAAAAACTACAACAACAGATGTTTTAGAATTTCTATTTGATTTTTCTATAGAGAATAATTTAGTAGAAGATGAAATAACAGCAGAACGAGTTTTACATCTTAATAAATTGCTGAACGATTTACCTGGACGTCAGAAAGAAGCATTGTATTTACGTTATCATCAAGGACTAAGTGTGGATCAAATTGCGGACTTATTAGATGTTAATTATCAATCTGCAAATAACCTGTTACATCGCGGTTTATTAAGTTTACGTAAAGAATGGAAGGGAAGTATTCCGTTGTTAATCCTTATATCTTCAGGGGTTTTGTAAAATTTTAAGAAAAAATCAAAAAAAAATCTTAAATAAGTGAGTATATAATATAAAAAGTGTCCTCTATGTTTTTGTAACCTTAATAATAAGATGCAAAAACGTAACAATTATACCGAAATAGAAGACTTCTTAGCTGATGATTCGTTTCAATTATGGATTTTATCTAAAGTTGACGAGCAGGGTTGGGAAGAATGGACATTAGAAAATCTTGAAAGGGCCAAATTGGTCGAAGATGCAAGACTTTTATTGTTGGCAATGAAAGTCCCAAATTCTAAATTAACTTCAAATGATGTTCACGAAGCTCTAAAGGAGACTTGGCTGAAGATCGAACAAAGAGAATTAGTTTCTCTAAATACTTTAAAAATTAAAAAACAAAAAATTCAGCGTTACTGGATTAGTGGTATTGCTGCTGCTATTCTTGTGGGTATTTTTTCAACATGGTTTTTCAAGAGCAATATGTTACCACAAGATAATGTAGTGACCTATAAAGAACTTGTTGAAGAAGACAATGAAGGTTTGGTAGAACAAACCAATAACACTGAAAAATCTCAAATTGTGACTTTATCTGACGGAAGCTCAGTTTTGTTACAGCCAAATAGTAAATTAAGTTACCCTAAAATCTTTACCGGGAACGAAAGAAAGGTGTATTTATCCGGCGAAGGTTTCTTTGAAATTAGTAAAAATCCTAAAAAGCCTTTTTTCGTTTATGCTAACGAAATAGTAACAAGGGTTGTTGGTACAAGTTTTAGAATTAAAGCTTTTCCAGACCAGCAAAACGTGGAAGTTCTAGTTCGTACCGGTAAAGTAAGGGTAAAATCAAATGACTTAGTTGGTTCTGATAAAGGCGAAGAAATTGTTTTGCTTCCTAATCAAGCCTTGAGATTTGCTCGTAAAGAATTAGTATTTAGTAAAATAACTAATATTACTGAAGACCCTATTTTAGTTAATAGTGTTAGAAATATTGAGCAGTTAAGCTTTGAATTTACTGATATTCCAGTATCACAAATTCTAGAAACCATCGAACAGGCTTATGTAGTGGAGATAGATTATCCAAAAGACAAATTAAAAGAATGCCGATTGACCACATCTTTAAGCGATCAACCATTAGCAGAAAAGCTTAAAATTATTTGCAAAAGTATAGGTGGTGATACTAATTATGAAATGAATGGAAATCAAATTGTAATTACTACTTCTGGTTGTAATTGATTTTTGAATTCAATAAAAATAAAGAAACCAAAACCGAACTGATTGTCCAAAAAAATATGTAACTGCCTATGTAAAAAATGAATGCATAAAAAAAGTGCCGAAAATGCTGTAACATGATCGACACTTAAATAGATTAAATCACTCTCTGTAAAGGGTAATTTATGATGTTTCTTAAAATACACTCGAATAGTATTAATCAAAACAAACCAAAATTATGAAAAAACCTGTTGTCAAGCAACGATTACTTCACCAAATCATGAAAATAACGCTGTTTCAGTTTGTGTTAGCACTTGTGTTTTCAAGTGTTACATTTGCAAATAATGTAAACGGGCAGAAAAAACTAGATACCAAAGTTACAATTACAGTAGAAAATCTAACTTTAGATAATGCTTTGTCGAAAATCGAAAAATCTGCTCGTGTAAAATTTTCTTACAATTCTAGACTTCCTCAACTTGCAGAAAAAGTAAGTATAGAAGCTAATCAAGAAACTTTATCTAGTATTCTAAGCAGAATATTAGTGCCATTTAATATTACTTTTTCAGAAGTAAGCAATCAGATTGTGCTTCAAAAAAGCGCTGGTGCTTCTTTCTCAAATACAAATAATCATGATTCGTTGTTCGAATTATTGACTTTTGGTCCAATTATTAAAGGAAAAGTTACAGATCAAACAGGTAGCCCGCTTCCTGGTGCAACTGTTATGGCAAAAGGAACTAAAACTGCTGTATTGACAGACTTTGATGGAAATTTCGTTATCGAAATGCCAGCAAATGTTACACGTCTTGTAATTTCTTACGTAGGTATGGAAACCAAAGAAATTGGAATTGAAAACAATACACCAACTGTTGTTTTAACTGAAGCAGGTCAAGATCTTAAAGAGGTAGTAATTACTACTGGTTACGAAAAAACTTCAAAAAGAACATTTACTGGAGCTATCAGTAAAATTTCTGGAGCTGAATTAAAAGTAGATGGAGTAGTAGATGTTAGTAGAATGATTGAAGGTAAAGCGGCTGGGGTTACTGTACAAAACGTTACAGGATCTTTTGGTGCGACTCCAAAAATTACGGTTCGTGGATCTTCTTCTATTTTTGGAGATACAAAACCTTTATGGGTAATTGATGGTGTTGTTCAAGAAGATATCATCAATGTTACATTTGCTGATTTGGCTTCTGGTAACTCAGCAACATTGTTAAGTTCTGCTGTTGCAGGATTAAATGCAAATGATATTCAAAGTATTGAAATTCTTAAAGATGCATCTGCTACCTCAATCTATGGTTCAAGATCTTTAAATGGAGTTGTTGTTGTTACAACAAAACAAGGAAGAAGAGATTCTCCTTTAAAAATTAATTACTCTGTAGAAAATACAGTTAGAACTGTACCAAGTTATACGCAATATGATATCTTAAATTCTCAGGAATCGATGAGTGTTTTCCAAGAAATGAGAGCAAAGGGATATCTTGATCAGAGTTCTTCTTTAACAGCTAGATTTAGCGGTGTTTATGGAATTTTAGCAAAACAAATAAATCTATACGATAGTTCTAATGGTCAATTTGGTGTTAGAAATGAGCAACCTTATATCAACGAATTTCTAAAAAAATACGAATTAGGAAATACAGATTGGTTTAAAGTTTTATTCAGACCTTCTATTACTCAAAACCATTCATTAAGTTTCTCTGGAGGAGGAAAAAACAATACTTTTTATGCTTCTCTAGGTTATTATACAGATCCGGGATGGACTTTGGCAGATAATGTTAAACAATTATCATCGAATATTAAAGGTACATTCTATATCAATGATAGATTAAACATTACATTATCTACATTAGGTTCTATTCGTGATCAAGAAGCTCCTGGTACTTACGAAAGTAAAAATGATGTTGTTTTTGGTAAAATTACCAGAGATTTTGACATCAACCCATTCAATTATGTTTTAAGTACAAGTAGAACATTAAGACCTTATGATGAAAATGGTAATTTAGAATATTACCAAAACAACTGGGCTCCAATGAATATTCTTAATGAGTTAAAAAACAATACGCTTGGAATTAAAGTACAAGATATTCGTTTTCAAGCTGACTTAGAGTATAAATTAGCTAAAAACCTGACTTATAACTTTACAGGTTCTGCTCGTTATGCAAATACTTCGAGAGAGCATAAAATTTATGAAGGATCAAATGTTGTTGGTGCTTACAATGCAGGTGTTGGAGAAACTTTAAATACTCAAATTCAAAGAGATAACGTGTTTTTATATCAAAATCCAAATGATTTAACGGCACCAAAAGTTTCGGTATTGCCAAATGGAGGTTTTTTAAGAAAATACACTAACGATATGACTTCATATAATGTTAGAAATAGTGTTACTTACAGAAATACATTTAGCGACAAACATGAAGTTGAAGGTTTCTTCGGAACAGAGTTTAGATCTGTTGATAGAAATAATGACAACTTTACAGCTGCTGGAATTCAATTTGAAAAAGGGCTTAGCGCTTTTATTGATCCAAAAATGATTGAGAAATTAGTAAACGAAGGAAACTCTTATTACGATTTTGGTGCAGAAAGAGAGCGTACAGTTGGTTTCTTCGGAAAAGTTGGATATACTTATGACCGTCGTTATACAGCTTCTGTTACAGGTCGTTATGACGGATCTAACAGACAAGGAGATACAGGATCTTCAAGATGGTTGCCAACTTACACTGTGAGTGGTAAATGGAATATCAAAGAAGAAAGTTTTATGAAAGATGTTGAAGATATTAATACTTTGGCACTTAGAGCTTCTTACGGTTTAACTGCAACTGCTGGACCTGCAACTAACTCGCTAGCAATTTATAGAAGTTATATAGCAAATCGTTTTCAAACTACTGATAGAGAAAACGCAATTCGTATAGAAGATTTACAGAATAAAGATCTAACATGGGAAAAACAATTTGAAACCAATATTGGTTTAGATCTTGGAATGTTTAATAATAGAGTACAACTTACTGCAGACGTTTATCAGCGTAAAGCGTTTGATTTGATCGATTTTGTTATTACTTCTGGAGTAGGAGGACAAGATGTTAAGCAAGGTAACAATGCAGATATGGAAACTAAAGGGGTTGAGCTTGGTATTACAACTCAAAACATTGCTTCAAAAGATTTTAAATGGTCTACTACGTTGAATTTTTCTGTTTACGATCAGAAAATTACTAAACTGGCAAACAAACCAGCAGTATTTGATTTAATTGCTACAAATGGTGGAAATACAGTTGGTCATCCTAGAAACTCATTATACTCTTACCAGTTTACAGGATTAAATAATGAAGGTTTACCAACTTTTAAATTACAAGATGGTGCTGACAATAACATTACAGATGCTAATTTCCAAGATACTAATGATGTAACGAAATATTTGAAATATGAAGGTTCTGTTGAGCCAAATAAATCAGTTGGTCTTGCAAATACATTTACTTACAAAAGCTGGTCTTTATATGTATTTGTAGTAGGGTCAGGCGGAAATAAAGTAAGATTAAATCCAGTTTATAGTAATACTTATAATGATCAGACTGTTTTTACAAAAGATTTTGCTAACAGATGGATCAATCCAGGTGATGAAAACTTCACTAATGTTCCAGTTATTGCTGATAGATTGTTAAACAGAAATTACGGTGCTAATGATTTACAAATTGCTTATAATACTTATAATTTTTCTGATGTTAGAATTGCAAGCGGTGATTTCGTAAGATTGAAAAATATCTCTTTAAGCTGGGAATTTCCAAGTGAATACAAAAGAAAGTTAGGATTAACAACATTTAATTTAAAAGGTTCTGCTGTAAATCCATGGTTGATTTATTCAGATAAAAAATTAAACGGACAAGATCCTGAATTCCGTAACACAGGAGGGGTAGCATTCCCAATCACGGCACAATATACTTTTGCAATTAATCTTTCATTCTAAATAATAAATTGATTATGAAAAATATAAAAATAACACTATCATTATTATTGCTAGTTGGTTTTAGTAGTTGTGATGATTTTCTTTCAGAAATACCAGACAACAGAACACAAATAGATACTCCTGAAAAAATATCTGAGTTATTGGTTACGGCGTATCCAAACAGATCTTATTTCCCGATTGCAGAGGTTATGTCTGATAACGTCTATGATACTGAGGTACAATCTACAAGTATCATTAACGAAGAAAGCTATAACTGGGAAATGCAATCTCAAATTGGTTTAGATAGCGAGAATGCATTCTGGACGGCTTCTTACGAGGCAATTGCTGCTGCAAATCAAGCTTTAGATGCTATTGAAAAATTAGGTAGCCCATCTACTTTGAATCCGCAAAAAGGTGAAGCTTTAATTGCTAGAGCTTACAATCATTTTATGTTGGTTTCTTTGTGGTCAAACCGCTATAATCCTGCAACTGCAGCAACAGATTTAGGTGTTCCTTATGTGATAAAACCAGAAACAGAATTGTTGGCTAAGTACAAGCGTAATAGTGTTCAGGAAGTATTTGATTTTGTAGAACAAGATCTTATAGAAGGAATGAAATACGTGACAAATGAGTATAAAGAACCTAAATACCATTTTACTGTAGATGCTGCCAAAGCTTTTGCTGCTCGTTTTTATTTGATAAAAGGTGATTGGGATAAAGTTATTGAATTTACTGATGGGCTTGGTTCTAAACCAACAAAACTTAGAAATTATACTGCTTTTTACGCAGCTGCTTTTGCTCAAATGCCAATTGAATATTCTAGAGTAGAGCAAGAAACTAATTTATTGGTTGATTATCCTAACTCAATTGCTAATAGATCAGCTTCTTATAGATTTGCTCTTCCAGGAAATAAATCTGATGAGATATTTGGTGTTCAAACTAATATCTGGGCTAAAGCGAATGTTATTAGACCAAATGGTCAATATTATGGAGGTATAAACGTATTTGTTCCTAAACTTTATGAGTATTTCAAATACACAAATTTAACTTCACGTACAGGAGAGCCTTACACAGCTACAGTATTATTTAGTATTGATGAAATGTATTTGAACAGAATCGAAGCTTTGGTAATGAAGAACAGATTTGCAGAAGTTAATACAGAATTAGGATACTTTTTAGGAACTAGAACTACTGGATATAATGCAACTACAGATGTATTGAATGAAACTGTTGTAACAAATAAATTTCCAGTTGTTGCAAACGAATACACTCCATATTACACATTAACACCTCTTCAGACTTCTTATATTAAAGCAATAGTCGAAGCTAGAAGAAGAGATTTTATTCGCGAAGGTTTAAGATGGTTTGATATTAAACGTTTTAATCTTGTTGTAGTACATAATACTCTTGAGTTTGGAAAAGTGGTAAGAAATAATGTCTTGGAAAAAGATGATAAAAGAAGAGCATTACAAATTCCGCTTAGAGCGTCAGATAATGGCATTGAAAAAAATCCTAGATAATTTTTAATTTGAAAGTAGTATGAAAATATTTAAAGCATATAAAACAGTATTAATTGCAGGAGCTTTTATGATTGCATCTTGCGCTCATGAAGATCAGCCAACAGAAAGCCAGTTAGATTTTTCTGCTCCAGCAAAAACAGATTTAGATAAATGGATTGGTACTAATTTCTTAGATCCATATAATATTAATGTGTATTATGAGTGGAATCAGAATTTAGTAGACAACAATAAATATTTGTATCCGCCTCTTGTTTCAAAGGTTCAGCCTGCGATGGAAGTGGTTAAGAAAATCTGGATTGATAGTTATACAACTATCGGAGGAACAGAATTTGTTAAGAAAATTGCACCTAGAGAATTTGTTCTTGTTGGAGGTATAAACTTAAATACAAACGGTACAGTAACTTTAGGACTTGCTGAAGCTGGTCAAAGAGTTTCTTTATTTCAAATTGACAACTTAAACAAAAAAAGTAGAGCAAGTGTAACTCAGTTTATTCATACTATTCAGCATGAGTACGTTCATATTTTAAATCAAACAAAACCTTTTGATGAGCAGGCTTGGGCAAAATTAACACCATCTGGATATACATCAAGCTGGTATGTTGAGGCAATTGCAACTTCTAGATCTTTAGGATTTATAACAAGTTATGCAAGGTTGAATATTTATGAAGATTTTGCCGAAACGGCTGCTACAATCTTAACAAGTTCTAAAGCTGAATATGATGCAATTTTAGCAGGTGTTACAGATGCAACTGCAAAAGCAAACATTAAAGCAAAAGAAGCACTTGTGGTTAAATATTACAAAGAGGCATTTAACATTGATTTTTATGCTTTAAGAGATGAAGCGCAGAAAAACACAGATGTTGTAATAAATAATTAAGGACAATAAATTTTATAAATAGAAATATTATGAAAGCAAAATATATATATAAGTGCTTAATGATTGCTTTTGCAGCCTTGCTTTTGGGATCATGTTCAAGTCCGGAAGTAGACTCAAAATTCGATGAAAATGCGACAGATAGATTAAGTGGTCGCCAAAAAGAATTAAATGATTTGTTGCTATCATCAGCTGATGGGTGGAAAGCAGTTTATTACACTGATAGTACACAATTAGGAGGATGGACACATTTATTTAAATTCCTACCAGGAGGAAAAGTAGATATGGCATCAGATTTTACAGGTAAAGATGGCGAAATTGATACCAAAACATATCAGAGTCAATACAATATTCAGCTAGGAAGCACAGTAAGTTTAGTTTTTTCTACGCAGAATAGAATACATCTTCTTTCAGATGCTAATAATTATCCAACAGCTGCACTTTTAGCAAAAGGATATTTAGGTGATTTCCAGTTTTATTACTACGGAGAAAAAGATGGTAACATTATTTTTAGAACTAACAGAAATGGTCACTTTCTTCGTTTTGTAAAAGCTACACCAAAAGACTGGACAGATTTACCAGGAAATGTTCCGATGATTAAAAACATTACTGGCGATATGAATAGCCCATTATTTAGATTGTTAGAAATCAATGATGGTACAGCAACTAAAAACTACGATTTTAGTTATAACGCTAGTGCTCGTTTTGGTACAGGATATTCTATAGATCCTGCAGTTAATACAAGTTATGATTTGGCGCTTTCGTTTAATCCTGGAGGTGTTTATTCGAAACTTCCATTAGATGTAAAAGGTCAAAAACTTACAGATTTTCTTTATGATGCTCCAACAAATTCTTTTGTTGCAACAGGAAAAGATGGTGTAAAAGCAACTATTAAATATACAAATGCACCGCCAAGACTTACTGATAATTACAAAGTGACTTTGCCAGCAGCTGGAGCTCCATCTACTGCTTATGGTTATATTGCGGCGAATCTTTCTGCTGCTCCAACTAACTCGCAGTTGTGCATGTACTTGCTTAATGAAATCAACAACGCTTCTGTTGCAAAAGTAAATAGAGTACAATTTACTTTCTACAATAATCGTACTGTAGATATTATGTACAGTTTTACAGGTGGAAAAGCAACTGTTTATCATAGAGCAACTGTTACAGAAGATGCAGTTAATAAAACGATCATCTTAAAACATTCACTATGGCATAATGGAACTTCTGTAATTGCAGCAGATGCTTTAGTGAAAAATCTCGATGATAAATTGATGGATCCTAAAGGTTTATATGTGACTAGAGAAAGTTTCAGAATAACTTATTCTAATACTATATACACATTTACTTGTGCATCAAGCAGTTTTAGAATTACTACTTACGCATTCCAATAAAAATTTAGATAAAAAAAGCAACTCATTTTTGAGTTGCTTTTTAAACTTTATCACATAAATTAAGTTTTGCCCCTTACCATTAATAAATTATGATAAAAAAAGTTTTAACGCCAGCAACTATTGCTATTTTTTTCTGGGGAATAATCCTTCTTATACTTAATGCAAAATATTATGAATATGTTAGATATTATCTGTATCTATCGATTATCATAGTTTTTCCTATAATGATTGTGAATATGATTAAACAGAGAAAAAATGATAAAATAAACGGTACAAAAGAGTTTTATCAGGCTATAAATAGAATGATGATTTTTGCAGTAATTCTTGTTATTATGTTTGCTATAACTAAACAGCATCACGTTTAATAATTTTTAGTTTTTATTTTTTTATTCAGGTGGAAACAGCTCATTTATTGAGCTGTTTTTTTGTTTTGGGAAGAAACAAAATTCTAAACCAATTTTTGTATCACAAATTTTATTAAACGCCCAAATAAGCTATATTTGTATTTCAAAAAATAAAAACGAATACCTTAATATGAAATTACTAGAAGGAAAAGTTGCCATTATTACTGGTGCAAGCCGTGGAATTGGAAAAGGAATTGCCGAAGTTTTTGCTAAACATGGAGCAAATGTTGCTTTTACATACAGCTCGTCTGCAGCATCTGCAGAAGCTTTAGAAGCAGAATTGAATAGTTTAGGAGTAAAAGCTAAAGGATACCAATCAAACGCAGCAGATTTTAACGAAGCTCAAACTTTTGTTGATGCTGTTTTAGCTGATTTTGGAACGGTTGATATCTTAATCAACAATGCCGGAATTACAAAAGATAATCTGTTAATGCGTATGTCTGAAGCAGATTTTGACCAAGTAATTGATGTAAATTTGAAATCGGTTTTCAATATGACAAAAGCGATTCAAAAAACTTTCTTAAAACAAAGAGCAGGTTCAATCATTAATATTAGTTCTGTAGTAGGAGTTTCTGGAAACGCAGGACAAACTAACTATGCAGCTTCTAAAGCAGGTGCAATCGGATTTACTAAATCTGTAGCTCTTGAATTAGGTTCTCGTAACATTCGTTGCAATGCAATTGCTCCAGGTTTTATCGAAACTGAAATGACTGCAAAATTATCAGAAGATGTAGTAAAAGGATGGAGAGAAGGTATTCCATTGAAACGCGGTGGAACTACAGAAGATGTAGCGAATGCTTGTCTTTTCTTAGCTTCAGATATGAGCGCTTACATTACTGGCCAAGTTCTTAACGTTTGCGGAGGAATGCTTACATAAGGTACTGAGGTACTAAGTTGCAAAGGTTCAAAGGTTTTAATATTCAGTTCTTCTGATTTTATGATAAAACTGAACACTTTTTAAATCTGAAAACTGATACTGAATACTAAATAAATATGACTACAAACACGATTCTTTTATTATTGCTTTCTTTAGTAATTGCTGGTGGTTTGTCGTATTTTCAATATTTTTTCAAAGCCAAAAGTAAATCCAATGTGATTGTACTTTTGGCTTTTTTGCGTTTTTTAGCCATTTTCGGACTATTGGTTTTACTCATAAATCCGATAATTTCTAAGAATTCGCTAGAAATTACAAAAACGCCATTGGCAATTGTGGTAGATAATTCGAGTTCGATTACGGCTTTAAAATCAGATAAAAAAGCAGTAGAATTATATCAAAAATTAATATCAAACCCTGCTTTAAAGGAAAAGTTCGAAATTCAATCTTATCAGTTCGATAATGATTTTAAAAATTCGGATAAATTCGATTTTAAAGGCAATCAAACCAATTTGGATCAAGTTGCTAAGAATTTAAAAAGCATCAACAAAAATCTGATTTTCCCGACAGTAATTATTACAGACGGAAATCAAACTACAGGAAACGACTACGTTTATAGATTTGATCCTGTCAATAAAGTTTATCCTTTGGTTGTGGGAGATACAACCACTTTTTTTGATTTAAAAATCAATCAGTTAAATGTAAATAAATACGCTTTTCATAAAAATAAATTTCCTGTTGAAGTCTTTTTGCAATATGCGGGAGACAAAACTGCTAATGCAGAATTTACTATTACGCAAGGAAATACAGTTGTAGCAAAAGAGAAACTTTCTTTTTCGCCTTCTAAAAAAACAGCTTCTCTAAATTTACTTTTGCCAGCAGATAAAGTTGGGTTGCAGATTTATAAAGCAAGCATTCAATCTTCTGCAAAAGAAAAAAACAGTTATAATAATATCAAGAATTTTGCAGTTGAAATCATTGATCAGAAATCAACTATTGCAATAGTTTCTACAATAAATCATCCAGATATTGCCGCTTTAAAACGTTCAATTGAAGTTAATGCACAACGTAAAGTAATATTAGTTAAACCGAATCAAATTAATGAGTTACAAGATGTTTCTGTTCTGGTTTTGTATCAGCCAACAACTGCTTTTAAAGCTATTTTTGATAATGGCAAATTGAAAGGAACAAACTCATTTATTATTACCGGAAACAATACCGATTTTAATTTTTTAAATCAGCAGCAGAACAACTTAGTTTTTAAAATGAGTGGTCAGCGAGAAGATTTTTTAAGCGAATTCCATTCTGATTTTAATCTTTTTGCAATCGATAATATCGGTTTTGAGGACTTTCCACCTTTGCAAAATGCATTTGGAAATATCAGTATTAATGGCAATATTTCGGTTTTACTTTCTTCAAAAATTAGAAACGTTTCTACTAATACTCCATTGTTGGCTTTCGCCGAAAATCAAGGAAAAAGAACTGCATTTTTATTAGGAGAAAACAGTTGGAAATGGCGTTTGCAAAGTCATATTGACAATCAATCATTTGAAAAATACGATGTCTTTATTGATAAAATTATTCAATATTTAGCTTCATCCAATTCAAAAAAATCTCTGGTTGTAACACACGAAAGTTTTTATAATTCTGGAGAAGAGATTATCATCAACGCGCAATATTTCAATAAAAATTATGAGTTTGATGAAAAAGCCAGATTGACAATAAGCGTTGTAAACATAGCAACCAAACAAACCAAAAATTATGATTTGTTAAAAGGAAGCAATTCTTTCTCTGCTAATTTAGAAGGTCTGCCGGCAGGAAAATATAATTTTACAGTAAAAGAATTAAACTCAAACACTTCATATGCAAGTCATTTTGAAATTTTAGATTTTGATATCGAAAAACAATTCGTAAATCCGGACGTCGCTAAACTGCAACAATTAGCACAGCAAACTGGAGGAAAAGCATTCTTTGAAAATCAAGCAGATCAATTGATTAATACGCTTTTAGAAAATTCTGAATACAAATCAATTGAGAAAAACATCTCAAGTAAAACGCCAATTATTGATTGGGTTTGGTTGTTGATATTAATTGCAATTTTATTAACGACAGAATGGTTTGTGAGAAAATATAATGGATTGCTTTAGTGAGTTACAAAGTTTCAAAGAAACAAAGATTCATAGTTTTTAATAGACTTTTAAAATGATGCGTTGATGAATGATATTCAGAATATTTTAAATGCAATATTTCCTTTCGTTGAAAGGTTATTAAAAGAATACGGCGAATTTTACCCTTTATCTTGCGCTGTAAATTTAAATCAAGAAATTGAGCATATTCTCTTAGAAGAAAATGAAGACGATGATTGTCCAGCTTCGGCATCGGTTATAGATGAATTAAAAAAAGTATTATATTCAAGAAAAGATGATTTTCTAGCAGTTGCCATTTTTTATGATGTTGAGCTAAAAGAAGAAGAAACTTCTGCAATAGCCGTTTTTGTTGAACATAAAGAGGAAGAACTTGCGTACACTTTTTATTTTCCGTATGAGCTCATTAATAATGATTTGATTCTTGGTGAATCTTGGAAAGTTGTTAATGAAAGAGAAATTTTTGAAGATTAGTTTTTACCATTGTTTATATGTTGTCCTTTTTTATTGAATAAATCTTAAAAATATTAAAATATGCTTAATCCTTTCAAAAGAAATAAAGAAGATGTTGTTTTTAATATGTTCAAAGAACGATTAGAAAAGAAAGGTTTAACTATTAAATCTATTGATGAAGAGGATTTTATTTACATAGATATAGGTGAATCAGATTTGAAAATTAGCTTAGAAAATGTTAGGCTTAATTACAAAAGAGATTCTGATGAAACTCATATTGATGACTTAATTGATGTGATTATTTCGCATTCATTTAAAATTGATGATTGGGAAAAAATAAAAGACAAAATATACATACAGTTTATTCCAAATGATTTTGATTTTGGAAATACGGTAAATGAAAAGGTTACAAATGAATTTAGTAAAGCCTTTACATTGAGTCTTAATAATGGCTACTCGTTTATCACAAATGATGATTTATGCGATTGGAATATCAGTTTAAAAGATTTACAAGATCAGGCAGATTTTAATTTGGGAATTCTTTTAGATAAAGTAAAGATTGAACTTGAAGATATTGATGGACATAAACTTGGAATGATTAATATCGACGAAGTTTCGCTTAAAAGTTCTTGTCTTTTTTCTTTAAAAATAAAGGACTTAGTTAAAGATAATATTGGTTATCCGTTTTATGCTGTAATTCCTGTGAGAGACTTTTGTTATATCTTTTCTGAGGAAGATTTTGAATATTTTTCCCAACGTTTAGGCTCTGTTGTTCTTGATGAATATAATAATTCGGGATATGCTATTACAACAGAAATATTAAGATTTTCTGAAAGCGGAGTTGAAGCAATTGGAAAATACTAGGAAATCAAATATTTGATCTTGATATTTTATTATGATAGCAAGAGATTTTAAAGTTTTTAGTTAACTTGAAACTTTAAACATGAAACAAAAGAAACATTAAATATGGATTTCAGGCTAAAAGTTTTCTATACCGTTGCACTCCGCCTTAATTTTACTAAAGCGGCTACAGAATTGTATATTACTCAGCCTGCTGTTTCTAAACATATTCAAGAGTTAGAAGAAACCTATAAAACGAAACTTTTTGAGAGAAACGGTTCTAAAATTGCTTTAACTCCAGCAGGAAAAATTCTTTTAAAATATACTAAAAGTATTTTTGATCTTTATCGTGAAATAGATTTTGAAATGAGTTCTTTCAACAAAGAACGCCAAGGTTTATTGCGATTGGGAGCAAGTACAACCATTTCACAATATATTATTTCTCCAATTTTAGCCAGTTTTCACCAAAAGCAAAAAGACATTAAAGTCAATTTGCTAAATGGAAATACAGAACAAATAGAAAATGCTTTAATCAATAAAGAAATCGAAATCGGAATTGTTGAAGGACAATCTAAAAACCAATCTATAAAGTATATTCCGTTTTTAAAAGATGAATTGGTTTTGGTTTGTAACAGCAAAAATCCATTTGTAAAACAAGATGAAATTTCGATAAATGACTTAAAGTCAATGAAATTTATAACGCGTGAACGCGGATCTGGAACACTAGAAGTTATTGAATTTGCTTTAAAAAAAGCAGGTCTAAAATTTACAGATTTGCAAATTGAAATGCAGTTAGGAAGTACAGAAAGTATAAAATCTTATTTGCTCAATTCTGATTGCTTCGCCTTTATGTCTATTCATGCTGTGAGTAAAGAGTTGAAAAATAAAGAATTAATTGTTTTGGATGTAGAAGAATTATCAATAGAAAGATATTTTTACATTATAACTTTACAAGGAAAATCTGATTCATTATCAGAGCTTTTTATTCAAAATATGGCAAATCATTATAACTTGAAGTTATAGTCGATTGTAAATTACGATTGGCGTTTTCAATAGAAACGACGGAACTTTGCAAGGTAAATATCAATTACCTTTATTTTGAAAACAAAAGAACATTCAACTTCACAATTATTTGAAATTAATCATTATTTGCAACAAGGACTTTTTCTTGTTGTAATTCTGCTAAGTCTATTTTCGATTATTTCGCCTCCAATTGCATTACTATTAGGAGTTATACTGGTGAACTTTTTTGGAAATCCTTTTGCCGAATTTAATAGCAAAGCAATTACCTTTCTATTACAATTTTCTGTGGTAGGTTTGGGATTTGGAATGAACGCAAACAGCGCATTATCAGCAGGAAAAGAAGGTTTTGTACTAACAATATTTTCGATTTTCAGTACTTTGCTGTTTGGGTTTCTATTAGGAAAATGGTTAAAAACAGATAAAAAAACTTCTCATTTAATTTCTTGTGGAACAGCAATTTGTGGAGGAAGTGCAATTGCCGCAATTACACCAGTTATTAAATCAAATGAAAATCAGACCTCTATTGCTTTGGGTGTTATTTTTATACTAAACTCAATTGCATTATTTGTTTTTCCATTTATTGGCCATCAATTAGATTTAACTCAAAAAGACTTTGGGTTATGGTGTGCAATTGCCATTCACGACACCAGTTCGGTTGTTGGAGCCGCCAATAAATATGGCGCAGAAGCTTTACAAGTAGCTACAACTGTAAAATTAGCAAGAGCTTTATGGATAATTCCTATTTCCGTTTTAACAGCTTTTCTTTTCAAGAATAAAAACTCAAAGATAAAAATTCCTTATTTTATTGGTTTGTTTATTTTGGCGATGCTTTTAAATACTTATTTTCCAGCAACAGCTATTTTTTCAGCACATTTTGTTGGAGTTGCTAAAATAGGATTAACAATTACGCTGTTTTTAATTGGAGCCACTTTAAATTTTACAACTTTAAAAACAGTAGGAGTGAAGCCTTTGTTGCAAGGTGTGATTTTATGGATATTTATTGCTGTTTTGGCTTTATTATCAATTCTTTATTTAGGATAATATTATTTTACATTGGAGAATTTTACAATTGGTTTGTCAATCATTTTGTAAAATTTTCCTTTGAAGGCATAACGTCTTTCAATCTCAAAATCAAATGATTTTTTTGTTTTAGCCATTGCCGCAATTTCTTCAGGAACATTTGTTTCAAATTCATCTTGCGCCTTTAATGCTTTATTATAAGATCCTGTAGTTTTGATGATTATATCTCTAAAATGTTTTTTGGTATTGTCATTTACAACCGTATAATTTCCAGACCATTTTATGCTTTGCACATTGGTTAATTGGTAATTGTCAACTTCCATTATAAGCTGGTATTTTCCATCAAAACCGGCAACCAAATAAAGCCATCCTTCAAAAGGACCGCCTGCACCACCGTTAACATGCAATAAGGTAAAAGCAAACTGATCTTCTCCGATTTCAACCAATTTTGGAGTTGGGCATTGTGCAAAAGCTCCAAACGCAGCAACTGCAGGCTGAAAAGATCGCATTTCCCAAAGACTACCATTTTTTGCAAACTTTGCTAAACCAAGCAATCCGCCAGAAAAGCGTCCCGTCTGCAGTCCATCTTCATCATGAACCGAATGATTAAAAGCTAATATTTTAAATTGATTCCCCTTGGAATCTGAATAATCGATATCGGCAAGAAGTCTGGTGGCAACGCCTTCTGTGTAAGGAAATAATTGATCGCCTTCGACACCGTTTACATCTGTGTAAGGAGAAGGTGTACAGGTTTTGCAGATCCAACTGATGAAACCGCTTCCATCGCGTTTACCATATTGTGTGCCAGGAAATAGTTCCCACATTACTTTTTTTGCCTTAAAAGGATCAGCTATTTTTAAAGTTCTTTTTGAATTAAGAATGGTGTCTTTTACATTACCAGGTTTTAACTCAATTTCCTGTGCAAAACAAATGCTAGACAAAAAAATAATAATTATAAGAAAATTATGGCGCATATTTTAGATTTAATACCTAACAAACATACAAAGAAAATTATTGTTAATGTGGATTTCTCTCGTTTTGGGCTAATAAATCATAAAAACTCAAAATAGTAGAATCTTAATGATAGTATTTTTTGCGTATTCTTTAATTAAAGCTAAATTTGCTCCCTCTAATAAAAAAACAAATGAAAAAAATCCAAATGAGACCAAAATTAATCGCTTTCGGTGCTTTAATTCTTGGCTTTATTATGTTATCATGGGGAAATGTTGGCCATGAGCGTATTAACAAAGCTGCTGTAATGGCTTTACCAAAACAATTACAGATATTCTTTTACAATCACATTGATTTTATTACACAAGAAGCATCGGTTCCAGATATCCGTAAATATGCTTTAAACTATAAAGAAGAAGGTCCGAGACATTATTTTGATATGGAAAATTTTGGTCCTGCAGATACTTACCCGCAAACATTGGAAGAAGCAAAGCAAAAATACGATGCTAAATTCTTAAGCGATAATGGAATTTTGCCTTGGTATATTGAAGATATGATGGCAAAATTGACTAAAGCTTTTAAAGAAAAAAACAGAGCAGAAATATTATTTCTTTCAGCAGATTTAGGACATTATATTGGAGATGCGCACATGCCTTTGCATACTTCAAAAAATCATGATGGACAGTTGACGGATCAAAAAGGTATTCACTCTTTATGGGAAAGCAGATTGCCTGAGTTATTCGTTAAAAACTACAAATTGAATGTTCCCGAAGCGCAATATTATGCAGATGTTCATAAAGCAATTTGGGACATGATTAATGATACACACAGTTTTGCACAGCCTTTATTGGATATCGATAAAAAACTGAGAACTGCTACTCCAGAAAATAAAGTTTTTGAAGTTGATGCAGAAGGGAAAATTGTAAAAACAAAATACAATACTTCTAAATTCACAGATGAATATGCTACAAAATTGCATGCAGAATTAAACGGAATGGTCGAAAATCAGATGAAAAAAGCTATTGCCGCAACTGCAAGTTTCTGGTACACGGCATGGGTAAATGCTGGAAAACCTGATTTAAGCGATTTAGATTCGCCAGCAGTTACTCAAAGAAATTTTCAGTTTTTACAGGAAGATTTAAAAGCATACCAAAAAGGAAACTTATTCGGAATGAAGAATCAGAACGATTAAAAAGTTTTGTTTCAAGTTTTATAGTTTCAAGTTTCAGGTTTTGCCTTGAAATTTAAAAAAGCCTCAAATTCACAATGATTTGAGGCTTTTTTATTTTTGGTCAATGCTGGATTGGCGCATTTCTATTAACGAAGTTTAGCGTATAATCTATTGTGTTTTGCAGTAAGGCTTAAATCTTTAAGCTGATATTCTTTTTCTTTTAACACATACGAAGCAGATTGATAGTAAGAAATAGTTTCATTTACTAGATTCTTATTTTCAGTTTTTAATGGAATTTCGTCATAATGTATTTGAAAATCAGAAGAAAGGCCAGTTTCTGGTTTTAGTTTTAACTCAAATTGTTTGATCTGCTGTTTAGGAGATAAAATGGTTAAAACATTATCTTTTATCAATCCTAAATCCTGATAAGTCGCTATAAAAGCTCTCGGTTTGTAATCAGATTCAAAAACATCATGTCCGAAAAATTTACTTTTATAATCAAAATTCAATAAACCGAATAATGTAGGCATAACATCAATTTGTGACATTAGTTTGTTACATTTTTCTGGTTTCGCAGTTGGATCATAAATTAAAGCTGGAATTCGGTATTTATCTAACGGAAGTTCAGTTTTTCCTGCGCTAGAAGCACAATGATCGGCTACAATAACAAAAACAGTATTCTCAAACCAAGGCTGTTTTTTAGCCTGATTAAAAAACTGACGCAGAGCATAATCTGTATATTTTACACCGCCATTTCGTGATTTTATATCTCCTGGAATATCAATTTTATTGTTCGGATAAGTAAAAGGCCTGTGGTTGCTAACGGTCATGATATGATTAAAGAAAGGCTTGTTTTGCTTAGCTTCTGTGTTCATAATCTTAATCGCTTTATTGTACATATCTTCATCGCAAACTCCCCAAACATTAGAAAATGTGATTTCATTTGGTTTAAAACTCGATTTGTCAATAATTTGATAACCGTTTCCAGAATAAAAATCCTGCATATTGTCAAAAAAAGCATCTCCACCGTACATAAATTTGACATTATAACCTTTTTGTAGAAATACAGATCCGGTAGAAAACTTGTTTTTATTATCTTCTCTTTTCACAACGCTCTCGCCGGCAGTTGGCGGAAGACATAAAGTAACAGCTTCAAGTCCGCGAACCGTTCTGTTTCCAGCGGCGTAAAGATTCGTAAATAACAGGCTTTTTTGCGCTAAACTGTCCAGAAAAGGAGTGATATTCTCTTTGTTTCCATACATTTTCATAAAATCTGCACTCAAACTTTCTACAGTAATTAAAACGACATTTTTCTTCTTTTCGATAGAATCATCTTTAATTTCTCGTAATGTACTCTGACCTGAAATCTCAGGTAATTGCTGTTTCAAAAGTGCAAAAGCTTCTTTGTTAGGAATTGTTTTGTAAAACTTGAAATAATCCAGTTTGTTATTCTGAAAAGCCAAGTAAAATTTATAAATACCATTTGCCTGTAATTCATTTACAAAAATATTCTTTGAATTCTCTATTTTGGCTAATGATGGAATTGCAAATAAGGAAATGAAAAATAAGACGCCATAAATTGCTGTAATTTTAATCTTCTCTTGAACTGGAGGGATTTCTTCAATATAATTTTTTGATTTTTTAATAATGAAAAAAGAAATAGTTCCAGTAATGATAAACAAGGCAGAAAAAATTGGAATTACAGGGTAAGATTGCATAATATTACCGATAACTTCATTAGTGTAAATGAGATAGTTAACAGCTATAAAATTATATTTCACGCCAAATTCATTCCAAAAGAAAAATTCGCTTAAGGCGTTTTGAAGAATTAGCAATACATATAAAAAAATCACAAAAGCGAAAAGCCAAAATCTGATTTTGTTTCTCCATTTTGGAATAAAAAGGAAAAGTGTAAATAGAGCAGTTTTGATTGAAATGAAAATCAAAACAATTTTGGGTAAAGCGCCTCCATATTCATCGAAAATACTTTTTCCTGAAGCTGTATAAATTAGTAAAAGAACAAAACCTCCTAAAATAAAATATCCGTAAGGTCTATTATATTTTGAATTGGAAATGAAAATAAGATACAGCCAAAGAAAAAATGAAGCAACAGTAAAAACAAAAAAGTCTGATAATAAACCGAATACAAATATTTTAAAGCTTTCGGCAACGGTAAACGAACTTTGAGTTATGGGATGAAATAGTAATACAATTCTAAGTAAAAAACTTACAGCAAAATAGAGTGCCGCAAGATTGTAAAATGGAGAAAATTTTTTGAAAAGATTCATCGGATTTATTTTTTTTACAAAATTAATTTCGAATGATTAACGGCAGATTAAGTTCGACTTTAACCTTACTTAGCGTTATCTTAAAGTTTGCTTAAGATTGCGATTTTGTTTTGATCTTGAGATAAATGTGCTTTTTCAGGTTCAAAAATCTTTATCTTTGACTAAGAAAAAATGAAAACAAATCTTAGAAATTACGGTACATGCATATTTTAATAGTAGAAGACGAATTAGGAATTGTTCAGTTTTTAAAACAAGGTCTTCAAGAGGAAGGTTATCAGGTAACAACCGCGAATGATGGTTCTAAAGGCTTTGAATTGGTTCAAGATCAGAAATTTGATTTGATTCTTTTAGATTGGATGCTTCCCAAAATAAACGGATTGGATTTGTGTAAGGCCATAAGAATTAAAGACCAAATTACTCCCATAATATTTTTAACGGCAAAAGATACGGTTCAAGAAACAATTGAAGGTTTAAAAGCGGGAGCAAACGATTATATCAAAAAGCCATTTAGTTTTGAAGAACTTGTAGAACGTATAAAAGTTCACTTTAGAAATAAAATCAAAACAGAAGTTCTGACGTTGGGAAACATTACAATTGATTTATCTAAACATATTGTTTCTAAAGATGCGGAAGAAATTTCTTTGACACAAAGAGAATTTGAACTGCTAACGTATTTGATTCAAAATAAAGGAAAAGTTTGTACTAGAAATCAGATTTTGAGAGATGTCTGGGAGATTAATTTTGAATATGATACAGGAGTTATTGATGTTTTTATGAATGCAATTCGTAAAAAATTGAACCTTAAAATTGAAGAAGATTATATCAAAACTATCCGCGGAATTGGTTATATCGCCAATGATTAAAAATGACATCACTATCTTTTAAAAATCGAATTGCCCTAAATTATATTGTTGGAACCGGACTTCTGGTTTTGGCTGTTTTTTCAGCTATTTATTTCATTGTAAAACTGACTGTTTACAACCATATTGATGAGAATTTAAGAATCGAAATTGAAGATCACTTAAAAGAAATCAGAATGGAAAACAAGAAAGTAATTTTTATGGACGCTGAAGAATGGGAGGAAAGAGAACATAATTCTGTCGATGTTAATCCTGTTTTTGTTCAGTTTTTTGATTTGAATAAAAGGATTATTGAAAAATCTCCCAATCTTAAAAATGAGAAACTAATTTTTCATGAAAATAAAGAGCATTTTCAGCTTTTTGACACCAAATTATTAGGAAATAAAATTCGTCAAATTCAAGTTCCACTTCATGTAAAATCTAGGAAAGTTGGGTATTTAATTATTGCAATGTCCCTTTCTGATTCTTCAAAAGTTTTAGAAAATCTGTTGGATACTTTGATGATTGCTTTTCCAATTATCCTTTTGATACTATTTTTCCTTGCACGTTTTTACGCAGGAAGAAGTATAAAACCAATAAATGATATTATTTACACTTCAAAAATTATCACAAAAGATAATTTGAAATCGAGAATTCCGCTTCCAAAAACAAGAGATGAATTGTTTACGCTTTCCAAAACAATTAACAATTTATTGAATCGAATTGAAGATGCCATAGAACGCGAAAAACAGTTTACTTCAGATGCATCTCATGAACTTCGAACGCCGTTAACAGTTATTAAAGGAACACTTGAGGTATTGATTCGTAAAACACGTGATAGTAAGGAGTATGAAGAAAAAATTAATTACTGTATAAATGAAGTAGATCATTTAAATTCTCTTGTAGATCAATTGCTTATGATGGCTCGTTTTGAAAATCAAAAGCAAAATGTAGAGAAAGAAAATGTGTATTTGAATGCGGTAATTTTGGATGTTCTTACATTAAATGCTGAGAAAATTAAAGCGAAGAAACTCAATGTAAAATTAGAAGCTTCAGAAGAGTTTAGTATCTACTCTGATAATTATTTAACGGTAACGATTCTTCGAAATATTATTTCAAATGCGGTAAAATATTCTACAGATGAAACTGATATTAAAATTTCGTTGACTAGAGAAAAGGATAAGATAAACTGTGTTGTTTCAGATCAAGGAATTGGCATTGCAAAGAAAGATTTAGAGTCTATTTTAAATCCGTTTTTCAGATCAGATTCGTTAAGTCATTCAGAAATTAAAGGAACTGGTTTAGGTTTGTTTATTGTAAAAAGAATGACAGATTTGCTTGAAATTAAATTTAAAATAGAAAGCGAAATTGGTAAAGGAACTAAAGTTTTATTGGTTTTTGATGAATTTGATAATTCGTTAAAGTAATTTCAAAATTATTGGGCTAAAAGCCGTTTAGGATGTTTTTTAACAATAAACTATCGTTAAGTTAAAATAAAAATTGCTTTTTAATTAATTTATCTAGTATATTTGCAACCGAATCAAAGAAGTAAAAAATACAACAAATCATGATTTCAATTCAATTACATCATCATCATCTACATTATTGCTCTCAAGCGATGTGTTAATGGTATGCGTGTAAATCATCATATTTTAAAACCCGTTTGAGTACATCAAACGGGTTTTTTAATTCTAACTCTCTTTGTACTCAAACTATCAACCAAACAAACAACTAAAAAAAATGAGTACTTTAAAAATTGCAATTCAAAAATCAGGTCGTTTAAACGAAGACAGCATTCAAATCTTAAAAGATTGCGGTATTTCAATCAACAACGGAATCGATCAATTAAAAGCAGAAGCTTCCAATTTTCCTCTAGAGGTTTTATACCTAAGAAATTCGGATATTCCTCAATATCTAATTGATGGAGTGGTAGATTTGGCAATTGTTGGCGATAATCTTTTGGTAGAAAAAGGAAAAGGAATTGAAGTAGTTCAGAAATTAGGATTCTCAAAATGTAAAGTTTCTGTAGCTGTTCCTAAGACTTTTGAATATAATTCTGTTCAGGATTTAGCTAATCTGCGTATTGCTACATCTTATCCAAACACAGTAAATGAATATTTCAGTAAATTCGGATTGACTGTAGATATTCACCAAATTTCTGGTTCTGTTGAAATTGCGCCAAATATTGGTCTTGCTGATGCTATTGTAGACATTGTTTCAAGCGGTAGTACTTTATTCAAAAACAATTTAAAAGAAGTTGAAGTAATTCTGAAAAGTGAAGCAGTTTTAGCTGTTTCGCCAAAAGTTTCGCCAGAAATACAAAAACACATTGATACTTTAAAATTTAGAATTCAGGCCGTTTTAAGAGCTAGAAATTCGAAATATATTCTAATGAACGTTCCAAATGACAAAATCGACGCCGTTGGAAAAATTCTTCCAGTTCTAAGAAGTTTAACCGTTTTACCACTAGCACAAGAAGGATGGAGCAGTGTTCACTCTGTAATTGACAAAGACACTTTCTGGGATGTAATTGATCAATTGAAAGAAGTTGGTGCAGAAGGAATTCTAGTTTGTCCAATTGAGAAAATGGTTCTGTAAGGTATTCGCCTGCTATAGGCAGTAAGCTTTAGGCATTAGGCTTTTGAAAAACTTACTCCTTACGCAAAACACAAACACAACGTTAATAAAGCCTAAAGCCTACAGCTTAAAGCTTAAAGCTTAAAAAAAATGAATAAAATAGACAATCCAAAACCAGAAAGCTGGTCAGAAATATTAAAAAGACCAACTCAAACTATTGATGATATTGAGGTTACGGTAAAAGAAATTTTCAGAGAAGTGCAGAAAAAAGGAGATGAAGCTGTAGCAAAATACACTTCTATTTTTGACGGAATTTCTCAAGATAATTATGAAGTTTCTTTAGATGAAATAAACGAGGCAATTGCATTGATTCCAAACGAATTAAAGGAAGCAATTCAATTAGCAAAAGAAAATATTTACAAATTTCATAAAGCTCAGAAAACAGATAGAGTTGAAGTTGAAACCATTGAAGGCGTAAACTGTTGGCAGGAAAAAAGACCAATCCAAAAAATCGGTTTGTATATTCCAGGCGGAACAGCGCCATTGTTTTCAACGGTTTTAATGCTGGCTGTTCCTGCTGAAATTGCAGGTTGTAAAGAAATCGTATTGTGTTCTCCACCAGATAAAAAAGGGAAAATTAATCCCGCAATTTTATATGCTGCTAATTTATGCGGTGTAACTAAAATTTTAAAAGTTGGTGGAATTCAAGCCATTGCAGGAATGACATTCGGAACGCAATCTATTCCTAAAGTATATAAAATCTTCGGACCAGGAAATCAATTTGTAACTGTGGCAAAACAATTAGCGACTCAATTTGGTGTTGCCATTGATATGCCGGCGGGACCTTCAGAATTGCTAATTGTAGCAGATGATACCGCAGTTCCGGCTTTTGTCGCTTCAGATTTATTATCTCAAGCGGAACACGGAACAGATAGTCAGGTGATTTTGGTTTCTACCTCGAAAAAATTAATTGCAGAAGTAGAAAAAGAAGTTCAGTCGCAATTAGAAGTGCTTCCAAGAAAAGCTATCGCAGAAAAAGCTATAGAAAATTCGAAACTAATCTTTGTTGAGAATGATCAGACGGCTTTGGAGTTAATCAATGAATACGGACCAGAACACTTTATAATTTGCTCGGAATATGATGATTTCTATTGCAACGGAATCGTAAATGCGGGTTCAGTTTTTATTGGGAATTATACTCCTGAAAGCGCTGGAGATTATGCTTCTGGAACCAATCATACACTTCCAACAAATGGTTATGCAAAAAATTACAGCGGTGTAAATTTGGATAGTTTCATGAAATCGATGACTTTTCAAAAAATATCAGAGAAAGGAATTCAAAACATTGGAAAAGCAATAGAATTAATGGCTGAAGCTGAAGGATTGCAAGCACATAAAAATGCTGTAACCTTACGTCTGCAGTCTTGCGAGGTTTCTAAAACCTCGTAGGTCTAAATAGATTTCCAGTTTATAAGCTTAACAAGTAATACCTACAAGATTTTGAAAACCTTGCAGGAATAAAGAAAATAAAATGAGCACATTCGATATAAATACAATAACAAGAGAAAACGTAAAGTCTTTAAAACCCTATTCTTCTGCGAGAGATGAGTTTGAAGATTTTGATACAGCCGAAATGATTTTTTTGGATGCGAATGAAAATCCGTTTCAAAATGGAGTAAATCGTTATCCAGATCCGCAACAGAATTCGGTTAAAGCTATCTTGGCAAAAAATAATTTGATAAAACAAAGTCAGATTCTGTTAGGAAACGGAAGTGATGAAGTTCTTGATTTGCTTTTTAGAGCTTTCTGTGAGCCTAAAAAAGATAATATAATTTCGTTGCCACCGACATACGGAATGTATGGAGTTTTAGCAAATATCAATGCGGTTGAGAATAGAGAAGTTCTTTTGACTACAGATTTTCAGCCACAAGTTGAAAAGATTTTAGAAGCTGTTGATGAGAACACTAAAATTATCTTTTTATGCTCGCCAAATAATCCAACAGGAAATTCTTTTTCGGATGAAAGTGTGGTGAAACTGCTTCAGAACTTTAAAGGTTTGATTGTAATTGATGAAGCTTATATTGATTTTTCAGATAAAGAAAGCTGGTTGGCAGAAATAGATGCGTATCCCAATTTGGTGATTACTCAAACTCTTTCTAAAGCGTATGGTTTGGCTGGAATTCGTTTAGGGATTTGTTATGCATCTGAAGCGGTCATTTCAATTTTAAACAAAATTAAACCGCCTTATAATGTAAATGAATTAACACAGCAAAGAGCAATCGAGCGTTTAAAAGATTTTGATAAAATAAAACAAGAAATAGCTTCTATTGTTGAACAAAGAGAAGAATTACTTAAAGTTTTACTTGAAGTTGATTTTGTAGAAAAAGTTTATCCAACAGAAGCCAATTTTATTTTGGCGAAAGTGGACGATGCTAACAAAAGATACGATCAATTAATCCAAAAAGGAATTGTAATTCGTAACAGAACCACACAGCCTTTGTGCGAAAATTGTCTTCGTTTCACAATTGGAACGAAAGAAGAAAACGCTGTTGTAATTAGAGAATTGAAGTTGTTGTAATAGAGAGAAAAAGAATATAGAGCAAAGAATAAAGAAAATTTACAGAGTTTTAGCGATAGGATAAAGAATCTATTCTCTGTACTCTATTTTCTTTATTCTAAAAAAACAAAATATGAAAAAAGTACTTTTTATCGATCGTGACGGAACGATTGTTTTAGAACCTGAAAATTATCAATTAGACAGTTTGGATAAATTGGAGTTTTATCCAAAGGCATTTCAATATTTAGCAAAAATTGCCAACGAATTAGATTATGAATTGGCAATGGTTACCAATCAAGACGGCTTAGGAACAGACAGTTTTCCAGAAGACACTTTTTGGCCAACACAGAATTTCATTCTAAAAGCTTTCGAAAATGAAGGAGTTGCTTTTGATGAAATCTTCGTAGACAGAACTTTTCCAGAAGAAAATGCACCGACACGTAAGCCAAGAACTGGTATGTTGACAAAGTATTTAAATAATCCAGAATACGATTTAGAAAATTCTTTTGTATTAGGAGATCGTTTGACTGATGTAGAATTAGCTAAAAACCTTGGTGCAAAAGCAATTTTCATGAATGATACTGATGGTGCAGGAAGCAATGAAATCTCAGCAAAACGTGAAGAATTGAATGAAACAATCGTTTTGCAGACAATGGATTGGAAGAAAATCTATGAGTTTTTAAAATTAGAGGCTCGTTCTGCATCTATTACAAGAAAAACAAACGAAACAGATATTTACATCAATCTAAACCTTGACGGAACAGGAAAAAGCAAAATCGATACTGGAATTGCGTTTTTTGATCATATGTTAGATCAAATTTCACGTCATGGTCAAATGGATTTAGAAATCACAGTAAAAGGCGATTTAGAAGTAGATGAGCACCACACAATCGAAGATACGGCAATTGCTTTGGGTGAAGTTTTCGCGAAAGCGTTAGGAAACAAATTAGGAATAGAACGCTACGGATTCTGTCTTCCAATGGACGATTGTTTAGCGCAGGCTGCAATTGACTTTGGAGGAAGAAACTGGCTGATCTGGGAAACGGAATTCAAACGTGAAATGGTAGGTAAAATGCCAACAGAAATGTTCTATCACTTCTTCAAATCGTTTACAGACGGTGCAAAAGCAAATTTAAATATCAAAGCAGAAGGAATCAACGAACATCACAAAATTGAAGCGATTTTTAAAGCTTTCGCGAAAGCAATAAAAGTAGCCGTAAAAAGAGATACCGAAAAAATGATTTTGCCTTCAACGAAAGGAATGTTGTAAAACGCTATAAGCTTTAAGCAATAGGCAATAAGCCTAAAGCTTACGGCTTAAAGCTTAAAGCTTTTTAAATGAAAATAGTAATTATAAATTACGGAGCAGGAAATATTCAGAGCATTATGTTTGCGATTGAAAGATTGGGTTTTAAAGCCGTTTTGAGTAATGACCGAGAAGAAATTAAATCGGCTGACAAAGTAATTTTTCCAGGCGTAGGCGAGGCGAGTTCTGCTATGAGCAAACTTCGTGAAAGCGGTTTAGATGATTTAATTCCAGAATTGAAACAGCCTGTTTTAGGGATTTGTCTAGGAATGCAGTTGATGTGCAATAAAACTGAAGAAGGAAATACTGAAGGTTTAGGAATTTTTGACGTTGATGTTTTGAAATTCTCAAACAACGTAAAAGTGCCTCAAATGGGTTGGAATCAGATTTATGATTTAAAATCGGAGTTGTTTAAAGGTGTTTCTGAAAATGAATTCATGTATTTGGTTCACAGTTTTTATGCGCCAAATTGCACCGAAGCAGTTGCAACAACAAATTATGATGTTGAATATGCATCGGCTTTGCAAAAAGATAATTTTTATGGAACTCAATTTCACCCCGAAAAAAGCGGTGATGTTGGAGAAAAGATATTGGGTAATTTTTTAAAAATTCCAATTTCTTAAATCCCAAATTCCAATTTGAAATATCAAAAATCGATAACAATCAAAATACCAAAAACCAATTTCAATTTTTAGAATCTAAAATCTAAAATCAGAAATCTAAAATATCAAAAATGAGAATAATACCAGCCATAGATATCATTGAAGGAAAATGCGTTCGTTTGTCCAAAGGTGATTATGATACCAAAATAATTTACAATGAGAATCCGCTTGAAGTAGCAAAATCATTTGAAGCGCACGGAATTGAATACTTGCATTTAGTAGATTTAGACGGTGCAAAATCAAGTAAAATTGTCAATTATAAAATCTTAGAACAAATTGCGACACAAACAAGCTTAAAAATCGATTTTGGTGGCGGATTAAAATCAGATGATGATTTGAGAATTGCTTTTGAAAGCGGAGCAAATCAAATCACAGGCGGAAGTATAGCAGTTAAGAATAGAGCAATTTTCGAAAAATGGATTTCAGAATATGGTTCAGATAAAATCATTTTAGGTGCTGATGCAAAAGACGAAAAAATTGCTGTTTCTGGTTGGTTAGAAGAATCAAATGAAGATTTAGTTCCTTTTATTCAAGATTATCAATCAAAAGGAATTGATTATGTTATTTGTACCGATATTGCAAAAGACGGAATGCTTCAAGGCCCAAGTTTTGATTTATACAGCAAAATTTTAGCGGAAGCAAAGGGAATCAAATTAATCGCTTCTGGAGGAATTTCAACTTTCGACGAATTGCCAAAACTAGCTGAATTAGGCTGTGAAGGAACAATTATAGGAAAAGCAATTTACGAAGGAAGAATTACTTTGAAACAACTTGAAAATTATATTATTGGTAAAATGTAAAAAGTGAATTGTGAAATGAAAGCTAAGCCTTTTATTAAATACCATTTCACATCTTACCTCTAACAATTAACAAAAAGAAAATGTTAGCAAAAAGAATCATACCTTGCTTAGATATAAAAAACGGAAGAACCGTAAAAGGTGTTAATTTCGTTGATTTGCGCGATGCTGGAGATCCAGTTGAGCTTGCTGAAATTTATTCAGCTGAAGGCGCAGATGAATTGGTTTTTCTAGATATTTCGGCAACAGAAGAAAGACGTAAAACACTAGTAAATATGGTGCGAAGCGTTGCTGAAAAAATTAATATTCCATTTACAGTTGGTGGCGGAATTTCGTCTGTTGAAGATGTTGATGTTCTATTAAACAACGGCGCTGATAAAGTTTCAATCAATTCATCGGCTGTAAAAAATCCGCAATTGATAAATGATTTAGCACAGAAATTTGGTAGCCAATGTGTTGTAGTTGCAATAGACGCAAAACAAATTGACGGACAATGGATTGTGCATTTAGTTGGAGGAAAAGTGCCAACTGAATTAAATTTATTCGATTGGGCAGTCGAAGTTGCTGAACGTGGAGCAGGAGAAATACTTTTCACATCAATGGACAACGATGGAACCAAAAACGGTTTTGCAAACGAAGCTCTGGCTAAACTTTCAGAATTGGTAAATATTCCGATTATTGCATCTGGAGGAGCTGGAAACATACAACATTTTGTAGATTCGTTTAAAGAAGGAAAAGCAGACGCCGCTTTGGCAGCAAGTGTTTTTCACTTTAAAGAAATTGAGATTAAAGCTCTAAAACAGGAACTTAGAGATAACGGAATTGAAGTTAGACTTTAATTTAAGAAACAAGAAGAAAGAGGCAAGATTTAATAAAAAATAAAAGAGTTCGAGAATCTAAATTCTGAATTCTAAAATCCAAAATAATTATGGAAATCGATATCAAAAGTGCACACGGATTAATTCCGGCAATAATTCAGGATTCAGAAACAAAAAACGTTTTGATGTTGGGTTACATGAACGAAGAATCGCTTCAAAAAACAATAGAAACTCAAAAAGTTACTTTCTTCAGCCGTTCAAAACAAAGACTTTGGACAAAAGGTGAGGAGAGTGGCAATTTTTTAAATTTAGTTAGCATCAAAAATGATTGCGATGGTGATACACTTTTAATTCAAGCAAAACCTGTTGGACCAACTTGTCATACAGGAGCCGATACGTGCTGGCAAGAGCCAAATAGCGCCAATTATGGCTTTATTTCTCAATTAGAAAATACAATCAAAACTAGAAGAGAAAATGCTGATTCAGAAAAAAGTTATGTAGCTTCTTTGTTTGAAAAAGGAATCAATAAAATTGCTCAAAAAGTTGGAGAAGAAGCCGTTGAAGTCGTAATTGAAGCAAAAGATGATAATGATGATTTGTTTCTTAGCGAAAGCGCCGATCTATTATTTCACTATTTGATTTTATTGCAGGCAAAAGGTTATCAGCTGAATGATGTTATTGAAGTTTTAAAGAAACGTCAGAAATAGCACAAACTTGTCATTTCGAGGAACGAGAAATTGCACTAGAAACTCCGCAAAGCATATCTCCAATCTTTGTCGATTAACTAGTGCAGATTTCTCTTTCCTCGAAATGACAGAAAAATATATTATTTTAGTATAAAATAACATTGATATGAGATTAGTTGTATGCTTGCTTTTATTCTTCATTCCGACTTTAAACTATGGTTTTAAGAAAAATGTCATGCCTTATTCTATTGTCATTTCTAAAGCCGTTTTGATAGTTGACGGAACAATCTCTAAAGTTTCAAAAGACGAATATCAATTTAAGATAGATGAGTTTGTAAAAGGAAAATCAAATCCAAAAATTAATGTAACTATTTGGAAGGAATGGATTTGTGACCCTAGAATAAAAGAGTTGAAAACAGGGCAGAGATTAATTCTATTTTTAGAAAAATCACCAAATGGCAATTATTATCCAATTAATTATAGTACAGGGGAACTTTATGTAGATAATAATGCTTTTATCGATATATTTCTTCCAAAAGATTTTTCAAATCCAGAAGCTTTAAAGCAAGGAATTCGTATGTTTTTAGAGATATATAAATGTTTTGGAGATTTAAATAACAGGTTTTATGCAAATATCTACTTTGTTAGAAATAAATCCATTTTTGAAATTTATGAGATGAAAATGACTAATTCGTCATTTGGCTATTTAGTCGATAATGCTGATTATTTTAAAGTGATTGAATTTCTACAATTTCAATTCTTTAAAAACTATTCCGTAAACTCAAATACTGCAAATTCAGCTGGTTGATGAAAGCCAAATTTTAGACTCTTATAAGTCTGTAATGCAAGATATTCAATTGTGTTACCGTAATCAATTCTAAAAGTATTTCCTTTCCATTTTGTTCCTGTTTTTGGTTTCTGAAAATTCCCGTTTTTTATTTTTTCAAGACTAGAAAATGGAATTTTGATTTCAACAGTATATCCTTCAGGATTTATTTTGCTTACTGTTTCCATTCCCTTTATGTCAAAATTAGTTTCCGTTTTCCAGCCGCCACAATCAGGAGAAATACACTTTAAGAGTAAATCATAATTTGTTGAAAATGCGTTTACTCCAACTTCTATATAATTTTGGCTGTCTCCATCTGGATCTATAAAAAATTCTACTAAATCGTCGGTGTAAAAAATCTGAGAATCTTTCTTTTTAGGACTTCCTTTAATCTCAGAATCAATGCAGTTATAAGCAATAAAAAGGTTTTCGTCATTCCACGAAAGTGAAACAAAAGTATTTTGCGTTGCTTTTTCCCCGGAATTATGAATTAGAAACGGACCTAAAAATGGTGTTTCCCAATCGGATAAAATTCCATCTACAATTATCTGTTTTTTTGCTTTGTGAATTGGAATGTTTTGTGAATTTGAAGAAAACGAAAATAGAGCAGCTAAAAAAGCAAACATTGCATTAAATCTCATAATGAAGTCTAGTTATTTAAAAGCACTAAAATAGAGAAGAATAATGAATTTAACCGTAATTTTTTTGTTTTCAAAATAATAAAAATCTAAAATTATTGATCTGAATGTTTACATTTGTTGAAGATTAAGCTGGTTTAATTGCCTAATTATTTCAAATTTATAAATAATGAAAAAATACTTTGGTGGCGTAATTTTCGCCTTTTTGGTTGGTTTTACGGCCAATGCTCAGGGACTTTTAAACAAGTCTGAAACTGTTTTTACACATCAGGATACTTTACGCGGAAGCATCACGAAAGAGAGAGCTTGGTGGGATTTAAAATATTATCATTTAAATGTAAAAGTAAATCCTTCTGAAAAGTCAATTTCAGGTTCAAACACTGTTCGTTATACTGTTTTAACAGAAAATAACAGAATGCAGATTGATTTGCAGCAGCCAATGAACATTACAAAAGTTACCCAAAACGGAAAAGATTTGAAGTTTGAAAGAGATGGAAATGCTTTTTTTATCACTTTAAATGAAAAACAAAAAATAGGAGATACAAAAGAAATCGTAATCTCATATGAGGGTAAACCGAAAGAAGCGGTTAGAGCTCCATGGGATGGAGGTTTTTCTTGGAAAAAAGACAAAAATGGAAAAGATTTTATCGCGACTTCATGCCAAGGCTTAGGTGCAAGTGTGTGGTGGCCGTGCAAAGATCATATGTATGATGAAGTAGAAAATATGCTAATTAGTGTAAATGTTCCAGGAGATTTAACAGAGGTTTCTAACGGAAGATTGCAAAGCGTTAAAAAAGAGAAAGACGGAACAAAAACTTTCAATTGGTATGTTTCAAATCCGATTAATAATTATGGTGTTAATATTAATATCGGAGATTATGTGAATTTCTCTGAAGTATTTAAAGGAGAAAAAGGAGATTTAGATTGTAATTATTATGTTTTGAGAGATAATTTAGCTTTAGCAAAAGAGCATTTTAAAGACGCTCCAAAAATGTTGAAAGCTTTTGAAAATTGGTTTGGGCCTTATCCATTTTATGAAGATAGTTATAAATTAGTTGAAGTTCCGTATTTAGGAATGGAACACCAAAGTTCTGTTACTTACGGAAATCAGTACAAAAAAGGTTATTTAGGAAGAGACTTAAGTGGAACTGGATGGGGATTAAAATTTGATTTTATTATTATTCACGAGTCAGGACACGAATGGTTTGCAAATAATATCACTTATAAAGATATTGCAGATATGTGGATTCACGAGAGTTTTACAAATTATTCAGAAAGTCTTTTTCTTGAGTATTATTATGGCAAAGATGCTGGTGCAGAATATGTTATTGGTTGCAGAAATAATATCGAAAACGATAAGCCAATTATAGGCCATTATGACGTAAACAATGAAGGTTCTGGAGATATGTATCCAAAAGGAGCAAATATGTTGCATACTATTCGTCAGATAATCAATGACGATGCAAAATGGAAATCAATCTTAAGAGGTTTAAATAAAACTTTCTATCATCAAACGGTTACTTCAAAACAGATTGAAGATTATATCAATGAGCAATCAGGAATTAACTTTAATAGAGTGTATGCGCAATATTTGACAACTACTAAAATTCCAGTTTTTGAATATATGTTCAAGAATGGAACTCTAGGTTACCACTGGACAAATTGTGTTTCTAAATTCGATATGCCAGTTAAAGTTAAAATTAACGGCGTAGAAACTTGGCTAAAACCAACTACAGATTGGCAGTCTATTAAAACAGAAAATGAAGATAGAAAACTAGAAGTAGATAAAAACTTCTATGTTACAACTTCTAATATAGTCGAATAAATTCTTTTAATTTTTAATAAAAAAATCCCAAATTCCAATTAAAAGCGGACTTTGGGATTTTTTATGTTTTAAAGATAAAGTTTGTCATTTCGACCGAAGAGAGAAATGACAAAAGAACCTTGAAATTCAAGGCTTTTTTTTATTGGAATTTGGAATTTAAAAATTGTAATTTAAACATTCATCGATTGTTCAACTTCGCTTTTTCCTTAATAATATCAGCGATTTTCCTGTTTTCGATTTTGCTTTCCAGCCACGAAATAATATCTAAATATAAGAAAGCTCGTTTCTCGTAAGTGTTTTTTTCAAGTTCAACAAAACGAGCATGCATTTTCTTGAATTCCTTCTTAATATCAGCAGGATAAAAGTTATTTAAGTTTCTCAGGAATTTGATAATTTCTTTTTGAACCTCATGTAAATCATTCATTTTCAATAGGAACTTATACGTGCTTTTTAGATGATTTTCTAAATAATAATCTTTTCCTAATTCATAATGTGCAATTAAAGATAACAATCTCGCAAAACACATTAAATCCTCACGCATTGTTAAGTTCTTGTTATTGATTATTTTATCTAAGTAATTGATGCATTCATTGTATTTTTCAACACCAAAATATATAGAAGCAATTTTGTAGAAAAATACCATTTCGTGATGCTCGTCAAGATGCTCACTATGAATTTTTAGTTTACTTAGAATCTCAGGAATTAAGTATTCGCTCTCGGCGAAAGTACCTTCTAAAATATGCAAGTTTAATTTGTTGTTGTATACATACAAGAAAGATAACGAAGCTAAATTGTCGTTTGTTGGAAATTTAGGATCTGCAATAGTTTCTTCTAGTAAATTCAGGTATTTTTTGAAATTCGATTTATACTTTAACATATAAAGCGATTCTAAGAAATAATGATTCCCTTTTAAGAAAAATACAGGATTCAGATAAATCATATTAGGATTATCGTAGAAAAGCTGCACCCATTTATAAGCAAACTTGTAACTGGCTAGGAAATCCTGAACCAGAAAGCTTCGCCATAAATTAGCATTATAAAACCAGTATTTTTCTCGAAAACCAAACTTGCTTTCATCCAGTTTAGCAATATGTCTGTTAAAATAGTCGTCTATATATTTGTATTCGGCATCACTTTTTACATAACCTGTTTTCAGCATGATTCCATATAACTGAAGCGATAGATTAGAAAGCTTGCTTGAAATGGTATTACGATAATTTAATTCTTTCGCCTGAACAACCAATTCGTCGGCACGACCTTGAATACTTCGAGTAATATACTGGGATTCGATTAATTTTTCAAACTCAACAATTTCATACGCCATATATTTTTCATCATTTTCAAGCGCCTGTTGTTTTGTTTTGTCTAAAATTTTCAAACTCTGCTTATATAATCCTTTATTATAAAGAATAACAGCAAAATCCATTTGTTCGCGAAGCTGGTAACGAATATTCTGGCTCGGAATATTCAATCGAATACTAACTAAAATTTGTTTGTATAAATATGATTTTAAGTTAGATAGCTGTACTTTTTGGATAACACCACTTTTGAGAATGAGTTTTTCATCATACACTTCAGATTTATCCAAAATATTGAATAATTCGATAAATTTTGTATTTGAACTCGTCTCTAATCGGCTTGCAAAAATTTTAAACTGCCTTTTTTCTGATTTCGAAAGTGATTTGATTAAAACAAATAAGAAATCTTTTTGATGGTTAGCCATTGTAAAAAATAATAATGTAACTTATTGATAATAAAGTATTTAATAAGGTATAAATCGTTTTATGAACAGTATAATTTCATTAAAATGAATTTCGTACTGCGATAGTACAATATATATTTGTTATCAAGATGTGAAATTACATTAAATTAATGAATATGAATAGAGAGAAAGTTCAAATTTTTGACACCACTTTGCGAGATGGTGAACAAGTTCCAGGATGTAAGTTAGATACTAAGCAAAAATTAGTAATCGCAGAACGACTAGACAAAATGGGAGTTGACATTATCGAAGCAGGCTTTCCTGTGTCAAGTCCAGGCGATTTTTTATCGGTCTCTGAGATTTGTAAAATTGTAGAAAATGCAACCGTCTGCGGACTAACAAGAGCCGTAAAAAACGACATTGATGTTGCTGCAGCTGCTTTAAAGCATGCTAAGAAACCTAGAATCCATACTGGAATCGGAACTTCGGAATCTCATATACTCCACAAATTACAAACTACGCCTGAAGATATTATTGCAAGAGCAAAATTTGCTGTATCACACGCTAAATCTTATGTAGAAGATGTAGAATTCTACGCTGAAGATGCAGGTAGAACAGACAATGCTTTTCTTGCAAAAGTTTGTGAAGAAGTTATCAAATCTGGAGCAACAGTATTAAATATTCCTGATACTACAGGATATTGTCTTCCAGAAGAGTATGGAGCAAAAATTAAATACTTAAAAGAAAACGTAAAAGGAATCGAAAACGTAATCCTTTCATGTCACTGTCATAACGATTTAGGAATGGCAACTGCAAATTCTATAGCTGGAGCTATAAATGGTGCAAGACAAATTGAATGTACTATTAATGGTATCGGAGAAAGAGCTGGAAATACTGCACTTGAAGAAGTGGTAATGATTTTCAAACAGCACCCATACTTAAATTTAGATACAAACATTAATACTAGAGAATTAAACGAAATGAGCCGTTTAGTTTCTGAAAGTATGGGAATGATTGTTCAGCCTAATAAAGCAATAGTTGGAGCAAATGCATTTGCACACAGTTCTGGAATTCACCAAGATGGTGTAATTAAAAATAGAGCGACTTACGAAATCATGGATCCGCTAGATGTTGGAGTAAATGAATCTTCAATTATTTTGACAGCTAGAAGCGGAAGAGCAGCTTTAGCTTACCGTGCTAAAAAAGTAGGTTACGAATTAACAAAAACACAATTAGATATCGTTTATATCGAATTTTTGAAATTCGCAGATATTAAAAAAGAAGTTGTAGATGCGGATATTCATCAAATTATTGAAGCTTCTAAAATAGAAGGTGAATTAATTAGAAGTTAATATTTTAAAATAAATTAGGAACAATAAGGATTTAAAGACATAAAGAGCGAGAGATTATGAATTTAAAAATTGCAGTTTTACCAGGAGATGGAATTGGGCCTGAAGTAATTTTACAAGCTAAGAAAGCTTTGTATGCCATTGGCGAAGTGTACAATCATGAATTTGTTTTTGAAGATGCGCTGATGGGAGCGGTTGCTATCGATAAAACAGGAAATCCTTTACCGGAGCAAACTTTAAACCTGTGTTTGAATACAGATGCAGTTTTGCTAGGTGCAATTGGAGATCCTAAATACGATAACAATCCAAATGCAAAAGTTCGTCCAGAGCAAGGATTGCTGAAACTGCGAAAAGAACTAGGATTGTTTGCTAATATTCGTCCTATAAAACCTTATAAAGCCTTAATAGAATCTTCTCCTTTAAAAAGAGAAATTATTGAAGGAGCTGATTTTACCATTTTTAGAGAATTAACAGGTGGAGCTTATTTTGGAACTAAAACACTTAACGAAGAAGGAACGCATGCTTCAGATTTATGTGAATATTCAGAAGAAGAAATCACAAGAATTTCACATTTAGCTTTTAAATCAGCACAAAAAAGACGTAAAAAGCTAACAATGGTTGACAAAGCAAATGTTTTGGAAACTTCAAGATTATGGAGAAAAGTAGTTCAGAAAGTGAGCGAAGATTACCCAGATGTTAAGCTTGATTTCTTATTTGTTGATAATGCAGCGATGCAGTTGATTTTAAATCCGAAACAGTTTGACGTGATTTTGACTGAAAACTTGTTTGGAGATATTTTATCTGATGAAGCAAGTGTAATTACAGGATCTATTGGTTTGCTGCCATCAGTTTCTTTAGGAGAAAAAAATGCTTTGTTTGAACCAATTCACGGATCATATCCGCAAGCAAAAGGAAAAAATATAGCCAATCCGATTGCTTCGATTTTGGCAGCGGCGCTTTTGCTGGAGCATTTTGGATTAACTAAAGAGGCTAATGTAATTTATAAAGCAGTAGAAAAAGCAATTGAATACAAAGTAGTTACAGTTGATTTAAAACCAGATTCAAAATTCGGAACAAACGAAGTTGGAGAATTCGTTTCTAATTTTATTTTCAGTAAAGACGATTTGCTGTATTTTAATAATGACAATGTAAGTATTGGGCAATCTACAATTGTTTAATATTTTCTGTTAAAAAGTGAAGATAATCACAAGAAGTATTTGAAATGTTGAGATTTTATTTTTTTAGTTACTAAAGTTTATATACTTTTGTAACACTAAAAAAATAAGCGATGCAAATCTCAATTATTATTACTTCTGTCGTTGTTGTCAATGTGATTCACACATCTGCATCGGGAATGTTATAAATATAATTGAAAAACTATATTACAAACCTTCCAAATACTGGAAGGTTTTTTTTTGAATAAAAAATTAAAATAAAAAAGCAATAATGGAATTAAATAAGTACAGCAAGACCATCACCCAAGATCAAACACAGCCTGCAGCGCAAGCGATGTTGTACGGAATTGGTTTAACTGAAGAAGATTTGAAAAAAGCACAAGTAGGTATTGTGAGCATGGGTTACGATGGTAACACTTGTAATATGCACTTGAACGATTTAGCAAAAGATGTTAAAAAAGGTGTTTGGGATGCAGATCTTGTCGGACTTATTTTTAATACCATTGGTGTCAGTGACGGTATTTCTAACGGAACTGAAGGAATGCGTTATTCATTAGTTTCTCGCGATGTAATTGCAGATTCTATAGAAACTGTTGCGGGAGCTCAATGGTACGATAGTATTATTGCAATTCCTGGTTGCGATAAAAATATGCCTGGAGCATTAATCGCAATGGGAAGATTAAACCGTCCGTCTATGATGGTTTACGGAGGATCTATTCACTCTGGAAAATGGAAAGGAGAATCTTTAAATATCGTTTCTGCTTTTGAAGCTTTAGGAAAAAAAGTAAAAGGAGAAATTACTCCAGAAGATTTTAAAGGAGTTATACAAAATGCTTGTCCAGGAGCTGGAGCTTGTGGTGGTATGTATACAGCAAATACAATGTCTTCTGCAATTGAAGCATTAGGTATGAGTATGCCATATAGTTCTTCAAACCCTGCTTTAAGTCAGGAAAAAAGAGACGAATGTCTTGCTGCAGGAAAAGCAATTAAAATTTTATTAGAAAAAGATATTAAGCCAAGAGATATTATGACTCGTAAAGCTTTCGAGAACGCTATTACAATTGTAGCAGTTTTAGGAGGTTCTACAAATGCGGTTATGCACTTAATTGCAATGGCACATTCTGTTGGTATCACAATCACTTTGGATGATTTTCAAGCTATTAATGACAGAACGCCAGTTCTTGCTGATATGAAGCCAAGTGGAAAATATATGATGGAAGATATTCATGAAGTTGGAGGTATTCCAGGAGTAATGAAATATCTATTAAAAGTTGGATTGATTCACGGAGATTGTTTAACTGTAACAGGAAAAACAGTTGCTGAAAACTTAGCTTCAACACCAGATTTACAAGATGGTCAAGAAGTAATTCATGAAATCCAAAAAGCTTTAAAACCAACTGGAAACATTCAAGTTTTATACGGAAATCTTGCTTCTGAAGGTGCTGTAGCAAAAATCAGTGGTAAAGAAGGAGAATATTTTGAAGGGCCAGCAGTTGTATTTGAAGGCGAATTTGAAGTAATTCCAGGTCTTCAGGCCGGAAAAATTAAACCAGGTAATGTAGTCGTCATCAGGGGTTGTGGACCAAAAGGTGGTCCGGGAATGCCTGAAATGCTAAAACCTACATCTGCCATTATCGGAGCTGGATTAGGAAGCAGCTGTGCACTTATTACAGATGGTAGATTCTCCGGAGGTTCACACGGTTTCGTGGTAGGCCACGTTACACCAGAAGCATATGATGGTGGAGGTATTGCACTAGTAAAAGATGGAGATATGATCGCTATTGATGCTGTGAAAAATACAATCGACCTGAAGATATCTGACGAGGAATTTGCAGCTAGAAAAGCGGCTTGGGTTAAGCCACCTTTAAAAGTTGACAGAGGAGTTTTGCTTAAATACGCTAGATCGGTGTCAAGCGCTTCTACAGGTTGCGTTACCGATAATTAATTTTAAAACAATAATATCAAGAATCAATTAAAAATTAAAATTGATTCTTGAAAAACAATATACTATGAGAATATCAGGGGCAGAAGCCGTTATAAGATGTTTGTTAGAAGAAGGAGTAGATTTGGTTTATGGTTATCCAGGTGGAGCAATCATGCCAGTTTACGACGAGTTATATAAATTTCAAGATCAGTTGCACCACGTTTTAGTTCGTCACGAACAAGGAGCAACGCATGCAGCTCAAGGTTATGCTAGAGCTACAGGAAAAGTAGGGGTGGCGATTGCTACTTCTGGACCAGGAGCAACTAATTTGGTTACAGGAATTGCCGATGCTCAGATCGATTCAACTCCAATGGTTTGTATCACAGGACAAGTTGGAAGACATTTATTAGGTTCTGACGCTTTTCAGGAAACTGATATTATCGGAATTTCGACTCCAGTTACAAAATGGAATTTTCAAGTAACTGAAGCTTCTCAAATTCCTGGGATTATTGCAAAAGCATTTTACATTGCTCGTTCTGGACGTCCAGGGCCAGTATTGATTGATATTACTAAAAATGCTCAATTTGATGAGTTTGAATTTAGTTATGAAAAATGTACAGGAATTAGAAGTTATGTTCCAGTTCCGAAATTAAATTTAGAAAAAGTTGCTGAAGCTGCTGCTTTGATTAATAGTGCTAAAAAACCATTAATCGTTTTTGGACAAGGAATTATTCTTGGTCAAGCGGAAGCAGAATTCAAAGCTGTAATCGAAAAATCTGGAATTCCATCTGCATGGACAATTTTAGGACTTTCGGCTTTGCCTACAGATCATCCTTTAAATGTTGGAATGTTAGGAATGCATGGAAATTATGCTCCTAACTTATTGACTAACGAATGTGACGTTTTAATTGCTTTCGGAATGCGTTTTGACGACCGTGTTACAGGAAACTTAAACACTTATGCAAAACAAGCAAAAGTAGTTCACTTCGAAATTGATCCAGCAGAAATTGATAAAAACGTAAAGACAGAAATCGCTGTTTTGGGTGATGTTAAAGAATCTTTAGCAGCATTATTGCCTTTATTAGAAGCAAAATCTCACGATTTATGGCATAATGAATTCAAAGCTTTAAGAGAAGTTGAGTTCAATACAGTTATTAAAGAAGAACTAAATCCAACAAATGGTAAAGGAATTTCAATGGGAGAAACTGTTGAAATGATAAATAAACATTCAAAAGGTGATGCAATTATTGTAACAGATGTTGGGCAGCATCAAATGTTTGCTTGTCGCTATGCAAAATTCAATTCTACCAAAAGTAATATTACCTCTGGAGGTTTAGGAACAATGGGATTTGCATTGCCAGCAGCAATTGGAGCAAAAATGGGTAAACCAGAACGCGAAGTTGTAGCGATTATTGGTGATGGAGGTTTCCAAATGACAATTCAAGAATTAGGAACAATTTTCCAAACTCAGGTTCCGGTTAAGATTGTTATTCTGAATAATGAATTTTTAGGAATGGTACGTCAATGGCAAGAATTGTTTTTTGACAACCGATATGCATCAACAAAAATGATTAATCCAAATTTTGTTGCAATTGCTGAAGGATATCATATTAAATCTAAAAAAGTAACAAGTCGCGATGATTTAGACGAAGCTGTTGCAGAAATGTTAGCTTCTAAAGAATCTTACTTCTTAGAAGTTATGGTGGAAAAAGAGAATAATGTATTCCCAATGATTCCAACAGGAGCGTGTGTTTCAGAAATTAGATTAAGCTAAAAAAGTTTCAAGTTTTAAGTTTCAGGTTTCACGTTCTCAACAGAACTTGAAACTTGAAACCTGAAACAAAAAAAAACTAAAACAAAATGGAAGATAAAACATTTACCATATCGGTATATTCAGAAAATAATGTAGGATTGCTAAATAGAATTTCAGGTATTTTCTTAAAGCGTCACATTAATATATTAAGTCTAAATGTTTCAGAATCAGAAATAGAGAATGTTTCAAGATTTATCATCGTAGTTAATACGACAGAGAAATGGGTTCAAAATATTGTTGGGCAAATTGAAAAACAAATTGAAGTTATAAAAGCATTTTATCATACAGATGAAGAAACAATTTTCTTAGAAAATGCTTTATTTAAAATTGCTTCAAGCTTGTTGTTTGACGAAAAACAAATTCAGAATATCATTAAAGAAAGCCAGTCTACAATTGTAACGGTTTCTCGTGATTTCTTTGTGATTTCAAAATCAGGAAGACGTTCTGAAATTGAAGAATTATACGAAAAGTTCAAACCATACGGAATTATGCAGTTTGTACGTTCTGGAAGAATATCAGTTTCTAAACAAAAAATGGAGATTTCATCACTATTAGAAACATTCAAATAATTAAATCTTAGTTATATATAATCATTATTAAATTTCATTTCATTAAATATTAAAACAAAAATGGCAAATTATTTCAATACATTACCACTTAGATTACAATTAGAACAATTAGGAGTTTGCGAATTTATGGAGCAATCAGAATTTGCAGACGGAATTGCAGCATTAGCTGGAAAAAAAGTTGTAATTGTTGGTTGTGGAGCACAAGGGTTGAATCAAGGATTAAACATGAGAGATTCTGGTTTAGATATTTCTTATGCATTACGTGCAGATGCAATTGCTGAAAAGAGAGCTTCTTTCAAAAATGCTTCTGAAAATGGTTTCAAAGTAGGAACTTACGAAGAATTGATTCCAACTGCAGATTTAGTTTGTAACCTTACTCCAGATAAACAGCATACAGCAGTGGTAAATGCTATTATGCCATTAATGAAAAAAGATTCTACTTTGGCTTATTCTCACGGATTCAACATTGTAGAAGAAGGAATGCAGATTCGTAAAGACATCACTGTTATTATGTGTGCTCCTAAATGTCCAGGTTCTGAGGTTCGTGAAGAATACAAAAGAGGATTTGGAGTTCCAACTCTTATTGCAGTTCACCCAGAAAATGATCCAAATGGTTTAGGCTTAGATCAAGCAAAAGCTTACGCTGTAGCAACTGGAGGACATAGAGCAGGAGTTTTAAGATCATCTTTCGTAGCTGAAGTAAAATCAGATTTAATGGGTGAGCAAACTATCCTTTGTGGATTATTGCAAACAGGTTCTATTTTATGTTTCGATAAAATGGTTGAAAAAGGAATTGATGCAGCTTATGCTTCAAAATTAATTCAGTTTGGATGGGAAACTATCACTGAAGCTTTGAAACACGGAGGTATCACAAATATGATGGATCGTTTGAATAATCCTTCAAAAATCGAAGCTTATGAATTGGCTGAAGAATTGAAAGATATCATGCGTCCATTGTTCCAAAAACACCAAGATGATATCATTTCTGGAGAATTCTCTAGCACAATGATGGCTGACTGGGCAAATGATGATGTTAACTTATTGAAATGGAGAGCTGCTACAGGAGAAACTAACTTCGAAAAAACAGCTCCACAAGAAGCTCCAATCTCAGAACAAGAATATTTTGACAATGGAGTATTAATGATTGCAATGGTTAAAGCTGGTGTTGAATTAGCTTTCGAAACAATGACAGAAGCTGGAATTATCGAAGAATCAGCTTACTACGAGTCATTACACGAATTGCCATTAATTGCAAACACAATCGCTAGAAAGAAATTATTCGAAATGAACCGTGTAATTTCTGATACTGCTGAGTACGGATGTTATTTATTCGATCACGCATGTAAGCCGTTATTGACTGAATTCATGAAAAAAGTGGATACAAATATCATCGGAAAACCATTTTCAACTTCAAATGGAGTAGATAATGCTGTTTTAATTGCTGTAAATAGAGAAATTCGTCAGCATCCTATCGAAGAAGTAGGAGCTTGGTTGAGAGAATCTATGACTGCAATGAAGAAAATTGGATAATTAAGAAATTGGGAATTCCCGTAGAATTCGATTTTACGGGATTTGCACTGTATCAATGATTTATAATATTTTGAATTAGTAAGCACTTATTAAGATTAATAGATATAGATGCATATTGCATTCACTTAACTTCTGCTAAAGTAAGTTAAGTGAAGCTAATCCCTTATAATGGGGTATATTTTATAAAAATATACTTGTTGAGATTTCTATTGTAATTAATAATGATGCTGCTATTTCAAAGTTGAAAATATTTGTAATGCAGTTTTACAAAATTAATTGTTATTGAAATTTGTTAAATTAAAAAAGGCATAATATCTATTTATTATGCCTTTTTTTCCTTTTAGTTTGTTTTAAAAAATAAAGATTTAAAACAAATGCAAATAATTATCATATTTTATTAAATAAATGTTTTTTTTTGATAAAATTTATGAATTAAATTATTTTAAGAATACGTTCAGATTTAATACATTTATAAAAAAATTCAACAAAAGATGAGCTATTACAAAATTGAAAATTTAGAACAATATTTCAAGCATTACAATAAGTCAATAAGAGAGCCAAGAAAATTTTGGGGAAAAATAGCTGAAGAAAATTTCACATGGTACCAACAATGGGAAAAAGTAGTTGATTTTAATATGGCTGAAGCCGAAGTAAAATGGTTTACAGATGCTAAAGTTAACATTACCAAAAACTGTATTGATAGACATTTAAGCAAAAGAGGAGATAAAACGGCTATTATTTTTGAGCCAAACGATCCTTCTGAAGAAGCTTTACATATAACGTATAATGAATTATACGAAAGAGTTTCAAAAATGGCAAACGTTCTTCGCGAACAAGGCGTTCGTAAAGGAGATAGAGTTTGTATTTATTTGCCAATGATCCCAGAATTGGCTGTTTCTGTTTTAGCGTGTGCTAGAATTGGAGCTATACATTCTGTTGTTTTTGCTGGATTTTCTGCTTCTGCAGTTTCTGCGAGAATTAACGACTGCGAATGTAAAATGGTTATTACTTCTGACGGAGGTTATAGAGGAAACAAAACAATTGACTTAAAAGGAATTGTTGACGAGGCCCTTGAAACTTGCCCTTCAGTTACAAAAGTTTTAGTAGCTAAAAGAACAAAAACAGACGTAAAAATGAAAGAAGGCCGTGACATTTGGTTACAGCCACTTTTAGATGCAGCTTTAGATAATAGTGTTGCAGAAATTATGGATGCCGAAGATCCATTATTTATTTTATATACTTCAGGATCAACAGGTAAACCAAAAGGTATGGTGCATACTACTGCTGGTTACATGGTTTATACTGCATATACATTTAAAAATGTTTTCAGTTATGAAGAAAATGATATTTTCTGGTGTACAGCAGATATCGGATGGATTACAGGTCACTCTTATATTTTATATGGACCATTATTAAATGGTGCTACAACTGTTATTTTTGAAGGAGTTCCGTCTTATCCAGATTTTAGCCGTTTTTGGGATATTATCGAAAAACATAAAATTACACAATTCTATACAGCGCCAACTGCAATCCGTTCATTAGCAAAAGAAAGTTTAGATTATATTCAAAAATATCCTCTAAAATCTCTTAAAGTTATTGGATCTGTTGGAGAGCCTATTAACGAAGAGGCTTGGCACTGGTTTAATGACCACGTGGGAGATAAGAGATGTCCAGTTGTGGATACTTGGTGGCAAACAGAAACTGGCGGAATTATGATTTCTCCAATTGCTTTTGTTACTCCAACAAAACCAACTTACGCGACATTGCCATTACCAGGAATTCAACCAGTTTTAATGGATGAAAAACGTAATGAAATTGAAGGAAATCAAGTAGTTGGAAGTTTATGTATTAAATTCCCTTGGCCTGGAATTGCTAGAACAATCTGGGGTAATCACGATCGTTACAAAGAAACTTATTTCTCTGCTTTCCCTGGAAAATATTTTACAGGTGACGGTGCATTAAGAGATGAAGTTGGATATTACAGAATTACCGGTAGAGTAGATGATGTTGTAATTGTTTCTGGACATAATTTAGGAACTGCACCAATTGAAGATGCTATCAACGAACATCCAGCGGTTGCTGAATCTGCTATTGTTGGATTCCCACATGACATTAAAGGAAATGCTCTTTACGGATATGTTATTCTAAAAGAAACTGGAGAAGTTAGAAATAAAGAAAATTTATCAAAAGAGATCAATCAATATATTGCAGACCATATTGGGCCAATTGCGAAATTAGATAAAATTCAATTCGTTTCTGGTTTGCCTAAAACTCGTTCAGGAAAAATTATGCGTAGAATTTTACGTAAAATTGCTGAAGGAGATTTCTCTAACTTTGGAGATACTTCAACTTTATTGAATCCAGAAGTTGTTGAACAGATTATGAAAGAAAGAGTTTAATGATTCTATAATAAAATAAAAAAGCCTCTTAAAATTTTTAAGAGGCTTTTTTATTTATTCGACAAATTGGAATTTGGTATTTTTTATATTTAAAATTTTAAAAGTTATTTAATTCCTAAACGAGATTTTAATTTAAGAAATAAAAGTCCGATTCTGTAAGCGTCTTCAGAAGAAGAATTTCGATCGCTTTTTGGAATCTTGTAAATTTCACATAAATCATCTAAAGAAAACTGTTTGTCATTGATATCCGTTAGTTTTCTGTACATCATATCTACGTCTAAAGCTTCATTTTTTAATCGACCACAATCTAAACGTTCCAAAGCTGCATTTAGCATTTCGACGTCAAAGTTAATATGATGCCCAACTAAAATTGAATTTCCGACAAAATTCACGAACGCTTCAAGTGCATCAGGTTCAGGCATTTTCATCATTTTGCTTTCAATAATAAATTCATTTGAAAGTCCGTTATCTTGTAAATATTTATATTGCAATAAAACGGTCTCGAAATTTTCTTTAATTACAATACTGTCATCAATTATAGAAAATGCTCCAAGAGACAAAATAACATCTTTATCCGGATTAAGCCCAGAAGTTTCGGTTGATAAAACAACAAACTTATTAGGTTTAGTCTCGAATTTAGTTAAATAGTCTTTCCAGAATTCTGGATAGTCTTTGTTAATGTTTTTTAACCAGTCTAGCATATTTTATGAGAATTGTGTCAATTGAAATTTACTCTTAATTAGTTCCTCGAGGTCTTTCATTGGGGCTAATGCATTTTTTAATTTCTCTTTGTCAGTTTTTGACATTTCTCTTAAATTAATATATTGGCCAGAGTCATCATTTTTTAATCCTTCAACAGTTCTAAATTTTGAAAGTGTTAAGAAAGCTTCTGCACAGCTTAAATAAATTTCAGCATTTTTAGAATCTGTTATTGCTAACTGCTTGAATCTTAGGTATGTGTTTTGAATTCCTTTAATATTGGCATTTAATATCAGTAAACGAGCTCCATCAATTAGTGGCATTAAGGCTCTGGTTTTAATGTCAAATTTATCTTTGTTTGGACCTTCTTCTTCAACAATGAATTTTTTGAAAAAACTTAAAGGAGAATTTCTTTTTAAAGCATCATTTCCTAAAAAGTCAAAGAATAATGTGTTGTTTACAGCATTCTTAAAAATAACATTTTCTATAGCTTCTTCAATTTTTCCTTCTCCAAAAACAATTTCATAGTCAAAGAAAATACTGCTCAAATCGTTACTATTTTCACCTGGAGTATTCATCCAACTGTTGTATTGTTTTGTCCAGTCACTCAATGACTTACACCAAAGCATATTACTTCCCATATGGCCGTTTGGACAATATTCATAACCAACTTTTTCTAAAATAGAAGTAGTTCTTTTTGCCAATCTTAAGAAATAATCTTTTACTTCACGATATTTTTCAGGAGTAACATCTTCAAAAATTAAAATACTATCTTGGTCTGTTAATAAAAGTTGCTCTTTACGGCCTTGACTTCCAATGCTTAACCATGCAAATCGTGCAGGAGGGGAGCCTAAATCTAAAATAGAAAGCTCAACGGCTCTTTTTATAATAGCTAGATTAATTTCACTTGCAATATTACTAACATGTGAAATCGGAATATTTTTCTGAATAGAATTCTGTATCAAATCTGATAAACGATCGCGAATCTGTTTTAAATCTTTCGGAAGTTGCGAACGTTTAATTTCTTTAATTAAAACACCTGGGTTACTAGCTTGAGCTACAATAAGATCGTGCTCAGAAATAATTCCTTTTACTACTGATTTGCTAGTCCCGTCTTTTGTAACACATAAATGGGTTACATTATGTTTTAGCATCAATAATTGCGCTTCGGCCAAAGAAACATTTTCGATAACAGTAACTACTGGAGATGACATAATTTTGTCAATAGTTTCAGTAATAGGATAGCGCCCAGTTGCAATTTTTGAAGATAAATCAGCATTGGTAACAATACCAATTGGGTGATTCTTTTCGCAAATTACGATGTTATCAACCATAGAATCAGTCATTAAGATAGCGACATCCTTAATGATAGAACTTGCTTCGGTTGTTAGAGGCGAATTATTATAGTTTAATGACTGAATATATTGCATTTCTGTCTGCTGATCTAAAAAATCAGTGTCAGAAAGTAATTTTCCGTTGGAGTTCATACTGTCTTTAGTATGACGTGAATTCACAGCAAAACTCTCCAAAAGAAAGTTTAAAACATCAGAATTATTGGCAACAAAAGGCCTGAATACGGCAATCGGAATAGCATAAATAATGCTTTCCTCGCGTGCTTTAGCCGTCATCATATAATTGTTTTTAGCAAAAAACGGACGCAAACCAAAAATATCACCTTCATGACATTTGTTTAAAATCGTTTCTTCAGCATCAGCAATCGTAGTAAGATTGATAACACCAGAAGCTACAACATAAAAACTATCATGAAGCGGATCATTATTTTGGAATAATACTGCATGTTTTTCTAAATTAATGACACGAATATTCGTAGCAATATCTGATAATTCCTGAAAAGTCAAATTATCAAATGGTTTGTATTCTTTTAAAAAATCTGCAATATGTTCAGCAACTGTATTCATATATGTGATAATTTATTTTTAAAGTATCGAATGTAAAAATACTAAAATAAAGTCTTACAATGAAAGTATCTTTGGTAGAATCTAGTTATTTTAAAGAAATGTTAAGAATTACTGATAATAAGGCGTTAAAAGGTTTTTTTTGGTTTAAAAAAACTGAAATATGTTATTTTGGTTTGATAGATAATTACGGATCCTGAAAATCGTATAAACGCAAATTTATTTATTTTTTTTTGAATTATGCGATTCTCGTATCATTGTATATTTCAAAATTATACAGTTAACCAACGAATCTATTTAAAAATTGGATTCGCGAGAATCGCGTAGATTTTTTTTTCTTGATCATAATCCTAAATATTGAATTCTCACGAAATCTTTTTTATACAATTTAAAAAGTGAGGATAGTCGAATATTGTTATATGTGTATAAAGAACGAATGTTAGCAGGGAACTTCTATAATTTTATATTTTACATAATATAAATTATGGTTCAAAAGCGTTAGTATCTATTTGGTAATCAATTTGTTAACTCTAATTTTTTTAGCATGTTTAACGTTGGTTTAATAGATTCGTTAAAGGTTCGCGTAAAGCTTGATAAAGTAAAAATTCTCGATAAACGTCTGATTACTGATTACATAGCGTATTATCCTGACATTGAAACTTTAGACAATGACGGAAACGAACAGCAAAAACTTGGAGATAACTTTCGTAAAGCTGAACCATTTACTAAGATTATTAACGGCATTACGTATCGTTTTTATATTAAAGCTTTTATTGATTCTAGAAAATTAGCACACGAATATGTTGTTTTCCAGATATCTGCAAAAATGCTTAAGGAAAAATATTTCGAAGGAATTTCTTCAACTAATTATCGTACAATCGTTGACGATATCAATAGTTTTGGTGTTTTGCACATTAAACGTGAAGATTTTTGCGAGGGTCTTGTATCTGATATTGATATCTGTATCAACCAATTGATAGACGTAAAAAGTTTAAAAACTGCATTTAGCTTGATTATGCATAACCCAAATGCAGGAAAAAAGCCTCTATTGCACCATATCTCACAATCAGACACTTTAAAAAACACTTTTAATCTTGGTTTAGATTTTAATAAACGTGAAAAAGCAACAAATACAACTCCATATTGTAAAATTTATCATAAAGGCTATGAATTGCTATCAAAGTCTATCGCCTTTTATAAGGCTTATCTTGAGCCGATGAAAGCAAGCGTAATTGACAATCTTGTCAGATACGAATTCACAATTAAAGCGCATAAACACAAAGAATACTTGTGTAAAAACGGCTATAAAGCTGATTTTAAAACCTTTTATGATTTGCTTAAAGCTCGTCAGGACGATTTGACAAAAATCGCAAAAAGCGGTCTGCCTCATTATATAGAAGCAAAAGTAAAATCGAAAATCAATACAGAACTAAGTCCTATGGACGTTGCTATGCAGTTTTATATCGAGAACCTAATAAAATTAGGCTTTGATAGAGAAAAACTTTTAGGATTTACCTATTTGATTGATTGTCCTGTTTCAAGATCGCGAACAAAAAGCAAAGCAAAAAAACTCATTGACGATTTAACCAATCGTGATAAAAATTTAACTATTCAAATTCAAAATAACGAACGCAGTAACAAGTTTCTGCAAAATCTAGGTATTAACTTATAAAATTAAAATTATGAAAATGTCAGATTTAACGAGAGGCAAATATTTTTCTTTCGCAAACTCAAATGTTGTGTACTATGTAGAGCAAGTCGTTTATTCGGGAAACCAAAACGGTGACTTTCATTTGTTTTATTCAAAATTAAATACGGATAAAACTTTTAAATGGAGCACTTTCGAATTAGATAAAAGCATTACGATATACGATAACTAAATTCTTACAAAAATGAATGATGTTTTAATCTGTATAATCTTTCTATTAATCGGTCTAATAATCGGTTTAAAGATTTCCCAAAATCCCGACTAATGATAGTCGGGATTTGATTAACATTTTTGTTAAACTGCTAAATTGAAAACTATGACTGAAAATTGCTCAAACTGCATGTTTTTCGACAATTCGAAATTCGTACAAAAAATACAAACTCAAAACGCTGGCATCTGCACAAAATTTACAGAAGTCTGTTTTAAAAGTGAATCTTGCAAATGGCATATTCCCAAACAGGAACTTGAAGAAAAAGAAATTTTTAAACCTCTCGTAGAGAAACCAAAATTTATAATAAAGCAATACGATTTATTCCAATAACAAAGGAGGGTTGCACCCCTCCTCTATTTAACCCAAATGACCTATAACATGGAACAATTACAAGTGATTACTGCTAAAGAATTAGCTTTAAAAATGGGCGTGCATCTAAATACCGCCAAAGTTTATATCAAGGATATAAAACAGGAATACGATATTAAAGTTGTGTTAAGCTATCATGTTTTATCTTATTTCAAAGTTAGTGCCAAAAAAGCACAATAAAGAACAAAGAAGTCCAAAAAAGAACTAACCTCGATTTTCGGGGTTTTTTTATGCTCAATTTTGACATGTATAAAATATTATTAATTGTCGGATAGAAACCGACCTAAATTTAAAAAAAATGGAAATTTACAAAGGTACGGGCAAAACAACAACAGGAACAATTTTGCTTACTAAAGGTATTTCGGCTTTTGTTATTGGTTCTTCTGTTGAGTTTGAAGACTTGACAACTGAAACAATCCGAGTAGAAATTGAAAGGGCAAACGGCTCTAATTTCGAGATTACAAAAGGCACAATGTCTTTAGCTGATTTTATTTTGGCTACAACTTACGGAGAAGATGCAATTACAAACAATGTAGTGAGAGGTTTAAAAACTGTCGCTGTTTGTGAAATCAGTGCGCATGGTGCTGTACATTTATTTGAAAAAGATGTAATCAAAGTGACTTTAGCAGGATTGGTTAATGCAGAAACTTATGTATTGAATGGTATCGAAGAACCTGAAACAGGAACAGAAATCTACTCGTTTGAACGTAAAAGCATGGCGCCTGACGATACAAACAAAGACTTTAATGTTGCGGGATTTGATATTTTAATTCTTGACAAATCGGCTGACATTGAAGAGGTTAATTACACGTTCGAAAATGGTAGAACGGTAAAGTATAGTCTTTTTGAATTGGAAGCTATGAGCGCGTCAGTTGACCCAGTAGCATACGTTAAGAATGACGGCAAAGTCGATTCTCTTTTTAGTAAAAAGATTCAACTTCCTTTGTTGGCAGTAGTAAATGTCAATATCCGTAAATCGCAGGGTGCATTGCCTGTAAGTTTAATTCTTAGAAATCAGCTGTAACTATGGGATTTTTTAAAAACATTGGCAAAGCCATTAAGAAAAATGTTTCGTTTAAAAATCTTGTAAAAGTAGCAACGCCTATTATGGGAGCTATTCCAATCGTTGGCGGTACTGTTCAAAATATCTCGCAAAAATTGCAAGATGCTCACGAAGCAAAAAAGGAAGCGCAAAATGCGCAAAACGAGTACGATAGACAAGTTGCAGAAGCAAATGCGGAAGCCTTAAGACTGCAAGCATTACAGACAGCTGGTCAAACTGTTGGAGCTGTCGCAGGTGCTGGAACTCAAATCTTTTCAAAAGCTGTTACTGAAGGTGCTTATGCAGGTTTAGGAGCAGGAACGCAACAAGGTTTGGGAACTGTTGGAGCTGAAATTGCAGATAGCACTATAAGTGCTTGGTTTAAAAAACATTGGAAGCATATTTTAATTGGTTTATCAGTTATCGGTGCAATCTATTTAATCAGAAAGCACAACGAGGATAAATACCCAAGAAAACGTGCAAGACGATAAATTTAAGACGAAGTATTATCGCCTCTACGGTTTGATTTTCCTGATAGACACGGTAATACTTCTATTAAAGAAATTAGGCGATTTAATTGCAATTATCAAACAACTAATATTTTAAAGCTATGTCACAAACATACTATAGAGGTAAAGACGGTAACTTTTACCCTGTTCAACAGAACAATAATCGTGGTTATAACAATTCTCAGCCACAACAGCAAAAGCAGACATACAAAAAGAGCGGAGCAACTTACAGCCGTATCAGAAACGGAAATTTTGAGGGCGATACAATTGTTAATGCTTGGCGTGTTACAAAAGGTGGTCTTATGAAAGCTACGGTAGCACCTTATTCTGGTCAAGGCGGTAAAGGTCGAGAAATAGTAAACTCGGGCGGTAAGTCAGGAAATCAGGATAAGGAGTATCAAAAAATGATTTGCACTATTACCAATTCAAATGCAGGAACTACACAGACATATCATGTGCTAATGAATGTCAAAACTCAGGTTATTTCTATCAAAGAGCTTGGTTTGTGCATTACTCCAAACGGTAGCGGTGTTACTAGAAGCGGTAAGCGTGTAACGGGTTATTTCGGTAAAAACTACAAATCTTAAAGATGCTTCGGGGTCTTGCAAAATTATTGCCTCTGATTATTCATGAAATAGCAGAGGTAATAATCGAAAAATTAAGAGAGCGCAGAGAGCGCAAAGTCGAACAACAAAAAAATCTAGAAAATGAAAAGTCTTAGTACTATTACAAACATTCTAAAAGTAGTTATTAAATATGGTGCTTATATCGCTGTAGCAGTAAAAGTTGTGCAATTTGCGCATGATGAATTTGCAAAGCTGTCTGAGGAAAAAGAACCGAAAAACCTTGAAAAAGATGCCGAAGTCGTTTCTGAATAACTCGAAAGTAGCTAGAGGATTGAGAAATAATAATCCTGGCAATTTAATTAGGACAAGTATTGCTTGGCAAGGTAAAATTCCTCATTCTGCTAATACAGACAAAAATTTTGAGCAGTTTGAAAATGTTCATTTTGGACTTAGAGCAATGCTTAAAGACCTGATTAACGACATTAACAAAGGTAAAAACACCGTAAAACTTTTAATTACAGAGTATGCACCGCCAAGTGAGAACGATACAAAAGCTTATATTAATTCTGTTGCTAAAACATTGGGGGTCTCTCCTACTCAAAAACTTACAGAAATTAATTCCAAGTTTCTTATTAACCTCGTTAGGGCAATTCTGCAAGTTGAGTTGGGCAAAGATCATACATTAATAACCGATTCTGATATAGTAAAGTCGATTACTATGTTAGGCGATGTTTCAACACCGATTTTAAAAGTCACTATTGACAAGTTCGCGCTAGCAAAACAGTACATCATCCCTCTTTTAATTACAATCGGTCTTTTTTTTTATTCATACGTAACAATAACAATTTAAAACACAATCACAAATGGAAAAGTTAAAACAATTTTGGCAAGAAAACACTAAAGCAATTTTAATCGTAGCTGGTGCTTTAGCAGCGTATTTTATTTATACAAAAATTAAACAAAATCAGAAATAATGAGAAACACTAGGCAAAAACCTAGCTTCTTAGATACAAAGGTAATCCCGTTCTTTAAGAAGTACGGGATTTTTTTGGCTGTTCTTTTTCTAGTTTTTCCATACTTGTACAAGTATTTGAAAAAGACAATTGAAATTGTAAAAGATACCAATCTAGAAGCTAAAAAAGAGCAAAACTCTAACGAGAATGCAAAGGCTGACCCAACAATTATAAAGAAAAAGGTAGCTGACCTAACAAAGAGCTATCCAACTATTCCAAAAAAGACTATGGATACGATAGTTGCATCGGCTTTTAAAATAGCGGAAGCGTTCGGAACTAACGTTGATGATAACCATGTTTTATTGGGTGGTTCAATTGATTTATATAATATTTCTGCTTGGACTGAGGACGAAAAAACCGCTATTTCATTTTTGAAAAAGCATACCGGTACGTTCCCAATTTTGGAAGAGGTCTATTATAAAACCGCTACAAAATCAAAGAATTTAAGAAACGATATTATTAAATACTTGTCGAATAGCCAATATAAAGAATTAGCAAACTATTACAAATCAAAAGGCTACAATTGGCTTTAAACTACTAAAGAAATATGTATACATTATACTACTTAAACAGAAATTTACAGTTGTGCACAATGAAAGTTAAGACTTTCGATGAACCTGTTTTGATTCCAGAAGATTTGATTTTTTGTGATTTGAGACAGGAAACCACTTTCATTAAAGAGCCTACCAAGTGTATTGATTTTACTGATATTGAGCGTTTAATCATTCAATCAGAATTTAACGATATATCGCTTATAAAAGATGCTGATTTTCGTTTGCAGAATACTTATATGACCTCTTTATGTCAGGTAGACCCAAGATTATTGACTGTCAATATAGTAACTGCTCAAAGAGCCTATACTATAGATATTGAACAGGAAGTTATGGACAGGGTTTATGGCTGTTCGGGCGATATTGGAGTTACAATGCATATAATTGATGCGGATGGCATCCAACATGATTTTACACCTCTTTCATACTTGGACATGAAATATGATAATGATTTGAATTATTACTATTTTGAATGTCCGCTACCTTTTAGCATTTCAAAGGTTTGGTTTTCAGATAATCACGGTCATTTTAATGATTCGAATAAGATGGAATTTGTTCCTTAGCATCCCTCCTCCCCCAAGGGGTAGGGGAGGATTTAAAAATTAAAAATTTAACATTTTAAATAAGAATAATATGTATATTTGCTCAAACTTCTACGAGAAATAAAATAGACTACTTGCAATAGTCTCTCGTTGATAAAATCATACATCCATGTCTAAAAAACTAAAAAACGGCCTGTTAAAGGTTACTTTTTCGCATATTCTTGCGAACGGCACAAACTCGTGTTGGTTCAAATTTAAAGAGGCTTCTTTGCAATATCTCTGTTATTATTGGAGAAGCAAAGAAGCTTTTCGCTACTTAAAAATTTATCAGAAACTAGATGACGGTTCATGTGGTCCAAAAATCGGCTATATAACAAGAGATAAAGCAGAGCTAAATTTTTAGGTTAAATTATTAATTCGTTAACAGGCGTAGCCTAGTCGCCTGATAATCAACCCAAAACATAAACCAAAAAAAAAGAGCCTCGAACGGTACTTGCAATACCTTGGCTCTTATTGATAAAATCATATGACAAAGATAATAAACACTTCCGAAAAAACAAGCTTTTCATACTATAAATTATAGGTCAAAATGAAATAGCCTAAAAATAGAGGCTATTCATATAATTTGCTTAAAATGATTTCTTTTGGAACTAAATCTGCACCACCACGTTTTGAGAATTGTAATGCTCCATCGTTAGCCATTAAAACTGCACTTGAAGAAATTCCGTCCTTGTCTTTCAATTTTATTTGCGCTTTGTCGCCAAGCGGATAAACATATCCAGAAACTTCTAAAATTCCTGAATTTAATTCTTTATGATCACTCGTGATTTCAGCTGTTCCAAAAATTGCCGAATTTGACTGTGCAATTGTGATTGTAAAAATATATTCCTTTTTGCAGTCTTTACATTTTTCATTGCTCCAAGTTCCTGAGAATCGATTTTGTGAAAAAGATTTTACAGTAATTAAAAATACGGCTAAAAGAATAAATTTTTTCATTGTAGAATTTTGCTTTAAAATATGAATCAAATATAAACTAAAAAAGCACCATAAAATTATGATGCTTTTCTAATTTAAATAAAACTTATAATTTTTTCAAATAAACTGATTTTCCGTTTATTGAAACATCAATTTGGTTTGTCTTTTCATTAAATGTTGTTTTCAATGCATTACCATTAAAAATAGTAACATTACCGTATACGTGACCAACTTCAGTTGATACATAGTCGAAATTTACTTTTTTGTTACCAGGTTCAAGTCCTAACTTATAACTTGAAAATTTAGTTCCTCTTAAATCGAAATCTTGTTGTGTGTCGATAATTTTTCCATCTGCATAAAAATTGGTTACAGATTTACTTAAGGTAATATCGGGATAATACTGGTTTACTTTTTTAAGAAGTTCGTATTGTTCAACACTCGCTTCTTCTTGTTTAGATGTAATTGTTTGAGCAAATGAAATTGATGTGCATAAAACGGCTAATAATAAAAGATACTTCTTCATTTTTTTAAATTTAGATTAATAATAAGTTATTATCATTTTTTGGCTAATAGAAACTTAAATATTTTATAAACTTCGATAAGCTATACTACAAGATAAGAAATCTTTACCTTTGCAAAAAATTATAAGCCGTTTTTTAAGAAAATGACAACAAAAAAATATATTAAACTTATTCTTATTTTAGGATCTTTAACCGCACTTGGTCCTTTTTCTATTGACATGTATCTGCCTGGTTTCTCCGGAATTGCAAAAGATTTAAATACTTCTGTTGCAAAAGTTTCTATGAGTTTATCCAGTTATTTTATCGGAATTTCTGCCGGTCAATTGCTATACGGACCTTTATTAGACCGTTTTGGACGCAAAAAACCTTTGTTTATAGGCCTTTTGGTTTATATATTAGCTTCTTTAGGATGTATATATGTTGCTGATATAGATACTTTTATATTTCTTCGCTTTGTTCAAGCAATTGGAAGCTGTGCTGCTACCGTTGCTTCTGTAGCCATGGTTCGTGATTTATTTCCTGTAAAAGATATACCAAAAGTATTTTCTCTTTTAATGCTTGTAGTGGGACTTTCGCCAATGTTAGCGCCAACAATTGGTGGTTACGTTACCGAAGATTTGGGTTGGCACGCTGTATTCTTCATATTAATGTGTATGGGAATTGTTATTCTAATGGCATCACAAATCGGACTTCCAAATACTTATAAGCCAGATACATCTATTTCACTAAAACCAAAACCTATCATAAATAACTTTTTATTGGTTTTAAAAGAGCCACAATTTTATACTTACGCATTTACAGGAGCGATTGCATTCTCTGGATTATTCTCGTATGTAGCTGCTTCTCCTCTAGTTTTTATGGATATTTATAAGGTTGATGCTAAAACTTATGGATGGATTTTTGCTTTAATGTCGGTAAGTTTTATTGGTTCTAGTCAGTTGAATTCTATGCTTTTAAAAAGATTTTCTAGCGAACAAATGATTTTCGGCGCTTTGATTTCTCAATCTGTTATCAGCATAATTTTTCTGATTTTAGCTTTAAGTGATCTTTTAGGATTATATGAAACTATTGGAATGTTATTCTTATTCTTAGCTTGTTTAGGAATCTCAAATCCAAATACAGCTGGATTAACATTAGCGCCTTTTGCTAAAAACACCGGAAGCGCGTCTGCATTAATGGGTGCTATTCAGTTAGGATTAGGAGCTTTAGCTTCATTTGCAATTGGAGTTTTTGTAAAAGATTCTGTTGCTCCAATGGTTGCAATTATGACAACGACCACAATAACTGCTTTCATTATTTTGAATATTGGAAAACGATTCATCAAAAATAAAGTAAACGTTTCTGATGCTGATGATGTTATGATTGGGCACTAAATGTATTAAAATTCCAATACTTAAAAATCCAAATTCCAAGTTTAAAAACTTAAAAAGATAATTAATTTAGTATAAATGAAAAGCCGAAATCATAAGATTTCGGCTTTTTTATAACGCATCCTTTTGGAATTTGGAATTTCAGTTTTGGAATTTTTTAAAGATTAACTCTGAATTTTTTTATCAGGTCTAATAATCATTCTAAGTGATTGATCTTTTGCAAAATAAGCTACCATCCAATTCCAGAATGTATTTAATCGGTTTCTGTAAGTAATTAAAGAAATTAAGTGAATAAACAGCCAGATAATCCAAGCAAAGAATCCTTTGAAATGCCATTTTGGACTTGGTAAATCTACAACAGCTTTTGCTTTTCCAATAATTGCCATTGAACCTTTGTCATTGTAAGCAAATGGTTTAAGTGGTTTGTTTGAAACTATTGCTTTAAAGTTTTTAGCCAAATTTAATCCTTGTTGAATTGCAACTTGCGCAACTTGTGGATGTCCGTCTGGGAAATTTTTGTCTCCAGCTGTAATAGCGGTATCACCAATCGCATAAATATGATCTACACCATTAACTTTATTAAATTCGTCTGTTGCCATACGTCTTCCGCGTCCATAGCTTTCTTTCGGAATTCCTTCAAAAATTTTGGCAGAAACTCCTGCTGCCCAAATTAAGTTTTTGGTTTTGATTGTTTCTCCGTTTTCAAACATTACAGTATCATCAACGTAATCGACAACTTTAGTATTCAATTTTACTACAACTCCCAATTTTGTCAATGCTTCCAAAGTATCTTTTTGAGATTCTTTACTCATTGGCGCTAACAATGCATCACCACCATCGACCAAATAAACGTTACTGGCAGAGGTGTCTAATTCTGGGTATTCTTTTAAAAGGATATTTTTACGCATTTCAGCAAACATACCAGAAACCTCTACTCCTGTTGCCCCCCCTCCTGCTACAACAATTGTAAGTAATTTACGTCTTTTACGCATATCCTTACAAATAGCGGCTTTTTCAAGGTTTTTAAGCAGTGTATTACGCATTACGATGGCATCATTTAAGGTTTTCATCGGAATAGCGTTTTTCATCACGTTTTCCATGCCAAAATAACTCGTTTCTGCTCCAGTTGCAAAAACAAGATAATCGTATTCTAATTCTCCGTTGCTTAAAGTAATTTTCTTTTCAGCTGGAGAAACAGATAATAGTTCGCCTAAACGGAAACTTAAATTCTTTTTTCCTGCGAAAAATTTTCTAAAAGGATAACTAATGCTCGAAGGTTCTAAAAATGCCGTAGCAACTTGATATATAAGTGGTGGGAAAAAGTTATAATTATTTTTGTCTACAAGTGTTACTTGTATTTGAGGCTGATTTACGAGCTCTTTTGCTAGATTGATTCCCGCAAATCCACCTCCAATAATGACTATTTTCATATATGTTGTAATTAATAGGATTATAGAATAATTCCTTATAAAAGTACAACTTTAATATACAATGACAAAAGTCATATTATTTACTTTTTGAATTTTTTAACTGTTTTATCAACTATATCGATTTTGTTCTGTAGGACATAACTTGCCATTAATTTTTCGATTAGTTCTTCTTTCGTCAAATGATGAAAAACAGTTTTTACTTTTGTTTTTAATTCTGTTGAAAGATCATGATTTGGTTTTGTTTTAAAGATTTGCTTTGCCCACAAAAGCATGTTATTTTCTTCAAGACTTGCAGCTGTTGGTTTTTTAAATTCTGAAAATTTAATTCCCAATTCTCTTTCGAAATCGGCAATTTCAAAAACTTCTTCTTGTTGTAATACCGTTAAAGAAAGTCCCTTTGCCCCTGCCCTTGCCGTTCTTCCGCTTCTGTGAACGTAATTTTCATAAGTATCAGGTAAATGATAATTAATTACATATGAAATTTCTTTAACGTCAATTCCACGCGCCGCCAAATCGGTTGCAACCAAAATATTGATATGACCTTCGCGGAATTGTTCCATTATTCTATCACGAATTCCTTGAGTTAAACTTCCATGAAGCGCACCTGAAGAAAATTTATTGATTGCCAGATTTTTAGCCAGTTTGTTAACGGCTGCTTTTGTTTTACAGAAAATAATTCCTCTTTCGCCATCTCTAGAATTTAAGAAATGCATCAAAACTTCTAACTTTTCAATTGGATCAACAACAATGTATTCGTGATCAATCCCTTCGTTTCCAACTGTTTCCATGTTGGCGCTTATTTGAACTACATTCTTATTCAAATAATTCTGAATCAATTGCTTGATAGCGCCTGGAAGTGTTGCAGAAAACAATAATGTTCTGCGTTTTTTAGGAAGCTCTGCAACAATTTCGTCTAAACCTTCTTTTAGAATGGCGATCATTTCGTCTGCTTCATCTAAAACTAAATATTCGGTTGTTTTTAAATCAATTGCTTTTCGCTGAATTAAATCGATTAAACGTCCCGGAGTTGCCACAACAATCTGAGCGCCTTCTTTTAATCTTTCAATTTGAGGTTTTATTGGAGTTCCTCCACAAATGGAAGCAATAGATATACTAGGAATATATTTTGCAAAACTTTCTAAATTTCTAACAATCTGTTGTCCCAATTCTCTTGTCGGAACTAAAATTACAGCCTGAACATCAGTTGATTCTGAATTAACTAATTGTAATAACGGAAGCCCAAAAGCAGCTGTTTTTCCAGTTCCTGTTTTAGCCAAACCAACTATATCGTGATTTTCGCCCAAGAATAACGGAATTGTTTTCTGCTGAATTTCTGTTGGTTCAACAATATTTAATTCGCTTAAAGCTTTTAAAATTGACGCTGAAATTCCTAATGTAGAGAATGGTTTAGACATGTTCTTTAATTTTGTTTAAAGTTTCAGGTTTCAAGTTACACCAAAAACTTAATAAGTTGAAAGGAGAAATTACATTTACTATAAAATGTTATTTCTCCTTTTATAAATTATAATACTGTTCTAGATTCCAACAACTTGAAACATGAAACCTGAAACAAATAAAACTTTAAATTATCAATCTGGCTCATTCATGATTTTTTCACGATATTTTTTACCAATTAATAAAGTCAATCTTTGTTTGTAATCGTCAACCAGCCATTCGCGGTAGTTTTTACTGCATTGGCTTAAACATTTTGAGTATCGTTTAATACGATCTTCAATATCATCATCTAACTCTTTTGCAAGCATTTTTGCTTCTTGAAGTGTTTCTGTGTTATCTACACACATACCTGCATGCTGTTCTAGCGATTTGTCAAGAACAACTTTAGAACGTAAATTTTGTTTTATAATTAATTTGTGTTCTTCATCAACATCAAAACTGACATCAGCTGTTTTACTAAATTTTGCTCGCAATTCTGGTGGCATACTGTATTTGAAAAACATCTCAATTTCATGATCATCACGCAGATTTTCCAAATAAAACTCTGGAGATTTAAAAATATGTTGCCAGTTGACAGGGTCGCTCCATAAACCAAAACGAGCGGCATTATTTCCTAAATCGATCACTGTAAATTCATCTTTTCCAGGTAGTTTACGAGAACCACGTCCGATCATCTGGAAATATAAAGTCAACGATTTAGTCGCTCTGTTTAAGATAATAGTTTCTACAGTAGGTTCATCAAAACCAGTTGTCAAAATTCCAACAGATGTCAAAATCGCGTCTGGAGTCTTTTTGAACCATTGCAAAATATCTTTACGCTCTTCAGAACTACTTGTATTATCAAGGTGTCTAATATCGTAACCTGCTTCTCTAAAAGTTTCATAAACATATAAAGAAGTATGGATACCATTGTTAAAAATCAAGGTCTTTTTTCCCAAAGATCTTTCTGTATAAGCGTGCAAAAGCTTTTCTTGCATCAACGTATTAGTATACAAATCATCAGATGATTTTACGGTATAATCACCGTTAATACCAACTTTTAATGAAGTTAAACCAACATCATAACTGTATGTTGTTGCTCGAGCTAAAAATCCTTTGTCTATTAATGAACCAATTGTATCACCTACGATAAGTTCATTATAACTTTGGTGCATTGGCAATTTAATGTTTGAACTCAATGGCGTTGCAGTAACTCCAAGAATAAAAGCATTTTTGAATGAGTTTAATAATTTTCTAAATGAATTATAATGTGCCTCATCAATAATCACCAAACCGATATTATCTAAATGAAGTTTTTCATCATTAATACGGTTTTTTAAAGTTTCGACCATTGCCACGAAACAAGAAAAATCATTCTGATCTGGCAGTTCTTTTACTTTACTGTTGATTATTTTGTTTGTAACGCCAAAACCTGTTAACATTTTTGAGGTTTGTTTACAAAGTTCTATACGGTGCGTTAAAACAACCACTTTTTTATCGTTGTTTGATAAATAGCGGCGAACGATTTCAGAAAATATTACTGTTTTTCCACCTCCAGTTGGAAGCTGATACAGTAAATGGTGTTTTGGAGGAGCATTGTCTAAACGGTCAAAAATGGCGTCAATATCGCCTTTTTGGTATGCATAAAGTTCTTTCTTCTCTTCTCTTTGTATTTCTAAAGTGTTTTGAGACATTGTTTATTTTTGGATTTTTGCAAAAATACACCGAAAAAACAGTTATTCATCTTATTTTAACCTAAAATAAATGTTTTTTTAAAAGAAATATTTTTTAAGGGAAGTGCTTTTAGTAGTCGATTTTGTCCAAAATCACCTCAAAATCGTACTTATTTTTCCATTTTTGCTGCAAAGTTTCTTCATAAACGGCATTAATTCGCAATTTAAAATCATTAAAAATTCCATTTGAAATGATAAAATTAACAGCTTGTTCAAAAGAATTAAAGATGCTTTTGTAGAATAATTCTTGCTTAATGAAATTTTGAGAAGAAAACGTTTGCGCAATTTCAATATTATAAAGCATAATATCTGCCAAAATATAAGAATCTACTCCAAGCGTCATAAAATGTTTGATTAATTTCTGAGCAACCGATCTTCTCATTTTTGCTTTCGGACGCCATTTTGCTCCCGGCTTCTTTATCGGAAAATATTCTTGGGAAATTTTAACTTTGGCTTCCTGCAATAATTTATCTTCTTTCGGATTAAAAACAAAGTCGTAATAGGTCTTTACAGGTGCAAATTTTTCATAAAGTTCAATCAGTTGTTCTTCTAATTGCTCCTTTGTTAAATCGCCTAAATATTTTTTTAAATCTCTTTTACTCATAGAGTAAAGATAATTTTCAATTCTTTAAATTCCAAATTCCAATTTTCAGCTCATTTTACTGATTTAATTTTGATTTTTTAAACTTTAAAATCAATCCAGAATCCTTAATTTTGCTGGCATAAAACTTAAAAAATATATTCATGCTCAAGATTTTCAAAGTTACTGCCATTTTAGAAGGAATTTCATATTTAGTATTATTCGCAAATATGTTAATTATCAAAAATAATAATCCTGAACTTTATCATACATTATTACGTCCATTAGGAATGACACACGGTGTTTTATTTATTGGATATATTGTTTTGGCTTTTTTATTGAAAAAATCAATGAATTGGGATTTTAAAACTTTCGGAATCATTTTAATTGCTTCTCTTATTCCGTTTGGAACTTTCTACATAGAGAAAAAGTATTTAGAAAATGCCTAACCTTTTGGATAAAATATTTAATTTTTTATATCCCGTTTTTAGAGATTGGGGAATGAGCCGTAATGTTGCGTCTTATACCAGCTTGATCTTTAATATCGCTATTTTAATAGCATTAGCTTATATTATTTATTATGTTGCCAAATTCATTCTAGTCACTCTGACAGCAATTTTTGCGCAGCGCACCAAAACAAAATTTGACGATTATCTAATTCAAAACAAAACGACTAGATATACTGCTTATTTAATTCCGTTTTTCTTTATTTATAAAGCCGTTCCTGTAATCTTAGATAGATATGAATATTGGGAATCTATTTTCGGAAAAATAGTTGGTATTTATATTGTATTACTTGGATTATGGATTGTTAGAACGGTTTTTAATTCGTTACGCGATTATTTAAAACAAAAACCAGAATATAGTGACAAACCTATCGATAGTTTTGTTCAGGTTATCATGATCGTCCTTTGGATTTTTGGAGTTGCGATGATTATTTCGACTTTGTTTGGAATCAAAAAAGGCGAATTATTAACGATTTTAGGAACACTTTCGGCCATTATCATCTTAATTTTCAGAGATACCATTCTTGGATTTGTTTCTAGTGTTCAAGTTGCTATAAACGACATGGTTCGAATTGGCGACTGGATTACAATGGATAAATTCGGTGCCGATGGAGATGTGATCGAAATCAATTTAACGACAGTAAAAGTTCGAAATTTTGACAACACAATCACAACAATTCCAACGTACGCTTTAAGTTCCGATTCGTTTCAGAACTGGCGCGGAATGCAAAAATCTGATGGAAGACGTATTAAAAGACATGTTTTGATAAAAAGCAGTACGATACGTTTTCTAAATGATGAAGATTTACAGCAATTAAGAAAAGTACAGCTTATTACATCTTATATCGATAGCAGACAAGCTGAAATTGAAAAATACAATGACCTAAGAGGAATTGATAAAACGCTTTCGCTGAATGGCCGAAATATGACCAATTTAGGTTTATTTAGAAAATACATTATGCAATATTTAGTTGATCATCCTGGATTGAACAAAAATATGCATATTATGTGCAGACAATTACAATCGACTGCGCATGGAGTCCCGTTAGAAATTTATGTTTTCTCAAGCGATAAACGCTGGGCAAATTACGAATACATCATGGCTGATATTTTCGATCACGTAATGGCTTCTGTAAAATATTTTGATCTCGAAATATTCGAACTTCCTTCAACATTGAATTAGTTTTTTTGTTTCAGGTTTGACATAAAATGAGTTGAATTTTTAACGCAAAGAACACTAAGATTTACGCAAAGTTCGCAAAGTTTTATATAAGCTTTGCGAACTTTGTGTTTTTATAAAACCTTATACATAAAAAAAACTTAGCGTTCTTTGCGTTAAAATACACAAGACATTCAACGTGAAACTTGAAACCTGAAACAAAAAAAACTATTTTGTCACTTCTTCAAATACAAATTCAGCATTATTGTATTCAATTGGAACTTCTGGAACAAAACAAGGAAGATTAAAATACGTTCCAATTACTCCTTTTCCTAAAAAGAGTTTGTTGTCTTTCTTTAAAAGAGCTATAGGAACTCTTTTCCAGTTTCCTCCGAAGGAAATAAAATAATAATCTCCTCTAAGCGTATCTCCTCTCAAGTCACCTCTCACATCTCCGGAATCTTTACCATATCCGTAACGAGAAATTTCATAACGTCCATAGAAACGTTTGTTATTGATTTTGACATCAAAAACAGCGGTGTCTTTATTATTTATAGCTTGATATATTTTATGATTGTATTTTTCTTTGTTTTCTTTCGAATTGCAAGAAACTATTAAAACACAGAGCAATAGAGCTAATCGCATATTTTATTTTTATAAAAAACAAAAATAAGCTTTTAGCGTGGGATTATTTCGCTAACTTTAAGAAAAACTAAAAACATAAAAACATGGAAGATAGAGACACCTTTTTAAAAGAATTCAGAGGCGAAACTTTAGGAACCGTAAGTGCTCAATCTTCTCCAGATGAGATCTTTCAAAACCAGACAATCAGACCGATTTTAAAACTGCAGAACGATTTATTTATTGCAGTTTTTATAAACTACGTAAACAAAAACAAACCCGATTTTTATTCTTATTCCGTCGAAAAGAAACTTCAGACGATTGAAAATTCTATTCAAAAAGACATTAAATTCAGAAACTCTTTAAAAGGAATTGTAATGGCGCTTTTTACAGTTGATGAATACAATACTTATATCCAGAATTCTTCTGATTTAAATAAACGAATGATGAATTTGCTGATTGATCGTTTGAAAAATCAAGTGCAATTGTTTGAAGTAGAGTCTGATTCTAAATAAAAAGCATTCTATAATGAAATTTAATCTAGATTTTACAACTAGTTACGGTCAATTTTATTTGAATGATAAAGATGAAGGAGATACAGGTTCTCCAGATTTTTGGACAAATGAGGCCTTTAACGATAAACTTGCTGTAGAAAAAGGAATTCTAGGTGTTTCTCTCGAAAATAGTGAAGGAATTGTAAAAGCTGAACTAGAAATTTTAAGTTCTGAAAGCCAAATTTCAGATTTTACTGTTTTCGATCATGTTGTAGAAGCAAGCTTAGAAATAAATACAGGTTTCTTGCAAATACATGATTGCCCATTTTCTCTTCTAGTTTTAGAACAAAAAATTGAAAAAGGGAATTATAGGGTTCGGGTTTACTATAAAAATTTAGAAACTGCTTATAATGAAAATCCCGAAGACTTTTATAAAATAGAAATGTGGAAAGATTCTTTTTTGGATAGAACTGTTTTAAAGAGATTTGAAAATAAATACTAACATAACAACTTATATTTTTAAGATAAATGTTCAACCAATTCCGCAACAAATTTCCTTTATCAGAAGAAAAATGGAATGAATATATCGGTTATTTTAATCGAATTGAAGTTGCCGCAAAAACGACTCTTTTGGAAGAAGGAGAAATTTCAAAAAAACTCTATCTTATTGAGAAAGGCTGTATTCGGGTTTGGTTTAATCATAACGGAAAAGACTTAACTTCTCAGTTCTTTTTTGAAAATCAAAGTGTGGCTTCTATCGAAAGTTTTATAAAAAAATTTCCAAGTCCAGTTTTTGTAGAAACAATCGAACCATCAATTTTATGGTGGATTCATAAAAAAGATTTGGATACAATTATTGAAGAAATCAAGGAAATTCCAGAACTAAGAGATAGATTAATTGATAAGCTTTTTCAAAGAACATTCGATTATATGAAGCACTTTTTTTCTTTTATAAAAGACTCCCCTGCTCAGCGTTACCAAAGTCTAATTGAAGAAAAGCCTGAAATAGTGCAAAGAGTTCCACAGCACTATATTGCATCTTATCTCGGAGTTAGTACCGTGCATTTAAGTAGAATAAAAAGCAAACTCCTACACGAAAAATAAATCAATTTCATTTGATAACAAATGTTATCGTCTGCCTGTAAACGGCTGTCTAATTTTGCTTCATAAAATTTAATAATTATGAAAGCAGCAGTAGTTTATAAAAAAGGCGAATTGCCTAAATATGCAGATTTTGCAGAACCAATCGCATCAAATGAAAATGAAGTTTTAATTTCGGTTAAAGCCGTTGCAATTACCAATTTGGATAAAGGAATTGCCAGTGGAGATCATTATTCTTCTGAAAAAGAAAATCAAAACGGATTTATAGTTGGCAGTGATGGAATAGGAATATTAGAAAATGGAACTAAAGTTTATGCTCGTGGTATTTCGGGAACAATTGCAGAAAAGGCAGTAGTAGAGAAAAACAGAATGGTAGTTCTGCCAAATGAAATTGATGGTGCTATAGCAGCGGCGATGCCAAATGCTGTGGCAGGTTCTGCAATGGCACTCCGTTTTAGAGCCGGAATAAAACCTGGTGAAACTGTTTTAATAAATGGAGCAACGGGTTTCACAGGACAAATGGCGATTCAAATTGCAAAACATTATGGAGCTAAAAATATAATTGTAACGGGAAGAAACGAGAAAATGTTTGAAAATCTTAAAGAATTAGGTGCCGATGTAGCTGTTTCTTTAAAGCAAGAGGATGAATCATTTGTTTCTCAATTAAAAGAAATTCATAAGGAAACTCCAATTGATATTGTTATTGATTATTTATGGGGAAAATCGGCAGAACTTATTTTTTCAGTTTTAAAAGGAAATGGAAAATTTACCAATAAAACAAGGTATGTTTCAGTTGGCTCAATGTCTGGTGATATTATCCAATTGTCAGCACAAACTCTTAGAAGTGTAGATTTACAGTTGTCGGGATCTGGTTTAGGAAGCTGGACAAAAGATGAAGTGAAATTATTATTTTCTGAAATACTTCCTGAGATGTTTCTTTTGGCAGCTCAAAATATTTTAAAAGTGAATATTAAAACAGTGCATCTAAGCGATATAGAAGAAATTTGGGATTCTGAAGTTGCAGATGGAAAAAGGCTAGTTGTTATAATATAAAAAAAAGGGTTTGACTATTAATTGTCAAACCCTTTTTTGCTAAAGCTAAATCTATTCTTCAGCCAGCATTAATTCTTTAATGTATTTAACTGGTGCACTTCCAAAACTCAAGAATTTCTCATGAAACTTTTTCAAGTTAAATTTATCGCCTTCTTTTTTCTTTAATTCTTCTCTTAGATTATAAATTTCTGTATAACCTGTAAAATAAGAACACAATTGAACTTGCGATAAAGTAACACGTTTCCATTTTCCGTCTGCTTCCGCTTGTTGCTGAAACGCCTCTTTTGTTAAAAGTTTAATAGCGTCTTCTTGAGACATATTTTTGGTATGTACGCTAATATCTAAAATGGTATTGCAAGTCGTTCTAAGATTCCATTTATAATACATCAGCCACATTTCGTCAGAGTTTTTGTAGCCACTTTCTAGCATCATTTTTTCTGCGTAAACTGCCCAACCTTCAATCATAGCGCCATTTCCGAATATAGATTTGATAATACTTGGCGATTGATTACTATAAACCAATTGGGTGTAATGTCCCGGAATTGCTTCATGAATATTCAAGATTTGCAGAATGTAATCGTTGTATTCTCGCAAATAGCTTTCTGCATTTTCTTTTGTCCATCCAGACATACTTCCCACATTGTAATAAGTATTTGCATTTTTATCATAAGGTCCAGGAGCAGAAATTGAAGCTCCTGCAACTCCAGCCATATAAGCAGGCTCTTTACGAACAACTAAAGGTTTTGATGGATCAATGTATAATAAATCTTTTGCTTTTACATAAGCTGTCAATTCTGGAATTTGCTTTTCAATTTCAGATTGAAACTTCTCTGGTGTAGTATGTTTTAGTGAAATTTCATCAATAACTTGTTTGATTAATTCCAGTTTATCTGCTGGTTTTACTGCATTACCTTTGTATTTCGCCCAAAGTTTATCTGCTAAAACAAACATTTTTTCGTGCAAATCTTTCTTATGGTCAATAGCGATTTTATAAATCTCGTCCGCCGTATATCCAGACTGGATGTTTAAATCAAATTTTTTAGCATATAAATCTTTTCCTAATCTAAAAGAGCGAGGTGTTTTGTTTGGCAGTTTTTTCAGCCATTCTGCATAATCAGTAATTGCTTTTACAGAAACTGCTGCTTTATCTAAGATTTCCTTCTTTTCAGCATCTGATAATTTACTTTTTTCTAAAGCGTTTTTAAGATCATCTTGAAAAACAGAAGAACCACCAAGATTCTGAGCAATTGCAAGTTCAGTATGTTCTAAAGTCGGATTCTTTATGTTCTTTTTTGCAGCTTCGTAATAAGCAGGAATTCCGTTCATTTTTTTGTTGAAAGCTCTTAAACGAGTTTCAAGACTGTCGTAATTTCCGTTTAGAATTTCGGCAAAAGAACCACAAACATTATATTCTGCAGGACTCCATTGGAATATTTTCAACTCATTTATGCCAAAAATCATTCCTTCCAACTGATTTTTTATCATATAATAATCCGTTTTATTATTATTCGATAAGTCATCAATTGTATAAGATTTTAAAGAATCTAATTGAGAGTTTGCAAATTCTAATTTTCTTTGATTTTCTTTTGCATCGGGAATAATTAAAATGCTGTCGTATTTGTGGAAACCAACATTAGAAGCCCATTCAGGGTTAAGTTTCCATAATGAAGAAACAAATTGATCTTTATAAGCATCGAATTTTTTGTTCAAATCGCCATCTGGGGTAGATTTAGCATTTTTTGCACAAGATATTAAAAGCAAAACTGCAAAAAATGACAGGCAAATTTTTTTCATATAATTAAGTTTTAAAGCGTTTCTTTTTTAGTAGTCCAACAATTCTTTTAGAGCAGTTTCAAATCGGTTTCTTGGTAAAAACTGGTCTTCCAAAGCTTTTGTAAACGGAATTGGCGAATCTAAACTGGCTACACGTTTTACAGGAGCGTCCAAATATTCAAAACAATTCTCCATAATTAAAGCCGAAATATCGCTTGCAATTCCGCCAAAAAGAGTGTCTTCTTGATAAATAATAGCTTTTCCAGTTTTCTTAACCGAAGCAAAAATAGTTTCTGTATCTAAAGGCTGTAAAGTTCTTAAATCGATTAAATCGGCATCTATTTCTGGATTGTTTGCTAAAGTTTCTAAAGCCCAATGAACTGGAGCTCCAAATGAAATAATGGTAACCGATTTTCCTTCTTTTATCAAAGCAGCCTTACCTAAAGGAATAGTGTAATACTCCTTTGGAACATCTTGATAAATACTTCTGTACAATAATTTATGTTCGAAGAATAAAACTGGATTTGGATCATTTATCGACGTATTCAAAAGTCCTTTTGCATCATAAGGAAACGCCGGGTAAACTACTTTTAAACCAGGAGTTTTAGTAAACCAAGCTTCATTGGTTTGTGAGTGAAAAGGCCCAGCTTGTGTTCCTCCGCCGCAAGGCATACGAACAACAACATCAGCTTTTTCGCCCCAGCGATAATGTGATTTAGCCAATAAATTTACAATCGGATTGAATCCTGTAGACACAAAATCAGCAAATTGCATTTCTACAATTGCCTTATAATTATTAATTGATAATCCCATTGCGGTAGAAACAATAGCGCTTTCGCAAATTGGAGTGTTTCTTACACGATCTTTTCCAAAGAATTCAACAAAACCATCTGTAATTTTAAAAGCGCCACCATATTCTGCAATATCTTGCCCCATTAAAACCAAATTTTTATGGCGCTGCATCGATTCGTTTAATCCATTTCTAATGGCATCTATAAAACGAATATTCTCAGTTTCGCTTTCTGTGTTAACTTCTTCAAATTGATAAGGTTTGTAAACATCATCTAATTCTCCGCTATAAGTAGGTTCAATTTCTGGTTCGGCATTTGCCTTTGTCCAATTTTCATCAATTTCTTGTTTTATTTCTGCACGAAATTGCTCGTCTAATTCTTCTGTTAGAATTCCATTTTCCTTTAAATACTTTTGATAATTAGAAACAGGATCTCGAAGTTCCCATTGATCCATTAATTCTTGCGGAACATATTTAGTACCACTCGCCTCTTCGTGTCCGCGCATTCTGAAAGTTTTAAATTCTAACAAAATCGGACGCGGGTTTTCTTTCATTTCTTCTTTTAACTGAGATAATTTATTGTAAACTTCTACAATATTATTTCCGTCGATAATCCAGCTTTCAATCCCGTAGCCAATTCCTTTATCTGCAAGATTTTCACAGGCATATTGCTCGTTGGTTGGTGTAGAAAGTCCGTAACCATTATTTTCAATAATAAACATTACCGGCAATTTCCAAACTGCGGCAATATTCAAAGCTTCGTGAAAATCTCCTTCGCTTGTTGCTCCTTCTCCTGTAAAAACTGCTGTGATTTTTTTATTGTCTTGAAGTTTATTCGCTAAAGCAATTCCGTCAGCAATTCCAAGCTGCGGCCCTAAATGCGAAATCATTCCGATTATATTGTATTCTTGCGTTCCGAAGTGAAAACTTCTGTCACGGCCTTTTGTAAAACCATTCGCTTTTCCTTGCCATTGTGAAAATAAACGATGCAACGGAATTTCTCTGGTTGTAAAAACACCAAGGTTTCGGTGCATTGGAAGTATATATTCTGATTGATCTAGAACAGCTGTAACTCCAACAGCAATGGCTTCTTGTCCTATTCCGGAAAACCATTTAGAAACTTTGCCTTGACGAATCAAGATCAACATCTTTTCTTCTATTAATCTAGGTTTTAGTATTTTTTTGTATAAATCTAATAATTGAATGTCAGTGAGGTTTTGTCGGTAAAAAATCATGTAATTTTTTGTTTTTTAGTGTTTCAAATATAACAATTTGCGCCAATTTTATTGAATTCTGAAAAATTTATTTAATCAAAAACCTACTTTTAATGCCTGAGCTTAAGATTATTTTCTAAAATATTCTCTACCTTTGTTAGCGAAAGGTGCTTATGACACCTTTCTTTTTTAAATAAAAAATGTAAAGTATGCAAAACATTCCTAGTGTAGACTTACGTGATTTCCTTTCGGACGACCCGAAACGTAAACAAAAATTTGTAAATGAAATCGGCAGTGCATTTGAAAACATTGGCTTCGTAGCCTTAAAAGGTCATTTTCTTGATGATCAATTGGTAGACGAACTTTATGGCGAAATTAGAAACTTCTTCGCCTTGCCAATAGAAACTAAGCATAATTATGAAATTCCTGGAATTGGCGGTCAAAGAGGTTATGTTTCTTTTGGAAAAGAACATGCTAAAGGACGCAAAGAAGGAGATTTAAAAGAATTCTGGCATTTTGGTCAATACGTTGACAAAGATTCTAGATGGGCTTCAGAATACCCTGATAATGTTGAAGTGACTGAATTACCGCGTTTTAATGTCGTTGGTAAAGAAGCTTATCAAAAATTAGAAAAAACTGGAGTTTATGTTTTAAGAGCTTTAGCTTTACATTTAGGTCTTGATGAGTTTTATTTTGACAATTATGCAAAAGAAGGAAACTCTATTTTAAGACCAATTCATTACCCACCAATTACTTCTGAGCCAGAAAATGCAATTCGTGCCGCAGCTCACGGAGACATTAACTTGATTACTTTGTTAATGGGAGCTCAAGGTCGAGGATTACAAGTTCAAAATCATAATGGTGACTGGATCGATGCTATTGCAGAAGATGACGAATTGGTAATTAATGTTGGAGATATGTTATCTCGACATACTAATAACAAATTAAAATCTACAATTCACCAAGTGGTAAACCCACCGAGAGAATTGTGGGGAACTTCTCGTTATTCAATCCCATTCTTTATGCATCCAGTAAGCGATATGCGTTTAGATTGTCTTGAAAATTGTATAGACGAAGAAAACCCGAAAAAATACGAAGATATATCTGCCGGCGAGTTTTTACACGAACGTTTGGTGGAGTTAGGTTTAATCAAAAAATAAACTTAAATAAATTCTTATATTAAAATTCCAAATTCCAAGTTTTTCTTGGGGTTTGGAATTTAATTTTTAAATATCTTTATACTTGGAATTTATTTTTAGAATAAAAAAAATATGGATTTAAAAGATCAATTAAAAAATTTGTTTCCTGATCATGTAGAAACAAATGAACCAGAGCAAATTGAAGAACAAGACCATGTTCTATATGTTCAGAAAGAACCAATGATCTGTAAGTTTGAAAAAAGAAAAGGAAAACCAACAACAATTATTGAAGGTTATGAAGGCTCTGACGAAGATTTTAAAGTTTTAGCGAAAGAAATTAAAACCAAATTGAGCGTTGGCGGAACTTTTAAAGATGATTCAATTATTATTCAAGGCGATTACCGCGATAAAATCATGGCAATCTTAAAAGAAAAAGGATTTAAAACAAAACGTGTAGGAGGCTAAAAAGTTTCAGGTTTCACGCTTAAAGTTTCAAGTTGTCCGAATAACTTGAAACATGAAACTTGAAACAAAAAAACTTAGAACCTTAGTATCTCAGAACCTTAGCAACTTTAAAAGAAATGATTCAATCATCAGAATTAATACTAAATCCCGACGGAAGTGTTTATCATTTAAACCTTCGTCCTGAACATATTGCTCACGACATTATTTTTGTTGGTGATCAAAACCGAGTAGAAAAAATCACTCAATTTTTCGATTCTATCGAATATTCTACTCAAAAAAGAGAATTTAAAACCCAAACCGGAATTTATAAAGGAAAAAGAATTTCTGTAATTTCTACAGGAATTGGCCCTGATAATATTGATATTGTATTGAATGAGCTTGATGCTTTAGTAAATATTGATTTAAAAACACGCGAACCAAAAGAGGATTTAACGTCTTTAAATATTATTAGAATTGGAACTTCTGGATCTTTACAAGAAGATATTCCAGTTGATAGTTTTGTGATGTCTAAATTTGGTTTAGGATTAGACAATATGCTTCGTTCTTATTTAATTGATGATGTTTCGATTACAGAAATTGAAGATGCATTTGTAAAACATACCAATTGGGATTCTAAGAAAGGAAAACCATATGTTACACAATGTTCTGAGAAATTAGAAAAGCTAATAGAATCCGATAAAATTTTTAAAGGAATTACGGCAACTGCAGGAGGTTTTTATGGCCCTCAAGGAAGAGTTTTACGTTTGAATATTCAAGATGAAGAATTGAATAATAAAATGGATAATTTTAGTCATAATGATACAAAAATCACTAATTTAGAAATGGAAACTGCAGCAATTTATGGGCTTTCGGCACTTCTAGGTCATAACGCATTATCACTTAATGCAATTATTGCCAACCGTGCATCTGGAACTTTTAGTGAAGATCCTTATAAAGCTGTAGACGAATTGATTGCATACACTTTGAATAAACTAGCAGGGAATTAATTTCGTATATAATGTAGAGCATTTTTTTGCTAACTTTAAGCGAAGAAAATTAAATAATGGAACAAGAAACGCATAAAAAAATATTATTTAAATACTATAGTGATTATCTAGATGAAGTAGTATCTGAAACCATGTGGGCAGAAATTGTGGATTTAGAAAAAGGTCTTTTCAAATTGGATAATATTCCATTTTTTGGCCCTTTAATCGCTACAGATGACCTTTTTTACGCAGAATTTGATGAAACTGAGGAGAAATTCATGCATAAAAAAACGATTCAGAATTCTGGAAATTCGATTGTTCAGATTGCTATTTTAGAAAAAGGTTTTGATGCGATAGTTATTCGTGATCAGTTAAAGGCAATTAATTGTTTGTCGGAAGCATTAAATGAGACCTTTTTTGCGGCAGAAATTGGAAAAGACGTAGATTATGCATTGGTAAGAAGCCTATTAAGCGAATATGAATCGCAGGAAATTATCGAATTTGCAGAGCCGTGCCTTTCAGAAAAACATCGAACAGATTTATTAAAAAATTAAACTAACCAAACTTAATTAATACGCATACGCATACCAAGCAACTTAACTTAACTTAACTTAAACTTAAAAGAAATGAAAACTGTCAAAATTGCGGGTGTTCCGGAACACTTCAATTTGCCATGGCATCTCTGTATTGAGAATGGCGAATTTGAAGAAGAGGGCATCGACTTACAATGGACCAATGTTCCCGAAGGTACTGGGAAAATGTGTCAAATGCTTCGTGACGGCGAAACAGACTTAGCAGTAATTTTAACTGAAGGAATTCTGAAAGATATCTCGGCAGGCAATCCGAGTAAAATTGTTCAGATTTACGTACAATCGCCTTTAATTTGGGGAATCCATGTGGATGCAAAGTCTGATTTTCAGACACTTAAAGATCTTAAAAACAAAAAGGCTGCTATTTCAAGAATTGGTTCTGGATCACAATTGATGGCTTACGTAAATGCAAATGAACAAGGCTGGAAAACAGACGATCTTGAATTTGAGGTTGTTAATACAATTGATGGAGCTGTAGATGCTCTAACCAATAAAAAAGCAGATTATTTTATGTGGGAACGTTTTATGACAAAACCACTTGTTGACAAAGGAGTTTTCAGACGCATTGACGACTGCCCTACTCCTTGGCCTTCATTTATAATTGCTGTTCGTGAAGAATTCTTAAAAAAGAATGGCAAAGTTGTAGAGAAAATCCTTGAAATCATTAACAGTACAACAACTGATTTTAAAGAGATTCCGGAGATTGATAAAAAGTTATCCAAACTATTTAATCAAAAAGCAGAGGATATAAAAGAGTGGCTTAAACTAACGCAATGGTCACAAAAGAATTTAACCGAAAAGTCTTTTAATAAAATTCAAAATCAGTTATTTGATCTGGGAATTATTGATAAAAAAAGTATTTTTGTAGAAACCGTAAAAGCACTGTAATACTGCTTTTTTGATTCGTATGATGAAATTCCCTAAAATTGACTTTCCATATTTAAAATCTAAACTACAGGTGAAATCACCGTGGGACAGGATTATTATCATGTTGTTGAGTCTTTTTATTACGATTCCGATTTTCATCATATTGCATCAAAATTTGATCGATCTAGAATGGGCATTCAATCTAGATCGTGTTTTTATATTTATTTTTGTTTTTGCGGCAATATTTTTTCTTCTGATGTATCTCAGAACAATTATCATATTGTGCATTGCCGTTTATTTACTGATTTTATTTTACGGAACTGTTATTGGAAATTATGGTTTTAACGAAATCTCAGAAGATTATAATTCTATGATTTATACCATGTCTGATAATCCATATCCGCAGGATATTATCGTGGCAAAACTGCTTCCGTTTCCAAATAAAACAAAAATTCTTAATGCTATAGAATACCAGAATCCGAAAGTGCGAAATTTTGCTGTTATGGCAACCACAAAGCATTTTAAAGGCATTAGAGGCTATTCAGATTATCGTACCATAATTCAGTGTTTTGCTGTTTTTAAAGAAATAAACGGCAGATGGAATTATGTAAACGATCCAAAAGATGGTGATTATATCGCAACCGCCAGCGAATCTCTAGAATATTTCTCTGGCGATTGCGATGATCATTCTATTTTAATGGCAGCCGCAGTTCGATCAATTGGCGGAACTCCAAGACTTATTCATACCAAAGGGCATATATACCCAGAAATATTAATTGGTTCTATGATTGATTTGGAAAAAGTCAATTATTTGATTAAAAATGTTCTTTTTACAAAAGAAAGTTACGGAAAAAAAATACATTACCATATAGACGAACGTGGCCAAGTCTGGATGAATCTTGACTACACAGCAACTTATCCTGGAGGTCCATTTATGTACGAAGAAATATTAGGAGCTTTGACTCTTAATTAAAATTTTGAGTGTTAAAATCTTTAGACTTATTACATCTTAATTATTGAGATTTCACAATTGCAATATGAGTTAAATCAAGGACTTTTTTTATCGAAAAAAAATATTTATAAATATTTGATTGCGAATAATTTAATGTCATTTTTTTTTGTAACTTTTTCCTGTTTAACTTTTAATCGCAAAATCATGAAAAACTCTAAATTGTTTACCCTCCTATTTGCAATTGTTGTCTTATTAATGGTTTCATGTCATGGTAAAAGAAACAGGCTGATTAATTCTTGGAAAGTTACCGAAGTCGAAGCTAAAACTTCTATTAATGACTCTACAAAAAATGCAATTTTGACTAATGGTACCCTTACTTTTACAGAAGATGGGCATGTGACAGGTTACTTGCTTCGTGAAATAACGGATGGTACTTACGCATTAACTCAAAAAGGCACAAAACTGGTAATCAAAGATGAAGTTGGTACGCCTTATGAATGCGTAAGCACTATTACAGACGACAAATTAGTCCTTGATACTAAAGAAGCTAAGTTAACATTCAGTAAAATCTAAAAAAATACATTTTAATTTTATTTATAATACAAAAACCATTCTTATAATTAAGAATGGTTTTTTTGATTTTAAACCTTAAATAAATACCTTTGCACTTCTTCAAATAAGCATTTATCTATGTGAAAATTAATTTCTTTCGGAAAACTTAGTGAGTAACCGCATTCGTGGCTGCTTAATTATTTAATTCTCTAAAAGAAAGTAATTATGCTTATTCTTCAAAATATCTCATATCAGCATGAGAATAAAGACATGCTGTTTCAAAACATAAATTTTACTGTAAACAATAATGATAAAGTAGCGCTAGTTGGAAATAATGGCGTTGGAAAATCAACTTTGTTAAAAATTATTTCAGGCGAACTCAAATCATTTTCTGGACAGATTATTCAAAATTCAGAACCTTACTTTATTCCTCAATTATTTGGACAATTTGATGAAATAAGTATTGCAGAAGCTTTAAAAATAAGTGATAAAATAAAGTCACTTAAAGAGATACTTGAAGGTATTGTTACAGAAGAAAATCTTCAGCTCTTAGATAATGATTGGACTATTGAAGAACGTTGCGAGAAAGCTTTATCGTATTGGAATCTTCATGAATTAGATTTAAATCAGAAAATGGAAACGTTGAGCGGAGGCCAGAAAACGAAAGTTTTTTTAGCTGGAATAATGATTCATGAACCTGAATTTATTTTAATGGACGAGCCTAGCAATCATTTAGATTCTACGGCACGTGAATTATTATATGATTTTATAAAATCGACTTCAAGTTCTTTATTGATCGTAAGTCATGACAGAACGTTGCTAAATATTCTTAATAGAACGCTTGAAATGAGTAAAAATGAAATTTTTGTTTATGGAGGAAATTACGATTTCTATCATAATCAGAAAAAAATCATGCAAGAAGCTTTAGAAAATGATGTACAGAACAAAGAAAAAGAACTTAAAAAGGCTAAAGATAAAGAACGCGAAACAATAGAGCGCCAGAACAAGTTGGATTCGCGAGGAAAAAAGAAGCAGGAAAAATCTGGAGTTGCTAGGATTATGATGAATACTCTTCGAAATAATGCAGAAAATAGCAGTTCTAAACTGAAAGATGTTCATGCGGAAAAAATATCTAACATATCTGGCGATTTACGTCAATTGAGATCAAATTTACCGATAATAGATCAAATCAAATTTGGGTTTAATAACAGCAATTTTCATAAAGGAAAAGTACTTTTTAAAGCCACTGAAATTAATTTTTCGTATGAAAATGAACAGATTTGGAAAGAAAATCTAAGTTTCGAAATTCTTTCTGGAGATCGTTTATCAGTGAAAGGCATAAATGGTTCGGGCAAAACAACTTTAATTAAAATTATTTTAGGAGAATTGACTTTAAGCCAAGGGACTATAAATTCTCAGTCAAAAAAAGCTATATACATTGACCAAGACTATTCAATGCTCCAAAACGACCTTAAGGTTTATGAGCAGGCACAACTTTTTAATGATTGTGCTTTAGAAGAACATGATATAAAAATGAGATTAAATCGTTTTTTGTTCTCTCAAAATGATTGGGATAAACTCTGTAATGTTTTAAGTGGTGGAGAAAGAATGCGTTTGATGTTGTGTTGTTTAACAATTAGCAATGAATCTCCTGAAATTATTATTTTAGATGAGCCTACTAATAATTTAGATATTCAAAATATAGAAATTTTAACTGCCGCACTAAATGAGTATAAAGGAACTTTGATTGTTATTTCTCACGATCATTTGTTTCTAAATCAAGTAAATATTGAAAAAAGTATTGAACTCTAAATAAAAAAAATAGCGCTGGATTATCTCGGCGCTATTTTCTCTATTTCGTTACAAATTAAATCGGGCTCTTGCAGTGTAACATAGTGACCGCTTTTTTGTGCAAAAACCTGTGTGCTTTTCGTAGATAAATGAAGTAAGTCTTTCTGTAAATTATTGTGAATAGAAAGATATTCTTTTTCAAGATTTTTATCTTTTGCTCCTTCTACTCCATTTGGATATTTTGCAGTAATTATCGTCAATGGTATTGATCCGAAATTATCAATTTGAGAAGCTTCTTCCATAAGTTTATCATCATTTTCTAACTCATTCATCATTCCGTCAAAGATGCGATAGAAATAGTGTTTAACATTTCTATTAAACCAATGTTCTTTTGGAACTGCAGAAGTAAACGCGTTTGTGCTATATAATATTCTGATTGCACCTATTTCATTAAAAAAACTTAAAAGCATTTTTGGTGGCGGTTGAACCGATTTTTTTAAAGCATCTGAAGATTTTTTCAATTGTTTTGGATGAGAAACATCAATAAAAACAATGCCTCCTATGTTTTTCATGTTTTCTTCAATAAATAATCTTGGGGTAATGCCTCCAAAAGAATGTCCGACTATAATATAAGGTTTCGGACAATTTGTTTTTTCTAAAAGCTGTTTTAGATCGTCGGTGTATCTTCTTAAGCTAGTTTTCTTTGCAGGATCACTCCATAAAATTCCAGCTTTATCGTAAGAGATTGTAGTATACTTTTGAGAAAGTTTTTTCTGGATATCTTGCCAATGCAGATAATCTCCACCTAAACCAGATTCAAAGACTATAGTACAATTTCCTTTTCCCTCCTTTTTATAGTGAATTTTTCTTCCTTCAACAGTTACGAATTCTGAGTTATCTGGGCGCTGTCTGTCAAAATAAAAGCGAGAAATATGCTCAAATACAAAACCAATTGCAATTAGAGACAAGAGAATAAATAGAATTATTTTGAGGGTTTTAAATATCTTTTTTATCATTTTGAGTATATTTTAAATGAATCTAATCTGAGGTAATACATTCAAAAATAGAATTATTTTATTCAAAATTCAAAACTATTTATAATTATTCTAAATAATATTATATTGTAAAAAAAGCTTATTAGTGAAATGCCATTTGTTTGTAATACTTATTGCTTTGGCATTCAAAATCTTACAATAATTACGTAAATTGCAGATAAAGATTTTTTATACATATTTTCTATCCTTAAATAAATAGACTGATCAACGTTTAATTAAAATGTAAAATACCATGAAATCACGAAACAAAATTTTCTCGCTTTTACTTGCTTTTACTCTCATCGGTGAAACCGTGTTTCCTTGTACAAGAGTTGTATATGAAGGATTAAATGGCACGATAATAACAGCCCGCTCGATGGATTGGCGCACTGAAATACCTGCTAATTTGTGGATCTTTCCGCGTGGCATTGAAAGAAACGGCGAAGTTGGCACAAGTTCAGTGAAATGGAAATCAAAATACGGAAGCGTTATTACAAGTTCGTGGGATATTGCTTCTTCTGACGGAATGAACGAAAAAGGACTTGTAGGCAATCTTTTATGGCTGGTTGAATCGCAATATCCAAAATTTGAAAAGAATGGTAAAGTAAAAGGTTTAGCAGTTTCTCTCTGGCTTCAATATGTGTTGGATAATTTTTCTACGGTTTCTGAAGTAGTATCGGCATTAGAAAAAGAAGAATTTGTTGTGGCTTCATCTCACATTCCAGGAACAAATATCTTTGCAACAGTACATTTATCTGTTTCTGATGCTTCTGGTGATAATGCAATTTTCGAGTATATAAATGAAAAATTGGTCATTCATCACGATAGAAAATATGTTACAATGACCAACTCTCCTATTTTTAACGATCAATTGGCCATTAATACCTATTGGAAAAGTATTCCGGGAACGGTAATGCTTCCGGGAACAAACAGAGCTGCCGATCGTTTTGTGAGAGCATCTTATTATATAGATGCAATTCCAAAAACAGATAATACAAGAAGTGCTTTGGCAAGCGTTTTTGGCGTAATCCGAAATTGTTCCGTACCGCTTGGAATTGCTTCTCCTACAGAACCCAACATCTCTTCTACCCGTTGGAGAACTGTTGCCGATCAAAAGAATCTGGTTTATTATTTTGATAATGTATTGAATCCGAATGTGATTTGGGTGGAATTTAATAAAGTAGATTTTAGCGAAAAAGGAAAAATCAGAAAGTTGAGTCTGGCTAATAATGAAAACTATTCAGGTGAATCACTAATTAATTTTAAAGAAGCAAAACCATTTCAGTTTGCGGGATTAGATTAGTTTATATTAAAAAGAATAATTTTTAAATACCTTCAAATTAATTGTTTGAAGGTATTTTTTTTAAAATAAAACCAAAATAATATTGCGCAGTCAAATGACTTCATTATATTTGCAGTCAAATAACTGCGCAATGGAAATTAGAAGAGATGTATTTCAGGCAATAGCCGACCCGACCCGAAGAGCAATATTGAGTCTGGTTGCTGTACAAGCAATGACACCAGGTGCCATTGCAGAGAACTTTAATTCGTCCAGACAGACGATTTCGAAACATATTCAGATTTTAAACGAATGTGAATTATTACACCAAACACAAAGCGGAAGAGAAATTTATTATCATCTAAATCCTCAAAAAATGAAAGAAATTGACAACTTCATTGAACCGTTCAGACAAATGTGGGACGATCGTTTCAACAAACTAGAATCGATTATGAAAAACTATAAAAAATAAACCATGGAAAAGAAAACAAAAATTCATGCCGAAGACAACAGACACGATCTTATAATTACAAGAGAATTTGATCTTCCTGTAGAATTGCTTTTCAAAGCCTACGAAGATCCAGAAATTGTGGCGCAATGGATGGGAACTAAAGTTGTAAAACTAGAAAGTAAAAAATACGGCGCCTGGGAATTTGAAACCAGTGATCCTAATGGAAATGTTGTTTTTAGAGCAAATGGCGTAATTCATGACTTTGTTCCGAATGAGAGAATTGTGCGCACGTTTGAAATGGATAATATGAATTTTGCGCCACAGTTAGAGTTTTTAGAATTCGAAAAACTTACAGAAGAAACCAGTAAACTTACAATGCAGATTATCTATAAATCAATTGAGCACAGAGCAAATCAATTGAAATTGCCATTTGCACAAGGTTTAAATATGGCTCACAACAGATTAGAAGAAATTGTAACTAAACTAAAATAAAAAATCATGAGTAAAAGAAACAAAATTATTTATTGGATTGCCACGCTTTGGCTAGCATTAGGAATGGTATCTACTGGAATTGTGCAATTAATGCAGATAAAAGAAGAAACTGAAATGATGACACATTTAGGTTATCCGCTTTATTTCTTGACTCTTTTGGGCGTTTGGAAACTTTTAGGTGTAATTGCGATATTAATTCCGAAATTTGGTTTATTGAAAGAATGGGCTTATGCCGGATTTTTCTTTGCCATGTCTGGAGCTGTAGTTTCTCATTTGGCGGTTGGTGACAGTGCTAAAGAACTTTTCGGTCCGGTATTATTAATTGTTTTGACAATTGTTTCGTGGTATTTCAGACCAACAACTAGAAAATGTACTGCAAACTAAAATTTTAATGAGATGAAAAAAGAATTGACACCCAACCAACAAGAAGAGCTTTTAACTACGCTGGAAAAACGTTTCGAAAAGAATATTAACAGACATAAAAATTTGGAATGGTCTGTTATTGAAAACAAATTAAAAGCCAATCCTAAGAAATTATGGTCGCTAGATGAAATGGAAAGAACTGAGGGCGAACCTGATGTTATTGGCTACGACGAAAAAACAAAAGAATATCTTTTTGCAGATTGTTCTCCAGAAAGTCCAAAAGGCCGAAGAAGTGTCTGTTACGATCATGAAGCGCTTGAAAAACGAAAAGAACATAAACCTGCAAACAGCGCTATCAATATGGCAGAAGAAATGGGAATTGAAATTCTGAATGAAGAACAATACAGAGAACTTCAAAAGCTTGGAAAATTTGATACGAAAACATCAAGCTGGATTTTAACTCCAACAGAAATTAGAAAATTAGGAGGAGCTATTTTCTCTGATTTTAGATACAATACCGTTTTTGTTTATCACAACGGTGCAGAATCTTATTATGCCGCGCGAGGATTTCGCGGTTTATTAAGAGTATAAAATAGTGAAACCTCCAAAAACCGATTTGGAGGTTTTAATTTTATTACTCTCTTAGAATTTTTTCCATTTTCTTTCCTTTCGCTAACTCATCAACTAATTTGTCCAAATAACGGATTTTTTGCATCAGCGGATCTTCAATCTCTTCAATACGATAACCGCAAATCATTCCGGTAATTTTTGACGCATTCGGATTTAGTTTTGGAGCTTCATCAAAGAAAGTCTGAAAGTCCGCTTTCTTTTCAATCTGAGCTTTAAGCTGTTCATCACTATATCCTGTTAACCATTTTGTTACTATATCTACTTCTTCTTTAGTACGTCCTTTTTTTTCTGCCTTTTGAATATACATAGGATATACACTGGAGAATAAAATTTTATATACTCTATCGTTTTTCATTGGATGATTTTTTAAATGCTATTTTGTTTTACTGTAAATATAATTACAATAATTGTTTATACCTTAGATTTAGTTTTACAATATCAATTTTAGAAATTTAAAAAGACTATTTGTATGGGAAATAATTCAGATAATACAGAACCAAAAGTAACAGGACTTGGCGGAATTTTCTTTTTTATGGATAATCCAAAAGAAACGAAAGACTGGTACGCGAAGAATTTAGGATTGGAAATCAACGATTGGGGATCTTCAAGTTTTGAATCTAGAAATATTGATAATCCGGAACAAATAGAATCTACACAATGGTGTCCTTTTAAGAAAGGAGATGAATATTTTTCGCCATCTAAGAAAGAGTTTATGGTGAATTATCGTGTTCAGAACATTGAAGGACTTTTAGAAAAACTGAAAGCAAATGGAGTTACTATTTTAGACGATATTGAAACTTACGATTACGGAAAGTTTGTTCATATAATGGATACTGAAGGCAATAAAATTGAACTTTGGGAACCTATATTGTAAATTATTAATTATAAACGAAATGACTGATACTTAATAAAGAATATGTTTAATACTTTAGTTAAAATAAATTGCCATTCAAAAAGCAGATTTCTAAAGCAAATAGCGGGCAATTTACTAGAGAAATTTTACTGCTGTGAGATTAATTGCGCGGAAATGGACAAAAGTGTTTTATTTGCGCATCATGGCCGTGGTTGTACAATTGTGGCTTCTAAAATCTGCGAAAATGTAGTCATATTCCAAAATGTTTCTATTGGAGCTAATTTGAAATACAACAAAATCAATGCTGAATGGGAAAATGTCGGAAATCCGATTATTGCAAGGAATGTCATTATTGCTGACGGTGCTAAAATTTTAGGTCCAATTATAATTGGCGAGAATTCAGTTATTGGTGCTGGATCGATTATAACCAAAAATATTCCAGCAAATAGTGTTGCTTATGGTGTAAATCAATTCAAACCGAAAGATGAAAATTATGATTTCATATTTAATTCAAATATGATAAATCCTCAGGAAATAATCGAAGTAAATAAAAAGTTAGTAGCGAAATTTAACGAGCGAAATAAAACTATTTAAAATAAAAAACTCCATTAATTATTAATGGAGTTTTTAGCTAATATAAAAGTTAATCTACCACGGACTTTCTTCGCTTTCGTCTTCAATATCATTGCTAAAGAATTTTCCAGTTGGTCCATTTTCATCAGTCAAAGTATGTTTAATGATGAAACTTGAAGCACTTTCTACACTTCCAGGCCCACTATGATGGTTGAAATCTGTTGCAGTATAACCAGGATCGATTGCATTTACTTTAAATCCTAAATCTTTTAATTCATAAGCCAAAGTTACTGTAAAAGCATTCAAAGCTGTTTTGGAAGAAACATACGAAACCGCTTTAATTGCGTAATATTTCCATGTAGGGTCGCTATGTAAAGTTAACGAACCAAGACCAGACGTAATATTGCTTATTCTAGGATTTTTAGATTTTTTCAGCAATTCCAAAAATGTCTGTGTAACTCTAATGACACCAAAAAAATTGGTATCAAATACATTCTGAATATTTTCAACCGGAGTTGTCGAAGAATCTTGTGGTATGTCTCCCAGAATCCCTGCATTATTAATTAAAATATCAAGTTTTCCCTGTTCTTTTTCTACAAGATTTTTGGCTTCCAAAACGCTTTCATCATTTGTGACATCGATTTGAATTGCTTTTATGTTTTTAAATCCGTTTTGAGTAAGTTCTTTTGCCACTTCTTCTCCTTTTTGAAGATCACGGCTTCCTAAATAAACGAATAATCCCTTTTCTGAAAGCTGTTTTGCGGTTTCTAAACCTATACTTCTATTTGCACCTGTAATTAATACTGAATCCATTTTTTATCTTTTTAAATTATTGATTACAAAGTTGCATCGATAAAAAACAATAACATTTGCCATATGACAAAAAGCGATTTTAGCGGATATTTTTTCGGATTCGGCTTAAAGAAGATTGTGTAATTCCTAAATAAGAAGCCAGATAAGAAAGCGGAACACGATTGATAACATTAGGAAACATTTCCATAAAGGACAAATAACGCGTAGTAGCATCTTCTGAAACAAGCGGACTTCTCCTAGACACTTTATCAATCAAGGCTTTATTAATTATTTTGTGAACGATTTTGTCCCAACCAATAATTGTATTTAAAAGCTCTTCCCAATCTTTTTTAGAAAAAACAATCATTTTGCAATCGGTAACAGCTTCGACATAAGCCGAAGAACAAATGCTGTTTTCAAAACTTTCTAAATCGACAACAAGATTGTTTTCGTCTATAAAATATTTAGTGATTTCTTCGCCTTTGTTGTTGTAATAGCAGATTCTCATCACTCCTTCGATAATAAAACCAACTTCAACCGAGACTTTTCCTGCTTCAGAAAAATAGTTTTCTTTTTTAATTTCTCTTTCTTTGGCTTTACTCAAAATCAAATCAATCTGTTGCTGATTTAAACTACCAAATTTCAATATGTATTGTACTAATTCTTTCATGTGTGAAAGTTAGGGATAAGTTTTTGATAGAAATTTGTCATATGGTAAAAAATATTAAAACTATATTAGCGGTATAATTTTAATTTAAAAAAATGCAAGAGGATAAAAAAGCATTATACTTTAAAAATGTTTATGATAATATATCATCAAAAGGTTATCATGTGACTGCCGTCTTAGAAGAAAAAAATGTTACCCCTTTTGCATATTCAACTGGAATTTTTGAAAATTTCAATATACCCGAATTATTCATTTCTGGCTTAGGTCCAAACTTATCTGGACAGATTATTGAAAATTATGTAGAAAAGTATAAGTCTGATAAAATTCAATTAAATAAAAAGATAGATGACTTGATAGATACTTTCCCTATTTATTTGATTAAAGTAAAAAATGATGATTTATTAGAATATGTTCTAACCTCAGTCAAATTTTATAAAAACAAGAAATTCGAATATTTACAGCTTATTTTTCCAGATTTAAATGGAAAATTTCCAAATGATTTAAGTTATAATTATGATCAAAATATCATTGGAGAGTTTCAATTTTAACTACATTCCAGGCCAATACAGAAAATTAAATTTATGTCCGTCTGGATCAGCAAAACCAAAAGTATAACCGACTTCAAAATTTTCTGGTTCAGAAAAAATAGTTCCTCCGATTTGTTTTACTTTTTCGTACCAAAGATCGACTTCTTCTCTACTCTTTGCAGATAATGAAAAGATAATTTCGCTTTGAGATTTAGCATTTGCTAATTTTCCTTTTACAGCAATTTCTAATCTTTCAGGAACAAAAAAGTTAATAATAAAACTGTTTTCAGCAAATATAAAACTTACCAACTCGTCAGTTTCTTTTCCGTTTTGTTTAAAACCTAAATCATTATAGAATTTAATTGTTTTCTGTAAATCATTAGAAACAAGATTTCCCCATATCATTTTAGTTTCCATTTATTTTAGCTTTAATTGATTGTACTCCAAGTTACTATTTTTTTTATGAAGAACTGATTTATAGAAAGAGAAAATAAAGTTATTTCTTATATTAGCGAATAGTAATTCTGAAAATTATAAGTTTAGATAACATGAAAATCTTCAAACCTTTCTCTTTTCTTTTCTCTGCAATTATAACTGGATGTGTTGGAAACATGAATCCAACAGGCGGAAATTCTACACCAAATTATCCTTACTTTGTTACTACAGAACCAATGGTCGTTAAGAAAATTATGGTTCCGAAAGGCACAAAACTAACTTATAACGAGCACTTTTTTGTATCGGGAGAACAAAAGCATAAAATGAGTGAACAAAGACTTACCAATATAAAACTGCCCGAAGGACAATACTTAAATTGGGGCGGAGTTCCTGTATATGAAATTAATCAGTTTTTTAATTCTGAGATGCGTGGTTATTCTGTCTACGCAGATTTTAGAAAACTGAGTGACGATAAAAAAACAAAATTTTCTGAACTTTGGCAAAGCTGTAGCAGCGAACTCGGAATCACAATTAAAAATACAGATGATTGGTCGTTTAATAAAGCCAATATAGTTGATGTCGAAAGCTGTAGCGTATTGTATCAGCGTTATTTTAAGGATGATACAAATCAACAGGAATTTTTAAATGAAATGTTGGCTGAGCTTAGGAAAGTTGGCTCGAAGTAATATATCTTCGTTGTAATATAAATAAGCCTTTAAAAAATTATGATCTTAGCTTTTGACACTTATTATTTTGACCAAAAAGCCAAAACAGTTTGCCTTGAATTTTCTCAATGGAATGAAGATAAAAACTTTAAAGTTTACACCGAAATTATTGAAAATGTAGAAGAATATATTCCTGGTGAATTTTACAAACGAGAATTGCCATGTATTGTAAGTTTACTAAATAAAATTGATTTGTCTACCATCGATGTCATTGTTGTAGATGGTTTTGTATACTTAAACGATGATCAGAAGTTTGGTTTAGGCGGTTATTTATATGAAAAATTAAATAAACACATTCCGATTATTGGCGTTGCTAAAACAAATTTTGCTTCTATAGAAAATAATAAAAAGGCTATATTTAGAGGCGACAGTAAAAAACCGCTGTACATCACTTCTATAGGAATTGATCTGGAAGAAGCCTATAAAAAAGTAGAAAGTATGCATGGCGATTTTAGAATGCCAACTCTACTGAAAGAATTGGATAGGCTGACAAAGGAAAACGTTTAATTAAATTGAACTAGAAAAAACAACTTTTATAATTTTATTAAAATGATTATATTTTCTGCTTTAATTATACTTTTTGGTATTATGCTTATTGTAGTTTATGCAATAAACAATAATGAAAACCCTAGTAAAAATCATACTGTTCTTAGAAGTTACAACTTTTTAGAAGATAAAGATGAAACAAATTTCAGAAATAACCTCGAATATCAGGAATGTTTGTTCTCCGATTATCAAGATGATAGTAATTTAATTGTTGCAATTCATTTTAATAAAAATAATAGATATATATATCAGTTACTATCAAAGGACTATTCTTACCACTTAGTACTTTATGATGAACAATTTAATCTTTTAAAAGATATTAATTTGAAACTTCTGCATTCTCCTGAAGCGACTAGCAGTGCTATAATAAATACATTTTCAGAAAATGAGGAAGATTTTATAATATTATCCCTCATTGATAGTAATAATATCTATTATTATCATTTTAATTCTGATGGATTAAATATTTTCAAAAAACATTTTTTGAGAGCTAGAAACCAAATATTCTTGATTTATCATAAAGAAGATGAGTTTATTTCAATTTCAGATGAAGACTATACTCATAAGCCTATTAAAGCATTTTGGATAAAAGAGCAAACTTCTTTCGAAGCTTTATTAAGTGATGATCAACTATATCCTGAAAAAGAATGGTCTGGTTACGAATATATTGAATCGGTAACGAAAACGAATATTAAGAATCAATTTGCTTTTATAACTCATGATGCAAATTATGGAGTTCAAGGCGTTAAAATTTTTAAGTTTAATCAATCAAAGAGTATTGATTTGATTTATGACATGGATGATCTTGATTTTAATGGGGCTTTTCATAATTTAAGTTTTAATTCAAAAGGAGATCGTTTTGTAGTGTTACTTTATACGAGAGATAAATTTCAAAATGATAGTTTTTCTATTTGCGAATATTCTGTTTTAGAGAATAAAAGACCATTAAGAGTAATTAAAACTAAATTTGCTTATTGGGAATTTGGCGCATTACATACTTTTTATATTACTGATAGATTGGTTTGCATCGTAAGAAATTCTGATATAATAATCTACAATTTAGAATTTGAAAAGTTAAAAGAAACCCTAAAAAGAGATTTTAGATCAGCCTTTTATGCTGGCAATAATGTCTTAATTTATCAATATGAAGATGAAGTTATTAATTTATCATACTAAGAATTCGGAATTTTATTTAAACTTTGGTAAAATTTATTTTCTACAAAAAAACTCTCGAATCTAATGGTTTAGGAGTTTTACTCTTATAATTGGTTAACATTGCTAAGAAAAAGGTAATATTCTTGAATTTTATTCTTCAATCTTTCTGCTAAATATACATTTCCATCTTTAAGTTCGTTGTGTATTATTTTGGCTTCTTCGATATACTTTAGCTTTTTCTCATCGTTCCAATAATAAGGAGGTTCATACAAATTACAGATTCTATCAGCCATTTTAACTGCCCAAACTTCTATAGGCTGCTGTTTGATTCTATTTAAACTATCCAGCATTTTTTCTAGAGAATCCTCAATTTCATCATTTTTAGTTAAGGCTAGTACTCCAGAAGCTACTTCACTGCCAAATAAATCATTTACTTTCTCGTAATTATATGTAGTATCTTCAATCGTATCATGAAGCATAGCGCATTTAACGGCTAAATCAGAATTCATATTTTCCGTTAAACGACTAGCATTTAAAACTTCAAAAACGACACTACCGATATGATTGATATACTCTACTCTTTCGCCTTCATTGCTTCCACCATATTTTTGTCCGTCATGAAGTTTTGAAACCAATTGCCAAGTATTCTGAATTTCGTCTATTGACCAGTCTTTTTCTTGTTGCATGTAGAAATGTTTTTCGATTGATTGTAAATTATGATTTTTTTTGAAGATTTGCAAGATTTTGATAATCATTCTATATTCTAAATTATCCAAATGATTATTATATTAGCTTTAAATAACTTTATATCATTTGCAATTAGAATTTTTATTTAGAGCCTTTTACGATGAAGAAAACAACTAAAATAATTCTTATTATCGTTTTGATTTTAATATTTGGAGTTTTTATACATCCGAAAAATGTTATTTATGTTCCAAAAATAAAAGGAAAAGTAATCGATGAAAAGGGAAATCCTGTTAATGAAGCTGTAGTTTCACGAATTGAAGAATTAAGTTCTATAAATAAAGAACATGGATATTTTGAATACACAAAATATCAATCTCAAACAACAAAAACTGATAAAAATGGTTTTTTTGAACTTACTGAAAAATCTAGAATAGAATGGATACATACACCGTTTGATTTGCCTTTTGCTTGGTGTTTTGGTAATTTTCAAATTGAAAAAAACGGTTATAAAACTTACCAAACACGTTTTGATGAATTTCGCGAGTTTCACAAAGACAATTGTTATGCATGTGAAAACATTGAATTTAACCCTATTATAACTCTAAAGAGAAAGTAAAAAAAAGCTATGGAAATGAGACTTTTAGTAATACGAACAAACGATCAAAAACGTCTTGCAGATTTTTATAGTTTACTTGGTTTAACATTTGATTATCATCAACATGGTAATTCTCCCATGCATTATTCAGCAACAATTGGAAGTTTAGTTTTAGAAATTTATCCACTTGCAAAAGATCAAAGCGAACCAGATAAAAGTATCAGATTAGGTTTTGCAATTGATAATTTTGAAGAAACATTGGTATTACTCAAGAATAAGGATGTAGTTTTTTCTGAACCAATACAAACAGATTTTGGTTTTCTGACTGTTATTTCAGATCCAGATGGGAGAAAAATTGAGCTTTATAAAAAGTAAATCAATTGTAAACAATTAACTTGTCAAAAAGTAGGATTCTGTACTTATTTTTAAGGATATATTCTAGTTTTTGGCATTTTTATTTTTAGAAGCTCTAAATCTTCATCCTTATATATTCCTGTACCACTAAAGTTAATTTCTTTTAAATTATAAGGAAATAAGTTATAGTTTAAATCGGTTAGTCTTGTGTCACAAAGTCCCAAGAATCTCAGTTTTTTCAATTGAATCAATGCTTTAGGGATTTTACTTAATGGACAACTTTCAATTCTAAGAGTTTCTAAATTTTCTAAGCGAGATATCGATTCTGGAATTATTTCCATATCATTTCCTCTAAGCATTAAATACTCCAAAGACTTTATATTAAAAAGCCACTCAGGAAAAGTCTGCAATGGAAAATTTAGAACTGAAATTTTCTTAAGCTTTTTAAGATTTCCAATTTCAACCGGAAGTTCAAAATCATTTAAATAGTACATTGATGTATTAGTTTGTATTTCTAATACTTCAAGATTTACAAATTGCGAAAATATTTCTCCTTTATCCTTCAAACTATAATCGTAAAATTTCAGACTTAGTTTCTTACAATCTTTAGGTTTTATTGAAGCTTCAATTAGAGATGTAAATTTTGTTCTTCGAAAGATATACATGCTTTAGATATTTGTTTCTTTAATTTCGCGATATACCATATTACATCATTTCTAAATGAATTCAAATTTATTACAGAAAAAATATAAAAAAAGCTCTTTAAAATATTAAAGAGCTTTTGTGTAATCTAAAAATCTTATTTTTTTGCAGCAGCTTCTTTTTCAGCTTTTATCTTTTTCGTGTAATCACCATACATCTGGCGCCAGTTACGGCCATGATTATTTAAATAACTTTCAGCTTGTGTTTTGTAAATTTCAAAAATAGCCGAAATCTCCTTCATGCTTTTATAATCTACTGCTTGCTCTCTTGCTTTTTCCATTAGTTTCTGTATTTCAGCAGTTTCTATAGACGTCATTTCTGGAACAATTGCTTGATATCCTTTCATTGTAAAAGCCACTTTACCAATGGTGTATTTATCTAAAACCAATGAAACTTGCTGCTCACTCAAATCTTTTCTCAAACCGCTCATTAAGCTTTCATGAACATTTGTTGGCATTGCAGAATCGGCGATAATTTGTCTATGAAGTTCAGAAAGAGGTTTTCCGTCTAAAGGATTTATTCCGGCAGGAACGGTAGAAGCAGGATGGTTATTATGCCAGTCTTTTACTGCAGAAAGATGAGTAGCTACAACTTGTACTAATCTATTTTCTTTTTCATTATCGTTTAGTGATAATGAGCTTATCCATTCTTTTGCTTTCGCTGTTTCATCTTGCTCTGCTTTTGTCGATTGTGCTTTAATTGTTGTATTTAGAACTAATAGAGCAATAACTACCAACAATTTGATATTTTTCTTTTTCATAAAAAACTGAAATAAATTTTATAATGTTTTTCTTTTTTTAATAAAAATATAAAATATTCTTTTGACTAGGTGTAATTAAGTGTAAAAACAACAATTATATTATTCGCAGTTATTATTTTAAGATTATTTTCCTTGTCTAATGACTGAAAATATATGAAAACCAATTCCAAGAGAAATTGAAAAAATGGCTCTATACCATGGAATAATGCCAGTTAAAACTAATTCATCAGTTCCAATAATAAAAAGCGGAATGTAAAATAGCACTGCTGTGACAATTCCTGGAGAATAGGATTTTAATTTAGAAACGCCCCAAATATGAAAACAAGCATTCGCGAAAAGAATCGACATAACATCGTACCATATGGTGCGTCCTAATTGTATGTCCGCAAAATGAATTGAGAAAGCAATGGCGCACATCATGAAAGTATTGATCCAAACAAGAAATCCTCCGTTGTTTTTCTTTATTTTTTTTGGAGGGATCAATCGAGCATACCAATCGGCAAAACCACCCGGAAATAAAAATTCTTCTGTTACATGCAGCATAGCGGCTGCAGCTAATAAAATTGCAAGTGTCGAAAATGTTATCATGATTTTTATTTTTTTAAATTTCGTTGCAAAATTGCGACATCAAAAAAATGTTGACGATAACAATTGTTAATTAATCACTTTCGGTTTCGTATTCTGCTCAAAGACACAGAAGTAATACCTAAATAAGAAGCGATATAATGCTGAGGAACACGTTTAATAATTTCGGGGAATTCTTTAAGCAATTCTTTATATCGCTCTTCGGGAGTATTTTTTATCTGAGAAACCATTCGTTTTTGATAAGCTAATAATGATTGCTGTATGTATTGATAATAAAATTCTCTAACATGAGGAAATTGCTCCATTTTTTGCTTAAAACTATTAGTGCTTATGCTATAAACAGTTACTGGCTCAATGGTTTCAATTGTGTACCAGCTTTTTTCATTTGAAATTATACTTTCAATAGAAGCTATAAATCCGCCTTCAAACAAAAATTGAATCGTAATTTCTTTTCCGTCATGATTAAGCCATACACGAGCGGCACCACTTTCGACATAATAAATATTTTGCGAAATCTCATTCTCTTTTACAAGCAAAGTTTTTGCTGGAAATTCTTCCTTTGTAAATATTCTTTTTATGTTTTCTATTGTTTCTGAAGATTTTATCAACATAAATTTATCCATTTAGCATGCACAAGTAAAGTTAAAAATAGATTTTTTAGAAAAATAAATTCAAGTGTAAATATTCTTATATTAGATTAAAGAAAATCGAAGTAAAAATTAGAAGTTTTGAGCCTTTACAAAACTAACTCTTCCTAAATAAATGCCGATTAAAATTATGAATAAGCTTTTTTCAACTATTCTATTTGTCTTATTTGGAACCTTATTTTCTCTAGGGCAAAACAATTTAGATTCTTCAAATACTTGGGATAAAATTATAATAAGAGATAGCAACGGAGGATTTTCATATTTCGAAAGTGATTTTCAAATTAAAAGACAAGACTTTTTACTAACAGGCTTAAATAAACCCGATTCTATAATTAAAAAAATAGATCCAAAATTAGCTGCCGAATTAGTTGATTTGATTGTAAAAACAAAAGATTCGGTCTCTTTTAAAAATCCTTTACTTTCTTTTGGCAGAGATTCTGTTTGGCTTATCAACAACGCTGAGAGGCTCTGGAAAGAATATACAAGAAACTGGAAGAGAACAAAACAAATGGATTCTATTGCAATCTCAACCATAAAAGATTACAAAAAAGCAAATCAAGCGGCATCATCTATTGAAGGTTCGCGGAGTACAGATGATTACCCCTTGATTGTAGTTGGTATTATAAAAGATAATGATACGTTGTCTGCTTATACAGTTGGACAACGCCCTTATATGCTTCCTTGGATTATAAAAAAGAGAAAAGTTTACAATTCAAGAATTTCTGAACTACTTGCGGAATTATTGCCAGACCAAAATCAAAGCAATAAAGAAAGATTAAGTGGAAAAGACTTTAATAGTTCTCTTGTTAGTAGCATCTATAACTCTTTTCTTAATGATAAAGATAATTACCTCGAAGCTCAACAAAAATATCCTAGAACATTTAAAGCTTTAGAAAAGAACTTCGAAATTTCTAAAGCAGAAATTATGGATATGTCATCCATAGAATGGGGGAAAAATTTTGGAGGAGAATGTTTAGAAATGTCATTAAAAGATTTATCGATTTCGAAAAATATTGAGTTTTATACCATTTCTGGTGCAAATGAGATTTTTAGCACCAAAAGATCAATTATATCTAACAAAGAGAATTTGATCAATCTACTACAAGAAAACCCTGTTTATAAATACACCTTAAATTGTAATAATTGTTTAGGAGAAATACATTGGGTTAAATCTAAATCCTTCAGTAAGAAAGCTCAGAATCATTTTAAAGAAGATTTACAAGAAGCCGGAATAGACAAAAATAAATATGACGGCCAATACAAAGATGCCATTTTCTTTGAATTAACAGAACATAGGAATTCTCAAAGAAGTTTTTCTCGTTGGATTTTTCTTAAAAATAAAACATTGATACTATGGGAATTGAAAGGAAATTTTTTAATGAATTTACCAAAAGAGTTACTAGAAAATCAAGGTTTTATATGTAAGGAAATTATATTTTAAAATAAAAGCAATTAGTTAGTTGCTTTTAAATTCTTTACAGAAAATAAAAAACTCCAAAATCAAATGACTTTGGAGTTTTTGGAATTTTGTGGGCGATGAGGGGTTCGAACCCCCGACCCCCTCGGTGTAAACGAGGTGCTCTGAACCAGCTGAGCTAATCGCCCTATTTTACTAGGTTTCAATCTTTATGATTGCGTGTGCAAATATACACTTAGAATTTGTATTTACAAGTCTTTTTATAAAAAACTTTGTGGGCTTTTAGGGACTACAATCGAACACTTGATACCTATTTTGACATTTTTTGATGATATAAAATAGGTTGTCTTGCGCTTCGAATCACACTTAGATAAACACTCTCAATCTTTTGGCTTATGTATATGTGGCTTTAAAACAGGATGTTTTGGCTGATTTGGTGGTGTCACTCTTCTTCTTTCATCTGGTGTTCCGTCAGGTGTTTTAGGTTTTGGACCTGGTTTAATTGCTTGAATTTTTTCCATAATACGTTTTTATATTAAAATTATTTTTTAGCTAGACTTATTGAAAAGCCTATATTCTATATACAAATAACATTAATAAAAGTATCATCGCGTTACGGAAAACCATAATTTACGAAAACTTATTTAAATAAAAATCATTAATAAATTTGTTAGATTTTTTCTAGACTTTCCACTCAATATCTAAAAGGCTTTTTATAAATTTAATTGATAATTATTACAAAAGTAAGTTTATGGAAAAAAAAGAATTTTCAAGGAAAGAATTATATGATTTGGTTTGGTCAACATCACTTAGTAAGCTGACTTTACAATATGCTTTTTCAAATGAAGGTTTAAAAAAGCTCTGCAAGCAATTCGAAATCCCGATGCCTGATAATGGGTATTGGATGAAATTGAAGTTCAATAAAGAAATTGAAAAGCCAAAATTTAACCCACTTTTTGATGGAGAAGATAAAATTATATTAACTATACGAGAAGTTGGGAATCTCGTTAACATTGATCAATCTCCACTTACTATAAGAACGAAAGAAATCTTAAGTGATGCTAAATCCCCTTTAATTGTTCCTGAAACATTAAGTAATCCAGACATTTTAATTCAAAATACCATAAGATTTCACGATAAAAGCAAGAATGATCATTATTATAGGGATGAAAAAATTGATACTGTTTCCATTTTTGTAGTCCAGGATAATTATAGTAGAGCTATAAGAATAATGGATGCGTTTATAAAATCACTAAAATACAGAGGTCATTCATTTAGAAGAGATATAAATAAAAGAGGACCGTGTATCGTAGTAAACGATGTTGAATTTCATTTTGAAATAAGAGAAAAGAATAAAAGGATCCCTTCCGAAAAACCTTATGGATCGTCTACTTATATTCCAACAGGTATTTTAATTATAAAAATCGGGGAAAGTTATAAGGCTAAAGAATGGAGTGATGGTGCTGTAAAATTAGAAAATCAGTTAGCTAAAATTATTGCTAAGATTGAATTAGAAGCAATGGAAGAATTAGTATGGAGAGAAGAATGCAGGTTACACCATATTAAAATGGAAGAGGAGGAAAAAATAAAAAAGGAATTCCAGAAGAAGAGAGAGGTTGAACTCCAAAGAACAAAAGAATTATTTAATAATGCAATATATCACAACAAATCCAAAATAGTTAGAGAATACTTGAATGAATTAGAAACTAAAGCGTCATTAAACAATCAACTCACAATTGAATTGCAAGATTGGTTAAAATGGGCAAAAGACAAAACAGATTGGTTTGATCCAATGATAAAAAAAGAGGACATACTATTATATGAATCCGACAAAGAAGATCTCATTCAGATTAAAAAAAAGGACAACAATATTGACACCAATTAATGTCTCATTACTGTTTTGGTCAGTAATGGTTCCGCTTAACGTAAATTTTTCTTGAGCTAAGGCAGTGAAGAACGTAGTAAAAAGTATTATGAACGTACTGATTTTTTTTGCAATCATTGTCTAGTTTTTAATCTACATAGTTAACAATTGTATCGCGATATTATTGCGAAATAATTGTTAAATATGAGTTAAGATAGGATACGAGAGGTGTTGATTGAAATAAAGTCTTATTCTTAATTGTAATTAGGATTCTTTGTGGTTTTTATTTATTGACAATTTCCTAGTCTAGGATTGTTAATAGAGCTACACGGGAATTGATATTTGCTCTGAGGGTAATTTGTAGATGGATTATCTGTAACTTCTAGTGGAGCCAAAGCTTGCCCATTATGGCTCGGCATTGTGATTTGTTCTTTGGAGCCGTTCCCGAGTGCTACATTTTTGCCTGCTAAATTACCGTTAAAGCTGTAATCTATTAAAGCATCAAGTAGTCTGTAAATACCGTAATAGTCATAGGCGTCATAGGCAGATTGCGTATTTGGTACTACGTGATCTGCTATATACGTATAAGTAGGTAAGACACTTTTTTTGATTAAGATAAAGTCTTTTTCAGTATTCGGAATATTATTGTTTTTAAAAATATCAATAGCTAGACGATGATCGTTCGTAGTGTCATCATCATAAACTTGTGTAATGAGTTTGGTGTTGGCAGGGAAGTTATTTAATTCTTGTGAAGTGATTTGATGTGAATACCATTGTGCCATAGCAAAAATAAAACGACCATTTTGCCCCCAACCTTCATCAATAAATCCTTTATGAGCCATGGCAAAGGAAGCTCCTCCGCCAAAAGAATGTCCCATGAAACCTACCTTCGAAGTATCGATTATATTGGGGTAGTTGCTAACAGCTTTTTTGAAACTTTCCCAAAGGGTAGCGTATCTTTCATCAACTGTTACGCCAATTGTTGGATAGGGAGCAAAAACTACAACATAACCTTTTTTAGCAATAAATTCATATAATCCAATATTGTAAGTACTATCTTCTCCGCCAAAAGGATGTGAGTAAAAAATGGTTGGCCTTGGACCAGTTAATTCTTTCGGATAAAAGACGTCTACGTTTTTTCCATTATACAATGGACTTGCAAAAGATACTTTTGCCACTGTATACGTTCCATCAGCGCCATAGCCACTTTGAGGTCTTGAAATTGGTCCAGCTAAGTCATCGTCTAGGTATGGAGTGGATGATTCGTTGTCATTTTTAGAACAAGCTACTAGAAATAGACCCGTAAGCAAGATTTGTAGAATTAGTTTCATAGGTTAGTTATTTGGTTCCTTGTTTGGACTTTTAATTTTTGGAAGGGTTTAATCTTTAAATCAATTATTTAAGATTTTACAACAACAATAAGTAGAAAAGGATAACAACAAAAAAACTTAAATTATGAAAGAGTTTCTATTCTAGAGGAACACAGATATATCCTTGAAGATTTAAGTGTTCAATAATTTGTTTGGGATTAAAACGACCTCCTTCAATTCTTAATATTCTGTCACAATCTTCTAAGTCAAAGTTAATTTTACAATCTGGGAATTGTCTTTGAAGAATAGAAACTATAGCATTTGCATCTGTATTTATTTCAACATTAGTTTTGAAAATTTCAACCATAATTCATTGTTTTAATTATACTTCAATAGAAATTAGCAGATTAAAAATAATTTAAAAAAGATTATAAGAAATTCCAAATCTAAAATAGACTTGAGCTTCTTCCTTTTGGTCGTAAATATACTTGGACGATCGATCGCCTTTTTCGGTAATACGAGTCCTTATAACGTTATTGATACCTGCTTTAAATAAACCAATTATTTTTGGAGTAAAATGATGTTCATACGTTATGCCTGATTTCAATTCCAACTGATTCAATTCATGAATTCCTTTTAGTTGAGAAGTATTAAAATTCAAATAAAAATTCTCCGAATTCAGTTCTGTACCAAATGCAATACGCCCATTTTCAAACAAATATCTTCTAAACAAAAGACGTTGCGGAAGAATAAAATCGAAATCCCATTTCGATTTATCGAATTTATGATTGTAGGTGAAAATTGGGGTAACAGGTATTATCGATGAAGGATCAAATACTACCAAAGCACCAGCTGTTATTGTGGTATTGGCTGTTTTTTTTAGTACCAAAGTTGCTGATAGAGCTCCTTTTATACGTTGCACATCTTCATGATTTCCATCGATGGTTGCTGTAGCATTATAAATGATTGGTTTGTTAAATAGTTTTGCCTTATAGGTTGCACTTAAAGATGTTGCCAAATAATGAAATTCTTCTTTCCCACTTGAAAAAGGAGCATCTGAGTTATTGTTGTTTTGCCCCAAATCATACGATTCATATTTATATCGCAAAGAACTTGTGAGAACAAACCGTTTAGAGTTAGAGACATAAAAAGGCATATTGAAAGCAAATTTTAATCGGTTATGATTATCAATCCTCCCTTTTTCAAGAGGTTCTCCAAAGAGTTTTGAATCGAAATTAGTAGCTCCTAATTGTTCGTATTGCACATCAAAAGTTCTAGTTGTGGGGAATTTATCGGTTACGGATTTTCCAAAGGATTTCATACTCGTTTTTTCCTGAGCTATAGTTTGCAAAGACAGACATAAAGTAAAAAGAGAAATTATTTTTGTTCGCATAAGTCGGTATAAAGTGTAATTATTGATTTTTTTGAAACTTAGTACAAAAATAACTTGAAAATACTTATTATAATAGCATAATTATACCAATGGCGTTTGTATAATTTAATTGGGCTCCCAATTATAAACTACACGATTTCCTTATTTTTGCCATAAATTTTTTAAATTATAAATATATGAGAGTAAAATTTGTATCGTTTTTATTAATTACGATGAGTTTGTCAAGTTTGACTGCTTTTTGTCAAACAACTAGTGCAACAGGAGAGCTTGGTTTGCCAGGAGATAATTTGGATTTATATGCTGTTTTGGATATTTTTCAAAAATCCAAAACCATTGAGGACTTTGAAAAAAAATTGAATGATGAAAACACTAAAGTCAATAATTTGGATTTAAATGACGATAAAAAAGTTGATTTTATCAAAGTGGAGACCAAAAAAGATGGAGAAGATTTTACTTTTATTTTAAGAGATGCAATAAGTAAATCCGAAACTCAGGATATAGCCGTTATTTTAGTGTCAAAAGACAAAAACAATAAAGTATCCTTACAAATAGTGGGAGATAAGGATTTATATGGAAAGGATTATATTGTAGAGCCTAGCACGAGCAGTAATTCGAGTGTTACAGCCAATCCCGCTTATACAGGATCTAATCCTGTAACGGTAAATGTACCAGCTTCGAAAACAATCATTATAGTAGAACAAGTGCCAATTGTGCTATATATCTATTCACCTGCATACATCACTTATTATCCACCATATTATTATGGCTTTTATCCGCCTTATTTTACTGCTTTTTCTATTGTGCCAGTAAATATTTACCGTTCCAACCATTTTTATTATCACGGAGGCGGTTATGGGTATCACAATACTACTGTTATTGTTAATCATAATCATTACAATAATTACAATAATTCTTATAGAAACACTTCAAATAGTGTATCATATAACAACATAAACATAAATAATAGCAGAAACAATAACATTGGTACTAACAACCGAAATTCTGCTCCTACACTAGATAAAAAGGCGTCTAGTCGCAATTCAAGTAAAAATTCAGTTTCAAAACCTAATGTTGTAAGATCATCTAGTTCATCAAGAGCTTCTGCTTCAAAATCTATGAATTCTTCTCGTTCCAATATTAATAGAGGAAGGTAGTAAAGACCTTCCTTCTGGCGGAGATAGAAGAAGGTGCTAATTGTATTCTGATTTAATTTAAAAATAATCTGCAAAGATGAACATACTTTTATTTGTATGTTCATCTTTGCAGATTAAAATAAAAAAAAGATGGTTTTTGTTCTCATAAATAGAAGTAAAAAAGTAAAATTGATTTTTGATAATAATTAGAACGCAGATCAAAAGTAACTTGGTATAACATAATATTATAGCATAATTATACCAATGGCGTTTGTATAATTTCATTCGAATGCCAATTATAAACTACACAATTTCCTTATTTTTGTCGTTATGAAAATTCTCAAAATTTATCAAAACTTTTTTCTCCGAAATCTTATACTAAATGCTATTGTTTTTGGGGTTATTTTTGTTTGTGTGTTTGATGAAATGAAATTTGAAGAGCATAGCTGGGTTTATGTTTTTTCCAAAATTTGTTTAGGATATTTCCCTTGTATTGTTTGGATAACGTGCTTTAATCTTTTCATCATTAAGCCTTTTTTATTCAAAAAGAAGTATGAGCTTTTTTTTGTTCTTCTTTTGGTGTATTGGGCGGGCTTTTATTTTTTTATGCGTTGGTATTTTCCAATTGCAGATCTTGGAAAATTTAGAACATTGTCTATTTTATCACTTGTCGTGAATGGAATTGCGTTCTTTTTTATTCACATAATAATCACTAAGAAAGTTTCACAGACTGATAAGGATATTATTAATTTCAAGGGAGAACTTTCCTTTCTAAAGCAACAACTCAATCCTCATTTTTTGCTTAATGCTATGAATAATTTATATGGGGAATCGTTAACTGAACCAGATAAATTACCTGACAGAATATTAAATCTTTCTGAGATGCTTCGGTATCAAATAGAAGCTACCAAAAAAGATTATGTTTTGTTAAACGAAGAGATAGCTTTTGTTGAAAAGTATCTGGAATATTATACTTTTCGAAACGAACGTTTGGCAATTGCAAAAAATTATGAAGGGTCTTTTGATGCAATCGAAATTCCTCCATTATTCTTTTTGCCTCTGTTTGAAAATGCAATTAAGTTCTCTGGAGAAACAGAAGCGCCTTTTATTGTGGCAGATTTAAAATTAAAATGCAAAAGTTTATCTTTTACCTTAAAGAATAATTTTTTGAATACAGGTTCAAGGCTTTCTAGTACTGGGATTGGGATAGAAAATTTAAAACGACGTCTCGAAGTTTATGGATTGAAGCATGAACTTATTTGTAAAAAAGAGAGTGAGATTTTTGTTATAAAACTAAAAATATGGAACCTACCTACCGCTGCCTTATAATTGACGATGAAACACCAGCGCATAAGGCTTTGACGGCACATATTGCAAAGTGTGAAGAACTGGTGTACTCAGGAAGCGCCTTCAATGGTATGGAAGCATTAAAAATGTTAAATGAGAACAGTTACGATATTATTTTTTTAGATATTAATATGCCAATTATTTCTGGAGTGGAGTTAATGGAAATGCAGCCCAATCGGCCTCTTACGATTATAACTACAGCTTACTCAGATTTTGCTCTTTCTGCTTATCAAAATGATGCAATTGACTATTTACTGAAACCAATTTCGTTTGAAAAATTTTTAAAAGCAATCGAAAAAGCCAAGACCTATTACTCTGGTTTTAGTCTGAAAAAAGAAAATAATACGAAAGAAAAAGTGCTTTCCTGCAGAGTAAATGGTCAGATTACTGAAATACCCTTAGATGACATTATTTATATAGAAAGTTTGGGTAATTATATGAAATTGTTCAGTTCAAGAGTAAATTTACCTATAATTATTTACGGTTCATTATCAAGTGTTTCATCGGAATTGCAAGTCAATAATGTGGTTCAAATACATCGTTCTTTTATTGTCAATACCAATAAAATACAAAACTTTACCTCAAAAAGCTTAACAATGATCAATGGTGAAGTTCTTCCTGTTGGTAGAAAATATCAAATTTTATTGGATAATTTGTTAAAGTAAGCCATTGGGAGGAAAGGATTTTTGATGTTTTGAGCAGAAAATCATATTGTCAGTAGAAGTTATTTACCTTTGAAATAGCATATAAATTTTTAGCCTATGACAACGCTTCTTCAGAAAAACATCGCAGCTCATATTTCACTTTCAGAAACCGAAATGGAATCATTTTGTAATTTATTTGAATACAAAACGATCAAGAAAAAAAGTTTTTTGTTGCGAGAAGGTGAAATTTGCAAGTTTGAAGGTTTTGTAACAAAAGGCCTTTTTAGAGTCTATCACATTGATAAAAATGGTTTTGAGTATAATTTTATATATAATTCATAATCAAATTTGTAATTACAAGTCAAAAGATTAAAAAATGGTGTGACAGTTGACTTGCTACTATTGGGATTTTACAAAATACAGCTTTCATTCTCAAAATTACTTTGCATTAAAGCTTAGTGAAATTGTTAGTAGATGTTTTAAACCTTATTTATTACCTATTCTTTCTGGAAAAAAATACTGGCATATATTCAAGCGAATACGTTTTTGTGTTAAAAGGTATCATAGTTATTTTTTTTAAGCATTAGGAAGGATGAAAATTTATGGCTAAAATTTTACAAAACCTTTCAACATAATACAAATTGCCTTTATTTCAGGTGTTCCTGTTAAACTACCATTAATGATTACTTGCTGAAAAATGCTTGAAGGAATTTTTTCATATATAATATTGCTATATAACATTAAATCTCTTCCTTTTATTTCTACTTTTCTATTTTCGTTAGTGTTGTAGTTTCTGTCAGTATTGATTATAAATATTGATTCCAAGCCTTTTAAAAAACCTATCGAAGAATATTCTTTTTCTTCTTTCTCTAAATAAAATGAGATTAATGAGAACATCCATAATAATGGAATTACCTCATCATTCAATCCTTTACGAGAATAATTACTTGTAAGTACTTTTATGCGTTTCTCAACTTCAAGGGATAATAAATTTGAATCTTCTTCTTTTAATTTATTAGTAATAAAATAAAAAATATTATTCATCAAATTTAGGTTGAATGAATATGGACTATTTATTAATTCATCAAATAAAATATTTAAATATTTAAATTCAATTGTCGCTTCTAATTGAAAGAGTTCTTGAAAATTGTCTACAACAGGATTTCCTATCATTCTCTTTTTATTATCTATGTCTTCTTTTAATTCGAGTATATAACTATCCAAAGATTCTTTAGAATCTAAAAGTTTTTCTTTAATAATGAATAATGACTCTCTAAAAGTTTGGGTTAGTACATTTCTATAATAAGGCCAACCTATTTCGTTTATTGCATTTAAAATAGTTTTAAAAGTTAAACCTTCATTTCTGCAAAAACGAATGATAGAAACAACAAAACAAGCTATATTCCCTTTTTGTTCAATAACTTTTAGTTCTTCATTTGTATATAAATCAAATAAGATTATGGATTCTATATATTCCGAAATATTATTTGGAATGGTTTCGGTATCAAAAAATATTTTTTCAATTTCTTTTGGATCATTTTTCGAGATTTTTATAGTCTTATTTTCTGAAAAAATTTTTATGTGTGAGCTTAAAAAATGATCTGGTCGAAAATCATTAGGAATATATCCCAGTTTACTTAAGAATGAAACAGCTATATCATCACTACATTCGTAATTTATTAATATATTTTCAATTTCTTTTTTATCTAATGTGCCAAACTCATCAGCAATTAAATAAAAATAAGGATATAGACTTTTAAATTTACGATCGTCCTTGACAGCTGGATAACTCAATAAATCTTTTGCCGCAATACCCGCTTCTGAAGTGATACTTGGTGTTTTCTTTCTTAAAGTAATTAGCCATTTATAAAATAATTCTATTTTGTTATTATCTGGAAATTTATCATCGTAAATAAGTTTCTTTATAAAATCTAACCACAAATCCTGACTATCAATTATTGTGTTTTTATATAATTTTAAAAGAGATGCTTTACCAAATTTATTCTCGAATATTTTATTAGCTGCATCAAAACCTTCTAAAAACTCTTTTTTATCAAAAAGCTCTTTTTTATACTTATCAAAATTATAGAGGTTTCTTTCCCACGATTCACATAAATAAACATAAGCCTTACCGAGTTCATAATATGATAATTTTTCAAAATGATAGTCTATCAATATACCAGCTGCCCTACTTGCTTTATCAAATTCGTTACCATTTAAAATATTGATAAGTTCTGGATAAAATTCATTTTGTTGACCTAATCTTTTAATATCATGTTGAGGTTTAAAAGGATCCCCTAAATCAAAAAAATATGCTTCTCCAGTTAATCCTTCAATTAATTCATTCAAATTATCTTCTGACAAAAAAACATTTTGATGATAAAGAATAAATAATGCATAATATCTTGACAATGCAGGTAAATCTGGAAGAATAGATTTTAAATAATTCAATACATCATCACTATAATTTAATTTCAAGCAGAAACGAAACCATTCATCTCGATCGAATATTCTACTTGACGCTGAAAAAATAATATTTTCTAATTCTTTTTTGGCGTTTTCGGGGAAACAAGCAAGTAAAATTGAATTCGCATTAAAACGCAATCGAAAATCTAAATGTTGAGTTGCTTCTTTTAAAAAGTCAAGGTATTGAGGTTTCGAGTTAACAAGCTCTTTATAACTATTTCTAATTTCAGGATATCTACTTAATATAGGATATTCAGGTAATTTATTAACTACATATAAAAACTCTTGTTTATGTATTTCATCTACATTTTTTAATACTTTATTAAAATAATAAATATATGTTTCCTGTATTTCATCTTTGCTATTTTTCCTTTTAGGGATATAAGTAAGTAAGAATTTTGAAGATATTAATGGATTATTCAGAAGCAGGTCATCTAATATTTTTTTTCTATCGTTATGTTTAATGTAATAAAATTGAGTTTTTGAAAGTAAAGGTCTTGTGATTAAATAAAAATCTCTTTCATTAAATTTTGAATAAAGTAAAATTGCAGCAAATTCAGAAACATCATTATCAATCAAAACGCAATATCGAAGATAAGCTATTAGATCATTTTCTGGGAGTTTTAATATGAGCTCATCATATAATTTATATTTGCCATTTGAAATGTTCTTGATAATTTTATTTACTATGGTTTTGTTAATCTCATCAAAGTTGTCACAAGTATTTAACCAAAAAGAAAGTGTCTCATCCTTATTTTCATCTTGATTAGAAATCACTATTTCTAATGCGTCTAGAACTAAATTTTTATTACCTTGTTTAATTTCTAAAAGTAGTAGTTCTTTACATTTAGAATTATATAACCTATGATGTAGCAACTGTGCCAACATTATACATCTTGTTTTTAAATCAAATTTTTCTGGGGCTATTAAAACAAACAAAGGGATAAAATAACTGCAACTTTGGCTTCTTGCAGCCAGATGATAATATACAATATTTATTAATTTACTTTTTTTTGTTTCGTTAAGTGAAAATTTATCTATAAAAAAGTAACTACCTAAAATAGCTTTTATTTGAGATTCTTCACTACTATGTATTGGATGTATAGGATTTAAATATTCTTCAAAATACCAATTAAATCCAGAATCTCCAGCTAAATGTATTGCCTCTGCAATTGCATAAGGTGAATATGTATCTGGTTCCCCAAAAAAACTTCCCTCACTCCAAGTTTTTACAGGTCTAAATTCAAGTTTTGAAATTTCTGATATAAAAAGTTTTCTAATTCTGAATTTTTAGATTCTGAAACAATAATTGCTGCAATAGGTATATTGTCTTCGTAAACCAATAACTTTTTTAATATTTTAAAAATTGATTTATTAAGTTCTATTGCATATCCTTTTAAACGATTTACTGCGATCGCAAAAGATAGAGATCTCCAATTATGATCACTTATATCTATAAAAAAAGATTCGTCTTTTATATTTTCAGCCAATTTGAGACTATAAGCTATTTCTAGTAATGGTTGAGATATAAAACTAAAAGAATTGCCATTTAATTGTAAAAATAGATTTTTATAAAATAAAATTGTTTCAGGGATGATTTTATTTTTATTCTCAACATTTTCTAGACTATCTATGATTATTTGTGACAGTTGAACATCTTTTATTTGTTTGGTTTGAGATAAAAATATCTTTTCTGCAATGATTGCAATAATATTTTCACGTTGTATAGCAGTTGGAAACTCGTTGAAGAAATTAAAATAGTTTGTTTTTAAATCAATTTCATCCCATTCTAATCTTTTCAATAAAACCTTATACATTAAAGTACCTAGAGTTTCGTCTTCAACTCTTTCTGTCAAAAAGTCTCTAAGTAAACAAACGACTAAAGGTGTTTTGGCTAATAAAGATAATTCATTTCTGCTTTTTAAAAAATCAAGCCTTTTTATCGCATCGTTTGTAACATGTTCCTCAGGAATATTTGCTGCAATTGCTTCATTTTTTAGAATTTCGAGAACTTCGTTTTCCGTTAATTCTATTGTAGTTAAGCAATTCCAATCATTAAAATTAATAATAGATTGTAGTTCTATTGGTCTACCTGTTGCTATGATGGTTATTTCAGAATAATCCTTATTTAGCTTTGCTAAATGCCTTACAACATATCTTGCCTCTTGATTATTCAATTCATCTAAACCATCAAGAACAATAGTAACAGGTCTATTATTTATTATAAATTCAAAGTTAAAAAATGCAACTTGAACCAATATATTAGAATTAATAAATTGATTAATACATTCAAATAAAGATATAAAATCGGATGTTACTTTTCCTTTTATAGAATTGACAGGAATCAGTAAACATAAGTTATCTTCATTGTTTTTATGAATTACATATTGTGCTATTATTGAACTCTTCCCACTTCCAATTTCACCAAACAGAAAAATAGGTTTTACGTCATTAATAAAACTATCAATATCTCCTACGATAACATTTTTAATCAAATTATCTGGTCTAGTTTCTTCAAGATGTGAAGTTTGTATTTTAATTTCTGAATTATGCTTTTTTACATTTCTGTATAAAAACTTAGGGAGATCTTTTTTGTTGTTAACGGAGAAATATTTTTCTTTTAAAAAGCTAGAAGTATAATCTTTAATGTTTTGAACAAATATGCCATAATCAAAATCTACATATTTGTATATGCTTTTATTAATAGGTTGATTGGCAATTTGGTGAAAAATCAACTCTAATGATTCATCAGTTAAATAGCGATTTGCTGTATCTCCTTCGTCTTGTTTGTCCTCTAATCTTTGTCCTAGCATAGCTTTGATGAAGACTTCTTTGTTGTCAATATCTATTTGCTTAATAGTTGCATATTCTCTTATCAATACCAATATTTCATTTGCTAAATCTTCATTTGCAGGCATTTCAAAATTCCAAATAATTTGACTAAAAAAAGATTGCCAATCATCGTTTGAAAATTCTTCTAATATTAAATATTTATTTTTCTTCCCTTTATATTGTTTTTCATATTCTTTTAGTATAACTTTTTTACATATTTCAACAAGTGTATTTTCTGAATCCCACTCTTTACTAATGAGTAATTCAAGAATAGGTTTCTCAGGTAATTTTATATTTAGATCTTTGACTTTTTCAGTACTATATTCTTTAGAAATGCTATTAGTTGAGTAGAAGCTAAAAATAACATTAGGGCTTTTATTTACTGTATCCTTTAACCAATAATCTAAAAAGTATACTAGAGTATTTAATATTTGATGACTAAAAAAAGAAAAGTTTTTTGATTCATAATTTTTATTTTCTTCAATAAATTTTCTGTTATCACTATATATAAACACATCACCATCACTCTCGATAGCAACATGGAATTGTGTCTTTGGATTTGCAATAATTGTATCAAAAGCTAATTTGATAGCTCTAAGCTTTTGTAGTTTAATTCCTTTATGCTTATCCGAAGCATCTCTTTTTATATCCATCGATAATTACATTAATTAAAAACTTTTATACCAATAGTAAAAAGCTTCTGGATTATTCTTTTTTAATTTATTCAGTTTGTTGTATTGAGGATCTTCAATTATCCAATCTTTTATTTCGAGTGGGTTTTTGAATCTTTCTATTTTTACTTCTGCATCTGATTGTATTAGTTTAGTTAAGTAAGCGATTTTAGCTGCTGCTGTTATTGCTTCATCAATGCTAAATCTGTCAATAATAAAGTTGGTAAAATTTCGAATGCCCAATTGTAAATGATTAAATTCTTCTGATTTTATATCGCGCTCTGCTAATGTATAACAGGCTCGCCAAGTGTCTTCTAATACTTCTTTAGCGGTTATCGCTAATTTTCGGAAACCGATCTCTTCCTGGACTACTTTGTTGTAACTTTCTTTGACTATTTCTAAATTAGCTATATGGTCGAATAGGAATGCAATATCGTATAGCTGTTTTATAATTTCTACTGGACGATCTTTACTATAAAGGATTCCAGTTGTTTTGGGAGCAAATGCTGTTAGTTTGTCTCCAAGAATAGCATCAAAGGAAGGCATAGTAATTATAGTTTCTTTTTCAGAAATTAATAGCCAAGTATGTTTTATTGGAAATTCCCGAACTTCTGGGTATGGATTTGATGTATAGAGCAGGTCTAATAAAATTGGCTCAATATTTCCATCTACCACACTTTTATAATAGGTTTTAAAATGCCCTATTGGTGCATCTGGTGTGTGTTTACGGTCGTTGTCATCTTCCCAACTCAAAAATATTTTTTCTTCGACTATTTTCTGCAATATGTCTATTATTTCTTTTTCAGAATGTTCTGTAATTATGTCAATATCAATTGAGAACCGTTTAGGTTTTTCGGTTGCTAATAATAATGCTGTTCCTCCTTTGAATATGAAATTTAGGCCTTTTAATTGCAACTGCTCCAATAATGTTAGTGCCCAAATTACTTTTTCAATTAATTTGGGATCGACGCGTTTTCCTAACTTGTTTTTTAAGTTAAGGATCCAATCTATTGTATGGGTTTCTTGGTTAATCATTTTTATCTATTATTCGCAAAATACAGCTTATTTGGTAATTATTCTGCTTATCATTCTTTCTAAATCCTGCTCTTTGTTTCTTCTTATTGCATATCTTTTCATTTTGGCTTTATTCACATCGTATTTATCAAAAGCAGACTTGTAAATAAAATCTAACTCTCCTTGTTGCGCTGCAAAAAGTTCTTTATCTATCATGATGTCTACCAATAATTTTTCCAGTGTAGGGATCACTATTTTATTATTTTTTACAGTTGGTGATTCGGTTACTAAATTTTTAATAATAGTTACTTCTTCCGTATTTGAACTAATGTATCTTTCTAGGATTTCATCATTAGGATTGAAGTACACGTTTTTTGTCCATTCGCTTACCGCATTAAAAACTTGTTCTTCGGCTTCTTTATCGACTTCAATGATGGTGAAGTTTTTAAAAGGTTGGTGCCGCATTAAATCACTTAACCATTTAGTATTCCAAACACAGATTTCTATAAATGGAAATTCTTTATGAATTTTATTGTATATCTTTTTTAAATTTTGGTTTATTTCCGGATTGAAGATTTGTTTATCTGTTATTGAATAAATTCCTCTTGCTGGATTATTTATTACACCTGCCTTTTTGAGTTTAGATAGGTAAACCGTTATTGTTCCTTCCGAAAGTTCCGGAAAGTCTCTACTGATTAGGTTTCCTAATTCATCTCTTGAAAGTTGTGTGTTAGATTTGAAGTAATTCTCTATTGTATTTTCAATCGTTTTTACCACTTTATTCTTATTTATGGTGTGAATGTACCACTTTTTATTTAAAAATTAAGCTTTGGCAGTAAATTAGTTTTATTGCCGAAAGTTAACTTTTGGATTTGGTTTGCGAATTACTACACATTGTGTAGTGAATTGCAAATGTAATCTATTCAATAAATTTGATTATGGTTTTGACTATCATACGATTAATCCTAAAAATTATGTTGCATAGTTTAAATATCAGGTTAAAGCTGATACAAATGATATGAAATCACACTTTCTAATTAGAAAATTAAGCTTTGGCAGTAATATAGTTTTCTTGCCGCAAGTTAATTTCTATTTTCGTTTGTCTATTGTTTGTCTGTCATAAGTTATTAAATTACACAGTTCTCTCAATCGGCTTCTTACTCGATTTACGTAAAGCGTTTCAATTTCACTTGCTGAAAGGTTTGTAGTAATATGTGTTTGGATTTTTTGGATGTGAAAATGTCGTAGCGACTTAATAGAATTTCTGCCATTACGTTGCATTCGTTTCCGTAATATTTTAGGTTCTTTTCTGTTCCTAAATCGTCGAAGCAATTGCTCGTTAAACGAAGTTGTTGACTTCCTTTTTTCGATGTATGGCCGCAAAGCTTCAAAAACGTATTGCAAATCCCAACAATATCGACCACCCAATGCACGCAGTTGCAGGTGTCCATACTTAAGTTTATTTTCTCCTTTGGTTGGAGATTTTTAAGCTTATAAAAAAACTTTATAATAATTTTTAAATATCTTTTGAAAGTGTACGCTTCTCAAAATCATATGAAGATAACGGGAAAAAGAAGCGTACTTTTTCAAACAATATTACTTTTGAAATCCACAAAATCCTGACTGTTTTCAGGAAGGTTTTTACACATGATTTGAAAAAATTACCGCAATCAAAAATCATTTATTTGTTTTCTTCAAGTAAAGAAATAGTATCGGCAAGATCATGGTTTGTGATATAGTCTAAGACAAAATGCTCCACCTCTTTTTTATTCTCAGGTGAAGTGGAAAATGAGTTGAGGTAATACTCTGTATTTTCATCAGCAATATGAATAATTTCAGTGTAGCCTTTCGAAATTAGAGTGCCCTTTAATTTCAAAACTTTAAGCTCACTGCTATTATCAATTTCTTTTTTAACTCTTAGCTTAATAGTTTTATCCATCGGTTTATTTGTTGATTTTCATTTAACGCACAATAATAATATGATGCATTAATAAAACTTGATTTACTTTCTATTCTACAAACAAAAAAGAGACTTGTGAGGTCTCTTTTTGGAATTAATTATATCTTTTATAAAAGGTTTATTTAGCCTTCAAAAAATTTTCCAAATATTCAACCTTATCTTTTTCGGCTTGAACTAAACGTTCGTAAAGTTCTACAACTTTATCAAGGGGATTGAATGTGCAATTATGGTTTACTGTTGGACCACTATTAATAACAGATCCTTCGTAATTATTCTGAATATTATTTAAGACCGTTTCATCACTATAATTTTTAATTGCTTCAGCAGACACTCCAAGAACTTCAGCAATTACCTGTAATTTTTCTTCTTCTACAATTTCACTTCCCTCAATATTAGAAACTGATTGCTGGCTTACACCAATTGCAATAGCCAACGCTTCTTGTTTCATTCCTCGAAGCTCTCTGATTCGGCTGATATTCCTGCCAATATGTTTCGGTTTTGTTGCTGTACTCATAGTTCAAAGATATTTAAAATTCTTTAATTTTTTTCAGATCGGTAAAATACAAGTTTGAATTAGTATGATACAATTTCGATTAGTTCGGTACGGTACAATCTATTGTTTACTTGCAATGTGTTTTAAACAAAAATACAATTTTTCGGATAAGTATTAACTAAAATTTAAAATTATGAATGAAATTGAATTTTCACAGCAAAAAGAGTTGAAGGAAGTAATTACTGAGCACATTAAAACATCTGCGATTTATTGTTTTGGCAGGCATGCAACAGCTTATAGTTCAAGCAGGAAAATTTATCCTGATAAAGAACTCCAAAAAGAACATAGTCATTTATACCTCTTAGTTTTTGTACAGGAGACCAAAGATAATGCTGTCAGTGATATAAGTGATAAGATAAAAGCAAAGACTCAGGGTACTTTGACCGTTACTGTTCTTATACATCACGTGCAGAGTCTAAAAGACCTCTGCCAAGACCTGCAGTTTTTCTTTTGGCTGATCATGCAGAACGCAGAGCTATTATTTCAAGATATTAATAAGCCTCCTTATTTAAATATTAGCGAAACTCCCAAAAGAAATTTAAAATCAACATCGCATTACATCGCATGGAGGAGGAATAATATTGCTACAATCTGGGGCTGGGTATATAATGATGATGATGCTTCTAGTTCGGATGAAGTAAAAATGTCCGCTCTTCATCAAATAGTGGAGCAAATATGTTTGTCTTTGATCCGTGTCTTTGCAGGCTACACTCCTAATCATTTTGCATTAGAGTATTTATTTAATCTCTGTGAATACTTTACTACCATAACTGCAGATTTTTTCCCCCGACAAACTCTGGAAGACAAATCCATATTTAAACTTCTTAAGCAACAGCCCAACACGTTACGTTTTAGTAAGACTAACGATGTTGATTATTTATATTATCAAGTTGTGGAAGAAAGATGCAAAAATTTTAAAAATCAAGCGGATATTTTAATACAAACAGAACTCGAGAGGTTAAGTCAAATTGAAATTATTGAAAATAAAAAATAATCATGGAAATAGATGAAGTTAAAAATATTGAAGCTATCAAGAGATTAAAAGACATGTGTCTGAGAACCTTAAAACCTGCAGGGAACAAAAGCGGTTTATATACAGCAGAAATTAGAGTATTTGATTTTTTGGAACTTGCCTCAATTATTAGAAATCTTATAAAGTTATGTATTGTGGCTCTGGATCAAGATGGAGCTGAAGTTCCCATTACTATAAAAAATCAGTCAATTGACGTCGGGCTTATACTGGGAATTGCCTTGCAGTTATTTCCAATTGATGAATTTGAACTGCTAAATTAAATCAGCATATTATTCCCTGCTGATTCTCGGGAGGAAGATGAAAATATAATAAAAGAATAACAATCCATAGCCATCATAGATATAATTTACTTATGATCAATACAAATCAAGATCTTATCCTTATAACGATAAATGATTGTTGAACAAAAAACACCTGTAATGGTCTTTTTTTAATGAAGTGAGATGACAAATGGAAAACAATGAAAGAGGGAGACTTACTTAGCCCAATAGTCGTATAATTTATTTATAATTTTGCTTTCATTTCATTGCAGTTTTGTTCAATTGTTTGGCAGATTTCATCTATTGTCACAGAGGTTTTGTTTTCTGAAAAAGGTTCACCGTGTAGATTCGCCAATTTATTAATTGTTAAAAAGACAGTACTGATAATGACCATAATTGGAATTGCTAAAAACTCAAATCCACTATTTTCTCCTCCTAAGTCAATATCGCCTATAAACAAAGGAATTAGTAGTACGTAGAAATATACAATTATTCTCGTGAATGCACTGTAAATCATTAAAAACGGTGTGTTTTTTATACGCTCTGCCTTACCTTGAATATCATAAAATCTGTTTAAGTGTTGCATCAAATCACCTTTTTCAATTCTTGCCGTAAAAGCAAAACTATCTTCAATATTTTTTGTAATTGCGACTAGAATTTCATTTGAAATTTTATTCTGCTTATTAATATCAAATTCAGAAATAAGATGGTTTGACTCTTCGCTAAAAGTTGGTTTATGGTTGTTGTGCATTTCATTCTTTAATTGTCTAATAAATAAGATGCTTAAATCGATTGTTTTTTTTGCTTTTAGTTTCAAATCAGTTCGCTCTGATTCTTTAAAATGACTCTCATTACTATAATACACATATATCTTTGTAACAAAGCTTCGGGTATTATTGGTCAATTCACCAAAAATTTTTCTTGCTTCCCACCATCTGTCGTATGCAGAGTTCATTCTAAATCCTAAGAAAAACGCAACCGCAAGTCCAAATACAGAACCTATTTGACCTGATATTTTATAAATATGATCGCCAAAGTGTTCTTCAATACCAAGCACAAGTATTGTGTATATAGATGTAATAATAATAAAGGGGGCGGTAATTCTTCCTAATTGTGACAGTCCTTGTTTTTCTGTTTTTATCATAATAAAATTTTCTTTAATCAAACCAATACATCTAACAAATGAGTTGACTATTATTATACTTTTACACCAAAAATATAACCTACTAATGCCGATAAAACCATTGCTATCGTACCCCAAATGGTAATTCGTAAAATAGCTTTTGAGATACTTGAACCACCTGTTTTTGCCGCCATTGTTCCTAAAATGATTAAGAATATAATTGTTGCTGCGTATAACGAATATTCCATACCTTTAACAGGCATAAAAAGTATTATTAAAAGCGGTAAAACACCGCCAACTGTAAAAGCTGCGCCGGATGCTAAAGCTGCTTGAATAGGATTTGCTTGACTTATTTCATTTATCCCTAATTCGTCCCTTATGTGAGCTCCTAATGCGTCATTTTCTGTTAATTCAAGTGCTACCTGCATTGCAGTTTCTTTTTTTAACCCTCTCTTTTCATAGATTTGAGCTAATATTTTTAGCTCTTCTTCTGGCATATCTCTTAATTCTTGTATTTCACGTTCGATGTCTGCTTTTTCAGTATCTGTTTGTGAACTTACAGAAACATATTCACCTGCAGCCATAGACAAAGCACCTGCTACCAAACCTGCAACTGTTGCTAGAATTATTGGTTCACGTGTTGAACTTGCTGCCGCTACACCTATTGCAAGACTTGAAATAGAAATTATTCCGTCGTTAGCACCTAAAACCGCTGCTCTTAACCAATTACTTCTATGGATATAATGACTGTCTAAATAGTTATCGATTGTTATCATATTGTAGTTTTTTGAATTTAAATATAATACTATTGTTTACTTAAAAAAAGCGATTCAGTTGCGAATCGCTTTTTGGTGCAGATTATTTGAGAAAGGTATGCTATTAATCATCATCGCCATCTTGTTCGCCTCCTTGTTCTCCAGCGGTTTGCAAAGTTCCTGATGCAATTTCAGTATGTCTAATTTGACCACCTAAGTATCCAGTACGAGCTACTAATCCAAAGCTAATAAGTGCTAAGAATAGTGTAATTATTGCCACTGGCTTTGCAAAAGTGCTTTTAGTGCTCTTGAAGTAGATACCAACTAAAGAAAAGACGCCAACCGTTATTAAGGCTACCAAAGCATAGCTTGCAAAATCAGCATGTTGTTCGATTACACTCTCGGAAACACCTTGAATATTTTCAACGGTTTCTTCAGCAGCTTCACCCGTTAAGTAGGCAATCATAGCACCTAAAGCGGAAATTACAAGTAAATAATAGGATGCCAACTGAGTTGTATCACTTTTTTTCCACATACCATAGCCTAATACTAATGTTCCAAGTAGCGAGCCAAATATTGGAAGATGTGTAATTAATAAGTGAATATGAGTTTGGTCCATGATTTCTAAAGTTTAAAGTGAATTAATTTTAATGAACTTTTCTCCACCAGTCATTGAAATTCCACAACGTTTTGGAGCAGTTGTTTCGTATGTATTACCACAAGTTGGACATACATAAAAGGTTGACGCTAATGTGTTTGTTTTATTACTATTTAATGCACTCAAAGCAAGTTCATAAAGCGCTTTGTGCTTTTTTTCAGTTTTATATGCGTAGTTTAAACTAATTAAAGCAAGTTGATTTCCTGCAGCATTGGCATCTTTAAGGAAGTTAGGATACATTGTTATTGCTTCATAGGTTTCACCTTTTATTGCAAATTCTAAGTTTTCTTTTGTTGATTGTACTTTTACGTCGATTGTTGCTGGTTTTACTACAACTCCCATTTCTTCCAGTACCGCTTTGTGATTGTTAGCGTGTATTTTTTCGGCTAATGAGGCCGCTTTGAACAATAACGCAATTTCTTTAAAACCTTCTTCATTGGCTTTTTTAGAAAAAGCTGCATATCTAGCTGTTGCATTTGACTCTCCATTAAAGGCATCTTGCAAGTTAGCTGCTGTTTTTGCTTTTGCTTCATCTACTGAAATTATTTTAGATTCAGCAGTTTTTGTATTGTTCGTTGCAAGCTCTGTTGGGTTTTTCATACCTTCTTCATTATCATTAGAATTTTTACAAGATTGTAAAGCAAGGCCGATAAATAAAGCAAGACTAAATAGGATAACCCTTTTTCTATTGCTACTAAAAAGATTGTTTTCTGGATATTCGCGATTTACTGTTTTCATAATTTCTTTATTTTTTTTGATTTTTTGATTAATCTTTGTCGTTTTTTTCGTTTGCTTCATTTTCTTCTTTCTCAAGAGTTTTTGTTGTGGTTTTTGCCGTTGTGTCTTGAACTTGGGCAGGTGGTTCTGCTTGAGTAGTTGGTGCAACCTGAGTTGTAGTTACAGGAGTTTCTGCTTGTGGTGCTTCATTATTTTTACAAGATGTAAAACTAAGCGTTGCAACAAGTACTGCGAAGGTGAAAATTTGTGTTTTCATAATATAACTGTTTTTAAGTTTTTAATAGTGTAAAGGTCAAGCTAGTTGTCTTTTACCTATCTAAGTGAAATCTTAAATTCAGCTAAAGTTTTTAGGAAGGAAATTGCAATTGAAATGTGGTGCCTTGATTTTGTATACTATCTACTGAAAGAAAAATATTTTGAACTTCACATATTCTTTTTACGATAGAAAGTCCTATACCGTTTCCTGGTACTTGAGAATTTCTTGAATCATCAATTCGGTAAAATCGATTAAAAATTAATTGCAATTTATCGGCTTCAATACCAACACCTTCATCTTTGATTGACAATAATCTATCTGATTTGTCCCAAGATATATATATGTTGCCTCCGGTTTTATTGTATTTAATGGCATTAGAGATTAAGTTGTCTAATATCATTTCTAATAAAAGTGTATCTGCTAAAACTAGCACTTCATTAGGCACCGTGTTATTGATTATAACCTTATTTTCATTAACGATTACTTCGTGATTGTTTATACATTTTTCAATTGATGTATGGAGAACAATTTGTTTTTTGTTGCTCTTTAATACATTGGACTCTAGACGTGCCAACAGAAGTAATTGATCGTATAATTGAGATAACCTGTTTGTTTGATTTAAAACTTCTTTCATCTTTAACTCATACTGCTCAGCTGTTCTCGGTTTTCTTAAAAGCACTTCTATAATTCCTTTAATTGCTGCCAAAGGTGTTTGCATTTCGTGAGAAGCATCTGATGTAAATTGTTTTTGTTGGTAAAAACTATTTTCTAATCTGGCTAGAAGTTGGTTTATAGTAGTTGCTAATTGGTGTATTTCATCTTGGTTTTCTGGTAGCGGTAATCGAGCATTAATGTTGGTGTAATTAATTTGTGAAGCGGAATCAATCAATTGATATATTGGCTCAATAGCTTTTGAAGCCACAAACGACATAATGAAATATAGAATCAGTAAAATAATAACATAGGTACTAATTAAAATTATCATCAGGTTGTGTAATACATTGTAGGATTCTTGTTGTGAAACGCCTATTGTAAGTTGACCTATTATTTTATGATTATTGTTAAATATAGGAAACTGTCCTTGTCTTATTTTTTGGTTGTTGATTATAGCATTATAAAAAACGGTTTTTGTGTTTTTTGGATTAAATAGAAAGTGATTTTCTTGTAAATTGACCGATTTGAAAATGGTATTTCCATTTAAATCGACTATTTGTATGAATGTTGGATTTACTTCAAGTTGTTTGTGTTCTGCTTCTTCCCACTCGGGCATTTTATTCATTATAATTTGGTTATCGTCCCAATCTAAATTGGAAAAAACTTCCACTTTTTCTGTTGTAATGTCATCATCTAAATGTTTGTATGAGGTATAATAAACGACACTATATATCACGACAAAAGCGATAGCTGTCAGTGTAGCAATCGCAAATAAATTGTAAGTAGCTATTCGTTTTTTAAAACTCAATCTCATTCTTGTTCATTAATTATGTATCCAACACCTCTTATGGTTTGTATGATAGATTCTTCGTTTTCAGTATCTAACTTTTTTCGTAAAGTATTGATGAAAACATCAATCACAGCTGTATCCTTATCAAAATGGATGTCCCATATTTTTTCCATAATTCTTGAACGGCGACAAACTTTTCCTTTACTTCGAAGTAATAATTCTAGTAATCCAAATTCTTTTTGGGTTAGTATTATTTGTTTGCCGTCTTTAAGTACTGTGTGCGCTTCGATATTTAATTGAATTGAACCCACTGTAAATATTGTTTGTTCGCCTGTTTTACTTCGCATTAACACTCTAATTCTAGCAAGTAATTCTTCAAAAGCAAAAGGTTTTTTTAAATAATCATTTGCACCTGTTTCTAAACCAAAAATGGTATCATCGACCGTATCTTTGGCTGTTAAAAAAATAATGGGTACTTGTTGGTTTACTTTTCTAACATTTCTGCAAATTTCTATTCCACTCACACCAGGAACCATCCAGTCGAGCAACATTACATCATACTCGTTAGTAAAATCTAAGGCTAATTCTAATCCTTTTCGTCCGTTATCAGCAACGTCCACTGCAAAACCTTCTTCTTCAAGTCCTTCTTTTAAAAAACCTGATATTGCCGATTCATCCTCTACTATTAAAATTCTCATCTTTGATACCTCTAATTATTATAGATTTAAGCCACTTTCGTTTTCATTAAAATTGGGTAATGCTAATTCTACACCTGCACCGTGATTGTAAACCAATTGTCCACCCAAATAAGCAGTACGAGAAACACCGCCAATTAGCGCCGCAAATAGTAAAACACTTGCGACTTTAATCCACTTGTTTGAATATTTAAACCAATTAACTGCACAATAAACAATTGATGTGATTATTGCAAGCCAAAGTGTTATTATTGCTGCATTTTCGTGTAGTTCAATTGCTTTGCCTAATGTTCCGCCGTCCATACCTTCACCTGCCGCATCGCCAGATAAATAGGAAGCAATAGTTCCAAAAGTACCTAAAATTAACAGGTAAAATGCTGTTTTATTGAAAAATGTTTTCTTAAAAACAATTCCAATTATTTCATTTATAAATCCGATAAGAAGCAATGCTATTGGAAAATGTATTACCATAGCGTGTAAATGTGTAGCACTAATCATAATGTTTTTATTTTTTACAAAGATTATAAAATGAGTATTTGGTTTGGATTAATGAAATCTAAAGATTGACTAAAGAAGTATTTGAATACTTTAATTTGTGTGAAATAATTATTTACGATTATCAAAAATGAACTTTAAAATTAGATTGTTGCGGTTTTAAATAATCATTTATCGCTACTTTATAATTAAAACGTTCTTAAAAAACCAATGCCCACTTGTTTTCCATTATAAAAAGGTGCAATTGAGGACATAGTATTTTTTTCTTTGGAGTTGAATATTTTCTTTTGAATAAACGGATTAATCCAATAGGCGATTTTGGTACTTAAAATCCCTATACCTGCACCTGCAACTACATCTGTTAGCCAATGCTTGTCGTTATAAATTCTAAAAGCACCCGTTGCGGCTGCAATTGCATATCCTGAAATACCATACCAAATAGAAACATCTTTATATTCTTGCCATAAAAATTCTGCACTTGCAAAAGCCGTTGCTGTATGACCGGATGGAAATGAATTGAAAGCTGAGCCATCGGGTCTTTGTATGTGAGTTATTGATTTTAAACTTAAAACTGTTGTAGACATTATTAAATAGGAAGTACCCATAATGATAGTTCTGTCTTTAAAATTATGCTTCCCTTTAATCCCAAAAGCATTTAAAGCATATACAGATGCTACAGGAGCATATTGTGAAAAATCATCGATTGTTATTTTTTTATCTATGTTTTCGTTGACTTCCTCTTTTATATTTGTGTTGAAAAATTTTAATTGATCACTTTCAATGCCAACTATTCCGTATCCAATTAATATTGAAGGTAGGATAAGTTTTTTGAGTTTGAATTGATGTGAATTGCAATTCTGAAATGTCTTTATAGTATCTTGTTGCTGTGCATTAGCAAAGTTGAACCCAATATTTAATACTACAACCACTGTGATAAATTTACGTACCTTCATTTTTTATATTGATTTTATAAATTGTATAATTGTCATTACCTATCATTTGACAAAGATTTCAAAATCAATATTTGTTAGTGCTTAATAGATTCTAAAGATTTTCTAAAGATTTACTTTTTAATGTATAAATGATTTACTGTGTATTTTAGTATTACAAAAACCAAAAGTTGTTTTTACCGAAATCGGGTAGTTTGTCTCCTTCAAATTGTGGAAATATTTGGGCTACAATTTCTGGGTATTTTATGGTTACTGTTAGGTTTTGTTGTTTTATGGATTTCCAATACATTCGGCTGAATTAATATACTTGATCTATTAACTCCTTTACTATTGGAATGTCTGTTAAATATTCTTCGTCTGTGCGGCTCAAGGTTAATTTTACCGGAAATGGATAATCTTTTGTTGTGCCAGTTTCACTGTATTTTGCATTATTGAATAGTAAGTATTTTAGCTTTGCTATAATTGTATCACTTGATGGATTAAACTCTTGACTATCAGTATCGAATTCTACATAGTCGTTTACTTCTGTTTTATTGATTGTAATTATTATTACTGGAATGTCTAATCTTAATGTTTTAATACTTTTTGAATTGGGTCTATTTCTTCTTTACGCATTGGTTTGTAGTAGTGTATTATTAATCTTTCTAAATCGTTGCCATTACCTATTAAAAATTTTAATATTTGTTTTCCAATTGCACCGGCTATTAAATCGTATTCGTGGTCACGGAAAAAATTAAAGCATTTGAATTCTCCTTTGTCATTGAAACAAAAAATACAACCTGCAAAACATGTATTGGTTTCGACTGATTTAAAAGCACCAACACCTACAATTAGTTCTTTTTTTCGTTCTCTGTCTTAACGTTACGGAATACCATCTATTTTTGTTAATAGCTCAGGTGTTATGTTTGCTAAAAACTCTACAAAACAGGCATTATTTATTCTTTCTTTATAGATTACTTGTGAAGTTATTTCGTGTTTTGGATATGCAAATGAATGCTGCACATTAAGTTAAGTTACATTCTTGTAATTAATTTGATTGTTAAATTCTTAAATGTTTTAGTAATTTAAAGCAGAATGTTTTCTTTTTCGGTTGTACCAAATTTCAATATATTCAAAGATTTCTAATTTCATTTGTTCTTAAGAAATCAGTTTGTTTCCATAAATCAATTCAGTTTTCAAAGATTTAAAGAAGCTTTCGGCTACAGCATTATCCCAGTAATTTCCTTTACGGTCAGTATCCGTGTACTTGAATACTATAAAATGTTGTTACCCATAACCCAGCTCCTGCATATATTCCTGAGCCATTAATTTGAACTTTTCATCACTTACATTATCCTTAGAATCAGGATTGAGTGAAATATGCAAAATTGTTTTTTCAGAATTGCGGTTGGCTATCAAAAAAGGTTCGAAAGATTGGGTTAATTTTGCAACAGAATACCGTCCATTGGGTGTTTCTATTATCCTATTGGTAAAAGAATTTGCCCGTTTTGTTTCCCCACTTTGAGCTGATTGTATATCAAAGCGCCGTCTAAATTGCTCCCTCTTCCGATTTTTGCTATCATTTTAGTGATATTTTTTCAAATGATTAGCTTCAAATTCTTCTGTGAGCTGAATAATTTTTTGACATAATACGCGATTTCAGCCGTTTGTTTTTCCAATTTGTAGAGATAAGCTGCCGCTTTTTTCTCCAAAAATTTGCGGTACAGCAGCTTTACGACCTGATTATAATTTACGCCAATCGAACGGAACTGGTTGTGAAAATAGGTTAACCTCATATAAAAATTCAACACAGCTTTGTCTATTTTGACCGTTTTAATCTCTCTTCCAAACAGTATGGAAAGGATAAATTTTGCTTTATTGACCATTCCAGATGCTTCAAAAAGTGATAATAATTTCACGATTTCTTCGTCCGTAAGGCGAAAAACGTGACGGTAAATACTCGGATTGATTTTGGTTGTCCGTCCCCTTTATGCTTTTTTTTACAATAGTTTTCGTTAATCGTAAATCTATTTAGAATTTTAATAAAACGCCGACTTTGGAGGCGTTTTCCAGCCCCCTGCAAGGGCAAGTGGTTTTGAGCTGCGGAAAGTATTTCAAGCAGCTCAAAACACAACTTGCTATTTTCCTGAGAAAATATTATTGGATATGGTTTTAATGGAAAGGGCTTGAGGCCCTTTTTTTTGTTTTGCGGATATTTAGGAATTGTTATGTGTTGTTATTGGTTTGAACAAAATCAGCCATGATAAGGCTATGTAGAAATAGGATAGTTTTGGCATTCCTGGTTTTAATGGGGTCAACTCTATAAATTCCAGAGAAGCTTAACTGCAGTTATCTGCCGAATTAGACAATATGCAGATACGTAACTTAAAACATAAATATTTAAATATATCTTCTCATGCCTATTGAGGTATCAATGCAATTCTGTACGGATGCACTGATTTATAGAAGTATTTAATTCCATAACTAAATGCGCTTGTATAGCTGTATGTATGTACATACGCTTTTACAGTTTTATTCTTTTACATATGTATGCTTTTACGCAAAGACATGAATACTCCCTTATGTAAATAAGTAAATAAATAGACTTTTAGATACACACATATACCCCTATCTAAAAACATAAATGTTTTTTCCAAAGAAAACCGAAAATCGGAAAAAAGAAAAAGAAAGCAATTTCAAAGGACGGGATGCAGACAGGACAAAAGGAAACGGAATAAGTCCCGAAGGGTGGTTTGTGAGGAACGAGCAAACCATTATGCCGTAGTCTTTTGGACAGACTGATCCAGCACGTCCTACCTTGTTTTTCTTTTTATTATTTCTTTAGGTAAAATATAAAGTCCAACCCGTACAAAGTCTCACATGTACTGCCAATCAAAGACTTACTGTGTCAAAAACAAGAATCTAAAAATCTAATAATTACCTTTTGTCTGAAAATAAAATATCATGAAAAAAGATAAGCATAAAGATAAAGCATCGAAAAAAAAGAAAAAACCACTATTAACTCCAAAACCTGAAGAGGAAAAAAAGAGGAAAATTAAAAAAAAGGATAATGGAAAGAAAATTCCATTTATGCAGGTAGACAGGGGTGGAAACATTTTAAGCAATTTCTTCTCTAATTTTCTCAAACAGTTTAAAAACCCAACAAAAACAGGGCTAAGCAGACTATTAGATAAGCTATTGGTTATTAAAATTACGGAAAGTGAAAAGAAGCCAGTACAGAAGCCTGAAAAACCTTTGGATATAATGGGGTCTTTAAAAACGGTTTTTCGTTATGTAAACAATGATAGCAGGAACAATTTAACTCCAAGCGAAAAAGAATCATTGAGACAGCGTACAAACCAGCCACTTAATATTGGCGTTAAGACGGAACAAAGCAAAGATGAGGAATTAAATAAACCAAGAAAAACCCGTTTAGGGATTTAGGTATTCACTAAATCCAGTGATAGGGTTTGTCTTTACGGTTGAGATAGCAATACATCTCTTCCTTTTTGAGTTCGGGAAAGAATTTAAGAGCATTCTCAATGGCATAGTTGGGAAGAAAGAAAATCTCGTCACGGATAGAAATAATTACTTTTTCATGACCATAAAAACGGACGATTTCGTCAATTTGATCCTGACCTCCACGCTCAACAATACGGGCAATTACCATTTTATATCCTCCATCCCAATCAATACTGTCGAATCTAAAATCCCAGAAGAATTTAGGGTGAAGATTAGGTATATGTTTGGTTAATGGCTTCATTGTTTTTTTAATTGGTGTAGTATCAAATATAAGTATTTTTTGCTTAATTACCTGCGAAATCCTCTCTTTTTGTTGGGATTAATCGGTAAATCCTGGCTTTCTGATTTAAATTTATACAAAGGATTTTTTACTGCCAGTTCCAGCCGTTTTTGGATAATTTTCCAGTTTTGCTCTTTTTCTTTCAGCATATCTATACCTTCAAAGGTACTAATCTTGTCATATGTATTCAGACCTATGGAAGCCCAGTAGGGATCCTTATCGTATTTTCTCTGATAGGCTTGTAGGTAGAACTTTAATGGTTCTCGTTCAAGCATAAAGTACATGTCAACAAAATCCTTGTACCTGTCTCCGCTCTGATGAATCGCATGGAGTTTCATTGCTCCAATATCTTCATTGGAAATCATGCGGACTCCTTCAGCTGTTTCCACGGAATTCAGAAGAGGGTAATTGTGTGTAACAATATCGACTTTTATATCATCGATGTAGGTAAGAACAGTGTTCGGGAAGAACTGGCTTTCCTTTTCATTTACATCGTAAGTGTCATGCAGATATTTGAGCATCATCTGCGAATTAAAAGTTTTTTTTGTAAAAAGATCTAGATCCACTGATAAGCGATGTCCCAGTCGTAAGGCTAACGCCGTACCGCCGACCAATATATAGTCTTTCAATTTTTCATCTTTCATAAGCCTTTGGAGAAGTTCCCACATCTCCTTGCTAACTGTTTCTTTGTAGAGCATAATTTCACGTTTCTCATGAAATTAATCCCGAAAGCGAGGCACTCTTAGAAAGGGTCCTGTCGTGGCTTTGTTTGACGGAAGTTGTCCTTAAGGCGAAAATCAACATGCGGAAATAGTAAGCCAAATGCTTCCATATTCTCCAATATCCAGAGGTCATTACTAATGATAAAGTATATTGGTTTTTAAATTGTTTAAACGAAACCAGTAATAACGGTAATGGAAAGCAACGGCAAAACCACCCCGCATAAAGGAGGCAGGCATCCTAAGAAAGATCCAGCCGTTCACCGCTATTCTATAAGCCTTAGTGCTGAGGAAAATGCACGATTCCTTTCTCTCTACGAAGCTTCACGCATGGATGTAATGGCCCATTTTATTACGGCATGTATTTTCCAAAAAGCAATTACGAACGTAACGGTTGACAAGGCAACCATGGATTACTATATGCGCCTGACTACCCTATTCGGACAGTTCAGGGCTGTAGGAACCAATTATAACCAAGTGGTAAAAATACTGTACCGCAATTTTTCCGAAAAGAAAGCCGCAGCCTATCTCTATAAATTGGAAAAACAGACAGCAGAAATGGCGGTATTGTGCCAAAAAATCATTCTACTAACTGAAGATTTTGAAGCAAAACACCTGAAAAAATGATAGCTAAGATAGGAAGAGGAAACAATCTGTATGGCGCATTGGCATACAATCAGCAGAAAGTGGAAAAGGAAAATGGGCAGGTTTTGTATACCAATAAGATAATTGAAACTCCTGATGGCATTTACGCCACTAGTCAACTGTTGCGTTCATTTGAACCGTACCTGCTGGCCAATCGAAAGACTGAAAAACCAATATTACATATCTCTCTCAATCCTGATCCGAAGGATAAAGTAAGTGATGAACAATTTGAAAAGCTGGCGCAAAAGTATATGCAGAAAATGGGTTACGCTGAACAGCCTTTTGTGGTATTCAAACATACTGATCTTGAGCGTACCCATATTCATATCGTATCAGTTTGTGTGGATGAAAATGGCAGGAAAATATCTGATAAATTTGAAAAAAGGCGTTCGATGGATGTCTGTCGCGAATTGGAAAAACAATACTGCCTGATATCGGCTATCGAGAAAAAGCAAAATCCACAAAATCAAATATTCAAACCCGTTGATTATAAGGCTGGTGACATAAAGAGCCAGATGGCTTCGGTAATCCGTCATTTACCAAAGAACTATAAATTTGAGGGTTTCGGCGCCTACAATGCCCTGCTTTCCCTTTTCAATATTACAGCCGAAGAAATCAAGGGCGAATTTGATGGAATCCCAAAACAAGGACTGGTATATTTTGCATTAAATGAAAAGGGAGAAAAAGCAAGCAATCCTTTTAAAGCTTCGTTGTTCGGTAAACAGGCAGGATATGTTCACCTTCAACAACGCTATGCCCAGTCCAAAGAGTTGTTGAAAAATGAGCCATCCAAAGCTTTGCTTAAGACAACCATTGAGATGTGCTTGCAGACGGCATCGGAGGAAAAAGAATTCAAAAAACGGTTGTTGGAACGAGGTATTAATACCGTTGTAAGAAGAAATACCGAAGGCAGAGTTTATGGAATAACCTTTGTTGACCATAGTTCGAAATCCGTGTGGAATGGTTCGCAATTAGGCAAAAACCTTTCTGCTAACGTTTTCAATGACTGGTGGAATAATGGCAATAAAATGGAGCAGCCTGTACAGGGAAATGGTGCTCCAAAGAACAATGCGACTATAAATGAAGATGTCAAACAATCACACAATCTGTTTGGCTTTTTGGTTAAGGAAGATCTGTCCAATAGCCACGAAGAAAACAGACTTATTGAAGTCTTTGGAGCGTTATTATCTAATGCAAAAGGAGATGACTATGATGAAGGATTATTTGCCAACCAAATGAAAAAGAAAGCCAGACGCAAAAAAAGATAGTGCATACTATCAATTTTAATCGCCAGCCTTTTTGTTGATTCACGACAAAGGAGTGATTCATCAAATTGGCTGTACAAACTCTTTTTAAAAACAAAGACTGTCCCGACTATAAATAGGGATTGTCTTTGTTTTTTTTATAACTGTTCCTAATATTGCTCTGAGACTAATGCAGCCAAAGAGTTCCTCGGTGAGACTGTATTTACTCTTAAGCCATCTATGGTATTAAATTCATTGGCTCATTAAAAAATATTGTTTTACCAAAAGACAAAGGAGGCACAAAATGAAGCATGAAGATATCAAACAGACTGATATAGATGAACATATCTCAAAAAATTATGAAGATATAGAACGGGAAAAAGAACAAAAATTCGTAGATTTAATGATTGAAATTATTGTATCATTAACATTGAAAGAATTATATGAAGAGGGCGATTAGATATTTAAGATTTAGTCAGTTAGGTCAAAGTAATGGCTCGATTGAAAGACAGGAATTGTATACCGATCAATACCTGCAATATAATAATATACAGTTGGTAGATTCCTTTATCGACAGGGGTAAAAGTGCCAAGACTTTTGACCGTCCAGATTTTATAAAATTACAGGCATTCATTGCTAAGCATTATAAATCGGTAGACTACCTTCTTGTAGACCAGCTTGACCGCTTTAGCAGGGATGCTGGTGAAGCTATGAGTTTGGTCAAACAATTCCAAAAAAAATACAGTATTCAGATTATCAGCGTGACCGAAGGGATCGTTTTTGATTATGATACACCGGGAAGCTTTTTCCGAGCAGGCTTACAATTGTTGCTAGCTGAAGAAGACAATATCAACAGGAGTATCAAAGTACGTGGGGGATTATATACCGCCCGTGCAAAAGAAGGTCGTTTCCTGACGAGGGAAAAACCTTTCGGCTACAGCAAGGTCGGAGAAGGAAAACAGCGCCACCTTGAAGTAAATGAGATAGAAGCTAAAATTGTCAAAACAATTTATGATATGTATCTGCGTGATGTGCCGTTATATAAAATCAAGGAAATAGCTTATCAATCAGGTTTTGACAGGAAAGGCAACATGGCTATTGATCGTGTGCTTGCAAATCCTGTTTATGCAGGGCTTGTAAGGGTTGAGCCGTTCAAAGATCTGCCGGGAGGTCTTTTTCCAGCCATTCATGAGCCAATAGTTGATAAGACAACATGGACAATGGTACAGTCCAAAATGAAGAAAGTTGATAAAGTAAAGGTAGTTATCGATGATGAAATACCGCTACGGGGCGTTGTAAAATGCCATTGTGGAACTCCGCTTACTGGTGCGCCTTCTCGTGGTAAATCTGGAAAATACTTCTACTATTATAAATGCAAGCATTCAAAGCATAACAACATTAGTGCTGTCAAAGCACATGAGCAATTCTTGAACGTCTGCGATCTCATGAGCGTTCCTGAAAGACAGATTAAAGAGATAAGAGATGGCAGTTACGCCTCAATTGAACAGGAAGTAAAGGCAAACAAGAAAAAAGTAGCAGACAAAAAACATGAGCTGGAGGAAGTACAGCGGCTATTAAATGCAGTAGAAGAAAAATGGTTTAGGGACGAGATAAACAAGGATACCTACGAAAGATGGTATTCAACCTACAGTGACCATATATTGACCATTACAGCAGCAATAGAAAGACTTAGCCCAAATCAAGGGAAGGCCTTCGAGATTTTAGACCGTAATCTGGATTTATTGGGTGATATCAGACATGTCTACACAAAGTCAGATACTTTGCAAAAGCGTGAGTTTGTAAAGATGGTGTTCAATGATAACTTATACTACCAAGAGGGTATATATCGAACACCTACAATTTTAGATATATTTTCTCATAATGCCAGTAAAATGGAGGAAAAGGGATGTCTTATATACAAAAAAAAGAGGGAAAACCTTTCGGTAATCCCTCACAGTGGGCGATGAGGGGTTCGAACCCCCGACCCCCTCGGTGTAAACGAGGTGCTCTGAACCAGCTGAGCTAATCGCCCTATTTTACTAGGTTGCTTTCTTTGTGATTGCGGGTGCAAAAATACGGTTAGATTTTATATTTGCAAGTCTTTTTTTGAAAAAAGTTAAAAATAATTTCAATTTATTATTTATAAATCTATTTTTCAGCAATTTAAAAAAACAGAAAAAGTTGCATTTTCTTAATTTTAGTTAAATATGATGGACTCAAAAGCTATTTCGTAATAATCCTTTTGTAATAATTTGCTATAATCATACCTTTGCATACCTTAATTGTATATTCAAATGGCAAGATTTCAAGAAAATGATTTACCGAAAGCTAAATTAAACTCTAACTCCCTTCAAAAAGCACTTCGAATTTTTAAATATGCTAAAAACCACAAATGGAAATTCTTCCTAGGTTTAATTTTTCTATTTTTAACAAGCGCCACTGCCCTAGCCTTTCCTAAATTAATGGGAATGCTGGTTGATTGTGTTACCAATAAAGATCTTTCAAAAGCAAACGAAATTGCACTTGGATTAATGGGAATCCTGGTTCTTCAGGCTGTTTTCTCTTTTTTTAGAATTTCGTTGTTTGTAAACTTCACAGAAAATTCTCTTTCTAATATTCGCTTTGCGTTATATGAAAACTTAATCAAATTGCCGATGTCGTTTTATTCTCAAAAACGAGTTGGTGAATTAAATAGCCGAATAAGCGCAGATATTTCACAATTGCAAGATACTTTCTCAACTACAATTGCTGAGTTTTTAAGGCAGTTTATTTTAATTATTGGTGGATTTATCATTTTAGGAAGTATAAGCCCTAAATTAACTTTAATGATGCTTGCCATTGTGCCAGTTGTCGCAGTTGCTGCCGTTATTTTTGGAAGATTCATTCGTAAATACGGAAAAAAAACACAAGATAAAGTAGCCGAAAGTCAAGTTATTATTGAAGAAACATTACAAGGAATTAGCAATGTAAAAGCTTTTGCTAACGAATGGTACGAAATTCAACGTTACAAAAACAAAATTAGAGAAATTGTAAAAATTGCTATTAAAGGCGGACAATACAGAGGTTATTTTGCTTCATTTATTATTTTATGCCTTTTTGGATGTGTAGTTGCCGTAGTTTGGTACGGAATTACCCTAACAATTAAAGGAGAAGTTGAAGGTGTGGGAGATTTAATTTCGTTTGTGCTTTATACAACTTTTATTGGTGCTTCTTTTGGAGGAATTGCCGAAATGTACGCACAAATTCAAAAGGCAGTTGGCGCAACAGAACGTGTTTTTGAATTATTAGAAGAAACCCCAGAAGAAATCAATGCTGATGTAAAAACTACATCAATAGAGAAAATAAAAGGAAATGTAGCGTTTAAAAATGTTGCATTTAGTTATCCTTCAAGAAAAGAGGTTCAGGTATTAAAAGACGTAAATTTTAATGCAGAATTTGGACAAAAAATTGCAATCGTCGGTCCAAGTGGGGCTGGAAAATCTACTATTTCATCTTTGTTATTGCGTTTTTACGACATTACTTCTGGAGAAATCTTAGTTGACGGAAAAAATATCCATGACTATGATTTGGAAAATCTTCGTGGTAATATGAGTATTGTTCCACAAGATGTTATTTTGTTTGGAGGAACTATTAGAGAAAACATAGCATACGGTAAACCCAATGCATCGGAAGAGGAAATTATTGCGGCAGCAAAACAAGCAAATGCCTATAATTTTGTTGACGGATTTCCAGAAAAATTTGAAACTTTAGTTGGAGAACGAGGTGTAAAACTTTCTGGAGGACAACGTCAACGTATTGCTATTGCAAGAGCTTTGCTTAAAAATCCAAGTATTTTAATTTTAGATGAGGCAACATCATCTTTAGATAGCGAAAGCGAAAAATTGGTTCAAGAAGCTCTAGAAGTTTTAATGGAAGGAAGAACAAGTATTATAATTGCACACAGACTTTCTACCATTAGAAATGCAGATAAAATTTTAGTTTTAGATAATGGAAAAATTTCAGAACAAGGAACACATCAGGAATTAATAAATTTAGAAAATGGTATTTATAAGAATTTAAGCAATTTACAGTTTAGCAATTCTTAAAGAATTTCATTTTTAAAATCTTACGTATGCTAAAACTGGACTTCACAGTTTTAGCATAACGCAAATCAATAAAAAAGCTCCAATTAAAATTGGAGCTTTTTTTATCTGTAAACTGTAAACCGAGACTGAAAACTAAAAATTATTTCCCTTTTCTACGTTTACGTTCTGCTTTAATCATAGATAATTCGCGACTTGTTTGTCCAGCAACTGAAGTATTTTCTTCAGCGCGACGAATCAAGTAAGGCATAACATCTTTAACAGGACCAAATGGCAAATATTTAGCATCGTTGTAACCGTTTTCGGCTAAGTTATAACTAATATTATCACTCATTCCATACAATTGACCAAACCAAATTCTTGGATCGTTTTTGGCAATTCCTTTCTGAGCCATCATTTCCATTAACTTGTAAGAGCTTAATTCGTTGTGAGTTCCAGCAAAAATGGCCATTTTATCGATATGCTCTAACATATATTGCACAGCATTATCGTAATTAACGTCTGTAGCTTCTTTAGAAACACAAATAGGAGAAACATAACCTTTTTCTTCGGCTCTTTTGTTTTCTTTTTCCATATATGCACCACGAACCAATTTCATTCCAATATAAAAGCCTTCTATTTTAGCAATTTCGTGAAGTTTTTTAAGGTAATCTAAACGATCCCAACGATACATTTGTAAAGTATTAAAAACGATAGCTTTTTCTTTATTGTACTTTCTCATCATATCGGTAACTAAATCGTCGGCAGCATCTTGCATCCAACTTTCTTCACCATCAATTAATAAAGCTACATCTTTTTTATGTGCTTCACCGCAAACTTTGTCAAAACGAGCTACTACTCTATCCCATTCTGCTTGTTCTGCGGGAGTTAAAGTTTGTTTTTCTCCAAGTTTTTCATACAATTCAAAACGACCTAAGCCTGTTGGTTTAAAAACAGCAAACGGAATAGCTAAACGTTCTTTGGCAAAGTCGATAGTTCTAAGAGTCATTTCTAAAGCTGCATCAAACTGCTCTTCTTCTTCTTTTCCTTCAACAGAATAATCCAAAACTGAAGAAACTCCTTTTGTAAACATTTTATCTACTACAGTAAGGCAATCATTTTCGTTTACACCACCGCAAAAGTGGTCAAAAACAGTTGCACGAATTAGTCCTTCTACTGGTAAATGAGCTTTAATTGCAAAATTAGTTACAGCTGTTCCAATTCTTACTAATGGTTCACTGTCAATCATTTTGAAAAGAAAATAAGCTCGGTCAAGTTCTGTATCACTTTTTAGAGAAAATGCAACTTGCGTATTGTCGAATATCTTTTCCATTAAATTTATTTTTTATGCAAATATAGAGAGTGTTTTGAATATTATTCACTAAATGATGTCATATTTTTTAATATCTCTAATACAATAAACAAATAAGTTACTTTATAAAGTAAATGTTTACTATAATGCATTTTACAGACTTAAAATCAGAAACTAGGATTTTAAACAAATTAGGACAGAAGTTTGAAGTTTATTTAGTTTAAAATGCCTTATTTTTGCGCTTTCAATTAACTAAAGAATTATGCAGTCTATTCAAGCCAATAATTACCTTGTACATTTTAACCAAAATGCTTACGAAGCTTTAAATAAACATTTAAGAGAAAATAAATATTCTAACATATTTATAATTGTTGATGATCAAACAAATGAATATTGCCTTCCTAAATTCATCCCTCATTTAGAAACTGATTTAGCAATTGAAATCATTGAATTTGAAGCTGGTGAAGCAAATAAAAACATTGAAACTTGCATCGAAATCTGGAATATCTTAACAGAACTTGGTGCAGATAGAAAATCACTTGTTATCAATGTGGGTGGAGGCGTTGTGACTGATTTAGGAGGTTTTGTAGCTTCTACATTTAAAAGAGGAGTTAACTTTATAAATGTTCCTACTACTCTATTATCTATGGTTGACGCTTCTGTGGGAGGGAAAACAGGAGTTGATTTAGGAAATCTTAAAAACCAGATTGGTGTAATTAATGTACCTCAAATGGTATTAATTGATACTGAATATTTAGAAACTCTGCCGCAGAGCGAAATGCGTTCTGGTTTGGCAGAAATGCTAAAACATGGTCTTATTTATGATGCGCCATACTGGAGACAATTTTCTGATTTAAAATCAATTGTTTTTGATGAATTGGATCAGCTAATTTATCGCTCTGTTGAAATTAAAAATGAAATCGTTATTCAGGATCCAACTGAGAAAAATATCCGTAAAGCTTTGAATTTCGGACATACTTTAGGACATGCTATTGAAGGATATTTTCTAGAAAGTACAGAAAAAACGACTTTACTTCATGGTGAAGCTATTGCGGCAGGAATGATTTTAGAAAGTTACATTTCTTTACAGAAAAGTTTAATTTCTCCAGAAGAGTACAGAGAAATCAAAACCATCATTAAGGGCATTTATGAGGATATTATTTTTGAAGAAAATGATATCGATCCGATCTTAGAATTACTAATTCACGACAAAAAAAATGAATATGGTTTAATTCAATTTGCATTGATTGAAGGAATCGGAAAAATAAAAATTAACCAATCCGTTGAAAATAAATTAATTCTAGACGCGTTTCAAGATTATAAATCTTAAACTTTTTTTAATCGAAAGCGTTGCATTTGGTATATTTTATTTTTTACATTTGCCCCATGAAAACAAACAATCAGCGAAGACAATTTAGCTCGTATAGAAACCGCCTTAGCAGTTCTTTATTAAGAATGCTGAATCGTTTTTACAATAGTAAAAGTCCTTTCTGTTTTGATGTTTTCCAATGTTCAAAAGCCGAGCACGAAAAACTGCCGATTATATTTGCCAATATTAGAGTTTGAATTTAAGATTTAGTTCAAAAAAACACTAAATTTAAAATACAATTACAATCTCTAAAAGTTGACAAATAAATGAATACAAAATATTCGGATCTAATAAACCAAACATACTACTTTCCACAAGAGGAATTTAAACTAAACAAAGACAACCTATTATTTCATAATATCGATTTAATGAAATTGGTTGAACAATACGGTACGCCATTAAAGTTTACTTATCTACCTCAGATTTCTGAAAATATCAACAAGGCAAAAGCCTGGTTCAGAAAATCAATGGAAAAAAACAAATACGACGCAAAATACTATTATTGCTATTGTACTAAAAGCTCTCATTTTGAATATATTATGAATGAAGCTTTCAAGAATAATATTCACATTGAAACATCATCTGCTTTTGATGTTAATATTGTAGAAAACTTACTTGAAAACGGTAAAATCAATAAAAGTACTTATGTTATTTGCAACGGTTTCAAAAGAGATGAGTACATTACTAATATTGCTAGATTAATCAATAGCGGACATAAAAACACCATTCCGATTATTGATAATTATGAAGAATTAGATTTGCTTCAAGCAGAAATTAAAGGAAAATTCAAAATTGGAATCCGTATTGCTGCTGAGGAAGAACCTAAATTTGAGTTCTATACTTCAAGATTAGGAATTGGTTACAAAAACATTGTTTCTTTCTATAAAAAACAAATTCAGGAAAATGATAAATTAGAGCTTAAAATGCTTCACTTTTTCATTAATACCGGAATAAACGATACATCATATTACTGGAATGAGCTTGTAAAATGTATTAAAGTATACATTGCCCTTAAAAAAGAATGTCCTACTCTAGATGGCTTGAACATTGGTGGAGGTTTTCCAATTAAGAACTCGCTTGCTTTCGAATATGATTACCAATATATGATTGATGAAATTATCAATCAGATTAAAATTGCCTGTGATGAAGCTGAAGTTGATGTTCCAAATATTTTTACGGAATTTGGATCATTTACTGTAGGTGAAAGCGGTGGTGCAATCTATCAGATTTTGTATCAAAAACAACAAAATGATAGAGAAAAATGGAATATGATTGACTCTTCTTTCATTACCACTTTACCAGATACTTGGGCGATAAACAAACGTTTTATTATGCTCGCGGTTAACCGTTGGAATGATACTTACGAGCGGGTTCTGTTGGGAGGTTTGACTTGCGATAGTGACGATTATTACAATTCGGAGCAAAACATGAACGCCATTTATTTGCCAAAATACAACAAAGAAAAACCTTTATATATTGGTTTCTTTAATACTGGCGCTTATCAGGAAACAATTGGAGGATACGGAGGTTTACACCACTGTTTAATCCCACAACCAAAACATATCTTAATTGATAGAGACGAAAACGGAATTCTGGCTACTGAGGTTTTCTCAGAACAACAGACTTCAGAAGACGTTTTGAAGATATTAGGATATAAAAAAAAGTTGTAAAAAAAAACGGCAAATTAAGTAATGTATATCTTTAGAAAATTCTTAATTTGCATTAACATCCAAAAAGGTTAAACTTTTTAATTCAAAAAAAAAAACAAAAACAAAAGAAATGAAAGGACCAATCAGTCAGTTTATTGAAAAACATTATTTGCATTTCAACTCTGCTTCATTAGTAGACGCTGCAAAAGCTTATGAGCAGCAATTAGCCGATGGTGCAAAGATGCTTGTGAGTATGGCTGGCGCAATGAGTACAGCTGAAATTGGTAAAATTTTTGCCGAAGTAATTAGACAAGACAAAGTACATATTATCTCATGTACAGGTGCAAATCTAGAAGAAGATATCATGAATTTAGTAGCTCATTCTCACTATGAAAGAGTTCCAAACTACCGTGATTTAACTCCAGAAGACGAGTGGGCTTTATTAGAAAGAGGATTAAATCGTGTTACTGACACTTGTATCCCTGAACATGAAGCATTCCGTCGTTTACAAAAACATATTTACAAAATTTGGAAAGATGCTGATGATAAAGGAGAACGTTATTTTCCGCACGAATTTATGTATAAAATGCTATTGTCTGGTGTTTTAGAAGAATACTACGAAATTGATTTAAAAGATAGCTGGATGTATGCAGCTGCAGAGAAAAATTTACCAATTATTGTTCCTGGATGGGAAGATAGTACAATGGGAAATATCTTTGCTTCATACGTAATTAAAGGAGATTTAAAAGCTTCTACAATGAAGTCAGGAATTGAATACATGACTTTCCTAGCAGATTGGTATTCTAAAAACAGTTCTAACGGAATTGGATTCTTCCAAATCGGTGGTGGAATTGCCGGTGACTTCCCTATTTGTGTAGTACCAATGCTATACCAAGATATGGAAATGCACGATGTACCATTTTGGAGCTATTTCTGCCAGATTTCAGATTCAACAACTAGTTATGGTTCTTACTCTGGAGCAGTTCCAAATGAAAAAATCACTTGGGGTAAATTAGACATCAAAACCCCTAAATTTATTATTGAGTCGGATGCTACGATAGTTGCTCCGTTAATTTTTGCATATTTATTAGATTTATAAAATAATTTATGAAAAGAGTTATAGTAGACTACGCTAAACTTACCAATGAAATTTTGAACCTTTTGGTTGAAAAATTTCCTGATGGTTATGATGATTCGGATGTAATCCGTTTTAGAAACGCTAAAAACGAATTGGTTGAAGCTGTTGAAGTTCGTACTGAAGATACTATTTACTTAGTAAAAATTAGTACTAAACTTGCTGACAGAATTGAAAACTACGATGAAGATGATGATTTAGATGTTGATGTAGATGCAATTGCACCAGTTAAAGGTATGGATCTTGATGATGATATAAGTGATGATGACGATGATGATGACAATCAAGACAAACCAGATTCTGACGGGGGTGATGATGATGACGATGATGATGATGACGACAAAGCAGATACTGATTATGATGAAGACGAAGAAGATGATGAAGATTAATTCATTTTCTTTATAAAATAAAAGGAACTCAACTCGGGTTCCTTTTTTTTATAGCAAAAAAATCATACTAACATAAAATTTTTATATTTATAAGATTATTCTTGTTTTTAAATTTGAAATATAAAAATTATACGCCAATGACTTCAGAAATTTTACACGCTACATTAAAAGAAAATTTTGGTTTTGAGAAATTCAGACCAAATCAAGAAACTATAATTAATACAATCCTCTCAGGGCAAGACACATTGGCGATTATGCCAACAGGTGGAGGGAAATCTATATGCTTTCAGCTTCCGGCTTTGATACTTCCTGGAATCACTATTGTAATTTCACCTCTAATTGCTTTGATGAAAGATCAAGTAGACAGCTTAAAAACGAATGGAATTTCAGCCTGCTTTATTAATAGTTCACAATCATCTCAAGAACAGCAATATTATATTGACAATTTAAAATCGAACACATTTAAATTGGTTTATGTTGCACCAGAAAGTCTTTCTTATCTAGATATGGCTTTTAACGAACTGAATGTTAGCTTAATAGCAATTGATGAAGCACATTGTATTTCTTCTTGGGGACACGACTTTAGACCTGCTTATACTAATTTAGGATATTTAAAAAACCGCTTCCCCTCTACTCCCGTACTGGCTTTGACAGCAACCGCTGATAAAGCGACTCGTACTGATATTATAAAACAATTGAATTTAAAAAAGTCAAAAACTTTTATAGCATCTTTTGATAGAAAAAATTTGAGTTTAGAAGTTCGGCCGGCTTTAGATCGTGTAAAGCAAATAGTTGATTTTATCGAAAACAAGCCAAATGAATCTGGAATTATTTATTGCTTAAGTCGTAAAACCACTGAGGAACTTGCTGAAAAACTAAAGAAAAGCGGCATTACAGCAAAAGCTTATCATGCTGGTTTAGACAACGAAACTCGTGCTAAAACCCAAGATCAATTTATAAATGACGATTGCCAAGTTGTTTGTGCAACTATCGCTTTCGGTATGGGAATTGACAAATCTAATGTTCGTTGGGTAATCCATTATAACCTTCCAAAGAATATAGAAGGCTATTATCAAGAAATTGGGCGAGCTGGTCGTGATGGTTTGCCGGCAGAAACGGTTCTTTTTGAAAGTTATGCAGATGTAATTCAACTTCAGAAATTCGCTTCAGAAGGACTAAATGCAGATATTCAGTTGGCAAAATTAGATCGTATGAAGCAATATGCGGATGCAGTTAGCTGTCGTAGAAAAATTCTGCTTTCTTATTTTGGTGAATTGGTTACTGAGAATTGCGGAAACTGCGATATTTGTAAAAATCCTCCAACTTTTTTCGATGGAACGATTCTCGCGCAAAAAGCATTATCTGCTATAACACGTTTAAAAGAATCTGAACCCTTAGCCGTAATTGTTGATTTTTTGAGAGGCTCGAGAAACGCATATATCTATGAAAAAAATTATCAAGAGCTAAAAACGTACGGAATTGGAGCCGATGTTTCTTGGTATGACTGGAATCAATATCTAATTCAGTTAATAAATTTAGGTTACTGCGAAATCGCATTTCATCAGCATAATAAAATACTATTAACGCCTTTTGCAAAAAAAGTTCTATTTGAGGGCGAGAAAGTAAAGCTAACAACAGTAGTTAAAAAGGTAATTGATAAAAATGAAATTAAAATAGCCAAAACAAAAACTGCTAAAAACTCACTTTTTGAAACACTTCGAAAATTACGCTACGAAATTGCTCAAGAAGAAGAGGTTCCTGCTTATGTGATTTTTAGTGATGCGTCACTAAGACAAATGGAAGTTTTAAGACCAATGAGTGATGATGAATTTCTTGCTGTTGAAGGTGTTGGAAAGGCAAAGCTCGAAAAATACGGAACTGAATTTATTAATGCTATAATTGAGTTTGAAAGAAATAAATCAGTAGTTAAAAAGGAAAAAAAAGACAACACTTATAAAAAAACTCTAGAATTATTTCAGAATGGATTTTCTGTTGAAGAAATTGCTGGACAACGAAATTTAGGAGAAACTACTATTATTTCTCATTTAGCCAAATTGTATGTTGATGGAAATGATATAGATTTAAGTCAGTTTGTGTCGGAGGAGGAAATTTTGAAAATTGAAAAAGCTCAAATAGAACTTGAAAACCCGAACGCATTAAGACCTTATTTTGAATATTTTGAAGAAAAAATGTCTTACGACAAGATACGATTTGGATTGGCTTTTTTAGAGAGAAAGAATCAAACTACTAAATAAAATCTTCATTTTTTTTGTCCTTTCGACGAAGGAGAAGATTAGAGGAATGCACGAGCTATCTTTATTAAAACAACAAAACCCGACAAGTTTTTAAAACTTGTCGGGTTTGCTTTATTTTAAAATTGAAGTTCTATAAATATCTCTCTTCAAAAACTTTCTGATGATGTTTTTGATGTCCAATTATAATAAAACCTAAAGCTCGAACAGAAATTTGATTACCAGAAGCAGTTCCTATTCTTTTAAGCTGTTCATCAGATAAACTCTTATAGAACAGTAAGTTTGAATGTCTTACAGCAGAAAGTTCAGTTAGTAAATCCTGAAGATGTCTTGAACTAGCATCTGTATTATCAGCATAATCTTGCTCTTCAAAACTAGGCAAAGGTGTTTTGTCGTTTCTTGAAAAACGTAAAGCTCTGTAAGCAAAAATACGCTCGGTATCAATTACATGCTGAATAATTTCTTTGATAGTCCATTTTCCTTCCGCGTAACGGTAATCAAACTTATCCATCGGTATATCCTGAACAAATCGAATGAATTGATGAAGAGAAATTTCTAACTCTTCAATTAATTTTCCATCACCTGCTTGTTTTAAATAAGTTCCAAAATGACCTGAATATTCATTTTCTGATATCTCGCTAACGTACATATTATAAAATTTGATTTTTTATTAAGCCGAATTTCTACTTGCATTAGTGTTTCCAAAAAGAGATCTCGTTACGATTTTTTCGTAAACTTTAATCAAATCTTCGTTTGGAGTTTCTGCTTTGTTTAATTCATTAATTCTAAGTAAAGCATACTGTTGAATTGTCAATAATGGCAATACAATACGCTCTCTAATCTGAATTGAAGCAATACCGTCAGGATAGTTTTCCATCAAAGTTTTGTGACCTGCAATTTTCAAAAGAAGTCTTTTTGTTTCTAAAAATTCAGTATGAATAATATTCCAGAATTCTCCAAATTCAGGATCTTTACTCATGTAAGCTGTTAAGGGCAAGAATGATTTTGCCAATGACATCATACTATTCTCTAATAAAGTTTTGAAAAATAAAGAGTTGTGATACAAATCACTTACTTTATCCCATTGACCGCTTTCTTCAAAATGTTTTAAAGCAGAACCTACACCAAAGAATCCTGGTACATTTTGTTTTAATTGACTCCATGAACCTACGAACGGAATCGCTCTTAAGTCAGCAAAATCAAGAGATTCTGATTTGCTTCTTTTAGATGGACGACTTCCAATGTTTGTTTTTGAGTAATATTTCAGGGTACTCATTTTTTCCAAATATGGAATAAACTTAGGATGATTTTTAAAACTTAAATACTTCTCATATCCTAAATTCGCTAAATCAGTTAATATTTGAGTTTCATCTGCTGTTAACTCGTTTTTTTCTTTACCAAAAACCTGATTGGTAACTCCGGCAGTCAATAAATTTTCAATATTATAGCGACAAGAATCTAAAGTTCCGAAATTAGAACTAATTGTCTGTCCCTGAACTGTTATCTGAATTTCTTTATTTTCAATTTTTGGTCCTAAAGAAGCATAGAATTTATGTGTTTTTCCACCACCACGTGCAGGAGGTCCACCACGTCCGTCAAAGAAAATCGCTTTAATTCCATATTTTCTGGAGATTTCAGTCAACGAAATTTTTGCCTGATAAATACTCCAGTTCGCCATTAAATAACCACCATCTTTTGTTCCGTCTGAGAAACCAAGCATAATCGTCTGCTCATTTCCTCTCGATTTCAAATGTTTAGCGTACTCCAGATTAGTATACAACTGTTCCATAATAGAATGCGCATTTTGTAAATCATCAACAGATTCGAAAAGCGGGATAACATCTACAGAAGGATTTTCCCAATTATTCAAACGAATCATCGCAAAAGTTTCCATTACATTCAAAGCGCTTTCGTTATTACTAATAATATAACGATTCGCCCCTTCTTCTCCATTATTTTTCTGAATGGTTTTAATTGCCTGAACAGATTCTAAAGTAGATCTGGTAATTTCATCTTCGAAATCAGCAGGATTTAAATCTCCTTTCACTTTAGACAAAACATCAATTTTTTGATCTTCTGTCAATTCATAATAATTTGTAGGGAAAATTGTTGAACCAGAGTTCAAATAATAATCCACAACATCTTTAAATACCTTATTGTGAATTTTGCTGTTTTGACGAATATCTAGAGTTGCAAAATGGAATCCAAATAAATTGATTTTTACTAATAAAGCCTCTAATTCATCTAAATATAAAGACTGATGTTTTTCGATTATAATGGCTCTAATAGTATTCAACTGCGTCAATAATTCTTCTAAAGTGATAAAAATATCACCTTTTGAATAGAATACAGAACGGTAAAGTTTATGTTCAAGATCGGCCACCAAATTATCTACACCTGAGAAAGTTAACTTACGTTTTAGATTTCTCATTTCAACATAATAACATTTTAAAATTGAAGTTCTTAGACGATCTGCAACTTTAAGTGTAATTTCTGTAGTTACGAATGGATTTCCGTCACGATCACCTCCTGGCCAGAAACCAAGTTTAATTAATTGGTTTTCAATCGGAGTTCCTTCTTTAATATTTTTTTGAAGATAATGTACAATTTCTCCAGCCGTAGCATAAAATACATTTTCCAAATACCAGATCAAACTTACCGCTTCATCATAAGGATTTGGTTTTTCATGCTGAATAAAAGGAGTTTTACCCAGCTGAGCTAGCAATTGTTTAATTTGCAATAAATCGTTTTGACGAATTGCTTCAGTTAAATCGTTAATAATTCCTAACACAGGGCCAGGATAAAATTGTGTTGGGTGCGCTGTTAAAACCGTACGAACGTTGAAGTTTTCTAAAAACTCAACTAATTCATCGTCTTTTTCCTTAGCGTCTGACTTTTCTTTAATGTCACGCAAAGAACCACGCCCTTCCATATTGTTTACTTCTGGAAATGCCGCATCTTCAATCGCATCAAACAATACAATTTGTCTTTCGATGTATTGAATAAATCGAAACATTAAATCAACTTTTTCTGTTTCAGATGCGTTGTTTAAAAATTTATTAGAAAAGAAATCAAAAATTTCTTTTGGAGTTTCTTGTTTTTTAAAGCCCGTTTCGCAAGTTTCTGTAAATAAAGGAAGTAAAACTCCCGTATTATCTATAGAATCAAAAGGTAATGTTATAAAAACACTATTATAAATGTGGTATTTTGAGAGAACATCTTGATTAAAACGTTCAATTTTTGGCAACGTATACATAATCGTGTTATAGTTGGTTGGTTAATTAGTCATAAAAAAACCCCAAGAATAAACTTGAGGTATATTTTAATATAGCATTCAAGAAAAGTTATTACATATTTTTGAAAATAGTATGCATCAAACGCTTCTTATCGTTTATACTTTCCTCTAAAGAAATCATAGTTTCTGTTCTGTAAACACCATCGATATCGTCAATCATAAAGATAACTTCTTTCGCGTGCTTAGTGTCTTTTGCTCTAATTTTGCAAAAGATATTGAATTTTCCTGTAGTTACAGAAGCTACAGTTACGAATGGAATTTGGTTAATTCTTTCTAATACAAATTTTGTTTGAGATGTATTATTAAGAAAAACTCCTACATAAGCAATAAATGAATAACCTAATTTATCGTAATCTAAGGCTAATGAAGATCCCATGATGATACCGGCATCTTCCATCTTTTTAACTCTAACGTGTACTGTACCAGCAGATATCAATAGTTTTTTTGCAATGTCAGTAAACGGAACTCTCGTATTGTCTATTAACATATCTAAAATCTGGTGATCTACTTCATCTAAACGAAATTTACTCATAATTGTTTAATTAATATTACTAATTGCTATTACAAAGTATAAAATTATATATAAAAAACAACAAATTCACAAAAAAATTAACTTTTTATTAATCCGTTAACAAATTTAACATTTTTATTTAAATAAAAATTTGCTTTTTGACCCACTTTTGGAAAATTTGAGAAATCGTCTGAATATTCTTGCCCTTTAGCGTCGTATTCATAATGTCCAAAATATTTTTCCAATTCGCCTACTTCTACGATGTAAGCATTAAAATGAATCTTATTTTCGATTAATTCTTCTTTGTATTGTGCGACAAAATTCGTAATAATTTCGATACCATCATAATTTATTTTGACATTTTTATACATAAAATCATAAAAAACCACATTATTTTGTGAAATATTCAAATATTCACCAAATCTATTATCAACTAAATCGTTTTCGGAAATCAATTTAAAGCTCAAAATTAACGAGAAAAATATGAATTTACGGGTAATTTCCCTTTCGTAGTCATCTGGATAGTGTCCTGCCTCAAATAATATCGTAGGAACTCCTAAAAATTGAAAAGTGTCCCCGATACAATTAATATTAAAAGAATCATCGAAGCGACCAATCTGCCCAGGAATATATTTTTGAAGTTCTTCATTAATACCTGCAATGATGTTAATTGCTTTTAATCTAACATCATTAACATCTCTTTCTTCATTATAAGAAGGAGCTAAAAAAGAAACTGTAGCAGGTTTTCCATCGGTTCCCGCTCCAAAAATGGTACGTTGATCATGTAGGTTAAAACAGTAATGAGGTTTAAATTGCTCAAATACTTTACGCAAAATATTACTTTCTGGCTGCGTTAGATTTTGTGAATCACGATTTAAGTCAATTTCATTTGCATTTGCACGTGTATAAAGTCGTGCTCCATCGGGATTTAAAATCGGGATACACAAAAAGGTAAAAGTCTCCAGCATTTTCTTAGCAAAATCGGTTTCATCATTTAGCAAGTTGATGAAGTCAAATAATGCTTTTGTAGTGGTACTTTCGTTTCCGTGCATTTGCGACCATAAATATACACGCGTTGCACCTGTACCGATTTGATAATTATATATAGATTCTCCTAAAACAGATTTTCCTAAAAGCTGAACTTGATTGTCTGTATTTAATTTATCTAAAAGAGGTTTGATATCATCTAGAGTAACATATCTTCCAGATATTGATGGTTCTTTGTATTGTGTAAAAAGCTGTTCTAAATTCATTATGTTTTGATTAGTTGACAAAAGTAAAGATCTTTATTTTTACAATTATAATACCTCGAAACCTTTAACAATTTAATAGTTTAATCATTTTTTTGAAACAACAATTGAATTGAAATAAAAGTCACTTTAAATCACAGATTTTCATAATTGAAAAATTAGCGCGTATTTGGAGATTGGTCCAGAAAATTTTCAAATATGCGATTCTCACGCGTTTGAAAAAATTCTCAGAAATTATAGCTTTACCCCATTTTCTGGAATTTTCCCCAAAACTCCTTTATAATGTTTTTTCAAAATTTCGAAATCAGCATCGTAGTTTCCAGTTGGGAAAAATGGTTTTCCTAAATTTACTTCTTTTTTACCCCAATCAAAAGCTACGGGAACAATTGGCACATTCGCTTTAAGCGCTATAAAATAGAATCCGGTTTTAATTGTTTCAACCGCTTTTCTAGTTCCTTCTGGAGCAACGGCTAAACGAAAAGTTTCTTTACGTTCAAAAATTGCTGCAATTGCATCTACTTTGTTCAATCCGCCTGAACGATCTAATGGTTCACCACCAACATTTCTAAAATAAAAACCAAAAGGAAATTTAAATAATTCTTTTTTTCCGACCCAATTCATTTGTAAACCAGAAATACCTCTAGTAAATAATCCGATATAAAAGTCGTGATTACTTGTATGTGGCATAACCATCAAAATACATTTCTTTACTTCAGCATTTTCTATTCCTACTATTTTCCAGCCCATTAGCTTAAAAAATATGAATTTGTACAATAGTTTTTTCATTAATCATTCAAAATTTCATGCAAAATAAAAGATTTAATACTAAATTTGAGTAAAAGCATTAAAAATGATTCAAAAATTTTTCAGTTATATTATTCCAATAAAAATATTCAAAAAGAAATCTGCAAGAAGCAAAATAATCGAAGTTACCTGGGCAAATGGCGAATTGGTATTGGACTCTGAAAACACTAATTATTCGTACGGAAGTCTGCAACGTATATTAAGGTACGGACTAAGAAATATTGGTTACGAAAAAATTTTAAAGATGAACCATATATTACTGCTTGGTGTTGCCGGCGGTAGCGTTGTAAAAACCTTAGTTGATGAAATTGAATATAAAGAAAAAATTACTGGAGTAGAAATTGATCCAGATATGATACAGGTAGCTAATCAATATTTTAATTTGAATCAAATTGAACAATTAGAACTTGTAATTGATGACGCGTTCGAATTTGTACTAAAAACGAAAGAGCAATACAATCTTATCATCATAGATGTTTTTGAAGATACTAATATGCCAAACTTTTTATTTGAAAAATTCTTTTTAAATAGAGTTTGTGCACTTTTAAAAGATGATGGTTTTATTTTGTTTAATACAATGATTCTAGATGAAGCTCACAATGTTAGAAACAGAAAATATATTTCTGAAGTAAATCCGAAAACCTTTACTGCTAAAATGCTTCCACGTATAGAAACTCACAATGAATTAATAATTATAAATAAAGTTGCTTAAATTTTTATGAAACCCCTTACCTCCATATTAAATGCCTTACCTCCTACTAAAATAATCGATGCTGAAATTGATCTATCAGATTATATACCATTGAATTTATCTGTTTCAAATCAAGAATTGATTGATGCAAAACTCGAAACTTCTGAAGATTTCGAAAAATATATTTCTAATTATTTAAAAGAAAACAACGCTCGAGTTGCTTTTGGAGGCTATATTGAGGGAAGGTTTTTATACCAACGAAGTTCAATATTCTTAAATGATTCCAAGCCTGAACGAAATATTCATATTGGTTTAGATTTATGGACAGAAGCTGGAACTCAAGTGCTTGCCGCTCTTGATGGAAAGGTACATAGTTTCAAAAACAATGAAGGTTTAGGTGATTACGGCCCAACTATAATCTTAGAACATAATGTAGAAAATGAGAAATTTTATACTTTATATGGACATTTATCGTTAGAAAGTATAGAAAATTTAAATATCGGAGACCATTTCAAAAAAGGCGACAAAATCGCTACTCTAGGAAAACCCGCAGTAAATGGTGATTATGCTCCTCATGTCCATTTTCAAATCATTCATAATATTGAAAATTATTGGGGAGATTATCCTGGTGTTTGCAATGCAAAAGATCTAAACTTTTATATTGAAAATTGTCCCGATCCTAACTTATTATTAAAAATTACTTAAATAGTTATGAAGAAAGCAGGATTGATTATATGTTTGTTATTGTTAATCGGATGTAAATCTAAAACAGTTAGTAGAGATACTGAAGATTTAAAAATTAAAAAAGTTTCTGTAGCAGATGTGAATGCAAATCAGCAGCGAAAAGCTTATGATTTAGGAAAAAGAGTTTTAGAAACTTGTAATACTTCAAAATTTAAACCTTTTAATGAAACTGAAGTAACCAAATCGGTAATGGATAACACCACAGAAGAGCGTTTAACCAAAACATGCCAAAGATTTAGACAGTATTACGGGAGTTTCATAGATTTAAAATTAGACGGAGTATACAAAACCAAACAAGAAGTCATTTATAGATACCATGCACTATATTCAAAAAAAGTAGCGAATAAAGAATTGCGTGTTTTTGTAAATCAAGACAATCTTGTTTCAGCTATAAAATCAATGGATTGGGATGAAAAATTTGATGCCAAATTAGCCAATCAATAAATACATTTTAACTATGAATTTTAAACTACCACTTTTTATTATATTGTTTGTTTCAACTTTTGCTTCGGCGCAGCAAAGTATTAGCGTAAAAGGCTCTGCTCCTTTTTCTGCAACACAGGAATATACTTTTATCTGTGAAAAATATGCTTACACGGGCGAAATAAAAGTTCAAATTGCGAAAACTGATAAAGGTGGTATTTTAAAAATCACTGTTGACACCGCAAATGACAAAGCAAGAATTGCAGGAGGTTTATATGTAGATTTGGCCAATGCCGATGTTATTGCATGCACAGACAAAAATGTAAAAGAATCTTCAGAGGGCAAAACAACATCGTATTACTATTTTACTCCAACAGAATGGCTAAAACTTAAAAAGAATGATATTTATGCCGTTCGATTTATTATCGCTGGAGGTCCAGATAACTTTGGCAATCAAACAGGACATTTTACTGCCTATAATAAAATGAATTACTTTTCTACCGCTTTCGATAAATCTAAAAAATCTTTTGATACCGCTAAAGAAATTAGTACATTATAATCTCTTTTTTATCTAATAAATCTTATATTTATCAGAAATATATTTCTTATGAATGCTAATGAAGCTTTAATTGCTAAATTTTATACCGCTTTTGCGAATGCCGATGCCAAAACAATGATTGAATGTTATCACCCAAAAATTCATTTCATTGATCCAGCATTCGGTTTGCTAAAAGAAAATCAAGTTGCTAAAATGTGGGAAATGCTTCTTTTGAAAAGTAAAGGAAATATAAAAATTGAATTTTCGAACGTAAAAGCAGACGATTCTACTGGTTCTGCCAATTGGGTTGCAACCTATAATTTCAGCAAAACAAACAGAAAAGTAATCAATAGAATTTATGCCGAATTCGTTTTTCAAGACGGATTAATTATTAAGCATACAGACAATTTCGATATTTGGAAATGGTCAAAACAAGCTTTTGGCACTACTGGTTATTTATTAGGTTGGACAGGTTTTTTTCAAAAGAAAGTTCAAAGTCAAGCTTTATTATCCTTACAAAAATTTCAAGAAACAAAATAAAATCCCTAAATTGAATATTCTTATGGTACTAAAAGTATATAATGAATATTCAATTTAATATCCGCCTCTTCCTCGATTCTAATTATTTGTTACTTATTGTTTTTTGCTTAAAGTGTTAAATAAATACTGATGAAAGAAATTGTACACAAAAAATTAAATCAATTACAGGCAACTGCAATTTGCGGAAACGATATTAGCTCTTCCTGTTTGTATGTTTCAGCATTAACTATTTTATATGCAGGACAGTATGCTTGGATTTCATTATTGATCGTTGCTATTGTTTTATTTCTTTTCAGAAAAATTTATGGAGAAGTTGTTGGTGCAATTCCATTAAATGGAGGCGCTTATAATGTTCTATTAAATACTTCAACAAAACGCTTGGCCTCTTTAGCCGCAACTTTAACCGTTTTGTCTTATATGGCAACTGCCGTAATTTCTGCTTCAGAAGGAATGCATTATTTACATGGAATTTTTGAAGGATTAAATGTCACCATCGCTACTGTTGTCGTTTTGATTTTATTTACTGGACTGGCAATTTTAGGAATTGGAGAATCTGCATTTGTAGCTGTTGTCATTTTCTTGACACACATCGGAACATTGACTTTATTAGTTCTAACCTCCATTTGGTTTATATTGAATCATGGATTAGATATATTTCATTTCAATTGGCAAACTCCAATTACTTCAGGAAGTATCAGAACGGCGCTTTTTCTTGGTTTTTCAGCAGCAATGCTCGGAATTTCGGGATTCGAAAGTTCTGCCAATTTCGTTGAAGAGCAAGAACATGGAGTTTTTCCCAAAACGCTTCGAAATATGTGGGGAATTGTAAGTTTCTTTAATCCTGTAATTGCCATATTATTAATCAGTGTAATTCCGCTTACAGAAGTTGGAGAAAACAAAGAATCTCTTTTAGCACATTTAGGGCAAACAACAGGAGGAGCTTGGCTGGCTTGGTTAATTTCTATTGATGCCGTTATGGTATTATGTGGAGCAGTTTTAACGTCGTTTGTTGGTGTCTCTGGACTTTTAAACCGAATGACATTAGATAGAATTCTCCCAAATTATTTCCTCAAAACAAACAAAAGAGGCGCACATTATAGAATTGTCATCAGTTTTCTAATCCTTTGTATTTCTGTACTTTTTGCCACAAGCGGGCATTTAGAATCTCTTGCTGGAGTTTATACTTTCTCATTTTTGGCCGTTATGGCTTTATTTGGAATCGGAAATTTACTTTTAAAATATAAACGCAGTAAACTTCCAAGACCAGAACGAGCCCGTGGTATCGCAGTTGTCGCTGCAGTAAGTTTTGTAATTGCTGCTTTTATCGGGAACATGGAACTTAATATTAATTCTTTCTATACCTTTCTTCAATATATGATTCCCGCTTTAGTATTTATAGGAATCATGCTTAATCGCGTAATGCTGATTCGGTTATTAATCGAAGCTTTAGAATATTTTTATCAACCCTTAAGAAGAATGGTTATTGTCAGTAATCGTTATTTGCAAAACTTAAGCACGCAAATTAATTCGCAGGAGTTTGTCTTTTTTACCAAAGGTGATGATATCACAATTTTAAATAAGGTTTTACAATATGTTGAAGACAATGAAACAACCAAAAAACTAAAAATTGTTCACGTTAAAAATGATTCAACAAGCAACGAAGCATTGAAAAAAGATCTCGAAGTCTTAGATCGTGCTTACGACGGACTTGACATAGAATATTTGGAAATACAAGGAGTATTTGGCCCAGAAATAATCGATGAACTTTCCGAAAAATGGAAAATACCAAAAAACTTTATGTTCATTGGTTCTCCAGGAAATAGATTTTCATATCGTGTAGCAGATCTCGGCGGTGTCCGATTGATTATGTGATTTTTTTGAAGCAGACAAAATCGATTTTTCCAAGACCAATTGTCCCGCTATCCGTTGCACACGAGCGATAGCGAACTGACGAAGTAATCTTTTGTACTGAACCCCAGTACAAAAGGATTTCCACTGCTATCGGGGCTAAATTAGAAAATTCATTTTCATAAGAAACAACAAACCCGACAGATTTCAAAAAATCTATCGGGTTTAATAATTATACTATAAACGTTTAATAGTTTCTAAAATCCTTAAGATTTAAACCATCCTTCAACTAATTCATCTTCAAAAGAAGTAGCATTTTTATGGATAAATTCATTTCTCATCTTGTCATAAGAATAATCTAAAGCCCATTCTTTATGATTAGCAGCTAGCTCTTTTATACTTTTACATACAAAAGCAATTTCTTTATCTGTAGTCGTTGGGTGAATAGACATTCTAATCCATCCCGGTTTTTTGATTAAATCGCCAATTGTAATTTCATTAACCAATTTATTAGACGTTTCCTGATCAACGTGCAACAAATAGTGACCATAAGTTCCTGCACAGCTGCATCCTCCTCTAGTCTGAATTCCAAAACGGTCATTCAAAATTTTCACTCCTAAATTAAAGTGAAGATCATCAATAAAAAATGAAATTACACCAAGACGCTCTTTATGCTGGCCAGCTAAAATTTTGATATTCGAAACTGGTTCTAATTCGCTAAAAACATAATCTACAATTTCATGTTCACGCTGCATAATGTTTTCGATTCCCATTTCTTCTTTCAGCTCAATAGCAAGAGCTGTTTTTATTACTTGAAGAAAACCTGGAGTTCCTCCATCTTCACGATCTTCGATATTATCGATATATTTATGTTCTCCCCATGGATTTGTCCAGCTTACTGTTCCTCCACCAGGACAATCTGGAATCATATTGTTGTATAATTTTTTATTAAAAATTAAAACACCAGAAGTTCCAGGGCCTCCCAAGAATTTATGCGGTGACATGAATACAGCGTCTAAATAGGCTTCTGGGTCAGTTGGATGCATATCAACTTCTACATAAGGTCCAGAACAGGCAAAATCTACAAAACAAACTCCATTATGTTGGTGCATAACTTTTGCTGCTTCGTGATAAGGTGTTCTTAATCCCGTAACATTTGAACATGCAGTAATAGAAGCAATTTTAATAGTTCTATCTTTATATTTGTCTAATAATATTTCAAGGTTTTCGACATTAAAAAGTCCTTTTTCGCAAGACGGAATAATTTCAACATCCGCAATAGTTTCTAACCAAGATGTCTGATTAGAATGGTGTTCCATGTGTGAAATAAAAACAATCGGCTTTTTCTCTGCCGGAACATTCGTAAAAGACTTCAAGTTCTCAGGAACTTTTAATCCCAAAATACGCTGGAATTTATTGATCACACCCGTCATTCCAGTTCCGTCTGTAATTAGAACATCATCATTATTTGCATTAGCATGACGTTTAATAATATGTCTAGCATGATGATATGCTTTTGTCATAGCAGTACCAGATACCGTAGTTTCTGTATGCGTGTTAGCGACAAAAGGTCCAAATTCATTCAAAAGTTTTTCTTCAATCGGACGATATAATCTTCCACTGGCAGTCCAGTCAGTATATATTATTGATTTTCTGCCATAAGCTGACGTAAATTCCTGATTTATACCGACAATGTTCTGTCTAAATTCCTGAAAATAGGTCTCCAGGGTCATGGTATTATTTTTGCTATTCATTAGTTGTGCCTTGTGTTCGACTGCAAATATATCGTTTTTTTATAAAATTGCGAATTTATCAATACTAAACTTCAAACATTAAATATCTGTTTAGTATATTTAGTTAAAAGAACTTTTTTTTAATAAATTATCATAATAGCCTATCGAATTAATAGGTAATAAACAAAAAGAAAGTATTATTTATGGGAAATTTATCAGTAGCCACCTTTGGTGGTGGTTGTTTTTGGTGTATAGAAGCTGTAATTCAGCGTTTAAAAGGAATAGAATCAATAAAATCAGGATATTCAGATGGATTTATTAAAAATCCTGCTTATCGCGAAGTTTGTACAGGAAGAACTGGACATGCAGAAGTTATTCAGGTAACATTTAATTCTGACATAATTTCATATCATGACTTAATTTTTATATTCATGACAAGTCATGATCCGACAACTTTAAATCGTCAAGGTGGGGACAGTGGAACACAATATCGTTCTATTGTACTTTATCATGATGAGGAACAAAAAGCGATTGCAGAAAAAGTTTTTGAAGAAGTACAGCCTGCCTATGCCGATCCGATTGTAACACAGTTAAAACCTTTTGAGGTTTTTTATGAAGCTGAAGATTATCATCAGAATTATTATAATGAAAATCAAGAAGCGGGATATTGCCAAGTTGTAATTGATCCGAAAATTCAGAAACTGAAAAAAATGTATGCTGATATGTTAGTGAACTAATTTTTTGATAAGTCACAGATTATACCGATTAGAATTATTTATGAATTAGTTTGTCACCCTGAGCGAAGTCGAAGGGCATTCCTATTAGACTGTGGCTCGACTTCGCTCAGCCTGACAAAGAATAAGATACTTTTTAATTCTTCAAATCTGCATCAGAAATAAGAAAAATTATAATGAAAAATCTAAAAATAAACAATCGATTTACAGCAGAGTTACCTGCCGATCCTGATTTGACAAACGAAGTTCGTCAGGTAAAAAATACTTTGTTTTCGTATGTAAATCCAACAAAACCCTCAAATCCTGAATTAATACATGCTTCTGAAGAAGTTGCAGAATTAGTTGGAATCGAAAGAGAAGAAATTCTTTCTCAGGATTTTCTAAATACCTTTTCCGGAAAAGAAATTCTTCAAGAAACAAAACCTTTTGCCATGTGTTATGCCGGCCATCAATTTGGAAATTGGGCAGGACAATTGGGAGATGGTCGTGCTATAAATTTGACAGAAGTTGAAAACAACAATGAATTTTACACACTTCAACTAAAAGGCGCGGGAAAAACTCCCTACTCTAGAACCGCAGATGGTTTGGCTGTCTTACGTTCTTCAATTAGAGAATATCTTTGTGCAGAAGCAATGCATTATTTAGGAGTTCCTACTACTCGATCTCTTTCTTTAATTCTAACAGGAGATCAGGTTTTAAGAGATATTTTATACAATGGAAATCCTGCTTACGAAAAAGGTGCTGTTGTTTGCCGTGTTGCGCCTTCATTTATCCGTTTTGGAAGCTTTGAAATGCTTACAGCTAGAAATGAATTAAAAAATCTGAAGCAATTCGTAGAGTTCAATATCAAACATTATTTTCCTGAAATTTCAGGAGAACCAAAAGAACAATATTTGCAGTTTTTTAAGAAAGTAGCAGACACTACACGCGAAATGGTTTTACATTGGCAGCGTGTTGGATTTGTTCATGGGGTAATGAATACCGATAATATGTCTATTCATGGAATTACTATTGATTATGGCCCATATGGATGGTTAGAAAATTATGATCCAGATTGGACTCCAAATACAACAGACAGTCAGAATAGAAGATATCGTTTCGGAAATCAGCCACAAGTAGCACAATGGAATTTGTTTCAATTAGCCAACGCACTTTATCCTTTAATTAATGAGGCAGCTCCTCTAGAAAAAATCTTAGATTCATTTATTAGTGATTTTGAAGAAGACTATAAAACAATGTTTTTAAGTAAATTAGGATTATTTACTTCAAGTGAAGCTGATGATAAAATTATAAAAGGTCTTGAAGAAATATTGAAATTATCTGAAACTGATATGACGATATTTTTTAGAAATCTAAGTCAAATTAAAAAAGAAGATTCTGTAGAGCAAGCATTCGAAAAGATCGAAAATGCATTTTATTTGCCAGAAGAAATAAAAAATCAAATTTTGGATGCTTGGCAAAAATGGTTTTCAGTTTACTTAAAACGATTAAACTCTGAAAAGCTTTCAGATGAGGAACGCGCTTCGAAAATGAATCTCATAAATCCGAAATATGTGCTTCGAAATTACATGGCACAGTTGGCAATAGATGCTGCCGATAAAGGAGACTATTCTCTAATAGACGAATTATTCCAACTTTTGAAAAAACCGTATGACGAACAACACGATTCTGAAAAATGGTTTGCAAAACGTCCCGATTGGGCAAGAACAAAAGTTGGCTGTTCAATGCTTTCTTGTAGTTCTTAATTTTTTTTCGCCACGAATTCACGAATTATTTTTTTACAATCTATGAAAAGAAAATAATTCGTGAATTCGTGGCGGGAAAATTATTTCGAAGTAATATAATCCACAATCATATTAGCGTGAATTCTTGAGTTTTCTATAAACCATTTATGTGTTTGCATACCACCGCAGACTACGCCAGCCAGGAATAAACCTTTAACATTGGTTTCCATTGTTGCAGGATTATAAACGGGAATTTTCAATTCATCATCAGAAAGCTGAATTCCCATTTCTTTAAGAAAATTTAAATCTGGTTTATATCCTGTCAATGCTAAAACAAAGTCGTTTTCTACAGTAATTTTACCTTCTGGCGTTTCAATTTCAACTTCGTTTTCTCGAATTTCAGTTATATTAGATTGAAAATAGGCTTTAATACTTCCCTCTTCAATACGATTTTCAATATCAGGTTTAACCCAATATTTTACACGGCTATTAATTTCGTTTTTACGAATAACCATAGTTACTTCGGCTCCTTTTCTCCAGCATTCCAAAGCAGCATCAACAGACGAATTGTTTGCTCCTACAACCAAAACTTTTCTAAATGCATATTCGTGTGCTTCTTTGTAATAATGACGAACTTTAGGAAGACTTTCTCCTAAAACATTCATTTCAATTGGAATATCATAAAAACCCGTAGCAATTACAACATTTTTAGATTTGTAGTTTTGTTTATCCGTTTTAATAGCAAAAATCTCGTTTTCTTTTTGAACATTCAAAACCTTTTCAAACAAATTAATATTGAATTTAAAATAGCGATGAATGTTTCTGTAATATTCTAAAGCTTCTTGGCGTCCAGGTTTTGGCGCTAAACAATTAAATGGAATTTCTCCAATTTCCAATCTTTCTGCAGTTGAAAAAAAAGTCATGTACAACGGATAATTAAAAATACTGTTTACAATTGCTCCTTTTTCTATAATTAGATAATTCAGCTTTTTCTTCTCTGCTTCTATTGCGCAGGCAAGACCAATTGGCCCTCCTCCAACAATAATGAGGTCATATGTTGTTTCTGTCATTTTATTTTTGCCAGTCTTTAAAAGGATTTTTACTTAAATAGGCGTTGTAATATCTTTCGTCATTGGTTACTTCTTCACCAAGCCATTCAGGTTTTTCAAAAGTTTCTTCTTCAGATTTTAATTCAATTTCTGCCATAACCAAGCCTTCATTTTCTCCGTAAAATTCATCTACTTCATAAACATGAATTCCTGATTTTATTTCGTAGCGAGTTTTTTCGATTTTTCCCTTTTCACAAAGTTTTAAAAGCTCTTGAGCTTCCTCTAACGGAATTTCATTTTCCCATTCAAAACGAGACATACCGCCACTTTGGCTTATCCCTTTTATTGTTATAAAGCCCTTATGTCCTTTAATACGTACTCTAACAGTTCGCTCAGGAACAGAACTTAGATAACCTTGAGCAATTTTATTCTGAGCAAAAGCTTGCTTTTTGAAATCGTCAGATTTGACAAGAAATTTTCTTTCTATTTCAACCATTTTTAATTGGAATTATTTTAATGCAAGTTACTCATTTATATCAAGAGGTTAAAAAATTAGAAAAGCAAAAATATGTTAATTCCTTTTTTACAAAACAAAAGAAGAACATTAAAATAACTGATTATTAATACGTTACCTATTAAAATTTTAGTTAAATTTGAAAGAATCTAAACTCATCATCTATGTCTAAAAAAGTAAGTTATCTATTAGGCATTGCGATAACCATTATTTTAGGTACTTTTTTATATCTGAAATTTTGCTGCAACTGCTGTGACAAAACAACAACGGATGATGCTCCTAAAATAGTTTCCCCAGCTGTTCAAGAGCCAAATTTTGTTCCGTTTGTATTAAATGGTTCGGGAATTGAATATCAAACACATGATAATCTCAAGTTCCTTAAAAACAGTGCCATTCTCGTAATGCCTGTAAGCGATTCTGTAACGACTGGTATCGAAAAATTGAAAGCTTTCTTGTCTTCAAATCCAAAACAGAAAGTGACTATAACCGGTTATGCTACATCAGACGAAAAAAATACGACAACCTTTGAGAATCTGGGCTTAGCAAGAGCAAATGATGTCAAGAATTATTTTGTTTCGAAAGGTATGTCGGAAAATCAATTTAATACAAAAGGAGAAATAATCGACAAATGGAAAATGAATGCAGATACACTTCTTGGACCTGCAAATTATTCATTTGAAGCAATTGATTCTACTGCAACTACTGATGAATGGAGCGCATTAAGAGATAAGATTAATGCAGATCCTTTAATTCTTCATTTTAACACCAATCAATCCCGCTTAACTTTAAGCGATGCAGAAAAAGAAAAAATTACTGCAATTACGCAATATTTGGAGCATGTTAAAGTTGCTGTTGTCTTGGCTGTTGGTCATTCTGATAATGTTGGAAATCGTGATTCTAACATAATTTTAGGTCAAAAAAGGGCCGATTTCTCTAAAAACTATCTTTCTAAAAATGGCATTGATGCCGCTAGAATTGAAACGCAGTCTAAAGGTCCAGATGATCCAATTGGAGACAATAATACCTCAGAAGGAAAGGCAGAGAACCGAAGAACAGTCATTACAATTAAATAATTAAAACATACGATCATGAATATACCTTGTATCTTAATACCCGCTCTTGTAGGTCTAATATGTGGAATTTTAGGCTACTTACTAGGAAAAATGAATTCTAAAAATGATGATTCTTTAGCATTATCTTTACAAGCAGATTTAGATGCCTGCAAAGCCAATACTAGAAATTTAAATACAAAAATTGCTTCTTTAGAGGCTGATTTGGCTGCAAAAGCAAAAATAGCTCCGCAATCATTTGCTTCAGCCGCTCCAACCCTAATTCCATTTGATGCTACTTTAGCGGCTACTGTTTTAGGAAAAAAAATAAAAGAGAATGATTTGAAAGTTGTAGAAGGAATTGGGCCGAAAATAGAAGCTTTGTTTAATAATGCAGGAATAAAAACTTGGCACGATCTTTCTCAAGCATCAACAGAAAAACTACAATCTATTCTAGATGCTGGTGGAGAAAATTACGCCATCCACAACCCGAGTACTTGGGCTAGACAAGCTTTACTGGCTTATCAAGGAAAATGGCAAGAATTAAAAGATTGGCAAGATAGCCTTTTAGGAGGAAAAGAGTAAAAAAATATAGGTTTAAAGGGACAAAGTTGCAAAGGTGTAAAGGTTTAATCTTTGTGGCTACTCTGTTTCTTTTGCTTTTATCAGAAATCATAAAAAAGGCACAAAGGTTTAAAACTTTGTGCCTTTATTCCTTTGTTCCTTTGAATCTTCTAAAAAAAATCTTTCTGCCACTCTTTTTCTAAATTATACCACAGTTCTCCATTTTTAACTTCTAGTGGACAATCTATATTATTAGTATACAAAGCTCCGGTTCCTAAGCCTTGTGGCAAATTTGAATTTAAAGTAAAAGTCCATTGAGCGATTGCATTAAGTCCAATATTACTTTCTAGAGCTGATGTTATCCACCATCCAATATTATATTTTTCTGCTAAAGTTATCCATTCTTGCGTTCCCCTAAAACCTCCTATAAAACTTGGTTTCAAAATAATATACTGTGGTTTTATTTTCTGTAATAAATTTTCTTTTTCCTCGAATGAAAAAACACCAATTAATTCCTCATCTAAAGCAATCGGAAAAGGAGTTTCTTTACACAATTTAGCCATTTCTAAAACAGCACCTTTTTTAATTGGTTGTTCAATACTATGAAGCTGAAATTGATTTAATTGAATTAGTTTATCTAATGCTTCTATTGAAGTAAAAGCACCATTCGCATCTACACGAATTTCAATTTCCTCAGGAGAAAAATGATTTCTAATAAAGTGCAATAATTCGAGTTCTTTATTAAAATCAATTGCGCCGATTTTAAGTTTTATACAATTAAAACCTGTTGCCAATTTTTCTTCAATTTGTTCTTTCATGAAAGATGCTTCACCCATCCAAACCAAGCCATTTATTCTAATCGAACTAATTTGTTTGGTAAATTCTGAAGGAAACAAAATATATGGATTTTCATTTTTCAAAGATAAAAACGCCATTTCAACCCCAAACTGAATGGACGGAAATTCAAGCAAAGAATCCCAAAGAACTGCTTCTCCCAAATGAATGTTATCACACGTCCATTTTAGCTTTTCCTCATAATCAGAACGATCATCAGCGCTTAAGCCGCGTAAAATTCCACATTCTCCAATTCCTCTCTTTCCATTTTCCTCCAAAATAATAAACCAAGTTTCTTTTTCGGTCATTACACCTCTAGATGTTCCAGAAGGGCGTTTAAAATTTAATAGATATTTATGGTAAGAAGCTTTCATTTTTTAAGATGCTAAGATACTAAGATACCGAGGTGCTAAGTTTAATAAAAGCACCTCATATCTAAGAAACTTAATTATATAATTTTAATATTCTTTCAAAGTCTTTAGACGGAAGGCCAGCCTTTTCAAATACTGCAAAATCTAGCTTTGTTTTTGCAATCCAGCTTAAGCTGTCTGTAACATTTTGAGTTTGGTATTTTTTATAGATTGCTTTAGCAGCGCTATAATCATTGCTTACTAAATAAGTATGTGCTAAATTTAGTTTTATCATCAACTCGGTATCATCTAGTTTTTCACCTTCTAATAATACTTTCAATGCTTTAGCGTACTGTTTGGTCAAAATATAACAATAGCCGAGAGAACTATAATCTAATGCCGTTGCTTTTCCTTCGTTAACAATTGTATTTAATTTCGGAATTGCTTCATTATATTTTTGAGTTTTTATCAAAGAAGCAGCCTGAGTTCTCAAATCATTGAATACATTTTTTGAAATATCAGCGTCTTTGTAACAAGCATTTCCAAAATCTTTATACACTTTTGTTTTTTCTACTGCTAATAATTTTTGAAACTCATCATATCGATATTGTTTCATAATTTTATTTAAAATGCAAACGCAAAAATCATCTGAATTGGCCATTTTTTGGGCCATTGTAGACGTTTTGCACAAACTTATAATTTCGTTTTTATTGTCTTGATTCCAACCACGACTTAATTTGGTATCAACCCAAGGCACAACTTCTAAAACTACTTTCTGACTCAAAATCCAATTTTTGCTTTCAAAACCAAACCAAATAGTACTAATGTTTTCTTTAAGACATGAAGATCTATTTACAGATAACCTTTTTGCATCTTTACTAACGGGCTCAGCCTGCGAATAACAAGCCTTATCTATTTTACCATCTGCAATGTATTTTTTAGCATTTTCATTAGAGGTAAAAATGGAATAAGTACATTCGTCATCACCAGAAATTTTTGACATCAGAAAAACTGCTCCTGCAGAACCTTGACTTACTCCAGTTGGATCTGGAATGGCTTTTAATAAAGAAACTAAACTGTTTGCCATTTCCTGATTTTTGTCTAAAAGTGTAATTCGATACACAATTTCTGTAGTTCCAACAGGCAAATCTTCTGTCGATATTGCAATTCTATCTCTTGCAGGAACCATAATCTCCTTCGTGGTAGCGCGTTCTTTATCCCAGTAGCCATCTTTTTGGGCAAATGAGGAATAAGAGACCAGAGTTAACAGAAAGAGAATACTTTTCTTGAAAGTTGAATTTTGTGAGGTTGTTTTGATTGCCACAGATTTCACAGATTAAAATGATTTATTTTTAAAACTACAGTATTTCAATAACATAGATTATGCCAAATAACTTTCCAATAGAACCGATTGATTTGGTCTATTTACAACTATATCTTCTAAAGTCAATTTTATTTTGCCTCTAGAAGATATAGTCAATTTCAGCTTTAGCCTTTTATTATAATTCTATAGATTCTCCGATTTCTAAAAGCATCAAATCTTTTCCTTTATCGAAAAATTTACGAATAGCTTCTTCGTGATTAATTTCAATGTAACCGAAGGTATCAAAATGATATCCTAAGATTTTATCACATTCCAAAAAATCAGAAGCAATAATAGCGTCTTCAACATCCATAGTAAAATTATCTCCGATTGGAAGAATCACTAAATCTAACTCCGTACGAAGCGGGATCAATTTCATGTCGTAAGTCAAAGCAGTATCTCCAGCGATGTAAATATTTTTATGTTCACCTTCAATTACAAATCCTCCAGGATTTCCTCCGTAAGTTCCATCAGGAAAACTGCTTGAATGAATTGCATTTACATATTTTACTCTTCCAAAATCAAATTTCCAGCTTCCGCCATGGTTCATTGGGTGTGAGTTAAATCCTTTGCTACCGTAATAAGTAGCAATTTCAGCATTTGAAACAATAACAGCATTTGTATTCTTTGCAATAGTTTCAACGTCTAAAACGTGATCCCCATGCGCGTGTGTAACCAAAATGTAATCTGCTTTTAACGAATTAATATCAATTCCAGCAGCTTTTGGATTTCCTGTAATAAATGGGTCAACAATAATATTTTTTCCTCCTACTTCAATTCCTAATGAAGCATGTCCGTAGTATGTAATTTTCATTTGTAAATTTTTAAGTTTAAAAGTTCTGTTTTTATCTTCCTCCTAAAAACAAGTTTACAATGATATCTGAAATCAATGAAATCATGCAAACAGTTAATAGGATTGAAAGTAAAAATGTGCTTAATGCCAATTTTTTCAATTCTGGATCTAACAGCTTAGGATCCTGATTTTTATAAACCGTAATTAAATGTTTAGTTAATGGGATGTAGGCCAATAAAAATAAATACTGGTCAAAATTATAATCACTTAAAATGGCAAAAATAACCACTAAAAGCATTGCCGTAATGATCAAGCTATAATGATAAATTTTAGCATTTGAAGCACCAATTTGGACCACAATTGTATTTTTTCCGGCTTTTTTATCAGATTCTTGATCTCGCATATTGTTTAGGTTTAAAACTCCAACGCTCAATAATCCGATTGAAATGGCTGGCAGAATCAAAAGCGGATCAATTTCTTTTGCATACAAAAAGTTTACTCCTAATGTGCTTACTAGTCCAAAAAAGAGGAATACAAAGACATCTCCAAGTCCTCTATATCCATATGCTGAATTACCAACAGTATATTTAATTGCAGACACAATCGCAGCAACTCCAAGAGCTAGGAAGAAGATTGAATATCCGAAGTTATCTTTACCAAAAGCAAAATAAATTAAGATTATTGCAGACAACAAAGTCAATAAAGAAGTAATGATAATTGCTTTCTTCATTGCCTGAGGCGTAATAACACCGCTTTGAATAGCACGCTGTGGCCCTACTCTGTCTGCGTTATCAGTTCCTTTAACTCCATCACCATAATCATTGGCAAAATTGGATAAAACCTGTAAACCTAATGTTGTTAAAAGTGCGAAACCAAAAATTTTCCAGCTAAATACTTCTGTCGGCGTATTAATTGTTTCTGTTGGATTTGATAAAGCATAAATACTCCCAACTATAATTCCAGAAACTGATAAAGGCAATGTGCGCAATCTTGCGGCTTCAATCCAATGTTTCATATTTTAATTTTAGATTTTAAAATGTAGATTTTAGATTATTTATATTCTGATTAAAAATTAAAGATTCAAAAATCTAAAATCTAAAATCAGAAATCTAAAATTATTTACGGCAACCATTTATTTTCACCGAAGTTTGGTTTTCTTTTTTCTAAGAAAGCATTTCTTCCTTCTTTTGCTTCTTCAGTCATATAAGCCAAACGAGTTGCTTCTCCAGCAAAAACTTGCTGACCAACCATTCCGTCATCAGTTAAGTTCATGGCAAATTTTAGCATTTTAATAGAAGTTGGTGATTTCTGAAGAATTTCCTGCGCCCATTCGTAAGCTGTAGCTTCTAGCTCGTCGTGAGGAATTACCGCATTAACCATTCCCATTTCGAAAGCTTCTTGTGCTGAATAATTTCTACCTAAAAAGAAAATTTCACGAGCTTTTTTCTGACCAACCATTTTAGCCAAATAAGCTGATCCGTAACCGCCATCAAAACTAGTTACATCAGCATCTGTTTGTTTAAAAATAGCATGTTCTTTGCTTGCAAGCGTCATATCGCATACTACGTGCAAACTATGTCCGCCACCAACAGCCCAACCTGGAACAACTGCTATTACAACTTTAGGCATAAAGCGAATTAATCGTTGCACTTCTAGAATATTTAAACGATGCTGACCATCATCTCCGACATATCCTTGGTGCCCACGAGCATTTTGGTCTCCACCACTGCAAAATGAATAAACTCCATCTTTAGTAGATGGTCCTTCGGCAGAAAGTAAAACCACTCCAATTGAAGTGTCTTCTTGTGCATCGTAAAAAGCTTGGTATAATTCTGAAGTAGTTTTAGGACGGAATGCATTTCTAACATTTGGTCTGTTAAAGGCTATTCTCGCTACTCCATTGCATTTTTTATAGGTTATATCTTCAAATTCTCTGGCTGTAATCCAATCCATTTTGATTTTTTTGTTTTAATAATTATAGCGTAAAAATAAGGCATTTTTACAATTTTACCTACTCAAATTGTCTTAAGTCTTTACGAAATTAACCTCTAATGTTAACAATTGGTATTTACTTACAAAAAATAACATTTTTTAACATTAGTTTAGAAAAATAATAATTAATTTTACACCCTAGAAATCAACTAGATACATTTTATTTATTTGATTTTAGATTGATTTTCTTTCACTGATTTATTAACCTAAAAAATGATTTTTTTGAGAAAATTTAAAAAATTTGTCGCTCATTTTTTTAGGGTTTTAAGTAACAAACCTCAAAATAAAGAGCAAATGATTTATGTGTTTGTTGAAACTTCAAAAAGAAAAAAGTAACACCTAAGGTTAAAAGTTAGAATTGTATCTATAATTAGTATATGAATGATAACGAAAAAGAGAAAAAGTACTAATTCACACTTTCTAAAAGTTATTTTATAAACCAATGGATTAAGCCGTGAAATTATCTTTTTGCTTTTAAAATTTATGCATCAAATTATTTAAAAGACATACCGTCAAAGGATAGTTTCTAAAATTTATAAAGCTATTATCCTAAGAGGGATTCGAATTATTTTATTTCTGTTTTTTTTTAATTACAATTTTTTTTAAAACTAGAATAAAAAGCGAAAGGCTGCTTGTAATGAGCAGCCTTTTGTATTATAATAACTTCGTAAACTTCAAAAAATGAAATTCCAAATTCCAATTTTACTTTGTTTGTTCAATCAGATTTTGGAATTTGGAATTTTAATATTGGTATTTAATTAATCAAATAAATTCCGTCTTCTTTTATCTCTATTAATTTTTCTTTATATAAAGATCCGATAGCTTTCTTAAATGATTTTTTACTCATTTTCAAAACAGTCTTAATATCTTCTGGATGCGAATTATCATTTAATCTTAAAAAGCCTTTACTAGCTCTCAACTCGCTCAGGATTTTATCTGCATTTGGCTCAATACTTTCAAAACCTTGTGCCTGAAGCGCTACATCAATTTTATGATCTGGACGAATATTTTTGATATAGCCACGAAGTCTCTGGCCAGTTCTTATCGAATCATCGTAAACTTCGTCTTTATATAAAAGCCCTTTGTGTTTTTCATTTATAATTACATTGATTCCCATATCTGTAATATGAGAAACAATCAAATCTACTTCTTCTCCTTTTTCAACTGTCAATTGATCGTTACTCAGAAACTGATTGGTTTTACTTGAAGCCACTAAACGATTAGTCTGTTTATCCATATATAAATAAACCAAATAACGTTTTCCTTTTTCCATTGGGCGTGCCTGTTCTTTAAACGGAACAAGAATATCTTTTTCCATTCCCCAATCCATAAAAGCTCCAACATTATTTATGTAATTTACTCTTAAAAGTGCAAACTCATTCAGCAAAATATAAGGAACTAAAGTCGTTGCAACTGGTCGTTGTTCGTGATCCAAATACACAAAAACAATCAGTTCTTCTCCAATTTCAAATACTTTTGGAACGTATTTATTTGGAAGCAAAACATCATGAATTCCTTCTGGGTCACTTTCAGGATTTCCTAAAAACAAACCAACTTTGGTATCACGTAATATAGTTAGGGTATTGTATTTTCCTATTTCTAGCATTTTCTAAATATTCTAAGTTGATAAAACAACTAAGTTTGTGAGGTGCAAAGGTACGAAGTTTGAAAATGGTAAAACAAAAAATGTTTTAGATAAAAAAGACTTTATGCTTTAATCAATTTTTAGTTAAATTTGGAATATATCTATAATTTATCCCAAATCAATGAAAAAGACTATTTTTTACTCCATTTTCTCTTTTTTAGTTTTTACACAGCTTTCTCTTTCGCAAGTTGCAGAAGATCCAGAAATACGAAAAATGATTAGCGAAATTAAAACCGAAAATCTAGAAGCGACAATTCATAAATTAGTTTCTTTTGGCACAAGACACACGCTAAGCGATACAAAAAGTAAAACAAAAGGAATGGGCGCTGCTCAGCAATGGGTTAAAAGTGAATTTGATAAAGCTGCTCTCGAATCTGGAGGAAGATTAACTTCGACAATTGATTATTTTACTGCAAAAGCAGATGGAAAAAGAATTCCAACAGACAGCTACATCGGAAATGTAATGGCAACTCTTAAAGGAACAGATCCCACGGATGATCGTGTTCTTATTATTAGTGGCCATCTAGATTCTCGTGTTACAGATGTAATGAATGCAAAATCGAATGCTCCTGGCGCTAATGATGATGGTTCTGGGGTTGCAGCTCTAATAGAATTGGCAAAAGTAATGAGCAAAAGATCATTTTCTGCTACCATTATTTTTGTTGCTGTTACTGGCGAAGAGCAAGGACTTGTCGGCGCGCGTTATCTTGCAGAAAAGGCAAAAGCTTCTAATTGGAATATCGTAGCCATGCTTAACAACGACATGATTGGAAACAGTTTGTCTAGCGGAACCAATTTAAGAGACAACACTCAAGTTCGTGTTTTTAGTGAAACTATCCCGTATTTAGAAACTGAAGAAGAAGCAAAAATGCGAAAAGCGATAAGTCGAGATAATGACAGTCCATCAAGATTATTAGCACGTTACATTAAAACCACTACAGAACAATATGTTGATCAGTTAACAGTTAAATTGGTTTATCGAAATGATCGTTTTTTACGCGGTGGAGATCATACACCATTTAGTCAAAACGGATTTACAGCAGTTCGTTTATGCGAAATGAACGAAAATTTTGATCACCAACATCAAGATTTAAGAACCGAAAACAATGTTGTTTATGGCGATCTTCCCGAATTTATGGATTTTGAATATCTAAGAAAAAATACTTGTGCTAACTTAGCTACGTTGGCAAATTTGGCTTCATCACCAAAAGCACCTACAAATGTAGGTATCGAAGTAAAAAAACTTTCTAATTCTTCGACACTTATTTGGTCAGCGCCGGAAAATAAAACTCCATACGGTTATCAAATCTTGATGAGAGAAACTGCCTCTTCTCATTGGGAAAAAACATTTTTCACCAAAGAAACTCAAATTGAAATTCCATATTCTAAAGACAATTACTTCTTTGCAGTACAAGCAGTAGATGCTTTCGGACATGCAAGTTTACCTGTTTTTCCGATTCCAATTCGATAAGATTATAAAACAAAAAGCGCCTTTACAGGCGCTTTTATTTTTTCTATTTGTAAACACTTTCTTTCTTGAAATGCACTGTCAATAAATAATAGACTACTGCTCTATATTTGTGTTTATTAGACTTTCCGTACTTTTCCAATACTTCGTGAATTGCTCCAAACAACTCAGGACTGTCTTTAAGACCAAGTTTTTTTACTAAAAAGTTCTTTTTAACCGTTTCTAATTCTGATTCTTGAGTTCCAGCAACAACAGACGCGTCATCGTTGTATATAGAAGGACCACAGCCAATTGTAACTTTTGTCAATAAATCCATGTTTGGAGTCACACCACATTTTTCCTTCAAATCTGAAGCATACTTCTTAATTAATTCTTCTCTTTTGCTCATAACTATACATTTTTTTGGTCTTTATTAAAGTCCAAATGTAGAGTAAAGGCACAAGTAAAACAAAATTTTAACAATATTTTTCTTTCAAATTAATTCAAAAATTTAAAATACTGTTTTAGAATCTGATCATTAACCAATGTAGGCGTAAAAATCTCCAAAATACCTGGAGCATCATTCGTTTCATAAAGCGATTTTAATCCACTTTCAAGAGAATCAACATCATTAGAAACAAAATAATTCATCTTATACATTTTTGCTAAATGTTCAGCAGTTAAATGATGAGAAGTTTCGAAATAAGTATTAAAAACAGGTTTCTCTTCATGTCCTGGAAGAATTCTGAAAATCCCTCCTCCTCCATTATTTACCAGAATAATTTTAAAGTTTTTAGGAATATAAGCATTCCAAAGCGCATTGCTATCATATAGAAAACTAATATCTCCTGTAATAAATACATTTTGTTTTTCATTCCCGACTGCTGCACCAATAGCTGTAGAAGTACTACCATCAATACCACTAGTTCCTCGGTTACAGAAAACTTCAATTGATTCGTCTATATCAATTAATTGTGCATAACGAATTGCTGAACTATTACTAATCTGAAGCTGGCTATTTTTAGGAAGAGATTCTATTACTTTTTCAAAAACTTTAAAATCTGAAAAATTAATTTGACTTAAATATTCCTTTCTCTTTTCTAATCTTTCTTTGTAAACAGAATCAATGCTTGAGAAATAGTCGCTTTCTGCAAAAGATGATTTTGAAAACAAATCTTTAAAAAAGTCATTTGGTTTCATTTCAAAATGCTTAGTCAATGCTCCAAATGTATCATAAGCACGTAAAGTATCTATATGCCAATGCTGTTTAGGTTTGTATTTTCTTAAAAAACCTTTAATTCTTTTTGAAACTACCATTCCACCAAAAGTCACTAAAACTTCTGGGTTAAATGCCGTAAAATCAGAATCATCAAATGGAGTAATTAAAGTATCTATTGAATTAATAAAATTAGGATGATGCAAATTAGAAGTTGTTTCAGTCAATACAACAACTGAAGGATCTGAAGCTAGATTTTCGATAATTTCCCTATCTATTACATTAGCTTCGTTTACTCCAACTAAAATTAACTTTCGCTTTGCATTATTCCAAATTGAAACAAATTCTTCTCTGTTTTCGATTGTTTTTAAGCTGTTCTCAACTTCTGTATGACAAATTTTAGGTTTTACAGAAAGCTCTTCTGTAGTTTCATACAAAGGCTCTTCAAAAGGTGCATTAATATGTACCGGACCTTTTAAGCGAATCGCAGTTTCGATAGCCAAATTGATTTTTAAATCATTTTCCTCTGAGGCATCTTCAGTCAAATTAGCATTAAAAACAGAATGATTTGCAAAAACATTTTCCTGACGAATGGTTTGTCCATCACCTATATCTATTTTACTTTGCGGTCTATCGGCAGAAATTACAATTAAAGGAATTTGGCTGTAAAACGCTTCCGCTAAAGCTGGATAATAATTCAGCAAAGCCGATCCAGAAGTACAAACAATTGCAGTTGGCTGTTTAGTTTGCTGTGCAATTCCTAAAGCAAAAAAAGCGGCGCAACGCTCATCTGCAATGCTATAACATTTAAAATTAGAATTTTGAGCAAATCCGATAGTTAAGGGAGCATTTCTAGATCCTGGAGAAATAATAATATTGACAATCCCTTTGGCAGATAAAATTTCGATAATGCTTTGTGCAAGCGCTATTTTGGGGTAAATCATTCTAGTCGTGTATTACTTTTTTTTGAGAGAAAATTGATAATCTAAATTTTCTTCTTGTTGCTTACAAAGTTACAAACTTCGCAGTTCATTTAAATTATAATTAGGAATATATTAAGGCTCTTTCGCAAAAAAGGAAATATATTTGTAAAATCGAATAATTATTAAAAGCCAACTCGATATGCGTTTCTTATTTATAGCCATTTTTACAATCATTTTTCAAGTCGCAATTTCTCAAAATCAATTTGTTCCTATTGATATTCCGTATAAAACAGCTTTAGAAACGGCTAAAAAAGAATCAAAACCACTTTTTGTGATGCTATATGCTGATTGGTGTCCGCATTGCAATTTGATGAAAAGTGAAGTTTTAAGTGATTCAGCAGTGAAAGATTTTTTAAATAAGAATTTTGTCTGCACTTATAAAAACATTGAAAAGGAAGAAGGAATTGCTTTAAAGAATAAATTCAAAACCAAATCGTTGCCTACTTTTTTGTTTTTAGATTCGAACGAAAATTTGATTTATGCTTTGAAAGGAGAAATGAAAAAAGCAGATTTTTTAAATGAGCTTCAATATTCTTTAAATCCAAAAATGCAATTGCCTTATTTAGAAAAAGAATTTATGGCAGATCCGAGTAATTCGGACAAATTCTTTACTTATTTGAATACTTTAAAAAAAGGAAAAGACAGAACAGAATTATCTCCAGCTACGCATATTTACCTAAATACGCAGTCTGATAAACAGTTAATTAGCGAATTAAACTGGAGAGTTATTGCAAATGGTGTGACAGATATAAAATCGAGAGAATTTCAATTTGTTTTACAGCATCAAAAAGAATTTGCTGCTGTTGCATCTCAAAATAGAATTGACAAAAAGATTGAAAATATTGTAAATGAATTACTTCGCCCATTGGTTGACAATTTAGATACTATAAATTATTATAAACAAAGGGAAGTTGCCAAATCGATTCGTTTACAGAAAACAGATTCTTTAGTTTTTAAATATGATTTAACTTTGGCTGAAAGAACCGAAAAATGGGATTTTTATAAAAAAGTGACTCTTGAAGACACTCAAAAATTGGTTTGGAATGATGCTAGTTTCTTAAAAGAGATTGGAAATACATATTTCAAACATATTAATGACACTGAAAGTCTTAAAAAAGCTATTTTTTGGGTCAATCATTCTTTAGAATTAAATGACTCTTACGACGGAAATTTACTAGAAGCTAAACTTTACAACAAAATAAAAGATAAAAAGAAAGCTTTAGAATATGCTAAAAATGCCAAAGCCATTGCAAAAGAAATGGGTTGGGATTCTAAAGAAATCGATATTCTACTAACAGAACTAAACAAAAAATAATATAATAATTACCAATGAGCATTATTTTAAGACCAGCAACTGAAAACGATTTGCAAAAAATATTAGAAATTGTAAATCACTCCATTTTGCATACAACTGCCAATTACAGCTACGAAATCCAGACTTTAGAAGTTCAAAAAAAATGGTTTGAAGATAAAACAGCTAAAAATCTTCCGATTGTCGTTGCAGATTTAGATGGTGAAGTAGTTGGTTTTGGAAGTTATGGTCAGTTTCGCGAAAAAATTGGGTATCAATACACTGTTGAGCATTCTGTTTATGTGGTAGATAATATTATTGGAAAAGGAATTGGTTCTAAACTTTTAACTGAATTAATTCGTCTAGCGAAAGAACAAGGTTATCATGTTATGATTGGCGCTATTGACGCCGATAATGCGGGAAGTATTGCTTTTCATGAAAAATTTGGTTTTGTTGCAACCGGAACAATTCGTGAAGTTGGATACAAATTTGATCATTGGCTAGATTTGGTTTTTATGCAGTTAATTTTGGTATAAATTAACCGTAAAGACCGCAATGATTTACGCGAAAGTTCGCAAGGATAAATTTTAAAAAACTTTGCAACTTTGTCACTTTGCCTCTTTGAGCCTCAAAAAAAAATCCACAAACTTGAATAATCAAATTTGTGGATTTTTCGGGTTTAGATAGTTACAGTTTAACTTTTAATCCAATTTATAATTTCTGGATCTGTTGGTAAAGTTTTCGGTTTAATCACTTTAACCAATTCTCCTTTTTCGTTGATTAAATATTTTTGAAAATTCCATTCAACTTCAGAATCTTGCAAACCATTTTTAGATTTTTCTGTTAGGAATTTATAAACTTCACACATATCGCTTCCTTTTACAGAAACTTTGTTCATCATTGGGAAAGTCACGCCGTAATTTTGTTGGCAGAAAGATTCAATTTCTTTAGCTGTTCCAGGTTCTTGAGATGCAAAATTGTTTGCTGGAAAACCAACAATTACAAAACCTTTATCTTTATACTGCTTGTAAATAGCTTCTAAATCTTTATACTGAGGTGTTAAACCACATTTTGAAGCCGTATTTACAATCATGATTTTTTTGCCCTTCAAAGATGCGAAGTCAAAAGTATCTCCTGATAAATCCTCTACTTTAAATTGATAAATTGTTTCTTTTGCCATGGTTTTATCTATTTTAGATAATTTGTTCTTACTTGTTTGGGCATTTGTGCCTGTCGTAAACAAAGCTGCTGCTCCAAATAGTATAAATAGTATTTTTTTCATCTGATAATTTTTTATAAAATTAGCTAAAATACATTTCATTAAAACTATTTTATTCCTTTAAATTTTGCCAATCAAAAGTTAAAAAAAATGAAGCCTAACGTTAATCAGACGTTAGGCTTCCCCCCATACAAACAAATCAAACCATGAATTAATTATTATGCAATCTTTTATATAATGTATTTTGTTTTTAAAAAGTTGATGCCTCGGTTATGTGAAAATCTTTTTAACCCCTAAATGTCACACATGATTCAAAATATTTTCAAATGGCTTGTATCTAATCTAAACTCTTTATAATTGTTGTGACATATTAAAAAAATATTCGGTCTGGAAGTCCGAGAACATCAACTATTAAAAATTACTAATCATTTTTTCAGAACGTATTTTTAAGTTTTACTGCTTATAGATTGAAATAAACAGAAGAATAAAAACGAGCAAAACAAATATTTTCAAAAGATTCATCAATTGTTATGTCTTATAGATAATACATTGATTTTGAGCAATAACTTTCAAAAAGTCATTTTTTGAAATTGTGCACAATGCCAAAACTGTCGTCAAACCAACTATAACTATTTTAATTATTTTGCTATCCATAATTCTGTTTTTAAAATTGGATTCAACAACAGTTTTATTATTTAATTAGCATCTTTTAATTTCTTAAGATGTTTCTCACGTTTATAAATACATTTACGTAATTGGATTGTTTTTGGTTTTAAAAAAATGTAAAAAAAATCACATTTTTTTTTAACCCCTTGATTTTCCTAGGGTTTGGACTACAAAAAAAAATAAAAAAAATAAAAAAAAAATAATTTATCTTTATAACAGGTTACCTAATAACGTCTAGCTATTAATGTTTAAACTTAAAAATCCAAATCTATGAGTCAAGAAGAATTGTTAGTTTTAATTTACAAAAAGGACGAAAAAGCTTTTACACATTTATACGATATGTATTCAAAAAGTTTGTTTTCAGTCATTCATGTCTTAATCAAAAATCGAGAAGAAGCAGAAGATGTCCTGCAAGATGTTTTTGTAAAAATCTGGAAGAACATCGATTCTTATAACGAAAGCAAAGGCCGATTTTACACTTGGATCCTTAATATTGCTCGAAATACTTCGATCGATAAACTCCGTTCTAAAAATTATAATAACAGTCAAAAAAACCTTTCCTCAGATAATTTCGTAAATCTGTTAGATGAGAGCAATAAATTAAGTCACAAACTCGATGCAATTGGAATTCAGGAATTCGTAAAGAAACTAAAACCAAAATGTATTGAAATAATTAATTTGTTATTCTTTAAAGGATATACCCAACAAGAAGCTTCAGAAGAATTGGCCGTGCCACTGGGAACTATCAAAACACAAAACAGAAACTGTATTAACGATTTACGTAATTATTTGAAAATATAATGGAAGCACAAGAATATATAGAATCAGGTATATTAGAGCTGTATGTTTACGGCTTACTAAGTGAGAAAGAAAACATAGAAATTGCTGAGCTAGCAAAAAATAATACAAATGTAGATGAAGAGATTATTTCGATAGAAAAAGCCATAATTGCCTTATCTTCAAGCTTCTCTCCTTTCCACTCTGTAGAAAACTTTGAGAAAATAAAAGCTCGCTTAGAACTTAAACATGGCAAAGTAGTAGACATGAAACCTACCACAAAATGGTCGCAATATGTGGGTTGGGCAGCTGCAGTGTTATTATTGTTAGGTTTAGGCTATCAAACTATGGAACTGACAAAAACAAAAGAAGCTATCTCTACTGTTGGAAATGAGAAAAATAAAATCCAAAGAGATTATGCTTATTTAGGTCAGGAAAATAAAGAAATTAAGAAAAGCTTAAATATTGTAAGAGATATTAAAAACACTGGTGTAACTCTTGGCGGACAAGCAGTTTCTCCAAAATCTTTTGCAAAAGTATACTGGAATCAAGAAACCAAAACAACTTATATAGATGCCGCTGGTTTACCAACGCCTCCAAAAGGAATGGTTTACCAAGTTTGGTCTCTTAAATTGAGTCCAGTTCTTACTCCTACTAGTATTGGTTTATTGGATAATTTTGAATCTAACTCGCAAAAAATCTTTGCTGTAAGCCAAACAGATTCTGCCGAAGCTTTTGGAATTACACTAGAACCTGCTGGAGGAAGTCCAACACCAACAATGGAGCAACTTTATACTTTAGGAAAAGTTTAAAATTTAATTTTGCATAAATTTAAAAAGGAGCTATTATTAAATAGCTCCTTTTTTTTAGCTTCGGAGAAGCCAAATATTATTGACAGAAATATGCGGTTACAATATAAAACTTCAGCGGAGCGAGATAAATTACATAAAAAAAAATGTCGCTCCGCTGGAGCTTTTTATATTCGTATTATTAAAATTCTATAAATATTTGACCCCGCTGGGGTCCTGATAAATAAAATAATTTTTATAAAAATTTATACAATCTTAGGAGTTTTTCTTTAAATAGCTTTTTTTGCTAAGCTTCGGAGAAGCTAAATATTTATAGAAAGCAAAGCTATACAAAATAAAGCTCCAGCGGAGCGACGTATTTTAAACCTAATATTTCGGTCGTTGAAGTTTTTTCATTCTAATAAAACACAAAAAAAGCTCAGAATTAAACTGAGCTTTTTCTATACGAATCAATAATTAATTTTTGAGGCTTATTTTTTTACTTTTTTCGTTTTATAATACTTTCTATATTTTGGATAAGTTACAGCTCCAATTAAAGAAATTGTAATTAAACAATAGTAAATCCAATTTAATGAATGCGCTTCTCCGCTTGCGTATGAATGCAAACCAACCAAATGGAAGTTTACTCCGTAATACGTAAACAAGATTGAAACAAAGGCATACATACTCATTAAGTTAAAGAACCATTTTCCTCTCAAAGCAGGAACAAAACGAGCGTGAATAACAAATGCGTAAATCATAATAGAGATTAAAGCCCAAGTTTCTTTTGGATCCCAACCCCAGTAACGTCCCCAGCTTTCGTTTGCCCATTGTCCTCCAAGAAAGTTTCCAATTGTCAACATGATTAAACCGATAGTTAAAGACATTTCGTTGATGTATGTTATCTCTTTAATGTTTAACTCCATTTTGGCTTTGTTTTTCTCAGTTGTAAACAAAATCAATAATAATGATACAAATCCTAAAATCATTCCTAATGCCGTTGGACCATAACTACCTACAATTACCGCAACGTGAATCATTAACCAATAAGAATTAAGAACTGGCTGTAAGTTTGCAATTTCTGGATCAATCCAGTTTAAGTATGCTGCCATTAAAATCATTGCTGTAACGAAAGCAGATGAAGCAACAGTTAATTTTGATTTTCTGTCAAAAGCCAATCCGAAGAACATAGTTGACCAAGCCACATAAACAATAGATTCGTAAGCATTACTCCAAGGAGCGTGCCCCGAAATATACCAACGTGCTATTAAAGCTAAGGTGTGAATCGCGAATAATAATCCAACAATGATATGGAAACCATTAATTGTAATTCTAAGCCATCTTTTTTCAAAGAAAATATTAACAATGATAAAAGCTAGCATAAAGATTGACGCAGTAATATACCAATAAGGCAATTTCTGTAAAACGTCATATTTGTTATAAGCAATCTCAGCATCAATTTTCTTCTCGCTTGGTCTTACTTTTGCTCCAAATTTCTTTTGAAACCCATTGATACTTTCTACTAAATTATCTGCTGTATCAAAATTCTTGGCAATAGAACCGTTATTTAAAGCGCTAAAATATAAAGGAAGAATTTGTTTTACATAAGTAGAATCCATTCCTTTAAAACCTGCGTTATCACGTTCTAAGTAAGAAACCCATTTGTTTCCAGGATCGTTTGGTACAGGAAATATTTTTAAAATACGACCGCTTAAAGCAGACTCCATTAAGTTTACTTTTTTGTCAGTTTCGATAAAATCTTTCTCAAAACTATTTGGATTTGCAGCTTTATAAGCAGCATCTAAATAAGGAGATAATTTATAATTTCCTTGCTCATCAAAGAATTTTACAAACGGTGCAAATTTATCTTTTGAATCGATACCAATGATTTTACGGATACTGTCATTCTTTGTATTGATATAAATAATAGGAACTTGAATCCAAACCTGAGCGTATTGCGTCATAGATAAAAATACCTGATCAGAATTCATCTCATTATATTTATCACTGTGACTTACTTTACGAAGCAATTCAGAAGAAAAAGTGTTAATTGGCTTCATTCTTCCCCCAGCATCTTGAATAATCAAACGACCGAATTTAGCTGCATGCGCTTCTGGAGCTTTATAAATGTTTAATAGTGAATCTAATTGTTTTTTGCTTGGCGGTGCCGTAACATGATTTGCGTGATCGTTTGGATCTGTTGAATGCACATGATCGTGATCGTGCGAATGAACATGTGGTGTTTGTTGAGCAAAACCGTTTAAACTAATTAGTAAAATTAAAATAGTAATTAATTTTTCTTTTTTCTTTTTAACGCTTTCTAGTTTCTTTTTCAAATCTCCAAAACGAGAATTTTTTGTAAACATAATTGCCATTAAACCAATGTAAAGTAGAAAATATCCTAAATAAGTAATATTTGTTCCCCAGAAATCGTGGTTTACAGAAAGAACAGTTCCTTTTTCGTCTGGATCGAATGAAGATTGAAAGAATCGATATCCTTTATAATCCAAAACGTGATTCATAAAAATATCGGCATCAAAAGTTTCTGTAGAATCTTGAACGGTTACTTTACTTTTAAAAGCAGAATAACTTTTTTCTGTTCCAGGATATTTGTCGGCAATAAAATCATTTAATCTAATTTTAAACGGTAAAACATAGGCTTTACTTCCATAGAATAAAGAATATTCTATATTGCCAATTTTTACAGTTTTTGGTTCTCCAACTTGTCCTTTAGAGCCCATAAGCATAACTTCTTTTTCCTGACCTTCAGCTTTAACTTTTACCACTAAAGCATCTGAATGAGATTTTGCTTTAAAATCATTATTAGATTCATAATCAACTTTCCCTTTCATTGGCGGGTCCGGAAAAACAATTCTAATATCACCAATACTATACAAAGAACGCATCATTAAAGGCTGAACATCATCTTTAGTTACTTTTCCTTTTAATTGATCTGCCATTCGCATAAACTCTCCTTCAAATGGAGTTTGAATGGTATATTTTTCACCTTTTGTGTTGATGTTGATTGCACCGTCAGTTTGCTTATTTAAAGCAAATAAAACATTATGAATGTTTTGTACTTCACCTTCTTTCAGGTAATGCTCCTCACGTCCGCCTGCTCCTGCTTCAACTAATTTTAAGTATAAAGTTCCGTTTGTATCTGGCTTAACAACTTCTTTCGCACCCATAATGTATTTCGAGTACGTAACTTCAAAAGGTGTTTCATCAAATTTTCCTGAAACAGTGAAATCATTATTAGTTACAGGAGAAAGCAAAAGGCTTTTTTCGAAAACTCTTCGTTTCATTTCGCCTTTGTACTCGCCATCAACAAAAATTGTTAAAAATGTTTTATCTGAATAGATTTGGTTTTCTGCCGCGCCTTCGCGAATTGGCATCATTCCTTCGTAACTGATATATCTAGTAATGAAAGCTCCTAAAAGGATAAAAACAAAGGCAATATGTAATAAAAGTGTTGCCGATTTTTCTTTTTTATGAAGTTGGTAACGCTTTATATTCCCGAAGAAATTAAGCATAAAGATGGCCATTATCGCTTCAAACCACCAAGTATTGTAAATTAGTATTCTGGCTGTATCGGTGTTGTATTTACTTTCGATAAAAGTTCCAACACCCATTGCAATTGCGAATGTTAAAAAAAGAACGGCCATTAATCGTGTAGAAAACAAAAAAGAGAATATTTTTTTATCCATTTCTTAGGAATTACATTGTATAAAAGTGGCACAAAAGTACTTAAAAATGTTGATTTGCAGACTCGGAGTTTTGTTAATAAAAACTAAAAATAAGGCTTAAATTTCAAACAAATTGACAATATAGAAAGTTAAAACTTACAAAAACAAAAGCTTTTTTCACTCTCTTAATTTTTTATTGAAATCGTAATAAATCAAAAAATGAAAAAGATACAGTTTAAACGGCAATAAAAGTCTCGAAAATCCATTATGAATACTTTGCAGGCTCTTTGCATTAAAAAAATAATACTAATTTTGCTCTTATGATTCAGATAACTATAATTGGTTCTGGCAATGTTGCACAGCATCTAATAAAGGCTTTTAGCGCCAGCAAAATTATTGAGATAAAGCAGGTTTTTTCTAGAAAGAAAGAAGCTCTACATCATTTAATTGAGTTTGAAAAAATTATTGATGATTACAACCATTTACAAACAGCTGATTTGCATATAATTGCAGTTTCTGATAATGCTATTAGCGAAGTTTCAGAACAGCTTCCTTTTAACAATCAACTTGTGGTTCATACATCAGGAACGTCTTCAATTGAACTTTTAAATGAAAAAAATCGTCGTGGTGTTTTTTATCCGCTTCAGACATTTTCTAAAACAAAAGAAGTAGACTTTTCAATAATTCCTTTCTGTTTAGAAGCTGAGAATACGGCCGATTTCAAACTTCTTGAAACGGTTGCCAAAAGTATTTCTACAGCAGTTTATTCGATAAGTTCCGAACAGCGTAAAGCATTGCACGTAGCAGCTGTTTTTGTGAATAATTTCACGAACCATTTATACCATTTAGGACAGGAAATCTGCGAAGAAAACCAGCTTCCTTTTGCTATTTTAAGACCTTTAATTCAAGAAACAGCAGACAAAATAAATACTTTAGATCCTGTTGATGCGCAAACAGGTCCAGCTAAACGCCATGATTCGAATACTACCGAAGCACATTTGGCTTTTTTACAAGACGAAAACAAAAAAAATATCTATAAAATTCTAACACAATCTATACAGCATAATGGCAAAAAGTTATAAAGAAATAATGAATGACATCACAACATTTGTTTTTGATGTAGACGGCGTACTTACAGACGGTTCTGTTTTTGTAACCAACGAAGGCGAAATGTTAAGAACAATGAATATTCGTGATGGTTATGCTATAAAAGCTGCAATCGAAAGTGGCTATAATGTATGTATTATTTCTGGCGGAAGTAATGAAGGAGTTCGTATTCGTTTACGTAATTTAGGTGTAAACGACATTCATTTGGGAACTCCTGATAAAGTAAAAACTTTAAAAGAATATGCTGACGCAAATAGCATTAAGCGCGAAAATGTCCTTTATATGGGAGATGATATTCCCGATTTTCATGTTATGAAATTAGTTGGACTTCCGACTTGTCCGCAAGACGCAAGTCCTGAAATTAAAAATATCTGTCGCTACATTTCACATGTAAAAGGCGGACGAGGCGCAGTAAGAGATGTTATCGAACAAGTCATGAAAGTGCAGGGAAAATGGATGGAGTATTTTAACGGAAAACACGATTAAAGTTTTCAGTCACAGTGACAGTTTTCAGTTAGTAAAAAACCTTTGAACCTTAGTTCCTCAGAACCTTTGTAACTTTAAAAAAATGAAATTCCTAAAGCTTATTCGTTACCAAAATCTTTTGATGCTTGCTTTTATGCAGCTTCTTTTTCTTTATGCCTTTTTAAAACAGCAAGATATTCCATTAGCTTTATCAGACTGGCAATACGGATTATTGGTTTTAAGTACAGTCTTACTTGCAGCAGCTGGTTATACAATTAATAACATTTATGATGTTGCAACCGACAGTATTAATAAGCCAAACGATGTAGTTGTTGGCAAAGGTATAAGTGAAACTGCTGCTTTCAATATTTATATAGCATTAAATGTATCTGGCGTTGGAATCGGTTTTTTGCTTTCTAACATAATTCATAAACCGACTTTTGCTTCACTTTTTATCTTGATTGCTTCTCTGCTCTATTTCTACGCTACAAGTTTAAAGCAAATTATGATTTTAGGTAATGTTGTGGTTGCTGCACTTCTTGCTGTAAGCGTATTAATTATTGGAGTTTTTGATCTTTTTCCAGTTACAACTGCGGAAAATCAAGCGCAAATGGCAAGTCTTTTTTCAATTCTAACCGACTATGCGTTGTTTGCTTTTATGATTAATTTTATACGTGAAATTGTTAAAGATATAGAAGATGTAAATGGAGATTACAATCAAGGAATGAATACTTTACCGATTGCGATTGGAGTTAATAGAGCCGCAAAAATCGCTTTAGGATTTGCTGTAATTGCTTTTATACTTTCGGCACTTTACAGTAATACTTATTTCATGCAAAACAAGCTTTATATTGTAATATTCTATGCTTTTGCTACTGTTTTAGCGCCTTTGTTATATTTTATTGTAAAAATTTTCAGTGCCAAATCTCAGAAAGATTTTCATCATTTGAGCACGATATTGAAGCTTATTTTGTTCTTTGGAATTTTATCAATTTTGGTTATTGCCTTAAATATCAAATACAATGCTTAAAGAAAAACTAAAAAAATATAAAATCATTTTAGCTTCAGGTTCTCCTAGAAGACAGCAGTTTTTTAAGGATTTAGATCTTGATTTTGAAATTCGTCTAAAAGATATTGAAGAAATTTATCCGCCTGAATTAAAGGCTACCGAAATTACAGATTATCTTGCCGAACTTAAAGCAAAAGCATTTGAAGGCGAACTAAAAGAAAATGAAATTTTAGTAACAAGTGATACTATTGTATGGCATCAAAATAAGGCTTTAGGAAAACCAAAAAACGCCGAAGAAGCCTTTACAATGATAAAATCAATGTCGAATGCAACTCATGAGGTAATTACTTCTGTTTGTTTTAAAACAGCTGACTCTTCTACTCTATTGCATGACATTACCAAAGTAACTTTTAATGACTTGTCAGACGAAGCTATTTTATACTACATAGAAAATTATAAACCTTACGATAAAGCTGGAGCTTACGGTATTCAGGAATGGTTTGGTTTTATGGCAGTTGCAAAAGTTGAAGGCTCTTACACCAACGTTATGGGACTTCCGACTGCAAAAGTCTACGAATTTTTGACTACATTAGTGTAAAAATTTTATTTATGTTTTCTTTTAAAGAGTATAGCCGCGAAATATTAGCCACTGTAATTCTTATTGTTGTACTTATAGTACTTCGAGTAGTAATAGCCAATCTAATAAGACGTTTTGCAGCGACAAGTCAATTATTTGAACATCGTACCAACCTAGTCATTAAATACATCAATATTTTGATGAATATTTTGGTGGCAACAAGTCTAATAGTCATTTGGGGTGTACAAACTGAGGATATTTTCTTTACTATTTCTTCTATTGCAACCGTTATTGGAGTTGCTATGTTTGCGCAGTGGTCAATTTTGAGCAATGTTACTTCTGGAATGATTTTATTCTTCTCTTTTCCTTTTAGAATTGGAGATACTATTAAAATACATGATAAAGATTTTCCTATTGAAGCTGAAATTGAGGACATCAATACTTTTCATGTTAGCTTAAAAACGAAAGAAGGAGAAAAAATAATTTTCCCTAACAACTTATTGCTTCAAAAAGGAATTTCTATAATACCAGCTAAATACGAGGAAAGAGAGTTTTTTGACTAAAATATAGAATGGGAATTTTATAAGTGCAGGCAAAAAAGCTAGAACATAAAATGGCAAATAAAGTGTAATATTTGTTTAATAAATCTAGCTAAACCTCATTAAAAATGACTCGACCTATTACTTTACCTTTTTATGCAAAACTTGCATTTATTCTTGTTACCTTAATTTGTTTTGCATTTATATTTTGTACCGGAAAAGATATTTTGACACCAGTCTTGCTGGCATTTTTGTTTGCAGTATTATTGTTGCCCATTTTTACTTTTTTAAACACGAAATTAAAGTTTCCTCGACATCTTGCAGGAATTATATGTCTATTAATTTTTCTATCGATTATAATCGGTATTTTGGTTTTTATATCTTATCAAGTTACGAATATGGCAAATGATTTCGAAACTATAAAGAAGAATGCTAATTCGTTTATAATTGATATACATAAATTTATTAGAGAGAATTTTCAGATTAGCATTGGCGATCAAAAGAAATATTTGGATAATATGACCAAAGATTCAGTAAAAACTGGTCAGGCAAAATTAGGCTCATTCATTATTTCGATAAGCGATGTTCTTTTAGACAGCACTATAATTATTATTTACACTTTTCTATTCTTAATCTATAAAGAACATTTTAAACTATTTTTAGCGAAACTAGTTCGCAAAGAAAATCATCCCGTTTTAGTAGATATTCTTTCTCAAATTAAAGTTTCCATAAACAATTATATCGTTAGTTTAATTATCGAAATGATAGTTGTTTCTGTTTTGACAAGTTTAGGATTATGGATTATAGGAATCAAATACTTTATTTTATTGGGATTGATAACTGGAATTTTAAATTTAATTCCGTACATCGGAATTCTAGTTGCTGGAATTATTACTGTTTTAGCCTCATTAACTGGATCTGCAGAATTTTCTATGATTCTAGGAATTCTTATTGTCAACATAATTGTTCAATTTATTGATAATAATCTTCTTGTGCCGCTAATTATAAATTCTAAAGTTGAGATAAATGCTTTCGTATCTATTATGGGAATTATTGTTGGAGGCGCCGCGGCGGGAATTGCCGGAATGTTTTTAGCTATTCCGCTATTGGCAATCTTAAAAATTATATTTGACAGAATTGAATCTCTCGCACCTTGGGGCTATTTAATGGGCAATCATGTTCCGAGAAAATTTAGATGGAGAACAAAAAATGTGTCAACCGAAAATTAAACAAAAGGAATCTTAAAAGTCACTTTAGAATTTCTTATATTCATAAAAAATAAAACTATCTGCAGAATAACTATCCTAATGTCTTTAAACAAAAAAATATTGTTTCTTATTTTATTGTGCTTGTGTTTACAAGGAGGATACGCTCAGATAAGTAAGACCAGAAAAGATTCTGAAAAAAAAGATACTACCGAAATTTACAATCGTATTCGAAACTATTCTAAAAAAAATAAGTTTACGCAGACGATACATAAAATGTTTTTCAGGTCAAAAAAACCAAAGAAAAAAGAAGAATTGCTTGTACCAATAGATTCAACTCTTTATGACGGAAAAATTATTCGTAAAATAAACATTATTACGCTAGATCCCTTTGGCTATTCAGTTGCTGACACCACACAAATGCCTAAAAACTGGGGAGAAAGAACGGGAAACAGACTTCATTTAAAAACAAAAAAAATAGCGATTTACAATTTATTGCTTTTTAAAAAGAACACACCTTATGATACTTATAAAATTCTGGAATCTGAACGTTTGATTCGTGCGCAACGTTATGTTACGGCTGTACGCATTTCTAACCAGACTGTAGGCGCTGCATCAGATTCTGTAGATGTTACTATCCGTGTTTTAGATTCTTGGAGTACAATTCCGAGGTTTTCTATTTCTAGTAATCAGGTTTCTATTGGTTTTAAAGAAAAAGATTTCTTTGGCTCTGGGCAACAGCTTGAATACCGTTTTACAAATCGTTTTGACGATGGCAGAAATGCAAATGAAGCCACTTATACTGTGCCTAATATAAAAAACACTTATATCGGTACAGTGCTTCATTATAAAATGGATTTAGACAATAATTATATCAAAAGTATAAATGTAGAACGTGATTTCTATTCTCCTTTAACGAAATGGGCAGGCGGTGTTTATGTTGATGAATATTATAGAAGAGATACGCTTCAAGCTCCAGATCTTACTTATGCTTTTCAGCCAGTAAAATATAAATCTCAAGATTTATGGGCTGGACGCGCTTTTAAAATGTTCGAAGACTCTCATGAAGCAATTACCAATCTTGTTGTAACTGGCCGATTTCTGAATAAAAATTTCACCGAATCACCTACAGAAGTTTATGATCCTGATCATTTTTATTCGGATGAAAAACTCATCTTAAGCGGTGTTGGATTGAATACCAGAAAATTTATTCAAGACCGATACATTTTTAGAAATGGTCAGACCGAAGACGTTCCGATAGGAAGAATTTATGGACTTACTTTTGGATATCAATATAAAAACACTTTTTGGCGGCCTTATGTAGGTGCGCAGTTCTCTTTTGGAAATTATTACCGTTTAGGTTTTTTAAGTATGAATTTTGAAGCAGGAACCTACTTTCATCAATCGAAAACCTACCAAACGGCATTTTTATTTGAATCGAATTATTTCACCAAATTATATAGCATCGGAAATTGGAAATTGAGACAATTCGTAAATCCGAAAGTTGTAGTCGGTATAAATCGTGATGATGTCATTGGGGATCAGCTTAATATTAACGAACAAAATGGCTTAGCAGGTTTTAATACTGCGTTATACGGAACTAGCAAAGCAGTTTTATCTCTTCAAACGCAAACGTATTCTCCGCATTCTTTATTAGGATTTCGTTTAAATCCATTTTTTAATTACGCAATTGCTGTTTTAGGAAGCCCAGAAGTTGCTATGACAAAAAGTAAACCCTATTCTAAAATTACTTTAGGTTTATTAGTAAGCAATGACTATTTGGTTTTTAGTTCTTTTCAGCTTTCAATTTCTTATTATCCGAGCATTCCGCAACAAGGAGATAATGTATTTAAGACAAATACTTTTGAGACTACAGATTACAGAATGCAAAGTTTTGAGCTAAATAAACCTCGAGTTGTTGATTATAGATAATTTTTTTTTTAAAATTCTCATCTTTAATAAAAATGCTTAAAATCAACAAATTAAGCGTTAAACAAATCAAAAAAATATTCGACGAAATGCATTTTTTACTCGACAAAATGCATATTTATTTTTTTTGGCACAGTATATGAATATCCCTAAACAAGATTAACATTAAAAATTAAAAAAAGATGAAAACGATAAAATTAGCAATCGCCGGATTATTTCTAATGGTTGCAAATGCCACGCAAGCCCAAGTATCGATTAACGTTAACATAGGAACTCCACCAGCTTGGGGACCTGCAGGATATTCTCAAATGGAATATTATTACTTACCAGATATTGAAGCCTATTATGACGTAAGAGCTTCGCAGTTTATTTATTTTGGAGGAGGAAAATGGGTTAGAACAACTTATTTACCAAGACAATATAGAAACTACGATTTGTATGGTGGTTACAAAGTAGTTTTAACAGACTATCACGGAAGAACCCCTTATGTTTACTTCGATCGTCATAGAGTAAAATATTATAAAGGATATCATGGAGCACCTCAAAGACCATACAAACCAAGACCTGTATATGGTTATAGTGAGCGTAGAGACTACAAACGTTATGACAAACATGATAAACACCACGATAGACATGATGACCACCATCACCACGATGATCATGATCATGGAAGAGGAAGAAGATAATGCTAAAATGTTAAATTTCGGCGCTAGAGAGTATCAGAACACGATACTCTCTTTTTTTTGCTTTTTTGATTTTGAAGTTTTGTCAAAAAATTGTAACTTCAATATAAATCACTGAATAACAATAGCTTCTATTAAACAATTTTAAATATTAACCTTTGTTTAATGTGATTATGATATATATTTGCAGCGAATTTTTAAACCCAAATTGAAATTTTTATGAAAAAGAATGTTTATTTATTTTCATTTTTAGCAATGTCACTATTAGTAGGTTGTGACGATAACAATGATGGAAACGACAACCAATCGGTAAATAACATTACAATTAACTCAGATCAAACTGCCTTAAATCAGAGACTTGACCTTACTAATTCAGGTGTTATTTCAATCGACAATGTTTCAGCAACTGGTAAATCTGCCGAAACGACAAACACTACTTTACCTTTAGTTCAAATTGCAGAAGTAAAACCTCCAGTTGATGCTAATGGAAGAACGCTTCAAGCAAGTCACGTAACCGTAAATGGTAATTATGCTTACGTTTCTTATATTACAAGAGGCGATGTTTATTCTGGAGCAATTGATGTTATCGATGTTTCTGATCCTTACAAGCCAAAATTAGTAACTTCGGCTTTGATTCCTAATACTGATATCACATCGCTTACTTATGCAAACGGAAATTTAATTATCGGCGCGGCAAAAGATGTAGATAAAGATGCTCAGCTTGCAGGAAATCCAGCAATTGTATTTAATATGGCTTTGAGCTCTGGATTACTTACTAATACCTTAACCACAAATTATTTAGAAAGCAGAGTAACTACAGATGTTGCAGCTAATACTTCTAATTATTTTGCCGTTACTGGAGATAATGGAAGTTTATTCAAATTAAGTACTTCAACTAAAGCAGTTACAGGAAAAGTGGCAGTTGCTGATTTACGTTCAATCGCTTTAACAAGTGATAAAGTAGTAACTTTAAGTGGAACAAAAGGCGTTAATATTTACAATCAATCAAATTTGGCTTTACAAAAAAGTTTTGCTACTTCTAATGACATAAGCGGCGCAAAAAGAACAATGGATATTGACGGAACAAAACTTTTTGTTTCTGAAGGTCCAAATGGTCTAGGAGTTTACGATATCAATAGTGGTTCAAAATTACAAACTATTGGAATTCCAACTGCTGGCGAAGACAATGTAACAAATGCTGTTTCTTTTAATGATGGCTATGCTTTTATTGCAAATGGTGCTTTAGGTCTTAATGTTTACCAATCAGCAACACAACTTAGTTTATTAGGTTCTGTAGGAATTGCAGGCTCATCAAACTATGTGAAATCTAGTGGAAATTATATTTATGTTGCCAGCGGAACAGGTGGTTTGAAAATCATTAAACTTGAAAAACCAAGTACTACATTTGCAAGCTGTGCAACTTACGGTTTATACAATCAAGGAAGCAATTTGATTTTAAATTCTAATGAAACTAAATCGTATCAAGGTGCAACAGCCATTAATTCGGCTATTGTAAATTCTGGTGCTGTTTTAACGCATTGTGGTTCTATTGCAGTTCTTGGTGATTTGACTTTAAATAGTAAAGGTACATTCAATATGAGAGGAAGTTTATCTCAAGGAAAATACCAACAGACTAATCCAACACAGCTTATAATTAATACTGATGCTGTTTTAAATGTAGAAGGATCAGTAGTAATTTGGGGAAATTTAACATTGAACAGCGGTGCTAAAATCAATTTCATCGGAAACACGTCTTCAATTACAATCTATGGAAAAGTAACTAAAGGAAGTAACGTAACCATTACAGGAAGTTATGTTGATACCGAAAACAAATTAAAATAGAGATTTATTCTCCATTTTTAGATATAAAAAAGCTGCCAGCGTAAAAAACTGGCAGCTTTTTTGTTGCTTATTTGAAAAAATTGCAATTCAATAACAACCATTAACATTTCATTTAAATAGTCTTCCATAAAATAATTAGTATTTTTGAAGCTCTTAAAAGAAAAACAATTAACCACAGCATGAGAAAAATACAGATTCAAATCTTTCTTCTATTTTTTATCAGTTTTCAAATTTCATTTGCGCAGCAGCCACAAAAACCAAATTCAGTTGAAATTTACAATCAAATCAAGAAATTAAACTTTTTAGGTTCGGTTTTATATGTTGCCGCACACCCTGATGACGAAAACACCCGAATGATTTCGTATTTAGCAAACGATATGAATGCCAGAACTGGTTATTTATCTCTAACGCGTGGTGATGGTGGACAAAACTTAATTGGACCTCAATTGCGTGAATTATTAGGAGTTATAAGAACTCAAGAGTTAATTGAAGCAAGAAAAATTGATGGAGGAGAACAATTTTTTTCAAGAGCAAATGATTTTGGTTTCTCAAAAAATCCAGATGAAACTTTAGATATCTGGGATAAAAATAAAGTCCTTGCCGATGTAGTTTGGACTATTAGAAAATTTCAGCCAGATATTATTATCAATAGATTTGACCATCGTTCGCCAGGAACTACACATGGACATCATACCTCTTCGGCGATGTTAAGTGTCGAAAGTTTTAAACTAACAAACGATCCAAAAGTTTATCCTGAACAATTAAAATATGTTACGCCTTGGCAGGTAAAACGCCAATTTTTCAATCCGTCATGGTGGTTTTACGGAAGCCAAGAAAAATTTGATGCTGCAAATAAATCTAAATTTACAAAGCTAGAAACTGGTGTATATTATAACGGAATCGGAAAATCAAATCAGGAAATTGCAGCTTTAAGCCGAAGCCGTCATCAATCTCAAGGTTTTGGAAGCACTGGTGTACGTGGCGAAGAAACAGAATATTTAGAGTTAATTAATGGCGAAACTCCAAAAGAACGCGATAATTTATTTGACGGAATTGATACTAGCTGGAACCGTGTTAAAAACGGAAAACCAATTGGTGATTTGATTTCTTCAATTATTTCAAAATATGATTTCAATAAACCTTCTGCTAGTATTCCAGATTTAGTAAAAGCTTATGCCATGATTGAAGCTCTTGAAGATGATCATTGGAAAAGCATTAAATCTAATGCAATAAAAAATATTATTGCATCTTGCTCTGGTTTATATCTTGAAGCTGTAGCAAACGAACAAGAAGCAACTCCAGGAAGTACACTTAAACTATATCTTGAAGCTATCAACAGATGTAATATTGATATGCAATTGGTTAGCGTAAAAACTTTACCAGACAATAAAACAATTTCTCAAAACATTGCTTTAAAAAACAATAATGATCAAAAAATAAATCTTCAATTTCAACTTCCTGAAAATATTGAATATACGCAACCTTATTGGCTAAAAGAAAAAGCAACTGTTGGTATGTACACCGTTTCTAATCAAGAAATTATTGGAATTCCTGATATTATTAGAGAAACCAAGGTGATTTTTAATGTAAAAATTAATGATGTTGAGATTCCTTTTGAGCGTACAATCGTGTACAAATACAACGACGGCGTAAAAGGAGAAATGTATAATTTTCTTGATATTGTTCCTGAAGTTACGACTTCAATCTTAGAAAGAGTTTTGATTTTTAGAGACACTAAAAGTAAAATGATTCCAGTAAAAGTTCGTGCAGGAAAAGACAATGTAAAAGGAAATTTACAATTAGAATTGGCAAAAAGCTGGACTGTTTCTCCAAAAGAAATTCCGTTTGACCTTGACAGAAAAGGTAACGAACAAATATTTTATTTTGAAGTAACACCGCCAGTAAATCCTGAGGAAGTGATGGCAAAAAGCATTGCAACTGTTGACGGTAAACGTTTTGATAAAGATCAAACTATTATTGATTTCAATCATATCACAAAACAAATGGTCTTAAAACCTGCCGAATCTAAATGCATTAGAATCGACTTAAAAACTTCTGGAGATGCAATCGCTTATATTATGGGCGCTGGAGATGAAGTTCCAGAAAGTTTAGCACAAATGGGCTACAAAGTTTCCATCTTAAAACCAGAAGAAATTACACCTGAAAAATTAGAGTCATTTAGTACTGTAATTACTGGAATTCGCGCTTACAATACCGTAAATGCTTTAGCAAACAAACAAAATATCCTTTTCAATTTCGTAAAAGGCGGAAAAAATATGATTGTTCAATATAATACGAATGGAAAATTGGTTACAGATAAAATTGCACCTTATCCATTAAAATTATCAAACGATCGTGTTACGGAAGAAAATGCTAAAATCACCTTTTTAGCACCAAATCATCCTGTTTTGAATACACCAAATAAAATTTCTGAAAAAGATTTCCAAGGTTGGACTCAAGAACAAGGTTTGTATTATCCAAATGAATATGATGCTGCCTTTACTCCTATTATTTCTTCACATGACAAAGGAGAATCTGCAAAAGATGGCGCATTATTGGTAGCACCATACGGAAAAGGATATTACATTTACACAGGTTTAAGTTTCTTTAGAGAATTACCAGAAGGAGTTTCTGGCGCATATAGATTATTATCTAATATTATCTCTCTTAAACAGCCAATTGAAGCTCCTAAACAAGATTTAAAGCAATAAAATATGGAAACGAAGAAAACAAAAAAATGGAAAAAAAGCTACACCTACGTTTTGGTCGTTAATGCAATTTACATTGCTATTTTCGTTTTAATCATGCAATTATATTCATAACCTATGCAGCTATTTGACTGGATCGTACTTATTGTAACATTATTATTTATCGTTGGTTATGGCTCGTGGAAAACCCGTGGCAGTAAAAACGTTGAAGATTTTATTTTAGGAAACAACGAAACGCCTTGGTATACTGTTGGGCTTTCTGTTATGGCTACTCAAGCCAGCGCAATTACTTTCCTGTCTACACCTGGACAAGCTTACCATGACGGAATGGGTTTTGTGCAATTCTATTTTGGCTTGCCAATTGCCATGATTGTAATTTGTTTGACCTTTATTCCACTCTATCATAAAAGTAAAGTTTTTACCGCTTACGAATTTCTAGAAAGAAGATTTGATGTTAAAACTCGTTCTCTAGCGGCTATTTTATTCTTGGTACAAAGAGGTTTAGGAACTGGTTTGACAATTTATGCTCCAGCTATTATTTTATCTGCTCTTTTAGGATGGAATTTGACTGTAATGAATATTATAATTGGTGTTATGGTAATCATTTACACCTTTTCTGGGGGAACAAAAGCGGTGAATGTAACTCAAAAACAACAGATGTTTGTAATCATGTCTGGAATGTTTATTACTTTCTTTTTGATTCTGCATTATCTGCCAAATGATATGACTTTTAACAGCGCACTGCATATTGCAGGAGCAAACGACAAAATGGACATTGTTAATTTTTCTTTTGATCCAGAAGAAAAATACACTATTTGGAGCGGTATTACTGGAGGTTTCTTTTTGGCTCTTGCTTATTTTGGAACAGATCAATCTCAAGTTGGGCGTTACTTATCTGGTAAATCAGTTCGTGAAAGTCAAATGGGATTGATAATGAATGGACTTTTGAAAGTTCCTATGCAGTTCTTTATTCTTTTGACTGGAGTTATGGTTTTTGTATTTTTTCAATTCAATCCAGTTCCGTTAAATTTTAATCCGAATAATAAAATTGCTATTGAAAAATCCGTTTATAAAGAAGAATACCATGCTTTAGAACAAAAACTGGTAAAACTTTCAGAAGACAAAAAAGTAATTAATTTATTATATATCGATCAGTTAAATCAAGATTATGACAATCCAATTTTACGTAAGGAATTAGTTGCTTTATCAAACAAGGAAAAAGATTTGCGCGACAAAGCCAAAGAAATCATTGTAAAAGCAGACAGTAATACAGAAACGAATGATAAAGATTATGTATTCTTTCACTTCATTCTTAATTATTTGCCAAAAGGTCTAATCGGATTGTTGTTGGCCGTTATTCTTTCGGCAGCCATGTCATCTACAGCTTCCGGATTAACGGCACTGGCTTCTACAACAGCAATTGATATTTATAAAAGAAATCAGAAAACAGAAAAATCAGAAAAGCATTATTTGAACATAACAAAGTTTTTCACTCTTTTTTGGGGAATTGTAGCTATACTTTTTGCTTGTGTTGGAACATTATTTGAGAATTTAATTCAGCTTGTAAACATCATCGGATCTATTTTCTACGGAACCGTTTTAGGTATTTTCTTAGTTGGTTTCTATTTAAAACGCGTTCAGGCAAAACCAATGTTTATTAGTGCAATCATGAGTCAGCTAACTATTTTTGTGATTTATTATTTCATGATTTATACACAAGAAAAACTGGGTTATTTATGGCTGAATTTCATTGGAGCTATTTTGACAATTGTGTTGGCGTTACTGATTCAGTTTTTATTTTTTAGAGGAAAATCAGATGATAATGAATTGATTTTGGAATAAGCTGATGTTAAAAAATATCTTGGTTACAGTATTCTTTTTTGTATTCTTTCAGGCTCAAAGTCAAAATACTGATGAATCAATAGTTGTAGACAATTCCATTTCTACTCAATTATACACAAAGTGTTTTGATAATTTGAACCAAGGAAATGAATTGTTCGAAAAATATCCGACATTCCAAAAAACAACATTTTGCTCGTTGTTGAGTTGTTCTTATCTTTTGGCTTATAAAGAAACTGATATACAAAGATTCGCAGAAGAAATGTTAATCGGAATTACAACTCAACTATTTAAAGAAGGAAATCCAGTATATTTAATAAGTGGTTTAGAAAGTTCAACTGAGGCTATAAGGAGGAATGAAAATTTGAACGACGATAATAATATTGTTTACATCAGTTATGGAGAATGCACAAACCCAATATACTTAAGTAATGCAGCAAAAATTGTAAACAAACAAACTCTATTTTTAATTAATCAATCTGTAATTAAATAAATCCTGATACCTAGCCCTGATGGAAGCGGCATCCTTTTTGTTTTTTCTTTAAAAACAAAAAGATACAGCGGACAGCAGGAATAAGCTCCTAAACATCATTTTAAAAAATAAATTTCTGAATCTAAATTCTCTCTTAAATTTGTAAGTAAAAAATATTATTTTAGTAAGCTGTAAAACTGACCAACAAGATTTACTTCCAAAAACTAAACTAATTTAAACTAGAGAAATTATACATGAAAATTTCTGAAGATCTAGAAAAACTACTGCCATTTGGTTATTTATTCCTTATTGTAATGGGAATATTAAAAGACAGCATTCAATATTATCAGCTCGGAATAAACATTCTAAAATTCTCAACTATTGTTGATGTTTTAATGAGTCCGTTAGTTTACATTACTTCAAATCCTATCATTTTAATCACGATTATTTTGTTGTTTGCAAGTCATTTTTATCTTCCGAAATTTCTTTTAGAAAACAAAAATAAAATAACAGTCCAAAAAATGTTTGATCTGAAGTCTGATGAAGAATTAACTCTGGAGCAAAAGAAAAGTTACTACAATCAAATTGCAATAAGAACACTGGCTGTTATCCTTTTATCTTTTTTTATGGGAACCGGAGTAGCTAGCGGTTATTTTACTTCTCAGCGAATTGCTAAGGGAAAACTTGATTATAATTATCAATTAAACTTTAACGATGGAGATCCTGAAGAGGTTAATCTCGTTGGTACAAATAGCTTGTATTATTTTTATGTAGCAAAAGGGCAAAAACATATTAAGATTGCTCCAATTGGATCTATTAAAAACGTTGAATTGCTCTATACAACTGCAAGCAAATAGTATTTGAAAAATTGTTGCTTTTTTTATTCGTGACTTTATAAATTTAGAATTTCTAATAATAAAAGTTTTATGAAAGATTTAAAAAAATACAGCAATAAGAGCAAAGCCGCTTTTGTTCTATTGATCGTAATGCTTCTAATTTTATTAGGAAACTTTAATACGCTTCAAAATTCTAAAAATGTAAATGACAACATCAATGCGATTTACAAAGATCGTTTGGTTGTAGCTCATTACATTTTTCAATATTCTAAACAACTTCATTTTATAAAATCTGAAGCAGAGAAACTCGACTTGAGCGATAATATTAAGAAGAACGAAATTATTCACACTCTAGATATTATTCACAACATTGATGATTTGTACGGCAAAACAGTTTTAACTAATAAGGAGAAAGAATATTTTGATGTTTTTTTAAGCTCTTGCAAAGAAATCAACAAACAGGTTGAAAACAAAAACTGGAATAAAATTGCTGTTTCAACTGCTCAAGCATTAAAAACTTTAGAATCATTATCGCAAATTCAAATTGAAGAAGGAAAGGCAAAACTTGCTCTTGCCAATGCAATGTACAATAAAAACAATATGATTGGACAATTGCAAATCGCTTTACTTATTATTTTGGGCGGAATTACATTTTATCTCTTAATCAAAAAAATAAAGAAAACGGTAAAAATTCCTGAACCGCCAAGTATGAACTAAATTTAACCGCAAAGGCACAAGGAGTTACGCAAAGTTCGCAAAGCTATTATAGAAAAAACTTAGCGAACTTTGCGCAAGTCTTAGCGTTCTTTGCGGTAAAAAACAAAAAAATTCCAAAACCCGAAAGCTTTGGAATTTGAAATTTTATAATTGAAATTTATAATTCGAAGAATTATTTTATCTGCTCCACTCAGCGATACTGTCTTTGTTCAATTTTACGTAATCAGCATTGTTTGCAGCTTCCGCAGCAGCTAATGAAGCTTTTGCTGTTTCTACAGCACCTTTTTTATCACCTTGTTTTGCTTGAATCAAAGATTTTAATCTTGTTACATAATAAGGTTTATCAGTACTCATATCTAGCGCTTTATCTACATAAGTTCTTGATAATTCAATATTTCCGTTCGATTGAAATAAGTATTGAGAAGCTGCATAATAATCATTCCAAGACGGACCAGCTAAAGTTTTGTCAATACTTGCAATAGCTGTTTTAGCAGTTGGAACTTCAAATTTCAAAGCGACATGAGAATTCTCCCAAGCCATTTCTAAATAACCAAAATTCGGATCTAAACTATTAATTCCGATTGTAAATGTCTCTACTGGAGTTGGTAAAGCATCTTCTTTTACAGTTGTTTTTAAAGCTACATAAGCTTCACTCCAATTTTCTGGTAATCCCCAGTTATCTGTAGAAAGATAAAAAATCACATCCCAGCTTTCGATTCTTGGCACTGTATAAATTGCATATTTACCTTTTTTCAGTGTTTTACCATCAATAACAACATCATCACTGAAATTGATAATTGTATTTTCGTTTGCTCCAGTTCTCCATAATTTACCAAATGGAACTAAATTTCCGAAAACCGCTCTTCCTCTTGCTCCTGGTCTAGAGTAAGTAACTTCTACATCTGTTAAACCAACAGTTTGTTTTATATATCCTTTTGGACTGGCTTGTGGAGTTTTTACTTGTGCTTCTGATGCTAATGGTGCTAAAATCAAAGCAAATGCAATAAGTAGTTTTTTCATTATTCAGTGTTTTTTTATTTTATTCAAATTTACAAATTCAAATAGGGAACAAATGTTAAATTTTATATAATTCAAGGTTTTAAATGTGCTATTTTTTGAGCATTTAATTCATTAAAATGATCGATAACCAAGTCAGCTTCAGACAAATCTTGAAGGTTCGAATGCTCGCTTTTATAACCTACACAATATATTCCTGCTCCTTTTGCAGCTTTTATTCCGTTTGTACTATCTTCAATAATGATACATTCTTCTTTTGGAGCAATAGACAAAGAAGCTGCATGAATAAAAATAGCAGGATTTGGCTTAGATTGCGGAAAATCTTCTCCACTTACAATATGTGTAAAGTATTGATGAAGATTAAACCTTGTAAAAACTCGATCAATAGTAACTTTAGATGCAGAAGAAGCTAAAATTAATTGTATTCCGTTCTGATACAAATCTTTAATCAAATCTTCAACTCCGTCCAAAAGATATAGATCTTCTTTAGTATCAAAAGCGTCATTAAATATGGTTCTTTTTCTTTGAATCAAATCTTCAACTTCTTGTTCTACAGACGGAAAATAACTTTTTAAAGTCTGAAAAGTATTTCGAGTTGAAAAACCAGTAAATGAAGTATACATTTCTTCTGGCACTTCAATGTTTAACTCTGAAAATTGTAAATAATAAGCATAACGATGAACCGGCTCTGTATCTACAATTACGCCATCCATGTCAAAAATTACTGTTTTAATCATTTTTTTTTTAAGGTTCTGAGGTTCTAAGAAACTAAGGTTCTAAGGTTTATTAACTGAAAACTGAAACTGAGACTGCTTACTCTGATTTCGTAAGCAAATGTCTAATCACGGTTTCTGCTGCATGTAAACCGAATAATCCTGGCATATAGCTGTTTGTTCCGTAGAAAGATTTTTTGAAATTTTTTCCGTCGGTTAATTTCAGACTTTTTTCATTTTGAATTTCAGATGAAAAAACTACTTTCAATTTATTGATTTTTGCCGCTTTTAAACGCTTACGAATTGTTTTAGAAAAATAACAATTGATTGTTTTTGAAATGTCAGCAACTTTTACTTTAGAAGCCAACATTTTTCCGCCAGCTCCCATACTGCTGATAATTTTTACTCTTTTACGTTTTGCTGCAATAATCAAATTTAATTTTGGAGTAATACTATCAATACAATCTAAAACATAATCAAATTCTGGAGATACAATCTCGAAAGCTCTTTCTGGAGAAAGAAATTCTTTAACACGCGTAAGTTTTAATTCAGGATTAATATCCATTAAACGGTCTCCAACAATAGTAATTTTTGGTTCTCCAACTGTTGAATGTAATGCTGGTAATTGACGGTTAATATTCGTAATATCTACAACATCTCCATCAACAATTGTCATATTCCCTACTCCTGCTCTTGCCAAAAATTCGGCTGCAAAAGATCCAACTCCACCTAATCCTACAACTAAAACATTTGCATTTTGTAAATTTTCTAATCCTTCTTTAGTAAACAAAAGCTCAGCTCTTTCTGTCCATTCTGCCATATTCTATATTTTGTTATTTTTTGTTTTTTTAATTTTTTGTTTCAAGTTTCATGTTTCAAGTTTTTTTCTCGTTGTCACCCTGAGCGAAGTCGAAGGGCGCTCCAATAAGAATAGGCTTCGACTTCGCTCAGCCTGACAAATCATGTTTTACAATTCGAACACAATTCTATAATTACTTGATATAATATCTTTTAATTCTTTTAAACTTAAGCCTTTATATTCTGAAGCTATTTCATAAACTTGCTCAATTTTTTCTTCCATTGTATCCGTTTCCAAGAAAAATTGATCATTTGGGATATCTTTAAAAACGGTTTTCAAATCTGGATTTTTTAATAAATATTTTCCAAATGAAAGATAAAATCCATCTTTGATTAACTGTTCAGCTAATTGTTTGTTTTTTGAAAAACCATGAATAATCATCGGAACAGAAATTTTCATTTTTTTCTTAATCGCTGTCACTTCCTGAAAAGCAGCAACACAATGTATTACAACTGGTTTTTTAAATTTTTCTGCTAATTCTAATTGTTTTTCAAAAATAGAAATCTGCAATTCTAACGGAATTTCGATTCGTTTATCCAAACCACATTCGCCAATTGCCAAACAATTTTCAGTTTGTAATTTTTCTTCTATAATTTTTAGATCTTCATTTAGTCTATTTTCATCGATATACCAAGGGTGAATTCCGATAGAATAAAATGCAATAGAAGCATCAAAATCTTTAGGATATTGATTCACCAATTCTAAAACATCTTCTTGATTGGTAAATTGATGTGTATGAAAATTAAAATATTCCATTAATGAAAGTCTTTCACTCCAGCTCTAATTTCAATCTTTAAATCATTTTCCAACGGAACAAGCGGACAAGAATACTCATAATTATAAGCACAATACGGATTGTAAGCTTGATTAAAATCAATCGCGATTGTATTTCCTTTTGGAATCTGTAAATCTATATAACGACCGCCAATGTAACTCTGTTTGCCAGTCGTTAAATCAGAAAATGGTAAAAAGAGATAATTCTTGTATTTTTCTTGAACAATCAGTTCCAAATTTTGGTAAACGGCAAGTTTAAAAGCTTTTCCATTGATTTTGAAATTCAACGTACCGTATTTAGTATATTTTGAAGTATATTTTCCACTCTCCTTCATTTCAATAACTTTTCCGCCTTTCGCTTTTACCAAAGTTGCATTCACAAAAAAAGTTTCAGAAATAGGATAAAACTCTAAGCCTTTAAAAGTTTTTAAATCTTTTGCCATTAACGGACTTGTCTTAGAATCAGCAAATTCAGTATTTAGTTTCTTCTGAAATTTTATAACATCGTTTTTGCTAAATTTTTTTTGGCTAAAGCCAAAATTAAAAACAAACAATAAAACTAGGGCGTAGATAGTTTTCATCTTAGAAATTTTATGCAAAAATAGTTCAAAAGTAACAAAACGACAACCACTTAAGCTGACAAAGTTTGCTAACTTTGTTGCGATAATCTATCACACAAAATGCTTAAAAACGCTTTTACCCACTACATTAACAATTTTCGAGGTTTTTCTAGAGAAATTTGGATTCTGGCTATTGTCACTTTTATCAATCGCGCCGGAACAATGGTGCTTCCCTTTTTATCTAAATATTTAAAAGAAGACTTGCAATTTTCGTACAATCAAGTTGGATGGATTATGGTTGCTTTTGGGTTTGGGTCAATGTTAGGTTCATGGCTTGGCGGTAAACTTTCAGATAAAATTGGATTTTATAAAATAATGGTTTTCAGTTTATTTACAAGTGGTCTTGCTCTTTTCTTTGTACAATATATTACACACTTTTGGTCACTTTGTATCGCGATGTTTCTCTTAATGACCATTGCCGATATGTTTAGACCAGCCATGTTTGTTTCTTTAGGCGCTTATGCAAAACCAGAAAACAGAACTCGTGCTTTAACACTTGTACGATTGGCGGTAAATTTAGGTTTTGCAGCTGGACCTGCCTTAGGTGGTTTAATTATTATGGGGATGGGCTATTCTGGTCTTTTCTGGGTTGATGGCTCTTCTTGTATTATTGCTATTTCTATATTTGCGTTTCTAGTAAAAGAAAAGAAAAAAGTAGTTCACGAAGACAAAGCAGAAAGTGCTGGAGATGTAAAATCGGTTTTTCATGATACGATATTCTGGGTTTTCTTATTTGTGAGTTTTATTACGGCTATGATTTTCTTTCAGCTTTTTACCACTTTACCTTTATATCATAATGAGAGATTTGGCTTGAGCGAATTCCAAACGGGATTATTAATGACTCTCAATGGACTTTTGATTTTTGCTTTAGAAATGCCAACAGTTGGCTTTTTAGAAAGAAAAGGTTTTGCCAAAATCAGAATTATTATAGTCGGATCTTTTGTTATGGCTTTGAGTTTCTTTTTACTTCTCATTAATTTTTGGGCTGGAATATTGGTTGTCAGTATGATTTGCATTTCTGTTGGCGAAGTGCTCACTTTCCCATTTTCTAATGCTTTTGCCTTAAGTCGTGCACCACGAGGACAAGAGGGACGCTATATGGCACTTTATACCATGAGCTTTAGCCTTGCACATATTATTAGTTCAAAAGTTGGTTTTGAAATTATTACTCGCTTGGGTTATCAAATCAATTGGTTATTTATGGCTTGCATTGGTGTCGTGGCTACTTGCTGTTGTCTGTGGATTAGAAATGCTTTAATCACAGAAAAACCTCAGTAAAAAACTTTAACTTTATAAAACACTACAATTCAATTTATTACAATTAAATTTGAACTGCTTTTGTATGCACTAAAACGAAATCAAACTTAATTTTTAGTTAAATAACTATTTTTATAGTTGCGTAACTAAAAAAATAGTTGTAGGTTTGAATTAAAATTAGAGAAGATGCAAAAGTTGACAAACAAAGAAGAAGAAATTATGATGATTTTATGGAAGCTTAAAAAAGCTTTTGTAAAAGAAATTCAAGCAGAAATTACCGAAGACCAACCGCATTACAATACTTTATCTACAATAGTTCGTAATTTGGAAGAGAAAGGATATGTTGGACACAATGCTTTTGGAAACACACATCAATACTTTCCAATTGTAGCAATTGAAGATTATAGAAAGGGATTCATGAAAACTGCAATTGATAATTACTTTAATAGTTCTTATAAAAGTATGGTTTCTTTTTTTGCTAAAGAAGAAAAAATCTCAGCAGACGAGTTGAGAGAAATCTTATCGATGATCGAAAATAAAAACGAAGAAAAATAATTCTAATTATGGATGCCATTTTCATTTACATCGCCAAATCTACTTTCTTAATGCTTTTGTTTTATTTTGCGTATTACTTTTTATTACGCAAAGAAACATTTTTCAACAGTAACAGGTGGTTTTTATTATCTGGCTTGGTTGTGTCGGCTATTTTACCTTTGGTAACATATACGAAAGTTGTATGGATTGAATCAACTCCAATTCTAGAGGGTTTTGAATCTAATCTGCCAGTGATAGAAAAAGAGGCTCCGCAATTCAATTGGAATCAAATTCTTTTAGGCATTTATGCACTAGGTTTTATTATTTTCATCATCAAATTGGCTATAGATTTTTATAGTTTAAGCACTATTATTAAAGGAAAGAAAATACAGCAACAAGCCGATTTCAAATTCATTGATATAAACGAAAATATAGCACCTTTCTCCTATTTTGAATATATCGTTTACAACTCATCACTGTATACGGCTTCAGAATTAGAAAATATTATAGAACACGAAAAAGTACACAGCGATCAAAATCACACTGTAGATGTGTTGATTTCTAGATTATTCAGTATTATTTTCTGGTTCAATCCTGTGGTTTGGTTTTACAAAAAAGCAATTACACAAAATCTTGAATTTATTGCTGACAATGAAGCCGCTAAAAAAATTTTAGACAAAAAAGCGTATCAATACACACTTTTAAAAATAACAACACACGAAAATTGTGTTGCCATTACCAATCATTTTTATCAATCATTAATCAAAAAACGAATCGTTATGTTAAACACAAATCAATCAAAAAAGAGAAATTCTTGGAAGTATTATGTAGTAATTCCAGCGCTAGCAGCTTTTGTTTTATTGTTTCAAGTTGAAGTAATTGCAAAAGAGAAATCAAAAATTGAAATTGACAAAGAGTCAAATATTAAATCTGTTAATGTTTATAAGATTACTAAAAATTCAACAGATGCTGAATTGGCTGAAATCAAAAGCAATTTGCAAAAAAATCATAATATAAAATTTGAAGTTTCTGATGTAAAAAGAAATGGTTCAAATGAGTTAACTTCAATTTCAGTTGATGTTAAAAAAGGAAAACAAACAGCAAAATCTGTGCAGACTTCTGACGGAGATACTATAGATGAATTTGGAGTTTTAGTTATTGACTATAAAAACGGAGATACAAAAATCGGAATTCAAACTATAGACAATTCTCAGAAAAAAGAACCAAAAATCGCAATTAGCAAGAAACTAAAAACTAAAACAGAAACCAATGCTAACACTAATTCTAATACTAGCACAAAAACTAACAGCACTACTAGTACAACTACTAGCACTGTTGTAACGACAGATAACGATGATAAATCGGTTACAAAAGTTATTATTACTTCTAACGATAAAGACTCTAAAGTTGCTGTTTCAAATGGAGCAAAATCTAAATTAGTTGATCAGCTGATAATTGTTGACGGTGAAGAAATGCCATCTAATTTTGATTTTAACAGCATTAAACCAACACACATTGAATCTGTTAACATTATCAAAGGAATTGACGCAATTACTAAATATGGTGACAAAGGCAAAAATGGTGTTATTGAGATTGAAATTAAAAAATAATTTTTTATTCATCAATCATTAATCAAAAAGCGAATCACTATGTTAAATACAAATCAATCAAAAAAGAAAAATTCTTGGGAGTATTTTGTAGTAATTACGGCTATTGCAACTTTCGTATTGTTTTTATTTCATATGGAAGTAATCGCATAAGTGATCTCAAATTCTAAACGAACGATTTAAATAAAAAAACAAAATGCAAAAATTAACCAACAAAGAAGAAGAAATCATGCATATTCTATGGAAGCTCAAAAAGGCTTTTGTAAAAGAAATTCAAGCAGAGATTTTAGAAGATCAGCCACATTACAACACTTTGTCGACCATTGTACGTAATTTGGAAGAAAAGGGTTACGTTTCGCATAATGCTTTTGGAAACACCCATCAATATTATCCAGCTGTGAGTATAGAAGATTACCGCAAAGGTTTTATGAGTATCGCAATTGATAATTATTTTAATAGTTCTTATAAAAGTATGGTTTCATTTTTCGCTAAAGAAGAAAAAATTTCGGCAGACGAATTACGAGAAATCTTAGACATGATCGAAAATCCAAAAGAAAATAAATAATATTGTATGGAAGCACTTTTTATTTTTATTCTAAAATCAAGCGGCCTTTTAGCAACGTTTTATTTTGCTTACATTTTGCTACTTCGAAAAGAAACTTTTTTCAATAGCAGTAGATGGTTTCTGTTAGCGGGTTTAATCACTTCTGTAGTTTTGCCATTTGTGGTTTATACTAAAGTTATTTGGGTTGAAGCACCGCCAACTCTTGCACCAACAGAACTTACTGCAGTTGAAATGGCTGAAATAAGAAAAATTCCAGCAGAAATTCAAGATGTTACAACTTACAAACCAATGCACACGCAAAAGGTGAATTTGGTCAAAGAAGAAAATTTTGAAATAGATTGGAATTTAGTTCTATCGGCAGTTTACGGAATTGGTTTCTTAGCTTTTATGATAAAATTTGCTCTCGATTTTTATAGTTTGAATGCTGTTTTAAAAGGAAAAAAAATTGAACAGCAGGAAGATTTTAAATTTATAGATGTAAGCGAAAACATTGCTCCTTTTTCTTATTTCGATTACATCGTGTATAACTCATCACTTTACACGGCAGCTGAATTAGAAAATATTTTAGAACATGAAAAAGTGCACAGCGATCAGAATCATACTTTAGATGTTCTAATTTCAAGAATCTTTTGTATTCTATTTTGGTTTAATCCAATAGTATGGCTTTACAAAAAGGCTATTTTGCAAAATCTTGAATTTATAGCAGATTACGAAGCTTCCAAAAAAATTAGCGACAAAAAAGCGTATCAGTACACGCTTTTAAAAATTACAACGCATGAAACGTGCGTTGCCATCACCAATCATTTTTATCAATCATTAATCAAAAAACGAATTGTCATGTTAAACAAGAATCAATCAAACAAAAGGAATTATTGGAAATATTATGCTGTAATTCCAGCACTGGGCGCATTTGTTCTTTTATTTCAAATTAAAACTATTGCCCAGGAAAAGAAACAAAATGAAGTTGCAACTGTTTTAAAAGATACGATCAAAGATACTGAAGAAACTATCAAAATCACTAAAAACACAAGCGACAAAGAACTTAATGAGCTTCCTGGAAAACTAAAAGCTAATCACAATCTTGATGTAGAAATTTCAGATGTAAAGAGAAATACAAAAGAAGAATTAACAGGAATTCAAATCAAAGTAAAATCTGATTCTGGAAAAAAACAAACAATCAAAATTGACGGTAGCGAAGCTATTAAAGATTGTGAACTTGCCATCGGAAAAGATGAAAATGGAACAAAAGCAATTGTAATTAGTACGGACAAAAATTTTAAATCACCAATGGTAATTAGAAATGAAAGAGTAATTGTGCGCAACGATGGCGGTTCTGATGTTACTCCTCCTACTCCTCCAACTCCACCGACTTTCCCTTCTGGACCGTTACCAGTTGCTCCAGCAGTTGATATGTCTAAAATGCCAAAACCTCCAGTAGCTCCAAAAAATCCTATGGATAAAGTGGCTATGAAGAAGTTTGAGAAAGAAATGGAAGAATTCGAAAAGAAGATGGAAAAATTCCAACCAAACATTGATGCCATGTCTGCTTATGGAGATGCTGTTAGCGAAATTATGTCTAAACGTGAAGCAATTTTCGAAAAAGAAATGGAAAAGTATGAGCTTGCTATGGAAAAGTTCAATGAAAAAATGGAAAAATTCAACTATAATTATAACTACAAATTTAACTTTGGTGATGATTCTGGCGAATATGAAAACAACATGAAGCAATATGAGCAAGACATGAAACAATATGAACTTGACATGAAGCAACATGAAAAAAACATGAAACAACATGCTAAAGATATGAAGCAACATGAAAAAGATATGAAACAGCATGAAAAGGATATGAAAGAAATGGAAAAGCAAAACAAAAAAGCTTAATTATACTTTATTCATAATTTTAAAAACCAGTGTTAAAACGCTGGTTTTTTCAGTTTCAAACTTTAGTTAATTTTAAAATTGCTCAAGATGAAAAGAAATTTTTCAATACTATTTCTCTGTTTAACTTTTTCAATTTTGGCACAGCAAAACAAGGCCGAAAAGAACATTTACATATCTATGGATAAAACCGCTTCGATTTTAATGGAGAAATCGAAAGCAAATTCAATTTCTATTGGTGTTGTCAAAAATGGAAAGACCTACACTAGACATTACGGAGAAATTGATAAAGGAAAAGAGAACATTGCCAATAACAATACGGTTTTTGAAGTAGCATCTATAACCAAATTATTTACTGGTTTGCTTACTGCTCAAGCAGTTTTAGAGGGAAAATTAAACCCTAACGAAGACATAAGAAAATATCTTATTGGTGATTATCCAAATTTGCAATATAATGGTACTCCAATTACGATTAAAGATTTAGTTTCCTTTAGAACTGGTTTTAACCATGATCTTCCTGATACCGACGAATTAAGAAAAAATCGTAACGATAGCAGTTATCTAGCATTCAAAAAACTAGATGAATCATACAATCGCGATAAATTCTTCGAAGATCTTAAAATGATAAAATTAGACACCTTGCCAGGAACTAAATTTAAATATAGCAATGGAAGTCTTAATCTTACCGCCCACATTTTAGAAAACGTTTATAAAAAAAGCTACGAAACGCTATTAAAAGAAAATATTCTTTCTAAACTCAACATGACATCTACAGGAATAAATTTAAGCTCGAATGTTGTAGTTGCAAATGGTTATAATTTAAAAGGAACTTTAATGCCTACTATTTCAGATAATCTTTGGGGTGCAGCGGGGCGCTTAAAATCTACTTTAGGTGACTTGACTAAATTTATTGTTTATGAATTAGATACAAAAAATAAAATTGTACAAGAGTCACAACGAAATCTTCTAAATAGCCCTACCACTTGGAACGGATATTTTTGGGATTATATTCAAGTTGATGAAAACGGAAAAAATTGCTGGAAACACGGCGGAGCATTTGGAACGCAAAACATGCTGATAATTTATCCTGAGCGCCAATTGGGACTTTCCATAATTGTAAATATCAGTGACGAAAATACTGCAAATGCTTTGGGAGAAGCAATTGTAAAGCTTTCAAATGATTTGCTAAGTGAAAACAAAAAACAATCTGGAATTTATGGCTATAAAATAATCAATAACGATGTTATTTTCACTTATGAACACGACAAAACATTAAATCCAGATCTAGTAAAAAGTGTTTCTATTGCAGGCTCATTCGATAATTGGAATCCGAATGACGAGAATTTTCAAATGATTAGAAAAAACAAGAATACTTTCGAATTGACAATTCCAAAATCACAGTTTGAAAAGAATAAAACGCATCTTTTTAAATTTGTCATTAATAAAACAGGCTGGATAGAAGCGCCAAAAAACGCCATAAATAGACAAACTGACGGAGATGAAAACCTGATTCTTAAAATATAATTTTCACTCATTTTATACCTCAAAAGACTTTGCATCAAACACAAAGTCTTTTTTTATATCTTTGAAAAAACAAATCTACTATGTATAAATTGCTTGCTAAACTAAATAAAATTTTACTCCCAAGTTTCACCAAACAAGGTTTAGATATTTCGAAAGCTAAAAAATGGCAAATGGCTATTATAGGTTATAGAGCATATGTAACCAAAAGAGCATTAGGAAACTAAATGATTTTATTTGTCAAAGAATCATTTTTTTTGACAGCCTAATTTATGAAAAACAAAGAATTTAATCTCCCTCCTGTTCCAGCAGTTTTATTAGCAATTATTAGCGTACAATGTGGTGCTGCAATTGCCAAAACATTATTTCCGACAATTGGAGCAGCAGGAACGGCATCAATACGAATTGGTGTTTCAGCATTGATTTTACTTTTAGCTTATAGGCCAAATTTTAAAGCCGTTACAAATCAGCAATGGAAAATTGTAATTCCTTACGGTTTATCTTTAGGCGCAATGAATTTAATTTTTTATTTTGCTATAGAAAGAATTCCAATTGGTTTAGCCGTTACTTTGGAATTTGTTGGACCATTATTATTAGCTATTGCCGGTTCAAAACGTTTAATAGATTATTGTTGGGTTTTACTAGCTGCAATCGGAATTTTATTGATTGCACCTTGGACAAACGATCGTCTAGATCCAATAGGTATTATTTGCGCACTTTTAGCAGGAGCTTTTTGGAGTGCGTATATAGTTTTGGGCGGAAAAATATCTAAAATAATGAATGATGGACAGGCAGTTACAATCGGAATGTTGTTTGCAGCTATTTTAGTTTTGCCTTTTGGTTTTATAGAAAATGGATTGGCGAACTTAACTCCAAAACTTTTCGGAATGGGTGTCGCTCTAGCCCTTCTTTCTAGTGCAATTCCATTTACTTTAGAAATGAAAGCATTGGGACAGCTTCCGCCACGAACTTTTAGTATTTTAATGAGTTTAGAACCAGCGGCAGCTTCAATTTGCGCGTTTATATTTCTACAAGAAAATTTAAGCATTTATGAAATTTTAGCAGTTGTATGTGTTGTAATAGCTTCAGCTGGAAGTACTTTAACGGCTAAAAAATAAAAAGTCCTGCAATATTCTGCAGGACTTCTTGAGTTGTAGGTCTTGTTTTGGAGATAATTATTTCTTAGGCAACAATACAGCATCCACAACATGAATAACTCCATTTGACTGATTCACATCAGCAATTGTTACTTTTGCTTTATTGCCGTTTTCATCGCTTATATATAAATCTTTCCCTTTCATCCAAGCCGTTAAAGTTCCGCCTGCAACAGTTTTGATACTTGCTTTGCCTTTACCTTCCTTTATCGCAGCCGCAATATCTGCAGAACTCCACTTTCCAGAAACTACATGATAAGTCAAAATCCCCTGAAGTTTCTTTTTGTTTTCAGGTTTTAATAAAGTTTCAACAGTTCCCTTTGGCAATTTATTAAAAGCTTCATTTGTTGGAGCAAAAACAGTGAAAGGCCCTTTTCCTTTTAACGTTTCTACTAAATCTGCTGCTTTTACCGCCGCTACTAAAGTGGTATGATCTTTAGAATTAACGGCATTTTCTATAATATTTTTATTCGGATACATTGCTGCTCCACCAACCATTACTGTTTTTTGAGCAAAAGATGTAAATCCGAAAGTCAAGACTAAAATTACTGTGGCAAAAAATTTATTAGTTTTCATAATTATATTTTTAAAGTTATAAAGTCATTTACGCTCATATGACTATTTTGGTTTTTGAAAAAACCAAATTACTCCACGAAATCTCTTCAAATTTTTGAAATCCTCAACAAATTCAAGGTTTAATGTATTGCAATATTTTTTCTAAAAATTTTAAAAATACCTTAAAAACGTTTTAATTTTATTGTTAACTTTAAAATCAAAACTCATTATTATGAAAAACCTACCTCAAAAAGTAAGAAGCAAAAAGCTAAGTTCTAGAGTTGATTTAACTGCAATGGTCAGCGTTTCTTTTTTGCTGATTGTATTTTTTATGGTTGTGGGAGAATTATCTAAGTCAAAAGTTATGGATTTAAGTTTGCCTGATTATCATAGTTATTCATGTGGAGAAAGGGTAATCAGTTGTGGCGGTGAGAATCTTTCTTATACAATATTACTTGGTGGAGACAATAAATTAGTCTGTTACAAAGGATTGTTAGCTGTTCCGACAGTTCCACCTAAAGACATAACATATGGTAAAGACGGAATTAGAAAAGAACTTTTCAAAGAAAATAAAATCACGCTTGATTATTCTGCTCGATTAGGAAAACAAGGAAGAGGAATTGCAGTAATTATCAAACCTAGCAAAGATTGTAATTTCAAAAATTTGGTTGACATTTTAGACGAAATGGCAATTGCTAAAATCGATACTTATGCTATTGTAAATGATTTTACTCCAGAAGAATCAAAATTATTGGCTTCTAACTAACAACTTATTTTGTTATGAAAAACTTGCCTCAAAAAGTCAGAAGTAAAAAACTACACACAAGAGTTGATTTAACCGCAATGGTAAGCATTTCATTTTTGCTTATTATATTTTTTATGGTTGTAGGAGAATTATCGAAATCAAAAGTGATGGATTTAGACTTACCTGATAAATATTGTAACGATTGCAACCCTGGCTGTATTGACGAAAACAGACTTTACACAATTTTACTAGATAAAGATGATAGGATAATTACATACTCAGGTTTATTGGAATATCCTGTACATTTACCAAAAAAAACTGGATTTGGAAAAAATAGAATCCGAAAAGAATTATTTGAAAATAACAATAGAGTAATAGAATATTCGACAGCTATAGGTAAGCCCAAAAATGGCGCTATAGTAATCATAAAACCTAGCAAAAATAGCAACTTTAAAAATTTGGTTGATATTTTAGACGAAATGAAAATTGCAAAAATAGATACTTATTCAATTGTTCCTGAATTTACTGCAGAAGAATCAAAATTATTAGCAGCGAAATAAACAATTTTCAGAATTCATTTAGCTCACAAACGTGAAACAAAGAAAAACCTGAAACAAAAAAACATAAAAAAGTCCCACATTTCTGTGGGACTTTCTATTTATAAAAAAGCTAAGAATTATTTTTTCTCAGTTTTTTCCATTTTAGCTTTAAGAGCAGCTAATACATCATTGTTGTCACCTAAAGTCGCAGCTGGTGCGTTAGTAGATGCAGCAGTTGTAGTTTCAGCAGCAGCTTTTACGTTCTTCTCTTCTTCTTCTCTGAAGATAGCAGTGTGAGAAGCAACTACTCTTTTGAATTCTTTGTTGAACTCGATTACTTTGAAATCAGCTGTATCACCTTTTTTCAATTTCTTTCCGTCTTCTTTTTCAAGGTGACGAGTAGGAATGAAAGCAACGATATCATCTCCAAATTCTACAGTAGCTCCTTTGTCAACGATTTCAGAAATCTCACCGTTGTGGATAGTTCCTACAGCGAAAGAATCTTCGTATTGATCCCAAGGATTAGCAGTAGTTTGTTTGTGACCTAAAGATAATTTACGTCCTTCAACATCTAATTCTAATACTACAACATCAAGTTTTTCACCAACGTTTACAAACTCAGATGGGTGTTTAATTTTCTTAGTCCAAGATAAGTCAGAGATGTAAATTAATCCATCAATTCCTTCTTCTAATTCTACGAAAATACCAAAGTTTGTAAAGTTTCTAACGATACCTGTATGTTTAGAACCTACTGGGTATTTAGAAGTAATGTCAGTCCATGGATCTTGAGTTAATTGTTTGATACCTAATGACATCTTACGATCATCTCTGTCAAGAGTTAAGATAACTGCTTCAACAACATCTCCAACTTTCACGAAGTCCTGAGCAGAACGTAAGTGAGTTGACCATGACATTTCAGAAACGTGGATTAAACCTTCAACACCTTCAGCAACTTCGATAAATGCACCGTAATCAGCGATTACAACTACTTTACCTTTAACTTTATCACCAACAGTTAAGTTAGCATCTAAAGCATCCCATGGGTGAGCGTTTAATTGTTTCAATCCTAATTGAATTCTTGTTTTCTCATCATCGAAATCAAGGATTACAACGTTTAATTTTTGGTCTAATTCAAGAACTTCACTTGGGTGGTTGATTCTGCTCCAAGAAAGGTCAGTAATGTGAATTAATCCGTCAACACCACCTAAGTCAATGAACACACCATAAGAAGTAATGTTTTTAACAACACCTTCTAATACTTGTCCTTTTTGTAATTGACCGATGATCTCTTTTTTCTGTACTTCAATATCAGCCTCGATAAGAGCTTTATGAGATACAACTACGTTTTTGAATTCGTGGTTGATTTTTACCACTTTGAATTCCATCATTTTGTTTACATATACATCGTAGTCTCTAATTGGCTTAACGTCAATTTGAGATCCAGGTAAGAACGCTTCGATTCCGAATACGTCAACAATCATACCTCCTTTAGTTCTGCATTTAACAAAACCGTTAACGATTTCTCCAGTTTCATTTGCTGCAATAACTCTATCCCAAGATTTGATAGTACGTGCTTTTCTGTGAGATAATACTAATTGACCTGTTTTATCCTCACGGATGTCGATTAATACTTCTACTTTGTCACCTACTTTTAAATTTGGGTTGTAACGAAATTCGTTTAAAGAAATAACACCTTCAGATTTAGCATTGATATCAACGATAACGTCTCTATCTGTAATTCTAACAACAACTCCTTCAACTACTTCTTCTTGATCTGTAGCGATGAAAGTTTTTGATACTAGTTCCTCAAACTCTTGCAAGTTTTTCTCATCTACTGCATCGATTCCTTCTTGGAAATTGTGCCAGTTAAAATTTGCTAAAAACTCTTCTTGTGATTTTGTTTGTTCAGACATGCTGATAAAAAAATTTGTATTCTGTTTTTCTCGAGTTTCTCTATGCGATAGAAAATACAGAAGTTGTTTTACATAAATGGTTGATACCTAAAGGAAACTCTTCTCTGCCAAAAGGTCTGCAAAATTACTACAAATATTTGGATTTACAAAATATTTTAAGATTGATTATCAGTTGATTATTAAGAAGCAGGAGATTTTAGGTTTTTCAAGACGTTTAGTCCCGCTATTCGTTGCAATCTTTTATGCCGAACCCCGGCATAAAAGGATTTCCACTTCTATCGGGGCTAGTTTAGAAGTTTAGTTTTCATAAGAAATCCTGAAGCGAAAAAAATCTTCTAGAAGAAAACAAATAGCATCACAAAAACGACAACAATAACAACAAGTATCATTATGAAAGTAGCAGAGTTTAAATCTTCTCTTCGTTTTTCATAATCCACCTCAAAATTATCAGGATTAATATAATACAAACTAAAAGCTTTAGAATGAATTTTTAAATCAGGTCTAAAATGCGCCAAACCCAATAATAATCCTCTAACTAATTCTAACTTATTAGAATAAATCATACTGAAAATATGATTTCCTGAAAATGTCTCTTTATGAGCTTCCACTTTATTATTGTCTAGAATAAACCAGAAAAATGCTTGATGACTATACTTTCCCCTTCCAATCATTTTAGAGAAAACATCACATTTTAAAAGATCTGCGTCAGAAGAAGAACTTACTCCGACTATTTCTCCTTTAAAATCTTCAACTTTTTGAAAATTATCCCAAAGTATAACTTGTATTACTTTATTATTAAACCTATTTATATAATGAATGCCTAAATTATCAATTATCGTAGTAGTATGCTTCATTGTTTTTTTAAGATATAATACAATTAATACAATTGTGAGAAACAAAAGAAAACTAATGATCAAAACATTCTTGTCAAAACCAACTAAAAAAGGAAGTGCAAATAAAATAAGAACTATAAAAATGAATGTAAATCCAATCAAAATTCCATAACCATAATTATAGATTTTTGAAGACTTTGATTCAACTGATTCGAATGGAGGCAGATTACTTTTTTCGTTTATCATATTTAAATTAAAATACTAAAATATTCAAAAATTCACAGATAAAAAAAATCCTATTTCCAAACTGAAAATAGGATTCAAATATTTTAAAAGAATTATTTAATGACTCAAATTCTCAATTTCCTTCGGATCATGTTTGTGTTTAAATAAAACAGCAAAAGCAATCGCAATAACCAAAGCATAAGCTGCAAACGATAACCATATTGTATGCCAATCTTTCATTAAAACTGGATTTGCAAAAATTCCATCCACAGAAATCGAATTCCCCTGTCCTTTTACAAATTCTACCATTTTTTCATTAGTAGCATCTGTTTGTAAAAATCCAGCTAATTCTGTTGTATTAGCAAACGATTTTGTAAAGAAACGATCAATTGCCCAACCAGAAGTTAAACTTCCTAAAACCGCTCCTACTCCATTCGTCATCATCATAAACAAACCTTGCGCCGATGAACGAATTTTAGAATCTGTATTACTTTCTACGAATAATGATCCTGAAATATTAAAGAAATCAAATGCCATTCCGTACACGATACAAGAAAGGATAATCATCCATAAACCACCAACAGGATCTCCGAATGCAAATAATCCGAAACGTAAAACCCAAGCCAACATACTAATTAGCATAACTTGTTTAATACCAAAACGTCTTAAGAAAAATGGAATCGCAAGAATAAATAATGTCTCCGAAACTTGAGAAATCGACATTATAATAGTAGAATATTTAATTACAAACGAATCTGCATATTTTGGAAAGTGTTTAAATTCATCTAAAAACACATCGCCATAAGCGTTTGTCAATTGAAGCGCTCCTCCTAAAAACATAGAGAAAACAAAAAACAAAGCCATTTTATAATTTGCAAACAATTTAAAAGACTCTAAACCAAAAGTTTCAATCCAAGTTGCATTCTCTTTTATTAACCGCTGCGGTTCACATTTTGGCAATGTAAAAGCATAAATACCTAAAATTAAGGCTCCAATTCCTGCAATATAAAATTGATATTCTGTTGCTTTACTTCCACTTAAATTTGTAATCCACATCGCTACAATAAAACCAATTGTTCCCCAAACACGAATTGGCGGAAAATCTTTTACTATATTTTTATTGTTCAATTTTAATGAAGTGTATGATATAGAATTACTTAAGGCAATTGTAGGCATGTAACAGCACATTGCCAAAAGCATTACAATAATGAAAGTATCAGGAGTGGTAACTTGCGCAATTCCGAACAAAACTGCCGCATATAAGATATGAAGAATTCCATAAAGTTTTTCAGCATTCACCCACCTGTCAGCGATTATACCAGTAAGTGTAGGCATAAAAAGAGAAGCAATCCCCATGGTTCCAAAAACAAGTCCGAATTGAGTACCTTCCCAATTCTTGGTGCCAAACCAATAATTTCCAATTGTTATAAGCCAAGCCCCCCAAACAAAAAATTGAAGAAAGCTCATTAAGATCAATCTGTTTTTAATCCCCATAAAATGATTTTGTCTTTTTAATAAAAATGAAGTCGTAAAACTAGCATTAAAAATAATATCTACAAAGAATTAATCCAATTTAACAACATCATTCACCAATTCCAAAACAGCAGCAAATTGTTCCTCTTTATTTAAGTAAGAATTGTCTATCTCAATGGCATCATCTGCAATTACTAAAGGCGAATCTGCACGATGAGTATCCATGTAATCACGATCAACTACATTTTTCAAAACTTCTTCATAAGTGACATTATCACCTTTTTGTTGTAACTCATCAAAACGTCTTTGTGCACGGGTTTCAGCACTTGCCGTCATAAAAATCTTTAGCTCTGCATTAGGAAAAACTACGGTTCCAATATCTCTTCCGTCCATTACAATTGCTTTATTGGTTCCCATTTCTTGCTGTTGCTCTACCAATTTAGCGCGAACCTCTGAAACAGCTGCAACTTTGCTAACAAAATTAGAAACTTCAATCGTTCTAATTTCTTTCTCAACATTTTCACCATTCAAAAACATTTCAGCAAAACCTAAATCTGTATTAAATCTAAATTCAAGCTTAATATCAGATAATGCCTCAATCAGAGCTTCTTTTTTAAAAAATTCAGCACTTATTAAATTGTGCTTCATAGCAAAATAAGCTACTGCACGATACATCGCTCCTGTGTCCACATAAACATATTCAAGTTCTTTTGCTAATTGCTTAGCTAAAGTGCTTTTTCCTGTAGATGAAAATCCGTCGATTGCAATGGTAATTTTTCTCAATTTTATTCTTTTAAATTTAATTTTATTTAAAGCTGTAGAATTCTAATAATAGATATTTAACAAAATATCCGATTCAGAGCTATCAATTATTTCAGCCATTCTTTGGAAATATTTTTTATTTACCATCGGACAGCCATAACTGTTGCAAATGTAACCATCTTTCTCTTTATATGGAACATCATAATAGTAATGAAAAACGATATCTCTTTTAAAAGCATTGCTGTTTGTAGCATCTAAACCATACAACTTATAAGCTTTTCCAAACTTTCCGTTATAATGATTTCCAATATAATATTTACCTAATGAAGTACTTAATGAATTTGGAACATTACTAAATTTCAGTTTTCCTTTTATCCCCGTTTCAGAACCAGAACCATGAGCAACTAGACCTTTGTCAATAATTTTATTTTCTTTTAAATCGTAAACAAAAAATCTATTTTTTCCTGAAGGCACTTTCATATCGATAAGAAAAGCCACTTTTTTATTATATTTTGAATTGTTTCTCAGAAATTCTTTGATTTGAGCTACTTGATATTCCATTCGTTTGTCTATCTCAGATTCTGAAGAAGAAATAATATTCTTTTTATCAGATACAAAAAAATAAACAGTAAAAACTGCCGCAAGTAAAAGACCTATTAGAAGTATTTTCTTCATTATTATTGAATTGAGAAATAGCTAACAAATTCGAATCGAAAAAAGACCTTTTCTGCTTCTATTGAAAGTTTAAAATTAAACCAAAAAGACTTGTATTTGCCGCCAACGTATATCTAGAATAAGAATAATTGAATTTTAATTTATTTATTTTCAAACCAAAACCTAAAGAAACTCCTGAAAAATTACGTTGTTCTTCAACTCTCAATTCTTCTCCTCTTCTAAAATTATAGCCTACTCGAAAATTAAAAGCTCTCTGAGGAAAAATCTCTACACCAAAAGCTACGTGTCGCAAAGCATTATTGAAAAATGAAACTTTTTCAGGATTTGTCGATCCATCGATATTGGTTTCACCACGATTTGGATTTGAAAAAGAAATATTCCACTGTTGAAGATTTTCTAGCGAAAGATGCCAACGAATCGGAACGTGCTCTAATTCTTGCGAAATACCTGCCACAATCTCAAATGGCAAATTCTCTTTAATACCTGAATAGGTTGTAAACTGTGTTCCAATATTTCGAAATACAAGACCAAAATTCAACTTATTTTCTTCAACTAAATACAGAAGACCTAAATCTACAGCACCTCCTATTGAATTGTAATTTTCTAAAGAAGAAGTTATTAATTTAGCATTTGCACCGACATATAAATTTGTATAAGGAACGTTGTACGCATATCCTAAGGTTAATGCACCTTCGCTTCCTGTAAAATTAGAAGTTGATTGCCCATTTTCATCATAACCTTCAAACGAACCGTAATTTACGTAACTGATACCAGCATAAAAGGTTTGAATGTGTCTATCGTATGTATAAGCGTATGAAGCCGTTCCGTACGAAGCTTCTCCGTAATAACTGCCATAATTTAATGCCAGATGATTATCCATATCTGGATTAATAAGTGCCGGATTAGACATGGCTTGATTAACATCTTCATCATATATCGTAACAATATCTCCTCCTAACGCCGCTTGTCTGGGTGAAGTAGTCAAGTTTAAAAACTGATAGGTGTAGCGCCCTCCAACTTGTCCGAAAGAAACCGAACAAATTAAAACCATAAAAAATAATACAACTTGTTTTGGCATTTTGGTTTTGGCGTTCCTATATGGGAATAACGCAACTACAAATATAAAATTATATAACTTAAAAATTAAATTTTATAAGTAAATGAAATCAAATGAACAAAGAAATTATTAAATAAAAAATCTTTACTAAACAACAAAAAAAATCCAAATTCCAATTTTATTTGGAATTTGGATTTCAAATATTTTATAAATCACAGAACTTATTTAAGTTCTTTAGCGTTCTTTACATTTTGATCTGTTAAGGCTAAAGCGAGAACTTCACTCATTTCTTTCACATAGTGAAAAGTTAAACCTTCTAGATATTCTGCTTTTATTTCATCAATATCGCTTTTGTTTTCATGACATAAGATGATTTCTTTAATATTCGCTCTTTTTGCAGCTAAGATTTTTTCTTTAATTCCTCCAACTGGCAATACTTTTCCACGAAGCGTAATCTCTCCAGTCATAGCTATACTTTTCTTCACTTTCTTTTGAGTTAAAAGCGAAACCAAAGATGTTAACATTGCAATACCAGCACTTGGCCCATCTTTTGGAGTTGCACCTTCTGGAACGTGTAAATGAATATTATATTTTTGAAAAATCTCCGTTTTTAAACCTAATTTCTTAGCATTTGCTTTAATGTATTCTAAAGCAATTGTAGCCGATTCTTTCATTACGGTTCCTAGATTACCTGTAATAGTTAAGGCTCCTTTTCCTTCAGAAATTAAAGATTCGATAAACAAAATATCACCACCAACGCTAGTCCAAGCTAAACCTGTAACTACTCCGGCAACATCATTGTTTTCATATTTATCTCGCTCTAATCTCGGAACTCCTAAAATCGCAACAATGTCTTCGTCAGTAACTTTTTTATTGTATTCCTCTTCCATCGCAACAGATTTTGCAGCATTTCTGATTACCTGAGCAATTTTAGTTTCTAAATTACGAACTCCTGATTCTCTTGTATAACCTTCAACAATTTTTTCTAATTGTTTTTTACCAATAGTCAAATCTTTTGAAGTTAAACCATGCGCTTCTAATTGCTTTGGAAACAAGTGTCTTTTAGCAATTTCTACTTTTTCTTCAATTGTGTAACCAGACATTTTGATAACTTCCATTCTATCGCGCAAAGCAGGCTGAATAGCAGCCATATTGTTTGAAGTCGCAATAAACATTACTTTAGATAAATCATATCCCATTTCAAGGAAATTATCATAGAAAGCATTGTTTTGCTCTGGATCTAAAACCTCCAATAAAGCTGAAGATGGATCACCGCTGTTTCCGCTTGACAATTTATCAATCTCGTCTAAAATAAATACTGGATTTGATGTTCCCGCTTTTTTCAAACTTTGAATAATTCTTCCTGGCATTGCCCCAATATAAGTTTTTCTATGTCCGCGGATTTCTGCTTCATCACGTAAACCACCAAGTGAAATACGTACATATTCGCGTCCTAAAGCTTCTGCGACAGAACGACCAATAGAAGTTTTACCAACTCCCGGAGGCCCTGTTAAACATATAATTGGCGATTTCATATCATTTCGCAATTTTAAAACTGCTAAATGTTCAATCATTCTTTTCTTAACTTCTTCTAGTCCAAAGTGATCTTTATCTAAAACTTTCTGTGCGTGTTTCAAATCAAATTTATCTTTAGAATATTCGCCCCAAGGCAATTCTAAAAACAACTCTAAATAGTTTCTTTGGATTCCAAAATCAGGAGATTGCGGATTCATTCTACGCATTTTAGACAATTCCTTTTCGAAATGTTTCTGCGTTTTTTCGTCCCACTTTTTGGTTTTGGCTTTAATGCCCATTTCGTCCATTTCTTCTTCTTGCGAAACGCCTCCCAATTCTTCTTGAATGGTTTTCATTTGCTGGTGAAGGAAATATTCTCGCTGCTGCTGATCTAAATCAAAACGCACTTTTGACTGAATGTCATTCTTCAATTCTAATTTTTGAAGTTCTACATTCATATAACGCAATGTTTCCAAAGCACGTTCTTTTAAACCATTTATCGATAAAAGACCTTGTTTTTCTTTTACTGATAAATTCATATTAGAAGAAACAAAATTGATTAAAAATGATTGACTTTCGATATTTTTAATAGCAAATGTAGCTTCAGAAGGGATATTTGGACTTTCTTTAATAATCTGGATAGCCAATTCTTTTACAGAATCTAAAATAGCTGTAAATTCAGAATCATTTTCATCTGGACGCTCTTCTGCAACTTCTTTGATAGTTGCTGTCATGTAAGGTTCTTCGGCAACAACTTCGTCAATCTCAAAACGTTTTTTTCCTTGAAGAATAACCGTAACGTTTCCGTCTGGCATTTTCAAAACACGTAAAATACGTGCAACCGTTCCAATTTTGTGTATGTCATCTTTTGACGGATCTTCGTCTTCTTCATTAATTTGAGAAACTACACCAATGATTTTTCCACCAGCATTTGCATCATTTATTAACTTAATTGATTTATCTCTTCCAGCAGAAATTGGAATAACAACGCCTGGAAATAAAACAGTATTTCTTAAAGGTAAAATAGGAAGTGAGACAGGAAGCTCCTCATTATTCATTTCCTCCTCGTCTTCTGGGGTTAATAATGGAATTAATTCTGCTTCTGAATCAAATTCTTGAAGTGACAGATTGTCAATAGTAAGTATTTTATGGTTTGACATAATAATATATAAGTCGTTTTGTCATTAAAAAATTGATGCTATCTGCAAAAAGGATGTCTGTACATTGAGTTTTACTTGAAAACTCTCAATGCTATTCAATTACAAGATAGGCCATAAAAATAGTCAATCATTATGCCAAATGCAAAAGAAGTCAGTTCTAATATTAGATTTTACGTGATTCCATTCTTCATTTAAAAAAAAATAAAATTAATTTTATAAAAAGTGTAACAAACTAAAAAAAGCAAAGTCCTTTATAAAAACCAAAAGCCACTACTTGAGTATAAATGACCAAAATATCGAAGAATTAATTGCGCTTTGCAAGAACAAAAATCAAAAGGCGCAATTTGAAATTTACAACCGTTATTGTAAAGCAATGTACAATGTGGCTTATCGAATTGTAAAAGACGAACATTTTGCACAAGACGTCATGCAAGAAGGTTTCTTAAAGGCTTTTACAAAAATCAATGACTATAAGCAAGAAGTGGCTTTTGGAGCATGGTTAAAAAAAATAATCATCAATTATAGCATCGATTTTTATAAGAAAAACAATTCTTTTCAAGTAGAAGATTTAAGTAGACAGCTTTATAAAATTGAGGAAAATGATGGTATTATCTCTGATAATATTGACTTAAATAATCTAAAAGTGAAACAAGTTTTGGACACTATTCTACAACTTAAAGATAATTACAGAATGGTGCTAACACTTTTTTACATTGAAGGCTACGATCAGGAAGAAATTTGCGAGATTTTGAATATTAGTTATGCAAATTGCAGAACTACACTAAGCAGAGCCAAAGATAGTTTACGCAAGAAATTAGAGGAATTATAAAATGAACAGGATTATGAAAAATGAAAAAGACAATTTAGACGAATTATTCAGCAAGTTTGAAAATCAATGGGATATTCAGGAATTAGATACTGATCATCAAATGGATTTTCTGCAAAAATTAAACAAAAAAGAACCAAAGAAAAAATATTGGTATGTAACTGCTATTGCCGCATCTATTGTATTAATGCTCGGAATATCAGTTTTCTATAAAAATGAAAAACCAAAAGAATTCAAATTTGCCTCTAAAGAAACTAAACGTACTGATTCTATTTTCAATATTCTAATTGATAATGAACTGGTTAAACTTAAAGAAAAAAGTTCTCCAGAAAATGAGCAGATTATAAATGATGCATTAAAGCAAATGAAAACATTTGATGCTGATTATCAGAAAATCATTAACGAACTGCAAAAAAATGGAGAGAACAAACAGATTATTTATGCCATGATAAGCAATCTGCAGACAAGAATTTCTTTTTTACAAACCGTTTTACAAAGAATTGAAGAAAACGAAAAATTTAAAAAAACAACTGATGAAAAAACATTATAACTTACTAATCTTATTTCTTTTGATTCCTTTTTTAGGATTTTCAAATGATGACGCTTTTATAACCAAACAAAAAACAATTAAGAAAACTTACATCGTAAATTCTAACGCAGGAATTGATGTAAACAATAAATACGGAAATATTATAGTAACTACTTGGGATGAAGACAAAATTGATCTTGACATTACGATTAAAGTTAATGGTCCAAACGAAAATTGGGTAAATGAACGCCTTAATAGTATTGATGTTGATATAACAGCTTTAAAAGGCATGGTTTCGGCCGTAACTAATTTAGGAAGCTCAACTCTTAAAAGTAAAGGAAGCAATAATAGTTTCGAGATTAATTATGTCATCAAAATACCAAAAAACGGTTCTATAAAACTAATTAATAAATATGGTAATATCTCGGTTCCAAATGCAGCGTCATCTACAGATATAAACTGTAAATATGGAAAAGTAAATTTAGGAAGATTAAACGGTACGAATAACCAAATCGAAATTGCCTATTGTCAAAGTTCAAGCATCGATTACATTAAAAATGGAAATATTAACGCTAGATATTCTGGTTTGAAAATAGCTGATTCTGGAAACCTAAACCTTGATGCCAATTATACTGATGTAAATTTAGGTGAAGGACAAAACATCAAATCCAGTTGTAATTATGGAACTTTCAAGTTTCAAAAAATCAATTCTTTAAATGGTGATGGAAATTATTTAACGGTGATTGTTGGAGAAGTTTCAAGCAATTTTACATTTGACACCAATTACAGTAAAATCAATATTGGAACTATGAATGATAAAGCTGGCAATGTTTCTATTTCTTCTGGATACACTGATATTTCACTAGGTTATGCAGTAAATTATGCCTTTGATTTTGATATTTCAGCTAGATATTCAAATATCAAACATGATAACACTTTAGATATTTCTGTTTCTGAAGTTAAAAGCAATAGCAAAAGAATAAGTGGTTTCTACAAGAAAAAAGGACAAAATAAGGTTAACATAAACTCTAATTACGGAAACATCTCATTAATAAGAAATTAATCATCAAAAATCAAAACAATGAAAAAGTCAATTTTACTTATAGCATTAGCTGTAATTTTTACAAATAGTATTAATGCACAAGACAAAAACAAACTTCAAGGAAACGGAAAAGTAGTTACAGAAACTAGAACCACTGGAGATTACGACGGCATAAAAATAGCAGGCTTCTTTGATGTGGATCTAGTATCTGGAAAAGAGGGAAAAATCACAATCAAAGGAGAAGAAAACTTATTATCTGCAATCAAAGTTGAAGTTGAAGATAATTCGCTAAAAATTTATGTAGAGAGAGGAACTCAAATACGTACAAGTTCTGGCAATAAAATTCAAGTTACAGTTCCATTTGAAAAAATATCTGAACTAAGTTTAGCGGGCTCAGGAAATATTCAGTCAAAAGATGCAATCAAAAATGAAAAAATTACAGTTAAATTATCCGGTTCTGGAAATTTTACTTTGCCAGTTGATACTAATAATCTAGATTTAAATGTAAGCGGTTCTGGAAATATTCGTTTAAAAGGAACTGCCAATACTTTTACAACTAAACTTTCTGGTTCAGGCGATATCAACGCATCTGATTTGAAATCTAAAATCGTTGAAGCAAATGTTTCTGGTTCTGGAAATAGTAAAGTTACTTGCAACGAAAGTTTAACAGCCAGAGTTTCTGGTTCTGGAAATATTAAATATGTTGGAAATCCAGAAAAAAGAGATGTAAAAGTTTCTGGTTCAGGATCTATTTCTAAAGGTTAGTTATTTTAAATAAAAAATATCACGAATTACAAAACTATCATCAATCAAATAATTACTGCAATTCGTGATATTGTTTTTAGAAAAGGCGTTTCATTAATTTGAAACGTCTTTTTTATGAACTCTTCTTAAAAGAAAAATCGCCGTAACAAAGAAAATCCCCAAGATTACAATTGCTGCACGAGGACTTCCAGTAATTTGATCGATAATACCGTAAACACACATTCCGATTACGATTCCGATTTTTTCGGCAACATCATAAAAACTAAAAAATGATGCTGTATCTTCTGTTTCAGGCAATAATTTTGAATAAGTTGATCTTGACAAAGCTTGAATTCCTCCCATTACAAATCCTGCAACCGTTGCCATTACATAAAAATGCATTGGTAAAGTGATAAAAAATGCCAATGCACAAAATACAGCCCAAATTGCATTGATAAAAATTAAAGTTGGAACGTTTCCGAATTTTTCAGAAGCTCTTGACGTCAAAACCGCACCAACAACAGCAACTAATTGAATAATTAAAATACAGATAATCAAACCAATTGTACTTTGCTCTTTTGATTCCCATTGAATTTCTTGCGCACCGAAATAAGTTGCTACCAACATTACAGTTTGCACAGCCATACTTGAAACAAAGAAACCTCCTAAATAGCGCTTTAATGGAATATTTTCATTTAGCAAAGCCCAAACTTTTCTTAATTCTTTAAAACCATTAAATACAACAGATTTTGTCAGTTTCTGACCAGTTTCTTTGCTTCCTTTTGGTAAATAATAATAGGTATATTGGCTAAATAATATCCACCAAACTCCTACCATCACAAACGAATACTTCATAGCTTTCATTGCAGCTTCACCATCTGTTCCTGAAATTCCGAACATTTTTGGCTTCATAATCATCGCTAAATTGATGATTAATAAAATAACACTTCCAATGTAACCCAAAGAATATCCTTTTGCGCTAATTCTATCTTGTTGCTCTTCAAAAGCAATATCTGGAAGATAAGAGTTATAAAAAACTAAGCTTCCCCAATAGCCAAGTAAGCCAAAAAAATAAAAAGCTAAACCAATATAAATATTTTCTAAATTAAACCAATACAATCCCATACAAGACAAGGCTCCCAAATAACAGAAAAACTTCATAAAAGACTTTTTATTTCCTACATAATCAGCAATTCCTGACAGCAAAGGAGAAATAAAAGAAACCACCATAAAAGCAAAAGCAGTTATAAAACTGATTAAAGCAGAATTTTTAAGATGCATTCCGAAAACGTCAATATAGTGATCTCGATCGCTAAATAAAGCTTCATAAAAAATTGGAAATACTGCCGAAGCAATAGTAAGTGTATAAACTGAATTGGCCCAATCATAAAACGCCCAGGCATTTAATAATTTCTTATCTCCTTTTGGTAGGTTTTTCATCTAAAATGATTTTGTTAATGCGCTACGAATTTATCTATTTTTTATCATAATCAAATACAAATTGTGCAATTCGTGTATTATTAAATTATCAATTGAAATAAAAAGAAAAAAGCTATTCTGAGTCGAATAGCTTTTTAATTTTTTTATAAACAAATTTTACTTATTTAATTGTTCCAACTTTCAATGCAATTGCTTTTGCTTCAGGAATTAAAGCTTTAATATTAGCAATTCTTGTTGCATCAGAAGGGTGCGTACTCATAAATTCTGGAGTTCCTGATCCGCCAGATTTAGCAGACATTCTACTCCAAAATGCCACAGCATCTTCTGGATTATAACCCGCAATTGCCATTAGAGTTAAACCAATTTTATCTGCTTCACTTTCGTTGCTTCTGCTAAATGGCAGCATTACTCCTACTTCAGTACCCATTCCGTAAGCCTGCGAAAATATTTCTCTGGTTTGTGCAGATTTATTTGTTGTTGCAGCATCTAAAACCGCACCTCCAATTTGTTGTAACTGTGCAGCACTCATTCTCTGAGCTCCATGATTAGCCAAAGCGTGCGAAACTTCGTGTCCCATTACTGTTGCTAAACCAGATTCGTTTTGCGTTACAGGCAGAATTCCAGAATAAACTACAATTTTACCTCCTGGCAAACACCATGCATTCACTTCTTTATTATCCACTAATTTATATTCCCAACGGTAATCTTTTAGATATTGAGATTGTCCTAAATATGCTAAATATTTTTCGGCAGCCATCTTAATTTTATACCCAACATTTTCAACAAGTTTTGCATCTGATGTTCCTGAAATAACTTTATTTTCAGACAAAAACGTACTGTACTGTTGGAAAGAAGTCGGAAACAGTTCGCTATTTGAAACAAAATTTAAATTTTGTTTTCCAGTAATTGGATTAGTAGCACAAGCAACAGCAAGTGCTCCAAAAATTCCTAAAAAGAAATATTTTTTCATAATTTAAAGCTATTTTCTAACAAAAATACAATTATTACAAAATACTATTTTACACAATAAGACAAAAAAATATCACAATTATAACTACTCTCCAACAATGTGAAGCTCATTAAACTCTTTATCAACAATTAAGAATTTATTTTGCTCAAAATTTATTTTATCGAATTCTATTTTTTCATTGTCAATTTCAATTTCTGAAACTTTAAAAGGCAATCCGATTAAATTGATTTTATATTTTGTATAAGGCGTAACGTACTTCCCTTCTTTATGAAGCTGAATTATCAATTCTTTCTCTTTCCCTATACTTCTTAACGACAAGAAACTATATCGTCCTTTTTTATAATCATAACCATCTTGTGCATCTTCATACACAGCCGAGTTTTCTTTACCGTTTTTATAATAAACATCTAATGTTAATTCGTCGAATTCTAATTCGCCAACATATTGCTGTACTGGATATTTCGGAATAATCGCACCCGCTTTTACAAAGACCGGAATTTCATCAAATTTGGTGTCTACCCAAATTTCTCTACCACCTATAAAAAGCTCATTTGTCCAGTAGTTATACCATTCTCCTCTAGGGATATACATACGTCTACCTACAGCATTAGGTTCAAGTATAGGACAAACTAATATTTGATTTCCGAAAATGAATTCATCGTTACGATAATGCGTTTGCGTGTCATCTTGATCGTAATAAACCAATGGCTTCAGCATTGGAACTCCTTCTTCTATATACTGCCAAAACATGGTGTACAAATAAGGCAATAATTGATAACGAAGACTAACAAATTTTCTAGTAATATTTATCACTTCTTCGTCAAAAGCCCAAGGTTCTTGATTTCCATGATCTCCAGAAGAATGCGTTCTGCAAAATGGATGAAAAACACCCAACTGAATCCAACGTGCGTACAACTCTCCTGTTGGTTGTTCAGCAAAACCACCAATATCAGAACCTGTAAAGCCCATTCCTGAAATTGACATTCTTTGCACTTGAATATTGGCTATCCATAAATGTTCCCAAGTTGCAACATTATCACCTGTCCAAGAAGATGTGTATCGTTGTGCACCAGAATATGCTGATCTAGTAATTACAAAAGGGCGTTTTGGATAAGCAAAACGTTTTACACCATGATAGGTCGCTCTTGCCATTTGGGTTCCGTAAATATTATGTGCTTTTCTGTGACTACATGGGTTTCCGTCATAAACGTGACGCACGTCCATTGGAAATGTTTTATTTGGCACTTCCATTACTGCTGGCTCGTTCATATCATTCCAAACACCTTTTACTCCAATATCTGAAATCAATTCTTTAAATAAACCTGCCCACCATTCTCTAACAACTGGATTTGTGTAATCTGGAAAATTACATTCTCCTGGCCAAACTTTTCCTTTCATGTAAGGTCCATCTGCTCTTTTGCAGAAATAATCTTTTTCTAAACCTTCTTTATAAACCCAATAATCTTTATCAATTTTAATTCCTGGATCAATAATAACTACCGTTTTAAAACCGTCTTCGGCTAAATCAGAAACCATTTTTTTAGGATCTGGAAAGTAGTTCTTATTCCAAGTAAAACAGCGAAATCCATCCATATAATCGATATCCAAATAAATCGCATCACAAGGAATTTGAAGTTCTCTAAATTTTGAGGTAATTTCTTTTACTTTACTTTCAGGATAATAACTCCATTTACATTGATGATATCCTAGAACCCAAAGTGGTGGTAATTCTGGCTTACCTGTTAAATCGGTATAAGTGGTAACAACATCTTGCATTTGTGGACCGTAAACGAAATAATAGTTCATTTCGCCTCCTTCTGCCCAAAAGCTTGTTATATTTCTTCTTTCTTGACAAAAATCAAAAAAAGTTCTAAAAGTATTATCAAAGAAAATACCGTATGCTTGTTTGTTATGTAAACCAATATAGAAAGGAACAACCTTATATAAAGGTTCTTGATCTTTTTGATAGGCATATTGATCAGTAGCAAAATTTTCTACCCTTTTACCTTTAAGATTCATTTGAGTAGCTTTATCTCCAAGACCGTAATAACATTCACCGTCTTTAGAAAATTTGCTCATTTTGACAATATTTCCTCCGTATTCATAACTTTCTTCCCAATGAAAACCTAATTCATCTTCAAGAATTAAAAAGTTATTTAAATCGTATACTGAAAGTCGAAGATCTGCTTTTTGAATTTTACAGATTACTTTGCTTGTTCTAATTTGAAAATACGATTCTTCTTGAGTAACTTCCAAAAAATTATAACCGTGAAGTTGTGTTTTATCTATTGCATAAGAAAAATCATTACTGAAATAGCCTTTTGTAGTAAAACGAAATCGGATTAAACTATCGCGAAGAATGGTAACTTTTAAGATTACTTTATTGTCTGTGTTGAAAAAAACAGAATCTCCTTCATGTTCATAGGAAACAATTTTTGAAGGATATAAATCGCCTTTGTATTCTAATGATGTATTTGTAATCATATCTTCACTGAATTAATTTATAACTTTTGTCTTTCTTTCAAACATACAAAAAAAGATGATAAACCCCTATGAATAAAAGGTTTATTCACGAAAACGTTTTTTCTGAATGCCTTTCATTTTACCAAACAAAAAATCAACAATTTGATAATTTTAAAAGGAAAAAATAACAAATTGTTAGCTCAAAAATGAATGTAAGATTTTTATGAAATGAAAGAATAAACGGTAACACTTAATGGAGGCAAAATTAATTCGACTGAAAAATCTCTTCCATCATAAGATACAGATTCGATTTTTAAAGATTTTGAATTTGCGACACCACTTCCACCGTAAGTTTCAGAATCACTATTAAAAATCTCTTTTAATTTTCCTTTTTTGGGAACGCCAACTCTATAGTTTTCTCTCACAACTTGAGTAAAATTGCAGACAATAATGATATTTTCATCAGGATTATTTCCTTTACGGATATAAGACAAAACTGCATTTTGATGATCAGAATAGTTAATCCATTCGAAACCTTCTCCTGAAAATTGTTTTTCGTACAACGCTGGCTGCGACTTATACAATTGATTCAAATCGGTAATTAATCTTTTTATTCCAGCATGAAAATCGTACTGTAAAAGATGCCAGTCTAAACTTTGCTCAAAATTCCATTCGCCAGTTTGACCGAATTCTGCTCCTTGAAACAATAATTTCGTTCCTGGATGTGTAAACATATAACCATATAATAATCTCAAATTTGCAAAACGTTGCCATTCGTCGCCTGGCATTTTGTAGATAAGAGATTGCTTTCCATAGACAACTTCATCATGAGAAAACGGAAGCATAAAGTTTTCAGTAAAAGCATAAGTCATTGAAAAAGTCAAATCATTTTGATGGTATTTTCTATAAACCGTTTCTTTTTGAAAGTATTTTAAAGTGTCGTGCATCCATCCCATCATCCATTTCATTCCGAATCCTAAACCACCTGTAAAAGTTGGCCTAGAAACCATAGGAAAAGAAGTGCTTTCTTCAGCAATGGTTTGAACGCCATCAAAATTAGCATAGATTACTTCATTAAATTCTTTAAGAAAACTTATAGAATCTAAATTTTCTCTTCCACCATAAATATTGGCTTCCCACTCACCATCTTTTCTAGAATAATCCAGATACAACATTGAAGCAACAGCATCTACTCTCAATCCGTCAACGTGATAATTCTGAAGCCAAAAAACTGCATTACTAATTAAAAAAGCACGAACTTCATTTCTACCGTAGTTAAAAACTAGGCTTTTCCAATCAGGATGATATCCTTTTCTACGATCAGGATGTTCATACAAATGTGAACCGTCAAAGTAGCCTAAACCATGTGCGTCATCAGGAAAATGTGAAGGAACCCAATCTAAAATAACACCTATTCCTTCCTGATGCAATTTATCTACAAGAAGCATAAAATCCTGTGGTTTTCCAAAACGAGAAGTTGGCGCAAAATAACCTGTTAATTGATAACCCCACGAAGGATCGTAAGGATATTCCATGATTGGCATAAATTCAACATGCGTAAAACCAGTTTCTTTAACGTATTTCACTAAATCGTCTGCTAATTCTAAATAAGTCAAAAACCGATTGTGATCTGCTCGTTTCCAAGATCCTAAATGTACTTCGTAGACAGAATAAGGTTTGTCTAAACCGTTTTTTTCTTTACGGTTTTGCATCCAATGTTCGTCTTTCCATTTATAATCTAAGTCCCAAACCACAGAAGCTGTATGTGGTGGTTTTTCACAAAATAAAGCAAAGGGATCTGCTTTTTCAGTCGTCACACCATATACGTTAGATTCAATTTTATATTTATAAAGAGCACCCTTTGAAATTTCTGGAATAAATCCTTCCCAAATTCCAGACGAATCCCAACGAACGTTCAAAACATGCTCTCCTTTTGTCCAATAATTAAAATCGCCTACAACCGAAACAGAATGTGCTGTAGGAGCCCAAACTGCAAAATAAACACCTTTTACTCCATTAACTTCAATTAAATGTGCTCCTAATTTTTCATATAATTTGAAGTGTTTTCCGGCTTTAAATAAATCGATATCAAAATCGGTAAAAAGAGAATGTGCTATTACTTTAGTCATAAAAATTATTTAGAAGAAATGTTTTTTGGAATTTAATTATTGGAATTTCTTTTTTTTATTCAATTCTAAAATTATCAGAAAGAGTTACTCCTTTTTTAATAACAACAATTCCGTCTTTAATGCTATACAATTCGTTGGTAAAATTGTCTAAATGTTTTCCACCAGATATGTGTACATTATTTCCAATACGCACATTTTTATCAATCAACGCATTTTTAATGTAGCAATTTTCTCCAATCCCAACATGAATTTTACTGATACTGCTTTCTTGATTTAATTCTTCTAAATCTTGATAGAAATCGTTACCCATAACATAACAATTTTCTAAAACGGTTCCTTCACCAATTCTGGAACGAATTCCGATTACAGAACTTTTAATTTCTTTTGCATTAATAATACAACCTTCAGAAATTAAAGACTGATTGATAACAGAATTTCTAAACTTAGAAGGTGGTAATAATCTCGGTCTTGTGAAAATTTTATTTTCATTATCAAATAAATTGAATTCTGGAATATCGGCTGTTAAACCAATATTAGCTTCGAAGAATGATTCAATATTTCCAATATCTGTCCAATATCCTTCATACTGATAACTTAAAATCTTGTGTTTTCCAACTGCCTGCGGAATGATCTCTTTACCAAAATCTTTAGTTTCCTGATTCCCCATCAATTCTTCTAAAAGTGATTTATTGAAAATATAAATCCCCATTGATGCAAGGTATTTTTTGCCTTTTTCTTGCATTTGTTCGCTCACTTCAGATTCCCATTCTGGCAATAATGAAGCATGTGGTTTTTCGATAAAGGCATGAATATTATTTTCATGATCTGTTTTAAGAATACCAAACTCTGGTGCATCTTTTGCATTTACAGGTAAAGTCGCTATAGAGATTTCAGCATCGGCTGCAATGTGTGCCTCTAACATTTCATTAAAATCCATCTGATATAGTTGATCTCCAGAGAGGATTAATGCATGATCAAAATCGTGTTTCAAAAAATGCGACATACATTGTCTTACAGCATCTGCCGTTCCTTGAAACCAAGTTGGATTATCTGGTGTCTGTTCAGCAGCTAATATATCTACAAAAGATTGGCTAAAAATGCTGAAATTAAAAGTATTTTTAATATGTGCATTTAAAGAAGCTGAATTAAACTGTGTCAAAACAAATATTTTAAAAATATCAGAATTAATACAGTTTGAAATTGGAATATCTACCAAACGATATTTCCCTCCGATTGGTACAGCAGGTTTAGATCTAGTTTCTGTTAATGGGAACAAGCGTGATCCTTGTCCTCCTCCTAAAATAATGGCAACTACATTTTTCTTTTTAAATTTCATTTTTGCTGAATTATTAAGTTGTATATTTCGATATATTCTTGGCACACTCTTTCCCAGGAATGGTCTGCTGACATTCCTCTTTTTAAAACTTTATTAAATTTTTCTTTGTCGTCGTACAATTTAACTGCACGATTTATAGAATAAGTTATATCTGCAACAGAAGCTTGATCATGACAAATTCCGTTTCCTTCATCTCCAAAATCAATTACAGTATCTCTAAGACCTCCAGTTCTTCTCACAATCGGTACAGTTCCGTAACGCATTGCATACATCTGATTTAAACCGCAAGGCTCGACTCTCGAAGGCATTAAAATATAATCTGAACCAGCATAGATCAAATGAGCTAAATCTTCATTATAACCTATGAAAACATTATAATTCCCTTTGTAATCATTTCGCAATTGCGTCAACTGAGATTCAATTTCTGAATTTCCAGAACCTAAAATAAGAATATTTATTTCTTCAAAATGTTCAGATAATGCTAAAGCAGCAACATGCGGCAGCAAATCTCCTCCCTTTTCATCAAACAATCTTCCAATAAAACTGAATAAAGGTTTAGACGAATCTAACTCAAATTGTTCACAAAGCTTTTCTTTATTCTTTTTCTTTCCTATTTCAAAATTTTCAATAGAATAATGTTCAGAAATCATTGGGTCTTTAAAAGGGTTCCAAACTTCAATATCAATTCCATTTAGTATACCTTTCGATTTATTTCGAACAGAATTAAATAAAGACTCTAAGCCATTAGCATACTGATTAATTTCGTTTAAATAACTTGGTGAAACCGTTGTTACAGCATTTGCACATTTTACAGCAACAGCAAGCGAATTAATTGAATTATTCCATTCTAATAACCCAACATGTTTTAAATCAAATTCTGGCAAATAATACAATTTATCGAAACCAAACCAACCTTGATATAAACCATTATGGATTGTAATAACTGTTTTTACATCTTTCAAGCTTTCATATTTGTAGGCAACTTGTAATAAAAACGGAATTAAACCTGTATGGTGATCATGGCAATTTATAATATCTGGAACTTTATTTCTTGCTATAATCCAATCTAGAACAGCAATTTGAAAAGATAAAAATCGTTCAATATCGTCTTCATATCCATAAACATTTGATCGATTAAATAATTCATTAATTTCAATCAGATATAATTCATAACCTAACTTATCTGTGGTTTCTTTTAAAACACTGAATGGAAAATTAAAGTTCCCAAGTTTAACTGTTCCCCAATGAACACATTCAAAATCATTCTCTTTTCTAAATTTTGTATCATAACATGGAACAACAACTCTAACATCGTGACCCGCATTTTTCTGATATTTAGGCAAAGCCCCAACAACATCCGCTAGTCCGCCAACCTTTGCCATTGGATAGCATTCTGCACTAATATGAAAAATCTCCATTCGAAATTAATTTATGATACTTTTTAAGAAGCAATTATTTATATACTACATTTATGTTTTTTAAATTTAGCAAAAAAACAAGCAGAGTTTCGCTTCAAAATAAGTTTTATTGAAATGGCAAAAAAGACAACCAATCCTACTAAATCATTAAAAATTCCAGCAATAATTATTATATCTGCGAAAATATGCGCATTTATTTCTACAAAACTAGTCACAAGATTTGCTGCTAAAATCTTTACAACTCCAATAAAACATAAGGTTCCAAAGCGTGAATTTGAAATGGATTCTAAAAGCATAAAAAAGAATATTTATGTTCCAAGCATAGATAAAAGTATTGTTACTTATTTTTATGGACAAAGTGATCGAAAAATATTATTAGTTCACGGATGGTCAGGAAGAGGAACTCAACTTTTTAAAATAGCTGACGAATTACTTCGAAATGGCTATTCAACTGTAAGTTTCGATGCGCCAGCTCATGGAAAATCGGAAGGAAAAACAACAATTATGTCCGAATTCATAGCTTCAATATTAGAAATAGAAAAACAATTTGGACCATTTGAGATCGCAATCGGACATTCATTAGGAGGCATGTCTGTTTTAAACTCCATCAAAGACGGACTTTCTGTAGAAAAAGCAATAATTATTGGTAGCGGAGATATAGTACAGGACATATTAGATGAATTTGTTTTTAAATTGGGGCTTAAGAAAGAAATCAGTAAAAATTTACGAGATTTCTTTGAAAAAAAATATGAAGTAAAAATGGATGATTTTTCAGCATATCGTGCAGCAAAAAAAATAGAAATTCCAGTTTTAGTCATACACGATAACGATGATCCCGAAGTTTCAGTTAAGGCAGGAATACATATTACCGAAAATCTTAAAAAAGGAACTCAATTTTTGACTGATGGACTTGGCCATCGAAAAATTTTAGGAAATCAAAATGTAATTAAGAAAATTCTAGAATTTATTAAAGGTGCGAATTAACAAATACTTAATTCTATCAAAATGGATTTATTTGGAGAAACACTAAATTGGGAAGATAAACTAAAACCCATTTTAAAAAAATATAAAGGAAAGAAACATCCATTAAACTATCATAATACATACCAATTATTAGTGATGGTAATTCTTTCTGCTCAAGATTCTGATGCTAATATCAATAATATAGCATCTATTCTATTTGAAAAATATCCTACCTTAAATAGTCTTTCAAAAACTAATTTCGAAGAATTGATTCCATATATTAGCAAAGTTCGAAATTACACTACCAAAGCGAAATGGATACTAGAAATTGCAGAAACAATACAGTTTGATAAAAATATTCCTTCAACAATGTCTGGATTGACAGCTCTAAAAGGAGTAGGAAGAAAATCTGCGAATGTAATTCTTAGAGAAACTCATAAACCTACAGAAGGAATTATTGCTGATTTACATGTAATCCGAGTAGCTCCTAGAATAGGAATAATCAAAGATAGCAAAGATGGAAATAAAATTGAGAAAGATTTAATGCAGGTCATTCCCAAAAATATTTGGTCGGAAATTGGAATGGCAATTTCATTTTTGGGAAGAGAAACTTGTAGACCAAAACCAAAATGCAATGAATGCCTTTTAACAAATATTTGTTTGTATTACGCTAAAGAAATAAAATAATTATCTATTTTCTCCTTGTATCAATCAGGTAAATTATTTTCCATTTATCATTTTCTTTAAATAACGTAAAAGCATTAACTCCGGAATGACTTAGCTTATCATTAACATAAAATTCATATGGAGTCCAAACATGGGCCATCGAGCCATCTATCTGTATTGAATAACTTAATATTTTCTCTTGAAATTTTAGATTAGTAGGTATTGTTGCAATTGATTTATAAAAATCTTTTACTGATTCATCTGATAATTTATTTCCTTTTATACTATTCTCGCTGATAGATTGTAAAATCATCTTATCAGAACACACTAATTTCATTTTTATTGAATCTTTCTGATGAAATCCTTCAAAAAATTGCTCAATAGTTCTTTGAAGCTCTTGTTTTTGAGCAATACAATTACAACTAAAAAGTAGAGATAAAAGAATTAAATAAAATTTCATAGCAAAAAATATTATACATTAAACTGAGAAAGATGATGATCCAGATGTTTAGCAAACATATTATTCCATTCTTTGGAAGTTAATTTTCCAAATGAAAGAGATTCCTTTCCTTCGAATTCCTTTTCGCCTAATTCCTGTGTTTTATTTATATAATTTATAAGCTTAGTCTTTTCAAGATCAAAATCTCGATTATTACTAATTATAAATTGAGGAGCTGTTCTAATATTTCTTGAATATGGCGTTTCATTTACTACTTTAGCTTTTATAAATGATTTTAAAATAAAGCGCAAAAAAGCATTCGGTTTTTGATGAACATTATCGTAAACCATCTCGTACATAACACTACAATGAGCTAACATTTGATCAACCGACATTTTACCCCAAGATGGCTGAGAATCATATTTCAATTGATTAATACGATCAACAAACTCTTTGGATCCATTTTGAGAAAAAATATTTTGCATAATTAAAGAAATAATTCATTTTGAAGAACTAAAATTATAAAATTAAAGTTTTGATATAAGTTTTATGCAAAAAAAAAACTTCAATTAGCTTTTGCTAATTGAAGTTTTAGTACTCAGAGCGGGACTTGAACCCGCACGAACATTGCTGTTCACTGGATTTTAAGTCCAGCGTGTCTACCAATTTCACCATCCGAGCATTATGTGGTACCTCCAGGGATCGAACCAGGGACACATGGATTTTCAGTCCATTGCTCTACCATCTGAGCTAAGGTACCTTATTACCTAATAATAAATTAGGTAAATTATGAATAAAAAACCCCGTTAAATAAACAGGGTTTTTCAAAAGAAAGGCGACGACATACTCTCCCACATAACTGCAGTACCATCTGCGCAGGCGGGCTTAACTTCTCTGTTCGGGATGGGAAG
>NZ_JACHLB010000006.1 GCF_014207905.1 Flavobacterium notoginsengisoli | reverse complement strand
CTCACTTTGCACCGAAATTAGATGGTCACTTTAAACCGAAACGAAGTGGTCACTTTAAATTGGAAAACAGTGGTCAATATGACTGAGTTTTACAGCAACTTAAATGTCATTTTAAATCGTTCAAAGAGTTGTTTTTCTCAAGCAATCACTAGAAAAACAAGCAATAAAACACAAATACAAATATACTAAAGTTAGACAAAATACACTGCTTTAAACTCTAAGAAAAACAAGATAAATACACCCGAAATTTGGTGGTCAAATCTTTCCGAAGCTCTGAATCTACATAGATCCATATTTAAAATTTGATTTGATATAATTATACAAAATTACTGTAATTGCAATAACTTTGTCCTTCATTACCTAAAAATCAAAAATGGACATTGTCAAATTTAAAATTACTTCAAAAACAATAAAAGTTGAAGTCCGAAATTCTAATAATTATGTTTTCAATTTTAATACAGCTTTAGAGATAGAAAAAGAAGATAGAGATGTCTTGTTGAAACTATATAATGCCTTAGATCTTCTTTTTAAAAAAGATAATAATGCTGAGATAAAAAATTACATTTCCCCAAATCAAACAAATATTTTAGATCAAATTTCAGCTGTTGAAAATCATGAGTCAGAGGTCTAAATTTCACAAGATTCTCAAGTGAGGAAAGGGAGTGAGGAAATCATTAAAAAGCTAAAAAAATCTTTTTTTTCGAAATCAAAAAGAAATTGAAAATCAATTATTTACATTTTTGTAAGTTTTAACTTTCACGATTCATAACCCTGAGGTCACGGGTTCAACTCCCGTCCTCGCTACGAAAAGGCAAAACCCTTAAACAGAAATGTTTAGGGGTTTTTTATTTGAAATAATGCTTTATTTAAGTCAAGATCTTTATTAAATTAGCATCTTTGCAGAAAGTAATTTAGAAATGTATGGATATAGTTAAATTTAAAATCACATCGAAAACAATAAAAGTGGAAGTAAGAAATTCCAACAATTATGTTTTTAATTTTAATACTGCTTTAGAGATTGAAAAAGCAGACAGAGATGTTTTATTAAAACTGTATAATGCTCTTGATTTACTTTTTAAGAAAGAAAGTGCTCCTGAAATAAAAAACTACATTTCGCCAAATCAAACTAACATTCTGGATCAGATTTCTGATGCAGATAATTTGGAACAGAATAAATAAAATATACGTTTCATTCAACTGGACTATTATTTTAAAATTAAAGCTGGACCATTAACAATGTTCTTTATCAAAATAAATTTGACATAATTTATTATATCGCGATGAACATACACTTTATACAGCACGAAACTTACGAAGCTCCAGGCGCCTATCTTAAATGGGCCGAAAATAGAAACTATAAAATATCTTTTTCGAAAGTTTTTGAAAAAGACGTTTTGCCAGATTCTATAGATTTTATAGACATCCTTATTGTAATGGGCGGTCCTCAAAGTCCAAATACAACTATTGAAGAATGTCCTCACTTTAATGCTGATGCGGAAATTGGGTTAATACAAAAATGCATTGCGGCTGGAAAAGCAGTTGTCGGAGTTTGTTTGGGTTCTCAATTAATCGGGCAAGCTTTAGGAGCAAACTTCAATCATAGTCCAGAAAAAGAAATTGGTGTATTTCCGATAACTTTGACCGAAGACGGAAAAAACGATGAAAAAATAAATCATTTTGGAAATATTTTAAATGTTGGGCATTGGCATAATGACATGCCAGGTTTAACAAAAGAAAGTAAAGTTTTGGCTTTTAACGAAGGTTGTCCAATTCAGATTGTTTCTTACTCAAACCTTGTGTATGGATTTCAATGTCACATGGAATTAAATACTGAAGTTGTTGCTCTTTTGATTGAAAGTGAAACAGATTTATTAGCCAAAAGTGAAAAGTTTAAATTCGTTCAAGATCCTAAAACTATTTTAGATTATGATTATACCGAAATGAATGAAAAACTTTTTCAATTTCTCGACAAACTTGTATTAGTATATAAAAATTAGAATTTCCACAATAAAAACAAACCCTTAAACAGAATTTGATTAAGGGTTTGTCTTTTTATCATTTAAAAATATTTCGAATTATTTTTCCGATTTCAGCAAAATCGTCGTGACTGCTAACGGCTCTTTTCTCGGCAGTATTTTTTTCAATTTTAGAAAAAGGATAGATAAGCATGTAATTATTATTACTCACTCTACTATTAAGTAAATTTGGCACTTCTTGCATTTTAGCAAAATAAGAATGCATTCCCTTATTGGCCATCATAATAATTAATCCATCGTCTTCTTTGAGATCAAAAGCTGTTTGTTGAGCCTCTTCCCAAGAACTAATAATATCAAATGAAGCTTCAATAGTAGCTTTCTTTACGATTCTTTTTAAAATCTGCATCGTTTTGTCTTTTCCATAAAAATTCATTTTCGCTCCAGAATTGCGTCCAATATTCCATATTCTAAGCATCGAATGAAAAAATCCAGCATCCATTTCTGCGTTTTCGGGTATAAGTACCACATATTTTTTAATTGTCGAAACAGGCTGAACGGCATGATAAACCATAAGATTTATATTCTTATTCTGAAGATAACCATTGTACAAATTGTATCCAAATGAGGCAGAAAAACCTTTTTCGCCTTGCAAACCAATAATAAGATCTGTTATTTCTTTTTCTTTAATCACATTACTTATTCCGCTTGCTGTATCATTATCGTGCCGCGTAATCGGATTCAGTTTAACATCGGCTGCTGAAGCGGCTTTTACCGCCGTTTCCAGAATCTTTTCAGCATTTTTAACCGATGATTCGTTTTCTGCCTCATTAATCACATTTACAGCAAAAACACGATCCTTGTTGGTTGAAGTTTTTACAATAAGTCCTAGATTAACTATTTTCTCTACAGTTTCTTCGTGGTTAAGTGCCAAAAGAATATTTTCTTTTTCTTCACTATTACCAGACACTTTATTGTCTTTATCAGCTTCCGCGATTTTTTGAGCGCTTGCCATAGAAACAAATGAAGAAACAGTACATGAGATTAATATCAACAGAATACTTCCATTTAAAACATGATCATTTAAAAGTCTGATTGGTTCTCCTGCGTCATTTTCGCCAATAATAATATTATATCCAACCATTACAGAAGCTAGAGTTGCCGCTGCTGAAGCTGAACTCATTCCAAAAATCAGCTGGCCTTCATCATTAGTAAGTTTGAATGTTTTTTTGGTTAGCATGGCGGCAAAATATTTTCCGCCAATAGAAGCTATTAACATAATTGCTGCCACCCATAGCGTTTCCCAACTTTGAATAAACGCACTGAAATCAATAAGCATTCCGACACTTATCAGAAAGAAAGGAATAAAAATAGCATTACCAACAAATTCTACTCTATTCATTAAAGAGGAAGTATGCGGAATCAATCTATTTAAGGCTAAACCGGCAAAAAATGCACCGATAATAGATTCTATTCCGGCAAGTTCTGCCAAAAGTGCCGCTAGATAAATCATTACAATAACAAAAAGATATTGCGAAATCTTATCTTCAACGTTTTTGAAAAACCAGCGTGCGATTATTGGAAAAACTAATAATACAATCAATGTAAAAACAATCATCGAAATAGAGAGTTTCAGCCAGAAAGCCGCTCCGACTTCTCCTTGCGACATTCCGACCACAACTGCCAAAACCAAAAGAGACAAAACATCTGTAATCATGGTTCCTCCGACAGTTATATTGACAGAAAGGTTTTTAGCAATTCCTAAACCACTTACCATCGGATACACAATTAGAGTGTGCGACGAGAACAAACTAGCAAAAAGTACTGAAGTTAAGAACGAAAATCCTAATACATAATAACCACCAACAAGCCCCAATACAAACGGAACTGTAAAAGTATAGAGTGAAAACAGTATGCTTTTCCATTTATTCTTTTTAAAATCGGCCATATCGATTTCTAATCCAGCCAAGAACATGATATACAAAAGTCCCGTAGTTCCTGTAACCACAACACTGCTATCTCTTGATAAAACTCCGAATCCATTTGGACCAATAACTGCTCCCGCAATAATAAGCCCAAGCAAATGCGGCACTTTAATCTTATTTAATAAAAGCGGAATACACAGTATTATGATAAGTTCTATGAGAAATTTTAAAAGCGGATCTTCAATAGGAAGACTAATATGATGAATACTCAAAAACATAAATTATTTTTTAGATGGCGTAAGTTCGACTGAGAATTTTGCGGTGCAATTATCTTGTCCTGTTATGGTTTGTGTTCCTTTTATGATATTCTTTTTAATATCGTCGAGCACAACGCTAACTTTTATATTGTTTTTAGCAGAACTCTCTTTTGCCGAATCAAGAACTATTTTATTGACTAAATACTGTCCTCTAAAAACTCTTTTAATTTCTTTATTACTGACAACATTTGCATACATTCCTGTAGAATCTGATACAAAATCCCAAATTTCTGTGCGTTGGTCTCCAATAACATAATTACTGCAATTTGATTCTTTGCAAATCATTTTACTGCTCCATTTAATCTTTAAACTATCTGGCCAAACTTGCATTTTAGGAACTGTATCTTTTACTTGAAGAGTTAATTGAATACTATCTTTCATTTTCAATAATAATTCATATTCAGCTTCTTTATCGGCAAATTTCTTTTCGCGCTCCAGAAGCTCATTTTCTCTTTTGGTAATTTCTTGTTCTTTTTTATCATTACAGGAAAATAAAAAAGGTAGAAACAATACAACTAAAAGTTTTTTGAAAGTCATGATATTTAGATTTTGTTATCTACAATTTAAGCATAAAAATCCTTTTATCTCTGTAAAACCAATAAAAATGCAACATTTTGAAGATTTTTAAAATCTCATTATGTAACATTTCTCCAGCAACAGCGTCAAATCTTAAATTAAATACGGTTCTTTGTAACTAATTACATTCAATATTTGAAATCCTCTAGATTTTGAATGCAATAATATTGAAACCAATGAGTTTAGATTAGTTAAAAACTGGTCGCGATATTTTCGTTATGGACAATAAAAAGTTTATTTTAAGTTTAAAAAAAGGTAATGAAGCAGCTTTCAAAGAAGTTTACTTCAACTATTACGATAAACTTATCAATATTGCCCGACGATTTAATTCTTCTGTTTTTACTCCCGAAGACTTTGTTCAGGAAACTTTTATCAGATTATATAACAAAAAAGAATTACTCCACGAAGATGTTTTGCTAGACAAACAATTGTTTACAATCTGCAAAAACATCATTATCAATCACATTAACCGAGAAAATAAAATCATTCAGCTTGATCCTCAAGTTGATATTTTACAAGAAGAAACTGATTCTGGAATTTTTGATGAAAGAAAAGAAAAACTACACACTTTCATTAATCAGCTTCCAGAACAGCAGCAAAAAATATTTACTTTACATAAACTGGAAAACCTTAGCTATAAGGAGATTGCCGAAATTACAGATCTTTCTGAAAAGACAATTGCCAATCACATTTATCTTGCCAGTAAATTTATTCGAAAAAAAATCGAAAACCATTAGGAACTTTTTTGTTCTCGTTTGTTATCTATAAAAACAAGGACAGAAAATGCATATTGAAGCGTATAAAACTAATGTTAGAACTAAAAAAGAGGCCAATCTACTTGTGGCACATTTACAGTTCATCATTTCAGATTGTATCATCAATTTTGATAAAAAGGGCCGTGAAAACATTCTAAAAATCGAAACCAATCGTGAGATTAAAGAAATGGTTTATGGAGTTTTTACCAAACAAGGATTTCATTGTCAAATTATTTAAAACCAAAAAAATGGATAAGAAAAAATTTGACGAAGAATTTGAAAAGTTATGGAATGAAAACCCAGCTTCACATTCAGAAGATGAAAAAGAAGCTTCTTGGGAACAATTTCATGAAGCAACTTTTGCTAAGAAGAAAAGAAAATCTAGACCTTGGCGCTATATTGCAGCTGCTTCAGTTTTACTTTTTATTCTTATTGGAACAGGAATTTATTTTAATGGAAATGCTTTAAGCGAAAACAATATTGTTGCCGAAACTATTATCGAAAATACTTCTTCAACAATAAAATTTGTTGTTTTACCCGATAGTTCAAAAGTGGAATTGAGTCCAAATTCTAAAATTTCTTACGGAGCTAATTTTGCTTTAAACAGAAAAATAGAGATTGATGGTGAAGCTTATTTCAAAGTTAAAAAAGACAAACAGCATCCTTTTCAGGTTTTCTGCGACGAAACTACAACTACTGTTTTAGGAACTTCATTTATTGTAAAAGAATCTGAAAATGAAGAAATAACAGTTGAACTTTTTGAAGGAAGTGTTCAAATGAACGTAAAAGGTCAAGATCAGAAATGGATTTTGAAACCTGGGGATAAATTTACCTACGGAAACCAAAAAGCTTCTTTAACTGAATTTAACCGTTTTATAGATTTTGACAATCAGAAACTTTCTGTTGTAAGTCAATATATCGAAGAAAACTATGGTTACAAAGTGATTCTTCCAAACGAAAATCTGAATCAGAAAATCACAATTCGAATCAATAAAAAAGAAGATTTAAAGACAATTGTACAATTAATATCAGAGATGTATAACCTAAATTTTGAAATCAATGAAGATTTAAAACAGATTACTTTTCAATAGAAAAGAAAAAAGGATGTAAGCCGCGAAACTCCACATCCTCCTCATATTCAGGATAACACGAGGTTATTCCATTTAATAATAATTCAAAAATACAAAATTTCATGAAGCATATAATTTCAGCATGCTTTTTTTTACTCAGTTTATCTATGACCGCACAAAAGGTCACCGTAACTGTAGATCAGAATGTAACATTAAAAGATTTTTTTAAACAGATCGAAAATCAATCTGATTTTAAATTTGCCTTTACAGAGCAATTCGATACCAATAAAAAATATTTCACTAAAAAAAGCATTTTTAAGCAAATCGAAATCGAGAAGCTTATTGCGGAATTAAACAAAACTGCAACGGTCCAATTTTCTATTGTAGGCAACAATATTTTTGTAAAACAGAAATCTCCCTCTCAAAAAGCAGTCAAAAAAAAAAGCAAGCTAAAGGGACAGATTTTTGATAATGAAAGACAGCCAGTTATTGGTGCTAATGTTTTTATTAAAGAATTGGAAGCTGGAACTATAACAGATATTAACGGAAGATATAGCTTTGAGATTCCAAACGGAACCTACACTCTCACGATTAGTTATGTTGGATCTAAAAATCAGGAAAAACAAATTACAATTTCTGATGATGTGACGATGAATTTTAGCATTGAATCTGATAGTCAGCAATTAGGAGAAGTTATTGTAATGAATAACAAAGCTGTCGATATCAAAACAACTCAAATGAGTGTCAACAAGCTTTCGATGCAGGAAATCAAAAAAATTCCGGTTGCGATGGGAGAACCTGATCCTTTGAAATCAATTCTGACTTTGCCTGGAGTTACCAATGCTGGAGAAGCTTCTTCTGGTTTTAATGTCCGCGGAGGTGCTGCCGATCAGAATTTGATTCTTTTAGACGGTGCGCCTGTTTATGCTGATTCGCATATGTTTGGTTTTTTCTCCATTTTTAATGCTGATATCGTTAATGGTTTAGATTTATATAAAGGTGGAATTCCGTCTAAATTTGGAGGCCGTGTTTCTTCCGTTTTGGATGTAGCACAACAGACCGGAGATTTTGATGAATATAAAGTAAATGGCGGAATCGGAATTATTTCGAGTCGTCTTTTGGTTCAAGGACCAATACAAAAAGAGAAAAGTTCGTTCATCCTTTCCGGACGTACTTCGTATGCGCATTTGTTCATGAAACTGGCGGACAATAACAACTCCGCCATGTTTTATGATTTGAATGCTAAATTAAATTTCCGTTTTGATGCCAATAACACCTTATCTTTTTCAGGTTATTTTGGAAATGATTTATTCGACATTAATGATCGTTTTGCGAGTACTTACGGAAGCACAATGGGAATTTTAAGCTGGAAACATAAATTTTCTAATAGCTTAAACAGTAACCTATCTGCTTTTTATAGCGATTACAGATTTAATCTTGAAATTCCGATTGAGAGTTTTAAATGGGACAGCAATATTCAGAGCTACGGAATGAAATACAATTGGAATTACCAGCAGTCCGAAAAATTCAAAATCAATTACGGTATTGATGGTTTGTATTATAATTTTAATCCGGGAGTTGTACAGCCGACTTCTTCAGATTCTCAATTCAATTACAAACAATTAGATAAAAAATATGCTCTTGAAGCTTCTGCATTTATTGATTTTGAAAACCAGATTACAGAAAAACTGAATTTCCGTTATGGACTTCGTTATAGTTCATTTTACCGTTTTGGACCAGAACCAATCAGCACTTACGAAAATGGTCAAGCGGTTGTATACAATCCTTTATACAAAATTTACGAAGAAGGAACTCCGACAGGAACAATCAATTATAAAAAAGGACAGGCTATAAGCACTTTTAATAATTTAGAACCTAGAGCTGCTCTTTCTTATGCTTTTAATGATGAAACTTCTATAAAAGCAAGTTACAACAGAATGGCGCAGTACATTCATATTTTAGCCAATACACAATCTCCGTTACCAATGAGTATCTGGACTCCAAGCGGACCTTTTACAAAACCTCAACTTTTGGATCAGTATGCGATGGGTTATTTCAGAAATTTCAGAGATGGCGATTACTCTTTAGAAACCGAATTATTTTATAAAAATGTCCAAAATCGTATTGATTATATTGACGGAGCTGATGTTTTGGCTAACAATAATATTGAACAGGTAATCTTAAATGGTAAAGCAAGGTCTTATGGAATGGAATTATTATTTAGAAAAAATGTCGGCGTTTTCACCGGATGGATTTCTTATACTTTATCTCGTGCAGAACAAAAAACTCCAGGAAGAACTCCTGAAGAACCAGGCGTTGCAAATGGAAATTGGTATTTATCTGGTTATGATAAACTGCACAATTTAAGCATTGTTGGAAGTTATGAATTAAATCCAAAATGGTCTTTTAATGGTAATTTCACTTTGCAATCTGGCCAGCCTGTAACTTATGCAAATGGTTATTATGAAATGGGAGGCATTCATGTTCCGAATTATTCTCTAAGAAACGAAAATAGACTACCGCTTTTCCATCATTTAGATCTTGCGGCGACTTACACGCCAAAACCAGACAAAAAGAAAGGATGGCAGAGTTACTGGGTATTTAGTCTTTACAATGTTTACAACAGAAAAAATGCTGCTTCGGTAAGTTTTACAACCAATGAAGACACTGGCGCAAACGAAACCAGAAGACTTTCTATTTTCGGAATTGTACCTGGGGTTTCTTATAATTTTAAATTTTAATGCTATGAATAAATTGAAAAAAAATTGGATAATGAACAGAGCGTTAGCATTAATAACTCTTCTTTTTGCTTTTTCGTTTACATCTTGCGAAGACGTCGTGAATCTTGATCTCGAAACAGGCGAAACCAAATTGGTGGTTGATGCCGAAATTCTATGGAAAAAAGGTACAACAGGAAACGAGCAAACCATAAAAATTAGTAAAACCGCACCTTATTATAGCGGTTCAACGCCAAAAGTTTCTGGCGCACAAGTGAGAGTAGAAAACAGCAACGGAGATGTTTTTACTTTTAATGAAACCGAAGCAGGAATTTATAAATGCAATAATTTTGTCCCAGTAATAAACATGGATTACAAATTATTTATTACTGCTGAAGGACAAAGTTATACGGCAACAGAAAAACTAACAGCTACAAATCCAATAAATAAAATAGAGCAGAAAATTGTTCCTGATTTTGGAGGTGAAGATGTAATTGAATTGACTTTTTATTACAACGATCCAGCAGATCAAGTCAATTTTTATGTAACCGATTATCAAAGTGAATTTTTGATTTATCCAGAATATGAAATCACAAATGATGATTTTTATAACGGAAATGAAATCAGCACAAGATTTTCGCATGAAGATATGAAAGCTGGAAATACGGTAAAAATTACGCATAGAGGTGTTTCTAAAAACTTTTTTAATTATTGGAAATTAATTTTGGAAGCTTCAAACTCAAATCCTTTTCAGGTTCCACCTGGAAATATCAGAGGAAATATCATCAATACGACCAATACTAATAATACCGCTTTTGGTTATTTTAGACTTTGCGAAGCCGATCAGGTTGATTATTTGGTGAAGTAATTTTTAAATTCAGTATTCATTCCGTAGGAATGTTTGATCGGTAGAAAAAAATGTAATAGTCCAGAATTACGTTCCGTAGGAACGTTTGACATGCGTATTATTGAAAATGATTTCAAAATCAAACGTTCCTACGGAACGTAAAACAATAATTGCGACGTAATTTTTTCTACCGATGAAATGTTCCTAACGGAACATAAAAAAACCTCCAAAATCATTTTTGATTTTGAAGGTTTTTCCACTTTATTTAAACTACTGACTTATTTATATTCTTTTTCTTTCTGTGCGTACCAATCTTTCATCACATAAAAAGCTTTCTTTTTAATTCCCTGATCTGAAATCAAACCTTTACGGTTGAAGAAATCCTGAATATTTGGCAATTGTCTTCTTGGTGATCTAAAGTCAACTAAAATCCACGGTGAAACTCCTGCTAAACCTTCAATTCTATTAAACATCTGTGTATTCTGAATGTATAACTCCTCCTGGTATTCTTCGTTCCAGCGTTCTTTTTTGTCTCCGTGGAGACCTTGCAATGCTTCTCCTCCAAATTCGCTAATAATAACTGGTTTGTTATACGGAATTACCCATTGCATATCTTTACAAGATTCGTTTGTTCCTCTGTACCAACCCAAATATTGATTAAAACTTACAATATCTACAAACTCATTCATATTATCGTGAAGTGTATTCACATTGTTTGGACTTTTAGTCACTTCCATCGCCATACTGATTAAACGTGTATTGTCTTGCGTGCGGGCATATTTTGCCAGTTTACTTAAGAAAAGATCTCTTTCGTCGCTATGCGGAGTTTCGTTTGCAATTGACCAGATTACGATTCCACAGCGGTTTTTATCTCTGTAAATCATATCGTGCAATTGACGTTCTGCGTTAGCGTATGTATCTGGATTTGTCCACGAAATTGTCCAGTAAACCGGAACTTCAGACCAAATCATAATTCCCATTTTTTCGGCTTGTCTTACCATATTTTCGTTATGCGGATAATGTGCCAGACGAACATAATTGCAACCTAATTCTTTTGCCCAGTTCAATAAAGTGATAGCATCGTCTTCAGACCAGGCTCTTCCCGATCTGAAAGGCGCTTCCTCGTGAATACTGATACCGCGTAAAAAGACTTTTTTTCCGTTTAAAAGAATTTCTTTCCCTTTGGCTTCAATTGTTCTAAAACCAATCTGATCTGCAATATTTTCATCCGCTTTAGAAATCGTCACCTCATATAATTTTGGTTTTTCAGGCGTCCATAAAACTGGATTGGCTTTAATCTCAAAATAAGCCATTCCTTTTGCATCTGTAGTAACGCTCTTTTTGATTTTTAATTCCGGAATAGAAACTGAAACCGACTCGTTTGCTGTTTCACTATTTAGTTTTATCCAGCCAGAAATCTTTCCTTTTTCTTTTTTATCCAATTGAACCAAATAATCTTCCACATAAGTATTTGGAACCTGAGCTAAAGTGACGTCTCTTGTAATTCCGCCGTAATTCCACCAATCCATGTTTACAGTTGGCACATTGTCTTTATGGCGTTTGTTATCAACCTTTACAACTACGAAATTGTTTCCGTCGACTAATAAATCGGTAACATCAAAATTGAAAGGCGTATAACCGCCAACATGAGTTCCTGCCAGTTTTCCGTTTACATACACTTTTGCATCGTAATTGACTGCTCCAAAATGAAGAATCCCTTTGGTTTTAGCATCTTTTTTATAATTAAAGTCTTTCTGAAACCAAACAGTTCCTTCATAAAAAAACAATCTTTCGTCTTTGCTGTTCCAATCAGACGGAATATCCATTGTGGCTGATGTAGCGAAATTATATTCGGTTAAATCTGTAGCGTTCCATTTTTTATTTTCGAAAAATCCGTTGTTTTTAAAGGGCATTAATCGGTAATCGTAATATCCATTTTCCAAAGGATCTACAATATAACTCCATTTTCCGTTTAAGGTAATATTGTTTCGGGCAGCAATATTAGAAACTAATGGAACTTCCTGTGCTATGGCTTTTCCCATTAATAGAAAAGTACAACACAGCATTACAATTTTTTTCATAGTTTTTATTTTTAATTATATGGGTCTAATTAATTTAAACACATAGAAACATAGGTTTTCTTTATGTGTAAAAGGCGTTTCACTTGCATAAATACACATAGCTGGATTTTACTAACAAAGTTTAGCTATGTGTTAGAAACTAGTTTCTTTTAGTATCCTTTTTTTAAGTCTAAAAAATCTATGTTTCTATGTGTTTAAAATTTTACATTTTATCAAAATAACGTGTCAGTTCGTAGGCATTATCATTAATCAATTTCATCTCTTTTAATAAAGGCTGATACGGTTCAAAATTGCTGTTTACAATTCCTTTGTTAGAATCTCGGTTAGAATAATCGGTACTTAAATCCTGCGGATCATTATCCATATATTTGAACCAATGCCAGCCAACGCTATTTTTATTTTTAAGCAAATCCAAAGTAAAATTCTGATAAAAAAGTCCTCTTTCTTTTTGCGTTCGAACCAGCCATCCTGCGCCAGTATTATTTGGCAAACCAGAATCTTCTCCTTTTGTATACCACTCTGTAATTAAAAATGGTTTTCCTGACCATTCGCCCCATTTATTCATTAAATCCTGACTTGGCTCCCATTTTCTATAATGATTGATCGAAATGATATCCATATACTTTCCAGCAACTTTAAAAATTTCTGGATTGGTTAATTCCTGTTCTTTATCTTGATTGAAACGACATCCTAAATACATGTGGTTTGGATCTGCTTTTCGAAGTGCTTCCGTTACCTTTTTCATATAGGTTTCAAAATAAAAAGCCGTAAATGCCATTCGGTCTTCTTTAGTAATATCTGAAACAGAAGCATTGAAACCTTTTCTTTTATCAAACCACTCTTTTGCAGTGATATAACCCTGTTCATCTTTCGCCAATAAAGTTAAATGTTTATCCAATGCGTCATTATACCAAGGCAGTTCATTATCAGTAAAATAACCCATCAAATACTTATCATTTTTGTACTGAGAAACCTCTTCTACCGCTTTTTGGACATATTCATCAAATTCTTTATCAAAAACCATCACCAAATCAAAACGGTAATTCTGCCAGCTTGCTTCTTTGTATTTTCCGCCATATTTTTTGATATGATTTGAATGATACATTCCCATTGGCGAAATAATCACGGTATAAACCAGCGGATTTTCTGCATTTCTAACCAAATCAACATTTGACCACGCTCCTACGCCATTAAATCCGTTATCACGCAGTAATTTTGATTCTTGTTTTTCCCAGTTTTCAGGACTTCCGTACTTTTTATCAAATGCTTTTTGCTGATTTACAGAACGTCCAGCGTTAAAAACGGCAATTCCTTTATAAATAAACGGATAACCTTCTGGATCAATAATCCACCATCTATTGTCAATTTTTTCAGTTCTAAAAAAACCTGTTGCTTCCTTTTTCCAAACTTTAAAACCACCGTAAATCGAAGTTGATTCTGTTTTTTTGGTTTTAAATCCGGGCAGTTTATCAATAGTTTTAGCATCATAAGCAACCCATTTTGGGTCTAATGCATTTTGTCTGGCTTCGACTTTTTGGTACGTAATTTTATTCTGCGCGTGTAATGAAATAAGGCTTGCAAAACAGAACAATACGCTAATCGAATGTCTCTTTAAATTCATTTTAATGTTTTTTGAAAAATTATGGGACAGAGCAAAACTGCCCCATAATAAATAGTCTAATAAAAAGGGAAAAATTATTTTGATAAATAGATATGATCAAAATCGAAACTATAGTTGTTTAAAGCTCTTACATCTTCTGGATCAACACTTCTTAGAACCAGAATATCTTTGATTTTGGTTAAGTCTAATGCAGGATTTTGTTTTTTATAATCTGCAATCGGAATTTTAACCATGTTCCAGCTTCCGTCTCTTTTTAATCCGTAAAGATTACTTGTGGCATCAAATTCTACATAACCTGTATTGGTTGCGTCTTTCATTCTAAATCTGATTTTTCCGGTACTTGTAGTTCTTACCGCCATATTGATATAAGTGTAAGATGAAATATCTGTGAAATTAACAAACTGCAGAATCGCCATTGCCCATTTTGCTTCAGTTGCAGGCGGTGTGGCTGGAAGAGAGAAATTTCTATAAGCATTTTCATATCCCTCAGTTGCCACTTCTTTTATTACAAATTGATTACTTGAAACCCAGTTTAAAACAGGAGCTGTTTTTGTAAAATCAGGATTTTCAGAGTAAATTTTCAGTGCATCTGCCGGAATAACAAGTGGTGGCGTTGGCGGTGCTTCAACCTCAACAGTAAAAGTTTTCTTTTGTACTGTATTATCAACATGTGTAATTTCGAGAGTTGCTGTAAAAGTTCCCGCTTTTGTATATTTTACCTCAACTACTGGCTCGATAGAAGCTCCTGGAGATCCCCCTTGAAAGGTCCATTTTATGGCACGCACTTTTGTTGAAGAATCTGTAAAAGTTACGGTTTCTCCGCCTTTAATAGTTGTGTTTGTCGAAGATGCTTCTATGGTTCCTTTTTTATAAAGATAAACTTCGCGCACATCGTCTTCGCAGGAAAACAAAACAGCAAAAAGCACAAAAAGTAAATATTTTAATTTTGATATATAATTTAGTTTTATGGTCATGATTTCTAATGTTTTTGGTTAATTTTTTTGGAGAGAGTAATAGATGCAAGAAGCAAGAGGAAAGACTTCTTATCTTGTTTCTTATTTCTTGCTTCTTTTAAAGGAATGAATAAAGAGAAAAGACATCTAATAAAATCTTTCTTCTTGCCTCTTTCTTCTACACCTCTCTTACTTCAATCCATCTAAAAATCCTTGATAAGCTGGTTTTTTGTTATAATCAGCATCTAATAGTAAAGGATATTCTTTTGAATGCCAGAAACTTGTTAGCCAAGTATACTTATCGGTTACTCCCCAAGTTGAAATCGCAAATTTTTGAGTCTGAGGCAATTCTTCATACATGCTTGTAATGTATTTGTACGTTTCAGATTGCTTTTGGGCTTCGGCATCATTGAATACATATGAATCTGATTTTGCTGTATTTACTTTAATATCTAATTCTGAAATATGAATTAGCAATCCGGTAGAAGCCATATCGGTAAAACCCGTTTTCATGGTTTGTCTGTTCGTATCTGTTGCATAATGAAACTGATCTCCTAAACCATCAATTGGCACTCCATTGGCTTTAAATCTGGTTACCATTTTTTTGATTGCAGCTCTTTTTCCTGCGTCTATTACAACACTATAATCATTGTAAAATAATTTAGCATCTGGATCGGCTGCTTTTGCATAACGGAAACATCTTCCATAAAACCCGATTGGATCTTTAAACAAAGAATTTATTACCGTTTCATTTCTCATCGCTCCCCCATCGGCAAAAACTTCGTTGACAACATCCCAGCTTTTTACTTTGCCTTTGTAACGTCCTACCACATCTGTAATGTAAACTTTGACTTTCGATTCGAATGCGATAGAATCGTATTTGGCATTTTTAAACCATTCTGGAAAAGAATCGTACCAAACCAAAGTATGTCCGTGAACTTCTAATTTATTATCCTGCGCAAAACCTACTAAATAATCGGCAGCAGTATAATTGTAAGTCGTTGCAGAAGACCAAATACTAGCCATTTTCATTTCATATTCGGCTGTTATCTGACTGTAATGTTTCAAAACTGCATTTTTAAAATTGGCTTCATTTTGCAAATCTTTCATTTTTACAGCAGCACCAATTTTAAATTTTGCTTTTTCTTTTAAAGTCTGCGTAATCGGATTCGGATTTCCAGTATCGCCTTCTTCTGCATTAATAAAAACTACTTTTTCATCGTTGCTGCAAGAAGCAAACATCAAAGCGGTTAATGCTCCTAAAATATATTGTTTTATCATCGTGTTATTTTTTAATAGATCTGGAAATCAAAACCAAAATTGATTTCCAGATCAGTGTTACTAACAAAAAACTTATTCTAAAAAAACTAATTAATAACCAACATTAAATCCTGCAGGTTTTCCCATCAAATCGATTTGCGATTGTGGAATTGGCATGTTTACCATTACAGGCGTCATTTTTAACTGTACTTCACCAGAAATAGTTCCCGATGGGCTTGAACGGAAATACAAATTCTGTCTTTCTACCAAAAGACCTAATCTTTTCAATAAAAACCATCTGTTGTTTTCAAAAGCTAATTCTCTTGCTGATTCGTCTAAATAATTATTTAAAGTCCAAGCTGTCAAATCGTAAGTTGTTACCGTACTTTCAGGATTTCCTGTATAACCTCTTCTTCTTACTTTGTTTAAATAGGCCAATGCTTTTGTATCATTTCCTAAATTATGGTACGCTTCAGATGCCAATAGATAAGTTTCAGCCAATCTGTAGTACATATAATCTTTATAACTGTTAGATGTCATTGGCAATTTTTCGGTGTCATGATATTTTTTCAAACTCCAGTGCCAAGCTCTGTAATTTCCGTTTGGAGCTGCAATGGCTGGATTTGTAATTGCTTGTCCAAATCTTGGATGTCCTGCTACATTGATTTTATAATCTTGATAATTATCTGAATAATAATAGGTTTTGAATCTTAAATCGTTCGTCTGATCGTAAAGCGATTTCAAGTAATTATTTGGATAAAACCATCCTAATGCTTGACCACCGTAAGCTACATCCTGAACCAATTCACTTGCGTTTAATTCATAAGTTCTATGTGTAAAAACACTGCTTAACCAAGAACCGCCGCCGCCAGCTAAATCATCACTTGGTCCTAACAAGAAATCTTTTTGATACGTAAAAAGTGATTCTTTATGATTTCCGTTTTGTCCCCAAACATCAATAAGATTTACTAAACCGTGAGTTCCGTCATTAATAATTGCATCAAATTGAGCTGCTGCGCCTGCCCAATCTTGTTGCCATAAAGCGCTTTTTCCGCGAATGTGTCTTGCAACGCCTTGTCCATAACGTCCTGGATCTACTTTAAATGGAAGATTTGCAATTGCGTAATCCAAATCTCCATCAATCAATTTGTAAACATCGGCGTCACTCGCTACTTTATATTCTACTGGATCATTGATGTTTTGTGGCGTAGTCGGAATCGTATCAATTAGAATTCCTCCATACATTTGTTTTAAATCCAAATACAATTCACCTCTAATTACACGAGCCTGTGCAACCAATCTTTTTTTAGCAGCTTCGTCCATTTGTATTGATCTTGCAGCAGTAATAATTGCCGAACATCTATCGATAATTTTATAGCCTTGAATCCATTTTGAACCTGTAAAAGATTGCGGATTGTGTCCCGTTCCGTATGGCGTATTCCAAGTTCTGTGCAAACCTAAATCTGTTGCTACCATAAAGAATACGTTGGCCCATAAATCGTTGTTATCTCCAGATGGCAAATTATAATAACGCATCTGATTGTAAAGTGCATTAACTCCAACTTCTAAACCAGCTGGAGAATTGTAGATATAATCTACTGATACTTGATCTTTTACTGTTTCTTCCAGAAAATCTTCGCAAGAAGTAAGTCCTAAAGAAAGTCCGAAAACCAAAAGAAATAGAAAATTTATATTTTTCATGATCTTGTTATTTTTTATTTTATTGAATGTCTTAAACTGTGTTATTAAAAACCTACCTGTAAGCCAATAACACAAGTAACAGGTTCTGGATAATCGTAAATTTCTTTTTCTGGACTGTACGATTGATAATCCGTAAGCGTAACTAAATTGCTTCCTGTAACATAAAGTCTCATATTGGTCAATCCTAAAGATTTAAGCGTGCTTTCTGGGAATTTAAATCCAACCGAAACGTTTTGTAAACGAATGTAAGACGCATCTTGAAGCCCTAAAGTATTGATGTACGGCGGATCATTTCCATCTCTCGGTCTTGGCCAATTTCCTCCTGGATTTTCTGGTGTCCAATAGTTTTGTTTGATACCGTTTTTAACACCTCTCAAAGATCCTCCACGAACGTAATCGTATAAAAATGGATTATCTCTTGTAATGCCTTGAACTGTATAAATATCTGCTGAGAAATCAAATTGTTTGTATTCTAAAGCCAAAGAGAACGTTCCGAACCAATCTGGCATTTTAGATGTAATAACTCTATCCTGATCTGGATTTGGATTTGCACCATTTGACGGATCTGCATCCCATAATTTTATATCTCCAGGATATAAAGTAGTTCCTGTTACAAGCGGAATATTTTCTCCTTCCTGATAAATTCCAACAGCTTTATAGCGGTAGTAAACATCAATTGGTTTTCCGATGAACCATAAATTTCCAACAGCATCATCTTCTCTTCCATCTCCATCTGCATCTTTTCCGTAAATACTAACAATACTATTTTTGTTTTTAGTGAAAGTGGCACCAAGATTCAATCTAAAATCTTTCTTTTTAATTAAATCACCATTCAAAGTAACCTCCAAACCTTTGTTATTTACTTTACCAATATTTGAAAGTTTCAAAGTGTATCCTGTATTGGCATTCAAAGTTTCATAAATCAATAAATCTGAAGTATCTGTATTATAAACCTCAACCGTTCCTGTTAATCTATTTTTAAACAAACCGAAATCTGCTGCAAGGTTTAATTGCGTTGAAGTTTCCCATTTTAAATCTGGATTTGATAATTGTGTACCTGGCACATATCCAGAAACTTTTACACCATTGATAATATAATCTCTTTGCGTAGCGGTTGCCATACTTTGATATGGGTTTTGAGGCTGATTACCCACTTTACCATAACTCGCTCTTAGTTTTAAATTGCTCAAAACAGGAACGTATTCTTTCATGAATTCTTCGTTAGAAACATTCCATGCCGCGTTAACCGCTGGAAAGAATCCCCATTTGTTATTGGTTCCGAATACAGAAGAACCATCAGCTCTTCCTGAAACAGTAAAGTAATATTTGTTGTCAAAATCATATTCTAATTTTCCTGCGAAAGAAACTAACGATCTCTCATTTCCTCCAATTTCAGGGGTGTTTAAGAAAGCACTTTCTAAACCATAAATTCCTAAAATATCACTCGGAATTCTACTTGCCGAGTTTCTGAAGTCATTATATTCAGAAGAAGTAATCTCATAAACTCCAGTTAGGTTAAAATGATTTTTTTCGGCAACATTTAAATTATAATGCAAAATATTACTCAATTGATATTCTACGTTATCTTGAAAACGGATATAACCGCTTCCTTGTCCTGAATTGGCAATTCCAGAAAGAGATTTTGAAGAATTAAAAGACCTCGCTTTGTAATTCCAAGATCTGCGGCTGGCATTCAATTTATAAGTAAAACCTTTTGCAAGATTCATATCTAGAAATATGTTCATGATATCGTTACGATTCAACTCGTTTGTAGTTGTTTCGTAAACATCAATAAGCGGATTTGGTGTTTCCTGAATTCCTCCTGGAAGATAACGGAAAGAACCATCTTCATTGTAAACCTGTCCTAATGGCGATGTATTAATAGCATTGTTTAAAATGTTACCAACGTTTGGACGATTTGATTCTGAATACTGAAGCGAAACATTCATTCCGATTTTCAACCAATCTGTAACTCTTTGGTCCACATTTACTCTCATCGCAACTTTATCATAATCTGAATTTGGAACTACTCCAGATGTATTGATATAGTTGATACTTGAAAATATGCTCATTTTATCAGTTCCAGAAGAAACACTTAAACTGTGGTTATTTGTTACACCAGTTCTTAAAACCAATTTTTCCCAATCAATATATTTTCCAGATTGAATAGATTGCAATTCTAGTGGAGTGAAAACTTGATTGTCTGGTCTGTAAACTCCATTGTTACTCGTTCTGTACGCTTCTCTTTTTAGTTGAGCAAATTCTTCTCCGCTATAAACATCAAAGTTTCTGTTTACCGTTTGAACTCCAGAAAAACCATTATAAGAGATTTTTGCTTTTCCTGTTTTTCCTCTTTTCGTTGTAATCAAGATAACTCCGTTAGAAGCTCTTGCACCGTATACAGATTGTGCCGCAGCATCTTTAAGAATTTCCAAAGAAGCAATATCGTTCGCATTAATATCATTAATATTTCCGATTACAATACCATCGGCAATTACGATTGGTTCGTTACTTCCGTTAATCGATTTTTTTCCTCTAATTTGGATTGAAGACGAACTTCCCGGTCCACCATCATTTAAACTTACTTGAACTCCGGCAGCTTTACCTCTAAGCATTTCTCCAACATCAGAAGTTGCAACTTTTGTCAAATCGCCTGGTTTAACCGAAGCAACCGAACTGATTACATCACTTTTCTTTTTCGTGCCGTAACCTACTACTATGATCTCATCGAGTGCTTGAGAACTTTCTTTTAAAACTACTTTTAAGTTTTTCTTGTTTTCGACATCAACGGAAGTTTCATCCATTCCGATAAAAGAAAAAACTAAAATGCTTTTTGGAGCTGTATTGATACTGAAGTTACCGTCAAAATCGGTTTGGGTTCCTTTTGTGCTTCCTTTTACGTGGACATTTACACCTGGCAAAGGAAGACCTTTATTATCTACTACTTTTCCAGTAACTGTATTTTCCTGCGCTTGCATATTCGTGGACAATATGCACATCAAAAGCATCAAAACTAGTTTTAGATAATTTCCACCAAGAAAAAGCATCTTTTCGGGTTTGTTGTTTTTCATTGTAATTTTGGTTTGGTTAGTTAATTAATAATTCGTGTGATTACATTGCAAAAGTGCTTAAATAAAGGCTTCTGCAAGGGAGGGTGTTATTCGTATTTAGGGGTGTCAATGTCTTTATTTGAGAAATTTGCATTATTTAAAGCTTTAAAAAACGGTATTCGTAATAAAAAACTTAATTTTTGAGAAGACAGTTAATTTTGATATTATAAGATGAATTTAAACGCAAAGCACACAAGGGAAGAAGCGCAAAGTCCGCAAAGTTTTCAATCAACCTTGCGGACTTTGCGAAAAATCTTTGCGCTCTTTGTGGTTAAATAATCTAAAAGTTAATTCACCTGAGAACTTTTATAATCGCTTGGAGAAAGATTGTAGAATTTCTTAAACTCTTTGCTAAAATGTTTTCGATCATTAAATCCGACCATATAAGTTACTTCGGCGACAGAAAAACTAGTATTGGCTAAAAGACTAGCCGCTTTCTTCAATCGCATATTTTTAATTAAACCAGCAACGGAATGATTGGTCATACTCTGAACTTTTTTATAAAGCACCGTTCGGCTCATTCCGATTTCGTTTACCAGATCATTTACATCAAAATCTGCATTATCAAGATTGCCCTCAATAATATGTGTTAGTTTTTTCAGGAATATACCTTCTGGCGTGTTTACGTTTTCTTCTTCTACGGCCGCAATAAAACCTTCGCCATATTTCTGACGCATTATTTCTTTAGCCGATAATAGATTGGCAATTGTCAGTTTTAATTCTTCAATGCTAAAAGGTTTCGAAATATAAGAATCTGCTCCTGTCGAAAGTCCTTCAATTCTATTTAAAGTCGAAGATTTTGCCGTTAGTAAAATAACCGGAATATGATTGGTATTTAAACTCGTCTTCAAAATTTTGCACAATTCAAAACCATCCATTTCTGGCATCATAACATCGCTGACAATCAAATCTGGAATTTCAGTGTCCATATATTCCAAAGCATTTAGGCCATCGGTAAATTTCAAAACTCGATAATCTGCATGAAGCACATCAAAAACAAAAGACAACACTTCTTCATTATCATCGATAACCAAAATAGTCTTTTTATCGCCGTGATCTTCTACATATTCTGGTTCATAAATATCAATTTCTGTTTTTACATCAGAAATCGGATTGGCATTTTCATTAACAGAAATCGCATTTTCAACAATTTGAGATTTTTTAAAATGCTCTTTTCCTTTCTTCAATTTGATGGTAAAAATGGTATTGAAATTCGGATCTTCTTCGGTCTGCACTTTAATTTCTCCGTGATGCAATTCTACAATACTTTTACTCAAAGCCAAACCAATTCCGCTTCCTAAATTGGCGCTTCCGCGATCGTCAAGCTGGAAAAAGTTCTTGAAAATTTTCTTTTTTCTATTATCTGGAATTCCAATTCCATTGTCTTTCACTTTAATTTCGATACAATCTGAATTGTCTTTTTGTTCGACTGCCAAAGTGATTTTACCGCCTTTGCTTGTAAATTTAAAAGCATTGGAAAGCAGATTGTAAATCACTTTTTCCATCTGATTTTTATCGAAATAAATCAAAGCGGTATTGATATTCAGAACAAATTTATAATCGATTTTCTTCTCAACTGCAATTCCTCGAAACGATTCGTAAATATCAAAACAGAAAGAAACAATATCCTGTTGTTCACAATAGATTTTCATGCTTCCTTTTTCGGCTTTTCTGAAATCCATTAATTCGTTAACCAATTTCAACAATCGGTCAGAATTGCTTTTTATGGTTTTTAGTTTGTGTTCGAGGTTCGAATTCTTTTCGGCACTGCTCAATAATTCTTCAACCGGTCCGCTAATTAAAGTCAATGGCGTTCTGATTTCGTGTGACACATTGGTAAAGAAATCCAGCTTCATTTTATACAATTCTTCCTGTCTTTCTTTTTCAACTTGCTCCAAATAATAGGCTTGTTTTAATAATTCTCGGTTTCTAAAAAATCGGAATAATAAAACCGAAGTTCCCACCAATAAAGCGATATAAAACAGATAAGCCCACCATGTTTTCCACCAAGGCGGTAGCATAATAATTTTTAAGGTTTTAATGGTCGGATTCCATTCTCCTCCTCCATTTGAAGTTTTTATTTTTAGAATATAAGTCCCAGAATTCAAATTCGTCAAGTTGATATAATGCTGCGAACCAATAACATGCCATTCGTCTTTATTAAATGAACTTTCTAGTTTGTACGCATATTCATTTTTTTCTGGCGAAATAAAATTCATCGCGCTAAATTCTAAACCAATATATCCTTGATCGTGTTTTAAAGTGATTTCAGTCGTTTCACTAATTCTTTTTTCTAAAGAAACTTCTTTATTTCCTGGTCTAATTTCCTCGTTGTTAACAATCAATTTTGTTAAAACAATTGGCGATTTGTCTTCTGTTTTAATCAGTTTTGAAGCATTAAAAACAATCAAACCATTTGAACAGCCAAAAACAAGTTCTTTTGCATTGAGATTAGCACTGCAATTATTAGAGAATTGTTTGACTTTCAAGCCGTCTTTTGAAGAAAAAGAAGTGATTTCAAAATCCTTAATATTAAAAACTGGTTTTAGATTTTTGGTTTTAATTTTATAAAGCAAATTATTGTCGCTAATCCAGATATTTCCTTGTGCATCTTCAGAAATACTTTTGATGGTTTCGTCTGTAAAACCCATTGTTCGGTTAATTTCAAAGAAACGTCCTTTCTTTTCATCAAAAATATTGACACCTCCACTTTCTGCTCCAATCCAGAATCTATTTTTAGAATCGGTAAACATGACCGTTAAACTATTGTTGGACAAACCACTTTTTGGACCCGCTTTAAAAACTCTCGTAACTTGCTTTAATTTTTTGTCAAAATAATTCAGACCGTACTGTGTCGCAATCCAAAGTCCATCTTTTCTGTTGACGATATCGGTAATAAAATTATCGCTAAGCGAGTTAGAGGAACCATCTGCCATGTAAATTTCTACCGTTCCGTCTGGCATGACTTTTTTTAGTCCGTTGCCGTTTGTTCCAACCCATAAATCTTCATTATCCATTAATAAAGATGTAATTGGGCGTTCTCTTTCTTTGGAATCCTTTCGCGAAAGCGAGATAAATTGAAACGATTTACTGCTTTTATTGAATTTGAACAATCCGTTAAAAGTTCCACAAAACAAATTTTGCTCATTCTGATTCACCAAAGCCGTTATCATATTTACGCTTTTATCAGAATCGTAACCTTCAACAAAATATGAAGCGCTTTTGTTATTTTTAAAATCCAAATAATTCAAACCTCCGCCGTTAGTTCCCACCCAAATTGAGCCGTCATTTTCTCTCGAAACTGCATTTACGGTTGCATTGTTTAATCCGAAATTGGGTTTTACAACTTCTCGAACATTGCTAAAATTGGTGTTTGTTTTTTGAAAAAAGTTGACTCCGCCTCCATTTGTTCCGATCCAAATATCGTTATGACGATCTTTTAAAAAGCATTTTACATCATCGTCTGAAAGGCTATAATTCTGCAGCGGATTATGTCCGTATTTGGTAAATTCGTTTCTGTCTTTTTTATAAACACACAAACCATTTTTTGTAGCAAACCAAATCGTGTTCGCATCAACTGTAACAATATCGTTTACCCAATTTGAAGACAAACTTTTTCGATTTCCAGCATTGAGAATAAAATTGGTAACTGTGTTTTTGTCAACATCAAAACGAAAAACACCATTGGCTTCGGTTGCAAACCATAAATCGCCATTTTTTTCTTTGACAACTTTCCATATTTTAGATTTAAGTAAAGCTTCGTTTTCAGTTAATGCTTTTGGCAATGCTTTTTTAGAACCATTTTTAGGATCAAAACATTCTAAACCTTTAGAAGTTCCGACCAAAACGCCATAATTTTTATCATGAAACAAAGATAAAACCCTGCTTTTTCTGAAAGGAGAATTGTGGTCGTTGGAGATTTCTTCTAACAAAAATTTCTGTTTGTTTAGTTTTTTAATTCCGCCAAAAGTTCCAATCCAGATTCTGTTTTGATCGTCTTGAATTATGGATGAAATATAGTTTCTCCCACCTTTTATTTTCTGAACGTCAACGCGTACAAACGTTCTTTCGTTTTTATTAAAAAGATTCAATCCGTTATTGGTTCCAATCCAGATTTGTCTTTCTTTATCTTCCAAAATCACATTCACATGATTGTTGCTGATGCTGTTGAGAATGTCTTTATTGTAAACATATCTCAGAAAATTGTAGCCATCATAGCTTATCAAACCATTTGCAGTCCCGATCCAAATAAATCCTTTTTGAGTCTGATGAATACTCGAAATCATACTTTGAGAAAAACTCGTATCGTAATTGATATGGTCAAAATACAAGTCTGATTCCTGCGCCTTCGAATTTAAGGGAAGAAAAAGAAATAAGATAAAACTTAAAAAGTAGCTTCTAACGTACTGCATAAAGGAAATGGAATAAAACTCAAATAATTAATTGTGATAAACCTATGAAAAAAATCAATCGATTTCGGTGCAAAATAGGCTTTATTCGAAAAAAAGAAGAGGAAGTTTTTTCTTTTTAAGGGGTGTAGATGTACTTTATTACGACTATTTTTACTTTATCACGTAAATATCTCTCCGTAACGATAGCGCGGATTTGCAATCCGTGCCCAAAAAGTGATTTCTTCAAAACCTATAAATAAAAAGTAAAAATTTCCCTCAACGATAGCGCAGATTTGCAATCTGTGCCCACAAAATAATTCCATTAAAATAATAAAAAGTAAATATTTTCTTATATTATTCTGTTTTTACAGAAAAAAAGCGTGTCAACAAAATACAAAGCAACAACAACTGATGAAGCATATTTTATAACTATAACTGCTGTAGGATGGATAGATATATTTACAAGATTAAATCAGAAAAGTGTTCTAATAAATGCACTAAAATAATGTCAGGAAAATAAAGGTCTAGAAATTTATGCCTATTGTATTATGAGCAGTCATATTCATTTGCTCTGTAAAGGAACAAATGGTTTTGTTTTATCTGATATTATTAGAGATTTTAAAAAATTTACATCCAAAAAAATAATACAGACTATAATAGATGAACCCGAAAGCAGAAGAGAATGGATGCTGGAATATTTCCAGAAAGCATGCGAACATTTAAAAAAGAATCAGACTTATAAGGTTTGGCAAAATGGCTATCATGCAGAACATATTTACAGCAATAAATTTATCAAGCAAAAGATAGATTACATTCATAATAATCCTGTAAAAGATAAAACTGTTAGTTCGGCTGAAGATTATTATTTTAGTTCCGCAAGAAATTATTCTGGTTTAGAAAATGATTTAGATGTTGTTTTGCTAGATTTGTTTTAAAAAAAAATCAATAGTTTTTTAGAAAACATCGACAACTGTTTAATATTTTTGATTTGCATTGTGTCCAATCTTTGAGGGCACAGATTACAAATCTGCGCTAACGATTGAGAGTAGATCTGAACGATCGGGCAATACTTTTTATTATGACGTTTTATTTAATTGAAAAAAATTACAACATAAATAAAACCTATAATGCAGATTTTTAATCTGTACACTTGGTAAATAACCCCGCTCCCAACTGGAGGTGGATATACAAAAGAAAATCCAACACGATAATGAAAAAAAAATCAATCTTTTTAATTCTTATTCTATTAGTCATAGGGGTATTTTTTCAATATTTCTTGATTGAAACATCACCACGTATACCGTGCAACGAAATTAAAGAACAGTTTTTAAAATCAGTTAATGCTTTAATTTATGAATTTATTTTTCTAATATTTTTACTGTCACTTATATGTAAATTTATATTCAAAGAAACTAATATTGAAATAGCAAAAAAGTCTTTCATATTCACTTTTTTATATCTTCTTTTTTTTGTGTTTTTATTTTATAAATATGCAAGTGAATGTGTAGATATTTAAAAAAGAATATCTAAAGAATAAAACTCTTAAAAAAAAAGCCACTTCAATTAAGAAATGGCTTCAGCTTCTTCAATCAAACCTAAGATTTTACCATAAGCAATCGCCGCTTTATGAACCTGAATCGTCCAATCTTCGGCGGCATTATCGTCGGCACCGTCTGAAATATATTTTAAACTCAAAAACGGAATATTTTCTTTCATGGCAATCATAGCTAAAGCGTAAGCTTCCATATCTACCACATTGTAAAGGTCAGATTTGTGCTCCATTTCGAAGTTATCACCTGTTCCGCAAATGCCTTCTGGCAAGTTGTCCATTTTTAAACCGTATTCTAAAATTGGAGGAAGACCAGATAAAGGCGTTTCGTATAGTTCGAAACCTAAACCGCGAACATCCATATCTCTTTGCACAAATTTGGTACAGCAGATTACTTCTCCTTTTTGAAAACTGCTACTTCCCGCCGATCCTAAATTTATAATCACGGCTGGTTTTTTATTTAAAATTGCTTTTGATAATTCGTAAGCCGCATTTACTTTTCCGATTCCGGTAAATAAAACATTGTGTCCTTTAAAAACTTCTGCGGCTTCAGATTCGAGAGCAAAACAGAATAATATATCTTCAACAGCAAAAGAGGCTGTTTGGTTAATTTGTATCATGCGTAATTTATTTTCGGTTTACAAAAATACGCTTAAAAATTTACGTAGCTCTAACCTAAATTTAAAATCTAAAAAACACGTTAAAGTCTGCTTTCTATGGTGTTTTTTAATTCAGAAAAAATACTTTTGTTAACATCGCCAAAATTAAATTCGAATCTTTAAAACCAGAAAGAAAAACTACATGGATAATGAAAAATTTATTTTCTGCCTTGAAGGCGTCCGAGATATAGACGATCACAACCCAACAAATGTGGTAAAATGTTTGGAAGAATTGGCAATTGACCAAGGCATTTCGAGCATTCACAAAACCTGTGATACTATTGAAGGTTTAGAAGAAAGTCTGAATATTCTGCTCTACGAAGATCATAATTTTAAAGATTACGAAATTATTTATCTAGCAATGCCAGGACAGCAAAACAACATCTGTCTTCACGATTATTATTACAGTATTGAAGAAATTGCCGAGTTGTTTGAAGGCAAAATGAAAGGCAAGATCATTCATTTTGCGAATCTTAAAGTTTTAGATTTAAACGAAGAAGAAGCCCAATATTTTTTAGACATAACAGGCGCTAGAGCCATATCGGGTTACGGTTCTACTTATAATAAAATTGCCAGCTGCAGCACAATTGACAAGGCGTTTTTCAGTCTTTATCAAGATAACGATAATCTGATTGAAGTGGTTGAAGATCTTTATACCAAACATTACAATCTATGCAAATTGCTTGATTTTAGATTATATTATTAAAGATGAAATCAAAGTCGGCTGAAAAAATAAAAACGTATGAAGCAAAGGGTTTCCGAGAAAAATTTCTTGGAGAAGACAATCCGATTCATTTGCTTTTCAAATCCAATTCGGATCATTTTTTCTGTCTTGAAATCGAAGAGATTATGCATATGCAGCATCCTGTTCCGCCTTCTAAACATTCCTGCCATACCTTAATTTTTATTTCTTCGGGGCAGCATGTTATGAAATTGGGAGATCAGGAATATATTACGACCGACAATCAAATGATTATGGTTCCTGCTGGTCAGATTTTCTCACTTGATAATGTTAACAATATTCATAATGGCTATATCTGCCAGTTTCATCCCGATGTTTTAATTCGAAAATACGGCAGCCGTGAATTGCTTAATGAATTTGATTTTCTAAAGATTTCCGGAAATCCTAAAATCGAACTGGCTCCAGAAGATATTGGCGCTATTACGAATATTTTGGAACGATTGAAAAAGGAATATTCTGAAACCACCTTTACCGATTTGAATATTGTACAATCTTACTTGATTACTTTGTTTTATGAAATGAATAAAAATGCTGTAAAAACCTCCAAAAGCATTTCGGCAGCAGAAGCAATAACTGGAAAATTCAAAGAATTGATTCACGATCAAATCAAAACTCAGCATCAGGTTAATTATTATTCTTCCCTATTAAATATTACTCCCAACCATTTAAACAAATGTGTAAAGACTGTGACGGGAAAAACTGCTGTAAAATGGATTGATGACAGCATATTATTAGAAGCCAAATATTTACTTTTTCAAACTACACTTTCTGTTGGTGAAATTGCTACTCAAGTTGGCTTTGAAGATCAATCTTACTTTAGCCGTTTTTTCAAAAAAGCAGAAGGAATTTCTCCAATAAGATATCGAAAATTGATTGATAAGTCCTAATCATTGATTACAGAATCCTAACAAATAAGTTGGCTTTTTTCAGAAATTTGTATCCTCAAAAATGCAAATTATGATTTATGTTTTTAAAACTTCCGTTGATAGCCAGGCTAAATTTGAGTCTGCTTCTGCACTTCTAGATCTATTATTACCAGAATCTCAGTGGAATTTTGATCTTGAAGATTGCGACAATATTTTAAGAGTAGACAGCGAATTAAATGTTGCTGAATTACTTCAAAACAATGCCATTTTCGATTGCATCGAATTAGAATAAACTTACACGCCTTTTTAAACATTTATGGAATCCAAATTATACCAAAACCGAACTTTTGAAACAATTGATTATTCGGAACAAAGTTTAGCCAATACCGAATTTGTAAACTGCGAATTCATAAACTGCAATTTTTCTAAAAGCGATTTAAGCCACAATGATTTTCTAGATTGCACTTTTAAAAACTGTAATCTTTCTTTGGCTGTTTTACGAAATACCGGTTTAAAGAATATCAAATTCATTGGCTGTAAATTGATGGGATTGGATTTTAGCGCTTGCAATAGCTTTTTATTTTCTATGAATTTTGATGATTGTCTTTTGGACTATTCGACATTCATTTATAAAAAACTAAAGAAAACCAATTTTACAGATTGTTCTTTAAAAGAAACAGACTTTTCGAATACAGATTTGTCTCTTGCGGTTTTTAAAAATTGTGATCTTTCTAGTGCCACTTTCGTGGAAAGTATCTTAGAAAAAACCGATTTCAGAACATCCAGAAATTATGCCTTCGATCCATCTGAAAATAAGATTAAAGGAACTAAGGTTTCGCATACAGCACTTGCGGGTTTATTACAAAAATTCGATTTATCGATTGAATAATTTTAGTCACAGTCACAATTTTCAGTCACAACGCACTGAAAACTGAAACTGAAAACTGCGACTAAAAAAAAGCGGAATACAAACTTAATTGTATCCCGCTTTTCCTATTTATTAACCATGAATTCTAGTTACCAGTAATCCAACGTGGATCTCCAACTTTTCTATCAATTAAAGCTTGATTTTTAATTGTAAAGTTGCCAGTTGCTGCACTTGTAAATTGAGGGTCAAGTACAGTTGCAGTAGCATCAGGTCTATTATTACTTCCTGTAGCTTGCAAACCAGTCGAATTGAAATTATTATTATTTAAGAACGTCGGAGCTGCTGTTGCAGTCGTGTTCGTATATACTGCCGATCCAACTGCCAATAACGAATTACGCACTGTTAATGTATTTGAAACAAAACGTACATATAAAATTCTACTTGCTGCTGGTAAAGTAGTCGTATAAATTGTACACATATCAACTAAAACAGTACTTGTTAAACCAGTTCCAGATAATGTAGCAGCAGCATCTAAACGAATAAAATCACGAGATGAACAGTTATCAAATGTACTTTTTGTTAAGGTCACATTTGCCACATAAGTAGTTCTGAAATCGATAAAATCAGCTCCAGCAGCAGTGTTTACATTTTTAATGATACTATTATCAACAGTAAACGATTTTAATCTAGCTAATGCATTTCCGTACATTAATTGAGAAGGATAATCATGAACATTACAGCCACTAATTAAAACATCTCCTAATTGTGTTGGTGATGCTGTACCAATTGTGATTGCTCCACCAGTTGTTCCAGTTCCATTCAAATCTAAATCGATTAAAGAGAAATTAACCACTTCACTTGCGTTAGCAGGATTATTGCCAAGCGTGAAATTAACTTTTAGTTTTGATTTATCAGCTGGTCTCAAACCTCTTAATGTTAGCGTTTTGTTTACAGCAATTGTTCCTGTTTGCGCCGTGTAATCACCAGGCATGAAAACTAAAACAGATCCAGCAGGTGCATCGGTAATTTTTTGGAAGATATTATCTTCTGGTTTTACTAAAATACCTGTACCGATATCAATTCCTGTTGTAAAAGTTACCACTCCTCTTTTCTTAGCTCCATTTAATAATGTTGCAGTATAAGCAGTTTCTCCTGTAAGTCCAGTGATCACAGCTACACCAGACGTTTTTTCTGCTGGAGTAATAGTGTGAGAAATATTTCCTGGCATAACTGTAATTTGAGTTACAGTACTATTAGGAACCCATCTTAAAGTAACTTGTTTTGCATCAATATCAGCAGGCTGAACCGCATAGAAAAGCTGTTCTGATAATGTTGTTGCAGTAGTTACCGACCATTTAGAATCTTCTAAACCTGTAGTAACTGATTTTACTCTAATAGAGTAAACCGTTTCTCCTTCTAATGCAACTTGCACAGGAAGTTGCGACGCTGTAACATTTACTGTTTTGTAAATTGTTTTAAATTCAGGATCATCTGCGCTAAATTCTACTACATAATGATCTGCGTTATCACCACTTTTTACATTCCAAGTTAACTCAACTGTAGTTTGGTTTCTAATTGTGGCTTTAAGGTCAATTGGTGAAAATTCTCTTGTATTTCCTATACCGTCTAATAATCCTTCATTATAACTTTCACAGCTTGAAACAGCAATAGCAAGTAAAAATGCGACTATTAATCCTTTAAATATATATTTTGCTTTCATAATAATTTATAAATTTATTAAAAACCGTAATCATTTTTCAACTGTCCATTACTTCCGTCAATAAACACTTGCCAAATTGGCCAGAACTGTCTATTATCTGGGTTTACACCAGTTTTGTATAATGAGTTTACTTTTGCATCTGCAGTAGTTCCTGTCCACGTCCAAGTAACTGCTGTATAAGTTGCACCCGGATTTACATTCTCTCCTCTATTTAATCCGTAGATGTCAATAGATACGTTATCTGCTTTAAATTTATAATACAAAGTTGTTGGTACATCAGCATACTCACCTGTACGAGCAGATAAGGCAGCCATTTTTGTTTTAGCTTCGTCTAATTTTGCTTTTAATAAATTCCAACGAATCAAGTTTTGTTTACGCTCCATTTCTCCTGTAAACTCATATTTGTTTTCAGTAACAAGAGCATTAAACATTGCTTCTTTACTAGTTAGAGCATCTACATATGCATCAACTTTTACTGCTTGAGAAGCTGAAGGGAATGATCTTCTACGAACTTCTTTCAAATAAGGCATTGCAGAACCAGGGCCTTCCAATTCGTTTGCTGCTTCAGCTGCAATAAGAAGTACCTCAGCATAACGCATGTACATTTTATTAACCCCATCATCATTAGTAGAAGTTACATAACGTTTCATCCATTCATAACGGTATTTTCCGAAATACCAAGTATCTAAAGTACCTAACTCTTGTTTCGCAATGTTATTAGTTGCTGCACCATATTTATAAGGAACACAAGTAACATCTCTTCGAGTATCCACTTGATCATAATCGTAGAAAACAGTAGGTAATGGACCAGCTACACCACCGCGGTTAGCTCCGTTAGCTTGAAATTGATCACTAGCAGCTGTGTGTTTTACAGCGAAAGTAAATAGCATTCTACCACGTCCGTCAGCGAAAGGAAGTTCCCAAAGAGATTCTCCTCCTGCTGTAGTATTTTCTTCATTATATTTTCTCCATAATCCTTCAAAAGTAGATTCTAAATGAGCAGAACCACTTGCAATTACAGAACGAGTTTCTGACAAAGCCAATGCATACATTTTAGCAACAGAAAGTTCTGGATCTGTACTTCTTCTTACTCCATCAGGATATTGTTGATAACCACTTGCTACCATAGCCAAACGAGCTCTGAATGCTTTAACAAAAGCTTTGTTTACGTGCTCTACAGTATTTGTATAAGAAGTCTGATTTGGCCATGCAACCAATTCTGAAGCTTCTCCTAAATCTGCAATTAATTGTTTATAAAGAATGTCTCTACTTGTTTTAGGCAAATATAAAGTTTCACTAGTAATAGGCTCAAAACGAGCTGGTACATCACCCCAAGCTTTAATTAAATCAGCATAATAAATTGCTCTTAGCGTTAAAGCTTCTCCTAACAATTGTCCCATTTCTGATCCTGGAGTAGGATTTCCGTATTGACGTATTCCTTTTATACAAACATTGGCACGCTCAATTCCAGAAAACATCATTGAATAAGCATTATTAGTTGTGTTCATCTCCGTATTTCCAGGCTTTGCATCATACACACATAAATCGGCTTTATCTCCAGCTGTTTGCGAAGTATTATACCACTCTGTATCTGTATTTAGTCCATAATATGGTAAAAATCTTCCTCTATAAGAGTTAGTTTCTGCAAATGGCACTTTTATTCCATCAATAGCTCCTTTTGCAAGTCCAGGTGTTGAAAAAATCAAAGCAGCATCTAAAGTTGATTGTGCAGGCGATTCTAAATAGTCATCTTCAAATTGCTGGCAAGAACTAAATAAGCTCGAAATAATTAATCCCGCTATTATTATTTTATGTTTCATTTTTGTAGTAATTAAAATTAGAAATTAAGATTCATCCCAAAAACCATTTGTCTGCTTCTTGGATAAGGACTTGAATCAACCCCTGGTGTAAGTGGGTTTTTTCTTCTAGTTGAAACTTCCGGATCAGAACCCGAATAGTTAGTCCAAACAAAAACATTGCTTGCCGTCAGATAGAATCTCAATTTAGAAACTCCTAGTTTAGATGTAAACATCTCAGGTGCTGTATACCCTAATGTCAAAGTATTTAATCTTAAAAATGATGCGTCTTCAACTGCCCAATCTGTAAAGATAGCAGTTCTCATATATGGCGACCACATTGTTGTATTAGCGTTAAGCGCTGCTAATGCATCAGGATCTGTAACTAACTGACCAGAAGCAGGATCTAAATTTGTCCATCTTTTTCCGTCAGCCATTGTTGAATTTAAATTTTTATACTGTGCTGAAGCGTTAGCTGTAGAAAACTCAATTTTATCAGCATTATAAACATCATTACCTATGCTCCAGTTAAAAGCAGCCATTAAATCAAATCCATAAGCATTCCCGTTGATAACAAAACCTCCTGAACTTTTAGGATTAACATTACCGATAACCGTTTTATCACTTAAATCTACTTTACCGTCTCCATTCACATCTTTCAATTTCATATCTCCTGGTTTAAGTGAACTTCCGTCTCCAACCAAAGTTGTAGCTGTAGCAACAACTCCTGTTTTTAAAACATATTTCCCTCCAACATAATCAAAGTCAGAAACCTCATATCTTCCGTCATTTTTATAACCGTACATTGTTCCTAATGAAGATCCAACTTGAATTAGATAATCATCTCCAATTTGTGAAGAAGCCCATCCTGTTGCAGCTCCAAAATTATTCATAACTCCTAAAGAGTTGATACGGTTTTTGTTTATTCCCATATTGAATGAAAAATTCAATCCGTATTTCGCTTTTTCAATTGCTACAACATTAATAGTAGCCTCAAAACCTGTGTTTTGTGTTTCTCCCATATTACGGTATTGGAAATCATATCCAGAACCTGGAACTGGGAAATTGATTAATAAATCACTTGTGATATTTTTGTAGACATCAAAATTACCACTTAAACGATTCTTGAAAAATCCGAAATCTAAACCGAAATTCTGAGTAACAGTTGTTTCCCATTTCAAATCAGGATTAGGCATTGTTTTAGAAGGCGCCCAAATACTGGTAACTCCATTAATCCAAGTTGTTGCTGTAGATTGGAAGATTTGAACTTGCTGTCCAACAGGAATATTATTGTTTCCTGCCTCTCCATAACTAGCTCTTAATTTCAAAAGATTTATCCAATTTTGATTTTTCAAGAAATTCTCTTCAGAAATTTTCCATCCTGCTGCGAAAGCTGGGAAATATCCCCAACGATTTTGCTCTAAAAATTTACTAGATCCATCTGCACGAAATGTAGCCGATAAGATATAGCGATTTTTGTAATCATAATTTGCACGTCCGAAGAATGATAATAGTTTGTCATCTGGACTGTAATAGTTATCCACTGATTGAGGTGTTCCTTGTGTTGTTAAAGTTTTTGCTTTATCAAAATCAAAAAACTTAGGATATCCATGAATAGTAGTGGTTACAGTATTGCTATTGTAGTTAATACTTTCCTGTCCAATAAGTGCTGTCAAATGGTGATTTTCTCCCATTATTTTTTTGAAATCATAATTCAAAGTATTAGCATTTCTGAAACGTCTTTCTTTGCTATCTCCCATAATCATCGCAGGCATTCCTTGTAAAGGTCCTAATGGTGCATTAGCAATATAGTAAGTAGTTAATCCATAAAAACGATAATCTAAATTGTTAAAATTATCAAGTCCTAAGTCAACATTTAATTTTAAATTTTCTGCCAATTCCCATCCAAAACTTCCTAACATATTAAAGTTTTTACGAAACTGTTGGCGGTCGTTATCATAAACTGAACGTAACGGATTTACCAATACATCTGAACCATCACCAGAAACATCATCAGAACTCAAACCAGCAACTGGAAGTGGCGCATATCCAACAATGGTACGCATACGGGAATCTGCTGAAGATTTTTCATTTTGCTCATTCACACCTCCACCATCAATCTCTGTATCTGAATAACGCATTGTAAAACCAATATCAATCTTGTCATTTAATTTACTTTTTAAAGCCAAAGACAAGTTGTTTCTTTTATAATTAGAACCAATCATAATAGCCTTTTCATCGTAGTGAGCATAATTAAAGTTGTAATTAAGCTTATCCGTTCCGCCTCTAATTCCTAAATCACGACTTTGCACTTCACCAGTACGTCCAAAAATTTGTTTTTGCCAGTTATCCCCTTTTAAGCCTTTGTACATATCCTGATCTTGCCAATTACCAAAATACTTAGTATATGAAGATGGATTTGAAGCCACTTTTGTTCCTGTTTGCGAAAGCAATGCATATTCATATTGCCATTTTGTATAATCTTCAGGCGACAGAACATCAATTTGTTTCGCCATAGTTTTCATACCGTAAAACATATTAAAGTTTACAGCAATTTTACCATCTTTTCCTTTTTTTGTTGTAATCAAAATTACCCCATTTGCACCACGAGAACCATAAATTGCAGTCGAAGCAGCATCTTTTAAAACAGTCATCGAATCAATATCAGATGAAGAAATATCATTCATACTGTTAATTGGAAATCCATCCACAATAATCAAAGGCGAAGCATCTTGAGTAAGCGATCCACCACCACGAACTCTAATTCTAATATCTGCATCTGGAGAACCTTCAGCCGATGTAACTTGCACACCCGCAATACGTCCAGTTAAAGCTTCAGCAACGTTTGCTACCGGAACTTTTTTCAAATCTGTACCAGAAATAGTAGATACCGCACCAGTCAAATCAGATTTTTTAGATGTTCCATATCCGATAACTACAACTTCGTTTAGGTTATTTGCGTCTTCAGTTAGGGTTGCGTTTACTTTTGTTTTACCAGCCGCAGAAACCTCAATAGTTTGAAATCCAATAAAAGAAAAGCTTAATACCGCTTTTGGGTTGGTTAGTTTAATTTTGTAATGACCGTCAAAATCGGTAGAAGTTCCGTTCTTAGTTCCTTTCTCTAAGACATTTACACCCGGTAGAGAAAGTCCCGCAGCATCTGTTACGGTTCCCTCTATAGTTGTACCCTGCGCATGTAATTGACTGCCGATCAATAAGCACAGTAAGAAAACAAGTTTAAAGCAAAAAGCTGCTCCTTTGTTTAATAGTTCTTTAAAGTTCATGGTTGATTGTTTAAGTTAATTAATTGTTTTTAGTCGTGGTTTAAGTGGTTTTTTGTGGTTACTTTCAATTCATTTATATAATTATTACAGGTACTTTCATTCATTATCAGATCTTACAATTTTTAACAAATCAGATTTATTTTAATCACTGTTTAATTTCTGATTACTTAATCGATTTCGAAGATCAAAAATAATGTTGTAATCGATTACACAAACATAGATATTTTTTTTAAACGAAAAATAATTTTTCATAAAAAAGTCATAAAAAAAATTACATATCAAAAAAAATATTCATTTTTTATGTGAGATATATAATTTTAATGAATATAAAATATTAAACATATTATTATTATTCGTTCATTTGATTCGATTTTTTTAAAAAAAACAATCGATTACATGAATATTAATCATGAAATTATTAGGTGTGTTTTTTACACTTAAAAAGTTAAAGAGATGCTAATTTTTTTTAATTAAAGGGAAGAAAATGACGCTTTTTTAAAATGAATTTTCTGATATAAAGAAGATTTTAGTTCCTTAAAAGTGAATTTGACATGGAAAACGGTTGCGTAAAAACATAAAAAAAGCCCTTAAACAAAAGTTAAGGGCTCAGAAAAATATATTTTTAACTGTTAAATATGCTGCAACTGTACTTTCTTTTGATGTAATCTCATCAATATGAATGTAATAATCATTCCGATAATTGACATTGCAACTCCTATTAAATTTGGAGATGAATAACTAAATCCGGCAGCTAAAGGCAATCCGCCAAGAAAAGCTCCTAAAGCGTTACCAATATTAAAACTCCCTTGAAGTGATGCAGAGGCAATCATTTCTGCTCCTTTCGCTGTACGAATCATAAGCATCTGAATTGGTGCAATAACCGAGAATGAAATAGCTCCAGTTAAAAAAGTCAGAAACAAAGATACATATTGATTGAACGAGAAAAAGTAAACCAAAACCAAATCTAGAGACATTACCATTAACAAGGCTAATGTAGTTGGAGCCGGCGAGAATCTATCGGCTAATTTTCCTCCAACAAAATTTCCAACAACCATTCCTAATCCTGCTAAAATTAAGATTGAAGAAACATCTTCTGGCTCAAATTTAGACACATTAATTAATAATGGAGCAATATAACTGATCCAGGCAAATAAACCTCCAAAACCAATTGCTGTAATTCCGATGATTAACCAAGCTTCTGTTCTCTTAAAAAATTGAAGCTGTGTTTTCATATTTACACTTTCACCTTTTTCAAGATTTGGCATCCATAAATAAATTGCCAAGAATGTCAACAACCCTACAAAAGCGATTAAGACAAATGTATAACGCCAGATAAAATGATGTCCAATATAAGTTCCAATTGGCACACCTATTAAGTTTGCAATTGTTAAGCCAGCAAACATTGTTGATATGGCTTGCGCTTCTTTCCCTTTATCTGCCAAACGGCTTGCCACTACAGCTCCAACTCCAAAGAATGCTCCATGCGGTAAACCAGAAAGAAAACGAGAGGCAAATAAAACATTATAATCGGGAGCAATAATTGACAAAGCATTAAAAACGGCCAGCATTAAAGCTAAAATTAAAAGCATTTTTTTAGGCGCATAATTTCTTCCTGCGATTACTAATAAAGGCGCTCCAATAACAACTCCAAGTGCATAAGACGAAATTAAATATCCCGCAACCGGAATTGAAACTTTCATATCTGAAGCAATGTCTGGGAGCAATCCCATCATTACAAATTCTGTAATTCCAATAGTTAACCCTCCTAAAGAGAGTGCAATAAGACTTTTTTTCATTTTGATTTAGTGTAGAAAGGAATAGATTTCTACGGGACAAAATTAACACCGTTAACCGAGAAATAAATTGTAAATTTGCGACATAAAATTGTATATTTAAGTTATGCCTAAATTAAATCAGTTTAAAACGCTTGTACTTGATGAATTTGAAGAAGAGAAATTTCATCTTCCTCCGCATACTCATACGTATTACGAAATCATATATATTAATAAAGGAAGCGGTATTCATCATTTAAACAATAATCTGTTACAATACAAAGCGGGTGACCTATTTGTGATTTCGCCAGATGATGAACATTATTTTGACATTAAGAAAAGTACCCGTTTTACTTTTATCAAGTTTACCGATAATTACTTCAACTCCAAACAGAACTTAACTTGCGACGAATTTTTGGTAAATACTCCGGAAAGTTTCATGCGTGATAAAATCTTAAAAGAAACTGTTTTAAAGTTTGATGAACCTTGCAAAACGATTCTGAAAAACACTGTTGAAAACATTGTTACCTATGGCAAATACATTGATGTAACTTCTTCTCCTATTGTTTTCTATCAGATTCTTTCGATTTTTGGTTTGATAAAAGAAACTATTCGCTGTATGAATCTTCAAATGCAATCGACACATTTAGATAATGAACAAATTGCGAATTATATTCATCAGAATATTTATCAGCCGAAATTGGTTCAAATAAAAGTCATTGCAGAGCATTTTAATATTGCGCAAACTTATTTTAGTGCTTATTTTAAAAGAACTTTCAGCATTAGTTATCGTGATTATATCCATAATTTGAGAACAACTTTGATTGAAAAGAGATTCCATAATAATCAATTGCCTATTAAACAAATTGCGTATGAATTTGGTTTTACAGACGAAAGCCATTTAACCAATTATTTCAAAAAGCGAAAAAACATGAAACCCACCGATTTTAAGAAACTGTAGTTAGCAAAATCTTAAATAATGATTTACCCGAAGTTTTTTAACTAAATTTGTGCTCCTAAAAACAATTTCTTTGAAAAAGAAAATCCACATAATAATGCTTTTTATAACGCTTAGCTTCTTTTTGAATCCGAGTTATACTTATGCATGCAATATGGGGCATCATAAAGAAATTGCTTCTAAAGAAGAAAACAGCTGTTCTAAAAAATGCTGTGAAAAGAAAACTTCGAAACAAGAAAAACACAATTGCGATGGAAAATGCCGTCACTCTGGCTGTACAACTTCTGCATTGCAATTTGTTATTTTGACTTCAAATGATCTTGATTTGCAAAATGATGTTTTCAATTTTTCTCTAAAAAACAAGATCTCGTCTTATAGTAATTCTACTATTTCTTCTGGATTTACTTCTATTTGGCTAAAGCCGAAAATATAATTATTGCATTTATGACAGCCCATATTGGGTCTTTTTGAAATCAACTTTTTTAATTAATTTTAAAGGAAATAAATTCCTTTACCAAATATTATATACAATGAAAAAATCAATCATAGCTTTAGCAACAGCATTTACAGTATTATTTAGCACAAATGCAATTCAGGCAAAAACCAATAATTCTGAATTAACAGCAATCGAAACTGCGGATTCTCAATTACAATCGGTTTACGATGCTTATTTTACTGTAAAAGATGCCCTTATTAAAAGTGACTCAAAGTTAACTTCGGCGAAAGCCGCAACTTTATTGACTGCGATCACAGCTGTAAAAATGGACAAACTAAAAAGCAACGAACATACCGTTTGGATGAAAGTGGTTAAAAAATTAACTGCCGATGCCAAAAGTATTTCGTCAACAACAGATTTAAAAAAACAGCGTGAGACTTTTAAATCTTTATCTAAAAGTACTTACGATCTTATAAAAGTTTCAAGCCCGACGGAACCAATCTACAAACAATATTGCCCAATGGCAGATGCTGATTGGTTAAGCAAAGAAAAAGCAGTGAAAAATCCTTATTACGGTTCTTCGATGCTGACTTGCGGAAATGTTGTAGAAACTATAAAATAAATATGAAGCTCTACATCAAAAACATGGTGTGCGCTCGATGCAAAATGGTTGTGAAGTCTGAGTTCGAAAAACTCGGACTTCAAACTATTGCTGTTGAATTGGGAGAAGTTGAGCTACAGGACGAAATCAACGATTCGCAAAAAGAGTTTTTATTAGAAAATCTTCAAGCTTTAGGTTTTGATTTAATTGATGATAAAAAAACAAAAACTGTCGAGAAAATAAAAAATCTAATTGTCGATTTGGTTCATCATAAAAACAATGATTTAAAAATCAACTTATCAGAATATCTGGCAGAAAACCTTAATCAGGATTATAATTCGTTAAGCAACTTATTTTCTGAAATTGAAAACACAACTATCGAAAAATATTTCATCAGTCAGAAAATTGAAAAAGTAAAGGAATTATTGGTCTATAATGAGCTATCTCTTAGCGAAATCGCCGATATTCTAAACTACAGCAACGTCGCGCATTTAAGTAATCAATTCAAGAAAATTACGGGCTACACTCCTACTTCGTTCAAACAATTGAAAGATAATAAACGGATTCAAATCGAAAATATTTAAGGAGTTCTTAACCGCAATGGACGCAAAGGTTTACGCAAGGTTCGCAAAGTTATATAGACAAAGCTTTGCGAACTTTGCGTTTTTTATAAAGCCCAGCATATCAAAAACCCTTGCGCCCTTTGCGGTTAAAAAACAACATTTAGTAAATCTTACAAATCATTCTCAAAATTATACAAATCGTTGTAAATTGTACTTCGGAAATTTGCATTGTAATACTTAAAAACCAATACAATGACTCATCAATATATAATTTCAGGAATGTCTTGCAACGGATGTCGAACCAAAGTCGAAAAAACTTTAAATGAAGTAGAAGGCGTTCAGGCAGAAGTAACTTTGAATCCGCCAACGGCTACGATTACAATGGAGAAACATGTTCCAACAGAAAAATTTCAAGAAGTTTTATCGGCAGCTGGAAATTATACTATTGAAATGGATTCTCCTAAAAATCAAGGCGAAGCTAAATCTTGCTGTTCGAGTCATAAAAAAGAGCATCACGATCATCATAAAACAGCAACTAAAAAAGTACATCAACACAGTGCAAATGGTGTTTATTATTGTCCAATGCATTGCGAGGGCGACAAAACCTATAATAAGCCTGGAGATTGCCCCGTTTGCGGAATGGATTTAGTACCTCAAGTTGCCATCACAGCAACAAAATTTACTTGCCCAATGCATCCTGAAATTGTTTCAAACGAACCGGGCGACTGTCCGATTTGCGGAATGGATTTAGTTCCGATGCAGGCTTCAGAAAGCGAAGAAAACAAGACCTATTCTGATTTATTGAAAAAAATGAAAATTGCGATTTTGTTTACGCTTCCTATTTTCATTATTTCGATGTCAGAAATGATTCCGAATAATCCGCTTTACAATATAATGTCCATTGAAAAATGGAATTGGGTTCAGCTTTTATTTTCGATTCCCGTTTTGTTTTATGCAGGTTGGATGTTTTTTGTTCGCGCTTACAAATCGATTGTGACATGGAATTTAAACATGTTTACTTTAATAGGAATCGGAACAAGTGTCGCATTCCTTTTTAGTATTGTCGGAATGTTTTTCCCTAATATTTTTCCAGACGAATTCAAATCGCATCACGGAACCATTCATTTGTATTTTGAAGCCGCAACCGTAATTATCACTTTGGTTTTATTGGGACAATTATTGGAAGCCAAGGCACACGGACAAACGAATGGCGCGATAAAAGAATTATTGAAATTAGCGCCAACTGAAGCTACTTTGGTAGAAAATGGAAATGACCGCATAATATCCATTCACAATATTAAAAAAGGAGATTTACTTCGTGTTAAACCAGGAGAAAAAATTCCAGTTGACGGAAAAATAACAACCGGCGAAAGCAGTATTGACGAATCGATGATTACTGGTGAACCTATTCCGGTAGATAAAAAAGTTGGCGATTCAGTAATTTCTGGAACAATAAACGGTACAAAATCGTTTGTAATGATTGCCGAGAAAGTTGGATCGGAAACTATGCTTTCGCAGATTATCCAAATGGTGAATGACGCTAGCAGATCTCGCGCTCCAATTCAGAAATTAGCAGATAGAGTTTCTAAATATTTTGTGCCGACAGTTGTTATCATTTCAATTTTAACCTTTTTTGCGTGGGCAAAATTTGGTCCAGAACCCGCTTACGTTTACGGATTAATTAATGCGATTGCGGTTTTAATTATTGCTTGTCCTTGTGCACTTGGACTCGCAACTCCAATGTCGGTTATGGTTGGAGTTGGAAAAGGCGCTCAAAACGGAATCCTGATTAAAAACGCCGAAGCGCTAGAAAACATGAATAAAATTGATGTTTTGATCACCGATAAAACCGGAACAATTACTGAAGGAAAACCATCAGTTGAAAAAATCTATGCCGTAAATGATGACGAAGATTTTCTGCTTGAAAATATCGCTTCGTTAAATCAGCATAGTGAACATCCATTGGCGCAGGCCGTTGTTCATTTCGCGAAAGCAAAAAACACAACATTCAAAGAAGTTCAAGGTTTTGAAACTATTGCCGGAAAAGGTGTTTTTGGAACTATAGAAAACAAAAAAGTCGCTTTAGGAAACAAAAAACTAATGGATGAAATTGGCGCTTCTGTTTCTAATGATTTAGAACAAAAAGTAACTGCCGAACAAAATCTAGGAAAAACCATTTCATATATCGCAATTGAAAAAGAAGTTTTGGGTTATGTTGCCATTACTGATGCTATAAAAGAAAACAGTGCAAAAGCGATTAAAGAATTAATTGCTCAAGGCGTTGAAGTGATCATGATGACAGGTGACAACCACAATACCGCAAAAGCGGTTGCAGAACATTTGCATTTAAGTTCTTTCAAAGCCGATTGTCTTCCTGAAGATAAACTGAAAGAAATTGAACGCCTGCAATCTCAAGGAAAAGTTGTAGCAATGGCGGGTGACGGAATCAACGATGCGCCTGCTTTAGCTCAATCTAATATCGGAATTGCAATGGGAACCGGAACTGATGTTGCGATTGAAAGCGCTAAAATTACCTTAGTAAAAGGAGATTTAAACGGAATTGTAAAAGCCAAAAACCTCAGCCATGCTGTAATGTCAAACATCAAGCAGAATTTATTCTTTGCTTTTATTTATAACACTTTGGGTGTACCAATTGCGGCTGGAATTCTATATCCATTTTTAGGAATCTTGCTTTCTCCAATGTTGGCTGCGGTGGCAATGAGTTTAAGTTCTGTATCCGTAATCGTAAATGCGTTGCGATTGAGAAATTTAAAATTATAAATTGGAGCGTAATTATTTTAACACATAGAAACATAGCTTTGCATTGTGCGTAAAGGCGTTTCACTTGCATCAATACAATAGCTATGTGTGGAAACTAGTTTCTTCTTTTCTCTTTTTTAGACACAAAAATCTATGTTTCTATGTGTTGAAATTAAATTGTATTCAATTGATTTAAAATTATAATCCATGATTAAAATTAAATATATCCTAATCCTTTTTTTAATTGCTTTTCAGCTAAAAGCGCAGAAAGTCGTGCGTTACGATTTGCATGTTCGCGATACGGTTGTCAATTTTTCGGGTAAAGAAAAACGTGCGATTGCAGTAAATGGACAAATTCCGATGCCTACTTTGACTTTTACCGAAGGCGATATTGCGGAAATTTATGTGCATAACGAATTAAAAAAGGAAACCACTTCAATGCACTGGCACGGATTATTTCTTCCAAATAAAGAAGACGGAGTTCCCTATTTAACCCAAATGCCAATTAAACCTGGAACAACTCATAAATATACTTTTCCGATAATTCAAAACGGAACGTATTGGTATCACAGTCATTCTGGACTTCAGGAACAAATTGGTTTGTATGGACTTTTTATCATCAACAAGAAAAAAGACGATTCAACGATTAGAAAGGGAATTGACGATTTACCAACAATTCCAGTTATTTTAAGCGAATGGTCAGATCTTAAACCAGAGAATATTCAGCGAATGCTCCATAATGCCAACGATTGGTTTGCTATTAAAAAAGGAACCACTCAAAGTTATTTTGAAGCTTTAAAACAAGGACATTTTTCGACCAAAGTGACCAACGAATGGAAACGAATGAATGCTATGGATGTCAGCGATGTTTATTATGAAAAGTTTCTAATTAACGGTAAAAACGAACAGCAATTTTCAGATCTGAAACCAGGCTCTAAAGTTCGACTACGAATTGCCAACGGCGGAGCTTCCAGTTATTTCTGGCTGACATACGGAGGAGGAAAAATCACCGTTGTGGCAAGCGACGGAAATGACGTAGAACCTGTAGAAGTTGATCGTTTGATTATTGCCGTTTCTGAAACTTATGATGTTGTGGTTACCATTCCCGAAAACAACAAATCTTTTGCCTTTTTGGCTACAGCCGAAGACAGAACGGGATCTGCATCTTTGTTTTTAGGAAATGGAGAAAAACAGCCTGTTCATCATCTTTCGAAATTAAAATATTTTGAAGGAATGAAAATGATGAACGATATGATGAAAATGAACGGCGAAATGAATGATATGGGCATGAATATGTCACTCAACAAAATGGACATGAATGCCGTAATGTATCCAGAAATTTCGGGTGAAGATGAAAATGCAAAACCTGCAATGGATCATTCGATGCATAATATGGAAGAGATGAAAATGGAAAGTGACAGCACGGAAACTTCTGAAATTGTGACTTTGAATTACGGAATGCTTAAATCTCATTTTAAAACCAATCTTCCAAAGGACGCTCCTGTAAAAGAATTGCGTTTCACACTTTCTGGAAATATGAATCGTTACGTTTGGAGTTTGGATAATAAAGTAGTTTCTGAAACCGATAAAATCTTAATCAAAAAAGGAGAAAATGTTCGTATCGTTTTATACAACGGCTCAATGATGCGCCACCCAATGCATTTACACGGACATGATTTTAGAATTTTAAACGAACATGGCGATTATTCTCCACTAAAAAATGTGATTGACATTATGCCAATGGAAACCGATACGATCGAGTTTCAGGCAAATGCAGATGGCGACTGGTTTTTCCACTGTCATATTTTATATCACATGATGGCCGGAATGGGAAGAATTTTCACTTACGAAAATTCAGCGCCAAATCCGTTGATTCATCATCCTGAAATGGCGTATAAAATGCTGAAAATGGATGATCGAATGTTTCATTTTATGGGCGAAAATGATTTTGCAACCAACGGAAATGATGGAGAAGCTATGTATAGCAACACACGTTGGAGTATTGGAACCGAATGGAGATTGGGCTATAACGACAAACATGGTTACGAAACTGAAACTCATATTGGAAGATATATTGGAAAAAATCAATGGTTAATGCCTTTTGTTGGTTTTGACTGGCGCTACCGAAAAATGGGAATGGACGAACAGGAACAAAATCTTTTTGGACAGAAAAACACCAAAGACAATCGTTCGGTCTTCAGTTTAGGTGCCGAATATACGTTGCCAATGCTCATAAAAGCGCAAGTTGAGGTTTATACCGATGGAAATGTGAGAGTGCAGTTTGAACGAAAAGATATTCCGCTTTCGCAAAGACTTCGAATGAATTTAATGTGGAATACGGATAAAGAATATATGGCTGGACTGAAATACATCGTTGCCCGAAACTTCGGAATCACGACGCATTATGATAGCGATATGGGAATCGGATTTGGGGTTAATTTGAATTATTAAAAAAGAATTGGCATTAATTTTGGAATAGAAAAAACACCAAAAAACCAATTTAATTAAACCTTATGAATCAAATTCTTTTCCTTTCATTACTGGCTTTGCCAATAATTTTTCAAATTATATTCGGAAGAAAAGGAATCGCCGAAAGCATAAAACTAACTTTTTCTAAAGTTTGTTTAATTACTTTTCTTTCTCAGTTTATATTTTTCATCATTGCATTTAAAATACTTTCAAACAAACTTCGATCAGAATCAAACGGACTAATTCACTGCGGAATGCCCTTTGTTGGATTAATAGGTTTAGAAATCTTGATTGCCATAATTATATTGGTTATCATTTTAATTCAATATTTAATTAAAAGGTCATATAATCGTAATTAGAATGAAGAAACTAAATTCCTTATTGTTACTTTTCTCTGTCTTTATCTTGACAAGCTGTGATCCTGCTCATAATATTAATTTTATAAATAATGGAAGCACTGCTGTGAAAGTCACACTAAAAATCGATCCCAAAACTGAAGATTATCACTTAAACCAATATAAAACAGGTGACTCTATAGTTTTCAATTTAAAACCTGCTTTAACAGAAGACAACCAATATCAAATGTCTTTTGGAATTGGTACTTGGCATGAAAAAGAAATGATTGAAGTTTCCAATTCAATTAAAAGTATAGAAATCGAAAACATTAATTATAAAATAATATACAAATCACAATACTCTATAGCAAAAGTATTGTCTCAAAATAGAAAAGGTTATTGGATGAGAACAGATATCGATTTCAATATTAATGATGATTTATTGAATTAAAATGCAGATTAGAAAACGTTCTAACGCCAACAACTTATTTTTACAAAAACATTAACAATAAATATATTCTTACAAACAATAAATCCATCTATATTTGATACACTCAATTATAATTTTCTAACAAAAAACAATTAAAACAAAATGACAAAAGTAATTACAATCATTACCGTTGCCTTATTTACAATTAGCGTAAGTGCTCAAGAAACAAAACCAGCTTCTAAAGACAAAGCAAAAAAAGAATCATGCTGCAAAAAGACAACAGATAAAAAAGATAAAAAATCTTGTTGTGCAAAGAAATAATTGAAATACTATTTCAACAAAAAAGGCTTCAAATAATTGAAGCCTTTTTTATGTTTTTTCGTCACGAATTTCACGAATTTACACTAATTACTTTGCACTTAAAATTTGTGCTAATTCGTGAAATTCGTGGCAAAAAAAACTCTATTTCACTCGAATACTCCATTCAAAATCCATTTCAGAAACCTGAACACCTTCTTCATTTGTTCCTATAGATTTCATCCAGAACGTCTGCCCTTCTCCAGTTTCTATTGTTTTTTTAATAGCATCGGCAATTAAATGTCCGTCTTTGCAAACAAACGTTATTCTTCCTGTTGCTTTCTTAGTAAAGTTTCCTTTGTTATTGGCAACTAACATGGAGATCTTTTTTCCGCTTTGCTGAATTTGAGAAATCACCAAAGCTCCTGTTGTCAACTCAGCCGCCATTGCCTGAACAGCAAAATACATAGAATTAAAAGGATTCTGATTAATCCATCTGTGTTTAACTGAAACAGTACAGCTAGAATCGTTTATATCCTTAACTCGAACTCCACAGAAGTATGCAGAAGGTAATTTGAATAAGACGAATTTATTAAGTTTTGATACAGAAAGTGCCATGTGATTTATTTTTTTATGTAAAAATACAAAAAAACTATGCATGCACAATAAATTATTAAACTATCAGAAGAACCTCAATAAAATCAATACTTCAGAATGATTTTCAATGATTTAAGACCAATTTCTTACTTTTATATTTGTTAAATTTTTGTTAATATTTGGTACTATGCAAAACAAGATACTGTTTTTTAGACATATATTTGCATAAGAAATTACTATATACTTTTAATCATGGAAACAACAACACCACTCATCATGGAAAAAACATCAGAAAAGAATACAGCGGCATTTACTCATTTGAGTACATTAAGTCAATATATAATTCCGTTTGGGAACTATATTTTTCCGTTAATCATTTGGACAAATTACAAAGACAGATCTGAATTTGCAGATCATCACGGAAAACAGGCTTTGAATTTTCAGTTAAGCTTATTGCTTTATACTTTGATTTTAGCACTTATTGCAATACCAATTTTCGTATCAGTGATCTTGCAAAATATTCCGCTAGAAGCCGTTTTTAATGATCACGATTTTGTAATTAGAAACTTTGATTTTCAATCGCATATCGGAATGCTTAGTGTAGGAATTACATCTGTAGTGCTTTTTGGATTATTAAAATTTGTTGAATTCTTTTTAGTGATCTATGCTACAATAAAAGCTTCAAACGGAGAACTTTATAAATATCCGCTAACAATTCCTTTTATTAAGTAATTCTAAAAAAGGTTAAAAGATATATTCGAATCAATCATCAATCATCATCATCAATCAATCATCATCAATCAAAAAACGAATTGTTCAATCTAAAAAAAACAAAATGAAATTATGAACATTGAAAACACAAAAGCACAGATGCGCAAAGGTGTTCTTGAGTTTTGCATCTTATCTGTTCTAAAAGAAAAAGACGCATATACATCTGAAATATTAGACACTTTAAAAAACGCAAAATTACTAGTTGTAGAGGGAACTGTTTATCCGTTGTTAACTAGATTAAAAAATGACGGTTTACTCAATTATCGCTGGGAAGAATCGACTTCAGGACCACCACGAAAATATTATGGGTTAACCGAGATAGGACAAACTTTTTTAAACGAACTTAGCGGTACTTGGACAGAATTGTCTGACGCTGTAAACTTAATCACCAATCAAAATCAATAAGTCATGAACAAAACAGTAAATATTAACTTAGGCGGGATGTTTTTTCACATAGATGAAGATGCATACTTAAAATTAACACGCTACTTTGACGCTATAAAACGATCACTGAACAACTCATCTGGACAAGATGAAATTATTAAAGATATCGAAATGCGTGTTTCTGAATTGTTGACAGAAAAACAAAAAAGCGAAAAACATGTTGTTGGACTGAAAGACGTTGACGAAGTGATTGCGGTTATGGGACAACCAGAAGATTACCGTATTGAAGACGAAGAAAACACTAATCAATCTTTTAACAATTACGGCGCAAGAAAACACAAAAAATTATATCGTGATAAAGAAAGAGGTGTAATTGGTGGTGTCGCAACAGGTTTAGGACACTATTTCGGAATTGATGCTGTATGGATCAAAATCGTATTCTTAATCTTTGTTTTTGCTGGATTTGGAACTGGAATTTTAGCTTACTTCGTTCTTTGGGTTGTAACTCCAGAAGCGGTTACAACTTCTGAAAAATTAGAAATGACAGGAGAACCAGTTACCATTTCGAACATCGAAAAAAAAGTTCGAGAAGAAATTGATTCATTATCTGACAAATTTAAAAACGCAGATTATGACAAAATGGGAAACCAAGTAAAGTCGGGAGCTGGGAGAATAAGTAGTTCATTTGGAGACTTTGTCATGACGATTTTCAAAATTTTTGCTAAATTTTTAGGTGTAATCTTAATTATCGCAGGGCTTTCAACTTTGATCATGTTGTTAATTGGTGTTTTTACTTTAGGCACAAACATCTTTATTGATTTTCCTTGGCAGAATTTCGTTGAGGCAGGAAACTTTACAGAATATCCGCTTTGGTCATTTGGATTATTAATGTTCTTTGTTGTCGGAATTCCATTTTTCTTCTTAACTCTTTTAGGATTTAAATTGTTATCTCCAGACTTAAAATCAATCGGAAATATTACAAAATACACGCTTTTAGCAATTTGGATTATTTCTATCGCAATTTTAGCAAGTATCGGAATTAAACAAGCAACTGAGGTTTCATATGACAATAAGATTGTAGAAAAAAAATCTCTTGCAATTAAAGCAACAGATACATTGTACATTAAGTTTAAATACAGCGATTATTATGCAAAAAGTTTAAATCACCGCAGTGATTTCGAATTTGTACAAGATTCGGCAAACAATGAACTGATTTATTCTAACGATGTACGTTTACATATCTTACACACAGATGAAGCTGCGCCATTCATTCAAATCGAAAAAAGCGCAAGAGGAAATTCTTTTCAAAATGCGAAAAAAAGAGCAGAAAAAATCACTTACAAGTTTCAAATTACAGGAAATCATTTAATTTTGGATAATTATTTTCTGACAGATGTAAAAAATAAATTTAGAGGTCAAGAAGTAGATATTTACATTTACCTACCAGAAGGACAACTAGTTAAACCAGATTCTTCTGTTAGAGATTACTACAATTCTGATGAAGGCTTTTTTAACCTAAACTATGATGGAGATTACAACTATAAAGTTGAAAATTCTAAAGTAAAATGTTTAAACTGCCCTGAAGATCACGACTATGATTATGATTCAGAAGAAGTAAATACAATTGTGAATGATTCTGTAAATGAAGTTTCTGTGAAAATTAATGGAAAAGAAATTATAAACGGAAAAAAAACTAAAGGCAAACTAACCACTGATAAAAACGGAGTTATAATTAAAATTAACTAATAATACCAAAAGCCATGATCAAAATAATCATTCATATTACGAAATTTATAATTGCTACTGTTACCGCTTTATTATTTGCTTCTTGCAACTTTAATGTAAATGCTATTGAAGGAAGCGGACACGTTACAACAGAAAAAAGAGTTGTGCAGGGTGAGTTTAAAAATATTTCTGTAAGCAACGCTATTGATGTTGTAGTTGAACAATCTGACAATGTTGAAATTACTGTTGAAGCTGATGATAATCTTCAAAACGAAATTGTTACGAAAGTAGAAAACGGAACTCTTATCATTAAATGTAAATTCAGTTCTTTCCGTAATATTACCGCAAAAAAGGTAACAGTAAAAATGCCAGTTGTAGATAAAATTGAAGCTTCTAGCGCTTCATCTGTTACCACTAAAGGAATTATTGAAGGAGAAGATATTACTTTGGAAACTTCTAGCGCTGGATCGATGAATGTTAATATTGAATCTGATAAAATTTCAGCAGATGCAGGAAGTGCAGGTTCTATTAATATTGAAGGTAAAGCTTTAAGTTTTAATTCTTCTGCGTCAAGCGGAGGAAGTATAGATGCCGAAAAATTGATGGCAAACGAAGTAGAAGCACAAGTATCTAGCGGCGCAACTATTGTTGCCAATCCAATTGTAAAATTAAAAGCTAAGGCTTCAAGCGGCGGAAGCATTAACTATACCGGTTCTCCAAAAACAATCGAAAAAGAAGCGAGTTCTGGAGGAAATATTAACAAAAACTAAAAACAGTTAACTGTTAAATATAAAAGAAATCATTCATCAAAAGTGGATGATTTTTTTATATTTGTCAAAATCAAATCTAGAATTAATGAAAAAAAGTACAGCGCTGCTCCTATTATTGTTTGTTACAACATTGACTTTTGCTCAAAAGAGAGAAAAAATTAAAGGTTCTAAAATTGTAACGACTTCAATGAAAGAAGTTGGAAGTTTTGACGCCATTGAAGTCGATGATAATCTGGAAGTTTATTTAGAACAAGGAGAAAAAAATGAAATCAAAATCGAAGCCGATGATAATCTACACGATATTATCGGAATGGATTTAAGAGAAAAAACGCTTCGATTATATACTAATAAAGAATCTACCATTTTCAAAAAATTAGCGGTTAAGGTTACTTACACTAAATCATTAAACAAAGTAATCACCAAAAATGAGGCGGTTGTTTATGCTATTCAGGAATTACAATTGGACGATATTACCATGAATTGTCTTGATTTTTCTAAATTGTTTTTGAATGTAAACGCGAAAAAATTCACCTTAATTGCCGATGATAAAACCAGAACGGAATTAAATCTAAAAGCAGATGATGCAAACTTGCAATTAAGTAAAAATGCGGTTCTAAAAACTCTGGTTTCTGCTATAAAATTTAAGTGTGATTTATACCAAAAAGGAAATGCCGCAATTGAAGGTATTGCCGAAAAAGCAACTATTCGATTAGATAATAATTCGGTTTTCACAGGAACAAAATTTACATTGAAAGATGCTAACGTGACTGCTGAAAATTTTGCTGTAGGAAGCATTTTAGCAGAAACAACTGTTTCTCTAGCTATTGGAGATAAAGCAGAAGTCTCTCTTCTAGGAAGTCCAGCTATTACATTAACTCGTTTTTCTGAAGAAGCTAAGTTGCTTAAGAAAATTAAATAATTTGTTTCAGGTTTTTCTTGTTTCAAGTTTCAGGTTAACCAATAAGAACTTATATAAAAAAAACAGCTCCAATTGAAGCTGTTTTTTTTATAAACAAAGTTTACAAGTTTCAACAACTTGAAACCTGAAACCTGAAACTAAAAAACTTTATTCTTTAGCAGCCAAATATCTCTCAGCATCTAAAGCCGCCATACATCCTGTACCTGCAGCTGTAATAGCTTGGCGGTATACATGATCTGCAGCATCTCCAGCTACGAAAACACCATCAACATTTGTTTTAGATGTTCCTGGAGTATTTACGATGTAACCTGTTTCATCTAGAGTGATATAATCTTTGAAAATATCTGTATTTGGTTTGTGTCCAATTGCTACGAAGAAACCAGTTGCAGGAATTTCGATAACTTCTCCAGTTGTTTTGTTTAAAGCTTTAATGGCATGAACAACATTCGAATCTCCTAAAACTTCAACTGTATCATGATTCATTAAGATTTCGATGTTTTCTGTTTTACGAACACGTTCTTCCATAATTTTAGAAGCTCTGAATTTTTCGCTTCTTACTAACATCGTTACTTTTTTACAAAGTTTAGATAAGTAATGTGCTTCTTCACAAGCAGAATCTCCTGCTCCAACAATTACAACTTCTTGATTTCTGTAAAAGAATCCGTCACAAACAGCACAAGCAGAAACTCCTCCACCCATATTAAGGTAGTGTTGTTCTGATGGCAATCCTAAATATTTAGCCGAAGCACCTGTCGAAATAATAACGGTTTCACAGTGCAACTCGATAGAATCATTAATCCAAACTTTATGAATATCTCCAGAAAAATCAACTTTTGTAGCCCAACCATCGCGGATATCAGCACCAAAACGTTTTGCTTGTTCTTGTAATTGTATCATCATTTCTGGTCCAGTAACACCATCAACATAACCTGGAAAGTTTTCAACCTCATTAGTTGTAGTTAATTGACCACCAGGCTGCATTCCTTGATATAGCACCGGATTCATATTAGCTCTAGCCGCATAAATAGCTGCAGTGTAACCCGCAGGGCCAGAACCTATAATAAGGCATTTAATTTTTTCGATTGTATTTGACATAGTAATAGTTTTTTTGAGTTGCAAATGTAAACTTTATTATAAAAAATTAGGACTAAAATAAATCCTAAATAACTATGTCAAAATAAGTTTTATTTATTTTCATTTTTTCCTTTTGTAAACGAAATTTATTTATATCTTTGCATCCGCTTTCGGGCAGTATTACAAATTCATCTTCGGGGTGTAGCGTAGCCCGGTTATCGCGCCTGCTTTGGGAGCAGGAGGCCGCAGGTTCGAATCCTGCCACCCCGACTTTTAAGACTTTCAAAGTCAGTCAAAACCCCTTAAATCCAATGATTTAAGGGGTTTTTCTTTTTATTCCACTCCAAAATATTCAAGTTATATCAAAGAAAATGGGACCTATTCGGCTACCCCTTTTCTTTTTTTACCTTGCAGGTCCCAAAAATCATTTTAATATTTTAAAAGTCAGTCAGTTGTACTCAAATTTTAACATTTGATGCTTCTTCAATTATGCAGTTTTTCAAAAGAAAATCCAGCTTTCTTGGGACCCATTTAATGTGCAATTGATCTGAAACATTAAATTTTTGAGATATGAAAACAGCAGGAATTACATTCGGGGTCCTCTTTTACCTAAAGACCCAAAAAACCACGATCCAAGGTTCGGCTCCTATCTGTGCCCGAGTAACGGTAAATGGAAAACGGACTGAGATTTCAGTCAAGCGTTCGGTTAAGCCTGCCGAATGGGATGAAAGAAAAGGCATGGCTAAGGGAAACCGCAAAGAAATTACTGAACTCAACATTTTTCTTAACCAGTTCAAGGCAAAAATCATAAATACCTATCAGCAGATGCTACTGAATGATGCTGCTATAGACGGCCCTGCGATACGCGACCGGGTAATGGGCACGGACAACACAACTCCAACATTAATGGCACTGATAGAATATCATAATGAACAGCAGATGCATAAACTTGCTCCCGGAACAATGAAAAATTACCATACCACCCAGCGGTATGTAAAAACATTCCTAAGGGAGAAACTCTACAGAAATGATATTGCCCTTTCGCAGCTTAAGTACAAATTTATTCTGGATTTTGAACGCTACCTTTTTAATTATGTTCCCAAGGATCACCAGAAGCCACTTAATAACAACGGCATCATGAAGCATATCGAAAGGCTGCGAAAAATGATAAATATGGCTGTCAAGCTGGATTGGCTTGCTAAAGATCCTTTTGCCAGCTTCAAAAAACATTTTGACAAAGTGGAACGGCATTCATTGAACGTTAAAGAACTTGCATTGCTGGTAGATAAAGAATTTACTATCGAAAGGCTGAGACATGTTCGGGATATGTTTCTTTATAGCTGCTACACAGGCCTTTCATATATTGAACTCGCTGAACTTACCACAGACAAAATTATCACAGGTATAGACGGAGGACTTTGGATATCTACAAGCAGGGCAAAGACAGATACATGTGTATGTGTACCGCTGCTGCCACAGGCAATAGAATTGATGGAAAAGTATAGAGATGATGCGAGAGCTCTGAATAACGGGACAGTATTCCCCGTAATTTCAAACCAGCGAATGAACGGTTATCTTAAAGAGATCGCTGACCTCTGTGGGATAACAAAAACTCTAACTTTTCATATAGCACGGCATACCTTTGCAACGACCGTTACCCTGAGCAACGGCGTACCTATTGAAAGCGTATCCAAAATGCTCGGGCACACAAGCATTCGTACCACTCAAATCTATGCTAAAGTCGTTGAACAAAAACTCAGTGAGGATATGCGCAATCTTGAACAGCGGATGTCTGCAAGTGTATCCTAATTTTTCAAAAATATTTTTTTGCGTTTTTGAATCTCTCTTTCTCCGCCAGCCGAAATGCAAAATGAAATAAACCTCACTAAATTCAAGGATTTAGTGGGGTTTTTTCTTTTAGAATATCAAATTATTCATAAAATATCAAACCATAGGCGTCCAAAGATGAGTCGCTTGATTTTTCAAATTTTAGTGACTCCTCGCAGAAAACTTCTCACCAATCCAGCAACCTGTTCACTTACCTATCCACATTGTGAACATCTTGTTCGGTCTTTTTTACTTAATAATACAAACCTTTAGCTAATCTTAAGAAATTACTAACCTATTCCCAATCCATAGTGGTACATCTTTGTAAAAAATAAAATACGATGATATCATCAACTCACCTCCATGCTATGGTAATACATTTTCCCATTGCATTACTTATGATTGGGTTTCTAAGCGAGTTAGTAGGGCATTTAATACGGAAGCCATTTTTTAATCAAGCAGCTTTTTATTTATTAATATTAGGTACATTTGGGACTATTGTTGCTTATCTATCAGGCGATGCTGCAGGAGAAGGAATGGAAGAGGGCACTTTAGGAAGGGCAATAGGTATGCATGAAGAGGCTGCTATTATAACAATGTGGCTCGCCATCGGAACAAGCCTGCTATATGCTGCTACAGTGTTTTTTAAGTTACAAAGTAAATGGTTCAAAGTAATTAGTGTTTTGCTGTTTGCTGCTGTAATTGGCGCTGTTAGCCGTACAGCCTATTTAGGAGGACAATTAGTCTACAAACACGGAGCTGGAGTAGAATTGGGCTTGCCTGATTTAAATAGTAATCAATAATATAGTATTAATGAGAGTTTTACTAGTAGAGGATGAATCGTCCATTTCAGGTTTCTTAAAAGAGGGACTTGAAGAGGAAGGCTTTGCTGTCGATTTAGCCGATAATGGCAGAAAAGGTCTTGAAATGGCTTTGGATTTCGTAAACGAGTATGATATCATGTTACTCGATTGGATGCTGCCGGGTGTTAGCGGTATTGAGATTTGCCGGAGTGTCCGCAAAGTAAACCAGGAGGTTCCTATTATTTTCCTAACCGCTAAAAATACAGTAGATGATACTGTTTTTGGCTTGGAGACAGGAGCCAATGATTATCTGAAAAAGCCTTTTGCTTTCGAAGAATTATTAGCGCGCATCAGAGTTCTAATGCGTAAAAAAACTGGTGAACAATCCGTTTTTAAAATTGGAGATATTCAATTGGATATTGATATACATGAAGTAACGAAATCAGGTAGACAAATCATCCTGACACAAAAGGAATTTGCACTACTCGAACTGCTGTTGCGCAACAAGGGGAAAGTATGCCGCCGTACACGCATCATGGAAAAAATATGGGATGTTCATTTTGATAAAGATACCGCCGTTATCGATGTTTTTATTAATGGCATACGAAAAAAACTGGACGATAAAAATTCAGAATCTTTTATCCAGACCATCAGAGGCGTTGGCTATAGAATTAACCAAGAGGAATGAAACTAAGTTTTAAGAAAAGAATTGCTACCTATAATTTAATTGCGATTGCTGCATTAACGGCTATCGCTTTTATCACTATTTATGGTGTAGTCTATTATACTTCCTACAAGCACCTAGATGATGATATTACTACCGAAAAAGCTGAAGTTTTTTCTAATTTAGATTGGGAAGAGGATACCATCATCATGAACAAAATGCCCGAGTGGGAAGAAGCAGAGCACAAACAGCTTGAAGTCAATCCCACTTTCATACAAATCGTCGATTTGAATGGTGAAACAGTTTTTAAATCGGCCAATTTACAAGGGAATCACTTTCTTTTTGATCCAAAAAATAAAGCAACCACCTTTTACAACGCAACGATAAATAATCAGAGAATACGGCAAGGCCAATTCCCTGTTTATAATAATGATAAAAAAATAATTGGGCAGCTTACAATCGGTGTATCACAACAGGAATCCTATAATGTTTTACACAATTTGCTGATTGTGCTGTCTGTAATCTATATTTTTATCTTATCCATTTTGTACTTCATCATGAGTTTTGTGGCTTCCAAAGCCATAGCACCAATTCATCAGTTGATTGAATCAACTGCTAAAATCAATTACTCCAACATAAATTCACGCTTACCTCTTCCCGAAAATGAGGATGAAATATACCGATTAGCCACTACTATCAATGAATTGTTGAACCGGCTGGAAAGTAGTTTCTATCAACAAAAACAATTCACCTCAGATGCATCCCACGAAATGCAGACACCACTGGCGGCAATAAAAGGGATTATCGAGGTGCTTTTAAGAAAACCCAGGACAGCCGAACGGTATGAAGAAAAAATGCGCGAAGTATTACTGCAAACCAATAGACTATCACAATTATACGACCAACTTTTGCAACTGGCCCAACTCGAATCAACAACATTGGTAACTAAAAAAGAACATTTTTTTCTGGAACCTGCAATCAAAAAAATTATCAAAAATCATGAGGCTCTTATCAAAAGTAATGCTATCCAAATACAAAACAGCGTTCCGTCAGATGCGTCAGTTTGGGCAGACCCGCTATTATTGGAAATGATTTTAGACAATTTAATTTCCAACGCTATTAAATATAATAAAATGGGCGGCGGGATTTTCCTTAGTTGGGATGCTGCAACCGGGATACTTAGTGTAAAAGACGAAGGAGTTGGAATTGATGCTGATCAACTACCACTATTATTCAACCGCTTTTTTAGGGCCGATGAATCAAGAAGCTCTCAGATTCCCGGAAATGGTTTAGGCCTATCTATTGCCAAACGCCTATGCGATGCGCTAAATATTATCCTCACAGTAAGCAGCGTGAAAGGCAAAGGAACCACTTTTCAGTTACAGTTTCCTGCCTAAATACTTTAGCTGATTTTAAGATTGAACTTAGAAAAGGAAAAGACGCCCTGTCTGACCTTTACACTATTATAAATCTTTAATCAGTTATCTTATGAAAACGCAAATCATCACCTTCGGATTACTTTTAGCAACTCTTAGTGTTGCTTCTTGCAAAAACAACGAAACCCCACCAGAACCAGTTCCTGTAACTACAGCAGCTCCTGCTCAGCCCGAGGCTACTACACATGCAGTGCCGGCTGTAGCAAAAGATTCGGTAAAGCCCGCAGAAAAATCAGAGAATGAAGCCGACGAAAAAAATGAAAAAGAGTAATCAATCCATAAACAAAAAAGAAATCATGAAAAAAAATGTAACCGTATTGGGGGGGATTGTAGCTATCCTATTTTCTTTAAGTTCTTGCAAAGAGGCTGACGAAAATAAATCAGAAATGAAAAATCCAACAGAAGCTATGGCAACCAATAAAAAGACTGTTGCTATGGGTTCAATTACAATGGCAGAAGCAAAAGAAAAAACCATCACCAACTTACAAGAGGCATTTAATGGTGAATCCAACGCAACAGCACGATATGCTGCTTTTTCCAAAAAAGCTGCCGAAGAAGGGTATAAAGAAATTGCCTTATTGTTCAAAGCTGCATCCTATGCAGAAAAAATACATGCCGGTAATCACAAAGCAGTGCTGGAAGAAATGGGTGTTACTGTAAAACCAGCAACTATTGATGTTAAAGTACTTTCTACTAAAGAAAATCTTGAGTTTGCCATCAAAGGGGAAACCTATGAAGCAACAACCATGTATCCCAACTTTCTTAAAGATGCAAATACAGCAGCAAATCAATTAGCATTGATTAGTTTAAACTATGCGTACAAAACAGAGAAAAAGCACAAAGAATTCTACGAACAAGCATTGGCCGCTTTAATCAGTAACAAGGCCAACACTTTACCCTCAACTTATTTTGTGTGTCCGACCTGTGGCAACACTTATGAAACTACAGCTCCTAAACGTTGTGGTATTTCAATGACAAGCGGCGAAAAGTTTGTTAAAATTAATTCACTTTAAACAATAGAAATCATGGACCAGACCCATATACATTTGTTAATTACACACCTACCTATTTTTGGTTCACTTTTGGGAACTTTAGTCCTGGGGTACGGCATGTGGAAAAAAAGCGATACCACTCAATTGGCATCATACTATTTGCTGGTAATTTCAGCTATAGGTGCAGCAATAGCCTATTTAACCGGCGAAGCTGCCGAAGAAACAGTGGAAAACATACAGGGGGTTTCTGAGAATATAATCGAGCAACATGCTGATTTTGCCAGTTATGCCTTGGTAGCTTTGATTATAGTAGGTGTCACGGCTTTAATAGGAATCTACCTCAATATTACAAAAAGTACTTTTGCAAGACCGGTGGCAATAGCTGCTCTGGTTTTAGCACTAATCAGCTTTGGATTGGTCGCTCGTACAGGTTACTTGGGCGGACAAATCAGGCATACCGAAATTGCATCAGGCACATCGCAAACCCAAGGAGAACAAGGAGGCGAACAGGAAGGCGATGATGATTAAAGAGTATCCTCATAATAAAAATAACGTCTTAAAAGCGATTCCATACCGAATCGCTTTTTTTTAACCAACAATAGTGTTAAATTTAAATTCAAAAACTAAAAATGATAACAATCGATAACTATTTAGACAGCCATTACATCCACAGAAGTAATTGGTTAAGAGCTGCAGTACTCGGCGCAAATGATGGGATTATATCTATTTCCAGTCTGGCTATTGGCGTTGCGGCGGCTAGTTCAACACGAGAACCTATAATTTTAGCAACAGTAGCCGGCTTAGTTGCCGGAGCTTTATCTATGGCTGCAGGCGAATACGTCTCGGTTAGTTCTCAAACCGACACGGAGAAAGCCGATATCGAACGAGAAATTGAAGAACTACGGGAAATGCCGGAGGAAGAGTTGCAAATATTAGCGCAGATCTACGAAAAAAGAGGGCTTACTAAAGAAACAGCAAAACAAGTAGCTCTTGAATTGACAGCACATGATGCATTAGGCGCTCATATTAGAGATGAATTAGGTATAAACGAAATCAGTCAGGCAAATCCAATTCAGGCAGCAGGAGCTTCAGGAGCCGCATTTACCGTTGGAGGTGTTTTACCACTGCTCGTAATTCTTTTCGCACCCGTAAAAAATATGGAATACTGGATGTATGGTTTTACCATAGTTTTTCTAATTATTCTAGGTACAATTGCTGCAAAAACAGGAGGTTCAAGCATTAAAAAAGCAATCTTACGTATTACTATTTGGGGTACAATCGCTATGGGGCTGTCTGCAACGGTAGGTTATCTTTTCGGAGTGAAAGTATAGTTGCCGCCTCTTTTATAAATAGGTAGTGATACTCTCTTAAATAATCATATAAGGTTAGATAGTCCAGGTTAGTTATAACCCGCGAATATAATTGATCTAGAACATTTTAAAATGATAAAAACTGAAAAACAAGGGCTCGTTGAATTGGCGAAAATCACAGCGCCTTTCATTATTGTTACAACGATATACACCGTTATTGTGCTTGGTCTGGAAGAATACCTTGGTGATCACATTTATAAGATATCAGGTCAAATAGGTTCTGTATTTGGTCTTGCAGTGGCATTCTTCCTTGGGTTTAGAATGAATTCTGCTTATGATAGATGGTGGGAAGCAAGAAAGATTTTTGGTGAATTAACCAATAATACCAGAAGCTTTGTCACAAAGATATATGCGTATTATGGTAATGAGAGTCATTTTAAAGAAACAGAACAAACTGATTTAAGACTCAAAGCAAAAAAAACAATCGATTTAAGCATTTTGTTTATTAGACAATTAAAAAATGAAATGCACAACAACCATAAACCAACTTTCAGTGAGGAGTCAAGCCAACTTCTTTCTGAGTTTGATATCAATCAAGAGAATAAAATTTCAAATGAGATTCTGGTCGCAATTACAAAAACCATTGAAGATAGTTTTGCTTTTACAGCGAGAATTGAAAAAGGCGATTTAATGCAACATATCAATAGGTTTTATGACATACAAGGTAAAGCAGAGAGAATAAAAAACACACCTTTTTTGATGATTTACAGTGCTTTCACAAGAATAATTGTGTATTTCTACGTTCTACTAATTCCTTTGTTTATAGGAGACATTGACTTAGGAGGAGAAAATAGTGGTTTTGAGTTTTTAGCAATACCAATTATGGTTATTATAAGTACTGTCTTTTTAACAATTAATAAACTGGCTAATTTACACGGTGAACCTTTTTCAGAGAACAAAACCTCAGTATCGATAGATGAAATTTGTAAAACAATCGAGCAAAATTGCCGTGAAATAAAAGACAAACTTTAGTAAATCAATTGAAATATTCAATTTTCATTGCATTCTTTCCCAGCGCTCCTAAAAAAAATACCGTCACAGTTATTGGTGCAATAACACGTTCACTGCGTGACTTGCATCGGACATACTCCTAGCATTGGTGAACTTCTTAAAAATAAGGTGTTTTTTTTATTTTTTTTACCAGACAGGTTATCTAAAATGTCATTGCCAGTCCTATTCCATATTTTTTGTCATTGTAAAAAGGCATGATCATACCATTAAGGTCGCTTTTCCCTTTAAACAAGTGTCGTTTTATAAATGGATGCACCCAATATGCGATTTTGGTACTCATAATTCCAATACCGGCTCCAGTCACTACATCAGTTAACCAGTGCCTGTGGTTGTACATCCTGAAAAACCCGGTTCCGGCAGCAACTGTATAGCCTGCGATTCCATACCATACCGAAGCATCCTTGTATTCCTGGTATAAAAATTCCGCACCCATAAAAGCGGTAGCAGTATGCCCCGAAGGGAAGGAGTTGTTTGAACTTCCATCAGGCCTTTCTACGTTTCCTGTATTTTTAATGATATTTACCGTTCCACCCATAATCAGGTAAGCCGTTCCCAAAATAATAGTACGATCCTTAAAATTATTTTTGCCTTTAACTCCGGCAAGATTGAGTGCATATACCGAAACAAAAGGAGCATATTGTGTAATATCATCAATGGTAAACTTTTCATCAATATGTTCCTTCAGTTCATTATTGGTCCCTGAATTAATTTCTATGAGCGTATGGCTTTCCAGGCCAATAACACCATAACCAATCAGGACAGAAGGTATAATCAGGGCTTTGTAATTGAATTTCATAGTCTTATCGGTATGTAAGCTGTCCAGCGCCTTGTCCTGTCCAAAGAGGAATGCAGTGGTCAGAAATAATAAAACAGTAAGGTTTAATCTTTCCATAAGGTTTTTTAATTTTTAGCATAACGGTAGGTCGCTATCGGGTGAATGTGAATGTATGCAATTTATTGTATTTATTTACTATAATTGAATAACTAAAACAAAACGATTTTTCAGAAAGTAAAGACAAGATAGTATGATACTTTTTGTATTAAAGGCCTTTGGACGGAATTCTTTACCGAATGTTCCTTTCATTCCAATCGGTTAGTATCTTATCATACTCGCAAAGTAAACCTGTTTAATTTTTAGTCAATTCCTTTTGAGAATGTCTGCACAACCGTTCCCATTCTAATTGCCAATCATTCCCAATGCTTGCAATACGATTTGAGGTAAAAAATATGAAAAAGGCTAAAATTAATATAAGCTGTGAACTTGATGGGCCTTAAATAATTGTTTTAGTATAAATTTGTTACTTTTACTTAGCTTAAAAAGTAACAAACCGTTGCATCGCTCGTAGGACTATTAGGAGCCAAAAAAAATGAAACATTTTAAAAAACATCTGCCTAAAATGTTTAAGTTAAAAAATCAATTGACAATAACTCAGTTTGTCTTATTAATCAGTTTGCTTAATTTTCTATTCTTTCACTTCCCTTTTTACGTCTTTGTCTTTGAGAATGTCGATTACAAAAGTTTGAACGGCATTGTTCTTATTGCAAGTTTAATCATTCTAATGCTGCTTGTAAATTCTCTTGTTTTTTACCTGGTGTTTTTTCTGTCACGCTTTGTTGGGAAGTTTTTATTGGTCTTATTCTTTAGTATCAACGCAATTGCAGTATACTTTATTAATACCTACAGCGTCATAATAGACGAAAACATGATCGGAAATGTACTCAATACCAACTATCAGGAATCAAGTAGTTTTTTTTCTATTAAATTAATCTTATACATAATTCTTTTTGGTGTTATTCCCGGCATTTATATCATTAAGGTCAAAATAATAAATGTAACTCTAAGGAGATTTATAATTACTACTTCACTTGCCCTTTTATTTATTCTAACCTTAGTTTTTGCTAATGGGAGCAACTGGTTATGGATTGATAAAAATTCGAAAACATTAGGCGGTCTTGCAATGCCCTGGTCTTATACGGTAAATTTTTCTCTTTTTTATATCCATAAACATAAAGCAAATGAAAAACAAATTTTATTACCAAATGCTACGATAAAAGATAACAGCAAATCGGTCGTAGTCTTAGTAATCGGAGAGTCAGCAAGGAGCGAAAATTTTTCTTTATATGGGTATAAAAAAAACACAAATCCACTGCTTTCCAAAACAACTAACTTATTTCATTTCAACGCTACATCCTGTGCTACTTATACCACCGCAGGTGTAAAATGCATTTTAGAACACACTAATTCGGATAAATTATATGAGATCTTACCGAATTATTTATACAGAAATAATGTCGAGGTTATTTGGCGAACCACTAATTGGGGCGAACCGCCTGTCCATATAAAAAATTATCAAACCCGGGATGCTTTAACATCAAATTGCAAAGGAGGAGGATGTAATTATGACGAAATTCTTTTGTCCGGGCTAAAAGAACAAATAGTAGCTAGTAAAAAAAATAAAATATTAGTAGTATTGCACACAAGTACAAGTCATGGTCCAACATACAACAAGAAATATCCACCTCAATTTGAGTCTTTTAAACCCGTTTGCAATAGTGTTGAATTAGGAAATTGTTCTCAAACGGAACTTATCAATGCTTATGACAATACTATTGTTTACACCGATTATATTTTATCCGAATTAATTAAAAATTTAAAGCAGTTGCCGGATTATAATAGTGCCATGATTTTTGTTTCAGACCACGGTGAATCTCTAGGTGAAAATAATTTATTCATGCATGGTTTACCTTTAAGTATTGCACCGAAAGAGCAATATGATATTCCTTTTATTGTTTGGGTATCTGACGGTTCAAAACAACTCAAACCCAATCAAACATTAACTCAGAACCATGTATTTCATAGTGTTTTAAATTTTTTAAACATACAAAGTCCTGTTTATAATGAAGAAATGAACATTTTCAAATAATATATTTCATTTAATTTGTTTATCTGAAACAGAAAAACAGGCAATATTTCAAAACTTAGCACTAAAAAATTATACAGCATTAGTTTTTAGTATAGAGTTAGATGATAACTGTCTACATTCCAGTTACCACTCCTTGCCCTCGCTCCTAAAAAAATTACCGTCACAATTATTGGTGCAATAACACTTTCACTGCGTGGCTTACGCCGGTAATTTTTTCTCCTAAGCTTCTTTACATAATGTCGCATTATGTCTCTAAAGAGACCTATAGCATTATGTAAAAAAGCCAAGCATCCCACCCGCGTGCCAGTGGCTCCAGGACACCATTTTTTGCAGCTTCCATCGCATAACCGAGGTTTATTTTTTGCACACTGTTGCTGTTTATAATGACACTATTGGAATCGAATGACGTCGTTTTTTCTTAATACTTTACAAATTTTACCATTTATAATATTATTTTGACCTAAATAAAAATTGTAATTGGGTGGTAGATTTCCAGAAGTGCCTCAATTATATTTAGTTTAATAATGCGTCCTGGAACTTTACAAATAATAAGATAAAAAGCTTTAGTTTTTTATCTTATTATCTTCTTTTTGTCTAAATAAGAAGGTTTCTGTTACTGACGCATTTTCATTGCCAATGGGATCTAAGTTCGAATCACTAATATATTTTGATTTACAATGATCTCTCCAACAAAGGCCATTATCACTTCTTCCCTGTAAAAGAGAGCCATAGCCGGCCAAACATGTACTCTTTTATTTTTCAGTATTCTTAATGTATTTATTTTGTAATAGTATAAAAATCCAACAAAATTGTAGCCTTGGATTGTATTGTTAATTTAAAAGTTAGAATATGAATGTAGATCTTATTACCAGAGATGACCTTGATAAATTCAAAAAAGAACTGTTGGAAGAAATTCGAAGATATCAGCAGTATCCCCGCAAACCGGGCCAGGAAGCGCGAGTATGGCTCAAAAGTTATGAAGTGCGCAAACTCTTAAATATTTCAGCCGGTACCCTTCAGAACCTTAGGATAAACGGCACCCTTCCCTATAATAAGATTGGCGGGCTTATGTATTATCGCTATGATGACATTCAGAAACTGATGGATGGAGCTGGTAATTCAAAATAGAATTAGCAGAAGATAGACTTAAAAACTAAGTATTTCAATTACAGTAAAAATATAAAATGGATCGTTTTTTACAAATTTAGGATCGTTTTTTACATCAATCCTTCGATATTCTTGTCATAATTTAGCATTATAAAATACTCATATAGTGATAATTAATAAATCATATTAAGCTCGTTTACTATCTCTTCAAAGGAGATGATAAAACACTGTGAGAGTTAAAATCTGCGGCATGAGAATATCAGTATCATTTAAAAACACAATAGTCTATATAATTTGTTTGCTCTATGCCTTACTGTTTGTGTATGCGGCTGTAAGTAAACTATTGGATTTTGAAAATTTCCGAACCCAACTTGGACAATCTCCTATGTTGAGTGTATATGCTGGAATCATTTCTATACTTGTACCTGGAATTGAAATTGCTATAGCACTAGCTTTACTTTACCAGCGTATTCGGTTTTGGGCCATACTTGGAGCGTTTACTTTGATGGTCATGTTTACCACATACATAATCATTATATTGAATTTTAGCTCTTTTGTTCCCTGTTCTTGTGGAGGTGTCCTGGAAAAAATGGGATGGACAGAACATTTAGTATTTAATATTTGTTTTATAATCATTGCACTTGCAGGTATATTCCTTGAAAGAGAAAATGTACACAATAAAAAGCCTAAAAAATACAACAGTCCTATTACAATTTTACTTAGTTGTTTTATTGGAGGTATTTCTGTAGTCTCTCTTTTATACTTGTTGTCTGAAAATGAAATACATAGAAATAATAGCTTTTTGAGAAGGTATCCTCCACATCCCGTAACTACAATAAAAGGATTAAACATTAAATACAACTCCTATTATATTGCAGGCGTAGATAAGGATCGTATCTATCTTGGTAATACTACAGCTCCATCCCATGTTTTTAGTATCGATACTACACTTAATAACCCGGAGACGATAAATATACAATTAGACAATAAAAATAATACTACGTTCTATGCACCTCAAATCAGAATTCACACGCCATACTTCTTTTTAGTTGACGGTAATGTACCAGCAATTTTTAAAGGAAGCATGTCAGATTGGAAAGCCAAAAAATACTGGCAGGGCAATCATACATTTTCACAGTTTGAAATTATTTTCCCCTCAAGATTTATTTTGAGTGGTCTGGATAAAACCAGAGGTCAGAATGTTATCAGTTATCTTGATTTTTCCAAGGGCATCCCTATTATAGAAACGAGTCAATTACTTGAAAAGAAGATTGACGGCGTATTTGATACCGATGGAATGCTGAGATATAATGCGAATCTCGAAAAAGTAGTATATGTATATTACTATAGAAATGAATATTTAACATCAGATACTACCCTAAAACTAAATTATAAAGGTCGCACGATCGATACGATCACACAATCATCAATTAAACTGGCATATCAGGATTCTGGCCGCATAAGAACACTGGCGAAGCGTCCAGAATTGGTACAACAACAGTCTGCAGTATCTGGAAAATACTTGTTCACAAAATCAAATAGATTGGGCAAATATGAATCTGAAGAGATGCTAAAAGATGCATCAATTATAGATGTTTACGACTTAAAAAAACAGAGTTACGAATTCAGCTTTTATCTGTATGATTATGAAGGAGAAAAAATCAAGAGTTTCAGTGTGTATGGAAATATACTAATTGGATTGAGCGATCATTATTTGGTATTATATCGTCTGCAAGCACTCAATTTCGATATAGGCAACTAAAAATATACGGGCCGGCCGTGTCAGGGGAAGATCGAAAACCTGAAAAAGAGTAGATCATAATCAAACAATAAATATCATGAGAACACAATTTTTTAAAATGGTTTTGCCAGCATTTGTATTACTGTTGGCAGTGTTTGGTGCTTTTGCATTTAAAGGTGCAGATAGTAAAGCAGTTCTCGCTCCAGAGAGCGGATGGATTAACCTGCCGGGACAGCCTTGTGCCGTTCAGGTTCAATGTAATAATGACCCAGGACCTGTATGTACAGCAATTTATCAGGGAACTTCACACCAGGCTTTTGGAAAACTAAATCCACAGGCGATGGCTTGTAATAAAGTACTCTCAAGACCTGCTAATTAATTTAAAAAAAGCGGTGTCCTTTATAGGCACCGCTTTTGTTTAATAAAGTATTTGATGAGAGTAACTCTTTTAAACATGGTTTTCATCCACTATAATAACCTGATTTACATATTGTTTCAATACAGAATCCAATAAGTATAAACCTAGTCATTCATCCAATCTTCTTTGGGTGAATTTTTCAGTTGGTAATCAAACCACTGGGTTAGTTTGAGAGTAAGATCCCTCTGGTTAACTGGATTAACAATTACATGTGGTTCATCAGGGTAGATCAGCAGTGTACTTTTCTTTTGAAGTCTCCATAAAGCTGCGAACATTTTAATAGCATAGGATGATTTTACCATTTTGTCATTGTCGCCCGTCCAGATCAAAAGCGGTGTGTTTATTCCCTTGACATTCATAATTGGAGACTCTGATAAAAATTCGTTCTCTGTAAAAGCAATTCTATTTCTGAACTGCGAATTTTCAAAACGTTCCATATTTGAGATATCAGATGAATCGATATCCAGATAGAAGCTCAATAAATCTGTAACGCCGGCACCCGCCACTGCAGTCTTGAACCTGTTAGTCTGCCCCACAATGTAGGAAGTTTCAAATCCTCCGAAAGAATGCCCTATAAGTCCCGTGTATATCATATTTATGATTATAGGAATTGTGGGTTACTTCACTATTCCAACAGTAACAGGCTGGATTATCCAGGCCGGCGGAGCTGGGAACTTTACACGCAATGTCAACCAGACAGCGATGAAAGCAGGAAATGTTACCGGAGCGGGAGCCGGTTCAGCAGCAGGAAATATTGGCGGCAGGCTGATGAGCAAATAAAACAACTAATTATTTAAGAAAATGGAATTTAAAACGCTAAGAAATATCGAAAACAGTTTCAGACAGATAAGATTGTATGCTATTGTGTTTGCCATGCTCTGCACAGCCATTGCAGGATATGCCGTATGGAGATCTTACAGTTTCGCTGAACAACAGAGACAAAAAATATATGTGCTGGACAATGGCAAATCACTCATGCTGGCACTCGCTCAGGACGCGTCTATAAACCGTCCCGTGGAAGCAAGGGAACACGTAAGGCGCTTCCATGAACTGTTCTTTACGCTAGCTCCGGATAAAAATGCTATTGAGAGCAACATGAAAAGGGCATTTAATCTTGCCGATAAAAGTGCCTATGATTATTACAAAGACCTCTCGGAAAAAGGATATTACAACCGTATCATATCGGGAAATGTACAGCAGCGTATCGAAATTGACAGCGTAGCCTGCAATTTTGAGAATTATCCGTATGCCGTGCGCACCTATGCCAAACAGTTTATCATCCGTTCGAGCAATGTGACAAAACGTAACCTTGTGACCTCCTGTTTTCTGGTTAACTCCGTCCGCTCGGACAATAACCCGCAGGGCTTTAATATCGAGAAATTTTCCGTGGTGGAAAATAAGGACATAGAAGTCATTGAACGTTAAAAATTAAGGATAATGAAACTTTTACTTCATTTAGACGCATTGGTAAAAACCCTGACCGATAAGGGATATGACGGTTCTTTCCACACTGAGGGCTGTTGCCCAGGCAAACTAAAGGATAGCATTAGCGGGTTTTTACAGACTTGGGAAAATGGTAATGATGCTCCGAGATTAGCAAATTACTTGCATTTATCCACCTACCTCGAATGGAATGGCGAAGACAGGCCAAAGGTTGAGTGCAATATGCGTGTAAGATACGAGAACGGGAAATTCGATTTAGGGGATACAGAAATGTATATAAAAAGAACAGACCGCTACGGGCAATTAATGAAGGAATCTAAACAGACAAACCTTACAGCAAGTTCGCTTCCGACGATAAAGGAGGCTATTGCCCAAGTGTCAGAAAAACCCAATGAAGAGATTGCTCCGCGAAAAAGAGGGTTTAGAATGTGATAACCCATAATCTTTAAAGTATGAAAACAATAAGAATAAATATAGACAAGTGGTTTGACAAGCAGGATAAAAGCTGGCGGGCCTTATCCTTAGACAGACAGCGAAGATATACGCTATGCCTTTTTTTAGCGTACCTGCTGCTTACCGTCGTGGTTATTTTAAAAGTGTGCTACGACATGGAAAAATCTGATAACAGGATGGTCATCGAGCATATTGACAACCCTGTCCGTAAAAAAGAAAGTCCTGCCTCCCAACTGGACACATTATCAACAAAATTAAAAGAAAAGATTTATGAAAGAAAATGAAAAAAGGGTCAGCGTTCTGGTTGAAGAAGCTGACCAATCCAGAGCATCCAATCTGCCCGATGATAAAAAGAGCAGCAAAGAACAGCTTAAAAAACCGGTAATATTCATACTTATGGGAATCGTTTTTCTCGGATGTATGTACCTGATATTTAAACCGTCTTCAGACAAGAAGGAAATCGAGAATATCGGCCTGAACGATGCCGTCCCGCAGGCCAGCGAAGCCGGCATGCAGGCCGACAAACAGAAAGCATATGAGCAGGAAATGCTGGAGCAGAAAGACCAGGAAAAACGTAATGCCCTGACCACGCTTTCCGATTACTGGAATGAGGACAGTTCATCTAAAGACAATCAGGATACACTCGCTGAGCAGGAAGATCAAAGCATGGGTTACGGTAATAATCCGGGAAGATCATCTAATCCGGCATTAAACAGTTACCGCAATTCTCAAAGTGCGCTTGGCTCCTTTTATAAGGATGACAATAATGAAACGCAAGAACTCCGCAGACAGCTTGATGAGCTGAAAGAAAAGCTGGCTGATAAAGACTTTCCCAAAAGCGTGACTGTAGATGACCAGCTGGCACTCATGGAAAAGTCCTATCAGATGGCTGCAAAATATCTTCCGACAGGTACAAATAATGGTGAAGCTTCCCCCAACAAAGGCAGTACAGCTTCTGCCAGTACGCAGAAAGAGTATTTTGTGGCATTTGCCCCTGCAGGAAAAAAAGCCGTTTCGGCTTTGTACAGAGAGCCTTCAGATAGTACTTTTTTAGCGGATTGGAGCGCAAATAAAAACAGGAATTTTTATACTCCGGGATCTGTACAGCAGACTGCACAACCCAAAAACAGTGTGAAAGCCTGCATACAGGAAACGCAGACCATTATTGGTGAAAGCGGCGTGCGCCTGCGTTTATTGGAACCTGCCCAAACCCCTAACCGCACCATCCCGCAGGGAACGCTCTTAACGGCAATCGCTAAATTTCAGGGAGGTCGTTTACAGATGAAAATTACTTCCATAGAACTCGATGGTAATATTATCCCGGTAGACATAACCATTTATGACCTTGACGGTCAGCAGGGTTTGTACGTCCCGTATTCTCCTGAAATGAATGCCCTTACTGAGATGGCTGGTAATATGAGCCAGACTTCAGGAACGAGCCTGATGCTGACCCAATCAGCAGGACAGCAGGTTGCGGCAGATTTGAGCAGAGGTGTTGTACAGGGCATTTCAGGCTATTTCTCCAAAAAAGTAAAAACGCCAAAAGTTACCCTGAAAGCTGGCTATCAGGTATTTCTTGTCTCTAAAAAATAATAATAAACTAAAATAAATTAACAATGAAAAATTATTTAAAAACCTTTTGGGCAGCTGCCCTTATGATCGGCTTTTCCGCCGCCTCTTTTGCGCAGGAAACTGCAAAAACTTCGCTTGCCCTGGGCAGGATAGAATCGTACGAAATGCAGGTTACTTACGACAAGACTTCTCATCTGATTTTCCCAAGCGCAATACGTTATGTGGATCTGGGAAGTGAGTACATAATTGCAGGAAAAGCAGAAGACGCAGAAAATGTGCTTCGCGTAAAAGCCTCGGTAAAGGACTTTGAGCCTGAAACTAATTTTTCGGTGATTACCGACGACGGCCGTTTTTACAGCTTCAACGCCTATTATAGTGCCTGCCCATCTACATTGAGTTACAACCTTCTGGCAATGCAAAAGGCGGTGGATAGATCCGCCGGACAAGATGTGCTATTTGAAGAACTGGGGAACAACTCGCCATCCCTGGCAGGTTTGATACTGGAAACGATCTATAAAAAGGATAAACGTTTTGTAAAACATATTGGGGCAAAAAGTTTCGGTATTCAGTTTATTCTCAAAGGAATTTACATCCATAACGGTAAATACTATTTCCATACCGAACTGGATAATCGCACGAATGTTCCCTTCCAGATTGAATTTATGAATTTCAAGGTGGTAGATAAGAAAATAGCCAAACGCACCGTGATACAGGAAAGACCGATGATACCGCTTCGCAGTTACAAGCCACTGGGTGTGATTGGCGGTATAGAAGTCGAAAAAAACGTATTCCTTTTGGACCAGTTTACCATTGCCGATGATAAGGTATTGCTGATTGAGATTTTTGAGAAGAACGGCGAAAGGCATCAGACGCTTCAGGTGGAAAATTCGGATTTGATAAAAGCCCGATTAATTAGCGACATGCATCTGAAGTTTTAGTAATCCATTAAGCAATAGAAAATGAAAAAGTATATCTATACAGTAATGCTCGTTTTGATGAGTATCACAATTGCACAGGCGCAACGTATGCTGCCTAAACAAAAAGGACTGGAAGTAAATTCAGGTGTATTATCCAATGACAAAATCGGCAATGATTTTTACATTAATGCGGCTATGATCGTAAATGGTAAAAACGGGAATTACCAGCTTTGGATGTTGGAATATGCACACCAATATTATCAATATAAAGACCTCCGCATTCCGCAGGAGACCTATACAGCAGAAGGCGGCTACAGTTTCTTGCTGCTGGGTGATACCCGTAAGAACATTACATTCAATGCAGCCATAACAGGTGTAGTCGGGTATGAAAGTATCAATCGAGGCGAAGAGCTTTTATTTGACGGGGCGAAAATTGTAAGTGAAGACAATTTCATTTACGGTGCTGGCGGACGGCTGTCTTTTGAAACATACCTATCTGACCGATTTGTACTAGTCCTGCAAGGGCGTACAAAAGTTTTGTGGGGTACTGACCTGAAACAGCTCCGCCCATCCGCAGGTGTGGGATTAAGATTTAATTTTTAAAACGAAAAACGATGACAGCATTTTTTAATAAGTTGAGAATAGGGTTACTGCCGGTACTCGTGGCAATCCTGCTAAGTTCTGCTACACTCTTATCCTGTGATAAGGAAGAACTGGAAATACAGCATGAGTTCCCATTTGAGGTAAAATTTATGCCCGTACCCAAGGAAATTGCCATTGGAGATACCGTAGAAATAAGGTTAACAATAGAGCCTACAGGTAATTACACAGGTACGCACTATTTTATTCGCTATTTTCAATTTGACGGACAGGGCACATTACGTTATTACAATGAACCGGCTTACCAGCCAAATGATTTATATTCGATACCAACAGAACAGTTCAGACTGTATTACACTTCAAACTCCACCGTTTCCCAGTCTTTTGAAGTGTGGATTTCAGATAACTTTGGGAATGAAAAACAATTGAGTTTTGAATTTAACAGTAGCGATTAAGAGTACAATATTAGTTTAATATAAACAGTAAAATTTAGATTTTTTTTAGCACAACCCGGAGATCATCTTCGGGTTGTTTTATTGTCAATTATTAATGGATTCTGTTAAAGAAACATTGGATAACTTCACAAACGTTACTATCTTTGGACAAAATATAGAAAACTCATTTAGTGTTTTTGCTTAGGGCTCGGTAACTGAAAACTGGTAATTTTTAAAGACCGCGAGACAAATAAGTAAGGACGCTCATGCCATTGGCGTGGGCGCTCGCTTATTCGTGGTCGGGTATACCAGTGCCTCAGTTCCGATAAGTGTAGTGGTCTGCGCCATATTTTTTATAGAACGGCGATTACGGCTACTTAACTAAGCAGGAACATATTTTCAGTTATCGACAAGTAATTTATAAAGACCTTTTATTATTACTCTGAAGTATTAATAAAGTCTTTAATCACTACATATAGGACGAAAGTCCTATGGCGACAAATTATGGGTCATTATTTTCTATAATTTGTTCAACATTAAATAAGGAATAATGGAAAAAGAGAATCAGATTACGATTGCCTTAATTGATGACCATGAAGGGCTTAGAATATCCCTTCAAAATTTTTTGGAATATAGTAATTTTAAAGTGGTGCTTCAGGCTGCTAACGGTCAGGAAGCAATCGAGGGTTTGCAGTTGCAGGAAGTACTGCCGGACATTTGTATACTTGATATCAGCATGCCTGTTATGGATGGTTACCAGACAGCCAAGCAGATGGCAGAAAGATACCCCGAGATCAAGATATTGGTTTTCAGCAGTCTTGACAATAAGAAAAGTATAATCGAAATGCTTAGGCTTGGCGTTCGGGGCTACGTACTGAAAGGTTCTGCTCCTGAAAAACTAAAAAAAGCTGTAATCAAGCTGGATCAGGGAGAGTATTATTTCAGCGAGACAATAAGTAAAACTGCCTTAACCTACTTAGCAGGAAACAGCGATTTGGCTTAATTCAGGTGCACGCTACAAATTTAATGTGAGGCACAATATATACTTTGTGACGACACTTAACTACAATCTTACGAATGATGTTAACTAATACACTGATAGACCGTACCAATAGATTTTATATCGAAATGTCCAGAAAGGTACTTTCTGAAAAGGAATATGATATACTCCAGAAACTTTTGATAGATAAAATGACACTTAAGGAGTTGGGTGACAATTACGGGGTCACCGGCGAGAGTGTCCGTAGATTATATGAAAGGACATTTGAAAAAGTGAAGTGTGTAACTGAAATGCTTGACGATATAGACCACTATAAACAGAAATTAGAGCAGTTAAAAGAGGACTTTGAATACGAAACAGGGCGGATTAAAAAAAGAAGAAGTAAAGCTGAAACCGACCTGAATAAATTGCTTTATGATACCCATTTTCCTTTCAGCAAGAGAATGTTCACTATAATCGAGGCTTTAGGGATTACTACCATAGGAGAACTTGCAAATATCCCCCTCAAGGATTTTCAGTGTTTCAGGGGATTTAAAGGGAAGTGTAAAAATGAACTGATTGCTTTTATTGAGTTTGAACACATTGAACATCTTTTTAAGGGTTTTTCTGTTTGGAAAACAGTCCCAGTTAAATAGGATAACAATTATAAAAAGCTGTCCGAAATTGCGGCGTTCTTTTGCTTCTTTTCTTTGGTCGCTTTTACGGAAAGAAAAGAAGTCCTCTAAAATAATAAAAGGGATAATGATATCCCTAGCATAATTCTCGCAGCCTGTTTGATAAAATGGCGCATTGTGCATTTTTATTAAAGTGGCTGCACCGCTTAAACGCAAAAAGACTGTCCCGACCTTTTGGGAGGGAGTGTCTTTTTGCCGCCCGATTTTCGGGTCAGGCGACTTTTAGGGGTTGTGACTGAAAGTTTCCAAGATTAAGGAAAAATCCCCTGTACTCGGTCATACCATAGCGGAACAAGCTCCACAACAGCGAACATCCCATTTGTGCCAAGGCAGAATTGATAAAGAGTTCTTGTTTTTCCAGGGCTTCGGCTAAGGAACAGCTTGGCGTATCGTCCTGCTGTTCTGATTGTCTTAATAATTCGCCAAATTCTTCGGTAACAAACGGCAGGCTTGCCACCGTTTCATACTTTTCAGAGTTGGGTTGCTTAATTTCTCCAATAGTGGATAATATGACCTGTCCTGTATGTTGGCTGTTGCCAAAGTCTAACCAATATTTTGGCGTATCTCTATGATTTCTGCGGTTGCATAATTCTTTAAGTATTTCAGCAACACCAAACCTCGCCTGTACATTGTCCACACAAGTAATATAGATTGTTGCCTGTGCATTTTGGGGCAGTCTTCCCAAACTATCTTTCTCAAATTTCACCGTTTCCGCTTTCCAATAAGTTCCCATAAAACGATTGGCTCGATTTATCAGGGCAACGGATTTACATAAGCCAACCTCGCACTCGGCAAAACGCTGTCTGCCCAAATTGGCAGTCGTGATAACATCGTCGTCCCAAAGGCGAACGGATAGTCCTGCGTGTCCAAGTTCAACTAAACTGTGGTTCATTTCCATTAAGGCGGTCAGTACTTTTGAACCCGTGCCTCCTGCACCAATTATGTTCACAGTGATAGGGTTAGTCGGATTTATGAGGTAGTTATCCGTAAAATGTATTTTTGTTTTCTCGGTATTCATGGCAATAGATTTTTAAGTGTTTTGTTGTTTTTTTTCAATACATCTTTAGGAAAAGGTTTACCCGTTTGGATAAGCTCTTTCCAAAGGTTTACACAATTGCCTTGTATCGGACTGTTGTTTCCCAGTAAATGGCTGAAGTAACTGTTGAAAAAGTAATCTTCCCAAGCAAGTGTAAATTCTTCTATCGAAGCGGAGTTTTTGATATTGATATTGACCGAACCCATACATACTTTCCCATCTTGGTAGATGTTAAAAAATGGTGCGCAATACAAAGGTGTTTTCTCTGTTGGTCTTCTATCGCTTACGAGTGCATAAACCGCAAGGCTGTTTTTGTTGGCATACCAAATCATTGGTGGTACATACGCAATTCCGTTGGGTATATCCAAATTCTCCACAAAATACAGTTGTCGCTTTTGTGCTTTTGAGTGCCATAGTACAGCACCTTTCTCTTTATTAGGATTGATATGCAGTATGTTCGACCCCAAAATCCCATTGGATTTTAAAAAAGCTTGTTCCTTGTCCTTTTCTGTTACCAATGCCCTTGCCAATACTTTTGCTTCCCTCTCTGTGAGTGGGTGGGCATTAATAGGAGTGCCATTATTGTCCATATCAAAATGCTCCACATATACATCGCTGTCCGCTCCTTTGGTTTCATAGAAAACGAGTGCAGATTTAGGATGGTACAACGTACCAAAGCTTTCTGTTATATCTATTGTATTTTTCATTTCCTTGTGGTTTTGTAGTTATAAAGCAAACTGCACATATCGTCCAAAAGCGCAAATAATCCGTTTTCAAAATCAAGGGTGTTTTTCGTGACCACTTTTTTGTCGAAACGTTTGCAGATGGTCGGTTCCTGCATTTCTGCGTACTCGTTAAACTCATTGTTGATGCTCTCGGCAAGGTTCTCGTACAGCCATCCTTTTGTGTGCGATATAAAGGAAATATACTTTTCCATACCAATGGTTTCATTGTCGTCGTCGTCATTATCAGGGTCTTGTTCCCGCATTGGAGCATTTCGGAAAATGCTTGCCTTTGGATATTCCGTAAATAGTGCAAAGGCATTAGAAGCTGTCAGCCAACACTCGTGGTCGAATGCATTACTTCTTTTAAAAGTGTCTAAACGCTTTTGAAATACCTGTAAACTCATAGGGTGAAAAATCTTTTGCTCGATATAATCTCCGATGAATTCCGCTTTTTCAAACTCAAGTTTACACGGCTCATTTTCTTCAGTTTTATCGTCCTGCTCCACCCACTCTTTGTGCATTTCATACATCCAATACAGATAACTGTTTTCCTGTCTGAAATAAGGAATATCAGCAATGTGATATAGGTAAGAGCAAACAGAAATAAGCAATTGGGCGTTTCTTTTATGCTTGGGGTCGTGGAGCATCTGATACAGCGGTTCAATGGGTATATAATACAGGGTTGTACCGGTGTTGTATTTTTCCTCACTGATGAAATAGGTTTGCTTACTGTCCTGCACCAAACGTATTTCCTGCCAATTCAGAACAATTTGCTTTAACTTTTCTTCCATATCCCTTATAGCCAATGCCATATTGTACGGATAGTCAAATTGGTTGGTTTGCATAGGTTCAATATTATAATGCTCTGCAAGTAATGACAGCGACTTGTAAAAATCCTTCTGCATTTTTGCTGTTTCCATACAAGCCTGTACCGTTTCAGTTTCTTTCAGCCTTGGCAGGAACGAAGTTTTTAGAAAACCATTGGCAACATTTCCACAGGTACTGACCTGCGTTTGTCTTTTTGAACCTCGCTCGCATCTTTGGGTTTTTGCATCCATTGGGCGAACTCGCTGAGCTGTTTGTACAACTGCCTTTGTGGTTTTTGTTCGGGTGGCTTGATTGTTCCCGATATAATATGTTTGTGCATAGTCCATTGCTTTAAAATTTTAGATTATCCTTTAGTTCCCATTACGCTCTCAAATAGGTATTCTACTGCATCATCCTTGATGGCGGGTGCAGAGATTTTAGCGGTTGTCAAAATGGGATACCTGTTGGCATAAAAATTCAGTACTGCTTCCACGCTCCAGCGTGGTTCGGGATCGGTCAATATAATATCGTGTCCTTTATCTTTGAGTATAAACACTCTTTCCAATTGCGTTGCTAATAACATGATGATGAATTTTAAGTTATTACATTAGTTTTCCTGTGCGGTTTCTGCTGAGTAATTGGCAGTTATTGCTTCCGCTTTTGCGGGTTCGGGTTTTTCTTCCTCTATAGCTCCGAAAAGACTTGGCGCAGAAAACTTGTCGGACAGTTCTCTTTTGCGTCTGCGTATATCGTCAGCCTTTTCAGGGAACTCTGTTATTTCGGGTACTTTTACCCACGCTTCACGGTGCTTTCCTTCTTTCTCAAGTTCATCCGCTTTTGCCATTGCGTCCTTGAACTTTTTGTCTTTGGCTTCCTGTTCTTTCTTCTGCCTGTCGGCTTTATCTTTTTCCATTGCCGACTGTTTTTTGGTTTCTTCCAACTGCTTCATAAAGCTTTCCATATCGACCATTAAGCCCGAGGCAGTTTGTATGGGTGTGGTTATCTTCTCGAAAAAACCGTTGTCGAGTTCTTCGGCTGTTCCCCGAAGATTAAGGGGCGGTATGATGTTCTTTGCGTTATCTCCGCATTGTTCGTTTTGGAGCATAACCGATACGATTAGATTGTTTTCTGCTCCTTTTGCTATTGTGAGTTGCAAATCACCTGTAATCTGCAACTGCGCTATCTGATGGAAAAAATTTGCGTTCATCGTTCTAAAGTTTTAATTGTCGTCTAATTGTTTTTTAATGGCTCTGAGTTTCTCGTACATATCTGTCCAATAGGTTTTCTGCCTTTTATCGAACTCGGAGAAACTTTTATCATCGTGGCTGTATTCCTTGTACTGTCCTGACATTTTGATGGCTTCGTTAAGGTTTGTCACCTCAATAGGGCAACCGTTCAAGTCTGTTATTTTCATCATTTTATCAGTTCAGTTTTCAGCGGTATAAACTCCGTTCTCGTAATAGCCTGTAAGCTATTCCCAATTCCTTAAAAGGCTATTGGTATCTACATAGAAATACTCGGTTTTATTGCAGTAAACGATATATACAGCCTCGTCTTTGAATTTCGTTTCAAGGCTTTGTGATTTGGCGATGCTTTTAGCTTCGTCTATTGATTTAGCTTTCATATCAGTTATTGTTATAGTAGGCTACCACCGATTAAGGCGGTAGCCTATGGTTATCTAATTAAGGTTTAGGATTTCTGCACCGTCTAAGGCAAAGCCTGTACACAAGTCAAATGCTTTTTGTGATTTGAGCTGTGCAGTACCACCCAAAACAATGCTCTGCAACTTGGCTTCATCGTCTTTGTAATTGCGTACATTCTGATAGTAGCCCGTAACAGCGTTATATGCCCCGAACAATGTGCCTTTTGTAGTGTCCATTTGCTGTGTGTCGCTTGTCATAGCATACGCAAAGGCATCGTCTACCATATTTCTGAACAGCGTGGAAACTTCATCCTCTGCACCTTTTTTTAGTAAATCGAAAGTTTCTTTATTTGGACAAAGTGCCAATTGGATTAGCTTTCTCACTTCCTGGTCTGTTACCTTTACTTTCGCCCATTCATTGAAAATATTCTCTAACTGGATGCTCAAGGTGTTCGCTAAACCCATAATCTTGTGAGCGTTCTCGATACGCTGTTTTGCTCCAGAAGTGTGTTTGATACGCACTACATTAGTCATACTCCGCAAGGAAGCGTTAAGCGTGTTTTGGCATACGATACGAATAGGCGTAAAAGCGGCTGTTATACTTCCGCTACCATCGTGCGAAGTGGTCAGGAAAATGTATTTTTCGGTTACATCATCACCATTTCCAACTCGGATATAGTCGGGCAGTTTGGCTGTGATAAATATGCGTTCCCCATTACCCAGCGCTCCTGCGGTTTCATATAGTATTCCCTTTCCACCGCCTACAATGGCATCAAAAAAGTTAAATGCTTCACGGTTCTGCACGATATGATAGTCTTTGCCTACCACCCCCAATACTGCATTGTTATCAGTGCGGATATTGGCAAAGTAGTTAGGAACTTCCAATTCGTTACTGCCAATCTCGATACTGTCGGCAGTTTGAATGATACCCGAACCTTTGGTAAATAGCGGACTTTTAACGACTTCGTAATCTAACCCTGCAAATTTTATAGCTTCCTCGCTTGTTGGGTATTGCTCTACAATTTGCCCTAGTCCGTGCCACGCTTTTTCCTTTACGCTAAAGAATGAATAACGTCCTGTTTCGCTGTTAAAATTGATATTATGTGCCATGATTTTAAAATTTTAAATTGTTTAAATTATTTAGGTGCTCGTTGTTAAAATGGTAGGTCGTCCTTTGTATCGTCATTGTTGTTTCCTGCAGGAGCCTGTACAGCTTCGGCTTTTTTACCGCCCCCGTGAAGTTTGATTTGCGAGGTGTTGAAGTTCAGTCCTGCGTGCGGTTGTCCGTCACTTCCTGTCCACGCTCTTGCGCTCACTTTCCCTGTCAGTTCTACCACCGTACCTTTAGTGAGTATCTGTGCTACTTTTGGACTAAGCCAATAGGCGCAGTCGAAATACGTTGTCTGCTCTATGCGCTCGCCCGCTTTGTTTTTGTAGCTGTCGTTGATGGCTACCGAAAAGTTTACTACTGTTTTGCTGTTCGACACGTTGCGTACCTGCGCATCCGCTGTCACTCTTCCTGTAATGTTCATAATTCCTGTGATTTTTAGTGATTATTTTTTTTTGAAATTTTATTCGGCAATGAGAGGAGGTGCTGTTTTGTTTCATCAAATCCATTTTTAATATTTTACTTTTCATTGCTGACATTTTTTTTATTCGTCTAAAGAGCCGGAGTATGCTATGTTTCGTTTCGGGAGCATAAAAAGGTTAGTGTTTAGCAATAGCAGGGCTTTGCCAAAAAATACAACCCGGATGGGTGGAGATTTTTTATCAAACCTGAAAGGCCTGGCCTTGCTATTGCGTTAAGGACACGGAAATACCTTTGCTGCTGAAATGAGACAGAAGCATACTGGTTATTGAATTTAAAAATTAAGGGGAAGCAATGGAGAATGCAATCTGGCAAAGGGTTCGCTATGATCAGAACAATTCCTCTTACTGAGGACTGGAAAAGGAATGTCATTTTTGCGGAATTCGAAGATATTTGCTTGAATAACAAATAAAAAAGCCCATTAAAATCAATGCTTTTAATGGGCTTTTTGCACTAAAAATTAGGGTTTATGCCTGATTTGTAACATATTATAATATTTTTTATCTTTAGCAATGCGTTATATCTACCTCATACTCTGCTATTTCACAATACGAAGCATTAACACGACGCTAATAAAGATAGTCGTTGATACTGGTAGTGATGTGCAGATTCTGCAATCACACACAGCAACGGAGCTTTACGTAAAAATGAAAACCATTTATGCTCCTAGCATATGGAATGTAACTACTGTAACGGAAATGAGAGAACATTATAAAGCACTATCGGATTTTGATAAAATAGTGAGGAAATTTAGCTTAGAAAAAAAATAAAATTTTATGCGTTTCAATATTTTTTGCCAGGTTTGCGATCCCTTAAATGTTTCATCGTCATCAGTAGAATCGTTGTTATTGTTTTCCATCAATTCCTTTATATGAGACAAAACTGCTTCTGCGAATTTGAAAGAAGTTTTTCCGCTGCAGAATTCATTTCTCTATCATCCTAATATCTAGTTTAAAAAGACTCTTTTAGAAAGCATTGCAATTGGTTGACACTTAAGAGCATTTTGCAAAGACTTGGTTGAAGTACAAAAAGAAAGTAATAATAGATGCAAAAAAAACCAGCCTTCAAAGGCTGGTCGGATTAAATGCGGTATTTAGAAAAATATAGAATTATCAAATATTGTATTCTTTATGAATTTTTTTCTTCCCTGTTTGGTTATAACTGCGCTATGCTACTTTTTAAGTTAAAAATTTAGTAGTTTAAAATAAAACCTGCGCCAAAGCCCATATCGCTATCATAGTGAGAGGATAGAGATCCCCATCTGGTAATTATATAGCGCAACCCTGCCATATATTCCTTGTCTGTATTCCACATTAAATTCATTCGAAGTCTTTTAGAAACTGGAATGTCCTTACGCTCAAACTGTAATCTGACTTTACCATCTGTGAAAACCTCAGCCTGTGCTACTATTAACATAGGAAGGGTATAGTTGACTCCCAGACTTACTACTGCACGTTTATCTTTAGTGTTCTTTTGTCCAAAGAGATTTCTTTCTTGTTCATCTTCTCCCATTTTTCGATATCTCCAGTCAAATCCTATAAATGGCATTAACCATTGCATTTTTCCAATATATCGACCAATATGTGTTTCAGTTTCATAACCATGCATGTCATTGTATCCTAATCTCCATTCGGTTCCAATACTCCAACGCGTACTTTGATACATTGCTTCACCATCATTTCCGTTGGTTGCAAAATCATTCTCTGCCATAAAATGAAATTTCCTGTCGTCAGCAAAGAGTTTTCGTCGTGCTAATTTTGGGTCTGGAATTTCAGGGTTGGGAGGTTGATTTTCGTAAGTAAAAACCCTTCCCATTCCGCTCATCATATGGTATAAGATATGGCAATGAAAAAACCAGTCCCCATCTACATTGGCATTAAATTCCAGCGTATCTGTTTCCATTGGCATTATATCAATCACATTTTTTAATGGTGCATACTCTCCCTGCCCATTAAGGACCCTGAAGTCATGACCATGTAAATGCATTGGATGGCGCATCATTGAATTATTATGTAAAACGATGCGTACATTTTCACCTTTTTTAATTAATATTTTATCGGATTCAGAAACCACCTTATTGTCCAAACTCCAGACATATCGATTCATGTTACCGGTAAGTTCAAATTTTAGTTCTTTAATCGGCGCATTTTCAGGAAGTGTTGTTTTGGTAGGCGATTTAAGCATTGCATAATTTAGAGTTGTAATATCTGAAAGCGCATTGGCATTGTATTGCTCTGCATCCATTTTCATACCATCCATCTTTGTATTGCTTTTAGGCTTGGTTTCACCCGTGATTTCGGGATACATTACTACATTCATATCCATTTTATTAAGGCTCATGCTCATACCCATATCATCCAAATCTCCATTCATTTTCATCATACCGTTCATCATCTTCATTCCTTCGAAATATTTAAGCTTTGGCAAGGGTGTCACTAATTGCTTAACCCCGCTGCCAATGTACAGGGAGGTAGATTTTGTGCGGTCTTCCGGTGTTGCCAAAAACTCATAAGCTGTTTTATCATCTGGAACGGTTACAATTATGTCATAGGTTTCAGAAACTGCAATAATTAATCTATCGACCTCAACGGGTTCTACATCATTTCCATCATTGGCCACAACCGTAATTTTCCCGCCGGCATAGGTAAGCCAAAAGTAGGTTGATGCGCCTCCATTGGAAACTCGTAATCGGACCTTATCACCCGCTTTAAATTGAGAAAGCTGATTTTCATTTTTTCCGTTGATTAAAAATTTGTCGTAATAAACATCACTGACATCCATGGCATTCATTCGTTTCCATTCATTTTTTATTTTGTCCTTAAAATACCCTTGCTTTATAGCTTCCGCATAACTTTGTGTAGTCCCTTTTTTAATAGCAAACCAGTCCGATGCATTGTGCAGCAATCGGTGTACATTTTCAGGTTTCATATCTGTCCATTCACTCAATACAATAGGAACAGAAGGCAGATCATCGATTCCTTTGCGGAAAGTTGGATCATCTGCTCTTTTATTCATAATGAAAGAGCCGTACATGCCTATCTGTTCTTGTAGTTCCGTGTGGCTGTGGTACCAATGTGTGCCATGCTGAATAATGGGAAAAGTATATAGATGCGTGGTATGGGGTTTAATTGGCATTTGGGTTAAATTTGGCACACCATCATATTGATTAGGTAAGAATAAGCCATGCCAATGCAGGGAAGTATCTTCATCCAGCTCATTGTGAACATAGATTTCAGCGGTATCCCCTTCTGTAAAGGTCAGCGTAGGCATGGGTATTTGTCCATTCACTGCTATAGCCCTTTTTGCTTTTCCTGTGAAATTTACAATTGTATCTCTTATATACAGGTCATATCGAACAACACGTGGCTGTGCATTATTATCTTCAGGTTTTTTTTGAGCAATCGTACTATTATTATTGTCCTGTATTGCTGTATTTTCCTGGTCAGTTTGTTTCTTGGGGATGTCTTTATGCTGCGATATTTTTGTTTTCTTTTTTGTTTCTTCCGGAACTAGTTTCATACCGCACTTTGGGCAATTTCCCGGTTTGGATTCATGAATTTCGGGATGCATTGGACAGGTATAGGTAGTAGGATTTGACTCTTCTTTCCCTGGCTTTTTATCCATTTCCATTGTTTTCATATCCTGGGCCTGAATCAGGACAGGAAACATAATAAATACAAGTACTGTCAGTAAATTTTTCATATTGCTTTTTTAAAGAATATCGTTCGGTTATTTTTTTTTCATTTTATTCAGCTTGGCTTTCATTTGTGCAATTTCAGCTTCTTGTGCTTTTATAATGTCTTGGGCAAGTTGGCTTATTTCCGGATCGTGAAGAGAAGCCTCTTGAGCCATGAGGATTGCAGCTCCATGGTGTGGTATCATTGATTTTAAGAATTGTCTATCGTCAACAGCTGCTTGCTGTCTGATGCAGGAAAAAAAAATGATTGCGGCAAGGCTACCTGTGACTAATAACATTATGTTCCATTTTTTATTCATATACATACTCCCCATTACAATAATCTCAATTATGAGCATTGGCATAGTCATTAGTCCTGCCATGTAAAATTGGTTTACATTGGGAATGACATTAGCAAAGATATCGACCATTGAATACATTAGTACATACATCGAAATAAATGACAATACTATCATAAGGGCTAATTTTTTGTACATTTTAGAGTCCACCTCTTTTGAATGCAGCTGTGTTGCGTGTTCCATTTTCATATTTTTCATATTTAAAAATTATTTAGATTTAACGATTTCCCTGAACAAAACAAGTCTAAGGTCACTATAACACTGTATCGGCTTAAATGGCAATCTTTTTTTTTAAGCTCCTGTAGTTTTCAGTGTGATATTATAATAGCTTAATTATTTATTTACTTTTAAGTAATAATTGTAACTCTTCAATCTGATTTTTTAATTTTTCAGTACCCTTCATTTTTTTCTGTTCAGCAATTGTTAAGGCTTTTTTTGCAGCCTCAATGGCATTGGGATAATCCTTCAGTTCTAAAGATACTTTCTGTCTTAAAGTGGGATAATAAAAATTTTCGGGATCCAATTTTTCGGCCTCAGTTAACCAGGATACTGTTTGGTTATTTGCTCTTCCCGTGGTTGAATAATAATTTGCTGCCTGAAACAATAAAGTAGCATTTTGACTTTTCTCTTTAATAATATATTTGTCAATCAGGGCTAAAATTTCTTTGTCAGCTTTGCTTTTCATTGGTATTTTAACCATAGTATTTTCCCATTCTATTTTAAGGAAACCTTCTCCTTTACTATTGATGTCATTTAATTCGATGGTAAAAGTTTCGTAGAAATTAGTTGTTTTTTCTGTGGGGACGGTAAAACGCATAACGTCTTTTTTCTCATCATAACCAGTTTCGCCATGTAAAGTACTATCACTATTTATAATGATAGTCCACTCATTTTCTGATGGAATTGAAAATATAGAGTAGGTTCCTGTTTTTAAAATATTATTTCCTAAGGTGATATCCTCATTAGTACTGATGGTCGTACAGTCACTGGCACCTGTCCGCCAGAGTTTGCCAAATGGCACCAGTTCCCCAAATATTTTTCGTCCTCTTACTAAGGGTCTGCTATAGGCCATTTTTATTGTTGAGCTTCCAATTTCTTGTTGAAATGATGCTGAAGGGCTTGCAGAAGTAAGCTTAATTTGAACTTTTTCCTGTGCCCAAATTGATAACGATTGTATTATAATGAAGCTTAATAGAATTATTTTTTTCATAGTTTTTTAATTTTAAATTGATTTTGATATTTTTTCCATTACCGAATGGTCGGTTCCAAAGTTACAGATAGCATCACAATTGGCCCTTAGTTCAGAGAACAGGATATATTGTATATTCATTTTAGAGTTTTTTATAACGGGCCTATTTAGCTGAAGCACTACATCCTTTTCCCTGTTATTGGGAATAATAATATAAAAAACTTCCTGTCCGCTTGATATGCTGAAGTATAGGTCAGACAAGCGCAGTATGCCGGAGTAGATACTAGTGCTCTTTTCCACTTCAAAGGCTCCTATAATTTTGTTTGTGCCTTTTTCGAACCAGAGCACATCAATAAGCCTGATGGTATTTTGAGTATCCTTGTCAGTAGGCAACTCAGGGAATTTTACCAGTGAAATAAATGAGAAATTTTGTCCATTAAATGATTTGTTTTTATCATTGCTTGCCGGGGTAACATCGAAACCTAGAGAAATACCTATTTTTAGCAGATGGTATTGCATCTCACTATGCAGATTTTCCTCCAGTTTTTCTTCGAGTATTTCTCTTTGACGCTTGTGTACGTTTTTTTCGAATCTTGAACGTTCTGCCTCGCTTAAATATTCATCGTTACCGATTAGCATTTTCTGGGTTCCAATTTCAAAACACAATCCTGCAATGGCACCCAAATCATTTGACAGCTGAGATTTATGCAAAGTGTTAGTTTCCATCAAAGTTTCCCTTATTTTAAGATATTCTGTCCAGCTTCCCAATTTTTTTTTGTCTTTAAAAAGAAAATTAAAGCCATTGAGAATAGCAGTGTTGAATGGCGGGAACCAGGTTGGGTGTATGAAATACAAAATACTGGCAACCGCAGGTCCTAATCCTTTAATTTTTAATTCATCGAGTTTTATGATTTCTTTTACAACCTGTTCTTCAGACTTGGCATTAATACAATTTTCAAGGAATTGACCAAAAGCCAATTTATTGTTTTGATTTTCATAGATATCGGGGATGCGTAATTTGGGTTTCCAATAAAACGGATGGGAAACCCCTGCAAAGACTTGTTTTTGTTCAGCAATGCAACTCAGAACAAATTCTAAGCTGCTTTCTTTAAAATCATTAGGAAAGGTTTTCTTTTTAATATCCTCAATGACTTGTAAAACACCTCGTCTTATAGTCCGAAATGCCTTTAACCGTTGGTTGTTATCTATAAACCAGGTATTGTAGACACTTTCGTTATCGTTTTTATACTGCAGAATAATTTGTCCTAGATTGGTCATTTGTTTTAATAATAAATTATTATTTTTTAGAGTTTTAAGCTTCTCAATCGCAATGCATTGACAATAACAGATACCGAGCTAAAACTCATTGCCAGGGCAGCAATCATAGGAGAAAGTAATATTCCGAAAAACGGATATAAAACTCCCGCAGCTACTGGTACGCCTAAGACATTATAAATAAAAGCAAAGAATAGGTTTTGCTTGATGTTGCGCATTACAGCGTGGCTCAGATTTTTTGCTTTTACAATTCCTTGCAAATCTCCTTTTACCAAAGTAATCTTGGCACTTTCTATCGCAACATCTGTTCCTGTTCCCATCGCAATGCCAATGTCCGATTGTGCCAAAGCTGGCGCATCGTTTATGCCATCTCCTGCCATAGCAACAACTTTTCCTTCAGCTTGTAATTTCTCTATTACTTTTAATTTGTCTTCTGGTAAACAACCTGCTTGGAAAGAGGTTAAATGCAAATCTTCGGCAACAGCTTTGGCAGTATTTACATTATCTCCCGTAAGCATGATTACTTCAACTCCTTGACGCATTAATTCTTTTATAGCAGCAGCACTGGTTTGTTTTATAGCATCGGTTATCGTTACAAATCCCACTACGTTCTTATCTACAGCGATATAAGAAACTGTTTTTCCTAATTTTTGTTCGGCAATAATTTTCTCTTCAATTGTGGCAGATATAGCTGCGCCTACTTGCTCCATTAATTTTTTATTCCCTAATGCGATCTTTTTATCAATAGCAGTTCCAATAACTCCTTTTCCTGCAATATTTTCAAAATCATCGACTTTCGTTAAAGAGACATTTTTAGCTTTTGCAAATTTCACCACGGCTTGTGCCAAAGGGTGTTCGCTATACTGATTTAAAGATGCAATGTATTGCAACAGTTCATCTTCTGAATATTGTAGTGCAACAATTTTTTCCACCGAAGGTTTCCCTTCTGTAATTGTTCCTGTTTTATCAGTAATCAGAACATTTACCTTATCCATTTTTTCTAAAGCTTCAGCATTTTTTATCAGAATTCCCGATTGAGCGCCTTTTCCAACTCCTACCATTACAGACATGGGCGTTGCCAATCCTAAAGCACAAGGACAGGCAATAATTAGTACCGCAATGGCATTTATAAACCCATAGACCAATGCCGGTTCGGGACCAAATTTTGCCCAAATGAAAAAGGTAAGAATGGAAATTACAACAACAATTGGTACAAAATATTTAGCAATACTATCGGCTAGTTTTTGAATTGGTGCTCTGGAACGACTTGCATTATTAACCATCTGTATAATTTGCGAAAGCAAGGTTTCCGAACCAACTTTTTCGGCAATCATTATAAATGATTTGTTTCCGTTTATAGTTCCTGAAGACACCATATCGCCTATTTTTTTATCTACAGGAATTGGTTCACCGGTAATCATCGATTCGTCTATTGTACTTTCACCATCGGTTATTTTCCCATCCACAGGAATTTTATCTCCGGGTTTTACCCGTAATAAATTACCTTTTTTTATATCATGGATTGAGATTACTTTATCACCGCCATCAATTACCAAAGTAGCTTCGGTAGGAGCCAATTTTAATAATTCTTTTATAGCACCACTGGTTTGACTGTGCGCTCTGGCTTCAAGCAATTGTCCTAATAAAACCAAAGTCAGAATAACTGTTGTGGCCTCGAAGTACAATAGTACTGTTCCGTGCTGGGTCTTAAATTCACTTGGAAAAATGTCTGGAAAAAACATTCCAACTAAACTAAATAAAAATGCCACTCCTGTACCAATTCCGATAAGGGTAAACATATTTAAATTCCATGTGATTATTGATTTCCATGCTCGTACAAAAAATACCCAGCAGGCATAAAAGACAACAGGAAGTGATAAAATAAGCTGTACCCAATTCCATTTAGCCGCATCCATTAGTTGAAGTAGAGGATTGTTGTGTGCCATTTCTATCATGGCAATGGCGAAAACAGGAACTGTAAATACAACCGCTATTTTCATTTTCTTAACCAAACCCTTATAAATCCTTTGTTCTTCGCTTTCGCTTGGTTCCATTGGTACTAGATCCATCCCGCAAATAGGACATGATCCTGGCGCATTGGTTATAATTTCCGGATGCATAGAGCATGTGTATTGCTGAACCTGAACAGCGGGTGGTTCTTGTACCAAATGCATTCCGCATACAGGACAATCTCCCGGTTTATCATACATTTTATCGCCTTCACAATGCATCGGGCAATAGTATTTTCCACCCGCATCATTATGAGGCGCAGCTAACTTTTTATGATCAGGATCGTTAGCAGTACTACAGCATGGTTTCTCAGCTGTTTTTTCTTGCGAATGAGTCGTGTGTGTCATTTCAATGGTGTACTTTCCAACCGCAGTCAATGCTTCCTGCAGCTGTTCGGTTGCAATATGTTTTTCCATTGTAATGGTTGCCAATGGAGGATCTAAGGTAACAGTTGCCTTTATTCCCTGCACAGCATTTAATGTTTTTTCTACTTTCGTACGACATCCATCGCAAGTCATTCCCGATATTGTATAGGTGTGTGTCATAATGTTGTTTTTTTTTATAAAATTCGATGTGTTATATATTTAATATATAGAAAGTTAGCTTTTTTTTAGTAAACCTGAAATTTTGATTTGCTTAAAATGATCTTATTCCCAATAAGCTTTGATATCCATTTTTTAACACTGAAAAAAATTACAAGTAGTTTTGTTTTAGAACCTAATTATTTAATTGTTTCTTTCACCTCACCGCACTTGAGCATTTTTGCTCCAAAATAAGGATTACGTACTTCTTTGGTAGAACTAATCCATACGGCCCCCTTATTGTCAAACGCCATTGGACAATATTCCACGTACAGCTCAGCCTGGGTCATTCCTGCTTTTTTTAGCAGGTAAATGAGTTCATTGCTTAGCTTAGAATAGGCAGCCCGCTGGTTTTCAATATCAGGAGCTGAAACGATTGCTGCGGCACTTACTGCAAGAGTACTGTTGTTGCTAATTTGCCGTGCTCCCGCTTCAATCGCATTGGCCGCCAGTTTTGCTTCCGCGATATTATCTTCGGTAAGGGCTACTGTTAAATGTGCATACTGGCTGTATATCGCGTTTAAGACATCATCATTTATCCTGATTTCGGCTTCTTTTGAAATTGGGACAGAAGTTTCACTATCCTCAGGATTCTCTTGCTTTTTGTTTTCATTATTACCGCAGGCAATAAGTAAGAAGATTGATAATATCGGGATTCCTATTTTGATTATTTTTTTCATCGTCTGTTGTGAGATTGGTTATTACATTTTCATTCCTGACATTGGGTTTTTGCCTTTCTTTAATATAAATTCACTGTACAGGAGATAGGCGCCAGATGCAACAACGACATCACCTTTTTTTAAGCCGCCAGTAATTTCGACTTCATCGAAGGTTTCCGAACCAATCGCCACCATTCTAGGCTGATATTTGCCTTTTCCAATTTCAATCCAAACATGTGTGCCGCTTCCGTCTCTTATAACAGCATCCACAGGTATGGTCAATTTCATTTTCTGTTCTGAGGAAGGCAGTAAAACAATTGCCTGCTGACCTGCCTGCCATTGATTGTTTGGATTGGCAATAGTACCGCGCAGCTGTATTATCTGCTTGCTTGTCTGCAAGGCAGGATTTATAAAATCTACGGTCATTGTTTGGGGCTGATCTTCATAACCAGAGACTAAAACTTTAACCTTTTGGCCGGTTTTAATTTTACCTGCATCGGCTGGATAAACATCAGCTTCGACCCATAAACGATTGTAATCTTCTAATTTCATAATAGAGGCTCCTTCTGCTACATATTGGCCTTCCGTTATGGAAAGTTCTGCAACTATTCCTGAATTTGGAGAATAATAATCAACATAAGGGGATGCTTTTTGTTTTTTGAATAACTCATTAAGCTGGGCTTCGGACTGACCATACAATAATAGTTTTTGCTTTGCAGCATTTTTTATTTGGGCAAAGCGTTTATCCTCGGCAAAGCTTGTGGCCTGTGCTGTGGCAATGAGGTACTCCTGTTGCAGGGCTGATAGCTGCTCTGAATATATTCTGTATAAAGGCTGGCCTTTTCGAACGGGAACACCAGTTTCTTTTACATACAACTCTTCAATCCTTCCTGCCACTCGGCTTGAGATGTAAATAGTTTGCTCAGGGTCAGTAACCAAACGCCCGTTGAGACGCGATGAATTCGAAAATTCATTTTCTCCGGCTGTTATTGTAGTCAAATTGGCTAGAGCTTGCTGGCTTGGCCCCAAGGTTAGAAAGTCCTGTGAGTTGTTTTTTTCGAAGGGCACTAAATCCATTCCACAGATTGGGCATGAGCCAGGACCATCTTTTACAATTTGCGGATGCATGGGACAGGTATAGGTTTGAACTTTTTCCTGACTGACTTTTTTTTCTTCTTTTTGAACACATGCTGTAAATAGAAGTGGAAAAACCATTGCAATGAGCAAAATAGTACGAATTATTGATTTACTGTTCATGACTTAATTTTTTAATTTATTTTCTGAAGCTATCTTGATAAAACTCTCACTGTCTATCATATAGGCCGCATTGCTGGCAATACCCCAATCACTGATGTCTTGATCTATTAGGACCATTCCATCAGCATTGTTTTTCGTTTTAACTTCTCTGGGAACAAACACGTCTTTTTCTTTTTTGAAAACGATGGATTTATTTCCTAGATTGAGAACGGCACTTTGCGGGAGCCACCAGCCTTTACTGACAATAGGAACGGCTGCAGTTACTAATTTTCCAGTTTGAAATTTATTATCCTGCAAATAAATCCTTGCTATAGTAAAGTTGCTTCCCTCTTTAAAGACGGGCTGAATGAGTCCGATAATACCAGTATATACGTTTTGCTTATCTGAGGGTTCATAAAACACCAGTTTTTGTCCTTTTTTAATCTGGGGTGATACCGATGGATCAAAAGCAAACTCAGCGATAAGGTTTTTGTTGGTATAGATTGTGAAGAGTGATTGTCCAGCACCAATATATTGCCCTTCTCTTAGCATAATAGCAGAGGCAGCAGGGGTAGATGCACTATTATTTGATGCTGCATTGCCACTTGAGCCCATAGCACCCATGCCATCATCTGACACCGAGCTTTGAGGTGAAGCCGCAGGAGCTATTGCAGAAGCATTTGCTGTCGCAGTATTGTCTAAGATGTAGCCGGTGGCATTACTGTAAACAGGAATGCGATAGGAAATTTTACCTGTCTTTAATACCTGTTGTATTTGTTTCTGCTGCATGCCTAGCAGAGACAGTCTCTCTTTTGCTTTTTGAAGCATCGGATTGTTTGCATCAGATTGATAAATAAACAACAACTCTCTTTGCGCGGCAGCAAGGTCAGGTGAATAGATTTCCATGATTAGCTGTCCTTTTTTTATGGGCTGGTAATTGTACTTAATCAGCAGGCGCTCAATCCTTCCGCTTACCCTGCTGGAAATGCTGGTCTGCTCACGGGTATCGTAGGTAATAATTCCTTGTACCTGCAGAGAGAATATTTTAGTACCTCCCTGAGGTTTTATGACAGATATATTAGAAACGACCTGTTCATTGACGGGTTTTAAAAGGTGTTTCAGGCTGCTGTCTATAGCTGTTTCCGTACCAGGGGTATGTCTTGGAACCAATTCCATACCGCATATTGGGCAGCTGCCGGGCTTATCCTGAATAACTTCAGGATGCATCGGACAGGTATATTCCTGATTTGTAACATGCTGATGTGATGGCTTACTGTTATACTCGGTTTTCTTGTTACAGGCTGTCAATAATAATATCGAAACGAATAACAATGCGACTAACTTAGCGATAGAGTTCTTTTTCATAATCGACAATCATTTGATATAGTTTTAATTTTTCATCTAATAAGTTATTCTGCAGCATATTTAAAGCTTCCCAGGAGTCAATTACTACAGGAATCTGCAGTTTGTTTTCCTGATAGTTCAGAAAGTTTACATCCAGGGACTTTTGCATAGAAGGGATTATTTTTGTTTCGAGTCCCTGAATCCTTTTTTGCATGGTCAGTATTTCGTATTGCATACCATATAACATACCTTGGGTTTCCTGCAGCATGGCGGATTTCTCTTTCTCCATAGCCTGTACATTGTATTGCATTGCTTTGACATCTGATTTATACATTTTTGAAGACCAGGGAGCAATAGGAATAGACATCATTGCCATTACCGAATAGGCTTTGGGCATCATTTTATCAAAAGAATTCATATGATCAAACTGGATTTTAAAAGAGGGATTTTTTTCTGCTTTCATGGCCTCAATACTAAGCTGCATCGATTCAATTCCAGCATCCATCTTCTTGATATCTCCACGTACCCCTGCAAGGCTTGTGGTGTCGTGTAAAGCTGGGTTGAAGACAGGATTAATACTCGTGTCTATGGCAAAATCAGCATTGCCGGGCTGGTTCATCAAGCTGTTGAGCCATGCTCTTGCTTTTGCAATTTCACCTTCCTGCATGCGGACCATATTTTTGTTTTCTTCAATCCTTGCGTCGATCTTGTATACATTACCCAATTGCGACTGGTTGTAGGGATAGCGCACTTCCTCAATCTTTTTCATGGTCAGCATTATCTTTTCGTTCTGATCCAAAACTTTCATTCGCTGTTCGGCCACCATCCAGCTGTAGTAGAGCTGTTTGGCCTTCGATTTATAGTCGTTAAGGGTAACGGCACGGGTAGCGTTCTCAATGTTTCCTTGGGACTGGATGAATTTTTTCTTCTTGTTTAGCTTTCCTACATTGGGGATGTCCTGTTCAATTCTGAACATTAAAGATCCTTTGTCGCGGTCATCCATAACCTCCTGAAAGGGATAGGGGGTCATAAAAGTTCCCACACCCACCATTGGTGCCATCCATGCCGTTGCGGCATCGCCACTGTACTTGTATCCTTCTGCCTTTAAACTATAGCTTTGCAGGAGCACATTTTTTTTATCAATCCTTTGAAGGATTGTATCAAGAGACAAGACCTGTTTGGTCTGGCTCCATAGCTGTATGGGCAGTAAAAGCAATAGTACTGCCAGTATTTTAATGTTTGACATCATGTACTTCGAGTTTGCCATATTTTCTTAGTTCATATTCTTTGGACATTAGGAAAATAAGCGGGGTTACTAATAAGATATGCACGGCAGAGGTAAATACACCGCCAATCATAGGCAATACAATTGGTTTCATTACATCCATTCCAACACCATTGGACCACAGGACAGGTACTAATCCGAATAATGAGACGCAAACGGTCATTAGTTTTGGGCGCAATCGTTTTGCGGCGCCGTGTACCACATATTCCCTGAGATCTTCTTTAGTGATGGTTTCCCTTGAGTTTCCTTTGGCCCGGATAAGTTGCTCCATGGCATCATTGAGATAGATAACCATCACAATTCCGGTTTCCACGGCAATTCCAAAAAGGGCAATAAAACCTACTGCTACCGCCACTGATAGATTGACATCCCAGAAAAAAATTATATAGGCACCTCCAATTAAAGCAAAAGGAACTGTTATAAGACTTAAAAAGGCTTCCCTAAGGGAATTAAAGGCAAAATATAGGGCGAAGAAAATAATAAGCAATACTAGCGGCGCAATGACTTTAAGGGTCTTTTCTCCGCTGATCAGGTTCTCATATTGTCCGCTCCATTCTATAAAGTACCCTTCAGGAAGTATGTTTTTGGCACTTTCTAATTTTTTCATTGCTTCCTGTACGGTTCCTCCCATATCACGATCACGTATATTGAACATGACTGCTCCGCGAAGGAGTGCATTTTCAGAACTGATCATTGGCGGTCCGTCTACGAATTTAATATCAGCAACGGCAGATAATGGCACTTCTCCAAAGGCAGGAGACTGTAAGGGAATGCGTTTAATGCGTTCCACGCTATTTCTATAATCCTGTGCCATACGCACACTTATTGAAAAACGTCTTCGTCCTTCAACAGTATTGCCAATGGATGCACCACCTAAAGCAAATTCCACGGTTTGGTTTACATCATCTACTGTTAATCCATATCGGGCCAATTCCTGGCGATTAACATCAACATCAAGGTATTTACCTCCGGTAATAGGATCCACAAATAAATCAGATACTCCCGGAGTTCCTTCTAAAGCCATTTTCACCCTTTCAGATACACGAGCAATGGTGTCGAGATTTTGTCCGTAGACTTTAATTCCTACATCGGTACGAATTCCTGTTGCCAGCATATTGATTCGGTTGATAATGGGCTGTGTCCAGCCGTTTACTACACCAGGTATCTGGAGTTTGGTATCGAGTTCCTTAATAATATCTTTTTTATCTATTCCTTCACGCCACTGTGATTTTGGTTTTAGCATGATAATGGTCTCAATCATGCTCATTGGGGAATTATCCGTAGCTGTGTTAGCTCGCCCTGCCTTACCCAAAACACTTTCAACTTCAGGAACCGATTTGATTATTTTATCCTGTACCTGCAAAATGCGTTTGATTTCTCCATTAGATACATCAGGGAGGGTAACAGGCATAAATAAAATACTCTGTTCATCCAATGGAGGCATGAACTCCGTTCCGAGCCGCATCAATAATGGAATAGAAATCAATAATGCCAGAATATTGACTGCAAGAGTTGTTTTTCTCCATTTCAGAACCCAGCGTATAATTGGCTCATAACCTCTTTCCAAAAAGCGATTTACTGGATGTGCATCGGTTGGACGGAATTTTCCTTTCATAAAAAAAGAAATCAGTACCGGAGCTAATGTAAGTACCAACAGGGCATCCACAATCAGTATGAATGTTTTTGTAAAGGCTAAAGGATGGAATAGTTTTCCTTCCTGTCCGGTAAGCATAAACACAGGCAAGAAAGAGGTAATTATAATTACAGTGGCAAAGAATACGCCACGGGAAACCTGCTTGCTGCTTTTCTCAATTATTTTGAGTCTTTCCTCTTCGGATATCCACTGTGGTTTTTTGCGAAATATATTTTTAATTCTTTTCATCAGAGTTTGTTTCATTTTTTTGTTCAGATTCCCATTGTGCATACCGTTGTGAGAGATGCTGGTAGGCATTTTCACTCATAATAATACCGTTGTCAACTATTACTCCAATGGCAAGTGCTATACCGGTAAGGGACATAATGTTGGAGGATATGTCAAAGGCATTGAGCAGTATGAAACTTGCTGCAATTGTAATTGGTATCTGGATGATAATACTTAATGCACTACGCCAGTGAAAAAGAAAAATAATAACGATAAGGGACACTACAAGCATTTCTTCAATTAAGGTACGCTTCACCGAATCAATAGATTCTTTAATCAGATGTCCCCGGTCATATACAATATTGAATTTTACCCCTTTTGGAAGCCCTTTCGCAACTTCCTTCATTTTTTCTTTCACATTATCAATTACAGCATCTGCGTTTTCACCATAACGCATCACTACTATACCGCCAACGACTTCGCCAGTGCCATTATGATCAAAGATTCCCAATCGGGTTTCCCCGCTCATCTGAACAGTTCCTATATCGCTGACTTTTATAGGAATGCCATTTTGGTTTTTCAGTGGAATATCCTCAATCTCTTTGATGGATTTCAGATAACCGGATGTCTTAATGATATAGCCAATATCACTCATGTCGAATTTTCTTCCGCCGCTTTCATTATTATTGGCACGTACAGCACTTATAACCTCTGGGACAGACAGCTTATAATATAGCAGTTTGTTTGGATCAATGGTAACCTGGTATTCTTTTTGAAATCCTCCAAAAGAAGCAATTTCACTCACTCCGGGAACATTTTGCAAAGCAAACTTGACGTACCAGTCCTGTAGCGCTCTTTGTTCGCCAAGGTCAATACCGGGTGCCTCCAAAGTATACCAGAGTATATGCCCAACCCCAGTTCCATCGGGTCCTAATTGCGGGGCAACTCCTTTGGGCAGGGTGCTGCTAATAGTACTGAGCCTTTCCAGTACTCTTGATCTTGCCCAGTATACATCAACATCATCTTCAAAAATGACATAGATAAAACTCATACCAAACATGGAAGCAGCTCTTACATATTTAATTTTGGGCAATCCCTGAAGGTTGGTAACCAAGGGATAGGTGATCTGGTCTTCAACGAGCTGTGGAGCACGTCCCATCCATTCTGTGAATACGATTACCTGATTTTCAGATAAATCGGGAATAGCATCAATAGGATTTTTTTGAATAGAGATGATACCCCATACAAATATTCCTGCCGATAATAGTAAAACGATATAACGGTTTCGCAGCGACCATTCTATTAATTTGTGTACCATAGATTTAATTTATTTGTGCAAGACTATCGCTTACTTTTTCAATCCAATTGAGCAGTTGTTCTTTCTGAACATTATTCAGCACTGCATTTTTATGGATCAGCGTATAGGAAGCCAAAGGCATTTCGTTGGCTTTTATCTGCTTGGCAATTCGGTCTAATTTATTTTCCTGTTTTCGTTTGGAATAACTTCCCCATTGGCTAAAATTCAAATTTTCTTTACCCTTAGTAATGTGTCCCTCCATGAAAGTACGTGCCGGCTGTATGTAGGAGTACCATGGATATTGCGTGTTGTTGCTGTGACAATCATAACAGGAAGTCTGAAGAATCTTTTGTACATTCTTGGGAATGGGATAGACTCTCGAAATGTGAATTGGTAAAACCTGCCCGTAATCGGAATTTCGGGCAGGCTGATACAATTGCATCAGTAGAAAAATAATTAACCCAATAAAAAGAATCTTTCTGATGAATCGTTTCATTTTACAATTGTTTTTTCATTGAACCGCAGGTAAGCATTTTGGAACCATAGTAAGGGTTTTTTATCTCTTTTGTTTCACTAATCCAGATAGCTCCTTTTCCACCATCATACATAGGACAAGAATCCTGGTATAGTGTTTTTGCAGCTCCAAAAGTTTTGATCAAATCATTTACGTCTTTACTCAGTAGGGCAAAATGCTCTCTTTGATGCTCGATATTACCACCATTAGCCCCAATATGTTCTGCGTGCTCTTTGGCATCGTCGGCTATATCAAGATATGCTGCTTTGGATTTTGGATCTATCGATTTTATATTTACGCTTTTGAAAGTCGCATACAATGCTTTTCCAGCTTTAGCAGCTCCGTTGGTGTCATCTTTTGCAAGTGCATTTTTTAATGCTAAATAATTTGCTACAATTTGTTCAGTTGAAAATTTAGTCTCTGTTTTTTTACTTTGTGCATTACCAGAAACCATTACAAATACCATAACTATGGCTGAAAGAATTACATTTTTCATTTTTATTTAATTTTAATTGTTTAAAAAAAGGGTACTATTGATGTTTCTGAAAATATGTATATCAACTTACTTACATGAAAACACATATCATCAGTGACTATTTGGTTAAAGAACGGATCAAAGGGCAGTCTAAAAAATTAGATGCATTTTTTCCATTTCAATAAATTCGGAACATCAGTAGTCACCGGAACATTGATTGGTTATTATGTAAATAACCCGATATATTTATAAGTAAGTAGTTAACTGTCCTACAGTTCTTTTTTCATAGAACCACAGGTTAGCATTTTTTTTCCTTGATATGGATTCTTGATTTCCTTAGTTTCGCTTATCCAAATAGCTCCTTTCCCACCATCATACATAGGGCAAAAATCTTGATACAATTTTTGCTCTGATTTGAAAGATTTTATCAAATCATTCAAGTCTTTACTTAACATGGCAAAATGCTCTCTTTGGTGTTCGATATTTCCACCGTTAGCTCCAATATGTTCTGCGTGTTCTTTAGCATCATCAGCAATGTCAAGATATTCTGACTTTAATTTCGCATCTATTGAATTGGGATTTACATTATTAAAAATTGCATACAATGCTTGTCCGGCATTTGCAGCTCCTTTTGTATCATCTTTGGTTAATGCATTTTTTAAAGTTAGATAATTGCTCACAATTTCGTTTATAGAAAATGTTGCTTGAGCAGCTTGAGTTGTTTTTACCTCTGCACTTTTTTCAGTAATTTCCTTTACTGGCTCGGTTAATTCCATTCCGCATTTGGAACATTTGTCTCCTTTTTTTCCTGTAACTTCAGGATGCATGGAACAGGCGTACAATTGTGAATCATTCTGAGTGGTCCCGGAAGTAGCTTCAGGCGTTGTAGTTTCTTTGTTTTTTGAATTACAGGCTGCAAGTACAATTACCATTACAAGGGTTGAGAAAATTATTTTTTTCATTTTTTTTAGTTTTTGATCTCTTATAAATGTTGTTTTGTCCAACATTCTTTTATTTGAGTGTTATACGAATTATTCTTTTTTTGATTGTGCAAATTCAATCTCCAGTTGGCATTTTGAAGACCTTTTTAGGATAGGATTTACATTTTTAGCACCAACCCGTTGGGTTTTCGGCCTACATTAATGGTTTTAGAGACAGTGTGATTTGATACATTGACTACAGAGACTGTATTGGCTGTCTGATTGGTCACATATGCTGTATTGCCATCCGCTGTAAATGTTATTGCATGGGCACCAGCGCCAGTAGTAAATACACCTCCATGCATCCACATCATCATAGTCTGGTCCCAAGTCCAATAATGTACTTTTGCATTAACTGGATCGCTTACCCAAAGTTCTTTCTTACTACCATTATGAGACGCTATTCCAGGCATAAATCCTAAATCAATTGTTTGATCTACAGCATCCGTTGCCACATTGATTACCGAGATAGATTGCCCGTCTTCATTATCAACATACATTCTGGCATCACTTCCTGTCCAAGCACCCACAGGGTTGTTCCCTACAGCAACAGTGGCTGTAACTTGTTTGCTTGTCGTATTTATAACTGACACAGTATTATCATCTCCATTAGCAACATAAGCCTTAGTCCCGTCAGAAGAAAAGGTAAGCTCAGCAGGCATCATGCCCACTGCAATGGTATTTTTCAATGTGTATGTTAATGCATCATAAACCAGAACTTTTCCATTCATGTCCATTTGAGGTACCCAAATTTCTAAACCATTTGGACTGTAGATCGTGTTATGGTTCATCATTGGCAGGTTAATGTTTTTTACAGTTGTTCCATTGACGGCATCAATTACTAGGAGTTTACCTGTCATTCCTTCCATGCCGGCAGTATGACCGGCAGAGAAGTCCATTCCGGGCACGCCAATGGCCAGGTGATTAGAATGTAAAGAAATGTGGTGCGGCCACATGATCATATCGGTTCCGGTCCCCATAAGGCTGACGGTCTCTGTAACTTCATTGGTTGCCAATTTGATTACTGAAATTGTGCCGTCCTGACCATTGACCACATATGCGGCAGGATAGTTTATATTCAATTTTGGATCGGACATATTCATATCATCTGATTTACTGCAAGAAGACAGCCATAGGGTTCCTAAGATTAATGCTCCAAGGATTGAAGTACCTGTAATTATATTTTTCATTTTTGATTTGGGATTATTTGATTGTTTCTATAGTTGATCCACAGCTTAGCATCTGGGAACCGTAATACGGATTCTTGATACCACTTTCTTTGCTCAGCCAATTCGCATCAACCATTGGGCAATGATTATAATAAACTGGTTGTGGCTGATTGGTAGTTTTTATAAGATCATAAGTGTTTTTAGATAAGCTTTTAAAGGATTCTCTTTGTTTCTTAATATCCTGGGTTTCAGAAATGTTTTTTGCATCTGTAGCTAAACTTTTCATTACATTCATCCATGCAGTATGTTCTTTAGGTTTTAGGTTGTCCATTTTAACAGCATTGATTGCAGTAAGAAGCTCTTTAGATTTGATTGCAGTAGTCTTGGCATCTGTTTTCACTAAAGCATCTTTTAACTCAAAGTAGTTGTCGAAAATTGTTTTAAATGGACTGTCTTGTTGTGCATCTGGAAGAACTGCGGTTGTATGCTGGGAATGATCCATTTTCTCCATATCCATTTTTGATTCTTTGATTGGGACAGCCATCTTATTTGTTCTTTCATATTGGCAGCATTGTGGAAGTTTTGCATATGCTTCGGCAGGAGATAAGAATTGCTCACTGTCATATCCCGCTAAGGCAATTCGTTTAAGGATCTCATCCTGATTTGTTTTCTTCTGGTCGTAGGTAATGGCCGCAATTTTGGTGTTCTCATCCCAGTTTACCAAAGCAATATTTTTGATGTTTCCTGCTTTTTCAATAGCAGTTTTGCACATTAGACAATTACCATAAATTTTTGTGTTTACGGTTTTGGCATTTTTTATAGGTGCGCCATACACTATGACTGATAGCAATATTGTAATTGCCATCAATCCTTTTTGAATTGATTTCATTTTAAAATGTATTTAGAAGTGAATGTAGCCTTATGAGAAATAATTGTATATACGAGGTGTATAGACTATTATTCTATATAAGCGAAAAATTAAAATAAATGAAAAGCAAATGCCTTCCTTTTTTGACACACGTATGGCTATCAAAAAAGGTTTTTAGCTTATTTTAGGTATAAGCCAGATAGAATAGAAACCTGTTAAAATTGAGGTTTCTGAATTGTAGAATTTTTGTTTTTGAGAAAAAAGACTCAAAGTATTGTTTTTGAATTCTAGTTCGTTTAAAAAGGAGATACCTCCATTACAAACTGAAGCACACCCGCATGAAGCATGTCCACATTTATGACCGCATCCATCATGGTTTTCCTTTTTGGAATGACTGCCTTCTTCTGAGCAGCAATCCTCATTATGGGTTTTAGAAGTTTCCTTAGTACAGGAAGCTTTCTTTGAAAGATTTCCACATGCAAAAGTTGCCGTTGGCACTAGGAAGAGGCCAAGGGTAACAATTAATATGATGTAAAATCTTTTCATGAGAAGTAAATGTATACAACAAAGGTACTTATTATAAGTATAAGTTAAAATAAATTAAATGTTAAAGTTGTTAATTTTAAATACCGTTTATCAGCTCCACGGATAATTCCTGCCATGGTTAAAATGGCAGGATGATTAATTTATATTTTTTACAATGTAATCAAAGTTGCTTTGCTCATTATAATGTGCGTATTCTACCTCCGGAATAGCAAAAGGATCACAATGTAATACTAAATACGAAACAGTTCAATTTTAATAAGCATTAATCTTTAAATTAGTGTAACTGTACTTAATGTTTATCGAGATCTTGTAAGATTATTTTAGCACAGCATTTTGTTGAAATTTTAGGTATCTTTGACTAGATAGTAACCTGATTTAAGAAAGTTTGCGTAATGAAGATTAAAACAATAGAAATAGGAAATTTTAGGCTATTAAAGAAGGTTGTTCTTAGCTTAGAAGATTACACTACCGTCGTGGTAGGTAGAAACAATTCTGGAAAAACCTCATTAACCGAAATTTTCCGAAGGCTGATAGGGGATAAAAACCCAACTTTTTCGCTTTTTGATTTCAGTATTTCTTCTATCGAAGGTTTTAAATCTGCATTGCAGAAAAAGCTAAGCGGTGCAAATGATCAAGAAATTCGAGCTGATATTCCCTCAATTGAAATTAAAATTACAATTGAATATCCTATTGACGCTGAAGACTTGGGCGCACTAAGTGATTTTATTATCGATCTTAACGTAGCAAGTAACACTGCCGTTATCTTGGTTCAATACACTTTGAAAGATGGTAAATTAGATAACTTATTTGAAGGAACTACTGACGATAGTGCTGAAAGCATTGCGGCATTTCTTAAGTCATTACGAGAAAAAATTCCTAATCTTTTTGAAGCTAAGATATTTGCACAAGATCCAAATGATGAAACTAATGTTGCGGCAATGGATCACTCTAAATTTAAAGCCGTTATTGGAGCAGGTTTCATCAATGCACAGCGTGGCCTTGATGATGTGACACATTCAGAAAAGGACGTACTAGGTAAAGTATTGTCGCAACTTTTTAAAACATCAAAATCTGATTCAGCACCTGAAGACATGAAAGAAAAGTCAGAGGCACTGCAAGTTATTATAGATGAAATTCAAGAAAAAGTTGATACAGATTTTAATGGAAAACTTGACAAACTGCTTCCAGCGTTAGCACTATTTGGCTATCCTGGTTTGGCCGACCCAAACCTAAGTACAGAAACGCGTCTCGACGTGTCAAACATCTTAGATAGTCATACCAAAATAAGATACAATCAGGGCGACAACCTATTCTTGCCAGAAACATATAATGGCCTTGGATCAAGAAATCTAATTTATATTTTGTTTCAATTATTTGAGTTTTTTCGTCAATATCAAAGTAGACCGGTTAGCAATAGTCTAGACATAATCTTTATTGAAGAGCCTGAAGCACACCTTCATCCACAGATGCAGCAGATATTTATTAAGAAGCTTTACGAAATTGCAGAAGAATTTTCAAATGTTTTAAATGAAGGAAAACCTTGGCCCGTACAATTTGTTGTAACTACACACTCAACTCATATTGCCAATGAAGCGGAATTTGAGGCTATACGATATTTTCTAACTTCCAATAATGAACAAAGAGAAACAACAATAAAAGATCTGCGAAAAGAATTTCGTGCTGATGAACTGCAGGTTGACAAAGAATTTTTACACAAATATCTAACTCTTACAAAATGTGATCTTTACTTTGCAGATAAAGCCATTTTGATTGAAGGTATTGCAGAGCGACTAATGATGCCATTACTAATTAGCAAAAGCGATGCTTTGACGAAGGCCAAATTAACTGTAAATCCTTCAACTGATATAGTTATTGATGAAGAGGATCTAAAAGATACTGTGACCAGAGAAATTCGAGCTCAGCTTCCGGATACAGAGAAAGAAGCTGAAAAGGACACCAACGCTCCCGAGGCGATTTCAACTCACGAAGTTCCTATTACGGCAGCAGAAGCAGTTGACAATGCTTCTTTGGACGAAACCACGTTGTCCGTCGAAGACTGTCCTACACTGGAGACACAATACATTAGCGTAATCGAAGTTGGTGGTGCCTATGCACACCATTTTTATAAATTTTTAGACTTTTTAGAACTGAGGTGCCTCGTTATCACTGACATTGATGCCGTTGTTTCCACAGTAAAGGACAATAAAACTTCATATCCAGGATCAATTGTAAGCGAAGGCACACATAGTTCAAATGCAGGAATAAAAAATTGGTTCGCACCAGGTACAGCCGGTTATTATCCAATGGCGGATTGCTTAGCTAAAACAGCTGATCAAAAAGTTGCAGGTTCCCGACGGATTGCTTATCAAATTCCAGAGGATGGGCTTATTGGATGCGGAAGAAGTTTCGAAGAAGCTTTAATTTTAGCCAATCGCGATCTATTTGCAGTAACAGGAGCGTCGATTTCAGAGATTGAGAAGTTTGCTGACGATAATGCGCCAGACAACAAGAATAAGTCTGGTTTCGCTTTAGAGTACGGATTGGAAAAAACGGATTGGAAAGCACCAAAGTATATTGTTGAAGGTTTACAATGGCTGGCACTCAGACCGAACAAGCCTTCACAAGAAGTTGAGGAAGCAATTGTTGAACTTGTACAATAAAAATGATGGCAGAAGAAGATCAAACCAGTCCGGCAGAAAAAGCATCGCAAGAATGTTTAATGCAAGTGCTCAAGGCGATTGATGAGCATCAAAATTTTCTTGTTGAAGCAGGCGCAGGCGCAGGAAAAACTTATACGCTCATTAAAGCATTAAAACATTTAATATCAAAATATTCAGTGGAGTTTGAAAGAGCAAATAAAAAAATAGCTTGTATCACTTATACTAATGTCGCAAAAGATGAAATTAAATCTCGTACTGACAATCATCCGGTTATAATCGCTGATACAATTCATGCTTTTGCTTGGCAAGTCATGCAGGTTTTTCAAAAACCTTTACGGGATAGGATATCTGCCTTGGGGGAGAAATGGGTTGCAAGAATTGAAGTGGCTGGTGGTATTACTGACCAAAAAGTCATTTATAATTTGGGATATCCCAAAATTACTGACACGGAGATTTTCTTGCATCATGACGATGTAATTAAACTTTTTACATCACTATTAAGCGACTTAAAATTTAGAAAGATATTTGCAAACAAATATCCGGTGCTATTGATTGACGAATATCAAGATACGAACTTATCTTTAGCAAATACATTGGTGGAGAATTTTATCGAAACCGAAGAAGGACCATTGATTGGTTTTTTTGGAGACCACTGGCAAAAAATATATGGTTCAAGCTCGTGCGGATTGATACAAGCTACAGATGGTAAATTACTTTCAATCGGAAAGCAGGCTAATTTCAGATCGGATAAAAGCATTGTTGATGTATTAAATAATATGCGGCCTGAATTACCTCAACACGAACATGACCCAACTTCTGCTGGCGAAATCAGTGTTTATCATACAAACAATTTTACTGGAGAGCGACGTACTGGAGCACACTGGAATGGTGATTTACCCGAAGATGTAGCGCATGAACGCTTGGAAACACTCAAAGAACTCCTGCGGGCATCAGGATGGAATATTTCTCCTGAAACTACAAAAATATTAATGCTGACAAACAATGTACTTGCTTCTGAGCAAGGATATCAAACTGTTTCCTCTGCATTTTCTGACTCAGATGATTACCTGAAAAAGAACAATGAATACATTTCATTTTTAACCGACACGGTAGAGATAGGTGCTGCGGCATTTTTAGAAAAGCGTTATGGCTTAATGATAGAAGCATTTAGAATTAATACCAATCGAATTAGAAGACATAGCGATAAGCAGGTCTGGCATGACGCTATGATGCAGCTAAATGATGAGCGCACCAATGGTACAATTGGCAGCGTTATAGATTTGCTTAAAGTGACTTCAAAACCAAGGCTACCAAAGAAAATCGATGAGCGTGAAAACCGCATAGCGACAGTTCGACTTCAGCCCGAATCAGAGCGTAGTGACGAGGATAAAAATTTCCTAACGAAATATGATGGTATTCGCACAATTCCTTATCCCGAAATTGGTAATTTGGCGAAATACATAGATGACAAAACCATTTATTCCACGAAGCACGGAGTCAAAGGCGCTCAATTTGACAACGTAATTGTTGTGTTTGGAAGGGGATGGAATCATTATAATTGGAATCAGATGCTTGAGCATGTCAACTCCGGAAATGTACCTGAGGGCAATCGAGATGCATTTGAAAGAAACAGAAATCTTTTTTACGTTGCGTGTTCTCGACCTAAGCATCGTCTAAGCCTTTTATTCACACAAGAATTATCGGCTAATGCTATTCTAGGCTTACAGCACTGGTTTGGTGAAATAGTACAACCTATTTAAGTAGTTGTTCATGATAAAAGTACATAACCGTTAGAGAAAGTCTCCATTTTAATTCTATTTTGTGAAGACAAGCATTTTTAAAAGTAAAAAATTGAAAAGCCTACTTATCCTAGATACGATCACAAGCAAAAAAAAATTATTATATAGTGTCTTCGTTATTGGTCCTTAGCGGTTTTTACCTTAATGTAGTTTGTGAGTTTCTCGTATTCTATTTTCTTTATGTAGTTTTCCATATAGTCATAGTCGATATGCCCTTTTTTATTTATCGGAAATAATAACTTTTGTCTTAACATTCGGGTTTCATTAAACTTATAGGCATATTGAAACTTGGACTTTTGGTTTAAAATACTTGTTTTTATGAACAAATATAAAAATTCATTTCCTTTTACTTCTTTTAGGCTTAATCTTTTTACATCATCAGAAAATATAGCTTTGTAAGGATGATAAAAGTTTTCTACAACACTTCCGTTGTAGTTTACTCCTAAAACATTCGAATCTAAAGAAGAATTGATATTTGAGACAAAGTTTGTAATCCCATTATTTGAATCAGATGCACCAATAAATGGGGTTTCACCCTTAAACATATCCGCTTTTGTCAGTCTTTTACCAGCCTTTATGTTAAAAACATCTTCAATAAAAAATTCTCCCCACTCTTTTTCATTAAGTGTCTCAACCTCCTTGAAATCTTTTACTTGTTCTAATTTTTTAGTAATGTAATTTTCAATTTGTTTGTTTTTTTCATGCATTTTAAACTCTATATACTTTTCCATAAAAGCATAATCAGGTTTACCTTTGGAATTTACAGGCAACAAAATTTTTTCTCTTTGAATTCTTTTGTCGTTTATTTCCCTATTAAAACCATATTTCTCATTTAGTCTTTTTGCAATACTTGATATAAATAAGTAAACGTTTTTACTAAAATCTTTATTCTCAAGTTTGGTAACGTGATCACTAGCTACAAATGAAAATGGCTGAAAAAAGGTTGCACCTACACTACCACTATTAGCAATTGTTAAACACTTTTCAAATTTTCTTACATTTTCTGTATTTCCAATAAAACCATCAACACCATTATTTAAAGCAGTTGATGAAATGTAAGGTTGATTACCTGCTTTATGGTCATCCTTTTTTAATCGTTTTCCTCTTTGAATACTTGGAAAAATTTCGTTTAAATTGAATTCACTCCACTTAATATCTCTTAAGTCCATTCTAATAAGGTTATTAGTTATCAAATAAATATTGTTTGCCTTGCAAAACCATATTTAATTCAAATGTTAGATAGTTTGCGATGGTCTTTTCAAAGTCATCTGCATTAGGAATTTCATCATTGAAATAGTAAAATGAATGCAACCATTCATCTTCAGGCTCAATAGTAGTTTTTACGCAAAATTTCGTTTCGGCTTCAATTCGGTTAAACCATACATCTAATAAATGTTGTTTTTTATCTTTAGCGTGGATGGTCTCAACAAGACCTCTATGTTTTTGGACTTCAAATCCATCTTTTTCAAAGTTAATAAACTTTACTTTCTTGTCTTTGTAATGTGGAACACCTGCAGTAAAAACTGCAATACAGGGATTTGTTCCTACTCCATAGAACGTATTTTTATTTAACGTAATCACCCCTTCCAAAGTGTGATGTTTTAAAATATTTTCTTTTATTGCCTGTTCTTCCTTAGTTTTACCTGTCATAGAAGATTGAGGAACAATTACAATTACTTTACCATCTTGAACGATAGAATTTAGTAAATGTTCAGTAAAATTGATCTCGTATAAATTCGTATTGTTTTTGCTCCCCATTGAGTAAGGTGGATTCATCATTCCAATTGTACAACCTTTTTCCTGTAATAAGGACGAGTTAAATTTTAAAAAGTCTTCTTGTTCAAGATTACTTTTCCCATCGCCACGCAAAATCATGTTTGTGGTAGCAATAGTAAACATATAAGGTTGTAGTTCTAAACCATGCAACTGGTTTTTCCTAATATTTTTTTGCTCTTCCGGATTATCCGTTTTTTGTAACATATTATGCATAGATGCGATTAAAAAACCTGCTGTTCCGCAGCAAGGGTCTAAAATTGAATCCGAAGGTTTTAATTCTACCAAGTCACAAAACAACTCGGTAACATGCTTTGGTGTTAATACAATACCTAATGATTGACCATCGCCGCCAGAATACGACATAAATTCCCCATAAAATCTTCCCAAATAATCTTCAGCAGACTGTATGTATTTAATGTTTTTATAAATGTTCTCGTATAAAAACTCTGTAAAGTGCTTTAAAGGAGTTTTCTTTAAATATTCGTTTTCTTCGTTAATGGCTTTGGTATCTTTTATTACCAAAAACTGGCTAAGTAATTTATCCTTTTTTACTTGAGGTGAAACATTGGCTCTTTTTAAGTTTTTTTCAACAGCTTCATAAATTTTTTCACCATCCGTTGTTGTTTGATCACCTACAAGGCTATCAATACTGAAACCTTTATGTTCCATCTCCCGTAATGCCAAAAGAATCCCTGAAACTATTAATGGCTTATCTTTGTCCTGAATACTACCATAGTTTCTTAAATCTTCGTGAAGATTCTTGGCATCCCTGAGAATTTCTTCTGTGGTTTTGTCTTCAGGTGTCTGCTCTTTGAGAATATTTTTAGTGTAATATTCATCAATATTTTTTTCATTGAAAAGAGTAAACGTTTCTACGTCGTCAAGTTCTTTATAACCTCCTCTTTCATCTATAAATATAGGCGTTATTTTATGTCTTTTCTCATTTCCTGAAACTCCAAAAACTATGAATTTTTTATAGGTTGTTTTCTGAGCTAAATGTTTGCCATAAAATAAAGCTCCATTTACAGCATAATTCTTTACGCTCGCAATTTCATTGCATATTAAGTCCTTTTCATTTCGCCTTACATGAAGTGAAACATCTGATTTATTTTCGATAATTAAAACAAAGTCTTTGACAACTCCGCAATATTCGGGAAAACCAACTTTTCCTGTACCTGCTTTTGAAGCTGATTTTAAAGCATTGTCAATATCTTTAATGTTGCTTCCTTGTGGGTGCAAATTAACATTCGCTTCTTTAAGCATTTCATAAACCCACAAATCTGTCAATACTTCTTTTTTTGCCATCTATCCACTCAAATTATAAATCATATGTAATAGTTGGTAAAGTTAAGTTTTTTTAACTCTTTTACCTTTCAAAAACTTTCAATTTATCAACTATTCGTATGCAGAATATTAACATAAATGTTTTCAGCAAAGGGGATCTAAATAAAAATTACACGAAAACTATTAATATTTATGCCACTTTAGCATCAATTTTAAGTATATCTTGCTTCACATTTATATTTAAAAAATAATAGGATTATCGATAATTCAGGTATGTTGGTGCATGATCAATACTAGATGCAACAACAAAAATTCTGTCTAATACCGATATTAAACCTGTCCAATCATGATCGGATTGAAGCGAGCCATTTGCTATGGCGACGCGTATTTCTTTTAAGTATTTTTTTTGCAATTCAGCTTTACGGGAAATCTCTCCTTGGCAAGTATTTATTTGCGCTTCAATATTTTTCCATTTAACAGGAACCAACGTGTTATTCGCGCCAGTCAAAATATCAATGCCTAAGTACATTTCAATGCTACATGCACGTCCATTGACATTTTCATATATTATTCCATCTGGTCCAATGGTTGGGTAGTTATTTGCAAGTTCAATTGCTGGCAAAGTTATTACTCTAAAATTGCTAGGGAATTTTCTTTTTTTTAAGCGTTCAGTCGCTGCTACACCTGCAGCATCATAATCAAATAACGCTATAATTTTATTGCTGATTCCAGCCGCTGCAAAAGATTTGACTGTTTTTTCAAGCATAGCTGATCCGCCCTCTGCTTTATAGGTGTCAAAATCCAGAAATGAAAAGTAGCTATACACCTTGGGATAGAGTAATTTCAAAGCTTTACTAAGTATCTTACTATCAGAAGAACCTTCGGTAAGGATTATGATTTTTTGGAATGGTAAAGTAGAATCAAGATACATCTGTGCGGTGCTTGCACAAACAGGCTCATCCTCTTTGTAATATCCCGAATCAACCACAGAGGTTATGTCTAAAATTAATTCTGAACGAGGTTCTACAGCTTCCAAAGCTCCCCGAAGAAAGTAACCTATACCGATATTCGGGTAACCTAAATACAAGTCTTCGTCAACATCATTATAATCAAGAATAAAGCTGTAGATATCGTCATGTAGCTCGAGGTTATCGCTAAAGTTGGTAATTTTGTTATCAAAAATATACTTAATTAATTTTAACCAGTATTCAAATCCACCATTCTTTAAAATATTGAGGTGTTTTTCATCACTATTTTCAACTGTATTAAATAGTTCAGCATTGTATTGCTGCCTACTTTTTAAAGCAATCTCAATACCATCAGCATATTTAAGTTTAACTTTATCTAAAGTATAACCCATGATTTCAAGGCGCAGCTTCATTGTATCAACAGAAGCCGAATACTCAAAGGTAGGCACATTATTATTATCTGTAATAGGTTGTGTATAATAAAGATCGTAGGGAACAGAACGACTTCGTCGGTCATCTTCATTAAAAAAACATGACCAAAACGTACTGATGTAGCTTTTAGACTGATCTATTTCATAACCATTTAATGTTAATGCGCAAAAACTTCCCATAGCTTTTAGTATTGTAAATATTTAAATTCAAATAATTCTTTTGCGTTTACCATTAAACTAAGAATTGGGTATGCTATAAAAAACTCCCACCTTAGATGAGAGTTTACATTGTAGCAATTCATTTCTATACAACTTATGGTGTTTTAAATTGTGAATAGTTTGTAATTTTGTGTTTCTCAACGAAAGCATAAAGTTCTTTTCTTAACTTAGTTTCGGTTGTCATCCTCTTATGTTCTTTTTCAATCGTAAAATTAAGTGAAATCTGTAGTTCTGCATCACTTGATCTTTTTGTAATATAGTCTGGGAATGCGATTACAAGATTAGCGGTACCTTTAACGCCCCTGATATCAAAACTATACTTAAGAGATATTGATGCAACGATTAGCTTGTCATGATAAAGATTGTTTTTCAGTAAAGGGTTATTTTGAAGGCCACGCCCGTTTATTTTTAATGAGTCAATTTCATCAACCAAAGCTTTGATATCTGCATGAGATTCTTGTTCTTCATCAAGATAAAGATCTATATCTGTTATTGATTGAAATTTTAAATAAATGCAGAAGTCTTTTGTAAAGGAGTAGAAAAACTGAATCCTCTGTGCGTTTGTAAAATCCTTAAACTTAATACGAATAAAATCATCACCTGGATTGATGAAGCTTTGGTCCTTGAGAAGTTTTTTTACCTCACCTACAATTAGCTCGTTTATCAAAATAGTTTCTTTTGAAGTTGAGTTCTGTTCGACTGACAATTCGAGATTCCCTTCTTTTGATTTTTTAACAAAAACCTTTCCCGAATGTTCGGTCTTGTTGCTGGTCCAGTTCTCAAGAAAGTTATCACGTTCGATTTTGTAATCGAAAATGGCCGTCTCATCCTCTATATAGAATGTCGGAGTTCCTAAAAGCTTAAAATTTGGCTCATACTTATGTGCCTCTTTAATTTTTGCAGCAAGATCCATTGGGGCAGAAAAAATATTTGTTAAATCGAAATCTGAAGTACATTTAATAGTTGCAGTTCTGAATTTAATAGTATCCTCTTTCTTCTTTTGCGCCTCATGTAAATCGCGAAAATCTTCAGGACTTACCAGAGTTTTCATCAATAACGGGATTGAATTATTCTTCTCTATGTGACCTAGAAAAACCCCTTTATCTCGAAGCAAACTGTTAATATTGGTCGTTGAAATGCTCGCGTTAACGAGGAGCTGTCTTATATGGTCGCCTTGTGGCAAAAAATCTTTTTCCATTTTTTAACTATTTCTAAAATCTGATGGATACTTACTTACTAAAAAGTTTTGATTAAAGGTGTATTTCGGAAATTTTGACAATTCGCCCTCAATAATGCCTTTGTGGTGTAATTCATTGTAATCAGGGAAAGATAAAATTGTTTTCTTCGCTGAGGCTAAATGATCGAAACTCTTTGCAAAAGAAAGAAGTTTAGATAGATTATCTTTTGAAAAACTATCTTTACAAAATATAAGAAATTCCACATCGCCTCCTTTTTCAATTCTCAATGGAATAATATTTGAAAAGATGTATTGTACAGGCATAACATCGCCGTAGCTTATAGAGTTTAAGCCGATGATATTGAGGCTAGTATTGTGATAAACAAATTTAACATTATCTACACCGTATACTTCCTTCGCCCTAAAAATTGTTTGATGTAGAAAATCCATTCGATTGTTGTCTATTACAATAATCTTGTCGAAAATAAGATCAGCATCAATTTGCATATTGGCAATTTTAGGAATAAGTTCGTAGTCTTCCGGGCTCTTGTCCGATAGCCATACTAAAATTCCTGTAATTTCTGTTCTGGTTATTCCGCTAAATTTATAGTTTGTTTCGGAATACAGTTTAGAATTCTTGAAGCATTCAAGGGTAAACGCCAAATCTTCGAAGTGCTCTTTAAATTTTGCCTTCGGGCTGTTGGGGTACTCGTCTGCAGTGTATTTTGATGATACGACAACTATATCCAGCAACTGATCTTCAAGAGGGCTTTTACTACTTATCAGCGCATCAATACCATGAGTAGTTTTATCCCCTTTAGACGCCTTAGATTTATGTTTTGTCCCTTTAATACAGTTTATTGTCTCATTGGAAGTAACAGAATTATATCCGAGTATATCCTTAAAGAAAAAGTCGACTACCTTTTCGCCTTTTTCGCCGACTGTTTTTGACCATTCTCCCATACGTTTTTAGTGTTTTATTGACTAGCTAAGATAAAGAGAATAATGCACTGTTCTTCGCCAAAATGTATATAAAATAAGAAAGTTACGAACTGATGATATATAAATTGAGAATTCATTTCTGTTTTTAACATTTTGTCAAATTAAGTGCATAGTCTGGATTTAAACTTTTCATTATCCTATTAAACAAAAAATATTAAAACATTTTTTTGTTTAATTATATTATCGTAATATTGCAATATAAATATATTACAATGGGAGCAACTAAAACAGATCACTTTACAGACCAGCAGAACGACCTTGCCATTCTGGCGAAAGCTTTAGGGCATCCCGCCCGTATAGCGATAATTGAATACATATTGAAAGTTGACGCTTGCATCTGCGGAGATATTGTCAACGAGCTGCCTTTGGCCCAACCTACAGTTTCACAGCACTTGAAGGAACTGAAAAACGCAGGACTTATTAAGGGAAATATTGAAGGCAATGCAATCTGCTATTGCATCAATGAACCGGGATTTGAAAAAATCAAAGGCTTCTTCCAGGATATTACTGAACGATTGGAAAAGAAAAGAAGCGAGTGCTGTTAAAAATCGATTAAACATTAAAAAATAAGAAAAATGAAACTATCTGAAATTAAAAATCATCTTGCCGATATGGAAACATTAAGCTTTATGCTTCCGAATGGCACATTTGTACCGCAAAATTTCCATGTGACTGAAGTGGGGCTAATTACCAAGAACTTTATTGATTGCGGCGGTACTGTAAGAAAAGAAACAGTTGTTAACTTCCAATTGTGGGAAGACTCAAACGATGAAGACCATAGGCTGAAACCACACAAGCTTTTAAGCATTATTGCCCTATCTGAAAAAGTATTGGGTATTGAAGATTTTGAAATTGAAGTCGAATATCAGGACACAACAATCGGAAAATACGATTTAGGATTTGACGGAAAAAACTTTACACTCCAGAATAAACAGACAGCCTGCCTTGCACAAGATCAGTGCGGAGTTCCGTCAGATAAGCAAAAAGTAAGTTTATCATCAATTACTGAACAATCAAATAGCTGCACTCCTGGTGGCGGATGCTGTTAATTTCAAAAGATGACCATGATATTAAAAACAAATCTTTTCCAGGAAATTCAAAGTGTAGTTACTGCATTTAAATTCGAAAGCGTAACTGTCGAGCGCAAGGCTGTATTGCAGCCGTTAATTGACTTTATTCAGGAAAAGCACACTTCCCATGAAGAAATAAGGCTTAATCTGATATGTACCCATAATTCGCGCAGAAGCCACCTTTCCCAAGTTTGGGCACAGACGGCAGCAGCTTACTATGGCATCAAAAATGTCTTTTGCTATTCCGGGGGAACGGAAGCTACTGCTTTGTTCCCGAAGGTCGCCGAAACCTTAAAACATTCCGGATTTAGGATTCAGGTAATTTCCGATGGAAACAATCCCGTATATGCCATAAAATATAGCGAAAATGAGCATCCTGTCATCGGATTTTCAAAAACCTATGATGATGCATTCAATCCTGAAAGCGGATTTGCCGCAATAATGACCTGCTCCCAGGCTGATGGCGGCTGCCCGTTTATTGCCGGTGCTGAAAAACGTATTCCGATAACCTTTGAAGATCCGAAGGCGTTTGACAATACACCTCAGCAAGCTGAAAAATATCAGGAAAGAAGCCTGCAGATTGCAAATGAAATGTTTTACATATTCTCACAAATCAAATAAAAATTATGTCAGCAAATAATTGTGCACCCGTGGCAGGGCGAAAAAAATTAGGATTCCTGGATCGCAACCTAACTTTATGGATATTTCTGGCTATGGGTATTGGCGTGGCAATTGGCTATTTCATGCCTTCAAGCAGCGGATTCATTAATTCTTTTTCAAGCGGTACTACAAATATCCCGCTCGCCATAGGATTGATCCTGATGATGTACCCACCGCTGGCTAAGGTTGACTACGGCAAGATGGGCGAAGTCTTCTCAAATACCAAAGTACTTGGCGCATCATTATTTTTAAATTGGATAGTTGGTCCGATCCTGATGTTTACCTTGGCACTGCTATTTCTTAAGGGATATCCAGAATACATGATAGGCGTTATCTTAATAGGACTGGCCCGATGTATAGCTATGGTAGTGGTGTGGAACGACCTTGCTGACGGAAATCGCGAATATGCGGCTGGTTTGATCGCCCTAAACAGCGTTTTTCAGGTTTTTCTATACAGCATATACGCCTATATTTTCATCACAGTCTTGCCGCCATACTTTGGATATGATGGTTTTAACGTCGATATAAGTATAGGACAGATTGCTGAAAGTGTAGGCATCTACCTGGGCATTCCTTTTGCCTTGGGAATCATCAGCAGGTATATGCTGATTAAATTAAAAGGCAGAAACTGGTTTGAGACAAAATATGTTCCTTTTATATCACCTATTACACTAATAGCTTTATTGTTTACTATCGTGATCATGTTCAGCCTGAAAGGCGAATTGATTGTGCAGATACCCATGGATGTAGTAAGGATAGCTATCCCGCTGGTCATATATTTCACGATTATGTTTGTGGTAAGCTTCTTTACTGGAAAGTACTTCGGGGCAGATTATTCTAAAAGCGCCTCTATAGCCTTTACGGCTACAGGCAATAACTTTGAGCTGGCTATTGCTGTTGCCATTGGCGTATTCGGCATTAACAGCGGACAGGCATTCGCTGGCGTTATCGGTCCGCTTGTTGAAGTGCCTGCATTAATTGCTTTGGTAAACCTGGCCTTTTGGTTCAGAAAAAAATATTACTCAAAGCCAATGATACAATAGCTATCTGGCAATAAAGAATCTTTGCCACACCTACAATTCCGGATTTTGCTTACATCTGATGCACCCCAATGAAAAAAAATGGATAAAATATTTGATAGTATTATTATAGGCGGAGGCCAAAGCGGCTTGGCGTGTGGCTATTATCTAAGACGAAGTAAATTAGAGTACCTCATCTTGGATAAGCAGGAACGTTGTGGTGGAGCATGGCGCAATACCTGGGACAGCCTCACCCTGTTTTCACCCGCACAGCACAGCTCCCTTCCGGGGTGGCTGATGCCTAAATCAGAAAATTTGTTTCCATTAAAACAGGAAGTGATCGATTATCTGTGCCAATACGAACAGCACTACCAGCTCCCTATTGAACGGAATGTAAATGTAAACACCATTACATCCGAAAACAGCATATTCAGAATCAGCACAAGCAAGGGCGAATATTTTGCAAGGACAATTATTGCCGCAACCGGAACATGGGAAAATCCTTTTGTTCCAGAGGTAAAGGGCATCGCCACATTTACCGGAATACAAATACACTCTGCCCAATACAAGAATCCCGAACCATTTAAAAGCCTAAAGGTACTGGTCGTAGGCGAAGGCAATTCAGGAGCTCAAATTGTAGCTGAAGTATCAAAAGTCGCCATTGTAAAATGGTCGACTAGAAAGCCACCGCAATACCTGCCCGATGATGTTGATGGATTCTATCTGTTCAATGTAGCATCGGCAAAATACAACGCAGAGAAAGAAGGAAAACCTTTCGATGCCGCCAATTATGATCTGGGAAATATCGTCATGGTACCGCCGGTCAAGGAAGCTCGTTCCAGGAATACACTTAATTCATCAGGGAAATTTGAAAGCCTGTATGAAAATGGCGTAGTCTGGGAAGATGGTACTAAGGAGGAATTTGATGCCATCATCTGGTGTACCGGTTTCGGCTATGCCACCTCATATCTAAAAGACCTCGTTTCAACCGATGAAAGAGGCATTGTGAAAACAGAAGAAAGCCGTGCTTTGGAAGTGTCAGGGTTATGGCTTGCGGGTTATGGCAGTTGGACAGGCTATGCCTCAGCAACTTTAATTGGAATTAACAGGAATGCCAAACAAACGGTAAATCAAATAAGTGAATACCTAAGTGAATCTAAATCAATAGTATCATGAAAATAGCATTATTCAGCGACATCCACGCCAACCTGCCGGCTTTGGAGTCATTCTTTAAAGACCTTGAAAGAAGCAAACCTGATGCAGTTTATTGCCTCGGAGATTTGGTAGGCTATAATATTTGGCCAAATGAAGTAATCAACGAAATTAGGAAAAGAGGGATTCCTACAATTGCAGGGAATTATGATTTCGGAATTGGCAGGACAAGCGATGATTGCGGGTGTGCCTACAAAACTGACGATGAGAAAGCGAATGGTGCCGTATCCATATCATTTACGAATTCAATTGTCAAGGACGAGCAGAGGCAATACTTACGAACTCTTCCTGCTCACCTTAAAATCGAGTTCCAATTAAATACTGATAAGCTAAATCTGCTGCTTGTACACGGAAGCCCTAGAAAGATAAATGAGTACCTTTTTGAGGATCGCGACCAGAAAAGTATGCTACGCATCATGGAGCAGGCTGATGCAGACATCATGTGCTTTGGACATACGCACAAACCGTATCACCGCATATTAAATTCAGCTGCTGACGGGCAGGATCATTTCCGCCATGCCGTTAATATAGGTTCAGTCGGAAAGCCTAAAGATGGAAATCCGCAAGGCGGCTATGTATTATTGACGATTGATGACAGTTCTTCCATACTCAGTAAAGACAGCATAGCAGTCGAATTTGTACGTTTTGATTATGATATTGAAAAAGCCGCAAACGCAGTCGAGAACAGTCCTCTTCCAAATGCATATGCTGAAAGCTTAAGAAACGGAATATAAAATATGAGAATTGCAATAATATCTGATATCCATGCAAATCTTCCTGCACTGGAGGAAGCATTCAAAAGTATTGATGGGCAGAAGGTAGATGCAATTTACTGTCTGGGTGATCTGGTCGGATATAATATCTGGCCAAATGCGGTGATAAGTGAGATTAGAAAGCGGCGAATACCGACAATCTCAGGAAACCATGATGAGAAAGCTGTCGAGATATTTAATGACGGCAGGTTTTTAAAAGATGATGACAACTTTGCTTGTAATATTATTAATAGAGAGCATATTCAATATCTCTCGATGCTGCCTGCCCATATTAGGCTGGAATTTCTTATCGGCGGTAAGCGGTTCAATATAATGATGGTGCATGGCAGCCCTTATAGCAGCAAGGAATATTTGCATTGTGATAAAGATGAAGCGGAGTTTAAAAATATTTTTTGGGAGAAAGGAATAGATATGCTCATATTTGGACATACCCACAAGCCTTATCATCGTCTCATCCATAATGAGTTTACCGGGGAAAATTTGCATGCCTTGAATGCGGGATCTGTGGGCAAGCCAAAGGATGGAGACTCCAGGGGTTGCTATACGATTATTACATTGGATCATAACAGCACGTTAGCTATGTCTAATAGAGTTTCGGTTGAATTTGTGCGGGTAGCCTACGACGTAGAAAAAGCTGCAAAAGCAATTGAAAACAGCCTTCTGCCACCGGCTTACGCAACAATGTTACGCAAAGCCTATTAAGGAAATACTCAGCAATTCATTCCAATAATTCTGCAAAATAAATACAGATGAAATCCAATAGTCTGCAAGTTGAGTGGGATAAAATACCAATTAAGGGAAACTTGCCAGACGATATAAAGTCAAAAATGTGGATCAATATTGAAAGGTCAACGATTCGCAAACCGAAAAGCTGGAACGGATACCTAATCATTCTGTTTGTCGTTAAACTTTTAAAGAAGCTAATAGCTTATAAAATAATTTAATGAGAGATAATAATGTTGTAATTTATTATCATTTTTAATACTTTTACATATATAAAAGTACATTGACTGACTGCTATTAAATTGATCAGAGACACAAAGGGCTATAAGGTAACTCGTTTTAAATGAGACCTATTCGGTTACCCTTTTTGGAAGAGTGCTTGGAAACACCAGTAAAATCAACGAATTAAGGAATAGGCAGGTCGTCCTGCCACCCCGACAAAAGTCTTTTCAGAAATGGAAAGACTTTTTTTTTGCAATAAAATCAAAAGCATTCGAACGGTTATCGTGTCCCGATTGTCATCGGGAAGACCGCAGGTTCTCCCGAAAGCTTTCGGGACTGCCACCCCGACAAAAGCCGAACAGAAATGTTTGGCTTTTTTTTGTTCTTATATATCTTCAAATTATGCAGGTGAACAAAACAATGAGATTTATAAAATAGCCTATGCTTTCAAACACAGGAATGCTTTATAATCTTACTATACGTTTCCCGTGGTTGAAACCACGGGCTATGCTTAAAAAAAACCTCTAAAAATCAATCGATTTTTAAAGGTTTTAATTTCAAAAGTATCAACGTCTTATTTGTTTTACATATTAATATACTCTGGATAAGATTCACGATTAGGCAAAGTAAACTCTTCATTATAAGGCTGTATACCATCGCCATTATTATAAAGAGCTACACGTTTTACTCCAGTAGCTGTACTTCCTCCAGTACTATTTATCACATTTTGAGTATTTCCTGGACCGGCAAAACGGGTAGTACACATTTTTTCCAGTTTCACATTAGGGCTATTTGGTACTTCAAAACCGTTCTTCTTATTCACTTTTCCATCTGTTCCGGTAAAAACAGCATAAGACCCCATTCCAATACTATGATGCTCTTTTACAGTATTGGCAACTTTGAATGCAGCATAACCATCAACCCTACCTCCTTGACTGCTCCAAGTAGCTTGATTTGGTGCATCATATGGTGGTTCATTCTGGAAGAAAAAAGTTCTGCCACGTTCTCCAAGCCATAAAACTTCGTACTCTTGATAATGTTCCGTAAACAATCCATAAAGTGTGACATCATTTCCAGTCACTATAAGTCCGTTTTTGCATCTGTCTCTTGTCCAGCGTGCATCTCCTCCACGCTGCGAACCATGATCGGCACGCCACAACCAAAAATGATCTCCAATTACATTGTTACTATTAATCTGCATAGAAGCTTGTATCTGGATATTTTTTGATTGCACTCCTCCCACACGGCAAGTAATATCACTAAGCAAAATAGGATCTACAGAATGATTAGCATTTGCTCCATCATTACCAATTCTAACCTGATAAGTTGTACTATTTAGCGAATCCATTAGAAGTCCCGCAATGATAATTCCGTCCTTATCATCAGCATAAATGCATCCCCAAGTATTTTTATCAGTTGGTTCTAATGTTACAGAAGCAATCCCAGCACCAAGAAGAATTGCATCTTTCCTATTAACTTGTATTGGGGCGTTTAACGAATAATGTCCCGGAGTAAAAAATATATTTTTACCAGCTTTTAATGCTGCATTTATTTCTACATCCGAATCACCTTCTTTAGCAACATACCAATTCATAAGCAAGTCCTGAGCCTCACCTTTACCCATATCCGTTGAGGTCCAAGAAACTCCTACTCTATCTTTTTGCCACGTTGGCACAAACACCTTGTATTCACCATCAGCATCAAGAAAAAGGAAAGGTTTTTCTCTTATAATAGGCGTTACAGCAATTGGAGAATTCACATCATCGGCTTGAGGTGGGTTTACACAACCTTGCCAAACCATATTATATGAACCTCCCATAGGTCCAGAACCATCAGGAAAAACAGCATTCCTGGTATACCATTGCTGTTGTCCTCCCCAACTAGGTCTTGATGACGCATAATACGTATCTGCAATAAATCCGCCACTACCCCAAAAATTAGTATCTCCAATATCTGAAATATATTTTGAGGTACTTCCAATTAAAATTCTTCTCGCACTTGTTGACTGAGAAACTGTCCAAGCAAAATCACGCATTACTTCTATATTTTCTACAGAACGCCAAAACGTACAAGTTGCATTTGCCCCCCCTGAAAGGTGTGGCCTTGTAAATATAGCTCCAAGCTTAACATCGGATGGCACTTTACCTAAACCTCCAATATGAGAATAGAAACCTAATTCTATAGCATTTGCGGATGCTGAAGATGCAGAACCCGATCCCCCAACATCATAAGTTTGACCTTTCTCATTTGGTTTAAAATAATAAGACTGTCTCTTTGTGGTCCATTCGCCATTTGCACCGCCTAAACCAATAGCACTAAATTGAGCATTAATATCATTTCGAGCACTTTCTGCTTTTTCATACTTTCTGTCATAGAAATACACATTATCTCCGAAAATCTGATTTTCTAACGAAATTACTACAGTAATACCACTACGCGAAACTTTATAATAATTCTCATATTTATTACTATTCGGCTTATTGTCAATAAATGACAACTTTGAAGTCGATCCAATTGAAACAAAATCTGATGCTAGACGACTGCCTCCTCTTGTAATTACATAATTGCCAGAAGAACCAAATGCAGCCCATGATAACGTAATATTGTGCTTCTTTTTATTGTAAATTATTTTACGTTCTATTTTTTCATTCCCTTCTAGTTTTTGGTTAACCGAATAGAGCGAAGTAAAACTGCATAAAAACAGCATGAACCCAAATAATAAGATTGTTTTTTTACTCATAAGAATGTTCGTTTTTTTTTGGCTTGATAGATTGTAATGATTAAAGTTTTTAGGATTCCCAAAATACCAATAATCTTTAATCTGCTTCGCCATTCTTATGTTCAATTTTCTTATCAAAAACTATACAAAATGCGGTATTTACCAGTTTTAGAAGCATAAGTAAACTACTTTCTCAAAAAAAAACTTCAGCGCGATATCAAAATAAGGGATAAAAAACAAAGAAATGCAAGAGAGTAAAAACTGTTTCTTTCTTATTTCTTAGATAGAAAAGTCAATCAAATCAAAAGAACATTTTAAACATTCTCTTCAATAAAAAACCGACCACGGAAAAGTCTTTCTTAAACTTAAAAAATATTTTTCTCCAAGACAAAATAAAGATTCGAACCTTTTATGACAGGAATAGCAAATAAATTAATAACAATGTAGCTAATAATTTTATTTATAACTAAAAAAAAATCTGCCGAACACCTATAAAACAACGAATAGTCAAACTTTCACAAATGTTAACAAAATAGATTTTCAAAAACCATAAATAATTGTATTTTTACGGTTCAAAATTCAGAAAATAAATGGGCAAAATCATTGCTATTGCTAATCAAAAAGGAGGCGTTGGAAAGACTACTACATCAGTAAATCTTGCTGCCTCATTAGGTGTTTTAGAAAAAAAAGTATTGTTAATCGATGCTGATCCTCAAGCCAATGCTACATCTGGTCTTGGAATTGATGTAGAAACTGTTGAACTAGGGACTTATCAAATTCTTGAGCATACTGCAACACCAACAGAAGCCGTTTTAAAATGTACAGCTCCAAATGTTGATGTGATACCTGCTCACATTGACCTTGTAGCTATCGAAATTGAATTGGTTGACAAAGAAAACCGTGAATATATGCTTAAAAAAGCATTGGAAGCAGCAAAAGAAGAATACGATTATATTATTATCGACTGCGCTCCTTCTCTAGGTTTGTTAACCTTGAATGCCTTAACTGCTGCAGATTCTGTAGTTATTCCTATCCAATGTGAGTATTTTGCTCTTGAAGGATTAGGAAAATTATTGAACACCATTAAAAGTATTCAAAAAATACACAATCCAGATTTAGACATCGAAGGTTTATTATTAACGATGTATGATTCTAGATTACGTTTATCAAATCAGGTCGTAGAAGAGGTTCAAAAACACTTTAACGACATGGTTTTTGACACTGTAATTCAGCGAAATGTAAAATTAAGTGAAGCACCTAGTTTTGGAGAAAGCATCATTAACTATGACGCAACTAGCAAAGGTGCAGTAAACTACATACATTTAGCTCAAGAAATTATCAAGAAAAACAGCAAATAGTTTTTATGACAAAAGCAATTAAAAAACAAGCCTTAGGAAGAGGATTATCAGCATTATTAAAAGATCCAGAAAACGACATTAAATCAGTAGATGACAAAAATGCTGACAAAGTTGTTGGAAACATCATTGAGCTTGAAATAAGTGCTATAGAAATAAATCCATTTCAGCCTAGAAGCAATTTTAATGAAGAATCGTTACGTGAATTAGCCACTTCTATTAAAGAATTGGGTGTAATTCAACCTATTACTGTTCGTAAATTAGATTTCAATAAATATCAATTAATCTCTGGAGAGCGTCGTCTTCGTGCTTCGAAATTAGTAGGACTTACACATGTTCCTGCGTATATTCGTATCGCTAACGACAATGAATCTTTGGTAATGGCATTGGTTGAAAATATCCAACGTCACGACTTAGATCCAATTGAGATTGCCTTATCATACCAACGTTTGATCGACGAAATTCAACTAACTCAAGAACAAATGAGCGAAAGAGTTGGAAAAAAACGTTCGACAATTGCTAATTATCTACGTCTTTTAAAACTTGACCCGATTATCCAAACTGGTATTCGTGATGGTTTTATTAGCATGGGACACGGTAGAGCCATTATCAACATTGATGACTTAGATGTTCAAACAGATATTTATCAAAAGATTGTAAGCCAAAATTTATCTGTTCGTGAAACGGAAGCTTTAGTTAAAAATTATCACGAAGGACTACAGCCAAAAGCAGAAGGAAAACCAAAAGCTGATTCTGCATTTGTAGTTAGAGAAACTCAAAAAAACACTTTCAACGATTACTTTGGTTCGAAAGTTGATATAAAAGTCGCTGGTAACGGAAAAGGAAAAATCACAATTCCATTTAATTCTGAAGCCGACTTTAACAGAATTATAAAATTAATAAACGGATAGTGAATAAAATTGTCCCCATCAGTCTATTGTTCTTTCTAATAGGAACCGTTTCTCTTTTTGCCCAGGTAAAAAAAGACACGGTTTTGGTCGTAAAAGACACCACTGCATATAAAGAAATAGACCCGCTTACACCAGCAAAAGCAGCCTTTTACTCTGCTATCTTACCTGGTTTAGGTCAAGCCTACAATAAAAAATACTGGAAAATTCCGTTGGTTTATGGAGCAATCGGTACCAGTTTATATTTTTACATTGACAACAACAAAAAATATCACGACTATCGTGATGCTTACAAACGTAGATTAGAAGGCTACAATGATGATAACTATCAATTCTTGGATGACAGCAGATTAATTGCTGGTCAAAAATTTTATCAAAGAAACAGAGACTTATCTGCCCTATTTGTGGTTGGCTTTTACGTTTTAAATATTATCGATGCCAATGTTGACGCTGCTTTGATTCAGTTTAACGTAAACGAAAGACTGTCTCTGCGTCCAGAAATTTATCCCGCCGACGTCACTTTTAAACCTAACGTCGGACTAACTTTTAATTACAAATTTTAATAGATTTAATTCTATTTAAAAAAATCAAAAAAATAACAATCATAATGAAAATTGCGCTTTTAGGATACGGAAAAATGGGTAAAGTAATTGAACGAATTGCTTTAGAACGAGGTCATGAAATAGTTTTAAAGAAAGATGAATTCAATACTTATGACGGACTTTCAACAGCAGATGTTGCTATTGATTTTAGCGTTCCTTCAGCTGCAGTAAGCAATATTTCTGCTTGTTTCAATTCTAATGTTCCTGTAGTTTCTGGAACAACAGGATGGCTAGAACATTATGACGAAATGATCGCACTTTGCAATGAGAAAAAAGGTGGTTTTATTTCGAGTTCAAACTTCAGCTTGGGTGTAAATATTTTCTTCGGATTAAATGAATACTTAGCTAAAATCATGAATCAATTTGATTCTTATAAAGTTTCAATGGAAGAAATTCACCATATTCACAAACTTGATGCACCAAGCGGAACTGCTATTTCTTTAGCACAAGGAGTTATTCAGAATAGCAATTATGCTGAGTGGACTATGGAAGAAGCAAAAAACAATCAAATTCATATTGAAGCAAAAAGAATTGGAGAAGTTCCAGGCACTCACACCGTAAACTACGATTCGGCTATTGACAGCATCGAAATTAAACATACTGCCCACAATCGTGAAGGTTTTGCCCTTGGAGCAGTTGTTGCTGCAGAATGGCTTGCCGGAAAACAAGGAATCTTCACTATGAAAGATGTATTAAACTTACAATAATTGAATAAAATTCAAGATTAATTTAATCTGAATTGAAAATTTAAAAATACAATATTATGACACTTTACTCTTGGTTCGTATTTTTCTTAGCTGTCCAAATAATCCATTTTCTTGGCACTTGGAAATTGTATCAGGCAGCAGGAAGAAAAAGCTGGGAAGCAGCAATTCCTGTGTATAATTCTATCGTTTTGATGAAAATGATTGGGCGTCCAACTTGGTGGACTCTTTTACTTTTTATCCCGATTATCAATTTGATTATGTTTCCTGTTGTATGGGTAGAAACCTTAAGAACATTTAATAAAAGATCAACTTTAGATACGATCTTAGGTCTTTTTACTTTAGGTTTTTATATTTATTATGTCAATTACACACAAAAACTTGAGTACCGCGCTGAACGCCAATTAACACCAGAAAACAAAACAGCAGACACTATTAGCTCTTTGCTTTTCGCTATAATTGTTGCCACTTTAGTACACACTTATGTTGTACAGCCTTACACAATTCCGACATCATCTTTAGAAAAATCATTATTAATTGGTGATTTCTTATTTGTAAGTAAAATAAATTACGGACCAAGAGTTCCGATGACAACGGTAGCATTACCGATGGTTCACGACTCTATTCCTTTAACTAAAAAGAAATCTTACTTAAGCTGGCCACAATTGCCTTATTTCAGATTACCAGCAATTCAAAAAATAAAACGATGCGACATTGTCGTTTTCAACTGGCCCGCAGATACTGTTCATTATTTCTTTGAGCCAAAAGGAAGACCAGGCGTTATCAAACCTATTGACAAAAAATCTAATTACGTAAAAAGATGCGTTGGTATTCCTGGAGACACTTTATCAATAAAAGATGGCTATGTTTTTATTAATGGCCAAAAATTAGTTTTACCAGAAAGAGCTAAGCCCCAATATTCTTATGCTGTTGCATTAGACGAAAAAACTCCGATTGATTTTGAAACAATTATCAGAGAATTAGACATTACAGATTCTTACTATTTCAGAGTAGAAGAAGATTCTTTAGGAAACAGAGTTCAAAAAAGAGATACACTTTATTTTAATTCCTTAACAGAAGTTGGAACTGAACGTTTTAAAAGTACTCCAGGTGTAACTGCCGTGGTTCGAAAAATTGACAGACAAGATGACAACAGAATATTTCCTCACATCAACAAATGGAGTCAGGATAATATGGGGCCAATCTACATTCCTGAAGCTGGAAAAACAGTAGCATTGAATAACGTATCGCTTCCTTTCTACAAAGAAATCATTACGAATTATGAAGGAAACAAATTAACGATAGAAGGTTCAAAATTCTTAATTAATGGAAAACCTGCAACAACTTATACCTTCAAACAAAATTATTACTGGATGATGGGAGATAACCGTCATAATTCTGAAGATAGCCGTTATTGGGGTTACGTTCCAGAAAATCATATTGTTGGAAAACCAGTCTTCATTTGGATGAGTTGGGATACTAACGGAAAAGGCATCAACAAAATTCGTTGGAGCAGAGTTTTCACAACTGTAGACGGAGAAGGCCAACCACAATCTTACTTCAAATATTTCCTAATCGTTCTTGCCTTGTATTTTGTAGGTGACTTTATTTGGAAAAAAAGAAGAGAAAATAAAGCATAATTAAAAACAGTCAAATGTTTAAAAGTCTAAAGTCATAAAGTCAAGCTCACAAACTTAATTTTATGGCTTTTGACTTTTGACTTTAAAACTTTAGACATATATGAATTCCCTACTACTTCCAACTTATTTCCCATCAATTAGTCATTTTGCTGTTATAGCGCAATCTGAAAGCATTACTTTTGAAATGGAAGATAATTTTCAGAAACAGACTAATAGAAACAGAACTTACATCTATAGTCCAAACGGAATTCAGTTATTAAATATTCCAGTTAAGCATTCAAAAGCAGCGCATCAAAAAACAAAAGACATTTTGATCGAAAATGAATTTGATTGGCAGAAACAGCATTTTAAATCGCTTGAAGCAGCTTACAGAAGCTCTCCCTTCTTTGAATACTTCGAAGATGACTTAATGCCTATTTTCGAAAAGAAACACACCTTTTTGATGGATTTAAATTTTGAAGTTCTAGACATCGTCACAAAATGTCTTAGATTGAAATTTGAATTTGGTAAAACAGCAGAATACTTTCATGAAACTCCAGATTTTACTGATTTCAGGTATTTAGCAAATGGAAAAAAAGACACTAATTCTTTCGAAAAATATACACAAGTTTTTGATGACAAACACGGTTTTATAAACAACCTAAGTGTTTTGGATTTACTTTTTAATGAAGGTAAATTTGCTGTAGATTATTTAAAAACTCAGAAACTAATTTAAGTTGTGAGTTACAAATTTCGACTTTCGACTTTCGACTAAAAAATTCATTCCATTGAAAGCCTTGTCATAATTGGATAATGATCCGAGTTTTCAAAATCTGAAAAACTTTCAAATTGCTTTACTTTCATTTTACTGTCTGTAAAAATGTAGTCAATTCTGGCAGGGTAATATTTAAATTTATAAGTAGCACCAAAACCTCCGCCTGCTTCTTCAAAGGCATCTTTCAGCTTCCCTTTGATATTTCTATAAACATAAGAAAATGGACTATTATTCATATCTCCGCAGATAATCATTGGAGTTTTACATTTTTTTATGTGTTCTTTAAAGATTTCAGCTTGTTCTTGCTGTTGAGAAAACCCTTTACTAATCCTGCCATAAATACGTTGCGATTTCTTCTGATTTACATTATCTATATCATCTGAAATTTCGCTAACATCAGGAGAAATTTTAATAGATTGCAAATGCATATTATAAACTCGTATCACATCTTTTCCTCGTTTAATATCGGCATAAACCACGTTGTTATCTGATTTTGGAAAAACAATATTGCCTTGATCAATAATTGGAAATTTCGAAAAAATAGCCTGTCCGGTTTTTACCTTTTTTCCATCTATAAAAATATATCGATGCGGGTATACTTTTAAATCGAGATGTGCAGAATTTGAATATTCTTGAATACATAGAATATCTGGATCTTTTTCATCAATAAAAGCTTTAATATTTTCTGGAATATCATCACGGTCCAACCATTTAAAAACATTAAAAAGACGAACATTATAGCTCATTACAGAGAAATCTTTCTCATCTCGAACATATTCTTTGGCAGAAAATTTATAAAATTTATTAATAAAAGTAATTCCGATTAATAAAACCAATCCAGACAAAATGAGACGCTTTTTAAACTGAATTGCCCAATAAACAAAGAAAAGTCCGTTTGCCACAAAAAAAGCCGGCATAAACAGCGTAAGCACCGATAAAAGCGGAAAACTTTTAGGTGCTAGAAAAGGCAGAATATAAATGCTAAATGTAAGCACAGTAAGCACTATATTCAAAAAGAACATTATTTTATTAAACCAAGAAAGGTTTTTCATATTTTTCTCCTACAAGTTTATTTTCCAGCTTTAAATAAAAACTCTTTTTCTTCTTTTGTCAGACAATCGTACCCTGATTGACTGATTTTATCTAAGATTTCATCAATTTGTTGTTGTGTTTTGTCTTTCGTAACAATTTTTGATGTCGTTCTTTCTGTAGGTTTTTTGTAATTTTTATGAACTTTTGTAAATGGGGTCGTAGGAGATTTTCTAAACAGATTTGCAAAGAAATCTAATGTTTTAGAAACAATTACGCTTAAGTCTGTACCGTTTTGAAGCAATTTAATATAAGCAAAACCAAAAAATGCACCTGCTAGATGTGAAATATGTCCGCCCATATTTCCTAAACGAAATTGCATTAAATCTAAAATTAAAATAACAGCCGTAATGTGCCATAATTTTACATTTCCAAAAAGAAATAAACGAACATTCATTAAAGGAGAATAAGTTGTAGCAGCCACCAAAATTGCCATGATAGCAGCAGAAGCTCCAACAATTGAAGCTGTATTTCCTAGAATATAAAAACTTAGTGCAAAAATAACCCCAGAGAAGATTGCACTTAAAATATAAAGTCCTAAATACTGCTTCTGAGTAAAAAAAGTTAAAAACAAATTACTAGCAAAATTTAAAACCAACATATTAAACAGCAAATGCCAAAAGTCGAAATGAAAAAAAGCATATGTTAAGAATGTCCAAGGCTTAAATAAAAAAACTTGAGGATCTGCAGATAAAGCAAGCCAATTAGGATAATCAAATCCACCACCTGAATACTGCCAGAAAAAAATCAAAGAGATAAGAAAACAAGCCACATTCCAATAAATCATGCGCATTGCTATACCACCCAATCTGTATTGCATTTTTAAATCATCAAGAATATTCATAAAGTCTTCTTTTGCTTTTTAAAATTAATTATTAAAGTTATAAATTAATTCCAACGATTGTTGTTAAACTGATTTTTTTTCCAGTACCACATAATCATAAATCCGAAAAAAGCACCGCCAATATGGGCATAATGAGCAATTCCTGAGTCTATTCCCATTAATGAATTTCCGAAAATCCCAAAAAAACCATCAAATAAAAGCATGTATACAGGCACAAAATATTTCGCTTTTACAGGAATCGGAATAAACATAATACCCAATTCTGCATTTGGAAACATAAAAGCAAATGCCACAAGCAAACCATAAATTGCACCAGATGCGCCTACAACAGCCCCAAAATAAGCTTCAAAAAGATGTTTAATTTGAGAGGTTGTTAAAATATCATTCCATCTTGTATCAATCTTTCCTTGATTTACTATTTGCAAAATTTGAGTTTTACTAAATCCATTTGACATCAAAACATTCATCGCATCTTGATAGAAATAATAATTTACTGCAAAATTTATCAAAGCTGCTCCTAATCCGCAGGAAATATAAAAGAATAAAAATTTCTTCCCGCCCCAGAAATGTTCTAGTGTTGAACCGAAAGAATACAATGCAAACATATTGAATGCAATATGAGCAAATCCCCCATGCATGAACATATGTGTAATAGGCTGCCAAACTCTAAACGACGGGTTTTCAGGAAAAAATAATGCTAAAAAATGTTCAGAAGCAGGCACTAATTGAGAACCAATAAAAAATATAATATTAATTATCAATAATTGTTTTACTACAGGAGTTATTTTCATCATAAGGCAAACTTTTTATCTATATCTTCCACACGCATCGTGATGAAAGTTGGTTTTTGAAAAGGTGAAATATTTGGATCTTTACAAGCAAACAAACCGTTTACTAAATTATCTTGTTCTTTTTCAGTTAAATAAGATCCCGTTTTAACCGCTAAACTTTTTGCCATAGATTTGGCAATGGTATCGTTTTGACTGTAGCTGCTTGCCGGAATTCCATCTTGCAAATCGCTCAATAATTGTTCGATTACAAGAGAAACTTCGCTTTCTGTAATATTTACAGGAATTCCCGAAACTACAATATGATCGGTTTTACTTTCATCAAAAACAAAACCTGTTGTTTCTAAAGAAGGTTTCAGTTCTTCAATCAATTTCATTTCTGTTGCCGAATAAAATAAATCTAACGGAAAGAGCAATTGCTGGCTAGAAGCCTGATTAACTGTCATATTCAGCAAAAATTGCTCGTATAAAATACGCTGGTGCGCACGATGTTGATCAACAATCACCATCCCTGATTTTATTGGCGAAACAATGTATTTTTTGTGAATTTGATAGGTTTTTTGAGTCGATTGCTCAATCTCATCATCATTAAACAAAGAAGAGGTAACTTCTTCATTTTCGAATGTAAATGGTGAACTTTCTATAGCTTCAGGATTTTCTGTATCCAAACCAACATATAAACTTTCCCAACTTGCCGTTGGTTCAACTCGTTTAGAATAACCCGAATAAGAAGAGCTTGAACCCGAACCAGAATAAGAAGACGATGAAGAAGATCCAGAACTATAACTTCCCGAACCTGATCCTGAACCCGCTTTACTATAATGCTGATTGGTTTTATCGTCTGTAAACGGATTAAAAGTGCCATCTACCTGAATCGTTGGCGTTTCTGCTTCCATATCTTTATAATGATATGGCGTATCTAGATTCGAATCTCTATCAAAATCTAAAACTGGCGCAACATTAAACTGTCCCAAACTATGTTTGATTGAGGCTCTTAAAATAGCATATAACGCAGATTCATCATCAAACTTAATTTCTGTTTTTGTTGGATGAATATTGATATCAATTGTGTTTGGAGGAACTTGCAGATACAAGAAATAACTTGGTTGAGAACCATCTTTCAATAATCCGTCATAAGCAGCCATTACTGCATGATGCAAGTAACCACTTTTTATGAAACGATCGTTTACAAAAAAGAACTGCTCTCCTCTATTTTTCTTTGCAAATTCAGGTTTGCAAACAAACCCTTGAATACTAATAATATCAGTTTCTTCACTTACAGGAACCAATTTCTCATTGGTTTTACCAGACATAATACCAACAATTCTTTGGCGATATCCCGCTGCAGGAAGATTGTACAATTCGCTTCCGTTATGATAAAAGCTAAAATGAATATTAGGATGTGCCAACGCTACACGCTGAAATTCGTCCATAACATGACGAAATTCGACTGTGTCTGATTTTAAGAAGTTGCGTCGGGCTGGAATATTAAAAAACAAATTCTTAACTGCAAATGAAGTCCCTTTTGGCAAAACTGCCACTTCTTGCGAAACAAATTTACTTCCTTCTATAACAATATGTGTCCCTAGTTCGTCCTGATCTTGCTTGGTTTTCATTTCCATGTGTGCAATCGCCGCTATAGAAGCCAAAGCCTCGCCACGAAAACCTTTTGTTCCAAGCGAAAACAAATCTTCTGCTTGACGAATTTTTGAAGTGGCATGACGCGCAAAACATAAACGTGCATCTGTAACGGTCATTCCAACCCCATTATCTATAACCTGCACCAAAGATTTACCAGCATCTTTGATGATTAATTTAATATCAGTCGCTTTCGCATCAACAGCGTTTTCTAACAACTCTTTTACTACAGAAGCTGGTCTTTGAACCACTTCTCCAGCAGCAATTTGGTTAGCAACGTGATCAGGAAGCAATTGAATAATACTCGACATTAAGCAAAAAAAGTTTTAAAGATTAGATTCGGTTTTTTCCAACCAAGAAGTACAAATTTAGTAAATTTTGATTGGCTTTTAGAATAAGAATAATCATAAAAAAAACAAAAAAACCTATACCGTTATGACACAGTATAGGTTTTAATATTTTTAAAACAAATGTGTTTATTCGTTCTCAATTTTCTTTGGAGAATCTTCAATTTGAAGCGCTCCAGAAGTTAATAATGGCTGATTGTAAGCATGAGCTATTGAAGCCTGCTGGCGAATATAAGCCATTTTTATTGCAGCAATTGCAGCTTCAGTACCTTTGTTTCCGTGAACACCGCCACTTCTATCGATAGACTGCTGCATGTTATTATCTGTTAAAACACAGAAAATAACCGGAATATCAGTTTGAACATTTAAGTCTTTTATTCCTTGTGTAACACCTTCGCAAACAAAATCAAAATGTTTGGTTTCTCCTTGAATTACGCATCCAATTACGATTACCGCATCAACATTCTGGGTTTGAAGCATTTTTTTTGCTCCGTAGATTAATTCAAAACTTCCTGGAACATTCCAACGAATAATTTGCTGAGCAGGAACTTCGCAATCAATTAATGCATCAAAAGCACCATTGTAAAGCCCTTCTGTTATAGTTTCATTCCATTCAGAAACAACAATCCCAAACCGAAAGTCTTTCGCGTTTGGGATTGTGTTTTTATCGTATTCTGATAGATTTTTATTTTCAGTAGCCATCTGTAATATTTTAGATTTTTTATTTTAGAATATAGATTCGTAACTACAAATCTACAATCTTAAATCTAAAGTCTAAAATTTTTATTGAGCTAATCCAATCAAAGCATCAACAGATGCTGCTTCTGGAGCAGTATCGTAATTGTCTTTGATATCATTTAAATATTTCAAAGCATCTTCTTTCTGACCTAAAGCTAAAGCTGTTTTAGCCGCTTTTAATAAGAAACGTGGTGTTGTAAAATCGTTTTTGTTAGATTCAGCAGCTTTCACATAAAAATCTAAAGCTTCTTTTTGCTGATTTTTTTGAGAATAAGCGTCTCCTGTTGCACCTTTAGCTAAAGCACTTAAGATTAAATCTTCAGATTTAAACTCTCCTAAATATTTAATTGCCTCATCGTATTTACCTGTATTCAAGTAAGCGATACCCGCGTAGTAGTTTGCTAAATTTCCTGCATCTGTTCCAGAATATTCGTCTGCGATTTTAATAAATCCGAATTTACCTTCTGAACCGTTTAATGATAATTTGAATAATGAATCGCTAGAAACACCATTTACAGCTTTTTCAAAGTTTTGCTGAGCAACGAACATTTCACTTGCAGCTTCTTCTTGTTTTGGAGTTGCAATGAATTTTTGGTAAGCCAAATACCCAATTGTAGCAACAGCAATACCAGCCACTAAACCAATAATGATTTTTTGATTTTTAGCCACCCAATCCTCAGTTTTTGAAGCTGTCTCATCTAGTTTTGAGAAAACACCAGCTGTTGTGCTGTCTTTTTCGTCAATAACCACTTGTTGTTCTTCAGTAACCTCTTTTACTTCCTTCTCTTTTGGTGTCTTATATCCTCTTTTATTGTAAGTTGCCATTTAAAATTTATTTAGTGAACGGCAAAAATAAAATTTTTATTGAAAATGACGTAAAAAATTTCAATTTTATCACTTATTTAAAGGAATTATTTTTGGTATTCGTTTTTTCTTTCGCTTAAGCGTTAAAATAAATCAGACGAGAATTGCTCTCAGACCAATTATATCAATAATTTTCGGTAATTTGCACCCTCAAATTTCCACTGGTTCAAATCAGTAAATTTTACCTATTGAGTCCCTAAAAAATGCATTTAAACAAAATATCTTTATTCAATTATAAAAACTTTTCTGAAGCAAGTTTTGATTTCGACATCAAAATCAACTGTTTTGTGGGAAAAAATGGTATCGGAAAAACCAATGTATTAGATGCTATTTATCATTTAGCATACGGGAAAAGTTATTTTAATCCTCTTGCAGTTCAAAACATCAAACACGGAGAAGATTTTTTTGTAATTGATGCCGAACTGGAAAAGAACGAAAGAACTGAGCAAATTGTATGCAGTTTAAAAAAAGGGCAAAAGAAGGTTCTAAAAAGAAACGGAAAAGCATACGACAAATTCTCAGATCATATTGGGTTTGTTCCGCTAGTCATTATTTCACCAGCCGATAGAGATTTGATTGTGGAAGGCAGCGAAACGCGTCGTAAATTTATGGATAGTGTGATTTCGCAGTTAGACTCCAATTATCTTCATGAATTGATATTGTACCAGAAAGTAATTACCCAGCGAAATGCTCTTTTGAAATATTTTGCTTTGAATCGTGTATTTGAAAACGACACCTTATCTATATATAACGAACAATTGCAAGGTTACGGAAAATCGATTTTCGAAAAGAGAAAAGAATTTCTAGAACAATTTATACCTATATTTAATAAGCATCATCAAGCCATCACTGGATCTGAAGAAAGTGTACAATTGGTTTACGAAAGCCATTTGTTCGAAAAAGACCTTTTGACTCTTCTGCAAGAAAACATCAACAAAGATCGCGTGCTTCAATATACAACGGTCGGAGTTCATAAAGATGATTTATCTTTTGAAATTGATTCACATCCGATAAAAAAATTTGGATCTCAAGGACAGCAAAAATCTTTTTTGATTGCTTTAAAATTGGCTCAATTCGAATTTCTAAAAAAACAAAGCGGCGTAAAGCCAATTCTCTTGTTTGATGATATTTTTGACAAACTAGACGAAACGCGTGTTGCCAAAATTGTAGAAATGGTAAACAGCGAAACTTTCGGACAGCTTTTTATTTCGGACACACATCCTGAAAGAACCGAAGCTATTGTAAAATCGACACATCAGAGTTATAAAATTTTCAATTTATAAAGTTTTTTCGCCACGAATTTCACGAATTTACGCTAATTAAAAACTTTGACAAAGTCTAGAACTTTGTCAAAGTTGATCGATAAGCAATTAAAAAATTAGTGTAAATTAGTGTAAATTCGTGTAATTCGTGGCAAACAAAAAAACGAATTAAAAAAATAACTGCAATCAAAAATATAAAATATGCTAACGAAAGAATCATTGCAATTTTTAGACGATTTAAAAAGAAACAATAATAGAGAATGGTTTCAGGAAAATAAAAAACGATACGAAGTTTTCAAAAAAGACTACCACCAATTGGTAAGCGATTTTTTGGATGCCATGAAACCGCTTGATCCTTCATTAGAATTATTGGAAGTTAAAAATTGTACTTTTAGAATCAATCGTGACATTCGTTTTTCTAAAGATAAATCTCCATACAAGGCGCATTTAGGAGTTTGGCTTTCGGCAGGTGCAAAAGGCGCAAATCGTGCAGGATATTATGTGCATATCGAGAAGGGAGCTAGTTTTATTGCTGGAGGATTTTATTCGCCTGAAGCGGAAGATTTAAAAAAAGTGCGTAAAGAAATTGCTTTTTTCTATGATGATTTGCAGGAAATTTTAAACGATAAAAACTTCAAAAAAGAATTTGGAAGCTTAGATATCAATGAGAATAATTCTCTAAAAAGCATGCCACGCGGTTATGAAAAAGATCATCCTGCAATTGAGTTTTTAAAATTAAAAAGCTTTACCGCGACGCAACCTTATGACATTTCTGAAGTTACAAAGAAAGATTTCGTAGAAAAAATGAGTAAGAAACTTATTGCTCTAAAACCGCTGAATGAGTTTATAAACCGTGCTTTAGAAACTGAAGAGTAAAAATAAATCGCCACGAATTCACGAATTTATCAAAAATCAATTCGTGAATTCGTGGCGGAAATTTTTTTATAAATGAAAAGAAAAATACTTTTTCTTGGAGAATCTTACCGCGCCGACGCCATAACTTGGATGAAAGGCCTGAAAGAATTTGGCGATTTTGAAATTATTACTTGGGAACTTCAAACACCAAACAATCAAAGATTCAAACGCATTTTGGAGTATCTCTTCTCTCCTTTTGCCATTCAGAAAATTATTAAAAGAGAAAAGCCAGATATGGTTATTGCAGAAAGAACCACAAGTTACGGTTTTCTAGCCGCATTATCTGGAGCAAAAACAATTGCAATCGCACAACAAGGACGAACCGATTTATGGCCAGAAGAATCTGTTTTATATCCATTTAAAAAATTCATTCAAAAATATGCTTTCAAAAAAGCACACTTAATTCACGCGTGGGGACCTGTAATGGCAATTCACATGAAAGCAGTTGGAGTTGACATGAATAAAGTTCTCATTCTTCCGAAAGGAATTGACTTGTCGATTTTTACTCCTTCAACAAACAATTCTCCTAAAATTGAAGCAATTGTAACACGTTCCTTAATGCCAGAATATCGTCATGAATCTATTTTAAAAGCATTTGGAGTTTTACATCAAACACAAATTGATTTTTCTTTGACAATTGTTGGCGATGGACCAAGATTGCAACATTTAAAAGATTTAGCAAAAGATCTTCAAATGGAAAAAAAAGTACTTTTTACTGGAAGAATTCCGAATACAGAACTTCCTAAATTATTACAGCAATCCAATATTTACATCAGCATGCCAATTACAGAAGGTGTTTCAGCATCTTTGTTTGAAGCTATGGCTTGTAATTGCTATCCAATAGTTTCAAATATTCCAGGAAATCAAAGTTGGATTACGCATCGGGAGAACGGGCAACTGATTGAAATTGACAATATCGAAATGCTAGCAAATGAATTGATTTGGTCTTTTGAAAATTCTGAATTTCGAAACCAAACTATTATTCGAAATAGAAAGTTTGTTGAAGAAAATGCCAATTATGATATTAATATGAAAATTATTTCGGAGAAATATCACGAATTGATTAATTATAGAAAATAATTTAACCGCAAAGAACACAAAGCTTTGCGAACTTTGCGTAAAACTTTGCGCTCTTTGCGGTTAGAAAAAATTATAATCCTTACTTTTGAAGTCAGATTTAAAAAGCCTTTTATTTATGGAAATCCAATCCAATTTTTCTTTAAAAAAACACAATACTTTTGGCATTGAAGCCAGTGCAAAACAATTCGTTGCAGTTCATTCTATTGCTGAATTGAAAACCATTTTATCGGAAAATAAAAACGAGAAAAAATTTATTTTGGGCGGCGGAAGCAATATGCTTTTAACGAAAGATATTGATGCTTTGGTTATTCATATTGATTTAAAAGGCAAAAAAATCACAAAAGAAGACGACGATTTTGTTTGGGTTGAAAGTCAGGCTGGCGAAACTTGGCACGATTTCGTTCTTTGGACAATCGACAATAATTTTGGTGGCTTAGAAAATATGTCCCTTATTCCGGGAAATGTTGGTACAACGCCTGTTCAGAATATTGGCGCTTATGGAACCGAAATTAAAGACACTTTTATTTCGTGCGACGCGATGAACATTGCAACTCAAGAAATGAGAACTTTCAATAATGACGAATGTAATTTTGGCTACCGTGAAAGTATTTTCAAACATGAAGTTAAAGATCAATACATTATTACTTCGGTGGTTTTCAAACTAACCAAACGCAATCATAAAATAAATACTTCTTACGGAGACATTTTAGCTGAATTGGCTAAAAACAATATTACGGAACCAACTTTAAAAGATGTTAGTAACGCTGTAATTGCTATCAGACAAAGCAAACTTCCTGATCCAAAAGAATTAGGAAATAGCGGAAGCTTCTTTAAAAATCCAATTATATCCAAATCTGATTTCGAGAAAATCCACCAGAATTTTCCAGAAATGAAGTTTTATGAAGTTTCCGAAACTGAAGTAAAAGTTCCTGCTGGTTGGCTTATTGAACAAGCTGGCTTTAAAGGAAAACGTTTTGGAGATGCGGGAGTTCATAAAAACCAGGCTTTGGTTTTAGTAAATTATGGAAACGCAACGGGACAAGAAATTTTAGCCGTTTCTAAAGAAGTTCAAAAAACGGTTTTTGAAAAATTTGGAATTCAGATTGAAGCGGAAGTAAATGTGATTTAAAAAAATATTCGCCACGAATTACACGAATTTTCACTAATTAAATTCGTGTAATTCGTGGCAAAAAAAAGACAACAATGTATACTCCAGATTTATACAAAAACGAAAATCAAGAAGAAATCAGAACTTTTATAAAAGAAAATAGTTTTGGAATCTTAATCAATCAAACTAACGGAAAGTTATGTGCCACACATATTCCGATAGAACTTGAGATTAACGCCGAAGGAAAAGAAATTTTACAAGGACATATTTCAAAATTAAATCCGCAAGCCGAAGGTTTTAAAGAAAACGATCAGGTTTTGGCTGTTTTCACAGGCTCACATAGTTATATTTCTTCTTCTTGGTATGATCACGAAAATGTTCCAACATGGAATTACATAGCCGTGCATGTTTATGGAAGAATCAAAATTGTTGATTATGAAACTTCTGTTGAACAATTAAAAAAGCTCGTAGACAAATACGAAGCAAATTCTGAAAATCCGGTACGAGTTGAAGATTTATCAGCAAAAACAATGCGTGAAGCTAGAGGAATATTTGGTTTTGAAATAGAAATTGACGAAATTCAAGCCACAAAAAAACTCTCTCAAAACCGAGACGACCACAATTATAAAAACATAATTTCGGAATTAGAAAAAACAGAAAACCCTCAGGCTATAGCTGTTGCGAAAGAAATGTCGAAATGCCGAAAGTAAATCGGGTTTGGCTATTGAATTTAAAGAATTCATAAGTACATTTGCAGTCGCAGAACGTGAAAATTAATAGAACCAAATAAATCAGATGCTTATATACATATTTTACTTTTTTATTGCTATTGTCGTAGTTCAATTATTTTATTATTTAGGTGTTTTTGGAAAATTTGCTTTTGCCAAACCTCAACATATAAAACCTAAAAATCTTCCAGTATCTGTAATTGTATGCGCAAAAAACGAAGAAGAGAATGTAAAAAAATACGTTCCGCTTTTGGCACAGCAAGACTATCCAGATTTTGAAATCGTTTTAATTGACGATGCATCAAGCGATGAAACCCTTGAGGTTTTTGAAGAATTTGAAAAAGAATTCTCTAATATTCGTTTGGTAAAAGTTGAAAACAACGAAGCTTTTTGGGGAAATAAAAAATACGCTTTAACGCTAGGAATTAAAGCAGCAAAAAAAGATTACCTATTATTTACAGATGCAGATTGTTTCCCGTCTACCAAAGATTGGATTACTTCTATGACTTCTCAGTTTACACTAAACAAAACTATTGTATTAGGTTATGGAGGTTACGAAAAAGTAGAACGTTCTTTTTTAAATAAAATCATTCGTTTTGAAACGGTTTTGACAGCCCTTCAATATTTTTCTTGGGCAAAATTAGGTTCACCATATATGGGAGTTGGACGCAATTTGGCTTATAAAAAAGAAGAGTTTTTTAACGTAAACGGATTTATTGATCATATTCAGATTCGTTCTGGCGATGATGATTTATTTATCAATCAGGCGGCAAATAAAACAAACACAACCATTTCTTATACTCCGGAAAGTTTCACTTATTCGAAACCAAAAAAAACATATAAAGAGTGGTTTACACAAAAAAGAAGACATATTTCTACTGCGGAACATTATAAGTTTTTTGATAAAATGCAGTTGGGATTATTTTTCCTTTCACAATTATTTTTCTTTTTATTAGTTATAGTTTTATTGGCTTTCCAATTTCAATGGATTGCTGTATTAGCAATTTTAGCAACGCGCTATACCATTGTTTGGACAATAATTGGATGTTCAGCAGGAAAACTAAAAGAAAATGACCTTAAAATTTGGTTTCCAGTTGTTGAGATAGCGCTTATATTAACGCAAATTAATATCTTTATAACTAATATCTTTTCAAAACCAGTATATTGGAAATAAATTCTAAAATAGAAAAAGCAAAAAAAGGCGATCAGATCGCCTTTACTTTTTTATTAGATCATTACTGGAATGAGGTGTATTCGTTTATGCTCAAACGTACCGAGAATGAAACGATTGCAGAAGATATTACAATAGAAACTTTCTCAAAAGCTTTTGACAAAATAGCTTCTTACAACGCCGAATTTCAATTCAATACTTGGCTTATTGCAATAGCAAAAAATGTCTATATTGATTTACTTAGAAAAAAGAAAACCAGTCTTTTTATAGAAATCACAGACAACGAAGACCAGCAGGCTTATAATATTGCCGACCCTACTCCATCTGCAGAAGATGCTTTGATTAAAGAACAAAATCTTTCTCGTTTGCTCTTGTGCATCAAAGAACTTAAACCTCACTATCAAGAAGTAATTCAGCTTCGTTACTTTCAGGAAATGTCTTATCAGGAAATCGCCGTTAAGATTGACGAACCTTTAAGCAGTGTAAAAGTTAAACTTTTACGCGCTAAAAAATTATTAGCAGAAATTATCGAACGTAATAGATAATTTATTATCTTTAGGTAAAGAATAAACTATTCGTATTTTTATTCTTAAAAAAATATATTTCTGCAATACTAAAACTACAACTTTTACGTTGTTAGCTCAAACCCAAACCCTTTCTGCGTATGATTTAAAGTTACTTAACCTTAAAACCCAAAAATTATGTCTAAATTAAGCATTTATGAAAGCAAGTGGACTGACCTTGTTTTCGAGAACAAGAATAAAGAGTACGGCGCGTATCAATTACGCCAAGAGAGTTCCAAAAATTCTGTTACAGCTCTGTTTATGGGTTTATTGTTAATAACGGCATTAGGAGGTGCATCGGTACTTATTAACAAACTTAGACCTCCAGTTGTTGATTCTTCTACAGAAACACCACCTATTTATGAGGATCCTATGACTGTGGTCAACGTTGATCCAAATGTTGCTCCGCCACCGCCAGCTCCACCAACTCCAATAATGGAACAAAGTGCAGCAAGCGCAACTGAAGCAATTCAGTTGGTTAATCCCGTGGTTGCAACTACAGAAAATGCAGTTGAAAATATAGCTCCTAACGTAGAAAATGCTCCAACTTCAGTAAATACTACCGGAAATGGAACAGCTGTTAATGCAATGCCTACAACAGGAGGAGGAGGAAATGGTGATGTTGCTTCAGTAGCTCCGCCAACAAACGACCCAGTATCTTCTGCTATACTAGACAAAGTTCCTGAGTTCCCAGGTGGAATTGCTCAGTTCTACAAGTATGTAGGAAACAATTTCCGCAGACCTGATTTAGACATGGAAAAAACATTAAAAGTATATGTTTTCTTCATCGTTGAAAAAGATGGTTCGCTTACTGATATTACAGTAAAAAATGACCCAGGTTACGGAATGGGAAAAGAAGCAATTAGAGTTTTAAAATCATTAAAAACAAAATGGAGTCCAGGAATTCTAGACGGAAAACCTGTGAGAACAGCATATAGTCTTCCAATTACAGTAAAAACAGAATTGGAATAATTTAACATATCATTTCATAAAAAAAAGCAGAACTTCGGTTCTGCTTTTTTATTTACTTTTATTTATCAAATGCTAAAAAAATAAACTGAATTAAATGCCTTTTACTTTTTCACATCCTGCCATAATTCTTCCTTTAAGATATCTGCCAAAATCATGGTTTTCACTAACAAGCCTTATTATCGGCAGTTTAATTCCCGATATTGAATATTTTTTAAGAATGAAAGTAAAAAGCAATTACAGCCATACTTTTACTGGCATTTTTTGGTTTGACTTACCTCTTGCACTTTTACTTGCTTTTGTTTTTCATAATATCATTAGAAATCTTTTATTTCAAAATCTTCCTTCATTTATGAAAACTCGAATTCTCACGTACACTGATTTCAATTGGAATGTTTATTTCAAAAAAAATTGGCACATCGTTTTAATATCTTTACTCATTGGCATAATTTCACATCTTTTCTGGGATTCTTTTACTCATAAAAACGGTTATTTTGTAAATGAAATAAATAGCTTTAGAAATACAATCTACATTTTTAGTACCGAAATTCCGTTATGGAAAATTGCTCAACATGGAAGTACTTTCATCGGCAGTATTGCCCTTCTTATTGTTTTTCTAAAACTTCCACAAGATTTCAATATTAAAACTCCCATTGAAAAATTATACTGGAAGGCTGTTATTTTATGCATAGCTACCATTTTGCTTTTGAGATTTGCTGTATGTTTTCAAGATTTTAATATTGGAAATTTCATAGTCACTTTTATTGCATCTTTTATTATTTCAACAATCCTAATTCCATCTTTAATTAAAATAAAATCAGGTGTTAGAAATTAGCAAAATCACTACTTTTACTCCTTCAAAAAAGAAATTCATTCTAACTATTAATAACAAAATAATGGGAATATTTTCAGCAATTCTTGGCAATGCAGGCTCTGTAAGTCAAGAAGATTTAATTAAAAAATACGGACAGCTTTTAACAACCAACGAAGAGATTGAAATGGGTTTCAAACTAATTCGCGACACTTTTATTTTTACCAACAAAAGATTAATCTTGGTTGACGTACAAGGATTAACTGGAAGCAAAACAGAATACAAATCTATCGCTTACAAAAACATCACAAGATTTAGCGTAGAAACCGCTGGCACTTTTGATCTTGATGCTGAGTTAAAAATCTGGATTTCTAGCGAACAGCAACCAAGCATTGTAAAACAGTTCAATAAATCGGTAAATGTTTACGAAGTACAGAAAATTCTAGCCTTTCACGTTTTAGGATAAAAACAAAAACCCGGCAAATTAAAAAATTGCCGGGTTTTAAATTATTACGCAAACAACTACTTATTTCTTTTTTGTAGTTGTTGTTTTCTTTGCAGTGGTTGTCTTTTTAGTCGTAGTTGCTGGTGCTGGAACAGTATTTACAATTTTTTGTTGCACATAAGCTTTATACAAGCCATCTTTTTCTGCTCTTTTTTTAGCATCGTCTGCTCTTTTCTTAGAATCTGGGTGCGAACTCATCATTTGATCAATAAAAGAAGCTTGAGATCCTTCACTCATTTTTGCTAAAATTCTAAAAGCAGATTCTTCAGCATTTACATCGTAACCATTTTTCTTCATGAAATTGTACGCAAACAAATCTGCTTCCGATTCTTGTTTACGGCTGTATTTACTATCGATAATTGCGCTTCCAATTTTACCAAGTTGGCTATCTGTAACCGTTGCTAAAGTTGCCGACTGCGAAGATGCTCCGTCCATTAAAGCTTCTTTTTGGTAAGCCGCGCGAATAGCGTCTCTAGAATCATTATTTGCAACGTGTCCGATTTCGTGTCCGATTACAGCAATTAATTCATTATCATCCATGATATCCATTAAACCTGAATAAACACGAACACTTCCGTCTGCCGTTGCAAAAGCATTCACTTCTTTCAATTTATAAACTTTATAATTTAAAGTAAATCCGTCACCAGAAGCATGTTTTCCAAAAACTCGATTTAATCTTAAAGTATAACCGTCTGTTGGTCCAGCTATTTCATGTTCAGCATCTAATTTATCAACAGCTTCTTTAGATAATTTAGCAGCATCTGCATTACTAAAAGTAAAACCAGTAACTCCTTTTTGAACAGCACCAATTGCTTTTTCTCCCAAATTAATCTGTGCATTCATTTTAGAAATCCCAAAAGATGCTAATAAAATTCCTAATACAATAAATTTCTTTTTCATTTTTACCTATATTAATTTAACACCAAATGTACTACAAAAGAACCGTGCCAGTATTATAAAAATTCGTTTTTTTTAACATTTAAAGATATAAATTTTAAAGCACTAAATATCAAAACATTGCTATTATTATTCATGACAACAGATTTTACAAAAGGAAATATACTTTTAAAACCAAAAAAGCATTTTAAACACACTTATTTAACTTTTTTATTACACATAATTAAACCGTAATAATACTTGATTTACTATTCAATCATTAAATTAAATCCTAAAGAAATCTTCAAATGAAGTACATTCCTTATCTTTGTACTTTGATTATTGATATATGGAAACAGTCGCTGAAAATATACCGACCACAAAACCTAAGTGGTTAAAAGTAAAATTACCCATCGGACAAAAATATACTGAACTTAGAGGTTTAGTTGATAAATATAGTTTAAATACCATTTGTACTTCTGGAAGCTGCCCAAATATGGGAGAATGCTGGGGTGAAGGAACTGCGACTTTTATGATTCTTGGAAATGTCTGTACTCGTTCGTGCGGATTCTGCGGTGTAAAAACAGGCAGACCTGAAACGGTAGATTGGGATGAACCTGAAAAAGTAGCTCGTTCTATTAAAATCATGAACATTAAACACGCCGTTATTACAAGCGTAGACAGAGATGATTTGAAAGACGGAGGTTCTATTATTTGGATGGAAACTGTTAGAGCGATTCGTAGAATGAATCCTCAAACTACTCTTGAAACTCTTATTCCTGATTTTCAGGGAATGGAAAGAAATCTAGATCGTATTGTCGAGGCAAACCCTGAAGTGGTTTCTCACAACATGGAAACGGTACGTCGCTTAACTCGTGAAGTTCGTATTCAGGCTAAATATGACAGAAGTTTAGAAGTTCTGCGTTATTTGAAAGAAAAAGGCATCAATAGAACTAAATCTGGAATTATGTTAGGTCTTGGAGAAACAGAAGAAGAAGTTTTTCAGACTATGACTGATTTAAGAAATGCTAACGTAGATGTAGTTACTATTGGACAATATTTGCAACCAAGTAAAAAACATCTTCCTGTAAAAGAATTCATTACACCTGAACAGTTTGCTCGATACGAACAATTTGGTCTTGAATTAGGTTTCAGACATGTTGAAAGCGGACCTCTTGTTCGTTCTTCTTACAAAGCACAAAAACACATTTTATAAATTTAAGTTTAATCGTTTAATTGGTTAATCGTTTAGTCCCTGATACATTTGACGATTAACCAATTAAACGGTTTCAACGGTTAAACGAATAAACCAAATAATTGAAAACAAGAATTGCCATTAATGGATTTGGAAGAATAGGAAGAAATCTATTTCGTCTTCTTCTGAATCATCCTGAAATCGAAGTTGTTGCCATTAACGACATTGCCGACAATAAAACTATGTCGCATTTAATTAAATATGATAGTATTCATGGGGTTTTACCTTTTGAAGTAAGTCATGATGAAAACAGCATTATTGTAGACGGAAGGCATTTTTTCTTTTTTCACGAAAAAAACATTTCAAATTTAGATTGGAAATCACAATCGATTGATATTGTTATCGAATCGACAGGAAAATACAAAACTCACGAAGAATTAAACGCACATCTAGAAGCTGGAGCTAAAAAAGTTATTCTTTCTGCACCTTCAGAAGTTGATACTATAAAAACTGTCGTTCTTGGAGTTAATGAAAATATCTTGGATGGAAACGAAAATATAGTTTCTAATGCTAGCTGTACAACAAATAACGCCGCCCCGATGATACAAATAATCGAGGAGTTATGCGGAATAGAGCAAGCATATATTACAACTATTCATTCTTACACAACTGACCAAAGCCTTCACGACCAGCCGCATAAGGATTTAAGACGTGCAAGAGGAGCAAGTCAGTCAATTGTTCCAACAACTACAGGTGCAGCTAAGGCTTTAACAAAAATTTTTCCTAAATTGCACAACAAAATGGGCGGATGCGGTATTCGTGTTCCAGTTCCAGACGGTTCATTAACAGATATTACCTTCAATGTAAAACGAGCTGTTACTATTGAAGAAATAAATAATGCATTTAAAGAAGCTTCCAAAACAAATTTAAAAGGAATATTAGATTACACAGAAGATCCAATAGTTTCAGTTGATGTAATCGGCAACAGACATTCTTGTTTATTTGATGCTCAGCTAACTTCGGTTATCGATAAAATGGTAAAAGTTGTGGGCTGGTACGATAACGAAATTGGCTATTCATCTAGATTGATTGATTTAATTTTACTAATAAGAAAAAAATAAGATTCATTGTAAAAGCATTGCCATACATGAAATACTATCTTTTTATTGTTGTTTGTTTTTTTAACTCGCTTTTGTATTCTCAAGTCAAAAAGAATACAGACAGCGTTACCTATTACAACAAACTAGCCAATTACAATCTCAACAATAAAAAGTTCAGTCAAGCAGTATTTTACACTCAGAAATCAATTAATTTTTGTGAAGTAAATGGCAAAAAAGAAAATTTAGCCATCCAAACTTTAAAACTTGGCAAAATTTATTACAATCAAAGAAAATTTGAAGACGCTTTAAAGAACTTTCATAAAACGGTTTCTCTATTTGATACATTAAAACCAAGCTGTACAAAAGTTTTGGCATTGCATTATATTGGTCTTACCAATACGGCAAAAGGCGACTATAAAACGGCCGCTATTTATTATGATAAAGCTCAGCAATTATTAAAAGAATTAAATATTGAAGACCATGCTGATGTTTTGAATTATCAGATTGCAATGGCCTTAAAGACCAATAATAATCTTCCTTTAGCGGCAAAAACATTTCAAAAAATCACTAAAAAGCCCGATAATAGCGCTTTAATTAAAACAAAAGCAGATTCTTACTATCAATTAGGCTTAATAGAAACACAGCTAAAAAGGAACGATTCTGCTATTATTTATCTTGATAATGCACTCGAATACAATGCTAAGAACAACGATTTTGTAAAAAAATCTAAAATTGTTTTAGCCATAAGCCAATACTACAAACAAACCAAAAATTATGATTTGGCTTATTCTTATCTAGACGAACATTATCAGCTTGAAAATTATCTTTTAAAATTAAAAAATGCCAAAGTTGATTTGAATGAATTCGAAAAGTTCAAGAAAAACCAATCTTTAAACAATTCTATAAAAAAGGAAAGCGAAGAAAAATTTCAATTGAAAACTTATCGTTATTCGAAACTGGTAAGTATTTTGGCTATTGCATTAATTTCTATTTTATCGCTTTTGAGTTTGGCTTTGTACAAGAACAATATCATTAGAAATCAGAATAATTTACTGCTTCGAGAAAAAAATAAAGAATTAATTTTAGCCAAAAATAAAGCCGAAAAAGCTTCAAAAGCCAGATCTGAATTCTTATCTACGGTAAGTCACGAATTGCGTACGCCTTTGAATGCGATCAATGGAATTACGCACATTTTACTAGAAGATAATCCGAAGAAAAAGCAATTAAAGTATTTAGAATCCTTAAAGTTTTCTGGAAATTACTTAACTACTTTTATCAATGAAATTCTCGAAGTCAACAAAATTGATTCGACTAAAGTAGAAGTAGAAAATATCAGTTTTAATCTAAAAGAACTGCTTTTTAATATTCAAAGTTCTTTAAAAGAATTAGCAACTGCCAACAGGAATTATTTTAACTTAGAAATTGATAGCTCGATTCCAGATAATTTAATGGGCGATCCAACTAAGTTGTCTCAAATTATACTAAACTTAATTAACAACGCATTAAAATTTACGCAAAACGGACACGTAAATGTTATTGCAAAGTTGTATTCGCAAGAAGATGAATATGCTACCGTTTACTTTGAAATTGTAGATACCGGAATCGGAATTCCTGAAGACAAACTTCAAACTGTTTTTGAAAGTTTCTCGCAAGGATCTATAGAAGTAAACAGAAAATACGGCGGAACCGGATTAGGACTCACAATTGTAAAAAAATTAATTGAACTATTAGGAGGAGAAATAAAGCTAAAAAGTGAAGTTGGTAAAGGTTCTACTTTTACCTTTAAGTTAAATTTTAAAATTAATAACGAACCTTTGGAAGTAATAGAGGAAGTAAAACCATACAGCGACAAACAATTGATGGACAAGTCTATTTTATTGATTGAAGACAATAAAATCAATCAAATGATAACTCGAAAAATGCTCGAAAATAAAAACATTACCTGCGAAATTGTAGATAATGGAGAAGATGCTGTCGAGCTTTTAAAAATCAAGCGTTTTGATATGATTTTAATGGATGTCCACCTTCCTGGAATTAACGGAACTACAGCTACGAAATTGATTCGAGAATTTGATAAAACTACTCCCGTTATTGCATTGACCGCAATTTCGCTTGACGAAAATCGAGATATGCTACTTTCTTTCGGAATGAATGACGTTATAACAAAACCTTTTGTCCCAGACGAATTCTACTGTACAATTGCTAAGTTTTTTGATTAATTTTTTTAAGATTCTGAGGTTCTAAGTTTTGTTTCGCAAACTCTAAAATCGCTGAATCAAAACTTTTAGCGTTATTAATAAAAGTACTTTTTATAGGCAAATAATACAATTGCGAAACTAGTTTGGAGTCTTTTAAACGAACGTAATCTTTTTCGGTTGTAATTATCTTTTTGCCGTTTGCTTTACTTAGAATAGTATCTAAATCTGCATCAGAAAAATGATGATGATCTGGAAAAGTTAAACATTCGTCAGTTTCATTTTTTAGATAATCAAAAAAAGGTTTTGGTTTTGCAATTCCAGCCAACAGCAATTTTGATTCTGATTTGATTTCTGCAACTTCAATTTTTTCCTCTTTGCCAAAAATCACTTCATCATAATCTATGAATGTAAAAAAAAGTTTTTGAGAAGAATTTAATTTTAGTTTTTGATTTATTTCTATTTGCTGTTCTTCAGATAAATCTTTTGGGCATTTAGTAACAACAACAATATTCGCTCTTTCTGCTCCGCTCCTGCTTTCTCTAAGATTTCCTGTAGGAAGCATAAAATCATCTGCGTATAAATCATCAAAAGCAGTCAAGAGAATATAAAAACCTGCTTTTACTTTTCTGTGTTGGTATGCATCATCCAGAAGAATAACTTCTGGCGTAATTTGTTGAGAAAGCAATTCTTTAATACCATTTGTTCGATTGGCATCAACTGCAACCATAACAAATGGAAATTTTTGATAAAACTGAAATGGTTCATCGCCAAGTATTTCTGCATTCGAATTTTCATTAGCCAAAACAAAACCTTCCGATTTTCTTTTGTAACCACGACTCAAAGTAGCAAGCTGATATTTATCTGCCAATAAGCGAATCAAATATTCTATCTGTGGTGTTTTTCCAGTTCCGCCGACGCTCAAGTTTCCAACTGCAATAACAGGAACATCAAATGAAGTTGATTTTAAAATTCCTTTATCAAAAAGAAAATTACGAATTGAAGTAATAAATCCGTACAAAATGGCGAAAGGGAAAAGTATTTTTCGAAGTAAGTTCATTTTACGAAAGTATAATTTTTTTCGTTAATTTGTTTTAGGTTTTGGCACAAGTCAAAGAACTTGAAACCTGAAACCTAAAACTTGAAACAAAACTCAAAATGAAAATCAGAAATATCATATCCGTTCTAGAAGAAATGGCACCTTTGGCTTACGCCGAAGATTTTGACAATGTTGGACTTTTAGTCGGAAACTCAGAAACCGAATGTTCCAGTGTTTTAGTTTGCCACGATGCGTTGGAAAATGTAATTGACGAAGCTATTTCAAAAAACTGCAATTTGGTTGTTTGTTTTCATCCAATTTTATTTTCTGGAATTAAGAAAATTACGGGTAAAAATTATGTGGAACGTGCTATTCTGAAAGCAATTAAAAATGATATTGCCATTTTCGCCGTTCATACAGCACTTGACAATCATTCGCAAGGCGTAAATAAAATTTTTTGTGATGCTTTAGGATTGACAAACACTAAAATATTAGTTCCTAAAAATAATTTCATTCAAAAACTAGTCACTTTTACTGTTCCGGATAATGCCGATAAAGTTAGAAACGCCTTATTTGAAGCCGGTGCAGGAAAAATTGGTAATTATGACAACTGTAGTTTTAATACTCAGGGATTTTTTACTTTTCAGGGAAATGAAGACAGCAATCCAGTAATTGGAGAAAAGGGAAAATTACATACCGGAGAAGAAATTAAAATCGAAGTTGTCTTCGAAAAGCATTTACAATCCCGCATTTTAAAAGCACTTTTTGCCAATCATATTTACGAAGAAGTCGCTTATGAAATTTACGATCTACAAAATCAGCATCAAAATATCGGCTTAGGAATGGTTGGCGAATTTGAAAATGAAATGGATGAAAAAGATTTTCTTCATTTTGTGAAAGATAAAATGATCTCAGACGGAATTCGTCATTCTGTTTTTCTAGGAAAAAAAATCAAAAAAGTAGCCGTGCTTGGAGGGTCTGGAAGTTTTGCTATAAAAAATGCAATTCAAGCTGGAGCCGACGCTTTTTTGACCTCCGATTTGAAGTATCACCAGTTTTATGAAGCTGAAAACAAGTTACTTTTGGCCGATATTGGTCATTTTGAGAGTGAACGCTATACAAAAAACTATATTGTTGATTTTCTTCGAAAAAAAATTCTTAATTTTGCAATCATTTTATCGGAAGAAAATACAAATCCAGTTAAGTACTTATAAAATATGACGAATACGAAAGAATTAAGTGTTGAGGACAAGTTAAGAGCAATATACGATTTACAGCTTATTGACTCTAGAATTGACGAAATCAGAAACGTTAGAGGAGAACTTCCTTTAGAGGTTGAAGATTTAGAAGATGAAGTTGCAGGTTTGAGCACTCGTTCAGAGAAACTGAAAGGTGAACTTGAAGTGATTGAGGAGCAAATCAAAGCAAAGAAAATTGCTATTGAGGAGCATAAAGAGGTTATCAAAAAGTACACAAAACAACAAGAATCAGTACGTAACAACAGAGAATTTAATTCTTTGACAAAAGAAGTTGAGTTTCAAGAATTAGAAATTCAATTAGCTGAAAAGCAAATCAAAGAGATGAAAGCTTCTATCGAGCACAAAAAAGAAGTTATTTCTAATTTAAAAGAAAAACTTGATGCTAAAAGCTCTCACTTAAAACATAAAAAATCTGAATTGGATGCTATTATGGCTGAAACTCAGAAAGAAGAAGCTTTCTTAACTGAGAAATCTGCTGAATATGCTGCACAAATCGAAGACAGATTATTGGCAGCTTACAACAGAATCAGAAGCAGTGTTCGTAACGGATTAGCTGTAGTTTCTATCGAAAGAGGAGCTTCTGCGGGATCTTTCTTTACAATTCCACCTCAAACTCAGGTTGAAATTGCTTCAAGAAAGAAAATCATCACTGATGAGCACTCTGGAAGAATCTTAGTTGACACTCAGTTAGCAGAAGAAGAGAAAGAAAAAATGGAAGAATTGTTCGCAAAATTCTAAATACAAAGTCCCGATTAAATCGGGACTTTTTTTTGCTTTTTTGCAACTAATTCCACTAATTTTCACTAATTATTTTTTTTATCTGTAATAGTGCGAATAAAAAATTCGTGATAATTTGTGTAATTCGTGGCAGACCTTTTTTTACCTTTAGAAAAAATTTAAGTTTTGAAAATTAAAAAAGGAATTCGTTTTATTACCTTAAAATCAGTTGGATCTTACATAAACTTTTTGAGCTACGTTCGTCCGCAAAAAGCGATGGAACTTTCATATGCCCTTTTTAGCCAACCTCGAATTGGACGCTTAAAAAAAGAAAAACTTCCAAAAGTTTTGCGACATACTGAAACTGAAATTTTCCATCATAACGAACATCATTTTCAAACCTATATTTGGAAAGGAAATGAAACCAAAATTTTACTAGTTCACGGTTGGGAAAGCAATGCTTCACGTTGGAAAAAGACTTTACCACATCTTCAAAAATCTGGAAGTACTATTATCGCCATTGATGCCCCAGCTCATGGTCAAAGCAGCGGAAAAGAATTTAATGTTCCGCTTTACGCTGAATTTATTAATAAAGCAGTCGAGAAATATCAGCCAGAAATTATTATCGGACATTCTATTGGTGGTGCCGCTTGTGTGTATCATCAATATTTATTTCCAAATACCAGCATTAATAAAATGGTTATTCTGGGCGCTCCATCAGATCTAAAAACTTTAATTGACAATTATATTGCAATGTTGAGTTTGAATAGAAAAATGCTGCCTCTATTAGAGACTAAATTTATAAATCGCTTTAATTTTAAACTTGAAGATTTTTCAGGACAAAAATTTGCATCTCAATTTACTATTCCTGGGTTTATTGCTCATGATACCGCAGATAATATTGTGGCTTTCGCCGAAGGGAAAAAAATAGCCAGTAACTGGAAAAATAGCCAATTTGTTGAAACCAGTGGTTTAGGTCACGGAATGCATGACGACGAGTTGTACGATAAAGTAATTGAGTTTTTGTTTGAAGATGCAAAGTAACAAAGGTTCAAAGTGACAAAGTTTTTTCCAAAAATCTAAAATCTGAATTCTAAAATCAACAATTAAAATGATCGCTGTAATTTTTGAAGTAATTCCGAATGAAGGAAAAAAAGAGGAATATCTAGATATTGCCGCAAACTTAAAACCAGAGTTAAGTCAAATTGATGGTTTTATTTCTATAGAAAGATTTCAGAGTTTAGCTGATCCGGGAAAAATTTTGTCTTTATCGTTTTGGAGAGATGAAGAAAGTATTCAGCAATGGAGAAATCTAGAAATGCATCGCAACGCACAAGCAAAAGGCAGAAATGAAGTTTTTAAAGATTATCATTTAAGAATTGCAACTGTTGTTCGCGATTATGGCATGTTTGAAAGAAAAGAAACTCCTGAAGATAGTTCGATTTTTCATGATTCTTAGGAAAAAGATACTGAGGTTCTAAGCTACTAAGATTCTAAGTTTTTTTCTTAAAAATCTAAAAACTGAAATCTAAAAACTAAAATCATTTTTTTGCCTATTTTTGCAGTATGGAAGAGAATTTAAAACGTCTTAATAAATTTATTGCTGAAACGGGCTTTTGTTCTCGTCGTGAGGCAGATAAATTAATTGAAGAAGGACGCGTAACAATAAATGGCACCGTACCCGAAATGGGAACTAAAGTTTCATCTGATGATGAAGTCCGAGTAGACGGGAAATTAATCGTTGAGAAAAACGAAAAAATGATTTATCTGGCATTCAACAAACCTGTTGGAATTGAATGTACAACCAATCTTGAAGTTAAAAACAATATTGTCGATTATATTAACTATCCTAAACGTATTTTTCCAATTGGAAGACTGGATAAAGCCAGTGAAGGATTAATTTTTATGACCAATGACGGTGATATTGTAAACAAGATTTTACGCGCCAGAAATAACCACGAAAAAGAATATACGGTTACGGTAAACAAACCTATTACTGATCGTTTTATACAAAGAATGGGAAATGGAGTTCCGATTTTGGATACCGTTACTAAAAAGTGTAAAGTAGAACAAATCAGTAAATATACTTTTAAGATCATTCTAACGCAGGGATTGAACCGACAAATTAGAAGAATGTCTGAATATTTGGGTTATGAAGTTACGGCACTAAAACGTATCCGAATTATTAATATTTCTTTGGATGTTCCCGTTGGAAGATACCGAGATTTAACGGATGCTGAAATTAAAGAACTGAATCAATTAATTGAACCTTCGAGCAAAACAGAAGAAGCGAGTCTGCCGAAAGTAGAAGCTCCAAATAGAAATTCAATTGGAAATTCGAGCAGAAGAACTCCTTATATTTCGAAAAATGATCCTCGATTTAGAAAAAGAGGAGATAACAAATAAAAAAAAATCCCATTCATTTTAAACGAATGGGATTTTTTTTTTAAGAATTTATAATTCTGTTTATTTTTTATGAAGCTTTCTTATCTACAAATTTACTTTTTCTCTTTATTTAAAAATTCATAGTAAAGCGCTTTACCCAAAAACTTTTCATTTTGATAATAAGAAATCAATTCTTCTCTTATTGTTTCAGCATTTTTTCCGTCTAAATTATTTTTCTCAAAGTATTCTCGGCGTGCATCATCATTAAAATTTAATCCGCTTAGAAAAACTGGCTCTACTCCTTTGTTTACGGAAATATTATAATTCGTAATTAGTCCTCCCCAATTAATATAACTGCACAAAAGAATTGTTCCATAGAAATACCAAATCATTTGATTAAACAAGAAAGCATTCGTTTTTTGTTTGGCGATTTTTTGAAATGAAACAATCAATCCGATAATTGCCAAAATTAGAAAAGCATAAACGCCGAGCCTTTTATAGGTTAAACCGAAGAAAGAAACATATTCTGAGTTCTTAATAATAGCGCTAATGATCAAAACCACATTTAATCCAAGCCAGATTTTTGCTAGTTTCTTTAAAGAAGATGCTTTTTCATCAAAATTGAAACCGCCTTTGAAATAAAACATAATTACACCGACTGCCATTAGAATCGAAAAAATTACTGCATTTACACGTTCGTGTGTATCTGAACTTAAATTATTTTTTTCAACAACTTCGAAAAACTGTTCATAATTATAGGTTCCTATAAAAACTAAAAGCATGATATTCAATAAAAGCAATGTAATTACGCCACTTTTTCTTTCAAAGTCTAAATCTAAAAAAGAAAAAGTGCTTTGATTTTTTACTTCAGAAACATTCGTAAAAGTATTACTCAATTTAGAATTGTATTGATAACAAACATCTGGAACCCAATAATTCCAAAAGCTGAACGAAATGTAAAAACCAAGTATACTGATTAACACCAATTGAAAAATATCTATATCTAAAGTATAATCTGTAAACAATGAAGAGAAATGATTACTTCCGAAAGAATAAACGATGAAAAACAATCCTAAAAATATTAGTGGAATTACCACAAAAGCAACTAATTTCTTGGCAAAATCATTATGTATTTTTCTTTCAGGAAGCCATTGCTGGAATATAAAAATTCGCCCTAAAGAAGTAATTCCGTTTAAAACTATTAAAGGAAAAACTTGAATGGTTTTGAGTTCTCCATCTTGCGTCTTGAATTGCAAAATCAGAATTGATAAAGCTAAAGCAAAAAAGGAAGCCGCATCGCCGTACCATGCGAAAGCAAAACAAGATAAAATAGAGGTCATTACGAGCAATAAATGTGATCGGTCTACAAACTTTTCCTGAAAGAAATAACTAATTAACAATGTTAAGGTTACCCCAAAAATAGAAACATTGATTCCAGGAGCCTGATTGTAAAAAAGCATTGCAAAAACTGCTGTGCATACGAAGATAATTTGATGTTTTTTCATGATTTTAGTTTTTAAAAGTACTTTGTATTTCAAAGTTTTTAGGTAAAAAATTTTAGTTTCTAAGATTTCATTAATTTTTCAAGATAAGAAAGGTGTTCTTTGAACGCCGCTCGGCCTAGCGGTGTTACCTGATAAGATGTTTTGGGCTTTTTGCCAACAAATTCTTTCTTAATCTCTATATACTCCGATTTCTCAAGAGCAGAAGAATGACTCGCTAAATTACCATCGGTGATATTTAAAAGGGTTTTCATCTCGGTAAAATCTACCCAGTCGTTAACCATCAGAATAGACATAATACCTAATCTGACACGGCTTTCAAAATCTTTATTTAGTTTGTCAATAATTCCCATTCAATTATTTGTATTTTTTGAATGCCACTAATCCGTATATAATATGTAAAATTCCAAATCCAATGATCCAAAATATTAATCCATAACCAATATAAAAAAGTGAAATACATCCTAAAATTAGTTCCGAAAATCCTAAATATTTAATATCAGTGAACGTATATTTTTCAGCATTTATTACCGCTAATCCGTAAAATATTAATGTTGATGGCGCTACTAAACCAAAATATCCATGATAGATTAAAGCCAAGCAGAATATTCCGCCAGCTGCAAGTGGAATTGCCAAATGCAATAACATATTTTTTGTGGCAGAAGTCCAAATTGGCAAATTGTATTTTCGGCTTTTTCTAACTGTAAAAAAAGTTCCAAATACAAAGGCGCAAACTAAAATTATTACTCCAGTCCAAACTAATTCTGAAACCAAGCTTCCTGATAATATTACATGTTCGTCTGTAAAATATTCGATGCCGTTCAGTTTGAAAAGCTCATAAACATATATTCCGCCAATTAAAGCCGAAAGTCCAGCGAAGACTCCCGAAAGTCCGCTTAATGATATAAATCTTGAAGAACGCTCCATCATGGAACGAATATGCGCTAAATCTTCTTGGTGCTTTTGATTCATAATTAAAGTACTTTGCGTTACAAAGTTATTATTTATTTTGAATTGACAAATAAAAAAGTAAAAAAAATTATAATTAAGGAAGGTAAGTTCCTGCAAGGTTTTGAAAACCTTGTAGGTTTGAGATTGTATCTGAATAAAAAAAAATCTTGCAAACCTCGAAATATACCTACAAGGTTTTCAAAACCTTGCAGGAAAGAGACTTTCTTATTAAACGAGATTGCGTGAGGGATAGGAGCTAGCTACCGAAGTAGCGCGGATAGCCCGACCCCGACCCGTTGAGAGGGCGTATAAGCGTAAAGTATGTTTGCCCTCTCAACGGGTCGGGGTCACGCCCAAATTATAAAAACAAAAAAGCCCATTCTTAACGAACAGGCTTTTACTATTGTGAGATTTAAAATTAAAACCATCTTCTTCTTTTGAATAAAAAGACTCCGAATGAAGACAGAATAATGGAAACTAAAAGCAGAATCCAAATTCCGTATTTGCTTTCTTCTAAACCGTTTGGCACGTTCATTCCGTACAAACTGGCGATTAAAGTCGGAATCATTAAGATGATCGAGATAGACGTCATCTGTTTCATGATCGTATTCATATTATTAGAAATTACAGAAGCGTAAGCATCCATCATTCCGGTTAAGATGTTGTTGTAAATATTGGCAGTATCTTGTGCCTGATTTAATTCGATTTCGACATCTTCTAATAATTCTGGATCGTAATTGGCTTTGTGCGCTTTTAGATTTTTAATTCTTTGAAATAAAACGTCATTTGCTTTTAATGAAGTGATAAAGAATACAAAGCATTTTTCGATTTGAAGCAGCGCTTGTAATTCTTCATTTTTGATCGATTTCTCTAAATTATCTTCTGCTAATTTTATTTTATGATTGATTTGTTTCAGATATTTCAAATACCAGACGCTTGATGATAAAAGTAATCTTAGCACCAAATTGAAATTGTCTTCTATTTCGATGTTTTTTCGTTGTGAGTAAGCAACAAAATCTTTGATTATTTCTGTTTTATAAAAACTGATGGTAACACATACATCATCTTTAAAAATGATTCCGAGAGGAACGGTATGAAAAGGGATTTTGACATCACCGCTTTTAACGGGAATTCGCATAATAATAAGCGTCCAGCCGTCTTCGATTTCGATACGAGGTCTTTCATCGATATCCTCAATATCATTGTAAAAAGCTTCAGGAACCTGAAGTTCTTCTAGTAAGTAATTTTTATCTGATTCTGTTGGAGATTCGATGTGAATCCAGCAATTTGAAGTCCATTTTTGGATTTCTACTAATCCGTTTTTGTTTGTGTAAAAGGCTTTCATTTCAAAATACAGGGTTTTAACGCAGCATTTTGAAATTTCAAAAGCTGCTTAATTTAATACTAACGAATAATAATAATCGTCCATTTGGAGAAGTGTTTTTTAAAGTGCTGCAAAAGTATCCTTTATTTTTAAGAAGTAAAACTTTAAACTATTAATTATATATTAAAAACGACAAAACCCGTTCAAATGAACGGGTTTTGAATATTTTTCAAGAAGAAATTATTTATTTCTTGCGCTTCTCATTTTACGAGCTAAAAGTGTATTTTTAAGTAACATTGCAATTGTCATTGGCCCTACTCCACCTGGAACTGGCGTAATGAATGCCGCTTTTTTGCTTACTCCGTCAAAATCAACGTCACCTTTGATAACGTATCCTTTTGCGTTTGATGCATCGTCTACACGTGTAATTCCAACGTCGATAACTGTTACGCCTTCTTTTACCATATCTGCTTTTAAAAATTCTGGAACTCCTAAAGCTGTGATGATGATATCAGCATTTTTAGTAAATTCTGCTAAATCTTTAGTTCGGCTGTGTGTTAATGTAACTGTAGAATCACCAGGATTTCCTTTACGGCTCATTAAGATACTCATCGGGCGTCCTACGATATGGCTTCTTCCAATTACTACTGTATGTTTTCCTGCAGTTTCAACTTTATAACGCTCTAACAATTCCATAATCCCGAACGGTGTTGCTGGAATAAAACTTTCCATTTCAAGTGCCATACGTCCAAAGTTCGTTGGGTGGAATCCGTCAACATCTTTATCAGGATCGATTGCTAATAGAATTTTTTGCTCGTCGATATGTTTTGGCAAAGGCAACTGAACGATGTATCCGTCAAGGTTATCATCTTCGTTTAATTCTTTAATTTTTGCAAGCAGTTCGTCTTCAGTAATAGTTTCTGGCAGACTTACTAAAGTAGAATCAAATCCGATTTCCTGACAAGATTTTACTTTACTTCCTACGTAAGTTAAACTTGCTCCATTGTTTCCAACTAAAACCGCTGCTAAATGAGGCACTTTTCCTCCAGCTGCTTTTATAGATTGAACTTCGGCTGCAATTTCGTTTTTAATGTCGTTAGATGTTTTTTTACCGTCTAGTAGCTGCATGTGTTGTGTTTATTTTGTTTCAGGTTTAAAGTTTCAAGTTATTTACGGAACTTAAATTTTTATGTAATTAAAAAAGTTTCAAATTTTAGTCTCATAACTTGAAACCTTAAACTTGAAACTTTTTTTATTTTATCTCGGCATTCCTCCTGGCATACCACCCGGCATCCCTTTCATACCTCCCATCATTTTCATCAGATTTTTTCCGCCTGGGCCTTGCATCATCTTCATCATCTTGCTCATTTGGTCAAACTGCTTCATCAGCTGATTTACCTGCTCGACTTTAGTTCCCGAACCTTTTGCGATTCTGGCTTTTCTTTTTACGTCGATAATTGCTGGTTTGCTTCTTTCAGCTGGAGTCATCGAATAAATAATTGCTTCGATATGTTTGAAAGCATCATCTTCGATTTCTACGTCTTTCATGGCTTTTGAAGCGCCTGGTATCATTCCAACCAAATCCTTCATGTTACCCATTTTCTTTACTTGCTGAATCTGTGTTAAGAAGTCATCAAAACCGAATTCGTTTTTAGCGATTTTCTTTTGAAGTTTTCTTGCTTCTTCTTCATCAAATTGTTCCTGAGCTCTTTCAACAAGAGACACAACGTCTCCCATTCCTAAAATACGCTCAGCCATACGTTCTGGATAGAAAACATCAATTGCTTCCATTTTCTCTCCAGTACCAACAAATTTAATTGGTTTGTTTACAATCGATTTGATTGAAAGCGCCGCTCCTCCACGAGTATCACCATCTAATTTCGTTAAAATAACTCCATCAAAATTCAAGATATCGTTGAAAGCTTTTGCTGTGTTTACAGCATCTTGTCCTGTCATAGAGTCTACAACGAACAATGTTTCTTGCGGCTGAATTGCTTTGTGTACACGTGCAATTTCGTCCATCATTTCCTGATCTACTGCTAAACGTCCTGCTGTATCGACGATAACAACATTGAATCCGTTTGCTTTAGCGTGTTTGATTGCGTTTTGAGCAATTTCTACAGGATTTTTATTTTCTGGTTCTGAGTAAACCTCAACACCTATTTGATCTCCCACAACATGCAACTGATTAATCGCCGCCGGACGGTAGATATCACACGCTACAAGAAGTGGTTTCTTATTTTTCTTAGTTTTTAAGAAGTTTGCTAATTTTCCTGAGAAAGTTGTTTTACCAGAACCTTGAAGTCCTGACATCAAAATAACAGTTGGATTTCCTGATAAGTTTACACCAGCAACATCTCCACCCATTAATTCTGTCAACTCATCTTTTACCAGTTTTACTAATAATTGTCCTGGCTGTAAGGTTGTCAATACGTCCTGTCCAATTGCTTTATCTTTTACTCTAGCTGTAAAATCTTTAGCAATTTTAAAGTTAACATCGGCATCAAGTAACGCACGACGAACTTCTTTTAAAGTATCGGCAACGTTTACTTCTGTAATTTTACCGTGTCCTTTTAATATATGGAACGCTTTATCTAACTTATCACTTAAATTATCAAACATACTATTTTCTTTATTTGAAGTGCAAAGATAATCTAATTAGATATTTCAGGCAATTTATTTTTTAAGGTTCAAAGGGATAAAGTTACAAAGGCGCAAAGTTTTTTCTTAGCCACGAATTTCACTAATTTCTCGAATTTATTTTTTCTCTCGCAGATTTTGCAAATTATTTTTTGCTCACAAGGTCGCAAAGTTTTTTCACGCAGATTTAAAAAAATTTAAGCAGATTATTATTTAAAAACTAAAAAAATAAAATCTGCCAAAATCTGCAGAATCTGCGTGAAACAATAATCTTTTTAATCCGTGACAAAAACAAAAAAAAGGCGCAAGAAGAAAAACCTCTGCACCTTTGTAACTTTATCCCTTTGAACCTTTACTTTAGAATTGGAAATATATGAAAGGCTGTGAACCTGCAACTGCTGTTGCGTAAACAATCCAGTAAACGAAACCTAAAATTATTGCTTTTACTAAAATCGGTGTTTTATCAAAAACCGATTTCATTCCGTTTGTGAAAGTTTCTGGCAAGAAATGCCAAACATAACCGAATAACATTAATCCGAATACATTTTTATATCCGAGAACAATTGTTTTCCAAAGTTCTGGCTCGAATGTCAATTGTCCGATATTATTAATTACCTGTAATGCTGTTTCGAAATCTCTTGCACGGAAGAAAATCCAACAGAAAACCACAAAATGGAATGTGATTACGATCGAGAAAAATCTCCACAAGAAATTTGGGCTTTTATCTTTTTTAGAAGGAAAGAATTCCATGAATATTTTATGAACTGCCAAAGCTAATCCGTGCAATGCTCCCCACACAATAAATTGCGCTCCTGCTCCGTGCCACAAACCTCCTAAAAGCATTGTAGTAAACAAGTTGAAATTGGTTACCAATGTTTGTTTGATTTTACTTGAAAGTAAAAATGACAAACAGAAAACCAAAATACTGCTTCCTGCAACAATTAGCGGAATGACACTTTCGTTATAATTTGAAATTCCCCAAAGCAATAATCCGAAGAAAAATAAACTCGGAAATAAATAGCCTGCAAAAGAACCGTTACGGTTTCCTCCAATAGAGATGTATAAAAAGTCTTTCAACCAAGTCGAAAGCGAAATATGCCATCTTCTCCAGAAATCGGTAATCGAAGTTGATTTGTATGGCGTTCTAAAGTTGGCTGGCAATTTAAATCCTAACAATAATGCAATACCGATTGCCATGTCTGAGTATCCCGAGAAATCGCAATAAATCTGAATTGCATAACCGTAAGATGCCATTAAATTTTCAAAAGAAGTATAACTCAACGGTGTATCAAAAACACGATCGACAAAGTTTACCGAAATATAATTTGAGATTACCGTTTTCTTTATTAAACCTCCAATAATTAGAAACAAAGCGTTGTTTACATCTTGTCGAGTTAGATTTAATTTTTGATAAATCTGTGGCAAGAAATCTTTCGCGCGTACAATTGGACCTGCAACTAATTGAGGAAAGAACGATACGAAAAATAAATATTCTATGTAATTTTTTGTCGGTTTGATTTCTTCTCTGTAAATCTCAATAATATAACTCATTGATTGAAAAGTGTAGAACGAAATTCCAACAGGAAGAAAAACATTGTGAAGCGCAAAATTACCATGAAACATATCATTGTATGTTACAATCAAAAAGTTCATGTATTTGAAATAGCCCAGCAAAGCTAAATTCAAAATCACACTTATTACCAAATAAAATTTCTTTACACTGTCTCGGCTTTCTTTATAAATAATCTGGCTTAAACCATAATCTACAACCGATGAAAGTAACAATAACAGAAAATAAATTCCGCTAGATTTATAATAAAAGAATAATGAGAAGAGAATAACATATGTTAATCTCAAATAAAATGTTTTGCGTAAAAAACCATACACAAAATAGAAAACCAAAAATAGGCCTAAGAATAAGCCAGTATTAAATAAAAGTTTTTCGTCTTCATTGTAAACAAACCAACTTTTAACTTGTTCTATTGTAATTGCACCAAAATTTTGAATGAACCAATTATTAATGCTATCTATTGTTGTCAACTTAATTCTTTAATTTAAAATTATCGTATGCTTTTAAAAACGCCTGAGTAAACAAATTACCTTGTTTCTCATATCCTTTTTTAGAATAATGAACCCAATCTGGACCAATTAATCCTTGAATTTTTAATTGTTTGATACCGCTCATTCCACCAAATTCATCATATAAATCCCAAACGGCAAAACCGTCTTTTTGAGCAATATCGATAATTTTTCGTGTGTAATCATCAATATAGGTATTTGGTTTTCTTCTCAATAATGAAGGTGGCGGTGTCATAACAATAATTGGCGCATCTATTTTCTGCGCTTTAATATTGGCTATAAACTCACGCAATTCTTGGATGTAATTTGCCGCATCTAAATGATCGTAGCTTTCATTTGTACCTAACGAAAAAACTAGCAAATCTGGATGCAATGCCTTTAATTGTTCAAAGAACAAAGGATATTTGTTATAGTCTGAATATTTAGCTCCGTTTACACCTATTCCGCTATAAAGAATTCCTGGAGCATCTTTTTCTAAAACAATTCCGTTTAACTCAAAGTCTGAAGCTTCTTTATTCGGAATCAGAAAAATTCGGCTTAAAGCATTTTCTGAATTGTAATAATGAGTATACGAATCTGATTCTAGTGTTAACGGCACAAATTCCGACATTGAAACTGTTTTTGATCTTGTCTCGTTTGTTGCAATTTTAAGAGTTCTTCCAGCGCGAATATTATTCCCTTTTAAATGATTGTCTCTTTTAATTTCTTCAATCGAAACATTGTATTTATCTGCAATGCTTCCCAAAACTTCGCCTTTTTTAATTTTATGCGTAATGACCTTTCGCTCTGTTGTCTGAATCGAATTGATTTTAGATGAAACAGCCAAATCAAACATATTCTGATTTTGAGGCGTTATAATTTTTATGGTATTGAATTTATATGCCGGATCTTTCACATTCATTTCCATCACAAATCCGCCAGTGTTTCTCCAAAGTCCGATACCACTTAAACCAACAGGACAACTTTTAAATGGATGAATATTTCTATAACTCTCCCAAGTTCTGTTCGATTTGAAACGTTCATTATAAGATCCGTTTGTTTTTGCTAACTGATATGGAAAAACCAACCCTCGTCCAGCATTTCCAAATTTCTGTTGCAAATTTTTTCTGATTTCATTAGTCATCAAATCGCCTTGAATATGAGAATCTCCAATATGAACAATATTGATTTTTTGATTTTTAAGATTTTCATTTTCTTCTAATTTTTTGAAGAAATCCTGTAAAACTTTCGCATTATAAATCTGACCATCAGAAGGAGCTTCAATCGCTGCGGTATCCACTTTTTGAATCATACTTTTAGGTATTGGATGTACATCTTTTTTGGGAGGTTTTTCATTTGTTGCAAAAAAAAGACAACAAAAAAAGACCATTAGTTTATTTATCATAAGCTGTCTTTTGTTATTGAAACGGAATCGGATTTGGCTCTTTTTACTGGTTTTGGCTTAGTCCCTTCAGCATCTCTTTTTTGTCTGAGAACTTTGTATTCTTCGTATCCTTTATTTAATTGTCCGTACAGCAAATTACCAATTGCTTTTGCTCCACGCTGGTTAAAGTGCGTGTAATCTTTATTGGCTTTTGCTGGTGTTTCATCAACCCATTTTATCATCGAACCGTCACCCCCCATTAGGGTATATAAATTTACAAATCCTGCTTGAGTTTCAAGTGCATAATGTTTTTGTGCTTTCATTAAAGGAACTACGGCAGAATCGGTTTTCATTTCCATATCATATTTAGTCGATTTATCTGCTGTAGAAACAATTAGAATTGATACTCCTGGAAAAGATTCTTTAATTTTATTTACGGTTTTGGTCATTCCTTTTTCATACCAAGAATAATTTTTGGTTCCGTAATTCAAAACGTTTGTTCCGTAATGAAGAATAATCAAATCGTATTTCAGATTATTATTAAAAGCTCTCATTACGTCGGCATTGAACATTGAAATCGGAAGGCCTGAATTTCCTCTTTGAGAAAAATTATCTACGTGAACTCCTGCTCCATTATCAAAATTAAATCCGTAAATCGGAATAGAATCTGCTTGAACGAAATTGGCTTTAAATGCTTTCAAATTTCCTGAAGAAACTCTCAATGTATTGACTAAATTATTTGGAGAAAGACTTTTCTTGATAGTATCTTTTCCAATAATAAAATTCACTTTTCCTGTTTTAGAAGCGCGACCGTAAAATAAAGTTGCATTGTCTAAAGAAGTAGAATATTTGTTAAGACCTGCCTCGTACTGAACCCAAGTTGGATTTGATTTATCATTCGCAAAAAACACATGACCGTTTACACCAAACGGACTTGTCGGTCTTTTTACATTTAAGTACGATTGTGTTTTCCAGTTTTTAGAATAAGTAGATTTTACAGAACCTCTCGAAGCAGCTGATTCTGAAGTAATAGAAACAAAACCAACTCCATTTCCTCCAAAACGTTCTTGGTAATTATTACGAACGTCTTGAACGATTAAATCTCCATCGGTCATTGAATCTCCATAATAAGCAATTCTAACTTTGTTCTGCGGATTTTTTTCTAGCTGATATAATTTCTCATAAAAAGAAATCAAGTATTGATAACCTTTATAATCTTCAAAAGTTTCAGCAGGAAATTCGATTCCTTCTGTCTGATCAAAAACAATTTTCTGATTATTTAATTCTCTTTCACTTTCGGCAATACTATCATCATCCAAAGCAAGAGAATCTTTAGCAACAGACTCTAAAAGCAGACTGTCTATTAATATGTTTTTAGAATCTAATTTACTGTCTGAAAATATTTTGTCCGGAAGGATTTGTTTGAACCCAATAAAAGCAACAAGCGCTAACGCAACAATTGCAAAAGACTGAAAGAAATAAGATTTTGTATTCACTTAAAATATTATAAAAGTATAAAGGTCTGCATTCAAAAATTAAACCAATTAAATAATTGTTAACTTATTGCAGAAAAAATTTGTGCAAAGATAGAATAACATTTTGTTTCTAATTCAATTTAGTAAGAAAGTAGAACAAAAAAAAGAGGTTAGATAAATCTAACCTCTAAATCAAAAAAAAATAAAAAAAACAAAGCTAATGATTAACTAAATTTTAATGCCTTGCGCATTATATATTAGAATGAATAATCTTTATATTTTTTAGATTTTCATTTTAAAATTATTTTAGCATTGCATATTGGAAAGTTGGGAATCCTCTTTCTCCAGTTGCGCTTGCACCACCTGTAAATTTCAATTTATAAATGTTTCCTGCTGGATCTTTAATTACAAAGAAACGATCTGTTCTTAACACAAAAGCAGAAACTGGAATTCCATCTGCACCTGTAGCACTTGTACCTCTCCAGTTAGATCCAATATTTCTTTGGTCATCTGTAAATTTAGTATTGTCAACATTTGCTAACGTAAATGCATCATAAGTAAATGCGCTTGTAAGTACTTGATATGTTTTCGCACCACCTTTTAAGTTGTTTAAAACAAAATCTGGGTAATAGTAAGGAATTGGCGTAGCACCTGGAATAATGTTTGTAAAAGTTGTAAAACTAATATCCCATTGTGCTTTTTGAGGCTCAACACTTACTACCTTTTTATCTAATAAACTTAAGAAAGTAAAGTTGTAAGCAGCATTTTTAGTAACAATAATCTCATCGTGAGTTGTAGCTGCAATATCTGCATATTGAACTTTGTAATCGTTTCCGCTTCTTAAAATTCTAACTTTTTTCCAACCTCTAGAAGTTCCACCTGCTGAACCTTCAGAACCATTTGCTGGTTTAGTTGTAGATGGATTACTTCCCATGTTTATCAAGTATACTTTATTATCAGAATCTGTAGCAGAAACTGCTGCAATTGTTGTTTTAGAGATATCTCCAGCTGGATCATCAATTTGTGATGCATTTCCTTGACCTTGGTTGATGATCATCGTTGCATCTTCTACTTGAACTTCGTCAATATTTGTGCTAGTAGTTTGTTTAGCAGACATTTTTACAGAACTGTTTAAAGCTACTCTAAAATCTGTTCCAGAATAGAAACCAAGATCCCAAGAAGTTCTTAAAACGTTTGTTAATTTCCCACTGCTTAAATCAACAAAAACTTGATTTGGCTGAGTTGAACCACCAACTTCTGCTGCTAAAGCATTTCCTAAAGAAGCCGTTTCATTGAAGTTTACCTGAATTGATTTGTTTTCAGAAATTGTAGAATTGATAGTTACACTGCTAATAGTGAAAACCACATTTTTAACTTCACCTTCGATAGCTTCTTTTAATTTCTTGAAAGTAAAACTTACAGAAGAAACATTTTTATCAAAAGGTACTACAACAGTATTTGCTGCTACTGCTGGTGTAGTGCTGAAATCTGTTCCATTTGCTACCGCAGTTTCAGTAACTGTTAAAGTTAACGATCCTGCAGATGCAGTTGGAGATGCAAATTTAATTTCAATCGGCGTTGATTCTGCCGATAAATTTAACGACGTAGAAGCAAAAGCTACTGCATTTGCTTGAGCTACTTCATCATCGCTACTACAAGCTCCAATAGCAAGTAATACAAACGATAGTATTAAAATAAAGTTCTTTTTCATGTTCTTGAGTTATTGATTTATTAATTAAAATTTAGATTATACGTAAGTTTAAGAAAGTATGAGCGTCCGTATCCTAACATGATATCAGAACTCGTAGGACCGTGTGCCCCTCCTGTTGAATCGCCTCCACCACCATTTTGGATAGATTGTAAATTTGTAACATTAAAAATATTTCTGGCTCCAACTGTAACTTCAAATTGATTTTTAAAGAATCCTTTTCTAATTGAAGCATCCATCATGCTATAAGGTTCAAGTGTATTTAAGAAAAATGCTGTCTTTCCGTCTGTACCAGTTCCAGCAGCATACTGTTGCGTCTTTCCATTATACTTATAATAAAGAGCCAATAAAGTGTTCCATTTAGAAATATTATAAGAGACACTCGAGTTTAATCTTAAAGAATATAAAAACTTATCATCAGATACTACGTTTAAGGCTGCTAAATCAAGCTTTCTAGAAATACCAACTACCGCAGCACCAAACATAACATTCCAGTTTTTATAATTGTATTGTTCGATAGTCGAAATGTTCCACATTTTGTACTTATTAATATTTACATATTTATAAGCTAAAGTTGGCTGACTCTGAATTAGAACCATATCAATTCTATCATCAACATCTAAAAATGTTACCGCTAGATTATTAGAAATTTGTGCACCTGAATCAAAATAACAAGCTCTTTTAAAACTAACTTCGTAAGAAGTACTATTTTCAGGAACTAAATCAGGATTACCCTGTACATTGTGATTAGAATCTACAAAATAGGTATAAAGTTCATCAAAATTCGGAGTTCTGTAAGACTTTCCTAATGAAGCTCTCGCTTCTAATCCTTTAGTAAAAAGATATCTCAGACCTAATGAACTGGCATATTGATTGTCGAAAGCGGATTGAAATGAAAAACGTAGTCCAGGTCGAAGGGAAAATTTCTCATTTACACCAATTTCTGCAACCGAATAAATATCATAATTTTCAAGTCTTTTTCGTATGTCTTTAAATTGCTGATTTTCATCTTTAAAGGTTCCTGCAGTAGCGTCAAAATAACCATTTTCATTGGTGATTTCGTAACCTAACTGAAAATCAACTTTTTTACTATTGAAAAGATTACTAATCGCTCCCGTTGAATACCAAACTTCTTTTGACTGATAGGTTTCTCTGTTATTATCAAATTCGTTATGAGTTTCTATTTGATAATTAAATTTTTCTAGATCTCGCGCCTGTTTTTGGTATGAAGCTGAAATATTATAATTCAATTTTGAGAATAATTTCCCACTTGCATTTAGGTGATTATAGTAACGATTTGTTATATATCGCTTATCATTTGTAAAATACGTTTCTGGAAAAGGATAGTTATCCTGTGGAATTAAAATCGGACTATAGAAGTGAACATCTTCACCATAATAATCAAATTTGTAGAAGATTCTAAAAGCATCTTTTTGGTATCCAAGAGTCGCATTTCCTACCAATTGTTCTTTCGGAAGCTGTCTGTATCCTCTTAAACCATCATTTTGGTCGTAATCTTTTCCTTTTCTATTATCATAAAAACCATCCATATCATTACGATTTCCTCCAATATTAACAAACCAGTGCTCATTAAAATTATGCCCAATTTTTGCAGATTGAATATGGCGTCCCTTATTAGAAAGAGAATACTCACTTCCAACTGTTTCTTCTTGAAGAGTTGCAGAAATCTGCCATTTATATCCGCCACCTTTTTTTGTGATAATATTTAAAATACCCGTTACAGCATTTGCCCCGTGAGTAACCCCCATAGATCCTTCGATGATTTCGATTCGCTCGACGTCATCCAGATTTACCTGTGTTAAATCGACGTTTGTTCCCATTCCAGTATCACTTACTAAAGGAATATTATCTATTAAGATTTTAAAATATTGAGAATCCAGTCCAAACATTGAAACCGTCGAACGGCCATCTTCGCCACTAGATGTCACACTTATATTCAAATACTGATTTAAAACATCAGCAAGATTATTTGCTGCAAGCTGTTTTATATTCTCTTTTGAAATTACTCGAACATTAAAAACTGATTTTTTAATTGATTGAGGCTCTAATTGTCCTGTCACAACAACTTCAGACAGTTTCTCCTGTGCTTTTATAGTATCTCTCTGCTGAGCAAAAGAATAAGCACTTATTAATAGCGCAGCAAAAAGGGTAATTTTAATTTTCATTATTTTTATTGAGTCTTAATAATCGATGCAAATATATAACTATTTTTAACTATTCTAAATTAAATTTATATATTTGCAAAAAATTTAAAAACAAAACAATAAGTTATGATTTCGAAAAGTCTTTTAATGTCAGCCGCTGTGGCTTTAACATGCAGTCTTGGTTTTAGTCAGGACAAGAAACAACAAGATATTAAGTCTATTAAATCAATGTGTGGTTGTTATGAAGTGAAGTTCAATTTTACTGAAACATTCTCATATCCAAAAGATTCACTTACATACAAACCTTCTGAAACAAAACACGAATCTGCTTTAGAATGGGTACAATTAATAGAAGACACTCCTAACAAAATTGTAATGCAGCACTTATTAATTGTAAGTCCTGAAATGATTATCAAACACTGGAGACAAGATTGGTTATACGAAAACACAGACTTATATTCTTTTGACAAAGGAACTTCTTGGAAATACAAAAAATTAGACAAAAAAGCCGTTAAAGGTCAGTGGACTCAGAAAGTATATCAAGTAGATGATAGTCCTCGTTATGAAGGTTCTTCAACTTGGGTTCATGTTGACGGAAAAGATTATTGGGCAAACGTTGCAGATGCGCCACTTCCTAGAAGAGAGCAAACAAAACGTAACGATTATAATGTTTTAAAAAGAAGAAACATTCACGAAATCACTGCTACAGGATGGAATCATGAGCAAGATAACGACAAATTGGTTCGTGACGATGCTGGAAAAGATGTTTTGTTAGCTCAAGAAAAAGGATTTGACGTTTACACTAAAGTAGATGATTCTAAATGTGTTGCTGGACAAAAATGGTGGGCAGAAAACAATGCTCTTTGGAAAAACGTTCGTGATAAATGGCAAACTCTTTTTGACAGACACAAAGACTTAAACTTAGAGGCTAAAGTAGACAGAAAAGCACTTTACTCTTTATTATTTGATTTAAAACCAGATACTGCAAAAGCAGAAACAGATAAAATCATTGACAAATTTGTTAAGTAATTAGAATTAATTGTTATTAGAAAAGCCGGAAGTTTTGAGACTTCCGGCTTTTTTATTGTTGAAATTCACTAATCCAAACTATTTAAAAAAGTTAGAAGTATTTTACTCTATAAATTATTCAAATAATTAGCATAAAAGTATACCTCTCTCTACACACAAAATACCTTTATAAGCCATAAAAACAATAAAAAAAGCCAATAGTTTTCGAACTATTGGCTTTTTCATTTCTTATATGCTTATTCTTACATTCTCTCTGGAACTTCAATTCCTAATAATTGAAATGCTGACTTGATAACTTCAGCAACTTTTTGAGAAAGTTGAACTCTAAAAATCTTTTTCGTTAAGTCAACTTCTCCTAAAATGTGAACAGATTGGTAGAATGAATTATATTCTTTTACCAAATCGTAAGTATAATTGGCAATTAAAGCTGGACTGTGATTTTGTGCTGCGTTCTGAATTACCTCTGGAAAAAGTTCAATTTGTTTTACCAATTCTTTTTCTTTTTCATGAATTTCTTCAATTTCAATTTTAGTAGAAAAATCAAAATCCGATTTACGAATTATAGATTGAATTCTGGCATAAGTATATTGAATAAATGGTCCTGTATTTCCAGCAAAATCTACAGATTCTTCTGGATTAAATAGGATACGTTTTTTTGGATCTACTTTTAAAATGTAATATTTCAAAGCTCCAAGACCAATTGTTTTGTACAATTTCGCTTTTTCTTCGTCAGAATAACTATCAAGTTTACCTAAATCTTCTGAAATCTGTTTTGCTGTATCTGTCATATCTTGCATCAAATCGTCTGCATCGACAACAGTTCCTTCACGGCTTTTCATTTTTCCAGATGGTAAATCAACCATTCCGTATGATAAATGATATAGACTTGAAGCCCAGTCAAAACCTAATTTTTTCAAGATTAAGAACAACACTTTAAAGTGATAATCTTGTTCATTTCCAACAGTATAAACCATTCCTCCAACGTCTGGCATATCTTTTACACGCTGAATTGCAGTTCCGATATCTTGCGTCATATAAACGGCAGTTCCATCAGAACGTAAAACAATTTTACGATCTAAACCTTCATCAGTCAAATCAATCCAAACAGAACCGTCTGGATCTTTCTCGAAAACACCTTTATCTAAACCTACTTGAACAACATCTTTTCCTAATAAATAGGTGTTGCTTTCGTAGTAATATTTATCAAAATTAACTCCAAGATTGGTGTAAGTCGTTGCGAAACCTTCATAAACCCATTCGTTCATTTTTTTCCAAAGCTCAATCACTTTTTCATCGCCAGCTTCCCATTTCTTAAGCATATCTTGTGCTTCAATAATAATTGGCGCTTGTTTTTTTGCTTCTTCTTCTGTTTTACCAGTTTCGATTAAACCGTTAATTTCATTTTTATAAGCTTTATCAAACTCAACATAGTATTTTCCAACTAATTTATCGCCTTTTAAACCAGAAGTTTCAGGAGTTTCTCCGTTTCCGAATTTCTCCCAAGCCAACATCGATTTACAGATATGAATTCCTCTATCGTTGATAATTTGAGTTTTATATACTTTTTTACCAGAAGCCTTTAAAATTTCTGCGACAGAATATCCTAACAAGTTGTTACGAACGTGTCCTAAGTGCAAAGGTTTATTTGTATTTGGTGAAGAATATTCTACCATTACTGCTTTTTCAGCAGGGTTTGGCTGAACAAAACCAAATTGTTTACCGTCTTTTATTCCGTTAAAGAAATTCACATAATAACTATCTGAAATTACAATATTCAAAAAGCCTGAAACTACATTAAAGCGCGCAACTTCAGAAACATTTTCAACTAGATAATCTCCAATTTTATTTCCTAATTCTGCCGGATTACTTTTAATTACTTTCAACAATGGAAATATGACCATTGTAATATCGCCTTCAAACTCTTTTCTGGTAGTTTGAAACTCAATTTTATCAACAGTAACATCAAATAATGCTTGTATTGCTTTTTGTATAGAAGGTGTAAGAATTTGTGGTAATGACATGTAAACTTATTTTAAAGTGAGCAAAGATACTGCTTATTCATCAATTAGAGAAAATCAAAAACATATTAAATTCAGGAAAAGGATTAGAATTTCATAAAAAATCAGTTTTTTGAATTGTTAAAATTATCAAAAAATCAAAAGCTTAATCTCTTACAAAACAAGGGATACAAAAATTTTAAAACTTTTTTTTACAATTTATTGTAACATATTAAACACAAAAGAGTCTTAATAGAGACTTCAAATTTATTTCTGAAGTTAAAAATCAAAAAAGAAAAAAACAAAAAAGTAACTAACACAATCATCATCAATCAAATCAAAAATAATCAGTAAAAATCATGAAATTAAAAATCTTTCTGTTCGCGTTATTGGGGGTAATCGCAACAGCACAAGCCCAGAATACAGGAAATGTATCTGGGAAAATTACAGAGAAAGCAAACGGAGCGCCTATTTCTTATGCGACAGTTTCTCTTAAAGAAAATGGAAAAGTAGTATCTGGCGTAAATACAGACGATAATGGAGACTTTTCATTTAAAAACATAGCTTTAAAAAGTTATACAATCGAAATCCAATATATCGGATTTAGAAAATATGTAGGTTCTGTTCTTTTGAGCGAAAACAAAAAATCTGCAACTGTAAATGTTTCTCTTGAAGAAGAAGCAACTCAACTAAAAGGTGTAAACATTGTTGCAGAGCGTTCTACAATTGAACAAAAAATCGACAGGAAAGTTGTGACAGTTGGTAAAGATTTAACAACAGCGGGAGCTTCGGCATCGGATATTATGAACAATATTCCTTCTGTAAACGTAGATCAAGACGGAAAACTTTCGCTTCGCGGAAATGATAATGTTCGTGTATTAATCGACGGGCGTCCATCGAATATTGATCCTGCACAGTTGTTGAAACAGATTCCATCAACTTCTATTAAAAAAATTGAATTGATTACAAATCCAAGTGCCAAATATAATCCAGAAGGAATGTCTGGAATTATTAATATCATCTTGCACAAAAATGCAAATACTGGATTTAATGGAACTTACAGCGGCGGAATCACTTTTGGTGAAACAGCAAAATACAATCAGTCTTTAGATTTAAACTACAAAACAGGGAAAGTAAATTTCTTTGGTAATGCTGGAAATAATTTTGGAACCTATTTTAACGATGGCCATATCCAGAGATTAGATCAAGATGTGGTTCAAAAATTAGATATTTCTAACGATAATGACAATTATTTATATAAAGTAGGTATGGATTATTTAATCAATGATCACAATACTTTATCTTTCTATACCAATCAAAACAAATCTACTGGAACTGGTATTGTAAATACTGACATTGATTATAATAACGGTGATCCGGACATTAAAAACATTTATCAGAAATCAAGATATCAAGGACCTAACGAAACGGGAACTTATAATTTAGCATACAAACATATCTTTAAAAAAGAAGGACATACGTTAGATTTCGAAGGAAATTACAGTAGAACTATCGAAACTCAAAATGCAAATTTTGACACTCAAACTACAACTCCTGCAAATGCAATCAGTAATACTGTTTACAATGATTATATTCATGAAAGCAGAAAATTAGGAACTTTTAACGTTGATTACGTAAATCCTTTGAATGAGAAAACAACTCTTGAAGCTGGTGCTGAAGCGAGAATAACAAGGACAGATAATATTTACAACACAACAAATCCTGCATTTACGCCTTCTACTTACACTTATGATACAGATATTTATTCTGCATATGTAACTTTTGGTCAGAAATACAAAAAATTCAGTTACCAATTAGGAGCACGTTTTGAGAGTTATAATGTAAAGTCTTTTTTAGATCCTGGTCAGAAAAAATTTGATGACGATTATATTACATTATATCCATCTGCTTATTTAACGTATAATTTGAATGAAAAAAATGTTTTACAATTAAGCTACAGCCGTCGTGTCGATCGCCCAAGTTTAGAACAGACAAAACCTATTCGTGAATTTTCTACTCCATTGGTGACTTCATACGGAAATCAAGAATTAAGACCTCAGTTTACAAACTCAGTGGAAGTAAATTACACTAAAACTCTTGAAAAAGGAAGCATCACTGCAGGTGTATTTGTAAGAGCTATTAACGATCAAATCAGCAGAACTTTAAGACCAGATCCAGACGATCCTTCTGAAAAACAAATCTTAGGTTTTACAAATTTTGACCACAATACTGCGTATGGTTTTGATGTTTCGCTTAACTATAAAATCACTAAATGGTGGGATATTCAACCAGCAATTGATTTTTCAAGTATTAAACAACAGGGGGTAGTTTTCGAATATGATCCAGCGACTAATCTAAGTACACCTTTAGAACGCCATGTTACAACTTCAGCGTTCAATGCACGTATGAACTCAAACTTTAAACCAACAAAACGTTTAAGCTTTTTATTATTTGGTTTTTTCAGAGGTCCTGTTGATGAGATTCAGCAAAAAAGAAATGAGATGTATAAAATTGATATCGGTTCACGCTATACTTTGTTAGACAACAAAATGAATATCAGCGTACGTTTTAATGACGTTTTCAATACAATGAAATTCTCATTTGATGGTATTTATCCTTATCCACAAACTGGTCAGTTTACTTGGGAAAGCCAAACAGTTTATTTAGGTTTAACATACAACTTTGGCGGAGGAAAAATCAAAAACTTACAGCGTAAACAAAGAGATGACAACACTAATAAAGACGGTGGCGGAATGTTCTAATCGTCTTATTGCAAGAATTTTTTAATAATTTTAGAATAATTTTTTGTAGAAGAAAAGTCTGGAGATGCCAACTCCAGACTTTTTTTATTTTTACAAGTTTATAAAAAATTGCGGATTTCCTTAATTTCTTCAGGATTTGCAATTTCTGTATTGTTTGTTATCGCTGATGAATGATAAAAAGTGAGATCTAATTTTTCTTGTAACAGCTTTATATTTGAAGATCTCAAACCTCCACCTGGCATAATTTCAATTCGATCTCCAGCCAATTCTTGAAGTCTTTCCAGAGCCAAAATTCCTTCTTCAACATTTATACCTTGACCAGAAGTCAAAATCGTTTTAAAACCACAATCGATAACCGCTTCCAATGATTTTTCCGGATTTTTAACCACATCAAACGCACGATGAAATGTGCAAGATAATGGATGTGCTAAATGCACCAACTCTTTATTTTGCTTTTTGTTTACTTTTCCATTTTCTTTTAAGATTCCGAAAACAAAACCATCAACTCCCAATTTTTTAAATTGCTTAATATCTTGTTTCATTTCTGTAAGCTCTTCATCAGAATAAACAAAATCTCCTCCGCGAGGTCTAATAATAACATGCATTTTAATATTTACGCTTTCGCGGACTTTAACCACCAAAATAGAATTTGGTGTTGTCCCTCCCAGTTTCATGTTTTCACATAATTCAATTCTATCTGCACCATTTTCCTGTGCAATAATCGCAGACTCATAATTAAAGCAAGCTATTTCGAGTTGATTTTTTTTCATTTAATAAAATAATTTCTTCTGTTTTGTCCTTTTAAAAAGACAAAGTTGTGCATTTTAAATTCCAACACTAAAGTATAAAAAAACCTGCTTCGAAAGATGAAGCAGGTTTTAAAAAAATATAATGTAAGATGATTATTTTACCATTTAATAATAGCACTTGCCCAAGTAAATCCACTACCGAAGGCCGCTAAAACTACAGTATCTCCAGATTTGATTTTTCCTTGTTCCCAAGCTTCTGTCAAAGCAATCGGAATAGATGCTGCCGTTGTGTTTCCGTACTTTTGAATATTATTATGCACTTGATCATCTGTCAATTTGAATTTATTTTGAATGAATTGCGAAATTCTCAAATTGGCCTGATGCGGAATTAACATATCAATATCTGAAACTTGAAGACCGTTTGCTTCCAATCCTTCATTAATTACTTCTGCAAAACGTACAACTGCATTTTTAAATACAAATTGTCCATTCATATAAGGATAATAACTTTCATCATTCGGATCATTGTCTGCAATAATATCTGTTACCCAACGTGCTCCCATTCCCGGTGCCTGCAAAGCTAATTCTTCAGCATGTTCTCCTTCAGAATGCAAGTGTGTTGACAGAATTCCTTTTGTTAAATCTTCTTCACGGCTTAAAATCGCTGCTCCTGCTCCATCTCCAAAAATTACCGAAACACCGCGTCCGCGTGTTGTCATATCTAATCCTGTAGAATGAACTTCTGAACCAATTACCAAAATATTTTTATACATTCCGGTTTTTATATATTGATCTGCCACAGAAATTGCATAAACAAATCCTGAACATTGATTTCTAACATCTAAAGCTCCAACAGTTCTAAGACCTAAATCTCTTTGAACCAAAACTCCTGGACCTGGAAAATAATAATCTGGACTTAATGTAGCAAAAACTACAAAATCAATATCTTCTTTGGCGATACCAGAACGCTCGATTGCAATTTTAGCTGCTTTTACTCCCATTGAAGTTGTAGTGTCTTCTCCACGAATAATGTGTCTTCTCTCCTGAATTCCAGTTCTTTCCTGAATCCATTCGTCATTAGTATCCATTATCTTAGACAAATCATCATTAGTCACTACATTAGAAGGAACATAATATCCTAAACCAGCTATTTTTGAATGATACATATTCTATTATTATTTATTAAAAATTGGAATGCAAATTTACGCATACTTTAAAATATACGTATACAAAATACTATTTTTTTCGTAATTAGCAATTTAATATATTCTAATAATAAAGCCAGATACTATCATTTGCTTTTTGAAAAAACAGCTTTCTGTTACAAAAACTGAAAAAAATTTAAAATCAGATATAAAATGTAACAAGATGAAAGTATCTTAGTCAAACATTTTGAATCCCATTTATAAACCACTAAAATTCAAATTATGAAATTAAAGGTTACGCTATTCTTATTTTTAAACATAAGCTTTTTCTCTTATGCACAAGAGAATCTAACTTATCAAAAACCTTCTAAAAGCATTTTAGATTTAGCAGACTACCAGAGACCTCCATCTGTATTGATGGATACGAAAAAGGAAAATATGCTGCTAACTTATCGAAATACATATAAAACTCTTGATGATTTAAATCAGGATGAAGTTCGTTTAGCAGGTTTGAGAATTAATCCCGTTACTAATATTTCTAGCACCGTAACTTATGTAACCAATCTTAAACTGAGAAAAATTAGCGGTAAAGAAGAGGTTCAGGTAAAAGGTCTTCCTGAAAGTCCTAAAATTGCTAACATTCTTTGGTCACCAAACGATAAAAAAATCCTTTTTTCTCATACTGCTACTTCTGGTGTAGAACTTTGGGTTTTAGATGTCGCATCAGCGCAAGCTACAAAACTTACAGAAGCAAATGTAAATGCCAATCTTGGAAATCCGTTTAACTGGTTTTTAGACAATGAAACCATTTTAGTTAAAATGCTTCCAAAAAACAGACCGGCACTTTTAGATTCAAAAAAGGATTTACCAACGGGTCCGATTATTTCAAATACATCAGGAGAAAAATCGCAAAACAGAACGTATCCTGATATGCTGAAAAACAAAAATGACGAAGCAAATTTTGAAAACAGCATAACTTCGGAATTATATAAAGTAAAATTAAATGGTGATGCCGTTTTATTTAAAGAAGCAGCCATGTTTGCTGGAGAAAGAATTTCTCCTGATGGAAATTATATCATGCTGACTACGATTCAAAAACCATTTTCTTATGTTGTTCCGTTAAATAGATTTCCATCAAAAACCATTGTATACAATATAAGTGGTAAAGAAATTAAAACCGTAAACGAAATTCCGCTAAACGAAATCATGCCAAAAGGTTTTATGGCTGTTCGTAAAGGAAAAAGAGAAATGGCTTGGAGAAATGACAAACCAGCAACATTATCTTATGCAGTAGCTTTAGATGAAGGTGATCCAGCTAAAAAAGTAGATTTTAGAGATGAAGTTTTCCTTTGGGAAGCTCCTTTTGACAAAGATGCTACATCATTGGTAAAAACACCTCAACGTTTCAGTGATATTATTTGGGGGAATGATAATTTGGCTGTAGTATCTGATGAATGGTACGATACAAGAAATACTAAAACTTATTTGATAAATCCTTCAAATCCGAGTCAACAACCAAAATTAATTACAGATCGAAATTCGCAAGATGCTTATTCAGATCCTGGAGTTTTTGAAACAAAGAAAAATGCTTACAACAAATATGTTTTAGCTATTGAAAAAAACAATCTTTACAGAATTGGAGAAGGTTACACAAAAAACGGACAATTTCCTTTTGTTGATGAATTCAATCTAGAATCTTTAAAATCAAAACGTATTTATACTTCTCCTTATAAAGATAAAAAAGAAGATATTTATGAAATTGAAGATTTTAAGTCTGGAAAAATTTTGGTACAGATTCAATCTAAAACCGAATATCCTAATTACTATTTTAGAAATATAAAAAAACAAAACAGCTTAACCCAAATTACTGATTTTAAAAACCCTTTCGAAAGCATTAAAAATGTCGAAAAAGAAGTTATAAAATACAAACGTAAAGACGGTTTAGAACTTTCAGGAACTTTATATCTTCCTGCTGGTTATGATAAAGCTAAAAAAGAAAAATTGCCTTTATTAATCTGGGCTTATCCAGCAGAATATAAAGACAGAAATAGTGCTTCGCAATCGACTCAAAATTCTAATGAATTCACATTTCCTAGCTATGTTTCATTTATATATTGGGTAACAAAAGGATATGTGGTTTTAGATGATGCTGCTTTCCCAATTATTGGAGAAGGAACAACAGAACCAAACGACAACTTTATTTCTCAATTAGTAGACAACGCTGCTGCTGCAATTGATGCAGTTGATGCTTTAGGATACATTAACCGTAAAAAAGTAGCTGTTGGAGGTCACTCATACGGAGCATTTATGACTGCCAATTTATTAACGCACTCTAATCTTTTTGCGTGCGGAATTGCAAGAAGCGGTGCTTATAATAGAACTTTAACTCCATTCGGATTTCAGACAGAGCAAAGAAATTATTGGGAAGTTCCAGAAGTTTACAACGCAATGTCTCCTTTTATGAATGCTGACAAAATGAAAACGCCAATTTTACTGGTTCATGGTGAAGCAGATAATAATCCAGGAACTTTTACTTTGCAGACAGAAAGATACTTTCAAGCCTTAAAAGGATTAGGAGCGCCAGCAAGAATGGTTATTCTTCCAAAAGAATCTCACGGTTATGCTGCTAAAGAAAATATTCTTCACTTACTTTGGGAACAAGATCAGTTCCTAGAAAAGTATTTGAAAAATTAATTCTCATCAATTATTAAAAAGAAACCCGACAGATTTTAGAAATCAATCGGGTTTCTTTTTTTTAATATATTTTCTATTGAACAGAATCATTCCGTAGGAATGTTTCGTTGGTAGAATTAAATTTGGATTAGAGTTATTACACATTCCATAGTAACGTTTGATTGGTGAGCTAGATTGTTATTCGTTTAGAAAATCAAGTGTCCCTACAGGACACAAAATATACGATAATACTTTATTCTTCCAACGAGATATTCCTACGGAATATTTTTATACCCTACAGGTTTTGTCTTTATAAATAATTTAAAACTAGAAACACTTCTTGTTCTAATGGCAGATCGATTTCACTTTCAAAGAAAATCAATTGTCTTTTATGAACCGTTTCAATCAAAAAATGACTTCCTCTAAAATAGGTTCTTCTAATTTTCACTTTCAATCTAGATTCTGAGACCATTTTAAACTGATGCGGATAAACCAATGTTTTATGTGTTTCATCTTCATACGGCAGCAATAAATGTGTTGCCACCTCATTCACTTCACCAAAAAGAGAAGCCACATATTTTATCTGCGGATCTTCATATATCTTAGTTGGATTACCTTTTTTTATGACTTCGCCATGACGCATTACAATAGCTTCATCTGCAAAAGACAAAGCATCTGTGCTGTCATGAGTAGCTATTATACAGGTAATTCCTTTTTGTTTTAAATAACGGAATAAATTTCGGCGCAAAGCATTTTTTCTAAAAGCATCAATCTGACTAAACGGTTCGTCTAGTAAAATAACTTCTGGTTCTAAAGCCAAAACTCTAACCAGCGCCACTCTTTGCTGTTGTCCTCCACTTAAAAATTTTGTTTTTACATTAGAAAACTGCTCCATCTCGACCATTTCCAACAGTTCCTGAACACGCAATTTTTTCATATTGGCAAAACCATTCGAAAGAAATTTACCAACATTTTCTGCTACAGTTTCATATGGAGACAAATCAAAGTCCTGAGCTAGATATTTCATATAAGGCATTCCAGGAATCAAATTGAACTTTGGGCCTAAAATAGGCTTATCTCCGTAAAAGATTTTTCCTTCGTCTAAATCGTACAAACCATAGATAAGTTTAAGAAGTGTACTTTTTCCGCAACCGCTTTCTCCTATAATAGCAATATTTTCACCTTTGTTAATGGTAAAAGAGACGTCTTTGATAACTGGAGTATTATCTGTATATGAAAAAGATATATTTTGAATGTCAAGCATGAGTTGTAATATGAGAGGTCAAATTTACAATGTTTAATTTCTAATGTCAAAAAAAAGCTGCTCCAATTATGAAACAGCTTTTTTTATATTTTATTTTGTTTTGAAATTATTTTCCAGCTTCTGCTTTAGCGTCATTTACCATTTTGTCGTTTGCTGTAATTGAGAATTCAACACGACGGTTTTGTGCTCTTCCTTCTGGAGTATCATTTGTTGCAATAGGATCAGCAATTCCTAAACCTGAAGTTTTGAAACGGCTAGATTTTAATCCTTTAGCAACTAAATATGCCTGAACAGAAGCAGCTCTCTGTCCAGAAAGTGTCAAGTTATATTCTGGTTTTCCTGTGTTATCAGTGTATCCGAAAATTTGAATATCAGTATCTCCATATTCATTAAATACTGGAACCAATTTATCTAAATTAGCTTTTGCAGTCGAAGTCAAAGTAGATTTGTTAGTATCAAAACGAACTGAATTTTCATTCAATGTTAAGTGAATACCTTCTCCAACTCTTTCTACAGAAGCACCTGGTAAAGCCTGATCGATTTCACGAGCTTGTTTGTCCATTTTGTTACCAATAAGCGCACCAGTTCCACCACCTACGGCAGCACCAATTGCGGCACCTAGAGCAGCATTTCCTCCACGGCCAATATTGTTTCCTAAAACAGCACCAATTACACCTCCAGCAACAGCACCAATTCCGGCACCTTTTTGAGTATTATTTGCATTTTTTACTGAATCACAGCTAGTAAAAAAACTAGTTAATACCAATAAACTACATAAACCTAAAACAGTTATCTTTTTCATCTTTTATACTTTTAAAATATTAATTAGCTCTTTGAAATTGGTACGTCACATCTTTTACCTGACCACCAACATTTATGTTATCAATTAGCTGAAATGAAGTTTCAGTCACACCAGCAACTCTAAGCAGATAACCATCTCTTACTTTTTTTGCTTTTTCTCCTGCATCAAGAATTTTAAGGACAAACATCCCTTGACTATTGATACTCCAAACAATTGGCGAAGAAAATGAAGTACAACTTGGCGCTGTTAAAGCCATTGTCCCCTTGTTATTGTTTGAAATAAAACTCCAAGTACTTCCGATAAAACATTTTGAATCTGCCAGATCAAAAGAATTTACTTTTATATAATCTGAACCTGGATAAGTTACATTGGTCAGGACCCAATTTCCTTTTAAGGCTACTTGAGTTTTCTTGTCAAGTTTAGTTGAAAGTGTTGTTGCTTCAGATGAAGCTGTTGTTGACGAAGCTGATTTACATGCAAAAAACATCGTGGAAATCAGACAAATGAAAATTATCTTCTTCATTTTGCTTATTTTTTTAAGTTAATACTTACAAGTTTAACAATTATTATACCACAAATATACGATTCGTAGAAATAAGTTCAGTTTTAGAATCTAATTATTTTCTTTCAAAATTAACATTTAAGACATTTTGTCACCCAAAAAACAATTGGTATTCTATTTGAATAAATGAATATCATCACATTAAATAAAAAATTAAAAAATATGGCAACAGGTAAAATTAATGTTTCAGTAGAAAACATTTTTCCCTTAATTAAAAAGTTCTTATACAGCGACCACGAAATTTTCTTGCGCGAGCTTGTTTCTAATGGTACTGATGCTACTTTAAAATTAAAACATCTTATTAGCATCGGCGAAGCTAAAGTAGAATACGGAAACCCAATTATTGAAGTAAAAGTTGATAAAGAAGGTAAAAAAATCCACATTATCGACCAAGGTTTAGGTATGACTGCTGATGAAGTTGAAAAATACATCAATCAGGTTGCTTTTTCTGGAGCTGAAGAATTTTTAGATAAATACAAAGATTCTGCTAAAGATTCTGGAATTATCGGACACTTTGGTCTTGGTTTCTACTCTGCTTTTATGGTGGCTGAAAAAGTTGAAATCATTACAAAATCATACAAAGACGAGCCGGCAGCACACTGGACATGTGACGGAAGTCCTGAATTTACTTTAGTACCTGCTGACAAAACTTCACGCGGAACTGAAATCATTCTTCATATTGCTGAAGATTCTTTAGAATTCTTAGATGATTCTAAAATCAGCGGTTTATTAAACAAGTACAACAAGTTCATGCCTATTCCAATTAAATTTGGAACTAGAACAGAAACGCTACCTAAACCAGAAGATGCTCCAGAAGATTACATTAATGAAACTGTCGAAACTGACAATATCATCAATAACCCAAATCCAGCTTGGACAAAACAGCCTTCTGAATTATCTGATGAAGATTACAAAAACTTCTACAGAGAATTGTATCCAATGCAATTTGAAGATCCATTATTCCATATTCACTTAAATGTAGATTATCCGTTTAACTTAACTGGAATTTTGTATTTCCCTAAATTGGGTTCAGATATGCAAATCCAAAAGGACAAAATTCAATTGTACCAAAACCAAGTTTATGTTACAGATAACGTAGAAGGAATTGTACCTGAATTTTTGACTATGCTGAAAGGTGTTATCGATTCTCCAGACATTCCATTAAATGTTTCTCGTTCTGGTTTACAAGCAGATGGTGCAGTAAAGAAAATCTCTAACTATATCACTCGTAAAGTTGCAGATAAACTGAAAGCATTATTCAATGAAAACCGTGCTGATTTTGAAGAAAAATGGAACGATATTAAAATCGTTTTAGAGTACGGAATGCTTTCTGAAGATAAATTCTACGAAAAAGCAGGAGCATTTGTTCTGTACCCAACTGTAGATAATACTTATTTCACTTTAGAAGAATTAAAAGAAAAACTAAAAGAAAACCAAACTGATAAAGATGGTAAATTGGTTGTTCTTTATGCCGGAAATAAAGATGCACAGCACTCTTATATTGAAGCTGCAAAAGATAAAGGTTACGAAGTATTACTTTTAGATTCTCCAATTATCTCGCATTTAATTCAGAAAATTGAAAATGATAATGCTGGAGTAACTTTTGTTCGTGTAGACTCTGATCACATTGATAATTTGATCAAAAAAGACGAAAACACTATTTCTAAATTATCTGAAGAAGAAAAAGCAACTTTAAAAACTTCATTAGAGGCTTATATTCCTAAAGCATACAGCGTGCAATTGGAAGCTATGGATTCTCAAGCAGCTCCATTCATTATTACGCAACCAGAATTTATGCGAAGAATGAAAGAAATGAGCCAAACTGGCGGCGGAATGTTCGGAATGGGTAATATGCCAGAAATGTACAATTTGGTTGTAAATACAAACTCTGATTTGGCTTCGAATATTTTAAATACAGAAGACAAGACACACCAAGAACATTTGGTAAAACAAGCTTTAGATTTAGCTAAATTATCTCAAAACTTATTAAAAGGTGAAGCTTTAACTGCTTTCGTAAAAAGAAGTTTTGAAATGATCAAATAATCATTCATACAGAATACTTTCAAAAATCCTGCAAATTCAATTTTGCAGGATTTTTTTTTGGATATAATCCCCTTCAAAAAAAGGGCAAATCTCCCCTTTTCTCAAAAACACCCTTTGCATAATTTTGAAAAACAACCAATTACACCAAAATCACACAAACAAAATCAAAATTCTAGAAATCATGGATAAAAAGAAATTTACAGAAAACGGGACGGTTCTAGCAATTATCAACGATTTAAAAGATAATATTAAAAACAAGAAATTTTCAGACATTACTGATAATAATAATTATCAATATGTTGACCTTGTTCAGGAAGGCGGAGGCGTTCTCGGAATTGCCTTAATTGGATATGTTTATGTTTTAGAAAAAATGGGAATTCGTTTTCTGAGTTTGGCAGGAACATCAGCTGGAAGCATTAACACAATGTTGATGGCGGCAGCTGGAACTTGTGATGTAGAGAAATCAGAATGGATTTTAGATTGTCTTTGCAACAAAAATTTATACGATTTTGTTGATGGAGATCGTGATGCCCGTCAGTTTATTGATGCATTACTGAGTGATGCCGGAAATTTAAAACTGATTATGAGAGGTGTTCAGGTTGTCGATAATTTTAAAGATGATTTGGGATTAAATCCTGGAAATAACTTTCATCAATGGATGACCAATTTACTTTCGCAGAAAGGAATAAGAAATTATGGCGATTTAAAAGCTTTGAGAAAAAAAGGCGTTTCAGATAAAAATAAATTATTTCGAATCAACGATCAGGGCCAAAAAGAAGAATACAAAAGAGTAGACCATTGGAGCGAAATGGCAATTATTGCAGCCGATATCACAACGGAAAGTAAAATCGTTTTTCCTAAAATGGTCGATTTATTTTACTCAAATCCAGATGTTCAAAACCCTGCCGATTTTGTTAGGGCCTCTATGTCAATTCCGTTATTTTTTGTTCCATTCAAAATTAAAAATATTCCTGGTGGAATTGATGCTTGGAATCGATGGAATGAAGCAACATGCCTTAGAACTTCAGTTCCTGCAGAAGTTATGTTTATGGACGGCGGAATTATTTCAAACTTTCCTATTGATATTTTTCATGAAAATTTAAATGTTCCTGCCTCTCCAACTTTCGGAATCAAATTAGGTTATGACAAAAACGAAATCAATACCAATGAGAAGTTTTCAAATCTCATTAGCTCTATGTTTGACACCGCCAGATATGGCTACGACGCCGAGTTTTTAAGAAAGAATCCCGATTTTAAACACTTGATAGGTTATATAGATACAGGAATGCATAATTGGCTCAATTTCAATCTGACCGAAGATGCTAAAATAGATTTATTTATTCGAGGTGCGCAAAATGCTGCTGATTTTCTAAACCGCTTCAATTGGGAAGAATACAAAAAAATAAGAAAAGCCAAAAGTGATTATTACAAATCGGTTTGATTTCTAATTATACTTTTTTCTTCAAAAATCCGTTATAACATCCTGTAACTAACCATTACAGGATTTTTCTTTTGTAATTCATTTTTTTATTACATTTGATTGCCTTTTTAATCTAACTAAAAACAAATACCACCATGAAAAAAACTGCAATTTTATTATCAACTATCTGTGCAACAGCATTTCTTTATGTTTCTTGCTCAAGCAGTGATGAGAGCGACAATGGTTCCTCATCTACAGATTTAACAAATGTTGCGGCATCACTAGCCGTAGATGCTTCGACAGCTATGGATCTTAATACTGGTCTTTTGGTTACTGCTAACTCTACTACTACAGCAAAAACCGCAGAAACTCAACCAGGAATTTGCGCAGCAATTACCGTTACTACACCAGAAGGAACAGCTTATCCGAAAGTTTTTTTATTAGATTTTGGAACAACAGGCTGTAAAGACGATAACTTAACAAGAAAAGGAAAGCTTAAAATTACTCTTACTGCACCAGTTACTACAACTGGAAGCAAAATGACTATTGAAAGAATAGATTATTACATTAATAATCTAAAACTTGAAGGGACAATCGAATACACTAATACAACAAGCGTAGCAACCGTACCACAATGGACAAGAAAAGTAACAAACGGAAAACTAACAGACTTGCAAGGTGGCGTTTATACTAATTCTGGAATTTACACTACAAAACAAACTGCTGGCGTTGACACTCCTTTTGTTTTAACTGATAATGTTTACGAAATCCCTGAAGGAACTCAAACAATAACTTCGCCATCTGGAACTACACTTACACTTACAGTGACAGAAACATTAATCAAAAAATACTCTTGTACATTTATTTCTAAAGGAAAATTAAAAATTCAAGGTGGAATTATAAATGGCACTATCGATTATGGAAATAATGACTGTGATGCCTTTTATACGTATACTCACGAAAACGGAATTACATTTAGCTTGTCAATGTAAAACCTTTTATCACATTATTTTAAATCCCAATTTAGAAATAGATTGGGATTTATTTTTTTATAAAAATAAAACTTCAGTCTCTTTACATTTAAACTATTTTCTTTATTTTGCACCAAAATCTAAGAAACCAATGAAAAAAACACTAATTGCTTTTGTTACGCTTGCACTACTTGCATCATGCAGCAAAAAAGAAACTACTGACGGCTTACATCTAACAGGAAACATAAAAGGATTAAAGAACGGAACTTTATATATTCAACGAATTGTTGACACATCTCTTGTTGCCATAGACAGCATTAAAATAGACGGAAACGCTACTTTTGAAAGAGATATAAAATTAGATTCACCAGAAATGCTGTATTTATTTTTAGATCGTGGTGTAACAAATTCTCTAGACAATAACATCTTATTCTTTGCTGAGCCAGGAAATATTAATATCGAAACCAACTTAGATAATTTTATTGCAGGCGCGAAAATCACTGGATCAAAAAATCAAGAGTTATATGAAGAATATCAAAAAATAAACTCTCGTTTTGTAGAAGAAAACCTTTCTTTAGTAGAGCCTCGTTTTAAAGCTATAAAAAGACAAGATCAAAAAGCATTAGACAGTTTAACTAAAAAAGGAGAATCTAACATCAAAAGAAAATATCTTTATGCTACAAACTTCGCGTTAAACAATAAAGATCACGAAGTAGCCCCTTATATTGCTTTAGCTGAAATTTACGATATCAATATTAAATTTCTTGATACAATTCAAAAATCAATGACTCCAAAAGTGGCTAAATCACTTTACGGAAAAAAGCTGACTAAATATGTTGAAGATTTAAAAAAACAACAGCAAACAGCAGCATCAACAGCAGAATAACATTCGATATATACACCAACAAAAAGGCCCTGAAAATTCAGGGCCTTTTTTATATTTTAAATGTAATGATTTATCTTCCCATGATACCTCCAATAATAGCGAACACGAAGAAAAGTGCATAAAATGCCAATAAGATAACCATTAAAACCCCAATGAATTTATAATGCGACTTTAAATATCCCAATGAATCTGTAAGGGCACCAGAATCGTTGTCTCTAAACGCTTTTTTAGTATTTGAACTAAACTTGTACAAATAGTAAATTGGAAAGAAATAAAGAGCTGCCATTAATAAATAAATGAAAGTCATGATTGCTCCGAACGAACTACCATAAGCCCCCATTCCTGGCATTGTGCTTCCGATTGTAGAAAAAATTGCTCCTGCAAAAATGGCAATTAATACTAAAAATCCAAGTCCAATAAATCCTAATATAGACAAGAAATAAGCCCATTTAGCTGTTTCTTTTAAAAAGTCTTTTGCAGCGCTGTCTAACTGCAATTCAAATTTTTCAAATGCTGAAGTTTCTTCCATCAGTTTTAAGGTTTTTAGGTTATCTAACAAACATAGGAAAAATATTTCTAAAAAAACATTAAATTAAATTACCGAAAAAGAAATTTTAAAAATTCAAATTTCAAATCCCAATCTGAAACTTGAAACTTGAAACTTGGAATTTGGAATTTGAGCAAAAAAAAAACCATTCACTTAGTGAATGGTTTTTGAGCCGATAGAGGGACTCGAACCCACGACCTGCTGATTACAAATCAGCTGCTCTAGCCAGCTGAGCTACATCGGCCTATTTTGCGAGTGCAAAGATAGAAATGTTTTTTAATAATCCAAAAAAAATTTCACACTACCCTCTATAATTTAAAAAACCACCACATTTCTGTGATGGTTTCCGTTTTTTTGAGCCGATAGAGGGACTCGAACCCACGACCTGCTGATTACAAATCAGCTGCTCTAGCCAGCTGAGCTACATCGGCCTCATTACGGGTGCAAATATAAAGCGGTTTTTCGTTTTCCCAAAATAAATTTGCACTTTTTTACACTTTTTTTTGCTTATAAAGCGTTGATTTTTTCAATCAATTGATTAGCAGTTTGTTCTAATTCAACATTGATTTGTTTAAAGTGTGCTTTTTTATTTTCAACGTTCTTTGCGTTCACTTTTGTAATCAAAGTATCGAATGCAGCAATAGCTTCATCGATCAAAGCATTCGTTTCTGGAGTTGGATTTCCTGTTGTTGACATCTCAAACAAATAAACTGCTTCAATAATATCTCCTAATACGAAGTTGATGTCTTTCTTTAAATTCTTAACGTTTGCCATTTTATTATAATTTTAATTTGCGTCTGCAAAAGTACATATATTCTTTATATTTAATGCTATGAAATGTAAATTTCTAAAATTGAAGCATTTCCGCTCAAATTAAATGCATTTATCGCAGCTGGAACCAAAACAGTATCGCCTTTTTTATAAGCTTGTTTGAATCCATCATATTCAATCTCAAAACCTCCTTCGATACACATATATACCGTAAATGTTTCTCCAGTTTTAGCCACTTCAAGTTTATTTTCTAATGGAAGAAAATTAGTGGTGAAATAAGGACAATCTACAATTGTGTTAGAAGTATTTACTTTTGAGTCGTATTTTTTCTGCGTATCTACTTTATCATAGTTAATCGCATCTAAAGCAAGATCAACGTGTAATTCTCTTTTGTTTCCTTGTGCATCTACACGATCAAAATCGTATAATCTATACGTAATATCAGAAGTCTGTTGAATTTCTGCAACGACTAATCCTGCACCAATTGCGTGAACTGTTCCTGTTTCTAAAAAGAAAACATCGCCTGGTTTTGCTTTCACATCATCTAAGATTGAAACTAAAGTATTGTCATGTAAATGCTTTAAATATTCTTCTTTATTTGAATCTTCTTTAAAACCAACAATAATTCTTGCATCTGCATCTGCCTGCGTTACGTACCACATTTCTGTTTTTCCGAATGAATTGTGGCGTTCTTTCGCTAATTTATCGTTTGGATGAACTTGAATCGAAAGATCTTCTCTTGCATCAAGATATTTAAAAAGTAACGGAAATTGTTTTCCAAAACGCTCGTAAACTTTAGTTCCTAAAATGGCATCTGGCGTTTCATTAATCAAATCCATTAAAGATTTTCCTTTTAAATCACCATTTGCAACCACACTTACATCTCCTTCTACAGTAGATAATTCCCAGCTTTCGCCTGTAATTTTAGAAACAATTGGTTTGTTTAGAATAGTTTTTAGTTTTTCTCCTCCCCAGATTCTTTCTTTCAAAATCGGTTCAAATTGCAAAGGGTATAAATTTTGGCTCATGTTTTAGGCTAATATTTGGTTTAATAAATTATGTTGATTATTTCTTTCAATTATAATACTAATTCTTTTACGGTTTCTAAGGCTTTCGGAATATGTTTAGCAGCATTTACACTATCAAATATCGAAATCACCAAACCGTTTTTATCAATTATATAGGTAACGCGCCCTGGAAGCAGTCCGAACAAATTGTTTCGAACTCCAAAAAGCTTTCTTAATCTTTTATCTTGATCTGAAAGCAAAATAAAAGGCAATTGATGTTTAGCAGCAAATTTGTGATGCGATTTTACGCTATCACTGCTAATACCGATTACCTCAGCTCCCAAATCTTTGAAATCTTCATATTGATCTCGAAAACTGCACGCTTCCGTAGTACAGCCTGGCGTATTATCTTTTGGATAAAAATAAATTACCAATGGCTTTCTTCCTAAGACGCTCTGACTTTCAAAAAGTTCTCCATTATTGTCTTTCGCAGTAAAATTCGGAACGATATCTCCTATTTTTAATGACATTTTTTATTCTCCTTTATAAGTTACAAAATTGCGTTCCGTTTCGTTCAAAACGACTTCTAAATCAAAGTCGGCATGAATTCGTTGTCTAATTTTATTCCATATCACAACAGCAATATTCTCTGCAGTCGGATTCAAATCTGCAAATTCTGGTACATCCAGATTCAGATTTTTGTGATCAAACGGAATTTCTACTTCTTCTCGTATAATGTCCGCCAATACTTTCACATCTAAAACAAAACCAGTTTCGGGGTCAATCTTTCCTGTAACACTTACTGTTAAACCATAATTATGACCGTGAAAGTTAGGATTATTGCATTTTCCAAAAACAGCATCGTTTTTTTCAAATGACCAATCCTTTCGATGTAGTCGATGTGCAGCATTAAAATGTGCTTTTCTTGATATGGTTACTCTCATTTAGGCTTTTGGTTGGTCTGGATTAAAGTTTATGATCTTCTAAATAATGATAAAATTCATCAAAAATTATTTTAAACCAAACGGTATATATTTCGGGCTGTTTCTGAATATCAGTTTTTACATCTTCAATTTTCATCCATTTCCAAGCTTCAACTTCTTCTGTGTTGATGTTTGGATTTTCATTATAATATCCAATCATTACATGATCTAACTCATGTTCTGTCAATCCGTTATCAAAAGGAGCTTTGTAAATAAAATGAAATAGCTCTTTTAATTCCGTTTTAAATCCCATTTCTTCAAACAATCTTCTGCTTCCCGCTTCGATGTTGGTTTCACCTTCGCGCTGATGGCTACAGCAAGTATTCGTCCAAAGTAAAGGCGAATGATATTTTTGATGCGCTCGCTGCTGCAACATGATTTCATTTTGTTCGTTTAAAACAAAAACTGAAAATGCACGGTGCAATAGCGCTTTTTCATGTGCTTCTAATTTTGGCATTAAACCAATTTGCTCATCATTTTCGTTAACCAATATTACTTTTTCTTCTGTCATAAGTCTTCTTAAGCAAACAAAAATACGAAAAAAGAAATGGCTTAAAAATCCTAATTACAATTGCAAAAAGTCTAAGCTTTAACTCTTTTTCTATTTTTCTGATTTACAATACAATAAATCGAGTTCAAAATTAAAAGCTGTTAAAATTAAGACATAAAAACTAGATTGACCTCTTTTACGTAACTAATAAAAAGTTAAAACACACTTAAAAAAAACTGAATTCTTTGAAACTCAGTATTTCGAGGCAAAATCTAGTCGTATCTTTGAATTGAAAAACTAAAAAAGCCCTTAAACATTACTGATTTAATCTTTTAAACTTTTACTATTTTGTTTATGAAATCTAAAACTCAATTTATAAGCCTTTGCTTTTTGTTACCGCTTTTTATTTTACAGGCTTGCGGGCAAAACAACAAAAAACAGGTAAAATCTACTTCTATGGAAAATGTAATTAGCAAACCTGGAAATCCTTATTATTCAAATACCGACACTACAAAACTAAATGTTAGCAATGCCGAATGGAAAAAGGTATTGCCAGAAGATGTTTACGCAGTTATGCGCGAAGCAGATACCGAAAGGCCGTTTACCGGAAAATATTGGAATTCTGATGAAAAAGGAACATATTATTGTGCTTCTTGTGGCAATAAACTTTTTAGATCTACAGCCAAATTCTCTAGCAGTTGCGGATGGCCAAGTTTCTTTGAACAAGACAGCAAAAAAAGCATTGTTTTCAAAGAAGATAATTCGCTTGGAATGGAGCGAACTGAAACACTGTGCGGACGTTGCGGCGGACACTTAGGACACATTTTTGATGATGGCCCCGAACCAACCGGAAAACGCTATTGCATGAATTCTATTGCTCTTGATTTTATTCCCGACAACAAATAATCTTACTTATGAAAAATATACTTTTAATATGTTTTATGGCGCTTTCGCTGAATGGATTTTCACAAAACAAAAAAACTGCTAATCTAGAAACCATTACGCTTGGCGGAGGTTGTTATTGGTGTGTTGAAGCAGTTTATGAAAATCTAGACGGAGTAAAATCTGTAGTTTCTGGATTTTCTGGCGGAAATGTTGCCAATCCGACTTACGAAGAAGTTTGTACTGGCGAAACTGGTCACGCAGAAGTAGTTCAGATTACGTATGATAAAAACATCACAGACATTAACGAAATTTTCAAAGTCTTTTTTACCGTTCATGATCCTACAACTTTAAACCGTCAAGGCGCAGATGTGGGAACACAATATCGTTCTGTGATTTTCTATAAAAATGCCGAGCAAAAGAAAGCCGCAGAAAGCATTATTTCGGAATTAAATAAAGCAAAAGTCTACAAAAACCCGATTGTGACTAAAGTAGAACCTTTTAAAGTTTTCTATAAAGCCGAAGATTATCATCAAAACTACTATGCAAATAATAAAAACCAGCCGTATTGCAGAATGGTAATTCAGCCGAAATTGGAAAAATTTGAAAAAGTTTTTAAGGATAAACTTAAAAAACACTAAGCATAAAAAAGGGGAAATGAATTAAATTCATTTCCCCTTTTTATGTAGTTGAACTTTGTCAAAGTTTGAAACTTTGACAAAGTTGAATTAGCTAAAATTATTGTTTAGCTACTTTTTTGAATCGCATCACTGGAATATCTCCGTTGATCAAATTCAATTTCCCATCTTTATCAATAGAGTAGCTTGTAATTTGTTTTATTTGCTTTAAAAACTCCTGTTCTCCCCCACCTTCACAAAACATCATTGTTGTTGGGCCAGCCTCTCCAAAAGACAAAGATTTTCCATTTAAAGTATATGGCGCACTGTAACCATTACATCCGTTATTGCCATAAACTCTTGTTTCTTTCTGATCAAAAGTAAGTTGCGGTTTTTTATTTGGGTACAATCCCTCAAAAGCAATTCTTGGCCCAGAAATATACTCCAATTCCCAAGTTGTATCAAATAGATTTCCTGCGTTCTTTGTGTCTTTTGATGCCATACAAGAAGTTAATAATAAGGTTAAAACTGAAACGACTGCAAGTGTGTATTTTTTCATAAAAATGTACTTTTAAAGATTAATATAATTTGTTTTTTGAAGATTAAAATTGATCTATAAACATTCTTTTCTCAATATTCGTGCCCATCTGCAGGTTTAAATTTTAGAATTGGGAGTTTTTTCTACACCTAAGTTACTCCATTTTTCTTAAAGTTTTATAAGTCAATTCTTTAAAATCAATTAATCAACTGCATTTTTTTGTAATTTGCATCAATCAAAAAACCTAAAATCATCACTCAAAAACCTAAAAAATGAAGCAATTCTTATTATTGTTTGTATTTATCTTTACTTTTTCAACAGCACAATCACAGGAAAACCTACCGACAGATTATCTTTCTAAAGAATTTCACCAAGGAAGACGCGAAGCTTTTAGAAACCTAATGCCTGCTAATTCTGTAGCAGTCATTTTTTCTTATCCAGAAAGAGTTTTTTCAAGAGACATCAATTATAATTTTCATCAAAATCCAGATTTATATTATTTGACAGGTTATAAAGAACCTGATGCCGTTTTATTGCTTTTTAAAGAACCGCAAGGAACAGAAAAATATACCGAAGTTCTTTTTGTAAGAGAAAGAAATGCGCTTAGAGAAACTTGGACAGGAAGACGTTTAGGAATTGAAGGCGCTAAATCTAAATTAGGTTTTACAAAAGTTTATAATGGAGTAGATTTTCAAACTTTCGAAATTGATTATAAAAAATTCGACAAAATTATTTATGATGATTTCCAAACCGATATTACGGCTAACGTTCTACCTGAAAGCCTTTATGAATTAGTGCAAACATTTAAGAAAAAAGCTGGCATTACAGAAGAAAATCCAGATTCTACAACTTTATTCTATAATATTACATCGTCGCTGCGAGAAATAAAAACTCCAGAAGAATTGGTCTTAATGCGAAAATCGGTTAAACTTTCTTGCATTGCCCACAATGAAGTCATGAAAGCGGTTGGTCCTGACATGAGCGAGAATGAAGCAGACGGAATTCACAGGTATATTCACAGACATTATGGCGCCGAAGACGAAGGTTATCCTCCAATCGTTGGTGCGGGTGCAAATGGCTGTATTCTACATTACGGAGAAAACAACTCAACCAAAATAGATAATCAATTATTACTGATGGATGTTGGTTCTGAATATCATGGCTATTCTGCTGATGTTACCAGAACTATCCCTGCAAACGGAAAATTCAGTCCTGAGCAAAAAGCGATTTATGAATTGGTATACGAAGCCCAAGAAGCCGTTTTTAAAATCTGCAAAGAAGGAACTCCACTAATAGCCTTAAACGAAACTGCAAAAGATGTTTTAGCAAAAGGCTTAATCAAATTAGGAATTATAACAGACGCTAAAGATGTAAGATTGTATTATCCACACAGCTGTTCGCATTTTCTTGGTTTAGATGTTCATGACAAAGGGATTTTCAACGGTCCGCAAACTCTCATAAAAGAAAACATGATTTTGACTGTTGAACCAGGAATTTACATTCCGGCTAACAGCAAATGCGACAAAAAATGGTGGAATATTGGCGTTCGTATTGAAGACGACATCTTAATGCTTAAGGATTCTTATGAAAATCTTTCTGCTGATGCACCAAGAAAATGGCAGGAAATTGAAGCTTTGGCGAAACAAAAAAGCACTTTTAATGAAATGAAATTTCCTAAGATCTAGTTTTTATTTTTTGCCACAGATTAAGAAGATTGCCACAGATTAAGCTTTTGAAAAATCCTTTTAATCCTTCTAATCTGTGGCAAAAAAATTATTTCAAAAACTAATTTTCACTTACTTTGTATTCCTAAACAAATTCAAAAATGAAAGCACTTACTTTCTCCTCTTTTGGAGATTCTGATGTTTTAGAATATATTGAAATTCCAGATCCGATATTAAAAAACGACGAGATTTTAGTCGAAATGAAAGCCATCGGATTAAACTTTGCAGATGTTTATCGCCGAAAAGGAAATTATCATTTAAAAGGAAATCCACCATTTATTGCGGGTTATGAAGGCGCAGGAATTGTAGTCGATGCTAATAATCACTCTGAATATAAAGTTGGTGATCGTGTGGCTTTTGCCGATGTTCCTTTTGCAAACGCCGAATTAGTTGCCGTAAACACAAATCACGTGTTGCCTTTGCCAGAAGCTATTTCTTTTGAAACCGCAGCTTCAGTTCTTTTACAAGGTTTAACAGCGCATTATTTAGCAACCGATAGTCATAAAACTCACAAAGGCGAAACAATATTAATTCACGCCGTTGCTGGCGGCGTGGGACAAATTCTAACTCAAATCAGTAAATTTTTAGGAGCAACTGTTATTGGTTTGACCTCTTCTTCAGAAAAAGCAAAAGTAGCTCTTGAACAAGGAGCTGATTATGTTTTCTTATATCAGGAAAATTGGAAATCTCAAATTTTCAAAGTAATCCCAAAAGGTGTCGATGTGGTTTATGACAGTATCGGAAGCACATTAACAGAAAGTTTTGAAGTTACTAAAGAATGCGGTCAAGTCGTTTTCTTCGGAATGGCAGGTGGAGATCCAGAACCTGTAAACCCAAGAATGCTAATGGATACCTCAAAAACGCTAACTGGAGGCGATTTATGGAGTTATTTAAATTCTAAAGAAGAAAGAATTAAAAGAGCCAACCAATTATTTAACTGGATTATCGAAGGAAAAATCAAACTTTCTGATCCAACTTCTTTCCCTTTATCAGAAGGAAAATTAGCTCATGATTACTTAGAAAGCCGAAAAAGCACTGGAAAAATTATCTTAATCCCTTAATATAAAACCAAGAATGAATAACCAAAACCATCTTTTTAACCATAAAACATTATTTGCTTTTTTATTACTTTTCTTTTTTGCCCTAACAGCAAATTCACAAAAACAAATCTGTAGAATATACTTCGATGACGGTACCGTCTTAAGCGGAATTGGAAAAATTAGAAACGACAACACCATCAAGTTAAAATTGAATGATGACGATAAAGGAACCGATTACGATCCTATGATTATTGATCGAATTGAGCTTGAAAGAGACGGAATTTCGCAAGTTTATAAATACAAAAAAGAAGTCGACGGTTTTCACAAATGGCTAAAAGTTTTGATTGAAGGCAAAGTCAGTTTATACAAATACGATATGTCTGGCTTTAATTTTGCAACAATCCCAAATTCTGGTTTTTCAGGAATGAATACAGGAATGGGTATGGGAATGTCAACTCCTGTAACTTATTATTACGTTGCCCATGGTGAAGACTTTGAAGTTTCTATAATTACATCTTTAGGAAACATCAGCAAAAATTTCAAAAAAACGGCTTCAGATTATTTCAAAGATTGTCCTGTTTTAGTAGAAAAAATCAATGCCAAAGAATTTAAAAAAGATGATATTTTTGAAGTTGTAAAATTTTACAACACAAAATGCGATACAGAAAACGCGAGTATCGAAATCAAAGCAGAAAATTAAAAATACAAAAGCCCATTAATAAATTAATGGGCTTTTTTTATAATTGGTTGATTTCAATCTTCGTCAATTCTGACAACTCTAAAATTCTTTCCACTTCACCTTTATTCGCAACAAAAAAGAGATAATTGTCTCCAAAAGTCTCATAAGTTAAAAGTTCCAAATTAGATTTTTCTAATTCTGTTTGAATGTAAGGAAAGAGATCGTGGCTGTACGTTTCTTCAGGGTAATCGAATTTAAAATCTTCACCTATAAGTTCTGAGATAAAATATTCTGCATCTTCTGGATCAAACTTCCAGTCGCTATTCCAAGCATTTATTTCTTCGAAAAAAGCATAATGTTCTTCTGTACTTTCGTAATCCTCCTTGGTTCCATCATTGAAATTTTCAAAAAGATTTTCAGCATATTTATTAAGTTCTTCTTCTTGAATACTGCCTCTCGAAACCAGATTAACAAACTCTTTAAAATCTTCGATAGTGGCATTTTCATCAAATAATACACTTTCTAAAGAAGGAAATTCTACTGTTTTTGGAATTTCAAGATTCAAATATTCACAGATTCCTTGTAGAATCAATTTAAAATCTTTTACACCAATTTCTTGAGTTTCATTTTTGGGAGCCTCAAAATCAAGAAATTCAGAGTCCAATAATCCTTTTGTATAATCTAAAAAATGACTACCCGAATACAAAATTCTAATATCGTTTATTTCTAAACTATTCGTACAGCAAAAGAAAATCATGAAGTTATTTATAACACGCTTAAAGTGCTTCTTCATTTCCTGACTCGGCTGAGAATAAAACTGAATATGAATAAAATCGTACTCTAATCCTTCCTGAATCATTTCTTCGGACAAAGTTCCGATGTTCATTTTTTTATAAAGTTCATTTAAAACTTCATAAGCATTATTAAATCCTGCTTTTTTAATCTCCGCCCTTCCTTGTTCATGATCTAATGAATACGGAATAGAATATAGATTAACAAAAACCGAATCTTGAATTCCTTTTACCTTAAATTCTAAGCTATTTGATTCGTTATACAGATAACCGTAAATCGGATTTATAACATCAAACGAAATTATGGATTGAGGGTTGTTATTTCTATTAAATAAATTGGAAAAGAAGTTTGCCATTAATTATCTAGTTTAAAATATTCGAGTTTTAAAAATTTAGAAATCGACTAAGACAAACTAAGATAATAAAGTTTTTTTGTGCAAAAAATTATTTTAAAGATTCGGCAATCATCAAGGCGCATTTTTCGCCATCAATAGCTGCAGAAATAATTCCGCCTGCATAACCTGCACCTTCCCCACAAGGATACAAACCTTTTATTTGAAGATGTTCTAAAGTTAAAGGATCTCTCGGAATTCTAACTGGCGAAGAAGTTCTGCTTTCTGGAGCATGCAAAATGGCTTCATTGGTTAAATAACCACGCATTGATTTTCCAAAATCCTGAAATCCCTGACGCATAATTTGAGTCAAAAATCCTGGAAAAACCTGTCCTAATTCAACTGAAGTGGTTCCTGGAACATAAGACGTTTTCGGAATATCAGATGAAACTTTGCTTTTTGTAAAATCAATCATTCTTTGAGCTGGAACTTTTTGAGTTTGTCCTGCCAAATGCCATGCTTTTTGCTCAATGCTTTTTTGAAATTCCATTCCAGCCAAAGCACCAAATTTGGCAAAAGGTTTGAAATCTTCCAATTTCAATTCGACCACAATTCCAGAATTCGCAGTTGATTGATCTCGTTTAGATGGCGACCAGCCGTTTGTAACCACTTCTCCTGGACTTGTCGCACAAGGCGCAATTACACCTCCTGGACACATACAGAACGAGTACATTCCGCGGCCGTTAACTTGTTTTACAATAGAATATGGTGCTGGCGGCAAATGTTCGCCACGATAGTCACAACTATACTGAATACTATCTATAAGTTCTTGCGAATGTTCTGCACGAACTCCTAAAGCAAATGGTTTTGCTTCTATTAAGATTTTCTTTTTATCTAATAATTCGAAAATATCTCGAGCAGAATGTCCAGTTGCCAAGATCAATTTATTGGCGTGAATTTTATCTCCATTTTGAGTTACAATTCCTTCCACTTCATTATTCTTAACTAAAATATCATCAACTCTAGTGTCAAATAAAACTTGGCCTCCGAATTCGATAATTTTTTCACGGATATCTTCGATAATTTTTGGCAATTTATTGGTTCCAATATGCGGATGCGCTTCAACCAAAATATCTTCAGAAGCACCAAAAGCTACTAAAAGTTCTAAAATTCGGGTCACATCGCCACGTTTTTTTGAACGAGTATATAATTTTCCGTCAGAATAGGTTCCTGCTCCGCCTTCTCCAAAACAATAATTAGAATCTTCGTTTACAATATGTTCGCGATTTATTGCTTTTAAATCACGACGGCGTCCACGAACGTCTTTTCCGCGCTCCAATACAATTGGTTTTAATCCTAATTCGATTAACTGTAATGCTGCGAAAAGTCCAGCGGGACCAGCTCCAACCACAATAACTTCTTGTGCGTTGGAAACATTTTTATAATTAGGAAGCTCTATTTTAGTTTCCTGAAATGGTTCGCCTTTTAAATAAATAAGAACTTTCAAATTGATTTTAATCGCTTTCTGACGTGCATCAATAGAGCGTTTTAAAATCGAAACATGCTGAATTTCTTGCACAGAAACTTTAATCTGCTTAGACAAATGGTCTTTTAGCAATGATTCGTTTGCAGCAATTTCGGGTGTAACTTGAAGTAAAAGTTCTTTAGGCATTTTGTCTTTTTTATTCTATTAGCTTTTCTTTCTATGAAAAGAAGTTGCAAAAGTACTATTTTGAAATGAGATTTTATATTTACCGCAAATTTTCACGCAGATTTACACAGATTTTCATCACAAGCCATATCGTAAAGACGCACCGCTGTGCGTCTACGCAAAGAGTATCCACAATACGTTAGACGCACTGCAGTGCTTCTCTACAGAAAAAAAACTCAGAACCTTTGAACCTTTGAACCTTCAAGAAAGACTTTGTATCTTTGTCACTCTGAACCTTTGCACCTTAAAAAAAATGTCTAGAAAAATAAAACTAATTTGGGATTTCCGAGGGCCAGCTTCTGCCAAAACTGCTGAACATCACGAAATTCATTTGAAAGAATATATTGCAATCGAGAAATTACCTTTAAATATTACAGGTTTTTCGATTGTAAATGATATGCACGCAACTGCCTTTATGGTAGTTACTGACGAAAATATGATTCAGGTAAGAGATGCCTTGAAACCGCATCGAGGGGAGCTTTATACAGAGTAAAATTCCAATATTTCTGTAAATTCCAATAAAAAAATTCCAAATTCCAATTGCTGAGATCGCTTGGAATTTGGAATTTATATTTTGGAATTTAACTTTAATTCGCTACTTCGCTAATAAATTTAATACGCATTAAACGTAATTCATCAATATCGTAATCGCCGTCAAATTCTTTTAGAGCGTCTTCGATTTTATCAGATTCTGATTCCATAAAGTAATCGTGAATTTCTTCTTGCTGATCGTCGTCTAAAATATCGTCTAACCAATATTTGATATTTAATTTGGTTCCTGAATATACGATTTGCTCCATTTCTTTAATTAGTGCATCCATAGTAAGACCTTTTGCAGAAGCAATATCGTTCAATGGTAATTTTCGGTCGATGTTCTGAATGATATATAATTTATTGGCAGAATTGACTCCGGTAGATTTTACAACCAAATCGTCTGGACGAATAATATCGTTATCTTCAACATAGCGAGCAATTAAAGCCACAAATTCACTTCCGTATTTTTTAGCTTTTCCTTCACCAACACCATGAATATTATACAATTCTTGAATAGTTATTGGATATTTTAAAGCCATATCTTCAAGCGAAGGATCTTGGAAAACTACGAATGGAGGAACTCCCAATTTTTTAGCGACTTTTTTACGAAGTTCACGAAGCATTCCCGTTAGAACTTCATCAGCAGTACCCGCAGATTTACCGCCTGTTACTACCGTTTCATCATCAGCCTCAGTATATTCATGATCTTCAGACATCATAAATGAAACTGGATTTTTAATAAAATCTAAACCTTCCTGAGTTATTTTAATTACTCCGTATGTTTCGATATCTTTTGACAATAGTCCCGTTACCAAAACTTGTCTCAATAACGCCATCCAGTATTTCTCATCATGATCTGAACCAGAACCAAAATAAGGTTGTGTATCGGTTTTATGTGCTTTAATTACCGCATTAATACGGCCAATTAAAGTAAATACAATTTCTTTTGATTTGTAAATATGCTTGGTATCGCGCACAATTTCAAGTAATTTAACAACTTGTTCTTTAGCCTCCACTTTGTGTTTTGGATTACGAACGTTGTCGTCCATATCGGCACCTTCACCAGTCTCGCTGTCAAATTCTTCACCAAAGTAGTGAAGAAGAAATTTTCTGCGCGACATAGAAGTTTCAGCATATGCTACAACTTCCTGCAACAGAGCAAAACCAATTTCTTGCTCCGCGACTGGTTTCCCAGACATAAATTTCTCTAGCTTTTCTACATCTTTATAAGAGTAATATGCCAAACAATGTCCTTCTCCTCCATCACGTCCTGCACGTCCAGTTTCTTGATAATAACTTTCAAGAGATTTTGGAATATCGTGATGAATTACAAAACGAACATCTGGTTTGTCAATTCCCATTCCAAAGGCAATCGTTGCAACCACAACATCTACATCTTCCATCAAGAACATATCTTGATGTTTTGCTCGTGTTTTGGCATCTAAACCTGCGTGATAAGGAACAGCGCTGATTCCGTTGACTTGTAAAACTTCAGCAATCGATTCTACCTTTTTACGGCTTAAACAGTAAATAATTCCAGATTTGCCTTTATGCTGTTTGATAAATCGAATAATATCCGATTCAATGTTTTTTGTTTTAGTTCGAACTTCATAATACAAGTTCGGCCTGTTGAATGACGCTTTAAAAGTACTTGCATCAGACATATCCAAGTTTTTTAAGATATCTTCCTGAACTTTTGGCGTTGCAGTTGCGGTAAGTCCAATAATTGGCACTTTACCTAATTGTTTGATGATGTTTCTTAGATTTCTGTATTCAGGCCTAAAATCGTGTCCCCATTCTGAGATACAATGCGCTTCGTCAATAGCGACAAAAGAAATTTTTACACTTTGCAAAAAGGTTACATATTCTTCTTTGGTTAAAGATTCTGGGGCTACATACAAAAGTTTGGTTAAACCAGAAGTTATATCTTTTTTAACCTGAGCAATTTCGGTTTTGGTAAGAGAGGAATTCAATACATGAGCTATTCCATTTTCCGACGAAAGACTTCGAATTGCATCGACTTGATTTTTCATCAAAGCAATCAATGGTGAAACAACAATTGCTGTTCCATCCTGAATTAAAGCGGGTAATTGATAACAAAGAGACTTTCCACCACCTGTCGGCATAATTACGAAAGTATTCTTATCATCTAAAATACTCGTAATGACCTGCTCTTGCAAGCCTTTAAATTGGCTAAAGCCGAAATACTTCTTTAATTCTTTATGTATTTCAATTTCGTTTGAATTCATTCTTTATATTAACTGTATTTTGTATAAATTTGCAACACATAAAGATACAACTTTCTTTTATACATACAAATTTTAAATATTCTGATTTGATCACAAAAGAAAATATATTGGCGATTGCCAAGAAAACAATACTCTCTGAAAGTGAAGCAATTACAAAACTAATTGATTTTTTGGACGAAAATTTTTACGAAGCTGTCCAACGTATCTATGAAAGCAAAGGGCGACTTATTGTAACTGGAATAGGAAAAAGTGCGATTATTGCTCAAAAAATGGTTGCTACCTTTAACTCTACCGGAACACCTTCAATGTTTTTACATGCGGCAGAAGCTATTCACGGAGATTTAGGTATGATTCAGAATGACGACATTATAATTTGTATTTCAAAAAGCGGTAATAGTCCTGAAATAAAAGTCCTAGTTCCATTATTAAAAAGATTTGGAAATACCTTAATTGCAATTACTGGAAACATCACTTCTTTTTTAGCAAAAGGTTCTGATTTCGTTTTAAATACAACTGTTGATACCGAAGCATGTCCTATAAATTTAGCACCAACAAACAGCACTACGGCCCAACTTGTTATGGGAGACGCGTTGGCGGTTTGTTTAATGGAAATGCGTGATTTTAAACCTGAAGATTTTGCGGTTTATCATCCTGGAGGTGCTTTAGGAAAAAAACTTTTGCTTCGCGTAAAAGACATGATTGAACATTCATTAAAACCAATGGTTACTCCAGATACTTCAATTAAAAAAGCAATTTTCGAAATTTCTGAAAAAAGATTAGGAGTTACCGCAGTTATAGAAGACAATAAAATTGTTGGAATTATTACTGATGGAGACATCAGAAGAATGCTGAACGATCGCGACACAATCGCAGATTTAACAGCAAAAGATATTATGTCTAAAAATCCAAAAGTAGTTTCGTCTGAAACTATGGCTGTCGATGCTTTAAACATTTTAGAAGACTTTTCGATTACGCAATTAATCGTTGCAGATAACGGAGAGTACAAAGGCGTATTACATTTACATGACATTTTAAAAGAAGGAATCGTATAATGGCAAAGAAAAACCTTGGCGAGATGTCATTTTTAGATCATCTTGAAGAATTAAGATGGTTATTGGTTAGAAGTACAATTGCAACATGCATCATGGCATTTGTCACTTATTTTATTAGTGATTATTTATTTGATCAGATTATTTTAGGTCCGATTAGACCAACATTTTTTACTTATGTTTGGTTTTGTGACTTATCACACCAATTAGGATTTGCAGACAGCATTTGTATTACCGAACTAAATTTCATTATTCAAAATACTGAAATGGAAGGTCAGGTAAACATCTTTGTTTGGATGTGTCTTTTAGCTGGTTTCATTTTAAGTTTCCCTTATATTTTATGGGAAATCTGGAAATTCATAAGTCCCGCGCTTTATGAAAAAGAAAGAAAAAATGCTAAATTATTCATTTTCGTTTCTTCTTTACTTTTCTTTTTAGGTGTCCTGTTCGGGTATTTTGTAGTAATTCCGATGTCTGTAAACTTCGTCGCAACATTCTCTGTGAGTGATGTTGTAAAAAACCAGTTTACACTTGAGTCTTACATGGGAATGGTAAAAACGAGTATTCTAGGAAGCGCCATCTTTTTTGAACTTCCGATTGCTATTTATTTCTTAACCAAATTAGGACTTGTAACTCCTGAATTTTTAAGAAAGTATTGGAAATATGCCGTGGTAATTATTTTAGTTATTGCTGCAATTGTTACACCGCCAGATGTTGTAAGTCAAACGATTGTAGCAATTCCGATGTTAATTATCTACGAAGTCAGTATTCTGATTTCTAAGATTGTTTATAAAAATAAATTGAAAGAAAATGTCTGATATCATTCAAGAATTTAACGACTATCGTTCTAAAATGAACGAAAAATTATTAGCTGACAATAACAAAATTGTAAAGCGAATTTTCAATCTTGACACTAATGCTTACGCAGAAGGTGCTCTTGATGTAAAAACAAAAGAGCTTTTAGGCTTGGTTGCTTCAACGGTTTTACGTTGTGACGACTGTGTAAAATACCATTTAGAAACTAGCTACAAAGAAGGCGTCTCAAAAGAAGAAATGATGGAAGCAATGGGAATCGCAACTCTTGTTGGAGGAACAATCGTAATTCCTCATTTAAGAAGAGCTTACGAGTTTTGGGAAGCATTGGAAGAAGCAGGAAAATAAATAATTGTTAATACGTTTAACTGTTGAATCGTTTATTTGTTAATTTGCAACGAATAAACGATTTATCGATTAAACGATTAAACTTTAAAAATGAAATTAAGAGCCGATAATTTAATCAAAACCTATAAAGGGCGTAGTGTTGTAAAAGGAATTTCTGTTGAGGTAAATCAAGGAGAAATTGTAGGGCTTTTGGGTCCAAATGGTGCAGGAAAAACAACGTCTTTTTATATGATTGTTGGATTGGTAAAACCAAATCAAGGTAATATTTATCTTGACGATTTGAACATTACCGATTATCCGATGTACAAGCGTGCACAGCAAGGAATTGGGTATTTGGCACAGGAAGCTTCGGTTTTTAGAAAATTAAGCATTGAAGATAATATTTTAAGCGTTTTACAATTAACAAAACTTTCTAAAGAAGCTCAAATTGCTAAAATGGAAAGTTTAATTGAAGAATTCAGTTTAGAACACATTCGTACCAACCGAGGCGATTTACTTTCAGGAGGAGAACGTCGTCGTACCGAGATTGCTCGTGCATTGGCAACAGATCCAAAATTTATTCTATTGGATGAGCCTTTTGCAGGAGTTGACCCGGTTGCGGTGGAAGATATCCAAAGAATTGTGGCTCAGTTAAAAAATAAAAACATCGGAATTTTAATTACCGATCACAACGTTCAGGAAACTTTAGCTATTACCGATAAAACCTATTTGATGTTCGAAGGAGGAATTCTTAAAGCAGGAATTCCAGAAGAATTGGTAGAAGACGAAATGGTTCGTAGAGTTTATCTAGGACAAAACTTTGAGCTTCGTAAAAAGAAATTGGAGTTTTAAAAAAGTTATAAGTGAATGGTAAAAAGTGAAATGTAAATTACTTTTTACCATTTTTTCATTTCACTTTTTACATTTTACATTTTACATTTTACAAAAAAACTATTCTACAGTAATAAACTGCAGTTGTTCTATATCGCCATTATAAATATTAACATCAACACGATGTTTGATTCCTGGCAAAGAGGCTTTCTCTGTAAACTGCCAGAAAAGCCAATCGTCTTCGATTTTTTCTCTGTAGAAATTGTAATTGGCAATCCAGAATAGATAATCTCCAAATTCTTCTTTTAAGAAATCAGAATAATATCTTTCTCCTGAATAAATTATCGGACGCACCTGATAATGTTTTTCAACTTTGGTAAGCCAACGCTTCAATCCTTTTTTCAAACTGTCTAAAGGTTGATTTTTTGGTAATTTTTCAATATCTAAAACTGGCGGAAGATCTCCCTTTTGTAATTTTACCGTTTTAATAAAAAGGTCGGCCTGTTCAATAGAATTTTCATTTGGGCGATAATAATGATAAGCGCCACGCATAATTTTATTCTCCTTCGCTCCTTCCCAATTTCTTTTGAATTGTCTGTCTACACGATCATTTCCAGCTGTTGCACGAATAAACACGAACTGAACAGGATATTTTTCGTCTAAAATTTCAACTTCTTCCCAATCGACTTTTCCTTGAAATTCCGAAACGTCAATTCCAATTACTTTCCCTTTGTGATTTTCAAGTACGCGAATATTACGCACATCCGAAAGATGTTTGTCTACCTCGTCTTCATCCAATACTTTTTCCGACTTGAATCCTAGATAATAAGCCAATCCTTTACGATAATGGTAAATTACGCCAATGAATAAAAGCGAAAAAAACAGGATAAAAAGCGCCCTGAAAATCCTGCTTAAAAAAGATCTTCCAGCTGGCTTTCTAGCATAAGTTTTACGGTAAGTTGTTTTTCTTGCCATCCAGCCGAACTACTTTTTCAAAAACAGATTATTGATAATTGAAAGCAATACATAAAAAACAATAATCAACGGAATTGCAATATAATGCAGTAATAGAACCAACAAAACAGAAACAATCAGAAATACGATTTGAAGAACATTATCCTTCAAAGTAAACTTTTTTACTTTTAAAGCAAATAATGGAATTTCAGCATTCATAACATAAGCACTTCCCAAAGTAATAAGCAATAAAACCCATTGATTGGTTAATAATTCAAGAATTACAAGAGAAGAATCTGCGTACATATCCAGAACTATTTGCAAACTAATGATAAAAATAGCATTTGCGGGAGTTGGCAAACCAATAAACGAATCTGTCTGACGAGTATCAATATTAAAATTGGCTAATCTGTAACAAGCACCTAACGTTATAATAAATCCTAAAAAAGGAACAATTCCTTGATTTCCTAATTGATCACCGCCTCTTACGAACATACTGTACATTACGTAACCTGGAACAACTCCACTAGTAACCATATCCGCCAAAGAATCTAATTGTAGTCCAAGCGGGCTCGAAACTTTAAATAATCTTGCAAAAAAACCATCAAAGAAATCAAAAAAGATTCCCAGACAAACCATGTAAAAAGCCATCAAAAAATCGCCTTTAGAGACAAAAACAATTGCTACACAACCGCAAAAAAGATTGATTAATGTAATAAGATTTGGAATGTGCTTTTTAATATTCATAGTTTGAAATTTTGATAATGGCAGAGAACAAATTTAGCATAATAACTGGATGCAAAACGAGTTTTTTCAAGAGTTTTTTAATTCTAGGCTGCACTTTTAGAATATTTAAGCAAAGGAACTTATTAGCTGACTAAAATATTATATTTTTGATAAAAATTAAATACAGGTCTAGATCTGCAAAAACATAACCGTTGAAGAAATTTTTAGCATTTATATTATTTTGGAGTTTTACTTTTCAGTATGGACAAACCGTTCGAAAATATTCGAATGAATTTATGAATATTGGAGTTGATGCTGCGGCACTGGGAATGTCGAGCGCTGTTACGGCTTCTACAAATGATGTGAATGCAGTTTATTGGAATCCAGCTGGATTAACCAATTTAGAAGATCACCAAATTGCTTTAATGCACGCAAGCTATTTTGCCAATATCGCACAATACGATTATATCGGTTATGCGAGTCCGATTGATGACAGAAGTGCTTGGGGAATTTCGATGATTCGTTTTGGAGTAGACGACATCATGGACACTACTCAATTAATCGACAGCCAAGGAAATATTGACTACAATAGAATTCGTCTATTTTCTACCGCAGATTATGGTTTTACTTTTTCGTATGCTCGAAAACTTCCTGTTGACGGATTTCAATATGGTGTCAATGCAAAAGTAATTCGAAGAGTTATTGGAAAATTTGCCAATTCATGGGGATTTGGTTTCGATATCGGCCTCCAGTTTGAAAGAAACAATTGGAAATTTGGATTAATGCTTCGTGACATCACAACTACGTACAATGTTTGGAATATTGATGAAGAAGAATATGCTAAAATCGCTAACGCAATTCCGGGAGAAAATAACGAATTACCAGAAAGCACTGAAATTACGCTTCCAAAAGCACAATTAGGAGTTTCAAAACGTTTTGATTTTCATAATGATTATAGTCTTGTCACTTCTGCAAACTTAAATATGCGTTTTGAACAAACCAATGATATCATTTCATCAAAAGTAGCAAGTATAGACCCAGCTCTAGGGTTTGAATTTGGTTATACTGATTTGGTTTTTGTGAGAGCAGGCGTAGGTAATTTTCAAAACGTAACACAATTGGATAATACTGAAAAATTAAATTTTCAACCCAATATTGGATTAGGTTTTAGATATAAAGGCATTCAAATTGATTATGCTTTGACCGATTTAGGAAACCAAAGTACTGCCTTGTATTCTAATATTTTTTCACTAAAAGTAGATTTAGGAATCTTTAGGTAATTTATCTAAATCATAAATTAAAAAAAATTAAATCATGAAAACTGTCATGTTCAAAAAAACACTTTCAATTCTATTTTTATTATTCAGTTTTATTGGTTTTAGCCAAAGTTTGCCATTAACAAAAGATGCTAAAATAAGCGTTTTAACTTGTGGCCTTGGAAATGAAACTTATTCTTATTTTGGACATACTGGACTTAGAGTCTCTGACCCTGGCAACAATTTTGACGTTGTGTACAATTATGGAACTTTCGATTTTAGAACACCAAATTTTGTTCTAAAATTCGCAAAAGGAGATCTACAATATTTTGCAACTGTACATTCTTATGCAGATTTTTACAACGAATATACGTATGAGAAAAGAAGTATTTTTGAGCAAGAATTATTAATTCCGCAAGATTTGAAGCAAAAACTTTTTGATGAATTAAACGCAGTTTTAGCTTCTGAAGAACGTTATTATACTTATAAATTTATTGATAAAAACTGTACTTCGATGGTTGTCGACGTAATCAATAAATCGCTAGGACAAACTGTAATCGCTAAAAAAGAAGATACAGACAAAACTTATCGCTCTATTTTGTTTCCTTATTTTAATGGTCATTTTTACGATCAATTGGGGACAAGTATTATTTTCGGAACAAAAGTTGATCAAATGGGAACTAGAATTTTTCTCCCGTTTGAATTGAAAAATAGCTTAGAAAAAACAACTTTTCAAAATAAGCCATTGGTTAGCAAAAGCAAAACTTTATTAGAATTTACCAAAGAAAATCCAACCTCTTGGTGGAATAACATTTATACTTATTTATTCATCTTGCTTTTTGTAATTTTCGCAAGAAGCAAAGGAGTCGACAAAATTTATTTTTTGATTTTATCTTTAATCGGAATATTTTTCGTCATTATGGGATTTTATTCTTTTCACCAAGAACTGGCGATGAATTATAATGTTTTACTTTTCAGTCCATTATTATTAGTTTTAGTTCTGTTTTCTGCTTTCAAAAACAAATTATGGACTTATAGATTTTCACTAATTAACTTTGTTCTTTTAGTGATCTACTTTTTGTTTTTAATTAATAAAGCGCACTTTTTTATCACGTTGCCATTAATTGTCACAAGCGGCGTAGTTTTAGTTAGAACAGCAATTAGAAATAAAAAACCAATTCCTATTATCATTTAATTATTGGCCTCGATAAAACAAAACTGTTGTAATCGTTTTTAAAGTAATACTCAAATCGAGAAATACACTTCTGTGTTTGATGTAATACAAGTCATACTGAAGTTTTATTAAGCTTTCTTCTATTGATTCTCCGTAAGAATAATTTACCTGAGCCCAACCTGTAAGTCCTGGTTTAATTACGTGACGTGTTTCATAAAGAGGCATTACACTTGCAATTTCTTCAACAAAAAAAGGTCGCTCAGGTCTTGGTCCAATTACGGCCATATCTCCTTTTAGGACATTAATAAACTGCGGAAGCTCATCGATTCTTGACTTTCGCATAAATTTACCAAAAGGAGTAACTCTTTTATCATTATACATTGCAAAAACGGCACCATCCGTTTCAGAATTTGCCGTCATGGTTCTAAATTTATAAATCTCGAAAACAACACCATTTTTACCTATTCTTTCTTGGGTATAAAAAAGACTTCCTTTGTTTGCGAAGTAATTTGCAACTACAATTATTGGAATAAGAGCTAAACAAATCATTAACCCAAATAGAGAAAAGAAAAGCTCCATTACTCTAATCAATAGCAAATATAGTTTGTTATTGTTACTTCGGCTAAATGGAAAAAATCGATAAAAATCTCTTCCGATATATTGCACTGGAATTCGCTGCGTTTTACTTTCATAGACTTGCGTATATTCCCGAATTATATTTCCATTCTCTAATAAATGAAGTAATTGCTGGTATAAATCTGTCGTGATTCCGTCTGTTTTTTGCGATGCGATAACTATTTCCGAAACATTGTGTTTGGTAACAAAAAGCTCTAAATCTTCCTTTTTTATTTCTTTCACATAATGAAAATCTAAATTTTCATTTAACGAATCAGAATTTACAAAACCAATGATTTTATAATGTGGATCAACGCTTTCAAGTCCTAAAACTAATTCTTCCACCTCGCTCTGATCGCAAATTAAAACTACATTTTGAACAAAACGATAAGAAGCTAGAAAATACACATAAAAAAATCGCCATATTAATAGTGAGCTTAAAATGGCAAAATAGAAAATAACGATAATTAATCGCTGTTTAGGAAGTTCTGGAGATAAAATCGGAGTAAGTAAATATACTGTTATTGAAGTTACGGAAGTTAAAACAACACCACGTAAAATCTGAAACTGACTACTTGCTGTCTGCAGATTATAGATTTCGAAAATATTCCCAAAAATATAAATATAGCCAACTAACAAAAAAGATTTTAAGTACTTGCCATCTTCCAAAACATAATAATGATAGTCGAATAAAACGCTAAGAGAATAAAGAGCAACGAAAACAAATAGTGCATCAAAAAGATAAAGAAGAACTTTTCTTTCTGAAATTTCAAAATGCATTTTGCTTCTTGTAGGCATTTACTATTTTATTTTTAGAATCGATTGGGCTGAGACAAATGTATTGTAAAAAAAGAATTTAGCCATTAGTTATCTCCGTTTTTTCTGGAATCTTAATTTTGACAGAAAGTAGACATAACGCATATACAAAAGCTGGAGCTGCAGTTCGCATTGCTGCGTGATTTATGGTTAATAACCAAAAGACAAAACAAGACAGAAAATACAAGTGCTGCCTATTATTGATATAAAGTATAAAAGGTGTTATAAATAAAATCAACAGAGCAAAAATTCCAAACACACCATGTTCAGAAAGCATTCTTGTAATTTCATTATGCGATGCTGCTTCTTCTTTCATTAACTCTAATCGTTTGAATTTACTTAATCCAACTCCCACACCTAAAACTGGATCATTAAGAAATATTTTTATTTCTGCATCCATAATTTCTTCCCTACCTCCTAACCGGTCTTTTTTTTCTCTTCCTAATGCATCTTTATTAGCATATCTTTTCTCAATTAATCCAGAAGTTTGAAAATAAGAATATGTCCAAACACCAACTCCCATTAAAGCAGTTACCGCAAATACCGTAATAAATTTACTCCTTCCTTTTGCATTTGAACTTCGATATAAAAAAAACAACAGACAACAGATCATCACTACACCTGTAATAACTCCTCCTCTTGAAAAAGTTACTAATCCTCTATATGTTATAAAAATTAGCAAACTAGCATTCAAAATCATCAATATTTTTGATTTTGAAAATAATATCAACTGACTAAAAAACACAAACATTCCTAAACCTAAAATAGTTGAAACTTGATTTGGACCAAATCCTCCAGAAGTCTCAAAATTTGACTGTGTTCCTGTGACTACATCTTTTACACTAGGGTTATATAAAAATAAATATACTGTGGTTGTAATGACAGGCATACCCATCGCAACTATTAGATTCTGAAAATCAGAAAATAAAACATTCCTTTTAATCGTATATATGGACGCAATTGCTAGACATACCGGTCCTGATAAATTAAAAAACAATGCTTTTTTGATGTCTACAGAAGGGTCTGCGACGGCAGTAGTCATTAAAATACCTGGAACTAATAAAACTAGAAAAAAACAATAAATTAATCCTATACTAGAGAAATTGCTATAGAACATTCCCATCAACATAAAGAAAGTCACGGCGAATTTGACATATTCATTATTAAAATTCCCTCCAGTCATTCTCAAAAAAACCTCAGCTCCAACCAGATATGCTGCAACTAATAAAACTTCATTATTTCTATTTCTTGTCTGGTAAACTACAATAAAACCAACTATAAGAATTAATGCACTGTATATTTTTGATAAAAACGGTACTACAAAAACAGCCAATGCTATTAATGCATGAATAATGATTAAAGTTAAGTAGCTAAATTTTGTGCTTTTTATTAATACGTTTTATTTACTTTGCAAAAGTAGTCAAAGATTCTAACCACTTTAAATAGTCCTTTAAAATTGATTTTTCGCTAAAATGTTGTTCTACAAAAAATTTAAAATTTATTCCCATTTGTTTTCGCAAATCTTCATCTTCAATTAATTTTTCAATTGAATTTACCAATTGATCTAGATTATTAGATTCAATTAAAAAACCCTCCTTTTCTGAAGAAAGGATATTTGGAATCTGTCCCACATTTGTTGCCACAACAGCTAAACCAGAAAAACCATATTCGAGAAGAGCTAATGGAAGTCCTTCAGAAAGAGATGTTAAAACTCCAATTTCAGAATTTTCAAGTAAACCTTGAGTGTTGTCTAATGGTCCATAAAAAAAAACAGTATTAGACAGTTTCAGTTCTTCTACTTTATGCTTTAGTTTTTCGCTGTAAGAGTCATTAAAATCTTTTCCAACCAAATGAAAAGTCCAGTCCGGAAATTTTTTCTGAATTTGAAAAGCGCCATGAATTAATAATTCGTGATTTTTTTGAGGGCGTAAATTAGCTACACAAATAATTCTTTTTCCATCCGAACCTTGTAATTCTAACGATTTTACAGCTTTATCTGATTGTTGGATAAAATTAGGAAGATAAATTATCCCTGAGCATTTCAGATAATTTTGAGCCCAATTCTGAAGTGATTTATTAACAGAAATAATTCCCGAGAAGAAAAAGGAACTTATTTTGAGAATGAAATTTTTTCTTGCTTCTAAATTTTGAGAAATTCCATAATGATCATGCCATACAATTTTGATTTTAGGCATCATAATTTTTACCAAAACAGCAATGAAAAAGGAAGAGCTATGGGCATGCATTATATCAACATTATTACTTTTTATATAGTTTTTCAATTTAAAAACAGCTTTTAAATCGAAACTTGACTTTTTTTCTAAAAATAAATAAAAGACATTTTTAGAAACATAATTTCGCAGTAAACCTTCTTTTCTGGTTACAATTAAACCTGAAAACTCAATCTGATTCGAAAGTGAATTGGCGTAATTTACAGCCATTCTTTCTGCTCCTCCTGTTTCTAACGAATCTATGATTTGAACAATTCTCATTTCAATAAAAGTTTTTTTATTTCTGTTTCAAAAAGTTCTAAAGTATAATTTTGAGACCAACTCTGCGCAAGTATGCTTTTGTTTTTTAAATTATTTTCATGGAAAATAATAGATTCAATTTCATCTATATCTCGATTTAAGTCCATTTCTAATAAAATACCTCTATTTCCAAAATCAAGCATAAAAGGAACACAAGAAATTTTTGTTGCTATTGGAACACATCCCCAAAACATTGCTTCTGCAATAGCTTTTGGCCAGCCTTCACTTTTAGATGGGAGTATTACAAAATGGCTTTGCTGATATGCCTTCTTGATAACTTCTTTATTTTTATTTCCATGAAGAATAACAAAATTTTGAAGATTATTTTCTTGAATATAATTCTTTAAACTTTCTTTTTCAGCACCTTCCCCGTATAAATTTAAGATTACCGACTTGCCGTTTCGCGCTAATTTCTCAACTAATTTTATTGCGTATAACGGATTTTTGCCTGAAACTAAACTTCCCACAAAAACAAAATTAATCTCTGAATTTAAACTTTCTTTTACAATAATCTCTTTCTCTGACTCTGAATAAGTTGCGGTAAAAAATGGTTTTATATTTTTAGTTTGATTTTTCCAATTCCCATAAACTAGCACCTCCATATTTCGAGTTAAAAAAGTGTTGTTTAAAATCCATTTTTGAATATTGTATGTAAATGGTTGCTTACTTTGAGAATCCCAGTTACCAGCGTATTTTGCAGTTTTAGTTTTATTAGGAAACAAAACCTGAACAAAACAGCCTACTAACCCCATATTTCCAGGACATCTTAAATGAATATGATCTGCATTTTTCATTGCGAAATATACCTTCCAAAAAATGATTGGTAACTTGAAGATCGAACTAAATATGCGGCTAAAACTAGTAAAGCTAAAATCTGGCACTTTTCTAAAATCTATTTTCTCATGCTTATATGCACTTTCTATAGCAGTAGGAACACCGTTTTTTATGGGCGCAACAATAATTACTTCATCAACATATTTGAACCAAATATTCATTTCGTTAACATAAGGAGCATAGCCAAAATAATCATTAGCTTGCAGAATATGATTAACATGTGTAATTACTGCAAATTTCATTTATAGACTAGTTAATTTTTCGATTACCGAATGAGGTGCTAAATATTCATCAAAATATGCTCTAGCTTGTAATTCTAATTTATTTTTAAACTGTACGTTAGACATTACTTTTTGAATAGCTTCTCTTATCGCCTCAGCATTATTAGCATAGATCAAATGTTCATTGTTATTTAATGGCTCAGGCATCATATTATAATGATCTGTTGAAATAATTGCTTTTCCTAATGCTAAAAACTCTCCAAGTTTCCATCCATGGCAAGATAAAACTGCAGGAGTATTAAATACTACCATAGAATTTTTAATTTTCTTTAAATAAATTTTTAAAGGTATTATTTGTGAATACACTAAACTATCATATCCTAAATTATCTCCGTTAGCTCTTGCTGCAAAACCTCCTTCAAAATTAATCTCTTTAAACTTTTTACATGTCTTTATAAACAATGCTCTATAGTTATTGGTATTTTTTTCCTCTTTCCAAATACTATTCATAAAGAAAACTTGATTATTTGAAGACTTTAAAGGTTTATAATCTTTTAAAGGAAATCTTTTATACTGCCTCCAATAATTCGCTAAGAATTCTCTCTTATTAGAAATTGCTTTTCTAAATTTTATAAAATTAAATAACATGTAATAAAATGTCACAAAAAGGCTCCAAATTTTAATTCCAAAACTTGGTCCAATTGGTATAATCTTCTCAGGACTTCCTGAAGGTATGTAATTCTGATTGTAATTTATTTTACCGTAGATATCACACCATTCCAGTAATTCTAGCTCAATATCTGGTTTGTCTGTCGAATCAATAATTATTTTTTTAGAATATTGATCGTTTTCTATTATAAATGCAAATGCACCTTGCCTTAATTCTGGAAATTTGGATGTATTAAATCTATAATTTCCGTAAACTTTTTTAATACCTTCAATGTAATACGCATCGTAATGTACATCGCACAAACCATAAATATATATCTTATTTCTCATGGGTATTTTTTGGTTTATTAAAAAACAAACTCCATAACCCCACAGTTCTTCCCAATGCTTCAGTTAATGGGACTTTCTTATTACTTTCTGTTAGAACGTTGCTAAATCGAATCGCAGTAAGCAAAATAGTAATTGCATTCCATTTAAAACGGTCCGTAAATTTTGGATTTGGATTTTTTATTCTCCATACATACCAACCGTTTCGCACTACCATTTTACCGTATTTATAGTGGTTTGGTCTTCCCGATGGAGCATGATAATGCGATAAACTTGCAGCCGTATTTAAGTACAAATTTCCTTGTTTTGCAACTCGCAACGAAAAATCGGCATCTTCATACAATCCGTAGCCTTCAAAATAAGTCGAAAATGAAAATGTCTTAAATATAGATTTTTTAAAGGAAGATACTCCACCCATTAATTGTTCGACCTGATAGGTTTTATTACTTGGAGGCAAAAAGCCTACGCTTCGTCCATGAGAAAATCTTGGAGAAAACCCTGGTGGACAGTCACTATCTAAATTTAATTTTTTTCGAAGTACAAATCGGCTTCCGTCTTTTCGTTTCCAGCCGTCGAAGCAAAATTCTTTAATTGAGGGAATGTAGTTCTCATCTACTTTTTCCCATTTTGTTTCATTGTCTATATAACCACCAACCCCGAGAGCATCTGGAAAAACTCGATATGTATCTAATAAACTCTCAAAATATTTATTATCCAATACAACATCATCATCCAGAAAACATACAATTTCTGAATCAATATTTACTTTCGAAATTCCGTAATTACGTTGTCTTGTCAAACCTCGATCTTTCTCCTCTACGCAAAAATATTTTAATTTTTCTATATTGTTTATTTTTAATAGAAGTTCGGTTTTATTGTCTGGCGAGCCATCTACAATTAAAATCTCATCAGGATATAAAGTTTGCTCCTGAACCGATTTTAATAAATTTAGCAATGGTTCAGGTCGCATGTATGTACATATAATTAACGAAAATGGAGGTAATAAAATCATCTATTTAAACTTTTAATATCACGAAAATATTTCCAGCCATTAATTCTTCATCTGAATATTTGATATAATCTTGGTGGAGTTTAATTTTTTTAAACAGCTCATATCTCTTTGATGCCTTATCTAAGGTTTCATATTCTAAATAAACAACTTCATAGTTATATTCTTTAAATATCTCTAGAAATTGTGGCAATCTTAAACGATTATGATAATCATATTTAGTTCTAATCTTACTCCATTGTTCTTCACTATATTTTAAAAAATCCTGAGCAGATATTCTACTATCTCCATGTTGTCTCAAATCACTTGGTGAAATAAAATGAATAACGTAAGTACCTTTTCTGTATTCCTCTTTAATTTTTTTGTGTAAAATCTCAACATCCTTTGCCTTCATATGAGAAAGAACATAACGAGAAAAAACAACATCAACGTCTGGAAGATTATTCTCTACAATATTATAATTAGGAAAATATTCAATGCCATACGGGAGATTATAATTATTACCCAAATTAATTTCTATATTACAATCGTACTTCTTAGAAAAAATATCGTTCAGTTCTACAACCGTTTCCTTTTTAAAATGCTTATTAATATCAAAAGTGAGAACTTCTTTTACATCAAATTTATATTTAAAAAAATAAGGCATAGCTGGGAACCATCCAGATCCAAACTCAAAAACAGTTTTGTCCTTCAAGTCGATATTTAACTCTTTCAACACTTTAGAAAGTCTAAAATATGTTGCCTCTACACTCTTTAACCTATCTTCTAATGTAGACTTATCAAAAAAACTTTGAATCTTATGGTAACAAAAATCGTCTACTTTACTTGGCAATAAAGCAATTGTTTTAAATAAAAGGGTTTTAACTTTATGATTCATTATGATTAAATTGCTTTTCTAATTTCCAGTAAAATATTGTTCTTTTCAAATATATTTCCATCCAAATCTATATCAAAAATTATTTTATCAAAACCTTTCCAATATTCAATTAGTTCGGTAAGTGTCGGATTCCAGATTTCTCTATTTTTGATTTTATTTCCTAAATAGTTAAAGTTTTCTGAGACTTCTAAATCTATTGTTTTTGAATCAGCAAACAATCTCCCTTGATGATATTTCATTGGAACCGAAAAATAAGTGTGGGCTATAAAGACACCTTTTTCATCTATTAAAGTATTAATGTTATGTTTTGATAAAGATCTTTTAAAATCAAGCATTTCTAAGGTTTGAAAAACATAAAACTCTTTATTTCCTATTATATTTTTAAAAACTATCGGCGAATATTTTGATAATTTATAAGGTTTATTTTTAACCTTTTCCCAAAACAAAATTACCTTAAAAATAGACTTTCCAAGTGAAAGGCTATTTTTTATAAAAGGTAAAAGAAACTTTATTTTTTTCTGAAAAATAATCTTTTTGAAATTCCCGGCGGTATTTTTATATTTTAGAATCATATTTTCATCATTGTAGTAATGAAATATAATATTCTTAATCATTAACTGAATCTTTTTAGTTAGTCCGAGATTCTTATTTCCTTTTAAAAAACTAGCTAATGTAAAATGTTTCGTATTCAACTGATTTATTATACCATTTGTTGAAGTTCCCGAATCAATATAATTCCAAAGTATATTTATATTTTTAGCATTTAGAATCTCTCCAAACTCTTCTTCAGATAATACATTATTGCTGAGTAGCGAAAAATTATACGGTTGAAATCCGTGATCAATCCAAACTTTTAAATCGTTGAGTGGCGGAACAAAATTTTCAAAATCTTCAAAACTTTCCTTTTCGTTTTTTATAGATTGAGATAATGAATGATAACATAATTCGTGACCGTCGTTTCTCCACTCTAACAATTCTTCTTTATCATTTTGAAAAGAAGCATTATCAGCTCGTTTTGAAAAATGATTAAGGAAAAAACCTTTTGTAACCTTAACATTATTTTCTTCAAAGAATTTCCTTTGAAGGACTAAGTTTTCGGCAGTATCAAAATCACAATGATCTGTAAAACAAGCTATAGCTGAAAACGGATATTTAGATCTGCTAAATTCGATTCCATTCTGAACCGGAAACAAAAGTGCTGGTTTTTCTGGAAAATCAAATCTTTTTTTAGCAGTTGAGATTTCTTTTTTATTGTTAAAATCAATATAATTTGCAATTGGTTCTGCAAATTCAGGGTTGAAACGCCAACTTAAAATATGAGTATTTTTTTTATTTATTTCCCAAATTCCGTCATTTATATTGGCCTGGACATATTGCCCATTTTTCAGTTTTATAATTTTTGGCGAAAATTCATTTGCAATTCTGTCTTCATCGCATTTTACCCAAGTATAATCATAGTTTCTAAATTCAATTATAGGCTGATCGAATACAATTTCAATATCAAAAGAATTAAGCTCAGAAAGTTTTATTTGAGTCATATCAATACTCAATTTGTGCTTTTGATCTGTATCAAAAACGTAATTTTGTCTGATTGAATTATAATGTATTGAAATTGATTTTATCAATTTATCTAAATAAAATTATTGCTTTAATTTTTCTGCCCAGAATAAACTCGACTCCCATTGCTTACGGAAGCTTGAAAGATATTTTATCGGATTTTTAATTTTTTGGTGTTTATAGAATTTAAAAAACAAAACCGTTTTATAACCATTTAACTGTTGTTTTTTTAAATTCGAAATCTTATACAACATAACTGTAGGCGAAGGTTTCGGCTGAATTGTATCTCTATGCCATGCCAAAACTGGTTTCGTTCTAAACCCTCCTACTGGCGCTTTTAAATGAACAATTTCAGGTTTTGGTGAGTAAATGATATTAAAACCAGCATTTCTTAGCTGTGCTCCAAAATCATTATCTTCACCATAGCCAAATTCAAAACTCATATTATAAAAAATTCCTTTTATATTTTTAGTTTTTACAATACTGCAACCGGAACCAAAACCATCCCATTGAATTATTTGTTCTTCTTTTTTATTCTCAGGATAATTAACTTCATAACATCCAAAGGTTACTTGTTCTACACCTTCTGTTTTTATGAAATCAAAAGCTTTTTCTAAAAAATCATCTTGAATTCTAATATCATCATCTGCCATAAAAACCCACTCGTTTTCAACTTTTTCTAAAGCCAAATTTCTTGCGTTGCAAGCTCCTGCCTGATTGATAAATTGATGTTTTATACAAAATGGCCAATTTTCGGTATTTATAAAATCGAGTTCAGAAATGCTATCGAGATCTGGATTTTGTTCAATTATAATAACATTTTTAGGCTGAAGAGTTTGTCTAGACAAATCTTTAAGGAAATCGTATAGATATTTTTTTCTTCCAATTGTTGGAATGATGATATCTATCTTTTTTTGGTCAATTATTTTTTTGCTTGATTGAAAAGTTATAGTATTTAACGCGTTTTCATTTATGCTTCTTTGCTTATAAAACAAACTAGCAAATAATGGAAAAACAGCTATTTTCTTTTCGTATAAAAATAAATTCAAAAACAATAAAAAGATCCATCGAGTCTTGTAATGGTGTTTTACAAAACGAAATAGCAAAAAGTAATCTATATTATGTTTTTGCACTTCTGTAGAAAAACCTTTAACTAATAGCGGTTCAGAATAACAAAACAAGCCATTTATCATTGCTAATTTTGCCATTGAATGCAAGAAATATTCAAAATCCAAATCGGCCTTAATCTCATTTTTTAAAGCCTTCAATACCGAAGCATGTATTCCACCTACATCACTACTCATCTTCCAAGTAGGATATGTAACATCTTTTTTAACATTTACAAAAAGAGATTCATCAATATAACCAATTGTATCAGGCAAAAAAGAATATTGCGACAAATTGTAAGATGCCATTATTCTCCTATTATGAAAAATTATCTCTAATTTATCAATATTTAAGTTTGATTTTAATTCTAAAAGGCACCAAACAATCAGATGTTCAGGATATTTTTCAGCTATTTCAAATAAGTTTTGCGCTATGCTTTTGTTCGCAAAGACATCAATTTCTTCTGAAAACTGAACCTCAACAATGGTATTATTTTGATGATAAACAATAATCATTACCTGATGCTATTTGAATTAATAATCTTAGAATAAAACATGATATTCTCTTTTGCAATTTTCTTTATATCAAATTTATCCTCAACTCTTAATCTTGCTTTTTTTCCGATTTCTAAAGCTAATTTTTTATTCTGTAAAAGTTCTATAATTCTATTCGCATAATCCATGTGATTTGTTGGATGAACCAAAAAGCCACTTTCCTGATCATTAATTAGTTCTTGCGCCCAGCCAATGTTTGTATTTACAATTGCCTTTTGCATAGCCATTGCTTCTATAGTAACCATTCCTAAAGTTTCTGCAAAACTTGGAAACACACAAACATTCGCCTCCTTAATATGTTGTTGAACTTCCTTGTAAGCTATCTGTCCTAAATAAGAAACGTTTTCCAAATCTTCAGGTTCGAAACTATTTTGCATTATTTTCCAAGTCGAATCTGAGCCTGTCTGAATATCAAAAGAATCACCTCCTATTAAAATTAATTTAGCATTTGGAATACTCTTTCGCACTTGATTAAAAATTGATGGTAATTCTAAAACACCTTTTTTTCTAATAAGTGTTCCAATGTACAAAATTGTATTTTCAATATATTGTTCAGGAAATTCATTTTTAAATAATGTCAAATCTATACCATTTGGGATAACTTTGGTTTCTATTTTCTGATTCTTAAAAAGCGTATTGGTCAATTTTCCAGCAAAATCTGTTGGCGCTATAAATGCTTTTGCATCTTGCAAAGCCAATTTTTCGAACCAAAAATTTTTCTTTCTTTGTTTACGTTTTTCTAAATGGCAGAAATAAGTATCACTTCCGTGAAAGCGAATTACTAAAGGTATTCTAAACTTCATGAAGGCCGTAATCCCAGTCCAGTCTGGAGCTTCAAGAATTTCAATTTTTTCTTTATTTATAACCGAATTACAATATTTCTCAATATGCTTTCTATGTAAATACCATCCAAAAAAAGAATGTTTTCTATTTTTAATGAGATGAATTTTAACTCCATTATCATCTATTATTTCCTGAGTAGATTGTCCATAAACAAAAACTGTAATATCATTTCCTTCCTTTTGCAATGCAATAGCCAGATTTTTTATACTCGTACCTATCCCTGCTGCATGTGCAACTTTAGGATGTGAATATTCTGGAGTTAGAAATGCTATATTCATTTTTATTTATTAAAAAAGTCTTTGATGATTTTTGCTGTAAAAATTTTTGCTCCAGCATCTGTCATGTGACCACAAGACGAGAAATATTTATCTTCGACAACTACGTTTTCATAATTGTATATTTCTGGATAGGCTTTTTTCACTTTGTCAAAATAATTCATTCCTGTAACATTTTCGCACATTGGCGTCATTACGGCAATAAAATTTATGTTGTTCGCTTTACAAATACTCTTAATTTCTTCATAGTATTTATTGTGGGGCAACGGATTTAAATTGACAATATTATTTTTCATATTGCCATTTTTGTGCTTTTCTAATGGGTAATAACCCAAATTGTCCTGTGAATTTGTTTTCTTATGAATCGCTGTAAAGAAAACTTCTCTTACACCTATTTTCCCATCGTATTTTATATATCTATAAAATGGAATATAGTACAGCTCGTTAAAATCACTTTCATTCTTAAAATGATCTTTTATAATTGTTGAATTATGAATAAAAGGAACAAAAAGAGATCCTATTCCTTCTGCCATTTTTTCATTTGATAAATTTAAATCTGCCTCTAGAATTACATTTTTGATTTCGTATTTTCTTTCTATCATTAATTTCAACATTAAGGAAGCTTCAAATAAATGCCCACCACTCATTCCGTAATTAAAGGTTTTTAGTCCTTTATCTTCAAACATTTGAGAAACAAAATGATTATTGGCTCTAGAAGACCCTAAAATAACTACATCATATTTTTTTGCTTCAGAGTTTACAACTGCTTCAATTTTTCCGCGATTTTTTGACTGCATAAAAATGTAAGTGTACAATCCGTCTAAGAGAAATGCAACTAAAACTGTTACCAGAAAAATTTTGAATATGTAGAATAAAAACTTTTTCATTAAAATTGGAAATAAATAAATTCTTTGTAATCTGAGTATGTTCCGAAAGCAATTATAGCCACAATAGCTAAAGCCATTTTCAGCATACTTCTTTTTCCTGAAATTGGTTCTACTTTAGTTCGATTATTCCATTCTACTAAAACAAATAAACCAATCATTAACAGTAATTCGTAATTATATCTTTCGTTTTCTAAATACTGAAATTCGAAGTTTCTATCTGTTATTATTCTTTTCAAATACAAAACGGCATCCGTAATTGTTCTGGCTCTAAAAAATATCCAGGCAATACATGTCAATAAAAAAGTAGTTAGAATACTAAATAATACTTTTATAGAATCTAGATTCCATTTTAAAACAACCGAATCTATATTGTTTCTATTACTGTTGGACAATAATAACGGAAGAAAATAAACAGCATTGATAAATCCCCAGATAATATAAGTCCAATTGGCGCCGTGCCAAAACCCGCTGACAATAAAGATGATAAAAGTGTTTCTAATTTTCATCCAAAGTCCGCCTTTGCTTCCGCCTAACGGAATATATAAATAATCTCTAAACCAAGAAGAAAGCGAAATGTGCCAACGACGCCAAAACTCCGCAATATCTCTTGAAAAATACGGGTAATTAAAGTTTCTCAATAAATCTAAACCGAACAATTTAGAAACTCCTAGCGCAATATCTGAATATCCTGAAAAGTCTCCATAAATCTGAAAAGCAAAATAAATTGCTCCTAAAATCAACGAAAAAGAATTCATTGAATTATAATGATCAAAAATAGCATTTGCATAAACCGCGCAAGTATCTGCAATAACCACTTTTTTTACTAATCCCCAAACAATTTGATAAACACCTTCTTTTGCTTTTTGTAAATCAAATTCGCGTTTAACTTTTAATTCAGGCAGCAAATGTGTTGCTCTTTCAATTGGTCCAGCGACTAAAAGAGGAAAATAGCTTACAAATAGAGAGTAGTCTACAAAGTTGTACTCCGCTTTTATTCTTTTATAATAAATATCAATTACATACGATAACCCGTGAAAAGTGTAGAAAGAAATTCCGACAGGAAGAATAACATTCAGTAAAAATGGACTTGTTTTGAACCCGAAAGAAGTGAGCATTTCTGCAAATGAACTAGCAAAAAAGTTATAGTATTTAAAGATTCCTAGAAAACCTAAGTTGACTAAAATACTGAGCCAAAACCAAAATTTTCGTTTTTTATCAGAATCACTTTTCTCAATTTGTATTCCGGTGAAATAATCTAAAAACGTAGAAAAAACCAATAGAAAAAGAAATCTCCAATCCCAGCAAGAATAGAAATAATAACTTGCAACAATAAGCAAAGCATTTTGTGTACTTTTATTTTTGTTGAAGACAAACCAATACAGAAAAAAAACGATTGGCAGAAAAATGGCAAATGCCAGAGAATTGAAAAACATGAATTAATTTAAGTGTTCATTAATTTTTAGTGAAACTTTTTTTGAGAACAAATTTGCTCCAGTTTCATTTAAGTGAAATGTATCATAATAGTATTCATCATGATTTGAAATATCGTCGTAAGCCATATCAATGAAGATAACATTTTTATATTTTTTCTGAATTGAATTTAACTCCTCAACTATTGTCTGTCTAGTCAGATCATAACTTTTGGTTAATCTCATCTTATTTTCAGGCATCCAGACAAATATAAGTTTTGAATCTTTATCTAATCTCGAAAAATAAAAATAAATCATTTTGTGTAAAATCCTTATTTCTCTCTCGTTTGGTGCTTTTGCTTTGAGTTGAGGTAATTTTTTTAAGTTATGGTAATCTATTTTAAAAACCCGATCTTGCGGACAATAGCCTTTAAATGTTGTTGCATTTTTTTTTGTTGCATTTGAAAAATTAGCCACAATTCCTTCTTCGAGCATCTTAAAACTCTGATTGTATTTCAATAAGGGCATAATCTTAAATAAATTAAATTTGTTTTCATATTTCCCTACTAATGAATTAATATCTTCATTGTACACAAAAGGATAAAATTGTGCTATATCTGGTATTTCTGTATTCTCACCAAAATGAGCCATATCAATATTTTGGATAACAATTTTAGGTTTCTTGTTTCTTTTAATGTAAATATCAAACTTATATTCCTGTAATTTATAACATCCTGCATTGAAACTTATATTGAAACAATCTCTTTTCAAATTGTCTCCAATAATTTGAGAATTATACCCCATTAGACTTCGCGAAGATCCATTTACAATGATATCACTATTTATTTTTCCATCGACAATATTTTTCCAATCGTTATACTCAGTATTCTTAAGATTTCGAAGACCATTATCTGCCAGATATTGAATTCCGAAAGAAACAATAAAAGTTATACTAATAATTCCGATAATATATTGGAGAAAAAATTTCATGCTAATAGAACTACTTAGAATTGAAAATAAATGAATTTACTCTGAATATCAAATTGTCCAAATAACAAAATAAATATAAGTGTTATAATGGCTTTAATTCCTGAATATCTATCAAATAAAGGGCATTCTTTTCTTCTGTTATTCCACTCAAGTAAAATGAAGTAAGGCAAGATAATGATAATAATGTAACTTAATTGTTCTTTCAAACTATCTAGGCTAAAGGTAAAGAGTGTAATTCTTTTAATGTATTCAATCGCCATATTTATACTTTCAGATCTAAAAAAGATCCACGCAATACAGGTAAGACCAAAAGTAAAAAGTATACTGCAAATCATTTTTAGAGAAGAAAAATTAAATGCAATAGATTTTTGTTCAATATTATTTCGGTTTGTTTTTCTTAAAAGTAATGGTAGGAAATAAAATGCATTTATTGCTCCCCAAATTATATAAGTCCAATTGGCTCCATGCCAAAATCCGCTTAGTAAGAAAATAATAAAAACATTTCTTATTTGCATTATTTTAGAACCTTTGCTCCCGCCTAAAGGGATATACACATAATCTCGAAACCAAGAAGATAGCGATATATGCCAACGACGCCAAAATTCTGCAATATCTCTTGAAAAGTATGGATAATTAAAGTTTTTTAATAAATCGATGCCGAATAATTTTGATACACCCAAAGCTATATCTGAATATCCCGAAAAATCTCCATAAATCTGAAAAGCAAAATATACAGATCCCATTACGAGAGAAAACGAGTCCATTGATGTATAATGATCAAATATATTGTTAGCATAAACAGCGCAATTATCTGCTATAACAACTTTTTTGAACAACCCCCAAATAATCTGTAAAAAACCTTCTTTCGCTTTCTCTAAATTAAATTCGCGTTTTATTTTTACTTGTGGCAATAAATGTGTTGCTCTTTCGATTGGTCCAGCAACCAATAAAGGAAAGTAACTAACAAACAATGAATAATCTACAAAATTATATTCTGCTTTAATCCTTTTCAAATAAATATCAATTACATACGATAATCCATGAAAAGTGTAAAAAGAAATTCCGACAGGCAAAATAACATTTAATAAAATCGGGCTTACCTTAAATCCAAAATATCCAAGCATTTCTGCAAATGAAGTTGCAAAAAAATCATAATATTTAAAAACACCTAAAAATCCTAAATTTACCGATACACTAAGCCAAAACCAGAATTTTCGCCTATTATTCGATTTACTTTTTTCAATTTGTATTCCAGTGAAATAATCTAAAAATGTAGAAAAAACTAACAAGAATAAAAACCTCCAATCCCAACAAGAATAGAAATAGTAGCTCGCAATAATTAGTAAGCCATTTTGTGTGCTTTTATTTTTATTGAAAACAAACCAATACAGAAAAAAAACGATTGGTAAAAAAAGACTAAATGCTACAGAATTAAAAAACATAAATCTTTTAATTTAACAAATTAACTTAAAATTTCTGTTATTGCTTCCCATATTCTGTCCGAAGAGTCTTCAGCTGGATGCTGATTAATAATTTTGAACCATTCTTGTGCATTTTCTACTATTTGATCAGATTGTTTCAATATTTGTTTTATTTGATCTGCAATTTCATCTGAAGAGTTTAACCAAACAACCGCATCTTTGTTCGGCATTGAACGAAAATGTACATATTTATAGATTTTTGAAACAGACCAATCTGCATCAATTTTGTTTTTCACATCGTAGTTTATATAAGCACAAGGTTTTTTAAAACAAGCAGCATCAAAAACCATTGAAGAACCCAGATTTACAACCATTTCAGAATGAAAAATTGTATTTGATAATAATTTTACATCTTCTTTAGTCGGCAAAATAGTATCCCAATCTTCGCCAATATTTTTCCATACTGGATCGATAGCTGTAATGAGATCTTTATTTTTTTGTAAAACAGCATTATAACGACCAGAAAAATCAACTGGACAACGTCTAAATATAATGCCTAACGAATTATTGTTCTCCTGATTCAATTTTCTAATCGCGTCTGCTGTATCAGACAGATATTGAGGATCATCTGGACAAGTAACAAAATCATCACCAGAATAACAGATATATTTTTTATTGAAATCTAAATCATATTCATTAAAGAACTGAATTTTATCCAGAATACTTTCTGAATCAAAATGGCTTTCAAATTGTGGCGTACCTACAACAAAAATTTGATTTTGATTTACATAAGAATAATATTTTAGAAGCTCAGATTTCATATGTTCGCTCCATACAAAATAATAATCTGTTTCTATAACCATAGTCGACTTTGGCAAATTATCCCAAGAAAAAATAAAAGTTCCAGTCGGTATTTTAAGTTCTTTTGCAGCTAAAATTGGTGCAATTGCTAATAATGGTCTTTGATTGGTACAGAAAACGAAATCAGGTTTATTATCTTGAAGAGCCTTTAAGCATTGCGAAAAAAAAGCTGTTTTTCTCTCGTTTTTCACTATTTTTTCTCGAACCTTTTTTAATCCTTTTTCAGAATTGTAAATCGTAATAAAAAATCTAGTCAAATAACTTTTTACAGCTATTTTTAATTTTTTATATGAAAATGGAAATCTATATCCATCGTATACCGAATCATTTTCTGCTTTAATATTCAGATTGAGCTCAATATGCTTTCGAGCATTTTTATAGCTCTCCGTTAAAGGGTATGATTTAGCATTTTTAATTTTAATTTCATTAAAACCTAAACTTTTCAAATCGAATGGAGTATTATTCCAATAGGTGATATCGAATTTCTTCTCTATTCCTAATTTATAAAAATTAGAAAATGCAAAATTGCGAAGCCCAACTCCGTCTGGCAATAAAATAAAAATTTTCTTAGGCATTAACTATCTCTAAATTGTTTTTGGTGATTGAGTTTCCAAATATCCGATTTCTGAAGACAACTAAGAAATAATTCAGCACTATTTCCTTTTCCGAAATCATCATCTGATTTTTTTACTTTATGAGAATCGATTATAGAAAGTGATTCCGTGATTTCTTTTTCAGAGTAATCCACATTTATGATATCTGCATGAACTGCTCTATTTTGCTGTCTTGTACCAATATTTATAATCGGAATGCCATAATACGGGGCTTCTCTAATTCCGGCACTACTATTTCCTATAATGAATTGGCTATTTTTCAATAGTGTTAGAAAATATTCAAATCGAAGTGAAGGAAAAATTCTAAAGCGTTCGTTTGATTTTAGTTTATCATAACTATCTAAAACAAATCGACTTCCTAAATCATTGTTTGGATAAATGACAATATAATTATGGTCGTCTTTTAGCAACGCATTAACAAAGTTTTCTGCATACTGTTTTATGTTATCAATTTCGGTAGTAACAGGATGAAACATAACTATAGAAAAGTTTTCAAAAGGAATTTTATAATATTCCTTTACAGTTTTCAAATCTGGCAGCTGATCTGAAAACATGATATCTATATCTGGCGAACCAATAGTAAACACCGATTCTTTTACTTCGCCCATCTGAATTAATCTCTTTGCAGCTTCTTCATTTGAAACAAAATGAATATGGCTTAACTTGCTTACACTATGTCTGATCAATTCGTCCACAGTTCCAGATACTTCACCTCCTTCTATATGAGTAACCAGAATATTATTTAATGACCCAACAATAGCACCTGCAAGAGTTTCTACCCGATCTCCATGCACCACTATCATATCAGGTTTTATAGTATTGCAGTAAGCAGAAAATCCTTCAATAGTTCTAGCCAGAGTCAAATCCATTGTAGTTTCGTGCGTATGATTTACGAAAGTGTGAATGTTTTTAAAATTACATCGCTCTATTTCTATTAGAGTATAACCATACTCTTCTTGCAAATGCATACCAGTAACAAAAACAAAAACCTCAAATTCTTTTTGTTTTTCAAGAATTGAGATTAATGATTTTATTTTTCCGAAATCGGCTCTAGTACCTGTTAAAAAAAGGATTTTTTTCATTATTTAATGATGTACGAAATAGCATGTGAAAAAGGCAATTTCTGTATTTTTGCATTGTTCTGAAAGAAATCATCTACTGCTTTATTTGTACCAGCAAAAGTACCATAATCGTCAAAGATAATGATTCCACCAATAGTTACTCTCTCATAAAGTCTTTCTAGAATATGCTTTACTGGTTGATACAAATCGACATCAATGTGCAAAAGTGAAATTTTTAGATGCGGATTTTTATCTAAGTATTCGTCTAAAGTTTTCAAAATGTCGCCCTTTACAAGATCAACATTTTTGTTTAGCCCTTGCTTCATTAAAAGTTCATTCATCTCTTCTAATGAAATGCTTTTACCTCCATTAGTTTCCTGAACGAATGCATTTCTTCTTTCTTTATCTCCTTCAAAATCTGCTTCAGGAAAATCTCCAAAAATATCAAATCCGATAACTTTTCTGCTATTTGTCTGTTCTAATAAATCGCGAAATTTTATCCATTTAAAGAAGGAATTTCCTTTAAAAATTCCAAGCTCAACTATTTCTCCACGAACATTTGAAGTTTGTTTAAAGAATTCCAGATGAGTAATAAATTTACTAAATCTTGAAGGGTCTGCTGTAGCATAAAACCCATTTTCATATTCAAACTTTTTATCTAAATCGTATAAGTTATCCATTACTTAAAATCTTTAAAATCTAATTGTTCATCATTATCAATATCTCTTAACGCAGTTTTGCCAAGTAAATCATTAAAACTTTCTGCTAAAATTTGACCAGTACCAGGACGTTTAACCCAAATGTTTTCTTTGCTTAAAATTTCTCCTTTTTTAATTGGAGCAATCGAACAAACTGTCGCGAACGCAAAATCAATAGTTACTTGCTCTTCCTGTGCAGGTTTTTTTGATCCGCCACGCATTTGCGCAATTTCTGCACTCGAAATAATTAATTCTTGACAAGCATTTTCATCCATACTACAAACAATATCCGGGCCTGTACGCTGCATATGATCTGTAAAATGTCTTTCTAAAATACTTGCTCCCAAAGCTACAGCTCCCAAACAGGCATTGTTATTTAAAGTATGATCGCTTAAACCAAAAACTTTATTTGGAAAAGCTTGATTTAATTCGACCATAGCTCCAAAACGAACTAAATGAATTGGAGTTGGGTATAAGTTTGTTGTGTGCAATAAAGCCACTGGAATATTATGTTTGTCAAATACAGCTACCGCTTTCTGAATACTTTCAATTGTATTCATTCCCGTGCTTAAGATAACAGGCTTTCCAAAAGAAGCAATATGTTCTAAAAGCGGGTAATTATTACATTCGCCTGACCCAATTTTGTAAGCTGGAATATCGAACTTTTTTAATCTTTCGGCTGCAGCGCGAGAAAAAGGTGTCGAAATAAAAATCATGCCTTTACTTTCTACATAATTTTTAAGTTCTAGCTCTTCTTCTTCATTTAATGAGCAACGTTCCATGATTTCATAAATCGAAACGTTTGCATTTCCTGGAATTACCTTTTTTGCCGCATCAGTCATTTCATCTTCTACGATATGCGTCTGGTGTTTTACAACCTCAACACCTGCTCTTTGAGCGGCATCTACCATTTCTTTAGCCACCTGAAGTGAGCCTTCATGATTAATTCCTATTTCAGCAATTACTAATGGTGGATAATCTGGACCAATTTTACGGCCTGCTATTTCGATATATGGATTCATAAAATGTCTTCTTCTAAATTATATTCTTTCTTTTATTTTCAAAAATTACCAAGCTGTCCATCCTCCATCAATAATCAAATTGTGTCCCACAACATGACTGCTCGATTCGCTTGCTAGATAAACAATTCCTCCACGAAGTTCAGACTTATCACTCATTCTACCAATCGGATTTAAATTTTTAAATCGTTCTAAAAACAATCCTTCATGGCCATTCCAAATACCTCCTGGCGTTAAACTATTTACTCTAACTCCTTCTTTTGCCCAAAGAGTTGCTAAATATTTTGTTAGTGCTACGACTCCGTGTTTACTAACACTATAAGCAACAGGTTGAGATATTCCCGTTCCAGGATATATATTATGATTCGGACTCACAACTCCGTAAAGTGAAGCAATATTAATTATTGAACCTGATTTTTGTTTTAACATTTGACTCCCCACTACCTGACAACCTAAAAAAGCTCCTGTTAGATTGACATTCATAATAGCATTCCAGTCTTCTAGAGGAAAATTTTCGAATGATGCGTCAAAGTTTTTAGATTTGCTTTGATTTGTAAATCCAGCATTATTTATCAAAATATCTATTTTTTTATATTTCTCTAAAATAAAATTCAAGACCTCTTCCCAGCTTTGTCTAGAAGTGACATCGCATTTTATAAAATCAATTTCACAATCTTCTTTTTTTAAAAATGCTGTAATTTCTTCAGCTCTCTCCAAATTAATATCTGCCAAAATTACCTTTGCACCATATTCACTTAAAGCAAGCGCGTGTTCTGTGGCAAGCAAGCCTGCTCCTCCTGTTACGAGTGCCACTTTGCCTGTTAAGTCAAATAAATTATTTTTCATTTAGTAAAAACTCTATTAATTTAAAATCTAATTCTGTGTCAATATCAACAGCTCTTTCTCTTGGCATTTCGCTTATCATGCACTTTGCTTCACTCCAATGCTGATAATTGTACAATGCTTCTTTTTTTATTACATAAGCCGCCGGCGTCAAGCTAAATACTTTTGGAGCGTCTTGTCTTCTAACAATGGGTTTAGCTGTTTTTTTAACCATTTCTGCAAAACCTGTTTCTTGGATTTCCATCATGTTAAAATATGGATTTCGTTCAGGTTCGTAACCAGTTATTACCACATCTATTTCTGGCGACTGCAATGCTAATTCTATGGCCTTATCAATATCTTCTGTAGTTTTCAAAGGTACAGTAACATCCATATCAACGATATAGGTAACTTTTTTTCCTGAGAGTTTTTCATACTCTTCAACTGCATTAATAAAAACTGGCCACTTACTAGCTGTATCTGTGGCTAGTTCTTTTGGTCTAACCAAAGTCTTTCCTATACCATTTTCTTTTGCGACATTTAATATCTCGTCACTATCAGACGAAACCACTAAATCGCTAATATATTTGCTTTTCTTTGCCGTATCTATGGTATAAACTATTAAAGGAATACCCTTAAGTGGTCTGATGTTTTTCCCTAAAACACCTTTTGAGCCTCCTCTACAGCATATTGTTCCTAATATCATATTAGTTTATTGAAATAAATTGTTTGTTTATTGAAGAGTTTTTGGCGGCAATTACCATTTTTAAACTGATTAATGCTTCTTCAAAAGTTGTTAGCCTATAATCAAAATTACTATCGTTTATGAAAGCTCTTACACTATCAATATAACGTTGATTTCTTTCGAAACCTGCATAAGAAAAAATTTCAGTTTCTTGATTATGACTAACCACCTTAACTTCAGACTTTGCTAAATCCCAAAAAAGGGTTCCTTTTTCACAAGTAATCATACAATTTCTAACCAATTCTTTTTGGTGGTAATCTAAATGGATTGTTGCTGTTGAATTATTTTCAAATTGAATTAGTACATCAGCAACATCTTCTGTTTCTATTTCTAAGTTTGGGTTATTTTGAAAAAAACAAGCAATAGTAGCTGGTTCTCCGATTAACCATCTCAGATAATCAAATTCATGCACCAGATCTAGCATTACTCCGCCACCTTTATCGATTTTGGCACTCATGCTTTTTTTATAATCTTGATCTGGTCTCCAATCTGGAAGATATTGTCCAACCAAGGCATTTATCGAAAATATCTTTCCTAATTTTTCCTCAGCAATTAGTTCTTTCACTTTCATCAATCCTGGGTCAAAATGCAAATCATATCCGACTACAATTCTTTTAGAATTTTCTAATAAAGCACTAACTTTCTCTATATTATCTAAATTGTTGCTAATGGGTTTTTCTAAATAAATATTAGCAACATTAGACTCTAATAAAAGCGTTAAATCTAGAATATGGTTTGATGTCGGGGTGCAGATAAAAGCATGCGAAATTAGATTTTCTTTCAGTGCTTTTTCTGTATTTGTATAAGTCGTAAAACCTTTAAACTCTAAAGGAATATTTTCAGAAGTACTTACTATGCTAATATTTTTTTCTCCTAAATGAATAAGATTTTTTAGGTGCCTTTTGCCAATAGAACCAAGGCCAATAATTAGAATATGATTCATTTTAAAAGGGCGTTTTCGGTTAAATCAAAAGTAAATAAATAAATTACTTTTTTTTAAATTTCGTTTTTTAATGTTCTAGAAATTCTTTTCCTTACTAATTACTGTATACTTCTTTTAGCATTTTCTATAATTTTATTCATTCCCAAATTCCAACTTTTGGAAGAATAGAGATCTTTTGGAAAAGAAACCGAAGGATTTTCCTTATTTCTTAAAAATTCTAAAATAGCGTTTTCCCACTCTTCTACAAAATTCGGATTTTCAATCAGTTTGCCTAATTTTCCATATTGCAAAACTTCCGGAACTCCTCCATTTGCAGAAGCAATACAATAACAACCGCAATGTAAAGCTTCGATTAAGCTTAAACCGAAACCTTCATGCCATAAAGTTGGAAACAAATAACAATCACTGGTTTGGTAATATTTTGGTAATTCGCTGTTTGGAATTCTGCCTAAGTATTCAACTCCAGAAATTGGATCTTTTGGTTCACATCCTATTACCCACAAAACAATATCCTGTCTCATTTCATATACTCTCTTCCATGCATCCAATAAAATGTGCAATCCTTTTTTGGGGCGATCTTGCGAACACCAAACAAAGATTTTTTTATCTGAAAGATTGCGTTCCTTTTTTAATATTTCTTTTTCATCTTTCGAAATAGCATAAAACTTAGAAGTATCTATTCCGTTATGTAAAACCGAAAAACGTGTAGGTAAAACAGTATATGTATTTTTATGCGCTAAATAAGAATCGTGCGTCAGTAGAATCATTTCATCTATAGTTTCGAAAAACCATCTTCCCCGAAAGTTTTCATAAAAAGGTGGGAAACCATGATAAAAAAATTGAATATGACAATTTTTACGCAAACCTTTATGAACCAGAAAAAGCTCTAATGGCTTTACAATTCCAAAATTATCTACAATTTGGATAATGTATTTCTCTTTTGTATTTATGATGTCTTCTAATGCTTTTAGATAAGCAAAATAAGGCTGTTTTAGAAACTTCTTTTTTAGTTTAGTTACTATATTATTAGAAATACATTCATAATTAACGGTTTCAAAAAAAGACTCTGGACTTTCGCAAATCAAATAGTCAATTTGATGATTAGATTTCAAGTAATTATAATACATAGAAGTCCAGCTACCTGTCTTAGAATAAGGGAGAGGGAATTGTGATAATAAAATTACTTTAGCCATTAATTTTTATTTTTTAATTTTAAAACTTATGCTTTTCAAATCATTGCTGATCTTATAAGTATAGGCATATTGATGATAGAAAGAAATTATATGCAAAAGCAACTTATCATTAATTTCTTTTAAGGTGTAATAGTTGGGAACTTTTTTTCCCACTCTTTTTTTCAATTTATATTTTAATGAAGATTGAAAATCATCTTCAACAAATCGAACAGACAAAATTCCATTTTGAAATTTAGGCAGCTCTACAAATAAAAAATGATCAATTATTTCTGATTTATTATTTAAAATTAGTTCATTTTTAAAAAGATCTAATTCATTAAATTCAGCTTCAGAATTTATTGTTCCCCATTTTGATAAGTTTGCGCAGGGTTCATTATTTTTTAAATTATACTGTAGATGCCGATTATTGATTTCGACAATTTTGCTTAACTGCAATTCTAAATTCAATTCTTTAGTTTCTCTTCCTCTGTAATTTTTATGCCATTGATGAAGCATCATTAATTTTGAATTATAAAATTCAATTTCACATCCATGTTTTTTCAAACGGTTGTGAATATCTGTATCTTCAGAGCCCCAAAAATGGAAAAACTCATCAAATCCTTGAAGTTCTTTTATCTTTTTTGTTGGAAAAAGTGACATTCCTGTTGCTTCTTCACTGGCAAGAAAGTTCACTTTATAGTCCTCAAATTTTAGCTGTTTCAGGCTTTCTTCATTTGACAAAAATCCTACCTGAAAATATAAAACTTTTTCAGGATTTAGTTTTTCTTCCAGTATGTTGCTAAATTCAGGATGAAAAATAATATCTATATCTGCATTGAAACAATATTCTGATTCTGTTTTTTTTATGGCATAGTTTAAAGCTTTGCATTTATTCCAAGGTTGGTATCTTGTAAAAACATATTCATATTTTACAAAATCGTATCTTAAAATAAGTTCTTTAACTTGAGTTGCCAAATCCAAATCTGAGCCATAATCAATAAAAACAACTTCAAAGTTTTTTTTCGATTGTTGCTGTAACGAGTCTAATGATCGCTTAACACGTTCTAGATCTCTGTTTCGGTAAGTATATAAAATCGTAATCAAAACTTACTTATTTCTTTTTGGGGATGAATACTAAAATAATCCTGAAAATGATTGATACAACTTTTCTCCAAAATACCGATTTTTCAATTTGAAGTAATTCTTGCGAACGATTGGATGAATAAGCCAGTAATTGTTTATAATCTTCAACAAAAAAAGGAAAATACTTATTTAATGTGTCTTCTCTTTCTTTTTTAAATATTTGTTTATAATTAGAGCTTCCTGACACTCCTCTTGTATCATATATTGCAACTATTAAATCTATTTTCTTTATTTTAACCTTATGAATATAAATGGCATAAATAAAGAATTCCCAATCCGAAGCAATCTTAAAATCTTCATTATATAAAAAGATAGCATCAAACAAAGATCTCTTAATTATACAAGATTGCTGACAAATAGTTTGCTTATAAAAATATGAAAAATTTAATTTTTCTGGATGAATCTGCACTCTCTCCATATTAGTATCTTCATTTCTAAGCAATACATCGCCATATATTATTTCATCATCAACGGAGATAGTTTTAGCAATATTTTCTAAAATATTTTCATTATAGAATAAATCGCCACTATTCATAAAGATTACAAAATCACCTTTTGCAACTTTGATACCCTTATTCATGGCATTATATATTCCGTTGTCTTTTTCGCTTACAGTATAAGTAAAGTGATTTCTATAATCCTCTATTACTTCTTTACTGCCATCACCACTTCCTCCATCAATAACAATGTATTCAAAATCAGTGTAGGACTGGTTAATAACACTCTCTATAGTTTTTTGTAAACCTGAAGCATTATTAAAATTTATTGTTATTACCGAAATTTTACAATTCATAAAATTTTATTTGTTGCAAAAAACTACTTTAAATCTATAAAATAATTATAAAAAATATCTAATGAAGTAACCTAAATTGCATTTAAGAAATATATCTGCTAGCTTATTCTTTTTATATAGCCAATCTGGATTTCCCCATTTATTATGATATTTAAGAAATCCGCTAAGGCTCTTTTCATTATTAAAAACCCATTCGTGTTCTTTTTTATGTAGGTATAAAGGTATTTTATATTTATGTAAAAATTCTTTTTTATCCTGTTCACTTTTCTCTGTAGAGCGTTTCTCTAAGTGTTCAACTTTAGAATTAAAAACAATGGCATGTTTGATATTTTTGCTTTTTAAAGTCATCGCATAATCATTGTCTGCATAATAAAAATCAAAAGTTTCATCGAGTAAACCTATTTTGTTAAAAATCTTTTTATTTACAACTAAACACCAACCCATAATATGAGTTCTAACTTTGTAGCCAATTTCAAAAAGATCTAAAGAATTGTATTGGGAATTTCCCGCTGGAGAAAATGACAAAATAGAATTATTGATTTCTGCGACTTTTAAGATTTCAGAAAACCAATTTTCATGAAAAATCAGGTCGTTATTACATAATGCGATGTAATCTCCTGTAGATTCTTTAATTCCAATATTTAAATATTTATGGAAATTAAAATCTGAATCTGGAACAATGACATTTACAAATTCGGGATATTTATAATTGGATTGAAAATATTCTTTATTTGACTCAATTGCTATAATTTCAAAGACAATATTAGATTCTGACTCTCTTAATGAATTTAAGCATTTCAAAGTCATATTGTATAACTCTTGAGAGTTTGTCAACGTTAAAAAAACTACAGATAATTTTATCATTTCGACATTATAATCAATTTTACTTACCTACTTTTAAAAGTAAGTCGGACCAATTTTTTCAAAAATTTATAATAAACCAATGAATATATTTTGAATGGCAACAAACTTATCCAAATTGAAATTGCATTTTTTTTCAAATTATAATTCAAAGCATGATTGACATATTTGACTCCATTTTCAAATTCTAAACTTTTTAAATCCTGAATAGAGAAATCACCGATTACCAAAGGCAGGATATTTTTATAAATCTTATGAACTTTAAAAGTAGAATCTACCCAATCTTTATTGATTGTTCCTATTGAGAAATGCTCAACCAAAATTTTATTGGTCACCATCACTTTATATCCGTTTTTTCTATATTCAAAGGAAATGTTCAAATCGTAATTATGAAAACCTTTCATTTTTGAATTGAATTGGATATTAGCGTCTTTTCTCATCATCATAAAAACACCATCGATCGCAGCAACTTCAATCCATGAATTGTTTTCAAAACCGTAATCCCATTTTTCTACGAGCTTATTTGAATGTTGTATAAGATGGATTGCTTTTTTTTCTTGCGGACTATTCCACCACCCAGAAGGCATTTTTGTTTTTATAAGAGATCCTGCAACTCCGATTAAGCCAATTTCTTTATTTTCTCTAAAAGTTTCAACTAATAGTTCTCCCCAATTACTAGAGTGAATTAAAATATCGTCATGCAAAAAGCAAACAAAATCGTACCGGCTTTTTTTTAAACCAAAATTATAAGCTTCAAAGATTGAATATTGATTAGCAGAATTATCAATGACAATTAATTCGTATTCGCAGCCAACAGTCGTCTGAATATTTTCATTCAAATTATGAGAAATATCTTTTGATCTTGAACAAATAATTAACGATATCATTCTAACTACTTAGATTAAGAAATTTATTTTTTAGCGTTGTATTTAACAATTTAAAATGTCTCTTGAAAAGCTTATAAACTATTATCCTTTAAATTTTCTGAAGAAAGTAAAGCCGAAGAAAGTTTTACAAAAAAGGTCTATAACATACTTTTTGCTTTTTATATTCGAAGAATATTCTTTTTTAAGAGAAATCAGTTCGCTATTATTTCTCATAAAAGAGCCATAAGTATTGACGAAAAACTCTGCATGTTTTAAGCTTATATATTTATGCATTTCTTCCTGTTTTTCTGATTTTAACAATGTAATCATAGAAGAATCTTTTGTTCGATAATAAAATAGGACTAAGTCTATTCTTTTCACTTCACCTCCATTTTTTAACAAGGAAATCCAAAAATCCCAATCTTCTAATCCGTAAATCATTTTTTCATCATAAAACCCAACTTTTTCCCCATCTATTCTTTTAAAAAATGCGGAACAGAATATTAAATTATTATCTGCAAGATTTTTTAAATTGAATGGTGGTAAAATCCATTCTCTTTCATATTTCCCAAATTTTTCTGCTCTACAATAAACTACTTTTAGATTTGAATCTTGCTGAAAAACTTCAATAGCTTTTGTACAATAATCTTTTCCAATTTTATCGTCTGCGTCCAAAGGAAGAATAAATTCGCCATTAGTATTAGCGATTCCAGTATTTCTAGCAGCACTTAAACCTGCATTTTCCTTTGCACTATATTTGAACCTGCCGTCTTTATTAAGCCATTGTTGTGCAACAATTTCTGTATTGTCTGAACTGCCGTCATTTACTATGATACATTCCCAATTATAATAAGTTTGATCCAAAACCGATTGCAGGCATTCATCCAGATATTCTGCCTGGTTGTAACATGGGACAATTATAGATATTAAGGGAGGTGTCATTTTGGTAAGTATTTAAAAATATTTTTTAAATATTTAGTGTGTAAATCAATAATCTCTTAGTTGCTTTTGTTGGTAAGAAAGAATTAAAAAAAAGATAAATATATTGTAAACTGGATTTTGATATGTATTTACTATTCTTTTCGATCCATATAGCTAATTCTTGTTGAGTAAATAGATTTTTCTTGTAGATTTTATTGAACTTTAATTTTAATTCTTTTTCTATTTGTTTCTTGTAATTTGGATAAAGCTTTAATAAATCAAAAAAAGCATCTGGTATCTTATTGAGAGCAATTTTGTCACTTGAAGTTATTGAATTATTGTGAATTCTGTATTTTGTTAAAACATAAGTTGAAGAGTAAAAAACACAGTTATTCATTAACAATTTTAACCAAAGATGATAGTCCTCTACATTTTGAATTTCAGGTTTCTCCGAAAATCCCCCCACCTCTCTTACTTTTTCTATTTCAACCAAAACTGACAATATAGGTATTCTATTTCTTTGCAAAAAAAAACCTAAGCTTTTTATATCATAAAAGAGACCTCCTGGAACATTCATTTTTTCTTTAACATCAAATATCTCGTCATTTTTAAAGACATACGAGTCACTAAATACTAAATTTGCATTGTTTTCCTGAATTTCTTGAATTTGAATAATCAGCTTATTAGTTAACCAAATATCATCTGCATCTAAAAAAGCAAGGTATTCACCAGAAGACTTTGAAATTCCATAATTTCTAGCTTTTCCCTGTTTTCCATTTTCTTGATAGAAGTAATAAATTCTTTCGTCAATACTCGAATAATAATTTGCAATTTGTGCCGTATTATCAGTTGATCCATCATCTATTATAATTAATTCCCAGTGAACATATTCCTGAGAAATTACAGATTTTATGGCACTGTCGATGTATTGTTCTGCATTAAATGCAGGCATTATTACAGATACTTTTTTTATATTATTATCCATTCTTCTGGTATCATCGACTTAATATCTATTTCTTTTGCTTTAAACCATTTTTTCGGAGCAATAACTATTTTATTTTTGTTATCGTTCAACCAAGCGGCCCACCAACTAAAAGAACTATTTGCAATTATATTATGAGAACAAATACTCATTAAAAACATATCTTGCCAGCTATTTTCTTCTTTGTTATGATTTATATAAATTTTAGGAAAATTCAAGTTCTCAAAATTTTGTTTTACCCATTCAGGATCATCTGAAAAAAAGACTAAAGTGGGTTTTTGAATCTTAGAAGCTATCAGAAGTATAGCTTGTTCATAATATTGAATATCACATAATCCGTGAAATTGATTTGTAATTGTATCAGTTACATAATCACCTCTTCGAATGTGAACCGCAATAGTGTTTTGTTGTTTAAATATATGAATTAAATTTTTGTTTTCTTGAGAAAGTTTGTCAATAGAAAAACTAAAAAGCGTTTTCACATATTCTTCAAATCCTGCAAAATATTTATAACTTTGGAAATATCCTGTAAAAAATACTGGTGCTTTCAAGGCTAACAGTTCTGAAGAATATTCAAATGTTTCTTCTTCCTTTTTCTTTGGAAAGTTTAATTTAAGTTTTCGTTTTATCCGATTAAGCAATGATAAATTATTGAATAATGAAATATCCGATTCTTTTACAAATTCATAATGATTTTCAAAAATAGAAAGTTCAAAATTTCGTGGTGTAAAACCTTTTCTTTTATCCGTAATGCGATAAGCGCTATCTTCAATAACAATTTTTGTTTTGTTTTGTTTAGCCATAATAGAACCAAATGCATATTGGAACATTTGATTCCCTAGACCACCTTGAAGTTTAATTAAAATCATTACCTCTCCCAAATTTCTTTCTTTACGAAAATTGTATTAATATTTGTATCTGCATAGAGTAAATATCCTTTATCTACGATGTAATTAATTAGTTCAATGTTCTTAACACCATTACCAGTAGTAGAAAATGAAATCGTTTCTAAACAGATTACTAAAGGAAAATTTTTCTCAAAGTCTATTTGTTTAATTACAATTTCATCAACTCCTTCAGCATCTACACTTAAAAATTCAGGAAATTTATCCAATTTAATGATGTCAAGAATTTCAGAAAGTGTCAAAACTTCAATTTTTTTTACTTCTTTAATTTTGTAATTCCCTTCTTTACTGTATTTTTCTGCTTCTGTTTTAGAAAAAGTATTTAATGTCGGAGATGATATAATGTAAAAATCTAGAACTCCATTTATATCTCCCACACCAACGTTTAAATTTAAATCTTCATCTCGATTTGTAATAAAATTTTTGAACAATTCTGGATCTGGCTCAATGTTTATACCCCTAGATCCATTTTGATAAAATAATGCTGTGTTACTTAAATAATATGGATGATGTGCTCCAATGTCTAAATAACTTGGGTTTTGAATGTTTAAATTGTCGAAAATAAACTTTATAATTAAGTCCTCACCAGATTGTGAATATGAAAATTTCTTAAATTTATTTTTATCTGAAGTTTTAAATAAAAAACTTATAATTTTTTTGAAAAGTCTTTTCATTAGTTAAGTCTTGATGAAATTCTCTTAGCCGGAACACCTCCGACAATATCATATGGGGCCACATCCTTGTTTACTATAGAATTAGCAGCTATGACTGCACCTTTACCAATCCTTACATTATCTGTAATAGTACAATTTGCTCCAATCCAAACATCATCTTCAATTATTATAGGTCCATTACTAAAACTTCCAGCCTTAATCATTGGAAGTTCTAATCTTTTATATTCATGATTTCCTGAAGCGAATACACAATGTGGAGCAATCATTACGTCATTACCAATTGTTATCCCATAATGAGAAACAAAAAACACAGAAAACGGCCCTATTTGTGTATTTTTTCCGATTTTCAAAATAGCATCTGGAGCACGAACTATAACATATTCGCAAATTAGTGATGTTTTATCAAGTAGAACATTACACTTATTGTAAATTAAAGCTGTAGGATGTATATGATATGATGATATACTTTTTAGTTCTTTTTGTTTATAAGAAAGATAACAGCTTTTAAGCTTTTGTTTAATTCTTTTCAACATAAATTTTCATTTGATTGCTAATTAGCCCTCCTTTATTATTTACAACAGATTCACCTTGTTCGCTTATAACGTCTGAAATCACTAAAAACATTTCGGCATCGATATATTCAATTGATTCCTGTCCCCTTGAAACTCCAATCAATATTTTATATCTACCTGGGTTGAATTTAATTGTCTCTTCTAAAAAAAATGCTTCATAATTTCCTACATCTAAAGTTTGTGGTAAAGACCATGAACTTGAAATTGCAGTTTCATGAATATCTGTAATACCAATTGCAACTATTAAATTAGTGATTTTTTCATTAACAATAAAGTTCAGTCTGATTCTCCAAGGTTTTCCAACAGGAATTTCGTTCATTAGATTTCCATCTAAATCTTCTATTTTCAAACTTTTAGAATATACTATTTTACTTTGGGATGCGGTTGTATCAAAATAATATTCTGCATTACTATTTTCAGATTCTTCTAAATATTGTTGAATGATATCTTGAGTTCTACCTTGAGCAATGAATTTTCCGTTTCTTAGTAAAATACATTTAGTACATAATTTTTGAACAGCTGCCATATTATGGCTAACGAACAAAACTGTTCTCCCTCCTTGTTTAGAAACATCCTGCATTTTCCCAATTGCCTTTTTTTGAAAATCGGCATCACCAACTGCTAAAACCTCATCTACAACCAAAATTTCAGGCTCTAAAAATGCCGCCACAGCAAAAGCCAAACGTACAGTCATTCCAGAACTATATCTTTTTACAGGAGTGTCTATATAACGTTCGCAGCCAGAAAACTCAATAATTTCGTCTAGCTTTGAGTTGATTTCTTTTTTGGTCATTCCTAAAATAGCTCCGTTAAGAAAAATATTTTCACGACCAGTCATTTCTCCATTAAATCCAGTTCCAACTTCTAATAAAGAAGCAATTCGTCCACGAGATTTTACACTTCCAGTTGTTGGCGCGGTAACTTTTGAGAGTATCTTCAAAAGAGTAGATTTTCCTGCACCATTTTTCCCAATGATTCCTAACACTTCTCCTCGTTCTACCTCAAAATTTATATCCTGCAATGCCCAAACGTAATCTGAATTTCCTTTTACTGTACGATCATTTGTCTCTCCAATCTTCAAATATGGATTTTCCTTCCCTCTTATTCTATGCCACCAACGATTTAAGTCATGACTCAGAGTACCTGTTCCGACCTGTCCTAAACGATATTGCTTAGAAATATTTTCAGCTTTTAAAATAATATCTTTCAAATTAGAAATTGTTAAAAGTAGTTATATTCATGTACAATAATTTTAATTCTTTAATGACTTCCAAAGCTGTATTTTCAATAACTGTTACAAGCTTTTTCATATACCTTGATGCATTTCAAAGCAGCATTTTCCCAAGTAAATTTTTTTGCCTGCTCGATACCCTTCTGTGAAAAATCATTTCGAAGAGTTTCATCATTAATAATATTAGCAATTTTACTTTCCAAATCTGTTGGATTATTTAATTCAAAATAAATTCCAGCTTCACCTGCAACTTCAGGAAAAGAACTATGATTTGCCAATATTACGGGACATCCGCAAGCCATTGATTCTAAAACTGGTATTCCGAAACCTTCGTAAATAGAAGGAAAAACAAAACATTTTGCATTTTTATAAAAAAATCCTAATTCATTATCTTCAAAAGCTTTAAAAACTACTTTATCTGTTAATCCTAGCTCCGAAATTAATTCATTTTCCAAACGATTAAAACTACCACCTCCTGCGCAAACTAAATAAAGATCTTCTTCTTCAATTAACAATTTGGAAATTGATTGAATAAAAAAAACAAAATTCTTATAAATCTGTCTAGTTCCAACAAATAAGATATATTTTTCAGGCAGATCAATTCGAGTATCTTCTTTTATTTTGATGGAGGTGCCATGATAAATTACATCTATTTTAGCTTCGTTAATGTGTGGATAGAGTTTTAAAATATCTTTTTTAGTGTTTTCTGATACTGCTATTATTCGATTAGCTTTTTCTATTAAGAGCCGTTTATTTTTAGTTAAACTCTCAGAATCTGAAAAGTACTGGGGAAAAAGCTCATGAATCATATCATAAACTGTCAGAACAAAAGGTTTATTTTCAATATAATTTAGAAAATTTGTATCATAATAAGTTGGTACAAATAGATTATAATCTTGTTGAGCCAATATTTTCTTTAATCTACTCTTTCCGATATTATAAACTTTTAGTCTTTTATCTAACTTAGCTTTTTTTAATAATTTGATTAAAAACTTAAATAATTTTTGCTGAAATGAATTGAGCTCACTATTCTCAAAATAAACATTTATAGAATTATTTAGAGGCGTAATAATCTTATGTTTTCTTTCTCTCAAGATTATTTCAAAAACTTCAGTATAATACCTAGAGATACCACCATATCTCTGCATATTATATATCTGCGGATCAAGTACAATTTTCATTATTAATTGCTTTTTTTTGATAACTAATCTTATACAGTATCAATAAAACTTTTTTCGGTCTTGTTAAAAACCAATAATCCGCCAAAAAAAACAGTTAACGTAATTGCCATAGTATATAATAACCCTAAAACAGATATGTTTCCAGTATTTAAAAGCATATAGCGAGAAGTTTCTATCACATAAGCTAACGGATTATATTGTACAATCCAGCCAAATCTTGGAAGTTTTTCTTTTATTAATTCCATTGGGTACATTACAGCAGATACATACATCAGCAATTGTATTCCAAAACCGACTAAATTATTTAAGTCTCTATATTTTGTTACCATAGATGAAATCAACATTCCTAAGCCAAGACCAAGAATTCCCATAAATGCGATTAATACTGGAAAAAAGAATATTGCCGCATTTAAGCTTAAATTTGTACCTTGAAAGTAATAGAAAATATAGAAGAAAATAAAAATTCCAAATTGAATTCCGAACTTTATTAAATTTGAAATTACTACTGATAAAGGAGTTATAATTCTCGGAAAATAAACTTTTCCAAATATAGCCGCATTAGACTTAAAAGTATCTGAAGTTGCGCTAAGACAAGATGTAAAATAATTCCACACCATTATTCCGGCTAGATTAAACAAAAATGGAGGAATAGATCCAGTTTTAATTCCGGCAACATTATTAAAAATAATCGTAAATGTTATTGAGGTAAACAAAGGCTGAATTAAATACCATAAAGGGCCAAGCACTGTCTGCTTATAAACCGTTATAATATCTCTTTTAACAAAAAGAAACAGTAAATCTCTATATTGCCAAATTTCTTTAAAATTTAGTGAGAAAAACTTATTCTTAGGTGTTATTTCAAACAGCCATTCATTTGTTTTATCAGCCTTATTATTCATTTGATCGATAAGAGGGAAGCGTTATTAAAAAAATTAAAAATTAACAAGATTTTTAACATTTTAGAATTTGTTTAAAAATGCCAAAAGGTGTTTTTTATAAAAAACACCTTTTGATTATATTTTGAATATATTATTAAATGAGATTATTTATCTAAAACCTCAAACGTCGAATTCATACTTTTAAATTCTGGAACTATCTTTTTCATTTTAGCTACTATATCATCATTTTCATAAAAATCAGCAATTCCAATAAGTTCATCAACATCAATATGAAGATTTTCATACTCATCCTGAATTTCCTGCGCAATCATGATTTTGTTATGATACGTTGGAAGCGTTTTAGAAGTATCATTTAATAACTCTTCATAGAGCTTCTCGCCTGGTCTTAAACCAACAATTTTGATTTTTATTTCTTTGTCAGGAATGAAACCAGCCAATTTAATCATTTTCTTAGCTAAGTCGATAATTCGAACAGGTTTACCCATATCGAAAATATAGATTTCTCCACCGTTACCCATTGCTCCAGCTTCTAATACCAGCTGACAAGCTTCTGGAATGGTCATAAAATAACGAATAATATCTTGATGTGTGATGGTTACTGGACCACCTTCTGCAATTTGTTTAGTAAATAGCGGCACAACAGAACCATTTGAACCTAAAACATTTCCAAAACGAGTTGTGATAAATTTGGTACCACCTTCTACATTTTCTTTTTGATTTTTTAGGAACAATGATTGAACATATTTTTCAGCGATTCTTTTGCTGGCTCCCATTACGTTACTAGGATTTACCGCTTTATCTGTAGAAACCATTACAAATTTCTTTACACGATATTTGCATGCCAAATCTGCTAGATTTTTTGTTCCTTTTATATTGGTTTGAATGGCCTGAGAAGGATTTTCCTCCATAAGAGGTACGTGTTTATAAGCCGCAGCATGGAAAACAACATGCGGATTGTAATTTTTAAACACTTTTTCTAATGCCTTTTTACTTCTAACATCTGCAATAACTGCTACGATTTTAGTATTTACATTCATGCTTTGTGTTTCTAAGCATAAATTATGCAAAGGTGTTTCGGCATGATCAACAACAATAACATTTTTAGGATTAAAATTTAAAACCTGTCTTACAATTTCACTTCCAATAGAACCCGCAGCTCCGGTAATTAAAATTGTTTTATCTTTTAATTGTTTAGAAATTGATTTACTATCTAAAACTATCGGTTTTCTCTCTAGTAAATCTTCAATTTGGATATTTTTTACCTTTTGAGAAATTTCTTTTTGATTTTCCCAATCCGAAATCAACGGAACGGTATATACTCTATAATTGAATTCTAAACACTGATCAACAATGATAAGCTGTTCATCTTTCGTTAAACTTTTATCTGCAATAATCACTCCTTCTGCAGCAACAGATCGCATAAGAGCCGGAAGTTTTTTTCGTAAAATTAAAATTGGAAGATCCAGCATACGCTTAGATGCATTCTGATTGTTTTTATCTACAAAACCAACAATTTTAAATCGAGAAGGAGTTTCAAATTTTAACGCATTTGCTACAGATATTGCATTTGCATCTGTACCATAGATTACGGTTCTAACCAATTTAGTTGTTGCTTTTTCTGAAAAATACATTTCAAAAGTCTGCTTTACTATTACACGATATAAAAATAGTCCACAAAAAGAAAGAACTAAGTTGATGAAAAGTGCTGTATTTAAAAAGGCTTTATGACCAGAATATAATTCGAAAACTAAATTAATAAACAAGAAAAAAACCAAAACTGACATCTGAGAAAACAAAAGTTTTATCGCATCTATATATGATGAATGTCTAATAATTCCTGAATAAGTTCTAAAAAGCCAAAAGAAAAATATGTTAACTAGAATTAAACTTCCAACAAAATAAAAATCGTGTGACGTAATAATATAACCTATCGCAGTCCCTTCGAAAAGCAAATAAGTAAAAGAGAATGAGAAAAACAAAACCATTACATCAATAGCAATAATAATCCACCTAGGCAGATAACTCAAATTATTGATATTTGCCCTAAGATTTCGTGGCGAAAAAGTTTTATATAACAAAGATGTTATATTATTTGGTTTGTCTGTATTCAATTGAGCTATATTTAAGTCAGTAAAATTTGAACTTTATACAAAAATACAAATTAAAGGTTTTAAACAATTACTTAGAGGGCCAAATTAAATTTTAACACCTTTTTTCTTTTGTTTTAAAAATTCAATCAAATATGTTCCATAGCCTGATTTAAGCAATGGTTGTGCTAGCTCTTCAAGGCGATTATCATCGATAAAACCTTGTCTCCATGCAATTTCTTCAATACAACCAACTTTTAATCCTTGTCTTTCTTCTAAAACCTGAACAAATTGTCCTGCTTGCATTAAACTATTAAAAGTTCCCGTATCTAACCAAGCAGTTCCTCTACTTAATATACCAACTTTTAATTGTCCTTTTTGAAGATATACTTTATTTACATCAGTGATTTCATATTCTCCTCTAGCACTTGGTTTAATATTTTTTGCAATTTCTACAACCGAATTATCATAGAAATATAAACCCGGAACTGCGTAATTTGATTTTGGTTCTAATGGTTTCTCTTCAATTGAAATAGCATTTTTGTTTTCATCAAATTCTACCACTCCATACCTTTCAGGATCTGCAACATGGTATGCAAAAACAACGCCTCCATTCGGATCAACATTATCTTTTAAGAGTTGTTGCATATTTGTACCGAAGAAAATGTTGTCTCCAAGCACTAAAGCTACTTTATCTTTTCCGATAAATTCTTCACCAATCACAAAAGCTTGAGCTAATCCATTAGGATTTGGTTGTTCAGCGTAACTAAACTTGCACCCAATTGTACTCCCATCTCCAAGAAGTTTCTTAAAATGCGGCAAATCATGAGGTGTTGAAATAATTAAAATTTCATTTATTCCAGCCATCATTAAAGTTGACAATGGATAATAAATCATTGGTTTATCATAAACCGGCATTAATTGTTTGCTTACCGCTAAAGTTAAAGGATGCAATCTAGTTCCAGAACCTCCAGCTAATATAATTCCTTTCATAAAATTTGATTTTTGATTTTAAAGTTCCATTCAAAATTTAATCTGAGCTATTAAATCATTTTTCTAAACAAACATTTTCTTCAAACTTTCTTTATAAGTTGGAATATGTAGATGATAATTCGATTTTATTTTTGTTTTGTCCAATAACGAAAAATTAGGTCGTTTTGCAGGAGTAGGATAAGACAAAGATGATATTGCTCCTACTTTACAATTATAATTTCCAAGTTCTTTAATGCTTAATGCGAATTCATACCAGCTAATTTCACCTTCATTAGAATAATTATAAATTCCTGAAATCCATTTTGAAGATTGAACTATATCAATCATTGCTTGGGCTAAATCAGCTGCATATGTAGGAGAGCCTATCTGATCATTTACAACATTTATTTCTTCTCTTTCCTGCATTAATCTTTGCATGGTTTTCACAAAATTATTGCCGAACTTACTGTATACCCAAGAAGTTCTGATAATAATTGATTCTGGATTTTCTTTTAAACAAGCCTTCTCTCCAGCTAGTTTACTTTCTCCATAAATATTTATTGGATTTGTTTCTGCCTCTTCGTTTAAAGCAATCGAAGAAGATCCATCAAAAACGTAATCTGTCGAAATATGAATTAATTTCGCATTGTTTTCTGCGGTATATTTTGCAATTAATGCTACCGCATATTGATTTATCACAAATGCCAAATCTTTTTCAGATTCAGCTTTATCAACAGCAGTATACGCACCACAATTAAAAATATAGTCAGGTTTAATCTCTTCTATTTGAGATTGAAGCAATTCTAAATTATTTAAAGTAGCTTTTGTTCTATCAGCAAATACCCATTCATATTGAGGATAATTAGATGATAAAACTGAAAGTTCACTTCCTAATTGTCCTGTTGCTCCAGTTATAAGAATCTTTTTCATTAGAACAAACTGTTACAATTTTCAATAAAAGGAAGAATCTGATCTTTCTCAGAAACTATAGCGTCTTCTAAATTCATTCCCCAATCAATATTTAAAGATGGATCATCAAATTTAATTCCGCCTTCTGAAGCTTTATTATAAAATTGATCACATTTATAAATTACTGAAGCTGTCTCACTAATAACTGAAAATCCATGAGCGAATCCTTGTGGAACTAATAATTGTTTTTTATTCTCTGCCGATAATAAAATACTAAATGCTTTTCCATAAGTTGGAGAATCTTTTCTTAGATCTACCGCAACATCAATAATTTCTCCCTCTAATACACGCACTAATTTTGTTTGTGCAAAAGGAGGATTTTGATAATGCAAACCTCTTAAAGTACCTTTTTTAGAGAAAGATTGATTATCCTGAACAAAATTAATATGAATACCTAAATCTTCAAACTTTGTTTTACTATAAGATTCAAAAAAATATCCTCTCTCATCTCCAAGAACAGTCGGTTCTACAATTAATAAATCTTTTATAAATGTTTTTTCGATTTTCATATTTTAGTAATAATCAGATAAAGAAATTATGTATAACTTCCTTAATTCTAATTTTATCTTTGTTTGTTAAATTTGATCCAGATGGTAAACACAAGCCCTTTTGAAATAAGTTTTCTGCAACTTTATTCCCGTAATAAGGATATTTTTCAAAAAGTGGTTGTAAATGCATTGGTTTCCATAAAGGACGACTTTCTATGTTTGCATTTTCAAAAGCAATTCTTAAATTCTCTCTTTCTACTTTTGTTTCTAATACTATTGTATTTAACCAATAATTTGAAAAAAAGTCTTCATTTACATTATCAAAAAGTTTTGCATTTTTAATTCCTTTGAAAATTTCTTTATAAAATAAGTGATTACTTCTTCTTGCCAGAATATTCTCTTCTAATATTTTTAACTGCCCAAGACCTATTCCTGCACAGATATTGCTCATTCTATAATTATATCCTAATTCACTATGCTGATAATGAACCGCTTTATCTTTAGATTGAGTAGCATAAAATATTGCTTTTTCTTTTTCTTCTCTTGAATTGACAATTAATACTCCTCCGCTAGATGTTGTAATAATTTTATTTCCATTAAATGAAATTATTCCGAAAGTACCAAAATCACCACATTTCTTTCCCCTATATCTACTTCCAAGTGCTTCGGCACTATCTTCGATGATTGGTATTTCATATTTTTCAGCAATTGCATGAACTTCGTCGACTTTATAAGGTGTACCATATAAATGAACTGCAATTATAGCCTTTGGCTTTTTACCTTTTAGGATTCTGTCTTTTATCGCAATTTCAAGATTCTCTGGACAGATATTCCACGTTTCGTGCTCGCTATCTACGAATACTGGAATTGCATTCTGATACAAAATCGGATTTGCTGAAGCTGAAAATGTCATACTTTGACATATTACTTCATCTCCATCTTTAACACCTGATAGTATTAATGCTAGATGTATAGCAGATGTTCCAGAATTTAATGCTGCTACATATGATTCTTTTCCAAAATAACTTTGAAGTTCATTTTCAAATTCATTTACGTTTGGTCCTCCAGAAGTAATCCAATTTGAATTTAAAGCTTTTTGAATGTATTCTTGTTCAAAACCACTTTCTTTAGATAACGACAAATAAATTCTATCTTTATCCATTATATTTGCCAATAGTCTGATGGATAACGTACATCATCTTCATTTACGTTTGCTAACGGTAATGTAGAAAATGATATTAATTTCGAATTTTCTTCTAAAGATTCCACCGCATTTGCATAACCTGCAGGAATATGAATAACTTTACTATCTAACTCAGAAACTAAAACGGATTCTATGATCAAATCTTTAGAAGGATTTTCCCAATCATCAATTTGAACAAAATGAATTTTAAAAGATCCTGAAAGACAATAAAAATTTTTCGAATCTAATTTATGCCCTTGCCACGCACGCACCGGATTTTGTTGAGAGTTACTTATAATATAAAACCTTTCGATATTAGAAAAATCAAAATCATTTACAAAGGCAATACTACCTCTTTGGTCTTCAAATCTTCCTCCTTGGATTACTTTCGGTTTCATACTCTTAATTTTAAATTGCTTCTATTTAACAAATAAAACTTTAATGTATAAATGATAAGTAAGGGCAAAATGATAATTAAAAAAATGATTCCATCATTGATTTTTTGATAAAGACTTACAACCAAAAACGAAATCGCAACTTGTGTTAATCCATATATTAAAGCAACTAATCTATGTTGCATTTTATATTCATTGCTTAAAATCTGATAAAAATGCAAACGATGAGCTTCAAATATATTTTGTTTCAAATACAATCTGTGAATAATTGTACAAATTGCATCAACGCCATATACGGCTAAGAACAATAACCAAATAATTGATTCTGTGACAAGAACAAGTTTTAAAACTAAGTAGATAACCCAAAAAGCTATCGCTATACTTCCAACATCACCAGCAAAGCATTTTGCTTTTTTCCTATAATTGAAAAACAAAAATATTAAGCTTGCAATCATTGCATATTTTATAAAGCTTCCATCAGTAAAAAGTTGGAGTTTTGTATTTACGTACAACAACGAGCCCATAACCGCTAGAGTATAAAGACCTGTTATACCATTAATTCCATCCATGAAGTTATACGCATTAATCAAGCCAATTGCTAAAACATATGCTATTGCAATACCCCAAATTGGAAATAAACTGAACAGTCCCAGGTCGAAAAAAATCAAGGTGATGGAAAGAAAATGAATCGAAATTCTTATTTTATTGGATAGACTTTGAATATCATCCCAAAAACTGACCAAACTCACTAATGTTATTCCTGTAAAGAAAAAATAATTTGTTTGGATATGTTGAACAAAATAAAGCAAAGCCGAAAACCAGAAAATAATTCCGCCTCCTCTTAAAGTTACCTCTGTGTGTGAACTCCTTTGGTTAGGTTTGTCAATTATATTAAAACGATCGGCTACTTTAAAATAAAGCAGCATAATGATCATTAAAATAATTCCTAAAATTGTATATTCCACTTTATGAAATTATTCCCAGTTATTATCTTTGATTTCATCATAAACTTTCTGAATACCTTCTTCCAAACTTGTTTTTGCTTTCCAGCCAAAACTATTCAATTTGGAAACATCCATTAATTTACGAGGCGTACCATCCGGTTTAGAAGTGTCTGTTAAAATTTCTCCTTCAAAACCAACTATTTTTTTAACTAAAATGGCCAAATCTAAAATTGAGATATCTTCTCCTACTCCAATATTTACTAATCCTTGTTCGTTGTAGTTTTCCATCAAATACAAGCAAGCTTCTGCAAGATCATCTGCATGTAAAAATTCTCTTTTTGGGCTTCCTGTTCCCCAAATGGTGACAGAAGATTCATTATTACGTTTGGCAGTAATAAATTTTCTTAACATTGCTGGAAGAACGTGTGAATTCTTTAAATCGTAATTGTCATTAGGACCATACAAGTTTGTTGGCATAACAGAGATAAAATTACAACCGAATTGATCTCTATAAGCATCACACATTTTTATTCCTGCAATTTTTGCAATAGCATAAGGCTCGTTAGTAGGTTCTAATTCTCCTGTCAGCATGTACTCTTCTTTTAAAGGCTGAGGCGCCATTTTAGGATAAATACATGAAGAACCTAAAAACATCAATTTCTTTACATCATGCAAATATGACTGATGAATCACGTTATTTTGTATCATCAGGTTTTCATAAATAAAATCTCCTCTGTAAGTATTATTAGCGATAATACCACCAACTTTTGCAGCCGCTAAAAAAACATAATCTGGTTTTTCTTCGGCAAAAAAATCTGCTACAGCTTGCTGATTTCTTAAATCTAGCTCTGATGATTTTTTAAGCACAAAATTGGTATATCCTTTAGCTTTTAATTGGCGTAAAATAGCTGAACCCACCATACCGCGATGTCCAGCTATATAAATTTTATCTTCTAAATTCATAATGATAATTCTATGTCAAGAATATAAATTATTCTGATTTATTTTAATTAATATCTAATTGCAGATCTTACTTCATTTAACATCTTTTCTCTTTTTACATAATCAAGATCAGATATCATCATTTCTTTAACTAATCCAGCCAAATCATATTTAGGAACCCATCCTAATTTTGTTTTTGATTTAGTAGGATCACCAATAAGTAAATCTACTTCTGTTGGACGGAAGTATTGCGGATCAACAGCAATTACTTGTTTACCAATTTCGATTTGATAATCAGGATTACTACATGATGCAACATATCCTTTTTCGTCAACACCTTCTCCTCTAAATTCAATTTCAATTCCAACTTCAGCAAATGACATTTTTACAAAATCACGTACATAAGTTGTTTCTCCCATAGCAATAACATAATCTTCTGCAACATCTTGTTGTAAAATACGCCACATAGCTTCTACGTAATCTTTTGCATGACCCCAATCACGTTGTGCATCTAAGTTACCTAAATACAAGCAATCTTGTTCTCCTAGTGCAATAGCCGCTGTAGCCATTGTTATTTTACGAGTTACAAAAGTTTCTCCTCTACGTGGTGATTCATGATTAAACAAAATTCCATTACAAGCAAAAATATCATATGCTTCTCTATAGTTTTTAGTAATCCAAAAACCATAAATTTTTGCTACTCCATATGGTGAACGAGGATAGAATGGTGAATTTTCGTCATAAAGACCTTTTTCATTTTTATTCTCAGCTAGTCCACCATATAATTCAGATGTTGATGCCTGATAAATACGGGTTTTCTTTTCTAATCCTAAAATACGAACAGCTTCTAAGATTCTCAGCGTACCAATTCCGTCAACATTAGCAACATATTCAGGAGAATCAAAAGACACTTTTACGTGGCTCATTGCTCCTAAATTATAGATTTCATCAGGCTGTACTTCTTGAATAATTCTAATAACGTTAGTTGAATCTGTCAAATCTCCGTAGTGCAACTTAAAATTCACATGTGTTTCATGTTGATCTTGATAAATGTGATCAATACGTTGTGTATTAAAAGAAGAAGCCCTTCTTTTTACACCATGGACCTTATAACCTTTTTCCAGCAATAGCTCTGCTAAATAAGATCCGTCTTGTCCTGTAATTCCTGTTATAAGCGCTACTTTCATTTTTATATTTTTTAGTTTTATATTTTTTAGTTTCTAAATGATTCAAAAGTTTTTATTAATCCAATTTTGGCATCAATCGGCAATGGCTTTCCTAAAGTATTAATTACTTTTTTATTACTTACTACATAGCTTTCTGTCAACTTTTCTAAACGTTCTGAATTTAAAGGCAAATGTAAGATGTCTCCAGTTTTTGCAATTGCTTTTATAAGGTTTGAATTTATATTCCATATATTGGTTTTCTGATTCAAGCTTTTCCCTAATATCCTGATTAATTGATTAGTCGATATAGATTCATCATCAGCCACATTATAAATTCCTGAAGGTATTTTTTGATTTCCTATAAATTCTTTAATAACATAACAAAGATTTTCAATACTTAAAAAGGATCTTTGATTTTGAAAAACTCCTAATGGCCAAGGTAACCCACTTGCTACAATTTTATATAATAAATTTAAATTTCCTTTATTTCCTGGACCATGTACCATACATGGTCTAAGTATATAAACTCTTTTTTCTTTAGGAAGTTCTTTATTTAAAATATATTCTTCGGCTTTTTGTTTTGCAATTCCATAATGAGTTTTGGGCATTGGAATTGTATCTTCTGTTAAAATTCCATCTACTTTATCTGCAACTGCTTTAACAGTACTCATAAAAATAAATACACTTGATTCTGAGATTAAAAAAGCATCAAATAACTGTTTTGTTAATTCAAAATTTGCATCATAATATTCATTTGGAACAGAAACTTTTTTCAAGTCATGAGCTTTTCCTGCTAAATGAACAATGGCATTACAAGCAAAAACAAATTTTTGGTTTGGAATAAAACGAATACTAAGTGGTTCTATTTGATAATCATCTTCTAAATATCTTTTAAGATTAGATCCTACAAATCCAGACAAACCAGTTATTAATACCTTTTGATTTGAAATACTTTCTTTCATTACCTCGCCATTTTAAAATAAATAAATTTAAACATAAAAAAAGGCAGTAATCTAATTGGGAGTTTTAACAAAATAACTTTTAAAAAATCAAAATAATTATAAAAGTTAATGTTTAAAAATTTCCTGTATAAATTAAATTCATTTCTTGCATAAGATATACCCCATCTCCTTTTTATAGCATCTGATTTGTTTTCTCCTAGTCTAAACCATAAAACTTCATCTGGAACATTTCCGAATTTGTAGTTTTTTAAATATGCTCGAACAAAAAAATCGTAGTCTTCTGGAAAAATTGAAGAATCATAACCATTTAAATCATTAAAAACTTCTTTTTTAAATAAAATAGTTGGGTGAGAAAATGGAGATCTAAACTTCAGTAGCTTTACAATTTCTGAGTGTTCGCAAGGCACTATTCTATGTGATATTACTTCATTTATATCTTTTCCAAATTCTGTAATTTGTCCCCCGACGATATCCAAATCTAATTCATTTAAGGCCTTTAACTGCTTTTCAAACCTATCATTAAAACAAATATCATCTGAATCCATTCTTGCTATTAATGAATTTTTTGCATTTTTTATTCCAATATTAAGGGCATTAGCAAGTCCTTTATTTTCAGGCAAGGCAATTACTTTAAAAATTTCTGAATAATTCTTTTCATATTCATCAATTAAAGAATCTAGTTCCTCTTTTAATGGTCCATCCTTAACTAAAACTATTTCATTTGGTCTTAAAGTTTGATTAATAACTGATTCCAAAGATTGCCTTAAAAAAATAGGATTTTCTTTAAAATAAACAGATATTACAACAGAAAAGTTTGACATAATCATTATTAATAAAATAGTTTTTTAAGATAATTAAATTTTTATTTCGTTAGGCAATTTAATATCTCTTCTATCATTTGGAATCCAAAATTCAGGACCAATAACAACACTTTGTTCATTATTTGATAAAGCACTTGCCCAAAACGAAAATGTGCTAGACGAAAGAATTCTATAATTAAATTTTCCGATCAAATAAAAATCTTCATACATAGTACCTCCAACAAAATTATACTTAACATTTAAATCTTCCATAATTCCAGCAGCATATTCTTTATCATCTGTCACAATATTAAATTCATCAATATTATGATTTTTCATCATAAACTGCATAGCTTTATAATAATAACTTTTAGGTGCTACGTCATTAATTCCTAGTTTAATAAAATCTCCTCCTCTAATATGTACTACACATGAGTTAATATTTTCAAAATCCTTTTTTATGAAAATATTTTTAAGAATTTCTATTTCAACATTTAAATCAGTTTGGCTTAAACAATTTTGAAAATATCCATCAACTAATAAAAATTTCTTATTAGTTTTTTTTAGAACTGTTTGAAAATTTTTATCACTAACAAAAGGGAATCTAGATAGCCTTAAAGGGAACATTCTTGGTATTCTATATTTTGTAATAATTGATTTTCGAAACTCAACTTCTAAGTTTAATTTTTGAAAATCAAAGAAATTTAAAAGTTCATTTTTTCTTTTAGTCTCGTACTTACCTAAATAGCTTATATCGCAGATGATTTTTTTTGCATTATTTTTTTCTGCAAGTAACAATGCTGCACCAAGCATAAATATTTGGTTTCCTAAACCTCCCGCTAAACGAATAGAAATCATATCAAATTTTTATAAAAAGTAACAAATTCATTTGAAAAAAGTTTTAATGAAGAATGATTATCTTCATAATAGCGATATCCATTTATTATTAATGAATCCCTTAATTTTTGATCTGTTAAAACTTTTTCTATAAGATGTGCTGCGTGATCTATATTAGAATTATTAAAAACTAAACCAGTATCTTCGTTTCTAAGAATATCTTCTACTCCAAAGAAATCATTTGAAACTACAGGTGTCTTTAGCATCATCGCTTCTAAAATTGTAATAGGGAAACCTTCTTGTTTTGAACTAAATAATAATAAATCTGAATTGCTTAAAATTTGCTTTGTTTCCAAATTTTCTTTTTGACCAAGAAAGTATAATTTATCGGGCATAAACTCTTGCGCGTAATTATTACATTCCTCAAATTGATCGCCATTACCTATCCAAATAAATTTTGTTTTTTCAAGTTTACATTTTTTTGCGATTTCAATAAATAACAAAGGTTGTTTTCTTTCTTCACATGATCCAACCATTACTATCTGATTAAAATTTTGTGTTTTAGTGGAAGTTATTTCGCAATGCTCTATTCTTGTATTTACTTTATTAACTGCAACTTTATTATTTATTTTTTTAACACTATTTAGCTCACTATTCGACAATACTGTTATAAGATCAATATTACTCAAAATAAACATATCAAAATACTTATGAATTATTGCATTTAGACCTTTAAGTTGAGTGTATCGCAAACCATGTGGAGTATATACAACTTTAATTCCATACTTTATACTATAGAGCGTGGCTATGAGTCCCGCTCTCTGTGTATGTGCATGAATTATAGATATTGAATTTCTAACAACTATATCATGTAATTCTTTTAATCGTCTACTAATTTCAAAAATCCTGTATCTCATGTCAAATTGCTCAAAATTGACTTTACAATACTTCTCCTTATCTTTTTCGCCAATTAAAGAACCTAAAGTAAAATTAACATTGATAGACTCTGTATTATTTACAATATTCTGAACATATTGTGCAACTCCACCCGATACTCCATCTAATGTTCCTATTAAAAGTATATTCATTTATTAAATCCTTTTATAGATTCTATTTTCTCACCAGAAACTAGTATCAATAGAATATTTTTCAAAAATCTTTTAGTATGTCTAATAACATAGTTTTTTGATGCTAAGAATAGAGAAAAGTACTTTTTTTGTACTAGAAATACTTCTTTAGTACTTAGTTTAAAATTATCAGATGCTCCTCCAATCCTCATTGTAGTAATAATTTTATCAACATATAATAATTTTTTACCATTTGTGTAGAAAAATAGAATCAAATCATAATCTGCACAAATTCTAAAATTGATATCAAACAACTTGCTTTTATATAATTCTGTCTTTAAAAAACACGTTGGATGATTTAAAGTCATATCTGTTTTCAAAGCTGAAATTGATGGGTATATGATTTTAAACTGATTTGTTTCTGGATTAAAAAATTTCATATTCCCATAGAGAACATCTGGAGAATTATTATTCTGATAGGCCGTAACAATATTTTCAATACTTGTATTATCGCTGTAAAAATCATCCGAATTAATGAGACCTACCAATTCCCCAGTTGCTTTTAGAATTCCTTTATTCATGGCATCGTAAATACCATGATCTTTTTCACTTACCCAGTAAGCTAATCTGTCTTCATATTTCTTAATGATATCAATAGTTTTATCCTTGGAGCCACCATCAATTATTATATATTCAATATTTTTATGTGTCTGATTTAAAACACTTTGAATTGTCTGCTCTAGAAATTTCTCTCCATTAAAAACAACAGTAACAACACTTACTTTTATCATCTTAAATTATACGTAATAAATTTATTTACAATCAAACTTATGTTTATTTACTTTTCTACCAATATAAAGTAAGATCATCAATGCTAAAAATACAATATGTGATTGAAGCATACTTTGAAATAATGAAAAAATAAAAACAAACATAAAAAACAAGACTATTAGGAAATCAAAAATATAGTTTGTTTTTTTAAATTTTGCATAATAAAACCCCATAAAAACTCCTATAAGCAAGGGAATAAAGAAAACAAAAAACTCTCTGCCATCTGCATAAAGTGTAAATAGCATTGTATAAAAGGCGTTATGATATATAGGATATCCATTTCTATCGTATCCGGTTTCTACGGGTAAATGATGATCTTTTACCATGTATGAATAATGAGAATCATAGGTTGGAGAAAATCTTCTAATGAATAACGTAGATACATAATCCATTCCTCCCAATGTTCCCATACCATAACTCATATTGTTATTTAATTTAGAGGAGGGATCATCAAGCTCGTTACTTAACAAAGTAAATCCAACTGTGTGATACTCAAATATACTTTTGTACAAAACATTCCCGAAATTACTTTCTCTCAAGCCTCCCACAACAAGTAAAATTAGGGTAAATGTTAGTATTATTTTTTTAAATTTGGTTTTGATTGCTTTACTTTTAGTAGGATTTAGTATGAAAGCAATAAATGTCATCATTAAAATATAATAAAGACCAAATCTTCCTAAACGCATTGTTGACTCTAAAAACATAAGAAGAGAACCAACATAAAATATTTTTTTTTCGCCTTTGAAAATAAATAAATATACTCCAACTAGTAAATAAAATAGAATATACGGACTTATTGTTAAACTATATAAAATCTCCAAATATGGATTGCCAAATAAAATACCTTCATTATCCCCATCTGAAAAAGTAAGTCCTCTATAACCTTCAACTCCTTTAGTTGCAAGTATATAAATAGCCTTTAAAAAAAAGAATAATACTATAGGAAGAACAATTTTATATGTCTTATCAAATATTTTTTTTATTTTATTTTCAAAAATATCATCTTTAAATTTATACAATTCTTTATGATATTTTCTTCCGCTACATATAAAAACTCCAAAAAAACTTCCAAATAGCAAACCGCTATTTAACAGAAAAACCAAGAGAAGAACATATTCATCAGGTTTATATAGATCTGTTAATCCTGCATACGAAATAACAACCCAAAAAGCCCACCATAATATAATTATACTAAGAGGGTTTAATAGTTTTTTAAAAATTATCTTTAAAAATATAATATATAAGATATTTATTAAAGAAAATAAAAAAATTACTAACATTATAAAGCTTGACTGATTAATTCATCTAAAATATCATAAAATGAAAATTATAATTCCAATCTAAAACTCTATTTTTACTGAAATATAATTGATAAGATTTAACAACTTCATTTGACCTAACTATTTTGAATCATTAATCAAGTCTCTATCAATATATTAATTTCTGAAATACATATAGAGCTTTAGCTCTTAAAGGAATAATTTTACTTTTACTTAATTCTAGCTTCTAGTAAATATATTAACTGTAAGTTTAATTATTTATCACTACAGTTTTCAAATATTTTTCTGTTGAAAAATGCTTTTATAAACTTCGGCTGTCTGGAATGCTGTTTTTTCCCAGGAAAAAAATTTAAGCCTTTCTTTTCCATCTTGGATTAGTTTAGTTCTTAATGTTTCATCATTTAAAACATTCTTTACAGCATTTTTAATTGAATTTTCATCATTTGGATCGAAGTATTGAGCTGCATTACCTGCAATCTCGGGCAAAGAACTTGTATTGCTACACACTAAAGGACATTCACTTGCAAATGCTTCTAAAATCGGAATTCCAAATCCTTCATATAGTGATGGAAACACAAATAATTTTGCATGTTTGTAAAAGTATGCTAAATTAAAATCACTTAAATCATATTGAAAAACTTGATTTGAAATATTAAGATTTGCAAAAAAAGTCATTTCATCTGCGCTAAATTTACCTCCACCTGCACATAAAAGAGAAAGTTCTTTATCATTTAATAAAATTTCACTGGTAGCACTAACAAATTTGTCGAAGTTCTTATAGCTTCTTCTAGAACCAACAAAAAGTAAGTACTTCTTAGGAATATCTATATCAATAACAACATTTGGATCATACACTAAAGAATTCCCTAGATATATCACTTTAATCATTGATTCTTCTAATCCGTAAATTTCTATAAGATCTCTTTTAGTGCTTTCAGAAACAGCAATAATTTTAGAAGCCTTTTCTATTAATGCCTTCTTATCTCTAGAAGTAGAATCATTTGAAGAAAACATATGATTAAATTTTTCGTGGATCATATCATGTACTGTCAATACAAATGGAGTATTACCAATATATTTTAAGAAAAAGGGATCATAATATGTAGGGTGGAAAAGATCAAAATTTTGCTTTTTTAATTGATTAACTGTATTTAACTGATTCACTACTGTCATTATTTTTTGTTTTCCCTTGAATTTTCGATCCAGAAAGAAAAATCTAAAAATAGAATTGTGATCTTTTGTAAAATAGTTATTATTTGAGATTAATAACGGTACCTCTATGTCAAAATTTTCTACAATTTTAAGTCTCTTGATAAGTTCAAAAATATATCTGGAAATTCCTCCATACTTTTGTGCAGTAAATATCTGATGATCAAAAAGTACTTTCATATTACGTATTCATTTTTGGCTATGAACCTACAACTAATGAAGTTATTGCAGATTTAAGTTCGTTATAATAATTACTTGTCGAATTGTGTTCTTTCACAAACTCATAATTATCTATTTGCATCTTTTTAATAGTAGCCCCATCTAGTGATATTGCCATTTTTATTGATTGCTCGATACCTTCATATGTTAATTTTTCTATCCAAATCTCATTAGCAGTTGAAACTGTTGTTTCATGGGAAATAATTGGTATTAAGCCACCGTTACCTACAACTGTAAGAACTGAAGGTGAACCTCCTTCTGAACAAGAAGGAAAAACAACAAATGAACATTTTTTTAATATTTCTACAAACGTTTCACTATTTATATCCAGAAATCCATATGTAATTATATTTTTATTTTCAAACAATTCTTTTCTGTAAACATTTACAAAATCAACCTCCTTATCGATTGGACCGCAAACATGAAGTGTTAAATCTGGATTATTAGAGAAATAATCTAACAGTAAATCTAAACCTTTATGAATCAATCCTGAACTGCCAAACCAAAGAAAATTTTTATTTGCTTCGACAGATCTTTGATTAATTAATTCTTCGGCATTATGGATATGATAAAATGGAGCTGGTACCGCAAGCACTTTTCCCTCATAATATTTTTTGAAAGAATCTGCACACTTATCATTTCCCAAAGCAATTATTCCATCAACCAGAGAAGTTTGATGGGTCCAAGTTTTTTCAACAAAACGAGCAGATTTTCCTAACCAAATTCCCTTATGATCATATACGTTTTTTATTCGTTGCAAAGTCGCATGATTTTGATGACAGACATGCATACCCGTTCCATAATAAATCGTTTTTATTTTTTTATTGTAGGATCCTTCAAAATATTTTTGAAAAACATTTCCAAAACCACATATAATATCATATTTCGATAAGTCTAATTCACTATTATACTCATAATTGACCACATCGATATTATAACCTAGTTCTGATAATATCTTTGCCCAAGATTTTGCCTCAAAATAGTTTGTATGGACAAATGAATCTTTTATAAAAGGGACAGTGATATAAGTCAAAAGTGCATTTTTCTTATAATTCGTTTTATAAAAATTTTTAATTCTCTTACTATTATTGTAAAGCAAATAGCCCGAACGAAATAAGGAAAAAAAGCTAGGAAATCTTTTTTTTATGTATTTTTTTAAAGAATTCATTTCGAAATAATATTCTTTACATATTTCGCGGTTTTAAACAAATGCATTTTCTTTAAAACATCTCTTAGTTTCTGATCCTTATATGAAGGAAGTGATTTCTCAAAATGCAATCTAGCATCATAATATTCATTTGGAAATATAAATGGGTTTGTTTTAATCTCATCTACAGAATCAAAATCATGCGATTTTAAAAAATGACTATCCGTTACATCTCCCGTGGTATGAGTTCCATCTACTCCAATGTTATGAATCATATTAATCGAAGGAGTTAAACAAAGACCATAATTAAACAAACAGGTATATACCCATTGAATATCCCACGTATTTAAAGTGTTATTATAAATTAAATCAAACATTTTCTCAAAATGTTTAACGACATACATTCGATCGCTAACAAATTTCAAGTCTTCAGGTTGCACTTCTTTTCTCCAAGTTTGCATTTTAACATCATATTTGCCCCATGCTCTTCTCCATGTCGCCCATCCCCAGATGGTAAAATGTCTTGAGTAGAAATAATCATTATTTATGGTGTCTCTTATATCGAGAAAATAATTTGTACCACTAATCATCATTATACGCTCATCATTTCGATGCTCATTTAACATTTTTTCACAAAACCAAAAAAAACTCAAAGTTGGCAAGCAGTCATCTTCTACTATAATTCCCATCTCTTCATTTTCAAAAAACCAATCTATAGCGCTACTTACCGCTATTTTACAACCTAAGTTTTTTTCACGAAAAAGAGTTTTTACTTCACAATCCCAATCTATGTTTGCTGTTACATAATCTCTTACTTGATTAACTTTATCTGTTTCATCTTTAACAGATTCTCTCGCACCATCTGCCGCAATGTAAAGCTTTGGAGGTTTCGCTTGACGAATTGATTCAAATACTTGAATCGTTGTATCAAGACGGTTAAAAACTAAAAAAAGGACTGGTGTTTTTAAATCTTGTGTAGGCTTAAATGTACTAATTTCTTCCATGATTTTAAATTGCTTCAAATTTACTTTTCTTTAAATCTTCAATGTAATCCTTTATAACCATTGTTGGCTTCCATCCAAGAGCCTCTGTCTTAGAAGAGATTACATCTGCTGTCATTCTATTTCCTTTACGTTCAGGAAGCATTATGATTTCTTTTCCAAACATTTCAGCAATTTCAAGTATGCTATAGGCTTCTGGGCTGCCAATACCGAATTCATCACCGTAACCATTTTCACCAACAAGAACTAAACCATTTATTATATCATCTATATGAGTAAAATTTCTTTTTTGTGTACCGGGTTTTACTATCGTCAATGGCTCATTTTTAAGCATTCTATCCTTGAAAAGAGCAATCAAAGTAGCATATTTTCCTGTTTGAATTTCTCTATTTCCGTACACATTATAAAAATACGTGATTGCATATGGTATATTAAACCATGCTCCATAATTCTGAACAAGTTCTGTATTAGATGCCTTAGTCCAAGCATATGGGCTTGCGCTTCTTCCTAGTCCCCCATCACCAAATTTTGTACTACTACCAGCATACACGATTTTAGCGCCTGTTTTTCGGACAAATTCTAGAACAGCAAAAATTCCGTCTTTATTAAATTTCCAAACTTGCTCAATATCGTCAAAACTTTGCTCTACTCTCGAATATTCTCCAAGATGATAAATAATATCCGGATTAAAATCAATAAGCTTATCAATATCGGCGGTTAAACCTTCGATATATGTAACATTATCAACATGATTTTCATAACTACCAGTAAAATAATTATCTAAAGAATATACATCATTATTATCATCTTTTGCTAATCTCTCGCAAAGGTTCGACCCAACAAATCCAGCTCCTCCTGTTACTAATATTTTTTTTTTCATTTAAATTATATATTAAATTTTGCTTATTTAAAAAATAAAGATTTTTATAACTAAAAATAGTTCTAATGTAAACTGAATACAAAACTATCCTTCTCAAAAATAGTATTACTACTTATACATTTTAAGAATATGAATAGGAAAAAAAGACTTCGTTTTCATTTTAAGTTGTTGATACAAATCTTTGTCAAATATATCGTATACATAATTGGCAAAAAATTGTCCAATTAAGGTAGCAATAGCAGATCCACAAATACCATAAATCGGTATCAAAACATAATTAAGGATTACATTTAATACCGCTCCTAACAAAGTTCGATAAAAGGCTTTTTTAGTTTTATTTTCTGCTGTTAAATATCCACTAAACGCGACACCTAAAAAAACAAAAACACCTGTCCAAATATGAATCATTAGAACACTACCTGCCTCGTCATATTGGCCACCATATAGAATTTCTACTATCCAATTACTTAAAAATGTCATTGGTAAGGCAATAATAATTGACATCCACACCATTAAATCGTATAATTTTTGAAGTCTCGAATTATACAATTCTTCACTTTGTTTTTTTGCGCTTATAATAGCAGGAAACAATGAAGAAGCTATTACCATTGGAATGAAATACCAAGCTTCACTTAATCTAATTGCTGCAGCATATTGACCGACTTCTTCTGGACCAAGTAATTGATTAATTATAACTTGATCAATCTTCATATAAATTGAAATAACTATACCACTCAAAAAAAGTGGCCAGCTGTCTTTCAATAAACTTAAAGCCGTTTCTTTTCTAAATCTAAAATTTTGTGTTTTAAACTGTGTTTTTTTTAAAAAAAAATAAATAAAACCTAGAGCTAAAACAATACTATCTGAGAGTATGACCCAAGCAAAACTTAAAAGAGATGCTTTATTTATAATCAGTATTATTTTTATGACACTGGAAATCAATAACGAAATTGTATTAGCATATACTACATACCGACTAAGTACTTTTGATTGGAAGTAAAAATCTATAACATTAAAAGTCTGAAACAAAGTTGCACTTGCAATAACAAAAAAAAGTGTATTTGTGTAATTATCATTAGACATAAATGCAACAGCAATAACTAATAGAACAATTGAAGCTATTGCTCCTATTAATTTTAAATAAAATGTCGTCCCTAATAATTCTTCTGCTCTATCTTCATTTTTAATTAATTCGCGAACGACTATACCATCAAGACCTAAACCAGCCGTAACTGCAAAAAGTCCAACAAAACTCTGCGCATAATTGAGCATTCCGAATTTCTGAGGCCCTAAATATCTAGCAACCCAAATACCAACAAAAACACCAATACTTAGTCTCAAAACCTTCTCTCCAAAGAGCCAAGAAGTATTTGAAAAATACTTCATAAATCCTTGATGATTTAATAACTCTCCTGATTTTGCTTTTAAAGATTTTATTAACATTTATTTTTTATTTTCTTCTGGTTCAATCAATCTTTATTAGCCAAACAATCTTCATAATTAACAACTTCATGAATCAAATTATACTTTAGTGTAGAATCATTTCAATTCTCCACTCAAAATTTTACTGCTGGTAATTTTAGATACTTTTTAACAATTCTTTATTAGCAACATCTCTCCTTAAACCTGAACTTGAAAATCGATGATCTCTAGCATTAAAATACAATTCTATGCCTTTTGATTCACAATACATTCTGCCAGTAAAGTCCTTTTCTCTATATTCATCTCCTACTATGCGCACATCTATTTTAAATGAACGCAATATATCTTCTAAATCTTGTTCTGTTGCATAAGGAACAATCTCATCCACAAACTTACAACCTTTTAATTGTATATATCTTTCCACAACCGTTTGTGCTGGTCGATTTTTTTCTGGACGATCTAGCGTTGGATCAGTTTGTAAACCAACTATTAAATAGTCGCAATGTCTCTTAGCTTCTTCCAACATTTTAATATGCCCAGCATGCAACAAATCAAACGCACTAAAAGTTATACCTATTTTCATATTTCAATTTGTTTTTTTATTAAAACACAGCATAAATTAAACAAAACTCTTAAAAATTCTTCGTATAATAAGTGCTAAGACTATTAAAAACCCTGATATAAACCCTCCAATTAAAATTCCTTTTGCTTTCCCAAATTTTTCTATTGGCAAAGGCAAAATTGGTTCATCTATAATTTGAATCAAGGGTGTTTCTTTTCTCAGTGTTACTTTAGACAACTCCGATTGCTTTACCAATTCTGTTAGAATAGCTGTATTTGCTTGTACGTCTACTTGTCTACGAACAGAAGGTGCCCTGCGAACATTAAGAGCAGGGTTTAAATTAAAAGTATTATCGTTAGCTACAGCTACTCCAGTTATAGCACCGTTTAATTCAGAACGAACAGAATCAACTTGATGTTCTAAAATTTCCATATTAATGCGAGCTTTTTTACTTTTGGTTTCAATGTAAAATTGGCCAACTTGTTTTGCTAATGCTCTACAAAAATAAAGTGAAAATAATTCATTATTAGAAGCTACGTCCATTGAAATAATAGCGATTTTTTTATCTTTCTGAGCGACTGATAAAGAATTTTTAGACAGACTTTGATATATTGTTCCTAATATACTATCATGCACTCGAGTAAAATATTTACGATCGGTATTAGGCAAAAAAACAATATTCTTTAATTTTGGATTTTTATTCCATTTATCTCTCCACTCGTTATTTTGAATATACATTTCTGCTAAAGAAATAACTTTTCCATTTACTGTAACTGGATTAAGTAAAGTTTCCTCTACCATTGAGCGTGATTTAAAAAGTTCTGTCAAATTTGAACCAGAAAATATACTTCCACCTCCTCCTCCAATATCAATTCCGAATGAACTTGCAAGTCCTAAAGCACCTCCTAATCCTCCTCCTGCTTTTTCATCTTCTAAGGCAAAGGTTAATGTTGCTGTATAAATTGGCTTTTTAGTTAATGAATACACGAAACCAATAATAGAACCCATTAACGCAACGAAAACAATAATTTTCCATTGAGATAAGAGGTAAAAATACCACTCTTTTAACTTTACTACTAATTCTTTTAATGAAATTTCATCATTAACAACATGTCCTTCTTCCATGTATAATCTTATTTAAAAGCTGTAACAATTAATAATGCTAAACTTGAAACCACACTACCGATTCCGACCCATTCTCCCGCAGTCATTTTTTTCCTTTCAGGTTTTTCAGGAACTACAATTTGCGAATCTGGCTCCACTTTTGGATATGATCTAAAAAACAAAAACGAAGTTGTTACATCAGCTTTTCCATTTGGATAAATTATATAGGCTTTTTTCTTCCAGCCTTTACTGTCAATACCACCTACAGCATTAATATAATATTTAAAGCCCTTACCATTTCTATAAGGTATTTCAGATGTTAACAAAACATTCCCGGTAACCTTAACACCTTCATTATAAACTGCTACTTCAATTTCATCTCCCGGAAATAAAGTGACATTTGAAAAATGATTTTTATCTTTTACAATTTTTTCCCAGTTTACAGGAATTGTTGCAAATTTTAAATCTTCTTTCAATTTTTTTGCCAGCTTACCTTTTAGTGTATCATTTTTAGAAATATTTAAATCAATTCTTTCTAATGTTTCAATTTGTTCTTCTTTAATAGGCCTCTTAATTTTCATTCCATCAAGATTTGCAATTGAGGTTAACCCTCCTGCTCTCATTACCACATTATATACTGTCTCTTTTTTATTAGCCAAAACATATTTACCTGGATACCCTACAGCCCCACTGACTGTAACCATTTGAGGTTTCTCATAAACTGCCATCCTACGAATATTAATTACATCAAAAGGCTTTAAAACAAAATTTTTAATTTGCTCATTATTATCAGCTGTGATTTCCAATTCAATTAGCTCAATTCGCTTAGGATCAGCATCATCGATTGCATCAGATTTAATCATTCTTGCAATTTCAACTCTTTTTGAAGCCGAACCAGTTAATCCTCCAACCTGAACTACCAAGTCGTTTAATGTAAGATTTTCAAAATATTCATATTCCCCTGGATTTTTTACTTCTCCATCAATAGTAACTTTATACTCTTCTCTAAAATCCAAAATAGAATATACAGTTACAATATCTTCTCTTTTTAATTCAATATCTGCATTTAAATCACCTGACAATGCAGCTCCCAAATCCACATTAACAATTTCAGTAGTTAAATCTGTTTTTAAACGAATAATTCTTGCTCTTTTACTGTAGGCATCCTCTTTTAGTCCCTCTGCTCTAGTAATAAGATCAGAGATTCTCATTCCTTCAGTAAAAGAATAATAATCTGGTCTAAAAACAGCACCTTCAATTTTAATACGGTTTTCGAATCGATTTAAAATTCTTGTAATTCTGAAAACATCTCCTGATTTAGGCAGATAGGAACTGAATTCACTTTCACTTACATCATGAACTTTAAATTCTTTTCCTGTCTTTTGCAGTACATTTATCGATGCTGTATAAGCAAATTCATTAAACCCAGAAGCAAAATTTAACAAATCAGAAAAACTTTCACCTCTTTTCATTTCAAAAATGCCAGGACGTTTCACTTCTCCTTCCATAGTAACTCTCTGAGTATATGCTGGAATTCTAATTACATCATTTTCTTTTAACGTAACATTATCAGATTGATCTCCTTTAACTAAAAATCGATAAATATCAATATTTCTATATACTTTATTATTCCTTATTAATTCTATGTTTCTGTAGCTTCCGTTTTTTCCTGGCCCTCCTGCTAAATGTAAAGCGTTATATACTGTCGCCAAAGACGAAATTGAATAATTACCAGGTTGTTTACCTCCGACAATTGTAATTTTAATAGTTCTTATTTGTCCCAGACTTACACTCACCTGAGATTGCCCAGAACGGACTGTACTATAAACTCTAGCAATAGCCGCCTTTATTTTTTGTGAAGCTGCTTCTATTGACATTCCAGATACAGCTATTTGACCAACATAATCAATAGTTATTTTTCCTTCAACACTTACTGGTATACTAGCATTATATTCTTGAACTCCATAGACACTAACTTGTAACTCATCTCCAGGGCCTAAAATATAATTCATAGGAGTTGCCAATTTTAAATCTGGCGCAAAATCTAAAGTTGGATTATCAAACAACTCCGAACCAAAAATTAAAGCATTAGCAGAGTCTTTAACTTTTACATTTTCAACTTTTTCTTGTTTTCTACCGAATTCAGAAGCTTTTTCTCCCGCTTTTAGCGTATTATCTTTTACCTCCTTTTTTCCATTTTTGTTTTCATAATCCTTAAGTTTGATTTTAAGCTTATTAAAATCAGCTTGAGTCATCCCTTTCGATAGAGCTATCTGCTCTACTTGGTCAATACTTGTATTATTACTTTTTAATTGTGCACTAATTTTAGCCAAATCATCATCAGACAAGTAATCAACCTTTATTGTACTCAAATCTTTAGACTTCATTAAATCCTGTGCTACAGCATTAAATGGAATAGTTAAAACAAAAAACAAAGTAAGAACGTATATAATTTTTTTCATTTTTTTTTAATAGTTTTCTTATTATAATGTTTATGAATATTGTTTCTTATAATAGTCTTGATAAACGCCAGAAGTGACATTTTTCAACCAATCTTCGTTATTTAAGTACCAATTTATAGTTTTTTCTAGACCTTCTTCAAATGTAACAGTAGGTTTCCATCCAAGTTCTCTATTAATTTTTGAAGCATCGATAGCATAACGTAAATCATGTCCTGGTCTGTCTTTAACATATGTTATAAGTTTTTCAGATGTCCCCTTTTCTCTTCCTAACTTCCCATCCATGATTTTACACAATAATCTAACCAAATCTATATTTTTCCATTCATTAAACCCCCCAATATTATAAGTTTCATGATTTTTTCCTTCATGAAAAACTAAATCTATGGCAATTGCATGGTCTTCTACAAAAAGCCAATCACGAGTATAATTTCCATCTCCATAAATTGGAAGTAACTTATTATTTATAATGTTATTTATAAAAAGTGGGATTAACTTTTCTGGAAAATGATGTGAACCGTAGTTATTTGAGCAATTAGTTAAAACATAAGGCAGTCCATAAGTTTCTCCATAAGCTCTCACAAAATGATCCGAGCTAGCTTTAGAAGCTGAATAAGGAGAGTTTGGATCATATGGAGTTTTTTCCGTAAACAAGCCTTCATTTCCTAATGATCCATAAACTTCATCAGTACTTATATGATAAAATCTTTTCCCATCGAAATTACCTTTCCATTGATTTTTAGCTACGTTTAACAAATTCATTGTACCTATGATATTTGTCTTAACAAACCTTAAAGGATCTTCAATAGAACGATCTACATGAGATTCTGCTGCTAAATGTAAAACTCCATCAAAATTATGTATCCCGAAAAGATCATTTATAAACTTTTCATCGACAATGTCTCCTTTGATAAAAGTGTAGTTTGAATTTGCCTCAATATCTTTTATATTTTCTAAATTACCCGCGTAAGTTAAAGCGTCTAAATTAAAAATGTGATATTCAGGATATCTACTTACAAATCGTCTTACTACATGAGAACCAATAAATCCTGCGCCACCAGTTATAAGTATCTTTTTCATTTATTATCTCTTCTCTAATTTAGCAAATCTGAATTTTGTTTCTCTAATTCACTATAAATATCTTTTACATCTTGTGAACTCTCTTTCTGTAAAATTAAATTAGCTGTTTCAGTATAAACAAAAATGGTGTTTTTTAAGCCTAGAAAAGTTGTATGTTTATCACATCCAATAACCATATTTCCATTTGCATCTGTTGAATGTCCTTTTAAATTCAAATAATCATATACTGACTCAAACGAACCTAAATCAGACCAAGAAAAAGAAGCTGGGACAACTTTAATTTTTTTACTTCTTTCCATTACTGCATAATCGATACTTATTGAAGGAATTTCCATAGATAAATTTAAATCTAAAAATCCTTGCTTACTTGCTTCCCATACAACTTTTGATTTTTCGTAGACATCAGGCTGGAATTTCTTTAATTCTTCGAGCAGGACGCTCGCTTTAAAACAAAACATTCCGCTATTCCATAAGAAATTACCTTTTGCTATAAAATCTTTTGCTGTAGTTTCATTCGGTTTTTCACGAAACGAAATTACATTATCTCCCTCTGCTTCTATGTAACCATAGCCTGTCTCCGGTTTAGTTGGAATTACTCCAAAAGTAACTATAAACCCATCATTAGCTTTTAATACTGCCTCATTTATAGCCTTATTATAATTTTCCATTTGATCTATAATATGATCAGATGGAGTAATAATTAAAATATCATCTGGATCTGATGCAAATGCTGCAAATGCAATTGCCGCTGCAGTATTTCTTGGTGTAGCTTCTATAATATTAATATAAGAAGTACTTGTCTTCTCCATTACTTTTCCACTCAACTGATGATTATCAACATTGCCAACAACCATTACTTTATTAGCTAAATGACTATTTCGATCAACAGTCATTTCAAACAAAGATTTACCTTCGAATATCTCAAGATATTGTTTTGGCCTACTCTTTCGCGAAAGTGGCCATAATCGGCTTCCAACTCCTCCTGTAAGGATTACATGTGTAATAGATTTATCTGAACTCATATATTTTTTTTAAACAAATAAAAAAGTGGAAATTATATCTAAAGCCTATTATCTGCTAAAGAACCTAAAACCCCTTTCACATCATAAATTAAGCTTTTTTCTTTTTGTAAATTTGAAAAATCAATCTCAAGAAATTCTGAATGAGCAACCCCCAATACTAGGGCATCGAATTTTTCTTCTGGTAAAATATTTATTGTCTCCAACTTATACTCTCTCTTTACTTCATCTATATTTGCTAGGGGATCAAAAATTGTAACTGCTATTCCATAATCCTTTAAAGCCTTTATAACATCAACAATTTTGGTATTTCTTACATCTGGGCAATTTTCCTTAAATGTTATTCCCAACATTAAAAGACTGGCTCCATTTACTGAAATACCTTTTTTAATCATCAATTTCACAATCTGAGAAGCAACGTATTCTCCCATACTATCGTTCAAACGTCTCCCTGCTAAAATTATCTCAGGATGATATCCAAATTCCTGCGCTCTTTGTGCTAGATAGTAAGGATCTACTCCTATGCAATGTCCTCCTACGAGACCTGGTTTAAAAGGCAAGAAATTCCACTTTGTTGAGGCAGCCTCCAATACTTCTTGCGTATCAATATTCATTAAATTGAATATTTTAGCTAACTCATTAACAAAAGCAATATTAATATCTCGTTGCGAATTTTCAATGACTTTTGCAGCTTCAGCAACTTTTATTGTTGGTGCTAAATGTGTTCCAGCGGTGATAACTGATTTATATAAAGCATCTACTTTTAGTCCAATTTCAGGAGTTGAGCCTGATGTAACTTTTAATATTTTTTCAACAGTATGCTCTTTATCGCCTGGATTTATTCTTTCTGGAGAATAACCTGCAAAAAAGTCTTCATTAAATTTTAAACCAGAAACTTTCTCTAAAACAGGAACACATTGTTCTTCCGTAACACCTGGATATACGGTTGATTCATAAACAACGATATCTCCTTTTTTTAATACTTTTCCAACAGTTTCGCTGGATTTATATAAAGGTGTCAAATCAGGTCTGTTATTTTTGTCAACAGGAGTAGGAACTGTTACTATATAATAATTACAATTTTCAATATCGCTTAACGAGGTACTACAATACAATCCTTTTTCTCCTTCTAGTTTTGTAACCAAAACCTGTTGCAAGACTTCGTCTTCAACTTCTAATGTCGTATCGGTTCCAGATTTTAAAGAATTGACTCTAACTTCATTTATATCAAAACCAACTACTGAATATTTTGTAGCAAATAATCGAGCTAAAGGCAAACCAACATAGCCTAAACCAATAACTGCGATTCTTACATTTTTTTCTAATTCCATTTTTTCAATTTATTTAGGTCATTAAAATTCACGGCTTCGCCGTTCCGAGTCACAGAATCCTGCCTCAGCTACCTAAATTAATCATTTTCGGCAAATATAGTACAATAAGTCAACTTATTCAATACGGTTTCCCGTAATCATCAAAAACAAATTGTTAATAAAAACACACTCAAGCACAACACCTTATTAATCAGGCTGTAAATAATTACTTTATAAAAAAAACAGAAGAAAAAAATCTAAAAAAGACTTTCTCTTCTGCCATTTTCCTATTAAATAACGGGCTTATTTGTATTTTATTTTCAAAACACATCCTAAAGTTTCTAACACAAGTGTGTAATAATTATTAGACACTTCTTGTACAATCGCATTTTGATTGCTAAATGCTCCTGAATCTAATTTAATTTTATCTCCTACTTGGAAAGGCAAAACTGCGACGTCACTTATATTTGGAGATTTAAGATTTGTTTTTATAGTATTAATTTCTTCATCTTTAACAACAGCAGGTTTTCCTAACCAAAACAAATACCGTACTATACCTGCAACTTGAAAAACCGAGTTCCTTTCAGAGTCTGGAATTTGAACAAATACATAAGAATTAAAAAGTGGCACTTCTACTTTCTTCTTCCTATCTGACCATTGCTTAATTTGAGTAATTAAAGGACAATAACATTCAATTCCTAATTGTTGCAGCTTATCTGCAACTTTTTTTTCCCATTTCGGTTTTGTATAAACTACGTACCAATTCATTTTTCTATTTATAACGAAGTAAAGCCGACTTACTACTTCACATTTTCACTTCCTTTTCACTCCCTTTTTACTTCACTACAAAATTCACTTAAGAACCAATACCTTGATAAATAAAACCAATTGCTTCTAATTTTTTTGCGTCCAAAATATTTCTTCCATCAAAAACAAAAGCTGGTTTGTGCATTGAATCGTAAATTCTCTTCCAATCATAAGTTGTAAATTCATCCCACTCTGTTAAAACAGCAACAGCATGTGCATCTTTACAGGCATCATAAGCATTGTCCAAAGTTTCTAGATAAGAAGAATTTTCCTGATTATTTCTTGTTTCTAAATAATCTAAGTCACTAATCATTTTATTTCTTGTCACTTTTGGATCGTAAACCGAAATCTTTGCTTGCTCATTTATCAAATCATCCGCAACATAGATAGCAGCAGACTCTCTTGTATCATTAGTATCTTTTTTAAAAGCCCAGCCAAGAAATGCAATTTTTTTATCTGCTACTGTATTATATAATGTTTGAACAATTTTATTAGAGAATCTTCTTTTCTGGTGGTCATTCATAATAATAACCTGTTCCCAATAATCTGCAACTTCATTTAATCCATATGATTTTGCGATATAGACTAAATTCAAGATATCTTTTTGAAAACAAGATCCACCAAAACCAACTGATGCTTTTAGAAACTTAGCTCCAATTCTGCTGTCCATTCCAATTGCTCTCGCAACCTCAGAAACGTTTGCTTCTGTTTTTTCGCATAGTTCAGACATTGCATTGATTGAGGAAATACGTTGTGCCAAAAATGCATTTGCTGTAAGTTTAGATAATTCTGAAGACCAAACATTGGTTGTCAAAATTCTATCTTTACTTACCCAATTTGCATAAACATCAACAAGCGCCTGAATTGCTTTTTGTCCCTCTGAAGTTGTATCTCCACCAATCAAAATTCTATCTGGATTTAACAAATCTGTAACTGCCGTTCCTTCTGCTAAGAATTCTGGGTTTGACAAAATTTGAAATTGCACACCATTTCCAGTATTCTCTAATATGCTTTTTATTGCTTCGGCAGTTCTAACTGGTAAAGTTGATTTTTCAACCACTATTTTATTCTGTTTTGCAACTCTTGCAATTTGTCTAGCGCATAATTCGATATACTTTAAATCGGCTGCCATACCTTTTCCTTTTCCGTAAGTTTTTGTAGGCGTGTTTACCGAAATAAATATCATTTGCGCTTCATCTATCGCTTTGTCAACATCTGTAGAAAAAAACAAATTGCGTCCTCTAGCTTCTGAAACAATTTCTGAAAGACCCGGTTCATAAATTGGTATATTTTCAGGATTCGGATCGTTCCAATCTGCAATTCTTTGTTCATTTAAATCTACGACTGTAACTTGAATATCTGGACATTTTTGAGCAATAACTGCCATTGTTGGCCCTCCAACATATCCTGCACCAATGCAGCAAATTTTTGTAATTTTCATTTATTTTTATTTTTATTTTTATTTTAAATTATTCCAGTACCATCCAACCGCCTCTTTCAAACCTTCTTGTAAAGAATATTTTGGATTATATCCTAGCATTTTTTTTGCTTTTTCTATACTAGCTAATGAATGAGGAATATCACCAGCTCTATTTTCTCCATAAATAACTTGGACATCGTTTATTTTTGAATCGAATTCCGACAAATATTGTTTCAAATATTTTACCAAATCATTTAATGTATTTCTATCCCCAAAAGCAGTATTATAAACTGTATTAATTGCTTCTGGATTTTGACAGGTAATTGCCAACTCATTCATCTGAATTACATTATCGATATAAGTAAAATCACGAGAATAATTTCCATCTCCATTAATTACCGGACTTTCGTAACTCATAAATTGTTTTACAAATTTCGGAATTACTGCAGCGTAAGCTCCGTTAGGATCTTGCTTTCTTCCAAAAACATTAAAATAACGAAGTCCTATCGTTTCTAACCCATATGCTTTACTAAAAATTTCCGCATATAATTCGTTTACATATTTAGTAATCGCGTAGGGCGAAAGTGGTTTCCCGATAACTTCTTCCACTTTAGGCAAACCTTGTGAATCTCCATAAGTTGAAGAACTAGCCGCGTAAACAAAACGCTTAACTTTAGCATCGCGAGCCGCCGTTAACATATTTAAAAATCCAGAAACATTTACTTCATTTGTGGTAATAGGATCTTTAATTGATCTCGGAACCGAACCTAAGGCCGCTTGATGCAAAACGAAATCTGCTCCCTGTACCGCTAGAATACAATCACTAATATTTCTAATATCACCTTCAATTAATTTAAAATCTGGATTATCAAGAAAATCTTTTAAATTATGACGATGACCAGTAGAAAAATTATCCAAACAAACTACCTTATAACGTAATCCTAAAAAATACTCAGTCAAATTTGAACCTATAAATCCAGCACCTCCTGTAATTAAAATTGTATTTTTTACTATGTTTTCCATTTATAAAAGATTATTGTTTTTTAAATCTGTTTAAGAGTGTTTTCCAAAAACCGAGTTTACTTTCTTCTTCATGATAACCATTTGCATATGCTCCATATCCATAGCCGTAGCCATAGCCCGCGCCATATTTTGCTTTATTTTCGTATCCGTTCAAAACGATACTAATATTACTTAATTCTCCACGTTTCATTCTGGTATTTAACAACGTTATCATTTCTTTCTTAGTATAGTTTTGTCTTACTATATAGAGCGTGACATCTGCAAATTGAACTAATTCTAATGAATCTGCCACCAAACCAACTGGAGGTGTATCCAAAATCACATAATCATATTTCTGTTTCAATTCTTCTATTAATTCTTTCATTGCATCGCCTAAAATAAGCTCTGAAGGATTGGGCGGAATAGGACCAGAAAGGATTACATCTAAATTTGGAACTGAGGTTGAATTTGTTATCTCTTCTAAACTGTTTTGCCTAATAAGATAATTAACAACACCTAAAGGTGAGGTTAATTGAAACTCGTCTGCCAATCTAGGTTTTCTTAAATCCAAACCAACGATTACTGTTTTCTTTTCACTTAAAGCAAAAACGGTTGCGATATTAATAGAACAAAATGTTTTACCTTCTCCACTAATTGACGAAGTAATCATCAAAGTCTTTGAACCGTTAACCTGTTGCTTTTTATACAAAAACTGCAAAGAAGAACGAATTCCTCGAAAAGCCTCTGACAGTGCTGATTTTGGCTTATCAAACACAGCTAAATTGACAGCACTTTTATTAACGCCAATAACTCCAAGCAAGGGAATTTGAGTTAACTTACTAATATCATCAGTATTCTGAATAGAGTTATTTATAAAGAAAATACCAAAAACAAATAATAAAGGAATTAGTATTCCTAAGAATAAAGCTAGAATATAATTTGCTGAAGTTTTAGGTCCAATTAATCCTCCTCCAATATCCTTTGCTGAATCTATGAAATGAATATCAGATAAATTAGACGCTTTAACTATTTCCGCTTCATTCCTTTTTTGAAGAAACTCAGTGTAAATATTATCATTTAGATCATACTTCCTCTTGATTTTCAACAATTCTTGTTGTTCTTCAGGAAGTTTTCTCACCGTACTTTCAGCCTGACCTAATTTAGCATTAACCATTGCTAAATCAGACATCAATGCTATTTTTGCTGAGGAAATATTTTCTTGGAGCACATTTTTTACGGCTACCATTTGATTATCAAAATCCTTAAATATTTTATCACTTTTTACAGCATAGGCCATTTCAGATCTTTGAGTCGAAAGTGCAATTAATTTTGAAACATTTGCCACAATATTTGGATCTTCAATTCCTGCTACTGATGGTGCCGGAAGTCTTGAATAATCTGAATTATTATTTAAGTATGCTTTTAATGAATTATAATAGGCTGTTTTTCGAGCAATCGCATCTTTTTCAAGATCAAAACTCATTATTTTCTCTGAAACCTTAGCTCCACCGTCTTCAATTTGATAAATGTTTTTATCTTTTTGAAATGTTTTCAACTCGTTTCCAGTTTGTTTCAATTGAGATTCCATTGCCACCAAAGTACTATCAATAAATCTAATCGTATTTGTCGCAAATTGATTTTTTCCATCAAGCTGTTTTTTAATGAGCATTTTTACGGTCGAATTCAAATAATCAACCATTCTTGCTTTATTTCCTCCTTGCATCGAAAGAGTTAGAATAGAACCTCCATTTTTATCTCCCTCAACACCTATACCTCTGTAATTGGCAACAGTTCCGTTAAAATCATTAAATCTAACAAAGTATTCTTTTCCTTTATAAAAACCAGGATTATCTGTAATTTGTAACTTCCAATTTAAAAAAGGCAAATTAACTTGTTCGCCCACTTTATATTTTTGCGAGAAATCTCCAATCTTGACAGAAGTATTACTATAAGTATTGGTACTGTACGTAATTAATGAAACAGAATTGCTTTCAAAAGGAATACTGACTTGATATACATTTTCACTTAGAAACGTAATTTTTATTAGCGTCCCAGCAATTTGTCCTTTTGATTTATCAATATCTACAAAAAAAGGCACAGCTCCGTAAGAGTCAACAAAATTGTATTTCCCTTGCTCCAAGTAATCAATATAATATTCAAGTTTATCCACAACTGATTCGTTGTGAGATCTTGATTTAAGGATTGTCGAGATTCCATTAACTTGATCAGATACCCCTCCCCAATTGAAAACTAGACTTGTATTAGACGTAAAGAAAGGATTACTTTCTTCCTTAATAGAAACCATAGTTTCCATTATATAAATTTTTTCTTTACGAATATTTATTTGATAAGCAATTGTAAACGCAATAATCAAACTGATTAAAAACCATTTCCAGTAACTAATAACCTTCAACAATAGGCCTTTAAAATCAAAATTGGCATGATTTTCAAAAATGGAAAAATCTTTAATATCTAACATTTTTTAAATCTTTTTTTAATTTTTTATTATAAGATAAACTGTGGTTGCCAAAGATAATAATGTTATAACAGTTCCTATTGACTGGATTCCTGTCTGGCCAGTTCCCCAAGTTTTTTGCTTTAATGGCTTTACATAGATATAATCATTGGGTTGCAAATAATAATATGGGGATTTCATAACATTGCGATCAGTAAGATCTATGTCATGCATTTGAACTCCAGTTGGAGTCTGGCGGATTATAGTTACTTCTTTTCTGTTACCGACTGTCGTAATATCGCCAGAATTTGCAATAGCTTCTAAAACTGTTACATTGTCTTTAAACAATACATTTGTTCCAGGAGATCCGACTTCTCCATTTATTGTATATCTGAAACCAGCTAATTTTACAGTCACAAAAATATTTGCTTCGCTTTTAAAATACTCTTCTAGTAACTTTTTTTCAATTTTTATTCTGACTTCTTCAAGCGTGAAACCTATAACGTTTATTTCTCCCAAAATCGGAAAACGAATATTCCCATGATCATCGACTGTAAATCCATCAAAATATAATGACGATTCTGAGTTTGCGCTTTGTACATTCTGCACATTTGTAGTATTAAAAATAGAAACCAGCTTTGGATCAATCGCCTTAATATTAATACTTAAAACATCATTTATCTGTAATCGATATGGTTTGCTTTCTACTGAAGCAATTGTGTTTTGCTCATTTGAGGTATTTTTATCTTGAAGGTATACCAAATCTTTAACTGGAATACACGAGGTAAATAATACCGAAATTAATAACAATAGATAAAAACTGTTTTTTGTCATCAGTGAAATTTTATCGCAAATATAGTTTTTCCTGATTTGCTCAGAAAAACCAAAATTCTATTTGGGGTTTAGTTAATTATTTTTAAACGTTTTTTCAAAAGGAACTCTATGAAGAATACTTCTTCCTAAAGTAACTTCATCTGCATATTCTAATTCATCTCCAACAGATATTCCTCTCGCAATTGTTGAAACAATAATTTCAGAATCTGCAATTTGTTTATAGATATAAAAATTGGTTGTATCGCCTTCCATCGTAGAGCTTAATGCAAATATGATTTCGGATACTTTTCCAGATTTTACTTTATCTACTAAACTTGAAATATTCAATTGATTTGGCCCTACACCTTCAATAGGCGAAATTTTCCCTCCTAAAACATGATAAATACCTTTATACTGACCTGTATTTTCAATTGCCATGACATCACGAATATCCTCAACTATACAAATCGTTTCATGGTTTCTAGCCAAATTAGCACATATTTCACAAATTTTCGTATCAGAAATATTATGACAGCTTTCGCAAAACTTAATATCCTCACGCATATTAATCAATGCTTGAGATAAAAAAGAAGTTTGTTCTTTTGGTTGTTTTAACAAATGAAGAACCAAACGAAGCGCTGTACGTTTACCTATACCAGGTAATTGAGACATTTCGTTAACCGCTTTTTCAATTAATTTTGATGAAAATTCCATAACGACAAAAGTAATACTTTTAATGGTTTAGCCCACATGATGACAATTAATTTCAATGTTTATTGCCATTTCAGATTTATTATTAGAAGTCGAATTACAAATTGTCAATTATACAAACTTCAGTATATTTTTTTCTTTTTTAATATTGACTTGTTGCCAACAAAACCAAGGTACAAGCAACTTCAACCTGAATATCATTTAACTCTAATAATTGATACAATTCTGGATTTTCTGTTCCTGGATTAAAAATTACTCTTTTAGGATGAGCTTCAATAATATAATTATAATAATCTCTCTGACGGGCAGGATTAAGATATAAAGTGATTGTGTCAATATTTTTAACTGGTATTGCTTTCGTCTGAATTTTTACGCCAGCAACTTCTCCCGCTTTTTGCCCAATAGCCAAAACTGAATGCCCTTTTCCAACGAGCATATTTACTGCCCTATATGAATATCGTTCTGGATTTGTCGATGCGCCTATAACTAATGTTTTTTTACTTTTCATTTTTCCTATTTGAAATGCAAAAGTAATCAAAAAGAAGCATTTTTTTCTATGTATTTGATTCCGAATCGGTAACATTCAAAATATTATCCTAACATTATTTCGCTTAAAACCATCAAAAATTAACTACTTTTACTTCACTAACCCAAATTTATATGGAATTATTTATTTACTTATTTGCTGCTTTGTTCTCTGTCTTAAATCCTATTGGAACCGTTCCAATTTTTGTTGGATTAACCCAACATGATTCTCAAAAAGAAAGATCTAGAATTTCTCTCTGGACAGCTATTAATGTTTTTATAATATTACTAGTTTCGTATTTTATTGGACAATATGTATTATCCTTTTTTGGAATTAGTATAGACGCTTTAAGAATAGCTGGTGGAATTGTAATCGTAAATTCTGGTTTTTCTTTGCTATCTGGAAAATTCAATAAAAAACGAGGAATTAACAAAAAAATTGAAAATGAAGCACAACAAAGAAATGACATTGCATTAACACCTTTAGCAATTCCGATGCTTGCAGGTCCTGGATCTATGTCGCTTTTAATTGCTTTCTATCAAGAGCATCATGAAATAAACGAAATCATCATTTCATGTTTTGCAATTTTAGCAATTGGAATTAGCATTTTTGCTATCTTAAAAAGTGCTCATTATTTAGCTAGAATTTTAGGTGCTTCCGGTATTGTCGCAATTTCTAGAATTGTAGGATTCATAGTTATTTCAATTGGAATCCAATATATTGTAAGCTCAATTGTAAATATTATTAAAGGAAATTTCTAATTTAGCAATGTTCTTTAAAAAAGAAAGGGATAAATTCTAATATAGATTTTATCCCTTTCTTTTTTATTAAATATTTTATTCTAATTTCTTGGAAGAAAAACTTCAGCCATCATACATCTAGCGCTTCCGCCGCCACAAGCTTCAATTGTATCAAGACTTGAACTTAAAATTTCAGCATGATTTTCTAATTGGCTAATTTGTTTCGGTGTTAGGCTTTGATGCGCAGACGCACTCATAACAATATATCGTTTATCATTCGTTCCACGAACTTCAAGCATATTTCCAGCAAAATTGTTTACTTGATCTTCCGTAATCAAAATAATTTCTTTTCCGTCTTGTTTGAGATTATCCAAAACCATTTTACGTTCTTTCTTATCATCAATAGAATCTGCGCAAATAACTGCAAAAGTCTCCCCTAAACACATCATCACATTTGTATGATAAATTAGTTTACGCTCTCCATCTACGGTTTGAAATGCTTCAAAAATTACAGGGGCATAATCAAAATCTTCGCAAAACTCTATAAACAATTCTTCATCTGCTCTTGGCGATAAAGCACAATACGCTTTCCCATTTGCTCTATCTAATAACAAACTTCCCGTTCCTTCTAAGAAAATACCATCTTCTTCAGCGGAAGTATAATCCATTATATCGGTAATTTCAAATCCTTTTTCTTCCAAAGTATCCAAAATATCTTCACGACGTTCTTGACGACGATTTTCAGCAAACATTGGATAAAGTGCCACATCTCCATTTTCATGGAATGAAACCCAATTATTTGGAAAAATACTATCAGGAGTATCAGTCTCTAGAGTATCTTCAATTACAGTAACATCAACTCCAACTGCTCTCAATTTTTCAACGAAAGTATCAAATTCCTGTTGGGCTTTTGCATTTACCGTACTTGGTAATAATCCGTCTAATACTTTTTGGTAATAATTATTTACAGCTGTCTGTTCATTCATTCTGAAAGCAACTGGCCGAATCATTACTATTGCGTTTGTTGTTTGTTTCATTTTTTGTGTTTTTTTGTTTCAAGTTTCAGGTTTCACGTTCTGTAAAAACTTCAAACAATTATTTAGTCTCTAATTAATGGTAATGTTGAGCATCTCAACAAACCTTCTTGTTTCGCAATTTCGGCATACGGAATTTCTTCAACCGTAAAACCGTTAGCACGAAGCCAGTTATTTAGTCTTGTAAAGTTTTTTTCAGAAACCACTACATTTTCATCAATTGAAAATACGTTTGAAAACATATTATACATTTCATTTCTTTCGATGTGAAACAAATTTTCCTTTCCAAAAAGTTTTACTAAATAAAGATAGTCTGCTTCTTCTCTAAAACCTCTTTTATAGATAATTCCTTTATCTTTCCCGACAGGCTGAAAACAACAATCCAAGTGTAAAGCATTATCACGAGCCTCTAACTTAGACTTCACCAAATCAAACTCTTTGACAATTTTATTAGGAAACAATTCTTTTATATAGTTAACGCCATGCATATTGGTTCTTGCCGTGATATAATCTTTATAATCACTTCCTTTGTAGGTACCAATAAAAATATGGTCATTCCAAAGCATAACATCTCCTCCTTCAATATGAACTTCTTCAGGTGGACGAACTACTTTTACTGGGTCAATTTTGTCGATTACATATTGAATTGCATCTAATTCACGTTCGCGGTCTGGCAGAATATTAGATTTTACAAAAATATCATCAATTACAAAACCGATATCTCTTGCAAAAATCTGATTATAATTTTCGATCATTTCCGGACGATAAACTGTTACATCATACTTCTGAAAAACAGTATTAAAAGCATCCATTTCGGCAACCATATCTTTTTCAATAGGATAAGTTCCTGCCTTAATATGTTCCAATGATTTAGGATCATAAGCTTCCTCTAAACTTGGAGTTGGCCCATTATGAACAGCAGAACCCAAAACAACTGCACGAAGTCTAGATGTTTCGTTCTTTACATTTAATTGCAACATAACATTATAATATTTTGAGCAAATATAAAAAAAGCTTCACAGTTAAGTGAAGCTTTCGTTTTTTATTTATTAGACTTGAATTCTCTTAAAGGATGTCCTGTGTAGATTTGTCTTGGTCTTCCGATTGGCTCTTTGTTCTCACGCATTTCTTTCCATTGTGCGATCCAACCTGGTAGTCTTCCAATAGCAAACATTACCGTGAACATATCTGTTGGAATTCCTAAAGCTCTGTAGATAATTCCAGAGTAGAAATCAACGTTTGGATATAAGTTTCTTGATTTGAAGTATTCATCTTCAAGAGCAGCTTTCTCTAGTTTTCTTGCAATATCCAAAATTGGATCTTCAACACCTAAAGTTTCTAATACTTCAGTCGCTGCTTTTTTGATGATTTTGGCTCTTGGATCAAAGTTTTTGTAAACTCTGTGTCCGAATCCCATTAAACGGAAAGGATCATTTTTATCTTTCGCTTTTGCTAAGAATTTATCTGTATCTCCTCCATCTTTATTAATTTCTTCTAACATCTCAAGCACTGCTTGGTTTGCACCTCCATGAAGTGGCCCCCATAAAGCAGAAACTCCTGCAGAAACTGAAGCAAATAAACCAGCATGAGAAGAACCTACCATTCTTACTGTCGAAGTAGAACAGTTTTGTTCGTGATCTGCGTGAAGAATAAATAATTTATCTAATGCATTTACAATAACTGGGTTTGCTGAATAAGGTCCTGTAGGCAATTTAAACATTAATTGCATAAAGCTTTCCACATAACCTTTTGTATTATCGTAATAGTTCAATGGATAGCCCATTGATTTTCTGTAAGTCCATGTAGCAATTACAAGAAATTTAGCCATCGTTTTACAAATAGCCTCGTACATTTCTTTTTCGTTATCAACATTTACAGCTTTAGGGTTAAATGCTGTCAAAGCACTTGTTAAAGCTGATAATACTCCCATTGGGTGAGCTGTCTTTGGAAAACCGTCAATAATATTTTTCATTTCTTCGTTTACCAAAGAATGTTTTCTAATATTATTTTCAAAATCTTCTAATTGTGCAGCAGTAGGTAATTCTCCAAAAATCAAAAGATATGAAACTTCTAAGAAACTTGCTTTTTCAGCTAAGTCTTCGATAGAATACCCTCTGTAACGTAAAATTCCTTCTTCTCCATCTAGGAAAGTGATTTCACTCGTACAAGACCCTGAATTTTTATAACCTGGATCAATTGTAATAACTCCTGTTAAATCACGTAATTTGTTAATATCGATAGCTGATTCATTTTCACTTCCTGTGATTACCGGAAGTTCAATCTTTTTACCATCTATTTCTAATGTAGCTATTTTTGACATAATATCTTGGAAATAATTCTTTAAATAATAATTTACCAAATCTAATGAATTTAAGACTAATTAAAAAAAGAATACTGCTATGAATTTGTTAAAACTCCAAAAAAAAACCATCTGCAAAAACAGATGGTTTCTTTTCGATATATAATTTATGCAATTATTTGATTTTAAAAGCATTTAAACCAGGGAAGTAAGCAGTGCTTCCTAATTCCTCTTCAATTCTTAATAATTGATTGTATTTAGCCATACGATCAGAACGAGAAGCCGAACCAGTTTTAATTTGACCACAGTTTAAAGCTACAGCTAAATCTGCAATTGTATTATCTTCAGTTTCTCCAGAACGGTGAGACATTACAGATGTATAACCAGCATTTTTAGCCATGTTTACAGCAGCAATAGTTTCAGTTAAAGTACCAATTTGGTTTACTTTTACTAAAATTGAATTAGCAATTCCTTTTTCGATACCAGTTGACAAACGAGCAACATTAGTAACAAATAAATCATCACCTACTAATTGTACTTTATCTCCAATTTTTTCAGTTAAAGCTTTCCATCCATCCCAGTCATCTTCATACATACCATCTTCGATAGAGATAATTGGATATTTAGCAGCAAGTTCAGCTAAGTATTCAGCTTGTTCTGCAGAAGTTCTAATTTTTCCTGTTTCACCTTCAAATTTAGTATAATCGTATTTACCGTTTACATAAAACTCAGAAGCGGCACAGTCTAGAGCAATCATAATTTCGTCACCGAAAGTATATCCAGCTTTTTCAACGGCAAGTTTGATAGTATCCAAAGCATCTTCAGTACCTCCAGCTAAGTTTGGAGCAAAACCTCCTTCGTCACCAACAGCCGTACTTAAACCTCTATCGTGTAAAACTTTTTTCAAACTATGAAAGATCTCAGTTCCCATTTGCATTGCATGTGTAAAAGAAGTTGCTTTTACTGGGAAAATCATAAACTCTTGAAATGCGATAGGCGCATCAGAGTGAGAACCTCCGTTGATGATATTCATCATTGGAACTGGCAATGTATTTGCAGAAACACCACCTACATATCTGTATAATGGTAATCCAAGTTCATTAGCAGCAGCTTTTGCAGCAGCTAAAGAAACTCCTAAAATAGCATTAGCTCCTAATTTAGATTTGTTTGGAGTTCCATCTAAATCAATCATTAATTGGTCAATTGTGTTTTGTTCGAAAACAGAAGTCCCAACTAATTCTTCAGCAATAACAGTATTTACATTGTTCACTGCATTCAAAACACCTTTACCTAGATAAGCTTTACCTCCATCACGTAATTCAACAGCTTCGTGCTCTCCAGTTGATGCTCCAGATGGAACAGCAGCTCTACCTAAAACTCCATTTTCAGTTACTACGTCAACTTCAATAGTAGGATTACCTCTAGAATCAAGAATTTGTCTTGCGTGAACTTTAATTATAATACTCATTATTTTTGTTTTTTATTAATAAATTATATTTTTTTTTCGAAATTATAAAAATATTTAATACTATAAACGCATTTTAAAGATTAAACACCTTTATTTATTAACTACATCGTTTTAGGCTTTAGCCGTTTTGATGTTCTCCACAAATTGATCAAATAAATATGACGAATCGTGTGGTCCTGGACTTGCTTCTGGGTGATACTGAACTGAAAAACAATTCTTATTTTTCATTCTCATTCCAGCTACTGTTCCATCATTTAAATGAACATGAGTAATCTCTAGTTCAGGATGATTATCCAATTGCTCTTTTTTAACAGCAAATCCGTGGTTTTGAGAAGTAATTTCACCTTTACCAGTAATGATATTTTTCACAGGGTGATTAATTCCTCGGTGTCCATTAAACATTTTATAAGTTTCTACACCATTAGCTAAACCAATAACCTGATGCCCCAAACAAATTCCGAAAAGCGGTTTATTATCCGCCAGAATTTCTTTTGCAACCTGAATAGCTCCAAATAATGGATCTGGATCTCCAGGTCCGTTTGACAAGAAATAACCATCAGGATTAAATTCTGATAAATCTTTATAAGTAGAATTATAAGGATACACTTTTATATAACAATCTCTTTTAGCTAGATTTCTTAAGATATTCTTTTTAATTCCAAGATCTAAAGCAGAGATTTTATACGTAGCATTTTCATCACCAAAGAAATATGGTTCAGTAGTAGATACTTTAGAAGCTAATTCTAAACCTTCCATATTTGGCACATTAGCCAGTTCTTTTTTCAAATCTTCTATTGAAGTACCATCAGTACAAATAACTGCATTCATCGCACCATTGTCACGAATGTAACTTACAAGTGCACGAGTATCAACATCAGAAATACAGATTAAATTTTGTTTAGTAAAATAATCTTCTAAGCTTTCAGAAGCATTTTCTCTTGAATAGTTAAAACTGAAGTTTTTACAAACCAAACCAGCAATTTTAATACTATCAGATTCTACCTCTTGCTCATTAACACCATAATTTCCGATATGTGTATTTGTAGCCACCATAATTTGACCGAAATAAGAAGGATCAGTAAAAATCTCCTGATAACCTGTCATTCCAGTATTAAAACAAACTTCACCGAAAGTTTTACCGCTGATTCCGATAGATTTCCCGTGAAAAATTGTTCCATCACTAAGTAATAAAATGGCGCTTTTTCGTGTTGTGTATTTCATTATTTAATTTGTATTGTTTTTTTTATCAAGTATAAAAACCAAAATGATGGCCTTTATAATGTAATTAGATATTTTGCAAATTTACTTCTTTAAAGAAGCTCTTCCAAGACTTTTTAAAACTTTCCTTCGTAAAAATAAAACCTATCATTTTAAATAAGTTACATTTCTTTAGGCTTAAAAAAATCAAAAAAAAAGGATAAACTAAAAATTAGTTTATCCTTTAATATTATAGAATGATTACTCTCATAATTATTCAGAAGCTTCAGTAGTCGTTTCTGATTCAGCAGCAGGGGCTTCAGGAGCAGTAGTTTCAGCTTTTTTAGCTTTACCACCACGACGGCTTTTCGCTTTTTTAACTTCTTTTTTACCTCCGTTGTAAAGTTCATTGAAGTCAACAAGTTCGATCATTGCCATATCAGCATTATCTCCCAAACGATTTCCAACTTTAATGATACGAGTGTATCCACCTGGACGGTCACCTACTTTAGCAGCAACATCTCTGAACAAATCAGTTACAGCGTATTTATTACGTAAGTAAGCAAAAACAATACGACGATTGTGAGTCGTATCCTCTTTTGATTTTGTGATTAAAGGCTCAACAAATTGTTTAAGCGCTTTAGCTTTAGCAACAGTAGTGTTAATACGTTTGTGCTCGATAAGAGAACAAGCCATATTAGCCAACATAGCTTTTCTATGTCCAGTCTGTCTGCTTAAGTGGTTGAATTTTTTTCCGTGTCTCATGACGTATTTTTTTTATCTTCATCTTGCTACAATCCACGATGGAGAGCAAAATATGAAGTAAATTATTCTTTATCTAATTTGTATTTAGCTAAATCCATTCCGAAAGTTAAATTCTTAACTGCAACAAGTTCATCAAGTTCAGTTAAAGATTTTTTACCAAAATTACGGAATTTCATTAGGTCATTTTTATTGAACGATACTAAATCACCAAGTGTATCAACTTCAGCCGCTTTCAAGCAATTTAATGCTCTCACAGATAAATCCATATCAACAAGCTTAGTTTTAAGCAATTGTCTCATATGCAATGACTCTTCATCATACGATTCTGTTTGTGCAATTTCGTCAGCCTCAAGTGTAATTCTTTCGTCAGAGAATAACATGAAATGGTGAATTAAAACTTTAGCAGCTTCAGTAAGAGCATCTTTAGGATTGATAGATCCATCAGTTTTGATTTCAAAAACTAATTTTTCGTAATCCGTTTTTTGCTCAACACGGAAATTTTCGATTGCATATTTTACATTTTTTACCGGAGTAAAAATAGAATCTGTAAAAATCGTTCCAATTGCAGCATTCTGTTTTTTGTTCTCTTCAGCAGGCACGTATCCTCTACCTTTTTCGATTGTTAAATCGAAATTCAATTTGATTTTAGAATCTAAGTTACAGATAACAAGGTCTGGATTTAGAACTTGAAAACCTGAAATAAATTTTTGAAAATCACCTGCTGTTAATTGATCTTTACCAGAAACAGAAATAGTAACTGATTCATTATCGATATCTTCAATTTGACGTTTGAAACGTACTTGTTTTAGATTAAGGATAATTTCGGTAACATCTTCAACAACACCTGAAATAGTAGAAAACTCATGATCTACACCTTCGATACGAACAGATGTAATTGCATAACCTTCTAATGCTGAAAGCAAAACTCTTCTAAGTGCATTACCAACTGTCAATCCGTAACCAGGTTCTAAAGGTCTAAATTCAAATTTACCTTCAAAATCGGTTGAATCGATCATGATAACTTTATCGGGCTTTTGAAAATTAAATATTGCCATAAATTTCGACTAAGTCAATTATTATTTGTTGTACAACTCTACGATTAATTGTTCTTTAATGTTTTCTGGAATTTGAAGTCTCGCAGGTACAGAAACGAAAGTTCCTTCTTTAAGATCATTGTTCCAAGTAATCCATTCATAAACATGACTTGAATTTGATAAAGAACGTTCGATAGCTTCTAGAGATTTAGATTTTTCACGAACTGCAACTTTATCACCAGGCTTAAGGTGGTAAGAAGGAATATTAACAACCTCTCCATTTACAGTAATGTGTCTGTGAGAAACGATTTGACGCGCACCTCTTCTAGATGGAGCAATTCCCATTCTAAAAACAACATTATCTAATCTTGCTTCGCATAATTGTAATAAAACTTCACCAGTTACTCCTTTTGTAGCTGATGCTTTTTCGAATAAATTTCTGAATTGTTTCTCTAAAATTCCGTAAGAATATTTAGCTTTTTGCTTTTCCATTAACTGAACAGCGTACTCAGATTTTTTTCCTCTTTTTTTAGCCATCCCGTGTTGTCCAGGTGGGTAATTTCTTTTTTCGAAAGATTTATCATCTCCGAAGATTGCCTCGCCAAATTTACGAGCGATTTTGGTTTTAGGACCAGTATATCTTGCCATTTTAAAAAAAATTTTAAGGTAGAAATTATGAATTCAGGTCTAATCCTTCGATAATCTATGTTCTACCTTGTTTATACTATAAAAATAAAAAATTAAACTCTACGTCTTTTTGGAGGACGACATCCGTTATGTGGCATTGGAGTAACATCAATAATTTCAGTAACTTCAATTCCACCGTTATGAATAGAACGGATAGCAGACTCACGTCCGTTACCTGGTCCTTTTACATAAACCTTAACTTTTTTAAGTCCTGCCTCAAGTGCTACTTTAGCGCAATCTTCTGCTGCCATTTGAGCTGCATAAGGAGTATTCTTTTTAGAACCTCTGAAACCCATTTTACCAGCTGAAGACCAAGAGATAACTTCACCTTTCTTATTAGTCAAAGAAATAATAATGTTATTAAAAGTGGCAGAAATATGAGCCTCACCCGTTGATTCAACGATAACTTTACGTTTTTTTGCAGTTGCTTTAGCCATATTACTTATTATTTAGTTGCTTTTTTCTTGTTAGCAACAGTTTTTCTTTTACCTTTTCTTGTTCTTGAGTTGTTTTTAGTTCTTTGTCCTCTTAACGGAAGACCAGATCTATGACGAATACCTCTGTAACATCCAATATCCATTAAACGTTTAATGTTTAAAGAAATTTCAGAACGTAATTCACCTTCAATTTTGTAAAATGAAACTGCCTCACGAATTGCTCCGATTTCGTCGTCATTCCAATCTTGAACTTTTTTATCTTGGCTTACTTGAGCTTTCTCTAAAATCTCAACAGCTCTACTTTTTCCTAATCCGAAGATGTAGGTAAGTGCGATTACACCTCTTTTGTTTTTTGGGATATCTACCCCTGCTATTCTTGCCATAATTATCCTTGTCTTTGTTTAAATCTAGGATTCTTTTTGTTTATTACGTACAGTCTCCCTTTTCTACGCACGATAATGCACTCGGCACTTCTCTTTTTTACTGATGCTCTAACTTTCATAGTGAATATCCTTTAATATCGATAAGTAATTCTTGCTTTTGACAAATCGTAAGGACTCATTTCTAGCTTCACTTTATCACCAGGTAATAATTTGATATAATGCATTCGCATTTTTCCAGAAATATGAGCAATTACAATATGTCCATTTTCTAACTCTACACGGAACATAGCATTTGATAATGCTTCTATAATTGATCCGTCTTGTTCTATTGCTGATTGTTTTGCCATAAATATATTAAGCTACCGCTTTTCTATTTTTACCAGTCTTCATTAAACCATCATAATGTTTGTTTAACAAGTATGAATTGATTTGTTGAATAGTATCTATTGCAACTCCAACCATAATTATTAATGAGGTACCTCCAAAAAACATCGCCCAAGATTGTTGTACATCCATAATACTTACAACAATAGCTGGGAACACAGCAATCAAAGCAAGGAATAAAGATCCTGGGAAAGTTATTAAAGACATCACTTTATCAAGGAAATCAGAAGTTTCAGCTCCTGGACGTACGCCCGGAATAAAACCACCGCTTCTCTTTAAATCATCAGCCATTTTGTTAGTAGGTACAGTGATTGCAGTATAAAAGAATGTAAATACAATAATTAAAGTTGCAAAAACAAAATTATACCAGAAACCAAACATATTACTAAATGCACCAACAATTGATTGTGATGTATCTGATTTAGACAGCCCAGCCACAGCCGCAGGGATAAACATAATTGCTTGCGCAAAAATAATTGGCATAACTCCCGAAGCATTAAGCTTAAGAGGAATCCATTGTCTATTACCACCTGCTAAATCTTGCTCGTAATCTCCAGTAGTTGTACGACGAGCGTATTGCACCGGAATTCTACGTACTGCCATTGTAAGCAATACACAAGAAATAATAACTAATAGCCACACAATAATTTCAATAACTAATAACATTGGACCTCCATTGTTATTGGTAACACGAGTTGTAAACTCTTGAATAAAAGCTTGTGGTAAACGAGCTAAAATACCAACCATAATTAACAATGAAATACCATTTCCAATACCTTTATCTGTAATTTTTTCTCCAAGCCACATTGCAAAAATTGTTCCTGTAACTAAGATAATAACAGATGAGAACAAAAATTCTGGTGAATTAAAGCCTAGCAAAAATGCATTACTAGGCAATGTTCTGTATAAATTATAGATATAAGTTGGACCTTGAACCAATGTGATAGCGATTGTCAACCAACGAGTGATTTGATTAATCTTTTTTCTACCACTTTCTCCATCATTTTGAAGTTTTTGCAAATATGGAATCGCAATCCCCATCAACTGAACGACAATAGACGCAGAAATATAAGGCATGATACCTAAAGCAAAAACTGAAGCCTTAGAGAAAGCACCCCCGGTGAACATGTCTAGAATAGATCCTAGACCATTTTTAGTTTGTCCCGCTAAACCAGTCAATTGCGTTGCGTCAATTCCAGGAAGCGTAACGTGTGCTCCAAAACGATATACTAAAAGCAATCCTAATGTAATTAAGATTCTATTCTTTAGTTCTTCGATTTTCCAAACATTACTTATTGATTCAATAAATTTCTTCATCTTAATAGATAAGTTATATAGTTACAGCTTCTCCACCTGCAGCTTCAATAGCCGCTTTTGCAGTAGCAGTAAATTTGTGGGCAGTTACTTTTAATTTTGCTTTCAATTCTCCTCTACCTAAAATCTTAACGATTTCATTTTTAGAAGCTAGACGATTTGCTACGAAATCTGTCATTGAAACAGAATCAGTAATTACACCGTTATCAACTAATAATTGAAGAGTATCTAAATTAACACCTTCGTATTCTTTACGATTGATGTTTTTGAAACCAAACTTAGGTACACGTCTTTGAAGTGGCATTTGTCCTCCTTCAAAACCAATCTTTTTAGAATAACCAGAACGAGATTTAGCTCCTTTGTGTCCACGTGCAGCAGTACCACCTTTTCCAGAACCTTCTCCTCTACCTAATCTTTTATTTTGATTGTGTGTAGATCCCTCAGCAGGTTGTAAGTTACTTAAATTCATAACAGTATTTGTTATTTAGCTTCTTCTACAGAAACTAAGTGTTTAACTTTGTTTATCATCCCAAGGATAGCAGGATTTGACTCATGCTCCACAACTTGTCCAATTTTACGTAGACCTAAAGCTTCCAACCCTCTCTTTTGAGAAAGAGGACAGTTGATTTTGCTTCTTACTTGTTTTACTAATAATTTAGCCATAATTTCCTGAATTAACCTTTAAAAACTTTTTCTAAAGAAACACCTCTTTGTTTTGCAACAGTGTGAGCGCTTCTCATTTGCAATAAAGCATCAAAAGTTGCTTTTACTACGTTATGTGGATTTGATGATCCTTGAGATTTAGACAATACATCGTGAATACCTACTGACTCAAGAACTGAACGAACAGCTCCACCAGCAATAACTCCTGTACCATGAGACGCAGGAATTAAGAATACACGTGCACCACCAAATTTACCTTTTTGTTCGTGAGGAACAGATTGTCCATTTAAAGGAATTCTAACTAAGTTTTTCTTAGCATCTTCTACTGCTTTCGCAATTGCTTCAGAAACGTCTTTAGATTTTCCTAATCCATGACCAACTACTCCATTTTCATCACCTACAACTACAATAGCAGAAAAACCGAAAGCTCTACCTCCTTTTGTAACTTTAGTAACACGATTAACACTAACTAGACGATCTTTTAATTCAAGACCACTAGGTTTTACCAATTCTACATTTTTGTATTTAGACATAATATATTAGAATTTAAGTCCAGCGGCTCTTGCGCCTTCTGCTAATGATTTAATACGACCGTGATATAAATATCCACCTCTGTCAAAAGTGATGGTATCGATCCCAGCTTTTAACGCTTTCTCTGCAACTAATTTCCCAACAGCAGCAGCTACTTCAACGTTAGTACCTTTTCCTATTTCTTTTTCTCTCGAAGATGCAGCTAATATAGTAACTCCATTTACATCATCAATGATTTGAGCGTAAATTTCTTTATTACTTCTAAACACAGATAATCTTGGTCTTGCAGCAGAACCACTAACCGATTTTCTAATTCTGAATTTAATTCTCTGTCTTCTTTCAGATTTTGTTAATGACATAATCTTATATTTTAAGCTGATTTACCTGCTTTTCTTCTTAATACTTCACCCACAAATTTAACACCTTTTCCTTTATATGGTTCTGGCTTACGGAAACCTCTGATTTTCGCAGCAACTTGACCTAAAAGTTGTTTATCAAATGATGTTAATTTTACGATTGGGTTCTTACCTTTTTCAGATATTGTTTCTAAAGATACTTCTGGAGCAATTTCTAAAACAATATTGTGAGAATATCCAAGAGCTAAATCTAACTTTTGACCTTGGTTTGAAGCTCTATAACCAACTCCAACTAATTCTAGTTCTTTTGTGAAACCTTCAGAAACACCAACAACCATATTACTGATCAAAGATCTGTATAATCCGTGTTTTGCTCTATGGTCTTTATGATCAGATGATCTTTCTACTGAAACTTGATCACCTTCAACAGTTACATTTACGTCCGAAAACTCCTGAACTAGTTGACCTCTTTTTCCTTTTACTGTAATAATACCGTCTTTAACTTCTACAGTTACACCAGCAGGGATTACAATTGGGCTTTTACCTATTCTTGACATCTTTTCTAGTGTTTAAAATTAGTATACGTAACAAATTACTTCACCACCTACATTTAATTGCTTAGCTTGTTTTCCTGTCATCAAACCTTTTGATGTAGAAACAATAGCAATTCCTAATCCGTTAAGGATTCTTGGTAATTTGGCAGCACCTGCGTACTTACGTAAACCAGGTTTACTAATTCTTTGGATATCTTTAATTACAGGCTCTTTAGTATCTTTATCATACTTCAAAGCAATTTTGATAGAACCTTGTACAGTATTCTGCTCAAATTTGTAACTTAAGATGTAACCTTGATCAAATAAGATCTTAGTTATCTCTTTTTTAAGATTAGATGCTGGAATTTCAACAACTTTGTGGTTTGCAGCCACAGCGTTACGAACTCTAGTCAAATAATCTGCAATAGGATCTGTATACATATGTATTTGATTGCGATTATGGTTTTCGGGAAACACCCGTTTCCCGAACCTTTAATCAATTAAAAATTATTTTTTGGTTTGCAAAAGTAATAACTTATTGCGAGATTACCAAGAAGCCTTTTTAACTCCTGGAATTAACCCATTATTAGCCATTTCACGGAAAGTTACACGAGAGATTCCGAATTGACGGATATAACCTCTTGGTCTTCCAGTTAATTTGCAACGATTGTGTAAACGAACAGGTGAAGCATTTTTTGGTAATCTTTGTAAACCTTCGTAGTCTCCAGCTTCTAATAAAGCTTTTCTCTTCTCAGCATACTTAGCTACCGTTTTCTCTCTTTTCACCTCGCGGGCTTTCATTGATTCTTTAGCCATGTCTTAATTCTTTTTAAAAGGTAATCCTAATTCAGCCAATAATGACTTTGCTTCCTTGTCTGTTTTTGCAGTAGTAACAAATGTAATATCCATTCCTGAAATTTTGTTTACTTTGTCAATATCAATTTCTGGGAAAATGATTTGCTCTAAAACTCCAAGATTGTAGTTACCTCTTCCGTCGAAACCAGTAGCTTTAATACCACCGAAATCTCTAACACGTGGTAAAGCAGAAGTAATAAGTCTATCTAAAAACTCATACATTCTTTCTCCACGTAAAGTAACTTTTGCTCCAATAGGCATTCCTTTTCTCAATTTGAAAGACGCAACGTCTTTCTTAGAGATTGTAGAAACTGCTTTTTGTCCAGTGATCTTTGTTAACTCATCAACAGCATAGTCAATAAGTTTTTTATCAGATACAGCTGCACCAACTCCACGGCTCAAAACGATTTTTTCAAGTTTAGGAACTTGCATTACGTTTGTATATCCGAACTCTTCTTTAAGAGCAGAGATTACTCTACTCTTATATTCTTCTTTTAGTCTAGGTGTATATGCCATTACTATAGTACTTGATTAGATTTTTTTGAAAATCTTACTTTCTTATCTCCTTCTACTCTAATACCTACTCTAGTTGTTTCCTTAGTTTTAGGATCAATTAAAGCAATGTTAGAAATTTGAATAGAAGCCTCTTTCTTAACGATACCACCTTGAGGGTTTTTAGCACTTGGTTTAGTGTGTTTTGAAACCAAGTTTACACCTTCAACTATCGCTTTATTTTTCTCACGGTAAACACGTAAAACTTTACCTTCAGCACCTTTATGGTCTCCAGCAATAACTCTTACGATATCTCCTGATTTTATTTTTAGCTTTATCATCTTAAAACGAATTAAAGCACTTCTGGTGCTAATGATACAATTTTCATGAATTGTTTTTCACGAAGTTCTCTTGCTACCGGACCAAAAACACGAGTTCCTCTCATTTCCCCTGCAGCATTCAAAAGAACACATGCATTGTCATCGAAACGGATATAAGAACCATCAGCTCTTCTCACTTCTTTTTTAGTACGTACAACAACTGCAGTTGAAACAGCTCCTTTTTTCACGTTTCCGTTTGGAGTTGCATCTTTGATAGAAACTACAATTTTGTCACCAACAGAGGCATATCTTCTTTTAGTACCTCCTAAAACACGAATAGTTAAAACTTCTTTAGCTCCCGTGTTATCTGCTACTTTTAGTCTTGATTCTTGTTGTACCATAATTATTTAGCTCTTTCTAAGATTTCAACTAATCTCCAACATTTTGTTTTACTTAAAGGACGCGTTTCGCTAATTCTTACAGTATCTCCAATGTTACAGTCGTTTGTTTCGTCGTGTGCAACATATTTCTTAGTTTTCAACACGAACTTACCGTATAATGGGTGTTTTACTTTTCTTACCTCTGAAATAACGATAGATTTATCCATCTTATTTGAAGTAACAACACCTATTCTTTCTTTTCTTAAATTTCTTTTTTCTTCCATCTTTCAGCAGAATACAATTATTGTAACTCTCTTTTAGTTAACTCTGTAGCTAATCTTGCAACTGTTCTTCTAACGCTTCTAATTTGAAGCGGGTTAGCAATTGGAGAAATAGCGTGAGCCATTTTTAGGTCAGCATATACTTTCTTAGTTTGACTAAGTTTTTCTTGCAACTCCGCTGCAGAAAGATCTTTTATTTCTGATTGTTTCATAATAAATATAAATTATGCTTCGAAATCTCTAGCAACGACGAACTTAGTTTTTACTGGAAGTTTTTGAGCTGCAAGACGTAAAGCCTCTTTTGCAACTGACAATGGAACTCCTCCAACTTCAAACATAATTCTTCCTGGTTTAACAACAGCAGCCCAATACTCAACTGCTCCTTTACCTTTACCCATACGTACTTCAAGAGGTTTCTTAGTGATAGGTTTGTCTGGGAAAATTTTAATCCACAATTGTCCTTCTCTCTTCATGTAACGAGTTGCAGCAATACGTGCAGCTTCGATTTGACGAGACGTTAAGAACATTCCATCTTCATGTACAGATTTAATACCAAACATTCCATTTGAAAGTTCGTGCCCTCTTTGAGAGTTACCTTTCATTTTACCTTTTTGTACCTTACGGTATTTTGTTCTTTTAGGCTGTAACATTTTTCTTTAGTTTAAAAATTTACTTTCTTTTACGAGCATCTGGTTTACCGCCTTTGTTAAAGTTAGATTTGCCTCTAGGAGCATCTCCACCTTTTCCACCACCTGTACCAGATTGTTTTTTGTCCATTCCAGCAAGCGGAGAAAGCTCTCTCTTACCGTAAACTTCACCTTTCATGATCCATACTTTGATACCCATTCTACCGTAAGTAGTGTGAGCTTCAGCCAAAGCATAATCAATGTCAGCTCTGAAAGTTGATAGAGGAATTCTACCTTCTTTGAAACCTTCCGAACGTGCCATCTCAGCTCCATTCAAACGACCAGAAATCAAAACTTTGATACCTTCAGCGTTCATACGCATAGAAGCAGCAATAGCCATTTTGATTGCACGTCTGTAAGAAATACGGCTTTCGATTTGACGAGCGATGCTTGTCGCCACAAGATAAGCATCTAACTCAGGTCTTTTAATTTCAAAGATGTTAATTTGAACCTCTTTGTCAGTAACTTTCTTAAGTTCTTCTTTTAACTTGTCTACCTCTTGCCCACCTTTTCCGATAATGATACCAGGTCTAGCAGTAGTGATAGTAACGGTTACAAGCTTCAAAGTTCTCTCGATGATTACTTTAGATACACTAGCTTTTGATAAACGAGCGTGGATATACTTTCTGATTTTGTGATCTTCAGCTAATTTATCGCCGTAATCATTTCCACCATACCAGTTTGAGTCCCATCCTCTGATGATACCAAGTCTATTTCCAATTGGATTTGTCTTTTGTCCCATGCTGCTTAAGAATTGCTTTGTGTGTTATTGATAGCTCCAAGCACGATTGTTACGTGATTAGAACGTTTTCTTATTCTGTGTGCACGACCTTGTGGAGCTGGACGAAGTCTTTTTAACATCATTCCACCATCTACTCTGATCTCTTTAACAAATAATCCAGCCTCTTCTAAATTACCTTCACTATTTTTTTGCTCCCAGTTGTTGATTGCAGATAATAATAGTTTTTCTAATTTTCTTGAAGCTTCTTTAGAACTGAATCTTAAAATGTTAAGTGCTCTTTCTACCTTCTGACCTCTTACCAAGTCCGCTACTAAGCGCATTTTTCTAGGTGAAGTAGGGCAGTTATTCAATTTTGCGAAAGCGATAGACTTATTAGCCTCTTTTCTCGCATCTGCTGTTTCTCTTTTACGAACTCCCATTGCTTCTTTTATTTTTTACCTTTATTTTTTGCTCCAGCATGACCTCTAAAAGATCTAGTTGGCGAAAATTCTCCTAATTTGTGACCTACCATGTTTTCTGTTACGTAAACTGGTACAAATTGACGACCGTTATGAACTGCGATAGTTTGTCCAACGAAATCTGGAGTAATCATTGAAGCTCTAGACCAAGTCTTAACAACTGCATTTTTACCACTTTCTACGTTTTCTTGAACTTTCTTGTCTAATTTATAATGAACGAAAGGTCCTTTTTTTAATGAACGTGCCATATCTTATTATTTCTTTCTACGTTCTACGATATACTTGTTACTCGGGTTTTTCTTAGAACGAGTTCTGTAACCTTTAGCTGGCAATCCGTTTCTTGAACGTGGGTGCCCTCCAGAAGAACGTCCTTCACCACCTCCCATAGGGTGATCAACTGGGTTCATCGCTACTGGTCTAGTTCTAGGTCTTCTACCTAACCATCTTGTTCTACCTGCTTTTCCAGATACAACTAATTGGTGGTCAGAGTTAGAAACAGCTCCAATTGTAGCCGAACAAGTTAGCAAGATTAATCTTGTCTCACCAGATGGCATTTTAATTGTTGCATATTTCCCGTCTCTTGCCATTAACTGAGCAAAAGTTCCAGCTGAACGAGCAATAACAGCTCCTTGTCCTGGACGTAACTCAATACAAGATATAACAGTTCCAAGAGGAATTCTGCTTAAAGGTAAAGTATTACCAATCTCTGGCTGAGATTCTGGTCCAGAAACTAATTTCTGACCAACTTTCAATCCATTTTGAGCGATAATATAAGTTTTCTCTCCATCAGCATAAGCTAATAAAGCGATAAACGCAGTACGATTTGGATCGTATTCGATTGATTTCACTGTAGCTGGAATTCCATCTTTAGTTCTTTTGAAATCAATAATACGATATCTCTGCTTGTGACCACCACCCGTATAACGCATGGTCATCTTTCCTTGACTATTTCTACCTCCTGAGTTTTTTATCGGCGCTATCAAAGAGCGTTCCGGCTTATCAGTTGTAATAGCGTCATAACCATTCACAACTCTAAATCGCTGACCCGGGGTAATAGGTTTTAATTTTCTTACTGACATTTTTCTATCTTAGATATTGTTGTAAAAATCAATTGTTTCTCCTTCTTGTACTTGAACAATTGCTTTTTTGTAAGCATTTGTCTTTCCACTGATTAAACCACTTTTAGTGTATTTTGTAGATCTATCTGGTCTCACATTCATTGTGTTAACAGCAACAATAGTTACTCCATAAGCAGCCTCAACAGCTTTCTTAATTTCAACTTTGTTTGCTTTTTTGTTAACAACGAATCCGAAGCGGTTTAGAACTTCACTTTCTTTGGTTACTTTTTCCGTTACTATAGGTCTGATAATGATGCTCATATTCCTATTATTTACTTAAATTTTCTTCAATTAACTCTAAAGAACCTTCCAAAAGCACTAAATTATTAGCGTTTAATATTGCGTAAGTGCTTAATTCTGAGCTAGTTACGACATTAGAAGCCTTTAAATTGCGTGACGACAAATATACATTTTTATTTGACTCACCCAACACGAATAGAGATTTTTTATTTTCTAACCCTAAAGCTTTCAAAACGTTAATGAAATTTTTAGTGTTTGGCACTTCAAAATTAAAGTCTTCAAGAACTACAATGTTTGACTCTTTTGCTTTAATTGAGAAAGCTGATTTTCTAGCCAATCTTTTCAAGTTTTTATTCAATTTGAATGAATAACTTCTTGGTCTTGGTCCGAAAACTGTTCCTCCACCTTTAAACAAAGGATTCTTAACACTTCCTGCACGAGCAGTACCAGTTCCTTTTTGTTTTTTAATCTTACGAGTACTTCCAGTTACTTCAGCTCTTTCTTTAGCTTTATGAGTACCCTGTCTTTGATTAGCAAGATATTGCTTAACATCAAGATATACTGCGTGATTGTTTGGTTCAATTGCGAATACTGAATCAGAAAGTTGAACTTTTCTTCCAGTATCTTTTCCGTTGAAATCTAATACTTTTACTTCCATTACTTCTGAATGATTACATAAGAGTTTTTGTGCCCAGGAATACATCCTTTAACAACAAGTAGATTCTTTTCAGCAACTACTTTTAAAACTCTAAGGTTTTGAATTTTCACATTTTCTCCTCCCATTCTTCCAGCCATACGCATTCCTTTGAATACTCTAGATGGATAAGAAGAAGCTCCCACAGAACCTGGCGCTCTTAAACGGTTGTGCTGACCATGAGTAGCTTGTCCAACTCCACCAAAACCGTGACGTTTAACAACACCTTGGAAACCTTTACCTTTAGACACACCTTGTACATCTACAAATTCTCCTTCTTCAAAAATAGTAACATCAATAAGATCTCCTAATTTTTGTTCAGTTGCGAAATCTTGGAATTCAACGACTTTTTTCTTAGCAACAGTTCCAGCTTTTTTAAAGTGACCTAAAGCCGCTTTAGTAGAATGTTTCTCGTTTTTGTCATCGAAACCAAGTTGCAACGCTTCATACCCGTCAACCTCGTTGGTTCTGACTTGGGTAACAACACATGGACCAGCTTCGATTACTGTACAAGGAATGTTTTTCCCGTTTTCGTCAAAAATACTAGTCATGCCGATTTTCTTACCAATTAACCCAGACATAAATATTAATTATTAATTACTAAAATTCCCTTCAATTTGAAAATAACAGAAATTTCCAAACAGGGAGTGCAAAAGTAGATATTAAAATTGAATAAAACAAACGGTTACAAAAATTAAATCGCTCATTATCAAAATCCAAGCTCAAAACATGCAGTAAAAACAATTTGAACCATTCTACTTTTCAAAAGTATTTTTCGAATTGCCAAACAATTTTAAGACAACAATTAATTAACAAAATCACAACAAAAAGCATTGTCACCACCTTAAAACAAAGGCTTTTACATAAAAACAACAAATACTTTCAAGCATCAAAAAACCACATTTACCACAATTAAAATTTTCCCATAAGCACAAAAAAAAGCGAGACATTTCTGACTCGCTTTTTATATAAAAAAATATAATAAAATTATACTTTTATCTCTACTTCAACACCACTTGGCAATTCAAGTTTCATTAAAGCATCAATAGTTTTAGATGAAGATGAATAAATATCAATCAATCTCTTGTATGACATTACTTCAAATTGCTCTCTCGCTTTTTTGTTAACGTGCGGAGAACGTAATACAGTGAAAAGTTTTTTGTGAGTTGGCAACGGAATTGGACCTGTTACAACTGCTCCAGTAGTTTTTACTGTTTTTACGATCTTTTCAGCAGATTTATCTACCAACATGTGATCGTAAGATTTTAGTTTTATTCTGATTTTTTGACTCATTTTCTTAAAATTAAGCGTTACCTTTTGCTTTTTTGATTACCTCTTCTGAAATATTAGAAGGTGTTTCTGCATAGTGAGAGAACTCCATTGTTGAAGTAGCTCTACCAGAAGATAATGTTCTTAATGTAGTTACATAACCAAACATTTCTGATAAAGGCACATCAGCTTTGATAGTCTTAGCACCATTTCTATCACCCATGTCATTAACTTGACCTCTACGACGGTTCAAGTCACCAACGATATCACCCATGTTTTCTTCAGGAGTAATAACTTCGATTTTCATGATTGGCTCAAGAATAACAGCCCCAGCAGCACGTCCAGATTCTTTATAACCCATTCTAGCAGCTAATTCAAAAGAAAGAGCATCAGAATCCACAGGGTGGAAAGATCCGTCTAATAAAGTTACTTTTAAGCTATCAACAGCGTATCCAGCTAATGGACCTGTTTTCATAGCCTCACGGAAACCTTTTTCAACAGCAGGGATATATTCTTTAGGAACGTTACCACCTTTTACCTCATTAACAAACTGTAATCCTACAGGAACTTTACCATCAACTTCATCAGCAGGCTCGATTCTAAATACGATATCACCGAATTTACCACGACCTCCAGATTGTTTCTTGTAAGTTTCTCTATGTTGAGCAGATTTAGTAAACGCCTCTTTGTACTCTACTTGTGGCTCACCTTGATTAACCTCTACTTTAAACTCACGTTTCATACGATCAACTAAGATATCTAAGTGAAGCTCACCCATACCAGAAATAATAGTTTGACCTGAAGCTTCGTCAGTTCTTACAGTAAACGTTGGATCTTCTTCAGCTAATTTAGCTAAAGCCATACCCATTTTATCAACGTCAGCTTTAGTTTTAGGCTCGATAGCAATACCAATTACAGGCTCTGGGAATTTCATAGACTCCAAGATAATCGGATTCTTTTCATCACAAAGTGTATCTCCAGTTTTGATATCTTTAAATCCTACAGCAGCTCCAATATCTCCAGCCTCAATAAATTCGATTGGATTTTGTTTGTTAGCGTGCATTTGGTAAATACGAGAAATTCTCTCTTTGTTACCAGAACGAGTATTTAAAACATAAGAACCAGCATCTAAACGTCCAGAGTAAGCACGGAAGAAAGCTAAACGACCTACGAATGGGTCAGTAGCAATTTTAAATGCCAAAGCCGCGAAAGGCTCTTTTACATCTGGGCGACGTAAGATTTTAGTTTGATCTTCTTCTAATAATTCAGCATCGTCAGGGTGAATTCCTTCAATACCTTCTTTATCTAATGGAGATGGTAAATACTTACAAACAGCATCTAACATAAATTGAACTCCTTTATTTTTGAAAGAAGAACCAGCAAGCATAGGAATGATTGCCATATCAATAGTAGCAGCTCTTAATGCATTGTTGATTTCATCCTCTGTAATAGAGTTTTCATCTTCCATGTATTTATCCAAAAGATTTTCATCATAAGTTGCAATCTCTTCGATAAGAATAGAACGGTAGTGTTTTACATCATCAACCATATCAGCTGGGATATCAACGATATCAAAAGTAGCTCCTTGAGTTTCATCATGCCATACGATAGCTTGATTTTTCACTAAGTCAACAATACCTTTAAAATCTGCTTCATCACCAATAGGCAAAGTAATTGCAACCGCATTTGATTTCAACATATCTTTAACCTGTCCGCATACAGCTAAAAAGTTAGCACCTTGACGGTCCATTTTGTTTACGAATCCCATACGAGGAACTCTATATTGATCAGCAAGTCTCCAGTTAGTTTCTGATTGAGGCTCAACACCATCAACAGCACTAAACAAGAAAACTAAACCATCAAGTACACGTAAAGAACGGTTTACCTCTACAGTAAAGTCAACGTGTCCAGGAGTATCAATAATATTAAAGTGGTAAGGCAATGATTCTGGAAGAACTTTACCTTGCTCTGTTGGAAAATTCCAAGTACAAGTCGTAGCCGCAGAAGTAATTGTAATACCTCTTTCTTGCTCTTGTGCCATCCAGTCCATTGTTGCAGCACCATCGTGTACCTCACCAATTTTGTGTGATTTTCCAGTGTAAAAAAGAATACGCTCAGTTGTTGTTGTTTTACCAGCATCAATGTGAGCAGCGATCCCGATATTTCTTGTATATTTTAAATCTCTAGCCATTTCTTTACGAATTAAAATCTAAAGTGAGAGAATGCTTTATTAGCTTCTGCCATTTTGTGAGTATCCATTCTTTTCTTAACTGCAGCACCTTCTTCTTTAGCCGCAGCTAAACACTCAGAAGCTAAACGCTGTGCCATAGATTTTTCATTTCTTCTTCTTGAATAAAGTATTAACCACTTCATTGCCATAGAAATTTTTCTGTCTGGACGAATTTGCATTGGGATTTGGAATGTAGCTCCACCAACTCTACGGCTACGTACTTCTACGTGAGGCATAACGTTTGTTAAAGCATCTTTCCAGATCTCTAATGAAGTTTTCTCATCATTTTGCTTTTTAGTTTCAATGATATCAATAGCATCATAAAATACTTTAAAAGCTGTAGATTTCTTACCATCCCACATTAAGTTGTTCACAAAACGTGTTACTAATTGGTCATTAAACCTTGGATCCGGTAAAAGTGGTCTTTTCTTTGCCGCTCTTTTTCTCATGTCTTTTTCTTAAAAGTTTTTAAATTACTTTTTTGCTTCTTTTGGGCGTTTAGCACCGTACTTAGATCTTCTTTGCGTTCTTCCTGCAACACCTGACGTATCAAGAGCTCCACGAACGATATGATATCTAACACCTGGTAAATCTTTTACCCTTCCACCTCGCACTAATACTATCGAGTGCTCTTGTAGATTGTGTCCTTCTCCTGGGATGTAAGCATTCACCTCATTACCATTTGTCAAACGTACACGCGCAACTTTACGCATTGCAGAGTTTGGTTTTTTTGGTGTAGTAGTGTAAACACGCGTACAAACCCCTCTTCTTTGAGGACAAGAATCTAAAGCAACCGATTTACTCTTCTTAGTGATCTGAGTTCTTCCTGTTCTTACTAATTGTTGAATTGTTGGCATAATTAATACTAAAAATTATTATGTTTATTAAATTCCCGCTTTTTACGGGGTTGCAAATGTATAAAATATTTTTCACTATACAAACGTTAAATCATTAATTTTCAATAACATTATTTATATGTATGATTTCACAAAGAAACATATGATATTTGCTTAACATTTAATAAACAAACCAATTGCAAGCAAAACAATTACTATATATTCTTTTTTTTCTGCTAGGCTCAAAATGTTTTAGCCAATCTTTCTATCTAACTATTAGAGGAATAAATGAAAAGCAAAATCAAACTATAGATTCTGTAACTTATAATAAAACGCATCAAAATTTAAAATCTCTTACAAACGAGATTGCTTTAGCTTCTGAAAAACTTGCAAAACTGGGCTATCTAGACGTCATCACAACAGAAAATCGCAAAATTAACGACAGTTCTTTTACCGCTATTTTAGACCTAAAAAACAGAATAAAAACTATACATATATATATAGGTACAAATAATATATTTTTTGACTACAAAAAAACTTCAAAAGACAGCATAATTATTCCGTATTCGGATCTAGAAAATCTATTAAATCGTGAAATTCAAAACAAGGAAAAAAACGGTTTTGCATTTTCGAAAATAAAATTGACAAACATCAAAAGAAGAAACTCAATAATTTATGCGGACTTATTTTTGGATTCCGAAAAAAAACGAACCTTAAATTCAATTATCCTAAATTACAACAACTCGAAAGATTTTTTTCCAAAAGGAGCTTTACGACAATTAAACAAGAAATATTTAAACAAGACATTCAACCAAGAAGTGATCAAAAATTTATACAATGATATGAATAGTTTTGATTTTATTTCGCAGACAAAATATCCTGAAATATTATTCACAACAGACTCCACAAAAGCTTATACTTATATCGAAAAAAGGAAGGCAAATACTTTCGACGGCTACATTGGATTCTCAAATGATGAAAACAAGAAACTCAACTTAAACGGATACGTTGACATTTCATTAATCAACACATTACGTGCTGGCGAAAAATTTTCTCTTTATTGGAAAAGCGATGGCAATCAACAAAAAACTTTCAATACTAAAATTGAGATTCCGTATTTATTTCAATCTCCTATTGGAATAAAAGCACAATTAAACATTTTCAAACAAGACAGTACTTTTCAAAACACAAAAACGGACATCAATTTAGGATATTATTTAAATTACAACTCTAAACTGTATCTGGGATACCAATCCACAGAATCAAGCGATATTCAAAACACAAACAATTCGACCATAAGCGATTTCAATAACGCATATATAACTACAACTTACGATTTTCAGAAAAGTGATTTTGAAAACCCGATCTTTTTCAACAAAGCTTTTATTGCAGCTTCGTTTGGTCTCGGAAACAGAACTACAAATAACTCCATTGAAACTGCTGGCAAAAGCAATCAATTTTTTACAAATGTGAATTTGAAGTACAATTTTGAATTAAACTCTAAAAATTTCATTAACATAAATTCACAGAATTTTTTGTTAAAGAGCAAAAACTACATTTCTAACGAACTATTTCGATTTGGAGGAATGAATTCGATAAGAGGATTTTTAGAAAATAGCCTTCAAGCTAACTTTGCAGCGATGCTTTTGACAGAATATCGCCACTTAATATCCCCAAGTCTCTATATTAACTCAATTTTAGACTATTCCCTCTATCAAGACCAAACTAGCATTTCAAATAAAAATCAGATTAAAAAATTATTAGGATTGGGTATTGGCGCCACAATTCAGACATCAAGCGGAATTTTACGAATAAATCTCAGTAATGGCGCGGAAAGAGCGTCGGATTTACAATTTTATAACACTATAGTAAACATATGTTATAATGTTAAATTTTAGCATAAATTAAAAAAAGATTAAAAGAACATTAGGATAGTTAACAAATAATTAAGAGTTTTACCGCACTAATTCAAAATATTTAAAAATGAAACTAAAGTTCAATGGATTCCTAGTGCTTTTATTAGCATTAGTGGCGCAATTAACATTTGCGCAAGAAAGAGCTGTCTCGGGAACAGTTTCTGATAATGCAGGAATGCCTCTACCTGGTGTTAGTGTATTAATCAAAGGAACAAAAACGGGAACGCAAACAGATTTTGATGGAAAGTTTTCCATTAAAGCAACAACAAGCCAAGTTTTGGTTTTTAGCTACATCGGGATGAAAACTCAAGAAGTAGCTGCAAGTTCTTCTGTTATTAACATTAAATTAGCTGGAGACGCACAAGAACTTGAAGGAGTTGTTGTAACTACGGCCTTAGGGGTAAAAAGAGAGAAAAAATCTTTAGGATATTCTTCTCAATTAGTGACAGCTGATCAAGTAAACAGCAGTCCAACAAACAATTTCCTAAACAACTTATCTGGAAAAGTTGCTGGTTTGGAAATTAAAACAAACTCTAACTTTGGAGGTTCTACAAACATTGTATTAAGAGGTGTAAAAAGTATTACTGGAAACAACCAAGCACTTATCGTTATTGATGGTGTGGCTGTAAGTAATGCTAACTTAAATGATAGCGATTCGCAAAACGGAAGACAAGGATTTGACTTTGGTAATGCTGCTTCAGATATTGACCCAAACAACATTGAATCTATCAACGTACTTAAGGGAGCTGCAGCGACAGCTTTATATGGTAGCCAGGCTTCTAATGGAGCGATTATGATTACTACTAAAAAAGGTAAAAAGAATACTGCTTTAGGAGTTAGCTTCAGTTCAACAGTTTCTATTGGTGCTATTGACAAATCTACAATGCCAACTTACCAAAACCAATATGGTGAAGGATACGGAGGAGAAGACAGTAGTTACAATGCTCCAGTTTTCGGAAATCCTGATGGACTTGTTGCTTCAACAGGAGATGATGCTTCTTACGGTAACGCTTTTGATCCTAACATCATGGTCTACAACTGGAATGCATTTGTATTAGGAAATCCAAACTACGGAAAAGCAACTCCATGGGTAGCTGCTAAACACACTCCGGTAGACTTCTTCCAAAAATCAACTGCATACACTAACAACATTAACTTTAGTGGCGGTGATGAAAAAGGAGCTTACAATTTAGGTTTCACAAACATTAACAACACAGGAGTTTTACCAAACAGTTTACTAAACAAAAACAGTTTAAATGGTAACTTCTCAAGAGACTTATCTGATAAATTAACTTCAACAGCATTCTTTACATTTACTAATCAGAATACTACTGGTAGAAATAACACTGGATACGGAGATAACTTTATTGGAGGTTTCAGACAATGGTGGGCTACAAACGTAGACATCAAAGAACTTGAGCAAGAATACAACAGAACACACCAGAACGTTACTTGGAACATGACTGATCCAACAAACGGAAACCTTGCCCCAGCATTCTGGAACAACCCGTATTTTGACAGATACCAAAACTTCGAACAAGATTCAAGAACAAGATTCTTAGCTGGTACAAGTTTATCATACGACATTACTAAAGACTTCACAGTTTTAGGTCGTGCAACAATTGATTACTCTAACGATCAGCAAGAATTAAGAAAAGCTGTTGGAAGCCACGCTGAAACTTTCGGTATTAGTGGTGCTAATGACGGATCAGGATACTCTTTATACAAAAGAGATTTCATGCAACAAACTTATGACGTAATTGCTACCTACAACTTCAAATTATCTGATAAAATTGGAGCAAAAGCATTAGCAGGATACACTTTCTTAAGATCTGACGCATATTCTATCCAAGCTTCTACAACTGGAGGTTTAGCAAAAGAAGGTTTATACAGCTTAGACAACTCTAACGTATTCTTACCTGCAAAAGAATCTCAAGTTACTTACGAAAAATCAGGTTTATACGGACAATTATCTTTAGATTACAACAAAACTGTATTTGTTGAAGGATCTTACAGATTAGACAAAAGTACTGCTTTACCAGAAGAAGAAAACAGCTATAGCTACTACTCTATTGGTTCAAGTTTAATTTTCTCAGAATTAGCAAAAGCAGACTGGTTAAATTTAGGAAAAGTTAGAATTAACTATGCACAAGTAGGTAATGACCCTGCAGCAGGTAGATTAGGTGCAAAAGTTAACAACTACGGTTTAGACGGAAATCCGTTATTCGGAAACAGTAACACTTATTTAGATTTTGCAAACTTAAAACCTGAGGTTCAAAAAGCTTGGGAAGCTGGTTTGGAGATGGCAATGTTCAGAAACAGATTGAACTTTGACTTATCTTTATACAAAACAAATACTGAAAACCAAATTTTCAACGTACCACAATCAACTTCAACTGGTGTAAACTATGCTACAGTTAATGCTGGAGAAATTGAAAACAAAGGTATCGAGCTTGCTTTATCTGGAAAAGTTATCAAAACTGAAAACTTTAGCTGGGATCTTGGAGTTAACTGGTCTACAAACAAAAACACTGTAGTTTCATTAAACCAAGGTAGAGATAACTTATTATTAGCTACTTTCCAAGGTGGTGCTTCTCTTAACGCAACTGTTGGAGAATCTTACGGAACATTAAGAGGTAAAGATTACACTTACGATGCTAACGGAAACAGAATTGTTGACGAAGACGGTTATTACGTTTTAGCTTCAAATAAAGTTATTGGTAATACGCAAGCAAAATGGATTGGTGGTGTATCAAACAGATTAACATACAAAAATGTTTCTTTCAATTTCTTAATTGACGTGAAAAAAGGTGGAGACATCTTCTCTCTTGACCAAGCTTACGGTAGAGAAACAGGTATTTACGATTTAGGATTAAACGATTTAGGAAACTCTGTTAGAAACCCACTTACAGGTGGTGCAGATAGCGGTGGAGTTATTCTTCCTGGAGTACACGAAGATGGTACACCAAATACAACAAGAATTGATGCATCTACTTCTGGAGGTACTGCATTTAGTTCTGACACTAATCCAACAAAAGCTTCTGTTTATGATGGATCTTTTGTAAAACTAAGAGAACTTGGATTAACGTACAATGTACCATCTAGAATCTTAGACAAAATGAGCATTAAAGGTATGTCATTTAGTGTGATTGGAAACAACCTTTGGATCATCCACAAAAACCTTCCTTATGCAGATCCTGAAGCAGGATCATCAGCAGGAAACATTCAAGGATTCCAATCAGGAGTTATGCCAGCTACAAAAGTATACTCGTTTAATGTAAAACTTAACTTCTAAACAAAATGAAAAAGATATTTTTATCAATAGCAACACTGGCATTCTTGACTCTATCGAGTTGTGTTAGTGACAACGAAAACTTTAATGATGATATCAAAAAGTCATATGACGTTTCTGCAGAATCATTATTATCAAATGCACAGAAAGAATTAACTGATCAGTTAACTACACCAAGTGTTAATAATAATCCTTTACGTTATTACGTTCAATATTGGGCAGCTACATTATATACTGCTGAGTCAAGATATAATTTAACAACAAGAACTATTCCTGATACACATTGGACGAAATTATACCAAGATGTTTTGGGGAACTTACAAACTTCTCAACAAGTTTTAGAAGCTCAAACAAAACCTAGTGATGTAGCAGATGCTGATTGGCAAAAGCAACAAAAAAACAAAGTTGCTATTCTTGAAATTTTAAGAGTATATACTTATCAGATTTTAGTAGATACTTTTGGAGACGTTCCTTACTCAGAATCTTTACAAAATCCAAAAATCATTTTACCAAAATATGATGATGATGCGGCAATTTATCCTTTATTAATTACTCGTCTTAATGCTGCTATTGCTCAACTTGATGCAACTGGTAAAAGTTTTGACACAGGAGACCTTATATATAAAGGTGATGTTGCAAGCTGGAAAATATTTGCAAACTCTGTAAAATTAAAATTAGGAACTAATATTGCCGACAAAGACGCTGCATTGGCAAAAACAACAATCGAATCTGCTTACAGTGCCGGAGTTCTTTTGAACAATGCTAACAATGCATTATTGAAATATGCTTCTTTTGCGCCAAACTACAACCCTGTTTTTGATAACCTTGTTGCTAGCCAAAGAAATGATAACGTTCCTGCAACTACATTAGTAAATCAAATGAATGATTTATCAGATCCTAGAAGACCTATTTTCTTCACACCAATGGCAGATGGAACATATGTAGGAGGAGTACCTGGAGGACGTAATTCACTTCCTTACGAAACTACATACTCTCACGTTGGAGATGTAATCAAAAAACCAGACGCTGCTGGAGTATTACTAGAAGCGTTTGAGGTAAACTTCTACTTAGCAGAAGCTGCAGCTAGAGGATTCAATGTTGGTAACACAGCAGAACACTACTATAATGATGCTATCACAAAATCATGTGAATTTTGGGGAGTTTCAGCAGCAGATATCGCTTCATACTTAGCTAATCCAAAAGTTGCTTACGCAACAGCTGCTACTACTCCAATTTCTGGAACTGCAGGAACTGGAACTGGTACTTGGCAAGAAAAAATTGGTTACCAAGAATGGATCGCTTTATACAACAGAAGTTTCCAATCTTGGACGGCTTTCAGAAGATTAGATTTCCCTAAATTAACTTCACACCCAAGTTCTGTTCAAGCTGCAGAAGGAAAAGTTCCTGTAAGATGGACTTACCCAACAGCAGAACAAACAGTTAACGGAACTAACTGGACAAATGCTTCTCAAGCAATTGGAGGAGATAAATTAACAGTTCCTGTATTTTGGGACACAAAACTTTAATATCTTAGATTATCTAAATAATTTAAATTCAAAACCGTCGGCAAAACCGGCGGTTTTTTTATTTTAAGAGTAATTAGTATTAATAATAAAATAACTAAATTAGAATTACAGAATTGTGATTTATATAGCAAAATAGGCTGTAAATGTTAAATTAACATATTGAGAAAGTAAAAAAAATACTTTTATGTTAGGAAGATTAACAATTAATTAAGATTTTTGCGATACTAATTCAAAATAATTAAAAATGAAACTAAAGTTCAATGGACTGTTAGTACTACTTTTAGTACTAGTAGCGCAATTATCTTTTGCGCAAGAAAGAATTGTTTCGGGAATTGTTTCTGATAATACTGGAATGCCAATACCTGGTGTTAGTGTATTAGTTAAAGGAACAAAAACAGGAACTCAAACAGATTTTGACGGAAAGTATTCGATTAAGGCTACTCCAACTCAAACTCTAGTTTTCACTTACATTGGAATGAAAGCAAAAGAAGAGTCTGCTGCTTCTACAACAGTTAACACAAAACTGGTTGGAGATGCATTAGAACTTGAAGGAGTTGTAGTAGTTGCATTTGGTACTCAGAAAAAATCTGAGATCACTGGAGCAGTTACAAAAATTGACGCCAAAGCACTTGAAAATGCACAAGCATCGAATGCAATCCAATCTTTAACTGGTAAAGTTGCGGGTGTGCAAATTAGTGCAAACTCAGGACAGCCAGGAGATCCTCCTCAAGTAAGATTTAGAGGTATTGGATCATTATCATCTTCTAACGCACCTTTATATGTTGTTGATGGTATTCCTTACAATGGAGATATTAATGCAATTGCTACTCAAGATATCGAATCGATCAGTTTCTTGAAAGATGCATCTTCTAATGCATTATATGGTAGCCGTGGAGCAAACGGGGTTATCATTGTTACTACTAAAAAAGGTAAAAAAGGACAATTAAGAGTTACTTACGAAACAAAAATCGGGGTTAACTCAAGAGCAGTTCCTGAATACGACATGATTAAAGATCCAGGAGAGTACTACGAAACTGTTTATGGAAGAATCAAAAGCGGTTTAATGTACCAAGGACAAACAGCTGCTAATGCATCTACTATCGCTGCTAATACATTAATTAGTGGAGATTCTTACTCTTTAGGATACAACAACTATAATGTTGCAGACAATCAAGTAATCAACCCAGCAACTGGAAAACTTAATCCAAATGCAAAATTATTATACCATGATGATTGGGCTAATGCATTATTTAGAGATGCTACAAGAACAGAGCACTTCTTAAGCTTATCAAGCAGCACTGACAATTTAAGTTCTTACTTATCTGTTGGATACTTAAAAGATAATGGTTACACTGTTAATTCAGATTTTAAACGTGCAACTGTTAGAGCAAATGTTGATTACAACATTAATAGCAAAATTAAAGTTGGAGCTAACTTAAACTATGCTAATTCAGATCAAAATGCACCAATCTCTCAAGTAAGTTCTTCAACATATAGTAACTTATTTAGCTGGGCAAGAAACATTGCTCCTATCTATACTATCTATGAAAGAGATGCAGCTGGTAATTATGTAACAAATGCTGACGGAAGCAGAGTTTACGACTTTAACAAAAGTGGAAATCGTCCTTATGGTGCAAACTTAAACCCATATGCGACTACTTTATTAAACACAAATTTAAATCAAGAAAATAAATTTGGAGCTAGAGGATATGTTTCTATTGACTTCTTAAAAGATTTCAATTTCAGATATAACCTTGGATACGATTTAATGTCAGGATACTACTTAAACAGTACTACTGGAGAAGGTGGAGATGACATGGGAGTAAATGGTAGAATTGGTACTGCATCTGAAGATGATTACACTATCACTAACCAACAATTATTATCTTGGAAAAAATCTATAGGTAATCACAACATTGATATCCTTGTAGGTCATGAGTCTTCTGACTTTACATCAAAAATGTTAGCAGGTCAAAAAAGTGGAGTTGTAATCCCTGGTTTACCTGTATTAAGTAATGCTACTAAATATAACTATGTAGATGGTTATAATGACTTATACAATGTTGAAGGATACTTCTCAAGAGCAAACTACAGCTACAAAGACAAATATTTTGTTAATGCAAGTTTCAGAAGAGATGGATCTTCAGTATTCCACCCAGATAACAGATGGGGTAACTTCTACGGTTTTGGAGCTGCATGGTCTGTAGCAAAAGAATCTTTCTTCCCACAATCTAAAGTTGTAACAGACTTAAGAATTAAAGGAAGTTATGGAGAGCAAGGAAATGATAACATTTTCTATCCTGCAAGTACAGTAATCAACCACCGTAGCTATTTCGGTTCTGGAAGAAACTACTATGCTTACCAAAATCAATACGAAATTGTTCCAGATGCTGACGGAAACGCAACAGTTCTTCAAGTATTTACTGGAAACAAAGACATCAAATGGGAGGTTTCTAAAAACATGAACGTTGGATTCGAAATCGAATTATTCAACAGAGTGAACATCGAAGCTGAATATTTCGAAAGAAAAGTAAGTGATTTGATCTACAACAAACCACTTTCTCCTTCTACAGGAACAAACTTCGTTAGTGAAAACATCGGAGATATGGCTAACAAAGGAATCGAGGTTAACTTAGGTATTGATGTTGTTAAAACTCAAGATTTTGACTTCAATATTTGGGCAAATGCAACTCACTACAAAAATGAAGTAACTTCATTACCAAGTCCATTTACATCTGGTATCTTCCGTTTCCAAGTAGGAGCTCCAGCTTATGCTTTCTACCTAAGAGAATTTGCAGGTGTTGATAAAACAAATGGAGATGCTTTATGGTACATGGATGTAAAAGATGCTTCAGGAGCAGTAACAGGTAAAACAACTACTAACGTTTACGGAAATGCAACTCAGTACTTAAGCGACAAAGATGCAAACCCAGATGTTTACGGAGGTTTTGGAACTGTTGTTCGTTACAAAAAGTTAACTTTACAAGCGAGTCTTGCTTACCAATTTGGAGGATATATGTATGATGGAGTTTACGCTAGTGCAATGTACTCTGGAGGAGACAACATCGGACAAAACTACCATAAAGACACACAAAAAGCTTGGACTGTAGATAATCCAAATTCTGATATTCCTAGAATTGATCACGTTTCTACTTTACAAATGGCAACATCTGATTATTTCTTAACAAAATCAGATTACATCAGTATCCAAGACGTTTCTTTATCTTACGATTTTACAAACAGTAAACTTACAGATCTTGGAATTTCTTCTACTAAATTTAGTGTAATGGGAACTAATTTAGCATTATGGTCAGAAAGAAAAGGTATGGACCCAAGATTGAATAACTTAGGTACTAGATCAAACAACGGTCAATCTTTAAATGTATATGGAGTAATGAGAACGATCTCATTTGGTTTAACAGTAAATTTCTAAGAACATGAAAAAATTATTAATTATAACAATGTCCTTGTTGGTACTTACAAGCTGTGAAAAAGATTTTCTTGACACACAGCCTGAATCAACAATCAATGACGAACAACTAGGAACATCTGCAGAAGCTAATAAAGCGATTATCGCAGGTATCTATTCTGCTCTAAGATCTTACGGTTTATCTATTCCAGGTAGCCACGAAGATTACGGTCACAAGTCTATTCTTGTTGCTACTGATATGATGTCTAACGACATGTTAATGACTAAATCTAGCTGGTATGGATCTTTCTATAACTATTTAGGAAGAACACAAACTAACTCAAGATCAAAATTAGCTTGGAGTATCTATTACCCACAAATCAAAACTGCAAACACAGTTATTAATGCTATTCCTTCTGACACAGACGATGCTAGTTTAAAAGCATTAAAAGGTCAAGCTTTAGCTTTAAGAGGTTATTTCTACTTTATGTTAGCTCGTATGTACGGACCAACTTATGTAGGAAATGAATCAAAATTATGTGTTCCTTTATATACAGATGTATCTTTAGAAGGTAAAGGAAGAGCTACAGTTGCTGAAGTTTACACTGTAATTGAGAAAGATTTAGTAGAATCAATTGAATTACTTGAAGGCTTTACACGTGCAAACAAAGATGGTTTAGACCAATCTGTAGCACAAGCTTTTTTAGCTGATGTTTACTTAGAAGAAGGTAAATATGCTCAAGCTGCAACTTTTGCACACGAAGCAAGACAAGGTTATACTTTACTTAGTGAAGCAGATTGGAACAACGGATTCTATGATATTTCTACAGGTGGAGAAACAATGTGGGGAGCAACAATTACATCTGCTCAAAGTACATTCGTAGCAAGTTTCTTTGGTCATTTTGATAACACAAATGACTCAGGATATGCTGGAGGTTTACAGATCTTCAAAAATATCGACGTACGTCTTTACAACAGTATTCCTGCAACTGATTACAGAAAAAAAGCATTCGTACCTGCGGGTGGAAACCCTCTTTACCCAGCTTTACCTCAGTATGCTAATACTAAATTTAGAGACCCTACAATCGATTCTGGAGATTATATCTACCTAAGATCTGCTTCTTTATACTATATCGAGGCTGAAGGTTTAGCAAGATCAGGAAACGAAGCAGCTGCTAAACAAGTTTTATATGATATAACAGTTACAAGAAACCCTGCTTACACATTATCTACTAACTCTGGTTCTGCTTTGATCAATGAAATCATTCTTCAAAAAAGAATCGAATTATGGGGAGAAGGATATGCTTGGTTTGACATGAAACGTTTAGGTGTTGGTCTTACAAGAGATTATGTTGGTTCTAACCACGTTGCATTTGGAAAATTCAACTACGCAGCAGGATCTAACAACTTCATCTTCCAAGTTCCACAAGCTGAAATTGATGCTAACCCATTAATTGTACAAAGTCCACTATAATCTTTTAAGATTTAGTTACACTTATATTTTAAACCGCTCTGTTCATTCAGAGCGGTTTTTTTATAGAAACATATTACCTATATTTGTTGCATGGAAAAAGAACATCAAATATTTGGCATTAGAGCCATTATAGAAGCAATTCAAGCAGGAAAAGAAGTCGATAAAGTCTTCATACAAAAAGAAATTTCAAGTGAGTTAATGAAAGACTTAATGAAGGTTATGAAACGTGCCAACATTAACTTTTCTTATGTTCCTGTAGAAAAACTAAATCGTCTTACTCCAAATAATCACCAAGGTGCGGTAGCGACCATCTCTCCTATTGGATTTATTGATTTAGAACATTTAGTAGAATCAACAATTGAATCAGGAAAGAAACCTTTATTTTTAATCTTAGACCAGATTTCTGATGCTAGAAATTTTGGGGCTATAATTAGAACTGCAGAATGTACTGGTGTAAATGGTATTATTATTCAAAAAGCGGGTTCAGCACCTGTAAATGGGGATACAGTTAAAACTTCAGCCGGAGCTGTATTTAATGTGCCTATTTGTAAAGTAGAACATATTAAAGATGCTATTTTCTATTTACAAGGTTCTGGAATTAAAACGGTAGCTGCGACGGAGAAAACAGATCAAAATATTTATGATGTTTCTTTAGCAGACCCAGTTGCTATAATTATGGGTTCAGAAGATCGAGGAATAAACCCTTCAGTCTTGAAAATAGTAGATGAAAAAGCCAAACTACCAATGTTTGGTTCTATAGGATCTTTAAATGTTTCTGTTGCCTGCGGTGCATTTTTATACGAAACTGTTCGTCAAAGAAGTTAATTTATATTGAGAATTAAGATTAGAATGAATAATTAAAAAAACTTAATTAATGCTTTCAAAATCTAATCCAAAACAAATAATAATCTTTTTAGTCCATTGTCTGTTTGTGATCTTATCAATTGCAAACAGCTACGGACAAAATACTACTTATGGTCAGTTTTGGAATGAAATTCAGTTTAATCAAACTTTAAGTGAAAAATGGTCAACAGAAGTAGACCTAGCCACAACTTACAGCAGTACAGAATCATCATCCAATATATTTGACCACACTATACAAAGGTCTTTAAGAGGCTGGGCGCATTATTACTACTCGCCTAGATGGAAATTTTCTACATTTTTAGCCTATTTCAACAATAGAGATGTTCCAGAAATAGGACAATTTGAATCTCCTGAATGGCGATTTGCTCTTCAAGGCATTTATTATTTTCATAAAACTGGCTATACATTAAGCACAAGAATGCGTACCGAATTTCGTCATATGAAGAATCAAGATGATGAGTATGAAAATGTATTTCGCTATCGCCAACAAGTAAAATATTTACAACCCATTAATAGTAAAGTCTTAAGAAGTGGTGTTATATACGCAGTCGCTTCAGATGAAATATACCTAAAATCTGGCGCAAAAGTTACTGGAGAAAGTTTCTTTGATCGAAATAGATTTAATATAGGAGCTGGATACTTATTTTCAGATGACATTCAAGTAGAACTTACTTATTGCAATGAATTTTTACCGCGAAATAATGGTAATCAAATAACAAATGCAGCTTCTTTAACTCTCAGCTTCAACAATCTACTAAGAAATCTACAAAAGAAAATTGCGAACAGACATAATCACGAAATAAAAGAAGACGAATAATCTACTTTTCCTCTTCCTCCTTCAAAAAACATTGTAACTGTTCTTTTATCGCATTTTTATGAAGTTTAAAATTGTAACTTCTCACAAACTCTGTCCCTTCCATATTAATCTCAGCAGTGACAGCTTCATAGTTTGAAAAAGCATTAATATCTTTGTCATCTATCAAATACAGAACCTGCATAATCGAATCATTTCTGCGATATTGCGTATCGTAATGTGCCAATTTATAAGTGTTGTTATCTGCAAGATGAATAATTAAATCATCTTTTATCTTTTTTCCCGTTTTTTTATCAGGGAATGGCGTTGGCTGCAATGCTACAAAGTAATGTTCCTTGTCAGTAATAATATTAATTTTTAATGACTTCGATTTAGTCGTATAAAATACAGCCGGTTCAAAATAATACAACATACTTCCATCTGCCTGTACTCTATTTTTAATTTCACATTGGGCATTAATTGTATTATTAAAAACAAAATACAAGAACAAAACCAAAATCTTTATTTTATTCATAACCCTAGAAATTAAATTGTTACATTATCAAATTTACTGATTTTATCTCAAAAAAACATTAAACTAAATTTCATCTTCAGTTTCTGGTTTTCTTGTCACGATATAATTTACTAAATGACTTGATGAAAAATAATCAACTTGATCTTCTTCTTCCTCTCTTGAAATATTTACAAAATTCCCGTCTTCATCAAAATGTTTCATAAAAGGATCGGTACTCGGATCAAAATCTGGTCTTTGCCAATCGTAAACAATCGGTTTTGCATATTCGGGCGCTTTATAAAACAAAGTTAAAACAAAACCCGTTATAAGTCCCGCCAAATGACCTTCCCAAGAAATGGACTGATCTACATCTGGAAAAACATACCAAATCATTCCGCCATAAAGTAAAATCACCGTCAACGATAAAGCAACTAAACGATAATAACGTGTTTGAATTCCTTTAAAAAAGATAAAACTTACGAGAACGTAAATTAATCCGCTAGCGCCAATATGAAAATTTTCTCTTCCAACAATCCAAGTAATTAATCCCGAGAATAATATTCCATACCCTATAACTCCAAAAGTTTGTTTAGGATAGAAAAATTGCATCGCTGCCAGCAATATCAAAAGCGGAATACTATTATTGTATAAATGATCTAAATTTTCATGAATGAAGGGACTAAATAAAACTCCACGCAGTCCTTGAAAATCTCTTGGGTAAATTCCATATCTGTAAAAGTCGAAATCAAATCGAATCTGAAGCCAATAAACAAACCACAAAAAAAGCACAAAAAACAAAGGCAGTCCAATAACTGCATTTGAGAATTTAAAATTACTATCGCTCATACTTTTATAAATAATATTGGAAAGAACTCAAAAAACTATCCAAAAAAATTTTACTGATAATTTGTCAGAAAAAATAGAATTGTCTCAGATTATAACAATCCTTCACAACATCAATCGTTTTAACTTTTTAGTGAATGAAATTTACATCTTAAAACAGTAATTTTGTAGAATGGAAGCACCTTTAGCAGAGCGTATTCGTCCGCAAAAATTAGAAGATTATATAAGCCAGTTACATTTAGTTGGCCCAACTGGTTCTTTAACACAACAAATTTCGAAAGGAATAATTCCTTCTCTAATCTTTTGGGGACCGCCTGGAACTGGAAAAACAACACTTGCTCAAATTATTGCACAAGAATCTAAAAGGCCATTTTATGTTTTAAGTGCGATTAATTCTGGAGTAAAAGATATTCGTGATGTTATTGAAAAAGCAAAACAAAGTGGAGGTCTATTTACTGCCAAAAATCCAATTCTCTTTATTGATGAGATTCATAGATTTAGTAAATCTCAACAAGATTCACTTTTAGCCGCTGTCGAAAAAGGATGGATTACATTAGTTGGAGCTACGACAGAAAATCCGAGTTTTGAGGTTATTCCTGCATTATTGTCACGTTGTCAAGTTTACATTTTAAATGCATTTACTAAAGCCGATTTAGAAGCTCTTCTAGAACGCGCCATGAGAACTGACACTTATTTATTATCTAAAAAAATAGATTTAAAAGAAACAGAAGCCTTATTGCGTATTTCTGGAGGCGATGGACGAAAATTGCTAAATGTTTTCGAACTTGTAGTCAATGCTTCTGAAGGAGATCAAATAACAATAACCAATGACCGCGTTTTAGAACTTGTTCAACAAAATACTGTTTTGTATGATAAAACAGGAGAACAGCATTACGATATTGTTTCTGCCTTTATAAAATCCATTAGAGGAAGTGATCCAAATGGAGCTGTTTATTGGCTAGCTAGAATGATTGAAGGAGGTGAAGATGTAAAATTTATTGCTCGAAGAATGTTAATTCTCTCAAGCGAAGATATTGGAAATGCCAATCCGACGGCTTTTATTATGGCCAATAATACTTTTCAGGCTGTAACTACAATTGGATATCCAGAAAGTCGAATTATTTTAAGTCAATGTGCTATTTATTTAGCTACATCTCCAAAAAGTAATGCCTCTTACATGGCAATTGGAAATGCACAGCAATTGGTCAAACAAACTGGAGATTTACCAGTGCCAATTCATTTAAGAAATGCACCGACAAAATTGATGAAAGAATTAGGATACGGAGATGAATATAAATATTCGCACGATTATGCCAATAATTTCGCAGAACAAGAATTCTTGCCTGACGCTATAAAAGAAACGGTTCTTTACAATCCAGGAAGCAATTCTAGAGAGAACAGCAACCGTGAATTTTTAAAGAACCGTTGGAAAGATAAATACGGCTATTAAGCCGTATTTTATATTTTAGAATTTGACTACAATTTTTTCTGAAACTAATTTGTCATTCTGGTAAGATTCAAAATACCATTGTCCGTCTTCTTTTAAGATTAATGAACCTTGAACATTGTCTTTTATTGCAATATAAACATTAGTTTGAGAAGTTTTAAGAAGCTTCATTACCACTTTAGGTGTTTTATCGATTAACTGATATCCTGATTCCGTTGGCTGTGCGTACAATAAATTTGGATCTTTCAAATCTGGTGACGGAGTAGCAGCAACAACTTGTGTTGTTACAGCAGCAGTAGTAACTGCAGCTGCTGCTGGAGAAACTTTTGCTGCAACTGGAGCCGCTGCACCTTTAGCACTAATAACTGGCGCATTACCGCTATATTTATAATGTAAAGCATAAATAGATTTAAAAGCATTATCAAGACATTCTTTGTAAGCTAATTCAAAATCTTTTTCTTTACTTTTTCCAACTTCAGATGTATAGACAACTTGACCGAAGCAATCTTTAAACTGCACAAAAAGTTTAGTCACCAAAAAGGCATTGTCTCTTACAACATCCATATACAATACCTGACAACGATCTGTGTAACCTTCAGGAAGTTGCTCATTAGCATAAAAACCTACAAAACCAGCTTTTACAAGATTTGATTTGCTTAATGTTGCTAAACGATATTGATTTTCTGTTTTTATAAAATCATATTTCAAAGGTACAATTACAGCTTTGTAATCATTAACAGACTGCGCAAATCCAACAACTGAACATAAGATTGCAGTAAGTAAAAATTTAATTTTCATCATTATAAATATTTTTTTAGTTCTAATAAATGGTTAATTTGTTTATAATCTCCGGAAACATCCAATTTTTTTTCATTAAAATAAATAGCATCTAATCCCGCATTTAGAGCACCAGTAACATCCGCTTCAAAATCGTCGCCAATCATGATACTGTTTTCTTTAGACGTTTTTGCTAAATTGATTGCATAATCAAATATAATACTATTTGGCTTTTTAACACCTGCCAACTCAGAATTTGTAATGGTGCTGAAATAACTTCCTAACGCAGCATTATTGATTTTCTTATCCTGAACGTTAGCAAATCCGTTTGTGATAATATGAAGTCTATATTTTGGTTTCAAATATTCTAAAACTTCAATTGCGCCATCAAAAAGATAATTGTTATCAGTAAGGAATTCAATATAATCATTGGCAATTTCAAAAATATTCTCTTCGGAGATGGCATACTCCAAAGCATCAAAAGAAAGCTTTAGTCTGTTATAACGCAGTTCCTGATGCGTAATTTTATCATTTTGATATAATCGCCAGCATTCCTGATTTATAGGTATGTAAGCTTTAATAAAATCTTCTGTAACAATTTCTTTATATTTTTCTTTAAAGATACGATCAAAAGCCATTTCTGAATTTTTATCGAAATCCCAGAGTGTGTGGTCTAAATCAAAAAAAATGTCTGTAATATTGGTACTCATGTGTTAAAATATTCCTTCATCTACAAAACTATAATATTTTGATTCAGTAATAATCAAATGGTCTAAAACTTTAACATCTAGTTTATTTCCTGCTTCATAAATCTTTTTTGTAATCTGCTTATCAGCTTCACTTGGAATTAGAGATCCAGAAGGATGATTATGACACAAAATCAAGCCAGTAGCATATTTTTCGAATGCCATTTTAAAAATCAGTCTGATATCAACTGTTGTACCTGCAATTCCGCCTTTACTCAACTGCGACTTAAAAATTACATTATTCGAATTATTAAGAAAAAGCACCCAAAATTCTTCATGAGATAATTCTCCAATTAAAGGCTGCATCATTTTAAAAACCATTTTACTTGAAGTTATTTTTACAGTTTCTTCTGCTTTTTCAGATCTTCGTCGTGCACACAATTCAAGTGCAGCCACAATTGTAACAGCTTTTGCCTCTCCTATTCCTTTAAATTTCATTAACTGTGCAATAGATAATTTCGCTAAAGAATTAAGACCTCCAACACTAGCCAAAATACGTTGACTCAATGCAACCGCAGATTCATTACGACTTCCTGAGCCAATTAAAATAGCTAATAATTCGGCATCGCTTAGAACATCTTTTCCTTTATGCATTAATTTTTCGCGAGGTTTATCATCTTCTGACCAGTCTCTTATCGCAAAATGCCCTCCTTCCATACTTATAAAAATTTAGGAAGCGAATATAAATTAAAAAGAAGAAAAATCTTTCAAAAAAAAGAAATATAAAATTAGAAAATGCGTCAATTAGAAAATTTTAAACTAAATACAAAAAAAGCCGATTGTACAAAACAATCGGCTTTTTATCTAATTTTCAAATTGACTAATTTTCTAATTAATCAAACCTTTTACTTCGTCAAAATTCAATCCTCCATAATTTCCAGAACTCATTAATAAAAGTGCAGAATTATCTAAATTTAAGTTGAATAAATATTCTTTAAACTCAGTTGGATTAGTATAAATAATTAAATCTTTTCTATTAAATGCAGTTGCAATCTGTTCGTAAGTTACTTCTTCTAATTGCTTTATTTTTACAGCGTCTGGCGAATAGAATACAACGGCAACGTCAGCATATTCTAAAGCTCCTTCATATTCTTTTAGAAATTCGGCATTAAGACTGCTGTAAGTATGCAATTCTAAACAAGCCACCAAAGTTCTGTTCGGATACTGCTCTTTTACCGCTTTTGTAGTTGCGGCAACCTTACTTGGTGAATGTGCAAAATCTTTGTAAGCTACTTTTCCTTTTCCTTCTGCAATTTTTTCTAAACGTTTAGAAGCGCCTTTAAAACTTGCAATTGCTTCGTAAAAATCTGCTTCATCAACACCCATATTTTGGCAAATCCATTTTGCTCCAGCAAGATTATTTAAGTTATGCGCTCCAAAAACTTCAATTGGCATATCGCCTTCTGGAGTTTTTAATAGAGTTACGCCGTCACTCACAGAATATTCTGGAGTCGAATACGCAATTTTTCTAATCGGATTTGTAGCAGCTTCAGAAACACGTTTTACTTCTGGATCATTTTCGTTATAAACTAGAATTCCGCCGTTTGTAATTTTTTGAATGAAAATTTCAAACTGCTCAACATAGTTTTCATACGTTGGAAAAACATTAATATGATCCCATGCAATTCCTGAAATTAAAGCAATATTGGGTTGGTACAAATGAAATTTCGGACGTCTGTCAATTGGTGAAGACAAATACTCGTCTCCTTCCAAAACCATAAAGTCATTTTCTTCTGTAAGATGCACCATCGTATCGAAGCCTTCTAATTGAGCTCCAACCATATAATCAACCGCAATATTGTGATAATGCATTACATGCAAAATCATCGAAGTAATGGTTGTTTTACCATGAGAACCTCCAATTACAACGCGCGTTTTATTTTTAGACTGCTCGTACAAAAATTCTGGATAAGAATAAATCTTAAGACCTAATTCCTGTGCTTTCAACAATTCAGGATTGTCTGCTTTTGCATGCATTCCCAAAATAATTGCATCAATATCCGAAGTAATTTTCTCTGGAAACCAACCCATTTCTGCCGGAAGAATTCCTTTTTTCTCTAATCTTGATTTTGAAGGTTCAAAAATGGCATCGTCACTTCCTGTAACTTGATATCCTTTATTATGTAATGCTAATGCCAGATTGTGCATTGCGCTTCCGCCAATGGCGATGAAATGTGTTTTCATTTAAAATGTTTAATCGTTAAACTGTTTCATCGGTTAATCGAAATAGCAAATAACTAATAAAACGCTGTAATTATTCTTCAAAAATAAGGAAATATAGAATGCTCTATTTGGTTTTGAAAATAAATTATTAATTTGTACGAAAATTATTTTAAAAACAATTTTTAATCTTCCAACCTTTTTCAAAATTTAATCATCTATAGATTAAAACTCTCTTATGAAAAATATATTATTTGTATTCTTATTGATTTCGTCTGCAATTTTTGGCCAGCAAAATGATAAAAAATGGGATAAAGTTATTGCTTTAGAAAACGAAGGAAAAGTAAAATCTGCAAATGAAATTGTCTCTGGCATTTACAAAAAAGCCGTTAGCCAAAAAGACGAAGTACAAATGATAAAATGCTTTTTCTACCAATCTAAGTACTTACAGGTTGTGGATGAAAATGCGCAAACTAAAATTATAAATAATCTTAAAGTAGATATTAGTCGTGTTTCTGTTCCTTCCAAATCAATTTTAACTTTGGTTTATGCCAAATGTTTATCCGATTATTATAGTCAAAATAATTATCAAATTAGAAGAAGGACCAATACAGATGAAAAGGATAATAATTTTCTAACTTGGACAGAAAGTAATTTTACTGCTGAGATTAACCAATCTCTAAAAAAATCATTAGAAAATGAGGAAGTTTTAAAAAACACGCCTTTAACGAAATACGAATCTCTTTTTGATTATTCTACCATAGAAAATTTCAAGAAACTAAGTCTTTACAATTATGCATTAGCAGAAAACATTGCTATTCTAACACAAAAAATTCGTTCTTGGGAAATTCAAAAAAGTGAATTTTCAACTTATAAAAAAGCTCTTTTAGGAAGCTCGAATGATTTTATAAACCTAAATTTTGATTTCGTTTCTAATGAAAATCTTAAAAAGGTTTTAGAACTTTATCAGAAACAAGAAAGCAATAATCCTTCAACAGAAAACATCTGGCAAAGAATTCAATTTGTTAAAAATTACACTGTCACAATCGATGAAGACTATATAAAAGTTTTGACAGCATTTCAAAAACAAATAAATGATGTAATTCTTATTCAAAACATTCAACTTGAAAAAGCAAACTATTTAGCCCAAAATGCATCAAAACACAATCATCCAGATTATAACATAAAAGCGATTGCTACTCTAGACAGTATTTTAAAAATAGAAAATAAATCTAATGCTTACAGACTGGCAGTTCAGCAAAAAGAATCGATTTTACGAAGATTTTTAAATGTACAGCTTCAAAAATATGCTTATGATAATGAAAACATACGAGGTTATGTTCGATATCAAAATGTTGAGAATCTCAAAATTTCATTCTATAAAATAAATCAGGCGCAAATTAAACAGATAAAAAACTTTAAGAAAGATAGTGTAGTTGATAATCTTTTGGCTATCAAAAAACCTATAACTACAAAAACTTATACGCTTCTGAATAAAAAAGATTATTACGAATATTCAACAGAGGTTTTACTTCCAAAACTAGAAACTGGTTCTTATTTGGTTTATTTTGAAAGTGAATCTGATTCTGAAGTTAAAAAAGCGATTGCATTTGAAACGATAACAGTTTCTAATTTAATTGTTTTAGGAAGTCAAACCGACAATTCTGAAAGTTATCAGGTTTTAGATCGAAAAAATGGAAAACCGTTGGAAAATGTAATTGTAAAAACAGCTTCTTTTTCGGCTAAAACCGACCTAAATGGAAATGCTGTTTTGGGTAAAACGAAAAATAACACTTATGCTTATGATGAACCTATTTCTTTCTATACCGAGAACGACACACTTTCTGTAAATAAAAATTATCTGTATTACAATAATGAATATGATGATCTGGACAATAAAGAGTTGCAATTCAATGCTAACGTAGAATTCTATCTCGACAGAGCAATCTATCGCCCTGGCCAAACGGTATATTATAAAGGAATTGCTGTACAAAAGTTAAAAGGCAAAGTTTCTGTCGTTCCTTACACTACATTTAAAATTATAGTTTCAGATGCAAATCAGAATGATTTTAAAAAATTTGATGTCACTACAAACGAATTTGGATCTTTTTCTGGAGAATTTACTTTACCCAAAACTGGACTTACAGGAACTTTTAACATCGAAGCAGACGAACCAGATGACTACGAAAAAGACAAAGCTTACGATAAAAATAAGGACGAACATCCATTTTGGGACAAGGTTATTTTCTCTCACTCCTCTTTAGATTTTAGCGTCGAAGAATATAAACGTCCTAAATTTGAAGTTAATTTTGATCCTACAAAAGATAGTTTCGAGCTTGAAAAATTGGCAAAAGTAAACGGAACGGCAAAAGCTTTTGCAGGAAGTAACATTTCTGATGCAAAAGTAACTTACACCGTTACAAGAAGTATCAGTTATTACAGAGGCTATTATTCTGGAGAGCAAAATGAAGTAATAAAAACTGGAGAAACCAAAACAGATGCTTCGGGAAAATTTACAATTGATTTTACTGCAATTCCTTTAAAAAATGCCGCAAAAGAAAAACTCCCTATTTTTTCTTATTTGATAAATGCTTCTGTAACGGATATTAACGGAGAAACGCACAACAGCCAAACTACATTGAAAGTAGGTTATCATGATTTAGAACTTAAAACAATCGTTAAAGATGCTATTTCAACCAAAAACAAAAATGATATTACGCTTACGAGCAAAAATTTAAACGGAGAAGCAAAAGCGGTTAAAGGCGAAGTAAAAATTTATTTTTTAAATCCAATTTCTACAAAATTTAAAACTAGAGTTTTTCCTCAGCCAGATATTGAAACTATTTCAGATTCGGAATTTGAGAAATTATTTCCTTATGAATCTAATTCAAAATTAAAGGACAAATCACCAGAAACTTTAATGTTTTCTAAAGAAGTAAATACGCAAACCGACAAAAATCTTCCTTTAGATTTTATCTCCAATTATCAATCAGGAAACTATAAAGTTGTTTTTTCGGCAAAAGATAGCTTTGGGAATTTAATTGAAAACACTTCTAATTTTAAAATAAAACAGAGCAAAGATCCATATGATACCAGCAAGTTATTTACAGCTGAACAATTAAATTCTGATGCAGCAAAAGATGGTTTTGTTTCAATAAAATTAAAATCTTTTATACCTGATTTATATATAATCGGGGCGGCAAATTTTGAAGGAAATATTTTCTCAGAAGAAACATATCATCTTGTAAATCATGAAACTGTAATTAAAATTCCGCTTAAAGAAGAATTTAAAAATGTTGTTACAATTAATTTTGAAAGTGTTTTTGAGAATGAAAGATTTGATAATATCCTTTCTGTCATTTTGAAAGCAGATAAACCAGAATTAAAATTTGATGTAGATACTTTTAGAAGCAAAATAGAACCCGGAAGCAACGAAAATTGGTCTTTTAAACTTACAGGTACATCTACAAAAAAAGAAGCCGAAGTTTTGGCAACGATGTATGATTCTTCTTTGGATCAATTCGCTACAAAAAACTGGGAAAGATGGACTGATTTCTACAACGGCGGAAGCATTTCTCGTGGTACAATTAGATCTGTTTTAGGAAATGATAAAACAAACACCTTGATTTCCAATTCCTCTTACACGCCAAAAGCAATAGAACTCAGAAATGAAAGCACTAAATTAATTTGGTTTGGATTTGATTTTAATAACGCCAACAGCAATGCACTTTATCTTCAAAGAGAATATCAAAGACAATTAACCAAAAAGATAAAGAAACCTTTGAATGCCAAAATGATTTCTGGAGTAATAACCGACAGTTATAAAATGGAAATTCCAGGCGTTTCTGTAACTATAAAAGGAACTCAAAGAAGCACAACAACCGATTTTGATGGTTATTACGAAATTGAAGCAAAAGAAAATGAAGAACTTGTTATTTCTTACATTGGCTTTGAAAGTAAAACCGTTACGGTTTCTAAGAACAAAAACATCAACATTACTTTAAAAGAAGAAACTTCACCTTTAGAAGAAGTTGTTGTAGTTGGTTACGGTGTTCAGAAAAAGAGTTCTTTAACAGGAGCTGTATCTCGAATGGTTGTTGAAGAAGATAATACCGTGTACAATACAGCTAGAGTTTCAGACGCATTATTAGGGAGAGTTGCAGGTGTTAGTGTAAGTGAAAGCAAAGTCATGATTAGAGGAAATGGATCGGCATCGAGCGCAAATCCTCCAATTTATGTAGTCGATGGCGTAATAGTAAGTAATATAGACAACATTCCTCCAAAAGATATTTTGTCTATCGATGTTTTAAAAGATCAAAAAGCAACCACTCTTTACGGAATCAGAGCTGCAAATGGTGTTATTATAATTACCACAAAAAAAGCATTAGAAGCATTAACTCAGGTAAAAGCAAGAAAAAATCTTTCTGAAACAGCTTTCTTTTATCCTAATCTTAAAACCGATTCTAAAGGAAATGTAAGTTTTAATTTTACTTCTCCCGAAGCGCTAACTGCATGGAAACTTCGCTTACTCGCGCACAATAAAGATGCTGTTTTAGGGTATTTGGAAAAGAATGTAATTACGCAGAAAGAACTAATGGTAATGCCTAATTTCCCAAGATTCTTTAGAGAAAAAGACACTATTGTAATCAGTGCTAAAATCTCAAATGTGAGTAATGAAGTGAGAACGGGAATTGCAAGCCTTCAATTTTTTGATGCCGTAACAATGCAACCAATTGATGCCAAAATGCTCAACGCAAAAAACATCAAAAACTTCACAGTTTCGGCGCATGGAAACACAACAGCAAACTGGACCGTTACAATTCCAGAAGGTTTACAAGGCGTTCAATATAAAATCGTTGCAAAAGCCGGTAACTTTTCAGACGGAGAAGAAAGTATTCTTCCAGTTCTAACCAATAATATGTTGGTTACAGAAAGTATTCCGATTTGGGTTCGCGAAAATTCTACAAAGGAATATACGTTTGAAAACTTAAAAAATAACAATTCGACGACTTTAAAAAATCATCAGTTTACTCTAGAATATACTTCAAATCCAACTTGGCTTGCGATTCAGTCTTTACCATATTTAATGGAATACGAACACGAATGTGCAGAACAGACTTTTGCACGTTATTATTCAAATGTTTTGGCTACGGAAATCATTTCTAGTAATCCGAAGATTGCAAATGTTTTTGAAACTTGGAGAAAAAACGGAAAACCAAATTCTAAATTAGAAGAAAACGAAGAATTAAAATCGCTTATTCTGGCAGAAACACCTTGGCTCAACGATGCTCAATCTGAAGATGAAAAGAAAAAAAATCTATCTCTTTTATTTGATTTAGAAAAAATGAAAACGTCTCAAGAAACTACTTTCGAAAAATTAAAACAAAAACAAAAATCATCTGGCGGATTTTCTTGGTTCGATGGAGGTCTGGAAAGCGAATATATTACCAGACATATTTTGGCAGGTTTAGGACATTTAGAAAAGTTAAGCAAAAACAATATTTCTAAAACTGATGAAATTAGCAAAACAGGAATTCCTTTTTTAGACAATAAATTTCTAGAATATCATAAAGCAAGAACAAAGAATCTAAAAGAAGTAAATAAATTAATCTGGATTAATCCGTATTCTGATTTGCATTATTTGTATACCAGAAGTTTTTATTTAGAAAAATATCCTTTGTCTGATACTTTGAAGAAAGTTTCAAAACTATATCTAGAAACTGCAAAAAAAGATTGGCTAGGTTATTCTATTTATGAAAAAGGATTAGCTGCTTTGACTTTAAATCGTTTTGGAGAAAAAGAAACTGCTAAGAAAATTATAGAAAGCTTAAAAGAAACATCATCAAACAATGAAGATTGGGGAATGTACTGGATTGCCAACAAAGCAGGTTGGTATTGGTATCAGGCTCCAATAGAAACTCAGGCTTTATTAATTGAGGCTTTCGCCGAAATTACGCAAGACGCCAAATCAGTCGATGCGATGAAAGTCTGGTTATTAAAAAACAAACAGACCAAAAACTGGCCAACAACAAAATCAACAACCGAAGCTATTTATGCTTTACTGATGCAAGGAACAGATTGGACTTCTGTAAAAGACAACACTGTTATAAAATTGGGTAATGAGAAAATCTTAACCAAAAAATTAGCCGAAAATGAAAAAGAAGCAGAAACCGGATACATCAAACTAAACTGGAAAACAGATGAAGTGAAGAAAGAAATGGCATCCATCAAAATTCAAAACAAATCTAAAGTTGCAGGATTTGGAGGTGTTTATTGGCAATATTTTGAAGATTTGGATAAAATCAAAAATAACTCTGGAGTCGTTTTATCTGTTTCGAAAGAATTGTATTTGAAGAAAAACACTTTAAAAGGTGATGAATTACAAAAGATAACAAACAACAATTCTTTAAAAACAGGAGATTTAGTTACAGTTCGTTTGATCATTACTGCCAAAGAAGATTCAGAATATATTCATCTAAAAGATATGAGAGCTTCTTGTTTCGAACCTGTAAATGTACTTTCTGAATATCAATACAAAGATGGTTTAGGATATTATATGAGTACAAAAGATGCAGCAACGAATTTTTTCTTTGATCAAATCAATAAAGGAACTTATGTTTTAGAATATGATATCCGAGTAAACAATAGCGGTGAATTCTCAAACGGAATTACAACAATACAAAGTATGTATGCACCTGAATTTGCAAGTCATACAAAAGGGATAAGAGTTAAAGTTAATTAATAAAACTCAATTTTAAAATTCCAAATTCCAAAGAAATTAGATAAAAAAAACCTAACAGTTTTAATCCTGTTAGGTTTTGAATTTTTATTTTACATCGAACTATATAATCCCAATAGTTTCCATTTTTTGAGAATTTGGAATTTAGGATTTATAAATTGGAATTTAAAATAAGATTATTTAGCAATCGTCAATTCGTTGATAATGTTTTTCGCTCCTGCGTATTTGTCAATAATCCAAAGAACGTAACGAATATCAACGTTGATTGTTCTTTGTAAATTAGAATCAAAAATAACGTCACCAGCCATAGCTTCGATGTTTCCGTCAAAAGCAATTCCGATTAATTCTCCTTTTCCGTTAAGAACTGGCGAACCTGAATTTCCTCCTGTAATATCGTTATCTGTCAAGAAGTTTACTGGCATATATCCTGCTTTGTCAGCATATTGACCGAAATCTTTTTTCTTGTTTAATTCTAAAAGGCGAGCTGGTAAGTCAAATTCTTGATCTCCTGCTTTGTATTTTTTAACCATACTTTCCATTGTCGTATAGTTATTGATTTTAGCATCGTTACGAGGATCTGCTGGTAAAGCACGAACTTTTCCGTAAGTCAATCTCAAAGTAGAGTTTGCATCTGGATATTTAATTGCGTTCAATTTAGATTCTCTTAAACCTTCAACCAATTTACGGAAAGCCGTTGCAAAACCATCATCAGCTTTTGCCTGATCATCTGTTTTTGCACGGTATTTTGTCATCAAATCATTAGATATAATATACAAAGGATCGTGTACAATTGCCAATGGTTTTGGATCTGCTAAAAATCCTAATACTTTTTCTTTAGAAGTAAAGTAACTTTGTTCTGTCGCTTTTGCTACATCAGCAGTAAAATCGCCATTGTTGGCTGTTTTCATTTTTGCAATTTCTGGAGCAAGTCCGTACTCAGCAGCTTTAGAAGCGTATAAATTTAATTGTGCAGTTAAAACATCTTTTTCTAACGGCGCATAAAACTCACCGTAGATTGATTCAACCATTGCATTAATCTTAGGAAGCATTTCTGCTTTCTTAGCATCATTTTCTTTATAGTATGCAATCAAAGCATTTCCTAAACTAGCAGGTCCGCTTGCGTAACTAGAAGTACGTAAAAGCTGAATCAAATAGTTATCGTGACGCGCTTTTAAGTTTGTTTCTCTGTAATAATCGTTGATTGTTGGAATTACATTCTCGTATTTTTCTTTATTAGCAGGTTTACTTGCCCACTCATAAAATTTATCTTCTTGTGCTGCTTTAGTATCAACCGTTCCCGCTTTTGTTAAAGCATCGATCATACCTTGACGGTTTTTCCAGTAATTTGCAGTCGAAGCATATTTAGAAGCGTACTGTAAACGAACAGTTGCATCTTTATCCATATACTTTTTCATTACGTCCATTCCGGTTTTTGCACCTTCAACCCAAGCAGGGTAAGCATATTTAATGTTTTGCTCGATTCCTCCAGCTGGCATCCAACGGTTTGTTCTTCCTGGATACCCTAAGATCATAGCAAAATCATTTTCTTTTACACCTTTTAAACTAACTGGTAAATAATGCTTTGGTTTCAAAGGCACATTGTCTTTTGAGTAAGCCGCAGGATTTCCATCTTTATCTGCATAAACTCTAAACATGGAGAAATCTCCAGTTTGACGAGGCCATTCCCAGTTGTCCGTATCTCCACCAAATTTACCAACGCTTTCTGGCGGTGTTCCCACTAAACGAACGTCTGTGTAATCTTGGTAAACAAAATAGTAATATTCATTTCCTTGAAAGAAAGGACGAACAGAAACCGTATATTTTCCGTTTTCACTATTTTCTTTTTCAATCAAAGCGATTTCCTGTTGAATTACTTTGTTTCTTTCCGTTTCGGTCATTTGATCGTTTACTTTAGATAAAATTCTTTTAGAAACATCATCCATACGAACGAAGAAACGAACAAACAAAGATTTTGGCTTCATTTCCTGACTACGATCTTTAGCCCAGAAACCATCTTTTAAATAGTTTTGTTCTGCTGACGAAAGTTCAGCAATTGCGCTATAACCACAGTGGTGATTTGTCAATACCAATCCAGTATTCGAAACGATTTCTGCTGTACATCCACCATTGAATTGTACAATCGCATCTTTTAAACTATGATTATTGATACTGTAAATTTCTTCGGCTGTCAATTGCAAGCCCATTTTTTCCATATCTCTATGGTTCAATCTTTCGATAAACATCAAAAACCACATTCCTTCATCGGCTCTCATAGGGAAAGCCATAAGGCACATGGTCAAGAATAAAATTACTTTTTTCATGTTATTTTGTTTAAGTGATGCGAATATAGCTCATTTTGACAATTATCTCACTCAAAACAAATTCAAAATTGCACATGTTTTCGATTTTTTAGTCTTTTATTAAGAATTTAACACAAAAGCAGGACGCGGATTAAACAGATTCGCTATCGCGAAAACGCGGATTTGAACTGATTTTTTTAAAATCCGTGTTTATCCGCGACTTTACGAAGTAAATCCGTTTCATCCGCGTTCTTAATGTCATTATTTATGAGAAACAAAAAAGGTATTCTGAAAAACAGAATACCTTTTTTAAAATTGTATAAAAATCTAATTTACTCGTTAAGCATTTTCCAAAGTCTGTCTTTCAAATCGGTCAAACCTTGTTGTGCAACAGACGAAATAAACATATAGGGAACATCTTTGAAAGTCACATCTAATTCTGCTTTCAATTCTGCTTTTAGTTCGTCATCCAGCATATCGCATTTTGAGATTACAACCAAACGTTCTTTGTCCAACATTTCTGGATTGTATTTGGTTAATTCGTTAACCAAAATATCATATTCTGCTCTAATATCTGTCGCATCAGCAGGAACTAAGAATAATAATGTTGAATTACGCTCAATATGACGTAAGAAATAATGCCCCAAACCTTTTCCTTCTGCAGCGCCTTCAATAATTCCAGGAATATCAGCAATTACAAAAGATTGAAAATCTCTGTACGCTACGATTCCTAAATTTGGTTTTAAAGTGGTAAAAGGATAATCGGCAATTTTTGGTTTTGCTGAAGTTAAAACAGACAATAAAGTAGATTTTCCCGCATTTGGGAAACCAACTAAACCAACATCTGCTAGAACTTTCAATTCTAAAATTACGTCCATTTCTACACCAAGCAATCCTGGCTGTGCATAACGAGGTGTTTGATTTGTTGAACTTCTAAAATGCCAGTTTCCTAAACCTCCCTTACCTCCTTTTGCAAGAATCTTTTTTTCTCCGTCTTCAGTAATTTCAAAAAGTGTTTCACCCGTTTCTTTGTCTTTTACAACAGTTCCTAGTGGCACTTCAATAATTTTATCTTCTCCGTCTGCTCCTGTACTTCTGTCAGAACCTCCGTCTCCACCGTGTCCAGCTTTAACGTGACGTGCAAACTTTAAGTGAAATAATGTCCAGAGTCCTTTATTCCCAACTAAATACACATGTCCGCCTCGACCTCCATCTCCTCCGTCGGGACCACCTTTTTCAATAAATTTCTCTCTATGTAAATGCGTAGATCCTTTTCCTCCTTTTCCGGAAGAAACATATATCTTAACGTAATCTACAAAATTTCCTTCTGTCATTTTTCTAAGTATTCAGTCGCAGTCGCAGTTTTCAGTATGCAATGTGACCGAAAACTTTAACTGAAAACTATAATTTATTTTTATTCAATTTTAGTCAAAATTTCCAGCGCAAACTGCGACTGTAAACTGTGACTGTAAACTTTATTTTTTATTCTTTCAATGCTCTTACAAGCACTTTATCAATCTTAACGCCGTCCATGTCGATCACTTCAAGGACAAATTTCTGCCAAACTAACTTTTCTCCTTCTTTTGGAATATGAGAAAGCTCCGTCATAATCATTCCGCTTACGGTGTTTACTTCGTAATCGTTTGTTAATTCGTCTAACTCGAAATACGTTAAGAAATCGTGTAACGAATAATGTCCGTCAACCAGCCATGAACCGTCTTCTCTTTCTATAAGCTGAAATTCATCTTTGTAAAATTCTGATGCATCTCCAACTAAAGCTTCTAGAATATCATTCAACGTAATCATACCTTGAAAAACGCCATATTCATCTGAAACTAAAGCGTAATGAATTCCTGTTTTCTTGAAGTTTTCCAAAGCTTTATAAGCCGTAGTCTGCTCCATTAAATAAGGCGCATCAGTTATAATCGACGAAAAATCGAAATTATCGTTTTCAATATTCGCAAATATATTTTTTAGAGTTGCAACTCCAACTATATCATCATAGTTATCATTGTAAACCGGATAAACGGCGTGTAAATCCTGAACAACCAATTCTTTAATTTTAGCTTTATCTGCTTTTAAAGGCAACATGTCAACCGATTTACGGTGTGTCATTAACGAACTTACTTTTCTATCTCCAATATGGAAAACACGTTCCACAATATCTTGTTCAATTTCCTGAACTTCACCAACTTCGGTTCCTTCTTTAATGATGGCTTTAATTTCTTCTTCGGTTACTTTTCCGTCAGCGGTTGGTTTGATCTGAAAAACATTCAACAAGAAATCTGTTGAAGAAGTTAACAGCCAAATAAAAGGCGCCGTGATAATCGAAATGACTTTCATTGGCATTGCTACCATTTTAGCAATTGCTTCCGGATAATTTAATCCGATTCGTTTTGGAAGTAATTCTCCTAAAACCAATGAGAAGAAAGTTAAAACTACAACCACAATTCCAACTGCGATGGAATGTGCGTAAGGTTTTAATACTGCAAAACCTGCTACAAAAACCTCAACATCTGCAGTAATTTTATCTCCAGAATAAATACCTGTCAAAATACCGATTAAGGTAATTCCGATTTGAACTGTAGATAAAAACTTGTTTGGGGAATTGGCTAGATCGAGTGCTGTTTTAGCACTTTTATTTCCTTTTTTCGCAGCGGTTTCAAGCCTGTTTTTACGGGCCGAAATCAAAGCGATTTCAGACATGGAGAAAACTCCGTTTAGTAGAATTAGAAAAAATATTATTAGTATTTCCAATTGATAGGGGATTCGTTATAAAATAGTCTCGTTATTGTAATTTGTAATCGTAATCTAAATAGCCCAGATGGAAGTGAATAGCCCGGAGCTAAAAAAACTAATTTTTCCTGCCAGAAAACAGCGACTGAAAGAAGCTCGTTTTATGGTTTGGAAAAATAGTTTTTTTAGCGAGGACTAGTAACGTACAGCTGGAAAAAGCTTCTACAAATTATCTATAACTGACGTTAAGCGCTCTGTAATATCTTTTATTTCTCCGATACCGTTTACAGCGTGAAATTTATTCTGTGCTTTATAGTAATCGATTAACGGAGCTGTTTTTTCATTGTATTCCTGATATCTCACACGAATTTTTTCTTCGTCCTGATCATCTGCTCTTCCGCTTGTTTTTCCTCTTTCTAATAGACGTGCTACTAAAATTTCGTCATCAGCTTCTAAAGCGATTGTTGCTGTTACGCTAGAACCAATTGTTGGCAAAAATTTATCTAAAGCTTCTGCCTGATTGATTGTTCTTGGGTAACCGTCGAACAAAAATCCTGCTGTATCAGGGTGTTTTTTTACCTCATCAATTAACATTGCAGTTGTTACTTCGCAAGGAACTAATTCTCCATTGTCCATAAAAACTCTTGCTTTTTTTCCTAGTTCAGTATCATTTTTTAAATTGAAACGAAAAATATCTCCTGTTGAAAGGTGTGTTAAATTGTATTTTTCTTTTAAAAATTCTGCCTGAGTTCCTTTTCCTGCACCAGGCTTTCCAAATAAAACGATGTTAATCATAATTGAAATGAGTGTTGTTACTTCTGTCTTTCAGAAGTTTTAAAATGAATATATAGTTGTGTTTTGTTATTCTGCTAATTTGTAAATCTCAGTTAGGTTTCGCCCTAAACCATCGTAGTCTAAACCATAACCGACAATAAATTTGTTCGGAATACGAATTCCGATATAATCTATTTTAATGTCTTTTTTATATGCTTCTGGTTTAAAGAACAATGTTGCAATTTTAAAATGCTTTACATTTTGTGCTTTAAACAAATGCTTCAATTCTTCGATTGTGTTTCCGGTATCGATAATATCTTCAATGATAATTACGGTTCTTCCAGACAAATCCTGATTGATTCCGATTAATTCTTTAACCGAATTTGTTGTTTCAGTTCCTTCATACGATGCCATTTTGATAAATGAAACCTCGCATGGCTTTTTATATTTTTTCAGAAAATCTGACACGACCATAAAAGCACCATTCAAAACTCCAATAAAAATTGGTGTATGATCTCCAAAATCGTCTTCTACCTGAGCCACTAATTTGGTTAAAGCAAAATCAATTTCTTTAGCCGAAATAAACGGAACAAATTGTTTATCGTGAAGTTGTATCATTATTTTTCTTTTTAAAATAATGGACAAAGATACAGAATTAGAACTTAACAGCTTACATCAAAATGGACTGTATCTATATTATTTTTTCACGAATGTTAAATATCAGTTAATATTTACAAAGCAGTCTTTTAGGCTATTTTAAATTTGAGTAAATTGTTATGATATAATTATTTAACTCCAAAAAACCAATGAAAAAATCGTTAATCCTGTTTTCAATTCCGTTATTAGCTTTAATGACTTCCTGCAACGGACAAGTAAAAAAAGAAGAAAAAGAAGCACTTGCCAAACAGCCGGGAAATGTTGTAAAAACGGCTATCGGAGACATTACACTTCCTCCTCCCTACGCAACTGAATCAAAAACAAAGAACAGTAAAGTTATAGGCTGGCCGGAAGGCAAAACACCAAAAGCACCGGAAGGTTTTACAGTTACAAAATTTGCCGACGGATTTAGCAATCCACGTTGGAGTTATATCGGTCCGAACAATGATATTTTTGTTGTTGAAAGCGGAACCAGAACAAGCAAAAACCAAATTATAGTTTTGCGCGACAAGGATAAAGACGGAAAATATGAAACTCGCGAAGTTTTTATTTCTGGTTTAAACAGACCTTTGGGAATGCTAATTCTTAAAGACTTTTTTTACATTGCAAATACTGATGGACTTTACCGTTATCCATATAAAAATGCTCCTTTAAAATTAGAAACTCAGGGAACTAAAATTGTCGAACTTCCTGCTGGCGGATACAACAATCACTGGACAAGAAGTTTGCTTGCAAATCCTGAAGGAACAAAAATTTATATTGGTGTTGGTTCAGGAAGTAATGTTGGAGAAAACGGAATGGATAAAGAAATTCGCCGTGCGGCAATTTTAGAAATTAATCCTGATGGAACCAGCGAAAAAATTTATGCGGAAGGCCTTAGAAACCCAATGGGAATGGATTGGAATCCAGCCAACAAAAAAGAACTTTGGACAGCGGTAAATGAAAGAGATGAACTTGGCGATGATTTGGTTCCAGATTATATTACGAGTGTAAAAAGAGGCGGTTTTTATGGATGGCCTTATTCGTATTTTGGAAGTATTCCTGATCCAAGATGGAAAGACAAAGGCGAACCAAAAGATTTGATAAAAAGAGCTATTGTTCCCGATGTTCCGGTTGGTGCGCACACTGCTTCTTTAGGATTGGCTTTTTACACTAAAGATGCTTTTCCTGCAAAATACAGAAATGGCGCTTTTGTAGGTCAGCATGGTTCCTGGAACCGATCTGTAATTTCGGGTTACAAAGTATTGTTTGTTCCTTTTAAAGATGGAAAACCTTCAGGAAAGCCAGAAGATTTTTTAACTGGTTTTATTTCTGATAATGATAAAGCGGAAGTTTACGGACGTCCGGTTGCGGTTACTGTTATGAATGATGGATCGCTTTTGGTAAATGATGATAGCGGAAATACGATTTGGAAGGTAACAACTAAATAAAATTCCAATTTTTGAAATTCCAAATTCCAATCTGTAAAAAGATTTTTAAACACATAGAGACATAGATTTTTGTTTAAAAAGAAGTTACTTGAAAACTCGAAACGCCTTTTTTGCCTCAATCAATGACTATGTTTCTATGTGTTAAAATAAAACTACAATCAAAACTTAATATGAAAAGAACGCTTTATATTGCGATAATAATTCTAATTCCTAATCTGTTTTTTGCTCAAATTTATAAAGCGAAATTAATAGATTACAATACAAGTAAAACTCCTGCATATTGTAGTTCCCAAAAATCATATGGTTTATTAAAATTTGAATTACAAGAAAAAAGTCATATAAAAGGTGAAGTTGTATTTATTATACAAGAATGTCCTAGAGAATTAATGGATAAAGTTGGTAAATACAAAAACGACTCTATTTACACTATTAAAATTGAAAATCAAGCAGATAAAAAATTAAGTAAAATAGGATCTGAAATTTGTAAGAGAGATTATCCTAAAGACAAAACAAACAGATTTTGGCTTGGATATATAAACATTGATCACAAATAACATCGCCCTTTTATGATTTTAAAAAAGTATTTCCTTCTTTCTGTTCTTTTTATTTCTAAAAATAGTTTGGCACAAGAAAAGAAAATCCAAAATATTGATTCTACCAAAACTCAAAAACTAAACGAGGTTTTAATTAGTCCACTTCATATTAATCGGGATTTACAGAATAGCCCTGCTTCTATTGGCGTTTTATCTGAAAAAGAATTGCTTCGAAATAACGCTACAGATATTAGCAATGTTATCAATACGATTCCGGGCGTTTTTATGCAATCTTCGAATATCACAACAACCCGAATTTCGATTCGTGGAATTGGTGCAAGAACACCCTACGGAACAAATAAAATCAGGGCTTTTTATGGAAATATTCCACTGACATCTGGAAACAGCGAAACGGTTATTGACGATATTGATCTTCAAAACATTAATCAAATTGAAGTAATAAAAGGTCCGCTTTCGAGTATTTACGGTGCGGGTTTAGGTGGAGCAATTTTGATTTCGCCTCAAACATTTAATAAAGGAAATTATCAAACCCAAATCAGTTCTGTTTTTGGCTCTTTTGGTTTATTGAAAAACAGAGTTGGTTTTAATTTGAATAAAAAAAGTGCTTCTTTAAATCTGAGTTATCACAATTTAAAAACCGACGGTTGGCGCGAAAACAGCGCTTACAATCGCGAAGGAATTACGCTTGGCGGAGAATTATTCAGAAAGAAAAACAGCAAGTTGACGTACTTTTCCAATTACACTTATTTGAAAGCATACATTCCGAGTTCGATTAATAAAAGCACTTTTGAGAATAATCCGCAGGCAGGCGCACCAACTTGGGTTGCTTCACAAGGTTTTAAAGAATATAAATCGACTTTGGCAGGATTGGCTTATGATTTTTCAATTAATGAAAATTTAAAAAATTCAACTTCCATTTTTATCAATTATAAAGACAGCAACGAACCAAGACCTTTTGATATTTTACGTCAATATACTTTTGCTTCTGGCGCTAGAACGCAGTTTTCGGGAGATTTTAAAATCGGAAAAATCAAAAATCAATTTATTGCCGGTCTGGAATATTTCAGAGATAATTATAGCGGAAATACATTTCAAAACTTATATCAGCAAAATAATGGAAATGGAAGTTTGCAAGGCGATCAACTTACAGCAACCGATCAAAAAAGAGATTTTTACAATATTTTTTCTCAAATCAGGACTTTACTTTCGGAACATTTTGAAATTCAGGCGGGTTTGAATTATAACAAAACAAAATTTGATTTGCAGAATGATTTTCCCGCTTCCGCGAATAATCCAACGGAACATTATAGTTATGATGGAATTTTTTCGCCTCAGCTTTCTTTTCTCTATAAGCCAAATGAAGTTCGGACATTTTACTTTTCAGTAAGCCGCGGATTTTCTCTTCCAGCAACCGAAGAAACTTTAACCTCAACAGGAAATATAAATCGCAACATTAAACCCGAAACAGGCTATAATTTCGAATTGGGCGGAAAACTGCATTTTTTCAATAAAAAACTCTACACCGAAATTGCCATTTACCGAATGGAAATTAAAGATTTATTGGTTGCCAAAAGAATCGGAGACGATCAATACGAAGGTGTAAATGCCGGAAAAACTTTTCATGAAGGAATTGAAATTTCTCTAAATCACAATTGGCCAATCAATCGTGTTTTTACTTTAAACTCTTATGTTGGAACTTCCATCGGAAATTATGAATTCAAAGAATTTGTTGATAACGGAAATGATTTCTCTGGAAATAAACTCACCGGAGTTCCTGCCAATACCGCAAGCGCTGGTTTTACTTTAAACACAAATTCAGGATTTTATTTTACTGCCGATTTCCAGTTTACAGATAAAATTCCGATGAACGATTCCAATGCCGATTATTCCGATTCTTATTCGCTTCTGAATTTAAAAACAGGTTATCAATTTGAAATTCTTTCAGGTTTAAAAGCTCATCTTGATGCAGGAATTAATAATGTCATGAACGAAAAATACGCTTCAATGATTTTGACAAACGCAACAGCCGTTGGAAATGCGCAACCTAGATTTTATTATCCTGGACTACCTGTAAACTTTTACGGAATTATCTCATTAAATTACGTATTTTAGCCAAGTAATTAAATACTTGGAAGAAGATGCTGTCTGAATTACAAAAAAAACTGGATTACGTAAATGCTTATAGAGAAAATCGTCTCAAAGCTGCACAGGATGTTCTAGAAAATCCTTCACTTTTTAGTGAGTTGGTTTCGATTTGCTTTTCGCCCGAAGATAAAAACAATCATAAAGCTTGCTGGATTTTAGAATTTGTTTCTTACGAAGAATTACACTGGCTCCAACCTCATCTTGATTTTTTCTGTTCGAATCTAAAAATTTTAAAAGACGAAAGTTCGTTGCGTCCAGTTGCAAAAGTCGTTCAGCTTTTGGTAAAATCACATTATAAGAAAAACGAAAACGGAATTCAACTTTCTGAAAAAAATCTTCAAGACTGCATCGAAGCTTCTTTCGACTGGCTGATTAATGATATCAAAGTCGCCACAAAAGCCTATTCCATCAGAACCTTATATATTCTAGGAAATTATTACGACTGGATTCATCCTGAACTCAAAGTGATAATCGATAAAGATTTCGGAGACCACTCGCCCGCGTACAAAGCCGTCGCCAAAGAAGTTTTGAAGAAAATAAAATAGTTTTTTTGTTAGCCACAAATTCACGATTTTTTTCTTTCTCTTTCTGTATAAAAAAATAATTCGTGAATTCGTGACGGAAAAAACTTGTGCTCAACGAAATTTTGGCTGAAAAAAGATTAAAAAGTATCTTTGCAAAAACACAACACAAAATGAATTATTTTTCTTCTGATTTTAAATTAGGAATATTAGGTGGCGGACAATTAGGTAAAATGCTTTTGTTTGATACCAGAAAATTTGACATACAAACTTACGTACTAGATCCAAGCGAGGAAGCACCAAGTAAAATTGCCTGCAACAAATTCTTTCAAGGCGATTTAATGGACTATGAAACGGTTTATAATTTCGGAAAACAAGTCGACGTTTTGACTTTCGAAATCGAATTGGTAAATCTTGAAGCTTTAACGCAATTGGAAAACGAAGGTTTAAAAATATATCCTTCTCCAAAAACTTTAAAAGGAATTCAGAATAAAGGCGTTCAAAAAGAATTTTACGCTAAAAATAATATCCCAACTGCACCTTTCGAAAGATTTGAAAATTTAGATAAATTAAAAACTGCTGTCACATCTAGCGGAGTCGAGATGCCTTTCGTTTGGAAATGCACCGAATTTGGTTATGACGGAAACGGCGTAAAAATAGTTCGTCAGGCATCCGATTTAGATACTTTGCCAAATGTAGAATGCATTGCAGAAACTATGGTTCCGTTCAAAAACGAATTGGCTGTAATTGTAGTTAGAAATCCTTCAGGAGAAATGAAAACCTATCCGGTTGTCGAAATGGAATTTCATCCAGAAGCCAACCAAGTTGAATACGTAATCTGCCCAGCAAGAATCGACGATAAAGTAGCCGAAAAAGCCAGAGCAATTGCTTTGCAGGTTTCAGAAAACTTCAATCACGTTGGACTTTTAGCAGTTGAAATGTTCCAGACTCAGGATGACGAAATTTTAGTTAATGAAGTTGCTCCACGTCCGCACAATTCTGGACATTATTCTATCGAAGCAAGTTATACTTCACAATTCGAAAATCATTTGCGCGCTATCTTAGATCTTCCTTTAGGAAACACAGACAGCAAAGTTGCCGGAATTATGGTCAATTTAGTTGGTGCCGAAGGTCATTCTGGAAATGTTGTTTACGAAAACATCGAAACCATTTTAGGTTGGAACGGCGTTACGCCACATATTTACGGTAAAAAACAGACTCGCCCTTTCAGAAAAATGGGTCACGTGACGATTGTAAATGAAGATATGGCTGAAGCGAGACGAATTGCACAGGAAGTGAAGAACACTATTAGAGTTATCAGTGGCCAGTAATTTTACCGTGATCAGTCAATAAACTTGCAGAAACTAAACGAATTTATCAGTTAATGGAATTTCTAGAAATATTAATAGGTCTTTTGAATTGGGACAGCAAATCAAACTTGTTTAAAATTTATTTTGAAAGATTTACAGATAAATACGAATATAAAGGCGAAAGGATAAAAAGTTTTTTTCTTTTTATAATTCTTGTTGTATTTACTTTAGCATTAATAATTTTCTCTTTATTTATGATTTACACAATTCTGCTAAAACTAAGATCATAAACCAAAAAAATACAAACAGTTTTCAGTTACAACAAAACTTGAAACTTTAAACCTGAAACAAAAAAAAACAAAATGAGCAAAGTAGCTATTATAATGGGAAGCATCTCAGACATGCCAGTTATGCAGGATGCAATCGACATATTAAAACAATTTAATGTAGAAGTTGAAGTAGATATCGTTTCGGCACACAGAACGCCGGAGAAATTATTCGACTTCAGCAAAAATGCACATAATCGCGGTATTTCGGTAATTATTGCCGGTGCGGGCGGTGCGGCACATTTACCGGGAATGGTGGCTTCAATGTCTCCGTTACCAGTAATTGGAGTTCCGGTAAAATCAAGCAATTCTATTGATGGATGGGATTCTGTATTATCAATTTTACAAATGCCGGGTGGGGTCCCTGTTGCAACTGTAGCTTTAAACGGAGCAAAAAATGCCGGAATCTTAGCAGCGCAAATCATCGGAAGCCATGACAAAAAAGTTTTAGATACTATTATTTCTTATAAAGAAGAATTGAAAGCGGCAGTTAATAAAGCGGCTGAAGGTCTTAAATAGTCATCAGTCACAGTTTTCAGTCACAGCAAGCACAGAGGAACACAAAATTTTGTGTATCTCTGTGTTTTTTTCTTTGCGAATCTTTGCGAAATAAGCCTCTCCAAGAATTAACTAATCCTTATAAAAATTTCTAAAAGAAAAACTTAACTTTGAGAAAAAAGCAAAATGAACATTCAAACTTCTAAAATAGAGCTCGCTAAAATAGTTTTAGACATTGAAAATCCCGATTTGATTCAGGAAATTGTCGAGTTCATTCAATCTAAAGAAAGTCTTTCAGAAGAACAAAAAAGCAAAATAAATGAGGCTATTTATTCTTTAGATAATAACGAAGGAATTTCTCATGATGTTGTTATGGAAGAAACCAAAAATCGTTATTCAAAATACTTTAAATAATGACTGTAATTTGGTCTCCACAAGCTAGACAAGACTTTTGGAACAACATCGATTATTTGGAAGCTGAATGGTCTGAGAAAATTGCTCAAAATTTCATTGAAAAAGTAAATACCACAATTACACTTTTAAAAAATGACAATGTTTTATTTCTTAAAACAAATTATAAAAATGTTTACAAAATTGTCATTACCAAACACATTTCACTTTATTACCGTATCGAAAACACTAATTTAGAATTGCTTCGATTTTGGAATACTTTTCAGGATACGAAGAAATTTAAGTTATGATTTTCTAATTTTATATTTTTAAACAGCATAAATAATATGAGCGTATTAACACAATATTTCAACACCAAACATAACACAGCGCCTTTTTCGCAAATCAAAATCGAAGATTACGTTCCTGCTTTTCAGGAAGGAATTGCTTTGGCGAAAGCTGAAATTGATGCGATTGTAAATAATTCGGAAGCACCAACTTTTGAAAACACAATTGTTGCAATGGATTATTCGGGCGATATTTTGGATCGTCTTTCTAGTGTTTTCTTCAATTTGAATTCAGCTGAAACGAATGACGAAATGCAAAAAATTGCTCAGGAAGTTTCGCCTTGGCTTTCAGAATTTGGAAATGACATTCGTTTGAATGCGAATTTATTTGCTAAAGTAAAAGCAGTTTATGATCAAAAAGAAAGTTTGAACCTCAACCCGGAACAATCGACTTTATTAGATAAAAAATACAAAAGTTTTTCAAGAAACGGAGCCAATCTGCCAGAAGAAAAGAAAAACCAATTAAGAGAAATCGACAAAGAATTATCGAAATTGAGTTTGCAGTTTGGCGAAAATGTTTTGGCCGAAACCAACAATTTCGAATTGCATTTAACCGATGAGAAAGATTTATCAGGTTTACCGGAAGGCACAATCGAAGCGGCAAGATTATTAGCCAAAAATCAGGAAAAAGAAGGCTGGATTTTCACTTTAGATTATCCGAGTTATGTTCCGTTTTTGACTTATGCTGATAATCGCGAATTGCGTAAAAAAATGGCAATTGCTTTTGGTGCAAAAGGTTTCCAGAAAAACGAATTCAACAATGAAGAAAACGTTCTTAAAATTGCCAAACTTCGTCATGAAAGAGCGAATTTATTAGGCTATAAAACACATGCTCATTTTGTTTTGGAAGAAAGAATGGCCGAAAGTCCGGAGAAAGTTTTCTCTTTCTTAAATGATTTATTAGCAAAAGCAAAACCAGCGGCGCAAAAAGAGTTTGCTGAATTAACTGCTTTTGCAAAAGAATTGGACGGAATCGAAAAACTGGAAAAATGGGACGGCGCTTATTATTCTGAAAAATTAAAACAACAGCTTTTTAATTTAGATGATGAAAAGCTGAAACCATATTTTCAATTAGAAAAAGTGTTAGACGGCGCTTTTACCGTTGCCAAAAAATTATACGGTTTAACTTTTACGGAAGTTTTTGATATCGATAAATATCACGAAGAAGTTACGACTTATGAAGTAAAAGATGCTGATGGTAATTTAGTTTCTATTTTCTATGCTGATTTCTTCCCAAGAAAAGGAAAAAGAAACGGTGCCTGGATGACTTCATTCAAATCGCAATATGTAAAAGACGGCGTAAACGAAAGACCACATATTTCGAACGTTTGTAATTTTACAAAACCAACCGAAACAAAACCTTCATTATTGACTTTTAATGAAGTGACTACTTTATTCCACGAATTCGGTCACGGATTACACGGAATGCTTGCTAATACAGTTTATCCAAGTTTATCTGGAACTTCTGTTTACTGGGATTTCGTAGAATTACCAAGTCAGATTATGGAAAACTGGTGTTACGAACCGGAAGCTCTGGCTTTGTTTGCGAATCATTACGAAACGGGAGAAATCATTCCGATTGAGTATGTTCAGAAAATTAAAGAAAGTGCAAGTTTCCAAGAAGGTTTGGCAACTTTACGTCAATTAAGTTTCGGACTTTTAGATATGGCTTGGCACGGACAAGATCCAACTGCTATTACAGATTTGAAAACTTTCGAAACAGAGCAATTTGCAAGCACGCAATTGTATCCTGATGTAAAAGAAAATGCAATGAGCACGGCGTTTTCTCATATTTTCCAAGGTGGATATTCTTCTGGATATTACAGCTACAAATGGGCAGAAGTTCTAGATGCAGATGCTTTTGAATATTTCCATGAAAATGGAATCTTCAATGAAGAAATTGCAAAGAAATTCAAAGATAATGTACTTTCAAAAGGAGGAACAGAACATCCTATGATTTTATACAAACGCTTTAGAGGTCAAGAACCAAAACCTGAGGCTTTATTGAAAAGAGCAGGTCTTTTATAATTTTAGATTTCTGAATTTAGATTTTAGATTTTTAATCTTTGTCGCTAATAAATTTTAGATTAAACCGAAGCAAAAACGCTTCGGTTTTTTATTTGATTTTACTTTAGTTATCTTCGTGTTTTTGAATCTTAATCTTACAAATACAAGCCGTGAAAAAATATTTTAAAATAGCACTTTATTTGGCAATTATTGGACTAATTTCAATTATTGCTGTAAATTATTATGTAAAATCTTCGACTAAAACTAAGATTTATTATTCGATTAAAAAGTTTCCAAAGAATGATGTCGGAATTATTTTCGGCGCAGGCATTAATGGAAATCAGCCAAGCAAATATTTGAAAGATCGTTTGGATGCGGGAATTATGCTCTGGAAAGCAAAACGCATTAATAAAATTCTGCTTTCTGGAGACAACGGCCGTGAAGAATATGACGAGTTAACTGTAATGAAAAATTATTGTTTCAATCACGGCGTAGACACTACCAAAATTTTTATTGACTATGCTGGATTTGATACTTATTCCACAATGTATCGCGCCAAACATATTTTCAATATCAAAAGAGCTACTTTAATTTCTCAAAAATATCATTTAAATCGAGCCATTTATATTGGTCAAAAACTCGGAATTAAATCTTCTGGATATTCAGCTAATAATGGAGAATATTTAGGATATAATTATGTTTGTTTCAGAGAATATATTTCTGTCTTTAAAGCTTTTTTTGATGTACTAAGAAATCGCGAACCTCGTTTTTTAGGAACTCAAATTGATATAAATGGAGAATCCAACTTTTCTAAAGAAGATAAACGATAAAAATTATTGAAAAACATTTCGCTCCGCTGGAGCTTTATTGATAGTCGAAAATTGGATTTGCTATAAAGATTCTGCTCCGCTGGAGCATTCCAATAAAAATGGGCTGTCTCAAAAAGCGAGTTAGCCCATTTTAATTTAATAATTTGAAGTCTACAAAAACAAAATCTTTACTCTTGCCTCTTGTCTCTTTTCCCTCTCTACTCCTTCTCCAAAACTCTATTAGCTAATTTCCCAACGGTCAAGCCTTGAACAACAATAGAAAATAAAACTACAATATAAGTTACTTCCAATAAAAGGTTTTTGTATTCGCTTTCCGGCATAGAAAGTACTAATGCGATAGAAACTCCACCGCGAATTCCACCCCAAACTAAAACCATTAATGAACCTTTGTTGTAAGCCGATCTGATTCCGAAAAACTTAAAGATATCGAAGAATTTCCATGGTAAAACTATTGAAGTTAATCTTGAAAAAAGTACTATAAAAATCGCTACCAAACCTGTCAATAATTGTTTGTTCAAATCAGGAAGTAATAACAATTCGAAACCAATAAAAAGGAATAAAACAGCGTTTAAGATTTCATCGATAAGTTCCCAGAATTTACCTAAATAATCTTTGGTCACTTCGCTCATCGCAACTTTTTTACCATAATTTCCAATAATCAATCCGGCAACAACCATTGCAAGCGGACTAGAAACGTGTAGTGCCTGAGCGACCAAAAATCCTCCTGTTACAATCGAAAGTGTGATTAAAACCGAAACTTTATAATCGTCAATTTTCTTCATAACCTTAGACGCCGTAAATCCGAAAACCGCTCCTAATAAAAGTCCGCCGATTCCTTCTTCTATAAACAGCAAAGAAATCGAGCTAAAAGTCGCATCAAATGTTGGATCGGTTGCCATTTTTAGAACAACAGCAAACATTACTACTGCTACTCCATCATTAAACAATGACTCACCGACAATTTTAGTTTCTATTCTTTTTGGAACTTTCGCTTCTTTTAAAACTCCTAAAACCACAATTGGGTCAGTTGGAGAAATTAGAGTTCCAAAAACTAAACAAAATATATAAGGTATTTTTATTCCTAAAAGTGGCGCTATATAAAAAAGAAGCATCGAAATTATCAAGGCTGATAAAACAACACTTACCGTAGAATAAATCATAATAGGCACTTTTTGCTCTTTCAAATCGGCCATATTTACGTGCAATGCTCCAGCAAATAAAAGAAAGTTCAACATTGCTCCCATTAGGATTTCGTTGAAATCGAATTGTTTTATTAAATCAAAAAAATGTTTAGTTGTTGCAGGAAAATAAGAATCTCCTAAAAGACGAATTCCAACTGAAACCAACATCGCAATAATCATAATTCCGATGGTTCCCGGAAGTTTTAAAAATCTTAAATTTAAATAGGCGAAGAAAGATGCTAGAACAATTAGCACCGAAAATGTGTAGTATAATTCCATAAAATGTGATTTTTACAAAAATAGCTGTATCATTATTTAATCGAAAATTTGAAGGTTTGAATTAACATAACTTTATAATTTGTTAAATAAGTTTCAATTATTTTTGAAAGTTTAAAAACTTTTACTTACATTTGACTCATGGAATTCAAAGAAGCAAAAAATAAATTCGTTCAAACATGGGGAGCATTAGGTTCTCAGTGGGGAATTAATAAAACAATGGCACAGATCCACGCTTTATTAATGGTCTCAAACGAACCTATTTCTATGGAAGATATTATGGAAGAATTACAGATTTCCCGCGGAAATGCAAGTATGAACCTGAGAGGTTTAATGGATTGGGGAATTGTTTATAAAGAATTTAAAGCTGGAGAAAGAAAAGAATTTTTCACGGCAGAAAAAGATTTAGACGAATTAGCAGTTAAAATTTCCAGAGAAAGAAGCAAGAGAGAAATTAAACCGACTCTTAAGATTTTAAAAGAAGTTTCTACAATTGAAGCCAATAATTCGGCAGAAGAAAAACACTTCGTTGATCAAACTTCTAAATTGTATGATTTCGTTTTAAAAGCCGATAATATGCTGGACAAAATGACTGAATTTAATGATAATTGGCTTGGAAAATTGTTCATGAAAATGATGAAGTAAATTTTCAAACTAAAAAAATTTAAATCAAACTTTCAATTTTTTCTGAAAGTTTAAAACAATCAATAACTATGAAAGCAATAAATTATCTTAATTACTTTTTTGTTGGAACGCCATTTATATTAATTCTATTCGGATTATTGAGTAATGAGAGCAGTGGAAATATTACTGGAAGCGGATTTCTGTTTTTAATATTAACTGGGCTATTTCAAGTGATTTTCGGTATAAAAATGCTAATTGACGAACCTAAGGATAAAAACCTCCAATACTACATAACAGGAGTTTGCTTCTTTTTTGTCCTCTGGTTTATTAATGGCTTTATCTTAAATTATCAGATTCTATACTTTATCTTATTTGTAATTCCAATTATACTTGCAATTTTCTTTTCTACAATAACCTATAAAAAAGCACACCAATGAACTTCTTAAAAGCAGAATGGAAAAACTTAGCACTTTTCAATTACGAAGTTGATGCTAAAATATTAGAAAAATATCTTCCAGCAGGAACCGAAATTGATATTTGGAACAACAAATGTTATGTCAGCTTGGTTGGGTTTATGTTTCAAAACACTAAAGTTTTAGGATTAAAAGTTCCGTTTCATGTTGACTTTGAAGAAGTGAATCTGCGTTTTTATGTAAAGCGTTTTGAAAACGGCGAATGGAAACGCGGAGTGGTTTTCATTAAAGAAATTGTTCCTAAAAAAGCCATCACTTTTATTGCCAACACTTTGTATCAGGAACATTACGAAACTCAGAAAATGAGACATGAAATTCATGAAAATGAAAATACTAATACTTTCATTTATCAATGGAAAAATGATAAAGAATGGAATACAATTGAAATTGAAACCAAAAAAGATTTAAGCCAAATCGAAATTGATTCTGAAGCTGAATTTATCACAGAACATTATTTCGGATACACCAAAATCGATGAAAAAACGACTTTTGAATATGAAGTAACGCATCCGAGATGGGAACAAATGAAAGTTTTAAATCATCGAGTTGATATTGATTTCGAAAAAAATTATGGAAGCGATTTTACATTTCTTCAAACTCAAAAACCGATTTCTGTTTTCTTAGCAAAAGGGTCAAAAATTACAGTTAAGAATAAAAGAAAACTTCAATCAGTTCCAGCTAAACAAAAATTATATGCTTAACTCATTAGATGAAATTAAAATATTTCAACACATAGAAACATAGATTTCTATCTCAAAAAAAGAGAATAGAAGAAACTAGTTTCCACACATAGCTAGACTATGTGAATTGAAATTAGTGAAACGCCTTTTTAAACCTTCTGAAAGCTATGTTTCTATGTGTTAGGAACAATTTTACCAACGATTTACACTTAGAATTATTCATCTTTAAAACCAAAAGTCATGAAAACATTAGAAAACCAAACCTTGCTTTATGATGAAGACTGTCCGCTTTGCAATTTGTACACAAATGGATTTGTAAAAAGCGGAATGCTTGATGAAAACGGAAGAAAATCTTATTGCAAATTATCTGCAGAAGAGCAAAATTTTGTGGATTTAAAACGCGCTCCAAACGAAATTGCTTTAGTCAATAATAAAACTAAAACTGTTACATATGGAATTGACAGTTTGATAAAAGTTGTTGGTTTTTCTTTTCCATTAATTGAAAAAATTGCAACCATAAAACCAATTCATTTCATTCTGAAAAAAATGTATTCTTTTGTTTCTTATAACCGAAAAGTCATTATTCCAGGAAATGTAAAAGAAGCAAACAAATTGCAATGCACGCCTGATTTCAATTATAAATACCGATTTCTGTTTATTGGATTTGCATTAACGATCACAACTTTCATCTTGTTTGGTTATTCTAATTTGATTCCGAATTTGCCAAAAAGCAATATTATAAGAGAAATCATTTTAGCTTTTGGACAAATTGTTTTTCAGAGTTTATTTCTTTTAAAACTTGACAAACAAACTATTCTGAATTACGTAGGAAATATAATGACCGTTTCTTTGATGGGAAGTTTAATTTTAAGTCCAATATTGATTTTAAGTAATTTTATTCAACTTCCGGAAATGATTGTTTTGGGTTGGTTTGGAGTTACCGTTTTCATCATGTTTTTGGAACATTTTAGACGAGTGAAAATTTTAAAACTTCCTTTTTACTTATCTTACACTTGGATTCTGTATAGAATTCTTGCTTTGATTTTAATTATAAATTAAAGTTGCCACGAATTGCACAAATTTTCACGAATTACTATTTAGCAAAACACTAAAAAATTAGTGGAAATTCGTGCAATTCGTTGCTATAAAAACACACAACAATGAGCAAACTTATAATAGCAGCTGGAACTGGATTTCTTGGAAAGGTTTTAGTGAATCATTTCAAAAGCAAATTTGATGAGATTGTAATTCTAACCCGAGGAAAAGCACAGACAATCGACGGAATAAAATATGTAAACTGGAATGCTAAAACTTTTACCGGCTGGGAAAAAGAATTAGAAAATGCTTCTGTCTTAATTAATCTTGCCGGAAAATCTGTTGATTGCCGTTATACTAAAAAGAATAAAAAAGAAATTCTTTGGTCAAGAATTAACAGTACAAAAATCTTGAACAAAGCGATTTTAAATTGCAAAAATCCGCCGAAACATTGGCTTAATTCATCAACGGCAACTATTTATCGTTTTTCTCTTGATAAACAAATGGATGAAGTTGAAGGCGAAATTGGAAATGACTTTTCTATAAATGTTGCCCTTTCTTGGGAAAAAGCTTTCTTTAAAACCGAAACTCCGAAAACTTTAAAAACGGCTTTGCGAACTTCTATTGTTTTAGGAAAAAATGGCGGTGCATTAATTCCGTTAAAGACTTTGGCTAAAATTGGTTTTGGAGGAAAACAAGGAAATGGAAATCAATTTGTAAGTTGGATTCATGAAGAAGATTTTGCGAATGCGGTTGATTTTATTATTGAAAAAGAAATGGCTGGTGTTATAAATATTGTTTCTCCAACACCAATTCGGAATATTGATTTTATGCAAAAGCTGAGAAAGGCTGTTGGATTTCCTTTTGGAATTCCATTGAATAAATTCTTTCTGGAAATCGGATCTTTTTTCATTCGAACAGAAACGGAATTGGTTTTGAAAAGCAGAAATGTGATTCCGAAACGACTTTTGGAAAATGGATTTGAATTTAAGTTTGGGAATATTGATAACGCTTTTCGAGATTTAATTTAGAACCCAAATCCAGAGAGTTTTGTCATTTCGACGGAGGAGAAATCTCCACAAGTAGCTCCGTACAGAATGTCGCCAATCTTTGTAAAGTTACTAGCGAAGATTTCTCCTCCGTCGAAATGACAAGATTGAGGAAAACTAAACTTAAATTTAATGACAACAATAAATCTCACAACCAAAATAATAGCATCAAAACAAATCGTTTTTGATAATTCGAGAAATATCGACATTCATCAACAATCTGCAAGTCCGACAGACGAAAAGGCGATTGATGGTGTAACATCTGGTTTAATAAATTTAAACGAAACGGTAACTTGGCGCGGTAAACATTTCGGATTTTATCTCACACACAAAAGTCGAATTACTGCAATGAATTTTTATGATTATTTTGTTGATGAAATGGAAGAAGGTAAATTCAAATCTTTCAAACATGAACATTTTTTTGAAGAAGAAAATGAATTTACAATTATGAAAGACAAACTACAATATGAAACTCCATTTGGAATTTTCGGGAAATTATTTGATGTTTTGTTTTTGAAAAGGCATTTGGTGAGTTTTCTTTTGGAAAGGAATAAGGTTTTAAAAGAGATTTCTGAGAGAAACAATTGATAATGGGTTATTTTTTTCACGCAGATTCAACGGATTTAGCAGAAAAAAATCAAATTAGTTGCCTCCAGTTTTAACTGGAGGTTAATCAAGGATTTAATATTCTTGGCTTTAGCCAAACTTTATCATTTGGCTAAAGCCTTTATTGGAGACATTTCTTTAACCTCCAGCTAAAGCTGGAGGCAATTCAAAAACAATTAACTGAAAATTCTGTACTTCAAAATTCTGCACTTCAAATATAGTCCGCGGTTTCAACCGCGGGAAACGTTAAGTGGAGTTACGAAAAGCAAGCGTCCCAATGGCTAAAACCATTGGCAATATTTATCTAAATAAAAAATATTAAATTTTGAAAAAGAGTCTTCTCGTTTTACGTTTTGCGTGAGGGATAGCAGTGGAAAGCCCACAGCCTGACGAAGGAAGAGCGAGGACTTGTAACGGATAGCCCGACCCGGAGGGACACGCCCAAAGTATTTTTATAAAAAAACCACCATCAACCACCAAAAAATCGGCACAGCTTCTACCCAAAAAGAAGTGTAATACTTGGAACGATTTGGGTTGGCGAAAATGATAAAAAGCATCAGCATAACAACCATAATCAGATTGATAAAGGCATCATGATAATTAAAAGTTGAAACTAAAATTTCCAAAAACCAAAACGGAACCAAAAGTGAAAGCCCTAAAATCTTGGTTCGTTTTACGCCAATAGTTTGCGGAACAGTTTGCAAATGCGGATCGTCGTTTGCTAAATCTATGATTTCGAAAACTAAAATCAGAACAAAAACCAGCACAAAACGCTGAATGCATTTGATGAAGAAATCTGTTGTAAACGGAATTTCGGCATTTATTAAAGGAAGAACTAAAGTTGCGCCAACCCAACAAAGGGCTACAATATAAATTTTTACACCCGCCCAGTTTCGAGCATTTCTTCGGTTTGGAAAAAAGGGCAAAGTATAAAGTGCCGTTATCAGAAAAATGACAACAGAGACAATTTGAGTAATTCGCTTTAAATGGAAAAAATAATAGCCGACCAAAAGGAGCGAAATGAAACTTAAAACAGCGATAATTTTTAACTGAATTCCGATTGGATTTTTCTTCACTCTGACAAGTGCATCATATTTTACGAAATTATATCCTACAATTGTTCCAAAAAAAACAAATAGCGCCATTGGTTCATCATATTGAATATGAAATACATGAAACGTAATTCGCACCAAAGCATAACACGATAAAGCCACGTGAATGCTGCTGTTTAAATAAAAATTCAATATTTGTTTGAGGAGTTTCATATATCGAAATCTAATCAATTGGTAACAAATCAACTCTTTAGTTAGAAAATTGATAAAAAATGAAGTTAAAAATACCCATTAAATTATTAATAATACTTAATTTTGCGCCACAAAAAAACAACACATTTACTATAAAATGTAATAAACCTTGTGTAGCATGAGATTACGTCAAATAAAACGCTCGGCAAATTACTTTTGATCTTTAAAAAATAGACTGCTACAAATGAAAACAGATGCTTTTGCTTTAAGACACATTGGTCCAAGAGAAACAGATCTTCAACACATGTTACAAACAATTGGTGTTGATTCAATCGAACAACTTGTTTATGAAACCCTTCCGGACGATATTCGTTTAAAAGCGCCGTTGAATTTAGAACCTGCAATGACAGAATTCGAATTTGCAAATCATATTCGCGAATTAGGAAAGAAAAACAAAACATTTAAATCATACATTGGTTTGGGTTATCACCCAACTATCGTTCCTGCTCCAATTCAAAGAAATATCTTCGAAAATCCAGGATGGTATACAGCTTACACACCTTACCAAGCAGAAATTGCTCAAGGTCGTTTGGAAGCGATTTTGAATTTCCAGACTACTGTTATCGAATTAACAGGAATGGAAATTGCCAATGCCTCTTTATTAGATGAAGGAACTGCGGCTGCAGAAGCTATGGCTTTATTATTTGATGTTCGTACGAGAGATCAAAAGAAAAATAATACACACAAATTCTTCGTTTCTGAAGAAATTTTACCACAAACTTTATCAGTTTTACAAACGCGTTCAACTCCAATCGGAATTGAATTAGTTGTTGGAAACCACGAAACATTTGATTTTTCAAATGAATTCTTCGGAGCGATTTTACAATACCCAGGAAAATACGGTCAAGTAAACGATTACAGTGCTTTTGTTGCTAAAGCAAAAGAAAACGAAATCAAAGTTGCCTTTGCTGCTGATATTTTATCACTTGCAACTTTAACTTCTCCAGGAGAAATGGGTGCTGCTGTTGTTGTTGGAACAACACAACGTTTTGGTGTGCCAATGGGTTACGGTGGTCCTCATGCTGCTTACTTTGCAACTAAAGATGAGTACAAACGTTCGATGCCAGGTCGTATCATTGGAGTTTCTGTTGATGCAAACGGAAACCGTGCTTTACGTATGGCGTTGGGAACTCGTGAGCAGCACATTAAACGTGAAAAAGCGACTTCAAATATTTGTACTGCTCAGGTTTTATTAGCAGTTATGGCCGGAATGTACGCAGTTTACCACGGTCCAGAAGGATTAAAATATATTGCAAACAAAGTTCACGCCTCTGCAGTTACTACTGCTGAAGCTTTAAATAAATTAGGAGTTTACCAAACCAACACTGCTTACTTTGATACTATTTTAGTAAAAGCTGATGCTCAAAAAGTAAAAGCAATTGCGGAGAAAAACAAAGTAAACTTCTTCTATCCTGATGCTGAATCAGTTTCGATTTCATTGAACGAAACAACTTCTGTTGCAGACATCAACCAAATCGTTGCGATTTTTGCTGAAGCTTTAGAAAAAGAAACTGTTACGGTTTCTGAATTAAGTGAAGCTAGCCAATTACCAGCTTCATTAGAGAGAACTTCATCTTTCTTGACTCATGATGTATTCAACAATCATCATTCAGAAAGTCAATTGATGCGTTATATCAAAAAATTAGAGCGTAAAGATTTATCATTGAATCACTCGATGATTTCATTAGGTTCTTGTACAATGAAATTAAACGCAGCTTCTGAAATGTTGCCTCTTTCAATGCCAAACTGGAATAGCATTCACCCGTTTGCACCAGTTGACCAAGTAGAAGGTTACCTTACAATGCTAAAAAAATTAGAGCAGCAATTAAATGTAATCACTGGATTTGCTGGAACAACTTTACAGCCAAACTCAGGAGCTCAAGGAGAATATGCTGGATTAATGGCGATTCGTGCTTACCACATGTCAAGAAACGAAGGTCACCGTAATGTATGTTTGATTCCTTCATCGGCTCACGGAACAAATCCTGCTTCTGCTGCTATGGCGGGAATGAAAATTATTGTTACGAAAACGACTCCAGAAGGAAATATTGACGTAGAAGATTTAAGAGAAAAAGCGATTGAGCACAAAGATGATTTATCTTGCTTAATGGTAACTTATCCATCTACTCACGGAGTTTTCGAATCTTCAATTATCGAAATCACAAAATTAATCCACGACAATGGAGGATTAGTATATATGGATGGTGCAAACATGAACGCACAAGTTGGATTAACAAATCCTGCTACAATTGGTGCTGACGTTTGCCACTTAAACTTACACAAAACATTCGCTATTCCTCACGGTGGCGGTGGACCTGGAGTTGGACCAATCTGTGTGAACGAAAAACTGGTTCCATTCTTGCCAACAAACCCAATCTTAAACGTTGGTGGAGAGCAAGCAATTACCGCTATTTCATCTGCACCTTACGGATCTGCTTTAGTATGTTTAATCTCTTACGGTTACATCACTATGATGGGTGCTGAAGGATTAAAAAGCGCTACAGAGCACGCAATCTTAAACGCAAACTATATGAAAGCGCGTTTCGAAGGACACTACCCAATTCTTTACACAGGAGAATGCGGAAGAGCGGCTCACGAAATGATCTTAGATTGTCGTGCATTTAAAGAAAATGGAATCGAAGTTGGTGATATCGCAAAACGTTTGATGGATTATGGTTTCCACGCGCCAACGGTTTCTTTCCCAGTTGCTGGAACTTTAATGATCGAACCAACTGAATCTGAAGATTTAGCTGAATTAGATCGTTTCTGTGATGCACTTATTTCAATCAGAAAAGAAATCGAAGCTGCAACAGCTGATGATAAAAACAACGTATTAAAAAATGCACCACACACGTTAGCAATGTTAACTACTGATAACTGGGATTTCCCTTATACTAGAGAAAAAGCTGCTTATCCATTAGATTACATCGCTGAAAATAAATTCTGGCCATCTGTTCGTCGTGTAGATGACGCATACGGAGACAGAAACTTAGTTTGTAGCTGTGCTCCTATTGAAGCTTATATGGAGAGCTAAAATTTAGTTTTCTCATACATATATTCAAACCCGGCAAGTTTTTAAAACCTGTCGGGTTTTGTTTTTTGTTTCAGGTTTCAGGTTTTCTGCAGAACTTGAAACCTGAAACATGAAACAAAAACAATAAAGAAGATTCGGATTTACAAAAGCATAACTTTTTGTTAGATTTTTGTGAAATTAATTTTAGAAAACAGAAATATTTCAAAAAAATCCAGCTCCAAAAAATCGCTTCAATCGTTTGAAATCTAGGAAATATTAAAAAATCATTAAAAGAAACACAATATATCATCCAAAAAATTGTTATTTCATAATTATATGCGTGCATACTATTTTTTATGATAGTTATCATAATATTATTTATACATTAGCGCTAAATTTATCGGATAATTAAAGGGAAATAATGAAAATAAAAATTATTGGTATTGGGAGTTACATTCCTAATTTAGAAGTAAAAAATACGGACTTTGACAAACATGTTTTTTTAAATGAGGATGGAACTCCTTTTGGTTATCCGAACGAAGTTGTAATTAAGAAGTTTAAAGGCATTACCGGAATCGAGAACCGTCGTTATGCCGAAAAAGACCAAACTGCATCTGACTTAGCTTTTTTTGCTGCACAAAAAGCAATTGCTAACGCAAATATTGATGCAGAAACTTTAGATTATATCATCATTGCCCACAATTTTGGCGATGTAAAAACTGGAACTACTCAGTCCGATATTTTACCGAGTTTAGCAACACGTGTTAAAAATAAATTAGGCATTAAAAATCCTAAATGCGTGGCTTACGATATTATTTTTGGATGCCCAGGATGGATTGAAGGCGTTTTACAAGCGAATGCTTTTATCAAATCCGGAATGGCAAAAAGAGTAATGGTAATTGGAGCCGAAACTTTATCAAGAGTTGTTGATGACCACGATCGTGATTCGATGATTTACTCTGATGGCGCAGGAGCTTCAATCTTAGAAGCTTCAACAGATGAAAGTGGATTATTGGCTTACGAAAGTGCTACTTTTGCAACTGATGAAGCTGGTTTTCTTTTCTTCGGAAAATCATACAACAAAGATTTAGATCCAGATACAAAATACATTAAAATGTACGGACGTAAAATCTACGAATTTGCTCTAAGCAATGTTCCATGCGCGATGAAAAGCTGTTTAGATAATAGCGGAATTGCAATCGATGAAGTTAAAAAAATCCTTATTCATCAAGCAAACGAAAAAATGGACGAAGCTATTATCGAACGCTTCTACAAATTATACGGACAAACTCCTCCTAAAGACATTATGCCAATGAGCATTCATGATTTAGGAAACAGCAGTGTTGCAACCGTTCCTACTTTGTACGATTTAATTCTACAAGGAAAAGTTGAAGGTCACGAAATCAACAAAGGTGATGTTCTTATTTTTGCTTCTGTTGGAGCTGGAATGAATATTAATGCTTTTGTTTACCGATATTAAATAAAGATTTGTAAGTTTAAGCGAAATAATCTCGTAAAGACGCGAAGTCGCAAAGTTTTTTAAACCATATAAGTAATATAAGATATTTTAAGATTTCTCTTAATTGAACTTATATTGCTTATATGGTTTATTTTTTTTATCAAAACTTTTGCGACTTCGCGTCTTTGCGAAAAATTCATTTAAAACTTAGCGTCGCAACTGAATACTAAAAACTGAACACTGAATACTTTTTTAGTATATTTGCGACCTAATTAAAAGCTAGAACGAGAGATTCATTCGTTCGCAATGACTATGTACGAAAAAACGTTTCCGAATAAGAGATTCAAACTTACCTTAGAATTTTTGCAAAAGCATGTTAGCACCTCTGAAACCATTTTTGATTTTGGTGTTCCAAATCCATTTTCTAAAATAATGGAAGAAAACGGCTATACTGTTAAAAATACCAAAGGTGAAGATTTAGATAACGATCATACTGCTTTACAAACAGAAGAATATAGCGTATTCACAGCATTTGAAATTTTCGAACATTTATTAAATCCGTATACGATTTTACAAAATGTAAAATGTGACAAATTATTAATTTCTATTCCGTTACGTTTATGGTTTTCTCCAGCATATCGTTCTAAAACAGATATGTGGGACAGACATTACCACGAGTTTGAAGACTGGCAATTAGACTGGCTTTTAGAAAAAACAGGTTGGAAAATAACCGATCGTCTGCAATTTACACATCCAGTAAAAAAACTTGGACTTAGACCATTATTGAGATATTTCACTCCAAGATATTATATCGTAGTAGCGGAAAAAATTAAATAAATTCCAATACTAAAATTCCAAATTCCAATTAAACTCGCTTTAATTGGAATTTGGAATTTTAAAAAGTTGGGATTTTAAATTGAAAATTTATGAAATATTACATCGTCATTCCAGCACACAATGAGCAAGACTTAATTGGCTTAACCTTACAATCTTTGGTTACGCAAACCGTTTTGCCTTCAAAAGTTGTGGTTGTTAATGATAATTCAACCGATAAAACAGAAGAAGTTGTTTTAGGATTTGCAAAAGAGAATCCATACATTTCGGTTGTAAACAAAACTTCAGATGCGATTCATTTGCCAGGAAGCAAAGTAATTCAAGCCTTTCAAAAAGGGTTTGAAACTTTAGATTCAGATTATGATATTATTGTAAAAATAGATGGTGATTTAATTTTCCCTTCAAACTATTTCGAAACCATAATCAAGCATTTCGAATCAGATTCTAAAATCGGAATGGTTGGTGGTTTCTGTTATATTGATAAAAACGGCGAATGGGTTTTAGAAAACTTAACGGATAAAGATCATATTCGTGGTGCTTTAAAAGCATATCGCAAAGAAACTTTTCAGCAAATTGGAGGTTTAAAACCTGCAATGGGCTGGGATACTGTTGATGAATTATTATGTAAATATTACGGCTGGAAAATTGTTACTGACCAATCTTTACACGTAAAACATCTTAAACCAACTGGTGCCAATTACAACAAAACAGCTCGTTATAAACAAGGCGAAGCTTTTTATACTTTAGGATATGGCTTTTGGATTACCGCCATTGCTTCTGCAAAATTGGCAATGATGAAGAAAAAACCATTTCTATTTTTAGATTACATTAAAGGATTTATGAAAGCTAAAAACGCCAAAACTCCTTTATTAGTAACTCCTGAACAAGCTAAGTTTATTAGAAATTATCGTTTACAAAAAATGAAAGAAAAGTTAATTTGATTGCCAAAACGGTCGAAAAAACTGAACTCATACCCCAAAACTCATAACTTCTTTTTACCTTAGCAAATATTTAAAACTTATGATGCTAATTCGTTACTTATCCCAAATCGGGAGATATTTTTTAATGCTGAAAGAAATTTTCAATAAACAGACTAAATGGCCTGTTATGAAAAATCTAATTCTAAAAGAAATCGATGACCTTATTATTGACTCTCTTGGAATCGTTTGCTTTATCTCATTCTTTATCGGAGGAGTTGTAGCTATTCAGACAGCTTTAAACTTAACTAATCCTTTAATTCCTAAATATTTAATTGGTTTTGCTACACGTCAGTCTGTAATTTTGGAGTTTGCTCCTACCTTTATTTCAGTAATTATGGCCGGAAAAATGGGTTCTTACATTACTTCAAGTATCGGAACAATGCGTGTTACAGAACAGATTGATGCTTTAGAAGTTATGGGAGTGAATTCATTAAACTATCTTGTTTTTCCAAAAATTATAGCTTTACTAATGTATCCTTTTGTAATCTGCATTAGTATGTTTTTGGGTATTTTTGGAGGATGGCTTGCTTCTGCTTACGGCGGATTTTCAACAAGTGAAGATTTTATTGCAGGAGCTCAAATGGAATTTATTCCTTTTCACATTACTTACGCTTTCATTAAAACTTTAATTTTTGCTATGTTATTGGCTACAATTCCATCTTTTCACGGTTATTATATGAAAGGTGGAGCACTAGAAGTTGGTAAAGCAAGTACAGTTTCGTTTGTATGGACATCAGTTTGTATCATTCTTTTTAATTATATATTAACTCAATTATTATTAGGATAATGATAGAAGTAAAAAACATAGAAAAATCATTTGGTGACAGTAAAGTTTTGAAAGGCGTTTCGACCGTTTTTGAAACTGGAAAAACCAATTTGATTATCGGACAAAGTGGATCTGGAAAAACGGTTTTACTAAAAACACTTTTAGGAATTCATACGCCAGATTCGGGAACAATTGAATTTGACGGAAGAGTATATTCAGATTTAGATAAAGACGAAAAACGTGAATTAAGAACTGAAATCGGAATGGTATTTCAAGGAAGCGCCTTATTCGATTCGATGACAGTTGCAGAAAACGTAGCTTTCCCATTGAGAATGTTTACCAACAATACTAAAGCACAAATCAAAGAACGAGTTGATTTTGTTTTAGAAAGAGTAAATTTAGTTGATGCCCACAAAAAATTACCTTCTGAAATTTCTGGTGGTATGCAGAAACGTGTGGCAATTGCACGCGCTATCGTAAATAATCCGAAGTATTTATTTTGTGACGAACCAAACTCTGGTCTTGATCCAAACACTTCTACTTTGATTGATAATTTGATTCAGGAAATTACAAAAGAATACAATATTACAACCGTGATCAACACACACGACATGAACTCTGTAATGGAAATTGGTGAAAATATTGTTTTCTTAAAGAAAGGAATCAAAGCTTGGCAGGGAACTAAAGAAGAAATTTTTGTTACTGATAATAAAGACATTGTCAAATTTGTGTATTCTTCAAACCTATTTAAGAAGGTTAGAGAAGCATATTTGAAAGATATAAAATAATTAAAATTTCAAATTCTTTGGAAATAGCAAATAAAAAATCCCAAATTCCAACTATAACATGGAGTTTGGGATTTTCTTAGTTAATAATGTTTACATAATCCAAAACCTACTGATACCCCAACTCCTACGAAAGTATATTTTCCAATATCCCCAAAAAGCTTAATACCAACGCTCGGAATTAAAACATTATAAATCAAATTAGATCTTTTTTTTGAGTAAAATCTTTTATAATTAGCTTCGAAAGGAAACCCATAAAAACCCGTGGTTGAAACTGTACGAATTCCATCAAGATCACGGCTTTCTAATTCCAAATTATTTCGGCTAATTCCTGCTGAAACACTATATGAATGATGCTCTTTCACCCAACGTCTCCCGTACATTAAGGCAAGCTCAACATTATCTTCTGACTTATAAACTGATGGAGCAATAATAACCGGGCCATCATTTTTCCTTGTATAACCAGCCGAATTAATATATCTAAAAGTAAACAGACTTTGTTCCAATTGATAATTAAGTCCAACACCACCAGAAACGCCAAGATTCTTTACTACTGATAGTCCGCCAAAACCTTCAAAAAATATAATCGGATTGGATCTTTTTTCTATTTCTAGATTCTCTGGTTGCTGCCCAAAAATAGTATTTGAAAGAAACAGCATAAATAATATCCTAAGTAATTTTACTTTCATAAAAATGACAATTTTTGAGTTTTAAAATTTTTTAAAATAAAAATTCCAAATCCCAATTTTATTTAAGTTTGGAATTTGGAATTTTATTTATTGAATATTAATTAGTTCAACCTCAGCATTTGGATTAAAAAGATACGTTTTACCAGAACTTATTTCGATGCATTCAAAACGTTTAGTTCGAACGGCCAGTTTCTTAAATATTTTGCCGTTTTTGATTCTGAAAATGCTACCATATGGAATTTCGAAAACGTAATTCTTATCATTATCCTTATCATATTGCTTTAAAGCTAAAGATAAAGTTGTATCTGTATCACTACTTGCAGAAGGATTCTTGAAATGCCTCGCCAATAAAGGTAAAATATGTCCCGGAAATATTTCTGGCCGTATAAAAGGCACCATTAAACGTTGAAAAGTAAATTTCCATTCATTCCCATGCGGTTTTATATTTCGTCCGAATTTTTCGAAAGCAACCAAATGCGCAATTTCATGAATGAGCGTAATTAAAAAACGATACTTATTTAAGCTTGCATTAACCGTAATTTCGTGTTTACCGCTTGGTCCTCGCCTATAATCACCGTGGCGCGTCTGACGTTCGTTTACAATTTTCAAGTGAACTTGATTATTCACTATCAAATCGAAAACGGGTTTTACAGCATGTTCGGGAATATATTTAGCTAAAGTGTCGCTCAACAGTACTTATTTTAATTGGCTTCAAAAATACTTTTTAATAATTTCTTATAGCGTTAAATATTTCAAATATTGGCTATTTACATCTTTTTTAATTTCGCCATTAGCAAAAAACACATTCTTTTTTGTCTCTTTCGCTTTTACTTCATCTTCAACATTTCTCACTTTACCTTCTTGATATTTTAAATCATATGCTTTTTGAAGGTATTCTAGACTACTTTTCGAATTATTTAAAACCTCAAAACTAGATGCAATATTGATGTAACAAGCCCATAAAGCCGCTTTTTGTCCTTTATCATTTTGATCTAATTCTTTAGAATATTGATCCATTTTTAAAATAAAATCCGAAAAAACTTTCTTCTTATTTTGGTAGTTTTTATAATCTCTCAAACGAGTTTCGTCCTGAAAACGGCTTGATTCATCTTTGATAACCAAATTATTTTTTTGAAGGAATTCGGCATTTGCTGATAAAAGCGCTTCGTCAATTACTGGCTCTGCTTTATTTTTAGACCATTTTTCAAGAACATCAACATCTTGATTTAGTTTTGCGAAAATTGGATTTTTATCTTCTTTGGAAATTCTAGAGAAATAATAATTATCCTGATAATACACAACATCAATCCAAGAAACTAGTCTCGTACGCATGTTTTCTTGAATATTTTTCACCAATTGGTTATAAAGCAAATCTTTATCAATATTTGCTGTTAGGTAGGTTACCAATTCTGCTTTGGTTTTACCTAATGGTGAAGCATTGGTAAGCTCTTTAACATTATATGTTTTTTCCATCACAACTTCCTTAGTCAGACTATTTATAATTTTATAGACAGCATCGTATCTATAATATATTTCACTAGAAAAAGGAGGATCAACATTTTTTGTTTCTTTAATATTCGATGTATAAGCTATGTTTTTTATCGTAATATCTAAAATAAAATGATCTTTTGCTTCTATATCACTTTGTTTATAAGCCAATTCCATAATAGTCGGAATATGATATCCTTTCATGTCAGGCTCTGTATCCGTACCGATAATAGCTCTCTTTAAATCTTTTTCTCTAAAAAATTCATTGTAAGACAATGGCGGACGAGTTCCTTTTTTTTCTCCATCAACAAAAACGATTATCAAATCTGGAGAAAGGTGCAGTTTAACTCCATAACTGTGATATCCTTCTGGAATATAATTTTCTGGAAGAACAAAATTGTAAAAACTTAAAACTTCAGATTTGTATGACTGAGCAGCTGTTTTCGAATTGAAACAAACAAAAAATACTGCAGTCAAAAGAATAGTAATTTTTCTTTTCATAAATTAAGTTGGTTTGATTTGGGTTTGAAAATAGTGTTTTATATCTATGGATTAGTTGAAGAAACTTCTAATACTTTTCCGTTGAAATATTTATTTCCATTAAGCGTAAAATCATAAATGTAAGTTGCCATTCCTTCAGCAGAAATTGGCGCTTGATAGCCTGGAAAAGCTTCATTCAACATTTCGGTCTGAACAGAACCTAATGCTAAAACATTAAATGAAATTCCTTTTTCTTTGTATTCCTCTGCCAACAATTCTGTCAAAGTAATTACAGCACCTTTACTAGAACTGTAAGCTGCTAATCCTGCAAATTTTAAACTTCCGCGAACGCCGCCGATTGAGCTTATAGTAACAACGTGACTTCCTTTTTCCAAATATGGAATACAAATACGAGTTAAATTGGCTACTGCAAAAACATTCACTTTGTAAATACTTTCAAAATCTGCTTGAGTTGTTTCTACAAAAGGTTTCAAAAGTAAAGCGCCTGCATTATGAACAACCGCATCGACTTTTTTCCAAGTAGAAGAAAGAAAATGATTCACTTCTTGCAAAGCATTTTCATCTGCCAAATCTATAGAAAGGCAAGTAACATTTTGATGTTCTAATAAAGATTGTGGAATTTTTCTGGAAATAGCCAAAACCTGATGGCCATCATTCGCAAATTTTAAAGCTAATTCATAACCTATTCCTCTGCTTGTTCCGGTAACGATAATATTTTTCATGCAACAAAAATAATCAAATGCTATAAAAAGTGCTCTTATTTATTCATCGTTATTTCTTGAGTTGGAGATACCGCAATATGAGTTACAGCTGGCAATAATTCTTGAGTAAATGCTGTAATATGCGGAATATCCATCAACTTAAATTCATCTGAAACATGGTGGTAAAAATCGAAATTTTCAAAATCGAAAGTACTTATCGATTGGCATGGTTTTCCGAAAGCCTGAAAGAAAGAATAATTATCTGATCTGTAAAACAATTGATATTCTGCTTCTTTTGGCAAAAATCCGATTGTGTTTTTTCCTGTATATTCATTTATTTTTGATGCCATATTCGATTTATCAAAACCTGTAATATAAGCTAGATAATCTCTTTTCATTGGCACACCAATCATTTCGATATTTAATTGAGTGTACAGATTAAAGTTTTGAGCTTTTAATTTCTCAACTAAACTTTTTGACCCTAACAATCCTTTTTCTTCTCCTGCAAAAAAGACAACTAATATGCTACGTTTATTTGCTTTTGTTTTAGCGAAATATTTAGCCATTGCTGCCACAGAAGTTACACCCGAAGCATCATCATTTGCACCATTATTAATTTTATCGGCCTGTTCTTTTTTCTCAATTCCGATATGATCGTAATGAGCGCTTAGCACTACAAATTCTTTTTTTAATTCAGGATCTGTTCCTTCTATAACTCCGACAATATTAAAAGCTGGAGATTTAAAATTTGTCAATGTATCGCGATAGGTTTTAAAATAAGGTTTGATAGAATTCTTTTTCAAATAATCTTCTAAAAAAACTGCCGCTTTTTCAATTCCCCTTGTCCCTGTTTCACGCCCTTCTAATTCGTCTGAAGAAAGGTATTTTAAGAAATCTGAGATTTCCGTTTCGCTGACTTTGTAGTTAACTTCGATTACTTTTGAATCTGATTTAGCATCTTTTTCAACTCTCGTTGTTGTGCTAGATTTACAAGCGATTATAAGGAAAGGAAGTAAAAAGTATAATTTTTTCATGGCTATATGTTTGAATTAAACAGGTTTTGGATTTAAATTTTATTTGAAAGCATAAACTTATGAAAAGTAATACAATATTCATAAAAAAACCCTTTCAAACTAAAAGTCGAAAGGGTTTTCAAATCTATTGTAACCTAATTTTATCCAGCGATTACAGCTCTAGAAATTACGATTTTCTGAATTTCAGAAGTTCCTTCGTAAATCTGAGTAATTTTTGCGTCACGCATTAAACGCTCCACATGATATTCTTTTACATAACCATTTCCACCGTGAATCTGAACCGCTTCTACAGAAGTGTCCATCGCAACTTGTGAAGCAAATAATTTTGCCATTGCACCACTCACATCGTAGTTTTTATGATTGTCTTTATCCCAAGCTGCTTTCATACATAAATGACGAGCCGCTTCAATATTAACAGCCATATCTGCCAATTTAAAGGCAATTGCTTGATGATTGCAGATTTCTGTACCGAATGCTTTACGTTCTTTAGAATATTTCAAAGCTAGTTCGTAAGCTCCTGAAGCAATTCCTAACGCTTGAGAAGCAATTCCGATTCTACCCCCTGCAAGTGTTTTCATAGCAAATTTGAATCCGAAACCATCTTCTCCAATTCTATTTTCTTTTGGAACTTTCACATCTGTGAACATTAAAGAATGCGTATCAGAACCACGAATTCCCATTTTTTGTTCTTTTGGACCAACAGCGAAACCTGGCATATCTTTCGTCATAATCAAAGCATTGATTCCTTTATGCTTCAATTCTGGATGCGTTTGTGCAATTACCAAATATACAGATGCTGTGTTTCCGTTTGTAATCCAGTTTTTTGTACCATTAACCAAATAATGATCACCCATATCAACTGCCGTAGTTTTTTGAGAAGTTGCATCACTACCCGCTTCTGGTTCACTTAAACAAAATGCTCCGTGAATTTCTCCAGATGCCAAACCTGGCAAATATTTTTGTTTTTGTTCTTCAGTTCCATATTCTTGAAGTCCCCAGCAAACTAATGAATTATTTACAGACATTACTACAGAAGCTGAAGCATCTACTTTAGAAATTTCTTCCATAGCGATAACGTAAGAAATAGCATCAAGACCGCTTCCTCCATATTTAGGATCCACCATCATTCCCATAAATCCAAGCTCACCCATTTTTTTGACTTGCTCTGTTGGAAAGGTTTGATTTTCGTCACGTTCAATAACTCCTGGCAATAATTCATTTTGAGCAAAATCTCTTGCTGCTTGCTGAATCATTAAATGTTCTTCAGTAAGATTAAAATCCATAATAATATACTTTAATGTTTTTGCAACCTCTATCTTAAATATTTGGTTGGTCAGTGGTTTTTATGTTTTTTGTGTTTTTTTCGATGCCAATTTTGCAATGCAAAGGCTTCCAAAGATACTTTTTAAAAGTGTAATTTACAATGCATGCATACAAAATTAATAGATCAGCAATGATAACGATAACGTTTTCGTAATTATTTACCTTTTCGCGTAAATGAGCATGAATTATGCAACAAATTTTCTAAAAATCAGAAATCATTTTTACATCATCAAATTGGCAAAATCTGACTAAGTTTTTGAACTCACAAGTTAAACAAATCTTAAAATACGTAAATGTACGTAAAACTAGTCTTACTAATTTGATTTTTAATGTAATACAAAAATTAAATGTAAATTTTACAGAAAAAAAATATGTTAAAAATGAACCTAATATTAATAAATTACCATTATTTTTGACCAAAAAATAAAAATTTGATAGAATATGAAAAAGATTTTACTCCTACTTACTTTCCTTTTTAGCTTACAATTTTCTACCGTTTCGGCACAAACTCAAATAGATGTTAATGGCGTAACTGTTCCAAGAAAAATAGAATTTTTAGGCAAAACTTTACAGTTAAATGGCGCAGGCGGAAGATCTAAAATGTGGATGGAAGTTTATGTCCAAGCTTTATATTTATCGCAACTAACTCAAGACCCACAATACATTATTGACAGCGATACTGAAATGGCAATTAGAATAGAAATTACATCTTCTATGGTTTCTTCTAATAAACTAACAAAAGCCATGAATACTGGTTTCGAAAAATCTGCTGGAGCGCAATTGGAACAATTACGTCCGAGAATCGAACAGCTAAAAAGCTATTTGAGTGATGCAATTACTGAAAAAGATGTTTTTATTCTAGCTTACAATCCTTTGGATCAAAATGTTTATGTGACAAAAAATGAAGTGTTGAAAGGAAAAATTCCTGGATTTGATTTCAAGAAAGCATTATTCGGAATTTGGCTTTCAGACAAACCAGTTGACGAAACTTTGAAAAAACATTTATTAGGACAATAATCTTAATTTTTTGAATATACAAAAAGCCGTCCCGAAAAATTTCGGGACGGCTTTTTCTTTTTGTTTTATATATTTGATGCGAAATACATTATTCGCATTATTCTATTTTATACATTTACGCAAAATAAACATATCACAACAAAATGAAAGATTTATTACAACAATTTGAAAACAAAGCACCTGAAATTGTTTTCAATTGGAAAGATTCAGAAACAGAAGCCGAAGGGTGGACTGTAATTAATTCACTTCGCGGAGGAGCTGCAGGTGGAGGAACAAGAATGAGAAAAGGCTTAGACATGAATGAGGTTTTGTCTTTAGCAAAAACTATGGAAGTTAAATTTTCTGTTTCGGGCCCTGCCATTGGCGGCGCTAAATCTGGAATAAATTTTGACCCGAATGATCCTCGCAAAAAAGGCGTTTTACAACGTTGGTACAAAGCAGTTTCTCCTTTATTGAAAAGCTACTACGGAACTGGAGGAGATTTAAATGTTGATGAGATTCACGAAGTTATCCCAATGACAGAAGAATGCGGTGTTTGGCATCCGCAGGAAGGTGTTTTCAATGGACATTTCCGCCCAACAGATGCAGATAAAATCAATAGAATTGGACAATTGCGTCAAGGTGTAATTAAGGTAATCGAAAATCCGAAATTCTCACCAGACGTTACAAGAAAATATACTGTTGCAGATATGATTACCGGTTTTGGTGTTGCTGAAGCAGTTCGTCATTTCTACTCAACTTACGGGGGAGACATCAAAGGTAAAAAAGCAATAGTACAAGGTTTTGGAAACGTTGGTTCTGCCGCTGCTTTTTACTTAGCTGAAATGGGAGCAAAAGTAATCGGAATTATTGACCGCGATGGAGGTTTAATTAAAGAAGATGGTTTTTCTTTTGAAGAAATCAGAACTTTATTCTTAAACAAAGACGGAAATAAATTGGTTGCTGAAAATATGATTCCGTTTGAAGAAATCAATTCTAAAATCTGGACTATCGGTGCTGAAATTTTTACACCTTGCGCTGCTTCAAGATTGGTTACTCAAGCGCAAATTGACAGCTTAATCGCAAACGGATTGGAAGTTATTTCTTGCGGAGCGAATGTTCCTTTTGCTGATAAAGAAATTTTCTTTGGTTCTATCATGGAAGAAGTAGACAGTAAAGTAAGTTTGATTCCGGATTTTATTTCAAACTGCGGAATGGCAAGAGTTTTTGCTTATTTCATGGAGAAAAAAGTTCAAATGACAGATGAAGCTATCTTTAATGATACTTCAGAAACTATAAAAAATGCAATTGTAAAAGCGCATGCTTTAAGTGCATCAAAAACAAATATCAGTGCAACTGCTTTTGAAATTGCATTGAAACAGTTAGTGTAAGCTACTTTACACTTTATACATAAACGAGCCAGATTATTGTTTGGCTCGTTTTTTTGTGTCGTAGATTTTTTAACGCAAAGTACGCTAAGATGTTTTAATTTGGAGCGCAAGTAATATCTAAATATTAAGTTCGCAAAGCTTTATCTACATGAAGCTTTGTGAACTTTTAATCTTAGGATTCACTCAAAGTTATACTAAATAAAACTTTGCGTTTCTTTGCGTTAATCATAGCGTACTTTGCGTTATAAAAAAAAACTCTTCGCGTTATTCTCTCTTTTATTCTAAACAATTTTTACTACTTTTAAACGTTTTTAAAATAATACATTTCAAAATTCAGAATCAGAATGAGTTTGTCTATTTCTTCAGATCAAAAGAAATCATTGTTAATCACAACTGCTATTTATGCAGTGATAATTGCATTGCTGTTTTTTATACGCTTTTGGCCTCCTTATAATCCAGAAAACAACGTAGCTCTTGCAGATGGCGGCGGAGGTGGCGGTGGAGTAACCGTAAATTTTGGTGACAGCGATTTAGGCTCTGGCGCTAATTATAAAAGCGAAGTTCTGAATGTAAAAAACAATGTAAAGCAAGTTCAGGCGAAAGCTGCTCCAGAAGAAGCAATTGTCACTCAGGAAAACTCTGTAGCAGACAAAACTGATGTTGTAATTCCGACAAAAGAAAAACCCAAAAAACCTGTTCCCGTTACAAAACCGGAAACAAAACCTGTTCCTGAAAAACCAAAAGTTTCAAACTCTACAAACGATGCTTTATCAAGCATAATGAAAGGTTCGAATAAAGGTGGCGACGGAGACGATAAAGTAGCTGGAAATAAAGGAAAATCTAACGGAAATTTAAATTCCAGCGGTTATTATGGATCTGGTGGTTCTGGCGGAGGAACTGGAGGCGGTAACGGAACTGGAAATGGCATTGGAACCGGAAGCGGTTACGGAGCTGGAAGTGGCGGAGGTTCTGGCGGTGGATCTGGATATTCTTTAGGAAATAGAAAAGCATTATCTAAACCTGCACCAAAATACACTTGTAATGAAGAAGGAAAAGTTGTGGTTGAAGTAAGTGTTGACCAAACTGGAAAAACAATCAGTGCTACTGCTGGAATTAAAGGAACTACAAATACTGCAAAATGTTTATTAGATCAAGCAAGAATTGCAGCAATGAATACCAAATGGGAATCTGATAGTGACGCTCCTGCAAAACAAGTGGGGAAAATTATCTATAATTTCAGTTTGGATTAAAAATACGAATTGCACAGATTTATACTAAATCTGCTATTATAGAAAAAGGCTTTCAGAAAATCTGAAAGCCTTTTTTATTTTCTCTCTTAGTTTGTCATTTCGACGAAGGAGAAATCTTCGTAAGTAACTCTGCAAAGATTGCCGACATTCAGCATGGAGCTTCTCGCGAAGATTTCTCCTTCGTCGAAATGACATACTTTATGGTTACTTTTCTTTTAATCTATACTCTTTTTTCCGCGTGAGGGATAGGAGCAAGCTACCGAAGTAGCGCGGATAGCCCGACCGTCCCGAGATAAGAAGGCGTATTTAGACAAAGTATATTTGCCTTCTTATCTCGGGATGGTCACGCCCCTATATTAAATCTATTTAGGACTTGTAGCTATTACAAACTTCAGATTGTTCCTTACTCCTATCTGTAAAACATCTACTAAATCCTGAACTTGTAGATTAAATGGAATTCGAACTACAACGGTTTGTTCTTTATCTGTGCCAATTTTAGACATTAAACTAGCTTCCAGTTCTTCAAATGGAACTTGTTGTTTGTCGATATAAAATTGCTTGTCTTCTGTAACCGACAAACTGATTAATTGTTTGTTTGTTTTTTCGTTTGATTTTGCTTTTGGAAGCGTCATCTTGATTACGTTCGGGTTTGCTAGTGTTGAAATAATTAAGAAAAACAACAGCAAGAAGAACATAATGTCGCTCAAAGATGAAGTCGCTACTTCGGCGTGAAATCTTCTTTTTCTTTTAATAGACATACCTTATGCTCTTTGAATTATGTTTACAAATTCTAAAATCTGTTTTTGAATTTTTAGGGCGAAATTATCAATTTTTCCGTTCAATAAGTGGTAAGCAGAATACGCAATAATTCCCACGATTAATCCTGAACCAGAACTGATCATTTTCTCATATAAACCTCCTGAAATGTTCCCGATACTAATATTTTCTGTAACCGAAATACTGTAGAAAATTTTAATTACTCCGGAAATTGTTCCGATGAAACCAAGAGTTGGCGCGATACCTGCGATAAGTCCAAGGTGACCTAAACGTCTTTCCATTTCTCCAATTTCAATGTCAGCGGCGCGATCCATATTCGATTCGATTTCTGCGATTGGTCTTCCGATTACTAGAACTCCTTCTTTTAGAATATTAGCTGCAGCTGTATCACTTCTTTCTACAATTGTTCTTGCTAATTCAATATTTCCAGAATTTAATTTATCTCCTACATCCTGCATTAAACGATTGTCAATTTTTGATGCACGGCTAATGTACATATAACGTTCAAAGATCACATAAATAGTATAAAACAATAAAATCGCAATCGGAATTAAGAAAACTCCTCCTTTCATTATAAACCCAAACATTGTAATTTCTTGTTCTGGTGCAATCTTTTCGATCACTACATTTGAAGCATTTGCGATTGTATCTGTTTGTAATTGGATGAAACTAAACATATATTAATTCTGGTTTTTGATAATTAATTCTAAAAAATATTTGAAATTTGCAATAAAGATAATTTTCGCTGTTATATTAAACTACAAAAATCGAAATTTATTTCAATCGACAACCATTTTATCCAAAATAAATGAACTATCAAGAGACTACCAATTGGATGTTTAATCAGCTTCCAATGTACCAATTACAGGGAGCTTCCGCTTATAAAGAAGATTTGACGAACATTAAATTGTTAGCAGAGCATCTTGGCAATCCTCAAAAGCAATTGAGATGCATTCATGTGGCGGGTACCAACGGAAAAGGCTCTACTTCTCATATGTTATCTTCTGTTTTACAGGAAGCAGGTTACAAAGTCGGATTGTATACTTCTCCTCACCTGAAAGATTTTAGAGAACGAATTAAAATCAACGGTCAGGAAATTTCGGAAGAGTTTGTTATCGAATTCATTGCCAAACATAAATCTTTTTTTGAAGCTAACGACATGAGTTTCTTTGAAATGACGGTTGGACTGGCTTTTGATTATTTCGCTTCTGAAAAAACAGATATTGCAATTATCGAAGTTGGTTTGGGAGGAAGATTAGATGCGACCAATATTATCACGCCTTTGGTTTCGGTAATTACCAATATTGGTTTAGATCATACGCAGTTTTTAGGAAATACTCTGGAAGCGATTGCTGGCGAAAAAGCGGGAATTATTAAACCAAATGTTCCTGTCGTAATTGGCGAATATACATCTGAAACCAAACCTGTATTTTTGGCTAAAGCCGAAGAAAGCAACGCACCGATTTATTTGGCTTCCGATTTAATTGATCAGATTTATTTGTCGGATTTAATTGGAGATTACCAGTTTCACAATAAAAAAACGGTTCAGCAGACGATTTCGATTTTGAATAACGAAACCGATTTTAAAGTTTCTGCTGAACAATTAAAAGAAGGTTTACTACATGTTGTAAAAAACACTGGTTTACAAGGAAGATGGCAGCAATTGGGAGAAAACCCAAAAATAATTTGCGACACAGCGCATAATAAACACGGATTATCGGTTGTGATGAATCAGCTTCAACATGAGAAATACGAAAAACTGCATATTGTTTTGGGTGTTGTAAATGATAAAGATTTGGATTCGATTTTGCCTTTGTTTCCAAAAGAGGCTCAATATTATTTCTGTCATCCCGATTCTTCGCGAGCTTTGCCTGCCGAAACGCTACAAAAGGCGTCTCAAAATTTTGGTTTGATTGGAGAAAAATACGATTCTGTTGCAATCGCTTTCGCGGAAGCAAAGAAAAATGCCTCAGAAAATGATTTTATTTACGTTGGCGGAAGCACTTTTGTGGTTGCCGAATTGCCTTTGAGTTAAAATATATTTTTGATCTAGAAAAAACTTCAAAAAAATCATTTTAATAACAAATTCATAAACAAGGAGATATAAATTATTTTTAAAAAAGTTTTATTTTTTATTCGAATTTCTTTGCAGAACTCAAAAACTAGCGTATATTTGCACTCGCAATCACAAACGATAGCAACCTAGTAAAATAGGGCGATTAGCTCAGCTGGTTCAGAGCACCTCGTTTACACCGAGGGGGTCGGGGGTTCGAACCCCTCATCGCCCACCGAAAAACTCCTTAAGAAATTAAGGAGTTTTTTTTATGTTTGTTTTTCGAAAAATACTTTTGCTAATACAATAAAGAACTTATGAAAATAAAAGCTTACCTAACAGCAATAATTTCCCTTATTTTAATTTCTTGCAATGGTCAGCAATCAAAAAATCAAAACAAAATAATAAATCAGAAAGATTTAAAAAATGAGAAAATAAAAGAGTATATCTTTTTAAAAGATATGTATTCAGATTCATACTTTCCGAAATTTCTCGTTGACAAAGTAAAGACAATACTTATAGATTTATGTTTTGAAATCGAGAAAACATCTCCAAAAAATCTCGAAGAACTCTATGCATTAACACATTCTGCAACAATAAAAATAAACGAATTGCAAGATGTCTTTTTTGAGAATAATAGTGAAATTGAAACAGCTGCAAGAGAATCAATTGGACAAGATTTTGACGTTATTGCAAAATCTTACGGATTTGATGCTGATACAGAAGAAATAATTGCGCCTAGAGAATGGTAAAACCCTGTATTAACAACTATTTTAAAAGATTTGGACATTAGACTAAATTAAAAGATCCTTTAATGCGTATAATGTAAAAACCAAAAATATGATAGAAAATATCGCAATTCCAGACATATTAAAAGAAGCAATTGGAGCAGAAAAAATTGTTTTTCTCGTAAAAGCAAAAAAAGACCAACCAATAAGAAACTGTCTGCATGTAATTTATTTTGGGCTCTTTTGGATTTTAGTAATATCCTTGATATTTTCAACTTTCGATTGGAATTTTTTCTCTGGCGACTATACAATTTCAGCTAAAGAAATTCCAGATCTTTTATATTTTAGTTTGTTTTTATCTCCTGGAATTATCTGCTTTTTACTTGGCGTTTTTGGACTGTTCAAATCTGGCGGTTATTTTATTGGTACTGAAAACAGATTAATCTGTCATCGTTGGGGCAAAATACAAACTTACCCTTGGAAAGAATTCACCAATGAAATTGAAGTTTTTGGGAATAAAAATAGTGGCAATATAATATTCAAATTAAAAACTGGAGTCTATATTACACGAAATCACAGAAAAGTATTGTCGAATACTAAAATAAATATTGGAGATATTCTTTATGCATTCGAAATTGAAAATTATTGCCGCAACATAATAGGAAAAACGTTTTCAGATTTAACTGAATAACAATCAACTTGCAGTTTAAAAACACAAAAAAATCCATTATTTCTAATGGATTTTTTCTTTTTATTTATTCAGCTCTTTTTCAATTTCTTTAATAAGTTCAACTGCGAGCGGTTTTGTATTTTCATCATAAACTCTTATGTTATTCTTACCTAATTTAACAAGATACGCGAGTGTCTTTTTATATTTTGGATCTGAATATAATTCTTTTTCTGGCTTATCTGCATTTTCTATTTCTTTATCAAAACATTTAAACAAAAACTCTGTGTACATTTTATCAACTTCGTTGGCAGCCGGTACATATATTTGGTAATAGTTTAAGATTTTCTGTTTTAATTTTTCATCTTCAATATAACCGAGTTTACCACTTGACTTAAAACCTTCATAATTTCCTATTGTCAATGTTTGTCCATGTGAATAAATTGGGAAATTAACTTTGCTTTTAGAATTATAAATACTGTCCAGTTGGGAAGGCGTTAATGCCAAAATTTTTTCATAGTCTGCGTTTGTCTTTTGGTATGCTTTTACTTCTCTGTCGATACTTTCTATATCATTCTTTAAATCATTCTTTAAATTACCAAGAAACACAGCTACTTCTTCTTGTTGGTGTCTATGCTCACTCCAACTGTGTAGCCATATTGAAAGCGTAACAGCAAAAACGATTATGAATATTTCTATGATGATTTCTTTTACTTTCTCTCCCAATGTGTGTTCTGAATTTTTCACCGTTTTATAAATTTTTTTTGAATGTTTCGATATTTCTTCTTGCATGATTTAGTCTTGTAGTTCCTAGTTATTATTCGTTATTTATTTTAGTAAATTATTATTTCAATGAGTTAATTTTTTTCTTCAACATTCAACTTTTATTCAAAAGCGAATATAAGACTATTTGTACAACCTTCTATTATTTTCTTAAAACAACCCAATAAAAAGCACAAAAAAACTCCTTAATTTCTTAGGGAGTTCTATAAATTTTACACTTTAACGATCACTCATTATTTTGTATTTTCTCACATACTTTTTCTAGAAGTCTTTTGGTCTGTTTAAAATACCTCATTTTATCATCAATCTCTTTTATTTTCGCATGAAAGAGCTCCAATGTTTCTGGCTTCGATTCGGTAGTTTCGAACCAACTAGTTAATATTTTTTTTATTTCTGCTAAAGTAAATCCAACTTCTCTTGCTTCTATAATAATTTCTAAGCGTTCAATCGTATTATTATTATAATGTTTGTAGTTATTAGATTTTACCTTCTCATCTGCCAGCCCCTTAATCATGCCTAAATTTTCATAATATCTAATAGTATGAATTGACAGTCCCGTTTTTTTTGATAATTCGTTTATAAGCATAATTCTTTCTTTTTTTAGTCAAAACATAAAAGCATAGAGCATAGTTTATACTTTGTAGTTGCAAATATACAAATTCTTTTTACTTATCAAGCTTTCAAAAAACAAGAAAAATGACGTGAACAATTTCAATAGTAGAAGATAGAGGCTGAATTTAGGTAAATATTTACACTAAAATAGAGTTTTACTATTTCCATTTGTTTATTCTTTGCGCTTTTTCATCAAATTGTGCAGCTAAAGATTTTATTCTGGATTGTAAAAGCAACTTTCTTCCTTCAATTGTACGGGTAAAAATCAAATCACAATTGTCAACAAATGCTTTCCATTGAGTTTTGAAATGTTCTGCCAGTTTTTTATTCCTTCCTATAACTTCTGGAACAGAATGATAGTCTCTTTGCTCTTTGAAAAACATAAATCTGTTTTTTCTCACTATTATATAACGAGGATTTTCAACATTACCTATAATTTCTTTTAGAGAGTTTATGAATGTTGACTTCTCAAAAGTAGTTCCGCCTTCCAAATGACAATATACTCCTCCCCAATCATCTACCGAAGTTATCACTTCTAAAGCGGAATAATTAGTCTGAATAATTCGAGCCTTAATTAGGGAGTCTAAAAGCGCTTCTCCTATTTTTTTGATATCTTTGGAAATGTCGCGATATTTAAAATATAATCGTAATGCTTTTAATGTCTGTCTTCCAAAAAACAACACGCCAACTATTCCGAAAAAAGTAAGAAAGAAATACAAATCTCGCATACTTCTAATTCTTCTAGCCACTTTTAAAAATTCTTGTATCATTTCTAATCCAAAACTAGCCAAACCAGAACCTAAAGTTGCCAAAAGATTAGCAAGCGTCTTGTTTAAATACATTGATTTAAGAGCTTTATACTCTTTTTCCTCACGAAACGGAATTTTAAGTTCTTCTACAAGAGTCACTCCTGTTTCAAGTGCTTTTTCCCATAATTCTTTCAAGTTTTCTCGATCGCCAGCATACTTGAACATTTCGATATTCTTTTTTTCAGCTTCTTCTTTTTCTCGGATATTTTCACCTAAATTTAATCGTCCAATGCCGTTTTCAATTCCAGGTTGCTCATGAAATGAAACTCCGACAAAACTTTTAAAACGTCTTTTTAGCAAATCAAAATCATCACCTCCAGTTGGTGAAGTTTCATCAATAGTAACTAAATGCCAAATATTTCCTGTTTTATTTGAGTTTCCGTTTTGAGTTCTAATGGCTCTGCCACGCATTTGATTTGACAAAACGAAAGAACCTACAAAACTCGCTAATATTAAAGAGTTTATTGCCGGAGCGTCCCATCCTTCTCCAAGTAAAGATTTTGTCCCTATCAAAACTTCTATTCCTCCACTTTGAAAAATTTGAGTTACAATATGAACTATATTATGAGTAAGCTGTTCTGTCTGATTTATTAAAACATAATCTGAATCAAAAGGAACAATACTAGAATTTATTTTAGTGATGCCACATTTTGCTGCCCTTGTTTCAAAATCATTATAAGCACTATTCGGAATAATGATTAATGATCCCGTTAAAACGCCAATTTTTTTATTCGCGGTATTTTCTCTTCTTAATTTTTCAAAAATTGGAATGACTCCTAATCTATTTAATTCTAAATTGTTTTCGGATGAACTAACAAAGTATTCTTTTCTAATAAAGTCAGAAAGAATAACCATTCTTAAATCTTTCCCTAACTGATTATATTCAAAATCAACAATTTCTTTAATACCGTTTAACTTACTAATGCTTGATGCTAAAAAGCCTGTAACTTTTTTACTGTACAAAAAATCTATTTGCTTTCTTTCTATTGCGCCGTATCTTCTTAATCGGTTCTCGAGAGTTTTCCGATGTTCTTCATATTCTTTAAAATGTTCATTTCCGCTAAAAAGATAAAACTCTAAAAGTTTCTCTGTCCATTCGTAATCCAAAACAGGGATTATTATTTTTTTATCTCCAATAACTTCCAGATGAGTTTCGGGAATTTCTCTATGATTTGCTTTTAAAAATATTAGACTGGAAGAATAATAAGAAAAGTTGCTATAAATCCAATCCAGCTGTTCTTCAGGATTTTTCCAAATGGGATGTGTTTCAATTGCCTGAATGACAGTTTCATCATTTTTAATTTCCTGAAAAAGCATCTCTATATTATCTCTAAAATTAGTGATATCCTGATGCTCTTTTTCTGTTGGCATTGTAAAATACACATAATCTTGGTGCGGACACAGATCTCCTTCGATTACCAATTCTGGAACCGAAATTTCCATATCTACAAGTCCATTAAGTTCAATATATCTTTGCCACTCAATAGGCGAAACATCATAAGGAGGAGTTGCAGTTAAACCAACAATTACTGGGTTAATTTTCTCTTTTACTTTAGTTAATGTCTGCCACCACTCATTTTTTAAATGATGTGCCTCATCGACTACGATTGTCTTAATCTTTTGGGCATTTAAACCACTTACAATTTTCTCGAGATTTGCATTTGTATGTTTACTTTTTGCACTTTCTTCAACTTCATCTTCCTCTTCAAGATCTTCCTCTTCTATTTTCAAATCATTGCAAGCCGCGTGAAGTCCTTGATAAGTCACTACGGTCATAAATTTCGGTTTCCGAATGTCTTTAGAAATCCAATCAGGAATCTGGTCCGTTTGAAGAAATAGCTCGCAAAATCGTTGAATCCATTGATTGCGAATTGCAATTGTTGGTGTAAGAATTAAAGTCGGCTTATTTAACCGAACAGCAACTTCAAGCCCTAGAACAGTTTTACCAGAACCTGGAGGAGCTATAATATGCAAATGACCATCTTTTAAATGGTTTTCTAAATTATCTAGTACTCTTTGCTGGTATTTTCTCCAGTTATATTTAAACTTTACTTCTTTCGGATATTCGGACAATGTATCGTCTACTTTAAATCTGTCTTTATTAACTAACATTTCGGCATAAATTAATCACTAGATTTCTAAATTTATTGATTTGCTAACATAAGTAAAAAACCTTACAAATCACTAAAAATTTCTTACTTACCGAAATTCTAAAAAAACACTTTCTTGAAACATCTAGATTATTACAATAAATTAGATATATTCGTTAAATCCTTTACAATTAAATACCTTTTCCTAATTCTCAAAATGAACATCATCATCAAAAAAATCAAAATTCTAGTTTTTACTATTGCATTTACAACATGTAATTACTTTTACGCTCAAACAAATCAGACAGAGACTAAACTCGATGCTTTATTTCAAAATGCACTTCAATCCAAAACTTTTAACGGAAATGTCTTAGTTGCCAAAAAAGGAAAGATTCTTTATGAAAAAGCTTTTGGTCAAGCCGATGCAAGTAATACTATTCCATTAAACACAAAATATCGCTTTCATATCGGTTCAATCGCCAAAGAATTTAATGCTGTTGGAATTATGATGCTAAAAGAACAGGGAAAATTAAAATTAGACGATCCGATTTCTAAATTTCTTCCTGAACTTCCGTCGTGGGGAAATAAAATTAAGATTATCCATTTGCTTCAATATACAAGCGGACTTCCTCAAATAAAATGGAATGAAGTCAATCAGGATTCAGACAATATGGCTTTTCTGCAAAAAACTTCATCTCTAGAATTTGAACCAGGAACGCAATACGATTACAACAATAATAATGTCTTTTTGCAAAGACGTATTATTGAAAAAATTACAAATATGAGTTTCAATTCATTCGTAATACAGAAAATCTTAAAACCAATCGGAATTAAAAATGCTGTTGTAGATCCTGATGACAAAGAACCTCTTTTTGCAAAGTCATTTAACAAAGAAGGAAAACCAGATATTCTGAAATACAATATTTCGGGCTGGACGGCTTTAAATCTAAAGGATTTTTACAAATGGTCTGAAGCTATTAATTCGTTTAAGATTATTAATCAACAATCGACACAAGAACTTTTTGAACCTTTTTCTAAAGACAATCAAACAGGTCTTGGTGGCGGAACGATCGAAAACGGAAAAGTGATTAAGCACATTCACGATGGCGCTGCTTTTAATTACCAAGCATTGCTTATCAGTAAACTTGATTTGACAATTATTTTAATGACTAATAACAAACAAAATAATTTGGAGGAAATTAGTAATTCGACAGAAACCATCCTTAATAAATAAACTCTATTTTATACTAATGGAGTTTTTTTTGTTTAGAAAGTTTTTCTTTTCGTTTAATGTTTAAATAATTCCTAAGAGGAATATCGTAGACTTTCATTGCCAAGTATGCGAATCCAATTAATAAAACAACAGCAATGGGCACAATAAAGGCTAATTTATTCGCATCAGGTTTATAATTAGTATAATAATTTCCAAACATCCATAAAACGGCATAATGTGTCATATACAAAGGATAGGAGATGTTTCCTGAAAACACGCACATTTTTTCTAATTCAGGTTTTAAGACTGCTCCTGCTCCCAGTGAAATCAATGCTGGAAAATAAAACAAAACTACTAAAGGTTCTGTCAGCCAATTCCATTCTGAAAAAGGCATTATAAAAGCCAATAACAATAATCCGCTTAAGCTAATAAACCCTAATTTGTTTTTTATAATTAAATTAAAACGGTAGATCAATAATCCCGCTAAAAAAGAATAAGATATTCTCGCACAGCCATCCCAAAAAGTCGGTCCGCTCCAACCTCCTAATAAATTTCCAGAATTGTATGCCACAAAACAAATTGCCAAAGCTGCGATAATTGTCAAAATAAACAAAAAGCTTTTTCCAATTCTATAAAGCACGACAGCATAAACTATATTAGCAATATATTCCCAAAACAGCGACCATGCCGGCGCATTAAAACTAAACAAATTAAAACCTCGGTCTGCAATTACAGGAAATGGTATTAAAAACAAAGAACATATAAAAGTTAAAAAGATTTTACCAGCGCTATATAACTCAATATGTCCTCCAAATGGATCAAATAAAAAAGCCAATAATCCTAGAATAGATCCTGCGATAACTAAAGGATGCAGACGAATAATTCTTGCTACAAAAAAATTCCAAATTCCCATTTCAGCAATTCGGTCATCATAAGCGTATCCAATTACAAAACCCGAAAGACAAAAGAAAAAATCAACTGCTAAAAAACCGTGACCGATAAAATTTTTACTCGGATCTGTAAAAATCCATTCCATAAAATGAAAAACAACAACGGCAAAAGCTGCAACACCTCGAAGTCCATCTAAAATTTGAAAATGTTGTTTGGTCTGCAGAACTGACTCAGGCAATTTATTTGTTTCCATTAAATTGAATGCGGTTTGGTTTTAAGTTAATAATTTGAAGCCGTCGCAAGTTCTACAAATTAATATTCAAATCAAAATGAGATATAGAGCATTTTAGATTTTGAATTGTCCTTATCTGTTAGAATTTTCACATTTATATAACTTTTTAAACTTTTTCATTCAACCTCTTTTTCCTAAGTTTGTTCAAATACATAAACAAATATGCACGTAGCGGGTTGTCTTTCACCACCAGAAAATTAATAATACTTCTTTAGTATTGACACTAGACTGAATATCTCAGTCTATTATGCTGTGTCATTATCTCAAATAAAAATTATTAATATTCAAAAATAAATCCTCAAAAGGGATAGACAATCTTATGAAAAAATCATATCTGATACTGCACACCGCAGTGTTACTAGCTGGCTTTACTGGCATTTTCGGAAAACTTATTGCTCTTAACGAACTGACATTGGTTTGGTACCGAGTCTTATTTGCTTCAATAATCTTATTTCTTATTCTAAAATCATACAAACTTAAAGGACTTCAGTCTTTCGCAGAAATAGCAAAAATTTCTAAAGCTGGAATACTCATCACCATTCACTGGATCTTTTTCTATGCCAGTATCAAATATTCTAACATTTCGATTGGTGTAGTCTGCTATTGTCTGACAAGTTTTTTTACGGCAATCTTTGAGCCTATTATAAATAAAAAGAAATTTAATTTAGTTCAGGGATTCCTTAGTTTATTCACCCTTTTAGGAATTAGTTTGATTTTTCATTTTGATTCATCTTATCAACTCGGAATCACGCTTGGAGTAATTTCTTCAGCATTTGCTGCTTTGTACACTATTTATAATGAAAGATTGGTTCAGTTCTACGACAGCAAATTGATTAACTTCTATCAGATGTTAGGCGGAACTATTGTTTTGGGATTGACTTTACCTGTTTATTTTTATTATTTCCCTGAAGAATCTTTTATTCCAAGTTTAAAAGATACTTTTTATTTGTTTGTTCTAGCCTCATGCTGTACAGTAGCTTTGTATGTTATGTTTGCCGAATCGCTCAAAAAAATCCCTGCATTTACTGTAAACTTAACATTCAATTTAGAACCTATTTACGCAATCATATTAGCTTTTCTATTTTTTGACGAAGGAAAATCGATTAATTTTTCATTCTATATCGGAATAAGTTTAATCATGACCTCTATTCTATTGCAATCGCTGATTTCAATTAAAAAAAGAAACGTAATCGAAGATCCAATTTCTTAGATAGTAAAAACAGAAAAACTCCTTTTTTATGAAAGGAGTTTTCTTTTATACTTTAGTTTAATTTAATCGTTTAAACCTTTACCAATTAAAATTCGCGGAATATTTTTTTCAACTCTTGCTTCTCTTGTTTTAGATTGTTTTGGTTGAGAAAAATGAAGCAGATAAGCTCTCTGTCTTCCAGGTGTTAAATCATAAAAAGCTTTTTTCAAATCGAGATTTTCATTCAGTCTAATTTGAAACTCCTCTGCGATTTCAAATTCAGAAACTTTTTTCAATTCTACTTTTAAACCTGCTTTTTCAATTTCAGCTGCTTCATAAATATATTTTTTTAAAGAATCTTTTACATTTAAGATATCATCAACATTACTAAAACGAAACTGACGCGCTGCCTGAACATTTTCCGTCTGCTGAATTAAGATATTATCTTCGTCCTTCATTAAAGCTCCTTTAAAAAACAAAAAACCACAATATTCTTTAAATGCATGAATCAAAACAATATTCGCCTTCTCAAAAGTATAACATGGACTTCCCCACTTTAATTCTTCCACTAGATGGCAGTCTAAAGCAATACTTCGCAACAACTCCAATTCTTCTTTCCATTTTTCAGCTTTTTCGAAATAAAAATCAACTTTAGGATTAGCACTATACTCAGTCATAAAATAGTCAATTAAGAATTAATTAAAATTAGTAAAATAGAAAATAATTCCACATTTGAAATTAAGCGAAATTTAAAATTCTATCCCGTTGCATAGTTTTATCAAATTCAGTTTTGCTAAATTCTAATTTCATAAGCTTCTTATGACTTAATAAACAAATCCATTATTGCTATAACTTTATTATTAAATTTAATTTAAAACAATAAAAGGAATTGAAAAACAACCTAAACAAAAATAAAAGCAAAAAGGGTACAAAACAAAAAACCCTATCCGGATTGGATAGGGTTTTTCAAAAGAAAGGCGACGACATACTCTCCCACATAACTGCAGTACCATCTGCGCAGGCGGGCTTAACTTCTCTGTTCGGGATGGGAAGAGGTGAGCCC
>NZ_JACHLB010000005.1 GCF_014207905.1 Flavobacterium notoginsengisoli | reverse complement strand
TGGTCAGTTTAAATTGAAAAGGAGTGGTCAGTTTGACCCGAAATCGGTGGTCACTTTATGCTGAAAAAGCGTGGTCAATTTGACCGCTTTTTCCACCATAGCGCTTATCACTTCTTCATTAAGGTGGTCAACGAGACCTTCGATATCAGTGATTATCAGGGGTGTTCCTGAATAATGATCGAATGAGATTTCCGAATTCTTATAGTCAAAAGTGGCTTCATTCATCGTACCCTGAAAATTTTCATATGGAAGATCAGTAGCAGGGTCAAAGTATGTTACGTCTATAATATTTTGGATGAATTTTTGAAGTTCATCATATAGTGCAGTTTTTTCAAGAAGATTTTGATCCTTGGCAGATATTTTTTTGTTTAATCTTTCTAAAATGTTTTTAACCGATTTGCTGATCGATAAAAATTTGGTATTGATATAGATTGACGAATTCTCCAAATTTTCCAATGTGGTTTCAATGATCATTTTTAATTCGTCATAAATATCTTGATCCAAAACTATCAGGGCTGCACTGGTAGAATATTCACTGATATATTGATTTATCAATGCTGGAAGCTCTCTAATTTTATCGACACCCTCTAAAACTATTATTTTATATGAAAGCTGGCGGCCATCATTTTTCGAATTCAATAAAGCGTGCACTAGTTTCACATCACTTGCACCCTCTACGAAAACAAGAAAATCAGCATAAAAATCATCCTGATGATTAAATTCCGCAAGATCATCTAAAAACATAAAATTCAGGTCAGCCTCTACAATATTCTGTATATCTTCAGTAATTTCATACGGCACGTTTAAGCTACCGGTGTCTCCTGCCTGTCGCAGTTTAAACTTCAGAACCTGTAGAAAACTCACTTCATCATTAAAAATCAGCTGAATATCGGAACCGTCAAACAGAACCATGTTAAGAGGTTTGCCAACTTTCAATCCTTCCTCTACATCAGCGCTGTATCCATTAACAGCAATAAAAACACCTGATGTTGTATGAAATTTACCGTTCAATTTGCCTTGAAATGCGTATAGGCTAGATGCTGGTAGCTTATTTTTTTCCCACTTCGCTTCTATTAGAAAAGTCCTTCCTTCCCAAAAAAAAGAGCCGTCGATTTGTTCAGCTGTAGGCCTATATCCTGACCGTGGTTCTAACTGCTCATTTTCTAATTTTGCCTTCAGCAATTTTTCAAACGCAAATCCTCTTTTCTGAGGACTTATCTTTGAATCTTCCCACAATTCATTGAACTTATTTTTTATTTCAGTATTTGTTAAACCAACATCTGTCATTTCTTAGTGTATATTAATTTTCATCAACTGCTATTTCACCAAATTAATTAGAGTAATTATGTACCATCTAGCCTTCGAACTTAAAGTAGTAAATATAATAACTTATCATTTTTAATTTTTAGGTAATACCTCTTAATTCCAAATTATATCAAAATTTACATTAATTCTTGAAATCAACTAATAACTCGGTAGCACAGCAGTAATAAAACATTTTGTCTTTATCATAGTTCTTAAATCCACTATCAATGCTATCAATTGTCAAAAAAAGAAACTCAATTTTATGTCCATACAATTATTAACGATTTTCATTCGTAATGGGAAAATAGTTAGCCAAGATAGAAGCCGTCGTACTATGCATGTCTATATAGGTTCCAATTTCGCTTGCCAGCCGTGCGGTACTTTTATAATACTTCGCATCCTAGCCACTGGTCCATTGGTGATCTGCTTTCTTTTTTTCCATTTTTTCTAGACCTGGCTTTCTTATGAACGAGCAGACACTTCGAGAAACTTGAGGCATTTTTTTAAGATCAATTACCCGTGGATTTTTACAGTAAGTCTATTACGAATTATGAATTTCAAACACAGATATTGTCTCGCCCTCTCTAAATGCTGAGTGACTACTTTTTATATTCGCTTTTCTTTCTGATAAATAGTTAATAGTCATGTTTCAATAAATAACTCTGTATTTCCATGTCAAAAATATTTTCTTCAATCACAACCTGCTCGAATATTCCGACTTGAATCTCCGCGTCAAGTTCCTGCTCATTCATCGCTTGTGCATCGGCGATATAAAGATTCCATGAGAGTATATCTATTTTGTCTTGATACTCAAATAATAATTTTGCAAGTTCTAATTCTGAAAACGAAGCTCCTGCCAAGTCACTCCATTTGCCAAATCCCGCGATCTTGGCAATTACGTGCTGGGCATTCATCAGACTAAAATTTTCTTCGTCGATATTAAAATCATTAATGACATCATAAATATGAAAATACTTCGGCGCATAGTCGTACTTAAAGTCGCTAGCCATATTCCCAGAAACTGTAGTTTTGGTCTTAAAATCTCTAAGTAGATTTTTTGCTTGTAGTTTGAAAAATTCAATAGGTTCCATAATATAATCCTTTTTATTTCAAAGATTATCATCCCGAGGTTTTGCGTTTGTACACTATGGTTGGATAATAAGCTCTGAAGGTTATATTATCTATATCTTGGATGATAAAATCTTTGCACAAACGAGCAGGCGTACCAAAAAACCTTACACAAATGTATATTTTTTTTTTAAAACAATGCTATAATTCTCTCTTTTTATTCAAACTAACTACCTTAAGCAGTACTTCTTAACCTCAATTAAGAGTTAATCCCACAGAAGAATTATGTAATAGGATATTTTCTACAATAGACACAAAAATACACTCACACTGAGATCTCTAAACAAATTACCATTTTGTTTTTTTATCAGACTTAAATTTTATTTGCACCTTTAGTGAATAATAATGTGTGTTATTTTTGAAACTATACAAACAACAATTAGTTAATAGAATTGTACCTTTACACTAATTTAAAACACATTTTAAATCAAACAGATGGCCGACGATTATAAAGATGAATATTTACCGCGACTAGAAAAAAGTTTGCTTTATGCAACTATTAAGGAAAGAACTAAAGAAAAAGACGAAGAAGTTATAGTACTTATAAATTCTGCTGTTTCATATTCTTTTCAACGTACAAAAACCATTTTGCGGCATATGGGTGAATACACACTTCATGATGGTGACCACCTCTTCCGAGTACTAAATATAATGGAGCGTCTATTAGGCAAGAAAAATATAGCGAATTTATCTACCCCGGAATTAATGCTCTTGATTTTATCTGTGTTTTTTCATGATATTGGAATGTCACCAGATGAGAAAGAAGTACTTGCATGGAAAAAGGTTTGGGATAATAATCCTGATTTTTTAAATGATTATGAAAAAAAAGCCTACGACCAATTCAAAAGATTTTACGATGCAAGACCTGAACAACAAGAATATATTTATCGATTTATATCACAAGGAAAACATAGCCAAGCTGATAATATAAAGTCGTTTTTAATAAGTGAGTTTATCCGTCAAACTCATGCCGATCGAGCACGCGACATTATTGATTGGGATTGGAATGGAAATATATTATTTCGCGACAGTGACTTAACAGTCGAGCTTGCACAAATTTGCTATAGTCACAACGAAGATGCGTTAAAATTGCTCGACCTTGAAAAGAACCATTTATGTGCAGTAGACATATCTGCTTGTCTACCAATTGTTGGTGTAATTTTAAGACTTGCTGATATTCTTGATTTTGATTCAAAAAGAACGCCGGCGATACTTTTTTCCCATCTCTATGTTCGTAATCCTGTTTCTTTACAGGAATGGAACAAACATCGTGCAATTGAAGCATGGGAAATTAATCCCGATATTATACAATTCAGTGCAAAATGTACCCACCCAGCTATAGAAGCATCAATCCATCAGTTTTGCAATTTCATTGATCATGAATTATCAATTTGTAATAATATTGTTTCCTCATTAAATGAATTTAACGCATCTAAAGGTCGAGAAATTCATATCAAATTCCCATTTAAAGTTAATCGTGAAAAAATCGTAACTAAAAAAGATGTTCGTGGAGAACCACTTTATCTGTATAGAGATACTCAATTTAACCTTAGTAAACGTCAAGTAATTGATCTTCTAATGGGCACGAAACTGTACGGCAAACCGCAAGTTGCACTCAGAGAACTTTTACAAAATTCAATCGACGCCTGTTTGCTTCGACAAGCACAAGAAAAAAATTGGAGAAATCCGTATGAACCTTGGATTATCGTCAAATATTACAAGGAAAATGAAGATACCATTCTTGAAGTTTCTGATAACGGAACAGGTATGGATCAATATATCATTGATACATACTACTCTCGCGTTGGTTCATCATTCTATAAATCAGCTGACTTCTACAATTTAAAATCTGAATCAAATGCAGACTTTACGCCAACTTCACGATTTGGTATTGGCATCCTATCCTGTTTCATGGTAGCAGATACATTAATGGTTGACACTAAACGATTGTACAAACCACACAAATCCAGCGAACCATTAAGCATAACTGTTGAAGGACAAGAAAGTATCTTCCTTATTCAAAGCGGTTCTCGTGATATACCTGGAACAACAACAAAATTAGTACTTCGTAAGAATAGAAATCCATGGGAAGACCTTTCTGAAGAGGAGTTTATCAAATCTGTTGAAAGAGTTATACCTAATCCACCATTTAAGATTAACATCATAACTACAACTTCATCCAAGATACGTGACGAAAACAGCTTTGTCGAAACGAAAGCAATTTCTATGCAAGATTCTACTTGGCGTGAACATGAAAATATTAGAAAATTTGAAATTGAATTAAATGACAAATCAACAGGCATTATTGGGTCAGTAGCAGCTGCCATTTTGGAAAGCCATGGTGAGCCCGTGTTAGAACTTGATCTTAAAATCAGGCAAGTAGACATTGAAGGTAAACCATATAAGCTTCAAAAAAGTATTAGAATTGAAGAAAATTTAATTAAAGAAACGGGAACTTCAATCACTATAAACGATGATGGCGAAATTAAAGAAGATAAATCCTCAAAGCAATATGCCCGTTCAGCCTCTCGACTTTCTCTGCACGGAATAGAAGTTCCTACAAGTTTATTTACTGAATGGTATGAAGTCAAAAATAATCAGGTTCGATTAGCTTGGCCTCTACCTCTTGCATTTGTCATTGACGTTTGTGGGAACCGAGATCTCGATTTAAATTCACCGCGCACTGAAATTATTATAAGTGATAAATGGTTTTCTTTTGAAGAAGAATTTGCCTACCTAATTTGTAATGAAATCGCTAAAAATGTTGACAAGTTGTATTGGGACAAGTTAAAAGAAATTTTTACAGCCCAATCCAAAAACAAAATGTTTTTAAGCGGTATGAACAGAGTAACTAAATAAGGTATTTCGATACAACAACAATTTACAAAGCTTAGCTGGTGTAAAAAAATTTAAAGCCTTGCATTTATCAAGTTTAAAGTGTCTTGAATAAGATTATCAAGCTCAGCCGCAGACATAGAAGTGGGATTTATGGCCAATGACCCAAAATCAGGCATTGGGTCGCCGTGGTGCGGCCGCCAAGAAACGCTATTTAAAAGACGTAAATCTGCTATGACCTGTACTCGGTTCATATCTCTGAAAACAACAGCTGACCGTTCCAAAAATGTTATTAATGCACCAAAGGTTTGCACTCCACCCATCGCACGAAGTTCGCTGTAATATTTAAATCGCAAATGAGCCTCTAAAATATTCCGCATCCATCCAATTACAATGTCCTTCATCGCATGGTCTGGACTTGTACGGAAGTTTTCCAATGCTTCAAAGTGTTTAAAATAGTCGTTTTTAACTAGAGAGTCCAGATCACATACCTCAAGAATGGAGGCTCTTGTAGCAAAATTTTCCGTTACCCTCAGTGTTTTCAAAAGTGCAGCACCAAAATCTCTACTTATTTCATGCAAAAAATATTCGTTGTGACTCAAAACAATAACTTGCTTCATTTGCGTTACCAGTGCTCTAATAATACCTACTGTATAAGTACGACGATTTGTATCTAAACTTGATAAAGGATCGTCAAATATGAGCACTTTATCAGAACAATTAGCGTCATTATCGAGTTTTGCAAGGAAGAATGCCAATGCTATGGTACTTTTGTCGCCTTCGCTCAAACATTCCCGTGCGCTAAATGGTTGTCCATCTTGAAATGAAATGTCTAATCCATCAATTGTTAATCGATAACCTATTTTACTTTCGCGTGCCTGTCCTCTTGGTGCAACATGTACAACATCTTCAATCAGAAATGAAGTTTTAAAAATATTATTCAAATAATAGTTTATTCGCGTACTGTATGTTGTGAGAAACGCCGAAGCTAACGATTGCTGTTGTTCGGACAAGGTAGAATATTGCGTTTCCAAAGTTCGGAGGACTACCCTCTCCGCCGTCAATTGCTCACAAAGAACTGCAGTTGCAGGATTAAATCTCTGCTCTATTCTTTTAAGTCGAGCTAATTCTGCTTCAGCCTGGATCACGGTCTGAATTCCTGTCTTAAAAGAAGTAATTTCGATATTATAATTTGTGACCTCTTGATTATAAGTTATAATTCCTGCTCCTATTCCTGCAACTGATCTTTCAAAATCAACAACTGCTTCAACATCTACAGAAGCTGACGGATTTTGAACTTTATGACGTACAATAGCTAAAAGTCTTTCCATTTCAATTTGCAGGGCAGATTCTTCCGGTACAAAATTGTAATTAGGCGCTACAGCTGTCTCTGGTAAATGCATAGTCCATAGTGAAATTTCTCTATTATTTTCCAGCTGGGCATTATTTAATGCTTGCGTTGTAGCAACAAGATTAAATGATTGAATGTCATTTAAATGATTTTGGATTCTAGTCGTTAAAGCATTAAATTCTTCATTAAATAAAGTTGCATAGGCACGAATAATATCCATACTGGAATTGATCGATTGCATACAAAAAGGGCAATTTAAATCACCCTCCGTTACTGCGCCTTTTAGTTTTAGATAATTAAAACCTTGCTCAAGCCACGTTTCAGGATTTGTAATCTTGTGAATCGTCAAATCTTGGCAATGGTCAGAAAATAATGTATTTAATAGTTGTTCTTGAATAGTTTCCGTAGTAGTTTGCAAGTCAATCTTTAAGGCATTAAAATCTATCCCTGAAATAAATGGGGTTAATGGAGCTAGATTTTGTAAATTTTGGATGATGGAGTTAGCACGGGCGTTTGTGAGCGCTAAGTCTGCCGACACAATAAGCGGTGCAATACCTACGGCACTAGTCGCGGGGAGTGCTACCAATTCGTTAAGCATTGCTCCGGATGTAACATCATTGCCTACCGCTGTAATAATCTGCTGTTCTAATGTTGCTATAGTTGCCCGTGAAGTGGTTTTTGCTGTTTTATTAGTTTCTATCTGTTGTTGAACAGCAATACCTGATGCACCGACAACAAATTGATGCAATTGTTTTTTTTGACCATCGCCAAACTCAAAGCCAGAATATACATTATCATTTATAAAGTGTATGTCAAAGATTTCGACATTTGGTAAAGGTATTGTCCAGCCAGTTGTTCCAAAAGTATGAAAAACATTTGGTGTCCCTACTTCAACAATTTGAGCAGCCTGAGCTGCAGTATGATTAGTAGAAATTCGGCTTCTTATTACTTGAGGATTATTTGTAGTCGCCGATCTAAAGACTGAAGTTAAAGTTGTCTTACCGCTTCCATTGTCTCCATATATTAAAGTTACCTTGTGAAAATTGACTTGTCCAGCCGCAGAATAATTTCTGAATTTACCAATTGATGTTAATCTTTCAATTTTATGAATCATTTTAAATTTAGATGTTATTAATTAAAACTGACATACTATCTATCTAAAATAATTGATAGCTGCTTTAACAATGTAAATTTAGTTTTTTTTTAACAAGTAATTCTTCAAAATATAATCAAAAAAAATCCTTTACGCATTAAACTTTAATCAATATGGAAAACTGATTTGAATTTAGGTGCAGAATCGGTGCATCGGTTTTAAGACAAAACGTAAAACACTATACAACAATCACTTAAAATCTAAAGTTCGAAACATTACTACATCAAAAAATGTTATAACAATAAGCAATAAGAGATTTGTGGAAGAATCGTGGCACATGGCATTTTTGAAAACTAGAAATCCAGCAAAAACAAGGTTACAGAGTTTAGGTTCAAAGCTCTACTATAAACAAAAAAGGCACCTGATTAGAGGCGCCTTTATAAAGTTAACTGTGAAGAGTATATTATACTATAACTACGTTTACTGCGTTTGGACCTTTACGGCCTTCTTCCACGTCGTATCTTACTGCATCGTTTTGAGCGATGTTCTCTGACAGGCCTGAAGCATGAACAAAAACTTCGGCCCCTCCGTTATTAGGAGTTATGAATCCGAACCCTTTTTCTTCATTGAAAAATTTTACTGTACCTTCTTGCATTTTAATGTATTTAAGGGTATAAAGGTAGCTTTATTAAATGAGAACCCGCTGAATTTGAGTTTTTTATTTTATTTAATTTAAATTCAGATATTCAAAAACAAAAAGGCTCCGGATTTGCCTGAAGCTTCTGCTGTCTCAGCAGCAGCCCTAGCCCCGATAAAAGTGGAAATCCTTTTGTGCCGGTGTTCGGCACAAAAGATTGCAGCGCATAGCGGGAAAAAGCTCCAATAAAAATCATTATATACAATTAACGATGCTGACCACTCAAAGTTAAATTCCAGCAGCAATTAATTCCCAATACCCGATTAATTCAGCGCCTGCTAAACTCTGCCTGCTTTTGTAAATAAAAAAGAAAAAGCATTATTTTCACCACAGAAGAACCAAGATCCCCAAATGACACAAAACAGCTGTCGGGTGCATTCTGGCCGTCATAAGTACAATGATCCTGCCGGCAGACCTCGCTGATCTATACCCCATAAAAAAATACAGCCCGGCTGTAAATTATATAACAAAACAAGGGCAATAATCCTCTAATTTTGTGGTTTACAATGCAGCATTAAAACAGTATACAACAATAACACTTAAGTACCTGCAGCTGCTCTGCAGAGTAAGAAAAATGAAGAAGTTTGAAATTAAAAGTACAGACCGGGACAAATGGCTGGTGATCCACAACGAGGTGCCAAAATTCACCTGCCGCTTTGAGGATAAAAAGTTTTATTTCCATAGGACCATCACTGGGCTTTCCAATCCGCAGGGCGACCCTAAAGAAGTACAGCTCTTGCAGCGAATGGAAAAATGGCTAAACGAGCACCACAAGGATAAAATAAACGAATAACCCTGGAGAATTAAAAATCTCAGTGCTATTGTGTAATCAGCCCTTTTTATATCCGCATTTCAAATCGGATATCAGGGAAAACATTTAAAATCATTTAAATAATTATCAGATCTTCGTATCTTTATTCAAAGCTATTGTGTTATTATTTAAACTAGTACATCTTGGAAACATCATCCCATTATTCTGATAGCATACTCAATAAACTTGCCGCAAGCTATCCCAAAACCTTCACGCTGGAAGAGCTCACAGCAGTTGTAATCCCCCCTTACAATGTCCTGAGAACCTTTAAAGAAAATATTGCTGCCCAAAGGCAAAACCAGGCAAAAATACTCGATGCGCTGATCGCGCTGGAGGATCAGAGGTATATTGTCCTTAATCCGGCGACAGATGAAAGCTGTATCACCCTAAAGGGCCTGATCAAAATAAATCATACGGTATTGCGTAATTAACCTATTGCTCAAAACTCGGGATAAACTGCAGCTTTACAACGAGTAATTTGAAATCTGCGGCACACCGGTAAAAACTGCAGCCATAGTCCCTCTATCACCGCCCCAGAAAACTTCCAAAAAAATTAAGTTTTTTTTTATGTCTTTGCTGTCCTTCAAAAAAATTACCTCTTTGGTGTATTTTTATTTTTAATAGTATTTTAGCTTAGCTAAAATACCTGAGTTTGATAAGCTGTAAACTATTTACCCTTACAAAACTTTATATATCATTTTTTAACACAACACGATAATGGACCCATACAAGGAAACATTTGAAACCTGGAACAAGATCGCTTCACTGTATCAGGACAGGTTTATGGACCTGGACCTGTACAATGAAACTTATGACTTTGTATGCAGTTCAATGGATAAAACAGACCCGAAAATTCTGGAAATTGGCTGCGGCCCTGGAAATATTACAAAGTACCTGTTATCAAAACGGCCCGACTTTGCTGTTTTTGGCATCGACATTGCCCCCAACATGATAGAGCTTGCAAAAGCGAATAATCCCACAGCCCGTTTCCAAGTAATGGACAGCAGGGAGATTGACCAGATCAAAACCAAATATGACGCCATAGTCTGCGGGTTCTGCCTGCCGTATTTATCGCCTGCGGACAGCCGAAAACTCATCGGCGACTGTTATGATCTGCTGAGTGAAAACGGACTGATTTATATGAGTTTTGTGGAAGGGGACCCGGACAGGTCCGGTTTTCAGTCTGGAAGCAGCGGGGAAAGGATTTACTTCTATTATTATAATTTAGAGGACTTAAAAACAAAATTTTTGCAGAATAAATTTCAGGAACTTCAAATATTCAAAACAGAATATAAAATATCAAAGACCCAAATGGACATCCATACCATACTAACAGCCAGAAAAAAGACATAGGTTAAGGGTGTTAAAAGACCAAACGTTTTGCAATATTTTTTTTTAATGATACCATGGCAAACTTACGGTACAGTTTCAAAAAATGTCAATATAGGGAATAAGTGTTGGTTTGTAAACCCTGACCCTGCAAAAAGAAACTCCACCGGCAGCGTTTTTTATCTCTATTTCCCTGCCAGCTTTTAAAATTAATACGTCAATTGTCCTTGCATCACAGCAGGGATCAATTCAAAACAGCACCGTAATTCTCAAATAACAGGCAAAGGGGTCAGGCTCACCAGCCAGTATTGAATGATCCTGTCTATCATTTCCCTGTACTGGGGAAAATTTTCCTGTTTTTTAAAATACCCCTGCACTGAAAGACTGTAGGCCTGTGCTATATTTTGGGGATTCTGCGAGGTGGATAAAAAGATGTAAGGCAGGCATTTTTTATTGACCTGCTCATCCTGAAGTATTTTACCGCGAAGCTCAAAACCATTGAGTTTGGGCATATTGATATCCGAGATAACCATAAAGGGGTTTACCCTTACATCTGAGAGGTAGTCCAGTACCTTGGAAGAATCTTCAAAAAACACAATTTTGTTTGGATAACCCAGACTGTCGAAAATATCCTTAAGAAAATCCCTGTCATCCTGATCATCTTCTATCACTATTATTTCTCCGCTTATTTTCATCAGGCAAAAGTACTAATTTATATGCTGCCAGGCAGTAAAAAATCAAATCTGCATCCCATTTTACACTTTGCTTTACATCTGCCCGGGACGGCTTTAAATTAAATACCAATAGTGCCGCCCCCGCCTCCCGCGGCAGGACTGACCCAAATTAATAACAATCCCTTTTGGGCAGGGCATTATTTGTCTAAAAATATTATACTAGTTTTCCGTTTCCACCACCCCTGTTGTACTGCCAGAGACAAGGTATTTTCTATGGGTTGGAATTTTAAAACAATGAAAAAGAATACTATAACAGTGTAAGTACAGATAAGGTATAGCTTCGCAAAAACAAAAACCACCCACCGATGTATGACAATCTATTGCTTTTGAAAGACATTGTTGATAATACCCCTCTGCCTACCGCTGTTTATACAGGGGAAGAACTAAAAATAGAACTCGCCAACCCCGCTATGATACAGGCGTGGGGTAAAGGAGATGATGTAATTGGAAAAAAATATCTTGAAGTACTTCCCGAAATTCAAAACCAGGCTTTTGCGGGCCAGGCCCTGGCCGTGCTGAAAACCGGAACGCCCTTCCACGCCAAGGACAAACAGGTCGATTTAATGGTGGACGGTTCCCTTAGGACCTTTTATTTCAATTACAGCTTTATCCCCCTTTTTAATAAGGCAGGCGGGATCTATGCGGTGATGAATACAGGCTCGGATGTAACCGAGCTTCATCTGGCAAAACAGCAGACCCAGAGTGCCGAGCAAAGGCTCAGAATGGCTATTGAATCCTCAGGCATGGGCACCTATGAAATTGACCTTGCCACTAAAAAAGTGACAGCCTGCGGGAATTTTAATGCCATTTTAGGAATTGACGGGGAGATATCAGACCAGGAGCTGTTTGCAAAACTGCATCCAGAGGATTTAACAGCGCGCGCAGAAGCGCACCAAGAGGCCAGCCTTACAGGAAAAATAAGTTATCAGAGCAGGATTGTAAGCCCCGAGGGGACCGCACGATGGATTAAAATTAGCGGCAGGGTCATCAGAGACCAGAACGGCGATGATACCGCCATTATCGGGATCATCCAGGATATCCACGAGCAGAAAGCCTTTGAAGAAGAGCTCAAAAGGCAGGTCGCACAAAATACCGAGGAGCTCAGAAGGTCCAATGATGATCTTTTGCATTTCGCGGGTGTGGTGAGCCATGATTTGAAAGAGCCTATTCGAAAAATTAAAACTTTCAATAGTATTTTAAAAAATGAGTACAAAGCTGATTTTAGTGAGAACGCTAAAAAATTCCTGCAAAAGGTAGACCAGTCCGCACAAAGGATGCAGAATATCGTGGTAGGCATCCTTGCCTACTCGACCCTGGATAAAAGATCGCAGCCTGTTGAGGAAATAAACCTTGACCTGGTCATTGAAAATATCAAAACCGATCTGGAACTGATCATAAATGAAAAAGGAGCCATTCTGGTCATAAGTGAGCTTCCCCAGATAGAAGGGGCGCCGATACTGATCCACCAGCTTTTTTATAACCTGGTGCACAATGCCCTTAAGTTCTCAAAAGCCGATGAGCCGCCGCGTGTGATCATCACTTCGGATATTATAAAGAATCAAGAAGGCATTGAGGTGCTGGAAATAAAAATCAAGGACAATGGCATTGGACTGGACATTGTTGATACAGAGAAAATATTCACGGCCTTTGAAAGGCTGCACTCCAAAGACCAGTTCGAAGGAAACGGGCTTGGCCTTGCCCTTTGCAGAAAAATAGCCAAAAGGCATAATGGCTCTATTACTGCTGTGGGAGAGAAAGACAACGGCGCTGAATTTACAGTGACCCTTCCTTTAAAACAGTCCGATTCTTATCTTTAGCACCTTGTAAACAAATAGGTAAACTGAAAGATTCTTATCTCAAATGTGTTATTGCAAATTGTGAAGTTCAATTTCGCAGATAATTCAATATATACAATCAAAAGTTTTTAAGTAGACATAAAATGGAAGATTATGTTTATGGACAGCCCGCCCTGTACTTAATTGTATGAGGCGGGTTTATCATTTTGATTTTCAAAAAATTAAACAAATTAATATCTCAATTATCGAAATTATAGGCTTGTGGCAAAATCTTGGAACACATAATTTAGAGTAGATTCCTTTTTTGCCATAAAAATTAACGCGGTAACAGATAAAAAAGAGGTTGTACTAAATTTACATCAGTATACCTAATATACTTTATGCTCTAATTATTACTATATTAAAAAAAACGTTATACATTTAGATACTCTTAAAAATAATACAATGATAAAAAACGGTAATATCCTAATAATAGAAGATGATGCAGATGACAAGGAGATTTTAGAAGATGTAATTGTATCTCTGGGTACCACTAACAAAATCGTCTGGAAAATTAATGGCGCAGAAGCACTTGAATATCTATGTAACAGTAATGAAAAAATGCTGATTATTTTTTGCGATGTGAACATGCCAATTATGAATGGACTGGAGCTAAAGAGACTTATAGATGCTGACCCGGTCCTTAGAAAAAAAAGCATACCTTTTGTTTTTTACTCAACCGCAGCAACGGAAAATGCCATTGAAGAAGCTTACACTACACTTAGTATTCAAGGCTTTTTTAAAAAAGAAAATGACTTCCATAAAACAAAAGCAATTATCAATACAGTACTTGAGTACTGGAAAAATTGCGTTCACCCAAATACATAATTTTATTCTAAATGTGGAAAAATTAGGACAATTAACAAACAGTTGTCAACTAAATGGCCACACCAATTTTCGGAATAAGACCACTGAAAATTAGAATCTGGTTAACTTTGCTCTCCTTTCAGTTTCTGAAGAATTTCGAGACACCGTTTTCGTTTATCGATAATAGACCGGGAGATTTTGATGCTTTGTATGATGTAACATAAAAATATTCGATAATTTAAACCGTAAATTGATTTTTTTTGATTTAATTTATTTTCTATTCTTTCACCTGTTTGTAAACTTCAATTTTACCTATTACGTCAAAATCCAAAGTATAATTAATAGTGAATTGATAATTTTCATTCATCAAGATTATCATTTCAGCCTGATAAATCGAATTGCCCAAATTTAACTTTGGATTTTTGGATAAAATGAGATAATAGGGCAATGCACTTTGGGATAATTCATTATTGATCAACATATCAAATCCTTCTTTTCTGGTTTGCTCAACAAAACAAGAACCGGGAAAGTTAGGTTTATTTTTAGCTATAAAACTCTTAAATAGTTCAAGATCTGATTTGTTAAAAGAAAGCGCTTGCAAATTTAAATTGCTAAACTTATCAAGTTTAAACCATTTAATATTTACAATTAACTTTTTAGAATCTAAGTTGTATTTAAAGTAGGCCAGCTGCGTATTTATAGTATACATGGATAATATTTCTAATTAAATTACTACAGGATAAGTTTATTGGTAATGCTATGTAATCTTGTAACAGCTGATAAATAAAAAATAAGGCGTTTTTTTAACAGTGGCTTTTATGCAATGGCTAATTTAGTGTGAATTCAAGAAAAAAAACAATCAAATTTAACATTTAGAACCATTCTAGTGAGTAAGAATAAACTTCCAGTAATAGCTTTATCGCCCTTTGTTTTTAAACAGACTTTTATCTTTTTGGAGGTAAAACTTAAAAGTATTTTGGCAAGACTTAACTATTTACAACATTTCTAAACAAGTAGTTACCTAAAAATATTACAGGATTATTAGCTATATTTGAATTGTGAAAAAACACCTTTCCATATTATTTTTATCGGTCTACCTTTTGTCTGTAACGCAGTTGGTAGAGCTTATAAAGCTGCCTGTAATGGTAGAACATTATGTGGAACATAAAGAGCAAAATCCTAATTTAACTGTTCTTCAATTTTTGTGCATTCATTATCAGGGACCAGATGTATTTGATGCCGATTATGCTAAGGATATGAAACTGCCTTTTAAATCACACACCAATATCAGCTCTGTTGTATTTTATCCTTTAATACAAGAATACGAAACCATACAAAAAGTAAATTTTACGTATAAAAAACAAAATTTATATACGTATTGTTTTGCCTATTCTTCCATTTCCCTTTCCTCTATCTGGCAGCCGCCCAGAGACTGTTAATCGTTTTTTATCGGCTTAAAAATTTCACGTCTACTGACGCGTGTTTTGCTATTGCTTATTTTTTACAACGACGATTAACAAAACAAACTTATGCTTTCTAAAATAATTGAGTTTTCCGTAAACAATAAACTCATCGCAGGGCTTTTTACAATTGCCCCGATTGGTCGATGAAAAGCAATGCCGAGAGGAACAAAATCTGGCTTAGCCAATGCATTGCCTGGATGAAAATGGAGAACAAAGAAGAATAGAAAATTAATACTTTAAAACAAAACATTATGAACGGAGCGCATTATCACTTAGTATTGAACCACTTGCCTATTATTATACCCATTGTAGGTTTATTGATACTCATAGGCGGATTTGCAGTAAAATCTGAAATTGTAAAAAGAACAGCTTACTGTATTTTTATACTGGGAGCAATTACGGCATTTGCAGCAATAGCAACAGGCGAAGGCGCCGAGCACGTGGTAAAACAAATTGAGGGAATCTCTAAAAGTTTAATCCATGAACATGAAGAAAAAGCAGAGATATTTGCTTTACTATCCTATTCATTGGGCATAGGTTCAATAGTCGCTTTATGGAGCAATTGGAAAAAGAAATTGTATGCTAATTATATTGCATTGGCTATACTGGTGTTCTCCCTGACAGTTTTATACTTTGGTCAGCAAACAGGCACTACAGGCGGAGAAATCAGACATTCTGAAATTAGATAACTGCTAACTGATTATTTCATAAAATATTTACGAACCTAAAATAGTATTATAAAATTCAGAATCATTCTACAAGTCTTAATCCATTATTTTACAATGTGTTGATGTAATTTTTATGATATAAAACAAAAAAATTTAATATGAATACAATTCAGGATGAGGCAAAACTTCATACCTTCTTAAAATCAGTTGATTCAAATATAGAGAAGCTTAATGACAAAAAAATAATAGCCTTTTTCGAATTTTTAGGATTAAAAGACCGTGAGGATATCCCTAAGGATTTTCTTGATTGGGAAAATATTCTTGTTGTGCTGCCAAATCGCGAGATGTTAAATGAAATAAAAAAATATAAGGATTCAATATCCCGAATTTCATTTGTTACAAACGCAAATGCAAAGCAGATTCATATTTATGATATGAATGACTGGAAAAGTGCTACACAAAAAAAAACAGCATTACAAATAAGACAGTTTCTAAAAACTAATTTTGGAGGTGCTGAAAAAATCTCTAAAAGTCCGGACTGGGTTAAACTAAAATAAATTAGAATTATGGAGACTGAAGTTCATTATATTAACAGAAGCGGATGGCTCAGGGCAGCTGTCCTAGGTGCAAACGACGGTATTTTATCGACCACCAGTTTAGCGATTGGTGTTGCGGCGGCGAGTGTAACCAGAGAACCTATTTTGCTTGCGGCAGTAGCCGGTTTAGTGGCCGGTGCTCTTTCCATGGCGGCAGGCGAATATGTATCGGTAAGTTCTCAATCTGACATTGAAACAGCTGATTTAAAAAGAGAAAAAAATGCACTCGATACCTTGCCCGAAGAAGAACTGGAAGAACTCACCGATATTTACATTCAAAGAGGTTTAAATAAAGAACTGGCCAGACAGGTTGCCATCGAATTAACGGCTCATGATGCCCTTGAAGCCCATGCGCGCGATGAACTCGGAATTAATGAAATCACACAAGCAAATCCTTTAACTGCAGCTTTTGCATCGGCAGTATCATTTATCATTGGAGGTTTATTGCCTCTTTTGGTCGCAATTTTTGCCCCTATCAAAGAAATGGTATTTTATCAATATGGCTTCTCTATACTCTTTTTGGCATTATCGGGAATACTTGCCGCTAAAGCAGGAGGTTCACATACTTTTAAAGCAGTATTGCGTATCTGTATCTGGGGCACCTTTGCCATGGCAGCCTCGGCATTGGTGGGCTATATTTTTGGTGTCCAGACTGCTTAGAAAATAGTTTTTTTGATTTAAAATTTAATCGAATCTTAAGCAAGCAAAAAAAATAAGATCCCCGACAATTCGTTATTTCGTATATACCTAAAAACAAACTGCTTAATGAAACTAATTACAATGTTCCTTTTAATGACAGTGCTTCCCATCAACTGGGAACCTGACTTTACTAATGCCAAAAAAGTGGCAAAGGAAAAGCACGAATTAATTCTACTCAACTTCTCCGGTTCAGACTGGTGTGGGCCTTGTATCGTGACGCGCAGAGACTATCTGGAAAATCAGGCTTTCACAGATATGGCCAACGAGAATCTGGTACTGGTTAATGCTGATTTTCCAAGAAAGAAGAAAAACATTGGAACTCCCCAGCAGGTAAAGCGAAATGAAGATTTAGCCGAAATTTACAATAAAGAAGGAAGTTTCCCTTTAACCCTTCTTCTTGATGCTGATGGAAAAGTTCTTAAAACCTGGCACGGAAAACCAGAAACTACACCTGAGCAGTGGACTGCCGAAATAAAAGCAATCTGTGATAGCAAAAAGTAACATACTGAAAAAACAGAAGTATTCCGAGTCCCTAAAACTCATGGGAAACAACTTTACTATCACTGTTGTGGCCGAAAATGAGTATCTTGGAAATAAGAATATTAATCTTGCCATTGAAGAAATCAGGCGGATTGAAAGACTTTTGACTACTTATAAAGAGGACAGCCAGACCAATCTCATTAATGAAAATGCAGGAATTAAGGCGGTAAAAGTAGATCTGGAAGTTTTTAATCTTATCGAAAGATGTATTGGTATTTCCAGAATTACACAAGGTGCTTTTGATATTTCTTATGGAAGTATCGACAAAAGTCTATGGAATTTTGATAAGGCAATGACCCAATTACCAGATGCCGAAACGGCTTTAAAGATGGTACACCTTATTGATTACAGAAATATCATTTTAGACCCGGAACACACAACCGTATTTTTAAAAGAAAAAGGAATGCGGATTGGTTTTGGCGGCATTGGAAAAGGATATGCCGCTGAAATGGCAAAACAGATACTTTTAAATCATAATGTGCAGAGCGGCATTATTAATGCCAGCGGCGATCTTTCGGCCTGGGGATTACAGCCAGACGGTAGAAAATGGACAATTGGCGTAGCCGATCCTAATTTGCCAAATGCAGCATTCTCTTATATGGAAATTTCCAATAAAGCAGTGGCGACCTCTGGAAATTATGAAAAGTTTGTAACCATTAACGGCAAAAAATATTCGCATACCATTGACCCAAAAACAGGACTTCCGATAACCGGAATAAAAAGCGTGACCATTATTAGCGGAAACGCAGAATTTGCAGATGCAATGGCCACTCCAATAGCGGTTATGGGTATTAAAGCAGGCTTGTTTTTAATAGATCAGATAGCAGATCTATATTGTATTATCATCGACGACAACAATAAAATTTACACTTCTAAAAACATTAACCTGAAATGAAAAAGCCAAAACAAAAAGCGCTAGTACTGTTATGCAGCATTGCTTTTACGGGCATTCTGTTCACCTCCTGCACATCGGTAAAAGAATACCAGAAAGGAAAAATCAACGATTCTGAAATGGTCCTTTCCAACAGGAAAATAGAAAAGACAGAACTCAGTTTCCAATCCTACCGTGAAGGAGCTTCCGGGGCAAATTCAGGAAAAAGCGGCGGCGGCTGCGGTTGTAACTAATTTTCATACTATAAAAAATGAAAAGAATATTCATTACAGGATTTGCCTTACTGGCATTATTTCAGACAAGAGCACAAAATGTTCCTACAGATTCCACAGCTTACAAAAGCAAAAAATTAAAACTAGAGGAGGTAAATCTGGTTTCCAGCTATTACAAGCAGGACGGAAACAATTCAGCCGTTACCGGGGGAATTGGTTCTGAACATTTAACCGACATTGCCAACACGATCGATGTTAAACTGGTAAAATACGGAGAAACCGGAATCAAGCATACTTTTGATATTGAAGCCGGTATTGACCACTATACCTCTGCCTCATCAGATATGATTGATTTAAGTGCCAATTCATCTGCATCTTCTTCAGACAACCGCTTCTACCCTTCTCTAACTTATCTAAGAGAAAATGAAGAGAAAGGAAGAACATTGGGTATTGGCGTTTCATCATCGACCGAATTTGATTATCAGTCGTTTGGAGGCAATATCAGCTTCTCCCAAAAAACAAAAGACAGAAATGGTGAATTCACGGCCAAATTTCAAACCTTTCTCGATCAGTTAAAACTGATTGAACCTGTTGAGCTTCGCACTTCGGGAGGCGAAGGCTACGGAAGCGCGAACCGAAATACTTTTGCAGGAACTTTGAGTTATTCTCAGGTAGTAAACAAAAATCTGCAGGTCATGCTTGTAGGTGACGTTATCAGCCAAAACGGATATTTAAGCCTTCCGTTTCACAGGGTTTATTTTGCAGACGGTTCTGTTCATCAGGAAAAAATGCCCGATACCAGACTTAAAATTCCACTGGGGATCAGGGCCAGTTATTTCTTAGGAGACAATGTAATTATTCGCGCCTATTACAGATATTATACCGATGACTGGAGTCTCAGAGCACATACTGCCGATCTTGAAATTCCGGTGAAATTAACCCAGGCATTTTCAATGAGCCCGTTTTACAGATATTATACCCAAACTGGCACGAAGTATTTTAAACCGTATGGCGAACATACAGCAGCTGATGAATATTACACCAGCAACTATGATTTGTCTAAGTTTGACAGCAGTTTCTTTGGGATGGGAATGAAATTCACTCCATTAAACGGAATCTTCGGCCTCAAACACTGGAATACTTTAGAGATTCGTTATGGTCATTATACAAGAACTACCAATATGACTTCGGACATTATCAGTATTAACATCAAATACAAATAGAATTAATTATTTAAAAACACAAAGCCCAATCCAATTGGGCTTTGTGTTTGAATAACATCACAGCAGCAAAATGAAATTGTCCTGGTACAAAAAGAACAGATAAGAATCTCTGATAAAAAACCGTTACCTTTAAATCAGCGAACAGCAATAGAAAATGAATAGAATTTTTGAAAAATTAACCCGTCATCTGGCAAAGAATCCAAGAAGACTTTTCTTAATTGACTCTGTGGGGGCTCTGCTAACCGCTGTACTGCTTTGTGGAGTGCTTTCAAATCTAAGCCCCTATATTGGCATGCCCAAGACAACACTCAATTTACTCTTCTCAATCGCAGCTTGTTTCTGCTTTTACTCGGCTGCCTGCTTTTTATTTTTAAAAGCAAAATGGGCGCTTTACATCAGACTAATAAGTTTTGCCAATTTACTGTACTGCGCGCTGACCATTGCCTTTTTATTTATTCATTACAACAAGCTTACAATTCTTGATCTGATGTACTTTTTAGCTGAAACAGCAATCATCTGCCTGCTTCTTTACATAGAGCTTACCGTATCGGGAAAAATTTTAAACAAGCGGTAATGGCAGTCAAATTATCTCGCGCCGTAAACCCTGCCTTTAAAATTAGCATTACATTAACGTTTGGTTTTTCCCATTAACCCCTTTGAAGAGGTAACTTTGTGATTCTACAATACAATTTAGTAAAATGTTCAAAAAACAATTCGTAAAGGCAAAGAACCTGCTGATCTGGGGACAGGAAAAATTAACCAAAAAACAATTTATTTTTCTCTCCAGTGTCCTTATCGGAATTATTTCCGCCTTTGCCGTGATTTTCTTAAAAGCCTTTGCGCACTGGGTCTATTCTTTTGCAACCTATATCAACGGCACCTTAAAGCTGAGTTTTATTAATAGTATCCTGCCAGTTATAGGTATCCTTTTAACTGTTTTTGTGGTAAAAAGAGTACTGGGAGGCACCTTGGAGAAAGGGACTTCGCAGATTTTATATATTGTGGCCAGAAAAGCCAGTATTATTCCCAAAAAGCAGATGTATGCCCAGATTATCACCAGCTCGCTCACCGTAGGGCTTGGAGGATCTGCAGGACTGGAAAGCCCCATTGTGATCACAGGCGCCGCTTTTGGCTCCAATTTTGCCCAGCAGTTCAAGTTAAGCTATCAGGAACGCACACTGCTCATTGGCTGCGGGGTTGCCGCCGGTATAGCGGCCGCCTTTAATGCGCCGATTGCCGGGGTGCTCTTTGCCATCGAGGTGCTGCTGGTGGATGTCACCATTTCGGCCTTTACCCCTATTATGATTGCAGCGGCCACCGGAACACTAGTTTCCACCATAGTGCTTAATGAGAATATACTGCTGACCTTCAGGGAAAAACAGACTTTCGATTACCATAATATTCCCTTTTACGTTTTAATGGGACTTTTCACGGGTTTTATTGCCGTTTTTTATGCCCGGAAATTTTTAAAAACCGAGCACTATTTTGCCCATTTAAAATTTGGCATCTATAAAAAAGCGCTAATCGGGGCCTGCATTTTAGGACTGATGATCTTTATTTTCCCTACGCTTTTTGGCGAAGGATACGAAAGCATTAAAACCCTTGCCGACAAAGAGCCCGGAAAATTGCTTGAAAATACGCTATTTGGGGATTATGCCGACAACAGCTGGGTACTGCTGGCCTTTGTAGGGTTTTCTATGATGCTCAAGGCATTTTCTTCGGGAATTACCTTGGGAAGCGGCGGTAACGGCGGTAATTTTGCCCCTTCGCTTTTTTTGGGCTCTTATGCCGGATATTTCTTTTCCAAATTTTTAAATCTCACGGGACTTACTGATCTTCCCGTCAGCAATTTCACGCTCGTGGGCATGGCAGGGATCCTCAGCGGCCTGTTTCATGCGCCGCTAACGGCTATTTTTCTTATTGCAGAGATAACAGGAGGATATGATCTGATGATTCCCCTTATGATTGTAGCCTCTGTGAGTTTTGCTGTTTCCAAGCGTTTTGAAAAGCACTCCCTGGATGTAAAAAACCTCGCTAAAAAAGGAAATGTTTTCACCGGCAACAAGGATACTAATATTCTGTGCACACTGGAAATTGAAGACCTTGTCAAAAAAGATTACCTCACTGTAGAGAGCACTCAAAACCTTGAAAATGTTGCCGATCTTCTGGCACATTCCGATCAGGTTATTTTTGGGGTTGTAAACGGTGAAAACGATCTGCAGGGACTGGTGTATTTTAATGATATACGCGAGGTAATCTTCGATAACCTCAAAGCGGAAAATATCCTTGTAAAAGATATAATGGTCCAGCCCATTGAGACTGCAGATCTCTTTGACAGCATGGAAACTGTTATGAATAAATTTGAAAAAAGCAATAAGGCCTTCCTGCCGGTGCTTAAAAACGGGAAGTACTATGGTTTTATAACCAAATCAGATGTGCTGGAATCATACCGAAACAGGCTAAAATCGATGATCTTTGAATAAAACCTTCCCTTGCATAAAATAAATTCAATCAGCTTTGAGTTCTCATTTGCCCGATTTCAGTAAATAATTATTAAAATTAGTCTTATCTTAGTCCTACATGCCAAAATAGCGTATTAAATCGCTTGCTAATTATATAGATTATGAGAAAAATTACAGACCTGCTCAACCTTCGCGATGGAGAAGATGACAGGGTAAAAACCCTGGAGGCGGTAAAGAACAATATAACGTTCAAAGGAGCAAACCTTTGGATATTGGCCTGCGCCATTATTGTCGCCTCGGTTGGGTTAAATGTAAACTCAACAGCTGTGATTATCGGGGCAATGCTCATATCCCCTCTCATGGGGCCGATTGTGGGGGCCGGATTCGCATTGGGTATTTATGATTTTTCATTGCTTAAAAGGTCACTCAAAAATTTACTGACTGCAACAGTAGTAAGCCTGGTGGTTTCGACCTTGTATTTTTACCTTAGTCCCTTCAAGGATGTACAGTCCGAACTGCTGGCCAGGACTTCCCCAAATATCTATGATATCCTTATCGCCTTTTTTGGAGGTGTTGTGGGAGTGATTGCCGTTACCAGATCGGAAAAAGGCAATCCAATTCCAGGGGTTGCCATTGCAACGGCCCTTATGCCGCCGCTGTGTACGGCCGGTTACGGGATTGCCACCGCGCAGTGGACCTTTTTTTTAGGGGCATTTTATCTCTACTGCATCAACTGCGTCTTTATAGGAATTGCTACTTTTTTAATCATTAAATACCTTAATTACCCGGCCGTTAAACAGGTAGATGAAAAACACCAAAAACGGGTAAAGTATACCATTGCTTTTTTAATAACAGTTATGCTGGTGCCCAGCAGTTATCTGGCTTACTCACTGTACAGGGAGCAGCAGTTTAAAAAAAATGCAGATCTTTTCATTGAGAGTGAATTCACCAATAAAGGATATACCATAGTGTATAAAAAAACTGATTTTACGCCTAAAGCTAAAAAACTCGAGCTGGCTTTCCTCTCCAGACGGTTTTCCGCATTAGAAATAAAAGAGCTTAAAGATAAACTGAACCAAAATAAATACCTGGCCGGCACACAATTGCAGATCCGTCAGGACAGCACTGACCGCTTCAATGCTCTAAAGGGCGATATCCTGAGCCAGATTAAAAGCAGTGAGAATGAGATGAATGTAAAAGACGTTAAGATCATGCAGCTGGAAAAGCAGCTGACCAGGAACAAATTTGACAACCTTCAGATTTTAAAAGAAACCCGGGTTTTATTTCCAGCTGTAAGTTCACTCTCTATCAATAAAAGCAGCCTTGTTAATCAAAAAGACAGCATTACAACGATAACGGCCGTTATCTATGACGGCGCTAAAACTCTAAGTCCGGCCCAGAGCGACAAACTCAAGCTGTGGCTCAATGAGCGCCTGCTGGTAAAAGATGTGGAACTTTTCAAGAAACATTAATTTTCCCCAAGAGCTTTTTTCTGCTTTTTATTGTACAGGCTCAAAATGCAAAACCCTGAAATACCGGCAATTGTAGAGGCAATGAGTATCGCGAATTTGGCTTCATTTTGATGCAGTGCATCTCCAAAGGAAAGAAGTGCTATAAAAATCGACATTGTAAATCCGATCCCGCCCAGCAGACCAAGCCCCAGCACATGCATCCAGGTAACAGACTGGGGAAGTTCGGCAATTTTCAGCTTGACCGACAGCCATGACATTATAAAAATTCCAATGGGTTTACCTAAAAATAATCCAAGGATAATACCCAGTCCCAGATTACTGAAAAGCCCTGATATCATTTCAGTTTCAAAAGTGATATTGGTATTGGCAAGGGCAAAAATGGGCATAATTATAAAATTCACTGGACGGGTCAGGGCATGTTCCAGTTTTTCAAGAGCAGACTCCGTATCATCCTCAGTAGTGGGCAGCGTTACGGCTACCAGAACACCGGCAATAGTGGCATGAATACCCGAGTGATGAATAAAATACCAGATAACTGCTCCGGGGATCAGGTAAAAAAGTATATTTTTGACACCCATTCGATTAAAGATTATCAATAAAACAAACAATGCCCCTGCATATCCTAAATAGAGAAAATTCAATTCCGAGGAGTAAAATAGGGCTATTACTAAAATTGCAATAAGGTCATCCACAATAGCCAGCGCGGCCAGAAATATTTTAAGGCCCGATGGTACCTTACTGCCTAAAAGGGATAAAATCCCCAGTGCAAAAGCAATATCGGTAGCCATTGGAATCCCCCAGCCTTTGGCCGTATGCGGATCGCCATTATTAAAAAAGAAATAAATTAAGGCCGGAACCGCTACACCGCCCACTGCGGCAAGCACCGGAAGGGAAGCCTGGACAAATGAAGAAAGCTCCCCTTCCACTATCTCCCTTTTTATTTCCAGTCCTACAAGAAGAAAAAAAACAGCCATAAGCCCGTCATTGATCCAGAGTAAAACCGGATATTTTAAATGCAGCAAAGAAGTATTGAATCCCAGTTCAAAATTAAGCAGTTCCTTAAAACCACCCGACCATCCCGAGTTGGCAATCAAAAGTGATATAAGTACACAGATTAATAATATAATTCCACCTGCAGAGGAGGATCGGAAAAAATGAGAAAAGACCTTAAGATTTATGAGTTTTGCCATAAATACAAATTTAACTCATTATAACTGTACCTCCAATTAAATATACCAAAAACCAATAGACTGTATTTTAAACAGGGCTGCATGGAAATATTTTTCGTGTGATTTAAAGAATAATATTCAGACTGTAATTTATCATTTCAGCAGGTAAAATTCAGGTTTGCTGCAAAGAATTGCGTTTGAATGTGCAGTCCTCCACGACAAAACAGGGCTCTGTGGCAGCCCTACCCTCGATGGCAGTGAAATCCTTTTGTGCCGGGGCCTGGCACAAAAGATTGCTTCGCCAGTACGCTGGCACTCGGGTGGAACCGATAGCGGGAAAAGCTCCTGAAAAATTATTAATTAATAGTCTCCACTAAAAATCACCTGCAAATCATAATAAATTTTACCCTTTTAAAATTCTAATACACACTGAAATATTTCTTATATACTTTAAACAATTGAATACCTGCTAAAGCAATAAAAAAAAGCGGAATAAAAACAGGCAGTATGCCCTTTGCGAATTGATTTGTGTCTTGTAAAACAGACTGCAATATTATTATTACGCTAAGCATTCCTGTAAAAATACCCATTAAGGTTCCTGCGATATAATAATATTTTAGCTTCCTTTGAATGGTAATATATTTTTCATTGAGCAAATATAAATTCCAGCTGGTCCAAAAAGGCAATTGTAAAAAATTAAATCCATTTAAAATTACGCCAATTATAAATGGAGAATAGATCAAATATCTCTCTAAATAATAATCAGACTCTGCCGGGTGATTGAAATTCAAATAAAAAACAAACGCCAGAGTAAGCATGAAGCCAACTGAAAACAGATCTATGACCTTCATGAGTTTTCTGTTTTTTATAAGCTCTCTGGCGAAAAGCAGCGTAAAATAAATCACAAAGGTTTCTATAAATATGACTCCAAACAAAAAGAAAACCAAATTATGAAATCCTGATTTTGCATAGATTTCCAGTCCAACTAAGTTTAAGTATCCCAGCGGAACTGATCCGAGAAAACTCACCAGAAATCCAACTGAAATATTTTTTACCTTTTTCATTTCTAGAAATTCATTATTTTATTGTTTTGTGCCAGATGCAATCTGTACTCACGTATTCCCACTTTGTAATCTAAATACGGAATGCCCGTTTTATGGTTTTCAACACTTATTTCATACATATAAGTAATATGTCGTGCCAGTTCTTTCCATGCAAACCAAACCGAATGTTTGGGGTCATAAATATGTGTAGGTTCGCTTGCCGCACCGTTTAATTCTACAATCTGGAAGTTTTCTCCTTGTTCTAATTCTTCAAAAGTGTTGTACATGATATCGAAACGCCCGAAATAAAATTCAGGAATTTGAGCAGCGAGCTCATTGATCATCTTGGTTAATTTTGGCGTAACCCAATGGCTGCCATCCAAAAATTTTGCGCCCCGGGCGTGATTGCCAAATGGAACTAAATTTATGGTTTCGCCTCGGGGTAATATCAGCTCCAATTGATCACCATACTCTTCTTTTAAAACATCAAACTGCAACTGAAATCTTGGCGTTTGTTTGATCAGATTTTCAATTGTAGATTTTCCATCACCTCTTACAATCAAAAATTCTTTAGAGACAATTCCGGTAATTTTTCCATATTTTTCGAGCGGATGACGAACATAAAAAACACCTACTTCATTCTTGAATGGAATTAAATCCTGTACTAAAAAGTCAAAATTTGCTTTTTGGGCATAGTCTTTCAGCTCCGATATTGTTTTAATTTTTTTCACGCCCGAACCACGCAGGCCAATATCCGGCTTTGCAATTAACGGGAAATAGATTTCCCTTTCTAATACCTTATCTGCTATGGTTTTAAAATCCGTATTTTCTTTAATTAAAATGGTTTTCGGGTAGCATTTTTCAGGAAGCAGATCATAAATCTGTTTTTTGCTTTCCATCATAAACCCGCCGTTTTTGATTTTCGGATTAGAGGCATTAAAGAAAAAAATCGATCTTGCTCTGATGGCATAATAGGCCCAAAGAAAATAGATAGGAACATACAGAACCTGAAATGGCCAATATTCCCAATTGGTAATTTTATGAAAAAATAGTTTCATCTGAATGTTTTTAAATTCGAATAAATGAGGTTGAAAAATCTTCTGCTTTGACTAAATCATAATATTTCATTACCCCCCTATTTTGCTCTATTACGCTTTGGGTTACGCTCAGGGTTTTCATCCTATTTTCTCTATTGATAATTAAACCATTTTGAGTGTCTTCGCTGCTTGTGTTTCGATGAAAATCCAGCATTTCCAATGGTGATATTTCATTTTTATCTTTCAAAAAATCAAAAAACCAGTCTGATCTTTTCTTTCTTACCGGATCTGTATATAAAGTAACTGATGACCAAATATAATTTCGGGATTCATCTAATATTGTGGTCTTTTTTTCAATGCCATCCCAAATCAATTCGTACAACTCTTTTTCCTGATACAAAACCAGCGTAAAAGGCTCAATATTATCCAGATCAATTTGTTTCCAAAAATCCTTTGGAGAATCATCCGAAATAATGTCCAAAACAATTAGTCCGCGGCTTTTTCGATAAGGCAGTATCACATTGTGTTTTGCGATTCCGCCATTTAGCAAAACCAGAACTGTTCCGTTTTCATCCATGACAAACCAGGTTCCTCCCGCTTTTGAATCTTTTGGGTACATCATATTTTTTCCCTTATGCTTATAATTCCTGGGCATAATAGCACTGGGACGAATTACTTTTTCATCCCTGTTTGAAGTGATCATTACAACTCCGTTATTATTTACAAAACTTACTGTACACATTGTTTTCTGTATGCTATGGTCGAGCGCGCTACACCAAAATTTTCATCAATGATAATATTTTCGAATTGCAAAACGGCCACTTTTATGAGGGCCTGATGATGCACACAATGCTCTAAATTATAGAGCAGTTCCCTATAATAATTACTTTGAATCCTCATGGTAAGACCATCAATAAACTGTTCGAGACAGATTATTTTGTTTTCGCTTTTCAATCCTGTTTTAATTTGAGTAATGCATTGTTTGGCAAATTCTGTTTCGGTTTGAATTTGCTTATTTCTCTGGCGGTCATCATAATTTAAAATCCCCGAATCATAACTTTGTTCCAGGCATTGAAACATCTCCAGAATATGTCTTGTATGTTCGCCAATTGTGGCATTACTTAAAGCCTGGCAAGATTTTGAATAATCCTGATCTGACAATTGATCTAATAGATAAATTAACTCATCTAAACTCTGGCGTATTGATTCTAGTAACATGATCTTTTAATTTAGAAGATTAGACAATTTGTTTTTGTTGAAATAAAGCAAACCCAGGCAGCATAATAAGGTAATAATAGCCAGACTAAAAAGCAATCCGCCGTCATCTTTTACCACGAGTCCCAAAACAAATACATGTGATAAAATAGCTCCGGTCATTACCCCAATTCCACCCAAAGCACCAATCCAGGTTGTTTTTGGAATCAGGATTAAAATTACAACTATCAATTCGGCTATTGCTGAACCAATTCTTCCGTAAGGTTCTACTCCTAGGGCAGTGAAAATATAGATGCTTTCTTCTGCTGCGCTGAACTTGAAATATAAGGTCTGCAATAAAATTACCGAGGCGGCAATTCTGAGAATCCATATTAAAATTTCCTTTTTCATGACCGTGTTATTTATAGATTTTTTTCCAGTTGTCATCTGCCTGTATTTTTAAATTTCCCTCGTCTTTATTCCAGCTTTTTAAGGTGTTGTTGAAAAAGGCATTGTAAAACAGAAAAAGTTTGCCATCAGTAATTTTAAACGTTTCGGGGTTTATTTCGACTTTTTCGCCAGCGCTCCCCATCGCATAAGCACACCAGCCACCGTATTGAGGTTCGTATTTTGATGGATTTTTCAGAAAAGCATTTTTATTTTCACCTGACGAAAAATTATAAATCACGCCCTGGTAAGAAGCTGAGATCCCTTTTTTCCCTTTAACTGCTTTTCCCTGACTAAAATATCCTACCGGATCATAACCCTGAATGGCAGTTTTGTTTTCTAAATTATACTGGCTAGCTCTTTTGGCATCATTTTGAGCAGAAGAAACTCCAAAAACCAAAATCAATACAAGTAATACTAACTTTTTCATTTTTTTTATTTTAAATTTTTTAATACTGAAACAAGTAATTCGGTAGTGATACGATGCTTAAAATCAGGAGAGACATATTCAAAAAGGATATCACTCTGGGGATTCACAACAAAAACGGACGGAACAGGTAAAAAACTAGTATTCATTCCATTAGAATTTACGTTAATTACACTTTTATAGTTTTCAGGAGCCTCAAAAGCAATTCCCATGGCTTTTATTAATTCTCCTTTTGAGTCAGAAAGCAAGGTGTATTTTACTTTATCTTTTTCTGCTGTCATTTTTAAATTTTCAGCAGAATCAGGACTTACCGCAATAATTTGATATCCCAAATCCAGAACTTGCTTTTCGGCTTCAGCCAATGCCTGCAGATGCATATTGCAATACGGGCACCAGCCTCCACGATAAAAAACTAGAACTGTCTTTTTCTTCTTTAGCAGGTCTGAAATTTGTACATCTGTATTATCCGATGATTTTAAAGTAAGGTTTGGAATCTTCTCTCCTATTAGCAAAGGAGTGATATCAGTGGCAGATTTAGCAATCATGTTCTGCGCGTTAGCAGCCCAAGTAAGGGTCGCTAAAAAAATAAAAAGTAATTTTTTCATAGTGTATGTTTTTACATCTTTTTAATAATGTAAAATTATCATACTATAAAAAAGCAAAATGTCGGCTAATTTACACTTAGCCCAAAATAATTATAATTTGGTAATATCTCGAATGATAATTTCTTTTCTGTTGTAGTTTAAAAGCTGATTGGTTTCCATCTCATTGAGCAATTGTGTAGCGGTTTGTCTGGAAGTACAGATAATCTGGGCAATATCATTTTGGGTTAGATAATTTTCAATAGCTACTGAATTTCCTTCTCTAACGCCTTCCTGTTCTGCCCAGTCTTTCAGGAATTGATACAATCTGGTTTTGGCATCCTTAGAAATTAGATTGGCATAATTGTTTTTAATACGTTTCATTTTCAGTCCTACAAACTTGGTGTATGAAAGTGCTAAAGTCGGATTACGAAGCAATAAATCTTCAAAATCAGACATTAAAAAGCTGCAGATGGCAACATCGTCTGAAAGGACTTTTGCATATTCTTCGTTTTTATTATCTGTTTCCAAAGTCAGTTCACCAAACAAATCTCCTTTCTGGATAATGTCCTTTATAGTTTCGTTGCCATTACTATCCAGGGCAACAATCTTGATATTCCCCTTTTTAAGTAAAAAAATCCGGGGCACATCTGAAGATGAAAAATAAATAATTTCCCCTTTTGAGGCTTTTTTAAAACCTGTGATTATGCAAAGTTGCTTGATTTGAGAAAAACTCAAAGTCCTAAACAATTTATGATCACGCAAATACCAATATTTTAATTCTTCGTACATAAGAGATACATTATTTGGTAAATGTAAACAATTTGAAAAATAATTCGCTTCCATGTTTAAATCGCATATTCAAGCCCTATAAGTATATAGTAGCCTGATGCATAATTTACGATTAATAAAGTTACATTAAAAGTATAGTATCTAAACTGCTTTTCTGATCTAAACATATCACAACTAAAGAAAAAGAAATTTCAGCCTTCCATTTCATCTTTTCAGGCTGCTTTGATTGTGAAGATAACAGCGAAATTATTTTGACCAAAGTAAGTTATCAAAATAATATCCCTTTAAAATACTCATCCATAATACCTTTTAGTTAGTCCGGTTTTATTTTAGTTTATTTCTTGGCTTATTTTAAAACCAAAAAGAATATTAAAGCGTAAATGACTTTATAACTTAAAAAAAGTAATTATGAAAACTGGAAAATTTTTAGCAGCAGCAATCCTGGCATTAGGATTTGGATTTACATCATTTGCACAAAAAACAGTAATGGTTGGTGGAGCGGCTATGTATCCTAATAAAAATATTATAGAAAATGCGGTAAACTCAAAGGATCATACCACATTGGTAGCAGCAGTAAAAGCAGCAGGATTAGTTGAAACCCTGCAAGGTAAAGGTCCATTTACTGTTTTTGCACCTACAAATGAAGCTTTTAGTAAATTACCGGCCGGAACTGTTGAAACATTATTGAAACCTGAGAATATTAAAACATTGCAAACTATATTGACCTATCATGTAGTATCCGGTAAAATGAATAGTTCTGATATTGCAAGAGCAATAAAAGCCGGTAAAGGAAAAGCCACTTTAAAAACAGTGAGCGGCGGAACTCTAACTGCCTGGATGGATGGAAAAGATTTGTACATCAGTGACGAGAGCGGCAATAAGGCCAAAGTTACAATCTCAGATGTAAATCAATCCAATGGTGTTATACATGTAGTGGATACAGTACTGCTTCCGAAAATGTAATTTTCCGAGAATAAAATACTATTATAGAAAAAGCCCTGAAATTTCAGGGCTTTTTCTATAATTACTATCCTGAACAATAGTAATAGCATATTATATATGAGATACTGCTTAAGATTTTATTGCCTGCTCAAAACTTTAAATATAGGGAGCTGATGTCTTTTTCGATACAGAACCATAACCTAAAGCACTATCTCATCGGGCTGTGTAGTTTTTTATTGCGGAACCAAAAAAATAATTCATTGCTGCTTTACTCCTTAAGCTCTTCATGTTTTCTGGAAGGCTTTTATTATTGTGCTAACTCAAAGCTTCTTTGTTGTATTTGTTTCGGTATTCCAATGGCGACATTCCTGATACTTTCCTAAATACTTCGCGGAATGCTTTAAGATCCGAGTAACCAACCTCAAACATTACTTCGTTAATGTTTTTTCGGCTAGTTTCGAAGGATTTCTTTGCCGCTTCAATTTTTACCCTTTGTGCGTATTCAACAGGTGTATTTCCAGTAGCTTTTATAAAACGCCTGTCAAAGTTTCTTCTTCCAATAGCAAATTTGGAAGCTAGAGCTTCAATGGATATTTTTTCTTTAAGATTATTTTCTATATAGTCCTGTGCCTTTTTCATTACATCATCACCATGTGCTTTTTGTCCTGAAAAAATGATAAAAGCCGACTGGCTTTGACGGTCTAATTCAATTTGAAATATTTTGGAACAAAAAATAGCCGCTTGTCTGTCAAAGTGTTTTTCTATCAGATAGATAATAAGGTTTAAAAAGGAATAGGCTCCCCCATTGGTATAGATTCCGCTCTGGTCAGTAATCAATCTGTCAGTCTGCAAATTCACTTTTGGAAACATCGTTTTAAATTGCTCTGCAAACGCCCAGTGCGTAGAGCAGGTCTTTCCTTCTAGTAAACCTGATGAGGCCAGTAAAAAAACACCTGTGCAGATACCTGCTACTTCTGAGCCGTTTTTATATTGGCTTACAATCCACTTTATCAATGGTTCATTTCCTGTTATGGCCTTTTGATAGTTGTGGTTCAAAGACGGAATAATAATAAGATCAGTTTTCTTTACCCCTAAAATATGAGTATGTGGTTTTACGCTAAACAAACCATCATGGAAGTCAACCTTTTCAGAAAGCCCTACAAGCTCAATTTTGTAAAGTTCCTTTTTGTTTTTTTCTTTCCAATACGCATTGGCTCTTGACAAAATTTTGTAAGCACCGACAATGCTGCTCAAATTGTTTTCACCGTCAGGCACCAAGATAGAAATATGTTTCATTGGGAATTTTTGACAAAGATAAACAAACATATTGTCCAAATCAACCTCTTAGGAAGTCTATTTTACACCCCTAAAAAGTAAATTTTAGACACCATCTTTGCCATGTAAAATCTTTAACAGCAAAAAGTATGAAATCAATTTCCAATTTCACCCAAACATTAACTATAAGTCAGACACCACAGAAAGTTTTTGAAGTTATTCTTAAGGTTCGCAAATGGTGGACAGGGTATCATGGCGAAACCTTTACAGGCATGACAGAAAAACTTAATGATGAATTCACTTTTCATGCCGGTAATGGTGCCCATTACAGCAAACAAAAAATAGTGGAGATCATACCTAACCAAAAACTGGTTTGGCAAATTACCGATAGCAAATTAAGTTTTTTAGAAAAAACAGACGAGTGGACAGGAACAAAAGTAATTTTTGAAATTTCAACACAAGCAGACAGGACGACACTCACATTTACACACGAAGGTCTGACTCCGGAAGTTGAATGTTACAATTCTTGTGCCCCGGCATGGACAGAGTATTTGCAGAATAAGCTATTACCATTACTAAGTACAGATAAAGTTATTTAAAAAGATCTCATATGAAAAGAATACTATTAGCCGTAATTGTCGCTCCTGTGATTGTAAGTTTCAGTAACACCACAAGCATTAAACCAGAGCATGAGAATTCAATAAGCAATACTAAAACAAAAAACAACATGAAAGAAAGTAAAGACTATACGTCAACTATTTTAGTGGAACAAAATCCAGTAACAGTGTTTAATGCCATAAAAAATTTCCGGGCATGGTGGTCGGAAGAAATTGAAGGCAATACTGACAAACTTAACGAAACATTTTTCTATCATTACCAAGATGTGCATTTGAGTAAAATAAAACTGATAGAAATTGTTCCAAATAAAAAACTGGTATATGAGGTTTTGGATAATGAGTTCAATTTTGTAAAGGACAAAAGAGAATGGATTGGCACTAAATTGATTTTTGATATTTCCAATGAAAATGGAAAGACAAAAATGCAGTTTACACACGAAGGACTCGTTCCTGAGTACGAATGTTATAGTGTTTGTCAGGATGCGTGGACGAGCTATATACAAGGTAGTTTGAAAAGTTTAATTACAACAGGCAAAGGCAAGCCAAACGCTAAAGTTGGCGGACTTAATGCTGAATTGGTTGAGAAATGGGGCTTGCCTAAAAAGTAGTTGTATATCTATTTAACATTAGAAGGTTACAAGTCGCCATTATGCTTTATCAATATCAAATCATGAAATCAATTAAGGGGAAATCTGCTATAATAACCCCAACAGGACATCCAAACCAATTCATAAGCCAATGAAAGACATACACTACATGTAGTATGGCAATCTCTTCAAATCCTCCATAAAATGTATAGAAATTTGTCCTGTTCCTGGTCACCACAGCCAAACGGCGCCAATTGAAGTCAATTGGCGCTTGTTTTTTATTTAAAAAATTATTAAATAGTGTACATATTGCTTTGTTTTAAATGCTTTTTGATGATCTACTAGAGTGATATAACTATTCCTGCTGGCTATTATCCATCTGTTTATTTCGATTATGATTCGATTTCAATACTTCTGATTCGATTTCCTGTATTGTTTTCTTTTTCCCTTTAGAAATCCATTCTAAAAGTTCTTCTTCAAAAAAATACAGCTTTTTACCATATTTATAGCATGGAATTTTTCTCTGCCTTACAAGAGCGTAAATTGTAGACTTTGCTTTTCCTATGAGCCGGCTTGCTTGTTCAATACCGACAGGAATACTTTTTTCTTTAGATTCAAATACCTGCACATTCTGAATCAGAAGTTTAATCTCGGCAATTTCTTTCACTAAGTGCGCTACTGCTCTGGGCAGGTTCTCAAAAGAGATTTCGTTTGTGTCCATAGCTATGGTTTTTAACAGTTATGGTGCAAATGAAAAAAGTGTTTCTGCTGTGTCCTTCTTCACAGCAAAAACACTTAAAAAAAACAGTGCTTTATACCTATTGGCATTTAAAAATCTGTAAAATCTTCCATAATCTTTATAAGCCCTTTCTGTTCATCATCTTTAAGATGCGTTTTAATGCTTTTCTCTTCAACATCTTTTAAAGCGTCAGCAAAAGTCAGCTTTAAAAATTGTGCGGCTCCGTCCTGCCTGCTGACTTTAAAACAATTCCAGATATTCCAGCCAAAATGATACAGATCCAGATTGGACAGATTTTTTACTTTTACCGGTTTAATCTTTTCAAAATTTATGCCTTCAGCATATATGATTATATTGCTGCCCAATTGTTTCAAATCATCATCCGACGCATACAGCGCGAACTCCTGCTGTGCATAACGGATGGCAGTATCAATTCTGGCCTGTTTTTGATTTTTGATTGTATTTTGCTGCCGCTCCCTTAACTGCTGAATATCGATAGCTGCATTTTTATTTTCAGGCATTTCGGGCTTAATTAAACCATCCTGCATCTCCTCTTCTATTTTTATAAAGTCTTCACCTGGAATGCGGCTTTCAGGCGATTCATTTTTTTTTGCCTTCAAAAAACGATTCACCAATCTCTCAGCCAAATCGTTTAGAAATAAACTTAGAATTGCAAACATTAAAACACCAAATCCAGTGCTGATCCAAAAGAAAACGCCGGCCGTATATTCATCCGCACCTTTTTCCAGCAGCACCAGTCTTCCGATTACACCGACAAAAACGCAGACTAAAAAAACAGACAGGTAAACTGTGATATATTCAAAGTACTTTATTTTCATTGCGCTTATTTTTTTAACGATTCCAATTGTATTACCTGGGAAGCTCTGTTTTTCTTCTCATCTATTACTTTGGCATAGATTTGAGTAGTTTTTACGTTCGTATGCCCAAGCATTTTGCTGACCGTATAAATGTCTGTACCGCTGGACAGCTGCAGTGTAGCAAATGTATGGCGGAAGCAGTGGAATGTAATATTTTTTTTAATGCCGGCAGATTCAACCCATTTTTTCAGAGGTCTTGAAATCCACGACGGGTCCGGCAGATCCTCAAAAACAAGCTGCCCGGGAAGCCTTGGCTCTCCGCAGAGATCTAAAGCCTGCGGGGAAATAGGCATGTATTCGACACCCTTAGTCTTTTTCTGCGTGAAATGCAGTTTAGCCATACCGTTTTCCAGACTAATCTCTTTCCAGCGGAGTTTCTGAATGTCCGAATGCCTCAGACCAGTAAGAGCTGAGAAAAGCGCAGCCCTTTTAAGGACGTCTTTTTCACATGGCGTTTCGGCCAGCCTGTTCAATTCTTCAATGGTAAGATATTCGCGTCTTGATTCCTGCTCCGGGATGCCTTTTATTTTTGAAGACAGATCAACAGTCAGATATCCGTCTATAAAAGCCTGTTTCAAAGCGGCTTTAAATATGGAAAAATACGTTCCGGCAGTGTTGCGGGAAATGGTTCCTTTTTTGCCTCCTCCGAGCGGCGCAGCCAGCAGAAACAGTTTAAAATCTTCCGCCATTCTGCTGTCAATCTGCGAAAACATCAGGCTGCCTTTGCAATAGCTTTTTAAAAACTCTCTGGTCCGCTGCCAATTGATCATAATGGATTTTGAACTTCGGGCGTGTCTTTTAGCCGCCACAGCGGCAATGTATTTAATAAAATCCTCTTTTCCTTTTTCTTTCTGCTGAGCCAATAGGTTCTCAGCATCACTGTACAGATCTGTATTATCGTATTCTTTCTGCCGGATATTACGCACTGCGTCAGCATAGAGCATTATCTCGCGGTCGCTCTCGCTTCTGCAGATTATTATTCCGTTATCGCTGCGTCTGGGTTTATAGGATTTTATACCCTCTGCATCTGTGCGGGCAGTTCTTTTCTTGTCCCACTCCACGGTTTTTACGGTTCTGTTTAAATATTCACGGATTCTCTGGGGCGTTTTCTTTCCAGAGACCTCAACAGGATAGCTTTCTATGTAGACATACCATTCTTTTTGGTTTTCTGCTTTTCGAAGACGCACGGTCACCTTGGTTTTTGCTAATTGTTTCATATAAAATCATTTCCGTTATACAAATTATCAATTTCCGTTTTGGGGGCATATACATGCTTTCCGATCTGCCTGGTAGGTATGGAATATTTCCTGATATGATTGTAGACAGAACCTTCTGATATCTGAAATCTCTGAGCTATTTCACCGATGCAATAGCAGTCCTCTTTTTCAAGGCTGTATAATTTTTTCTTCGGTGCACTTTCAGCCTGCACAAAGCTGCGCTCAGGGCCGAACATCCCTTCCATGACGCTGCGGTCTATCCTTACAAGGCGGGTTCCAAGATTAACTGACGGAATTTTTCCCTGGCCGACAAGCCTGTAGAGGGTTCTTTTGGCAATGCCAAAAAGCATGCCAGCTTCAGGTACAGAAATAAAAGCCCTGCTCTGGGGTATTTTATCTGCCAGCGCCTTGACCTGGTCTTCAATTTTAAGCCGCCTCATCTTGAGTTTGTATGCTTTTTTACTGCATCTATGTGAGCAGTAAAGAGAAGCCACGGTTTTAGGCAGGAAATCCTCCCCGCAGTTAAGACATTGTTTATTTATTCTTTTCATCATCTTTGTCTCCCATTAAGGTACCATAAGTAGACATAAGTGCCACTTTGTCTCCTTTTAAGTGCCGGTACAAATATGATACAAATATATGGCAAAAAATGATTAAAAAACAGCAGAAACGAAAAAGAATAAAAAAGAAAAACCGCTGTAAACATTTCGTTTACAGCGGTTTAACACTTGTTATTAACTGATATTAATCAGTACTTATTTGACTTCTTCGAATTCAACGTCTTCTACGTTGTCTCCTGATTGCTCTTGTTGTGGAGCAGCTTGTTGCCCTTCACCACCTTGAGCGTACATTGCTTCTGTAGCTGTTTTCCAAGCTGCATTTACATTGTCTAATCCTTTTTGGATTGCGTCAAGATCTTGAGATTGGTGAGCCATTCTCAATTCAGTTAAAGCATATTCGATAGCTGTTTTTTGATCGTCTGTCAATTTATCTCCTAACTCTTTCAATTGAGATTCAGTTTGGAAGATAGTACTGTCAGCTTCGTTTAATTTCTCAGCTCTTTCTTTTGCAATTCTGTCAGCATCAGCGTTAGCTTCAGCATCTTTTTTCATTTTTTCGATTTCTTCAGCTGTTAATCCAGAAGAAGCTTCGATACGGATATCGTGAGATTTTCCAGTTCCTTTATCAGTTGCAGAAACTTTGATGATACCATTAGCATCGATATCGAAAGTTACTTCGATTTGAGGAACTCCTCTTGGTGCTGGTGGAATACCGTCTAAGTGGAAACGACCGATAGTTTTGTTATCAGCAGCCATTGCTCTTTCTCCTTGTAATACGTGGATTTCAACAGATGGTTGAGAATCAGCAGCAGTAGAGAATACTTGAGATTTTTTAGTTGGGATAGTTGTGTTAGACTCGATTAATTTAGTCAATACACCACCCATAGTTTCGATACCTAAAGAAAGAGGTGTTACGTCAAGTAACAATACATCTTTTACATCTCCAGATAAAACTCCACCTTGAATAGCAGCTCCAATAGCAACAACCTCATCAGGGTTAACACCTTTAGAAGCTTTTTTACCGAAGAATTTTTCAACTTCGTCAGCAATTCTTGGCATACGAGTAGAACCTCCTACAAGGATTACTTCGTCGATATCAGATGTAGATAAACCTGCATCTTTTAATGCTTTAGCAACTGGCTCCATAGAACGTTTTACTAATGCATCTGATAATTGCTCAAATTTAGCTCTAGATAATTTCTTCACTAAGTGTTTTGGTCCAGAAGCAGTAGCAGTTACGTATGGTAAGTTGATTTCTGTTTCAGCAGAAGATGATAATTCAATCTTAGCTTTCTCAGCAGCTTCTTTTAAACGTTGTAATGACATTGGATCTAAACGTAAATCAATTCCTTCTTCAGATTTGAATTCGTCAGCTAACCAGTCAATAATAACTTGGTCAAAATCATCACCACCTAAGTGAGTATCACCATTTGTAGATAATACTTCAAATACACCGTCTCCTAATTCAAGAACAGAGATATCAAAAGTACCTCCACCTAAATCGTAAACAGCAATTTTTTGATCATTTCCTTTTTTATCTAATCCGTAAGCAAGTGCAGCAGCAGTTGGCTCGTTGATGATACGCATAACTTTAAGACCAGCGATTTCACCAGCTTCTTTAGTAGCTTGACGTTGCGCATCGTTAAAGTAAGCAGGAACTGTAATAACTGCCTCAGTTACTGTTTGACCTAAATAGTCTTCAGCAGTTTTTTTCATTTTTTGAAGTGTCATTGCAGACAATTCTTGAGCAGTGTATAAACGACCATCAATATCCACACGTGGAGTATTGTTGTCACCTTTTACAACACTGTAAGGAACTCTTTTTGCCTCATCTTGAGTTTCAGCAAAAGTGTGTCCCATAAAACGTTTAATAGAAGCAATCGTTTTTGTAGGATTCGTTACTGCTTGTCTTTTTGCAGGATCACCTACTTTAATCTCTCCACCTTCAACAAAAGCGATGATAGATGGTGTAGTTCTTTTTCCTTCTGCGTTAGGGATAACAACTGCTTCGTTACCTTCCATTACAGAAACACAAGAGTTCGTCGTACCTAAGTCAATTCCGATTATTTTACCCATTTTTTATATATTTAATTTTTGATTTTATTTTAATAACTCAGGTGGCATAAGTCAATCTTTGTGCCAATATAAAAAACCTAAATAAATTGTCAGTTTTCCTGTCTAGGCTTAAAACCCATCTGCCAACATGACATTTTTAATACCTGACATACATGGCATAACACTAATTTTCATGTCATTATTAAGATTTTTTTTTAGTAATTGCTTCTTCTATTTCATTACATTAATTTTTAAATTAAATATCGAATTACTTACATTAGCATTTTTCAATTAGTTAATACTTTGAAAAGTTATTTTAAATAACATAAAAAGGAATAAAATCTTTAATATTTCAAATCATAAAATTGCATTAATAATAAGCAAGATGAAAATAACTTTAAAAAAAGCATTTAAAATGCTTTTACCCCACGGAATCGTTGTTTTACTGAAAAACTATAATACTTATAAGGAAAAGCATCTAAACAGAAATCAAAAAGAATTCGATTTTGATGTCATTTTTAGCGTTGGTAATTTCTGTCGCCCAGCATATTATTTAAAAAAACATGAATTAAGATCATATGCAAATCCATTAGATTGGATGATGTTATACTCTTTAGAAACTGTAGTACATCTATATGAAACAAAATTTAATGATTTTTTCGTTAATTTTTCTATAGATGAGCAAAGAGATCATTGCTTTCTAGACACTAAAAACAACATTACTTCAATTCATTATCAAGACATTAGTCATAACAATAAAGCATTTAGTGACAAAATGAAAAAAAGATTTATGACACTGAATAAAAAATTAGAAAAAGCAAACAAAATTTGTTTTATCTCTCAACGAAATGAAAGTCAAAATATTTTTAGCGATTTTTTAGAAAAAATGGGAAATATCTATTCTGGAGAAATAACTCTAATAAACATAAAACATAATGAAGAAATAGATGGTATAATTTTACCAATAAAATGTAGCAAAAAAAAAATATCCGAAAGACTTGAATTAATTGAATACGAATTTAATGACATTCACCCTAATGGAGATAATGAGAGTAATCCTGATTCTTGGATTGGAAATTTTCATTTATGGAATAATGTTATTAGAAAAATAAGCTTAAAAATGAGTTTTGTATCTTACCTTTTAAAAAGTGATGAATATTAAAATTTGTCTAAAACCTGCATTAAAAATAAATCATTTATAAAAATTAATGGAAAACTACAGCATTATAATTTTCATACTCGCCATTGTCATAGGGTTATCTGCCTTTGCCGATAAAGCCAAACTTCCATACCCTATTCTGCTTGTAATAGTTGGCGTTGGAATTGGTTTTATTCCAACAATGAATGAAATAGAAATCAATCCTGAGATTATTTTTTTGCTATTTCTTCCGCCATTATTATATGATGCTTCATTTAATATTTCGCCCAAAGATTTCAAAACAAACATTAGTACTATCAGTACTTTAGCCATAACACTTGTTTTTCTTACCACATTTTGGATAGCTGTAGTCGCACATTATCTGATTCCTAATATAACTTGGCCTCTTGCTTTTGTGCTAGGAGCAATTCTTTCTGCAACCGATGCTGTTGCTGCTATAAGCATCACAAAAGGACTTGATATATCACATAAAACGATAACCATTCTTGAAGGCGAAAGTTTGATCAATGATGCTTCTGCATTGGTTGCTTATCGATTTGCGGTTGCTGCCGTAATGGGATCGGCTTTTGTAATCTGGCAGGCAACATTGCAATTTATTTTATTATTAGGAGGTGGATTTCTAGTCGGTTTTGTGATGTCAAAAATTCTGGCTGTCATCTTGAAAAAAGTGCATAAAAACTCAAACGTCACAATCAGCTTTATGCTTTTAATGCCTTTTGTAACCTATTTAATTGCAGAACATCTGCATGTTTCCGGAGTAATAGCGGTAGTGATTTCTGGTCTGGCGATCGCTCGTTTTAGTAAAAAGATTTTTCCTGAAAGCTTAAAAAACAGCTCACGAAACCTTTGGGACATTATTATCTTTTTATTAAACGGACTGATTTTTATTCTAATCGGACTTAATTTTAGATATGTATTACACGATATCGAAAATGATATGTTGCTTCCTTATATAGGTTATGCATTTATCATTACCATTGTCGCATTACTAATTAGATTTGTTAGAATATTTCTCCAAAGAATTAATCTGCAGAAAGGCTTTGAAAAAATTCGCAGAGGAAAAAGAAGAATCAGCGAAGATGCTCTTCTCGATTTCAAAAACAGTATCATTCTCGGCTGGTCGGGAATGCGTGGCATAGTATCTCTTGCTATTGCTATTGGTCTTCCAAGATTTCTCGAAAATGGAAGTCCTTTCCCTGAAAGAAATGCAATTATCTTTATTTCTGTAGCTGTCGTGCTTTTTACGCTTATTGGTCAAGGTCTTACTCTTCCGTGGATTGTTAAAAAACTAAATTCCATGGCAGAAGAAAAAGCCACTGACCAACAAAATTAATCTTAACTTTATCATTATGTACTACATGTTTAATTTATAACATTTCAGAAAATGACTTCAGAAATTCTTTCCACAACATCAGATTCAGAAATTGCTACAACTCGAGTTTTAAATTTCCCTCAAGAACTTGTTTTTAAAGCTTGGAGCAATCCAGAACATTTAAAAAATTGGTGGGGACCAAATGGTTTTACCAATACTTTTCATGAATTTGACTTTCGCGAAGGCGGAAAATGGGTCTTTACAATGCACGGCCCTGAAAAGGGAAATTATGAAAATGATGTCGAATTCATTAAAATAGAAAAACCAAATCTAATTGCCTGGAAACGTCATTCTAAACCTCTTTTTCAGATTCTAACAATCTTTCAAAGTGTTTCTGAAAATGAAACAAAAGTAATTTTTAAAATGCTTTTTGAAACAGAGGAAGAATGCCAAAAGTTAAAACCTTATGTGGTTGACAAGAATGAAGAGAATTTTGATAGACTGGAAGTCGAATTGTCTAAAATGAAACCTTAGCAAACTCACTTTTTATTCGTAATTTCGATTTCAAATTAAAATTACAACTACAAAATGGCTTCATTTACAAAAGAAATATCTTTTCGCTGGTCAGATCTTGACCCAAATTTTCACGTTCGTCATAGTGCTTATTACGATTTTGGTGCTCAGCATCGTATCGAAATTCTTGAAGAATTAGGCTTAACCTTAAGAGTAATGCAGACGCAAGGTTTTGGTCCTGTTTTGTTTAGAGAAGAATGTGTTTTTAGAAAAGAATTAAAACTTTCAGATAAAATCTTCATTCATACTAAAACCTCAAAAATGAAAGCCGATGCTTCTCGCTGGTCAATTATTCATGAGTTTAGAAGAGAAGACGACACTCTTTGCGCAACTATTACGGTTGATGGTGCTTGGATGGACACGAAACTTAGAAAATTAGCCTCTCCTACTCCAGAAATTGCAATTCAAGCTTTGAGCATTTTCCCTAAAAGTGATGATTTTATCGGATTATAAAATATAAAACAAATGAGACGTTCAATTTCTTTTTTTGCCATTCTAGCTCTTTTTGCAAACTGCAATAATAAATCTTCAGACGAGACAAAATCTCCTAAAAAAGCAGACGTTGCAGAAGAATCCAAATCTCCAAAAGAAACTGTTCAAGCTTATTTGTCTGCTACAAACCATTTTGATTTTGAGACTGCGAAAAAATTTCTGATTTCGAATAAAGAAAATCAAATGATTTTGGAAACTCTCAAAAAAATGGAAAAAAGTATTCCAGACAAAGAAAAAACAAGATTTATAGATAAAGAAAAAAAAGCTTCTTATTTTGAAAAAGAAATAACTGATTCTACTGCTCAAATTATTGTAACTCCAGATATGGATGCTGTAATGCCTATCGAATTCAATTTGAAAAAAGTAAACAATAATTGGTTAATTGAATCTGTTATTTCTCATTAATTTAAAGAACAAGCTATGATAGATTATTTAAAAGACTTTAGAATCGGATTTTTTATTGCCATCATAGCAATTACGACAATTGTTTTGGGCGCAATTACAGACCGAGCACTTCGTTATTTTTTGTACAGAAAACAAATTGATAAAGATTATGATGCGACTGGTTTTAAATTCTTAAAACATTTAATCATCACTATAATTTATATTCTCGGATTTGCCTTTGCTTTAATCCAAATTCCTGAATTTAAAATTATCGGACATTCTTTTCTTGCTGGTGCCGGCGTAATTTCTCTTGTTGCCGGTTTAGCTTCTCAGCAAGCGCTTAGCAATATTGTTAGCGGAATATTTCTAGTAATTTTTAAACCTTTCAAAATCAATGACAAAATTACGATCAATAATTTTGTCGGAACTGTTGAAGATATTAATTTAAGACAGGTTGTTTTGAAAGATGCAGAAAACAATCGTATCATAATTCCCAATTCAGTAATTAGTGCACAGATTATTGTTAATACTAATATGCACGACACCAAATGCTGTAAAATAATCGAAATTGGAGTTGGTTACGACTCTGATATTGAAAAAGCATTAGAAATAATAAAAGACGAAATCGCTAAACATCCTCTTTTTATTGATACACGAAGCCCAGAAGCAAAAAAAGAAAAAACTCCCCTTGTAGTCGCACGTGTAGTAGCTTTGGCCGATTCAAGTGTCACTCTAAAAGCTTGGGCTTGGACAAAAAATTCTACGGATGGTTTTGTAATGTATTGTGATTTATTGCAAAGTATCAAAAAAAGATTTGACGAAAATAATATTGATATTCCATATCCGCAGCGTGTTGTCACATTAAAACAATAATTTTTTCTGATAACTTTAAGATTTTAAGCTTTGTTTTACAAATGTTAGGGTTTAACTTTATAAGTTATTAAAACAAATGCCTCTTAAAATGAAAATACTTAAACTATTAGCACTTTTAATTCCTTTTATAACTTTTGCTCAAGAAGGAAATATTAAGCCTCTAGATATTAATTTAACAAATTACGAATATCCTTTTCCTGTCCATTTTTTAGAGTTAAGCAATCAGCGACAAGCACTTAAAATGGCTTATATGGACATAAAACCAAGCAATTATAATAATAAAAATATTGTACTGCTTCACGGAAAAAATTTCAATGGCGCTTATTGGGAAACTACCATAAAAGCTTTAACAAAAGAAGGATTTCGCGTAATTGTTCCCGATCAGATTGGTTTTGGAAAATCGACAAAACCAGATAATTTTCAATATACTTTTCAGCAATTAGCACAAAATACAAAACAACTTTTAGATCATTTAGGAATTACAAAAACGACTATTTTAGGTCATTCTATGGGCGGAATGCTCGCAACTCGTTTTGCTTTGATGTATCCCGAAACTGCCGAAAAATTAGTTTTAGAAAATCCGATTGGTTTAGAAGACTGGAAATTAGTTGTTCCTTACAAACCTGCTGATTGGTGGTACGAATCGGAATTGAAACAAAATTACGAGGGCATCAAAAAATACCAAATGGCGAATTATTATGACGGAAAATGGAATGCCGATTATCAAAAATGGGCAGAACTCGGCGCTGGCTGGACAACTGCTTCCGATTATGATCGTGTGGCCTGGAACTCTGCTCTTTTGTATGATATGATTTTTACTCAGCCTGTTTTATACGAATTTAAAAACATCAAAAGTCCAACACTTTTAATCATTGGAACGAGAGACAAAACTGCTTTAGGAAAACCGTTAGTTTCAGCAGAAATTCAGAAAACAATGGGAAATTATGCGGAGCTGGGTAAAAAAACACAAAAGGCAATTCCGAATTCAAAACTAGTAGAAATTCCAAATACAGGACATTTACCACATATTGAATCTTTTGATCCGTTTATAAAATCATTAATCGTATTTTTGAAATAATATTTTTTTTTCGCCACGAATTCACGAATTATATTTAATTGTTTTCAATAATTTTAAAAATTAAATTCGTGAATTCGTGGCCAAAAAAAACCTAACCTAAAAACTATATAAATATGTTTACAATAGACCAAATAAAAGAAGCACACGCTAAAGTAAAAACTGGTGCAGATTTTCCAAATTATATTCAGGATTTAATCATTTTGGGTGTTAAAGGATATGACACTTACGTGAATGACGGACGCGTTGTTTATTATGGCTTAAATAATTATACTGCTGAAGCCGAAGAAAAATATCCTGAAATTAAAGTAGCTGATTTTCCGAACAAAGAATTGTTTATAGAAAATCTGGTAAAACATCAGCACGGCGAAACAGATTATATGACTTTTTGTAATCACTGTGCACAATGCGGTATCGCAAAGTGGCGTGTCGATATTGTCGAAATGACTTGCACTTATTTTGACAAATCTGAAAATGAAATTTTAATCGAAAAAATACCAAGCTAATTCTTAGATTCGTTTTCATGACTATTTCTAACCAAAACCTACAAACCGTTTTTAAAAGAATTATTTTCATTTTTATATTAGCCTTTTCTTTCTTTGGGTTTTCTCAAAATAAAAAAGAAAAACCAAAATTTAAAGTCATTGCTTTTTATACTGCCAAAAACGATCAGGCACATATCAGCTTTGTTCACGAGGCCAATAAATGGTTTCCAAAACTAGCCGAAGAAAATCATTTTCAATACGATTCAACCAGCAATTGGGATAATCTAAATGCAAAGTTTTTAGCTCAATATAAAGTTGTTTTATTTCTTGACACACGTCCAGAAAAGAAAGAACAGCGCGATGCATTCCAGAAATATATGGAAAACGGCGGTGGTTTTATCGGATTTCATTTTTCTGCTTTTGCTTTGAATAATTCAAGTTATAATCAGGATTGGGACTGGTATCACAATACTTTTTTAGGGTCTGGAGAATATGGCAGTAATACATGGAGACCGACTTCGGCGGTTTTGCGAGTAGAAAATCAGCATCCTGTTACTAAAAATCTTCCTAAGACATTTAGTTCGACACCAAATGAATGGTATCGCTGGTCTAATGATTTAACTAAAAATCCTGATATCGAGATTTTATTAGCTATAGACGAATCCAGTTTTCCTTTAGGAACTGGTCCAAAAGCTCATGAAATATGGCATAGTGGTTATTATCCAGTAGTTTGGACAAACAAAAAATATAAAATGCTGTACGTAAATATGGGCCATAATGATATTGATTATGAAGGCGGAACCAACAAAACATTATCGTACACGTTTGAAAACAAAACACAAAGCCAAATGATTCTGAACGCATTGCTTTGGCTTGGTAATTCAAAAAAACAATAAAAATGTCTACTCTTCTTTCTCCCATAATTTCTGCTGAAGAATTAAACAAGTTAAATCTTTTTGAAATCATTTTAATTGATGCCAGAGCAGGTTCGAATGCTTTTGAAGTTTATCAAAAGGAACATTTAAAAGGCGCTCGATTTGTAGATTTAAATCAGGATTTGGCTTCGATACCAGAAAATCCTGCAAATGGTGGCAGACATCCGTTACCGACTAATGAGCAATTTGCTGAAACACTTTCGAAGTTAGGAATTTCACCATCAGATCATATTATTGTTTATGATGATAAAAATGGTTCTAATTTTTCTGCAAGATTCTGGTGGATGATGCGTGCTGTTGGACACGAAAAAATTCAGGTTTTAAACGGCGGTTATCAAGCGGCATTGCAAAATGATTTTCCAACAAGTTCAGAAACTGAAACATTTCAAAAAACAACTTATCCAATTCAAAAATGGAAATTGCCATTAGCCGATATTGAGGACGTTGAAAAAGCTCGTAAAAGCAATCAAAATCTTGTAATTGATGTTCGAGATAAAAACAGATTTGATGGACTCACAGAACCTCTGGATTTAATTGCTGGACATATTCCAGGCGCAATAAATATTCCGCTAACTGAAAATTTGGATGAAAACGGATTTTTTAAATCTGCTGAAGAATTAGGTCAAAAATACAAATCCATAGTTGGAGATAAAAAAGATGAAAACATAATCGTACATTGTGGATCGGGAGTTACAGCTTGTCACACCTTATTAGCAATGGATTACGCCGGAATTGCAATTCCGAAATTATATGTAGGCTCATGGAGCGAATGGTCCAGAAATGACCGCGAAATGGCAACTCAACAAAAAGAATAATTTTTTGCCACTGATTTCACAGATTAAAAGGATTAAAAAAAATACGTTGCCACGAATTTCACGAATTCGTGGCAAATAAAAATAAAAATTACAATGCAACACTGGGATATACTTTTATCAAATCAGGTAAATAAGAAAAAACTAATAGACAATATATTAAATGGCGAAGCAACTGGAGAACTAGCCATTTTTAACACACAAAAAGGAATACTGTTTTCTGATATTGCTATCGAAAAATTCATCGAAAAGGAGTTTCAATATGACAGCATAGAGGCTTCCACAGAATCACACAGACAACTCCGTACTTTTTCATCTGGAGAACGTAAAAAAGAGTTTTTAAAATACTGTATCAACCAAAAACCCGATTTCATCATTTTCGACAATCCGTTCGATCATTTAGATCAGGCGTCAAGAGTAGTTTTAGCCGATTCTTTAAAAGATCTCACCAACGACATTGCGATTATTCAGCTTTTAAACCGTACGGTTGATGTATTAGAATTTGTTCCCAACAAAGCGCAGATCAAAGACAATACATTCGAATTGCATCCATTTGTAAAAAGCGAAAAACATTTCAAGACGTTAAATACAACCGCAATTCCAAAAGCAACAGAAATTCATACGTTTCCAAACGATGAACTAATCAGACTGGAAAATGTTTCGGTAAGTTATGACGAAAGAAAGATTCTCGACAACATTTCGTGGACCATAAAACAAGGCGAATTCTGGCAGTTAATCGGTCCAAATGGCTCTGGAAAAAGTACTATTTTATCTTTGATTACAGGAGATAATCCGAAAGGTTTTGGACAGGATTTATTCTTATTCGGAAGAAAAAAAGGAACTGGAGAAAGTGTTTGGGACATCAAAAAACAAATCGGAATTTATACAACTGCTATGATGGATCTGTTTCAAAAAGGCCATACTTTGGAACAAATGATTCTTTCAGGTTTCTTTGACCAAATCGGACTTTATACAGAACCTACAACACATCAAAAAAACATTGTAACACAATGGCTGGAAGTAATCGAAATGACACATTTGCGTAAAAAGCGTTTCATCGATCTTTCTATCGGTCAGCAAAGAGTTGGACTAATCGTTCGTGCTGTTTTAAAACATCCGCCATTATTAATTCTAGACGAGCCTGTGGAAGGTTTAGACGACGAAAATGTAGATTTGGTAATTCAGCTCATCAACACCATTAAACAAGAAACAAATGTATCGATACTGTACGTTTCACATAGAATCGAACAAGGCCTCGCTCCTACTTCTGTATTCGAACTTTTGCCATCAGAAACTGGTTCAACTGGAAAAATAAAGAATTAATTTTAAACCATTAAGGTTTAAGTCTTTAATCAAAATATTACAGTACAAAGTATATCTGTAGAGACGTACTGCGGTGCGTTTCTACAGAAAATTGGAACGAAAAATTATGGTAAGAATAAAAAAAAAGCTCCTTGATGGAGCTTTTTTTATAGTAAGGTAATTATCTAATTTTAATTCTCTTCTTCCGTATTATGCGATTTCACATAATTACGCCATTTCTCGATACATTCTTTAAAATCGTCTGGCAATTCTGTATCAAAACGCATCATTTCTCCTGTATTAGGATGAACAAATCCAAGTGTTTTCGCATGAAGCGCTTGACGAGGCAAAGCTTTAAAACAATTTTCGATAAACTGTTTGTATTTCGTAAAAGTCGTTCCTTTCAAAATCAAATGACCGCCGTAACGCTCATCATTAAATAACGGATGACCAATATGCTTCATATGTGCGCGAATTTGGTGTGTTCTTCCTGTTTCCAATTTACAAGAAATAAGAGTCACATAACCAAAACGCTCCAAAACTTTATAATGCGTAATGGCAGGTTTTCCAATTTCGGGATCATCAAAAACCGCCATTTGCATACGGTCTTTTAAATGTCTTGCTAGGTTTCCTTCAATTGTACCACTTTCTTCTACAACATTTCCCCAAACCAAAGCAATATATTCGCGTTCTGTTGTTTTAGCTTCAAACTGTTTTGCCAAATGCGTCATAGCAGCTTCCGTTTTGGCAACAACCAAAAGTCCAGAAGTATCCTTATCGATTCGATGAACCAGACCTGGACGTTCACTACTGTTCATTGGCAGATTATCAAAATGATGCGCCAAAGCATTTACTAAAGTTCCCGTATAATTTCCGTGACCTGGATGCACAACCATTCCCGGCTCTTTATTAATCAATAAAAGAGCATCATCTTCATAAACGATATTCAACGGAATATCTTCAGGAAGAATATGGTTTTCAAATGGCGGATGCGATAACATAATCGTGATCACATCAAAAGGTTTTACTTTGTAATTTGATTTTACAGGAATATCATTCACAAAAATATTTCCATCCGTAGCTGCGTTCTGAATCTTGTTTCGCGTGGCATTCGGAATCAAATACATTAAATATTTGTCAATACGCAAAAACGCTTGACCTTTAGGGACTTCAAATCTGTAATGTTCGAATAATTCGTCTTCCAGATCTAAGTTTTCTTCAATATTATTATTCATTGTTTGGGGTTTCTTCAGGCGTTGTTGCTGTACTATCTACCTGACTTTCGTCTACATAACTCGCTTTACCATCACCTAAAACTAAATCAATTTTAGATGCTTTAAGAACACGATCTCCTACTTTTAAGTTTCTGCCTTTCAAACGCATCTCCAAAACCATATCTTTTCCAAGATTCGGAATATAAGTAATTGTTCCCAATTCAAGACCTAAAGCTTTTAAAGTTGGTACAGCTTCGCGATATGTTTTCTCAATTAAATCAGGAATTTTAACAGATGAAAAACCTGAAGCATTAATCTTAATATAAATTTTTCTTCCTACTTTCACTTTTGTACCAGGAAGCGGATCTTGCTCAACTACGCTATATTTTGGAAATTCACTTCTGTAATCAACACTGTCTAGTAGAACATAATCCAAATCCAGTTCATCCAATTTCTCTTCTACTTGTTCTTCAGTTAGTTTAGACAAATTCGGAACAGCAATTTCGTGTCCGTGATCTGTCGTAAAAGTTAACCAATGCATAAATAAGTAACCAATAATCGCGATAATAGCTGCGGCTGCAAGTAATTGCAAGAAAAAAACTCGACTTGTTAAATACTGACGTAAACTCATAAATTTATTTTTAATAGCGACAAAGATAAAGTATTTCGTTTCAAAAAAAATGATAATTTTGTTTAAAACGAGAAAGTGCCAAGATTGTCAGACTGAGCGAAGTCGAAGTCACACCAAGTAATTCAGCATGCGGGGCTTCGACTTCGCTCAGCCTGACAAATAACAATGAATAATTCAGAAAAAAATCATTTTTAATCTGTATAATCAGTGGCAAAAAACGTGAAACTTGAAACAAAATTAAAACTTGAAACAAAATATAGAAATGAAAAACATTGCCATTATCATGGGCGGCTATTCCAGCGAATACAAAATATCTTTAATCAGCGGAAATGTCGTTTATCAATATCTTGATAAAACAAAATACAACGGATTCCGAATTCACATTTTCAAAGAAAAATGGGTTTACGTCGACGATAAAGATGCCGAATTCCCAATTGATAGAAATGATTTTTCTGTAACTGTAAACGGCGAAAAAATCACTTTTGACTGTGTTTTCAATGCCATTCACGGAACTCCAGGAGAAGATGGATTAATGCAGGCTTATTTTGAGTTAATTGGCATGCCACAATCTTCTTGCGATTATTACCAATCTGCATTGACATTCAACAAAAGGGATTTATTATCAGTTTTAAAACCATACGGAATCAAAACGGCTGTTTCTTATTATTTGAACAAAGGAGACGAAATCAACACCTCAGAAATCGTTAAAAAAGTAGGTTTGCCATGTTTCGTAAAACCAAACAAAGCTGGATCTAGTTTCGGAATCTCAAAAGTAAAAACGGAAGCAGAACTTCCAATAGCAATTGAAGTTGCTTATAAAGAAGATAACGAAATCATCATAGAAAGTTTCCTTGACGGAACTGAAGTTTCTGTAGGTGTAATTAATTACCAAGGCGAAATCAAAGTGCTTCCAATTACAGAAATTGTTTCAGATAATGATTTCTTCGATTACGAAGCCAAATACGAAGGAAAATCACAAGAAATAACGCCTGCCAGAATCTCAGACGAACTAACTAAAAAAGTTGGAGATACAGCAAAACGTGCTTATGAAGTTTTAAAAATGAAAGGCTTTTCAAGAAGCGAATTCATTATTGTAAACGACGAGCCTCATATGCTTGAAATGAACACTATTCCAGGTTTAACAACAGAAAGTTTAATTCCGCAGCAAGCAAAAGCAGCAGGAATTTCTCTGGAAGATTTGTTTACAAATGCAATCGAATTGGCTTTAGCTTAAAGATACTAAGGTTCTGAGATTCTAAATTACTAAGATTTCAGAACCTTTTTTATAATATAGTAAGTGTCAGACTGGGCGAAGTCGAAGTCCAGCGCAAGAAAAACTTAGAATCTTAGCATCTAAAAAAATGAAAGAAATATTTGAATGGGATAGGCTTTTCTATAACAATCTTCCTGAAGCCTTTATTCTGGAGGTAATATTTCGTTCAACGGTAATGTTCACTATTTTATTGCTGACATTAAAGTTGGCAGGAAAACGAGGTGTAAAACAATTATCAATTTTCGAAACTGTAATTATTATCGCTTTAGGTTCTGCTGCCGGCGATCCGATGTTTTATGAAGATGTCGGAATTATTCCAGCCGCAATAGTTTTCTCTACCATAATCATTTTGTATCGCACCGTAACTTGGCTAACAGGAAAAAGCAAGAAATTTGAAGAATTTATAGAAGGCAAAACCGAATGTTTAATTAACGATGGAAAGTTTTCTATAACGAGTTTTAAGAAAGAAAGTTTAGCACAAGACGAGTTTTTTGCAGAATTGCGAATCAAATCTATTGAGCATTTAGGACAAGTTCGACATGCTTTTATAGAAACGAGTGGAGAAATAAGTGTTTTTTATTACGAAGACAAAGATGTGGGTTACGGATTACCGATTGTGCCTTTGCTTTTTGAGAAAAAAAATAAAATTATTCCAGAAGACGGAGTATATTCCTGTTCCTTTTGTGGTAACACCGAGGAATTAAAAAAAGGAACTTCAACTTGCAAAGACTGTCATAAAGACGAATGGGTTCCTTCGATAAATACGAAGAGAATAACTTAGAAAAAAATCCAAAAAAAAAGAAAAAATAAGATTCTGCACAATCCTATAAAACTTAGAATCTTAGCATCTCAGAACCTTAGCAACTTTAAAAAAACTATGCTTTTTCTAATTGGAACAAAAGATTCGAATATAAAAAACGGTTTTGTCAAAAACGAAATATGTCCTAAATGTAATATTGAGAATACTTTACATTTCAGCATTTTTAGACGTTATGTTTACATTACATTCATTCCACTATTTCCAGTTGGAAAAATCGTTAATATAGAATGCACAAGTTGCAAAAACTGGTTTTATTACGAAGATTTATCTTTAGAGGGGCAAGAAAAATTAAGAAATGAAAAACTTAAAAATTCAATTTGGATGTTTTCGGGAACTTTTGTTTTACTATTATTTCTTGCGTATTGCATAAATAACTACTTCCAAAATCAAAATCAAATTGATATCCTAATCAAAGAACCACTAGTTGGTGATGTTTATAATTTAAAATTTTCCAACGGCTATTATTCTACATTCAAAATTGATAAAATAACTTCAGACAGTATTTATACTACACATAACGATTTCGACACTTATATGCCTTACGAAATTGATGATTTGGATAAAGCTGAAAACTATTCCAATAAAAAAGTTTCTTATTCTAAAAATGATTTAATAAAACTTTATAACAGCGGAGAAATTATAAAAATCAGACATAAAGATTAACAATTAGAATCAGAATATAAAATTCCTGCAACAAAATAAAACCTTTGTACCTTTGAGACTCTAAAACCTCTGAACTTTAAACAAAAATGAGAAAAGCTATATTCCCAGGATCATTTGACCCAATAACACTTGGACACGAAGACATTATCAAAAGAGGAATTCCTTTGTTTGATGAAATTGTAATTGCAATTGGTGTCAATGCCGAAAAAAAATACATGTTTTCCTTAGAAGAAAGAAAGCGCTTTATTGAAGAAACCTTTAAAGATGAACCGAAAGTTTCTGTTATCACTTACGAAGGATTAACAATTGATTTGGCTAAAAAGGAAAAAGCTAATTTTATTTTAAGAGGTCTTCGTAACCCAGCCGATTTCGAATTTGAAAAAGCTATCGCGCACACGAATAGAAAGCTTTCGAAAATAGAAACGGTTTTCTTATTGACTGCTGCAAGTACTTCTTTTATCAGTTCGAGCATTGTGCGCGATGTATTGCGTCATGGGGGCGAATATGAACAATTGGTTCCAAAAGCCGTTAGGGTTAAAAAATAATGAAACAAAAAATCACAAACTTGTAAACAAACTAATTTATAAGTAATTTCGCATTTTTAAAATAAACACCAAACAATGAGTATCGAAAGAGAATTAAGCAAACGAAGCGGATCTAAATGTGAGCTTTGTGGCGCTGAAGAAAATTTAAAAGTTTATCAAGTATTGCCAACTAGAAAAGGAGGCCTTGATGAAGCTGTATATGCCTGTAATACCTGTACTGACCAAATTGAAAACCCAGATAATGTTGATTTAAATCACTGGAGATGCCTTAACGACAGTATGTGGAATGAAAATATTCCGGTACAAGTTGTTGCTTGGAGAATGTTGAGCCGTTTGCGTGCAGCTGGATGGCCACAAGAATTACTGGATATGATGTACCTTGAAGAAGATACGCTTGAATGGGCAAAAGCAACTGGCGAAGGCGAAGATGACGAAAACAAATTAGTTCACCGTGACAGTAACGGCGTAGTACTACAACATGGAGATTCTGTTGTATTGATTAAAGATCTTAAAGTAAAAGGTTCTAGCATGGTTGCCAAACAAGGTACAGCCGTTAGAAATATCCGTTTAGACCACGAAAACGCTGAATATATTGAAGGTAAAGTCGATGGACAGCAAATTGTGATTATTACACAGTATGTGAAAAAGATTTAATTTAAAAGATGCTGAGGTTCTAAGTTGCTAAGATTCTAAGATTTTAGTTTAACCGCAAAGAACACGAAGAGATACATACAAAGTTCGCAAAGTTTTATACACAAAGCTTTGCGAACTTTGCACTTTTTAAAAGCTTCAAAAATAAAAAAACTTAGCGCTCTTTGCGTTAAAATTCAAGGCAAAGTTTATCAACTTGAAACCTGAAATTTGAAACAAAAAAACATAAAAAAGCCCATTCATGAACTGAACGGGCTTTTTAAATATATTCTTTACTATTATAAAATTACTTCTGGAATAATTTACTGATTTGATCTTTTACTAAAGGCTCAGAAACATTGTTTGTTGCAGCGTCTCTTTCTTTGCTAGAAACCATAAATTGAACCGTTGCTTTGTCTGGAACAACGTTTCCAGTATAGTGCAACCAAATGTAGTTATTCGGTAATTCTAATTTAATATCGTATAATGGTGTTGCAGTAAAACCCCCCATAATGATGTTGTATAGGTTATTGTAATCATTATTAAGGTTTTTAAATGAAAATTTTCTCAAATTAGAAGAATCATCATCATCAGTTAGAATTGTAGTGTAATACACTGTATACTCGTCACCAATTTTTTGAATGTAATTGTTGTTTACTTTTCCTAATTTCTCAACTGGAACAGTTTCAAGAACTTTAATCTGCGCAAACGAAACAAAGCTGAAAAACAATGCAGCAAGGGTAATAATCTTTTTCATAGTGAATTTGGGGTTTACAATTTTACTTTAGCAAAAAAACATAGAAATATTGAAAAAACCCCTATCAAACCATTATTTTTTTAACATAAAATTGTAAAACTTAGTTACAACATTTTAAAACACTGATAAACAAACAAATAAACATATAAAAATCAAATTCCAAATTCCAATCTTATGTCTTGCTTCTTACATCTTTTTTCTTATCTAAAAAATCAATATTTCCCTCTCTTCTCCTCTTCTACTTTTTTGATTACGTTACGAGCTACTTCGATTTTAAACTTTTTGCCTTTCATTTTTTCATCTCTCACATTTTTCAGCAAATCTTTTACTTTATTGTATTTTACGGCTGCAAACGAAACGAAATCTTTTACTTCAATTAATCCTAAATCGTCTTTTTCTAGTTTCCCTTTTTGAGAAAAGAAGCCGACAATATCAAACTTATTAAGTTTGTTTTTCTTTCCTCCGCTAATATAGATAGTTTGAAATTGAGGCGGTTTTGGCAATGAAACTTTGCCTTCAACATCTAAAACATCCATTTCGTAATCAATGTAGTCAAATTGTTTTTCACTTTCGTGGATGATAATATATGCGGTTCCAGTTGCCTGCATACGCGCTGTACGCCCATTTCTATGAGTGAATTCGTCTTCTTTTAAAGGCAAATGATAATGAATAACGTGTTTCATTTCTGGAATATCCAAACCTCTCGCCGCCAAATCGGTTGTAACCAAATAGGTTACACTTCCATTTCTAAACTGAATCAAAGCACGTTCACGTTCTTCCTGATCCATTCCGCCATGATAGTAAACTGAATAAATTCCTTTTTCGTTTAGAGTATCGCTAATTCGCTCCGCAGCATCTCTGTGATTACAGAAAATAATAGCTGATTCTGATTTTAAAGAACAAATCAAATTGAACAAACTTTGCAGTTTATCTTTCGCAGGTGAAAGAACCATTTTCATCGAAAGATTCTCTTTTTCCTCTTCCTCTGGAATAAAATCTAAAACAGTCGGATTGACAACACGTGTATATTTCGGAATCTCAATATCCGAAGTTGCAGAAACTAAAACTCTTTTGTTTACTTTCGCTAATCTTCCAATGATGAAAGACATTTGTTCGTGAAATCCTAATTGAAGCGATTTATCAAACTCATCCAAAATTAGAGTCTGAATTTTATCTGTTCTAAAAGTTTCTCTATCTATATGATCTGCAATTCTTCCAGGAGTTCCAATTAAAACCGCTGGCGGATTGCTTAAATTTTTCATTTCCGTTTCAATAGAATGCCCACCGTAACAAATGTTTACTTTGTACTGCGTTCCCATTTTTTTCCAAACCTGCTCAATCTGCAATCCTAATTCGCGAGACGGAACTAAAATTAAACATTGAACCGATAAAATCTCAGGCTGTAATAATTCTAAAACAGGAAGCAGAAACGCCAATGTTTTTCCAGATCCTGTTGGAGAAAGCAACAAAACGTTGTTGTCATGAAGAATTGCATCTTTTGCAGTTTCTTGCATTTCGTTTAGGCTTTCAATTCCTAAATTCGAAAGTATATCGTTGGAAGGGTGTTTTTTATTCATTTTGCAAAAGTAGGGAAAGTTTTTTAACCGCAAAGTACGCAAAGGTTTACGCAAAGGTCGCCAAGTTTATGTTCAAAGCTTTGCGAACTTTGCGTTTTTAAAAACCTAGTTATATAAATCCTTGCGCTCTTTGCGGTTAAAAAAACACAACGCACATCAAACTTGAAACCTGAAACTTGAAACAAAAAACTTATATTTGATTCGCATTAAACCCAAAACCATGAAACTTTTTACATTTCTCTTTTCACTTTTCACGATCACTCTTTCCGCTCAAAACAATAAAAAATACGATACGTTTTTCGAGAAAGGAAATGGAAATCAATCGGCTTCTTATCAAGAAACGATTGCTTATTTTAAGATGCTGGCAAATGATTTTCCAACCATTCAAATGAAAGAAATGGGACTGACTGATTCTGGCGAACCTTTACACATGATAACTTTTAATCCTGATAAGGAATTCGATTTTGATAAAATTCAGAAAACGAAAGCAGTTCTATTTGTCAATAACGGAATCCATGCGGGAGAACCTGACGGAATTGATGCAACTATGCAATTCTATAGAGATTTGGCAACAGGAAAAATGAAAGCGCCTAAAAATACGGTATTGGTTACGATTCCTGTTTATAATATTGGCGGTGCTTTAAACCGAAATTCGACAACTCGCGCCAACCAAGATGGACCAGAAATTTACGGTTTTAGAGGAAATGCAAGAAATTACGATTTGAATCGTGATTTGATGAAATCGGATACGAGAAATACCAAAAGTTTTGTGGAGATTTTCCAGAAAATAAATGCCGATGTTTTTATCGATAATCATGTGAGCAACGGTTCGGATTATCAATACAAACTAACCTACATTATGACTCAGCATAATAAACTCGGAAAAGTTTTGGGCGATTTTATGAACGACGAAATGATGCCAGCTTTGGTAAAAGATCTTCAGAAAAAGAAAATTGAAACTACTCCTTATGTGGATTCTTTTAAAGATACGCCAGACAAAGGTTTCGGGCAATTTGTCGACAGTCCGCGATATACAACGGGTTATACCTCGCTCTTTAATACAATTGGTTTTGTGGTCGAAACGCATATGCTGAAAAAATATGCAGAACGTGTAAAAATGACGTACGAATACATGAAATCGACTTTGGATTTTACCGATGCTAATTATCAAAAGATAAAAGATTTAAGAGTAAAGAATTTAGAGCAATATCAGCCAAAGAAATCATACACTTTAAAATGGGAATTGGACAGCACAAAAGCGACCACTTTTTCGTTTCTAGGTTATGAAGCTGGTTACAAAAAAAGTGAAGCTACAACAGGAAATCGTTTGTATTACGACAGAGCAAAACCGTACAAAAAAGATGTTCCTTATATCAAAGAATTCAAATCACAAAAAGAAATTGTTATACCTTCTGCTTATATCGTTCCAAGAGGATATTGGAATATTATTGATCTTCTGAAAAACAATAATATTTCATTCAAACAAATTAAAAACGATACGATTATAGAAGTCGAAAGTTATAGAATTGCCGATTTTAAAACCGTTCCGTCTGCTTACGAAGGGCATTATTTACACAGAAACACAACCGTAACTTCTAAAATCGTTAAAATGGCTTTCGCTAAAGGAGATTACATTGTTCCAACAAATCAAAAAGGCGTAAAATATATCGTAGAAGCTTTTGAACCAGAAGGCGTTGATTCGTTTTTTAACTGGAATTTCTTCGATCCTATTTTACAGCAAAAAGAACATTACTCAGAATATATTTTCGAAGATACTGCGGCAAATCTTTTAAAAGAAAATCCAGCTTTAAAAGCAGAATTAGAAACTAAAAAACAAAATGACCGCGAATTTGCCAAAAACTCAGAAGCGCAATTGGATTGGATTTATAAACATTCTGTCTATTATGAAAAAGCGCATATGCAGTATCCTATTTATCGGATGCTTTAGTTTTTTTTTATAACGCAAAGAGCGCTAAGTTTTTTTAATGTTTAATTGCTTTCATCTTGTACATGGACACAATCTAAATAAAAAATGTCAAGAGAAGAGAAATTGTACGAGCTGAAAAAATATTCCGCTAGGAATATCTCGTCGGTAGAAATAATTGTATCGTTTTGCATTGTGTCCTGTAGGGACACTTGTTTGTGGATAACATATCTATAACATTATTCAAACGTTCCTACGGAACGTATAAACACAAATCTTTTTTTTTCTACCAACCAGACATTCCTAACGGAATGAATTCTCCATTGTATTCTCGCCAACGAGAAAACCTGAAACTTGAAACCTGAAACAAATTTAATCTCAAAGTGTAGCTCCGCGTGAGGGATAGAAGCAAGCTACCGAAGTAGCGCGGATAGCCCGACAGCTATAAAAAAAGACCCAATGAACGCAAAGTTGATTGGGTCTTTTTTTTATAGGTGGCACGCCCTTATTTTTAAGATTCTGAGGTGCTGAGATACTAAGATTCTAAGTTCTCTTTTTTAGGTTTAAAATCTACTGAAGCATAAGAATCCTCTTGAAACAACAATTTGATGTTTTCATAAGAGTTTTTAAGCGCTTCTTTGATTTGTTCTGGATTTAACCAAGCCACTTTTTCGATTCCTTCTTCTAGTTGTCCGTGTGGAGTTCCTTCAAAATCAGATTGCATTTCGAACCAATGCGTGATTTTAAGTTTGTATTTTCCGTTGCGTTTGAAAATATGATAGGTTTTTTGCAGTTTATTGGTAATTCTTAACTGGTTTACACCCGTTTCTTCCTCGACTTCGCGCATTGCGGTCGCTTCAATGTCTTCACCCTTCTCTATCCCGCCTTTTGGTAAATCCCATTTTCCATTTCTAAAAATGAATAAAACTTCACCTTTTTTATTGTACACAAAACCTCCGCCCGCTTTATTCACGGGAATTTTGGCTTTAAGGGTTTTCATCATCTCACTTTCGTCTGGATGATAAAGAATAGCTTTTTGAATTTTATTTTGAAAAATTTTTATGATAAGCTGTTCGATATCAATACTCTCCAACAAGAACAATTGGAAATCTGTTTCTTTAGAGATTTCATTTGTCAAAAAAAGTGGTTTGTCGTTTACAAAAACTTTATACATTTGTATTATGATTTTTAATAAAGATACTGCCGAAAAAACAGCCGAATTGCTTTTGCAAATAAATGCAATTAAATTGAATCCCGAAAATCCTTTTACATGGGCTTCTGGTTGGAAATCTCCTATTTACTGTGATAATAGGTTAATTCTTTCATTTCCGAGCATCAGAAACTATGTTCGTGATGAATTTGCTAAAAATATCGAAAAACAATTTGGAAAACCTGATGTGATTGCTGGTGTCGCTACTGGAGCCATCGGAGTTGGAATTTTGGTTGCCGAAAGTTTAGGACTTCCATTCGTATACGTACGTCCTGAGCCTAAAAAACACGGAAGACAAAACCAAGTAGAAGGTTTTTTACAAAAAGGACAAAATGTTGTTGTTGTTGAAGATTTAATTAGTACAGGGAAAAGCAGTTTGATGGCTGTTGAAGCTTTAAGAAGCGAAGGTGCAAATATTAAAGGTATGGCTGCAATTTTTACATACGGTTTTGGTGTTGCCGAAGAAAACTTTAAAGAAGCCAATCTTGATCTTTTCACTTTAAGCAACTACGAAAACTTACTAGATTTAGCGGTTCAAAAACAATATATTACAGAAGATCAACAATCTACTTTGCTTGAATGGAACGAAAGTCCATCAACTTGGGGACAGGAATAATTTTAGATTTTAGATTTTAGATTTTAGATTTTAGATTTTAGATTTTAGATTTTAGATTTTAGATTTTAGATTTTAGATTTTAGATTTTAGATTTTCTAAAAAATCGCTTTGCTCTTTTTTGGAATCTAGCTTTGCGAACTTAGTGTTTTATAAAATCAAAGCTTAGAAAATATCCTTGCGATCTTTGCGTTAAAAAAATAAACAAATACAAACAAATATGAACTTAGAAAGTCCAAAAGTTACTGTTCAGAAGTCAGCTCAAGATTTATTTGATCAATTGACTGATGTTAAGAATTTTGAAAAATTAATGCCAGATAACATCGCTAAATTTGAAGTGACTGGTGAAGACGCTTTTATTTTTGGATTGAAAGGGATGCCGGAAATCAAATTAAAAATGAAAGATAAGGTAGCGCCAAACAAAATTGTTTTAGGTGCTGCAAGTGACAAACTTCCGTTTACGCTAACTTCAAACATTGATAGTGTTTCTGATTCAGAAAGTGCTGTCCAATTGTTTTTTGAAGGCGAATTCAACGCTATGATGGCGATGATGGTTAAAGGTCCAATCAGCAAGTTTATTGAAACTTTAGCAAACAATATGAACAAACTTTAATAATGGTGAATTATTAATTGTGAATTATAAATGAAAAGCCTGATTTAACGATCGGGCTTTTTTTTTTGCCACGAAGCCGCTAAGACACAAAGTTTTTTTTCACGCAGATTTATTTGCCAGTAATAAACAGAATTTTTTCCGCAGATTTAAAAAAGATTTAAGCAGATAGTTTTAATTTATAAACTTAGCGGCTTCGTGGTAAAAAAACTTAGTATCTTAGCAACTCAGAACCTTAGCATCTTTAATAAAGCATTTTAACTTCCTTAATTTCAAACTCAGCTACAGAATCATCTTCTAACAAAACCTGCAGTTTTCCAATTGGAGAAACTCCCTGAATGATTCCCATAAAATCTTGGTTGTTTTTGTCTCTGAATGCTGTTGGAACGCCTTTTTTAAATAAGAAATTGAAATAATCATCCCAAAAAGTTTGTGCTGACGTATTCCACAATTGAACTTTCTCTTTTAATTTTTCTACAATTAAAATTGCCAATTCTTCTTTATCAAAAGGCTTTCCGGAAATTACAGAAATTGAAGATGCAGTTGGCAATTCATCAAAATTGGTTTGATTGACATTTATTCCAATTCCGACAACTGACATTATTCTGCCATCGCTTTTTAAGGTATTTTCGATTAATATGCCAACCAATTTCTTATTGTATGACAGAATGTCGTTTGGCCATTTAATGCAAATATTAGGAATATTTAACGATTTTAAAACCTCTGCAACCGACAATGAAACCACTAAGCTTAAATTGAAAACTTCCTCATTATTAAAGACAAAATCTTTAACCAAAACGCTCATAGTTAAGTTTTTACCTGCTTCAGTCTTCCATACTCCGCCAACTTGTCCTTTCCCTTTTGTCTGATTTTCAGCTGTTACCGTTGTAAAATTCTCCAGTTCATCCTGACTTGACAAAGCCTTTAGAAAGTCATTTGTAGAATCTATGGCATCGAGTTTGATTAGTTTCATTAAATAATTTAAATAACTTAATTTAATATTTTGTTAAGGTTCAAAAATAATCACAAAATTTGGTAACTTTACAAATTCATATAAAATAATTCATGGCGAAAAAGACTATTAATAATGATGTTCTATTGGCGAACATAATCAAAGGGATTGAGGAAGTAAAAGGAAATGATATCGATATTCTTGACTTAAGAGAAATAGATACTGCTGTATGCGATTATTTCGTAATCTGCAACGGTAGCTCAAATACCCAAGTTAACGCCATCGTAAACTCAATTCAAAAAACAGTATCAAAAGACTTAAAAGATAAGCCTTGGCACGTAGAAGGAACAGATAACGCAGAATGGGTTTTAATGGATTACGTACATATTGTTGTACATGTTTTCCAAAAACACATTCGCGAATATTACAACATCGAAAGCCTTTGGGGCGATGCCAAAATAACTACAATCGAGAACAAATACTAAAGAAACTTTCACTAAATGGCTAAAGATAATAATCCAAATCCGAATAAATTTAAAATAAGTCCTTGGTTAATATATACCGCAATACTTTTAGTTTTTTTATTCATAAGTTTTGCCACAGGAGGATCAAGCTTAAGCGAACCAGCTCAATTAACTTCTTCTAAATTCAACACGCTTTTAGAAAAAGGTCAACTTGAAAAAGTTATCGTGTACAACAAAGCTGAAGCTGAAGTATATTTAAATGCTGCGGCTCTTAAAGACCCAGCAAACAAAAAAGTAGCTGAAGATATTTTCAAACAACCAAACAAAGGTCCACATTACACTTTGGAAATTGGTAACGATCAAATTTTTCAGACTAAACTAGAAAAAGCAGTTAGCGAAGGAAAATTGAAAGATTTTAATTTCCTTCAAAAAAATAACTGGAGTGATATTCTAATCAGTTTACTTCCTATCATCATCATTGTTGGTGTATGGATTTTCATTATGCGTAAAATGTCTGGCGGTGGCGCTGGCGGTGGCGGACAGATTTTCAACATTGGAAAATCTAAAGCTAAATTGTTTGATGAAAAAACAGACATTAAAACTACATTTAAAGATGTTGCAGGTTTAGAAGGTGCTAAAGAAGAAATTCAGGAAATTGTTGAATTCCTTAAAAATCCAGAAAAATATACAAATCTTGGAGGTAAAATTCCAAAAGGAGCTTTATTGGTAGGGCCTCCAGGAACAGGTAAAACTTTATTAGCGAAAGCTGTTGCTGGTGAAGCTCAAGTACCTTTCTTCTCTCTTTCAGGTTCAGATTTCGTAGAGATGTTTGTTGGAGTTGGTGCTTCACGTGTACGTGACTTATTCAAACAAGCAAAAGAAAAATCTCCTGCTATCATTTTCATCGATGAGATTGATGCTGTTGGTAGAGCGAGAGGAAAAAGCAATATGTCTGGCGGAAACGACGAAAGAGAAAACACATTAAACCAATTACTGACAGAAATGGACGGTTTTGGCACAAATTCTAACGTAATCGTTTTGGCTGCAACAAATAGAGCTGATGTTTTAGACAAAGCTTTAATGCGTGCAGGACGTTTTGACAGACAAATTTTTGTTGACTTACCAGACATTCGTGAGAGAGCTGAAATCTTCAAAGTACACTTGGCTCCTATCAAAAAAGTTGAAGGTCTTGATTTAGATTTCTTAGCAAAACAAACTCCAGGTTTTTCAGGTGCTGATATTGCAAATGTTTGTAACGAAGCTGCACTTATCGCTGCACGTAATAACAAAGCGGCTGTTGATAGACAAGATTTCCTAGATGCTGTAGACAGAATCATTGGTGGTTTAGAAAAGAAAAACAAAATCATTACTCCAGAAGAAAAAAGAGCTATCGCAATTCACGAAGCTGGTCACGCAACTGTAAGCTGGATGTTAGAACATGCCGCACCACTTATTAAAGTAACTATTGTTCCTCGTGGACAAAGTTTAGGAGCTGCATGGTATTTACCAGAAGAAAGGCAAATCGTAAGAACAGATCAAATGTTAGACGAAATGTGTGCTACTATGGGTGGTAGAGCTGCGGAAAAAGTAACTTTCGACAGAATTTCGACTGGTGCTTTGAGCGACCTAGAAAAAGTAACTCGTCAAGCTCGTGCAATGGTAACAATTTACGGATTGAACGATAAAATCGGAAACGTTACTTATTACGATTCAAGCGGACAAAGCGAATATAGCTTCTCTAAACCATATTCTGATGAAACTGCAAAAATTATCGACGCTGAAATTTCAGAATTAATTGAAGGCCAATATCAGAGAGCTATTCAAATTTTAGAAGAAAACAAAGATAAATTGAATCAACTTGCTGATATTCTGATTGAAAAAGAAGTTATCTTCAAAGACGATTTAGAAAACATCTTCGGAAAACGTACTTTTGATAAAAATTTAGAGGAAGTAGTTTCATAAATAATTACGAAAAACGTAATAAATTTTTAAAATCTTAATTCAAAATACCCTTTTGAATTAAGATTTTTTTATCTTTGAACGTTTTCAATTAACATGTAAAGCATTTCATATAAAAAATGAATTTTTTCAAAAAAATATTTGGCTCAAGTGAAGCCGCTTCTGACGAAGAGCACGAAAGCGAATATGCAGGTACATCTGCACAGAACAGTCATTTATCTTTAGACGAGCAATTTATTTTCAATTTTAAAAAAAATGGAGGTAAATTCTTGTACTGTGAAAATACAGAAGAAGTTACAGAACAGTTTGAAAACATTTTAGAAGAGAACGACTGGTTTGAAAAGGAAGTTTTATGTTATGAACCAGCACTTTTTAGTTTATTAGAAGAAAACAAACTTTTTTATATTGCACCCTCTAATCCAAAATTTTTATTAGCGAGTTGCGAAAACCTTATTGCCGACGAAGGCTCTATCTTGTTTTCATCTAAACAGATTAGACAAAATAAGCCAAACGAATTACCGGCAAATATTGTAATTATAGCCACAACAAGTCAAATTCTTCCAATGAAAAGCGATGGATTAAGTGCTATAAAACGCAAATACGAAAGGGATTATCCTACTAACATTACTACCATAAAATATTTCGAAAAAGCTAAAGAAGAAGATTTTACACAATACGGAAGTGTTGCTAAAAACCTTTATTTATTGCTTTTAGAAGATCTTTAAGATGAACGAAACACTGAAGAGAACCATTTCTGGTGCTGTTTATATCGCTTTATTATTAGCTTCTATATTGTTTTCTACAGAAAGCTTCATCACTCTTTTTGGTGTTTTCTTAATTATTACGATATATGAGTTTTCTAATATCGTGAACTTAAATAAAGTGTTTTCTATTATTTTTGGGACTTTAGTCTACTCTACAACAATTCTTGTAAGTCATTACAACAAACAGACAAGCAAGTTTTTAAATGATACTTTTAACTCAAATATTAGCTTAGAAACCAATATCAAACAATTAGATTTGGTTCTTCTTGCAATTACAATCGTAGTTTCAATAAAATGTATCATATTCTTGTTTTATGATTCTGTGCAAAAAATAAGCACATCTTCAAAATACCTGTATTTATTAGGATATATTACGCTTCCGTTTATTTTCATAGTTAAAATTTCTTTTGGGACGAATGATTACAATCCTAAAATTATTATCGGATTGTTTGTTCTAATTTGGACCAACGATACTTTTGCGTATTTAGTCGGAAAATCAATGGGAAAACATAAATTATTTGAGCGCGTTTCTCCTAAAAAAACGATAGAAGGTTTTCTTGGAGGCGTTGTTTTTGCCGCTTTTGCAGGTTTTTTAATTTCTAAATTATACATTCAGCCAAATCCTGAATTTAGCAGTAAATCAATTTTAATCTGGACCATAATAGCTTTAATCGTAAGCATATTTGGAACTATTGGAGATTTGATAGAATCTAAATTTAAAAGAATTGCTGGCGTAAAAGACAGCGGTTCGATTATGCCTGGACATGGCGGTATTCTAGATCGATTAGATAGTGTTATATTTGTAGCACCAATTATATTTTTATTTTATCAAATTTTATATTATGTTTCATAAAGAAGGTGGCCCGTCTATTTTATTAGGTACTGTTTTTACAGTAGCTGTACTTTTAATTGCTGATAAATTCATTGATATTTCATGGCTGAGAATGCTTGTTCAATTTGCAGCTGTTTTAATCTTGATTATTATTTTACAATTCTTTAGAAATCCGAAAAGAATTGCAATTAGAAACAGCGATCATATCCTTGCTCCAGTTGATGGAAAAGTAGTCGTTATTGAAGAGGTTTATGAAGGCGAATATTTCAAAGACAAACGCTTACAGGTTTCTATTTTTATGTCTCCAATCAATGTTCACGTAACGCGTTATGCAATGGATGGAATCATTAAATTTAGTAAATATCATCCTGGGAAATTTCTTGTTGCATGGCACCCAAAAGCTAGTGAAGAAAATGAAAGAACTACGGTTGTTATCGAAAATGAAACTTTTGGAGCAATTTTGTACCGACAAATTGCTGGTGCATTGGCTCGTAGAATTGTAAACTATGCTAAAGAAGGAATGCAAGTTGTTCAAGGTACTGATGCTGGTTTTATTAAATTTGGTTCGAGAGTAGATTTATTTTTACCTTTAGGTACGCCGATTAATGTTGAGTTAAATCAAAAAGCTATTGGCGGAAAAACAATTATTGCTACAAAAGCTTAAATGGCTGATAAAGACTTAGATATTCGATTTGCTAAAGCCGTAGAAATTGCCATGACAATGACTCAGGCCTCACTGCCGCAAGATGTGCAGTTGAGATTATATGCATATTATAAACAAGCGACTTTTGGAACAGCGGTTTACAATCAATCTGAAAATTTTGATTTGAGAGATGCTTTCAAAACAAATGCTTGGATGCAAATAAGCCACATTTCTACTGATGAAGCCAAAGAAAATTATATTGAGATTATCAATTCATTAACATCAAAATAAATATATTATGAAGAAAAACGTTGTTCTTTTTAGCACTTTAGCTTCATTTTTACTATTGTTTTCCTGTAAAGAAGATAAGCTGGTCGAAGTTGTTGAAGTTCCACTTCCAACTAAAGAAGAAAAAATATCAATTGGCTCACCAAATGACGTTAAAGCTGATCCAGGTTCTTTTGAAATGACAAAATTGCCTTTCAATTACGACGGACTTGCACCAGACATTCGAACTTTGACTTTAGAAACACATTATTCCAAACATTATTTATCTTACACAAATAATTTTAATAAGGAAATCGTTTCTACTGAGTTTGAAAATATGCCTATTGAAGATATTCTAAAAAAAATGGATTTAAATAATGCCAAACTTCGTCAGAATGCTGGTGGCTATTATAATCATACGCTTTATTTCAATATCTTGACTCCTAAGGAACAAACTCCAAAAGACACTTTAGCTGGCTCGATAAATAAGGAATTTGGTTCTTTTAACAATCTAACTAATCAATTTAAGGCACAATCTGAAAAACAATTTGGGTCTGGATGGGTTTGGCTAGTTGTAGATCGATATGGTAAATTACAAATCACTACTACAGATAATCAAGATAATCCTTTAATGCGAAATGCTTTAATTCCAGGAACTCCAATTATGGGAATCGATCTTTGGGAACACGCATACTATCTAGATTACCAAAATAGAAAAGGAACCTATATTGATGCCTTCTACCAACATATCAATTGGGAAAAAGTAAACGAATATTACATTGAGGCCCTCAAAAAGGTTAAAAAAGTATAGAAAAAAAGCTGATACAAATTAAGTATCAGCTTTTTTTTATAACTTACTGGTAATAAGACGTAACGAATATGAGAGATATAGCCCATCGCTTTTCAGAAAATCCATTATTATTACCATCTGATTTACCACCAAGTAGAGAAGGCTTAGAAATTAGCTGTTTACTAAATCCAGGCGTGTTTCAATTTCAGAATAAAATATGGCTTGCAGTTCGAGTTGCTGAAAGACCTAAACAAAAAGAAAATACAATCTCGTTTCCAATTCTTACTCATACAGGATCTGTTCAAATTATTGAAATTTCAAAAGATCACCCCGAACTTATAGCGACAGATGCTCGTGTTATTAATTATCAGGGTAAAGATTATTTGACCACTTTATCGCACATTAGATTATTGTGCAGTGAAGATGGCAAAAACTTTTATGAACCAAAAGATTATCCTCAATTGGTTGGTGAAGGAATTTTAGAAACTTTTGGAATAGAAGATTGCCGAGTAACTTTCATTGAAGAAAAATATTACCTCACATTTACTTCTGTCTCAGATAATGGTGTTGGTGTTGGCTTAAGAACCACTAAAGACTGGAAAAGCTTTGAAAAACACGGAATGATTTTTCCAGCCCATAACAAAGACTGTGCTATTTTTGAAGAGAAAATAAACGGTTTATTCTACGCTTTACATCGTCCTAGCAGTGTTGATATTGGAGGAAATTACATATGGATCGCTTCTTCTCCAGATGGCATTCATTGGGGAAATCATCAATGTATTATTAAAACTAGAAAAGGAAACTGGGATAGTAAAAGAGTTGGTGCTGGTGCCGCACCGATAAAAACCGAAAAAGGCTGGCTTGAAATTTATCATGGCGCAAATGAGGCTCATCAATATTGTTTGGGCGCTTTTTTAATGGATTTACAAAATCCATCGAAAGTTATTGCAAGAACTGAAGAGCCAATAATGTTTCCTAAAGCTGAATACGAATTGAGTGGATTTTTTGGAAATGTGGTCTTTACAAATGGCCATATTCTAGAACCAAACGGTGATACTCTGAGGGTTTATTATGGTGCATCAGACGAATTTGTATGTGGCGCAACATTTTCTGTAAAAGAAATCCTTTCACTTCTAAAAGAAGTTTAAAATAAAAAAACTTGCTTAATCCTGATCACAGTTCTAAGCAAGTTTTTCTCTAATTTATTTAATTTTAGTTTATTTCGTAAATAAATGATTCAGAAGGTTTAATCTTAATTCTTGCAGAACCTTCTCCATTTTTAACTACTAGATAGGTTTTACTATTAGAATATAACTTATCTACCAACACATAAGAACCATCTTTTAAATTCCACTTAGAAATTAGTGTTGATGGAACTTTCAAATCAAATTCACTTTCTTTTTCTGATGAAAAATTAGCAATTATAATCAGTTTTTGACTTTCAGACCAACGTGCATAAGAATATAATAAAGCATCATATGCTTCATTATTTTGACGATTTACAGACTGCATTTCTTCAAAACTTCCCATTAAAGCACTACTGCTTATGGTAAAATTGAGTAGTCGTTTGTAAAAATCACGAAGCTGTTTTTCGCTTTCGGATAATTTTCCTCCATCAAATTTTCCATCATTCATCCAACGCTGATGATTTGGAACCCCGATATAATCAAAGATTGAAGTTCTTGAACGTTTTCCAAAACCAGCATCTTCATTTCCTGCCTCACCTACTTCTTGTCCAAAATAAATCATGGTTGGAGAAGTACTAATCGTTGCCGAAACCACCATTAAAGGTTTTCCTCTTTCTGGAGTTCCTGCAAATTCTGGACTTGCTAAACGTTGCTCGTCATGATTATCCAGAAAATGTAACATATGATGTTCAATATCAGACATTCCTTTTTGAATGTTTGTTAATTCATCTGGGGAAGAATTTCCACGAATAACATCTTTCAATTTATCATATGTTTCTACTTTGTCATACAAATAATCCATTTTTCCTAAACGAATGTAATTTCGATATTCATTCGGATTATATACTTCTGCCAATAGAAATGCATTAGGATTTTTCATTTTAATGGAAGAATTCATATAGCTCCAAAATTCATAAGGAACCATTTCTGCCATATCATAACGGAATCCGTCAACACCTTTTGCTGTCCAGTATAAGGCAATATCTTTAAACTTTTTCCAAGAATTCGGAACATCTTTATCCTGCCAAAAAGCAAAATGCTCTTGATATGATTTTTGATCAAAACCTGTAGGAAGTTCAGGAAAATCTTTAGTTCCATCAGGGCGAACGCCATAATTCACTTTTACCGTTTCGTACCAGTCATTTTGATCTGGTTTGAATTTTCTTGAACCATTTCCTGTCCATTTTGCTGGATTTTCATCAAATTTTCCATCAATTAAAGCATTTTTTTCTCCGTTTAGCGGAACATCTCCATCTGGAATTTCAAAATGTTCATTCGGAATGTAGTAGAAATTGTTATCTCTCTTGTATTCGACCGTTACATCATCGTCAGCGCCAAAATCACGTACACCTGCAGGATTAGATTTTCCTTCATATTTTCGAGCAATATGATTCGGAACAATATCAATAATCACTTTTAAACCAGCATTGTGCGTGCGTTTAATCAAAGCTTCAAACTCTTCCAAGCGTTTGGCAGGATTTACAGCTAAATCTGGATTTACGTTATAATAATCTTTTACGGCATAAGGAGAACCCGCACGTCCTTTTACCACTTCTGGATCATCATTTGAAATTCCGTAAGCTGTATAATCATTAACCAAAGCGTGATGCGGTACGCCAGTATACCAAACATAATTAACGCCTAAATCTTTTATTTCATGAAGTGCTTTATCAGTAAAATCATTAAACTTTCCAACGCCATTTTCCTCAATTGTTCCCCAAGGTTTGTTATTGGTATTTTTATTTCCGAATAGGCGTGTAAAAACTTGATATACTACAATTTTCTTATCATTAGAATGATTTTCTTTTACTTCACTCATTTTTAAATCTTTTGTTTTGCATCCTGAAAATAGCACGGCAGCAACAATTCCAACAGCAATAAACTTACTTTTTGTCATATATTTTTAATCTAAACTTCTCTTTTTAGGAGTCAGAAATTGGAATAGAATTCTGAAACCAATTATTAAATTTAGACTATTTTTTAAAACTTAAAAGAAACTTAGCTTCATTTGTTTTTTGTAGTTTCTAAAAACATCAACTACAACGTGAGAGTTCTCAATTTTGTTGATAAAATTGATTGAGATTTTAACAGTAAAGTTTCAAAGTAAAAATGGCTTTAAATTGCTTGAGAAATTTGAAGGATTATAGATAAAAAACTTTCAACCTTTATTGTTCTGCACCTTCGAACCTTAAAAAAATAAACACATAAATTAATCCTAATAACAAGATAAGGTTCTAACCTTTTTTATAAATTTGACAAAAATTTAATCAGTTGAAGAAATCACTCTTTTACATATTTTATAGTCTGCTTTTTTTAAGCGTTCAATTTACTTTCGCGCAAGTAAAACCTAAAGCAAAAACACAAGCACAGAAAACTAAAGAAATAGTTATAGATAACTCTGACAATGTCCAAGTTAATGAAGATTTGGTTCCAGGAGGTTTATTATTAAGCGGTAACGTAAAATTGATTCATGACGGCGTTACAATGACTTGTAATAAAGCTTATCTTTTTAAGAGAGAAAATTATCTAAAGGCATTTGGAGATGTTCAACTAAATCAAGGCGATACTTTGTTTTTAAACAGTAAATATGCCGAGTATAACGGAAATTTAAGAAAAGCTTTTGCAACGGGAAATGCCGTTATGACTTCTCCAGATGCAACATTACAAACCGACACTATCAATTTTGACAGAAATGTCCAAGAAGCTTTTTACAATACAAAAGGTACAATCGTCAATAAAGACAACACTCTGGTAAGCAAATCTGGAAGGTATTATGCTACAGAAAAAAAGTTTCAGTTTTTAACCGAAGTTGTTATTACAAATCCAAAATACGTAATCAAATCGAATCATTTGGATTATTATAGTAATTCTGGACACACTTATTTACTTGGCCCTTCGACAATTACAAGTAAAGAAAATTACATTTATACCGAAAAAGGATTTTACGACACAAAGAAAAACCTAGCACATTTTCTCAGGAAATCATACATTAAATATGATGATCGACTTATAGAAGGCGACAGTTTATTTTATAATCGAAATACCGAATTTGCATCGGCAACGCGAAATGTAAAAATTACCGATTCGATCAATAAAGGGATTGTAAAAGGGCATTATGCAGAACTTTACAAGCTTAAAGATTCGATGTTTGTAACCAAAAGAGCTGTTGCAATCAATTTAGTTGAAAATGATTCGGTTTACATTCACGGAAAAAAATTATTAGTAACTGGTAAAGAAGGCGAACGAATTTTACGAGCTTTTAATAATGTTCGTTTTTATAAAATCGATATGAGCGGTAAATGCGATTCTATACATTCTAACTCTAAAACTGCCTTAACAAAATTAATAGGAAAACCAATTCTTTGGAACGGAGAAAGCCAAATTACGGGCGATGTAATGCATTTGATTGGCGATAATAAAACCAGAAAAATTGATTCCTTAAAAGTACTTAACAATACTTTCGTTATTTCGCGGGATACGCTCGGAACTGGTTTTAATCAGGTAAAAGGGCTCAATTTATTTGGAAAATTCCGGGATGGAAAACTTCATGATGTCGATGTTATTAAAAATACTGAAGTAGTTTATTTTATGAGAAATGATGACAATGAATTGATTGGAATCAATAAAAATGTCAGTAGTAAAATCAACATGATATTGGAGAATAATGCTATAGAAACAATTACATTTTTCAACAAAGTAGACGGAGATATTTACCCCGAAGATGAGCTTCCAGAAAATGCCCGAAAACTTAGGGGAATGGTTTGGAGAGCCGACGAAAGAATAAAATCGAAAGATGATATTTTTACTGCGGAAGACAATGAAATGAATGAAAAACTAATTAAACAAGGCAAAGAGGAAGAAGAAAAAGGTAAAAACGTTCCAATGAAAGTCAGGAAAGAAACCTTGAATTACGACAAGAAAAAGCCTGCTGCAAAACCTGCTTCTAAAGAAACTCAAAAAAACAGCAAGTAGTATTTTTTCAAACTCTAGAGATCCAACAAAGAATGAAAATATTTCCAACAAACAATTACAGTTTCAAATTGGTAGGAGAACCAATAGAATCTCTAGAACGTCTAAAAAGAAGAACATTAATTTCTGAAAGCTTGAGTTCTAAAATAACTGACAAATCTTTTATTGGAATTATTGGCGATAACAATTTCAGTATAATTTCCTCAGAAATCGGAAGAGGCGCTTTTTGCGTTTTAACTGGAGAAATCATCAGCAAAAATGGAATTGTTAAGATAGAAATCAATAAACCATTTCAAATTTTATCAGCAATATTATTGTGTTTGCCTATCGCTGGTTTTATTTTTCAGCTATTTAGTCAAGATATTCATTTATTTCTATTGTTTCTAATTGTAGCTTTAGGCCAAATCTTAATAATCCGCTTTTTGTTTATCGGAGTTGCTTTTAAAAGATTCTCTAAAAACAGTTTAAATCGATTAACTGACGTGCTCGATATTGAATCACTTGAAAAAAAATAAGAACTGGCAAAAGTTTTTAAAGATTATATAGAATTAACTTTAAAACCTTAAAACCTTAGTAACTTTGCCAATTTGAACCTTAAAAAAATGAATCCAGACTTTATAAAATACCAAGCACAAACTTCTCCTTATCCTCTCGGAATGGAAGTTTCACACGCTATTGGTTCTTACATATACGATACAAACGATAAAAAATATTTAGATTTTGTTGCTGGAGTTTCTGCCTGTACATTGGGGCATCAGCATCCTAGAGTAAATCAAGCTATAAAAGATCAGCTTGACAAGTATTCGCATGTAATGGTTTATGGCGAATATTCTCAAAGTCCAGCCGTTCAATATTGTAAATTAATGGCTTCCCTCCTTCCTGAATCTTTAAATAAAACTTATTTAGTCAATTCTGGAACAGAAGCTATTGAAGGCGCTTTAAAATTAGCCAAAAGAACTACGGGCCGTAGTCAATTAATTTCTTGCCATAATGCGTATCACGGAAACACGATGGGTTCTATGAGCGTTATGGGATTTGAAGAACGCAAACAAGCCTTTAGACCTTTACTTCCAGATGTAGATTTTATTACTTTTAATAATGAAGAAGATCTTCAAAAAATAACCACTAGGACGGCTGCAATTCTTTTAGAAACCATTCAAGGTGGCGCAGGATTTATTCAGCCAGAAAACAATTTTCTTGAAAAAGTTCGTAAACGTTGCGATGAAGTTGGAGCTTTGATGATTGTTGATGAAATTCAGCCAGGATTTGGAAGAACAGGAAAACTATTTGGTTTTCAGAATTATAACGTGGTTCCAGATATTGTAGTAATGGGCAAAGGAATGGGTGGCGGAATGCCTGTTGGCGCTTTTACCGCTTCTGCCGAAAAAATGGATCTTTTAACAGAAAATCCAAAATTAGGTCATATTACTACTTTTGGTGGACATCCTGTCATTGCGTCAGCTTGTTTGGCAACTTTGCAAGAATTAACTGAAACAAATTTAATGGCGGAAACGCTAGAAAAAGAAAAACTCTTCAGATCGCTTTTGGTACATCCTTTGATTACAGAAGTTAGAGGAAAAGGATTAATGCTGGCGGCTATGACAGAATCGGCGGAAATTACCAATGAAGTCATTCTAAATTCCCAAGACAAAGGACTGATTTTATTTTGGCTTTTATTTGAAGGTTGTGCAATTAGAATTACTCCACCATTGACTATTTCAGAAAATGAAATTAGAGAAGGTTGTGCAATAATTTTGGAAGTTATGGATGAAATTTTGAAAAAAAACAACGCTTAAAAATTTGATTTACATTTTTTGCTCGGCAATATAAAAATCATAAAACAGAAGCTAATCCCTTAATAATAAGAGAGATTTCTTCCCAAAATAGAATAAAAAACGCTATATATTGTTAATTAAATTGTTCAAAACAATTAATTTCCTATCCTTACAACAATTATATGGTTGCCTAAATTTATAGTAGGCTAATTTCAAAATAACGAAGTATGCAATTAAGCAACGAAGAAGAAGATTATAACCTATCCCTATCCAAATTTGAGTCGATGTTAAAGACTAACAAAGTACTCTTTTTTGATTCTGAAGAATTCGAAGAAATAATTCTTCATTATTTAGACATAGGTAAGGCTAATTTAGCAAAAAAGGCCTTAAAACTTGCGTTAGACCAGCACCCAAAATCTACGGGCTTAAAATTAGTACAAGTAGAAATGCTGGTTTACGATGATAAACTCGATTTAGCTGAAAAGCTTTTGAATGAGTTATATGCAATTGAACCAAACAACGAAGAAATTTATATCCAAAAAGCTAATATCTGTTCCAAAAGAGATCAACACGAAAAGGCAGTCGAATTATTAAAAATTGCTTTGCAGTATACTGATGATTATGCCGATGTATACAACTTGATTGGAATGGAATATCTTTTTATGGATAATCTTGAATTGGCAAAAGAGAGTTTCATCAAATGTCTTGAAGAAGATTTAGAAGATCAGTCGGCTCTTTACAATGTAGTTTACTGTTTTGAATTTTTAGATCAAAATCAAGAAGCTATTGTTTATTTGAACGAATACATAAACAGAAACCCTTATAGCGAAATCGCATGGCATCAGCTTGGACGTCTACATTATGGCGTAAAAGAATATGAAAATGCAATTCGAGCTTTTGACTACGCAACACTTATTGATGACGAATTTCTAGGTGCTTTTATGGAAAAGGCCAAAGCTTATGAGCGCCTTAAAAAATATAATGAAGCGATTGAAAGCTATAACAGAACCATCGAATTAGACGATGCAACTTCATATGCGCTACTTCGAATTGGTAAATGCTATGAAAAACTTGGAAACTTAGCAAAAGCAATTCAATATTATAACCAAACGGTGCACGAAGATCCGCTTTTAGATAAGGGCTGGATTGCCATTACTGATTTTCACCTTCGCCAAAAAAACTATCAAAAAGCATTGTTTTTTGTAAATAAAGCTTTGGCAATTGACAATCAAAATCGTTTGTATTGGAAAAGATATGCCAATATCAATAAACAAATGAATTTCTTTGAAGAAGCTGAATTTGGCTATAGAAAAGCAGTAGAATTTGGAGATTATGCACTTGATACTTGGTTATTCTGGGTTGATATTCTTCAATTTTTAGGAGAATTTGAAAGTGCAATTCAAACTTTATTACAAGCTACAGAATATTTTCCTGAAGAAAATGAAATCGAATATCGTTTAGCTGGATTGTATTTTATGATTCAAGATAATACAAAAGCTAAATTTCATTTAAGCAACGGCTTACGATTAAACTTCGATAACTATATTTTAATAGAAGATTTATTTCCGGTAGTTTGGTCAAAAAAAATGGTAAAAAATTATATAGAAAAACATAGAAAATAATAATGGTTGATATTTTACTAAGAAGACGTTTTGGATTACTAGGACGCAACATTAGCTACTCTTTTTCAAAAGGTTACTTTACAGAAAAATTTGACAATGAAGTTTTTGCTGGCAATAGCTACGAAAATTTTGATATTTCTGAAATTAACTATTTTACGGAATTAATTAAAAATAATCCTGATTTAAAAGGATTAAATGTCACTATTCCTTACAAAGAACAAGTTATTCCCTTCTTAGATAAACTATCAAAAAAAGCTGCTTTAATTGGAGCTGTAAATACTATTAAGTTTACTAAAAATGGTAAATTAAAAGGCTATAACACTGATTATTATGGTTTTAAAAAATCATTAGAACCGTTGTTAGAGCCACATCACAAAAAAGCATTAATTCTAGGAACAGGAGGAGCTTCTAAAGGTGTTGCTTTTGCTTTAGATGAACTAAACATTCCGTATACTTTTGTTTCTAGAGAAGCAAAAGAAAACATTATAGATTATGATTTGATTAATGCCACTACTTTTGATAATTTTCAAATTATAATTAACTGCACACCTGTAGGAACAAGCCCGAATATAGACGCTTGTCCAAATCTGCCTTATGAGTTTTTCACAGAAAAACACATTGCATATGACTTAATTTATAACCCTGCCGAGACTACTTTTCTTAAAAAAGCTAAAGAAAAAGGTGCAGTAATCAAAAATGGTCACGAAATGCTGATTTTTCAAGCAGAAAAAGCCTGGAAAATCTGGAATAAATAAAAACAGAAGTAAAAAAATAAAATGTTAACGTATTTTTTGTATTTTTAAATCACTTATAAACAAGTGGTTATGAAGAAAATACAATTACTTAGCATTTTATTTTTTTTGTTTCACCATCTACTTTTGGCTCAAGAGAGCGACACCTTAAAAAGTCCTTTTTCTGAGCCTCGTTATCACTATTTCCTAAAGACAATTATTTTCTTTGATGAATATTTAGATACCGATAACGGGTCATTCAATACTACACAAGTACGAGTTCTACTGCCTATAGGAAATAAAGCCTGGAATTTACGTTTTGATCTTCCTCTAATTTCTGCCAATACAAATTCTATTAATAAAACCGCTATTGGAGATGTTGGCATGGGTGTTAGCTATATTCCGTACATGAAAAATAATAATGGTATAGCTTTACGAACAAGGGTTTATGCTAATACAGCTGCGGATCCAAATTTTGGCACCGGAAAATGGGTCGTGATGCCAGCAGTTGTTTATGGAAAATATTTATATGAAAAAAGAATTCTCTGGCTCTCGACTTTAGAATATCAAGGTAGTTTTGCAGGGGAAAATGATAGAAACAACATCAGTGTAACTCTTTTTGAAAATGTTATGCTCTATTTTTTTGGAAAAAATTGGGTTGCCGGAGATGTAGCCTTTCGTTATAACGGAATTATAGAGGGATTTCAAAATAACGCGTTTGTTGAATTTGGACGAAAAATTACCCCAAATAACTTAATCTACATACATCCAAGTGCTGGATTTGGAACAAATAGAACTTACAATTTCGGAATTGAAATGGGTGTCTTAATTCTTTTCTGAAAATAAATAGTTCTTTACTAAATTGAATTTATAGAAGTAAATTCTAAAAAAATCCAGCTATTATGAATTTACAGATACTTTAAACATTATAACAAAACTATTTCAACACATTATATAATTAGCGCAAAGAATAGGAATTTCATGGCAAAATAGCGCATAAACAAGCGATTTATTTTGTAGTTAGAAACACCTTTACTATCTTTCGCATTGTTTAAAATAAAAACCTTATACATTTTTAAGATGTTAGAAGAAAAGAATGATAACCTGCAAGAAGCAGACGGAAAATCTGGAATCGAGTTAAACGATTCTATATCAAATGATGCAATAAAAATATCTGAGGCTGAGGCTCCAATTGAGAAATCAGTTCCAGAAATTGAAAATGAAGTAGAAAATGATGCAAACAATCATCAGGAAGCTTTAGATGTAATCACAAATTCAAATGCAGCGGAAAGCGAAGACGAATCTCTAAAAGAACGTCATGATATTCCTATGCAAGATTATAACACTTTTTCTTTAGATGCGCTTGTTGATGAACTTAAAAAGTTGGTTAATATAGACAAAGTAATGTCTGTAAAAGATCATATTGAAGAAATCAAAAAGGCATTTTTATTACAATATCACCATCTTCTAGAGGAGAAAAAAGAAGAATTTCTTGCTTCTAACCCTGATCCAAACGAAGAGTTTGAATATCATTTACCTTTGAAATTAAAGTTTGATGAATATTATAATATTTTCAGAGATAAGAGAAACGCTCATTTTAAACACCTTCAAACCAATCTAAAATCAAACTTAGAAAATCGTTTAGCAATTGTTGAAGAATTAAAAGAGTTAATCAATCCGCAAGAAAACATAAAAGATACACTTAAGCATTTTAATGAATTAAGAGAAAGATGGAAAAATGCTGGTGCGATTCCAAAAGACAAATACAATCACGTTTGGAACAACTATCATTTTCATGTTGAAAATTTCTATGATTATCTACACTTAGATCGTGAAGCTAGAGATTTAGATTTTAAACACAACCTTGAATTAAAACAAAAAATCATCGCTCGTGTTGAAGAATTAGTAAACGATGCGGATGTAAATAAATCTTTCCGCGAATTACAGGATCTTCACAGAATTTGGAAAGAAGAAATCGGACCAGTTTCTAAAGAACATCGTGATGTTATCTGGAATAAATTTAGCGAGCTAACTAAAAAAATTCACGATAAAAGAGAAGTTTTATTTGAAAACCAAAGAGCAAACGAGCAACAAAATCTAGAAGCAAAAAAAGAAATTATTTCTAAAATTGAAGCACTCGGAACAGAAAAGGTAAATTCTCATTCACAATGGCTTGTACAAATTGAAAAAGTAGAAGCGCTTCGAAATGAGTTTTTTGCAGCTGGAAAAGTTCCATCAGAAGTAAATGAAGAAACCTGGGCAGCTTTCAAAACAGCTGTTAGAAATTTTAATGCTTTCAAGAATTCTTTTTATAAAGACATCAAAAAAGATCAAAACGACAATTTAAATAAAAAAATGGCTCTTGTTGTAAAAGCAAAAGAGCTGCAAGAAAGCACTGATTTTACTGCCACAACTCCTATAATGAAACAAATTCAGGAAGAATGGAAGCAAATTGGTCATGTTCCAAAAAAATATTCAGACAAAATCTGGAAAGAATTTAAAGATGCTTGCAACCATTATTTTGATAAACTAAAAGAGCACAAATCGGAAGAAAACGGTGAAGAAGTTGCCGCTTTTGACAATAAAAAAGCATATCTAGATACTCTTAGAGCTTTCCAGTTAACAGGAGATCACAAAACAGATTTAGATGCTATAAAAGCCCATATTGAAACTTGGAAAGGATTCGGAAAAGTTCCTTTTTCAAGAAGACATATTGAAGGCAAATTCAATAAAATTTTGGATGCCCTTTTTGAAAAACTAAGCTTAAGTAAAAAAGAATCTGAAATGATGCGTTTTGCAAATCGTATTGATTCTCTATCTGACAGTAATGACACGCGTAAATTAGACAATGAAAAAATCTTTATTATGCGTAAAATTGAAGAAGTTCAAAATGAAATTTTCCAATTAGAAAACAACATTCAATTCTTTACCAATACTAAAAATGCCAAAAAAGAGAATTCTATTGTGACTGAGGTTCGTAAAAACATCGCTATTCATAAAGAAAGTCTTGAAGTTTGGAAAGACAAATTGAAACAATTAAGAAACTTAGGTCAGGAATAGACTTAAGAGTTTTATAAAAAATAAAAAGGTGTAATGAGTTTCATTGCACCTTTTTTTGTGCTTATTTTTTAACGCAAAGTCCGCAAAGGTTTATTTTCATTTATGGATTGTTTAAAAACATAAGTTCACAAAGCTTTACTTAAAACCTTTGTATCTTTTCGTTTAAATCAACACGATAAATCTAAAACTTAACATTCTCATTAAATTTCGTAAAACTATTCTGCAAAATATTGATTATATTTGAGTTACCACTATTATTTGGCAATCAAACAAATAACATTTACTATTAATTTTTAAATAAAAAGAACATGAAATTTACAAGAAAAGCACACGCCAACTGGAAAGGAACCGGTATGGAAGGAACCGGAACAATAAGCACACAAAGTACAACTCTAGATAATGCACAACTATCTTTTAAAACAAGATTTGCTGATGGAGTTGGGACAAATCCAGAAGAATTGGTTGCTGCAGCTCATTCAGGCTGTTTTACAATGCAATTAAGTTTCTTATTGAATGAAGGAGGTTTTACAGCAGATGATTTAACCACAGAAGCGACAGTAACTTTTGAAGACGGAACTATCACTTTAATCCATTTGGACTTAAAAGGAAAAGTACCTTCGATTTCAGCAGAAGAATTTGAAAAAACAGCTGCAAAAGCAAAAGAAATCTGTCCGATTTCCAAATTATTAAATACGACTATTACTTTATCAGCAACCTTACTTTAAATTTCTGATACAAGCATAAAAAAACCATCCCGTAAAAACGGGATGGTTTTTTTATAATTTATTTACTAAAGATTAGTTCATTGTAGCTTTTAAAGCTTTTGCTTCAGCAGTCATTTCTAAAGCTTTGTAAACTCCTAGTAATGTTTTAGCAACATCTTCGTTTTTAGGATCTAATTCGTTCGCTTTTTTAAGATAAGGAATTACACCTCTAAAAACACCTTCTCTTTGCGCTTTTAAAACATCGTAACGTTTCATATCTTTTGTAGAAGTACCCAATTTATTCATTTCATCGATAATTGGTTTCTCTGCTTCTAATTTTAAGGCTGCAAGGTTTAGATAAGCATTTGCATAATTAGGATTGATCTCAATTGCTTTTAAGTAATATTTCTCAGCATCAGCATTGTTTTTTGCACCAGCACTGATTACACCTAAATTAAATACTAAATCTGCATTGTTTGGATCTTTTTCTAAAGCCTCACCTACTAATTTTTTGTAAGTGTCATAATCTTTAGATTCTAAGTATAAGTTAGCTTCAGTTAAGATTAATGAAGTATCTTCTGGATTTGTCTTTCTAGCGTCAGCAATAGCTTTTTTAGCTTCTTCTGTACGTCCTTTTTGTACTAAAATCAAAGCTAAATTTTTGTAGATTTCACCTCTTTTAGAAGGAATAGCTTCTGTTTTAGGTTTTTCGTGAGTACCTAACTTAACCGCTAAATCTCTATCTTTTGCACTGCTAAAGTTATCTTCATTTCCGCTTGCTTTATTAGTAGCAAGAAACAAAGTACCTTTTCCAGAATAATTTAACTTTTTCAACTCCTCATACATTGGTAAAGCAAGATCAAAATCTTGAGAATTTACAGCTGTAGAAGCAGCATAATACAAGTTGATTGTATCCTTTTTGTCTAATTCATAAGCATCGTACAATTTTTTTGCACCTTCTTTATGCTTGTTAGCTTGTGTATCAGCAATTGCAGAATTAATCAACAATCCTTTAATGTTAGTAATAGAAGTAGCTGCATCTGTAGAATATTTTTGTTTTCCTGATGCTTTTTCAACTTCGATTAACTTCTTGTAACTTTCAGCTGCCAAAGATAAATTTTTACTTTCATCTACCTTTTTGTTTGCAAGATCTAAATAAGCATTTCCTTTTACAAAATAGAATTGTGCCTGCTCAGTATCTTTAGCATTAGCAACAACGCTTTCTGCTCCCGTCAAAATTGTGATTGCTCCTTGAGCATCTCCACTTTTTAAAGCTTTTTCAGCACTTTTAATTTGATCTTTTTGTGCAAAAGAAGCAACAGAGATCAATAATGCAGAAGCAAGTATTACATATTTACTTTTCATAATGATATTTATTTGTATTTAATTTTTATTCTAATTTAGTTTTATTCTTCAGATTCTTCGTCGTCACCTTCGGCATCATCTTCCTCTTCTACTTCTTCATCGTCTGAGTCATCTTCCTCTTCAACAGTTCCATCATCTTCAAGAACTTCCATATCTGGTTTAACTCTTTCAATTGTAGATTCGATTACATTACCATCTTCATCAACAACTTGTTCTGGCTCATCTTCTTTCATTACTGTCGTAACAGCAGCGATAGAATCTTTTCCTTTAAGGTTAATCAATCTAACACCTTGAGTTGCACGCCCCATAACACGTAAATCTTCAATCGCCATACGGATTGTTAATCCAGATTTATTAATAATCATTAAATCATCTGCATCAGTTACCGCATTAATAGAGATCAACTTACCTGTTTTTTCAGTAATATTAAGTGTTTTAACACCTTTACCTCCACGGTTTGTAATTCTATATACATCTTCTCCATCTTCGTCAACCAATTTGGTACGTTTTCCGTACCCATTTTCGGTTACTACTAGAATTTGAGATTCAGCAATATCATTTTTATCAACAGTTACCATTCCGATTACTTCATCCGTTTCATCTTTTAAAGTAATTCCACGAACTCCAGAAGCCGTTCTTCCCATCGGACGTGTTTTAGTCTCCTCAAAACGAACTAATTTTCCAGATTTAACCGCCATAATAATTTGGCTTTCTCCGTTAGTTAATTGCGCTCCGATTAATTCATCACCTTCCTTAATAGTAATAGCAGCCACACCATTTGCTCTAGGTTTAGAATATTTCTCTAAAGAAGTTTTCTTAACCTGACCTTGTTTTGTTACCATTACAAGGTTATGTGTATTGATATAATCTTTATCTTTTAAGTCTTGTGTACAAATGAAAGCTTTTACTTTATCATCGCTTTCAATGTTTACCAGATTCTGAATTGCTCTACCTTTTGCAGTTTTACTTCCTTCCGGAATTTCGTAAACACGCATCCAGAAACATTTCCCTTTTTGCGTAAAGAACATCATATATTGGTGATTCGTTGCAACGAACATATGCTCTAAGAAATCCTGATCTCTTGTTCCTGCACTCTTCTGTCCAACTCCACCTCTATTTTGAGTTTTATATTCAGATAAGTTTGTACGCTTGATGTAACCTGCGTGAGAAATTGTAATTACTACGCTTTCATCAGCAATTAAATCTTCAATACTTACATCACCACCAGAATATTCGATTTGAGAACGACGTTCGTCACCATATTTATCACGAATTTCTGTAAGCTCTTCTTTAATCAAATCGATTCTTAAATTAACATCTGCTAATAAAGCTTTTAAATGCTCGATTAATTTCATTAATTCGTCAAACTCAGCTCTTAATTTATCTTGTTCCAGACCTGTTAACTGACGTAAACGCATCTCAACAATTGCACGAGCTTGAATATCAGAAAGTTTAAATCTTTCGATTAATTTTTCTCTTGCTTCATCTGTGTTTTTAGAACCTCTAATTAACGCAATTACTTCATCGATATTGTCAGAAGCAATGATTAATCCTTCTAAAATATGCGCTCTTTCTTCCGCTTTACGCAATTCGAATTGTGTTCTTCTAACTACAACATCATGACGGTGCTCAATGAAATAGTGAATCATATCTTTCAGATTCAATAATTGAGGGCGTCCTTTTACTAATACAATATTATTTACACTAAAAGAAGATTGTAATTGAGTATACTTATATAAGGTATTTAAAACTACGTTTGGCGTAGCATCACGTTTCAAGATATACACGATACGCATACCGCTTCTATCCGACTCGTCACGAATGTTCGCGATACCTTCGATTTTTTTCTCGTTAACTAAGTCAGCCGTACGTTTGATCATTTCGGCCTTGTTAACCTGATATGGAATTTCAGTAACAATGATGCATTCTCTTCCGTCAACTTCTTCAAAACCAACTTTTGCACGCATTACAATACGTCCTCTACCAGTTTTAAAAGCTTCACGAACTCCTTCGTACCCATATATTACACCACCAGTTGGAAAATCTGGCGCTTTAATATGAGTCATTAATTCATCTACTTCAATATCATTATTATCTAAGTACGCTAATGTACCATTGATAACTTCAGTTAAATTGTGTGGTGGCATATTGGTTGCCATACCAACTGCAATACCAGTCGCTCCGTTTACTAACAAAGTAGGAACTTTTGTAGGCATTACTTTTGGTTCATATAATGTATCGTCAAAGTTCAATTGAAAATCAACCGTTTCTTTTTCGATATCTGCCATAATTTCCTCAGAAATTTTGCGCATTCTAGCCTCAGTATAACGCATTGCTGCAGGACTGTCACCATCAACAGAACCAAAGTTACCCTGACCGTCAACCAATAAATATCGCATACTCCATTCCTGAGCCATACGTACCATTGCGTCATACACAGAAGTATCTCCATGCGGGTGGTACTTACCCAGAACCTCCCCTACAATTCTCGCAGATTTTTTATGGGCAGATCTTGAAGTTACACCTAAATCATACATTCCATAAAGAACTCTTCGATGCACTGGTTTCAAGCCATCTCTAACATCAGGAAGCGCTCTTGATACAATTACCGACATCGAATAATCGATGTAAGCTGACTTCATTTCTTCTTCTATGTTAATAGGAATTAACTTTTCTCCTTCAGACATAAGTTGTTATATTAAATAATTATAATAGTTTCAAAGCGTGCCAAGATACGTTTTTTTGAAATTTTTTCAGCTATTTACCTACACTAATTTCAATGATTTATTAACAACTTTATTTTGGCTTTTAGTTAATAAATTAAGCGTTTTTTAACGCTTTTATTGCCTTTTTTTTCGTCTATTAGCTGACAGGCATTCTCGAAAGGTACGGTTTTTGTTTTTAAATCAGTAATTCACTAAATTTACAATACCAATTATATATTATGGATGATAATTTTTCACCAAGAGTAAAAGATGTTATTACGTACAGTAAAGAAGAGGCTCTTCGTTTGGGCCACGACTTTATTGGTACCGAACATCTTATGCTGGGCATTTTAAGAGATGGTAACGGAAAAGCTATTCATATACTTAATAACCTAGCAGTCGATTTAGATCATTTACGCAGGAAAGTAGAAATACTGAGTCCAGCTAATCTAAGCGTTGAAGTAAATGCAGAAAAGAAAAATCTTCACCTTACCCGACAGGCCGAAAGAGCCCTGAAGACCACTTTTCTAGAAGCTAAAGTATTTCAAAGCTCATCAATTAGCACCGCTCACTTGCTATTATGCATCTTACGAAACGAAAACGATCCAACAACCAAGCTATTGAATAAACTTAAAATAGATTATGACATAGCTAAAGAACAGTATTTAAATATGACTCCGAACGAAGAAGAATTCTTAGAAAACTTGCCAAGAAACGAATCATACAATGATGATTCAGGACAAGATGACAGTCTAAAAGAAAGCAGTTTTAATAATCCCGCCAATAAGTCAAACAAAAAATCTAAAACTCCAGTTTTAGATAATTTTGGGAGAGATTTAACAGAAATGGCGGAAGAGGGAAAACTTGACCCTGTTGTAGGACGCGAAAAAGAAATTGAACGTGTTTCTCAAATTTTAAGTAGAAGAAAAAAGAACAATCCGCTTCTTATTGGAGAACCTGGAGTTGGTAAATCTGCTATTGCAGAAGGACTAGCTTTACGCATCATTCAAAAGAAAGTATCTCGTATTCTTTTCAACAAACGTGTTGTAACTCTTGATTTAGCAAGTTTAGTTGCTGGAACAAAATACAGAGGACAATTTGAAGAAAGAATGAAAGCCGTGATGAACGAGCTAGAGAAAAACGACGATATCATTCTTTTCATTGATGAAATCCATACGATTGTTGGCGCTGGTGGCGCTACAGGATCTCTTGACGCTTCAAATATGTTCAAACCTGCTTTAGCAAGAGGCGAAATCCAATGTATCGGTGCTACAACTCTTGACGAATACAGACAATATATTGAGAAAGATGGCGCATTAGAAAGACGTTTTCAAAAAGTAATTGTTGAACCAACTTCTGTTGAAGAAACAATTGCAATCTTGAATAATGTAAAAGACAAATACGAGGATCACCACAATGTAACTTATACACCTGAGGCGATTGAAGCTTGTGTTAAACTTACAGATCGTTATATGTCTGAGCGTTTCTTACCAGACAAGGCTATTGATGCTCTTGACGAAGCTGGATCTCGAGTACACATTACCAATATTGATGTTCCTAAACAAATTTTAGATTTAGAGCGTCAATTGGAAGAAGTTCGCGAGCTTAAAAATATGGTTGTTAAAAAACAAAAATATGAAGAAGCTGCCAAACTTCGCGATGACGAAAAACGCATCGAAAAAGATTTAGCTGTTGCTCAAGAACAATGGGAAGAAGATTCTAAAAACAATAGAATTTTAGTTACTGAAGACAATGTTGCAGATGTTGTTTCAATGATGACTGGAATTCCTGTAAATAGAATTGCGCAAACAGAAAGCAACAAATTGGCTCAATTACCAGAATTAATTCAAAACAAAGTAATTGGTCAAAATGAAGCTGTTTTAAAAATCGCTCGTTCTATTCAACGTAACAGAGCTGGACTTAAAGATCCGAATAAACCAATTGGTTCGTTCATTTTCTTAGGTCAGACTGGTGTTGGTAAAACGCAATTAGCAAAAGTATTAGCAAAAGAATTATTTGATTCTGAAGATGCTTTAGTTCGTATCGATATGAGCGAATACATGGAGAAATTTGCGATCTCTCGTCTAGTTGGAGCGCCTCCAGGATATGTTGGTTACGAAGAAGGTGGTCAATTGACTGAAAAAGTTCGTAGAAAACCATACTGTGTGGTTCTTTTAGATGAGATTGAAAAAGCGCATCCAGATGTATTCAACATGATGCTTCAAGTTTTAGATGACGGATATTTGACTGATAGTTTAGGTCGTAAAATTGACTTTAAAAATACTATCATCATTATGACTTCTAATGTTGGAGCGCGTCAATTAAAAGATTTTGGACAAGGCGTTGGATTCGGTACAGCAGCAAGAACTGCTCAAGCTGATGAAAACTCAAAAAGCATTATCGAAAATGCTTTGAAGAAAACTTTTGCTCCTGAATTCTTAAACAGAATTGATGATGTAATCGTGTTTAACGCACTAGAAAAAGCTGATATTGATTTGATTATCGAAATCGAATTGAAAAAACTTTATTCTCGTATTGCTGAATTAGGTTACAAATTAAGCTTGACTGAAAAAGCAAAAGCTTTTATTGCTGAAAAAGGTTTCGACAAACAGTTTGGTGCAAGACCTCTGAAAAGAGCAATCCAAAAATATGTTGAAGATTTATTAGCTGAAGAAATCATCACTTCAAAAATTCATTCTGGCGATGAAATCATGATGGATTTAAAAGATGACTCACAAGAATTGTCTGTAGAAATTCACAAAGCTGAAGAGCCGACTAATCAATAAATTAGTCAAAATTTATAACATAAATAACATGCCCGTTACGTTTTCATAACATAACGGGCATTTTTTTTAAATAATTTATTATCTTTAGTAAAAGCAAATAGCTATTTTTGAATTTAATTCTATAAAATAAAAAAACAAAATATGCTTCAAAACAAAGTCATTTTAGGCAGCGAAGAATGGTGCTCATTTCCTGAACTAGGAATTCCAACAATCAAGGCTCGTGTTGATTCTGGTGCCAAAACTTCGGCAATGCACGCTCTAAATATAGCGCCTTTTATAAAAAATGATGCTAATTGGGTTAAATTCGATATCAATCCAATTCAGAATAATATCAAAACTATTATTCATTGTGAAGCACCGCTTGTAGACAAAAGAATTGTTAAAAGCTCTAGCGGTTTTAGAGAACATCGTTACGTTATTCAAACTAGCTTAAAAATTGGCGATGCAAAATGGCCAATCGAAATGACTTTGACTAATCGTGATTCTATGGGATTTAGAATGCTTTTAGGACGCGAAGCGATGAGCGGAAGGGTTTTAGTTGATCCTGAACAAAAATATCTTCTAGGACAGCCGACAGCTGAATCTCTTAAAGAATTATATCAAAATTCAGAAAAAGTAAAAACAGGTTTACGAATTGGTCTTTTAGCCAGTAATCCTGAATTGTACAGCAACAAAAGAATCATGGAAGCTGGTGAAATGCGCGGACACGAAATGCATTTCTTGAACATCAAGGAATGCTACATGAAACTGGACGCTAAAAAACCTGAAATTCATTACAGAGGCGGAAAAATCCTAAACGAATTCGACGCGATTATTCCTAGAATTAGACCGAGCATTACGTTTTACGGCTGCGCCTTAACACGTCAGTTTGAGGCTTTGAAGGTATTTGTTTTAAATTCCGCTACTGCGATTACACAATCTCGTGATAAATTATATTCATTGCAATTATTATTAAATAGCGGAATTGATATTCCGACAACCGGTTTTGCCAATTCTCCACTTGATACAGACAATTTGATCAAAATGGTGGGCGGTTCACCTTTAATTGTAAAATTATTAGAAGGAACACAAGGAAAAGGTGTAGTTTTGGCCGAAACTAAAAAAGCGGCTGAAAGTGTTATCAACGCATTCAAAAGTTTAAATGCCAATATCTTAGTTCAAGAATTCATTAAAGAAGCCAACGGAAAAGATATTCGCTGTTTTGTAATTGACGGAAAAGTGGTTGCCGCTATTCAACGTGAGGCAATGCCAGGCGAATTTAGAGCTAACATCCATTTAGGCGGAACTGCATCTGTTATAAAAGTGACCCCTGAAGAGAAAAAAATTGCTATTAAAGCCGCAAAGGCAATGGATCTAAAAGTGGCTGGTGTTGATATTATCCGCTCTTCCAAAGGCCCGCTATTGCTGGAAGTAAATTCTTCACCAGGTCTTGAAGGAATTGAAGGTGCAACTAATAAAGATGTTGCCGGAGAAATGATTAGAGCAATTGAAAAGAATTTTAAACTGTAATTAAGTTCATTTAAACTTAATACCTTATAAATATTTTAGCAGCTTTGTCGAAGTTTAAACTTTGGCAAAGCTTTTTTATTTAACTTTAAAATAAAAAACATGACTTTTCCTTATTTAGATATAATCATACGAAGCGTTGCAGTATATTTTTTCATGACAATAGCATTACGCATTTTCGGAAAAAAAGAACTTTCGCAATTAAACACTGCAGATGTAATTCTTATTTTATTAATTAGCAATTCGGTTCAAAATGCGATGGTTGGCCCTGACACAAGCCTTCTGGGGGGTCTGATTGCCGCTTTAGTTTTATTTATAATTAACTTTATCATAAAAAAGCTTACACACAGATATAAATCCTTAGGGAATTTGCTTCTTGATAAACCAGAAGTATTAATTCATGACGGAAAATTAGACTTTAAAGCTCTAAGCAAATTAGACATTTCTGATGAAGAATTAAAAGAAGCTATGCGTGAGCACGGAATTGAATTCTTTAAAAATGTAAAATTAGCCATGCTTGAAATTGATGGAACTATCAGTATTATTTCTGAAGATCAGAAAAACTTAAAACAAACGCATTATAAAAGAAAACACAATCGTAAAAATCTTCAAAAATTTTAATAAAAAAAGCCGATTTCAGATTGAAATCGGCTTTTTTTTATTTTAAAGAAAACGTGATTTACATTTCACATTTTACAATATTTTTTCATTAAATAAATACACTTAAAACAAAGTATACTAATCCAGCTAAAAGAGCTGAAATTGGAATAGTTAAGATCCAAGCCCAGATTAAGCTTACTGTAACTCCCCAGCGAACTGCAGAAACACGTTTTGTTAATCCAACACCGATGATAGATCCTGTAATAGTATGCGTTGTACTTACTGGAATTTTTAAGTGTTCAGTAAAGTAAAGCGTTAAAGCTCCAGCTGTTTCAGCTGCAACACCTTCAAACGAGCTTACTTTTGTGATTTTAGACCCCATTGTTTTCACAATTTTCCATCCTCCGCTTAAAGTTCCTGCTGCAATTGCAGAATAACAAGCTAATGGAATCCAACTTGGCATTACACCTTTAATACCTGCATCATCGTTTGGCAATACTACATCTAACCAAGCATCCATATGAACTCCTGGATTTGTATTGATATATACAGCAACAGCAGCCGCAATAATACCCATTACTTTTTGAGAATCGTTACCTCCGTGACCTAAACTAAATGCTGCAGAAGATAATAATTGCATTTTTTTCAAAGCTGCATCGGCTTGATGTAAATTCAAACTACTGAATATCAAACAAAATGCACTAACTGTTAAGATAATAAAAGCAACTAAAAACCATTTAATATTATGAGCATCAAAAGCTACACTCCAGAAATGAGAATCAAATCTTGGTTTATCAATTTCAGAGTAAGGAACCATTTGCGCGTAAACAAACCAAACAGTAGCAATCATTAAAGCTAAGGTAAAAATCTTAGGACCGATACTTTTACGAGATGCATTTAATAACCAAATTGAGATTAAATAGGACGCTAAAGCTCCTAAAAGCGGTGCTAAAACAATAAAGGCAATAATGATAATAACCCCAGAAGGCATTCCGCCATCTTTCCCGGCCTTATACCAGCTTACAATTTCGTACCAGTAGTGAGTTGCTCCGTCTTCTCCAACATAACCAGAAAATCCGTGAACAGCGATTGCGTGCGCTACAGCTGCTCCAGCAAAACCTCCAATTAATGTATGCGAAGAACTTGAAGGAATTCCTAACCACCAAGTCAATAAATTCCAGCATATTGCTGCAATAACTCCGGCTAAAATAACCACTAGGTTAATTTCCATTGTGTGCGCTGTTTTAGCAACAGTATCCGCAACACCAAATCCAAAAACCCAATAAGCCAGAAAGTTAAAAAATGCTGCCCAGACTACCGCCTGAAAAGGTGTCAAAACCTTTGTTGCAACAACAGTCGCTATAGCATTTGCCGCATCATGAAAACCATTGATGTAATCAAAAATTAAGGCTAGTACTATAATTAATATAAGTAGCGTCATAAAATTATAACTTCAGAATGAAAAATTGAATTAAGAATGTTTTACAGAAATAGATTCTAGTATGTTCGCAACACTCTTACATTTGTCTGTTGCTGATTCTAAAACAGATAACACCTCTTTATATTTAATAATATTTTTAGCGTCTGTTTCGTTTTCAAAAATTTCAAAAACTGCTTTGTTATATACGTTATCAGATTTATTTTCTAGTTTATTAATTCTAGAACAAGCATCCTTAATAACTTTAAAATTCTGTAAGTTTCTCAACTCTTTTACAGCACTGTCTATATTTTGACAAGCTTCAAGGTTGATTTCTGTCATCTTTCTGATAGATTTTGTAATCTTATCAACTTGATACAATCTCATACGGCTAGATGCACCGTGAAGGTAATCTGCAACGTTGTCAATTGAAGTAATTAACGTGTGAATATCTTCTCTGTCAAATGGAGTAATGAAGTTTCTGCTTAACTCCAAGTTAGTCTGACGAGTAATGTCTTCTCCTTTTTGCTCTAATTCGTCAATCTTTTGAAAAAGAATTTCTCTTTCTTTTAATGGTAAATTTACAGCTTCGTGTAAGTTAGAAGCTAATTCAATTAAATTGCTTGAAGCCTCTTCAAAAAGTGGAAAGAATTTTTTGTCTTTCGGCACTAAAAATTGGAAAATACTGTTTATTGACATTGTTTTATTTTTGATAGTGCAAAATTACTTCAATAATATTTTGCAATGTTAAGCCATTGTTAACAAATCGTTTTCTATTTGGAAACTCTCAAGGAATAACACCGTGTTTTCTATGTCATTATGTAAGATTCTATCTTCTTTTACCAAAGGCACAACTTCTCTATAGCTGCTCAAGAACATTTCGATGAAATCACTTGATTTTAGTGGCTCTCTATACGCAATTGCCTGAGAAGCATTCAACAATTCAATAGCTAAAATACGTTCTAAATTGTCTAAAATTCGTAAGGCTTTTGTCGCTCCATTGGCTCCCATGCTCACATGATCTTCTTGTCCGTTACTAGAAACAATACTATCGATACTTGCGGGAGTTGCCAATTGTTTGTTTTGGCTCGCAATACTTGCTGCGGTATATTGTGGAATCATAAATCCTGAATTTAATCCTGGATTATCTACTAAGAAAGCTGGAAGATTACGCAATCCTGAAATTAACTGATAGGTTCTTCTTTCTGAAATGCTTCCTAATTCGGCCAAAGCAATTGCCATAAAATCTAAAGCCAAAGCTAAAGGCTGACCGTGGAAATTTCCTCCAGAAATAATCTGATCGGCTTCTATAAATATGTTTGGATTATCGGTTACCGAATTGATTTCTGTTTTGAATACTTTTCGAACATAATCAATTGCATCTTTTGAAGCGCCATGAACCTGCGGCATACAACGGAAAGAATAAGGATCTTGAACGTGTTTCTTTTCTTGAGCGATAATTTCACTTCCATCTAAAAATCCTGCAATACGTTCTGCTGTCACGATCTGCCCTTTGTGCGGACGTATATAATGTATCAATTCATTAAATGGCTCAATTCTTCCATCAAAACCTTCCAAAGAAATAGTTCCGATCAAGTCTGCCAAATAAGAATATTTATAGGCTTTAATCAAAATATGAGCTCCGTACGCACTCATAAATTGTGTTCCGTTCAATAAAGCCAAACCTTCTTTGGATTGTAAAACGATTGGTTCCCAGTTAAAATGCTTTAAAACTTCTTTCGAATCTGTTTTCTTTCCTTCAAAAAACACAACTCCCTCTCCAATTAATGGCAAAGATAAATGTGCCAAAGGAGCCAAATCTCCAGAAGCGCCAAGTGAACCTTGTGTATAGATAACAGGAAGAATGTCATTATTATAAAAATCAACCAAACGCTGTAATGTAATCAACTGAACGCCAGAATGCCCGTAACTTAAAGATTGAATTTTAAGCAAGAGCATCATTTTTACAATTTCAGATGGAACTTCTTCGCCCGTTCCACATGCATGAGATTTTACTAGATTTTCTTGAAGTTTAGATAAGTTTTCATTAGAAATTTTCACACTATACAAAGACCCAAAACCAGTATTGATTCCGTAAATTGGCGCCGTATGTGTGGCCATTTTTTTATCTAAATAATCACGGCATTTCTGTACATTTACTTTAGCTTCTTCAGATAATTCCAACATTTTGTTATTGGATAAAATCTCGTGTAATGTTTCTAAAGTTATGGTTTCAGTACTTATATAATGAATCTCTCTCATGATTATTTTAAATTAAGGCATCAAAATTCAACAAATCAATATTAAAAAGCAACAATTTATCACAATAATTAAAATTCATATTTACGAGATTGACTGCTTTTATTTATTTCATAAAACTAAATTCTGCCTTTACACCTCTTTTATGGCAAGTTTTTCTTTAAAAATCAATTCATTATATGGGTTCTGAATCTAAAAAAACGATCCTTAAATATGTCAAAACCTCAATTTAGCTTATTTAATTTTAACAAATACTCAATATTGATTTTTTGAGATTTGAATTATTAAAATATTCGCAAAAAGGCAATAACAGTTTTTAATACTACTTAAAAACTGTACTTTTGAAAAATCAAAAATGAAAAATAACAGCACAAAATACACGTCTACAATGACAACTCCAACTCGAGTTGCAATTGCTGTTACCATTATTTCTACTACAACAATTACTACCCCTTAGGGGTATACATTTTTACATATAATTCAGGTTATCTATACTTTTTTCTTAAAAGAAGAGAGTTATTGGATACATAAAAAACATTTACAAAGAAAAAAATAGTCGCAGTTTTCAGTTTCAGTTCACAGTTAACCTTTGAGCATTTGTCACTAAAAATCTTTGCACCTTATTAAAAAATATCACTAAAATGAAAGTATTAAAATTTGGCGGAACTTCGGTAGCCAATGCCCAAAATATAAAACTCGTTCTTGAAATTGTCAAACAAAAAGCAGAAAAGGATCAATTAGTTGTAGTAGTTTCTGCATTAAGCAAAGTAACAGACTTATTACAGTCAGCAGCAGCAAAAGCCGCAGCAAACGACGAAAGCTTTAGAGATGTTGTTGCAGAAATCGAGAAAAAACACCTTGACACTTTAAAAGAACTAATTCCCGTTAGTGAGCAAAGCAGTTTACTAAGTCACGTAAAAAGAATTATCAATCACCTAGAAACTTTATTAGATGGTTGTTTCCTTTTAGGAGAATTATCTCCAAGAACTGCAGACACTATTTTAAGTTTTGGTGAATTACTTTCTTCATTTATTATCGCAAAAGCATATCAGCAAATTAATAGTGATGCTGTTTATAAAGACAGCCGAGAATTAATTAAAACAAATGCTGATTTCGGAAAAGCTGCTGTTAATTTCGAAGTTTCAAATCAATTAATTAAAGAATATTTTGCTGAGAATAAATCAAGAATCAATGTTCTTCCTGGATTTATTGCGCAGACTTTAGACGGAATTACTTCAACTTTAGGACGCGGAGGTTCTGATTATACTGCAGCAATTATCGCTGGAGCAATCGATGCAGAACAATTAGAAATCTGGACTGACGTAAACGGAATGTTTACTGCAAATCCTAAAATTGTAAAACAAGCACAGCCAATTGCAAACATTTCGTACCAAGAAGCAATGGAATTATCGCATTTTGGTGCCAAAGTTTTGTATCCGCCAACTATTCAGCCGGTTTTAAGAAAAAACATTCCAATTTTAATCAAAAATACTTTTGAGCCAGAAGCTGTTGGAACTTTAATTTCTGACACTGTTCTTTCAAAAGATACCGTTGTAAAAGGAATCAGTCATATTGATAATATTTCGCTTTTAACTCTTGAAGGTCCAGGAATGATTGGTGTTGCGGGTTCTTCTAGAAGATTATTTGAAGTATTGTCTCAGGAAAAAATCAACGTTATTTTTATTACGCAGGCATCTTCTGAGCACTCAATTTGTATCGGAATTTTAAATTCAGATGCTGAAAATGCTGAAGCTGCCATAAATAGAGCGTTTGAAATCGAAATTTCGCAAAACAAAATCGATCCTTGTTATGTAGAAAAAGACCTTTGCATTATTGCTTTAGTTGGTGAAAACATGAAAAACCACCAAGGTTTGAGCGGAAGAATGTTCAGCACTTTAGGAAAAAACAATGTAAATATTCGTGCGATTGCTCAAGGTGCTTCTGAAAGAAATATTTCGACTGTAATTAACGAAAGAGATGTTAAAAAAGCGCTGAATACTTTGCACGAGAATTTCTTCGAAGAAAATACAAAACAGCTGAACTTATTTGTAATGGGAGTTGGAAATGTTGGAGAAAAATTCATCGAACAGATTCACAGCCAAAAGAAATTCTTAAAAGATGTTTTAAAAATTAATGTTCGTGTTATCGCTTTATCTAATTCAAGAAAAATGATTTTTGATGAAGACGGAATTTCTTTAAAAAATTGGGATGCCGCTTTAAGCGAAGGTGAACCAGCAAGCATCGAAGAATTCATTAAAAAAGCTAAAGAACTAAATTTACGTAACAGCATTTTTGTAGACATCACTGCAAATGCAACAGTTTCTGAAGCCTACGAGAAATTCTTAAAAGAAAGTATTGCGGTTGTAACTTGCAACAAAATTGCTTGTTCATCTGCGTACGACAATTATAAAAAATTAAAAAGCTTATCTCGTCAATACAACGCTCCTTTCTTGTTTGAAACGAATGTTGGTGCAGGATTGCCAATTATCGATACGGTAAAAAACTTAATTGCGTCTGGAGATAAAGTGCATAAAATTCAAGCGGTTTTATCGGGAAGTTTGAACTTTATTTTCAACAATTTTGACGAAAATAATTCTTTCCACGATGTGGTAAAAGAAGCTGGAGTTCAAGGTTTCACAGAACCAGATCCAAAAATCGACTTAAGTGGAATCGACGTTGCTCGTAAAATCTTAATCCTAATTCGCGAAAGCGGTTATGAAATGGACATTGACGCCATCGCAAACGAATCGTTTTTACCTGCAGAATGTTTAGCAACAACAAACAACGACGATTTCTTTGCTTCGTTAATCAAACACGCTTCGCATTTTGAGAACATTTACAAAGAAGCTTTAGCCAAAGATTCAAGATTGAAATACGTTGCGCAATTCGAAAACGGAAAAGCAAGCGTTGGATTGCAGTTCATTCCAAAAGATCATCCTTTCTATAATTTAGAAGGAAAAGACAATATCGTGCTTTTCTACACAGATCGTTACGTAGATCAGCCTTTATTGATCAAAGGAGCCGGAGCCGGAGCTGCGGTGACTGCGTCTGGAATTTTTGCTGACGTGATACGCATTGGAAACGTGTAAAAAGGTGCTAAGGTTCTAAGATGCTAAGGTTCTGAGTTTTTCTCAACTAATCTTAGCCTCTTAGACCCTCAGAACCTTAGACCCTTAAAAATAAAAAAGCTGCATAAGAAACCTTAGAATCTTAGCATCTTAGAACCTCAGAACCTTAAAAATGGAAATTAAACTATTTTGCCCAGCAACTATCGCCAATCTCTCATGCGGATTTGACGTACTTGGACTTTGCTTAGACAATGCGGGCGATGAAATGATTGTTCGAAAAGTCGATCAAAAAGGAGTTCGAATCACTAAAATTGTCGGTGCTGATTTGCCTTTGGAAACCGAGAAAAACGTTTCTGGAGTTGCGGCTTTGGCGATGTTGGAAACTTTAGACGAATTGGACTTCGGATTCGAAATCGAAATTTATAAAAACATCAAAGCGGGAAGCGGCATAGGAAGCAGTGCAGCTAGTTCTGCCGGAGCGGTTTTCGGAATTAATGAATTGTTGGGAAGACCATATTCTCGTAAAGATTTAGTTCAGTTTGCGATGCAGGGTGAGAAATTGGCCAGCGGAAACGCGCATGCCGACAACGTTGCTCCTGCCCTTTTAGGCGCTTTTACTTTGGTAAGAAGTTATTCGCCTTTGGATATTATCAGAATTGACAGTCCAGAAGAATTATACGCAACGGTTGTTCATCCGCAAATTGAATTGAAAACGTCTGATGCCCGTTCGGTTTTAAAACAAAACGTTTCTCTAAAAAGCGCTATCACGCAATGGGGTAACGTAGGCGGATTGGTTGCTGGTCTTTACACTAAAGATTACGATTTAATTGGAAGATCTCTTCACGACGAAATCGTTGAACCAGTAAGAAGCGTTTTAATTCCAGGTTTTGATCAAATCAAGCAAACAGCTTATCAAAATGGCGCTTTAGGTTCTGGAATTTCAGGTTCTGGCCCGTCGATTTTCGCTTTAAGCAAAGGAAAAGAAACCGCAGAAAAAATCGCAAAAGCCATGAGCGACGTGTACGAAAAAATGAATTTACCGTATGAAATTCACGTTTCGAAGATAAACCCTGATGGCGTAAGAATTATTTAAAAAGAGTACTTAGTCCCTAGTCCTTAGTAATTAGTCGAAAAAGACTGAGACCAGTAACTAAGGACTAAGGACTAATCACTAAGAACTAAAAAAAAATGAAATACTACAGTTTAAACCATAATGCCCCAAAAGTTTCTTTTCAGGAAGCAGTTATACAAGGATTAGCAACTGACAAAGGATTATATTTCCCAGAAAGTATTACACCACTTGATCCTTCTTTTTTTGATAAAATCGAAAGTTTGAGCCACGAAGAAATCGCTTTTGAAGCGATTAAACAATTTGTTGGGGACGAAATCCCATCAGAAAAACTAAAAGAAATCATTGCCGAAACTTTAGTTTTTGATTTTCCGGTTGTGAAAGTCGAAAACGGAATCTATTCGTTAGAATTATTCCACGGCCCAACAATGGCGTTTAAAGACGTTGGAGCGCGTTTTATGTCGCGTTGTCTGGGATATTTCAATAAAGACAAAAAAGACGCTAAAAACACCGTTTTAGTAGCAACTTCGGGAGATACAGGCGGAGCTGTTGCCAGCGGATTTCTTGGCGTTGACGGCGTTGATGTTGTCATTTTATATCCGTCTGGAAAAGTAAGCGATATTCAGGAAAAACAATTGACAACTTTAGGGCAAAACATAAAAGCATTGGAAGTTGACGGCGTTTTTGACGATTGTCAGGATATGGTGAAAAAAGCATTTTTGGATGAAACTCTGGCGCACAAAAACCTGACTTCTGCCAACTCTATTAATATTGCGCGTTGGTTACCGCAAATGTTTTATTTCTTCTTTGCTTACAAAGCATTGAAAAGCCAAAACAAACCTTTAGTTTTCTCTTGTCCAAGCGGAAACTTCGGAAATATCTGCGCGGGAATTATGGCAAAGAAATTAGGTTTGCCAATTGAGCATTTCGTTGCTTCTACAAACGTAAACGACACGGTACCAAGATTCTTAGAAAACGGAAAATACGACCCAAAACCTTCTAAAGCCACAATCTCTAACGCCATGGACGTTGGAAACCCAAGCAACTTTATTAGAATTCAGGAATTGTACAACAACGATTTAAAAGCTTTCGAAAAAGACTTTTCTTCTTATAGCTATACAGACGAAGAAACTTTAGTTGCTCTAAAAAACATTTATAACACAGACGGTTATATCGCAGAACCGCACGGCGCTGTTGGTTATTTAGGCTTGAAAAAAGAACTAGAAAAACACCCTAACGCCATTGGTATTTTCTTAGAAACAGCACATCCTATTAAATTCTTAGATGTTGTTGAACCGGCGCTAGGAATTACACTTCCTATTCCTGCTCAAATTGAGAGTGTTATTAATGAGGAGAAAGTTAGTGTGAAGATTGGGACTTATGAGGAGTTGAAGAGTTTCTTGGGGTAAAGATTTACAAGCCCGAAATTACAATAACAAATAAATGTAATTTCGGGCTTTTTTATTCTAGTTAATCAAAAACCTTAAGTTTGATTGAAACAAATAATAATTACCAAAACTTATTTAATGAAAAAAATCTACTTTAAACTAAATGAAAAATTTAAATCTTTTGACAAAGACTTTGAAACTGAGCTAGAAGGAGATTTAATAATTTTATCAGGAATAAATGGTTCTGGGAAATCTCAAATCATGAATATAATTTATGGAAAAGGAAATATCGATCCCAATACTGGTCGCAAAAATGAAATTTCACATAAAGTTACTGTTGATGGAGTTTCCATAAATTATCAAAATATCGAGTTTAAATCATTTAAAGATAATATTAACCTTCCTGAAGTTATAAAATCATCCTCTGCCCTTATTAATTCTTCAGTGGATCAAGCATATAATTATTATAAAAATTATGGATTAGCTTCCTCTTCTACTTTTAACCCGCAGTATAAAGATTCTTGCGATCAGGTTATCAAATTACTTGGCGCATTATACAGCCCTCATAATAAAGACATTACTGAAGATGTATTCAAAAAAACAATTAGAGATAATAAATTTATTTGGAAAACTGATGATCAATTTACTGATTTTATTGGAAATCTATTTTATATCCATGCTACAGAAATAGCTGACGGTCAACAAAATGCTGGAAAAGTAGATGGACCTGCTTTTGATCCATCATCAATAGGCCTAGCACCATGGACAGAATTAAATCAATTATTTGAGACATTAAAGCTGAATTATCGTTTTAAAGATAATTATGAAGTACAATTTGCTGAACTCATAGAAACTCCTCTACTTTTTCAAATTGATTCAAATGGAAAAATTATTGAAACAGAAGGTCGTCCCTTGAAAGATTTATCAGATGGAGAAAAAACTATAATATCGTTATGCTTTACTTCTTTACAAAAAAATGACATTGAACCGAACAAATTATTACTTCTAGACGAATTTGATGCTGTTTTAAATCCTTCTTTAATTGAAAGTTTTTTTACAGTAATTGAAAAATATTATATTTCTAAAGGAATTCCTGTGATTTTAACGACACATTCTCCTGCCACAATATCTTTAGCACCAGAATACGCCTCTTTTTATGAGGTTTTTAGAACTGATGGTAATTCACCCAGAATTTTACAATCTAATAAAGAAGATTATTCTGAATTAAGAAAAGTTAATAAACTATTTTATGATAAGATTGACAATCAAGCAGAACGTATTAAAGAATTAGAAACAAAAATTGAATCTAATGAAGATATTCTCATAATTACAGAAGGCAAAACTGATTGGAAATATATTTTAAAAGCTTTACAATACTTTCATAGCAAAAGTGAATTCACAGAAATAATCGAAAAATATTTTTATCGTTTTGGCTCAGAGAACGATTTCAATGAAAAAATTTGTGGAACGTCAGAAATAAACGAATTAAGTGATTCAAAACTTAAAAATCATTTAAGTTCTTTAGTTGAAGTTAGAAATTTAGGAAGTTATAATTTGCAAATTAGAATAGGAATTTTTGATTCTGATACAAATACACAATTAGTAAATGTTGAACAAAAAAATGTGTATTCATTTAAGATTGAACCTGATGGTATTTCTACAGAATTTTTATTCAACAATGAGGAAATTAAAACTTACATAAGTGGTAGACGATTGTTTATTGGAGAGGAATTTAATGATAAAACCAAAAGACACATTTTAGATTCAGCTTTAAATATTGGAGGAGATAATTCCAATATAAACAAAGCAGGAAAAAGAGTTATTATTGAATCAGGAGTTTATAACAATAATGGAGAAAACATAGCACTTTCAAAAGAAGGTTTTGCGCAGGCAGTATTTAATGAGCAAATAAAAATATGTGAGGATAGCTGGGAAAATTTTAGGCATATATTTAATAATATTTCTAAATGTATAACTAAAGAATGACACCCGATAGCGCGGATTTGCAATCCGTGCACGCAACAGTGAGACACAAAACAAATCATTAAACGAAAATTACACAAATTAATGTTTTATATAGACAGCTATCCGATCTTTGTGGGCAGGTATTACAAATCCGCGCTATCGAGTTTCTAATAATTTTCAATCCAAATGAAAAAAATAATTTTTCTTTTTATTTTTGGCTTATTCTTTTCTTGCAATAAAGAAAAAATCGACTTACCACCACTTTTAGAAAACACTTTACCTTCTTCTTCCGAAATGCCATTTAATCTAATGCTTTCAGAAAATAAATTCCCCGACAAAATCAAAAAATTCTATCAAATTCAAAATCGAGACACTCTAAATATTCTTGAATTTGATAAAAACAAAAATCTAATCTTCAAGTACTACAAACAATTTGTAGATGAGAATTGGAATGGCAAATTTATTTATATGATAGAAGCAAATGTCTATAATGAAGGTAAACTTGTAAAAACTTATTATTTACATTCAAATACTGAATATGAAGTTTTCGAATACGCTTACAGTGGCGATAATATTAGGGAGCTAAAATCTTTTTTACTTGGATATTTAAAAGGTTATAATAATAATCCTCATTTGCTCATAAAAGAAATTAAGAGTTATCAAGCCTGCATTAAATTCATAAAAAAAATAGAAAGCGAAAGTAAAAAAAGACCAAACTATACGATTAAAAGGGAGTTTTCTAAAAATGAAATTAAAGAATATTTTAATCCAAATAATATTCAGGATGATGGATCATATATATTGTACATTTTAAATGAAAAGAATAAAATTCAAAAAATAGAATATTATGCAAAAAATAAAAAATGGGACACAAATACTAAATATTTTGTGTACAACAATTTTAACAACTTAAAGAAAACATACTGCTTAAACAAAGATAAAGATACTTCAAGGAGCACTGAATACTTCTATAAAAATTCAAATAAGATCATAATTAAAAAAGAAAATAAAATTGAAATTTCAAGGAAAGAATTTTTAAATAACACCCTTATAAAATACAAGTATCAAGGAGCAGACAGTTCTTATTACGGGGTCGAAGATTATTTATTAGATAAATTTGAAATTCCAGTGAAAATAATCAAGAATACCCGAGAAATTGATACGAGTTATAGTCTAAAAAATTTTTACGAATTTTATAAATAATTATTTTCTCATAACGAGTATTAATACACGACGAATATTTTTGATTACTTATTTAATTTCAATATCATTACTAAATGGCAGTTTGGCAATATCTTTTAATCGTAGTTCCTGAAGATTCAATTGACGATAATTATCAATGTATTTTTAAAAATAACAAAACAAAATATTTACCAAAGACAGATTCGTTTTGGAAAAGCTTTAATGGTGATATTCCTTCTATTATTGCCGAACTAGATCAAATTATTCCAAATTCCAAATGGGATGATGATACTTTCCTAAGTTGGAAAGGAAATATGAAAGATGATGAAGATAATGATGCGACTATTGTTTTAAATGATGATAAAACTTCAATTAAAGAATTTCAATTTCGAATTGATTTGAGAAAATCTTCGAATATTACAGAAGTTTTACAAGCCATTTTAAATCTTTGCAAAAAGCATAATTTTGTATTAATCGACTTAAAAGGAGAAATTTTCAAACCAAATTTAGAAGATATTTTCAAAAGTATTAAAGCTTCGAATGCAACAAATTTTTTAATTGATCCTATACAATTTTTTGAAGATTTAAGTAAAAATAATTCAGATGAAACAAGAACATAAAATTATCCTCGAGCTTTTAGCATCATATTTAGAAGAAAATCCAAGTCAGAGATTTGGTCAGGCACTTTTTAATCTAAGCATTAATGAATTTCAGAAAACTGCTGATCCCAGAAATCCAAATTACAATATAAGAGATATTCATGGTGACAATGATTTAGACATTCTTGAACGAATACAAAATCGTTTAGATTTGATTGAATCACAGAAAAATAATTAATTCTTCTTTATCCCCAGCAAATACAAAATCTTAGCCGGTCCAGATTTTACTTTTCCAACTTCCCAATTATAACTTTCTTTATTCTCTAATTTAGAAATCAATTCGTTCATTTCTTCGACAGAATACGTTCTTAAAGACGAAACCACGCCATCCCACAAAACCAAAATCGGTACAATTGGAATTAGATAAGTAAAAATAATTCTGCCAATTTTAAATGGACGAATAAAAGGCGTTGTCAGTAAAACAGAAATTGGCGAAAGTAGCATCGCCACAATACTTGGAACGCTTCTCTCCTGCCCTTCAAAAATCGCAATCGAACTGTTTGTGTCAATTGCATTCTGCAAAATCTGCTGTGCGTCTTTTGGTTTAAAATGATGAAAAGATAAAAACTGCGTTCGAAGTCCTTTTAAGTTTTCAGGAACGTTTCTGGCATCGACTGAAGTTTTTACAAAATCGAAATTGTCAGCTTGTTTTTGCGTATGTTCAAATGCGGGAATGTTAGGATAATAATCCGTCAATAGGATTTTTAAATCGGGGTTGTTTTTTCGTAATTCGGCGTTGAGCCAAATCAATCCGCCTCCTCCGCCCGAAGCCAAATCTATAATTTGATTGGTTTGGCTTTCTTTTAAAGCTTTTTCAATTACAGGAACAATTCCTCTGTACATAGCAGTTTTATTAGAAAGAAACTGCAAAAAATCGGTCATGTAATTTCTAATAAATTCTGGAAGCCATTGCTGATCTTCAAACTCAAACAAATGTATTCTGCTCATACTTTATTGATTTTCTGATTTATACAAATTTCAAGAATTTTCTTTAAATATTTTCTTTTTCTTAGAAAAACAAATCTTTATCCTAATTCACAATAAAAGACTAAAAAATCATCTCTTCTTATTTTTTTATATCTTTAAAAACTTTAATTACCAATCCCAAATTCAGAAAATCAAAATAATAATACCCCAAAATTTTATGAAAAAATCAGTACTTTCATTTCTTTTAGTCGGAATTTTAAATGCCTACGCTCAAGAATCAAAACCAGATTCAAAACCGAAAACACCTCCTGCTAAAGAAGAAAACTCACCTTCTAATCTTACTTTTAATCCAGATTCACAAGTCGTAACCAATCATACAACGACAATAAAAGGTCAAAAGGTTTCGTATAAAGCAACTGCCGGCACTATGCCAGTTTGGGATGAAGACGGAAAAGCAATTGCTGGATTATTCTATACCTACTACGAGCGTTCTGATGTAAAAGATAGAGATTCACGTCCGTTAGTTATTTCATTTAATGGTGGTCCTGGTTCTGCTTCAGTTTGGATGGAGATTGCTTATACGGGTCCGAGTTTATTAAATATCGATGAGGAAGGTTATCCTTTGCAGCCTTACGGAATAAAAGAAAATCCTTATTCTATTTTAGATATTGCCGATATTGTTTTTGTAAATCCTGTTAATACCGCTTACTCGAGAGCTACAAACAAAGATATACCTGCTTCAAAATTTTTCGGCGTAAATGCCGACATTAAATATTTAGCCGATTGGATTAATGGTTTTGTAACTAGATCTAATCGTTGGGCTTCACCTAAATATCTAATTGGAGAAAGTTACGGTACAACTAGAGTTTCAGGATTGGCGCTTCAACTTCAAAACAATCAGTGGATGTATCTTAACGGAGTAATTTTAGTATCTCCTACCGATTTAGGAATAACTCGTGGAGTAGCTTCTAATGCTGCGCTTAAACTGCCTTATTTTGCTGCTACTGCTTGGTATCATAAAATGCTTACTCCTGAACTTCAAAACAAAGATTTAACCGATATGTTGCCTGAAGTTGAGAATTTTACCATAAACGAACTTCTACCTGCCTTGAGTAAAGGAGGATCTTTGGAAGAACAACCGAGAAAAGAAATTGCGGCTAAAATGGCACGCTATTCTGGTATTTCGGAAAAAGTTATTTTACAGAACAATCTAGACGTTCCTTATGATTATTTTTGGAAAGAATTATTGAGAGATAAAAGCTATACAGTAGGAAGATTAGATTCAAGATACAAAGGTATTGATCGCAAGGATTCTGGTGACAGTCCAGATTTTAATGCCGAACTTACTTCTTGGCTACATTCGTTTACACCTTCTATCAATATGTATCTGCGTAATAATTTGAATTACAAAACTGATTTTAAATACAATATGTTTGGTTCTGTACATCCGTGGGACAGATCTAATGATAAAACAGGCGAAAATCTAAGACAAGCTATGGCACAAAATCCATATTTACATGTAATGGTGCAATCTGGATATTATGATGGTGCTTGCGATTACTTTAATGCGAAATATGACTTATGGCAAATGGATCCGAGTGGAAAACTTAACGATAGAATGTCATGGAAAGGTTACAGAAGCGGTCATATGATGTATTTGAGAAAAGCCGACTTAGAAACTGCAAACGAAGACATTAGAGCATTTATAAAAAAATCGTTGCCAAAATCTAATGAACCTGCAAAATATTAAAGCTAACTTCTTTTGTTTCTTACAAATACAAAATCAATTGCCTCCAGTTTTAGCTGGAGGTTTATTTTTAAATCAAACTCGGCTTTAGCCAAAAAAGTTAAAGATTAGGCTAAAGCCATTTTCTAATGTAATTTTGTCTCCCCAGCTAAATCTGGAGAAAATTCATTATTTAGAATATACAATTAGATCAGCATTATAATGATTACAAAAGCAACATTACAAGACATTCCTGCATTAACCACCTTAATAAACTCAGCTTACAGAGGCGAAACTTCTAAAAAAGGCTGGACAACCGAAGCACATTTACTAGAAGGAAAAAGAACTGACGAACAAGAAATGACAGAAATTTTCGAAAATCCGAAAAACACTATTCTGAAGTTTACAGAAAATGATAAAATTATCGGTTCTGTTTTATTGGTTGAAAAAGGGCATCAATTGTATTTGGGAATGCTAACAGTTTCGCCGGAACTTCAAAATAGCGGTATCGGGAAAAAGCTTTTGGCTGAAGCCGAAAATCATGCTAAATCTTTAGGATTGTCCAGCATTATTATGACGGTTATTTCAGTTCGTGAAGAACTTATCGCTTGGTATAAACGTCATGGTTATGTTGATACTGGCGAAAGAGAAGCTTTTCCTGAAAGCGAAATTCATGTTACGGTTTCTGAAGAACCTTTGGAGTTTATTTATTTGGAGAAGGTTGTTTAGTTTTATTTGTTTCAGGTTTCAGGTTTCAGGTTTCAGGTTTCAGGTTTCAGGTTTCAAGTCTAAACTATAACATTTCTATATAGTTTGTCATTTCGAGGAACGAGAAATCTTCGCAAGTAACTCCGTAACGAGAGTCCAATCTTTGTAGAGCTTCTCGCGAAGATTTCTCCTTCGTCGAAATGACAATATTGCGCATAAATGCATGAAAGAAAACCTTAGAATCTCAGTATCTCAGAACCTTAGAACCTCTTTTTAAAGAACCAACTCTTCAAACAAACGCTGAATCGTTTTCTCCAAATCCTGACACAATCCTGGATGAGGTCTCGAAGTTTGAATCGCAGAACTTCTAATTGCCGTTAGCCAACGAAAACGCTCCGGAATCTCAAATTCAGCTATTGGACCACCGTCTTTGGCTCCGTTTGCTATTTTTTGTAATGAAGTTAAATTGCATTCTAATTGTTCTATGTCGAAATCAGAAGAAAGGGCTTGGATTCGGTCTTTATTCAAATGAAAAAGTACTTTTATAAATTTAGCTCTTTTGCAAAACAAAATGATTCCGATATTCAGGAATTCTTCGCGTTCTACCCTTGGCACAACACGAATCACAGCATATTCGTATAAATGGTTATCTTGCATTTTGAGCCTGATTTACAAATATTTCTGAATTCTCTAATCTTGTCTTTAAAAACTGCAAATAAACGTTTCGCAAATTCTCTGGCGTTTCTTCTGCATCTTCCCATTGCAACCAATCCAACGGAATGGTATTCACAATTTCTTCTAAAATTTCAGGAGTTAAAATGGCTTTAAATTCAGCATCAACTTCTTTTAAAAGTGAAGCTTGTGGCAATAAAACGTGATCTTTTATCAATGCAAACTGACTTTTAGCATGCTGTTCCCAATTATTCCATGAATGGTGGAAATACAAACAAGCTCCGTGATCAATCAGCCATAATTCTTTATGCCAGATTAGCATATTGGTGTTTTTGAAAGTTCTGTCTACGTTTGTAATATATGCATCTAACCAAACAATCTGAGACGCTAATTTGGCATCAACAGTTGTTACAGCGGGATCAAAAGTAATAGCTCCTGACAAGAAATGAAGCGCTAGATTTAATCCTTGGCTTCCTTGTAATAAATCTTGGATTTCTTCATCGGCTTCGGTTCTTCCGAAAGCTTCGTCGAGATTGGCAAAAACTAATTCTGGCAATTGCAATTTTAAAGCTTTTGCGATTTGTCCGCCAACCAATTCGGCAATTAAGGCTTTTACGCCGTGTCCGGCACCTCTGAATTTTAATACGTATTTAAAGTCGTCATCGGCTTCTGCTAAAGCAGGCAAAGATCCGCCTTCGCGCAGTGGCGTTATGTAACGCATGACGTTTACTGTTCTTAAGTCGAAATTTTTCATTTTTTTAAAGATTCAAAGATGCTAAGAAACTGAGTTGCTAAGTTTCTAATCTTTGATATTACAAACTTACAATTTTTGATTTTTTTATTGAGTGAAATTTTTAACGCTGAGAGCACAAAGATTTTTCGCAAAGTTCACGAAGTTTTTTTGAGTTTGCTTTACTTGTTAAGTTCACAAAGATTTAATTATAAAGTAATGCATTAAGCTTGTCACCCTGAGCGAAGTCGAAGGGACGCCAGTAGCTCGACGAAGAAACTAAACTTTGAGTAATATCTTTGCGTTCCTTCGACTTCGCTCAGGATGACAAAAAATGGAAATATTCTTTGCGAAAAACCTTTGCGATCTTTGCGGTTAAACCAAACTCAAAAATGCTTTCCCTAAATACTTAATAATTGTAGAAGCCGTAAAAGATTCATAACCTGTTTTTGGCAAAGCAAGATCTGCTGTTAATCCATGAAGATACACTCCGAATTTTGAGGCATATTTGGGTTCGTAACCTTGCGCGAGAAGACTCGTTAGAATTCCAGTTAAAGTGTCGCCACTTCCTGCGGTTGCAAGAGCGGCATTTCCTGTGGTGTTTTCGTAAACTGAATTTCTATTGATGATAAATGTTGGAGCGCCTTTCATAACTACAATCACTTTATATTTCTCTGAAAAAGCGATTGTCTTTTGAAATTTCTCAGATTCAGAATTCCATTTGCCAATTAGTCGTTCTAATTCTTTTGGATGAGGTGTTAAAATGGTGTCTTCAGGAACTAATTCTAACCAAGATAAATTTTCTGAAATTATATTCAAAGCATCGGCATCGAGAACTAATGGCGCTTTATTGATTCTTAAAAATTCAAATAAAGCTTTTTGCGTTCCGAGTTCTTTTCCTAATCCCGGACCTACTCCAATTGCTTGCGGAATTAAAGGTAAATGAATGTTTGTAATGAAATTGGTATTTTCATCGGTAACCGTCATTACTTCTGGAATCGAAATCTGAAGAATTTGATAACCGCATTTTGGAATAAAAGTCGTTACGAGTCCGCAACCTGATTTTAGACAGGATTTTGAAGCTAAAACTGCTGCACCCACTTTTCCGTAGCTTCCTGCGATAATTACTGCGTGGCCTTGTGTTCCTTTGTGTGCATGCGGATTTATCGGTTTGTATATTTTTAAAACTTCTTCTTTTGTGATTAAATACGGAGACTTCATTTAGCTTCTTTTAGTTGTTGCGGTTAATTTTTAAACACATAGTCCCGACGCTTCGGGATAGTTTTATTTTGCGCATAAAGGCGTTTCACTTATTTAAATAAACATAGCTAAACTTGAAAAGCATGATTTTATACTAAAATTACATAAAAAATTGAAATCACGATTTTTTATTATTTCCCAAAAGTTCTAGCCCAGATTGTAGTGGAAAGCCCGGAGTAAAAAAAGCAAAAGTTTCTTGTTCTAAAAAAGCGACCAACGGAAGCTCTTTTTAGAACATTAGAAACTTTGCTTTTTTTGCGAGGACTTGCAACGGAAAGCTGGAATTGCTTCTAATTATTGCGAAATTTATAATTTAAGGTATTCGAAATCGATATTTTTTGAATAGATTTGCAAAACAATTTTATAAAACAACACAATGAAAAATACTGCGCTTACGCACATACATGAAGGTTTAGGAGCAAAAATCCTTCCTTTTGCAGGTTACAACATGCCGATTACTTATGAAGGAGTTAATGCTGAACACGAAACGGTTCGTAATGGTGTGGGCGTTTTTGACGTTTCGCATATGGGTGAATTTTTGTTAACAGGTCCGAATGCGCTGGCTTTGATTCAGAAAGTAACTTCAAATGATGCTTCAACTTTAACTATTGGAAGAGCGCAATATTCTTGTCTTCCAAATAACGAAGGCGGAATTGTTGACGATTTGATTATTTATAAAATGAAAGAAGAAGAGTATTTACTAGTTGTAAATGCTTCTAATATTGATAAAGACTGGAACTGGATTTCTTCTCATAATGATTTGGGAGTTGAAATGAAGAATCTTTCTGAGGATTATTCTCTTTTAGCAATTCAAGGACCAAAAGCGGTTGAAGCTATGCAGTCTTTAACTTCTGTTGATTTGTCTGCGATTACTTATTACCATTTTGAAGTAGGCGATTTTGCTGGTTTTAATGATGTAATTATCTCTGCTACTGGATATACAGGTTCTGGAGGTTTTGAAATTTACTGCAAAAATGCTGATGCTGAAGCAATTTGGAATAAAGTTTTTGAAGCTGGAGCAGCTTTCGGAATTAAGCCAATTGGTCTTGCTGCCCGCGATACTTTACGTCTTGAAATGGGATTCTGTTTGTACGGAAATGACATTAACGATACTACTTCTCCGCTTGAAGCTGGTTTAGGATGGATTACGAAATTTACTAAAGATTTTACGAATTCCGAAGCTCTTAAAAAACAAAAAGAAGCTGGAGTTACCAGAAAATTAGTTGCTTTTGAAATGCAGGAACGCGCAGTGCCAAGACATGATTATGAAATTGTTGATGCTGACGGAAATGTTATCGGAATTGTAACTTCTGGAACTATGTCGCCTTCTATGAACAAAGGTATTGGTTTAGGATATGTAACTGTTGCAAATAGCGCGGTTGATAGTGATATCTTCATCAGAATCAGAAAAAATGATGTTGCTGCTAAAGTGGTAAAATTACCTTTTTATAAAAAATAATTTTTCAACTTATATATTTTCAAATAAAGCATTACTGTAAAAAGTAATGCTTTTTTATTTGTAAGCCATTTTAAATATTTGTCATTTCAACGGAAAAAACTTTTGGTTGTCGATATTTAAAGAAAAAGACGTTATTTTCTAAAAAAATTAGTGTAACTTTAATGGTAAACATTGAATTTCCGTTTATGAAAAAGATTTCACTACTCCTTTTTTTGCTGACTTCAACTTTCATTTTTGGTCAGAACAGTGCAGAAACTTGTGAAATATTGAACAAAATAAATGCACTTGTCCAAACGGAACATTTTAGGCCAAAACCTGTTGACGACAGCTTATCTGTTTTCGTTTTTGATAATCTCATTAACGAGTTAGATCCTTCGCGTAACATTTTTCTAAAAAGTGAATACGACGATATGGCACAAAAATATCGTTATAATTTAGATAATTTAATTCTAAAGAATGACTGCAGCTTTCTTTCTGACATTAAAACAACTTATGTAAATGGACTTTTACGAACTAAAAAAGTTCTAGAAAAAATTCAGACTCAACCGATTGATTATGCTAAAAAAGACACCATTCGTTTTTATAAAAAATCTTTTGCTTTTTATCTGAAAAAGGAAGACATCGAAAAAGTCTGGATCAAAAAATTACGTTATCAGATATTAGATGATATTGCCGAAATGAGTGACAATTTAGATTCTTTGAAAACCAATTTTAAATCTATTGAAGAAATTTCTAAAAATAAGATTCTAACCAATGAAATATGCCGTTTTACCACTTTACTAGACAGCAATACAAAGCAGGAGGAAAAATTGTATAATTTCTTCTGCACGTATTTTGATCCGCATACAGCCTATTTTAGTGACGACTCTAAGAACAGTTTTATGGCTTCTTTGTCTAAAGAACATTTATCTCTGGGAATGACGGTTAATTTGAATGAAAAAAATGAAATTATCATTGACGAAGTTGACCCGAAAGGTCCGGCATATCAAACTGGACTGGTAAAAAAAGGCGATCAGATTATTTCTATTTCTAATCAAAAAGAGACTCTACAGGTTTCGTGTGCTTCGTTAGAATCAATTTCAACGATGATTTTATCAGAAACAAATAAGCATATTACACTGACTTTGAAACGTAATTCAGGAAAAAGCTTTGATGTTTATATCGAAAAACAAGTAATGAAAGACGAAGAAAATTCGGTTTTCAGTTTTATGATAGGAAAAGAAAGTAAAATTGGATACATCAAAATTCCAAGTTTTTATGCAGACTTGGATGGAAATAGCCAAAAAGGTTGCGCAGATGATGTTGCCCGAGAAGTTATAAAGCTGGAAAGAGACAACATGAAAGGGCTTGTTATCGATTTAATTGATAACGGTGGCGGTTCAATGGAAGAAGCTATAAAATTGGCGGGAATGTTTGTAGATTCGGGGCCAATTTCTATTGTAGTTGACAATAAAAAAGATAAGGCAGTAATTAACGATCCAATTAGAGGTGTTATTTACCGAGGACCGATTGTTGTTTTGGTGAATAGCAATACGGCTTCTGCAAGCGAATTTTTTGCTTCTACTATGCAAGATTATAACCGCGCTTTATTATTAGGAAGTACGACGCTTGGAAAGGCTACAATGCAAACTATTCTTCCGCTTGACGAACAAAAAAATACAGATTTCTTAAAAATCACTATTAATAAATTTTATAGAATTACCGGAAAAAGCCATCAATATGTTGGTGTAAAACCAGATGTTGTTTTGCCTGAATTTTACGAAGATATTTATCAAAAAGAAGGAGATTTTCCAACTGCCATGAAAAATGATAGCATCGAACCTTTCTTGAAGTACAAAACATACGTAAAACGTAATTTGATTGACAAAATCGCTAAAAACAGTACAGCAAGACTTTCTGATAATTATTTCTTTAACAACATCAAGAAAATTAATCTTAAAATTGATCAGCTTCTAAATACTCCAAAATCAGAACTTCCGATGACACTGGACGCTATTTTTAAACAGAAAAAAACTTTTGATGCTCTTTGGACAGAAATCAACACTTTTAATGATGAAAACAATCCATTAGATATTTACAATTCTAGTATTAATCAGTTTTTATTAGGAGCTTATCCGACAGATAAGACGATTAATCAGTATCAAATGGACAATCTTAAAACCAATCCATATCTTAATGAAGCTGTAAATATTATCAACGAATTTAACGGAGGAGTTAAATAGATTTTTGTTTCAAGTTTCAAGTTTTAGGTTTTAGGTTTTACCGCAAAGCACGCTAAGATTTACGCAAAGTTCGCAAAGTTTTATTCATATAGCTTTGTGAACTTTTTTATTTTAAAGTTTTCAGGAAAAAGCCGTATCGGTTGAATACTAAGCTTTTATAGGGATAATCAAAGAAGTCAGGTAACGATTTGGTAACGGTGCTTATTACTTTGCTTTTCAACGTGTTTCCGTTCGCTCAAAACAAATATACAAAAGAATATATTACATACCAAAATGATTGAAGTTGGTAAAAATTTAGTAACGTTTCGCCGCTTTGCGTCTGTTGCGAGCTTCGGAATTGCGTATTTTCTGCTAAAATACAACTTCTTGCGAAAGATAAACGTCAATTTTGCACTTTTCTCGCAATAGCGCAAAACGGCTGTTGAACTAAACCTTCGGTAGCACTTATCGATATTTTGTACCTTACGAATATAATTAAATTCTGTAAGATATGACTGCAAAAAAAAGAATGTTGAGCAATTAAGAGAAAATAAAATTCTCAACCAGGCCAAAAGAGAAGTTCCGGGATTTTCGGAACTATTAGTCCGTTTTGAGCGTACGGTTTCTGTTTTGGGCAGAAGCCAAAGTACGTTCCATAATTACTCCCGCCATGTGGCTTCGATTTCGTTGTATTTTGGCAAAATCCCTACCGAGCTTGATCCTGAGCAAGTCCACGACTACCTTTTTTACCTTCAGAAAAAGTCCAAAACTCCCTCCCAAACTTATTTTAAACACTGTGTTTACGGGCTTCGGTTTTTGCTAAAATCAGAAGGCCTGCCTTATCAATTTCTTCGTTTGCCTGCTATCAGACACGAGAAAAAACTGCCCGTTGTCTTGAGTAAAGAAGAAGTCTGGGCGATGCTCCAGAGTGCCAAATTGCTCAAGCACAAAATCCTCATCGGACTGCTTTATGGCTGTGGGCTCCGCTGTATGGAAGCCCGCAGCGTACGATTGCAAGACTTGGATTTTGATCGCAAACAGCTCAAGGTAGTTCAAGGTAAAGGAAAAAAAGACCGGTATGTCCCGCTGTCGGTTCATTTAATTCGAGGACTCAAAAAATACATGCAAGGGGAAAAACCTCAGGATTATTTGTTCAATGGAAAGCCTGTTGAACGCGCTGGAGGAGATTTTGACAGCAAATACAGCCAGCGGGGCGTGCAATGGGCAGTGCGGCAAGTCGCTAAAGCAGCAGGCGTAAAAAAGGAAGTGCACACCCACACGCTTCGCCACAGTTATGCCACCCATCTGCTCGAAGACGGCATGGATATCATGACCCTCAAAGACCTTTTGGGACACCAGAATATCGAAACCACGATGGAGTATTTGCACATCGCTCAACTCGACACCCAAAAAGTCTTTAGTCCGCTCGATACTTTGTTTGAAAAATGCAGTTCGAAGTAGCGCATGTGCTAGAAAAACTCGGTAAAAAGGTAGAAAATATAGGATTAAACACCTGGCAATTGCGCACATTATCAGCCATCAAAAAATGCCGCACGGCAGCATTGGGCGGCCATATTGATGCTTGCGATGGCTGTGGCAGTCTCACTATCAGTTACAACTCCTGCCGCAACCGGCATTGTCCCAAGTGCCAGGGCAACAAGCGGGAGGACTGGATAGCTGCCAGAAGCACGGAACTTTTGCCAGTACCCTATTTCCATGTGGTTTTTACCTTGCCGGATAGTCTAAATTCGTTGGCGATTCATGATCCAAGATTGGTGTATGGTTTGCTTTTTGAAGCGGCTTGGGAAACCTTGAAAACCTTTGGCAAAAACAAAGGTATCCAATCTGGAATGATTGCTGTCTTGCATACTTGGGGACAGCAATTGAGCCTGCATCCCCACCTGCATTGCATTGTTCCGGGCGGTGGAATTGCTAAAGAGAGACAATGGCAAAACAGCCGAGGCGACGGCAAATTTCTGTTTCCTGTAAAAGCCTTGTCAAAAGTTTTTAGGGCTAAATATTGTGAGAAACTCAAAGCCAAAGAACCCATAAAATACGAACAAATTCGGCAAGAATTATGGCGAAAACCGTGGGTAGTATTTGCCAAAAAACCTTTTGGAAGTCCTGCATCGGTGGTGGAATATTTGGGCAGGTACACCCATAAAATAGCCATCAGCAACCGCAGAATCAAAAACATTGACAGTCAAAACGTGACTTTTGATTACAAGGATTACCGCCAAAATGGAATTAAAAAACAGATGATCCTTACCCATCAAGAGTTTATACGTCGGTTTTCATTGCATATTTTGCCAAAGCGTTTTGTGAAAATCCGTCATTATGGTTTTTTGAGCAGTACTTGGAAACGGCAAAAACTAAAACTTTTACAGCAAAAATTGCAACAAAAAGTAATAAATAAAGCAGAAAAAAGGCCTTTTTTACCCAAATGTCTGTGTTGTAAAACGGGAAATTTACACCGGATAGCCCTTTTTGACCAGCGTGGTCCGCCTGCCTGGTATCTTGGCGGCAGCCAAAACCACAAGACCTGTAAAATATAGCTTTACGGGTAAGGGATTTTATGCCCAAAAGTGATGGAAAACACTATAAAATCAAGCAAAAACTACTTCCAAAAAAAAAGAGGCTTGGTAGCCTCTTGAAATTCTCTTTAAAATCTTTTCGAAAAACCCATAGTTGCGGAATGCCAGCGGTTCCGTTCAACACGAGTTTCATTGTTCGTGCTGCGCACGCAACGAAACTTTAACTGTTACCTGCAGGCTTTATTCTGTTTTATTAAGTCCTTTCCAAATAAACATTGCTATTATCGCTCCTAATGTTGGTGCTGTTATATAAATCCAAAGTGCTGTAAAGTTTCCAGATACAATTGCAGGTGCTAAACTTCTCGCAGGATTAAATGAACCACCAGAAATTGGCCCTGCAAAAAGGATAATTCCAGTAACTACTATTCCAATTATAAGTCCTGCTATATTGGAAAATTCTTTTTTTGATGTTACTCCCAAAATTGTAAGCATTAAAAAGAAAGTCAGCACAAATTCTAAAATAAATGATTGTATTAATTCGCTAGAAGGAATTGTAGCACCTAATGTTAGGTTTTCAGGGAACGTAAATTTTAATAAGATACTTGCGAATAAAGCTCCCAAAAGTTGAGCGAAAATATAAAACGAAGCGTCTTTTAGTGATGTTAATTTACCTACTACCAATGCTATAGTTACAGCTGGATTTATGTGCGTTCCAGAAATATTTCCGAAAATATAAATCATAGCACTAACTATTATTCCAAAAGTTAAAGCGATTCCGATTAAACCTAAACTTCCATTGGATTGCTCGTTTACAATAATTGCTCCTGTTCCATAAAAAACTAAAGCAAACGTTCCAATGAATTCGGCTACATATTTTTTCATAATTATTTGATAAAAAAAAGAGGATAATTAGTTTTAATTATCCTCTTTGCATTAATAAACTGGTTATTAAATTGCTGATGCTCCAGCTTCTGCTACTGCGTGGTCATTTTCAACTGAACTTCCACTTACTCCTATAGCTCCAATAATTTCGCCTGATGCGTTTTTAATTGGTACACCACCTGGAAAAGTAATCAATCCATTATTTGAATGTTCGATGTTAAATAATGGTTGTCCTGGTTGAGATAACTCTCCAATTATTCCAGTATTCATATCAAAGTAACGAGCTGTTTTTGCTTTTTTGATAGAGATGTCAAGTGAGCCTAACCAAGCACCGTCCATACGACCAAATGCCACTAAATTTGCTCCTGCATCTACAACCGCAATGTTCATTTTTGTATCAATTGCTGTAGATTTTTGTTTTGCTGCTACGATTGCTTTTTCAGCTTGTGCTAATGTAATATTCATTTTTTTTGTTTTAGTATTGTTATTTGATGCAAATATACTGCGAGAGTCATCTTATTAAGTTACTAAAACAGGTTAATGACTTATGAAAAAAGGTCAAACTTGTAAATGAAATTTTAATTAGAAGTCTGATTTGGGCTAAAACCGAATTTATTTTTATAGGCTACACTAAAATTTGAAAGGTTATTATAACCAAAATCTAAATAAATATCTGAAGGTTTTAAATTTCCTTGTTCTAAAGTTTCTTTTGCCTTTTGAAGTCATTTGTCTTGAAGCCATTTTCCAGGCGACACTTTGTATTCTTTAATGAAATGACGTTTAAAAGTAGATAAACTCATATTGCATAAAAATGCGATTTCTTCCAATTTAAGGTTAGAATGAATTTTACTTTCTACAATTTTTTTAAATGGTGAAGTTTCCTTAATTATTAAAGAATGGAGATGTGTTTCAAAGTTTTTCCCATATTTCTGTAAAAGATAGAGCATCAATTCCTCAAATTTTACTGAAAGTAAATTTTCCGCAAAAACTATTGGTGCTTGACTAATTGTTGATAATGAATTTATGTATGACGAAATATAGTCGTCGTTTCTGATTATAAAATAAGGCGATTCTTCTTTTACTGTTTGATTGTTTTCTGTGTGTTTTTCTAAAAATTCTTTTAGCTTTTTTTCTGAAAAAAAGAATAGTTTACAATAATATATCGTTTTTGTATCTAATAACTCCGTCCAAAGCCAATTTCCTTTTTTTAGCAATAAAGATTGGTCTTTGTTTACAGCAACTGTCGTTCCAGCAAAATGTACTTGCTTTTTTCCAACTTGTAAAAAGCTGAACATATTCATTCCTAAATTGACTTTACTTTTAACAACGTCATTTGTCATTTTAAAATCATAGACAAATAAATCTGGGTTCTCTTTTTTATTCTTAAAGTAGCTTTCAGGTATGTTTTCTATTGACATCTCGATTTTTTTTTCAGCTTGCAGGTAACGAGCTCCTGCTTGGTCGTCGTTCCGAAAGGAGTTTTTCACTCCTTTTCGGAATGCGTCCAAGCAGGTGATGTGCGCTGTCCCGAAGGGCAGTGAACATCACCTGCGCAGCAGGAGCTCGATGTGAACGCAAGACCGAAGGGATTGCGTTCACATCGTTTTGGGGCTTTGCGTTCGGGCGGGATTTCGAAGCACAAAAGCTGAATTTATTACTAATGTTCAATTGAAAAACTGCTGTTGAATTTTGCACTTCAGCCCGCCTGACGCAAAACCCTTGTTGAACTAAACCTTCGGTAGCTGTCAATGACCTTACCTTTCTTTTTTATTACCTTACAAGGTATAAAAAATATCTTATGGCAACAAAAAAAAGCAATTAGAAGATTTACGTGCAAACAAGCTCATCAATCAGGCCAATCGGGATGTACCTGGTTTTTCAGAATTAATGGCTCGTTTCGAGCGTAGAATTTCAATACTAGGCCGAAGCCAAAGTACTTTTGAGAACTACGCTAGGCATGTAGCTGGTATTTCACTTTATTATGGTAAAGTTCCTACCGATCTGGATCCAGAACAGGTGCACGATTACCTATTTTATCTTCAAAAGAAGTTCAAAAGTCACTCACAGACTTACTTTAAGCACACCGTTTACGGGCTTCGTTTTTTGCTCAAGGGCGAAGGCCTAGCTTATGATTATCTCCGTCTGCCCGAAATTAGGCACGAAAAGAAGTTGCCTGTTGTATTAAGCAAGCAAGAAGTTTGGAGCATGTTGCAGGCATGCAAACTACTAAAGCACAAAGTTTTAATTGGTTTGCTTTATGGTTGTGGGCTACGCTGTTTAGAGGCTCGCAATGTACGGTTGCAGGATCTTGATTTCGACCGCAAGCAACTCAAGGTAGTACAAGGCAAAGGCAAAAAAGACCGCTATGTCCCGCTATCTGAACATTTGATTAGGGGTTTAAAAAAGTACATCGAAAGTGAAAAGCCCCAAGACTGGATTTTTAACGGTCAGCCCCAATCTGGCCGTGCTGGTGGTGATTTTGATAGCCGTTACTCACAGCGAGGGGTGCAGTGGGTCATCAAACAGAGCAGTAAACAAGCTGGCATACTCAAAGAAGTTCATGTGCACACGCTTAGGCATACTTTTGCTACGCATCTGTTAGAAGATGGGCTTGATATTGTATCCGTAAAAGAACTGTTGGGGCACCAGAACATTGAGACCACGATGGAATATCTGCATATTGCTCAGTTGCAACACCATAAAGTTTTTAGTCCGTTGGATACCCTTTTTGCCACTTGCAGCAGACCCGTGTAGCCTGCATTGAGCGAAGTCGGCATGAAATAGCCGACGTACTGGAGAGACTTGGTACCAGCATTAATGAACTTGAGTTAAACACATGGCAATTACGGACTTTATCGGCGATTAAAAACTGTAGAACGGCAGCCTTGGGTGGCCATATTGATGCATGTGATAACTGCGGAAACATCAGCATTAGCTACAACTCTTGTCGTAATCGGCACTGCCCGAAATGCCAAGGTAAAAACCGCGAAGATTGGATCGCAAAAAGAGAAGAAGAACTTTTGCCGGTTCCTTATTTTCATGTAGTTTTTACGCTGCCAGAGGCGATAAATACGCAGTGCATGCACCAACCGAAAATGGTTTACGGTATTTTGTTTGAAACTGCCTGGGCAACGCTTAGTGCCTTTGGTAAAAACAACGCTCTACAATTAGGTATGATAGCTTTGTTGCATACTTGGGGGCAAAACCTGAGTTTGCACCCACATTTGCACTGCATAGTTCCTGGTGGTGGTATAAACGAAGCTGGCAAATGGCAAAATAGCCGAAAAGATGGTAAGTTTCTGTTTTCGGTTAAGGCGCTGTCTAAAGTTTTTAGGGCTAAGTTTTGCGAAAAGCTGAAGCAAAAAATGCCCATAGAATACCAAAAGGTACGTGCAGGATTATGGAAACAAGCTTGGGTTGTATTTGCCAAACGACCCTTTGGTAGTTCAAAATCGGTGGTGGAGTATTTAGGTAGGTATAGCCATAAAATAGCGATAAGCAATCATCGGATAAGAAGTATTGACGATCAAAATGTGGTATTCAGCTACAAAGATTATCGCCAAGATGGCCAAAAGAAAACGATGCAATTGAGCCATGGCGAGTTTATCCGCAGGTTTGCCTTGCATATTTTGCCAAAGGGTTTTGTGAAAATCCGTCATTTTGGTTTTTTGAGCAGTACTTGGAAGTGCTCCAAGCTGAAGCTGCTGCAGAAGAACCTAGGGGTAAAATTAATTGAAAAGGCAGGCAAGAAAATATTTCTACCTAAATGCACTTGTTGCAAAATAGGCAATCTGCATCCTATTGTAGTATTTGATAACCGTGGCCCGCCGGCATGGTACATAGGTGCTAGCCAAAATACGTTCCCCTGTCTGGTTAATTAACGAGATGGGTAAGGGTTTTTATGCCCAAAAATTAGGTAAATGCGGTAAAAAAGACTTCGCATTGCCAAAAACAAAAAAGAGGATTAAAATCCTCAAAATTATCTCCAAAACTTTTAACGAAAAAACCATAATTAGGTGGCTGGTAAACGGTTCCGTTCAACTGAGGTTTCATCGTTGGCTCTACGAGCCCAACGAAACCTTAACTGTTGGCGGTAGTGTTTATTTTGATGTAATGTAGAGTCTCACTATGAATTAAAGATTATCTAATAACACAACGTCCTTTGTATCATTGTCAATCAATATTAAATGTTTGTAATCCTTTGCTGATGTGTTGTTTACACTTTTTATTAAACCAATAGATTGTCCGCTATATTTTCCTTGTGCGTTAGCAATGAAAGTATTTACTTCATAGTCATTTGTAAAGGGTGCTACGGCTGATTTTGAAAATGCCAATGTATAGGTCTTACCAGGTATTAAATTGGTATAAATTTGTTCTATCAAGTCTGTAACGCCAATAGGGCGAACAGCAAGATTGCCATGAGCTGCATTTCCTTTGATACTATTCAGGCTTATAATTTGTGTAGATACACTGTCATTCAAAGGACTTAAATTTTCCAAACTTTTTGTATAATCTACAACAGCGTCATCTGCATATACCAACGCCTGTGGACTTTGCCCAATTTTTATGGTGCTGATTACTTTTAGATTTACCAAATCAATTGCCTGTACTTCATCACCGTACTCCAATCCTACATACAGTACTTTTCCATCGGCAGAAGGCCAAAGTCCATGAGGTAATGCTCCTACATTTATCGTATCTGTTTCCATAAAATTTTTGGCTACGTCAAATACTCTCACTTTATTTTCTGCACCTACTGTTACAAACATCCTTTGCAGATTGCCCAAATTGCTGAATGTAACGTGATTGGTAATACCACCTGTGTTCATCTGTTTTACAACTTCTAGTGTTTTGGTATTTACTACTACTACCGCACCAATGTCTTTTAATGTAAGCGCTACCCATTTTCCATCGGGGCTGGTAAAAATATTAGGGGAAAAGGGACTTGCAATTTTGACTCGCTTAATAACCTTATAACTACTAGTACTCACTACATCAAGCTCTGGTGTAAAGCTGGAACACACATAAGCAAATTTTCCGTCTGGCGAAAAGGCTACCATACCTGGTCCATCGGCTACGGGTACTTTTCTTACTTCTTCCATTTTATCTACGTCAATCACACTAATGTATCCTTCGCCCCTTACCGATACCCAAACATATTTGCTATCGGGTGTAAATGTTGGTTCGTGTGGGGAACGCCCAACGTAGATTGTCTTTAGTACTTTATTATTTTCTGTTGAAATAAATGTAACAGCATTTGACCCTATGGATACTGCTGCTAATAATTTCCTTTTGGGGGAATATCGCAATCCATGCACCAATGTTTGCCCTTTGTATAGTGGTGTCAGTACATTCGGGTAAGGAATGCCTAATTTTATCTCTCCTAATAATTTATTTTGAGAAGGGTCAACCACGGATACGGTATTTGAAACCTGATTTCCGGTATAAACCCTATCGTTTTTATAGGGACTTTGTGCCCAGATATTCAAAGAGGTAAAAATGAATATGGTAAGAAATGATGATTTTAATTTATTCATGGTTATTGCTATTTTTTATTTATAAAAGCTTTCATCTGTTCTATTTCTATTTGCTCTGCCGAAATTAATTGCTTGGCAAATATAATTACCTGTTTGTTTGTAGAATGTTGTACCAAAGGAATAGCCATTTCTATTGCAGCCTGGTGATGAGGTATCATGACCATTGCAAATGCATTGTCAATATCTGTGAGTTTATCATTGGGTGGCATATTATCCATCATTACGGTCATAGATTGAAGCATTGCCTTATCAAAGGATTTGTCGGCTTTTGGGGCGTTATTTGGCAATTGACTAATCAATAATTTCATGGTTTGTATATCACTCGTTTGTTCTGCCAATATGCTTTTTGCAAGCTGTATCATCTCCTCATTTTTTCCGTGGCTAATTTCATATTTAGCCATTTCTATTGCCCCCATGTGGTGAGGAATCATTTGTGCCATAAAATCATAATCCGGTATGGATGTAACAGGAACAGCATCCATTTCTATCATCATCGTATCCATCATAGAAAGAAAAATATTTTTCGATGATGTATTCATCTGATGATGCTTATGATTCTCCATTTTCATTTCCTGTGCAATAGTAATCTGTGTTGAAAAGATTACGGCAACACTAATGTAAATCAATTTTTGAAAGGACTTAATAATCATAATTTATTATTTTAATTGGTCAATTATTTCTGTGTTATGGGTGGCGTGTTTTCCTGTTTGGTAGATTGTCTTGGCATTACCGCCAACGTTTGAGGCTTTGCGAAGCGGTTTTGATTCAGCAATTACCTTAACAAATATAAAATAAATTTTTGATTAATTACAAATCTTCGGAAATAAAAACCAAGCCTAAACCGTTTTGCAAAACCTGTGTTGGGCGTCGTAGTAACTTTAATTCAAGTTGCGTCAATTCAGAAAGAATTTATGTAAGTTGAATTTAAAGAATCAACACAAAGAATTTCTGCAAAACAATTCACACAAACAATTCACGCAAACTTTTCAGAAAACTATTTTTTTGTTTTTAAAATGATTTTGATGATTAAATGATTTTCATAATCTTTAGGTTAAAAACTAAATGTTTTAATGATTTAATTTTTTGATGATTTTATTGAATTTTCGCAAAACAATTCACGCAAACTTTTCGACAAAGTTCAGTTTTAAGTTTTCACAATAAACACAAAAATTCGGCAAAATAATTCTCGGCAAATTTCATAAATCGCAAAACAATTCACGCAAACTTTTCGATAAATTTCAGTTTAAGTTTTCAGATTAAACACAAAATTCTCGCAAAAAAATCTCAAAAAATATTCACGCAAAATTTTCTACAAAGTTCAGTTTTAAGTTTGATTTTCTATAAAATTATGACGTAAAAATTTCAAGAATTCAAGCACAAACTTTCATTAAATTCAGGTTGAAATTTGCAATAAATATTCTTTTGAAAACGAATTTTCTAACTATGACGCCCAACACACAAATATGCGAAAGTTTTAATAAATTCACAAATTAAATATCTAGCAGTACGTCAGTAACTTAGGATTTTATATATTTGTAGATATTCAAAATACGAAGCTATATGGATACACAAAGTACGAACCCCGATTTTAACCCTTCGCTTTTTAAAATCACTTTAGGAACACATCGGGAAAAGAAGGTGATTTGGTTAAAATTTAATTATGACAAATGCTTGATTGAAATGTTACGACAACAAACCAAAGCACATTGGTCACAATTGGAAAAAGCTTGGTATGTGATTGATAATCTGCATAACAGAAACCTTTTCGGTATGCAGCCCGATATTGTCGGAAAAGAAGTGCTGTCCAAAATAGCGGCATCCAATTTGCCCGAGTTTCAAAAATACCAAAACATACTTATTCTCAAAAGCTTATCGCCAAATACCATTCGCACTTATTCCATTGAGTTTGCCCAATTATTGTACCTGCTTAAAGATTTTCCTGTACAGGAACTTTCACCCGAAAGACTCCAAAGCTATTTTCTATACTGCTTCAAAGAACTGAAACTTTCTGAAAACCAAATTCACAGCAGGATAAATGCCATCAAGTTCTACTTCGAAAAAGTTTTGCATCGCAAAAAAATGTTTCTAGACATTCCCCGCCCTAAAAAACCTTTACTTTTGCCCAAAGCACTCAATATTGAAGAGGTAAAAAAGCTTTTTTCAGTAACTGAAAATAGTAAACACCGGCTTATCCTAAAACTTTGTTACGGAATGGGCTTGCGTGTAAGCGAAATCGTGAACCTGAAAATTGAAGACATCGACAGCCACGATATGAAAGTACGTATTCACAGGGGTAAAGGCAAAAAGGACAGATATGTCAACCTGCCACATTCAGTTTTGGAAGATTTACGCAGCTATTATAAAGAATATCTTCCGAAAGACTTTCTTTTTGAGGGGCAGCAGGGTGGGCAATATACAGTACGAAGTTCACAGCTTATTTTCAAAAAGGCAATGGAAAAGGCGAAAATAAACAAAAAAATAGGCATTCACGGATTGAGGCACAGCTATGCAACACATCTTTTGGAGTTTGGTACAGACATTAGTTTTATCCAAAAGCTTTTGGGGCATAATGATATCCGTACCACGCAAATTTATGCTAGGGCTTCGGACTCATCGATTGCTAAAGTCGTTTCTCCTTTGGATAGGATATGAAATCAAAGCTCGAAGTTTCGATTGCACAACCCTGCTGAGGATTTTAGCTACAACAATAAGACTGACTCTTAACTTTGTTATCTAGGGTAATATTTTTTCTTCTTAATCTGATTAGCAAACACTTCTTCCTCGTAATCTTCTCCCTGTGCATCAGGTAGCAAACTGAATAATCCTAAATCAGAACTATCTGAATGCTCATTTGAAATAATTTCAAATAGGTCTTTTGTCGGCAGATTGTCTATCGTATTCGTACTAGAAGGGCTATTCTGCATTTTTAACTCGGGCTTATTTCCATTGTCCCACCATTCGTTAAAGACATTTGCTGACAGGTTTCTATCCAAAGCTGAACCGTTCCAAACACTACGGCTTTCGTGGTCAATAAAGGTCATTCCGTAAATTCGTCCTTCATTATTACGTCTTACAACCGTATTGATACCCTGCTCTACAAGTTGCTTTTTAAACTCCGTTTCGCTGTTTGTGGTACGTATAGCCAATTCAATGGTATTCTTTAATACAGACCTTGCAGGATTGGTTTTCGTTTTTTCTTTGGACTGCTCAAAATGTTTTTGAAGCTGTGTTACTCCTGCATCTTTTCCAAAAAGTGATGCTTTGAACGGATTGCTTGTCTTGTTGTCATTTTCATCTAATGCCACATAAACCAATCCGTTTACGGTTTGACCGTTTCGCTCGCCTTTGACTTCTTCTGCTGTGATATTAAAAAGGGAAAGTAACGCATTGTAGCTACCCATAGTAGAATAGCTATAATACTTTGGCAGATGCCGTACTACCGAAGCAATCTGACTTTTGATGTCTCCATTTTTATGATTTACAGGCTTAAAAACCTTATCGGCTTGTTTCTGTTCCTGTTCGGTGGCTTTGTTCAGGTTATATTTCGTTTCCAAAGCCCTACAGATTGCCATTGAGCGTGGGTGGTCGTAATCATCGGGGATTTTCTTTCCGTCAATTTCCACGCAGGTCGAAACGATATGGATATGCGTGCGGTCTATATCGGTATGCTTGAAAACAATATAGGGCTGATTGCCGTACCTCATACGTTCCATATATTCCTGTGCCATATCCGCAAACTGCTGGTCGCTGACCTTATCCGCAGGATCTGGGTTCAGCGATATATGCCTTACCGTCTTTTCTGTTTTGATATTGGCAAACAGATACGGCTCAAAACATTTGTTGAAATATTGGGAAGAATACCTGCCGTCCACCGTATCAGGTATCTTATTTAGCAACAGAACCGCTCCGTTTTCCTTTTCCACTTTCTGCTGATTGTACAGAATTGCCCCGTACATATTGCTTCCTTTTCCAATTTTTGCAATCATTTTTCTACTCTTTTTTCAGGTATTTCTTTTCAAATTCTGAGCTTAGGGCAACAACTTTCAGCAACAATTCTTTCATTTCTATTGTCTGTTTTTCCAATTTATAGAGGTATGCAGATGCTTTCTTATCCGAAAAGTTTGTGTTCAACAGCTTTACAATCTGATTGTAATTGGTTGCTATCCCTCTGAATTGGCTAAAAAATCGGGTCAGCCCTTCGTGGTATTCTACTGCATCCATATTAATTTTGACGGTCTTTACTGTCTTCTGAAAGATGCAAGCCGTAATGAAATGTGCCGTTACTTTCATTCCCGACTGGTCAAAAAGGGCAAGGAATTTGGCATTGTCCTCGTCATTCAGGTTAAAGGAATACCGATGTACCGCAGGGTCAATCTTTGGTTTTCTCCCTGTTTTCCTAATCTGTTTTCTGTCATTCTCTTCCATAATAATCCATTTTAATTTTTAAACAAACGGGCGACTTCGGAGCCGTTTCCAGCCCCCTGCAAGGGCAAGTGCTTTTGAGGTGCCGAAATTCATTTCGAGTACCTCAAAAGATAACTTGCTCTGAACAAGGGTTCAGAAAAATCCGTTTTGCCAACGGATTGTAGTTAGCAGGAAAAACCCATAGCTTCCATTACAAATTTCGGTAAGACTATTTGAATAATAGTTATTTACAACAATGACAATGAACGCCAAATTGTGCCACTGACTGCCACCCTGATTAAGATTGGGACTGCTTTTGCGTCCTTTGTATATGTTTAGCCAGCTGGTTACTTGTATCGTTAACGATGTAACCAATCAGCATAAATCCTGATTGCAAATGAGGGTGACTGATAACAAATCAACATACGTGGTTGCTGGCTAATTGCATATTTTTCAGTTAGCGAAACAGCTAATTAAGGGTATGCAAATGCATAGGTAGATAGGTTGTTACATTGGTACAGAACATACAGCTGACTACTTAACCAACCAAACAGCTAATTGGATATAATATTAAAATTAAGAGATATGATACACGAAGAAAACAAAAATCAGCAACCCGAAAAAGAGAGTTTTTCTATTGAAAATTTCCTAACTGATGAAAAGAAAGAACCTGAACAAGAGCAGAACACTTTACCGCATAGTGATGAGCTTACTGCAATTGAAACAGGCGAAAAATCTGTAGAACCAGAAGATACAAAACCGATTGCAGGCGATACCAAAAGAACCGTTTCAAAACCAAAGAAGCTGACGAAAGAGGATTATTGCGTAACGTTCTTTAGAATCCCTAAAAGAAATGCAAGCAAAGGCAAATCGGTCTATGTACGGCAGGAACATCACGAAACATTTAACAGGCTTACCAACATTATGGGAATTGACAAGCTGACAATTTATGCTTATCTGGATAATATTATCGAATTCCACTTTCAGGAGTTCGGAGAGCTGATTAAGGAAATCTATAACGATAAGCACAAGCCGTTGTTCTGATAACGGTTTGTGTAGGCAAAGAGCCATATAATCTTTTGGATATTCATCCCTCATTGTGCCCATGAACGCCAAACAATGCCACTGACTACCACTTTGGGCAAAGGCTTCGTTTTCGGGATTAAATTCCCGAAAAACGAAAAATCATGCTACACAAAGAAACAGTCAGCAGTGAGATGTGGAAACTTCTCCATGCACTAATGAAAGATGAAATGCTGAAAGATTTTAACCTTGTAGGGGGAACTGCATTAAGTCTACAGATTGGTCACCGATTGAGTATTGATATTGACCTTTTTACAACCAAAGGCTTTGATGAACAGAAGCTATTAAAACATTTAGTCACTCAATATCCTCGGGTATTGATAAACGATATGTTTAATAATACAATCTTACTTGATATAGATAAGATTAAAGTTGATATTCTTTCGCATCAATATCCATGGCAAAAGCCAATTGAAACAAAAGATGGGATACGATTAGCATCCTTAGAGGACATAGGGGCAATGAAACTCCACGCCATATTCCAAAATGGTACACGGATTAAGGATTTTATAGATATGCATTTTCTATTAGAACACCATCCGCTTAGAACCTATTTAGAAGCATATCAAAATAAATATGGTGGTAATCCTGCAATGGCTACATACGCCTTATTGTATCACAAGAATATCGACCACGAAGCAAAAGTTAAGTTGTTAAAAGGTAAAGAGACCGATATGGAAAAAATTAATGAACGCTTAAACAAGGCGGTTCTTAATCCGTCTTTAAAATTTGGACAAATACCCGATCTGCCGAAAAAAGGTAGAGGCTTTAGGCGTTGAAAAATCAGTGAACAACTAAAAAAATCGTATCTTTACTATATGGAATTAAGAGAAAAAAATAACGACATTCCAAATCTTGACCGAGTGTTTTTTTGGGATTTCGACATCGAAGCAATGGACTTTAAGAAAGCCTACAAGACTATTATAACCCGTATCATAGAACGTGGCGGTCAAAATGAAATTGATGAGCTTGTCCGTTTCTATGGTCATAGCAGGGTTATCAAAGCAATCCGTGACGAAATTTACTTCTTACCCAACTATGCAATTGATAGGGCATTGAGGTTCTTCCCAGAACTTAAAAAGGAAGAAATGTACTGCTATCTGAACCGTAAGGACAAGCCTTACCATTGGATATAAGTTACAACAACAATTTTTATTATCTTATAGATGGATAGGCTGAGAAATCAGCCTATCTTTTTTTGTCATCCAACGGCTTTAGCTTAACAGTTCCAACCCCAATAGCGGAGTTCTTTTTGCTTCTTTTTCTTGCTCTGCAACTTGTCAAGAAAAAGAAATCGGGCTATCCCTAACCTATAGATACAAGGGGTATCCTGCATCTGCTAATTATAGTACTGAAACTCCCTATCAAAAAATATTTTCCAAAACAAAAAAACAGAAAAAAAAGAAAGCCATTTTAACAAGGCGGACAGGCGAAAAAACCAAAAGGAAACGGAATAAGTCCCGAAGGGTGGCAGGGCAACACAACAAACTCGGCGAAGCCACCATATTTGCCCTGCCATTATGCCGTAAGCTTTTGGTTGGGTGGTGCGGTGGCTGTCTGCCTTATCTTTGCTGCCTTTTTATTCTTTTTTTGGAAGTTGATTTATACTTTGCTTAACTTATATTAATTGTGGTTAAAGCAGTTGTTATTTTGTAATTCTGTCAACAGTGATAACCCTGTGTGTGTATGTGTTGATTGTAATCCTAATATTTTTGTAAGTGTTTGTTATATAATAATTTTTACCGATTTTCTGAATGAATTTTTCTGCCGTTTCGCTTATGGCATTAAAAATCAATTTTTCAATTTCAGATTTTGAATAGTCTACTCGTAGCTTTTTATTTATTCTGCCATATACAAGTTCGGTGTAACAGATATTATTTAATATTTCGGTTTTATTGACTTTCATTGCCTATTCTTTAATACAAAACTACAAAATATCTTAACCGTAGATGAATTTATATCAAAGCATTTGGCAATTGAACGCCAAAGACTGCCACTAAAAGCCAAAGGCAAATGAAGCATTCTTTTATGGTTTACATTGGGGGAAATTTTGAACCTATGGCACAAAAAATAACAACCGACAAAGAGCGTAAAGAAAAAGAAGAATCTGAGAAAAAAAAGAATATACCTTTTATTCAGGTCGATAAGGGCAGCGACCCCATTTCCAATTTCATAGCCAACTTTAAACGCCAATTCACAGACACAAAGGGTTTAGGTCTGGGCAGGCTGTTCGGGGGCAAGCGTGCTGAACAAAAAAAACAGACTGCCGAACCTGAAAGCATCATAGGCGCTACCAAAACGGTTATGCGTTCGGGTTATAAAAATGCTGAAAACAATCAGAACGTACAGACCAATAAAAAGCCTGCTTTAAAAATGGACAATTCAAACAAAATACAACAGGCTCGCCCAAAAAACCAAAAACCAAAGTTGGGATTATAACCGAGTATTTGGCAACTAAACGCCAAATGCTACTTCTGACTACAACATTGGAGCAACCTTTATAAGTTGCTTTTACTTTTGAGGATTAAATGATGCGGATATGGAAATAACAGTTTTGGACATTCAGATTTTAAAAGCATTGCACAGAGAAGTAAAGGAAGTTTCTTTATTGATTAAGAAAATCACTACGCCTTACAAGGCATTGCAACAGGCAACGAAATGGCTCGACCAACAGGAAGCCTGCCAACTGCTCAATATCAGCAAAAGAACGTTGCAGACGTATAGGGCAAAAGGCATTCTTGGAGCAACGCAGATCAATCGGAAAACGTATTTCAGATTATCCGAAGTGGAGTTACTTATGCAGGGAGAGCGACCATTAAAAAAGCAAAAGAAATGAAACAGATTGGAGATTCAAACGAAGATATGCTTGCCCTGCTCGAAGCTGTGGTAGGCATCAAAAATGAACTGTTGTATATCAGAGAATATTTCCACCCATTACTAAAAGGGGAAATCTATCTGTCAGGCGAACAGGTTTGCGAGATGTTACACATCAGCAAACGGACATTGCAACAATACAGGGATGACGGACTGATACCTTTTATCAAGCTCGAACGGAAAATCTTGTTTCGTGAAAGCGATATTGTCAAGGTATTGGAAGATAACTATCAGCGTTAGCTGATTAAATGAATGCTTTGAAACTTAACCATATCGGTCAATTAAAAAAACAGCCCACTGCTTAAATGCGGTGGGCTGTGTTGTTTATATTCTACTTAATCTCAAACTCTCCGTAAACATTATTATTTTCCCTTGTCTTTTGATAGTCGGAGTTCAGATAATATTTGACAATTCTGTATTTGCCTACTTTATAACTGATTTGGTCTTTATATAATTTCTTTTCAAAACTCTCTGTATCGGTTGGTTTTAGTCGCCAACCAAGGTCGTTAAACGCAATACCCTTTGGCGAAATGTCTTTCCATTCGTTTTTCTCGTAATTTTCAATCTGATAATGCAACCCTGTAGTGATAGTATCATTTGTATTGTTTATTATTGTAACCTTTATAGTATCTGGGATTTCTGAAAGTTTAAAAACATTTGGCTCTATAGATAATGATACAGACTTATCCTCAACATCATTTACTTTTTCTTTTTTGGATGATTGTTCTTCTTCCTTTTTATTTTGGTTACAACTCAATAAAAGTGTTGCTGAAATTATAAGTAGGATAAGTTTTTTCATTATTCTATTTTTTGTCATTGTTTCTACCAATTGCTAAAATACAAAAAAAGCCAACGTATAATAACATTGACTTTCTTTGATTACTTTTATAGACTTCATAGTTGAGAAACAAAAGACTGTTCCATTCCTTTAAATTTATGCGATACCTTTTGCATATCCTTTCCGACTTTCTCGTTGAGTATTTTGGCGTAAATCTGCGTAGTGGCAATGTTTTTATGCCCCAACATTTTACTCAAACTCTCCAATGGAACACCCTCACTTAAAAATAGTGTGGCAAAGGTATGGCGTGCCAAATGAAAGGTTACTTTCTTCTCTTTAAGACACTCAATTTGTTTGGATATTCTTTTCAAGCTGTCATTGCAGACCGTATTTGAGGGGACAGGAAAAACCTTTCCGTCCTTTGACAGTCCTGCATATTTTTCGATAATCATTTTTGGAATATCCAACAGCATTACATTGGATGATGTTGCCGTTTTCTTTCTGCGTACGATTATCCACTGATTGCCATCAAAAAAGTCTTGAATATTACTGTTTCTAAGCCCTTTCATATCTGAATAGGAAAGCCCTGTAAAGCAACTGAAAACAAATAAATCCTTAACCAATTCGTCTTTCTTTTTATCACAGTTGAACGTTACGAGCTGTTCCAATTCATTACGCAATAGATAACCACGGTCTTTATCCTTTTTGGTATTCTTGTACTCGCTGAACGGATTAAAAGCAAGATGCTTTCTGCTCATTGCCAATCGGCAAAGTGTAGTAAACCCAATCATATACAGCCAAATGGTGTTGTGTGTTAGGCTTTGGTCGTCACGAAGGTAGTAATCAAAGTCCTGCACAAAATCAGGAGTAAGGTCGTTAAAAGACACATCGGAATAACCGTATTTTGCAAAGGCAAAATTTCGAAGATGTTTCAAAAGTATTTTGTATTTACTGCGTGTGCCATTTACCCGAAGTCCACTATTAACCTTTTTCTCATAGTCGGATAGGAACTGGTCATAAAATTTGAAAAAGGTCAGTTCTCCGCTTTCCATACCAAGAACGGCATTTTTAAGTTTAGCACTGTTTACAGCCCCCTCGTTCTTCAGGATTTTGGAATAGCATTCCTCAATACCCGAACGAATTTTGTCAAGTTTGCTGTTCGTGGCTTGGGCTTCTCGGCTTTTACCTAAAACCCTGCCGTACTTCAAATCCCAATTTGTTGCGGAAATATCCAGCTTTGTACTGAATGCAGACTGTTTGCCGTTTACGGTAATCCTGCACATAACCGTAACTTTTCCGTTTTTCTTTGGGGCGTTCTTTTTAAGGTAAAACAATACCTTAAACGTTGATTTTTTTGTCGTTTCCATACTCACAATTCTTAATGATAAAATTAAACCTATGTGAGCTACGGAACAATATGAAAAACTATGCAGAAAGCTGAAATACAGTATTTTAAAACGATTGTTTTTAATGTTTAAAAGTAACGTTTTAGTAACCTTACTTTTGCCAAACCTCGCTTTTTACTGCTTTTTACCTCATTACCAAAAAATCATAAAACGGCTGTAAAGTCTTTATTTACAACCGTTTTACCTGTTATTAATCTTTGATGTATTTTTACTGAAACTTTATTTTATAAAACTTAACTTAAATATTTCTTCGTGTACTTTGCGTAAATCTTAGCGTGCTTTGCGGTAAAAAAAAACACTACACTTTTTTCAACTCAATCCACTCAACTTGAAACTTGAAACTTCAAACTTGAAACCTGAAACAAAATAAAAACAATAAAAAAGAGCCATTTTGTTTTTGGAAAAATAAGGAATAACCGTATTTTTGCATCACAAAACTTATAATTAGAAATGGGAAGAGCGTTCGAATTTAGAAAAGGAAGAAAAATGAAACGTTGGTCTGCAATGGCCAAAACATTTACCAGAATTGGTAAAGATATCGTTATGGCTGTTAAAGAAGGCGGACCAAACCCAGACGCCAATTCTAGATTAAGAGCTGTAATACAAAATGCGAAAGCTGCCAACATGCCAAAAGACAATGTGGAGCGCGCTATTAAAAATGCAAGTAATAAAGACACTGCTAACTATAAAGAAATTTTGTTTGAAGGATACGCTCCTCACGGAATTGCTATCTTAATTGAAACTGCATCCGACAACAACAATAGAACTGTAGCAAATATTCGTAGTTATTTCAACAAATGCAACGGAACAATGGGAACTCAAGGTTCTGTTGAATTTATGTTTGATCATACTTGCAACTTTAGAATTGCTAACAACGGTCTTGATGCTGAGGAATTAGAATTAGAATTAATCGATTTTGGTGCTGAGGAAGTTTTTGAAGACGAAGACGGAATTTTAATCTATGCTCCTTTTGGAAGTTTTGGTGCTATTCAGAAAGAATTAGAAAACAGAGGTTTAGAAATCTTATCTTCTGGTTTTGAGCGTATTCCACAAATCACAAAAGAATTAACTGAAGCTCAAATCGCTGATGTGGAAAAATTAATTGAAAAAATTGAAGAAGATGATGACGTTATGAACGTTTATCATACTATGCAAGAGTCATAATCTCTTCCTTCTTTTTATCGATATAAAAGCTCTAGATTTTTCTAGGGCTTTTTTGTTTTAATGAACTTTAACTTTTTCAATTCAATAAAAAAATTATATTTGCTGATATCTGAAATATATTAATTTTAAACCTACTTTTATGCAATCCTCAAAATTTATGAAATTTGCCGTAATAGCACTTGTAATCTTATTTATTGTGATTAGTGTTATTAGCTAAAAATATAAGCCTTCTAAAAATTTAGAAGGCTTTTTAAATTATGCTTATTTATTCTTTTTCAAACAAAAAACTTGAGACAAAAGCTTTATTTAAATCTATTTTAAACTAAGCTTAAACCAACAAAATAACTGATTTGCTATTATATTTGTATAACCTCAAATTAAACAAAATGCAAACATCTAAAATTACTCGAATTGCTGTGGTCGCACTAGTTCTTTTGTTCTTAGTGTTAAGTGTATTGAGCTGCAGCACTCATTCACACACAAACACTTATACAACAACAGAAAAGAAAATACCTCCAGGACAAGCCAAGAAGATGAATGGAGATAAAAGCGCGAAAGCTTATGCGCCAGGACAACAAAAAAAGAAATAAAAAAAAGCCTTCTGAAAATTTCTCAGAAGGCTTTTTTTTATGCTTATTTCTTACCACCAGAATTGGTTATTTTTATTAAATATGTTCCGTCTGGTAAATCTCCGATATTGATTGTGTTTGTTTCTAAAATTCTCTTTCCCTCAGAATAGACTTCAATATTTTTAGTAGCATTATTAGTATCTACAGAAGAAGCAACAACAGGAGCTTTTGTTTTCACTGGAGCTGCAGGGGCTGTAACAGCTTTTTTCTGTGTATTTGCAACTTGAGCAGTTGGCGTCGTTAGCGTTGGCTTTGAACTGTTGTACGCTTCTAAAACCTGTTCATCTGTCATTGCCACACTATATAATCTTAGATCATCAATATCAGCATTTATACTAGTTGCCGTATTTAGTTTTCCAAGACTTAAAATATAACCTTTTGCCGAACGCTGAATTCCCTCAACAGCTTTTAGCAATTCGCCATTGCGATAAATTTTTGAAACATTACCATCATAAGTAACACTATACATATACCACGTTTCTTTTACAAGAGGTACAGAAACTACCAAATTATTTGCATCTCCCCAACCAACTAAGCTTAAATCAGAAAGACCAGAGGTTGTAGGCTGTTGTAATAATCCAAAATACTGACCGTTTACCGGCGCTCCGTAGTTAAAGATATAATTAGCTGCATTTACGGTATTAAACTTTACCCAAACAGAAATTGTCTTTGGTTTGTTTGCTTGCGGGAGATCGCCTACAACAGCTTGAAGCGCTTTATTAGTCAATCTCAAAGCTCCTTTGGGAATTCCGTTCCGATCGTTTACAAAAACAGGTGTTCCTAAAAAGGAAATTGAATTATCAGCACTATTTAAATTTCCATTGAAATTAAATTCCTGTACAGGATTTTGTGCATTCGCATTTAAAAAACTTACAAACATTAACGTGAGTAATATTTTTTTCATATTTATAACTTTTAGCGGTATAGTTGGAGTTAAAGGCAAATAATTATAGAATGAAAAATTCTAAAAATCAAAATCTACAATTCTTGTTTCTCTTTATAATTTTCACAATTTTTGTTAAATCTATAATTTTAATTCAACACCAACAAACAATTCCTACACATAAATAATGAATTCTCACAAAAATAGTTTTATAAGCTTCCTATCAATGTAAGGCAAAAAAAATTATTACTTATAAAACCATTTAACAGGATTTTTTTCGATGGAATTTCTGAATCAAAATCTCAGATTAAAACAAAAGTCTTCCCGCTTAGCAGAAAGACTTTTAATTACTATTTCAAAAAACTTAATTGCTTTCGCAATACAAAAATTAATATTTAAAAAAATTAAGTAAGGCCGTTATTTGGATGTGATTTTTTTAGATGGACTACTACTTATTTTCAACAAATAAGTTCCCTCTGGCAAATCATTAATATTCATGGTATTTCCGTTTACAATTTTTTGCCCTTGAGAATAAACCTCAACATTTTTAGTCGAATTAACATCACTTGAAGTTATAATATTACCATTTGATGATTTAACTATTTTCCCTTTTACTACTGTAGCTGTTGTTTTTGCTTGTTCAGTTGGTGCTGCAGCTACCGAAAGTACAGGTTTTTCTTTTTCATACAAATCCTTAACCTGTTCTGGTGTCATTGCAAAATCATAAATTTTCAAATCATCTACATCAGCATTTATTCCAATTGTAGTATTGATTTCGCCCAATCTAAAAACATTGCCATTTGTAGATCTAGTCATTCCTTCTAGATATTTTAACAACTTTCCGTCACGATATATTTTAGAAGTAACACCTTCATAAGTAATGGTATAATTATACCAAACATATTTTTCAAGTGGTGTAGACACAATAACATCGTTGGAAGCGCCCCACGCTGCTAAACTTAAATCTGAATTAGAAGAAGATGTACCTTGTTGTAATAAACCGCAATATTGAGCATTATAAGCATTTCCATAACCCCAAATATAATTTGCGTTGGCAATGTCATTAAATTTAACCCAGATACTAATTGTTCTTGCAGCCCTTCCCTGCGGAACATTATCAATTACAGCTTCTAAAGCTCTATTATTTAATCGTTGAGCACCTTTTACAACTCCAGACCTGTCCGTCACAAAATTGTCGGTTCCCATAAATGAGATCGTGTTTGCGGTATTATTTAAAGTACCGTTAAAATTAAATTCTTGGATTGGTGTTTGCGCATTAACATTCAAATAACATACAAACAATAGTGTAAGTAGTGATTTTTTCATAATAGTTAGATTTTGGGATTAAACAACTAATGTTATTTTACACTGCTAAACTAGATTATTATGAATTTTGACGAAAAAAATTCCGACAACTTACCTAAATACTCGTTAAAACAACGAATTTTGGTTATTTTTATCGTTAAAATGCGTCTTGCTACTTTATTTTAATATTATTAAAATAATAAATTTAATTCAATCAAATTAATAATTTCTTACGTATAAATACGCGGAATTAATAATATACTTCAATTCCAGAATTGTATAATAAAAAAAACTCCATTCGAATTAACGAACGGAGTTTTTATATTTAAAAAAGTAACTTAATTACTTTACGAATTCTATTTTTTGAGCTTCTTCTTCATTAACACTATCAAAGAAACCTTGTTCATTCATCCAATCATCACTAAATACTTTGCTCATGTAACGAGAACCGTGATCTGGGAAAATAGCAATAATATTACTGTCTTTTGTAAATTCGCCTTCTTCTGCATATTGTTTAATAGCCTGCATTACTGCTCCAGAAGTATAACCAACAAATAAACCTTCTTTACGAGTGATTTCTCTTGCTGAATGCGCACTCTCTTCGTCGGTTACTTTCATGAATTTATCAATAATATCAAAATCTGTAGCTGACGGGATTAAGTTTTTACCTAAACCTTCTATACGATATGGGTAAATTTCTTTACTGTCGAATTCTTTTGTTTCGTGGTATTTTTTCAATACAGATCCAAAAGCATCAACTCCTAGAATTCTAATATTTGGATTTTTTTCTTTTAAGAATTTTGCAGTTCCTGAGATAGTTCCTCCTGTTCCGCTGCAAGCAATTAAGTGCGTGATTTGTCCTTTTGTTTGTTCCCAAATCTCTGGACCTGTAGTGTTGTAATGAGCATCAATATTCAATTGGTTAAAATATTGATTAATGTAAACTGACCCTTTTGTTTCTTCGTGTAAACGTTTTGCTACATTATAATATGATCTTTCATCATCTGCAGAAACGTGAGCCGGACAGACATATACTTTAGCTCCTAAACTTCTTAGCATGTCAATCTTATCTTTAGACGATTTTGAACTTACTGCTAAAATACAATTGTAACCTTTAATAATGCTTACCATTGCTAAACTAAATCCTGTATTACCAGATGTTGTTTCAATAATGGTATCTCCCGGAGAAAGAATTCCTTTTTTCTCGGCTTCTTCAATAATATATAATGCTATTCTATCTTTTGAGGAATGACCTGGGTTGAAAGCTTCTACCTTTGCGTAGAAATTTCCTTCTAACTCTTCGGTGATTTTATTTAGTTTAATAAGGGGGGTGTTACCTATTAACTCTAAAACATTATTATAAGCGGTTATTTCTTCTTTCATAAAAAAATAGTTAATCAAAGGCCTTTTTAAATTAACCTTGATAGGTTGCAAATTTAACAAAAAAAATCTAATTAGCTTTTAATTTTTTCTAAATCTAATAAAAAACTAAATTCTTTTGCTAAGTCTTTCAAAGCTTCAAAACGTCCTGAAGCCCCGCCATGACCTGCATCCATATTAGTATCTAAAAACAAAAGATTATCATTTGTTTTTAAGTCTCTTAATTTTGCAACCCATTTTGCTGGCTCCCAATACTGTACCTGCGAATCATGCAATCCAGTAGACACATACATGTTAGGATATTCCTGCGCTTTTACATTATCGTAAGGTGAATACGATAACATATAATCGTAATATTTTTTGTTGTTTGGGTTCCCCCATTCGTCATACTCTCCAGTTGTAAGCGGAATACTGTCATCCAGCATTGTGGTAATTACGTCTACAAAAGGCACCTGAGCGATAACGCCATTATATAATTTTGGAGCTTCATTAACAATTACTCCCATTAAAAGTCCGCCAGCAGATCCTCCTTCAGCATAAAGATGTTCAGGAGAAGTATACTTTTGGTCTATTACAAATTTAGAGCAATCGATGAAATCTGTAAAGGTATTTTTCTTTTTTAACAGTTTTCCATCTTCATACCATTGTCTTCCTAAATCCTCACCTCCTCTGATATGCGCAATAGCATAAACAAATCCGCGGTCAAGAAGTGATAATCTAGTTGAAGAAAAATAGGTATCCATTGTTATTCCGTACGAACCATAAGCATAAAGCAATAGCGGATTTTTACCATTTTTCTCCAATCCTTTTCTGTAAATCATCGAAATCGGAACTTTAACTCCATCTCTTGCAGTTGCCCAAACTCGCTCTTCTACATAATTATCTTTATCAAATTTCCCTCCTAAAACCTGTTGTTCTTTTAAGATTTCTTTGGTTTTAGTTTTCATATTAAAATCAATTACAGAAGATGGCGTTGCCAAAGATTGATAACTGTAACGTAAAATATCGGTATCAAAATCAACATTTGTTGTTGTGTAGGCATTGTATGTCTCACTGCCAAAAGGAAGATAATAATCTTCTTCACCATTCCAAGGCATAATTCGAATATGATTCAAACCATTCGAACGCTCTTCTACAACTAAATAATTTTTAAAAATTTCAATATCTTCCAACAAAACATCTTCTCTGTGCGGAATAAGATCTACCCAGTTTTTCTTTCCTGTTTTGTTTTCTGGCGTTTTCATTAATTTGAAATTTGTCGCCTTATCTTTATTTGTTAAGATATAAAATGAATCTTCGTAATGAGAAATACTGTATTCTAGTCCACGTACACGTGGTTGAAAAACAACAAATTCTCCGTCTGGATCATTAGAATTTAAAATTCTGTATTCGGTAGTCAAAGTACTTCCTGAGCCAATAACAATATATTTTTTTGACTTTTCCTTGCTAATCGACACATTAAAAGTATCATCTATTTCATCATAAACCAAAACATCTTTTTCAGAAGCTGTATTTAATTTATGTCTAAAAACTTTATCTGCTCTTAATGTTGTTTCGTCTTGTCTAACATAAAAAATAGTATTGTTATCATTAGCCCAAACTGAAGCTCCTGTAACATTTTCTACTTTATCTGCCAAAATTTCACCAGTTTCTAAATTTTTAATTTGAATGGTATAAATTCGTCTTCCAACAATATCTACTCCAAAACTGGCAAATTTATTATCAGGACTAATGCTCAAACCTCCCAATTTGAAATAAGCATGTCCTTTTGCCATTTCATTACAATTAAAAAGAATTTCTTCTTGGGCAGCAAGGCTTCCTTTTTTTCTTGCAAAAATGGGATAATCTTGCCCCGTTTCGAAACGAGTAATATAAAAATATCCATTATAAAAATACGGAACTGAAGAATCGTCTTCTTTAATTCTTCCTTTCATTTCTTCAAAGAGATTGTCTTTTAAATCTTTTGTATGAGAAGTCATATTCTCATAATAAGCATTCTCTTGATTCAGATAATCAATCACTTCCGAATTTTCTCTATCATTCAACCAAAAGTAGTTGTCAACTCTGGATTCTTTATGTTTTTTTAATGTTTTTGGAATTATTTTAGCCTTTGGAGCCGATATATCATTTTGCATTGATTGAGCATTAATTTTTAAATATGAAGTCGCAAAAATAGCATAAAGCCAACAGAACAAAATTAATTTTTTCATAAAATATTCTATTGAATTAATACAGCAATATACTAATTTTGTCTGAAATAATTTAAAAAATCAACAAAAATGGATTTAATGGGAATGATGGGCAAACTTAAAGAAACCCAACAAAAAATTGAAGATACTAAAAAGCGTTTAGATACTGTTTTAATTGACGAACAAAGCGCTGACGGATTATTAAAAGTTACTATCACCGCTAGCAGAAAAATAAAATCGATTTCTATTGACGATTCTCTAATGGAAGATAAAGAACAATTGGAAGATTATTTGATTGTAACTCTTAATAAAGCAATCGAAAAAGCAACAAATGTAAACGAAAGAGAATTAGACGCAGTAGCCAGAATGGATATGCCATCTATTCCTGGAATGGATAATTTGTTTAAATAAGCTGCAAATTATGAAATTAGCCTTCAAAACTCTTGCGATTATCTTTACCAGCTTACTTTTATTTTCGTGCTCTAACGATTCTTCAGAACCAACAGATGATTCTGTTAAAGATGATTATGATTTTTTAGCTGTCACTTTTGCTGGAAAAATAAACAAAATTGGAAATAATAGTGGAAAAATCACGCCTTATGCTGAGTTTGAAGGCCTAACTTCAAATACTATAAATCTGAATGCTGTTACTTCTAATAGTGATAAGATTTTTTTAGTTGAATATTATTCGCCTTCAACAAAACTTTTTGTTTTTGATAAAAAGACAAAAAAGACAATTTCAAAGTCAATTGTTTTGCCAAATGAAGCAGTTGGCTCTTATCCTTCTATTTCTTCTTTAATATGGAACGATTCGAAGAAGGCACTTTACGGAACAATTATTTCTAATACTTATATTTCACCCGTAAACAATGTTTCTTATTTTATAAAAATAGATCCTGAAACCTTTGAAATCTCTTATTTAGGCCTAAGTTTTGATCAAACTGCTTCTACTTCTATATTCTTAAACGGAAACAAACTGTATAGTTCTTATTCTAATCAAGGGACTTACGAAATAGACATAGACAATAATAAAGCACAAAAAGTATTATTTAATAATGCTGCATTTTCTTTTTCAAAGCCTTCTGTTATTTCAACTAACACTGCTTATTGCATAACAAATAAAACGGGTTCCATCGGCAATACAATTGCTAAAATCAATCTATCAAACTATACTTATGAAGATTTATTGCCTAACGATCAATTAGGCTACGCTTATCTAAATGGGCAGGGATATATTGACAAAAATAGCAATGAATATGTATGCTGCGTTCAAAAAGGAACTGAAGAATTTGTCCTTTTAAAGTTTAATATTTCAACCAAAGCATACAAATATTTTGCTCTGAAATCAAACACTTTGATTGATAGCAATTTTATTATTGTAGACCAAGTAAACTAAAAAAAGGCAGGATTTTAATCCTGCCTTTTTTTAGTTTTATAATGTTTAAAATCTAAAATTTCGAAAGTGTTTCTAACACATAAGTATGCATCACTTCTTTATAATCTAAATGTGTTACAATACGAAGTTTATTATGTCCCAAAGAACTTATTAATATGTTTTTCTGTTTTAACTTTTCAATTAATAATTGATCGCTATAACCTTCGGCAAGCGAAAAAATCAAAATATTAGTTTCTACAGGCTCTATTGAAGCAATCCATTGTTTTGTACTTAGAATTTTTGCAATTTCTTTTGCTCTGCGATGATCTTCAGCCAATCTTTCAATATTATGAGCCAACGCATACAATCCAGCAGCAGCAAGATACCCTACCTGACGCATTCCCCCACCTAATATCTTTCTGATTCTCAACGCTCTACGAATATCATCTTTACTTCCAAGCAATACAGAACCAATTGGAGCTCCAAGACCTTTAGACAAACAAACCGAAATAGTATCGAAAATAGCTCCAAATTCTTTCGGATTCTGTCTTTTGGCCACTAATGCATTCCAAATTCTGGCACCGTCTAAGTGAAACTTTAGATTATTGGCGTCGCAAACTTTTTTTATTTCTCTTAAATCGTCTAATTCATAACAAGCTCCGCCACCTTTATTGGTTGTATTTTCAACACAAACCAAACTTGTTAACGGACTATGATAAAACTCTGGATCGTTTATCGCTGCAGCAACTTGAGAAGCCGTTATCATACCACGATTTCCATCTAACAAACAGCAAGAAACACCGCTATTAAAAGAAACCCCTCCTCCTTCATAATGATAAACATGTGCATATTTATCAGCAATTAACTGTTCTCCTGGCTGAGTATGCAGCTTGATTGCAGTTTGATTTGCCATAGTTCCAGACGGAAAAAATAGACCAGCCTCCATGCCAAAAAATTCAGCCGTTCTGTTTTCCAATTCAATCACCGTTGGGTCCTGTTTGTATACATCGTCGCCAACGTGGGCGTTAAACATATACTGCAGCATTTCATAAGTAGGCTTTGTTATGGTATCGCTGATTAAATTTATTTCCATATTCTAAAAACTATATCTTATTTTTGTATGCAAAATTACGTATTACTTATAGTTATTCTCAGCAAGTTTTAGTAAAATTTAACTCGTTGGTTTCTCTAGACCAAATTAACGTAATAATTCTAAAAAACATATAAAACCTATTAATTAATTTATGACAACAGCCGAACAAGTAAAAGGTATTGTGGAGCGCCTTGGTGCGTTGAGGAGGTATCTTTGACGTTGATGCCAAACTAATCGAAATCGCAAACGAAGAAGAAAAAACTTTTGCACCAGATTTTTGGAACAACCCAAAAGATGCCGAAAACATTGTAAAAAATCTTCGAAACAAGAAAAAATGGATTGAAGATTATGATAAAGCTGTATCTCTTACAGAAGAATTACAGTTAGCTTATGATTTTTATAAAGAAGGAGAACTTTCTGTTGATGAACTAGATGAACAATACAATATTGCTCAATCTCATATAGAAAATATCGAATTCAAAAACATGCTTTCTGATGAAGGTGATAGCTTAAGTGCTGTAGTTCAGATTACAGCCGGAGCTGGTGGAACAGAAAGCTGCGACTGGGCAGGAATGCTGATGCGTATGTACATGATGTGGGGCGAAAGTTATGGTTACAAAATAAAAGAACTTAACTTTCAAGAAGGCGATGTTGCTGGAATTAAAACAGTAACTTTAGAGTTTGAAGGAGATTATTCTTTTGGATATTTAAAAGGAGAAAACGGTGTTCACCGTCTGGTAAGAATCTCTCCTTTTGATAGTAACGCCAAACGTCATACTTCATTCGTTTCTGTTTATGTATATCCATTGGTTGATGACAGTATCGAAATTGATATTAATCCTGCTGATATTGAAATTACCACTTCTCGTTCGAGTGGTGCGGGAGGACAAAATGTAAATAAAGTAGAAACTAAAGTGCAATTGGTACACAAACCAACCGGAATTCAGATTCAATGTTCTGAAACACGTTCTCAACAAGACAACAGACAGCGTGCCATGCAGATGCTACGTTCTCAATTGTACGAAATTGAGTTAAAGAAACAACAAGCACAACGCGCTGATATTGAAGCTGGAAAAATGAAAATTGAATGGGGTTCGCAGATTCGTAATTACGTTATGCAACCTTATAAATTAGTAAAAGACGTTCGTACAGGTTACGAAACCAGCGATGTAGATGGCGTAATGAATGGAAATATCGATCCTTTCTTGAAAGCCTATCTAATGATGATGGGACAGAAAGAGGAAGAGTAAGTTTTCAGTCGCGGTCTCAGTTTTCAGTTACAACAACTTGAAACTTTAAACCTGAAACAAAAAAACAAAAGTTATGATAAAATGGGCAGATGTAATTCATTTTACAAATAAGGGAAATCCGGCTCCTGAAAAGAGAGTCGAAAAAACGGAGGAAGAATGGAAACAGATCCTGACTCCTGAAGAATTTCAAGTAACACGTTTAAAGGGTACAGAAAGGTCTTTCAGCTCAGAAATGTGCAGTTTATTTGATCCGGGAATTTATGAGTGTAAATGCTGCGGAACAGTTCTTTTTGATGCGAGTGAAAAATTCGAATCAGGAACAGGCTGGCCTTCTTTTACACAACCTATAAAAGAAAATGCTATCGCTTATCATGCTGACAGATCTTACGGAATGGTTCGTGTAGAAGTGGTATGCAATGTATGCGATGCACATTTAGGACACATTTTCCCAGACGGACCTCCGCCAAGTGGTTTACGTTATTGTATCAATGCTGTTTCTCTTTCCAAAGTGAAATAAGTATCATAAAAAAGCAGAAGTAAAACTTCTGCTTTTTTATTCTATAAAGCTTCACATTCAAAACCAATAACTTTCATTAAGAAAATTACCTTTTCGACTATATTATCGTTACACTCAAACCTCAAAATATTATCACAGTCTTCGAGATCAAAATTCCACTTTGTATTTGGAAACAACCTGTTCAGTTTTGGTGTTACTTTCTTTACTTTAGAAATGCTGTCAATATTTGTTTTAAATACAAAAACCATAACTACTCATTTGTGATTTTACTCAAAATTCTAGAATCGATATAAAAAGTCCCAAACGGAATAACACAGGCCAAAAGCACTTTCCATGTTGTAGTTGTGAATTTCCAGTTCTGCTCTACTCCAACACTTATTGTATTAAAAATAAAAAGTAAGAATAAAGCACCGTGAATCGTTCCAACAGGTCTTGTCAGAAATGGCATTTCAAAAATATATTTCATTGGCATCGCTATAAAAAGTAAAATCAAAAGTGATGTTCCTTCTAAGAATCCAATAATTCGTAATCTTCCGATGTTTGTCTGCAATAAGTTTTTCATAATTATCTAAAATAAGGACGAATGGCAAGAGGTGAAAATGGCCACGGAATGGCAATAAAAATGATGAATAGCGCGATCAAAAACCAAACAAACATAGTTTTGAATTTTTCTGCATCAGTTTTTCTTCTTTTTGCTAAAGCCGAACCAATTGTTATTATGATAATAGCTATTAACATCAAAGCAATATGAATGATTCCGAAAAAGGAAGCATCTAAGTTTTGAAATCCATCTTTATAATTTCTCCAAAAATATTTTACAATCGGACTCTGCACATACACTAATATTCCAAAGAGAAGCTGAATATGAGCAATAGTTGCCGTCCAGTGCCGTAATAAATTCGCTGTTTTAGTAAATGGAAGTTTTTGCGAATAACCTTTGTAAGCTATGTAAATAGAACATAACAAGCTTACCAATACGAGCCATCTTATATAGGAATGGCCTTCTAAAAGAGTTTGATACATTGTTTTTTGATTTAGACAATGCAAATATATTCAAAAACATACCAATTAGTATGTTTTTGAAAAATAATTTTATTTCAAACTATCTAAATACCCCCTAAACTCCTTTAAATAAACTAAATAAGCAGAATTATCATTTTGTAATTTTCCGAAATTTCGTACTCCCCAATAGCCTGACAAAATGAATAATGCTACTTGTTCGCCAACGACTTCTTTACGAATTAAACCAGATTCTTTACCTTTTTCAATTGAATTTATAATAGTTTCTTTCCACAAATTCACTAATTCTGTCAAAGCTTCACTGAATTTATTATTCCAAGGCGTCATTTCCTGTGTAAGATTTCCAACAGGGCAGCCATACTTTATCTGTAAAAAAGGATCTTCTAAAAGCAAATACGAAATCATATTATAAAAGTCCTCAATTGGGTTTTGAGAAGCTTCAGTTGGTTTTATAAAATGTTCCTGCATGGTCGGTTTCAAAATTTCTTCAATAATAGCAACTCCCATTTCGTCTTTGGTCTTAAAATGGTAATAAAAAGCTCCTTTGGTGACTTGAGTAGTAGCAATTATTTCATCTATACTGGTGGTCTGATACCCTTTAGTATAAATCAATTCAAATGCCTTTTGTAAAATAGTTAGACGGGTGTTTGCTGCTTTTGACATAAAAAATACTGATTAGTATGAAAAAGCAAATTTAAAGAAAAATAATTGGTGTAATTAATTTAAACACATAGTTCTCTATGTGCTAAACTTTGAAAAAGTTGTGCACATAGAGAACTATGTGCTAAACTTTGAAAAAGTTGTGCAACCGTTTACACAAAGCTATGTTTTAGAAACTAGTTTCTTTCTAATTCTTTTTCTAATTTATTATCGTCTATGTTTCTATGTGTTTAAATAAAAATAGAATATTACAAACTTCTCTTAATTCATAAAGCGATCACTTTATTTCAATTGATTTTGTAAATTAGCCAACACTATTTTGTAAAATCAATACTATATCATGGATTTAAACTTCAATAAAAACGAAGATCACAATAAACTGCTCCTTTCTGAATTAAAACAAAAATTTGCCAAAGTTAAATTAGGCGGAGGCGAAAAACGTATCGAAAAACTACATGCCGAAGGCAAAATGACCGCTCGCGAAAGAATCGCTTATTTATTGGATGAAAATTCTAAAAGTATTGAAATCGGCGGTTTTGCAGGTGAAGGAATGTATCCGGAACACGGAGGATGTCCGTCTGGAGGTGTTGTGGTTAAAATAGGATATATTAAAGGTAAACAATGTATTGTTGTAGCAAATGATGCTACTGTAAAAGCCGGGGCATGGTTTCCAATTACAGGAAAGAAAAACCTTCGCGCGCAGGAAATCGCAATCGAAAATAGACTTCCTATTATTTATCTTGTAGATAGCGCAGGAGTTTATCTGCCAATGCAGGATGAAATTTTTCCGGATAAAGAGCACTTCGGGCGAATCTTTAGAAACAACGCTCAAATGAGCAGTATGGGAATTACCCAAATTGCTGCCGTTATGGGAAGCTGCGTCGCAGGAGGAGCTTATCTACCAATTATGAGCGATGAAGCTTTAATCGTGGATAAAACCGGAAGTATTTTCCTTGCCGGAAGTTATTTGGTAAAAGCGGCAATTGGCGAAACCATTGACAACGAAACTTTAGGCGGAGCAACAACGCATTGTGAAATTTCAGGAGTTACTGATTATAAAGCAAAAGATGATAAAGACGCTTTAGATAAAATCAAAAATATAGTAGATAAAATTGGTGATTTTGAAAAAGCAGGCTACAGCAGAATCAAAGCCGAAAAACCAGCTTTAGAACCAAATGAAATTTACGGAATCTTACCAAAAGCAAGAACTGAACAATACGATATGATGGAAATCATTAAACGTTTGGTTGATAATTCAGAATTTGAAGCTTACAAGGGCGGTTACGGACAATCGCTAATTACTGGCTATGCACGAATAGATGGTTGGGCAGTTGGAATTATTGCCAATCAAAGAAAAGTGGTAAAAACCAAAAAAGGTGAAATGCAGTTTGGTGGTGTAATCTATTCTGACAGCGCCGACAAAGCAACCCGTTTTATTGCCAATTGTAATCAGAAAAAAATTCCGTTGGTGTTTTTACAAGATGTTACCGGATTTATGGTTGGCTCAAAATCAGAACATGGCGGTATTATTAAAGACGGTGCGAAAATGGTAAATGCAGTAAGTAATTCTGTTGTTCCTAAATTTACTGTTATTGTTGGAAATTCTTATGGTGCTGGAAATTATGCCATGTGTGGTAAAGCATACGATCCAAGATTGATTTTTGCTTGGCCAAGTGCAGAATTAGCAGTTATGGGCGGTACTCAGGCTGCAAAAGTTTTAGCCCAAATTGAAGCTTCTTCGCTTAAAGCGAAAGGAGAAGTAGTCGATGAAGAAAAAGAAACCGAACTTTTCAATAAAATAAAAGAACGTTACGACGAACAGACTTCTCCTTATTATGCTGCATCAAGATTATGGACCGACGCTATTATTGATCCATTAGATACCCGAACCTGGATCTCAATGGGAATCGAAGCTGCAAACCATGCTCCTATTCAAAAACCATTTAATTTGGGCGTTATTCAAGTTTAGATTTTCAAGAATTGGCAGCAATACGTTAAATAAAAAACAAAAAACTCATTTTCCAGCTGTAAAAAATACATATATATTTAAAAATCAGTAACTTTATATATAATTTTTAATCACACAACATCATGGAAAATGTAAAAAGTTTGAATAAATGGGCGAACTCGCACACTTATTTACCGGTGGATCTAGTACGTATTGTTTTGGGTGGATTTTTATTTATGAAAGGTGTCTCGTTTGTCACCAATATTCAGTACCTGCATGATTTAATTTCCCCTATTGATAAATTTGGAGGAGGAATGTTTATGCTGCATTACATTGCTCCTGCCCATATGATTGGTGGTATAATGATTATTTTTGGACTATTAACCCGTTGGGCAATTGCTGCTCAACTTCCTATTTTATTTGGTGCTGTTCTCGTAAACTTTATGGGAAAAATGCATTCTGAAAGTTTAGTTTTAGCATTAATCGTTTTATTTATCTGCGTATTCTTCTTGTTTTACGGAAGTGGCAAACATTCTGCAGATTACTACTTTAAAATGCAACAATAACCATATAAATCCTCAGTTTTTTAATAGAAAAAACTGAGGATTATTTTTGTTTGTTAATTAATTCTATAAAATTTCATTAATTGTGTTTTATGACTTAAATTCGCCGACATGAATTGGATTCGTAAAACCGTTATATTTATTGCACTTTTGATTGCAGGTTTGTTTGCTTATCACGCAGACACGGCTTCTGTGCATATAACTGAAACACAAAAAACGGATTCTAATTTCTGTAAAGAGACTGGAGATTCATCTGCATTTATTCAGCCGCAAGGCAGTTATCAATTTGCGGCAAACATCAAAACTGCCTCATCTGGGATATTAAAATGTTTAGATTCTTTCTTACCTCTTATCCCACAGCATCAAACCGTTACATATACTTCAACATATACTAAACTATTTACTACTCAAAGTAAAAAGGTTCTAGTCATACTCTATGCTTTTCATTTTTTCTGGTAAATAAAACTTGATTCAATCGAAGATTTATTCTTCAAACTATAGCCACTTTCTAACTGAAAGCTGGTTTGTATCAATTTATTTATTTCATTGAAAACATTATGGAAACTACAACAACCATTATGGGTATTGTGATTCTAATTATTGTCGCAATCCCAGTATATTTTTCTGCTCGTTCAAGTGCAGCCAGTAAATCAAGAATCCTAAACATTAAGAAAAGGTTCAACCCTTCTAATCCTGAAAGTTTTGATTTAACGGAATCAATCAACAACAAAACATTAACTCTGGATCAGAAAAACAATAAATTCATTTTAATGAATTTCAACCCAAACCAACAGGAATCAATTTATGTTGATTTAAACACTGTAGATTCTTGTAAATTAATTCCAACGACAGACGCACATTCGAATACCATAATTAAAATTGATTTCGAATTCTTAGACAAAGAAACATCTAAAAAGATTATAATTCCATTCTATGATTTTGATGATGACCGCATCAAACAAATAAGCGTTTATCAAGATCATCAGTTTGCGAAAAAATGGCATAAAATCATCCAAGATTCTATTTCACGTTAGTTATTTAATTCAGCTAAAGAGGTTCAAATTTGAGCCTCTTTTTTTTGTCTTTTATATGATATTTGTCATTTTATCTCGGTCATCGAAGTTTTAATTTTGAGGTAAACTAAATCCGTCATTATGAAAATCTCCTTGACACAAAAGTACAATGTCCCAGGCCCAAGATATACTAGCTACCCGACAGTTCCGTATTGGAATGAAGCTGATTTCACAACTGAAAAATGGATTACTTCTTTGCAAAAATCATTTTCAGAAAGCAATTCAAAAAACGGAATTAGTTTATACATTCATCTGCCATTCTGCGAAAGCATGTGTACTTTCTGCGGATGTAACAAAAGAATTACCAAAAACCATTCTGTCGAAGAAACTTATATTAAAGCGCTTTTAAAAGAGTGGTATTTGTATTGTAAAATACTTCCTGAAAAACCTGTTATTAAAGAAATCCATTTAGGAGGCGGAACACCAACATTCTTTTCAAAAGAAAATCTGGAATTACTAATCAATGGAATTTTCAGCTATGCAGTAAAAGCAGAAAATCATGAATTCAGTTTTGAAGGTCACCCAAATAACACAACACATGAACAGTTAAAAAAACTGTATGAATTAGGCTTTCGCCGAGTGAGTTTTGGTGTTCAGGATTATTCTCCTACCGTTCAAAAAGCTATTAATAGAATCCAACCTTTTCACAATGTTGCTAAAGTAACTTTTTGGGCAAAAGAAATTGGTTATACTTCTATTGGACACGATATAATTTTTGGACTTCCTTTTCAAACCATTGAAGATGTAATTGATACGGTTGAAAAAACAAATTCTCTAAAACCAGACCGATTGGCATTTTACAGTTATGCTCACGTTCCTTGGATAAAAGGAAACGGACAACGTGGTTTTAATGATGAAAACCTGCCAAAAGATGCTGAAAAAAGAGAGCTTTATGAAACTGGAAAAAAACTGCTTGCCCAAAATGGTTATCATGAAATTGGAATGGATCATTTTGCTTTAGAAACCGATAGTCTATACAAAGCAGCTCACAATGAAAATTTACACCGCAACTTTATGGGATACAGTGCTTCTAAAACACAAGTCATGATAGGTTTAGGTGTTTCTTCCATTAGTGACAGCTGGTATAGCTTTGCTCAAAACACTAAAAATCTGGAAGATTATTATCAATTGTTAGAATGGGATAAATTACCTGTTGTAAAAGGTCATATTTTAAACGATGAAGATCTTATAATTAGAAAGCATATTTTAAATCTAACTTGTGAATTAGAAACTTCCTGGACAAAAGAATCTTTAAATTTCACAGAACTTCCCGAAGTTTTAATTGCTTTACAAGAAATAGAAAATGATGGTTTAATTATCATTGAAGAAAATTCAATTAAAATTACAGAAGAAGGAAGGCCATTTGTACGTAACATCTGCATGGCTTTCGATTTACATCTAAAAAGAAAGTCACCGGAAACCAACTTGTTTTCGATGACTGTATAAAATTAAAGTAAGATGTATTTTAATGACAGTTGGGAGCCTGCTGTACAAAAAGACTCATATTTGAAGGAGAAATGTATGGAATTCCAAGTCCTAATCCTCTAAGGATAAACAAAACTCCAATAATTACAGCAACATACGGAATTGCCTTTTGAATCTTATTTCTGAAAGGCAATTTTAGTAATGAATTTACATATACTACAATTGTCATCAAAGGTATTGTCCCTATTCCGAATAAGAGCATATACAAAACACCAAAACCAGCACTTTGCATTGCAATTGCTCCAAACAGCGCTACATATACCATTCCGCAAGGAAGAAATCCATTTAGAAGACCAATCGTAAAAAGAGATTTATAACTCTTGTTTTTAAATTGAGCTCCAAGGTTTGATTTAATTTTAGATATGATTTTATAAATCGGTTTTGAAAAATTATAATTAGCAAATTTTTTCTCTGGAATCAAAACTACGATAATCATGATTACACCAATGATGATGGACATTTTCTGTTGTAATCCTGCTAGAAAAAAACCTCTTCCTAATAATCCAAATATTAATCCGATTGTGGCATAAGCTGTTAATCTTCCAAAATGATAGGTCAAAATCTGCGTTACTTTTTTGGCTTCATTTTGTCTGTCTACAGGAAGCATCATAGCAATTGGCCCGCACATGCCAACACAATGCAGACTACTGATAAGACCTAAAAAGAAAGCTGAAAACAACATTTTGCAATTAGTTTACGTAAATTACTTCTTTAGTTAAATATTTTTTGCCTTCATATTGCCATTCCATATTAACATCCCAACGTCCTTTTATTAATTTTTTCTGTGGAATAACAATAGAAGAATTTGTTAAGGCAATTTTGGTATTAAAGTCAAACTTTTTATTTGAAGGTCGGTATAACAAGATGTTGCCTTGTACTTTATCACTTTCAAATCCAGCAGGAAAAGTTACAGCTACTCCACTATCTGTATATTTGATTGAAGGTTTGTGCTGCAAATCGTGAGCGTTTTGAATTCTCGCCATTTCTTCCTGAAAATGCGTGTCGTGTTTATAGTATTCTTCGACAACCAAATCATTATCGTATTTAGAGTTTGATTGTACTTCAAAAACAAAATATAATATAAATGTCATAAACAATCCGAATGCAATGACGATTCCTGTGCCCCAATTAATTTTCATAATCTAAATATTTTAATTAAAACTGCGTGGTCCTAAGAAATTTGTTGATGTAGTTTCTATGAGTTCAGAACCATTGTAAACTCCTATTTTTACTTTTGTTTTATCACTTTCTAATAAAACTTCCTTTATTTCAATAAATAATGTTCCTTGAGAAATTCCTTCTTTGGCAACTTTAAAATGCTGTTTTCCAACATTTTTTATCTCACCTTTCTGATCAATTAACTCAAAATGAATATCATTGAAATCTTTCATTGTTTTGTTTACAATTTTATAAGTGTAAACGTTACTGATTTTATCCCCATTATGCTGAAATAACTGTCCTGGTAAACGCAAAACAACTGCCTGAACATCAGTTCTTAAAAACAGCATTCCAACAAAAATGCTTAATAAAATAAAGAGAACAGCTGTATATCCTTTCATTCTAGCTGTAAACTTGAAAGGTTCTTTTTTAGCAATTTCGTCTTCAGAAGCGTAACGAATAAGACCTTTTGGCAATCCTACAGATTCCATAATATGATCGCATTCGTCAATGCAAGCTGTACAGTTCGTGCATTCTAGCTGTGTTCCGTTCCTAATATCAATTCCCATTGGGCAGACATGAACACATTGAAGACAATCAATACAATCTCCTTTTCCTGTTAATGCTCTGTCTTCTTTTTTATTGAATTTTGCACGTCCTTCTTCTTTTTCTCCTCGTACAAAATCGTAAGCAACATTGATCGATTTATTATCTAAAAGAACACCTTGCAATCTTCCATAAGGACAAGCGATGATGCAAACCTGCTCGCGAAACCAAACGAATACAAAATAAAAGATTCCAGTAAAAATAAGAAGTGCTACAAAATTACTCGCTTGTTGAATTGGACCTTGTTCAATCATTAAAAACAATTTGTCGCTTCCAACTAAATAAGCCAGAAATACATTGGCAATAAGAAAAGAAATCACAAAGAAAATGGTCCATTTGAGGAGTCTTTTTCTAATTTTTTCTCCATTCCATTCCATTCTTGCCAGACGTGATTGAGAACCTCGATCTCCGTCTATCCAATATTCTATTCGGCGGAAAACCAATTCTAGAAATATAGTCTGCGGGCAAATCCAGCCGCAAAAAATCCTTCCGAAAACTACTGTAAATAACAGCACAAATACAACTCCAATAAGCATTGAAATTACAAAGAGGTAAAAATCCTGAGGCCAGAAAGGAAATCCAAAAATGTTAAAACGACGTTCTAAAACATTGAACATCATAAATTGATTTCCATTTATTTTAATAAACGGATTTATAAATAAAATAGCCAATAAAACATAACTGACAATTTTTCTATAATCGTAAAACTTACCAGACGGTTTTTTAGGGAAAATAAATTTCCGTTTACCACCTTCATCTATAGTTCCAATGGTATCTCTAAACGCTTCGTCTGGTAAATTTGACATGATATTTGTATTCTAATTATTTTTTAACTGTTGTGGTATCTTTTGTTGGTATAGCTGCTCCTGCATCAGTTTTTGGCGCACTATCATCAACCCAAACATCTCCTTCCGCTTCTTTCGGATCTTTTGGATTACTTCCTTGCAATGACAGAATATAACTTGCTACTTTCTGAATTTCTTTTGGCTTTAAGGTTCCTTTCCAGGAAATCATTCCTTTACCATCTCTACCTCCGTTTGTAATAGTATGGAAAAGGTTTTTAATTCCTCCTCCTAAAATCCAACGGTCATCTGTTAAGTTTGGTCCAATTTGTCCTCCGGCATCCGCTCTGTGGCAAGCTGCACAGTTTGTGGTGAAGATTTCTTTTCCTGCTGCTAGACTTGCATCATCTGTAAGTAAAACAACTGTCTTTTCATCCATTAAATCTGGAGCGGTTTTCAAATACTCTTCAACATCAATTTTTGCCTGAGCCATTTCTTTTTTCAGCTCCATTTCTTGATTATCAGCCCCAAGAACATCATAACGGATTACATAAATAACTCCGAAAATGATACAGATATAAAATAAATAGACCCACCAAGGCGGTAAATTGTTGTCTAACTCTTTAATTCCGTCATAATCATGATCCATTAAAATCTCACCTTCTTTTTCAATAGGTGATGTTCTTGTCAGCTTTTGCATTAGGTTTTTAAACCAAGTGCTTTCTTTTAAGCTTAGACTTTCTTCATATTCTTTTTTGGCTTTTTCTTCTGGTGTCATTAATTGATACATGACACGATTTACAGCACTAAGTGTAATCTCAATAGCAATCAAAATGAATAAGAAGGCAAATAAGAATACCGAAATCATTGGAAATTTTACAAACGCTGGCCTATCTCCTGAGTCAACAAAATATTCCATTAAACCAAAGACAATGAAGAAAATCAATGGTACTCTAACATATACTGGGAAAAACTTTTTCATTTTATCTGTCTTTTGTAATTACACTAAGTCCTTCATCTAAAGGGATGTTACTCATTTCCTGAATTTTATCTTTTTTATAAGAGAATACCCAAACGCCTAATCCTACAAAAAAGAAGAAGAAAATCAAGAGGGAAATAATCGGGTATAATTCTACACCCGATATTGTTTCCATATTGTGTTTTATTTGTTCGAACATAATGCTGTTATTTAGTTTCTTTTACTTTAATATCAGTACCAAGTCTTTGAATGTAAGCAATCAAAGCAACGATTTCTCTTTCGTTCATTGGAACGAATTTCTCTCCTTTTGCAGCCGCTTTTTTACGGCTGTCTTCATAGCTTTTTACAAAGTCAGGATCGCTTTCTAAACTCTTCTCTATTTTAACAGCCTGAGTCCTTAAAGTTTTCTCAGCATTGGCAACATCTTCAGGAGTATATGGTACACCTAAAGTAATCATAGCCTGCATTTTCTTTTGTGTCAATGAAATATCAAGCGGTTTGTTATCAAATAGCCATTTATATCCTGGCATAATTGATCCTGCAGATGTACTTTGCGGATTCCACATGTGGTTAAAGTGCCAGTTATCATTGTATTTACCTCCAACTCTCAATAAATCAGGACCTGTACGTTTTGATCCCCATAAGAATGGATGATCGTAAACAAACTCTCCCGCTTTTGATTGCACTCCGTAACGTTCGACTTCACTTCTGAATGGTCGAACGGATTGTGAGTGACATCCCACACAACCTTCTCTGATATATAAATCACGTCCTTCCAATTCTAAAGGTGTGTATGGTTTTACACTTGAAATAGTCGGAATATTTGATTTTACCATAATTGTTGGCACAATCTGAATAATACCACCAATTAAAATCGCGATTGTAGCTAAGATTGTTAATTGGATTGGTTTTCTTTCTAACCAAGAGTGGAATTTCTCTCCTCTTACTCTTCCGCTACTGATTCTTTGTAAAGCAGGAGCCTGAGCTAATTCATCTTCAACTGGAGAACCTTGTTTAACTGTCATGATAATGTTGTAAACCAATGTCAGCATCCCCACTAAGTACAAAGTACCTCCGATAGCTCTCATCCAATACATTGGCATAATAGCGGTTACAGTTTCAAGGAAGTTACCGTAAGTTAAAGTTCCGTCCGGATTAAATTGTTTCCACATAGATGCTTGTTGAAAACCAGCCACATACAACGGAATTGTATAAACAATAATACCTAAAGTTCCAATCCAGAAATGGAAGTTTGCCAATTTTTTAGAAAACAAATTTGTTTTTGTCATTCGTGGAATTAACCAGTAAATAATCGCAAACGACATGAAACCATTCCAAGCTAAAGCTCCAACGTGAACGTGAGCAACGATCCAGTCTGTATAGTGCGCAATAGCATTTACATTTTTAAGAGAAAGCATCGGTCCTTCAAACGTTGCCATACCGTAACCTGTAATTGCTACTACAAAGAATTTTAAAACTGGTTCTTCACGAACCTTGTCCCATGCACCTCTTAGCGTTAAAAGTCCGTTAATCATACCTCCCCAAGATGGAGCGATTAGCATTACTGAGAAAGCTACTCCTAAATTCTGTGCCCAGTTTGGTAATGCAGAATATAACAAGTGATGAGGTCCTGCCCAGATATAGATAAAGATTAAAGACCAAAAGTGGATAATTGATAATCTATAAGAATAAACAGGCCTGTTGGCAATCTTTGGCACAAAATAGTACATTAATCCTAAAAACGGAGTCGTTAAGAAGAATGCTACCGCGTTGTGTCCGTACCACCATTGCACTAATGCATCCTGAACACCGGCATAAACGGAATAACTTTTTAAACCGGAAACCGGAATTTCGATATTATTAAAAATATGTAGTACCGCTACTGTTACGAATGTTGCGAGATAAAACCAGATTGCTACGTACAAGTGGCGCTCCCTACGGCGTAACATGGTACCAATCATGTTGATTCCCATTACCACCCAAATTAAAGCAATTGCAATATCGATTGGCCATTCTAATTCTGCATATTCTTTAGAAGAAGTATAACCTAACGGAAGTGTAATTGCTGCAGCTACAATAATTAACTGCCATCCCCAGAAATGAAGATTACTTAAGAAATCACTAAACATTCTGGCTTTTAACAATCTCTGCATAGAATAATACATTCCGGCAAAAAAGGCATTACCCACAAAGGCAAAAATAACAGCGTTGGTGTGTAATGGTCTTAAACGGCCGTAGCTAAGCCACGAGATCCCATCTGTAATGTTGGGAAAAAGGTACATTACCGCGAGGGTAAGTCCCACTAACATACCCACAACTCCAAAGAGTATTGTGGCGTAAATGAATTTTTTTACAATTTTGTTGTCGTAATAAAACTGTTCCATTTCCATAATTATACTTGTTTTTCTTCGATTGGTGAATTATTATTTTGGGAAATAATTTTGGTCTCATCGTCAAAAAGAATTCTGACTGAAGGTGTATAATCGTCGTCGTACTGGCCAGATTTGACAGCAATAATGAAAGCAATGAAGAAACAAATTGCTACGAAAATACTTACTGAAATTAAAAGATAAATAACACTCATACCGTAAATTTATGTTAACAAAATTACTAGGCAATCGGCGTTTAAAATATGATAATTATCATGGTCAAAGAAGAATAATAAAATTAAAAAAAATATCTTTTCAATTATTTAAAATTATTCTAAATTACTCTTACTGAAATAGTTAGACATAAAAGTAACGAAGCTGACGATGGTAATTGTACTCAACGGCATAATGATAGCAGCAACCAACGGAAGAAGGTTTCCTGTGACTGCAAATGCCAGTCCAATAACGTTGTAGAGCAATGATAAGCCAAAACTCATTTTGATGATAAAAATCGCCTTATGAGAAAGCTTTAAAAAGTAATTCAAACGTGAAAATTCTGAAGCATCTAAAATAGCATCGCAAGCTGGCGAAAAAACATTTACATTTTCTGAAATCGAAATTCCGACATTACTTTGTGCCAAAGCTCCGGCGTCATTCAAACCATCTCCAACCATCATAACATTCTTTCCCTTTTCTTGAAGTTGTTTAATAAATTCGAGTTTCTGATCTGGTTTTTGGTTGAATACTAGTTCGGTATTTTTAGGAAGAATCGCTTCTAAGTTAGCTCTTTCTCCATCATTATCTCCGGAAAGCACTTTGATTTCGTAATCTTTATTCAGTTTTGAAAAAAGAGTTTCCAATCCTTCTCTATACTGGTTTTGAAAAACAAATCTTCCAAAATAAATTCCATCAATTTTAATGTGTAAAGCCGTTTTTTCAATTTCTGAACCATCAGAAACCAAATTACCGACAAATTGTCCTGAACCAATTTTAATCTCTTTATTTTCGGCAACAGCCAAAATTCCTTTTCCAGTAATTTCTTGAAATTCAGAAATATTAACTCGTTTTGTTTCGGGTAAAAAGTCGTAAAGCATTCTGCTTAAAGGATGATTTGAAGCACGTAAAACATTCTTAATCAAAACAATATTTTCATCAGAAATAACATTTCCCTCATATAAAATGTTCGATTTTTTATTGGTTGTAATAGTTCCTGTTTTATCAAAAACAATCGTGTCAACTTTTGCTAATTGTTCAATTACCACAGCATTTTTTAAATAGAATTTTTTCTTTCCTAAAATTCTCAAAATATTACCAAAAGTAAACGGAGCCGTTAATGCCAATGCGCACGGGCAAGCCACAATTAAAACTGCTGTAAAAACATTAAAAGCAATATTGGCATCTATAGAAATCCAGTAACCAAAACCAGCAAATGCAATCATCAATAAAATAGGGGTAAAATAACGGCTAATTGCATCTGTAATGGTTTTGTGTTTTTGATCTACTTTTTTCTGAAAGATTTCGTTACTCCACAATTGAGTCAAATAACTTTGAGAAACAGAATGCAAAACCTCCATTTCGATTACTTTTCCAATCTGTTTTCCGCCTGCAAAAACTTTATCTCCTGATTTTTTAGTAATTGGAACCGCTTCTCCCGTCACAAAACTATAATCAATTTCGGCGTTTTCGCTGATTAAAATTCCATCAACCGGAATCAATTCCTGATTACGAATCAATAAACGATCACCTTTTACAACATCATAAATCGCAACATTATCTTCTGAAGCGTCTTTATTGATTTTAGTAACGGCAATTGGAAAATAGGATTTAAAATCTCTTTCAAAACTTAGAAAACTATATGTTTTAGTTTGGAACATTTTTCCTAAAAGCATAAAGAACACTAAACTTGCTAAACTGTCAAAAAAACCAGGTCCGTGATCCATAAGCATATCGTAGGTGCTACGAACAAACATTACGATAATTCCCAACGCAATTGGAATATCAATATTGAACATTCGAGTTCTTATACTGTGATAAGCAGAAACGTAATAGCCGCTTGCTGAATATAAGAAACTTGGTAAGGCTAAAAGAAATATTAATAATCGGAAGAACGGTTTGTAGCTATCTAACCAAAATTCTTTCATTTCGAAATACTCAGGAAACGAAAGCAGCATAATATTACCAAAACAGAAAAAAGCGACACCCAATTTATAGGTTAAACTTCTGTCTACTTTTGTTTTTCCTGTTTCGTAATTTTCTAAACTAATGTAAGGTTCATAACCAATTGAACTCAACAAATACACAATTTCTTTTAGAGAAACTGTTTCTGAATTAAAGGTAATTCGAACTCTTTTTTCATGGAAATTAACCTGAGAAATGCTAATTCCAGGCTGTAATCGGTTTAGATTTTCTAGAATCCAAATACAAGAACTGCAATGGATATGCGGAATATTTAAAGAAACAATAGCAGTGTTTCCTTCATGAAATTCCAATACTTTTGATAGTATGGCTTCATTATCTAAAAAATCGTATTTACCTGCAATGTCTTGTGGTGTGGCACCAGGCGATTTTTCAAAATCATAATAAGAGGCTAAATCGTTAAGACTGAAAATTTCGTAAACCGTTTTACAGCCTGCACAACAAAACTTCTTATCATCAAACTCAATTTCTTCATTTTGTTCAATAGATAAACCACAATGAAAACAACTTTGCTCCCTCATAAACTTGTTTTTATTTGTCGCAAATTTCCAATTAAAGCACAATTATTAAGATGATAATTGTCATGTTCTATTGAAATTGAACTCTAAATTTAATAAAAATAAAAGCGTCAAATAAACCCAAATTCTTATTTATAATAATTTTACCGTCTAATAATGTCAAAAAGTCTTAAATATCCTTATTTTTGCATCAAACAAATATTGTCATGAATAAATGTGATCAATGCATTGTACGCCAGTTAAGTTCGTTAAAAGCCCTTAATAAAGAGGAGATTATAAAATTAGCGAACAGTAAAACCACTTACAAAGTAAAAAAAGGGGAAGCTCTTTTTGAGGAAGGTGAAGTTACAAACGGTGTTTTCTGTGTTAAAGATGGTGTTGGAAAACTTTCCAAATTGAGTGCAAATGGCAAAGATCAGATTGTAAAACTGGTAAAATCTGGTGAACTTCTTGGACAGCGTTCGATGATTAGCAATGAGCCTGCTAACTTAACGGCTAAAGCTATCGCAGATATGGAAGTTTGTTTTATTCCTAAAACTGAAATCATCAATTTCTTTAACAGCAACAATCAGTTTTCTTTAAACATGATGCAATCTGTTTGCGAGGATTTGAAAGAATCTGAAAATGAAAAAATTGCCTTAGTCCAAAAAACAGTCAAACAAAGATTAGCAGAAACTCTGCTTCATTTACATGACGAATTTGGCGAAGACACAGACAAAACGCTTAAAGTTCAATTAACTAGAGAAGAATTGGCTGGAATTATTGGTACAGCTACGGAAAGTTGTATTCGTCTTTTATCTGATTTTAATAAATCTAACCTAATTGAATTAGTTGGAAAAAAAATCAAGCTTAAAGACGTTCGTGCTTTAAAAAAATTAGCCGATAATTAAAGTTTTTTCGCTTCATTCCAAAAGACATCCATTTCTGTAAGCGTCATATCTGATAAAGATTTTCCTAATTCGCCCGCCTTACTTTCTAAGTATTGAAAGCGTTTAATGAATTTTTTATTGGTTCTTTCTAAAGCATCTTCTGGATTGACATTTAAAAATCGGGCATAATTGATCATTGAGAATAAAACGTCCCCAAATTCATCTTCAATTTTATCTTGATTTCCAGATTGCACTTCTTCTTGCAATTCTTGTAGTTCTTCTTGAACTTTATCCCAGACTTGATGCGGTTCTTCCCAGTCAAAACCAACTCCTTTTACTTTATCTTGAATTCTGCTTGCTTTAACTAATGCAGGAAGACTTCTTGGAACACCTTCCAAAACAGATTTTTTTCCTTCTTTGAGCTTTAATTTTTCCCAGTTTTGTTTTACTTCTTCTTCATTTTCAACTTTTACATCTCCGTAAATGTGCGGATGACGATGAATTAGTTTTTCGCAGATTTCATTGCAAACATCGGCAATATCGAAATCATTGGTTTCACTTCCTATTTTGGCATAAAAGACGATATGCAGTAAAAGATCTCCCAATTCTTTTTTAACTTCATTTAAATCATTATCCAGAATAGCGTCGCCCAGTTCGTAAGTTTCTTCGATTGTTAAATGTCTCAATGTCTGCAGGGTTTGTTTTTTATCCCACGGGCATTGCTCACGAAGTTCATCCATGATATTCAACAATCTCTCAAACGCTTTTAATTGGTTTTCTCTACTCATTTTTGAAGTTATTTATATTAAACTCGATAATGTAAAATTAAAAAATCCTGCCAAGAAAACATCTTAACAGGATATTATATATTTAAAAAGAAAAGTTTTTATTCTTCTTCTTTTTTAGCTTTTGCTTTTTTAGCAGCTGGAGCTTTCTTAGGTTTTTCTGCAGCAACTGGAGCTTCTTCTTTTGGTTCTTCAACTGCTGGAGCTAAATCTGTAACCAAACCTTTAGCTTGAAGTGTGTTATACCAATTTAATACTTTTTTAATATCAGACGGATAAACTCTTTCTTCGTCATAAGTAGGAAGAATTTCTTTGAAATATGCAGCCAAAGTAGCGTTGTCTTCTTTATGAGAAATTGCTTGACCTTTGTTTTCTTTAACGGCAATCTGCTGCATTACTTCAGTTAACGGTTTCTCACCTTCATAAGTATAAATCGAAATTTCAGACAATAAACTTACATTGCTTTTTAGATTTACAGTAATCTTCTTCCCATCAATTAATGATTCCGCCACAAAACCTGTACGAGTTTGAACTTTCAATTCGTATAAACCTGGTTTTCCTGAAATGGCTAAAATTTTCGTTAAATTCATTTTTATTAAAATTTGTATTAAGAATTTGCTTTATTTTTTTTTCTAAAGATACTCTAGAAATTTTATCTTCCTTTTTTTGCTGCAAAAAACTTCATTCTATATTCCTGAAACGTTTTTCCTTCAGTAATATTTTTTAGTTTCTTTTGAATCAGACGTTTTTTAAGAGAAGAGATTTTGTCTGTAAACAAAATTCCTTCAATATGATCGTATTCATGCTGAATAACTCTAGCTATTAAACCATCAAATACTTCTGTTTTCATCACGAAATCTTCTTCACAGTATTCTATTGTTACCGTTGGTTTTCTGTAAACATCTTCGCGTACATCTGGAATACTTAAACAGCCTTCATTAAAACCCCATTCTTCACCTTCTTCTTTTACGATTTTAGCATTTATGAATGTTTTTTTGAAACCTTTCAAATCTTTTTGTTCTTCTGACGGAAGATCTTCATCATCGCTAAAAGGAGTTGTATCAATAACAAACAAACGAATTGGAAGGCCAACTTGCGGTGCCGCAAGCCCCACTCCGTACGCATTATACATAGTCTCGTACATATTTGCGATCGTTTCTTTTAGGTTTGGATATTCTGGCGTAATGTCCTGCCCTACTTTTCTTAAAACTGGATCACCGTATCCTACAATTGGTAAAATCATTTGTTTTTGTTTATATTTTTAAGCTGTAAAAAACAGAATTAAAGTTCTGATAATTCAGCTGGCAAAAATAGTAAAAAATAGTCAATGAATAATTCTTATACTATTTTATATCATATTTTTTCCTCAACGTTAGAAATCTCAGCTATAATTATGCCAAAATCACTCTTACAATTCTTACCTTTGCTAGTAAACCTCTCTTTATGTTTGATAAAATTTCAAAATTCACGAACAGTACCTCGTTTTTCAATGCTTCCAAAGTAACTATCGCTTCTGTTGTTCCTGTTTTGGTTTTAAATTTTTTGGGTCATTTTGAAATTGGTTTCACTATTGCGCTTGGAGCATTTTACACATATCCTAGTGATATTCCGAGTTCTCTTAGCCACAAAATTAAAGGATTAATTGCTGCATCTTTTATCGTTTCGGGAGTAAATTTATTAGTAAATCTCGTTTACCCTTATCCTTTTCTATTTTATATCTTTTTAGGATTTTTGTTATTTCTCTGCTCGATGATTTCGGTGTACGGACAACGTGCAACTTTAATCTCTTTTTCGGCATTATTATCAATTTCACTTTCGTTTGGGCATTTGCATGAAGGCTGGGAAGCTTTTGAATATTCAGGTTTTATTTTTATTGGAGGAATTCTATATTTAATTGTGTCGCTTGTTTTTCATTTTGTACAGCCTTATAAATATGTAGAACTGCAAATTGCAGAAGGAATAAAACTGACAGCAAAATATCTAAAGTTAAGAGGAGATTTATGGAGTCCCGAAGCAAATAGAAGAGCCATTATTGAAAAACAATTGGCTGTTCAAGTTGATTTAAATCTTATTCACGAGGATTTAAGAAAATCATTGATTGGAAATCAGAATGCATCTGGAATTACGAGTCAGAACCGAAAAATGCTTTTGGTTTTTATTACTTTGGTTGAAATTCAAGAACTAGCGCTTTACACTTCTTTTGACCATAGTAAACTTCATGAGAAATTTGCTAAGCATCCGGATGTTTTGAGAACGTATCAAAATGTGGCTTACAAACTAGCTTCTACTTTAAAAAAACTTTCTAAAAATGTTCGTCATATTAGTGTCTATGTTGACAAACATGATTTGAAAAATGAATTAGACGCTCTCGAATTTGCTATTTTTGATTACGAAAAAACATTAGGCAAAGAAGAAGCTGCAGAAGGCGTTTTGATGCTGACAAATATGCTCAAATACGCCAAAAATCAGGTTGGAAAAATCAAAATTATTCAGCGAGCATTTTCTTTGGCAATGCAATCTTATAAATTAAAAGACAAAGACAAGGAACTTGAAAAATTCTTGACTCCACAATATTATCCTTTGCGTACTTTAATTGAGAATTTAAGCTATTCTTCTTCAATTTTCAGACATTCTATAAGGTTAACCATTACTATTTTGATTGGATTTTTCCTCGGACAAGTTCTTCCATTTCAAAACGTTTATTGGATTTTACTAACAATAGTTGTGATCATGCGTCCAGGTTACGGACTAACAAAAGAGCGTTCTTACAATAGAATTTTCGGAACCGTTTTGGGTGGTCTGATAGCTTTTGGAATTGTATCGGTAATTCAAAATCACGTTGCTTTAAGTATTTTCTCCATCATTTGTATGCTTTTGGGAATTTCTTTTACCCAAATCAATTATAAAATCAGTGCTACGTTTGTGACAATGTATGTTGTTTTTATTTATGGAATTTTAACTCCAAACATAAACGAAGTAATTCAATATAGAATATTAGATTCGCTTGCAGGCGCAATTCTAGCTTTTATTGCCAATCATTTTTTATGGCCAGCTTGGGAATTTATTAATACACCTATCCATATCGAAAATTCAATTCGTGCCAACAGAGCTTATCTGAAAGAAATTGCAGATTTCTACAATAAAAAAGGAGAAGTTCCCACATCTTATAGATTGGCAAGAAAAAATGCTTTTGTTGAAATTGGTAATTTGATGACTTCTTTTCAGCGAATGATGCAGGAACCAAAATCGAAGCAAAAAACAATGCCTTTAGTAAACAAATTAGTGGTTTTAAACCATTCTTTACTATCTGCTTTGGCTTCACTTTCGACCTATATACAATCGCACCAAACGACTTCTGCTTCAGAGTCATTCAATTATATTATCAAGACAATTTTAGCGAATCTTGATCATGCTATTGCAGTTTTAAGAAATGAAGTGATTTTGAAAGATACCTTTTTTGAAAAAGAAGACGTGACTTTACAATTTGAAGAATTAAAAAGAAAAAACTTCACGCGTCTTGCCGAAGATGACGATTTGGATAAAGAAACGCGTCAAGCCAAAATGCAAGAAGCTTCTATGGTTATTGAACAATTAATCTGGATGAGTAATCTTGCCGAAAAAATTCTAAAAAACACAACCGACCTAAAAGCAACAAATCCAGATTAATTCATCTGGATTTGTTTTTTATTCTAATATGTACAGAAGCTTTATTTTATTTTCAAAACTTCTGCTGTATGTTTTCTAAGCTCTGCTAAAAGCTCTGGTTTTTCATTTAACTTTTGGCCGTAAGAAGGAATCATTGTTTTTAATTTCGCTTCCCATTCTGGTGTTTTAATTTGATTTGCAAAACATCTGCCAACCAAATCAACCATAATACCAACCGCTGTAGAAGCTCCTGGAGAAGCACCCAATAAAACAGCCAAAGTTCCGTCGTGCGTATTAATAACTTCTGTTCCAAATTCTAACACACCGCCTTCTTTCTCATCTTTTTTGATAACCTGAACACGTTGACCTGCTTTTTCTAATTTCCAATCTTTAGAACGAGCTGTTGGAAGATATTCGCGTAAAGCTTTCATTCTGTCTTTTGGAGACTGACGAACTTGCTCAATCAAATACTTTGTTAATGGAATATTATGATATCCAGCTGCCAACATCGGAATTAAGTTATTTGCTTTAATCGATAAAGGCAAATCTAAATAAGATCCATTTTTAAGGAAACGAGTTGAGAATCCTGCAAATGGACCAAAAAGAAGTGCTTTTTCTCCGTCAATTACACGAGTATCAATATGAGGAACAGACATTGGAGGAGCTCCAACGCTAGCTTTTCCGTAAACTTTTGCAGCGTGTTTTGCAATTACTTCTGGATTTGTACACTTCAGCCATTGTCCACTTACTGGGAAACCTCCGTAACCATTTCCTTCTGGAACGTTTGCTTTTTCTAATAAAGGTAAAGAACCTCCACCAGCACCAATAAATACAAATTTAGTGTAAGCTTTACGTTTTTTTCCTGTAGACAAATCTGTAATTTTTATTCTCCAAGATTTATCTTCACGCTGTCTTAATTTCTTAACCTCATGATTAAAAAACAAAGAAACACCGTCTAATTTTTCTAAATAATTGAACATACTTCTTGTTAAAGCACCAAAGTTCACATCGGTACCAATTTCCATATGTGTTGCAGCTAATTTTTCATCAGCATTACGTCCTTCCATTACCAGCGGCATCCATTTTTGAAGCTGCTCAAAATCGGTACTGAAAGTCATATCAGCAAAAATCGGATTGCTTTGAAGTGCGTCGAATCTCTTTTTTAAATAATCAACGTTTTTGTCACCCCAAACAAAACTCATATGAGGAACGCTCTTAATAAAATTATCTGGAGAAGGAACTTTATTTTCCTGCACTAAGTAAGACCAAAACTGACGAGAAATCTCAAATGATTCTGCAATACTTATTGCTTTTTTAGGATCTATGCTTCCGTCTGCCTTTTCTGGAGTATAATTTAATTCACAAAAAGCAGAGTGTCCGGTTCCTGCATTATTCCAAGCATCAGAGCTTTCTGCGGCAGCAACATCTAATCTTTCGTAAATTTCAATTTTTATATCTGGTTGTAATTCTTTCAAAATTACTCCGAGAGTGGCACTCATTATTCCAGCGCCAATGAGTACTACATCACTATTTGAACGTATGGTTTCGTCAGGCATAACAGTATTTTTATTTAAAGTGCAAAGGTACTTTTTTAATTGCAAAAAAAAACTAATTTTTACATGATAAAAGTTAGGAATTTCTAAAAACCTTTAAATTATAAACAAAAAATACGTCGTACAGCGTTATTTTTTTGAAGAAAGATAATCTTGAAGCATAATTGTAGCAGAAATTTCGTCTATCAATCCTTTATTCTGACGTTGCTTTTTATTTAAGCCACTGTCAATCATAGTTTGAAATGCCATTTTTGAAGTAAATCGCTCGTCTACTCGTATTATCTTAATTTCTGGAAAGACATTAGCAAAATGTTTAGCAAAACCATTAATCACAGAAGCGCTTTCTGAAGGAAGTCCATTCATTTGTTTGGGTTCGCCAATTAAAACAGCTTCAACCTTTTCTTTTGCGAAGTAATCTTTCAAAAAATCAGTCAAAGTATTTGTTGGAATTGTTGTTAAACCTGAAGCGATAATTTGCATTTCGTCTGTAACTGCAATTCCTGTGCGTTTTTGTCCGTAATCTATAGAGAGTATTCTTGGCATTTTTTTTAAGTTTTCAGCAAATTTACTTCAAAATATATTCATGATTTTATTTCAACTAGATAAATGCGATTTATTTTGATTAATATTAAAGAATAAACCAAAAATCCGCCTTGAAAGATTCAAGACGGACTTTCTATCCAAATATTCAAAAACCTAAAAAATAACTTCAATTTATCTTCCAAACAATCGGCTGAAAAAGCCTCTATGTTCCTCTTCTTCCTCGCTTTCTTCTTCTACATAATTAGAAAATTTAGCCTGAGATTTTTCATGCTCAAAAATCAATTCCTTAATATACTCCACATAAGTTCTCTTTTTTTCTTCTAGAAAACCAATCAAGTATTTTTCGCTAAATTCAACTCCGCTAGCTGCTTCAATTTGCAGTAACTTTTTGTACAAAGGTTCAATATGAACTGCAATTACTTCTTGCGGAACAGCTTGTCTTCTGGCAAAATAATTCACAATAACATCATTTTCGTCGCGAGCAATATCGAAATCTGTAATTACCCAATAATATCTACCCGATTTTGCAAGGTTTTTTACAATAGCATGGAAGTTTTTTCCGTTTTTAAGATTCTCCCAAAGCACCTTAAAAATTACTTTCGGCATATCGGGATGGCGAATAATGTTATGTGGCTGCCCCATTAATTCGTAATCTTCATAACCGCAAACGTCTACAAAAACTTCATTTGCATATTCTATAATACCAAAGGCATTTGTTTTACTCATAATAACTCGGGTTTTATCCCAAGCCACTTCTTTGTCAATTATTACTTTGTTTTGAAACTGATTTTCTTGATTCATATTTACTGCTTATATGATTATTTTGTTTGAATGGAATGTTTTTCAACAGAGCGAAATTAGGCAGAACAAAAAGCATAAAATCTGATTTTTGTCATATTTTGCCACAAAAAAAACTTTTAGAGGTGGCTTATGAAAATTTCTAAAAATCAAATCTCAGTTCTAAAAAGACTTTACAAATAAGAAACAAAAAGTTAAATCTGTAACATTTTCGAGTCGTTTTGCTTTTTTGGATTTCTACAAATACGTTATCTTTGCCAAAAATTTAAACGTATGAATTCTTTACAGACTATAATTGAACAAGCTTGGGAAAACAGAGCTTTATTGCAAGAAACTACAACAACTGATGCCATTAGAGAAGTAATCGAATTGGTAGACGCAGGAAAATTACGTGTTGCTGAACCAGTTGGTGACAAATGGCAAGTAAACGAATGGGTTAAGAAAGCAGTTGTAATGTATTTCCCAATTCAAAAAATGGAAACATGGGAATCTGGTATTTTCGAATATCACGACAAAATGTTACTAAAAAGAAATTATGCAGAAAAAGGAATTCGTGTAGTACCAAATGCTGTTGCTCGTTACGGCGCTTATATTTCTAGTGGTGTTATCTTAATGCCAAGTTATGTTAATATTGGTGCTTATGTTGATGAAGGAACAATGGTTGACACTTGGGCAACTGTTGGAAGCTGTGCTCAAATTGGTAAAAACGTACACTTAAGTGGTGGTGTTGGTATTGGTGGTGTACTTGAGCCATTACAAGCTGCTCCAGTTATTATTGAAGATGGTGCTTTTATCGGATCTCGTTGTATCGTGGTTGAAGGTGTTCACGTTGGTAAAGAAGCAGTTCTTGGTGCTAATGTATGTTTGACAGCTTCTACTAAAATTATCGATGTTACTGGTGATGAGCCAGTTGAAATGAAAGGTTTTGTCCCAGCTCGTTCTGTAGTTATTCCTGGAAGCTACACTAAAAAATTCGCAGCAGGAGAATATCAAGTTCCTTGTGCTTTAATCATTGGAACTCGTAAGCCATCTACAGATTTGAAAACTTCTTTAAACAATGCACTTCGTGAATATGATGTTGCAGTTTAATACTTTATAGTATATAAATTTTCAATTTTTAAAAATCCAAATTCCAATTGATTATCCTAGGAATTTGGATTTTTTTTATCTATTATTTCTTTGAAGTTTTATTAGTTTTGCATACTTCATGTACGAAAAAAAGGCTTGAATCATTGCTATTGATAAACCATCAATGCCATTAAAAATACCTTTTTTAAAGAAATAACAACGTACAAAAGCAACAGTACCGTTAAGAATAGGTTTAAAAGCATTTATTCTTTTTCCTTGATCAAACAATTGTTGTGCATGCCAGCTAGAATATTGATTTTTCTTCGCAATAATTTGATCTAAAGAATCCCAACCATAATGAAGTATATGTACAGCTACTTCCTTATCATTTTGAGTAATTATCTTTTGGTGCACTTTTGAATTAGATGGATGCGCAGTTTTTCTGTTAAAAAAACGAACTTTACGATCGGGATACCATCCTGAAAAATCAATGAGTTTATCTGCTAAAAAGTTTTTCACCCTAAAACTGTAAGCATCATAGTTTCCTTCTAGATACTTTTTATTCAATATAAATTGTTCTGCATCTTTATCTAGAAACTCATCTGCATCAAGATTAAGAATCCAATCATTTTTGCAATAAGGCAGACCATGTGTCCTCTGAGGTCCGTCTCCTAAAAAAGTTTGCCTAATAACTTTAGCACCTTTTTTTTCAGCTATTTCAACTGTGTTGTCTTTACTAAATGAATCAACAACTATTACCTCTTCACAAACTTTCAATAAAGCATCTATACATTTGCCTATATTCTTTTCTTCATTAAAAGCAATCACTAAACCACTAATTTTCATTGTATTTTTCTTACAAAAATATAATATTTATATTACTTTTGAGTAAAATAAATAATATTATTCTTACAATGAAAATTACAATCATTAGCCATGACAATTGGGGTTATAACCATAATATTGTCACAGCCCTTGAAAAACGAGGACACATAGTAAATCATATAGATTTTAATACTTTTAAATATAAGTATCCTAATTTCTCTTATCGTATTTATAATTTCTTTTTAAAATTGCTATTTAAGAAAAACATTAAAAACATTCATTTTGGAAAAGAAATAAATAATCGATTAGAAGCATTGGGGCAAATTCAGGATGTGATTTTAACCATTAAAGGTGATTTTATTGATCCACAAAAAATTTTAGACTTTAAAAAATATACTAAAAAATCAATAGCTTTTTTTAATGATAATATTTATCGATGTCCAAAAATAATCCGAGTGCTTCCCTATTTCGATGAAGTCTATTCATTTGAAAAAGAAGATTGCGAAAAATACAACCTAAAATTTATTACAAATTTTATCTACAAAGAATCAAAATTGGATCTATCAAAAAGCTATAAATATGATATTTTCAATATAAGTTCAAAAGACAATAGATTTAGAACCATCTCTAAAATTGCGGAAAAATTGATAAACCTTGGTATTACATCTAGAATTATTGTTTATGATCGAAAGAATAAAACAAAAAATCCCAATATTGAATTCATATCAGAATACATTCAAATCAATGAGGTTAATGAATTTATAAATGACACTAAATTTCTTTTAGATATTCATAGACAAAAACAAAATGGATTAACTTTTAGAGTATTTGAAAGCTTGGGGCTTCAAAAAAAATTAATTACCACAAATCCTAATATTGTTCACTACGATTTTTACAATCCGAATAACATATTAGTTATTAACGAAGAAAATGTGCATTTTGACAGTGATTTTTTTTCTTCTCCATACGAGCCAATTCCTGAGGATATTTATGTAAAATATACTATACAAAATTGGATAGAAACAGTTTTTGATTTACACAACAATTCGTAATTTCAATAAGTCTCTAATAATTAATATTCTAAAAAGGATTAATAATATAATTAACTTAAACTTTATTCACGATTAAAAATATGTTTTAAACAAAAAAGAGTTATTCTTATTTTATTTGTTCAAATTCCTTTCTGAAAAATGATTGAGATTTGATTTTTTTTGCTTCAATTTGCAAGATCTTATTTAAAATACCACTTTAATAAATGAAGATACTTGTAATCCAACAAAAAATGATTGGAGATGTTTTGGTGAGCAGCATTATTTGCAACAACCTAAGAATTGCTTATCCAAATGCTCAGATAGATTATCTGGTTTATTCTTTAACAACCCCAGTTTTAGAAGGAAATCTTAATATTAACAACATTATTTTGTTTGAAGAAAAACATCGAAATAGTAAAAAAGAACTTTTAAAATTGGGGCTTCAACTCAGAAAAGAAAATTACGATATACTAATTGATGCTTATTCAAAACTAGAAAGTTGGGTTTTGGTTTTATTGAGTAATGCAAAAAGAAAAATCTCTTATAAAAAACCTGGAAGAACATTTTTATACACTGACAATGTTCCGTTTGAACCTTTTCCTAAAACTAATCTCGGACTTGCAATAGAAAGAAGACTTTCTTTATTAGAACCTCTTGATCTTAAAATAGAAATTAATCCAATTCCGAAATTGTTTGTTTCTGAAAAAGAAAATCAAGATGCGATTGCACTTTTTGAAAAACACCAGGTCAAAAAAGACAGAAAAACAATTATGATAAGTCTTTTAGGCAGTGAAAAACTTAAAACTTATCCGCTAGATTTTATGTCGAAAGTAGTAGATTATGTTGCAGACAATGCCGACGTAAATATTCTTTTCAATTATTTTCCGAAACAATTGGAAGAAGCAAAAACTGTTTTTAACGCCTGTAAACCTTCGACACAAAACAAAATTTATTTTGATTTACTAGGCGGTGATTTAAGATCTTTTATTGGTTTAGTAAATCAATGTGATGCTATTATAGGAAATGACGGTGGCGCTATAAATATGGCAAAAGCTCTAGACAAACCTTCTTTTATTATTTTCTCACCTTGGATCGAAAAGAAAATCTGGGCTACTTTTGAAGACGGAATTCATCACCTTTCTGTTCATTTAAAAGATTATCGTCCGGCGTTGTTTGAAAACAAAACAGAAAAAATGCTTAAAAAAGAATCGCTTTCTTTATATGAAAAATTTTTACCTGATTTTTTTGAAGATAGTATCAAATTGTTTTTAAAACAAAACGGCTTTAATTAAGGACAATGGTTTCTTCAGAAAAACAACTATTATCGGCATTAATCATTACCCGCAATGAAGAGCAAAACATTCAATCTGTTTTGGAAAATCTTATATTTGCTAACGAAATTATTGTGGTTGATTCTTTTAGTTCAGACCGAACATTTGAGATTGCATCATCTTTCAAAAATGTAAAAGCTGTACAGCATTCTTTTGAGAATTTTGCTTCTCAGCGCAATTACGCTATAAGTTTAGCTTCAAATTCGTGGATTCTTTTTATTGATGCGGATGAAAGGGTAACTCCGAATCTTAAAAACGAAATTGAAACGGTTATTAATGAAGAAAATAAAGCTGTTGCATATTTTATGCATCGAACCTTTATGTTTAAAAACAAAAGATTACGTTTCAGCGGTTGGCAGACGGATAAAATTATTCGTCTTTTTAAGAAAGAAAATGCTTTTTACAATCACGAAAAAATCGTTCATGAAAAACTGATTATAGATGGTGAAGCAAGAAAATTAAAAAATAAATTAATTCACTTTTCTTACTCCACCTTTGATGATTATAAGGAAAAAATGATTTTTTACGGAAAATTGAAGGCTCAGGAAGAATTAGCAAAAAATACCAAACCTAATCTCTTTCATTTTTATATTCGTCCAGCTTACCAATTTCTAAATCAATTTGTGATTCGTTTAGGTTTTTTAGATGGCAGAAAGGGTTTGACAATTTGCTATTTAAATGCTTTGAGTGTTTCTGTTCGTTTTCAAGAACTTAAAAAAATCAGGATTTCGAAGCAACTATAGCATATTGAAGATAGAAAATATCCCATTGTGCAAAAAAGGACAAAATATTCAATAAGTAAGGCTTTAATGATTTTGTTTTATTAATTCCTTCATGCGTTTTTACATCTCGAAACGCATTTTACTATAATAAGAATCCGACTTATTATCGTAGTTCGTTTGTATAAAAAAATAACACAAGAACAACTATTCTTCTATTGATAAATTGAAAATCTTATCGTTAAAAAGTATAGAAAATATAAATTTATTAGGATTTCCAGAACTTAAGTTTCTTTTTTAATCTTTTCTTTTTAGCAAAGCTTTCTTGAAAATCTACTGTCGCGTTCCACATCTTCTCAAAAATTTCAGTTTCGCTTTTTTCCTTGTAAAATTTAGAATACTCATTGCTCATTACCGCAATCATCTCTTTTTTAGGTGTTAAACGTCTAAAATTATTCATTCTTTGCTCAAAATCCATTTGATTATGAAAATTCATTCGGTTTAAATCAACCAAATAGAATGCATAATTATTTTCGTCTATTTTCTTAATCAAAGTATTTCCTGGGGAATGATCTAAAAACTCTACTCCTTTTTCGTGAAGATCAAAACAAAATTTAGTAAACTGTCTTAAAATTTTATCATGCTCTTGAAAATCAGGAATTTCTACAAGTTCTCTAAAGGTTAATTCTGTTACCAAATGTTCGCTTACATAATAACTGTCTTTTAAACCTATGAAATTAAAGTTTTCAAGAAATGCAAGAGGCGCTGGGGTTCCAATTCCTTTTTCTAGTAGAATTGTAGCGTATTCAAAAGAACGTCTCGCTTTTGACTTTCTAAAATACTTGTAGGCAATTTTGTTTATTAGATTAGGAACTTTAAACGATTTAATATTAATCGTTTTTCCGTCCAATTCGAATAATTTAATTTTATTACGATCACCGTTGCCAAAAAGTTCACCAGAAGTTTTAAAATTCTGAATAAAACCAAGAATATCTTTCTGTTGTTCTTTTTCAGCAGCGCATTTAAATTTTGTAATCATATACAATTAAGCAATTTAATATTGGTTTATTATAGGTTTCCAAAAGTCAATTACCTTTGGTTTATTGATAGCGTGGCAGCCAAAAGGAAGTTCATTATTCGTCAATTTCATTGCCAAGTTTGGTTTACGATCCATCGCAAAATATACAGCTTCCTTATAATCAGGAATTTTAAAATTCGGATTAAATTCTATAGCTTTCAATGACCAGAAAACATCTTCTATCGCATAGATTTTCTTTTCGCTTTCATTTAGAATTGTCGATATAAATTGTTGCTGTTGTTTGGTAATTTCATAATGCGATGCTACTTTTCGTAAAGAAAACCCTCCGTTGCCTACTTTAAAGAAAGTCTGCTCGCGTGCATTTTTCTTTTTAGATCGAAATAGCCTTGCCACTTTATTAAAAATATTCATTCCGAAAGAATCTGTAGATGTTGCAATCCAAGGCGCACCAATATAATCATAATCTTTTTGACACCATTTCATCAAATCGTCTCTAAAAACAAAAGCATCCAGCTGATAAATTAAAATATATTCTGAATCTAAAAAACTTTCATAAAAAACCGAAGATAACAGCAATTCATTATAACCATCAATTGTAGCAAAATAATGTTTAGAAAAACTTTTAAAGCTTAAATCATTAAATTTCTCTGTCAAATAAGCACAATTTAATCCTTCTGGATGTACGATTACAATTTCATAATCTTTTAAAACTTTACAGCATTGCAAAAACGATTTTTCTTCAAGTTCTCCAAAATATTCCTTGTAAACAGGAATAACTATTTTTGCTGTTTTTTTATCCATGTAGCATTTATAAGATTATTTAACATCTGAGAAGCAATAAAGTAAAACACAAATCTCTTAATGATATTGTCTGTTTTTCCTGACCTCCTTCTATCTTTAGCAACAAAAATAATCTTATAAATCACAAAAACTTAATTATTGTCAATTAAATTTAAACTTTTTACCAAGTAGAAAGATTATTTTTGCAATTGAATTCTATATTGCCCTTTACAATGAACGAAGAAATAATTAAAGCATACGAAGTAATCAAAGAAGGCGGAATCATTCTTTACCCCACCGATACCGTTTGGGGAATTGGCTGCGATGCTACCAATGCCGATGCGGTTGCCAAAATCTATAAATTAAAACAACGCGCAGAAACACAAAGCATGATTGTTTTGATGAATGGTGAAAAAATGATTTATAATGTTTTTAAAAACATTCCCGAAGTTGCTTGGCAGATTTGGGATTTATCTGAAAAACCAACTACTTTGATTCTTGATGACGCTAGAAATGTTGCCGCAAATATAATCGCAGCCGATAAATCATTGGGAGTTCGATTGGTAAAAGAACCTTTCTGCTACAAATTGATGGAAAGAATGAAAAAGCCATTAGTTTCAACTTCAGCTAATATTTCTGGCCAGCCAACACCACAAAGTTTTAAAGACATAAGTCCAGAAATCATAAATGGAGTAGATTACGTCGTGAAATTAAACCAAGATAAAATCAACGGAAAATCTTCTACGATTATCAAATTAACAAACGATTCGCAGGTAAAAGTGATTCGTAAATAGTTTTTTTTGTTTCAGGTTTCAAGTTTCAAGTTTAATCCAGAACATGAAACCTGAAACTTGAAACTTGAAACAAAAAACCTTTAAACAGTTTTCAAACTTTCAATAAGCCAATCGATATCTTCTTTAGTGTTGTAATGACTAAATGAAATTCTGAGATTTGGTAATTTTAAATCTGCTTCCGAAAGCATTTCGTTTAAAACATGAGAAGGTTTTATGCTTCCAGATTGGCAAGCGCTTCCTCTAGAAACTGCAATTCCTTTCATATCTAAAGCAAAAAGTAACATCGAAGTTTTGTCTGATGAAAAAGGCAGAATTATATTGATGATATTATAAAAATCGTCTTTTTTCCCGTTAATTCTAAAATCTGGAAAATGTTTTTCTAATTGATCGATCAAGTAGTTTTTTAATTCTGAAATATAGGCTCTTTCTTCCTCTAATTTTTCATAAGAAATAGACAAAGCTTTTGCCATTCCAGCAATTTGATGCACAGCTTCTGTTCCCGCGCGTAGTCCTTTTTCCTGTTCTCCACCAAAAAGCAAAGGTTGTAAACCAGAATTTTTTCGAACAAAAGCAAATCCAATTCCTTTTGGTCCGTGAAATTTATGCGCACTAGCCAAAATAAAGTCAACTGGAGTCTTTTGCAGATCGATTTCTGTTTTCCCGACAGACTGAACCGTATCCGAATGAAATAAAGCGTTATATTGCTTGCAAATCAATCCAACGCGATCTAAATCTAAAATAGCACCAGTTTCATTATTTACATGCATTAAACTCACCAACGTTTTCTTTTCATTAGAAAGCAAATTGGATAAATGTGTCAGGTCTAAACTTCCGTCGGCATTTACATTTACATAATCGACCTGAATATTATATTCTTCTTTAAGGACCCAAACCGTATGCAAAACGGCATGATGTTCTATTTTGGAAGTAATAATTCTTTCAATTTTTAAATCTTCTACCGCCGAGCGAAGAATCCAATTATCAGCTTCGGTTCCGCCAGACGTAAAAATGATTTCTTGCGCCGTACAGTTTAAATGTTTAGCAATACTTTTTCTTGAAAGCTCTAAGATTGTTTTACCGTTTCGTCCGAAACTATGTGTAGAAGATGGATTTCCATAATCCTCCAACATTACTTTTGTCATTTCCTGAACTACTTCAGGACGCATTGCAGTTGTTGAGGCGTTATCTAGGTATACTTTTTTCATTACTGCAAAGTTAAGAAATATCAATTGTCAAATCTTAAATATCATTTGGCAATTTTTTCACTATTTTTGACCAAAATAAATTTTACAATGAAAAAATATACCGCCCTCCTACTATTTGCTCTTTTCTTGAACGGATGCGATGACGGAGATTTAACTGTAGACACTATAAACTTCGAAGATATTGAGCAGAGTCAAGCCTGTGGCGATGCAGCAACAAGTACATTAGTTTATAAATTAAAAACTCAAGAAGCTCTTTTACTTCAAATGCCTGCAGGATCGTTTAGAAATGAAAACGATTCTACTTACACTTACAACATCGACTCAAAAGGAAATGGTTCTTATCGAGTGCTATACAGAGCATACGATGGAACCGTAGCAACAGCAAATATCTGCGGAACAATCCCTCCAAGTACTCCAAAAATCACAGAAGAATGGATTGGAACAGATGGTGTAATCGAAATTGAAAGTAATTCAAATGAAATTCCAAATACAACAGATGGAAGTTCGAGAATAACAGGATACACACATAGCGTGATTTTTAGAAATATCACTTTTGCAAAACCAAGCGGAATTCAAACTAACGAAAAATTTGTTTTTGGAAATTATGTAACCACTGTACCTTCAGCAAGTTTAGTCTTTCCAGCCGATCAGCAAGTTAGAGAATGTTCGTATATGAAAGGAGTTTATAATCTAAATACTTCTTTCTATTTATCGATTGAAAACATGGATACAGATTATTTACTTCAAAATGTGGTCACTCCAACCAATCAACCTCGTCGAAGATATATTACTTCAACAGAAAATATGGTATATTACAGAACAGTAAAATCGGGTACGGGTACTTTTACCGACGCAGCAATCTGCGTAGAAAAAAAACCGGAAACACCAACTGTTGACCAAACATGGACAGGACAAATAGGAGTGGAAAACAAAAGTGGTATGATAGAAGTTACCACCACAGTAGTAGGGGAAAAAACTTTTACTCACACGATAGTATTAAGAAAAGTAAGACTCGTTAAAGGAGTTAAAGGAAAAACTGGTTTTGAGCTAGGAGATAGTTTCGTTCTTGGAACAATTACCAAAACTATACCTTAATAATCCAAACCGATTTCTCTGAGAAATCAAAAAAAAATATTCTTACAAAAAAACGTCTGTTTTTCGAAGCTGATTTTAAAAGAAATCAGATCAAAAAACAGACGTTTTTTTATGCTCAAAAATGAAAGTATTTGAGCGCTTTAAAATTACTTTATTTATTGTTTTGTCTAAAATAAACTTCGGTCGCACCAAGACCATATTTTTGATAATTGGCGTCTTGAAAATCTATTCCGTCATAACGTCCTAACAAAAAATCAAGTTCGGCTTTTAAAATTCCTTCGCCAACGCCGTGAATAAAAACGATTTTAGGAATGCGATTTCTAATAGCAAATTCGATATGCCTTTTTGCTGTTTCTGTCTGTAAAGTCAAAATATCATAATTCGACATTCCGCGTTTATTGGGAACTAATTTTTCGATGTGTAAATCGAATTCTGGAACTCCAAAATCACGTTTATCTTTCTTTTCTTTAACAAAACTTCTCGGTTTTGGCTCTGTTTTTTCTTTTGAAACTTCATCTAAATTAATTCTTTTAATAGAATTCATTAAATTACTGGAATCTTGTATTTTAAGCAATTCGTTGACAAAAAATGTCATCGTAAATCCATCTGTAGTTTCTATTAAAATTTCGTTATTTTTGACCGAAACTACTGTTCCGTTTATGGCTTCATCGAGTACTGAAACCTTATCTCCTTTTACCAACATCCTACTCTTCTTTATCGTTATTTTTACTTGGCGTTTTTGCGCTCAATTGCATCATTCCAAACATGAAAACCACAATTGCAACAATCATGATATAGATATTTTTTTCTTCAGAAACTTGCTCATACAACGCAACCGAAATCGCAAGAATCATTATTATAATTTTAAAAGCTTTCATTTACTCAAAGTTTAAGATTCCAAAAGTATAAAACTTTCAAATAGCACTTTCATCCTACCCGAAACCTTTGTCACATTTTTTTAGTAAAATTGCAAAAAAGAACTGCCATGAATTTAGAGCAATATATGATTCCTTGCCTCTTCAAAACCATCTTTGGTTTTGACTGTTTAGGATGTGGTTTTCAGCGCTCGTTATTCTTACTTTTTCAAGGCGAATTTTTAGCCGCTTTTAAAATGTATCCAGCGATATTTTCCTGTCTTTTATTTTTGTTTTTTGTATTATTTCATTTTTTAGACAAATCAAAAAAAAATAAAAAACTAGTTTGGAAAATGGCAATTTTGAATTTCGTTTTTATAATTATTGGCTATTATCTAAAGCATTTTTATTTTTAGATTTTCGAAAAAAAACGGCCCTCTTTTTGGAATTTGTGATTTTAAAAAATGAAATTTTAATTAATTCTACTTCTTAATCTGATCCAAAATATCATTCATCATCTCAATTTGAACTTTCTGAATTTCGATTAATTCTTGTTGCTGATGCATAATCAAATGATCAATTTTATCGTGAATCATTCTGATTTCTAATTCTGATTTTAGATTAATCATATAATCTTTTTTAGCACGATTTCGATCTTTTTCTTCCTGACGATTCTGGCTCATCATAATTACCGGAGCCTGCAAAGCAGCAACACAAGAAAGAATTAAATTTAAGAGAATAAACGGATAAGGATCGAAACCTTTATTTAGAAAAATATAAACATTTGAGCTAATCCAAATGGTAATAAAAACCACAAACGAGATAATAAAAGTCCAGCTACCTCCAAAATCTGCTACTTTATCTGCCACTCTTTGCCCAAGATTTCGAGGCTCTTCCTCGTCTTCTACGCTACTTACGATTGATTTATCATCTTTTAAAGACGAAATAACGCTTTTTTCCATAGCCGAAAGTGCTCCGATTTCTGTCGAAAGGTAATTCGAAATGTATTTTTGGCGATATAAATTCAACTCGTTTACAGCAATACAATCATCATCATTAAAATCGGGAAATTCTTTTTTAATTAAACCCAAAATTGGATCATGAATAGATTTTCCGCAGATTTTTTCACTTTCAGAAAAAGGAAGTCCCGAAATAGCACTTTTAAATGTTTGATTGTTTTTCATTTTTGTAAATTTTATAGGCTAATTTACGTAAATAACTTCTTAAGAATGTTATAAAAAAGCCTCGTTTACAATTGCTTTTTTATCACAAATATGATATTCTACAGAAAATTTCTTTAGTTAAATCGTGACTTTATTTCCAAAAAACACCTTACTTTTAACGTTCCAAAATTATTCATTCATTTTTACCATTGTGACAAAAGACAATATCATACAAAATATAAAGGCTTTAAAGAGCCATTCGCACATAAATTACGGTATTAAAACAAAAACAGAAGACTTTACTGAAAAGCTTTTTTATACTCTTTTTGATTCGAATGCAGCTTTAGACGAAAGCATTGACGAATTAGAAATCCGTTTTAAAGAAATAGCTGTTTTGGCTTGTAAAAAACCGCAAAATTTATGTGGTTCTATTTGGGACCGATTTCTTGAAAAACTTCCTGGTGTTTTAGAAAAATTAAATCAAGATGCCGAATATATTTTAGAGAATGATCCTGCTTCTAATAGTATCGATGAAGTTTACTTAGCATATCCAGGTTTTTACGCGATCGCTATTTACAGATTAAGCCATGAATTGTACAAACTAGACTTGCTCCTTTTTTCTCGCTTAATGAGCGAATATGCACACCGAATTACAGGAACCGATATTCATGCTGGAGCGAACATTGAATCGCCATTTTTTATCGATCACGCTACTGGAATTGTAATTGGTGAAACGACCGTTATTAAAAAGAATGTAAAAATCTATCAAGGCGTTACGCTTGGTGCTTTGAGCGTAAGCAAGGAAATGAAAAATGCAAAAAGGCATCCAACTGTAGAAGATAATGTTTGCATTTATGCTAATGCAACAATTCTCGGAGGCGAAACTGTAATAGGAAAAAATAGCATTGTAGGAGGAAATTCATGGATTACAAAATCGATTCCGGCAGATTCTATCGTTTTGAACACCACTACAACTGAAGTTAAAATCAAAGAAAAAAAATAAAATGAATTCACATAAATTACTAAACCTCATTGGCAATACTCCGTTGATGGAAACAGTTAATTTGGTTCCTAATAAAAATGTCAAACTTTTACTTAAACTTGAAGGAAATAATCCTGGAGGAAGCGTAAAAGACCGAGCGGCCTACAATATGATTGCTGCTGCTTTAGAAAGAGGCGACATTAAAAAAGGTGACAAATTAATTGAAGCAACGAGCGGAAATACTGGAATTGCTTTAGCAATGATTGCGCAATTATTTGGTATAGAAATAGAATTAGTTCTTCCAGAAGATTCTACAAAAGAGAGAACTCAAACTATGCGTGCTTACGGTGCAACTGTTATTTTAACGCCTGCAAGCGAAGGAATCATCGGTTCTCGTGATTATGCAGACAAAAAAGTAGCGCAAGGCGGTTATTTGATGCTAAATCAGTTTGCAAACGATGACAACTGGAAAGCACATTACAAAACAACAGGTCCAGAAATCTGGAACGATACGGATGGAACTGTAACACATTTTGTTTCGGCAATGGGAACAACAGGAACTATTATTGGAACTTCTACATATTTGAAAGAGAAAAATCCGAATGTTCAAATTGTTGGTGCGCAGCCAAGCGACGGTTCTCAGATCCCTGGAATTCGTAAATGGCCACAAGAATATCTTCCTAAAATTTTCGACGCATCAAAAGTTGATACTGTTGTTGATGTAAGCGAAGAAGAAGCTCGCGCGATGACGAAAAGATTAGCTCTTGAAGAAGGTGTTTTTGCAGGAATGAGCAGCGGAGGCTCTGTTGCCGTTGCCTTAAAAATTGCCGAAAAATTAGAATCTGGAGTTGTGGTTGCCGTTATCTGCGATAGAGGCGATCGCTATTTGTCTTCGGATTTATTTGATTAAAAAGATACTAAGTTGCTAAGGTTCTAAGATGCTAAGATTTGGATAACTAAAAAACTTTGTATCTCAGAATCTCAGCAACTTTAGAAAAAAACTTAGAATCTTAGCACCTCAGAACCTTAGAACCTTAAAAAAAATGAACTACAGAAAACTAGGAAAAACAAATTTTAATATATCTGAAATTTCGCTTGGCACTTGGCAAGTTGGAGGAAAATGGGGATCGGGTTTTGATGATAAAACTGCCGACGAACTTTTAAATACTGCTATTGACAACGGCGTAAATTTTATTGATACTGCTGATGTTTATGAAAACGGGTTAAGTGAAACTGCTGTTGGAAGAGTCGTTCGCTCTCGTTCTGAACGAATTTTTGTTGCCACAAAATGCGGTCGTCAGATCAATCCACATGTTAATGAAGGATATTCGCCAAAAGTACTTCAGAAATTTGTGGAAGACAGTTTGAAAAGAACAGGTTTAGAAACTTTAGACTTGATTCAATTGCATTGTCCGCCTACAGAAGTATATTATCGTCCTGAAATATTTGAACTTTTTGACCGATTAAAAGAACAGGGAAAAATCCTTAATCTTGGTGTCAGTGTAGAAAAAGTCGAAGAAGCCTTAAAAGCAATTGAATATGATAACGTAACTACTGTTCAAATTATTTTCAACCTATTTCGTCAGCGTCCATCTGGGTTATTTTTCTCAGAAGCGAAGAAGAAAGATATCGGAATTATCGCGAGAGTTCCTCTTGCAAGCGGACTTTTAACGGGTACATTCAGCAAAAACACTACTTTCGAACCTCAAGATCATCGTAATTTTAATCGCAATGGCGAAGCTTTCGATAAAGGAGAAACTTTCTCTGGTATTGACTATGATTTAGGTCTAAAAGCTGTTGAAAGATTAAAAGCTTTATTTCCAGGATCTGAAAATCTTGCTCCAATTGCATTACAATGGATTTTGAGTTTTAATGAAATTAGCTGTATTATTCCAGGCGCATCAAAAGTAAATCATGTTTTATCGAATTTATCGGTTTATGACGCTCCTAAATTATCGAATGAACAAATTTCGGAAATGAATAAAATTTACGATGAATTGATAAAACCTGCTGTTCATCAGCTTTGGTAATTTTTTAAAGACATTTTAAATTCTGAGATACTGCATTTTTGCTCATGTATCTCAGTTTTTTTTTATATTCACGCAACCATTTGTGAATCACCACATCTAATAATAAAACTAACTATAAAATCACTAACCATGAAAAGACTAAGTTTTATTTTACTTGCAACCTTATTTTTATCTTCTTGCACAAATGATGAAGCAACCACTCAAGAACAAGAAGCTGCAAAATTAGAAAAAATGCATCAGGAGATTATTGCACTTTCTCTAGCAACTACACAATCATGTACGGATGCAAAAGATTGGGATTTTACGCCGCTTGGCACTAAAGCCTGTGGAGGCGTAGCACTTTTTATTCCATACTCAAAAAAAATAAATAAAGAAGCATTTCTTGCCAAAGTAAAAGCATACACCGACGCACAAACTGCTTATGACATAAAATGGAATATAATGTCAACCTGCGATGTTGTAATCCCTCCAACCGGAGTAGATTGCGTTGATGGAAAACCTAAATTAAGTTACGCAACAGCATTGTACTAAAAACCAAAGAAAATTAGATATCAAACTCTATTCTAAATTCGGCACCACGGTTTTTGCCATCGCTTGATGCTGTCAATCGACCTTTGTTTCGTTCGATTATTTTTTTGCAAAGATACAGTCCGATTCCGGTAGAGCCTTCATTTGCGGTTCCTAAACGGCTCATTTTGGTGAATTTTTTAAACAATTCTTCTATTTGATTTTTATCAAAACCGATTCCGTTATCTTTTACGGTAAGGATTAATTTAGAATCTTCAGAATAGATTCGGACTTTAATTTCGCTATCAAAATAAGAGAATTTTACGGCGTTGCTAATCAAATTCACTAAAACCTGAATCAACAAACCTTCGTCGATTTTTAGTTTGGCTTCGACACATTCTAAAACTAAATTGAGTGTTATTTTTTTATCGAATAAACGTTGCTCGACTTGTTCATTTACAAAAGGAAGAATATTAGGAAATAAAACCGTTTTAGTTTCTTGATTTACTTTGACAACTTCATCTTGTTCTTTTAATAATTTAATGAAGTTTTCAATATATCTAAATTGAAGATTGGTAGATTCACAAATTAATTCTGCTAGATTTTTAACAGAATCCGAAGGTTCTTCGCTTATGATTAATTTAGCTAAACCTTGCGGATTACCAGCAAAGTTCTTTAAATCATGCGAAAGCATATAAATTAAATCTTGTTTTTCGTTAATAAAACCTTCTGCCTCATAAATAGACTCCTGAATATTACACATTAATAAACCAGCTTCGTCTGTATATTCTGTTGGCAAAACCGATAATTTTCGTGTACTTCTATAATCGTCTAATGCTTTTGAGGCTATTTCTATAGGTTTTATTAATCGATTTAAAATCAATAGTGTCAATGCCGTTGCGATCAAGGTCATTAACAAAGAAAATACAAGAATAGAAGTTGGCGAAATACTGTGCTGAAAATAGAGTACAAAAAATAAAATTCCGATTAAAGGGATATGAATACCAATAAATGCAACAAATAGAAATTTAAAAGCATAACTTCTTTTAAGAAAGCTTATTCGTGAGAGTGTATGATACAACTTCATAAAGCAACAATAATAGTAGGTTAAAACTGTAATTCTTTGGGTTTATTACACAAACAAAATTAACTTTTAAACTGGATTAAACTAATTTTTTAAAGAATTTCTAAAAAATTTTATAAATAAAATTTGTAAAAGTTTTCAAAGGCTTATTTTTGCGCTATGGGAAGAAAAAATACAGACAAAGTTGTCTTTCATCAAATTCAAGTTCTTGATGCTGGTGCAAAAGGAGTTTCAGTAGCCAAAGCGCCTGACGGAAAAGTAATCTTTATTCCGAATGTGGTACCTGGAGATGTTGTGGACGTACAAACATTTAAAAAAAGAAAGGCATATTACGAAGGTAAAGCCGTACAATTTCATGAATTATCTGATTACAGAGTAGATCCAATCTGCGAACATTTTGGCGTTTGCGGAGGCTGCAAATGGCAAAATATGAAGTATGGCCAACAGCTTGCATTCAAACAAAATGAAGTTAAAAATCATTTACAGAGAATAGGAAAAATCGAGCTTCCAGAATTTGAAGATATTTTAGGTTCTGAGAAACAGTTTTTCTATAGAAATAAAATGGAATTTTCTTTTTCAAACAGCCGTTGGCTTACAGAAAAAGAAATTGGAAGCACTGAAGATTTAGGAAACAGAAATGCTTTAGGTTTTCACATTCCTAAAATGTGGGATAAAATTCTTGACATTAATAAATGTCATTTGCAAGAAGATCCTTCAAATGCAATTCGTAACGAGATCAGAGCATTTGCAAATGAGCATAATCTGGCTTTTTTCAATCCGAGAGAGCATTCTGGATTATTGAGAACCGTAATGATTCGTACCGTTTCTACTGGCGAAATCATGGTTTTAATTCAGTTTTTTGAAGATGACAAAGAAAATAGAGAATTAATTTTAGATCATTTATACGAGAAATTCCCTCAAATTACTTCATTACAATATGTAGTAAACGGAAAACAAAATGACACTATTTACGATCAAGACGTTATTCTTTACAAAGGAAGAAACTACATCTTAGAAGAAATGGAAGGTTTAAAATTTAGTATTAATGCTAAATCTTTCTACCAAACCAATTCTGACCAAGCTTACGAATTATACAAAATTACAAGAGAATTTGCTGGATTAACAGGAAACGAAACTGTTTACGATTTGTATACTGGAACTGGTACAATTGCACAGTTTGTTTCTAAAAAAGCAAAAAAAGTAATCGGAGTAGAAAGTGTTCCTGAAGCAATTATTGATGCTAAAGCCAATGCAGAACGCAATAATATTACTAATTGCGAGTTTTTTGTTGGAGACATGAAAGTAGTATTTAATGAAGCTTTTATTGCTCAACACGGAAAACCAGATGTTATTATAACAGATCCGCCTCGTGACGGAATGCATAAAGATGTTGTGGAGCAAATTTTAAAAATTGCTCCAGAAAGAGTCGTTTATGTAAGTTGTAATTCTGCAACACAAGCACGTGATTTGGCTTTAATGGATGAAAAATACAAAGTAACACGTGTTAGACCTGTAGATATGTTTCCGCAGACACATCATGTTGAAAATGTTGTACTTTTAGAACTTCGATAAAAAATATAGATGAAAAAACTAGTCTCTCTTTTATTGGTTTTTACTTTTGGCTTGTCAAGCTGTGAGAAAGATGATATCTGCGACGCCAATACACCAACTACACCAAGAATGGTTATTACATTTTATGATAATAATGACCCTAGCGTACAAAGAAAAATAAGTAATTTGACTGCCGTTGGTGAAGGTATGGACGCAGCAACCGGACTTTCTTTTGCAGGTGTAAGCACTATCGCACTACCTCTAAAAGTTAATGACACTATTACAACCTATAAATTAACTTATAATGCAGCCAGCACTATTCCTTCGGATAGAAACGCAGATGTTTTGACTATTAATTATACGACTCAAAACGTTTATGTATCAAGAGCTTGCGGTTTTAAGACTATTTTTAATGTAAAATCTGTTAATCGTACAGATCCAGACGGAGACACTGTTTGGATGTCTACAGTTCAATTAATTAACCCTAATATTGACTCTGAAAATGAAACACACGTTGAAGTTTATTTCTAGTATTTGTTTATTGTTTTCGGTATTTTTAGGGCAAGCTCAAGATGTACCAGAGATCTCAAAAGATAAAAAAGATACAGAAATAAAAACCAAAAAACCGCAAACTGAAACTGTAAAAACAGAAGTTGTTAAGGAGGTAAAAAAAGACAGCGTTGTAAAAACAGATCGTTATGGACTTCGCGTAGGTGTCGATTTATACAAATTGACTCGCGGTCTTTATGATAAAGATTATAAAGGTATTGAGTTTGTTGGAGATTGGAGATTAACAAAAAAATACTATTTAGCAGCCGAATTAGGTTATGAAGATAAAAAAACGGTAGACGACCGATTAACTTCTGCGGCTTCTGGAACCTATATTAAAGGTGGTTTTGATTACAATTTTTATCAAAACTGGCTGGATATGGAAAATCTTATCACAATTGGAATGCGTGGTGGTTTTAGTACTTTCAACCAAGAATTATATAACTATAAAATCTACAATCCGAACCCATATTGGGGAGAACTTCCTGCAATAGACGAATATCATAAATACAGCGGTCTAACAGCTGGCTGGATTGAAGTTGGTTTAGGATTGAAGGCACAAGTTGTAAAAAACGTTTTTGTTGGCTTTGGTGTACAGCTTAAACTTTTGGTTATGAATAAAGAACCTGACAATTTTGAAAATTTATACATTCCAGGTTTCAACAGAACATACGATGGAAGTTTTGGAGTAGGTTTTAACTATACTGTTTCTTATTTCATTCCTATCTATAAAAAGAAAACAATGGCTTCTGAAGTGGTAAAAGAAGAAGCTTCTAAAAAGAAAAAGCCTTAATTTTTTAGGCTCTAAGATGCTAAGAAACTAAGGTTCTGAGATATTAAAAAAAAGCAAATTCTAAATTAGAATTTGCTTTTTTTTTTATGATAATTGAAAATTAATTGCTGCTTGTGTATGAATTAAAGTGGTATCAAAAATAGGAACACTTAAATCTCCTTCTTTTATTACTAATGGAATTTCAGTACAGCCTAAAATGATTCCTTCGGCACCATTTTGAATTAATCCATTTGCAATTTCTAAATAACGTTTTTTTGTTTCTTCCGTTACGATTCCGCGGCCAAGTTCTTCAAATATGGTATAATGAATGAAATCTTTATCTTCTTGAGAGGTTGGAATTATAGTTTCGATTCCTTTTTCGGTTAATTTATCTTTAAAGAAATCCAATTCCATTGTGAATTTCGTTCCGAGTAAACCTACTTTTTTAAGTTGCTTTTTCTGAATTTCAACAGCCGTTTCTTCTGCAATATGAATAAGAGGCAAGCCAATTGCATTTTGAAGTTTATCTGCTATCAAGTGCATCGTATTGGCACATAAAACGATCGCCTCTGCCCCGCCCGATTTTAAAACTTCAGCAGCTTTTAAAAGCATTTTAAAAGTCGAATCCCAATCGTTATTATCGTTATTCTTTTTGATTTCAGCATAATTAAAAGAATAAATAAGACATTCGGAGAAGTTTAATCCGCCAAGTTTATCATTAATTCCTTTATTAATTAAAGTATAATAATCGGATGTCGAAACCCAGCTTATTCCACCAATAAGTCCAATTTTCTTCATAATCTTTAATTATCCGATTTCTTTAATTCCTTTTATAAAAAGCCATTTCATAAAAAGCTTTTCACCATCTTTAGTTCGTACGGCTTGAAATTTTGGGCCAACAATTGTTCCAACAATAAAGGCTGTTAGCGGAATCCAGATTCCTGTTAATCCTGTATAAGCGTCAATTAAAAATCGGAATGCGATAAAAAGAACCGCAAATGCCGCTAATTGATATAAAAAAGCGCGTAGTTGTAATTTTGACATGTTTTTTTTGAGTTGCTAAGGTTCTCAGGTTCTAAGATGCTAAGATTTTTTTCTTTGCAACTTATATTCTTAGAAACTTAATATTTTTATTCTTTTGTATTTCACTAAAATTCTTAGAACCTCAGAATCTTAGTATCTTAGAAACTTAGACTTGAAATTTCGTTCTCTTGCTTCCTTCGTACATTTCGTATTTTACGAGACGTGCTTCTAAACTTCCGTTGAAAAGTTTGATTTTTCTTGAAGGTTTTAATCCCACAAATTTTAGAGCTTCTAGATTCGCGGTAATAAACCAAGCGTTTGTTCCTGGGTAATTTTTCTTTAAAGTATCTCCAATATTAGCGTAAAATCTTTCCATATGAATATCCAAACGCTCATCATAAGGCGGATTGAAAACGATATGAAGCTTTCCTTCTGTTTCTTTTTCAGTATCAAAGAAATTATCTTCGTAAACTTTAATATAATCTTCTAAATTGGCATTTCTGATATTGTCTTTTGCCTTACTAACGGCACTTGGCGCTTTATCAAAACCTTTAATTGTATAATGAAACTCTCTAGTTTTTTTCATTAAACTTTCAATAATGGTATCAAATAAATCGTTATCCCAATCTTTCCATTTTTCAAAAGCAAATTCTTTTCTATTGATATTCGCTGGAATATTACAAGCAATCATTGCCGCTTCTGCCAAGAAAGTTCCAGAACCACACATTGGATCTAAAAAGTGGCTTTGTCCGTCCCAACCTGAAAGCAAAAGAATTCCCGCTGCCAAAACCTCATTGATAGGTGCAATATTCGTTGCTGTTCTGTAGCCACGCTGGTGCAATGAATTTCCAGAAGTATCCAAAGCTACAGAAACTTGGTCTTTATCAATATGAATATTAATTCGTAAATCTGGATATTGCTTATCAATACTAGGGCGCTGACCCGTTCTCTCTCTAAATTGATCTACAATCGCATCTTTACATTTTTGAGAAACAAATTCAGAATGATTGAAATAAGTAGAATGCACAGTCGAATCAATCACAAAAGTTTGATTTGCATTTAGGAATTTAGACCAGTTCACACCTGAAATTCCTTTATATAGCGCTTGCTCGTTATTTGCTCTAAAAGAGTAAATCGGTTTTAATATTTTAAGTGCAGTTCGTAAAGATAGATTGGCTTTATACATAAAACCTTTATCGCCTTTAAAGCTTACCATTCTTACACCTCTTTCAACATCTTGAGCTCCAAGTGTGCGTAATTCTTTTTCTAATATTTCTTCAAAGCCAAAAAAACATTTGGCAATCATTTTAAAATTTTCTTCCATTTTTTCTTTTAAATTAAAAAAAACTAAAAATTAAAAGATGCCAATCTTGCATCTTCACATAATGCAACAATGTATCGTTGTTAAATAGTTATTTTTCGGCAAAAATACACTAAATTTGCCGGACTTTAAATTAATTGAAATAGAATAAATGTCTGTAACGCATAACGAATCAATTCCGAATCAGGATGGTGATAATCAAAACTGGTATTCTTCATGGTTTGATACACCGTATTATCATATTCTTTACAAGGATCGTAATTATCGTGAAGCTCAGATTTTCATGGACAATTTAACGCACTATCTAAACTTGCCCGAAAAAGCCAAGGTATTGGATTTGGCTTGCGGAAAAGGTCGTCATTCTATCTATTTAAATCAGTTAGGTTTTGATGTTCTAGGCGCCGATTTGTCTGAAAACAGTATTTTAGAAGCCAGCAAAAACAGTAACGAAACACTTCATTTTAAAGTGCACGATATGCGCGAACCTTTTGAAGAAAAATTTGATGCTATTTTCAATCTTTTTACCAGTTTTGGCTATTTCGAAAATGATGACGATAATCTCACTACTTTAAAAGCAATCAAAGAAAGTTTATCAGAATACGGATTCGCCGTAATTGATTTCATGAACGTAACAAACGTTATTGAAAATCTTGTTCCAGAAGAAGTAAAAACTGTAGAAGATATTGATTTTCATATTAAAAGATACGTTGAAGACGGGCATATTTTTAAAGAAATTGATTTTGAAGATAAAGGAAGAAAATATCATTTTACAGAAAAAGTAAAAGCATTAACTTTGAAAGACTTTCAGGATATGATGGACGAAGCTGGGATTTTTCTATTAGATATTTTTGGAGATTACAAGCTTAAAAAATTCCACAAAACCGAAAGCGAAAGATTAATCATGATTTTTAAGTAAGTTTAATCGTTTAACCGTTGATTTGTTTAATCGTTAGAGCAAATTGACAAAAAACCCGATTAAACAATTAAACAAAAAACGATTAAACAAAAAGATGAATTATCTACTACCCTTATTTTCTGTACTTCTAGGATATGGCGTGGCTTTGTTTATTAAACCAAAAAACAAAACCAATTTAAAATTACTGCTTGCATTTAGCGGTTCTTTTCTATTGTCTTTGACTGTGATGCACCTTCTTCCAGAAGTTTACGAATCTCATAATCATAACATTGGAATATTTATAATGATCGGAATTTTATTCCAGATCGTACTGGAGTTTTTCTCAAAAGGAGCAGAACACGGACACGTTCACGGCCATGCAAAAATGTCTCAAATTCCGTGGCTTTTATTTATCAGTTTATGCATTCATGCGTTTTTAGAAGGTTTTCCGGTAAGTCATCATCAAGGTCTTGCCATCGGAATTGCCATTCATCATCTGCCAATTGCTGTAATTTTAACGACATTTTTCATCAATGCCGATTTAAATAAAAAAGCCATCTTTGCTTTCATGCTGACCTTTGCCATCATGACACCGCTAGGAACTGTAGCCTCTGAATTTCTACCTATATTAAACGATTATTATACCGAAATAACAGCCATTGTAATTGGTATTCTGTTCCATATTTCATCGACTATCATTTTTGAAAGCAGCGAAGGACATAAATTCAATATTGCTAAAGTTTCTATGATCGTTCTCGGAATTCTACTGGCATTCTTTTTATAATCGGGGCGTGCCACCTTTTAAGTAAATGCCCAACAAACTTTGCGTTCATTGGGCATTTACTTAAAAGCTGTCGGGCTATCCGGGCTACTTCGGTAGCTTCCTCCTATCCCTCACGCAAAAAAGTTTCAAGTTTCAGGTTTCAGGTTTCAAGTTCTGTTCACAATGTCAGACTGAGCGAAGTCGAAGCCCTTTACGTTATACTCTTCGACTTCGCTCAGAGTGACATCACTGCTGTTATAGTTTTTTAGGTTTAAAATTTCTGATAAAAATTAATAACTATCTAATTCCCTGTTCTTTTCTTCTCATCCTGATTTCCAAAAGCTCGTTCTTTAATGTTGATTTTATTATTTCCAAAATTGTAAATTACCGACAATCGTACAAATCGATTACTTTCGTTTTGACTGTAAACTTGTTTTACACCATTTACGACCGAAGTAAAATCTTTTAAATATGAAGTATTAAAAATATCATTTGCTAAAAATGCAATCTGCAAAGTTTTATTCAATAAATCTTGTTTAAAACCGATATCAAAACTCGAAACATAACCAATATTATACAAACCATTTTTGAACGGAGTACTATAATTAAAATCAATCTGAAGTTTAGTAGTTTTTCCTAAAATAAAAGTATTATTTGTCGTAAAATCAATCTGTAAACTATTCGAAGGTGTTGCATCAAAATCCTTTGTAAATGTGGTTTGTGAACCTAAAAAATATACCGAATTTTCACTTTGCCACCAATCTACAAAACTAGCAGAATAACTTTCTCCCAGACCATAGTTTAATCCTTTAAAATAATTTTCGCGTGTTACAATCTGCGTATTTGTATCTGGATTTGATGTGAAAATCACGCCATAACCGTTTGTAATTACATTGACAAAAATGCTCGTTCTCAAAATATCTTTATACGAATGTGCTAATTCAAAATTATCACTAAAAGAAGGTCTCAAAAACGGATTCCCTTCAGAATAACTATTGCTATTGATATAAATTCTAAATGGATTCAATAAATCAAAACGAGGTCTGTTAATTCTTTTTCCATAATTCAAGCTAAAAGTATTGTTATCATTTTTCTTGTAAGAAGTAAAAAAAGTGGGAAACAGCTTTAAATAATTATTTACATTTTCCTGATTCAATGTTTCCGAAAACCCATTAGTTTCGGTGTTTTCAAGCCTTAATCCCAATTGAATGTTCCATTTTTCATTTATTTTTTTATCTCCGTTAATATAAATAGCCTGATTATTTTCAGTGTATTTAAATCGATTTGATTGATTTGGATCTAATTCTGGAGTTCCAGAAATTGTATTGTAAAAAGCTACATCGCTTACACTATTTGTAAAACTCATTTTTGCCCCATAAGACAAATTAAATGCTGTAAACGGATGCTCCATATCTGCCTTAAAACTCCAATTATCAATATCTTGATTCGAAATATTTCTTCCTGCCTGATTTATTCCAATAAATTGCATTTCAGATGAATAATCATTTGCAGTAAAATCTCGGTTGAATTTTGAACTGTAATTAAAATAATCCACGTCAAAAGATAATTTTCGGTTTAGAGAATCTAATTTGGTTATCAAATGCCCGTTATAAGTCTGATTTTTTGAACCTTTATCGGTAAAACTTTTATTAAGTGTAACGTTATCCAATTCATTTTGAGTATTATAATTATCAATTCTGATATCCGAATTAAAATCAGGATTATTTCTGTCATTCAAAAACTGAAAACCAATTGTAGTACGCTCAGATAAATCGTAATCTAAAGCAATTTTTCCAGAAAAATTTTCATTTTTTACTTTTGTTGTACTGCTCATTTTAGAAAGTCCATCAGGAAAATACATTTCCAAAACTTCATCAGCATTTTTATACCCTGTTTTTCCATTAACGCTTGCCGAAAATCTAAACTTATTTTTGTTGTAAAAAAAGTTATCCCTAAGCGTATAAATTCCATATCTATTCTGATCATAAGAAGCTGTGACTGTATTTTTCCAAGAATCTCTAACACCTTTTTTCATAATAATATTAATTAATCCGCCAAAACCATCTGCCTCGTATTTTGCTGGCGGATTGCTAATAATTTCAATATTCTTAATATCGCTCGCTGAAATTGATTTTAAAAAACTGTTTAATTCCTCTCCTGTAAGTTCAATCAAACGACCATCAATCATTACACGAGAAGTTCCTTTGCCCAAAATTGTTATTGCATCATTTTTTACAACAACTCCTGGAGCTGTATTTATAGCGCTTAAGGCATCGCTTCCTGTTGTTGAAACATTATTTTCGAGATTATAAATTAGTCGATCCGTTTTTTGCTCAATTGTTTTCTTTTTAGTTTGAATTACGACTTCGACCAAATCGGTAACATTTTTGTTTAAAACAATAAGTCCCAAATCAGTATCTTTTGAAATTGCAATCTCTTTTTCAAAATCTGTAAACCCCAAGAGATTTATGATCATTTTATACGAATCCTTTTTAAGATTAATCTCAAAAGATCCGTCTTGCAAACTGGTAGTTCCGTTAATAATTTTTCCTTCCAAATTTAAAATGGAAACATTTGCCCATTCTAAAGGAGCATTTTCACTCGTTATTTTTCCTTTTAATTTTAAAGTCGTTTGTGCTAAACAAAATAGTGGTAATAGTAAAAAAATAAGAAGGTTTGCTTTTTTCATGATTTCTATTTTTTGCTTGTTTGATTAATTTGAAGCAAAGTTGCCTTAGAAATTCTCCCTACGCGACCGACAAAAAAAAGTCGAACCATTTTCTGTTTAGAAAATTAGTTCGACTTTATTCCGTGCGACGTACGACTTTTTACAAACCCTTAATTATTAAGCGTTTCGATAAGCAGTCGGAGTTAAATTGGTATATTTTTTAAAAGAGGTATTGAAAGAAGATTTAGAGTTAAAACCAACTTCGTATAAGATTTCTAAAACCGTAAACTCATTTTTAGAAGGATCTTTTAAGATTTTCATGGCTTTTTGAATTCGATATTCATTCACAAAATCAAAAAAATGTTGATTCATTTGATGATTAATTAAAACAGACAAATCTCGTACTGGAATATTAATCTGATTACTCAATTCTTGAATTGTTAATGACGGATCCAGAAAAGGCTCTTTTTCGGTCATATATTGTTTTAGATTTAAAATCTGAATTTTGATTAAATCATTTTGTTCGTTTAAAGATTCCTGTTTTTCTTCAACTTTCGGCAGAATCTCTTTTGTTAATTTCAATTTAGAATTAACTCCCCTAAAAAGTTCGGGATGATTTAGTGCTTTCATTATAAACCAGCACGTTATAAATAGAGCAATACTTCCGACAAGAACATTTGCCCAAAGAAATATTTCTCTAAAACCGCTATAACGCAATAAATTTTTTAAAACAACTACAGAATGTGCAGTAAGAAAAACACAAGTTATTTGAAAAAGCCATTTATAAGTTGCCGTGCTTGGGTTAGCATAATTTTCCAAATAGATTTCTCTGTACTTTCTTAAAATTAAAAATACACTGATAATGTAGAACGCATATTGAAATTCAACTACAATTTGAATAAAATAAATTTCAGGTTTCAGGTTCAAAGTCTTTAAAAAATTTTCAAAACTCAGATCAAAATTCAAATAAATTCTAGGGATAAAAACCAAATTGACCACTACAAAAGGAATCAAATGGACAAGATGCTTCTTTTTTAGTTTAAAATCTGAATAACAGACTGCCAGAACAAAAAGATAGAATAATGGCATTCCTAATAAACAGGATGTAGCCCTAAAAATTTCCAAATTAAGTTCAACTCTATTGGTCGTTTCGATAAAAAATCCGCTAAGATCAATTGCCGAAAAAATAAAAAACCATGCAAATAAGCGATTTGCCAGTTTATTTTGAGTTTTTACTGTCAATAAAAAAAAGGCAAGCAATAAGGAAACAAAAACTGAAATTCGAGCTATTCCCTGTAATAAATCTAATTTGTCCATTTATTTAGTTAAAATAATAAACAAATATAATATTTTCGTTGGTGCAACAATGATCTTTCAAAATCGTCTTTAATAACAAAAAAGAAATAAAATGAAGATTATAAATCTTTGAACTTTGCGAGATTGAGATAAAATATATTAATTTTGGCGAGTCTAAATAACGATAAAATGACATTTACAAAAACCACGGAACAATCTTCAAAATATGAACATTTAGAAAAAATGTCTGTTCATGAATTGTTGTCAAACATTAATCAAGAAGACAAAACGGTTCCTTATGCTGTAGAGAAGGCTTTACCGCAAATCGAAGCTTTGATTCCACAAATCGTCTCTAAATTAAAATTAGGAGGCAGATTATTCTATATCGGAGCAGGAACTTCTGGTCGTCTTGGTGTTGTTGATGCATCAGAATGTCCGCCTACATTTGGCGTTCCTTTTGATTTGGTAAATGGAATAATCGCTGGTGGTGATACAGCTATAAGACGTGCTGTAGAAAATGCCGAAGACAGTACAACAAATGCCTGGATTGATCTTCAAAGTCATAATATTGATTCTAATGATGTCGTAATCGGAATCGCTGCGTCTGGAACAACTCCTTATGTTATCAGCGGTTTAGAAGCTTGTAATCAAAATAATATTATTACGGGCTGTATTACTTGTAATGCAGGAAGTCCGTTAGCTTTAACTGCTCAATTTCCTATTGAAGTTGTGGTTGGTCCGGAATTCGTTACAGGAAGTTCACGTATGAAAGCGGGAACAGCTCAAAAACTAGTTTTGAATATGATTTCTACTGCGTCAATGATTCAGCTTGGAAAAGTGAGAGGAAATAAAATGGTTGACATGCAATTAAGCAACATTAAGCTAGTTGATCGAGGCGTTAAAATGATTATGGATGAAATTTCTGTTTCTTATGAAGAAGCCTCCGAATTATTAAAAAAATACGGCAGCGTGAGAAATGCTGTTGATAATTATAAGAAATAAAAGTGTTTTCTGCTTGATGATTTAACCGCAAAGCACACTAAGGTATACGCAAGGTTCGCAAGGTTTTCTAAAGCTTTGCGAACTTTGCGTTTTATTTAAAGTTTCTAATGTAAAAAAACTTTGCGACCTTTGCGTTTAAATACAAGTCAAACAACTTGAAACCTTAAACTTGAAACTAAAAACATGGCAACAAATAAAGAATTACTTATAAAAGGAGTGAAATATTTATCAGGCGCTCTGCCTTTGATGTTTCTTGGACCATCGATGATTTATAATGCTTTTCAAAATCAGCATACCAACTGGCATTATCTTGTTTTAGGAATTGGAATTATTGCTTGTTTATCTTCTATGTTTTTGATCTTTTTAGGATTGAAAATTATTATGAAGGGTATATTTAATGACTAAATAATCACAATACAAACCTAACAGGCTTTAAAAACCTGTTAGGTTTAATACTTTATATAAAATGGAAAGTCTAATTCACATTCAGAAAACATTTGAGAAAGTCGTTTACATTGATAAACGAATCAACAATCGTGAATTTGAAGACTGCGTTTTTAAAAACTGTGATTTTTCTAGCAGTAATTTTGGTTCCAATACTTTTTTAGACTGCGAATTCATTGACTGTAATTTGTCTATGACCAGTTTAACAGGAACAAGTTTAAAGAATGTCACTTTTAAAAATTGTAAACTTCTCGGCATTGCTTTTAACGAATGTGACGATTTCTTATTTCAGGTTTACTTCGAAGATTGCACACTAGATTATGCTTTGTTTACAAACAAAAAAATGCCTAAAACCAAATTTATCAATTCTTCGATTCGCGAGGTAACTTTTATCGGAACTAATTTAACGAGTTCTGTTTTTGATAATTGTAATCTCGATGGGGCGATCTTTAACGAAACACAATTGGCTGGAGTCAATTTTAAAACAGCTTACAATTACAAAATTGATCCCGAATTCAATCCGATGAAAAAGGCTCAGTTTTCTACAGAGGGCATTGTCGGATTATTAGATAAATATGATATTAAAATAGTATAATCATGAGCGCCGATCAATCTTACTTGGAAAGTGTCAAAAAACAGTTTTTGTATTATAAAATGCTTGGCGAAAAAGCTATCGATCAACTCGAACCTCAACAGCTTTTTGTTTCTTTTAATGATGATACCAACTGTATTGCAACCATTGTTAAACATATTTCAGGAAATATGCTTTCACGCTGGACTGACTTTTTAACTTCTGATGGCGAAAAAGAATGGCGAAATCGTGATGCCGAATTTGAAAATGATTTACAATCTAAAGAAGAAGTTCTCGAAGTTTGGAACAAAGGCTGGAATTGTCTTGAAAATGCTTTAGAAAGTTTAAAACCCGAACAGCTTTCAGACATTATTTACATCCGAAATGAAGGCCATACGGTTATTGAAGCAATCAATCGTCAATTAGCGCATTATCCTTATCATGTTGGACAGATTGTTTTTTATGCCAAACAATTGAAAAACAGCGAGTGGAATAGTTTATCGATTCCGAAGAATAAATCGGGAAATTACAATGCCGAAAAGTTTGCCAAAGAAAAAGAAATTAAGAACTTTACCGATGATGAACTGAAAAGATTGAAATGATAAAAAAGCTATAAGCTTTAAGCATAAAAAAAAATGAAAAAAATACTATTCTTATTCCCTATTCTAGCTTTAGTATCTTGCTACAATGCAGAACACAATTGCAAAGATTTTAAAACCGGTAAATTCAAATTTGAAACTGAAGTAAACGGCGTTAAAAAAACTACTTTATTTGAACGCAAAGAATATATTGAAATCGAAACCTTTGAAGGAAAGACAGATACAGCAACCATTCGTTGGGTAAGCGACTGTGAATATATTCTGCAGAAAAAACATCCAAAAAACATGGCTGAAGAAAAAGCCATCAGCATGAAAATTTTAACGACTTCTAAAGATTCTTACACTTTTGAATTTGGTCTGGTTGGTTCTGAAGAGAAACAGCGTGGTACTGTTCATAGAGTTGATTAAATAATTAAGCTTTCTTCTGCCACAAAGGCACAAAGACGCGAAGGATTTATTTCTTTGAGACTTTGTGCCTTTGTGGCAAATTATTATAACGTGTTTCTTTTACATTTCTATTTTAAATAGTACTTTAGAACTTTAATCTAGCCACATGAAAAATACCATTTCGCAGAGAGTTGCCGACTTTTTAAAAGGATATCCGCCATTTAATTTTTTGCATCCGAAAGATTTAGAAAAACTATCTGAACAGATTTCTATTATTTATAAAGAAAAAGATGCTGTAATATTTGCTGAAAACGACAAAACTCACGATTCTTTTTATGTAGTACATAAAGGTGCTGTCGCTTTGAAAAAAAGCACCAAAAATACAGTTTTAGACATGTGTGACGAAGGTGATATTTTTGGACTTCGCCCGCTTTTAGCACAAGAAAATTATATTATGGAAGCGGTAGCGCATGAGGAAAGTATTTTATATGCTATTCCGATTGCTGTTTTTAAGCCTTATGCTTTAGAAAATAGAAATATCGGTAATTTCTTGATAGAAAGTTATGCTTCAAATACTAGAAATCCTTATTCTGATATCCATAAAGATAAATTATACGGTGATGAAATATTAGATGACAATCTTCAATCTAACAATCATTCTTTTGATTTAGCTCCCATTAAATATTCAAAAAAAATTGTGACTTGCAGTCCTTCTACAACTGTAAAAGATATCGCCATAATTATGAATAAAAAGAAAGTTGGAGCGATTTTGATTGTAGATGAAATGCTTCCCATAGGTATTTTGACCGATAAAGATCTGCGCAATAAAATTGTAACTGGTGATTTTCCTATTACAACAACAGCAGAAACGATAATGACAAAACCAGTTATTACGTATCCAAAAAAAATGACTGTTACAGAAGCACAAATGGCAATGATGAAAAGCAATATTAGCCATTTATGCTTAACAAAAGATGGAACAATAAATACTAAAGCAGTTGGTATTTTATCGAAACATGACGTAATGGTTGCACTTGGAAACAATCCTGCAGTTTTGATAAAAGCTTTAAAACGTACCAAAAAAATTAAGGAAATAAAGCCTATTCGAAACCAGATTATGCAATTGCTACAGGGATATTTAGATCAAAATATTCCTATGACTTTAATTACCAAAATTATTACAGAACTGAATGAAGCTTGCACTACTCGTGTAATTGAAATCTGTATTGACAAAATGAGCAGTCCGCCTCCTGTAAAATTTGCATGGCTAGCAATGGGAAGTCAAGGAAGAGGCGAACAAATGCTACATACCGACCAAGATAATGCTATTGTATATGAAAATGTAAACGAAGTTTTTAGGGATGAAACCAGAATTTATTTCCAAAAATTTGCAGGACTAGTCAATAAAGGTCTTTTTGAAATTGGATATGATTACTGTCCTGCCGACATGATGGCATCTAGCCCAAAATGGTGTATGAGTCTTGACGATTGGAAAGCTCAAGTACATCATTGGATTACCAATCCTGGAAAAAATGAGGTTTTATTATCTTTTATTTTCTTTGATTACAGCTCTACTTATGGTGATACCGAAATAGTAAGTCAGCTTTCAGATTATATTTTTGAAACTATAAAAGCGAATCCAATTTTTTATATGCATTTGGTGAGCGGTGCTTTGCAAAGTCCATCTCCTACAGGTTTCTTTAGACAATTTTTAGTAGAACAGGACGGAGCCAATAAAGACAACTTCGACATTAAACGAAGAGCTTTAATGCCTTTAACTGATGCTGCGCGTGTCTTAATTTTATCACATTCTATAAAAGGAATAAGCAATACAGCCGAACGTTTTGAAAAATTGGCAGAGTTAGAACCTAACAACAGAGAATTGTATTTATCGTGTTCGTATTCGTTTAAAGCCTTATTAAAATTCAGAACCAAACAAGGATTATTGCATCATGATTCTGGTCAGTTTATCGAATTGGAATCTTTAACGAAAATGGAAAAAATTAAACTGAAACGTACTTTTAAAACTATTAAAGAGCTTCAGGAATTAATTTCGGTACGTTTTAATATCTCAAATCTGGTATAATAATGAGTTTATTCAATTTTTGGAAAAAAGAAGAACATAATTTCTTTGATGAAAGCATCACCATCGAAGAAACTCGTTTTGTGGTTTTAGACACTGAAACTACAGGTTTTGATTACGATAATGACCGAATGTTATGCATTGGCGCGCTTGTGCTTCAAAACGGAATTATCAATGTTCAAAACAGCTTTGAAATTTATCTTGAACAAGATCATTACGATAAATCTACAGCTCAGATTCATGGAATATTAAAAGACTTGCTTATTAAACGTCCGAGCGAACTGGAAGCATTACAACAATTTTTAGATTTTCTAGGCGATTCAATAATCATTGCGCATCATACCATTTTTGATGTTACAATGATTAATAAAGCTTTAGAAAGAAATGGTCTTCCTTCGTTAACAAACAAAACTTTAGATACGGCTTATTTGTATAAAAAGACTTTAATTCAATCTCATTTGTTTGAACGAAAAGATCATTACACTTTAGACGATTTGGCTGATAAATTTGACATTTCAAAAAAGGACAGACACACCGCTTTAGGGGATGCCTACATTACTGCCATCGCGTTTCTTAAAATTGTAAAAAAACTGAAAGAGAAAAAAGCAACTAACTTAAATCAGCTTTTTAAGCCTCTTTAAGATTTTTTTATGAGTCTTAACTTTACATTCGAAACCTATTATTTACTATTTGATAATACAAGACTTACAATTATTAGCATTAAGAAAAAATTAACATAACCTGTATTTTGTTTTGGAAAGATAGCTTTGTTCTATCAAAAAAAAACACAAAAACAATTATGAAAACTAACCTTCTTAAATCTATTGCTTTATTTGGAATAGCGTCTCTTTCCTTAGTAAGCTGTCAAAATGATGACAAAGATTCGAAAAACGATGTAAATGCTAGCATCGATTTTACCTCACAATCAAAAATCCCTGCATTTGTTTATCCGATGACAGGATTTGAAAATCTAAAAATCAGTACTTTAATTACAAGTGCCGATGTTCTTCCTAATTCACCTTCTTTTGTTTATGGAGCACAGCCAGATGGAGCTGGATTGATGAAAGATCCAAATGGTGATGGATACATCTTGATTACAAACCACGAAATTATTCAATCTGTATCAAGAGTATATTTAGATAAAACTTTCAAGCCTGTAAAAGGTGATTACATTGTTGATGGTGTTGGAGGTTTAACTCGTTTATGCTCCGCAACTTTAGCAACTCCAGAAATTCACGGATTTGGCCCAATGTTTTTAACTGCTGGAGAAAGCGGTCAAGAAAGTATGGTTCACGGAATTAACCCGCTTGGATTATCTACAGACAAAGCAAGAACCGACAGAGTTTTACCAGCTTTAGGAAAAGCAAGTATGGAAAACGCTGTTCCGCTTCCAAAAGAGGCTTACCCTGGAAAAACTGTTATTTTAATTGGAGAAGATCAATCTTATGCAACATCTCACGTAAGTGCTGGTCAGCTGATTATGTATGTAAGTACTGTTGGTGATTTATCAAACGGAAAACTTTATGCTCTAAAAAGAACTGACGGAAATCAGGTTGAAACAACTATCACATTAAACAATTCTTATCCAGTTGAATTTGTTGAAATTCCAAATGCTAAAAACTTAACTGGAGCTGTGATTAATACAACTGTAAACGATTTGAAAGCAATTCGTTTTTCAAGAGTTGAAGACGTAGATTACAGAAAAGGAAGCGCAAGTAACAATAGAGAAATCTACTTTACTGCAACTGGACAAGCAACAAATAATGCTCCTGTTGACGGATATACAATGTGGGGAAGAGTTTATAAACTGAAATTAGACGCTACAAACCCATTAAAAGGAACTTTAGAATTGGCTGTTGAAGGTGACAGTACTCCAGGGACAGGAATCATCAATCCGGATAACTTATGTGTTACTGAAAATTACGTTTACATTCAGGAAGATGGCGACAGTTATTATGCAGCTGCTCAACACGATTCATACATTTGGCAATACAACATTGCTTCTAAACAAAACAAAGCTTGGCTAAACATGAACCACAAGAGAACAGATGTGGCTTGGAATACACTTTACAACCAATCTGGCGAAATGAGATTTGGAAGCTGGGAATACGGTGCCATGGAAGATATTTCAGAGATCATTGGTGTTCCAAATACTTTCACAGTAAACATTCACCCTCACACTTGGCAGAGCGATGCATTTAAAAATGCTGACGGTTCTGGAACTCAAACCAACAAAGAAGGCGGACAAACTGTAATTATTAGAAACGTACAGCGATAATAATTTCGTTTAAAATCATAAAAACAGCCCTTATTTTTCAATAGGGGTTGTTTCTATTTACAATACTATTATGAAATTAAAGCACTTTACTTTTTTATTTATACTGCTTTCTTTTTTCTTTTCATGTAAAGAAAATGAGGCTTCAAAACCGACTATCAAACAAGATTTGCTTATTGATTTAGGTAAACTAAACAATGAGATTGTACAATTTCAAAAATTAGTAACTACAAATGCTTCTCCAAAAGAAATTGTAGCCCAATTTAAAAAATCCCGTTTGGCTTATAAAAAAACAGAATGGGCAATTGAATACTTTATTCCCGAAACTGCACGTTTTATGAACGGACCAGCTCTGGACGAAATGGAATTGGAAGAAAACAGATCTTTTGAACCTCATGGCTTTCAAGTTATGGAAGAAATGATTTATCCAGAATATGACAGCAAAAGCAAAGAAGACTTAATACGAGAATTAAATATTTTTCAATCGAATATTAAACAGCTTAAAAGTACTTTTGAAGTCATTACGATAAGTGATGATTATGTTTTGGATGCCATTCAGCAGAATGTTTTCAGAGTTATTGCTTTGGGAATTACCGGTTTTGATAGTCCGATTTTGCAATCTTCAATTCCGGAAGCTGGAGAAAGTTTAATCTCAATTCCCGAAACTCTTGAAAAAATTAATGCAGGTAATAAATCATTGTCTGCTTTAAAAGAAATCACTAAAAAAGCTCAAAAATATTGCACTGACAATAATAATTTTAATGCTTTTAACCGCGCTGCTTTTATTAGTGAATACCTAAATCCGATTTCTAAAAATTTAAAAGCTTTTCAGAAAGAAGAAAAAATAAAAAATGTAAAGAAAAGTAGCCCATTAAAACCAACTATTGAAACTTTATTTGATAAAGATGCTTTTGATGTAAACGCTTTTGTACTTTCTGAAGAATATAATTATACCAAAGAAAAAGCAGTTTTGGGAGAAAAATTATTTTATGATAAAGGTCTTTCCAAAAACAATGACCGAAGCTGTGCAACCTGCCATAATCCTGAAAAGGCTTTTACAGACGGCTTAAAAACAAACGTTTCATTGACTGGAATGAGTTTACCTAGAAACACTCCCACTCTAACCTATGCTTCTCTACAGAATGCTCAATTTTGGGATATGCGCCAATTGGATTTAGAAAAACAAAGCGTCGATGTGATTCAGAATAAAGATGAAATGCATGGTTCAATGGAAAACATTCATGCTAAAATTCAGCAAGACAAAGAATATGTTGCTCTCTTCAAAAAAGCCTATCCAAAAAACACAAAACCTGAAGCTTGGCAGATTCAAAATGCCATAGCAGGCTATGTACGTTCTTTAAATGCTTTTGATTCCAGATTTGATGAATATATGCGTGGAAACAAAAATGCGTTAAACAACGAAGAAATTGAGGGAATGAATCTTTTTATGGGAAAAGCCAAATGTGCGACCTGTCATTTTACGCCTCTATTTAACGGAACAGTTCCGCCAAGTTATTCCAAAACAGAACACGAAGTTATTGGAACTCCTAGTGAAGCTTCTGGAAAGAAATTAAGTCCCGATAAAGGTCGCTATATATACAATCAAATGCCACAATTAGTTGGTGCTTTCAAAACACCAACGGTTAGAAATTCGGCTGTTACAGCTCCGTACATGCATAACGGAGTTTTTAAAACGCTGGAAGAGGTAGTTTCTTTCTACAACAAAGGAGGTGGAATTGGTTTGGGTTACGAAGTAGAAAATCAAACACTTCCTTTCGATAAACTGAATTTAACTATCAAAGAAGAAAAAGCGCTTGTTGCTTTTATGAAGACACTTACGGATAAAAAATACCAGTAAAACCAAAATAAAACCTCAATTCAACAAAAACGCCGAAAAGTATATTTTTCGGCGTTTTTTACTTTTCTTAATCAACAAACATGCGATAAGGATATACATTTGATGACTTATTTTTAAGATTCTTCATGAAACTATCACACAAATACTCCCACTCCGAATTGGACAAATGCTGTTTCTCTTCAGGATTTGTTTTAATATAAATATCGACCGTTCTGCTAAATCCTGCTTTTACAGAGATTTCCTTTCGCGTTCCTTTTTCAATTTTAATATCTTCTATTGTACTCTTAAAATGACTAAAACCAAAAGCTTTTATATCTGCAAAAGTAACAATTCTTCCACGTGTCAATAAAGCATTTCTATAAGCTAAGATTCTGTCTTTATTGCTTTGTTTATTTAAACCTCCCGTAGTGTTGGTCATTAGCGTAGTGCTATTACTTACAAAAAACAAATCATCCTTACATTCCAGAATGGTTCCTGCTTTAATATCGTTTCCTTCATCTGCACATGTTGACCAATAGCTAATCTTAAATGATTTTCCTATTGACTCGTCTGCTTTGGGCTTAATCATCAAATAAGGATCATTATTTTTGGAAAAATTGCTTTCTTTTGCCTGTTGTTCTACCGAAGCTAATAACTGATTAATCTCAACTAAAGAGCTGTTCATAAAGTCTTTTCCCAAACCTGCAAAAGAAGAACTTTCGTCTTTTAATAAATCTAACACATTTTGCAATAATTCAGAAGCCGTTCTAGAATCAAATCTGGAAACTCCTCCTGCTCTTAATACTGCATTTCCTTCTTCTAAAATACCTTCCTTAAATTCTTTTATTTCGTAACGCCTGTTTAACCCATCTACAACAGTGTCTATATCTAGAAAAATATCATTCTTTGTGTCTAAAGCTATATAAGACAGAAAAGTATTCAATGTCTTAGTTAAGGAATGTTTCTTCTTATTAATTACAGGAATACAGTTTGCTGTAAAAGAAACATTATCGATAATTTGAGGAACTAATGATTCCGGAAATATCATCTTTAACCAAATAACTGGCTTTTCATTTTTATCTGCTATTTCTGCAAAAGCTTTATATTCTGAGCCATATTCATTTATACTTTTATATTTCAAATTCCCTTTTAAAGTATAAAAATTATCAAAGTAAAACTCGTTCACCTCCTGTAGAATTTCAGTTAAGTTTGAATAGTTATTATTAATAATTCCGTTAATATCGAGGTTATTTAAAGGTACATTATAGCCTTCTTTTACTTCTATCTCTTTATCATCATGAAAGCATTTCATTTGTTTTAAATAATAATGAAACATCTCTTTCTGATGAGTGTTTTTAATATCGATATATAACATTAAATCATCTAACTCTGATACCCTTTCGCTGCTTAATTCGATTCCCAGAACAATCTCTCCTGCTGGCAGAGTATGATTATAATTCCTAACAATATCTTTATAAAAAAGATTGGATATCTTATGCAGATTTCTTTCGTAGGCAATATATTTTATTTCGCAGGCAGACAACTTTACTTCCAAAGTCGGCGCAAGCACAATATCTTTTGCAATTGGCGCCAACGGATTATAAATATTATGAATCCTTCTGTTTGCTGTCATTTGATTTTGCAGAGAAACTTTAATATTATTCTCTATTGGCAATGCTTGCACAATAGCCCTGGCGGGTTTCGCTCCAGATGTCACTTCTGGAAACATAATTTCTAAAACCCTTTCGACAACACGGGTTTTAGAATCTTCGAGTTCGTGAGCTACTTTTTCCAATTCATATGATAATGCATTCAGCATCATCGCCACTACAGGATCAAATGAAGTTTCCATTTCATGGCTCCCCGCCAGGATACGTAGGGTATGACGCTGGAGGCTTGCTAATAAACAAGATTCGGGAAAAACCCTACTCTATTGTTTTATTTGATGAAATCGAAAAAGCGCATCCTTCTGTTTTTGATATTTTCCTTCAGATTATGGACGAGGGTAAACTTCACGATCGTTTAGGAAAAGAAGGTGATTTCTCGAATGCCATTATTCTTTTTACATCAAATATTGGTGCTGATCATATTGTGAACTCATTCAATAATAATGAAATCCCTACTTCAAATTCTTTAACAGAAATCATGGCAAATTATTTTAGACCAGAATTTTTAGGCCGTCTAACTGAAATTGTCCCTTTTGCGCCTATTAGTAAAGATAATGCATTAAAGATCTTTGAAGTACATCTCAAAAAAGAATTCATGGATTTATTGAAAAACATTAATATTACGGTCAATATCCCAATTGAAACTAAACTTTATCTGGCAGAAAATGGTTTTAATGCCAAATACGGAGCTAGACCTCTTAAAAGTATTATCAGAAGCCATTTGAGAAGACCTTTAGCTAAAAAAATAATATCTGGTGAAGTAAAAGATGGTGATATCGTTTTTGTTCTTATTGAAAACAATCAAGTAAAATGGATTAAAGAAGAAATTGCAACTATTGAAAATTAAATATTGGCAACCTCAAAAAACAATAAAAAAGCGCTAGGAAATAAATCTTAGCGCTTTTCTCTTTTTATTCTAAAACCAAACCTATTTGGCCATCATCATCTAATTCTGTCTCAACCGGATCATCTTCTGATATTTCTGGTTTTTCTGGAACTTCTTCTACTGGTTCTTCGTAAGGAAGTGGATCTAACAAGTTTACTTGTCTTAACTTATCAGTCGTTAATTGGTTTCCAAGAGCTTTAAAACCTTTCACGGCTATAAAGTCCTCTACATCAATATGCAAATCGTCTTTTTGAACGCCTTTTACTTTTGCAAAAACCAATTGTGCTACAGGACGATAATCCGTCGAAACGATCTCTAACTGCGAATTTGGATGATCTGTAATAAAGCTTTCTTCTTTTCCTTCATTTTCAACTAAGAAACGCTTTAAGAAGTAACGTTCTTTTTCACCATCGTAATAAATAGCCGAGATTGGTTTTTTAGGTTTCCATTTTTCCAAGACTATCATATCTTCATCGAAATGAGTCGATAATTCTGGAATAATTACCTTTAATTTTCCTGACTGGCTAATTACTAAGATTTTATCTGTAGGTTTAAATTCTCCCAATAATTCTCCCCTCGCGTCTACATTCAAGCGTTTTACGGTATCATCAAACCAAACTTTTCTTGGCAATAAAGTCGAAATACCTTTTTCTTTTAATTCAATTTTCTTGATTGGATATTTAGTAACTAAGTTTCCTTTAGAACCTCTTCCTTTGATTGCTAACTTAGCAAAATCAATATCGAATTTTAGTTTTTTGATCGTTCCAACTTGGCGCAATAAAATAGTCACAACCTCAGCTTCTCCATTTGGATTATGTGAAAAATAAACTACCTGAGAACCGTTTGTGCCGTTTGTTAAATCGTAAGCTTTATCACGCGTTACACCAGTAACATTAAAACGCTTAATATAAGACGGACCTGATTTACCATCACGATACATCATGTTATAAATAGTACGTTTATCGTTTTTATCAAAAACGGCGGCGTGTATAATATCTTTTCCGATAAAAGTTTTAGCATCGACTTTAGTAATCATCAATGTACCGTCACGTAAAAACACGATAACATCATCAATATCAGAACAATCTCCTACATATTCGTCTTTCTTTAAACTCGTTCCTACGAAACCTTCTTCGCGATTTACATAAAGTTTTGTGTTACGTAAAACTACTTTTGTAGCTTCAACGTTATCAAAAACACGTAATTCTGTCTGACGTTCACGTCCTTTTCCGTATTTCTCTTTTAATTTGGTGAAATAAGCAATTGCAAAATCTGTTAAATGTTCCAGATTATGCTCTACTTCTTTCATCTCGTCTTCTAACTTCGCGATTAAATCATCTGCTTTATCAGAGTCGAAACGTGTAATACGAATCATTGGAATTTGAGTCAGTCTTTGTAAATCATCATCGTTGATTTCTCTTACGAATGATTTTTTGAAAGGCTCAAAACGATCGTATAAATATTTGTAAAGTGATTCTCTGTCTCCATACAATTTGAAGTCGATATACATTTCTTCACGAATGAAGATTTTTTCTAAAGTAGAAAAATGCCATTTATTTTTTAATTCTTCTAACTGAATTTCTAATTCCTGACGAAGTAAATCGACTGTTCTCTGTGTTGAAATTTTCAACATTTGAGAAACTCCAATAAACAACGGTTTATTGTCTTCGATCACACATCCTAAAGGCGCTACAGAAGTTTCACAAGCTGTAAAAGCAAACAAGGCATCAATTGTTTTGTCTGGCGAAACACCTGGAAAAAGATGAATTAAAATCTCTACATCGGCAGCGGTGTTATCCTCAATTTTCTTGATTTTGATTTTACCTTTTTCATTGGCTTTCAAAATACTGTCAATTAAACTCGATGTATTGGTCGAAAACGGAATCTGTGTAATCACCAATGTATTTTTGTCTAATTGCGAAATTTTAGCACGCACACGCACACGACCGCCACGCATTCCGTCATTGTAATTCGAAACGTCGGCAATACCTTGCGTCATAAAATCAGGATAAAGCGTAAATGGCTTTCCTTTTAAGATTTTAATCGAAGCATCAATCAATTCGTTGAAGTTATGAGGAAGAACTTTTGTCGAAAGACCAACTGCAATACCTTCTGCACCTTGAGCTAAAAGCAATGGGAATTTTACTGGAAGATTAATCGGTTCAGCTTTTCTACCATCATACGATAATCCCCATTCTGTAATTTTTGGAGAATATAAAACCTCCAAAGCAAATTTAGATAAACGTGCCTCAATATAACGGGGCGCCGCAGCACCGTCTCCTGTTAAAATATTTCCCCAGTTTCCTTGGCAGTCAATCAATAAATCTTTCTGACCAATTTGTACCATAGCGTCACCAATACTCGCATCTCCGTGTGGGTGATACTGCATGGTGTGACCAACAACATTGGCAACTTTATTATAACGACCATCATCCAACTCTTTTAAAGAGTGCATAATACGACGCTGAACTGGTTTAAATCCGTCCTCGATAGCAGGAACTGCACGTTCCAAGATTACATACGAAGCATAATCCAAGAACCAGTCTTTGTACATTCCGGTTACTTTGGTAATAACGTCTTCTCCTTCTTCTTCCTGATTTTCGTAAAAATGCGCTCCTTCAAAATGCTTCGCGTCTACATCAATAATCTCATCGTCATTTCCATCCTGATTATCATCCATCAGGTTTTCCTCTTGATTATTCTCGTCGTCGTTTGGAATTATGTTGTCGTCTTCTTCGTCTTTCATTTATTTTGATTCCGATATTATTTTATTTATCCTTAATATTTTCAACTGTTTCTTTGCTTTGCCTATTTTTATACATTTTTATTACAGTATAAGTTAAAGCAAAACTTAAAATAAATACAATTGCTGCGTATATCAATTTTTTCTTTTCCATCTATTAAGCCTCCTCCAATTCATCAATCTCAACTTTCAAATTCTTGATAATAAACTCTTGTCTATCTGGAGTATTTTTCCCCATATAGAAAGATAATAACTGCTCAATCGAAGTATGTTTATCCATCATAACAGGATCAAGGCGAATTGTGTCCCCAATAAAGTTTTTGAACTCATCTGGCGAAATCTCTCCCAAACCTTTAAATCGTGTGATTTCTGGTTTTGGTTTTAATTTCTCGATCGCGTCTTTTCTTTCTTCTTCAGAATAACAATAAATGGTTTCTTTTTTGTTTCGAACCCTGAAAAGTGGTGTCTGCAAAATATACAAATGTCCTTCTTTGATTAATTCAGGGAAAAACTGAAGAAAAAACGTAATTAAAAGCAAACGAATGTGCATTCCGTCGACATCGGCATCGGTTGCGATTACAATGTTGTTGTAGCGTAATTTTTCCAATCCATCTTCTATATCAAGTGCAGCTTGCAACAAATTGAATTCTTCGTTTTCATACACAATTTTTTTAGACATTCCGTATGAATTCAAAGGTTTACCACGTAAACTGAAAACCGCTTGTGTATTTACGTCACGCGACTTTGTAATCGATCCAGAAGCCGAATCTCCCTCGGTAATAAAAAGCGTGCTTTCTAAGTTTCTTGGGTTTTTGGTATCTGGAAGATGCGCACGGCAATCTCTTAATTTTTTATTGTGAAGATTGGCCTTTTTAGCACGATCTGTCGCCAGTTTTCTAATTCCTGACAATTCTTTTCTTTCACGTTCTGCCTGAAGAATTTTACGTAATAAAGCTTCGGCTGTCGGCGGGTTTTTATGCAGATAATTGTCCAGTTTCGTTTTGATGAAATCGTTAACGAAAGTACGAACAGAAACTGCCGGAGTTCCATCATCTGAACCCATATCGGTAGAACCTAATTTGGTTTTAGTCTGAGACTCAAAAACCGGTTCCATTACTTTAATACTAATTGCACTTACAATCGATTTTCGAACATCTGATGCCTCGAAATTCTTATTGTAAAATTCACGAATTGTTTTTACAACCGCCTCACGGTAAGCCGCTAAGTGCGTTCCTCCTTGTGTTGTATTCTGACCGTTTACGAAAGAATGATATTCTTCACTGTATTGCGTTTTACTGTGTGTTAACGCAACCTCAATATCGTGATCTTTTAAATGAATAATTGGGTATTCTAGATCTTCTTCATTGATGGTTTCTTCTAATAAATCACGAAGTCCGTTTTCTGAATAGTATTTTTCTCCATTGAAAATAATCGTCAAACCATTGTTTAGATAACAATAGTTTTTGACCATTTTGATTACATATTCTAAACGGAATTTATAGTTTTTGAAAATAGTTTCATCTGGCGTAAAAACAACTTTTGTCCCTTTACGCTTGGTCGTATCGATTACATCTTCTTCTAAAACTAAATTTCCAGCCGAAAACTCCGCTCCTTTTTGTTTGTCATCACGAACCGATTCTACACGAAAAAAAGTAGAAAGTGCATTTACAGCTTTTGTTCCGACACCATTTAAACCAACTGATTTCTGGAAAGCTTTAGAATCGTACTTTCCTCCAGTATTCATTTTCGAAACTACATCGACCACTTTTCCTAACGGAATTCCACGTCCATAATCACGAACAGAAACTGTTTTGTCTTTTATAGATACTTCGATAGTCTTACCAGCACCCATAACGAACTCATCGATACAGTTGTCTAAAACCTCTTTTAAAAGAATATAAATACCATCATCCGGTGATGATCCGTCCCCTAATTTCCCGATGTACATACCCGGACGCATACGAATATGTTCCTTCCAATCGAGTGAACGAATATTATCTTCGTTGTATTGATTTTGCTCTAGCATAAATGAATTTAGGATTTTTTGCTAATGTACCATTTCTTAGCAAAAAATGAAAGTGTATTTTCTTTTTGTTACGAATAATAACAGTTAAAAATCTATTTAAATTGATTTTAAAATAAAACGAACACTAAAATTATGTAAAAACTGCATTTTCAGCAAAAAAACACTATTTGATTCCGAGCACTTCTTTCGCCAATGCAATCATTTCGGGCGTTCCGGTGTTTTTGTTTTTTTCATCTGAAAGTTTAACAACGCCTTGCCAATGTACATTATCTGGTTTTGTGTCGGTTAATTTAATCACCATATTCATAGCAGGAAGGCCTACATCATTAGTGAAATTTGTCCCAATTCCGAATGACATTTTTATTTTATCTTGACAGAAATCTGCAATCTTTTTTACTTTTTCGAAATTGAGAGAATCAGAAAAAACTATAGCTTTTGATTTTGGATCAATTCCCATTTTGGAGTAATGTGAAATCACTTTTTGAGCAAATTCAATCGGATCGCCGCTATCGTGACGCACACCATCAAAAAGTTTAGAATATTTTTTATCAAACTGATTGAAAAAAATCTCTGTGGTGTAAGTGTCCTTCAAAGCTATTCCAAGATCGCCTCCATATACTTTTGTCCAATTTTCAAGACTTAAATAATTGGCCATTTGAAAACCATATTGTGCGGCATGAAACATAAACCACTCATGTGCATGAGTTCCCAAAGGTCTTCTATTATTAACCATTGCAAAATGTACATTACTGGTTCCAATAAAACTATTTCCACCGTTTGTTCGTAAAGTTTCATTTACCAAATCATGAACATCGTAAGAATGGCGACGTCTCGTTCCAAATTCTAAAATCGAAACTCCAAGTTTATTATAATTATCGATTTTCTCTTTGGTAAGTTTTTTTACCGCTTCATCATTTAGACGAATCAAATGATTTGATTTATAAAAAAGTTCCGAAATCAAAGCCATTAAAGGCACTTCCCATAAAATGGTTCTGTACCAAAATCCTTCAACAGTAACTTTTATTTCTGAACCTTCTTGAGTAATATGAACTTCAGATGGATCGTAACGATATCCTTGCAGAAAATCTAAATAAGTTGGATCGAGATAGGGACAATAATGTGCCAGATAGTTTTTTTCTTCTTTAGTTAAACGAAGATCAGCCATTGCGTCTACAGCATTTCGAAGTAAATCTGCAAAACCATCTGGAAAAATATGTTTACCACGATTTATGAATCCGTAACGAACTTTTGCTTTCGGAAAAAGTTTGATTACAGCATGCTGCATCGTAAATTTATAGAAATCATTATCGAGGATCGATTTCAGAAAAGTTGCTTCCATAATGTTCAAATTCGGATCATTCCTGCTAAGATACATCATTTCGTCAGAAGAAGAAAATGATCTGAGTGAGATTCAGCTTAATTTATTATTGCTTTGATATTATTTTAAAAGAAGCAATAGCTTTATAATGTCGATAAAGTGTAACAAACTGATTTCTCTTCTTTTGACATAAAATCTCAAATTCTAATACATTATTTTTCTCTCTTACATCAAACATTTCAATTTCTTGGCCATCGTCATCAAAACAATATAAATCATCGAATTCTGATAGATTTTTAATTTTAAACAAAATTTCATCTCCGATGTTTGCGGTAACAATACCCGACTTTGGCATTAAAATCTCACAATCTCTTTCTATCGTTTGATTATAAATTAATGGTCCATTCAAATAAACCTCTTTATCTTTAAGGTTTTTATATTCAGATTCAGGGAAATGTAAAGCATAAAAATATTTCGGATCTGTATCAAAATAAACTGGTGTAAATTCTTTAACTGTTGTTTTTGTTTTGTAATCTAGATAGCCTTCTCCCCAAGTAACATCTATCAAGATCCATTTACCATCAATTTCTACTACATTCCATGCGTGCCTACTGTACAATCTTTTTCTACCGATATCATTAAAATCAATTTTTGCATCTCCATTGATTACCTTTACATTTAAACCTGACAAAGTACCAATTTGTTCATATAAACGAGAAAAATCCTCACAGACTCCTTTTTTACTTCTAAACGTTTTCTTTATCTCATTATCTATATACTTCTTTATTTCTCTGTCAATTTCAGTTGGGTCTTTAGAAATAAATGATTTTGGAACCGAAGGATTGAAAAACTTTTTTGCATCATATTCAATATTAAGCGTAATCCAACTGTAAATCGTTCTTGCTTTATCGTATTCTGTAGTAAAATCTTTTTGAATTCGTTCTGCCAGTTTTTCTGTATCTGCAAAATTTGGATATTTCGATACAATACTATCAATTGCATTATACTTTTGAGAATAAGACAAATTCAAGAAGTTCAAAAAAAGAAATACAAAAGCAATTTTTCGTGTGATCATAAATTTTTAGGCTGAAAAAATCTTATTTCGAAACAATTTTAAACGAAACAATACTGTTTGTATCTATAAATATAGTGACATAATCACCAATATTATTATCTATAAGAATTTGAAATTCTAAACCTCCACGTTTTTCTTTTGGATTTAGCACTTTTACAGCTTGGTTCTTTTTATTTAAATAAAAAACCTGATTGGATTTGGAAACATTTTTAATTTCGACTGTGATTTTGTCTCCGTTTTTAGCTTGAATTATACCAGAATCAGGAGTTTTGATTCTGTAATCCTTTTCAATTGTCGTATTGTAAATTAAAGGACCATTTAAAAAGTCTTCTTTACTTAAACGGCTTCCTAAAAAAGTTCCAGAGTCTGGAAAATGTTTGGCAAAGAAATAATCGGGATCAGTATCAAAATAAACTGGATTGTAATCATTTACCATTCTTCCTTTACTGCTGTCATAATAGCCTTGTCCCCAAGTTACATCAATTAGACGCCATTTTTTATCAATTAAAACTATATTCCATGCATGATTGGATGAAGTAGTTTTGCGCCCAATATCTCTTAAGGAAACTTTAGAATCGCCACGAATTATTTCACATTTCAATCCGACCAACTCAGCTAAATATTGATACAAAGCCGTAAAACCTTCACAAACCCCTTTTTGAGTTTTAAAAGTTTTCTGAATTAAATTATCATTTATCTGTTTTAATTTCCTTTGTTTTTCAGCTTCAGAAGAATAACTAAACCCTTGCGCTTTTGGCGAATTCAAATATACATTGTAATCGTATTTTACATTAAAAGCAATCCAGCTGTAAATCGCACGGGCGCGTTCGGCATCCGAATCAAAATCTTTTTCGATTCTTTCAGCCAGTTTTTCAGTTGAATTAAAGCTTTTAGGATATTTAGCTACAATCTTGTCAACTTCGCTAATCTTTTGGGAGAAAGCAAAATTGAAAAAAACAATATGTAGTAAAAAGAATAAAAATGAAATCTTTTTTTGTGGCATTTAAAAATTTGATTTGATAATATCTTTAAGTTCTTTATCTAACTCAGGGTTAGATATTTTATTATCTTGTAAATCAAAATTCGAGCCAAATGCTGGTAATGAGAAACTTCCTTTAATTTCTGCACCATAACGCGGAAAAAGATTTTGAGCAATTCCTAAAACAGATGCACCTCCTCTTCCACCTGGTGAAGTTGCTAAAAGAAGCATTGGTTTATGCTGAAAAACATCTTTTTCAATTCGAGAACTCCAATCGAAAACATTTTTGAAAGCTACAGAATAATTCCCATTATTTTCTGCCATTGAAACAACCAAAACATCTGCCTCTTTAAGTTTATTTAGAAATGCTTTTGCTACTTCATGCTGTCCAATTTCTTTTTCTAAATCAACACTAAATACTGGCATTGCAAAATCATTTAGATCCAAAACCTCTACATCTGCATTTTCGAAAAGACTAGACGCATAAGTTGCTAAATGTTTATTGATAGACTGCTTGCTGTTACTTCCTCCAAAGGCTACTATTTTCATGGTTTTTCGTTTAATAATTTTTCTTCAATTGGTTCTTTTCTTGGTGTATCAATTTCGTAAATCTCTTTTGCAATTTCTACTGAATATTCGTTAGGATATATTTTTCCTCCATAAGATTTTGCATAGACCTTCGTAAATTCTGCTCCAAAATACAGAATTATTGCCGAATAATAAACCCAAACCAAAATAATAATTACCGAACCTGCCGCACCGTAAACTGATGCAACTGTCGAACTTCCTAAATAAAAACCAATTGCAAATTTACCAATCATAAAAAGGATTGCAGTAACTCCAGATCCTATAAAAGCATCTTTCCATCTTATTTTTCCATCTGGCAATGTTCTAAAAATAATGGCAAAAAGAGTACTAATACTCGCCAACACAATGATAATATTGATTACATAAAACAAATAAACAGTACTTTCTGGAAAATAAACTTTTAAACGTGTACTCAGTAAATCTAAAGTTGTACTAATAAATAAACTGACTAACATTAAAAAACCAACCGAAGCAATCATAGAAAATGACATCAAACGGTTTTGAATGAATTTCTTAATTCCTTTATCCGGTTTTGCTCGTAATCCCCAAATAAAATTGATTGAACTTTGTATTTCAGCAAAAACTCCTGATGCCCCAATTAACAGCATTACAACTCCAAATACGGTTGCAAAAACATTATCTCCAGACAATTGCACATTTTTAATAGCTTCTTGAATTTGACCAGCTGCGCCGTTACCAACTAAACCATTTATTTGTCCGTACAATTCTCCTGTTACTGCTTCTTCTCCAAAAAAGACTCCACAAATCGTAATGATAATAATTAATAAAGGTGGCAACGCAAATATGGTATAATATGCTAATGCCGCACTAAGTTTAATGGCGTTATCATCGTTAAATTCTAAAAAAGTATTTTTTAAAAGAAACCATGTTTTGGAAAGTATACTTTTGATTTTCATTTGCTGATTTTTTGATATTCTCTCAAATTTACGCAATAATGAAAACGTATGAATTCTCTCTTTTTAATGATATTTTATATTTTTTCCATCTTATATACTATTAATCTATTCAGAAACTTTAGTATAGAGGCGATCTTTACCCAGATTTTTAATCTTCAAAATGTTTTTAAATTCCTTTCTCGTTGGTTTTATCAAATAAGAAAGCGAGTCTAACATTTGTCCTTTTGTTTGGGTAACAGAATCTAATCGTTTTAGGTCTTCTTGCAGAAAAATATGTTTGAATTTAAGGATATTTTTTTCTAACGAAATTACTTCCATTTCCCAAAAAACAGAATCTCGAGTACTCAAAACCAGCTGTCCACTAATACGTTTTAATTTTTGATTATATGATAATCTATATAATGTGTCTGTGATTGTTTGAGATAATTCTATTGAATCACCTATTTTAAGCACATCGTATTTATCCTTTGTATCTTTTGTAATTAGCTTTCCATCAACAAGATCATATTCAGATTTTTGAGAATCCAGTTCTTTTCTGTGAACCTTTAATTTAAAATAATATTCTTTAAGGATTCTATCATCAGTAATTCTTAAAAAATTAGAATCGGCTGTCTTGTATAGTCCTTGAAATTTAGGAGGAAAACTATTTAACTCAGAATCATTAATTGGTTGGGGATTCTCAAAATAAAAAGTATAACTATTTAAAGGAGTGGCTTCCGCATCGGCTTTTTTGCAAGAACTAACTACAGCTATTACAACAAATATTATAAACCTTTTTTTCATAGCTCTTTATTTATAATGACAAAAAATCCCTTTATCATAAACCGTCCACAAGCTAGCTTTTTGATTCGCAGCTTTTAAAGCGCTATTTGCCCAAGTATTACAAGTATAAAAAAGGCTGTAACTTCCCTTTGCTTCATAAAAAGCATCTTTTCTTCCATAGCTGTGGCCTTCAATCCATTCTGGATGAACAGGATTACGAAAACTATTTGAAATATAATTGACTAATTTTTTATAGTTTTCTTTTGAAATTAAAATGCGTTTGCAATCCTCACCTTCTCTCAATTGCTTGAAAAACGTCGTATGCATGGCAGAAGAACTAATTCCGAAAGCGGCTTTAAAAGCTGTACTTGCTTTCAAATCTGCCCATTCTGGCGTTTCTAAATAAAAACCTTTGTCGCCCCAACCAAAAGCGATATAATTCATTAAGGAATCTTTAGATTGGGTTTGATTGAATTGAATTTCGTTTCGCCAATCTTTAATTTCGTTTTTGATTGGAACGACAATATCGGTATGAACGCCGTTTGAAAGAATGTAAATTGGAATTGCATTTTGCTCTTCAACTTGAGCAACATCTGAATTGACTGTGATTTTTGAAATTATTAAAACGGCAGTAACATATAAAGCAATAAAACTAAAGATTCCGAACAGTGTCCAGCCTAGAAATTTGAAAGTTCTTTTTAGCATTTTGATTGGTTGATTTTAGATTAGTAATTGGTTATTTTTTCTGTAACCAAATTTTGAGCCAAAAATTATAACACTAAAAATAGTACACAAATTTTACCGATTCGCTTTCGTGAAAGCTCAGATTTACATCATTCTTTTTTTATCCCAATTGTCATCCTGAGCGAAGTCGAAGGACACGCTAGAAGCTCCGCAAAGAAAGTCGACAATCTTTGCGTGGGCTTCGACTTCGCTCAGCCTGACAACACTAAGTCTTAAGTTTTTAAACATAAAAAAAACTGCTGAATCTCTCCAGCAGTTTAGTCTTTATTCTTTCTTCTAAAATCTTATTCTTCTCTCAGAAAAAAAAATTAAACGTTGAAACGGAAGTGCATTACATCACCATCTTTTACAACATATTCTTTTCCTTCAACTCTGAATTTTCCAGCTTCTTTTGCTTTTGCTTCAGAACCGTATTGAACGTAATCATCATATGAAATTACCTCAGCACGGATAAATCCTTTTTCGAAATCAGTATGGATAACTCCAGCTGCTTGTGGTGCAGTTGCTCCAATATTGATTGTCCAAGCACGAACTTCTTTTACACCAGCTGTAAAGTAAGTTTGTTGCTTTAATAATTTGTAAGCCGCACGAATTAAAACCGATGCTCCTGGCTCTTCTAATCCCATGTCTTCTAAGAAAACCTGACGCTCTTCGTAGCTTTCTAATTCTGTAATATCAGCTTCTGCTCCTACTGAAAGTACAATAACTTCAGCATCTTCATCTTTCACTAATTCACGAACTTGATCTACATATTTATTTCCGCTTACTGCAGAACTTTCGTCAACGTTGCAAACGTACAAAACTGGTTTTGCCGTAATTAATTGGAAACTTTCCAATAAAACTTCTTCGTCTTGATTTTGAGGAACAATTGTTCTTGCAGATTTTGCCTGCAAAAGAGCTTCTCTAATTCTGTTTAATAAAGCTTCTTCAGCTTGAGCTTCTTTATTTCCAGTTTTTGCAGCACGTTTTACTTTTTCTAAGCGTTTTTCGATTGTTTCTAAATCTTTTAACTGCAATTCGATATCAATTGTTTCTTTATCGCGAATTGGATTTACGTTTCCGTCAACGTGAACAATATTATCATTATCAAAACAGCGCAAAACGTGAATAATAGCATTACACTCTCTAATGTTTCCTAAAAACTGGTTTCCAAGACCTTCACCTTTACTTGCTCCTTTTACTAAACCCGCAATATCAACGATATCTACAGTTGCCATTTGAACGCGCTCTGGTTTTACCAATTCTTCCAATTTATTAATTCTTGGATCTGGAACGTTTACAACACCAATATTTGGTTCGATTGTACAAAAAGGAAAGTTTGCACTTTGCGCTTTTGCATTAGATAAACAATTAAATAATGTTGATTTTCCAACATTTGGTAATCCTACAATTCCTGCTTTCATCTGTTTGTTTCTATATTATTTTATTCGGCCTTTATTATTTAGACCTAAAACACTAAATGCTGTAATTTAATGTATTATGATTTATCTGTTTTTTCGATTTCTGCCAAAATACTATTTTTTGGCTTTAAAATTTTGCAAATATAAGATTTAATAGCTCTTGCACGAAGCAAAAATGTTCAATAATATAATTTTAAAGCTGTTCTGGAAAATTTTTAAACATTTCCTTAAGTTTTTGTTAAAAAACATTACTTTTATAAAACTAATCAATAAAAAACAAACCAAAAAACCAATTACCATGAAAAAGATTGCATTATTACTATTTCTGCTGAGTTCAGCATTTATTTTTGCCCAGAAAGAGGTCTCGGGTTTTGTAAAAGACAAAACTGGAGCGCCGCTTCCAGGTGTTAATATTGTCGAAAAAGGAACATCAAACGGAGTTTCTACTGATTTTGAGGGGAGTTACAGAATAAAAGTAAAAGATGGTGCAACGTTAATTTTTAGCTATGTCGGATTTTCTTCTGTAGAAAAAATCGTTTCTGGAGATAAAATTGATGTGGTTTTAGATGAAAGTGATGGTCAGGTTTTAAATGATGTTGTTGTCGTTGGTTCTAGAAATTCAAAAAGAACAGTTGTAAATTCTGCTGTACCAATTGATGTAATCAACGTAAAAGATGTTACAACTCAAAGTGGAAAAATTGAAATCAACCAATTATTGCAATATGTTGCTCCTTCTTTTAATGCTAATAAACAATCTGGTTCAGACGGAGCCGATCACGTTGACCCTGCTTCTTTAAGAGGTATGGGACCAGACCAAACTTTGGTTTTGATTAACGGCAAAAGAAGACACCAATCTTCATTAATCAATTTATTTGGTACTCGCGGACGCGGAAATACTGGAACCGATTTAAATGCTATTCCTGCAGCTTCTATTAAAAGAATTGAAATCCTTCGTGATGGTGCTGCAGCCCAATATGGTTCTGATGCTATTGCTGGAGTCATCAATATTGTAACAAATGATAGTGTAGATGAATTTACAGGATCTGTCACTTATGGAGCATTTAACACAAATGCAAAAGGAGATTTTCCTGAAGGCACAGCTAATACAAAAGGTTACAGATTGGATCAACATGGTTATGGTAACTCATTTGGAAAAGACCAAGATTTTGATGGTGGCTCTGTAAAAATTGCGGCCAATTATGGAACTAAAATTGGAACCAAAGGTGGATATGTAAATGTTACTGGAGAATTTTTAAACAAAAACAAAACTTTAAGACCTGGTTTTGATTTTAGAAAAGGATTTGGGGAAGCAGAAATCCAAGGTGTGAATTTATTTGCCAATCTTGCTATTCCTATTTCAGAAAAAACACAATTTTATGCTTTTGGAGGAAGTAATTTCAGAGATACTGATGCTTACGCCTTTACCAGAAATGACGGCGAAAGAGTTGTAGAAGCGATATATCCAGGCGGGTTTACACCAAGAATTACATCAAAAATTAATGATAATTCAATTGCTGCCGGAATTAGAACAGAAACTTCAGGAGGATGGAAATGGGATTTTAGCAATACTTTAGGTAAAAATAAATTTCATTATAATATCAAAGGGACTTTAAATGCTTCGCTTGAAGAAAATTCTCCAACAGAATTTGATGCTGGAGGTCACAGCTTACTTCAAAACACAACTAATTTAGATGTTTCTAAAAATTATGGAGATATCCTTGGCGGACTAAACATTGCATTTGGAACTGAATTTAGAGTAGAACAATTTGAAATTTTTGCTGGAGAAGTAGGTTCTTATGCAACTTACGACACTAATGGCGTGCCAATTACTGATCCAACAACACAAAGCGCGCCAATTGATCCAATTTCTGGCGAGCCAAGACCTGGAGGATCACAAGGTTTTCCTGGATACAGCCCTGCAAACGAAGTAAATAAAAGCCGTACCAACTTCTCTTTATATACCGACGCAGAATTAGATGTTACAGAAACATGGATGGTAAGCGGTGCTGTTCGTTATGAAAATTACAATGACTTCGGAAGTACTTTGAATGGTAAGTTTGCTTCGAGACTTAAATTAACAGACAAAATTAATTTAAGAGGTTCTGTAAGTACAGGGTTTCGCGCACCTTCTTTAGCACAGATTTATTATAATTTACGTTTTACAAACTTCAGTTCTGGCGGTGCAACAGAAGTTTTGCTTGCTTCAAATGATAGTCCAGTGACAAGAGCTTTTGGAATTAATAAATTAAATGAAGAAAAAGCTGTAAATGCTTCTCTTGGTTTTACCGCTTCTCTTGGAGATTTTACAGCAACCGTAGACGGTTATTTAATTAATGTAAAAGACAGAATTGTGTTAACTGGTTATTTTGACGCGACTGCTTTAGGAATGAATGTAGACAAAGCACAGTTTTTCGTAAATGGAGTAGACACAAAAACAACAGGACTTGACATCGTTTTGGCTTGGAAAAAAACTTTTGACAGCAATAGATTTGAAGCAACTCTTGTTGGAAACATTAATCATATGAAAATTGATAAAATAAAAAATGGCGATTTAGATGAAAAAACATTCTTTGGAGAACGCGACAGAGCTTTTTTATTAGCTTCTGCTCCAGCGAATAAATTTGGCTTAAATCTAAATTATGCTAGAAAATGGTTTGACGCTGGATTATCTTTCACAAGATTTAGCGAAGTCAAATTATTAGATTATCAAATGAGTGATTTAACTCCTGAAGATTTTAGAACTTCTCCATCACAAACAGATGCAGAATTATATGCAATTCAGAAACAAGCTGCTACAGACACTTACGGCGCTAAAATTGTAACTGATTTAACTTTAGGCTTCAAGCTTTCTAAATCAACCAAAATAACTCTTGGTGCCAATAACTTATTAAACATCTATCCTGATCAGCAAGATGACTGGGTTGAAGCTGGTGGTTATTGGGATGCCGTACAAATGGGATTCAACGGCGCATATTACTACGCAAGACTTGGATTTAATTTCTAAAAATATTGGGCTTCTCCGAAGTTTCGGGATATCTCAGCCTGACAAAAAAAACAAAAAAACCTGAACTTAATCGTTCAGGTTTTTTTATATCAATTAGGTAAATAAGTAAACTTTTTTTTACATACAATAAAAAATTAATATCTTTATTAAGAATAACCTTAAATAAAAAAACAAATTTATGAAAAATTTTACACGATTATTTAAATTCATTCTCGTTTTTAGCGCTCTGACATTTATTCAATGTAGCGACGAAGAGAAAACAAAAAGTAACTCAACGGCAGCTTCAGTTACAGACCCAAATGAAGTTGCAACTTTAAGCAACTTTATCTCTAAATCATTAAACATAGAACTTAGTAAAATCTCTTTTCAAAAAGCAAAGAATAATTTTGTTATTGACGGAGACGCTTTTATATCATTAAAAGATGCCCGCGAACATTATACAAACTCAAATTCAAACAACACTGGAAAAACCGCACAAAGAAAATCGCCATTTACAATGACACCTGGCTATTCCTCTACAATTCAAATTTATGTTTCTCCAGATGTGCCAAACGATTGGAAAACTGCAATAAATCAAGCTATTATTAACTGGAACAATATAAATTCTAATATCACAGTAAGTTCAGTAAATTCACCTACTCCCACTAGTATAAATATTCAAATTTACTTTGATTCTGCCACTAGTGTAATAGCTTTTGCAAATTTCCCCGATGCGAACGGTAATTCAGGGAACAGTATAACTATCAATACTTACTATAATTCTTTATCGGCAACACAAAAAACATTCGCAATTACACATGAGATGGGACACAATTTTGGCTTTACCCATACCGACAATTCAACTTCATCTGAATTAATTCCATGCACTCCAACATCTGATCCTAATTCTGTAATGAATGCTGTAGTTAGTAATTGGATCAATTTTAGTCCTTATGATAATATTGCCATAAGTACATTATATCCACTTGGTCTTAATACAAAAAAACTATATAGATATACCAAAGGAATCAGTAATCTATATACAACAGATCCTTGTGAAAAAGGTAGCGGAGATGGCCAATTTAATTTTAATGGAGATATTTGCTATTTATATTCCAGCGCACTCCCAGGCACTGTGCCTTTATATCGAATCTACAAAACTAATATAAGTGATTATAATTATTATACAAGTACATCTCCATCATCAAACAGAATTGAAGGATATTTGTACCCAACACAGCAACCTGGAACAACTCCACTTTATAGTTATGAAACTATGGACGCAAAATTATGGCGTCAATATAGAGAAATAGCATATCATCAGGAATTTTCAATAATCAATAGAGATGCCGTCGGTCTTAATAAAAAAATATTGGGATATGTGATAGTTAAGTAATTTAGAACCAAAAAAAATCCTGAACGTAATCGTTCAGGATTTTTTTTCTATTTATATTTAATTACAATTTAAATTCTAAAGAGGCAATAATGGCTTTTTCTTCATCTGTAGCGGTAAAACCAGAAATATCCCAATAATTGGTCAAAATTTTGTTCTTTTTATTGAAAAGTGATTTTTCTTTAAAAACATCGCTTTCCTTATAAGTAAAATTCTGCTTATTGAAACCTGTTGTCACAAAACTATTTCTAACCTGAATATTTTTCGACTTTTCCTTTTCTATAACTGTATACCCAATTTCCTCATTAGAGTTTAAAATGTAATAATCATCTCCGTCTAATCGGTAATTTACATTTACAAAGGATTTCGTAATATTTTTATCTCCTACGTTCGTTTTCTCCTCTATTTTATCCAAACTAGCTGGAGTTACCGAAATCGTATATTCTAAAATAATCTTTTTTATAGGATCGTAAATAATTTCAAAATTGTCGATTGCTTCTTTCGATTTATCCAAAGGAACAACAGACATTACATAATAATCTTTATTTTTTGAATGTCCTTTGGTAGTAAAATCATATTCCTTTTTGGATTTTGGATTTAATAAAGGCTCTAAATATTTAAAATTTGAATAATTTTCCATTATATCATTCAAATTATATCCTTTTAAATCAGCACTTACATCAGCTTCCAATAATCCGTAGGATCTATTTTGCTCAACCAATAAAGTGGTCGCTTTATTATTTTTATCAAACTGAAAATTTACCAATCCATCATTATAATAGGTATACTGATTGTCGAGCATAAAAAATTCTCTAACATATACTTTCTGTCTATGAGAAACACTAATTTTCTTTCTAGAATTGTTTACCAATTTCTGCAGTATTTTTTCTGGAGATTCTTTAGATAATACTACTTCATCTAATTTGTTTTTTTTACTCTTTAAATAAATAACAAATTTTTGTTCTCCATTTAAAGAAGTCCAGCGTACAGTCAAATCTTCATAATCAGTTTCAGAAACCTGAACATTAGATCCTCCAGTTAGCATAAAAGTAACTTTTCCATCTTCATTGCTTAATAAAATCTGTTGGGTTTTCATTATTTTAACCGTAGCATTTTGTATTGGCTCCAAAGTTTCTATATCCTTAACAATAATAGAATACTCCTCACTTTGTGCCAAAACACTTACATAGCTAAATAAAACCACAAATAGAAGTAGCAATTTCTTCATAAGCATTGTTATTTTTTTAACTAAAGTATTATTTTTTTAACAATAAAGCAATAGTCAAAAAACAAAACATTCGTTATCAACAAATTAACCTTTGTAAATACCTGATATCAGGGTAAAAAAAAATCCTGAGCTTTTGACTCAGGATTATATTTAAAATATCAGAAATACTTACTCTCCGTGTAGGAAAGATTGTCTTTCTAATAAAGTTTCTTCATCTTCAACGTGATTATCGTCTGGCACACAACAGTCAACCGGACAAACAGCAGCACATTGAGGTTCATCATGGAAACCTTTACATTCTGTACATTTTCCTGGTACAATATAATAGATCTCATCAGAAATTGGAGTTTGCGCATCATCTGCATCCACTTCAGTTCCGTCAGGTAAAACTATTGTTCCAGAAAGACTTGTTCCGTCTTTATATCTCCAATCATCCGCTCCTTCATATATTGCTGTATTTGGGCACTCTGGTTCGCAAGCCCCACAATTGATACATTCGTCAGTTATAATAATTGCCATCGTTTTTTAGTCTTAAAGTTTAAAAATCATAAAGTCTAAAGCCATAAAGTTTGAAAGTATTAAAGTAAAAGTTTTTAAAGTCTTTTCAACTTTGGACTTTCGACTTTGGACTTTTGTCTTTCGACTTAATTATGCTTATTTTTGTGCAAAATTACAATCAAAACAATTCATAAGCAAACATTATGACATTAGAAACAAAAAAAAGTGTTTTTGTTGAATTAGGAAAATTTTTAAGTCAATTTTCAGAAGGAGCTTCTGCAAGAAAATCTGACGTCTTATATAATGATATCTTTTTTGATGATTTCGAAAATCTGATACATTTATCGCAATCACATAATGGATGGTATACGCCCGAACAGGTTTATTTTTCGATACAATCTTGGGCAGAAGCTTTAACAGAAGAGAACATTAACAAATGGCTTTCTGTTTATACAATTGATGAAAATAACGATAATTCTAAAACAGTTGCTTTAATTTTAGCTGGAAATATTCCTTTAGTAGGTTTTCATGATTTTCTGTCTGTTTTAATAACGGGTTACAAAGCTTTAATCAAAACGTCTTCAAATGATCAGCATTTATTGCCATTTTTGGCCAAATATTTAATTGCTGTTGATGAAAACTTTAAAGATAAAATCACTTTCGTTGATGGAAAACTAGAAAATTTTGACGCAGTAATTGCAACAGGAAGCAATAATACAGCTCGCTATTTTGAATATTACTTTAAAGACAAACCTTCAATTATTCGCAAAAACAGAAATTCTACTGCAGTTTTGACAGGAATAGAAACTACTCAAGAATTAGAAAATTTAGGTGAAGATATTTTCAGATATTTTGGTTTAGGATGCCGAAATGTTTCTAAACTTTATGTTCCTAAAGACTATTCTTTTGATGCTTTTTTTCAAGCTATGTTTAAATATCAAGACGTTATTCATTATGAAAAATATGCCAACAATTATGATTACAATAAGGCCGTATTTTTAATGAGTAATTTTAAGTTGCTTGACAACGGTTTTTTAACCATAAAAGAAGATTCAAGCTACGCCTCTCCTATTTCGAGCGTTTTTTATGAATACTACGAAAACCTTGAAGAACTTAAAGAACGACTAAAAAACGATTCAGAACAAATTCAGTGTATTGTAAGCAGTAATTTGACACCAAATAGCATTGCATTCGGAGAAACTCAAAAACCGCAATTGTGGGATTACGCAGATAATGTCGATACTATAACGTTTTTGTTAACAACAAAGTAATAAATTGTTTAATTATTTCGAATATTTTAACGCTTTTTCGGCTCTTATTGCCGAAATTTGCGTCTTTAAAATTTTCGACTATTAACAACAACCATGAAAAAACACAACTACAGCGCAGGACCAAGTATTTTACCTCAGGAAGTTTTTGAGAAGGCATCAAAAGCAGTTTTAAATTTTAATGATTCAGGATTATCTATTCTTGAAATCTCGCACAGAAGTAAAGATTTTGTTGCGGTAATGGAAGAAGCTCGCTCCCTTGCTTTAGAATTATTAGGACTTCAAGGAAAAGGTTATCAGGCTTTATTTTTACAAGGTGGTGCAAGTACAGCATTTTTAATGGCACCATACAATTTATTAAAAGAAAACGGAAAAGCAGCTTATTTAGATTCAGGAACGTGGGCAACCGCAGCGATCAAAGAAGCTAAACTTTTCGGAGAAACTATCGTTGTAGCTTCTTCAAAAGAAGACAATTATACTCATATTCCAAAAGGTTACGAAATTCCAGCTGATGCTGATTATTTTCACTGTACAAGTAACAATACCATTTTTGGAACTCAAATGAAAGAATTCCCAGCAACTAACATTCCAGTTGTTTGCGATATGAGTTCTGATATTTTTTCACGCGAATTAGATTTCTCTAAATTCGACTTAATCTATGCAGGTGCTCAAAAAAATATGGGACCAGCAGGAACAACTTTAGTTGTAGTTAAAGAAGAAATCTTAGGCAAAAACGGAAGAACTATTCCTAGCATGTTAGATTACGCTAAACATATCAAAGCAGAAAGTATGTACAATACTCCATCTGTATTTGCTGTTTACGTTTCTCTTTTAACTTTACAATGGATTAAAGAGAAAGGTGGAATCGCTGCTGTTGAAAAATTAAACAACGCTAAAGCAGAATTGTTATACGCTGAAATCGACAGAAATCCATTATTTAAAGGTGCTGCAAACGTAGAAGATCGCTCTAACATGAACGTAACTTTCTTGTTGACAAACCCTGATCATACAGCAACATTTGACGCTTTATGGAAAGAAGCTGGAATTTCAGGATTACCTGGACACCGTTCTGTTGGTGGTTACAGAGCTTCTATCTACAACGCTATGCCAATTGAAAGCGTTCAGGTTTTAGTTGATGTAATGAAAGCACTTGAAACTAAAGTTTAGTTTTCAGTCGCAGTAACAGTTTTCAGTACAAAAAAAGAAAAAATTAAAATTGGTGTATCGATTAAACAATTAAACGATTAACCAAATAAACAAAATAAATACAATGAAAGTATTAGCAAATGACGGAATTTCTAAAAGTGGAATTCTAGCCTTAGAAAAAGGCGGATTTGAAGTTATCACTACAAAAGTAGCTCAAGAACAAGTAGCTAACTATATAAACGAAAACAACATTGACGTAATTTTAGTTCGTAGCGCAACTAAAGTGCGTAAAGACATTATCGATGCTTGTCCTGGAATCAAAATCATCGGACGTGGTGGTGTTGGTATGGATAATATCGATGTTGATTACGCAAAAAGCAAAGGAATTCATGTAATCAACACTCCTGCTTCATCTTCAGAATCTGTTGCTGAATTAGTTTTCGGACACTTATTTTCTGGTGTTCGTTTTTTACATGATTCTAACAGAAACATGCCTCTTGAAGGAGATTCAAACTTCGACGGTTTGAAAAAAGCATACGCTAACGGAACTGAATTAAGAGGAAAAACTTTAGGTATTGTTGGTATTGGTCGTATCGGACAAGCTACTGCAAAAATGGCTCTTGGTTTAGGAATGAAAGTTATCGCTGCTGATAGTTTTATTCCAGAAGTTGATGTAAAAGTTGAATTTTTCGACGGACAATCAATCACAACTAAAATCGTTTCTCAATCTTTAGAATCTTTATTCAAAGAAGCTGATTTCATTACATTACACGTTCCTGCACAAGATGGTTATATCATTGGAGAAAAAGAACTTGAAATCATGAAAAATGGTGTAGGAATCGTAAACTGTGCTCGTGGTGGCGTTATTGATGAAGTGGCGCTAGTAAAAGCTTTAGATTCAGGAAAAGTTGCTTTTGCAGGTTTAGACGTTTTCGAAAGCGAACCAAAACCAGAAATGGCAATCTTAATGCATTCTAAAATTTCATTGACTCCACACATCGGAGCTGCAACTGGAGAAGCACAAGATAGAATTGGTACTGAATTAGCATCACAAATCATTACTTTGTTAAGCTAATTAACTATAATTAAATTACTTGCAAGGGATTTATTAACATTGTTTAATAAATCCCTTTCTTTTTTTGTTTAAATTTGAGTTCTAATCTAAATCCTTAATATCATGTTTGAACAATTAACCCAATTAGTACAACAATACGGAGGAGATGCTGTTGTAAACAATAGTGCAGTCCCAAACGAACATAATGAAGCTGTAATTGGCGAAACCAGCAATTCTATTTTTGAAGGATTAAAAAAAATCGTCTCTGAAGGCGGTACGGATCAAATTGCAGGATTATTTAATGGAAGCTCTGCAATTGATAGTTCAAATCCAGTAGTACAGCAAATTCAACAGCAATTAAGCGGTAATCTTGGACAAAAATTTGGTTTAAGCAGTGCCGATTCTAACGGAGTGGCATCTAATTTAATTCCACAAATTTTAGGTTCTTTAGTTAATAAAGCCAAAGATCCTAATGATAGTAGTTTTCAAATTTCAGACATCATAAATTCAATTTCCGGAAATAGCGGACAAGCTTCTGGAATAATGGATACTATTTCTAAATATGGAATGCAATTCGGACTAGACCAAAACAACGACGGAAAAGTCGACGTTGCAGATGTTTTAGTCGTAACAAAAAGTAAAGGCGGAATTGCAGGATTTATTGGAAAATTGTTTGGAAGCAAATAAAAAGACTCTAAGATTCTAAGGTTCTGAGGAACTAAGATTTAAAAACATAATATTTTTTTTGAAATACAAAAAGCTGTTTATTTATATAAACGGCTTTTTTTGTAAAAAAAACTCAGAACCTTAGATACTTAGAACCTTAGCCCCTTTAAAAAAAATTTCGTAAATTTAAGTCATGAAAAAAATCGTTTCCATATTAATTATATTATTAACAATAATTGCATGCTCTACTGCTTCGCAAAATATTGCTGGCAATGACAATGTTTCAAATAAAAAAGCAAATGACACGGTTAGAATTGCGAATGACTCATTAGAATATGAAGTTATCATTATTGACAATGGGTTTAATTACTGGCTAAACGCTATGGCTCTTCCGAGAAATTATCACACATTGGCTTTCCTCGAAAATAAAAACTATCAATATGTGACAGAATGGAATAATAGGGTTTTACAGCCAAATCGATACAGTCCGAATTTATACGAAATGAGGATTGATTATCAACCCCAAATCCATTACGGTTACGAAGTGAATTACTTAATTTACAATTATATGATTTATTTTCAAAATACTTACAAACAAAAGCTCGCTGGCTATGTGCCATTACGATAATGTTAGTATATTTGTAATGGTTATAAATAAATAATGGACAAATTAAAAAAACGTTGGGGAATTACTTCCAACCTACAAGCCATAATCATACTAATTGTTTTTGCCATCACCGGATCGGCATCTGCATGGATTTCTAGACCTTTCTGTGACTGGGTTGGAATTCACAAAGAAGATTTAGGCGCTGTTTGGTTTACCCTTATTCGTTTATTGATTATCCTTCCTGTTTATCAAGTTTTATTAGTCGCTATCGGAACTCTTTTTGGACAATTCCGTTTCTTTTGGAATTTCGAAAAGAAAATGCTAAAAAGAATGGGACTTGGCTTCTTATTTAAAGACTAATTTCATTTACATTTTTTTACACCACTATTCTTAAAATCCGTTCTGGTCAGAATCCTTTCTTGATCATGATTTTTCTATTATTTTTAAATTAATTCAATTTCAAAAATAGTTATTCTACAAAACTATCTTTTAGGTTCAATATTCATTCCATCCTAATATTAATAAGATATAAACATCATAAAAAATTTAGATTAAAAAAATACAATACGTTTTTTTATTCTAAAATTTATAATAAATCAACAACCAGAACAGGATGGTGCAGGATAGTTTTATTTTAAGTAATTCCAAACTTTACAATAGTTAGAAATGAATTTTCTATTGAAAATCAAGCTATTGAAGATTTTTTATTTTCTAACTAAAATTACTTACTAACCAAACCACAATTTGAAATGCTGAAAAACTACTTAAAACTCTCCGTAATGGCGACTTTAATCTGTCTCATTGCACCGAAAACAAAGATTTTTGCCCAAAATCCGATTGTAAAAATTGACTTTGACCAGTCAGGAAGACCTAAAACAGAAGTTAACGATCCCGATTACAGCACTTGGGTAGTAGCTTCAGGAAACACAAGTACTTATACAGAAAATGGTGTAACGTTTACCGTAACGCGAGTTGGAAATAATGGAGATGCCTTAGGAACAAATTGGTACAAAGCCGGAATACAAGCTCCATATTACGCAAGATTAGTAAGTGACGGACTTACCGTAAAAGGGACTACAGCCAATTTAGGAGCTCAAATTGAACTTAAAATAAGCGGATTAACAACTGGCGAACATACATTTTTAGGCTTCTTCAATGCTGTAGACAGTCCATCAGGAAATAATTTTAGTCCAATAGATATTTCTATAAATGGAAATTTGGTTGTCGATAATTTGATTCCAACAGTGAGAGCTTTAAAAACTGCTGATGCAAAATCTGTTTATTTAAAATTTCAAGCCACGACAGGAACCGATGTTGTGATATTAATGGCTGCAGAAACTTCAGGTACAGAAAATATTAAAAACATTATGTTCAATGGATTTGAATTGAATACACCAAACATTTTTTATCAAGCGACAAATCCAAATCCAAAACAAAATGACGAACATGTGGAGTTAACTTCTGGAGGCAAATTATTGCAATGGACAGCCGCTGCCAATGCTGTTTCGCATAATATTTATTTTGGAACTGACCAAGCAGCAGTAAACGCCGCTACAACATCTTCTCCAGAATACAAAGGAAACCAAGCTCTAGCAAGCAATACTTATCAAATAAACGGATTATACACAGGAGAAACTTATTTCTGGCGCATCGATGAAGTTTTAGCAAATGGAGTTGAAAAAGGAAATGTATGGCGTTTTCGCCCTGCACAACTTGCTTTTCCTGACGCTGAGGGTTACGGACGTTTCGCAAGAGGCGGACGCGGCGGGAAAGTCGTAGTAGTAACTAATTTAGATGACAGTGGTCCAGGAAGTTTCCGCGAAGCTGTTACAAATGATATCGGACCAAGAACTATTGTATTTAATACTTCTGGAATTATCCAATTACAATCACGTCTAGTTTTAAGCCAACCTTACGTAACAGTTGCGGGACAAACTGCTCCTGGAAAAGGAATCTGCATACGTTCTGCTCCTTTCGGCGTTACTGGAAACGATGCCGTGGTACAAAATCTGAGAGTGAGAATTGGTGCTGGACCTACTTATGACGGAATGGGATTAACTGGTGCAGACAATAGTATTATTGATCATTGTTCTATCAGCTGGACAATTGATGAATCTTTTAGCTCAAGATCTGGAAAAAACATCACATTGCAAAGAACACTTATTTCTGAAGCGTTAAACGCAGCAAATCACCAAAATTATCCTGCTGGAACAGAACACGGTTATGCAGCAACAATTGGCGGTGATATTGGAAGTTTTCACCACAATTTACTTGCACATTGTTATGGTAGAAACTGGAGTCTTGGAGGAGGTTTAGATGGAAGCGGTGCTTATGCAGGAAGAATGGATATTACTAATAATGTCGTTTACAACTGGGGCGGAAGAACTACAGACGGAGGAACTAAAGAAGTAAACTTTGTAAACAATTACTATAAACCAGGTGCAGGTTCTAAAATATTTACGGCATTCAACCAACAAAATGAAGGAGCTGGAACTGGAACACAGCAATGTTATTTTAGCGGAAACGTAATGCCTGGATATTTTGACGAAAGCAATCAAACTGCTGGAAGAAAAGCTTCTGGAGTTGCCATAACATTTGAAAACTTTGTAAACACACCCTTTTTCCCTTCTTACGTAACAACACAATCTGCCAAAAATGCCTACAAAATTGTTCTTTCAGATGTTGGATGTACCCAGCCAATATTTGATGATCATGACCAAAGAATTATTAATGAAACTTTAAACGGAACTTATTCTGCTGTTGGAAGCGTAACAGGCAAACCAGGATTTCCAGACAAAGAATCTGATGTAGGCGGTTTTGAAATATATCCGATAGTGAATAGAGATGCAAATTGGGATACAGATCTAGATGGACTTCCAAATTGGTGGGAAACTCTAATCGGTACAAATTTAAATTCTGGCGCTGGTGATTTTTCAGATGCAAATGCTGATACAGATCAAGATGGCTACACAAACTTAGATAAATATTTACAATGGATGTCTTTGCCACATTATGAATCTCCTGACGGAAAAAAAATAGATATTAACATCCAAAAATTATCGCAAGGATTTACTAGCGGAGTTTCTTATTCTATTTCAAATGTTGTAAACGGAGGCGCTGTGTTAAACACAAATACCGTAGCTTTTACTCCAGCATCAAATGGTTTATGTTCTTTTGAATTTACAGTAACCGATTCTGAAGGCGGTACAATGAAAAGAAAAGTAAATATAATAAGCGGACAGAGCATTAACTTAGCAACAGCAGAAATTAACAAAGAAATAAAAAATAATTCTTTTAATGTGTGGCCAGTTCCGAGCAATGGCGCATTCTCGGTATTTATTGATAATGAAGAATCAGAAGTTTCGGATCTTAAAATATATGATATTTCTGGAAAAGAATTATTAAGACAAAAAATTAGAGGAAATACCGCAGAAACAATTCAATTGCATTCTAAAGGAGTTTTTCTAATTAAAGTCACTGATCCACAAACTAAAAAAACGCAGTATACTAAAAAAATTATTGTACAGTAAAACAAATCAAAAAGGACGGTTTAAAACCGTCCTTTTTTTTATTTTCTCTGAAAGAAATAGGTATAAATCCATGTCAAGGTAAATGACGGAATTAAATCTGTAAAAGGCAGTATCTCTTCAATAAAAGTTAAAGCACTAGCCACCTTTCCTACTCTTCCCTTATACATTCTTGTCATTAAAAAAGCTGCAATTGGCGCCCAGATTACATCTGAAAATTCACCAAGAAGCGGAATAGAAAAAGAAATCATTCCAATTCCATCCAAAACCAATCCGATAATTAGTTTTGACAGCTTATCATCTTCTACAACATTCAAATCCTGCATCTTACATTTGTTTTTAGTTTATCGAAATTAAAAAGAATCTGCCAAATTCTATTATTTCATTTTCTAATTTAATTTCTAAATTCCCATACCAATAAATATGCCGATTAATGATTTTAGATTTTAGATTTTAGATTTTAGATTTTAGATTTTAGATTTTAGATTTTAGATTTTAGATTTTAGATTTTAGATTTTAGATTTTAGATTTTCTACAACTTTGTCAAAGTTTAAAACTTTGACAAAGTTCGCTTGGAATTTGGAATTTAATTATTGTAATTTGATATTGACTATAATCTTCGTTTCTTTGTAAAAACAGTTTCACCAAATGATACACGCAAAAAACATACATAAATTTTACGACAAACTAGAAGTTTTAAAGGGAGTTGATTTACATATTAAAAAAGGCGAAATTGTTTCTATTGTTGGTGCTTCAGGTGCTGGAAAAACAACTTTATTGCAAATTTTAGGAACTTTAGACAAACCAGACCATAATGCAGATTCTTCTTTAACCATTAACGGAAGAGACATTCTTGAATTGCAAAATGTTCAGAACAAGAGTTCAAAACAAGAAAGGAATTTTAAAATTATTACTTGGACGGGTTCTATTTATATCATACTTCTAGCAGTTTATTTATTGTTTTTTAGAACAAAAATCTTCGATGACACACTTCGATTAGTTGCAAGTATATCGCTTTTTTTACCTATAATTTCAATGCTTTTTTATTACAATCGTTATTTTAAAAAGAAAAGCAAACAAGACAAAGTACTATCTGATTTTAGAAATTTAAATTTGGGATTCATTTTTCAGTTTCATCAACTTTTACCAGAATTTACAGCGCTAGAAAATGTTTGTATTCCAGCTCATATTGCAGGTAAAAAACCATCAGAAACAGAAAAAGAAGCCGTAAAGTTGCTTACCTATCTTGGACTTTCTCATAGAATAAATCATAAACCAAGTGAACTTTCTGGAGGAGAACAGCAGCGTGTGGCTGTTGCAAGAGCTTTAATCAATAAACCAGATGTTATTTTTGCTGATGAACCTTCTGGAAATTTAGATACACATTCTGCAGAAAATCTGCATCAATTATTTTTTCAGCTTCGCGACGAATTCGGACAGACATTTGTTATTGTAACACATAACGAAGAATTAGCGAATATGGCAGATAGAAAATTGGTTATGGTCGATGGGCAAATTAGTAATTAAAATCTCTGCCTGTAAATAAGAATATTTCATTTTTATATGAATCAAAAAGAACTTAAAGATTTTCTAGATGAGAAAGTCATTCAATATAATAATCAGGATTTTATAGAAAGTGATCCTGTTCAGATTCCGCATCTTTTTACTCAAAAAGAAGATATTGAGATTGCTGGTTTTCTGAGCGCATCTATCGCTTGGGGAAATCGTAAAATGATTATCAAGAATTCACACAGAATGATGGAATTAATGGGTAATACGCCATACGATTTCGTTATGTCACATTCTGATGAAGATTTGGCTAGGCTGGAAACTTTTGTTCACAGAACTTTCAATGGACACGATTTCGCTGGTTTTATAAAAGGTCTAAAAAACATTTATGTAAACCACAACGGATTAGAAAATGTCTTCGCTAAAAATCAAGAAAAAGATAGTTTACAAAAAAGCATTAGCGAATTCAAAAAAATATTCTTTGAAACCGATCATTTAGCAAGAACTCAAAAACACATTTCCGATCCTTTAAATAATTCTGCCGCGAAGAGAATTAACATGTATCTAAGATGGATGGTTCGTCAAGATGCAAAAGGAGTAGATTTAGGAATTTGGAAAAGCATTTCTCCTGCTGTTCTTTCTTGTCCGCTCGATGTTCATTCTGGAAATGTAGCTCGAAAACTCGAAATTCTTTCGCGAAAGCAAAATGATGCAAAAGCATTATTAGAATTAGATACAAAATTAAGAGAAATGGATCCGAATGACCCTGTAAAATATGATTTTGCTTTGTTTGGATTAGGGGTTTTCGAAGGTTTTTAAAACTTAGAAATTCACATAAAACTCACATTGTCAGGCTGAGCGAAGTCGAAGCTTACGTTTTATTTGAAATACTCTCAGACTTCGCTCAGAGTGACAAAAAGACATCAAAAATTACAAATTCAACAAAAAACCATGAATTTAACGTACATTTGCACAAAATTTAAAGCAAATGAGCACTTTCGAAAAATTCAATCTTCCAAAATCATTACAAAAAGCAGTTGACGAATTAGGATTTGTTACGCCTACTCCTATTCAGGAAAAATCTTTTTCTGTAATCATGTCTGGACGCGATATGATGGGAATTGCACAAACCGGAACTGGTAAAACATTTGCTTATTTACTGCCTCTTTTAAAACTTTACAAGTTTACTCATACCAATACTCCTAAAATTGTGATTCTGGTTCCAACCCGTGAATTAGTGGTTCAGGTGGTTGAAGAAGTAGAAAAACTAACTAAATACATGTCGGTTAAAACTTTAGGTATTTATGGAGGCGTAAACATCAATACACAAAAAAAAGCGGTTTACGAAGGTGTAGACATTTTAGTTGGAACACCTGGACGTACAATGGATTTAGCGCTTGACGCAGTTGTTCGTTTTGATGAAACTCAAAAACTGGTTATTGACGAATTTGACGAAATGCTGAATTTAGGTTTCAGACCACAGCTAACTTCACTTTTTGCAATGATGAAAACCAAACGCCAAAACATTTTATTCTCGGCAACAATGACAGATGAAGTTGATGATCTTTTAAATGATTATTTTGAATTTCCTGAAGAAGTAACGTTAGCTCCATCAGGAACTCCATTAGAAAAAATTACTCAGCTTACTTATAATGTTCCGAATTTCAATACCAAAGTAAATCTTTTAAAACATTTACTAGAAAATGACGAAAGCATGAGTCGTATTTTGGTTTTCGTAAACAATAAAAAGATTTCAGATATGCTTTTCAATCGTATTGATGAGCTTTTTGAAGGACAATTTGGTGTAATTCACTCCAACAAATCTCAAAATTATCGTTTGAGCACAATGGCTGAATTTCAGGAAGGAAATCTTCGCGGTTTAATTACAACAGACGTTATGGCAAGAGGTTTGGATATTTCCAATATTACCCACGTAATTAACTTTGAGCTTCCAGAAGAACCAGAATTGTACATGCACAGAATTGGTCGTACTGGTCGTGCAGATGCAACAGGAACTGCAATTAGTTTTGTTACTCCAAGAGAAGAAGAATATAAAATTGAAACAGAACTTTTAATGGATCAGGAACTTGAAATTGCTGATTTCCCAGAAGAAGTTGAAATTTCAGAAAAATTAATCGAACCTGAAAAAGACAGACTTCCAAGAAAGTTTTTAATGAAAAAACCTAAACTGGAAGGTGAAGGTGCTTTTCACGAAAAATCAAAAAAGAATCAGAAAGTTAATCTTGGAGGACCATCTAAAACCAAAAAGAAAACGCATGGCTCTGTTAACAGAAATATGCTGAAAACTCGAAATGAGAAGAAGAAAAAAAAATAATATTTTTTTAGATGCTAAGATTCTAAGGGACTAAGGTTCTAAGTTTCTTTTCAGCAAATAAAAAAGGGTAAAGATTCAATATGAATCTTTACCCTTTTTACTTTTTTATACTCAATTTCTCAGAATCTTAGTATCTCAGAACCTTAGTACCTTTTCCTAAATTTTCGTAAACACAAGCCCAACTGGCGAACATAATTCAATTCTTTTTCCGGTATCTTCGATTTTACCTGTTGTTTTATTTCTTTTAAAAATAACTATATCATTAGTATATTGATGTCCAACCAAAAGATAATTTCCTGTTGGATCAATAGCAAAATCTCTTGGGCCTTTTCCTAATGTACTTTGCTGTTCTACCAATTCGATTTTTCCATCTTTAAGAATTTTGTAAACTGAAATTGCATTTGCGTCTACACGGTCAGAAACATATAAAAAGTTTCCGTCTGGCGAAATTTTAATTGCTGCAGCTCCTGTTCCACCTGTAAAACCTTTTGGCAAAATGCTAGTTTCTGCAATTACTTTTAAATTTCCAGTTTTGTCGTAGCTAAAAGTCGTCAAAGTTCCATCTAGTTCCTGAACTAAATAAACAAATTTACCGTCTTTGCTAAAAGTCAAATGCCTAGGTCCGCTTGCTGGTTTTACATCTACAGAACCTTTCAATGTCAACATTTCATTTTTAGAATCTGGATTATATTTATAAATAAACACTTTATCTAAACCTAAATCATTAGATAAAACGAATTTTTTATCTGGAGAAAACATCACCATATGAACGTGTGCTTTTTCCTGACGCGCTGCGTTTGGCCCTTTTCCTTCGTGCTGAATTAATTGCTGTACTTCTGTAATGCTTCCATCTGCCTTTTTCTTAAAAACAACGATATTTCCACCTGAATAATTAGCAACAATTACATTTTTATCATCATTAATCAAATGACAAGGATCTGCTCCTAAAGCGTCATTACTATTTAAAAACTTCAGTTTTCCTGAAGCCGAATCGTATCCAAAAGCACTCACAGCACTTTGATTTCCGTTTTCATTTACTGCATATACAAATTTATTGTCCGCAGAAACCGATAAATAACTCGGACTAATTACATTTTCAGAAGAATTTTTCAATTTAAAACTGCCATTGGTAGAATCAAATTCATAAACATAAATTCCGTTGCTTTGGCAAGTGTTAGTGTACGTTCCAACTAATAAATTGAATTTATTTTGAGCTTTTACCGCGGTCAATGATAAAGCTGAAAATAAGACTAGATATATTTTTTTCATAGTTTGTTTTTTTGAATCAGCTAAAATAAGGAATAATATCGTTTTGAAACAGCATCTTTGTTACAAAAGAAATTACAAAAGTTACATTTTTTTTACTAACCATATAAGTTATATAAGTCCATTTTAGCTTTTATAATGCTAATATAAGCTCATTACTTTACTTTTAAATTCATTCACATAATACTTATAATCTCTTATATGAACTTATATGGTTTCAATTATATTTTTAATTCGTATTTTTGACGAGCATCTTCGCGAAAAACAAAACGTAGTGAAGTAAATCGAAGCCAGAATGCATTTTAAACATCCCGAAATTCTATACTTTCTGTTTTTATTGATCGTTCCAATTTTGGTTCACTTATTTCAATTAAGACGTTTTAAAACTTCCTATTTTACCAACGTTAGATTCTTAAAAGAACTTGCTATTCAGACTCGTAAAAGTTCTAAAATCAAAAAAAGACTTTTATTAGCCACTCGTTTATTATTATTAACCTGCATTATTTTAGCTTTTGCACAACCCTTTTTTGAAGCTGTTGACAGCAAAAACGCTTCAAACGAAATGTACATTGTTTTGGATAATTCCTTCAGCATGCAGGCAAAAGGCAAAAAAGGAGAATTATTAAAAAGAGCCGTTCAGGAATTATTGGAAAACACTCCAGAAAACACTCCATTTTCACTTTTAACCAACACCGAAAATTTCTGGAATACCGATATTAAATCTTCTAAAAGCGCTTTACAAAATTTAAAATACAGCGCTTCTCCATTTGATCTTTCTGCTATTACGGCTAAAATCAAAGCGCATAAATCGGCGCACAAAAAAGATATTGTCATTATTACTGATGCGGTTGGTCTGAAGGAAAAAGATATTAAAAACATCGACTTTGAAGAAAAACCATATTTTATAATTCCTGAAGCTGAACAAAAAAACAACGTTTCTATTGACAGCGTTTACATCAATCAGACTTTGGAAAACTTCTATGAAATCGGTATCAACTTATCAGCTTACGGTGAAGATTTCAAACCAGTTTCAACAGCCTTATACAATCAAAACAAACTGATTGCCAAAACTATTGTCAATTTTGATACGAAGAAAAAGAAAATCAATTTCACGATTCCGAAAGAAGCTTTTCACGGATATGTAGCTATTGAAGACAATGGTTTGACTTATGATAATAAATTGTTTTTCAGCATTTCTAAAAGCAAAAAAACAAATGTAATCAGCATTGGAGAACCTGAAAAAAGCAATTTCTTATCGAGAATTTATACTCCTACTGAATTCAGCTATCATAATTACCCTCTAAATTCTCTGGATTACAATAGTTTAGAAAAACAGAATACGATTATTTTAAATGAATTAACTGAAATTCCGCAAGCCCTACAGACTACTTTAAAAGCTTTTGTTTCTAAGGGAGGAAATCTGGTTGTAATTCCTAATGAAAAAAGTTCTATTTCGAATTTGAATGCTTTACTAAGTAATTTTGGGAAAGTTCAATTCGGAAATTTAGAAAGTAACAGCAAATTAATCACTAAAATTAACTTCGATCATCCTTTGTTTTCGGGAGTTTTTGAGAATAAAATTTCGAATTTTCAATACCCTAAAGTAAACAGTTCATTTGCTGTTTCAAGCTCTTATCCAGCTGTTCTTTCGTTTGAAGATCAGACTCCTTTTGTAACTGCTGTTCAAAATCAGGTTTCTGGAATAACAATTTTTACAGCACCAATAAATAGTGGAAATTCTAATTTTCAGCAATCTCCTTTAATTGTTCCGTTATTTTATAAAATAGCTCAGAACAATCAAAAAACTGGAGTAAATGCTTTAACAATTGGAAACAATCAGCCTTATTTTGTGGATGTTTTACTAACGAAAGATGCAATTTTGGAAGTAAAAGGAAATGAAGATTCTTTTATTCCGGTTCAGCAGATTTTAAACAATAAAGTAAAACTCACTTTTAACGATTTCCCTGAAACGGCTGGCAACTACGGAATTTTCGATAAAAAAGAATGGGTCGAAAACATAAGTTTTAATTACAACAGAACCGAAAGCGATTTGAGCCAAGTAAATACAAATGTAGTTTCAGATTTCAAAACCGCCGATACCATATCCACCATTTTTAATACCCTACAAACTGAGCGAACTGACAGCCAAATTTGGAAATGGTTTGTTATCTTTGCACTGTTATTTTTAGCATTAGAAATGGCAATAATAAAATTTGTGAAATAGAATTTGCGTTTGACTTAAAAGCATTTTACTTTTTACAAAAATCATTTTACGACAAAAAAATATCTACATATGAAAATAATCATCAAAAGCGCCAAAATTATCGACTCTAAAAGTCCGTTTCACAATCAGACCGTTGATCTTTTAATTGCAGATGGTTTAATAGAAAAAATAGGAATTTCTCTTCCAAACGACGATGCAGAAGTTGTTCGATTTGATAACCTTCATGTTTCTCAAGGCTGGTTTGATAGCAGTGTTTCTCTTGGAGAGCCAGGTTACGAAGACAGAGAAACCATTGCAAACGGATTAAATGTGGCTGCAAAAAGCGGTTTTACTGCAATTGGCTTACAACCTAACTCTTTACCAATTATAGATAATCAATCTCAAGTAAGTTTTGTAAAAAGCAAAGCAAATGGTTTTGCAACAGAAATTTTCCCAATTGGAGCTTTAACTAAAGCGAGTGAAGGAAAAGATATGGCAGAACTTTACGATATGAAAAATGCCGGAGCAATTGCTTTTGGAGATTATAACAAAAGTATTGATAACGCTAATATCCTGAAAATCGCTCTACAATACGTTCAAGATTTTGACGGTTTGGTAATCGCATATTCACAAGATCCGAATATCAAAGGAAATGGTGTGGCAAACGAAGGAATTGTTTCTACAAGATTAGGATTAAAAGGAATTCCAAATCTTGCAGAAGAGCTTCAAATCTCAAGAAACTTATTTTTATTGGAATATACAGGCGGTAAACTTCATATTCCGACTATTTCTACAGCAAAATCGGTTGAATTGATTAGAGAAGCTAAAGCTAAAGGTTTGAATGTAACTTGTAGCGCTTCTGTTCATCATTTAGCTTTAACAGATGAAAAACTGGACGGATTTGACACTCGTTTTAAAGTAACACCACCGTTACGCACAGAAGTTGACAGACAAGCTCTTCTAAACGGAGTTGCCGACGGAACAATTGACACAATTACTTCAGATCACAATCCGATTGATATTGAATTCAAAAAAATGGAATTTGATACAGCCAAAAACGGAACTATCGGATTAGAAAGTGCTTTTGGAGCTTTATTGACCGTTTTACCAGTTGAAACTATTGTTGCAAAATTAACTTCAGCAAGAAAAATTTTTGGATTAGAAAGCAATACAATTCAAGAAGGTGCAAAAGCTAATCTGACACTTTTTACTCCAGAACATCATTCAACTTTTACTAAAGAAAATATTCTTTCAAAATCTAAAAATTCAGCTTTCTTAGGAACTGAATTAAAGGGTTCTGTTTACGGAATATATAATCAAAATCAACTTGTTACAAAATAATATAATGAAGAATTCAGTCGAAGAAGGAAAACCTATCGCAATTACCAGTTACATTCTAATAGTTGGTGTTTTAATCGCGATGAGTATGAATTCTGAAAATAAAAATAGTTTTGCTTCTTTTCACATTCGTCAGGCAGCAGGTTTATCTGTTACTTTTATTTCTCTAGCTTTAATTATTAGCCCTTTTGATAGTTTTTACATCACATTTCCAATGTGGATTTTCATGTCTGTTTTATGGACTTATGGAATTTTCAGCGCTATACAAGGCCAAACAAGACCAATGCCATTAGTTGGAAATCTATATCAAAAACTATTAAAAAGTATCGGATAGTAAAAATTCACAATTCAACACTTACAATTCACAATTAAAATGAATCTATCATTAGAATATAAAATAAGAGAACCAAAAGTAATTTTAGACAAGAATCCGCTTTTATTGTTGTTACACGGATACGGAAGTAATGAAGCCGATTTATTCTCTTTTGCTTCTGAGCTTCCAGATAATTATTATATCATCTCAGCAAGAGCACCTTACGATTTGCAATACGGAGCTTATGCTTGGTATGCAATCAACTTTGATGCAGATCAGAATAAATTTTCAGATAATGAACAAGCAAAAACTTCAAGAGATTTAATTGCAAAGTTTATTGATGAATTAGTAGCAAATTATCCAATTGATGCTAATAATGTAACTTTAATCGGATTCAGCCAAGGATCAATTTTAAGTTATGCAACAGCACTTTCTTATCCAGAAAAAATTCAGCGAGTTGTAGCAATGAGCGGTTATTTTAATGAAGAAATCATCAAAGAAGGCTTTAAAAATAACGACTTTAAAAACTTAAAATTTTTCGCTTCTCATGGAACTGTAGATCAAGTTATTCCAATTGAATGGGCGAGAAAAACTCCTGACATTTTAGAAAAACTAAATATTCCGATTACTTATAAAGAATATCCTGTTGGACATGGTGTTGCTCCGCAAAATTTCTTTGATTTTAAAAACTGGCTGGCTTTGTAGTTTTCAGTCTCAGTCACAGTTTACAATTTAGAACTTTGTCAAAGTTTAAAACTTTGACAAAGTTTTTTTTCGTTCTAGACTGAAAACTGTGACTGAGACTAAAAACTAAAACTATTCTCCTGTATAAATTATCTTCCCACCTTTCTTCAAAACATAACCTTTCCAAGGAATTAATTCCAAATCGTCTTTTTTCCAGGAATCACCTTCAGATTTTCTTTCTAAAATAATTGATTCTTTTTGAGTATCTAAGAAAAGTTCCGCTTTATCTCCGTCAAAAATAACGTAAGAAACTGTAGAATACGTTTTACCATCTTCAGCATGATTTAATCTGGTGCTATTTTCAAAAACTCTTATACACTCCTTTTTAAGTATCGACCAAGTATATCCTGCAGAAGCTTTACAACCGTGAGAATCAGAATCTCCTCCTACTACAACTTTTTCTTTTTGTGGTTCTTTTGTAACGACTTTTTCCTGAGAAACTTTCTTAGCGCAAGAAAATATACTTGCAATAATCAAAAACAAAAACATCTTTTTCATAATCCTAATTTATTTAAAGGTCAAAAAAAAATAGGATTTAAAAAATCCTATTTTTGATATAACCAAGTTTGATTTACTTCAAAGGTAATATTATCATCGTTATCAACAAAGTATTTTAACAAGACTTCTCCCCATAATTCACCATTGCTATAATCTGCAATAATCCATCTGTGGTTTAAAATTTTTACTTTATTTATAACGAATTTTGTTGGCCCAATTTGATCCTGACCTGTATACGGATTCCCTTTTGGATCTGAATTAAAATCTAATAACTTTTCTGTTACAACCGGAATCAGTTTTTCGTATAAAATTACTTTTCCTCCAGATGCACTGTTGTCAAAATAGTTTTGCGCATTTTCATTATGTTCTAAAGAAAAATAATCTGCTTCTGCTAATTGCGTTTTTACTAGATTAATGCTGTCTCTAAGCTTCTTAGTAGTTTTATCGTATCTATTTTGTGCAAATTTCACCTCTCCGCTGTAAAATGCGTAAGTAAAAACATTCATTAAAATTGCTAAAATAAAAAGATAAAGCATTAAGGATTTTTTCATTGTGTGGTATAATTAAATGGTAATTTCTAAATTATCGTAAGCCAGAAAAACATTTTCTGGAAGTTGTTTTTGCACTTCTTCATGAAAACCTAAAACGTGGCTAATATGAGTTAAATAAGCCTTTTCTGGCTTGACCAGATTTATAAAATCAAGTGCTTCTTGAAGGTTAAAATGAGTATCGTGAGGTTCTACACGTAAAGCATTTACAACCAAAACTTTTAGACCTTTGAGTTTTTCGGTTTCAACTTTGTCTATTGTTTTTACATCCGTTAAATACGCAAAATCATCTATTCTATAACCAAAAACCTGTAATTCGCCATGCATTACATTTATTGGAATAGCAGTTTTATCTCCAACAGGAAAAGAAACATTGTTTTCAACTTCGATTGTTTTTACGCTTGGTGCACCAGGATATTTATTTACAGTTTCAAAAACATAATCGAAACGACGTCTTAGATTATCCAAAACTCGTTTATGTCCGTAAATCGGAATTTCACCTTGTCTAAAATTAAAAGGGCGAATATCGTCTAATCCTGCTGTATGATCTGCGTGTTCATGAGTAAATAGAATTGCATCTAATTTTCTGCATCCGCATGAAAGCATTTGCTGTCTAAAATCAGGGCCACAATCGATTACAAATGAATGCTCATCCCATGTAATCCAGATGGATACACGAAGCCTTTTGTCCTTAGCATCAGTGCTTTTACAAACTGGATGATCGATTCCGATAATCGGAATGCCTTGAGAAGTACCTGTACCTAAAAAATAAACCTTCAATTGAACTTAATTTTTTTACAAAAATAGATTATTTCTCTTTCATTAGACTGCTAATTTACTAACTTTGTAACAAATCTATTTAAAACAAAATGGGTACAGAAATAAAACTCAAGGGTGACAAGGTCATCGAACAGATTCCTTCTATAAAAGACAAAGCGTTACGCATTAATTTAAACGAAAATATTTACGGAACATTTGCTGAAATTGGTGCTGGACAAGAGACTGTTAGACACTTTTTCAGATCCGGAGGTTCGTCGGGAACTATCGCAAAAGCAATGTCTGCCTACGATAAAGATTTTAGTGACGCCGTTTACGGAGCTGAAAACGACGGAAGATATGTTACCGAAGAGCGTTTAAAAAAAATGCTTACCCATGAAGGCCAAATTATTGAAGAACGTTTGAGCCGCGAAAAACACCCTACAAAACTTTTCTTCAGTTATGCCAATACGGTAGCTACAATAGATTTCGCAAAACAATTTAAAGGTCACGGCTGGGTTGGAATTCGATACCAAATTGAACCAGACGAAGCTTATAACGAAATTATTCTTCACATTCGTTTTAAAGAAACCGACGCAAGATTACAACAAGAAACACTGGGAATTTTAGGTGTAAACTTAATTTACGGTGCTTTTTACAAATACAACGATCCAAAACGATTACTTCGTTATTTATACGATCACTTAGACAAAGATCAATTAGAGATCGACACTATTAACTTTTCTGGTCCTCGTTTTGCTGATGTAGACAATCGTTTGATGAGTTTGCAATTGGTTAAAAACGGAATGACAGATGCCGTAATGTTTAATCCAGAAGGAAAAAACATTTTACCTGCGGCGATTTTATACAAAAAGAACCTTTTAGCTTTAAGAGGAAGTTTCCGTCCTGTAACAAAAGTTAATATGGACATGTATGAGAAGTCATTAGAAATGTTTCTCAAAGAAAATAAGGTTGAAAAAAACAATACACTGGTTGTTTTTGAAATTACGCTTTCAAACTTGCGTTCGGATGGTGAAATTGACGAACGTGACTTTATGGATAGAGCTGAGTTACTTTGTTCGTTAGGACAAACGGTAATGATTTCGAATTTCCAGGAATATTACAAAGTTGTCGAATACTTTGCTAATTATACTAAAGCCCGTATGGGATTGGCAATGGGTGTAAATAACCTTGTCGATATTTTTGACGAGAAATACTATCGTCATTTAAGTGGTGGAATTTTAGAAGCTTTCGGAAAATTATTCTATCGCGACATGAAAGTTTTCTTATATCCGATGTTGGATGAAAATGGTGAATTAATGAATTCAAACAACTTAAAAGTTCATCCTAGAATGAAAGAATTGTACAAGTTCTTTAAATTCAACGGAAAAGTAGTTGATATTGAAGATTATGACCCAACTATTCTTGATGTTTTCTCTAGAGAAGTCTTGAAAATGATTAATCAAGGTAAAAAAGGATGGGAATCAATGTTACCTTCTGGTATTGCAGAAATCATCAAAGAACACCACCTTTTTGGATATCACCCTCAAAAAGAATTAGAACAAAACGTATAATATAAAAAGCCTCTTCATTGAGGCTTTTTTTTGTTTCAGGTTTTCTTTGTTTCAAGTTTCAAGTTGCGCCTGTTATTTTAATGCAAAGTGCGCTAAGTTATTTTTGACAAGACAAACTTTATAAAAAACCAAAGTTCGCAAAGCTTTAAGTTGATCAAGCTTTGCGAACTTTTTTGTTTGTTTTTAATTGAATCATCATATGTCAGGCTGAGCGAAGTCGAAGCCAACACATCAATTGGAGCGCCCTTCGACTTCGCTCAGGGTGACAACATCAAACTTGAAACTTGAAACAAAGAAAACCTGAAACAAAAAACTGTTATTTCAAAATCTGCGAAGCGTGTTCTTTTGTTTTCACTTTTTCGATTACTTCTTCGATGATTCCTTTTTCATCGATTACGAAAGTTGTTCTATGAATTCCGTCGTATTCTTTTCCCATAAATTTCTTTGGTCCCCAAACTCCAAAAGCATTGATTACCGATTTATCTTCATCAGCAATTAACGGAAATGGCAATTCGTATTTTTCTTTGAATTTTACTTGCGCTTTTGCGCTATCGGCACTTACTCCAAGAAGCTCATAATTATTAGCTTGGAAACGGTGAAAATTATCTCTCAAATCACAAGCTTCGGCTGTACAACCTGGCGTACTTGCTTTTGGGTAAAAGAAAACTACTAATTTTTTTCCAGCATAATCTGCCAATTTATGTGTCTTTCCGTCTTGATCTGTTCCTGAAAAATTTGGTGCTTTATCCCCTGCTTTTAATGTTGTCATATATTTTTAATTTTAGATTTTAGATTGTGGATTTTAGATTTATTTCAAAATTATGATTTCTTCTGAACACTTTAAAACCATAAACTACTTTTTTGCCCCAGATTGAAGTGGAAACCCCGGAATTTTGTTTGCTTGCATTTTTTGCAATAAAAAAGCGACCAACGGAAGCTCTTTTTATTGCTTAAAAATGTTGCAAACAAAATGAGGAGTTGAAACGGAAAGCTGGATTAGGCACATCATTAAAATTATACTATTTTTACAGCAATAAAACTACAGAAATGAATAAAGAAGCTCGTGTACAATTTGTTATTGATACTTTAAAAGAACTTTACCCTACTATACCTGTTCCTCTTGATCACAAAGACCCTTACACACTTTTAATCGCGGTTTTGCTTTCTGCACAATGTACAGATGTGCGTGTGAACCAAATTACCCCTTTGTTGTTTGCAAAAGCAGATAATCCGTATGACATGGTAAAAATGTCTGTGGAAGAAATTAAAGAGATTATTCGTCCTTGCGGTTTGTCGCCAATGAAATCTAAAGGAATTTACGGCTTATCTGAAATTTTAATTGAAAAACATAATGGAGAAGTTCCACAGAGTTTTGAAGCATTGGAAGCTTTGCCAGCCGTTGGACATAAAACAGCGAGCGTTGTCATGTCTCAGGCTTTTGGCGTTCCTGCATTTCCTGTTGATACTCATATTCATAGGTTAATGTATCGATGGAATTTATCGAACGGAAAAAATGTAGCACAAACTGAAAAAGATGCAAAAAGATTATTCCCGAGAGATTTATGGAATGACTTACATCTTCAAATTATTTGGTACGGACGAGAATATTCTCCTGCGCGTGGCTGGAGTCTTGAAAAAGATATTATTACCAAAACAATTGGAAAAAAATCTATTATTGAGGAAATGGAAAAAGCTTCTGTAATTTCAAAAAATAAGGCACAAAAATAAATCTTTGTGCCTTTTCTTTATTCTTTTATACTTTAAGAAAACTATCTTCCAGCTTTTAAAGCATTATATTCATTTGTCATATCAAGTGATCTGTATACACCTAATAATGTTTTTGTTGCATCTTCATTTTTAGGTTCAAGAGCTAAAACTTTTTTCAGATACGGAATAGCACTTCTTGTCACATCATCTTTTTGTGCATTCAGTTTGTCGTATTTTTTCATTTCTGAAGGACTCGTTCCTAATGTCGAAATTTCATCAGCTAAATCTTTCTTTATTTGTAATTTCAAATAAGCAAGATTAATGTAAGCATCTGTATAATTTGGGTTAATTTCTAAAACAGAATTATAAGTAGCTTCTGCTTTTGGGTAATCTTTTTTCTCTAAATAGGCATATGCTAAATTGCTCACAACTTCAATTCTTTTTGAAGGAACCGTTTCTGTTCTTGGCTTTTCGTACAAACCTTGCTGAATAGCAGATTCTCTAGCTTTTGGAGAAATAAAATTATCTTCTTCTTTTGTTTTTTTATTTGTTGCAAAATACAAAACTCCTTTTCCAGAATAATTGATTTTCTTCAAAGTTTCATAATACATCACCGCCGCATTATAATCTCTCGCATTTATAGAGGAAGACGCGGCGTTGTATAAATTCAAAGTATCTTTCTTGTCAAATAAATACACTTTATAACTTTTTTCAGCGCTTTCTTTAAATCTACCAGCTTTAAAATCGGCCATGGCACCATTTACAAGACTACCTTTCATATCCTTTAAAGCCATATTTGCCTTAACAGTAGATTTATATTTCCCTGATTCGTTTTCATACAAAAAGACATCTTGATAAGCTTGCGATGCTAATGTGAAGTTATTTACAGCATCTATATCTTTTGTAGCAAGATCTTTGTAAACATTTCCTTTTAAGAAATAATAATCTGATTTATCCTCATCGGAAGCGTTAAGGATTAAGTATTCTGCTTTTTTTAAAATCGCCAAAGATTCCTGGCTTTTTCCTTTATCATACAAAGATTGTGCTTCCTTAATTTGTTCTTTTTGGGCAAAAGCACCCACACTAATCATGAACAGACATGATAGCATTCTAATGTTCTCTTTCATTTTGCGGTTAAGTTTTGGTTGATTAAATGATTTTTTATTTTATTCGAGGCATTAATTCCATCTGGTTACTGAAATTAATTAGCGCATCAATATCTTCTGGTTCAAATATTTTCTGCACAAAATCAAATAAACATCAACTTAACAAAGCAGGGTAGTTTTTCTTCATAAATGTTTTGGTTTTGGTTAAGTATTTAATTATTAATTCATTAATTTTTCTTACTCTTTGCTTTAATAAACATCAGATTAAGAAAAAATTTCATTAAAGGCTTTTTTAATGAATAAAAGATTAGTTTTTAACTAAAATAAAATTAAAAACTAAATAAACATACAAAATCGAATCTAATTATTAAATTTTAACAAAACTTAGAAAAAATAGAATAAAAAACTTATAAAAAATTTATTCTCTAAAAAATCAGCTTTTTGGTTTATCGGATCGAAAAAAACTATCCTCAAATGGAAATAAAAAAACTCACTATTAGTACAAAACGTACAAATAGTGAGTCTGTCAGCCAAAACGACCATTTGGCTATATTTTAATAAACCTCCGACTTAAGAGTGAGGGGTTTAATTAGCTATGATCTCGAAACTTTTCTCTTGAACTTTAACTACAGTTAAGGCCTGAGAATAGTTTAGAATAAAAGAAACAACTTCTTTATTTGGTTTAAGATCTTTAGAAGCTAATGCTTTTTTTGAGTAAATTTTCGCCATACTTTCAAAATGATTTATACTAGTATAACGAGCTTATTATCAAAATAGTATTAGTTGGTTAAAATAATTTGATGTTTGTCAATTATTTTTCTCAAATTCATTAATGCATAGCGCATTCTTCCTAATGCTGTATTGATGCTTACGCCTGTAATTTCAGATATTTCTTTAAAGCTCATATCCTGATACATACGCATTACTAAAACTTCTTTTTGATCTTCAGGAAGTTCTTCAACTAATTTTTTTAGATCAAGTTCTACCTGATCTACAATCATTTTGCCTTCAATTGTCAATGAATCGTCTGACATGATAGAGAAAATAGAAAATTCTTCTGTTTCTCTATACATAGGCATTTTTTTTGTTTTTCTAAAATGATCTACGATTAGGTTATGGGAAATACGCATAACCCAAGGTAAAAATTTACCTTCTTCGTTATAAGAATTACCTTTTAAAGTTTTAATTACTTTAATGAAAGTATCTTGAAAAATATCATTTGAAATATCTCTATCGGCAATCTTAGAATATATAAAACCATATATCTTAGATTCATGCCTTCTAATTAATGTTGCAAGGGCCGCCTCATTGCCTTCAACATAATTTTTCACCAATAGAGCGTCTGGAGTATGCAGATCAGCCATAATAACTACTTTTTTAGTTTCTGTTTTAAAATTTGGAGTAAATTTTCTAAAAAGTAGTTTTTTTATATAGGCTTTTCTTTTTTTAAGAGTTTGAATAATGTTATGGCCAAATTTAACAAATATTTATTTTAAAAACCAAATTAATTCAGTAATAATTATCGAAAAAACATTTAATAATATAGAATAAACCTAAAATTTACACCAAAAAGCCCAAAAACATTCATAAAAATCTTAAAATTAACTTGATCTTTATATTTATTACAATAAAACAAAATCACTAATAATTCCATTTTTTCTTGAATCTCGACTTCAAAACCACTTTATTCAACTGTTTAGCATGTTCAAATAGTTATTATTTGGAACTAAATCTGTAACAAAATCCAAGTCAAAATTGATTACTTTTGTAAAAATTGACTTTTTTATGCAAATTGACCTTTCTACAATAGACCCAAAATCAAATATTATAATAAAAGGAGCACAAGTACATAATTTAAAAAATGTAGATGTGGTCATTCCTAGAAACAAACTTGTTGTTATAACAGGTCTTTCTGGATCAGGAAAATCGAGTTTAGCTTTTGATACTTTATATGCTGAAGGACAGCGCCGTTATGTAGAAAGTTTATCTTCATATGCACGACAGTTTTTAGGACGTCTAGACAAACCAAAAGTAGAATATATAAAAGGTATTGCCCCAGCAATTGCAATTGAGCAAAAAGTAAATACAACTAACGCGCGTTCGACAGTTGGAACTTCTACAGAAATTTACGACTATATTAAACTTTTGTTTGCTAGAATTGGAAGAACTTATTCTCCAGTATCCGGACAAGAGGTTAAAAAAAACACTGTAACTGATGTTATTTCAGATGTAAAAAATCTAGAAATCGACAGTAAATGGCTGTTACTTGCTCCTATTCACTTAGAAGAAGGAAGACAACTAGAAGACAAACTTAAAGTGCTTTTACAGCAAGGATTTGCACGTATTCTGGTAGAAAATGAAATGGTTCGTTTAGATGAATTTAATGCTTCTGATTTGCATCAATTTGACAATAAAGACATTTTATTGATTATTGACCGTATTGTTGTAAAAGAAGAAGAGGAATTCTACAATCGTCTTTCTGATGCTGTTCAAACTGCTTTTTTTGAAGGGAAAGGAATTTGCTATTTACAAGAATTAAATTCAGATAAAAGATTTTCATATTCTAATAAATTTGAATTGGACGGAATTACGTTTTTAGAACCAAACGTCCATTTATTTAGTTTCAACAATCCATATGGCGCTTGTCCGGTTTGTGAAGGTTACGGAAATATAATTGGTATTGATGCCGATTTAGTAGTTCCAAATACTTCTTTATCTATTTTTGAAAGTGCAATTTATCCGTGGCGCGGCGAAAGCATGAGTTGGTATAAAGATGAGTTTGTAAAACATGCTTATAAGTTTGATTTCCCAATTCATAAACCTTATTTTCAATTAACCGAAGAACAAAAAGATTTGATTTGGACTGGAAATCAATATTTTCAAGGTTTAAATGATTTCTTTAGAGAATTAGAAGAAAAAAATTATAAGATTCAAAATCGAGTAATGTTATCTCGCTATCGCGGAAAAACAAAATGTCATGTTTGTAAAGGAAAACGTCTGAGAGAAGAAGCATCTTATGTAAAAATTAATGGCAAAACTGTTTCCGATTTAGTCGATTTACCGATTAAACATTTGGTAACTTTCTTTAAAAACATTGAATTGAACGTTTACGAACAGCAAATTGCAAAACGTTTGATGGTTGAAATAAATAACCGTTTATCATTTTTAACCGAAGTCGGCTTAGATTATCTTACTCTAAATAGAAATTCTGCGACACTTTCTGGAGGAGAATCTCAACGTATAAACCTTGCTACTTCTTTAGGAAGTAGTTTAGTTGGCTCTATGTATATTCTAGATGAGCCAAGTATTGGTTTGCATCCTAAAGATTCTGAAAGATTGATTAAAGTACTGCTTTCTCTTCGCGATTTGGGCAACACTGTTATCGTGGTTGAACACGATGAAGACATCATGAAAGCTGCTGATATGATTATCGATATCGGACCCGAAGCTGGAACTTTTGGAGGAAAACTAGTTGCTCAGGGAACTTATGATGAAATTTTAAAATCGGATTCGCTTACTGCTCAATACTTAAATGGCGATTTAGAAATTTCTGTTCCGAAGAAAAGAAGAAAATTTAAAAACCATATTGATATTGTTGGCGCACGCGAAAACAATTTGAAAAATATCGATGTTACTTTTCCTTTAGACGTTTTAACTGTTGTTACGGGCGTTTCTGGAAGTGGAAAAAGTACGCTTATTAAGAAAATTTTATTTCCTGCAATGCAGAAAAAACTGGAAAGCGCATCTGAAAAAGCAGGGCAATTTACAGAACTAAAAGGTTCATTTTCTCAGATCAAACACATCGAATATGTAGATCAGAATCCAATTGGAAGAAGTTCTCGATCGAATCCTGTAACTTACATTAAAGCCTACGATGATATTCGTGATTTATATGCCAAAGAAAAATTATCAAAAATAAGAGGCTATCAAGCCAAACATTTTTCTTTTAATGTTGATGGCGGCCGATGCGAAACTTGTAAAGGAGAAGGCTCAATAAATGTTGAAATGGTGTTTATGGCGGATGTTTCATTGCCTTGCGAAACTTGTGGGGGAAAACGTTTTAAGAAAGAAATTCTAGAAGTCACTTTTGATAACAAAAACATCAATGACATTCTGACGATGACTATTGATGATTCGATTGCATTTTTCGAGAAAAATAAACAATCTAAAATCACGCAAAAATTGCAGCCTCTACAGGATGTTGGTTTGGGTTATGTACAATTAGGACAATCTTCTTCTACCCTTTCTGGAGGTGAAGCGCAACGTATTAAATTAGCTTCTTTTCTAGTTAAAGGTGCTACAAAAGAAAAGGCTTTATTTGTATTTGATGAACCAACAACCGGTCTTCACTTTCATGATATCAAAAAACTTTTAGCTTCTTTTGATGCTCTAATCGAAAAAGGACATTCTATAATTGTTATCGAGCATAATCTTGATCTGATAAAATGCGCAGATTGGATTCTAGACCTTGGCCCAGAAGGTGGTGAAAACGGAGGCTATTTATTGGCTTCTGGAACTCCAGAAGACATTGTAAAAGTTAAAGAATCGGTTACAGGAATCTATTTAAAGGATAAATTATAAAATTTAATTTCTTTCAAAAATAATTAAGCCATAAATACAATTGATTAGTTTGTATTTATGGCTTTAAATTTTTCTTTTTTCAATATTTAAGCTACTAAACATCTTTCCTCAAAAGGAAAACCGTCTTCATCAATAGCTACTAAAATCTTTTTCTGTTTTGATGCCTCAAAAGTAAGATAAAGCCATGCAAATGACCACAAACCAAGAGTTAAACAAAAAATCATGAAATTTAAACTGTGGTTAACCACTTTCCCTCCTTTAGATAAAACTGCAAAAAGCAATTTATCGTTTCTTTCTTCCAGCGTAAAACCTTTATGAACTTTCTTGGAGATCATATTGGAAAATACCTGCATGCTTTGTTCATGGCTGAGATGATTGTCCTTCATAATTATTACTCTACAATTAATTCTAAATTACACTTTCATTTGTAATTTCTTGCAAAAATACCAAATTCTAAAAAATAAAAAAATACCTACATTTAGTGATTTTGTTAGAAAAAAAACGGCTATTACAACGAACTACTGAAAACTTTTCATGTTAAAGTTAATTTTAATTCGATTAATTACAAAATATTCATGTGTTAAAATTTTAAATTTAATCACTCGTTTTCAATTAATTAACTTTAAGCTTTTCAAATTATAAAAACTATAATTTATCGTTACTTTTTTTATCAAATTGAACTGTTGAAGCATTACCATCTCTCAAAGCACTATAATGTGGAGACATAATTTCGATACCAGCTGCATTAAATGAGTCTTGAATATTTTGATGAAGCGATGAATAGATTCTCGGCTGTTTGGTTGGTTCTTTTGTATAAACATTAATTTGATACGATACGTAAAAATCATCCAAACTTGTTTGAAGCACAAATGGTTTAGGCTCTTTTTCAATCATTTCTGTTTTTAACGCTGCATCTATCAAAGCTTTATGAATATCTGCCCAAGGAACATCATAACCAATTGACACGGTAGTATGAATCAATAATCCGTTTGTAGAACGTTGTGTATTTGCAGAATAATTTGTTGATGTACTCGATAATACTGTTGCGTTCGGAATTGTAATATCTTCAAATTTTGGTGTTCTTATTCTAGTTACCAAAGCCGTTTTTTCAATTACTTCTCCACTTACATCTCCAATTTTTATATAATCTCCAATTTTAAATGGACGCATATATGTAATAACCAAACCTGCCACCATATTTGCAATTGCATTAGAAGAACCAAGTGAGAATAGAACTCCCACAAATACAGAAACTCCTTTAAATATTGGAGAATCAGAACCTGGTAAATAAGGGAAAATAATTACGAGCATAAAAGCATACATTAATAATCTGATGATATTGAATGTAGGCAAAGCCCAATCACTGTAAAATCCTTCAATTTTAATGTTTTCAGACTTTATTTCGTAGAAGAAAAACTTGATTAGTTTTAGCGCATATTTAAAGATGATAATGATTACGATAATCGTAATTAAACTCGGCAGAAAATCAATTAGCCCCATTAAGACCGATTTCGCTGGAGTTAAAATCCATTGAAGCAACGTTGTAGTATATTCTTTTGTCGCAGGAAAAATGCTAAATAAAACAGGTAGAGATAGATAAACAATAAAAATAAGAGTTACAGTCTTTACAAATCCAAAAAAGCGAAGAAATATAAACTCTTGTTTTTGGGGAGATAATATTTTTATAGAATTATAGCTAACACCTCTAAAATATTTTGAATTGTTTCTAATGATATATTTTTTCAGCAAATTAAAGAGCTTACCCGCCAAAAATAAAACCAAACTAATTATTAGGACTAAAAGTGCCGTATAACCAACACGTTTGGGCAATTGGGAATAATTTTCATTCTGATAAACTATAGCTTTCCTAATTGATGCCAGATTACGTTTGGCAATAAAAGACATTGTTTTATTCTCTGCTTTAGCATCGGTTTCTAAAACAGACATTATTATCAAATCATTTTTATAAACAATATCTTCAGAAACTCCTGAAGGAATAACATTTAGAGAATCTTTCTCAAAAAAAGACTCTTCATAAAGCCTTTTTATTTTACTGGAAATATAATTTGCCCGTTCACTAGCCGAAAAAGATCCGACATTATTATACACATAGAAAAGTGTGTCTTTAAACGGACTAACAGGATAACCTTTAAGTTTTACGGCTTGAATTGATTTATCTGTAGTCTGCTTTTTATTTGTTTGAGCAAATAATATTGAAGAAAACAAAATAAGAAAGAATGCTAATAACCTAAGTAATTTTATTTTCATATTCTGCTAGAAATAAATTAGTTATCCTTTCTAACAAATATAAAAACAAAAAAGTTACAATTTTAAATTACTTTGACTTTTGCTAATTCTTAAATTATATTTTAATACCAATCTTCTTAAAAATAGAATTAATTACTTTATTAATGTCTGGCGAAATTTTGAATTTATAATTCAAATAAACATAAAGAATAGTAACCAAAATCGATTTTAAAGCAATGCTGATTAATTGAAAAAATGGAAATTCCCAAAAATAAAACAACAAAAACAAAGCGAAAGTAAGTGCCATCGAATGAATTGTCTGTTTTGTAAATGGGTATAAATGAAGTTTTTTCACTACAAAAAGCAGTTTTGCCAAACTATACAAAGTAATAGACAAAAGTGTCGCAAAAGCAGAACCAAAAATTCCAAAAATTGGAATGAAAATCATATTTAATATGATGGTCAACACAACAAGCATTAAACCTAAATACAATACCATTCTGTAATATTTGGTATTAAAAATAATAGCGTTGTTGTTTCCTAATATTAAATCAAAATATTTAGAAAGACCAATCATAAATACTACGGAAATTCCTCCACTGTATTCTTTTGGAACTAATTCGTACAATTGATTAATATTGACAAAAATACAAAGCATTACAAATCCACCCACAATTTGCAAGTTTATGGATGTCTTTTTATAAAGCTGATTTAATTCATCATGTTTGTTTTCATGCATTAATTTGGCCGTAATCGGGTATACAATTTGGTGCATGGCACGGCTTGGAACCGAGATAACTAACGCAATATAAGTTGCCACCGAATAATAAGCAATATTTTCAATTTGCATATATTGATTCAGCATAAGCTTATCACCGTCTAATAATAAATTGGCAACACTTCCTGATAAAATAATATAGAAAGTATATTCCATTACACTTTTTACATTTTCTGGAATTGTAATTTGAAAATTAGGTCTTTTGATATAAAACGCATAAAACATCGTAACAATAAAAGCCAAGAAATAAATAGCGGCCGTAACGTATACAAACTGAACTAAAGTGATCCAGTTAAAATATAATCCTATTAAAGCAATTGTAGAAAGGAGTCTTAACCCAACTTCTTTAATAAAATTTCCAAAAACCGAATGCATATGCACTCTTGCCCATGCGTAGAAAATCTCAAAATATGCCATACAGATTCCGATAAACGGAATTAAAAGCATAAATTCTTTTACGACAGGGTTTTTCTTTGTTACGAAAGCTGTAATATCATCAAAAAACAGCAACCCTATAATTCCTAAAGGAATACACATTAAAATAGGAAATAGCGCTGTAAACGATAAAAACTGTTCTCGCTCTTCTTCTGTTTTGTATTGCGAATAAAATTTAACCAGCGTATTTTGCATTCCAATTGCAAACAAAGGCATAATAACGTTTGCTGCCGAAGTAATGTAATTAGTTAAAGCATAATAAGTTGCTCCAAGAAATACAGGATAAAGGTATAATGTATTGATTGCACCAATAGCAAAACCAATGTAAGTAATAATTGTATTTTTGAAAGACTGATTTAAGACAACACCCATTTCTTGAGTTTAGATTGTAATTTAGATTTAATGAATTATTTTTTAATCAGCTGTGCTAATTGTTGCGTTAGATTTTTTCTAGAATATTGCTGCAAACCAATTCCATGAGATTGCAATTTCCCTTCTAAAAACTGATTAAAAAAGTCCAAAATTACACTTTTTAGTTTCGCTTTTTCAGAATAATCAAAAAATACTCCAGTATTTGTTTGCGTTACAATATCTGCAAAATCAGAACCTTGTGGTCCGATAGCAATTATTGGGCGGTTTGAAACCATATATTCAAACAATTTACCTGGAATAATACTTTTTGTATCTTCAGAATTAATTTCGATTAAAAGCAAAACCTGAGATTTTCTCTGATGAGCAACAGCTTCTTTATGAGAAACATAACCAACTAAATTCAAATATTCATTGAGTTTATGCTCTTGTATTGCGTCTAAAACTTCTTGACTTACAGCGCCAATTAATTTAATTTCTAAATGAGTTTTAAACTCTGAAACTTCTTGTAATAATTCAACTAAAACTTCCCAAAAAAATGGCGGGTTTCGATCGGATAAAAACGAACCAATATGTGCTAATGTAAATTTACTGTCTAAAGTCTGTTTCTCGACAGTTTCAACATCATAACCATTTGTAATTACAGCAATTGGTTTATTAGTAATTGCTTCAAACTCTGCTTTTGTAGTTTTACTCGTTACTATGATTTCATCTGCAGAATTAAGCACTTTATATTCTAAGTTTTTATGTTTTTTTTCAGCATAAGAAGACAAACGAAGTGCTTTATGATAACCAATTGTAGTCCATGGATCGCGAAAATCGGCAAACCATTTTACTTTCAATTTTTGCTGTAATTCTAAACCAATTAAATGCAAACTATGAGGAGGTCCAGAAGTTACAATTGTATCAATATTGTTTTCTTTAATGTATTTTTCGAGATAAGAAACTGAAGGTTTTACCCAAAATACACGAGCATCTGGAATAAAAAGATTTCCACGAACCCAAAGAAATGTTTTATCTAAAAAAGTCTGTTTTTTCTTTTGCGGAAAAATTCCAGAACTGATTTTTTTTGTTTTATTTTTTGAAAAAATAGAAGCCAATTGGTAAGGCTCCCAAATTTTATTTTTCAGAACAATTACTTTATCCGATATTTCGCTTACTAAACCTTCATCAACAATTGGATAAGTTGGATTTTCCGGAACATAAACTATTGGCTGTACATCAAAATCTGGCAAATATTTTACAAATTTCAACCAACGCTGTACACCTGGTCCACCTGCGGGTGGGAAATAATAAGTGATTATTAAGAGTTTTTTTTGTTCCAAGGAAAATGTGTTTACTATTTAAAAGTGCAAATTTAGAATTTTGAAGTTCTAGACTTCTTTTTTCTTTTTAGAATTTCTACTCTCAAAAAAGATTCCTCCGGCCAAAAGCAACAGCATTCCGATTGAACTCATTAAAGTTATTGTACCACCAGTTTTAATAACCTGAGGCTCAAATTTAAATTCAATTGTATGTTTTCCAGCAGGAACTTCCATTGCTCTTAAAACATAGTCAACTGGGAAATGATCGGTTAATTTACCATCAACATATGCATTCCATCCATTTTTATAATACATTTCAGAGAAAACAGCTAAACCATCTTTCTCATTTTCAGATTTGTATTTGATATAATTTGGTTTGTATGTCACAACTTTAATTGTTCCTGTTGTATCAAAAGCTTTCTTTAATCTAGCATTTTGAAACTTGCTTTCATGCTCATGAACATTAAAAATAGCAACATTTTTAGTATCGATTGTATTTAATGCTTTCATTACATCATCTGGTTTGTTTACCAATTTTACAGAACTTACAAACCAAGCATTTCCATTAGCATCTGGATTAATAGTCGGAATTTCTTTTCCTTCTTTATCCGTCTGAATCACGTACTTAACATTCAACATATTAAGTATCTCAAGATTATTCTTAGCGATTTGATAATCAAAAAGCTGTTGCATTCTGCGAGGTTTTGCAGCGTGATATCCACCTATAGAACTATGGAAATAAGAAGCTCTTGCGCTAGACATATTTCCGTTTACTTCAAAAACTCTGTAGTGCGTTGTGTCTTTCAAAATCTCGGCATCAGCAGGTGTTTCCTGAAAAGGGGCTGCAATCTGAACTGGGCTTACAAAATCTTTAGCCGATACATATTTTTTGTCTACAAAGAACAAATCAAAAATCATTACAAGTCCAACGATTATTAGAGTTGTGCTTTGAGAAAATTTATTTTTAATGAAAAGCCAAAGTACTCCAAAAGTGATTATAATTAGAAAACCTGAACGCAATAAATCAGCATAATACATTGTCATTCTGTCTTCTTTAAGAGCATCAACAAAATCAGGTCCGTAAGTTTCCATGAAATATTGATCGCTGCTTCCAGAAAAATGGAAAAAACCTTTAGCAATAGCTAAAATCAAAATTACTCCAATTCCAAAAACTCCTGTCTGCACAAGTGCTTTCTGCTGTAATTTAGGCTCTTCTTTAGCTTTAAAAAAGGACTGGATTCCCATAACTGCTAAAACAGGAAAACATAATTCTAAAATTACCTGAATAGAAGATACCGCTCTAAACTTATCGTACATTGGCACGTAGTCTATAAAAAAGTCAGTCAGTAACGAAAAGTTTTTACCCCAAGAAAGAACTAGTGAAAATAATGCTCCTCCTAAAAATACATACTTAATTTTTCTGTCGTCTATAAATAGTGCTAAAACTGCCAAAAAGAATACTACAGCACCAATATATGCAGGAGCAGCGACAATAGGCTGATCTCCCCAATAAGTTGGCATTCCTGAAGCATATTCTTGTGCCTGAGATGGTGAAGCTCCTTTCTCAATAAAAAAAGAATACATTCTGCTATCTGGACCTAAATTTTCGTGATTTGATCCTCCAAAAAGTCTCGGCGCAATAAGGTTAAAACTTTCTGCAATTCCGTAACTGTATTCGGTAATATATTCGCGGCTTAAAGCATTTTCATTTGTCTTTTTAGTTCCATCAGGATTATAAGTCAATTCGCTATTGCTTCGTGTACTAAATTTAGCATATTCGCTTGTTGCCAATAAATTTCCAGCATTAGCTCCAATTGCAAAAATTCCCGCCACAATTAAAGTTGCACTTGAAATTAAGAGCCCTTTAAAATCTTTTTCTTTAATAAAGTTGAAGGCAAAATAACCTGAAAGTATCAATAAGAAAATCAATAAATAATAGGTCATCTGAAAGTGATTGGCACTAATTTCTAATGCCACAGCAAACATGGTGAGCAAGCCTCCCCAAACATACTTTTTCTGAAAGACAAGTATAAATCCGGCAACAACTAACGGCATATATGCAATTGCATGTGCCTTGGCATTATGACCAACGCCTAAAATAATGATTAAATAAGTTGAAAAACCAAAAGCAATGGCGCCAATAAAAGCCTTTAATGGATCTGTTTTTAAAACCAATAACAATCCGTAAAATCCTAAGAAGTATAGGAATAAGTAATCTGCAGGTCTTGGAAGAAAACGCAGTACATCATCTATTTTACCCACAAAATCATTTGGATAATTTGCTCCAAGCTGATAGGTAGGCATACCGCCAAAAGCTGAATTCGTCCAATAAGGTTCTGCATTTTCTACCGCTCTAAAGTCATTTTGCTCTTTTGCCATTCCGGTGTATTGAGCAATATCTGACTGGAAAATTTGTTTTCCTTGCAGAACAGGATAAAAATAAATTAATGAAACAAGAATAAAGCCCAAGATAACAAGGGCGTGCACGTAGAACTTATTTACTATTTTCAATTTTGGCTGGTTTGGGTTAAAATGAATCCTAAATTTTCAGGACACAAATCTAATCTATTTCTTCGTAATCAACATACTCTCCCACTTTTTTGGTTTCGCGCGGGTTTTTAGCATTAGCAGTATTAATGATTATTTCGTCATTATTATTGTTATTGCGATTATTTTGATAAGTGTTACCTTGATTATATTGCTGTTGTTGTCTTTGAAAATTTTCACTAGCATTTTCTACTGCCTTTTTAACCAATACCGGCAAAAAGATTCTAGCCAAAAATTTAAAAATGTAATAAAAAGCTATAACCCACATGATGGTTTTAAACAAACCTGAAAATGATGCTTCTTGCATAACTATATATTTTTTTCCAAAATTAATAAATCCGTTGCTTAAAAATAAAATATGAATCTTAAATAAATAATAAAATATGTACATTTGAAATGCGTTATCACTTTTTAATCCTAAAAGAAAATTATGTTCAAAATTAAAAACTTACTTGCCCCGGTACTTTTTTTTATTCCACAACTGTTTTTTGCGCAATATACAGACGTTATTAATTCCAACCGTCCAGGCGAAACCATGTCTGCTTATGGTGTTGGAAAATCAGTAATTCAGGCCGAACTTGGTGTTTACGGCATTAAAGAAAAACATGATCTATTAGATTATGACGGTAGTGGTTTCGGAACCGATTTCTCCCTTAGATATGGTGCTTTCTTAGAAAAACTTGAATTTATCCTAGACGTACAATATCAAATGGCTAATTACGACACGCCATATACAAGCTACAAGAAAAACAATTTCAGACAAACGGTTCTTGGTGCTAAATATTTGATTTACGATCCTTATAAAAATAAAAGAGAAGTAAATATTTACAGTTATAAAGCCAATCATAGTTTTAATTGGCGCGAATTAATTCCTGCTGTTTCGGTATTTGCTGGTGCTAATTTTGTTGGCGCAGACAATCCTTACTATTTTTCTCCAGACGGTGCTATTTCACCTAAAATTTCCTTAATTACTCAAAATCAATTTGGAGGAGGAAAATGGGTTTTTGTAACCAATATTATTGCTGATTATATTAGTACAGATTACCCAAGTTACGGATATATCTTAACTTTGACGCATGGATTTAACGAAAAATGGTCTGGTTTTTTTGAAAATCAAGGCTATAAAAGCGATTTCTACAGCGATGCAATCGTTCGTGGCGGAGCAGCTTATCTGCTTTCTCCAAATATGCAAGTTGATGCTTCCATAAGTACGAACTTTAAGAATACGCCATCAATTCTGTATGGAGGAGTTGGAGTGTCATGGCGTTATGATGGATGGTATAAAAACAGGCTAGCCGCAAATAAAGCAGAAGAAAAAGCCAAAAAGAATACAGATAACGAAAAAAGCATCGATTATCAAGAAAAAGAAAGAAGACGAAAAGCTAAATACGAATAAAATAACCAAACACTCTTATTTAAGAGATACTCAATACCACCTTAATGATTACAATTAAAGAAGCCAAAAGCAAAAAAGAATTAACCGAATATATTAAATTTCCTTTTTCACTGTACAAAGACAGCCCATATTGGGTACCGCCAATTATCGCAGATGAATTAGAATCTTTTGATAAAACAAAAAATCCTGCTTTTGATAATGCTGAAGCTTATTTCTATTTGGCTTACAGAGACAATCAAATTGTTGGGCGTATTACAGCGATCATCAATTGGACTGAAGTAAATAATCAGCACAAAAGGAAAGTTCGTTTTGGCTGGTTTGATGTTATTGATGATATTGAGGTTACAAAAGCTCTTTTAGAAAAAGTATTCGAATTAGGAAGAAAACACAATTTAGAGCACGCCGAAGGTCCGATGGGATTTTCGAACTTAGACAAAGTTGGTGTTCTTACAGAAGGTTACGATCAAGTTGGAACTATGATTACATGGTATAACCATCCGTATTATGTAACACATTTAGAACAATTAGGATTTCAGGTCGAAAAACAATACATCGAAAGTATTTTCCCTTTTTCGAATGTAAAACCAGAATTTTTCCAAAAAGCCCAAGCTTTAATTAAAAAGCGTTATGAGTTGAAAGCACTAAATTTCACTAAAACAAAAGACATTATGCCTCATGTAGACAAAATGTTTGATTTGTTTAATGAAACGTATGCGAATCTGGCTTCGTTTGTAGCGATTTCCGATGTTCAAAAAGAGTATTTTAAAAAGAAATATATCAGCTTTATTAATCCAGAATATATCAAGTTTGTTGTCGACAAAGAGGATAACTTAGTAGCTTTTAGTATTGTGATGCCAAGTTTTGTTGAAGCTTTACAGAAAATAAAAGGTAAATTATTTCCTTTTGGATTCCTTCAATTATTGAAAGCGAAAAAGCATAGTAAAGATGTTGTTTTTTACTTGATTGGAGTTCATCCAGAATATCAAAATAAAGGTGTAACAGCTATTATTTTTGATGAATATTATAAAACTTTCTCAGAAAAAGGTATTCAAAACTGCATCAGAACTCCAGAATTATTAGAAAATAATGCAATTCATTTATTGTGGAAAAATTTTGACCCGATTATTCACTGTCAAAGAAAGACTTATTTGAAGAATCTTTAATTTTAGTTTTCAGTCTCAGTTGCAGTTATCAGTATTAATCGTAAAAAAATCCATTCGTTCCCCAAAACGAATGGATTTTTCACTTTATAAACACATATTACTCTACTCTACAATCTACTTTTGATAATGTATTTTTTGCATCAAATTTCAACGTTTTTTTATCTTTAAAAGAAAATTTACCGTTTGCTTCTACTACATCTCCGTAACCTTCAATAAAAGCTCCATCTTTTTGCAGAAAAGCTACTTCTCTAACAGAAGAAACCCCTTCTGACATAAATGTATAATCGGCAATTAAAGTATCACCTTTCATATTTCCGATAAGGCTTCCTTCATTTTTATCTTTTCCAACCAAGTTATAACTCAGTTTTCCGTTTACTTCCTGATGTGAGTTTACGTTAAAACTCATTTCAATAACGCTTCCATTTAATCTCAAAGCATAACATTGATCTCCAGCAGGTTCAACAATTTCAGCTTCTTTTGGCGGACTTGGCGTAATTTGTACTGGCTCTGTCGTTGTTGTTTCTTTTTTACAAGAAGCAAAAACAGACAAAGCAAGTACAGCTGTTAGTGTTAGTACTTTCTTCATAATTCTTTATTTTTATTTTGTGATTTATTACATAAAGTTACCCTAAATAAAAAAAATCCATTCGCATAACGAATGGATTTTTTTACATAATTCCCACTATGGAATTTCTATTTTTAAAGTCAATTACGACACGTCTACAGTTGTACGCTCTGCAATTTCTTTATAAGTTCCGTTTGTTAATTTCTCACGAATTGCTTCGAAAGCAGTTAACGTTTCTTCAATATCAGCTATTGTATGCGAAGCTGTAGGAATCATTCTTAATAAGATAATTCCTTTTGGAATAACTGGATAAACAACAATAGAAAGGAAAATACCGTAGTTTTCTCTTAAATCGTTCACCATTACCATTGCTTCTGGAATACTTCCTTCTAAGTAAACTGGTGTAATACAAGTGTTTGTATCTCCAATATTAAATCCTTTTTCTTTAAGACCACTTTGTAATGCATTTACATTTTCCCAAAGTTTATCTTTAATTTCAGAAGATTTACGCAATAACTCTAAACGTTTCAAAGAACCAATTGTTTGAATCATTGGTAATGCTTTTGCAAACATTTGAGAACGTAAGTTATATTTTAAATAATCAATAACTGTTTTATCAGCTGCTACGAAAGCCCCAATGTTTGCCATTGATTTTGCAAAAGTAGAGAAGTAAACATCAATCTGATCTTGAACTCCTTGCTCCTCACCTGCTCCAGCACCAGTTTTACCTAATGTACCAAAACCATGAGCATCATCTACTAATAAACGGAAATTGTATTTTTTCTTTAATTCAGCAATTTCTTTTAATTTCCCTTGCTGTCCACGCATTCCGAAAACACCTTCAGTAATAAATAAAATACCTCCACCTGTTTCTTCTGCCATTTTAGTAGCACGCTGCAAGTTTTTCTCCATACTTTCCAAATCATTGTGTTTGTATGTGAAACGTTTACCCATGTGTAAACGAACACCATCAATGATACAAGCATGTGAATCTACATCATAAACAATAATATCATTTTTAGTAACCAAAGCATCAATGATAGAAACCATTCCTTGGTAACCAAAATTCAATAAATAAGCAGATTCTTTCATTACGAAATCAGCCAATTCATTTTCTAATTGTTCGTGATACGTAGTGTGTCCAGACATCATACGAGCTCCCATCGGATAAGCTGCACCAAATTGAATTGCTGCATCTGTATCTGCCTGACGAACTTCTGGATGATTTGCTAAACCTAAATAATCATTTAAACTCCAGTTTAAAATATTTTTTCCGTGAAAAGTCATTCTAGGACCCAACTCTCCTTCTAACTTTGGGAAAACATAATAACCTTCTGCTTGAGAAGCCCATTTTCCTAAAGGTCCTTTATTGTCCTGAATTCTTTCGAATAAATCTTTTACCATAATATATTGTAGTAATTTTTTTTACTTTATCAGCGAGCAAAAATAATCAATATTAATTTAAAATGAAGAGCCTCAATTATTTTTATTTAAAAATAATCAACAGGATTTTTATTGTAATATTTAACCTATAAATAAATCTAAAATCATACTCTCACCTTAATTAGGATCATCTACAAACATGATTTATTACAATAAAAAAACTCCAAACCTAATTAAAGCATTTGGAGTTTTATTATTTATTCTTTCTAATTTATTCAACAATTAGCACGCCTTTCATCATAGCCACGTGACCTGGGAAAGAGCAAACAAACGGATAAGATCCTTTTTTATCAATTGTAAATTCGATTGTGTCTTCTTCTCCTCCACCTAACAATTTAGTATGAGCAATAATAGAAGCTTTTTCAGATTCAGGGATATAATCTGTCGCTTTCGCATCATTCGCTTTCAAAGCAAAATCAGCCTGATCTGTTCCTTCTTTTAAAATTACCAAATTATGCCCCATTGCTTCTTTCGGAATTTGCCCAACGTGCTTCAAAGTCAATTTGATTGGTTTTCCAGCAACAGCTCTCAATTCGTTTACATTAAACTGCATTTGGTCGTTTCCTTCAATAACTAATACATTTTCTTCAGTTGATGTTACTGGCGCTGCTTCTCCTTCTGTAGACGGTTCTGTTGTTTCAGTTTGATCAGCTGGAGCTGTTTCTTTTTTACCACAAGAAGTAACTGCTAAAAATCCCATTAGGAGTATTGTCGAGAATTTCACTTTTTTATTCATTTTTATATAATTAAAATTAAAAAATCCATTGTTTTTCAATTAAACCAAAAGCTTTAATTCTTGTTTACAAATCTCAGAAACAACAGCTATTGCTTAATTTTCAACAAATCTATCAAAATATATTAGAGAATCATTTATTGCTATTTTAAAACATTTTTCTTATTTAAAGAGATTCTAATTAAGAGTATTCTAAAGACTTATTCATCATTCAATTCTGATAAAAACCAATTTTAATTTTAACTTTGAGAGTATTTAATTTTTAATATTAAAATAATGCCTTTAAGCAATTCAAAAGATTTAAAACTGGCAGTTCTCATTGATGCAGATAATGTGCCATACAGCAATGTAAAAGGCATGATGGAAGAAATTGCAAAACTTGGAACGCCAACTACAAAAAGGATTTACGCCGACTGGACAAAACCAAATGCAAATGGATGGAAAGGTGTTTTATTAGAACATGCCATTACTCCTATTCAACAATATAGTTATACGGTTGGAAAAAACTCTTCAGATTCTGCTCTTATTATTGATGCTATGGATTTGCTTTATTCTGGAAAATTGGACGGATTCTGCATTGTTTCTAGCGATAGTGATTTTACACGTCTCGCCGTTAGACTTCGTGAATCTGGAATGAAAGTAATCGGAATCGGAGAAAAGAAAACACCAAATTCTTTTATTGTTGCCTGCGACAGATTTATTTATATTGAAGTTTTGGATGGAGCAACTCAAAAGAAAAAGCCAAAAACTGTCGCCGCCGATACCAAAAAACCAGTTGAAAAACCAGCCGAAAAAGCACTTCATAAAGTTGACAAACAAACCATCGAATTAATTGAAGCCACGATTGAAGATATTGAAGATGATGATGGATGGGCATTTCTTGGAGATGTCGGGAATTTAATTGTAAAGAAAAAACCTGAATTCGACCCTCGAAATTATGGTTATTCAAAATTGACTCCAATGTTAAAATCATTAACCGACATTTTAGAAATTGATGAAAGAGAGTCGGACAAAAAAGGAATCAAACACGTTTATGTACGTTTACGATTCAACTAGATTATCGCATTTATTACCTATTTAATTTTTAAAACATGAGAAAAAAATTCTTTATTTACGGATTCTTATTGTTTCTTATTGTTCTTGCAATTTATTATTATACCGGACGAGGTTATTTACTCGTTTTTGCCATCCCTATTTTGTTGATTGTTGGAGCATATAATGCTTCACAAAAGAAACATGCTATTTTACGAAATTTTCCTGTCTTGGGTTATTTTAGATACTTATTTGAAATGATAGCGCCCGAAATTCAGCAATATTTTATTGAAAGATCTACAGACGGAAAACCTTTTTCTAGAAATCAGCGCTCTTTGGTTTATCAAAGAGCTAAAAATATAGATTCCAGCACTCCTTTTGGTACACAATTAAACTTAAATACAGAAAACTACGAAGGGATAAAACATTCTATTTTTCCAGCAAAAGTTAATGAAGAATTACCTCGAATTTTAGTTGGTGGAAAAGATTGCAAACAGCCTTATTCAGCTTCTTTGTTTAATGTTTCGGCTATGAGTTTTGGTTCGTTGAGTGAACATGCTGTTCGTGCTATCAATATTGGTGCAAAAAAAGGAAATTTTTACCAAAATACTGGCGAAGGTGGTTTAACCGAATTCCATTTAGCAGGAGGTGGAGACATCACTTGGCAGATAGGTACAGGATATTTTGGATGCCGTGATGCAGAAGGAAATTTCAGCCCAGAAAATTTTGCCGAAAAAGCCAATCTTCCAAACGTGAAAATGATTGAAATTAAACTTTCTCAAGGTGCAAAACCTGGTCACGGAGGTGTTCTTCCTGCGGCAAAAAACACGGAACAAATTGCTAAAATCAGAGGTGTAAAACCACACACAATGATTCTTTCTCCTCCTGGTCATCATGCTTTTTCTGATGCAAAAGGATTAATTCATTTTATTAAAAAACTACGTGATTTATCTAACGGAAAACCAATCGGTTTTAAATTATGTATTGGAAACACTACCGAATTTGAAGCTATTTGCCAAGAAATGATAAATGAAGATATTTATCCAGATTTCATTACCGTTGACGGTGCAGAAGGCGGAACTGGAGCTGCTCCTTTAGAATTTGCTGATGGCGTAGGAATGCCTTTCGAACCTGCATTAATATTCGTAAATCAAACTTTGGTTCGACTAGGCATACGCGACAAAATGCGTATTATAGGAAGCGGTAAAATCATTTCCGGTTATTCTATTCTTCATGCAATTGCATTGGGCGCAGATATGTGTAACAGCGCCAGAGGTTTTATGTTTTCTTTGGGTTGTATTCAGGCGTTACGTTGTCATAATAATGAATGTCCAACTGGAGTTGCCACACAGAATAAAATGCTAATGAAAGGTTTGGTTGTAACAGACAAATCAGATCGAGTTTATCATTTTCATAAAAACACGCTTCACTCAGCAAATGAACTTTTAGCTGCCGCAGGAAAAAGCAGTTTTGCAGATGTTGACATTAACATTTTTATGCGTGGCGATGAATTTGCCAATTTATCTGATCAGTATTTCCCAGATAATCTCAAAAACGTTACGCAATTCTCATAAACAAAAAAGCCTCTTTAAAACTAAAGAGGCTTTTTCTTTTAAATCTATTTTTATATTACAATTTTGCTGTTTCTTTATTTTGTGCTGCAGCTCCTCCTTCTAAAACGGCTAATTCTTGCTGGTCTACTAATTGCTGTGCTAAAATAGCATTATTATAAGCTAAAAAGTAAACATCAAACTTTACTCCTTCTGAGATTAATGCAGTCGAAATCTGATCATTTTTAATCATTTCTTTTAACAAATCTGGAAATGACTCTTTGTAGGCTAATTTGTTTGCATCATTTTCTTCTAAATTCGTTTCAATTCTAATCTCAATTTTATTGTCATTTAGAAAAGCTTTTGCGGTTGTGCTCGTAATACCATTCCCTTTTATTGAAGAAGAATTATTGTAATTACTTACATGTTCTTGAATTTTCTGCTTTGTGTTTTTACAGCTAATTAAAAATAGGGCAAAAGCCAATGCAAATGCGATTTGGGTAATTTTTTTCATAAATTATTGGTTTTATAGTTATTTTTTAACTCAAACATAAATAATTTATAACATAAAAACAACATTGAATTACAAAAAATCACTTTATAATTATTTGAATACAAATCAATTATAGCTAATCCCTCTACATTTTTGTAAGAATCAAGAAAACATCTTTAGGTTCAACTTTTACTTATAAATAGAAAAAATCTCTCTAAGTTAAAACTCAAAGAGATTTTAATATGTAAGAATTACACAGATTTATTTTTTTCTAATTATTCTGATTTTATTTCAAAAAATCTTTTAGAGATTCTCCCGTTAAAACTTCTTTATCTAAAACTGTATTATCATCTGCGAGAAAATAAACATCAAACTGAACTCCTTCTTCAATTAATTGTCTTGGAATTTGATCTTTATCAATCATCAATTTTATCAATTTTGGAAAAGAAGTAACAGCTGCAGATTTATTAGCTTCATTTTGTTCTAAATCTGTCTCAAAACGCAATTCAATTTTACCATCATTAATATAACCTCTTGCCGTTGTAAGTGTTATATTATCTGCTCTAAAACTTGGAGCAATCGTTTTATTATAAGTTACCACAAATTCTTGCAGTTTTTGTTTGGTGTTTTTACAGCTCACTAGCATTAACACAACTAATAATGAACAGGCAATTTGACTTATTTTCTTTATCATAATCTTTTATTTTAATTTTTGAAGTCTTAATAATGCCTCAAGATAGTAATAATCTGCGTAATTTATAGAACAATCTATTTCGCTTCCTGCAGGTTTGTGCCCTGTAGAATGCAATAAAAATGCTGAATTTACATCATGACTTTGGTAATTATCTGATAGTGAAACAATCATTTTTTTTGCTTTTGTCAAATATTCTGCTTTCAGATTTTTGTCTTTCGTATAAGAACTCAGCTCTAAAAGTGCTGAAGAAACAATTGCAGCAGCTGAAGCGTCTCTTGGTTCGTTCGGAATATTAGGCGCATTAAAATCCCAATACGGAATTAAATCTTCAGTTGTCAATTTATCTAAATACACTCTCGCCAATTTATGAGCAAAATCTAAAAACTTAGCGTCTTTTGTCTCTCTGTAAGTCATTGTAAATCCATAGATAGCCCAAGCTTGTCCACGCGCCCACATACTATCATCACTATATCCTTGAGCCGTTCTTCCTTTTATTTTTTTACCGGTTTCAAAATCGTAAATAATAACATGATAAGAAGTGTTATCTGGTCTAAAGTGATTCGCCATAGTAGTTTCAGCGTGTTTTACGGCAATATCATACAACTTTTTATTTCCGCCATTTTTTGAAGCCCAAAATAGCAATTCCAAGTTCATCATATTATCGATAATGGTATTATGACCGCCCATTTTATTATGAGGCCATGACTGAATTGTTCCTACTTTTGGATTAAAAAGTGTTGCTAATGTATCGGCAGTTTTTAGAATTATTTCTTTGTATTCTGGATTTTTAGTCAGTCTATATCCATTTCCAAAACTATTGAAAACCTGAAAACCTAAATCGTGATCTCCAGCTTTACTAACTGATAAAGGCGTTAAAAAGCGGCTGAATTTATCGGCTTCTTTTTCCCATTTTTTATCTTTAGTTGCTTCGTATAAAAACCATAATTCTCCAGGCCAGAATCCGCTTGTCCAGTCTTTATAAGTAACAAATTTCCATTCACTGCTTCCATTTGGAACTGTTCGAGGCGATGTTCCGTCGTTTGGTATTACTTTTAATGTTTTTGAAGCTTGTTCCGCACAATATTCTAGTTGCTTTTTGATATTAAACGAATTGTCTTTTTGAGAATAACCTTGATTTCCTAAAATAAATAAAGTAACAATCAGGCAGAAAAATTTTGTATTCATGTGGTCGATAGTTTGTTTAATCGATAAATTTAGGAAATAAAGTAGATCTAATGGGGTTTTGTATTTTTTGACACCTAAAAATGTATTATTGAAATACTTCTTTGAATTTCTCTTTGTCAAAGTTTAAAACTTTGACAAAGATTCTTAGAATGCTAAAATTTAAAATCAATCACACTGTTGTGACAAAACACAAAATTCTCTAAATCTTCAAAACACTCAATTACTTCATCTCTCTTTAAACTAGTTTTTAAGGTTGATAAGACAGTTATATATGACGAAAACCTGTAAGTTCTAAAATCCTTGCCAATATCGCTTGGATTTTGATGAACATAAATAATTAAATTTCTCAAATACTTTTCAGAATCTATTTTTTTTCTTTTAAAAGGAGATTCAAACAATGGCCCATGTCTATCAAAAACTTTATTGTAAGCCTGTGTATAAGAGCTTATAAACTTACTTAGTTGCTTACTTGCAAGACTCTCCATTGCGTGCAATCCTTTTTTAATTAGTCTTTTATTTTTTTCCTCGAAGAAATCTAATAATTCTTTTTTAGATTTAATTTTAATTACAAAATGAAAATGATTTGGCATTAAACAGTAAGCATAGAGATCACAAACCTCATTTAAGTATTTACGAAATTGCACCATAAAAAACATATAATTATCATTATTTTGAAAAACTATATCTCCATTGACTCCCCTATTATAAATGTGATAGAAACAATTTGGTTCTAAATTTTGAATTCTGATATCCACTGATTAGTTTCTTTAAAAATTGCAAATCAAAAATATTAAAAAAACAAGATTTTTCTTAAAAAAAATACAAATAAGTCTTTGTCAAAGTTTTAAACTTTGACAAAGAGAAACTATCATATATGCTATTAGAAAACTTGATTTGCGTTAGACCAGAATCTTTGTCAAAGTTTAAAACTTTGACAAAGAGAAATTACCATTGTTTTAATATAAATTTGCTCCAACTAAACCTTTCATAAACTTGAAAAAAACAAGAATCTACTACACCTTAATTTTCTTCTCCATCATTTTCCTTGGAATCCTTTCAAGAAAAATCTCTTTCATTCCGTTATGGATAGGCGATTTTTTATATGCTGTAATGATTTATTTTTTGATTAGAATTTTTCTTCCTTTTAAAAAAGCTTCAATAATCTTTTTGCTATCTCTTATTACTTGTTATAGCATCGAATTTTTACAATTGTATCAAGGCGAATGGATGGTTGAACTCAGAAAAACGCTTTTCGGAAGATACGTTTTAGGTCAGGGATTTTTATGGTCGGATATTATAGCTTATACTTTTGGAATAATTACTGCTTTTATTGTAGAAAGATTTACTTTGCGTTTTCTCAATCAAAAGTCTGAGTGATTTTATCAATATTTAAACTATTTGCCATTGCCATAAATATTTGATAATAGGTTCCTTTATTATCAAACAATTGATCATGAGTTCCATTTTCAACGCATCTTCCCTTTTCTAAAACAATAATATTGGAGGAATCAATTATTTGAGAAATACTATGCGAAATGATAATGACGGTTCTGTCTTTTTTAATGGCATCCAGCGATTTTTTAATTTGCTCCGTAGCAATAGCATCTAAACTCGCCGTTGGCTCATCCAGAAAAATAATTGGCGGATTTTTAAGAAAAAGTCTTGCAATGGCAATTCGTTGCTGCTGTCCGCCTGAAAGCAAATGCGCATCAGAATCGTAACCTTTTGGCAATTGAACAACTTGTTCGTGAATATAAGCTTGTTTGGCAGCTTCGATAATTTCTTCTTGAGAAGCTTCAGGATTTCCGTATAAAATATTCTCAGCAACTGTTCCTTTGAAAATATGGTTTTTCTGCAACACCAATCCGATATTTTTACGAAGAAAATCGGTGTTATAATCGGCTAAATCTACTCCATCTAAAAAAATCTGACCTGACGACGGCAAATAAAATTTATCCAATAAATTGATAATCGTACTTTTTCCTGCACCGCTTAATCCAACCAAAGCAGATGTTTCATTTGGTTTAACCGTAAAATTAATATCAAACAATGCTTGAGTTCCGTTTGGATAAACAAAATCAACATTTTTAACTTCAATTAAACCTTTAATTTTTTCTGGAATATAATTACCGCTGGTTTCTATTTCTTTTTCTGCTTCTAAAATATCAAAGAAACCTTCAGAATAAATCAACGCATCGTTTACTTCATCATAAATTCGATGCAATTGTCGAATTGGGGACGAAACATTATTAAACAACATAATATGAAACATAATGGCTCCAATTGTCATCTGATTATTTAATACAAAATAAGCCGTCAAGATTATAATAATTACAACTCCAATCTGCTCAACAAAACTTTTAATACTTTCAAAAATGAAACTAGTTTTTCGTGTTTCCAATTGATTTTCGGTCATTTCATATTGTATCTTTTCATGGCGATCGGCTTCTGTAGATTCGCGTACAAAAGATTTAATGACAGTAATTGATTCGATTAGACTGATAATTCCGTTATTCTTCGTTTCGCGATAATTACGCATTCTTCGTCTAAACCCGCTTAATCTTGTTGCCTGTAACTGACTGATATAAAAATAGATCGGAATAATACATAAACTCACCAAACCGACATAAACATTAGCATAAAACATAATTACTAGAGCCACAAAAGCATTGGCAAATAACGGAAGAATGTCGATAAAAAAGTTTTGAACCAATCTTGTTAAGCTACTAATTCCAGCATCAATTCTGGTTTGAAGTTTACCACTTTCATTTTCGTCAGAAGTATAAAATTCCATTCTGTAGCTCAGAATTTTTTCGACAATTGTTTGAGAAATATCGCGAGTGATAAAAATACGAAGTTTCTCTCCGTAGAATTTTTGCCCAAATTGCACAATCGAATTTACCAACTCCTTCGTCAACAATACAACACTAATAATTCCTAACAAATGAAATCCTTTTGATAAAGGTTCATGCGCCACCATTAAATTATTGATTGTATCAACAGTATATTTTAAGATTACTGCATTTACCTGAGCTGCAAACGAACCTAAAAATGTAAGCAGTAAAGTCGCAATTACCATTTTTCTGTAAGGTTTTACAAAAGGCAGGATTTTTTTATATAATACCGATAATTGCATTTATTTCACTTTTAGGCTACATATCAAATATAAGAATTCTAAATTTGTGTTGAAAATCATTTAAACACATTAATTCTATGAAACTCGTTTTCGCTTCAAACAACAAAAACAAAATAGCCGAAATTCAAAGTATGCTTCCCGAAAGCATCAAAATATTAAGTTTAGAAGACATTAATTGTTTTGAAGATATTCCTGAAACTGCTGACACTATAGAAGGAAATGCGATTTTAAAAGCCGATTATGTTACTCAAAAATATGGTTATGATTGTTTTGCAGATGACACTGGTTTAGAAGTTTTTGCATTAAATGGCGAACCAGGAGTATATTCTGCGAGATATGCCGGAGAGCAAAAAAATGCAGACGATAATATGAACAAACTTCTAGATGCATTAAAAAACGAAGAAAATAGAAGAGCTCAATTCAAAACTGTTATTACATTAAACCTTAACGGAAAACAATATTTATTTACAGGAATTGCCTCTGGAAATATTACATTAGAAAAAATAGGTACAAATGGCTTTGGATATGATCCAATTTTCCAGCCAGAAAATTATAACGAAACCTTTGCCCAATTGCCTTTGGAGACTAAAAATACTATTGGTCATCGCGGAAAAGCAGTAAAGCAACTAATTGATTTTCTGAATAACACGAAATAATTGTTTAAAATACAACATTTTAAGCGCTAAATTTTACATTTTCTAGCGTTTTTTTTCAGCATTTTCTCATTTTTAGTAAAAAAATTATTTTAATAAAAACGTAACTTTTTGACAATCAAATCTTAACAAATATATAATTCTTAAAATTGCATTAGTTTATCTGAATAATTAGCAGTAATTTTGCACCCTATTTTTAAAACACATATGAATAAATTTGAACAATTAGGATTGAATGAATCGTTACTGAAGGCGATTTTAGATCTAGGATTTGAAAATCCGTCAGAGGTACAGGAAAAGGCGATTCCCCTATTATTGGAAAAAGACACGGATATGGTTGCGTTGGCTCAAACAGGGACAGGGAAAACGGCAGCTTTCGGTTTTCCGCTAATTCAAAAAATTGATGCTGACAACAGAAATACACAGGCATTAGTTTTATCGCCAACACGCGAGTTATGTTTACAGATTACTAACGAACTTAAAAACTACTCAAAATACGAAAAAGGTATTAATGTGGTAGCAGTTTACGGAGGAGCTAGTATAACAGAACAAGCAAGAGAAGTAAAAAGAGGAGCACAAATTATTGTGGCTACTCCAGGAAGAATGCAAGACATGATTAATAGAGGTTTGGTAAACATTAAAAACATAGATTACTGTGTTCTTGATGAGGCTGACGAAATGTTAAACATGGGATTCTATGATGATATCGTATCTATTTTATCAGATACTCCAGACGAAAAAAGCACATGGTTGTTTTCTGCAACTATGCCGCAAGAGGTTGCTAGAATTGCAAAACAATTCATGAGCGATCCATTAGAAATTACTGTTGGAACAAAAAACTCAGGTTCTTCTACAGTTTCTCACGAATTTTATTTAGTTAACGCTCGTGACCGTTACGAAGCTTTGAAACGTTTAGCTGATGCTAATCCAGATATCTTTTCTGTAGTTTTCTGTCGTACAAAAAGAGACACACAAGCTATCGCTGAGAAGTTAATTGAGGATGGATATAGCGCCGCTGCGTTACACGGAGATTTATCTCAAGCACAACGTGATGGTGTAATGAAATCTTTCCGTGGAAGACAAATTCAGATGCTTGTTGCTACTGACGTTGCTGCACGTGGAATTGACGTTGATAACGTAACGCACGTTGTTAACTACCAATTACCTGATGAAATCGAAACTTACAACCACCGTTCTGGTCGTACAGGTAGAGCAGGAAAATTAGGTACTTCTATTGTAATTGTTACAAAAAGTGAATTACGTAAAATTTCTTCTATCGAAAGAATCATCAAACAGAAATTTGAAGAAAAATCTATTCCATCTGGAATTGAAATCTGCGAAATTCAGTTATTACACTTAGCAAACAAAATTAAAGATACTGAAGTTGATCACGAAATTGACAACTACTTACCAGCAATCAATAATGTTCTTGAAGATTTATCTAAAGAAGAATTGATTAAGAAAATGGTTTCAGTAGAATTTAACCGTTTCATCGCTTACTACAAAAAGAACAGAGATATTTCTGTATCTGGTGGCGAAAGACGTGAAAGAGGTGATTCTGAACCAAGAGAATTCAGTAATAATGGAGCTGTTCGTTATTTCGTAAATATCGGTTCTAGAGATAACTTCGACTGGATGTCATTGAAAGATTACTTAAAAGAAACATTAGATTTAGGTCGTGATGACATCTTTAAAGTAGATGTAAAAGAAGGATTCTCTTTCTTCAATACTGATCCTCAGCACACTGATAAAGTAATGGATGTTTTGAACAACGTACAATTAGAAGGTCGTCGTATCAATGTTGAAATTTCTAAAAATGATGGTGGAGGAAGACGTGACCACAACAACCGTGGAGGAAGACGTGATTCTGGAAGAAGAGAAGGAAACTTTGCTCCAAGACGTGAAGGAGGCTTCAGAAGTGACAGAAACTCTTCAAGAGACGGAGGTTCTCGCGAAGGAGGTTTCAGAGGTGATAGAAATTCATCTTCAAGAAGAGAAGGTGGTTTTAGAAGCTCTGCTCCAAGAGGCGAAAATGGTGGTTCTGATAGAGCTCCAAGACGTTCAGAAAACTTTGGCGATAATTCACGACCAAGAAGATCAAGAAGAGATTAATAATTTAATTTCTTAAAATATAAAATCCCAAATTCCAGACATATCTGGAACTTGGGATTTTTTTTATGCTAAGAGTTTTATTCTTTATCAATGAGCTTTACAATTCAAAACAGTGTAATTCAGTCTTCAATATCACTTTTTATTTAATATAAAAAAGCAATAACGTAGCCTTTGTTAATTTTCTTATAATTAAATTCCAAGACTACGAGATATTTAATCCCGATTTACTACTTTTAGTGCTTTAAATCAGGATATGAAATATTTCGCAGTTTTCTTTTTTACATTACTAGCCAACTTTGGTTTTGCGCAAGATACGCAACCAACAGTTCCACAAAGAGTTTCAGGTTATATTATTAATGACAATAGCAAACAACCCCTTGCCGGCGTAAACATTATTAACACCAACAAAGTGCGTGGTGCAAAATCTGATGAAAAAGGATATTTTGAAATTGATGTACAAGTTAATGATACACTTCATTTCTCTATTTTAGGATTTCAATCGCTAAGAATTAGAGTAACAAATGACTGGGTAAAAAACAAAGTAACTCGAATTCAGCTTACTGAAAAAGCAATTGCATTAGAAGAAGTTATTATCGCTCCTTTTACTTTAACTGGATATCTTGAAATTGATTCTAAATTAATTCCAACAAAAGAAAACTACAGATACAGCATTTCTGGTCTTACACAAGGCTATGAAGCCGGAGAATATGCGCCAAATGCCTTTGGCAAAGTTCTTGGGTCCATTTTTAATCCGGCAGATATGCTTTATAATTTCTTCGGAAAAAACGGAAAGGAGCTCAAGAAATTAAAAGAAATGAAGAAAGACGATACTGTTCGAAATCTTCTAGAATCAAAATATGACCGAGAAACGGTCGCTGTATTATTAGGCATCAGCAAGGATGAAATTCCAGAAATTATGCATCGATGCAATTATTCTGATTCTTTCATACAGACAGCAAATGATTTACAGATAATGGACGCAATTAGCGCTTGTTACGAACAATACAAAGTCTTAAAAAGAAATTAATTTTATAAAAAAAATCCCCAATTTACAAATTGGGGATTTTTTTTATAGTCACAGTTTTCGGTCACAGTTTCCAGTCCGTTAGAACTGAAAACTGTCACTGCGACTGAAAACTATTTTATTTAACTGGAATATTTTCTAAGATCTCAAGCACAAATTTCCAATATTTCTGAGCAGAAGAAATACTTGCTCTTTCATCTGGAGAATGTGCAGCGTGAATTGTTGGCCCGAAAGAAATCATATCCATATCTGGATAATTCGTTCCTAAAATTCCACATTCTAAACCAGCGTGACAAGCTACAACTTTTGGTTGCTCTCCATTCTGTTTTTCATAAATCTCTTTCAAAACTTCTAAAATCTCAGAGTTAACATTTGGTGTCCATCCTGGATAAGATCCCGAAAGCTCAACTTCACATCCAACTAGTTCAAAAGCAGAACGTAACGAATTGGCTAAATCAAATTTTGATGATTCAACAGAAGAACGCGTTAAACAACCAATCGAGATTTCGCCATCTTTAATAATTACACGAGCAATGTTATTAGAAGTTTCAACCAAATCGGCCATATCAGCACTCATTTTGTAAACTCCGTTATGTGCAGCGTAAATCGCTCTAATAATTCCCTCTTGAACCCCTAAATCCATTACTTTTTCAGGCAAATCGCCTTTTACGATTTCAATCGACAAGTTTGGTTCTGTAGTTTTATATTCCGCTTTGATATTAGAAATGATTTCCTGCATATCGTATACGTAAGCTTCATCAAACATTTGAGAAATGATTACTTTCGCAACACTTTCTCTTGGAATTGCATTTCGAAGACTTCCTCCGTTAACTTCAACAATCTGCAAACCAAAGTTTTCAAATCCGTCAAACAACAAACGGTTCATAATTTTGTTAGCATTTCCTAAACCTTTATGAATATCCATTCCTGAATGACCTCCGTTTAGACCTTTTACAATAATCGTATATCCAACAGAACCTTCTGGAACTTCTTCTTCATGATATGTTCTTGTTGCTGTTACGTCTATTCCTCCAGCGCATCCGATATCTATTTCATCGTCTTCTTCTGTATCCAGATTTAATAAAATCTGTCCTTGCAAAATACCTCCTTTTAGATTTAAAGCACCAGTCATTCCTGTTTCTTCATCAATTGTAAACAAAGCTTCAATTGCTGGATGCGGAATATCTTTGCTTTCTAAAATAGCCATAATAGTCGCCACTCCTAACCCATTATCAGCTCCAAGTGTTGTACCGCGAGCACGTACCCAATCACCATCAACATACATATCAATTCCTTGCGTATCGAAATCAAAAACTGTGTCTGCATTTTTTTGGTGCACCATATCCAAATGTCCTTGCATAACAATTGGTTTACGATTTTCCATTCCTGGAGTAGCTGGCTTTCTAATGATTACATTTCTGATTTCATCTTCAAAAGTTTCTAAACCTAAGCTGTTTCCAAAATTTTTCATAAACTCGATTACACGTTCTTCTTTTTTAGAAGGACGCGGAACAGCATTTAAATCCGCGAATTTATTCCAAAGTGCTTTTGGTTCCAGATTTCTTATTTCTTGACTCATTATATTTTGTTTGATGTTTAACAATTAAGAGCTTCAAAGTTACAAAGTTTAATTGCTTTTTTAGATACGAATTTCACGAATAAGCACAAATTATAATGGCTCTAAAGTTATCTTACACAAATATCTAATTAAACCAAAAATTTAAATACAAAACGAGACGATTTTACTGAGGATATTTAGAAGGACTTAATGATGTATTAAAAACAGTCATAATATATACCGTTTTAATTTCTTCATCAATAAAGTAAAAGATAATAAATGGAAATTTTCTAATGGGAAGAGAGCGATAATCCTTATATCTAATTTCAAAAAAAGGATTCTTCGCTAATATATTTAAATATTCATCAACTATTTCGTAAAAATGTTCACCCAACCCAACTCGTTTAGAGTCATAATAATTAATTGCATCTTGAATATCAAGAATTGCTCTTGGCTCAATTACAACATTATAAATCATTCTCCAGATTTAAATCGCAATTGTTTTTTTGCTTCATTCCAAGGAAGAAAATCGTCCACTTTTGAAGTCGATCTTCTCTCATCCAACAAATTTTTCATTTCTTCAGTTATAGAAAATTCATTTATCACGGTTTCATAATTGAATTTTTCTATTAATTGCATAAAGAATGACAATTCATTATCTGGAATATTTAAAGTAATCTGTGTCATTTTTTTCTTAATTATTGAAAAACAAATTTACAAAAAATAATTTCAAACCATTTTTAAATTATTATTTTTATAAAAAACCTAAACTGTGAAATCAAAATATATTCTTCCCCTATTTCTTTTAGTTCAAATCATCTTTTTAAGATTTTTGAGATATTTTCCAGATTACGTAGAAGGCTTTTACAGCAATAATATATTTCTAAGAATTTCACATTTCTTAAGAATTGGTCTTGGCAAAATCCCTTTTTCTCTTGGAGATTGCATTTATGCCTTTCTTATTTTAGCGATAATTGGTTGGTTTTGGAAAATTCGTAAAACTTGGAGAACCGAATGGAAAGACCATATTTTAACCATATTAGGCAAAATTTCAATTTTTTACTTTTTCTTTCATGTGCTTTGGGCTTTCAATTATTATCGCGAACCTCTTTTTGAAAAAATGGAAATTAAAAGAGAATATACCGATGCCGATCTTTTAGCTTTTACCCAAAAACTAATTGTTAAAACTAATGAAATTCAATACCAAATCACTAAAAATAAAAACTCAAAAGTCGTTTTTCCTTATTCTCAAAAAGAATCTTTTGAGATGATTTTAAACGGTTATGACAATTTAGCTAAAGAACATCCCTATTTTAAATACAAAACTCTAAGTGTTAAGAAATCGCTGTTTAGTATTCCTTTAACTTATATGGGATTTGGTGGTTATCTTAATCCGTTTACAAATGAAGCTCAGATTAACGATTTATTGCCGATGTATAATTTTCCATTGACAACCTCTCATGAAATGGCGCATCAAATTGGATTTGCCAGCGAGAACGAATGCAATTTTATTGGGGTTCTAGCATCGGTTAAAAATGATAATCTATATTATCAATATTCAGGCTATAGTTTTGCTCTACGTTATTGCTTAGGAATTTGGCAATATAAAAACGAAGACATTTTTAAACATTTAAAGAAAAAAGTAAATGTTGGAATTTTAAAAAATTATCAGGAAAGTCAAGATTTCTGGAAAAAATACGACACTTTTATTGACGAAGGTTTTCATTTTCTTTGGGATAATTTCTTAAAATCGAATAACCAAAAAGACGGAATGGAAAGTTACAGCAAGTTTATAGATTTGATGATTAATTATTATAAAACACGAGAATTGTAAATGTTGCCACAAATTACACGAATTAACACTAATTTTAAAAGTGTAAATTCTTGTTTGCTTTGTTACTTAGAAAAGCAATTTGCGAAATTTGTGAAATTCGTGGCAAAAAAATAAAACACAACTGTAACAAAAATGATTTCATAACTACTAATCTTTTTATGAGCGAAAATCTAGAACAGTCATTTGTTGCGCAGCTGCAAGCAAATCAGAATATAATCCACAAGATTTGTAGATTGTATACTGCTGGCGAAGATGCACATAAGGATTTGTTTCAGGAAATCACAATTCAGCTTTGGAAAGCTTATCCAAAATTTAGAGGTGATAGTAAATTTTCGACTTGGACGTACCGTGTTGCGTTAAATACTGCAATTACATTATATCGAAAAACCAAAAGAACTATTTCTACCGTAGATTATGAAAATCATCAGCATTTTGTAAAAGATGTTGATTATAATTATGAAGAAGAGGAACAGATAAAACTGATGTACAAAGCAGTTTATCAATTAAATGACATCGAAAAAGCATTAGTTTTTATGTATTTAGAAGACAAAGATTATCAAGAAATAGCTGAAACCTTAGGAATCAGCGAAGTGAATGCGCGCGTGAAAATGAACAGAATCAAAGGGAAACTTAAAAAAATACTAAATCCTTAAAAATTATTATGAAAGAACTGGATTTACTAAAAAAAGACTGGCAAAAGAACTCAGGTTCTTTTCAACAAATTTCTGAAACTGAAATCTATAAGATGATTCATAAAAAATCATCTTCCATTGTAAAATGGATTTTAATTATCAGTATTTTGGAGATTTCGTTTTGGACTTTTTCGAACATATTTATCAATACGGATGATGTTCTACGCAAAATGAATCATCCTGAAATTGTTGCAATCTTAGAGTTTTTAACTTATTTTAATTATCTCGTTGTCTTAATTTTCGTGTACATTTTCTACAAAAATTACAGAACAATTTCGACGACAATTGCTACAAAATCATTAATGAGTGCGATTTTAAAAACTAGAAAAACCGTTCAATACTATGTTTGGTATAATTTAGGAATGATTGTTATAACATCAATCCTAAGCTTCTTTATTGCATTTGTTTACAATCCGGACATGGAATTTCTAAGAGAAAAACTGGCGGTAAATGGGAAAGCAATGTTTGCTACAATCGGTATTTTGATCTTAGTAATATTAGGTTTCTTCGGATTGTTCTGGTGTTTTTACAGAATTATTTACGGAACACTTTTACGCAGATTATACGCTAATTATAAGGAGTTGAAAAAAATAGATTTCTAAGATTCTAAGTTTTTTTAGCTTAATTTATATATCCTTGCAAACGAGGCTTCGACTTCGCTCAGCCTGACAATTTTGAAAAAATCTAAAATCTAAACTCAGAAATCTAAAATTTCTAGTAATCCCATTGTCTCATTTTATTCAGTTCTTCTTGTGCTTTTAGTTCTTCAGCAGGAATAACTTTTAAGAAAGAGGGATGCTGTTCGATTGCGTATTCTACTTTTTCTACAATTTCATCAATTGTATCGTTTTCATAATCAATATCAAGAGGTTCTTTTATAATGAAAGATTGCAGAATTCCTTTTTTCTTCATTCGAAGTCCTTTTTTATCAAATGAACGGCGGAATCCGTCAATAACAATTGGAATTACAATTGGTTTATGTTGTTTTATGATATGTGCAGTTCCTTTTCGAACTGGCTTAAATGATTTGGTAGTGCCTTGAGGAAAAGTAATTACCCAACCATCTGCAAGAGCAATTTTAATATTTTCTGTATCGTTTGGATTTACTTCTCTTTTCTCTGTCACATCAACACCTTTTGCGCGCCAAGTACGTTCAACGGTAATTGCACCAACGTAAGATAAAATTCTTGGCAATAATCCTGCTTGCATCGTTTCTTTTGCAGCAACATAATAAATATTCATTTTGGGTTGCCACAAATAACCAATATTCTTGATATTGTCTTCACGCCCAGATAAACTTGCGTTAAACACGTGAAACATTGCCACAACATCGGCAAAATAGGTTTGATGATTTGATATAAATAAGACATTAGTATCTGGAAGCGTTTTAATAATTTCAGATCCTTCAATCTGCAATTCATTAAAACCTCTATATCTTCTATGCGTCATGGCTCCCAAAATACGGATTAACCATTTCTTGATGAATAATATATGCCCAAAAGGATTTCGTTTAAACAATCCCATAACTAATTTATCTTGTTTTTATGTTAGGTCGCAAACATACAAAAATTATTCTTTTAGCAATACTAATAAACATTTTCTTAGAATCATATTTATCTAAATGAATATCAAATTGTTAAATAATTAATTTCGATTATCTCCTTCAAAAACCGACATCAACACATCTCTCAATTCGCTCAAAATCATAGCTGTCGCTCCCCAAACTACATGATTTTGAATATTAAATGCCGGAACTAAAATATTTGCTCCATAAGAAGTTGATAATCTGGCTTCGATCATAATTTCTTCATTAAGAAAAACGGACAAAGGCAATTCAATAATTCCAGCAACTTCTCTAATATCTGGATAAAAAGCTAATTCTTCTTTAGCAATTCCTAAAAAAGGATGCACTAAAAAATTACTCGGCGGAATATACATGGGAGAAAATTTTTTAATTATTTCAATTTTATCACTTGGTATACCCACTTCTTCCTGTGTTTCTCTGAGAGCAGTAGTTTCAAAATTTAAATCGGCTTTCTCATATTTTCCTCCTGGAAATGCAATCTGCGCCGAATGAACTCCATTGTAAGTATTCCTGACAATCAGAACCAAATGTGTTTTTTCCTGTTTAGGATAAAACAGCATCATTACTCCTGCCATTCTTGCATTTAATGCTTCAATATCAAGATTTTTTAATCCCTCTACGCGTTCTTTTGGAGCCATTTTTAAATGTGAAGCCACCGCTGGCAGTTCAACTGGAATTATATTGGGAACATATTTTAAAAAGTCTTGAAAATTCATAATCAAAGCTTATTTTTGTACTTTCAAATAAAACATAAATATACTCCAGAAAACGCAGTACCGCAAGTTTTCTAAAATTAAAGCCTAAAAAATGTACAGCAGAGAAGAATCACAAAGAATAAAAAGAGAATTTTGGGTAGCATTTGCCGAAAAATATCCTCGTAAATGGGTACTTTATGATACCAAAATTAAAGACTTCTCATTTAAGTTTTTTGTAGATAATAAAAAAGCGCAAGTTTTAATTGATATTGAACAAAGAAGTGATGAAAAACGTTTGGCTTACTTTGAAAAACTAGAAGCTTTAAAAAACATTCTTGAAGAAGAATTCATCAAAGATTTAGTTTTTGAGAAAAATTACACTCTTGAAAGTGGTAAAACAATAAGCAGAATTTGGGTTGAAAAACTTGGAGTTGGTTTCAGTAATAAAAATAACTGGGATGCCATTTTTGATTTCTTCAATGAAAAAATGCATGCTTTGGAAATGTTCTATTTAGAATATGACGAATTTATTAAGGATGTTGATTCTTTGTAGGTTCTAAGGTTCTGAGACACTAAGATGCTAAGATTTTTATACAAGAAAACCCGACAGATTAAAAAAAACTGTCGGGTTTATTATTTATCTAAATCCAAAAAGACTTAGTATCTCAGAAACTTAGAAGCTTAGCATCTTTTTTATACTGTAATAATATTATAAACTATAATATGATCGTCGTAGTTAATGTACAGCTGTTTTCTAAAATCTTGCTTTTTACGAGTAATGATCGAAAGTTTGCATTCTCTTCCGTCATTATCTTTACACATAAATGAATAAGTAATATCAGTATCGTTTTCTTCTCTTTCAATATAATCTAAAATATTAAAAAGCTGAATTTCTTGAGAATACACTACAATTCTATGTTTGTTGGTATCTAAAACCACAGAAAGATTTACCAGATTCAAATTGGACCATTCGCCCCATTTTCCTCTTTCATTCTTCTGTAATACGCTAAAACCAGAAGTTTTAAAATGATAAGACTGACTCTGAACTTGTTGCAATCCAAAAGCTAAAAACAATAGTAGTATATAAGTGCGTAGGGAATTCATAAAATATTTCTTGCAGACAATTAAAACTCAAATGTAACCTTTTCTTTTTTTGCAGCTTCAAATTCGGCAATCATTTGTTGAATAATTTGTTCCACTGGCAAAATATCATGAATTAGACCCGCTATTTGTCCAATTTCTAATTCTCCTTCTTCCAAATCTCCTTCAAACATTCCTTTTTTAGCTCTCGCTCTACCTAAAAGCTGAACCAATTCTTCTTTAGAAGGGCATTTTTGATACAAATCCTGAACATCCTGATAGAATTTATTTTTCACCAATCGAACTGGAGCTAATTCTTTCAATGTCAATTGAGTTCCTCCTTCTTGAGTATTAACTATTGTTTCTTTAAAATTATTGTGTGCCGAAGATTCTACAGAAGCTGCAAAACGGCTTCCAACCTGAACACCATCGGCTCCAAGAATCATTGCGGCAAGCATTCCTCTTCCTGTTGCTATTCCCCCAGCGGCGATTAATGGAATCTGAATCTTTTCTCTAACCATTGGAATTAAAGTCAATGTCGTTGTTTCTTCGCGACCGTTGTGTCCGCCCGCTTCAAAACCTTCTGCAACAACGGCATCAACGCCAGCATCTTGCGCTTTTAAAGCAAAAACACTGCTGCTTACAACATGAACAACAGTAATTCCCTTTTCTTTTAAAAATGAAGTCCAAGTTTTAGGATTTCCTGCCGAAGTAAAAACGATTTTTACGCCTTCTTCAACTACGATATTCATGATTTCTTCAATATTCGGATACAACATCGGAATGTTGACACCAAAAGGTTTATCTGTCGCTTTTTTGCATTTTTGAATATGCTCTCTTAAAACTTCTGGATACATTGAACCTGCGCCAATAAGCCCTAAACCTCCAGCATTACTTACTGCTGATGCCAATTTATAACCGCTATTCCAAATCATTCCGCCTTGAATGATCGGATATTTTATATTAAAAAGTTGAGTGATTTTATTCATTAAAAAATTATTGCTTAATGATTTTTCCCGTTTTATGAAGGTTCTCAGTATCAAAAGTATAAAAATACAATCCGCTTTGTAAAGATTGAAGGGAAAGAACAGGATTTGAACTATTGATTCTTTCTTCCATTAATTTTTGCCCTAAAACGGAATAAATTTTTACAGACGCTGTATTATTTTCATTTAAAAAAGAAAAAGTAACTGTATTTTTTACTGGATTCGGATAAACTGAAAAAGCCGTTTCTGAAATAAAATTATCTACGCTTAAAGTTGATCCAAAATTCGGAATTCCGTAACCGTAATTATTATCTGGCGTCGTAAAACGGTCGGCAGAAGCTAAAATCATCTGTCTGATTTCTTTATTTGTTTTCGTTGGAAAAGCCTGCCACAAAGAGGCGCACATTCCGGCCATAATTGGACATGAAAATGAAGTTCCGTTTGCCGTGCCAATATTTCCATTTATATCAGAAACTACCGCAGCAGTTCCCTGCGCCATAATATCTGGTTTTATTCTGCCATCATAACTTGGCCCGATCGAACTAAAACTAGATCTTGTTTTAGTTGCCGTAACCGAACCAATTGCTAAAACAGAAACTGCATCTGCCGGCGAACCAATATGTTTTTCTACTTGATTTCCTTCATTTCCTGCTGATGCTAAAACTAAGATTCCTTTACTAAAAGCTATTTCGGCACCACGAGAAATAAAAGTCGTAATTCCGTTCATATCACTGTAAGTATGATTATATCTGGATTCATTACGATCTCCGAAATAACCTAATGAAGTGGTAATAATATCAACTCCCAAAGCATCTGCTTTCTCAGCCGCTTCTACCCAAAGTGATTCTTCTAACGGATTCTCAATATTATCTTTTTCTATTTCTGTAATAAAAAGATAATATGATGCATTTGGAGCAGTTCCTATCAAAGCATTTTCTTTGTAACCACCCATTGTCGAAAGTACCAATGTACCGTGTGTACCGCCTGTATAAAAATTAGCATTTCGTTCGGTATAATCGTAACCACCCAAAATTTTATTGTTATTTCGAAGATTTTCAAACGGCTGTGCTGTATTCACCCCTGGAAAACCTGCATCAAAAACTGCAATTATCTTTCCTTCTCCAGTATAATTTTGCTGATGTAAAACTTGTCCATTCAACATTTGAATCTGATTGGCAGAATTACCGTAAGCGTAATCAATTGCTGTTTCTAATTTGTTTTTCGTTTTATTTGTCGTGGTTTCAGAAACTTTTTTCCCTGTTGTTGCATTTAACGTTTTATCCGCAAATTCTACTTTCTGAACAAAAGAAAATGTTTTTAAAGCATTTACATTAGCCTGCGTACCGCGAATATGAAGCGCATTTAGCCATTTAGATTGCGCCATAACAGATATTCCAGTACTTGCCTTGATTTGATCAACATACGAAGTTTCCAAAGGCGCATCGGTAATATCTAATGCTATATTTTGATTGGTTCTTCGATCTAAAGCTTTTTGAGAAAGCTCTGTTAATGGATTAGCAAAGAAAGCCTGAGCATTGGGTTTTGCATTAAAGTAAACCCAAGCCTCTTCTTGTCCGAAAACTGTAAACGAAAGAAGTATTAAAAGAAAAGTAAAGTTATATTTCATAGTATACCTTTTTAGGAATTTCTTCCAAACAAAGGTATAAATTTAAGAAATTACTCCTGAACCAACTAATTCATTTCCTAAATACCAAGCCACAAATTGTCCTTCTGTAATAGCAGATTGTGCTTCTTCAAACTCCACGTACATTCCGTCTTCAAATTGATGTAAAACTGCCTTTTGCAAAGGTTGGCGGTAACGAATTCTAGCCATTACTTCCATCTTTTCGCCTGCTTTAAGCGTTAAATCTTCTCTAATCCAGTGTACTTCAGATTTTCCAACAAAAAGTGCTTTTTTGAATAATCCAGGATGAGCGCTTGACAAACCAGTATAAATAGTATTGGTTTCAACATCTGTAGCAATTACAAACAAAGGATCTGTTGTTCCTCCTACGTTTAGACCTTTTCTTTGTCCAACTGTAAAATAATGAGCACCTTGATGTTTTCCAACAACTTTCCCCATTGTTGGAAGATAGTCTAATTGTTGAGATTCTAATTTTAATTTTTCTTCTAAAGAAACTTCAGCTGGTATTTCAGAAACATAAATTGGATCATTTTTATCTACCTGAACAATTTTACCTTCTTTAGGCTGTAATTTTTGTTGTAGAAATTCTGGAAGACGAACTTTTCCAATAAAACATAAACCTTGAGAATCTTTCTTTTCGGCTGTAACCAACTCCATTTCAGCAGCTATTTCGCGTACTTCTGGTTTAGTTAAAGCGCCAATAGGAAATAATGCTTTTGACAATTGTTCTTGCGATAATTGACATAAAAAGTACGATTGATCTTTGTTAACGTCATTTCCGGCAATTAATTGATAAACTGTCTTTCCATCAACCTCAATTTCGCTTTTTTGGCAATAATGTCCTGTTGCTACATAATCTGCACCCAGACTTAAAGCGATTTTCATAAACACATCAAATTTGATTTCACGGTTACAAAGCACGTCAGGATTTGGAGTTCTTCCTTTTTCGTATTCGTTGAACATGTAATCAACGATTTTTTCTTTGTATTCTTCGCTTAAATCAACTGTTTGAAACGGTATACCCAGTTTTTCGGCAACAAGCAAAGCATCATTACTATCCTCAAGCCAAGGACATTCGTTAGAAATAGTAACCGAGTCATCATGCCAATTTTTCATAAAAAGGCCAATTACTTCGTATCCTTGTTGCTGCAATAAATAAGCGGCAACGCTAGAATCTACTCCACCGGAAAGTCCAACAACTACTCGTTTCATTTTGAAATGTTTAATTTTTTAAGGTTGCAAAGGTACATCAAATAATAGAAAATTTCACAAAGGTTTTCATTACTTTAAGTAATCTAGCAGTAGATAAAACTTATTGCTTTTTTAAGTAAATTTATTCCTTTCTTTCAGAACATGAAAAAGTATCTCTACAGCTTTGTTTTGGTTTTCGTGCTTACCACTTTAAGCGCGCAGCGATATATGGCCTCTCTACCAAATTATGAAGCTTACAAAGCTTTTAAAGGAAAACCTTTATCTGATAAATTCTCTAATATCGAATCTGTCAAAGTGGTTTATGACATTCGAAAACAAAAAATGTATTATTTTAATAGCAGTCTTATTTTATTGCATTTTGATTTTGTTACCAATTATTTAGGCTACAGCAAAGATCTCGATGTCTTTAACAACGAAAATTACAGCGATACAGAAAAAAACAGAGATTATTTTCTTGGAAATCTAAATCATATTAAAGGCACTGATAAATGGATTTTCGAACTCGCTGCCTCCGATCATATGCCAATTCCTCTTATTGAACGATTTTTTAATTTAGTTCGAACTTCGACTTTTATCGGCGAAAAATTAAAATTCTACTTAAACAATCCAGAAATGATGGAATGGTATCAGCAGAAGAAATTTAAAATTCCTTGTGTCAAATCAGATTATATTTTTGGAGAAATTAAATATCAGGAAGTCGTTCGCGGAAGCAATATCGGCATCTTAAAACAATACACAATCAAAGAATTAGAAACCATAAAACCAAATCCTGACGAAATCATTATTTTAAATGGAACTCCGGATATTCTTCCAAATGTTAGAGGAATTATTGTAAACGAACTTCAAACACCTCTAAGCCATTTAGTTCTTTTAGGAAAAAACAGAAAGATTCCAATAATGGCCTATACAGATATCGAAAAAGACCGCAATATCAAAAAACTGCTTTCAAAAAAAGTAGAACTAAAGATTGCAGTAGATACTTTTTACATCAAAGAAACAACCAAAAAAATCACTTTAAAATCAACAGGAAAAAAGAAAAAACTAATAATTGACAATAGCGTTACAGAATTAGTCAATCTATCCGAAATTCCTAAAAAGGGTGTAAATTATATTGGCTCGAAAGCTCAAAATATGGCTTATCTAATTGCTATTTCAAAAGAAACTCCTTTCAAAGTTCCAGAAAATGCGTATGCGATTCCGTTTTATTTTTACACACAACATATTCAGAAAAACTCTATTTCTCCATTAATTGCCGAACTTTTAGCATTCCCTAAAAAAGATTCTACAATCTGGATTAATAATCAGCTAAAAAAAATCAGAGATGCTATTAAAAAAGAACCCGTTGATCCTGAATTAATTTCAAAATTAAATCTGGCTTTTAAAGATGCAAAATTCAAAAATTTCAGATTTAGATCTTCTACCAACGCCGAAGATTTAGATGATTTTAATGGTGCCGGATTATACGATTCTAAAACTGGAATTCTGGGCGATTCTATTAAAACTTTTGAAAAAGCAATCAAACAAGTCTGGGCAAGCGTTTGGAATGAAGCATCGTTTAACGAAAGAGAGCTTTTCGGAATTGACCAACAAAATATCGCAATGGGGATTTTAGTGCATCGCTCTTTTCCTGACGAATTAGCAAACGGCGTAATCATAACCAAAAATATATTTAGAGAAAATTTTCCAGGCATTACAGTGAATGTTCAAAAAGGAGAAAATTCTGTTGTAAAACCTGAAAAAGGCGAAATCTGCGAGCAATTTGTAGCCTATCATTTTAATGACGGAAAAGACGACACCGACTTTGATATTGATTATACGTCAAACTCCAATTTGAATAACAACGAACCTTTGTTGAGCCGAAAAGAAATGAGCAATATTTTTAATGTCAGTAAAAAAATTGAAACCAAAATGTATCGTTATTGGCGTAAAAACCAATTTAATCCAGTAGATATTGAATTTAAAATTGTTGGAGAAAAAAGAGATCTATACATCAAACAAGTACGCCCGTTTAACGATTAGTAGAAAACCAAAAGATCTATTTCGTTTGTTGTGGTATTGATTAAGATAATTCTAAAATCAAATTCTTCAATTTTAATTTTCTCCTGAATTGATTTTCTGATGAATTCTGCATTTAAAGAAAAGTTCTCGTCAAGCGGAATTTTCACATCTACAGCATTTAAATACTTTGAAGCTTTTTTATTGACAATAATCGATGCAACAATATAAAAACCGATTATAATAATTTGAAAAAACAGCAACAATTCAATCTTTTCAAAAGGATACATAATATCTAAAATCGACAATGTAATCGTCGCAAAAAGAAAAATAATAGCATTTACAGTAAAAGATTGTGTTCTAAAACGAAGTATCGAAAAAATAGCAAATAGTCCAAAACCAATTCCGACTCCAATTTCAATTTTTGTAAAAAGATAACAAAGCGAAAAAGTGCAAAGTCCAACAATAACCATTAATGGATTTATGGTAGCATTATCTTTTCTGTTAGAGAAAAAATACAAAACCAAAATCGAAAAAAACAACAGCAGAAATCTTCCTAAAAGTTCGTTTAAATCCATAGGTCTGAATAAATTGGTTACTCAAATGTAAACAATTTATTCAGACCTATCAGATTATTTTTAATTCATGAAAAAAAGCTCCAAACTTTATTGTTTTTTAGGAGCATTTCCTTTTTCTGAAGCTTTATTGGTATTTTTAGGATCACTCATGTTTACTTCTTTCATCAGTTTTCCTTTTTGATAAAATTGCCACATTCCAGCTTTTTTACCATTTACAAATTTACCTTTAGATGCCACAGATTTGTCTGAATCGTAAAAAACAGCATCTCCGTTGTATTCATTATTACTAAAGTTAGACTCTTCCAAAAGCGTTCCGTCTTGTCCTATTTTCTTGTAAGCACCTTCTTTTAAACCATTTTTATACATCATTTCCTCTGCAATTTGAGCATTAGGATAATAAATAGTTCTTAAGCCTTCTAATTTACCATTTTTGTAATTTTCAACTGTCATTAAAACTTTAGAAGCTTTATGGTAATATTTCCATTCCCCTTCTCTTGCTTTTCCAACTTCTTTTCCTTCGCTTACTTTATTTTTATTCTGGTCATAAAAAATAGTATACGAACTGCCATCATTGGCACTAAAATCTCTTGTTGCAATTACATCGCCTTTTTTTGTGTCATCAAAAAATTTAAAAAGCCCTGTTTCTTTTCCATGACTAAAAGTTCCTTCATAGCGAGGGCGTTTAGATTCGGTATAAGTACCTTTCCAAAGACCATCTTTTTTTCCAGCTGCATCAACTTTATTAATGTCTGTCTGCGCATTTGAAACTAATACTGTAAGGAATAATAATGTGAATATGATTTTTTTTGAGATCATAGTAAATTCTATTTTTAAGCTTAACGAAAATCTTAATTATAAAGTATAATGGTATAAAAAAATCCCGATAAATCGAGATTTTTTTATTGAGAATTATTTTTTCTTATTCTGAGCTTTTGCCGCTTCTTGTTGTTCCATTACTTCGTTAAGACGCTGCTGGAATTTACTTGGCTTTTTAGGCTCTTTTAATTTGTTTTCTTGAATCTGAGCGTGAATTTTTTCACTGTCAACGATATAATTCTTAATAACAAACATAATTCCGATAGTAATTAAGTTTGAAATGAAGTTATACAAACTCAAACCTGAACCATAATTATTGAAGAAAATTAACATCATTAATGGCGAAACATAAATCATGATTTTCATCATTTTTGCCATATCCGGCATACCTTCTTGTTGAGGCGCTGCCATCTGTTGATCTCCAGATGTCATTTTCATGTAGAAGAAAATTGCGATTGCTGCCAAAATCGGAAACAAACTGATATGATCTCCATACATTGGAATATTGAATGGTAATTTCACAACCGAGTCAAAAGATGATAAATCGTCTGCCCAAAGGAAACTTTTTTGTCTTAATTCGAATGCAGCAGGGAAAAACTGGAAAGATGCATACATAAATGGCAACTGAATCAATGCAGGAATACAACCCGCCATTGGGTTTACACCAGCTTTATTATACAGTTTCATTGTTTCTTGCTGTTTTTTCATTGGGTCTTTTTTGAATTTCTCTCCCAACTCAGCAATATCAGGTCTTAAAACTTTCATTTTAGCCTGAGACAAGAATGACTTATAGGTAATTGGCGACATTGCCAATTTGATGATAATCGTGAAAATGATAATTGCAATTCCTAAAGCCAAACCAATAGTTGAGCTTAAGAATCCGAATAATGGAATGAAAATCCATTTATTGATCCATCCAAAAATTCCCCATCCAAGCGGAATAATTTTTTCGAAGTTTTTATCGTAAGCTTTTAATGTCTTGTAATCTGCAGGACCCATATACAAATTCATTTTGTAATCGATCTCTCCATTTGTAAAAGCTAAAGGTAAATTTGCTCTAAACTGTTTAGTAAAAACAGTATCGATTTTTTCATCTTTAACTAAGTCGTCAGATTGTAATTTTGAAGTTTCAAAAGGCTTTTCTGTAGACAAAATTGTTGCAAAGAAATGCTGTTTGAAAGCTACGTAACTTACTTTTTCAGGAGTTTCTTCTTTTCCTTGTCCGTGAGAACTTACGTTATTGTATTTTGATTCATCATATTTGTAATCAATTTGCGCATAACGGTTTTCATAAGAAACACTTTTTTCGTTTCTGTACGTTTTTAAGTCCCATTGCAAATCGATTGGTTTAGCAGAATTTAAAACTCTGTTCAATCCTTGAGAACGAATATCAAAACCAACTAAATAATCGTTTGGTTTTAAAATATATTTGTATTCTAAAAATTCATTAGCTCCAGCTTTCAAACGCATAGATAAAACTTGGTCTGCACCAATTTTTTCCAATGTTGGTTCGAAGTATAAATCTTTAGAATTTAATGTTCTATTATCTGTAGTAAGAAGCTGTAAATTTAAGTTTGAGTTATTGTTTTTAATCAACTCAACTAATTGGCCAGAACCTTTTTTAAATCTTTCGAATTCTTTTAAAGTAGCTTCAACAATATAACCACCTTTATTAGCGATTTTAAGTTTGATTTTCTCGTTTTCGATTGTAGTAAAAGCTTCTTTTGCAGAAGGAAGTGTTGCAGAATAAGCAAATCCTCCTAAAGTTTTTTGCAATTTTGCCAATTGAAGCGTATCTCCTGGAGTTACAGCCGCAGCTGGTAATGACGCAGTTTTAGCTTTATCAGCTTTTGCTTGTGCTTCTTGCTTAGCAACTAATTCTTTCTTGGCTTTTTCAGCAGCAATTTCTTTTTCAGAAGGCTGATTTTGGTACATAATCCAAATCAAAATTCCAAATATCAATACAAAACCAATGATTGAATTAAAGTCTAATTTTTTTTCTTCCATTATTATTTAAAAAAGTTATTCATTGAAGCTTATTAGTAATGAGTTGACCTCAAAAGTTACAAGTTTCTCAAAATATTAATTACTGTTTTTTATGTGCATTTACTGCAGCTGCCACAAAGTTTACAAAAATCGGATGCGGGTTTGCAACTGTACTTTTGTATTCTGGGTGGTATTGTACACCAATGAAAAATGGGTGATTTTCGAGCTCTACGATTTCTACTAAACCTGTATCAGGATTAACTCCAGAAGCTTTCAAACCTGCTTTTTGCAATTCATCAGCATACTTATTGTTATACTCATAACGATGGCGGTGACGCTCCGAAATAGTTTTTTCTCCGTAAATTTTGTATGCTAAAGTGTCTGGCTTAATATCACATTTCCAAGCACCTAAACGCATTGTTCCACCTTTATCAGTTACATTTTTCTGCTCTTCCATCAAATTCACAACAGGATGAGGCGTTTTATCGTTCATCTCTGTAGAATTCGCTTCAGCGTAACCTAAAATATTTCTAGAATATTCGATAACAGACATTTGCATTCCTAAACAGATTCCGAAGAAAGGAATATTGTTTTCACGTACATAACGAACCGCTTCGATTTTTCCTTCGATACCTCTTTCACCAAAACCTGGAGCAACTAAAACTCCATCAAGAGCTCCTAATTTCTCTTCCAGATTTTCTGCATTAATGTGCTCAGAGTGAATTGAAATTACGTTTACTTTAGTTTCATTTGCAGCACCTGCATGAATGAACGCCTCTAAAATAGATTTGTAACAATCCTGCATTTCTACATATTTACCAACCAAACCGATGTTTACAGTTTGCTTTGGACTTTTTAATCTTTTTAAGAAAGTATTCCAGTTTTTAAGATCTGGAGATGCTTTTTTAGGCAAATCTAATTTCTTTAAAGCCACAACATCTAATCCTTCTTCAAGCATTAAATTTGGAACTTCATATATTGTAGAAGCATCAATTGACTGAATAACTGCTTCTTTCTTAACATTACAGAATAAAGCTAATTTCTGGCGTAATTCCTGAGACAATTCATGCTCCGTTCTACAAACCAAAATATCTGCTTTAATACCACTTTCCATTAAAGTTTTAACAGAGTGCTGAGTTGGTTTTGTTTTCAATTCACCGGCAGCTGCCAAGAAAGGAACTAACGTTAAATGAATAACGATTCCGTTATTTTCTCCTAACTCCCAAACTAATTGACGAACAGATTCTATATAAGGTAGCGATTCGATATCACCAACAGTTCCACCAATTTCAGTAATAACAATATCATAATCGCCAGATTTACCTAGCAATTGCATTCTGTCTTTGATTTCGTTTGTGATATGAGGAACAACTTGAACCGTTTTTCCTAAAAATTCTCCTCTTCTTTCTTTTTCAATAACCGAAAGATAAACTCTTCCTGTAGTAACGTTATTAGCCTGAGAAGTAGGAACGTTCAAGAAACGCTCGTAGTGTCCTAAGTCTAAGTCTGTCTCTGCTCCATCATCTGTCACATAACATTCTCCGTGCTCATAAGGATTCAAAGTTCCTGGGTCAACGTTAATGTATGGGTCAAATTTCTGAATAGTTGTACGGTATCCTCTTCCTTGTAACAATTTTGCCAAAGACGCCGCGATAATCCCTTTTCCTAATGAAGAGGTCACACCTCCTGTAACAAAAATATATTTTGTTTGATTCATTCTGTTGTTTGTTTGTAAGTAGTTGTGTAAAAAACTTGGCAAAAGTACAAATTTAATTAGACAATTTATACAATAGAGTTCTTAGATTTTTAGAATTTTAGAATGTTGATTTTTTATATTTTTCAAATCAAAAGAAAACCTTCTTGTATATTAATCTTTATTTATTGTTTGAAAGATTTTAAGATATAATAATTAAAATTTTACCCAATAAACTAAAAATCCTACAATCTAAAAAAGCACTTTAAATTGGCTTCGGATATTGCTTCTTTATATTCTGAATCAATTCTTCCAAACCATTCAACTTCAATTCATAAACCAATTGCAATTGCTGACCCAATTCTCCTTTAGGAAATCCTTTATTGTGATACCAAACCACATAATATTCAGGTAAATCAATTAAATATTTCCCCTCGTATTTCCCGAAAGGCATTTTAGTGTGGGCTAATTTTATGAGTTGTTTTTTGTCTTGATCCATAGTTTTAGAAGAGGAAAGAAGCAAGATGAAAGACTGATGTTCCCTTCTTTCTTGCTTCAATTGTATGCAAAACTATTACTATTTTTTCTTTTGCAACAGATTAAATTGATTATTACAAATTAAAAAACTTAGCATCTCAGAACCTCAGCTCCTTAGATCCTTAACAAAAAAAGAAGCAAGAAAAAAGAACCAATTATCGCCCTCTCTTCCTGCTTCAAAAATATTTTTAAAGTTTTCAATCGCAGATTTCAGTCACAGTTTGAAACTGAATACTGACACTGCAAACTGAGACTTTTAGTAATGCCATCTCACGAAAGCCTCCATTGCAGCATACGTTGCCAAACCTAATTGGTGGTATAACTCAGCTGTTTCACGGTTTCTGTCTTCTGCTCTCTGCCAGAACTCTCTTGCGTCTGTTCCTTGAAAAACAACTCCATCTTTTTGAGATTGGTGTTTGAAGATTCCGTGACGTTTTGCTAAAACTTGGTCTGGACTCATCGGAACTGCCATTTCAACTTCGTCAATTCCCCATTCTTGCCATGCTCCACGGTACAACCATAACCAACAGTCGTTCATGAATTCTTTTGGTTTTAAAACTTTTACTGCTTCAAAAATAGCATCCAAACAAACTTTATGCGTTCCGTGTGGATCTGCTAAATCTCCAGCTGCATAAATTTGGTGCGGTTTAATTTTTTCAATTAAATCAACTGTTAACTGAACATCTTCTGGTCCGATTGGTTTTTTCTCGATTGTTCCAGTTTCGTAGAAAGGCAATTCCATAAAGTGAATTTGAGAATCTGGAAGACCAACAAAATAACTTGTAGCTCTAGCCTCTCCTTTTCTGATTAAACCTTTAATGTAACGAACTTCCGGAATGTCGATTTCGCTGTTCTTTTTATTCTGTAAAAATGCTTCTGCTTTTTTGTAGATATTATCTGCTTCTTCGCTTTTGATTCCGAATTTCTCGTTGTAATCAATTACGAATCTTGCAAAACGTAGCGCTTCATCATCTGCAACTGCAATATTTCCAGAAGTTTGGTAAGCCACATGCACTTCATGCCCTTGCTCTTGAAGGCGCATAAAAGTTCCTCCCATACTAATGATATCGTCATCTGGGTGTGGACTAAAGATTAATACACGTTTTTTAGCAGGTTCTGCTCTTTCAGGACGATGTGTATCGTCTGAATTTGGCTTTCCGCCTGGCCAACCTGTAATTGTATTTTGTAATTTATTAAAAATCTTAATGTTAGTATCATAAGCTGGACCTGAATCTGCTAACAAATCACTCATACCATTTTCGATATAATCCGCATCTGTAAGCATTAAAATTGGTTTTTTAAGATCTAATGCTAATCCTAAAACTGCTTTGCGAGTTAATTTATCTGTCCAGACAATTTTCTCAACCAACCAAGGTTTGTTTACTCTCGTTAATTTTGAAGAGGCTTCTTTATCTAAAATAAAAACTGCATTATCATGCTCTTGCAAAAATGAAGCTGGAACTCGGTTTGTAACCTCATCCTCAACCGATTTTTTAACAATGTTTGCTTTTCCTTCACCCCAAGCCAATAAGATTACTCTTTTTGCCTCCATGATTTTTTTAACTCCAAGCGTAATAGCTGTTCTTGGTGTATTATTTAAACCAAAGAAATCTTTACTTGCTGCAACTCTCGTAATATGATCCAATGCTACCAAACGAGTTTTAGAGTTTTGAAGCGAACCTGATTCGTTAAAACCGATATGTCCATTACCTCCAATTCCAAGAATCTGAAGATCGATTCCGCCTAAAGCTTCGATTTTAGCTTCATATTCGTGGCAATAATCTGCAATTTCTTCTTTTGTTAAAAGTCCGTCTGGCACATGAGCGTTTTCAGGTAAAATATCGACATGATCAAACAAAAGTTCTTTCATGAAACGAACATAACTGTTGATTGAATTTGGTTCCATTGGATAATATTCATCCAAATTAAAACTGATTACGTTTTTAAAACTCAAACCTTCTTCTTTATGCAAGCGCACTAATTCGGCATAAAGTCCTTTTGGAGAAGAACCAGTTGCCAAACCTAAAATACAAGGTTTTCCTTCACTTTGCTTTTCTTTAATTAAAGCTGCAATTTCTTGTGCTACTTCTTTTGAAGCTTCTGTTGAATTTTCAAAAACAACTGTATTAATGTTTTCGAATCGTTTTTCGAAACCTGTTGCCTTGTCGATTTTACTTTTTAACATGATATATTAATTTTTATTTTTTTCCTTTTGAAATTACCATTTTCTGTATTTATGCCCTTTTAAAGCATAAAACAAAATCATTATATAAGATGGCAGTAACATTAAATAAGCAATCTGATTTCCGCTTTTTGATACGTTTTGCATATTTTTTGCAACAATATCTGCATTTATTGTTTCGGTGATCATTCCATAAAATAATGGAAAAACAGCTCCACCAATAATTCCCATAATCAAAATGGCACTTCCTATTTTCGTGTATCCTCCTAAATCCTGCAAAGCCATTGGCCAAATTGCCGGCCAGCATAATGCATTTGCCAATCCTAAAAGCGCTACTAAAAGCACCACTAACGGAATATTTGGAGTTCCCGGAACTTCAACCATAATTTTTGGAGAAATCAAAACAATTGCCAAAACCAGCACTATTCCCAATACTCCAGAAACCTTTAAAGCTTTAACCTGAGAAACATATTTAGGTATTAAAACAATTCCAAGAACATATCCAATTACCATTGCCGACATTGTAAACGAAGTCAGTTTTAGATAAAAATTTCCATCTTCACCATAAACACCTAGCTGTTTTCCAAAAGCCCCAATCGAATCTCCTGCTAAAACTTCGGCAGATAAATACAACATTAAAGTGATTACTCCTAAAACCAATTGCGGATATCTAAAAGCATTTTTAATCTGTTTAAAAACACTTAGATTTGACACATTTCCTTCTTCATCCAAATCAATTTCTGGTAAAGGAGAAAATTTCACCAATAAAGCTAAAACAGTAATAATCAACCCCATATAAAGATACGGTGTTTGCAATTGTAAAGCAAGAGAATTTAATGCCGTATTTTTTGCAGCTTCGTCCATTAAGGCAATTTTTTCTGCGGTAAAGTCCTGCATATTAGACAAAACCAACACTGTCAAAACAATTGGCGCTACAAATCCAGCCAGTTTATTTGCAATTCCTAAAACACTAATTCTCGCTGCAGCACTTTCTCTTGGTCCTATTACTACAACATACGGATTAGAAGCGGTTTGCAAAACAGCCAAACCAGTTCCCATTATAAATAAGGCAATTAAAAACAAAAGAAAAGTTCGGCTAGAAGCAGCTGGATAAAACATAAACGCACCAGCGGCGATAATTAATAATCCAAGTGATATTCCGTTTTTATATCCCACTTTTTCAATAATATAAGAAGATGGAATTGCCATTACGAAATAAGCAATATAAAATGCGAAGGTTACGAAGTAAGCCTGAGAAGATGTCAATTCGCAAGCTAATTCAAAAAACGGAATTAACGGTCCGTTTAGCCAGGTTACAAATCCTAGAATAAAAAACAATAACGTTAAAATGACCATCGGAACAATGGCACTCTTTTTTTCTGCTTGTAATGTACTTTGAATGTTTGTCATAATTTTTGGTTGATTGGTTATAGATTTAATAGACTCAAAATCTAAATTAGAATCAACTCTCACATTATTGATTGCGTAATTTATGCAAATATCTGCATTTTTTTTGCAAAACAAAAGTACTACATTAAATTTCCTTAATTTCTAATTTAGATATGAAAGTTTTGTTAATTTTTGCTATTCCAGTTTAAATCAGGGTAATATTTTGCCAAATATGTTTTTACATCGGCAATATCTTCTTTTGCAGTTAAGTCTGGAACATGCTCAGAAAACGGAATTCCGACAGTGGTTTGCGGATTTTCCTTAACGGAGTTTAAAAGTACTGTTGGCAATTCCTTTTCATCACGTTCTGGATGAACCGGACAATTCTTAAGATGTGTGTACAATGTTTTGCCATTAAACTTAAAAGCATTCATACTCACTCTTATTTTTCCCTCTGAGTCTTTATATTCTTCTAAAATATCTTCTGAAGGTTTTTCTAATATATCTAACAGTTGATTATTCTGATCTAATTTTGCAATTGCGAAACGAGAAATACGTTCCAACGGAAAATCCATAGCATCACGATCGTAACTAATAAATGCGTTTGGACTTTCGGTTTCTCTTAATGCACGCAAGGCTTCTGCGGAATACAAATTATCGCTATTGCAAACCGAGTAAAACTGAGAATTTAATTCTGGATATTGTTCTACCGCCTGAAATAAAGCATCAGCAGTGCCAAAAGGTTTTATTCTTCCTTCTGGAATGTATTGAACCGCAAAAGAAATAGAAAGTCCGTGAAAGTCATTATTTTTCATTTGGCTTCCATAAAACTCTTTAAACAATTCTCCTTGTTCACCTATAATAATATAGATGTTTTTATATCCAGCTTTTTTTGCATTCCATAAAAGATAATCCAAAAGAGGTCTTCCGCTAGCGCCAACACCAATTAAACCTTTACTTCTTTCGTTTGCCTGAGCAATTTCTTCTGGAGATAAATTATCTAAAACCGCTTCTTTTTTCATACGAGAAGAAGCTCCGCCGGCTAGAATTACTAAATTGTTGTGCATTTTTATTTTAAATTTCAATATTATCAATAATTCGTACTCCCGGATCTACATTCACCACATAAGCTTCTTCGGCTCCAGCATCTAAAATTGCTTTTATCACAGCATCTTCTTTTTGAGGATCAGCAATAACAACAATACTTCCTCCTCCACCGGAACCCACAATTTTTGCTCCGTATGCGCCCGCTTTTAGAGCTGCGTTAATCATTGCGTCAATTCTCGGAACCGTTATTTTAAGAAGATCTCGTAAAATTTCATGATGACCATTCATCAAAGCGCCAATTTTTTTAAGGTCTAAAACAGGTTTTTCAAATTCTTTTAATGCTTCTTTAGTGTAATGATAGTTTTTGATGGCTGCTTCAAAATAAGGAATCAATCGATCTGGAAGACAATTTCTATATTTATTCAAATCTTCTATCTCAGAAGCATTCAGATCAAATTCGGGATAGTTTTGTTTTACAACATCAATTGCCATTAAAGCATTTCCTTTTAATTCGCCAATTAATCCGATTGTCTCTTTTGGAACTCCAGAAACTCCTGTTATCAAACCTTTTAATTCTGTTCCTATAACATCAAAAGAAAAAGGTTTTTTAGTATTGATGTATACGATATTTCCAACACCAATACTGAAATGATCCATCATACCGCCAGGTTCTCCATGTTCTAAAACTTCAGATTCGTATCCTAATTTTGAAAGGAAATCTGGTGTAACTTCATGATCAATTCCAAAGGCTTCTATTAGAAAACGAATCCAAGCCATTAATAAAGCAGACGAACTCGATGTTCCCGAATTTATCGGAATATCTCCAGTAATTGTTATCGTATAACCTGTAGTCGGTTTACAGCCGTATCTGCGCAGAACACGTAATGCTGAAGCAAAATAATCTCGTGCTTCTAATTTTTCAAATGTGGCATGAATATCTATAGTCCGAATTTCGTCTATATCAATCATATTGAGCACAAATGTATCGGTCTGATTTTCTTTGGCAATTAGCTTAATATTTCTATCTATGGCGCAAGCTATAACAGGAAGTCCTAAGTAATCTTGATGATCTCCAAAAAGACAGGTTCTCCCTGGCGCTGAAGCGGTAATTTTCTTCATTAAAAACAAGATATTAAAATACTAAAAAACAGCGTTTTAAAGTATATTTTGATTAGTAAATTTATTCTGATTTTGGGTTTTGATTGTACGAAACTATAGATTATATTTTGATAAAACAAATAAATTCAGAAAAAATGTGCTCGAACACACTAAAAAATGTTCTCGAGCACATTTTGAAAATTAGCTAAATTATATTCCGAAAAAATTAAATGTAATTTATATATTTGCTTATATGGATAAAAAATATACTATTAAAGACATTGCGCAAATGGCCGGAGTTTCTAAAGGAACTGTCGACAGAGTTTTGCATAATAGAGGAAAGGTTTCTCCTGCGGCGCTGGAAAAAATTAATGAGGTCTTAAATGTTATTGATTACGAGCCTAATTTAATTGCACGAAATTTAAAAAACACCAAGATTTACAAAATCTGTGTCTTACTTCCTGATCCTGAAATAGATTCGTATTGGCTTCCTTGTGTAAATGGAATTCAAGATGCGGTAAAAGAATTCAAGCCTTACAGCGTTAATATCTCTATTCAATATTTTAATCCCGAAAGTAAAAAATCGTTTGTAAATGCCAATAATGCAGTTTTAAGCCTTGAGCCAGACGCAGTTTTAATTGCTCCTGTCTTTCATAAAGAAACCATTGAGGCTGTTAAAATTTACGAAGAATCCAATATAATTGTCAATACTTTCAATAATCAGATTGAATCTAATACTGTGAAATGTTTTGTCGGTCAGGATCTTTACAAAAGCGGTCGAGTTGCTGCAAGTCTAATGAATTTAATTTTATCTGAAGGACAAATCGCTATTGTTCATATTGATGAGAGCCTGAAAAATGCAGTTCACATGCAGGAAAAAGAAAAAGGTTTTAGAAGTTATTTTGAAGAAAAAAAACTAAATAATTTTTCGCTGACAACACTAAAACTAAAACACCCAAATGTTGAAAGCAAGTTTTTAAATTTCCTTGAAGAAAATCCGCATCTAAAAGGTATTTTTATCACAACCTCAAAAGCTTATCAAATTGCTACAACACTTTCTGAATTAAAGCATAAAAAAATAGCCTTAATCGGTTACGATTTAATTGAAAAAAATGTGAATTACTTAAATCGGGGATTATTGCATTTTTTAATCCATCAAAATCAGAAAAGACAGGCTTATTTAGGCGTAAGCACATTGGCAGAACATTTCTTATATAGTAAAGAAATTCCCGAAACTATTTTATTGCCAATTGACATTATTAATGTCGAAAATGCTGATTTTTATATCTATTAATTTCTTTCAAAAATTACTCCTCAAGAATAAATTTTCCGAATGAAGATGCGGTATGAAAATTAGGGGTTTCTGTATTAGGATTTACCCAGGAAATCCATGTTGGCTCGTATTCCTGCTTTTCATTTTGAGAAAATTTAGCTCGATAAACGCCTGTTTCAATAACATTATCTCGAATTAAATCTAATTCTTTTAATGAAGTCATGCTTATTTTTCCTTGAACGATAAATGAATCTAGATTTTTAAAAGAATAGATTTCTAAATGTCCTTTTGGCCACTTCCAATCGTAATCAAAATTCCAATTTGGGTAAGCTTCAAAATCTAGAATTCGAGTATCAACATCCATTTCTAGACAATAATACGGACTCAGTTTTTCGTCTTTTCTAAAAAAAAGCTCTACTCTATCTGAATTACAAATACTGTCTGTAGAATCGTCTTTTCGATCAATATATACTTCTGTGTCAAAAACCTGAAAATTAAAATACAAATAATCTGAATTCCATCTTGCTCTAAACTCAATTTTCGAAAACGAATCTTCTTTCCAAGGCGAACAAAAGTCTGCTAAACAGTTTGCTTTTGCCCAAAAATCTGGGTCCAATTTTTCAATTGTAACTTTTTCATTTTGTTTAACTAAATTGACTTTGTAGGCTTTTAAATCTGAACTCATTTTTTCGGTTTTATTTTGATTTTCTAAAATAAAAAATCTTGCTTTTCAAATTGTATTTTCAAGAAGTTGAAAATACAATTTTTCTATCTCTTTTGAAAAAGCTAATATAAGGCAATCTTTCTCAAAAAATCAAACGTCATTTTTTTTCACTTCTTCGAACAAAAAAAATGAGAAAGAAAAAACTCACATATTTTACTTTTAAAAATACTTAATCAATTCTTAGCTTTAGAATTCAACAATTGCGAAATTCTCATCAAAAAACCAATCTGTTTTATATTCTTTAAAAAAGAAAACTACCCGCTAAGAATCCGATTAAATCTAACAACTGTCGATTTTACATTTTATTTTAAAAAATCTTCAACTTTTTTATCACAAAAAAATCAATTGCACAATTTTATGTGCTCGAGAACATAAATTTTGTGTGTTCGAGCACATTTTTTGTGTTTTTTCTTGTTTTATAATTTTTTAATCTCTAGTTTCGTCGAACAATTAGAATTTTGAGGATAAAATTTGCATTCATTTTCGATCATTTTTAGCTAAAAAAAGGAATTCAAAAACATCAACAAAACCAAAATTTTAAGGTCTAGAAAAGAAAAAAATCAACTAAACAAAAACTCAATTATTAACCAAAACCTAACCAGAGTATGAAAAAAGTATTCGCTAAAAAGTCTAGCACTTTTAGAATGCACTCAGTACTTGAAAAAAGCTTAAAAACTGCTTTGTTTTCATTGTTGTCTTTAAGTATTCAAGCAGCGTCTGCAGCGCCGATTAGTGAAAATGCTTTAAACAAAACCAGTTTATTAGCATTTCAAAAAGTAGTAAAAGGGCAAGTAGTAGACGAAAAAGGAACTCCAATTCCTGGGGTAAATGTTGTTATTAAAGGAAGTAAAACTGGTGTTCAAACCGATATTGATGGAAGTTTTGCAATAGAAGTTCCAAGTTCATCAACAATTTTAGTGTTTTCATTTCTTGGAATGCAAGAACAAGAAGTAGCTGCTGGAAACTCTTCATTAAAAATCACAATGAAAGAATCTGGACAACAGATGGACGAAGTAGTTGTTGTTGGATACAGCAAAGTTAAAAAGGAAAGCTTGACAGGATCTCTTCAAACTTTAGACAACAAAAAAATCGTTGACGTTACAACTCCAGCTGTTGAAAATATGCTGGCAGGAAAAGCTACGGGTGTTTTTGTAAACACGGGAGGCGGTCAGCCTGGTTCCGTTGGAAAAATCATCATTCGTGGTAGAACAACCGTAAACGGAAGCACAGATCCGCTTTGGGTAATTGATGGTGTTATTGTTGGAAATAGCTCTGGAAATATGAACCCAGCCGATATCGAAACTCTTACTGTTCTTAAAGATGCGGCTTCTACAGCGGTTTACGGTTCGCAAGGTGCAAACGGAGTTATTGTGGTTACTACAAAAAGTGGTAAAAAAGGAAAATCTACAATCAATTTTTCTGCAAGAACTGCAATGACTACAATTAATAACGGAAATTTTGATATTATGAATGGCGCAGAATTATATGATTTGTATGATTCTTTTGCTAACAAAGAAGATTTTCAAAATGTTTGGTGGTGGACTCCAGAATTACGAAACAAAAACTACGATTGGTGGGACAACGGAAGTAAAACTGGAATAGCAAACGACTATAATTTATCTATTAGCGGAGGTGGCGATAACTTTAAAAGTTATGTTTCTCTTGGCTATTATGATGAAACAGGAGCTATTAAAGGCTATGATTATAAAAAGTATAATGGTTTAATGAAATTTGAGTATAAAGCAAATAATTGGCTTACAATACGTCCTCAAATAAACTTAACCAAAGAGACAACTTTTGATCAACAACATTCTGTAGGTGCTTTGTACGGAAATATGCCTTGGGATAGCCCTTATTTGGAAGATGGAACTTTGGTTGGAAATGCTCCAAACCCAACTTGGGTAAATACAACAGGTTCTAATTATTTATATGATTTGCAATGGAATTATGGCGAATCTGAAAGTTACACTGTTCGTGCCAACATGGATTTTGATATCAAACTTACAAGCTGGTTGACTTTTGCTTCTGTAAATAATTATATTTTTGGAAGCTATACCTCAACCTATTATTCAGATCCAAGATCTTCTTCTGGAGAAGCCGTTAAAGGAAGAATTGAAGATTATTTCAGCAATTACAATCGAGTTTACAGTAACCAGCTTTTAAGGTTTAATAAAACTTTTGACAAACACAGTTTTAATGCTGTTGCGGGTTACGAGTGGAATGAATACAACTCTAAATACAGTAATGGCATAGCAACTGGAATTCCACCTGGAATTATTGTTGCCGATGCAGCTGCAGTTCCAGAAAAAGTAGGAGGCGGAAGAGCGCAATGGGCAGTTCAGTCTTTACTTTCTAATATTAACTATTCTTATGATGACCGCTATTTGGCACAAGTATCTTTCCGTCGTGACGGTGCTTCAAACTTTGGAAAAAATGCACAATATGGAAATTTCTTTTCTGTAAGCGGTGGATGGAACATTCATAAAGAAAGCTTTTTTCACGCTGACTTCATTCATAATTTAAAATTAAAAGCAAGCTATGGTTCGGTAGGAAACAGACCGAACAGCTTATACCCTCACCTTCCGTTGTATTCGTTCTCTCAAAGTTACAATGAAAATCCAGGCGCTTTAATTTCGCAGTTGGCAAATGCAGATTTGAGCTGGGAAAAAACATATACTGGCGACATCGGATTGGATATTGGATTGTTTAATCGTGTCAACATTACTTTAGATTATTACAACAAAAACACTTCTGATCTTTTATACAGAGTGCCTCTTCCGGGTGTAATTGGAGTAACTAGTATTTGGAGAAATGTTGGAGCTGTTAATAATAGAGGTTTTGAAGCTTCAATAAATGTAGACATCATCAAAAATGATAATTTAAAATGGTCTATTGACGCCAACATTGGTACAAACAAAAATAAAGTAACAAGTCTGTACGGCGGAAAAACTCAAATTATTGTTGGTGACGGAAGCGGTATTGCTGGTTCAGCATCAAAATTGCTTACTCCGGGAATGGATGTTGACAGCTGGTATTTGACAGAATGGGCTGGTGTAGATCCAGAAAACGGAAGACCGCAATGGATTACAACAGACGCAAGTGGAGCACGTGTTAAAACATATAATTACGCAGATGCTTCTAAAAACCAAAAAGTAATTGGTGCTTACACTCCTGACTTTTTCGGAGGTTTTTCTACCAATTTAAATTATAAAAAATTCGATTTTGCTGCTATTTTCAGTTATTCTGTTGGCGGAGAAATCTATAACTACGCAAGAGCAGAATTTGATTCAGATGGAGCTTACACAGATCGTAATCAAATGAATTTGCACAGTGGCTGGAGCCGTTGGGAAAAACCTGGAGATATTGCTACACATCCACAAGCGATTTACAACAATCCAAGCAATTCAAACAAAGCTTCTTCTCGTTTCTTAGAAACTGGAACTTACCTTAAAATGAGAAGTGTGACTTTGGGTTATAATATGCCTATTGAAAGTCTTTACATTTCAAATTTAAGATTATATATCGCTGGAGAGAATTTATTCACAATTACACATTATTCTGGAGTTGATCCTGAAATTCCGCCAATTAACGGCGCTATTTCTGGTGTTGCTACACAGGTATATCCTTCAACAAGAAAAGTGGTATTAGGACTTAATTTAACTCTTTAAAAACAAAATCATGAAAAAGATATTTCTATTATTTACAGCAATTAGTTTCCTGTCTTCATGTGAGTTAGACAGAGAACCTTTTGATTCCTATACACAAGATAAAATTCAGGAAGATAAAGAAGCTTCAATCGAAGTTTTATTGAATGGATGTTATGCACAGCTTAAAGGCTGGTCTGACGTTATGCACAGAGTTGGCGAATATCCAGGCGATAATATTATGATTAGAGGAACTTCTACCGATGCGTTTTATTCTTTTATTTCTTATCAGCACGTAACCAATAACGGTCGTTTATCTGTTTTTTGGAACAATAGCTATAAAATTATTTCACAGTCAAGTGATTTAATTAAAATTATTAAAGAAGGTGAAAGCGATGCTGTTGATCAGCAATTAGGAGAAGCTTATTATTTACGAGGCATGATTTACTTCTACTTAGGTAAAACATACGGAAGACCTTACGCCCAATCTCCTGAAACCAATTTGGGAGTTCCAATTGTAAATGGTTTGCCTGCAGATTTAAACAATTTGACTTTACCAGATCGTTCGACAGTTAAAGACACTTATGCACAGGCAATAAATGATTTGAAAAAAGCAGAAGCTTTAATGAATGCTGACAAAAGCGCTGCTTATGCTACAAAACAAGCTGCTCAGGCAATGCTTTCTAGAATTTATTTATATATGAGTGGCACTTATGAATCACCAAATCAAGAATATGCAACTCAATCTATTGAATATTCAAATAAAGTTATTTCTAGCGGGCGTTACAATTTATTGAGCCGCGCAAGCTTCATGAAATACAATACGTATGCTCCTGATGCTCCTGAACAAACAGAAACTATTTTTGCTGTAAAACAAGTTGCTTCTGAGTTCTCTGGTTATGATCATTATTACGGAATTGGTGGTATGTATGCTAATATTCAAGGTCAAGGTTGGGGAGAAATGTACGCAAGTGCCAAGTATTTAGATTTGCTTAGAAAAGCTGGAGGGAAAAATGATGCACGTTGGGCTTTTATCGATCCGCAATATGCTACAGATGCCACAGGAAACAAGACAGAAGCATTCCGTTTTATCTATGATGTTTTTAATGCTGGAGGAACTCAGACCGGGTACAATTATATGCAACAACCTTTAAAACGTAATCCTGATGGTTCATTTTTTATCACAATCGGAACTACAAATTACAATTTAACAACCATAAATGCAGCCGAAAATCAATATTCTATTGTATATGAAGGAAAAACGTATACTGGCGAAAAAGATTATATGATGCTTTTAAATCGCGTTTATCCAATGTATTATATTACGAAATGTTCGCTTCAGGATAACGATTCTCATTTACATTCTCCAATCATTTCAAGATTGGCCGAAATGTATTTGAATCTTGCCGAAGCTTACGCTAAAAAAGGTGATTACAACAACGCATTAACGAATTTAAATATCGTACGAGAAAGAGCAATTGTTGGTGGAAGTTACTCGTCTTTAAACAGTTCAAATGCTGTACAGCGAATTGACGAAGAGCGTCAATTGGAATTGGCGTTTGAAGCACACCGCGGCTATGATGTGTACAGAAACGGACAAACTATGACACGCCGTTATCCAGGTCCGCATTTGCCAATGAACGATGTGCCTGCAACAAGTTTAAGAGTGGTTCAATATATTCCGCAATCAGAAATTAATGCATATCCGGGAACATTAACCCAAAACCCATAATCGTTTTAGATTTGTTTATTGTTTTTAACAGCCTCTCTAATTGTAAAGATTAGAGAGGTTTAAAAAAGTTAATCTTTCAAAACTTACTAATGAAAAATTTACTCACTCTTATTTTAGCATTTTCTCTAGTTTCATTTTCCTGTGCAAATCACAACGAAATAGAATCAGAAAATAGTACAATAGAAAATCCTAAAACATCAATTTCTTTACCATTAGCTGGAAATGCTTATAGTTCTAAACATTTAGACGAAAGTAACATTACAGATAATGGAATTGAAAACTGGCGAGATTCCAATGAAACATTTACTGTTTATTTTAGAATTTTTAAACCGGGAACATTTCAAATTTCGGTTGAAGAATCGGTTGAAGTTTTCGGAAAATCAGAAGTTGAATTTTCAATTAATAACGAAGTAAAAAAAATAACTTTTAATACTTCTAAAAAAGCCATTTTAATTGGAAACTGGAAAATCAATCAAGAAGGTTATGTTGCCTTAAAAATAAAAGGAATTAGTAAAAATGGTGATCGTTTTCCATCCATCAATAGATTAAAAATTTCCAGCGCAGATTACGACGGAAAAATCTCTTTTGTTCCAAACAACGAAGGTAATTTTTATCATTGGGGACGCCGAGGACCATCGGTTCATTTAAATTATTTTATTCCTGAAAACATTAATGCAGAATGGTTTTATAACGAAATAACCGTTCCTGAAAACGAAGACAAAATTGGTTCTTATTTTATGGCAAATGGTTTTGGCGAAGGCTATTTCGGAATTCAGGTCAATTCAGCAACTGAAAGAAGAGTTTTATTTTCAGTTTGGAGTCCTTTTAATACCGATGATCCTGCCAGTATTCCTGATTCGCATAAAATCAAAATGCTCAAAAAAGGAGAAAATGTACATACAGGCGAATTTGGCAATGAAGGTTCTGGCGGTCAAAGCTATTTAAAATACAATTGGAAAGCCGGCACAACTTACAAATTCTTGCTTAAAGGAACTCCAAATGGAAATAACACTACCACTTATACAGCGTATTTTTTTGCACCCGAAGTAAACAAATGGATGCTTATTGCAAGCTTTAGCCGTCCGGAAACGAATACTTATTTAAAAAGATTTCATTCTTTTTTAGAAAATTTTATTCCAGAACAAGGCGATTATTCTCGTAAAGTTTTGTTCAACAATCAATGGATTTGTGATGAAAAAGGCAATTGGACAGAGCTTAATACTGCTAGATTCACGAATGATAATACTGGAGCTAAAGAATACCGAATGGATTTCGCAGGCGGAACAGAAAACAATTCTTTCTATTTAAAAAACGGAGGCTTTTTTAATGATTATACGGCACCAAAAACTAACTTTACCAGACCACTCAACAATAAGAAGCCAGAAATAAATTTTAATAATTTACCATAAACTATCTCTCAAAAACATTAGAATTTCCGATAATCAAAAGATTATCAAAACATTTAAAACAAATTAATTATGAAAACCAGTAATTTAAAATTCATTTTAGCCGCATGCATTATGTTGTGGGGAACTTTTGCATCGGCTCAAATGATAAAAACTAAAACTCCTGCAAGAGCTAAAGGTCAAACCGATGTTTTACGTTTGGCAGCGCCAGCGATTCCGACTGTTCGCGTCGCTTTTATCGGACTTGGAATGCGTGGTCCTGGAGCAGTAGAACGTATGACACATATTCCAGGTGTAGAAATTGTTGCACTTTGCGACATGACACAGGAAAACACTGCAAAGTCAAATGAAATTCTAACGAAAGCTGGTTTTCCAAAAGCACAAGAATTTTACGGAGACGAAAATGCGTGGAGAAAAGTTACGGCATTACCAAACGTAGATTTGGTATACGTGGCTACAGACTGGCTTCATCACGCTTCTATCGGAGTTCAGGCAATGAAAGACGGAAAACACGTTGCTATCGAAGTTCCAGGAGCTTTAACAATGAAAGAAATCTGGGAACTGATTGATACTTCTGAAAAAACTCGCAAACACTGTATGCAATTAGAAAACTGCGTTTACGACTTCTTCGAATTGACGACTTTAAATATGGCACAGCAAGGTGTTTTTGGAGAAATTCTTCATGCCGAAGGTTCTTACATTCATGGTTTACAACCTTTCTGGGGAGAATATTGGAACAATTGGAGAATGGATTATAACATTAAACATCGTGGAGATGTATACGCAACTCACGGAATGGGGCCAGCTTGTCAGGCTTTAAACATTCACCGTGGAGATAAAATGAATTTCTTGGTTTCTATGGATACAAAAGCAGTTGGAAATCCTGCTTACATCAAAGAAAAATCAGGAAAAGAAATCAAAGATTTTAGAAACGGAGATCATACCATGACAATGATTCGTACTGAAAATGGAAAAACAATTCACATTCAGCATGATGTTACTTCTCCTCGTCCGTACAGCAGAATGTATCAGTTGAGCGGTACAAAAGGTTTTGCTAATAAATATCCGCTAGAAGGATATGCTTTAAACGGAAAAGAATTAAGTGATGACGTGAAACCAAATCACGAAAAGCTAAACGCGCATTCTTTTGTTCCCGAAGAAGTTAAAAAGGCTTTAATGGAAAAATACAAACATCCAATCGCAAAAGGAATTGAAGAACAAGCTAAAAAAGTTGGTGGTCACGGCGGTATGGATTTCATCATGGATTATAGATTAATTTATTGCTTACAAAAAGGACTTCCTTTAGACATGGATGTTTACGACTTGGCAGAATGGTCTTGTTTGGGTCCGTTAACGGAAATCTCATTAGACAATAATTCTGCACCTGTAGAAATACCAGATTTCACTCGTGGAGGATGGAATAAATTGAAAAAATTAGAGTTTTCAGAATAAATATTGGTTAGTTAAAGAAGACGAGAGAGCGATTTTTATTTCGCTCTCTTGTCTATTTTATGCTATTCTATGAAATAAAAAGAGGTTACCCAAAAGTATGATCAACCTGCTTTATTTTCAATATTCAGCTTCGGAGAAGCGAAATATTTATAACAAAGAAAAGACGTTACAACATAAAGCTCCAGCGGAGCGACATACATAAAACTTTATAAAAATATGTCACTCCGCTGGAGCTATATTCTAGGTCGCAAATAAAATTGCTATAAATATTTCGCTTCTCTAAAGCTTATAAAAAAAGCTGTCTTTTTGAGACAGCTTACTTTTTAATATTCATTTAAAAATTAGTTCCAGTTAAAACTAATTTTCTTTTCGATTTCACTGCTTAAACTTAAAAACACTGGACAAGTCATTGCAGCACGCTCTAAGATTGTTCTGCTTTTTTCGTCGGCATTGCTTTTCATATCAAAAACAATTTCGATTGCGCCAATTCTTCTTGGTTCTGCATTCATGATTTTTGTTACTTCTGCAGTTGAGCCTACAAAATCAACCTCTAAATCACGGGCTTTAATTCCCATAATTGTCATCATACAGCTTGCCAGAGCATTTGCAACTGTATCTGTTGGAGAAAATGCCTCTCCTTTTCCGTTATTATCTAATGGCGCATCTGAAATGATTTCGCTTCCAGACTGCACGTGAATTGAACTTGTTCTTAAATCTCCTAAATAGGTTACTTTTGATGTCATTAATTTGCTACTTTTAAAGTTAAGTCACTATCGTAATATAAGATGTACACACCTTTGTTTGCGTGTCCGCCATCTTCTTTTCTGTAATATTGAAATTTATTATCTACTTGTTGTGTAGTCATCATATCAGCCGTTTCTTGAAACGTTTTTCCTTGTACCAAACGCATCATAGTGTCGAAAGTTACATCAAATCCTCTTGTTGCATAAGTTGTTGGATTTGCTTTGTTTTTTAAACGGTATTGTTTCTCAAAAATTAAAACTGATTGTTCGTCGCTTTCGCGTGTTATAGACGGATACATTAATTTCAATTTCACTAAATTATCAAAACTTATTTCGTCTGTATCTAATGTACTATTTGGCTCTAAAATCACTAACTGTACTTGACAGGTTTTTTGAGAATCCAACATTGCTTTTATTGTCGCTTTGATCATCGCCGTGTTTCCGGTTTCCATCACCACATAATTCATTCGATTTGGTATCAATAAGCTTTTTAAACTAGCTACATCCAAGCCACCTGTTTCTGTCAAAGAAGCAAATGCAACTCCTCTTTGATTTTGTTTAATATAATTAATCACCGATTCTTTTTTCTTATCAACTACGGCTACAATATTTCCATTTTTAGAACGCATATAGTCAAAAACGGCATTTCTTATAACATCATTTGCAGGTATTGATTGATATAAATTCTCAATCGGATTAGCGATATCTTTTGACAATGGAGAAATAACTGGAACGTTGTACATTCTAAGTGTATTAGCAGTTGCTTCAGCATTATTTTGATAAAAAGGACCAACTACAGCATCCGCATCTTGAAGTTTAGAAATCAAACTAGAAACATTAGATGTCGTTTTAGTTTCTTGAGAATCATAAATCGCAACATCAATTGGCAATTTTAATGTTTTAGCAGAATCGATTGCCATCATCGCACCAGCATAAAAATCTAAAGTCATATTTAAGAACTTATCATTTTTAATTCTGTTGCCTGTTCCCGTTGTATCACTTTGAATTTTAGACATATTAAATGGCAGCAATAAAACTACTTTTTTGCGTTCATTTGCTCCTCTTTTTTTGCTTAATTCAACAATTTCAGCATTGCTATTATCTGTTGATTTTACTTTATCTACAATTTTAATTCCTCCACCAGTAGTTTCTACAGATTTACTGATAGAAGAATCAGCTGTTTTTTCAGCTGGCACTTGAGCCGCTACAATCGGAGCTGGAGCTACATATCCAGTAGGAACTTTTAAAACCATTCCTTCTTTTACACCTTCAGAAAGTGACGGATTTAAAGCCACTAATTCTTCTTGAGATAAATGGAAAACTCTTCCTAAACTATAAAATGTTTCTTTTGGTTTTACCTGATATTCCATATAAGAAACTGCTTTTTTAGAAGTTTCTGCTGGCTTTTTACTTTCTACAGCTTTTGCAGTTTCAGCTGGAGCTGAATCTGTTTTTGGAGCTGTTCCTTTAATTGTCAGTCTATAACCAACAGGCAGATTAGATACAATATCTGGATTGCGTTTTTCTAATTCTTCAACCGTCATATTGTACTGTTTTGCAATACCAAATTTTGTTTCTTTTGGCTGCACATCGTGGAAAACGTATTTTTCAGCAACTTTTTCTTTTTTTACAGGAGTTGTTGCAACAGTTTTCGGAGCGGTTCCTTTAGCAGGAATAACTAATTTTTGTCCGATTTGAACACCAGTTTTTTCCAAAAAAGGATTTGCAGCTTTTAAAGCTTCATCTGTAATTCCGTATTTTTTTTCGATACTGTAAAACGTTTCTTTTGGCTGTACTTCATGAATTACTTCTTTACCTGAAGCTACAACCGTTTTAGGTTTTGCAGTTTCTTCTTTTTTTGCTTCCCCATTTTTAGTCGGAATCAAAAGCACAGAATTAGGCGTTAAACCCGTTCTCGCGTCTGGATTTAATTGGTAGATATCATAAGGAGTTACCTTAAATTTCTGTGCAATCTGATTAATAGTTTCTCCACTCGACACTTTATACTTCACTACTTTTTCTTGCGAAAATGCATTCGAAGTCATAAAAAATACAAGAGACAACAATGTTAAATAATATTTCATAATATGGCTTAAAACAATTTAATTTCTAATTCTAAAATAAGTTATAATTTTTACTAAAAGCAAAATTCGCGCCGTTTGTTTTTTTGATAAAATCTATCTCAAATCGATTTCAACTTTGGCAATCATAATATCTTTATATAACTCATCTTCTTCTTTTTTCTTGCATTTATAAAGCACTTCTTCCATGTTTTCGAATCTATCTGTGTAAACATAGTACGAAAGACTGTTAATATTGAAAAAGAAGCTAGCGTTAAACTCGCCAGAATCAATGAGTTTCATAATAAACTTATCTCGGTCTACTGCGTCTGTAAATATACCCAAAACTAAGTAATACCCATTCGAAACTTCTCTAAGATTATCATAAACTTCCACTTTTACTGTTTTATCAGCTCGTAACGGATTGTCTTTCAATTCTTGTTTCATTTCTTCTAAAGAAATTACTTTTGAATTTTCACCTGCATTATTTTTTTGCTGTTTTTTAACTGCTTCATTCTGATATTTTTTCAATTTAATTAAAGCCAGTCTATCATCAAATTTTCTGGCTTCCATACTATAATAAGAAGCTTTACTGATGTGTCTTTTCACTTCAATTTTTTTCTGAATATCCAACGAATCAATTTTTGCAATCAAAAGCTGATTTTGTGCATCTCCTTTTTCCTGCTCTATTTTATAACGTTTAATTTCCTCTAAAGACAAACGCTGCTGCAAAGAAGTTGTATTTGTGTTTTTCTCGCTTTCGCGGATTTTCTTCTTGTATTCCTGATTTTCTTCAACAGCTATTTTTTCTACCTTATTCATTAAGCCAGCATACACTTTTCTGTTTTCTGCCAATTCTTTTTTCAGTTGAGAGGATAATTCGTTGGTTTTATTGATTCCTTCTGAAGATTGTTTTTCCAGTCTTTTAGATTCTTCAATATTCAAAACATCCATTCGTTTTAATTCTTTCAGATCATTATTCATAGAAATGACAAGTGAATCCAGTTTTGCCATTAAAATATCCTGAACATTTTTATTTGCTTCTAAAACCAAACGCAACTTTTCAACAGAATTTTCTTTGGAACCATTCAGATCATTCAGATTCACTTTCAAATCATTGATTTTTATAATTTTCTGATTCATTTCTTTCTGAACAACCAAGCGATCTTTCAAATCGTCAATTTCAATAGTTTTAGCTTTAGTTTTCTCAACTACAACTTGTTTTTCGGCCAAAGCCAACATTAATTCTTCGCTTTCGTTAGAAGGTTTTATTTCTTTTGTATTGATGGCAAGCTTATTTCCAACAATCAATCCGTTTACAATTTCTGGATTTTGCGATTCTAATTGATCAATAGAAATTCCGTATTTCTTGGCAATAGAAAATTTAGTTTCTTTCGCTTCAACAATATGAAAAATAGTTTCCTGATTAATAACGCGAACTCTTCCATCTAAAGTTTTTCTTTTGTTTGGAATTGAAATGGTTTGACCAATCTGTAAGCCATTAATCAAAATATCTTTATTTAAATTTTCTAAATCCTGAACCGAAACATTATATTGTCTGGCAATGCTGAACAAAGATTCTTTTGCTACAACCTGATGTGCAGTTTTTGAAGAAACATTACTTTCTTGTTTTGAAGAATAACTTGAATTTAGTGGAATAATTAATTCTTGACCAACTTGAAGTCCGCTAGCAAGAATTTGCTGATTAGCATTTTGAATGTCTTCAACAGAAACTTGGTATTGTTTGGACAAACCGAAAAGTGTTTCTTTTGGAGCAACAACATGAATCTGTTGTTTTGAATTTGTTTTTTCTAAATGAACAGGAATCTTTATAATCTGATTATCCTTGATTCCATTTTGTGATTCGGGGTTGAGTTTGTAAATCTCATCTAGAGAAACCTTATACTTTTGGGCAATAAAATAAGCGGTTTCACCCTTTTGAATCTTGTGCTCGATAATTGAATCTTGCGCAATTATTTTGTTAAAAGACAAAATAAAGACAAGAGAAATTGTTAAAAGTTCTCTCATAAATAGTAGGTTATAAAAAATTAAGGCCTTACAAATGTAAGACCTTAATTTTAAAATATACTACTATTCCCACTCAATTGTTGCTGGCGGTTTTGAACTAATATCGTAAACAACACGATTCACACCTTTTACTTTATTGATAATGTCATTAGACACTTTCATCAAGAAATCGTAAGGTAAGTGAACCCAGTCAGCAGTCATACCGTCTGTTGATTCTACGGCTCTAAGCGCTACTACTTTTTCGTAAGTACGCTCATCACCCATAACACCAACACTGTTTACAGGAAGCAAAATCGCTCCAGCCTGCCAAACTTTATCATATAATCCCCAAGATTTTAATCCCTCAATGAAAACAGAATCTACATCTTGTAAAATTCTAACTTTTTCTGGCGTAATATCTCCTAAAATTCTAATTGATAATCCTGGTCCAGGGAAAGGGTGTCTTCCTAATAATTCAGGATCAATTCCTAATGTAGCTCCTACTCGTCGCACTTCGTCTTTGAAAAGCATTCTAAGTGGTTCTACAATTTTCAATTTCATATAATCTGGCAATCCACCAACGTTATGGTGAGATTTAATAGTTGCAGATGGCCCTTTTACCGAAACAGACTCGATAACGTCTGGGTAAATTGTTCCTTGTGCTAACCATTTTACGTCTTCTAATAAGTGCGATTCATCATCAAAAACTTCGATAAATACACGACCAATTGTTTTACGTTTCGTTTCTGGATCACTGATTCCTGCTAATTCGCCAAGGAAACGATCTCCAGCATCTACACCTTTTACATTTAATCCCATTCCTTTGTATTGATCTAATACATTTTGGAATTCGTTTTTACGTAAAAGTCCGTTGTTTACGAAAATACAATATAAGTTTTGTCCGATTGCTTTGTTTAATAAAACTGCAGCTACAGTAGAATCTACTCCTCCAGATAAACCAAGAACTACTTTATCGTTTCCTAGTTTTTCTTTCAATTCTGCTACCATTTCGTCAACGAAAGCATTTGGAGTAAAGTTTTGAGGAACTTCAGCAATTTTTACTAAGAAGTTTTCCAACATTTTTTTCCCATCTGTAGAGTGATAAACTTCTGGATGGTATTGAATTGCATAAGTAGTTTCGCCTTCGATTTTGTAAGCTGCGTATTCTACATCATGCGTACTTGCTAATTTTACAGCATTTGTTGGAAGCGCTTTGATACTATCGCTATGGCTCATCCAAACTTGGCTGTTTTCTGAAACTCCATCAAAAAAAGTTTCGCCTTCTTTAATATAAGACAAGTTTGCTCTTCCGTATTCTCTAGTGTTTGAAGCTGCTACTTCTCCACCACTGAAATGCGCTAAATATTGTGCTCCGTAACAAACGGCAAGCAAAGGCATTTTACCTCTAATTTGCGATAAATCAGGATGTGGAGCATCTTCTCCTCTAACAGAAAAAGGGCTTCCTCCTAAAATTACGGCTTTATAACTTGATAAATCACTTGGAATGTGATTGTAAGGAAAAATTTCGCAGAATATATTTAATTCGCGAACTCTACGCGCAATAAGCTGAGTATATTGCGATCCGAAATCTAAAATAAGTACGTTGTGTTGCATGCGCAAAAGTACTTTTTATATTCGAAATTCAAAAATCGGAACGTTGAAAAAAAATATTTTTTTTTCAATTTAGGTTCTGAGAAGCTAAGTTGCTAAGGTTCTGAGTTTTTTTCAGTATCGAAAATAAAAAAACTTAGTCCCTTAGAATCTTAGCATCTTAGTATCTTCGCAAAAAAATCCAAACCCCAAATTATTTCGTATCTAACGAAAAACCCAATTACAATTTAACTATGAAATCAAAATTTATTGCCCTGACACTTATCATGTCTGTTTTCTTAACCTCTTGCGACGCGGTTGATGATTTATTAAGTTTCAATATTTCGAATGAAGCTTCTATCAAAATTAAAAGTTCTTCGCCAATTAATCTGCCTTCGGAAATAATCACTCCAGAAGTAACTACTAATTCTTCAGCAGAATTTGAAAACAACAAAACAAAGGCTAGTTTAGTGAAAGATGTAAAAATCAGATCTCTGAAATTAACCATTTCTGATCCTTCTGATAAGACTTTTACTTTTCTAAAATCGGTTCACTTATATATTTCAACAACCAATTCTGATGAAATAGAATTGGCGTATCAAGACAATATCAATGCTACAACAAATGCGATCGATTTGATTTGTACCGATAAAAAATTAGATCAATATATTAAAGCTGACAGTTACAAAATAAGAACTCAAGTAACATTAAAAGAGACTTTGACTAAAGACGTAACGGTAAAAGCTGACATGAAATTTAGAGTTACTGCGGATCCTTTTTAATCTAAGATGCTAAGGTTCTAAGGAACTAAGATTCTAAGTTTTTTTTAGAATTTTAGATACAAAAAGAGGTTCCAAATGGAACCTCTTTTTGTATAATATCTTTTACGCTTTCTCTTAAAGTAAAATCTCAGAATCTTAGTTCCTTAGAACCTTAGCCACTCAAAAATCACTCTTTCGTTACGACAATAGAAGCCTTAAATCCTGCGGCAAGATTGTCCCAATAATCATTGGTAACCAATGCTCCTTTATCGTCGTAAACTTGAATTTCGGCAGTATTTCCGCCCAATGTACCTATATTTAATGCTTCGAAATCTAATTTATTAAAACCTGGTTTAAGATCGATTTTTACTTGCTGAAAACTAGCATCCAGTAAGATTCGGTCACGAATTACAGCATCATTGGAAGACACTTTTACTAAATCGCCATCAATTGCTCCAAAATCACGAAATTTCACAATAAAATACTCTGATTTAGTTTTAAAATCGCCAAGCGAAATATTTCTTTTTACTAATGTTCCTCGACCTTCTCGTAAACCTGCATCTTTTAAAGCTTTGTCTAAGTCTTTTTCCATTTTTGCTACATAACGATCTCCAGGATTAGCAAAATCGGTTTCTGTAGACATTGTAAATTTACTTTTCTCTTCTCCTATCTGAAATTTAGATTTTGGTGTTATCGTCGTATTTTCAAAAACATTAGGAGTTTTAATTGATGGAATATCACTTGTTTGCGCTTGTGGATCTTTTACTTCAGGAATTGGAGTTTTTTTAGGCTTCGCACTAAACTTTGGTGCTGGAATAGCCTTGAATTTAGAATTAAATTCGGCTTGGGCTGATACTGACATCGCAGTAAAAAACAATATGAATAATAAAATGTGCTTCATTGAAATAGTTTTATCGAATCGGCTTTTATATTAAAATACAATCAAAAGTCCAGCATCACAAAAATAGTATAATTTAATTATGCTCTGCAACTTTAGGAGTTTTATAACAATAAATTAAGCTAATTTTTGGAATCAAAAAACCTGCCAAAATTTATTTGCTTCGCAAAAAATAATTTTCAAATTCCAAATTTCAAATTCCAAAAATGAAGCTCTATTTTTAACATTAGATTAAACCCATAATTTTGATTATTAACAACTTATTCTTAACTTCAATACTTTAATTTACCATTTATAAAATCTCATAGAAATGGATTATATCGATTATTATAAAGTATTAGATGTTACAAAATCTGCAACAGAAGCAGAAATCAAAAAAGCATATAGAAAACTCGCTAGAAAATACCATCCCGATTTGAATCCGAATGATAAAGAAGCCGAGAAAAAATTTAAAGAAATAAACGAAGCTAATGAAGTTTTAAGCAATCCTGAAAATCGAAAAAAATACGATAAATACGGAAAAGACTGGAAACATGCCGAAGAATTTGAAAAAGCGGGTTACGATCCGAATCAACAGCAGAGCAGACAGCAAAGCGGTTCTCAATATTCAGGAGGAGATTTTTCTGGTTTTGGAGGCGGCGACTTTTCTGGAAGCGATTTTTCAGATTTTTTTAATTCGATGTACGGCGGCGGAAGAAGCAGATCTCAATCCAAATATAGAGGACAGGACTTTAACGCTGAACTCGAATTAGATCTTGCATCGGCTTACACAACTCATAAACAAAGCCTAACTGTTAACGGAAAAAATATTCGAATTACAATTCCTGCAGGTGTGGAAAATGGGCAAATCATAAAAATTCCAAATCACGGTGGACCTGGTGTAAATGGAGGACCAAACGGAGATTTATTTATTACTTTTTCTATCGCAAATACTTCAGATTTTAAGCGTGAAGGCAATAACTTGTATGCTGAAGCACCTCTAGATTTATATACAGCCATTTTAGGAGGCGAGACTTACATTAACACTTTCGACGGAAAAGTAAAAATTAAAGTTCCTGCCGAAACTCAACCTGGAACTAAGGTAAAATTAAAAGGAAAAGGTTTTCCGATTTATAAACAGGAAAATCAATTTGGAGATTTATACATTACATACACCTTAAAACTCCCAACAAAATTGTCCGACAAAGAGAAAGAATTATTTGAAGAACTAGCAAAACTAAGAAGTCATGAAAAATAAAAATCTAATCCATATAAAACAGTTTTGTCTGTATCACGAAATTGAAAACACTTTTATTACCGAACTTCAAAATTATGGGCTTATTCATATTATAATGGAAGAAAATGACGAATACCTAGAGCCAGAACAGCTTCCGACGGTAGAAAAAATGATTCGAATGCATTATGATCTCAAAATCAACTTAGAAGGAATTGATGCTATAGCCAATCTCCTAAACAAAATTGAAATTTTACAACAGAACCTAAATACTGTTCAAAATAAGCTTCGCCTTTACGAAGAAAAGGAAACAGAATAACATTTTAATATCACAAAAAAGCTTGATTTCCACCTTGATTTCAAGCTTTTTTTAGTTTCATTCAGAACCATAATTCTTAAATTGCGGCGTATTAATCAACCTGAATTTGCTTTTAAAACACAGCAAACAAATTCACAAATTATAAAAAATGAAAAGAGAAAACATCTTAACTGGATCTCCATGGGAAGACAAAATGGGATATTGTCGTGCCGTAAGAATTGGAAATATCATTGAAGTTTCTGGAACTGTAGCTATCGTTGACGGCGACAAAGTAAAAGCCGATGATGCTTACGCTCAAACTTATAATATTATTGAGCGCGTTGAAAAAGTTCTGGAAGATTTAAATGTTGGAATAAAAGATGTAATTAGAACTCGAATCTTCACAACTGATGTTTCTACTTTCGAAGAAGTAGCGAGAGCGCATGCCGCTTTTTTTAAAGATGTAAAACCAACAACAGGTTTTTATGGAATCAATCAATTGGTTGCTCCTGAATATTTGGTTGAAATTGAATTTACAGCTGTTGTTCAGTAATATTTTTATTGCCTCGAATTTTACTAATTACACGAATTTATTTTTCATTTTGCCACAGATTAATGTATTTAAAATGATTATTTTTTCTTTTAATTCGTGAAAATTGGCGAAATTCGTGGCAAACTTTTACATTTAATGACTTTCCAAAATCCTAAGCAATTACTTCTTGACATTCCGAAATGGATTCTTATCTGTATATTAATCGGAATACTTTCTGGATCTGCATCTGCATTCTTTTTAGTTTCCTTAGAATGGGTTACAAAATTTAGAATTCAACACGATTGGATTATCTGGCTTTTGCCTTTAGGTGGTTTTTTGGTTGGATTGAGTTATTATTATTGGGGAGAATCTGTTGTAAAAGGAAATAATTTATTGTTGGAAGAATATGAAACTCCAAAAAAAGTGATTCCTTTCAAAATGGCTCCTTTAGTACTTTTAGGAACTTTACTTACACACTTATTTGGAGGTTCTGCTGGTCGAGAAGGAACAGCAGTGCAAATGGGTGGCGCAATTGCTGATCAATTCACTAAGCTTTTCAAACTCGATAATTCTGAACGCAAAATTTTGATTATTCTCGGAATAAGTGCTGGTTTTGCTTCCGTCTTCGGAACTCCTTTAGCAGGCGCTATTTTTGCTTTAGAAGTTTTGTATTTCAGTAAAATTAATTTTAAAAGTATTGTTCTTTCTTTTCTAGTCGCTTATGCAGCTTATTTCACTGTAGAATTCTGGGAAATAAAACATACTCATTATAGTATTCCTGTCATCCCTGAACTCAGTTTAAACAATATTATTTTCACCATAATTGTTGGAGTTCTTTCTGGATTTGCTGCTTTATTATTTGCAAGAAGTACTCATTTTTGGGGATCGCTTTTTTCAAAAAACATTAAATATCCTCCACTTCGTCCCGTTATTGGTGGCGTTGTTTTAGCCATTGCTATTGCTGGTTTCGGTTTTACAAAATTCTCAGGTTTGGGAGTTCCTGTAATTGTTGATGCTTTTTCGACTCCAAATGAACGGTATGACTTTCTGCTTAAGATATTATTCACAGGATTTACTTTGGGAGCTGGTTTTAAAGGTGGCGAAGTAACACCTTTATTTTTTGTTGGAGCTACTTTAGGAAGCGCACTATCGACCGTAATTCCGATGCCAATTGCTCTTTTAGCTGGAATAGGATTTGTTGCCGTTTTCTCAGGCGCGACCCACACTCCTATCGCCTGCACCATTATGGGAATGGAATTATTCGGAATTGCTCCCGGAATATTTATTGCCATTGCTTGCGTAATTGCCTATTTTTCTTCTGGTTCCATCGGAATTTATAAATCACAAATCGTAAAAGGAGCAAAATATAAATTGTATCAAAGGTTTCTTTAAAGTCTTTGTTTTCAGTCAAAGTCACAGTCGCAGTTCTCAAATGAAAACATACAATAACTGAAAACTGCGACTGCGACCGAATACTAAAAATATTTTCAGCATTACATTAAAAAAATGTAAATTCGCACACTATGAAAATACAAGATATTCAAGCGATTCAATCATTACTCGCAAGCCCAAAGAAAATTGCCATAATTCCACACAGAGGACCAGATGGCGACGCAATGGGATCGACATTAGGTTTGTACCATTTTTTAATCAAAAACAATCATCAGGCGACAGTTATTGCTCCTAATGATTTTCCTAATTTTTTAGCGTGGCTTCCTGGATCAGAAACAGTAAAAATCTTTGAGAAAGAAACTGAAATCTGTACAAAAATTTTACAAGAAGCAGAAATCATTTTTACGCTTGATTTTAATGCTTTTCATCGTACTGGTGAAATGGAGCATACTTTAAACAAGTTAAATGCAACTTTCATCATGATAGATCATCATCAAAAACCTGATGATTATGCAGCATATACTTATTCTGACACTTCATACGGATCGACTTGTGAAATGGTTTATAATTTCATTAACTTTTTAAACAAAAAAGAAGATATTGATAAAACCATTGCAACGTGCATTTATACAGGAATTTTAACCGATTCTGGTTCATTCCGTTTTCCTGGAACAACTGGAAACACTCACAGAATTATTGCCGAATTAATTGACCTAGGTGTTGAAAACACTGAGATTCCTGTTTTATTATTCGATAATAGTTCCTTCAGCAGATTACAGCTATTAGGGCGTGCTTTGCAAAATATGAAGATATTTGAAGAACATAAAACTTCATATATGACGTTAACACAAGAAGAGCTAGATTCTTTTCATTATGTTAAAGGTGATACAGAAGGAATTGTTAATTATGGTTTAAGTATAAAAGATATTGTTTTTACTGCTATTTTTATCGAAAATAAAGACGAAGGAATTATCAAGATTTCTTTCCGTTCGCAAGGCGGTTTTGATGTGAATCAATTTGCCCGAGATCATTTTAACGGAGGCGGACATAGCAACGCAGCTGGCGGAAGATCGGAAGTTTCGATGGAAGAAACGGTTCAAAAATTTGAAGATTTAGTAAAAAAACTAACCTTATAGCCCAATCGATGAATAACCTAAAATTGAGTATTTACAGTTTGCTTTTTGCTGCTTTTTTAGTCAGCTGTAAGCATCATGAAGAAGCCAGAAGACCTATTTCTAGTGCTTCGGGAACTTTCATGAAAACATCAGCAGATCGAAATAAAAAATTAGTGGCGAGCGAAGAAGATGTCATTAAAAAAATAATTAAAAACAATCCGAAAGTTAAGTATTATGCTACTCCAAAAGGTTATTGGTTTAATTATGAAGAAAAAAATTCTGCCGAAACTGCTGCGCCAAGAAAAGGCGATATTGCCTATTTCAACATGGAAGTAAAAGATCTTGAAGGCAAAATCATTTACTCTGAATCAGACCTTGGACCTCAAACCTATTATGTAGACAAACAAGATATTATGATGGGTTTGCGTGACGGAATCAAGCGAATGCATAAAAATGAAACCGTGACTTTTTTATTTCCTTCACATATGGCTTATGGCTATCATGGCGACAATAAAAAAATTGGAACAAACGAACCTTTAATGGTCACTGTTACTTTAAGAAATTTTGTTCCAGATCCAGCTGCTCAAACCGCTACAGCACAAGCCCCAAAAACAACAACTCCAAAACCTACAGCTGCAAAACCTGTGGCACCAGCTAAAAAAGATACATTAACTCCATAAAAAACATATCTTAAATGAAAAAGATTATTTTATTATTACTAATTGCCGTTAGCTCATTTTATTCTTGTAAAGACGACCATAGCAATCTACCTGATGGTTTATATGCCGATATAGAAACAAACAAAGGACATATCATTGTAGAACTTGACTATAAGAAAGCACCAATTACTGTTGCTAATTTTGTGACTTTAGCTGAAGGTAAAAACGAATTTGTCGTACACGAAAACCTAAAAAAGAAACCTTTTTTTGATGGTTTAAAATTCCATAGAGTTATTGAAAATTTCATGATTCAGTCTGGAGATCCTCTAGGAACTGGTTCTGGTGATACAGGTTATAAATTTAAAGATGAATTCTCAGATTTAAAATTTGACAAAGCCGGCGTTTTAGCAATGGCAAACAACGGACCTGGAACAAACAGCAGTCAATTTTTTATCACGCATGTTGAAACTCCTTGGTTAGACAACAAACACACTATCTTTGGCCATGTGGTAGATGCAAAAACACAAGAAGTTGTAAATAAAGTAGTTCAAGGTGACAATATTGTTTCTGTAACAATCATTAGAAATGGTGAAGCGGCTAAGAAATTTGACGCTGTAAAAGTATTCCATGACTATTTTGCTGATATTTCGAAAGAACAAATCAAAGCGGCAGCTGTTCAAAAAGAAAAAGTAGCTTCTTATGCAGCTATAAAAGCAAAAGCAACTAAAACTGCAAGCGGTTTAGAATATACAATTACTGAAAAAGGAAACGGTAAAAAACCTGCTGCAGGAAGCCAAATTTTTATTCACTATGCTGGTTTCCTTGAAGACGGAACTTTATTTGATACAAGTATTGAAAGTGTTGCAAAACAATTCGGAAAATTTGATCCAGCTAGAGCTGAAGCAAAAGCATATCAGCCAATTCAGTTTCAAGTAGGTAAAAAAGAAGGTTTAATTCCTGGTTTTATTGAGGGAGTTGAACAGCTTTCATTGGGAGATAAAGCAGTTATTTTCATTCCATCACATTTAGCTTACGGAGCAACTGGAGCTGGAGGAGTAATTCCACCAAATGCCAATATTATTTTCGAAATTCAAATAACAGATAAACCATAAAAAGTTAATCACAGACAGACTTAAATACTAAAGTAATGAAGTATAGATTTTTATTTTTATTTTGCTTAGCAATAATAAACATTCAAGCACAAACTAAAAAACCTGCAGCGAAGCCTGCTGCAAAACCAAAAACGGCAACAGCAGCAAAACCAGCTGCAACGCCAAATCCAGAAGACGGAATTTTTGCAACAATTTCTACTACAAAAGGAGATATTGTTGTTTCTTTAGAATACGTAAAAGCTCCTGTAACAGTAGCAAATTTCATCACTTTAGCTGAAGGGAAAAATCCTTTTGTTAAAGCTGATAAATTGAAAGGAAAACCATTTTATGATGGCTTAAAATTTCATAGAGTTATAAACGATTTTATGATTCAAGGTGGTGATCCAGATGGAAATGGATCTGGAGGCCCTGGATATTCTTTTAAAGACGAATTTGTTACAGATTTAAAATTTGAAAAAGGTGGTGTTTTAGCAATGGCAAATTCTGGTCCTGCTACAAACGGAAGCCAATTTTTTATTACACATAAAGACACTCCTTGGTTAAACGGAAAACATACTATTTTCGGACATGTAGTTTCTGGAATGGACAATGTAAATAAAATTGTTCAAGACGATGTAATGACAAAAATTACAATTACTCGCAAAGGAACTGCCGCTAAAAAATTTGATGCAGTAAAAATTTTCAGCGATGAAATGAAAAAAGCTCAAATTAAAGCTGCTTATTTTACTGAAACAAAAGCAAAAGCAACGACAACTGCATCTGGTCTAAAGTATTTTATTACAAAAAAAGGAACTGGAGTTAAAGGTGCAGAAGGATCAAATATTTACTTTCATTATGCAGGATATTTTGAAGATGGCAACCTATTTGACAGCAGTATGGCAAGTGTAGCTAAAACTTACGGAAAATACGACGCAAACCGAGATGCACAAGGCGGTTACAAAGCTTTTCCTTTTACAGTTGGTAAAAAAGACGGTATGATTCCAGGTTTTCTTGAGGCTCTTGACATGATGACAGATGGAGAAAAAGCAATTTTCTTCCTTCCTTCTAATTTAGCTTATGGAGAAAAAGGTGCAGGCGGAGTTATTCCACCAAATGCTACTTTGATTTTTGAAATTGAAACCTATCAAAATCAGCCTAATTAAGACGTAGAATAATTATTCTTTATTATAGAAAGCCATCAGAACTATTTTTGATGGCTTTTTTTTATACTAAATATTTACATTTTTAAACAATTCACAATTCAAGAGTTTAAAATTCAATTTTATTAGCATTAAATCAATTTTCTCAACATAGTACGATAAAATCATAAATAAAATAACCTACCTTTGCCGGCTTGAATTTTTAAAAATAGATAAATTATGATGTCTCAAAACAATGTATTAAAAGGTGTTTTTTTGGTTGCTTTAGGTGCAACAACATACGGAATGCTGGCTACTTTTGTAAAAATAGCCTATTCTGAAGGATACACGACTGCAGAAGTTACGAGTTCACAATTTATTTATGGAATTACAGGTATTCTTCTAATCAATCTTTTTCAGAGAATAAAAAACAAAAATCAAGCAGTTAAAGCTACTCCTAAAAACATTTTTAGTTTAATGCTTGCTGGAACTTCTTTAGGAATGACCAGTTTATTTTACTATCTAGCTGTAAAATATATTCCCGTTTCTATCGGAATCGTTTTATTAATGCAAACGGTTTGGATGGGGGTTTTACTTGAAATGATTTTAGAAAAAAAATTACCTTCAAAACAAAAAGTTATTGCTGTATTGATTGTACTTTTTGGGACTGTTTTAGCAACAAATATTATTAATAATGATATCACACTCGATTGGAGAGGTTTAGCATGGGGAATAATGGCTGCGGCTTCTTTTACAACTACTATGTTTACCGCAAATCGTGTAGCAATTGAAATTTCATCAGCCCAAAGAAGTCTTTATATGCTTTTAGGCGGATCGATTATTGTTTTCTCTTTTGCATTTTTTACTCAAGTTACTCCTTTTAATCTTGAAATTTTCTTAAAATGGGGAATTGTTTTGTCTCTTTTCGGAACTATAATTCCACCAATGCTAATGAATGCTGGTTTTCCTTTAACTGGTATTGGACTTGGAAGTATCGTATCTGCACTCGAATTGCCAGTTTCTGTAATGATGGCTTATGTTTTATTGAACGAAAAAGTAATCTTTTCTCAATGGGTTGGAATTGTACTAATTATTCTTGCCATAATTATTATGAATGTAAATTTTAAGTCCAAAAAATAACTCAGAATAAACATTCTTAAAAAAAGACCTTCTGTAATGCAATAATTGTTAATTTTTTTATAAATTCGTGATAAACAACTAGCTATCATGATTTTACCTTGGCATTTATATTTAATGGCTTTACTTTATATAGGTGCTGGAATTAATCATTTTAGGAAACCCGGAATGTACATCAAAATCATTCCTCCTATTTTTCAGAATCCAAAATTAATAAATATTTTAAGTGGTGCTGCCGAAATAATATTAGGCATTCTGCTCACTATACCTGCGACTACACTCTTCGCCGCCTGGGGAATTATAGCTTTACTTATCGCTGTTTTTCCTGCAAATTTATACATGTTTCAAAATAAAAAAGCAGGTTTTGGTTTACCAAGATGGATTTTATTTGTACGTTTGCCCTTACAAATTGTTTTAATTTATTGGGCTTACCAATATATATTCTAACATTAACCATTAATTAAATTATTTTATTATGAAAAAATTATTTGCTGAGTTCTTCGGAACTTATTGGCTTGTTTTTGGAGGTTGCGGAAGCGCTATTTTTGCAGCAGGAGTTCCGGAATTAGGAATTGGTTTTGCAGGTGTGGCCCTAGCATTTGGTTTAACAGTTTTGACTATGGCATATGCAGTTGGTCATATTTCTGGCGGTCATTTTAATCCTGCAGTTTCTATTGGATTGTGGGCTGGTGGAAGATTTTCTGCTAAAGATCTTATTCCTTACATCATTGCACAATGCGTTGGAGCGATTGCTGCGGCGGGAACTTTGTATACAATCGCCTCAGGAAAAGCAGGTTTTGTAATTGATAATACTAAAGCTGGAGCATTTGCCTCAAATGGTTTTGGAGCTTTTTCTCCTGATGGATATTCTCTTCAAGCGTGTTTTATCGCCGAGTTTGTTCTGACATTATTTTTCTTAATAATTATTTTAGGTGCTACAGACAAATTTGCAAGTACACCTTTCTGTGGGGTAGCAATTGGTTTAGGGTTAACTTTAATTCACTTAATCAGTATTCCGATTACCAATACTTCAGTAAACCCAGCAAGATCATTGTCTCAGGCAGTTTTTACTGGAGGTGAACCTTTATCGCAAGTGTGGTTATTTTGGGTAGCGCCAATTCTCGGAGCTATAGTTGCGGGTCTCATTTACAAAAACTTACTTCAAAATCATAACGAAAAGTAATTCAATAAAATAAATCATTAAAATCAAAATTATATGGAATTTTTATATTTTCTGCTTATTGGCGCAATTTCTGGCTGGTTGGCCGGACAAATTTGGAAAGGCGCAGGCTTTGGCTTAATTGGCAATATCATTGTTGGAATCATCGGCGGATTTATAGGTGGATGGATTGCTGGTAAACTTGGTATTGGTGGCGGCGGACTTCTTTGGCAAATTTTGATTGCTGTAGGTGGAGCTTGGGTTTTGCTGTTTATTATAAGCCTCATCAAAAAATAATAATTATAAATTAGCCCATAATTTATTTCGAAAGAGAAAATCAGATATATTTATATTTGGTTTTCTCTTTTTCTTTGGATAAAATCGACAAGAAAACACTATTTCAACTCAAATATTTATTATTATGAACGAAATTATTTCTTACTTCAGCACGATTCCATCTTCACACAGAAGCCTTATTCTTGTTGGCGGAATTACTATTTTCTGGTTAATAGAAAATTCATTTCCATTATTCAGAATGCAATACAAAAAGTGGCCACACGCCGGAATAAATTTCTTTTTTACCTTCACCACTATTGTTGTCAATTTTATTTTGGCTTTCATTCTAATCAGAACTGCGAGCTGGACAATAGAAAATCATTTTGGAATTTTGCAATGGCTACCCGAAATACCTGTTTGGCTTTATACCATAATTGGCTTATTGCTGTTAGATTTAATTGGCGCTTATTTAGCCCATTTTGTTCAACATAAATTTAAATATCTGTGGCAATTTCATTTAGTACATCACACAGATATTTGGATTGACACTACAACCGCTAATAGACATCATCCTGGCGAAAGTGTGATTCGTTTTATCTTTACCACTTTGGGTGTTTTGATTGTTGGTTCACCAATGTGGATGGTTTTTCTCTACCAATCTTTATCTGTGGTCGCTTCACAGTTTAATCATGCAAATATTTCATTACCAGAAAAACTGGACACTTTTCTGAGTTATTTTATTGTTTCTCCAAACATGCATAAAGTACATCATCATTATGTGCTGCCGTATACAGATAGTAATTATGGAAATATATTTTCAGTCTGGGATCGTCTTTTTGGGACTTTTACCTACCTTCATAAAGATCAATTGATTTATGGAGTGGATACGCACATGAAGCTGGAAGAAAACAACAGACTAAAGAATCTGTTAAAAATACCATTTGAAAAATCACGATCCTTTAAAAACAGCTAAAAACATTAAAAAAAATATACTCTACCGAAACAACTTATTATTTTTTTTTTTAATATTGATACATAAATTGAGAATCAATCTATTAATAATTAACACCCTATTTTGAATTAATTTTCACGAGATGAAAAAGAGTAGCCGCAAAGAATTGACTTGGGAGCAAACCGAAAGACTTGTTTCGTTAGCTTTAGAAGAAAAAAATCCATTTGAAATTATAAAAAAAGAATTTGGATTAGCAGAAAAAGAAGTTCTGGAAATCATGAAAAAGAAGATGCCTCTTGAAAAATTTGAGATGTGGAAAAAGAAGGCAATCGCAAACAAACCAAAACCAAAACCAGTAAAAATAGATGATTTTGATGAAGATTTGGATGGAAAATATTATATAAAAAATAAACTAGACTAAACTTTTGAGCTCCTGTTTTTCAGGAGTTTTTTTTATTTTAAATTTATTGTTATTTTTAAGTAACTTTTTGACACTTTTTGTGACAAATACTATAACTAAATATATTCAAATGAAAAAAATACTTTACTCCTTAGCTCTAGCGGTTACATTTTGGAGCTGTAAGACAGGTAGCACTGGTACCGCAAAAAGCAATACGGTAGAAGTTAATATCAATCTAACCGACGTTAAAGACGATAAAGTACTGGTAACAGTAACTCCTCCAGCAATTAAAACTGATGAAATTGTTTATAGTATTCCGAAAACAGTTCCTGGAACTTATTCTACAGATAATTACGGAAAATATTCAGAAGATTTCAAAGCATTTGATGCTAAAGGAAATCCGCTTACTGTAAAAAGAATTGACGACAACTCTTGGTCAATCTCAAATGCAAAAACTTTAAAGAAAATTACTTATTTAGTAAACGATACTTTCGACACTGAAAAAGGAACAGGGTTTGGTAACGATGACGTTTTCTCTCCAGCAGGAACTAACATCGATGCTGGTAAAAACTTCATGTTAAATACTCATGGTTTTGTTGGATATTTTCAAGATAAATTAGATGTTCCATACAAAGTTACTGTTACACATCCTGAAACACTTTGGGGAGCAACTTCTATGACAGACCAAGATGCTAGCAATACTTCAGATATATTTACAACTTCTCGTTATGCTATTTTGGTAGAAAATCCAATTATGTATTCTAAACCAGATTACACTACATTTAATGTAAACGGAATGGATATCTTAATTGCAGTTTACTCTCCTACTGGAAAATATACAGCAGAAAGCATTACGCCAGAAATGAAAACGATGATGACGGCGCAGAAAAACTTTTTAGGAAAAGTAAATTCTACTAAAAAATATACCGTTTTATTGTATTTATCAAGCGCGGCAAAAGACGACGCTCATGGTTTTGGAGCTTTAGAGCATCCAACTGCAACAACAGTAGTTTTGCCAGAATCAATGTCAAAAGAAAAGTTGGTTGAAGCTATGAAAGATGTCGTTTCGCATGAATTTTTCCACATTGTTACGCCATTGACTATTCACTCAAAAGAAATTCAGTTTTTTGACTACAATGCGCCAAAAATGTCTGAGCATTTATGGATGTATGAAGGAGTTACAGAATATTTTGCTAACCTTTTCCAAATCAACCAAGGTTTGATTGATGAAGCAGAATTCTACACTAGAATTGCAGATAAAATTGATCAGGCTAAAAGTTTAGACGATACCATGTCATTTACTTTAATGAGTAAAAATGTATTAGAGCAGCCTTATAAAGATCAATATTTAAATGTGTATCAAAAAGGAGCTTTAATCGGAATGTGCATCGATATTATCATTAGAGAGAAAAGCAACGGAGAAAGAGGTATTTTAGATTTAATGCACAAATTATCTGACGAATATGGTGTTGAAAAACCATTTAACGATGATGAATTGTTTGCTAAAATCACTTCATTGACCTATCCAGAAGTTGGAGAATTCTTAAACAAATATGTAGCAGGAACAACTCCAATTCCTTACGATTTTTATTTAGCTAAAGTTGGAGTTACAAAAGCTACTGAGAAAAAACCAGGAAATCCATTCATTAAAGGACAAACTCCAAATATTACAATTGATAAAGCTACAAAAGAAATAGCTGTTCGTCCTGAGTCAGAATCAATTGAATTCTTCAAAAGCTTGAATTTAAAAGGTGGTGATAAAATTTTGACTGTAAACAACAAATCATACAACTTAGATAACATTTATGATTTAATTACAGAAAGTGAAAACTGGAAAGAAAACGATCCAATTACACTAAAAACAAAACGTGGTACTAAGGAAGAAACTATTAAAGGAACTGTGAAATTACCATACGAAGAAGCAGAAACTTTTAAAGCAACAGATGCCTCAAAAGAGAAACTTAAAAATGCATGGTTAAAAGGATAATTTCTTTTAAAAAACATAAAAAAAACCGACAATCACTTGTCGGTTTTTTTATATAATTATTTTTCCGTTTGTCAGGCTGAGCGAAGTCGAAGCCCTCACAAGTCAAACACAACTAGATTAGACTTCGACTTCGCTCAGCCTGACAACCGAAAATACAGTTATTTCTTCACAGGAAATTTCCAGTCAAATTCGTCTTTATCATTGATAATAGCACCAATTTCGAATTTTACCACTTCATCAAATTCTGTCTGAAGAATGAACCAGTTATCTTCATTGAAGTAGTTTTCGAAAGTATCAAAAGTTTCCTGATTGTATTTTGTAATGCCTTTTGTTGCTACATCTTTCTTTACATCTGCAATTTTTCTTCCAATCAATTTGAAACCGAAAACTTCCAGATTATTACTTGAAGCTACAATATAACCTAATTTAAAATCTTCTTCTTGATAAAATGTCAAGCGCGCTTTAAGTGCATTGTACACAAAAATCACATTATCATCTTCATCTTTATAGTTTTTATCAGGTTTTCCTAAAGCAGCTGTTACATCATTCTGCTTCATTCCGAAAAGCAGTTTATCAATTCCTGATTTTAAATTTATCTTCATATTTCGTTTTCTTTATTTGAAGTGCAAATTTCGTGAAGTTTTTTCTTGTTTCGCCACGAATTGCACAAATTTTCGCGAATTTTAATTTATCATGAATAAATGTCTTGTTTGTCAGGCTGAGCGAAGTCGAAGCCCTCGCAAGTCAAATACAACTAGATTAGGCTTCGACTTCACTCAGCCTGACAATTACTAAAAGAAAAAAACTTAGTTCCTTAGCATCTTAGAATCTCAGTATCTTTAATAATTCTTCTTATTCGGTTTACTACTCATATAAAACGTAATTTTCCCACCATTCATAACATCTTCATGTTTTAAGAAAGGTCTTGAAAACTCTTTTCCATTTAAAAGTACTTTTGAAACAAATACATTTTTATCCGATTGATTAACAGTTGCAACTTCAAAAGTTTTTCCGTTTTCTAAATTCAAAATAGCATTTTTCATTAGCGGACTTCCCAAAGCATATTCATCAGAACCTGGCGCAACTGGATAGAATCCTAAACTACTGAAAATGTACCAAGCACTCATTTGTCCGAAATCGTCATTCCCTCCTAACCCATCAGCACCGTTTCTGTACATTTTTTTCAAAATCATTCGAATCTTATCTTGCGATTTCCAAGGAGAATCTGTCCAATTGTACAAATAAACAACGTGATGAGAAGGCTCGTTTCCGTGAACATAGTTTCCAATAATTCCATCTCTTGTAATATCTTCCGTGTTTTCGAAATATTTATCTGGAAGATGCATATTAAACAATGAATCTAAACGAACTTTAAATTTATCGTTTCCGCCCATCATTTTAATCATGTCTGCAGGATCTTGCGGAACATATAAACTGTAATTCCATGAATTCCCTTCAATAAAACCTTGCCCGTGCGTGTCTAGCGGATCGAATTCTTTTTTGAATGTTCCGTCATTCAATTTCGGACGCATAAAACCAGTTTTTTCGTCGTAAACATTTTTATAATTTTTCGATCTTTCTATGAATTCATTATAAACATCCGTTTTACCTAACTTTTTAGCTGCCTGTGCAATTGCCCAGTCATCATAAGCATATTCTAAAGTTTTAGAAACCGAAGATCCGTTTTTATCTTCTGGAACATAACCTTGTTTCATGTAATATTCTAGTCCATCGTAATAAGGAACTTTCGCTGTATTGACACAAGCTTGAAGCGCTTTTTCGGCATCAAAACTAACATTCCCTTTTACGATTGCATCTGCCACAACAGAAACCGAATGATAGCCAATCATGCACCAGTTTTCATTGGCATAATGTGACCAAATCGGAAGCATTTTATGCACACTTTGATCCGAATGCGCCAGCATTGAACTCACCATATCGGCATTTCTTTTCGGCTGTACAATATTAAATAATGGATGTAAAGCACGATAAGTATCCCAAAGCGAATAACTAGTATAATTGGTAAAATTTTCTGCTTTATGAACATTCATATCCAAACCTTTATAGTTTCGATCTAAATCCATGTATTCAGTTGGGCCTAAAAAGGCGTGATACATTGCAGTATAGAAATTCACTAAATCTTCTTTCTGTATGGTTTCAACCTGAACTTTATTCAATTCTTTATTCCAAACTTCCTGGCTTTGTTTTTTTACTTTTTCAAAATCCCAATCAGGCGTTTCTTTTTTCATGTTTTCTAAAGCCGCCGCAGAACTTACAGGAGACAAAGCCATTTTAATTTTGATTTTTTCTCCTTCATTAGTATTAAAATCAAAAAACAATTTTAAGTTTTGTCCTGCCATTTCAGGGAAATTTTTGGTTTGATCAAATTTCCCCCAAAAACCTCTGTAAACACTTTTTTCCTGAGCTGCTTGTCCGTAACTTTTAATTGGCTTGCTAAAAGACATTGCAAAATAAACCGTTCTTGTTCTTGCCCAACCATTTGTTTGGCGATATCCTGTTATCAATGTATCGTTTTCTACTCGCACAAAAGTCCAAACGTTCTTTTTATCATAATTGTAAATTCCAGAAGTGAGATCTAAAATAATATGCGCTTCGTCTGACTTTGGAAAAGTATATTGATGCATTCCGACACGAGTTGTTGCCGTCAATTCTGCTTTAATTTTATGATCTTCAAGAAAAACGCTGTAATAAGCTGGTTCTGCTTTTTCTGTTGAATGCAAAAATGCCGATCTATAACCCGATAGAGGTTTTGAGGCAACACCAGGATTTAATTGCAACTTTCCTGTTGTCGGCATAATTAAGAAATCTCCCAAATCTGAATGTCCTGTTCCGCTGAAATGGGTGTGGCTGAAACCTACAATTGTTTTGTCTTCATATTGATATCCTGCACAATATTTATAAACTTCGCCATTATATTTTCCATTTAATCCGTAAGCGATTGTGTCTGTTTCTGGACTTAATTGTACACTTCCAAAAGGCACGGTTGCACCGGGATAAGTATGTCCCATTTTTGCTGTTCCAATCATTGGATCAACATATTGGATTAAATTTCGTTTTTCATTAATTTTCTTCTGAGCATTTATATTTGGCGTAAAACCAAGCATCAAAAGTGATATTCCAAAGAGAAAATTTCGGCGGTTTATTGTAATCATTTTATAGTTTTCTTATTTTTTATTTGAATTTAGAAAAGTACAACAAAAACTGTTTTTAAAAAACATAATTTTAATGCAACTCTAAAGGTTTTAAATATCTTTGAATTTATTAATCGTATAAAGCCAATATGAAAAAATATACTTTACTTCTACTTTCTTTTTATTCAACCCTTATTTTTTCACAGAAATCGGAAAGCCGTAAACTTACCAAACAAGAAATCAAAGATAGAGAGCTGGAAAATGTAACCGATTTTCCAATTTACAAAGCATTTGAATTTCAGGATAAAGGCGGAGTTTATGAATTAGTTTTAGGCGAAAATCAAAAAACAATTTCTAAAAAAGATACATTAAACACCAAAATTCAAGCCATTTGCGTAATGAATGATCACGGCGGGTTTTTAGAAAAATGGAGAATTAATGATTTATTGGAAGATTACAATCCGAAAGAAACAAATATTTGGTTTTGGACAAAATATTGCAGTACAAAAGATCTTGATGGCGATGGTTATATTGATCCAATTATAGTTTACGGAACTCGAACAGAATATGACGAAATAAGACGTGTAAAAATTATAACTGTTTATAAAAACAAAAAATATGCAATTCGTGCCGTTGAATGCGATTTAGACGATTGCAGAAGTTTTAAAAAAGATCAGAATTGGAATATGCTTCCGCAGAAAATCAAAACTTATGTTGATCAATTAGTGGTAAAACTTAGAAAAGAACAGAATTTACTTTTGAAAGACGGGTAGATTAAATTCCAAATTTAAAAATTCCAAATTCCAATAACTTGAAACTTTATAAAATTATAATTATGAAGCGTAATTTACTTTTTTAGTTTTTTTATCTGAAATAAAGCGCCTAATAATAATCCGATTGCACCTCCTGCATAACTAAAACTATGCATTTCTGAAACTGCAATTAAATTTTGCATGTTTTTAATTTGAAGAGGAAAACAACAAGTTGACTCTAAATTTGAAAAACCTAGAAATCCATAACATAATCCTAATAAACCTATTATTACAGTTGTACTTAGCATTATTAGAATTGCTCCACTAATACTTTTTTTCATCTCTTTTATATTAGGACTAAAGAAACCTATAAGGGCAAAAATAAAACCAGCACAAAGACCGATCCACCAACCAGACCATACACCAATAATTGAAGCTGTTAATCTTGGAGTATTTCTTCCGTATTCAATAAAACCAAATTTTTCAAACAGGTATTCTGTAAAAAATTCATCAGAAATGGTATAAGTGAATTGATTGTGTAAAACGCCGAAAAGTGTGGCGATAAGAATACTTAAGAAGATACTGCAAACAAAGACAAGAGTTTTTTTCATTTTATATTTTTACTATAAATGAAAACTACTCACTCATTTCATCATAACGCTCAGGAACTTGAGGATCGTAAAGCGGACATTTGAATTCTTCCATAACATCAACTAATTTGTTCATGGTTTTTCCTTCTGTTCCGTAGCAGTCGATTTTTACGCTTTGTGGCGTTGTAATAACTTGGAATGCGCCTTTTCCTTTTGGATTTTTCCAGCTGTTTTCATCGACTCTTTCCCAGTCAGAAAAAACAGAATTAATTCTATTTACGATTACTTCTATTTGAAGAATAGCCAAACCTTCAACTTCTTGTTTTTCAACAAGCGCTTCATAAACTTCTTGATTGTTCAAGTAAATTTCGTCTAGATATTTCCAAAAAAGTAATTCGTACATAGTGAAATATTTTTAAACCATATAAGTGATATAAGTTCATATTAAAAGTGTAGAAAAACTAAACTGAACTTATATCACTTATATGGTTAATTTTTTAATAGTTGAATGTTCCGTATTCGCTATTAATAGTAAGTTTTTTAGAATCTGAAGCTTCTACTCTACCTACGATTTGAGCATCTACATTGAATGATTTTGAAATTTCAATAATATCTTGCGCAATGTTTTCAGGAACATAAAGCTCCATTCTGTGTCCACAGTTGAAAACTTGATACATTTCTTTCCAATCTGTTTTCGATTGTTCTTGAATTAACTTGAACAATGGCGGAACTGGAAATAAATTATCTTTTATAACATGCAAATCTTTTACGAAATGTAAAATTTTAGTCTGTGCACCACCACTGCAATGCACCATTCCGTGAATATCTTCTGGACTATATTTATCTAAAATTTTCTTGATAATTGGCGCATAAGTTCTTGTTGGAGAAAGCACTAATTGTCCTGCATTAATTGGACTATTTTCTACTTCATCAGTTAAATTGACTTGTCCTGAATAAATTAATTCTTCTGGAACTGCTGCATCGTAACTTTCTGGGTATTTTTTAGCCAAATATTTTCCGAAAACATCATGACGAGCAGAAGTTAATCCGTTACTTCCCATTCCTCCGTTATAACCTTTCTCGTAAGTTGCTTGTCCGAAAGACGCTAAACCTACAATCACGTCGCCAGCTTTGATGTTTGCATTGTCTACAACATCAGAACGTTTCATACGAGCTGTAACAGTCGAATCTACTATAATAGTACGAACAACATCTCCAACGTCTGCTGTTTCACCTCCAGTTGAATGAATCGTTACTCCGAATGATTTTAATTCGTTGATTAATTCTTCTGTGCCATTGATAATTGCAGAAATAACTTCAGCTGGAATTAGGTTTTTATTTCTTCCAATAGTCGAAGAAAGCAGAATATTATCTGTTGCTCCAACACATAATAAATCGTCAATGTTCATGATTAAGGCATCTTGAGCAATTCCTTTCCAAACAGACAAATCTCCTGTTTCTTTCCAATACATATAAGCCAAAGACGACTTTGTACCTGCTCCATCGGCATGCATAATAAGGCAATGATCTGCATCTTGTGTCAAATAATCTGGAACAATTTTACAGAATGCCTGTGGAAATAAACCTTTGTCAATGTTTTTAATGGCGTTGTGTACGTCTTCTTTTGATGCCGAAACACCTCTTTGTGCGTACCTTTTGCTAGAATCTGAACTCATGAAAATTAGTTTGTGTTGATGTGGTGCAAAGATAATCCCTTTTTTTAATTCTTTGGCTTATTCGAATATTTGATTCATAAAAAAATCGGCAGATTGGAATATCGCCGATTTTTCACAGATTAAATTATGTTGGTTATTGTGGTATTTCTTATTTATTTTCTTAATTCGATGATTAAAATTATAAAACTTCCTTAAAATCAGATATACTAAGAGTACATATTTTTAGAAAAAATTACTTCTTTCCGATAAAGTGTAAATTAATTCGATAAATTACAGTTATTCTCAAATAATTTCACAGGAATAAAACTACTTATTTTGTTTCTTCTAAATTTTAATTCATAAAAAAACCTGTCCAATTAAGACAGGTTTTAGAAAATTTATTAGCATTATTTAGTAAACAATAATTCTCTGTATTTCGTTAATGTCCAGCTTTCATCATCAACCAATAATTCTAATTTATCACAATGATTACGGATATCTTCAAAATAAGGTTTTACTTTATTGCAATATGCTTCTGCCATTTTTTGGGCGTCTGTCAATTGATTGGCTTTTTTTCTTTCATTCGTCATCGCCAACACTTTTGTATTGATTCCTTCAATATGACCAGAAATTTCTTTTATCAAAGTAATTTGTTCTTTTGCAATGGTTTCAAATTCTTTTCCGAAAATTTCTTTTAATCCTTTTACGTTCTCAATTAAAGTATTTTGATAACGAATTGCAGTCGGAATAACATGATTTCTCGCAATATCTCCTAAAACTCTGCCTTCAATCTGGATTTTTTTCGTGTATTCTTCTAATTCAATTTCGTAACGCGCTTCGGCCTCAACGTGATTAAAGATTCCTAATTCAGCAAATAAATCCAAAGCTTGTTTTGAAACTTTCGCTTTTATCGCTTCTGGAGTTGTTTTGAAATTACTCAAACCTCTTTTTGCTGCTTCTTTTTCCCAAGCATCGCTATAACCGTCACCTTCAAAAAGAATCTTTTTAGATTGTTTGATGTATTCTCTTAAGACATTAAAGATTGCGTCATCTTTTTTCATGTCTTTATTCTCAATCAAATTCTCAACTTCATTTTTAAAGTCAATTAATTGTTTTGCAACGATCGCATTTAGAGTTGTCATCGCGTTTGAACAGTTTGAATTTGATCCAACTGCTCTAAACTCAAATTTATTTCCTGTAAAAGCAAATGGAGAAGTTCTGTTTCTGTCTGTATTATCTAATAATACGTCTGGAATTTTACCAACAACATTTAATTTCAAATCTGTTTTTTCTTCTGGAGAAAGTTTTCCAGTTGTTACACTTTCTAATTCTAATAAAACTTTTGATAATTGTGCTCCGATGAAAACAGAAATAATCGCTGGCGGCGCTTCATTTGCTCCTAACCTATGATCGTTACTTGCAGTCGCGATAGAAGCTCTTAATAAAGTTTCATAATCGTTAACTGCTTTTATAGTATTAATAAAGAAAGTCAAAAACTGTAAATTGCTCATTGGCGTTTTACTTGGACTTAGCAAATTAACTCCCGTATCTGTTGCCAATGACCAGTTGTTGTGTTTTCCTGAACCGTTTACTCCTTTAAATGGTTTTTCGTGAAATAATACTTTAAAGTCATGGCGTTCTGCAACTCTCTGCATTACATCCATTAATAAAGAGTTATGATCCACCGCTAAATTGGTTTCTTCAAAAATCGGAGCCAACTCAAACTGATTTGGTGCAACTTCATTATGACGTGTTTTTACCGGAATTCCTAACAACATACATTCTTGCTCTAAATCTCTCATATAAGTAAGAGCACGAGTTGGGATAGATCCGAAATAGTGATCGTCTAATTGCTGACCTTTTGCAGAAGTATGTCCTAATAATGTTCTTCCCGTCATCATTAAATCAGGACGTGAATTTGCCAAGGCTTTATCAATCAAGAAATATTCTTGCTCCCATCCTAAAGTTGCCGTTACCTTTTTTACATTTTTATCAAAATATTTACAAACTTCTGTCGCTGCTTCATCAATTGCAGATAATGCTCTTAATAAAGGTATTTTATTATCTAAAGCTTCACCAGTGTAAGCAATAAAAACTGTCGGAATACATAAAGTTGTACCATATATGAAGGCTGGCGAAGTCGGGTCCCAAGCAGTATAACCTCTTGCTTCAAATGTATTTCTGATTCCACCGTTTGGAAAACTCGATGCATCTGGTTCTTGCTGTACCAATTGCGCTCCACCGAATTTTTCTACAGGATCGCTTCCGTCATAAGAAGTGTCAAAAAAAGCGTCGTGTTTTTCTGCTGTTGTTCCTGTAAGTGGCTGAAACCAGTGTGTATAATGCGTCACTCCTTTTGCAAGAGCCCATTCTTTCATTCCCATGGCGATATAATCTGCCAGCTTTCTGTCTATTTTAGTTCCGTGTTGAATGGCATCTCTTACTCCTTTTAAAGCATCTGAAGTTAAATATTGCTTCATTGCTTTTTCATTAAATACATTTGAGCCAAAAAGATTCGATTTTCTATCAATTTCTTCAAAGTGAACCGGCTTTCTGTTAGAAGCTTCTTGTAAAGCTTGGAAACGTAATGTTGACATGGTTATATATTTTAAATTCGTAATAATTTTCATTAAAAAAAATGAGGAACAAATATAAACAATAAAACCGCCTGAACTGAATATAAATTATAGAAAATTAGTCAATGATTTTTCAACAGAAAATGCTTTTTTCGAAGAATAATGAATTCAAAGCAAAGAAATATAACAAAACTGTGCGGTAATATTGATTAAATAAACATTTTTTCATAATTCCTTAACTCAGAAACTCAAAAAAGTGCCGTAATTATTACGAATTTATTTTTTTAACCTAACTAAAATTGCTTTTTTTAAAATATACCCCTACCAAAATTGCGCTTATCCAAAAAATAATACTTCGCTAAACAAAATAGCCCCCTAATTTTTAGGACTAAAAAAATAAATCTATATTTGACCCAACGAAAAAAAACAAAAAAATTAATTTATATTATTATGGCTAAAATTAAGTTAGAGTACATTTGGTTAGATGGATATGAACCAACTCAAAATCTTAGAAGTAAAACTAAAGTTGAAGAGCACGAAAACTTCAAAGGAACATTAGAAGAACTTGGAAACTGGTCATTTGATGGTTCGTCAACTAAACAAGCTGAAGGTGGTTCTTCTGACTGTCTTTTAGTACCTGTTGCAATTTATCCAGATCCAACTCGTATCAACGGATGGTTAGTAATGTCTGAAGTTATGTATGCTGACGGTACTCCGCACCCTTCTAACGGTAGAGCTACAATTGATGATGATAATGATGATTTTTGGTTTGGTTTCGAACAAGAGTATTTCATCATGGATACTAAAACTCAACTTCCACTTGGTTTCCCAGTTGGAGGATACCCTGCTCCACAAGGGATGTACTACTGTTCAGTAGGTGGAAAAAATACACACGGAAGAAAATTAGTTGAAGAGCACGCTGATTTATGTATCGCTGCTGGAATCAACTTCGAAGGAATCAACCAAGAGGTTGCTTGTGGACAATGGGAATTCCAATTATTCGCTAAAGGTGCTAAAAAAGCTGGAGACGAAATCTGGGTTGCTCGTTACCTATTAGACCGTTTGACTGAGAAATATGGTTACTATATTGAATATCACCCAAAACCTCTAGGAGATACAGACTGGAATGGTTCTGGAATGCACGCTAACTTCTCTAACACTGTATTAAGAACATGTGGAGATCAAGCAACTTACGAAAGAATCTGTGAAGCTTTCCGTCCTGTTACTGCTGAGCACATCGCAGTTTACGGAGCTTACAATGACCAACGTTTAACTGGTAAACACGAAACTGCTTCTATCCACGATTTCTCTTATGGAGTTTCAGATAGAGGATGTTCTATCAGAATTCCTTTAATGACTGTTCAAAAAGGATGGAAAGGATGGTTGGAAGACAGAAGACCAGCTTCTAACGGAGACCCATACAAAATTGCTGCTAGAATTATCAAAACTGTTAACTCAGCGCTATAATTCAAAGCTTAAATTATATTCTAAAAATGCCAACATTATTTGTTGGCATTTTTTTTTAAACTCCAACATATTTAAACTGGGCTGAAGTCCAGTTTAAATAAAGACACATCAAGCAAAAAGCAACAAAAAACCTTATAACTATATAACAATCAACACTTCACAGTTAACAAATATTACTTAATTTTAAAGTTAAATTTAATTTTTAAGTTAAAGTTCAAAACTTATCTTTGTATATCATTTAAAAAAATCATTATGATAGTCTGGTCCCTATTTTTACTTGCTGTAGTTTTTATTCTTGCTTTAGATCTTGGTGTATTTAACAAAACGCCACACATCATTAGCACAAAAGAAGCCAGTAAGTGGACTCTAATTTGGGTTACTTTATCTTTCCTTTTTTCTGGAGTAATTTATTGGCTTTACACCACAGATTATATTGCCAATCCAGACAACTTAAAACCTGCAGTTGCTTCTATGAAGTTTATAACAGGTTACTTAATCGAGCTTTCTTTAAGTGTAGATAACATTTTTGTGATTGCCATTATTTTTGCATCGTTTAAAATTCCGCAAAAATACCAACACCGTGTTTTGTTTTGGGGAATTTTAGGTGCGATCGTTTTCCGTGGATTAATGATTTTCTTCGGGGTAATGCTAATCAATAAATTTGCTTGGACAACTTATATCTTCGGATTGTTTTTACTTTTTACTGCAGCAAAAATGTTGTTCTCCGGCGAAGACGAAGATTTTCACCCGAAGGATTCTTTCGTATACAAAACATTAGGAAAAGTTATTCCGATTACCTCTGAAATGGATGGTGAGAAATTTTTCATTCCAACCAAAACAGCAAAAAAAGCAGCAACTCCTTTATTCGTAGCTTTAATAGTTATTGAAGTTATGGATGTTCTGTTTGCCGTAGATAGTGTTCCTGCGATTTTGGCGATTACTAAAGATCCATTTTTAGTATTTAGCTCTAATATTTTTGCCATTTTAGGACTACGTTCTATGTATTTCTTCTTAGCAAATATGTTGGCAAAATTCAGTTATTTAGAATACAGCTTAGTAGCGATTTTAGCTTTCGTTGGATTAAAAATGCTACTTCACGATTGGATTCAAGTACCAGAATGGGCTTCTTTAGGTTTTATCGCTTTATCTCTTTTAGTTGGAGTTTTGGTTTCACTAAAATTTGGAGAAGAAAAAGTACTTTCTGATTCTGATAGAGAAGAATAATTCTCTCAAACATATAATCATAAAAAAAGGAAATCTTTCGATTTCCTTTTTTTTATATTGAAATTTAAAGTTAATTTTTTACTTTGACTTCTTTAACTTTACTATCATCAATGCCATATCTAGCAATTACAGCATTATAATCAGAATAATCAGCTTTATTAACAGATTTAGCTGCTCCAGTTACGTATCCTGGAATAATTACAATTCTAAATGTTTGATTTAATCTATATTGATCAGAAACCGATGCTAGATCATTTCCATCCATATAAATGCTAACGTCATTTACTGTAAAATTAAAATTATAACCAAAATCTAGTGTACCATCAGCAAAATAATATAATTCAGGAGCCATTTTCCAAACAGGCGCTCCACCGTCAGACCCATCTTGACGATAAACTAATACCATATCACCTGGAAAAATTGAAGGATTCAAATCAATTATTGGATTATAATCATTTTGAGGAGTAAATGACACACCTCTAACTTGAAAAACTTCAGAAATTGTATCATTATCATCATCATTGCTTGAGCAACTCGAAAACGCCATTAGCCCAGCCACAGCGAATAGTGTAAGTATCTTTTTCATAAACTTGTTTTTTTTAAGGATTATACTATAAAGGTATTCCAAAAATTAAACCAAAAAAAGCGATTCAGCTTAATTTAAGTCAAAAAGAACTTTATTTTTTCGCAGTCACCTGATTTTTAAGGAGTATTTTACTGAAAAATAATACGTGATACGGAAGTGAATTTTCCCAATAATCCCAAGTATGTGCTCCTGGACGTTCGGTATAATCGTGATCAACTTTATTATAAACCAATCTTCTGTGCAATTCGCGATTTGGTTCAATTAAAAAATCATCAACACCACAGTCTATAATTAGCGGCAATTTATTTGTTTTCAATTTATCAGCCATTCTTAAAACAGAATTTTGCTCGTATAATTCTGTGTTTCCGCTTTTATCTCCAAAAACGGGCTGCATTAATTTTACAATTTGAGCAGAAGAATCTCTATTCAACATCGTACTCATATCTACTGCACCGCTCATACTTCCTGCAGCGCAGAACAAATCAGGATGTCGGGCAGATAAATATAACGCACCGTGACCTCCCATAGAAAGACCAGTAATTACTCTTCCGTTTTTATTTGCGATTGTTTTATAAGTCTTATCCACTTTTTGAATAACTTCTTGTGTAATAAAAGTTTCAAACTGACTTTCTTTATTTACTGGACTATCAATATAAAAACTAAAAGTCTCACCTTCTGGCATTACAATAATCATATTATACTGATCCGCAAGATTGTGAACTAGTTTTTTATTCGGAGTATTTTTAAGCCAGTCGCTAAAATGTCCGTAAGCTCCATGCAATAAATACATTACCGGAAAAGTGGTTTTACTTTTAGCATAAGAATTTGGCAAAACTACCGCAGCTTTGTAGGTTTTACCCATAGCAACGCTAGGAACTTGTAAAGTGTCTACTTTTGCAGCATATGTCATGGTGGTAAGACAAAGCAAAAATGCAGACAAGAGCATTTTAATTTTTTTCATTTTATGTTTTTTTCTGATTAGGGAATGTAAATATAACTTTTTTCAGAATGCATATATGAAAAATCTGACCTACATGTCTACAAAAAAGATAGCCACGAATTCAAGAATTTTATTAATCTAAATTCGTGAATTCGTGGCTACAAAAATCAATTAAGCTAAAATATCAGCTAATTATAATCTTATGTTCATGTCGATATTGCGAAGCGCTTTTACCTGTATATTGTTTGAACGATTTACTGAAATGGCTAAAATTATTAAAACCGCTTTCATAACAAACCTCATTAATACTAATTGGCTGTTCTGCTAAAAGCTTAGAAGCATGCACCAACCTATATTCATTTACAAATTCTGTAAATGTTTTATTAGAAATCTTTTTGAAATAACGACAGAATGAAGGCGTAGTCATACTTACCAAACTTGAAACCTCATCTATCGAAATAGATTCTTGAAAATGATCTTTTACAAAATTAAAAACCACATTCATACGATCATTATCTTGAGTTTGCAACTCTAGTGAAAAACCGTCGGCATTTAATATAGTAGATTCAGTCGAAGAATCTAATTCATCTAAAATTCCTAAAAGAGTAAGCAGTCTTTGAAATGGCGGTTCATTTTCCATCATTTCGATTTTCTTTCCTATTCTTTTTTTTGTTTCACCACCAAAAGCGATTCCGCCTTTAGCTTGTTTTAAAATATTCTGAACTTTTCTCATTTCTGGAGCAACAAAAAAATCGCTTCCTAAAAATTCAGGTTTTATATGAATAACAGTTTCTGTTGTATTTCCTGTCTGTTCATTTGTAAAGCCGCAGTGCGGCAAATTAGCTCCTATTAAAAGTAAACTACCATTGGTATAATAAGAAACGTGACTTCCTATTTGTCTCTTCCCCGCCCCACCATTAATATAAACCAACTCAATCTCTGGATGATAATGCCATAAATGAGCTTTGCTATTGGTCTTTTCGGCGTGTTTAGCGTAAGTAAAAGAACTTCCGTATGAGTTAGTTATCACTTCAAGAGCTGGGGCAATAGTCTTCATGATAATTTCTTTAAAAAATAATAGCAAATTTAACAAAAACACCTAAAATAATTTAAATTTTAACCTATAACGGTTTCGTAAATGCGGATTTTGCATAAAAAACAGCTATTTTATACTGATGATTTTTCATCAAAATAGACTTTTTTTTAGGGTCTCGTTTTTTTCTCCGCTTTTTTTTTGATAAATCATATTTTAAAGCGCGATTTTATACCAATATAGTATTTTTTGTAAGAAAGATGGAAATTTTAAGAAGAATCAAATTTTGAAGAAACTTTGAAAAATAACAACCAAATTAACAGAAACATAACATTAAACGCAAATTTTAACCTATAACGGTTTCGTAAATGAGAATATAGCATATAAATTGGAAAATACAGTGGATAAAATAACACAACTGCTGCTATAACTTTGCCTCAGAGAAAAGAACTAAAAAAATTAATACTACAGAATATGAAAAAGATTATGAAATTAAGTTTAGTATGTGCAGTACTTCTAACAGGAATGAGTACTTATGCAATTGATGGAAATGAAGCATTAAATCTTCATGTATTAAAAGGAAATGGCAAGGTTATTGCATTTGGAATTAACCAACTTCAAAGAGCTACTATTAGCATTTATGATACAAATGGTAATGTACTATATACTGAAAACGCTTCTGGTAAAGAAGGAATTTTAAGAACTTTCAGTTTAGAAGAGTTTCCAGAAGGAAAATATACTTTAGAAGTTGCAGATAGCTACAAAAAAGTAAAATACGATATTACAGTAGATGCTAAAAACTCAGTTTTGTCTTCAAAAGGAGTTTCTTCAGTTTACTAAGAAAATATTAAAGTTAAGTGTTACTTCACGGCACTTAAAATTTTATACTCTAATAAAGTATAAAAAGTGAGGTTAGATAGTTAGTAAGTTAAAAACTTTCAAAAGTTTTAAAAACGGCTCTTTGTGGTTACTGAGCCGTTTTTTTTTGCTTTATACTTTTTTATTTAACCGCAAAGGCGCTAAGGTTTACGCAAAGTTCGCAAAGTTTTTTCCATAAAGCTTTGCGAACTTTGCGTTTATATTCACAATTCCAGGCAAAAAAACCTTGCGTTCTTTGCGGTTAAATACACAATCCAATTAAAAACTTAGAATCTTAGCATCTTAGAATCTCAATAACTTAGAATCTTAGCAACTTAGAACCTTAGCATCTTTAAAGCATTCCTACATTTAGTAAAGAAACCTTTAAATTATTGCAAAGTTAAAATCAAGAAAAACGTTGAAAGAAAATAACCAAATTAGCTAAAACGATAAAAATAAACTCAAATTTTAACATATAACGGTTTCGTAAATGAAAATATAGCATATAAATCGGAAAATATAGTTGCGTTTTTATACTTACAACAGAAGTAATTTAGCATCAGAGAATTAGAACTATTAATTTAAAAATTAAGTCCCATGAAAAAGATTGCAAAAATTAGTTTAGTAGCAGCGTTGCTTTTCACAGGAATTAGCACTTACGCAATTGATGGAACGTCGGAGTTTAATCTTCACGTATTAAAAGCTAATGGTAAATTGATCACGTTCGGTCTTAACCAAACACAGAAAGCCAACTTAGCAATATATGACAAAGAAGGAACTTTAATTTATTCTGAAACTGCTTCTGGCAAAGATGGAATTTTAAGAACTTTCAGTCTAGAAGAATTTCCAGAAGGAACTTACTTCTTAGAAGTTGAAGACAATACTAAAAAAGCAAAATACGAAATTAAAGTAACTGACGAAGCAACTGTTTTATCGAAAGATGCAGTTTCTTCAGTTTACAAATCAGATTTTGCCAAAAATACTAGTGTGGCAACACGCTAAAAAAGTTTTATACTCTCATACAGTATAAAAAGTGAGGTTAGATAGTTAGTAAGTTAAAAAACTTTCAAAAGTTTTAAAAACAGCTCTTTGTGGTTACTGAGCTGTTTTTTTTTGCTTTTTATTTAAAGGTTTTAACGCAAAGTTCGCGAAGAAAAAGCGCAAAGTCCGCAAAGTTTTTTACACAAAGCTTTGCGGACTTTGTCGTTTGTATAAACCTCATGTATATAATAATTCCTAGCGTTCTTTGCGTAAATCTTTGCGAGCTTTGCGGTTAAACTACACAATCTTTTATGTAAATAAATTCTTAACGTAAAGTAAATTCAAAATCAAGCAAAACATTAAAAAATAATAACTTAATTAACAAAAACGTTAAATATAATTCAAGTTTTAACCTATAACGGTTTCGTAAATGAGAATATAGCATAGAAATAGGAAAATACAGTTGCACTTTTTCATGTATATGATAACTAATTTAGCATCAGAGAATTAGAACTAATAATTTAAAAATCAAGTCCCATGAAAAAGATTGCAAAAATGAGTTTAGTAGCAGCGTTGCTTTTCACAGGAATTAGCACTTACGCAATTGACGGAACGTCGGAGTTTAACCTTCACGTATTGAAAGCTAATGGAAAACTGATCACTTTCGCTCTTAACAAAGTACAGAAAGCCAGCTTAGCAATTTATGACAAAGACGGAACGCTAATTTATTCTGAAAATGCTTCTGGTAAAGAAGGAATTTTGAGAACTTTCAGTTTAGAAGAATTTCCAGAAGGAACTTACTTCTTAGAAGTAGAAGACAATGTAAAAAGAGCAAAATATGAAATTAAGATAACTGAAGATACCTCTGTTTTATCTAGAAATGCAGTTTCATCAGTTTACAAATCTGGTTTTGCTAAAAATACAAATGTCGCAGCTCGTTAAGGTTTTATACTAATGGTATAAAATGAGGTTAGAAAAAATTAAAAAGTAAACTTTTAATGTCAAAAGAACAGCTCTTTGTTGGTTAATGAGCTGTTTTTTTGTGCTTAAAATTAAAGGTGTTTTTTACACTAAATCTTTTTCTGAAAAGATATTCTTATTAATTCAACTCTTTGATTTCTAAGCGCTAAAAAAAATCGAAAAAATTTTAAAAAAAATAAATCCGCGAGCCCAGTATTTACGTACATAGCTCAAACAAAGTACAGAAATAGTTTTAATTCAGCAACTTAAGTGTTTAAAAATGCTATTTTTTTGCTAAAAATTAAATTTGTATTTGTAGTTTTACGCGTTCCACATTTAGTAATTAACAATTTAAAAAAACATGACAAAATTTACCAAAGCTGGTTTAGTTGCTGCCTTTTTTTTAGCGACTGTGTTTACCTATGCCATTGATGGAAAAGGTGACTATATTTTAAACATTAAAACAGGAAACGGAAAAGTAGTTAGCTTTACTTTAGACACTGTTGAGAGTTCATCTTTCTCTATTTATGATGAGAATCACAACTTACTTTATGCAGGAGACGCTTTAGCAGATAAGTTAGAGGTTTCAAAAACAATTAGTTTAGAAAACTTTCCAGCAGGAACTTATGTTCTTGAATTGAAAGCAAACGACAAAATTGCGAAACACGAAATTAAAGTTGCTGCTAAAAAGGTAAAAACTGTGAAATTAGACAATTCTGCTAATCATAGTCCAGGATTTCGTCGTTAAATCACTTTTTTTGCCCTAAAAAAAGATGAAAGCAGCTCGTACCAGGAGCTGCTTTTTTTATGTCTATTTTTTATTTTATAATCTTTTTTTAGTTTTTTATGATTTTCTTTGATATTTCAGTTCCATTCACTTTAACCTTTAATACATACGCTCCAGCACTTAATCTAGAAACATCAATTTTATCATCCAAAAAATCAGATGAATTAATAACTATTCTACCATTTAAATCAAAAATTTGAACGCTCTCAACTTGATTATCATTTCCAGCTTTAACATTTATAACGTTAGTTGTAGGATTCGGAAAAAACAATAAAGATGATTTCTTCCCGACTATTGGTGTACTCAAATTATTGCCGTACTTCCAGAGTTTCATTTCCTTTCCATAATACAAATTTTCTTTAAAGACAACAGCTTGTGTTATATTATCAAGTTCATTTACATTTTCGGCTGTATTTAAAGTTTTATTAAAAATCCATCCTTTTCTTAAAAATTTTTCATCAATACCAGAAGAAATAAAATATTCATCCTTTGTAACTTTATAAATCGTTGCTGAATCATAAAATGATACAAAAAAGAAATCAGATCTTTGCACATCATTATTTACGATTTCTTTCAAATCTTTTACAGAATAATCATTAAGATTTAAGGATAACAATGACGTATTTCCATTTGAATTTGATCCTAAGAAAAGTAAAGAATCATCCGTTTTCGAAAAATTAGAGGGAGTAAAATACTTGTTGCTAGTATTAACATAAATTTCGGTTAAATTCTTAGTAATATCATCAAACTTCCATATTGATAATTTGTTTAGCTCGGAAGAATAAAACATAAAATAAAGCTTATTATTTGCTTCAATAACACTACTGTGTCCCACGATATTATTTTGTGCATTCCATACATTACCAATATTTTTAGTATTTTCAAGAGTTCCGTCCGTTTCATACAAAAAATATCTTGTTACAAAATATAGCTTATTATTATGTACTATATACTGAGTAAAACCAGCTGTTCCTCCAGAATCGGAACCATTTCCATCCATTTGTTGCGTTATAGGATAAGTCCCATCAGCAGTCCCATCACTTCTCCATACTCGCGAGTTCATAGTTGAAGCTACTTGTATTGTAAATATAAAAGTATTATTGCAATTACCTTCAAATGTTGAATTATTTGAATAATCTGAAATTTCCTTAATAAATACTGTTCCGTTTGTTGTACCGTCTGTTTTCCAAACTTGAAATTTATTTGTTTCCAAACGGACTAGAAAAAATATTTTATCTCCTACTGTTGTAAGTTTAAAAGTTCTTCCATTAATAAAATTTGTCACTTTTTTAGTTCCAGAATCGGTTCCATCTGTTTCCCATATTTCGCCTTCAGAACTTTCATCTCTAGCTATAAAGTAAAACTTATTATTTAAAATTGTCGAACCTGACTTTACCGATGGTTCTGTACCAAGATATATATCTTTTAAAATCTTTGTATTTGAAGGTGTCCCATCGCTAAGCCATAATTCTCGACCAGTATCCTCTTGATTGCCATAAAATATGATTTTATCATTAAATATTTTAAAAGTCGATGGGCTACTTATAAAATTATAAATTAGTTGTTGAGCATTTGATTGTATTGTTAAAAAGAGTAAAAAAAATAAAAGTAATTTTGTTTTCATTCAGTAATTGAGTTTAATTATTTAAAAAAAAAAATGTAATCATAAAAAAACAAATATACGATTTATCATACAAAAATATTTAATCTTAAAGACAAATTACTTGTTCATAAAAATAAAAAAACCTCTCATTTGTGAAAGGTTTCTTTTAAATTTTACAAAGAAGTTTTTTCTACATATTCCTTCTATACTGCCCCCCAACTTCAAACAAAGCCGAAGTAATCTGCCCTAAAGAACACACCTTTGTCGCTTCCATTAAATAATCGAATAAGTTTTCGTTTTTAATAGCCGCTTGCTGTAAAGCATTTAAATGTTCGTTTACTTTTGCTTCGTGGAAATTATGCAGGTTATCCAGCATTGTAATCTGGTATTGTTTTTCTTCTTCTGTTGCGCGAATAACCTCAGCCGGAATTACCGTTGGCGAACCTTTTGAACTCAGGAAAGTATTTACACCCACAATTGGGAAATCTCCGTTGTGTTTTAAGGTTTCGTAATACAAACTTTCTTCCTGAATTTTAGAACGTTGGTACATGGTTTCCATTGCACCTAGAACTCCTCCTCTTTCTGTAATTCTGTCGAATTCTTGTAAAACGGCTTCTTCAACCAAATCTGTTAATTCTTCGATGATGAAGGAACCTTGAATTGGGTTTTCGTTTTTCGCTAAACCTAATTCTTTATTGATAATTAGCTGAATCGCCATTGCACGACGTACAGATTCTTCTGTTGGCGTTGTAATCGCTTCGTCGTAAGCGTTGGTGTGCAATGAATTACAGTTGTCGTAAATCGCATATAAAGCTTGTAAAGTCGTTCTAATATCATTGAAATCAATTTCCTGTGCGTGTAACGAACGTCCAGAAGTTTGAATATGGTATTTCAGCATTTGGGCTCTTTCGTTGGCTCCGTATTTGTTTTTCATGGCTTTTGCCCAAATTTTACGTGCCACACGACCAATTACCGAATATTCTGGATCTACTCCATTCGAGAAGAAGAACGATAAATTTGGCCCAAAATCGTTGATGTTCATTCCGCGGCTCAAATAATATTCCACGTAAGTGAAACCATTAGAAAGCGTAAAGGCCAATTGCGTAATTGGGTTTGCTCCCGCTTCGGCAATATGATATCCTGAAATCGAAACCGAATAGAAATTACGAACGTTTTTAGTGATAAAATATTCCTGAACGTCGCCCATTAATCGCAAGGCAAATTCAGTAGAGAAAATACAAGTATTCTGCGCCTGATCTTCTTTTAAAATATCGGCCTGAACTGTTCCACGAACTTGCGATAATGTTTTAGCTTTTATATCATTATAAACTTCCAAAGGCAAAACCTGATCTCCCGTAACTCCTAAAAGCATTAATCCCAAACCGTTATTTCCGTCTGGAAGATCGCCTTGGTATTTAGGTCTTTCGATTCCTTTTTCCTTATATAATTTGTTGATTTTGGCTTCAACTTCTTTTTCTAATTCGTTGGCTTTAATATAAATCTCACATTGCTGATCGATTGCCGCATTCATGAAGAAACCTAACAGCATTGGCGCAGGTCCGTTAATCGTCATACTTACCGAAGTCAATGCATGAACCAAATCGAAACCTGAATATAGTTTTTTGGCATCGTCTAAACAGCAGATTGAAACTCCAGCATTTCCTATTTTTCCATAAATATCTGGACGTAAATCTGGATCGTTTCCGTATAAAGTCACACTGTCAAAAGCCGTAGAAAGGCGTTTTGCAGGCATTCCCGCACTTACATAATGAAAACGTTTGTTGGTTCTTTCTGGTCCGCCCTCGCCCGCAAACATTCTTGACGGATCTTCGCCTTCACGTTTAAACGGATATAATCCCGAAGCAAACGGAAATTCTCCAGGAACATTTTCTTGTAAATTCCAACGTAAAATATCGCCCCAGCCTTCGTATTTCGGTAAAGCAATTTTAGGAATCTGTAAATGCGATAAACTTTCAGAATGTGTTGCGATTTTGATTTCTTTATCGCGAACTTTAAACGAGTAAACTGGATTTTTGTATTTCGCTACTTTATCAGCCCAATTCAGAATAATTTCCCAGTTGTACGGATCTAAATCCATTTTTACTTTATCGAATTGATTTAGTAAAAGATTTAAAAAGATTCTGTTTTCGTCGTGTTCTGCAATGCCGCTTGGCAAAACAGTCGAATCGTCGATTCCTGCTTTTGTAATTTGAGGAACTTTTCCAGAAACTGATTCTATAGTTTTAAAAATTCCGTATAATTTCTGAGCGACTTTTTGTTGTGCAATTGCTGTTTCATCATAAGATCTGTTATTCTCAGCGATTTCAGATAAATAACGTGTTCTTCCTGGCGGAATTACGAATATTTTCTCGCTCATTTCTTTAGTGATTTCAAAAGTCGATTTCAAGTCAGAATCGGTTTTTTCTACCACTTTATCCATAATCGCTTTGTAAAGCGTGTTCATTCCAGGATCGTTAAACTGTGAAGCAATTGTTCCGAAAACTGGCATTTCGTCTGGGCTTTTATCCCAAAGACCGTGATTGCGCTGATACTGTTTTTTTACATCGCGTAAAGCATCCAATGCACCACGTTTATCAAATTTGTTTAAAGCCACTAAATCGGCAAAATCAAGCATGTCGATTTTTTCTAATTGCGTTGCAGCTCCAAATTCTGGTGTCATTACATATAAAGAAACATCCGAATGATCCATAATCTCCGTATCAGACTGTCCGATCCCTGAAGTTTCCAAAATAATCAAATCGTATTTTGCCGCTTTCAAAACCTGAATTGCTTCGGCTACATATTTAGACAAAGCCAAATTCGATTGACGTGTTGCCAGCGAACGCATATAAACTCTCGGATTATTAATCGCATTCATACGGATTCTATCTCCTAAAAGCGCTCCTCCTGTTTTTCTTTTTGAAGGATCAACAGAAATTAATCCGATTGTTTTTTCTGGGAAATCAATTAAAAAACGACGAACCAATTCATCAACCAAAGAAGATTTTCCTGCTCCACCCGTTCCTGTGATTCCTAAAACTGGAATTTTTGAAGTAGCATTTATTTCGTGAATTTTATCAAAAGATTCTTTTGCAATTTCTGGGAAATTTTCTGCCGAAGAAATCAAACGTGCAATTGCAGTTGGCGTCTTATCTTCAATATGATTGATTTCTCCATTTAATTTATCTCCAATTGGAAAATCAGATTGCTGCACTAAATCATTAATCATTCCTTGAAGTCCTAAAGAACGCCCATCATCTGGAGAATAAATTCTTGTAATACCATATTCATGCAATTCTGAAATCTCACTTGGCAGAATTACGCCGCCTCCGCCTCCGAAGATTTTAATGTGTCCTGCTCCTTTTTCGCGAAGCAAATCATACATATATTTAAAGTATTCATTGTGTCCGCCTTGATAAGAAGTCATCGCAATGGCATTAGCATCTTCCTGAATTGCGGTATTTACCACTTCTTCTACACTTCTGTCATGTCCAAGGTGAATTACTTCGACTCCCGTTGACTGAATAATACGGCGCATAATATTGATCGCGGCGTCGTGTCCGTCAAAAAGTGAAGCTGCAGTAACAATTCTTACTTTATTTTTAGGAATATATGGTATTTGTTGTTCCATTTTATGAATATGATAATTTTATGAGGGCAATTTACAAATTATTTTAATATTTGGTGTTCGCAATAGCTTTATGTTAACAAAAAAAATATATCGTTTTCGTTATTAAAGGGTAACAAATTTTATAACTAACTGATTTATATTATATAAACCTACTATGTGGCAATTTTGAAAAATCTAATTTAAATAAAACAACTCATTCTCAACAACCTAAAGTAATTTTACAATGTAGAAACGACCCCAAATTTTTACCAAAACTTTCAAATCTAAGTATAACGTAAAAATTAAATGAAAATGAAAACTTTATATCCACTAAGCCTAATTATTGCTCTTAGCTTTAGTATTGTTTCCTTTAATAAATATGAAGACAAAAAAACTAAAGAGAACAGAAATTTAAATGAAACCTATAAAACTGTTAACAACAATGAAGATGAGAACAGTGAAGTTTCGAATGACTTCTTCAGAAGATATTCTGATTTAAAAAAATATAAATCTGATGTCATGTCATTATATAAAACCAGAACTCTGGGAACAATTTGGTTTGATGAAAATGAAATAAGCGAATTTGGTTCTGTTTTGTATGAAAAAGCAAAAAAAACAAACGATCTTATTATTCCTTACCAAAAAGAAATTGATCAGCTTTTTAGCGCTTCATCAGATAAAAGTACACTTAGTCAAACTGACGCAGATATGCTTTTAAGCTCTATGTATGTACTTTACACCAAAAAAAATAATGCCGACAAGAAAAAATTATCATATGATGCCATGTTAAAAGATTTCTTGAATTACAGTACAATTGAAGAAGCTTCAACATCGGCAACTGCAGCAACAGATGAGAAAGTGCAGTTTGATCAATATTATAAGTTACAAGATGTTCTAAAAAAATATAAAAAATTAGACCGTTCACGCAAATGGCAACCTATTGTTCCAGCCGAAACTCCTTATAAAGAATTACGTCCAGATGCTGTATCTAGTACTATTGCTCAAGTTAGAACCCGTTTATATTTATTGGGGGATTTAAAACAGGATTCTAAAAGCGATGTTTACGATAGAGAATTAATGGATGCCGTAATGAAATATAAAGTTCGTAACGGATTTAAACCAAACTATATTTTGGCAGAAGAACACATTAAAGAAATGAATATTCCACTTTCTGAAAAAATGGAGACTTTAATGCTTAATATGGAAAGATGCCGCGCCATTTCTGGTCAAATTGCGACTAGTGATGAATATGTATTGGTAAATGTTCCTTCTTATGAAATGGTCTATGTTAAAAACGGGAAAGTGCAGTTAACCTCGCCAGTTTTTGTTGGTGCGCCTTTAACCAAAACTACCATTTTTAACGGCGAAATTGACAGAATTGTTTTCAGCCCTTATTGGACAGTACCACAAAGTATTGTACAAAACGAATTAAGATCTAAAATCGCTTCTGATCCAAATTATCTTGCAGAGAAAAATATGGAAATGGTCAACGGTCAAGTAAGACAAAAACCTGGTCCAGACAACTCTCTAGGACTAGTGAAGTTTATGTTTCCAAATCCAGATGATATTTACATGCACGACACGCCATCTAAAACTTTATTCGACTTTGAAAAAAGAACTTTCAGCCATGGTTGTATAAATGTAAAATTGGCCAAAGAATTGGCTGTTGCCATGCTGAAAGATTATCCAGAATGGACTCAAGAAAAAATTGATAAGGCAATGGCTGGTAAAACAGAAAACAGTTTTAAACTTGCTAAAAAAGTGCCAATCTATATAGTTTATTTTACTTCATTAGTAAATGAAAATGGTGAAATTGGTTTCTTCCAAGATGTCTACGAAAAAGATAAAGAAGTTACTACTGAAAATGCAGTTGTTGCTCAATAATATAATTTTAATAAATTTTAGAGAGAAGTTATCAATCTTAGATAATTTCTCTCTTTTTTAATCTATTTTAGAATCAAAAAACAATCCTAACTTATTATTTTTAAACCCTTTACAGGTAAAAACATTTGGTAAACTTCGCCAATTTTGCACAATAAATTTTGTAATATTTAAAAACTAACTATTATGAAAACAAATAATACAGAAGGTCTAACAATGTTCGAAATAAATGTATTAGTACAACAGGGAGGTAAATTTGTAATTTTCCCCAATACCATTTCTAAGCTTTATAAAAAATTTAAACTTTCGAATATCTACTTTGTTCGCCCAAACGAGCCTACTTTTAAATACGCCCTAAAACACTTCTTTTTGAATTTATCTTTAAGCTGGCGTATCATTCCATATGGACCAATTTATGTGCTTAAATCTTTTTATTATTTAATTAAAGGAGGAAAAGATTACACGCAGGACATCCTGAATGAACTACGAAACAACAAACCCTCATATACTCCTGATCTTCAATATTTAAACCAATAATATTTTTCAAAACTGATTTTCAAATTTATATCCTAAACTATTAGTTATAAGTCTTTTTGTGGCTCAAATTGTGACTGTTTAAAAAGAGATTTGCCAAAATTTTTAAATAAACACACAATGAAAAAAAGCATTTTATTATTTGGTCTTGTTGCAATTCTATTTATTTCTTGCAAAGACAAACAAACTACAGATGAAAGCACATCTATAACAGAAGAAAGCAATTCAAAACCAAAAGCTCCAAAAGCCGAAGGATCACCTCGAATCTTATTTATAGGAAACAGCCACACTGAGTTCTTTGTTAGTTCTCCAATTATATTTGGTGAAATCTGCAAAGCAAATAATCAAGAAATGAATATTGATAAATTGGTTACAATGGGAGTTTCTATTGAAAAAATTTACGATGATCACGTATCAGAAGCAGAAGCAAATTTTGCAAAAAAAGATAAAGATGGCAATTATTATGATTATGTAGTTTTGCAGGAATCTACACCTGTTGCCTTATCAGAACTAGACAAATACAAAGAAAATGTAAAAATGATTGTAGATAAAATTCATAAAAATAGTCCTGATGTTGCGATTTATATTTATGAAGGAATGTCGCCAATTCCTTTTACAGATTCTGAGTATAAAGAATATTATGAAGAAATTCGAAAAAATGCAGTTGAAATTGTAAAATCAACAAAAAATGCAGATTTATTAAGAGTTGGAGATGCTGTTAATGATGCTTATAACGGAAAACACGATTATGAATATTTAGTAGCAAATAAAGACAATCTTCGTTATGGCGAGAATACATTACACCTTTTAAACGATGGAGCTTATATGCAAGGAGCACTTTTATTTGCAACAATCTTTGGCAAGAAACCGGTAATGCCTAAAGAACTTACTCTAAGTACAGGAACTGGAGACAACGACGACATGAAAAAGCAGGAGGTCAGCAAAGCTATTAGCAATCCAAAAGCTTTAGAAGAAATTGCTTTTGATAATCGATAAAAAGAAATCAAAATTTAAAAATCATCTTATAAAATAATAAGATGATTTTTTTTTTCTACCATAAAAATTTCAAACAAATCAGGTTTTCAGGATTTACTTATTTAATAAAAAAGAATTGAAAAAATAATTAAAATGTATTTGTAGCGTACATTTTACATACGTTTTTGAACAATTGAAATTTGTGTTATTTATCAAACAAAATCTTTGTTCTACATCAATAAATTTGTGGCTTTATTTTTGAATAAGTAGTATTTTTGAAACTTAAATAAAACTCCATAATGAAAAAGATTATCCTATTAGCCTTCGCGTTTTCGCTTACTTCTTGTGCACAAGTACAACAGACTCTAAATCAATTGCCACAGCTAGCGTCACAGCTTCCGACTAGCAATGTAGATATTGCGTCAGGATTAAAAGAAGCTTTAAACAAAGGAATCACACAACAAGTAAGTAAATTGACCGCTGTGGATGGGTTTTATAAAAATGAAGCTGTAAAAATCTTAATGCCCGAAGAATTACAAAAAGTAGATGCCACATTAAGAAAAGTAGGCTTAAGCTCTCTTGCCGATGAAGGAATCAAAATGCTTAATCGTGCTGCCGAAGATGCAGTAAAAGAAGCTACTCCAATTTTTGTTTCGGCTGTAAAAAATATGTCTTTTACTGATGCTAAAAATATCCTATTAGGAAATGACAGCGCTGCGACAACTTATTTACAAGGAAGTACGACAACCGCTTTGTATGGAAAATTTAATCCAGTTATTAAAAGTTCTTTTGAAAAAGTAGGTGCAGATGTGGTTTGGAAAAACATTATTACAAAATACAACACTATTCCGTTAGTAAAAAAAGTAAATCCAGATTTGACTGATTATACAACAAATCAAGCCTTGTCTGGGGTTTTCAAAATGATTGCTGTTGAAGAAAAAGAAATACGTAACAACATCTCTGCGAGAACAACGCCTTTATTAAAAAGCGTATTTGCATTGCAGGACGGAAAATAGATTTTGAAAAAGACTCAAAGAGAAAAAGTTACAAAGGCTCAAAGAAACCTTTGTAACTCTGAACCTTTGCAACTTTGTCACTAAACCAAAAAAAACAACCAAATGCAGAAAATTACCATTCTAATTCACTGTAAAGACCAAAAGAATATTATCGCGTCAGTGACTACTTTTATTGCTAAAGTGGGCGGAAATATTACATATATCGACCAGCATGTTGATATTGAACAAAACGTGTTTTTTATGAGATTGGAATGTGAATTCACCAATTCTGAAATAACGATTGACAGCTTTAAAGAAGATTTTGAACAAGCACTTGCTTCCAAATTCGAAATGTCTTGGGATTTGTACAACCAAGATCAAAAACCAAAAATGGCATTGTTTATCTCTAAATATGATCACTGTCTTTTTGATATTTTGGGTCGTTACAGCGCTGGCGAATTAAATGTCGAAATTCCTGTCATCATTAGCAACCATAATGATTTGAGATCGATTGCAGAACGTTTTGATATTCCTTTTCATCTTGTTCCTTTCACCAAAGACAATAAAGAAGAAGGTGAAGCAAAACAAATTGAATTATTAAAAAAATACGAAATCAATTTTATCGTTTTGGCTCGTTATATGCAGATTATAACACCAAAATTGATTTCGCTTTACGAAAATAAAATCATCAATATTCATCACTCTTTTTTACCAGCTTTCCCTGGAGCAAAACCGTATCATTCAGCTTTTAAACGCGGGGTAAAAATTATTGGCGCAACAAGCCATTATGTAACAGAAGAATTAGATGAAGGTCCGATTATCGAGCAGGATATTGCTAGAGTTTCTCACATACATTCTGTAGAAGATTTCATCATGAAAGGACGAGATCTGGAAAGAATTGTTTTAGCAAGAGCAATCAAACTTCACGCAGAAAGAAAAACGATGGTTTATAGCAATAAGACTGTGGTTTTTTCTTAAGGTTCTAAGGGGCTAAGATTCTAAGGAACTAAGTTTTTTTATATAGCAAACCCGACAGGTTTTTAAAACCTGTCGGGTTTGCTTTTTAAATATTCTAAAAACTTAGTTCCTTAGAATCTTAGCATCTCAGAACCTCTTTAACGAACCACAATCTTCAATCTCGGATCATCAAAAGCATCTACTTCTGCCATAGTCATTCCTAGCGCGTTCGCTACGCCTTCTCCGTAAGCAGGATCGGCTTTAAAACAGTTTCTAATATGACGTACTTGAATAAATTTCTGCGCCCCACCTACTTGTCCTGCGGTATTTTTAAACAGAAGCTGTTTCTTCTCTGGTGTCAATAAATTGAACAATAATCCAGGCTGTGTAAAATAATCGCTATCATCTTCTCTAAAGTTATGCGCATATGCATCGCCGTAGATTGCTAATGGCGGTTCTTTTGCTTCTGGCTGTTCTTGCCATTCGCCAAAGCTGTTCGGCTCATAATGTTTTCTTCCTCCAAAATTTCCGTCAACACGCATAGCTCCATCTCTGTGAAAACTGTTGTATGGGCATCTAGATGCATTTACAGGAATCTGATAATTATTTACTCCTAAACGGTAACGATGTGCATCTCCATAAGAGAACAAACGCCCCTGAAGCATTTTATCTGGCGAAAATCCAATTCCCGGAACTACGTGAGCTGGATTAAAGGCAGCTTGCTCTACTTCTGCAAAATAATTTTCTGGATTTTTATTGAGTTCGAATTCTCCAACAGGAATTAATGGAAAATCTCCTTTTAACCAAACTTTCGTTAAATCAAACGGATGAAAACGATACGTTTTTGCTTGTTCTTCCGACATAATTTGAACAAACATTTTCCATTTTGGAAAATTTCCTTCCTCAATCGCATCAAATAAATCTCTTTGATGGCTTTCTCTGTCTCGCCCAACTAATGAAGCCGCTTCCTCATCAGAAAGATTTTCGATTCCTTGTTGCGAAACTAAATGGAATTTAACCCAATGTCTTTCGTTTTGCGCATTAATAAAACTAAAAGTATGGCTTCCAAAACCGTGCATTTCTCTGTACGATCTCGGAATTCCTCTATCGCTCATTACAATGGTAACTTGATGCAAAGCTTCCGGTAATAATGTCCAAAAATCCCAATTGTTATCAGCACTTCTCAAGTTGGTTTTTGGATCACGTTTAACCGCGTGGTTTAGGTCTGGAAATTTCATTGGATCACGAAAGAAGAATACTGGAGTGTTATTTCCTACCAAATCCCAATTTCCTTCGTTTGTGTAAAATTTCATGGCAAAACCACGAATGTCTCTTTCGGCATCAGCAGCACCTCTTTCTCCTGCAACAGTTGAGAAACGTACAAACATCTCTGTTTTTTTTCCAATTTCAGAAAATAAATCTGCTTTTGAATATTTGGTAATGTCGTGTGTAACGGTAAAAGTTCCGTACGCACCAGATCCTTTAGCATGCATTCTTCTCTCGGGAATTACTTCGCGATCAAAATGCGCCATTTTTTCTAAGAACCAAAAATCTTGTAATAAAACGGGTCCGCGAGGCCCAGCTGTTTGAATGTTTTGATTGTCTGGAACGGGAGTTCCTGTTGCAGTTGTTATTTTTTTTTGTTCTTCCATTTTGCTGATTTTTAATGTTTTACCAAATATACAAACAAATTCCTGTCATATTAATAAACAAAATTGATTGTTATTATATTTTAATAATAAAAAATTATTCAATGCTGAGAAAAGCTCAAAACAGCTAATTGACAAATCTTAACTTATGACCAACAAAGTAATAACAAAACCTTAACAGCAATACATCGATTTATGTCTGACCTTTGTAATGTAATAAACTGGTTATTTATTATTTTGGTTTTGGTTAGTTAAATGATGCCGGCGTCTTCGAGATGCCGGCATTCTTTTTTATATTATTTTGTTTGCTTCGCCGATTCGGCTTTCAGCCTCGGGTCAAGTTTCAGGTTTTCTTTGTTTCAAGTTGACATGCGATACGCTTAATTTTGACGCAAAGAACGCAAAGAGTTTTTTTTAAAAAATTAAAGAAGTTTTAAAGTTCGCAAAGCTTTGTGTAAATAGCCTTTGTGTATTTTGCGAAAAACCTTTGCGCACTTTATGGTTAATCACGCCATCCAAAAAACTTGAAACTTCAAACCTGAAACCTGAAACAAAAAATTTAGACATTAACTTATATCCAACAAAGTAATAACAAGATCTTAACAGCATTACATTGATTTATGTCGGATCTTTGTAATGTAATAAACTGGTTATTTATTATTTTGGTTTTGGTTAGTTAAATAATGCCGGCGTCTTCGAGATGTCGGCATTCTTTTTTTTGTACTAATTTGTTTCTTTTGTTTCAAGTTTCAGGTTTCAAGTTTGCCTTAATTGAGTATATATTTTAACGCAAAGAGCGCTAAGTTGTTCTTCTTAAGAGTTTTATATAAAACGCAAAGTTCGCAAAGCTTTGTGTAAAAAACTTTGCGAACTTTGCGCAAAATCTTTGCGCTCTTTGCGGTTAAATCAACACATTCTAAAGAAAACTTGAAACTAACTTTTCAATCTCTCATGTAGTAATTTAAAATACTGAAATGCCTTTAATAACCTACTTCCATGCCAAGAGAACATTTCGCCGTCAACGAAGATAGTTTTAGCATGATGCGTAAATCTTCCAATTTCAAAAGCATCTTCTTCTTTAAACGGATAAGGTTCGGAGGAAAGGAAAACCAAATCGGGATCTCCTTCTAAACGCATTTTTTTTAATTCGATTTCAGGATAACGGCCTTTGTCCTCGTAAATATTTTTAAAATGATTTAGTTTTAATAATTCATTTATATAAGTATCATTTCCAGCAACCATATAAGGATCTTTCCAAATAAAATAAGCCGCTTTCTTTTCTTTTATATTTTGCATATAATTTTTGAAATCGCTTAAAGCGAAAGCCAATTTGTCATTCCACTTTTGAGCTTCGGTTCTGCAATTAAACAATTGTCCAAAATCTGAAATCATTTGGAAATTATCTTCTATAGAAACAATATTAGTTACCCAAACAGGACAGATTTCTTGTAATTGTTTGACGATTTCTTCAGTGTTTTCTTCTTTATTGCAAATAATAATATCCGGCTGAAGTAATTTTATTTTTTCGAAATGAATTTTCTTGGTTCCGCCAACAATCTTTTTGGTAGACTTAAAATGAAATGGATGCACACAAAATTTCGTAATTCCGATAATTTTTTCTTCTAAACCTAAATCATATAACAATTCGGTTTGAGACGGAACTAATGAAATTATACGTTTTGGAGCTATTTCAAAAGAATGTAAATTACCAAGCTGGTCTTTGATTTGTTTCATGTTTATTGGAATATGTGTTTTTTAACGCAAAGTGCGCTAAGTTTTTTCGCAAAGTTCGCAGAGATTTATCTTTTTGAATTAAAGTTTTTTAAAAGTTCTCAAAGCTTTGATAAAGCAAAACTTAAGCACTTACTTCGAGAACTTTTAAAAAACTTTTACAAGACTGCCGATAATTTCTTTGTGTGCTTTGCGAAAAAACTTAGCGCACTTTGCGTTAAAATTATGTTCAAAGTCAAGCTTAAAACTAAAACTTTAAACTAATAATCTCTTCCATTTCCCTCTGAACTTTCAAAGCCTCTTCTCTAGCCTTTTCAGCAAAATCAGTTCCTTTTGATGCGTAAATAATTGCCCTTGCAGAATTTACTAAAAGACCAACTTTATCATTCATTCCGTATTTGCACACTTCAGATAAGCTTCCGCCTTGAGCGCCGATTCCAGGAACCAATAAAAAACTGTCTGGAACAATTTTTCTAATTTCGGTAAAATATTCTGCTTTTGTAGCACCAACAACATACATTAGGTTCTCGCTATTTTTCCATGTTTTAGAAGTTTCTAAAACTTTTTTGTACAATTCTTTTCCATCTGTATTTAATGTTTGAAAATCAAAAGCGCCTTCGTTTGAAGTTAAAGCCAACATTATGGTATGTTTGTTTTCAAAAGCTAAGAAAGGTTCTACAGAATCTTTTCCCATATATGGAGCAACAGTTACACTATCAAAATTCAAATCTTCAAAAAAAGCTTTTGCATACATGCTTGAAGTATTTCCGATATCACCACGTTTTGCATCGGCAATGGTAAAAATATCAGGATAATTTTCGTTGATATAATTGATTGTTTTTTGGAGTGACATCCATCCTTTAATTCCGTATGCTTCAAAAAAAGCCGTATTGGGTTTATAACCTACAGTTAAATCATGTGTTGCATCGATTATTGCTTTATTAAATTCGAAAATAGGATCTTCGGTTTCTAATAAATGTTGTGGCATTTTGTCCAAATCTGGATCTAAACCTACACATAAAAATGATTTTTTCTGAAGAATTTGTTCGTGTAATTGTTGTGTTGTCATATTGTGTTTTGCTTGTGCGGCAAAATTACAAATTATAATTGTGAATTGTAAATGGTTTAATTTGTTTCAAGTTTCAGGTTTCAGGTTTGTCAGCTGAGCGATCCCCAATCTTCGGGAGAAGCCCTTTGTCCCCTTCGACTTCGCTCAGGATGACATTTAGCATATTAATTATTTATTACAACATTGAATTTCTATAACTTACTTCTAAAATTATATAAGAAAAAACAAGAAGCGCTCTGCTATCTTTGAAAAAACACATAAAAAAGACAATCATGAGCCCACATATCGGAATTACCCCTGCAAATCTAAAAAAGAGTGCTTCTATCTTAGGAACAATATTATCTAACGAAATGACTTTGTATGTAAAAACAAGAAAATTTCACTGGAATATTTCTGGAAATAGCTTTATGGAGCTTCATAAATTATTTGAAGAACAATATAGAATTCTAGAAGCTCAAATTGACGAAGTTGCAGAGCGCATCAATCAATTGGGAGAAAAAACAATTGGGACGATGAAAGAGTTTATCGACAACTCTACTTTGAAAGAATCACCAAAAGAATACGCTTCGCAAAAACATATGCTTTCTGAACTTCTAGAAAACCATGAACAATTAGTAACAGAATTTAGAAGCTACATTCCGATTTTTGAAGAAGAAACAAAAGATGTCGGTTCTGCTGATTTTGTTACAGGATTATTACAAGAACACGAAAAAATGGCTTGGGTTTTGAGAAGATACCAGGTTTAATTGATAATTGATAATTGATAATTGATAATGATTGCGAAAATTTGGCTGAAATGAAAATTATGCAACAGTCATTAAAATAAATGTAACGACAACCCAATTTTTAATTTGCAATTTTACAATACAATAATTTCAAATAAAAAACATCATGAATACTACAGAGATAAAAGGAAACTGGAATGAGTTGAAAGGAAAATTAAAGCAAAAATATGCCGAAATTACAGATGATGATTTACTTTATGATGAAGGAAAAGAAGACGAAATGTACGGAAAACTTCAACAAAAATTAGGTAAAACAAAAGATGAAGTTCGAAAAATTATTGCTGATTTGTAAATCTTTACAACTCAATCAGGGAAATACCGTCTACTATTTTATGTACTAGACGGTATTTTTTTGACGAATTTATTTTAAAAAAAACTAAACAATCTGACAATTCTACACTGTTTTAAAGCGGTAACCAAAAATAAAATAAGTATCTTTAACCAAATTTCTATAAAATGAAACTATTTATAAAGTTCGACATTAACACGATTTGCTCTCAATATCTAAAACTGAATTTGGAGCAGAACAATGTGAATTTTACAACGCTGGGTTTTGGCGAAATCGAAATCGAGGACAATATTGATGCGGAAGCACTTGAAAATTTAAAAACTAAATTGGCTCCATGCGGATTCGAAGTTGTTGAAAATCAAAAAAGTGTATTGGTCCAAAAAATAAAAGACGCGATTATCGAATTGGTCTTTATGGACGACAGCAACAATTATAAAAGTTCTGTGTTTTTGGCCGAAAAGCTAAATCACAGTTATGGTTATTTATCGAATGTTTTCTCAGAAGTAACCTATTCTTCCATAGAAAACTTTATTATTTTACAGAAAATTGAAAGAGCAAAACAATTGATTATTATCAATGAAATGAGTTTGACCGAAATTGCTTTTTTACTAAATTACTCGAGTGTTGCCCATTTGAGTACGCAGTTTAAAAACACAACCGGAATTACTCCGTCTGCTTTTCAGAGAATTATTAAGAAACGAAGAGAAAATTTAAAATAAAACCCAAATACCGCGATCAAAATGCAAAAAAACGCATTACACATTTTACTTGCCGATGATGATGAAGATGACCGTCTTTTCTTTAAAGATGCATTTGAAGAAATAAAAATACAAACTAATGTAAATTTCGTCCACGATGGGATGCAATTGATGGATCATCTGCATAATGAAGACAACAAACTTCCAGATATTTTGTTTCTAGATTTAAATATGCCTAAAAAAACAGGTAAAGAATGTTTAATTGAAATCAAAAAAACGGACCGTTTAAAAGATGTAATCATCGCCATTTATTCTACTTCTTCTTCTGAAGAGGACATTGAAGATACCTTTATCCAGGGTGCAAATATTTACATTAAAAAGCCAAGCGATTTCAATACGCTTAAAAAAATTATTAATGAAGTCGTGACCGTAAACTGGCACTATCATACATCAGGTTTAAACCGTGATAATTTCTTGCTGCGACTAAAATAAGAGCATACCAATGAAATGGATACCAAATTTTAATTCTTCAAACTCTTTGAGAGTTATTTTTGTAATCGCAGTTTTCATTCTGTTATTTCTATCTTCAATTGCTTACAAACATAATCAGGACTTGAATGAATCGAGCAAACTGGTTATGCACACTTACGAAATAAACATTCAGCTCGAACGCTTAATGTCGGCTATAAAAGATGCAGAAACGGGCCAGCGAGGCTATATCATTACTCGCAATGCCCGTTTTTTGACTCCGTATATTTATTCTCGCGACAAAGTAAATACGTCTTTTATTACCTTAAAAAAACTCACTGCCGATAATCCGCAACAGCAGGAAAATCTTCAAAAACTTTTCAAACTCATTACACTTCGTTTTGTTTCTTTCGAAAACTGCTTAAAATACAGCGATCCAAAAACATACGACAAACGCAAACTAGACAACCATATGTTTGGCGGTCGAATTTTGATGGAAAATATTCGTTTTAAGGTTGACGAAATGAATGATATTGAAAAAACCTATCTTAAAAAAAGACTTAAAATTTATGATGCGGAAATCTCTTTGAGTCCGCTTTTTTCAATTTCACTTTTTTTAGTTGCCTTAAGTTTCATCTTATTAGCTTACAGACAAATTAGTCGTGATTTTGAACGTTTAAAAGTATTCAACAAAAGACTTCTAATTTCTTCTGGTTTAATTGCCGAATCTGAAAGCATTGGTAATTTCAGTACTTGGCAATGGGATTTGGATGCCGACAAAATTGATTATTCAGACAATCAATTTAGATTATTAGGTTTTGAACCTAATGCTTTTGTACCTAGCAAGGAAACTCTTCTAAAATTTGTTCATCCCGATGACAAAGATGCTGTAGCCAAATCTATCGATGGAATTATCGAGAACAAACAAGTTCCGTTTATATATTACAAAATTATACGACCAGATTTTGAAGTTCGCTATTTTAAGACTACCGGAAAATTGGTTACAGACCAACAAGGCAGCAAGATTCTATTAGGAATCAATTTTGATATTACCGATGAACATTTACTAAATATAGAGCTTCAGGAACGAAACAAAGAATTGGAAAAAAGCAATAAAGAATTGGCTTCTTTCAACCATGTTGCCAGTCACGATTTGCAGGAACCGCTTCGAAAAATTCAGACTTTTATTTCTAGAGTTTCAGATGCTGATAAAGAAGTAATGTCTGAAAGCGGTAAAAATTACATCACAAAAATTGAAAGTTCTGCTAAAAGAATGCGTGTCTTAATTGATGATTTGCTTTTATTTTCGAGAACTAATACAACTAAAAAGGAATTCATAAAAATAAACCTCAACGAACTTCTTGATAATGCTGAATCTGAATTGGCTGAAGTAATTGAAGAAAAAAGAGCCGTAATCAAATCGAATAAGCTTCCGAAATTATCGGTAATTCCGTATCAGATCGAACAGCTGTTTATCAATTTAATTGGAAATTCATTAAAATACAGCCGCCCCGACATTGAACCCGAAATTTCAATTTCTAGTGAAAAAGTAAATGCTTGTGATTACCCAGAAATTGTAGATCAATCTGTAAAGAAATTTCACAAAATAACTTTCACAGATAACGGAATGGGATTTGATCCGCAATTTAAAGAAACTATTTTTATTCTTTTTCAGCGTCTTCATTCTAAGACAGATTATCCTGGAACCGGAATTGGTTTAGCGATTTGTAAAAAAATTGTAGAGAACCACAAAGGCCATATTACCGCCGATAGTACTTTGGGCAAAGGCTCAGTATTTACGGTGTTTCTACCCGATTAAACTTCATTAAAAAAACACATAAAAGACGTTATATAAATCCGTTATGGGAATTATATAACGTTTCTTTTTTATGCTGTAAAGCAATTTCTTGCATTCGTTAGCATCTTTGTAATGTAATACTTTATGAAGGAATAATGAAAACAATTTCACCCTTAAAGGCTTCTATTTTTAAAGTCTTTTTCATATTGGCAATCGTATTATGCATCTCGTCTTGCAAGCGAATTAATCCAATAGAAAATACTTTGAAATCGCAGTCTTTTGCAAAAAATGAAAGAGAAGAAATAGAAGTCGATTTTTTCATTACGGTGGCAAATGTGAGTAAAGGAATTATTTCAAAAAGTCAAATTGCACAACAAAAAAGTTCAGATGTAGTCGTAAAACAATTAAGTCAGAGAATTGAATTTAAAGAAAATCAATTACTGGATGAAATAACAAGATTATCGACTTTAAAGCTCATTGTAATTAACGAAATCAACACCATGCACAAAAGAGACCTGTACAACCTCGCTGATGCAAAAGGAGATGAATTTGACGAAATTTATTTAAACGCCACGAAAGAAGCTTTAAAAGACCAAATCGAGTTATTTGAATCGATTTCCAGAGAAACAAACGATAAAAAAATTCTCGAATTAGTTCTGCGATATCTGCCTGAACAATACAAACTCTTAAGGGAAACCGAAAGAATTACAAAACAAAATGTATAAACGCCTTTATCTATCTTAATTAACTAAATTTTTAACTATGAAATTACAAGCCAATTTTTTATGCGCCTTAACACTTTTTTTATCAGCTTCGTTTGGAATGCTGCACGCACAAGACACTAATGTAACTACCGAATTCGGTGTAAAAGGAGGATTCAACATGTCTAATTTAGTCAATAGTGGTGATGATCCTGATGATAATAATATCTTATACGGTTTTAATGCTGGAGTTTACGCTACTCTTCCAATTTCAGATTTTGTAGCCATTCAACCAGAGATTTTATTCACTACAAAAGGAGCCGAGTTAGAATACAACAATGCTTTTGCTACTGGTGACGCAAAATTCAGACTAAATTATATCGAAGTTCCTTTGTTAGTTAGAGTAAACGTAACGAAAAACTTTAATATTCATGCCGGTGGTTATGCATCGTATTTAGTGAGTTCTAAAGTAACTGGAAGCGGAGATTTTGATTTCAACCAAGATATTGATACCGATGACCTTGCCAAATTTGACGCAGGTGTTTCTGCAGGTTTAGGTGTCGATTTTAATCCGATCAGCATTGGTTTACGTTACAATTACGGTCTTACAACAGTTGGTAAAGAAAGAACAGTTGCTGGAACAACGTATACATTTCCAGACGCAAAAAACAGCAACTTGACATTATACCTTTCGTATAAACTTAATTAAAAACAATTAATTATTAACCAGTAAAATAAAAATCATGTCAAACTTATTATATACAATCGCAGTGATTTTGGTAATACTTTGGGCTTTAGGATTCTTTGTTTACAGTTTCGGAAGTATTATCCACATACTGTTAGTTATTGCCATTATCGCTATACTTCTTAGACTTATTAAAGGTCGAGAAATTTAAAAATCACAATACATATTAAATCAACAAATTATTAAATATTAATCGCTAAATCAATTATTATGAAAGCAAGTACCACAATTTTAGGAATTTTAGGAGCCGCAGCGGCAGGAGCAGCTATAGGAATTTTATTTGCACCAGATAAAGGTTCAAACACAAGAAAAAAAATCAAAGATAAATCGAAAGATTACGGAGATAATCTTAAAACGAAATTTGATAACGTTGTAAACACAATTACTTCAAACGGTAAAGAAATTATCGCAGAAGGAAAATCTAAACTTAATCAAGTGAAAGATGATTACAACACCTTGAAAGACGATGTAAAAGCAGTAAAATCAAACTATTAATCGGAAGTATTAATTAGTGAAATTTTCAAACCATAAAACCCTATATCATGGAACCAAATGCAACAACAAACGAAGATTTAAATCTTTACGAAAAAGCTGAAAACTACGCAAAAACAAGTTTAGAATTATTAAAACTGAAAACTGTATGTTCAGTGGCCGATGGTGTTGGATCATTGGCATCAAAGATTGCAATCGGTATTGTTGTTGCATTTTTTACCTTGTTTCTAAATATCGGAATCAGTTTGTGGATCGGAAAAGAACTTGGAGAATATTATTATGGATTTTTTATTATGGCACTTTTTTATCTATTAATGGTAATAATAGTTGTGAAATCACATCATAAAATAATTAAAACTCCAATTGGTAATACTATCATTTCTAGTATACTAAAAGAAACTAAAAACTAAAGGTTTAATTTATTGATAATTTTAAAAGACTAATTTATGGAGGCCATTTACAATATTGATCAATTAAATCAAAAAATTCAAGAATTAGAAGCCCGCCAAGACACAGAATGGTGCGCTGTTAAAGATCATATCGAAGATATTAAGGAAAATCTAAAACCTATTAATCTCATTCGAAATACGGTTGAAGAAATCAATGAAACAGTAGGTTTTAAAAGTCATTTAGCTCAATCTGCCATTAGCATCGGAATCGGATATATCGCAAAAAGATTTATCGTCGGAAAAGGCGACACCATGTTTAAAGGCATCTTAGGATCGATTGTTCAGCTAATTGTAACCAATCTAGTTTCTAAACCACAAAATGAATCTTCACACGAATCTTCTGAAGAAGAAGACGAAGAATCACAATATTAAACGTCTAAAGAGTAATTGTCAAACTTAATATTACGTATTATGGAAAAGTTAAGCGAAATAGTATTAAAAAATGGTGTATACGTTTACTCTAATCTATATAAATGTTTTGAATATACGAGAGTATTTCTAGGTATCTAACTTTCATTATACGCTTATTGGGGAAAGCGGTTAATGAAGATAAGACCTTCACTATATTTTTTTAAGGTGCTGAGATTCTAAGATGCTAAGGTTCTAAGTTTTTTATTTCGATAAATCGAAATAAATTAAAAGCCTTGATAATTAAAATTTAATCTCAACCTTAAATAAAACAGGCTGTTTCATAAAAGTGAAACAGCCTGTTTTTCTATATAAAAGCCCGCAGAACTAAAAAACCTCAGAACCTTAGCATCTTAGAATCTCAGAACCTTAATTATAATTTTGATAAATCGGAATTTTCAAACCCGCATAAATATTACAGCCTTTTGAATTGTTTGAAAACAAATTAGTAAAAAGAGTTCCAGAACCCACAAATAAAGGTCCGGCTCTAAAACCAGCACCAATTTGCGTTCCGCTGTATTGCATGTACGTTACAGGAACATAAAAACTAAATTGTCTAGTTTCATATCTAGGCGTAAAAGATACCGAATTCGCAATTGCAGTTCCGTTTACTTTCTTGGCGTCTACTAAACTAAAATCGGTACTTAAATTCAGATAGAATTTTTGGTTGATGTTCCAATCAAAGTTAGTATGTAAAGCCGTTGGAAGATTGGCCTTAATTCCTTTTCTTGAAGAAACTTTAGTATAATTCGAATTAAAGAATTCAAAAATATTATCGGCACTTTCGATATCATCTTGCGTTACTCTTCCGTTTAAATTATAAGTGTTCTCTACAACGTTTTTATAATTCAATTTTCCGATATCGGTAATAGAAGCCGCGATTTTAAACTTATATCGATTTCCGATACAAGTATGGCAATTGGTTTGATACTCGTAAGTAAAACCCAAATCAACTCCAACACCAGCAGAACCAGCATCAAATTTTGGATCTTCGCCGTTATCGTAATCGTAACTTGCAGCGGTTCTCAAAGTTCCTGTCGAATAATATTCGCTCAATTCTGGATTGGCGTTATTTCTATTGAATGCTACGCTGATATCATTTCCGTTAAGATAACCGTTTACTCCTGCCATTAAGTATTTTACGGTAATTCCTCCTCGTATAAAATTATCATCACGATCTAATAAAATAGTAGCATAACTAGCCCCGATTTCTGCCCAAGAATTGGTAACCCCATTCGGATTCCCGCCTTGTATCAAAAAGCTGTTAGAGAAATCCGTATCCTTGTTTACCTCATCTACAAGCTGTCCGTTTACATCTACAAGATTGGTTACGCTTCTCACACGAGTAAAAATCGCCATACTATGCTCAGGCGTAATGTTGAACATAACAGACGGTCCTAAAACATCAATATTAAAGTTTCCTCTGTTGTTCGATTTAAAGTTTTTATTCGCTTCTGAGTCAAAATCGTAATTACCGTCAAAAATGCTCGAAAAATTAACGCCGTACAAATCATTCTGACCTGTTCCACTCGCAGAAAAAAGAGTTACATCGGCGCTGTACTTTGAAGCTACAATAGCAGACGGATTAAAAATAGCCGATTGGATTCCGGCATAATTGTCATCTCTAAATCCGAAATACGATTGCGATCGCGCATAAAAAAAGCTTCCAAAGAAGCATAATAAAAGTAAAGTTTTCTTCATAGATTAAATTTAATGTTTGGTTGGTTCGGCAAATATGGTGTAAAAAATGTTAAAAAAAAACTTCACAAATCAATAGATTCGTGAAGTTTTTTTTGAGGTTCTGAGACTCTAAGACTCTGAGATACTAAGTTTTATTTAATAAATCTTATAAATCTTACCGCATCTCTAAATGCTGTAATATTGTTCTTAAATTATATCAAGAATATATTCCAAATATATTTTTCAGTCATTTTTAAAATCTAAAAACTTTACAATTCTTTTTTGAAAAAATAACTTTTTTTGGAGGTGCTAAGGGGCTTAGATGCTAAGGTTCTAAGTTTTTCTTTTTGCAATGAATAACAATAATTTGAAAAATAGCCCGTGGTTTCAACCACAGGAACGCTATATATAATTACGTTCAATCTGTACGTCTACCGTGGTTAAAACCACGGGCTATGTTTGGATTGCCGAAGAAGTTATTTAGCATAAAAAAAGCCGAACAAAAGTTCGGCTTAATATAATTTAAGTTCAAAGAAAAAAACTCAGAACCTTAGCATCTTAGTATCTCAGAATCTCAGAATCTCAGAATCTCAGATTAGTAAACTTCCGAAGCTTCTTTCAATTTCTCCATATTGTTTACCAACTGAAGCTCAGAAACGATTTTCTGAATATCACCATTCATGATATTTCCTAAATCGTAAAGCGTTAAACCAACACGGTGATCGGTTACACGACCTTGCGCATAGTTGTACGTACGGATTTTAGCCGAACGGTCTCCAGAACTTACTTGAGAACTACGTTTTTTAGCATCTTCTTCTTGCTTTTTAGCCAATTCCATTTCGTACAAACGAGAACGTAATACCATTAAAGCTTTATCTTTATTCTTGTGCTGTGATTTCTCATCCTGACATTGCGCTACCAATCCAGTTGGAATGTGCGTTAAACGTACAGCCGATTTCGTAGTATTTACCGACTGACCTCCAGGTCCAGACGAACAGAAGAAATCTACACGAACATCGTTCATATCTACCTGAACATCAAACTCCTCAGCTTCTGGTAAAACCATAACCGTTGCTGCCGATGTATGTACACGTCCTTGCGTTTCTGTCTGAGGAACACGTTGTACACGGTGAACACCTGCTTCAAACTTCAAAGTTCCGTAAACATCTTCTCCTGTAACTTCAAAAATGATCTCTTTGAAACCTCCAGAAGTACCTTCGTTCATATCTACAACAGAAGTTCTCCATCCTTGCGTTTCACAGTATTTAGTATACATTCTGAACAAATCTCCTGCAAAAATACTCGCTTCGTCTCCACCCGTTCCCGCGCGGATCTCCACCATAACGTTTTTCGCATCTTCAGGATCTTTAGGAATCAGCATGAATTTGATTTCTTCCTCCAATTCCGGCAAGCGTTCTTTTGCTTCATCCAACTGCATTTTGGCCATTTCGACCATTTCAGCATCGCTTCCGTCAGCAATAATTTCGTTTGCTTCGTCGATGTTTGCTAAAACTATGATGTATTCTTCTCGCTTTTCAACCAGCGCTTTTATCCCTTTATATTCCTGGTTAAGCTGTTTGTAACGTTTTTGATCAGAAATAACATCCGGCTGAATAATCAAATCCGAAATCTCATCAAAACGCTGCTTTACATATTGAAGTCTATCTAACATTTTCTAATTCCTTTTATTTGGACGGCAAAATTACGAAATATTTGTGGATTATTCTAGTGGTTATTTTTTTGGTTGTTAATGAGCGTATTTAGTGGAATTATACTATTTATTTGGAGCTGTTTCCTGCTATCCGCTATATCTTTTTAGGCAGATTGTTTACGGTTTTAATAAGATCTTTTTCGTTTGCCTAAAAAGGATACCGCTTCTATCAGGGCTAGGGCTTTGGTTTTCAGAATTATGTTTACGGTTTTCCGTAATGTATTTAGCTTTTATGTTCTTAGTTTTGAGAACCAACTAACAAGCAAAACTTAAAAAATGAAAAAACTATTTACCATATTATTATTACTCTTTTCAATAACGCAAAATTATTCTCAAGATAAAAATTCTCAAGCCCGTCAGTTTATTGAAAATGCAGAAATCACTCAAATAAATAAAAATTGGAATGTAAGAGCAGAATTTAAGTCCGGACTTGATGAGATAGTTTCTTTCTTTCCAATTGAAGTAATTGATTTAAAATCTAATAGAAAAATAAAATCATTACAAGTGGATATGACTCTAAAATATCACGGAAATAATAATTTCAAATCTTCATGGATTGATTTAAATGAAGTTGACGAATTTATATTGTTTATTGAACAATATGTAATTCCAAATCTAAAAGATAAAACCGAAAAAAATCAATCAACAACATACATCTTTAATTCAAAAGAAATAATGTTTCGTTTTAACATTGAAAAAACTTCCAGAAGAATATCAATTTATCTAAAAGATAATGGTATTACAGATTATGAACATTATTTCTGGACAGAGACACAAGTAGGGAAAATTCCCGAATTGCTTACAATGTTAAAACAAATTAAATGAATAAACCTCTCGTGTCAAAATCAGGTATTTTTACTTAGTAATGAATTTAAATTAAATGCTGATGTTTGCTTTTTATGAATCCTATTACCCTTTTTTATTATTTACCTAAAAATTCACCTTTAAATTACACTTTATTATATAATAAATGACAAATAATACATTGAAAAGCATCTCTAATAATTGGAAATTAGAGGCTAAATTAGAAGATACCGAGAAATATTTTTATTACTCATCAGAAGTTGACAATATTATCAAAAACAATAAATGTTACGTTATCGGTCGCAAAGGTTCAGGAAAATCTGCAATTTGTGAATATCTTATTAAGAGAAAAGAACATAATATTTTCTCAACTAAACTTAGTTTTAAAAACTTCCCATTTAATGAATTGTATCATCTTGACAATCAAAAATACACCGCGCCAAATCAATACATAACACTTTGGAAATATCTCATTTATTCTAACATATGCAAACTTATGGTTTCAAATGAAAATATTGATTCCACAGTAAGAGCTGAGTTAGAAAAAATCTATCCTAAAAGTAGTATCAAATCATTAGCTAGGACAATTAGTAATTGGACTTCCGCAGAATTCGGTGCGACAGTTTTAGGGAATGGCGGTTCATTAAAAGTTTCAAAAGAACAAAAAGCAAATTTTATTCCATGGATAGAAAAAGTAAATATTTTAGAAGATATAATATTTGAACATTGTGATCAATCTGAATACTATGTAGTATTTGATGAACTTGACGAAGATTACCGTGTAATTAGTGATGACGAAACTTCGGACCAATATATTTTTTTGGTTACAAGTTTATTCAAAGCGGTTCAAGATATTAAATCTATATTTAATGAGAGTGATAAAAAAATTAAACCCGTCGTCTTTTTAAGAGATGATATCTACTCTTTGGTCAAAGATTCTGACAAGAACAAATGGCGTGATTATAAAATTGAGGTCGAATGGAATGAAAAAAAATTAAAAGATTTACTTGCATTTAGAATAACCAAAGATTTTGATTATTTTTCTGCCCCATTACCTTTTTCAAAAGCTTGGGAAAAAATATTCTTCCGCGAACAGATAGGTTTTGGGAACAAACAAGAAAAAAAAATAGATTCATTTGATTTTATAGCAAGGAGTACTCATTTAAGACCTAGAGATTTTATACAATATATTCAAGCTTGTGCAGAAGAGACTTATAGCAAAAATTATCCTTACATTAAGGAAGCAAATATCAAATTTGTCGATAGAGCTTTTTCTAACTATTTACGAGATGAGATAATAGATGAAGTATTCCCTGTTCTACCTGAAATTGTGCAGTATTTTCAAATCTTTGCGAATATCCGAAAATGGAACTTTAGCTTATCAGAGTTTACAAAAGAATATGATAAATACCTAAATGCTGGTACTATTTCAGAAAAAAATATTGATTATGTCTTAGACACATTATATAATTTTAGTATTATTGGTAATCAACATAAACATAAAAAAGAGCTACTATATTTTAAATACATGCATACAAATATGACGTTTAATAGGACTGAAAATATAGTTATACATCGTGGACTATTTAAAGCATTACAAATGTAAACAACACCTAAAACTCCACCGTCCGAAATGTTCTAATCGCTAGCATACGATAAATGCTCGTGAACACAATCAAAAAGAATATAGCAATGAGTATGAACGTAATGTTATTTCTATTAAAAAAGTAAACTAAATCAAAACTAATGAACATTATATATAACGTATATACCTCAATAAGCGATCTTTTATTGTCTGATTTTCTATTTGAAATTGAATTTTATACAAACAAATCAAAATCATTAGATGAATACAATAAAAAACATAACACCCCCGCTAGCGCGAGCGTCCCGCTCGTGCCCGCAATCAAAGTAAAAGCTAATCATAAAATAGTCACGAGTGATGCTCAGGACAGTAAATACAAAAAAAATAAGTTTTTTCTTATTTTTATTCAAAAAAAATAATGAGTAGAAAATACAAGTTTGGAGAAAAAACTGGAGCCTATTTTATAAGTTTTGCTACTGTTTACTGGATTGATGTTTTTATAAGAGAGGAATATTTTGGAAACATTATAGAATCTTTAAATTACTGCAGAAAGAACAAAGGAATGGAGATATATGGTTATTGCATTATGCCAAGTCATATTCATTTAATTTTTAGATCTGAAAATGGAGATCCTTCAGGACTCATAAGAGATTTCAAAGGTTTTACATCCAGAAAATTGCTTAAATCAATTGAAGAAAATCCGCAAGAAAGCAGAAAAGAGTGGATGCTTTGGATGTTTGAAAGAGCTGGAAAGAAAAACAGCAATGTTAAATTTAGACAATTTTGGCAACAAAACAACCAACCTATTGAAATTTGGTCTTTTAAAGTTTTCGAACAAAAGTTAAATTATATTCATAATAATCCGCTCGAAACTGGCTTTGTTACTAATCCTGTAGATTGGAAATATAGTTCCGCAAGAAACTATGGAGATAACGATCAAACCGTTTTGCAAATAGACATTAATTGATATTCTGTGCGTGCACGAGCGAGACGCTCGCGCTAGCTGTGAGGATTTATTTTTCTAACATCATAAGTAATAAAAAAAATATGATTGACACTTTTGAATTAAGCAAAAAAGTGCTTGCTAACCTTGTTTCTTTAGATAATGAAGCACAAAGCACCAATTCCAGTAAACAGCTAATTTTTCCAAAAAAGAGAGAAGTTAGTAATGGAAATAAAGAATGTCTTAGAATATCTGAACAAGAAATGCGTCTATTATTTACGAAGAATTTAAAATAAAATATCCTCATTTATACTATTCAATTGAAACACCGACAGCTGCAAAATATAAATTTAGTAAAATTTTAGACGAGTGTAAAGTTGATAATAAAGGCCAGTCAGCTTCTCACGACATGACTGTCTTCAAAAAAATGATACAAAATACGAACGCATTATAAACATAGAATTTAAATTTAGTAACTGCGGAGAAGCAAAAAGTGGAAAGGATATTTTGAAATTGATAACAGAAAAACAGGATGGAGCATTTATACATTTGCTAGAAAATACAGGATCCAATACATTAATCAGTGTATTTTTTAAGCTTGCCAGGTGTTTTGAAAAATTTCAAGATCAATGGGAAAACGAGAGCAAAACAATACAATTAATTATTCTTTCTTATAATCAAAAACAACTAATTCACTGTCAATTAAGCAAAAAAGATTTGCCGGAACTGAAAAAAATTTTATCACTAGAGCATAAGTCTGGAAACATGAAGAATTTTAAAAACAGTTATTGGAATACTTTTTCATTTGATGAAAGTTAAAAATATACTCAATATCCTCCTGCGAGCGCGAGCGTCCCGCTCTTACACACAATCCAAATAAAACCAAATTAAGAATTAGTCACGAGCGAGACGCTCGCGCTACCGCCAAATAATAAATTGCATTAAACTTCTAAAATTAATTTACACAAATCATCCAACAATTCCATTTCTTCCTCTGGCAATAACTGCAAAGCAATTTCAAGCAAAGTCATTACATTGACATTATTGTCTTTTGTAAAACTCGATAAACCATTTGCATCAGGATTAAGCAAAATAATACTTGCTTTTAGCAAATCTGAAATCATTAGATTTAATTCGTTATAAGAAGATACTTTTAGCGGGATTGTATACGAGTTGGTTTCTTTTGGCTCTGGTTTTAGTTTGGTAAAATATTTTCCCTTATTTATTAATTCTAACAATTCTTCGGCTCTTTCTATATTTTGCAGTTTCATTTTAAGTAAGATTTAATTTACAATTCAAAACAAATATATCAAAAAATCAGCAACATACACCCCCTTTCTTACATTCACTTAAAAACAATCGTTTACTTGTAATTTCATTTCTATGAAAAGAGAAAGAAAAAGTGAAATTCCAGAAGTTGTAAAAGACCTTGGAATCAAGATTAAAGATATAATTGAAGAAAAGAAATTCAAGCGACGAGAGGTTGCTCATGATGCAGAAATGGATGTTGAAAGTCTAAGAAAATATATAAAAGGCTCACAGGAAATGAAAATAAGTACTATGTTTAAAATCGCACAAGCCTTAAAAATTCATCCAAGTGAATTGATTAAGGATTTGTAAGTTATTCGATTGCCAATTTTCTCCCCGCCAGCGCGAGCGTCTCGCTCGTGAACGCAAACAAAAAAATCAAAACTCCTAAAACTAAATGGCAGAAATAATAACAATTAAAAATAAGCCAAACTGGTTCCTTGCAATCTTTCTTCCTTTTGGTCTTTTAATTTTGATTCTTATAATGTTTGTTTTTCTGCCTATTGCGTCTGCTCAAAATACTTATCTGTTTTCAATTTTACGTTACATTACGTTATTAATTCCTTTTTTAGGATTCTTTATTGTATTTCTTAAGATTTGGTTGTGGAATACTTTTGGAAAAGTCATTTTGGAAATCTCATCAGAAAAAATAAAAGTCACGAATAAAAACTGTCTTTTTAATAAACCAAAAGAATATCAAGTTTCTGAAATTGAAAAATTAAGCATTTTAGATCTGGGAATCGAAAGAACTAAATTTAATGTGCGCTTAAACTATTTATTTTCAAAATCTAATTATTCGGTTATTATTGTAAAAGGTTCTAAGAGCATAAGAATTATAGATTGGTTAGATATTGAACAAGCAAAAAGCATTCTGGAAAAAACCAATAAGATTATGAATGAAAAAGGAAAAATAGAGTCTAAATGAAAAACAAATTTATCCGCAGATCGAAATTAAACAAATGGAATATTATTACCATTAGCTGTTACGTACTTCTATCTTTTTTCCTGTTTAGTTATGGCGCATTAAACAAAAGTAATCAGAAAGATATACTTTTGTTTTATGGGATTTTTACCCAATTATTTCTCTATAGCTTTCAATATCGTGCACTTCGTAATTTCAATTATTTTTTAGTCTGGACAGTAATTGGAGTTATTCATTATTGCTTTTTTCTTTTTCTTAAAGATTTACCAAGTCTAGTATTTGATCGAAATAATTTTCGTGCTGCTCTTATCTTAAGAAATACTCTTGTAACATTGTTACTTTTCCAATTTTTAAGATTTGTGAGTTTACAAATTCAGAACAAAGAATTAATTATGCCAGCAAAAAATGGAATTGATCTTTACGATGAACGAAAAGTTACAATACTCGATATAATTTGTTTTTTTGTGTTTCTGGGCGTGACGGTATTTACTTTTTCAACAAAATAGTTTCTCTGCTCTGCGACGTTTTCTTTCTTAAATAAGCAATGTTGGAATTTGTAAAGTATTGAAACTAAAAAATTTTGAATTAGAAATGATTTTGGCAAATTCGAAAATAGGCTTTACTTTAGTTAAACCAAAAACAACTCCAGATGATGACCTTAATTGCCATTTTCTTTCCGTGCGTTTCTTTCTTTTTGAGAGGAAAAATACTGACTTCTATTATTTGTCTCATCTTGCAAATCACTCTCATTGGTTGGGTTCCTGCCGCAATTTGGGCTGTTATTTCTTTACAAAATGCGAGAGCAGATAAACGAAATCGAAAATTAATAAAGGCTATAAAATCTAGATCATAAACTCATAACAAAAGTATTCGGCCATTTGCGTGCGCGTTTCCCTCCTGCATGCAATCAGAATAAGTCAAAAAACATGAATGATACAACTACCAAAACCAATTCTAGAAACCCAATATTAGTATTTTTTCTTTCTATTTTTTTCTCTGGCTTTGGGCAAATGTATAATGGTCAATTAAAAAAAGGAATTGTATTTCTATTAATATCTTTTATCTACCCTATTCTCTACGGTTTTACAAGAATTGGTGTTTCCTTTACCGGTTTCTTTGCAATTGTAATTATCGATTTTGCTTTTCGTTTTTATGTGATTTATGATGCCGTAAAAAATGCGAGAAAACTTAAAACATATACTCTTAAACCTTATAACACTTGGTATTATTATGCTATTTATATTGTTACGACAAGTGTACTGTTTTGGTATTATGATTATAATAAAATTGTTGGTGTTCAAAGCTATTTGATTCCATCAGCAGGAAATGAACCAACTGTAAAATTAGGCGACAGAGTTGTTGCAGATTTAAGAGCCTTCAATAATACTGAACCTGATTATGGAGATATTGTCATTTTTAAGAAAAAAGACAGTCTAAACCCGTGGATTTATAGAATTGTGGCTTTACCGAATGATAATGTCGAAATTCGGCATGGTTCCTTAATCATAAACGGTAGAAAGTGTAAAACAAGGTTTATAAAAGAAACAAAAAGCGAAGAATTTGATGTTTATGAACACGAAGAAGAACTTCCAAATGGGCATAAACATAAAATTTATACTTTTAAAACCCCTTTTGAAGAAGATAAAAGCGCTATAAACAAAGTAACTGTTCCGTCAAACGGTTATTTCTTGCTTGGCGATAATCGAGATAATGCTGTTGATTCTAGATATATTGGAGTTATCTACAAAGATGAACTTATGGGAAAATTAGTTTTTAGCTTTTTAGGAAAAACAAACGATAGAATACATATTGATTTTAGAGATCAATAAGATTTTTCGTGTTTTTTCTAAAAACTTATCATAGTCACAGATAAATTTATAATCTTTCTACCTTCGAACAAAAATCCTAACATGCCTAAAAACAAACTAAAAATACTAGCATCAATTTTAATTGTAATTGCAGTAGTATTTATCTATAACTCAACTCCGCCGCTCAGTGGACAAACTTATTTTGAAAGAGGAGAAAAAAGCTTTAAAATTGGTATTTCAACAGATGTAGTAGATGATTCGATATTTGAAGATGCTATTGACAATTATGAAAAAGCAATTGATAAAGGAATAACAAAAAGAGCTGTTTTTAGTAACCTCGTTACGAGCTATCTTTTTTTTAATCGAGATGACCGGAACGCAAAAAGAACACTGAATAAAGCAATTGAGATTTATCCTAATGATGCAGAATTTTATTTTGACAGAGGAAATTGCGAGAAGGAATTGAAAAATTATAAAAAAGCATTTTTAGATTATGACAAATGTGTAAAGCTTGGTGAGACAAAAAACGAGGATTATATAAAAGATGCCATTTACAGAAGAGGTGCTATGAGATATTTGCTTGGAGATTTTGCAAATGCAGCAAAAGATTTGAAATTAGCCCAATCGAAAACAGATCACGAATTAAGGACTTACGACGATTATTGTCAATTATTTAAATAAAATCTATTAACCATAACCAATCCAAAACCAATGAAAATTTTTTACACTTTTGTTTCGCTCTTTGTTTTACACACTATTTTTTCGCAAACTACTATAAAATCTAAAAATTTTGGAACTTTAGAATTTAAAGAACTAGAATACGGATTGGCTCAAGTGGAAAGTGGCACAACAGACCAGCTTAAAAACTCTCCAACTGGCACTCACGGCTGGTTAAAGGATTTTGCTATCGTTAAAAATTCTGATTCGATCAAGGCTGTCAAAAAAGCTAATTTTGGAGTGGTTTATATTGTAAAAGCCAAAGACACGGTTGATATTCCAATTGAAATTGAATGGATTTATCCAGAAAAAGTAACCAACAGCAAAGGAGAAAAATTTAAAAATATAAGATACACCACAAAAAGACCAACGAATATTGCGTCTGCCTCTTCATACAGTTTAGACGAACCATACGAACTAGTGAAAGGAAAATGGGAAATGAATCTTTATTTCGAAAATAAACGCATCTACAGTAAGACTTTTATCTTATATTAGACATAAAATTAACTGATAATCAAAACAATACAAGAACCAAAATAAAAAACATGAAATATCTAATCATTCTATTTTTTGCTTTTTCCGTTTCATTTGCACAATCTCCTAAAAGAGCAGTGAAAAAATTAGGCGATAATCCGGTATTTTTTATAGATAGCGTAAACGTCGATAAAGACGATTTAATGAAATACAGTGCAGAAGAGATTAGCGCAGTAACTGTTTTTAAAGGAAAAGAAGCTATTGAATTGCTTGGAGAAGATGGAAAAGATGGTGCGGTATATGTTGAAACTATAGCTTTTTGCAAAAAGAGATATTGGAAATATTTTGCATCAAAATCTGCAGAATACAAAAAAATGGTAAATCCTGATGATGATAAAAATGTGCAGTACATCATAAATGATCGTGTTTTGAAAGATCAACCAGGTAATTTATCGATGATTGACGACAAGATTTTCAAATCAATAAAATTGATAAGCAAAGAAGAATTATCAAAAAAATATAAAATTGAAAACAAAGATTTTGGCTTTTTAATTGTATCTGATGTACCAAAAAATCTGTACCATGGAAATCAAAAATTCTAAAAATAGGCTTGAAAAACAGCAATGGAATTATCACGACAAAACTTGGACAAACAGGATTTTAAAGCTTTTTATTGGCTGTATTGCTGCGTTAATTATCAGCTATTTATTCAACTATAAAAATTTTGATGAAAGCAATATTGTTTTGCCAGTGCTTTTTGGAATTGCAATGTGGATAATTTTAATGATTCAGAAAAAGATTTAAAAAAGCTTACTGTTCTTAAAAGTGACCTTATACAAATGCGTAACTTATTTTACGCATTTTTTTATTTAAAAAACTAATTATCAAAACACTAAAACTCTTTTAAATAAAAATCAATATCTTTAAATTCCAGATAAAACAACCGAATGAAAAATATCCTACTCTCTTTTTCAGCATTCTTTCTTTTTACGTTTAGCACTACTCTACTGGCGCAAACGCAAGCCGAAATGAATCAAACCGCTATTAATAATTTTAATAAAGCAGACAACGAACTTAATCTGGTTTATAAAAAGCTATTAAAAAAATTAACTGAAAAAGAAAAAAACTTGCTGGTTACAGCACAGAAAAACTGGATTAAATTTAGAGATTCAAAATGTGCATTTGAAAAAGAAGAATATAATGGAGGAAGTATTCAGCCGTTGATTTACTATACTTGTCTTACCGAATGTACGAATGATCGAACTAAAGACTTAAAGAAAAATTTAGACGATCGGAATAACAGATACAATTAGTAATTTTTAGCTATTAATAATATCCTGTTTAGGTTTCATAAATAATAAAAACTCAAACCATGGAAAACTTCGATTGGACTTCTTTCACCAAAAAAATAGCTGTAAAAGCTAAACTTTCTGATATTTATAATGCCTGGACAAAAGCCAACGAATTAGAAAAATGGTTTCTGGAGAAAGTATCTTTTTTTGATGCCAGTGAAGAACCAATCGATAAAAATCAAAATGCTCTAGAAAACAATACTTATGAATGGTTTTGGTATTTGTATAAAGATCCGATGTTAGGAAAAATCACTGCTGCAAACGGAAAAAATCATTTGCAATTTACTTTTGAAGGAACTTGTCTGGTCGACATTAATTTGAGTGAAAATAATGGCTATACTTTGGTAGAACTTCGTCATCATAATATTCCGACAGATGATTTTTCTAAACAATATATTAGATTAGGTTGTTCAAACGGATGGCATTTTTATTTGACCAATCTTAAATCGGTTTACGAAGGCGGATTGGATTTGAGAAACAAAGACCTTAATTTGAATCCGATGATTAATAATTAGAATTTCTTCATTCTTCGTTAAAAATAAAAAAAACTCCATTTCATGTTATTTGATAAAAAATACGCAACTTTTTTCTTTCCCTTTTTCTTTATTGTTTTTGTAGCTTTTTCATTTTACAATATCTTAATTAGTTTATTATTAGTTGGGCTTCTTTTTGTGATTTTATCGATTGCTGCTCATAACTTTTTAGATGACATAAGTAAAAATGGAATTGAAAGTACAGGAAAAATTGTATCTTACACCTCTGATGATGAAGGACATAAAACTCCTAATATCGAATATCAAACCGCAGATGGAAGGAATTTTGTAGGACAGCCTTTTGTACATGGAACATTCCATTTAAGTAAATTCAATTCTTATCAGAAAAATATCAATACTAAAATTGCAATACTTTACAGCGCCAAAAGCCCAGAAAAATTTATTGTAAAAGAAGTAAAAACAAGCAGCTTGGCCCTTAGTATTTTGATCATTATTGGTTTGGCTCTTATTGTCTATGCTGTAGTTGGTCTTTTGGGTTGTGATGATGTCTTTGAAGTTGCGCTAAACAGTATTAAAAAAGCATTTGAAAACTAAAAAAATCTTGTAAACAGTATTTTGTTCCTTTTAATTGCAACAAATACAGTAATAAAAACTAACCATTTTACTTTAAAACCACAAAACTTAAATACAAAACAATAATCAGATGAAACACTTTATCATTACTTTGCTTTTAATTTCTGGCTTAAGTTTAACGGCACAATCTAATCAGTTTGCGGGAGATTATTCTCGTACACTTTCTGCTGATGAAGAAAAAAATATAATTGAATACAAATTGACGCTAAACCAAGACGGAACATTTGTATTTCATTATTATAGAAAACTGCAAGGCGGAACTCCTCCTGAAGAAAATAAATACGGAAAAGGAAAATGGAGCGTAAAAGATAACGTCATTACTTTTTCTTCCGACAAAAAAGATGATTTTGATGCAAAAAACACTTTAGATTTTACGAATTCGAAAGCTAGATTTGTTACTAAAAACCCACGAGATAAAAGCGATAAAGTAGTAAAGACAAAACTTCAATTTTTAGAATCTGAAATTCCTTGGATGAAGAGAATTGATATTTTTAAAGTTTAGCAAATTTGTGTCTAAATCAAATTATTACAGTCAAAAAATAATTTACAAATAAGCATTTCTCAAAATGACACTTGATCCGAAAAATCAAATTCCTTTACCTTTTTTTATTCTTTTCGTTATTTGCATGTTTTTTAAACCTGTCCTTTGCTTTTTATTTCTTGGTATTGTATGTCTATATTATTCAATTCATATTCTTCTAACTTTAAACAAGTTAAACAAAAATAAAATTGAGAGTTTTGGTAAAATTGTTTCTTACGAAACCGATAGTGAAGGTTTTAAAATTCCTATTATTGAATTTGAAACTTCTGATAGAAAAACCTATAAAGGAAAACCTTTTATCCATGCGTCATCAGATTTAGATAGATTTAGAACATATGCAGAAAATATAAACAAGAATATTAAAATTCAGTACAATTTTAAAGAACCCGAAAATTTTATTATTAAAGATAATTCTAACGGTTGTTCAGTAATCTTAGTTACTATTGTTGGTTTAATCCTTCTTGGTATATCAATAGGAAATCTTTTAGGTTACAATGATATTTTTTAAAATCCGCACAATTGAATTAAATAGTATGAAATTATTAAAAAAAGTAAAATCTATAGCAACCTTTGCTCCTTTGCTCCCATGAACATTTGTCTTTCATTACAATAACCTTTTGCCTCTTTACCATAAAATAACTATTTTCGCTTATTATTAAGGAAAGAAAAAATGAAGGTCTGTATTGCCGAGAAACCAAGTGTAGCACGTGAAATCGCATCTGTTTTGGGTGCCAATACCAAACACGATGGCTATTACGAAGGTAACGGTTATGCGGTAACTTACACTTTCGGGCATTTATGCACCTTAAAAGAACCTAACGATTACAAACCGCACTGGAAAAGCTGGGATTTGAATAATCTTCCGATGCTTCCTGAAAAGTTTGAGACCAAAGTAGTTCAGAATTCTGGAATTCAGAAGCAGTTTAAAATCATAAAAAGCCTTTTTGACAAAGCAGAAGTAGTCATAAACTGCGGGGATGCTGGACAAGAAGGAGAATTGATCCAACGCTGGGTGATGAACGAAGCGAATTATAAAGGGGAAATTCAGCGTTTATGGATTTCGTCTCTTACAACTGAAGCCATAAAAGAAGGTTTTGAAAACTTAAAGCCTTCAACGAATTACGATAATTTATTTTACGCCGGATTTTCGAGAGCAATTGGCGATTGGCTTTTAGGAATGAATGCTACCCGTTTGTATACCGTAAAACATGGTGGCTACAAACAAGTTTTGTCTATCGGACGCGTGCAAACTCCAACATTGGCGATGGTTGTAGATCGTTTTAGAGAAATCGAAAATTTTAAACCTCAGCCATATTGGGAGTTGCAAACTTTATATAGAGAAACGCTTTTTAGTTATGAAGAAGGTCGTTTTTTAAACAAAGAAGACGGAGAAATCTTGGCTGAAAAAGTCAAAGAAAGTGATTTTGAGATTGTTTCTGTCGACAAAAAAAACGGAAACGAATATGCACCAAAACTTTTTGACTTAACTGGTTTGCAGGTTTATTGTAATCAAAAATTTGGCTTTTCGGCAGAAGAAACGCTAAAAATTGCACAGACTTTATACGAACAAAAAGTAATTACATATCCCAGAGTCGATACGACTTTTTTACCAGGAGATATTTATCCGAAAGTGCCAGGAATTCTGCAGAAATTAACCAATTATGCAGAATTGACACAACCCATTTTAGAGAAAAAAATCAAGAAATCGCCAAAGGTTTTCAACGATAAAAAAGTTACCGATCACCATGCGATTATTCCAACGGGAATTCAAAATAATTTGCCTTATAATCAGCAGCAGGTTTATGATATTATTACGAGACGTTTTATCGCCGTTTTTTATGATGATTGTTTGGTTGCGAATACTACAGTAATCGGAAAAGCAGCTGAAGTCACGTTTAAAGCGACTGGAAAAGAAATTCTTAAAAAGGGTTTTAGAGTAGTTTTTGAAGACCCAAATGCTAAAGAAAAAGAACCCGATTTATTGCCAAGTTTTGTAGTGGGCGAAAAAGGTCCGCACGAACCTTCTTTCCTTCAAAAAGAAACCAAACCTCCCAATCAGTTTACAGAAGCGACTTTATTGCGTGCGATGGAAACCGCAGGAAAACAAGTTGACGACGAAGATTTACGCGAACTTATGAAAGAGAACGGAATCGGTCGTCCGTCTACGCGTGCCAATATTATCGAAACACTTTTTAAACGTCAATATATTGTTCGAAATAAAAAACAAGTTTTACCTACTTTAACCGGAATTCAATTGATTGATACGATTCAGAATGAATTAGTCAAATCGGCTGAACTTACAGGAACTTGGGAAAAACAGTTGAAAGATATTGAAAAAGGAACTTTTACTGCCGCTGCATTCATTCGAAATATGAAAAGCATGGTTGAAGCCTTGGTTTATGAAGTTCGAAGCGAAACCAAACACGCTAATATTTCGCACGCAGCAACGATTCAGAAACCTGTAGTAAAAGCAGAAAAAAAGAAAGCTTCTGGAATTTCGGCAGAAACGTGTCCGAAATGTCAAAAAGGAAATTTAATACAAGGAAAATCGGCTTTTGGATGTAGCGAATACAAATCGGGTTGTGATTTTGTACTGCCTTTTGTTTTTTATGATAAAAAAATCACAGAAAGCCAATATTTACGATTGGTTCAAAAAGGTTCTACCGTAAATATAAAAGGCTTTAAAACTGATTCTGGAACTGTTGAGGGATTAATTCGTTTTGAGGAAAATTATAAACTGAAATTAGAGCCAAAGAAAACAGAAAAAAAGACAGAAAAGAAAGCTACAGCCCAAGAAAGTTCTGATGCTCTCGTTTGCCCAAAATGTAAAAAAGGAACAATCTTAAAAGGAAAAACAGCTTACGGCTGTGCAGAATACAAATCGGGTTGCGATTTTAAAGTAACTTTTGATGACGTTCGAGCAAAACTCGGAGATCAAAAACCGACTAAAGAATTGGTTTATTCTATTTTGTGTGAAGGCGTGTAAATTTTTTCGCCACGAATTTCACGAATTTTCACGAATTTATTTTTCACGCAGATTTAAAAAGATTTAAGCAGATAATTGGAGATTTATATTATTCAGAATCAAAATTAAATCTGCTCAAATCTGCCGAATCTGCGTGAAAAAAATCTTTATAATTCTTTTATCCCGATAGCGATCGGGAGTGGCAAAAAATTACATTAAAATTTTTAAAATTAATTCGTGGAAATTTGTGTAATTAGTGGCTAACTTTTTTTTTATAAATTAGTACAATCAAAACTCAAAAATATGTTTCAGAAAATTACTCTTTTAGCTCTTGTATTAGCCGCAGTTTCCTGCCAGAAAAAAGAAACTGTTGAAAAAGATAAAATCAAAAAAGCCGACTGGTTAATTGGAAACTGGGAAAATACAACGCCAGACGGAGTTTTATCTGAAAACTGGCAAAAACTAAACGATAGTACTTTTAGTGCTGTTTCTTATTTTATAAAAGGAAATGACACCATTCATTCTGAAAGTATTATTCTAGCGCAGTTAGGAGAAACATTGACGTATAAAGCAACCGTAAAAGGTCAAAATGACGACAAACCTGTATTTTTTCCATCAACTTCTGAAACGGATCAAAAATTGGTTTTCGAAAATCCGAAACACGATTATCCACAAAAAATTACGTATACAAAAGGCGCAAATAATTCTTTGACAGCTGAGATTTCTGGAAATTTGAACGGAAAACCTAGTTCGGAGAAATTTGTTATGACGAAGAAGTAAAAGCAATGAAACAGAAAATAAATTATATTCAGATAATTTTTCATTTCGTTGCGACTTACTTTATAATGTTTTCTTTTAAAACATTTTCGTGGCTCAACTATATTAAAGTGATTGAAGCAGCTGCAATTCATGGTCCTAAATATGTTATGGAAAATCTTGAAAAGCTTCAAATAACTACCGTAGAAATCGCTTATTTTAATTTTTGGCCAAATATTATCAGTTTGGTAGGAATTGTTTTTTCATTTATTATATCAATTACAATTTCAAAAATTAAAAAATGGTCCATTTTAAATAGCTTTATCGTACTTATAATCATTTATCTTTTATACCGATATAATACTCTGGGTTGGAATTATTTTAAAATTTTGGCAATAGGTAGCTTTATAGACGATTATCACTTAAATTTTATTATAACAGGATCATTTTTCTTAATTATCGGACTTGTTATTTTCTTTTCGAAATGGACAAATAGAATAATTGAAAAAAGACAAATTGAGCTTAAAACTCAAGAGAATTAGAAAAACTAAAATGGAAAAAATAAAGAAGCAAATTAGTATTTTTGGTATTTATCAGATTATGGGTGGAATTTTAGGAATTGCCCTAAGTATATATTTTCCTATAAAAACAAACTTTTTTAATGCTACCATTTTAGGAATCACTCTTTTAGTTTTTTTAACAGCATTCAATCTAAAATGGAATTCGGATACCAATATTACTGCATTTAGTATTAATATCATTGCCATTATTTTGATGAATCTTGCATTTAAACTGAGAGAAAAAATAGCAAAAGAAGAAGAAAACAAATTATCAGAAATTGGACAATCTTAGTCGAGTAAAAATATACGTCTTTTTAATTCTTGCTTCAGTTTTTATTTTCAGTTGCGATTATAAATCCCAAAGTACTATTGAGAATCTTTTGGATAATTTTTCATTTAACACTACTCTTTCCAATAGTACACAAATCATTGTAAAAGCTTACGATTCAACTGTAACTTACAGAAGATCTGGTAGCATTGAATCTTTTAATCCTATAAAAGAATTTAAAACTCATAACAAACAGCAAGTAAAAGACTTTGAAAGTATTTTTGAAAATGCTGAAAAAACAAGTTATTGCTGTTGTCCAACAAGTTCCTATTCTCTTCATTTCTTTAATCAAAAAGAAATGCTTGCTTTATTTTACGTTGATACACTCCAATTTAAAGATAAAGTTAGAGTTTATGAAGGTAGTTTTCAATATTCGTACATTATTGAAAAACAAAAATGGTTGCATTATTTGAAAGAAATAGACAAAAAATAGACTGTTTCTAAAGCAATATAAAAAAAGAACCATCGGTTCTCCCCATTTTGTAGGGCTGGACTTCAGTCCAGTTCACATAAAGATTATCTACACAGTTTTTTCACAAAAACAAAAAACCTCAGAATCTTAGCATCTCAGAAACTTAGCAACTTAAAAATCACTCATTCTCCCCGATTTTATTCACCATAAAAATCATCAGTATTCCTAAAAGCGCCATAATAAGAAACGCCCATTTCATACTTAAATATTCAGAGATAAAACCAACCATTGGTGGAACCAATAAAAATCCGAGATAACCAATTGTAGAAATAGAAGTTAATGCAGATCCACTACTCAATTTCGAAGATCTTCCAGCAATACTAAATACTAAAGGAACAACACAAGAAACTCCAAAACCAATTAAAACATAACCAAAAATAGTTGGATACGCGTACGGAAGAATAAAGCAAATTCCGAAACCTAAAGTGATTAAAATTCCGCTATAAAGGAGGATTTTTTTTGTTCCAAATTTCGTTACGCCATAATCACCAAAAATACGTCCTAAAGTTACTGCAGAAGCAAAAAACACAAAGGCAGCACTGGTTAATTTTGGTGAAGCTTTTAAGATGTTTTCAAAATAAATTCCGCTCCAGTCGTACATCGTATTTTCACAAGCCATTGAAACAAAGCAAATCAGAGCAAATTTTACCAGATTTTTTTCTGGCATTGAGAAAAATTTCTTCTTTACAGGAACCGGTTCGTTATGAATACTCATTGGATAAAAACACGCCGTAAGTGCCAACATAAAAACACTAACTCCCAATAAATGGTGTGATGGTGCAATTTTCTGCGTTACCATAACATATCCTAAACCTGCCCCAGAAAAAACAGCAATACTCCAAACCGCATGAAATCTAGTAATAATAGATTTCGGATATAATTTTTGCACTTCTAAAGATTGTGCATTAATTGATAAGTTGAAAATATTTCGAGAAGCACCAAAAATTAAAAGTACAATAACCAGCTGCCAAACAAAAGCTACCAAACCTGGTAAAGACAGCACGATATTAAACATTATGGCTCCTAAAAGCATAATATAACGGCTACTATATTTATTTAATAATTTCCCAGTAAAAGGCATTGTTAGCATTAAACCAATTGGAAATGCAAATAAAACAGCTCCAAACTGCGCTTCAGATAAATGTAATTGTGCTTGTATATGCGGAATTCTAGAAACCCACGAAGAATATCCAAAACCTGAAAGAAAGAAAAAGACTGTATTAGCTATACGGTATCCGCGAGGCGTATTTTGTATTTTTTTGAAGAAAGATAAAATCATGAAATTGTTTTTCAGACTGCAAAATTAAGGCTTTTTTTAGGGTGAGCGTCCTACTTTTTTCTTTTTTCACAAAAACTTGATTTTATTTTTTAAAATTAAAAACATAAAACATCTCTTACTTTCTTAAAATAATCTTAACAAATGCTTATGAAATCCTTAAAAATAATATTTGCTAAAGAAATTTTTATAGCTACATTTGCACTGTTTTTATTCATTCTAAATAAAAACTATTTATAAACCAATTAAAAAATAGCAATGAATTACCACAATCAGAAAACCTTACGTTTTCTATTTTCAATCAGCTTTTTATTTTCGTTCTTATCCATTTTTGCACAACAAAACAACGGAAAAATTAAAGGAACCATTACTACTTCTGACGGCGACGCTGCGGCTGGAGTAAATATTATTCTTAAAAATACTAAATACGGTACGGTTTCAAATGACGACGGTACTTTCGATTTTAACAGAGTAAGAGCTAATTCTTATACGCTTCAAATCTCTTTAACTGGTTACGAAACTTTAGAAACTCAAGTTACTGTAACTGAAAATGAAACAACTTCTCTTAATCTACAGCTTAAAGTTTCGAATAAAGAACTGCAAGAAGTTGTAGTAAGCGGTAAAAAGAGCATTGCCTCTAAAAAAACCGATTATGTTGCCAGAATGCCACTTAAAAACCTTGAGAATCCTCAGGTTTATAATGTAATCCATAAAGAACTTTTATTAGAACAAGTTTCAATTGATGTTAAAAGTGCGGTACAAAACTCTCCTGGATCTGTGCCTGTTACATATCCTTCGGGAGGAGTTGGAGTTACTTTTAGAGGTTTTACAACTGGAATTAATGCTAGAAATGGTATGGAAATGTCTACCAACCGTTCTTCTACAGACCTTGCCAATGTTGAAAGAATTGAGGTTTTAAAAGGGCCATCTGGAACTTTATTTGGTTCAACTATTTCATCTTTTGGTGGTGTAGTAAACCTTGTTACTAAAAAACCTTTTGAAACGACTGCTACAGAAGTATCTTATACAGCAGGAAGTTTCAATTTAAACCGTTTTACTGCCGATGTAAATACTCCGCTGAACAAAGATAAAACGGTATTATTTAGAGTGAACGCTGCCGTTAACAGAGAGAAAAGCTTTTTAGATTACGGTTTCAACAATACTGTTGCTTTTACTCCAAGTTTAACTTTTAAAGCAAGTGAAAAACTTACTTTTAATATCGATGCTGAATATATTAGCTCAAACAATACAAGACGTACTTACCATAGATATGATGCAGCTTCTGGAATTACAAATCCTGGTGATTTGAAAATTGGTTACAGAAAATCATTATTCTATGATGATAATGATGCTAAAACTTCTGCAAATAAAGTTTTTGCTCAGGCAGAATATCAAATCTCAGACAATTGGAAATCTACTACCCTATTCTCTTTTATGGGAGAAAATGTAGAACGCAGTTATCAAACGTACACGCTTTGGTTAACCCCTTATGAAGCAGCAAGAAGAGTTGGAAACTGGGGACCTATTTATGATAATTACACTAATATCCAGCAAAACTTTAATGGTCAATTTAAAACTGGAAGCATCAAACACAAGCTTTTACTTGGTGCAAACTATAGCTTTAACAAAAGCGGTTTCTCTTCTGGTATCACAAGATATCTTGATACTATTGATGTGAGAACCCCATATAATCCGATGAGAAGAAAAACGGTTGATGCTACATTAACTCAGACTGCATATCCTGTTACTACTAGTAAAACTTTTAGTGTTTACGCTTCGGATGTTATCAATTTTACAGATAGATTATCTGCTATGTTGAGCTTACGTGTAGACAATTATAAATTGGACACAGACGAAAGTACAGAAGGTTACGATCAAACAGCTTTATCTCCAAAATTAGGTTTAGTGTATCAAGTTGTTCAAGATCAGGTTTCGGTTTTTGGAAACTACATGAACGGATTCCAAAATTCGCCTCCAACTACACAGCCCGACGCTACAAGATTGATTTTAGATCCTGTTTATGCTGCGCAATATGAATTTGGGGTAAAAGTTGAGGCATTCAATAAAAAATTAAGCACGACTTTGAGTTATTACAATATCAAAATTGATAATGCTGTACAATATGACAATGAAGGTTTTGCCTATCAAAATGGAGAACAAGTGAGTAAAGGATTTGATTTTGAATTAATTGCAAATCCAATAAATGGTTTTAATATTATCGCTGGATACGCTTTTAATGACAACACTATTCCCGCAACTGGCAAAAAAGCTGTTGGCGCTCCAGAAAATGTGGCTAACTTCTGGACAACGTACACTTTACAAAATACTATAAAAGGTTTAGGAGCTGGATTCGGAATTAATTATGTTGGAAAAAGCTATATGTTCGATGACAATGTTTTCTACATTCCATCTTACACTACAGCAAATGCGACAGTATTTTACGATCAGCCGACTTGGAGAATTGGACTTAAATTCAATAATCTTTCGAATGAAAAATATTGGGATTTCTACGGAAACTCTCAAGCTCCAACAAACTTCTTGGTTAATTTGACATTGAAATTCTAAAGTCATTTTCTTAAAAGAAACACCTCTGTTTAACCGCAGAGGTGTTTCTGTTTAATACCATTTTTTTTAAAATTTATAAAATGACTTTCAAAAAACTAATATTAAAAATACACTTGTGGTTAGGATTATCTTCTGGCTTAATCGTTGTCATTCTTGGAATTACAGGCTGTTTGTATGCTTTTGAAGAAGAATTACGCCCAGTAATTCATAGCCACTATTTTGTTGATCAAGTAAAAGACAAAAAACTGCCACTTAGCCATTTATTAGAAATTGCAAAAGAGGCCAATAAAAAGGTTCATCCAAAAGAAACATTTTCTGGATGTAAAACATTTAATGATAACAAACGCACTATTGAAACTTGGTTTTATGAAGAGATAGACAAAAATGCAATTTGGTATTGGAATCAATATCATACCACTTACGTTTATGTAGATCCATACACAGGAACTGTAAAAAAAATTGAAGATTATAATTTTGAGTTTTTCGTGTTTGTTCGAATGCTGCATCAAACACTTTGCTTAAATAGCGAAATCGGCGATCCAATTGTGGGAACGGCAACCATTATATTTATTATTTCGCTAATTACTGGTTTGATTCTTTGGTGGCCAAAAAATAAAAGCGCTGCAAAACAGCGCTTTTGGTTTCAATGGAAAAACACCACAAAATGGAAACGTAAAAACTACGATCTGCATAATATTCTCGGTTTTTACATGATGATTTTCGCTTTAATAATTGCATTAACTGGATTAGTCTGGGCTTTCAGATGTTATGATCAAGGAGTTCAATGGTTATTTAACGGTGGAAAAACTTTTCCTGAAGAAAAAAGAATCGTTTCTGATACTACTAAATACACTAAAATTAATGCTACAGATAAAATATATCTTACTACTTTAAAAGCACATCCTAAAGCAAAAAGCTACTTTTTGTTTACGCCAGAAGCAAATGATTCTTTAGCGACTTTTCAAACATTTATTCGCTATGAGAATCGTTTTGATGATGTATCTATGGAATTTGATCAATACACAGGCAAGAATCTCAAAGTAACTACTTACAAAGACAAAAATAATGGCGAAAAATTTCGATTCATCAATTATGATTTGCATGTTGGAAGCATTCTTGGATTTCCAGGAAAAGTCTTGGCTTTCTTTGCCAGTCTTGTCTGCGCAAGTTTACCCATAACAGGTTTTCTAATTTGGTGGGGACGAAATAAGAAGAAAAAAACAGCTACGAAGCCAGTGCAATAAAACTGGTTTCTTTTTTTAATTTATTAACCTTCAATTAGCCTATTTTTTTTGTTAAAGAAATTATAATGTATATTTTTGCCTTGTTTTTAATTATTCTAAATAATTGAGACAGAAATTAATCCAAAAAAAAATACCATGAATTATTCAAATCGTAGTATCAAGCAGATAAGTACCATATTCTGCCTGTTCTTCTTCTTTTGCAACACTATTTTCGCCCAGCAAAATTTGGGAAAAATTAAAGGAACAATTACAACCTCTGACGGAGAAAATGCGGTTGGAGTAAATATTATCCTTAAAAATTCAAAATATGGCACTGTTAGTGACGAAGACGGAACTTTCGAATTTAATCGCGTTAAACCTAATACCTACACTTTACAGGTTTCTTTAACGGGTTACGAAACGCTAGAGCAACAAGTTACAGTTACTGCTAATGAAACGACGTCACTTGATTTAAAATTGACAGTTTCTAATAAACAGCTAAAAGAAGTTGTTATTACTAATGAAAGAGGAAAAGCATTTCCGAAACAAAGTACTTATGTTTCAAAAATGCCTTTAAAAAATGTTGAAAACCCACAGGTTTATAACATCGTTTCTTCTGAATTGATGAAAGAACAAGCGATTACCAATTATGAAGATGCCTTGAAAAATGTTCCTGGAATTCAGAAATTATGGGAATCTACAGGTCGTGGCGGCGATGGAGGTTCTTACTATTCGCTTCGCGGATTTGAAGTTCAGGCCAATATCGTAAACGGTTTGCCAGGTATTACTAGCGGAACATTAGATCCCGCTAATATTGAAAGAATCGAAGTTATCAAAGGGCCTTCTGGAACTTTATTTGGAAGCAGTTTAGTAAGCTACGGCGGACTTATCAATACTGTTACCAAAAAGCCTTACAGTGGTTTTGGAGGTGAAGTTTCTTATCTTGCGGGAAGTTTTGGTTTAAACAGAGTGACTGTAGATGTTAATACTCCGCTTGACGATAATAATGATGTTCTTTTTAGAATTAATGCGGCTTACCAAACCGAAAACAGCTTTCAGGATGCAGGATTCCGTACTTCTATTTTTGTAGCTCCTTCCCTTTCTTATAAAGTAAATGATAAATTATCTTTCTTAATTAATACCGAATTTATGTCTGAAGAAAAAACAACGCCTTCAATGTTGTTTTTAGGAAGAGATGCACAATTGCAGTTTAAAGACTTAGCCGATTTAAATTATAATACCGATTTGTCTTTCTACAGCAACGATCTTCCGATGAAAAATCCGAGATTTAATTTGCAAGGACAAATGAACTATAAAATTTCTGAGCAATGGACATCTCAGACGGTTTTATCAAGAACATCCTCTAAATCAAGAGGATACTATTCTTACATTTACGATAACGAAGATGGTAACCGTGATTTTGGTTTTTGGATAACTAAAGAGAATTCTCAAACTGCAACAACCGATATTCAACAGAATTTTATTGGTGATTTTAAAATTGGTAGCATGAGAAATCGTCTTGTTTTCGGTCTAGATTATTTTGATCGTAATTTGATGTTTGCTGGTTCTGGTTACGGAAAATTATACAATGTTACCGCTCAAGGCGAAGTAAGACAAATCGATCCTGCAAACCCTTACAATCTAAGTCAGACTTCTGTGGATCAATTATTAGCTTCAGAAGCGGGACCAAATTATAATTCTAAAGATGCAACCTATAGTGCTTATATATCTGATGTCCTAAACATTACACCTTCATTATTGGCAATGGCAAGTTTAAGAGTGGATTATTTTGACACTGAAGGAAATATCAAAACCGATACAGACGATTATAATCAAACGGCATTTTCTCCAAAATTTGGATTAGTTTATCAGCCAATTAAAGACCAATTATCTGTATTTGCTAACTATATGAATGGTTTTAGAAATATAGCGCCAAGTGCGATCTATGATAATGATGGAAATTTTATTGGTTCACAAACTTTTGAACCTGAACATGCAAATCAATTAGAAGCTGGAATTAAAGCCGATTTATTTTCAAATAAATTAACTGCAACTATGAGTTATTATGACATTAATGTTGCCAATTTAGTTACAAGTAACCCAATGTACAGCGCTCAAGGTGGTGAATCAAGAAGCAAAGGTTTTGAATTTGATTTGAATGCGGCACCAATAAAAGGTCTAAGCATTATTGCTGGATATAGTTATAATGATAGCAAAATCACAAAAGGTGACGAAAATAATGTTTGGTTAGACCAAGGAAAAAGACCTTTCTGGGCTGGTCCAAAAAATTTAGTGAACCTTTGGGCTACTTATAAATTTGAAGAAGGAACTTTAGAAAACTTCGGACTTGGTTTTGGAGGAAATTATGCCAGCGACAATGCGATTTTAGATAGTGAAGTTACTGGTAAATTTATTCTTCCTTCTTACACTGTAATTAATGGTTCTGTATTTTACAATTCAAATAAATTCCGTGTAAGCTTAAATGTAAACAACATTACAAACAAAGATTATTTTAACGGAGGCTGGTCTACAGTAAACCCGCAAAAACCTAGAAATGTTGTAGCAAGTTTTGCTTATAAATTCTAGATAGATTTTAAATCACAAAAAAACCTCGAAGTCCATTAAATTTAAATGGTTTCGAGGTTTTTTTGTGATTTATAATTTTTAATTATTCTAAATAAGACTTATGTTTGTAGAAAATTTCATTCTAATAATTTAAACTTGATCTTATGAAATCAAATACTTTAAAAACAATAACTTTTTTATTCCTAATGCTTTTTGCTGCTCCAAAAATCTTTGCTCACGCACTTTGGATTGAAACTAAAGCAACTGGAACAAAAGGAAAAGCTCAAGAAATCTCAATCTATTTTGGAGAATTCTCAGATAATGACATCACAAAAGCTGATAAATGGTTTTCTGATTTAAAAGATTTTTCATTAGTATTAATCTCTCCTTCAAAAAAAGAAACAAAATTGACTTCTAAAGCTTTAGAAAATAAATACCAAGCATTCTTTACACCAGATGAAGACGGAGTTTACACAGTTGTAATGCACCATAAAGTAAAAGACGTTTACGGAACTATGGTTTTAGATTATAACTCAAGTGCAACTGTAGTAGTTGGAAACAAAGCGGCTGGAAACAATATTGCATCAAACACGAATAAAATTGCTGTTTTTTCAGAAAGCGCTGATATTGCAAAGAAAGACACAAAAATTACAGGTGTTGCTTCTTACGATGGCGCTATAGCTAAAGAAGCAAAAATTAAAGTAATTGCTCCAAACGGATGGGAAAAAGAATTATGGACTAACGATAAAGGTGAATTCACTTTTACTCCAATCTGGTCTGGAAACTATATGGTAGAATATGCTCACACAGAAAAAGCATCTGGCGACCACAATGGTAAAAAATACGATGAAATCTGGAAAATGGCTACTTACCAAATTGCAGTAAAATAATTTTAGAAAATTTCATTCTTAGATTTAATTTCAATTAGAAAAACCTCGCTATACGGCGAGGTTTTTTTATTTATGGCAACTTAAATTAATACAAAATTAAAATATCATTAGAAAATTCTTAAGCAAATCTTAAGACAACAATAAGCAAGGTTTAAGTAAGAAAACCACCTCATAATTTCATGTTAAAGTACTCCTGTATTTATATTTGCACTCGATAATTTTTATTGAATCTAAATAAATACCATGAAATATAATTTACTATTTGCACTTGGATTATTAAGTCTTGCTTCTTACGGACAAGATTATTCAAACAATGAAAGCACTTCTACAGTAAATGATACTGTGAAAAATAAAAAAGGTGAAATCTTAAATGAAGTCGTTGTTACTAAAAACAAAGAACCAAAACCAGTAACAGCGGTTCGTTCTGGTTTAAAACCAATGGACAACCCTCAAAGTATCCAAGTGATCGGTGCTGAAGTTATAGAACAGCAACAAGCTATTAGATTAAGCGAGGTTTTAAAAAATGCCAACGGGGTTTATGTTGGTTCTGCACGTGGTGGCGCACAAGAATCTTTTTTCTCTAGAGGTTATGATATGTCTGCCAACAATATGTTCAAAAACGGATTTCGTTACAATGCAGGTTCCATTCCAGATGTATCTGGTTTAGATAAAGTTGAATTCTTAAAAGGTGGTTCCGCTTTATTATTTGGAAATGTGGCTCCAGGTGGAATTTTGAACCTTGTAACCAAAACTCCTCAATTTAAAACTGGCGGCGAAGTATCGATGCAAATCGGAAGCTTCTCTTATTACAAGCCTGCTTTTGATTTCTACGGCGGACTTAGCAAATCAATTGCTTTTAGAATTAATGGTTCTTATGAAAACTCAGAAAGCTTTAGAGATGTTGTAAAAAATGAACGTATTTATGTAAATCCTTCGTTACTTTTTGTCATCAATCCAAAAACACAGATTACAGTTCAAGGAGATTATTTATCTGCCGATTGGACTCCGGATTTTGGAACAGGAATTATCGGAACTCAAATTCTCGATTTACCTCGCAATACTTTTTACGGATCACTTTGGTCAAACGGAAATACAAAATCTGCTAGTGCTTCTGTTTTATTAAATCATGACTTTAATAAAAACTGGAAACTGAATTTCAATAGTTCATACCAAACTTATGATAGAGCTTCAAAATCTACTGCGCAATTATCTTCAGTAAAAGATAATGGAGATTGGACAAGACCATTGGTTCAAAATGAAAACTTAGAACAAATATTAGGAGATCAGATCAGTCTTCAAGGAAATTTCAATACTGGTTCTGTAAAACATCAAGTTTTTACTGGTGCCGATTGGGAAAACTCTTTCGCAACAGCTTATACTTTTGCATTTAACCCTGCAAATTATGACACAATCAATCTTTTCAATTTTGATCCGTCAACGCAAAGAAATGACATTCCAAATGCGAGAGCGACACAAATTGCAAAAACAGAAACGAATCGTTTTGGGGTTTATTTCCAAGATTTAATCTCAATTACAGAAAAATTAAAAGTATTGGCAGGTATACGCTGGTCTTGGCAGGAAGCTGAAGTTACAACTTACAAAGAAACTTTTGCTTCTGGAGTACAAACTGTAAAACCTGAAAATTCTGTTCCTACTGTTGGTGCTAAAAAATTAGATAATGCTTTTTCTCCAAAATTCGGATTAATATACCAGCCAAGAACAGACGTTTCATTATTCGCAAGTTATTCTACTTCGTTTACTCCAAACACAGGAACTACAGCAGATTTAAAACCAATTGAACCATCAATTATAGATCAATATGAAGCTGGTATTAAAACTGATTTCTTAGAAGGATTATTAAGTACAAACGTTACTGTTTATCAAATCGTAAACAGCAATTTAGCACAAACAGCCGAATTTAAAGCCGACGGAAGCTTAAATACCGATACAAACGTAAAAGTGTTAAGTGGAGAAACTAAAAGTAAAGGTATCGAAATTGATGTTACTGCAAAACCTGTAGAAGGTTTAAGCATTGTTGCGGGTTACAGTTATAATGATATGCGTTATACTAAAACGTCTGGTTTAAATGGTAGTTTTATTGAGGGTGATCGTTTGGTTAGAACTCCTGCAAATACTGCAAACTTAAGTTTCTATTATTTAGTTCAAGATGGTTTCTTTAAGGGAATATCAATTGGAGCAATTGGAAATTACATTGGTGACCGTTTAGGTGGATGGAATGACCAATACAGCACCGATCTTACTAAATATCCTGATGGAATCTACCATAGAGAAATTCCATTAAAAGGCTACACAACAATAGATGTTTCGGCAGGATATACTTGGAACAAGTTCTCTATCCTTTGTAAATTATCAAACATTACAAACGAATTGAATTATACAGTTCACGAAAATTATAGCGTGAACCCGATAGCGCCTCGTCAAGTTATGACAAGTCTTCGCTACAAATTCTAAAACATTGAATTAGGTTGGTTTTTCCCAAGATATTCTAGTTTCATTTTCGAAAACAGAATGTCTTGGGATTTTTATTTTAAAGCTAATTATAATTCAATTAATACTATTTTTGCTTTAAAAAATTATTCTCTCAAATAAACCCAAACATGTCCGATTCTAAGAAAAACCAATTAAAGAAAACCTTAGGCCTTAGTTTTAATATCGCTGTATTAATTGGCGGAACAATCGGAGTTGGAATTTTAAGAACACCTGGAACAATTGCAGAAATGCTCAATAATTATTGGCTTATTCTTGCCTGTTGGTTATTTGGAGGTTTATATGTTTTATTGGGTGCGAATTCTTATTCTGAACTCGCTACAATGTTACCAAAAGCCGGCGGATCTTATAATTATATCAAAAGAGCTTTAGGCGAATATGCTGGATTTCTTTCTGGTTGGTACGATTATATCGTCAATGCCATTCCGCCTGCATTTTATTGTATTGTAATTAGCGAATACACTATTATTTTATTTCCTGAACTTGCTCCCTACTCTACAGTAATTTCTATTTCCATTTTAGTCGCTTTTGTTTTACTGCACTTAAGCGGAGTAAAAAATGGAAGCGTAATCCAGCAAATCACAAGTTTGTTGAAAGTAATCTGTTTCGTGGCGCTGGTTGTAGCTTGTTTTCTGTATTCTGGAGTAAATGTTCCCAAAATTCAAACCGACAATTCTATCTTTCAAATTGGTTTAATTTTTGGATTTTTCAAATCATTACAGCTTATTATTGGAACTTATAATGGCTGGAACGCCGTTTGCTTTTTTGCTGAAGAAAATGATGATCCGAGCAAAAATATTCCGAAATCTTTATATAGTGGAGTTTTACTTGTTGTGGCGATTTACATTTTAGTAAATGCTGCATTTTTTCACGTTCTGCCAATTGAGACATTAGCCAAATCAAATCTTGCCGCTGCAGATGTTGCTAAAATTCTTTTCGGAGAAAATGGTGCTAAAATCGTAACAGTAATTTCTATCTTTTCTTTAATCAGTATTTTGAATGCTTTTATGATGATACCGCCAAGAATTCTTTACGGATTAAGCCGTGACGGATTTTTTATTCAAAAAGGAACAATCGTAAATAAAGGAGGAACTCCAATTGTAGCACTTTTGGTTTCATCATTTTTCAGCTTGTTTTTAATCTGTATTGGTTCGTTTGAAGTCTTGTTTTCTTTCGCCGCTTTTATCTCCATAATCGTTTGGGGACTGGCGTATTATTCACTTTTAAAACTAAGAACTTCCGAACCTGATTTACCAAGACCTTATCGTTCTTTTTGGTATCCGTGGACAACTATTATAGCGATCATTTTTTCTATCGCATTACTTGCAGGATTTGTTTACAGCGATCCTAAAAGCTTTATCATTATTGTTGGAATTGCAATTGTTTCTTATCCTTTGTTTTTGGTTTTGAAGAAGAAAAAATAACATTTTTTGATAGCCACGAATTCACGAATTTTATTTCTAAAATCTTTGAAAAATAGTTACGAATTATTTCACTAATAGATTGTAAAAATAAAATTCGTGAATTGGTGGCAAATAAACATTATCTCCTAGCTTTAAAATATTCTTCAAAAGAACTGCAATCAGACATTAGATTTTCATAATCATCTTTATATTTTGATTTTAAATCTTGATAGTATTTATTTTTACTTAAAAGAAAATTATCATAGTTTTCGATTCTGTTATCGTAACTATTTGGAAACTGATATTCTAGTTTATTTTTCTCACATCGACCAATCATTCTTAAACACAAAGCTTTAAATTGATCCGTTTTTGCATTTTTCAATGATAATAAATAATATTTTTGTGCGAGATTGCCTTCATAATATTCTTTCTCATCTTCAAACGGATCATCATCAATATAACTCCAACTGTTACGGCGCATCATCCATGAATTTCCGTATTGCGTCATATTATAATAGGCATTCGCTACCAAAAAATAATAATAGTCTTTATTTTCTTCTTTCGGATTAGAAGCTTTTTTTAGATACAGTATCAAATGTTCCGTAATACTTCTTTTGTTTAATTTAAAAAGCTTTTCTTGTTTAATAAAGTTTGGCGTATACTTCAAAACAAAAAATGGATTTTCATTATACTTATCTGTTCCTTTACAATTTGGCTTTTCCCAAAGACAGTCATTATAACTAGCCAATTCATCACTATCCAATTTACCAAAATATAATGCGGCAAGTTCTAGCTTATTTTGGCGAATATATTTGGTTCCGATCAAATCATACAATTTCGGAATTTGAGCCAAAATATTACTTTGTTTCCATTTAGAAAAAGCATCTAAATTCTCTCTTTTACTTTTAACTTCTTCTACTAAATCTACAACATATTCAGGCGAATAATTAGCGTCGATGTAATCGAAATAATCCGAATAAAAATCTCTGTAACTGCTTTTGCTTTTTTTATTTTTCCAAGTCACAACATTATAATCATAGTAATCTCCATATTTTGTTGCACTATCATCAAGTTTTGAATATAAAAAAGCGGCGTCTGTCCAATTTTGTTTGTATTCCAATTCTCTTCCAATAGTAAATAAAAACTTTCTGTTATTTTTATTTTTAAGGAGAATAGGTTTTACTTCTTCCAAAATCACAGCTTTTCCTTTTTCTTGGTTTGCCGTTAAAGCCAAAGCTTTTATGATTTGTATTTGATTATAAAGAGAATCTTTCTTAGTGATATTTTTTTCTAAAGAAGCAATTTCATTTAAACATTTTTGATTATTTCGGATTACAAATGACAAATAAGATTTTCCTAATCTCCATAAAACAGGATCATTTATCTTTTTTAAATTTACTTTAGATACAAACTGCAATACTTTGTCTGCATACTTTCTGTCATTTTCTACTCGACCCAAAATACCTTTTATTGAATTATCATCTTCATTATCCCAACTATTATATTTTGAAATTGCCGGATTAAATAACGAATAATAAGGCGTAAAAACCCAATCTTCAATTTTATTGATTTCTCTCAACAACAAAAACGAGAGCCCTTCAAACTTCGGATCGTATTTGTAAACTTGCTCCAAACAAAACAATGCTTGATCGCTTTTTTTGATACCTGCCAAAAAATAGACATTTGCTCGTTCTTCATTAGTTGCAGCATATTTTAAAACAGCCTCTAATGGAATTTTAGAATCGAAAGATTGCGAAATCATAAAACGCTTATCTGGGGCTTTTACAAAAACCTGTGCTGCATAAAAATTAGCCAAAGCTTTATCTGTTTCTGCAAATGTTCTAAAATACAAACTCCAATAATTCAGTATATCTTTCTTTTTTTGAGTTTTAAAAACAGTATCATACAATAATTTAATTTGTTCAAAATCATAATTATAATATGCTAATCTGATAGCCAAGAAAGTATATCGCAGCTTGATTTCTTTATCTTTAGTTTTGTTCGAAATGGCAATCGCTTTATTAAGCAGATTTTGTCTTTTTGGCATTGTTGCGCCTTCTTTCCTTTCCCAAGGATCTTCGTATATGCCATTAAAAAATTCACAGGTTTTAGCAAACTTCAAATAATTTATAGCTTCAATATTTTTAGTTTTATATAAATACTGAAGCATTTCATTTGCAGATTTTTCGGCAATATCTTCTTCTTTAAAATCATACAAAACACTTCTTATCGCTTCGACAGAAACTTTATCGTGGCAGTATTTTAACCAAAGCTTTTCATTTTCATCAATTGATCCTTTTGGGTAAACGCCATTTTCATTTGGATAAAATGAATTATAAGAATAATTAAATTCTGAATAAGAATAATAATTAAAGTTTGCTGGGTTGAAGAAAGAAAACCTGATTTCTTCTCCAAACGGATAAAATCCGCAGGCAAAAATGCTATTACTTACTAAAATTGCTATAAAAACCAGAAAGTTCTTCATTGCTGTAATTGCTAAGTTGTTTTTCGTCTAAATGAAATAAGGTTACTGTTGTTTCGGCATCAAAGTCTACATTTTCTTTGATCACTTCAATGGCTTCATTAATTTTCTTTGCCGTCAAATTTTCGTATTTAATTTTATCTCCAATTCTTAAGTAAAAATTATCAACTACCGTATCTCTTGTGACCTCATACCATAAAGGCTTAATTTCTTTTAAAGATTTTAAAACCTCTTTCTGTCCATCATAAATCACTTTATAAAAATGATCGTTTTTATACACCTGCATCCAAGAATAAGTGGGCAGCGCAATATCCAAATGCAGTGGATATTTTCTTTTCTTATTGAGATAAAGCTTTAATTCTTCAATATCTAAAATGGAATTTTTAGAATGATTCTCTAAAGGATTTATCAGATTATAACACATCAAAGTTGCTTTATCGACCGGAGGAATGCCCATTTTTTCTGGATATTTATAGGGATAAAGCCTTAAAGTACAGCTGATTTTTTTTGCTGAAATAAATTTTAATCTCTTTAAAAAATAAAAATAATTTTCCCTTGTAGACAAGGTCCAATCGCAATCCATTTGAAATTCTTTGACTGGATTGGCCCTTTTAAATCTATCTTCAGTGTATTTATTAATCAAAAAAGTAACATTGCTTGCCAGTGTGTCTAATCTTTGTCGATTGGTATTTTTAAAAACTTCGTTCTTGATATAAACCGTTGGAACAATATCTAGGCTGTCCAATTGATAAAAATGCAAAGAAGTTTTCGAAACTGGAAAATCGCCATATTCTTCGTTATGATCTATCTCAAAAAACTTAATATAAAGCTTCCTTATTTTTAAATCTCTGATAAGGGAAGTTTCTTTCATATTCAACTCCCAACCGTTACTTTTCCAATAATAGATGGATTTTTCAACCTTTTCAATCTTATTCGAACAAGATAAAAATAGGCCAATAATAAAGACAAAAAAGAGGTGTTTTTTCATTAGAAGAGAAAAATTTAAATAGCGTAAAATCGTATTAAATTTATATCTTTTTGAAACACGAAATCATAAAAGTCTAATTTATTTTTTGTGAAAAATTCAGTAATATTTACACCAAAATAAAACCCGACAAATTCCAAAAATCTGTCGGGTTTTGTATTATAAACTAAGTTTGATTTCTTACTTCAAACCAGCCAAACTCTGCTCGATTGTAGCAATTTTTGCCAAAGCATCAGCTTGTTTTTGTTTTTCTAAATTAAGGACTTTCTCTGGAGCTCCGTTTACGAATTTCTCGTTAGAAAGTTTTGCTTCTACAGATTTCAAGAATCCTTTAGTATAATTCAATTCTTCTGTCAGTTTTGCAATTTCAGCTTCAACATCAATATTTCCTGTAATCGGAATGAAATATTCATTCGATTTTACACGGAAAGACAATGCTCCGTCTACTTTTTCAGAAACATATTCGAAAGCAGAAACGTTTCCTAATTTCGTGATAATTGAATCGAAATAAGTAGAAACATTTTCGCTGTTGATTCCTTTTAATTCGATTGCATCTTTAAACGGAATATTTTTGTCTTTTCTGATTGTTCTGATTCCAGAAATTACTTCGATAGAATTTTCAAAATCAGCAATTAATTTTGCATCAAATGATTTTAATTCTGGCCAAGTCGAAACAATTAAAGCTTCTTCTGGAGTTCTTTCAGCAATTAACTGCCAAATTTCTTCCGTCAAGAAAGGCATAAATGGATGCAATAACTTCAAGTTGCTTTCTAACATTTCGATCGCTTTCGCGAAAGTTACGCTGTCAATTGGCTGTTGGTAAGCTGGCTTGATCATTTCTAAGAACCAAGAACAGAAATCGTCCCAAACCAATTTATAAATCGCCATTAATGAATCTGAAATTCTGTATTTCTCAAAATTATCTTCAATGTCGACAAGAGTTTGTTGCAATTTCGCTTCGTACCATTCGATTGCTACTTTTGATGATTCTGGCTGTAGAATAGTTTCTGAAACTTCCCAACCTTTAATCAATTTGAAGGCATTCCAAATTTTGTTGGAAAATGCTTTTCCTTGACTGCATAATTCTTCATCAAACATAATATCGTTTCCTGCAGAAGCACTTAAAAGTAATCCTACACGAACTCCATCGGCACTGAATTTATCGATCAAATCTAAAGGATCAGGAGAGTTTCCTAATGATTTAGACATTTTACGACGTTGTTTATCACGAACTAAACCTGTCAAATATACATTTGTAAATGGTTTTTCACCTGCATATTCGTAACCTGCGATAATCATTCTCGCCACCCAGAAAAATAAAATATCCGGACCTGTTACCAAGTCATTTGTTGGATAATAATATTTGAAATCTGGACTTTCTGGATCCATAATTCCGCCAAAAACTGACATTGGCCATAACCAAGAAGAAAACCATGTATCTAAGGCGTCAACATCTTGTTTTAGGTCAGATGTTGTAAGTGAGTTGTTAGATGTTTTGTCTTTCGCTAATTTTAATGCATCTTCGATATTTTCTGCTACTACGAAATCTTCTTTTCCGTCTCCGTAATAGTATGCTGGAATTTGTTGTCCCCACCATAATTGGCGAGAAATATTCCAATCGCGAATATTGTTTAACCAATGCGCATACGTATTTTCGAAACGTTTTGGATGTAATTTGATATCTCCCGTTTCTAAAACCGATTTAATAGCTGGTTTTACCAAATCGTCCATTTTCAAGAACCATTGGTCAGATAATCTTGGCTCGATTACGGCTTTAGTTCTTTCAGAAGTTCCAACTTTATTTAAGTGGATTTCTGTTTTTGCTAAAGCTCCGATTTCTTCCAATTCTTTTTCGATCTCTTTACGAACTACAAAACGGTCTTTTCCTTGATAGTGTAATCCAAAGCTGTTTAATGTAGCATCTTCATTAAAAATATCAACGATTTCAAGATCGTGTTTTTCGCCAAGCGTCTTATCGTTCATATCGTGTGCAGGCGTTACTTTCAAACATCCTGTTCCGAATTCAACGTCTACATATTCATCTTCAATAATTGGAATAACTCTTCCGCAAATTGGAACGATCGCTTTTTTACCTTTTAAATGTGTAAAACGCTCATCATTCGGATTAATACAAATTGCAGTATCTCCAAAAATAGTTTCCGGACGTGTCGTAGCAATCGTTAAGAAATCTTCTGAACCTTCAATTTTATATTTTAAGAAAAATAATTTTCCTTGTTGTTCTTCGTAAATTACTTCTTCGTCAGATAAAGTCGTTTTTGCTTCTGGATCCCAGTTTACCATTCGGTATCCTCTGTAGATTAATCCTTTGTTGTATAAATCAACAAACGATTTTATTACAGATGCAGACATATCTGGATCCATTGTAAATTTAGTGCGTTCCCAATCGCAAGAAGCTCCTAATTTCTTAAGTTGCTCCAAGATTGTTCCGCCGTATTTATCTGTCCATTCCCAAGCGTGTTTTAGGAATTCTTCGCGAGTTAAATCATTTTTATTGATTCCTTCTGCTTTTAATTTTGCTACCACTTTTGCTTCAGTAGCAATAGAAGCGTGATCTGTTCCCGGAACCCAACAAGCGTTGAATCCTTTAAGACGCGCTCTACGAATTAAAACATCTTGAATCGTATTATTCAACATATGTCCCATGTGAAGGACTCCAGTGACGTTTGGCGGCGGGATTACAATTGTATAAGGTGTTCTATGATCAGGTTCTGAATGAAAATAATTGTTTTTCATCCAGTAATCATACCATTTGTTCTCAATCGCTTTAGCGTCAAATTGTGCTGGAATTGTCATTTACTAGGGTTGTTTAATCGTTAATTTGTTTAACCGTTTAATCGGTTTTGATCATCGAATTTCAAATTGATTTGCTTTATTGTTCGCTGTTTAAAAAAATAATTTATAAATCAATCTCAAAGATTAAACAAATAAACGATTAAACAGTTAAACAAAAAACTGGTTCAATTTTTGTATTTATAACTGAGAGCAAAAGTAAATAATTAAGTAGACTATAAAAAGCGAATTATTAATTTGTGTGTTAATTAAAAGAATGTATATTTACTTACAATTAAAAACTAATTTCATATGAAAAATGCAGCCTCTTTTATTGCAGTCTTATTGTTTAGCGCGATAGGTTATGCACAAAATGGCCCAAAAATTGAATTTGCAGCCCCAGACAATACAATTGATTATGGAAAGATTTCTAAAGGTGACAATGGACTTCGTTCCTTTGAATTTACTAACACAGGAGACGCTCCTTTATTAATTACAGGCGCAGAATCTACAGTAAGTTCTATCATCGTAACAAAACCAACGGCAGCAATTCAGCCTGGGAAAAAAGGAAAAATAGATGTAAAATATAATATGGTTTCAGGACCAATTCGTAAAACCATTACTGTTGAATCAAACGCAGTAAACTATCCTGACGGACGTGTTGCCTTAAAAATTAAAGGAGAAGTTCAATAAGGATTTAAAAATCTTTAAATAACAAAAGCCGTTTCTAGATTTAGAAACGGCTTTTTATTTTATTGATAAACCAGATAATCTTGCTTCTCAAATCTTTTTTCTATTTACTAGCACATTCAGCTGAATCAAATTTATATTTTACGCTATCAAAATCAATTGGTTTGTCTTTTACTAAATACGTAACGCCCATTGTAGTCTGCATTGTTCCATTTCCTAAAATAAGCTGATTATTACGTTTTAAAAGCGCCATCGGATTTTTGAATGTTTTATCTTTATTTACATTGTCCTTAAAAGTATAATCTACAAATAAAGTATCGCCATGAAACTCACCTGCAACTTCTCCTGTTCTAATAGTTGAAGGTGCAACTTTCATGATCATATCTCCAGAAAGTTTACCGTTTTTCAAAGTATTCAATTTCAAATCTAATGTGTCTTTTTCATAAATTGCTTTATAGCAAGCAGTACTTACAATTTTTTCGCCATCAGCTTTAGCGGCTTCAGCGGCTTTTTGTTTTTCTTCATTTTTACAGCTTTGAAATCCAATACAGATTACAAGAAGACAAGGTAAAACTAGATTTTTCATATTTATATTTTTTATGTTTCAGGGTTATTATATAAAATTAATTAAAAAAGAACTCAACCAAAATATTTTGGCAAAATTTTCTGTAAAAAAAGCCTGAAGAATTTAAAACTCTTCAGGCTTGCTTAATGTATTAGAAATACATTTTATAAATTTTTAATAACAAATTCAGATCTTCTGTTCAATTCATGATCTTCTTCAGAACACGCATCATCAGTTTTGCATTTTATAATTGGCACCGATTCTCCATAGCCTTTTGCAGTAACTCTTTTTGCATCAATTCCCGATTGAATGATAAATTCTCGTGTTGAATTGGCTCTTTTTTGAGATAAATCTTCATTGAATTTTGCATTTCCTCTGGAATCGGTATGCGAACCTATTTCGATTACCATTCCAGGATATTTCTTCATTAATTCGACAACTCTTCCTAAAACTACTTTCGATTCTTTACGAATGTACCACATATTGTAATCAAAATAAATTGGATCTGTTTTAATAATTAATCTGTCTTTATCTTTTACAACATCTTTTTCCTGCGCTAAAATTTCTTTTACTTTTTCAGTTTTTTTCACTTCAGCGGCAACAATTGCTGCTTCTTTGGCTTTCTTTTCTTTTTCTTTTAGTTCGATTGCCGCAAGAGCCTCTTTCTTCTTATTATTTTCTTCAATAATAATTTCTTGTTTTCTCTTATTTTCAGCAATTTGTTTTTCTTCCTGCTTAATGGCTTCTAAAGATCTCAATTCTAAAGAGCCATCATTAACTTTATCTCTTGTTTTATCTAAAGTCAATATTTTAGAGGCATTTGTATAATTTTCTTTAAAAGCTGAAATTTTATACGAAGTCTCACAAGCCACTGTAAAACTGAATTTTCCATCAACTCCAGTTGTAACAGTATTTAATGTCTTATTTTCCGAATCTTGCAATAAAACTGTTGCATTTTCTAAAACCAATTTAGTATCAATATCCGTAATTGTTCCCGCAATAAATTGCTTGCAATCTTCAACTACTAAATCTTTTATTTCTTTAAATTGATAAATATCGTCGCTACCTTTTCCTCCTTCTCTATTTGATGCAAAATATCCTTCTTTGGTATTCGAATCAATATTGAAGGCAAAATCATCTAAATTTGAATTTAAAGGCAATCCAATATTTACTGCTTTTCCATATTCAGAACCATTGATTTCGGAAACAAAAACATCTAAAGATCCGTATCCTAAATGACCGTCCGAAGAAAAATAAAGTTTATTATCTGCGGAAGCGAAAGGAAATTGCTCTCTTTTATTAGTATTAATTTCTGGACCTAAATTCTTCGGAGTGTCAAATGCACCTTTATTGATATTAACAGAATAAATATCAAAAGAGCCCAACGAACCCGGCATATCTGATGCGAAATATAATACTTTTTCATCTGCACTTAAAGCAGGATGCTCGACAGAATAATTTGGACTATTAAATGGAAGTGACGTAATATTGGTCCATTTTCCGTTTACCAATTCGGCTTTGAAAATCTGAAGATTTGAAATTTTCTTTTCGTCTTTCTTTTTCTTTCCGTTTTTAGAATTATTTCGGGTAAAATAAATTGTTTTGCCATCTTTAGTGAAAACGGCATTCGATTCGTGCATTCCTGTTTTTAATTCTTTAGCAAAATAATGTACCGTAGAATCTGCCGAATTAATGTTTTTTAATGGAATTGAAACTAAATTTAAATAGGTTTCGTTGTCCCATTTAAACTTTTTATCTAACAATCCAGGTTTTAGTTTTACGCCTGCAAAAACTAAATTATCATTATATTTTACAGCACCAAATTCAGAATTTGGTGTATTGATAGCAAGGTTTTTAATCTCGAAACGCTTTCCAATTGCAGAAACATTTTCTAAGGTTTTTAGATCCTTTTCAAAATTGATAACATCTTCAGTATTTGCAGATAAAGCATAATATTCTTTTAAATATTGATTAGCTTCGTCAACACTATTGGTTGCTTTTAAAGTCTGAGCATATCTGAAATAATATTCTCTATCCAAATCTTTTCTATAATTCTTTACCAATAATCTATAGTAGCGCTGTGCTTTAACTAAATCATTAGTATAAAAATAAGAATCTGCTAAATTTTTTATTACTTCTTGCGAAGGTCTTTCGTCTGCTAATTTTTGATATAAAGTAATCGCTTCACTGTAATACGTTTTATCAAAAAAACGTTTTGCTCTTGCCAATTCTTGATCTTGAGCATTTATAAACTGTATTGAAAATACGAATATAATAACGAGTAGTTTTTTCATATTTTTCATCTTAGAAGAATCTTGGTGATTTATCAAATCCTTTTCCTAACAAGTCTAAATCGAATAACAGCATAATCTCATGTGTTCCAGAATTAAACTGCCCGAAGTTGGTAAGCGTATAATCGTAAGCATAACCAACTCTCAAAGTAGGTGTTACATTGATGTTAAACAATGCGCTCACAGAATCGTCAATTCTGTATGCTGCACCGAATTCAAACTTTTCATTATACAATACATTTGCCGTAACGTCTAAAGTAATTGGCGCCCCTTTGACAAATTTGGACATAAAAGCAGGTTTCAATTTCAACATATCGTTTAACTGAAAAACATATCCTGCCGTTAAGAAAGTGTGTATTTCTTCTGAGCCAAAAGCATTCATTCCATATTTTTCTTCAATGTATTTTGATTTTAAAAGATTTGGAACGGATAATCCAACATAAAGATTGTCTCTAAAATAATAGGCTCCAACTCCGATATTTGGTTTTGTAGCATTTATGTTTTCTGAAAAAGCAAAATCAGTCTGGGGATCTGTAAAACGAAATCCATTAAAATTGCTTTGCATAGAAGAAAAACCAGCTTTTATTCCTAATGAAAGTTTATCTTTTTGACTTAACTTTAAAACATAGGCAAAATCAGCATAAACATTATTTTCTTTTTTAGCTCCGTCTCCAATATCATCTGAAATAAACGAAATTCCAGCTTCTATTTTATCTGTAATTGCACTGTGAGCGAAAAATGTAAAAGTTTTTGGAGCACCATAAGCTCCAACCCATTGTGTTCTGTAGAGTCCTCCAAAATTCATCATGGCAGGCACTCCTGTTGCATACGCAGGATTGACAACGCTCATATTGTACATATAGTGCGTATATTCTGGATCTTGCTGTGCAGAAACCGACAAACAGAAAAGGAAATTTATAAAGAGTAGTATTTTTTTCATTTGAAAATTATATTATAAATATAAAAGAGATTTATCTATTTAAATAAAGACGACCTTGTTGTGGCTTTTTGTTGCCTTTATTAAAATGCAGTACATAAAAATAAACTCCGTTGGGTGCTATTCCGCCAGCTATGCCACTCTTTTCATAATTTTTACCATCCCACGCTGGTTTATTTTTATCTCCTCTATACATTTCGATTCCGTATCTGTTATAAATTTCAAGATTATAATCTGGGTATAAAAATTCAATATCTTTAATTACAAATGAATCATTTGTACCGTCTCCGTTCGGAGAAAAACCATCAGGCACAAAAAAGTCATTTGGCACATCATCACAAGATGTTAATGTAACCGTAACTTCAATGTATGATGAAGAAAAACATCCAGTATCAGGAAAATTAAATCCATAATATCTTCCTTGTTCTGTTAAAAGTGTTGATGAAGCTAATAAATTTCCAGCATTTGGCGCATCATACCAAACTACTGTTGAAGGAACATTGGTATTATTAGATAAATCAGCAATAGTTGGGTTTTTCAATCCGCAGAAATTTTGTCCATCAGAATTTAGGACTGGAAGTGGTGAATCTGATACAGTAACAATCACCATAGAAGCTCCTGATACACAACCATTCGCAGAAGTCTCCCTTACATAATAATTACCCGATTGTAATAACAATGTATTTGCAAGTGGTGTTGTTGCTGTTGGAGAATTATACCATTTAAATTGAGTTCCAATTGGTGCCAAATTAGCAATTGTTGCCTCATCTACTTTACAGAATTGCTGATTTTCTACATTTGGTGCAGCTGGAAGCGGATACAGAATAAAATCATCTGTTACGTTGGTCAAATTAACATCACAACTTGTTACAGTATTCGTTAGATTTAAAAGTGTAATCTTAGTACTTCCAATATTCGAAAGCAACGCCGCTGGAATTACAAAATCTATTCTGCCGTTTGTTACTGCTTGGGTAATAGTCTGAACAGTAGAAGTATTACTATCTGAAAGTTGATAAGAAATTTTAGCATTAGTCAAATTTCCTAAGCCAGAAATAGCAACAGAAACTGGATCATTCAAACAATAATTATTAACCGCAACATTAACAGTCGTAGCATTTGGAAGCGGATTAATTGTTAAATTTCCACCTACATTAGCAGGGCTCGCGCACTGTGGAGTTGGATTCGTAATATTTACAATATTTAAAATTATAATAACCGACAAACCACTTTTTACATTCAAATTGCCAGGAACTTCAAATGTTGCTTTTCCTCCTACCGCTTTTATGACTGCAGTTTGTCCCGTTGCTATATTGTCACCATTTATATTATAGGTAATACGGTAATCTCCATCAAGTAATTGAGGCGCATCTAACTGCATCAATCCTGCTTTATTCTGACAAGTTGGTGTTGATGTCAGCACCGCGCCGTTTAAACGTGGCAACGGATAAATAGTCAAAGTTGTTGAGAATGGATTAAAGATATCTACGCATGAATTCTGACTATACGCTGATACAATGTTTGTCACATTTATGGTAAATTTTCCGACCTGCTGAAAATAAGAAGAGCTAATAGGAAAATTCATTTCTCCATTTATAAAAAAGCCCCTTATACTTTCAGATCCAGAAATTGAGCCTGCAACAGTATAAGTTACATCGTATGTTCCGTCAGGAATTTTATCGGGGCCTTGCGTTATTTTTGCAGAATAGGTTGCTGTAGAAATTTCTGATTCGCAAATATCTTTAGCAACTTCAATTTTGGCACCTGTAAAATCAAGTCTTTTTTCTAATGTAATAAAAACAATTGAATATTTATTACTACATATAAAGTTATCAGGAACTGCCAAAACATCATATCTAAAACTATATATTCCTGGTCCAGAAGTATCAAACAATTCTTGGAGATTAACATTATGATCTGTTTCTGAGGTAATACCAGGACCAGTCCAAGTTCCGCTATCCTCTCCAGTAAGTTGATCATTCAAATCTAAATTAGTATATGCAGCCAGACCAGTAGTTCCGCATAATATCAAATTTTGCGTATCACCAGGTTTAGGAGCTCTTAAAACTGTTACTGTCACTGTAGTCGATTTTGATGCTGGAGAGCATTCCAATACTGGTGGCACCGTATATGTAAACTGAAGTGTTGTTTTTTTATCTATATCGCCTATATACAGAGAAGGCTCAATAACTTTTCCCTCGCTATTTCTCCATTGACCATTTGAATGTGGTCCCATCGAATTACTATCAAATGCTGTAAAAAGATTAAAGTAATTGCTGTCATTACAAACAGTAGCTTGCGATCCAACTCCTGGAAATGCACCAATAGTAATAGTCACTACAGCTTTATTATTTGTACATCCAGCAGTACTTGGAGCTGTATAAGTATATTGGTAAACACCTCCTTTAGTAATAAGTTGAGGATGTAAAATACCTGTGGCTGGATCTAAACCTTTTAAGTTATTATTATCAGACCATGTCCCGCCTGGAACTGGAGAACCTCCCAATAATGAAAATAAAGACAATGATTCATTAACCGGATTCTCAATATCACAAATTACTTTTTGTCCGTCTGTACCCGCACACTGAGCATTAATTTTTGAAGAAAAAAAGTTTAAAAAAATAAAAAGTATTATAAACCTTAATAAATTAATGTAGTTTTTTGCCATAGATTAAATTTTTGTTAAACATACTAAAATATCTAAAAAGACAAATAATTTTAACAAACATTTTTTCACAAAAGTATATTTTTATAACATAACAATACAATATATGTATCTAGCACAAAGCTTTAAAGCTCATCTTCAAGTTTAAATCTAAATTTGAGCACTACACTATTTCTTTCCACCTCCATACTAACCCACACATCTTCTTCTGATTTCAAAAGATTGTTTATTTGCTGTAAGCTGTATTTGTAGGGCTGAATTCTATTGATACTCACAATAATATCTCCTTTTCGTAATCCGCATTTTTCGGCAGTAGAATTTTTACGGACATTTACAATCTCATAAACTGGCTTGAGAGCAAATTTATATTTAAAATTATTATTGTTTTTATCCTGAAATTCGTCGAGTGTATTAGCCACTCTAACGGTTTCCAAATGAACAGTTTCTTGAACCCATTGCAAACCATTATGCTGAATGGAAATTCCGCTTTTATTGTAGGTAAAAGGCTCTCCGTATTTTGTATTCTTTTTTAAGTAGAGTTCTCTATCCTTATAATCTAAAACTACAGTAAACCTTTTGAGTATTTCTCCACCTACAGAACCTATGCGTCCTGGAACCATCTTTACATTTCTAATTGAAAGCGAATCTGGAAACGAAACAATAGGCTTTTTAAAATCAAAATCATCAATAGAAAATTGGTCAATTTTGGCACGATGACCTTCGATATCACCGCTAAATCCTTTTCCTAAAAAATCAGGAAAATTTTTAGCTGGAAGTTTGATTTTATCATTTTCAAAAATCCAAAAAGCATCGCTATTTCCAATATCAATTAAAAGTTTCGCATCAATCTTTTCATTGTTAACCGTTGCAGTTGTTACTATATAAGGTTTTGATCTTTCTATAGTTATCGGAATCAATTTAAATTTCTTATTGAGTTTTTCTTGAAATTTCGGATTGTTGGTATGAACAACAATTTTCTTTTTTTGATAATTGATTTCGACCAAATTATTTTTAAAAAATTTATGACCGATAATTCCGTTCACCGGAATCCCAATATGTGAAGACAAATTAAAACTTTGATCCAGAATAATATAAACCATATGGTCATTTGACTTCAGACCATGAGTTTCTAAAATATTTTTAGTCGATTTGAGCCCTTCAATCTCTTCTTCGCTTCCTAAACCGCGAAGTTTAATTTTTTCAACATTATTAAAACTTACCTCTTGCTTCTCCTCCATACTAAACAAAATCGTTTCTTCGACTCCAGAATCTAAAAGGAAATTAAGTTCTACTCCATTTACTTTTATGGGAATAAAAATAAGATTATTAATTAGTTTGAAAGGAATTGTAACCTTTGTTGCATTGTTCTCCATTACAAAATCTCCCTGCCCAAAAAGCATAAAAGGTACGAATAACCCAAAAAACAATACTACATATTTTTTCATTGGCAATATTTTATTATAAAATTAGTAAATATATTTATTATTGTTACATTTTTGCAAGTACCCATATTGTTTACGTTAAATTCGAAAAAAAAATGCAAATTTGCACTTCAATAATTTGTACTCATGCCAACAATTTCACTCAAAGGCAAAAACATGCCTGAATCTCCGATACGCAAGCTGGCTCCTTTTGCAGATTTAGCAAAGAAAAAAGGACACAAAGTGTATCACTTAAACATTGGTCAACCGGATATCAAGACACCCGAAGTGGCCATCGAGGCGGTAAAAAATATTGATTTAACTCTTATAGAATACAGTCCGTCTGCCGGATATGAAAGCTATAGAAAAAAATTAGCTCATTTTTACCAGCGTCAAAACGTAAACGTTAACACAGAAGACATCATTGTTACAACTGGTGGTTCTGAAGCCTTACTTTTTGCGCTGGCCACAATTACAGATCCAGGAGATGAAATCATTATTCCGGAACCTTTTTATGCTAATTATCATGCATTTGCATCATCAACGAGCGCAACTGTAGTTCCTCTTGTTTCTACTATTGAAACTGCTTTTGCTTTGCCTAGCATTGAAGATGTAGAAAAACTGATTACACCTAAAACAAAGGCCATTCTGATTTGCAATCCTGGAAATCCGACTGGATACTTATATACAGAAGCAGAAATTAAGCAATTGGCGAGTTTAATCAAAAAACACGACTTATACTTAATTGCTGATGAAGTTTATCGCGAATTTTTGTATGATGGAAATGATGTTCATTTTTCTGTAATGAATCTAGAAGATGTACAACAAAACGTAATCATGGTAGATTCTGTCTCTAAACGTTACAGTATGTGCGGAGCAAGAATCGGATGTTTAGTCACTAAAAACAAAGAAGTTTTAGCGACAGTTATGAAATTTGCTCAGGCGCGTTTAAGTCCGCCCACAATTGAACAAATTGCTTGCGAAGCTGCAATAGATACGCCTCAAAGTTATTTTGACGAAGTAATTTCAGAATATAAAGAACGTCGTGATACTTTGATTGCTGAATTAAACAAGATAGATGGAGTTATTGTAACAAAACCAAAAGGAGCTTTTTATTGTATCGCCGAATTACCGATAAAAAATTCTGATGATTTTGCTCAATGGTTATTAGAAAGCTACGATTTAAATGGAGAAACTGTAATGATTGCTCCTGCAAAAGGTTTTTACTCAACTCCTGGAATGGGATTGAATCAAGTTCGTATTGCTTATGTTCTAAATAAAAAAGACCTAATTACAGCAGTAAACATTTTAAAAGAAGCTTTATTGGTTTATAACAACAGATAATCAATTGATTAAATAGAATTAAAAAAGGCAATAACCAATTCGTTATTGTCTTTTTTGCTTTTAATTAGCAAGATATAAATCTCGAAATTAAATTATCTTCAAAAAGGAGCAATTAAATCCTAAAAACCATAGAAAAGGTTTCCTATTTATTAATTATCTTTACCGCCTTAAAAAGGAATACACATACTAATAGTAGTTTTTAATGATAAACAACGAAGAATTTTTAGACGAAATAGGAGATAATCATTTCAGCAGTAATGCAAAGAACCCTTTAAGAGCGGATGCTTTTGACATAACTGACGAAGAAAAAATAGAAAAAATTAAAAAAGATGTTGAAAACATTCTACAAACTCTTGGAATGGATTTAACAGACGATAGCATTAAAGGTACTCCAAACCGAGTTGCTAAAATGTTTGTAAAAGAAATTTTTGGTGGTCTTAACCCAGCAAAACAACCAAAAGCTTCTACTTTCGACAACAATTACAAATATGGCGAAATGCTTGTAGAAAAAAACATTACCGTTTATTCTACTTGCGAACACCATTTACTGCCAATCATTGGACGTGCTCACGTAGCTTATATCTCAAGCGGACGTGTTATCGGTTTATCTAAAATGAATAGAATTGTAGAATATTACGCAAAAAGACCTCAGGTTCAAGAGCGTTTAACGATGCAGATTGTTCAAGAACTTCAAAAAGCTTTAGGAACAGAAGATGTAGCTTGTGTTATCGATGCAAAACACCTTTGCGTTAATTCTCGAGGAATTAAAGATATCGAAAGCAGTACTGTAACTTCTGAATTCGGTGGAAAATTCAAAGATCCTCAAACGAAAAGAGAATTTTTAGATTACATCAAATTAAATACTCAGTTTTAAATATTTTGTTTAATCGTTTATTTGTTTAATCGTTTAATCGAAAAAAGTTAAACAAATAAACGATTAAAAGATTAAACAAAAAAGCATGTACATTTTTTCCTTTGAAAAGCTTGAAGTGTGGCAAAATGCAAGGATGTTTATTTTAGATATTTATAAATTGACTAGTAAATTTCCATCAAATGAATTGTTCGGGATAACATCTCAAATAAAAAGAAGCTCATCATCAATTGCTACAAATATTGCAGAAGGGACATCAAGAAGCACTAATAAGGATAAAGCACATTTCTTAACAATCTCATATTCTTCTGCAATGGAAACTTTAAATCATTTAATAATTTCAAAAGATTTAAATTACTTATCAGAAATAGAATATATAGCATCAAGGGAAAAACTTGAAAAAATTTGTAATCAGATAAATAATCTAAAAAAATATTATCTTTCACAACAATAAATCCGATAATCCGAATTAAACAAAATTAACGATTAAACGATTAAACGATTAAACAAAAATACTATGCCTTTATATACATCGCAGCCATTAAAAATATACAATTCGCTTTCGGGTGAAAAAGAAGATTTCAAACCAATCCATGAAGGAAATGTTGGAATGTATGTTTGTGGACCTACAGTATATAGTAATGTTCACTTAGGAAACGTAAGAACCTTTATGTCTTTTGACGTAATCTTTAGATATTTTCTGCATTTAGATTATAAAGTTCGCTATGTTAGAAATATTACCGACGTTGGACATATAGTAGATGATGTAGATGAAGGTGAAGATAAAATTGCTAAAAAAGCACGTTTAGAGCAACTAGAACCGATGGAGGTTGTACAGCGCTATACGGTAGATTTTCACGATATCTTAAAATCTTTCAATTTCTTACCGCCAAGTATTGAACCAACTGCGACTGGACATATTATCGAACAGATTGAAATCATCAAAAAAATTATGGCAACTGGAATTGGTTATGAAGCCAACGGTTCCGTATATTTTGATGTTGTGAAATATAACGAAACCAACAATTACGGAATTTTAAGCGGCAGAAATATCGAAGATATGCTAGCTAATACTCGTGATTTGGATGGACAATCGGACAAAAGAAATCCGCAGGATTTTGCACTTTGGAAAAAAGCCGAACCAGAACATATTATGAGATGGCCTTCACCTTGGAGCGATGGATTCCCTGGATGGCACCTTGAATGTACTGCCATGAGCACCAAATATCTTGGAAATCATTTTGATATTCACGGAGGTGGAATGGATTTAAAATTCCCACATCATGAATGCGAAATTGCACAGAATGAAGCTTGTACAGGTCAATCTCCAGTAAATTACTGGATGCATGCTAATATGCTGACTTTAAACGGAAAGAAAATGGCAAAATCGACTGGAAATAATATTTTACCAGGCGAAATTCTTAGCGGAGATAACCATATCTTAAGCAAACCATTTTCTGCTTCTGTAACTCGTTTTTTCATGTTACAAGCACATTATAGAAGCATTTTAGACTTTTCTGATGATGCCATTGTTGCAGCTGAAAAAGGATATAAAAGATTAATGGAAGCTGTTGAAGCATTACCAAATATTGTTGCAGGAAAAACCAGTTCAATAGATTTTGAAGCGTGGAAACAGCTTTGTTATGATGCTATGAATGACGACTTCAATACGCCTATTTTAATCGCGCAATTATTTGAAGCTGTTCGTTTTATCAATCTATTAAAAGATGGAAAAGAAACTATTTCGGCTGAAGATTTAGAAAGTTTCAAAACTGCTGTAAATGCTTTTGTTTTTGATGTATTAGGTCTTAGCGATGAAAAAAGTGCTGACGCAGATAACGACAAATTAGAAGGTGTAGTTAATATGCTTATCGGAATGCGAAATCAAGCTAGAGCAGACAAAAATTTCGCTCTTTCTGATCAAATTCGCGATCAATTAATAGCTTTAGGAATACAGCTAAAAGACGGAAAAGAAGGTACATCGTTTAGCATTCAATAAAAATAAGTATTCAGTATTTAGATTTTTAGTGTTTAAATCGCACTTTAAGCAAACTGAACACTAAAAATCTAAATACTAAACTAAAAATATGTTTTCCAAAATCCTTATATATCCTTTTGTATTATTGGTTCGTTTTTACCAAACTGCAATTTCGCCATTTACACCAGCAACTTGCAGATTTGAACCAACTTGTTCCAGTTATATGATTCAGGCATTACAGATTCATGGTCTTTTCTACGGAGGTTTTTTAGGAATAAAACGTATTTTAAGCTGTCATCCTTGGGGCAGAACGGGCTACGACCCTGTACCAGAAAAGAAATGCAAACACAAACATTAACTTTTTGCCAATTGGTACTTTACATTAAACATTTATCTTTATATTTCTATAAAAAACATACTATATGACACACGCCCTACATTTAATATGGAATCCTTCTGAAGGAATTGATTTAGGATTTTTTATGATTCGTTATTACAGCTTAATGTTTGTAATTGCATTTGGATTAGGATGGTTCATAATGAAAAAGATTTTCGAAAGAGAAAATGAATCGCTTGAAAAATTAGACTCTTTATTTGTTTGGACTGTTCTTGCTACTTTGATTGGAGCACGTTTAGGACACGTTTTCTTTTATGATTGGGATTATTTTAAAGACCATTTATTAGAAATTATTCTGCCAGTTAAATTTGAACCAGAATTTCACTTTACAGGATTTCAAGGTTTAGCAAGTCATGGTGCTGCAATTGCTATTATAGTTGCTATGTATTATTACAGCAAAAAAATCTTAAAAAAACCAATGCTATGGATATTAGACCGTGTTGTAATTCCTGTAGCAAGTGGTGCTATATTTGTTCGTATTGGTAATTTTATGAATTCTGAAATTGTGGGAAATGAAACCACATCATCTTTTGGAGTTCGTTTTTTACATGATAAATTTGACAAATATCAAATTGTAGGCAAAACAGGAATTACCGATCCTAAAGAAGCTTATAATGCAGTTGTAACAAACCCAAAATTTGCTAATATATTAGCAGAAGTACCTGTAAAACATCCAACTCAATTATATGAGGCTTTTTGCTACATTTTTGTATTTGCAATTTTATACTTTTTGTATTGGAAAACAAATGCAAGACTTAAAACTGGACTATTATTTGGAATGTTTTTAGTTCTTCTTTTTGTTGTTCGTTTTATTGTAGAATTTGTTAAATCAAAACAAGGAGGTTTAGAAGATACATTAGGTTATTTCTCAACTGGACAATGGTTAAGTATTCCTTTTATCATAATCGGTCTTTTCTTTATCATTAGAGCTCAAAGAAATCCACTTGCAGAATCATAATAAAATTTCATAAATAAAAAAAAAGCCCAATATCTAAGATCTTGGGCTTTTTTTTATTTACAACTGATAAGATATACCAAATTCAATATTCTTCGTATTATAACCAGCATTTGTACTTCCTAAACCCGCATTAGATACATGCCTTAAGCTCGGACGAATATCAAATCTAAATTGATTACAATCAGCAGTTATACCTATAGCCAAAACATCTGCAAAAGCAAAACCACTAGACATTCGTTCTGTTTCCGTATCGGTAATCATTGGGCCAACACTTCCTAAAAGATAAAATGAATAATATTTAGCAAATGGTTTTCTAATTACAAAACCGATATTCAATACATATTCCCTAACATCTTTTAACTTCATATACTCAATCCTTTTCTCTTCGAAATTGGGAGTTTCAGGCTTTACAAAGTACAAATTAAGCAACTGATGTTTTCCAAAATTGATTTCAGGCTGAATCAAAATTTCATATTTAAAATTTCGGGATTCTTTAAAGCCATAATAAACTTGTACTTTGTAAAAGTTATTAGTAAAGGTATAATCCTTATTATTGAATTCACTTCCGAAACCATAACCTAACCCAATTCTAAAACGACTTTTTTGAGCATTTGCATTTAGCATCGCAAAGAAAAAAGCGGCACATAAAAATATCTTTTTTATCATATTTAGTTTTTATATCCTAAAACAAACATAAAAAAAAGATCCAGTTTTCACTGGATCTTTTTATGATTAAAAACAAAGTATAATTATGCTTTGTTGTGTTTGTCTTCAATTGTATGTTTCTCATCATTAGAAATCGTATCAACCAATACTGGTGTTGCGATAAATAATGAAGAATAAGTACCTACAATAATACCGATTAACATTGCAAAGATAAATCCTCTGATAGACTCTCCACCGAAGATAAACATCGTCAATAATACAATGATCATCATTAATGAAGTATTCAACGTTCTTGATAATGTAGTGTTAATAGAAGCGTTTACGATATCTTCGAAACTTCCTTTACGGTTTCCGATGATAAACTCTCTTACCCTGTCAAATACAATTACAGTATCATTCATAGAGTAACCAATTACAGTCAAAATCGCTGCAATAAAGTGCTGATCCATTTCCATGTGGAATGGCATGAATTTATAACATAAAGAGTAAATTCCTAATACAAAGATTACGTCATGCGCAACAGCTGCAATCGCACCTAATGAATATTGCCATTTACGGAAAGATACCATTAAGTATAAGAAAATAACTGCCATTGCCCCAAGAACTGCCCAGTATGAGTTAGTTTTAATATCCTCAGAGATAGAAGCACCAACTTTAGAAGCTTGTAATACACCTACTCTTTTTCCATCAAATGAATTGATGAATTTATCATAAGTAGTATTTGGGAAATATTTCTGTAAAGCAGCGTATAATTTTTGGTTTACTTCTTCATCGATAGCAACACCATCTTCTTTAATTTTATATTTAGTTGTGATTTTCAATTGATCATCATCACCTAAAATTTTAGCTTCAACTGGAGTACCAAAAGCAGCAGATAATTCATCTGAAACTACAGTAGCGTCTACAGCTTTTTCAAATTTCACTTGGAAAGTTCTACCTCCAACAAAGTCAACACCTTCATCTAATCCGTTAACGAAGAAGATAGAAACTAAACTTACTACTGTTACAATAGAAGAGAAGATATAAGTGAACTTTTTAACTTTAATAAAGTCAAAGTGGAAGTTTGTAAACCAGTTTTTAGTAATGTTTGTAGAGAAAGTTAAATCTGCTTTTCCTGCAATATTTCTGTCAATGAAAATTCTAGCAATAAAGATAGAAGTAAACAATGAAGTTACGATACCAATTAATAATGTTAACGCGAAACCTTTAATTGGTCCTGTTCCGAAAATAAACAAGATAGCTCCAGTTAAAACGTGAGTAACGTTAGCATCAATAATAGAACGCATTGCACCATGCCATCCGTAAGAAGCTGTTACAGCCTCTGAAAGTGATTTACCTTCACGCAATTCTTCTTTTGCTCTCTCGTAGATAATAATGTTCGCATCTACCGCTGTACCAAGTGTTAATACGATACCTGCAATACCTGGCAATGTTAATACGAAACCAAAACTTGCCATAATTCCGAATAAGAATAGTAAGTTTAATAATAAAGCAAGATTTGCATACCAACCAGCTTTACCATAATAGAATACCATCCAAACGCAAACTAATAAGAATCCTAATACAGAAGAAATTGTACCTGCATCAATAGCCGCTTGCCCTAAAGATGGACCAACAACTGTTGATTGAATAATATCTGCAGAAGCTGGTAATTTACCTGCATTTAATACGTTAGCTAAATCTTTAGTTTCAGCAACATCAAAAGAACCTGTAATTTCAGATCTTCCTCCAGCAATAGGACCACTTGTAACACCAGGAGCAGAATATACGATGTCATCAAGAACAATAGCGATATAGCTTTTTTGAGCAAATGCTCTACCTGTTAATTCTTCCCAAACTTTAGCACCTTGACTATTCATCTGCATAGAAACTGCAGGTTTACCCATTTGGTCAAAAGTATCTTTTGCATCAGTAACAACACCACCACTCATAGCTGGGTTATTGTCTCTGTTTCCTTTTAATGCATATAATTCAACAACTTCAAGATCTTTTGCCGATGCTAAATCTTTTGCTTTTTGATCTTTAATAGTAGTTGGTTTACTCCAAACAAATTTAGCATAATGCTGATCAGCAGCTAATAAAACTCTAATTTCTGGTCTTTTTAAATAACCATTGATTGCAGCAGTATCTTTTGTCGCGAAATAACCTAAAACTGGTCCACCACCTTGACCTACGATTTTATCAAATAAAGGATTGTTACCTTTTTTAACATCAGCAGAATCTTTAGAATCTGTTAATAAAGCATTTAATGAATCTTTAGCAACAGTTTTAGTTTCTACTTTAGCTACTTCTGTTTTCTTTAAAGCTTCGTTAGCAGCAACTAAGAAGTTTCCAATTTCTTCCATTTTATAGGTTTCCCAGAACTCTAATTGAGCTTTTCCACCTAATAATTTTTTAATTCTATCAACATCCTTAGCACCTGGAAGCTCTACTAAGATCCTTCCTGTTTCTCCTAATTTCTGGATGTTTGGTTGTGTAACACCAAATTTATCGATACGCTCTCTTAATACTTTAAAAGCACTTTCTACAGACTCATCAACTTTTCTTTTGATAACCTTCTGAACCTGAGCATCAGACATTTGAAAATCAACACCACCTTCTCCTTGAAGACTTCTGTTTGCAAAAATATCTGGAGATGCTAATTTCACAGAACCTTTTGAATTAGCTTCAAAAGCTTCAAAAAACTTACTTAAATATGTTTTATTTCCTTCTAAATTTGCAGATGCATCAGCTAATGATTTATTAAAAACTGGATTTTTAGAATTATTAGCCAAACCTTTTAATACATCTTTAATAGAAATTTGAAGAATAACGTTGATTCCTCCTTCTAAGTCAAGACCTTTGTTAAGTTGCTTGTTTTTCACTTCGTTATAAGTGAAATCAGTAAAACCAAGATTTAATACTTTTTCTTTACCAATAGAATCTAAATATTTCAGCTCTTTATCAGGATTGTCTCCTGCGAAAGCTTTAGCTTCACTTTTGACGCCATTTGCCACAAAAGTGAATGATAGTTGGTAAATACTTACCAATGCAAATAGAATTGCGAAAAATTTAATAAGTCCTTTATTCTGCATTATTACTAAAAATTAATTATGTTTTATTTTTGTTTTTGTTTTAAAGTCCCATAAAATAAGCCCTGACATGATTTTTTAAAACAAAAATACGAGATCACGAATTACCAATTTTTTTTTAAACCGAGCAAATATATAATTAACGAAAATATTAACCAATTTATTTATTAATTAATCTCAAAAAAAAAGCTGCAAAAGTGCAGCCTTTTCTCTTTTTTGCGGTTTTTATTATACTAAAATCGTTTTTAAGGCATCATTCATACTACGAACTGCATCTGCACTTTTCACGAATAATGCTTTTTCCTGATCATTTAAGTTAATATCTATGATTTCTTCTACTCCGTTTTTACCAATTATACAAGGAACTCCTATACATATATCATTTTGACCATATTCTCCTTCTACAAAAACAGAACACGCAATCATTTTCTTTTGATCATTCAAAATACTATCCACTAAATAAGCCACAGAAGCTCCAGGAGCATACCAAGCCGAAGTACCTAGTAAACCTGTAAGAGTTGCTCCTCCTACCATTGTATCTGCCGCTACTTTCTGCAATACTTCTTCAGAAAGGAATTGAGAAACTGGAATTCCATTATAAGATGCCAGACGTGTTAACGGAATCATAGTTGTATCACCATGACCTCCTATTACCATCGCCGAAATATCATTCGCAGGTTTATCTAAAGCAAGAGATAGATAAGTTCTAAAACGAGAACTATCAAGAGCACCGCCCATACCTATTATTCTATTTTTAGGAAGACCTGTAGCTTTTAAAGCCAAATAAGTCATCGTATCCATTGGATTAGATACAACAACAATAATAGTATTAGGAGAATATTTTAGTACATTTTCAGCAACACCTTTTACGATTCCTGCATTTATACCTATTAATTCTTCTCTCGTCATTCCTGGTTTTCTTGGAATTCCAGATGTTATTACAACAACATCACTTCCAGCAGTTTTAGAATAATCATTGGTAACGCCAGATACTTTTGTATTAAAACCTGTGTTTGTAGCACATTGTGTTATATCCAGCGCTTTACCTTCAGCAAAACCTTCTTTAATATCCAACAATACTACTTCGCTTGCAATTCCTCTATAAGAAATAACATCTGCACACGTAGCTCCAACATTTCCTGCTCCTACAATGGTAACTTTCATATTTTATACTTTATCGGTTATTAATATTGCCTATTCTTTAAAAAGACAATTCGTTTAATTGTCTAGTAAATTTAAACAATTAAACGAATTGAAATTATTAATTTTTCATTTTATGCATCAATATTTGCATAAACTGCATTTTTCTCGATAAACTCTCTACGAGGCGGTACTTCGTCACCCATCAACATAGAGAAAACTTGGTCAGCTTCTGCCAAACTATCAATATTTACTTGGCGTAAAGTTCTGAAATTCGGATCCATTGTAGTTTCCCATAATTGCTCCGCGTTCATCTCTCCAAGACCTTTATAACGTTGAATATTAGCACTTCCTCCCATTCTTTCGTTAGCTTGGTCACGCTGAACATCATTCCAAGCATATTCTTTTTTATTTCCTTTCTTAACCAAATATAAAGGTGGTGCTGCGATATATACGTGACCTTCTTCAATTAGTTCTTTCATGAAACGGAAGAAGAACGTTAATATTAAGGTAGAAATGTGACTACCATCGACGTCGGCATCACACATGATGATTACCTTATGATATCTTAGTTTTTCAAGGTTTAAGGCTTTACTATCTTCTGCAGTTCCTACTGTTACTCCTAAAGCTGTAAAAATATTTCTAATCTCTTCGTTTTCGAATACTTTGTGGTGCATTGCTTTTTCAACATTCAAAATCTTACCACGTAATGGAAGAATTGCTTGAAAGTTACGATCACGTCCTTGTTTTGCTGTTCCACCAGCCGAATCTCCCTCGACAAGGTAAACCTCACATCTTGCTGGATCTTGCTCTGAACAGTCAGATAATTTTCCTGGCAATCCGCCACCGCCCATAACGGTTTTACGCTGCACCATTTCACGAGCTTTTTTCGCCGCGTGACGTGCTTGAGCTGCCAAGATTACTTTTTGAATAATCACTTTAGCATCATTTGGATTTTCTTCCAAATAATTCTCTAGCATTTCTCCAACCGCCTGAGAAACTGGAGAAACTACTTCTCTGTTTCCAAGTTTAGTTTTGGTCTGACCTTCGAACTGAGGTTCTGAAACTTTTACCGAAATAATAGCTGTCAAACCTTCACGGAAATCATCTCCAGAAATTTCAAATTTCAACTTATCCAACATTCCAGAAGCATCTGCATATTTTTTAAGTGTTCTTGTCAAACCACTTCTAAAACCTTGTAAGTGCGTTCCTCCTTCGTGTGTGTTGATGTTATTTACATAAGAAAAAATATTCTCTGTATAACTTGTATTGTAGATTAAAGCAACCTCAACTGGAATTTCTCCTTTATCATTATCCATGCTGATAACATGAGAAACAATTGGCTCACGATTACCATCTAAATAACGGATATATTCTTTTAGTCCTTCATCAGAATGAAATACTTCACTTCTAAATTCACCTTTATCATCAACCTCTCTCTTATCTGTAAACGTAATCGTAATTCCTTTATTCAAGAAAGAAAGCTCACGCATACGTGCTGAAAGCGTATCGTATGAGAACTCAGTTGTCTGAGTAAAAATTGTATTATCTGGATAGAAAGTCTGGCGAGTTCCTCTTTTCTCAGTCTCTCCGATTTGTTTAACTGGATATAAAGATTTTCCTCTTTCGTATTCTTGCTCGTAGATTTTCCCTTCTCTAAAAACGGTAGATTTCATGTGAACAGAAAGGGCATTTACTACAGAAACCCCCACACCGTGAAGACCTCCAGACACTTTATAAGAGTCTTTATCGAATTTACCTCCAGCACCAATCTTAGTCATTACAACCTCAAGTGCAGAAACTCCTTCTTTTTTATGTAAATCAACTGGAATACCACGACCATTATCTTCAACTGTAACCGAACCATCTTCGTTTATTGCAACACTAATTGTATCACAATGTCCTCCCATCGCCTCATCAATAGAGTTATCAACAACCTCGTAAACCAGATGGTGTAGTCCTCGAACCCCTACATCACCAATATACATCGATGGACGCATTCTTACGTGCTCCATCCCTTCTAATGCCTGAATACTATCTGCTGAATAATTGTTCTTCTTGATTTCTTCGCTCATATAATTTATTGTAAAAAATGTAATTATTGTCTAACAGGCAAATATATAAAAATGCAAGCTATATATCCAGTAAAATACGACATAAAGCACTTAAGTTATTAACAGAATCCTCTGAAAAACCCAAAAATAAAACTAAAAGTTAATTTTTAAATTCCATTTTTTTAAAATTCCAAAATGATTATACCGCATAAAAAAACCGAAACTACATTTTTAATGCATTTCGGCTTTTACAATATTTCATTCCTAAATTGGAATTTGTTCTATTTTGAAATTTACCTATTAAACAGTTACTCCATTTTTTACCGTTTCAAAATTTCCGTTTAAGTGCGCAGCATTTGCTCTTCCACTTGGATCAAGATTTTCTTGCCATTTCGGAATCCATTTACGAACCGTTTGTGCTGCACTAACTTGTGGATAATACTTATGGAAAATTGAACGGTATAAGTAAGCTTCTTTTGTTGTAGGCGAATTGTACGGAAATTCTACGTTTGCTCCCGCTAGTTGCTCGTCTGTAACTTTAGAAGCACAATATTCAATCAATTCATCAACCCAATTATATCCAACTCCATCTGAAAATTGTTCTTTTTGACGCCATAACACTTCTGAAGGCAAGTATTGATCTTCAGCAATATCAAAAGCTTTTCTCAAAATATATTTTTCAATTCCATCGTAGGTTTTAGGCTGTTTTTCTTCTGTTTTAATTCGAATTGTAGTATCTAAAAAATCGGTATCCAAAAATGGAAATCTAACTTCTAAACCATGCGCCATTGTCGTTTTGTCTGCACGAAGCAAATCTGCCGTAAACAACTTCTGAACCCTTTCTATTGTTTCATCTTGAAATTCTTCTTCAGATGGTGCATTTCTAAAATATAAATGTCCGCCAAAAACTTCATCTGCGCCTTCTCCTGATAAAACCACTTTTACCCCTTGATCCGCTATTGCCTTAGACAACAAATACATTGGAACTCCAGATCTTACAGAAATAATATCATAAGTTTCAAGATGATAGATGACTTTTTCTAAAATCTCAACACCTTCTTCAACAGAAAAATGAATTTCATGGTGTTCTGTTCCTAAAAATTGAGCTACTTTTCTAGCTGCAATATTATCTGGAGCATCAGCACCTAATCCGATAGAAAAAGAATGCAGTTTCTCTCCTTTTTCTTTTAACAATCTTGATGTGACTGCAGAAATTAAAGATGTATCCAAACCTCCAGACAGCACCACTCCCAAAGGAACTTCAGCCAACAATCGTTTGCGTGTTGACTCTATTAAACTTTGACGAATAACCTCCAAATTTAAACCTTGAGTTGCCTTTTTATGATCCTCATATTCTGGATGATAATATTTTACAAAACCAGTTTTTGCCGTATAATAATGTCCTGGAGGAAAAGTTGAAAAAGACTTACACTGATCTGCAATTGATTTCATTTCTGACGAAAAATAAATACGCCCTCTTTCATCCAAACCATAATATAATGGTTTTACCCCAATCGGATCACGACCTGCAATGTACTTATCTCCATCGATTACAACAAATGCAAAATCTCCATCTAATTTATTACAAAAATCATATCCAAATTCTTCATAAAGGTGCACTATTACCTCAGAATCTGAATTTGTTCTAAAAGTATGATTTTTTAAAACTGTTTCTTTAAGTTCTTTATAATTGTAAATTTCGCCATCATGAACCATCCAGGCTTTACTTGTTCCTTGAATTGGTTGTTTTCCCGAATTAAGGTCAATGATTGATAGACTTTCATGGCAAAGTATGCTGCCATTTTCCATAATATGAATATCACTTTCATCAGGTCCGCGATAAGACATTCTTTCCGAAAGTTCTTTTACAAGTTTGGGGTCTTTTCCTTTACCAATTACGGCTAACAATCCAGACATAGTATTCTTTTTATTATTATATTGTATTGTACAAAACTAAAGTTAAACTGTACATTAAAAAATCATTAAAAATTTTCACTAAAAGCAAAACTAAATATTATTTTTTGCTTTCCTAATACTTTCCACATTAAAATCTTTGGAGACTTAATTTTATTTCGGAGAATGCCAAATATAAAAAAAGTAAGCTTACTAATTACCAAAAAATATTTATAAAGAGCTGAAATCTAGAATTTAACAATTTTAGACAAGAAAGACGTTCTTTTTCAAGAACGTCTTTCGGCAATATATATACTAATTCTAAAAATTAAACTCGCTGTTATGCTTTAACGTAAGCATCATCGTGAACGTTTGCTACCGCTCTTCCTGATGGATCGTTTAAGTTTTTGAAAGCTTCATCCCACTCTAAAGCAATTTTTGTACTACAAGCTACGCTTGCTTCCTGAGGCACACATAATGCCGCAGCATCACTTGGGAAATGTTCTGAGAAGATTGAACGATAGTAGTATTCTTCTTTTGAAGTTGGTGTCTGCAATGGGAATTTGAATCTCGCATTTGCTAATTGTTCATCTGAAACTTCTCTAGCTACCACTTCTTTCAAAGTATCAATCCAGCTGTATCCAACTCCGTCTGAGAATTGCTCTTTTTGTCTCCAGGCAACACTTTCTGGAAGCATATCTTCAAAAGCTTTACGAACCACCCATTTTTCCATTGGATGCTCTTTGTTGATCATTTTATCTTGTGGGTTGATGCGCATTGCCACATCCATAAATTCTTTATCTAAGAATGGTACACGTCCTTCGATCCCCCATGCTGCTAAACTTTTGTTTGCACGTAAGCAATCGTACATATGAAGTTTTCCTAATTTACGAACGTTTTCTTCGTGGAACTCTTTAGCGTTTGGAGCTTTGTGGAAATATAAATACCCTCCAAATAACTCATCTGCTCCTTCTCCTGAAAGAACCATTTTGATTCCCATAGATTTGATCACTCTAGCCATTAACCACATTGGAGTTGAAGCTCTTACTGTAGTTACGTCATACGTTTCTAAGTTGTAAATCACATCACGAACTGCATCCAATCCTTCCTGAATTGTAAATTTAATTTCGTGGTGAATTGTTCCAATATGATCTGCTACTTTTCTTGCCGCAGCTAAATCTGGCGAACCTTCTAAACCAACTGAGAAAGAGTGTAATTGTGGATACCAAGCATCTGTAGTATCATCTGACTCAATTCTTTTTTGCGCAAATTTTTTGGCTACAGCCGAAGTAATAGAAGAATCTAAACCTCCTGAAAGTAAAACTCCATAAGGAACGTCACTCATTAATTGTCTGTGAACCGCTGCTTCAAGCGCTTTTCTGATTTCTGGAATGCTGGTTTCGTTGTCTTTAACTGCATCGTATTCTGTCCAGTCTCTTTTGTACCATTGTACAAATTCGCCGTCTTTACTTGATAAATAATGCCCTGGAGGGAATAATTCAATTTTTGTACAGTATCCTTCTAATGCTTTTAATTCAGAAGCTACATAGAAAGTTCCGTGTTGATCCCAACCGATATACAATGGAATAATTCCCATATGGTCACGAGCTACGAAATATTCATCTTTATCTACATCATAAATGGCAAATCCGAAGATTCCATTTAGTTCATCCACAAAATCAACTCCTTTTTCTCTGTAAAGAGCCAAAATCACTTCACAGTCACTTTCTGTTTGAAAGTTATATTTTCCAGCAAATTGTTTACGTAAATCTCTGTGGTTGTAAATCTCACCATTTGCAGCCAAAACCAATTTTTTATCTTCTGTAAATAAAGGTTGTTTTCCTGAAGCTGGATCTACAATTGCCAAACGCTCGTGAGAAAGAATCGCTTTATCATTACTGAAAATACCGCTCCAATCTGGTCCACGGTGACGAATGATTTTTGACATTTCTAATACTTGAGGTCTTAACGCTTCGGCTTTTTGTTTAAGATCAAAGGCACATACAATTCCACACATAATATTCTATATTTTAATTTTAAGTTTTTAATTTGATAAGGCAAAGATGTAATATTAGTTACAATTGAAAAACACAAATATCAATTTCAATTACAAATACAAACCAAAATAACCAATTTACATATAAAATGTAAAATTTAGAAGTAAAAATAACCTTGAAACTTGAAAATTTTAATTTGGAGTCAAAAACTGCTTTAAAATTGAAAGTATAGAGTGGTTTTTGAATTAATTTTTGAGTTATTTTAATATCAATGAAAGATTCGTAAAGAGGAGATATTAAACCGTTTTGAAATTATAAATTCAACAATAGTTTATCAAATATAACCCGTGGTTTCAACCATCGGACGCAATACATTACACGTGTCCCATGGTTGAAACCATGAGTTATGTTTAACAAAAGACAAAAATTAACAACATACTTCGCGGAGTTACTTGCGAAGATTTCTCGTTCCTCGAAATGACAAACTGCATGGAATTACTTTATGTCTATCTTTAGAAAGCTTTGTCAAAGTTTAAAACTTTGACAAAGTTCCAGACTTAGTAACTAAGATTATTCAACACTTTGAATCGTATAATGTGTCTTATTAATTTCAAATTGAAACCCAACTTTATTTCCCATTAAATGATTTCCTAAAGGGGATTGAGGAGAAAGTGCGATAACATTAATTCCGTCTATTGCAATTTTAGGAAGAGCAACACTTACATAAAGATAAATTCCGTTTGCTTTTACTAAACTTCCTAAGACAATATTCTCTGTTGTTTTAAGCGGATCAATTTTATCTAAAATGGCAATTTGACTGATTGCTTCTTTCAGTTTATTCGTCAATTTTTCCTGCTCGATATGCATCATCGATAAGGCCGTTTCGTGTTTGTCGCCAGCAGAACCTTTTGCATCGTTTTTTGAATCTTCGGTCAAGTTCGAAATCATGTCTCTAAAAACATCAATTCTGTCCTGAACCATTTGAGTATAATGTGTATATATTTTTTCTTTGAAAGTCATTTTTTAAAAGGTACTGAGGTTCTGAGATACAAAGGTGCAAAGGTTTTTTTTCTTTGTCTCAATTTTTATTCGAAAAATTCTTTTGGATAAACTACTTCTCCGCTTACTCCTTTTAAACCATTTTCTATCAATGAGATTACCATACAATTTTCAGATGGCACATCGAACGGCATTTTGATATTGTATTTTTCACAGAGTTCATATCCAAATCTTGGGTAGTAATCTTGATGTCCAAGTAAAATAACTGATTTATATCCTAACTTTTTTGCAACTTCATGTCCGTACAAAATGAGTTTTGAACCAATTCCTTTTCCTTGAAATTCAGGCAGAACTGAAACTGGAGCAAGAGCTAAAGATTCAAACGAATCAGAATCATTTACAACTTTCAATTTGGTAAATAAAATATGTCCAACGATTTTGCTTTCAATTTCAGCAACAATCGATAATTCTGAAATAAAAGCTTCAGATTTTCTTAACCTTTCTACCAAAAAATGTTCTTTATGATCGCTGTATTCTTCCTTTTCAAAAGCTTTTTCTATTAATTGAAAGACACTTTGAAAATCATTTTCATTTTCTTGACGTAATTTAACTTCCATGTCATAAAATTAAAAAAAACAGCCACGAATTCACGATTCTACTCCAAAAAAATCATGAGTTCATGGCTGAAAAAAAAAGGCACTTTATTTTTTTATAAAATCTTAGTGCCTTAGTGTCTTTGTGGCAATAAGCCTAAAAATCAAACTTATAATTTGCTCCTCCTAAAACCTGGAAACCTTGCACTGGATAATTCAGCCATTTTTCATAAGCTTGATTTCCAATATTATTTAGTTTTAAGAAAAATGTCAAACGCTCGCTGAATTTATATCCTAAATGTGCATTGGCATCAAAATAACTTTTCAAAGTTATAACCTGCGGATCTGTTGTAAGAGCCATGTTTGACTGCATATCTTTTCTTTCTCCAACATAAAACACATTCAATCCTGCATACCACTGCTTAGTTATATTAACGTCTAAAGTTGAACTTAATTTCATTGAAGGCAAATTCCATGCTTCAACTGCATTATCTGTATTATAACTATTAAAAGTTCCGTTTATTCCGAATGTTACATTTTGAGAGAAATCAGCTTTTAATTCTGCATAAAATCTTAATGTTCTAATATTTTCATAAACGACTCCAAAAGAATTTCCGAAAGCATAGTCTTCATTTGTAATTACTTCTGTATAATCATTAGCCTTAAATAATGCTTTGCTTTTTTCATTCAAATATGAACCTGTCACATTATAGTTTACATTATTAGCTAATTTTCCTTTTAAACCAGCAAATACATTGTATTGAGTACTAGACGGACGCATATTTAAAGTTGGTGATAAAAAAGGATTTTCTGTCACAAAATCAGCATAAGAATTCTGTTTTAAACCTCCATTTACTCCCGTATAAAAAATCATTAAATCGCCCACTAATTTATAAGATGCATTTACTTTTGGATAAAAATAAAATCTGTTTCCACTATTTTCAGAATCTCCACTGTAGAAAATTCCAGCTCCTAATTCTAATGTCCAATCATTTTCGTTGATTACAAAACTTGGCTCGATTCCAACATTTGTTAAACTATATTTTATTGGTTCAATATTATCGTGCAAATAATTATTTTCAAAAGAGCCACTTACATGATCTACAATTACATTGGTTTTAATTGCCTGATCCATTACATCAACTGTAAAAGTAGGTTTTACATAAAATCTATTTTCTGATGAAGAATAACTATCTGAAAAACGAGTAAATTTTGCCGCAAGATCACTAAAAATACTTTCTGTAAATTCTGCATTTCCACCAAGCCAAATCGTATTATAAGAATGATCTGGATTGATACTATTCACTAAAGCATAACGCTGATCCGGAATTGTTGAACCAAAATCAGAAGGAAGTCCGTACCAATTGTAGATTTGATTTTGATAGCCTAAATCGACATTCCAGTTATTATCTCTGTTATTTTGACCGTAACCTATATTAATTGCCGTATCGTAAAATTCATCATTCAATTCCAAATCTTTAATTCCTCCCTGCGAAGAATGATGACGAAACATTCCTGCCACATAATCATTATTGCCTAAATCCTGATTAACAAATAACTCAGCATTTAAAGTACTGTAATTTCCAACACCTAAAGTCGCATAATTATTAAACAATCTTTCTTTTTTTGCTTTTTCCACACCTTCCGCTTTTCCTTTAGAAGGCGTAAAAGTTGAAGCCACTGGAACAGACAAAATACTGTATTTAATTACTTCTTTCGGCTGATTTCCACTATCGTCAAGCGAAGGATTTTCTTTTACTTTAAAAGCATCTGATATAGTAGGCGAATACGGTTTTACAACGTTTACAGTTTCAGTACCAATGCTTTCATTTTTCTTAACTTGCGCAATCGAAAACTGACCTACAAATAATACTAGTAAAACGATAATTTTATACTGGCAATTTAATTTCATATTTATATCATTTTGTGAAATGTTGTTTGTAAAATGTGAAATGCGTCTTTCAACCTCATTTGCTTTTTTACTTTTTACATCTCACTTTTTACATTATCTAATTTTCTAATTATCTTAATTATCTAATTTCTAAGCTTCCCACTCTCCTTTAGCCACAAACTGAGCTTTTCCTCCGATTTTAATATCGAACTGATCATTTTCTAATTTCCCTTTAAAATAAATTTCAGACGGACGACCAATGTAATCTCCCTGATGGTTTGTCACTTCAATTTGAGGAGAATGATATTTTAAAAGATACGCCTGCAAACATGTACTGGCACTTCCCGTTGCGGCATCTTCAACCAATTGATTGTTTTCTACACATAACATTCTGGTTGCCAGCTTTGAATCTTCGAAACTATAAAAATACAGTCCTCTATGATCTGTTTTACAATGCTGTTTCAGCCATTTATCGGTTTTATCTTTATCTAAAACTAAATTTTCTAAGGCTCTTTTGCTGTTTAATGGAACAATTACAAATGCACTTCCCGTAGTCACTTCTTGTATCAAATATTGATTATCAAAATCATCAATTGTCAAGTTGCTGAATGATGGAAAATCTTCTTTTGCGAAAACATCCCAAAACTTAGGCTGTGCTGCTTTTAACCAAATCAAATCCTCAGTTTTATTTATCGCAATTGGTCCAATCGGAACTTCTAATTTTATTTCAGATGGAGCATTTTCGAATATCTTATTCATCAAAACCCATGAAGTTCCAATTATCGGATGTCCTGCAAATTGCATTTCATGCGCTGGTGTAAATATTCTAATCTCTGCTTTATTATTTTCTTTGTCTAATTTTGTGACGAACGTGCTTTCCGCAAAATTAATTTCACGAGCAATCTGCTGCATTTCCTGTGAACTCAAATTCTCTGCATCCATAAAAACCGCCAATTGATTTCCGGCATATTTTTTATCGGCAAAAACATCAACTATATAAAAGGGTAAACTCATTTTTTTTCTTTTTTTCTTTAAGAGTCAAAAGCAAAGAGAAAAGACCTTTTCTTTCTTGGTTCTTGCTTCTTTCTTCTTTTTTTTCTCTATCTATTAATCGACGAATTTGTTTTTGACTCTTCCGCTTTAATAGCACTTAATTCTTTTTTCGCTTCTTCTACGACATCTGGGTAATCTGTAAAATTATTGATTACGTTATCCAAAATATAAGTTGCTTGATAACTGTCTTTTAATCCGTAGAAGTTTTTCGCCATCAACACCAAACCTTTCGCTCCGTAATATTTGTAAGCCGAATAACTTTTTGCCAATTTCTGAACCGCAGTATTCGAAGCATCATATTTTCCTTCTTTGGTTTTAAAGTATGCATCATAATACAAAGCTTCGGCTGCTAATTCTCCTTTAGAAGTTGTCATTAATTTAGCGTAAGCAGTTTTTGCTTTATCTTCATTTCCGGTTTGAATTGCAGCACGCGCTACAATAATTTGGGCATCGGCTTTTACTCCCGCATCCGATTTTGGATTTTCTAAAACTTTTTCAGCGGCAATAACTGAGTTATCATAATCTTTTTTGTCATAATAACATTTCATCAAGTTTGCCTGCGCGAAAGTTTTATTCTGCGGATAATCCGCTTCGCTTTCTAAACGTTTTAAAACTGGAATTGATTTGTCGCAGTCTTTTGCTTTTAAGTAAATTTGAGCCAATCTGTTTAAAGCTTGCTCTGTAAATTCACTTCTTGGCTGATCTGCAACATATTGATAATTTGCTGTTGATTTCGTCTCTGAACCTTCTGCATAATACAGCTGTCCTAAATAGAAATTAGCTTCTAAAGCATGTATACCGGTTGGAAATTTGTTCACATAACCCGTAAATCCTGTAATCGCAGCTTTACTATTGTTTTGACTATATTGTTTGAAAGCCGCATCATAAGTATCGTTATCCAATTCAGCATCTGAAACTTCAACGAAATCTAACGTACGAACCCACGTCGCATATTCATCTACTTTTCCAGAATCAACATAAATTAATCTTGCTGTTGAAACTGCTTCTAAAGCTTCTGGAGTTTTTGGAAACTCCGCAGCCACTTTTTTGAATTTCGTTAAAGCCTGCTGATCACGATCTGAGTTGTAATAAATCAAACCTTGTTTTAAGATTGCTTTTGAAGTAAAAGATCCGTTTTGGTATTCAGAAATTAACTGATCGTATGTTTTTAAAGCCTGATCGTTTTTCTTTTCAGCAACGTAAGTATTTCCTAATTCGAACAAAGCATCATCACGATAAGATGACTTTTTATACATCTGAAGGAAGTTATTCAATTCATCAACTTTCTTTCCATTGTTAGACATAAATCCATAAGAAAGTGCTTTTTGGAATTGTGCATAATCAGCATCAACGCCTTTTGCTGCAATTGCTTTTCCGTATGCTTCATTTGCAGCGCTGTATTTTGAAGTTACAAAACGACAATCACCTAAGCGTAAATAAGAATCATTTAAACGTACTTTATCCGAAGGAGAATTATCAATCTGAGCCTGAAAAGAGTTTGCCGCCTGATCGTATTCTTTCAACTTAAAGTAAGTGTAACCAATATTGTAATTGATGTTTTTATATTCGTCTGTAGCTTTTGCAGCAGCCATTCCCGCAAATTGCTTGTACGTTAATAAAGTATTCTGCATATCATCGTTTAAATATTCTGTTTCTGCTTTCCAAAAAGTTGCACGTGCTGTAAATTCAGGTGTTTTTTGTTCGCTAATAGCGCTTTTAAACATTTTTCCTGCTTCCTGATAATTCGATTCATTGTACAATTCTACTCCACGATAAAAAAGTACTTTTTGATACGCCGCTTTATTTTCTCCAGTTCTGTTTTTTTCTAATAATGCTAAAGCTTCTTTGTAGTTTTTAGAAGAAATATAAGAATCAACCAACAACTTCTCTACTTCTGAACGGCTTGAGTTATTTGGATATTTTTTCAAGAAATCTAATAGAATTCCAGGAACAGCCTGATAAGCATTTCCAATATCGTAACTCAATTTAGCATAATTTAAAGCTGCATCTTCTTGAATTTGCGCATTAAAATCCATTTCAGAGGCATTTTTAAAAGCATTTAAAGCTTCTTGTTTTTTACCGATATTTAAATAACTTAAACCTAAATGATAGTAAGCATTCTGTGCAACGAAGTCTTTTCCTTCGATAATTTTATTGAATTGAGAAATCGCTTTTTCATAGTTTTTCTGCTCATAATAAGCATATCCTAACTGATAAAAATCGGTATTATTCCATTTTCCTTTTTTACCTGCATATTTTTCTAAATAAGGAACCGCTTTATCGTATTGTTTTAAATTGAAATAGCTTTCTCCAATAATTTTATTCAATTCTGATTTTTCTATTTCATTCGATTTAGCCATTGCTGTCTGCCCTAAATCAATTGCTTTTTGGAAATTACCAAGCTTAAAGTTCATATCAGCTTGATAGTACGAAAGCTTTTCTTTGTACTTTTCTTCGCCCGAAACTTCATCAAAATATTTTGTAGCTTCTTTGTAATCGTCACCTTCATAAGCCATAAATCCTAAATAATATTTGGCTTGAGAACCATATTCTTTAGAATTTACCACTTTATTAAAGTAGTTAGTGGCTTCTTTTTTCTTTTTAGCATTAAAATAGCTGTAGCCTTTCATAAAGTTGAACTTATCAGATTCCGCTTTACTCATATAACTTTCATCTACTTTATCAAACCATTGCAATGCTTTTGGGTAATTTCCCTGTTCAAAAAAGAACTGAGCTGCTTCTATGTAAGCTTGATTTTGTTTAGTGCTGGTTGGATAATCGTTAACGAATTTTTCTACCAATGCATCTGCATTTGCTTTGTTGGTTCTAATCGCACAATTGGCAATATAAAATGCACAGTCTGACTGTACTTCTTCGGTAACGCCACTATTTTTAACATGTTCAAAAATAAGCTGTGCCGAAGCATATTGTTTATCATTATATAAAGCCAGTGCTTTGTCAAAATCCTTTAATTCGTAAGTATATATAGCTGATTTTTGTGCCGAAACTGTGGTCGAAATAAGGATAATTTGGAATAAAAAGAACCAGGAAAGTTTACGCATTTTCAAAATATTTAGTATTCAAATGTATCATTTTATACGCTTTATAACGAAACGTTTCGCAGTTTTATTATGAACAAATTATGAAATAGCTGTGATTTTTCGGTTTAGTAAACTTCAATTTATTGGTTCTCAAACTTTCCAAAACATTTCGCCTTTTTAACTTTTTCGTAAGAAATGATTCAAATTTATTTTGAATACATACGTTATCTTATTACTTTTACCATTCAAATCAATTTATTATGTCACAAACCGTACTGTCTCTTAAAGAAGTAACTATATATCAAGAAGGAAGAAAAATTATATCTCATATTAATTTAGATGTTAATCATGGTGAATTTATTTACATCATCGGAAAAACTGGTTCTGGAAAAAGTAGTTTCTTAAAAACTTTATACGCTGATTTACCATTAGTTGAAGGAGAAGGACATATTGTTGAATTTGATTTAGCAACGATAAAAGAAAATGATATTCCGTTTTTAAGACGCAAAATCGGAATCGTTTTCCAAGATTTCAAATTACTTCCAGACCGTTCTATCAAAGACAATATGCTTTTTGTTTTAAGAGCTACTGGCTGGCACGAAAAAGATGCCATGCAACACAAAATTGATGAAGTTTTGGATAAAGTTGGCATGAAAGACTTCTTAAACAAAATGCCTCACCAGCTTTCTGGAGGAGAACAGCAACGTGTTGCCATTGCGAGAGCGCTTCTGAACGATCCAGAATTTATTTTAGCTGATGAACCTACAGGAAATCTTGATCCGCAGACAAGCTCTGAAGTTTTAGAAGTATTAAAAGCAATCAACGCTGCTGGTAAAACTATTATCATGGCAACGCATGATTATGCTTTGTTAATGAAATTCCCTTCTAAAACATTAAAATGTGAAGATGAAAGAATCTTCGAAGTTGTGCAAAAAAGCGTGTAATGCTTTCCATTTTAATTCCGGTTTATAATTATGCTGTTTTACCGCTTGTAAGCAAACTCCAAAAACAGTGCATTTCTTGCGGAATTAAATTTGAGATTCTTTGCTTCGATGATGCTTCTAATATTTTTATAAAAGAAAATCAAGAAATTAATCAGTTTTCAGGTTGTTCTATTGTTTCTCTAGAAAAGAATATTGGCAGAAGCGCTATAAGAAATTTATTGGCCAGAAAAGCAACTTTTGAAAATCTTCTCTTTTTAGATGCTGACACGATTCCTGTTCATGATGATTTTATTTCTAATTATGTTTCTGAAATAAAAAACAATCAAAAAGTAGTTTTTGGAGGTCTTTTGTATGAAAATAAAAAACCTGCAAAAGAAGTTCTTTTACGCTGGATTTATGGAAGAAATAGAGAAGCATTAAGTTTATCTGAGAGAAACAAAAAACCTTCAGATTTTGCTTTGGTTTCTAATTTATTAATCAAAAAAGAAATTGTAAATCGGTTCCCTTTTGATGAAACTATAACACAATACGGCTACGAAGATTTAGTTTTTTTTTCTGTTTTAAAGGAAAATCAAATTGGAATTAAACATATAGAAAATGCTGTTTTTCACTTAAATCTAGAGACTTCAACTGTATTTTTAAGCAAAACTAAAACAGCTTTAGAAAACTTGGCTTTTCTAAACGACACAAATAAAGTTTCTGTAAATGAAAGTAAAATTATCGCTTCATTTGAACTTTTGAAAACATCAAAACTGTTGGGTATTTTTCGCTTTATTTTTCGAAAAATAGAATCGAAAATTGAACGAAATTTAGTTTCAGAAACACCTTCGCTTTTCCTATTTGACATTTACAAATTAGGTTATTATAGTTTCTTAAAAAGAAAATAAAATGGCATTTTTTTCTATCATAATTCCGCTTTTCAACAAAGAAAATTTCATCCAAAATACGATACAAAGTATTTTAGATCAGACTTTTCAGGATTATGAAATTATTATTGTAAATGATGGTTCTACAGATAAAAGTGAAGAAAAAATATTGCAGTTTAAAGATTCTCGAATCTTTTATTTCAGCAAACAAAATGAAGGTGCTTCAACGGCCAGAAATTACGGAATTGAAAAAGCAAATTCCGATTTCATAACATTTCTTGATGCAGACGATTATTGGTATCCAACGTTTTTAGAAACGATGTTTGAGAATATTTCAAAAGTACCGAATCAGAAGGTTTTTTCTGCGGCCATTGAATTTGATACTTCAAAAAAAACAATTCCAGTCCAATATTCGATTTCAAAAACAAATGAAGAGTTTGAAATTGTAAATTATTTTAAAGCCAGTTTAAAAGAAACCGTTCTCTGCACTTCTTGTGCCGCTTTTCATAAATCTGTTTTTACCGAAGTTGGAAATTTTGACACAAAAATAAAAAGCGGACAAGACACCGATTTATGGATTAGAATTGGATTAATTTATCCCGTAGTTTTTTCTTGGAAAATCTTGGCACGTTATGTTTACGATTCAAAAAGTCTTTCTAAAAATGCTAAATTCATTAAAGAAAAAATGGATTTTTCGAAATTTGAAGAAGCTGAAAAAACAAATCCTGACCTGAAAAAATTTCTCGATTTAAATCGTTTTTCTCTTGCTATAAAAAGTAAATTAGCTGGAGAAAAAGTTCTTTTTAAAAAATATTACAATCCGATTGATTTGAAAAAATTAGGCTTTAAGAAAAGATTCTTACTGACTTTGCCTTCATCTTTATTACGTTTTTTAATTTCGCTTAAAACTTTTTTAGCCAATCTCGGAATTGGTTCCTCCGTTTTTAAATAATCTAAAGTTTTTGTATTCTCGAATATAATCTTCTTCGCTAAATTCATCCGAAGACAAAACCAGACAAACACTTCCCGAAGAAAAATTCTTAAGTTCACGCCAAATTCCTGAAACAATTAGTAAACCAACATTTGGTTTATTTAATGTTACTATTTTAATCGATTTTCCATCCTTTAAAACTACATCAAAACTACCGCTAAGTGGAATCAAAAATTCTTGCTGCTCAATATGCGCATGTCCTCCCCTTTTGCTTCCGCTAGGAACATCATATAAATAATAAACTCTCTTAGAAACAAACGGAATGATATCTCCTTCAATAACAGAAAGATTTCCTCTTCGATCCTGAATTTTAGGAATTTCAATTAATTGAACATCCGAAATGTTTGTCATTTTAGATTGTTTAGAAGATTTTTCCATTGGTTAGCAATCGTATTTAAAGTTAAATGTTCAACGCTTTTAGGAGCATTCTCTTTACAAAAATCATATAAATTGTCATCTTCTGCAAATCGACGGATTGCTTTTGATAATTCTTTTACATTATGATTTTCAACTAGCAATCCATTATATTCATTTTGAATAATTTCTTTTGGTCCGGAATTGCAATCAACTGCAAGAACTGGCGTTCCTAAAGCTAATGATTCCACAATTGACATCGGAAATCCTTCGTAATTGCTTGTTAAAATGGTAAATCTAGCTTCTCGCACTTTTGGGTATGGATTATTTTTAAAGGGAAAAATTTCAACGTAATGCTCTAGATTTAAACTCTTTATTTTTTGTTTAATAAAATTCAAATCATTCCCTTCGCCCATTAAATGAAGTTTATATCCTTCAAAAAAAACTTCAGATTGAGAAAAAGCTTCTAACAAAAGTGAAAAATTTTTCACTTTTTCGTCAAATCTTCCAAAAAACAAAATCACCTTTTTTGTTTCCGATTTTTTTTCAAACTCTTCATCAGCAATAAAATACGGATTGTAGATTGTTATGCAATTTTTCAAATCAAACAAAAGATTTAATTTTTCTTCAATTGCCTTTGATACGCAAATTAATGCCGAAACATTTTTATAGAGTATTTTGGACCAAAATTTTGAATCTGGAAAATAATTCTTAAAGTTATAACTATGAACAATATAGCAGATTTTTGAATTTCTATAAATAAATTTCGTTATTAATTCTCTCAGTAAAACGTTTCTCGTTCTGCTGTCAATTATTATTTCAATATTATTTTGAACCAAATAACGACGTAATAAAATACCTTTTTTGATTTTTCTATAGAAAGAAAACGAATTGGAACTTTCTTTTTCTAGATTGAATAACTGTCCTGTAAACGAATAATCTACGTCATCATTTACTATAATTGAATGAACTTCAAAATCAGAATCTTCTAACATAAAAGTCAGCAAAGCTGCAAAACGTTCTGCTCCTCCTTTTCCTAAAGAATTTGAAACAATAGCAACTTTCTTTTTATTCATGTTTTGACCGAAAAAGTAAATATATTTGTCAAATATACACATAAATGAAAGTTTTATTGGTAGGCGAATTCAGCCATTTGCACAATTCTTTAAAAGAAGGTCTAAAGGCTTTAGGACATGAAGTTTTTATCATTGGTCAGAACGACGGTTTTAAAAATTTTCCTGTTGATTTTCCTATTCAAAAAAAATGGGATTCGGGTTTATTGAAAAAAATCAAAATTGCAATCTTTAAAATTTCTGGTTTTGATATCAGTTCTTATTTAACATATCGTCAATTCGTAAAATTTAAAAAACAATGCTCAGACTTTGACATTGTACAGCTGATTAACGAAAATAGTTTTTACTGCACACCATATTTTGAAGAAAAGATTATTTCTTATTTATTGAAAAACAATCAAAAATTATTTTTGTTGAGTTGCGGCTACGATTATCTCAATGTGAAGTATTGCTTTGAAAATCTTGACTTTAAATCTGTTATTCCTTTATATCTTGATAAAAAAATTGATTCCAAATCTTTTGGAAATGTTTTGAAATTCCGCAAAAGAGGATTTTTCAAACTGCATCAATTTATTTATCAAAACTGTCGCGGCATTATTGCCTCAGATTTAGATTATGATCTTCCACTTCGAGGAAACGAGAAATATTTAGGATTGATTCCGAATCCAATTAATACTGAAAAACTACCTTTTTTACCGACACCAATTAAGGACAAAATTGTCATTTTTCATGGCATTAACAATGATAATTATTTAAAAAAAGGAAATGATTATTTTGAGAAAGCTTTGCAAATAATAGAGCAAAAATATGCTTCAAGAATCGAAATTATTACAGTTCGCAGTGTTCCTTATGCCGAATACATTAATTTGTACAACAGCTGTCATATTTTATTAGACCAAATTTATGCTTACGATCAAGGTTATAATGCGCTGGAAGCAATGGCAAAAGGGAAAGTAGTTTTTACAGGGGCCGAAACTGAATTTATTCAATATTATAATTTAGCTGAAAAAGTCTGTATAAATGCCATTCCAGATGTAGATTATTTGGTTAAAGAATTATCTTTTTTAATAGAAAATCCAGAAGAAATTAGCTTGATAGCAAAACGTGCGAGAGCCTTTATTGAAGAGCATCATAATCATATAAAAATTGCTCAAAATTATATCCAGAAATGGACTAAAAACTAAAACAGACTTTTTCTAAAATAAATGGAAAGAACTAGCAAATAAATAAAATTTTGAAAAGCGTAAGCTATCACAATGCCTTCAATCTGAAATATTTTTGTAATATATAAACTTGCAAAATACAATACAGAAAACGAAAATAATTCGGTAATTATAAAAGCGGCAGTTCTCTTTTTTGCAAAAAACTGAAGTCCTAAAATTAACGAGCAGACTTTGAAAACATCTCCTAAAAGCTGCCAGAAAAACAAATCGGTTACGGGTAGAAATTCTTGTGTAAAAAGCAACTTAACAACAAAAAATCTTCCAAAATAAAGGATTGTTAATCCTAAAATAAAAATAGGAAGAATGAATTTATAAAACTGCCAAACAACACTTTTTGCTTCCAAATCATCTTGAGCTTTTGATAATCTTGGCAGAAAATAAACACTTAAAATGGTGCTTACAAACAATAAATAATAAGACGAAATTCGTGTTATAGTTTCCCAATATCCGGCTTGTTCGACTCCTAAATTTTGAATAATATGGTTTCGAATTGCTAGAAAAACAAAAGGTCCAAAAACAGATGAAACCAAAGCCATCAAGGAATAAGACGAAAGATTTTTTACGACCTTAAAATCAAATAAACTGACTTTAATGAATTGAAGAAATTGAATTTCTTTTTGAACCAAATAAAGCGTGATTACAAACAACAAGGCGGGCGCAATTACTATCGCTAACAAAGCTCCGGTGGTTTTAAACTGTAAAATAAGAACTATAGAAGTCAATAAACCGATAATGTTACCAAAAATATTGATCCAAATTACTTTTTGAAATTTCCCTAAACCATTAATTACAGCAATCAAAAAAATGGAAAGTCCGTAAGTTGGTAAAACGAGAGCTAGAACTTTAAAAACGATGAGATATTCAGAGTTATTTCCAAAGATTTTTTCGTTCCAGAAAGACGCGGTAAAAAATAAAACCCCGCTTAAAAGGAGCGCAAGAAAAATTAAACTTATCAAAACGGTCGAAACTATTTTCTGAAGTTCATTTTTATTTTTCTCATTTTCTGCTGCGTATTTTACAATTCCGTTTTGAAAGCCTAAAGTTGAGATATTTTCTAATGAAGTTAAAAAGTTGCGAAGATTTCCAACCAACGCCATTCCGCTTGGACCAACAAAAACCGCCAATATTTTTGAAGTTATCAAACCAATTCCGATTTTTAAAACAACACTAAAACTGTTTAAAGAAGTAATCTTAAACAAGCTCGTTTGAATTATTTTTCTATAGAAATTCAATTAGTATTGATTTAAAATTTCGATAATAAAATCAACATCTTCTTCTGCTAAAACTGGACTTATCGGCAAACTTAAAACTTCTTCATGAATCTTTTCTGTTATTGGAAACGACAAATTATTCCAATCTGAAAAAGCCTTTTGTTTGTGTGGCGGAATCGGATAATGAATTACGGTCTGAACATTATTTTGAGCTAAATGTTCCTGTAATTGTTCTCTTTTTAAGGTTCTAATGACAAATAAATGAAAAACATGATTGTTTGAAAAATCCCAAAAAGGCAATTCTATTTTATCATTTTTAATCTCTGTAAGATAACGTTTTGCAATTTCTCTTCTTTTCTGATTATCAGAATCTAAATTAACTAATTTTAGGTTTAAAAATCCTGCTTGCAATTCGTCTAATCGAGAATTTACGCCAATATAATCATTAAGATATTTTTTCTCGGAACCATAATTGCGAAGTGACAAAATCACTTTTGCCAATTCTTCATCATTTGTTGTCACTGCTCCGCCATCTCCTAAACAGCCCAAATTTTTACCAGGATAAAAGCTGTAAGCACTTGCAGATTTTAGATTGTAGACTTTAGATTGCAGATTATTTTCAAATTGGAATTTGGAATTTTGGTTTTGAGATTTATCTATTTTAGCCCCATGAGATTGTGCACAGTCTTCTACAACAATCAAATTATGGTTTTGCGCGATCTCATTTATTTTATCCATTTCGGCCAATTTTCCGTATAAATGAACAGCTAAAATAGCCTTAGTTTTTGAAGTAATTTTTTCCTGAATTAAATCAGGATTTATGTTATAAGTTTCTAATCTTGGTTCGACCAAAACTGGAACCAAATCGGCTTGCAGAACGGCTAAAATACTTGCAATGTAAGTATTTGCAGGAACTATTACTTCGTCTCCTTTTTGCAATATTCCGAGTTCGATATAACCTTTAAAAATCAAAACCAAAGCATCAAAACCATTTCCGACTCCAATACAGTATTTTGTCTTAGAATATTCGGCGAAAGCTTTTTCAAATGTTTCCACTTCTTTTCCTAAAATATACCAGCCGTTATGCAAAACCGATTTCAGTTTTTCCTGAAAAGCATTTTCATAAGGTTCGTTAATTTTTTTTAGGTCTAGAAATGGTATTATCATTGTTTTTTGTTTCATTTTTTTAACGACATAAATGTATTGAACATTTCGTTAATTATCACACGTCCCTACGGGACGTAATTTAACATGCCTATAAATTTTTTCTACGGCGAAATGTTCCTACTGAACAATAGGCAAGCATAAACAATTATTTCATTTTTAAATTTCATTCTGTAGAAACGTTTCGTCGACAAAACACTAACAAAATGTTCCTACGGAACAATATCTACGCTTAGACAATTATCTCATTTCTAAAATTTCGTTCCGTAGGAACATATCGTCGGTAGACCTAAATGGAATTGTGAGTTCACGTTCCATAGGAACGTTTGACATTTATATAGACAGCAAATAATTTTTATTATTATAAATCCAATTTATAAAAATCCTGACTGTAAACAGAACAACCTAATTCTTCTTTTTGTTTCAAAAGTCCAGCATTATAATCTTCAAAATCAGAATTAACAATTCCCATATCAAAAAAATGCTTTCCTTTTCTTTTGTATTTATGAATTAGATTAACGAATAAAAAATCTAAGGCTCTGAATTCTTCTCCAATTTTAGAAGTTGCACCATATTGCGATTTGATTACATTTTTGGTTTCAAAAATTGTAATTCCTGCAATAATCTCATCATTTCTGTAGGCAGAATATTGTTTTATGTTTTGAGGAAATTTAGATTTTAAAAATGCTATTTCTTCTTTAGAATGCACTGGTTTGGCATCAAATTTTTCTAATAATCTTGGTGCTAAGACTTTTTCCCAAAAAGGATCAAAATTTTCTTCTTCTACAATATCCAAATCTAGATTTTCGATCCTTCTAAAATGCTTCATTTTGCTTTTAGAAATCTTTAAAGGTATAGTTAAATTAACGGCTAAATTCATTTCTTTTCTTTCTAAAACAGCATCTCGTTTTAGAAGAAAAAAATCCGTTGTCGCATTTCCTTCCAAAAAATAAAAATTGGGAATTGGCTTATAATAAAAGGTTTCAATTTGATTTTGTTTCAAAAAAAGTAAAATTTCATCTAGAATTAATTCTACTTTTTCTGTTTTCATTTTAGATAAAAACACAAGACCTCCATAAGTCAAACCTTGATGAGAATAAACCGAATTCTCTCTTTTATTAGCTGGAAGAATCGCTTTCAATTTATCTTCTTCGAAAATCAAAAGAGAAAAATCTTCAAAACGATCTTTATGATATTCCATAAAATCTCGATGAAACAAAAAAGTAGCATTTTTGGATTGGGCGACAAAATCGTTCCATTTTAAATAATCTTCTTTTTGGTATTTCTTAATGGTATACATTTATTGCTTATTTATGATCAAATGCCTTTAAATGCCATTTATATTTAACTGCCATTAATCTAATTACAATAATAATTAAAGAAGTGACTAAATATAAAATATCATCGTCTAAATTTAAACGTCTTAAACCAAAAAATACAATTCCGCCGAAAATACAAATGGTAGCATAAATTTCTTCTCTAAAAACATTCGGAATCTCATTGCATAAAATATCGCGAATTACTCCACCAAAACAAGCAGTCATTGTTCCTAAAGCAATGCAAATTGCAGGATGAAGTCCAGTTAAAATTCCTCTTTCAAGACCTATTAAAGTAAAAACTCCAAGTCCGATAGTATCAAATAAGAACAATGAAGTTCGAAGTTTATCAAAGCTTTTTCTAAAAATAATGGCTAGAAAAAAACCTAAAATAATTACGTAGACATATTGCATATCGCGCATCCAGCCAACAGGCGTTCTTCCGATAAGAACATCACGAAGCGTTCCTCCTCCAACTGCAGTCACAAAAGCAATGATAAAAACCCCAAACGGATCTAGTTTTTTATGCATTGCAGTTAAAGCGCCCGACATAGCAAAAGCCATTGTCCCAATAATATCTAGTAAATGAAACATTTTCTTTTTAAGTTACAAAGATGCAAAGTTACAAAGGTGCAGAGATTTTAGTATTCTTCCTATTTTTTTAATACTATTTCTACTTCAGGATTTATTTTTTTTATAGCATCTATAAAACCTTTTTTATCTTTTGGAGAAATCATTACGGAGTTGTTTTTATTGTCTAAAATTTTCAAACGATCAAAAGAAAAGGCTGGCGCACTCATTACATTGTTTGTTTCTGAAATTTTTGCAATACTCGAAATATCAAAAGAAGTATGAACAAGGAAACTGCTTTTTATCAATAATTTGTTCCCTTTTATGGTATAAAATGTTGAAGAAAATAAGTGTACAATAAAAGCAATTTGCAAAATAAGGATTGTACTTGCATTCCAATTGTTCTCAATAAGAAGTTTAACAAGTGTGCCGCCAAGTATTACACTTAAAAAAAGTATGATGGATAAATCTATCTTAGTTCTGTATTTATGATCGACAATCATTTATTTCTTAGTGTAAATTGGACTTCTTTTCAATAAATAAGATACCGATTCCATCCAACTGTCTTTTACTGCTAAAAATGGCTTACGAGTTTGCGAATAGATTTTGTCTTTGTTTTTATACATATCAAAATAAACCGTGTAATAATAGTAACTCTGATTATTTGCTGTTGTGGTCGAAACATCATTTGTGGTTACTTTTTTATTATTATCGCTCACTTTTGCATTTCCACTATTATAAGTCGTTGCAGTTGAGTTAATTGTTATATTGTAAGAAACTTTTACGGCAACAATATTATCAACGCCCAAGATTTTTTCAAGATCTTCAATTGGTGTTTCATCAATATTTTTATAATCAATTCCTGCTTTGTGAAGCAAACTATTGGTAGTTCTTAAATCTTGAACAGTCAAAGGAAGTATATTTGAGGATTTATCTAACAATTTGTTATACAAATCGTTTTGAGCGAATTTTGCCATATCCTCAGAAGATTCTTGATTATCCGAATCGATGTAAGGAACCGGAAGTACAGCAATAGTATTAGGTTTAATTTCTTGCGCACTTATGCTTTGATTTGAGGCTTGAACATTATTATTTTGAGAAACATCAAAAGTTTGAGATCTTCCGCTTGCAAAATCAATTCTGGCAATTTTAGAAACATCAATTGAAATTTGAAGTGTTTCTCCTGGAAGTGAATATTCTACAGTAGTATCAGACATTTTTGAAATCGTACATTCAATAATCTGATAATCTCTTTTTATAATTTTATCCAATTTTTTTCCGCCTTGAGCGAAATTAAAAAGAGTAGTAAAAATCATTAATACGGTAAACAAAGCTTTTGAAGTTCTCATGTTTCAATTTTTAAATTAACTTACTAATTTATAATCTGTTAAATATAAAAAATTATCTTCAAAAACTAAAAAAAAGCTTACATATGCTGCGTATAGAAATTATAGTCTTTTAAAATAGTTCGAATAAAATCGCTATTGTTTCCTGACTGGTTTTTAATTCCTGTAAAACTTTCAATTTTGGCAACTAATTTATAGATAATTTCATGATCGTGTTTGGCTTCAGCTTTTTGAAAAGTCTCTTTGATAATACGCATATCATTATCTGAAAGCTTAATAACCAAAGGATAAGTCGGAACATAAGCATCGTCTATTTCTTCTAAAATAGTATGACTGATATTAATTTTGTTTTTCAATGTTATTACAGCAGTTCCCGCTGCCATATCGCCTAAACGCTGCGCTTTTTCACTAGTGATAACAGCGATTATTCCAGGAAGCCCAAAAAGACTGAAAAAATCTATAACTCTAAAAAACCACCTTACAAGGTAATCTCCAAAACCTGCCTGATAGCCATCAATTTTTACTACTTTAATTTTCACTACTTTTTTTCCTAATGACTGCCCTTCAAAGACACTTTCGAGAACCAGAGAATATAGAATTATAGGCGAATACAGAATTACCAAAATAGCGCCTCTAGACCATTGATCTATGCCGCTCATCAATTCTCCAAGATTCAACCAGCTGAAAAGAACTATCGAAAGCACCGTTGCATAAGAAATCATAATGAACAAATCTAGAAAGAATGCGCCCAATCGCTCACCCACAGAAGCAGCGATAAAATTTATTTTGACATTTTGTGTCGTATTAATAGATAATTCTGACATATTTTATATTTTAGCCAACAATGAGAGAAATTGCTTTTATAAAACAAAACAAAGAAAAATGGCTAGAATTTGAGCTAGCAATTTTTGGTAAAGCTAAAAAAAATCCTGATGAATTAGCTAATTTGTACATTCAAATGATGAATGACTTATCGTATGCCCAAACTTATTACCCTAAAAGTAAAACAGTTGTTTATCTAAATCATCTTGCTTCTCAGATTTATCAGAAAATTTACAAAACCAAACGCACAGATAAGAATCAATTTATTGAATTTTTTAAAACTGAAGTTCCTTTATTAGTTTTCGAATACAAAAGGTATTTATTATACGCTTTTTCTTTATTCTTTATTATTGTTGCAATTGGCGTTCTTTCTGCCCGCTACGATCAGGATTTTGTTAGATTGATTATGGGCGATGAGTATGTAAATATGTCATTAGCTAATATTAGAAAAGGTAACCCGATGGCTGTTTATGGTTCGGGCAGTAATTGGGGAAGCTTTATCGGAATTACAACAAATAATCTATTTGTTGGTGCTAAATGTTATTTCTATGGCATTTTTGCTGGACTTGGCACTTTTTATATTTTTTTGCAAAACTGTATTATGTTGGGTTCTTTTCAATACTTTTTTTACGAACATGGCGTATTTTGGAAAAGTGTAAGAGGCATCTGGATTCACGGTTCGATGGAAATATTTACTATCGTGATTGAAACCGCAACTGGATTTATTTTGGGAGCTTCCATTCTTTTTCCGAAAACTTTTTCTCGAATGAATTCTTTCAAAATCGGATTTAAAAACAGTTTTAAAATATTCTTAAGTACTTTTCCTTTTACCATAAGTGCAGGTTTTTTAGAAGGTTTTATTACAAGATATTCTATCGATATGCCTACTTGGTTAAGTATTTTTATCATTTTGTTTACCTTAAGTTTAATTTCATTTTATTACTTGATTTATCCTTTTATTGTGCACAAAAAAATGCGTTTCTTAACAGCCAAAAATCTATAAGACCAAGTAATGACAAGATTCTTTTTTATTTTATCTTTTCTTTTTTGCTGCGTCATTTCGACAGCTCAAGATAGCACGGCTGTATACCAAGAGCCTCCAAAAGTTTCTGGAATAAAGTTTTCTGAAAAGGATATCCAAATTGATGCTACTGAAATAAAATCAAAACATTTTGATCCAAACTTTAAGAAAAAATATACCGATTCAGAATTTATTTATGAATATAAAACACCAGAAAAAAACTGGTGGGATCTTTTTACAGAATGGCTTGCCAAATTATTTGCAAATCTATTCCGCTTTGAAAGTCCGCAAACTTCATTAAATTTTGTCGTGATTTTATTCAGGATTATTGCCATTCTGGTAATTATAATTGTTGTTTATTTCATCGCAAAAAACATCTCCAATCAAGAAGGGCGCTGGATTTTCGGCAAATCGGATAAAAAAACATTGTTTTACTCTGATGCCGAAAAAAATATTCATCTTTTAGATTTCGAAAAACTAATTAAGGAAAGTATTGAAAGTGGCGAAAAAAGAGCAGCAATTCGATACTATTATCTTTGGCTTTTAAAAGTTATGGCGCAACACCATTTTATAGAATGGGATATCGAAAAAACAAACTCAGATTATTTATACGAATTAAAACAAACAGCTCATAAAGAAGAGTTCACCTACCTTTCCTATTTATATAATTATATCTGGTACGGAGAATTTGAAATCGATGACATTCGATTTATCAACACAGAAAATAGATTTAAACAAGCTTTAAAAACATTTGGTAATGGATAGAAATATTAAAATATACATTGCGCTTTTGGTTTTAATTTTTGGTTTAATTCTATTAGCAGATAAAGGACAGCCAAAACCAATTGACTGGACTCCAACGTATTCTGTGAATGATAAAATTCCGTTTGGTCTGTATGTATTTGATCAAGAAGCGAAATCCTTTTTTAAGAATCAGAAAATAAAGCGAATTGCTACCGAAACTCCTTACGAGTATCTAGATTCACAATATGACGATTCGGAAGGCGTAGAAAATTATAAAGTAAAAGGAAATTTCATCAATATTTCTGAAGTGAATAATATTGATGATCAATCGATGAAAGAGATTTTATATTTTGTTTCACACGGAAATAATGCTTTTTTGAGCATGAAAGAATTTCCAACTCTATTACTTGATTCATTAAAAATTCAAATACAGACCGATTTTCCACCGGCAGATAGTGTCGTAACATGGTTGGCAAATAAAAAAATAAACACTAGAAAATATACTTTAAACTCTGGCTTAAACGATTATTTTTCAAAAATTGACACCTTAAATACGACCGTTTTAGGATATCAGAACAACAAACATAATAAACAGATAAACTTTATTGAAGTTCCATATAAAAACGGATATGTTTATTTACACACACAACCAGTAGCTTTTACTAATTATACTTTGCTAAAAAAAGAGCAATATCAATACACAGAAAACATATTGTCGTATTTTTCAGAAGGAGACATAATTTGGTACACTAAAGGCCCTAAGGATGAGCGAATTTCTGGCTCACCACTACGCTACATAATGAGTCAGCCTCCATTAAAATCTGCATGGTTTTTAGGTTTGTTTGGAATTTTAATTTTTATGATTTTTAATGCAAAACGTAAACAGCGTATTGTACCCATTATTAAACCCTTAGAAAATTTAACTGTCGATTTTACCAAAACAATCGGAAATTTATATTATCAAGAAGGTGATCATACTAATATCATTGACAAAAAAATTATTTATTTCTTAGAAAAAATAAGAACCGATTTTTTAATTGATACCACAAAACTAGATGATGATTTTATAAAAAAACTACATTATAAAACCGGAAAGGACGAAAAAGACATTCAAGAACTTGTTACTCTAATTAACAATCATAGAAATAGTTATCACGGAAGTCTTGAAGAGGATTTGCTTCGAATAAACAATGCAATTGAAAAAATTCTACATTAAATTTTAAAAAGAAAATAGACCAAATTATGGACGATATTAATACTAATGCAAACGAAATCACTAACGAAAATGTGAATTTTGAAACCCGAATTAATTTAGGGCCTCTTTTAGATCATGTGAACACGATTAAAAAAGAGATCGAAAGCGTAATTGTAGGTCAGCACAAAATGGTTGATCAACTTTTAGTTGCAATTTTATCAAATGGACATGTTCTTTTAGAAGGTGTTCCTGGAGTAGCTAAAACAATTACTGCCAAATTATTATCTAAAACCTTAAATATAGGTTTCAGCAGAATACAGTTTACGCCAGATTTAATGCCGTCTGATATCCTAGGAACTTCTATCTATAATTTGAAAAGTTCAGAATTTGAATTTAAAAAAGGCCCTATTTTCTCTAATTTGATTTTAATTGATGAAATCAATCGTGCTCCTGCAAAAACTCAAGCGGCACTTTTTGAAGTTATGGAAGAACGTCAAATTACAATTGATGGATCTGCATATCAATTGGATGCACCTTTTTTGGTAATTGCCACTCAAAATCCAATTGAACAAGAAGGGACTTACCGTTTGCCAGAAGCCCAATTAGACCGTTTTCTTTGCAAAATTAGCATTGATTATCCGAAACTTAATGAAGAAATTTTAATTATTCAGAGAGAACATTCTTTGCAAAATCACGATAAATTAGAGGCTATACAAACCATTCTTTCTGCTGAAGAAATCAGGCAATATCAAGCTTTAGTAAAACAAATTAGGGTTGAACAAAATCTATTAGAATATATAGCGAGAATTGTAGTGAACACACGCGAAAATGCCTTTTTATACTTAGGTGCCTCTCCTCGTGCTTCAATTGCTATTTTAAACGCTGCCAAAGGTTTTGCAGCAATTCGAGGACGTGATTTTGTTACGCCAGAAGACATTAAAGAAGCTGCAATTCCTGTCTTGCAACACCGTGTTATTGTAACTCCAGAACGAGAAATGGAAGGAATTACAAGTTCAGAAATCATTAAGCAGATTATTGAAGCAGTTGAGATTCCTAGATAGTTTGCAGTCTCAGTCTCAGTTTACAGTTATACTGAGACTGAAAACTGAGACTGAAAACCGAGACTAAAAACTAAAAAGATGAAATTCATAAAAAGTCTATATCTAAATAATTTCTTTTTCTATGTGCTCTTGGGCATTATAGGACTTTTTGTCTGCGCTTTTATTTTTCCAAATATGTACAATGCAGTTTGGCTTTTGGTATTAGGATTAGCAACTTTTCTTGCAATTGATATTTTGCTTTTATACTTAGTTAGAACGGGACTTGAAGCAGAAAGGATTACACCTGAAAAACTATCGAATGGGGATTTAAATACGATTAAAATTAATTTAAGAAATCATTATAATTTTCCTATTTTGATTAAAATTATTGATGAAATTCCGTTTCAGTTTCAAGTTCGTGATTTTAAGATTTTAAAAACAGTAAATGCAGCGACACAAAAAGAAATTAGCTACGAGCTTCGCCCAACAGAACGAGGGGAATATCTTTTTGGTGCTTTAAATATTTATGTTTCTTCGCCTTTAAAGCTGATTTCGAGAAGATTTATTTTTGACAAAAATCAGATGGTTCCAACATATCCATCATATATTCAGTTAAGAAAATATGACTTAATTGCTTTTTCAAATAATCTTTTTCAATACGGAATCAAGAAAATACGTAGAATTGGACATACAATGGAATTTGAACAGATTAAAGAATATGTTCAAGGCGATGATTTAAGAACGCTGAACTGGAAAGCTACCGCTAAGAAAAATTCTTTAATGGTAAATCAGTTTCAGGACGAAAAATCACAATCTGTTTATATGGCAATAGATAAAGGACGCGTGATGCAAATGCCTTTTGATGGATTAGCTTTATTGGATTATGCCATAAATTCGGCATTGGTTTTATCGAATGTCATTCTCAAAAAACAAGATAAAGCGGGACTTTTTTCTTTTTCTAAAAAAGTAGAAAACAGAGTTTTTGCAGAAAGAAGAGGATCGCAAATGCAGAAAATCCTAGAAACTTTATACAACATCAAAACTGATTTTTTTGAAAGTGATTATAGCAGACTTTATGTTGACATTAAAAAAAATATCAACCAAAGAAGTTTAATAATTCTGTATACCAATTTTGAAACAATGGACGGCTTAAATAGACAATTACCTTATTTAAAAGGAATTGCGAAAAGTCATTTGTTAGTTGTCGTTTTCTTCAGCAATACCGAATTGAACAGCATTATCAATAAAAAAACAAATACAATTCAGGAAGTTTATGATAAAGTAATCGCAGAGAAATTCATGTTTGAAAAGCGATTAATTGTAAACGAGCTAAAAAAATATGGAATCCATTCCGTTTTAACGCAACCCGAAAATCTGACTTTAGATGCTATTAATAAATACTTAGAAATTAAGTCTAGAGGAATTTTATAAAGGTTTCTATAAAGGTGTAACGAAATAAAAATAGTTAATTAAAAAACTTTAAATGAAAAAAACACTACTATTCGCATTCGCTTTTTTTAGTTTCCTATCTCATGCTCAAGAAATTGAGAAAATAACTATTCCAAAAGGGGTGGTTTATAATTATACCAGCGTTAAAACTCTTGAAAAAGCTAAAAAGTTACTTGCCGATAACTTATCAAATAAACCTGATTATAAAATTGTACAAGATCATCTTATAATTGGACCTGCATTATGGAAAAGATATAAGGATAACGAAAGCCTTAAAAAAATAGAGGGCCGAAAAATAGAATTTCATGTAGATAATTTGATATTAGAAGGAAAAACAAGTCAGAATCTTGACGAATCTAAAATTATTTGGGATGAGTTTAAAAATGAAGTCGCAAACGATTATAAAATAAGAAAAGCAACTCCAGAAGAATTAAACTATTATTGGTCTGTGATTTCTTTTGATATTGAAGAACCTTTGCTTATTGTGGAGACAAAAGAACATAACTATATTTTAAATCTTCTAAACAAAAATCTAAAATTATTGTGGCTTGATGAAGCACCACGATCTGGAACTGTTCATAATCTTACTAATTCGCCAGTAGTTATGTATCAAAATGGCGAAGTTATCGACACGCTATCAAAAGGAATAAAAGAAACCAAACTTGAAAAACTAATTCTTTTAAATTCTGATCAGGAGATAGTTGAAAATAGTTCTGAAGAAGATATCAATTTGATTATTGAAAAGACAAGTAAAATCTTTGAACAATTATTTAAAGACTCTCAGAAATCAGGAAAAATATTGGTGGAGATTGAACTAAAAAAGAAGAAGAACGAAATTCATTATGCCGTTAAAGATGATTTAGATTTGGATATTATGAAAGTATTTGAACAGAAGATCAATGCTGAAGTTTATCCAAATTCAAGAAAAAATCCTATCAAACTACAGCTCATTTTTAAAGTTAATTCTTTTAATGACACAGAATAAAAACACTCCTTTTTTTCTTTTATTAATTTATAGTTACATTACGTTATCCCGTAAAAATTGCTTGAATAAATTAAGTAGATTTGAAATCTAATTCATGTAATTTCAAACTAATAGAGATGAAAAAAACGGTTGTACTTCTCTTCATTTTATTGTGCTGTAAATCTTTAGCTCAAAAAACAGAAAACATCATTATTATTACTACAGATGGTTTTAGATGGCAAGAAGTTTTTAAAGGAATTGATCCAGCAATTGCCAACGACAAAAAATTCAATCAAGGAGACAGCGCGTATATTTACAAGAAATATGGCGATGTCGATATCAAAGAAGCACGAAAAAAACTCATGCCTTTTTTCTGGTCTGAAATCGCTTCAAAAGGTCAAATTTACGGCAATAGAGATTTAGGAAATAAAGTTGATGTAGCGAATCCGTATTGGTTTAGTTATCCTGGATATAGCGAAATTATGACAGGAAATGTTGACTTAAAAGTCAATTCAAATGGTTATAAAGCCAATCCGAACGTCAATGTTTTAGAATTTCTAAACCAGCAATCTAAATTTAAAGGGAAAGTAGCCGCTTTTGGCGCTTGGGATGCATTCGATAGAATTTTAAATGAAGAAAGAAGCGGTTTTCCAGTCATTTCTGCTTTTGATAAAGTTGGCGGAAATAAACCAACAGCCACACAAAAGTTATTGAACGAAATGCGTGATAATTCATTTAAACCTTTTCACGAAGATGAATGTTTAGATGTATTTACACACTATCAAGCGTTAGACGAACTTAAAACCAAAAAGCCAAAAATATTATATATCGCCTACGGAGAAACAGACGAGTGGGCGCATCATGGCGATTACAGATCTTATCTAGATGCTGCCAATCAAGTAGACAAATGGATTCAAGAAATCTGGAATTTCATTCAAAATGATCCTCAATACAAAAACAAAACCACTTTATTTATCACAGTAGATCATGGACGTGGCGACAAAGTAAAAGCACAATGGACTGATCATGGTGCTGATGTTCCAGGCGCATCTCAAATTTGGTTTGCTGCAATGGGCCCAGAAATTGCTCCAAAAGGAGAAATCAAAACAGAAGCTCAATTCTATCAAAAACAATTTGCTCAAACATTGGCAAAATTATTAGGATATGATTTTAAAACATCTCATCCTGTTGAAAAAGAAATTTCGGAATTATTTCAAAGTAACCAAAAACCCTAAATAATTAACCAATTTAAAACCAGTCCCAAAATGAAAAAAACACTATTTTTTCTTTTTTTATCGTTGATTTCGGTTGCTAAAATCAGCGCGCAAAAACCCGATACGCTAAATGCTTATTTTGACAAGATTGAAAAATCTTTTAATTATGAATCTGGAAAAATCAGCCTTCCTGAAGGTGATGGTACTTTAAATGTTCCTAAAGGCTTTAAGTTTTTAAATGCTGAACAAACTCAAAATGTCTTGAGCAATTTATGGGGAAATCCAGAAGACAAAACGGTTCTTGGCTCATTAGTTCCAGACGGAAAAGGTGTAACACACAATAATAGCTGGATGTTTGTAATTAGCTATCAAGGAGATGGATACGTAAAAGATGATGATGCAGATGACATTGATTACGACGATCTTCTAAAAACAATGAAAGAAGATGTTGCAGCTGCAAATGAAGAAAGAAAAAAAGGTGGTTACCCTGAAGTTCAATTGATTGGATGGGCATCTAAACCATACTATGACAACACTCTAAAAGTATTGCATTGGGCAAAAGAACTAGAGTTCGGACAAGATAAAAACCATACATTAAATTACGATTTAAGAGTTTTAGGAAGAAAAGGAATGTACAATATTTCTGCCGTAGCTGGTATTGATCAGCTGGAAGAAGTAAAAGCAAGTATTCCAGGAATTATTAAAAGTGTTGAATTTAACGATGGAAATAAATACCTAGATTTTGACGCTGATACTGACACAGTTGCCGCTTGGACAATTGGTGGTCTTGTTGCTGGAAAAGTTCTAGCAAAAGTTGGATTCTTTGCCATCTTAGCCAAATTTGCAAAATTCATCGTAATCGGAATTGTAGCTGCTTTTGCCGCAATAAAGAAATTCCTTTTTGGAAACAAAGACCAAGTAGTTACAAAACCTGCTGAAGAAACCGCTCTTTTAGAGGAAAACAATTCTACTGAAGAATAAAAGTTTATTAGCCACGAATTCACGAATTTATACGAATTCTTTTTTGTCTTGCTACGATGAGAAATTAGTGCAAATTCGTGAAATTCGTGGCTGTTTAAAAACCTTGCAGTAAGAAAAAAAACTCAGTACCTTAGCGCCTTAGAATCTTAGTCGCTTAAAAAAAATGAAACAAATTACTTCAGTTCAAAATCCGTATATAAAATCTTTGGTTTTACTTCAAGAAAAAGCCAAAGCCAGAAAACAAACCGGAACATTTTTAATTGAAGGACAACGCGAAATTTCATTAGCTATAAAAGGCGGTTACGAAATAGAAACGGTTTTATTTTTACCTGAATTAGTGACTGAAAATGAAATCAATAAACTAATTCAGAAATCATTTCAACTCATTGAAATAAATAAAGAAGTTTATCAAAAACTAGCTTATCGCGATACTACAGAAGGTATTTTAGCTGTAGCCAAAACCAAATCTTTACAATTATCAGATTTAAAATTATCTGACAATCCTCTAATTCTGGTAGTCGAATCTTTAGAAAAACCAGGAAACATTGGCGCTGTTTTAAGAACTGCCGATGCTGCTAATTTAGATGCTGTTTTAATTGCCAATCCGAAAAGCGATTTATATAATCCGAATATTGTGCGTTCTAGTGTTGGCTGTCTTTTTACCAACCAAATCGCAACAGGAACATCAGAAGAAATTATTGCTTTTTTGAAAGAAAAAAGGATTAATTTCTACAGTGCTACTTTGCAGAATTCAACTTCTTATCATACCCAAGACTTCACTACTCCTACCGCTCTAGTTGTAGGTACAGAAGCTACAGGTTTAACGCAGCAATGGCGTGACGAAGCAACTCAAAATATTATTATCCCAATGCAGGGCGAAATTGACAGCATGAATGTTTCTGTCGCTGCAGCTATCTTGATTTTTGAAGCTAAAAGACAGAGAGGGTTTTGATTTTAGATTTTAGATTTTAGATTTTAGATTTTAGATTTTAGATTTTAGATTTTAGATTTTAGATTTTAGATTTTAGATTTTAGATTTTAGATTTTAGATTTTAGATTTTAGATTTTAGATTTTAGATTTTAGATTTTAGATTTTAGATTTTAGATTTTAGATTTTAGATTTTAGATTTTAGATT
>NZ_JACHLB010000004.1 GCF_014207905.1 Flavobacterium notoginsengisoli | reverse complement strand
TCACTTTGCACCGAAATTAGATGGTCACTTTAAACCGAAACGAAGTGGTCACTTTAAATTGGAAAACAGTGGTCAATATGACTGAGTTTTACAGTGGTATACTGTGTATATTATTATCTTTAAAATTATTTATCACGAAGAAATGTTGTATTTCTTTTTGATTGCCTGAATTTCCTTTTCGAGCCTGCTGAGAACCGCCAAATCAGGCTTAGACATTTTGGACCCAGTTTTATTGAGTTTTTTATTGAGAATAGACATTTCACGTCCGATTGTGGCCTGTTCAGTTATAGCATATGCCTCAGTCTGTTTTACCGATGCATGACCCAGCAGTTCTTTAACTACATTAATAGGGACGTTGTTATTTAATGTCACAGTGCTTCCAAAAGTACGGCGTGCCATATGCGTGTTTAATGTAAAAGGAAAGCCGCATAAGACTGCCACCTCTTTTAGATACTCATTCATTTTCTGGTTGGATGAAACAGGAAGCACGGTTCCACGCTGGATACACAGCGGGTGCTCTTTATATTTTTCAACTATTTTCAGTGCTTGGGGAAGAAGAGGGACATTAAATGATGAGTTTGTTTTCTGCCTTTCGGACATAATCCATAGATTTCCATCAATGCCTTCTTTGATATCAGTTTTCTTTAATTGATAAGCGTCTATGTAAGCCAGACCAGTGTAGCATTGGAAGACAAATACATCCCTTACGACATTGAGCCTGTCAGTTGTGAAATAATGACTTTCAAGTTCGTACAATTCCTGTGCGGTGAGTGGTTTTTTTACCAGTTTTGTTTTACGTCCCTTAAAGTTCTTAAATGGGTCCTTGGTGATTAACTCCTTATCAATGGCGCGGATTACAATCTTTTTGAAATTTGCAATATACTTTAGGGTTGTGTTGTTGCTGCAGTCGCGTACAGTTCTAAGGTAAAATTCGAAGTCCTTTACAAACTCAAGATTCAAATCCGCAAATTCAAGATCGTGCTTTTTAAGCTTGAATTTTATAAACGCAGTCAAATGGTTTTTAGTAATGGTAAACCGGTCAAGGGTGCCTTTTGCATAGCCTTTTCCAAGAAGCGCCTCCATTTCATCATTATGCTTTTGAAATTCTTCGAGAACCTTAATCTTTGGCGCGGTCCTTCCCAGAACCTCGTCCATAATTTTCTCAGCGGTTATGGTTTTGCCGCTATACATCATTTCGGTTTTGATTTCATTGATTTTTAAAGTCAGCGAATCCAAAAAGAAGTTCAGCGACTTTGCATCTTCCTTTGAGCCGACCGCTCTTTCGAACCTTTGATCCCATCGTGTATTATCCCATTTTCTCTTAGTTGAGCTTTCCTTACGGATACCGTCAACAGTTATTCTGAAATATACGATCCATTCTTTACTTTCTATTTTGGGTCTTTTTAAAAAGAATCCCAAACCAAAACTGCTTTCCAACATAATCCTACTTTTTAAATTAATAAATGTAGAATAATATTACTGCCAAATCAAGTCGTTAATCTCGTTAACCCCTATGATATAAGGGATTTTTACTGTTTCTGGTGCACTTTTCAGCGCGCCGGAAAGTGCACCGATTCTGCACCTTTAATTTTGTGAGGATTTATAAATATTGAAAACAGGCCTAAAATAAAAAAAACCTGCAAATCCTTGAATTTGCAGGTCTTCAGACATTTTTTGTGGCTTTTTAAAAAGAATGAAAACTTTAAGTTTTCCGCCTTTTAGGCCTTTCCGTGGGGAGAGCAGTATTGAAACCTACGAGGATCAATTTAACCTATTAAAAATATTATTATGGCCTTGCTTGGAATGATGCATTCTTTCTATTTCATCAATATTTTCGGCGCTGATAGAGCATAATGAATATAACGGTAAGATTTAAGAAGAGATAAAAAAAATGGGAGTTACAGTTTCCTTTTTAATGATCAGGGAGAATTACTTTCTTATTAAAAAACTTAGTTTTATTAAGAAACTATTCCTGCTATAATGAAGTTTAAAATGATTAACTTTCAGAATGGAAATATGTTGTTTTGTAAAATAAAATAACAGGTTTGTACCATATTTGTACCACGACGTTGTGAAGTACTGATATACTTGGATTGTTATTTTTGAAGAAGTTAAATAATTCTTTAGTGGTAAGAAATTAGTACAAAGTATTAAAATAGAAAACCGAGTCAGAAATGGCTCGGTTTTTTTTATGTCTATACATGATGAAAAGATGTATTTTACTTATTAAATGAATTTTCACAAACTGATAATTGTCATTTCTTCTTCGAATTCTTTTTCGTAATATTACTATTGTAAAATTTCCAGAATGAGAAAGATCAAATACAAGAAAGGACGCAAGCTACAGCATATTACATTAGAATATACAGGAACGCACAAAGAACACGAGACTGAGATGCAACTTTTCGTATACGACGATGCAGATGTTGTTGAATATGATAAGTTTACTGTTTTAGCACTAAATTCTTGTTTTGATTATACTAAAAACAATTGGTTAAATGTTCATGGATTAAATGACATTGGATTGCTTAAAACAATTGGAACACATTTTAAGCTCGATGATTTTCTTTTAGCAGATATCTTAAATACGACTAAAAGAACTAAGCTGGAAGAGCAACAAAACGTTTTATTCTTTAATATAAAATCCCTTTTGCCTTCTGAATATTCTGATAATATTAGTGTAGAACAAATTAGTTTTATTTTGAAAGACGGAATATTGATTTCGTTTCAGGAAAAACGCAGTGATTTCTTTACTCACATTAGAGAGCGTTTACGCACGCATGCAGGAATTGTTAGAACTAAAAAGGTAGATTATCTCTTGTATCTGCTTTTAGACGCTGTAATGGAAAATTTCTACATTACACTGGAAGATGAAGAAGATAAAGTTGAGGAGTTGATTAACCTCACTAAAAAAGATGCTAAACCAATTATTTTAGAAAAAATTGAAAATCACCGCGATAATTTGAACTTTTTAAAACGTTCTATCGTGCCTTTGAGAGATTCATTATACTATTTAAAAACCAAAAAAGATGATGACGACGAAAATGGCTTGATTCAGAAAGAAACGTTCAATTTCTTTATAAGATTGCATCAAAAGAGTTTGGAGCTTTTAGAACAGATAGAATCGGATATGAGTGCTTTGGAAAGTGCTTCTAATTTCTATTTTTCGGAACAAAGCCGAAAAATGAATGAAATCATGAAAACACTAACCATTATTTCGGCCATATTTATTCCGCTTACTTTTATTGTTGGAGTGTACGGAATGAACTTTGAAAATATGCCAGAACTCAAAATGCAGAATGGCTATTTTGTAGTAATGGGAGTGATGTTTTTGCTAGTAATTGGCTTAATCATTTATTTCAAGAAAAGACGTTGGTTTTAACTTTTGTTACAGCATAAATAGAATCGAAATGTATAATTTTGTTATTTAGAATAAATATAAATAATTATGAGTAAAGCAATATATATAGCCACTAGCGATCACAATAGTGGTAAATCAATTATTACGCTCGGTTTGATGAGTATTCTGATTGGTAAAACAGCTAAAGTTGGCTATTTTAGGCCTATAATCGAAGATTTTATTGATGGTGAAGTAGATAATCATATTGAGACAGTATTGTCTTATTTTAATCTTGATATTCAGTTTGAAGATGCTTATGCCATTACGAAAAGCAGATTGATTAAGAAAAAGAATAAAGGAAAAATAGGAGAGGTTCTTGATCTCATAATTGAAAAATATAAAAAGCTAGAAGAACGTTTTGATTTTGTTTTGGTTGAAGGAACAAGCTTTACAGGAGAAGGAACTTCTATCGAATTAGATTTGAATGTTTTAATCGCTAAAAATCTTGGAATTCCAACAATAATTGTAGGTTCGGGCGTTGGAAAAACTTTAGAAGAGCTTTTAGACAGTTTGTATTTGGTTTACGATTCTTTTAAAGTGAAAGAAGTTGAAGTTTTATCTGTTTTTGCAAATAAAGTTCAGCCAGAAAATATAGAATTGGTTACAAATAGCCTAAAAAAGACTTTGCCAGCTAATGTTCTAATTAATACAATTCCGCTAATTTCTACTTTGAATAATCCAACAATGCAGGAAATTGTAAATGAACTGAATGCAAAAGTGCTGTTTGGAGAAAATTATCTGAACAATGAAATTGGACATTACAGCGTGGGTGCAATGCAGCTTCATAATTATCTGGTTCATTTGCATAACAATGCTTTAGTAATTACTCCTGGGGATCGTTCAGATATTATTTTAGGGGCTTTACAAGCGAATGAATCTGCAAATTATCCAACAATTTCAGGAATTATTCTAACAGGAAATATTGTTCCAGAAGAAAGTATTTTAAAGCTAATTGAAGGACTTTCTGCAATCGTCCCAATTATTGCTGTAGACGGCGGAACGTATCATATTACCAATAAAATTGGATCGATAAAATCTGAAATTTACGCTAACAATACGCATAAGATTGAGACTTCTATAACGACATTTGAAAAATATGTTGATAACGATGCTCTATCAGAAAGATTGATCACTTTTGAAGCTGAAGGTATGACGCCAAAAATGTTTCAATATAACATGGTTAAAAGAGCGAAACAGCATAGAAAACATATTGTACTTCCAGAAGGAAATGATGACCGAATTATTACGGCAGCATCGAGATTATTAGATATGGATGTTGTTGATATTTCGATTATTGGAGATAAAAAACAAATCGAAAATAAAGTGGTAGAACTTGGAATCACGCTAGATTTTTCAAAAGTTAATATCATCAATCCAAAAGAATCTGAACTTTATGAAGATTACGCCAATACTTATTATGAGCTTAGAAAAGCTAAAAACGTAAGTATCACAATGGCACGAGATTTAATGGAAGATGTTTCGTATTTCGGAACCATGATGGTTTACAAAGGTCATGCAGACGGAATGGTTTCTGGTGCAGCGCATACCACACAACATACTATTTTGCCAGCATTGCAATTCATTAAAACAAAACCAAATTCATCTGTAGTTTCTTCGGTATTTTTTATGTGTTTAGAAGACCGAGTTTCAGTTTTTGGAGATTGTGCCATCAATCCAAATCCAACAGCTGAACAATTGGCAGAAATTGCGATTTCATCGGCAGAATCTAGTTTAGCATTCGGAATTGAACCAAAAATTGCGATGCTTTCTTATTCTTCTGGTTCTTCCGGAAAAGGAGACGAAGTTGATAAAGTAAGAACTGCGACTGCAATCGTAAAAGAAAAAAGACCAGACTTAAAAATTGAAGGTCCAATTCAGTATGACGCTGCAGTTGATTTAACTGTTGGAAAGAGTAAAATGCCAGATTCTGAAGTGGCAGGACAAGCAAGCGTACTTATTTTTCCAGATTTAAATACAGGAAATAATACTTATAAAGCCGTTCAAAGAGAAACTGGAGCTTTGGCAATTGGCCCAATGCTTCAAGGTTTGAATAAGCCCGTAAATGATTTAAGCCGAGGTTGTACAGTAGACGATATTATCAATACAGTCGTTATTACGGCAATTCAAGCACAAGGAATGTAATAATAATTGTGAATTGTTAATGGTAAATTATTAATTTATACTTTGCCTTGAAATTGCTTTTATTTGAATATGAATTCACAATATAAAAAATATAAAAAAAGTTTTGAGTCTTTCAATAAAACTCAGCACTTTAGAAACTTAGCATCTTAGCACCTTTAAAAAAAATGAAAATACTTATTATAAACTCAGGAAGTTCTTCAATAAAATATCAATTAATGGTTATGCCAGAAAACCAAGTAATTTGTTCGGGTATGATTGATAGAATTGGTTTAGAAACTTCAAATATTGTTTTTAAAACGGCAAGCGGATCAATTGAAGAAACACTTCCTATTCCGAATCATAAAGTTGGATTGCAAAAAGTAGCCAACATGCTTTTGGATGCTGAAAAAGGAGTTATTAAATCAACTTCTGAAATTGCAGCTGTTGGACATCGTGTAGTACATGGCGGTAGTGATTTTAGCGATACTGTGAAAATTGATGAAAAAGTAAAAGCAAAAATCAAACAGCTTTTTGAGTTAGCGCCTTTGCATAATCCAGCGAATTTAGAGGGAATTAATGTTGCAGAAGAAATTTTCAGCTCAGCAGAACAAATTGCAGTTTTTGATACTGCTTTCCATCAAACAATGCCTGAAGTTGCCTTTAAATATGCGATTCCAAACTATCTTTTGACAGAAAATAAAGTTCGTGTTTACGGTTTTCACGGAACTAGCCATAAATATGTTTCAGAAAAAGCAATCGCTTATTTGAAAAATAATTCTAAAATAATTACCATTCATTTAGGAAATGGCTGCAGTATGGCAGCGATTAAAGACGGGAAATGTATTGATACTTCGATGGGATTTTCACCTTCAAATGGTTTGATTATGGGAACTCGTGCCGGAGATATTGACCAATCTGTTGTTTTCTATATGATTAAGAATTTAGGATATACTCCAGATGAAGTTAATGCTGTTTTATTGAAACAAAGTGGAATGTTAGGCCTTACTGGTTATAGCGATTTGCGTGATATTGAAGCAGAAGCAGAAAAAGGAAATAAAGATTGTCAGCTTGCACTACAGATGAATGCTTATAGAATTAGAAAAACTATAGGAGCTTATGCATCAGCCCTTAACGGATTGGATGCCATTGTTTTTACAGCGGGAATTGGCGAAAACTCATCTTATATGCGCAATTTAATCTGTACAGATATGGATTATTTCGGAATTGAAATTGATAAAGAAAAGAATCAAATTCGTTCTAAGGAATTAAGAGAAATTAACTCTTCAAATGCTATTGTTAAAGTTCTGGTTGTACCAACAGACGAAGAGTACGAAATTGCCAATCAAGTTTTTCAATTATTAGAAAATTAATTTCTTAACCAATAGATTTAATAATGGCAAAAATCATTGCGGTACTATTATTTTCGATATTTCTTTTTCTTTCATCCGTTCATTTTTATTGGGCTTTTGGAGGAAAATGGGGAACTCAAGGTGTTTATCCGACTCCAGATGAGAATACTCCGCCAAGAAATCCAGGAATATTTGCAACTTTAGTAGTCGCAATTGCACTCTTTGCATTTGGTGTTTTTTATTTAATAGAAACCAAAATGATTAATGTTGAGTTGTCTCCAGATTTTAGTGAAAAAGGTTTTTGGTTACTTTCAATTACATTTGCGTTAAGAGCTTTAGGCGATTTTAAATATTTTGGATTTTTCAAAAAAATAAAAAACACCAAATTCGGACAAAATGATACTAAATATTTTACGCCATTATGTTTAATAATCAGTATTCTGAGTGTTGTATTGATGTTGTTGAATTAAATTTATCCTTGAGTTTTTAGATGGCAGTATCAAAAATTGCGCTTACAAAAGAAGATATTGTATTGGTCAAAAATAGAATTAAAGCTAATTCTACGATTAGGCTTTTAGGATCAGGCTTTTCGCTTATTGTGCTTTTAATTGTTTATTTATGTGTTGGATGCGATACTTCAAACCACACTTTTTATTTTTTCAGAGGAGCAATCATTGTAATTAATGCCTTTCTTCTTTTGAGTTGGTTGAGAGATATTAATTTATATAATGATTTAAATGAAAAGCAAAAATATGTTGGAACAGTCAAAGTAAAGAAAAAGGAATATCATTATGATAATGAGAATAATTCCGAAATCCATCAGGTTAACTTTGATGAATGGAGAGTGGGAAATGTATGTTTTAAAGAAAAATTTTGGAATGATATAGAAGAAGGTGATGAATTCTATGTCGAACAAGCGGCTAATTCTAGTTTAATTCTAAAATTAGAGAAAGATAATGTCGATTTTAAAATCGGATTGATAAGGTAAATTGTTTTAACTATTTTATTTCTAGATAATAATATAAAAAGCTTCCGCATTGGAAGCTTTTTTACTTTTCGGAAATTAAATATTTTGTGAGTATCTTTGAATTTAAAACGAATATCTTGAAATCGATACTTTTAAAATCAGTTTTCTTCTTTTTCATCGCTTTACAGCTTCAAGCACAAGAATTACTTCCATTTGTCGAAAATTACAGCAAATCAGATTATCAAGGTGATAATCAAATATGGAATGTCGTTCAAGGAAAAGACGATGCCATGTACTTTGCCAATAACCATTATTTGCTTCGTTACGACGGAGTAAAATGGGAAAAATATACACTTCCTAACAAAACCATTATTCGCTCTATTTTAATTGAAGGCGACAAAATCTATTCTGGTTCTTATAAAGAATTTGGTTATTGGTATAGAAAAGACGGAACAATGCATTATGTTTCGATCACAAAAAATCTTAGATTATTTGATGAAAAAGACAATGAAGAAATCTGGAAAATTTTCAGATTTAATGGTTCGCTGTATTTTCAATCATTCAACGATGTTTTTATTTATAACGGAAAATCAATTAAGAAAATTAAATTTCCTTTTCTTATTTCATACTGTTTTGCTGTAGATCAAAATCTATATGTTGCTTCTGTTCAGGATGGAATTTTTAAAATGAAGGATAAATACATTGCTAATCCGAAAGGTTGGGATGTATTAAAGAAAACCGTTGTTCATGCCATCGAAAAATATCAAAATAATACCTACATTTTTACACAAAAAAAAGGTGTTTTTGTTCTAGATCAAAATGGTTTGAAAAGTTGGGACAATCCTATAAACGAGATGTTAAAATCGGCAACAATTAATGTCGCAAAATTTATAAAGGGAGAAAAATTGATTATTGGAACTGGAAATCGCGGTATTATTATTTTAGATTTGAAAACCAATTCTTATAAAAATATTGAGCGAGACAATGTTTTAATGAACAACTCGGTTCTGAGTTTAGGATTTGATAAAGAAGATGACCTTTGGGTTGGTTTAGATAATGGTATTGCTCATGTTGAGGTTAATTCTCCAATTTCATTTTTTTATGACAATTCTGGGCTTTTAGGATCTGTATACTCCGTTGCAACAATTAATAAAGGTTATTTAATTGCTTCAAATCATGGTATTTTTGAATATAGTGGAGGAAAATTCAATATGATGCCTAACACACAAGGGCAAGGATGGAATATCTCGCTTATAGATGGAAAATATATCATAGGTCATAACGATGGCACTTTTTCTTATGAAAATAGTACTTTAACCAAAATTAATGGAGTTAGTGGCGGTTGGAATATGTCTAAAAGCAGTATCAATAATACTTATTTTCAATCAACTTACAGCGGTATTTTAGTTTATGATAATCCTTCAAATTTATCTGAATATAAAATAATAAAAGATCTTGCGAAACCTATTAAATATGTTGCTCAAAATAAAAAGAATGAAATTTGGGCCGCTGATAATTATCGCGGATTATATCGTGTTTTATTAGATGACAACTACAATACTTTAAAAGTTGAAAATGTTACGCAGCAAAGCAAAATAAAAAATGACTTTGGAATAAAGATTTTTGAGTTTAGAAAAGAAATTCTCTTTTTAATTAATAATGTTTGGTACACATATAATTCGATTTCCAATAAATTGGAAGAAAATGATTTGTTTAATGCAAGTTTTAAAAATGTAACAGATATCGTTTCTATAGATGACAGCCATTTCATGGTTTTGCAAAACGGAATTTTGTATCACATTTATGCTGAAGGGAATAAGTTTATTTGGAATATCATTCAGGAAAAATATTATAAAGGAAAATTGATTAATGAAAATCTGAGAATTTTTAAAACAGATAACGATTATTTGTTTAATCTCGATGATGGATTTATTTCATTAAAACTGCAATATGAAAACAAACAAAATTCAAAAGTAGAATTAGAGGCATTTAGTAATGACGTTTTAATTCCTAATGAATCAAAAATAAAATTCAATACCGAATTAAAAATCAACGTTATTTCTGGAATTTATGGAGCAAGCAAGCCAAACTTGTTTTATAAATTAGATAAAAGCAGAGAATTTGTACCAATTTCAGACGGATTAATAATTCTAAACAATTTAAGTAGTGGATATCATTCGGTAGAGATATTCAAGCATGATGGTGCTACTTATGATAAAGTTTTGTCTTATAAGTTTAGAGTTGCAGAACCTTGGTATTTTTCTTTTTGGATGATTCTTCTTTATTTGCTGGTTATAGGAGCTGTTTTATTCTTTTATTATAAATGGAATAAACTTCGTTATATGCAAAAACTAAAATTGCAGGCAGAGGAATTAAAACACCAAAGAGAAATTCTTGAAATGGAATTGAAGAAAGAAAACGAACTTAATATTCAAGAATATGAAAAACATATTTTAGAATTAGAACTGCAATCAAAATCTTCTGAAGTTGCCGGTAAATCGTTATCAATTGCCAAGCAAACAGAAATGATTGATAAGATTCAAGGCATTTTAGAAACGGAGAAAGATTTCAGTAAACTTAAAAATGAAATCAAGAAGGCAATTAAGATTAATGAAGTAAATAAACACGAGTGGGAAATATTTGAAACCAACTTAAATCAAATCCATAATGAGTTTATTATAAATCTTTCTAAGAAATATCCAAACTTAACTCCGAAGGATATAAAATTATGCGTTTATCTAAAAATGAACCTTTCTTCAAAAGAAATTGCACCCATGATGAACATCTCTTTTAGAGGTGTAGAACTGCATAGATATCGTCTTAGAAAGAAATTAAACCTCACACAAGACGAAAATCTGTCGAAATTTTTATTAACTCTGTAAGATTTGATTTTGTTTTTTACAGATTTTATATTTTTTGATATCATTTTTTATATAATTACGATACATCATTACTACATCATAATGATATGTTAAAGGAATTTTATTAACATTTAAAATGTTGATTTTCATTGATTTAATATCAATTTTTAACACAATGATGTAGCTATGTTGTAGTGGTATTTGATGTACTACAACGTTGTAATTGTTTAATTTGGCTCTACTAACTTAAACGATTACGTACTGTATGAAAAATTTTATTTTTAGCTTTTTAGCACTCTTGTTGCTGCCTACATATATGATGGGGCAGGCACAAGCAATTAAAGGGAAAGTATTAGACAGTAGTGGAATGGGAGTTCCAGGTGCTATTATTAGTGCCTCGGAGTCTAGAACTTCTGCTGATGCTGACTTCGATGGTAATTTTACCATTAATGCTAAAGTTGGAGAAACCTTAAAAATCTCCATGCTTGGTTTCGATTCTGTTTCTGTACAAGCGACGGCAGGAGCAATGACAATTACTTTAAAAGAATCGGGTGATACCGCTTTAAAAGAAGTAGTTGTTATCGGTTACGGTACTAGAAAAAAAGTAGATAATACTACTGCAATTTCTTCTATTAAAGCTGAAGATATCACAAAAACTAAAGTAATTAATGCTTCTCAAGCTATTCAAGGTAAAGCAGCTGGGGTGCAAGTAACTGCTTCAGATTTACCAGGAAGCACACCTTCTGTAGTAATTAGAGGTTTGGGTACTGCTTTAGGAGGTAGATCACCATTATATATTGTTGATGGTATGGCAACAGAAAACATCAATAATATAAATGCAAACGATATTACTTCTTACGATATCTTAAAAGATGCCTCTGCATTGGCTATTTATGGTACAAGAGCAGCAAACGGGGTTATCATTATTACTACTAAAAAAGGTAAAGGTGATAAAGTTTCTGTTGAAGTAGAAAGCTTTGGTGGTGTAAGAACACCTCTTAAAAGAGTAAAAATGGCTGGAAGTAATAAATATGCTCATTACACTAATTCAGCTTTACAATCTACAACTTACTCTCAAGATCAGCCTGTTAATACAGATTGGTTTGACGAAATTACAAGAACAGGAAGTTATACTCAAAACAACGTATCTGTTTCTGGTGCAACGGAAAGTGTAAAATACTTTTTCAGTTTAGGAAATTATTCTGAGCAAGCTGTTTTAAATGGTTTAGATTTCGGACGTACTACTTTTAGAAATAATAACGAATACAAAATTTCAAAAAAACTGACTTTAACTCAAAACTTCAGTTTAACGTCTACAAAATCAACTCCAAAACCTTTGTCAGCTTTTACAAATGCTTACAAACAATCTCCAGTAGTTCCAGTATTCTTTCCTGATGGGAAATATGGAGTTGCACGTGTTGGAGACAATGGTTTTGCAAGCGAAACAGGATCTGCAATCAACAACGTTGGAAACCCTGTTGCTCAGTTGGATTTCTTTGATGAACAACAACGTAGCATTACTTTACAAGGAGGTTTAAAATTAGATTATGAAATTTTACCTTCTTTAAAATTCACATCTCAATATAATGGTGAGTATTATACTTGGAAAAATTATAACTACAACGACACTAAAAATATTTGGGTAGCAGCGAATCCAGATAGACAAGCAAGTGAATACGAGCAATTATTTCCTAATGCAAATATCAATTCATTAACAAAAGGAAGAGAAGAATATTACAATTGGAGTTTATCAAACTACTTGACTTACAACAAAGTGTTTAACGAAATTCACGATGTAGAGGTTACTGCTGGTATTGAAACATACGTTAAGGGAGCAAGAGAAAAATTGACAATAGTAAGAAAGAATGTGAATTCTGATTCTAATTATTGGTCTTTAAAAGATAACGAGTATGCAACAAATATTACTAGTTATAAAGATGAGGTTTTTAACGAAACTAAATTAGCTTCTTACTTAGGTCGTTTCCAATATAAATTGTTAGACAGATACTTATTTACTGGAACTGTTAGACGTGACGGATCTTCAAACTTTGCAAAAGACTACCGTTGGGGAACTTTCCCTGCGTTTGGTGCAGGATGGGTAATTTCTAAAGAGAAATTCTTAGCAGATGCTAAAGGAATCAATTTATTGAAACTTAGAGGAAGCTGGGGTAAATTAGGAAATCAAAATGTACCACTTAACAGTCAAGGTTATACTTCTGGTCTTAATGCATATTTAGGAGGTTCTATCTTACTTGAAGGAACAACGATATCTTCACAAATTGATCCAAGTTTATCTTGGGAGGTTACAGAAGAATCTTCTGTAGGTTTAGATTTTGAATTCTTAAACAGCAGATTAAAAGGATCTTTCGATGTGTATGATAAAAATACTAACAACGTAATTTTAAACACAAAACCTTATTTTACATCTGGAATTACGGCTGCATCACCAGCTCACGTTGGAGAAGTATCTAACAAAGGTTATGAAATTTCATTACGTTGGGATGACAAAATCGGAGAAAACTTTAGCTACTATATCGGTGGTAACTTTTCTAACAATAAAAACGAACTTACAGGTCTGAAAAATGTAGTATTATCTCCAGTTATTGGTGGAGGTTTAGGAAACGGTCAAGACACAAAATTATTGGATAATACAACTGTTGGACAGCCATTAGGAAGTTTCTATATCTATGAATATGCTGGTTTTGATCCTGCAAATGGACAAATGTTATACTATAATGCAGCAGGAGATAAAGTAACTCAAGATGCATTGAGCGCTACAGCTGATAAAAAATATGTTGGTTCAAGTTTACCAAAATCAAACTACGGAGTTTCTTTAGGTTTTGTTTACAAAAACTTTGATTTCTCTGTTGACGGATATGGAACTTCTGGAGCAAAAGTTTACAACGGTAAAAAAGCACAACGTTTCTCAGGTGAAAACATCGAAAATTCATTGGCTACAGATTTCTGGACGTTAAACAATACAACGGCTTCAAATCCTGCACCATTTAATCAAGTACCAGTAGCTTCTACATACTATTTAGAGTCTGGTGATTTCTTTAGAATTAACAACATTACTTTAGGATATAAATTGCCATTACAATCTGACAGTTTTATTTCTGCATGTAGAATTTATGTTAATGCAATTAACCCATTTATTACACAAAAATTCTCAGGATTTTCTCCAGAGTTAAACGGAGATGGAAATCCTTACGGAACTCAGGGAGTAGAGCTGGATGCTTATCCAACTTTAAGATCATTTGTAATTGGTGCTAATTTAAAATTTTAATAATATGAAAAAGATATATATAGCAACGTTTGTATTATCATCATTGTTCTTTACAGGATGTGCAGACGACTATCTAGATGTAGATCAAACAGAATCTATTTCGACAGACGATACAGAGCTGTTTAATAATGAGGCAGGAGCTGCTCAATTTGTAACAGCAATCTATAACAAGTTTTTAAACTGGGATATGACGTCTTTTGGATGGATTGGTCTTTCAAGTATCACTTCTGATGATGCTGATAAAGGTTCTTCTCCTGGAGATACTGGAACTGATAAAGATGTATTAGATGCTTTGACTTACAACGCTTCTAATCCTTCTGCTGAAAGTACTTTTATTGCTAATTACGACGGAATCAATAAATGTAATCAAGCTTTAAATATGCTTCCAAAATTGGATAAAGTAGATGCTGCTTTAAGAAACAGATTAGCTGGTGAAGCTAAGTTTTTGAGAGCTTTTATGTATTTCACTTTAGTAAAATGTTACGGAGGTGTTCCAATTGTAGATCATTTGCCTGTTCCTGGTTCAGAGGCTGATAGAATTATGCAGTTAACACGTAAAACTGCTCCAGAAGTTTATGCTTTCATTGAAACAGATTTAAATGATGCGATTGCTGCATTGCCTGAAAAAGGAGCTTATTCTGCTAATGAGAAATCAAGAGTTACAAAAGGTGCTGCTTATGCTTTATTAGCAAAAGTAAGTTTATACCAGAAAAAATGGCAGCAAGTTGTTGATAATGCTAATAAAGTAACAGGTTATTCTCTTGTTGCTGATTATGCTTCAATGTTTAGAGCAAGTGGAAAATTTGATTCTGAATCTATTTTCGAAATCTACGCTCAAGGTGCTGTACCTGCTAAAGGAATCGAAGGATACTCAAATACTCAAGGTGCTCGTGGTACTGGAGGTTGGGGTTGGGGCTTCAATACACCATCTCAAAGTTTAGTAAACGCTTACGAAGCTGGAGATGTTAGAAAAGCGGCAACAATTATTTTTAGAGGTTCAACTTTATACGATGGAAGAGTAGTGCCAAATACAGTTGAAAACGAAAGATACAATTATAAAGCGTATTCATCTGCATATACAGATGCATGGGAAACAGATGTTGATATTAAGTATTTGAGATTTGCTGAAGTTATTTTAATGAAAGCTGAAGCATTAAATGAATTAGGTCAAACTGGTGAAGCTATTCCATTATTGAATCAGATTAGAAACAGAGCAGGTTTAGGAAATACTACAGCAGCTTCTCAAGCAGATGTTAGAACTGCAATTTGGAAAGAAAGAAGGGTAGAAATGGCTTTTGAGCACGATAGATTTTTCGATTTAGTGCGTACAGGTCAAGCAAAAGCTGCTTTCGCAGTAGATGGAAAAACATTTACTGAAGGTAAAAATGAATTATTCCCTATTCCGGCAACATTCATTAAACAGGCTGATGGTTTATCAGCTCAAAACCCTGGTTACTAATCCTTAAAAATAATTAAAATGAAAAAAAATAAATCTATTTTATTACTTTCTTTTGCTTTGGCTTCGCAAATTTTTGTAAGCTGTGAGGATAGTATAGATAAAACAAACAGTCCAATTCCATACGAGTCAATTGGCGGATATGAGAATTCTGACGAAGTTGCAGCTACACATTTAGTTTCTAAATTTAGTTTTGATGGAACAATAGAAGATTCAAAAGGTGCGATCACTGGCGGAACTGGAACAAATGTTTCTTATGAAACGGGAGTAAAAGGTACTGCTTACAAAGGTTCTACAACTTCATTTATTGCTTACAATAATGTTGCAAACTCTATAGTAAACTTAAAGAATATTACTGTTTCTATGTGGATTAAAACTGATCCACATACAGGAGGAGCTCAATCTTTATACATGCTTCCAAAGAAAACAGATTTCTGGGGTAATATTTTTACTCTTATTGAAGGAACAGGACCAGCAACAACTATGTTGATGAAAAACCATATTCAAAGAGATGTTACGCCAAGTATTCCTTGGTCAGGACAATTTATTGAACATGGTGGTACAAATGTTTTATCTAATATGTTTGGAGCATGGAAACATGTAGTTTGGTCATACAATGGTACAAGTTCTACTTACAGCTTATACATTGATGGTCAAAAAGTGACTTTGCCAACTTCTATTTCAAAAAGATATGCAAGCGATCCTGCAACTGGTGGAGGTCCTTTTGGCGAATTGGCTAGTTCTGAAGTTTCAAAATTTATTATCGGAGGTTACCAACAGCATTTAGGTGCTCCATGGGGTAATCCTGATGGATGGATGTTACACTACACTGGGTTAATGGATGAATTTAGAATTTATGATTCTGCTCTTACAGATCCAGAAGTTACAGCTTTATACAAATTAGAAAAAGATAAAAGGTAAAGTTTTCAGAAACATACACCTGACGTAAAATCAGGTGTATGTTTTAATTAATATAATTATAGAAATTGATAAAATGAAGTTAGGTTTATATATAATAATGTTTTTAAGTGCTGTGAGTTCATGTTCGTCTTCTTCGCCAGAAGGAGGAAATACAGGAGGAACACCATTACCAACAAATCCAACAACACCAACTACGCCATTGACGGATACTGAAGCATTAGATCTGGTTCAAAAAGATGCTATTAAATATTTCTGGGATTATGCAGATCCGAAATCAAAATTGGCGAGAGAAAGATACCTTACGGAAGATCCTAATTTTGAGTCAAATATTATTACTACAGGAGGTTCTGGTTTTGGTTTAATGAGTATTGTTGTAGGTGTAGAAAGAGGTTTTTTACCAAGAGTAGAAGCTGTTTCTAGACTTTCAACAGCATTAAATTTTCTTGAAAAAGCAGAACGTTTTCATGGAGCTTGGCCACATTGGATGGACAACACTTCGGGTAAAGTTATACCATTTGGAACAAAAGATAATGGAGGAGATTTAGTAGAAACTTCTTTCGTTTGTCAAGCTTTAATTACGATTAGAGAATATTTTAAAAATGGAAGTACCGCTGAAAAAGAATTGGCAGCAAAAGCTGATGAACTTTGGAAAGGTGTTGAATGGGATTGGTATACAAAAGGCGAAAATGCACTTTATTGGCACTGGTCACCAAATTACGGTTGGGAAATGAATTTTAAATTGGAAGGGTATAACGAATGTTTAATCACTTACGTGATGGCTGCTTCTTCACCTACACATCCAATTTCTGCTGAGGCTTATCACCAAGCTTGGGCTAGAAGTGGCGCTATTGTAAACGGAGGAATTCAATATGGAATTCCGGTTGTTTTAAGTTACAATGGAGCTGTCGGAAATGTAGGCCCAATGTTCTGGTCACATTATTCATACTTAGGTTTAGACCCAAATACTTTAAAAGACAAATATGCTGATTATTGGCAGTTGACACAAAATCATGCTAAAATCATGGTACAATATAGTGTTGCAAATCCAAAAGGGTTTAAAGATTATTCAGATAAATGTTGGGGTTTAACAGCAAGTTACACTCGTAATCCTGATGGAACTACAGGTTATACTGCTCACCAGCCAAATAATGATAATGGTGTTATTTCTCCAACTGCTGCGCTATCATCTTTTCCGTATACGCCAGTAGAATCGATGAAATTCTTACATTATTTATATGATGAAAACAGATCAAAATATGTTGGTATAGCAGGTCCTTACGATGCTTTTTCACCACAGTATAATTGGGTAACAGCTCGTTATTTGGCAATCGATCAAGGAACTATTGCTCCAATGGTTGAAAACTATAGAACAGGTTTGTTGTGGAAACTGTTTATGAATGCATCAGATACAAAACAAGGTTTGAAAAAACTTGGATTTACTTCTGGTAAGTACGGAATTTAAATCCTTTTTAAATGAAATTTAGAATAACGCTTTTTGTCTTATTGTTTTCTGTATTTGGATTTGCCCAAAGCGAAACAACTGGTAAAATCAATACGGTTATAATGTCTAAATATGAGTTGGGTTATGCTCTGCATCGTCCAGCAAATACGAAGGAAAAAAAGCCATTAATAGTTTTTATTTCAGGAGATGGAGAAAAAGGAACTGATATTGAAAAGGTAAAAATTCATGGACCTTTTAAATATTTAAAAACACATCCATTAGATGCTTATGTTCTGGCTCCTCAATGCAAAGAAGATGAAAATTGGGATATAGAATCGATTTATCAGCTGATTTTAAAAATTCAGAAAGAGAATAAAATTGATTCAGAAAGAATATATGTTACTGGTTTGAGCTCAGGAGGTTGGGCTTCATGGAATTTGGCTTTTGCACATCCGGATCTATTTGCAGCAAACGTACCTGTCGCTGGTTTTGTAGATTTAATTCATTTAGAACACGCTTGTGAAATAGCCAATATTCCGACCAGAATTTTCCACGGATTGCTAGATGATGTGGTCAATGTGAATTATGCGATTACGATTTACAAAGAATTGAAAAAGTGTAATGCAAAAGATGTAAAGCTGACCATTTTTGATGATGCAAATCATGATAGTTGGACAAAAGTCTATGATAATCAAGAGATTTACGACTGGATGTTTCAGCAGAAAAAAGAAAGAATACAAACAAATAAATAGAATAGAATGAAAAACAAATTAGTCTTACTTTTTTTAGGATGCGCGGTTTTGGGTTATGCTCAAAAAAAGCCAGCTAAAAATACAGTGAAAATTAAACCAAAGTCTGAATTTGTGGCGGAATTGATGTCAAAAATGACTTTAGACGAGAAATTGGGTCAGTTAAACTTGCCAACATCTGGTGATATTACCACAGGGCAGGCTAACAGCTCAAATGTGGCAAAAAATATTGCTGAAGGTAAAGTGGGTGGTTTGTTCAACATTAAATCAGTTCAAAAAATTAAAGAAGTACAGAAGATTGCGGTTGAAAAAAGCCGTTTAAAAATTCCGTTGCTTTTTGGTATGGACGTAATTCATGGTTACGAAACAACATTTCCAATTCCGTTAGGATTGTCTTGTACTTGGGATATGGCTTTAATTGAAAGAAGTGCACAAATTGCTGCAAAAGAAGCAAGTGCAGACGGAATCAACTGGACATTTTCGCCAATGGTTGACATTTCTCGCGATCCAAGATGGGGTAGAGTTTCTGAAGGTTCTGGAGAAGATCCTTACTTAGGAGGACAAATTGCTAAAGCAATGGTAAATGGTTACCAACAACACGATCTTTCTAAAAACAACTCCATTTTAGCTTGTGTTAAACACTTCGCATTATATGGCGCACCAGAAGCTGGACGCGACTATAACACAGTTGATATGAGCCACATCAGAATGTTTAATGACTATTTTCCTCCTTACAAAGCAGCTGTTGATGCGGGTGTAGGTTCGGTTATGGCTTCTTTCAATGAAGTTGATGGAATTCCAGCAACAGGAAATAAATGGTTAATGACAGATGTTTTAAGAAAACAATGGGGTTTCAAAGGTTTTGTGGTGACAGATTTTACAGGTATTCCTGAAATGATTGAGCACGGAATGGGAAATCTTCAAGATGTTTCTGCTTTGGCATTAAATGCTGGAGTTGAAATGGATATGGTTGGAGAAGGTTTTTTAGGAACTTTGAAGAAATCATTAGATGAGAAAAGAGTTTCTATCGAAACAATTGACAATGCTGTTAGACTTATTTTAGAAGCAAAATACGATTTAGGATTATTCCAAGATCCATATAAATATTGTGATGAAAAGAGAGCTAAAACTGAAATCTTTACAATGGATAGCAGAAAAGAAGCTCGTCAAATTGCTGCACAATCATTGGTTTTATTAAAAAATCAAAATCAATTGTTGCCTCTTAAAAAATCTGGAACTATTGGTTTAATCGGACCATTAGCAGATGCTAAAGAAAACATGCCAGGAACTTGGAGTGTGGCTACTAAAATGGAAAATGCTGTTTCATTATTAAGAGGAATAAAAGAAGTTGCTGGATCTGGAACAAAAGTTTTGTACGCAAAAGGAAGTAACTTAGATTACGATGAAACTTTCGAAACAAACGCTACAATGTTTGGTAAAACCCTTCACCGTGATGCTCGTACAAAAGAAGAATTATTAGCTGAAGCTTTAAAAGTTGCAGAACAATCTGATGTAATTGTTGCCGCTTTAGGAGAATCTGCAGAAATGAGCGGAGAATCTAGCAGTCGTACAAATTTAGAAATTCCACAAGCTCAAAAAGATTTATTAAACGCGTTATTAAAAACAGGAAAACCAGTTGTTTTAGTTTTATTTGACGGACGTCCTTTAGTTATTACGGACGAAGAAAAAACGGTTCCAGCGATTTTAAATGCTTGGTTTGCGGGTACGGAAGCAGGTTACGCTATTGCTGATGTTTTATTTGGAGATGTAAACCCTTCTGGAAAATTAACTTCAACTTTCCCAAGAAGTGTTGGTCAATTGCCAATTTATTATGCACACAAAAATACAGGAAGACCACTTTCTAATACAGAAGGTAAATTCGAAAAATTCAGATCAAATTATATTGACGAAAGAAATGAAGCATTATTCCCATTTGGATTTGGTTTAAGCTATACGACTTTCGATTATTCAAATATTAAAATTTCTTCTGATAAAATGAATGCTTCAGGAAAATTAAAAGTAACAGTTGATGTAACAAACACTGGAAATTTTGACGGAAAAGAAACGGTTCAATTATACATTAGAGATTTAGTTGGTTCTGTAACAAGACCAGTTAGAGAATTGAAAGGTTTCCAAAAAATAACACTTAAAAAAGGTGAAAAACAAACAGTAAGTTTTGATATTACTGTTGAGGATTTAAAGTTTTATAACTCTGATTTACAATTCGTAGCAGAGCCTGGGCAGTTTGATGTTTTCGTTGGAGGAAATTCAAACGCCGATAAGAAAGTTAGTTTTGAGTTAACTAAATAGTTGGTTTATTGATTAGTAATTAGCCCTTCGCGTGTTTGGTTAGCGAAGGGCTTTTTTTTAAAGTCAAGAATCATTTTTGTAATTTTTAAACTACATTATTATGAATATTTTTAAAATAACGAGCCTAGTATTTCTTGTTGCTTTTTCGTCATGCAATGCTCAGAAAAATGCGATTGTTGCTCATCGTGGTGCATGGAAAAAAAATAATTTCCCAGAAAATTCGATAGCTTCTTTAAGACATGCAATTGATTTAAAATTGCCAGGCTCAGAATTTGATGTTTGGAGAACAGCCGACGATTCACTTGTAATTAATCATGATGCGCATTACAACAAATTGCTTATTGAAGAAACAAATTACGCCGATTTGATCAAGTTTAAATTGTCAAATGGAGAGAAACTTCCAACATTATACGAATATATTTCTGAAGGAATTAAAAACAATAAGCAGACGCTTTTAGTATGCGAAATAAAACCTTCTGAAATAAGTAAAGAAAGAGGACAAAAAACTGCTGTAGCAGCTGTCGAAACCATTAAAAAATTAAAAGCCAATAAAATTACCTGCTACATCAGTTTTGATTATGATATCTTAAAAAAGATTAGGACTATTGATTCAAAAACTTCTTTGCAGTATTTAGAAGGAAATAAATCTCCAAAAGAGGTAAAAGCTGATAAAATTAATGGAGTCGACTATCATTATTCTGTTTTTCAAAAACATCCTGAATGGATAAAAGAAGCCAAGGATAACAAAATTATTCTAAACGCTTGGACAGTAAACGAAGTGAAAGATATGGATTGGATTATTGATCATAAATTCAACTATATCACCACAAATGAACCCGAACTTTTAAAAGAAAGATTACAGGCAAAAAAATAATCTTTTAAACTTAAAATCTAACCATGAAAAATATATTTAAAAATCTTAAGCTGCCAGCTGTTTTGTTTGCTTTAATTTTTGCAAACAATATTACTGCACAAAAATTAGGTAAAACAGAATGGTTTGATCCTAATAAACCCGCTACAACTTATTGTAACCCAATCAATATTGGGTATAATTATACAACTTATAATCATAACGGAATTCCGTATTCTCGTCGTTCTAGTGCAGACCCCGTTATTATTACTTACAAAGGAGAATATTATTTATTTGCTACCAATCAGGCAGGTTTCTTTTGGAGTAAAGATATGTCAGATTGGAATTTTGTTTACGGAAGTTTCCAAAGACAACCAGGCGATGACGATCAATGTGCACCTGCCGCGTGGGTTGTAAATGACACTTTATTTTATGTAGGTTCAACTTGGAAAAGAGACCATCCAATCTGGAAAACTGCCGATCCAAAATCAGGAAGATGGACACGTCACGTAGACAAAGCAATGCTTCCAACTTGGGATCCAGCGATTTTTCAAGATGATGACAAAAAAGTATATATGTACTACGGTTCAAGTGGAAAGTTGCCTCTTGTTGGTGTAGAAGTAGATTATAATACATGGCTTCCAAAAGGAAATCAAGCTGACTATGCAGAATTGTATAAGGCTACAGAAGTTGAAGATATTCAAAAAGTTTATGGACAAGTTAAAGAAGTGGCTATTTTAGACCCTGCAGCTCACGGGTGGGAGCGTTTTGGACCAAATAATGATATGGAACCTGCACCTTGGGGGAATTTCATTGAAGGCGCTTGGATGACAAAACACAATGGAAAATATTATATGCAATATGGAGCGCCTGCAACCGAATTTAAAGGGTATGCAAATGGTGTTCACGTAGGTGATAATCCGTTAGGGCCATTTACGTATCAGAAACATAATCCGATGTCTTATAAACCAGGCGGATTTGTAATTGGAGCAGGACACGGAAATACTTTTGCAGATAATTATGGAAATTACTGGAATACTGGAACTTGTAAAATTTCAATTAAAGACCGTTTTGAACGTCGCATTGATATGTTTCCTGCCGGATTCGATAAAGATGATGTGATGTATTCTATAACTTCTTATGGTGATTTTCCAATCGTGTTGCCAACAAGTCAGCGAGATCAGACAAAAGGGAACTCAGCAGGATGGATGTTATTATCTTATAAAAAGCCTGTAACTGTTTCTTCATCTGAGGAATGTATGGAAGTAGAAACGCACAGAATGGACAATGGAGGAAAAAAAGTATATGAGAAATTCTGCTACGGTCCAGAAAATTTAACCGATGAAAATATCCAAACATATTGGTCGGCTAAAACAAATAATCCCGGAGAATGGCTTCAAATGGATTTGGGAAGACCGATGGAAATAAATGCTTTGCAAATTAATTATGCAGATCATAAAGCGACACAGTATAATAAAGCAATGGATATTTATTATCAATATAAAATATTCATGTCTGATGATGCTGTTAATTGGACTTTGGTTGTAGATAAATCTAAAAATGACAAAGATGCTCCACACGATTATGTAGAGCTTACAAAATCATTTAAAGCACGTTACATCAAAATGGAAAATATTCACAACGCTTCTGGTTTATTTGCAATTTCAGATTTCAGAGTTTTTGGAAACGGACTAGCAGCAAAACCAAAAGTGGTTGCTTCATTTAAAGTAGACAGAAATAAAGCAGATTCTAGAAACGCAATGATTTCTTGGAAAAAACAAGCAGATGCTATTGGTTATAATATTTATTACGGAATTGATCCAGACAAATTATATAACAGCATCATGGTTTACTCTGATAATAGTTATGATTTTAGAGGACTAGATAAAGGAACTAAATATTATTTCACAATTGAGCCTTTTAATGAAAATGGTATTGGCCAAAAAAATAAGATTATCGAAGTAAAATAGATCTTATTTTATAATTATCTAAAAGCTCCGATTGCAAATTGTCGAATTTGTAATTGGAGCTTTTTTTTGAGAAAAGGTTGAAGAAAAAGCTCTCGAACTGTCCGAAATTTTGTTTCTTTGTGAATGTGCTGAAAGCACTATAAACTCCAAAATTACTAGAAAAACTATGAAAAAAACGATTCTTTTAACTGCTTTAGTTTTAAACGGATTGACATCTTTTGCCCAGTCAAATGATGAGAAAAACATCAAATTATTTTATAAAAAAGCTTTAACTGAAGCAAAATGTTACACTTGGTTAGAATATTTGTCTAATGATATCGGAGCTCGTTTATCTGGCTCAAAAGGGGCTGCAGAAGCGGTAGAATACACAAAGAGACAATTGGAATCTTTAGGCTTAGATAAAGTTTATCTTCAGGAAGTAATGGTTCCGCATTGGGTTCGTGGAGAAAAAGAAACGGCTTATATTTTAAATGGGAAAGAAAAAACTGTAGTTCCGATTTGTGCATTAGGAGGATCTGTAGCAACTCCAAAAACTGGTCTTACAGCAGAAATTATCGAAGTTCAAGGAATTAAAGAATTAGCAGAATTAGGAGCTGATAAAGTAAAAGGAAAAATTGTGTTTTACAACAGACCAATGAACCCTGAAAACATTGAAACTTTTACTTCTTACGGAGCTTGCGTTGATCAAAGATATGCTGGAGCAAAAGAAGCTGCAAAATTAGGAGCGGTTGGAACAATTGTTCGTTCGATGAATTTACGTTTAGATGATTTTCCTCATACGGGAGCTCAAAGCTATGGTGATCTGCCAAAAGAACAGTATATTCCGACAGCTGCAATTAGTACAAATGGAGCCGAATTGTTGAGCAAATCATTGAAAAGAAATCCAGCATTGAAATTCTATTTCAAACAATCTTGCGAAACTTTGCCAGATGCTTTGTCTTATAACGTAATTGGAGAGTTAACAGGAACTGTAACTCCAGAAAATATTATGGTTGTTGGAGGACATTTAGATTCTTGGGATTTAGCAGACGGTTCTCACGACGATGGAGCAGGAGTTGTGCAGAGTATGGAAGTAATTCGTATTTTGAAAAACTTAAACTACAAACCTAAAAACACTATCCGTGTTGTTTTATTTATGAATGAAGAAAACGGCGGAAAAGGTGGTGCCAAGTATGAAGAAGTTTCAAAACAAAACAAAGAAAACCACATTTTTGCTTTAGAAAGTGATTCAGGTGGATTCTCGCCACGCGGATTTTCAATTGAAGCTGATGATGTTAATTTGAAAAAAATTCAAGCTTATAAAGACCTTTTTGAGCCTTATTTGGTTCACAGTTTTACAATTGGTCATGCAGGTTCAGATATCAGCCATTTAACTTCGCAAGCTATTGTTAAAGCGGGACTAAAACCAGATTCTCAACGTTATTTTGATTATCACCACGCAGCAAACGATAAATTTGATGCTATCAATAAAAGAGAATTGGAACTTGGTGCAGCAACAATGACTACATTAATGTATTTACTAGACCAAAACGGAATTGAGATTAAAAAAGCTAATTAAAGTTTTAAAATAAAATCTGAAAAGCCATAAGTTTTTACTTGTGGCTTTTTTTTTATGATTAAAATTTTTAAATCAAGATTTCATCACAATCAAATAATAAAAAAAAGTGATCGGAATATTTGATAGTAGAATTACTATTTTAAAGCCAATGTTTTTTCGCTGAAATGGTAAATAAATAAATTTTTCTATTAAATGGAAAAACATTATCACATTTACAATTATAGAAAAAAGTGCAAAAGGCCAGGCAATAACCAAAACAGTAGAATTTTCATTTGAAATTATGTACAGCATAAATAAAATCGTGCTGATTATAAAGGTACCAATCGCCAATTCGATTGACTGTTTTTCTTCAAAATTTTTCTGAATCGTTTTCATGATTTTAAATATTAAAAGTTTGTTGAAGTGTTTGAACTGGTAGAAAAAGCATTTTAGAAAAATCTAAGTAATGAAAGGAATGCGCTTTTTTACCTCGTTTAAATTGTTGAATGAAATAGTTTATTCTCTTCGGATAAAAGGTCGTTCCAGTTAGAATGACCATATACAAATACAAGCTTCTTTTACCATTTCCGAAGAGATAATACTGCATTCCGATTTCTTCATAAACAGAAACTCCTGTATTAGTGAGAATATGAATAATGTCGTGATCTTCCAGCTTTTCTTGAATATCAAAATTATTTTTGTGAAGAAAATTTCCTAAAACTAGTCCAAGACTTTCTGTCGGATAAGTCAGTAATTGTGATTTGTCAATATTCCAAGGTTGGTTTGTCTTAAAATATTTTTGATACGGCTTTTTAGAAGACTCGTATAGTTTTTCAATCAAATAATCTCTCATATAAATATTTTTTAAAAGCTCTTTGAATTTCAAAGTTAATTAGCAAATAAAAAAGCTAGAATGAATAAAGGACTAGCTTTTAAAATATTAATAAGTGTCTACGACTGTTTTTAATAAATTAGAATCGGAAAGGTCAGAAGGTGCAACGACTTTTTCTTCTAATGGAATATCGTTTCCATAACGTTCCTTTAGTATTTTCTGAACTCTTGGATCTTGTAAATTAAAATCTTTCAATTCTCGAAGCTTAGAAAGCTCAATTCCAGCTACGTTTTTATAGATTTTCCAAATCAATTCAGAACAGTAGATTCTGTTATCTGTCCACTCAAAATAGGCATCATACTCTTTACCATCAAATTGCTGACTATACGTTTTCATTTTCTGTAAAATCTCTGGATTTAAAGCGCTTTCGTTTTTTAATCTTTTCACGACATATTTGCTGCCTCTTCCATGTTTGATCCAATCTTCGATAGGAGTTAGTTTTACAGGCTGAACTGCTTCAAAAACAAACCATTTTCCGTTTATGTCGTAAATAATTCCGCAATGAGAAAACTTTGAATTAGTAGCAATACGAACCGCTTCACATTGCGGTGATTCTGAAGTCTGAAAAATAAGATCACCGTCCTTAAATTTATTTGCAGCAACTTTTTCTTGTTTGGCTCCAGTAAACGGATTATTAGGAAAAACTTTGATAGCCACAAATAATGCACAAGCAAAACTTAAGATAAAAGTAACTAGCGGAAATAGAAATTTTCTCTTTTTCATAAAGTATAAATTAAAGTACTTTGAAATACAAAGTAAATAATAAAAAAAATAGCTGCCAAATAAAATGACAGCTATTTTCTAAATATATTTTTTGCAAATATTAGATTCTAAAAATTCCTCCAACAGCAATAATTCTTTGGAAATAAGTAAAATGCTGAGAAGCTTTATCTTCATTGCTTATTGTAGTTTTAATATCTGGCATGTTGATGTAACCACCTTTTAACTCTCCTTGTACATAGAAGTGTTTGAAAAAAGTAATGTTTAAACCAGCTTTTGCAGAAACTCCGTAACCAGAAACATGAAAATCATCATGACGCTCTTTTCCTAAAATAGTAGTATTGGTTTTTGGATATAAAACTCCAGCACCTAATCCTTCGGTTAAGTTAATCTGAACTTTATCAATATTTGGTAAGCCAAACCATTTAGAAATATCATCAAATCTGGCAATTTCAGTATTAATGTAGTTCAAACCATCAGTATGTTCATACATTAAAAAAGCTGGACCACTTGTGTTTATTTCACCATTACCATAACCACCTTCTTTAGCTCCGCCTTGAGACATATCTACAGGAGTATGGTTGTAATTGCCATTGTAAATTGACGCGGGATCATCTGCAGGTAAATTGATGTTTCCGGTAACATTTGCAATTTGATCCTGTGACATTACATATTTCATGTGGTCAACACCAATTGTTACGCTATAATGATCGCTAAAAAAGTAACCCAATCTCAAATTCGTTTGAGGAATTGTCATATTAGCAGGATTAATATAATCTACATGCCAACCTTTTGGTTTGTCATGAGCTCTCATGTTTTCAACTGTAAAGTCGTAATCATTACCTCTAAAACGGACATCAGATTTTGAGTAACTTTCTCTGTTTCCACCCCACATCACAAAGAATTTTCCTTTATTATGCGCAGCGTATTTTTGTACTGGAATTTCTTCCTGAGCAAATGTGTTTAAAGAAACACAAATCAGTAAGAAAAATAAAATTTTTGTTTTCAAAGAACTTAAATATTATAAATTAAAATGCGTTAACTGTTTTTCTGATAGCAACTAACTTGTTCATTAAACCTTCGAAATAATCTAAATGAAGCATATTAGCGCCATCACTTTTTGCGTTTGCAGGGTCAAAGTGAGTTTCGATAAAGATTCCGTCAACTCCAACTGCGATACCAGCTTTTGCTACTGTTTCAATCATGTCAGGTCTTCCGCCTGTAACTCCAGCAGTTTGATTTGGCTGTTGTAGAGAATGCGTAACATCCAAAACTGTAGAAGCATATTGCTGCATAGTAGGAATTCCTCTAAAATCTACAATCATGTCTTGGTAACCAAACATAGTACCACGATCTGTAACCATTACATTTTCGTTATTACAATCTAGTACTTTTTGTACAGCATGTTTCATGCTTTCTGGGCTCATAAATTGTCCCTTTTTCAAGTTAACCACTTTTCCAGTGTTTGCGGCAGCAACAACAAGATCAGTTTGACGAACTAAGAAAGCAGGAATTTGAAGAACATCTACATATTGAGCAGCCATATCAGCATCTTCATTGGTGTGAATATCTGTAACTGTCGGAACATGAAATGTTTCTGAAACTTTTCTTAAGATTTTTAAAGCTTTTTCGTCACCAATTCCAGAGAAACTGTCAATTCTAGAACGGTTTGCTTTTTTAAAAGATCCTTTAAATACATAAGGAATCTGAAGATTGTCGGTAATACCAACTAATTTTTCAGCAATTCTTAGCGCCATTTCTTCTCCTTCGATAGCGCAAGGCCCCGCCAATAAAAAGAAATTCCCGCTGTCAGTATGCTTAATTTGAGGAATATGTTGTATGTTCATAATATGATTTTTTGACAGTGCAAAGGTAGTTATGATTTATGAGTTTCAGATTAAGATTTAAGATTATTTTATGAAGCTATTCCTGCTATTCGCTACAATATTTTTCTCTTAAACTTTTTTTTCCAATGTCTGTTCAGGAGCTTCCTTCGGTCGCTCTGCCCAGCCAGGAAAAAATAAGTTTAAGAGAAAAATGATTTCCGCTTCTATCAGGGCTAGAATTTAGTGGAATTAAGAAAATTTAAGTTAATTAAAAGATTGAATAATTTCCTTTTGAGATTTTATTTTTATTTTAATTTTCTCTAATTCTTCTTCGGCAGGAATTCTGTTTGCTATAGTTTTAATAATTATAAAATTGTCAGAAGAAACGGCTCTAATTTCTTGATATTTTTTTTCGTTTTGATGAAGGACTAATTCTTTAACATCCTGAAGTTTTAGTCTTTTTTTTATTTTTATAAACCCAAAAGGGAACATGTAAATTCCAGAAATTATTTCATTTCCTTTTAGTTTTACAGAATGAGTTAGATGAAATAAATTTATGATTAGAAATAATAATAGAAGATTTTCAGATAAATTTTCGAGGAAATCAAATGTGAGCCCAAATATTGGCGCGCATATAAATAACAAATAAAAGATTGGATGAATTAATTCTTCTCTGTTTAACGTCATGCTATACTAGATTTCGTTCTATTTTTCTTCCAGATAATGATAATGAATTGAACAAGAATAAGAGCCGTTAAAAGAGCAATTAAAAATAGTATAGAAATTAAAATTCCAGCCAGAGGCGTTCCGCATCTGAGTTGATCTGGATGTTCATCAAAATATTTAGAGAAATTATAGAGAGAAAGTGAATATAAGGCAATAGAAATAACTATTTGCGAAACAAAAGTAATTAAGGAAATCTTTCCAAAACTCATTGAAGTGTTTTTGTAAATAGCTTTTGTTCCATAGGTAAACTGGAAAATTAATGGAGAAAATAATAAGATTGGATATAATATTGTTAACATATTGATATTTAATTATTGTTTGTTAAAAGCGTGTTATCGCATCCAACCTTCAACGATATAATTTCTTTCGGCAATTTTATATTCTTTTTTGTTTTGAGGAATAAACCATAATTCAATTCTTGCGGCGTATTTATCTCCCCAAGAGCCTTCGTAAATAGTAAATTCGCCAGAATAAAGCTTAGGCTCTAAATTTTCAACTTTTATATCAGATCTATTTTTTATTCTATCTTCAGATAATCTGTCGTTACTCGTAATTTCAAATGCTTTGATGTAGAAATGCCCTAGTTCTTTCGGTTTTGCATTTATATAGAAATTATAAATTCCAGGTTGACTCAAACAAGATAAAACCAAATTATTTTTCTCAAATTCTTTATCTTCAGGAATTGAGTCTAAAGGTTTTGAGATTTCGATATCATTTGGTATAACTTTATGAGCTCCATAAAAATCAGGAGGAGAAAAAAGGAAAAAAAGTCCTAACCAAAGAAATAAAAAAAATGAAATTATAAGCTGTGGAAATAAAAAATACCATTTTCCAATTACAATCTGTACAATTGATGAGATAATATTTCCAGCAATATTTAAATAAATGGTAAATAAAAAGGCATCTATTAAAAAATCTCTTTTTAAGATGCTGCCCAACATATACAATCCAATAGGAATTACATAGAAAGCTATTGGTAACCACCAAGTTTTAAAATACTTTATTAGAGCATTCTTTATCTGAACAAATATCATTCTATTAAAAAGTATTTAATTTTGTTTCAATCTCAGTCCCATCGGAACCATTAAAATTCCTTTTTCATAAACATTCAAATACAGTTTAATTGGTTTTTTTTGGCCTTCCCATTTCAATTCGTAAACATTCAAGAATCCAGCGCCCATATTGCTTCTTTTTGTCGGAAACGGACAACAGGTTTCTAATTTTGTGTACGTTATTTTTTCGCCACTTGGTCCGGCCAAAGCGTTAAGAAAACGAGATTCGTTTAAAGATTCATTGTTGGTGTTTTGGAAAAATATATTCACGGGATAATCAGGATCGTAACCGTATTTTTTATCCTTTGCAAATTGATTAATGACAAAAGTATTATCTTTTTTCAGAACCAAATCTGGAGCATTATCGTCTACATTTTTTAACGTTGATTTTGTACTTACACAAGAAGTTACTGAAATTAATAAGACAATAAAAAAGGCAATTTTTTTCATGAGGTTTGGTTGTTATTGAAGGAACTAATTATTCCTTTATTTTCTTTGGATTTAGTTTTAAAATACCTAAAACAATCAGATATTGTGCCAGAAGATAAGTTAGCATAATAAAAAACGAGCTTTTTGGAATTGGAGCATAAAATTTATTTACAGCTAAAATACTATCAGAAACAACAAAGAAAAAGGCACCAAGAAAAACCAAAAAGTTACCTGGTTTTTCCCAGACTAAAAGTCCATTAACTGCAAACAATAACATAATCGATATTATCGAAGCATAAACACTGACAGGAATTTCAAGATCTCCTAGATGTGGCATTAGAAAAGAAACCATTCCAATGAGATACAAGGCAATCAGAATGCTTCCAATAATAAACAACGATTTATTTTGTTTTTTCCTGATCCTATTCTGTTTATTAAATAAAATGCAATAGAGAATATGTGCTGTTAAAAAGGCCACAAGACCGAGTATAAAATAGATTTCGCCAAGATCGGTAAAAAGCAAAATGACATCTCCAACCCATGAAAAAAAGAGCGCCGCAAGCAAGGTGTTTTGTGTTGGAAATTTTCTGTAGAAATAAGCTCCAAATCCAATGACGGGAATTAAAATTGGTTTTAAAAACAAATCAAAACGGTCTAAACTTGACAAAAGAATAATTAGATAGACTATACTGAACGCAATATAAATCTTGAAAAAGTAAGAATTTCTCATAATAGGGGTTATGAATTTATATATTGGTTTTGGTTGATTTTAAATTCAAAATTTACAAAATAAATTGTTACCAGAGAAGATAAGATCAGATAGGCAAAAATAATATAATTACTAATTGGAATTACACGATTTAATCCGAACCAATCGCCATAGTAGCTGATAATGCAAATTACAAATCCGAATCGTGCCATTTCCCAAAATAGAGCAAATTTACTTTTGTCCATTAATTCACTATAACTGTAGATGGTTAGGAAAATGAAAAATCCGTAAACAAATATATTTGGAAGACCAATTTTAGCAATATTATCAAATAAATAGCTTACAAAAAGTAGCGTAATTAAAACCTGAGCTACCGACCAGTAAATTAATCTTTGTGAATTTTGAGTTCCATACTTTTCAAAATTGAAAACATTTTCAATTTTGTTTACCGGATATTTTTCTTCAAAATTTTCTGGACGCCAACCAGTTGGTTTAAACCAAATCGTGAATTTGTCTTTCCATTTTGGAGCACGCCATGCATCAGAAATTAATAAACTTAAATGCTGAAAGTTTATTTTTATCGGATTCCAAGTATTGGCTGGTCTCGTGATTCCGAATACAGGCGGAACATCATCTAATTCTTCTTGGAAAGTGCCGAAAAGTTTATCCCAAAAAATAAAAATCTGTGAATGATTTTTGTCTAAATATTCTGGATTTATGGCATGATGCACACGATGATGCGAAGGAGTAACCAAAATATGTTCTACAAAACCCATTTTTTTAATGTGTTTGGTATGATACCAAAACTGAAGAAATAAATGAATAGGAAGCGTAATAGCAATTACAGAAGCTGGAACTCCGAGTAATGCCGCAGGAATTAATAAAAAAGTAAATAGATTAACCAAACTAGCAATAGGCTGGCGAAGTGCACAAGCCAAATTAAACTCTTCACTACTATGATGAATCGCATGTTTGTTCCAAAGAAAATTGATTTGATGTGCCAATCTATGACTCCAATAGCCATAAAAATCAATGACAAAAAAAGCAATAAAATAGGAGAGAACATTGGCTTCTAAATGCTGTAAAGCAATTTTTGAAACCAGCCATTCATAAGAAAGAAATGTAACGCTTAATCCTAAAACATCTTTGACAGAATTTGTAATTCCAGAACTAATGCTTGATACGCTGTCAATTAGAGGAGCCGTATCATTTTTGGTGTAAATGCCGTATATTTTTTCGATGATAATGAGAGTCAAAAAAATAGGCATTGCAATAATTAATATTTTTCCATATTCCTCCATAAAAAAAGCATTCTATTTCATTCAAATATAGAATAAAATAGAATGCTTTTTAAATTATTTGCAATTAAACAATTTCAGCGCTAAGACCAGCTTCTAAAAGTTGCGTACATTGAGGTTTTAGTTTTTCTATCGGACCAGTCTTTACAGTGCATTTCCCGTTGTAATGTACAATTAAAGAGCATTGCTCTGCTTGTTCTGCCGTATGGTCGCAAACGCGCATCAAAGTATCAATAACATGATCAAATGTATTTACATCATCGTTATACATTATAATTTCGTTATTAAAAACAACCGCTTCTTTCTCACGGACTTTTTCTCTTACTTTTTCTTTAGTACTCATCTTATTTAGTTTATGTACTTTGTAATTACTAAATCTAATTTACGTATTTTAGTGATACCCAGTTGTTTCTTTGTAGCTTTTTAACATACGTTAACCCTTTTTCAACACAAGAAGCATCTATAAACGGAATGTCTTCTTCGTAGAAACCACTAAAAAGAATAATTCCTTTTGGGTTCAAAGCATCAACATAAGCCTGCATATCATTCAACAAAATATTTCTGTTGATATTGGCGATAATCAAATCGTATTTTTTACCAGCCAATAAAGCCGCATCGCCCTCATAAACGCTAATATGTTTGCAGTTATTGCGCTCCGCATTTTCTATCGAATTTAAATAACACCAATTATCAATATCAATTGCGTCAATTGGTTCTGCGCCTTTCATTTCAGCTAAAATAGCTAAAATGGCAGTTCCGCAACCCATATCAAGAGTTTTAAGACCTTTCACATCCATTTCTAATAAATGCTGAATCATCATATGAGTCGTTTCGTGATGGCCCGTTCCAAAACTCATTTTTGGTTCGATTACAATGTCAAATTCTGCATCAGTTTTTTCATGAAAAGGAGCACGAACATGGCATTTACCGTCAACATCAATTGGCTCGAAGTTTTTTTCCCATTCCTCATTCCAGTTAACCTGATCGATTTCTTCAATTGTATATTCAATTTTAAACTCTTCAGATTGTAGAATATAAATATCATCCAGAATATTCTCGTCCCATAAATCTTTTTTCACAAAAGCCGAAATTCCGTTTTCTGTTTCGGTAAAACTTTCAAACGCTTTTTCTCCCAATTCTGCCACTAAAATTTCAGAACCTAATTCTTTTGGCTCAATTGTAAAATGATATCCTAAATAGATGTTTGACATAAATAAAAATTTTTGCAAAGGTAATTCTTAAATTATAAACTTCAATTTAAAAAATCCAAATTAAGATCAAATTCCAATTAAAAAAATCCAAATTCCAAAACGAAAAAACCATTCGCTATGCGAATGGTTTTTTGTAAAATCTAAAATCTAAAATCTAAAATCTAAAATCTAAAATCTAAAATCTAAAATCTAAAATCTAAAATCTAAAATCTAAAATTTAGATAGCCGTTACGATAGCTAAGAAATCATCAGCTTTTAAAGCAGCACCTCCAATTAAACCACCATCTACGTCTGGTTTAGAGAAGATTTCTTTTGCGTTTTCTGGTTTTACAGAACCACCGTATAAAATAGAAACTTCATCAGCGATTTCGGCTCCAAAAGCTTTACGGATCGTTTCTCTAATGAATTCGTGCATTTCTTGTGCTTGTTCTGGTGAAGCAGTTTCTCCAGTTCCGATAGCCCAAACTGGCTCATAAGCTAAAACAACTTTAGACCAAGATTCTTTTGCGATGTGGAAAACTCCGTCACGCAATTGGTTTTCTACGATATTGAAATGATTATCAGATTGACGGTCTTTTAATTCTTCTCCGAAACAGAAAATAACTGTCATGTCATGTTTTAAAGCTGTATCAACTTTGTTTGCGATTAAAGCATCACTTTCGTGGAAAATAGCTCTACGCTCAGAGTGACCTAAAATTACTGTGTTAACCCCAATGCTAGTTAACATATCAGCAGAAATTTCTCCTGTAAAAGCACCACCTTCAGCTTGGTGAACGTTTTGAGCAGAAACTCCAATAGTTGTATTTTTTAATTTTGTAGCCGCTGCTTGTAAATTTACAAATGTTGGAGCCACAATAACTTGTGCATTCGTTTTTGCTGGAATTTTAGCAATTAACTCGTTTAATAATTCTTCAGTCTGTGCCGCATTTTTATGCATTTTCCAGTTTCCTGCAACAATTGATTTTCTCATTTTGGTAGTTTTTATTATTTTTTAATTTTTTGTTTTTGAAGGGTGTCAAAATTCAATTTTGACATTGATATTGTTATTGAAAAATTATTTCAAAGATTTTAAAGTTTCATCGATTTTAGCAAAATCGGTTTCGATAGCGCGGTAAAGCACAATTTTTCCCGTTTTGTCCACAACAATGTATCTTGGAATCCAGTCTAAATCTATCGCTTTTCCGAAAAGGCCTTTCATTCCGTCATTCATCATGTAATGATCACCTTTGTTTAATTCGTGTTTTTCGATTCCAGCTTTCCATTTATCAGCCGTTTTATCAGCCGAAATGAATAAGTAAGATACATCTGGATTGTTGGCTTGTAATTCTTTTAATTTCGGCATTGCTTTTACGCAGTCACCACACCATGAAGCCCAAACTTCGATAACTAAAGTTTTGCCTTTGTATTTTTTTAAGATGTTTTTAAATGTAGTTTGACTGTCGTCTGTTCCTAATAATTTTTCAGCTAGAGCTTCTTTTGAGAAAGCTGTTTTTTGAGCTTGAGTGCAAGAAAAGGTAATAAATGCAATTACTACTAAAGCAATTTGTTTCATATGTAAAATAAATTATTTTAAAATTAAGTACTGAATTCACAAAGTTAAACAAACAAATTGAAAGCCAAATGGAGATTAACAAAATTTGAAGACTCGTTTGTTTTGTAACAATAAGTTAAATTTTGGTTAGAAAAACGAGAATGAAATCGTAATAGTAGAGGAGATCTTTAAGCAATTTTTTAATCTTTAATTTTCGAAACAGAAAAAAAAGACTGATTTTTTGATTTTAAGAATAAATTTGAGGGTAAAAAAACGTCAGATTTGAAAAAAAAACTCAATAAATTTTAATCATTGATGACATCTTTGTTTGTCATTTCTTTTTTACAAAATGATTGTATGTCATTAAAAAAAATGGGAATGTTATAAAAGTTAGCCAAATTATAAATTGTCTTGGAACAATTTCGAAATAATAATTAAAAAAGAAAATAGTACCAACAAAAAGAATACAGAACTTAGAATCTGATTTGCTTACTTGTGTATCTGAATATCTATCAATGTGTTCATTTTTGAGTTCACTTACTTTATTAGAATATTTTACAAAGAAGAACATTTTCCAACTTGGCAGAAAACCAATAAGCATCATGAAATTCTGAATCATGTAAATGCTTGAAACGCCTAAAAGGAAATATTGAATGGCAATATAAGTTCCTTGTACCAATTCATTAGTACTTACGATATTTCCATTATAAAAAATCCCATGTAAATTATCGATTGCAAAAAACATCATAATTATCGAACTCCAGATGCTTAGGATTAGTTTTATTGTATCAGACAGATAAATTTTAGTAAAAGCATTAAAAAGAGAAAATAAGGAAAGTGAAATTACGATAATAAGAAATATTCTTAAGATGATATTATCAAATCTTGCCAAGCCATTATCTATAACCCAATAAATCATAGATATAGAAAGTATCAAAGTTGTACCTTCCGTCAATTGAGGAGCAATTCTTTTCTTATTAAATATTCGTGAATAAATAACATATATAATGAAGAAAGCAATTGGCCAAGCTAAAATACTTACATTTAAAATAAGCATTAAATCAAATTTTGCATTAGGCGAGATATAATATAAAAAGAGACCTAAAGAAAAAGTGAGAACAAAAGAAATGATTCCTATTAAAAAAGCTGTTGTCCATGTTTTTGTAATTTTTTTACTTTCAAAAATAACACCTGCTATTAATGCAAGAATATGAAGAGGAATCAAATGAACACCTTCAGTTTCGTAAAATTTAAAATCACAGATTGTGTAAAGAATTAAAAAGAATAGAAATGTAAAAAGGTAAGTATTTTTAGAAAACGTGGCAGTTAATTCATTTTTAAATTTTGAACTCATATTTATTACTTGGTATATTGTTTATTCAAAAAAACGCCAATAAATCTAAAAAAAGAATATTGGCGTTCTGTAAAAATATCTGGTATTTTAAACTTCTTAAAGTTTTAAATCATCAACATCATTATAATGTACTTTTTGACCGATAGTTCCATGATGTACAACTACAATACTTGGATTTGCTCTTTCAACAGTTTTTAAAGCTGTTCCATCACAGAAATAAAATTCAGTATCTAAATTATATTGTTTTTTGGCTTTTGCAATTTCATCAGCTCCAGAAGCGGTCATTCCAATTACTTTATAGCCTTTTGCTTTTGCATCAGCGCTTACTTTTGCTAATTTTTTCATTCCGTCAGGATTTGATAAATTCAAATCGTAAGTAACGAAAATCAATAATTTTGGTTCTTTTAATAATTCTTCTTTGTAGTCAGAATCATCTTTTGTCATGGTGAAATCGTGAATTGGCGGAACATAACCTTCAGAAATCACTTTGTCTTTTCTGTCTACAAATGTCGCGCCTTCTGGAATATTCATTAAATCTTTTTCTGTAAATTCTTTATCCACGCCATTTACTTTGTAGATGAAAATCATTTCTACAACCGATTTTGGAGCGCCTTCTGGAATTTCCATTCCTTTTTCAATATTTGTTCCCACTTTATATGGACGGAAATCTTTTATCGGATTGTGATTTAAAACCCAAACCGCCATAAAAACACATAGAATAATGCTGATTAATACGACGATATTCGTAACCATTTTTGAAAATAATGGTTTCACTAATTTTTTATTGATGAATAAAATCAGAATGAAGAAAAGTAAAACCACATCTTTTGTGAAAGACTGCCAAGGTGTTAGGTGTAAGGCATCTCCAAAACAGCCACAATCTTTTACCACATCAAAATAGGCAGAGTAGAAGGTAAGGAAGGTAAAGAAAACAATTAAAAGCAATAAAGCCCAAATCGTTAATTTTGATTTGTAACCTACTAAAAGCATTACGCCTAGTACAACTTCTAGAATTACCAAAAAGATAGCTAATCCTAAAGCTAAAGGCTCTAAAAATGGCATATTGAAAACGGGTTCACTGAAATATTCAGCCAGTTTGTAAGAGAAACCAACTGGATCGTTTAGTTTGATTAATCCGGAAATAATAAATAGGACACCGACAAATAATCGGGAGAATTGGGTAATGATGTTTTTCATGTTGTATAGAATTGGGTTAAATCCCAAAAATTAAATTCCAAATTCCAAGTTTAGCATTGGAATTTGGAATTTTAAATTTGGAATTTTATTTAGTAATAGGATTTAAAATCAATGCAAAAACAGAATAATTAATCATATCCTGATAATTGGCATCAATTCCTTCAGAAACTATTGTTTTTCCTTTGTTGTCTTCAATTTGCTTGACACGAAGTAATTTCTGTAAAATCAAATCGGTTAAAGAGCTTACACGCATATCACGCCAAGCTTCTCCGTAATCATGATTTTTAGCTTCCATTAAATCTTTCGTTAATTTTACTTTAGCATCGTACAATTCAGTTGCTTTTTCAACATCCAAATCAGGCTGATCTACAACACCTAATTCTAACTGAATCAAAGCCATAATAGAATAATTGATGATTCCGATAAATTCTCCTTTTTCGTCTTCATCTACTTTACGGACTTCGTTTTCCTGTAAACTTCTGATTCGTTGTGCTTTTATGAAAATCTGGTCAGTTAGCGATGGTAGTCTTAAAATTCTCCATGCACTGCCGTAATCTGTCATTTTATTGATAAACAACGTACGGCAAACCGCGATAACATTATCAAATTCTTGGGAAGTATTCTTCATTTATATGCTGTATATTTGCTAAAATTTCTTCAAAAATAAGGATAATTTTTTAAGAGTTTCAAGTTTCAGGTTTGCTTTGTTTCAAGTTTTTTCTAAACAAAGTGTTAATGAAATTTATAATGTAAAAGTTTAAAGTTTAAAGTTTCAGGTTTCAAGTTCCTGAAATACGCAATCTGAACCAACTTGAAACCTTAAACTTGAAACAAAAAAACAAAACAACAAAACAAATGACAATTAATTGTAAAGGCAAACTTATAGATTTATCAATTCCTAAAGTAATGGGAATTCTGAATGTAACGCCAAATTCTTTCTTTGACGGAGGAAAATATAAAAACGAAGACGAAATTATTTCTCAGGTTGGTAAAATGATTTCTGAGGGAGCAACATTTATTGATATTGGTGCGTATTCTAGTAAACCAAGTGCGGAATTTGTTACAGAACAAGAAGAAATCGACCGCATTGTTCCTGCAATAGAATTGATTTTAAAGCATTTTCCAGAAGCATTATTATCGATTGATACTTTTAGAGCTGAAGTTGCCAAAGCGAGTATAGAAAGCGGTGCGGCAATCATAAATGATATTGCAGCCGGTGAATTGGACGATAAAATGTTTGAAGTAATTGCCAAATACAACGTTCCATACATTATGATGCACATGCGAGGTAATCCGCAGACGATGCAAAGTTTGACACAATACGATGATATTCTAAAAGAAATGCTTTTTTATTTCTCAGAAAAAGTGAAAAAGGCGAGAGCTTTAGGAATTAACGATTTGATTTTGGATCCTGGTTTCGGTTTTGCGAAAACAACCGATCAGAATTACGAAGTGATGCAGAAAATGGAACTTTTTAATCTTTTAGAATTACCTGTTTTGGTTGGGATTTCGAGAAAATCAATGATTTATAAAACACTTGATATTACACCGCAGGAAGCTTTAAACGGAACCACTTTTCTGAATACGATTGCTTTGACAAAAGGAGCAAAAATTCTTCGCGTTCATGATGTGAAAGAAGCGGTGGAATGTGTTACTTTGTACAATAAGATGAGTTTCTAATCTGTTTGATTTTTAACCAAACTTTAAATTTATGAAGAAACTATTTTTATTTTTTTTATTCTTTAATGCATTTCTCTCTTATAGTCAAAACTTTACTTCGATAAATGAGGAATTTGATTTTGTTTATCCTGAAAAAGTTAGCGAACCAAGTGAGCTTGAACCAAATCAAAAAATATTTAAAGATTCTTTAGAGAATGGAAAGTGGCTTGTATACAGTAAGTATGAAAATGATTACTGTGTTATTGAAGTAAAAAGAGGAAAAATTGATGGTACTTTCTTTTATAAATATCCAGATGGTAAAGTAAAGTGGAAAATTGGTTATAAAGAAGGGAAAAAAGAGGGGGTTTGGCAAAGATTTTCTGAGGATAAAATATTGATGGATGAAATTCCGTACGAGAACAATTTAGCAAATGGTCAAATAAAAAAATATAGCAACGGAGTATTATCTGGTTTTTTAGATTATCGAAATGGTATCGAAAATGGGAAATTTGTAGGGTATCATGACAATGGAAAATTGTCATTTGATGGAACTTTTGTTGATGGAAAAAGAGAAGGACAATTCTTTAATTATGATTCTAATGGCTTTTTATATCTAATTGAGTTTTATAAAGAAGGAGAGTTAAAAAAGAAGACAAAATTTAGAAAAAACAATAAAAAAGAGAAATAAAATATGAAATACTTTGCAATAATTATGTTGTTTCTTCTTTTCTCCTGCGGAAAAAAAGAAGACGTTTTACTTCCAAAATCAAGCCTAACAATAGTAAAAGACGTTCAAGATCATTCTCCAATTTACATCTTCTTTAAAACAGAAGGAAAAGATACAATCGCCGATTTGAACCGAAAAAGTGCCATCATTTCGACCAACTGGATTTTGAATATTGACAAACGTCTTCCTTTGAAATTAGTGATTCCGCAAGTAATGAAAATGCAGGATAAAAAACGTAACGAGAAAATGCATCAAAATGAAGAATCTGAAAACTATTATTCTTACGCAGATTCTGTTGGAAAGAATTTAGCTTTTCTGCCTTTTACGAAAGTGTTTTATAAAACAGAAAGGCCTGCTCAGGGAAGTTTTGTTGTTTATTTTAAAAAAGGAAAACAGCAGGTTTTTATGGGAAATCAGGAAATAAAAATTGCAGAGATTTTAAAGCAATTTTACAGTATAAAATTTAAAAGTGTACCAAATTTGGTCTTTTTGTTTGATAAGGATATGAGTTATGAAGAATATCTCCAATACAAGATTATATTGCAAAAGGAAGTAACGTACAATCTTGATAAACTTCCGATAGAATATATTTTCTAAAACTCGAAACTTTCCTTCGACTTCGCTCAGGATGACAATGTCAGGCTGAGCGAAGTCGAAGCCTTTTTTAGATAAACCTGAAACAAAAAAACTTGAAACTTCAAACAAAAAATCACTGATGATGATAAGGTTCATTCCTTAAAATCGTAAATCCGCGGTACAATTGTTCGATAAAAAATAAGCGAACCATTTGATGCGAAAACGTCATTAGCGAAAGCGAAACTTTTCCCTGTGCTTTTTTATAAACCGTTTCAGAAAATCCATAAGGACCGCCAATTACATAAACCAAAGTTTTTACGCCGGAGTTCATTTTCTTTTGTAATTCTTCAGAAAAACCTACGCTGGAGAAGTTTTTTCCATTTTCATCCAATAAAATTAATTGATCGGTTGGAGAAAGTTTTGATAATATCAATTCACCTTCTTTTTCCTTTTGCTGACTTTCAGATAAGTTTTTTACGTTTTTGATGTCGGGAATGATCTCCAGATCAAATTTGATGTAAAACGACAAACGTTTGGTATAATCGTCAATCAGAGTTTGAAGCGATTTATTATCTGTTTTGCCTATTGCGATAAGTTTGATGTTCATTGGTTAAAAGTTTTTTGCCACGAATTTCACGAATTAGCACGAATTTAATTTAAACACATAGAGACATAGTTTTTCTTTGTCTGTAAAAGGCGTTTCACTTGCATCAATGCACATAGCTTCAATTGTAATCTATGTGTTAAAATCTAGATTTTTTTCTAAATTCTTGATTCCTATTTACTTTAAAATCTATGTTTCTATGTGTTTATTTTTTTTTGCACAAAGCATAACTATTATTTTTTATTCTCGAAAACTGTTTCAAAATGTTCTACAATTGGAAACGGTTCGTAATAATGATGTAAAAGCTTTTTCCATTCCAAATACGCTTCGGAAGTTCTGAAACCGACTGTGTGATCTTCAAGCGTGTTCCAATCAACCAATAAAAGATATTTGTTTTCGACTTCAAGACATTTTTCCAAACGATGTCCTAAATAACCATCGATTGATGAAATATATTGACTTGCTTTTGCAAAATCAGCTTCAAATTGACTTGCTAATTCTGGTTTTACGAAAAGAAATACTGCTTCTAGAATCATATTTTAATTTTTTTTCACGCAGATTTTGCAGATTTAAGCAGATTTTATTTTTAATATTTTAGAAAAAAATCTGCATTAATCAGCTTAAATTTGTTTAAAATCTGCGTGAAACTTTCGCACAGATTTGAGAATTTTAGTTTTTAGAAAATTTCGCTTCAAAAGTTTTAAAACGATTGTCTAAATCTTTGATTAATTGATTTTTAACCGATGCATCCTGAATAAAACTGTAATTGATACTATTGTAAACGTATTTTTTTATCGTTTCATAATTTACGTCAGGATATCTTTTTGCCAATAAAACATATTGTTCTGTCATATTACTTCTTAAAATTCCTGCGTCGTCAGTGCTAATCACAATTGGCACATTAAAATCTTTATAAAGCGTAAATGGATGCCTGTTTTCTTTTACTTTTAAAATAAATTCGTTGCTAGTTAAGTTGATTTCAATCGGAATATTTTTTTGAGCCATATATTTCAATAAATCATACGAATTTGCTTCGTACGCCATATCAACTCCGTGACCAATTCTGTTTGCTCCAGCAACATGAATCGCATCGTTAATATGCCAAGTTAATTCTTCTGGCTGAACCAAACCTAAAGTCAATTCTCCCGCATGAAGCGTGTATTTTACGTCTGGAAATTTATCGTGGCAGTATTTAAACATGACCATGTGAAGCCAATAATCTTTCATAGAAGTTTCTCCATGTTCTGGAGAAACGATATTTACACCCGCGGTCAATTTACTTTCGCTTGACGAAATAAAAGCAATTACTAGATTTTTAAATAAATCTACAGGTTCCATAAAACGAAGAACAAAGTTTTGATAACGCATCGTAAACTTTTCATCGTCCATTTTTAGGTCTTTGTGCAGTTTTGCTAAGAAATTAGTATTGAAATCTTCAGCATATTTTTTAGCGTCTTTTTTCTGAAGTGATTTATACAAATCGTCTAAAAGTTTTAAAACTGCTTTTTCGTCTTTTTGACTTGCAGATTGTCGAAGTTTTGTATTGAAATCAGTCAAATCAGAAACATTCATATCACACGGAATTGTAGATAATTGTGTTTCTATATAAAGAACATTTTCGGCAATGGCACGTTTTTTCAATTCCAACATTCCTTCAGCAAAATGACCTTGAATTGTTGGTTCAAATTTCATGAAAGAATCAAAAAACTGATCATCAGAAGGTACAGAACCATTGTAGTCTTTAATAGACCAAGTTTGCATAATCTGCTGTTTGTAGTAATCTAACTTTTCATTTTCTAATTTTTCGGGATTTAATTTTTCTTCTTCTATTATAGTAGAGAACTTTTTCCACTTTCCTTTTGCAGGTTTTGTTTTAGAAACCGCCATAGTTTCAATATTCAAATAAAAGTCTTCTGCAATAGCTCTTTCTAAAAGAGGTTCTGCATAAACGGATCCTGAAAAGTGATGGTGTAAATCGCCTCCTTTTGGCATTTGTTGGAAGAAAGCTGTTAAGAGAGCTTCATTATTTCTGATTTTTTCTAAATAACTCTCAGCCGATTGAGAAAAGCCGATTTGTGCTATAAAAATACAGAAAAGCGTAATTATCCTTGTCATACATTAAGTTTAAATTACATGCAAATGTAGGAGTTTTGGACGAGATTTGAAAATTGAATTTCGTTGTATTGTTTTTTTAACGCAAAGAACGCAAGGTTTAATTCCAAATTTGACTTAATAGAAATGCAAAAGTTCGCAAAGCTTTGTCTGAAAAAACTTTGCGAACTTTGCGTAATTCTTTGCTTGCTTTGCGGTTAAAAAATCTTAGAACCTTAGCATCTTAGTATCTCAGCACCTTTTTAAGAAAAAAGTACATCACGTATTTCTTCAACCTTATCAAAAACACTTTTTGCAAAAGGACAAAGCGGGATAATTTTTAGATTGTTTGCTCTTGCATATTCTACCGAAGCCATAACGAGTTTTTTGCCTACACCTTTTCCGTTGAATTCGGGACTAACTTCTGTATGGTCAATAATGAATTTAGAATCACCTGCCCAAGTATAGGTCATTTTTCCAGCTTCTTTTCCGTCTTCTACAGCTTCAAAATAGCCTTTTCTTATATCGTTTATTTGTTGAATTTCCATTGTAATTATATTAATGTCGTTTTAATTTCGATTGAATGTGTCAGTGTTTTATGAATTGGACAGCTGTTTGCAATCGTTTCTAATCTTTGTCTTTGTTCTTGGTCAACATCGCCAATCACTTCAATTTTTCTAGTAAATGAGGTACAATTTCGCTCTGAATCTCTTTCGAAATCAATTTTGATGTTAATTTCTTCGACATTCCATTGTTTGCGATTAATGTACATTCGTAAAGTGATCAATGTGCAAGAAGCTAGGGAAGAAGCCAAAAGTTCGGTAGGATTTAAGCCTAAGTTTTTACCTCCTAGTTGTTGCGGTTCATCTGAAATTAAAACATTTCCGCTTGCAGAAGTAATTTCCGTACGATACAAACGTGTATCTATTTTTGCTGAAATCGTATCCATAATTATTTAATTCTTGGTTGAGGTAATGGAACAAATTCGGTTTCTCCTGGAACTTTTGGAAAAGTTTGTTCTGTCCAGTCTTTTTTAGCTTTTTCGATCAATTCTTTATCTGAAGAAACGAAGTTCCAGAAGATAAAATGTTCTTCAGGAAATGGCTGTCCGCCAAAAAGATATACAGTTGAATTTTCAGCAATTTCAAATTCACAAAGAGAAGCTTCAGTTGTAATTAAAATTTGCTTCGGATCGTAAACGTGTTCACCACTTTTAATGCTTCCTTCTAAAATATACAAACCGCTTTCACCAAATAAGTGATGCCCAATATTGATTTTTTTAGCTTCTTTGCTCTTAATTTCAATAAAATACAACGGACTATAAACAGGAACTGGAGATTTTTTGCCAAAAGCTTCACCAGCAATTAATTTGTATGAAACACCATCTTCTTCCCAAGCCGGAATATCATCTGCTTCAACATGCGTGAAATTCGGATCCATTTGTTCTAATTCTTTTGGAAGCGCTACCCAAATCTGTAATCCGTGAAGCATTTTATCTGAATGTCTTAAATATTCAGGAGTTCTCTCAGAGTGAACGATTCCTTTTCCGGCGGTCATCCAGTTTACAGCGCCTGGTTTTATTTCCAATTCGGTTCCTAAACTGTCGCGGTGCATGATACTTCCTTCAAACAAAAAAGTTAGCGTAGAAAGCCCAATATGCGGATGCGGAGGAACATCCATATTTTCGTGGTCACTTAAATGTGCTGGCCCCATATGATCGATAAAGACAAATGGTCCAACAGCTCTTTTTTCACGGAAAGGCAATAAACGACCTACCATAAAGTTGCCAATATTGGCAGCACGTTCTTCGATAATTAAACTGATATTTGACATGGTTTTTTTATTTGATTTGAAAACAAAATTACAGTTGTGGTAGAAATCTGTAACTTAATTTAGATTAAGAAAGTTGTTTTTGTTTTTTTTGTATTATAAAAGTAAGGAAAAAAATGAAGAGTCCATTTCATTATGTAGCTGTAAATCAAAACGCAATTTATGTCAGACTGAGCGAAGTCGAAGTCTCGCAAAGTGATTCAGCGCACGGGACTTCGACTTCGCTCAGTCTGACACTGCTAGATTAAGATTTTTAGTTTAATCAATCAACTCAAATTCCAGAACTTCACTCTCAGTTCCATTAATTATAATAGATAATTGATGCACACCAGTATAAAAAACTCTCGTTGTAATTAACTTAAAAGACTGATTTCTTTCAATTTTTGTTAATTGATTTGGATGATAAATCTTTTCACTGATTTTAAAAACTTTTTTAGCCAGATGTCCTTTTGCTTTTTTGTAATGAACGGCATATTCTAAACGAACTGTTTTAGCGTCTTCATTTTTATTATTTAAATGAAATTGAAACTGAAGATAATCTCCAATTTTTACTGTTGGTGTTTTAATTTCAAAAGACGAAAGTTCAATATTAGTGCTTTCTAAACCATAATGACTCAGGATTTCAGGATGTCCTTGTTTTAATAAAGTTCGGCATCCGTGTTTAATAATTCCATCTGTTTCTTTGCTGTGACCTTTCCATTTTGAAGCGATTTCCATTACAATTTGCGGATTATCTTTAGCAATATCATTTAAATTATTGGCAACACTTCTTCGAACATATTCTGAAGGATCGTTTTTTAAGTTTTCTAAAATCGGGAAAATAGAAGAGGGATCTTTCTTTAAAAACGGAATCGCCATAGCCCAAGGTAATCTCGGACGTGAACCTTCGCTTGCCAAACGACGCACGTGATGATTTTCATGCAAAGACCATTTGATCATTTCATCAATCATTTGCTCTTTGTATTTTAAAATGAAAGGACGAACGGCAAATTCACAGCTTATAAATTGTGTTACAGAAACAAAGGCTTTTTTAGAAGTTTCAAAATCTTCTAAACCATACATTTCGATATAATCGGCAAAGAAAATAAAAGCCAGATTACTGTCGGCAAAGTTGTTTTTTCTTAAATTATCTATGATTTTGTCAATTAAAGCAACAGCTTCGGGAAAATTTTGAGGCATAAACTGATGAAAAACTACTGTGGTATGTTTCATTCTTTCTTTCCATTCTTTTTGCGCAAAATTTCCATCGAAAATTGCCTCAATGAATTTTTGTTTTTCGAATGTTGGATAAACTTCAGCAACAGCTTTGCTGAAATTTTCGTAAAAAGAAACCGAGTAAATATCTTTAATTAATCCCATGATTTTTGTTTGAATGAACCTCAAAGATATTTAATTATTCTGCCATTAATAGATGAAGCATTGTTAAGAATTGTAACTTTATTTTCTTAATATCTTACAGGGTTAAAAAAGAGAGAATTAATGTTTTGCATCACTTTTCATGTTGTCTAAACTTTTAATTCCATAAAATAAATCCTAATTTAGCGTAATATTAAAAATAGAAAAATGATAAGTAAAGCTGAATTTCAAGCAGAATTACAACTTTTGATAAAAAATGCCATCAGAGAAGATGTGGGGCCTGGCGATTATAGTTCGCTTGCATGTATTCCTGATACTGCTCACGGTCAGGCAAAATTATTGGTAAAAGATCAAGGAATTATTGCAGGTGTTGAACTTGCTAAAATGATATTTGAATACGTAGATCCGAATCTGAAAGTGAAAACTTTTATTGAAGACGGAACGCATGTGGAATATGGAGAAGTTGTTTTTGAAGTTTCTGGAAGCTCTCAATCTATTTTGAAAGCAGAAAGAGTGGTTTTAAATACAATGCAACGTATGTCTGCAATTGCTACAAAGACAAATCATTTAATGCAACTTTTAGAAGGGACAAATGCTAAAATTTTAGATACCCGCAAAACAACTCCAAATTTTAGAGTGGCTGAAAAATGGGCTGTAAAAATAGGAGGAGGAGAGAACCATCGTTATGCTTTGTATGATATGATAATGCTAAAAGATAATCACATTGATTTTGCTGGAGGGATTACAAGAGCTATATCAAAAACAAAAGAGTTTTTAAAAGAGAATAATCTCGATTTAAAGATTATTGTTGAAGCTCGAAATTTGGATGAAATTAGAGAGATTTTATTGAGCGATGGAATTCATAGGATTCTGATTGATAATTTTAATTATGAAGACACCAAAACGGCAGTAAAATTAATTGGATCAAAATGTCAGACAGAATCTTCAGGAAATATTAGCGAAAAAACAGTTCGAGAATATGCATTATGTGGTGTAGATTATATTTCATCTGGAGCTTTGACCCATTCTGTTTATAACATGGATTTGAGCTTGAAAGCTTTTTAGAGAAGTTATGTCCCGAGGCTTCGGGATGAGTTATAAGTTATGAGTTAGTTTTTGGTAATCTAAAATCTAAATTCAAAAATCTAAAATCATAAAATATGTCGCAAGAGATAGAAGCTCGGATTGAAAAATTGCCTTTAATACGCAATCTGGCCCGACTTTTAAAGAAGATAAAACTCCCTTGGTTAGAGGGATTTTCTTTGTATGATTTGCTTGAAATGTACACTTTAGGAATTCTTGAAGGAGCATTTTCGTATCATGCAAGTGCGGTTTCGTTTAGCTTTTTTATGGCTTTATTTCCTTTTGCATTATTCATTTTAAACTTAATTCCGTTTATTCCGATAGATAATTTTCAGGAAGATTTTCTGCAGTTTGTGCAGCAGAGTGTTCCTCCAAATACTTTTGATGCTATTAGTAAAATTATTAGCGATATTTTAAATAATAGTCATTCTGGATTATTATCTTCTGGTTTTTTGCTTTCTATTTTTTTGATGGCAAATGGTATTAACGGAATTTTGAGTGGTTTTGAATCTTCTAAACATGTTTTTGATAAACGAGGTTTTTTTAGGCAATATTTAGTTGCATTGGCAATTTCACTTGTAATGACTATTATTTTGTTTGTTACAGTTGCCACAATAGTCGTTTTTGAGGTCTTCATTCAAAAAACAATCATTCAGGATGTGTTAAGCGACAGAATTCCATTGATTATTTTAGGTAGGTATTTATTTGTAATCTTAATGATTCTGATAACATCTTCAATATTATTGCGTTATGGTACAAAACAGTATAATAAAGTCCCATTTATTAGCATTGGATCTGTTTTTACTACAGTCTTAATTGTTATATCTTCGTTCTTTTTTGGGATTTGGGTTATAAAATTTTCAAAATATAACGAACTTTATGGTTCTATTGGGACATTATTAATTCTAATGTTTTACATTTGGATAAACTGTATGATTCTGCTTTTAGGATTCGAATTGAATGCTTCAATCAGAAAATTAAAACAAAAAAAAGAAAAATAATATGAAAAATTTGATGCTAACTATCGGAGTGTTCTTCTTTGCCCTGACCATGCAAAGTCAAAGTGTAATTGGGAAATGGAAAACCATTGATGACGAAACAGGAGAAGCAAAATCGGTAGTAGAGATTTATGAGAAATCTGGAAAAGTTTATGGGAAAGTTGTAGAAATTCTTCGTGCTGATCATAAAAAAGATGTTTGCGTAAAATGTGATGGAGCAGAAAAAAACAAACCAATTTTGGGAATGGTAATCATGAATAATCTTAAAAAAGATGGTTCTGAATATAATGGAGGAACAATTTTAGATCCTACAAGCGGTAAAAAATACAAATGTTATATCACTTTAGAATCTGCTGATAAACTAAAACTTCGCGGTTATGTTGGTGTTTCTTTGATGGGAAGAACGCAATATTGGACAAGAGTGAAAAATTAATTCAAAATAATACATGCGAAAATTAACTTCGATAATTCTGTTCTTAGTTATAATTTCAAATAGCTTTGGACAATCTAAGAATTCGCCATTACAAATAAGTCATCTTACGGGTGACTTTTATGTTTATAGGACTTTTAATAATTATAAAGGAACAAAGATTTCTGCTAACGCTCTTTATCTAGTAACAGATAAAGGTGTTGTTTTATTTGATGCGCCTTGGGACGAAACGCAATTTCAGCCTTTGTTAGATAGTATAAAGGCAAAACATCATAAAGAAGTGATTATGCTTTTTGCGACACATTCTCACGATGATCGTGCAGGCGGATTTGATTTTTATCGAAAAAAAAGAATAAAAACGTATTCGATTAAATTGACAGACGATATTCTTAAAAAAGAAAATAAACCAAGAGCAGAATTTATAATTCCGAACGATAAAACTTTTACAGTTGGGCAACATACTTTTGAAGTATATTATCCAGGAAAAGGACATGCGCCCGATAATGTTGTGGTTTGGTTTAATAAAGAAAAAGTGCTCTATGGAGCATGTTTTATAAAAAGTGCCGATGCGAAAGATTTAGGTTATTTGGGTGATTCTGATGTAAAAGAATGGAAACAATCGATTGGTAGAGTTAAATCGAAATTTAAAAATCCTAAATATATTATTCCAGGTCACGAAGGTTGGGATAATATAGAATCATTAAATCATACTTTAAAAATGGTTGATGAGTTTTTGGCTCAAAAATCTGCTGGAAAAAAGTAATTTTGCAATCCTATTATATAGTACATGTTTTTTATCGAAGTTATTTTACCGCTTTCCTCAGTCAAACCTCTTACTTATCGTGTTTCTGAAGCTGAATTCCATTTTATAAAAAAAGGAATGCGGGTGGCGGTACCTATTAAAAATAAAATCTATACAGGACTTGTTTTAGATGTTCATGAAAATGCTCCGACTTTATACGAGGCTAAAGAGATTCATGAAATTTTAGATGAAAAACCAATTGCAACCGAAATTCAGATTAAACACTGGCTTTGGATTGCTAACTATTATATGTGTGGAATCGGTGATGTGTATAGAGGTGCTTTTCCTAGTGGATTGTTATTGGAAAGTGAAACTATTATATCCTACAAACCAGATGTTGTAGTAAATGATAGTGAACTTTCTGACGATGAATTTTTAATTTACGAAGCTTTGCATCATCAGAGTTCGTTGAAGGTGCAGGAAATAGTTTCAATTTTAAATAAAAAAAATATACTTCCTACGCTTCAAAAATTAATTGCCAGAGATGTAATTTTTTTAGAAGAAGAAATCAAAGAAACCTATAAGCCAAAATTAGTTCGATATGTAAAATTACATGCAAAATACGAATCTGATACTGGTCTACAGGAATTGCTTGAGGTGCTGAAAAGTGCTAATAAGCAAAAAGAAATTGTTTTGACTTATTTTCAGCTAAGTGCTTCAGAAAAAAAGCCTATAACTGTAAAAAAACTTACCGAAACCGCTAACGTAACATCAGCAGTTGTGAAGGCTTTAATTGAAAAAGAAATTTTCGAAGAGTATTTTCTGCAGCATGATAGGGTTACTTTTAGTGGAGAAAAATCAGAAAAAGAACTTCTTTTAAGTGAAGCGCAAGAAAATGCTTTTGCTGCCATAAAAAATAGTTTTTCTGAGAAAGAAGTTTGTTTGCTTCATGGTGTAACTTCAAGTGGTAAGACAGAAATTTATATTAAATTAATTGAAGAATATCTGCAAACAGGTAAACAAGTTTTATACCTGTTGCCTGAAATTGCTTTGACTGCTCAATTGGTTTCTCGTTTGCGTCTTCATTTTGGAGATAAAGTTGCTGTTTTTCATTCTAAATATAGCAATAACGAAAGAGTTGAGGTTTGGAAGCAAACGCTTGAAAATTCTGCAAAAGCACAAATTGTAATAGGAGCAAGGTCGGCTTTGTTTTTACCATTCAATAACTTAGGATTGTTAATTGTAGATGAAGAGCATGAACAGACTTTTAAGCAAACAGATCCCGCGCCTCGATATAATGCAAGAGATGCTGCAATTGTTTTAGCGAATTTTCATAATGCGAAAGTATTATTGGGTTCGGCAACTCCAAGTATTGAAACTTATTTTAATTCGCAAGCCGGTAAATATGGTTTAGTAACGCTTTCAGAACGTTACAAGAATGTTCGTATGCCAGAGGTTGTTTTAGTCGATTTGAAAGACAAACATTTCAGGAAAAGAATGACAGGGCATTTTAGCGATCTTTTGATAGAAGAAATTGCTGAAGCTTTATCTTTAGGAGAACAAGTGATTTTATTTCAAAATAGAAGAGGATATTCTCCTATAATAGAATGTTTGACTTGCGGACATGTGCCTCATTGCCAGCAGTGCGATGTGAGTCTTACATATCATAAACATAAAAATCAATTGCGTTGCCATTATTGTGGTTATTCGATTGCAAAACCTACGCATTGTCATAGCTGTTCTAGTATAGATTTAACAACAAAAGGATTTGGAACGGAGCAAATCGAACAGGAATTGATTTCACTATTCCCAAAAGCGAAAACGGCTCGTATGGATCAGGATACTACACGTGGTAAATTTGGCTTTGAAAAAATAATAGATACTTTCAAGAATCGTGAGATTGATATTTTGGTAGGTACACAAATGCTAGCCAAAGGTTTGGATTTTGATAATGTGAGTTTAGTTGGAATAATGAATGCTGATAATATGCTACATCATCCTGATTTTAGAGCTTTTGAGCGTAGTTTCCAGATGATGACCCAAGTTGCAGGAAGAGCGGGAAGATCTGAAAAACAAGGAAAAGTTGTAATTCAGACTTATAATCCAAATCATAATACCATTCAGCAAGTTACAGACCATAATTATATAGGTATGTATAAGGAGCAATTGTATGATAGGAAAATTTATAAATACCCACCTTATTTTAGAATTATCAAGCTGACTTTAAAACATAAAGATTACGATAAATTGAAAGAAGGCTCTATGTGGTTGTATCAGGTTTTGAGTCAAAATCTAGGAATGCCAGTTTTAGGCCCAGAAGAACCAGCAATAAGTAGAATCCGAAATGAGTATATTAGAACTATCTTAATTAAGATTCCTCAGGATCTTCATTTGAGTAATACAAAAAAAACTATTCAGAAGATGCTGAATAGTTTTGAAGCTGTTGCTCAATATAGAGCTATAAAAGTTGTTGTTAATGTAGATTTTTATTAATCGTCATTAAGAAGGAGTAGAAAGTGCTTTTACTAAATCTTCTTTTTTATTTCGGCTTAAAGGTATTTTTGTAATACCAATTTCTGCAAATTTACTATTAAAGCGTTCTACCTTATCTATATTAATAATGTATGATTTGTGTACGCGTATAAATTTATCTTTTGATAAATCATTTTCAAAAGATTTCATTGTAGATAGAACAAGATTGCTGTCGTCTTCAGTAACTACTCTAACATAATCTCCAAATGCCTCAATCCATTTGATTTTTGAAGTGAAGATTTTAAGTTTTTTAAGGTTACTTTTAATGAAGATATGTTCCCCTTCTTCTTCTTTAATATCTTTTTTAAGAAGATGCATGTCAATAGCTCTTTTTACAGAAGCATTGAAACGATCTACAGCAATAGGTTTTTGCAGATAATCAGTGGCATCATAGTCAAAAGCTTTTAAAGCATATTCAGCTTTAGAAGTAATAAATATGATTTGAGGTTTAGATTTTAGTCCGTCTAGAAAATCAAAACCATTTATGACTGGCATTTCAATGTCAAGAAATATTAGGTCGATATTATTTAAAGAAATACAGCTTTTTGCTTCAATTGCATTAGAAAAATCCCCAATTAAATGCAATCCAGGATGATTATTTACCAATTTGGCAATAATCGTCCTTTGTATAGAACTATCATCTACAACAACACAGTTTAGTTTCATAACTTTAAATTTAGAATAAATTCAGGATAGCAATAGTAAAAGTAATGGTTTTTTTGGAAAAAAAACTAAAGTCGACGTATATTTTTTGCATTATGACGAATAAAAGAAAAAATAAGTTGTTTATTTAAAAATAATGATTACTTTTGCACCCAATTTTAACAAATAAATATTGTATTTATGAATCATTATGAAACTGTTTTCATTTTAAATCCCGTTTTATCTGAAGTTCAGGTGAAGGAAACAGTAACGAAATTTGAAGAATTTCTTACTAGTAGAGGAGCTGAAATGGTATCGAAAGAGGATTGGGGTCTTAAAAAAATGGCTTACGAAATCCAAAACAAAAAAAGTGGTTTTTACCATTTATTCGAATTCAAAGTAGCTGGAGAAGTTCTTTTAGCTTTTGAAACTGAATTTAGACGTGATGAAAGAGTTATGCGTTTCTTAACTGTAAGTTTAGATAAACATGCTATTTCATGGGCGGAGAGAAGAAGAGCTAAATTAAAATCTACTAAAGCGTAATTATTATGTCTACAATTGAGCAATCTGCAAAAGGAAAAAAAGACGGAGATATCAGATATTTAACGCCTTTAAACATTGAAACTAACAAAACTAAAAAGTATTGCCGTTTCAAAAAATCTGGAATCAAATACATCGATTATAAAGATGCTGATTTCTTATTGAAATTCGTTAATGAGCAAGGAAAAATTCTTCCTCGTCGTTTAACTGGAACTTCATTAAAATACCAAAGAAAAGTTTCTGTAGCTGTAAAAAGAGCTCGTCACTTAGCTTTAATGCCATACGTGGCCGATTTATTAAAATAGTATATAAAAATCTAGTCGCTGGTTTCTGTTTAAGCAGAACCTAACTTCTAAAATATAAGGACAACAACATGGAAATTATTTTAAAACAAGACGTACAAAACTTAGGTTTTAAAGATGATGTAGTATCTGTAAAACCAGGTTACGGTCGTAACTTTTTGATTCCTCAAGGATTTGCTACTTTAGCTACTCCTTCTGCTAAAAAAGTTTTAGCTGAAAACTTAAAACAAAGAGCTCACAAAGAAGCTAAAATCGTTGCAGATGCAAAAGCAACTGCTGAGGTTTTAAAAGCTCTTGAAATTAAAATTTCTGCTAAAGCTGGTGGAGAAAAACTTTTTGGTTCTGTTACTAATATCGATATTGCTGAAGCATTAGAGAAATCAGGTAACGCTATCGATAGAAAATTCATCACAAGCGGAATCGTTAAACGTACAGGAAAATACAACGCAAGCATCCGTTTACACAGAGATGTAATCGTTGAATTACCATACGAAATTGTTGCTGAAAAGTAATAGTTTTGGAACTATTTAAGAATCCCGATGAAAATCGGGATTTTTTTTTAGTATTTAGTTAATAATAATTTAGACTTATGGTTGATGGTTTTAAGCATTTTGCTTAAAGCTTACGGCTTAAAGCATAAAGCCAAAATGAAATGAAATACGCAAGATTAACAAAAGAACAATTTGACGAATTGCATGCAGAGTTTGCTAGTTTTCTGGCAACTCAGACAATCGACAAGAAAGAATGGGACGAACTTAAGATCAATAAACCAGAAGTAGCGGAACAAGAACTAGATGTTTTTTCGGATTTGATTTGGGAAGGGGTTTTATCTAGAGCAGAATATTTAGAGCATTTTTCTAAAAATCATATTTTTTTGTTTCATTGTTTTGATACTTATATTCAATCTATAGTTTTGAAATCGCTTTCTCCAGAAACTGATTTTTTAACTAAAGAAGGCTTGCAATGGTTAAGCGATAATATGTTTACGGATAATATAGAGATGAAAGTTGGAAAAAAAGTATTTACTGACGAAAGAAATATTTCCATCTTTGAATTGATTAAACAAGGAGCTTTTTTAAGTGATGGTCAGCTTTTTAATCAAATTAACACCATTTTGGAGTCTTAAATCATAAAATTCTATTTTTGAAAAGGCAAACAATTGAATCGCAATTGTTTGCCTTTTTTTTATTTTTTTAACTTTTGTTTAAACTTTTTTTATTTCTAGAGCAGGTATTTCTACGTATTTATTTTTAATCTTTCAATCTTTTGTTTAAGCCGATTCTTTTGAACATTTCGTCGACTGTTAGGTATATATTACGGATAAAATTCAGGTTGTTTTATTCTTAATTGTAAGAATTTATTTTCTTTTTTGTTTTTTAACATATTTTCGTCGATTTTTTGTTTAAGAAATTGATGACGACTTAATTTTGTTAAAGTGGTTGATTTTTCTGATGTTTTTGAATGCTGGTAAATCCAGAAGTAAGTGTTTTGAGGTAAATTATAAGAATTTTATCCTTGTTTTGTGTTTTTGTTTTTTTTAATTTTAGAATACAAAAGTTAAACAAAGTTTTGGCTTTACTGTTCTGAGAAAAATTGGATGATTTAGAAAATTTCTTTTTAGAAGAAATATACCGTTTCATTTTATATTTCAAAGATTCAAGAAAATCATTAATAACTTAATAAGTCTGTCTATGGAGTTGACAATTACTTTCCTTATCAAATTTACTTTAGTTGTTTGTTTTGCTTTCGTTTTAAATTATATTCTTGACTTAATTTATTATAAGAATAAATTTAACAACACTTCATGTCAAGAATTTTTATCGCAATTTTCATTTGCTAATATTTTGCTGTTTTTTTCATTTCCGCTTCGACGGGTCTGTTAAATGCGGCCAAATTGGCTATATATAGAATTAGCGAATGTTTTATTTTTAAGACTAATCAACTTAAAAAGTAAAGAGTTAATTTCTTTAAAAAAATGTTCGTCTAAAATATTATAAAGAGAATTCCCCAATTCTGCTTAAACTAAAAATTTTCATTATGAAAATTAGACCTACAACAAATCACTCCTCTTGGAAAATTGACTACAATCATTTTTCCTCCAAAAAAATAGAAGATTTTTTGTCTCCACGAGATGAAACTTGTTCTATGGCATATTTTGATATGCCGAATTCAACATAATTTTTTTTCGAAACGGATTTTTAAAAACTTGGTTTTGAGTTTTTAGATTTTGTTTTAACTGTTTGATTTATAATTGATTGTTAATTGCGTAGGCATTTATGCCTATTGCGAGAGGTGTTTTATTGTCCATTTTCTAATCTTCCAAATTATGAAAAAAAAATTTACTTTTTGTAATCTCAAACTTCACAAGAGATTATTAGGGCTTTTAACGTTATTTCTAATATGCGGTAATGCATTTTCACAAACTATTTGTAGACCTACGTCTGAAACAAATAGTCAAGGTGGATTATTGTGTGTTGGATTAAATGTAGATAGTCCTGCCAACGCTTTTGATAGCGCGGGCTTAAGCACTTATGCTACTCTAACTAGCGCTGTTGGAGTTGGTTGTTTTGTTGAGGAAACATTAAATTTAGGTCAAACAGCGAGAGCTGGAGATCAAATTGCTATTTACTTTGGTACCGGCAATGGTCTTCTTGACGTAAGTTTATTGTCAAGTGCTTCAATTCAAACTAAACTTAATGGAACTAATGTAGGTTCAAGCGTGGCTTTAAATAGTCCGCTTTTAAATCTAAATTTGCTAACTGGAAACACAGTTGCAGTGGCAAAATATACCTTAACGGGTGATGCCAATCATATTCAAATTCAAGTTGGTGGACTTGTAAATTTATTAACAGTCCTTCGAGTTTATGATGTTCGCTTAGAATATGCTCAACCAACTGTAACGGGAGGTTTAACACAAACTATTTGTGCTGGATCTACGGCCACATTGACTGCGACACCTGCTGCAGGAACTACTTTAGCATGGTATAGTTCGGCTTCTTCTACAACTCCATTAGCAACTGGAAATACTTTAACAACTCCAGTTTTGACTAATAATACGACATATTATATAGGAATTTCAAGAATAACAGGCTGTGAAGGAAATGTTCGTATGCCTGTTGTTTTAAATGTTTCTAATCCGGTTGCTCCAGCAATTAATAATTCAGGAACTACGGTTTGTTCTACTGGACCAACTCAGCAAACTACTTTATCTGTTTTAAATGCTATACCAGGAACTACTTATTCTTGGTATTCGGTTGCAAGTGGCGGAACTGCATTAGCAACGGGAACAACTTATTCTCCAACAGTACCTTTAGGAACTACTCCATTTTATGTAGAAGCTTCTATAGGAAGCTGTATTAGTCCAACACGTGCGCAAGTTAATGTTGTTTCGACAGCTGTACCGGCTACACCAACTGTATTGACCCAGAGTGTTACAATTCAATCTGGACAAAATGCTACATTAAGTGCAACAACTCCAGAAGTTGGAGCGCAATTAAATTGGTATGATGTACCTACAGGAGGAACAGCAGTTGCAACAAATACGACGACTTTTACAACTCCGATTTTAACGGCAACAAAAACTTATTATGTAGAGGCGCAAAGTCCAAACGGAAGTTGTGTTAGTGCTGCAAGAGTTCCCGTTTTGGTTACAGTTCAGCCAGCGTCTTTGGTTGGCTGTCTTGAGGCAGGAAGTCAGCAGATTGTACAAAATGGTTTATGTCTGTTATGTAGTTCGACTAACCCAAATAATGCTGTTGACGGAAACGCAGCAACGGCTACAAGACTTACTGTTCCAGTTGGTTTAATAAACGGATATGTTCAACAGACGTTACAATTTAATAATCCGGGTAAAGCGGGAGATATTGTTGATGTTGAAATGGAATTACCTGGAGGTATTGCGGATGTCTCTTTATTAGGAGTTGTTAGTTTAGCGACTTATAATGGAGCAACTTACAATAATGATAGAGTTTCGATAAATAATTCGTTAGTTACCTTAAACTTATTAAGCGGTAATCGTTTTAGAGCAAGTGTTACTGCTGGTGCTAATTTTGATCGTGTTGAAATTCGATTGGGAGGTTTAGCAACAGTATTAACCAACTTAGATATTTATCAAGCGACTTATAGATTTAAAGCGCCAACTATTACTGGCAACACCACAATTTGTAGTGGACAAACTACCACTTTAACTGCGGCGCTTGCTGTGGGCGAGACGATAAATTGGTATAGCGCTGCGACGGGTGGAACATCGTTGGCTTCTACAGCAGCATTTACAACTCCAGCTTTAACTGCACCAACAACTTACTATGTGCAAGTTACGAGAAATGGTTGTGTAAATAGTGAAAGAAATCCAGTTCAAATATTAATTACTAATCCAATACAGCCTGTAGTTTCTGCACCACCTGCAATAATTTGTAGCGGACAATCAACAACAATAACTGTTCAAGCGCCAGTTGCGGGAACTGTTTATAATTGGTATGATGCTGCGACAGGCGGGAATCTTGTATTTACAGGTACTTCATTTACTACTCCTGCATTAACAGTTAACACAAATTACTATGTAGAGGCAGCTATTGGCGATTGTACTTCAGCAACACGTACTGCGGTAAATTTAACAGTTAGTCCGATACCAGCTACACCAACTTTTGCATCATCAAATGTTATTATTCAATCTGGACAAACAGTTACATTATCTGTTCAGAATCCAGTTGGAGGAGTTAGATACGATTGGTTCGATGTAGCAACAGGAGGAACTGCAATTGCTACTAACGCAACATCATATACACCTAGTCCAGCTTTAACGGCAAATAAAACATATTATGTTGAAGCAGTTAATGTAGCTACTGGTTGTGCTAATTCAGCAAGAGGTGCAATTACAGTAACAGTAATAGCAAATGCAAGTACTTGTTTACAGGCAGGAACTCAGGCAACTGTACTTAGTTCAGGTGTTGCCTGTGTATTGTGTAGTGTAACAAATGATAATGCTTCAGTTGATGGAGATATCAATACATATTCACATTTAAATATAACAGCTGGAGTTTTAGGAAGTTATATTCAACAAACGCTTATTTTTTCAAATCCTGGACAAACTGGAGATATTATAGATGTTGATTTAGAATTGCCAGGTGGTTTAGCAGATGTAACATTGCTAGGTTCGGTAAGTCTTGCAACTTATAATGGAGCAACTTATAATAATGATAGAACTTCTATTAGCAATAATAGTTTAGTTGGAATTCAGTTATTATCTGGAAATAAGTTTAAAGCTAGCTTTAAAGCTACTGCACCATTTGATCGCGTTGAAGTTAGATTTGGAGCACTTGCTTCTCTATTAACTAATTTATATATCTACCAAGCAGCTTATAGATATCCAGATGCAACAATAACAGGAGCTACAGCACCAATTTGTGTTGGCGGAACTGCTTCATTGACAGCAACAACTACGGGAACAGAAACTTACACTTGGTATGATGCTGCTGTAGGAGGAAACATAGTAGCTGTAAATCCAACTGCTCCTTTAACAGCTTCAACAACTTATTATTTACAAGGAACAAGAGGAGGAACTTGTGAAAACAGTATTCGTCAGGCGGTAACAGTTAATGTATTGCCAATTCCAACTGCGGCTGATATTGTAATTCCAAGTCCAGCTGAAGCTACTTGTGCAGGTGGAGTGGTTTTAAATCCATCAACAGCTATTGCTGGAGCACAATTTAAATATTACACGGATCAAAATAAAACTCAGGAAATTATAACTGGAATTACTGTTGCAACACAACCTGGAGTTACTTTTAGTAAAGATGCTACAACTGGCGCGTTGACAATCTCAGGATTAAGTGCAGCAGGTACTCCTTATAGTTATTTTATTGCGGCTTCAAATGGAGGAACTTGTGAAAATGTAATTGGTGATTTAAAACAAGTTACAGTTAATTTTCCTTCAACTACCGTTTTAACTGTCAATGCTAATCCAGCACCTGGCTGTGGTAGTTTTAATTTAGGAAATGCAATTACGAATTTTGATAATTCAGGAAATACGACTTACACATTTTATGATCCTTCAAATAATGTAATTACTGCTGATGCGGCAGCTAATATTACAACAGGAGGTATTTATTCAATAGAAGCTCAACGTACAGGTGATACTTGTCCAGCTGCTAGACAATCTGTAACAGTTGTTATTAATGCTTTACCAAGTTTAGTAGTAACAAATCCTCAAGAATCTGTAAATGTCGGAACAAATGTAACCTTAACAGCAACTTCGACTGGTACTGTAACTTGGTTTGACCCACAAGGGAATGCTTTGACAGGACCACCTTTTTCAACAGGAATATTAAATACACCTGGTGTTTATACTTATACTGCTGTTGCTAGTGACGGAATTTGCAGTAGAACTGCAACAAAAGTAATCAATGTTATTGACTTAAGTAATTGTCAATCTTTGGCAGAAAGAGTTTATGCAACAGGGCAAACATCTGGGCAAATAATCACGGGAACTGTTACTAACGGAGCAAATGCCGTAGATGGAAATCCACAAACATTCTCAACAATTACTACAGGAGTAGGACTTTTAGGTGTTGGTACAACTTGGCAAAATTTAACTTGGCCAACTAACATCGCTAAAGGTACACCAGTAACAATTAAATTAGGTTCAGAATACAGTTTATTAGCTGTTGGTCAGAATTTATCAGTTATTGGAACTAAAAATGGAGTTGATATTGGAGCAATGCAATCTGTTTCAGGTTCATTATTAAATTTAATTTCAGGAGATAATACTTATGAATTTACTTTTGTTCCTTCAGATGCTTCAGGACCACAAGATTATGATGGAATTAGAATTCAATCTGCGTCAATATTAAGTGTTGCTCAAAATACAAAAGTATTTGATGCTCATTATAATAGACAAGTTACTGCAGTAGCATGTACTCCTGGAGATATTCAGGATATTTTCTACGGAGCAACAGATTTAGGTCTTCCTGTGGGAGCAGTAACAGCTGCCGTTGGGGTAAGTGATGCATGGAATATTGCGGATAATGATGTAACAACTTTTGCGACTATGTATAGTGGAGTTGGGGCTTTAGCAGCAGCTGATTTAACAGTGCAATTTAAAACTCCTTCTGTAGTAAGTGATACTTTAAGAATTGTAATTTCTAAACCAGGAGCACTTTTAGATGTTAACTTACTTACTGGATTTACAATTCAGCGTTACTTAGGTAATGTTGCTGTTGGAGCTCCAATTCAGAATACAAGTACATTATTAAGTATAAGATTATTACCAGGAAACTCTTTAGCTATGGTACTAGTTTCTTCACCAACAGAAATCTACGATAGAGTTAGAATTCGTTTAGGAGGTGTTGCAGGAGTATTAGATTTCTTAAGAGTTCATACTGTAGAAAGAACAGCAAATACAACAGTTATTGGTGCAGATCCACAAAATAAAATAACGGTCTGCCCAGGAAGTACAATTACACTTCAAATACCAGAAGAAGCTTGTTCTACCTATATTTGGTATGATGCGATTACTGGTGGAAATTCATTATCTACAGGTATTTCATATACATTACCAGCTAATTTGCCGGCAGGAATTTATAAATATTACGTACAGCCAGTACGTTATGGCTGTGAAACCTTTGCAAGAGGCGAAGTTACAGTTGAAGTAAAAGCTTCAGCTCCAGTGAATGCTTTAACAGATATTACTTTAAATGGAGGAACATCAACATCTGTTTGTACAGCTTCTGGATCAGTAACTTTAGCAACAAGTTTAAGTGGAACACCATTATTAACTAATCCAGTTTATTCTTGGTATAGTTTTGATGGAACTACAAGTCAGCTTATTGCAGGAGAAACAACATCACAATTAGTAGTAAACGGATTGGCACCTGGAACTTATACTTATTATGTTGGAGTAAGTTCAGATGAATTTTGTTTAACTGCAGCTGCAGATAGAAAACAGATTACATTTACAATTTTACCTCCTTCTACAGCAAATGATATTTTAGTTGATGATGTTACAGTTTGTCATGATTCACCTGCAACATTAACTCCAACCGCACCAACATTAGCAAGCCCTGTATTTACGTGGTATTTAGATGCAAATAAAACACAGCCTATCACTAATGGAGCGGTTATCAACGGTGTTACTTATGCAATAAATGCTGCTGGTCAATTAACGGCAACAGGATTGACTGAGTCAATGAGCCCTATAACTTATTATGTAGCAGTTTCAAGTACTAATACTTGTGAAAATCTTGCAGGAACATTACAAGATGCCGTAATACTAATTAATGATCCAAATACGCCAACAACTACAGATGCGACTCAAGATTTTTGTTTGTCTACGATGCCAACAATTGCGAACATTCAAGTAAATGAAACAAATGTTGTTTGGTATGCTACGCCTACAGGTGGAGCGCAATTGGCTTCTACAACTCCTTTAGTAAATGGAATTTATTATGCTGGAGCGACAGATATTGTGTTTGGATGTGAAAGCAGTGTGAGATTAGCTGTTACCGTAACAGTTACTGATCCAGGAACACCAACATTAGTAACAGCAGGAACACAAAATTTCTGTCTTGAAAATGCACCAACATTTGCAAGTATTCAGACTAATCAGCCTAATATTGTATGGTATACAGCTGCAACAGGTGGAACTCTAATTCCATCTACTACAGCTTTAACCACTGGACAATACTTCGCAGCAATTTCAGATCCAACAACTGGCTGTGAAAGTGCTACAAGATTAACAGTTGATGTCATTGTAAATAATCCAGCTACGCCAACATTGGTAACGGCAGGAACACAAAGCTTCTGTAGAGAAGATGCACCAACATTTGCGAGCATTCAGACTAATGAAACAAATATTGTTTGGTATACAGCTTTAACGGGTGGAACTTTAATTCCATCAACAACAGCCTTGACAACAGGACAATATTTTGCAGCAATTTTAGATCCTGCAACTGGATGTGCTAGCGCAACTAGACTAACAGTTGATGTAATTGTTAATGATCCGGGAACGCCGACATTGGTAACAGCTGGAACACAAAATTTCTGTAAGGAAAATGCACCAACATTTGCAAGTATCCAAACGACTCAAACTAATATTGTTTGGTATACAGCTTTAACAGGCGGAACTCTAATTCCATCAACAACAGCTTTAACTACTGGACAATACTTTGCGGCAATTTCTGATCCAACTACAGGTTGTGAAAGTGCTGCTAGATTAACAGTTGATGTTATTGTAAATGATCCAGGAACGCCAACTCTAGTAACAGCAGGAACACAAAACTTCTGTGTGGTGAACGCGCCGACATTTGCAAGTATTCAGACGAATCAGGCTAATATTGTTTGGTATACTGCTGCAACAGGCGGAACTATGATTCCATCAACAACAGCTTTAACAACAGGACAATATTTTGCAGCAATTTCAGATCCAACAACAGGATGTGAGAGTAGTACTAGATTGACTGTAGATGTATTGGTAACAGATCCAACAACACCTACAACACCTGCAACTGCACAAACTTTTTGTTCAGGAACAAACCCTACAGTTGCTAATATCCAAGTAAATGAGAGTAATGTAATTTGGTTTACAACTCAAACTGGCGGTACTGCTTTGGCTTCTACAACAGCTTTAACAACTGCAACTTACTATGGAGCTATAAAAGATCCAACGACTGGTTGCGAAAGTAGTGTAAGATTACAAGTTGCGGTAACAGTTGGAAATACAATTAATCCAACAACTAATAATGCGAGCCAGACTTTCTGTTCAGCTAATGCACCGACAATTGCTAATATTCAGGTTAACGAAAGTAATGTAACTTGGTACACTTCTGCGACAGGAGGAACGCCAATTGTAGCAGGAACAGCTTTAACTTCTGGAATTTATTTTGGAAATATTGTAGATGCTGCAACAGGTTGTGAAAGTACAACTCGTTTACAAGTTACGGTTACAGTTGTTGATCCAAGCGGAACTCCAACAACTGCTAATGCAACTCAAAATTTCTGTACATTAAATTCTCCAACAGTTGCAAACATTCAAGTAAATGAGGCAAATGTAGTTTGGTACAGAACAGCAACAGGCGGAACTGCACTTCCAGCAACAACAGCTCTTACGACAGGTATCTATTATGGTGCAATTTCTAGCGCAGTTGGTTGTGAAAACCCAGTTCGATTAGCAGTAACGGTAAATGTTAATGCACCAGTTGTCGTAACAGCACCAAGTACAAATCAGACATTCTGTTTAAATTTGGCGCCAACGGTAGCTAATATTGTGGTAAATGAAGCAAATGTAGTTTACTACGCTACTGCAACTGGCGGAACACCATTACCAGCTAACACGCCACTTACAGCAACAACATATTATGCTGCTGCATTAAGTAATACAACAAATGGTTGTGATAACGCACCAAGATTAGCCATTACAGTTTCATTCGAAAATGACGCTGCTTATCAAATTGCAACTACAGATAGTACTCCATGTGTTTTCAAAGGAGTAACTTATTCAATTGCAAATGGAAAATCTAATTATCTATGGACTATTACTGGCGGAACAATTGTTTCGGGTGGTACAACATCAGATGGTTCTGTAACAGTATCTTGGTCAGACATTGGACCTGGAACAGTAACAGTGGCTTATGTAAATACTTGTGATGAAAGAACAATCAAAACTCTAAATGTTAGTGTATCTAGTTGTTCAGATTTAACGATAACAAATACAGTTAATAATCCGACTCCAAATTTTGGTGAGCAAGTAACATTTACTGTAACTGTAAACAATGTTGGTGAAGGTGATTTTATCAATACAGTTGTAAGTAATTTGATTCCTAGTGGTTTAGAATTGGTGAGTTCTTCTACATCTACAGGAACTTACGATCCAACAACACAACTTTGGACAATACCAAGATTAAATGCTGGCGAAAGTGTAACACTAACAATAATTGCTGAGGTATTACCAGGCGGTACTTATACAAGTACAGCAACTGTTGAGACTTCAACTCCTTTAGATGTTGATGCAACAAACAATTCCGCTTCAGTAACATTAGAACCAATTTGTTTAACTGTTTACAATGAGTTTACACCAAACAACGATGGTAAAAATGATCTGTTCAGAATTGATTGTATCGAAACACATCCGAACAACGAATTGAAGGTGTTTAACAGATACGGAGCATTAGTGTACAGTAAAGTGCATTATGAAAATGATTGGGACGGAACAGCAAATGTGTCTGGAGTAGTTAATAGAGGAGATATGTTGCCAACAGGTACTTATTTTTATGTGATAACCATTGGAGATGGAACGGTTAAAAAAGGCTGGTTGTCTATTATGAGATAAGCGACTTCTATTAATCAAATTAATTAAACTAAATAAGTATCGTTATGAAACTATATATAAAATCATTAGAAACGTATTTTATTTTAATATGTTCTTTTATCACGGTTTGCGCAACAGCGCAGCAAGAGCCTCAATATACTCAGTATATGTATAATACAATGTCAGTAAATCCAGCTTATGCTGGGTCTACTGGCGCAACAGAAGCAGCACTTTTGTATCGTTCGCAATGGGTTGGAATTTCCGGAGCACCACAAACGCAATCTTTCTCTATTCATTCTCCACTTAGAAATGAGAACTTGGGATTAGGATTGAGTATTGTAAATGATAAAATTGGGCCTTCAGATGAACTATATTTCGATGGAAATTTTGCTTATTCTGTTCCTTTAGGATACGAAAAAAGGCTTGCTTTTGGTTTAAAAGCGGGAGCAAGAATGTTAAACATAGATTGGTCTAAAGGAAGATATTATGATAATGATGATGTCTTGTTAAATCAGAATATCAACAACCAAATAAAATTAGCAGTTGGAGCCGGAATTTACTATTATACAAATAAATGGTATGTAGGGCTTTCTGTTCCTAGTTTTCTTAAAAATAATTACTATGATGATGTTCAGGAATCTATAGATTATGATCGTATGCATTTTTACTTAATGGGAGGTTACGTTTTCGATTTGAATCCGAATTTGAAATTCAAACCAGCATTTTTAGTAAAAGCAGTAAGTGGAGCACCAATTACGGCAGACATATCAGCAAATTTTATGATTCAAGAAAAGTTTGTTATAGGAGGAGCGTATCGAACAGATGATTCTGTTAGTATACTGGCTGGTTTTCAAATAGCGCCAAGTTTTTTCCTTGGATATTCATTTGATTACACTGTAAGCGAATTGAATAAATACAATGATGGTTCACACGAAATCATCTTACGTTATCAATTTGTTCAAAAACAAAGCAAAATTAAATCTCCTCGATTCTTCTAAAAATAAAACTTATGAGAAAACTATATATCCTATGTTTAATTTTGAGCGTCACGTTTAGTTTCGCTCAAAAAACAAATTTGAAGAAAGCTGATGCTTTGTTTAGAGATTATGCCTACTTAGATGCTTCTAAAGCTTATGAGGAAATTTTGCAAAACATCAAAGATCCTTCAACTCAGACTTTGAAAAATGCTGCAGATTCGTATTATTTTATTTCTGACTCTAGAAATGCTCTTAAATGGTATAGAAAACTGTATGAAGCTCAAGGAAATAATCTGACTGATATTTACTATTTGCGTTATATCCAATCAATGAAAGCTGTTATGGATTATGACGAAGCAGATAAAATCACGAAAGAGTATCTGGATAAAAAAGGAGATAAAGCAGAAATTAAACGATATGTTGATCAAAAAAAATATATGGACAGCGTATCGAAAACAAAACCGCTTTATACCATTAAAAATTTAGATATTAATACAAGTAAATCAGATTTTGGAGCTACTTTCTTTAAAGATAATGTCGTATTTACATCGGCTCGTGATACAACTAAGTTTAGCGAAAAACTATATACTTGGAATAATCAGCCTTTTCTAAATTTATATGTTGCAGAAAGAAACCCCGCTGATGGAAGTTTGTTTAACGAAACGGTTTTCTTGCCAAACGTAATGACGAAATATCATGAAGCTACGGCAAGTTTTGATAGTCAGGGAAAAACCATTTATTATTCGACCAATATTGTGAAGAAAAATAAACTGGTTATTGATGAAGCAAGAATCAATAATTTTCAGATTATCAAAGGGTCAATTGTAGACAATAAACTAGAAAATCCGCAAAAAGTATTTTTTGATAGCGATGAATATTCGGTTGGACATCCTGCATTAAGTGAAGATGGACAATGGTTGTTTTTTGCATCAGATATGCCAGGCGGTTATGGAGAAACTGATTTATATGTGGTAAAAATTGCTGGAGACGGAACAATGAGTACGCCAGCTAATTTAGGCCCGACAATTAATACAATTGGTAATGAAGTCTTTCCATTTTTCCAAAACGGAGTTTTGTACTTTTCTTCTGATGGACATTATGGTTACGGAGATCTTGATGTTTATGAAAGTAAATTTTTATCTGATGGAAATTTTACAACTCCAAGAAATTTAGGTGCACCGGTTAACAGCAATAAAGATGATTTCTCTTTTATAATTGACAAAGCGGGTACCAATGGTTATTTATCTTCTAATAGAGCTGGAGGAAAAGGCGATGATGATATTTATTCTTTCGTAAAAGGAAAACCAATCTGTAACCAAAGTATTTCAGGAATGGCAATAGACCATAAAAGCAAGAAACCATTGGCAGATGTAACCATTGTGGCATACAATTCTTTTAGTGAGATTTTAGGAGAAACTACAACTAATTTCGAAGGAAAATATGCTATAGAAGTTCCTTGCAATAAAGTGGTTAAAATGATTGCTGCTAAACCAAATTACAGTAGCGATGACAGAATGGTAGAAACGACGGGCAATAATGGTGGCGAAATCAAAGATGTAAACTTTGAATTGAGTAACTATGACGATCTAGTTGTGAAGAAAAAAGGAGTCGAAAAAGTCGATGTAAACCCAATTTACTTTGACTACGATAAATTCGATATTACACCAAAAGCGATAGAAGAGTTGTCTAAAGTAGTTTTCATTATGCAGAAATTTCCAAAAATCGTTATTAAAATTGAATCGCATACAGATTCACGCGGAAAAGATGCTTACAACCTGAAACTTTCAGACAATAGAGCAAAATCAACAAGAGATTATATTCTTTCGCAAGGTATAGATCCTTCTCGAATTGAAAGCGCAATTGGTTACGGCGAAACTCGCTTGATTAATAAATGTAAAAATGGTGTAAAATGTACAGAAGAGGAACACCTTTTAAATAGACGTTCCGATTTTATCATTATTCAAAAATAGTCCTATATTTGCGTTGTAAATCTTTGATTATCAATGAAAAATATAGAACGTCGAAACCATTTGGAAGTTGGTTTTATTAATTCTTTTTTAAGAATAATGGACAAGGAGAAAATCAGACTGCATGAATTTGCAGTCTGATTTTTGATTTTTTAAAACTTTCATTTTTTATGCTTTTGAACAAAAATAAATTCTAATTTTGATATAAAGTTTTTCACATTTATAATCTGCAATATTTTAGAATTTTTTATGAGCATTCAAGAGACCATTCAAAACCTTAGAAATGAACTTAATCAACATAATTACAATTATTATGTGTTAGATAATGCTACAATTTCAGACTATGATTTTGATATAAAACTGAAAGAACTTCAAGATTTAGAAAACAAACATCCAGAATTTTTTGATGAGAATTCGCCAACGCAAAGAGTTGGTGGGGCAATTACTAAAAATTTTAGAACAATCGCGCATCAATATAGAATGTATTCTTTAGACAATTCATATTCTAAAGAAGACCTTTTAGATTGGGAAAATCGTATTCAAAAAGTATTAGGAAATGTTAGTTTGCAATATACTTGCGAATTAAAATATGATGGTGCTTCTATTAGCATTAGTTACGAAAACGGAAAATTAGTTCAAGCGTTGACTCGTGGAGACGGTTTTCAAGGAGATGAGGTAACAAACAATATTAAAACGATAAAATCTATTCCTTTACATTTAAAAGGAAATTATCCAGATAAATTTGATATCCGTGGCGAAATCATTCTTCCATTTGCCGGATTCGAAAAAATGAATCAGGAATTAATTGAAATTGGTGAAACTCCATATTCAAATCCTAGAAATACAGCTTCAGGAAGTTTAAAACTACAAGATAGTGCTGAGGTTGCCAAAAGACCTTTAGAATGTTTATTGTATTTTGTTACAGGAAATAATCTGCCTTTTTCTTCACAATTTGAAGGTTTAGAATCGGCTAGAAACTGGGGATTCAAAGTACCTAAAGAAGCAAAATTAGTCAATAACATGCACGAAGTTTTTGACTTTATCGATTACTGGGACGTTCACCGTCATAATCTGCCTTACGAAACAGATGGAGTTGTTATCAAAGTAAACAGTATTCAGCATCAAGAAGAATTAGGTTATACGGCAAAATCGCCTCGTTGGGCAATTGCTTATAAATTTAAATCTGAACAAGTTTCAACAAAATTAAAATCAATTTCTTATCAAGTTGGAAGAACGGGCGCTATAACTCCAGTTGCAAATTTAGAACCTGTACAGCTTGCTGGAACTATTGTAAAAAGAGCTTCACTTCATAATGCAGATCAAATTGAAAAACTAGATATCAGAATAAATGATACCGTTTTTGTTGAAAAAGGTGGAGAAATTATTCCAAAAATTATCGCAGTAGATTTAGATAAACGTCCAGAAAATTCAGAACCGACACAATACATTACGCATTGCCCAGAATGCCAGACAGAATTAGTTAGAAATGAAGGCGAAGCAAATCATTATTGCCCAAATTTCTATGGATGTCCTCCGCAAATTATAGGAAGAGTGCAACATTATATCTCAAGAAAAGCAATGGATATTGAAGGACTTGGAGGAGAAACTGTCGCTTTACTTTTCAAAAATAATTTGGTTCATAATTATGCCGATCTTTATGAATTGAAAGTAGAAGACATTCTGCATTTAGAAAGAATGGCTCAGAAATCTGCAGAAAACTTGGTAAATGGAGTTCAGAAATCAAAAGAGATTCCGTTTGAAAGTGTTTTGTTTGCGCTTGGAATTCGTTTTGTTGGCGAAACTGTAGCTAAAAAATTAGCTAAACATTATAAAAATATTGATGCTTTAAGCAAAGCTTCTTTAATGGATTTAATTTTGGTTGATGAAATTGGTGAAAGAATTGCAAAAAGTGTCATTGAATTCTTTGAAAACGAAGAAAATCAGAAGATTATTGAACGTTTAAAAAGCTACGGAATACAATTTGAAATTGAAGAAAAGATAAATCCAAACGCTACAGAAAAATTCGTTGGAAAAACATTTGTAGTTTCAGGAGTCTTTAGTCAATTTTCAAGAGATGAATTGAAGAAAACCATTGAAGACAATGGAGGTAAAGTGGGAAGCTCTATTTCTGCAAAAACAGATTTTGTTGTTGCAGGAGATAATATGGGACCAGCTAAGTTAGAAAAGGCTACTAAGCTTAATATTCCAATATTGTCGGAAGAAGATTTTATAACCAAATTAAATGAAACCGAATAAGCCGTCATTAATTCTGTTTTTTTTGGCTTTGCTGTGTACCATTATTTTCGATTGGACACAGCAAGATGTTTTTGCGACGTATGCCAAAGCCATTATTCTTCCGGCTATTTTTATTTATTTTTTAATAAGCAGCGAATTCGAGATTAGAAAAACAGAAGGAGCTATTTTCTTCTTTTGTTTTGTTGGGCAAGTTTTTGATTTAATGGATATTGAATTGGGAGGTGTTATTAGTTTCCTTATTGTTTACACCTTAATTGTATTGATATTTATTAGGGAACACGAAAGAATACAGTTAACAAGAAGAGATGTGCTGCCAATTTCGATTGTGGTAGTTTTTATTGTCTATTTACTTATTTCTGTTTTAAGTATAAAATTGGACAGTTTGGACAGATTTAATTTTATCTATATTTTTTATGGAATTATACTAAGTATAATGAGTTATTTCTGTTTTGTAAGTTACATCACAAAAGGGACACATATTACTTTATTAATGTCCCTAATGGCTGTAAGTTATATCTTCTCAGATATATTTTATATTTTCAATGAATATTTCTCGTATTCTGTTGTTTTAGTTTTAATACGCGATGTAACTCAAGTTCTAGCTTATTATTTTATGGTAGAATATTTTTTAGAAAAGGCTAGAATTCAAAACAGACCTATACAACAATAGAGGCGCTTTGGTTGGTATGAACTTTGTTTTTATCGAAATAAAAGTCAATTCTGCCTAAATTAATTCCGTAACAACCTACTTGATTAACTAAGACATCTTTTCCAGCTTTGTTTTTTACAATAGTTGGTTTGTCTAGAAAAGTATGCGTGTGCCCGCCAATAATTAAATCGATATCTTGGGTTTGTGCGGCAAATTTCAAATCTGAAATTTTTGAAGCATCATCTTTATAATTGTATCCAATGTGAGAAAGGCAAATCACCAAATCACATTTTTGCTCCTGTTTTAAGAGCTTCGTCATATCTTGAGCCACTTCAACAGGATCGTTGTAAACAGTCTCCAAATACATTTTTTTGTCTACTAAACCAGCTAATTCAATTCCAACACCAAAAACACCAACTTTAATTCCATTTTTGTTAAAGATTTTATATGGCTTTACTTGCCCGTCCATAACTGTATTTTTGAAATCATAGTTAGAATTGATAAAATCAAAAGTAGCGTGAGGAAGTTGTGCGTATAATCCGTCTAGACCATTATCAAAATCATGATTCCCAATTGTTGAAGCATCATATTTCATCATGCTCATTAATTTGAACTCCAATTCACCTCCATAATAATTAAAATAAGGAGTTCCTTGAAAAATATCACCTGCGTCTAGCAAAAGTAAATTTGGATTTTCTTTTCGAATAGATTCAATTAATGCCGCACGACGAGACACACCGCCTTTATTAGGATTACGTGGATCATCAGCAGGAAAAGGATCGATATGGCTATGCACATCATTAGTATGTAAAACAGTTAAATGTTTTATATCGTTAGTTTCAAAACTGCTCAAAGACAATCCTAAACTTAGTAGGGCAGTACTTGCTGCTGTTTTTTCGATAAACTCTCTTCTTTTCATTTTATATTTTTTTAGCTAAATGCTTCTTGTTTTGTGTAATTTTTATTCTTCAGTAATTCTGATATTTTTCGGAGCAACAACAGTGTCTACTTCTTTAAAATAATCAATCAATACATTTCTAAGCTTGTAGTTTAGATCGAATTTCTCAGTGCTTTTTGCGAAGAAAGTCATGCTATCGCCACCATTCGCTAAATAATCATTAGTGGCAACATAATAAGTTTTATTTAGATCAAGCGGTTTTCCTTGTATCTGAATATTTTTTGCTGTGTTCTGTTTTGTAATATTAAAAGTCATTCCTGACAAAGGTTGAGGTTTTTTCTCCTTTATTATATAAGCAGCGATATCTTGAATTTGCTCACCTTTTAGAGCTAACACAACAAGATTATTTTCAAAAGGCATAATTTCAAAAGCAGTTCTTGTTGTTACATTGCCTTTAGGAAGAATAGCACGAATACCGCCATGATTTAAAAGGCACAAATCAATTTCTTTTTTTTCACGTTCTTTAAAAACAATATTTCCTCTTTCAATACAAACATCAGCTAATAAACTGCCAATGCTAGTTTGCCATTTTCCTGTGCTTTTGTCTAATGTTTCAGGACAATAAGCTAAAACATTATCCAAATCTTGGTTAATATGATCTCGATAAGGTTTTATAAAGTTTTCAATTTCAGGTGTTTCTGAGGCTTTTTCTGTAACAGGGAGCTGTTTGCCTTCAATTTTAGTTAAATTGTAATTTTTCGTTCCACAAGAAGAGATTGAAAAAAGTGTTAAGAATATAACAAAAAGTTTTAAAAATCCGTTATACTTTTTTAGTTTTACCATTTTAAATGCAACTTAAATAATTAATTTTGTAATCTGGTAAAAGTACTATGTTTTTGAATTATATAAAGGAGTTTTTTGTAAAAAAATCATTAAAAAATAACTTGAGTAACGATAATAACAAAGTTTTTGCTGGAAATGTTCAAACAATTGGTTTATTGATAGATGAAAGTAATTTTGAAGATTCAGAATCTTTAATAAAAGAATTAACCCTTCACGGAATTGCTTTAGAAAACATAAAAGTTATTGCTTACGAAGCTAAATTCAAGGAAAAAGCGATTTATTTACGACCTACTTTTGGTAAAAAACACATCAATTGGAGAGGAGAAATAGAAGAAGATTTTTTAAATGAATTTACAAAATTAGAATTTGATCTTTTATTGAGTTATTATGATGTTGAAAATGTCTTTTTAATGATGATAACAAAAAAATCAAGAGCTAAATTTAAAGTCGGCTTTTCTAGTGTAGATAGCAGATTAAACCGTTTGATGATTAATACAGAATTACAGAACTATAAACTATTCGTTTCAGAATTGTTTAGGTATTTAAAAAATATAAAATAAATTATAATTAAAATATGCAATCATTAATAGGAACTGGTGTTGCTTTGGTAACTCCATTTAAAAAAGATTTTTCAGTTGACATTGAAGCTTTACATCGAATTGTAAACTTTTCTATAGATGGAGGAGTGGAGTATCTTGTTGTTATGGGAACAACTGCGGAAAACGCAACCTTAACGGCAGAGGAGAAAGAATTGGTTATAAAGACTGTAATCGATGTGAATAAAGGAAGATTGCCTCTAGTTTTAGGAGTTGGAGGAAATAATACTATGCAGATTGTTGAAGAATTAAAAACAAGAGATTTTTCTGCTTTTGAAGCAATTTTATCTGTTTCACCATATTATAATAAACCAACGCAAGAAGGAATTTATCAGCATTTTAAAGCTATTGCTGAAGCTTCTCCGATTCCAGTAATCTTATATAATGTGCCAGGAAGAACATCTAGTAATATGCTTCCATCTACAGTGGTGCGTTTGGCTAATGATTTTGAAAATGTTGTAGCAATAAAAGAAGCCGCAGGAGATATGGCTCAGGCGATGCAGATTATTAAAAATGCGCCAAAAGATTTTCTTGTAATTTCTGGAGATGATATGCTGGCGCTTCCAATCGTTTTGGCGGGTGGAGCTGGCGTTATTTCTGTAATCGGGCAAGGTTTTCCAAAAGAATTTTCAGAAATGATTCGTTTAGGATTGAATAAAAAAGTTGCCGATGCATTCAAAACGCATTACTTTTTATCTGACAGTATCGATATGATTTTTGAGCAAGGAAATCCTGCTGGAATCAAACAAATCTTCCAAGCGCTTGGTATTGCTGATAATACCGTTCGTCTTCCATTAGTTTCTGTTGATGAATCTTTAGCAGAAAGGCTAAATGTTTTTGTAAAAAATAGCATTAAATAATTGTTAAAGTGTTAGCATTTTAAGATACTAAAAAATTATTTTGCAGTCGCTAAATTATTAACTAAATTTGCCACCGATTCTTCGGTGTAGTTTTGCTTTGGCATAATTGTCTGAAATCATAATATATTGTAAGAAAATGAAAAAAATAGTATCGCTATTGCTTGTTGTAACTCTTTTTTGTTCTTGTGGAGAATATCAAAAAGCGTTGAAAAATGAAGATGTTGCAGCAAAATTTGAAATGGCAACAAAAATGTATGATGCTGGTAAATATAACAAAGCGATTCGTCTTTTTGAGCAATTAGCCACATCTTACAGAGGTAAACCTCAGGCAGAAAAGCTATTTTATATGTTTTCACAATCTTACTATAAAACGAAACAGTATTATTTAGCAGGTTATCAGTTTGAAGCTTTTGTTTCTGGATATCCACGAAGTGAAAAAGTGCAGGAAGCAGCTTTCTTAGGAGCTTATAGCTATTCAAAATTAGCGCCTGTTTACAGTTTAGATCAAGCGGATACGGTAAAAGCGTTAGATAAATTGCAAGCTTTTATTGATAATTATCCAAATTCAGAATATATCGCTCAGGCAAACGAAACTGTGCAAAAACTGAATGGAAAATTGGAGAAAAAAGCATACGAAAATGCTAAAGGTTATAATACAATTTCAGATTATAAATCAGCTCTAATTGCTTTTGATAATTTTATCGCTGATTTTCCTGGAACACCATTTAAAGAAGATGCCTTGTTTTATAAATATGATTCGGCATATCAATTGGCAATTAATAGTGTTCCTTCAAAAATGGAAGAACGTTTAAATGTTGCTAAAGTAGCTTATAATAACTTGATTAAGTTTAAAAGCGATACAAAATACAAAGTTAAAGCAGACGAAATGTATGCTAGAGTTGAAACAGATTTACAAAAATTTACTAAATAAAATAAAGTCATGGATTTAAAAAAGACGAATGCTCCTGTTAATACAATAACTTACAATAAAACAGTTATTGAAGAGCCAACAGGAAATGTGTATGAGGCAATTACCATTATGGCTAAAAGAGCAAATCAAATTAATTCTGAGATTAAAAAAGAATTGACTGAAAAATTAGAAGAGTTTGCTACTTACAATGATAGTCTAGAGGAAGTTTTTGAAAATAAAGAGCAAATCGAAGTTTCTAAATTTTACGAAAAATTACCAAAACCACACGCTTTAGCTGTTCAAGAATGGTTAGACGGAAAAACTTACCACAGAGGTTCAAACAAATAATATAGTACAATGTCAGTTTTAAAAGGGAAGAAAATTTTACTGGGTGTTTCCGGTGGAATTGCAGCCTATAAAACAGCCTCATTAGTACGACTTTTTATAAAAGCAGGTGCACATGTCCAAGTGATCATGACACCTGCTTCTAAGGATTTTGTAACCCCACTTACGTTATCTACCTTATCTAAAAATCCAGTACATTCAAGTTTCTTTAATCAAGACGATGAAGGTGAAGTTTGGAACAATCATGTTGAATTAGGTCTTTGGGCTGATTTAATGCTGATTGCTCCTGCAACTGCCAATACATTGTCTAAAATGGCTACAGGAAACTGCGATAATCTTTTAATTGCGGCTTATTTATCAGCTAAATGTCCAGTCTATTTTGCACCGGCAATGGATTTGGATATGTATAAACATCCTTCTACTTTATCTAGTTTTGCTGCTCTGAAACAATTTGGAAACGTAATGATTCCTGCTGAAAGCGGAGAATTGGCAAGCGGTCTTTCAGGTGAAGGAAGAATGGCTGAACCAGAAAATATAGTTGCTTTTTTAGAAGCTGATTTAGAAAGTAAATTGCCTTTAAAAGGAAAAAAAATACTAGTTACTGCAGGTCCAACATACGAAGCAATAGATCCTGTACGTTTTATAGGAAATCATTCTTCTGGTAAAATGGGGTTTGATATAGCAAATGAAGCGGCAAGCCTAGGTGCAGAAGTTTTTCTAATTGCAGGACCGACACATTATAAAGCAAAAAATGCTTTAGTAAAAGTGATAGATGTAGTTTCGGCGCAAGAAATGTACAATGCTTGTCATTTGTATTTTAATGATGTTGATGCAGCAATTGCGGCGGCGGCTGTGGCAGATTATAAACCCAAATTTGTTGCAGATCAGAAGATTAAGAAAAATGATGCTGAATTTTCGATTGAGCTAGAAAAGACCAAAGACATATTGTCATCTTTAGGTGCGATCAAGAAAAACCAGTTTTTAATCGGATTTGCATTGGAAACTGAAAATGAAATTGAAAATGCTAAGTTGAAAATTCAGAAAAAAAACTTAGATTTGATTGTTTTAAATTCCTTACAAGACAAAGGTGCCGGTTTTAAAAAAGAAACCAATAAAGTGACTTTTATTGATAAAAATTTTGAAATCGAACCAATGGAATTAAAATCAAAAGAATCTGTTGCGGCTGATATTTTGAATAAAGTTAAAGAGCATTTTTCAAAAGAATAAATTTAGAATATACGCCGAGGACACTAAATCGAAATGATTTGTGTTTTAAAATTAAATCTTTAGATGATTATGAATAAGATAGTTACGCTATTAGTGTTTTTAAGCTTTGGTTTTGTACAAGCTCAACAGCTTAATTGTACAGTAACTATTAATACAGAAAGGCTTACTAATCCAAATAATCAGGTTTTTAAAACGCTTCAAACTTCGCTGTCGGAGTTTGTAAATAAAACAGACTGGACAGGCTCAGCTTTAAAACAAAATGAAAGAATAAACTGTTCGATGTACATTACTTTGTCATCTAATAGCTCAGATCAATTTACAGGAACTATTCAAGTTCAATCTTCTAGGTTGATTTTTAATTCTACTTATTCTTCTCCGATTTTAAATTATAATGACAAAGATTTTAATTTCAGATATACAGAATACGAACCGTTGCTGTTTAATCCGACGACCTACGATTCAAATTTAGTTTCTGTAATTTCTTTTTACTGCTACATGATTTTAGGTATGGATGCTGATAGTTTTCAAATGGGAGCAGGAAATCCATATTTTCAAACAGCACAAAGTATTGCTAATGTTGCACAGCAAGGCGGATTCAAAGGTTGGAGCCAAGCCGATGGACTTCAGAATCGTTATTTCTTAATAAACGATATGATTGCGCCAACATATAGTGATTTACGTCAGACTATGTATGCGTATCATACTGGTTTAGATGGAATGACTTTGGATTTAAAAGCTTCAAAAGAAAAAATTAAATCTTCGTTGATGCTTATTGGAAAGTTGAATTCAGTTAAGCCAAACGCTTTTATCACGAGAGTTTTTTTTGATGCCAAATCTGATGAAATTGTTTCAATTTTTTCAGGAGGTCCAAGCATTACTATTACCGATTTAACGGATGTTTTGAATAAAGTTTCGCCTTTAAATTCGACAAAATGGTCTCAGATTAAGTATTAATTCTGTTTTCATTTTTTATAAATCTTCACTAAATTTCATTTTACAAAACTGCTCTATGATTACGTCGCTGTCAATTAAAAATTATGCTCTTATTGAAAAACTTGCAATAGATTTCTCTAAAGGTTTTTCTATAATTACAGGTGAGACAGGAGCGGGTAAGTCAATTATCTTAGGCGCAATCGGTCTTGTTTTAGGAAAAAGAGCAGATCTTAGTTCTTTAAAGAACAAAGAAGAAAAATGTGTAATTGAAGCTCAATTTGAAGTTGGAAAATATAACTTGAAGGAGTTCTTCGAAGCCAATGATTTGGATTATGAAGAAGAAACAATTATTAGACGAGAAATTCTTCCATCAGGAAAATCACGTGCCTTTATAAATGATAGTCCGGTCAATCTTCAAGAATTGCAAGATTTGAGTTTGTATTTAATCGATATTCATTCGCAACAGCAAACTCAGGAATTATCAGATGAAAATGTGCAATTTAAAATTATTGATGCTATTGCAAATAATGGAGATGTTATTGCAGAATATCAAAAGTTGCTAAAGTCTTATAAAACAGATAAATCAAAATTAAATGCTTTGCTTAAAAAACAAAGTGATTCTGGTAAAGAGCAGGAGTACAATACATTTTTGTTGAATGAATTGGTTTCGGCTCAATTAAAATCGGGAGAGCAAGAAGAGTTAGAGTCTGATTATGAAAAACTGAATAATGTAGAAATAATTAAAGAATCTCTAGATAAGTCTTTGGCAATTGCAAATGAAGAGCAGTTTGGTGTTTTTCATAATTTGAATGAAATTAAAAATGCATTGCAGAAAGTAGCTCTTTTTTCGCCAGAATATCAAAATCTTTTCGAAAGAATAACGAGCTTAACAATTGAATTTGATGATGTTTCTAAGGAATTGGAAAATTGTTCTGAAAAGTTATTGAATGATCCTGCACAGTTAGAATTGGTAAATCAGAAATTACAATTGATTTATAATCTTCAAAAAAAACATGCAGTAAGTTCTGTTGATGATTTATTGCAAATTCAGGCAGATTTAGGAAATTCTTTATTGGAGCTTGATAATATGGATGAAGAAATTGCTTCTTTATCTAAAATTATTGAACAAAAAACAATAGAGCTAGATAAATATGCAGACAAAATTCATGAGAATAGAATAAATGCAATTCCACAATTATCAGAGCAGTTAATTTCGATTTTACAAACTTTAGGAATGCCTAATACGCGTTTTAAAATGGAGCTTTTACCATCAGAAACATACTTTCAAAACGGAAAAGAAGAATTGCAATTCTTGTTTTCGGCTAATAAAGGAACTGATTTTGGCTTATTGAAAAAAGTAGCTTCAGGAGGAGAAATGTCACGTATTATGTTGGCTGTAAAAGCAATTTTGGCTAAATATTCCAAATTGCCAACTTTAATTTTTGATGAAATTGATACTGGAGTTTCTGGAGAAATAGCAATAAGAATGGGGGAGATCATGAAAGAAATGAGCACTACAATGCAAATTTTTGCTATTACACATTTGCCACAAATTGCTGCTAAAGGAGATTCGCATTTTAAAGTTTCAAAATCAACAGTTGGAGATGATACATTGTCTGAATTGAAACTTTTGTCACAAGAAGACCGAATTTTAGAAATTGCTCAAATGTTGTCTGGAGCAAATGTTTCTGATTCGGCATTAAATCATGCAAAACAACTATTGAATTAAAATATAGAAATGGAAAGTTTGAGTTTTTACGAAAATCAATTTATAAAAGCGGATGCATTAATTTCTGAAGGAAATTCGGCAGATGCAAAAGAATTGTTAGAAGATATTTTGTCTCAGTATCCTGATTTTGGAAAAGCCCATAATCATTTAGGATGGATTTACTATAATAAATTAAGCGACTATGAAAAAGGAGCTTATCATTATAAATTAGCAATGAAATTCGATTCAAAATATCCTGCACCTTATCTGAATTATACTTATTTGCTAATAGATATTGGTCGATATGCTGAAGCAAAAGAACATATTGATTTTACTTTAGCTAATTTAGAAAATGCAGATAATTCTACCTATAATAGTGAATTAGGTAGAATGGCAGAATACGAAGGTGAGTACACAAAGGCCTATGCTTATTATAAAGAGGCTACCAAAAATGCATTGAACCCAAATTTTATTGACAATATGAATGCTAATATGAAAAGGGTTAAGGATAAAATGTCTATTTTTGAAAAATTAAAATTGAAATTGAAATAATACAAAAAAATAATTACAAGATGATTATAGAACCTAGAATGAGAGGATTTATTTGTTTAACTGCCCACCCAACGGGAGCTGAACAAAATGTTAAAAATCAAATTGAATTTGTAAAATCAAAAGGAGAAATTGCTGGGCCTAAAAAGGTTTTGGTAATTGGTGCTTCTACTGGTTTCGGATTGGCTTCAAGAATTACTAGTGCTTTTGGTTCTGGTGCAGCAACTATTGGAGTGTTTTTTGAAAAACCACCAGTTGAAGGAAAAACGGCTTCTCCAGGATGGTACAATTCTGCAGCATTTGAAAAAGAAGCTCATAAAGCTGGATTATACGCAAAAAGTATTAACGGAGATGCTTTCTCAAATGAAATAAAAAGAGAAACTCTAGATTTGATTAAAGCTGATTTAGGGCAGGTTGATCTTGTAATTTATAGTTTAGCTTCGCCTGTGCGTACAAATCCTAATACAGGAGTTACACATCGTTCAGTTTTAAAACCAATTGGACAAACTTTTACAAACAAAACAGTTGATTTTCATACAGGAAAAGTTTCAGAAGTTTCAATTGCTCCTGCAAACGAAGAAGATATTGAAAACACAGTTGCTGTTATGGGAGGTGAAGACTGGGCAATGTGGATTGATGCTTTAAAAGCTGAAAATTTATTAGCAGAAGGAGCTACAACAGTTGCTTACTCTTATATTGGACCATCTTTAACTGAAGCAGTTTACCGTAAAGGTACTATTGGTCGTGCAAAAGATCATTTAGAAGCTACAGCATTTACAATTGGAGATTCTTTAAAATCTATCGGAGGAAAAGCTTATGTTTCTGTAAATAAAGCTTTAGTAACTCAAGCTAGTTCTGCAATTCCAGTTATTCCATTATATATTTCATTGTTGTATAAAATTATGAAAGAAGAAGGAATTCATGAAGGTTGTATTGAGCAAATCCAACGTTTATTCCAAGATAGATTGTATAATGGTTCAGAAGTTCCTGTTGATGAAAAAGGAAGAATCAGAATTGATGACTGGGAAATGCGTGACGATGTTCAGGAAAAAGTAGCTAAACTTTGGTTAGAAGCAACTACTGAAACATTACCAGAAATTGGAGATCTTGCAGGATACAGAAATGATTTCTTAAATTTATTCGGATTTGAATTTGCTGGTGTTGATTACACTGCAGATACAAACGAAGTCGTTGGAATTGAAAGTATCAAATAACATATTTTACTTCTCGTAAAACAAAAAACCATCAATCAAAAGTTGATGGTTTTTTTGTTAATATACTTATCTTTGTTAAAATTTTTAAACAAAAAAATACACTCTTTTAATACCGCACAATCAGCTATGATTTTTTCTTTAATTATACCCGTGTATAATCGTCCAGATGAAGTTGATGAACTTTTGGAAAGTCTCTCAAAATCAGATTATAATGAAGCTTTTGAAATCGTTCTTGTCGAAGATGGTTCCTCCGTTCCATGTCGAGATGTGGTGATGAATTATCAAGGAAAATTAAATATATCTTACTATTTTAAAGAAAATTCAGGTCCTGGAGATTCAAGAAATTTTGGAATGCAACGTGCGAGAGGAGATTATTTTATCATTTTCGATTCAGATTGTATTATTCCGTCTCAATATTTAACAGAAGTTCGTAAAGAATTAGATGCGAATTATGTAGATTGTTTTGGAGGACCAGACAAGGCGCTTGACAGCTTTTCTAATATTCAGAAAGCGATCAATTTTGCAATGACATCATTTTTAACCACAGGAGGAATTAGAGGCGGTTCTGAGAAGATAAATAAGTTTCAGCCGCGCAGTTTTAATATGGGGATTTCTAGAAAAGCTTTCGAAGCTTCAAAGGGCTTTGGGAACATACATCCGGGCGAAGATCCTGATTTATCCATCCGTTTATGGAATTTAGGATTTGAAACAAGGCTCTTTAAAGAGGCTTTTGTATATCATAAAAGGAGAATTGACTGGGAAAAATTCTCTATTCAAGTCAATAAATTTGGTATTGCAAGACCAATTTTAAATAGTTGGTATCCAGAACATAATAAGCTTACTTTTTTCTTTCCAACCCTGTTTTTGTTAGGTTTATTATTAGCTTTTTTATTGTTAATTTTCAATATTGATATTTTATTACAATTATATTTCGTATATTTCGTTATAATTTTTCTTACAGCAAGTATTCAAAATAAAAGTATTAAGATTGGATATTTATCTGTAATAGCAGTTTGGAAACAATTTTTTGGTTATGGAACGGGATTTTTAAAATCTTATATAAAAGTAATTTTATTAAAGAAAAAACCACAAGAAGCGTTTCCACGTATGTTTTTTAAATTATAATAATGACTAAAGTTATCGGCCTTACAGGAGGAATTGGCAGTGGTAAAACGACTATTGCAAACTATTTTAACGAAATGGGAGTTCCTGTTTATATTGCAGATGACGGTGCTAAAAGAGTAATGCAGTCTCATGAAATTCTTGAGGAAGTAAAAGCCGCTTTTGGCAATAATATTTTTGACGGAGAAGTTTTGAATAGAGCGAAACTAGCTCAGATAGTTTTTAATGATAAAGAACAATTAGCAAAATTAAATGCAATTGTGCATCCAGGAGTAAAAAGAGATTTTGAGGCGTGGATGCAAGGTTATAGAAATTATGATTACGTAATTTATGAAGCAGCCATATTATTTGAAAGTGGTAGATATAAAGAATGTGACGTAATTATAACAGTTACAGCTCCTGAAGAAATTAGAATTGAGAGAGTTATTCAACGCGATAAGACGACAAGAGAACAAGTTTTAAGCAGAATGAAAATGCAGTGGAATGATGAAAAACGAATTTCTAAGAGTAATTTCGTGATTAATAACGATAATCTTAAAATTGCTAAGGAAGAAGTTGTTAAAATTCTTAAAATTTTAAATATAAAACAAAATCAGTCTTAAATGTTAATATTTGGTTAATGTATTATTTAGTATATTGTTAAAATATTAATTTTGTTTCGATGAATAAATTATTTTTTAGAATACTTGTTTTGTTAATGAGTTTGTCCTTAATCGGGATAATTCTGGTTCAAGTATTTTGGTTCAATTCTTCGTTCAAAAATAATGAAGAACAGTTTAAATACCACGTTACTCAAGTAATTGGAAATGTTGCAGACAAACTGGAACAGCAAGAAGAGTACAGTTTCTACGACAAATACAACCGTATTAAAGACAGTACGGGTAAAATTCCGAAAAAAGAAGATTTACTGGAAGTGCTTTATGTACAGAGAAACCCAAAGACGAATAAAACAATTGTTTATTCGAGTACTTTGACATCTGAAGATTATGATATTAATGGTTCGGTTTTTGATAAAAAATTCAGTAGTGAGCGTTTTAAAAATTTTAGTTCAAAGAGAGTCACTGAAGTTTACAACAATAACAACGGTATTGATAATAACAATTTAGGACAAAGTATCTTTCCTGACCAGAGAATAGAAAAATCTGGAAGTTTAGATATTTTAAATAAAGTTCAGCAACAAATTCAATATAAAGACATTGCTTCTTTAACTCCAATTGAAGGAAGAGTAACAAAAGATAGGCTTTTCAAGTTATTAAAAAAAGAATTGGGGGAATATGAAGTTAAAACCAAATTTGAATTTGGAATCTATAGCAGCGGAGTTCCGACCAAAATAAAATCTGACGGATTTCATTATGACAAAGACGCCACTTATAATATTCCAATTTTTACTGATAATGAAGGAAATAGTAAATATGAATTGTCTGTTACTTTTCCAAATAAAAAGAAATTCTTATTATCAGAACTGTTAAGTATTACTATTTTATCAATAGTATTTACATTGATTATTATAGTTGCATATACTAGTGCGTTAAATCAATTATTGCGTCAGAAGCATATTTCTGAAATCAAAACTGATTTTATAAATAACATGACGCATGAGTTTAAAACTCCAATTGCAACTATAAATTTGGCTTTAGATGCTATTAGAAGTCCTAAGGTTATTGAAGATAAAGAAAAAGTTTATCGTTATCTTCAAATGATTAGAGATGAGAATAAAAGAATGCACGCCCAAGTTGAAAATGTGTTACGTATTTCTAAACTTGAGAAAAGGGAACTTGATATTTCAAAAGAACCTACTGTAGTTACAGATATTATTGATGATGCAATTGAGCACGTAAATCTAATATTAGAGGATAGACAAGGTACAGTTGAAAGACATTATAATGCAGCCAGAACAACAGTTTTAATTAACGAAGTGCATTTCACAAACGTATTGGTAAATATTTTAGAAAATGCTATAAAATATTCTCCAGATATTCCGAAGATTGAAATTTTTACTGAAAATGTAAAAGACGTAATTTTAATTAAGGTAAGAGATCATGGGTTAGGAATGAGTAAGATAGCTCAAAAGCGAGTTTTTGAGAAATTTTATAGAGAACACACAGGAGATCTCCACAATGTAAAAGGTCATGGTTTAGGTTTGGCCTATGTAAAACGAATTGTAGAAGACCATAACGGTCAAGTATATGTAGAAAGCGAAAAAGGAAAAGGTAGCACCTTTATAATAAAAATACCATTAATAAATTAAAATATGGAAAATACTAACAAAAGAATACTTTTAGTAGAAGATGACCTAAATTTTGGGGCGGTTCTTAAAGATTATCTAATGTTAAATGACTTTGAAGTTACTTTAGCTAAAAACGGTATGGAAGGTTTCGAAAAATTCAAGAAGGATGTATACGATTTATGTATTCTTGATGTCATGATGCCGTATAAAGATGGCTATACTTTAGCTAAAGAAATTAGAGAGAAGAACAGTGAAGTGCCAATTATCTTTTTAACTGCAAAATCAATGAAAGAAGATGTGTTAAAAGGATACAAAGCTGGTGCTGACGATTATTTAAATAAACCTTTTGATTCTGAAGTGCTTTTAATGAAAATTAAAGCAATTATTCAAAGAAAATCAGCAGATACAAAAGCAGAACAAGTACAATTTGAATTTAATATTGGTAAATTCCACTTAAATTCAAAACTAAGATTCTTGACTTTCCAAGATGAAGAGCCAATTAAATTATCTCCAAAAGAGAATGAATTGCTTAAAATGTTAATTCTTCATGAAAATGATTTGATGCCAAGAGAATTAGCTTTAACTAAAATCTGGAGAGATGATAACTACTTTACTTCAAGAAGTATGGACGTTTACATCGCTAAATTGAGAAAGTACCTTAAATCTGATGAAGATGTTGAAATCTTGAACATTCACGGAGAAGGATTCAGATTAGTTGTAAAAAGCAAAGTTTCTGAATAATATTTTAGAATTCACTTATAAAAAAGATATAAGCTCTGAGAAATCAGAGCTTTTTTTGTGGACAAAATTCAGAATATTTTAAAAGTTTTTTTTGATTTATCTGACTGACAATTAATAGTTTAATTTCTATTTTAAATTTGAGATTTGTATCTGACAAATATTTTAAAAAGATTTTTCTCTAAAATAAATTTGGAAAATCAAAAAACAATTATGAATATTTGCGCACGAAAAAAATAATAACCCTTTAAAACGAAGAAAAATGTTTGTATTTACATCGACATCACAAAGCTTCACGCCAAACGGATTTGGTGTAGCAGTTCTTCGTGGCTTATTTCAATCTTAGAAATACATTTTTAGATATATAAAAAAGCCCGAAGACATTTAGTTTCGGGCTTTTTTTATTCTAGACACTTCAAAATTTTCCCGAAAAACATTTAGTATTTATCCGTAAGGATAGAAAATTCCGCATGCTTATTTCATTTTGATTTCTTTTAGATTTCAATTTGATTTAACCTGCACAATACATAATTAAACAATTTATGGGAAATAAATTATCTGGAAAAGACCTGATTAAATTGGGTTTTCCAAAGAACAATTCAATAAATATTGCCTTAGGGCAGATAAACAGATATAGAAAAAGAGAAAAAAAAGAATCTATTCTAACAGAAGCAAAAGACGTTCTATTACATCCTGAGAAATATGAAGGAAACGGAACTTGGGGGAAAGTTGCTGAAGGTTTGATAAAACCAGTTCAGGTAAGAATGCATCAGCTTAAAAATACCAGAGCGCCGTTTAAAATCTTTGGTGAAAATGAAATTGATGAACAGGCAAAATTTCAATTGTATGATTCTCTGAAATTGCCAATTTCGGTTGCAGGAGCTTTAATGCCAGATGCACATTCGGGTTATGGATTGCCAATTGGCGGAGTTTTAGCAACAGATAACTCGGTCATTCCGTATGGAGTTGGTGTTGACATTGGATGTAGAATGAGTCTTTCAATTTTTGATTTGCCAGCTTCTCATTTTAAAGGGAAAGAGCATCAGCTGGAAGCGATTTTAAAAGACAATACAAAATTTGGAATGTATGAAACGCATGCTTCGATAGTTGATCACGAGGTATTTTATAATAATGGATTTCAAGATATTCCGTTATTGAAAAATCTTCTTCCAAAAGCGTATAAACAATTGGGAACATCTGGTGGAGGAAATCATTTTGTAGAATTTGGAATCGCTAAAATCGATAATCCTGAGAACGAATGGAAATTGGAAAAAGGTGAATACTTTGCAGTTTTATCGCACAGTGGTTCTCGTGGATTGGGCGCAAACATAGCAAAGCATTACACTTATTTGGCAACAAAACAATGTCCGTTACCAAAAAATGTTCAGCATTTGGCTTGGCTGGATTTGAATACGCATGATGGTCAGGAATATTGGCTGGCGATGAATTTGGCTGGAGAATATGCAAAAGCTTGTCATGATGATATTCACAGAAGGATTGCCAAAGCGATTGGAAAAAGAGTAGTGGTAACAATTGAAAACCATCACAATTTTGCTTGGAAAGAAATGGTTAACGGTCAGGAATGTATTGTGCATAGAAAAGGTGCAACGCCTGCAGGAGAAGGGCAATTGGGAATTATTCCAGGTTCTATGACAGCTCCAGGTTTTATCGTAAAAGGCAAGGGAAATCCAGAAAGTTTAAATTCTGCTTCGCATGGTGCAGGACGTCTGTTTTCGAGAGCAAAATGCAAAAGTACTTTTACACAAAGCGAAATCAAAAAGGTTTTGAAAGCCAATGATGTAACCTTGATTGGAGGTAATATTGACGAAGCTCCAATGGCATACAAAGACATAACTAAAGTGATGGTAAACCAAATAGATTTGGTTGAAGTTTTAGGAACTTTTACGCCAAAGATTGTTAGAATGGATCGCTAAAAAAGAGATTAAAAAAATGGAAAAAATAATTCAGATAACAGCGGGTCGCGGACCTGCGGAATGCACTTGGGTTGTTGCCCAAGTGCTTAAAAAAGTTTTAGAAGAAGCCGATGATCAGAATTTAGACGTGGTTTTATTGCAAAGAGAAAAAGGAGAAGAGAACGGAACCATAGAAACCGCGTCTATTTCAGTAAAAGGAAAAAATGCCGATCAATTTGTGAAATCTTGGGTTGGAACAATTCAATGGATTGGTCAAAGTCAGTTTAGGAAAATGCACAAACGTAAGAACTGGTTTATTGGCATTTTTGAAATTGAACTGCAGAAGAATGCCTTAGTTTCAGAAAATGATATTCAGTATCAGGCTATGAGAAGTTCTGGAGCTGGTGGCCAGAATGTAAATAAAGTGAGTTCGGCAATTCGGGCAACTCATATTCCGACTGGAATTACGGTTGTTTCAATGGATAGTCGTTCGCAACACCAAAACAAAAAACTGGCAACAGAAAGATTATTAAAAAAACTAGAAGACGAGAAATTGGTTCAACTTAAAAATTATGTTGGGAAACAATGGGAAAATCAGCTCAATGTAGCCCGTGGAAATCCGGTGAGAGTTTTTAAAGGAAGTGATTTTAAAAAGAACAAAGTAGAGAAAACCTACAAAGGAACTCGTCAGAAATTAAAAAACGATTTACGTAATGAAAACAACTGATAAATACCTTTTTCAGGCCTTGGATAATTATCCGTTTTGGTTGGAGGGAACAATTGAATCTTTAGATTATGCTTTTTCTTATGATGATAAAAATACAATGGTTTTGTGTTTGTACGGAAGAATTCAGGCAGAGCAATTGATGAATTATGAAGAGGCAAAATCTTATTTTCAGCAAGCTTTAGCAATTAATATTCATGCTCTTGAAGTTTATCCGTATTATTTAAAAACGTTGATTTTAAATGAAGATTACGAAGAGGCACAGAAATTAATTGATTTTGCTTTGACTGTAAAAGGAATCAACAAATCGGAGATTTATTTGAAAAAAGCGATTCTTTTAGAAGCGCGGAATGAGTTTAAAATGGCGTTAAAAGAAATTAAAAATGCAAAACTTCATTTGTTGCAATTTAATTATGAATCTGATATTACTGATGTGGAGAAAAGAATTCAGAATAAAATTGATTTGCTGAAAAAGAAGAAAGAGAAGAAATCTAAGAAAGGGACTAAAAAGAAATCGAAATGATTTTGAAAAAAAACGATGCAATTTTGCATCGTTTTTTTAATATACATCATGTTTGTCATTTCGACGAAGGAGAAATCTTCGCGAGTAATTCCGTAACGAATGCCCAATCTTTGTAGAGCTTCTTGCGAAGATTTCTCCTTCGTCGAAATGACAAGATTGTGGTGAAACGGACTTAAAAAGAAATAGAATTCCTTAAAACTCTTTTACTTCCAATGCAATTCCAAAGCAAAACAAGTTTTTTCTCCTTTTGTAATGCTGAAAGTTGCAGTTGTATGATCGTCGTCTTCGCTTTCATGAATTACAACATTATCCTGAAGAGAAAGTTCTTTCATAAAATTCATTTCGAAGCTTTTCACTTCTTGTTTCATGATTCTTTTTGGATCAACATGATCCAAACACCATTCCAGATATTTTACGTTATTTACGTGATTTACAATGTCTAAATCGGATAAATAAACTGTTTTTTCGAAAACGGCTTCTTTTTCGTGATTGATGTTTATTTTTGAAAATCCTTCTTCTGTAGCTCTGTTTTCTGGAAATAATTCGAAATGTTCATAAGGAAGCGCCAGTGCTTCAGGACGACGCAATTGTGTATTGAAAACTGCCCAATAGGTTTCGCAACCTACTATTTTTTTGCCGTTTACGTACATTTCAAGTGCACGAACAGAGCGTGAATTTTCTAAGCTGTTAATCCAGGTTTTTACGGTTACAACATCTTGCCATTTTGGTAAAGCATGAACTTCTACGCGCATACGGCTAAGAACCCACGCTTGATGAAATTCCTGCATATCATAAAAGCTGATTCCTCCAACTTCTGAATGCGCAGCGGCGGTTAATTGTAAAATATTACACAAATCGGTATATTTTAGAAATCCGGTTGGCGTGCATTGTGTGAAATTGATTTCCCAGTCTTTGCTTAAAACTGATGTGAAGTTGGGAGATATTGGCATTTTATAATTTTAGATTTTAGATTGTTGATTTTTGATTTTTTCCTGTGGAAAATAGAATAAAGATGAAAGACTTTTACTTTAGAAGAGTTTCTATGTAAGATATGATTTCTTTTCTATCTGTTGCGTAATCAAACCATTTTGTATTTTCGTTTCGTTTAAACCACGTTAACTGTCTTTTGGAGAATCTTCTTGTGTTCTTTTTGATTTCTTCTATAGCGAATGGCAACGTGAATTCTCCGTCAAAATAACTAAATAATTCTCTATAACCGACCGTTTGAAGCGCATTTAACGCTTTGTTAGGATAAAGTACTTCGGCTTCTTTTAGTAATCCTTCGTTCATCATAATGTCAACGCGTTGGTTGATTCTGCTGTAAATGATTTCTCTGTCGGCATCTAAGCCAATTAGAATAGGAGTGAAGTTTCGATTGTTTTTCTTTAAATTTAAGAAAGAAGAATACGGTTTTTGCGATCCAATACATACTTCTACAAAACGCATCATTCGCTGTGGATTTTGTAAAGTTTGTGGATTTTCGGCTGTTATTTTTTGATAATAATCTGGATCTAGGTTTTTTAATTGTTCTTGAAGATATTCAATTCCTAGTTTTTCATAGTTTGAATTTACTTCAGTGCGAACTTTTGGATCGATTTCAGGAAATTCGTCGAAGCCTTTTAAAATTGCATCAACATATAATCCTGAACCGCCAATAAGAATTACAAAATCATTGTTTTGAAACAATTCTTCGATTTTGGCTAAAGCTTCTTTTTCGTAATCGCCAACGGTGTAATTTTCAAAAATCGATTTGTTTTGAATAAAATGATGTTTGGCAGAGTTCAGTTCTTCCTGACTTGGAACTGCGGTTCCGATGGTCATTTCTTTGAAAAACTGGCGACTGTCGCACGAAACGATTTCGCATTTAAAATGTTTTGCCAAAGCAATACTTAAGGCTGTTTTGCCTATAGCTGTTGGTCCGACAATGGTAATTAGGTATTTCATAGTTTTTAGCCCAGATGGAAATGGAAACCCCGGACTTATATTTGTTGAATTTTTTTGGTATAAAAGAGCGACCAACGGAAGCTCCTTTTATGCCTTAAAAAATTACAAATATAAGGAGGAGTTGGAATGTACAGCTGGATTAGCTTCTAAAATTAATTATTTGGCAGTTCGGTTCCACATTCATAACAATATTTGGCGTTGTCGAAATGGACTTGTGACTGACATTTTTTGCATGTTTTTTTACCGCTTACAGAATTATTTCTTAAACTGCTTTTGGCGAATTCGGCGGTTACAATTCCAGTTGGAACGGCGATGATTCCGTAACCTAAAATCATTACAAATGCTGCAATGAATTGTCCAAGAGGCGTTTGTGGTGAAATATCTCCGTAACCTACTGTTGTTAAGGTTACTATTGTCCAATAAATTCCCATTGGAATACTGGTGAATCCTGATTCTCGACCTTCAACCAGATACATAATTGTTCCTATAATTACTGTGCTTATTAAAACGAAATAAATAAAAACCAGAATTTTTTCTTTACTTGCTTCTATTGCTTCTTTTAATTGCAGAGATTGATGGTTGATTTGTGGAATATGCAAAATTTTGAATAACCGAAGAAAACGCAACGCTCTTACGATTGATAATATGCTTGCGCCAGGAAAAAAAAATGATAAATACATCGGTAGTACGGCGAGCAAATCGATAATTCCGTAAAAGCTGAAAATGTATTTTACTGGTTTTTGAATAGATATAATTCTAAGTACATATTCTATGGTAAAGAATACGGTAATTACCCATTCGCAGATTAGTAATTGTTCGTGGTATTTTGAACTGATTCCTTGAACGGTATCTAGCATTATCAAAAGAACGCTTAATAAAATCAATCCTAACAATACTAAATCGAACATTCTGCCTAATATGGTGTTTGTACCATATAGAATGATTTTGACTTTTTCTCTGAAGATTTCGTATTGTGATTTTTTGTGTTTCATATCTTTAAAGATAATGAAAGTTTTAATTGGTTAAAAGTGCATGATTTTCAATGATTTACTTTTGCGAATGTAACTTTGAATAATATTCTTTACATCACGATTATGTTGCATTGGAATTAGAATATTTTTTAAAATGTCAATATTCGTAATTTGATAATTTAAATCGTAGTATGCGTAGCCTTTGTATGTGCCGTTTTCGATTAGAATTGCGCTTCGTTCGTTTACATTTCGGCCTCTGTCGATTAAGATCATGCTTTTGTTTTCAAAACTATTCTCAGAAATAAACTGCTGCACTCTCAAATTGTAAACTTCTGGAGTTACTTCGCCAATACAAGCGCCATCACATTCTTTTATCTTATATTGAAAACACTCTTTTTTACTTTGGTATAAACCAGTCAATTTTTGACATAAATGATATTTTGCCGTAATTTTGAAAAGTGCATTTTTTCCTTCTTGCAATGAAGCGTAAGAAGTGATTTCTTTTTTGCGTCCGTCTGCTTTCTCTAATTTTAAATTGATGTAGCCGTTTGAATCTTTTTCGGCATATAATGCAAAAGGGAAAACGCTTTTCTTTTGCGAACGATTGTATCGCGGACGATTGATTTTTACTTCTTGGCTTTCTTTTAATAATGCAATTAATTCGCTTCCGGTTTCTTCGTAGGTAATTCTGAAAACTTCGGCTTGAATTCTTTTGCTTTTTGTGGTAATTCCGGTAAAATGCTGGTTGATTCTTTTCTTAATATTTTGACTTTTACCAATATAAATTAAAGTTCCGCCTTCATTATAAATATAATAAACACCTGTTTTTGCAGGCATTTGATTTATGAGGTCTAAGAATTTTGGCGAAATTCCTTTTTCGATTTCTAGTTTTATAAAGTCTTTTACAATGGTTTTTTCGACATCTTTTTCTAAAAGCATTTTGAAAAGCTTAGTCGTTGCCATAGCGTCTCCGCTGGCGCGATGTCTGTCTGCCATTGGAATTCCTAATGAACGAACCAATTTTCCTAAACTGTAAGATGGTTGCTCTGGAATTAATTTTTTAGCTAATTCTACTGTACACAGTGTTTTAGCTTCAAAATCGTAACCCAAACGTCGAAATTCTGTGCGAAGGATTCTATAATCAAATGAAGCGTTATGAGCCACAATAACGCAATCTGTAGTAATTTCGATGATACGTTTAGCTACTTCATAAAACTTTGGAGCAGACTGTAACATAGCATTGTTTATTCCGGTCAGTTTTACAACAAACGGTTGAATTGGAATTTCAGGATTAACAAGACTGATGAATTGATCAACTACTTCATGGCCATCAAATTTATAGATAGCAATTTCGGTAATTCCCTCTTCATTAAATTGTCCCCCAGTGGTTTCTATGTCAAGTATTGCGTACAAATTCAGTATTCAGTCTCAGTTTTTAGTATTCAGTTTTTTGTAGAGACTCACCGCGGTGCGTCTCACGATTTAGAATTTTAACGCCCTCCAAAAATGCTGCTTCCAATTCTAACCATTGTGCTTCCACATTCTATGGCTAATTGATAATCTCCAGACATTCCCATTGAAATCGTTTTTAAATCAACAATTTGCAGTTTTTGAATAGAATCAAAAATCGATTTTAAATGGCTAAATTCTTTTTTAATCTGGTTTTGGTTTTCTGTGAAAGTTGCCATTCCCATTAAACCTAAGATACGAATATTTTTCAACTCTTTGAACTCTGCAGAAGTTAAAAGTTCATTTAATTCGTTTTCGTCTAAACCAAATTTAGATTCTTCTTCGGCAATATAAATTTGAAGAAGACAATCTATTATTCTATTATTTTTTAAAGCTTGTTTGTTGATTTCCTGTAATAATTTCAAACTGTCAACACCATGAATTAAAGTCACGTAAGGCGCCATAAATTTGACTTTATTCGACTGAACATGACCAATCATATGCCATTGAATGTCTTTTGGCATTTGTTCCCATTTCTCTGTCATTTCCTGAATTTTGTTTTCTCCAAAAATGCGTTGACCCGCTTCATAAGCCTGCATTAAATCGGATACAGGTTTTGTTTTTGAAACGGCAACTAGAGTTACGTGTTCAGGTAAAGATGTTTTGATTGTATTTAAGTTTGATGCTATTGACATTTTCAATTTATTTTTTTGAAAGCTGAATGTGGATTTTTTTACCCTTTTTTGCAGGTATAAAAAAATCTATTTTTTCATTTTCTATTTTTAAGTCGGTATTAAATCCAGGTCCTTTTGAAGTGTTTTCAAGTGCTACATAAAAAGATCCCATTTCACTTTGAATCAAATTACCGAATAATAAATCGTAACAACTCGTCGAGGTACAAGGATATCCAACTATTTTATCGTCCAGATTTACAATAATAATTTTAAATTTAGAATTGACTTCCAAATCTTTTAAATATAAAATTAGAAAGTTGTGATTCGATTTGTTGTCAAAACTCTTAGTGCTCTTATATATACGATTTGTAAATTGATTACTATTGATTTTTAAATCGTAATTATGACTTTTTTCTAAAACTCTTGCAATTCCAGTTAAATAGCTAAAAGTGATTGGTTTAATGTAAAAGAGTAGTGCAAAACTAATAATTAGTGCAATGACAATTAAAATAAACTTTCTCACAATTTTAGTTGTTTTTTAAGTAAACTGCTTCGAAATTTTCTCAGCTTTTTTATTTTCGCTATAATCATAAAAACCTTCACCAGATTTCACTCCAAGTTTTCCAGCTCTAACCATATTTACTAAAAGTGGGCAAGGAGCATATTTTGGATTTTTGAATCCGTCGTACATTACATTTAAAATAGCAAGACAAACATCAAGTCCAATGAAATCAGCTAATTGCAATGGTCCCATTGGATGTCCCATTCCTAATTTCATTACGGTATCAATTTCATAAACTCCAGCAACTTTATTGTACAAAGTTTCGATTGCTTCGTTTAGCATTGGCATTAAAATTCTGTTGGCCACAAAACCTGGATAATCGTTTACTTCTACAGGAACTTTACCTAATTTTTCAGATAAAGTCATGATGATTTTTGTTACTTCATCGCTTGTGTTATAGCCGCGTATGATTTCAACTAACTTCATAATCGGCACCGGATTCATAAAATGCATTCCGATAACACGCTCAGGATGCGCGACAACGGCTCCAATTTGTGTAATTGAAATCGAAGAAGTATTTGTTGCCAATATAGTATTGTGAGAACAGTATTCGTTTAATTGTTTGAAAATGTTCAGTTTTAATTCTACATTTTCAGTTGCTGCTTCTACAACAAGATCAACACCAACAACACCATCTTTAATATCTGTATAGGTAATAATATTGGTGATTGTTTTTGCAACATCTTCTTGTGTAATTGTTCCTTTAGATAACATACGATCTAAATTGGCAGCAATCGTTGCCATTCCTTTATCTAATGATTTTTCAGAAACATCAATTAGTTTTACGATAAATCCGCTTTGTGCAAAGGTATGAGCAATTCCATTACCCATTGTTCCTGCACCAATTACAGCTATTGTTTTCATTTTTGCTAGATATTTTTTTATGATTTAGCCACGAAATCACCAATTAAATCGTGAATTCGTGGCTAATTATTTTGATTTTTTTTCTAATTATTTATCGAAACACTCAATAATTTGATACGCTACACGCAATGCGTCTGTAGCTTGTTCAAGTGTAACAACAGGAGTTGTATTATTGTTAATGGCATCTGCAAACGAATTTAACTCGTCTAAGATTGCATTATTTTGTTCTACATCTGGATTGGTGAAATAAATTTGTTTTTTCACTCCCTCTGCGTTTTGCAAGATCATGTCAAAATCTCCAGGAACTTCTGGTGCATCTTTCATACGAACAACTTCGCATTTTTTCTCTAAAAAGTCAACAGAAATATAAGCGTCTTTTTGAAAGAAACGTGATTTACGCATATTTTTCAATGAAATTCTGCTTGCTGTTAAGTTAGCAACACAACCATTTTCAAATTCAATTCTTGCGTTGGCAATATCTGGAGTTTCGCTAATAACCGAAACTCCACTTGCGTTGATGTTTTTTACTTTAGATTTTACAACACTTAAAATCGCATCAATATCATGAATCATTAAATCCAAAACAACAGGAACATCTGTACCACGCGGATTAAACTCTGCCAAACGATGCGTTTCTATAAACATCGGATTCTCTATCATTTCTTTAGTAGCGATAAAAGCAGGGTTAAAACGCTCTACGTGACCCACTTGTCCTTTTACATTGTATTCGTTTGCTAAAGCTATAATTTCTTCAGCCTCTTCAACAGTATTGGCAATTGGTTTTTCAATAAAGATATGTTTTCCTGATTTGATGGCAACTTTTGCGCATTTGTAGTGCGAAAGCGTAGGAGTAACAATGTCAATCACGTCGACAGCGTGAATAAGTTTTGCAATTGTGCTGAAATTTTTATAGCCAAACTCTTTTGAGATTCTTTCGGCATTTTCTTGATTTTCGTCGTAAAATCCAACTAATTCGTATTTGTCAGATTGTTGTAATAAGCGTAAATGTATTTTACCAAGATGACCAGCACCTAAAACTCCTACTTTTAACATGAGAATGTATTTTAAACAAAAATATAATTTATTTGTTTAAAGTGAAAATGAATTTAGCGAATTGTGAGCTGTGAGTTGTGAATTGTAAAATATGACTTTCGACTTTGGACTTTCGGCTTTGGACTGTATTAATTTATTATTTAAAAATCAATATTTGAAATCCTGTTTTCTTTCTTATTTTTGCGAAAATAAAACCTACCCAATTTTGAAAGACACTGCCAAACATCAAGGACTTCGTAATCAATTAGTAAACACTTTAGAGCAAAAAGGAATTACTGATAAAGCGGTTCTGGATGCGATAAAAAAAATCCCAAGACACCTTTTTTTGAATTCTAGTTTTGAAGATTTCGCTTATCAAGATAAGGCTTTTCCTATTGGTGCTGGGCAAACTATTTCGCAACCTTATACTGTTGCTTTTCAATCGCAGCTTTTAGAAGTGCAGAAAGACCATAAAGTTTTGGAAATTGGTACTGGTTCTGGATACCAAACTGCCGTTTTGTTTCATCTTGGCGCCAAAGTTTATACCGTAGAAAGACAAAAAGAATTGTTTAAACAAACTTCTATTTTATTTCCAAAATTGAATATCCGTCCAAAACATGTTTCTTTTGGAGATGGTTATAAAGGACTTCCAAATTTTGCACCTTTTGATAGTATTATAGTTACAGCTGGTGCACCTTTTATTCCACAACCCTTAATGGCGCAATTAAAAATAGGAGGAAGACTTGTTATTCCGCTTGGTGAAGACGTTCAGATTATGACTTTATTAATCAGAAAAAATGAAACGCAATTCGAAAAACATGAGTTTGGAGAATTTAGATTTGTTCCGTTGTTAGAAGATAAAAATTAATGAGAAAGCCCAGTTTTTGCTGGGCTTTTTCTTATTTTGCAATTAATTGAATGGCTCTATTTAGATTTTCCTTTTCAATTCTTAAAATATAATTTATAAAAATCGATTTGTCATTCTTGATTTGGCTTTCATCCAAAACAGATAAATATTCATCTTTACTTTTTTGATTTTCTTCAACAGAGAAAAACACATAATGGTATTGATGTAGAATCCAATTTAATATCAAATTTGCCATTTGAAGATTTCCGTATTCAAAAGGATTAATCTCAAGTATTTTTAAATGCGCTTCTGAGGCTAGAATTATTGGATTCAGATTGTTTTTGTGTAATTCGTACCAATTAAAAAATAAATTCATTTCACGCAGAATCAATGAATCATTTTTATATTTTCCAGCATTTTCAGACCCAATTCCTCTAAATAGTAAATTGTGAATACCGAGAAAATCTTTTTCGTTTAAGTAAATTTTCTTCTGAACTAAATCTTTAATATATCCTATTGTTTCTTGAAAGTTTATAGCTTCAAGATGATTTTGCATGCTTTTTCCAGAAATGGTTAATCCTTCATTTATGACAGATTTTATTTCTTCTAGTGTTAGTGAATTTCCATTAAAATGAATACTTCTAAAAATAAATTCTAACTCTAAAGTTTTTGAAATTTGGCGTAACTCAAAATGATTAAAAGATTGAATTTTATTTTTTAATAGTTCAATTTCATTTAAAACAGATTCAAAAGAAGATAGTAATAGAGAATTAAGGTCTTTTTTGTTTTTTTGGATTTCTTGTTCAGCTAAAAGTAAAGCTTTCAAAGCAAATTCCTCATCGCCAATTTCATAAAGAATCTTTTCTTTTAGCCAAGCAACCATCAAAGTTTCATAATCAATTTCTAAAAGTTGAGATAGTTTAATAATTTGATCTTTAGTAGGTTTTCGTGTTCCAGATTCAAATTTACTAATCAAAGCTTGGTCAATTCCTGCGAGTTGTGCTAATTCTCGTGTTTTTAATCCTTTTTGTTCTCTGGCGTTTTTTAAAAGTGATTTCATTATGAAAATTTTAGTCTTGACAAATTTAGTCAATTTTTAAATCGTAAAAAAAGCAACAAATTAATTGTTGCTTTCTATGTTTTTATTTTGGAGGTAAAGAGCCGTCTTTTCTCATTTCTTTAACTACAGTTAGCATAATTGCATCAACGGTTTGTCCTAAATCTGTTACATTTTGTGATTCTGTTGTGCCTGTCCAGATTAATTTATTTTGTTTTAAAGAAAAAACATTCGTTTCAACCATATATAAAGTCGATTCCTGATAATATCCAGGATCGTAAAAGTTTGGAGCATACATTCCATACCAATTGCCAAAACCGTAGCCGTACATTCCAGTATACATTCCGTCAAATCCTCCGTAATACATTCCCGTGTATGTGCCCGGAACATAAGTAGTTTCCTTTTCTTTGCTAACTAAACGCATACTAACAACGCCATCAAAATTCTCATCTTGAAGGACTTTTAGTTTTTGCTCTTTTGTAAGTTGGCTTGAGGCATCTAGATATTGATATGAAGTTTTGAATACGGGGTTGCCTGCTGCGATTCTGTTTTCGGCAATCCGTCTCGAAGCTTCATCTTTTACCAAAACAACAACTAAAACTTTTTTAAATTGTTCTTGGGAAATAGTGACATCAGGATCTCTCCAGCTGTTTACAATTGAGGTGTTACTGCCGCATCCTAAAAATGCAAAACTTGCCATCAGCAAAATAAAGTACTTTTTCATATTCTACAGTTAAATTGGTTATAAGTAAAAATAACTATAAAATACTAATAAATAAGGGTTTATGTTAAAATAAAAAAGCTTACTAATTGTAAGCTTTTTTTATACGGTCTAAATCGCGTTTTGTGTCTTGTTCTTTTAAAGATTCACGTTTATCGTAGTTTTTCTTTCCTTTACAAAGTCCAATTTGCAATTTGGCAAGACCTTTTTCGTTTGTGAATAGCTTTAGTGGAATAATAGTTAAACCTTTTGCCTGAACACTTTTATGTAGTGTTTTTAATTCTTTTCTATTTAAAAGTAATTTTCTTTCGCTTCTCGATTTATGGTTAAACTGATTTCCAAAAGAATATTCTTCTATATAAGTATTAATAGCAAAAAGTTCCATACCGCTAAACTCGCAGAAACTTTCCGTAATATTTGCTTTTCCTAAACGTATAGATTTGATTTCGGTACCTGCCAAAACGATTCCGGCTGTATAGGTATCGATTACTTCATAATCAAATCGCGCTCTTTTATTTAATATATTGACTGATTTTAACATAATGCAAATGTAAGACAAAATTGAAAACTTTATCAAGGCGCAAGATAATTAAAGTTTTTTTTTAATCTATGATTTTAATCATTTCCGAGGGAAAAGCTTACGGCTAAGTTTGTTTCATAATTTAAAATAAACTTTAAAAATGAAAAAAATTGTAACATTAGTGAGTATTGTGTTATTTGGTCTAACTGCTAAAGCTCAGGATGCTTCTCAAGGCTTAAAAGGAGCATGGTTTGTAACTTCTCAGTTCGGATACCAACAAACGAAAACAGGAGATGTTAAAAGTACAAATCTCTCTGTACTTCCAATTGTTGGAACATTTGTAACGCCATCTGTAGCAGTTGGAGCAGCAGTAGGATATATTAATGTAAAAGCAGATTCTGATGCAGGAACGGCCGCAAAAACCGATTTAATCGTTGCGCAACCATTAGTAAGAAAATATTGGAATGTTGCTGGATCTTTATATTTCTTCGGGCAAGCAGCAATACCGGTAATTTCAGGGAAGGAAAAAGAAAGCAATTTAAAAATTAATCAAGTTGGTTTATCTGTATCTGGTGGTTTAGATTATTTTGTAACTAAAAATTTCTCAGTTGAGTTTTCTTATGATTTAGCAAACTTTACTTCTACAACTTTAAAGCCAGAGAATGGAGAAAAAACTACAGTTACAAATTTTGGTTTGGCTCATGTAGCAAATGTTGATTCATATTACAACACAGCACTGGGCGGAAGTGCTCCAAATTTAACTTCTCCAATTTCTGTCGGATTTAAATTCGTTTTCTAATTATTCTTTATTTGATTAATGTAAAATTCTATTTAGTAATTTTGCATAAAAAGAAAGACCGTACTCTTTTGCAGTACGGTCTTTTTGATAATATTTTAAAAAGTATAAAATGGAAAATAAATCAAAAGATCCTTTACACGGAATTACACTTCAGAAAATTGTTGAAACTTTAGTTGATTTTTACGGCTTTGATACTTTAGGAGAATTAATACCTATAAAGTGTTTTATTTCAAATCCTAGTGTAAAATCGAGTCTTACTTTTTTGAGAAAAACAGATTGGGCTCGTAAAAAAGTTGAAAATCTTTATGTAAAAACACTTCCTAAACTAGGTTGATTCTTATAGCTTATAAGAAATCATAACTCCTCCACGGTAGGGAAGCCATTCTCCACTTTTGTTGTAATTTGGTGCTTTTTCGTATCTACCTGGAGTTCCATCATTATAATAGCCATGATAGAATCCTTGATGCCAGCCTCCGCCAACAAAAATATCTAATAAAAATTTATCGTTTAGTTTAAGATTGTAACCAACTGTTGCACCAATTCTGTAACCAAAACCATCTTCGTATTTGTTACTATTCCAGTAATTCCATTTTTGCAGTTCGTATTTGTCTGCTCCAATATGAGCTCCAGCATAAAAACCATTGTATTTTTCTTTAAAATGGTAGCGAACTTCTGGAGTCACGGTAACAAATTTCATAGGATGATGTCCATTGAAAGATTCCCAAAAAGAAGCCATTACATCGGCACTAAATGTTGTTTTTTCTCCGATGCTGGTTTCAATTCCAACATTAGGAACTAATAATAAAGCTGTAGCTCCGTTGAATTTAATAAAAGTCTGACTGTGTAATTGGATACAAAACAGAAGAATAATTAGGGCTGGTATTTTTTTCATAAAAATGTTTTCGAATTCGAAATCAGCTTTTTTTAGCCGATTTCGAGCGCAAATATAACGTATAAAGGCTAATATCTATTGTGCTAAACTCTGTTTTAACAAGAATAAATTTTTATTTTTCTAGTAATGAATAGATTACCTTATCAAGAAATTTTCCGTCATAAAATTCAGACTCTTTAAAATGTGCTTCTTTAGTAAATCCACATTTTTGTAGCACTTTTTCCGAAGCATAATTTTCAGGAGCAATCACAGCTTCAATAGAATGCAGTTTTAAATCTTCAAAAGCATATTGTATAAGTCTTTTTACGGCTTCAGGAACAAAACCTTTTCCATGAAATTCAGGTAAAATCATATAACCAATTTCGGCTCTGTAATTTTCTGGTTGCAATCTGTAGAATCCAATAAATCCAATTAATTTTGGGTCGTCTTTAAGTCTAATTCCCCAATTAATTCCTTCATTTGTTTCAATTTTATCTCGAATCATCTTAATATGTTCCAAAGCTTCATCATTGTTTTTTACCAATGGCCTCGGAATATATTTCATTATTTCAGGATTTGAACGTAATTGAAAAATTTCATTTACGTCTTCATCTGTAATTCTATCCAAAATCAAACGTTCTGTTTTGATGATTGGAAAAGGAGAAAAATTGAATTCTAACATTGTGAATATATTAAAGTATAGTAATGCTAAATTTTGCGTTGAAAGTTCTGTTTTCTTCTAAAGTAAAAATTCCTTCTTTTTCATATAAATTTCCAGAATTTTCATCGGTGTCAGAATAGCCAAGCCAAGGCTCAATACAAATAAATGGAGCATTTTCTTTAGTCCATAAACCTAAACTTGGAAAATCTTTAAAATCAACTTTTACGTAAGGTTTTGAATTTTCAAGAATAGTCAAAGATTTAGATTCTAATGTTTTAAAGATTAAAGCATCATTCTTGAAAAGTTCATAATTTAAAGGAACAATTTTGTTTTCTGCTTCTAAAATTTTAGTTTTTGATGAAATTAAATCATTTTCAAGAAGATAATATTTCAGATTTTCTTCTTTTTCAAATTCAAAAGCATAATTCTCAAAGTTGTCAGGTAATGCAATAGCAGGATGTGCACCAATTGAAAAAGGCATTTTTTCTTTTCCTTTATTGATGACTTTGTATTCAAGCTCTAAAGAATTTTCATTTAAAGTATAAATAAGCTGCAATTCAAAATTAAAAGGATATTTTTTAAGTGTTTCTTCAGAAGATTGTAAAGAAAATACCGCTTTGTTCTCGGTTTTTTCAATCAACTGAAATTCCATATCACGCGCAAATCCATGACGAGGTAAATTATATTCTTTATTATTGATTTTGTAAGTGTTGTTTTTTAAAGTGCCAACAATAGGGAAAAGGACAGGTGAGTGTTTGCCCCAAAAATCAGGATTTCCTTCCCAGATATATTCTTTGTTTTGATTGTCTTTTATAGAAAATAATTCAGCTCCAGAATGGTTTATAGAAGCTGTAAGTGTTGAATTTGAGATTGTTGTAGTCAAAATAGAATGTCTAAAGTGAATAATTTTTACTGTGATGTAAATATATTTTATAAAAATTACTTTTTTAGGAAAATCACCTAAATTATTTTATTGATAAAATTTTGCTAAAATTCAATTTATGTTTTGAAATTTCTCTGCGAATAGCTTTTTTTTTCATTAATTTGCTACATAAACAGCTAAAAAATATGAAAAAGCAATGTGCAAAAGCCATTTTAACCGCGGCTTTATTTTTTGGGATTTCTTCAGTTTGGGCGCAGCAAACTCCGTCAGCGACAACTACAAATCCAGTAAATAACTATAATTATCATGATGCCTTTGGTCCTCATTTTTACACCAAAAACGGGACTTCAACTCGTACTGCGAGTGGCCAACCAGGTGTTGAGTATTGGCAAAATAGAGCCGATTACCAAATTACAGCAAAATTAAACGGAACAACAAACGAGATTGTTGGTACAGATGAGATTACTTATACAAACAATAGTCCAGATAAATTAGGTTTTCTTTGGTTGAATTTAGATCAGAACTTATTCAAAGATGATTCCAGAGGAAATGCTGTTGTGCCATTAACAGGAAGCCGTAATGGAGCTCAAGGTCAAGTTTTTGACGGTGGTAACAAAATTAAATCGGTTAAAGTAATTTCTGGCGGAAAAACTAAAACAGAAGTTGAAGCAAAATATGTTGTTACAGATACGAGAATGCAGATTTTTCTTCCGCAAGAATTGGCTGCAAAAGGAGGTTCTGTAAAAATTAAGATAGAATTCTCTTTCATTGCGCCATTTGAAGGTTCAGACAGAATGGGAGTTTTAGAAACTAAAAACGGAAAAATCTTTACTATTGCACAATGGTATCCACGTATGTGTGTATACGATGACGTAAGAGGTTGGAATACTCCTCCTTATTTAGGTGCTTCTGAGTTTTATTTAGAATACGGAGATTTTGATGTAAAATTGACTGTTCCTGGAAATCATTATGTGGTGGCTTCTGGTGAATTAGTTAACGGTCAAGAAGTATTCTCTGCTGAACAATTAAAAAGATATAAAGAAGCTTCAAACAGTGATAAAACAGTTATGATTCGTACTGCTTCTGAAGTAGCTTCGACTGCAAGTGCAAATGCGGGAACTGAAAAAACATGGCATTACAAAATCAAAAATGCGCGTGATTTCTCTTGGGCATCTTCTTCGGCTTTTATCTTAGATGGAGCAAAAATTAATCTTCCAAGCGGTAAAAAATCTTTAGCATTATCTGCTTATCCAGTTGAAAGTGATGGTCGTGATGGTTATGGGCGTTCGACAGAATACGTAAAAGCTTCAATTGAACATTATTCTAAGCAATGGTTCGAATATCCTTATCCAGCAGCTACTAACGTTGCAGGAAACGAAGGCGGAATGGAATACCCTGGAATTGTTTTCTGCGGATGGAAATCTAAAGGAGCAGATTTGTGGGGAGTTACAGATCACGAATTTGGACACATTTGGTTTCCAATGATTGTAGGTTCAAACGAAAGATTATTCGGTTGGATGGATGAAGGTTTTAATACTTTTATCAATTCATTAAGTACTGCTGCATTCAATAATGGAGAATACAAAGAACCAGCGACAAACTTGCACGAGCAAGCTGAGCCATTTACACGTCCTGATTTGGAAACTATAATGAGTTCTCCTGATAACATGAAAGAACAAAATATCGGAATGTTGTGTTATTTTAAACCAAGTGCAGGTTTGGTGATTTTGAGAGAACAAATTTTAGGAAAAGAGCGTTTTGATACTGCTTTTAGAACTTATATTCAGCGTTGGGCTTACAAGCACCCACAACCGGACGATTTCTTTAGATCTATGGAAAATGTAGCAGGAGAAGATTTAAGTTGGTTTTGGAGAAGTTGGTTTGTAAACAACTGGAGATTTGACCAAGGAATCAATTCGATTAAATATGTAAAAAATGATCCTGCGAAAGGCGTTATTATAACAGTAGAAAACTTTGATAAAATGCCAATGCCAATTGTTTTAGACGTTAAAACAAAAAGCGGAAAGGTAACAAGAGTAAATCTCCCTGTAGAGATTTGGCAACGTAACAATAGCTGGTCTTTCAAGCATAATTCGACAGAAGAAATAGAAAGTATAACTTTAGATCCAGATAACGCATTTCCAGATAATAATACATCAAATAATGTTTGGACTGCGGGAAAAGGTAAGGTTGAAAAAGATATTATTTTAGATCCATATTTAGGAAATTTTTCTACTTCAAGAGCGCCTCTTAAAATTGAGGTTACAGAGAAAAACAGTACAATGTATGTTGAAATTACAGATTTTCCGAAGTTTTCAGTTAAACCAGTAGAGAACGAAAAAGACACATTTGAGTCTAAAGGAGCTGGTTTGAAATTCAAATATAATGAAGCGAAAACAGGTTTTGATATGATTGTTTTAGGTAACGGACAAGTAATTCCTTTTACGAAGAACTAAATATTAAAATTTAAAGTATTTAAAACCCGATAGTTACTTATAACTATCGGGTTTTTCTTTTTGATGTATTAACAAAACGCAAAAAAAATGTTAGAATTTTAATTTTTTGTTTTGTAAATGAAAAAAAGATGTACTTTTGCACCGATGAATAAAATAAGTTTACATATAACTTCTTTGTCACGGACAAACTCACCGATTACTTCTCCCGAAGTACGGACACTAGCTCTATAGTGTTCACTGAGTTTTATAGCCGTATATTTATTCATATCCATTTTTCATTTTGAAATCACATAATTTGTCCATTGGACAAACATATCCTAACAGTATTTATTATTTTGTAAATTTTCTTAGTCAAGATTTTGATTTTGAGAATGTTACTTCTATTTTGCTTAATTTTATTGGATTCAATTCTGGATTTCAAAGTAAACAATATGCTTTAATTTTTAACTCTAACTTCAATTATTGAAATGAAGATCTCTATTGTTGTTACCCAGGAAGAACACTTCAAATTCGCACAGGAAATTTGCGATACGATAGAATCATCTGCCTTGTTAAGAGGTACGGGGATTGCTAAAAGAACTCCTGAGTACATTCAGAAAAAAATGGCAAACGGTGATGCAATGATTGCTTTGGCTGATGGAAAGTTTGCTGGTTTTTGTTACATAGAAAGTTGGCAACATGGAAAATTTGTTGCTCATTCTGGATTAATTGTACATCCGGATTATAGAAGTCATGGTTTGGCAAAAAAGATAAAATCAAAAGTTTTTGATTATTCATTGAAAAGATTTCCAGATGCTAAAATATTCGGAATCACAACTGGTTTAGCGGTTATGAAAATTAACTCTGAATTAGGCTATAAACCAGTCCCTTTCTCTGAATTAACTACTGATCCAAGCTTCTGGGCTGGCTGTAAAACGTGTACTAATTTCCATATTCTACAAAGCAAAGAAAACAAAATGTGTCTTTGTACAGGAATGTTATACGACCCAAAAGAAAAACAAAAAACACCGCCAAGACATCCTTTTAACGAGGCTGTTTTAAGCAGACTTAAAAAAATAAAACAAGCTTTATTCTTAAACAAAATATTGTCATTTATTTTTTTATTCAAAATTTAATCAAAAAGAAATCTCAAACTGCTACATACGAAAGTATTAGCCTAAATTATAAAAAATGAAAAAAGTAGTATTAGCTTATAGCGGAGGATTAGATACCTCGTATTGTTTGAAATATTTAAAAAATGAAAAAGGATACGAAGTTCACACTGTTCTTGTAGATACAGGAGGATTTTCTGCTGAAGAATTAACAGCTATTGAAAAAAGAGCTTATGAGTTAGGAAGTGCACAACATGCTAACTTGACCATTTTAGATAAATATTACGATAAAGCTATAAAATACTTGATTTTCGGAAATGTATTAAAAAACAATACGTATCCATTATCAGTAAGTGCAGAGCGTGTTTTTCAAGCAATTGAAGCTATAAAATATGCTAAAAAAGTAGGAGCAACTGCAATCGCTCACGGAAGTACGGGTGCAGGAAACGACCAAATTCGTTTCGATTTGATCTTCCAAACTATTGCTCCGGAAATCGAAATTATTACTCCAATTAGAGATTTAAAACTTTCAAGACAAGAAGAAGTAGATTATTTAGCTCAAAACGGAGTTCACTATTCTTGGGAAAAAGCACAATATTCTATTAATAAAGGACTTTGGGGAACAAGTGTTGGAGGAAAAGAAACTTTGACTTCAAGCCAGCCATTACCAAGCGAGGCTTATCCATCTCAATTACAAAAAGAAGGAGAAGAGAAAGTTACCCTTCATTTTGAACAAGGAGAATTAGTTGGTTTAAACGGAAAAACAGATAAACCATCTAACAATATTGTAGCTCTTGAAAAATTAGCAAGCGCTTACGCAATTGGTAGAGATATTCACGTTGGAGATACAATTATCGGAATTAAAGGGAGAGTTGGTTTTGAAGCTGCTGCGCCGTTAATTATTATCAAAGCGCACCATTTATTAGAGAAACATACTCTTGGAAAATGGCAACAATACTGGAAAGAACAATTAGGAAACTGGTACGGAATGTTATTCCACGAAGGTCAGTTTTTGGATCCAGTTATGAGAAACATTGAAACTTTCTTGCAAGACACTCAAAAAACAGTAAATGGAACGGTTACAGTTTCATTAAAACCATACCATTTCTCATTGGACGGAATCGAATCTGAAAATGATTTAATGAACACAGGTTTTGGTCAATACGGAGAAATGAACAATGCTTGGACATCAGACGATGCAAAAGGATTTATTAAGATTTTAGGAAATGCACAAAACATATTCTCATCTGTAAACAAATTAGATCATGATTAATGTCGGAATTATTGGTGGTTCGGGCTACACAGCTGGAGAACTCATCAGAATTTTAATGTATCATCCCAACGTAAACATCGATTTTGTTTACAGTACAACAAATGCCGGAAAACCTCTTTCTGTAGCGCACCACGATTTGATGGGCGATATCGAAATGAATTTCACAGCCGAAATCAATCCGAATGTGAATGTTGTTTTCTTGTGCTTAGGTCATGGAAAATCGATTTCATTTTTGAAAGAAAATCAGTTTGCAAGTCATACCAAAATCATCGATTTAGGGAATGATTTCAGATTGAATAAAGACGCGCATTTCGAAGGAAAAGATTTTGTTTACGGTTTGCCTGAAATCAATAAAGCCGAAATCAAAAAGACAAATTATATCGCCAATCCAGGTTGTTTTGCAACTGCTATTCAGTTGGCTTTACTGCCTTTAGCAAAACAAAATTTGTTGAATAATGATGTGCATATTAATGCAACAACCGGAAGCACAGGTGCAGGAGTAAGTCTTTCTGAAACATCTCATTTCAGTTGGAGAAACAACAATATGTCGCACTATAAAGCTTTTGAACACCAGCATTTAGGTGAGATTTCAGAAAGTTTGGTTCAGCTTCAAGATGATTTTGATAGCGAATTGCTTTTTATTCCGAATAGAGGAGATTTCCCAAGAGGAATTTTCGCAACTTTATATACAGTTTGCGATGACAGTTTGGAGCAATTAGTAGAAAAATACGAAGAGTTCTATAAAAACGAACCTTTCGTAACTGTTACTACAACCAACATCAACATGAAACAAGTGGTGCAAACGAACAAATGTATTATTAGTTTATTGAAAAAAGGAAACCGGGTTCTTATAACATCAATTATAGATAACTTAACCAAAGGTGCTTCAGGACAAGCGATTCAAAATATGAATTTAATGTTCGGTTTGGAAGAAACCACAGGTTTACATTTGAAACCAAGCGGATTTTAGGAAAAAATTGTTTCAGGTTTTAAGTTTCAAGTTTCACGTTCTGTACGTGACTTGAAATAGATACAAAGAAATATAAACTAGTTTCAAGTTTAAAGTTCCAAGTTTAACGTTCTCTGAGTAACTTGAAACATGAAACCTGAAACAAAATAAACAAAAAACACATGAACTTATTCAACGTTTACCCATTATACGACATAACTCCAGTAAAAGCAGTAGATTGTACAATTATTGACGACAAAGGAGTAGAATATTTAGATTTATACAGCGGACATGGCGTGATTTCTATAGGACACACACAACCGGATTATGTAGCAAAATTGAAGAATCAAATAGACAATTTAGGATTTTATTCTAATGCGATTCAGAATCCTTTGCAGGTGGAATTGGCTCAGAAATTAGGAAAACTTTCTGGTCTTGAAGATTACGAATTGTTTTTATGCAGTTCTGGAGCTGAAGCAAACGAAAATGCTTTAAAATTAGCTTCTTTCCATAACGGAAAATCAAGAGTTGTCGCTTTTCATAACTCTTTCCATGGAAGAACTTCTGCAGCAGTTGCGGTTACAGACAACAAAAAAATTGTTGCTCCAATAAATGCGCAGCAAGAAGTAACTTTTTTACCGCTAAACCAAATTGAATTAGTTGAAGCTGAATTGGCTAAAGGCGATGTTACTGCAGTAATTATCGAAGGAATTCAAGGAGTTGGAGGTTTAGATCAAGGAACAACTGAGTTTTTCCAGGCTTTAGAGAAAGCATGTAAAAAACATGATGTTGTTTTAATTTTAGACGAAGTACAATCTGGATACGGAAGAAGCGGGAAATTCTTCGCTTTCCAACACCACGGAATCAATGCTGATATTATTTCAGTTGCAAAAGGAATGGGGAACGGTTTTCCTGTTGGAGCGATTTTAATTTCTCCAAAATTCGAAGCAAGTTTCGGATTATTAGGAACAACTTTCGGCGGAAGCCATTTGTCTTGTGCAGCAGGAATTGCAGTTTTAGATGTAATTGAAAAATTGGATTTACAAAAGAATGTAAACGAAGTTTATGAATATTTCTTAGAAAAAATAAAAGAAGTTCCAGGAATCAAACAAGTAAAAGGAAAAGGATTAATGCTTGGAGTTGAGTTTGATTTTGACGTAGCGGCTTTAAGAAAGAAGTTAATCATAGAAAAACACATTTTTACAGGAAGCGCAAACAATAAAAATCTATTAAGAATTTTACCGCCTTTAACTGTGAAAAAAGCTGATATTGATACGTTTGTAAAAGCTTTAAAAGAAAGTTTGGAAGAGCTTCAAAATTAAAATGAAGCTTTTTAAAAATATTTTGGGAGGTATATTGGTAATAAGCGTTTTATTGCCAATGTTCCTTTTCCTGAATCCATTTTTATGGGGAATGAGAAGAGCTCCCGAATATATTGCTTCTGCAAAACTTGAAAAAGTGTTGCAAAGGATGAAAGATGAAATCAATACACATGAAAATGTAGAAATTGATATTTATAATAATGAAGCAAGTGTTTGGTATTTTAGAGATTGTGAAAATAAAAAACTAGACTCTTTAAGTAATTTTAAGATTGAGATTTCTGAAGTCAAAAGGGATTCTTTTGTTAGGAAAAAAATTGAAAAATATGCTCCTTTAATTAAGAAGGAAATAGATTGTAAATGCTACGATTCTTTAGTATTTACTTATAAAATAAAAGGGAGTGAATTTGTTTCTGGATTTAAAATGAAATAAAATGAAGAAGGGGTTTTTAATTTTAGATTCATTTCTCAAGTTTCAGTCAATAGTCTATTTGTTTATTATAATTTGGGCTGTTTTAATTGCCAATTTACAAAACCAATTTACGGTTTGGAAATACATAGAAAAGATAAATAAAATTCTCTTTTTTATATATTTTTTGATTGGTTTAGTTTCAGTTATAATATTAATTATACAGATTTTAAAAATTTATTTTTCGTCAGATAATAGCATGAAAAGAAAAGTGTGGATAGTAGCAAATATTTTACTTTATTATGGAGTGCTATCAGCTGTTTTTTATTTATCGGCACAGTTTAGATTTTAATATACAACCAAAAAACAACCAACCAACTAGAAATTATGAACCCATTATCAATTGAAAAACGCAATCTCGTGCTGCGGACCATGGCAAAGCTGGTCGAACAAGAGCGAAATCAGATTATCTTAACCAATCAGGAAGATCTTGCTGATTACGACGGCTCTGATTTAGCGATGGAAGAACGCTTAAAAGTAGATGATAAAAAAGTCGACGAAATGATTTTATCATTAAACCAGTTAGCTTCACAGGAAGATCCCGTTGGCGTTGAGCGTTTTCATTTTACACATGATAATGGAATAAAAGTGGTGAATAAAACTGCCGCTTTCGGAACGATTTTAATTATTTACGAATCTCGCCCTGATGTCACAATCGAAGCCGGTGGAATCGCTTTTAAATCTGGAAATAAGATTTTATTAAAAGGAGGAAAAGAGTCTTTAAAATCGAATTTGAAAATTGTAAGTCTTTGGCACAAAGCTTTAGAAGAAAACGGAGTTTCAAAAGACTGGGTGGAATATCTGAATTATAACAGAACAGAAACTCAAGCTTTTTTAGAAAAACCAACTCAAAAAGTCGATTTAATTGTTCCGAGAGGCGGAGAAAAATTAATAGAATTTGTAAAAGCGCATGCAACTTGTCCTGTTATTGTAAGCGGACGAGGAAATAATTTTGTTTACGTTCATGAAAAAGCAGATACTGATTTGGCTTTAAAAGTGATTTTAAATGCTAAAACAGCTAAAATATCTGCCTGTAATGCTTTAGATAAAGTGCTAATCGATTCTAAACTGCCAAATTTTGAAGGTTTCACAGCAATGTTAATCGAAGCTTTAATTGAATCCAAAGTCGAAGTTATTGTCGATAAATCTTTAGAGAATTTCGAAAACACCAAAACCATCGAAAACGAAGATATTTGGTACGAAGAATTCTTAGATTATAAAATCGTAATCGGAACAATTGATTCACAGCAAAATGCTATCGAAAAGATCAATAAATATTGCGGTGGACATTCAGCCGCAATTATTTCAAGAGACAACGAAGCATCACAAGAATTTATGGAAGCGATAGATGCAGCGGCAGTTTACCAAAATGCTTCAACCCGTTTCACAGACGGCGGGCAATTTGGTTTAGGCGGAGAATTAGCCATAAGCACTGATAAATTGCATCAAAGAGGACCAATTGGACTTCAGCATTTAGTAACAAACAAATGGTACGTTTACGGAGAAGGACAAATTAGATGATTTTAGATTTTAGATTGGTGATTAACGATTTTTGATTTCAGATTTTTTTTTTGAATTTGGAATTTTCAAATTGGATTTTTTGAGATTTAGCTTTGCGAACTTAGCGTTTGTAAACACAAGCTATATCAAAAAAACCTTGCGCCCTTTGCGGTTAAAAAACAAGACATGGCAAAAAAACGGATTTTATTAAAAATAGGAAGTAATACTTTAACCAAAGAAACCAATCATATTTCGCGGGGAAAGATTGAAGACCTTGGAATACAGATTGCCGCTTTAAACGACGAATATGAGTTTATCATAGTGAGTTCTGGAGCAATTGCCGCGGCAAAGCAATTTGTAAAGCTTGATAATCAGGATAAAGATGTTTTTGTAAAACAGGCTTTAGCTTCAATCGGACAGCCACATTTAATGCGGATTTACAATGAGAATTTCAAAGATTTAGGTTTAAATACGTCACAATGTTTACTTTCTTATTCTGATTTTGAAAAAGAGCAGACCAAAAAGAACATCGTAAATACGATTAATGTATTGGTTAAAAACAATTACATTCCGATTATCAATGAAAATGATACCGTTGCAACAGATGAGATTCGGTTTGGAGATAATGACAAATTAGCAGCCTTAACGGCGGTTCTTTTAAATGTTGATATTCTGATTATTGCAACCAATACAAATGGAATTTACACGAAAGAATCTATTCATAATGAAATTCCGGAAACAATTAAATTGGTAAATGATTTAAAATCTCTTGAAAAAGAAATCGGCGATTCAAAATCATCACACGGAACAGGAGGAATGCAGTCTAAAATAGAAGCAGCGGCAATTTCGAAAGCAGCCAATATTGAAACTTGGATTGTCAACGGACTGGATGATAATTTTATTCTAAAAGCATTAAAGGAAGAAATTCCGTTTACTAAAATTGTATAGAAAGGGTTTAATTGTTTAATCGTTAATTCGGTTAACCGATTAAAAGCAGAACATAAAAAAAACACAAATGGATAAAAGTCAGATTTGTTTAAAACAATAAACCGATTAAACAAACTAACGATTAACCGATTAAACAAAAAAAACATGAACTATATCTCAATAAAAGAAATCAACTCATTATCAAAATGGGTAAAACAAGCGATCAAAATAAAAAAGAATCCGCTTAAAAATCAAAGTTTAGGGAAGAATAAAACTCTTGGAATGTTATTCTTCAATCCAAGTTTAAGAACGCGTTTGAGTACTCAAAAAGCAGCAATGAACTTAGGAATGAACGTTATGGTAATGAATTTTACCAATGAAGGCTGGACATTAGAGTTCGAAGATGGAGCAGTAATGAATTCTGGCGCATCAGAACATATTAAAGAAGCTGCAGAAGTAGTTTCTCAATACTGTGATATTATCGCGATTCGTGCTTTTGCAGGTTTGGTTGATAAAGAAAAAGATTATCAGGAAACTGTAATTTCAGGATTTTTGAAATATGCTACAGTGCCAATCGTAAATATGGAAAGCGCTATCCGTCACCCATTACAGTCGTTGGCAGATGCTATTACAATGGAAGAATTCAAGCCTAGACACAAAAATAAACCAAAAGTGGTTCTTTCTTGGGCACCGCATCCAAAAGCGTTGCCACAGGCAGTTGCCAATTCATTCGTAGAAATGATGCAGATGCAAAAAGACATGGATTTTGTAATCACACACCCAGAAGGTTATGAACTTAGTCCAGAAATCACACAAGATTGCAAAATTGAATATGATCAAAACAAAGCTTTCGAAAATGCCGATTTCGTTTACGTAAAAAACTGGAGTAATTTCAACGATTACGGAAAAGTAACCAACAGCGATCCAAATTGGACAGTAACAGCTGAAAAAATGGCTTTAACGAACAACGGAAAATTCATGCACTGTCTTCCAGTTCGTAGAAATGTAATCGTAAGTGACGAAGTTCTAGACGGAGAAAATTCAATCGTAATCGAGCAGGCAAATAATAGAACGTATTCAGCACAATTAGTTTTACAAAAGATTCTTAAAAAAATATAATTTTTTGAGGTGCTAAGGTTCTAAGTTTCTAAGATGCTAAGAAACGAGGAACAAAAACCTTAGTCCCTTAGAACCTTAGCAACTTAGAACCTCATGAAGAAAGTTACCGTAATCAAAATAGGTGGAAACATCATCGACAATCCAGCAGAATTAGAACAATTTTTAACTGATTTTTCTAAAATTGAAGGCTATAAAGTTTTAGTTCACGGCGGTGGAAAATCGGCTACAAAGATGGCGCAGAGTATTGGTTTAGTACCGCAAATGATTGACGGACGCCGAATTACAGACGCTCCAATGCTTGATGTTGTGGTAATGATTTATGCAGGTCAAATCAACAAACATATTGTAGCACAGTTACAGGCTAAAGATAATAATGCAATAGGTTTTTCCGGAGCTGACGGAAATTTAATTCAGTCCACAAAAAGAAACCACCCAACAATCGATTACGGATTTGTAGGCGATGTAAAACAAGTTAATACAAAATTATTGGCAACTTTATTAGAAGCTAGAGTTGTACCCGTTTTCTGTGCCATCACACACGATAAAAACGGTCAACTGTTAAACACTAATGCAGATACAATTGCAAGCGAACTATCAATTGCTTTATCTGAAGTTTTTGATGTTACGCTAACATATTGTTTTGAAAAACAAGGTGTTTTACAAGATTCAGAAGATGATTCATCTGTAATTACAGAAATAAACGAAGCTTTATATCAAAAATTAAAAGAAGAAAAAGTAATCCATTCCGGAATGATTCCAAAATTGGATAACTGTTTCAATAGTTTATCAAGAGGCGTACAGAAAATCAAAATTGGACATCATAAAATGCTCCAAAATTCAGATATTCCGCATACAACGATTACGTTGTAAAGATATAGCCACGAATTACACGAATTGGCACTAATTTTTTTCTGTTTAAAAAAGAGAAAATAATTTTTAAAATACATGAAAAAGTTCATTTTGATTTTAATTCCATAACAAAAAAACAATTTGTGAAAATTCGTGCAATTAGTGGCAAAAAAACAGAGTAGCGCAGTACTTTTAAATATTAATTTAAGAAATTTGCGCCAATTAAATTTAGGTTAAGATTGACTATAGTGACATAAGTTTAGAAAAAACTTAGAACCTTAGAATCTTAGCATCTCAGTACCTAGTAGAAATGAAAAATATAGATACGCTTACCCAGGAAGCAATTAGTTTATTAAAAAGCTTAATCGAAACCCCTTCATTTTCAAGTGAAGAAGATCAAACGGCTCTTTTGATAGAAAATTGGTTCAATCAGAATGAAATTCCATTCAAGAGAGAAAACAACAATGTGTGGGCTTTCAACAAATATTTCGACGAAAACAAACCAACACTTTTACTAAACTCACATCACGATACCGTACGACCGAATCAGGCGTACACCAACGACCCGTTCAAAGCAATTGAAAAAGAAGGAAAACTATTTGGACTAGGAAGTAACGATGCAGGAGGCTGCTTAGTTTCTTTACTAGCAACTTTTGTGCATTTCTACGAAAACCAAAACCTTTCTCACAATATTGTAATCGTAGCTTCTGCTGAAGAAGAAAGCAGTGGTAAAAATGGTTTAAATAGTGTTTTAAAAAGCTTACCAGAACTAGATTGTGCTATTGTAGGCGAGCCTACTTTAATGCAATTAGCAGTTGCAGAAAAAGGATTGTTAGTTTTAGATGTAAAAGTGAAAGGAACTGCAAGCCACGCCGCGCATCAAAACGATGATAACGCTTTATACAAATCAATTCCGGTAATGGAATGGTTTAAAAACTATAAATTCGACAAAATCTCAGACGTTTTAGGTCCTGTAAAAATGACCGTAACTCAGATCAATGCAGGAAAACAACACAACGTAGTGCCATCAGAATGTGATTTAGTTGTCGACATTCGTGTAACAGACCGTTATACCAATGCTGAAATTTTGGAAGTAGTAAAAGCAAATGTTAATGCCGAAGTAACGCCAAGATCAATGCACTTAAATGCTTCATCTATTCCAGTTGCGCACGGTTTGGTTCAGGCAGGAATTGCTTTAGGGAGAACAACTTATGGTTCGCCAACGCTTTCAGATCAGTCGGTTTTAAGCTGTCAGTCTTTGAAATTAGGGCCAGGAGAAACATTACGTTCGCATTCAGCAGACGAATTTATTTTTGTAAACGAAATTGTAGAAGGAATCGACTTGTATATCAAAATACTAACTGATTTCTTTAAATTATAATTCAACGAAATTAAACCCGACAAGTTCTTAAAACCTGTCGGGTTTCTAAAAATAGTACCTATGAAACTTTGGGAAAAAGGAATACCAACAGATAAACAAATCGAGCAATTCACAGTTGGAAACGATCGTGAACTGGATTTGGTCTTAGCAAAATACGATGCTTTAGGTTCAATCGCTCATGCTAAAATGCTTGGACAGATTGGTTTGTTGACAGCTGAAGAAACAACATCTTTAGTAGACGCTTTAAATGAAATCATTGCGGATATTGTAGTAGGTAATTTCGAAATCGAAGACAGTTTTGAAGACGTACATTCTAAAATTGAATATCTGTTAACGGTAAAACTAGGCGATGCCGGAAAGAAAATCCACACCGCGCGTTCTCGTAATGATCAGGTTTTAGTAGATGTAAATTTATATCTTAAAGACGTTGTAAAAGAGTTAAAAGAACAAGTAAAAACACTTTTTGACTTAATGATGGAATCGGCAGAAAAACACCAAAACGTTTTATTGCCAGGTTATACACATTTGCAAATCGCAATGCCGTCTTCTTTCGGAATGTGGTTTTCCGCTTATGCCGAAACTTTGATTGATGACATTACAATGTTAAATGCTGCCTTGAAAATTGTAGATCAAAATCCGTTAGGTTCTGCTGCAGGTTACGGAAGCTCTTTTCCGATCAACAGAACATTTACAACACAAGAATTAGGTTTTGAAACTTTAAAATACAATTCGGTTGCAGCTCAAATGAGTCGCGGAAAATCAGAAAAAACAGTTGCTTTTGCAATGAGTAGTGTTGCAGCTACGTTGGCTAAATTTTCAATGGACGTTTGTTTGTATATGAGCCAGAATTTTGACTTTATTGGTCTTCCGGCACATCTTACAACGGGTTCAAGCATTATGCCTCATAAAAAGAATCCGGATGTTTTCGAATTAATCAGAGGAAAATGCAACAAGATTCAGGCGCTTCCATACGAGATCACTTTAATCACCAATAATCTTCCAAGCGGTTATCATAGAGATTTGCAGCTTTTAAAAGAAGGTTTGTTTCCAGCGATTCAAAATTTGAAAGCTTGTTTGGATATTGCAATCTTTTCTATAAAAGACATTACCGTAAAAGATCATATTTTAGAAGATAAAAAATACGATTATTTGTTTACAGTAGATACTTTAAACGAAATGGTTGTTGCAGGAATGCCATTTAGAGATGCTTACAAGGCCGTTGCAGAACAATTGGAAGCAGGAACGTACAAATCTCCAAAAGAGACCAAACATACGCACGAAGGCAGTATCAATAATTTATGCCTTGATGCGATAAAAGATAAAATGAAAGCAGCTTTTTAATGTTTTGTAAGATGTAAAAAGTGAAATGAAAAAAGTAAAAAGGTCATTGATTTGTTTCAATGACCTTTTGATTTATAGAAGAATTAGTTTTTTACTAATTTAAATGTTTTGCTTCGATTTTCGATTTGAACTTTACAGATATAAATGCCTTTTGCAAGATTACCAACATTTAGTTCTAGTTTCTCATCTGCAATTATATTTTTAGAATGAGAATATACTTTTGATCCATTCGATGAAAATAAATTTACTTGAGCCAATCCATTATCAGAACTTGAAAAATCGATATTCAAAAGTCGATTAATTACTGATGGATAATATTTCAAATCTAAATTATTGACATTATCATTCAAACCTAAATTATTACAACTTGTTGACAAAACGCCTTGAGAAGTAACTTGAAGCGTTGCTCCAGCTCCACAGGTTGAGTTCGAAATATATGCAGCAACATTACCAATTGGCAAAACACTATAAGAATAAGACGGTTTTGTTACCGTAGTTCCTGAATTGGCAGTTGCATTCAAGCAATCTGTAAAAGCAATTCCAATTGTTCCACCGTCTGTGCTTACATAACTTTTAAAAGCAGTTCCAATTTTAGCAAAATCAGTTCCTTCTACATAACAAGTCGTATTATTGCTTCCACCGCCAAGACCAATTGCTAAAGAACCAGATACAGAGGTGTTATAATAGCAATTTAAAATATGAAGTTCAGCGTTTCTTGCTCTCGGCATTCTTTCTTTACAGCCCTCTGCCCAATAACAGTTTTTAAAAGTTATGCTGTAATGTCCGTCAGATGGGGCATCGGTTTTAGAAGATCCAACTAAATCTGAAAAACGATGATCGTCTGCTCCTCCAGAACCTCCTGCTTTTGGAGTTTTTAAATAAATAAACTTAGTCCATGAAACAGTTACGTTATCTGCAGCTCCTTTATTGTCAAAATTTCCGTCCATTCCATCTTGAAATTCACAGTGGTCTACCCAAAGATTTGTTGCTTCTGAAGTAAGGTTATCGCGTCCATCTACATCATATGCTCCAGGTCCTTCAAAAATTAAATTTCTTATAATGACATTATTTGAGCCAGGTTTTAAACTTAAAATTCCAGAACCTGCAGCAGTTTGATCTAAGTTTACTAATCTAGCGCCTGGAAGTCCAATAATGGTTTTATCATTGATTTGTAAACTGGTATATGTGCAATTGATAGTTCCAGATACTAAAATAACCTGCGGAGTTGTTAATTTTAATTTTGCTGTTAAATCTGCTAGAGTAGTAACTGTAACAGGCGTAGCGCTTCCTCCACCAGTCGCAGAAGCTCCAAATCCTTCGGGAGCGCTCATAAAATAATTTTGAGCAAAAAGAAAGGAGCAAGGCAGAAGCAATGCTAATAGAATAAGTTTTGTTTTCATTTAAGTGTGGTTTTTTGTGGTTTAATAGTTTAATGTAATCGATTGCACAAATGTATAAGAATAAAAATAATTTCAAATTAATTTATCAAATTTTTATGTTTTAATGCTTTGATTTTTAGATTAATAAGTGTTGTTTTTACACTATTTAATTATAAGATATTCTTTTCGAATGGTTTAAGAAATTACAAAAAGGTTTGCCTTGAAAAGCAGAAAATTCATGCTAAATACATATATTTGATGTACCAGTTTATTATCTTACCAATGGAAAAATTTAAAGAAGAGGCCATTCTAAAACTTTTTGAGAAAGGCTTAATTACTGAAAATCAGTTTGAAGAAATAAAAACATATCGAAGTTTAAATATTTTTTCTTTAAATGCAGAACTAAAATTATTTCTTTATTTATCGGTTCTATTATTTACTTCAGGAATAGGAATTTTGATTTATGAAAACATAGATACAATAGGTCATGTCGCAATTCTTTCGTTGCTTTTGATTGTGATTGTAGTTTGTTTTTATTACTGTTTTAAAAATTCTAAAGGTTTTCAGAAAACAGAAACAACATTTGAGCATCCTGTTTTAGAATACTTAGTTTTGGCAGGTAATATTTTGACTTGTATTTTTATAGGATATCTCCAATTTCAATACAGACCGTTTGGAGAACATTACGGATTGGCTACTTTGGTTCCAACAATAGTGAGTTTCTTCTGTGCTTATTATTTTGATAATAGAAGTGTCTTGACAATTGCAATTACGGGTTTGGCTGCTTATGTTGGACTTTCGGTTACTCCGCAAGATATTTTTAACGATAGTAACAATTTATACGCCAATCAAAATTTGAGTTATTCGGCTGTAATGTTGGGAATTTTATTGATTTTATGGACAGTTTATAGTCGACGAATTTCTTTAAAAACTCATTTTGGTTTAGTTTTTCTAACTTTTGCTTTGCACATTATCAGTATTGCATCTATTAGTAATCTAACTAATTATGACACCATCACTTGGATGATATTTGCTTTAATTATAGGATGCTCTAGCTATTATTTTTATAAAATAAGCTATGAGTATAAAGCGATGTCATTGTATGTTTTTACGATTGTTTATGCTTTTATTGGCGTGAATATCTTTTTATTTAGAATTTTTGAAAATGTCGATTTTTTCCGAATTTGGGAATTATTTATTTTCTTACTTCCTGCTTATTTTATTGGAACCATCGTAATGTTCATTAAACTAATTAAAAACTTTCATAAAGAAATTGCCGAATGATAGTACATGATAAAAAGAAGTTAGACAATGAATTTCTAGTTGATCAAGCCGATTCTTTATATAATGGCGGTTTTATTAGTAAAGAACAGAAAAAATTTATAGAAAAAGAGTTACCAGTTTTAAGGAGTCAAAGCAATGTTTTGGTTAGAATTGGTTTCTTCTTGTTAGGAAGTTTACTTTACAGTTCAATCTGCGGAATGATTTCTTTGTTCGGATTAAGTTCTGAACATATCTATTTTCAAATTTGCTTTTATATTTTCGCCGCAGTTGGTTTTGCCGGTGCAGAATTGCTTTCTCATCAAGAATATCATAATCACGGTTTAGATGATGCTTTTATTTTAGGCGCTATTTCTCAGATAGGAATTGCTATTGCTATAACAACAGAAGGGTACGAAACTGTAATTGCATTTTTTGTAGCTTTTGCAGCATTTTTTATGTTTATAAGATATTTGCATGTTTTGTCGATGTTGGTCTTTTGCATCGCTGTGACAGCATTTTTGTTTTTTGAGATGTTTGAGTTGGGAGATATCGGAAAAGCCATTTTACCCTTCATAGCAATGATTTTTGCAGGAGCTTGTTATTTTATAACGAAAAAAATAATCAAAAATCTAACAGAAAGTTATTATTATAATGGACTTCTATTAGCAAATAGTTTTTGTCTCGCTTTGTTTTATTTTTCTTGTAATTATTTAGTAGTTAGAGAGCTTTCAGGAGAACTTTTAGGAACCGAAGTAAAACCTGGAACAGACATTCCGTTTGCGTTTTTCTTTTATGCGTTTACAGTTTTAGTTCCAATTATTTATTTAGTTCAGGCTTTAAAAACAAAAGACAGAATAATGCTTTGGCTAAGTTTTCTGGCAATCGGATTTTCAATTTTTACTATTCGCTTTTACTATTCAGTTTTACCTGCTGAAGTTGCGCTTACAGTAGGCGGATTAGTTTTATTCGCAATAGCTTATTTTTCAATTAAAAAATTAAAAGAAAAGGAAAGCGGATTAACTTTTAAACCAGATAGAATTAATCATTCAGATAGTTTCTTAAATGCTGAAGCTTTAATTGTAGCTTCAACTTTCGGTATGAAACCTGAAGTTAAAACGGTTTCTCCAATGGAATTTGGAGGAGGAGGTTTTAGTGGAGGAGGATCTGGTGAGAGTTTTTAAATAATGTGATTTGTGAAAATGTAAAATGTGAGATTAGCTTTTAGTTCATCTCACATTTTACTAATATTATCTTATAATTTTATACTTTACTTTTCAACGCTTCAGCATCAATATCGCTATGCGAAACATCGTAAACTGCTTTTCCATTTTTGATTAGAATCAATTGTGGAGATTCGTGGTAAACGCCAAATCTACTGGCAATTTCATTCGAAATATCTCGATGTGCAATCAAATCTAAGAAATAAGCATCTACTACACCTTCAAGATCATATTCTCTTTCAAATTGCTTTAAAGCCATACGGCTAATGCTGCATCTTGTACTGTGTTTAAAAATTACAACTGGTTTTTCCTGTGATATGGCTTCAATTTCCATTAACTGAAGCATATCTGTTAATTCTGTCCAGTTTACATTATTTTTTTGAGCTTCTGAGTTCTCTGAACTTCCGAAGATTGAATTAAAAAAACTCATATTTGACTTGTTTTATGACTTTTTGACATTTAAAAATAATAGAAATTAGTTTTTTAATGCCGTTTTGTCTGTTTTTTTGTTGTGGAATATAATTTGTCTATTCGAATACAAAGTTAGATTATTTGAGTTAAAAATGTACTTCAATAAATCGTAACTTTAATCTTAGAGAATATTAAACACATAAAATCAATCAAATTATAAAAATATGAACATAAATAAATTTACTATTAAATCGCAGGAAGCCATTCAGTTATCGCAGCAATTAGCACAGCGAAATGGCCAGCAGCAAATTGAAAATGAACACATTTTCAAAGCCATTTTTGAAGTGGATGAAAACGTAGCGCCATTTATTTTGAAAAAATTAAATGTAAACGTTCCGTTGTTCCTTCAAATTTTGGACAGTACAATTCAGAGTTTTCCAAAAGTGTCTGGAGGAGATGTAATGCTTTCCAGAGATGCTAACAAAGCTTTGAACGAAGCTGAAATTATCGCACAAAAAATGAACGACGAATACGTTTCGATCGAGCATTTAATCTTGGCAATTTTTGATTCGAAAAGTAAAGTTTCTCAAATCTTAAAAGATCAAGGAGTTACTGGAAAAGGTTTGAAAGCAGCAATCGAAGAATTGCGTAAAGGAGAAAGAGTAACATCGGCTTCAGCTGAGGAAACGTATAATTCTTTAAATAAATATGCTAAAAACCTAAATGAATTAGCTCGTACAGGAAAACTGGATCCAGTTATCGGTCGTGACGAAGAAATTCGTCGTGTATTGCAGATTCTGACTCGTAGAACAAAAAACAACCCAATGCTTATTGGTGAGCCCGGAGTTGGTAAAACTGCAATTGCAGAAGGTCTAGCGCACAGAATTGTGGACGGAGACGTTCCAGAAAACCTGAAAGATAAAATTGTTTTCTCCCTAGATATGGGAGCTTTGATTGCCGGAGCAAAATACAAAGGAGAATTTGAAGAACGTTTGAAATCGGTTGTAAAAGAAGTTACGGCAGCAGACGGAGATATCGTTTTGTTTATTGACGAGATTCACACGCTTGTAGGAGCAGGTGGAGGAGAAGGCGCAATGGATGCGGCTAATATCCTGAAACCAGCTTTGGCGCGTGGAGAGCTGAGAGCAATTGGAGCTACGACTTTAGATGAATATCAAAAATATTTTGAAAAAGATAAAGCGCTTGAAAGACGTTTCCAAAAAGTATTGATCGATGAGCCAGATACAGAGAGTGCTATTTCGATTTTGCGTGGAATTAAGGAGAAATACGAAACACACCATAAAGTTCAGATTAAAGACGAAGCGATTATTGCTGCTGTAGAACTTTCACAACGTTATATTACGAATCGTTTCTTACCAGATAAAGCGATCGACTTAATGGATGAAGCGGCTTCTAAATTGCGTATGGAAATCAATTCAAAACCAGAAGAATTGGACGTTTTGGATCGTAAAATCATGCAGTTGGAAATCGAAATCGAAGCCATCAAACGTGAAAAAGAAGAAAGCAAACTGAAAATTTTAGGTATGGAATTGGCTAACCTAAAAGAAGAACGCAACGAAATCTATGCAAAATGGAAACAAGAAAAAGATATCGTTGACGGAATTCAGGCTGTAAAACACGAAATAGAAGACTTTAAATACGAAGCAGAACGTGCAGAACGTGACGGCGATTATGGAAAAGTAGCCGAAATTCGTTACGGAAAAATAAAAGAAGCACAGGAACGTCAAGAATCTTTGCAGAAACAATTGTTAGAATTCCAATCTGGAAATTCTTTGATCAAAGAAGAAGTAACCAGAGAAGATATTGCAGAAGTTGTAGCAAAATGGACAGGAATTCCGGTTACAAAAATGCTTCAGACAGAAAGAGAAAAACTATTGCATCTTGAAGATGAATTACACAAACGTGTAGTTGGGCAAGAAGAAGCGATTGAAGCGGTAAGTGATGCCGTTCGAAGAAGCCGTGCTGGTTTACAGGATATGAAAAAACCTGTTGGATCTTTCTTATTCTTAGGAACAACTGGAGTTGGTAAAACAGAATTAGCGAAAGCTCTAGCAGAATATCTTTTTGATGACGAAAATGCCATGACGCGTATCGATATGAGTGAGTATCAAGAACGCCACAGCGTGAGCCGTTTGGTTGGTGCGCCTCCAGGATATGTAGGTTACGATGAAGGTGGTCAGTTGACAGAAGCTGTTCGTAGAAAGCCTTATTCTGTGGTACTTTTAGATGAGATCGAAAAAGCGCATCCGGATACGTTCAACATTTTGTTGCAGGTTCTAGACGAAGGACGTTTGACAGATAACAAAGGTCGTTTGGCTGATTTCAGAAATACGATTATTATTATGACCTCAAATATGGGAAGTAATATCATTCAGGAGAAATTTGAAAACCTAAAAGGAAGCGTTGAAGCGGCAACAGAAGCAGCTAAAAACGAAGTTCTAGGATTGTTAAAACAAACTGTTCGTCCTGAGTTTATCAACCGTATCGACGAAATTGTAATGTTTACACCGCTTACAGTTGAGAATATCTCGAGAATTGTAAGTTTACAGTTAAAGAGCGTTACCAAAATGTTGGCGTTGCAAGGCATTACAATGGATGCAACTCCAGAAGCTATCGCTTACTTGGCAGATAAAGGTTACGATCCTCATTTCGGAGCCAGACCTGTAAAACGTGTGGTTCAGAGAGAAGTGTTGAATCAATTGTCAAAAGAAATTTTGGCAGGAAACATAACAACAGACAGCATCATTTTATTAGATGCTTTCGATGGCAATTTGGTTTTTAGAAACCAGACAGCTAAATAATTTTTTTCATGTTAATCTTAGAAAAGCATCAGTCGAAAGGCTGATGCTTTTTTTACCGTGAATTCTGAAACTTTTTGCTCAATTTGTATAACGATAAGATTTTATTTTTGTGGAATTTTAAATAAATAAAAATCAGCAAATTATTAATTAAAAAATCAAAATTATGAACAATATTTTTAGAGGATTACTTGCAGGATACGGAGCTAAAAAGTTGGGAGGCGGATGTTTCGGAACTATTATCGTTTTTATTATTCTTTGGGTTTTGCTAGGTCAATGTAGCTAAAAGCAAATTCAGAAAATTATGAATAAAAATCATAAATTTTGATGGCTAATTATTGGGAAGATTAAGGCAAAATGTCTAGATTCGCATCACTAAAAATAAATTTAAAAAAATGGGTTCAGGTTTTTTTGCCTTATTAGATGATATCGCAGCAATTATGGATGATGTTGCAGTAATGAGTAAAGTTGCTGCGAAGAAAACAGCTGGAATTCTTGGTGATGACTTAGCTGTTAATGCAGAAAAAGCTTCAGGATTTGCATCTTCAAGAGAATTGCCGGTTTTGTGGGCAATCAGTAAAGGTTCGCTATTAAACAAAATCATTATTCTTCCGATTGCTTTTTTGTTAAGTGCTTTTCTTCCAATTGCTATTATAGTGATTTTGGTTTTAGGAGGGCTTTTTTTAGCGTACGAAGGAGCCGAAAAGATTTATGAATTTATTTTTCCTCATGAACATGAAGAATCTGAAGGAATTACTGATGAAGTTCTTACAGAAGAAGAAATTCTAGTAAGAGAAAAAGAAAAGGTGAAGTCGGCAATTATTACAGATTTTATACTATCAGTAGAAATTGTAATTATTGCATTAGGAACTGTAATGGACGAACCACTTATCCAGAAAATAATCGTAACCTCAATAATCGCAATAGTTGCAACAATTGGAGTTTACGGAATTGTAGCGCTTATCGTTAGAATGGATGAAGCAGGATTTAAGCTTATCAAACATAGTAAAAGCGAAAAGAGCATTTCGAGATTTATTGGAAATTTATTAGTAAAAGCGCTTCCGTTTGTTATAAAGGGTTTAACTGTAATTGGTACAATTGCTTTGCTTTTAGTTGCTGGAGGAATATTTGTGCACTACATTCCGTTTTTTCATCATTTATCAGAAGAAATTAAAATTCCTGCTATTATCAAAGAATTTACAGTTGGATTAGTTTTAGGATTTGTAGTTTTACTTGTTGTAAACCTTTTCAAAAAGATCTTTAAGAAGAAATAAGCTTAATACATCATCAAACTATAGAGAAAAACATCAGTTAACGCTGGTGTTTTTTTGTTTTAGAAGCAGATCAAATCGTTTTCAAAAGAGCGTTTTGTCCCGCTATCCACTAAATTCCCGATTAACAAAAACTACGGCTAAAAAAGCCTTGTTTTTCTAAATCGGGAGATACCGTTTCTATCGGGGCTATTCTAGAAATTTTTATTTTCATAAGAAATAACGGTATTTTTTTAATATTTTTTCGTTAAACAACTTTTTGATTTATAATGGTTTAATATTTAGTTCAAACTTTTTAATATTTTTTCAAAGCAACCATTGCAACCAAACTCCGTCTTCATAGTAATTAACAATTAATTATTATTTTATATGAAAAGTTTTAGATTAAAATCATTTTTTGTAGTTTTATTTTTATCAATTGGATTGGTTTCATGCAGTAATGACGATGATGAAAAGACTCCAGCAACAACTGCAAAAGCTGCTTTAGCAACAGAAATCAAAGGACCAGCAACAGGAAAAGTAAACGATGAATTAAGCTACGAAGTAACATATGTTGTAGATAATTCTTGTGGAGAATTCGATAAAATCTCAGAAGTAACAATTGGAGCAGTAAAAGGTCTGCAAGTAATTGCAAAATATCCAACAGAAGGAGTTTGTACACAACAAGTTCCGGAACCAAAAAAGACAGTTTACAAATTCAAATCGACTACAAAAGGAACTTTCGAAATTAAATTTAAAAAATCAGAAACTGAATTCTTGACACAGAAAGTAGTGATCGAATAACAGCTAATTTTAGTTGATATTTTTTTAGGTTGAATAGCCATTTTGCAGCGATTTAGTTTTTAAATTGATGTAAAATGGCTTTTTTTAATTTTGATTAAGTTGTAGGAATTTTTAATTTTATTAAACAATGCTAATTGAATTGATTTGAAGTAGATATGATTTTTTTTCTTACATTTGTGTCTGAAATCAAAAACAATTATGGAAAAAACAATAATCATAAAACCAAATGATAAAACTATTGCAGTTTTAAAAAAAATGGTTGAGCTAAAAAAAGAACGTCAGAAAGAAGTTATTGAACGATTAAAGAAAAAATAAAGTTTCTTTATGTATAAATATATTTTAAAAGAGGGTGTTTACCCTCTTTTTTATTTTACAACCAAGTATGGTTTGGAATATGCTGTTAGTTTTAAAAGAATGGATTTTAACAATGATTTCTTTAAAAAACTTTATGCGATTGATTTTTATGAATCAAATAATCAAAAATTTTTTAGTGATCCTTTAATTGAGATAACAATTATCGCCATTATACAAGATTATTTTAAAATTAATCCAGATATAATACTGAATTACGTTTGTGATAATGTTGACTTTAGACAAGATTTTAGACAAAAATTGTTTGATAAATGGTATCGAAATGCGTTTGACAATACATTTTCTAAAATCAATTTTCAATATGAAGCTCCTCATTACAATTTGATTTATCATTTGAGTTTTATTTTAAAAACTGATTTTTACAATATTGAAGAAGTAATTGAAAAAGTCAATTTGGAATTAGAGGAGTTTACAACTTTTAAATAATTCCATTTGATAAGACATAACTTTGTAAACTTTGCCATTCCTTTAAAAAGTATTATTTTTGCACTCTAAATTTTATGTCATGCCGAAAAGAAAATATAAAATATCAGTAATTCAGTTAAATCTGAATGATGTTGCTGAAAATAATCTTAAGAAATGTATCAGTTGGGTAAGAGATGCTGCAAGCCAAGGAGCAGAGGTAATCTTACTTCCTGAATTATATAGCAGTCATTATTTCTGCCAAAGCGAAGATGTAGATAATTTTGCATTAGCAGAACCGCTTTACAGTACTTCGTTTATTGCTTTTAGCGAATTGGCAAAAGAATTAGGAGTAGTAATTATTGTTCCTTTCTTCGAGAAAAGAATGGCTGGAATTTATCATAATAGTGCTTATATCATTGATACAGATGGTACAGAAGCAGGTTTATACCGTAAAATGCACATTCCAGACGATCCTCATTTCTATGAAAAATTCTATTTCACACCAGGTGATTTAGGTTTCCAAGCAATTGAAACTAAAAAAGGAACAGTTGGGACATTAATTTGCTGGGATCAATGGTATCCAGAAGCGGCAAGAATTACAGCTTTAAAAGGAGCAGAAGTTTTATTTTATCCAACAGCAATTGGATGGCATCCTAAAGAAAAAGAGCAATACGGAGAAAATCAGTACGGCGCTTGGATGAACGTAATGAAAGGTCACGCTGTTGCAAATGGCGTTTTCGTTGCAGCGGCTAACCGAATTGGTCTTGAGAAATATCTTGAAGGAACTGAAGGAATTCAATTTTGGGGAGCGTCATTTATTGCTGGACCGCAAGGAGAGATTTTAGCTCAAGCTTCTCACGATAAAGAAGAAATATTAATCGCTGAAGTTGATTTAGATCTTCAGGAAAATGTTCGTCAAAACTGGCCGTTTTTCAGAGATAGAAGAATTGATGCTTTTGGAGATATTACAAAAAGAGCAATCGATAAATAATTTGATTAAAATCATATAGGGAAGAGCTGTCTGAAAAGACGGCTCTTTTTTTTTGCAAGCTTCGGAGAAGCGAAATATTTATAGAAAATAACAAGTACATACCAAATAAAGCTCCGGAGGAGCAACATATTCAGTAAGAAAACATGTCGCTCCTCCGGAGCTTTTTTCGTTTGGTTTATAGAAATTCTATAAATATTTCGCTTCTCCGAAGCTTTATTCAAAATAGTGAATTAACCGAAAATCATTTCATTTAAAAATTTGTCTATAATGCTATTTAATAACAAAAAAGAGCTATTCAATTTTGAATAGCTCTTTCTCTCGTTTTTAGCTTTATATGTATTACTTCACTTGGAAAGTAACTCTTCTCACGATTTGACGTGCCTCTTTAGAATTTTTGTTAACAGAAGTATCTTCTCCATTAGCAATTACGTTCAATCTTGAAGCATCAATTCCTGCATTTACAGCAACTTTTTTCACAGCTTCAGCTCTTTTTCTAGACAATTCAGTATTGTAGTTTGTATTTCCAATTTCATCAGCATAACCAATAATATCAGCCGATTTTCCAGGATTGTTTTTCAAATATTTTACTAAGAAATCAACACCAGATAAAGAAGCATTTGTTGGTTTAGAAGAATTAAAGTCGAAATAAACATTTACATAACCACCGTTAATTAATTCTTCAACAGTGTTGTTTGTATTTGTTCCAGCACCTTTCTTTTCGTAAGTTTTATCTAAGTAGCTTTCTAACTCATCTGGCACACCATTTTGATTCGTATCAATAGATTGTCCTTTTGTATTTACGGCAACTCCTGCGATGCTATTTGGTTCTAAATCGTATAAATCAGCAACTCCATCTTTGTCTGAATCTATAAGACCAGTTTCGATTAAGTCCACTCTTTTTTCCAATTCACCAATTCTGTCTTCTTCACCAACCCAGTCAGCATGTTTTGTTTGTTTTCCTAAGTAGAAAGTTAAACCAACTGAAGCATTTAATAAAACACCATCAAATGAACCAGTTGTTGTGTTGCCCATTCCGTCAAAGTTCCAGTTTTGTCTTCCGTTTACAATTCCTGTCAAATCTCCAGTTAACGCTACTCTGTTGCTTAATCTAATTTGTCCGGTTAAACCAGCAATACCGTGTGCCATATAATCTTGACCTCCAAAACCAGTTTCGGTACTAATTTGAGAAACTCCAAAACCACCATGTGCTAAAAGCCCAATTGTGTTTGTCCAAGTTTCAAAGTTCAAAGCGCGTCCAATATTTACAACTCCTTGTAAACTCGCTCTTACGTAACGGCTTTCAAAATCTGGAGTATTTTTTTTCTCTTTAAATTGATCGTATCCAACATCTAATTTCAAACCAAATTTTGGATTAAACATATATCTTACACCTAAATCTCCGTGAAAAAAATTTGCTGTTTCAGTTGCATAACCTGGAGTCATTGTTCTTGTTGGCTTGTTAACACCACCGTTAAGTTCAAGAGACCATTTGTTGTATTCTTGTTCAGTACTTGGTTTTGTAGTTGTGGTAGCCATATTTTGTGCGCCTGCCGCGAAGGATAATAATAGTAAAGAGGCTGATACTAATTTCTTTTTCATGATATCAAAAATTAAATTGTTTTTATTTTAAACTCATGAGCAAAATTAGGGGAGGCATTTTAAGTATGTGTTGTATATTCGATTACATAATTTCCATGTTTTGGCTTATATTTATGAAAATTAGTTAATTAAGTATCAATAAAAAGCAAAAAAAAGAGCAAAATTTATATTTTGCTCTTTTAGGAATTTGGTTATTATTATGATTATTTCAAATCTGGCTGGTAGATTTTTACAGTTCCGTCTCCTTCGCTGCTTACTACTAACAAACTTCTTTTTGTTGGACTTTTAGAAGCAGGGATGAATAATAATCCTTCTGGAGCATCTCCTGTTTTTACAATTTGTAAAAATTGTGGTGAAGTTGGATTTGTAACATCATAAGTTAAAAATGCGTCAGATCTTTCTAAACCAACAAATAAAATGTTTTGAGATCCCATTTTTGCAACATAAACAGCTTCTGGTTCAGAACCTTTGTCATCGCTTCTTTTATCGTCGTAAAGACCTAATTCATTAGATTTTTTGTCAAGATCGTTTTTACTATCGTAAACAATTTTTCCAGTATTTCCGTTCCAGATAGAGAAAGATCTAGCTCCAAAGCTTACCAATTCGTCTAAATCTCCGTCTCCGTCAGTATCTCCCATATCAGTTACAAGATTTAATCTTCCTAAATTAGCATCTAATTTTAAATTAGCATCAGGGAAAGCTGTAGCATCAAGTTTTACGCTTTTCATTCTCTTAATGTCTGTATAAGCGTTGTATTCCCTTGCATCACCTTCATTTGCAGTAACAAAATAAGGAACATTATTAGCAGAGAAATGGCTGATTGCATCTGGCATATACAATCCTTTTACTTTCCAAGGATTAAAAGCAATTTTGTCGTCAAGATCGCTTACATCAATTGCGTTATCAGCAGTATTGAAATCTTTTAAACCAAGAGGATATATTGCAGTAATAGTTTTAGAAGTTAAATCAACTTTTGCAACACCGTTATTTTCTTGCAAAGTTACCCATGCAGTTTTTGAATCATCAGAAATAGTAATGTATTCTGGTTCGATATCTTGAGCAAAACTCTTAGCGAATTTAGAAATTCTGAATCCATCTTTTGCTAATGTAGCAGCTTGGCTTGCGAAAGAGCTAAAATCTAAAGTTGTAACAGCATAAGTACTTGTTTCGATAATAGAAATTGTTCCGTTTGGATCTTGTGAATAATCTGTGTTTGGTTCTCCTTCGTTAGCAGTCATAATATATTTTCCGTCTGGAGAAAAAGTAATCATATCTGGTAAAGCGCCAACTGTAACTTGTTTAATTAAGCTATAATCAGAAGTATTGAAAACTACAACTTTTCCGTTTCCTTGTTTATTTGTAGTAGATTCTAAAGCAACGGCTAATTTTCCATCAAATACAGAAACGCTATTTGCAGCACCTTCATAAGAAGCTAAATCAATTTTTCCGATTTTTGCTGGTTTAGTAGGATCTGTAATATCAATAACATCAATTTGGTTTACACCACTATTGTTTACTGTAAAAAGTCTTTTTGTTTTTTCGCAATAAGCAGAGATTTCAGCAGCAGCTTCACCACCAATTGTAATAGAACCAATTTCTTTAAAAGTTCCTGGGTTTTCATTTACAGTTACTTCTGGTTCGCCGTTGTTTTCATCATTATTACAACTTGCTAAAATCAAAAGCGCAGCTAGTAATGAGATCGATAATTTTTTCATGTGTTAGTTTTTAGTTTCGAGTGCAAAAGTAATTCTGTGGTTTCTGTTAAATATTAAGAACATATTATAAAATCTTTAACTTAAATTTTGCAGGATATTTTTTGTGAAATAAAGCATGAATTTTAATCAAATGTTTTATAATCCTAACGAATGCTTATCTTTGCACTTTCTAAATTAGAACGTATTTATGTCAACAAATAATAGAAGATTTCCAGCAGAATGGGAAAAGCAACAAGGAATTGTACTTTGTTTTCCGCATAATGGCAACGATTGGCCAGGAAAATATGAAGCTGTTCAATGGGCTTTTGTAGAGTTTATTAAAAAAGTAGCCACTTTTGAAACTGTTTTTTTGGTCGTAGCCGATGAAAAGCTGAAAGAGAAAGTAGCTGATATGCTTGAAAGAGCTCGTGTAAATCTTGAAAACGTTTCTTACATCATTCATAAAACCAACAGAAGCTGGATGCGTGATTCTGGACCAATTATTGTAAAAAATGGTTCAAAAAGAGAAGCATTGAACTTCAATTTTAATGGTTGGGCGAAATATAAAAACTATCAGTTAGATAAATTCGTTCCTGGTAAAGTTGCTGATTTTATTGATGTTCCGTTGACGCAAGTGATGTATAAAGGAAAACCGGTAATTGTTGAAGGCGGTGCAATTGATGTAAACGGAAAAGGAACTTTGTTGACTTCTGAAGAATGTTTGATGCATCCAACAATTCAGGTTCGTAATGCTGGATTTACAAAAGAAGATTACGAAGCTGTTTTCAAAGAATATCTTGGAGTTACAAATGTAATTTGGCTTGGAGATGGAATAGAAGGTGACGATACTCACGGACATATCGATGATTTATGCCGATTTGTAAATGAAGATACAATTGTAACGATTGTTGAAACAGATAAAAATGATTCAAATTACAAACCGTTACAAGATAATTTAAAACGTCTTCAAAATGCAAAATTAGAAAACGGAAAATCACCAGTTATTGTAGCGCTTCCGATGCCAAAACGCGTAGATTTTGAAGATTTAAGATTACCAGCAAGTTATGCTAATTTCTTAATTCTAAATAATTGCGTTTTAGTTCCAACATTTAACGATAGTAACGATCGCGTAGCATTGAATATTTTATCAGAATGTTTCCCAGACAGAGAAGTTATCGGAATAAGTTGCATTGATTTCATCTGGGGATTTGGAACATTACACTGTTTAAGTCAGCAGATTCCTGCATAAAAACAGTAGCCACAGATTATAAAATAATCATTTTGATTTGTTTTAATCTATGATAAAATTATCAGATATACAGAGACTTTCTTATATTCTTTAAGCTGTCACCAAAAGTGGCAGCTTTTTTTTGTTGTATATTTAACAGACAGATTTGCCGCGTGTCTCAACTTCCTTCTTATATTCGTATGTTCAACAATGCAGAAATGCAGATTTAATTTTATATGAAGAAAATATTTTTTATCCTTTCCGTGCTTTCTTCCGGAGTTCTTTTTTCACAGTCTGATTCGCAAGAAAAAATTGAACTTACATTTGCGACCTATAATGTAAGTATGGAATCTGATAATTATTCTCCCAAAGGCGCAATGGGAAAATCGGAGCAGATGTTGGTTACTCAACTTAATTCAGGGCATAATGCTCAAATTAAAAATATTGCCCAGATTATTCAGACTGTTAGGCCAGACATTATTTTGCTAAACGAATTCGATTATATTAAAGATCCTGAACTTGGTGTAAAGGCATTCATTAAAAACTATTTAAATGTGAGCCAAGGCGGAGCAACAGCTATCGATTACCCTTATTACTATTATTCAACAGTGAATACAGGACAGCCAAGTCCTTATGATTTGAACAATGATGGAAAGTTCAATAATTTTGGAAATGATGCATGGGCGTTTGGTATGTATCCAGGGCAATATGGGATGATGCTTTTGTCTAAATATCCTATTGACGTTAAGGCAGTTCGCACTTTTCAAAATTTTAAATGGAAAGATATGCCAGGAGCATTGATTACTAAAAAAGCTGATGGATCAGATTGGTATAGCAAGAAAGCATGGAAGGAATTTCCATTATCTTCAAAATCTCATTGGGATGTTCCTGTACAGATTGGCAATGAAACAGTTCATGTTCTGGCCAGTCATCCAACTCCTCCTACTTTTGATGGTGTTGAAGATCGCAATGGAAAAAGAAATCATGATGAAATCCGATTCTGGAAAGACTATATTTCAGACAATTCGGCTTCGTATATTTATGATGATAAAGGTACAAAAGGTGGTTTATCTCCGAATTCTCGATTCGTTATATTGGGTGATCAAAACGCTTCGGCAGTTGAAGGGGATGCTATTAGAGAAGGTATAAAGTCTTTATTGGATGATCCGAAAATTAATAGTGATTTTACGCCTGCTAGTAAAGGTGGTGCTGAATTTAGTCCGGAAAACCCTTTTGGAATAAATCATACTGCCTTTTGGAGAATGCGTGCTGATTATGTGTTACCATCCAAACTTGGTTTTAAGGTTGTGAACAGCGGAGTGTTCTGGCCTGCAAAAGGTGAGCCAATGTCAGAATTGGTTGAAAAACGTGAATCAAGTTCTGATCATCGTTTGGTTTGGGTAAAGGTAATTTTAGAATAAAAACTTTCACCTAAATTTTAGTTTAATGTAAAGCATAAAAAAACCTTGGCTTGCCAAGGTTTTTTATTTTTTATATCACTTCAGATTGCTCTGCTCTTCATTGTCTCGTAAATGGAGGCAATAATTGGCTTGAAACTTCTCCAAAACCAATTCTTACTTCATTGTTTTCACAGAAACCTCTAATGATAACGGTATCATTATCTTCAATGAATTTACGTTCTTCGCCACCATTTAACTTTAATGGATTTTTTCCTCCCCAAGTTAATTCCAGCATAGAACCAAAACTGTCTGGAGTTGGTCCAGAAATTGTTCCAGAACCCATCATATCGCCAGAATTTACACGACATCCGTTTGATGTGTGGTGCGTCAATTGCTGAGCCATAGACCAGTACATATATTTGAAGTTAGATCTTGAAATCACAGTTTCTTCTTGATTTTCAGGTTGCAAAGAAACTTCTAAATGAATATCAAAAGCTTTTTTTCCTTTAGTTTGTAAATAAGGAAGCGGAGAAGGATCTTGTTTCGGCCCCTTAGTTCTAAAAGGCTCCAAAGCATCCATAGTTACAATCCAAGGTGAAATTGAAGTCGCAAAGTTTTTAGCTAAAAATGGTCCAAGAGGCACGTATTCCCATTTCTGCATATCGCGTGCGCTCCAGTCATTTAATAAAACCATTCCGAAAATATAATCTTCAGCTTCGTATGTTGAAATATTTTCGCCCATTACATTTACATCTGTTGTAATGAAAGCGGTTTCCAATTCAAAATCTACTAGGCGAGAAGCTCCAAAAACAGGAGTGTCGTGACCAGCTGGAAGAGTTTGTCCCATTGGTCTGTGAACCGGAATTCCAGAAGGTACAATTGTAGAACTTCTTCCATGATATCCAACCGGAATATGAAGCCAGTTTGGCAATAATGCATTTTCTGGATCACGGAACATTTTACCTACGTTTGTAGCATGCTCTCTGCTTGAATAAAAGTCTGTATAATCACCAATTAAAACTGGCAATTGCATTTCTACATCATCGATTTTAAATATAACAATATCTCGGTGTTTTGTTGAATCTCTTAGCTGTGGATTGGTTTCGTCAAAAATATCTGCGATACGATTTCGAACCAGACGCCATGTTTTTTTTCCATCAGAAATAAAATCATTTAGCGTATCCTGCATAAACATATCATCTGTTAAATCTATTCCTTCAAAATAGTTTAATTGTTGTAAAGCCCCTAAATCTATAGCGTAATCGCCAATTCGTGTTCCCACGGTAACGACATTTTCTTTGGTAAGAAACACGCCGAAAGGAATATTCTGAATAGGGAAGTCGCTATTTTCTGGCACTTCTAACCATGATTTTCTACTGGTATCGTTAGCGGTTATTGGCATGTTTAATGTTAATTATTTGTTGAAAAATTGTATGTCAAATATATCATAATCTAGCAGTTTGACAAACGTTTTTTTGTATTTTTGCGTGAAATTAACGAAAAACAAAGAAATGCAACGCGACGAACAAATTTTTGATCTTATCCAAGAGGAAAAAGAAAGACAAATTCACGGACTAGAGCTTATCGCTTCAGAGAATTTTGTAAGCGATGAAGTAATGCAAGCAGCTGGGTCTGTTTTAACTAATAAATATGCTGAGGGATATCCTGGCAAAAGATACTACGGCGGTTGCGAAGTAGTTGACGTTATTGAGCAAATTGCAATTGACAGAGCTAAAGAATTATTTGGTGCTGAATATGCAAACGTACAGCCACACTCAGGTTCTCAAGCAAATACTGCTGTTTACCACGCTTGTTTAAATCCTGGTGATACTATTTTAGGTTTCGATTTATCTCATGGTGGTCACCTAACTCACGGTTCTCCTGTAAATTTCTCAGGTCGTTTATATCGTCCAGTTTTCTACGGTGTAGATGCTGAAACTGGTCGCTTAGATTATGATAAAATTCAAGAAATTGCAACAAAAGAACAGCCAAAATTAATCATCGCTGGAGCTTCTGCTTATTCTCGTGATATGGATTTTGCTCGTTTCAGACAAATTGCTGACAGTGTTGGAGCTATCTTATTTGCAGATATTTCTCACCCAGCAGGTCTTATTGCAAAAGGATTATTAAGCGATCCAATTCCACATTGCCATATTGTTTCTACAACAACTCACAAAACATTAAGAGGACCACGTGGAGGTTTAATTTTAATGGGTAAAGATTTCCCAAATCCACAAGGATTGACCACTCCAAAAGGAGAAATCAGAATGATGTCTTCTTTGTTAGATTTAGCTGTTTTCCCAGGAAATCAAGGTGGACCTTTAATGCACATTATCGCTGCTAAAGCAGTTGCTTTTGGTGAAGCTCTTAAAGATGAGTTCTTTACTTACGCAATGCAATTACAAAAAAATGCAAATGCTATGGCTGATGCTTTCGTAAAAAGAGGTTACAACATTATCTCTGGCGGAACTGACAACCACATGATGCTTATTGACTTAAGAAATAAAAATATTTCTGGTAAAGAAGCTGAAAATGCATTAGTAAAAGCTGAAATTACAGTAAACAAAAACATGGTTCCTTTTGATGATAAATCTCCATTTATCACTTCTGGAATTCGTGTTGGAACAGCTGCAATCACAACTCGTGGTTTAGTTGAAAAAGATATGGAAACTATCGTAGCTTTAATCGATAAAGTTCTTACAGATCATACAAACGAAGATCTTATCGAAGAAGTTGCTGAAGAAGTAAACGAATTAATGAGCGAAAGACCGATTTTTGCGTATTAATTAGTTTAAAGTTTAAGGTTTCAAGTTTAAAGTTTTGTAATACGGAAATAAACGTATTATGAAACTTTAAACTTTTTTCGTTTAGAAAAGAAAACTTGAAACTTAAAACAAAACAAACCTGAAACAAAAAATAAAATGGGCGTATTAAGATTACAATTGCCAACAGATCCAAGATGGGTAAATATTGTTGAGAAAAATATCGAAGAAATTCTAACAGATCACGCTTGGTGCGAGCAAAAAGCAGCAACAAATGCTATTACAATTATCACAAACAATCCGGAGCATCAGGATTTGGTTCAGGATTTGTTGGCTTTGGTAAAAGAAGAAGTAGATCATTTTGAGCAAGTACATAATATCATCATCAAAAGAGGATTGAAATTAGGGCGTGAACGTAAGGATGATTACGTAAATGAATTGTATCAATACATGAAAAGAAGCGGAGACGGAAGCCGTGTTTCTGGCCTTGTAGAAAGACTTCTTTTTTCTGCTATGATCGAAGCCAGAAGCTGCGAGCGTTTTAAAGTACTTTCTGAAAATATTCAAGACGAAGAATTGGCAGTTTTTTACAGAGAATTAATGGAAAGCGAAGCTGGACATTATACCACTTTTATTACCTACGCACGTAAATATGGAGTTGGAATTGACGTTGAAAAACGCTGGAGAGAATGGCTAGCTTTTGAAGAATCAATTATTACTAATTACGGAAAAGGAGAAACGATTCACGGGTAGTTTTTAGTGCTCGGTCACAGTCTCAGTTTTCAGTTTATGCGTTTGTCAGGCTAAGCGAAGTCGAAGCCCACGCAAAGTATATCAAATAAAAAAAAATAATCAACGCTTTCGCGAAAGTAAATCAGTAGAAATTGTTCAAAAGTTTGATTTTTTGTTAATCTAATATCTTCAATCTAAAATCTAAAATTCCTTACATTTGAGAGTAACCAAAATCTCGAATTATGAGAATAGAAATGGACCTAAAGTTAGGGTTTAAAGATGTAATGTTTAGACCAAAAAGATCAACGCTCAAAAGCAGATCTGAAGTTTCCTTAGAACAAAATTTTAAATTTTTGCATAGCACTTCAAATTGGACAGGAATTCCAATTATGGGTGCCAATATGGATACGGTTGGAACTTTTGAAATGGCAAAAGTCTTAGCTAAAGAAAAGCTTTTCACAGCCATTCATAAACATTACACTTTAGAAGAGTGGAATATATTTCTTCAAAATTCAACTTCAGACATTTACGATTATATCGCTGTAAGTACAGGGACTGGTAAAGAAGATTTTGATAAAATTGAAAAAATAATAACTGCAAATCCTTTATTGAAATTCATCTGTATTGACGTTGCGAACGGTTATTCTGAACATTTTGTTCAGTTTCTAAAGAAAACCCGAAAACAGTATCCTGATAAAATAATTATTGCTGGAAATGTTGTTACGGGAGAAATGACCGAAGAGCTTTTATTAGCAGGAGCTGATATCGTAAAAGTTGGAATTGGCCCAGGTTCTGTTTGTACCACACGAGTAAAAACGGGTGTTGGTTATCCACAGTTATCCGCAATTATAGAATGTGCCGACGCAGCTCACGGTTTAGGCGGACATATTATAAGCGACGGTGGCTGTACAACTCCGGGAGATGTTGCCAAAGCTTTTGGAGCAGGAGCCGATTTTGTAATGTTAGGTGGAATGCTTGCAGGTCACACTGAAAGCGGTGGTGAACTGATCGAAGTAAAAGGCGAAAAATTCAAACAATTTTACGGAATGAGTTCTAAAACAGCAATGGATAAACATTCTGGTGGTGTTGCAGAATATAGAGCAAGTGAAGGAAAAACAGTTCAAGTTCCATTTAAAGGAGACGTGATTCATACTGTTTTAGATATATTAGGCGGAATTAGAAGCACTTGTACATATGTTGGAGCTTCAAGATTAAAAGAATTAACAAAACGAACGACTTTCATCCGCGTAAGCGAACAAGAAAATCAAGTTTTTACAAAATAATATGATTAAAATTACCGAAGCATTTCTTGAAGATATTGCTAAAATTCAAGAGATTGCACATATAACTTGGCCAATTACTTATGGCGAAATTTTGACTACTGAACAATTAGAATATATGTTAGATCTTATTTATTCTGATGAAGCGCTTTCAAAACAAATTCAGAATAAAGAACAATTGTTTTATTTAGTTTCGGATTTAGAATCAGTAATTGGTTTTATCGGAATTGAGCATCATTATAAAAACGAAGCCATTACCAAAATTCATAAAATCTATCTTTTACCAGAAACTCAAGGAAAAGGATATGGTAAAATTGTTTTTAATTCAATTGAAAAACTGGCTTTAGAAAATAATTCAAATCAACTTTTATTAAACGTAAACCGTTTTAACAGCGCTCTGAATTTCTATAAAAAACTAGGTTTTGAAATTAAAGAAACGGTTGATATAGAAATTGGAAACGGGTATTTGATGGAGGATTATGTTATGGGAAAAGAAATCTCAAAATAAATTTTCAGCATTTTTGTCATTTCGACGAAGGAGAAATCTCCGTAAGAAACTCTACAAAGATTGGTAACTTTTCGGTACGGAGCTACTTGTGGAGATTTCTCCTTCGTCGAAATGACAAACTTTGAGAGTAGGGTAATTAAAGCTTTTGATTAACTCACAATCACATCATGCGCAAACAATAACCCTTTCACTTCATTCAAAGAAAAAACAGCTTTCTTTAATTTAGTTTTAGAAGGATCGATTGTATAATTATAACTCGTTTTAAAATCGGCTTTGTTGGCGATGGCTTTGTTGAATTCTGAACGGTATAAATCGCAATTGTCGAAAATAACGCTAGTTAAATCTGCTGCCATAAAATCTACGGCAATTAAACTGCAATTGGTAAACGGAGTTCCTTTTAATTTTAAAGTATAAAACTTCGAAAAGTCAAGAATACAATCATTAAAATGAACTTCAAAAATTAGTTTGTCGCACATCGCAAAATTCACTTCTTTAATTTCGCATCGATTAAAAGTTACTGTTCTCAAAGCAACGTAATTGATTTTCGCTTCGCTAAAAATGCAATCATTAAAAACACAGTCAATAAAAGTAACGGCTAGAAAAGTGCAGGCAGAAAAATTACAATTGTTAAATACGCAACCTTCAAAGTCCTTAAAATTAAGATCATCTTTGGCGTAAATAATTGTATTGTATTCTTTGTCAAGAAAATATTCGCTTTCTTTTTTCAACTCTTTTCTGTAATTATTTGAGAGCGAAAAGGTACTAATTTACTATAGAATAATTTGAAGAAATCATAAATCATTTTGATTTCATTCACAGTTTTAATCCATAATTTGATGTAGCTTTACGCTTATTTTTAAGCTAAAACATATCAATTTTTATTATATGGAATCAACAAGAAAGGAACATGATTTTTTAGGAGAATTAGAAATTCCTAATCATTTATATTACGGAATCCAGACTTTTAGAGCTGTAGAAAATTTCAATATTACGGGAATTCCAATTTCAAAAGAACCATTGTTTATCAAAGCTTTAGGATATGTAAAAAAAGCTGCTGCAATGGCAAACAAAGATTGCGGTGCCATTGATTCTAAAATTGCCGAAGCGATTTGTTACGGAAGTGATCAGGTGATTGCCGGTAAATTTGACCAAGAATTTGTGAGCGATTTAATTCAGGGTGGAGCGGGAACTTCTGTAAACATGAATGCTAACGAGGTTATCGCAAATATCGGCTTAGAATATCTAGGTCATAAAAAAGGAGAATACAAATTTTTGCATCCAAATAATCACGTAAACTGTTCGCAGTCAACAAACGATGCTTATCCATCAGCATTTAGAATTGCTTTGTATTTGAAAATGGAAAGTTTTATTAAAACTTTTGCGGGTCTTGAAGTTGCTTTCGCTAAAAAAGGAGAAGAATTTAAGGATGTCTTAAAAATGGGAAGAACGCAATTGCAAGATGCTGTTCCGATGACTTTAGGACAAGAATTTAAAGCTTACGCAACTACTATTGGTGAAGATATCGTCCGTTTAAAAAATGCTCAGGAATTATTGTTAGAAATCAATATGGGCGCAACGGCAATCGGAACGAAAGTAAATGCACCAGAAGGTTATCCAGAAATTTGCGTAAAATATTTAGCCGAAGAAGTCGGAATTCCATTAACACTTTCGCCAGATTTAATTGAAGCAACTGTTGATACAGGAGCTTATGTTCAGATTATGGGAACGTTGAAACGTTCGGCAGTTAAGATTTCTAAAATCTGTAACGATTTAAGATTATTAAGTTCTGGTCCAAGAACAGGTTTTAATGAAATCAATCTACCAGCTCGCCAACCAGGTTCTTCAATTATGCCAGGAAAAGTAAATCCGGTAATTCCTGAAGTTGTAAATCAGACTTGTTTTTATGTAATTGGTCAGGATTTAACCGTTACAATGGCAGCAGAAGCTGGTCAATTGCAATTGAATGTTATGGAACCTGTTATTGCTTTTGCCATGTTTACGTCGTTAGATTATCTTTCAAATGCAATTCAGACTTTAATTGATAAATGTATTGTTGGAATTACAGCAAACGTTGATCACTGCTACAATATGGTCATGAACAGCATCGGAATTGTAACGCAGTTAAACCCAATTATTGGTTATGAAGAAAGTGCAAGTATTGCAGGTGAGGCTTTGAAAACTGGTAAGAGCGTACATCAAATTGCTGTTTTAGAAAGAAAATTAATTACTCAGGAAAAATGGGATGAAATTTATTCTTTAGAAAATCTAATCCACCCAAAATTTATTACGAAGTAATTTTGTTATAAAATATATGATAACAAGCCGTCAAGAAATTGACGGCTTTTTTAATGCTTCTTAAATATTATGGTTTAAAGTGTTGAAAATGAATTATATTTACAAGAGCGTTATACCTTCATTTTTATAGAAATTAAAAACTTTAGAGAGTGGAATTTTTTAGAAATAGAAATTTTAAGTATGTTAAAACAGCAATTTTGCTTTTTATAATTCCGCTATTTCTAAATGCTCAAAACGAAATTGAATCTCAAAGTCAAAAAGAATGTTCTCCTAAAACTATTCTAGAGCTTTTTAAGAAAAAAGATTCTCTTTACGTTGTTAAACCCACAAAAAATGACTTTTTTCTTGTAATTCCAGCAATTGGTTCTCAGCCTGCTACAGGATTTTTTTTCGGTGGAGTTGCACAATATACTTTCAAAGGAAAACAAGAAAATGATAAGTATTCTGTGGCCAATCTTGGAATTCTTTATACTGTAAAAAAGCAATGGATGATCAATGTTAAGAATAACATTTTGTTGAAAAACAATAAAATATTTCTAAGCGGTGATTATAGATATTATATTTTTTCTCAACCTAATTACGGACTTGGAACAGATATTATCCCGCCAAGAAGAGATCGTCCAGACGGATTTAGTATTGATTCTATTGCTCAATCTATGGATTATAATTATTTTAAGTTTCATCAAACAGCTTCGTTTGAGATTAGAAAGAATTTTTATGTCGGAGGCGGTGTAAATATTGACTGGTACACTAATATAAAAGATAAAGAATTGGACATAGAAAATGGAAATTTGACCTATCATTATAATTACAGTCAGTTGCATGGTTTTGATAATTTAGAATATTTTTTGACTGGAGTAAGTTTTAATATGGTTTACGATTCTCGAGATAATCAAGTCAATTCTTCACGAGGCTGGTTTGCAAATCTTAATTATCGCTTTAATCCGGTATTGTTTCACAATCAAAAGTATAGTAATGTTTTATATGCCGAGTACAGACATTTTGTTCCGCTTTCGCATAAAAATGATAGGTATATTTTGGGTATTTGGGCATACGGACAATTTATAACTAGAGGTGATGTTCCTTATTTAAATCTTCCTGCTATTGGTTGGGACCAACGAAGTAGAGGTGGAGAAGGTTATACTCAAGGTTTATTTAGAGGAAACGGATTGGTTTATCTTTCAACTGAATTTCGATTTCCAATTACTTGTAATCAAATGTTTAGCGGAACGGTTTTTACCAATTTCGTAACCGCAAGTAATGCCGACAATAACATAGGACTTTTTCATTCTATTCAACCAGCGGCGGGAGTTGGGTTTAGAGTATTAATTGATAAGAAAACAAGAACCAATCTTGTTGCCGATTATTCTTGGGGAAATAATTCTAAAGGATTTTACTTAAATGCGGGCGAGGTTTTTTAATTTAAAAAAATAATACTTTAAAGCTCTAAAACATAAAAGCATAAGACTAAGCAGGCTATTAAGTCTGTTTTTTTTGTGTTTTGGTGTAATTGTTCATAATTAAATCATAATTTCTATCCGTAATAAGTACTGTTTTTGAAACTCAATCCTTATTTTTGTTGTATATACAAATTACTATGAAGTTATTAATAGTCGAAGACGAGCCAAATTTACTATCCATTCTACGAAAAGGATTTGCTGAAAATAATAATGAAGTAAGTGTTGCCATGGACGGTAAAACTGCCTTGGAGATGATTCATAACTATACTTTTGATGTGGTTGTTTTAGATGTAATGCTTCCAGATATTAACGGAATCGAAATTTGCAGAAGACTTCGTTCAAGCAAAAATTTTGTGCCAATTTTACTTTTAACAGCATTAGGAACTTCAGAAAATATTGTTACTGGGCTAAATGCAGGAGCAGACGATTATTTGGTTAAGCCATTTAAATTTGGAGAATTAGATGCCAGAGTAAATGCTTTGTATAGAAGATCACATCAAGAAACAGAAAAAATAGACACCATTCTTATAGCTGATTTAGAAATAAATGGACGAGCAAAATCTGTAAAAAGAGGCGGCGTAAATATTATTTTGACTGCAAAAGAATTTAAACTGTTGTATTATTTAGCTAAAAATACAGGCAGAATCGTTTCTAGAGATCAGATTTTAGATAATGTTTGGGATATCAATTTTGATATGAATACCAATGTTGTCGATGTTTACATCACTTATTTAAGAAGAAAAATAGATAAGCCTTACGGTACCAAATTAATTCACACAATGAAAGGTTTGGGCTATGTTATAAAGCCATAAAATGGATATTAGGAAAAAAATTACTTTTAATTACGTTGCTCTTTCTACCTTTAGTACGTCTCTATTGTGTATCATTGTTTTTTTCTTGTTTAGAGAAAACAATCGTTACCATTTTCTTAAACGTCTAGACGATAGGGCTAAAATCGTTTCTTCTATTCATTTTCAAAAAGATCCCGAAAAAATTAAGTATTATAAAAACCTTAAAAAGAACGGACTTGAAGAATTAATTGAAGAGGAAGAATATGTATTAAAAATTAATAGTGAGAATAGTTTTGATTATAACACCAACTTAAATCTTCCAAATTCTTTTTATACTAATATATTAAAAACAGGAAAAGACGCTTTTGAAAGAGATAACAAATATTATTTAGGTCAGATTTTTCAAGAAAATGACCAAAAATATATGGTAATCGTCGGAGCGAGAGATCGTAAAGGAAAAGATACAATTGTATATATTGTAAAAATTATGCTTTTTGGCGGAATAGGTTTTGTTATTCTAGCTTTTCTTTTAGGACGTTTCTTGGCAAAACGTGTCATAAACCCTGTCGCAAGAATTACCAAAGAAGTAAAAAGAATTAGCGCTTCTAATCTTCATAATCGACTTCCTGAGGTTAAAAATTCGGATGAAATTTCAGATTTGACCAATACTTTTAATAATATGCTGGATCGATTGGAAACTTCTTTCGAAATACAAGCCAATTTTATTAATAATGCTTCACACGAACTAAAAACGCCAATTACAACTATTATTGCTGAGGCAGAAATTATGTTGCTTAAAGAGCGTGAAGTGGCAGAATATGTAGAATCATTAGAAAATATCTACAGTCAGGCTTCTAGATTAGGTAATTTGACGGAAAGTCTTCTTAAATTGACTCAAACTGGTTACGACGGACAAAAACAAGTTTCTGATATTGCTAGAATTGACGAACTATTATTGGATGTAAAATCGGATTTGGATAAAATTTATCCTGATAACCGAGTAAGTGTTAGACTTAATTTTGCGCCTGAAGATTCTAATTTACTTTTATTGCCATGTAATAAACCATTGTTAGAATTGGCAATCAATAATATTATTACAAACGGAGTAAAATATTCTGATAATAATGAAGTATTTGTAAATCTTTCGGCAAACGACGAAATGATTAAAATTACAATCAACGATATTGGAATCGGAATTCCGCCAGAAGATATTCCGCATTTGTATGAACCTTTCTTTAGAGGAAAAATTGCCACAAAATATATTGGCTATGGTTTAGGACTGCCTTTGGCTTCTAAAATTATCAGAATGCATCAAGGAGAGCTACAAGTACAGTCTGAGCAAAATAAAGGTACGATTGTAACGATTATTTTTAAAAAATTAAACATTAAAAAATCTAATGTTTAAATTTAGAAAATTCTAATTTTAGATTAATAAGAGTCTAATTTCCTGAGAGTTATTTTGTAAGTGTAAACTAAAAGATTATACTTATGAAAAATTTTCTTATACCTACAACTTTAAAAGACGATACCATTCTGGCTGTAAAATCTGCAGTGAATCAGTCTAAAAATACGGAATCAGAAATCATTCTAGTATTAGCTTCAGAAGCGCCAGATACCTTTTCATCATCTAGTTTTCTAAGAGAAATGAGGTCTGGACTTACTAAAAGTCAAGAAGAGGTTCTAGAAACCTGTCGTTATATCATTGATCATACTACAAATGTTAAGCTAAAAGTTCACAATCAATACGGACTTTCAGCACCAATTTTTAAGCGTCTTATCGAAGCATTTGCTGTAAAGTTGGTAATTCTAACTCATTCTTATAAGCAAGAAACAAAGAAAATCCATCAGTATTTAGTGCAATTGGCTGGAAATCAAAAATGCCCAATTCTTCACTTAAGCACAGAAATCAATAAAGATGTGTTACATAAAGCACTTTATGTAGAAAATTCAAGCCGAAATATTCATGTAAAAGATGTTCAGGAATTTTTGAGTGCTAATTTCTCTTTTGAAATTGTAAGCCAAACCACGAGTTTTGAAGATAACTACGAAAGTGTTGCACCATTTTTATCTGAAGCGATTTCTAAACACAATATCGATATGCTAGTTGAAACTCGAAAAGGCGAAAAAATCAAATTTAAAAAGATTAAAAAAGAAAATGTCAATGAGAAATTAGGACTTCCTGTTCTTTCATTGTACGAAGAAATGGTTTAAATCTAAGGTTCTCAGATTCTGAGGTTCTAAGATACTAAGTTTTTTAATTTTTAGCCTTAGGATCTCAGAACCTTAGCCCCTTAAAAATATTAATTTAATACCGAAAATATGTTGTTAAAGAAAAGAATACCAATGAAGTACGTTCTCGGGAAAATTAAAGTAGAAATTGCATTAGTATTGGCTTATACCGTGCTATTTGAAATATTTCACCATTATTTCATCAATCTTCCTGTAGATATCCCGATTGCCATTCCAACCATGATTGGAACCATAATATCTTTATTATTAGCTTTTAAATCAAATCAGGCCTATGACAGATGGTGGGAAGCAAGAATTGTTTGGGGAGCTGTTGTAAACGATTCCCGAACATTAATTCGTCAGGTTCTGACGTTTTATGAAGATCCAGATTTTTCTGTTGAAGCCAGTGAATTCAAAGAAAATTTTGCAAAAAGACAAATTGCATGGTGTTATAGTTTAGGACAGTCACTTAGAAATAGAGATGCAATTGCGCCTCTTGAAGGTTTGGTGAGCGAAGAAGAAATTAAATATATAAAAAATCATCAAAACGTTCCGAATGCCATTTTGTTGTTGCATGCAAGAGATTTGCGGAATGCGAAAAATGACAAGAGAATTAATATGTATCAGCAAGTTGAAATTGACAATACGTTGTCAAGATTATGCGATGAAATGGGAAAATGTGAAAGAATTAAAAACACCATTTTTCCAACCACTTACAGTATGTACATCCGTTTGACATTGTGTTTATTCATTTTATTGTTGCCTTTCGGATTGACAAGTGTTTTGAGCTGGTTTGCAATTCCATTGATTACAGCAATTGGAGCTGCTTTCTTTTTGATAGAAAGAATGGCAATTCATTTGCAAGATCCGTTTGAAAACAGACCGACAGATACGCCTGTTACAACAATTGCCAATACGATAGAAAGAAATATCAAGCAAATGTTGAATGAATATCAAAGCGAATTTGACATCTTAAAAGAATTTGAATTGAAAGATGAGGTTAAGAAAATCGAAAAAGACGCTTATTTCGTCTTATAAAATAAACATTTTGGTTATGTTTAATTGTTGGCTGGACAGTGAGTAGTTGCGCTGTCCAGCTTTTTTTGTTTTTATTTGAAAATTCACAAAAATAATCAAACATAGCCCGTGGTTTCAACCACGGGGACGCATAGAAGATTTTGATATTGATTGTACTCCCGTGGTTGAAACCACGGGCTATATTATTTTGAATACCTACAATTGTTTCGCCAATCTTCCCAATGTCTGAATAGCAATTCTCAATTCATTAGACCAAGGCAATCCAAAACTCAAGCGCATACAATTTGAAAATTGATTTTGAAACGAGAAAATTCTTCCTGGTGCAATACTAATATTATGTTTCAATGCCAAATGATAAAAAGTTGCGGTGTCAATTTTTTTATCTAATTCGACCCAAAGAAAAAATCCGCCTTGTGGCTGGCTTACCTTTGTTCCAGCAGGAAAAGATTCTAAAACGGTATTGATATAATTAGTACAATTTCGATTTAAAATCTGACGAATTTTTCTTAGATGATTTTCATAACGACCATTTTTCAAGAAATCTCCAACAACTTCGTGCGTAATTGTCGTGTTAGAAATGGTATGATACAATTTGGTTCTTAGAATTTCTTTTTTGAATTTCCCGGGAGAAACCCAACCAACACGATAGCCAGGCGCTAAAGTTTTAGAAACAGAACTACAGCACAAAACAATGCCGCTTTCATCATAAGTTTTACAGTTTGTTGGTCGGCTAGTGCCAAAATACAAATCACCATGAATATCGTCTTCAATTAACGGAACGTTATAGAAATCCATTAATCTTACAATTTCTTTTTTATGTTCGTTTGGCAACATACTTCCAGACGGATTGCTAAAATTGCTCATCAAAACACAAGCTTTTACTTTATTGGAAGAAAGTGTTTTTTTTACTGCTTCTAACTCAATTCCTGTTGTCATATTTGTTGGAAGTTCCATAACATACAAACCTAAAGATCTGGCTAATTGCAGAATGCCAAAATAAACCGGACTTTCTGTAATAATAGTATCTCCAGGTTTTGTCAACGTTAATAAACAATCTGAAATTGCCGAAATACAGCCAGGAGTCGTTATAATATCATCTTCTGTTAAAGAACCGCCCCAAGTAAAAGACCAGCGGGCAATTTCTTTTCTTAAATTACTATTTCCTTCAATTTCCTCATAACTGGTACCGCTGTTTTGCAATTGACGCATTGCTTGAACCATTCCTTTGTTCAATTTCGCAATCGGCAATAATTCATTGGACGGAAAACCAAGCGAAAGCATCGTAATATCTTTTTTACGCATATCGCCATAAACCAAATCTACTAAATCCTCACGTTCAATATTTTCTATAGTCAAAATTGGTGTACTTGCCGAAGGTTCTGGAATTATTCGTGCAGAAATATTACTTACATAATAACCAGATTGCGGACGCGCTTCAATTAGAGAACGGCTTTCAACTTCATAATAAGCCTTGCTTACCGTGCTCATGCTGTAACCCGTTTCGGCGCATACTTCGCGTATAGATGGCAATTTGTCACCGACATTCAAAACGCCCGATTTGATTTGTTTCTCAATTCTGTCAGCAAATTGGAGATATAAATAATTAGAATTTTTCATAAGAAAATAAAAACTGTTATGCTGCAATTTACAAAAACTGTATCTGTATTGCTGTTTTATTTTTTAGAAATTTGCTTCATCAAAATAAAACAATTCAAAACAGCGTTTTTGTGAAAACAACAAAATATTACATAGCCGCAATTATTGCCTTTACAACATGGGGACTTTTCAGTTTGGTTTTGAGACCAATTCATGATTATCCGTCATTGGATATTTTATTTTTCCGCGTTTTCAGCTGTGGTATTTTGATGTTTTTAATTGCGGTTTTATTTAAAAGAAAACAAATAAAAGAGACAATAGAGATTTTTAAAGCTTTACCAAAAAACGAAAAAAGAAAATCTGTTCTCTTGAATATTGGCGGAAGCGCTTTTTTGATGGGAAACTGGTTTACATATATTTATGTAATGAACCATGTAAGCGTTAAAGCAACTTCTCTGGCTTATTTAGTTTGTCCTATTTTAACAACCTTATTGGCTTATTTTATATTACGAGAAAAACTTTCTAAAATGCAATGGATTTCTGTCGGACTAAGCATTTCTGGCTGTATGTTACTGTCTTACACCGCTATTATGGACATGGTTTTTAGTATTATAATCGGATTAACTTATGCTGCTTATTTAGTAAGTCAACGTGCCAATAAAGGTTTTGATAAATTTATTGTATTGACTTTTCATATTACTTTGGCTGCCTTAGTTTTATTACCTTTTTATCCGGTTTTTGGGGGACCGGTACCAACGGAATTCAAGTTTTATCTTTGTATTGAGACCATTGCAATTATGTTTACGATAATTCCGTTGTTTTTAAATTTATATGCACTTTCTGGAATCAATTCTTCAACAGTTGGAATGTTGTTGAACATAAATCCGATGATTGCATTTGGATTGGCGGCTTTTGTTTTCAAAGAAAATATATCGCCTTTACAGATTACGGCATATGGTATAATTTTTACCGCAGTGTTAGTTTTTAATTCGCATCATATTTTTGCTATAAAGCAAAAATTAACCTCAATATCCAAAGGTTCTTAATTCTTAGTTTTCATATTTTTTATTGGTTTAAAATCGAAAATTGTCAGAATCTTAACAGGATGTTTAAGCAGGAATGAGTATATTTCATTCCTGTTTTTTTATGCTATAAAGTGTAATAAAAATAATAGCACCGATAAAAGTATTAAAAAAGATTTTTCACGCAGATTTTAAAGATTTAAGCTGATACTCGCAGATTTTATAATTTAAAATCAAAAATAAATCTGCAGAAATCTGTAAAATCTGCGTGAAAAATCATTAAAACTTTTAAATCTGTAGCTAAAAAAAACTAATACAAACCGAATCTTAATATATTAATATGAAAGCTGCAAAACTTCAAGCCTTTACTCCATTATTTTATTTAGTGTGGTCAGATGATTTACTGACACAAAAAGAATTTACAACTTTAAAGGAGTTTATAAATTCACTAAATGTTTTATCAGAAGAAGAAAAAGGATATTTATTATCTAAAGTTGATATTTCAAATCCGCCTTCGCGAAATGAACTCACACAATGGAAATCGGATATTGAAAAAAGCATTCAGGATACTTCTTCTATCAAATCGATTTTTGATATAGCCAAAGCACTTTCCGGAAACGATTTGGATTTATCGCCAATAGAATCAGATTTTATAAAACTAGAAAATGATTTAGGAATTTTAGGTGAAGAAGCTTTGCAAAATTTCAAAACTAAAGCTGGTTCTTTTACAGCAGATTCTCATACTAATGCCAGTTTTGAAATTCAAAAAATCACTCAAATTTTAGATGGAAAAGAAGCTGCAATAATCGCAAAAGTAAAATCAGTTATTTCTCGACCTGAATTTGCTTATGAAACTTCTACAGATATTAATGTTTTCAGACAAACCGTTTATAAATGGTGTAAAATTCTAGCCGACGAAAATTTAGGAAGTATGGCGTATCCAAAAGAGTACGGAGGAGGAGGAAATGTGGAAGATTATTTTGCCATAATGGAAACTTTAAGTTATCACGATTTAAGTTTGGTAATTAAATTTGGCGTTCAATTTGGACTTTGGGGAATGAGCGTTCAGTCTTTAGGAACTGAAAAACATTACGCGAAATATTTAAAAGATATTGGTTCATTAAAACTTCCAGGCTGTTTTGCCATGACCGAAACACATCACGGATCTAATGTAAAAGGTTTAGAAACTACGGCAACGTACAATCATAACGATCAAACTTTTACGATTCATACACCAAATAAAAACGCTCAGAAAGAATATATCGGTAACGCTGCAGTTCACGGACAAATGGCAACTGTATTTGCAAAACTGATTATTGATGGACACGATTATGGTGTGAATGCTTTTGTGGTTCCATTACGCGACACGAACGGAAATGTCGTAGAAGGCGTAACAATTGGAGATTGTGGTCATAAAATGGGGTTAAACGGAGTAGATAACGGAACAATCAGCTTCGATAATGTTGTAATTCCGAAAGATGAGATGCTGGATCGTTTTGCTTCTGTAAATGATAAAGGCGAATTCGAAAGTCCGATTCCGAGTGATAATAGAAGATTTTTTACCATGTTAGGAACTTTGGTAGGAGGAAGAATCGGGATTCCACGCTCGGCTTTAGCGGCGGCAAAATCTGGATTGACGATTGCCATTCGCTACAGCGATCAAAGAAGACAATTTGGACCAGAAGGCGGTTCTGAAGTTCCGATTTTAAATTACAGAATGCATCAGCGTCGATTATTGCCTCATTTGGCCAAAACATATGCAGTACATTTTGCTCTTCAATATTTGACAAACAGATTTTTGAAAAGAACAGAAAGTGAAATGCAGGAAATCGAAGCTTTGGCGGCGGGAATGAAATCGTATTCAACTTGGAGCACAAGAGATATTTTACAAGAATGCCGTGAAGCTTGCGGCGGAAAAGGTTATTTGTCTGAAAATAGGATAGATGCATTAAAAAATGATACTGAGATTTATACCACTTTTGAAGGAGATAATACTGTTTTAATGCAATTGGTGGCTAAAAACCGTTTGTCTGAATTCAGAAAATCTTTCGGTGAAATGGGTTCGCTTGGAATTATCAATTATGTTTATGAAAATGCCAAGACAGCAATTACGGAGAAAAATCCAATAGCAACCCGAAGAACAGACGATGAACATTTATTAGACAGCGAATTTCATCTTCAGGCATTTGTTCACAGAGAAAAAACGATTTTGGCTTCGGCAGCAAGACGTATTAAAAAATTGGTAGATAGTGGTTTAGAAGCTTATGATGCGTTTAATGTCGTTCAGCATCAAATGATTGATGTCGCTCAAGCTTATTTGGAAAGAGTTGTTTTAGAGCAATTTCAAACGGCAATAAAAGAAGTTGAAGATGAAAAATCTAAAGCAATTTTGACAAGATTAAATCAATTATATGCACTTTCGCAAATAGAGAAAAACAAAGCTTGGTATTTAGAAGATGGTTATATGGAAGCGGTTAAAACCAAAGCAGTCCGTAAAATTGTAAATCAGCTTTGTTGGGATATTCGACCAGACGCAGTGGCTTTGGTAAATGCATTTAATATTCCAGAAAGCTGTCTGGCTGCGCCAATTGCGGTTTAATTTTTTTATATTTTTAAGAAAGCTTTGTCAAAGTTTTAAACTTTGACAAAGCTTTTTTGTATAGATATATTTATGATTTAAAACTTTTGATATTATATTATTTATAACATAAAACTAAAAAGCCCCCTTTTTTAGTACATTTTAACCATCGCGAAATAATTCATATTTTATATTTTCGCTTTGCTATATTTGTAATTCCTTTATATTAAATCGTCTTGAAAAATTATTACTTATTTCTAATTCTTACTTTGATAAATTTTCCAGTTTTTGCATTGGAAAATACAGACATTATTTTAAAAGAATTAAATGAAGCGATAAAAAGCAAACAGCATTACGTAAAGATAAAGGAAGAGCGAATTCTCAACTTCAAGAAAATAAAATCAGAGAATTTGACAAAAGAGCAGGAGTATAATTTCAACAAAACATTATATCTTGAATATCAGAAGTTAAATACAGATTCTGCCATTCAATACGTAAAAAAGAATTTAAAAATTGCAGAAGAACTTCAAAATAAAGAACTTTCAAATTTAGCCCAATTACAATTAGTAACACTTTATTCGTCATCTGGAAAATACCGTGAATCTGAAGCCATTTTAAAAGGTATCAATAAAAAGAATCTGTCTGCAACATTACTTCCAAATTATTACATTTCATACAGAGAGTTTTTTGAACACTACGCAGCGAATAGTGATAACAGAGAATACAGAATACAAATCGGAAAATATCGTGATTCGTTATTGGGAATTCTAAATCCGAATACACTAGACTATCAAATCAATAGAATTCAGCAAGATATTTTTATTCATAGAAAATACAAAGGACCAGAAAAACAATTGCTTTCTTTATTGAGTAAAACAAAAGAAGAAAGTCCAAACTACGCCATGATTACCTATTTATTGGGTAAAATTGCTGAGGCGACACATGATCTAGAATCAAGAAAGAAATATTATGCACTTTCTGCCACTTCAGATATTAAAAATGCTAATAAAGACAATGCTTCATTGCAAGAATTAGCGTTGGTTTTTTACGAAATTGGAGATGTTGATATGGCATATAAATTGACACAATCTGCTATTGAAGATGCTCTTTATTGCAACGTTCAGTTTAGAACGCTTTTGATGTCAGAAGTATATTCGATTATCAATACTGTTTATTTAGAACGTGAAAAAGAACGAAAAAGCGAATTACAGATTTATCTGCTTTGTATCAGTCTTTTATCTTTATTCTTGTTAGTAGCCATTATTTATGTCTATAAGCAAATGAAGAAAGTTTCGAGAATTCGAACAGAATTGTACGAAACCAGTCAAAAGCTCGCAGAATTGAACAAAGATATTACTGAAACCAATAGCCAGCTTCAAGAAAGTAATCTGCAATTATCTGAATCTAATTTAGTTAAAGAAGAATATATTGCGCATTTCTTCAATCTTTGTTCGACTTACATCAATAAATTAGAGAATTATCGAATTATTTTAAATAAAAAAGCGACAGCAAAACAGTTTGATGAAATTTATAAGATTCTAAAATCAACCACTTTAGTTGATAATGAACTGGAAGAATTGTACAAGAATTTTGATATTATCTTTTTGAATCTGTATCCAACATTCGTAAAAGATTTCAATGCATTGTTAATTCCGGAAGAACAAATCGTTTTAAAACAAAATGAATTATTAAATACAGAGCTTCGAATTTTCGCTCTAATCAGATTAGGAATTACTGACAGTGTTAAGATAGCGGCATTTTTACGTTACTCTTTGAGTACAATTTACAATTACCGTACAAGAGCTCGAAATAAAGCGGCTGTTTCAAGAAATGACTTCGAAGAAATGGTTATGAAAATCGGGATAATGTCTTTGAAATCATAAATATTTATTTTAAATCTACTACTTTTTTTACCAGTTTTTTTATTTTAAATATTTGTAAATCAGTATTTTATTTTTTTAAACCACTACTTTTTTCTATCTAAAAATGTAACTTGTACGATAACGTTTTAGTTTTACAATATGATAGAAAAAGTTTTTATAATAAGACTATTTACTATTATCTAACTAATGCTTTAATAATTACTGTTATGTTAAAAAACGTAAAAACAATTGTTGTTTTACTTTTACTAAGTTCTTTTGGGGTGAATGCCCAAGACAAAGTTCCAGTTTATCTAGATGATAAAAAGCCGATGAATGAGCGTGTAGAAGATGCGCTTAAGCGAATGACAACCGAAGAGAAGATTGCCATGATTCATGCACAATCTAAATTTAGTTCTCCAGGTGTAAAACGTCTTGGAATTCCAGAAAACTGGATGACCGATGGACCACACGGAATTCGTACTGAGGTAAAATGGGACGAATGGGATCAAGCAGGATGGACAAACGATTCTTGTATCGCTTTTCCTGCGTTAACAGCACTTTCATCAACTTGGAACAAAGAATTGGCTTCTTTATATGGTAAATCTATTGGAGAAGAAGCGCGTTTCCGTAACAAAAATGTATTATTAGGTCCAGGTGTAAATATCTACAGAAGTCCTTTAAACGGGCGTAACTTCGAATATATGGGAGAAGACCCATTTTTAACTTCTAAAATGGTTGTTCCTTACATTAAAGGAGTTCAATCAAACGGAGTTGCTGCTTGCGTAAAACACTTCGCTTTAAATAATCAAGAAACAAATCGAAACTCAGTTAACGTAGTTGTTGACGATCGTGCCTTATACGAAATTTATCTTCCTGCTTTTAAAGCGGCAGTTCAAGAAGGTGATGTTTGGGCGATTATGGGAGCTTACAACAAATATAAAGGACAACAATGCTGTCACAACGAATATTTGCTAAATGATATTCTTCGTGGAGAATGGGGTTTCAAAGGAGTTGTAGTTTCAGATTGGGGTGGAGTTAATGATACTAAACAAGCTATCCACAATGGATTGGATATGGAGTTTGGTTCATGGACAAACGGACTTTCTTGGGGAACAAGTAATGCTTACGATAACTACTATCTAGCAAAACCATATTCTGAAATGATCAGAAAAGGAGAGGTTGGAACAAAAGAATTAGACGAAAAAGTACGTCGTATTCTACGTTTATCTTTCTTAACAACAATGGATAGAAATCGTCCTTTTGGATCTTTCGGAACAGAAGAACACGCTTTAGCTGGCAGAAAAATTGCCGAAGAAGGAATTGTTTTATTGCAAAACAATAATAACATTTTACCAATCAATCTTTCTAAAACTAAGAAAATTGCTGTAATTGGAGAAAATGCAATCAAAATGATGACTGTTGGTGGAGGAAGTTCTTCGCTTAAAGCAAGATACGAAATTACACCTCTTGAAGGTTTAAAGAAAAGAATCGGAAACCAAGCTGAAATTGTTTACGCAAGAGGTTACGTTGGAGATCCAACAAGTAATTATAATGGTGTGGTTGCTAAAGTTAGTTTAGAAGAAAAACGCCCGCAAGCTGAGTTAACAGCAGAAGCTTTAAAAATTGCTAAAGATGCTGATATAGTTCTTTTTATCGGAGGTTTAAACAAAAGCGAAAATCAGGATGATGAAGGACACGATCGTAAACATTTAGAATTACCTTATGGTCAGGATAAATTAATTAGCGAACTGGCTAAAGTGAATAAAAATATTGTTTTTGTAAATATTTCTGGAAATGCAGTGGCAATGCCTTGGATTAAAGAAGTTCCAGGAGTTGTTCAAGGTTGGTTTTTAGGAACTGAAGCTGGAAATGCTTTAGCAAATGTTTTGGTTGGAGATGTAAATCCTTCAGGAAAATTATCTTTCACTTTCCCTGTAAAATTAGCTGATAACGGAGCTCACGCTTTAGGAGAATTTCCAGGTGGAGATGAAGTAAAATATAACGAAGGAATTTTTGTGGGATACCGTTGGGTTGACAAAAACAAAATCAAACCTTTATTCCCTTTTGGACACGGTTTAAGCTATACCACTTTTGCTTACGGAAAAGTAACGGCTGACAAAAAACAGATTAACACTGGAGATAAAATCACATTCTCAGTTAACGTAAAAAATACAGGAAGCAGAGAAGGATCAGAAGTAGTGCAGTTGTACATTACAGATTCTAAATCTTCATTGCCTCGTCCAGTAAAAGAATTAAAAGGTTTTGAAAAAGTAGCTCTAAAAGCTGGAGAAGAAAAAACAGTAACATTTACAATCGACAAAACGGCTTTAAGTTTCTTCGACGATAAAAAACATGACTGGGTTGCAGAACCTGGTGATTTCGAAGCTATTATTGGAGCTTCATCAACAGATATAAAATCTAAAGTGGGATTCTCACTTAAATAAGTTTTTATTTCTAAAAATTGGTTGGTTTGTAAAGCTGCAAGTGTCAAAATTTGCAGCTTTGCTTTTGTCTTAAAAAAGTTAGATGTTAGAAGTAAAATGTTAGACGTTTTGCTTTTGATAAATCAGAATCAAATAAAAATGAAAAGACTATTATTATTTACAATTGGACTTGTATTGTGCCAAAATATTTCGGCACAGACTCTTAGTAAAATGCAATGGTTTAATGAACCAGAAAAATGGGAAATTAAAAACAATGCATTAATTATGAATGTTACTGCAAACAGCGATTATTGGAGAATTTCTCACTACGGATTTACCGTTGATGATGCGCCTTTTTACTATGCAAATTATGGCGGAGAATTTGAAGCCAAAGTAAAATTGACAGGAAATTACATCGCTCGTTTTGACCAAATGGGCTTAATGATTCGCATTGACGAAAAGAATTACATTAAAACAGGTGTTGAGTTTGTTGACGGAAAATTTAATGTAAGCACTGTTGTAACGCATGATAAAAGTGATTGGAGCGTAACAACATTAGAGAAAGTTCCACCTTTTATTTGGATTAAAGCAGTAAGAAGATTAGATGCTGTTGAAATATTCTATTCTTTTGATGATAAAAATTATATCATGACCAGAAATGCGCCGCTGCAGGACAATACACCAGTAATGGTCGGATTAATGGCTGCTTCACCAGACGGAAAAGGATTTGAAGCCAAATTTGAAAATTTCTCTGTAAAACATTTGCCAGACCAAAGAAGAGCAGAATGGCTTAAAAACCACCAATAAGAAAGTTAATTTTCAATAGTAAAAGTCCAAATTCCAAACTCAAAAAAACTTAAACTTACAATAATAACTTAACCTAAACCAAATATAAATGAGTTCAATTTCATCTGATATTACACCTAAAAAACACTACGAAATACTTGATGGTCTGCGTGGTGTAGCGGCAATTTTAGTTGTTGCTTTTCATATTTTTGAAGCTTTTGCTGGAGGAAACCGTTTCAAACAAATTATCAATCATGGTTATCTGGCAGTAGATTTCTTTTTCCTTTTATCAGGATTTGTTGTCGCTTATGCGTATGACGATCGCTGGGCAAAAATGACCCAATGGGAATTTTACAAACGTCGTTTAATCCGTTTACAGCCAATGGTTATTTTAGGAATGATTATCGGGGCCATATTTTATTATTTTCAAGCATCTGATATCTTATTTCCAATGATTGCAGATATGGCTGTTTGGAAAGTTATTTTAACGATGATTGTTGGTTTTACTTTATTGCCAATTCCGCCTTCATTAGAAATCAGAGGTTGGGGAGAAATGCATCCTTTAAACGGTCCAGCTTGGTCGCTTTTCTTCGAATATATTGCAAACATATTGTATGCCTTAATCTTTAGAAAATTTTCGAATAAAGTGATGTCAGTTTTCGTGCTGATATTTGCAGGACTTCTAATTAATTATACTGTTTTTGGCTCAAAAGGAGATGTAATTGGCGGTTGGTCGCTAAATTTAGAACAGCTTAATGTTGGTTTTACACGTTTGTTATTTCCATTTTTTGCGGGTGTTTTATTGTGCCGTTTAGGGAAATTAATTCATGTAAAAAATGCTTTCTGGATCTGCAGTATTTTGATTACTATTGTTTTAGCTTTACCAAGATTTGGAGATGAGAATAGCCTTTGGATGAATGGTTTATACGAGTCATTCTGTATTATTGTAATGTTTCCTCTTATTGTTGCCATTGGAGCAGGAGGAGAAATTAAAAATGAAGTTTCTCTAAAAATCTGTAAAGCTTTAGGAGATATTTCGTATCCAATTTACATTACACATTATCCATTAATTTATTGGTTTACAGCTTGGGTTGTAGATAATAAAGTTTCTATGGCAGATGGGTATTTAGAAGGAATTGGAGTTTTAATCGTAAGCATCATTTTAGCCTTCGTATGTTTGAAATTATACGATGAACCAGTTAGAAATTGGCTTGTGAATAAGTTTCAAAGAAAAAAAGGTTCTGAGGCTCTAACCAACTAAGGTTCTAAGATTATAGATATTGCTAAAAAAACTTAGCCCCTTAGAATCTCAGTGTCTTAGGATCTTACAAAATATTGAATTTCTAAATTTTGTTAGTTATAGATATTCAAAAAAGGGATAAACTTAATTGTTTATCCCTTTCTTAATTAAGATCGTTTTCAATGAAAACGTAATTTTAAACTTTTGCATTATGCTATCATTCCGTAGGAATGTTTCATCGGTAAAAAAATGACGAGAGACGTTTACGTTCCTTAGGAACGTTTGATACTCTAGGACATCTAAAACGATGTCAAACGTTCCTAAGGGACGTGACAACTGACAACAATATTATTTTCTACCGATTAGATGTTCCTACGGAACAATTAATATAATCAGAAAAAAAACTTTGTTCCTTTGTCACTCTGCACCTTTGAACCTTTAAAAAAAACTAAACTAACTCATAAAAATTCCTTTTTCCGATCTTAACTTTTGTTTCTTTTAAGAGCGGAATCAATTCGTATGGATTCAAAATCTTTTCATGATTTATCTGAACGGCACCGCTTTCAATTAATCTTCTGTTTGCCGATTTTGTAATGTCATTTTTGATTAAAGAACAAAGGTCGATCAAGGCAATTTGATTCGATTCATTTTCTAAAGAAGAAATCATAACCGAAACAAATGACTTCGCTTCCTGATTTTTACTTTGAAATTGATTCACAAAAAATGCTTCAGCTTTCTCAGCACTGTTTTGGTCATGGTATTGTGTAATGATATTTTTTGCAATTAACTTTTTAATGTTCATCGGATTTTCTAGTTCCAATCTTTTCTTTATTTCTTGTTTTTCTTTGAATGAGAAATCAGTTGTTAATTCCAGAAATTCCAAAATAAGCTCATCCGGAATCGACATGGTTTTGCCAAACATTTCATTTGGTTCATCAATTAAACCGATGGTATTGTGAAGCGATTTACTCATCTTTTCTTTTCCGTCAAGACCTTTCAGCAAAGGCATGCACATTACAATTTGAGCGGGCATTTTAAAATTTTCCTGTAATTGTCTTCCCATCGTACAATTGAATAACTGATCGGTTCCGCCCATTTCAATATCGGCATTGATTTTTACAGAATCAAATCCTTGTAAAATTGGGTAAACCAATTCGTGCATCGCAATTGGAGTATTCTCTGTAAATCGTTTGTTGAAATCGTTTCTATGCATTAATTGGGCAACCGTAACATTCGACATAATTTGAATCACTTCAGAAAAAGAAAGTGCATCAAGCCATTCTGAGTTAAAAACAATTTGTGCTTTCTCAACATCAATAATTTTAGACAATTGCGAAATATAAGTTTCTGCGTTATGCTTTACTTCTTCAGCATTTAATGGTTTTCTGCTTTTGTTTTTACCCGTCGGATCGCCAATCTGAGCCGTAAAACTTCCCACTACAATTACAATTTGATGTCCGAGATTCTGAAATTGTTTTAGTTTTTTCAGTACAACAGCATGTCCTAAATGCAAGTCAGGAGCAGTTGGATCAAAACCTAGTTTGATAATTAATTTTCTCTTTTCTTTTTCAGCCAGATTTAGTTTTTCTTCCAAACCATTTTCGGGAAGAAAGATGGCGGCATTCTCTTTAAGTTTTTGAATTGTTTCCATTTTTTTGAAAATAAAAAAGCCCGGACAAAATGCCCGGGCTTTAAGGTTTATATAATTTATCTATTTAATTTACAGTTGTGAATACGTTGAATTATATGCATAGCCTATCCGAGCAGATATTATTGCATAATAATAAGTGCTGAAAAATGGAAGACGTAATATGCTGTTCAAGAATTTCATGACTGCAAAGATAAATTTTTTAATTATGGTATTCAAAAAAACTTAGTCCCTTAGAATCTTAGCGACTTAGTATCTTAAAATTTACTCTAAAATCAATTGCCCTAAAGCTTCTTTACTAAAACCTTTCAACTGATCTGTTTTTCCTGCTTTGATTTTAGCCACCCAATTTGGATCAGATAAAAGAGGTCTTCCAACAGCAACTAAATCAAAATCGCCTCTGTCGAAACGTCTGTTTAATTCTTCTAAAGAAGTTGGTTCTGAACTTTCTCCAGCAAAAGCACCAAAGAAATCGCCAGAAAGTCCAACAGAACCTACTGTAATTGTTGGAGCTCCTGTAACTTTTTTAGCCCATCCCGCAAAATTTAAATCAGAATCTTCAAATTCAGGTTCCCAGAATCTGCGTTGAGAAGCGTGAATAATATCAACGCCAGCATCAACAAGAGGAGTAAGCCAAGCTTCTAATTCCTGTGGATTTTTAGCCAGTTTATAATTGTAATCAGAAGGTTTGAATTGAGAAAAACGCATGATAACAGCAAAATCATTTCCAACTTGTTTTCTGATTTCTTTGATTACTTCAATAGCAAAACGATTACGTTCCGGAAGTGTTTTTCCACCATAAATATCTTCACGTAGATTCGTTTCAGCTCTAAAGAATTGGTCAATTAAATAACCGTGTGCACCGTGAATTTCAATAGTATCAAAACCTAATCTTTTAGCATCAGCGGCAGCTTTACCAAAAGCAAGAATTGTATTTTCAATATCTTTTTCAGACATGGCAACACCATTTCTAAAATCAGGACGATTTAATCCAGACGGACCTTCAAAAGGAACAGGAGGAACCCATCCAGAATGATGATTGTCCATAATTCCCATATGCCAGATCTGAGGTCCCATTTTTCCGCCTGCAGCGTGAACTTCATCTATTACTTTTTTCCATCCATTTAAAGCTAAATCGCCATAAAAATGAGGGACATTTGCATCATTTGAAGAAGAAGGTCTGTCAATTACAGTTCCTTCAGATAAAATTAATCCAACTTCGCCTTCCGCTCTTTTTTGGTAGTAAGCGGCTACTTCGTCAGTTGGAACTCCGTTAGGAGAAAAAGAGCGCGTCATTGGCGCCATTACGATTCTGTTTTTCAGGTTTAACGTTTTTAAGTTAAACGGAGAAAAAAGGTTGTTTGTACTCATAGTAATTTTACAAATTAGATTGAATTAATTTACTAAGTGCTTCAAAGGCACCTTCGTTGCGTTTATAGTAAGTCCATTGTCCAACACGTTTGGCTTCGATAAAACCAGCGCGTTGTAAAATAGACAGATATTCGGATACTGTCGATTGTGTTAAACCAGCTTTAGCCTGAATCTGACCCACACAAACTCCGTGTTCAAATCCGGCATGTTCCAGCTGTCCAGGAAAGTTAATTTCCGGTTCTTTTAACCATTCCAGCATTTGTAGTCTGGACTTGTTAGATAAAGCTTTAAATATTTCTATCGTTTCCATAATACAAATATATCGACTTTTCCCGATATACCAATTAAGTGAAATTTATTTAGCATAATTTTATGATTGAAGAAGGAGAAAATGCTGTGATGCTTTAGAATTTTAGTAAAGAAAATTTATATTTGTTTTTGTAATAATCTCGCAAAGTCGCATAGTCGCAAAGTTTTTTTCAATAGCCCCTAGCTTTAGCTAGGGGGGAAATATTGGAGTTAAAAGGCTTTAGCCGAATTCGTAAAGTTCGGCTAAAGCCTTTTAAGAAACATTATATAAAATCATCCAGCTAAAGCTGGACGCTATTAAATCTTAATAGATAAAAACTTTGCGGCTCTTCGACTTTGCGAGATTAAAAAACATCCCTCAAATCAAAATAAACTTAAATCATGAAAAAAATTTTACTTATTCTAGCATTCTTATGTTGTGTAATAACCAATTCAAAAGCACAAGTTGTAGGTGTTGATGTTGGCGATATTGCTCCAGAAATCGATCTTCCAAACGTAAAAGGCGAAAACGTATCGCTTTCATCATTAAGAGGTTCTTTAGTTTTAATTGACTTTTGGGCTTCTTGGTGCGGACCTTGTATTAAAGAACAGCCATTATTACTAAAATTGCACAACGCTTATCCAGACAAATTATCAATTTATGGTATTTCGATGGATACGAAAAAGCCACTGTGGACAGCAGCAATTGCTAAAGGAAAATTACCTTGGATAAATGTTAGCGATTTAAAATACTGGCAGTCGCCCGCTGTTGCAGATTATAAATTGCAATCTGTTCCGTTGAATTTTTTAGTGGATAAAAACGGAATTATCTTAGCAAAAAACATTCACGGAAAAGCTTTAGAAGATAAGGTGAAAAGTTTATTAGAAGTTCAATAGTTTTTTTATGATTTCGGAATGATAAATAATAAGGAAACTAAAAATAAAAGTCCAATCAGTTAAGATTGGACTTTTATTTTTTTCTAAGACTCTTTAATTGTTTTTTTAACCCCTCCAAAACTCGTTTTCAGCATTTCTCTAATCTGAAACTGGGTTTTGTTTCCAGATGCGCTTTTCCACTCTTTAAGGTCATAGATATGAATCTGATCTGCGTAAGGATTTGTTAGAAATGAAATTCTGGAAATCGCATACTTATAATATTTCAATTCATGAGATACATGTCGGTTTGGAACGACTATCAGAATGTTTTCCCATTTCAGGAAATCCTTTGCAACATCACTTCTTTCTGTTAATCCTAAAGATTCAAAAAAAGCAACAATCTTTTGATCATTAAGTTCGCTAATCTTATGATCTAGGGTTTTAAATTTACTGTGGAGTCTATTTTCGTTTAGAATAGTACTCATAATAATTCTTGCTTTTTTTATGATTTTAAGATAAAGTTACATCAAAAGAAAATTATTCTGGAATCTAAAGCCATTAGATTCATTCTAAATTTTGAAACTCCGTTTAGAAGCATTAAGATGAATGAGTTATCAGCTTTTGATAAAATACTATTAATCTCTTTATGATAAAAACCTTATTTTTATCGCTATTTGATTTACTAACAACCACATTTATGAAAACCACTTTTGTTCCAAAAGCTTTACTTTCTTTTTTTCTGTTATTATCGTTTTGGGTTTCCGCTCAAAAATCAGATCGAGAATTAATTTTAATCGATAAAGACTGGCGATTTTCGTTTGGACATTTATATGATACTAAAAAAGATTTTGGACATGCAGAAGGTTATTTTTCCTATTTAACCAAAACAGGTTTCGGAGATGGTTCTGCTGCAAAAGATTTTGACGATCGGGCGTGGAGAAAACTTGATCTTCCTCATGATTGGGCGGTTGAACAACCTTTTAGCGAAAGCGCCAGTTTTAGTCATGGATTTAAAGCGGCGGGTAAAAATTATCCCGAGAAGAGCATTGGCTGGTACAGAAAGAAAATTAATATTCTGGAAAGTGATTTAGGTAAAGTAATCTCGATCAAATTTGACGGTGTTTTTAGAAATTCAAAAGTATTTTTTAACGGATTTTATCTGGGAACTGAACAAAGTGGTTACAACGGTTTTGAATATGATGTAACGGCTTATGTCAATTATGGCGGAGAAAACACTATCGTTGTCCGTGCCGATGCTTCGATGGAAGAAGGCTGGTTTTATGAGGGAGCGGGGATTTATAGACACGTATATTTACAGAAAACAAATCCGATTTATGTTAAGGAAAATGGAACTTACGTAACTTCTGAACTTAAAAATAATGATGCAGAAATAACAGCAGAAGTTTCTATTGAAAATAAAGGGAATTCTAAAGGTAATTTAGAAATTATTCAGACGATTTTCGATGCTTCGAATAAACAGATTACGACTAATTCTGAAAAGGTTTCTGCGCCTGAATTTTATAAAACTGCAAATTTTACTTCGAAATTAAGTGTCAAAAATCCGCTTTTGTGGGATATTGATACTCCAAATTTATATCGTTTGGTGACTCAAATTCAGCAAAATGGAAAAATAATTGACAGTTATGAAACTATTTTCGGAATCAGAACCATTAAGTTTGATCCAGAAAACGGTTTTTTTCTTAACGGAAAACCTTTAAAACTTAAAGGAACCAACAATCATCAGGATCATGCAGGAATTGGTACGGCATTGCCAGATGAAATTCAGTATTACAGAATTAAGAAACTGAAAGAAATGGGTTCAAATGCTTATCGTTGTTCGCATCATCCACCGACGCCTGAGTTATTAAAAGCTTGTGATGAATTAGGAATGTTGGTGATTGATGAAACCCGTTTAATGGGAATTAACGATTATCATTTAAATGATTTACAGCGAATGATGGAACGAGACCGAAATCATCCAAGTGTTTTTTGCTGGTCGGTTGGTAATGAAGAATGGAATATTGAAGGTGGAATTGTTGGCGAAAGAGTTACAAATGTAATGCAGAATTTCGCAAAAAGCATCGATTCTACAAGACCAGTAACGGTTGGAATCAGTAGTGGATTTAAGAGCGGAATTTCATCTGCAGTTGAAATTATGGGCTATAATTATCTAGGAAATGGCGATATTGATGCACATAGAAATCAATTTAAAAATCAACCCGGAATGGGAACGGAGGAAGGTTCTACGTTTGCAACCCGAGGAATTTATTTTACAGATGATGCCAAACACTATCAAAGTGCTTATGACAAAAAGCCAAGACCCACTTTTTACAGTATAGAAGAAGGCTGGAAATTCTATGCGGGAAGACCATATTTAGCAGGAATGTTTATCTGGACCGGTTTTGATTATCGAGGCGAACCAACACCTTACGGTTGGCCATCGGTAACGTCTTATTTCGGAATGATGGATGTCTGCGGTTTTCCGAAAGACAATGTTTTTTATTTAAAATCGTGGTGGGGAAAAGAACCTGTTTTACACCTATTACCGCATTGGAACTGGATTGGAATGGAAGGCACAGCAATTGATGTTTGGGCATATTCTAATTGTGATGAGGTAGAACTTTTCTTGAATAAAAAGAGTTTAGGAAAAAAGAAAATGGAGAAAAACGGACATCTAGAATGGAAAGTAAATTATGCACCTGGAACTCTAGAAGCGGTTGGATATAAAAACGGTAAAAAAGTACTGACTGAGACTCAAAAAACAACCGCAAAAGCAGAAAATATCAAATTGTCTTTGGATAAAGAAAATGTTGTGAAAGGAAATGTTTCTGTAGTTACAGTTGAAGTTACAGATAAAAACGGTCTTCATGTTCCCACAGCAAATGATGAAATTGAATTTGCGATAAAAGGCGGTAAAATTTTAGGAGTAGGAAACGGCGATCCAACTTCGTTAGAAAGCGATAAATTTATTGATAACATTGATTTAGTAGCTATAAATAATTTTAAAGAACAAAAAGTTAACACAGCTGTTTTGCCTCAGCAATTGCTAAATTATTCTGAAAATGAATGGGTTGAAGCTTTTAAAGATCGTGATTATAAAAAACAAGCAGCGTCTTATATTTATAAAGGAGAATTTGATTTGAAAAATAAATCAGCTTCAAATATTGTGAGTTTCTTTTATAAAAAAATAGGAGTAGAAACTGTTGTTTTTATTAACGGAAATAAGGTAGAACCAAGTGCAGAAGATGCTCAAAAATATACTTTTAATACAGCGATTTTAAAAGAAGGAAAAAACACAATTCATATCGCAGCAACTCCTTTACAAAAAATAAAAGATTGGGATGTTATGAATACCGATCCTGGAATTATTCAGGTAATTACTCCAGCAGAGCCATGGAAAAGAAAGCTTTTTAATGGTTATGCCCAAATCATTATCCAAAAAGATGAAAATGCTAAAGAAGTTGTTTTTTCTGCTTCTGCAAAAGGATTACGAACTACAACTTTGAGTTTAAAATAGTTTCACGCAGATTTTGCAGATTTAAGCAGATTTGTAAAGATTTTTATTTTATGATAATTTAAATCAAAAAAATAATCTGCCTAAATCCGCAAAATCTGCGTGCAAAAAAACTCTGCGGCTTAGCGACTTTGCGAGATTCTATTATTCTTTTTTTGCGTGCTTTGCGTAAATCTTTGCGCTCCTTGCGGTTAAACCTGAAACTTTAAACCTGAAACAAAAAAAAATCTAAATATTGTTTGATTTTCATAACTTTGCAAAATGAATAATCAGACAGAAACTCAGAATTGCGATTTTACTTCAGATTTAAAAATGAAGGGATTTAAAGTGTATCCTATAAATGGTGACTTTAGTAAAGTTCCAGTTTATAGCAGAAGAGACTTTTATAAAATCTGCATCAATACCAGCAAAAGCCTTATACAATATGCCGACCGTGGAATAGAAACCGACGGAAGCATCTTGTTTTTTGGTAATCCGATTATTCCGTATTCCTGGGAAACGCTTTCAGAGACTTATGAAGGATATGCCTGTGTTTTTACAGAAGAATTCCTGAGAACAAATGACCGTTCTGAAACCTTGCAGGAATCGCCTTTGTTTAAAATAGGGGGAACGCCAATATTCTCTTTAGACGCTGAACAAAAGGTTTTTATAGATTCATTGTTCCAGAAAATGATTCAGGAATATGAAACCGATTATGTTTTTAAAGATGATTTAATGCGTAGTTATGTCAATTTGATTATTCACGAATCGATGAAGATGCAGCCTTCAGAGAATTTCTTCAAACATAAAAATGCTTCGTCTAGGATTACCTCTTTATTCTTGGAATTATTAGAAAGACAATTTCCGATAGAAACCAAAAATGAGCCTTTAACATTAAAGACACCGCAGGATTATGCGCAAAGTCTTGCCGTTCATGTCAATCATTTAAACCGTTCTGTAAAAGAAGTTACAGGAAGACCAACGACAGCACATATTACGGACCGAATCATTAACGAAGCCAAAGCATTATTACAACATACCGATTGGAGTATTTCTGACATTGGTTATTCGCTTGGATTTGAATATCCGAGTTATTTTAATAATTATTTTAAAAGACTTACTGGAACGGTTCCAAAATCACTTCGCATGTAAATTGTTTCAATTTCATAATTTTTTGTTTGAATATTGTTATTTTTCAGAAGCATTGTTAGCCTAATTTTGCCTCTGAAATTACAGTATTAATCATTTATCAGTTTTTAACAGACTAAATAATTACTTCATAAAGCGCCTTCTAGCTTTCTCAAATTTAGTTTCCTGATTCTGATAATTCCTAAAACCGAAACATTATGAAAAAAACTGAAAAGAATTAACAATTCTATTTTTCTAAAGGAGATTTATGCTTTTAGAATATTTTACACAAACTGGAAAGGCATTTTGCCAGACCTCGATTTATATATTGCATTAAAACAATGAGAGATAAAGAGTGATAACTTGTTCTTAATATTTTGATAATGAATAATATATAGGTTTAAAATAAAATCAAACTCAAAAAATAAGTAAATTTATGTCAACAAATTATTCAGCCGTTATCGAAGAAGGAAAAGTCCCGAACACCTATATGACGGGTGACGTTTCCTATAAAAAACAAACCAGTGATATTCATCCAGAAAACACTGTTGTAAAGGAAGTTACTTTCGAGCCTTGCGCAAGGAGTAATTGGCATAGTAATGCAGGTTTGCATATGCTGATTGCGAAAGAAGGAAGTGGTTATTATCAGGAAAGAGGAAGTGCAGTGAGATTGCTTAAAAAAGATGAAGTAGTGACTATTTTGCCAGGTGTAGAACACTGGTATGGCGCAACTCCGTTTGATAAATTCTCTTACGTAGCCATTATTACAGAAGTAGATAAAGGTCACGGCGTTTGGATGGAACCTGTAACCGATGGAGAGTATTTTCTCTTAAGCAGTTTTTAATAAAGTTGCTAAGGTTCTAAGATGCTAAGATCCTAAGTTTATCTTTCTTAGCGTGTTTTGGATAAACTTTTGCGCTCTTTGCGGTTAAACCTGAAACCTGAAACAAAAAAACTAAACAAATTATAAAAAAAATGGAAACAAAAAGCATTAAAGCCTTTGGTACAGAAGCTGCCGAAGCACCTTTACAAACCTTAGATATTCAAAGAAGAGCGGTACAAGCGCATGACGTAGAAATCGAAATTTTATACTGCGGAATCTGTCACTCAGACTTGCATACAGCTAGAAATGAATGGCATGGAACCATTTATCCGATTGTTCCCGGACACGAAATTGTTGGTCGCATTACAAAAGTTGGAGAACATGTAAAAGGTTTCAAAGTTGGCGATTTGGCAGGAGTGGGATGTATGGTTGATTCTTGCAGAGAATGCGAACATTGTAAAAATGATTTGGAACAATTCTGTGATGAAGGAAATATTCAAACATTCAATTCACCAGACAAACATCTGGGAGGACAGACTTACGGAGGTTATTCTCAAAGTATTACAGTTGATGAAAGCTTCGTTCTGCACATTTCAGATAAATTAAATCTTGCTGCTGTAGCTCCATTATTATGTGCTGGAATCACCACTTATTCACCATTAAAACACTGGAAAGTAGGTCCTGGTCAAAAAGTAGGAATCGTTGGAATTGGAGGTCTTGGACACATGGGAATAAAAATAGCAAAAGCTATGGGAGCTCACGTTGTTGTTTTTACAACTTCATTATCTAAAACTGATGATGCAAAACGTCTTGGAGCAGATGAAGTTGTATTGTCTACAGACGAAACGCAAATGGCACAACACGCCAGAAGTTTAAACTTTATTTTGGACTGCGTTTCTGCTGAACACAATATCGATGCTTATCTAAATTTACTAAAAGTTGATGGAACGCTTACCTTGGTTGGCGCGCCGATGGATCCGCTTCCTGTAACATCTTTCAGTTTGATTTTAGGAAGAAGAAGTTTCTCAGGCTCACTAATTGGTGGAATTAAAGAAACTCAGGAAATGCTGGATTTCTGCGCAGAACACAACATTACATCAGATGTAGAAGTAATTGGTGTTAATGATGTAAACGAAGCTTACGAAAGATTATTAAAAGGCGATGTAAAATATCGATTTGTGATTGATATGGAGTCTTTGAAATAAGATGCTAAGTTGCTAAGGTTCTAAGACGCTAAGTTTTTTTTACGCTTAGGATTTTAGCATATTCATTAAATAATAAACAAGTGACTGAGATTTAAAGGCTCTAAAGGAATACTTAGAACCTTAGTATCTCAGTATCTTAGAACTTTAAAAAAACAGATGTAAAGGTTTAGGGACAAAGTCAAGAAAACTTAGAATCTCAGAACCTTAGCATCTTAGAAACTTTAAAAAAAAATGCAAACACGTAAACTAGGAAATAGCGGTCTTGAAGTATCAGCATTAGGACTTGGCTGTATGGGAATGAGTTTCGGATATGGACCCGTTCATGATAAAAATGAAATGATAAAGCTGCTTCGTTCTGCTTATGAAAAAGGAATTACTTTTTTTGATACAGCAGAATGTTACGGACCTTTTTTAAATGAAGAGCTTTTAGGAGAAGCTTTAGCACCTTTTCGTGATAAAGTGGTAATTGCAACAAAATTCGGTTTTTTAGAAGGAGATTCTAAAAAAGGATTAGACAGCCGCCCGGAATGGATTAGAAAAAGCATTGAAGGTTCATTAAAAAGATTAAATACCGATACAATTGATTTGTATTATCAGCATCGTGTTGATCCGAATGTGCCAATCGAAGATGTTGCAGGCGTTATTAAAGATTTAATTCAGGAAGGAAAAGTGAAACATTTTGGAATGTCAGAAGCGGGAGGAGAAAGCATCCGCCGTGCACATGCGGTACAAAATGTAACGGCACTTCAAAGTGAATATTCGCTTTGGTGGAGAACTCCAGAACAAGAAATTTTTCCAACCTTACAAGAACTCGGAATCGGATTTGTACCATTCAGTCCGTTGGGAAGAGGTTTTCTAACTGCAAAAATTGATGAAAACACACAATTTGATGCTTCAGATTTTAGAAATTCCTTACCGCGTTTCACACCAGAAGCAAGAAAAACAAATCAAACTATTGTTGATTTAATTACTAAAATAGCTTTTGAAAAAGGAGTAACAAATGCACAAATTGCCCTTGCTTGGATTTTAGCACAAAAACCTTGGATCGCACCAATTCCAGGAACTACTAAATTGCATCGTTTAGAAGAAAACCTAGGAGCGGCCACAATAGAACTTTCGGCAAAAGAGGTTGCAGAATTAACAGAAGCTGCTTCAAAAATTACAATCGAAGGCTCAAGATATCCTCAGCATTTGCAAAAGACAGTTGGGAAATAAGTTACTAAGCTTCTAAGCTACTAAGACGCTAAGTTTTTAAGATTCTAAGTAATACTTAATAACTTAGAAGCTTAGCGACTTTTTTTTAAAACTTAGTATCTTAGCATCTCAGAACCTTAGTAGCTTAGTATGAATAAAGAATCAATTCCCGTTTTATCTGTTGGCAATATACTCGGAGAAGAAACTTTGGGTATTACTTTGTTTCGACACAGTGTAAAAGGAAGAAATGCTTTTGAACAGCCTCATAAACACGATTTTTACCTTGTCTTTTTTGTAGAAAAAGGATCAGGAATTCATAATATCGATTTTACACAATACGAAGTTCAAGATAATCAGGTTTATTTTGTAAGACCAGGTCAGGTGCACAATTGGTTGCTCAATAAAGAAACAGCAGGTTTTCAGCTAATGCTTTCGCCTGAAATAGTTAATATGTTTTCAGGTTTAACCGTTTTGCCATTCTTTGAACAAAATGTTCCTTATTGCCTTACATTAAATGAAAATAGATTTCAGGAACTAAAAAGGCATATTCATGATATTGAATTATTAATACCCGACAATGAACTTTTAACAAAAGAAATTATATTGCTTCAATTGCATTTATTACTAAAATTGCTGCAGAGGGATTATTTAATTCAGTTTCCAGAACATTATTCATCGACTAAACCAGAGAAGATCATAAAACAATTTAACTTTCTAATTGATCGTTATTTTAATGAAGAATCTTCTGTACATTTTTATGCAGATAAATTAAACATTACGCCCAATTATCTCAATATTCTTTCGCAACGCTATTTACAAACACCAGCAGGCGATGTTATAAAAGAAAGAACAATACTCGAAGCAAAACGTCTGCTTACAAGTACAGACTTATCAATTAAAGAAATTGCCTATCAGCTTGGCTTCAATGAGAATACCTATTTCACTAAAGTATTTAAAAAATATGTAGGCAAAACTCCTGGCGATTTTAAAGAAAGTTATAAATTTTACCATCCTTATCCGTAATATTACCTTTCTGTTTTCAATTTCTAAACGACTTTTGCATTGTACTTTTTCAATATAAAATTGGAAACAGTATTTTAAATGTAAACGTTAAGTTATGGAAGAAAATCTTATAAGCAGAAAGAAATTTTTAGGAATGGGCGCAGCGGCAACAGGTGCGGCATTATTTTCTGGAATTGGAGCAAAAGCAGCATCACAGGTTTTACCGACTGTTGAAGATGATAAAACTTCAGGAGAATATATTTTAAGTAATGTTCGATTGGAAGATAGTTTTGAATACAACGAAAAAAATGAAGTTGTAGCAACCAAAACAAGCTTATACAATGTGCATATTTCTAATGGTAAAATCAAAAATATTACTTCAGAAAAGTCAGCTTTAAAAATAAAAACAATTGATGCAAAAGGACTTTTAATGCTTCCAGGTTTACGCGATATGCACATTCATATTGATAAAACTTTTTATGGAGGGACTTGGAATGCAGCTCCTAGAAAAGGGTATACTGTAAAAGATATGATTACGTTGGAGCAAAAATTGATTCCGCAATTATTGCCAGATTCGCAACGAAAAGCAGAAGAAGCCATAAAATTGATGCAAAGTCAAGGAAGTTATTTTGCTAGATGCCAAACTAATATTGATCCCGTTAGCGGATTGAAAAGTTTGGAACATCTTCTGGCGGCATTAGAAAATAATAAAGATAGTTTTGGATGGGAAATTGTAGCTTTTCCGCAGCACGGAATTCTATATTCTCAGTCGGAACCTTTGTTGCGTGAAGCAGCCAAAATGGGAGTTGATTTTATTGGAGGCTTAGATCCAACAAATGTTGATGGCAACATGGAAAAATCACTTGATATCATGTTTCAAATTGCGCTGGACAATAAAAAAGGAATCGATATTCATTTGCACGAATCTCCGCCATCGGGTAAAGCGGCTATTGAATATATTATAAAAAGAACAGAAGAAAATAAAGAACTTCAAGGAAAAACCTATATCAGTCATGGTTTTGCATTGGCAAGAATGGATCCAAAGGATATGGAAAAAATTGCCGAACAAATGGGCCATTTAGGAATTGGAGTAATTTCGACCATTCCGATTGGAAGAACCATAATGCCGATTCCAACACTAAAAAAATATGGTGTAAAACTCATGACCGGAACAGACAGTATTGTCGATCATTGGCAGCCATTCGGAACTTGCGATATGCTCGAAAAAGCAAAATTATGCGCACAGCTTTACGGATGGACAGATGAATTCGGTTTAAGCCGCGCGCTGCATATTGCCACAAAAGACGAAATTTTACCACTTAACGATGCAGGAACAAGAACTTGGCCAATGCCAGGAAACGATGCCGATTTTATCCTAGTAAAAGCAAGCTGCTCTGCCGAAGCCGTAGCGCGTTTGCCTAAAAGAGAAGGAGTTTTCTTTAAAGGGAAAAAGATTGCTGGTGAATTAAGGTTCTAAGATGCTAAGGTTCTGAGAGACTAAGGTTCAGACATCGTAAATAAAACTTAGTTCCTCAGAACCTTAGCCCCTCAGAACCTAAAAAAAAACAAACCCCCTCAAGCAATTCAACTCTTGAAGGGGTTTTTTAGCAAAGATTTGAGGTTCTTAGATGCTAATTCAGAATCTTAGAAGCTCAGAATCTTCGCTTCAAAAAAATAAATAATAACCAATTAAATTTATTTTACTTTTTGTCTAGGTTTTGTTTTAGCAATTTAGCGTGTTCTAAATGTGCTGTTAAACCCGCAATATTATTTGCTGCCCAAGTTTTAACATCTTGATCGCTAGCGTCTTTAGCTGCTTTTTCCAATTTTTTAATTGCTTTTTCGTGACCGTCGATCATCATATCAGCAAATTTTTTATCAAAATCAGCACCTGTTTTTTCATTCAATTTATTGTATTCTTCTTGTCCTTCTTCTGTTAGAGAAGTTGGAAGCGTAAAGTTTTTAGCTTTTGCTAAAGCACTCACTTCAGAAGCCGATTTTGTATGTTCATCAACAAGCATTTTACCAAATTTTTTCACTTCAGCATTGGTGCTTTTGGTTTGTGCCAGTTTACCGATTTCTATTTCTGCTAAATTTACTTCAGCCTGATCTACTAAAAACTCAGAATCATCTTCTTTGCTGTCAATAGAATCAAATTTTGCCTCGTTTGCATCTTCAGCTACTTCTTTTGGATCCTCTTGTTTCACTTCTTTTTTACAAGATTGAAGGCATAATATAAGTAGTCCCGCTCCTAAAATTGTTTTTCCGGCTAATAGTAACTTTTTCATGATTTTAATAGTTTAAATGTTATAATGTAAAATTATTGAGAAGATGTAAGAAAAATTTACAGGATTTTTAGAGATTGTTATAGGATTTTTATCTGTTTAATTCTGATAAAAATGTATGTTTGTATTAATTAAAGTTAAATTCGAGACAATTAATGTATTCAATATCATATGAAAATAGCTAAGATAATTTGTATGTTTTTCTTATTTGGAATGTTCTGCGTTTACATAAATTATTTCTCTTCTTTTGTAATGCCTTGGCAAAAAGAAGATGCGATAAAATGTGCGTTGAGCTGGGGACAATTAGAAAAACTTCCTCAGAATGCAGAAATTATTGATATGGAAAAAAGAGGTTCAATTTTTACACGCCAATTTATAATTGAATTTGAAAGTTCTGAATCGGAAATAAAAAAATGGATGCTAAGAAGTAAAGGATTTAAAAATGTTATTCCAAAAACTTTAAAAAATACCAAAACTTATGAGATTCATCCTAAAGAGTTAGAATCTTATGGTGGGAAGGTTGAAATAACTGGAAATAAAGTTTTAATAAATATGAGTTGGAGTTAAAAGAGAGAAAACACAAAATCAATTTATACAAGCTTTGAAAACTATTAAACTTAAAGAATATTGCCATTAAACAAACAGCTATAATTTTATTAGTAGTATGAAAAAAATACCAACTTTTACCATATTGAATATTGTATTTTGGAGTATTTTTATTTTGCTGAGTATCTACTTTAAATCAGCAAAAAGTAAATATCTAAATGCAGATATTTATACTTTTAAAAATGACTCGTGGAAATATTCCATCATTATTTCTGTGCTATTATTAATTTCAATAGCTTTTTACTTCTTTAAAATTTTAAATAAAAAAGTTGAAATTAGGCTTGTCTTTTTGGTTATTGTCTCTGCATTTTTAATTACTTATTTTTTTCAAAGTTCCATTGACAATTTCTTGCTTTATATGAATACAAAATTTACACATGAAGTTACTGAGGTTAAATATGATGTAGTTGAAAGCAAAGAAAATAATGTTTATCAATTATATGATGGTAAAGATTTTATCTCTCAAAATAAGGAATTAGACAAAATGAATTCTCATATAGTTAATCGTAAGTACCCTTCAATTTATGATTATAAAAATAAAGATGTTATTAAAGTAAAGTTTAGAAATGGTTTTTTGAATGTCAAATATTTAGAATAAAAAAAATCATGATTCTCATAATTGGAAAATTGATTTTTTAAAATATATAAGGCAACCCATGAAGAAAAAACAAATCTGGTTTATAGCAATTTTAATTATTCTAGTAATAATCGCTATTCCAATATTCCATGTTTTAAAGACAAAATGGAATGAAACAGAACAAAAAGAAGTTCTTCCAAAAGGATATACAAATGATGCCAGTCAGCTCAATTTGACGAAAGTTGATACTATTATTGAAGTTCCAAAAAGCAAATCAGAAATAGAAAAACAGCTTCGCGAAATTCTAAAATACGCCCAAGAACATAATTTGAAAATTTCTATCGCTGGTGCGCAACATAGTATGGGTGGTCATACGATTTATCCAGATGGAATTTTATTGAATATGCTGCCGTATAATAGTATGGAACTAGATCAAACAACTAATGTTTTAACAATTGGTTCTGGCGCTTTGTGGCAAGATGCAATCGAATATCTAGACAAATACGGAAAATCAATTAGTGTGATGCAAGCTTTTAGTTCTTTTTCTGTTGGAGGTTCTATTAGTGTCAATGGTCACGGATGGCAGAAAAATTCTCCGCCCATTTCATCTTCTGTCATTTCTTTTACTTTAATGAATTACAACGGCGAAATTATTAATTGCAGTAGAACAGAAAATCCAGAATTGTTTAAAGTGGTGCTTGGCGGTTATGGGCTTTTTGGAATCATATTAGATGTAAAACTTAAAGTGGTAGACAATAAGGCTTTAAGATATAAGTATTTCCGTTTAAGTCCAGAAAAGTATGTTCAATATTACAAGAAATTGGTTTCAGAAAATCCGAAAGTGAATTTGGTTTTTGGAAGATTAAAAATAGCTAATCAAGAATTTTTAGAAGAAGCGACTATTAACTTTTTGGAAGAAGTGGACGAAAAGCCATCAGCGATACAAAATCAAAATCAAAAGAATGAAGAAGTAAAACGTTTGGTTTTTAGAAGTTCTGTGAGAAGTGAATACGGCAAAAGATTGCGTTGGGATTTGGAATACGGAATGAATAAAGCAACAAGAAATAATGTTTTTTCTCGCAATGAATTATTGAACGATCATGTTTCTTTAATTGAAAATAAAGATCCAAAATCGACAGATTTGCTTCAGGAATATTTTATTCCAGAAAAAGATTTTAATCAATATTTAAAGGATATTAAACCTGTTTTACTTCAATCTAAACTTGATTTGCTGAATATAACAATTCGTGCGGTCAATAAAGACGAAGATACTTTTATGAATTATGCGCGGGAAAATGTTTTTGGTTTTGTCTTTCTTTTCAATCAGAAAAAAACGGAGAAAGAAGAAAGCGAAATGAAAATATTGACCAATCAATTGGTAGATATAGCAATCAAAAATAACGGAACTTTTTATCTTCCTTATCGCTTGCATATTGATAGAGATAAAATGCGAAAAGTATATCCGCAAGCAGATAATTTCTTTGAATTGAAAAAGAAATACGATCCGAATGAGGTTTTTAGAAATCAGTTTTATGAACATTATAAATGATTCTAGATATGAGCCTTCTTAAAATAAAACATATTTTTAACATAGAAAATTAACTACCAAAACCTTTAAAACCACTAACCCTTATGATGAAAAATTTAGTCTTTTCAATTTTTACGTTCTTTTGCGTTACGGCACTATCGCAACTAACAGCACAGCAAATGATAACTTTTAATCCGAAAACAACAGATAAAGGTCTCATTTTTGGCTCGATTACATTTCCGAAAGAGAAAGCTCACTTTAATGAGTATTTTATACAAATCAGTTATAAAGCTGCGGATGCAAAAACGGCTAGAAAAAATTTTAAAGAAGTGCACATTAGCCCAGCGCAAATTTTTAAAATGAAACACAAAGGAGAATTAGATAACGGACTTACATATGTTTTTGCAATTGAAAGACCAGAAGGAGAAAATGAAATAACAGGAATTCGACTTTTTTCTAACAGCGGTTTTGCGATACTTCAAAAAAATACTGGATTAGGAGGTTTTTCAATTCCTTTTAAAGTAAACAAAGGTGAGATTCTGTATGTTGGAAATATAGTATTTAATGAATATGCCGAAAAAGGTGAAATAGCTGTAACGTATCAAAATAACTTTGAGAAAGATTTGGCAGGAATAAAAAACGTGCAAAAGTATGTTTATTGGGATGCCGCAAAAGAAGATAAGTCAATCAATATTTCTTATAAAAAAGAAGAATAATGTTTTCTAAATTTTAAAATAATAAAATCCCAACTCCAAAAGAGTTGGGATTTTTTTTGCATCAACCATCAAACCATCAAACCATCAACCATCAACCATTAACAATTCACAATTCACAATTCACAACTCACAATTAAAATTTTACATTCCCACTTTCACAATTCCCATCCCACAAATTTGAAATTTCTACGAAAAATTCTATAACAGAATCGCCTTACTTTTTAGTGAACTTTGACATATCAGATTTTTAGAATTAATCTTTAAAAATAAAAGTCATGCCAGATCCAAGAATTAAGAATGAGAAGCAATATGAAGCGTTGGTAAAAAAAGGATACAGCAAAGAAAAATCGGCACGTATTGCCAATACGCCAGACGCAGGTAAGAAAGGCGGAAAAGCCAAACCTTACGAAGAATGGACAAAAGAAGAACTTCAAAAACAAGCCAGCAGAGTTGGTATAAAAGGAAGATCTTATATGAATAAAAAAAGTTTAATTGACTCTTTAAGAAATAATTAAAATTTAAAATGAACTATTAGTGTGATAAAAATTTAAATACCATGAATGCTGCGAGAAAAGAAATTTTAATGGATCAATTGATAAAAACGCCACATTTAGTAATAGAAAAACTAGATCTGGAATATGTAAATGACAATCAATTGACAATTGTAAGATGTCGCGAAGGAGAAAATTTCGTTTACAAGAAAAACGGAAAAAATGTAAAAAGCAAGCATGAAATTAAACGCATTAATAGTTTAGTGCTTCCGCCAGCTTGGGAAAACGTTCGTATTAGCGATATTACAAATGGACATTTACAAGCTGTAGGAACAGATGATAAAAACAGAAAACAATACCGTTATCACCCAAAATGGAATCTGATTCGAAATCAGACTAAGTTTTATAAAATAGCGGCATTTGGTGCGAAACTTCCATCGATTAGAAAACAAGTTGATCTTGATTTGGAAAAGAAAGAATGGTCGAAAGAAAAGGTAACGGCTTTAGTCATTCGATTGATGGAAGAAACGCATATCAGAATTGGAAACGAGAAATACGCCAAAGACAATAAATCGTACGGACTTTCGACTTTGAGAAAGCGTCACATTAATATCAATAAAAATTCGCTTCGGTTTGAGTTTGTAGGTAAAAAAGGAAAACTACACACCATTACAACCCGAAACAAAAAACTGATAAAATTGGTAAGCCGTTGTGAAGAAATTCCAGGTTGGGAAGTTTTTAAATATTACGATAAAAATGGCGAAAAAAAGGTCTTAGACAGTCATATGGTAAATGAATATCTCCATAATATTTCGGGAGAATATTTTAGCGCAAAAGATTTTAGAACTTGGGCAGCATCGATTATTTTCTTTGAAAGTTTAATGGAAATGGGAATTGCTTCGAATGAAAAAGAAATTAAGCAGAATATAATAACAGCTTTTGATTTAACAGCTGAAGCACTAGGAAATACTCGAAAAGTCTGTAAGGATTATTATGTTCATCCGCTTTTGATTTCGACTTACGAAGATGGTTCTATCGAAAAGTATTTCGATTTGGCGAAGAAAAGCCGAAGTACAAGAAAATATTTTACAAAATCGGAAATCGCATTTTCTGAACTGATTCAGAATTATGAAATTAATTTAGAATCAGAATGTTCATAAAAGAGTTAGAGCGTCTCTTTAAAAGCTCTCACATATAAACAAAATCAAAAAATCAAGTATTAACTAAAAAACTATTATTATGTTACGTTGGACAGTCACATTTATTATTCTAGCCATAGTGGCGGGAATATTTGGTTTTGGTGGAATTGCCGCTGGAGCCGCTAGTATAGCAAAAATTCTATTCTTCATATTTTTAGTCTTATTTGTTATCTCGCTAATTAGCGGAAGAACAAGAGTTTAATAAAAATATCAGAAAATAAAACAACAGATAAAAAACGACACATTGTTTATTTTGATAATGTGTCGTTTCTGGTTTCAATCAAAAAAAAAAAAGAAATATCATGGCAACAAAAAGCGGTGCTTATCAAGATGTTTATGTCAAAAGAGATGATGAAATGGTAAGCTTGAAAAATGATGTAACAGATTTCTGTGAAAAATATATAAAGCCAATTCACCCTAAGAATTGGGATTGGTCGGTAAGAGATTTCGAAGATCCAAAAAATGATCCTACGACGGCAGAGGCGAGAGCAATTGCCAATGTTGTTTTTAAGGATTTAAATGATAAAAAGCACACAGATGTTGATCTTTCTACAATGAATAATGTGCATGCAATAAAAGCATATTTAGACCCAAAAAGCAAACATGAAGCGTTTAATATGGAAGAATTTGCTTTTGCCTTAAAAGTAGAATTGGAGCATGGCAAAATAAAAGATGTTAATGTAACCAATAATCATCCGTTTTTGACGGCTATGATTGCACTCGCTCACATGACCGAAAGTCTGACTTATTACAAACGACTAAAAGTGATGGAAGCGGAAGGCGAAATCTATGAAATTCTCAGAAAACTAGAACACACAACAGAAAAAGAAAAATGGCAGAAAGAACTGCACAAAGCAGAGTTGGAGCTAAAAGAAGCTAAAGCCGAATTGGCTGAGCGTTTAGAAAAAATGGACGATATTCCAGTACTGAAAATTATTGGAGATTAAGTTGCATTTTAAACTCAAAAAAACCGTCTCGTTCAAAAACGGGACGGTTTTTTATTTTTACAATTTTTTTTAATTTAAAGTTTAAGACTTTATAGTCTTCGAGGATCATTTTCAGGGTATTCATCGTCATCGTTGTCTTCCTGAATATCATCTTCTATATAGTCGTTATCGTCATCGATATCTTCTTCAATGTATTCATCTTCGTCATCATCTTCATCAAGATCTTCTAAAACATCTTCTGTTTCATTAAAATCATAATCATCTTCTCCAGCGTCAGACGGATTGTCTAATTCGTCTCTTTCTTCTTCTAATTCGACTTCATAAATATCGTCATTATTGTCTTCTAAATCTCTGTCATTATGAAAATCATCATTTAGATCATCCAAATCATCATCAGACAAATAATCTTCTTGATCTGGATTTGGGCGGTTCGGATTATGTCCATTTCGAACCATATAACCACGTTCTGCAATTTCTCGATTATCGTTGTCAGATTTCATTCCTTCATTTTTTAGGTCTTTACCTAAATTTCTATCAGAAGAAAAATGATCATTTATCTCTCTATAATTACTGTTTTTTTTATCTATAGTGCTCATGACGTTTTCTTTTTATGATTTGTATTTTACAAAGCTAGTCACGATATGATTAGGAGTCATTATAGAATTATAAAGTCTAATTGTATAATTAACAGATGTTTAGAATGCAATATATATTCTAAATCATATAACCCCTCCCGTTTTGTAGCTAGTAATTTTACATTCATATTAATCGTAAAAATTATTACCATGAAAACTACAGATAGTAAAGCAACATCTGCAAAATCAACCGCGAAAAAAGAAACGACTCCAAGAGGAGTTACAAAACCAAAATCGAACGCTGCATCAGGATTGACTGAATTGTTTGAAGATGCGTTAAAAGATATTTATTGGGCTGAAAAAGCATTGACAAAAGCATTGCCAACAATGGTTAAAAATGCCTCTTCAGTTGAATTAAAAGATGCCATTGATAATCACTTAACAGAAACTGAAGAACAAATTACTCGACTAGAACAAGTCTTTAAAATTATTGGTCAAAAACCAGCTGCCAAAAAATGCGACGCGATGGAAGGTTTAATTGAAGAAGCAAAAGGAATGCTGGAAGAAACTGAAATAGGAGTAGTGCGCGATGCCGGAATTATTGCTGCTAGTCAAAAAATCGAACACTACGAAATTGCAACTTACGGTACTTTAAGACAATTTGCCGAAACTCTTGGTTTGCCAGAAGCTGCAACTTTGTTAGAACAAACACTCGACGAAGAAAAAGGTGCGGATAAAATACTAACAGAGGTTGCCGTAAATGCCGTTAATCTCGAAGCTGCAGAAATTGAATAAAAAGTTTTAATACCATCAAAGTGCAGTTTTAAAACTGCACTTTTTAATTTAGAATATATGCCCGAAGGTCCGTCTATAGTAATTTTAAAAGAAGAAGTACAGCAATTTTCTGGACAGAAAGTAATTTCTGCATCTGGAACGAGCGCTATTGATTTTTCTCGTTTAAAGGATAAAACAATTAATGCTTTTAAAACTTGGGGAAAACATTTTCTCATTTGCTTTGATTCTTTTACAATTAAAATTCAATTGTTAATGTTTGGAACTTATAAGATTAATGAACAAAAAATAGCCAAACCAAGATTGAGTTTAGTTTTCGACAAAGGCGAACTCAACTTTTATACTTGTTCCGTCAAAATTTTAGAAGGTGACATCAACAAACATTATGATTGGAGCGTTGATGTTATGAACGACAACTGGAATCCTAAAAAAGCACAGCAAACGCTAGAAAAAATGCCTAACGTTATGATTTCTGATGCTATTTTAGATCAGAATATTTTTGCAGGAGTTGGAAATATTATCAAAAATGAAGTTTTGTATCGCTGTTACGTTCATCCGGAATCTATTGTAGGTAAAATACCTTCTCACGAAATAAGTCAGATTATTGCCGAATGTTCCACTTATAGTTTTGAATTTCTGTATTGGAAAAAGAAATCAGAACTCAAACAGCATTGGAAAGTTTATACCAAAAAAATCTGTCAGAGATGTAAACTTCCCATTCGATGCAAGAAAACTGGGGTAAGAAAAAGAAATAGCTTTTTCTGTACTAATTGTCAACAAGAATACAGATGAAAAATCAAATCGCAATAGGATGTTCAAGCTTTTATAACCGCTTTTGGAAGAATATTTTCTATCCTAGAAATCTGCCTTCCAAATCATGGTTTGATTTTTATTGCCAGCATTTTAATACGTACGAATTTAACGGGAGTTTTTATAAATTCCCGACTGTAAGAGTTTTTAATAATTGGTACAATAAAACACCAGAATCATTTTTGTTTTCGATTAAAGTACCAAAAGAAATTACACACATCAAGAAACTTAAAGATTGTGAAATGCTCTTAAATGACTTTTACGAAGTTTGTAAAGAAGGAATGAAAGAAAAATTAGGAGCTATTTTGTTTCAATTTCCACCAAGCTACAATTTTTCCAAACAAAGATTAGACAACATTATCGGACTTCTTAATTACGATTTTCAAAATGTTGTAGAATTTCGCCATATAACATGGTGGAATGATGAGGTTTGGAAAACTTTTAAAGACAATAATATTACATTTTGCAGTGTAAGTTATCCAAACTTACCAGTCACAATTTTTAACGATTTTCCGTTGCTTTATATTCGTTTTCATGGAGTTCCTAAATTATTTCATTCCAGTTATTCTACCGAACAATTACACGATTTAAATGAAGCCATACATTCAAAAAATGGATTTGTTTATTTTAATAATACTGCCAGCGAAGCAGGAATTTTAAATGCTTTGGAGCTGAAAAGAATGCATACTAAATAATTTAACCGCAAAGAGCGCAAAGTAAAAACGCTAAGTTCGCAGAGAATATTCTCCTTGCGTGCTTTGCGAAAAACTTTGCGCTCTTTGCGGTTAGACAAAAAAGTTTACAATTTTAGACTTCCTTCAATTCCGTCGTCCATTGTTTTTCCGGTAACTAAAGCGGCAGTCATTTTAGCAATGGCGACCATTTTACCGTTTTTGTTATTCCAGTAATAACCATCTTCAGGAACGAATTTTATAACACTTAAATTCGGATCGTCTACGCCGCCTGGCATCCAGATTTTTACAGCGGGATTCCATAATTTTTCAATTGTTTCTTTGTCGTATTCAATACTTGCAGTTCCATGCAACGTAAGGAATTTATCGTGCGGCTCAGAAAAGAAGATTTCTACCATCGGATTCAATGTGATTTCAGCATTTTGGCTGCTGTTTCGGTCAGATAAAAACCAAAGCTGTCCTTCTTCATCAATTTTTTGCACAGACATTGGTCTAGATTGCAGTCTGTATTCATTGTAAGTACAAAACATGCAGGTTTTAATATGTTCAGCAAGATCTTTTATTTTCTCTACTGCAAATTCATCTGTAAGGTCTTTATGATCGCCCATAACATTATATTTTAAGTTTATATTTCCTTGTAATTATTTGATTACAGTAAAGTTGGGGCTTTTTACGTTTTCATTGATTATATAATTAAACAAAGAAATTATGATATTTCAATTCTTAATGTTTCTATAAGAAATGGATTAAATACGCGTGTTGTCATTTAATTAGTCTATATTTGGTAAAATTTCTTAATAAATGCCATGAAAGACTATACTATTTTTTATACCGACGATGATGAGGATGATATTAGTATATTTTCTGACGCGGTAGATTCGATTCCACAAAACATTATTCTTCAAACATATTCTGAGGGGCAGAAATTGCTGAATGCTATTTTTAATCCGCCGACAACACCTTATGTAGTTTTTTTAGATTTGAACATGCCAGGCAAAAACGGATTTGATGTTTTAGAAGAAATTAGAAATTCTGATTACGATAAAGACATTCCGATTGTAATTTATTCTACTTCAAGTGAAGCTGGTATTATAGAAAAGTGCAGAAATCTCGGAGCCAATTTTTACATTACAAAGCCTGTTTTAATGAAAGATATCATAAAATCGATCGAACACGCCATTACGATTGATTGGGATAATTTTATTACGACAAAAGCAAATTTCGTTTATAGCGTTTAAGATAAATCTGGAATATAAATATTGAAAACAGAGCCATTATCTTTTTCACTAGAAACAGAGATAATGCCTTTATGATTTTCGACAATTTTCTTTACAATTGCAAGTCCGATTCCAGTTCCTCGGTATTCACTTTCGGTATTTAAACGCTGAAAAACTTCAAAGATTTTTTCTTTATAAATAAGATCAAAACCAATTCCGTTGTCTGAAACTTGAAGATGTAAGTATGTTTTATCTTTAAATTCGGCATTTGGAAGCGATTTTCCATCAATTTTTTCTGCCGAAATTTTTACAAGAGGAGGAGTTCCCGGTTTAGAGAACTTCAATGCATTTTCTACAAGATTATGCAGCAGTTGTCTAAACTGAAACTGAATAAGAGTGGCTTCTCCTAAATTTCCATATTCAACGACAGCATTTTTTTCTTCAATTCGATCCGAAAAATCACTAACTACTTCTTCGGCAATTTCATCAATTTTGACGTTTGTAAAAACTCTATCAGCAGAATTTGCTCTAGAATAAGTTAGTAAATCCTGAATTAAACTCTGCATTCTTTTGGCAGAAACTTCAATTCTAGCTAAATAAGTTTTGGCAATTGCCGAAATATTTTGTTCATCCAAATCGGCAAGTCGGCTTGCAAAAGTCTGAATTTTTCTAAGCGGTTCCTGAAGATCATGACTAGAGATATAGGCAAAAGATTGTAACTCAATATTCATATTAACCAAATCTCGGTTTTTAATTTCCAATTGTGTTGTACGTTCTAGAATTTGCTCCTCAAGTCGGTTTGTAAAGTTTTTTTGGTCTTCAATATCGGTGCTGGTTCCAACCCACATCTGCACTTTTCCAAATTCATCCAATTGAGCGATTGCGCGGCTCAATTGCCATCTGTATTCTCCGTCGTAACGTTTAAAACGATGAATAAACAAGAAATCATGTCCAGATTTTACAGATTCCATCCAGAGTTTTACATTTTCTTCGCGATCGTCTGGATGCACAATCTGTAGCCAGCCATTTTTTTGGATGTCTGCTTTAGTTATTCCAGAATAGGTATAAAAAGTTTCATTAAAGTAATTCAGATTTCCTAAAGTATCACTTGTCCAGATAAGCTGTGGCATAGAGTCGGCAAGGAGTCTGAATTTTTTCTCGCTTTTAAATAATATTTGCTGAATATTTCTTTCGTCGGTAAAATCCATTACAGTTCCTAGCATTTTTACCGGTTCATTGTTTTCGTCAAAAAATACTTTTCCGTGCACTTTTATCCAACCAATCGAATTATCTAATCTCAAAATACGAGCTTCGTATTTATAAATACCTGTTTTTAATGCTTTAGCCAATGCATCAACGACAATTTGATTGTCTTCGGGAAGAATTCGATCTCGAATATCTTGATGTATAATTTTTCTGTTTTTTTCAAAACCAAAAATGGCTAGAATATTTTCGCTGTAGATTAATTTTCTGGTAAGAAGATTCAAGTCCCAAGTAGCAATTTCTCCAATTTCGGCGGCCAATCGCGCTCTTTCTTCGGCTGTTTCTACTTTTTTTCTTGCTTTTACTTTAGAAGTCACATCATAAACGGTACACATAATTCCAGATGCTTTTCCGTTTTTTTCGTAGAGCGTTGTGTACTCGTAATCGAGATAGAATTTTTTTAGTTTTCCTTTAATATCAACGTAAGCTACGGATTCATTTTCACGAATTGTTTTTCCGTTCGAAAGCACTTCATTTAATAATTCAGGATATTTCTGATTGATTAATTCTGGAAAAACTTCCAATAAAGGTTTTCCAATACAATCTTTTTCTTCTTTCTGCCAAATATCATTTAGTAGAGTAGTATTGGCCATTTCGATTATATAATCTTTTCCTCTAAAAATCGCCATTGCAATGGGAGATTCCATAACAATGTTTTTGAAAGCTTTTTCACTTTCAGACAAAAGATGTCTGGCTTTTACTTCTTCAGTTACTTCGTAAGCGATTACAATAACGCCTGTAGTTTTTTCAATTTCATCTTTTAAAGGATAAAAAACAAGATTAAAATAGCCTAATTCTTTCTTATTGTATCGGTTTAAAGTAACGGCTAATTCATCTGTATAATAGGGAACACCCGTTTCAAAAACATTTTTTAATAACGGATAAGCGGTATCTTTTGCTTCTGGAACCGAATCAAAAATAGGCTTGTTTAAAATGTCTTTTTCTTCTTTATCAATAATATGAAGGTAAGTTGCATTGGCCATTTCAGCGACTAAATCTGCGCCTTTTAGAATGCAAATTCCAAGTGGTAATTGTTTGACAGTATTTCTGAATCGTTTTTCGCTTTCTTCAAGATTTTTGCGGATTATAACTTGATTGGTAGTTTCGTTACATATAACCAAAACGCCCGTAGTTTTGCCGTTTTCATCATTTACAGGACTGTAGCTAAAAGTCCAATAAACATCTTCCATTTGGCCATTTCTATAAATAGGGAATAATTGGTCTTCATGCCAAGTTGCTTCTCCTTTATTTAAAACTTGATCAATTAAAGGTTTTATAAAATCCCAAATCTCAGGCCAATAATCTGCACCTTTTTCTCCAAGAATTGCAGGGTGTTTTCCGTCATTTCCAAGACTCGGACGGTAAGCATCATTGTAAAAACAAATATGATCTGGTCCCCAAAACAAAAACATTGGGAATTTGGAGTTTAAGAGAATGCCTAAAGTGGTGCGAAGGCTTTGCGGCCAAAATTCTACAGCTCCAACTGCTGTTTTGCTCCAATCTTTGGCACGGGTAAGTTTACCCATTTCTCCTCCATTGGCCAGAAAATCATAATTATTATTAGTCATTTAAGATTCAATTTATAGTCTCAGAAAAGCCAAATTTATCGCTAATTAAATGTGGTGATTCTTGTTTAAAATTTAGCTTTACTAAAATTAATAAAAAATAAATATTCGTTCAAAGTTCATTTTTGAATGAGCTAAGATTAAAATCGTTTGAGTTAATTTTATCTGTTTTCAATACGGAAATTTGATAAAAAGATTAAAACAGAAGCTATGAAAAGAGAAGATTCTAAACACGAAATCGACAATATAAAAAGATATCAGGAAGAAGGATATGATGTGAGTTATTTGTTTGAAAATAATCATTTGATAAATGCTGAAACTAAAAAAGTGTATAAACCCGAAGATATTTTTATTGTAGCGCATCACCGTTACGAAGGAATGAGTGATCCCGATGATATGTCGATTTTATATGTAATTGAAACAAAAGACGGGGCAAAAGGAACTCATTTATTAGGTTATGGACCAACAGCAGATTTAGAAGAAGCGGAGTTTTTTAAAGATATTCCGAAATCAAATTATTCTAAAAATGCCGACATAAACGAATTGACATAAAAGGAATAAAAATAGATTGATATTTTTATTTTGCTGATGAGCAGTTGTTTCAAATTTATTTGGAGCAGCTGCTTTTTTTTTTTTTTGAGGTTCTGAGGTTCTAAGGTTCTGAGGTTCTAAGGGGCTGAGTCCCTAAAAAAAACTTAGAACCTTAGAACCTTGGCCTCTCAAAATAATAATTATGAAATATCTCTCCGAAATTGTATAAAGATTTGATTAGCAATATAAACGAAATTTGAATTATAGAAATGAAGAAGAAAACCAAGGTTAGTTTTTGTACGTAAATAATTACTAACCGATTTACTAAAACCAACCATAATAATGAAGAAACTTTACATAAATACAGGAGGATTTGATGCTGTCTTTAATAATTTTAAAGATAGTTTTGGCGGTGATTTATTGGTTACCGCTAATGAATATAAATTGACAATAAAATCTAAATGGGCAAACGGAAGTATTTCTGGAGTCCGTTTTGAGAAAGAGATGACTTATCTAAATTTCGATTTGACTTTTACTCAAGATGTCAATTTAAGTATCGAATCTAATCCGATGTCGCCTGTTTTTTTTGCACACTGTGAAAAAGGAAATGTAATGCATAGTTTTGGTGCTAATGGCGAAATCAAATGCCTGAAAAAAGATCAGTCTGGAATTATGAGCAATTCGTCATCGATCAACAGTGTTCTATATTTTGAAAGCCATAAACATATTCAATTTTCATTAATCGGAATGCCAACTAATAATGATCATAGCAAATCTGACTTTGCCGACCAGGTGCGTACTATTTTTGTACAGAATTCTGGAAACTATATCTACATCGGAACTGAAAATAAGAAAATTGGAAATAAATTTAAAGAGCTTAAAACGATTCCGCAACAAGGAACAGTTCGTTATTTGTTGATGAAGAGTATTTTACGCGAAGTTTTAGAATTGGAAATAGCACAACATACTTATAATTATTTGACACCATTTGTGCCTATTTTGAATTTCGCTGCAAAACAATTATCTGAAATTAAGAAACTTTCTCATTTAAATTTAAGCACAATTGCTGCGCCAGTTTTGTTCCTAAAAAGAAACTTACACCCAAAAACATTGGCTTTAAAACCATACAATCAAAAATTAGCTAGCTAGTAAGCATCTTATATCTTCACTTTCAAAAAAAACAGCTTTGGTCAAGCTGTTTTTTTCTTTTAGAACGATTTATTCTTTTTCATAATAAATAATAAAATAAACCATAATAAGATTTAAGATTAATGAAATTCCATTGGTTATAATAATCGGAAGATCGTTTTTCAAAATGCCATAGACAATCCAAACCGCAATTCCGAAAGTAAGTATGGCGAACATTTTAAGCGAAATTTCTTTTACTTTTTTGGTTTTCCAAACTTTCAGAATTTGAGGAACTGTAGAGATTGTGATACAAGCTCCAGCAAAAAGACCAAGGATATCGATGTAATTCATTTTTTTAGCTTTTAAAGGTTCTGAGATGCTAAGGTTCTGAGGTTCTAAGATTGGTTTGTCATTCCGACGAAGGAGGAATCTCAGCAAGAAACTCTAGAAAGTATTTCAAATTTGTATCAAATTGACAAGTGAAGTATTAAAAAAGGCAAGGAAATCAACTAAATTATAAGTAAATAAAACTTAGTCCCGAATCCTCGGGATAGCATCTCAGAACCTTAGAATCTTTATCAACTCACCAATTCACCGCCATTAATATGAATAAACTGTCCCGTGATATAACTGCTGTCTTCGCAAGCCAAAAAAACATAAGCAGGTGCAACTTCTGAAGGCTGACCAGCTCTTTCCATCGGATTATCTTTTCCAAAATCTGATAATTTATTGAAACTAGCCACAATAAGTGGTGTCCAAATTGGTCCAGGCGCAACACCGTTTACTCGAATTTGCCTTTTAGCCAGCATAGTCGAAAGTGATCTGGTAAAACTAACAATTGCGCCTTTTGTACTGGCATAATCTGCCAGATGTTCACTTCCGCGAAAAGCCGTTACAGAAGTAGTATTGATAATAGTATCGTCTTTTTCTAAATAAGGCAGAGCCGCTTTTGTGATATAGAAATAAGGATAAATATTAGTCTCAAAAGTTTTTTGAAGCTGTGATGCCGTTATTTTTTCTACATCAGTTTGCGGAAATTGCACCGCAGCATTATTTACGACTATATTAATATTCTTAAATGTTGTGTAGCATTTTTTTATAGCGGTTTTGCAAAATTTTTCGTCTTTCAAATCTCCGCTAATCAAAAGACATTCCTGACCTTCTTTTTCAATCATTGCTTTTGTTTCTAAAGCATCTTTATCTTCTTTCAAATAAACAATAGCAATATTAGCGCCTTCTCTTGCAAAATGCACCGCAACACTTCGTCCGATACCACTGTCGCCACCAGTTATAAAAGCAGTTTTTCCCAATAATTTTCCACTTCCAACATAATTTTCTCTAATAATTTCGGGTTCCGGATTCATCATGTGCTCATTACCGGGAAGATTTTGTTTTTGCTCGGGAAAGGTTATTTTATTTTTCATGATTTCTCTTTTTTATGCTTTTATTTCCTTTTAAAATTACCTGATATTTAGTTTTTTATTTGGCTTGATAGCAATTTTGTTTGCCTCAATAAAATTTAAACGACTTAGATTGTATGAAAATACATTCAATTGGGCGAAATGTTAAAATAACAGGAAAATTTCTAATAAGTTCACAATCACTCTTGAAGTCGGAAAAACACATCAAAAGTGGGAATTGTGTAAAATATTTCGTTTTAGATAAAAAACCCGCTCGTTATTTTTTTTATACATTTGAGATTTTCCATATCATTTTTAACAGTCTTATTTGAAACTCGTTAAATAACTAAGAAAAATTTTACATTCATTTTAAAATTAGCATTTTGATTTACAACCGATTTAGTTTCCAGTCATGGTATTAATTGTAGACGATATAAGGGCCAATATTATTGCCTTAAAGAAAACATTGGAGCTGCATAATATCGATGTCGATAGTGCTGAATCTGGAGAAGAAGCTTTAAAAAAGATTTTAAAAACAGATTATTGCTTAATAATCATGGACGTTCAAATGCCAGGACTTGATGGCTTTGAAGTGGTAAAAATCCTTTCTGGAAATCAGCGTACAAAAGATATTCCTGTTATATTTCTTTCTGCTTTAAATACCGAGAAAAAATACATTTTCAAAGGTTACGAAACGGGTGCGGTAGAATATATCACCAAACCAGTAGATTCTGATTTGTTGATTTTGAAAGTGAAAACTTTTATCAAAATCTACGAACAGCAAAATGAACTTAAAGTAATGAAAGACCTTCTTTCTAAAGAAATAAAAATTAGAAAAGAAGCACAAGATAATCTCGAGATTAAAATTGCGGAAAGAACCAAAGAATTGGTTCAGAAAAATGAAGAATTAGAACTTCGAAATCACGAATTGCAGCAGTTTTCTTGGGTTGTTTCGCACGATTTGAATGAACCGATTCGTAAAATTCAGATTTTCATTAAAATCATAAAAGATCTATATTTAAAAGCAGACGACAAAGCGGTAGATTACGTAGATCGAACCATAAAATCGGCCGAAAGAATGCAGACTCTTATTACCGATCTTTTGGCATATTCCAGACTTTCGGCTCAAGTAAAACCTGAAAAAACAGATTTAAATGAGGTTTTACAAGAAGTGCTTTCTGATTTTGATTATTTAATTGAAAGTAAAAGTGCGACAATAAAAACCAACGAACTTCCAACTGTAGATAGTATTCCAAGTCAGTTGCGTCAGGTTTTTCAAAATCTGATAGGAAATGCGCTTAAGTTTTCTGGAACTGAAAATAAACCAGAAATAGAAATAACTTCTGAAATAATCGTTGACAAATCTATTGACAGTCCGACTTCGCCAGAAGGCAAGTTTTGCAGAATTACAGTAAAAGATAATGGAATTGGTTTTGACGAAAAATATCTAGATCGAATTTTTATTATCTTTCAAAGTTTAAATGACCGCCAAACCTACGAAGGAACCGGAATTGGACTTGCAATTGCAAAAAAAATAATAGACAAACACAACGGATTAATAACTGCAAAAAGTGAAGTAGGAAAGGGCGCAAGCTTTATTATTGTGCTTCCCTTGAAATACGAATCAAAATAATTTAGAAATATATGAACGGTAATTTTAAAAGAAATTTACTCATTAGCTCCCTAGTTTCACTATTTGTACTGACTATTAGTTCTGTTGCTTCCTTTATTAGTATTAAAAGTTTGCTATACAGTAACTCTTGGGTAAACCATACTCAAGATGTAATTTATAACCTAAACGAAGGTTCGGGAATTATTGTAGAGGCGCAAACCAGTATGAGAGGCTATCTGCTTACAGGAGATGAACAATTTGTAGACCGTTTTAATGATGCTGAAACAAGATCAAATAATTATTTTGATAAGTTGGATGAACTTACATCTGATAATCCGTCTCAGCGAAAAATGCTTGACGAACTAAGATCTAAAAGATCGGGTTTCTTTAAATACCTAAATAATCAAATCGTAAAAAAGCGTTTAAGCAAAGAAACACTGATTTTTGATTTGAATGAAGGCCGAAACATGATGAATGAAATAAAAACAATCATCAAAAAAGTAGAAGGAACTGAACAGAAACTTTTAGAAGAGCGAAACGGCAATTCTGAACGTTATGGTACTTATAGTTTGATTCTTATTGTTGTTGCTTTCTTTATTGCCTTTATTATATCAATTGTTTTCATGATTAGAATTCTGAAAGATTATAATGAAAGGACTTTGTTGCAGAATGAACTTGAGAAAAAAGATAAAGAAACGGCTGAAAGACTAGAAGTAATTGGTGGTATTGCAACTCAGATTTCAAAAGGAAATTATGATGTTCAGATTGATGATAGAAAAGCAGATACTTTAGGAGCTTTAGGAGGTTCTATTCATGAAATGAAAGATTCTTTAAAAAGTTCTTTCGAATTATTATCTCAAAAAGAATGGCTGCAGTCTGGTGTAGCTTCTTTAAATGATAAAATGCTGGGCGAAAAAACAATCCAGAAATTATCTAAAGATGTAATCGAATTTTTATGCCAATACACCAATAGTAGCGCCGGTGTTTTGTATGTTGTTGATGGTGAAGAAATGACCGTTTCTGGCGGATATAGCTATATTCCAAGCAAAAATAGAGAACGAATCAAAAAAGGAGAGGGTTTAATTGGACAAGCAATTGTATCTGGAAAAATGTTGGAATTAAAATCACTTTCGCCAGACGATATTCAGATCAATTATGCTTTAGGAGAAATAAAACCAACTCATATTGTGGCACTTCCGTTAATGGATTTTAAAGTAGAAGGCGCAGTAGAATTGGCAAGTATTTATGGATTTTCTATGCTGCAATTAGAATTTTTAAATCTGGTTGCAAACAATATCGGAATCGCTTTAAAAGCAACCCAAAACCGTAAACGCGTTATGGAACTTTTAGAAGAAACCAAATCGCAATCTGAAGAACTTCAAATTCAGCATAGTGAATTGGAAGCGATAAATGCAGAATTAGAAGCACAAACCGAAAAACTGCAAGCTTCGGAAGAAGAACTTCGCGTACAGCAAGAAGAATTAGAACAAACCAATGAAGAACTTTCTGAAAGAAGTGTTTTATTGGAAGAAAAAAATACGGAGATTCAGAAAAAATCAGAGGCTTTAGAATTAAGCACACGCTACAAATCTGAATTCTTAGCCAATATGTCGCACGAGTTAAGAACGCCGCTAAATTCAATCTTGCTATTGAGCCGTTTATTGTCTGAAAACAATAACGAAACCATGAACAATGAAGAAATTGAATTTGCTAAAGTAATTCAGAGTTCAGGAAATAGTTTGCTAGGATTAATTGATGAAATTCTGGATTTATCTAAAATTGAAGCAGGTAAAATGGAACTGGAATTTTTAGATGTTTCGACAAAAGAAATTACAGACAACCTGTATAATTTATTCCATATTGTAGCAAAAGAAAAGGGAATCAATTTTGAAATTATTACCAAAGAAGCTCCAATTGTTATTAAAACAGATAAAATGCGTTTAGAGCAGATTTTAAAAAATCTGATTTCAAATGCGATTAAGTTTACTGAAAAAGGAACGGTAAGTATTGAGATTAAAATGGATTCAGGCAATGATAAATTGATTTGCTTCATCGTAAAAGATACCGGAATCGGAATTCCGTTAGAAAAACAGCCATTAATTTTCGAAGCTTTCCAACAAGCCGACGGTTCAACAAAACGTAAGTATGGAGGAACAGGTTTAGGATTGTCAATTAGCCGCGAATTGGCCAAATTACTTCGAGGAGAAATTACATTGCATAGTAAAGTAAATGAAGGAAGTTCGTTTACCTTATGTCTTCCAGTTTTAGGATTGGCAATTAATAAAGTTTTAGTAAATAAAATACAGCCAAAAGAAGCAATTGCAGACGAAGAAACAAAAGAAGATGTAAAACCAAAGTACATCAGCGAAGTTATTCCGAAAGAAATAGAAGACGATCGCGATTCAATAGAAGAAGGCGATAAAGTTATTCTAATTGTTGAAGATGATATTAATTTTGCGAAGTCACTTTTGGCCTTTACACAGAAAAAAGGTTACAAAGGAGTAGTTGCGGTTAGAGGAGATTATGCTTTAAATTTTGCATTAATCTACAAACCAATCGGAATTTTATTAGATATCGAATTACCAGTAAAAAGCGGTTGGGAGGTTTTAGAAGAATTGAAAAACAATTCAAATACCAAACATATTTCGGTTCATATTATGTCTTCGCACAAATTAAAACAAGAAAGTTTGTTAAAAGGAGCAGTAGATTTCTTAGACAAACCGGTTGCTTTTGACAAGATTCCAGAAGTCTTTATGCGTATTGAACATATCATCAATAAAGAATCTCAAAAAGTTTTAATTATTGAAGACAATCCGAAACATGCTAAAGCATTGGCTTATTTCTTAGAAACGTACAACATCAATTCTGAAATAAAAAGCGAAGTTTCTGAAGGTTTGTCTGTTCTTAGTAAAAAAGATGTAGATTGTGTGATTTTGGATATGGGAATTCCAGACAAACAAGCTTACGAAATTTTAGATGGCGTAAAGAAAAGTCCAGGTTTAGAAAATCTGCCAGTTATTGTCTTTACAGGAAAAAGCCTTTCTATTAAAGAAGAACTGAAAATTAGAAAATATGCCGATTCTATTATTGTAAAAACGGCACATTCGTACCAAAGAATGTTAGATGAAGTTTCGCTTTTCCTTCATTTGGTAGAAGAGAAAAAAGAAGGTAAAGTGAAAGAAATTCACAAAAAACTGAATTCTCTAAATAATATTCTTTTTGAGAAAAAAGTTTTGATTGTTGATGATGATGTTCGAAATATTTATTCACTTTCTAAAGCTTTAGAAGCATTTAAAATGAATGTAATTACAGCTTTTGACGGAAAAGAAGCCATTAAAATTTTAGATGAAAATCCAGATACAGATGTGGTATTGTTAGATATGATGATGCCAAATATGGACGGTTACGAAACGGCAGAAAAAATAAGAAGTAATCCTAAATTTCTTAACTTAGCCGTAATCGCCGTAACGGCAAAAGCAATGACGGGAGACCGCGAAAAATGTATAAAAGCGGGAGCTTCAGATTATATCACAAAACCTGTAGATGTAGATCAGCTGTTATCGTTGTTACGAGTTTGGTTATATGATAAAATTTAACCTCTAAAAAGCTGTAAATGGGAAAAAAAAGAGTGCTGATTGTAGATGATGATTCTAGGAATATTTTTGCTCTAGTAAACACTTTAAAAGCGAAATCTTTTGACTGTTTGTCTTGTTTAAGTGCTGAAGAAGCGCTTAGAATATTAAAAGAAGACGACACAATCGATGCGGTTTTGATGGATATGATGATGCCAGAAATGGACGGTTACGAAGCAATTCCGCTTATAAAAGCAATTCCGTCGCAAGAATCTACATTAGTAGTGGCTGTTACCGCACAGGCAATGGCTGGAGATAAAGAAAAATGTTTAGAAGCTGGGGCAGATGCCTACATATCAAAACCAGTTGATGTTGATAAATTACTTCAGATTTTGGGGGAAATTTAAATGAATTATGATTGAAGATATTGAGTTAGAAGCCCTAATTAATGATGTTTACGAATACTACGGTTTTGATTTTGGAAGTTATTCTAGAGCTTCACTGAAAAGACGCGTTAGCCGGGTTTTTTATTTAGATGGATTTAAGCATTTTCATGAATTTCTTTCAAAAGTTCGCACAGATCCAGATTATTGCAAAAGAATGATTGATGAAATTACGGTTAATGTTACAGAAATGTTTCGCGATCCGTCTTTTTATTCAGTACTTAGAAATGATATTCTTCCCTTGTTGGGAACAAAACCTTTTATCAGAATCTGGCATGCCGGCTGTTCTACGGGCGAAGAAGTCTATTCAATGGCTATTATGCTGAAAGAATTAGGATTGCTTCATAAATCTATTTTGTATGCAACAGATATTAATGCAGCAGTTTTAGAAACAGCAAAAAGTGGAATATTTCCGCTTCGAATGATAAAAGATTACGCAGATAATTATCGCGATTCTGGCGGACAACAGGATTTTTCAGATTATTACATTGCCAATTACGGTTATGCCAAATTTAATGGAGATCTTTCTGAAAAGATGGTTTTTTCGCAGCACAATTTGGTTTCAGACAACTCTTTTAATGAATTTGACTTGATTTTGTGCCGAAATGTTTTAATCTATTTTGATAATAATCTGCAAAAAAGAGTTGTTAATTTATTTGATGACAGTCTTGCCGTTTTAGGTTTTTTAGCACTCGGAACAAAAGAAACTATAAAATATTCTATATCTCAAACCAAATATAAACAGTTTGAAAGAGAAAAAATATGGAGGAAAATAAGAGAATAATAAAAGATTGCAAAGTAGTTATAATTGGAGGTTCAGCTGGAAGTTTGCAGGCATTACTGCAAATTTTGCCTTTTATAGCAAATCCTATTTCATTTGCAATCGTCATTGTAGTTCACAGAAAAAATTCGGATGAGCAGACTTTAGAAGCTTTATTGGCTTTAAAATCAAACGTGAAAGTAAAAGAAGTAGAAGATAAAGTGGCTTTAAAAGCTGGGTTTATTTATATCGCACCATCAAACTATCATTTATTGTTTGAAAAAAACGAAACACTTTCATTAGATACTTCAGAAAAAATAAATTATAGCAGACCAAGTATTGATGTTTCATTTGAGTCGGCTGCTGAAATTTACGGTAGCAGTTTGATTGGAATTTTACTTTCTGGATCTAACGCAGACGGAACAGTTGGAATGAAAGCGATTCAAGAAGCAGGCGGAATAACAGTTGTTCAGAACCCGATTTCTGCAGAAATGTCTTTTATGCCCAATAATGCTATTCTGCATACTCAGCCAGATTATGTTTTAAAAACAGAGGAAATTCTTCAGTTTATAAATGAAATAAATAAAGAAACAGCATAAAGAGATTTATTTTTTAACACATAGAAACATAGCTTTTCTTTGTCTATAAAAAGGCGTTTCACTTGCATCAATACACATAGCTATGTGTTAGAAACTAGTTTCTTTCATTAATTTCTTTTGTAGAAACAAAAAATCTATGTTACTATGTGTTTAAAAATTTATCAAAAGTATATAGAATATCTATTTCTCATCTTCTGGTAAAATAACCTTATTCATTTCAGCATCTTTTTCTGCTCTTTTTTGTGCTGCTTTTCCTTTTCCGATAGGAATACCAGCTGTTAAATATAAAGATCGATTATATACATTTGGACCATCACCTTTCATTACAGGAACCAATCCGTAGTAATATTGAATAGTAATATTCAGTCCGTTGCCTACATTCATATGATAGCCCGTTCCTAGAGCTATTCCAGCATCAATTACACGAATCTCATCTCTGATTTTTTTCTTATAAGTGACATCGTTCTTATTAATTTCATTTGTAAATTCATCAAAAGCGGAAGCAAGAAGTCCAAACTGAGGTCCGGTTTTAACGAAAATTCTATTTTTAAATTGGTATTTAATTAAAATAGGAACATTAAAATAACGAATTTCACGGTTTACCGTTCCGCCTTCAAAAGTATTGTCGAGATTTTCATCATCTAAAGAATAAACAGGAATATGTCGTGCGCCCATTGGAGATTTTACTATTACACCTGTATTAATCATCCATGCGGGATTTTTTCTGGATTTTATATCAAAATAAAAACCAAGATTAAAACCCGGATTCATTCCAGAACTTTCAAGATTGGAAATATCAGAAAGATTGATACCTCCTTCAAGTCCAAATTCCAGAAAAGGCGAATTCAATTTATCTCCGAAAATAAGAGAAATCAAAACCTGAGAATGTGCAGATGAAATACAAAAGAAAGTGAAAATTGCTATTAAAACCTTTTTCATAAAATAAGGAATTAAAGTCCAAAACGATATTGAATACCTCCTAAAGCTTGTGTTCGACTGCCCAGAAAACCAGCTTCGACTCTAAACATGAGATGTTTGTTAAACTGATATTGCGAACCGATAATAAAGTTCCACATATCTTTAGGTCTTTTTTGAAGAGAATATTGCACAGAAGATGTACTAGCAGTGCTTAGTGCGCCGTCTAAGGTTGCTAAAATATTTCCAGCACTTTCTAAAGCTCTATTTGCAGTATTATGTTTGGCAACATTTACTGGATTTTTTTGTTCAACAGGAGTTAAGCTATCCCACCAATTGTCTACTTTGGTTTGGTTTTCTGTAACTTTTGCTAGACCATCGTCAACTTTTTGTTGGGCATTACTTAAGTCTATAAAATCAGATAAAGGCAGATTTCCATTAGTATCACCCGAAATATGAACCCTGAAACCTCCAACCCAAACGGCTATGTTTTGTTCTGGTTTATGAAATTTAAATGTCTTTCCTAATCGCGGACCAAAAACATATGAAAATGCAGGTTTGTCAAGAGAACTGATATCGGTCCAAGCCATATTCATATCTAATGCTAACCATCCGCCACCAATACCTATAGTTGGCGTCATTCCGAGACCAAATGTTGTCGCATTAAAATTGGCTTTTGTACTAAAATGAGCAACTTGAGACCAATTATTATCGGCATCTGGAACATAAATTCCGGCGTTGATTTTGGTTGCGGTATTAGCCTTTCCTAAAATTCCATATATATTTAAAAACGGAAGAAGCCAGATGTCTGGACGAATGGTGAGCGCGCCAGCTTCGACATGAGATTTATCAAAACGGACAATTTCATCTAAATTATACATCGGTCCATTATTAAAACCAACGTTGAGATTACTAATAACGATTTCAGAATCTTGCCAGAAATAATTAAGTGAAAGTCCTGCCGAGTAAGGAAGTTTGTAGCCTTTCTGAGCTACTTTTTGTCCCCAAATTGGCAATGCGTAAGGGTAATCGGCGATTTTGAGACTGTCTTTAACTTCTTGATTTTTTTCTCCAACAACTTTATCGGTGTAAACTTGTGCGAAGATTGATGTACTGCATAATAATAAAAGGGCTGATATTAGTTTGTTACATTTCATTTCTTTGTAGTGTTTTAAATTAATTAAACTGCTTAAATAAATGTGTACTAATGTATTCTTTGGGGGAATTTCGGCTTATCTTTCGTTTACAGGTTGATACAAAAAGGAATATGAACTAATTTTTATGGTGGTTAATTGTGTTAAAGTTAATTAAAAATTTTTAACATTTTATGTTTTTTTTGAGAAACTACTTTTGTAATTGTAAGGTAGTCAATGCTTTTTATTTTTATTGGTTGCTTAAAATTGGCTTTGCTTTTGACTAAATTTATCATTTGTAAAAGAATAAATCCTATTTTTGTTTTATGAAATGGATAGCAATACTATTATCAGTCTATTTGATGGCACTTTCTAACATGCCCTGTGCAGATATGGAAGTGAATAGCGCTATGCATAAAACGGCTCAATTTTCTTCTGAAGAAAGTCATTCTCATGATAAAGACAACGATTTATGTTCGCCTTTTTGCGCCTGCAACTGCTGTGGCGCTCAGGTTTTAAGTTATCAAACTCCGATAATTTTTGAGTTTCCAAAAGTTTGCGACATCATTTCGATAGCAATACCCAATTACAATTCCGTTTTTGCTTCTAATTTCTACGGAAGCATTTGGCAGCCGCCCCAGTTAGTATAATGAAATCCTTTCCGATAATTCGGAAAATGGATTAGAGAATTGTGGATTTTCCACAAAATCAAGATAGACAAGAGATTGTCTCATTTCTCATTTCATTATAATTTCAAATGTTAGATAAAATCATACAATTTAGTATAAAGAATAAGTTCATTATACTATTATTCACTTTGGTATTAATTGCCGTTGGGAGTTATTCCCTAAAAAAATTACCGCTAGATGCGCTTCCTGATATTACCAATAATCAGGTACAGATTATTACAACAGCTCCAACGCTTGCAAGCCAAGAAGTTGAGCAGTTAATTACTTATCCGTTAGAACAAGCCGTAAAAACAGTTCCTGACGTGATAGAACTCCGAAGTATTTCCCGTTTCGGATTATCAGTCGTAACGGTTGTTTTCGAAGAAGATGTAGATATTTATTGGGCTAGAGAACAAATTTTTCAGCGATTAAAACAAGCAGAAGAAAATATACCTGCTTATGTTGGTTCACCAGAATTAGCTCCAATCAGTACAGGTTTGGGAGAAATTTACCAATACGATGTTTATGCTAAAAAAGGCTATGAAAATAAATACAGTGCAGTCGATTTGCGAACCATTCAGGATTGGATCATTATTCCGCAATTACAAGGAATTAAAGGTGTTGCCGAAGTAAGTTCTTGGGGAGGAAAATTAAAGCAATATGAAATTGCCGTTAATCCAAATACGCTAAATAGTTTGGGTGTAACGATTACCGAAATTTTCGATGCTTTAGCCAAAAACAACCAAAATACGGGAGGAGCATACATCGAAAAAGACCAATATGCATATTTTATTCGAGGTGTCGGAATGGCGAAAGGAACAAAAGACTTAGGCAATGTTGTAGTTAAAAACAGAAACGGTTCGCCAGTTTTAGTGCGCGATGTGGCACAGGTTCGAGAAGGTGTCGCTTTACGTTACGGAGCTTCTACAAAAGATGGAAAAGGCGAAATTGTTTCGGGTTTGGTTTTAATGCTTAAAGGAGAAAACTCAAAAGCAGTTGTCGATCGAATTCATGAAAAAATGATTCAGATTAACAAAAGTCTTCCAGAAGGAGTTGTGGCAGAAGCTTTTATTGACCGAGGAAAATTAGTAGATAATGCCATCGGAACCGTGACAAAAAACTTATTAGAAGGGGCTTTAATTGTCATTTTTGTTCTGATTCTCTTTTTAGGAAATCTCCGAGCAGGATTGATTGTCGCTTCTGTGATTCCGCTTGCGATGCTTTTTGCCATTATTCTAATGAATCTCTTTGGCGTAAGCGGAAATTTAATGAGTTTAGGCGCAATTGACTTCGGAATTATAGTAGACGGTGCCGTAATTATTGTAGAGGCGACGATGCATCATTTGCAGCAATTCAAAAAGAAAAAAGAATTGTCGCAAGAAGAAATGGATACTGAGGTTTACAATTCGGCTTCAAAGATTAGAAATAGTGCCGCTTTTGGTGAAATTATTATCTTAATAGTTTATCTGCCGATTTTGGCCTTAATTGGAACAGAAGGAAAAATGTTCAAACCAATGGCGATGACAGTCGGTTTTGCCATTATTGGTGCTTTTATTTTGTCATTGACTTATGTTCCGATGATGAGTGCTCTATTTTTATCAAAGAAAACAGAACGCAAAGAAAACTTTAGCGATCGAATGATTTTGTGGCTTGAGAATCTTTATATGCCTTTGTTGAAAAAAGCTTTGGTTTTTAAAAATGCTGTACTTGCCGTTGCCATCGGATTATTCGCCTTGAGCGTAATAATTTTTCAAAATATGGGAGGTGAATTTATTCCAACTATCGAGGAAGGCGATTTGGCTATGAATGCTACAATTATGACTGGAAGTTCGCTTTCGCAAACTGTTGAAACTACTACAAAATATGAGCAGATTTTAAAGGCAAAATTTCCCGAAATCAAAACCATTGTAAGCAAAATTGGAAGTGGTGAAATACCGACAGATCCAATGCCCATTGAAAGTGGTGATTTGATTATTGTTTTGAAAGACAAAAAAGAATGGTCTGGAAAATACCGCAATTGGGAAGATTTAGCCAATGCAATGAAAGAAGAAATGGAAGTAATTCCAGGAGTTAACATCGAAATTTCACAGCCAATTCAGATGCGTTTTAATGAATTAATGACGGGAAGCCGTTCTGATATTGCTATAAAAATATTTGGAGACGATCTAGAAATTCTCGATGCTAAAGCCACTGAATTGATTTCGAAAATAAAAAGCATTGAAGGCGTTGGAGATTTAAAAGCAGATAAAGTAACAGGATTGCCTCAAATTACGATTAAATACGATTACAATAAAATCGCTTTGTACGGATTGAATATTTCAGATATCAATCAGATTATACGTTCTTCATTTGCTGGAGAAAGTGCTGGAAAAATTTATGAAGAAAGCAAAAGATTTGATGTTGTGGTAAGAATGAACGAAGACAACCGCGCCGATATTACAGATGTTAGCAATTTATTTATTCCGCTTCCAAATGGCCAGCAAGTTCCACTTTCACAAGTTGCATCTGTAGAATACGAACAAGGTCCCGTGCAGGTCATTCGCGAAGACGGAAAAAGAAGAATTACGGTTGGATTAAACGTTCGAGGACGTGACATACAAAGTGTGGTCGAAGAAATTAAACAGCGTTTAGATCAAAACTATAAACTTCCTTCGGGCTATTTTATTACCTATGGAGGACAATTCGAAAACTTAATAGAAGCATCAGAAAGGCTTTTGGTAGCGTTACCAGTCGCTTTAGGATTAATCTTAGTACTTCTTTATTTCACTTTTAATAGCATTAAACAAGCAGTTTTAATATTTACTGCAATTCCACTTTCAGCAATGGGAGGTGTTTTGGCTTTAGTTTTAAGAGGAATGCCTTTTAGTATTTCTGCGGGAATCGGATTTATTGCTTTGTTTGGAATCGCCGTTTTAAACGGAATTGTTTTGATTTCGTATTTCAATCAGCTAAAACTTGAAGGTATTTCAGATCCATTGGAACGCGTTTTTATTGGAACGAAAACCAGATTACGACCAGTTTTAATGACCGCTGCTGTAGCTTCTTTAGGTTTTTTACCAATGGCATTGTCAACAAGCGGTGGAGCAGAAGTGCAGAAACCTTTGGCAACGGTGGTTATTGGCGGTTTATTCTCGGCAACTTTATTAACCTTAATCGTTTTGCCGATTTTGTATTTAATGTTGGAGAAGTTTAACGGTAAAGTAAAATGATTTTTCACGCAGATTCTGCAGATTTATGCAGATAAAACAGATTTAATTTAAAAATTTCAAATATAATCTGCGTATATCTGCTGAAATCCTTTTAAATCTGCGTGAAGTAAAAAAATATTAATGATGAGAACAAAATATAAAATCAATATAAAATTCTTTAGGGGAAAATTTATCTGCTTGTTAATTATGTTTCTATTGGTATGCACAACAACATTTGCACAACAAAAAATATCTTTAGAAAAAGCTTTAGAAAAAGCAAAATCTAACAACATCGACTTAAAAATTGCCGATAAAGAAATAGAACGCCAAACGGTTTTAAAGAAAACTGCTTTTCAACCAGATCCTTTGCAAGTGCAATATCAAGGCGGACAATTCAATAGTGCCGATTTCGATCATAATGTTTCGATACAACAGTTTTTTCCTTTAGGAAATGTAACAAAAGCGAATCGTCAATTGCAGGAAGAATTGGCAAAATTGGCTGAAAAAAGAAAAGCATTGTCTTCTTACGAACTCGAAAAAGCGGTGACTTTGGCGTATTATCAATATTTGTATGGAATTTCGATTCAGAAGTTAAACTCAGAATTGAATGAGATTTACACCAAATTTCTAAAAAATGCCGAATTGCGTTTTAAAACTGGAGAAAGCGGTAATATCGAAGTAATTAGCGCTAAAGCAAAAGTCAAAGAAATTGAAACGCAAAAAGAACAATTGAATTACGATTTGGCAATTTATCAGAAACAGCTTCAGTTTTTTGTGCAAACTACAGAAAATATTGTTCCTGACGAAAGTACAGCGTTACAATATATTTTTATAGAAAATCAGCAAAATAGCAAAGCAGAGAATTTAATAAACGATTTTTATCAACAGCAAATTTCGGTTTATCAAAAAGAAGCGGGAACTTTTAAAGCTTTGAGAACGCCAAAATTTGGTTTGGGATATTTCGCGCAGACTATAAATACAGAATCTTTATTTCAAGGTTTTACTGCTGGCTTACAAATTCCACTGTTTGGAGGTGTCAATACGACGAGAGCAAAAGCGGCGGAAATTAGCATTTCGCAATCGCAATTGGCTTTAGACAAAAACAAAATGATTTTGAATCTGCAAAGAGAAGAATTGCAGAATAACTTTCAAAAACAGCAAAAGAATCTGAATTATTATCAAAATGAAGGTTTGCAATATGCCAATCAAATTATTGATACAGCGCAGAAAAGTTATGCTAATGGCGATTTGAGTTATTGGTCGTATATCAGTTTTCTAAATCAGGCAATTGATATTAAAAAACAATTTGCAGAGGCAACGCACAGCTATAATCAAAGTGCAATCGAACTTCAATTCCCAACCATTAAAAACAATTAATATGAAAAATATATTTATGAACTTAACTGATAATTTAACCGCAAAGCACGCAAAGATAAAGCGCAAAGTTCGCAAAGGAATAAAACTTAGCGCCCTTTGCGGAATCTTTGCGCTCTTTGCGGTTAATCTAAGCTGTAATGAAAAGAAAACAGAAGAACCAAAAGAAGAAGAAAAAGCTACAACAGAGGTTTCTTTAACAGAATCGCAATTTAAAACAGTCGGAATTGAAACTGGATTTGTTGAAGATCGAAACCTAAATAAAATCATTAAAGCAAATGGCTACACAACAGTTCCACCTCAAAATTCTGCTGAAGTTTCGACTTTAATTGGCGGAACGGTAAAGGATATTTTTGTTTTGGAAGGCACATTTGTAAATAAAGGAAAAGTACTAGCAACGATTCAAAATCTTGAGGTAATCGAAATGCAGGAAGATTATCATTCGGCTTCAGCCAGTGTTGAATATCTACAGTTGGAATACAATCGCCAGAAAACATTAAGTGATGAAAATGTAAATCCGAGAAAAACATTTCAGGAAGTAAAAGCCAAATTAGCTGCAGAAAGAGCACGTGCACAGGCGGCAAAAAATAAATTGGATGCTTTACATGTTTCTACTAAAGGAAGTTCCTCTGTTGTGCCAATTGTTTCACCGATAAATGGTTATGTTGGAAAAATTAATATTGCGAAAGGCGCTTTTGCAAATACAGGAGTTTCTTTGTTTGAAGTAGTTGACAATAGCCAAATGCATTTAGATTTAAATGTTTATGAAAAAGATTTAGGTTCGATTTCTATTGGTCAGGTTATTGATTTTGTATTGACAAATCAGTCCAATAAATCCATTAAAGGAAAGATTTTCGGAATCAATAAATCTTTTTCTAACGAAAGCAAAACAGTTGCCGTTCATGCTAAAATTGACCCTGCCGATGCTAAAGGCTTAATTCCAGGAATGTATGTTTCGGCCAATATCAACATAACAAATTCAACAGTTCCTGCACTGCCAAAAGATGCGGTTGTCAGAAATGCCGATAAATATTTTGTATTTGTGCAAGAAGATGAAAAAGCGGAACAAGAACACGATCATAAAGCGGGTGAAAAAGAAGAAATTCACGAAAAAGAAGTCCACTTTAAAGCCGTAGAAGTGATTCCAGGAACAACAGATTTAGGTTTTACAGAAATTAAATTTGTAAATGAAGTTTCTGCCAATGCAAAAGTAGTGACAAAGGGCGCATTTTATCTGCTTTCAGCAATGAAGGGCGGAGGAGAGCATGAGCATTGATTTTTTTTAAGGTTCTGAGGAGCTGAGGTTCTAAGGGACTGAGGTTTTTGTTGGAGTGAAATTAGCTCGCAAAGGCACAGAGTCGCGAAGTTTTTTTAAAGCATATTTGTTGCCTCCAGCTTTAGCTGGAGGTTTTAAAGAGAAATCAGAAATGGCTTTAGCCAAAAATGCGAAAGTTCGGCTAAAGCCTTTCTCTTATTACATTTATGCACCTCCAGCTAAAGCTGTAGGCAATTAAAAACAGAAACTTTGCGTCTTAGTGTCCTTGCGAGATTAAAACAAAATTTACTTAGAAACAATTGCCGCAAAATGCTTAAATTTAGAACATTATTTAAATAAAACTTCAGGCATCAAAAACATGAAACCTGAAACATGAAACCAAAAAAATGATACATCAAGATAAAGAAGTAAAAAATATAAAAAATAAACCCAAAACATCCTGTTGCTGTTCACATGATGAACCTGTGCATTCAGAAAATGACGGTCACGATCACGAAGGACACGATCATGAACATGGGGCAGAAGGAAGTTTGTTTCAAATGTTTCTACCGTCAATTATTTCCTTTGTTTTACTGCTTATAGGAATTGGTTTGGATAACTATTTTCCGCAAGATTGGTTTACTGGAATAGTTAGAATCGGTTGGTATGCCATTGCGTATCTTCCTGTTGGAATTCCTGTTTTAAGAGAAGCGTACGAGAGCATTGTAAAAGGTGATGTTTTCTCTGAATTTTTCTTAATGTGTATTGCTACAATTGGTGCTTTTGCAATTGGAGAATACCCCGAAGGTGTTGCTGTTATGTTGTTTTATACAATTGGAGAAACTTTTCAAGGAATGGCTGTTAGCAAAGCTAAATCAAGTATTAAAAGCCTCTTAGATCAGCGTCCGGATGAGGTGAATATTTTAGAAAATAATATTCCTGTAAAAGTAAAAGCCAAAGACGTTCAGATTGGTGCCATTATTCAGCTTAAAGCGGGAGAAAAACTAGGTTTAGATGGCGAATTATTATCAGAATCGGCTTCGTTTAATACTGCAGCTTTAACGGGAGAAAGTAAACCTGATACTAAAAAGAAAGGTGAAACGGTTCTTGCTGGAATGATAAACGGAAACACGATTGCAGAAGTAAAAGTAACAGCCGCTTACAACGATAGTAAATTGTCTAAAATTCTAGAATTGGTTCAAAACGCTACAACTAAAAAAGCGCCCGCTGAATTATTCATCAGAAAATTTGCTAAAATATACACGCCAATTGTGGTGTATTTGGCAATTGCAATTTGTTTGCTTCCGATGCTTTTTGTAGACAATTACGTTTTTAGTGATTGGTTGTACAGAGCTTTAGTTTTCTTGGTTATTTCTTGTCCTTGCGCATTAGTAATCAGTATTCCGTTAGGTTATTTTGGCGGAATTGGAGCAGCGAGTAAAAACGGAATTTTATTTAAAGGAAGCAATTTCTTAGACAGTATTTCGACCATTCAGAATGTTGTGGTAGACAAAACTGGAACCATGACAGAAGGTATTTTTAAAGTTCAAGAGGTCATCATAAAACCTGAATTGAATAAAGATGAAATTCTAAAACTGATTAATGTTTTAGAAAGCCGAAGTACTCATCCTGTTGCAACGGCAATTCACAATTATGTTGGAGCAATTGATTCTTCTGTTGAATTGACAAATATTGAAGAAATTTCAGGACATGGATTAAAAGCTGTTTTTAACGGAAAAGAATTGCTTGTTGGAAATTTCAAGCTTCTCAATAAATTCAATATTTCGTATGATATTGATCCTTCTACAATAGTTTATACCACAATTGCCATTGCTTACGATGGAAAATTTGCAGGTTATTTAACGATTGCAGATGAAATAAAAGAAGATGCTAAAGAAACAGTTTCAAAACTAAAATCTTTAGGAGTAAAATTAACCATGCTAAGTGGAGACAAAACCAATGTAGTTCAATTTGTAGCCGATAAACTCGGAATTACGAAGGCTTTTGGAGATTTACTTCCAGAAGATAAAGTGAATAAAGTAAACGAAATTAAAGCCAAAAACGAAACGATTGCTTTTGTGGGCGATGGTGTAAACGATGCACCTGTAATTGCTTTAAGCACGGTCGGAATTGCAATGGGAGGTTTAGGAAGCGATGCCGCAATAGAAACTGCAGATGTTGTGATTCAAGACGATAAACCGAGCAAAATTGCAATGGCAATCAATATCGGAAAACAAACCAAAAAAATTGTCTGGCAGAATATTACATTGGCTTTTGTTGTAAAAGCTTTTGTGCTTATTCTTGGTGCTGGCGGATTGGCAACAATGTGGGAAGCTGTTTTTGCTGATGTTGGTGTGGCGCTGTTGGCGATATTGAATGCTGTTCGAATTCAAAAGATGAGGTTTTAAAATATTTTTAGAATTGGAAAAGATTTATTCTTCTTCCCATTCTTGATCTGCAAATAAAAGTAGCTTATTTGTCCGAATGTAATTGTATTGATTTTCTGTAAGAAAGATAACTTTCGCATCTTGTCCACCTGTATATAATTCATAAAATCGACCTTCTAGATTGTTTTTGGTTGTAACAGATCGCACAAAATCAAAAAAATCAGCATCTATCCAGTCATTATCAATTTTAAAAGTTTTTGAATAAACTTTGTTTTTAAGCTTAAATTTTAATGTAGTTTTTTTACTTTTTTCAATATCAAATAGATTGGAAATATGTGTTGGCTTAAATTCGTTATGAGAGATAGCAGCAAACTCTTTAATTAGTTCTGCATAAGGATCTTCAAGATTTCCTAATTCTGTATCAAACGAATAAATCATGTTTGGAAAAGCAGAAAGAATATCATTATAATTACTAATGTTCTCTTGTCTAACTTTTTCTTTGCCATGACTGATTTGGTCAGCTGTTAAATTCGAAAATAAACCAATTTTAGTATATTCATCAATAGCATTTTCTATTTCTTGACTTGTTGGTTTGTTTTTAAAATCTTCCTGAGATGCATTAATATAGGTTACAAATTCGTTTAGTTTTTTTTCCTGTTCTTCGGTTAAAACCATTATTCCAATTTGGCTCACAGATGCATTTTCACCATGCACTGGAACGTCATGAACTCGATATGGAGCGTGTAAATCAATTAATATTTTATTGAATATCTGATAATAATTTTGAATATCGATTTCACCTGCTGAATAATCGTTTTTAGATGAAGGATAAAATCCGCTTTTTTGCTTGTAGATTTTTCCGTTCGATTTTAAAGAAACGATGCAGTTGTAATAATTATCGCCATAAGCAGACATTTCAGGATCAAGCACGATTTTATATTCAAAATCTGTAAAAGCCAATTCTGGAAGTACAGAGGCGGTTTTTTTATGAATGGCTTCCAAAAAAAATGCTACTTTGTCTGAATAATTCTTTGGGTTTATAATTGTAGATTTTTCACAGTACAAAAGAAAATCAATAGGTTCTTCTATTTTTTCTTCGTCTATCGCGGCAATTAGACTTTGATATTTTGTATCGACTATTTTATAGTCTTTTAATTTATCTGCAAAATCTTTTAGCTTTTCTGGAGCCATATAATCTGCTTTTAAAGCTTTAAATGTGATATCTTGGATAAACTGTAATTTATATCCGTATGAATTATTAGATATTTCCTTTTGAAAATATTGTGATTGTTTTTCACTTAAAAGTTCACAACTTTTCAGTTTAGAAAGATAATCGCTTAGTTCTTGGTTTTCTTTTTTCTGTTCCTCATCGCTAAGTTTGTCGTTTTCTATAGAAATCATATTAGCTATAAATGTAGAATAGAAATGTTTTGTTATTCTTTTATATTCACATTGAAATAATGCATATAAGTACGAAGTGGTACTTTTACCAGTATATGCTTCTTGATTTTTTATGAAATCTTTTACCTCTTTCTGTTCAATAAGTTTTAGGTCAATTAATTTTTGCAAAATTGGATCTTGAGATTGAGCATTCATAAAATTAGTGACAAAAAAAATAATTAGAATTGCTTTAAGGAATGTTTTCTTCATATAGTTATTTTGTAACTGAAAAATTTAAACTGGATTTAAAAACTATTTTTCTTCCAAACAAATATATAAAAAGTATAAAAGTTTGGAATTAATAGAGAATCAAAGTAATAATTTATAGATTCTGTCTCTCTTAAGTGTTTATAAAATTGGTTTCATCTTATAATATGCAACCTAACCTCTCTTAATTTAAATTACATTCTTTTAATGAAATAGTAGTTTTGTTTTATAAAAATAAAACTATGAAGAAAGTCTATTTACTTTTCCTGATAATATTTTATTGTAGCTTGGGATGGGCTCAGACAGACAGTACCAAAACAGCCGTTGCAAAGGTTAAAAACATCGATTTTAATGTAATGCCTTATCTTAATTACAATAGAACGCTTGAATTTATGTTTGGAGCAATTCCGATGATGATGTACAAGTTTGATAAAACAGATACAATTTCGCCAAAATCTTTATCTGGTTTGTCTGCAGTTTACACCACTAATAAGTCTTATTTCATTGCTTCATTTAATAAATTGTACTTTAAAGAAGACCTTTGGCGGGCACAAGTCTTTTTTGCAGTTGGCAACCAAAATGCTCAGTTTTATGTTGATGATATAGATGTTCCAGATTTTTATGATTATGGCACAAAAAAAACAATTCTTGCTTTTACTCTTCAACATAAAATTGTAAAGTCTTTTTATGCTGGTTTGGGATATTCCTATGCACATTACAGTACTGACTATCAAGATAATGTTGAACCATCTTCTGTTAGCCACACAAATGGATTGCAACTAATAATGTTGTACGATACAAGAGATGCAGTTTATTATCCGACAAAGGGAAATAAAATAAAACTTCGTTGGATTACTTATCCTGAGTGGTTTGGAAATACTGCCAATGCTAATAAAATTTTCTCAGAATATAATGCTTATTTTCCTATGCGAAATGGAAAAGATGTATTGGCTGGTCGTTTTTCAGGTAAGTTTGGACTTGGAAATATAGTTTTCGAACAACAAGTTGCCATTGGAAGTAACGATATTAGAGGTTATTCAGAAGGCAAGTACCGAGGGGACGGACTTATGGATATACAGGGTGAATATCGCTATAATTTTAATAAAAGAATGGGATTGGTTGGTTTTGCTGGATTGGCCACAATTTACGGCTCTGATACTAAAGATTTTGATTGGAAATTATATCCAGGAGTTGGAGTTGGATATCGCTACAGAGCATTTAAAACAGAAAAATTTAATATAGGTTTAGACGGTGCCGTTGGAAAAGGAGATTGGGGAATTTATTTTCGAATAGGTGAAGCTTTTTAAAATAATTTCATAAACCAATAAAATGGAATAAAAGAAAGCCCTTTTCAAAACGAAAAGGGCTTTTGCGATTTGCAAAATACTTGGGGCAAAATACAAATCATTTATTTTCTTGCGGTTTGTGTTGATGTCCTTTTTTTCTGAGTTCAATTAATTCAGGATTATATTTAAAACCATAGTTAAGAAGCTCTCTTGTTGGCATTGTTTTTATTTCTTCTTTTCCTAATTGTAAAAAAAGTTTATCTCTTAAAGTTTGAATTTCTGTTTTTACTTTTGGGTCATTATTCAAAAACAATTCCTGAAGTCTATAAGGCATTTTTACATTTAGTTTTTTGGCTAATGCTAAAACCTCATTTTCGCTCATCCAAGTATGATAACCAAATCTTACCCATTTATAATCGATTTTAAGTCCAGCGATTCTCGAAGCGTCTGAATCTTTAAGTTCAGCCATTAAAACTACATACAAAGAATCGCTGTATTTTTTTATTCTTTCTGGATAAATTTTGTAATCACTAATTGCTTTGTCAAAATCCTCTTTAGATATTTTAATTTTAAAATTTTCATCAAGATATTTATACTTATAGCTTAAAAAATCAATCTTTTTTAATGAATCGATTTTAGCGTCTCTTTTGAGCATCATCTCTTTAGTAATTTCTTGTGCAAACATCGAATTGAAAACTAAAAAAAGAATAATGATAATGTTTAATGATTTCATAAAAGCTTGTTTTAAAATTAATTACTTCGGCATTTCTGGAATTATGATTCTTCTTGTTGGTGTGCTTAATGTTTCAATAAAGGCTAATAAATCACTGATTTCTTCTTTGCTTAAATCTAATTTTCTCAACATTGGATCTGATTTTGGAATTAGAGAATCTCTTGCTGTTCCTAAGTATTTCTTTTGAACTGGCGATGGATTTCCTAAATTGTATAATTCAACAACATCCAATAAACTCGGAAAATGTCCGTGATGCATCCAAGGTTTTGTATTTACGACTTCGCGAAGTGTTGGCGTTCTGAATTTGCCAATATCTTTCACATCTTTAGTAACATTATAACGTCCGAAATCTTCATTTTTAGTTCCGAATAAAGTTTGTCCGTCATTATGAAACTGATTGTCGCTGAAATAAGGCGTATTATGGCAATTAATGCATTGCGCTTTTGTTCTAAACAAATGCATTCCTTTTACTTGCTGATCGGTATAGATATCTGATTTTCCGCTTACAAACTGATCAAATTTACTTTTTGGACTGTTAATTGATCTTTCGAAAGTTGCAATGGCATATTGAATGCGTTCTAAAGTCACTTTTTTATCTCCAAAAGCAGCTGAAAACAACGAATTATAGCCTTTAATTTTAGCGATTTTATCAACAGCAATCGTCAGTTTTTCATTCATTTCTAAAGGATCTTGAACAGGAAATTGCGCTTGATCTTCTAAACTTGAAGCACGCCCGTCCCAAAATAGGGAAGTGGCATATGCTGAATTTAAAATCGTCATCGAATTTCGTTTTCCAGTTTGACGATCGTGTCCAAAAGAACGCGTTAAATTGTCTGTCCAACCCAATTCCGGATTATGGCAAGAAGCACACGCAATTTGTCCGCTTCGAGATAATCTCGGATCAAAAAACAAAATTTTACCCAAACTTTCTTTTTCCTTAGAATACGGATTATAAGCAGGATAAGGAACAGCAGGAAGCACACCAATATCCTGAAACTTAGATTTATCAACGTTTTGATGTAATTCAGCAGCAGGCCATTTCGAAGAATCCCCGCTGGAATACAGTTTTCGCAATTCCTGAATATCAATATAATCAGGATTTTCCACGCTTTTATAAGCCGTCAAGCAAAGCAGGAAAATAAGTGGAACGATTAGTTTTTTCAATTCTTTGTGTTTTTTGTGTTTTTTTTTTGATTTGTTTTTTTTTGTTTCAAGTTTCAGGTTTCACGTTCTGCAGCAACCTGAAACTTGAAACTTGAAACCTGAAACCTTTTTTTCACGCCAAAAGCTTTGTCAAAGTTTTAAACTTTGACAAAGCTCAAGAGGCATATCAATTATCAATTATCAATTATCAATTATCAATTATCAATTATCAATTATCAATTATCAATTATCAATTACAAAGTAACTTCTTTAGGACATGAAATGCTTAAAGGTGTTGGCTTTGTGTACACTCTGTTGTTGTACATTCTGTATTGTGTTGAAACTGTTCCTCCAAACAGTTTGTCGTTTGTTAATTTTAATTCGAATGAAATCTCATATAAACCATTGCTGATTTCTTTATAAGTTCCTTCTCCCGAAATAGCAATAACATGCGTATTTGTTGCGCTAGATCCAATTGTAATATCTTGTGGAATTACGAGAACTGTTCCTTGTGTTTTGCTGTTTCCATTGGCTGGGAAAAATTCCAAAGCTGAGGTAATATTAAATCCAGGCGAAATTGCAGCTGAGTTACTTTCGTTAGAAAACCATCTTTTTAAACCGAAAGAATTCACAGTGTTCGTTCCGCTGGCAACGTTAAATCCGATTTTAAAAGCGTCATAGTAAACATCATCATTCGGGTTTGCGGTTCCTTTATCGCTGTAAAGAATCGCATTTTCGTTATCTTTTGTCACCACAACTGGGAAAGTTAAAGCATTGAAAGTCTGCCATGAACAATTGCCATTTACACTAAACCAATGTTCTCCATAAGTCAGATAAAATGCATTTGTAGGATCTGTGAATTTTGATGCTGGATATGCCTGAATATCTCTTGGAGATTTAATTGGTTTTACAACAGTCAAAGCGATACTTCCTGTTGCATTGTAATTTGGAATATTGACTAGAGTTATTTTAGATTCGTAACGCGCATCGTCATTTTGAATATCTTCTAAAAGAGTCAAATGGTACGTAATAGAACTTCTGTTATCGCCAAAATCATCATGTGTTAACGAATATTCAAAACCATTTTGGAATTTAAAAATAGAAGCATTTTCTATTTCAGAAGGGAAAAATCCGTTAGGAAAATTTACTTTAAAATCAACTGTTTCTCCGACTTCTCCTTTCACAATAAGCTGATTTACTGGAAAAGTATAATTGGTTGTAATGGCAGCTAAATCAATTTTGAAAGTATCGTTTGGATATTCTGTGTTTAAATTTCCAATGTGAATTTCAGGATCAGAAACAGTTTCTAGTTTTAAAGTAATACTTTGATTAGCAGTCCATCTTTTGTCAAAAGAAACCGCAATAGTATCTGTTAATTTATTTCCCTGAAAAGTTAATTGATTTACAGGATTTACCGTAAAGCTCTCATTGTCATTTGTTGACGAAACTGCACTAAAATTGGCTGTTACGCTACTTTTTAAATTTTGAGCAGTCAAAGCAACCGGTACTTTCAACGTTTTTACCGAAGTATTAACGTAAGTAGATTGAGGCACTAAACTTCCATTTACAATAGGATATTCTACTGGTGTATTATCACTTTTTACCAAGAAATTGAATCTAATAAACGGATCAATTTCAGAACCTAATTTATAGTCGTCTTTTGAACAAGAAGCAAAAACTGCTACTATAAACAATATGCTAAATATCTTAATACGATTCATTTTGTTGTAAGTTAGGGTTAAGATTAGTGTTATAGGTTGGTATCGGAAGAACAAATTTTAGAGAAGGATAAGTCATGCTGCAGTTTGTTGAAATACAACCGTCATTTCTAGAAATATTTTTATGATTACGTACCAAATCAAAAAATAAATGACCTTCAAAACAAAGTTCTTTTCTTCTTTCTAAAAGAATATTCTCTTTTAGATTTGTTGTATTGGTTAATAAAGTAGCATTTGAACGACCGCGAATAATATTAATATCAGCCATAGCAGCATCGGCTCTGTTGGTTTCTAAAGCTGCTTCAGCACGAATTAGATACATTTCGCTTAACCTGAAAGCTACATAACCAGCATTATTTTGATATTTTCTCGTGAAATTATAATTTACACTTGTAAGTACACCATTTACTAAAGTCTGTAAAGGTTGTGTAAGAAATAATTGTTTTCTTAAATCGCTGTTTTCGTATAAGTTAACCAAATCATTTGAGGCAACATATCGCTGATAACTTGTCGCTGTTGTATAACCAAATACTTGTGACATAGACGAAGTGACAACATCTTCAGAATCTCTTCTATTGGCAAATTCTAGTAAAATTTCAGATATTGGAATATCAGGCTGAGCCCATTGTGCAACATAATCTGCTGAGCCCGATAATGTAACTCCTGAATTTGTAATGACATCATTGGCAGTTGTATACGCATTATTCCAATCTCCTTTTTGCAAATATACTCTAGCCAATAATGCTTTCGTATTATTTAGGTTAAATAGAGAATAGCTCTGTCCAGGAAGCGATGAAGAAGATGAATAGTTACCAATTGCTGTTACTAAATCATTTACAATAAAAGTATAAGTTTCGGCAGCGGTTTTTCTGGCTGGATATTGTATTCCAGCTTTAATAGATTGTGAATTGCAAACAATTCCTAAGTGAGAAGCATCCGCAGTGTATTTATAATCTTGGCTATATACAAGAGATAACAAAAAGTGCGCATAAGCTCTAATCGTTAAAGTCTCTGCTTTTATCTGATTTTTTTCTGCTTCAGTGGCATCAGTTAGGGCAGGAGTATATTCTAAAATTAAATTCGCCTGATTTATAATATCATAACTTCCATCATAAAAAGATTTAAAATCACTTGTCAGCGCTTGATCTTCGAATGAATATACATTCTGTACATTTAATGTTGGCGAAATCTGTCCTCTACTATTTCCAGATGATACGGGCGCAAATTTTATGTTTCCTCCTTGAAGATCAGCATATACGGCGTAACGTTCTCCGCGCAAGTTAGCTTCAAGTTCGTTGTAAAGTCCGGCCAATGCTTGCAAAACACCTTTTTTGTTTTGCAAAAGTTCGTCTATCGAAGTTTGTGTTCCAGGTTCCTGCTCTAAAAAGTCACTACAGCTTTGCAGCGAGAAAATCAGGAAAAATATAAATAGATATTTTGAATATTTCATGTTCTTAAAATTTAGCATTAACTCCCAGCGAGATTGTTCTTGCCTGAGGATAAGTAAAACTGTATTCTCTTACTCCGTTCATTCCCTTTGGACTTTTCTCTTTGTACCAATAAGCGACATTTGTCGCATCTGCAAAAACAGAAAGATTGTCTAAGAAGGTGTTTTTTAACGGTACATTGTAACTTAAATTAATATTGCTGATTCTGATATAAGTTGCATCATATACATATTTACTTAAGTTAGAAAGTTGCGGAGAAGAAGTTACAGCAGATTGAGATACAATATCTCCAGGATTTCTCCAATGGTCGTATGCGTTTACAGATAGGTTTCTGTTAAATGTATTTGAGTATTTATCAACCAAAATATCAGATACTAAGAAATTACCTCCAATTTGATAATCACCTCTAATAGATAAAGTTAAGTTATTGAAAAAGGTAAAACTGTTATTAAAACCTCCGTACGCATCTGCTTGTCTATCTCCAATTGGTTCCCAATCTGCAATAGAGTACAATTCGCCGTAGGTTTTGGCATCGTAAATTTTACCATTTTTTTCAATTAGATCTCGACCTGTTGCAGGATCAACACCAACCCATTTAATTCCCCAAATAGTACTCGTGCTGTAACCGATTTTTTGTGCTAAAGCTAAATTGGCTAAAGAATAATCGCTTCCTAAACCTTTAAGATCAGTTACTTTACTGTCAACTGTAGAAATGTTAAATGCTGTTGTCCATTTAAATGCATTACTTTTGATCCATTTAATTCTAGTAGTCAATTCAAAACCTTTATTGTACATGCTTGCTGCATTCAGCTGTATAGAGCTATAACCAGTTTCAGTTGGAATATCTCTTGTCGTAATCAAATCTGTTTTGTTGTCGTAATAATATTCGACAGTTAATTCAATTCTGTTGAAGACATTAAAATCAAAACCAGCATTGAATTTGGTGTTTTTCTCCCAACTTAAATTACCGTTTGGCGCATCGCCTGTAGTTGCTCCAATGGAACCGTTGTAACTGTTTTGCGAAACATTATACAAACCTTTAGAACGGTAAGAACCAATTCTAGAGTTTCCAGTTGTACCGTAACTTGCTTTTAATTTTAAGAAATCAATCCAAGAAGAAGAATTAAGAAAGTTTTCGTTGCTGATAATCCATCCGGCACCAACACCTCCATTATTAGCCACATTAGTATCATCTCCAAAAACAGAACTTTCATCGCGGCGGTAATTAGCTAATAAGAAATAACGTTTTTTGTAGTTATAATTTACTTGAGAGAATAAAGAAACTCTAGAATTATAACTGATTTCACTTCTATAAGATTGTCCAGCAGTAGATTCATCTACATTTGGTGTTGCAGGATTGTCATCTCGTAAAGCATCCGTAATTTTATTGAGTACGCCTGGATTTACGTATCCAACTCCAGAAGAGTAATGAAAATTGGTTTTATCTTCACTCAATTCGAAACCAACAACACCATCAATAGCATGATTTTCAGTAATATCTTTATTAAATAAAGCTTGTCCTTGCCAATTCCATTTTGTAGAATTTCTTTCGTTTAATAATCTACGTCCCCAAGCAGGATATAAAATTCCTCCAAGTGTAAAAGATCCATTAAACTGACCGCTTTCATTTGCTCCAGAGAAATAACGATCTTGATCTTTATCGTTATAATCCATACCAAAAAGAGTTGCAAATCTGATATTATTATTCAGTTTATAAGATAAATTAATGCTTCCTAAAATACCAAGCGACTGCGTTTCATTTTTATTTTGTTGAATTGCCGCCAAAGGATTTCCTGCCGTTGCACCGCTTACTCCTAGATTTGAAAATGAACCGTCTGCATTGTATGGAGAAAGCGTTGGAAGATAGGCATAACCATAAAAAATGTTTGGAGTATCTTTTTGTACAAAACTCGGATTCAACATCAAATTAACATCCCATTTGCCAGAACTATAACCTAAATTAATTCCAGCATTTAGCTGTTTTGTGTCGTTACCCATTTGAGGTTCATCAATTTTGGTATAGCTAACATTTGTTCGATATGAAAATTTTGATGTAGCACCAGAAACATTAAAATTATATTTATTGTAAACACCAGCGTTGTTTAACAAATCAAACCAATCGGTATTAATTCCATTATAAGTAATTGGAACGTAGTTTGTTGTAGTGTTTTTTAAATATTGGTTCCTTATTTCGGTGTATTGCTCGCCATTTAAATATTTAATTTGATTAATTGCAGAAGAAACCCCTAGCTGATTAGAAAAACCAAACTGAGTTTTTCCTTTTCTTCCTTTTTTAGTGGTAATCAAAATAACACCATTTGCACCATCGGCACCATAAATACCTACGGCAGCTGCATCTTTTAAAACAGAAATAGTTTCGATATTTTCTGGAGCAATTTTCATTAAAGGATTAGTAAGATTTTCAGCGTAGATTCCAGCTCCGTCAAAATCACCTCCATCAATAGCATATTCTTCGCCCATTACAACACCGTCCACAATAATTAAAGGCTGTGAAGAAGTTCCAGTAATAGCGCCAGTTAAAGAAGTTAATGTTCCTTTTCCACGAATATTAATCTTAACAGGACCACCAACACCAGAAGTGTTTTCTACCATAACTCCGGCAATTTGTCCTGTAATCATTTTATCAAAACTTTCTGAAGCTTGTTCTACGGCAATGTCTTTTGCGTTTAAAGTCGAAATACTTCCAACAATTTCTTCCTTTAATTTTGTTGTACCGTAAGAAGAAGTAATTACAACTGGATTTAGCTCATCTGCAGCTTCTTGAAGATAAAAAACAAAATCTTTCTTATTATCTGCCTTTTGCGATTGGCTTTCCATTCCTAAAAATCCAACTTCAAGTACAAGATTCGGAATATTATTTCCTTTTAACTCATAAACAAATTTTCCGTTAAAATCGGTTATAGCGCCCATTCCAGTTCCTTGAATACGGATTGTCGCTCCAGGAAGCGGTTGTCTGTCTTTAGCGCTGTAAACGGTTCCTTTTATAATTCGTTCCGTTTCCTGAACATCCGAATTGGATTTATCAACAGGAGTTGCATCTGTCAATAAAACCTGTTTTTTCTGAATATAATAAGAGATATTCGTGCCTTTTAATAACTTTTTTAAAGTCGTTTCCAAAGAAGCATTATCTACATCAATGTCCACCAACTGTTCTGCATCTATTTTTTTTGCATTATAAATAATTCTAAAATCAGATTGTGCTTCAATAGATTTGATAATTTGGCTTATAGGTTTGTTTTTTACATGTAATGTAATGGGTTTGTTCTGCGCAAAACCTTTAAAACTGGATATAAGGAGGGCTAAGAAAAACAGAATTTTTCTTAAGTTATTGGGTATCATTAAAGTCATGTTTTATTTAGTTATGGAAAATAGGTGTAATGGTAATTGTTTTTTGTTCGATAGAATAATTAAAAGGCGTGTCACGTTTTAGAAGATCTAAAATATTCTCGACACTAGACTCACTGATTTTAATTGAGCCGGTAAAATTCTGTTTGGCCAAAACAGCATTTTCGTTGATGATTTCAACGTCGTAGGTACGCTCAATTATTTTTGTAATCGTAGAAAATGGGGTATTGTTGAAAGCAAGTTCACCTTGTGTCCAAGCTTCATAAAAAGAAGCATCAACGTTTTTAGTTGTAATTTTCTTAGACTGATTCTGCCATACAGCCATTTGGGAAGGCTTTAGCAAAACAGTATTTAAAGGATTGTCTTTTTCAGACATTTTTATGCTTCCTTCAACCAAAACACTGCTCACAGTTTTGTCTTCAGGATAAGCGCTTACATTAAAACGAGTTCCAAGAACTTCAATTTCAGCTTGATCAGAATGTACAATAAACGGATGCTGTTTGTCTTTAGCAACTTCAAAAAATGCTTCACCGGTTAAATAAACATTTCTTTTTCCGTTAATTCCAAATTGTTCCGGATAACGCAATGTAGTTCCAGAATTTAAACTTACAAGGGTACCGTCTGAAAGTTTAAGTTTGAATGTTTTTCCGTAAGGAACTTTTAGCGTATGATATAAAACTTCTTTGTCGAGAACTTTTCCAAAATACATAATTTGATCAGGAAATTTTCTAGCAACCAATTCGCCTTTGTCATTAACCAAAGCGTTCAGATTTTTTTCAGAAAAATATTCTAAACGTCCATCGCCTAATTCAAGAACAATTTCTTTAGAATCATTTGTTCTTTCATTAAAATAAAAAGCAAGCCTAGCTAAACCAATACATACCACAAGAATGGCCGCGTATTTAAAATACTTTCTAATGTTATTTTTTGGTTTTAAAGTAACAACAGGAACTTCACGTGAAATAGTTCCAGTAAGCGCTGTTAAAGCCCAAGTCTTTTTTAAAGTTATAAATTGCTTTTTGTTTTCTTCTGAAGCATTAATCCACTCAAAAAGCTGTTCAACTTCTTGTTCTGATGCTTCATTAGATAAGTATTTATAAATTAGTTCCGATGTCATAAATGCGTTTTTAAACTTCTCGCTATAGTTAGTACACTTCAGAATTAAAATACCCTACCTTTTATTTTTAATTATTACAAATAAGGATAAAAATTAAGAATAAATAATCGGATAATTTGGTCTTTAAAATCTTCAAAGCCTTTGTCATGTGGGCTTCTACGGCTTTTAAAGTGACATCCATTTCTTCTGCGATTTCTGAATTTTTTTTATTCTCAAAACGTTTTTTTATAAAAACTTCGCGAGTTTTTGGAGGCAAATCACTTATTGATTCCTGAATAATGCGTTCTAATTCTGTTAATTCTAAAGTGTCAAATTGAACTGAATTTAAAACTTCAATATTCAGTTCTCTTTCTTGGTGGTTAAGGAGGTCATTCTTGAATTTATCTTTCACTTTATTGTGACGAATTAAATTCAAGCATTTTGATTTGGCATAAGTGTATAAGAAAGCCTGAATTCCGTTTATGGATTCTACACTTTCTTTATTTTGCCAAAGATATAGTAAAGCTTCTTGAGCAAGATTTTCAGCCTCATCTTGATCGTAAATAAACTGAACGCTGAAAGATTGAATTCTTCTAAAATATTTATCGTAGAAAAAGGTATACGCAGCTTCATCTCCATCTTTAAAGGAACGGAAAAGTTCTAATTCGAAACTGGTATTGTTGTTCATCAAACAGAATTTATTTTGGATAAGCAATATTAAGTAAATTTTAAAAAATACTCGATTTTGCTTAGAAAGCGGCAAATATAAAAGTTTATTTATATTAATTCTAAATAAAATAAAATTATTGAATGTTTGAAGAAATTTTATTCAGAATACCTTTAGAAACAATGACTAGTTTGCGATTTTTTAACGCAAAGGGCGCAAGGTTTTTTGATATACTGGGCTTTATAAAAACGCAAAAGTTCGCAAAGCTTTGTGTCAAAACTTTGCGAACTCTCATAAAAGGTTTATTCTCAAAGCTTAAAAAAACTTTGCGTCCTTTGCGTAAACCTTTGCGCTCTTTGCGGTAAAAAATTAAATAGCTTTACGATTAAAATTCCTCCATCCAAAACCAATCAGTAATAAAATGAAAAGCACTAAAGGCAAAAAAGCTTTTGCTAAACTATTTTCTGAGGAATCTCTAAAAGTTTCAACTTTAAACTTTTCCCAATTTTGTTGATCTACAGGAGCATTATCAAATATTTTAGGATAAAAATGCAAACGTAATTTTTCGTGAAATTTTGTGGTTTCTTTTAAAAACAAAAGCTGATTTCCTAAATCTGAATGCGCAATTTCGTTCAATTGCAATTGCGTATGAAGCGTTGGTATAAACTGTGTTATTCTTTGACTGGCAAGGTTTCGCTGCTGTAATTTCGATTCTAATTCTCTTGAAAGAACTGCCGATTCATCGTCTCCCATTTGCTGCATTGCATAATACCAAAGCCAAGTAAATTCAGCTTTTTCATCCAGTTTGTATGTTCTAAATTGCGGATAATGCTTATAGAATTTCTCCATCGTTTCGTTTTTATCTGTGTCCCATTTTTCATGATACGCATTTCGCTGTTTTATAGTCAGTTCTAAGGCTTCTGGAACTTTATATTGATTGACAACATAAGCGTTAATTGCAGCTGGAAGAATAATAATTAGAAATAGCCAAATCGTTAGCAGAATAACAGCATTGAAATTGGAATGTTTTTGTAATGAAACGAAAAAGAAACAGATAGCAAACCAAAATAAAATATACAAGATACTAAGTCCATAGAAAAGAAAAAAGGATTCATCTAACGGAATATTTAAGAATAAAACGGCAGAAAAAAGTAAAATTGTAAGCAAAACAATTAAACTCAGAATCCTAACATAAAATAACTGTAGAATATATTTTAAAGTATTTTGACTTTGTGTTGCAACGATTTTCCATGTGCCACTTTCTTTTTCTTCAGAAATTAAATTGTATGAAAAAGCAATAATCAAGAGAGGAAAAAGATAAATCAGTACAAAACTAAAGTCGATATTTCCGGCTAGAAGATTGTTTTGGTTATTGAGTTCCGAATCGTATTTCTGCCCTTCCAAACTACGAATCGTAACACTTTGAATAGATGGATTTACATCGCGTTGCCCAATCGCTAAACTGTTTATTGGCAATGTATTATTAACCAAAGAAAACTTGATGTAGTATAATAAAAGCCCGATTTCGTCTTTATGAAAAGCAGCATTTCTGGCAATATGTTCTTTCTGATAAACTGCTGTTTCCTGAATAGAATTTTGCTGTTTATCCTTAAACTGTTTTCCAATTAAAAGACTAATAAAGCCGATACACAACAAGAAAAGCAATCCAATTTTGGTTCCTTTTGATCGAATGAAATTTTTGAATAATAATGATAACATATTAAATGGCTTTAAGTTTTTTGGACGCAATTCTAATGAGAATAAAAAGCATTGAAATCCAGAGAATAATAGAAATAATAGAAATGATTTCGTTTTTAAGAACTGTACCAATTGGTTTTGGTTCATAATGAAAATCTTCCACATCTGCCCAATGTTCTTTTCCTATAATTTTTGGCTTATCAGATTTTGTATTGCTAATGTATTTTATCTGTAAAGCATTCATTTTCTGAGCCATTTTATAGCGATAATCTTCAGCTTGTTTCTGAAAATCAACATAAGATTCATAATCCGTATTTGACAATCCCATCGAAAGATTTTTAATCGCGATATATGGGTTTAGGAAAGAAACTGTTTTAGAAAAACTATTCTGTTTTTTGTAAATCTGAAGCAATTCTGCCAAATGTTCATTATAGATTCTAGAACTAATTTTTTCGCCTTCGGTCATAATAAAGCCAGAATAATTAAAAGGAAGTTTCTGTACAGAATCTACTTTATACGCTCTTAAAAGCGAATCTTTTATCGCTTTATAATGCGGATCATTTGGATTATGACTGTCACCTTGCTTTAAAATATCTTTTTCAATATCGCTGTTAAACTGAATTTTAGAAGGCGCTTCATAAATATAAGCTCCAATTGCCTGAGTTGTTCTAGGTAAAATAATCGTAAAAAGAAGCCAAATCCCTATAAGTGTTATTAATGCTTTTTTAGAAGTTTTACTTACTGCAGAAATTAAAACGGCAATCACACAGAAAAATAGGAGGTAAGCTAAATGAAAAAGTATAAATAAAATCATTTTTACAGTTTCGTCTGCTGTAATAGTAAAGTCTTGCAGAAAAAGCCAGACTAAAACCAAAACAATAATGGTCGGAATAAATAACAGCATAATGACGCTCGCAATGCCAAATATTTTCCCAAACAAAAGCTGTTTCCAATTGATTCCTTGCGTCAAAAGGATTTTTAAAGTTCCATTTTCGCGTTCGTAAGCAATGGAATTAAAACCTATAAAGAAAATTAAAAGAGGAAGTAAAACCTGCAAAACCATTGCAATACTGATTTCTCCAAATCGAAGCATACTATTAGAAAAACCTGCTTCAGAAAAATTGGCTGTGTTTTGTTTGTGCGCTTCGAGGAAAATCGCATTTCCAAAAAAAGGCTCCATTCCGAATTCAAAAACACTCAACGGCGTACTTTTTCTGAAAGCAAAATTACCGTAATGTGCCATTCTATGCGGATTCTTATCTGGATTCTTTAACCAATCTTCTCTCGATTCATGCTGATATTTTTCGCTAGTTTCATTTTGAGTTCTATAATTCTGCCAGCCCGAAAATGTGGCATACAAAAGCAAAATTCCAATAAAGAACGAAATGAAATATAAAGCTGAATTTTTAAAGACAGATTGTCTTAAATGTTTGGCTATTAAAAGTTCTGATTTTAATATTTTCATATAAATTAAAATTTATAAGTTACTGTTAAGCTTGCATTTCTAGGACTTCCCGGAAATAATCTCAAATAATTCTGAGCGCCCAACCAATAGGTTTTATTAAGCAGGTTTCCTGCGTTTAGAGCAACTTGCATATTTCCTTTGTTAGGTTTGTAATAAATTGCTGCATCAAAAATGGTAAAATCAGGAAGTGTAAAATCTCTTGTAAACCAAGGCACTTTACTACTTTGATATTGCATTCCGAATCCAATCCCGAAATCATCTAAAACAGAATCTGAAGTAAAGTTGTAGCGTGTCCATAAATTAGCGCTGTTTTTTGGCGTATTCTGTTTTCTTTGGCCAATTAAGGCAGCATTGGCATCATTAGTAATTTCAGCATCGATATAGCTATAAGAAGCGTTAATTTGCCAGTCTGGTGTAATATAACCTGCCAAGTCACACTCAAAACCACGGCTTCTTTCAGAACCTCTTGTAACTAGCAAATCTGGATTTACGGGATCATTGGCATTCATCAAAATGTTTCGCTGATTGATTTCATAAATCGCCGCATTAAAACTTACGCTGTTATTGAAGAAAACAGCTTTCATTCCAAACTCTTTTAAATCACTTTCTAAAGGTTTAAAAAGACTTCCCGCTAGTAAACTTCCTGTCTGCGGCATCAAAGTCGTTGTGTTCGATTGTGGTTGATAACCTTCCAAATAAGTCGTATAAACATTTATCGCACTATTAACGGCATAAGTAATTCCGATTCTAGGCAACAAAGCCGATTTTTTGACTGTTAATTCGTTATTCGATTTGTAATTGGTAATATCTTCAAACCATTCATTTCTCAATCCCAATAAAAAAGTAAATTTTTCCCATTGAATTTGATCTTGAATATAAAACGCATTTGTTGTCGTAAGTGCTGAAGGAAGCGCTGTACGCACATTCATTACATAATCTTCCGTATTTCTTAAAGCATACGAAGGATTGTTTAAATCGAAGAAATTAACATTAGGTTTTGGCAATACAACTCCATTTATGGTAACGGTTTGATAGTTTGATGCATTAGCAGGAACAAAAGAATTGGCAACCGTTCCATCTTTTAAAAGAAAGCCTCTCGCCGCATTTTGACCGCCGCCGATATTTTTGTTCCAACTGCTTAAATCGTAACCTGTTAATAGTTTATGATTTAATTTTCCTGTTTTAATAGCAAAATTGAAATAAGCACTTAAGTTATCAACATCCCAATATTGCTGGCGCTGTACAAATTGCATCATCGCTAAACTTGTTACAGGTTGGTTGTTCATATCTACAGCAAAAGCGTTGGTTGTGCGATGTTCCTGAAGATTTTCTGTCCAAGTTTGTTTCATGTAAGAAAGATTAAAACCAACTTTTGAAGTGAATTTATGAGCCAGGTTGGTCATTAAAATCATTTCTTTCGACTTAAAATAATCTCCCGAAGCGCCTAAATTGAGACTGATTGGTGTTTTGTTTAAATCGGTTTTGCCTGCAACGGCACCAAAAATAGGCTGTCCGCGATCGAGAACTCCTGTCATATCGCTTAAAATCAATTCGGTATTGATGGCCGTTTTTTCATTCGGAATGTAGCTGAACGAAGGAGAAATCAAAAATGATTTGTTGTTAACCAAATCTCGATACGATTTTGCTTCCTGATAAGCGCCATTTACACGATACAAAAGCGTTTTAGAATCGTTTAAAGGACCAGTAAAGTCTAATGTCCCACGAAGCGTACTAAAACTCCCAACGGTTAAGCTAACTTCTTTTCTGTCAATTGCCAACGGTTTTTTCGTTACCATATTGATGCTTCCTCCAGGATCAACAGAAGAAAATGTTGCGCTAGACGGACCTTTAATTACTTCAACCCGTTCAATATTACTCGTTAAAGGCTGTAGAAAATAGTATTGTCTCGTACGCATTCCGTTAATAATCTGACCTTCTTCGTTCTGACTAATACCACGAATGGTGTATTGGTTGTAATAACTCGCCGGAATAACACCGCTTGCCATTTTTACAACATCCGCAAGATAAATAGCCCCTTTATCGGCAATTAATTCTTTTGTTATGCTCGAAATAGACTGCGGAATATCTTTGTTTAAAGAAGCGGTTTTAGTAGCAGAAAAAGAATAGTCGCTGTTGTACTTTCGCGTTGAGCGCCCAACGATTTCTACCGTCTGAAGTTCATTTCGTTTTAGAGAATCTTTTCTTATGCTATCTTTTATTTTTGGATTGTTCTGTGCATTTAAACTATAAAAACTGCTCGCTATGAAAATTATAAAAAGTTGTTGTTTCATTTTTAGATTACACTGTTTTTAAATACAAATTTTCTAGTTCATTGGCAGTAATTTTCTCTGCTTCAATCACGGTAACCAAGTTTCCTTGTTTCATAATGCCAATATGAGTGGCAACTTCGCGAGCTCTAAAAATATCGTGAGTAGCCATTAAAATTGCAGTTCCATCTGCAGAGAGTTCTTTTAGAATCTGGGAAAATTCATTAGAAGCTTTAGGATCTAATCCGCTTGTTGGTTCGTCTAGCAAAAGGACTTTTGCTTTTTTAGCAACTGCAATTGCAATTCCTACCTTTTGACGCATTCCTTTAGAATATCCTCCAAGATTCTGGTCATGTGCTTTGGCTTGTAATCCTGCTTTATTTAAAAAGTAAATTAATTCTCCTTTTGAATATTTGAAACCGGCCAAAGAAGAGAAAAATTGAAGGTTTTCTAATCCAGTTAAGTTTGGGTAAAGCATTACTGTTTCTGGAATGTAAGCAACAAATTCTTTTGTTGTTTTTGCATTTAAAGTAACAGGTATATCGTTAATGGTTAAAGTTCCTTCTGTTGGTTCAATAAAACCTAGAAACAGGTTGATTGTGGTTGTTTTTCCTGCACCGTTTTGACCTAGAAGCGCAAATATTTCGCCTTCTTTAATAGTTAAGTTTAAAGCGTTTAAAGCAATATTATCACCATATTTCATGGTCAGATTTTCAGCTGTAAGCATAGTTCTCTTTTATTTGGATTTTGATTTTACGAATGACAAAGTCAATTCTAGGCAAACTTTTACAAGTTGCCATGAATGATTTAAATGAAATGAATTATGAAAGTTTACAGCAATTTATCTGCGAATGCATTATCAAAACAGAAAAGAAAAATGATTGATTTATAGTTTTATAAAACAAAAGATATCTTTTCGCTGTGAAGCAAAGAATGTGATAAATAAAAGTAAACTAAAATAGAGCAGGAGGTGCTCGTAAAGCAAATAGACTGCCTTTGAAGAAAGTTGAAACCGATTTAGCATAAATAAATACAGCTCTTGTCTCGGTTTGTATTTTTTGAAAAATTACAAAATCAAAAGAATTTGGTAAAAAAGTGCTAAATGCAAAATGACAAATAGGACATTTTGTATCTACTTCATGACTGTGTGTTATTTCCTTTTGATTGGCACTGGTATGATGCTCACAATGTTTTTCTGTAAGCTGTTTAAAAACATGTTCATAGGAATGTATAGTCTGAAATAGCATTGCAGACAATACTATAATAGACATCAGGAAATTGATAACTAAAAATCTCTTTTTCATTCCAAATAAACAGCTGGTTTTTTAGCGGTATTAAAAACGCAACAGTGTTGCAAATATAGATATCTCATTTTGAAATACTGCAAAATCAACTTTGTTTTTTTGAAAAGTTTATTCGTAAACCCTTATTTCATACCCGTTTTACAGGTTACTGTATAATAATTGTAAAGTATGAAAGTCAGAAGATCCTTCGAAATATTTATGCAAAACTTCCTGAAAAATGGGTTCGCTGTTTTGAACACTGGCAAATAAAGTCATACAAGATTTTAGATTTTCACTATCTTGATTTCCAAATATAGTACTTGCCGTTTCTTCTTTTTTAATTAATTCAGAAGTGATTTCAACCAGATGTTTTCCTAAGATTGGATGTTCTAAAAAAGCAATTGCTTCGTCGGCATTTTTTATTTCGTAAAATTTAGAAGTGTCGCTGGAACCCATTCCTTTTATTTGCGGAAATACGAACCACATCCAAGGAGATTCTTTTTTACCATTTTTAATTTCGTCCAGAGCAGTCAGATACAATTTGTTCTGCGCATCTAAAAAACGAAGCAGTTCATTGTTGTTGTAGGCCATTACTTACTGATATTTTTTGGGGCTATCAGGTTATAAATCTAATAAAAATATATTTACATGTATATTATCAAATTCTTTTTTTAGTGGTATTTTTTAACATTTTAAAAATAAAAAATTAGAAAAATAATTCTCAATATTTTAAACTTGCGAATTCTAATTAACAGAAAAATTAGTATTAATAAGTCAGTTTTTTGTTATAAAATGCAATTTTAACTCGGAATTCTGTTGTAATTTTCCTAGTTTTACTTAAATAGCAGTTTTAAAACTGTCAAAATAAATTAAAATTTGGATTGATATTTACCACTTAATAATATCAATTTTCTAACGAGCATTCCGCTCATTAAAAACAAAAACGCTTATGAAAATAGGATTAATCGGATTCGGAAAAACTGGAAAATCAGTAGCTTCAATATTATTAGAAAATAAAAAATTCTGCTTAGAATGGGTTTTAAGACAAAGTACCGTTTTAGAACACAGATCTGTTCCAGAATTTTTTGGAGTGCAGTCAGACGAACCCGGCTTAATCTATTCCAGTTCAAAAACTTCTATAGACGAATTATTAGAAAAACACCCTGTCGATGTTATTATTGATTTTTCTTCTAGTGACGGAATTTATACGTATGGAGAAGTGGCGGCAAAGAAAAACGTCAAAATAATTTCGGCTATTTCGCATTACAAAGACAAGGAATTGGAGTTTTTGAAGAAGCTGTCTAAGAAAACAACTGTATTTTGGTCACCTAATATTACTTTAGGAGTTAATTTTTTATTGTTTGCTTCTAAATTTTTAAAGAAAATTGCTCCTTGGGTGGATATTGAAGTTAACGAAGAACACTTCAAAACCAAACAAGGAACTTCTGGAACAGCGGTAAAAATTGCCGAAGCTTTGGATATTGATAAAGAAAATATTAATTCGGTTAGAGCGGGAGGAATTGTTGGGAAACACGAGGTTATTTTCGGATTCCCTTTTCAGACGGTACGCTTAATTCATGAATCGATTTCAAGAGAAGCATTTGGAAACGGAGTTATTTTTGTTGCCGAAAACCTTAAAGAGAAAGAAAAAGGATTATACAATTTTGAAGATATTCTAACGCCTTATTTTACGGTTTAGTTTTTTTGCCACGAAGGCGCTAAGGCACAATTATAATCTCGTAAAGACGCAGAGTCGCAAAGTTTTTCTTTTTAAGTTCTTATAAACTTTTAAAACTTTGCGACTCTGTCTTTGCGAGAAATTCTCTCCAATATTTATTATTTCCTAAAAGTCAAAGCTTTCATATATTCCAAATTCATTTTGGCAATAGAAAGTACAGAAATCCCCTGTGGGCATTCAATTTCACAGGCTCTTGTATCAGAGCAGTTACCAAAACCTTGAAGATCCATCTGTTTAACCATGTTTAGGGCACGTTTAGGTGCTTCTACTTTTCCTTGTGGCAGCAAAGCCAAATGCGTTATTTTGGCTCCTACAAACAAAGCAGCGCTGGCATTTTTGCAGGAAGCTACGCAGGCTCCACATCCAATACAGGCGGCGGCATCAAAAGCTTCTTCTGCGGTTTCATAAGAAATAGGAATGCTGTTGGCTTCAGGTGCTTGTCCCGTCGAAGCTCCGATAAAACCTCCGGATGCAATAATGGTATCAAAAGCTTTTCGGTTAATTTTTAAATCACGTAAAACAGGAAAAGCTTTGGCACGAAAAGGTTCAATATAAATCGTATCACCATCTTTAAAACTTCGCATATGAAGCTGACAGGTTGTGGTATTCCTTAAAGGGCCATGTGCTCTTCCGTTAATCATAACACCGCACTGTCCGCAAATTCCTTCCCGACAATCGTGATCGAATTCGATAACTCGTTCGCCTTGCTGAATTAGATTTTCGTTTAAAAGATCCAGCATCTCAAGAAAAGACATATGTTCTGAAACTCCATCAATTTCATAATCTGTCATTTCTCCTTTTGATGAAGCGTCAAACTGCCGCCAAATTTTTAGATAAAGTTTCATGGTAATTGTTAATTATGAATTGTTAATTGTGAAATGTGAAATGTGAAATGTGAGTTGTTAATGGTTGATAGTTTTTAATCACGTTTTACTACTCACATTTCACATTTTACCATTTATATTATTTATATTATTTATAGCTTCTTACGGCAAGTTCTACGGCTTCGAAGACTAAAGGTTCTTTGTGAAGTTCAGGTACATTGTTTTGTCCTTTCCATTCCCAAGCCGAGACATAGCAGAAATCTTCATCATTTCTCACCGCTTCTCCGTCTGGAGTTTGATATTCTTCTCTGAAATGTGCTCCGCAGGATTCTTCGCGTTGTAAGGCATCATAACACATTAATTCGGCTAGTTCTATGTAGTCGGCAATTCGGCCTGCTTTTTCTAGTTCACTGTTTAAAGTATTATCTCCTGTAATTCTCAAATCTTTTTCAAACGAAGCTTTCAATTCTCTGATTTCAATAATAGCTTCTTCAAGATTTTTTCTGCTTCTGGAAAGTCCGCATTTTTCGTACAGAAGACGACCGATTTTTTTATGAAAATAATCCGCAGAAAGTGTTCCGTTGGTATGTAAAAAACGATCCAATTGTCTTCGAACAGCATTTTCAGCTTCTTCAAAAGCAGGATGATCTATATCGAATTTTGTAGCATTTAATTCGCCTGCTAAGTAATTTGGAATGGTATAGGGCGCAATAAAATAGCCGTCAACACAAGCTTGAAGCAGTGAATTTGCACCAAGACGATTGGCGCCGTGATCGGCAAAATTGGCTTCGCCCAAAGCAAATAAGCCTGGAATTGTCGTCATTAATTCATAATCGACCCAAAGTCCGCCCATTGTAAAATGTGCAGAAGGCGAAATAAGCATGGGTTCTTGATAGGCGTTAATTCCTGTAATCTTTTCATACATGGAAAAAAGATTACTGTATTTAGCTTCAATTTTATCTTTTCCCTGCGCTTTTATAGCATCAGAAAAATCTAAATAAATAGCATTTTTCATTGGTCCAACACCATGTCCGGCATCGATTCTTTCTTTGGCTGCACGAGATGAAATATCTCTTGGAGCCAGATTTCCAAATGATGGATAACGACGTTCCAAGTAATAATCTCGTTCTTCTTCGGGAATCGAATTGGCATTTCTGTCATCATCTGCTCTTTTAGGAACCCAGATACGTCCGTCATTTCGAAGTGATTCCGACATTAAAGTCAACTTGGACTGATTTTCACCATGCTGCGGGAGTGAAGTAGGGTGAAACTGAATCCAGCTTACACCAGCCATATAAGCGCCTTTTTTGTGTGCTCTCCAAACGGCAGAACTGTTACAGCCCATTGCCAGAGTGGATAAATAATATACTTTTCCGTAACCGCCAGAAGCCAGTACAACGGCATCGGCTGTGTGACGTTCTAATTTTCCTGTTTCGAGATTTCGTGCAATTATACCTTTGGCTTTGCCATCAATAACAACTAATTCGAGCATTTCATGACGAGTATAAAGCGTCACTTTTCCTAAAGCAGCTTGTCTTTCCAGAGCTTGATAGGCTCCCAATAATAACTGTTGCCCTGTTTGTCCTCTTGCATAAAAAGTTCGGGAAACCTGAACGCCTCCAAATGATCTATTGTTTAAATAACCAGCGTATTCTCTTGCAAAAGGAACGCCTTGCGCAACGGCATGATCGATAAGATGAGCTGAACATTCGGCTAAACGATATACATTGGCTTCACGCGATCTGAAATCACCGCCTTTAATGGTATCATAAAACATTCGGAACGTGCTGTCACCATCATTTTTGTAGTTTTTTGCGGCATTTACACCGCCTTGCGCAGCGACAGAATGTGCTCGTCTAGGAGAGTCCTGAAAACAAAAAGACTTAATATTATAGCCTTGTTCAGCGAGGGATGCAGCGCATGAAGCACCTGCAAGTCCTGTACCAACGACTATAATATTAAGCTTTTTTCGATTTGCCGGATTTACCAGTTTAGCTTTCGCTTTGTAAGTACTCCATTTTTCGGAAAGAGGTCCTTCGGGTATTTTTGATTTCATCATTTTTATGGTTTTAAAATGAATTGATACAAAACTTTAAAAGCAACTATACTTTAGGGACTCTAATATACTATAAAAATCTTATAAATGAAATTATTGTTTGCTGATTATCATGGATTTATTTATTCCTTTTGATTTTATAAAATAAACTCCGGAAGGATATTCTGAGATTGAAATAACATTTCCTGCACCTTCTTTAATTTTACTTCCTGTGACAGAATAAATAGTCCATTCCAGTTCCTTTGACAAATGAAATATTCCTTTTGAAGGATTAGGATAAACGATAATTTTGTTAGATTCGGCATTTGGGTTTTCGACGCCTAAATTGCAGTTTTCTACCATAAAAGCAACCGTTTTGGTATTGTTTCCATTTGAGTTTGCTACGGTTAAAGAAACATTTCTTGTTCCTTCAGTCGAAAAAATAACAGCATGCGGACCAATTCCGGTTGCAGTTTGAGGTTGTGCACCAGCGCCAAAATTCCAAGAATAAGAATCGACAGTGCCAACAGAAACCGATGCGAAATTTACAGCAGTATTTAAACATCCCATTTGCGGACTGAATTCAAAATCGGCAATAGGAGCAGTGGTGCTTCCAGAAAGTACAAACTCCATTTTATTGATATTGATGTCATTTTCTTCAAAGTATAAAGTAATCACATGCGTACCTTGTGTTAGCGGAATGTTTGGAATTGCAACCGTCTGCCAGTTCTGAAAACCTCCAGTATTAGGTATATTGACAGTTCCAGTAGCATTTACACTATCTACTTTTAAATGCAGTTTTCTTGTATTGTACGGCGTAGCAATTCTTAAGTTTATAGTATAATTTCCTGTCGTATTTACTTTCGCAGTATATTTCAGCCATTCATCTTTTACAACATATGCTAAATTAAATCCGCCCTCGTTGCAGGCTTCAGTTCCAACACGGTCTCCGGGTCTGTATGCAGTGTCCCCTCCGGCGTTTATATCGAAAATTGCTTCTGGACCAATATCATAGTTTTCAGCTTCGATTACGCCTGGTATTTGAGCAATTATTCCTTGATAAGGTGCATTTTGAAGTACAGTTGGAGTGTAAAAAGCTGTATAAGTTATAGTTCCTGTAGCTGGAGCTTTAAAAGTTTGATTCGCTGCTCCACCTTGACTCCAATGGTCAAAATCGTAGCGAGTGTTGCCTACGTACTGAGGAGTTGGTGCATTTAGCGTTTGTAAAGCAGCATTGGCTACAACTTGTTTAGTAGAAGGCGCTGTAACTGGCTTTTGATTGAATTCTAAATTCAGAGGTACTGGCGAACTTGTTGTCGTTACATCAACTAAATTAGGTTTAATATCAACAAAGCTTGTTGCTGTCAATCCATTGCTGTCTGTTACTTTTACGGTAAAACGATACCAGACATTTGGTGTTTTTTCACCCTGATTGGAAGCTGTGAAATTTCCAGATTTTACGCCCTGCGGACTTGCTCCTGGATGCGAATGTCCTGCTCCCGGAATGTCTTCGTGAAAAAGATCCATGCTCCACGAAAAAGCACTTGCAGGAAGTACTCCGTCTTCAACATCGTTTGCTGTGGCTTCAAAATAAACCACATCATCGGCATTCCATTTTAATGTTGGTAATGGAGAAATGATAGAAACTGTTGGAGCATTGCTAAATGGCGTTACTGTTAAAACAGCCTGATTACTCGTTACATTTCCCGCTGTATTGGTCACCAAAACTCTATAATTTCCTGCATTTGCTGCTGTTACGTTTGGAATGGTATAGCTTACGCCAGTTGCTCCATTGATATTTACATTATTAAACTGCCATTGATAAGTTAAACCAGTTCCGCTTGCAGAAACCGTAAAAGTTACCGGTTTTGTTTCCATTATAGATTGTGAAAGCGGATGATTTACTATTGTTGGCGCAGCAGTTTCGATATAATCCAATTTGATTAAGGAACCGTTATTTCCGTAAGCACAATAATAGATATAGCCATCGTTTCCTAGCATCATTCCCAACGCTTGCTGCTGCGGAGCGTTAAAAAATACTGTCGAAACAGGATCTGCAATATTTGGGTCAAATGATCTGATTTCTGTTCGAACAAAATCTTTTATAATAAATTTTCCCTGAAGATTTGGATAACGAGATATTGTCGGGTTGTAAAGCAGACCGTTTGTCAAAGCATTTCCAATACTTCCGGTTGCGTAAGTAAATATCGGATTGGTAAATAAATTGGTTTCAGTTTGTTTTCCGTCACCTCCCTGTGGATGTCCCCACGCATAATTACGAATGGTTGGATTACTGATTTCGTTGACTTCTTCCCATGAAGTTCCAACATCCAAAACAAATAGTTTGTTGGCAGTTTCATTGGCAACTAATCTCCATGGATTTCTAAAACCATATACCCAGATGCTCTGTCTTTGTACAGAACCGCTTCCGTAGTATGGATTTCCTGGTGCAGGTTGTCCATCTTCTGTTAAACGAAGAATTTTTCCTTTATAAGTATCTAAATCCTGAGAATTGGTATTCTGCTGACTATCTCCAACAGTAACATAAAGGTATCCATTAAAGAATTTTAAGTCGCCGCCATTATGAAATCCGCCGCCAATTGGTTCTAAAAGCAAAATTTCTTGTCTACTGACAACCTGATTGTTAGTGTCAATCTTAACTCGTTCAATTCTATGACGAATTACGTTTGCATCATTTATGGAATAAAAGACATAAACATAACCGTTTGTAGCAAAGTTAGGATGTAAAGTCAGTCCAAGTAAGCCTTGTTCATTGTCTGTTACGGTCGTCACTGTAAAAACGGTAGAAACAGCATTGTTTTGAAATACTTTTACTATTCCGCCTCTTTCTGCTATAAAAATTCTCCCGTCAGAAGATTGTTCAAGCGCGAGACCTTCTCGTATTACTGCTGTCGGAGCAAGATTTTGGGTAATATATTGCGAATGGGCGAGTGTACAAACAAATAAAACAGCTATAGATAATAAATGCCTGAATTGCCTTTTGGCTTTAAGTAGTAGATTTTTTCTCATAATTATTCAGATTTTTTTGACTTGGGTAATCAAATTTAGTCCTTTTCTGTATAATTAATTGAGATTCAAATGTTATGTTTTCTATAGAGAAAAATAGTAGCAGAATCGAAATCAGGAATACTTGACAGTTAGAATTATTCTGTAAAGTTTTTGTAGTGTTTTAGCTGTTTAGTAAAAACAGGCTTAAAAGCACTATTTTCCTATAATTTCCTTGCGATGTAAAGTTCCCCATTCATTTAATGCACTGATGACTTTATATAAAGTGTGGCTGTGTTCTGTTCTTGAATATTCAACGGTTGGAGGGAATGTATCATAAACAGTTCTAATAACTAATTTGTTTACCTCAAGATCTTTAAGTTCTTTGGAAAGCATTTTATCTGTGATGCCGTTTATGTCTTTAGAAATTTCTTTAAATCGTTTTGGTCTGTTCGATAAAGCAATCAAAATGGGTAGTTTCCATCTGCCGCTTAAAACTTCGAGAGCATCTCTTACCGGTAACAATGCAGCGAGGCATTCTTCTGGCTGACAGTCCATTTCTTTTGTTAATTCACTTTTTGTTTTCATGTATAAACTGTTACTATCCTCAAGTATAGCGCTATCCTTGAGGATAGTACTATAAAATGTATAGCAAATGTATATAAGTTTGTATCGTAAAACAAATAATATAAATTATGAGCCAGAAAATTCTAAAAATAATAACAAGTACCAACGGAGAACATTCTTTTAGCAATCAGTTGTCGAGTGCGATTATCGAAAAATTATCAGAAAGTAAACCAGGTACTGAGATAAAAATACTTGACCTTACGAAAACGCCATTACCTTATTTGACTAACTCACATATCAGTGCCGTTTATACTCCAGCAGAAGCACACACACCGGAGCAAACAGAAGTTCTAAAATATTCAGACGATGCTATTCAAACTTTATTAGAATCAGATATAATTGTAATTGGTGTGCCTTTGTACAATTTTGGCATTCCAGCAGTTTTGAAAGGATGGATTGATCAGATAGCGAGAGCAGGAAAAACTTTTAGCTATGCAGACGGAAGCCCGAAAGGTTTGGTTACCAATAAAAAAGTATATCTTTCTATCGCTTCTGGAGCTATATTTTCTGAAGGACCTTATAAAAGCTATGATTTCTCAGAATCTTATTTGAGAGCTGTATTTGGATTTTTAGGAATGACAGACGTAACAACTTTTCGTGTAGAAGGAACAGCAATTCCTGATTTTGCAGCAAATGCATTGCCGAAAGCGTTGTCTTCTGTTGAAGAATTTGCTTTTTAAGATTGGAATAATTAGATCTTTGTCAAAGTTTAAAACTTTGACAAAGATTTCTTTAAAGCAAAATATTACTTCTCAATTATCATAGTTACTCCTTGTCCGCCGGCCGCACAAATAGAAACTAAACCTCTTCCTGAACCTTTTTCATTTAGCAGTTTTGCCATTACACCAATAATTCTTCCTCCGGTTGCGGCAAAAGGATGTGCTGCTGCTAAGCTACTTCCTTTTACGTTGAGTTTTTCTCTATCAATAGCACCTAAAGTTTTCTTTAAACCAATAGATTCGCTTAATTCTGGACTTTCCCAAATCTTTAAAGTTGCTAAAGTTTGAGCTGCAAAAGCTTCGTGAATTTCATAAAAATCAAAATCTTGTAAATTTAGCTCTGCTTTTTCCAGCATTCTAGAAGCTGCAAAAACAGGCGCTAATAATAGATTCTGCTGATTTTTAACATATTCAATGGCAGCAATTTCAGCAAAAGTAATATAAGCTAAAATTGGAAGTCCTTGTTCTTTTGCCCATTCTTCACTGGCTAAAAGAATACAAGATGCTCCATCTGTAAGCGGAGTAGAGTTTCCTGCTGTCAAAGTTCCATTAACTTTATCAAAAGCGGGTTTTAGTTTGGCTAATTTTTCAATTGTAGAATCTCTTCTTAGATTATTGTCTTTTTCTAATCCGTTAAAGGGAGTAATCATATCATCAAAAAAGCCTTCGTCGTAAGCTTTTGCCATATTCAAATGACTTTTTAATGCGAATTCATCTTGTTCTTCTCTTGAGATTTTATAATGTTTTGCTGTAATTTCGGTATGTCCGCCCATTGAAAGACCTGTCTGAGATTCTTCGTTTCTTGGTACTAACGGACTTAAATCACTTGGGCGAAGTTTTAAAAAAGTTTTTATTTTACTGCACAATGATTTTGCTTGTCTGGCTTCTAAAAGAATTTTTCTAAGTTTTTCGCTAACTGCAATCGGCATATCACTAATAGAATCTACACCTCCCGCAATTCCAGAATCTATTTGTCCTAGAGCGATTTTATTAGCAATATAGATAGCACTTTCAATTCCGGTATCGCATGCCTGCTGTAAGTCGCATGCAGGTGTAGCAGGGTCAAGACTCGTTTTCATGACGCATTCTCTAATCAAATTATTGTCGTAAGTATGTTTGATAACAGCACCACCGGCAACTTCACCTAATAATTTTCCTTTCAAATTGTATTTGTCAATTAAACCATCAAGAGCGGCAATCATCATTTCTTTGTTACCAACATTAGAGTAGGCTGTATTTGCTCTTGCAAAAGGAATTCTGTTGTAGCCAACGATGGCAACTTTTCTTGTTGTATTTGATTTCATAAAAGGAGACTATTAGTTGAAAATTGTATTTGATTTTTGCATTATAAAGATAAACATACTATTTAGTTTAAAACTTAATGTAGATTAATTTTTAGGATAATACTTCACAAAAGGTTTTTAGAACGGGAATTCTATACTAATTCATTTTAAAACGTGATATTTATTTAGAACGAATAAAAATAATTTGGAAAAGTTAAGTTTTGGATTTACTTTTGTCGCATAAAATTTAAAACCCAACCAAAATGAAAATAATTTTTGATGCAAAAGTTTATTTTTTCGTGTTGTTTTTGAGTTCAATAAGTATGATTGGACAGCAGCTTGGATCTATAAATGGAAAAGTTTCCTTAACTGGAAATAAACCTGCAGGAGATGTTTCTGTAACTTTAAAAGGAACTAAATATTCAGATGTTACTAGTGTTTCAGGACATTACGAAATTAAAAATGTTAAACCGGGATCATATACTATTCTTTTAAGAGGAGTAGGTATTCAGCCAGTTGAAGATAATATTGTGGTAAGTGCAAAACAAGCTTCAGTTAAAAACTTTGTGCTTTCAGAAAGTCAGGAAGATCTTGAAGAAGTTGTAATTAAAAAGAACAAATATAAGCAAGACAAGCCTTCATTATCATTACGTCTTCAGACTCCAGTTTTAGAAATTCCTCAAAACGTACAGATTGTAAGTGGTCAAACCTTAAAAGATCAGCAGATTACAAGTATGAGTGACGGGGTTATTCGTAACGTAAGTGGTGCTGTACGTTTAGAGCACTGGGGAGATTTGTATACAAATATCACAATGAGAGGTTCTCAAATTCAGGCTTTTAGAAACGGATTTAATGTAGTTTCTTCTTTCTGGGGACCTTTAACAGAAGATATGAGTTTTGTTGATCATATCGAATTCGTAAAAGGCCCGGCTGGATTTATGCTTTCTAGTGGTGATCCAAGTGGTTTATATAATGTTGTGACTAAAAAACCAACAGGAGTTACAAAAGCTGAATTTACTGCAACAGCTGGAAGCTACGATTTTTATAGAGCAAGTATTGACTTTGATGGTAAATTAGATAAAAAAGGAAAATTATTATACAGATTCAATGGATCTGCTCAAAATAAAGGTTCTCACCGTGCTTTCGAACGCAATAACCGTTATGTAATTGCTCCGGTAATTTCATATCAAATTGATGATAAAACAAAAATTACTGCGGAATATAATTTTCAGTATGCAAATATGACTGAGGTAGGTTCTTACTATGTTTTTGGACCAGCGGCTGGTGGTTATGCAACTTTGCCAGTTGGATTCACGATGACGCAGCCAGGACTTCCAGATACTAATATTCAGGATCATAGTGGATATTTAATGTTCGAACATAAGTTTGACGAAAACTGGAAACTTAGTGCACAAACTTCATATTTCAAATATATTCAGCAAGGATATAGTTCTTGGCCAGGTGTTGTTGGTCCAGGTCCAGTTGATAGAGATTTTGATGGTGTTCCTGAAGGAAATCTTGCTTACGGAGAAATCATTAGAAATGTGGGTATTTGGGATGCAGAAAGTAATATGTATTTAGGTCAAGTATTTGTAAACGGAAAATTCAATTCTGGAAGTGTTTCCCACAAAATATTAGCAGGTGTAGATTTAGGAAGCAAAGATTATATGGCAGATTGGGGACAATCTCATGATTTAGATACGGCAGCAAATCCTTTTAACGTATATAATCCTAATTATGGAACTCCATCAAATGGTTTCCCACAATTTGATCATACAACGCCACTTTCTGTAAGAGCAGCTGCAGCCGGAGGTTTAATGAGTACAGAGTATGCAGCAGGATATGTTCAAGACGAAATAGGATTTTTTCAAAATAAAGTAAGATTAACACTTGCAGGAAGATATACTTGGATTAGTCAAGCAAGCTGGGGTGGAGCTCCAATAGAAGATAGCCATATTACACCTCGTATTGGGTTAAGTGTTTCTATTGATGAAAATACTTCTGTATACGGATTATACGATCAAGCTTTTATTCCGCAATCTGGTGTTATTAGAAATGGAGATAAAGTGAAACCGCTTACAGGAAACAATCTTGAATTTGGTATTAAAAGAGATTGGTTTGACGGTTCATGGAGTACAACTTTATCTGCATACAGTATCTTAAAGAAAAACGAACTTACAAGCGATCCTGCAAATACTCCGGGACAGCAATTTAGTGTTGTATTGGGAGAAAAAAGAGCACAAGGTGTTGAATTTGACGTTAGAGGAAAAATCTTTGAAGGTCTAAACTTAATTGCAAACTATGCTTTTACTGAATCTATTGTAAACGAAGTTGATCCCGCAGTTTCAGCAGCAACTGGAATTAAAAAGGGTGATATTGTACCGGGTTATGCTAAACATACAGCAAACGCATGGTTAAATTACACACTTCAAAATGGTAAATTAAAAGGATTAGGCGCTTCTATTGGAGGAACATTCTATGATGGACGTCAAACTGATACTTGGAGCGCAGGATTAGAAAGATTGCCTTCTTACTTTAAATTAGACGGAGGTTTATCATATGAAACTGGTAAATTTAAAGTTACCGCAAACGTATTCAATATCTTAGATAAATATCTATATAGCGGTTCATACTACAGCTGGTTAAATGCTTACTACTGGCAGACTGAAGCACCAAGAAACTTTAGAGTTGGTGTTACTTATAAATTGTAAAATTTTAGGGACAAAGGTTCAAAGTAACAAAGATTCAAAGATTCAAAGAGTTCAGAGATTTTTAAATTGCCTCCAGTTTTAACTGGAGGTAATAAATTAAGGTTATAAAAAAGGCTTTAGCCAAACTTCACTAGTTTGGCTAAAGCCTTTTTTGATTTTATCTATATTTCATCCAACTAAAGCTGGACGCTATTTAAAATTTTGATTAAAATATTACCCCTTTTTAATCAACGGGATTAATTTCGTTCCAATTAATTCAATGGCACTCATTAATTGTTTATGAGTTAATCCAGCATTATCCATTTGAAAAGTAAATCGGTCGACACCTCCAAGCGCTTCGCTGTGGCGAAGGATTTTTTCTGCTGCTCTTTCTGGACTTCCAACAATTAAAACGCCTAAATCATCAATTAAGCCATCAAATTTACCTTTTGTTACTGGAGGCCAGCCTCTTTCATATCCTAATTTGGTCCACAATTCAGCGTAACCAGGATAATATTCTTCGATTGCTTTTTCTGTTGTTGTGCCAATGTAGCCTGGCGAATGCAGTCCGATTTTTAGTTCTTCAGGTTTATATCCTGCCGCTTTTCCTGCTTCACGGTATAAATCTACAAGTGGTTTAAAACGATGCGTTTGTCCGCCAATAACCGCAACCATTAAGGGAAGACCAAGCGAACCAGCTCTTATAAAAGATTCTGGTGTTCCGCCAACGCCAAGCCAAATTGGCATTTTTTCTTGTAAAGCTCTCGGATAAACAGGAAGATCATTTAAAACAGGACGAAATTTTCCTTGCCAAGTCACAAATTCATTATCTCGAATCTGCAACAGCAATTCCAACTTTTCTTTAAAGAGAGCATCATAATCTCTCAAATCATATCCAAAAAGTGGATAAGCTTCAATGGCAGAACCACGTCCAACTACGATTTCGGTTCTTCCTTTCGAAATTAAATCCAAAGTAGCAAAACTTTGATAAACACGAACTGGGTCAGCTGCACTCAATACTGTTACGGCACTTGTCAAACGAATATTTTTTGTTCTAGCGGCCGCCGCACTCAAAATAACGGCTGTAGCAGAATCCAGAAATTCTTTTTTATGATGTTCTCCAATTCCGAAAACATCAAGACCAACCTGATCTGCAAATTCTATTCTTTGCAAAAGCTGTTCCATGGCATCAACACTGCTCAAAGTGTTGTTGTCTCCATACATTGCCGAAGCAAAACTGTCTATTCCTATTTCCATTTTTTTTAAGCTTTAAGCTGTAGGCTATAAGCTTTAAGTTTTAAGCACTTTAGGAAGCCTAAAGCCTACAGCTTATAGCCTACAGCGATATTAATGTGAGAAACCGAATGAAATACTGATAATAATAATGGCAATTACAATCAGTGTAATTCCGACATACAAATAATCTTTTTCCAATAAAAATGAAAAAAGCGAGAGTAAAACGCGTAATACTGGAGTTAAAAACAGTAAAATAATCCCTGTAAAGATTAAAGATGCGCCATCTCCTGTAATTGCTCCATTGTAAACAGCAGCGATTACTTCAAATATATTTCGGTCATTTTCTTTAAAAACAGAATAATCTTCAATTTGAGTTCCGTGGTTTAATAAATAAACGATTCCGCCAATAAAAGCTACTGATAATGAAATCCAAACACCATAACGAAGTAAATTTCCGATGATGGTTTGAAAATCTTTTTCTCCAAATTTTTCTTCTTGTACCATATTAGATTTTTCCATTTAATCCGTTATAAATCATGTTTACAGCCAAAACAAAAATAAGGCAGGCAAAAAAGATTCTCAATTTCTTGGGATTTGTTCGCACTAAAATTTTGGCACCAGCCATTGCTCCAAAAAGAACTCCAATTACAACAGGCATACAGATTCCTGGTTCGATATATCCTTTTTGAATATAAATTACCGAACTCGCCATTGCTGTAACGCCCATCATAAAATTACTAGTCGTTGTAGAAACTTTAAAAGGAACTCTCATAATATTGTCCATTGCAATTACTTTAAAAGCGCCAGAACCAATTCCCAGAAGACCAGACATCATTCCTGCAACTCCCATCATACTGAAACCTCCCAGTACATTTTTTGTTCCGTACTTTACAACTTCGCCGTCGTGAGTAGGGTAAGTTCCTTCCAGTTTTAGTTTTTTAGCCAACGGACTAGATTCTAAAACAATATGCTCTTCTTTTTTTCGAAGTGAATTGATTGCTGAGAAAATTAACGTTAAACCGAATAAAACGGCTATAAAAGAAGTAGGGGCAACGGTAGAAAGTAAAGCACCGCAAACAGCTCCGATAGTAGTGGCAATTTCAAGAAAAATTCCCATTCTCATGTTGGTAATTCCTTCTTTTACATAAGCTGCAGCAGAACCTGAAGAGGTTGCAATAACAGAAACCAAAGCGGCTCCAATAGCATAATGAATGTCGACACCGAGAATAATAGTAAGAAGCGGAATGATAATAATTCCACCTCCCAAGCCTGATAATGAACCGATAAAGCCAGCTAAAAAAGCGCCTAGAATCATAATCAGCGTAAAAGTAAGTATTGTCATTTAAGATATGTTTTTGTATCTGCTAATTTACGAATACAAATTTGTTCAAGAACTTAAATATACCTTAAAAATGTTTTAGTATTCAGTCTCAGTATTCAGTCTCAGTTAGCGTTAGAGTCGAGAAGCTTTGACAAAGCTCGATTTTCTTAACGTAAATACTGAAAACTGCGACTGCAACTGAAAACTAAATAAAGCGGTATATTTGAAAAATACAATGATTATCAAAAAGAGCAGTCTTGAAGAATAAAATCCTAACTTATTCCTTAACGCATCATAAGAGTTTGTTTTCTCATGCAGATCAGAAAGAATATTTCTATATTCAGACTAGTGAGCATCCTTACGTTAGCGAGCCTTATCGCGCAGAAAGTTTTGCCATTGAGTTTCTAAGAAAAGGCAGTATAATCGTGCAGATCGGACTCGAGAAGAAAGTAGTTCATGCGCCAGCTATTATTACTTTGGGACCATCTGTCATTAGAAGTTTTTCTAAAAATAATGATGAAATTTTAATCGATATTATATTCTTTAAACCGCATTTTTTTCTTGAAAATCAAGCAAACGTATTTTTCCTTTCGCAATATGATTTCTTTGAAAATAGCCAAAGTCATTTGTCTCAACTTACAGAAACAGATGAAAATAGATTTAAGCGTATTTTTAATCTGATTAAAGAAGCATCAGAGGGAAATTCTAAACATCAGGCTTCTATTTTAAGGAGTTATCTATATATTTTGATTTATGAGATCGATGCTATTCAGATAGAAAAAGGCTCTACAGAAGTGCAAAACACTTTATATGAGAAATTTAAAGAACTTCTTTTTAAAGATTTCTTGAATTTTAGAACGGTACAGCATTACGCCGATGAATTGAATGTAAGCCGAAAATATTTGTCTGAAATCATTAAAAAACACAGTGGCAAAACGGCAAGCGACTGGATTAACGAAATGGTAATTTTGGAATCTAAAGTTTTATTGCAGAATAAAAAGATGTCAATTAATCAGATTAGTGATTTGCTGCATTTTTCTGACCAATCTGTTTTTGGACGATTTTTTAAAAATTATGAAGGAATTTCACCCTTAGAATATCGAAAAAAACAAAACGAATAAAATTAGCTTTCCGACCTTTTGCACAAATTTGAAGTCCTTTAGCCCTTTTTTCAAGCTAAAAATCAACGCAACTTTGCTCTCTTATTATAAAGAAAAAGAAATGAGTAAAATTGCAAAATTTGTTGTCATAATTAACGATAATGTGTCTTGGATGGAAGAAAAAGCCATTCAGTTTTATAGCCGTTTATTCGAACAAAAAGTAGAAGGAGAAAAATATGTTGAAATACATCTCTCTCAAAAAGAATTATTTAGAATTCAAAATGATTTTTCGATTGAGATTCTAATGGCGTATGATGGAGAAGTACCGCAATCTTATTTGAAATTAAATTCTTCACGAATATTAAATGAAAATCTTGGCGCATCAAAAGCAATAAATCTAAGCGAAATTATTTATTTTGATGAAGAAGATTTAACAGTGCTTATTAAACGTGCAGAAGAAATTGCTCGCCAACGAAAACACGATTTAATTTGGGTAAGTGCTTTTTCTTGCGATGCAATTTTAATCAAAATGCTATTATCATTAGATTATGAAGAATTTGATTATGAAGAAAGCATTGAAGATCAATTTTCAAAAAGAATTTATTTTCGAAAAAACTTAAATGATTTAGCTTTTAGCTGAATGATTTTTGATTGACTATAAACTTTGTCAAAGTTTTGAACTTTGACAAAGTTGAATACAACACAAAGCTATATTCTATTGTCAACCGCAAAAGATGACTTGCCGATATTAGCCAGTAGTAATGCCGCTGCGGCGCTTGTCCATACTGAATAATCTAAAGGTGCTTTTACAGAAACCGAAACAGCCATTGCAAATCCAAAGAAGAAAAGTAAAACGGTAGTTCCTAGAGCTGCGATTCTGGTTTTAAATCCAAATAATAATAAAAGACTCAATAAAACTTCAAAGAAAGTTGCTGCTGCACCCAAAATTTCTGCTGTGGCTTTATTTGCATAAGGATTTAAGGTATTGGTATAGATTACAAAGTTCTCCCAATTTCCCCAAGCGACGCCATTAGAGCCTGGTGCGCCCCAAATTCCGAATCGATCAGCGACCGCTGAAAGCATTGTGATTGCTAAAACTATTCTTAAAATTAAACCTGCTTCTAGTATGGTTATGTTTTTCATTCTAATTATTAATTTTTATTTCAATGTCTCTTAAAAAATTTCCTTTAAAAGTAAAGAAAAACTGTTTGGTAATTTTTAATAACGACAGAATCATCGGCAAATTGTTTAAAATGCTCGACAAAATACATTAATAGGGATAGAAGATAATCTATCCCTATTTTTAAATGAATGTTTGAGAATGAAAATTATTTTATTATTAAAGCTCCAGCGAGGCAAAATATTTATAGAATTTCAATATAAAAAATGGCAAAAGCTCCAGAGGAGCGACATATTTTTTTAATATATGTCGCTCCTCTGGAGCTTTATATTGTAACCGTTTATTCTTTTCTATAAATATGCCGCTTCTCTGAAGCTAAAAAAATAGAAGCTTTTCTTTTGAGAAAGCTTCTATTTTTTGTTTTGAAATTCTTATTTCAATGTCGTTTTGATCACAATAGCAGCTTGCTGTACAGCAGTTTGGATAGCTGGTACATTTGCAATCGGATTTAAAAGTCCATAATCGTGAATCAAACCGTTGTATCTAGTTAAAGTAACAGGAACTCCAGCTTCATTAAGCTTTCTGGCATAAGCTTCACCTTCATCTCTTAAAACATCATTTTCAGCAGTTTGAACAAGAGCAGGAGGTAAGTCTTTTAATTCTGCTAAACTTGCTTGTAATGGAGAAGCGTATTTCTCTGTTCTTTTAGCAGTATCAGGCAAGTAGTTGTCCCAGAACCATTTCATCATGTTTTTAGTTAAGAAACGTCCGTTGGCATATAAATTATAAGATTCAGTTTCAAAATTAGCATCCGTTACAGGCCATAATAAAACTTGTAATTTAATGTGAGGACCTTTTTTATCTTTAGCCATTAAAGTAATCGCAGCAGTCATATTTCCGCCTACACTGTTTCCCACAACAGCAAGGTTTTTACCGTTTACGCCAATTTCTTTTCCGTTTTCAGCTACCCATTGCGTTGCAGCGTAAATTTCGTTAATCGCTACTGGATATTTAGCTTCTGGAGACGGAGTATAATCTGGGAAAACCGCAACTGCACCGCTTTCTACAACCAAATCTCTAACTAATCTTCTGTGAGTAGGATAATCACCTAAAACCCATCCGCCGCCGTGAATAAAGATAAATACTGGCGCATTTGCTTTTGCTCCTTTAGGTTTTGTAATATGAATTTTTACTTTTAGTCCGTTTTGAGAAATTACTTTTTCAGATTCTTCGATACCAGAATAATCCACTTCAACTGATTTTTGTGCGCCTACTAAAACGTTTCTTGCATCCGTTACAGATAATTGTTCTAATGGTTTTCCGTCACCTGAATTTAATGCATTTAAAAAGCCACGAACTTCTGTGAAAATTTCTGGATCATTTTGACCTTTATATGGTCTTTCTTGTGCTGAAGCAATTGTATTTACGATGAACAATGCTGCAATAAATAAACTCTGTTGTAATACTTTAATAGTTTTCATATCTTTTATGTTTTAATCATTTATAATTTGATAGGACAAAGATATGGCGGTAATAAAGCTCTAAAAATGGATAAAAGTCTATTCTAATTGTACATTTTTCCCTTGAAGGTATTTTTTCTTGAAATTCGACGGAGTATCGCCAACTTTATGGGTAAAAAGTCGGTTAAAATAGGCGGGATCTTCATATCCGAGCTGGTAAGCAATCTCTTTTACGCTTAAAGAAGAATAACCCAAAAGCCTTTTTGCTTCGAGAATAATGCGGTCTTTTATAATATCGTTAGGCTGAGTAAGCTCTAAACGATTGAATTTATTCGAAAGCGTTTTGGGAGCAACGCCTAAAATATCAGCATAATCGGCAACGGTATGTTTGGTTCTAAAATGAATTTCAACCAAACGGCTAAAATCCCTGAAGAAATCCATTTCTTTGGAAGGTTCTTCATTTAAAATGCCTAATTGTTGGATTTTCCAGATTCGCGTTGCTTTAATAATAAGTTGTTTCAAATAAGTCCGAATCATTTCTTCTTGAGAAGAATCGGGAGAAACAAACTCTTCCTGAATCTGATTGAAAATACCTTCAATAAACAAAACCTCTTTATCAGGTAAAGTTGTCATTGGCATTTCAAATATATTATTGAATAACAATCCGTCGCAAGCAACTTCGGCATCATGAATTTGTACGCAATAGAAATCACGATTGTAATACATAAAATACCCCTGCTTTTTTCCTTCTTTATTAATTTGCAGATATTGATTGCTGTTGATGAAAAACAGAGAAGGACTTTTAGTTTGATATTGTTTAAAATCAATAGTAACCTGATACTCTTCCGGAAGATATAATACCTTAATATAAGCTTTGTATTCGTCGCTATTAATTTCTTCTACGGTTTCCTGATTAAGAGTCAGAAATCCTAGTTTTTTATAATTTGATTCAAATACATTATTAAGGCTCATTGCGGTTTGTTTTGGATTTTAAATTTAATGATTTTCTTTAGCGGAAGCGGAATTATTCAGGACCAATTTGAAGATGCTCGAGTTTTTTGCCAACCAAAGTTTTTTCGCCGACAATTTTGAATCCAAGTTTTAAATAAAGATTCTTTGCCAACGGATTATCTTCTTCCACCAATAATCCTAAAGTTTGTTTGTTTTGATGAACATATTCGTTAATTAAAAAAACAAGCAGTTTTGAACCAATTCCTTTCCCTTGATGATTTGGATTTACACCTAAAGAATCGATATAAAATTCTCCTTCTTTTGTTTCAAATTCTGGATCAAATTCAGGATTGTGATTTTTTCTAACAAATTCAATAATTGGATTTCGTAAAGTTTCTATATCAGCACCATTATAAATATTGACTGCTCCAATGATTTCGTCGCTTTCTTCTGCAACAAAACAATTTTGATAAGAGTATTGATTGTTTTCTCTTTCAATGAAATATTCGAGAAAGTCTTTCGCGGAAGCGTAATCTTTTTTATTCAAAAATTTATAGATAATATCTTCCATTGCCAATAATAATATAGGTGCAATATATTTTGAATCGGATTTGTCGGCTTTTCTGATATTCATAGAGAAATGTTTTTAGCAAATTTAGTTTTAAAAATTATTTCACGCAGATTTTAGAAGATTTAAGCAGATATTGACAGATTCAAAATAAAAAATCTGTATGATCAGCTATAATTTGCAAAATCTGCGTGAAATAAAAAAAACTTAGGATCTCAGTAGCTTAGCCCCGATATCTATCGGGATAGATCTTTGAAAAAAATGTACAAATATACATTCGATATATACCAATTATGAGATTTAAACTAAGCTTATATTTGTAATATAGTTTTATTTAAACATTAAAAAGAAATGAAAGCAATAGGATTTAAAAAATCATTACCCATAGAAAACCCAGAAAGTTTTATCGAATTTGAAACAGTAAAACCAATACCTGGGCCACACGACTTATTAGTAAAAATAGATGCCATTTCAGTAAATCCAGTCGATTTTAAAATTCGTCAAAATAGTGCAAAGGATACTGTTTTAGAAACACCAAAAATTATCGGTTGGGATGCCGTTGGAATTGTGCAAGCTGTTGGGCAAGAGGTAACTTTGTTTGAAGTAGGAGATCCTGTTTATTATGCAGGAGATATTACCAAACAAGGAAGTAATGCCGAATATCAGATTATTGATGAAAGAATTGTAGGCAGAAAACCAAAATCTTTAAGTATTGAAGAAGCCGCAGTTATTCCGTTAACAGCTTTAACGGCTTGGGAAATTTTATTTGACAGAATCAGAATTAGCGCTGAAAAAGACAAAGGCAAATCAATTTTAATTATTGGAGGTGCTGGCGGAGTAGGTTCGATTGCTATTCAATTGGCTAAGAAAATTGCGGGTTTAACTGTTATTGCAACAGCATCGCGTTTAGAAACTATAGATTGGTGCAAACAGCAAGGAGCTGATTTTGTAGTAGATCATAAAGATTTAATTTCGTCAGTTCGTGAAGCAGGTTTTGAGCACGTTGATTTTATTTTAGATTTTGTAGACACCAATGCTTATTGGGATTCGATGGTAGAACTCATTAAACCGCAAGGACATATTGCCTCAATTACCGGAAGTGCAGAACCTGTTGCATTAACGAAACTGAAAAGTAAAAGTGTTTCTTTTTCATGGGAATTAATGTACACACGTTCTATGTATCAAACAGAAGATATGGTAGAACAGCATAACATTTTAAATATTGTTGCCGATTTATTAGATGATGGAATATTAAAGACGACTTTAAATACAACTTTAAATGGATTAACAGCCGAAAATCTTAAGAAAGCACATGAATTATTAGAATCTGGAAGAACAATAGGCAAAATCGCTATCAAGTTTTAAGGTTCAAAACAGCTTTAGAGATAGTTCAAGATTGTTATTTAGAATAATTTTAAATAATATTGTTTTAGGAAAACAAATTTTTGTATTTTCGTCAGCTTACAAGCCAAATTTGTATTTAAATTTTTAACCTAAAACAATATTATTTATGATTTCAAAAAACACAGACCTTGGGTTATTGCTAGTGCGCATAAGCGCTGGAGGATTAATGCTTTTTCACGGTGTTTCTAAATTGATTCATGGAATTTCATTCCTTGTAGACAATATGGGAGCATTTGGATACGCTGTTTACATCGGTGAAGTTTTAGCTCCAATTGCTATTTTAATTGGGTTTAGAACTAGAATTGCAGCAATTCTTCTAGCTGTAACTTGTGTTGTAGCAGTTGCCACGGCTCACGCTCAAGATATTTTCTCCATTAGCGAACACGGAGGTTATGCTTTAGAATTATTAATGCTTTACCTTTTTGGTGCTCTTGCATTATTCTTTACAGGTGCTGGTAAATATGCGGTTTCTAAAAATAATAAGTGGGACTAATAATACACTAAACTAAAAATAATGAAAAGCTCTAAATTTTTGATTTGGAGCTTTTTTTTTAGTTTGTCTAATGAATACAAACGCATCATTTTTTTTATAACAATTCGTCATTCCGTAGGAATGTTTGGTCGGTAGAAAAAAAAATAACATCCATACGATTTAGTTCCGTAGGAACATTTGAAACGCTAGATTGTAAAAAAAATGCGAGCGTCAAACGTTCCTACGGAACATAAACCAATGATATAAAACATAATTTTCTACCAATCAAATTTTCCTACGGAATATAAAATAGAAGTGTGAAAATAAATTTAAGAGTTGTTTTTTTTTTTGGATTAGCTATTTTTAATCTAAAATCTAAAATCTAAAATTCTACCTAATCGGCTAAAACAACATTTTCACCGAGCAGATTCTAGGTTCTACCGATCACAATTTTAATTGATATACTCTCGATATACTTTTGATTAAAATTAAAACTTTAAAAATCAAAAATATGTCACCGTTTACACCTTTTCTTTGGATTATTGCAATTTCGCCTCTTTTCGTATTAGCTTATTTTAGAAGCGAGAAATCGAACCTTAAATATCTTGCTTTTTTTATTCTTTATTTTCTCGCAGATGTGTATTCCCAACAGTACGGAAAAGTGTTGTTACCATTAGAATTTCTGGGTTTAAAGTTCAACTGGTCAGGAAAAATTTTGAGTCTTATTTTAGGTCTTTTCGTTATCTTTTCAGTTTCGAAAGAAGAAAAAATTAAAATCGGATTTACGGCGAAAACCAATTCCAAAAAACAATTAAAATTCGGATTACTATTCTTCTTCGGATTTACTTTATTTGATGTCATTTTTAAAATGATTTTATTCCCAAAAGGCGGAGCATTCGATTTAGAAACTTTTCTTTTTCAAGCGACAATGCCAGGATTAATCGAAGAAATCGCTTATAGAGGAATTGCTCTATGGCTTTTAAATAAAGCGTTTGCACCAAAATGGAATTACCGAGGTATCGAATTTGGTTGGGCATTCGTCATTGTAACACTTTTGTTCGGATTAATGCACGGAATGATTTTAGACCAGGATTTGCATTTAAAGTTTGATATTATGACGATCGTATATCTAACACTTATTTCGTCTTTAAGCGTTGGTGTTTTGAGATGCTTTTCTGGAAACCTAATTTATTCTGTTTTGGGACATAACACGATTAATTTAATAAATGCCATTATTAGAATTTTATAAAAAACGCCAAATTAAAGTTATATTTGAAACTGCTTTTACCCTTTATAATACATGCCAAATACCACATTAGCTTCAGGATATTTTTTAGATAAAATTGTATCATTCAATTTTGACTACTTTTTTAATAAAAGAAACCGAATTTTACTTCACATTTTAATGTGGTCCGTTTTTTCGCTATTACTTTTTTTGAGTTATGTTATTGGCTATAAATTAGTTTGTTTTGATGCCATTCTGCTAACAATTAGAATGGCTTTGGTAAATATTATTGTCTTTTACATGCTATTTTATCTGTTGTTGCCAAAGATTTTTTCTGGTAGTAAATCCAGAATAATTCTGCTTTTAGTTTTGGTTTTTCCGATTTCGATTTTTGTTTGGATGGCTTCAACGTACTTTATTTCAATTTTGTATTATGTTTTGAGGTTCGAAGTTGAATTCGGAGAATTAAAAGGCGTCATCAAAATGAGTGCAGATCAGACTTTTCTAGAAGCAGTTGCACCAAAAAGAATGCTTTCGCAAACAATTATAATTATTTCGCTTCTTTCGCCTTTTTGTTTTGCCAAGATTTTGGTTGAAATTGCCAAACTTTACCACAAGAAATTTCAGGTTGAAAGAGAGAAAATGGCGCTGGAAATTCAAAATATTCAGATAGAAAAAGACTTTCTGAAAGCACAATTAAATCCTCATTTTCTGTTTAATACCTTGAATAATCTTTACGGATTGACGGTTAGAAAAGACAATTTAGCACCAGAATTAATTCTGAACCTTTCTGATATTATGAGTTATACGCTTTACGAGTCGAATACAGAAATTGTACGTTTGGAAAAAGAATTAGATTTCATTAAAAATTATATCGCTTTAGAAAAAATGCGTTATGCTGATGATGTTAATATTCAGGTTGTTATTGAAGGAGAAAGACAAACCGCTGGACTTTTTGTTGCACCGCTACTCACTTTCACATTTATCGAAAATGCATTTAAATATGGCTTAAAAAACACTAAAAATGCTTTCATTAAACTAGAAATCAAGATTGAAAACAATACTTTTTGGTTTAGTTTAGAAAATGATTTGGAAGAAACTGAAAATGAGTCTGGTTTTGGTGGAATAGGAGTGGAGAACGTCCGAAAACGACTAGAGTTGTTATATCCAAATCAATATGAATTAGAAATTAAAAGACTTGAAAAATCCTTTAAAGTCGATTTGAAACTTGTTTTAAGAAAATAATGGAAAAGTTGAAATGCTTAATCGTTGATGACGAACCAATTGCGCGAGATATTATTGAATCGTTTATAGCAGAAGTTCCGTTTTTAGAATTAAAAGCTTCTTTCGGAGAATCTTCGAAGGCTTTAGTTTATTTGGAGGAAAATGAAATTGATATTGTTTTCAGTGATATCGAAATGCCGAAATTTACAGGTTTAGAAATGGCTCAATCACTTACGAATCCTCCTGTAATTATTTTTATAACGGCGCATCGAGATTTTGCTTTAGAAGGTTTTGAAACCGGCGCTTCGGATTATTTATTAAAACCCGTTCGTTTTGATCGTTTTCTAAGAGCAGTAAATCGTGCCAAAGAATATCTTTCGTTAAAGAAAACAAATTCAGTTCATCAAATTAATTCTGACCGAATTTTTATTAAATCAGAAGGGAAACTGATTAAAATTTTGCTGAATGAAATTCTTTATGTAGAAGCGCAGGGAGATTATTTGAAATTTGTGATTAATGGTGCGACTTATACGACTTTAGGAACTTTAAAATCTATGGAAGAAGTATTGAAACTGCCCATGTTCTTTCGCGTTCAGCGTTCTTTTATTCTCAATCTAGAAGCTGTGAGAAGCCTTAACGGAAATATTGTTGAATTGATTGATGGAAAAACTATTTCTGCAGCTTTAAACAAAAAAGAAGAATTGTATCAGTTGCTTGGAATTAGATAGTTTTTTTTTAACCGTAAAGTTCGCAATGAGTTTTCGCAAAGAAACACAAAGTTTATTTATTGCATTTCATTTTAAGCTCACAAAGGCTGAACTTGAAAAACTTTGTGAGCTTAAAGTAAAATGTATTGGCTTAGAAATACTTCGCGAGCTTTGCGAAAACTCTTTGCGAACTTTGCGGTTAAATAATCAACGATTTGCCTGAATATATTCAGAAGGCGACATATTAAAATGTTTTTGGAAATTTCGACCAAAACTAGTTTGAGATTTATAGCCAACCATTTCTGCGATTTCGTACATTTTATAGTTTTCATTTAACAACAATTCTGCTGCTCTTTTAAGTCTTACAATATTAATCAGTTCGTTCGGACTCAGATTGGTAATGTCTTTAATTTTTCTGTATAAAGTCGAACGGCTCATATTCATAATTTCCGCGAGAGATTCAACGCTTAAATCCTGATCTGTAATGTTTTTAAGGATTTCGTCATCCAGTTTTTTTAAGAACTTTTCGTCGGTTTTATTGTGTGCAATGCTCTTAATATGAGAAAGTGGCGAACTTGCATAATAATTCATAATCTGTCTTCGGTTTTCAATCAGATTATTGGCTTGCACTTTTAAATAATCCATAGAAAATGGTTTGGCGATATAAGCATCTGCACCAACTTCAAGTCCGTCAATTTGAGATTTGAGCGAATTTTTTGCCGTCAATAGAATTACTGGAATATGACTGGTTTCTAGATTGGTTTTAATTTTTTTACACATTGTAATTCCGTCCATAACCGGCATCGTAACGTCTGAAATTACAAGTTGAATATTTTCATTATGAATAATTTTTAATGCTTCCTCACCATTTTCTGCCTTTAAAATAGCGTATGTCGAAGCCAATTCTGTTGTAATAAAACTTAAAAGATCTTCATTGTCTTCTACTACTAAAATTTGCGCTTTTTCATTTTTAATTTCAACCGTTTCTTTTGGAGTTTCATTTTCTGTTTGTTCTTTTTCAGAATCAGAATAAAGCATAAATTCTTGTTCTTGATGAAGCGGAACAACCAATTCGAAAATATTATAAGTAGAATCAGCAACCAATTCTAAGCTTCCGTTATGCAATTGTGCCAACGAATGTGCGAGTGAAAGTCCGATTCCGGTTCCGGAAGCCGTACTGTTTTCATCAACTCTGAAAAAAGGTTCAAAAATCTTATTTTTCAAATGATTCGGAATTATTTTTCCATCGTTTTTGACAATTAAGGTCAGTTTCTTTTCATCTCTGAATAAAGAAATAGAAACTGTTTTGTTTGAATATTTAATGGCATTATTGATCAAATTGCTCAAAATCTTTTTAAAAGCTTCTTTATCAACAAAGGCATGAATGTCTTTTTCTCCTAATTCTAATTCAAATTCCAATTCTCGTTCTTCAATTAATTGGCTGAATCTCAAATGGAAATTTCGAACCATTGAAGAAATATTCGCTTCTACAAAAGTGAGTTTTAAACCGCCAATTTCCGATTTTCTAAAATCCAATAATTCGTTAACCAGTTTTAAAAGACGAGAAGTATTCTTTTTCATTATAGAAAGATGCTGTGGCACTTCTTCCAATTCGTGATTCAATCCTAAAAGTTTTTCCAACGGACCTTTAATCAAAGTCAAAGGCGTTCTGATTTCGTGCGCTACATTCGTGAAAAAATCAATTTTTGCTTGATAAATTTCTTTCTCTTTTTCATCATTTAAATGCTTTATTTTACGATTATTTTTAATTTGAGTAAGATTCTGAGAATAACGAATAATGTAGTAAAAACCAGCGCAGATTAACAGAAAGTACAGCAAATAAGCATAAGTGCTGGCGTAAAATGGAGGCAAAATTCGGATTTTGAGTTTTACTTCTTTACTCCAAACGCCAAAACTATTCAACGATTTTACTTTAAAAACATAATCGCCAGGTGCTAGTTCGGTAAAGAAAACTTTGTTGTTTCTTCCTAAATAAACCCAGTCATTATTGACATTTTCTAACTGATACCAATATTCTGTCAATTCTGGGGCGGTAAAATTTAAAGAAGCAAATTCGAGATTAAAAGACGACTGGCTGTTGTTTAATTCCAACTCGTCTAAAAAAGAAATAGATTGCTCAATAGGCGAGTCGGGGCTGTTTACCTCGATATCTTTATTGTTAATCTGAAGATTAGTTATGTAAACAAAAGGCGTGTATTTGTTTTTGCTAAAATGTTTCGGATTAAAACTGATCATTCCGTTCAGATTTCCAAAATACATATCGCCGTTTGTGTCTTCAAAAGCAGAATTATAATTAAACTGATCGCTCAATAAACCATTTGCCGTCGTAAAAATTTTAATTGTTTTATGATCTGGACCAAATTTCACCAAACCTTTTGAAGTTGTCAGCCAAAGATTTTTAGTGTCATCTTCTAAAATAGAATAGAAAACATTACTCGGCATTCCGTCATTGGTGGTGATTTTTTTGAAAGCGTGTGTTTTTCGGTCTACCAGATTCAAACCATTTTCAGTCGCAATCCATAAATTATTAGAACTGTCTTCAAAAATGGTATTAATAGTGTTGTTGCTAATGCTTTTCGGATTTTTGTAATCATAAATAAAAACCTCTTTTTTCTTCGTTTTCGGATTGTAAAAAAGCAATCCGTCGCGATAACTTCCAGCCCAAAGATTACCGTCGCTGTCTTCTTTAAAATTGGTATAATGATAGGTTTCAGGAAAGAATTTCAGTATTTCAAAGTTATCTGCTTGTTCGTTATAACGGTATAAACCTCTTGTCGTAACAACAATAAGGTCTTTATTTTTCATTCCATAAAAAGAAAAAATAAAATTACTCTGAAGTCCGCTTTTCTGATCATTTGCGCTGTAATGTTTAATAACAGCTCCGGTATTTCTATCCAAAACATCCAAACCATGTTCAAAAGTTCCGACCCAGATTTTATCTTTTCTAGGCAATAAGGCATGAATATTATAATAAGAAACACCGCTTTTGGTACCGTTTGGCAAATAAGAAGTGAATTTTTTGGTCTTTATATTAAAACGATTAACGCCAGCATCTTCAGTTCCGATCCATAAATCGCCTTTTTCGTCTTTATGAATTTCTCGGACTGCGCTTCCGCTAATGGAGTTTTGGCCTTTCTGCGGAAAATATTTCTTAAACTGCGTATATTGTTTTTGATGATAATTGATTCCTCCAAAATAAGTTCCAATCCAAATTCCGTCTTCTTTATCAATTGTAATTGAATAAGATGCATTATCTGAAATGGCATACGGATCATTATAATTTTTAATAAGATTTACTGCAGTTTTGGTTTTTAGATTATACACATAAACGCCAGATTCGCTTGCAATCCATAATTCATCATTACCCCTTTTCTTAAACTGACGAACAAAAACGGGTTCTTTAACATCAAATTTCAATTCGCTGGTAATTCTTGTTTTTCTATTATAAATAAGAATACCGTGATCTTGTGTTCCAATGGCAATATTTTCATTATCAATAACAAAAATGACTGTAATTCTAAAATTAGCTTTATTAGCAGGCGGATTTAAAGGAAAATTCTCGAAAGAAAGATTCTCTTCAGAATAATGATAGATTTTATTGTAAGATGAAGCCCAAATTTCTCCTTTTGGATCAGGTGCAATAGAGGTCGTTGGAAAGTATTTATTGGTATTAAAAGTGGTGGTTTCTTTCTTTTTTGGTGCATACTTATACAAAATGTTGCCAGAAAGAAACCAAATGTTGCCTTTTTTGTCATGATTGATGTCGTTAATACGATCATTTATGGCTTCATTAAAAACGGTAAAGCTTTCTTGTTTTTTATCATAATGATACAAACCTTTATCTGTTCCGACCCAAATTGTACCATCACATTCGTGCATAGATTGAATATAATTGCTCCCTAAACTATGAATTGGGTCGCCATTGCTTCTGTATGTCTTAAAACGATAGCCATCAAAACGGTTCAAACCATCTTTAGTTCCAAACCACATAAAGCCGTCATTATCTTGTATTGAGGTCAAAACGGTATTGTTAGAAAGCCCTTCTTCAACCTGAAAATGTTTGAAATAATAATCTTGAGCATTCGAAAAATTTATCGAAAAAATGCTAACAAATAAAAAAAGAAAGAATTTACGCATAGTTGTCTTTTTTATGATAAAATCGTGATTTCCTCAAATCGTGTCAATATTCTACAAAATGTTGCAAGCCTTGCATTTATTGATTGTTTTTATGCAATTTGAATCATTTGAAAGAGATATTGACACAAATGAAGCATTTTATTTTGAATAAAAAGCGTCTACTTTGAATTTTCAAATAAATGATATTGATAAAATTTTAAGGTTAAAAATATACTATCAATAAAATTAATATTGAAAAACCAAACCATTAATAATTTTGAAACAAAATGAACAATTTATTATTAGAAGAGAATATTAATTCTTTTTTTGTTCGCATTCCGGACGATTAAAAAATGAATATTTCGTAAACCAAACCACAAAAGAAATAAAACTATCTAAAATGCAAATTTCAATGAAAACAAAGCTCACTCACTTTTTAACGAAGAGATATTACCTCTTAGTTTTCTTTAGTTTATTACTGCAGCCGGCTTTTGCCCAACAAATAACCATAACGGGAAAAGTTACAAGCGCAACTGGAGAATCAATTCCTTTTGCTAATGTGTTAATAAAAGGAACACAAAATGGTACCGCTACCGATTTTGACGGAAGTTTTAAAATTTCGGCAGCAGGAAACCAAACATTAGTCTTTAGCTCACAAGGCTATAAAACGGCAGAAATTGCCATAAACAATCAAACTTCTATTAATGTTACGTTGCAAGAAGATGCAATGAAACTAGATGAGATAGTGGTTGTAGGTTATGGAACGCAACAGAAAAAAGACCTTACGGGAGCTGTTTCTTTAGTAAAAGCAGACGAAATTCAGAAACGTCAGGTTACTACAGTTGCAGACGGATTGCAAGGTTTAGTTACTGGAGTTAAAGTTCGCGGTGGCGGACGTCCGGGACAAGAAGCGAATGTTGAAATTCGTGGTCTTAAAAATCTTCAAAACACGAATCCATTGTATGTAATTGATGGTTTAGTAACTTCTGGAAACAGAGATTTTAACCCGAATGATATCGAATCTATTCAGGTTTTAAAAGATGCTTCTGCAGCAGCCATCTACGGATCTAGAGCTGCAAATGGGGTAATCATTATTACAACTAAAAAAGGAAAAAAAGGACCGCTAAAAGTCGAAGTTTCTGCAAAAAGCAGTTTACAGGTTATGCCTCGTTACGATTTAATGGGAACGGAGGAGTTTGCCAAATGGAATAATATGGCATATGATAATGCTGGATTGCAAAGACAGAATTTAAACATGGCTGTTGATACAGATTGGCAAGATGCAGTTTTTAAAACTGGAATGATGCAGGATTATAATGCAAGTTTTTCTGGAGGAAGCGAGAATTCTACCTTTTTTATGTCTGGAAATTATTTTGGAAATGAAGGAACTGTTGTTGGAACTGATTTTGACAGAATCTCTTTCCGTGTAAATTCAAGCGGAACAAAAGGAATTTTCAGCATTGGAGAAAACTTAGCAATAAGCAATGCAAAAACAGATGAAATGTCTGGAAACCCTATAATTGATGTATACAGAATGACACCAACAATTCCGCTTTATGATCCTTCTAATCCTGGAGGTTATGGTTACGGAAAACAAGGTGTAGCAGATACTTTTGGTACAAACCCTTTGGCTTTAGCTGATTTTTCTAACGTAATAAACCAAAATTTTAGAATTAGAGGAAATATTTGGTCAGAGTTAAAATTTGCACCATGGTTGAAATATCGTTTCAATTTTGGATACGAGACAAGTTTTGATTCTTATAAATTCTTAAGAAAAGTAGGTAACTGGACATTAAATCAGCCTCCAGATCCATCAATCGCAAATCAAAACAAAGCGAGATCAGAAACAATGTTATTTGAAAATACATTGACTTTCAAAAAAGAATTTGGTAAGCATGATATAACTGTTTTAGTTGGACAGACTTTTCAAAAAGATAAATACGATATCATTTATGGAGAGAAAAGAAATTTGCCAATTAACTCAGGTAATGGACAATATTATGAAGTTTTAAATCAAGGAAACTCGCCAGTTGTTGGAGGATATATTAACGAAGCAGCATTGGCATCCTATTTAGGAAGAATTGAATACAATTATGATAATCGTTATTTGTTTAATGCTGTTTTAAGACGTGATGGATCATCTAGATTTAGCGATGAAAATAAATGGGGTAATTTCCCTTCTGTCTCTGCGGGATGGAGAGTAAGCAACGAACCTTTCTTTAAATCTGAATTTATTAAAGATTTAAAATTAAGAGCAAGTTACGGTGAATTAGGTTCTGGTAACATTGGAAATTATGAATACAAAAGCTTTGTTAATAATTTTGGACAGATTGTATTAGGAAATGGGCAAACTCTATATCCTTCTGCAGCTCAGGTAAAATTATCAAATGCACAGTTACGCTGGGAAAAATTAAAACAAACCAATATTGGACTTGATTTTGGGGTTTTAAATAATGATTTACGTCTTACAGCCGATTATTTTATTGCTCGTACAGAAGATGTATTATTTGGTTTCCCTATTTTATTAACTACTGGAAACGATGGTGGAAATCCAATTGCTAATGCTGCAACTGTAGAAAACAAAGGTTTTGAGTTAGAATTAGCTTACAGCAAAAAAATTAATGAGTTCTCTTTTAATGCTTCTGTAAACTTTACAAAAATTAACAACAAACTAGTTTCTTTAGGTAATGGTCAAAACGAAAATATTTCTGGAAATACTATTACAAGAGCAGGAATGCCAGTAGGTATGTGGTATGTTTTGCAAACTGACGGATTATTCCAAAACCAACAAGAAATTGACAATTACAAAACTGCCGATGGAAAAGTAATTATGCCAAATGCTGTTCCTGGAGACATCCGATTTAAAGATATTAACGGAGACGGACAAATTTCTAGTACCGATAAAACGATCTCAGGAAGTCCGTGGCCGGAATTTGAAATGGGTCTAAACGCTGGAGCAGAATACAAAGGATTTGATTTTTCTATGAACTGGATTGCCTCTCACGGAGCTACTGTTTACAACGGATTTAGAAGTGTTGTAGACCGTTTTGATGATAATAGTAACTACAGAGCTGGTATTCAGCCTTGGACACCAGAAAATCCAAATACTGATTTTCCTAGAATTACGAAAGGATCAACTTTAAATTCAAGAGGAGATAGCGACCGTTTTTTAGAAAGTGGAGATTTTATCAGACTAAAATATGTAGGGTTTGGTTATAATTTACCAGAAAGTGTTTTGAAAAATTCAGGTATTACAAGAGCAAGATTAACACTTTCGGCGCAAAATATTATTACAATTACCAAATACAAAGGTTTAGATCCTGAGTTTACAAACGGTAATATTTTTGAAAGAGGTTTTGATAATGGTGCTTTCCCAAATCTTAAAACATATTCTTTAGGTGTCGAGTTTGGCTTTTAATTTAAAAAAATAGCGTAATGAAAAAAATAATTATAATAACAGCAGCTTTTCTAGGTCTTGTTTTTACAGCTTGCGAAAACGAATTGGACCTGAATAGCCCAAATGATATTACCGTAGATCAATATTGGAAAACCGAAAGTGACGCACAAGCTGGTGTAAACTCAATTTATGCCATGTTCTATAAAGATGGTCTTTGGGCAAGATGGATCTATTTTAGATTGGATTTAACTTCTGATGAAGGTTATAGCGTAAGTCCATGGACAGAATTAGCAGACTGGACAAGATTTAATTATATTAATTATAATTTCTGGGAAGGAAATGCCGTAACATGGAGAGATACCTATAAAGCAATTTTTAGATGTAATCAGGTTTTGGCTAATGTTCCGAACATTACTTTTCAAAACGAAGATGATAAAAAGAAAATCATTGCTCAAGCTAAATTTTTTAGAGCGTTACATTACTATTATGCAGCGGTAATTTGGGAGGATATTCCTTTAGTTTTAGATCCTTCTACACCACAGGATTTGCCACAGCAAAAAAAGGTAACAGAAGTTTGGGCACAAATCGAAAAAGATTTAAATGAAGCTTTCGAAGATTTACCAAGCAGCTGGGCAAAAAGTGCTACAAATGAAATAGATCAATCGGGAAGACCAGATAAAGGCGCTGTAAAAGCTTTTCTTGCCAAAACATACATGCAGCAGCACAAATGGGCAGAAGCAAAAACGGCATTAGAATATTTGATTACAGGACCTGGAGCAAGGTATAGCTTAGTTTCAAATTACAGAGATAATTTTACAGACGTAAATGAAAACAACAGCGAATCTGTTTTTGAAATCCAATTTGGTGATCAAAGAAAAGGAGGAACTGGAGAAGATCAAAATGCGGCAGTTTCTAGTAACCGTTGTCAATTTTTTGCTCCAAGAGGAATTGGATGGTCAGATGGTCAAGCTCGTTTTTGGTTAGTAAATGCATTCAAACAAGAAAAAAATAAAGACGGAAATCTTGATATTCGTTTAAGATGGACTTTATACTATCCGCAATTATTAGCTGATTTCGGTGATAAAACATACAACAGAAATTGGGAGTGGAATAATGATGAGGCTTGGTTTAGAAAAGGAAGCCGTGATTATTACAGAGATAATGAAGATTACTACAGCCAGGTAAACTACAGATTAGTTCGTTACGGAGATATTTTATTACGTTATGCTGAAGTTTTAAACGAGTTAGGAAGCACTTCTCAAGCTTATCAATATGTAGATATGGTAAGAGCTCGTGTAAACATGAACACATTGGCGGTTGCGCATCCTGAAATTGGAAACAATCACGATTTATTCTTAGAGCGTTTAAAAATGGAAAGAGTTTTAGAATTGTGCGGTGAAAGTGTTCGCTGGGAAGATTTAAAACGTTGGGGAGATTTAGATTCTCAAGCTGCTGTTGATAAAATTGCGCTTCGTGATCCAGATTTTAAAAACTTTAAAGTGGGTAAAAATCATAGAATGCCTATTCCACAAAGTGATGTAGATAATAATCCAAATTTAGAGCAAAACTCTGGATACTAAACTGATTTTTTTTGTGGGAATCAGACGTACTAGTCTGATTCCCTTATCATAAAGAACGATTGTTCAAAAAAACAAAATAGAAATGAAGAAAGTAAAATTGTGTCTGACATTAATGTTAGCAGGACTTGTATTGCTTAGCTGTAACAACAAAAAAAGTAATCCTGAAGAAAATAAAACTGAAACAGCTTCAGTTGAAAAAAGAGAAATCTGGACCAAAGAACAGGCTAATGATTGGTATGCAAAACAACCATGGTTAGTTGGAGCAAATTATTCTCCTAGCACAGCTATAAATCAGTTAGAGATGTGGCAGGAAGATACTTTTGATCCGAAAAGAATTGATCAGGAATTGGGTTGGGCAGAAGGTCTTGGTATGAATGTAATGCGTGTCTATTTGCACGATTTATTGCATCAGCAAGATCCAGAAGGACTTTACAAACGCATGGATACTTTCTTAGGAATTGCAGATAAACATCATATTAAAACGCTTTTTGTTTTGTTTGATTCTTGTTGGGATCCGTTTCCTGCTTTAGGAAAACAACGTGCTCCAAAACCACATACACATAATTCTGGATGGGTTCAGAGTCCGGGACAAAAAGTGCTTCAAGATAAAACACAATATCCTCGTTTAGAGAAATATGTAAAAGAAACAGTAGCAAAATTTAAAGACGACAACCGTATTTTAGGTTGGGATGTTTGGAATGAACCAGATAATATGACTGGACCTTCTTACGAAAAAGTAGAAATCAAAAACAAAGTAGATTTGATTTTACCGCTTTTAAAAGACGTTTTTGTGTGGGCTAGAGAAAGCAATCCTTCACAGCCATTGACTTCTGGAGTTTGGGTTGGAGATTGGAGCGATGAGGCTAAAATGAAGCCAATGCACAAAATGCAAATCGAACAATCTGATATTGTTTCTTTCCACAATTATGATAAACCAGAAGATTTTGAAAGAGTTGTAAAGCAATTACAGCGTTACGGAAAACCATTAATCTGTACAGAATATATGGCAAGACCAAACGGAAGTACTTTTGAAGGATTTTTACCTCTTGCCAGAAAATACAATGTTGGTATGATCAACTGGGGATTTGTAGACGGAAAAACACAAACCAAATATGCTTGGGATAGCTGGACGAAAACCTACACTGCAGAACCAAAATTATGGTTTCACGATGTTTTACACACAGACGGAACGCCATATATCAAAGCCGAGACAGATTTAATCAAGAAAATGACTGCTGAGGCGAATAAGAAGAGTTAGATAATTTAAAAAGATTTTTTAACACATAGAAACACAGTTTCGCTTTGTCTAAAAAGGCGTTTCACTAATTTCAAAACATCCCGAAGCTTCGGGACTATGTGTGAAAGCTAGCTTTTTTTGTAATCTTAAACAGAAACATTAAAAATCTATGTTTCTATGTGTTTCATTTTTTCGTCACAAAGTTTAATAGCATTAGTTCCTTTAATCTGTGACAAAAAAAGCATTTTAAATTTTAACAACATGAAAAAAAATACAATAAAACAGCTCTTTTTTCTAATAGTAATTCTGATTGGATTTTCCGCGAAAGCGCAACAACCAGATCCGCCGGGACAAGTAAAAGGAAACGAAAAACCAAAAAACGAAGCCTATCTTTTTGCGCACATGACGCACAGTGATTACGGCAGATTGTATTATTCAGTGAGTTTAGATGGACTTCATTGGGAAAATCTAAACAACGGAAAACGCGTTTTTGAAGAATATAAAGGACATCCGGATATCTGTAAAGGTCCAGATGGCAAATATTACATTGCAGGAAATACAGGAGACGATGCAAAAGCAATCAATATTTGGGTTTCTGATGATTTGATTACTTGGAAAAAACATTCGGATTACACACCAGATTTAAAAAGTACGCCAGATTATTCTAACGCTTTACAGCGAATTGGCGCTCCAAAATTATACTATGATAATGATTCTCAAAAGTTTATAATGACTTGGCATACGCCACATTTGGAAGGAATTAAAGGAGACGGAGAACGTTATTGGAGAAGCCAGCGAACTTTGTATGTTTTGTCTAAAGATTTAAAAACTTTCGAAGGCCCACCAAACCGTTTATTCGATTGGGATATGGGAACAATTGATGTTTTTATTCGTAAAGTTGGCGATTCTTATTACGCTGTAATTAAGGATGAAACGTACCCAACTTTGTATTGGACAACCGGAAAAACCATCCGAATTGCCAAATCAAAATCCCTTTTAGGACCTTATTCTTTGCCCCAGCAATCTATCAGTCCAAACTTCAGAGAAGCTCCAATGCTGATTCCTTCTCCAGATGACAAAATATGGTATATGTATTACGAACAATATCCAGGAGTTTCATACGGATTATCAATTGCAGATAACCTAAACGGACCTTGGTTTCAAGCTTCAGGCTACACTTTTTTCTCGGATTGGGATAAATACAGTCTTCCAGAAAAAGTACGCCACGGCTGCATGATTACAATCTCTAAAAAAGAATACGACAGTTTGGTGAAGAAATTCGGAAAGAAGAATTAAGAAGGGAGTATTAAGTATTAAGAATGATGTTGAGGAGCATTGAATAAAAATCTTAATACCCTTAAAAATATGGTTAGTTAAGTTAGTTTAGTTTAAGTAGTTACCAGGCTTATGTGGATATGAGCCTGGTAATTCAATTTTGATTTAGAAAAACATCACGGCATTGATTTAAAAGAATAAATGCCTAATAAATATAGAGTATGAAAAGAAAAAGCATCCTTTTTTTAGCCTTGTTTTCAGTGTTGGCAGTCAATGCGCAGTGGAAACCGCAAGGAGATAAGATTAAAACAAAATGGGCAGAGCAGGTAGATCCTAAAAAACCGCTTCCAGAATATCCGCGCCCGATTATGGAGCGTGGACAGTGGAAAAATCTAAATGGTTTATGGAGTTATAAAATTCAGGAATTTGGAAAAGCTGCGCCTTCAAAATATGACGGACAGATTTTAGTTCCTTTTGCGGCAGAATCTAGTTTGTCTGGCGTAATGAAAGACGTTGGCTCTAAAAATGAACTTTGGTACGAAACCAATTTTTCTATTGAATCGGGCTGGAACGGAAAAAACATTCTGCTTCATTTTGGAGCTGTTGACTGGAAAACAGAAGTTTTTATTAATGATGTAAAAGTAGGTTCACACACTGGAGGATATACACCTTTTTCGTTTGATATTACGCCATTTATTAAAAAAGGAAGCAATCAGAAACTAGTCGTAAAAGTTTGGGATCCATCAAACGACGGGACGCAGCCAAGAGGAAAACAAGTTAAAAATCCAGAAGGAATTTGGTACACTCCTGTTACTGGAATTTGGCAAACGGTTTGGATTGAGCCAGTTAATGCTAAAAATATTACAGATTTAAGAACAACTCCAAATATCGATCAAAATACAATTAGCATTAAAGCTGATGTAAAAGGAGCAGAGACTGGTGATTTAGTTGAAGTTTCAGTTTTAGAAAACGGAAAAGAAATTGCTAACGAGAAAGCTGTTGTTGGAGAAAGCAACGATATTGTCTTGACTGCACCAAAATTATGGTCGCCTGAAAGTCCGTTTTTATATCAGACAAAAGTTCGGTTAATCAGCAAAAATAAAGTAGTTGACGAAGTGAAAAGTTATTTTGCCATGCGTAAAATTTCATCAAAAAGAGATGAAAATGGCGTAATGAGAATGCAGTTAAACAACAAAGATTATTTCCAATTCGGACCTTTAGATCAAGGCTGGTGGCCAGAAGGATTATACACAGCTCCAACAGACGAAGCTTTAAAATACGATATTATTAAAACAAAAGAATTAGGTTTTAATATGATTCGTAAACACGTAAAAGTAGAGCCAGAACGTTGGTACACACATTGCGATCAACTTGGAATTCTAGTTTGGCAAGATATGCCAAGCGGTGACGATCAGCCGATTTGGCAAGATAAAAAGTATTTTGAAGGAACTGAATTACAGCGTACTCCAAAATCTCAAGAAATCTACAAAAAAGAGTGGAGAGAAATTATGGATCATTTGTATTCTTATCCAAGTATTGTGGTTTGGGTTCCTTTTAATGAAGCTTGGGGACAATTTAAAACGGTAGAAATTACAGAATGGACTAAAAACCACGATCCGAGCCGTTTAATCAATTCTTCAAGTGGAGGAAATCACTTTCAAACGGGCGACATTTTAGATTTACATAAATATCCAGCGCCAGAATTGTATCTATACGATGCGAGAAGAGTTACTGTTTTAGGCGAATATGGCGGAATCGGACTTCCTCTTGAAGGGCATTTATGGAGAGCAAACGACAACTGGGGTTATGTGAAATTTAAAAATCAAGCAGAAGTTACCGCAGAATATGTAAAGTATGCTGAAATTCTTAAAAACTTAGTAAAAACTGGTTTCTCTGCAGCGGTTTACACGCAAACAACTGACGTTGAAGGCGAGGTAAATGGTTTTATGACTTACGACAGAAAAGTAGACAAAATGGATTTTAAAGCGGTTAATAAAATCAATACAGAGGTTATTAATACTTTGAATAAATAACTGGTATTCTTTTTAAACACATAGAAACATAGAATTTTTAATATTGAAAATGTTGAAAAAAGGAAGTAGAAGAAACTAGTTTCCACACATAGCTAACAACATACCCCGAGGTTTTCACCTCGGGAAAGCGTGGTAAAGTTTTTTATTCCGAAGAATGAAGAATGACAAAAGCTTTGCGTACTTCGCCTTCTTTATATTTATAAAGTTGAGAAAAAACCATTCCGATCTTTGCGAAAAACCTTTGCGCCTTTGCGTTAAAAAAAAAACGCCCAACAAGAAAAAAAACAAAAAATGAAAAAATACATAATCCTTCTGCTGCTCACAACAATAGGTTTTGCACAGCAGAAAACCTTCAAAAACCCTATTCTGCCATCAGGTGCAGATCCCTACAGCACGTATTACAAAGGCTATTATTATTACACCAATACACTTGGAAATAAATTGGTTTTATGGAAAGCAAAAGACTTATCTGATATCAAAAATGCAGAGAGCAAAGTCATTTGGACTCCGCCTAAAAATACGAATTATTCTGCAGAAATCTGGGCGCCAGAATTTCATATTATAAACGGAAAATGGTACTGTTATTTTGCTGCAGATAATGGCGATAACAACAACCATAGAATGTATGTTTTAGAAAATAAATCATCAGATCCATTTAAAGGAAATTTTGAATTTAAAGGAAAAATTGCTGCCAAAACAGATAAATGGGCAATCGACGGAAATGTATTCGAACATAAAAAACAGCTGTACATGATTTGGGCTGGTTGGGAAGGCGATAAAAACGGTCAGCAAAACATTTACATTGCTAAAATGAAAAACCCGCTTCAAATTGAAGGTGATCGCGTTTTGCTTTCCTCTCCAACAAACGATTGGGAAACGCATGGCGCATTGCATGATGATGTAAATCCGCCGCAGGTAAATGTAAACGAAGGGCCTCAATTTTTAGAAAGAAACGGCAAAATTTTCATTGTGTTTTCAGCAAGTGGCTGTTGGACAGATTTCTATTCTTTAGGCTTATTATCGTTTAATGGCGATGATAATTTATTAGATGCAAAAGCATGGAAAAAGTCTCCTGAACCAATTTTCAAACAATCAGAAAAAAATAAAGTTTACGCTCCTGGACATAATTCATTTTTTAAATCTCCAGACGGAAAAGAAGATTGGATTTTGTATCACGCTAATTCTAATCCTGGCGAAGGCTGCGGAAACAAAAGATCTCCAAGAATGCAGAAAATTAGTTGGGATGCTAACGGATTTCCAGTTTTAGGAGAGCCAGTAAGTGAAGATACACAACTTGCAATTCCATCAAAATAATATAAACATTTTAAAAGCTATTAAATGAAAAATATTCAGATCGCAGCAGTTGTTTTATTGGCGCTTCTGCAATTCAATTGTAAAGATGCTAAAAAGGAAGACGCTGTTTCAAAAGAAAACACAGAAATCAAAACAGATTCTGTAAATACAGTTTTAGAAACTAAGAATTTTGATACCATTATTGACGGCAAAAAAGTCGCTTTGTATTGGATTGAAAACAAAGGAATAAAAGCAGCTTTTACAAATTATGGAGGAAGATTAGTAGGACTTTGGGTTGCTGATAAAAACGGAAAACAAACCGATGTTGTAGTTGGAATGAACAGTGCAAAAGGTTTTAAAAATTCTACAGAACCTTATTTCGGAGCTACAATCGGTAGAGTTGGAAACAGAATCGGTAAAGGACAATTTACTTTAGAAGGAAAACAATATCAAGTGCCATTAAATAATGGCAAAAATGCTTTGCATGGAGGTGTAAAAGGTTTTCAAGATGTGGTTTGGAATGCCGAAAAAACAGACGCAAAAACGTTGGTTTTAACTTATGTATCGCCAGATGGTGAACAAGGTTTTCCAGGAAAATTAGATGTAAAAGTAACCTATACGCTTACAGATGATAATGCTATAAAAATGGAGTATGAAGCAACAACAGATAAAACTACTGTAGTAAACTTGACAAATCATGCCTTTTTTAATCTGAATGGAGAAGGAAGCGGCACAATTTTAAACCACGAACTACAGATTTATGCCAACCAATTTACTCCGGTTGACGAAGGTTTAATTCCAAGTGGAGAATTAAAAGCGGTGAAAAATACACCTTTCGATTTTACTTCAAAACATACTATTGGAGAAAGAATTGAAACCAAAGATGAACAATTGAAATTTGGTAAAGGATATGATCATAATTATGTTTTAAATGGTACAAAAAAAGATGGTTTTATTCATGCAGCAACAATAAAAGGAGATGCTTCAGGAATTACTTTAGATATTTATACAGAAGAGCCTGGACTACAGTTTTATAGTGGTAATTTTATGCAGAGTAAAAACACCTTTAAATCGGGTGCGAAAGACGATTTCAGAACGGCATTTGCATTAGAAACACAGCACTTTCCAGACGCTCCAAATCAGCCAAAATTTGCTCCGATAACTTTAAAGAAAGGAGAGAAGTATCATACGGTTTCTTTGTATACTTTTTCAGTTAATAAATAATTGAATTTTTAAGATAATCGGATTTAAAATTAAAAACAAAAAAGGAAAATTATTATTCAAAACTTAGAAGAAGAAAAACACTGAATTTCTACCTTTTTTTGGTGTTTTTCTTCTATAAGTTTTTTCTATACTAAGTTTTTAAGTTGTTGATTTTTAGTTAAAAATAATTTATTAGTTAAATTAAAAGATTAATATGAAAATGAAAAACTATTTAAAACTTTTTTTTCTTGTTTTAGCTCTAAATTCATATAAAATTGAAGCTCAAAAAATAAATGAAACCACTTTTCAGAATCCAGTTTACAAAAGTGATTTTGCAGATCCAACGGTGATAAAAGCTGCTGATGGATTTTTTTATGCTTACGGTACAAATACAAATGTTGATGGAAAGACAATTCATATTCAAACACTAAAATCTAAGGATCTTGTGAATTGGATTTTTGTTGGAGATGCACTTCCTGAAAAACCAAATTGGGCCGACAAAGATTTTTGGGCTCCGCACGTTTTATATGATGCAAAACTGAAAACCTATTTTTTGTACTATTCTGGAGAATCAGATTCAAAAGAAGGAAAATGTTTGGGTGTTGCAGTTTCTAAATCTCCTTCAGGACCTTTTGTAGATAAAGGCGAACCTTTGCTTTGCGGAAATAGTTTTATCAATATTGATCCCATGGCTTTTGATGACCCGAAAACTGGTAAGAAATTATTGTATTGGGGTTCTGGTTTTGAAGGCTTAAAAGTGCAAGAACTTTCAGAAGATCGTTTGAGCTTTAAAGTTGGAAGTTTGCCTAAAATTTTGGTTAATCCCATAAGAAATAATGATCCAGCAAATTATCAAAATTTGGTTGAAGGAAGTTGGGTTACGTATCACGATGGTTTTTATTATCTGTATTATTCTGGAGATAATTGTTGCGGAGACAAAGCACATTATGCGGTAATGATTGCAAGATCTAAAACTGCCGATGGTCCTTTTGAGACTTTAGCGGAAGCAGAAAGAAAAGAAAATAGTGTCATTTTAAGTAAAAATAAAAAATGGATTGCACCGGGGCATAATTCTGTTGTAACCGATGATAAAGGCCAAGAATGGATTGTTTATCACGCAATTGATGCAGATAGTCCAAAGAGTGGAAGAATTGTCTTAATCGACAAAATAACGTATAAAAACGGATGGCCAACAATAAATTTTGGTTCGCCTTCTGTAGTAAAAATTTCAAAACCCATTTTAAAATGAAAAAAATAGTAAGTATCGCGGCCTTGTTGTGCGTTTTTGTAGCGTGTTCGCAAGAGAAAAATACAGACAAACCGAAAGAATCCAAATCTAAAGCTATTTTATTAGCCGATCCGACGATTTTTTATAACAACGGATTGTATTATCTGTACGGAACTACAACAGGCGATATTCCAAATGGAGAAGGTTTTCAAGTGTATACTTCTTCTGATTTAAAAGCATGGAAAGGTCCTTCTGGTGCTCAAAATGGCTTGGCTCTAAAAAAAGGAGATACTTTTGGAGATAAAGGTTTTTGGGCGCCTCAGGTTCTTTCGTACAACAATAAATTTTATATGATTTACACAGCTAATGAAAATATTGCTGTTGCTGTTAGCGATAGTCCGATTGGGCCATTTAAAAGTGAATCTAAAGAGCCAATTATAAAAACTGGAAATCAGATTGATCCTTTTATTTTTATTGATGAAGATGGTAAAAAATATCTTTATCATGTTCGTTTGACAAATGGAAATAGAATCTTTGTCGCTGAAATAAATGATGATTTGCAAAGTATTAAACCGGAAACTTTAACGGAATGTATTTCGGGAGTTTTGCCTTGGGAAAATACTCAAAATGTGAGCTGGCCAGTTACAGAAGGGCCAACGGTTTTAAAACATAATGGCTTGTATTACATGATTTATTCTGCAAACGATTTTAGAAATCCAGATTACGCAGTGGGTTATGCAACAGCTAAAAGTCCGCTTGGGCCTTGGGAAAAAGCAGCAGATAGTCCGATAATAAGCCGTAAAGACATTGGTATAAATGGTGTAGGTCATGGTGATGTCTTTTATGATAAAAATGGAAAAATGAAATATGTGCTACATACGCATTACAGCAATAATGGGGTTTCGCCAAGAAAAGCAGCAATTATTGATATTGATTTTGAAGGCAATAAAATCAAAGCAAATGCTAAAAGTTTCTACTTATTGCAGGAGTAAAATGATTTTAGAGTTAATAACGGGAAAAGAGATGTTTGGACATCTCTTTTTTTTTGCGGTTTTTGAAAAAGCAAATTAACACAGACATAATTTAAAATATTGTCTATGTGAAATCAGATTCGTAAATTGTTGCAAATTATATGCAATGAGTCAGAAGATAGAAGATTTAATTCCGCACAGAGCTCCGTTTTTATTTGTAGACGAAATTATATCTTATACAACCGAAACAATTATTGGTTTAAAAACGTTTACACAAAAAGATGCTTGGCTTCAAGGAAGTTTTCCTGATTTTAATTTTGTTCCTGGAACAATTTTAATTGAAGCAATGGCACAATGTGGTGGCGCGGGCGTAAAATTGTTGGGACTTGCAGATGGTGTTTTTGGTTTGGTAAGTCTTGATAATATTGAATTTTTTGCTGGTGTAGAATTTGGAAAACTGATAAAATTTGTAGTGAAAAATATCCGTGTAAGCGAAAAAATAATCAAACAGTCTGGCGAAGCTTTTTCTGATGATAAATTGATTGTAAAAGGAGAATGGTTGTGTGTTAAACTTCAATAATTCTAAAAACATAAGAACTTGAGTACAATAGAATTTTTAACGCGTCTTGTAGTTGCTGCTATTGCGGGATTAATAATTGGTTTTGAAAGACAATGGCATCACAAAGAAACTGGACTAAAAACCAACACACTTGTTGCAATTGGTGCAGCTGCTTTTGTTTTGCTTTCCATAAAAGTAGGAGAAACAGAACCAAATATAGATGTTACGCGTATCACAGCACAAGTTGTTATGGGAGTCGGCTTTTTAGGCGCTGGCGTTATTTTTAGAGAAGGAGACAATGTCCACGGATTAAATTCTGCTGCTACAATTTGGTGCAGTGCAGCGATTGGAAGTATCGCTGCGTCTGGATATTTCGTTGAAGCTTTAATTTGTACATTCTTAGTTATTGCAATAAATACGGCTATCGAACCTATAGATAAATGGCTGAAAAATAGAAAAGGTTAGTTATTGCATTTTTGTTGCGTTAAAGATATCGACTAGTTTTTCTAAAGCATTTTTAGAATGCAATTGTTCCCCATTTTTTAATGTGTCTTCTGTTGCTCTCGAGGCTCTTTCTAACATTTGTCTTTCAAAGTAAGTGATTGCGTTTTCTGAAGTTTCAAATTGATTTCCAGTTAAACATTCAGCAAGTTCTAAAGCATCTAACATGGCTAGATTAGCGCCTTTACCTGCAAATGGTGGCATTCGGTGTGCTGCGTCTCCAATCATAGTGAGATTTTCTTGTGTTTTCCAAGTTTGATCCAGTGGAAAATAATATTGCGGTCTCGGAATAAAATACAATTCGTTGCTCAATAAAAGTTCGTGCCATTTTGAACTCCATTCAGGGTAAAATTCTTTAAACCATTCAAAAACTTCTTGATTATTCTTGAAATCCAAATTACTTTCAGAAATCCAATTTTCGGGAATTTTAGAACTCAAAAGAAACATTAGCGAATCGTCTCCTTTTGTGCCGTACATAATAGTTTGTTCGTTTCCAAAAGCCAAAACTTTTCCGCCTTTTGAGAATTCAAAAAGATTGGGAGTGTTTTCTTTTGCATTATAAATGGTTCCTTCCAGCATCGTAATTCCAGAATAAATCGGTTTTTCGGCGTTTAAATAGGAGCGGACTTTAGAATTTGCCCCATCTGCAGCAATTACTAAATTGGCGTAAAAACTGGTTTCGTTTTTAAAATGCAATCGCCAGCCTTTGTTTTCTTTTTCCATAACAGTAAAATGGCTGTTCCAAACAATGGTTTCTGGCAAAAGTGATTGAATTAAAATGCTTCGAAGTATTGAACGGTCAATTTCTGGGCGAGGTTTCGAAATATCTTGAAGAGAATTTGTGTTTGGTTTTGAATTTAACTCGGAGTGACTCTTTTTAATAGAATGTTCATCAAATTTCAATTCGAAATCTTTGTTGACAATTCGTGCTTTACTTGCGTTTGGGCGAACATTGGCGTAAAATTCTTTTAATAAGTCAGCTTTTTCCATAGCTTTTAGACCTGAATCTTCGTGTAAATCCAAAGGAGAACCTTGAACGCGAACTTTATCATCATTATCTCTTTCATATACTTTTACATTTACATTTTGCATTTGTAAAAGTCGGGCTAAAAGTAAACCGCCCATTCCGCCGCCAATTATGGCAACTTGTTTATTTTCTAGTAGCATAGTTTTGTTTTTAAAATCTATGCGACAAAATTATTGTGACGAAAGCGCCGATAATAGTATAAATCGGTCATTTTTGTTTTGAAATAATTCTTTCGGAAGCGAACCCGAAATTTTCTTTATTTCTTTAATGAAATGTGTTTGGTCTGAAAAATTTTCTTCAGGAAATAATTTTCCTTTTGCAATATGTTCTAATGAAGCGCGAAAACGAAGAATAGAACAATATTCCTTTAATGAAAGTCCAAAATACTGCTGAAAATAGCGATTTATTTGTCGGCTGCTCCAATTTGATTGTTCTGCGAATGCTTTTACGGTAAGCGATCCTTTTGTTTGGTAAATAAGTCTGAATAGTTTTTGTTTTCTATTATCGATTTCTTTTTTCAATAAAGATTGAATTTGGAGTGAAGCTTTTTCACAAAACAAATCAAAATTTTCTAAATCGGATTTATTGAAATTCCAAAAGTCGTTTTTTAATATTTTTTCTGAGTTTAAAAGATCAGATAGACTTTCATGAAAAATATATTCTGCGGCTGGAAGCTTAAAACTAATTACAAAAGTTAAGCTGTTGGCAGGAATTAATCCTTTTTCGTATTGTTTAGTTCCTAATCCTAAAAGTCTAATTTCAAAAGGTTTTTCATTGGTTTGAATTAATGATAAATCAATTCTTCCGTCTGGCAATCCAATTGTTTCTAATTTCTGGTCTGATTTATTTTTCATGCACCAAAAACTATCGACAAAATCAGAAAGACTTTGATTGGGGTGAATGGATTTGTATTCTAAGTTTTCGATCATTTTATTAAAGAAGAAATTGAACCGTTTTTCAACGAATTTAAGGCGAAATATTAAGATTTAAAGTTTGTTTAAATGAAATTCGTGTGCTTTCTAATGGCTTGAAAAGCAGTCTCTATTTCTGAAAATTTACGAAGTAAAAACTTAACATTGGGTAAAGTGTTGTTTGTTAGTGTTTTATGATTGGTTTTTTCTTTCGATGAAAAACTTAACATTGGCGAATAGGTTTTTCAATTTATCTTTGTTTATTATTTTTTGATGTTAATTTAATGATTTAATAACATTGAAAATTAGTAAATACCAAAAATAATTTAATCAATTTCTTAAAATTAACAAAATAATGGCAGAAGAAGTGCTTACTAATGAAATCGATCAGGCGGTAAATACCACTCCGGTTATCTCTACTGATGAAAATGAGCAAAAGACGGCTCAAACGGAAACTGAATCAGCTGTAGCTGAAACTCCAGAATCTAAACCAAAACCTAAAAGAGCTCCAAGAAAAACAGTAGAAAAAGAAGCTGCTGTTGTAGAAGAAGTTAAGGAGGAGAAAACAGGAGAAGAAGTTTCTGAAGAAACAGTTTCATCAGAAGAAGAAAACTCGGAAGAAGAAAATAAAGGCGAATCTAAAAACGATAAGAAAAAGAAAAAGATGAAAGAAAAAGAGAAAAAAGCTGTAGCTGAGAAAAAAGAAAAATTGAAAAAGAAAAAAGCTGTAGCGAAGAAAAAAGAGAAAGACGCTAAGAAAGAAAAAGCTAAAAAAGCAAAATTAAAAGCAAAAGCTAAGAAGAAAGCAAAAGCGAAAAAAGCAAAGGATAAAGCGAAAGCTAAGAAAATTGCTAAAAAGAAAGCGAAAAGATCTAAAGCAAAAAAGAACAAGAAGAAATAATTATTTAATTGATAATTGATAATTGATAATTGATAATTGATAATTGATAATTGATAATTGATTTTAATTATATTTAGTTTGTTATACAAAAAGCGCCTCAATCCGAGGCGCTTTTTGTTTTTTTCTGTAAAGCCAGTCTGTCTATTTTCTGAAGAAATTCGGGATCAAACTCAGAGTAGGCTCTTAATCGGTATTTTTCGTCCCTAATTTTCATAACCAAACGTATTTTCTGAACCATGAGCCAAATGGGTTCGTAACGTTTGTGTCCTAAAAGGTATTGAATTTTAAGAATTGACATTTTTCTGTGAGTTAATGTCATCAATTCAATGCAAATCATCCAATGACGTATTGGTAAATTGGAGTTTTCCATTACGGTTCCAGATCGCAGGCTGATTCGGCTGCCACATTTTCTGCATTGAAACTTTAAATCATTTTGTCTAAAAGAATGCTGGTCGTGACCACATTTTCTGCAAATGATGCCATTTTCTAAGCGCTTGTTTTTAAGTTCTTCTATACAAGTGGCTTCATCAGGATATTTTTCGAAATAGGCACGTAGTTCCATTTAAACAGTCTTTTTTCATTTTCTAAATATATAAATTTTAAAGAAGTTTGAAACTTTTCAAAAAAAATAAAGAGAAACATTCTTATTAGAACATTTCTCTTTACGGGACAAAAAAATGGGTATTACAATTTTGTTGCGATTTCTTTTTTGTATTTGTTTAGAATCGATTTTGTCATACCTAAATTAGCTCTAGTCGAATCTACAGCTAAATAAATAAAATACTGCTGGTTGTCAGATACATCGATGATGTGTATTTGAGAACTTAGTGTAATCATAATGTTGTCTACAACCTGTCCATGTAGATTTAGAGCCTTAATAGCATTCATTTTTGCTTTAACCACTTCAAGATTATAAGCCGAAGCTAATTCAGGATCAAAATCTGCAACAACTGATTGTGAGTAATATGACATTCCACTAGCGATTTCAGCTACAGAAACAGCGATAAAACCTGGGACGTTTTTCTTTAGGTCTTCACCAAATTGAGTTAAAAAATCTGACATAATGTAGGATTTTAAGGTGTTGTAATTAAGATTGAATTGTTTTGGATTGGACAAAATTAGTTATAACATATTATATAATTATCCGCTTTATGTACCTATTTTTGTTGAAAATGTTAAAAATTCAATCTTACATTTAAAGCACTTTTTGTGATTTTGTGAAATTGAGACTTAATGCAGTCTAAAAATGAAATATTCAAAACAAAAAAGCTTTTGAAATCACATTATTTGCGATTTCAAAAGCTTTTTAACAAAGAAAAAAAATTTTTTTTTTTACTTAATTTCTGTGATAAATTCTTCTTGTGATGTTCTTACTTTTTTCAAGTTTACCAACCAGTCGTTTGCTTCATCTCGATAACCAAGTGGCAAAATTAAAACGCTTTTAAGTCCTAGTTCGCTTAAACCTAACAATTTGTCAACTTCTGCAGGAATAAAACCTTCCATTGGCGTTGTGTCAACTTGTTGTTCTGCGGCTGCTGCAATTGCTAAACCAAATGAAATGTAAGCTTGTTTTGCCGCATGGTTGGCGTGCCATTCTTGTCCAAGAGGCTCGTACATTCCCCAAAGTCTTGCTTTGTATTCGTCCATTGCGCTAGAAGGAATTCCTCTCTCGCTTGTAGTCTTATCAAATACAGTAGTGATTTTGTCAATGCTGTATCCGTCCCAAGCAGCCCAAACCAATACGTGAGAAGCATCTGTAACTTGGCTTTGATCAAAACTTACAGCTCTGATTTTTTCTTTTAAATCTTGGTTTGTAATAACAAAAACCTTGTACGGTTGCAATCCAGATGAAGAGGGAGCTAATTTTGCAGCTTCAAGGATATAATCTACTTTTTCTTGCGGAACAGCTTGTCCGTTCATTTTTTTTGTAGCGTAACGCCACTTTAGTGCATCTATTAAGGCCATTTTTATTTAATCGTTTAAAATTGTTCTCAAATGTAAACACTTTAAGTATATTTTTGTCAGCTGATTACTAAAAGTAACTGTAACATCGAGGTAACTCACTAATAGAATATGATAAAAGAGCCTAAACACGATCCTAAAAAATGTACGCAGCATATTATGGCAGTTCATGACGCCATGTATATTTTAAACGGAAGATGGAAAATTAGCATCATCGCATCTTTATGTTTTAATACTTTACGATTTACTGATTTGCTTCGTGAAGTGGAAGGTATTTCTGGAAAAATGCTGAGTAGAGAATTGAAGAATTTAGAAGAAAATCAGCTAGTAACACGAACTGTTCTTAATACACAGCCTATAACTGTCGAATATCAATTAACAGAATACGGACATACTTTAAAAGAAGTGATTGATTCTTTGGCAAAATGGGGTTACAATCACAGAAAAAAGATTACAGGAAAAGAATAATCTAGCTTTTAATTTCTGAAATTCTTTGTAAAAAACCTTGAACAGCCAATTTTTGTTCGGCTTCTTCAATCGCTTTCAAAAGGTTATTCTGGTTATCAGTAATATCATTTAACGCTTTTTTCATAACGTGCCAAACAGGCTGCATTTTTTCGACTAGTTCTTTTCCTTTTGGAGTTAGAATAATAAGCCTTTTTCGTTCGTCTTGTTTGTCTTTTTTAGAACTGATAATTTTTAGCTTTTCTAATTCCTTCAACAAACTGATGGTTGAAGGATGGCTATAGCCGATTTCATTTGCAATTTCTACAACACTTAGCATTTCTTTTATGTGTAAAGTATAAATTACAGGAAACCATTTCGCTTCAAAATCAATATCAAAAGATTTATAAATCAAGGCTCCGTCTTTGCGTAATTGTTCGCTAAGACGTTGCAGTCGAGTTGAGATGGCTAAAATGCCAATTTCGTCAATTATATTCATTTCTTTTAGCTTAATTGTAAATGACAAAATACATTATCTGGTTTCATTAAAGGAAAATCGGTTGGAAGCGCTTCTTTTTCAATTGTAATGAAATTATTCTTTTCGTAAAAGCGCAAAGCAGCCTGTAAAATAGAAACCGTTCCTAAATATAAGTTTTTAATTCCGTTTTCTTTGCTGTACGCAACTAATTGCTCCAATAGCTTTTGTGCAATTTGAAATTCTTTTCCTCTGTATTCTTTCTTAACGAACATTTTTCTGATGGCGCCGGCTTCTTCATTAAATTTTACCAAAGCGATTGTTCCAACTAGTTTTCCGTCTATAAACGCGCCGAGAAAAGTGCCGCCAGGTTTAAAATAAAAGTTTTCAATATCCAGTAAATCCGGTTGGTCTTCTAAAGTAACAGGAACATTAAATTCTTTTTGCTGAATGTTTAATATCAAGTCTACGATTTCATTTTCGTATTTGTTTTGTATGGGCTGAATGTTCATTTTTGTTCGGAAATTAAATATAGGTACAAAACTACGTAGTTAACTACATATATACAAGAAAAAAACTGCTGAAACCAGCAGTTTTAAGTGTTTTTTATGATTTCAAACGATTTCTCTATACCATAATTATTCTTTAACCAATACAATTACAGCTTTATAGCCCGTACCAACATTCCATTCGCTTGACGAAATAACTTGACCTTTATCGTCGTAAACTTTAAATTCGGCTGTATTTGGAGAAGCAAAACCTTCATTTAAAGCTTCAATATCAATTTTATTGATTCCTTTTACCAGATTTAGCTTCACGCTTTTAAAATCGGAAGTTAAAGAAACTTCTGGTTCAATTACCTGATCGTTAAAATATACTTTTACTTTGTCGCCGTCTACAAAAGCGGCATCACGATACATAATCGTAGAATAAACGGCTGTGGTATTGAAGTTTCCTAAAAACTGGTTTCTTCTATAGAAAATTCCCTCAACGTTTGATTCTTGTTTGTAAAGATTAGTGTTTTTAAACAACTCATCTGGATTAACCTGTAGTGGTGCAGGTTTTTCTATCGGTGCTGGCGGATTTTCTTTTGGAGCTTCTTCTTTCGGCGGAACAACTTCTTTTTTATTAGCGTCTTTTGCCGGAATGCTTTTAAATTTACTATTCAGTTCTTGTGAAAATCCCTTCAATGAAAATGTAGCAATGGCGATTATCAAAAATATTTTTTTCATGTTTTATACTATTAATCTTTAGGGGTATTGATTTTGAAAAGATTAGATGCATCATAATCTTTTATATATAAACATTTTATAAAACGAATTATTGCCTTGTTAAAGATTTATTGTGTAAAAATTAACTTCTGTTTCTATTAAAATTGAATGTTTTCTTCTGAATCTGACTTACTTTTATGAATTATTGAAATTAAGCGAATATGATTTGTTGATTTAAGAATCTATTTTGAATATCGAAATTTAATCGAAGAAACTGAAAAAATAATGTCAAAAGTAAATGGTTTTGAACTTTTGTTTAGTTTTTAAATTGTTGAAAATCAAAATTGTATATTTGTTTTTGGATTTAATAAATACGCTATGAGAAAATTTAGTTTAGCTTTTCTTTTTTTTACGGTTAGTATTTTTGCTCAAGAAAATAAAATTGATTTGGATATCCAGAAACAGATTGAAGACTACAATTCTGCTTTTGCAACTGCTTTTGTTGAAAACAATAAAGACTTTATACTAAAAAGATATAATGACCAATCTGTATTGATGCCTGAACATAACAGAGAAAGGGTAGGAAAAAATCTCATTGCTGACTTTTATGAGCAATGGTTAAATCAAGCAAAAGTAACGTCTTATCAAAAAAAGATTGTAGAATTACAAGATTTCGATAACTATGTTTTAGAAATTGGAAATTTTGATGAAAACCTGCATATAAAAGACCTAAAATCTTATACATACTCAGGAAAATATATGGTTTTATGGAAGAAAGAAGATAAAAATAAAATTACAACAATTGCGGCTGAAATCTGGGGAGCCAATAGTTATTTTGACGACCGATTTATTCCTGATGTTGATGATAAAATGGTTCCACAAACAAAAGCATATACATCATCAGACAAATTAATTTCTGAAGTTATAGAAAGAAACAGTTCAATTAAAAATTTGGTAAAAAATAGGCAAGGAGCTGAGCATGCCAAAATGTTTATGCCCGATGCAATGTATCTAACCTATTATTCGCCAATTCTTTCGGGAGAAAAAGAGATTACGGCATATTTTACAGAACACGAAAAACCAGGAACTTTGAGCATTGACAAAATTTCTATTCAAACGTCTGGAGTAATTGTTACCAATAAAGCAATTATAGAATTTGGTTTTTATAGTGTAGATTGGAGTAATGGCGATAAAAGCGCTAATGTAAAAGGCAAAAGTATTAATGTTTGGAAAAGAAATAATAGTGGCGAATTAATGATTTTTCGTCAGATGGTTAATCATGATTAATTGAATATTTTATTGGCAAAAAGCTCCAGAGGGGCGACATATATTATAAGTTGTAAAAATATGTCGCTCCTCTGGAGCTTTAGATTATGGATATTTTGTTATTTGCTATAGATATTTAGCTTCTCCGAAGCTTTAAAAAAATGACACAATCCATTATAATTGTTCCTTTTTAGTTTAGATTATCCTCAACAAAATTTTTGCAATATTCTTTTATCAGATCTCTTACAATTCTAAATTGCGTTTCAATTTCAAAATCTGTTCCTGTAGCTTTTGCTGGATCTGGAAAATTGTAATGAAATTTTTGTGCTTTTGAAGGAAAGAATGGGCATCTTTCTTTTGCATTGTCGCAAACTGTAAGAACAAAGTCAAAATCTATATTGCTGTATTCTTCAATATTATTTGAGGTATGATTCGAAATGTCAATTCCATCTTCTTTCATTACAGCAATTGCTTTCGGATTTACGCCGTGAGTTTCTACGCCAGCGCTATATATTACGGCTTTATTATCTGCAAAATATCTCATATAACCTTCTGCTATTTGACTTCTACAGCTATTCCCGGTGCATAATATTAGTATTTTCTTTTCCATAATTAAACGAGTAGCCAAATCAGGTTTATGATACAGAATTTAGGTTCAAAACCAAAAATAAGCTGTAACACAATTACTGATGTGGTTATGATAATTGGTTTTTTGTATTGAATGATTTTAGTTTTCATTTCTTAACAGCATCCAGAATTTGGTGAGCAAGAAGAAGCGTTATCTGTTGATTTTCTTAATATTATTTTTTGTTTTTCTTCAGGAATTCCGCAAGCATCTTTTGCCAAACAAGCTGTTGTCTTATTCTTTAGTATGAAGTTTTTACCATTAAAAGTTAAGTCATATTTTCCAATAGTTTCATCTTGATATTCTACCTCAATCTCAAGATCTTTAATATTGAGCTTTTCTTCAGAAAGTGTAATAATATGCAACAGTTTATTTGGTTTTAAGCGATGTTCAAAATCGTTAGCATTCCAAAGTTGAAAGTTTACAACTTCTTCATTTCTAATAACACCGCCACAATCTATAAAGTTCTTTTTTATGATTCCGACTTCTGTTACGTGGAAATTTTCGGGTACAAAAGTTCCGTTTTCTAATTCAAATTCAACATTTTCTAATGTTGGTAAAATTTGTTTTACTTCTGATAGCTTCATTTTATTATAAATTTGTTTATTGCAATATTGCGATATAAAAAGTCAAAAAAAATGTTTTAACAACATTTTGATTTTGAAAGAGTTTGAGTAATGTTTAAGAAATAATGATTTAAAATTTCAATGGCTTTTTCATCAATACAATAGCAAATTGAATTTCCGGAAATATTTCCTTTAATGATTCCTGCATTTTTCAGTTCTTTTAAATGCTGCGAAACTGTAGGTTGGGCGAGAGGAAGTTCATTTACAATATCGCCACAAATGCAGTCATTTACTTTTAATAAATATTCTAAAATGGCAATTCTGGCAGGGTGCCCCAAAGCTTTTGCTATTGTTGCAATCTGATTTTGTGCATCTGTAAAATGTTCCGTTTTAGTTGCTCCCATTTTTTTTAAATTTAATATTGCAATATTACGATTTAGGATTGAGAAAACAAAATTATCTACTAATTTGTATTTGTTTTTAACTTGAAAAATAGTTCAGAATATTCTTCTAAATTAAAACAAACTAATCTATATTTGAATTCAATTTTAAAATGTTTGTAATGAGCGTTTTAAAAACAATACTTACTAACAAAACCAACCAAACTTTGTATGACTAAATTCTATACTATTCTTGTATTTTCATTTTTTTCTATTGCTTCATTTGCACAGCAGATTACCATTAAATATGTTGGAAATAATGAAGGTGTAATAAATCTAACTTCCGAATCAAGAGAAAATATTTATGATCGAGCGGTTCTGAACACAAAGAATAGAGAATTAATAGTCGATAATGATTGTTCCATATTTTGCAATGATATTTTCAGAAATACTTCAATTTTCGCAGCACCAAACGAAACTTTAGAGTTTGATGTTGATGAAAAAGGGCTGATACATTATTCTTGCGCTTCAAACCCGATTCGTAAATCTGAATCAGAATTTTTAAATGTCTCTTTTGAAAAATATGGATCAATTAAAAATCTTCCAAATTATAATCAATTAAAGGTTGTTATGGCATCTCAGAAGATGAATCCTTATTTTGATAAAGATTATATAAAACAGAAAGAACTATTAGAAACGTATTATAAAGAGCATAAGCTTTCAAAAGAATTCTATGACTATTTTTCTGCTACTTTTTGGAGTCTAACCTTGTATAATGAGCTAGAAGAAAAAACTATAAATCCAAAAACGTTTACGGCTATAGAAGAAAGTTTTGATCAAGCAGATACATTACTAGACGTAGATAAATACCGAGAACTTCTTCAGAATTATGTTCAAAAACGTATGAAAGTTTTAGGTTTGAAAAAAAGCCTTTCTGGCGAAATGGAGTTTATTTCTAAAAATTTCAACAACCAAAATATTGTAGATTATTTATTGTATTCAACTATTTATTATCCGATAAGTATTCGAGATCAGAAAGTTCCTTTTGATCCAAAAGCATTAGAAATATTTAGAAAGTATTGTAAAAATGAAGTTTTTGTAGCTAATGTTGAAAACGAATTAAAACCGGCAGCAACTCCTTTAGTTTTAAAAGAGATAATCAAAAAGCATGAAGGGAAATTAGTTTTGATAGACTTTTGGGCTTCGTGGTGTATGCCGTGCCGAGAAGAATTTCCAGACGAAAAAAAGCTAATGGATAAATACACTGATGTCGCTTTTGTATTTATTTCTATTGATAAAAGTGCAAATTCTTGGAAAAAAGCAATGGCAGTTTATAAAGATATTTTGAACAAAGAGAATAGTGTTTTAATCGCTAAATCTGAAAAAGACGAATTATTAAAGCAAATCAATGTGACTACAATTCCGCGTTATGTTTTAATTGGTAAAGATGGAAAAATCATTCATAAAGATGCGCCAAGACCTTCTACGCCTGAAATTAAAGCTTTAATTGAGAAATATTTATAGCCTTATATTTTTAGTTTTATGAAAGTAGTAAAGAGGCTTTTCAATTAAAAAGATTATTATATTTACTTTCAAAACCACAAATTATGAAAGCATTGATTATTGGAGCAACTGGCGCCACAGGAAAAGAATTGGTCAATTTGCTTTTACAAAGTAATGATTATGCAGAAGTTTCCATTTTTGTGAGACGTTCTACAGGAAAATCGCATCCAAAATTGACGGAACACATTGTGAATTTTTCAGAAATAGATTCTTTTAAGAATTTGATTACTGGAGACGTTCTTTTTTCTTGTTTGGGAACAACTTTAAAAGATGCGGGTTCAAAAGATAATCAATGGAAAATCGATTTTGATATTCCCGCTCAATTTGCAGCCGCTGCGAGAGAAAATCATGTTAATTCTTTAGTTTTGGTTTCTTCTTATGGAGCTTCATCCAAAAGCAGTGTTTTTTATTCTATGATGAAAGGAAAATTGGAAGAGAATATCCAAAGTCTTCATTTTCCGCAATATATCATTTTTAGACCTGGACCGCTTATTCGTGAAGGTTCTGATCGTTGGGCAGAAAAGATTTCTATAAAACTCATTAAAGCGCTAAATGCAATTGGTCTTTTTCATAATTTAAAACCAATTTCAACTGCATTTTTAGCTGCCAAGTTATTAAAAGCACCAAAAGAATTTTCGACAGGAAAAGTAATTCTCGAACTTAATGAAATTCTAAAACTTTAAATCAAAATTTATTCTAACTAATTATATAACAGCCTCTTTACCAATTAGTAAAGAGGTTTTTTTGTATATTTGAAAAGTTATTTTGTTGATTTTTAATGATTTAATGGTGATGTGTGATGAATATGATAACTACTTTTCCAACAGATTCGGACGAATTATTTATAACAGACGGCGGACTCGAAACAACTTTGATTTTTCTACAAGGATTTGATCTTCCCTTTTTTGCTGCTTTTGATATTTTGAAACATGAAAAAGGCTACGAAGCGATTAAAGAGTATTATAGACGTTATTTGGAAATTGCCAAAAAATACAAAACCAATTTCATTTTAGAAAGTCCGACTTGGCGTGCAAACCCAGATTGGATAGAAAGAATTGGCTATTTTCGACATCAATTGCAAGAATTAAATGAAAAAGCAGTTGCTCTTTTGCACGATTTGAAAGCAGAATTTGAAAATGATATTAAAACCATTTTAATAAGTGGCTGTATTGGTCCGCGTGGCGACGGTTATGTTCCTGAAAACTCCATGACTATTGAAGAATCAGAACTATATCATGCTGAACAAATAAAGATTTTTAGCCAAATTCCAGTAGACTTGATTTCGGCTTTAACGATGAATTATATTGAAGAAGCTATCGGAATTGTAAAAGCCGCTGAAAAATTCAATTTACCTGTCGTGATCTCCTTTACGGTAGAAACAGATGGAAAACTGCCAACAGGAATGCATTTAAAAGAAGCAATTGAAAAGATAGATAATAGCGTAAATATTCCTCCGTTATATTATATGATTAATTGTGCGCATCCTTCCCATTTTGGAAATCAATTAAATGAAAATGAAAATTGGGTAAAACGCATAAAAGGTTTTAAGGCAAATGCTTCATGCAAAAGTCATGCAGAATTAGACGAATCAACCGTTTTAGATCGAGGAGAACCAACAGAATTAGGAAAAGAATATAAAAAATTGAAAGATTTATTTCCACATTTTAATGTTTTTGGAGGCTGTTGCGGAACTGACGATGAACATGTTTCAGAAATTGTTAGACATTTAAAAAGTTAGTTTCATTTATAGTATAAAAGAAACATATCTTTTGAAAATACTTTTTTCAAGAAAGAAATTTCAAACAAATTTTATTTTATAATTTGAAATAACCAATGCTTAGGGAATAAATATTCCATTTTGTAATAAATAAAAACGATACAATTCTGAAAATCAATGATGTTTATAAGTAAAACAAGGATTTTTTTATTGCTTTTAGTTTATCTTTGCACACTTTACCTACTTAAATAATGAAAGATTACCCCATTCCAGAAAATGAGCTGCAACGTTTAGCGGCTTTAAAACGTTATAATATTCTTGATACACTTCCTGACAATGCTTTTGACGATGCTACAAAACTCGTATCTTATATCTGTGGCGTGCCAATTGCCCATATTTCTTTTATAGATGAAACAAGACAATGGTTTAAGTCTGAAATTGGAGTAGGAGTATCTGAAGTTCCTCGCGAAATCTCCTTTTGCAACTATACTATTTTAGATACTAAAATGGTTGAAATCAACGATACGCATTTGAACGAAAGATTTAAAGACGATCCAAATGTAACTGGCGGATTTAACGTAAGATTTTATGCTGGCGTTCCGTTAACAACTCCAGATGGATATAATATAGGGACTTTGTGTGCAGTTGATCATGTTGTAAAAGAACTTGATGATAATCAGCGAAATGCTCTTTCTATCGTGGCAAAACACGTTATGGCGCAATTAGAGCTTGGTACAAAAAATTACGAACTATACACACAAAGACAGATTGCAGAACGTGCTGTTTTGGCAAAAGATAATTTCTTAGCCAATATGAGTCACGAAATCAGAACGCCTTTAAATGCGATTATTGGTTTTACAGATCTTTTGGCACAAACCGATTTAGATGATGTACAGCAAGATTATATTGATAGTGTGCAAGTTGCAGGAGAAAATTTACTCATTATCATCAATGATATTCTAGATCTTTCAAAAATAGAATCTGGAAATTTAACCATTGAATCTGAACCTTTTAATCTAAAAAGAACACTTAAACATGTTTATAGCTTATTGAAGGTAAAAGCTCATAAAGACGTTGAATTTAATCTTTATTTAGATGCCGATATGCCCGATAATGTTATTGGCGATCAAGGAAGATTGAACCAGATATTGGTTAATTTAGTTGGAAATTCACTAAAATTCACACAAGAAGGTGAAGTAACGGTTTCGGTAAAGAAAATAGAAGAAAGTGATGATAATTATACCCTTCGTTTTTCTGTAAAAGACACTGGAATCGGAATTCCGAAAAATAAACTTAAAACTATTTTTGAACGTTTTACACAGGGTGAAGAAAGTACGACCAGAACTTTTGGAGGAACTGGACTTGGGCTAAACATTGTAAAACAATTAATCGAACTGCATAAAGGAGAAATTCACGTAAAAAGTGAACTTAACAAAGGTTCTGAATTTTTCTTTTTCCTAACCTATAAAAAAGCTGATACTCCAAAAACGACAGTTAAATCAATTTCTAAAAATGATCTTGGTAATTTAAAAATTTTACTTTGCGAAGACAATGTGTTAAATCAGAAATTGGTAAAAAGTGTTATTCAAAATTTTGGTTTTGAATTGGATATTGCTTCAAATGGCGATGAAGGTATAGAATTGCTATCTCAAAATAAGTATGATTTAGTTTTAATGGATCTTCAAATGCCTGTAAAAGATGGCTATCAAACTACTGATTATATTCGAAATGAAATGAATTCTTCGGTTCCAATTATTGCCATGACTGCACACTCTTTAGTTGGCGAACAAGAACGCTGTTATAATGTCGGTATGAATGGTTATGTGCCAAAACCTTTTAAACAATCTATACTTTTAAAAGCAATTAAGACAGCAATGACAGAGGAAGTGGGAGCTGAAAAGAAAAGAAAAATAGATTTTTCTTTTTTGGATGAAATGTCTTGCGGTGATGAAAATTTTAAAAAAGAAATGATCCATCTTTTCTTAGAAAAAATTCCTGTTCAAATGGCAGAATTAGAAGAAGCTTTTAAAAATGATAATCATGATGCTGTGAAGAAACTAGCACATAATATGAAATCAAGTTTAGATATTTTCATGCTGGAAGATCTTAGCAAATGTGCATCTATTATTGAGGAAGAAGCTTCGATGAATGAATTTTCTACAGAAATTTTAGATAAAGTAAATATTTTACACTGTGGAATTGTCGAAGTCGTTAAAATCTTGAAAGTGCTATGATAAAAGAGAAATAAGCAATAGCTTTACAATTCTGACGTTATAATTAAATTTTTGCCCCAAGTTTAAAATTTTAAAAAATGAGAATAATTTTAGCCGAAGATAATGACATCCTACGCAAATCATTATCTTTTTTCTTAGAATCTAAAGGATTTAGTGTTGACCAATTTTCTGATGGTAAAGATGCGCTAGATGCAATAGTAAACGATAATTACAATCTAATTCTTACCGATATTAATATGCCCGGTATTAGCGGAATGGAAATTACGCAATATGTTAGGGAAACTCTGAAATCTGATGTTCCGGTTATTATCTTAACTTCGTCTGGCATAGAACAAACAGAATTGGATTCGTTTGATATCGGAGCCAATGAATTTATTGCAAAACCAGTCAGTCCGGCTGTGCTTTTAGTGAGAATCAATAAATTACTAAATACACGTGTCTAATGAAATCTATATATTATTTTATCTGCCTTTTATTTATTTCTTCTATCGTAACTGCTCAGGAAATTAATGTCGATGAAACTTTAGCCAACGCAAAACGTGAGGTTGAAAAAGGAAACTACGACAAAGCTTTATCATTGATAGAACCAATACGCGCCAAATATCCTCAAGATGAAGATATTCAAACCTATACAGGACGAATTTATAGCTGGAAAAAAGACTATAAATCGGCAATCAAAACTTTATCTCCATTAACAGATCGAGTAAACCCGAATACAGAAGCGTTGCAAGCTATAATTAATGTTTATTTCTGGTCGGAGAATTATGAGAAATGTAATTTCTACTGCGATAAATATTTGGCAATTGATCCGAAATCTGCTGAGATTATTAAAATAAAAGCAATTTGTCTAGAAAAATTAAATCGCGATCAAGAAGCTTTAGAATTAATTGAAAAAGCATCTTTTGCTGATAATAGTACGCAGGCATTTAAAGGAATTCGCACCTTAATCGGGCGTAAAGCAAAAAATGCAGTATCGGTTTCTTATTTGAATATCTCAACTTCAGATCCTGGACAATCGCCTTTTCATTATGGTTATGCGGAGTATTCACACAAATTCAGCAAATCTGCCATTGTAGGAAGAGCAAACATAGGAAACGTAAGCAATGAAACACAAATGCTGTTTGAAACCGATTTTTATCAAACCTTTTCCAATAAAAGCTATCTGTATGCCAATGCCGGAGTTTCAACTGGTGAAACGATTTTTCCTGTTGCAAAAGCAGGTTTAGAATATTATTTTAAACCTTATAAAAAATTTGAATATTCTCTTGGAGCAAGATTTATGCATTTTGATTCTGATGATATTACATTGGTAACGGGGCAAATTGCTTATAATCCTGGAATTTACTCTTTTGCTTACAGACCTTATTATGATACTTCAAACGAATTATTTTCTCATGTTGTAAGCATTCAGAGAACAAATGAAGAGAAAGAGCGTATTATTAGATTAGAACTTCAATACGGAAATGTGCCGTATTTATATCTGTATAACAACTTTACACAGCCTTTAAAAGCATATAGAATCGGAATTCAATATCAGCATCGTTTTGGCGATTCGTTTTTTGTGCGTCCCATTTTTTTGTATGAAGACGAAGAATATATTCCAGGGCAATATAGAAATAGATTTAATGTACAGTTAATTGTAACCAAACGTTTTTAATTATGAACCTTTGGGAACTATATAAAAGTGGAGAATGGGAAATACCTTTCCTAACTTTCTCAATTTATCTATTTGTTTTAGCCTCGTTTGTCTTTTATCTCTTAATTGTGGCGAGCAGAAATAGGAATATTAAAAGAGAAAAACTTAGAAATGAGTACAATGAATTGATAGAAAAAGTACTTTCTTCAGTAATTTTTGAAGACGTTCTTTATGCCGAAATCAAAAAGGATAAAAATTTCATGGTACTTTTTGATACCAGTTTTTTTAGAACAGTTTTGACAGAAACACTTATTAATCTCCATAAAAATTATGAAGGTATTTATGCTCAAAAACTTGAACAATTTTATAAAGATTCAGGATTAATAAAAGATTCTTTTAAAAAACTGAAAAACTTTAGTTGGGAAATAAAATGCAAAGGAATCACCGAATTAGCCGAATTTAATATCAATGAAGCTTTTGATCAGATTATAGCTTGCACTAAAGCCCGAAATAAAACTTTAAAAATTACTGCTATAAATGCCGGAATTAAATTAGAAGGAGTAAAAGGAATTGTGCACTTGACTGAGCATACTGATATTATTGACGAATGGACGCAGGTAAATATTATAAGTGCTTTCAAAAAACACGATATTGGAGATACAAAAGGTGTTGAACTTTTATTAGAATCGCAAAATACGACTGTAGTTTCTTTAGGCTTGAAACTTATAAAAGAGCTGAAACTGACGCAAAAAGTCCCATTTGTAGCAGAATTGAGTACCAAAGCTCCGAACACAATTATAAAATATGAAGCACAAAGTGTTTTGCAAGCGTTAACAATATAAGCAGAAAAGAATGACCTTTTTTAATACAGACATAACATGGTTTTTAGATGTTTACATACTTCTTATTTTGGGGTATGCTATACTAATCATGTCTTCATATTTAATATTGGCCTATCTTTCGCAAAAGGAATTAAGAGGTTATTTGAAGAAAAATAGTTTTGTAGATTACGAAGTGCTTCTGACTAGCGAATTTGCGCCAAAACTTTCTCTAATTGCGCCGGCATATAATGAAGGATTTACTATCGAAGAAAATGTAAAATCTTTACTTTCATTAAATTACAATAATTATCAGGTTATCGTGGTAAATGACGGAAGTAAAGACAATTCGATGGAAATCTTAGTAAAAACTTACGATCTTGTTTTGACCGATTTGGATATTCATCCTAAAATTGAAACCAAAAAAATAAAAGGAATTTATACGTCTAGAAATGCAGCTTTTAAAAAATTAATAGTTGTAGACAAAGAAAATGGAGGTAAAGCCGACGCTTTGAATGTTGGCTTAAACATTGCTCAGAATCCATATGTTGTTTGTATTGATGTTGATTGTATTCTAGACAAAGATTCGCTTTTGAAATTAGCAAAACCATTTTTAGAATCTCAAGGCAAAAGAATTATTGCAACTGGAGGCGTAGTGCGAATTGCCAATCAATGTATTATAAAAAACGGACGTTTAGTAGAAGTGAATATTCCAGATGTGATGTTACCTAGAATTCAGGTTTTAGAATATTTGAGAGCTTTCCTTTTAGGAAGAATGGCGTGGGGAAGGCTAGACGGGCTTTTACTAATTAGTGGCGCTTTTGGTGCATTTGATAAAGAAATTGCCATTTTAGCTGGTGGTTACAGCACGAAAACAGTCGGAGAAGATATGGAGCTGATTGTGAGAATGCGTCGTTATATGCTTGAAAATAAACTGCCTTATGCGGTAAGTTATATTCCAGATCCACTTTGTTGGACAGAAGCTCCAGAAGATTTTAAGATATTTAAAAAGCAAAGAAGCAGATGGATGAGAGGAACAATTGAAACATTAAGTTTTCACAAGAGAATGTTTCTAAATCCAAAGTATAAACTTTTAGGAATGCTGAGCGTTCCGTATTGGACATTGTTTGAGTTTCTAGCTCCAGGTATCGAATTTATTGGACTTGTAATAACCTTTATATTTATAATTTTCGGATTATTAAACTGGCATTTCTTTTTCCTATTGCTCTTATTTGTGTACTCTTTTGCCGTTTTCTTTTCGGTTATTGCATTGTTTAGCGAAGAAAGAACTTATCACAAATACCCAAAGCAAGCAGATTTTTTTAAGCTTTTAATGGCCGCATTTATAGAGCCAATCTATTTTCATCCGCTTACGGTATATTCCGCTTTAATTGGTTATAAAGAAAAAATTATGGGAACTAAAGGCTGGGGCGAAATGACTAGAAAAGGTTTTACGAAGAAATAAAATGCAATTATAACTTATATTCTTTTAGGGCTAAGTGCTAATAATAACATTCCAAGACCCATTCCAACAATTAATCCTCTTGATAAATCTGAAATCTTTATAAAATGAGGAATAATTAGTGAAGCAGCGATAATGAAAATTCCAACGGATAGCAGCATTAGAGATTTTTTGGATGTTATTTTTTCCATTTTTAATAATTTAAGGTGGATAGTTTTGAGCTTTATTTTATAAATATATTAAAAAAAAATGAAAAAAGCTAAATCAAATTTGATTTAGCTTTTTTTTAAGTATTTGAAAATCTAGTTTTTAGTCCAAATCTGTTCGTAATATCGCGCCTGTACTGGCATTTGTTACTAATGCTCTGTATTGCAAAAGCCATTTAGAATTTAATATTTTTTTCACTGGTTTGAAATTTTCTTTTCGTTTGGCTATTTCTTCATCAGTTAAATTGACAGATAAAATGTATTGATCCACATCAATATGAATTTCGTCTCCATCTTGCACCAAACCAATCATTCCGCCTTCTGCTGCCTCGGGAGAAACATGTCCGATTGAAGCGCCTCTTGTAGCGCCGCTGAATCTTCCATCGGTAATTAAAGCGACAGAACTTCCTAATCCCATTCCCATAATCAAACTAGTTGGTGAAAGCATTTCCTGCATTCCTGGACCGCCTTTTGGACCTTCGTAACGGATAACGACAACATTACCAGCTTTTACTTTTCCCATCATAATTCCGGCAATAGCTTCGGCTTGACCGTCAAAACAAACCGCGCTTCCTGTAAATACGCGATCGCCCGTTAAACCAGCCGTTTTAATTACCGCGCCTTGTTCAGCCAAATTTCCATATAAAATTGCCAATCCTCCAACTTTACTGTACGGATTATCAATAGTATGAATAATATTTGTGTCTTTGATTTCTGCATTGGCAATTTTTTCTAATAAAGTTTCACCGCCAATAGTCAGATTGTCAATTAAAACACCTGAGCCTCTTTTGTTTATTTCTTTCATTACCGCATTTACACCGCCAGCTCGATTAATATCTTCCATGTGAACGGTGCTTAAACTTGGCGAAATTTTAGCGATATGAGCAACCTTTCCAGAAATGGTATTAATATCTTGAAGTTTAAAAGCAACGTTGGCTTCATTTGCAATTGCAAGTATATGCAAAACAGTATTTGTACTTCCGCCCATTGCCATATCGACTGCAAAAGCATTTCTTACGGCATTTTCATTCAAAATGTTTTTAAGTTTGAATTTTTCTATTGCTTGTTGATCTTTAGCAATATCGCAGATTCTTTTAGCTGCTTGACGATACAATTGTTCACGTTCTGGAGTTTGAGCCAAAATAGTTCCGTTTCCAGGCAAAGCAATTCCCATTGCTTCCATTAAAGTGTTCATAGAATTGGCAGTAAACATTCCAGAACAGCTTCCGCCACTTGGGCAGGCGTTGCATTCAATGTCGTACAATTCTTCGTCGGTTATTTTTCCTGCTTCGTGTTTTCCAACGGCTTCAAATGCAGAAGCTAAATCAATTGCAGTTCCGTTTTTGGTATATCCTTTAGACATTGGACCGCCACTTGCAAAAATGGTTGGAACATCAACTCGCAAAGCGCCCATAATCATTCCAGGAACAATTTTGTCGCAATTTGGAATCGCAATCATAGCATCTAATTTATGAGCATTCATAACACTTTCAATAGAATTGGCAATGATTTCTCGGCTAGGAAGAGAATACAACATTCCGTCGTGACCCATTGCAATTCCGTCATCTATTCCGATGGTATTAAATTCGAATGGAACGCAGCCATTGGCACGAATTTCTTCTTTAATAATTTCAGAAACTTTATTTAGGAAAAAATGCCCCGGAATAATTTCAATAAATGAATTGGCAACGCCGATAAAAGGTTTGCCGAAATCTTCGTTTTTCAAGCCCGTAGCTCGCAATAAAGATCTATGAGGAGTTCGTTGAACACCTTTTTTTACTTCATCACTTCTCATGATAGAAAATGTTTTTTAATGTTGTTTTTTGATGTTTTACAGCGTGTTAAATCTGTGATTTTATTCTGCTTAATGTTTCTGGCGAAATATTAAGATAGGAAGCAAGATTGGCATTAGATAATCTCTGAATAAGTTCTGGATTGTTTTTAAGAAGATTGCGATATCTTTCGGCAGCGTTTTGTGTCAATAAACTGCTGAGCTTAGAAGTGATAACAGTTAAACCGTATTCGAGAATATAAATGTACATTTTGTCCCATTGCGGAATCGTATTTCGAAGTCGAAAAAAATCGTCGTAAGAAATCGCTAAAAGCTCTGAATTTTCAACGGCTTCAATATATTCTACGCTAGGTTCTCTCGAAATAAAACTCACAATTGAAGTTAGAAATGTACCTTCAAAAGCCATAAAACGGGTAGCAACGGCATGATCTTCTGTGCTGTAATAGAGTCTTAAACAGCCTTTATTTATAAAAAAGATTTTGTCTGCAATTGCACCGCTTTTAAGCAATTGTTCATTTTTCTTTGCATGCACTAATTTAAAGCAGGAAAGAACGGTGTTCAAATCCTCATTTTCCAATTGTAATTTGCTCTGAATTAAAGCTTCAAGTTCACTTATCATTTCTCAAAAATTAATCATTTTCAAAAGTAAAGTTAATCAAAGAAAAAAACATTGACGAATGTCAAAATCGCTTTAAGAATCAGTATAAATAAGCTATTCTATCTTTACGTCTTTACGAGATTATATTTTTAAGTTTTTTGCTTTGAACACGGAGTTCATCATTTCGACGAAGGAGAAATTTTCGCAAGCAGCGGTAAAAAAAAAACAGAACGCCAAGGCACAAAATCTAAGAAACAAAAAACAAATCTGTAATTTAGTAGTATGAAAATCCAACTCAAACAATCTTCTTTTCTTGAAAAAGAAATCAACGAACCGTATTACAACATTTTGATGTTTGATGGAGAAGCTGTTTTTTCTGTTGATTTGACTGATTACGATTGCAAAGGAAAATGCCTCTTGTTTTTAACTCCATATCAGTTGCTACAATGGAAAAGTTCTACAGCGCCTTTCATTAATAATTTAAGCTTTCACGGAGATTTTTATTGCATCGAATATCATAAAAAAGAAGTAGCCTGCAACGGAATTTTATTCAATGATATTTATAGCGAACCTTTTGTAACGGTTTCCGATTTTATTTACGAAGAAATTACCAGCATTATCGAAAGAATGAAAAGGGTAGAAGACTCTGAGTTAGATTATGATAACTCGATTCTAAAGTCCTACTTGCAGGTTGTTCTAGCGTTAAGCAGTAAAGAAAAACAGCTCAAAATGTCACCGCAGATTCAGGAATCTATTGGAAATGCTGATATTTTGAAGTTTCAGCATTTGCTGGATTCTCATTTTCTTGAAGCAAAAGAAGTCGCTTTTTATGCTTCTAAATACAATTTGAGTGTGAATACTTTCAGTAAAAGAATCAAAAAACATTTCGGAAAATCGCCTTCGCAACTTATTCAAGATCGCATTGTCTTGGAAGCAAAGAAACTGTTGCACCTAACGACCAAAACGATAAAAGAAATTGCAGACGATCTCAATTTTGAAGATGAATTTTATTTCAGTCGCTATTTTAAGAAAAGTGTGGGTATTTCGCCCAAAGAATTCAGAAAAGAAGTTGGTATTTCTATTGTGGCAAAATAGTCCATGAAAACTCCTTTTAGTCCATTTTTATCCAGATAGCTCTAAAGTAATTTTGGTATGTACTTAAAACATAATCAAAATGGAAAAATTTATACGATTTATTGCTGGTGGACAAAACAACTTTATTCACTTTTTAAGAATTGCCATATTTGTTGTAATGGCTTGGATTGGCGGATTAAAAGCCTTTAAATATGAAGCTGACGGAATTGTTCCGCTTGTCGCGAATAGTCCATTTATGAGTTTCTTTTATAAGGATGCTAATAAACAAATCGTGAATGATGAAGGAAAAACGGTAAAAGCCTATACGCTACATAAAAACCTTGAAGGGAAAATTGTTGAAAAAAACATTAAATGGCATGAAGCTAACAGAACTTACATTTTCTCTTACGGATTAGGAACTGTTATTGTAATTATAGGTTTATTGGTTCTTTTAGGAATTTGGTTTCCTAAATTGGGCTTTGTTGGCGGACTTCTAACATTCGGAATGGCATTTGTAACATTATCTTTTTTAATTACAACACCAGAAGTTTACGTCCCGAATTTGGGCGGAGATTTTCCAACGCCAGAGTTTGGATTTCCATATCTTTCTGTTGGTGGTCGTTTGGTTCTCAAAGACATTATCATGATGAGCGGCGGATTGATTGTAGCTTCAGATAATGCAAAGAAAATTTTAAAACGTTTTTACGCTTAATTTGCCCTGAAAAAGGAAGACTCAAATAGTTATATAAAATTAAATAAGAATGTCTGATTGGTGGATTTTTTTAATGGATTAACAGAATACATTCCGTAGAAACGTTTGATTATCTTCATAACATGTATTCCGCTAAACAGGTGTCCCTACAGGACACTTTGAATATACGTGACTATTTTTTTCTACCCACGAGATATTCCTAGCGGAATATAATTTCATAAAAAAAGCTGCGCAAGGGCTCAGACTTGCACAGCTTTTTGCAAAAACTCAAAACTAATTTATTCGTATTTTAAATAGCGTAAAACATCCACTTTTGTAGCTTGATAGGCTCTTGAAAGAACTACAGCTAAAGTCAAAATCAGTAAGACAGTAAATCCTATTATAAATGGATATATTGAAATTCCAATTCTGTAAGCAAAATTTTCGAGCCATTTATTAAGTAAATAATGAGCTGGAATTAGAGCAATAAGAAATCCGATAATACTAAAAACGATATATTGCTTGCAAAGTTCTTTTAGTAAAACATTTGTTTCTGCACCAAGTGTTTTGCGAATTGCGATTTCTTTCATTCGTCTTTCAATAGAATAAGAAGCTAGAGCAAATAATCCGATAAGGGCAATTACGATAACAAAAATGTTCAGTAAGCTGAAGAGATTTCTTTGTTTTATATAGCTTTGATAAGATCTTGCGTATTCTTTATCAACAAAATCGAATGTGAAAGGATAATTTGAATCTACTTTTTTTGACCATACATTTTCTATATCGGCAATTGTTTGCTGCATAGTTTTGGGATCTGCTTTTACATAAATATTATTTAAAAGATTGCTAAACCATGGCACGCTTTTAAAATGAAAAATAGTGATAGGAGGAATGGGTTCGCCTGGATTTCCGACATTAAAATCTTTAACAACTCCAACAATAATTGCCTCTTTGCTATCCCAGTTTATCTTTTTACCAATAGGATCTTTTTCATTTAATAGTTTTAAAGCTGTTTCATTAATCAACATCGAATTAATAGTGTCTTGTGAATATTCAGGACTTAAAAAGCGTCCTTTTGCGAGTTTTATATTCATCATTTCCAGCACGCCAAAGTCTACGGGAATGTTATTTCCGTCTATATTGATATCCTTGTGATGATACGAAATCACAGATTTAGCACCATATCCAAGAACAAATCCGCCTCCGGCAACTTGCTGTACGCCTTTAATGCGAAGTAGTTCGTTTTTTATTTGCTCGTATTTGTTCATTCGGTATTGGTTAGAAATCTTTTCGCCATAAACATTTCGATAAGAGATATTTAAAACTTGGTCTCCTTTAAAACCCAAATCTCTAGAACTCATGTAATCAATTTGTTGGTGTACGATGTAAGATCCTATAATGAAGAAAGAAGCGATTGCAAATTGAAATACCAGCAATCCATTTCTGAGCCAAATGCCACTTTTACTGCGGGTAAAATTCCCTCTTAAAACCTTTAAAACTTCAAAATTTGATACATATACAGCTGGAAATATTCCTGCCATAACCACAATAATTATAAAAACAGCAATCAGCTGAAGATAAAACTGCGTGCTTAACATGACCAATTTTTTGTCTAAAAAAAGATTGTAATAAGGTAAAGAAAGCTCTACTATAACCAATGAAATTAAAATTGCTATGATTGCAATAATTGCCGTTTCAAATATAAATTGCTGAATAATATTGTTTTTAGAAGCTCCGATAATTTTTCTAACTCCAATTTCTTTTGCACGTTTTACGGCATTAGCAGTAGCAAAATTGATATAGTTTACAATTGACAGGGTTAGAATTAGAATCGATAGTCCTATAATAATCATCAGAAGCTGATAATTTCCATTGCTTTCTATAAGCCCGCCAGTTTTGGTATGCAGACGAATTGTTTCTAAAGCTTCTAGATGAGGTTTTACTTCGCCAAATTTCTTAATATATTCCTGTGGTTTCATGCCTTGATCTTCGGCACGAGGTAGAATCATATTATTGTAATAAACTTTAGCAAGACTATTTTTTACTACATCTGCCTGAGCTGGATTTTTTAGTTTCAATAAAAGAATATACTGAAAGTTTCCCCATTGCTGAATGCCATTTTTTATGCGTAAGTCCATAAAATTTACAACGCAAGAAGGATTAAAAATAGATTTCTTTTCTAGTTGGTAAACACCTCTAACAACCAAAACCTGATTTTGCAAAATTATCTTTTTGCCAAATGCACGTTCGTTTCCAAACAGTTGTTGCGCCAGATCTTGAGATAAACAAATACTGTTGCCATCAATAAGACCTTTTTTAGGACTACCTTCAATAAAGGGATAAGGAAAATAGTCAAAGAAGTTTTTTTGAGCCACGAGCACATTTTCAGACTGAACTTTTTTGTTGTTGTAACGAATAATTTCATTATCATAATTACCATTTACATAGCAAAAAGATTCCACTTCAGAAGAAGCTTCTTTTATAGTGGCTCCAATCGGAGCAGAACTTGATGCCCAATAAGTTGTTGCATCCATCTGGTTGGCTATTAAAAAGACACTTTTTTTATTAGGATTCCATTGATCGTAACTTTGCTCATCATTCCAATATAGAATGGCAAAGATTAAACCTGCAATTCCGATACTTAATCCTAAAATGTTTAGTATCGTAAAGAATTTATAATTCTTGACATGGTAAACAAACGTATTAATCCAATTTTTCAGCATAAGACTAATTATTTGAATTAACCAAAACGTCTACATTTCTGTGATTCTTTTTTTCAGAAAGAATCATTCCGTCTTTCATCAGAATGGTTTTTTGCGAAAAAGAAGCGTCGTAATCAGAGTGTGTAACCATTAGAATTGTCGAACCGCTGGCATGAAGATCGGTTAAAAGTTCCATCACTTCATTGCCGCTTTTGCTATCTAGATTTCCAGTTGGCTCATCGGCCAAAATAATTTTCGGATTATTGATTAAAGCTCTCGCAACCGCCACACGCTGCTGCTGTCCGCCCGAAAGCTGTTGTGGGAAATGTTTTAAACGATGCGAAATTCCAAGTATTTTGGCAATTTCATTTACTCTAGATTTTCTTTCAGCGCTAGGAACATTGCTGTAAATTAAAGGCAATTCGATATTTTCAAAAACAGAAATTTCATCAATTAAATTGAAGTTCTGAAAAATGAATCCGATGTTTTCTTTTCTTGCCTGCGATTTACTTTTTTCTTTTAAGCCGATCATTTCCTTTCCAAGAAGTTCATAACTTCCGTCTGAAGCACTATCTAAAAGACCAATAATGTTTAATAAAGTAGATTTACCGCTTCCAGACGGTCCCATAATAGACACAAAATCGCCTTGATTGATGGTTAATGAAATTTCGCTTAATGCTTTTGTTTCCAATTCCTCAGTTCTAAATACTTTTGAAAGTTTTGTAATGCTAATCATAATTGATTGTTTTAGTTTTTGATTGATTTTTCTTTTAAAATTTTATGTCTTCGGAAATGACAGAAACAAGTCTGAAAATTAAGATAAATTATTTTCAATTTATCGCTATTTATTTGTTATTTGTACTTCCGAAAGGCTTTAATAATTAATGATTTACTAGTGAGAATGTGATTTTCATGCCAAGAAATTAAACATTGTAACTGCTTTATTTTTAATCATTTATTTTTCAATAAAAAATCAAACTGTCCATAAATGGACACCTTTCGTCCAAAACCGAACAACAATGAAAAAGACCAACGCCTCTATTTTAATCATCGATGATCAAGAAGACATCCTTTTTGCTTCAAAAGTCTACTTGAAAAAGTATTTTGAGAACATTTATACGCTCAATAATCCCAAAAACATTGTCGATTTATTGTCTAAAAATGCCATCGATGTCGTTTTGTTAGACATGAATTACCGAATCGGTTTTGAAGATGGAAGAGAAGGTTTGTATTTGCTGAAAGAAATAAAAACGCTTTCGCCAAAAACAGTTGTGATTTTAATGACGGCTTTTGGAAAAGTAGAAACTGCTGTTGAAGGATTAAAATCAGGCGCTTTTGATTATATTTTGAAACCTTGGGAGAACAAAAAACTACTAGAATCGGTTAAACAAGCCGTAGATAAATCTCGAAAAGAGCAAAAGAATAAAAAAGAAGCAATCGAAATTAGAAATGATTTCTTCACAGGAAATTCTGAAATTATAAAAAAAGCCTATTCTTTGGCCGATAAAGTAGCCAAAACCGATGCCAATGTATTGATTTTAGGAGAAAACGGAACGGGAAAATTTGTTTTGGCGCATCATATTCATTTGCAATCAGAAAGAAAAAATCAGCCATTTATTGCAGTTGATTTGGGGTCTTTAAATTCGAATATTTTCGAAAGCGAATTGTTTGGTTATGCAAAAGGCGCTTTTACTGATGCAAAATCAGATACGCCGGGACGTTTTGAAATGGCTCAAAATGGAACTATTTTTCTGGATGAAATTGGAAATGTTCCGCTTCATTTACAATCGAAATTATTGCAAGTTATTCAAACTAAAACCGTAACAAGATTGGGAGAAACCAAAGCAAGGCCGTTGAATGTTCGAATTATTACAGCGACCAATCTGAATTTGAAATTGGAAGTTGCCGATAAAAATTTTAGAGAAGATCTGTATTATCGCATTAATACAATGGAAATTGTTTTGCCACCGCTCAGAGAACGAAACGAAGATAAAATTCCGCTGGCCGAATATCTTTTAGATAAAATGATTGAAAAATACGGTCGCGACGAAATTACATTCGACAAAAAAGTCTTAGAACAAATCGAAAAACACGCTTGGAACGGAAACATTCGCGAAATGGAAAATAAGATCGAACGCGCCGTTATTCTTTGCGAAAACAATATCATTACGGTTTCAGATTTAGATCTTGAAATCATTACACCTTACGAAGAAAATGCAGACGATATTCAACTTTCTGCTGTAGAAAAAACAACAGTCGAAAAAGCCCTTCTCAAAAACAATAATAATATTAGTAAAACAGCAGCGGAACTTGGTTTGTCTAGAGGTTCTCTGTATCGACGTTTAGAAAAATACAATATCAATATTGATTAATATGTTTAAAAAGATACAAATTTATAAACTCATTTTTTTTCGATTGCTATTGATTGTTGTCGGAATAGAATTGTCTATTTATTTCTTTAAAATCAATTTGTTTTTTACAGGAATATTTGGTTTCTGTATGGTTTTTTTGCTTGTAAGAGAAATGTATTTTTATGTTCAAAATATGGTTTTGCTTTACAATAAAACCATTTCTTCGATTTTACAGAATGATTTTACTTCAGATTTTTCTAAACATAAAATCGATAAAAATTATGGCGACTTATTTCAATTGTATGAAACAATGAAAAGTAAGCATAATGAGCAGATTTCTAGAGATATAATTTACCGTTCTATTTTAAATAATATCGAAACGGGAGTTATTATTCTCCAAAAACAAGAACATGATTGGAGTATTTTTTTAATGAATGATTATTTCTCAAGTCATTTTAATGTTCCGAAGGTTTCGAAATGGAAGTACCTTAAAAATCAGTTGTCCTCTTTGTGTGAAATTCTGGAAAAAGATGATTTCCATGAAATTAAAACTTCAATAGAAATTAGTATAAACGAACAAAGTAGACAGACTTTTGTTCTTCAAGCCTCTCGAACAGAGATATTTGAACAAGATTATTTTATCGTTTTGTTAGATTCAATTCAGAATGTAGTGGAGAAAAAGGAAAAAGATGCTTGGATAAATTTGATGAAAGTGATTTCGCATGAACTTTTAAATTCGATTACGCCAATACGTTCTATTTGCCAGAATTTGGAAGATTTAGTAGAGCAAGATTCGCTTTCTGCAGAAGATTTGGAAGATATAAAACATAGCGTGCAAACGATGCTGAGAAGAAGCGATCATTTACAGAAATTTGTTGAGGGTTATCGAAAATTGGCAATGTTGCCGTCTCCAAAAAAAGAATATATAACATTGCAGGATTTAATTGAGAATTGTGTTCAAACTATGAATCCGTTGTTTAAAAAAGAAAACGTAGAGGTTTTAAATGCAATTAAAGGAAAATATCAAATCTATGTAGACCAACAGCAAATCGAACAAGTATTAATTAATTTGATGACAAATTCGATTAATGCATTAGAAAGTATTAATAATAAAGAAATTGGAATTTCGGCAGAAGCCAAAGACAATCGAGTTTTTATAAAGATTTCGGATAACGGAAAAGGAATTGAAAAGGAAATTGAAGACAAAATATTTCTTCCCTTTTTTACCACAAGAAACGAAGGCGCGGGCATAGGTCTGACTTTATCTAAAAATATTATTGAAGCCCACGGCGGTTATATTTTGCATAATAATAAAGACGGAAAAACGACTTTTGAGATATGTTTAATTGACGAATAGTACAACAATTGTTAAAAATAAGATTTTAAATACTATTACTTTTTTTTGTTTAAATTTGTGAAAGAGCGGTTTTCAATAGACTCTCATAAATAAAGAAAAAATTCAAAAATGAGTACAAATCCAACTTCTACTATAGCTTCCAACTTTCTTAATGATTTAAAAACGCAAACATCTGATTATCATAAGAAATTAGAAGAACTTCCAGTTTCAATGTCTATCATGTCACCCAACATGAAGGTTGAAGATTATACTTATTATCTAAGTTTAATGCACGACGTTCATAATGATACGGAAGGATTTATTTTTCCTTTTTTCTCAAATTCGATTGATGATTTAGAACAAAGAAGAAAGAAACATCTGATAGAGAATGATCTTTTGTTTTTAAATTCAAATAAATCAAATACAGAAAAAGTATTCCAAACAGAAGGAATTTCAGAAGCTTTTGCATTAGGAATTCTTTATGTTGTAGAAGGTTCTACACTTGGCGGAAGATTTATTCTAAAAAACGTTTCGAAATTACCTAAACTTTCAGGAGAAAAAGGTGTATCTTACTTTAATGGTTACGGAGATAAAACAGGAAGTTTTTGGAAATCTTTTTTGAATTTTCTAGCTGAATACGAACAAGAACATAATAATGGAGAGGAAATTATAGAAGGAGCAATTTTTGCTTTTGATAGTATTTACAAGCATTTTGACCGAAAGTAGAAAATGAAGATTAGAGATATAGTCAATCGCGATATTGTAAATTTAAGCAATTGCGAGCATGAACCAATACATATTCCAGGTAAAATTCAGCCTCATGGTTTTTTACTTGGTATAACAATGCAATGGAAAATAGATTTCTGTACAGAAAATGTTGCCACGTATTTTGGTATTTCTCACACTCAGATGTTGGGCAAAGATTTTTCAGCAGTTTTTGGTTCTGAAGCTCAGGATGAAATTTTAGCTTATACAAATGGAGATGAATTTAGAGATGCTTTTCCTTTGGAGATAGAATTACTGGGTAGATTATTTCAAATCAATATTCATAAAAGTGACGGTATTTATGTTCTTGAAGCCGAATTATTATTTGTCGATAGAGAAAAATTAGCAGATGCTTACAAACAAACTATTCAGTTTGTAAGTCAGATGAATAAAACTACTTCGCTTAAAGATTTGTGCGCATTAGTGGCGCAAGGAACACGCGAAATTACAGGCTATGATCGTGTAATGATTTATCGTTTTGATGAACAATATAACGGAGAAGTTTTTGCCGAAGATTGCCGAGAAGATTTAGAACCATTTTTAGGATTACATTATCCGCATACTGATATTCCTGCACAGGCGAGAGAATTATATATTAAAAATCAGCTTCGATTAATTGTTGATATTAATTATGAGCCTGTTCCGATTTATACAGTTGATGATAAAGAAGGAAAAAATCTGGATTTAAGTCTTTCTATTTTAAGAAGCACTTCACCAATTCACGTAGAATATTTGCAAAATATGGGTGTTGGCGCTACTTTGACAATTTCATTAATTCACCACGATCGTTTGTGGGGATTAATTGCGTGTCATCATTATTCAGAAAAAAATCTTTCTCCAGAACTTAGATTAGCAGCCAAACTACAAGGGCAGTTTATAACTTCTCAAATTGATTTAAGACAATCTAATGATGAAAATATCAGCGCTCAAAAAACAACTTTAGCGTTAGAACAATTAACAAGTCTTGAACTTCCTATTTTGCAGGAATCTTTAGAGACAATTTTAAAAGCACCTCAATTACTAGAAATATGTAATGCTGCGGGAGTTTCTATTATTTCAAGAAATAAAATCTACAAAAGAGGCTTAACACCTTCTGATGAAGATATTACAGCTTTAATTGAAGAGATTATTGCTAAAGAAATTGGTGAAGTTTTTACAACAAACAAATTAATTGATCATTTTCCTGAAATAGCCCAAGATTCAAACTTTGCGGGAATAATGTATCATTCGCTTGGTAACAACGACCATATTATTTGGTTTAGACCTGAAACGGTAACTGAAATTAACTGGGGAGGAGATCCAGAAAAAAGTATTGTAAAAGACAGCAACGGACTTCATCCAAGAAATTCATTTAATATCTGGAAACAGATTGTTAAAAACCAAAGCAGTACTTGGAAACAGTACGAAATTAACGCTGCGGTTCAATACGCACATGCTTTACACAATCAGCTTATTTTGATTATGTTAAGCGAAGAGGAAGAGAAATATCGTAATCAAAGCGAAATTTTAAAAGAAACCAATTCGGAGCTTGAAAACATCAACTGGATTAGTACACATGATTTGCAGGAACCTTTGCGAAAAATCCAATTGATTACTTCAAAAATGTTGTCAGAAATAAATGTTATTTCGACAGAATCGATTTCAAATTCGTTAGAAAAAGTTTCTAAATCTGCTTACAGAATGAGCGGTTTATTAGAAGATATTCTAAAATACACGCGAATAAAAAATAACAGAGAAACTTTTCAAGAAGTAGATTTGAATGAAATTTTAGAAGCTACTCTCAAAGAAATGAGCGAAGTAATTCTAGAAAATAAAGCAATAATTGAATCTGAAAAACTTCCAGAAGTTCATGGAATAGGTTTTTTAATGAAACAGTTGTTTCTTAATATTATTCAGAATTCATTAAAATACGCTTCTCCAGACAGAACGCCAAAGATTACGATTACGGCTTCTCAAGAAGCTGTAATGATGCATCATTTATTTAAAGTGCATTGTCATTGGGTTCGTTTTTCGGATAATGGAATTGGTTTTGAATCAGAATATAACGAATCTATTTTTAAGATTTTTACAAGACTTCATACACAGGAACATTATACAGGATCAGGTATAGGACTTGCATTATGCAAAAAAATTATGCAGACAGTTGGAGGCGATATTTATGCAGAAGGAAAACCAGGTGAAGGAACCGATATTATACTTTATTTCCCTTGTGATCCAGCAGATACGCTTTTGCCGATATAAATAGAGAAATTTTTTATGTTTCACGCAGATTATGCAGATTCTACTAGATAAAAATCTGCATAATCTGCGTGAAACATAAAAAACAATCTTAAAGCAACTACTTTTTATTAGCTACAACTTTCAATTTAGGCTTTTTAAAATTAACTTCTGAAATAATTGTTGCCGAAAAGATCAAAGCCCCACCCAAAAGCAATCGCCACGATAGATTTTCCCCTAAAATAAAAAAAGCTCCGATTGCGCCAAAGACAGGTTCAAAAAGATAAATTACAGCAACACGTTCTGCCGATAAATAACGCTGTGAAATATTAGAAACGGTGTACATAAAAGCGGTAGAAAATAAGGCGCAATAAATAACACCTTGCCAGAATGTATCACTTTTTGGAAACCATTCTGCGTGCGGATCTGTAAATGCGAGACAAAATGTAAACAAAGCACAAAACGAGAACATCGGAACAATTGAGTACAAAAGATTTTTTGAAGCCGAATGTTTTTCTACAGCAATTAAATAAACGGCAAAAGCAAATGCGCCTGCAATGGTAAATAAATCACCTAAGTTTACAACGAATTTATCTTGCACAGCAATAATAAACAAGCCAGTTAAAGCAGTGAGAGCAGCAATCCAGATTTTTAAAGGCGTACTAGTTTTATAAACAGCTAATTTCATTAACGGAATAATAATCACGGTCAAACCAGCAATAAAAGAACATTGAGAAGCAGTTGTATATTTAAGCGCAACAGTCTGTAATTGAATACCCAAAAACATTGGGACAGCCAATATAAAACCAGTTTTAATAGCATCTAGATTCATATCTTTCACGTATTTCCAAAAAACGATACTCAGTACAATTACAGCTAAAAAGAAGCGATAAAATAGAAAAATGTTTGGCGAACTGTTTCCAATTGCCATTTTGGTAACCGAATAGGAAATTCCCCAGAAAGCGGTACCAATTATTAGTAAAAGCAATAAAAATTGTCTTTTTTTCATTTGTTGAAGTAGTTGTTACTTTTTAAAATTTTAAAAAATGGTAAACACATAGAAACATAGAATTTATATAAATGAAAAAGAAGATAAAAGAAACTAGTTTCTAACACATAGCCAACTATGTTTATTTAAACAAGTGAAATGCCTTGTCTGAGCTTTTAAATTCTATGTTTCTATGTGTTTAATAATTGTTTTTTTTATGAATTTATAAAACTTTTTTCATCAATAAATCGATTTGTTCTTCATCTCCAAATCTGAAGATGTGTGTATCAAATTTCACGAAACCATTTTTAGTATAAAAACTTACAGCTCTAAAATTCTTTTCCCAAACGCCAAGCCACATATAAGATGCTTTTATTTCTTTGGCCATTTGTTCTGCTTGAGCGTAAAGTGTTTGAGCCACTTTTTTGCCGTGAAATTCTTTTGAAACATAAATACGTTGAATCTCAAGAGCATCATCAGCTTGTTTTTCGGTTTGAGCATTTGCTGTATTTAGTTTCAAATAACCAATAACATTATTTTCTGAAACAGCTAAATAGAAATAGGAATTTGGATTATTCAATTCTGCTAATAATTTTTCATCAGCAAAACTTTCATTCAGATATTTATTTATATTTTCTTGGCTATTTTCATCTGCAAATGTTTCAAAAAACGTTTGTCTACCTATAGATTGCAGTTTTTTTACATCATCAATTGTTGCTTTATATATTTCTACTGTACTCATTTATGTTTTTTTAATGCGTTAAAATGTGTTTTTTGTTCTTAATAAATGCGTAAATTGCATCAATGGATTTACAACAAATTAAATATTTTTTAGCGTTATCTCGCGAACTTCATTTCTGGAATACAGCCGGAAAAATGAATATTACGCAATCAGCATTGAGTCGTCAGATTCAATCTTTAGAGAATCAGCTTGGTGTTCAGTTGTTTGAACGAAACAAACGTAATGTCAAACTTACAGCCGCTGGTCAATTTCTAAAAGAAAAATGGGAGGTCGAATTGAACAAACTAGAGTTTATTCATCAATCTGCCCGTCAGATTCAGTTAGGAGAGAGCGGAACTATAACCATTTCTCATCCAGATTCTATTTCAGCTTCAATTATGCCTGAGATTTTATCTCGTATTTCTGATGCTTTTCCAAAACTTAAAGTCAAATTGGTTCAAGTTATTTATGAAAATCAGCAAGATTTCCTTCGCAATTATAAAATCGATTTGGCTATTACAAGAGATATCAATACGGCAAAAGATATTGAATCTCAAAAAATCTATACAGATCATTTGGCAATTGTTGTTCCCGAAGATCATCCTTATCAAACTCCTGAGGATTTAACTAAAGAAACACTTGCTTCTCAGAAATTCATATTGCCGACAAACGATGAAGGCAGCAGCTACAGCGATTTGATTCAGCGTTTATTCAATTCTTTAGAAAATGCACCAGAAGTTTATCTTCATTCTGAATTTGGTTCGGCCATTATTGCTTTGGTTCGAAAAGGACTCGGAATTGCAATTTTACCCGATTCTTATCTTTTTCATGAAATTCCTGGAATCCGATTTATTAAGCTTCCTTTAGAAACCGATTTGTATATCAATTGGCGAACAGAAGATCATAATCCGGTTTTGGCTAATGTTTTAAAATTAATCGTTCCGTAACTTTTTATGCCCGTAACATTCCAATATGCGGAATTCCATCTTCATCATAAACTTCTCCTTGCTCAACAAATCCAAGTGATTGATAAAATTTTGATAAATGATATTGTGCACTGATTCTAATTGGAGCTTTTCCAAATTTTTCTTCGCAGCCTGCAATTGAAGCTTCCATTAGTTTTACTCCTAAACCCAATCCGCGATTTGTTCTTGCAATTACAACTCTTCCTATTGAGATTTCATTGTAAGACACTCCAGCAGGAAGTAAACGTGTTACACCAGCTAATTCGTTATCTACATAAAATGATAAATGAAAACCTTTTTGGTCTTTATTATCCAAATCTAAATACGGACAGTTTTGTTCAACTACAAAAACGTCACTTCTTAATTGAAGCAAGTTATATAATTCGTGATTGGTTAATTCTTCAAAAGATTTAATGGTATGGCTAAATGTCATTCTAATTTTAAGCTTTAATTTTTGACAAAGATAAAGCAGGGAATAATGATGTAAAATGCTATTTTTTTATCATGTGATGCTGAAAACGCATTAATCATTTTGGAGATTAACTTTGTCAAAGTTTTAAACTTTGACAAAGTTCACGTAGAGTTTGTCATTCCGAGGAACGAGGAATCACACTAGAAACTACGCATCGAATTTCGCCAATCTTTGTCGAATCCCGCGTGTGATTCCTCGTTCCTCGGAATGACAAGATTGGGGGTTATATATGGCTTTAAAACAAAAAAACTTTGTCAAAGTTTTGAACTTTGACAAAGTTGAATATAATCGTAAAATATATTTTTAGTGCGAAACCGCCTTTAAACCAACAATAGAACCGACCAAAGTAGCTAAGAAAAACAATCTCCAAAATGCTGCAGGTTCTTTAAAAACAAAGATTCCGACTAAAACTGTTCCAACAGCTCCAATTCCTGTCCAAACTGCATAAGCTGTTCCTAAAGGAAGTGTTTCTGTGGCTTTCATCAATAAAAGCATACTAACAGTTAAAGAAATAAAGAATCCAATATACCAATAATACATTTCAGTTCCAGTGGTTGCTTTTGCTTTTCCAAGACAAGAGGCAAAGGCTACTTCAAATAAGCCGGCAATGATTAAAATAATCCAGTTCATATAGTTAAAAATTTAAGGTGCAAAGTTCTTTTATCGAATTCGGAAAAAATTTAACAAATGATAAAAAATGAAATTATTTTAATTCTGCACGAATTCTGCTTAAACTAACTTGTGTGATTCCTAAATAAGAAGCAATATGGCCTAATTGTACTCTTTTAATAAGCTCGGGATGATCTTTCATTAATTCCAAATAACGTTCTGAAGCATTTTTGAATTGTTTAGAAATCAGTCGTTCTTCGGTTTTAATCAATTCTTTTTCGGCAAATTTTCTTCCCCAGTTTGCAATGTGAACATCTTCGCTGAAAAGCTTTCTAAGATTTTCGGTTTTGAGTTCGTACAATTCGCAATCTTCCAGAAGTTCGATGTTTTCATAACCAGGCTGATCTTCGACATAACTTTTCATAGAAATCACGGTTTCGCCTTCTTTTCCAAACCAAAATGTCACTTCATTATCTCTTTCGATAAAAGCTCTTACTAAACCTTTTTTTATAAAATAAATATTAGATTCTATTTTGTTGGCTTTTAATAAAATATGCCCTTTCGGGAAAGCAATTTCATTGACATTATTTTGAATCGTCAATTTTGACTGCTCCGGAATTTGGTATATGAGATCAAGAATTTTGGAAATATCCATCAATGGAATTTTAGTATTATAGAATAAAGGTAAAAAGTTAACGGTAAACGAGGATTATTTTTATAAAAAAATCCCATTTCAGAATAGAAATGGGATTTAAAATTACCTCTGCGATGAGCTATAAAACAGAGGCAATTTTTGACCAATATATAAAAACATTAATTAATTCCTCCGCCTAAAGCTTTGTACAGCAGTACTTGCGAGTTTGCATTTCGCAATTGAATGTCTACAAAATCAAGTTCTGCCTGTAGTTTGTTTTGTTGTGCGCTAATGATTTCCAAGTAATTGGCGTAACCGCTCAAATACAAATCATTAGAAACGTTTACGGCAATTTCAAGATGATCGATTTCGTTTAGTTTGTATTTCAAAACATCTTCATAGGCTTCATTTCTTCGCAATAATGCACTCAATTCGTTAAATGCCGTTGTTACGCTATTTTGATATTGAAGAAATGAGATTTCTTGTTTTCTGTTCGAAACATAAAATTCCTGTTTTATTTGCCCTTTATTGAAAACAGGAGCACTTAAACCTCCCAATATCTGCCATGCAAATGAGCCAGCATCAAAGAAAGTGTTGAAAGAGAACGAATTAAAACCTGCATAACCGCCTAAATTTAAAGTTGGAAAAAAGGCAGCACGAGCCGATTTTGCATCAGCATTACTTGCCAATAATTCGAAATAAGCTTCTGACACGTCAGGTCTTTTATGAATAATAGAATCGACACTTATTTTTTGATTTAAAACATCTAAGTGGCCCGCCAAGAAATCACTGCTTCTGTCGATTTTTCCGCCATATTCTCCCAAAAGAGTTAATAGTGCTTTCTCTGTCTGATCAATGCTTAATTTCAATTCTGAAGCTTCTGCATGAATGTTACTGTTTTGTGCATTAAACTGCTGTACAGCTAATTCTGTAGCTTTTCCAACAGATCTTTGTGCCGAAACAATATCAAGTGCTCTTTCTTGTGTTTTTAAGTTGTCATCGTAAATAGTAGCTTGTTTGTCTAAAGCAATCAGTTTAAAATACAAATCGGCAACATCGCCTAAAAGGCGCGTTTGCAATAAGCGCATTCCTTGTTGAGATGCAAAATATCTTTGTTGTGCAGCTTTTTTACGATTGCTTAGTTTGCCCCAAATATCAGCTTCCCACGAAACTTTTCCTCCTAAAAATAGATTAGGAGTTAAGTCTTCGTTGATTCTTTGTTTTTCGGTAATATTCTGAGAAAAATTAGTATCATAATTACCAACTCCATCCATTGTATATTTTCCGTAATGTGTTCCAGAAGCATCTGCAACTAAGTCTAATGAGGGAAGAAGTGCTAGTTTTGCGACCTTTAAATGCGAATTGGCAATTAAAATTCTTTCCTGCATTATTAGATAATCAGGATTTTTGGCAATTGCTTTTTTGAGTAACTCTTCTAATTTAGGATCTTTAAAAAATGTTTCTGTTTTTAATGGAATAAAAGCATCATTTGTAGCTTCTTTTCTTTGTGCATCAAAATTTTCAGGAAGTTTTGCTGCGTCTAATTTTGTACTGACTTTTGGTGCAGAACAAGCTGTTAAAAGTAAAATTCCGGTTATTAGAACGGCACTTTTAGTTGTCCTTATAACATCATTATTTTTATATTGATTTAATATCTCTTTCATTGTTTTATTTATTTGTTCAATCCTTTGTCTAAATTTTTATTTTAACACATAGAGACATAGATTTTTTCTTTTTTTTGGAAAAGGAAATAGAAAGAAACTAGTTTCTAACACATAGTCTTATGAACATAGCCTAAAGTTTCAACTTTAGGATTTGGTTATTACCATACAGCTATGTTTATTAAAGCTAAGTGAAACACCTTTCCACGCTTTCCAAATCCTATGATTCTATGTGTTTAAAAATTTACTTATTAAGATTTGCTCATTCGTTTTTCTAATTTCGCAAACAGTATGTAAAGTCCTGGAATGATTAAAAGACCAAACACAGTTCCGATTAACATTCCACCCGCAGCAGCTGTTCCGATAGAACGGTTACCAATTGCACCCGCACCAGAAGCAATACACAACGGAATTAATCCTGAAATAAAAGCAAAAGAAGTCATCAAAATAGGACGGAAACGAAGTCTTGCGCCTTCAATCGCCGCTTCGACGATATCACGTCCGAGTTTGTTTTGTGCCATCGCAAATTCTACAATTAGAATGGCATTTTTGGCGAGCAAACCAATCAGCATGACGAGTGCCACTTGAGCGTAAATATTATTGTCCAATCCAACCATTACAAGAGCAATGTAAGAACCAAAAACTCCAACAGGAAGACTTAATAATACTGGGAATGGAAGCAACAAACTTTCGTATTGTGCTGCTAATAATAAGTATACAAATAGTATACAAAGCGCAAAAATGTAGATTGTCTGATTTCCTGATAAAATTTCCTCACGAGTCATACCAGACCATTCTACTTCAAAACGGCTAGGCAATTTTTCGGCAGCGATTCTTTCTACAGCTGCAATCGCATCTCCAGAGCTATAACCTTCAGCAGGTTCACCGTTGATCATGGCCGACATATACATATTGTAACGCGTTAAAACTTCAGGACCATAAACTCTTTCTAATTTTACGAAAGTAGAAAACGGAACCATTTCGCCTTTGTCATTCTTCAAATACATATCCAAAATGCTTTCAGGATTTTGACGAAATTGTGGACTTGCTTGAACCATAACTTTATACATTTGAGAAAAACGAATAAAATTGGTTGCGTAAAAAGAACCCAACATCGTTTGTAAAGTCGACATGGCATTGTCTACAGAAATTCCTTTTTTTGCTGCCAAATCATAATCAATATGAACTAAATATTGAGGGAAAGTAGCATCAAAACTAGAAAAAGAGTTCTGGATTTCTGGCGAAGCATTTAATTCTTTAATAAATTCTTTGGTAACTTTATCGGTGTTTGCGATACTTCCTCCAGATTTATCTAGCAAACGAAGTTCAAAACCACTTGTATTACCAAAACCAGGAACAGTTGGGGGAGCAAAAATTTCAATTTGAGCATCGGTAATGTTTTTAGTTTTTTCGGTAAGTTCTGCCATAAATTCAGTTACCGAAACATCACGTTCGCTCCAATCTTTTAAGTTAATCATTCCCATTCCGTAAGATGCACCAGCAATTTCAGTAACAATACTATATCCTGCAAGAGTCGTAACGTTATCTACACCTTTTATACCTTGCGCAATTCTGGTTACTTCGTCCAAAGCTTTTTCAGTACGTTCTACAGTTGCTCCTTGTGGAGTAGTTACACTTACGTAAACCATTCCTTGATCTTCTGTCGGAATAAATCCAGATGCTAAAAAGCGAGTTGTTCCCCAAGTTAATACGCAGAAAAGCACTAATATTCCAACCGTAACGGTATTACGATCAGCAAATTTTACTAATACTTTAATGTATTTCGAAGTAATATTATCAAACCAATTATTGAATCTATGGAAGAAACGGTCTAAAAGCGATTTCTTTTCTTTATTCGGATCGTGAGCTTTCAGCATAATGGCACAAAGCGCAGGAGTAAGGGTAAGGGCATTAATACCAGAAATTACAATACTAATTGCCATAGTTAAAGAAAACTGTCTATAGAAAACTCCAACTGGGCCGCTCAAGAAAGCAACTGGAATAAATACGGCAGCCATTACAATCGTAATTGCAATAACGGCACCTGTAATTTCTTTCATGGCGCTGATTGTTGCCTCCATTGGTGACATATGCTCTTCGGAAATTTTTACGTGGACGGCTTCTACAACTACAATTGCGTTATCGACTACAATTCCGATCGAAAGGACTAAAGCGAAAAGCGTCAATAAGTTAATCGAGAATCCCATCATCGACATAAAAGTAAACGAACCAATAAGTGCGACAGGAACAGCTAATACGGGAATCAAAGTCGATCTCCAATCTTGAAGAAAAAGGAAAACTACAAACGCTACTAAAAGAAAGGCTTCAACCAAAGTTCTTAAAACCTCATGTATAGAAGCATCAAGAAAACGAGAAACGTCATACGCAATATTAAATTCCATTCCTGGAGGAAAAGAAGAACCTTTCAATTCTGCCATTTTTTCTTTTACGCTGGCAATTACTTCCGAAGCGTTAGAACCTGGACGCTGTTTTAGCATGATTGATGCAGAAGGTTTTCCGTCGGTTTTAGAAACCATTCCGTAACTCATTGCACCAAATTCGATTTTAGAAATGTCTTTTAATCTTAAAATTGTTCCGTCAGCATTGGCTCTTAAAGCAATTTCTTCATATTGTTTAGGTTCGAAGAATTTTCCGCCGTATTTAATTACATATTGCAGCTGATTGTTCATTTGTCCCGAACCTTCACCAACTTTACCTGGTGCTGCCGAAATGTTTTGTTTTTGAAGCGAATTAATCACTTCATTAGCCGAAATATTATACGAAAGCATTTTTTCTGGATCTAACCAGACACGCATCGAATATTCTTTTTGCCCCATGATTTCGGCACGTCCAACTCCGTCAATACGTTTTAATTCCTGAAGAATATTAATATCCGTAAAGTTGAAGATAAATTGCTCATCTTGAGTTTTGTCGGTACTTGTGATGTTCAAATACATCAACATACTATTTACCTCTTTTTCGGTTGTAACTCCAGCACGAATTACCTCTTCTGGAAGTTCGTCCAAAATTGTAGTAACCCTGTTCTGAACGTTTACTGCCGCCAAATCGGGATCGGTTCCTACTTCAAAGAAAACCTGAATTAAAGTCAAACCATCATTAGAAGTTACGGTAGACATATACGTCATTCCAGGAACTCCATTTATGGCTCTTTCGAGCGGAAGGGCAACGGCATTGGCTGAAACCTCTGCATTTGCTCCTGTATATTTTGCTGTAACGGTTACAGACGGTGGTACAATATCTGGGAATTGGGTAATGGGAAGCTGAAACAACGCCAGCAATCCCAAAAGGACAATCATTACCGAGATAATTAACGACAATATTTTCCTTCTGATAAATAACTCTATCATTTTATTTTTTTTAGATCAATAATTAAATAACTGTTTTACAAGTCGATAAACTACATTTGTTTGATGTTGATTTTATCGCCGTCTCTCAATGACTGTGTGCCTTCTTCTACAATTAGGTCGTCTCTTTTTAGACCTTCATTTAGAATATAAACATCATCAAGAGTGGTTTCAATTGTAACATTTGTCATTTTAACTACTCCATCTTTTTGTACCACAAATACATATTGTTTGTCCTGAATAGAAAAAACTGCTTTTTGCGGAATTAAAATCGCATTGGTTTTTGGTTCTGAAATAATTAATTTTCCAGAAGTTCCATGTTTGATAAAACCTTGCGGATTGTGAAATTTTGCTTTGTATTGAATAGAACCAGTTTCTCTGTCGATTTCTCCGTCGGCGGTTCTTAATTCGCCTTTTTGGTCATAAACTAGTCCGTTTGGTAATATTAATTTGATGTCGCCTTGTGTGTTTAAGGTCTTATCTTCCATCATTTGGAAATAAGTATTCTCTGGAATTGAGAAATATGCATAAACGTCATCTAATTGAGAAACAGTTGTTAATAATGAACCATTTTCTATTAAACTTCCTTCTTTAAACGGAATACGGTCAATTGTTCCATCAAATGGCGCACGGATTGTGGTAAAACTAATTTGCTGATCGATTGCTTTTTTCTCTGCAACAGCATGTGCAACTTTCGCGGAAGCGGCTTCGTATTTTGCTTTAGATAATTCTAATTCTTTGTCTGCAATTACTTTTTTATTAAAAAGAGTTTGTGCTTGTTCTAATTCTACAGTAGCAATTCTTAGATCGGCTTTAGCGCTTTTGTAAACAGCTTCAGCTTTCAATAATTGAATCTGAAGTTCTACGTCACTTATTTTAAAAAGGATTTGCCCTTTTTTTACTTTTTGTCCTTCACTTACGTATACTTTGTCTAATAAACCAGGAATACGAACGTGAATTTCTACATTGTTTTTAGCGTGTACATCGGCAACAAATTTGCTCGAAACTATGGTGTCTTTTAAGGTAACTTTATAAACAGGAACTGTTTTTATGTTGTCAGAATTCTTTTTAGATTTATCTCCGCACGAGACTAAAACAAATAAAGCCAAAGTGCATAAAAGGAATGGATTTTTATAAATGCTCATCATTAGGTTTTTAAATTTTTGAATAAATAGATTTTCTCCCTGATACAAAGTAAAAGGAAGTAAGAATTTGGATTTTAGAAATAAAAATGTGTTCGAATACTTCGCTTGAAGTACCGTTTTTGGGAATATTTTTATATAAATAATTTTCTCAAAATACTAGGTGAATGTATATGAGGAATTGTTCAGAAACTTCTGAATTACATAAAAACAACGAAAGTGTAAAGGCTAGAAAAGTTGGTACAAATGCAGATAAGTATGCCTTTGAACCTGGTATATTGAAGCTATACCATATATTAAGCTTTTTTTGTAAAGCTTGAAGTTTATTAAATTACTAAAATAGGGAGCTTTAATTGTACTTTGTTCCGAAGCAGTCGCTCTTCCTTTTATTTTCTTTTTTACAATACAATGAAGATCAATTGTTTTAGAGGTAGAAAAGTCTGAAGAAAAACTAAGTACATCGTCTGCTGTAACGCTGTCAAGAGTAATACAGCTAGTGGCACTATAAATCGGCTGATACGTCTCTGTCCCTCTAAAAAAAGAAAGCAGTGAAAGTAAAATAACATATATGAACTTTACAGGTTTCATTTACAGCTCAGCAGATTATATAATTTTATTCCTTAAAAAGAGGGCTTATAATTGTTTATAGTGCGCCAAATATAGTAATTTGAAAAGGAAGGTTTCTTAAAATTTTTCTAAAACCAATGAGATTTTAAGATTTATTAATAATCGAAGTTGATTTTTAAGGTTTTAATTTTTATTGGGATTTATATTAAAAAGTTACAATTTCTATCTTACTTTTATAAAACTAATTGAAAACAACACAATATGTCAGTAAAATTCGAACACGTAATAGAAAAAGCGTATAATGCTTTTAATGAAAGAAATATCGACAACTGTTTATCAACTATGCAAGAGGATGTACAATGGTCAAAAGCTTGGGAAGGTGGTTATATTATCGGCCACGACGAAATCAGAAGCTATTGGACAAGACAATGGAGCGAAATTAATCCGAAAGTAGAACCTGTTGGTTTTGATGAAAGGGAAAACGGAAGCTTGGAAGTAAAAGTGCACCAAAATGTGAAAGATCTTCAAGGAAATTTAATGTTTGACGGATTTGTAAAACACGTTTATACTTTTGAAAATGGTTTGATTAAAACGATGGATATTGAATTGGTGGAGAATTAGTGAGAAATAATAATTTTAATCTATTAAAATTAATATTCCGTAGGAATATCTGGTCGGTAGAAAAAAAAGGATTGTTTAGCATTTGTGTCCTGTAGGGACACCTGTTTTTTACGCAAATTATACATTAATCAAGCGTTTCGTAGGAACGCATTAATCGTAATTCTAACATATTTCTACCGACGAAACATTCCTACGGAATGAATTGTTGCTTATAAAATGCTAAACTAAAAAAGGTTTATACTTTTCAGCATAAACCTTTAATTTTATAATAAGAAAAACAATTTCTTAGTTTGTTCCTGCAGCTACTTTATCTACTAAAAACAATAATTCTCCAGAAACTGGCTTAATCAATTGCATCGGATATAAAGTCGGATTGTATTCTCCTGTTGTAACTTCTTTTAGAGCGTGTACTTTCTTTTCTCCAAAAGCTACAACTACAATTTTTTCTGCTTTGTTTATTAATGGCGCAGTAAGCGTGATACGATGCATTTTTTGTGGAGCTAAATAATAAGCGTCAACCCATTTCGTTTGTTCTTCTAAAACAGCTTCACCAGGAAAAAGAGAAGCCGTATGTCCGTCATCTCCCATACCTAATAGAATAAGGTCAAATTTACCTTCTTCTCCTAAAATATTCCTAATAGATTTTTCGTATTCAGCTGCATATTCTTCTGGTGTAACTCCATCTTTATACATTTCAAAAATGTTTTCTTGCGGAATAGGAACGTGGCTTAATAAAGTTGAATAAGACATTTTAGCATTACTCAATTCATCATTTAGCGGAACCCATCTTTCGTCACCCCAAAAAATATAAACTTTACTCCAGTCTATTTTGTTTTTGTAAGCATCAGACGCTAATAATTTATAGATTCCTGCCGGAGAAGAACCTCCTGTAAGAACAGCTGTAAATTTTCCTTTTGCAGCAATTGCTTTCTGAGCCGATTCTACGAATAAATCTGCTGCAACGGTATTAATTTCGTCTGTATTATTGTATATCTGTACCATTTGAAATTACTTCTTCTTGTTTAATGTTTTGTGTATTCGGAATCCATTTATGTCCTTGGCGTGCTAACAATTCGTCTGCTTCTTCTGGTCCCCAGCTTCCTGCTTTGTAATTTGGGAAATTCTTTGGAGCAGTTGTTTTCCAAACTTGCTGAATGGTATCAATTGCGTCCCAAGCTTCTTCTACCTGATCCCAACGCATAAATAGGGTAGGATCTCCTAACAAAGCATCGGCAATTAAGGTTTCATAAGCTTCTGGCGACATTGTTGAACAAGCAAAATAATCAAAAACCATTTCAGCAGGTCTTAAAGACATTGATAAACCTGGCTTTTTGGTCATAAATTGTAGTTTAATGTCCATTGAAGGCTGAATATTAATAATCAGACGGTTTGGAGTCATACCTTCTTTTCCATAAGAAAATGAAGAATGCGGAACTGGTTTAAACTGAATAATGATTGAAGATTGTTTTTCTTCCATTCTTTTACCAGAACGCAGATAGAACGGAATTCCCTGCCATCTCCAGTTGTCCAGATAAATCTTCATGGCAACGTAAGTTTCTGTATTCGAATCTGGTGCAATGCCTTTATCTTGACGATATCCCGGAACAGGAACACCTTTTATTTCTCCCGCATCATATTGACCGCGTACAATATAATGATCTACTTCGTCTGGTTTAATACGACGAATTGATTTTAAGACATCTGCTTTTCGGTTACGAATATCATCTGCGTTTAAAGATGCAGGTGCTTCCATAGCCGTCATACATAAAATTTGAAGCAAATGGTTCTGAATCATATCTTTTAATGCCCCAACACCTTCGTAGAATCCGCCTCGTTCTTCAACGCCAACTTCTTCTGCAACGGTAATTTGTACGAAATCAATAAAATTACGGCTCCACAAAGGTTCGAACATAGAGTTTCCAAAGCGGAAAGCCAAAATATTCTGTACCGTTTCTTTTCCTAAATAGTGATCAATTCTATAAATCTGCTCTTCTTTGAAAGTTTGCGAAAGCATTTCGTTCAATTCAATTGCAGAAGTTTTATCGTAACCAAAAGGTTTTTCAATAATAATACGATCTTGTTTTGGATTTGCTGCCAATCCGATTTTCTTGATATTGCTCGAAATTGTCGAAATGAAAGAAGGCGTAATCGAAAGATAGAAAAGACGATTAGCACGTTCTCCAAAGGCCAAATCAAAATTGTTGATTTTCTCATTCAATCCGATATAAGATTCTTCTTTGTCGATATCAAGACTATGATAGGTTATATGAGAAAGAAACTTTTCAGTTTCTGGATCATCAATTCCTTTTCTTCTTGAAAAAAGATTTAGGTTTTCTGCGACATAACTGCGAAAATCTTCATTGTTTTTTTCTGCTCTTCCAAGAGCGATAATCTGAAACTTTTCAGACATACGTCCGTCAAGGTACAGATTTTGAAATGCGGGAAAGAGTTTTCTCTTTGCCAAATCTCCGGTTCCTCCAAAAATAACAATGATTGTTGGATTCTTTAGTTTATTTTTAGTCATTGTGGTTGTAGTTGTGTTGCTTTAATTGTTTATTCAGCCCATTGTGTATGGAAAACGCCTTCTTTATCGATACGTTCGTAAGTATGCGCTCCAAAATAATCACGCTGTGCTTGAATTAGATTTGTCGGAAGATTAGCAGAACGGTAAGCATCAAAGTATGCTAACGAATTCATTAATCCTGAAACAGGCAATCCTTTTTGAACAGCAAATTGAATTACAGCTCTCATTCCTGCTTGGTTTTCTGTTAATTTTGAAGCGATTCCGCCATCTAAAAGTAAGTTTGGCAAATCTGCTTTTGTAACATATGCTTTTCTGAAATCTTCTAAAATTGTCGCACGAATGATACATCCGCCGCGCCAGATTTTAGCAACAGTTTCCAGATTTAATCCGTAATTATATTCTTTAGAAGCAGTGTGAAGTTGCGCTAAACCTTGAGCGTAAGTCACTACAATAGAAAAATACATAGCCGATTTTAAAGCTGCAATTGCTTCGCTTTGCGGAACATTAGTTTCGCTTGAATTCCAAACTAATTTTTTAGCTGCTTCAATTCTTTCTGGTTTTGTTTTAGACATATCGCGCATGTTAACTGCTGCGTCGATTGTTGGAACTGGAACTTGTAAATCCATTGCGTTTTGCGAAGTCCATTTTCCTGTACCTTTAGATCTTGCCCAATCCGAAATTTTATTGATTAATTGTGTTCCGTCTTCATCTTTTTGTTTTAAGATGTTTCCAGTAATTTCAATCAAATAAGATCTTAAATCATCAGTTTGATTCCATTCAGCAAAAGTTTTCTGAATCGTTTCATCATCCAAATTATAACCTCTTTTCATAAGGTCATAAATCTCAGAAATTAACTGCATAATTCCGTACTCAATTCCGTTATGAACCATTTTTACATAGTTACCAGCAGAACCGTTTCCTAAATATTCTACACAAGGTTCTCCGTCAACTTTTGCTGCAATTGCCTCAAAAATAGGACGAAGTCTTTCGTATGCTTTCTGATCGCCACCTGGCATCATCGCAGGACCGAAACGAGCACCTTTTTCACCACCAGAAATTCCCATTCCGAAGAAATGAATTCCTTTTTCAGATAATTCTAAAAATCTTCTGTCAGTATCTGTAAAATAAGTGTTTCCACCGTCGATAATAATATCTCCTTTATCTAAATGAGGAAGTAAGCTTGCAATAGCACTATCAACAGGTTTTCCCGCAGGAACCAATAACATAATCGCTCTTGGCTGTTGAATAAGTTCTACAAAATGCTTCACATCTGTCGTCGCTTCAATAGTATGGTCTGCATCAGCTTCCTGCTGAAGAGAATTGACTTTTTCTGTATCTAAATCTAAACCTGCAGCCGCGAAGTTATGGCTTGCAATATTTAAAAGTAAGTTACGGCCCATTACCCCGAGTCCTACAATTCCAAAATCAAATTTGTTCATAGTTTTCAATTAACTAAATTATTAGAAGAAATGTTTTTCTAGCAAAAAGTAAGAGAAAGTTTGGTAATTCTTTTTCAATCAATGTTTTGCAGAAAAACAAAGTTTATTTTAATCTTACATTTCAAAATGTAGAGCGCTAAGTTAGAGAAAAATGCTGAAAAAGAAGGAGTAAAATAGTTCACTTTTGGTCTTTATTGTGATACTTTTATAGGTGTTAAAAATACACTTATAATGCTGTTTTTGAACTATATCGTTGTAATTGATGTAATCACATTCATCTTTGTCAAAGTTCAAAACTTTGACAAAGGTTAAGTTATGACTGTTTATACTTCTCTCACGGATTTAGCCGATAAAGCAGATTTCTTTTGATCTACAAAATCTGCGAGAGAATATTTTATACACAAACTTGTATATTAAAAATTAAGGATAAATCATCAAAAACATATAAGCAAACAAATTCACTAGAAGCACCACACCATAAACTATGTTTGATTTTCCTTTGCTTAAAGAAAGCATTACAATAAAGACAGATAACGCCAAAAGTACAATCGATTTAATATCGAGTCCCAAAACAATTGGCATGCCCATTAAAATACAGACTACCGAAACACTCGGAATGGTTAAACCAATACTGGCTAGAGCAGAACCTAAAGCTAAGTTTAAACTCGTCTGGAGTCTGTTTTTTCTTGCTGCAATAATAGCCGCAATGGCTTCGGGTAATAAAATGATAATGGCGATGATAACCCCAACTAACGATTTTGGAAGATTGTAACCTATAATAATGTTTTCTATAGTAGGCGAGAGCGTTTTGGCTAGTAAAACTACAATTCCTAAACTTATTAATAGAAAAAGTAGACTGGTATAAAATGTTTTATTGCTGATTTTAATAGGATGTGTTTTAGATTCGTCTTCGTTTGTCCCGTTCGTCAAAAAATATTGGCGATAGCCTTTTGTTTGTGCAAATAAAAAAGACCCGTAAATGACCAGACAAGCGATAGAAGCAAATATTAACTGAGGTGTTGAATAATAAGAACCATGAACACTTTCAGTAAAAGTTGGAAACACTAAAGTAAATACAATAATCGAAATCAGTGAAACTAGACCTATGTTTACAGAAGAAGTAGAAAAATTTTGTTCATAATGTTTGATGCTTCCGATAAGAAGACACAATCCGATAATACCATTTAGAATAAGCATGGTGGCGGCATAAACCGTATCTCTGGCTAGAGAAGCCGCTTCTGAACCTTCAGAAAGCATTAAAGAAACAATTATAGAAACTTCAATTACAGTAATAGAAATGGCCAGAATTATGGTTCCATAAGGTTCTCCAACGCGTTCCGCAATAATTTCAGAATGATGAACAGCCGACATTACGCTAAGGATAAGAAGAATACTTGCACAAATTTGAAAAATACTGCTGTTTTCTATTAATCCGCTAAATAGAAGAACCCATGATAAAATTGGAATAATGATGGTCCACTGTAGAAGCTGTTTCATTTGATCGTTTTTAGAAATTTGTAATTAACCGTCGATAGGGCCAACAGAATCGACTTTAATATTTATGTAAGATAGGGTTTTTATAGCTGAAAGCCATTTAAAAACGAATTTTTAAGCACTTTTTAAGCTTGTTTGATTGTTTTTTAAATCTAAAAACGGATGATTTATGAATGAAAATAAAATGCCTTCTATGATTTTTTAATAATCTCTTTTCGATGTGATTTTCCCCACTTAATCATTTCTTCGATAACTGGTGCAAAAGATTTACAATAAGGAGTCGATTCGTATTTGACCTGAATTTCAGCATCACGATCTTCCGTTCTTTTAATGAGCATGTTCAATTCCATTTCTTTGAGTTCTCTAGAAAGCATTCTTGTTGTAATTCCTGGAATACTGCGTTCAATTTCTCTAAAACGATGATTTCCGTTGCAGATTGAATTGATAATCGGTAAACGCCATTTTCCGCCCAAAACATGCAGCGTGTCCTGAAGCGCTTGTACTTCTTCTTTCTGATTTCTTTCCATAGTTTTCATTTTTTTTTTGCCACGAATTCTCGAATTTTTTCCCAAAGTATCCCGCACTAATTATATTGATTGAATATCAATATAATTAGTGTAATTAATCACATTTTTCGACATAGATTATAAAAATAAATTCGTGAATTCGTGGCAATAAATTTATCTAATTGCATGGTATCGAATTAATTATTTTTGGTATACTCAATGATACTGGTTACAAAGTTATACCATTTTGAATTTAAATTTGCTAAATAAATTTTAAATAATTCAAAAGATGGAAAATCTAAAAAATAAAACAGCCGTTATAACAGGCGGAAATAGCGGAATAGGTTACGCAGCAGCAAAACAATTAAAAGAACAAGGAGTAAACGTCATTATTACAGGAAGAAGAAAAGAAGCCATAGAAAAAGCAGCATTAGATTTGGGCGTAACTGGCATCACAGCCGATCAGTCGAATATTTCGGATATTGAAAAACTGGCTGAACAAGTAAAAGCCGATTTTGGTTCAGTTGACATTTTGTTTATTAATGCGGGAATTGCAGGTTTAGGAACAATCGAACAAACCACAGAAGAATTATATGATAATATTATGAATGTGAACTTAAAAGGCGCGTTTTTCACATTAAGTAAATTTATCCCGATTCTGAAAGACGGAGCTTCGGTAGTATTTCTTTCTTCTAATACTGCAAGTATGCCAGGTCCGGGATCTTCGGTTTATTCGGCGAGTAAAACTGCTTTGAATTCGGTTATGAAATCTGCAGCAGTAGAATTAGCGCCAAGAAAAATTAGAGTAAACTCGGTTAGTCCAGGACCAACTCAGACAGAAGTTATGAAAAAAGTAGGTTTAGACGAATCAACCGTAAAAAGTATTATGGATGTAGTAGTAGAAAAAGTCCCACTAAAACAAATGGGAAAAGCAGAAGATGTAGCTAAAATGGTTTCGCATTTAAGTAGTGACGCAGCGGTTTTTATTACTGGTGCTGATTTTATTATGGATGGAGGAATGATTTTGGTTTAATTTATTTAGAAAAGGTTCAAAGAAAAGGTTCGTAAGTGTGGAAATAAATAGTTATTGTTATAAAAACTACTAGAAAACCTTTGTACCTTTGAGTCTTTGAACCTTTTTCAAAGAAAAATGAACTCTAAAGAAATTCTTCAAAATCATATTTCCAAAACTGTTTCATTAACAGATGAAGAGTTCGAATATTTCTTTTCGCATTTTAAATTGCAATCTTTTAAAAAAGGGCAGACCGTAATTAGTGCTGGAGATAAAGTTGATTGCGAATATTTCGTTATTTCAGGCTGTTTGAAAGCATTTTTCATCAATGATGAAATCAAGATGTATATTCTTCAATTTGCCATGCCAACTTGGTGGACCTCTGATTATGATGCTTTATACAATCAAACAAAAGCAACTATAAATGTAGATTGTATAACGGATGTAGAAGTTTTATGTCTTACAAATGAAGATCGTGAAAAACTTTGCAACGAATTCCATCAAATAGAACATTTCTTTCGCTGGCGCACCAACAAAGGATATATTGCGTCTCAAAAAAGACTATTATCTTTAATGAATAATAATACGAAAAAGCGTTATGAAGAACTTTTAGCGCTTTATCCTCAACTCTACAATTTGGTTCCAAAACATTTAATTGCTGCTTATTTAGGAGTTTCTAGAGAAACGCTTAGCAGACTATATAATTCTCATTAGCCGAATGTGATCTACATCACGTAACCAATTTCTGTAACCGCCGTTCCTTTGTATTGTACTTTTAAATACAATAAAAATGGAAACAATACAATTTAAAATCGATAGTGCAAAAAGCCAAATCGATTGGATCGGGAGAAAAGTAACCGGCGCACATAATGGTACAATAGGTATCAAAGAAGGTAATTTTATCATTAATAGCGGAAAAATTATTGGAGGCAAGATTATCATCGACATTGCTACAATCAAAATATTAGACGTTACAGATGCAGCCACAAATGCACAATTTGCAGGACATTTAGCTTCAGATGATTTTTTCTCTATCGAAAAATTCCCAACTGCTTCGTTTGATATTATTACTGCCAAACAGCTAACTTCAAATTCTTATTATTTAGAAGGAAATCTGACCATAAAAGATATTACTCATCTTACTGGTTTTGAGGTAAAATTAGAAGAAAGTAATGGCAATGCCTTTTCATTAGCAGGAAAATTGGTTATTGATCGTACCAAATACGATATTAAATTTCGATCAGGAAACTTCTTTAAAGATTTGGGAGATACTTTAATCTACAATGATTTTGATTTAGATTTCAACATTACTGCTCAAACTTCTAAAAACTAAAGTCATGCCTTACGTAAATATCGAATTGACTCGCGAAGGCGTTACTCGCGAACAAAAACAAGAATTAATAAAAGGAATTACGAATTTAATTACTGAGGTTTTAAACAAAGATCCGCATTTGACCCACATTGCAATTCATGAAATTGATCTCGATAATTGGGGTTACGCAGGAGAACAAGTTTCAGTATTAAGAGAAAAAGGCATTACAGCCGATAAAAAATAAAATCATGAAAAAACAGACTATAATCGTTACTGGAGCTGGTTCTGGTATCGGAAAAGGAATTGCAAAATACTTTTTAGACCGTGGAGATAATGTTGTAATCAATTCTTTTACAGAAACAGCATTACAAAATACATTTGACGAATTCGGAGCAGGAGATAATCTTGCCATGTTTGCGGGAGATGTAAGTAATAAAAAAACAGGAGAAGAATTGGTGAAAATTGCTCTTGAAAATTTTGGTTCAGTAGATGTCTTAATTAATAATGCAGGGATTTTTGAAAGCAAACCATTTTTAGAAGTTGAAGAATCTTACTTGGATAAATTTTTATCTACAAATCTAAAAGGAACTTATTTTACAACACAATCTGTAATTCCGCAAATGTTGAAACAGCAAGACGGAGTTGTCATCAACATCGGAACGCCTCTTGTAAATCACGGTTTAGGAGGATGGCCTGCTTCGGCACCAATTGCAAGTAAAGGCGCTATTCATGCTCTTACGATTCAATTGGCTGCAGAATTCGGAAAACAAAATATTAGAGTAAACACTGTTGCACCAGGAGTTATTCGCACACCAATGCATGGCGATAAAGCAGATTTGAGTGCAGGATTGCATTTAGTAAATAGAGTAGGAGAAATCGACGATATTGCAGAAATGGTGTATACCGTAGCCAAAAGTAACTTTATTACAGGCTCTATCATTAATGTTGATGGAGGTAAAGGTGCTGGACATAATTTGAACTAAAGTGAAAACAATTTTATTAACTGCTTTTATGCTCTGTTTTTGGCAGGGTATAAAAGCACAATCTAATATCGAAATGGAAAATCAAGGAGAAACAAAAGCCATTACCGAAGTAATTGAAGATTATTATTTTAAAGGAATTTACGAAGGAGATGTTAGGCTGTTAGGGAAAATTTTTCATCCTGGAACATTACTTTTTGGAGATGTAAAAGGACAACCTTATTTTAAAACAATAGACCTTTATCTGGATGGTGTCAAAAACAGACAAAGTCCTAAAGATTCTGGAAAACCTTTTAAAGGAGAAATACTAAACATTACAATCATAAATTCGATTGCAGTGGTAGAATTGAACGTAAAAATGTATGATTTTAATTATCGAGATCTTTTATCTTTCCATAAATTTGATGGAAAATGGATTATTGTCAATAAAATGCTGACAGATCTTAGCCAATAAATTTAAATTTTCAAGCCATGTGGAATAACACCAAAGTTGCCAAATTATTAGGAATTGATTATCCAATACTGCAAGGTCCGTTTGGAGGAAATCTTTCTTCGGTCGAACTCACAGCGGCTGTTTCTAACGCTGGCGGTTTAGGCGGATATGGCGCTTATACAATGACTCAGCAAGAAATATTCGATGTTGATAAACAAATAAAAGCCGCAACCAATAAGCCTTATAATATCAATTTGTGGGTTTCGGATCATGATATTTCTCAATCTGGACTTAGTGATGAACATTTTGAACGAGCAAAAACACTATTTAAACCCTATTTTGATGAAGCAGGAATTCCATTGCCAGAAAAACCAGCGCCATTCCAATCTCGATTTGAAAACCAATTGGAAGTTATTTTAGACATTCGTCCAAAAGTTTTCAGTTTTATGTTCGGAACGCTTTCTGAAGATGTAATGGAACAATGCCGTAAATTGGGAATTTCTACTGTCGGTGCAGCTACAACTTTAGATGAAGCTATTTTTTTAGAAAATGCAGGTACCGATATGATTATTGCCTCTGGTTTTGAAGCAGGAGGGCATCGTCCTTCATTTTTAACTAACGCAGAATCTTCATTAACGGGAACTTTTGTTTTATTGCAGCTTATTCGTGAAAAGGTAAAAGTGCCTATAATCGCAGCGGGCGGAATCGCAACAGGAAAAGGTATCGCCGCGGCATTGACATTAGGTGCTGATGCGGCTCAAATAGGAACAGCATTCTTGGCTACAGACGAATCTAATGCGCTGCCTGTCCATAGAGAAATGCTGTTTTCGGATGCTTCAAAATATACAACCTTATCGCGGGCATATACAGGTAGATTAGGTCGTGGATTATCTAGCCGATTGGCAAAAGACTTAATTGCAAAAGAAGCCGATTTTTTGCCATTTCCCTTACAGACTACTTTTATGTCTCCATTGAGAAAAGCTGCGCTAGAACAGCAAAAATGGGATATGATTTTATTCTGGGGCGGACAGATTTCTCCAATATTAAAACACAGAAAAGCTTCAGCATTAATGCATTCTTTAATTGAAGAAACAACGACATATTTTAATGATTTAAAGATTTGAAGCTAATTTTATTCTTATAGAAAAGGAAAAAGCGATCGGTTAGGTGATCGCTTTTTTGTTTCAAATTAGTTTATTTTGAAAAAAAACTTCATTCAGGAACGATAAACTCAATATGCTCCAAAAACTACTCCATTTGAGTTTACAGCATTCCTTTAATCCGTTTTGTTAATGTACGATAAATTGGATAGTACGGATTCAATTTTCTATGAAAAAGATGATAATTATTTTGATTCTAAATAATTTGCACTTTTTAGAGCACTTTGTCAAAGTTTCAAACTTTGACAAAGTTTTCACCAGAAACTGAAAATAAAAACGCAACAACTTAGTACCTTAGCATCTTAGTATCTTAGCACCTCAAAAGCATGACTATTCAGCAATTAAAATATATTGTAGCTTTAGACGAAGAACGCCATTTTGCAAGAGCGGCCGAAGTTTGTATGGTAACACAGCCAGGCCTTACGATTCAGTTAAAAAATTTGGAAGAAGAAATCGGAATCAAGATTTTCGATCGAAATAAAGTTCCGTTAACGCCAACTGTTTTAGGAATTGAGATTATCAATAAAGCCAAAAAGATTCTACGTGAAGTCGATGAAATTCGTGATTTTGTGATAAACGAAAAAAATCTTTTAGAAGGAGAGTTGAAGCTTGGCATTATTTCTACTTTATCGCCTTATCTGATTCCGTTATTTATTCAGGCCATGAAAGAAGTGGCTCCCAAAGTACATTTCATTATCAAAGAAGGTTACACCGGAGTTTTAATGAAAGAGTTGGAAACTGGTGCAATTGATGTTGCTATTATGGCGACACCAACAGGAAACCCAAATTTAATAGAACACGTTATTTTTAAAGAACCTTTCGTCGCATATTTGAATGAAACGCATCCAATGGCAAATGATGAATTTTACGAAATGCAACCAGGAGATAAAACAGAATTGTTGCTTCTGCATCATGAATACTGCTACAATGCACAATTGCTAGATATCTGCGGATTAAAAAGTTCAGATAAAATAAAAGAACAGTTTACCTACGATATCAATTCGATAGAAACCTTAAAAAATCTGGTTCGTGCACATTTAGGATTTGCGATTATCCCAAAGCTTTCTACTTTAAACGAAACAGGCACACTTTTTAAACCTTTTAAAGAACCCGTTCCCGTAAGAGAAATAAGCTTAGTAGTTTCAGATTCATTTTCTAAAAAGTTATTGCTCGAAAAAATGAACGAAGCCATTTGGAACTGCCTTCCTGAATCGCTCAAAAAAGATTTCAGTTACAGAAAAATCCGTTGGAACGATTCTCCTTATTTTGTGAAAGCAATGAGTAAGTTTGCTTAAATTCCAATAAAGAAAATCCAAATTCCAATATTGAAAGGCAAACTTCAATAAAAGAAAATCCAAATTCCAAGTTATACAGTAATTGGAATTTGGAATTTCTATTTTTTGTGGAGCTATTAAAAAAGAATTACATCCAGTTTTGTCAGTCTGAGCGAAGTCGAAGACCAAGCAAGTAGCTCCACAATCAAAATCGCCAATCTTTGTAACGTTGCTTGTGTAGTCTTCGACTCCGCTCAGACTGACAATATTGCGGTAAGTTTGGAATTAATAATTAACCATCAACCATTCACAATTATTTTGATGCTTCAATAATCACATTCGCAACTTTTTGTGGCTGAGAAATAAACACCACGTGACTGCCTTTTATTTCAGTAATTTTTGTGTTAGAACGTTTGTACATAGCACGTTCGATATCAGGATTGATGCTTTTATCTTCAGTTGCAACGATTCCGTATGACGGTTTCGTTCTCCAAGCCGCTTTAGTAATTGGCGTTACAAAACCTTTTGCATAAAAAGCACCTTGCGAAGCAAACATAAAGTCAGCGTCTTCTTTACTTAAATCACCTGCAAAACCAGCGTGGAATTTAGCTTTATCATAATAAGCGATTCCTTTATCGTCTGGATTCAATACACCATTTTCAGGAGCTGGAGGCGCAGTTTGTAACCATTGAACAGAAGTTTCTCCATTATCAGGCTGTAAAGCAGCTACATAAACCAAAGCTGCAACTTTTGGGTGATTTCCAGCTTCAGTAATTACAGTTCCACCCCAAGAATGTCCAACCAAAACAGTTGGTCCATCTTGTTTGTCTAAAGCTAAATTTGTTGCTCTAACATCGTCTTCCAAAGAGCTTAGCGGGTTTTGAACAATCGTTACATTATAGCCTTTTTTAGTTAAAATTTGGTACAAACCTTTCCATCCAGATCCATCCGCGAAAGCGCCGTGAACCAATACTACGTTTTTAATTTTAGGAGCAGTTTGAGCGTTTACGTTTGCTGTTGTAAATACTAAACTAAAGATTATTACTGCGAATGCTAAAAAGCTTTTAAATATTGTTTTCATTTTATTTTAGATTTTAAATTGTTGATTTTGAATAGAAATTCCAATTTTGAAAATTCCAAATTCCAATTTTCCACAAAGCGTTGGAATTTGGGATTTTTGTATTGGAATTTAATTATTTATAGTAAAGTGATTGATAAAGTAATCTCCGTATTTAGCAACTTAGAAATAGGACAAATTTCTTTTGCTTTTTGAGCGGTTTGCTGAAAATCTTCTTCAGAGATTCCAGGAACTTTTCCTGTAAGTTCTAAAGCAATTAAAGTGATAGTTCCGTCTTCAAAAGTTACTTTAGCGGTTGTGTCTAAATCTTCTGGAACAAAACCAGCTTCAGATAATAAAAAGCTTAATTGCATGGTAAAACAGCCAGAATGTGCCGCTGCGATTAATTCTTCAGGATTAGTTCCAACACCTTGTTCGAAACGAGTTTTAAAAGACAATTGTGCATTATCTAAAGTGGTGCTTTGTGTACTAATGGTTCCTTTTCCTTCCATTCCTGTACCTTTCCAGTTTGCGTTTGCTCTTCTTGTAAATTTCATGATTTCTATTTTTTAAAGTTATTTTTTAAGATGTTCAAATCATTTCTTTGATTTTGATGAGACAAAGGTATAGGGAAGGTGTTTATTAATCAAATTAATAATTTTTTATAGTTATAAAAATAATTTATAAAACTTTGTATTGTGAAGAATTTCAATAAAAAACAAAACCCTCAATCTCCAAAAAGACCAAGGGTTTTAATTTTCCAAAAAAAGAACCTTATTACTCCAAATCCAGATAAGGATTTAAAATTTCGGCTAGTTCATTGAGCCAATAGAAGCTGTCTCCAAGTTTGGCAGCGTTGGTTTGAATGTTTTCCTGATCGTTTAGAACATCCAATGCGAGGGTTAAATTTACCTGACTCTGTAATTTAGGAAGCTCAAATAAATTAAAAAACGGCTTAGTTTTATAGTCTAAAAAGTAATACAATTCTTAAACATTAATTTCCCAAAAACTTCCTTTTGAAACCGAGTGCCCTAGCCCCGATAGTAGCGGCATCCTTTTTCTTGCTTCTTTAGCAAGAAAAAGATATAGCGGATAGCGGGAAATAGCTCCTAATCAATATCAATGTTAGATCTTATATTACTTTATTGTTCAGATTTACATTTTAGTTTTAGGAAAAAAGGATGATTTTAAATGCTTATTTGGTTTCAAATTATAATGTGAAACAAAGTAAGGGGCTGATTTGTAGTTTTATTTATGCGCTGAATTTAATTTTATACGAATCAATTTTATAAGACGATCGAAAAAGTTTTCAATGAATAATCTAACCTTAAAATTTATGAGAAATGCTTTTCTAATACTTGCTGTTTGTTTGAGTACGGTTTTGTTCTCCTGCAAAAAAGATAAAGATACAGAGCAGTCGGGTACTGAAGCTGTAAAGTCTGATACTGCCAGTTCTGCTTTGATTGCAGATCGTGGCTGGCCTCGTGAAGCTGAAAATAACGGTACAAAACTGGTTTATTATCAGCCTCAGGTAGACGACTGGAAAGATTTTAAAGAGATTACAGCTAGAGTGGCTTTTTCGCTGACTCCAAAAGACGGAAAACAGGTTTTGGGCGTGGCTTCTCTAAAAGCGGAAACATTGGTAGATAAAGACAACCGAAGCGCTTTTATTAAAAATCTTCAGGTAACCGATATCCGTTTTCCTGCTCTGGACAAAAAGAAAGTGCCAGAAATGGAAAAGCTGTTTAAAGAAACGTTGCCTAAAAGCGGAGACCCTATTTCGGTAGATCGTATTTTGGCAGATTTGAGTCATACCAAAAGTCCGTCTAAGGGAATCGCTTCTAAAAATGATCCTCCGACAATTTTTTACAGTACGAATCCTGCCATTTTGCTTATTGTACAGGGCGAACCGGTTTTGGTGCCTGTAGAAAAAACAGATATTCAATATGTTGTAAATACCAATTGGGATTTGTTTTTTGATAAAACCACAAAAGATTATTATCTGTTGGTAGAGAATATCTGGCTGACTTCGAAAAATGTGGCGGGCAAATGGACTAAAACCACCAAATTGCCTGCGGGTTTAAGTAATCTGCCTTCGGGACAGAATTTTGATGATGTCAAAAAAATGATTCCACCACCTTCATCTGGCGGAGCTCCAGAGGTTTTCTACAGTAATAAACCAGCGGAATTGATTGCTATAAACGGAAATCCGATATTTAAAAAAATTCCAGGGACCAAATTGTTATATATAGAAAATACCGAAAATGACGTTTTTGCCGACGAAAATAAAGGACAGTACTATATTTTATTGTCTGGAAGATGGTTTAAGTCTAAAGATTTGACAGGGCCTTGGTCGTATGCCGGAAATAGTCTTCCGGATGATTTTGCTAAAATTCCGAAAGATTCTCCGCGTGCCAATGTATTGTCGTCTGTTCCAGGAACGCAGGAAGCGAATGATGCTGTAATGTTGGCACAAGTTCCGACGACGGCTATTTTGAAGAAATCGGATGCTGAAGCCAAAGTAAAAGTATCGTATGATGGTGGAACGCCTCAGTTTAAACCTATCGATGGAACGAAAATGCAATATGCAAGCAATACGCAAGAGAAAATTGTAAAGGTGGGCGATTTGTATTATTTGTGTTTTCAGGCGGTTTGGTTTATGTCTACAAGTCCGAATGGGCCTTGGAAAACCTGCGATTCTGTTCCGAAAGAAATTTATACGATTCCGCCAAGTTCGCCAGTATATAATGTGACGTATGTAACGCAAACGACAACCGATACAACTGTTGAAAGCAGTGCAACAGCAGGTTATTTGGGCGCGTTTATTATTGGTGCTACGTTTGGCGCTATCTTATCGTACGGTACAGGATGGTATTATCCACCGTATATGTATTATGGCGGAATGTATCCAATTTATCGTCCGTGGCCTTATGCATACGGAGGCGGTGCAGTTTACAATCCGTGGACAGGCGGTTACGCCGCAGGAAGACGTGTTTACGGACCTTATGGCGCTGCTGGAACTTCGGCTTGGTATAATCCTGCAACGGGAAGATACGGACGTTCTGCAAGCGTTCAGGGTTGGTACGGTGGACGTACTTCGGCAAGTACTTATAATCCGTGGACAGGAAATTATGCGAGAACGAATCAAGGGCATAATGCGTATGCACAATGGGGACATTCGGCTGCTACAAACGGAAATCAGTGGGCGCAGACAGGACATATTACAACCCGTCGCGGAACTGCAATTGGTTATGAAACTTCGGGCGGAAATAAAGGTGTAATCACACATAGAAGAGGCGGAGGAACTACAATTCATACCAACAATAATCTGTATGCTGGTCACGACGGACATATCTATAAAAGGGATGCCAACGGAAACTGGAGCCATTATAATAATGGAAATGGCGGCTGGACGAAGGCAGGAACTCTAGGGTCATCTAAAAAAACGGGTGAAGGAATTCAAAATAGACCAAATCAAGGACTTGGTGCAAATGGAACAGGAGAACGAATTCAGCGTGATAATCAAGGGCTTGGCGCGAATGGTGCAGGAGAGAGAATTCAGCGCGATAATCAAGGTCTTGGTGCGAATGGAGCAGGAGAACGTATGCAACGCGATAATCAAAACCTAGGAGGCGAAACCAGAATGGGTGACGGAATACGAGATAATTTCCCTAAAGCTGACCAAACACTCGGACAGCCAAACAAACCGCTTGGTGAAGCAGGTCGTCCAGATGTTACACGTGATCTGGACCGTTCGGCTATTTCCAGAGACCGTGGTGAAATGCAAACTCGAAATTTCCAAAATATCCAAAGAAGTGGCGGTGGATTTAATGGAGGCGGCTTTGGCGGTGGCGGTTTCAGAGGTGGCGGAGGCTTTAGAGGCAGAAGATAAAAGCGAAGGTTATTTTAATTCAAAAAATCAGGATGGTGGTAAAACGCTATTCCTGATTTTTTTTTGGTGCATACGATTAATTTTACCGCAAAGGACGCAAAGGGCTTTTGCAAGGTTCGCTAAGTTTTTTAATCTCGCAAAGACGCAGAGTCGCAAAGTTTTATTTTTAAAGCTTTGTGATTTTTTGTTTAGCCACAGATTTTACAGATTAACACAGATTAAAAATTCTTTTAATTCTTATAATCTGTGGCAAAAAAATAAAGACAAAGCCTTGCGTTCTTTGCGTTTTTACAAAGTCCTATAAGCAAAAATCCTTGCGCTCTTTGCGGTAAAACCATTCGCATTTCACATCTCACAAATTACAACTCACACACTGTCCATTTCGCCCTAAAGTTTGTCCGTTTCACCTATTTTCTGATTTCATATGAAGGGTTATCGAAATACTTTTGACAAAGAAATTAACAGAAAACAACTATTTAAAACTAGAAGTTATGGAAACGAAAAAACAAAAAACGTGGGTTATAATAGCGATTATCGTTTTAGGAATCATTGCCTTTTTGGTTCCGAATCAGATTGCAGCGCAAGGAGTAAAACGTATCGATTTGCAAAAACATGATCTAAGTACTCCGGGAAAAGAAATGGTACAAGCACGAATCGATTTTGACGGACATTCGGCTTTTGGGAAACATTCTCATCCTGGCGAAGAAGTCATTTACGTGGTTGAAGGTTCGCTGGAATATCAAATTGAAGACAAAGAACCTGTAACCTTGAAAGCGGGAGAAGTACTTTTTATTCCGGCTGGCGTGGTGCACTCGGCTAAAAATAATACTAATGCTAAGGCTTCTGAACTGGCGACTTATATCGTAGAAAAAGGAAAACCAATACTTGTAATGAAAAAGTAAAAAATTTAACCGGAAAGTACGCAAGGTTTTTTGCTCTTTGTTGCCGTTAAAAAACGCAGCGGTAGCAAAGCTTTGTATTGATTAGGTTAACCACAGATTACCATGATTAAAAGGATTTTGTTTCACGCAGATTCTGCAGATTTTAGCAGATTTAATTTTTAAGATTTTAGAAAGTATCTGCGCTTATCTGCTTAAATCATTTGAAATCTGCGTGAAATTAACTTCTAGCTATCGGGATTGCGTAATTCTTAGTGCCCTTTGCGGTTAAACAACATCTCACAAATCACATCTCACATCTAACAAAAAACAATTATGAAAACACTATCCAATATTCTAATCGCTATTCTTTTTATGAATGCTTCATTTACTAATGCACAGACTTCACAACAAAAAACAATTGAAGTAAGCAGTTCGTTAGGAACTTTAAAACAAATCAGTGCCGGATTATTAAACGTAGGCTACACCGAAGCAGGTCCGTCAAATGGAACTCCGGTAATCTTACTTCACGGCTGGCCTTACGATATTCACAGTTACAACGAAGTCGTTCCAGTTTTAGTTTCAAAAGGTTACCACGTTTTCACGCCTTATTTACGCGGATTCGGGACAACAACTTTCCTTTCAAAAGATACTTTTAGAAACGGTCAACAGGCAGCTTTAGCAAGTGATATTATCGCTTTTATGGATGCTCTAAAAATAGACAAAGCAGTAATTGGAGGTTTTGATTGGGGAGCGAGAACAGCTGTTGCAGTATCGGCGCTTTGGCCAGAACGCGTAAAAGGTTTGGTTTCGGTAAGCGGTTATATCGTAGTGAATTTAGAAGCAAACTTAAAACCACTTTCGCCAACAGCAGAATTAGGATGGTGGTATCAGTATTATTTCGCAACCGAAAGAGGAAAACAAGGTTATGCTCAAAACACTTACGATTTTAATAAACTGATCTGGAAAATCGCTTCTCCACTATGGAATTTCGATAAAGCCACTTACAATCAAACGGCTCAGTCTTTTGATAATCCAGATCATGTGGCTATCGTGATCCACAATTATAGATGGAGACAATCTCTTGAAGCTGGTGAAACTAAATACGATAATCTGGAAAAACGTTTGGCATCAAGACCAGAAATTAAAGTTCCAACTATTACAATAGGAAGTGATTTTGACGGCGCTTTCGCGGATGGAAAAGCCTATGCAAGCAAATTCACAGGAAAATATGAGCACAGAATTTTAAAAGGAATTGGACACAATGTTCCGCAAGAAGATCCAAAAGCGTTTGCTCAAGCAATAATCGATGTATCTAAATAATGGTGAATTATAAATGGTTAATTATTAATTCCTTTCAAAACGCAAATTTTACAACAAACATTTCACTTTTTACAAATAACATTTTACACAAATAATCATGGAAACAAAAGTTTTATACACAGGAAAAACACATACAACAGGCGGTAGAGAAGGAGCTTCTCAAAGTTCGGATGAACAATTAAATATCAAATTAAGTTCGCCGGGATCTTCACATCCGGGAACAAATCCAGAGCAGTTGTTTGCTGCAGGATGGTCGGCTTGTTTTATTGGAGCTTTAGGACTTGCTGCTGCTAAATTCGGCGTGAGACTTCCAGGCGAAACTGCAGTAGATGCAGAGGTAGATTTGTGTGTTGTAGAGGGTGAATATTTTCTACAGGCAAGACTAAATATCAGTCTTCCAGGTTTAGATTTAGAAACAGCTGAAAAACTGGCTTCTCAGGCACATCAGACTTGTCCTTATTCTAAAATGACAAGAGGAAATATAAACGTTGAGATTAACATTCTTTAATTTCTAAATTGCTTAACCTGCAAGGTTTTCCAAACCTTGTAGGTTTAATTGTATGCTGAAATCTTAAAAAAAAACATACCTACAAGGTTTGGAAAACCTTGCAGGAGAGAAAATAGAAATTATGAAAAAGATAAAATTATTAACTGGTTTTTTAATGCTGTTTCTTTTGGTTGGAAATGGTGTATTTGGTCAGAACACAGATAAAAAAGGTTTTGCACTTTTAGAATTATATACTTCAGAGGGCTGTTCGAGTTGTCCGCCAGCAGATGAATTGCTGGCAAAAATTCAGAATGAATATCGAGATAAAAACGTTTATGTATTGGCTTATCACGTTGATTATTGGGACAAACAGGGTTGGAAAGATATTTTCAGCAATGCCGATTATACCAAAAGACAATACGATTATGCTCAGTTTATGGGTAAAGAACCAATCTACACGCCTCAGGTGATTATCAACGGAAAATCAGATTATATCGGTTCTCAAGAAACAAGTCTTAGAAACGGAATCAAATCGGCACTTTCGAAATCTGCTTTAGCTAATTTGAGTTTAGAAACTGTTCAAAACTCAAATATACTTTCAGTACAGTATAATGTGGAAAGCTCTTCAAAAAATAGTCGTTTATTACTTGCCGTTGTTCAGAAAGAAGCAAAAAGTAATGTTAGAAGAGGGGAGAATGCGAATCGGGTTTTATCGCATTATCAGATTGTACGTCAGTTGCAGACTGTTAATTTGAATAAAGGCAAGAAAGGAACGACAACAATTTATCTTCCTAAAAATTATAATGTACAAGGATTTGAGGTTATTGGCTTTGTTCAAGATGCGGATTCTGGTGTTATTTTGGGAGTTAAAAGGGGTTGATTTTTTTTGTTTCACGCAGATTTGAAAAGGATTTTATCAGATTTTGCAGATTTTTTTTGATTCTATTTTGCGCGCACTGTTTGTCATTTCGAGGAACGAGAAATCTTCACAAGTAGCTCCGCACAGAATTTCTCCAACCTTTGTCGAGTTACTCGCGAAGATTTCTCGTTCCTCGAAATGACAAAAAAATGAGAATAAAAACTTTGCGACTCTGCGACTTTGCGAGATTTAAAAAAGAAATCGAAATTCTACTAGAATCCTATAAAATCTGCGTGAAATCTTTTTCAAATAAAACTATCTTTGACTATTAAACTACAACTATGGAAAAACCAAAACGTTTTCAGGTTTCGCTCAAAGTCATTTGGGGAAGTTCGATTGCTCTGGCGGTTATGGCTTCGATACCTAAATTATTTGATGCCGATTCTACACCTGGAGATCTTATAATAAACTCTTCGATTACGCTGCTGTTTTCCCTTTTTATATGGTATTACAACATTTACAGTTTACCGAAATTTTCTTCGAATAAAACAGCCAAAAGTCTTTTTAATTGGAAGCTTTTACTGAGTGTTGTTCTAGGTATTTTGTTAATGGTAATTCTGGTAATCGCGCATCAGGAATTGTTTCAGGTTTCTAAAATGGATGCACCAATTATGTTCGAACTCCGTGGAGTTTTGATCAATTTGATTGTGTATATGTTTCTGCATCTGCTTTTTCAAAACTATCAAACTCAGCAAATGGGAGTCGAATTGGAACGAACAAAAGCCGTTAATCTTGGCGCTCAATACGAATTACTAAAACAGCAGATTAATCCGCATTTTCTTTTCAATAGTTTGAATACTTTGAAATCGATGGTGGATATGAACGACGAGAATAGTTCCGATTTTATTCTGAAATTATCTGACTTTTACCGTTTTACATTAGAAAGTAGAAAATTGGATTTGATTCCGCTTCGAGAAGAAATTCAGATTCTTGATTCGTATGTTTATTTGCTGAAAGCTCGTTTTGAAGATGGTTTTGTTTTGGAAAATGAAATTGATGAAAAACAGTACGAATCGGTTATTCCGCCTTTTGCTTTACAGCTGTTGATTGAAAACTGCATCAAACACAATGTCGTTTCTTTAAACAAACCTTTAAAAATTAGGCTTTACAGCGAAAAAGATTTTCTGGTAATCGAAAATCCGATACAGTTGAAGAGAGGCGCTATAGTTTCTACAGGCGTTGGATTGGATAACATCAACCAACGTTTTATGCATTTGGTGCACAAAGAAATCGAAATTGACAAAAACGAAACCACTTTTAAAGTAAAAATACCACTCATTTATGACCATCGTAATAATTGAAGATGAAGTAAAAACGGCCAAAGCCCTTGGCCAGCTTATTCTGAGCATCAGACCCGATGTTCAGATTTTGTCGTATATACAAAGTATTGACGGCGCTGTGAGTTATCTTTTAGAAAACGATCAGCCCGATTTGATTTTTATGGATATACAGCTCGCAGACGGCCAATGTTTTGAGATTTTTAAAAATGTTGAGGTTTTGTCGCCTGTTATTTTCTGCACCGCTTTTGACGATTATGCGATCGAAGCGTTCAAGTCCAACGGAATTGATTATGTTCTAAAACCTTTTTCTAGAGAAAGCATTTCGCAAGCCTTAAAGAAAGCGGGCGAACTAAAAAACTTCTTTCAAAGAAATAAAAAAGCAATGCCCGATTTTGATTATTTGCTTACGCGAAATGGTGAAAATAAAGGGAAAAGCAGTTTTTTGGTTTTCAAAAACAATAAATATCAAACAGTTTTAACGGAGAACATTGCGTTTTTTTATATCAAAAATGAAACGCCAACGATTATGACTTTAGACAAAAATGAATATCCGTTAACGCAGTCTCTAGATGATATTCATAAACTGTTATCGCCAATTCAGTTTTTTAGGGTTAACAGACAGTATTTGGTTAATTTTTCGGCCATAAGAGAAGCAGAACATTATTTCTCGAGAAAGATATTGGTAAAATTGAGTGTTCCCACGGAAGAAAAAATATTGGTTGGAAAAGAAAAAGCAACAGCATTTTTGAGCTGGCTGGAAAATAGGTAGTAGAGAATAGAGAATGTATAGCCAATTAATTTATTTGCTGATTATAAATTAATTGGCTTGATTTTATAATCCTGGAAACATAAAACAGCTGATAAAAAACAAAGCTGATAAAATGAAACAGAGAATGAGAATGACTTTTTTCATTAGAAATAATTAAAGTGAAATAAAATTTTCAAAAGAGCTGTCTCAAAAAGGACAGCTTTTTTTGTAAGCTTCGGAGAAGCGAAATATTTATAGCAAAGAATAAACATTTACAATATAAAGCTCCGGAGGAGTGACATATTTTTCAAGATCTGTATGTCGCTCCGCTGGAGCCTTTTTATTTGTTTTTCTTGCAGTTCTATAAATATTTTACTCTGCTGGAGTATAAGTTGCCGTATACAATTTTCTATACATAGCATAAGTGACGCTAACCATTACAAAGGCTACAATAGCATCGGTCGCAGCACCAAAACCTAAAACGGCTATTTTTGAAAAGAAAGCGAAAATGATGTCGAAAAATACCCCTGCGAAAACCCATTCTTTCAATCGTAATAATTTATTCGGAATCAATAGCGTAATAACTCCAGCTAATTTGAAAACGCCTAAGATGTAGATAAAATGCGCAGGATAGCCCAATTGCTGCGTGATTCCCCAAACCAATGGATTATTTGTTAATTCGAAGAAACCGCTTGCGCCAAACCATAAAGAAGTTAATACTGCGCCCGTCCAATAGATAATTTTTGTTGTTTTTGAGTTCATGATTTTGATTTTTAAAGTTATTTAACGGTACAAATGTGCGTTGAAAGCCTTAAAAACGAAATCAGAAACTTGTTGAAACGGACAAAATGAAATTTGAAACGGACAGTATCTAATTTGAATATTTTGGAGGAAAATGTTTCTTAAATCTATTTATAGGTAACTACTTTTTCAAAACGGCCATGATTGCTAATTGAAACCTCTTTTAAAGTCATGGTTGAGGTTTGTAAGTATGGAATGCCGTGATTGTCTTTTATAATATCTTTTTTTTCGACCTCAATTACATGGTTGAGGTTTTCTAAATTGTTTGTTGCGATAGAATGAATGTTTTCTGATGAAATGATGCTTTTGGTGTAATAGATATTTTCAAGGCAGAAAACAGTTCCAAATGCATGAATATCGCTTAATGAATTTAAATCGCAAATCAATTTTTTGGGACTGAATTCTCTTATTTTGGTTTGTCTATTATAGATTTTATAAGCAGCTTCTTTCATGGTCCAAAGTAGCCATACCATAATTTCTGGATTATAGTGTTTTTTTATAAAGTACTGTTCTTCTGTAGTAAAGAGCTTTTCAATTAAACCTTTACGTGACCATTTGCTTTGTAAGCGAGATTGTGCAAGATCTACAATATCGTTGCCTATCATTTTGCTGCGAGTTTGGTTTCGATTATCTCAATTGCGGTTTTAACATCCAACATACGTTCCATGTCGGCATTGTCAATTACAACATCAAATTTTTCTTCAATATCCAAAACAATATCGACAAGATTTGCCGAATTGATATTTAGATCTTTAATAAAATCGGTTTCTTCGGTCAGATTTTCGTGTGCTTCTGTATTAGCGGCATACGGTTTTATAATCTCTTTTAATTTTTCGGTAAGTTCTTTTCTGTCCATCTTAATTTTCAAATTTTTTAAATAGTATACAGGCATTTACATCGCCAAAACCAAAACTAGCTTTCGCAATTATTTTTGGGTTAGATTTAATTGTTTTCTGCAGCACCTTTGAAGAATCAATCAGAGCTGAAATTTCTGGATGAAGATCGGAACAATTGAGGTTTCCAAATAAAAATCCTTCATGAAGCTGTAAAATAGAAGCCACACTTTCAATGCTTCCCGAAGCGCTTAAGCAGTGCCCAGTCAAGCTTTTTAAGGAATTAATATACGGAAAATCTGCTCCATTTCTTTCTAAAGCTTTCGTCCAGTTTTCAATTTCCAGACTGTCTTTTGTGGTTGCCGTGAGATGTCCGTTTATAGCATCAATTTCATTTGGATTTACATTGGCATTCAGAATGGCGTTTTTAATACATTTTTGAACTGCAATACTGTTTGGAGCGGTCATACTTCCGCCGTCGCGCTGTCCGCCTGAATTGACGTTTCCGCCTAAAATTTCGCCATAAATTACAGCTTTTCGTTCTAAAGCGCTTTCTAAATCTTCAATTACTAATGCACCAGCACCGCTTCCTGGAACAAATCCGCAAGCTGTGGAGCTCATTGGTCTTGAGCCTTCTTCTGGATTTTCATTGTATTTGGAAGAACAAACACGAAGCGCATCAAAACCTGCCCAAATATAAGGACCGCTGTCTGAGGTGCTTCCTGCTAAAATACGCTTTGCTTGTCCAGATTGTATACGATCGTAAGCCATTAGAATAGCTTCTGTTCCTGTTGTGCAAGCTGATGAATTGGTCGTAACTTGATTTCCTAATCCAAGTTTTCCGGCTAAATAAGCGCTAACACCGCTGTTCATGGTTTGTGCTACAACTGTGCTTCCTAATCTGCGGGTTTGTAAATCATCAATTTTATAAATGCTTTCGCGAAATTTCTCGATTCCGGAAGTTCCAGATCCAAAGATAGTTCCGCTATCCCAATCGGGAGTTTCATTTATGGGTAAACCAGCATTTTTCCAAGCTTCCAGTCCCGCAATAACGCCGTATAGGATTCCTGTACTGTTGAACCCGCGAAGTTCGAGTTCTGTAAAATATTGAGATTTTAATTCGTCAGAAATTTGTGGCTGACCCGCAATCTGGCAAGAAAACTGCAATTCTGCTAACTGAGCGTCATAGCGAATTCCAGAAATGCCGTTTTTTATGGCATTTGTAAATTCGGCAATTCCAACTCCATTCGGGGCAGCGACACCAAGACCAGTTATTACGACTCGTTTTTTCATAATCTTTTCGTTATCATTCCTGCTAAAATGCCTCTGCAAACTTCTTGTCCTGCTTCATTTTTCATTACTGCACTGCATTTTAATTTACCAAAACGGAAAAACATTTTCTCTGAAATTACCGTTACTTTTTCATTTGGATAAACGGGTTTTAAAAATTCCATATCGGCTGATGTAAAGGCAATTACGGTATCGCTTTGCAATTCATTGTTTAATAGGAAAATACCAAGACAAACCATTCCAATTTGCGCCATTGTTTCTGTTAAGATAACGCCTGGCGTAACTGGATTATTTTTAAAATGACCTTTATAAAAATCAAGATTTTCTTTGAAAGTGTAAGTTCCTGTTACGCCATTTTCGTCTGCAGAAAGCAATTCATCTACAAACAGAAAAGGTTCGCTGTACGGAAGCTGTTTTATAATTTCGTTTAATTCCATAATTAAAAAATTACCATTGTAATAAAACTCGTTGGGCTGAAAATCCAGGGCCAAAACTCAACATTAAGCCTTTTTCTCCTTTTTGAGGATTTCTGTCCATAATTCGCTCTAAAACGTACAAAACGGTCGCGCTTGACATATTTCCGTATTGTCGTAAAATTTCTTTTGTGTCATTTATGTTTTTATTCAAACCTGAAAAAAGTTGTTCGACTGTATTTACGATTTTCTTTCCTCCAGGATGAAAAATCATGTGATCGATATCTTTGATTTCAAGGTTGTTTTGCTTTAAAAACGGATGAATAATATCACCAAAATGAGATGCAATCGTATCTGGAACTTCAATATCTAAAACCATTTGCAGTCCGCCATTGGTAAGTTTAAAGCCCATCATGTGTTCTGCATCGTAGAAATGATACATTTGCTCGTCTAGAATTTCTGGACCTTCATCTTTTTCATCTGAAGACAATAAACAACAAGCAGCGCCATCTCCAAAAATGGCTGCGCTTACAATATTCGGCATCGAAAAATCATTTAATTGAAAAGTGGCTGTAGGCGATTCTACGGCAATAACTGCGGCACGTTTTCCTGGATTCGATTTTAGAAAATTCTTTGCGTATATAATTCCAGAAATTCCAGCTGCACAGCCCATTTCGGTAACAGGAAGACGCACAATGTCTTGACGAAGTTTCATTTTATTAATGAGATAAGCATCTAAAGACGGAATCATAATTCCAGTACAGCTTACGGTGATAATATAGTCCAGACTCTGCGGATCCCAGTTGGCTTTTTGCAGTGCTTTCTCCAAAACCTGATGCCCTAAAACAATCATTTCTCTGCTGTAAATATCATTTTTTTCTTCAAAAGAAGTAGCGGTAAAAACTTCCGAAGGTTCCATGATAGAATAGCGTTTGTCTACCGATGCGCCTTCAAAAATTTTCTTTACTTTTTTGACAAAACGTTCTTCTTGACCGTCGAGCCAAACATCGACAAGCGGAAGAATATCTTCGGTTGTACGGGAATATTGCGGAAGCTGTTTTGCAGCTGTGATTATCTTTACACTCATATTTTAGAAATTATCCACTGGTAACGGAAAGCCCATTTCCAGTTGATGGAATAGTTGTTTAATTTTAATTTTTTAGAAAAATGAACCAATTCATTTTTTTTAAAGCCACGTAAAATAGAAACCAAGCCGTCATTTTTTGACATCGCATTTAGGTTAAAAACATAACAAACTCCTTCAAAAAGACGATAAGCGAGTTTACTTCGATGAAGGTCATTTACCACAATTCCAACACTTGCATTTTGATGAAGCAGGTCTAAAATATTTTCTATTTCTTGGTTTGAAAAATGATGTAAGGTTAAGGTACACAAAGCGATATCGTATTTTACATCACGGAATTCTTTACTAAAAATATCCAAACATAAATATTCGATATTTTTAAATTCTTTAGAAAGTTCCTGAGCGTAATTTACTGTAAAAGCATTTGCATCGATACCGATTAATTTGAAATTGATGTTTTGCTTTTTGCCATATTCTGCAAGCATTCTTAGCATATCTCCATTTCCGCAACCAACATCAGCAATTGTAATGGTTTTTAAATTTTCTGTCTTTTTTAAAAGCAATTTAATGCCATGTAACGTGAGTTTATTACCGCCCAATAATCGATTTATTGTTGCGATTTTGTCAAGCGCAACAATTAATTCTTCGCCTTCAAGCAAAAAATCATCCATTATTTCAGTTTCTTCGGTCCTATGTTTTGTATTTAATGCCATTTAATTTATGCTAACAGGGTTTCCATGCGTCTGTTTGATTATGGTTGAAAGTAAGGAAGGCACTGACGCCGCTATACTGGTTATTAATTGCGTGAAATTTTTATAAGTAAGTACTTTTGCTAAGATTCTTCCAAACAAAAGACGTTTTCTAAACTGCTTTTTCCATTCTGTGGCATATTTTCTTTCTAATGCATCGCGCGAAACAATATTTCCGTTGTAAAATTCCGTTATCAATTCTGATGCTATTTTAGCACTGTGAATCGCCATTGCCATTCCGTTGCCGCACATTGGGTGAATAAGTCCTGCAGTGTCACCAATCATTAAAATATGATTTTCAACAGGCAGTTTTTTGTCAAAAGAAATTTGACTGATCGTCAAAGGTTTGTCAAAAAGGGGAGTGCTGTTTTCAAAAATGTCTTTTAGATTTTTATTTTTATAAAGAACTGCTTTTTGGTAATCTTCTATATTTTTATAATTTTTGAAAGTCTCATAATCTGCCAAATAGCAGATGTTTATAATGTTGTTTTCGACTGTAGAAACGCCGCAGTAACCTCCGTGAAAGTTATGAAGCGCAACCAAATTAGAATCGAAATTTCCATAATAATGTCCTTTTACAGCCAACCAAGGCGATTTTTTTGTAATAAATTTTCTTGATAATTGCTGATCGATATTAGAGCGTTTGCCGTAAGCACCTAAAACTATTTTGGCTGATAAAATTTTTTCAGAAGTTTTTACTGTGAAAACATCATTTTCAAAAGAAACATCTGTGACATTTTCATTAATAATAATGCATCCATTTTTGATGGCATTTTCAAATAAAAAATGATCTAAAATATATCGGCTAATTCCGAAACCGCCCAATGGAAGCTGGGTTTGTGCTCTTTTGCCTTTTTGTGTAGTGAATTCAAATTGAGTAATTTGCGACGGATTTAGAACAGCAACATCTGCACCAAGCCATTTTAGATAAGGCAAAATTTCGTTTGAGATGTATTCGCCACAAACTTTGTGTTTAGGGTAATCATTTTTTTCTAAAAGAACGACTTTTAATCCTTCTCTAGACAAATGTATAGCACTTGCCAAACCAGCAAGACCACCGCCAATAATAACTACATCTGGATTTTTTCCCATACCACCAATTTAGTCATAAAATATGGAATATTGTTTACATAATTTGGCTAAAATTATATTTTAAAAATTGAAATTATGCAATTTCTTTGAGGATATTATGATGTAATTTTCTTTGTAGAATCACGCTCGATTAAACTCGCTTTTATGATTTTAGTTTCAAATTCTGATTGCTCTTTTCCTTCATTTTCAATCCGTTCAATTACTTTTTGAACCGCAATCTGTCCCATAAAAACGCCGTGTTGGCTTATGCACGAAATAGAAGGTTTGCAATATTTGAACATTTCACTATTTGTAAATCCGATTATTGAGATATCTTCAGGAATTTTATAGCCTCGATTTTGGGCAATAGTCATAGATTCTACCGTAGAATATTCTTCCAAACCAATAATTCCATCAACTTTTTGATAATCTAACATGGTTTTGATTTCGGTTTCAAAATCATATTCTTTCTTAATTAGCGAAATCAGTTTTTTATTTACAGGAATATTATAATCTTCATGTGCTTTTAAATAACCATCAATTCTCAGTTTTACAATTCCTAAATAATCTAAAACTGTTACAATGGCAATGTTTTTACAGCCCGTTTTTATCAGATGTTCAGTTGCTTTGTATGAACAGTTAAAATCGTCAACAATAATTTTATCAGTGTCTAAAGAATCAAAAACACGGTCGAACATGACCACAGGTCCAGCATTTTTTATAAAATTCTCAATATGAGAAATGTGCTGTTTAGATTGTGCTTCTTCGCAAAGAGAAATCAATAATCCATCGATAATTCCATTTTCTAAAAGGTTGATAGAAGTGATTTCCTTTTCAAGTTTCCCATTCGAAATAATAGTAATCAAATTATAGCCTTTCTCATTGGCAGCTTGTTCCATTCCGTTAAAAATCTGAACAAAAAAATGATTCAGAATGGTAGGCATAATTACGCCAATGGTTTTGGTCTTTTTGTTGAGTAAACTTAATGCAATACTGTTTGGTTTGTAATTATGAAGCGCTGCGTAGTTTTTTATTTTGGTTTTGGTTGCAGTGCTAATATCATGGCTGTCTTTTAAGGCTTTAGATACCGTTGCAATAGAAGTGTTAAACTCTTTTGCAATTTGTTTCAAGGTAATTTTCTTATTCATTTTTGGGACAGTTTGATAGCAAAAAAGCAATAATATTTTGGTTTTGTTTGACGAATATACAATATAAATTAAGTTGTTTTATGAATAGTGTTTTGCTTTTCATAAAAAATTTCATGCAGTATAAAATTGTAGTTAATTTCTTTAGATTTTAATTTTTTAAGAAAAATTTACTTAAACCTTTAAGTAAATTTTCGCCTGAATTTCCAATCACTTTGGACGCCTTGTATTTCCTGCATTTTTATAATTTCAAAATCGATTTTTTAAGATTGGAGCTTTTTTCGATTTAAAACTCCTTCGAGTTAAAAATTGAATTATTCCTATTTCACGTCTATATATTTGAACTATTAACAAAAAAAAGACCGAAAAAATCCAAAATTAAAAAACCAGCATTTATGAAAAATTATTTATTTAAGATGGTATTGTCCGTTTTTCTTTTAATTACGGCAAATACATTTTCTCAAAATGTTTCAGGAATTGTGACCTCTAACACTGGTCCATTGCCAGGAGTAGATTTAAAAGTTAAGGGCAGTAATGTCGGAACGACTACAGATTTTGATGGAAAGTTTTCTATTGCCTTAACTTCAGAAACGGCAACTTTAATCGTAAGCTATTTAGGATATGAAACCAAAGAAATTGCAGTTAAGAAAAATCAATCTGTTACGATCACCTTGATTGAAAGTTTGAATACATTAGATCAAGTTGTAGTGGTAGGTTACGGACAAACGCAGAACAAAAGAGCTGTTTCTACAGCTGTCGGAGTCGTAAATGCAGCACAGATTTCAGAATTGGCGGTTAGCCGTCCTGAGGCAGCTTTACAAGGAACAACGCCTGGAGTTACGGTGGTTCAAACTTCGGGGTCTCCCGGTGCGCCACTTACAGTACGTTTGCGTGGTGCTGCTTCTGTTGGTGCTTCTGCGCCTTTGTATTTGGTAGACGGACAGCAGGTTCCGAATCTTAACTTTCTAAATCCAGACGATATCAAAAGTATGAACGTTTTAAAAGATGCCGCATCTTCAGCAATTTATGGTGCGCGTGGTGGAAACGGAGTTATTTTGGTTGAAACTAAAACAGGAAGGCGTAACGCTGGAAAACCTAGTATTACGATTGATACTTATACTGGTTTTCAATCTCTTGGCAATAAACCAGATTTAATGGACAAGAATGCTTATGTTTCTTATTTGAATGATTTTAGAACCAAAAATCCTGGAAATGGAAACCCCTTGACCGCAGACGAAATTGCAAAATTGCCGAATACAGATTGGTATGGTGAATTGTTTGAAACGACACCCGTTTCTAGTTTAAGCACTTCTATTTCAGGCGGTGGCGAAAATTACTCATACAATATTTCGGGTGGACTTTTTGATCAGAAAGGTATGGTTGGCGGTAATGAAGGAAAATCGCAATACACTAGAAAAAATGTGAAACTGAATTTTGAAACGGACATTACTTCAAAATTTAACATCAATGTAGGATTGAATTTGGTGGATGTAGAAAGAGATTATCTTTTTGAAAACCAATCGGGAACGGGAATTTCGATTATGAATTTCGTGAATTCGATTCCAGCAATTTATCCTGCTTTTGCTTCAGGTGATAGATCTATTCCTTTCGGAATGGGAAATCAGCAGGGAGTTGTGGTAAATGGAGTTTCTCTGCCTACAGTTGGAGCTGTTGCCAATCCGTTTTTGGCTTTGATTATCACCAATAACAAATCGGTTTCAGATATTACTTCGGCAAATATTAAAGGAACTTGGAAAGTTACCAACGACTTTAAAATTACAGGAACTTATTTTCATTACAAAGACAACACATTCGACAAACAATTTACCCCAACTTTTGATTTCTCAGATCAAGGATATGTCAATACGAATGCGACTTTGAGAGAAACACTTTATTCTAATAAAATGACGCAATTTGATGGAAATGGATCTTATAAATTTTCTAATCTTGGAAATCATAATTTAGATGTTTTGGCCGGAATGTCGGTTTATCAGACCACTTTTGAAACTAGTTCAAGAAACGGTGTTGGCTTTTTTACGAATGATTTTGCATCAACGAATTTTGCCACAATCCGTAATCCGTCGGGAATAACTTCTGCCGTTCCTTATGCTTTTGATACCGCTTTAGTTGGATATTACGGAAAAGTAAATTACGATTATGCTCATAAATATTTGTTATCTGGAACTTTAAGAGCCGATTCTTCTTCAAATTTCGGATCAAATAACAGAACTGGTGTTTTTCCTTCTGTTTCTGGAGGTTGGGTTGTTTCGGAAGAAAGTTTTTTAAATGATTCAAAATTCATTAATCTTTTGAAATTGCGTGCAAGCTGGGGTATTAACGGAAGTGATAATATCAATCCATTTCAATATTCTGCTGTGCTGAATTCAGGTTCAGGAACCAATTTTGGCGGAGAAAATGTTTCGGGTTTAACGCCTGCATTTCTGCCAAATCCTGATGTAAAATGGGAAGAAGTGGCACAGACCAACTTTGGTTTAGATATCAATGCTTTCAATAATTCATTCGGAATTACATTCGATTATTATATCAAAAAAACTAGTGATATGCTTATTCCAATTGGTGTTCCGTTATTTTCTGGATATCCAGCGCCGGCAACCAATATTGCTGATATGGAAAACAAAGGTTTTGAATTATTGCTTTCATACAGAAAGAAATACGAAAACGGATTTTCTTGGGATATTGCGGCAAATCTGGCTCAGAACAAAAATAAAGTGACAAGTTTAGGAAACAACGGGCAGCCTTTGACTGGCGGAATAGGAACTTTTGTTTTCAATGATCCTATTACGCTTACTACAGTTGGACATTCTATTGCAGGATTTTATGGTTATCAAGTAGAATCGATTGATGCGGATGGAAATTTAATTTACAAAGATAACGACGGCGTTCCAGGAATAACAACGGCTGACAAAACCTATATTGGAAGCGCATTGCCTGATTTTACATATGGAGTTAATCTAGGTGCTGCATATAAAAACTTCGATTTCAATGCTTTTTTATACGGTTCTGAAGGAAATGATATTTACGATGCAACAATCAGAACAGATGCGGGATATTCGAACAGAAAAGATTCTTATTCTTCAAACGGTTTAAAAAACAGTTTAGGTTTTGGTTTAACCGATTCTCAGGTTTCTGATTTTTATGTAAAAGACGGTTCGTTCTTAAAACTAAAAACTGTGACTTTAGGTTACAGCCTTCCATCAAGTTTAGTGGATAAACTTAAAATTGACAAATTCAGAATTTACGTTACAGGACAGAATTTATGGGTTAGTACAAAATACGACGGAACAGATCCTGAAATTGGAGAATCTGGTGCAAACAATTCTTTAGACATGGGAATCGATAGAGGATTTTATCCGCAAGCCCGTACTATTTTGATGGGTGTGCAAGCTAAGTTTTAATTCTAAAATAAAAATTTCGTTATGAAAATTAAATATATAAAAAGTAGCATATTGGCATTTTCGATGTTATTGATGCTTAACAGTTGTTCTGAGGATTTCCTTACTATAGAACCAACGACTCAGTTGACAGCAGATGCCATTCAGACCGATTCTGATTTTGAAGCTTTGGTAAATGCAGCTTACGATCCGTTGCGTTGGCAAGTTGACGGCGCTGCGACAAGACATATGTATCCAGTTATGTTTCAGGATATGAGAGCAGATAACGTGGTTTCGCAATGGGCAACGTTTTGGGTTGCAGGACAGGCTTTTGATAAAAATCCAATTGCGCCAAATAATCCAAGTGTAGAAGGAATGTGGAAAAAATGGTATACGATGATTTCAAGAGCCAATACCGCAATCGGAATTATAAGCGAAACCAATAAAATTACCGATGAGAATTTCAAACTGCAACTTATTGCACAAGCAAAATTCTTGCGAGGATTTGCTTATTTCGAATTGGTGAAACATTTTGGTGGCGTTCCTTTAATTACAGAATATATTAAAGATGCTTCTTATAATTTCAAAAAGCCAAAAGCTACAGCAGCAGAAGTTTATGTTCAGATTGAAAAAGATTTATTAGATGCAGCTCAGGTTTTGCCAACTATCGCAGCGAAAAAAGGAAGAGCAACAAAAGGCGCTGCGTATGCATTTTTAGCGAAAGCTAATTTATACCAGAAAGATTATAACGAAACGGTAAAATACTGCGAACAAGTTATGAGTCTTGGTTATTCTCTAGAAGAAAAATTTGAAGACAACTGGGATTTAAATAATGAATACGGAAAAGAGTCCATTTTTGAGATCGGTTACATCAGCGGTTCTTTATACAATAATTTTGAAGGAGGGCAAAGTTATTCTAACCAAGGTTCTTCGACACATCAAATGTTCGGATTTTTGTTTAACAGTTCAGTTGGAAACAGCGCTTTCGGAAACAGTGTGCCAAGACAAGAATTGATTGATTTTTATGATAATTCTGACCGAAGAAAAGAATATACTTTTATAACGCCACAAACCATTGTTAGAGGTGGAAGAGGAGCAATTTCATGCAATTGCAGTACCAATCCAGACGGATCAATTAATTTTTCGACAGAAGGACAATGGGTTTTTGGAACTGATACTTACAACTATTTCTGGCCAACAGGAACAGCTGCATTCAAATCTAAAGCCAGTATGTATAAATATTGGATTCCGCCAGCAGTTCAGGACGCGTTGCAAAATTATGCCGATTCTCCATTAAATGAAAAAATCATTCGTTATGCCGATGTGCTTTTAATGCATGCAGAAGCTACATTGATGGGAGGAACTGGAACTTTAAGCGGTGCAAGTTCGTTTCAATTAGTTACAGAAAGAGCTTATGGAGCAGGAAATCCAAAAATTCCAGCCTATACTTTGCAAGGTGTTAAAGACGAAAGAAGAAGAGAATTAGCAACAGAAGGCTGGGATAGATATACCGATTTAGTGCGTTGGGGCGATGCTAAAGCTGCTCTCGAAGCGGTTGGGAAAGTTTTTGTTGTGGGAAGAGATGAATTGTTACCGATTCCTGCATCAGAAATTCAACAGGTTGGTGCAACCATTTTAATTCAAAATCCAGGGTATTAGGAAGTAACTCGTTGAGTGTAGTTTAATTTTAACACATAGAATCATAGAATTTGAATCTCTATAAAAGGCGTTTCACTTGTTTAAATAAACATAGTCTGCATAATCTTCTCGTTACTTGCAATGACAAACTTCGTGAACTATGTGTTAGAAACTAGTTTCTTTCTGCAACCTTTTCAAAGTTTAAAAAAACTATGTCTCTATGTGTTGAAATTAAAATACACTCAAAATAAAATAGTTTAGTTTATAGTTAATTTCATGTTAGTCTGAGTTGGGTTGTTTTATGAATAAACAGCCCAACTTTTTAAAAAATTAACTAAATTTCAAACGTTTTAGTACTTCTAAAAACATAATTATGAAATAGTAACAACCGTAATTTTAAATGAAAAAATCAATATTCGCAGCTTTTGTAGTGTCTTTAGGAGGATTTTTATTTGGTTTTGATGCAGGAATAATTTCCGGAGTAATGTCTTATGTTGGTCCAGAATTTAATCTAAATGATTTTCAAACGGGTTGGGTGGTAAGTTCGCCTTCTTTTACTGCCATGTTTGCAATGCTCATTTCAGGACGTTTAAGCGATATAATCGGAAGAAAGAAATTGCTCATTCTAGCTGCTTTTTTATATGCTTTATCCATTGTTCTATCTGCCTATAGTTTTTCTTATGAAATGCTTTACATTGCCCGTATGATTGGCGGAATCGCATTTGGAATCGCTTTGGTTATTGCGCCAACTTACATCGCAGAAGTTTCTTTAGCAGAAAATAGAGGAAAATTGGTTTCCATTCAACAGCTCAATATCGTACTGGGATTTTTCGCTGCTTTTCTCAGCAATTATTACATCAATTACCTATACACTTCGGCGCAGACCACTTTTTTAACTGAAAATAATGTTTGGCGTTGGATGCTCGGAATTGTAATAATTCCTTCAATTGTCTATTATATCTTCTTGTTTTTTGTGCCCGAAAGTCCGCGTTGGCTGTTTACTCAAAAAAGAGAAGATGAAGCTAGAAAAATTTTGATTTCCATGCATGGAAAGGAAAAAGCAAAAATTGAAGCAGAATCTATTTTAGAAAGTCTAAAAGAAGACCATCAAAATACAGAAAAATTAAAACTAAAAGATCTTTTTAAACCCACATTAAAATTCGTTTTTACAGTAGGATTGGTTATCGGAATTCTACAGCAGATTACCGGAATCAATGCAATTTACTTTTACGCCACATCTATTTTCAAACAAACAGGAATTGGCAATGACGCTTCTTTTTCTTCAGGAGTTTTATTGAGTTTCATTACGGTGGCTTTTACCATAGTTGCCATGTTTTTAATTGATAAAATGGGGCGCCGTCCTTTATTATTAATCGGTATTGCTGGAATTGCAATAAGCATGGCTTTATGTGCATACGGATTTAAAGAAGCCAAATATCAATTAACCTTAGAAAAAATAACGCTTTTAGAAAGTTCAATTGCAGTAAAGTTAAAACCAATTGCTGGTAAAGTTTATGACAATGATGTTGCCTTTAAAAATGAAATGAAATCGATTTTAGGAGATCAGATTTACGCCAAGAACGAAGGAACAATTCTAGAAATGGCAACTCAAATGAATGCAGTTTTGGTTCTAGTTGGCGTTATGGGCTTTATTGCTTGTTTTGCTTTTTCACTCGGTCCTGTAATGTGGGTTTTGTTATCCGAATTATATCCAAATCGTTATCGTGGTTTGGCAATTGGAGTAATTGGCTTTGTAAACGGATTTGTAAGCTGGATTGTTCAGCAGGTTTTTCCTTGGGAATTATCCAACTTAGGTAATGCATTGACTTTTTCCATTTTTGGCGGAATTGCATTAATTGGTTTCTTTTTACTTTATAAAATCTTGCCCGAAACCAAAGGAAAATCATTAGAACAAATAGAAATTGATTTCGTAAAATAAAATATATGATTCAGAACCCGATTTTAAAAGGTTTTAATCCAGATCCTTCTATTTGCAGAGTTGGAGACGATTATTACATCGCAACATCCACATTTGAATGGTTTCCAGGCGTGCAGATTCATCATTCAAAAGACCTCAAAAACTGGAAAGTTATTGCACATCCGCTCAATCGAATTTCGCAATTGGATATGAAAGGAGTTCCCGATTCCTGCGGTGTTTGGGCGCCTTGTTTGTCTCATAAAAACGGTATTTTTTATTTGGTTTACACCAATGTAAAGTCGTTTGATGGAGTTTGGAAAGACACACCAAATTATGTTGTAACTACAAACGATATTTTAGGAGATTGGAGTGAACCAGTTTATTTGACTTCCGCAGGTTTTGATGGTTCTTTTTTTCATGATAATGATGGAAAAACATGGTACATTAATATGTTGGTTGATCATCGAAAAGGAAAATTTTTTGGAGGAATTGAACTCCAAGAATATGATACTTTAGAAAAAAAACTAATCGGAGAGATTTTCTATTTAACTTCTGGAACCAATTTAGGATTTACAGAAGGTCCGCATTTGTATAAAAGAAACGATTACTATTATTTAATTCTTGCCGAAGGCGGAACAGAATATGGTCATGCAGAAACCGTTATGCGTTCTGAAAACATTTCAGGACCTTACGAAGCGCATCCAGAAAATCCAATTTTAACAGCAAGAAATTCTCCAGAATATGAATTGCAAAAAGCAGGACATGCCTCATTTGTAGAAACTCAAAATAGCGATTGGTATGTTACCTTTTTAGTAAGCCGTCCATTAACGGTGCAGGGAAGATGTATTTTAGGAAGAGAAACTGCAATTGAAGAAATTATCTGGAAAAATGATTGGCCGTATTTGAATTCAGGATCGAATTTACCTCGTTTAGAAATTCCTTCACCAAATCTAAAAGAAGTTGTTTTTAGTGAAATTCCCGAAAGAGAAAATTTTGATTCGGATCAATTGCCAATTGATTTTCAAACTTTAAGAATTCCGCAATCTGAAGAATGGATTTCGTTGACAGAACGTTCTGGTTTTTTACGATTAAAAGGAAAAGAATCGCTTACTTCCACGCATACGCAAGCGTTGGTTGCAAGAAGATTGCAGCATTTTAAAGCAGAAATTACTACTTCGGTGCGTTTTGAACCGCTTAAGTTTCAGCATTTAGCAGGTTTGGTTTTGTATTACAATACTGGACATTATCATTATTTGCATATCACAAAAAGCGGAAATCAAAAAATAATTTCTATTGTAAGCTGTTGTAATTATACGATTATTGAACAGAAGGAAATCATAATTGTAACTGACATTGAAGAAGTATTTCTGAGAGCGACAATTAACCATGATAAATTGCAATTTCGATTTAGTAAAGACGGAAATCATTTTGAAAAAATAGGAGAAAAACTCGATATGAGCATTTTATCAGACGATTATGTGCGTGACGAAAGCGAACGATATAGACCCGCTTTTACTGGCTGTTTGGTCGGATTGTGCTGTCAGGATTTGGCAACTAATGCTGTTCATGCTGATTTTGATTGGTTTGAGTATAAGATTTTAGATTGATTGGAAAACTTAGAGGCAAGATGTAAGATGTAAGATGTGAGATGAAAGATGAAAGATGAAAGATGAAAGATGAAAGATGAAAGATGAAAGATGTGAGATGAAAGATGTGAGATGAAAGATGTGAGATGTAAGAAAACTAAAGAGATAGATTATGAAATTAAGGTATATTACGATTATTGGGCTTTGTTTTTTGTTAGTGAATTGTAAGCAACAATCTTCTAATGAAAAAGCAAAAACAACTGAAAAAAAAGAACAAAAAAGAGCCAAATTTGAACCAGAAGATGGAAAAGTAATCTTATTTATTGGTCAGGAAAACGATGCTTTGGGCGGAACTGAAAAGGATAAAAACGGTTATTTTGATCATTTTCCAGCTCCGGGCGGATTTACTATGTATACCGATATTATGCCCGGAGTTACAGAAGAATTTGACGGACATTCTTTTACTTATTCTGGGTTAAATGGAATTTACGAAACCGCAGATTGGGGAGATGGTCCAGAAAATATGTCTTTACAATTAAATGATGCCGATTTTAAAAACTCAGCTTTGGCAATTGGTTTAGCGATAATAGATTCTGAGGAAAAAATTGCAAGCGGAGAACTAGATTCTTATATTATAAAAATGTGCGAATTTTTTAAGAGTTTAGGAAAAAGACCAGTTTTTCTGCGAATTGGTTTCGAATTTGACGGCCCTTGGAATCGCTATGAAAGAACCGCTTACATTAATGCTTTCAAACATATTAAAGATAAATTGGACGAACAAGGCGTAACAAATGTGGCTTATGTTTGGCAATCTAAAGGATTTGAAAGCACTTTAGATGATCTAGAAAATTGGTATCCGGGAGATGATTATGTAGATTGGTGTGGTTTTTCATTCTTTAATAATTACAAACAGGAAAATATGATTGCTTTCGCGAAAGCCAAAAAGAAACCTGTTTTTATCTGTGAAGCTGCGCCAACTTCAACCGATTGGAAAAATGATCCAAAAGGAAACACAGGTTTGACAAAAGAAATGATTTTATCAAATCCAGAACAGGCAAAAATGGCTTGGGAAGAATGGTTTGTTCCGTTTTTTAAAACTATAAATGATAATCCAAAAACGGTAAAAGCAATCAGTTATATCAACGCCAATTGGAAAGACAAACCAAGATGGAAAGTAAACCCGACTTTCAAAGGAATTGATTCCAGATTGCAGTTGAGTGATTTCATTACCAAAAAATGGAACGAAGAAGTTGGCAAAGACAAATATTTGAAAGCTTCACCAGAATTGTTTGATCAATTATACAATTAACCCCATTTCATTCTATATTAAAACATGACGAGAAAATGCCAGACAGAAATGTTTGGCATTTTTAATTTATAATATCGAAAAATATTTTATGAATTAAAAAATCAGATTTCGTTAAAATAAATACAAAATAGTATGTACTTTTGTTCGCGAATTATTAAACGAGCAGTTGAAAAGATTATTAATCATAGTACTTTCCATTTTAATCCTGTCGCCATCTTTTGGCAGCTTGTTCGTTTATGCTTCTTTCAAAATCAATCAGAAAGAAATTGCTCGAAACATTTGTGTGCAACGTAAATCTGTTTTCAATACTTGTAACGGTCGATGCGAACTTCAAAAAAGCATTAAGAAATACGCTGATAATGAAAGAAAAATGAACGACAGCTTAAAAGAAAAAGTAGAGCTAGTTTATGTTCAAAATTCTTCTGAAGTAAATTTTACTGTTATTCCTGTATTCGAATCAAAAGAAAATTCTTCAATTTTATTCGAAAAGAAACCTATCAAGGCTTCTAATCTTACTTTTCATCCTCCGCTCGGTCTGGTTTAGATCAGAGTTTCTATTTTAAATTGTAAATTATTTAAATCATTGTCTTTCAGTGACAGATAAATAATGCAATCTAAGTGTGATTATTTTTATTTAGAAAATTCAAATGCGACGTTTATTTAACGGCATTTAATCTATTTGCACTTTTTCTTTTCAGTTGAAACTGTTGATCTTATTCTTATAATTTCACGGCATTTGTCTTGTTTTAATTTTCAAAACTATGTGACATTATGCTACAATTCAAACAGTTTTAACCATTCATTAAAATGAAATCTTTTAATTTTTTAGTAATTGCAATGTTTCTTGCGATTACTTCTTGTACCATTGACAAAACAGATTACGAAGCAGAAACGGGCTCTCAAGTTCCAGAATCTTACGAATTTAAAGAAGCAGTTTCGTTTACTAGCGGTAATTACAAAATTACTATTGATGCTCTAAACGGAACATTTTATAAAGGTTACAATGAACTTCATCTGAAAGTTGTAAATACTCAAACGAATCAGAGTATCAATACTTCTGAAATTACTTTTCTACCCATAATCACAAATGCAGACGGAAGTAAAAGTTCCTGTCCGCATGACTATAATGTTGCATACGATGCAACAAACAAATATTATGGTGGATATTCGGTTTTTACAGGAGAAAGCACAACAACCGCAAGCTGGAAATTGTATTTGAGTTTTACCGCTGATAATCAGAAATATGAAATCAATAAAGATATTACGGTTGCGAAACAAAGTAATAAAAATCTAAATATGACTGCTTTTACAGGAAATGACGGCGAGCAGTATTTTATCGCTTTGATTTCTCCTCAAAAACCAACAGTATCAGAGAATAAGATTGTTGCGGGCATTTACAAATACAACAAACCAACAACTTCTGCGGGAACTTTTCCTGATCCTACTCAATTTTCTTATTCGGAGGTAACAGGTTTTACTTTAAAATTAGATCCAAGAATGCCTGAGCCTTCTATGGGAAATCATTCTTCTCCAAACAACAAAGATTTGGTGCAAGAAAATGATGGTTTATATCACGGCGTTGTCAATTACACCATGACAGGAAATTGGACGCTGAATTTAATTATGATGAACCAAAACGGACTGATTTTGAAAGGAACCGTTGTACCAACCGATTTTACGCCTGGAGTCGAAGGAGTTAAAAGTGAACTTTATATTGATACTTTATTCTAAGAACATGAAATATATTATTATGCTGCTTTTTTTGGGAATGTCTGTAACGGCTCAAAATTCGCACGCACATCACGACAGCATTAAAAACTTAGAAGAAGTAACAGTAAAAAATGCAACTAAAAAGAAGATTGAAACAGAAATGAAAATGGCTGTTTCTGTTGATGAATTTTTATCTTCTTCGGATAATATCAGTTTCATTAAAAGAGGTGCTTACGCTTGGGAACCTTTGCTAAACAACATGAGCACAGAACGTTCTACAGTTACAATTGATGGAATGCACGTTTTTGGAGCTTGTACCGATAAAATGGATCCGATTACTTCTTATGTAGAAAGCAATAATCTTTCGACAATTGACATAAAATCTGGACAGGAGGGAAGTCTTCATGGCGCTACTGTTGCAGGAAGTATTGATTTAAAGCGAAAAAGTACTCCGTTTAGCGCTCAAAAGAAATGGAATGGGGCTTACCAAAGCGGATTTGAATTCAATAATAAACAATTTTTCAATCTTGGAAATGTTTCGTATTCCAGTAATAAATTTGTTGCCGACGGAAGTATTTCTTACCGAAAAGCAGACAATTATTATGATGGAAATGATGATGAAGTAAAACATTCGCAATATAAAAAGTTTAATACTTCGATAGGTTTGGCTTATAAAACAAGCGAATTATCTGCGGTTAGAGTAGATGCGATTTTTGATATGGCAAAAGACGTAGGATTTCCTGCGCTGCCAATGGATTTGTCGCTTTCTAGAGCTTTGATAACTTCAGCAGCTTATAAGCAATTATTTGAAGATGGCTTGGTAAAAGTAGTAGATACGAAAATCTATTTTAATGCCATCGAACATTATATGGATGACACAACTCGTCCTGAAAATCTGGTTCATATGGATATGCCGGGCTGGAGTACGACTTATGGTTTGGTTTCCAAAGCAAATTTGAAAAGAAATAAATATTCTTCTGAAATTCAGTTAAATGCTTATGATAATCTTTCTATTGCAGAAATGCGAATGTATCCGCAAGACCGAAGCAAAAGAACCATGTTTGCTTACAGTTGGCCATGGGTAACGACACGTTACGCAGGAATTTCGATGAATAATATTTGGGATATTTCGGAGAAGAGTCAAGTGAGTTTGGGCGGTTCTTTGGGCGTGAATTACAATTATTCAAAATATGTCGAATTCAATTGGATTTTTCATCCTGGAGCACCTCAGGAGAAAACGAGATTTTTGCCTAATCTTCACGCGGGTTATCAGCTAAATATTGACCAATTTGATTTTTCTGTCGGAGCTGGTTACGGACATAGAGCGCCTTCCGTTTCTGAAGGTTACGGCTATTATATTTACAACAGTTTTGATCGTTACGATTACATTGGAGATCCAAATTTGAAAAATGAAATTTCGTATGAAGGAAATGCAAGCGCAGGTTTTAAAAGTGAAAGATTCAGCTTTCAAGGAAAAATAAACTATTTCTACATTCAGAATTATATAATAGGTAGAATCTTGAGCATGGGAAGTCCGATGAATTATCAATCGGTTGGTGTAAAAGGTTATACGTCATTAGATTATGCAACGCTTTTAAATCTTTCTGTAAATGCTGGTTACGATATTTTAGAACATTTGCATTGGAAAGGAACTTTAATGTATGCACGCGGAATGGATAATGTAGGCGGAAATCTACCTTTTATTCGTCCCTTAAGTTATCAAACTTCACTTCATTTTATGCATAAAAATTTTGGAATCCAGACTTCTGTAAATGGCGATTTTGAACAAATTAATTATAGTCCGGAATATGGGGAAGATCAAACGGCTGCATATACCATTTGGAATCTTTCTGCTGATTATACTTTCAAAATCAATAAAGTACAAACGAAAGTTCAAGTTGGTGCAGAGAATTTATTAAATGAATATTATAGCACTTACGCCGATTGGGGAAATATTCCGAGAATGGGGCGTAACATTTTTACTTCTTTAAAATTCACTTTATAAAATGAAAAAAGTTTTTAGTATCACAATGACAATTTTGTTCTTGTTGGTTTCTTTCCAACAGGCGCTTATTGTTGTGCACTTTAAACTGAATCAGCAGGAAATCGAAAAAGAATTTTGCGAGAATAAAGCCAAACCTCAATTACAATGTCACGGAAAATGTCATTTAAAGAAAGAATTAGAAAAATCTGAAAAGAACGATTTGGAATTGAATAGTATTTTTAAAAAGATTGATATTCTCCCAAGTCAGAATTTTGAATTTCCAATTTGCATTCTAAAAAAGATAAATAATAAAGTATTGATTTATAAAGAATTTGACCATTTTGAACCTTATTTAGAAATTTTTGTACCGCCACCTATTTTATTTTTTACTAAGTGCTGAGAAATATTTTTAACACATAGAAACATAGATTTATTTGAAATATTAATAAAGATTTTAAAAAAAACTAGTTTCTAACACATAGCTATGTTTGTTAATACAAGTGAAATGCCTTTTTTAAGCTTTCAAAGCTATGTTTCTATGTGCTAAAAATACTATACACAATCTCAATTAATAAAATAGAATACAAAAATTTAAATATCACAAAATGCAAAATTTAAAAAAATACCTTTTATTGTCAGTTGCCGTTTTAGCATTCGTATCTTGTTCAAGTGACGATGATAATCCAGTTGCAAACAATGTAACGCTTGAATTTACAAATACATTTAAGAGCAATACCATTGTTTTAGGAAATGCAACAGCAACCTCAGCGACTACAAATACTTCGGCTGCGGGACAAATTCATCATTTTTCAGAGTTGAAATATGTAATCAGTAATATTCGTCTAATAAAAGATAACGGGACTGAAGTTCCTTATAATGTTAATGATTTGGATAAAGGCGCAACTGTTATCGATCAATCAAAAGTAGCTTCTTTGAGTTATGTTTTAAGTAATATTCCGTCGGCAACTTACAAACAGATTAAATTTGGTTTGGGAATTAAACCAGAACAAAACACTTTAGATCAAGTAAGATTTCCAAATTTCTACGCAGCTGCAGGTGCAAACGATACGCAAATGATGTGGGAATGGGGAAGTGGTTACCGTTTTACAAAAGTAGAAGGCTTTTATGATACTGATAATAAAGCAATGTCAATTCACACCGGAAGTACTGTTGAAGGTACAGCTCCAAACTACACGCAAGGTGTAAATGCTTATAGAGATATAACTTTAAATTTGACTACAAACGCAATTGTTGGAAGTAAAGCGCCAAAAATCAAAATTAAAGCTGATTTTGATAAACTTTTAAGTGGGAAAATCAACACCATTACTTTGTCTACAGGAACAGGAATGAATGATAATGCCACTCCAAATGTTCATACTGCAGCACAAATGGTAAAATTTGTGGACAATTTGGGCGGAAATGGTTCAAGCGATATTAGCGGAATGTTTTCTGTGACTAGCGTAGAAAACTAAAAATATCTTTCAGAGCCGTCTGAAAATAAAAGTTAGACGGCTCTTTAAAATTCATTTAAAATGAAAAGAATAATTGTTTTTATATCAATTCTATCAGTATTAACGTCTTGCAGCAATGAGGAAACGGATATGATTGCTATTGATAATCCTGAAATAGCTTTAAATATTCCGTCTGATTTTCCAGAAGTAAATAGTTTTGTGAGTTTAAATAAACCAACAAAATATGGCGTAGAACTGGGCGAAAGGCTTTTTTCAGATAAAAGATTCAGTGCAGATAATACGATTTCTTGTGCAAGTTGTCATATTCAGGCAAATGCTTTTGCTGATCATAATCCGCAGGCGATTGGGATTGAAGGGAGAGTTGGACTTCGCAATGCGCCATCACTTCAGAATTTGATGTTTTTAAAATTTTACAATTGGGATGGAAGCAAACTACAATTGGAAACACAGCCGCTTGTTCCTATTATAACTCACGAAGAAATGGATTCTTCTATTTTGGAAGTTATTGGAAAAATAAAAGACGATGGTGATTATAAAGTTTTGTTTAGAAAAACGTTTGGAGATGAGGATATTACACCAGAAAGAATCTACAAAAGCATTGCACAATTTGAATACACTTTGATTTCTTCAAATAGTAAATATGATAAAGTAAAACGAAATGAAGGTGAGACTTTTACAGAAAGTGAATTAGATGGCTATAAAACGTTTCAGCAGAAATGCGCCAGTTGCCATTCGAGTGAATTGTTTACCGACCAGAGTTTTAGAAATATAGGTTTTCCTCAAAACACTAATACAAATGAGGCGGGACGAGGAAGAGTTACCGGAATTGCTACTGATTTTATGAGTTTTCGTGTTCCAACTTTACGAAATATCGAATACACAGCTCCATACGGTAGTTTTGGACAGTTTTCTGATTTAAAATCTGTTTTGGATTATTTTGATAATGGTGTTTTAGATGCAGAGAATCTAGATCCGATTTTTAAGAATAATGGTAAGAGAATTCCGCTTTCGGAGCAGGAAAAAATGAATCTGATTGCCTTTATGAAAACATTGAGTGACAAACAGTTTGTTGGAAAGTAATTTGTGAAGCCCTTATTTTAAAGCATTTTTTGTTCTTTTTGAGTATAATAAAATGTTTATAAGGTGTTGATAAATAATAGGTTGTGACCTGTGTTAAAAAAAAGTTTTGATTGATTTATTGTTTTAAATTTATAATTAAATGATAGTTAATTAATTAAAAGAATTTGCATATGGGAAGAGCTATAAAACTACAGGTTCGAAAAGAATTAGATGGCAAACAGCAATTTAATTTAATTAAGTTGAAAGGAAGTTTAATTACTAAAGGGTATACAGAGATTATACATATTAGTGATAAGGACGAAGAATTTCATATCAACTCTTTCGAAACCGAAGCAAAAAATGAAGTAAAAGAGTTTATCCTCGATTTTATTGTAAAGGAAAACTTGAGTAATACAATAAGCGTTCTAGTGTAATATCCCCACTAATATTACACAGAACCGCTTTTAAAAATTATAATTTTATACAGCTGATGTTAAAGTTGTATTTCGATCGATACAATTCTGATCTTTGAAAGTAGTATCAGGTTTTTCATCCCAATCTCCCCAATCTCCTACATAAGTTTTACGAAAAATTAGTTCGTTATTATCTCCTGCACAAACGCTAAGACGGTTGTTGCAAACCACTTTGCTATCGTTTCTGTTTACTTGTAGATTTTTCATGGCGTTAGTTTTTAAGGTTTTTCAAATTTACAAATAGCTGAAATCTAAAATGTTATATCTGAATTTTGTTTTCTTATCAAATTCACATCTCACTATAAATAAAAATCTCCCAGTTTCTAAGCATTGAAACTGGGAGATAGTGAAAAAAAAATAAACACAAACTTTTTTAGAACGAGTATCTAACTCCAAATTGTCCCTGAAATCTAGACGCTAACTGATCTACAGTATAAGGCGTTGAAGTAGGTTTTTGGAAAGTATAAGTTGGGTCTCCTGTGGCAACTCCGCCAAGGTTTCCTGATTTTGTTAAACCAATATTTGCTGTAGAATTGTACGTGTTTGGAACGAAATAACTTCTTCCCCAATCTTTATTGATTAAGTTTCCAACATTTGCTACACTGAATGAAATCTGGAATGTTCCCACTTTTGTTACTTGAATTTCATCCATCAATTTTAAATCAGCTTGAATATTCCAAGGTGTTGTATCACCATTTCTTTGAGTAAAAGTTCCTCTTCTGCTTTTTAAATAATCATTTCCATTAATAAAAGCTTCGTAATCTGCTACTTGCTGTGCAGCTGTTGCAGATGGAACTCCCGCTGAATTTACTCCGATATATTTAGCCGCTTCTGCTGCATCTTTAAAGATGTAAGCCAATCCTGCCGCTTGCCCTGTTCCTGCAATTGTTGAGTTTACAAATCCCCAAGAAAATGGATTTCCTGATTGTGCATTAAAATAAACATTAGCAGATAAAGTATTGTTTGATGCCAATTTTAGACCATAACCAACATTAGAAACAATTCTATGTTTGATATTAAAGTTAGAAGTTGCCAATTGCGGATTGTTTGGTGTCAGCGACTGATTCATTTGGAAGTTACTTTCCATAGAATTACGAATTCCGTTTGTTATGTCGCGAGAATCACCGTAAGTGTAAGCTACCATAAAGTTGAATCCGAAATCGTACGTTTTAGAAATCATTTCTGTAATGCTGTAACGGTATCCTTTATCTGTATTTGATAATAAATAAGCATTTGAGAAAGCAGAATTTATGTTAGCAGCATAAATTGGCATTTCGTGCTTTGTATCGTAAGAGAAATAAGTTGGATTATCTGTTTTGTTTACTTGTTGAAATTCTAAATCGCGAATTACTTTTGTGTAAATACCTTCAATTGTAAATTTATATCCATCAATTGTTTTATCAAAAGCTAATGAATTTCTTAAAACAGCTGGCATTTTAAATTTATTGTCTACTAAATCGGCTTGAACTTTTGGAGTTGCATCGTGATATCCGTTAAGTCCACCAGTTGCTAAAGGATCTCCAGCTGCTGCAACTTGAGCTGCTGTAAGGTTGTTTTTGTCGTAACTTCCGTAACCAACACCATCGTTATAATAAGCGTAACCCAACCATGCAAACGGAATTCTTCCTGTAAATACTCCAGAACCACCACGAATTACGAATGTTTTGTCTTCATCAACATTGTATGTAAAACCAATTCTAGGGGAAACTAGCGCAGTGCTGAAGAAATTATTTTTAATTTGGCTTAATGGCGTGTAAGTATATGTTGTTCCGTAATTTGGATCTGCTGGAGAATTTTGTACTTGCGGACTTAATTTTGGTTTGTTCGGAATATCTGTATAATCTACACGAACCCCTGGCGTAACTTTTAATTTGCTTCCAACTCTAATTTCATCTTGAGCATAAACGCTGTAAAGATTTACTTTGAATTTTGCGTAAGGATTATCAAAGATTTCATCTCTTGTAGAACCATCAAACGGATAAGTTCCACGAACACGAGTAGGAAGTTTATTGTAGAAATCTGCAAGAGATTTGTATGAAACTCTTCCGTTTAAAGCATTTACGAAACCATAATTAATGTCGTAAAACTCATTATGTGTACCAAATAATAATGTATGATTTCCTGTTTTGTAAGTAAGGTTGTCTGTAATTTCAGCTGTGTTTTGTTTCATATTGAAAACAGTAGCTTCACGATCATTTCCTAAGAAAATTGTTCCTCCATTATATCCAATTTCTGTCTGAGGAAACATAATATTGTTTGATTTTGGATCACGATAATCTTTAATAGCAGAATAACTAGCAATAAAAGAGTTAGACCATTGGCTGTTAAAGTGGCTTTTAAGCTCTAAAACCGTACTGATAGATTGGTTTTTCTGAGTAAAGTCCATTCCTGAGAAACGGAAGTTTGCCGCATCGCGCTCTAAGTTTGTTGCTTGAGAAACCACAGTATTGTTTCTTAAAGAGATCGAATGTTTATCGTTGATTTTCCAATCTAATTTGTTGAAGAATTTTTGGCTTTTTGCAAAGTTGTTATATGAACCATAAGTTCCTGGATCGAATCCGTAGTTTGTTTTTACGAAGTTAGAAATTTGTTCTGCTGTCGCATTATCAACCAAAGAAGTCAATTTTCCGTTAGCATCTGTTTGTCCAGCATTATAGAAAATTGGGTCTGTTCTTTCAGCATATTCCATATTAGTGAAGAAGAACAATTTATCTTTCACAATTGGCAAACCTAATCTAAATCCGATTTGATAATCTCCAAAAGCTTTTGGCATTTTAGAACCATCTCCAGCATTATTTGGACCAGTAAGCGCAGCACTTCTTCCATAAGAATAAATTGATCCGCTCACATTATTGGTTCCGCTTCTTGTAACAGCGTTAACGCTTCCTCCTAAAAAGTTTCCTAACTTAATATCATAAGGAGCAATATAAACTTGAATATCCTGAATAGCATCTAAACTGATTGAGTTAGAACGCGTACTGCTTCCCGGCATTCCAGAAGTTCCAGATTGTCCTCCTAAAGAGGGACTAAAACCAATTGCATCATTATTAATAGAACCATCAATAGTTACGTTGTTGTATCTAAAGTTTGTTCCTGCAAAAGAGTTATTAGAACTCTGTGGAACCAATTTAGTAACATCTTGAATTCCACGGTTTATTAATGGAAGTCCGTTTACTTGTTTTTCGTTAATGTTGGTACCATTGTTTTTAGAAGAAGGTTTAGAACTTGTAATTACAACTTCTTCCAATACATTATTGTCTGCTTTTCCGACAACAATTGTTGGTAAATCATTGTCACCAAGTGCTAAATGAATTTGTGCATTTGAGTAATCTTTGGTGTCTTTACTTTTAATTTCTAATTCGTAAGGACCACCGGCATTTAAATTTTCGAAACTGAATCGGCCTTGTTTGTCTGTAGTTGTTCTGTAAACAGCATTTGTAGGCAAATGAGTTAAGGTAACTTCGGCATCGATAACTGCAGTTGTTCCATCGTTGACTTTAGCCGACAAAGAAGAAGTGGTAATCTGAGCAAAAATACTTCCTGCAGTAAGAAGCATTAAAGCCGTGAATAAGAGTTTTAGTTTTGTCATGTTATTTTAGTTATTATTTTTTGACAAATAAACTCGCTTTCTTTCGAACGGATTTAAGGCTTTTGTTAACGTAAAATCAAAAAACTATTCTATGTTAATTGATTATGATTGAGAGGTTATTTTATAAATAAGTCTGTATCTCTTTAAAATCAATACTTTGCGCGAAATCCCATAAATAAAGGGATTAGAGGTAGATTTAAACCAGATTAGAGATAGATTAGAGTGTTATGCAAATGTTACCAATTTGAGAAATCGGTATTTTTGAAGTGAGAGCAAACTCGATTTTATTGTAATTTTTTTAAGGAAATAAAAGAGAAAAACTAGTTCCTTTTTCTAATTCAGAATCAACTGTTAAAGTAATATGATGGCGATTTAAAATTTCCATAGTGATAAAAAGTCCTAAGCCTTGACCTTTAACATGTCGCGTGCGGTCACTTCTAAAAAAGAGATCAAAAATAGATTCTTTGTCTTTTTCTGCAATTCCAGAACCTTGATCAATAATTTTTATCTGAAGTTTTTGTTCTTTTTCGGAAGCAAAAATAGAAACGGGAGCAGGAAAAGAAAATTTTATCGCATTGTCTACAATATTGTATAATGCGGTAAAAAGCATGTGTTTATTGGCATGAACAGAAAGTAATTGTTCGTTTTGAATAGCTTCCAAATTAAGAGAAACTTTAGATTCAGGATATTCAATAGCTTTCTTTTCAAGAACATTCCATAAAATTTCATCAATTCGAACACTTTCCATTTGTTCGGGCTCGCCAACTTGCAATCCTGATAAAACCAAAAGGCCATCTAAAATCGATTTTAAATGGAAAGTATCTTTTCGAAGCGATTTTAAAACGGCTTCATATTGTTCATTCGTTCTTGGGTGCTGCAGTGAAACATCAATATCACCGATAATAATGGTAAGTGGGGTTTTAAGTTCGTGAGATGCATTTTTTAGAAAATTATTTTGAACAGTAATACCACTTTCTAATCTTTCTAAAAGATAATTAAAAGTAGTAATAAGTTCTCGAACTTCATCTTTTCCGCTTGTTGGCATTTCTAGTCTAGAATGCAGATTTTCTGTCGTGATGGTATTTACTTTGGCGATTACATCTTCAAAAGGTCTGAAAGTTTGTTTGGCTAAATATCTTCCAATAAAGAAATTAAGCGGAATTACGAACAAATACGAAAGAATAAAAATTAAACCTAGTACATCTAATTGTTTATCTCCCACAGTGTCAATTCCAGAAACAACAATAATAAAATCGCCTTGATTGTCTTTATAAAATAAACCAGTAAACTGTCTGTTTTCTTTTGTAAAATGTAAAATTCTGCTTTTAGAAATAGCTTTTAATTCTTGATCGCTTAATTTGATATTTATACCATCGCGCAAATATAATTCTTTCGTTTTTGCATTGTATATTCGAATGGTTTGATTGGTGATTTTTTTGTATTGAATTTCAATTCTTTGGTAACGAGAACTGTCAACTTTGGTAATTTCATCTTTCTCAAAATAAAAGAACGCCGTTATTATTGCACTGTCTTCCAGTCTTTCGTAATAAAGATCTTGTCTATGATTTTTAAAAAGCACAAAAGATCCGGCTAGTACAAGTCCAACAATAAAAGCAAAAAGCAAGGTCGAATTGACTGATAATTTTGTTTTAAGATTCATTGATCTTGTTTTTGAGCATATATCCAGTTCCTTTTACAGTATGAATCAGTGGAGTAGGGAAGTTCTTGTCTATTTTATTTCGCAAATAGTTAATATAAACATCTACCGTATTGGTATTCATATCAAGATCTAAGTTCCAGACTGCTTCCGCAATTGCAATTCTGGATAGTGCTTTTTCACGGTTTTTCATGAAAAAAATCAGAAGTTTTAATTCTCTAGAAGAAAGATTAAGTTCTTTTCCGTCCCTTGTAGCACTTTGTTCTTTCATATTAATTTCAATTCCGGCATAAGATTGAAAGTCTATAATACCGTTACTGAATTCAGAACGACGAAGCTGTGCATTTATTCGCGCCAAAAGTTCTTCAAACATAAATGGTTTTGCCAGATAATCATCGGCTCCAGCCTGAAGACCTTTCACTTTTTCGTGAGGCGTATCTAAAGCACTAAGAATAAGTATCGGGACAATTATTTTTCTTGCTCTTAAGATTTCACAGACTTCAAAACCAGTTAAATCAGGAAGCATGATATCAAGTATAATAATATCATAAGTATTTTCCATTACTTCATTAATGGCGTCAAAACCTTTATTGATATTTTTAACCTGATAAAGTTGTTCTTCAAGTCCTCTAATAATAAAAGAAGCCACTCTCGGATCGTCTTCAACTAATAATACTTTATTCATGGCGCTAATTGCAAATAGATGAGCTAAAAGTAATTCTCTAAATTCAAATCAGAATACTTTTTTTCCCTTTTTTGAAATAAAATTGAAACTATAGTTTAGAAAGATCGTCGATAGTGTAGAATTTAAGACCTTTTTCTTTCGCATATTTGCAAAGATCTTCTAGCGCAGAAAGAGGAGTTTCTAATTTTTCATCTGCATTTTCGACCGTTTTGTGACCATAGAAAATTACAATTTTATCATGAGCCTTTGCATAATCTAATAAGGTTTTGTAATACGGAATGTTGAATTGTTTGTAATCATCATCAATACCTAAACCGTAAACTAGTCGATTTCCTTCATAATAGCAAAATTGCTGTGCTGCCGGAATTTCATCGTAAGTTGTACCTCGAATAATATCAAAATGTTTGAGTAATTCTTTATCCAATTCGGCATCTCGTGCACCATCAGGATACGCAAAAGAATGAATATCAAAACCGTCTTTTTTCATTGCAGCTTTCAAAGGAATAATATCATCCTCAATGTATTTCGGAATACCAAATTCTTTAGAATATTTTAAAGCATTTAAATGATTATAACCATGTCCAGCAATATCATGTCCCATATCTCGTAAATAGCGCAATTTGTCTTTTTGATCGCGAGTTAAACTGCCATACCAAGTGACAAAAAAAGTGGCTTTCCAGCCCAATGGACGCAATAACTTTTCTGCGTTGTACCAATCTTCTATATAATCATCATCAAAAGTAAAAACAACACCTGGCGGATAAGATTTTTTTACTGGTTTTACTTTTTCCGCATTTTCTTCTGAGTACATTTTGAAAACAAATACAAAAGCAACAATAGCAACAAGCATTATTGCAATTAATTTTTTAGAAAATAGATTTTTCATAAAGTGAGATTTTTATTTTTACAAATCTTAAAAATGAATCAGTTTTTCTTCTTCGAGATCCAAATAATACATTTGCTTTCTGATAACAGATTCGTCTATATTTTGATCTTCCTTATTTCTGCTAATTAGCCACTGTCTTTGTTCGTACAACAAATCGAGATATATTGTTTTTAATTCCTTACCAATCGATTCATCCTCAATTCCTTTACTGTGCTGTTCCCATTTTGAAATAAGCTGCTGTAAAGAAGCATTGCTTTCTAGCTGATCTTCATAAGTTGTTTTTAAATAAGACAAAGCATGAGCGGCTAAATCTCTTTTCAAAATAACGGTCGCTTCTTCTGGAGAAACAGGATCATAAATATTATCCAATTTGATTTTTTTAATAAAATACGGAAGAGTTAAACCTTGAATAAGCAAAGTCAAAAGAATAACAATAAATGTTATGAATAGAATGAGATTTCGTTGAGGAAAAGCATTTCCGTTATCCAAATAAACTGGAATCGATAATGCCGCAGCCAGCGAAACAACGCCTCGCATTCCCGTCCAACCCAGAATAAAAGGAGTTTTATAGCCTGGATGTCTTCGGTCTGCAACAGTTATAAAATTGCGAGCAATAAGTGTTACAATAACTGCTCCGTAAGCAGATAATATTCGGCTTACAATTAAAACAAACGTAATTAAAACGCCATATCCAATTGCAGTTGTAAGACTTACGCCTTCAAGTCCTGAAGTAATTTGAGGAAGATCAAGTCCAATGAGCATAAAAACCAATCCATTTAAAATGAAAGAAAGACTTTCCCAAACATTTACACCCTGAATTCTCGATTTACTGCTCAAAAAGCGATGTCTGTTATTAGACAAAAGCAGTCCTCCGCTAACTACCGCTAGGACGCCAGAGCTATGAACTTCTTCAGCTATAAGATACATTATATATGGAGCAAGAAGTGTGAGTACAATATCGACATTGGCATTTGTTGGCAGATATTTATGCGCTTTCATAAAAAGCCAACCGATTGCTAAACCAATTCCAACTCCACCAAATACCATCCAGCTAAAACTAATTGCCGCTTTATAAAATATAAATTGCTCTGTTGCCACAGCAATCATAGCAAATCTGAAAATGATTAAAGAGGAAGCATCATTTAATAAACTTTCGCCTTCTAGAATAGACGACATTGTTTTAGGAACTTTGACAAATTTCAAAATAGCTCCAGCACTCACAGCATCTGGAGGAGAAACAATCCCGCCCAATAAAAAACCTAAAGCAAGTGAAAAACCTGGGATAAAATAATTGGCCACTAGAGCCACAGAAAGTGCCGAAAGAAAAACAACGATAAAAGCAAAACTGGTTATAATGCGTCTCCATCGCCACATTTCTTTCCAAGAAACCGCCCAAGCAGCTTCGTATAATAAAGGCGGAAGAAATATAAAAAAGATAAGATCGGGCTCGATTTGTATCACGGGAACTTTCGGAATAAAACTAATGGCCAATCCAGCTAAAACCAATAATACAGGATAAGCTACTTTTATTTTATCGGCTAACATAATCAGCAGTAAAATCACCAAAATAATAGCTAAGTAGAAAGGAAAGTTTTCGAGCATTCTTTATTTTTTAATTTAAAATGGAACAATAATTTGATAGAGTAAAAAAATCTTTCTTCAATCAAATTTATCAATTTCAGTTGAATGTTTTTCAAAAAAAAAGCCTCAGAAATATATTTTTCTAAGGCTTGCATTTTTGTCTGATTATAAAGTTTTAAATCTTTTTTCTATTCCCGAATTGAAGATTTATCCTGAAGTGTCATTTTAGCAATTTCATCTTTTCTTTTGAAAGTTACGCCAGTATGTTTTTTCATGTAATCTAATAAATCAGAAGTTGTTTTCACCATTTGAGGTGTTCCGCCAATTCTGTCATGAAAGCTGATTGACATTTGCCTGCGTTTAAATTCGCTTTCCGCATAAAGCTGATCAAATTCTGCTTTTACTTGATTGAAAAACTGGTCTGATGAAAAGTTTTTCCCTTCAATCAAAACAATATCGTTACAGCGAATTGTGTAAGGCACAACTACAAAATCTTTTTTATTGGCTTGAATAATAAAAGGTTCGTCTCTACTTAAATCGTCTATATGATAGGTAAAACCCAATTCCTGAAGAATTTTAATGGTATTTTGCCCGCGTCTGAGCCAATTAGCGTTGTAACCAACAGGAGTAAAACCTGTAATGCTTTTTACAGCATCGGCTCCAGCTTTAATAAATGTTTTCTCTTCTTCGTAAGACATGGCATATTGCGAACTCCAATTCATTCCATGAGCCGCGGCTTCATGTCCGCGTTGTACAATTTCTTTTGCCAATTGCGGATTTTGTAAAACTGCCGAACCCACCATATGTGAGGTAACTTTAATTCCGTGTTTGTCCCAATTGTCGAGCATTCTCGGAATTCCTTCTTTATATCCGTATTGGTACCAAGTTTCGGCAGGAAGATCAACATAACCTTTTTGCATATTTTGCGGAAACGGACTTTCGGCATTTTCTGGTTGTCCGCCCGTTTCAAATTGCATCGATACAGAAACCACTAAACGTGAACCGTCTAGCCATTTATTTTCCTTTTCTGGTTTTTCTTTTTCAATAGAATTTGAAAATGCATCAACAGGATTTACCATCATTGCTGCACTTGTCAAACCTGCCATTTTTATAAAATCTCTTCTTGTTGTCATTTTGTGTATTTTAAATGTTACCAAAGTTTTCATGAATTGCCTCCAGCTTTAGCTGGAGGTTAAAAAATAAAATGAGAAAAAGGCTTTAGCCGAAAACGCAGATTAGGCTAAAGCCTTTTCTTTAAGTACCACTGAAAACCTCCAGCTAAAGCTGGAGGCAATTCAATTCAAAAGGAAATCCTTTTCTTGTATTATCTTTTGAATTTCAAAGTCTTATTGAAAAATTTCAAAAAAGAAAAACTTTGTGTCTTTGCGACTTTGCGCGCAATTTTCCCCACAAAAACTTAAAACTTAATCTGCGCCGTAACCCCAGTAAAAAACATATTTTTTCCAGTTCCGGCTGCTTTTAGAAAATCTCCCGCTTTAAACCAAGTCGCTTCAAATCTAAAATAGAGATATTGATTTGGTGTATAGATAATTTCGCTTTCCAATTGTTTTCCAATTTCTTTTTCAGTAGTAGAATCTCCAGGATAAATCATAATAGTGTTCGGACCGTAGATTCCGTCTTCGCTGCTGTATCTCCAAAACATATCATAATCAATAACCCAATCGATGTTTTTGGCCAATTCAAAGCTAATTGATGGATGAAAATCAACTAAATTGGATGGACCAATAACAGAAGCCAATCCAAAATAAGCGCCTCTAGGAAACAATGGATTGAAAGTATTTAATTGATTATCTCCATTGGTTTTATCACCGCTGATTAATTCAACTTTAAATCCAAATTCTGGTTTTAAAACTACAGACGAAAATTGATATCCCGTATTTAAGGAAACCGTCCAAGCTTTGATATCTTTAGAAGCAACATTTCCAAACTGATAAACAGCTTCCGCATCATAACGCCAATCGTTGTATTTCCCCCAAATTCGCGTTCCAACAGAATGGCGTAATTCTTTTCCGCTTGCGTCATCAAAATTGGCATTGGCTCTTTCGTAACCTAAATAATAAACATCAATATTTTTGATTGCTGGAATTTTATTAATTACAAAATAACTTCCCCAAAACTGTCTTTTTTTATTAGAATAATCATCAAAAATACCATCTTGCGCAATAACGTAATGTGAGTAAAATAAATCGGCACGAAAATTATTTAAACCAAAAATAGCTTTAGCTCCATCAAAAGACTGACGATTATTTGGACCGTCACGAACGGCGACCAAACGTTGCGAACCGTAACTTAATTCCTGTCTTCCAGCTCTAAAAATTAGCTGTTTGTTTTTTTCGGAAAGCACATTAATATCAATAAAACCTTGATGCACCTCAAGCGGATCGCTGTCAACTGGACTCGGATCAATTCTGCCGTTGGCATTACTGCTTTGCAACTGAATAAATGCTCTAAAGTATTTACTAGCATGAAAATCGGCATGAAGCAAAAGCCTGTTTAAAATATATCCATCATTATCAACGGGATCGTCGCCCCATTTTTCATTTTTAGCATAGAAATATTGATACCTAATCTCTCCTCCAAAACTCAGATAAGTTTTCCCCGAAGAGGAGAGTGGCAGGTACTTCAAAGTTTTGTACCAGTTTTTTGAGGTATCTTTTTGTAAAACGCTGTAATTCTCATCAAAACGCATTGGCTTAAAATCTGGATAAGATTGCGCCTGAAGCTGTATACAAACAAGAAATAGTAGGATTATTTTTTTCATGGCTATTTGCCTAAACTGTTTTTCTTAATATCGTTGTATGCATTTGGAATGTTGAAATTGTAATGTAGCCAATTAAAAAGAACATAACCTTTATCAAATTCTTTCATCGTTACCGAAGCTTTTACTTGTTCTAAAGTTTCGCCTTTTTTTACTGCATCTTCCACATTTTTCTTCAAAGCATTTACGTAATCAATTGTATATTTAATTCCTGTTTTATTGGTCATTCTGCCGTGTCCAGGAACTACAACGTCATTGTCGCCAATCATATCATAAATTTTTTGAAGATTGCGAACAGGTTCCAAAAAGTAACCATCAAAAAGCCACGGAATTGCTGGACTTTCAGCAATAAACGGATTTCCTGCCCATAAAACATTTTTGTCCGAATCTTTCAGAAATACAAACAAATCGGCAGGAGATTGCGCCGTTCCGACATTGATAATTTCTACAATTTTCCCGCCACCTAAATCTAATTTTAAACTTTGATTTACAGCAATTGTAAGATCTGCGGGACGATACACACTTTGCTCAATCCCGCGATCTTTTCCAAAAAGCATGATCATAAATTGTTTAATTCCGTCGTAATTCTTAGCTAAGTTTTCTTTGCAGAATTCGTTTTGTATCAGAATAGTTTCTTTAGGAAGTAAATAATTTCCAAAACAGTGATCGCCATGATCGCTTGTATTTACCGCATAAACAATTGGTTTTGGAGTAACAGACCGAATCAGTTTATACAATTGGTCGTATAATCTTTTGCTCAACATCGTTTCAATTAGCAAAACCCCTTTATCGCCAACAATAAATCCAGCAGAAGTAGCCTGCGGAATCCCTTTTGTAGTTTCGGTTTCAGTTGTTGACGGAGAAACGGCATACACATTATCAGAGATTTTATGCAGTTGCAAAGTCACTTTATTGGCATCCCAAATTGGTATTTCGGGCGGCATCGGAAACTGCGCATAAGTTTGCTGTACGAGAAACAGCATAATTAAAATAATATTTATCTTTTTCATGTTTGTTTTTTATAGTTGACTAGTAATTTTTTGAAGCAAAAACAAAAGGCATTTTTGGAAACATCGTTCCTGCTTTCCGCTATATCTTTGCTTTTCTAAAGAAAAAAAGCAAAGGATATCGCTCCAATCAGGGCTAAAGGGAGAGAAATTGCTTTTTTGGAATCATCCCATTAAATAAAATCTTTTTTATATCTGCTCAAATCTGCATTATCTGCGTGAAATACTCATTTTTGATAACCTCCAAAATATTTCACAGGAGACCAATCCGGAATTACAGCAGGAATTTCAGGATTCAACGTTTTAAATTCCGCGGAAGCGTAAACAATTTTGCCATTTACAATCGTCAAAACCGATTCGATTTTTCTAATGTCGTCTGCTTTTAACGAAAAATAATCGTCAGATAAAATCGCCATATCGGCGTACATTCCTTTTACGAGTTTTCCTTTTTCTTTTTCTTCGCCAGAAAACCAAGCACTTCCAGAAGTATACAATTGTAAAGCCGTAAATTTATCCAAGACCTGATCTTTTGGCCAGAATTGCATACCACCAATTGTTTTTCCCGTCAAAAGCCAATGCAAAGACATCCATGGATTATAAGTTGAAATTCTCGTTGCATCGGTTCCCATTCCAACCGGAATTCCCAGTTCTAGCATTTTCTTGATTGGAGGAAGTTGTGTTTTTGGCGCTCCGTAAAGTTTATTATACAATTCTCCTTGATAATACATTCTGAACTGTACAGCAATACCGCCGCCCAATTTTTTAACACGTTCTAATTCTGAAGGCGTAATCGTTTCAGCATGATCAAAAAACCAGCGTAATCCGTTAAACGGAATTTCTTTGTTTACTTTTTCAAAAACATTCAGCATTCTATCAATCGATTCACCATAAGTTGCATGAAGTCTAAAAGGCCATTTATTTTTAGCCAATAATCTGATAATCGGTTCTAAATCTTTTTCCATTTCATCAGACAAAACAATTCTCGGCTCGAGGAAATTTTCAAAATCTGCTGCGGAAGCCACTATATTTTCTCCAGCTCCCTCTTCAACATAACCATTTGGAACTATCAAATTGTCATTTTTATTGATTTGAGTAGTCGCAACCCATTTTTCATAATCCTGTAATTCTTTGCCTTTTTGCTGTGCAAACAAATAATAAGAAATTCTAAGACTCAATTTATTCTGTTTGGCCAACTCCAAAGAAGTTACATAATCGGCAGGAAAGTTTTGGCTTCCGCCCGCAGCATCAATAATACTGGTAAGTCCGAAGCGATTTAATTCACGATTAAACTGAATAGAACTATTGATTCGCTCTTCTGGACTCAATTTTGTTGTTAATCCTAAAGTGGTATAAATGGCTTTTGGCGTTTCTTTGGCATACATTAAACCCGTTAAATTTCCGTTTGCATCTTGTTCCAAAAGACTTCCTTCATATTTAGTGTCTTTTGTGTATTTCAAGACTTCGATTCCTTTTTTATTGAGAAAAGCTTTTCCATATAAATACGTTATAAATACAGGCTTATCAGGAATTGCTGCGTTGATTTCGTCAATTGTTGGCTGTCTTTTTTCCTCAAACTGAAATTCGTTCCAACCGCCAATTACTTTAATCCAAACACCATCTGGAGTTCTTGCCGCTTGTTCTTTCAGCATTTCCATGGCGCGTTTTAAAGTTTTTACGCCATCCCAACGCAACTCTGAATTGTAATTCAAACCTTCTCGAATTACATGCATATGACTGTCATTTAGACCCGGAATTACCGTTTTTCCTTTAGCATCAATCAATTTCGTTTCTGAAGATTTATAAGAAGAAAGAATGTTTTTCTCGGTTCCAATGTCCAGAATAATGCCATCTTTCATTGCAATTGCCTGCACAAATTCGCCTTGTTTCTGCATCGTTGCAATTTTGCCATTGTAAATAATCAGATCTGCTTTTTGCTGGGCTTGAGAAAACAAGCCCGCAGAAAGCAATAGAATTAATAATAATTTTTTCATGATTTTAGTTATTTAACTTGTCCAGCGTAATTATTTTAACACATAGAAACATTCCCGATAGCTATCGGGATTGAAAGCTTTTGAAAAGGCGTTTCACTTGTTTAAACAAACATAGTTGGCTATGTGTTAGAAACTAGTTTCTTTTTAAACACCTTTTTTTATAAATAAATTCTATGTTTCTATGTGTTAAATAAAAGCATGAATTACACTCAACGGACTATTTATTTAGCCAAGAAAAAGGCTAGTAAATCTTTTTGTACTTGTGCTGTATTTTCTTGTACCAACCAATGCCCAGAACCAGCAATTTTAGATTCAGAGACATTTTCTGCTACTAGTTTAGAATGATCTTTAAGAAAAGCAGCTGCAAAATATTCTCCACCCATTGCTAACAAAGGCATTTTTAGTTTTTTCTTCATGAAAATAACATTGTCTTTTCCATCTTGATCAAAAGCACCAAACCATTTAAATGCAGCTGTCGTGCCACCTTCTACAGCGTAAGCTCTAATAAATTCTGTCGTTTCTTCTGGAGTAAAAGGATCTTTTACATGTCCAACAACAGGCCAGAAATTAGTCAAGAATTCTTTTTCTTTTCCTTTCACAATATCACCAGAAGCTGGCCATCCGAAGAAACCAAACCACCAAGCTGACGCTTTTACACTAGACCAAACGGGTTCAACTCCAGGCAAAAGTGCATCCATTAGTGCCACTTTGTTCACGCTATCGCCGTATTGTGCTGCATACGCATAAGCAACCATTAATCCGATATCATGTCCAGCCAGATTAATTTTTTTATAGCCGAGCTGATTCACTAATTCATGAATATCTGACGCCATTGTTTTTTTGTCATAACCGCTTTCTGGTTTATCAGATTCGCCAACACCTCTTAAATCTGGTGCTATTACGGTAAAATGTTTAGAAAGTTCTGGTAATAAACGGTTCCACATATACCAGTTTTGACCAAAACCGTGAACTAAAACTAACGGATCGCCTTTTCCGCCAATAACATAATGAATTTTAATTCCGTTTACAGTTGCTGTTTCATGCTTAAAATTGGCTGGCGGATTTGCAGGCGCTGCTTGAGCCGTTTCGGTAGTTTCGGCAGGTTTTGTTTCTGTAGCAGGAGTTTCTTCTGCTTTTTTATTACAAGAAATAAAAGTCAATATTAAAAGTCCCAAAGCCAAAATAAGGGAGGTTTTACTTTTAAAGTGTAAAAAAGTGTTGTTTAATAGATTCGTTTTCATAATTAAAATTTTGAATGGTTAATGATTAATTGGTTATTATAAAAATTTTACGAAGGCAATTTTGAAATCCAATCTTCTATATAAACTGCGATTTCTTGCCAACCCGGCTGATTCAAAACAAAATGATTTCTATCACTAAAAACCTTAAAATCTGTAATTGAATTTTTGTCGGTGTATTTTTTGTAGTTGGAATAATTTAAAGATTCAGGAATCGTATGATCTGTTGATCCTGCAATAAGCAGCAAAGGTTTATGAGGCGCATGGAAATCTACCTTTGCCGCAGAAGTTATCGTATCTCGCACAATCAATTTAGATTCTGGAATTGCCGATTCGTAATAGGCTTTTTCCTGCCATTCTTCGGGCATTCCGTTTGTAAAAGCGTATTGCCATTGACTAAAACTCATCATAAATGTTGTCTTAGTCGAAGTAAAAAAGCCAAGAGGTCCCCAACCGGCCTTTAAAAAAGAAAATTTGAAAGTCATAATTCCTTGCGGAGGAACAGAATGTATGGCAATTGCAGAAGAAGCTAAATTGCGTTGCAGCAAGATTTGCGCTATAAGTCCGCCGATAGAATGCCCAATAATAATTGGTTTTTCGGGCAATTTTTTGGCAATATTTTCAAAATGTTCAATTAATTGTGTCAAGCGCAATCCAGCAATCTGCGGATCCGGATGACGTTTGCGAAGCACTTCAGCAGGTGCATCTTTGTAAGGCCAAGCAGGAGCAAGAGTTTTAAAGCATTTATTCTCAAAAAAGACTTTCCACTCATCCCAACATTTATTGCTGACAAAAGCGCCAGTAATAAAAAGTATTGTAGTAGGGGTTTCAGTTAGCATAAGACATTGTTTTAATGTTATGCCAAACTATATTCTAAAACCGAACCTTTTATTTAAGTTATTGATTTTTAATTAATTGCAATTTAAAACTATTGTTTTTACCAACCGTATTTCGTTGTAAAACGAAAAAAAGACAACTTTATATCGTTGATTTATATTTCAGATTTTTGATTTTAGATTTTAGATTTTAGATTGACGCAACTGTGAGAATAATCTAAAATCTAAAATCTGCAATCTAAAATTATTAAAAATGGCTTCTCTTAATTCCTAGTTTCTGCATTCTCGAAGCTAGAGTAGTAGGGGGAAGTCCTAAAATTTCGGATGCTCCACCAACACCTCTTATTCTGCCATTGCATTTTTCTAAAACATTGATAATATGTTCTCTTTCGTTTTCCTGAATCGTTTTGAAGAACCATTCATTTGATTTATTATTTAATTGGTTTTCCTCAAAAGCTGGCAACGGAATATGCTCGATGGTGTCTGTTTTTGCTAAAAGAATACTTCTTTCAATAAGATTTTCGAGTTCGCGAATATTTCCAGGCCAATGATACGATAAAAGACTTTTTAATGCATCTTCAGCTATTTCGGTTACATTTTTTCCCGTTTTACAACTATAGACCGAGATAAAATGACGTGCTAATAAACCAATATCTTCTTTACGTTCTCTTAAAGGCGGCAACTGAATAGGAAAAACATTCAATCTATAATATAAATCGAGTCGGAAACGGCCTTCTGCAACTTCTTTTTCGAGTTTACAGTTGGTTGCCGCAATAATTCTCACATTTACCTTTATCGGCAAGTTTCCGCCGACGCGCTCAATTTCTTTTTCTTGAATGGCACGAAGCAGTTTAGCTTGCATTTCGAGAGGCATATCGCCAATTTCATCTAGAAATAAAGTGCCATTATTGGCTTGTTCAAATTTGCCAATTCGTTTTTCTGTAGCGCCTGTAAATGAGCCTTTTTCATGACCAAATAACTCAGATTCGATAAGGCTTGGAGGCAAAGCAGAACAGTTAATTTTTACAAACGGCTGATTTTTGCGATCTGATAATTGCTGAATGCTATTGGCAATACTTTCTTTTCCTGTGCCACTTTCTCCAGTAATCAAAACAGTAGTGTCGGCAGGAGCAACTTGCAAAATATGATCGAATAATTTTAGCAATGCTGGACTTTTTCCAACAATCGATTCAAAACCAGAAACTTTGACATTTTTTCCTTTATTAGAATTGACACTAGAACTCGTTTTTTGATCTAATTTTTTATCAGCATTTACCAAATTTTCGATAGCATAAATCAAAGGTTCCTGAAGCCTTTCGCATAATGTTAGATGATTTTTATTGTAATTATCTGATTGTCTGCTAAAAAAAGACAAATACAAACCGCCATTTTCATGAAATGTAAATGGAACAGGAAGCATCAGATTGGATTTCATATTCATTGAATTCGCAATCATCTTTTTGATTGGCGTTTTGTCACAAATTCTGATAAATGCCTGATCATTATAAAATGTAGCTTCAGTTTCTACGGTGCTTTTATTTCTTAATTCATTGATTTCAGATTCTTTTAAATCCGTAATATTTTGCAATTCCTCGATTCCAATTTTTTGATATTCATGCAAACCCGTTCTTGCGTAGCCTAAAACTTGGTTCGTTAATTTATTATCCATATAAAAAACTGCCATAACAAGATCAAAAGAAATGAGAGATTGTAGCGATGTAATGATATTAAGTACTCTATCATCCCAAGAACCGCTTTTTTTAACTATTGCTTTAAGCTGTTTCTGAAAGAGAAGTTCCTTTCGTATCGAAGATTCAATTCCATGTTCTTGGTGATATTTCGCAATTTCTATAGTAACCAATAAATCCTGTTCCCTAAAAGGCTTCACTAAAAAGCCATACGGATGCGTTAATTTTGCTTTATTAAGCACTTGTTCGTTTGAATTTGCAGAAAGATAAATAAAAGGAATATTGTCTTCTTTTAATATTTCGGCAAGGTCAATACCGGTTTCTTTTCCCGAAAGGAAAATATCTAGCAAAACCAATTCAGGTCTTTCTTGTGCAATATAATATTTGGCATCTTGTACCGAACGCGCCATTCCGGTTACAGTATGTCCTGCTTTTTTAAGCATTAGACGTAAGTGATTTGCTTCAACAAATTGATCTTCAACAATAAGAATTTTTAAAGATTTTGACATTTTATGCAATTAAATTAATTGAGATTATTTTCGATGAAAGTAAATTCCAAAGTTATTTTGGTGCCATTTACATTCGTAATTAAAAACTTTCCTTCTATATCGGCAGATAAGCCATGCATTAATTTTATACCTAATGAAGGATTGTTATAAGGATCAAAATCGGGCGGAAGTCCCACGCCATTATCATGAATAATTAATTTATATTTTTGATCGTTTGAGGCTTTAAGTGAAATATTGATAATTCCTTTTGCGTGATTTGGAAAAGCATATTTTATAGCATTCGTAACAGCTTCATTAAAAATAAGCCCAATCGGAATTGAATGTGACAAAGGAAGATGGAACGGATCTATGTCTAAAATAAACCGAATCCTGTTTCTAATTTCGAAAGAATCTTTTAGATATTCGGTCAATTCGAAAATGTAAGACGGCATATCAATAATCGATAAGTTTTCCGATTGATATAATTTCTGATGAATCAAAGACATGGCCTGAATCCTGTTCTGACTATTATTAATGGCTTGAACGGCTTCTTCATTCTTTAAAAATTCAACTTGACTTGCCAATAATCCCACAACCATATGAAGATTGTTTTTAACTCTATGATGAATTTCTTTTAAAAGCCATTCTTTTTCAATAACCAGATTTTGCAACGTTGTGTTCTTTTTATTGATTTCATTTTGCTGTGTTTCAAGCATCTTATTGGTTTTCTTTTTAAATCTATAGCTTTTGTAAAGCAAACCAAGAATAATTAATAAAAGCACCACAAAAGTGATCATCGAATTTCTCAAAAACACCTCATTTTTAAGTTTGATTTGCTGTAAAAAAGTCTTGTTTTTAAGCTTAATAATATCTTTACTTCTTTTTTCTGCTTCATAGATAATATGTAGTCTTGAGGAAATTGGCAAAATAGCTTCTTCGTCAAGATGTGCCGCTCTGTAATAAAAAAGCGCTTTTTTAAGATAAGTAAGCGAACTTTCAAAATCGGATTGCGAAAAATACAGTTCGCTAATTTGGCTGTAACAATCGCCAACTCTTTGATTATTTTTTACTTTTTCAAATAAGGCCGCGGCTTTAAAAATGGGAGAAAATCGTTCGGCTAGCGGCGCATGTGTACGCATTTTTGCAGACCAGACCATTACCCAAGATTCTGCCAAATCATTTATTTGATCGGTATTTGTGAATGCTGCAATTGCTTTCTTGGCACAGACTTCGATCATTTTGTCATTACTTTTCAGTTGATAAACCATGGAGAGCTGTAAATAGCATTTTCCGATGTAAATACTAGAATGCAGTTTTTGGCTAATTCTAAGTGCATCCTGAGCGTACAAATAGGCTTTTTCTAACGTTTTGGGATTGTCATACGAGATTTCATACCAGTCACTTACCTTAAGAAGAACTTTTACTTTATTAATGTTTTGTGGTAATCTAGCCAGCAACGGTTCTACATCTTTAACCTGTTGGTCGGTATAAGGAGCGTCTTGAATGATATTTTTTTTTGGAGCTGAAAGACTTTTTTCTGCGGTTTCAATCTGATTTTTATTTTTTAAAATAACCCATGCATTTCCATCTCCAATTGTAAATAATACAAGGAGAAACAAAATTACTTTTATTTGTTTAGAGAACATTTTTGGTCTTATTAAACTGGCTATACGAAGGTATTGATAATTATGTATTTAACTTTAAAATAAAACAAATTTGATTGGCAACGATATATCGTTGGTATATTTTATTCTTCAAAATATACCAAAAATGCTAACCTATTGAGATTAGCATCGTTAGGGTATATTTTTTATAATTTATAAGGCTTCATACCAACTTAAAATATAGTCTGCAACACCTTCCCAACCTGGTTCTCCACAGATAAAATGACTTTTACCATCGAATATTTTTAAATCTACACGCCCAGCATTGTCTCTGTATTTGCGAGCAATAATTTGTGTCAAGCTAGGAGGAAAGATATGGTCATTACCGCCACCGACAAAAAGAATGGGCTGATGTGGTTTTTTAAAATTAATGTTCGAAAAAGAATTTAAAACCAACTCTCTGCTCACTTTATAACTTTCTGGAACTGCATATTTCTCAAAAGCAATTTTTCGTTGCGTTTCAGGAATGGTATTAAAAAAAGCATAATCATACCATTCGCGGCTTCCCATAAAATATTTTTTAGAAGAAAAGAAACCAAAAGCGGGCAATACTGTTTTTAAAGTTTGAAACGGCGGAAAAACATTTTTGGGCGGTGCACCGTCAATGCTAACTCCTGCGGCAGCTTTTCCTAATTCAACTAATTTTAAAGTGGCCATACCAGCCATCGAATGTCCAATTACCAAAGGCTTTTCGGGCAATGAATCTATTAATCTGCTAATGTTATTTACAACATCTATAAAACCAGTTTTAGTTAGATCTGGATGAACTTTTGTTCTCAATTCAGCAGGATTTCCTCCGTGTCCGGGATTTGCAGGCGTATAAACCGTATAGCCTTTTTTTTCATAGTGCTCTTTCCATTCTGCCCAAGTATTATCGTTTACAAAGTTTCCGTGGATAAGCACAATATTTTTTGATTTTGACATGATTTTTTTATTTGATTAAACTTAGAATTTCTCTGAAAATTTCTCGTCTGGAGTCTTTTACAAGTTCATAAAGACACATTTCGAGAGTTGTTAATCCAGCTCCTTTGTTTTGAAGCTTTTGCAAAGCAATTTCAATACTTTCTTTTGCTCGAGAAGAAACACAATCTGTGACAATTTCTACTTCAAAATTGTTTTCTAAAAGTCCCATAGCAGTTTGATAGACACAAATATGTGCTTCAATTCCGCAGACTAGCCATTGCTTTTTGTTAGATTCTAAAACCGATTTTTGGAAAGTTTCATTTTCAAAAGCATTAAAACTATATTTTTCAATGGGTTTCTGATGTATTAATAACTTTTCTAATTCTGGAATCGTGCTTCCAAGCCCTTTCGGATTTTGTTCAGCCCAGATTATCGGAATCGAAAGTATTTGACAGCCACGAATCAGTTTTTCTAGATTTACGGCTAATTTCTCGCTTTCGTTTACAATCTTCGCTAGCTTGCCCTGAACATCGATCAGAATTAATCCGGTGGTTTCTTGTTTGAGCATAAATTGTTGTTGTTTAATGAATTAAGTAAATTTAAGAAATGATTTAATGTCTTTAACATCTTCATTTTAAATCCTTTATAAATTCATTAGTAGATAACAGCTTATGTCCATAATTTGGGAAATTGGTTTCTACAGTTGCTTTAATTTCCTCCCAATTAAAAGCGCCAATTCCATCTTTTATCAACGTTACATGATAGCCTAATTCTACGCCATATCGCGCTGTCGAATCGATACAAGTATTGGCTCTCATTCCTGCTAAAACAATATGAGTGATGCCATGCTGTTTTAAAAGAAAATCAAGATCGGTATTTGCAAAACCACTGGCTGTCCAATGGTTTTGCGCAATTAAATCTTCTTGCTGCGGTTGAAGATCAGGATGAAATTCGCCTCCCCAGCTATCTTTTTCAAAAAGAGATAAGTTGAAACTTCCTTGATGTGAAGGCGATAAAAACTTCCAATTTAGATAATCTCCTTTTTGTGTTTTTCTGTGCGGAGCGTAAATAATCTGGATTTTATTTTTTCTGCATTCTGAAACCAGTTTTATTAAATTGGGAATAACATTATTTTCAATAACTGTCTGTTTTGTCGTTTCCCATAATTTGCCTCCTTCAGAAAGAAAATCATTAAAAGGATCAATTAAAATTAAAGCCGTTTTATTAGATAAATGAGATTCCATAAGACTTTGAATTAGCGTTTATTTCAGGTATTTTTTGAGTTCGGCTGCAGCCTGAAGAAATAAAGCTTTGGTTTGCGGAATTTCAGCAAGACCATTTAACAAACCAAAATCATGAATCACATCATTATAGCGAACCGTTGTAACCACAACTCCCGCATCACTCAATTTTCGTCCGTAGGCTTCTCCTTCGTCTCTTAAAATATCATTTTCAGCGACTTGAATTAAAGTTGGAGGCAAACCTTTTAATTGACTTAAACTGGCTTGCAATGGCGAAGCATAAATTTCTTTTCTTTTTGAAGGATCGACATATTGATTCCACATCCATTGCATTAAAGTATCGGTAAGAAAGCGCTGTTTTCCATATTGTTTATACGATTCTGTTTCAAAATTGGCATCGGTTACTGGCCAAAAAAGAATTTGAACTTTGTATAACGGCGTTCCTTTTTCTTTCGCCATTAATGCGCTTGCAGTGGCTAAATTTCCCCCAGCACTGTTGCCTACAATTCCTAATTTGCTTCCGTCAACATTGATTTCGTTTCCGTGTGCTGCAATCCATTTCGCGGCAGCGTAAACTTCATTTACGGGCTGTGGATATTTAGTTTCTGGCGCCAAAGAGTAATTGACAAAAATACCAACATAACCAGTTAGAACCGTTAGATCGCGAACCATTCTTTTGTGTGTTGGATAATCTCCTAAAACCCAACCACCGCCGTGAATAAACATAAAAACAGGAAGTTTTCCTTTTGCGCCAGCGGGACGTACAATATTGAGTTTGATTTTATAGCCATCGGCAGTAATTTCTTTTTCTGATTCTTCGATTCCAGATAAATCTACTTTAAAAGCATTTTGCGCGCCTACCAACACATTTCGGGCATCTGGAACAGGAAGAGATTCTAAAGGTGCGCCTCCAGCATTTAAAGGTTTTAAAAAAGCTTTTACTGCTGGCGTTAAATGAGGATCTGAAGCATAATCTGTTTGGGCATAACTTTTCATAGTCATATTGGTTAAAATTATGTATGGAATTACTATCATTTTTAAAAAGCTTGATATTTTCATGATTTTAAAACTTAGATTAATTTTTATTTTACAGAATAAGGCAATGAAAGATTACCGCTGGCAACGGTGTAGACTTTATAAACGCCAAGCATTGGTTTAGAACCCTCAGAATCATGAGAACCGCCAGCGCCCGTGCTAACTTCCATATAGCAGCTTACCGCGTCAAATTTGAAATTGGTTTTATTGTTAATTCTAAAATTGGGTACAATTACTTTTATAGAATTTCCTTTAGCAACAATATTAAAACCTGGACTATCCATATACATTGCCATTCCTGGATTTGTTGGTGGGAGAACTACATTTGGGTCTCCTTTTGTAAATTCTCTAACCGAAAGTCCGCCTGCAACACGTTTGTCTTCTACTAATAAAACCCAATGCGCATGCCAAACTAGACCGTCATTAAGATAATTTCCGTCTAGATTTTCATCCCAAAGTGGGGTGTCTTCAAAGTCAGGATGTGAGGTAAGGGCAAGCGCCACAATCCCTTCGGCTTGACCGAAACCAATATCAGAAGATTTTAGAGTAGTCGGAAAAACATAAGCTAAAACTGGTGCGCCGTTTAATTGACCAACTGGTATAGGCATTGTTTTTCCTGCGGTTCCTTCTACTTTAATATCCCAAACGGTAATGCCTAAATCTGCTTTGTGAGTAATTGTAGCCGATTTAATTTTAAAATCGTCATTGTTGTAAGTTCCGCATTTGTCGCAGGCTTTTGCAGTACTATAATTTACAAATAGAATGATTAATAGCAATATTGACTTTTTCATAATAAATGGTTTTTGAAAGTTAATTTGCTTTAGAAAACCAATTTATATGCCATGCCAATAAAATGCCTATTCATAGCGATTTAGTGCTTTTTTAGAAGAATAAAAGCGCTATATTTCGCTAAACAGATTTAGATTCGTGAGATTTCGCTATAAAAAAAACAGGTTTTATTATTGTTTTATTTTCGTTTTTCAATGATTGGAAATTCTTTTGAAAACTCAATTTTAAGAATAGTTCCGTTTTTATTTTCCATAGAAAAATTAGCATCCAAATCATCACTCAAACCTCTTATTAAACTTAATCCGAAAGAATTGATTTTTTTGGAACTGATGTTAGCATCAAAACCAATTCCGTTATCAGCAATTGTTAAAAGATATTTATCTTCAGAAGTTGATTCAAGCGTAATATAAATCATTCCGGTTCGATCTTCTGGAAAAGCATATTTGATTGAATTAGTGATAGATTCATTCAAAATTAATCCAAGCGGAACGGCTTGCGCAACATCCAGTTCTAAGGGATCAATTTTTAGCTCAAAACGAATTCTTTGTCCTAACGAAAATGATTCACGTAGATATTCGACCAATTCCCTAATATAATTCGGCATATTGATTGTCGAAATATTTTCAGAATTATATAATTTCTGATGAATCAGCGACATAGAATGAATACGATGCTGGCTGTTTTTAATTGCAGAAAGCGCCATATCATTTTCCAAATAAGCCGATTGCGAATTTAAAAGACTTATTACGGTTTGCAGATTGTTTTTTACACGATGATGAATTTCTTTCAAAAGCCATTCCTTCTCATCCAATAAATGTCTTAAATTGATGTTTTTTTGGTTGATTTCTTTTTCTTTAAGTTCTAATTCAGCATTGTTTTTTTGTTTTAATCTGTATCGGTTGTACAATAAACCGATTATTAAAACCAATAAAACCAAACTCCAAATCGAAAGCGTATTTAACAATCTTGATTTTTTTAATGCATTTTCCTGTAAATTAGTTTCTTGATTTAAAAGTTTGATTTTCTGTTCTTTATTTACCGTTTCGTATTGAATTCTTAGCTCTTCAATTTGTTTGTTTTTGGCATAATCCAAAAGCGAATCGCTAAATTTCTTATAGATTTTATGATTAATTAAAGCAGATTTAAAATTAGCATTTGCAGAATCTAATTTATATAGCGACATATAAAGCGCTTCAGAAGCATACTTTTTATTATATTTCTTTGATACAGATTCTATTTTGTCTACATAAAATTGAGTCTTTTTATAATCAGCTCGATTGGCATAAAACAGTGCGATAGAAGAGTAGCTATTACAAACATCTCGATGTGTTTGAGGCGAATCTAAAGCATCTGCAGCTTCAGCAGTTTTTTTAAAATATTTTTCGGCAGTGCCATAATTTTTAATTCTCGCATAACAATTGGCATAGGCAAAATTGACCAGCATTTTGTCAAAGTTATTCGGAGGGGAATATTTGCTTGTTACCGTATTCATATATTCTATTGCCTCTTTATTTTTTCCTTTCATAGAAAGAGAAGCTGCTGCTGTTACAAAACTTTTGTACCAACTACCGCTATTATAAACATTTTGACCATATTGAATACTTTTTTCGGCCATTTTTCTAGCTTCATCATAATGTCCCATATTTAAATAAAGCAATCCCAACCTCATATAAAAAATATCTGCAAATGTGTAGTCTTTGGTGTTTTCCATCGTTTCTACGCTTTTTAAAGCATAATAGAGCGCACTTTTGATATTAAACTGAACCGCTTCAATGTATGAAATAGTAGTTTCTCCAAATTGCTGTTGTCTGAAACCAATTTTTCGCATTGCAGCAATATTCTGATACAGGATTTTCTTAGCGTCGTTAATTTTTCCGTGCCAGAAATAAATGGTGCAGATTTTCATTTTTGCCTCAATTACCTTTTCTGGAATACCTAAATCTTCGTATAAAGTTTGGGCTTCTTTCAAGATTTTTTCTTTTTCAGGATCTAAATCGTACTGATAAGTTGCTTGATTAAGTAAAGCGTAGGCAAGAGCAGCTTTGTCACCTTGTTTTCTGCATTGTGTTACAACTTGCAAAAAGCAGTTTTTACTTTCTGGATATTTATTAATTTGAAAATAGAATTTGCCTAAAAGCATTAAACTTTCATGCTGCCATTTAATGTTTTTTAATTCCTTGCTAATTTTGTCGGCCTCAGTAATATAAAAATGCGCTTTTTTTAAATCATCAGGTTTGGCAAAAGATTTAAATAAATATAAGTTTCCTAATTGAAAGGCTAATTTTAGTTTGTTTTCACCTTTAGATTTGGCAAAAAGCTGTTCGGCAGCTTCGATATTTCCTTTTTCGATTAAATCACTTCCAATAAGAAATTTTCTGTCATTGTAACCTTCATCATAAGCCAATAATACAGGAAGCTTATATGCCTTGCACGTTAAAACTACAGAACTGTCGGCATCAATTGATCCTTGATTAGAATTGTATAAATAAGCAGAGCAAGTATGGATAAGTAAACGCTTCTTTTTTAAATCATAGTTTGCTGTTGCTGGATGATTTTGTGCACCAGAATTAATTAAAAAAAAGAAAATCAAACAAAATGAATAAAATATCCTCATAGTATATTCAATTATATTTTTAGTAAGTTTTTAATTAACAAATATATACACAAACAATTTTATCTCAATGAGAAATTAATATGAAAATTAATATTAAATGTGAATTTAATTTATCTATTTTTGGAATTCATTTAATTTAATTGTGATAATTAACTATTTTTGTTTCAATTAATTAAGTGCAAGATAAGATAAATTTTACTCACTTATGAAAAACTCAGCCGATAACGGATATGAAGCTGTTACTTCAGTTTTGAAAAAACGAATTTTAATTGTAGAAGATCAATTTATTGAGGCACACGATTTACAGTTAATTCTCGAAAAAGCTAACTATGAAGTAACAGGAATTGCGCGTTCGGTTGAGCAGGCTTTAGAGCAAATTGAAATAGAAAAACCTGACCTTGTTTTTTTGGATATTATGTTGAAAGGAAGCCGAAACGGAATCGAATTGGCACATTTTCTAAAAGAAAAAAATATCGGTTTTATATTTATTTCTGCCAATTCGAGCAAAAGTATTTTAGATCAGGCGAAAACGACACATCCATACGGATTTATCGTAAAACCGTTTCGAGATCAAGATGTTTTAACTACTTTAGAAATAGCGTTTTATCGTCAGCAATATAGTTTAGAATCGCAGTTAAAACAGCAATTTCAACTACAGAAAGAAATTACAGAAATTGTAAATTCAAACTTAAAGCGAGAAGAAGCTTTATTGGCTTTCGCTAAAATTATCCAAACCTATATTCCGTTTGATTATCTCGAAGCTGGTTTTGCCACTTCGACTCATTATGACAAACTGGGAATTATCCGAAAAAATATCGATTTATATCAGATTATCGATTTGAAAAAGCTTTCTCAAATTTCGGAAGTTTCTGAAAAAGAGATCAATGAAACTTACAGAAAATCTAAGATTGATAAAAATCCGATTATTTACAGCGAGGAATCTTTAATTAATAACTTTCAAGAAGCGCCCATAAAAGCGTTGATTTCTCATAATTTCGGAATCAAATCGTATTTGGTTTTTCCAATTTCTATAGCCACGATTCAGAGCTATCATTTTACTTTCTACAATAGAAATCTGAATATTTATACCCAAGAAAATTTAAAATTGTTGAGTTCTATCGAGCCAGTTTTTTCTCAATTCATCAATAAAATTTATTCCAAACAAAATATCGATTTGCCTTTGGAAAAAACAGAAAGTAAAAAAACAAAAGAAGCAAATGTTTCTGAAGGTTTTGAAGGAATTATTGGCAATAGCTCTCAAATGATTTCGGTTTTCAATTATATTCGAAAAGTCGCGCCTTCAGATACTTCTGTTTTGGTTTTAGGCGAAAGCGGAACTGGAAAAGAAAAAATTGCGCAAAGCATTCATGCCTTATCACCAAGAAAAGATAAACCCTTAGTTATTATTAATTGCGGTGCGATTCCAGAAAATCTTGCAGAATCGCTGCTTTTTGGTCATGAGAAAGGTGCTTTTACAGGCGCGATGGACAGAAGAATCGGTAAGTTTGAATTGGCAGATGGCGGAACTATTTTTTTGGATGAAATAGGAGAGATGTCTTTAGAACTTCAGGTAAAACTGCTTCGGGTTTTGCAGGAAAGAGAAATTGAACGCGTTGGTGGAATGTCTTCCATAAAAATTGATGTTAGAATTATCGCAGCCACCAATAAAAATCTAGAAGAAGAAGTCGCTGCAGGAAGATTCAGAATGGACTTGTATTATCGTTTGCACGTTTTTCCAATCATGGTTCCTTCTTTGAAAAAACGAAAAGAAGATATTCCAGATTTGGCGAATCATTTTATAAAAATATACAGTGAAAAAATGGGCAGAAAAGCGCCTAATCTTTCCGATTTTGTGTTGCAGCAAATTATGAATTATAATTGGCCAGGAAACATCAGAGAACTCGAACATGTAATGCAACGTGCTATTTTGCTAACAGATGGAAATACTATTAAAGATATCGAACTTTCTATGTCTTCAAAAATGCATCCAGAACAAAGTGCAGAACCTTTTTCTATAAAAACCATTTTAGAAAACGAAAGAGATTATATTCTGTACATTCTAAAAAAATGCAATGGAAAAATTTCTGGAGCAGGCGGTGCAGCAGAGATTTTAGATATTCATCCGTCGACATTAAATTCTAAGATTAAAAAACTGGAAATTAAAAGAGAAATTAGTTAAGAAAGTTTCTCTAGACAGGTTGATATAAATTCAGCAATGCATTCCCAATTCTGCTGTTTCAAAACCAAATGATTACTGTCTTTAAATTCTTTATAACAAGTAATAGAATGAATGTTTTTGTATTTTTTGAAATTGGAATATTGAATAAAAGCTGGAACAAATTGATCTTCTGAACCTGATAAAAATAAAATTGGAGCATGTTTTTTCTTAAAATTGATTTTAGCAGCGACAGAAAAAATATCGTAAAAAACGAATTGAGATTCTGGAATTACTAAGTTCTCATAAGTTGCTTTTTGTTCTTCAAAACACATTTGGTTGACGAAGTATTTTTGCCATTTTTTAAACGGCAATAAATAAGTTTTTTTTCTAGAATGAAATAAATCTAAAACACTCCAAATCTTTCTATAAAAGGGAAAATTGAAATAAATTAAATTACTTGGCGGAATCGAATGTAAACAAATTCCAGCCGAACCCAAATCTTTTTGAAGTAATAATTGAGTCAAAAGACCTCCGTAAGAATGTCCGATAAGAATAGGTTTTTCGGGAAGTTTTTCGATAATTTCTGTATAATAATCCAACAAATCGTTTAGTCGAATTGTGGCTATTTTAGAAGAATTGCTCTGACGCAATATTTCTGCTGTTTCGTTTTTGTAAGGCCAAGGTGGCGCAACCGTTTTATAACCTTTGCTTTCAAAAAAAACAATCCATTCTTCCCAGCAAGAATGATTGACAAATGCCCCCGTAATAAACATAATCGTCTTTTTATTAGATAAATACATACTATTTCATCTTTAAGATTATTTTTCAGAAAAGCGGAAGTGGTTTGCATAATAAAAACAAAAGGAATGCCTTTTTTGTAAAGTATTGATTATAAAAGCATTCTTGCAGTTTATGATTTTGAAGTTATTAAATATCGTTAAAAACTGATTTTAATTATTGAAATATCATCATTCAGAATAGAGTTAATGATTGTAAATGCCTTGTTTTTAAGTGTTTTTCGATTTGGTTTAATCTTTGCCAATCTCAAACAAAGAATTAATAAAACTCCAACCTTTAAATTATAATTATGAAAAAAATTTATGATGCAGAGACACGTTTTGCCGATGTAGGCGATCGTAAAATTGCTTATCGTTCTTACGGAAAAGGGAAAGCAGTATTTTTTGTGAACCGTTTTAGAGGAACTCTAGATACTTGGGATCCTTTATTTATAGCATTGATGGCAAAAAAGTTCAATGTTATCGTATTTGATTATTCTGGAATTGGTTCTTCTACAGGAAGTTTGGCGCCAGATTTAACTGTTGTTGCTAAGGACATTAAAGATTTGGCAGATGTTTTAAAAATAGATTCTCTTGTAGTTTTAGGCTGGTCTTATGGCGGATTGGTGGCGCAGGCTGCAACCTTGTTGTATCCAAATTTAGTAACGCATGCTGTTTTAGTTGGAACAAATCCGCCGGGGCAAAATGAAATTCCGATAGAACAAGCTTTTTTTGATGCCGCTTTGAAACCGTTAAACGATTTTGAAGATGAAATTGTTTTGTTTTTCGAACCGAAATCAGAATCCAGTAAATTGGCTGCAAAAGCTTCACACGACAGAATTCATAAAAAAATTGATGTTTCAAAAATTCCTTCAACGATGGATGTATTTCAATTGTATTTTGGCGGAGGAGATGGCTTTAGAGAAGATGTTTTGAATTTTAGAGAACAGATTAAAAAGACCAAAACACCAATTTTAATTATTTGTGGTGATCATGATATTAGTTTTGCTGTCGAAAATTGGTATACATTTTTCAATCAAATGACTAATGCACAAATAGTTGTTTATTCTGGAACTGGGCATGCACCACAACATCAATTTCCGGAACAAACCTCAAAACAGATTATCAATTTTATAAAGTACACATAATAGCATTTTAGCATTTTTATCGCGCATAGTAATTTTCTAAAATTAATTATGTGTTAAAAGGAATAGTGTCAGCAGCTATTCCTTTTTTTTATGAAAAATTTTTTATGAATTCATATTTCATTTTTAAACATAATGATATTTCGCTAAAAGATTCTTTTTAGCGAAATATAACGAAGGAAAAACTCAAAATTATAAGTCAATCGTGGTATTTATTTTGGGTAAATAAAGTTCAAGATTAGCATTTTTAAAAGCATCTAAAGCTTTTTGATGATCCATGACAATAAAGCCAAAAGTATCATAATGAACGCCAAGAATTTTATGAACACCAACCATTTTTGATGCTTCGATTGCTTCTTCAATTCCCATTGTAAGTCCGTCACCAATTGGGAAAACAGCAAAATCAAGTTTGGTAAATTTTAGAATAATCTGCATGTCTAGAGTTAGCGCTGTATCTCCGCTGTAGTAAAAATTTCCTTCGGGAGTAGTCAAAACAAAACCACAGGCAATTCCTCCGTAAGAACCATCCATAAAACTGCTTGGATGTTGTGCAATAACACATTTTACAGTTCCGAAATCAAAATCAAATTTTCCTCCAGGATTAATTGGATGCGCATTTTCGATGCCTTGCTTCAATAGCCAATTATAAATTTCAAAATTTCCGAGCACTTTTGCGCCTGTATTTTTTGCAATTCTTTCTACGTCCAAAATATGATCGTAATGAGCGTGAGAAATCAAAATATAATCAGCTTTTATGGCATCAATATCAACCTCTTTTGCTAATTCATTTGGACTGATAAAAGGATCAAAAAGGATATGTTTTCCATTGGTGAAAACCGAAAAACAAGAATGTCCGTAATAAGTAACTTTCATGATTATAAGTTTTAATTAGTAAATAATTAGTATTATTTTTCAAGAAATATGCCACTAGATTTATGCTTTTATGTCGGAGCATAAAATTACTTAAAAATCTTTTTTCTTCAAACAGCGCCCTCTCGGTTCATTTGCTTCGTGAAGTACAATTTCAGAATGTAGAAATTCTGCTGCTTTTGCAGAATCTTTTACTTTTACGGCGCTTCGTTTTAGCATTTCGGTTTCAAATTCTGTCAAAACACTTTCTCGTATTCCTGCCTTTTTCCAATGCGCTACAGATTTACATCCTTTAAATATTTTACGAGCTAAAGAAAGTGCATCCAATAAAGCCTGATTGGCGCCTTGTCCTTTAAACGGGCTCATCGGGTGTGCGGCGTCTCCAATTAAAGTAATCTGTTTTCCTTTCGAAAGTAATTCGGAACTCAATAATTCGCGATCATAAACGGGATAACCTGAAATTTTATTTTCTTCAGTAGCCAGTAAAATCTGCGGAATTGGATTGTGCCATTGCGTTCTGCGAATTGCTTCTTCTTTTAAAGCTTTTGGTCCTTGCAAACTCAATGTTTTAGCCTCTTCTTCTAACATTGGAAAGCTAAGTTGCCACATTACAGAATTGGTGTCGTAAGGCATTATATAGATTCTTTCGTGTCCGTTTGCCGTTTGAAAAACCGTTGCAGAATCTAATAAAGGACTATTTACGTCTTTTAATGAACTTAAAGGACAAATTCCTAAAATTACGATACAATCTAAATAACGTAAAGGAGTATTATTGTCTCCAATTAATATTCTTCGAACCGAACTTCGAATGCCATCTGCGCCAACAAGAAGATCTGTTTTTACTGTTTTAGTTTCTCCGTTTACTTGAAAGGTTAAGTCAATTTTATCGTTTTCGGTTTCTCTAAAGTCAATTAATTGATGTTTCCATTGAATTTTATCCTGACCGCCCAATTGCTCTAACAAAGCCAAACGCAATGCTTGACGCGCTATGTGAATATTGGTACGTTTTGTTTCTTTCTTTTCTTCAGATTCGAGCCATTTTCTAATTCCCCATTCTCCAATTACTTTTCCCTCAACTGTATGAACCAAATGTCTTGTAGAAACGACTCCATTTAAAGAAAAAATGCCCAATCCATGAATTGCTTTGCTGGCCTGTTGTAAAGTAAGTCCGTAACCTTGAGAGCGCGATTCGAAGTTTTCATCACGTTCGTAAATCGTAAATGGAATTCCTCGATGAAGACAAGCCACAGCTAAGGCAACTCCGCCAATTCCGGCACCAATAATAGCCACATGAGGGTAATTTTCTTTATTTGGAATAACAGGATTTTCAGATTGAACTAAGCCAGATCCAGAACAATGTAAACAAACAATTTTTGGCGCTTTCGGACGAGTGGGAGCAATGCCTTCGCTATTGTTTTTTTCAAATTGTTCTAATGCCGATTGGTATTGAAGCCTTACTTTCTTTGTAAGTCTTTGGCTTTTCTTACCTTGTCCTTGACACTCGGGGCAAATAGTCCACATAATTGATTTATCCTTTTAAGTACTGCAAAATTAGAATTATTTTTAAAACTTGTATGACAGTGTTATTTTGTAATCTTTTAAAATGATTTTATAAGCTGATAATAAGTTGTTTGAAGTAATTTTATAAAACATTTTAAAACGTAGAATTATGAAAACGAATAGCCCAACTCCGAATAACAACAATAAGAATGATTCAAACAATAGAAGCGATACAAGAAAACATCAATATAAAGATCACGATGAAGTTTTGACAAATGATGAAAATTATGATGTAGACAGCAAAAAGTTTAAAGGTCAAGAACCAGATTTTGATGATAAGCTGAACAACGAAGAAAAAAAATAGAATTTGAAAACGTCTCCTAGTTTTGTGAGACGTTTTTCTTTTCATGTAAATGTTAAAATTGACTTTTTTTCATAAAAATGATGAACTGAAAAAAAATATAATTTGATTTTTATAGATTTGTATAATCTCCCATTAGGAGTTGATGCCCCAAAATAAATTACCAAAGACAATGAAATTCGTTACTTCACTATTTTTTCTGTTCCTATTTGTTTATTCAAATTCATATTCACAATTGAGCTCAGATAAAATATTCGAAAGTTTTAAGCAGGGAGAGCGAACTAATTGTTCTTCGATTGCTTTTATCAAAGCTTCCTTAAATGTTTACGGATTAGATAATCTTTTCGAAAGCGAAAAATTAAACGATAATCAATACAAGATTACCTTAAAAAATAACGCTTCGTTTCATTTGAATGATGATGAATTAAAAAAAGCCAAAATATCTGCTGATTTTGTTTTTATTAAAGATACAGAAGAAAGCGAGAAAATTGTAGACTATGCCATACTTACTTATGCAGTAATGGCGAAGTACAAACAGATTATCGATAAAGAATCGACTTTTGAAAGTGCATTGGAAGATTTAGAAGAAGGTTCTGTTTACACTCCAACAATTTATAAATATTTAGGTTTTAAAATTGGTAAACAAGTAGAAAAGCTTAAAAGAGAATCTGGAAGCGAATTTTGTGGTGTAGTTGCTTGGTCTACAGCGCATGCTGTTTTTGTATGCGAAGATTTTATGGACTATTATGGAAACAGAAAAAGTATCTATATAAAATATCCAGGTCGTTTTAGAATAATAAAATAAGCATCTAAAAATTGCCAAATTTAAGCTTCGAAAAATCTGACTTATTTTTTACTTTTTGTTACAGAACAACTTAACAGTAATGTTAACCTAAAAAAATAAATAATAAACTTGCAGTTTAAGTTAAAATGCCTACTTTTGCTGTGATCCAATAACCAAATCTACTAAGACAATGAAAAGTAAAATTTTTTTACTAAGCTTTCTTTGCTTTTTAACGACTGTGGCTGTTTCAGCTCAAGCAAAGAATGCTCCTAGAAGTATTATCAGTACAACAGCCATAATCCGTAAATACCACGATCAGAAAGAATTAGCTGGTATGCAAAAAGGAGAACTTTTAGAATTGTACATTGAGCGTATCAAGGTTTTAGTTAAAACGTTACCTTATATCGCTTTGGTTACTAAACCAGGTGTTACAATGGCAGACTTAGGTATTCCAGACGATAACGAACACAAAAAAGTATTAGACGGACAAGCAGTTGGTACAACAACTTTCTTAGAAACAACGGTTGAGTTCCAAAGAAAAATGATGCCATATTCTGATAAAGGAAATCTAATTGCTGCAATTTTGTTTTACGAAAGCACATTAAAATCTTTACATGAGTTTAATGAATTAAACGAAATGTAATATTTTATAAAACATAAAAAAAACTCCAAGGTTTATGACTTTGGAGTTTTTTTTTATCTAAAATTTTAGAAGTATAATTAAAAAAATAGAACAAACTATTTAGAATATTCAAAACAGATATATCATTTCTAGTTTGTTAACTGTTTTTCTCTGGATTATTTTGAACATAGGTAATAAACGTTAGCGGAGAAACGCCTGTTATTTTCTTAAATGTAATAGTGAATCTGCTATGAGAAGCAAAACCAGCCTGATCTGCCAGATAGCTAATTTTATATTTTAGGTAAGACTCATCATTTTTTAATCTGTCGATAATATAATTTATTCGCAACTCATTGATATAGCTAGCAAAATCTTTTGATTTGTGTTTATTAATGACATAAGATAAATAACGATGGTTGACATTTAATTCTGCTGCAACTGAGTTTAATGAAAGTGTTTTATTTAGAAAAGAAAATGATTTTTCGAATTCTATAATACTTTCCAGAATGCTATTTTCAGTAGCTTCTGACATATATTCTTTGGTAATTTCTTTCTTTCGCTCAATATCAGTGTTAACTTCGGTGTCTGTGTTTTGAGGAGGTTTAGCATTAATAAACTCTCTGATTTTCTTATAATCTTGTTTTCTTTTAAAGAAATAAATTGCAACAGTAAAAATAATTGCCAAAACACAAATGCTTATAATTACAATTCTGTTTTTTTCATATTGAGATTGACTGTCTTGATGTTCTTGCCGAAGCGTTTTTATTAAATCATCTGCAATAACTTTTTTGTTGTCATTTTCGGCTTTACTTAGTTTGAGGTTTTTTTCATTGTAAATGATGTATTTTTTTGAATTAGTAACTTTGTAAAATTCCATTAGAGAAGTATAAACCTCTTGTTTTAATGCAGAGTAATCTGATTCTTCTGCAATTTTTTCGGCCTTAATGTAATTAAATTGCGCTTTTTTATAATCTTTTAATGAGGTGTAGACATTTGCTATACCATTATAAATAAAGCCTTTCAACGGACTATCATAAGATAATGACGTTTGAAGTTCTTTTTCTGCTTTTTCATAATGAAATAAAGCCGAATCGCTTTTTTTCAATTCCAGATAATTTCTCGCAATAAGTTCATCGTTTATGGCAATTTGGTAATTCTTATCACTCGTTCCTTCTGCTTTTTCAAACAATTGAATGCCTTTTTTAAGATGTTTGATCGCTTTAACATAATTTGAATCAAGCAGTTCATAACACGCTAATTCTTGAGACAGATTTCCTTGAAATCGATACATTTCGCTTTTATCTTTTATTCTCCTGCTAATTAAAACTGCCTTGTTTAGATATGTTTTTCCGGCATGAAATATTTCACTTTCGCGATAAAGAGAGGCTAAAAAGCCATAAATTTTAGATTGTACGACAAAATCTTTTTCTGCTAAAGCAAAGTTTTCAGCTTCTTTTAAAGCAATTATAGCTTGATTATTAAGTCCGTATTGATACAAAATATGCGCTTTTAGCATACGGGTTTTTATTTTGTCTGAATTATTCTTTGCAATTCCGAATAAATAATCGGTATTACTGAGTGCTTTTTTAGGATTTGAGCTCAATAAAACCTGATAAGTTTCAGTATAAATCTGATCGAAGGTTTTTTGCGAATAACCCAAATAATTGGAAAGAAAAAATAAAATAAAGGCAAGAGTAGTTTTTAAATGCATGTAATAATATGGCTTGTAAAACTGAATACTTTTTGAACAACAAGGAATTCAATTTATGATGGAACACGGTTTGTTAGAAAGAGGTAATGTAGTTATTATTTTTTGAAATGATGCTAACTCTTTTTTTTCTTAACAACATTAAATTTTTATGTGTTTTCTCTCAAGTTAGAGCATTAAGTTGAGTAGTACTTTTTCGTCTCATATTGCGCTAATTTGGGTCAAATTTCTATTTATTGAAGTTTAAGCAGATGCTTTTACAAATTTTAATTTCTTTTTTTAAAGTATTGTTTAATAGTGTTTTATTTCGGTTTACCACTTTAAATATTTTACTTATTACGTAATAGATAAAGAAACGCCTCACAATTTACATCTTCTTATTGCTAGTTTCGCAATCGAATTTTTTATGGATGTAAAAGATTAATTTTTTGTTTAGTAATAGTTTTTGTTGAACTGCTGGTTTCATAAAAGGTACAAAATCTACTCTAAACTATTTCGCTATGTTTTACTAATCTGCAATTGCAGGCTTTAGAGGGGTCCGGAGTTATTTGGTTTAATTAGCAAAATCAATAGGGATATATAATGTGTCTGAGATCAGCAGTTTTCAATAAATAAATAGAGAATGAAAAGAAAATATACCAAATCGGCATTATTGTTAGTCGATATTCAAAATGAATATTTTTACAAAGGAAAAATGGAGTTGGATGGAAGTTATGAAGTTGCTTCAATCGCTAAAAAAATGCTGGCTGATTTTAGAAAAAAAAGAAAAACAGTAATTCATATACAACATATTGCATCACATAAAAATGCATCACTTTTTGTTTCAGGAACTTATGGCGCACAAATATATGAAGAAGTTATGCCTATAGAAGGTGAAACAATAATTACCAAAGACAATACAAATAGTTTTTCTGGAACAGAATTGTTTGATTACTTAAATACAAAACAAATAGAGCATCTAACTATTGTCGGAATGATGAATGATATGTCTAATGATCCGACGGTTCGTACCGCCAAAGATTTAGGGTTTAGAGTAGAAGTAGTTGGAAATGAATATGCTGTTTAATAACTTTATTTTAAGAATGAATCTTTGAAACCATTATTTCATGGTTTTTTAATTGTCTGAAACAAAAAACTTTTAGGTGAAGTTTTAAAAAATAAGACCCGATTATTGTCATAGTTTTTTATGATAATAATCGGGATTTCTGTTTTATAAAAATTTTAAAAGTTAATTTGAATCCCTGTTTTGCTAATTTTTTACTAAAAAACTTACGTGAGTTAATTTTATTTGTATTTTTTAAATATTTGATTTACAGTATTTTGTTTTTACTAAAACGATTTTGTTAACATTTATTTTGCAAAAAAAGTGCAAAAAATTTTCACATTAAGTTTTTTAATTTACCTTTGTTCTATCAAATTAGTAGAATTTAAAAAAATGAGCACTTCAAGATTACCAATTATCGATTATACTTCTCAAAAAACAGCTTTTGGCATGTCTTGCCGAATGCGTTGGTGCTGCTAAAATTCCCCACTTAATAAATCAAAAAATCTATTTTCTAATAAGATGTATCCTTTTCGGAGGAGAAGTCATGTATAAATGCCAGTTTAAACAGTATTAACCAAAAAAAAGATAAAAATGAAAAAACGAATGTGTAGATAAAAGAAGAAAAACCATTCCTGCTGGAACAGAAATGGTGGAGCTTAAAGAAATTGTACATCTCTAGAAGAAAGCAAAAACGGAATAAATCTGTTTTCTGCTCACTTCATTTATTAAACTAAAACAAAGTAATGAAAAAAAAATTAGAAAGATATACATGGTTATGTATTTTGTTGATTTCCATAGGGGTTAACGCACAAGAAACGAAACCGTTAATCCAATCAAAACTCGAAGGAATCGTAATTGACGCCGTTACAAAAGAGCCTGTTATTGGTGCTTCAATTAATATAAAAGGAACTACGCACGGAGTTCAGACAGATTTTGATGGAAAGTTTTACTTCCAAACGGGACAAAAATTTCCTTACACTTTACTAGTAAGCTTTTTAGGATACAAAAAAGCAGAAGTTGTGGTCGATAAAAACGCTGTAGTTATTGAACTTACAGAAGAAAAAAATCAGTTATCTGAAGTAGTTGTTACCGCTTTAGGTATTTCAAAAGAAAAGAAATCTTTAGGATATACTACACAAGCACTTAAAAACAAAGATCTTGCAGAGACAAAAGAAACAAACTTCTTAAACAGTCTTAGCGGAAAATTAGCCGGTGTTCGTATTACAAACTCTCAGGGAGATATGGGATCTTCTAGAATTATTATTCGTGGAGAAACTTCGATTGCAGGAAATAACCAGCCTTTATTTGTGGTAGACGGTGTTCCTGTAGATAATTCACAATTAGGAAGTGTTGGTGGAGCTACACGTGACTTTAAAAATGCAATTGCCGATTTAAACCCGAATGACATTGAAACGTTGACCGTTTTAAAAGGCCCTAACGCAGCAGCGCTTTACGGATCGCGTGCAGCGCATGGAGTTGTTTTAATTACTACAAAATCTGGAAAAAGTCAGAAAGGATTAGGAATTACATTGAATTCTGGAATTACAATTTCGCAGGTTGCAACATTGCCAAGTTTCCAAAACTCATACGGACAAGGTTCAAACGGAAGATTTAGCTTTGTAGACGGTAAAGGAGGCGGAATTAACGATGGTGTTGACGAAAGCTGGGGGCCAAGAATGGATGGACGTCTTATTCCACAATTTTTCTCGAATGGAGAAGCAGTGCCTTTTGTTGCGCATCCAAATAACGTGAAAGACTTTTTTAATGCAGGAGTTACGTATGATAATAGTATTTCTGTTGCTAGATCTGATGAGAAATCAGACTTCCGTTTAGGTGTAAATAATCAGAAACAATTGGGAACGGTTCCTAATAGTGAGGTAAATAAAACAAACTTTACCATTAATACCAATTATCAGATTTCAAAAAATATTAAAGTTGGAGTTACAGGAAATTATATTACAACTAATGCTCCAGCTTTACCAGGTGGTCCGTCAGGTAACCGTGCTGCAGGTGTAATGCTTCAGTTTCTTTGGTTTGGTCGTCAAGTTGATATTAATCAGCTTCAAAGCAATAGAGACGTTAACTGGAACAACAGCTACTATAGTAATCCTTATTGGAATGCTTATTACAATACAACAAGCCAGCAGCGTAATCGTATTATTGGAGATGTGCATTTGGATGCAAAATTGGCTGAAGGACTTAATTTTAGATTCCGTACAGGAGTAGATTATTATAATGACCGTAGAAAATATACCATCAAATATGGTACAAACGGTACACCATTCGGATCATATGCTGAAGACGCTTACACTGTAAACGAACAAAATACAGAAGGGATTTTTACTTATACTAAAAAACTTACTGATGATTTTAGTTTAGATGCGCTTGCCGGATTCAATATTCGTAATCACAGCGACGCAAACAACTATCAAAAAGCGCCACGTTTGGCTGTGCCAGATTTGTATACATTAACTAATTCTAGAGATCCGTTAACTTCTTCGAATACATTATCTAGATTGAGAGTTTATAGTGCTTATGCTTCAGCTCAATTAGGATATAAAAATTATGCGTATTTAAATTTAACAGCTCGTAACGATTGGTCATCAACGTTACCAAGCAGTAACCGTTCTTATTTTTATCCTTCTGTTAACGGAAGTTTGATTTTATCTGAAGCGTTAAACTTAAAAAGCAATACGCTAGATTTCTTAAAGATACGCGGTGGATGGTCTGAAGTAGGAAATGATGCAGATCCTTATCAATTATCGACAATTTATAATTTCCAAACAGCATTTGACGGAAATCCAATTCAAACTTCTTCACAAAAGAAATTGAATGAGAATTTGAAACCAGAAACTACGCGTTCTACAGAAGTTGGTTTAGAAGCTACTTTCTGGAAAAACAGATTACATTTTGATGTTGCTTACTATAACACAAATAGTTTTGATCAGATTTTGGAAATCAAAACAACAGCTTCAAGTGGATATAATTCGCAGTTAATCAATGCTGGAAAAATAAATAATAATGGTATCGAAATTCAATTAGACGGAAGTCCAATTCAAACTGAAAACTTCAAATGGAATATTGGAGCAAATTATTCTAGAAATAGAAGTAAAGTAGAGATTTTGGATTATGCGAAACAGATTCAGAATTACACAATTGGTTCTTCGGGAGGTGTTGATGTTTTAGCGTCTGTAGGACAAGCTTACGGAGCACTTTATGGAACAGCTTATTTACGCGATGCCAGCGGAAATATTGTAGTAGGAGCAAACGGATTGCCAAAAGCTGATCCAACAAAGAGAGTTTTAGGGCACTATACTCCAGATTATCTTGCAGGTGTAACGAATACTTTGACGTATAAAAATCTTGAATTATCATTCTTAGTTGATGCTAGTGTAGGTGGAGAAATTTTCTCAGGAACTAATAGAACAGGTACTTACACAGGAGTTTTGGCAAATACACTTCCAGGACGTGGTGCTGAAAATGGTGGTTTGAACTATTACTTAAATGGTACGACAAAGACATTAGTTAACGGAACTGCACCTGCTGGAGCAACAGTATATGATGATGGTATGATTTTTAACGGCGTTTATGAAAATGGAAGCCCAAATACTACAGTTCTTAGTGCGCAGGAATATTATAAAGCTTCATACAACATTAGCGAAGCTTATATATACAGTTCAACTTTTGTAAAAATGAGAGAAATAAAATTGTCATACAATTTTACAAAGACATTTGCTAGAAAACTGGGATTAGAAGGAGCAAGTATTACTGCAGTAGGACGTAATTTATTTTTTATCTACAAAGATGCACCAAATATTGATCCAGAAACAGCTTTCAATACTGGTAATGCACAAGGTTTGGAGAGTTTAGCTTTGCCAACAACCAGAAATTTCAGTCTTAACGTTAACCTTAAATTTTAAAAACACGAAATCATGCTAAAAAAGCTATCATATATAATCTTATTCGGATTGACACTGACTTCATGCAGTGATACTTTGGATGATATTAATAAAAATCCAAATGCAACCGAAACTCCATTAGCTCCTTACTTGCTAACCGGAACATTAAAACAAGGAGCCGATTTATATTGGGGTTCAGAAAACAACTTTAATTCGTCTCTGTTATTTGTTCAACATTGGGCTAAAATTCAGTATACAGAACCAGATCGATACGATGTTTCTAATACGTCATTCACTTCTTTATGGAATACAGGTTATGCAACTTTAATTACAGATTTGAATACAATCATTAATTTTCCTGATGCACAAGCTAATTCAAACTATAAAGGAATTGCTTTAACGCTTCGTTCTTGGACATTTCTATTGCTAACAGATGCTTACGGGAGTATTCCGTACAAAGAAGCGGGATTAAAAGTAACTCCAGCATACAATACGCAGAAAGAAGTTTATACAGGTTTGCTTGAAGATTTAGCAAAAGCTCAGTCTTTATTAGCTTCAACAAATGGTACTGTAACAGGTGATTTGGTTTACAAAGGGGATGTTGCAAAATGGAAAAAATTAGTGAATTCGCTTCGTTTAAGAATTGCATTAAGAATTTCTGATAAAGAACCAGCTTTAGCAAAACAAGCCGCTATAGATGCAACAAGCGATGCAGGCGGATTATTGAGCAGTAATGCAGATACTTTCAAATTTACATATATCAGTTCTCCACAACAAAATCCAGCTTCAGCTTGGTTTGAAACTCGTGATGATTTCCGTATTTCAAAAACAATTGTAGATAAATTGACTGAATTATCAGATCCTCGTTTACCAGTTTATGCACAATTGCCATCAGATGCAACTGTAGGCAAATATGTTGGAGGAGGAAACGGTTTATCAAATAGTGATGCAAATAGTCAAGGTTTTGCAAAAACATCAAAACCGGGAACTTATTTCTTGACTTCGACATCGCCTGCTGTTATTTATTCTTATTCGGAAGTATTATTTAATCTTGCTGAAGCGGCTGCAAGAGGTTTTATTTCTGGAGATGCAGAAACATTGTATAAAAATGCCATTACAGCATCATTTAATCAATTTGGTATCACAGATGCAACTGCTATTTCTAATTACCTTAATCAGGCAGGTGTAAAATACGATGCATCCAATTATGCCAAATCAATTGGAACTCAAAAATGGATTGCATTCTACGGACAAGGTTTGGATGCTTTTACAGAATGGAGAAGATTAGATTATCCTGTGTTAACAGCCGGTCCAGCTACAGTTTTGGACGGAAAAATACCTTCTCGTTTCTTTTATCCTGGAACTGAACAATCTTTAAACGGTGTTAGTTACCAAGCTGCAATCGCTGCTCAAGGAAAAGATTTATTGACTACAAAACTATGGTTTGATGCTAAATAAATTATAGAGCAAGTTTAAAAACATTATGTAAGGATATAGTCCTGCATCAGTAATTGATGCAGGACTTTTTGTTTGCTAAGAATGTTAAATTCAGGTTTTTAAAGGAAATTTTAACAGTTAAGTGTCGCATTATCAAATATTTATTATATCTTTAACACTTGAATATGGGAATTGTATAAACTTTCCGTATAATTTTGCAGCAACAAAGTATGAATAGACACCCAAATCTTTTTTTAACTTAAACAAATTGCCTTTATATGAGAATATTTTTTATGGCACTGCTTTTTTCTTTAACTTCCTTTACAACCTACAATGTAACGGCTAAGAAAGACATTTTAAACGAAGTTGAATTCGCAAGACTTAACGAGCATGTAAGCGAAATAAAAGCGTTTACTAAATTGAACCACAAATACAGCAGCAAAATTGCTTTTCTTGTGGATATGAAAATCAAATCTGGAAAAAACCGTTTCTTTGTTTACGATCTTGAGAAAAACGAAATTATCGACCAAGGATTAGTAGCTCACGGATCTGGTTCTGAAACTGGAATTAAAGGAGATATTCTTCAATTTAGCAATGCTCCAAATTCTAACTGCACTTCTTTAGGAAGATATTCTGTAGAGAAAGCATACAACGGTGTATTTGGAAAAGCTTTTAGACTTGCTGGTATGGATGAAACCAATAGCAATGCAATGAAAAGAGCTATTGTTTTACACAAATACAGAGAAGTTCCAACAGACGAGCAAGGATATTATATTATTAATAGCCACGGTTGTCCAATGGTAAGCGAAGTATTTTTCAAGAGATTAGAAAAAATCATAGACAGTTCAAATTCAAAAATTTTACTTTCAGTTTATTACTAAGATTTTTTAAAAATAAAATTTAAAAAGAGCACTAATTAGTGCTCTTTTTTGTTTTACACGATTTTTAATCATTTAAGAATAGGAGTAAACGAAATATCGTTTTATGTTTTCGTTCTGGAACGAAATAAGGTTGTATAAAATATTTTACTTATATTTAATGTGTTGATTTTTAGCTGTTTGTGTTTTTAGTTTGATTTTTGAATGTCTAGTGTTCAAAACATTTAAAAACAATAATCATGAAACGAAAAGTCAAACAATCGAAAACAAAACAATTAAAAATAATTGCTCTTATCTTACTAATTGGTCTTTCAGTAAAAGGGCAAACATATTCTGAGCAGGAAAAAAACACCAAACAGACTGTAGATAAATTCTTTGAATATGTCACAGCTAAGGATCCAGAGAAAATAGCTTCTATGGTTTCAGAAAATGTAGATTGGTACATTTTCGAGTCAAAATATATGCCTTGGACAGGACATCGCAATAAGAGATCGGAAGTTGTAGAGTTATTCAAAACGCTGTTCAGCTATTTTATTGACGGAAGTGAAAAACTCGAAGCAAAATCATTTTTACTCCAAGGAAATCAAGTAGCCGTTTTTGGAACTATCGAAAGAACAGTAAAAAAGACTGGAAAACATTTTAAAATGCCTTTAGCGATACATCTTACTGTTGAAAATAACCTGATTAGCCAATTTACAATTTATGAAGAAACATTAATCATAGAAAAAGCTTTTCAATAAAAACTCTAAACAACAACCAAAATGAAATACCAGAATTTATTTAAAGAATATGATTTAGGTGGAAATCGTTTAAAAAACCGATTTTTAATGGCGCCAATGACTCGTTCCAGATCTTCTCAGCCGGGAGATATTCCAAATGCTTTAATGGCAGAATATTATGCCCAACGAAGTACTGCAGGACTTATTATTACAGAAGCAGTTCAGATTTCGTTACAAGGAATGGGTTATGCTAAAACTCCTGGAATTTATAGCGAGGAACAAATACAAGGTTGGAAATTGGTAACCGAAGCCGTCCATAAAAATGGGAGCAAAATATTTTTGCAATTATGGCATGTTGGCAGAATTAGCAGTTCTAAAGTAAACGGATTACAGCCAATTGCACCTTCAGCATTAACGGCACAAAATACGAGCGTTTATATTTTTGATGGAGCACCAAATGGCGATGCTACTTTTGTACCTGTTGACGAACCAAAAGAAATGGCTAAAAGCGATATTGATAATGTTATAAAAGAATTTGTTCAAGGAGCAAAAAATGCAATAGAAGCAGGTTTTGACGGAGTAGAAATTCACGGCGCAAATGGTTATCTAATTGATCAGTTTTTGAGAAGCAACAGCAATAAAAGAACAGATGAATATGGAGGATCAAAAGAAAATAGAATTCGGTTTTTAATCGAAATTACTAAAGCTGTAGTAAATGCTGTGGGAAAAGAAAAAACTGGCGTTAGACTTTCTCCTTTTATTAGTTTTAAAGATATGAATGATCCAGAAATTCTAGAAACGATCATGTTAGCTGCAAAAGCTTTAAATAAACTTGATGTCGCCTACATTCATCTCTGCGAAGCAGATTGGGATGATGCGCCTCAAATTCCAAATGATTTTAGAGTACAACTTCGCGCTAATTTTGATAAAACAATTATTGCAACGGGAAATAAAACACCAAATGAAGGAGAACAATTAATACAAGATAATCTTGTAGATTTAATTGGTTATGGAAGAAAATTTTTAAGCAATCCTGATTATCCAGAAAGGGTAAAACAAAATGCTTATCTAAATGAAATTTCAGATAATCATACTTTATTTGGAGGCGGGACAGCCAGAGGTTATACCGATTATCCATTTTTGAAATAAAGAACTTTAGATGAAGAAACTAGCTCTTCATCTAAAGTTTCAGCTATTCTATTGAAAAAGATTGTCCCACGGATTATCAGTTCGAAAAGGAACGGCTGGTAATCCTTCTTTGTTAATAAAATTAGATTGTGCACCTTCATTCCATCCAAAACGAGCAGCGGTCGGATGAAGAATTTCTGGAGCAGAAACAATAATTTTATCTCCTTTTATTTCTGCATTTGCATTAACAAATTTTCCATCATTTCCTGCAATAGTAAACCAGTTAAGCGGTTTTCCGTCACGACTTGCTAAACCGCTTCCTAGATTAGAAAAGGTTATTTCTATAGTATTATCAGCAATTTTCATTTTTTGGTAAACTGGTCCAGACCAAACAATGTTTTTTTGTCCATACGTTTTATTTACTGCAAGAAGGCTTAAACGACGGCCAATTTCCCACTTGTATCCTGGATGCAAATCGGCGATACTGTCAACCAAATCGGTAATGGCGATTGTGTTTGTATTTTTTAAATGAAGCGCCAATTTTTGCGATTCCCAAAATTCTGGAAGCTGTTCTGCGCTATGAGGGCGTTCATCTTTGGTAGTCGAATAGGCGTAAGGAGCAAGTTGAACAAAGTAAAAGGGCAGGTTTTTATCATTCCAATCGTTTCGCCAACTTTCTATTAACGTCTTGAATTTATAAGCGTAACGGATATTTTCATTAAGAAAACAATTCGATTCTCCTTGATACCATAAAAAACCTTTTAAAGTATATGGAATTAGAGGCTGTATCATGGTATCATAAAACTTTCCTGCATCACCGCCATCAGCGCTAAGTTTTTCTAATGTTTTACCATTTTTTAGTTTAGGAGTTATTTCCATTTTTGAAGACTGAATCCAAGGTTCAATTCTGCTTCCAGGAACTGCTGCCGAAATCATTCCGATAGGAACGTTTAATTTAGCATACAAATCTTTCGCAAAATAATATCCAACAGCAGAAAAATCTACTAGAGGTTTTCCCATAGCGGCATCCCAACCTAAATGTTCAGGACTTGGATCCATGTATTTCCTGCGATCCAAGAAAATACGAATATTAGTATTGTTTGCCTTATTCAAATCATCTTCTGGTGGTTTGTATCCTTTTGTAGCGGTTTCAAATTTGCTATATTTTCTCATAGCATATTCCATATTGGATTGACCAGAACAAAGCCAAACTTCACCGATTAGAATGTTTTTAAGAACAATAGTATTTTTTCCTTTTATAGTCATTTCACGCGGAGTAAAAGACGCTTTCATTGGTTTCAATTTAAGCGACCATTTTCCCGATTGATCTGCAACTGTTGTTTTGTTTTGTCCAGCAAAATCTACCGAAATCTTTTCGCCTGCACTGGCAGTTCCCCAAATTGATACTTCTTTATTTTGCTGTAAAACCATATTGTGTCCCAAAATTTTAGGAAGGGTAATTTGGCTGAAAAGGTTTAAACTGCAAAGGAGTAAAAGGCCTAATAATGAGAAATTCGATTTGTTGAAATGCATTTTTTTAATTTTTGTATCCTCTCAAAAATAGAGAAATATGATTCCGTTTCCATCCTGTCGTATCCTGAGAGATTTTTTTAATGTTTATTATTCAAATATATTTTGTTCTTTAATCACTCCGTTTCCCGATTTTGCAATAGCAATTCTAGAACTTTCTATAAATTCTACAAGTTCAAATTCTTTAAGTTCTTTTATCAAATTAATGCTTTGTGTTTCTTGAACTGTATATTCAAATATGGTGTAAGAGCTATCAACATTAAGATGTCTGGCATTGTATTTTCTTAGAAGATCGTTCAATTTTTCATTAATCATAATTTGATTCGTTGGAATTTTAAAAAGTACAACTTGCGTCCAAACAATATCTTCATTGGTATGATAAGAACATTTAAAAACCTCAATGATTTTTTCAATTTGGAGCGCAACATTTCTAACAGCTTCTGAACTTTCGGTTATTAAAATAGTGTATTTGTAGATGTCATCCATTTCAGAAAGCGAAATATTAAGACTTTCAATTTTAATATTTCTACGCGTAAAAACGAGCATTATTTTATTGAGTAAATCAAATCGATCTTCTGTGTAGATTGTCAAAGTGTGTTGTTCTTTCATTTGTTGTTTTAAAATTTGTTTAGAGTTAATTTCATTTTGAAGTAAAAAAAAACCTTTCTCGTTTTTGACTGAGAAAGGTTGATTATAGACAATATAATTCCGACTCGTCAAAAGAGACAGGTAATAATAATTGCGCTAATAATAATTGATTTTAAATTTTTCATATTTTTCTAAATAAAAAAACCTCCCTGTTGAGGGAGGTTTTTAACTTATAGCTGTAAACTTAATTAAAAAGACACTCCTCACAATTATCGCCGATAATTATGTTGATGTTAATAATAATTGTAATTAAGTTTTTCATTTGTTTTCTTATTGAATGGCAAATGTAATTATTTTTATTTAATTGAAAACTTTATTTCAAAATACCTTTTTTAGTTTTTTTAATGAAATAAAATACCATGATATGCATAAATAGTAATGAATTTCTTAAATTTGTTATAAGGACAAAAACTTTTCATCATGCCAATAATTGAACAGTCAGATTACAATTTTCCTTCTATAATGCATCGAAACAGGCATATTTCTACCATTTATGCCGCTTTGATTAAAAAGTTTGATGTTCCAGAATACACAAGGGCAAAACATGAGCTCAATGATGGCGATTTTATTAATATTGATTTTATTATAAACGATTCCAAGAAAGCCGTTATTTTATGTCATGGTTTAGAAGGAGATTCCAGAAGAACTTACAATAATAGTTGCGCGACTTATTTTCAGCAGAAAGGCTTTTCAGTTTTTGCTTGGAACAATCGAACTTGCGGTGGAGAAATGAATCGCCTTCCTAGACTTTACCATCACGGAGCGGTGGACGATTTAGATGAAGTGGTTCAATTTGTTTTTAATAAAGGTTTTGAAGATGTTTACTTAATTGGATATTCAATGGGCGGAGTTCAGCTTTTGAATTATTTAGGCTGGACAAAAATCGATGAACGCGTAAAAGCAGCCGTTTCGATTTCGGTTCCTACACATATTAAAACAAGTGCAGAAGTGCTGAAACAAGGTTTTAATAAAGTCTATTTGAAGAATTTTACAATCGATATCAAAAAGAAATTGAAATACAAAGCGGCACAGTTTCCAGATTTTATCAATAGCGATCAGATTGACAAAATCACTTCTTTTGATGAAGTCGATCAGTATTTTACTGCGCCTCTTCACGGTTTCGCGAGTCGAGATGATTATTATCAACGTGTTTCTCCTGAGTTTTCTTTAAGTAATATTACCACTCCGGTTTTGATTATCAATTCGCTAGACGATCCTTTTCTTGGAGAAAGATGCTATCCGAGAGCGATTGCAAAAGAAAGTGCTTACGTTTATCTTGAAACTCCAAAATACGGTGGACATTGTGCCTTTCCTCTCAGAAATTCGACTTATTCGTACGCAGAAAAAAGAGCTTTTGATTTTTTTGAATCTTGTAAATCTGCTTAGTTTTAAAATAGTAATAAAAAAAACGGCATCAATTTAATGTGCCGTTTTTTTATGCTTTAATTCAACTTTAAATTTGCCGTAATAAGGATTTTCAGCCATTAATGAATGCCCAATTACCAAAACAGTTTTCCCTTTTTGATTCAGCTGTATCTTTAAATCTCTTGCAAAAGGTCCGTCTGAGGTTTTATTTGGAAAAATAATTTGACTGAAACGAATATTAGCTTGATCTGTATTTGGAATAATGCTTGCATTTAGTTCGCCCAAATCTTCATTTTCAAACTTAATGTATATTTTAGAATGAAGAGAATCTAAAGAACCTTCTGCCGAAAAAGTCTCTTTTTGATCTTTCACATTCATAAAAATAGTGTCGCCAATTTGTTTGTTTTCTTCTGTTTTAATCTCTTTTTTTTCTGTTTTAGAAATGGAATCTGTAGCAGAAACAGTAGTTTGTTTGCTTTCTTTTTGCTGACAAGAAAAAAAGAAAACAACTATTAAAATTGATATGTAAGTTTTCATAACTGTAATTTTATTGAAGATCCAAATTTAATTTTTACTGAAAAAAAACTGTTATATAATTGTAATTGTCTTTTGCAGAATCTAAATCATTATTTCGTTATACTTTACATCTGCTTAATAATGAGGTTTAAAACAGTTGGTTTTTCTTATAGTTCCTAATGGTTTCAGTTTTATAATAATGTTAGTTTAAATCCAATTTAAACCATGAATCAATGTCTTTAGATAAATTTGGAATACTGTAAATTGAAAATATGATTTACAGTTTTTGCCCCAAATATCTTATTTTATATGAAAACCATTCAATTTAGAACCGACGATCTCACACAGTATACTGTAAATATTTCTCAGATTACCTGTATGTTCTCAGCAGAAGAATCTTTGGGAACTTGGATTTATTTAAGCTGTGGAACTCGTCTGAAAACTTTGCTTACAATTGATTTGGTTTGGGAGATGATTAATAAGGTTAGCAATTAAAAAAGCTAATTTTTAGTACTTCAATGCTTAAAAAATATTAGTTCTTTATAATTCCCTTTAGAATACTTATTTTTACCATTATCTAATTGCTCATTTTTTATCTTAAATGAGTAAAAGCTATATATGTTTGGTATGAAGACTAAAAAAAGATTTTTGTCTAATTTGACAATGCTGTTATTATTATTTTTTGGAACTGTAAACGCACAGCAAAAATTTACAATTGTAGCGGCAGCAAATCTTAAAATAGCTTTAGATTCTATCAATACCGTTTTTAAAATTCAAAATCCTAATATAAATCCTCAGATAACTTATGGAGCTTCGGGAAAATTTTACGAACAAATTTCCAACGGAGCTCCATTCGATTTATTTTTTTCAGCAGATATGGATTATCCCAATCAATTGGAAAAAAATAAAATGACAGCTTCAAAAGTAAAAATGTATGCTGTTGGTAAATTGGTTATTTGGAGCAAAAAAATAGATCCGAATGCAAAAAAAATCAATAGCCTTTTAGATGCTTCTATTCGTAAAATAGCAATAGGAAATCCTGCAACTGCGCCTTATGGCGAAAAAGCAGTAGAAAGTCTGAAATATTATAAAATATACGATAAAGTAAAATCGAAGCTGGTTTTTGGCGACAATATTACGCAAGCTACTCAATTTGTAACTACAGGAAATGCAGATATTGGTATTACCGCTTTATCACTTGTTCTTACACCAAATATGCAAAAAGAAGGAGGAAAATATTATGTAATTCCAGAGAAAAGCCATTCACCTTTAGAACAAGGATGTGTGTTATTGAAACATGGCAAAGACAATGCAAATGCTCTAAAATTTTATAATTTTATATCTTCTAAAACAGCCGCTGCAATTTTAAAATATTACGGATACGATACCAAGACGAAATGAATGTACTAAAAGGAATTATAACTGAAATTCAATCTCATGAAGGTATTTCATTAGTTAAAGTCAAATCTCATGATTTTGTTTTTTCTTCCATCGTTTTGGATACGCCAGATACGGCAGATTATTTAAAAGAAAATAAAGCTGTAAAAGTTATTTTTAAAGAAACTGAGGTGATTATTTCTAAAGATTTAAATCCGAAAATTAGTGTTCAAAACCAGATTGCTTACGTTGTTAAATCTGTGAAAAAAGGAATTCTGCTTAGCCAGATTAATTTAATTGCGGACAAATTAGAAATACAATCTATTATTACGAGCAATGCTTGCGAACAATTAGATTTAAAAGAAAATGACAATGTGATTGCCTTAATAAAAACCAATGAAGTAAGCTTGTCTGCCGATGATTAATTTAGACCCTTTATGGCTCACTGCAAAATTAGCTTTGATCACGACAATGATTTTGTTGGTGATTTCAATTCCGCTATGCTATTGGTTGTGTTACAGTAGGTTTAGATTGAAAGCTGTTGTCGAAGCGTTGATAAGTCTTCCATTAGTTTTGCCACCTTCAGTTTTAGGTTTTTATCTTTTAATCGCTTTTAGTCCCGAAAATGCTTTCGGAAAATTTTTATCTGATTATTTTGATGTAAGATTGGTTTTTACTTTTGAAGGATTGATTCTGGCTTCTGTAATATATAGTTTGCCTTTCATGGTAAATCCTATTTTGTCAGGATTAAAAAATCTACCACCCGCGTTACAGGAAGCTTCTTTTACTTTAGGAAAATCTAGATTCACAACGCTTACCAAAATATTGCTTCCAAATATTCGTGCGTCATTATTTACGGGTATTATCATGACATTTGCTCATACATTAGGAGAGTTTGGCGTTGTTTTAATGGTTGGAGGAAGCATTCCAGAGGAAACAAAAGTAGTTTCGATTGCAATTTATGAAGAAGTAGAATCGATGAATTACGATAATGCCAATGTATATGCAGGAATATTATTTCTGTTTTCTTTTTCTATTCTCTTAGCTGTTCATTTAATTCATAATAAATCCCGAAAAACTACTCTTTATTAATGATACAGATTGATGTTTATAAAATGCTCCAAACTGCAGATGGCGAACTGCCATTGGATATTTCATTGGCTATAAAAAAAGGTCAGTTTGTTTCTATTTATGGAAATTCTGGAGCAGGAAAAACAACAATACTTAGAGTTTTATCAGGGCTTACAAAAGCAGAAAAAGTTAACATAAAAGTAGAAGAATCAATTTGGGACGATTCTAATAAAAAATTTCATCTTCCAATTCAAAAGCGTTCCATAGGATTTGTATTTCAAGATTTTGCCTTATTTCCAAATTTGACTGTAAAAGAAAATCTAGAATTCGCTTTATCTAAAAACGATTCAAAGGAGATTGTTTCCGAACTAATAGAATTGATGGAACTGCAATCGCTTCAAAACAGTAAAACTGAAAATCTTTCTGGCGGACAAAAACAACGTGTTGCTTTAGCAAGAGCAATTGTTCGTAAACCTGAAATTCTTTTGTTAGATGAACCACTTTCGGCTTTAGATGATGAAATGAGGTTTAAACTTCAGGATTATATTTTAAAAATTCACCAAAAATACAATTTAACGACTATAATGGTCAGTCATTCTATTCCTGAGATTTTTAAACTTTCAGACCAAGTTATTGTTGTTGATAAAGGTAAAATTGTAAAAGAAGGAACTCCAGAAACCGTTTTTACAGAACAAAAAGTAAGTAGCAAATTCCAATTAACTGGCGAAATTATCAATATTACTAAAAGTGATATTGTATACGTAGTTCAAATTTCTTCTGGAAATAATATTATCAAAGTTGTTGCGACTGAGGATGAAGTAAAAGAATATAAAATTGGTCAAAAAGTGCTTGTAGCTTCTAAGGCATTTAATCCTATAATTCAGGTTTTAATATAATAATAAAAAAATCTCATTTACTTATTTGTTTTTAAGTATAAATACGTATTTTTGAAAAAATAAAAACTACGTATTTATTAAGTGCTTAAAACATAAATAACCAAAATAGATTTTTTTTAACCATCAGTATTCATTTTAAAACATACTGAAAATACCATTAACTATGAAATTAAAATTTGCCGTATTAATGCTTTTTCCTTTAATCGGGTTTTCTCAGCAAAACAAGAAAAATGAGATAGATTCTTTAAAAACGTCCAATATTTTTATGTTGGGAGAAGTAGTAATAATTCAGAATCAAAATAAAGATACTTTGAATAGAGTTACATCAAAAAAGATGGAATCTCAGAACAAAATGGAAGTTTCAAAAGCTTTAAATCTGCTTCCTGGAGTAACTCTAACTGCTTCAGGACCTAGAAACGAGTCGATGGTTTCTGTACGAGGTTTTGACTTGAGACAAGTTCCAGTCTACATGGATGGTATTCCTGTTTATGTTCCTTATGATGGTTATGTAGATTTAGCCAGATTTACAACTTTCGATTTGGCGGCCGTTGATGTTTCAAAAGGATTTTCATCTGTGCTTTACGGTCCAAATTCTTTAGGTGGCGCGATTAATCTTATTTCTAGAAAACCAGTGAAAAAATTAGAATATGACGGTGCAATTGGAGCTATTAATGATAATGGTTATCGAGGCAATGTTAATATTGGTTCTAATCTCGGAAAGTTTTATTTCCAAGGAGGTTATTCTTATTTGGATAGAAATTCAACCAGAATGTCTTCTGATTTTGTTCCGATGAAAAATGAAGACGGTGGACAAAGAGATAATTCTTATAGAAAAGACCAAAAAATAACGTTTAAAATTGGATGGACTCCCAGTAAAAAAAGCGAATATGCATTGGGTTACATCAATCAGCAAGGTGAAAAAGGAAATCCTGTTTATGCAGGAAATGATGCCAAAAATTCACTTTTAAACAATCCGCGTTTTTGGCAATGGCCAGTTTGGAACAAAGAAAGTTATTATTTTATTTCTAATTCTAATTTGGATGATCAGAATAGTTTGAAGACTAGAATCTATTATGATAAATTCAAAAACACGCTGAATAGTTTTGATGATAAAACCTATTCAACAATGACCAAAGGATATGCTTTTCAGAGCCTTTATGATGATTACACTTATGGTGGAAACGTGGAGTACAATACGCAGATTATTCCGAAGAATGATTTTAAAGCTGCGGTACATTTTAAAGAAGACGTACACAGAGAACATAATTTAGGAGAACCAGTACGTCATTTTATTGACAATACAATTTTATTCGGAATTGAAGATGTTTTTAAAGTTTCGGATAAGTTTACGGTAATTCCGGGGGCGAGCTACAACATTAGAAAAAACATTCAGGCTCAAGATTATAACAGTACAACCAAAGTAATTTCAGATTATCCAGCAGCAGCTGCAAGCGACGCTTACAATTTGCAGATTGGACTTTTTTATCAATTAACTGAAGATCACAAATTGGGTGCGACAGTTTCACAGAAAACGAGATTTGCTACGATTAAAGACCGTTATTCTTATAGAATGGGAACTGCTATTCCGAATCCGACATTAAAACCAGAAGAGGCATTAAATTATGAAGTCAATTATACGGCAGCATTCTTTAAAAAACTTACTTTTCAAACAGCCTTATTTTGCAGTTCTATTACCGATGCTATTTTGAGTGTAAGCAATGTTCAGCCTGGAAAATCGCAAATGCAGAATTTTGGAGAAGCTGAATATCGCGGAGTAGAGGCACAGCTTAATTATTCGATTTTGAAAAACTTGTCTTTCAATGCGAATTACACTTATATAGAAAGAAAAAACATTACAAGTCCAAGTATACATTTTACAGATGTTCCGAATACAAAAGTTATGGGAACTTTAGAATATGAACCTTTAAAAGTGCTACATTTAATCGCAAATGCAGAATTTAATTCGTCTAGATTTAGTACCAGTTACGGAACTAGAGTTCCAGATTATACTCTTTTGAATTTTTATGCATCAGGAAAAATTTTGAAGAATTTTAGTCTTGATGCAGGAATAAGCAATATATTCGATAGAAATTATAGTTTGGTTGAAGGATTTCCTGAAGAAGGACGAAATTTCTTTGTTACACTTCGTTTCTTTAATCAATAAAATTAAAAAGGTTAGAGCAAAAGATTTGATCGTGAATATAGAATCACATTATAAAAAAATCATTTTACCGTTTGTGTTATTGGCAGCTGGAATTTTTATGGCTGCCATTGACATAAATCCTCAATATGTTGATCCATATAAATTAGAATATCCTGACTATTTCGGAAATAGAATTAGTATTCCAGAAAATAATCCAACAACAAAACAAGGCGTTTATTTAGGTAGAATGCTGTTTTATGAAACGAAATTATCTTCAAACAAAACAATTTCCTGTGCAAGCTGTCATCAGCAGAAACTTGCCTTTACAGACGGTAGAGCATTTAGTTTAGGTGTTGATAATGTGCCAACAAAACGCAGTTCGATGTCATTGGCAAACCTTCTCTGGGTTCGAAATTTTTTCTGGGATGGAAGAGCAAAAGGTTTAGAAGAACAAGCAAAATTTCCGCTTAGTGATCCTCATGAAATGGGAAATTATCTAGATAAAGCAGTGATTGAACTAAAGAAAACAAAAGAATATCCAATTCTATTTAAAGAAGCTTTTGGATCAACAGAAATTACATCAGAAAAAATAACCAAAGCAATTGCACAATTTGAGCGCACTTTAATATCTGCCAATTCTCATTACGATCAATATTTGAGAGGAGAATACAAGCCTTCTGAACAAGAATTAAAAGGAATGGAATTGTTTATGAATGCTCCAATTCCTGAAAAAAATATTCGAGGTGCCGATTGTGCACAATGCCATGGAACACCCAAAATGTATATGGAGTTATTTCATAACAATGGACTTGATGCAGAACCAAAAGATATTGGAAGAGAAGAATTTACAGGAGCAGAAAATGACAAGGGAAGATTTCGAGTTGCAACATTACGCAACATTGCGCTTACTGCACCATATATGCACGACGGCAGATTCAAAAATCTTGAAGAAGTATTAGATCATTATAATGAACATATTGCTTTAAGTAGAACTTTAAGCATAACTTTGAAAAATCGTTCTAACAATCTAAATGGCAAAAATCTTGGATTAACAGCAAATGAAAAATCAAATATTATTAATTTTCTTAAAATGCTGACGGATTCAACATTTATCAACGATCCTAAATTTTCAGATCCGCATTTGAAAAGACATCAATAACAATTAAAATATTCAAAATGAAAAAGCATTTTTTATCTCTTATTTTGGCAACATCGCTATTTTTTGTTGGAATTAGCAACGATTTATTAGCGCAAAATTCTTCCAAAGAACCAGTTGTAAAAGTAGAAGGAGAAGTTTTAAAAACACTTTCTTTAAGCCTTTCAGATTTAGCCAAGATGCCGCATGTACAAGCTACTATGAAAAATCGTGAAGGCAAACTTCAGGAATATTCAGGAGTTCCAATTATCGAAATATTGAAACAAGCTGGAGTAACTTTAGGAAAAGAACTTAAAGGTGAAAATCTAACAAAATATATGTTAGTAAGAGGAAGCGATGGTTACGAAGTCATTTTTTCGTTAGCAGAACTTGATCCAGCTTTTACAAATAGAGTCATTATTTTGGCAGATAAGAAAGACGGAAAGCCTTTGGAAGATGGAGTAGGACCATTTAGATTGGTTGTTCCAGAAGAAAATAGACCAGCACGCTCGGTTTTGGAGGTGTCTCATCTCATCATTAAATTTGCGAAAGAGTAGTAAACTTTGTTTCAAATTATAATATGCAACCTAATTTCAGTTTTGGAACACTTTAAAATTAAGAAGTGATGATAACTTTGATAAACCTTTGAAAGTTGAGTATTCAAATCAATTGACATGGAAGATTAAATTCGGCTCAAAAAACAAGATCCTGAAGTCGAATTAGAAATTGATAGGAGAGTAGAAAAAAATCTTAATTGCAAACAAAGAACTAAAACTCAATACTATGTCACTTCCTGATGAATTATATAACGTAAAATTTGCAGAGCATTTCGAATCGATAAAAAAAATGTATTTGCAAGATGTCGCTTTCAAAAGTATTTGTGATAATTACTGCAAGAGTGTCGCTAATGCAGAAATTTATAAAATTAAATTTGAGAATAATTTTCGAAAAAATCAGGATTTCGAAAATCTGGCAATAGAATTAGAAGAAGAAATAAGATTTTATATCATAAGAAAAGGCTTGTAATTTTTTAGATATAATTCTAATCAAAAAAAAGAGAAGATACAAATAGATGTCTTCTCTTTTTTTTGATGTTTTATGTAACATTTTAATTTAAAAACTACATATGTTAGAATGTTATTATGAAAATAACATCTAAAAAATAACAATTAAAATTTCAAGATATGAATGTATCAGAATGGCTTATTTTTATTTTAATTATGCAAATTATTCATGGAGTATCTACGTGGAAACTTTATGAAAAAGCTGGTAGAAAAGCAGTAGAATCTTTTGTGCCAATTTACAATCTAATAATTCTAATGAAAATTATAAATCGTCCGATTTGGTGGGTTTTATTACTTTTTATTCCAATTATTAATCTCTTGATGATTCCTGTAGTTTGGGTTGAAACCGTAAAAAGTTTTGGTAAAGATTCTAGACAAGATACTATTTTGGTTTTGCTCACATTTGGATTCTATATAACTTTTTTAAATTATAATAGTCCAGAAAAATTAGTTTATAGCAGTAATCGAGATTTACAGCCCAAAACAAAAACGGAAGACACGATTAGTTCTCTAGTATTTGCGATAATTGTAGCGACTTTGGTGCATACCTACGTTATTCAGCCATTTACAATTCCATCTTCATCTTTAGAGAAAACATTGTTAATTGGAGATTTCTTATTTGTAAGTAAGATTAATTACGGAGCAAGAACTCCGATGACTTCTGTTGCAATGCCTATGGTGCATGATTCGATTCCTCTTACTGGAGTAAAATCATATTTATTTAGCGATGATGTCACAAAGAAAGAAACGTCATGGCTAAATAAGCTTCAATTGCCCTATTTTAGATTTCCTGCAATAGAAAAGATCAAACGCAACGAAATTGTAGTCTTTAACCAACCTGCAGACACTTTACGCAATATGGATGATTTTCACCCTGATCGTAATTATTATAAGCCAATTGATAAAAAGACAAATTTAGTTAAGCGATGCGTTGGTATGCCAGGCGATTCTTTAGAAATTAAAGATGGATACATCTATATTAATAACAAAATTTCTAAATTACCGCCAAGTGCAAAAGCGCAGTATAATTTTTTTATTGATACTCAAGGACAGGCAATTAGTCAAGATGCGCTTGTAAATATATATGGTGCTCGCGAAGGTTTAAGGTATGAAAATGGAAATTTTGCACTTACAGACAAAGGACAGTATTTTTTGACATTGACTGATGAAGAAGCGGCTTTAATTGCTCGTAATCCAGTTGTAAAGAATGTAAAAAAGAACTTAGAGCCAAAGGGACAATATGAAGATGCTTTTCCTCATGTTTCTTCTCTAAAATGGAACATAGATAACTTTGGGCCAATATATATTCCGCAAAAAGGAAAAACGGTAAAATTGGATGTAAATACGCTTCCTTTTTATAAAAGAATTATAGAAGAATACGAACATAATAGTTTAAAGGTTCATGGTTCTGAAATTATTATAAATGGAAAGCCAACAAACCATTATACCTTCAAGCAAGACTATTATTGGATGATGGGAGATAACCGTCAGAATTCTCTAGATGCTAGATTTTGGGGATATGTTCCTTTTGATCATGTAATTGGCAAACCTGTATTTATTTGGTTCAGTTGGAATAAAGATGCTAAAGGAATTAATAAGATAAGATGGAATCGAATTTTTTCTGTTGTGGGAGAAGGAGAACCTAAATCATATCTGATACATTTTTTGGTAGTTTTAGGACTTTTTGTAATAGGAAATAAAATAGTAAAGAATAGAAAAAAAACGATGTAATTATTTAAGAACCAAAATCCCATTTCAAGTGAAATGGGATTTTGGTTATATTTCGTTAGCAGAATGTTTTTGTTATGCTAACTTATTTCAGATTGCCAGGAACTGAAATCCAATCTTCATAATAAGTGCTTCCTAACTTAAAAGCATTTTCTGCTACAAGTGTATTCAATTCAGTAGCAGCACCTGAATAAGTCGCTTTCAAATCTTTTATCACTTCAGTATTGTCGTTCTTTTTATTTAAATAATTAGTGATCCATTCATAAATAGGCCATTTTTCAGGACCTCCAATTTCTAAAATACCCATTTCAGGTTTTTCTGAAATTCTTGAAGCTATAAATGAAGCCACGTCTGCACTAGCAATAGGCTGAATATAAGATTCGGATAGATGTATTTTTCCATCAACAGTACTCATTGCGGCAATTCCGCCCGCAAACTCGTAAAATTGTGTTGCTTGAACAATTGTGTAAGGTGTATCAGATGCCTTGATAAGGTCTTCTTGTATTTGTTTTGCTCGAAAATAACCGCTTTCCTGCAGCTTACTTGTTCCAACCACAGAAAGTGCAATAAGATGTTCAACGCCCGCTTTCTTTGCGGCATTTAATAAATTTTTACTTGAAGTCTTAAAAAAATGCATCACATCTTCATCAGCAAAAGAAGGAGAATTCGACACATCAATAACAACTTTTGCATTTTCAAGAACTTTGTCAAGTCCTTCGCCTGTAAGTGTGTTTACGCCCATGCTTGGAGATGCTGCAATAACTTCATGTTGGTTTTTTAAAAGAGTAGTCACTTGACTTCCAATTAAACCTGTTCCACCGATAATAACTATTTTCATTGTTTTGATTTTTAAATGATTACATGACAAAGTTATTTACTGTGGCTGTGAAGAAACTTGAACTAGTTCAAGAAATACTTTTTACGAAAATATAGTTTAAATGATAGTATAAAAAAATTAAATATTCTATTTGAAATATAATATCTACTTTTATTAATTGATTTTTATAAACTTACTAATAAACCAAAAATATGAATTCTCAAAACCAAAAAAATCAAATGAACCGTCGTAGGTTTTTACAAACCAGTACAAAATTAGCTGCTGCCGGAATTTACTTGGGCGTGTTTGGTATGCCTGAATTATTCGGAAATGTTGTAATGGATAAAAGTAAGGTTAGCATTCCAGATGTTAAGTTAAATAATGGTTTGAAAATGCCAATACTCGGATTTGGAACATACGGACTGAGAGGAGAAATATGTCAACAATCTGTTGTAGAAGCAATATCGGCAGGTTATCGTCTTATTGATACCGCAAAAGTATATGGAAATGAAGAAGAAGTTGGTAAAGCAATAAAGCAAAGCGGAATTGACAGAAAGCAGTTATTTGTAACCTCAAAATTATGGGTTGACGATGCTGGTTATGAAAATGCAAAAAAAGGTTTTGAAGAGACGTTAAGAAAATTAGATCTTGAATATCTTGATTTATACCTAATACACCGACCAAGAGGAGATGTAAAAGGATCTTGGAAAGCAATGGAAGAACTTTATAAAGCTGGAAAAATTAAAGCTATTGGTATAAGTAATTTCGATCCAGCTCAACTAGCAGATCTTTTGTCTTATGCAAAAGTAAAACCGGTAATAAATCAGATTGAAACTCATGCTTATTTTCAACAAACCAATGATTATAATGTACTCAAAAAGGATAATATTCAGATGCAGGCGTGGGCACCTTTTGCAGAAGGGCGCAATGGACTTTTTACAAACGAAACACTAACTCAAATTGCTAAGAAATATAATAAGACTACAGCACAGATAAGTTTAAGATGGCATTATCAGCGTGGAATTGTTAGTATTCCGAGATCTTCTCAAAAAACTCACATTATAGAAAACCTTGATATATTTAATTTTAAGCTTGATGATGCTGATATGAAAGCAATTGAAAAACTTGATTTAAATAAAACTCAGTTTCCGGAATGGAGCTAAAGTAATTCTAAGTATGGCATTGCCAAAGAAACATTTTTACAAAAGGATAGCCTGTTTTTAAAGCTGTTATTATAGTATGAAAAGTAGAACTGTGTTTGTTTTTTCCTAGTGAACAACCAAAATGATGCGTATATTTGAGATTGAAAAATATTAACATTGTTATCTATGAAAAAAATAGGATTTCTATCGTTTGGACATTGGTCCAATCATCCGTCCTATAAAGCCCGTACGGCAGCCGATACGCTTCTTCAGTCTATTGATTTAGCTGTTGCAGCAGAGGAAATTGGCGTAGATGGCGCATATTTTAGGGTGCATCATTTTGCACAACAATTAGCGTCTCCTTTTCCTTTGCTTTCTGCTATTGGTGCCAAAACCAGTAAAATAGAAATTGGTACGGGAGTTATAGATATGCGCTACGAAAATCCTCTATATATGGTAGAAGATGCTGGTGCTGCAGACTTAATTTCAGGTGGACGTTTACAATTAGGTATCAGTAGAGGATCACCAGAACAAGTTATTGATGGCTGGCGTTCTTTTGGCTACGAACCTGAGCAAGGTGAAACAGATGCTGATATGGGGCGAAAAAAGGCTCTAGAATTTTTAGACAAACTTAACGGAGAGGGATTTGCAGAACCAAATCCGTATCCAATGTTTCCAAATCCGCCTGGATTATTACGTCTTGAGCCTCATTCCGAGGGATTACGTAAGCGAATTTGGTGGGGAGCAGCTTCTAATGCTACAGCAATTTGGGCTGCCGAAAACGGAATGCACCTTCAAAGTTCTACTTTAAAGTTTGACGAAAATGGCAAACCTTTTCATATTCAGCAAGCCGAACAAATTAGATTGTATAAAGAAGCGTGGAAAAAAGCGGGACACGATCGTGAGCCACGAGTTTCAGTTAGCCGTTCCATTTTTGCATTAGTAAACGATCAAGACAAATATTATTTTGGAGATCAAGGCAAGGCAGCAGATAGTTTTGGTTATATCGAAAGTGATAAAAGAGCCATTTTTGGAAGAAGTTACGCCGCCGAACCAGAAAAACTAATCGCTGAGTTAGCGCAAGACGAAGCAATTCAGGAAGCAGATACTGTATTACTGACAATACCAAATACTTTAGGAGTAGATTACAATGTGCATATATTGTCGTCTATACTAAAATATATTGCTCCAGAATTGGGCTGGCGTTAAACTCTTTAATTTAAAAATAAAACTAAAAAGCCTCCCGATTGAAAAGGGAGGCTTCTTGATTTTTCTTCTATTTCTAAAATTATGATAAAAAAAAACTCTAAATCATTGATTTATAGTTTTTAATTTATTTATAAAGCATCCCAAGAAGCACTTGGATAATAAATAGAACTGGTTACAGGAGCTTTCCAGTACTCCTGACTTCCTCCGCGGAAAGTGTGAAGACTTACTGCATTTACATTTCGTTTAGAATCATTTGTTACCCAGCGAATTTTTTGATTTAATATTTCTGTTCCATTTACGTAATATTTAACATATCCATCGGTATTAGATCCTGTATTTAGCTTAACCGATATTTGGCAATTGTAGGTAACTCCTTCCTGAATATAATATTTTTTTCCAAAATCGTTACCGTATTGTCCTGGTTGATCTTTATAATAAACATAAGGCTGAAGATAAGCTCCGCTACCTTTTGCGCTGTTAGATCCATTTGGACAATACCACATAAATCTAGCGCTTCCGCCATTTCCATCCCAACCTGGATCTCCACCAGTGTTTTGGTCACCAATTAAAATACCGTATCCGCATTTACCGCCTCTGCTCCAATAAAATCCGGAATTAAATCTCATCTGAAACCAAACCGTGTAAAGTCCAGAAGACCAAACACCGTACGATGTACATAAACCACCAGGACAAGATAATGTATTGGTTTGTAGTGTAATAGTTCTTGCTCCAGCTGTACCAGCCGCTAAGGCCGCTGCGCTTTTTGCAGTTTTTCCGTCAAAGGAAACATCTTGTTCAGGAGTTTGTTGCACTTCTTTAGTAGTGTTTTGAGATTCATTTAAATCTTGTTCTTTTTCACAAGAATTAAACACTAATGCTGCAATAAAAAGCAGACCAATTAATTTGAGGTTCTTTTTCATTTTTTTTAAATTTTGAGGTTAATAAATTGATAGTGAGTAAATAAAAAAAGTGGTTACATTTATTTACGATGTAAAGTTGATTATTATTAATTTTTTCGAGGAGCAATTAAGTACACTTTTACGTACATAAAAATCCAGTACATATATTTTGGATATATTTTTTATGAAATGTTTTAAAGGATAAATACCTTATTATTAACATAAGTTTAAAAGAATGATACTCTCAAAAGCCAGCATTTTGGCGTAAATTGTTGTATGTATTAAGCAATGAAATTTAAAAACATATAATTATGAAAGCAGTACGTTATTTTGGACATAAAGATGTAAGAGTTGTTAATGATTTAGAAAAACCAGTTCCAAAAGGAGATGAAGTTTTACTAAAAATAGGTGGAGCAGGAGTTTGCCATTCAGATTTGCATATTATTGATGAAGGAACAGTTGGAGATCTTGTATTTACTCTTGGACACGAAAACGCTGGTTGGATTGAAGCTGTTGGTGATACAGTTAAAGATTATAAAAAGGGCGATGCCGTATTGGTATATGGTCCTTGGGGGTGTGGACATTGCAAGCCATGCCAACAGTCAAAAGAAAATTATTGTGATCATCAAAGCGAATTAGGTTATGGAGGAGGACTTGGTTTAAATGGCGGTATGGCAGAGTATATGCTTGTTCCATCTTCAAGATTATTAGTTCCGATTTTTGATCTTGATCCTGTAATTGCTGCACCATTAACAGATGCAGCTTTAACGCCATATTCTGCTATTAAAAGATCACTGCCTAAACTTATGCCAGACGAATATGTCGTAGTTATAGGAGTAGGAGGTCTTGGTCACGTAGCAATTCAGATTTTAAGAGAAACATCTGGAGCAGCGATAATTGCTTGCGATGTAACGGAAGAAAAACTTGCTTTTGCTAAAGAATTAGGAGCTTCTTATACAATCAATTCAAAAGATGCTGATGCAGCAGAACAGATTCTAAAAATCACAGGATTGAAAAAAGCTAAAGTAATTCTAGATTTCGTTGGCGCTACACCGACAATTGAACTAGGAACAAAAGTTGTTGGTATGGACGGTGATTTAACGATCGTTGGTCTTGGTGGAGGATATTATCAGTACAGTATGAACGGACTTCCTTTTGGTGTTACGATGACAAATCCGTATTGGGGATCTCGTACAGAACTTATGGAAGTTGTTGGATTAGCAAGACAAGAAAAAATACATATTGAAATTGAAAAGTTCAACTTGGAACAAGCAAATGAAGTGTACGATAAAATGCGCCACGGAAAAATTAAAGGGCGAGCTGTATTGGTTCCTTAAAATCTTAATGTGAAATATAATAAATTAGGTGTCTTTTAAAGGCACCTTTTTTTTAAAATAACCATGAAATCAGGTATTGTTTTCTCTAAAAGACGTCTGTAAATTTGTAATTAATCAATGAAAATATAATGAAAGTTAACAGTACAGATATTTTTTTAGCTATGAAATCAGCATTATTAAAAAGAAAAGTTGCAAGTTTAATTAAGCAGCTTTTTGGCATATTAGTTTTGACCTTCCTATTTTTTGCTTGTTCAAGTGATGATGGCGGCTCTGATAAAACGTCAGATTATTATTTTAAAGCAAGTCTCGACGGAAAGAAAATAAATTTTTACAATGTAAATTTTCAGGGTGGTGGCAACGATAATCGATTTGAACATATTGTAGTTGCGGGATTTGAGGCACCTTATCCAACTAAAATTGGCGAGCAATTGCCGCCCTCTTTAGATTTCGAAATATGGAGAACAGGAGGAGACATTAAAGCGGGAACGTATACAACACCACAGGAACCAGAAATGATAGCACGTTATGCTGTTCAAACAGCAAACGGAACTGTTGTTTACAATACCAGTGCAGCAGATGATATTTTTACTGTAAAAATCGAGTCTATTAGTAAAAATGGTATTAAAGGTACATTTTCTGGAAAGGTTCGAAATTTAGATTCAGGCAAAGCAATAGAAATAAAAGAAGGAACATTTAATCTTCCTTATGAAGAGATAGTAAATCCCTAAAATAAGATCTATTCAAAACCGATAAAAACCAATTTATTATTTCCCAATTATCATAATATAAATATGAAATTTTATAAACTTATTTTCGCTGTGATGCTTTTTCCCTTTGTAGCATTGAGCCAAAAAGCAATTGCGCCTGGCAATAAAGATATTAAAACTCAGTATATCAAACCAGAAAAGTCGCTCTATACAGTCTATTACGTAAAAGGTAGTGAATGGAAAAATATGGGAGCTTTAACCTACGATATTTCTTCTTCCAATAACCAATTGACTTTAAATAATACTTACACTCCAAAAGACGGCGGAAAGTCTACTTCGCGAATTAGTACAGCAGATGCTCAAACACTTAAAGCGATTAGCTATTCTGATGAAACCAAAAATGCAAAGCTAAACCTTAATTTTGGCGAAACAATTACTGGTAATTACTATTCAAAGAAAACCAAAAAAGATAAAAAACTAAAACTCAATCCTAAGGAGGAATTCTTCGATTTCAACTGGACCGATCATTTAATTGGCACCTTACCGTTAGATGTAGGTTACAAAGCCAGATTTCCTCAATTTTATTATAATGACGGGTCAAATGTTCTAGTTGAATATTATACGATTAAAGAAGTGAAAAGTTTTGATTATAATTCTCCAAGAACTGGTAAACATCAAACTTGGCTTGTCTCAGTTTTAGAAGAAAGTACAAATGCATATTATAATTATATTATTGACAAAAAAGACCACCGTCTATGGCAACGTGAAATGTCTATGGCAAATGGAATGTGGGAAATTACGGTTAATGAAGAGCTAGATTATCAGCCAATTAAAAATAAATTCAATAAAGAGGAAGTAGCAAGGCAAATTTCTAGCGGTAATAGCGTTGTAATTGGAACAGCCTACGCAAGATCTGACTCAGGTAAAAGATTGGGTGGTTTAGTAAATACTGCTAAAAAACAATATGCTCCAAAAGGTACCGAAATTACACTTTTCCCAAGTTCAGCATATTATGAAGAATGGGTAGAAGTAAACAAGAAAATCCGTAAACAGAAAAAAATGCCCGAAGTTCCTTTGGATAGCGATTTTGGATATTCTGTTAAAAAATCTAAAGTCTATGATGATCAGGGACATTTTGAATTTGTAGATCTTATGCCAGGAACTTATGTTGTTATGGTTAGTTTTGATTTTACAAACTCCTATAATTATTCGTATGTTTCCGGATATACCAATTATTACAACTATTACGGTTATCAAGGTTCTACAACAAATTACGGTACAGCGAGGCAATCTTATACGGATAAAGCCAATATTGAAAAACGTGTAAGCATTGATAAGGATGGAGAAAAGAAGGAAATCAATTTAAAAGAAATGTAGTAATAAATATAAAGAGGCCTATTTCTGTTGAATTAGGCTTCTTTTTTTATATTAAATAGTGGCCTTTATTACATAATTTTGCAATTCATTAAATCGCTAGCTTCTTAATCTATTCTATGAGCAATAAATTTTCGGACAACAATCAAATTGGAGTGATATCTACTTTTTCTGAACTTGTGCAAACAGATTTCAAAGGAGAAATGAATGCATTATGTTGGTACAGAAATTTAGATGGTAATTTTAAGGAGATCGTAGAAAAATTATCTTTAAAAGAAAATATAACAGAAGTTTTTCCTGAAGATTTGATTGCTCTTCAGCTTTCAGAAAAAGGAAAAATAGCCAGAGAGATAATCCTAAACGATTTGAAATTGTTGACTGATTTTGGAGCTTCACCTTCTCTGAATCTATTAAAGTGTTATGAGCGAGATGATGAATTTGATTTTATATCTACTGATGTTTATTCATTTCATGTTGACCGTTCGCCAATTGCCACAGATACTTATTTGTGCACTTATCATGGCGCCGCGAGCGATATTGTTGCTAATTCGCAGGTAGAACAAAAAATACTCATCCCTGAAGTTCGAGCAAAACTAAAAGAGTTGCATAATGGAACTGAGGATGAATTCGAAGACTTCTTAAAAGAAAACTACTTTGATTTACATTATCAATTACATGAAAATGCAGAACCAATTAATTTAGGTTTAGGACATCTTTGGCGCTTGGCTGTAGATCATCCAAAACAACAAGTATTGCCTTGTGTTCATAGAGCTCCAATAGAAAATGATGGAGAATATAGGTTATTGCTAATTTGTTAAAAAATGCCCCCAATTGAATTGTATTTATTAGTCTGCGTTATTTTGCGTTTTTTAAAATGCTAATATAATAAAATGATTAAAACTTTCTTTTTCTTAGTTTTGATAAAGTGAGATGTTAAGAAAGTATATCTTATATTAATTGTAGTTCTATTCTTATTTTTATCCTTTTTTTAAAGTTTGTTAATTTATTTTATAAATAAATCCATACAGTTATTTATAAAAAAATAGTATTTGCAAGACTAGTGTTTATGCTTGTTTGTGCGCTTTTTTAGGTTTTAATTTGCATTATTTTGTTTTAATTGTGTTTTTTATGCGTGTTTTTGCGTTTTTATTTGTGTTATATTTAGCATAACTAATCCAAAACCACTTTATTTATGAAACAGAAATTACTCAATTTGTTCTTTTTCATCATTTTTAACGGCTTTGTTTTAAGCCAAGGAACCAATATTCCTTTAGGATGCTCTAACAATGGTCCAGAATTAAGCGCAAGTCCAAAAGCAGACCTGAGAGGTACTTATTTGACTTCGGTTTATAATTTAGATTGGCCGTCCAGTAGAACAGCTGCTCCTGCAGTGCAACAAGCAGAGCTGATTACAATTCTAGACAAATTAGCGCTTAGTGGAATTAATACCGTCTATTTTCAGGTTCGCCCAGAATGCGACGCTCTTTATAATTCTGCAATTGAACCTTGGTCATACTGGCTGACAGGTGTACAAGGAACAGCTCCGAATCCTTCTTGGGATCCTCTTACTTTTGCTATTACAGAATGCAGAAAAAGAGGACTTGATCTTCATGCATGGCTAAATCCGTATCGTGCAGCCGTTGGAACATATCCTTTAGCAGAAAATCATGTTTCAAAATTGCATCCTTCATGGGTTTTTACCGCTTCTAACAATGCAAATCTTAAGATTTTGAATCCGGGTTTGCCCGATGTACAAAATTATATTATTAGTATTGTGCAGGATATTGCTTCCAGATATGATGTTGACGGAATTGTGTTTGATGATTATTTTTACCCTGATCAGGGAATGGCAAACAATCAAGACGCTGAAACCTTTGCCAGTAATAATCCTGACGGTATCAGCGATATTAACGACTGGCGCAGAGATAACGTAAACAAGATGATTGCAGGTGTTTATGATGCTTTACAGGTTATTAATTCTACTAATAATAAAAATGTTGTTTTCGGTGTCGCTCCTTTTGGTATCTGGAAAAGTGGTGTTCCAGCTGGAATTAGCGGAAACTCTTCTTATAGCGCTTTGTACTGTGATCCGATCAACTGGATGCAGAATGGCAAAGTAGACTTTATTTCTCCGCAGTTATATTGGAAAATCGGTGGTGCTCAGGATTATGTTAAGCTTTCTCAATGGTGGAATGACCAAGCGGCGACTTATGGAAGACATTTATATGTAAGCCAAGGGTATGACCGTTTGCCAAGTTCTTCTTCTCAGAACTGGCCTGCTTCGGAAATTCAGAGTCAAATCGATCAGAATCGTATTGCGTCCATGACCAATACCTTTGGACAGACTTCTTATTCAGCGCGATATATCATAAATAATGAAAAAGGGATTACAACAGCTCTACAGAATAATCAATATAAGTACAAATCTTTTCCGCCTTCGATGCCTTGGAAAGATAATATCTGTCCGCTAGAACCAACCAATATAAGGCTTGAGGGAAATCTTTTAAAATGGGATGCTCCAGCTGCCGCAAGTGATGGTGATTTGGCTATAAAGTATGTGATATATGCATTTCCTACACAGGAAGATATTCCTAGTTTAAAACAAGACGGAACAAAAGTTTTAGATATTGTAAATGCTACTGAACTTACACTTACTAATAATCATCTAGCGGCATCAAATAATTATTTTTTGGTGACAGCATTAGATAAAAACAATAATGAAAGTGCCAATACGACAGGTATTAAGATTAGTGCGATTCCTATTATCCCAGTAGCTGTAAGTCCTACAGAGGGACAATTGTATGTGGAATCTCCTGTAAATTTCTCATGGAATTGTAATCTTCCAGATGGGGATTATACTATTCAGGTTTCGAAATCTTTGCAAGGATGGAACCAAACCAATGGATTTACAGCTGATGCAACACCAAATGCCACTGTAGTTGTCAATGATGTGGTTCATACGGTTAAGAATTATGTCTGGGGTCAGCCCAATGCCCGTGTTTATGAGACAGCTATAGGAGGAACAACTTATTACTATACCATAAGAAGTTACAGCGCGGCAACAGGAACATCAAGTTATTCGGTTCCTGTAAGTTTTACTCCAAAGAGTGTAAATTGTACGGTTCCTGCTTCAACGAATATCAGTATAGATAACCTTGTTGCTTCGCTTCAGGGTTCTTGGTCGGCAACTTCGGAAGTGGCAGGTTTTGTGGGAACAAATTATTTGCAGGATAACAACGAAGGAAAAGGAACCAAAACGGCGACATTTGCTCCCTCAATAAACCGAAGAGCAAGATATGAAGTATTTGTCAATCATACGGCTGGAAGCAATCGTGCTAATAATGTACCGGTAGATGTTATTCACGAAGGAGGAACGACAACTGTTTTGGTAAATCAGCAGATCAATAACGGACAATGGGTGTCACTTGGAACTTATAATTTTAGCGCAGGCACAGCTAATAAAGTTGTGATACGAACAGACGGAACTTCAGGAATTGTAGTAGCAGATGCTGTACGTTTTTCTTTTGTAGACTGTCTTCCAGTAGATGCACCTCCAGTAGTTTCTTTTACACCTGAATCTGCTTCGATATGCTCAGGTCAAACAGTAGCCTATACGAATACTTCTTTAAATGCAGATTCGTACAACTGGTCATTTCCTGGAGGAACTCCAAACACGAGTACTGCCGAAAATCCAGTTGTAACTTATCCTGCTGGCGGAACTTATAATGTAGTTTTAACAGCAACAAATGCAATGGGTCCGAGTACCAAAACGCTTACAAATGCAGTTACTGTAAACGCTGCACAGCCTATTACAGCGTCTTTTACGACACCTTCTGCACAGCTGGCAGTTGGCGAAAGCATGACTTTTACTAATACTACAACAGGTGAGGCAACTTATGCTTGGACTTTTTCTGATGGTTCTCCGGCTTCAAGTACAGAAGCAAACCCGACTGTAAATTTCAGTACGGCAGGTTCTAAAACAATTACACTAACTGCCACAAATGCATGTGGAAGCAGTACATATTCTACATCAATTTGTGTGGGAACAAGCGTAAGAACAATGCTTGAAACTTTTGAAACATCGGCAGGAAGATTTACAAGTGCTCCGACAGCTTCGGGCTCCACAACAGGAATTGCGACAACATCTACACTAGCTAGAGCAACTGACAGTTTTAAAAATGGAATAGGTAGTTTGAAAGCGGTACTGAATGATAATACAACTTCAAATGCAAACTGGGTTGTACGATTACTTTCTGGAGGAGGAACTCCTGCAAATAATCAAGTATTTACCGGAACTCAGGGATATTTCGGATTTTGGCTTAAAACAAGCACTGCCAATACAGGAGCAGTTGTTACAGCTTGGATTGATGATACCGACGGTTTGGAAGAGCTGCCTCCGTTAGCGATTATTAATAATGGAAACTGGAATTATTACGAATGGTTTCTACCAACCGCGACTGGAGCTACTATTACAACAGGAAATGGGAAAATAGGAGGAGCTTCGGTAACGCTCGACGCTATTGTAATTAAACAAAATAATACAGCCAATTCAATGACGGTCTGGATAGATGATATTCAGCATACATCGGCTTGTTCGGGTATGCTTGACGTGAAAGAGATTGACGAAATTAAAGGTTCTGATGCATTAGTTGTATATCCAAATCCGACAAACGGAATATTAAATTTGAAAATGGAAAATAATACGCATTCTGATATTCGACTGTTTAATATCTTAGGACAGCATTTGCTAGATGTTGTTTTCGAAGGCACCGATAAGCAGCTCGATTTGAGTAGTTTTGTAGAAGGAATGTATCTTCTTCAGGTAAAAACCGATGGAAAAACAACTTATAAAAAAATCATCTTGCGAAAATAATCTTTATTATACTGCCCGGTTTGTTTCAAATAAATCGGGCAGTTTTTTTTAGAATTTTTGGTCTCACATAAAAAAAACTAATTAAAAATACACTTCTTTCTTAAATTATAAATTGGAATAACCAGTGTTATTATTTTGTGTTAAAAAAGAATTTTTTCTTATTTTTTAGCCCTCATCGCCCTGATATGAATCAAACAGTGTAAAAAATGACACGATTTGTACTTTCAAATTGAATAATAATAATGTTCTTTGGGTAATGAACTTTCTTACAATTTGATGAGAAACGTTTTTGATGAAATTCTTTTCAAGATTTTTCCCCTTGTTTTATGTAATTTTAAACAGATTCGGCAAAAGCTGATTTTCTGATTATTTACAATTGCATACTTATTATGAACTATCTAAAAAACCATATATATGTCAGACAATTATTATTCGAGAAGAAAGTTTTTAGCGAATACTTTATTAGCAACAGCTGCTGCAACAGCAGTGCCGAGTTTCTTGTTTTCAAATGAACTAAAAATTTCTGGAGGAACGGCCGACAAAGTAAATCTTGCATGCGTAGGAATTGGCAATCGAGGAGCAGACATCATTCGTGAATTGTATAATACAGGGCTTGCCAATATCGTAGCACTTTGCGATGTAGATATGGAAGCGCCTCAGACTTTAGACATACTCAAACAATTTCCAGATGTGCCTAGATTTAAAGATTTCAGACAAATGTTTGATAAAATGGGGAATCAGATCGAAGCCGTTTGTATTGGCACGCCTGACTTTTCTCATTTTCCCATTACAATGATGGCGATAGATCTTGGTAAACATGTTTATGTAGAAAAACCAATGGCACGTACTTTCAATGAAGTAGAATTAATGATAAAAGCCGCCAAAAAGCATCCGAAAGTAGTTACTCAAATGGGAAATCAAGGACATTCTGAGGCCAATTATTTTCAGTTTAAAGCTTGGACAGATGCTGGAATTATAAAAGATGTCACTGCTATAACGGCACACATGAATTCGCCTAGGCGTTGGCATGGCTGGGATCCTAAAATTACTTCATTTCCGCCCGCAGAACCTATACCAAGTACATTAGATTGGAATATTTGGCAAATGCAGACTTACGGACATCAATTTAATAAAGAATTTGTAAACGGACAGTGGAGATGTTGGTTTGATTTTGGAATGGGAGCGTTAGGCGATTGGGGAGCGCATATTCTCGATACAGCGCATCAGTTTTTAGATCTTGGACTTCCTTATGAGGTTGATCCGATAAGATTAGATGGACATAATGATTTCTTCTTTCCAATGTCAACGACACTTTCGTTTAAGTTTCCAAAAAGAGGTACTAAACCACCAGTTGAAGTAAAATGGTATGATGGCGTTGATAATCTTCCGCCAATACCTGCAGGTTATGGAGAACAAGGCTTAGATCCTAATATTCCACCACCAAGTAATGGTGCGGTTTTACCAGCAAAACTAAATCCGGGTAAAATTATTTACAGTAAAGATTTGACTTTTAAAGGAGGTTCTCATGGAAGTACGTTGTCTATTATTCCAGAAGAGAAAGCAAAAGAAATGGCTTCTCGTTTGCCTCATGTTCCACAAAGCACGTCAAATCATTTTGCTAATTTCCTAAAAGCATGTAAAGGAGAAGAAAAAACACGTTCGCCTTTTGAGATAGCTGGACCTTTAAGTCAAGTTTTCTGTCTTGGCGTTTTAGCACAATGGACTGGAGAAAAAATTGTTTTCGATAGAAAAAATAAAATCATTACTAGCAGTAAAAATGCAAATGAGCTTCTTGTAGGTCCGCCGCCTCATAAAGAATGGGAACAATTTTATAAAGTGTAAATCTTTGTTTAGCAATTAATAAGAATTGAAGTTATTATTCAAAATGATAAATGTTCTATTAAATAAATCATTGATTTCAATTGTTTTTCTGATCGTTACAACAACGTGTTGTTATGCTGAATGGAATCGCTATACAATTACTGGCAAAGCACAAGGAACAACTTACAGCATTGTCTATTACGGAAAAGACAGCATTGTGACTAAGAAAATAATTGATGAGAAATTAATGCAGCTGGATAATTCACTTTCATTATACAAAAGCGATTCAAAGATAAATCAGTTTAATAATTCGGAAGAAGGAATCATTTTAGATAAGCATTTACTTGCTGTTATCAAAAAAGCACTCTTAGTAAACAAAGACACAGACGGACTTTTTGATATAACAGTTTATCCTTTAATAGAAGCTTGGGGATTTGGCAAGACAAAAACAGAGAACATTCCAGATGCATCAGGAATACTTTCACTTCTAAACTGTATAAACAGCGATTTCATAGAATTGAAAGGAAACTATTTGTCTAAGAAAAAACCATGCATAAAAATTGATCTTGACGGCATAGCACAAGGTTATAGTGTTGATATTCTAGCAGATTTACTGGAGCAATACAACATTCATAATTATGTCGTTGAACTAGGAGGAGAACTACGAGTAAAAGGAACAAAACAGCCTTCTGGTGAGAAAATGAAAATTGGTATTGAATCGCCTTCGGAAAATGAATTTGACAATCAGCCTTTTAATGAAATTGTACAATTAAATAAAGGCGCTATTACAACATCGGGAAGCTACAGAAAATTTCATGAGAGTAATGGCCGTAAGATTACACATTTAATAAATCCTAAAACAGGTTATCCGCAGGATAATGAACTCATTAGTGTTACAGTATATGCAGAAGACGCTATAACGGCAGATGCTTACGATAATGCACTTATGCTAATGGGACTCGAAAAAGCGTTGAATTTTGTAGAAAAGAGAAAAAATATTGCCGCTTATTTTATTTATAAAAATAACACTGGAACTATTTCTACAAAAGCTAGTACTGCTTTTTTAAAATTAAAAAATGACTAACTATTATTAATAAACCACATGAAACGCAGAGATTTTATACGCCAAACGGGCTTATTTACAACTGGCTTATTACTGCATCAGCAGATTTTGCAAGCTGCAGTTTTAGATGAGGAAAAAAAGAATATTTCGGTTGCTGTAATTGGCTGTGGCGACAGAGGAAACGGATTAAGTTTTGTTCTTAAAGAAATGCCGACCGAATTTACGCTTAAAACAGTTTGTGATGTTTTGCCGTTTAGACTCGATCAGGCAAAGATGATTAATAAAGCAAATAATCTTAAGTACGAAACCGATTATCGTAAAGTCTTAGACGATAAAAAAATTGACGCTGTTATTATTGCCGTTCCTTTATATCTTCATTATGAAATAGCATCTGCAGCTATTAAGGCTGGAAAACATGTTTATCTCGAAAAAACAATGACTTATAATGCAGAGCAAGCACTCGATTTGGTCAATTTAATGAAACAGCATCCAAAACAAGTATTGCAAGTTGGGCATCAATACCGATATACGCCACTTTATTTTAAAGTAAAAGAAATGATTGATAAAAATTATCTGGGCAAAGTAACACAAATTGACTGTCGTTGGGATCGTAATGCAAGCTGGCGAAGACCAGTTCCTTCAGGTTGTACCGACAGGCAAATCAATTGGCGTATGTATAAAGAATATTCTGGAGGATTGCCAGCTGAGTTGTTATCGCATCAGGTTGATTTTATTAATTGGGCTTTCAACACACATCCTGACGAAATAATCGGTACAGGCGGTATAGATTATTATAAAGACGGAAGAGAAACTTTTGATAATGTTCAAACCATTCTTCGATACAGTAAAGATGGAATGATCGGAAATTTTGGCGCTACTTGCAGTAATGCAAAAGACGATTATTTGTTTAAAATAAAAGGAACAAAAGGAACGATTCAATTATTAGTAGATGAAGGCGTTTTCTTTCCTGAAAAAAATACTAGAAAAGAATTAGAAGTTGTTGATGGCGTTACTGGCGCTACAAAAATTGAATGGAATAACGATGGAGGCATCCCGATTTTAAAAGAAAAATCGAAAGACGGAAGCTGGTACGCATTACAGGAATTTTATAAAACAATTAATGAAGGAAGTTTGCCTGCATCAAATGTTATTACGGGGGCAACTACAGCTTTTTGCGTGCATCTTATGAATAAATCTATCTATGAAGATTCCATTCAAAAATGGAAACCTGAATTTAATCTTACTAATATCTAAACCCATATAGAATGAAACAAATTGCAACACTCTTTTTTTTATTTACAGCGCTATTTTCCAATGCTCAATCCAATAATTGGCAGTCATTATTTGACGGAAAAACATTGAATGGATGGAAACAACTCACAGGTTCTGCCACTTATAACGTAGAAAACGGAATGATCGTTGGAACTACAGTTGAAAAATCACCAAATTCTTTTTTAGCTTCTGATAAACGTATAACAGGAGATTTTGTATTGGAATTGGAAACTATGATGACCGATAGTGTTTCAAATTCTGGAATACAGTTTAAAAGTAATTTTGACCCAAAAGCAAATGACGGAAAAGGAAAAGTATATGGTTATCAATATGATGTAGATCCTTCTGGACGTAAATGGAGCGGCGGAATTTATGATGAAGGACGAAGAGAATGGCTTTATCCAGTATCAAATAATCCACAAGGGCAAATTCTTTTTACTCCAAATGTTTTTCATAAAGTGCGTATAGAATGTATTGGACAGAAAGTAAAAACATGGTTAGATGATCAGCCTGTTTCTTTTTTGGTAGATTCTTTATCGGCAAATCAAGGAATTATTGCATTGCAAGTTCACGCTATCGGAAAAGCTAAAGATGCTGGAATTAAAATTTACTGGAAAAACATCAGAATTCAGACAAAAAATATAAAAGAGCTTCCTTTTCCAAACGGAGTTTATGTTGCCGGTCTTGTTCCAAATAAGTTAACTTCTTATGAAGAACAAAATGGCTGGAAATTACTTTTTGATGGAAAAACGACAAATGGTTGGGTTGGAGCTCATAAGAAAACTTTTCCAGAGAAAGGCTGGAGAGTAAAAGATGGTATTTTGCAGGTAATGGCATCAAATGGTGACGAATCTACAAATGGTGGTGATATTGTGTCTCAACAAGAATATGCTGCATTTGATTTATCTTTTGATTTTAAACTAACCGAAGGAGCAAATAGCGGAATTAAATATTTTGTTACGTTGAATGAAAAGAGCAAAGGCTCGGCAATTGGATTAGAATATCAATTACTTGATGATGAACGTCATCCTGATGCAAAATTAGGAAGAGACGGAAACCGAACACTTGGCTCTCTTTATGATTTAATTACAGCCAAAAAGACACAACGTTTTTTCCGTAAACCTGGAAATTGGAATACAGGACGTGTAATTGTATATCCAAATAATCATGTTGAACATTATCTAAATGGCGTAAAAGTTTTAGAATATGAAAGAGGTTCACAAGCTTTCCGTGATTTAGTGGCACAAAGTAAATACAAAATATGGCCAGATTTTGGTGAAGCACCGAAAGGACATATTTTAATACAGGATCATGGAAATGAAGTAAGTTTTAGAAGTATTAAAATCAAGGAATTGAAATAATACATTTGCTATATAATTGAAAGTACACATTTACTAGAAACGCTAAATCATTGATTTAGCGTTTTTTGTTTCTGATACTGGAGGATGAATAAAAAAACGGTGATATTTGATTTTGATAGTTGGGGTAGAATAGAGGTTTGTACGCTTGCTTTTTTAACTTATCTTCGTGTTTGTACATTTGTGTTTACATTAAATCCCTTAAACAATCTAATTCGTGAAAGAAAAAAATGAAGAAATAAAAGACAATCAGCTTAAACGCGGATTGACTAACCGACACATTCAGTTAATTGCCTTAGGCGGATCAATAGGAACAGGACTTTTCCTTGGCATTGGTCCAGCGGCAGTATTAGCAGGGCCGTCTGTTATTTTAGGATATGCAATTGCCGGAATTATCGCTTTTTTTATAATGAGACAACTTGGTGAAATGGTTGTTGAAGAACCTGTTTCAGGAAGTTTTAGCTATTTTGCTTATAAGTATTGCGGTTCTTTTGCAGGTTTTGCGTCGGGTTGGAATTATTGGATTTTGTATATTTTAGTCAGTATGGCTGAACTTACCGCTATTGGTGTTTATGTACAGTTTTGGTGGCCAGAAATTCCGCTTTGGGCATCCAGTTTATTTTTCTTTCTGGTGATTAATGCTTTAAATTTTGCTTCTGTAAAAGTATACGGAGAAACAGAATTTTGGTTTTCTATTATAAAAGTCTTTGCCATTATTGCGATGATCCTTTTCGGAACTTATTTACTAGTAAGTGGAACAGGAGGAGAGCACGCTACAATTCATAATTTATATAACGATGGAGGTTTCTTTCCAAAAGGTGTTTTTGAAAAAACAGCTACTGGAGATTTTCAAGGGCTATTATCAGCAATGGCGTTGATTATGTTTTCTTTTGGTGGTTTAGAGTTAATTGGAATTACGGCAGCTGAGGCAGAAAATCCAGAAAAGAATATTCCGAAAGCGACCAATCAGGTTATTTATAGAATCTTGATATTTTATGTTGGTGCGTTAGTCATTTTATTTGCTTTATCGCCTTGGAGACAAATTACAACAGATAGTAGTCCGTTTGTAATGGTTTTTCAAAATTTAAACGGAATGGAATTCGATTTGTTTGGCTACAAAATATTTTTTACAAAACTTATAGCCAATGTGCTTAATTTAATTGTTTTGACTGCAGCATTATCGGTATACAATAGTAGCGTTTACAGCAATTCCCGAATGTTATTTGGTTTAGCAGATCAAAATAGTGCTCCTCAATTTTTAAAGAAGTTAAACAAACAATCGGTGCCAGTAAATGCTATTTTAGTTTCATCCTGTTTTGCCGCTATTTGTATTTTAATAAACAAAGTAATTCCAGAAGAAGCTTTTAGTATTTTAATGTCTTTGGTAGTTTCATGTTTAGTCATTAACTGGGTTATGATCTCGTATACGCATCTAAAATTTAGACAAACTAAAGACAATGAAAACATAAAAACTAAGTTTGCTTCGATATTTTATCCAATAAGCAATTACATCTGTTTCGCATTTTTATTGGGAATTTTATCCATCATGTGGATGACGAATATGAAGATATCTGTAGAATTGATTCCGATTTGGTTGGGGATTCTTTTTATTTGTTATAAAGTTTTTAAGGCGAAAAACAACTAAGTTTCTACTATGATTGTTCATCTATATAAATTTGTAGATCAGCTTTGTGGGTTGGTGGTTAACCGTTTAAAACAAAAAAAGTTGCCATTTATTCCAACAATTAGTGTAGTACAATATTCTGATAGAATTTTCTTTGAAACATATTATACAATAATTAACTCCTATTCTACAAGATCAAAAGAAATTACAATATTAGAAACTAATTCATCAGATTCTGAAATTGGTAAAACAATTCTCAAACATCTTGATTTATCTAAAACCATAAAGAAATTTACGAATCAAGAGAGAAAAGAAAATGAAGAGTATTATAAAAAAAGTACAGGATTAAGATCTATAAAAGCTCAAATGAAAGATTCGCTTTATGTACATGTTAAGCGTCAAAATAATCAAATTACATTCTCTCCGACAATTAACGGAGGGACAGCTGGCAATCGAAAAGGATATAATTTCTTAAGTGGAGAAGAAATCGTAATTGCAAATAATGAAGATTTCGAATCAATTGGAAAAGCGTTAAAATCTGCATTGAAAAAATGTAGTTAAGAATGTAGAAAATCAATTTAAATTATTATTAGGGACGGTTATCGAAAATATATTTCCAATTCAAAACATACTTTCACGATTATGACGCTTGCGCCAGCGAAAGGAAGAAATAGATAAGTTTTATTGTTATTTATAATTAGGCATTGAATGTTAACATATAGTTGATTTTCAATGCTTTTTTTGTGTTGTTTTTTAAGCGAAGTAGTTTGACCAACCTAATACTATTTTATAAAGTTTTGAAATAGGTATTTCTAAGGAACTATTTTCTAATGAGTTGCACGCAATTTTTTAGAAATACGGCATAATATGGTTTCATTTTATAATATGAAACCTAATTGACCTCTCATTTTACCAGAGAATCATTTTTGTAAAATAACTTTGGAGACTAATAAGCTTGTAATTGAAAATCCTAATCAAATTTTCGTTTAAACAGTCAGGCTTCGCAATAGTAAACTCATTTATTACAAATTAAAACCAACAATTATGAAAAAGTATTATTTATTATTAGTCTCTTTTTTGTTTTCGCTGGCAGCGTCGGCGCAAAGCAGCCAGTCATTTTTGCTTAATCTGTACGGAGGTTATACTTTTTCCGACAGAGTAGATTTCGATTCTTCTTACGCTAGAGTAGAAGATGGTTTTGAGTACGGAATAGGTTTGGAATATTTTATAATGGATAATGCTTCAATAGAATTAAAATATAACAGACTTGATACAAACATGCCATTGTATACAAAAGTTCTTATACCTAATGAAGGTAACCCCATTCCTGCTGGAACTCAGCTTAATGCTGGTGACGATAAAGGTGCAATTAATTACCTATTATTAGATTACACATATTATTTTGGTTCAAGTTCTCAGAAGGCGCTTCCTTTTCTTGGCGCGGGCGCGGGGATAGGGATACTTGAAACGCCAAGGAGTGGCAACGGAACTTATTTTGCTTGGGAGGTAAAAGGAGGTGTAAAAGTAAAAACCAATTCGCCATTGTCAATTAATCTTCAGGCTTATTTGCAGTCTATGTCGGCAGCAGTTGGGTACGATTATTATTGGGATTATTACTGGGGACCAGTTGCAGTTACTGATTACGCGTCTACATTTCAATTCGGTCTGGGCGTTTCACTAAGTTATAATTTTAGTAAATAATCCTAGAGGGCATTAAGTTCATAGAAAGCTAAATTTTTTTTTTTAGGGCTTTTAACTCAAATATTATATTGTTTATTATTTCGATAAAAAGGCAGATATTTTTATATCTGTCTTTCTTATAAAGGTTTAATACGATATAAGAACCACACAGATGTTTCAATTTTAATGATGACCTGATGCTATTTCTTTGTAAGGAGTAAAATGTTAGAAAATGTCAAGGGACAAGAATCTTTCAATTTATTGAAGTTATCGTAATAATTAAAATGAAATCAGTTTAGATTCAATTTCCAAATATTTTATTCGAATATAATTTTAGTTATTTCGTAACTTTTAGAATGTAGATTTTTGTCAAAATTGTTGCAAATTATAAAATGCAACCAGTTTATGTTCTTGACAAATATCGTTAATTTTTGATAAGAGTTAAATTTGTAATGTGTTAATAATCAGTTTTTTTGTTTGGTATTGCAACAAATGCCAGAGGACTTTTCTTAAAAAAATAAAACATGAAAAAAAATCTTCTATTATTAATTAAATTACTGTCATTAGTATTTATTCTATCAGCTTGCAATCAAACTAAAGATAGTACTTCGCAAGGAAATACTAAAGAAACAAATAAAAACGGATCTAGCTCCAGATACGATGAATTAGCTAATATGACGCTCACTAACGGTTATCCGAGTGAAGAAGGTATTCAGGAATTGAAAGATGAGCTTTTGTTTCAACGTGCGACACAGGCCTATCTATGGGCATTGCCTGCGATGAATATGTTTGCAATGAAAGAAGGTTCAGAAAGAGATTTTGGCAAAGGCTATAATATTCTGCCGATCTGGAAAGAAAGGTTAAATGCCAAAACATTAATTACCACACCAAATTCCGATGTTATTTATGCATTAGGTTATCTCAATTTAAAAGAAGATGGCCCAATGGTTATTGAAGCGCCTGAAGGATTGCAGGGAATATTAGACGATTTCTGGCAAAGACCACTTGTATCTGAAGGTTTGATTGAAGGTAAAAAATGGAGAGCAGATGTTGGTTTGCCTGGACCAGATAAGGGAAAAGGAGGGAAGTATCTTCTTCTTCCACCAGATTATAAAGGAACTATTCCATCTGGTTATTATACGTATCGTTCTGGTACTTACGGTGTATTTGTTTTTTGGAGAGGTTTTTTCAAAAATCCGAAAGAGTTGACAGCACCGGTGGCGGTAATGGAAAAAACAGTTATTTATCCGTTAGGAAAAAAAGATCAGGCCAAACCAATGCAGTTTCCTGATGGTTCTGCCGGTTCGCATAATATGCTGTTTCCTCAGGATGGTAAAGCTTTCGAATTGCTTTCCCGTTTTATTAATAGCGAATACGTTAATCCTGTTGATATGGAAATGCGTGGTGTCTTACAGTCAATTGGTATTGAAAAAGGAAAACCTTTTAAACCGGATGCACGAACAAAAGACATTTTGGATAAAGCCGCAAAAACTGCCTTTAAAATGGGTAAAATGATTGGTTATGATCTTCCAAACTATGTTGAAGGAACGCGATATTATAAAGACAAACAATGGCTGAATGCTTTTCCTGTAAACGAAACTTTTACAGCAGACACTTATAATTATATCAATCCAAGAATAAGCTTTTTTGCGGCAGCGTATTCTACTAGTCCGGCAATGGCATTAAGTATGGAAAATGTTGGCGCAAAATATCCTTCTGCTTTTCGTGATTCTGATGGTAATTTTTTCAGCGGAGCGAGCAGTTATGTGTTACATCTGCCAAAAGATGTTCCGGCAGCATTGTTTTGGTCTGTTACGCTGTATGAGCCGATAAGCGCTTCGGGATTAGATAACGGACAGCCTTTCCCATCGATCAATAGTATGGATAATCCTGTAGTGAATAAAGACGGAACTTATGATTTCTACTTTGGACCAGAATCTCCGGGCGAAGGCAAAAACTGGATAAAAACTGTAACAGATAAAGGATTCTTTGTAAATATTCGTTTATACGGACCTAAGAAAGCATTTTTTGATCAAAGCTGGCAACCCGATGATGTGAAGAAAATTAAATGATTCTTACTATACTGAGGGAATTTTAATTCAAAGAAATTCAGTAAAAACAATTTTGTTATTAAATAATTTATACCATGAAGCATACGTACAAAATTATTGCATTAAGTTGTTTCTTGTTTTCTATAACTTTATCGGGACAGGACAAAAAGAAAGAAGAAGTACCGTCTAAGGCAGCTGGGGAAAGTATACACTTGCCACCACCTGATTTTAATTTTACAGGACACAAAGGACGTACCTATATGGATTCAGATCCACCACAGTTTCCGCAGCCTGTTAAAGCGCCTAAAGGAGCGCCAAACGTAGTGTTAATTCTCTTGGATGATGCAGGCTTTGGCCAGTTTAGTACTTTTGGAGGAGGTATTACTTCTCCAACTATGGATAAGCTAGCTGCCGAAGGACTTCGTTATAATAAGTTTCATACGACAGCATTATGCAGTCCGACACGCGCGGCGCTTATTACGGGTCGTAATCATCATTCGGCATCTTTTGGAGTGATTACTGAAATTGCAACTGGATATGATGGATATACTTGTGTGCTGCCCAAAAATTGTGCTACCATAGGCGAAGTTTTAAGTCAGAATGGTTATATGACCGCATGGATTGGAAAAAATCATAATACGCCACCATGGGAAACCAGTCAGGCTGGACCTTTTGACCATTGGGCAAATGGGCTTGGTTTTGATTATTTCTACGGATTTAATGCAGGAGATATGAACCATTGGAATCCAGTATTGTTTGAGAACCGTAATCTTGTTCCGGCATCAACAGACCCAAATTATCATATGACAATTGATCTTGCAGATCATGCTATTTCATTGGTGAGAAAAGTAAAATCGATTGCTCCGGACAAACCTTATTTTTTATATGTAGCACCTGGAGCAACACATTCGCCTCATCATGCACCTAAAGAATGGATTGACAAGTTTAAAGGTAAATTTGATATGGGCTGGGATGCTTATAGACAGGAAACTTTTGAACGTCAGAAAAAATTGGGTGTAATCCCTGCCGATACTAAACTTACTCCGAGACCAGAAAGCCTGCCGGCGTGGAGTTCGCTTAATGCCGACCAAAAAAGATTGTATTCACACATGATGGAGGTATTTGCAGGTTATGGTGCTCATTGTGATTATGAAATGGGACGTATCGTTGATGCTATAAAACAAATGCCTGATGCTGATAATACAATTATTATTTATATCGCTGGAGATAATGGTTCCAGTGCCGAAGGAGGTATCGAAGGTTCAGTGAATGAAAACTTGTTTTTTAATGGAATTTCTGAAAAATGGCAGGATAATATTAAAGAGATTGATGAGCTGGGCGGACCTAAACATTTTAACCACTTTACTGCAGAATGGGCTTGGGCTATGAATACACCATTCCAATGGACTAAACAGGTAGCAAGTCATTTTGGAGGAACCCGAAATCCAATGATTGTTTCATGGCCTGCCAAGATTAAAGATAAAGGCGGTATTCGCAGCCAGTTTACGCATACTATAGATATTGTGCCTACCATTTATGAAATGATTGGAATTCAGGCACCTGAATCCGTAAATGGCATCACACAGAAACCGATTGAGGGAGTTAGTTTTGCTTATACATTTAGCGATGCAAAAGCAAAAGAAAAACACAGTACTCAGTATTTTGAACTTGGCTGTAATCGAGGGATATATCATGATGGATGGATGGCTTCAGCAATGTCTTTTGTGCCATGGAATCCTAACAGAGCTGGTTTTGATCCTGATAAACAGAAATGGGAACTTTATAAAGTAGATGAAGATTTTAGCCAAGCTAATGATTTGGCAGCTAAAAATCCCCAAATGCTAAGACAGTTGCAGGATATGTGGTGGGTAGAGGCTTCAAAATATAATGTATTGCCTTTAGACTGGAGAGTTACAGAGCGATTTAATAGTGAATTGATGGGCAGACCGTCTCTTGGAGGCAATCAAAAAGAACTGACTTATTATCCTGGACAAGTAGCATTGCCAGATGCTGCATGTCCACGCCTATTGAATAAATCATGGTCGATTACAGCTGATATCGAAGTGCCTGAAAATGGCGCAGAAGGTATGATTGTTACCCAAGGCGGAATAGTGGGCGGTTATGGCTTATATATACAAAATGGCAAACCAAGTTTTGTCTACAATAATCTGGCATTGGAACGACCAACTATTTCAGGAAAAGATGCTCTGCCAAAAGGCAAAGTAAAATTATTGGTCAACTTTAAATATGAAGGCAAAGAAAATGAGGTAGGCAAAGGTGCGACAGTAAGTTTGTCAGTAAACGGTTCTCAAGTAGCACAGGGGCATCTTGACCGAACTATTCCTGCACAAATATCACTTGGTGAAGGTCTTGATGTAGGAATGGACATTGGTTCTGCAGTAGATTTTAATTATAAGCTGCCGTTCGCTTTTACAGGTAAGATCGAAAAAGTAACTTATGAACTAAAGTAATATAGATCTTTAAAAACCTCTAAAAATATGTGGTTGTTGATTATTGTTATTTGAAGTAGCTCTTTAATAGATAAAAGTTAATTCTCTATTATCTTAAAAATAAGAATAAACACACAGACTGATCTTTATTGAAATTTTAGGTTGCGTAAATCAGGTCAATAGAAATCCATAACATTCAAATGATGGAAAGCCATCAAAGAAGGTAAGAGTATTTATCTGAAATACTACGGAAGTACGGAAATTGGAGTTGAACTTAAAACCCTAAAAAAACAAGAGTTAATTACAATTAAATATTTTGAATTAGTAAGTTGAAAACCTCTGCGATTATTTGATTTCAGAGGTTTTCTAATTTTATATTTAAAAGGCAATTCCGAACTGAATTCCCGCTGTAAAAGAAGCTGGATGATCGTTTCCAAAACGTACAGGAAGCGGGACAGCGGCATAATAACTCACACTGTTAGTTTTGATTAGGGTTTTATTAAAAACAGGCGTAAATCCGTATCGGCCATTACTATCAAAAGCGAGTCGTCCGGCAAAACTGTAACCTTTTCCTAAAGCAACAAGAACACCAGGATGAAATAAGAGGCTTGTGGTTTTGCTCGATCCGTTATCGTCTTTAATGTTGGGAACAATTTCAAGAGAAAAACCTATTTTACTGCTTTTCCAAATATTAATTCCCGTTGGAAATGACACTGCATAGTAATCTCTAAAATTTACAGCAGTTTCATCTCGGCTAAAAGTTACAATGGGATGCATTATACCAAAATAACCCGTAATTTTTGGATACGTAGTTTGAGAAAAAGAAGGCAAGCTAAAAAGCAATAATGTAAAAAGAAATGTACATCTAAAAAACATGGATTTTGATTTTATTATTTATAAAAACAAATTTAAAACCCAATGTTTCCTGATAAATAGAACACTTTTTACGTTTTGGTACGGAGATTACTTTTTGCGAATTTTTCTGCGATAAGAAGAAGGATTATTTCCTGTATGTGCCTTGAAAATTCTCGTAAAGTGACTCTGATCTGAAAAACCTGTCATATAAGCAATTTCTGTTAACGTGTACGAAGAATTTTCTATAAGGTTTATCGCTTTTTCAATTCGTTGTTTTCGAACATATTCTCCAAAATTTAAATCTTCAAAATGTTTAGAGAATTCCCGGGATAAATAGGAGGGATTAAGATCAAGTTCGGTAGAAATTTTCTTTAAATCAAAAGCAAACTGAGCATCAATCTGATCTTGGATGATTTCCTTTAAATCCTTTACCCATGAAGGTGTTTTGCCTGTATTTTTTTTGTCTTTGAGAAGTTTGCTGTACACTTCATGCAGCAAATTCTCAAAAGGATTATTTTGAAGATGTTTCTGAGTGTACAAATGCGTTGCCCAACTGTAAAGTGCATCATAAAGAAACATTCCCGTTTCTAAGAGTTTATAATCATTGGTAATATTGTACGAAAGTCCGGCTGAAATAGCCCAAAGTCCGGCAGCTTCTTTTGCGATTTCGTGGCGGTCGGTATCGGCTCCGCGTACAATAGCAGCGATAATGGTTACGGCAGGATCATTTATTTCATGCTTTTTTATGATATAGTCAAATGTACATTGATCTTGGTAATGCGTGTATTCGACTTCAGGAATATCAAAAGGAATAGCATCAAATTCTTTTGCTTTTTCTAAAACTTGTTCGTAAGGGACATAAATAAATGCTGCCTCAGTATCTACAAATTTTTTTATCAGCCACGGACAGGCTATTCGGTCTATTTTTGGTCTTTCTCGGGTAATCCATTTCATTATGGAATCGTTTTTTAAGACCACTAAAATACATTAATTATTTTCCTTTCAATAAATTAATACTTACTGTTGCGGTCTCAGCATCGGGAAATCGCTTAAAAAAGGTTTTATCCGGAAACAATCCTGCTTCGGCAGCGATTTGATTAAAAACATCAATTTCAACAATATATTGATCCGAAAAACCATGCGTGGCATCATAAGCTATTGCAGGAGTTTTTCCAATATTTTGAGCCGTAAGTTTCGGATTTATGGTATGCAATTCGATTAAGAGTAAACCAAATTTACGCACATAAGGCGACCATCGTTGTAAATGTTCCAATAAATTATCTTCGACCAAATTGTTACTAATTCTCTTTCCTCTGTAAGCAAATGCACCTGTTGAGGTACTCACTCTGTCTTTGTTAATTTGCTGAGGTTCTGCCCAGATTCGGTTATGGTCGAGAAAAGTTCTTACGTTCAAAAGATCTTTTAAATCGATATTATAATTTTCTTTTAAATCATTCGAAAGAATATCTGGACGGCCGATATCGCCCCAAATTACTTTTGCCCAAATATCAGCTTTTATCAAATTCGCTCTCGTCACTTTTAATGCCGTTTGATTATAATCGGCACCGACTAGAAATAACGGATATTCGTCGAGCATTTTACCGCGTAAGGTCTGTCGGTCAATTACTTCAAAAACATGCTGTAAAAAAGCGCCGTTTCCACATCCCATATCCAGAATTCCTTTTGGCTGTTCTTCAATTGGGAGATTGAAAAGTTTGATGAGAATTTCATCGACAACTTTAAAATAAGTATCGTGCGCGCCTCCGCTTCCCCATACATTCATTTCGCGGTCAACATGAATTTCATTTTCACCTTCATTAGTTCGCAAAACATCGGGATTACCAAAAAGCAAATCGTCCATTTTAGCAAATGTTGGCAGATACGAAACAGTAACACCGTAGGCACTGGCTCTTTTGGCAAAAAACAAACCCGCTTCTGTAAACTGATAATTGCCATTTTTTTCTAAAAACCATCCCAAATGCACAAAGAAATCCAGAATCTTTTTAAAATTTTCAGGCGATTTATGAAACTCTTCCGGACGGAAAGACGTTTCCATAAAATATTTATGAAACATTCCGTTCATAGCCAGACGAACAATGGTTGGACCAATTAAATAACCTTCAATATGCTTTAAAATCTGATTCTGAATGTTATTAGTCAAAGAATCATCAGAAAGCGTAATTCCGTATCCCTTTTTATACTTTTCAAAAATAAGATTGAGCTTTTCAAAAGGTTCATCATCAAACTGACGCGGATGAAACTGTGTCGATAATTGCAACAGATCAACAACATCTTCGTAAAGATAAAACAACGAAAAAGCGGTTTTGGTCTTTTCGTTTATAGCAATCGTAATTTCCTGTGTTTGATTATTGACTTCATATTCCAGAAAACCTTGTGAAGCCAAAAGTCGTAAACCAATATTTAGATAACCTTCATTGGCTTTAAAAACATTTGTAAGTTCTGATAATGACAGCTGTTCTTTCTCTAAAATATATTCTAAAACTGATTTTTTCTTTAGTGCAATGGCAACGGGAGCAGTAACTAAACCGTCAAGATGCCTGAATATGGAACTAAGAAGTTGTGATTTATCGGTCATAGTACAAAAATGATGGTTACTTTAAAAATAGTGATTTTTTTTGAACTAGTGATATTTCAAATTTGTTCCAATATGAAATAAAATTCTTCGCTTTCCAGCGAATGGAATATCTTTAGTAAAATTTCGATGTTATAAATATCTTTAAGAGAAGTATTGTGTATATTTGATGTATGAACAAGCAAACATCATTTACAGTCTGTGGAGAGACATTATCGGCTCCAATGCATATTTGTGGTTTTTTCGATTCCAGAGAACAGCAATATGAGGTAATAATTCCTTATATCTTGGAGGGTCTGGAAACTAATGATAAAGTCATTAATATTCTTGAGGGAAGCCGTCACGGTGAACATTGTCGCTGCTTGGCTGAGAATGGAATATCTATTGCTGAAAAACTTTCAACTGGACAATTGGAAGTACTTGCTTCTGAAAACACTTATATTAAAGATGGTGAGTTTGCTGCTGAAAAAATGTATAAAATGCTCGAACAAACTTTATTATCCGCTTCAAGAGCAGGTTACGAAAGCGTGAGAGCTTGCGGAGATATGGTATGGGCTCTTAAAAACCTGCCAGGAACCGATGAACTTTTAGAATATGAGGCGAGTTTGAATCTGCTAACGCCTCAACATTCCTGTTCGCTGATCTGCATGTATGATATCAATAGTTTTAGCGAAAGTACCATTAGAGATATTTTGCTTACGCATCCTTACATAATTAAAGATGGAAAGATTAGCAAAAATTCACTTTATGTTGAGCCTCATCAATTGATTTCGGATGTTTCAGGTTATTTGTCCGAAAGTATTAAATCTTAAGATTGTCATTATTTTTAGATTAACGAATAATTCCTTTAGCTGATGTGAGCGTTCTGCTCATGCATAAAAACTCATTTTTGTTACGTCATTATTTTCAAACATAGCCTGTGGTTGAAACCACAGGTTATCTATGTAGCGTTTACCTGAAAATGTGTTGTTCTTCTCCAAATTCCATAAACTTGAAATGTTTTTAATGTAAAAATATGGTTTGCTAGAAAGATTTATTTTTTAAGATGCACCTCTATTAAAACCGATTGTATCTCTGTAAAGTTGTGGAGAAATATCCGTTTTACCTTTAAAAACTCTACTAAAATAATATTCATCATCATAGCCGAGTTCGTAGGCAATTTCTTTTGCAGTTTTGTTTTTTTTTAATATTGTCCCTTACAGCTTATACTTAATTAAACTTTTACATATTGCCACTAAAACGACTTTAGCTTGTAGTTTTATATGCTATCAATTCCATTTTAACTTAAATTATTAATCATAACAATAAAATAAATTCTTTTTTTTTGAATTGTAGTATTTTTACTTACATTTGAATCATGTTCACTTTTAACTATTACAGTAATAATTATTAATTAATATTACTAAAAACCACAACGCTATCAATCAAAACCTCCCAAAAATGTATGATTTTCACAAAATTAAATTGCTTTACTTCAGCTGACGTTTATCAAAAGATGCTATTTCGATTTCTGCTTTAGAATCAGCAATATTGCTTCCTCAGAAAACTAATCACGCAACAAATGCATATTATTTCTATTTCTTAACAAATGGAATGGAACTATAATGCCTCTTTTCAAAAAAAACACAAACCAATTAATGAGACAGACAATTCTAGTTTTATGCTGCTTTCTTTTTTATCAAATACTTTACAGGCGCAAATATCAGGCACAGTTAAAGGATATGTAACAGATACGATAAACCATTCTTCTTTAGCGAAAGCATCAGTTTCTTTGTTAAGAGAAAAAGATTCTATTTTAGTGAAATTTACCCGAGCCAAAGAAAATGGTTATTTTGAGTTGAATAATGTTAAAGCTGGTAAATTTATTTTATTGGTTTCTTATCCAAAATATGCTGATTTTGTAGATCAATTTTCTGTTGATTCTACAAAGTTAATCAAAGATTATGGTAAAATTAATTTGGAAGATAAAGGAAGACTACTATCCGAAATAATTATAAAAGGCAATAGAGCCGCCATGAAAATTAAAGGAGATACATTAGAATTTGACCCAAAAGCATTTAAAATAGAACCTAATGCAAAAGTGGAAGATCTGATAAAACAATTCCCAGGAATACAAATTGATAAGGATGGAAAAATTACCGCTCAAGGCGAAACTGTAACCAAAGTTTTGGTCGATGGTGAAGAATTTTTTGGTGATGATCCTACCTTAGTTACAAAAAATCTACGTGCAGATATGGTAGATAAAGTACAGCTCTTTGATAAAAAAAGTGATCAAGCTGCTTTTACAGGAATTGATGATGGTCAGAAAACCAAAACGTTAAATGTTAAACTGAAAGAAGACAAAAAAAATGGTCATTTTGGGAAACTTGAACTCGGAGGAGGAACTGAGAATTTTTACAAAGGTCAAGCCATGTTTAACAAGTTTTGGGGTAAGAAAAAATTAGCAGCCTATGGTATTTTAGGCAACACAGGACAAGTAGGTTTAGGATGGGGAGATAAAGATAAATATGGACAAAACAGTTATCAGGTAACTGATGACGGGGGTATTTATTTTACAAACAATGGAAATGATGAATTTGATAGTTGGGACGGACAATTTAATGGTGAAGGAATTCCGGTAGTTAAAACAGGTGGAATACATTTTGACAATAAATGGAACAATGATAAAGAATCTATCAATGTAAATTATAAAATTGGCGATATCAAACTTTCAGGAAATCGTAATGATATTAATCAGCAGAATTTAAGTTCTAGCAGTATTTATAATACTTCAGACAAGAATTTTGAGAAAAACATGACCAAAAATAAACTTGATCTAACTTATGAAATTAAAATTGATACTACTTTAACTTTAAAATTAAACGTAGACGGATTATTCAAAAAAAGTAATTCAAGTGAAGCAGAAATGCGAAAGGGTACTGATGAACAAGGTAACCAATTGAATAATTTGAAACAGACAACCACAAACGATGTTGATGATAAAGTATTTAATATAAACACTTTATTGACCAAAAAGCTTAAAAAAACAGGGAGAACATTATCTCTTAATTTAACCCAATCAAGTACAAATAGCAAAAGTGATGGTTACTTAAATTCCAGAGCTGAATTTTTTACACCGGCTGTAATTACTCCAGATAGCACCAAAGTAGTCGATCAAAACAAAGTCAATAATATTAACAATATAGCTTTTAAATCAAATTTAATCTATACCGAACCGTTATCCAAGAGTCTCTCTTTAATTCTTAATTATGGATTCAACATTAGTAACGGAAAATCTGATCGTAAATCTTTTAATCAATCTGCAAATGGCGATTATAATGTTTTGGATTCCATCTTTAGTAATAATTATGAATTAGACCAAACGATAAACCAAATTGGAGCGATTTTTAATTACAAAAAAAATAAAACTGTTTTTTCTTTTGGTTCTAAATTTAGTGGTGTAAACTTTAAACAGTATGATGTTTATAGAGATAGTTCTTTTAAGCGAAATTTTATCAACTACATGCCTCAGATAACCTATCAGTATAATTTTAAACAAAGAGAATCATTGCGTTTTTCGTATAACGGAAATACCGATCAGCCAACATTAGAACAAATACAACCGATACCAAATAATCAAAATCCATTAAATACAATTTTGGGTAATCCTAATTTAGATCCATCTTTTAGAAATAATCTTAGAGGTAGTTATTTTTCATACAAAGTGCTCACCAATCAATATTTTCAGGTTAGTGGATCATATAATTTTACCATAAATCCAATAATAAGTAATGTGATTACAAATGATAGAGGAGAAAGTATTTCTCAATTTGTAAATCTGAAAGACAAAGCCGCAACAAGTTATTATTTGAACGGTAATTTTGGCAAAACAATCAAAGCCATAGACATGAACGCAGGAATTGGTTTGAGTGCTAGTAAAAATGTAGATTATAATTTCATCAATACGCAGCTAAACCAAACTAAAAATTCAACTTATTCCTTTAATTTGAACTTATCAAAGTATAAAGAAAAAAAATATAATTTTAGTTCTAGCTTCGGACCTACTTACAATGTTGCTAATGCAAGCATTAACGAAAATAGTAATAGTGATGGTTGGGGTTTTAATGGAAATTTCTGGACCAGCATACAATTACCTTTCAAATTTGAAATTAGCACAGATGGTAATTATCAATATAATGGAAAAACGCAAGTGATTCAGGAAAGTTTTGAACGTTTTATTTGGAATGCCTCTATCACCAAGAAATTCTTAAAATCTGATAATTTAAGCCTTTCTATAACAGGAAGAGATCTTTTGAACCAAAATGTAGGATTTAATCGTTCTGCATTCAATGGAAACATCAGCCAAAGTACTTACACGACTATCCAAAGATATTTTATGTTCACTGTAAGCTGGGATTTCAGCAAAATGGGCGGAGGAGAAATTAAACAAAACTAAATCCATGAAAACAATACTAAATCGCATTTTAATTTTAATAATTGTATTAACAAGCTGCAATACTTTTGCACAAAATGACCACTTTGTAGAAAATGGCGTAATCGAATTTGAGAAAAAATCGAATATGTATGCTTTGATTACAAAAAAAATAAAAGGAGAAACGGATAGTTATTATCAGGCTGCTTTTGAAAGTTATAAAAAAAACAATCCACAATTTAAAACTGTAAAAAGCACACTCAGTTTTTCGAAAAACAAGAGTTTATACAAATGGGTTGAAACAAATCAATCGGCAAATAACAACGCTTGGATTGCAGATGACGCAATGGCTAATTTAAAAAATGTTATCGCCACAGATCTGGATACCCAAACCAGTATTACCCAAAAAAATATTTACGATGATTTATATTTAGTTAAGGATAGTTTACGCAAAATCGACTGGAAAATTACAGATGAAACTAGAGAAATTGCGGGTTATGAATGCCGCAGAGCAAATGCTATAATTCTCGATTCTCTTTATGTTGTTGCCTATTACACAATTCAAATTCCTTTTTCAGGCGGCCCTGAATCTTTTACAGGCTTACCTGGAACAATTTTAGGCTTAGCCATGCCACATGAAAATATGACATGGTTTGCCACAAAAGTTACTGAAATTCCTGTGTCTGAAAAAGATTTAGCTCCTCCAGTAAAAGGCAAGCCTACTAATAATAAAGAACTAAACAAAACACTTTTAGAAGCTTTAAAAGATTGGGGGAAATGGGCAAAAAAAACATTACTTGCCTATTCCTTGTAATAAGTTGTTTAAACTATTTGACAATGAATAATTTATAGTTTTTTTCGCGTAAAAATTAATATAGCTAAAAATATTAATAAACTTTCGTTACCATTTCATTTATAGGCAAACGAACTTTTTTTGTAGCTGCCATATAGTCTTTTTCTGAATCCCGATATCCTAAAGCGAGGATAACTGTAGAATGTAGTCCTTTCTCTTTCAAACCCAAAACCTCATCGATATTGGCGGCATTAAATCCTTCGATAGGAGTGGCGTCTACTTTTAATTCTGCCGCAGCAATAAGTGCAGTTCCTAGCGCAATATAAGCCTGTTTAGACGCCCAAATAGCTTTTTGCTCTGCATTAATAGCACCAAAATAGGCATGTAATCCATTTCTAAATCCTGATAAGGCACCAGCGTCAAGACCTCTTTGCTTTTCTGTCATTGCCATATAATCGTCTATGTAAGTTGAACACATGTCGTTAAATGCAGCAAAGACCAACAAATGAGAGCAAGAGCTAATCTGTTTGTTATAGGAATCAGCACCTAATTTCTTTTGGATTTCTGGATTGCTTACAACAAAAACACGATAAGATTGCAGACCACAAGAAGAGGCTGAAAGATTTATAGCCTCTAATATCTGATCAACTTTTTCTTCTGCTACTTTAATGTTGGAATAAGCTTTGGCTGCGTAGCGCCATTTTAGATTTTCTATCAAATTCATTACTATTTCGATCTTAAATTTCAGCAAATATAAATGATATTGTTTTCTTTTTCGAAGTTTGAATGGCTATGCGAAACTTCAAATCGATCATATTTTGGTTCTCTAAAGAATAATTATCTGTTTTCTCATGTTATTACATTTATAAAAAGATTAATAATCTTTAAAAATGTATTAAAAAAGAATAATTATCTGATTTTTTTTGTTTTGTAAAATATTAAATCTTTTATTTTAAAATTTGCAGGATAAATAAACTAAACCTTGCCATCAGATGAAAGCGAACATACAAGAAGATTTAAGAAACAAAAATCAGGATATTGAAAATACCCAGAATACAATCAATAATGATTTTGCGTTCACGCTAAAAAGCACTTGTTTAGATGAAAATTATCATCCTACAGGAGGAACTCGTCTGACTACCAATTTTGCCAACTTGGCTAGAGGAGAGAATCGCCAGCAAAACTTGCGTAATGCCTTAAATATGATTAACAATCGATTCAATTCATTGGCCCAATTGGATAATCCAAAAGGTGATCGTTACCTTGTTGAACTTGAAATTATGACGGTAACATTAAATATTGACCACAAGAATGGTGTTGACAATCTGCCGATGATTGAAGTTTTAAAAACGAATATTTTTGACCGTAAAACTAACCAGTATATTGATGGAGTTGCCGGAAATAATTATTCTTCTTACGTACGAGATTATGATTTCAGCGTTTTATTGATCGATTACAATAAGGATAAACCTAGTTTTTGTGTTCCTGAAAATTATGGTGATCTGCACGGTAAACTTTATAAATGCTTTGTGGCTTCAGACACTTACAAAGAGCACTTTAAGATGTCACCGATCATTTGCCTGAGTGTATCGAGCAACAAAACTTATACCCGCACTGAGTATCAGCACCCAGTTCTGGGTTTTGAGTATCAGCAGGATCAATATTCTCTTACTGATGAATATTTCGCTAAAATGGGCTTAAAAGTTCGTTTTTTTATGCCAGCAAATAGTGTAGCACCAATGGCTTTCTACCACTCTGGAGACCTGCTTTCTGATTATACGGATCTTGGACTAATCAGTTCAATAAGTACAATGGAGACTTTCCAGAAGATTTACCGTCCTGAGATTTACAATGCCAATTCAGTGGCTGCAAAAATTTATCAGCCTAGTCTTAAACACGAAGATTATTCACTTACCCGCGTGGAATACGATCGCGAAGAGCGTAGCCGACTGGCTGTTGAACAAGGTAAATATTGTGAAGAGTATTTCATCAAACCTTACAGAGATATTCTTGAGCAGTGGTCTGCTAATTTTACCCTTTAATTGATTACAACGCATTAAAATTATACTATTATGAAGAAGTTATTATTGCCAACTTCAATTGTTGGAAGTTTACCCAAACCTGCTTGGCTTGCACCACCAGAAAAACTTTGGTCACCTTGGAAATTAGAAGGAGAACAATTGCTTGAAGGGAAACAGGATGCTTTGCGCATTTCTTTGCAGGAACAGCAATTGGCAGGTCTTGATATTATTTGTGATGGCGAACAGACACGCCAGCATTTTGTAACGACTTTTATCGAGCATTTAACCGGGGTAGATTTTGAAAATCGAAAAACTGTGAGAATCCGTGACCGTTATGATGCGAGTGTTCCTATGGTTGTAGGTGATGTTGCACGCCAGAAAGCAGTTTTTGTTGAAGATGCTAAATTCTTACGTAAACAGACTAATAAACCTATAAAATGGGCATTGCCAGGTCCGTTGACAATGGTAGACACCTTATACGATGATCATTACAAAAGTCGTGAAAAACTGGCGTGGGAATTTGCAAAAGCACTTAATGAAGAAGCAAGAGAATTGCAGGATGCAGGCGTAGATATCATCCAGTTTGATGAACCTGCATTTAATGTGTTCTTTGATGAAGTAAATGATTGGGGAATGGCAGCATTAGAAAAAGCCATTGAAGGTTTAAAATGCCAGACTGCGGTACATATCTGCTACGGTTATGGAATACAGGCCAATAATGACTGGAAAAAGACATTGGGTTCAGAGTGGCGTCAATACGAAGAGATTTTCCCGAAAATTCAGAAATCTAAAATTGATGTGGTGTCATTAGAATGTCATAACTCCAATGTGCCTTTGGATTTAATGGAACTGGTTCGTGGTAAAAAAGTGATGGTTGGAGCTATTGATGTGGCAACCAATACAATCGAAACACCTGAAGAAGTAGCTGATACGCTGCGTAAAGCTCTTGAGTTTGTAGATGCAGAAAATCTTTTGCCCAGTACAAACTGCGGTATGGCTCCTTTGTCCCGAGAAGTAGCCAGCGGTAAGTTAAATGCTTTAAGCGCAGGAGCAGAAATTATTCGTAGAGAACTTGGAATTTAATCTCAATATATTAATAAAAGAATCCTTGCTTCAACTGAGGAATAATATTAAAACAAATTGAAGAAATTATTAGAATTATTAAAAAAAGCAGGTTTAGATGGCTTCCTGTTAATGATAGCCACTATGATTCTGATGGCTTATTTTTTGCCAAAGCCAGGCATGGTCAAAGAACCCGTTTCCTTGGAAGAGATTGCCAATGCAGGTATTTCGTTGATTTTTTTCTTCTATGGCTTGCGACTGAGTGTTGAGAAACTAAAATCTGGGCTTGCCAACTGGAAAATGCACATTATCGTGCAGTTGACTACCTTTTTGTTTTTTCCGCTCATTGTTTTGGCAATTCGCCCGTTGTTTGTCAATAACGGCTTCGAGCTACTTTGGCTGGGTGTATTTTTTTTGGCGGCTTTACCTTCTACTGTTTCCTCTTCGGTGGTCATGGTTTCCATTGCCAAGGGAAACATTCCCGCAGCCATTTTCAATGCGAGCATTTCCAGTTTGATTGGAGTGGTGGTTACGCCGCTCTGGGTTGGATTGTTTATAGCTTCTGCAACAGGAGATTTTGATGTCAGTACTATCGTTGTAAAGTTGATTCTTCAAGTTTTATTGCCTGTCATCATCGGTATCAGCCTTAACTCCCGTTTTGGCGCCATTGCCGAAAAATACAAGAAACAGCTCAAATATTTCGATCAGGCTATCATTCTAACGATTATTTATACGTCGTTTTGCAAGTCATTTTCTGAACATCTTTTCGAAGGCTTTACTGCTCTTGAACTTATTGGACTCGCTGCTGGGATGATTGCGTTGTTTTTTGCCGTATTCTTTTGTGTCGGGCTACTCAGCCGTTTGTTTGGCTTTTCAGATGAAGACCGCATTACGGTTTTATTCTGCGGGTCTAAAAAGTCATTGGTACATGGCACCGTTATGTCAAAAGTACTTTTTCAACACAGTACCATAACTGGCATTGTATTGCTGCCACTCATGCTTTATCATGCCTTGCAATTGATTGCCGCCAGTATCATTGCTCAGGGCATGGCTAGACGAAAGGAAGTGTAATTTTTGTTCTACGAAAGTAAATGCAGGTTAATATATTTTTAATTTGTTTAGAATAAGATTTTTATGTTGTTTTTAGTTGTATTTAAAGAATTTTATTCTAATTTAGAAATAAATTAAACCTAATTTAAAGTAAAATATTCTATGGAGCAGATAGACGATATTGATCTTCAGTTATTAAATATACTTCACGATAATTCCAAATATACCGTAAAAGAGCTTGCCAAAATGGTAAATCTTTCTCCGTCACCTGTTTTTGAGCGAATTAAAAGATTAGAAAATAATGGATATATCAAGAAATATATAGCACTTCTTGATGCAGAAAAATTAAATAGGGGATTCATAGTTTTCTGTAATATCAAATTGAAACAGCATGATCGTAATATTGGGAATCAGTTTGTTAGTGATATTATGAAAATAGAAGAAGTTGTGGAATGTTATAATATCTCAGGAGATTACGATTTTTTAATGAAAGTCTCTGCTAAAGATATGAAACATTATCAGGATTTTGTATTTAATAAATTAGGCTCAGTTGAAAGTATAGGGAGTACCCAGAGTACCTTTGTGATGTCGGAGATAAAAAATCTTTACGGATAATTCTACGATGGATTATTTTTTTAAATATGATGAAAAAATAAAGCAGTAATAAAAGTTAGGCTGTAAAGGCTTGAAAATCTATAATATTTGTATATAAAAAAAGAGATAACTATTTTTAGTTATCTCTTTTTTTAGTGATGGCTATAATCAGACAAATTTGCACATAAAACAGATTAGATCGGACAGAGCCTTAAATAATCACATTTTAAAATAATTCTTTATGAAAAATGTTAATTACAACAAAATATTAGGAGTCACAATAGCCATATTTACGTGGCTTTGTATAGTTTTTCAATTTTATATTTCAGCAAATAAATTTATTGATACTATCAGTTATTTTACTATCCTGAGCAATTTGTTAGTAACTATAAGTTTATCTTTTTCTATATTCTTACCTAGAACTAAACTTGGAGTATATTTTTCTAATCGGTCTGTTCAAACTGCTCTTGCTTTATATATTTTAATAGTAGGACTTATCTACAACCTCATTTTACGTGAGCTGATAAAACCTCTTGGATGGCAATTATTTCTGGATAACATGTTACATGTAACTACACCTATTTTATATCTCTTGTATTGGCTTCTTTTTGATACAAAGGAGAAATTAAATTGGAAGAACGGAGTATCCTGGCTTTTATTCCCAATTATATATTTGGTTTATTCTTTAATTCGCGGTGCAATTACAGACTGGTATCCATATCCTTTTCTGGCAGTCAGCCATTACGGCTATTCCACGGTGATTTTAAATGCACTAATCATTACTTTATTGTTTTACATTGTTGGGACAGTACTTATTTTCGTGAATAACAAACGTTTTACAAATTTTTAGCAAATATTAATAATAGATCATAATTATGCTCGAAACTTTTTATTCTTTCTTTGTAGGGAAGATGAATGTTAAAGCGGTATATAAAGACAGCTATTATTGGGAACTGATGGAAAATGCAATGAAAAAAACTTAACCGATTTATTCAATAGATTTAGTTTTCAAAAATAAAAGTATTGAAAGATCTTTTGTTAGTAAAACATTTTCTACTAGTTAATTTCAAGTTTATAACCTTTGCTGCGTACAACAACAATATTGATATTTGGATCAGATTCAAGTTTTTTCCTAAGCTTTGATATAAACATATCTAAACTACGGCCCACAATTACACCTTCATCTTCCCAGATTTCTTTTTGCAAGCGGTTTCTTTCTACTATTTTGTTTGGAGAAGAAGCGAAGATAAGCAGTAAACGTGTTTCTGTAGCAGTTAGGTCTATTGTATTTCCGTTAATAGTGAGCTTTCGGCTATTTGCATCGAATAACACTGATCCTAAAGTGTAAATGCCAGTATTTTGATTATCAAGTGTTTTTTTTCGTGACTTAACAGATTTTAGAAGAATAAAACAAACGAATGCTAGAATTGAAAGACTTCCCAGAAGGTACTTGCTATTTGTCGTAATTATTTCTGTTGATTTAAATTTAATGTTAATCTTATAACAGGCTTTGGGTTGTCTTCTTCCTATGCAGGTTACGATATCATCTTTTTCATTTTTGGATAATATATATCCATAAGCAACACTAGAGTTGTTACAATTCAAAACGTTAATGATAAAAGAACTTGCGAACGGGTCTTTGATTAATAAACGACTTGTAATGTTTACCAATGAATCTGGCTGAAAACTAAAATCATTCTCAAACCTAATCTGATATTCATTTTCTGAAATTTTTTTTACAGGCAATACTCTTGATGTACTGTCACCTGATTGTAAAAGCAATTCATGTCCAATTTTTCGAAGTAAAATTTCTCTTCTGGCAAACTCAAAGCCGTCATTATCTTCCGTCTGGAAGGCTGCGTAGATTATAGCAGAAAACAAGATGAATATCAATACAAATAGATATTTACTTTTTCCAGAGATAAGATTTCGACTAAGATACATGTTGTCAATAATTTATTTACAAAGTTTACATTTTTATTTACAATTTTTATCTCTTAGTCCGAAATATATCAAAGTAATTTTGCTGCATAAACTTTAAAAAGAAAGTAAACAATGTTATTAATTAAAACTGTAAAAATCATGAAAAAAATCATTTATGTCCTAATCTTATCCTTGATTGTGGCAAGCGGATTTGTATTTGCTAATCGTGAAATTAAAAATGAAATTTCTAAAAAGCCAGCAGTTAAAAATCTTTCTAATGCTGAAAAGAAAAAATGGGAGGCTACTCCCGATGGCATAATGTTTAAAAAATGGGAAGCCTCTCCTGCAGGTTATAGAGTTTACGCTAGTGAAGCTATAATAAGAAAGCCTATTAATGAAAATGCCAATATGATGGGAGTTGTAACCTCTCTTTCTCTTCCGTCTGGAGCAAGATTAGGTTTTGGAATTATGGTAAAGATTGATCATCATGATTATATACTTAGTTTTGGATTGGAAAGGTCTGGCAGTAATGAATTTCAGCAGTTAAAAAGTTTGAAAGTTAACGATACAATAATTATAAAAAGCCAAAGTGTATCGCACGCGCCCAAGTATTTATATCCAATTATATCTGGCGATTATGTAGAACGAGATAATAAAGTAATTTATAAACGTGTACCGCGCAAAGGCGGCTGCTGAGTAAATAATTGTGAACTTTTTTAGGTATATAGTAAGAGCCGGCAGTAGTATAAATAAAAAAAAAGGCGTCAATTGTTTTCAATTAACGCCTTTTGGCTTTTGTGATGGTTAATGAACAATTTACAAACCATTTTATGAATGATTTAAAGAAATTGGCCTATTTTTCCTTGAATTTGTATGATAATTATTTTAAATTTTTGTTAGAAAGCGGTTTGTATGTCCTGTAGGGGTTATATGTTGATTACCTGCCTCTCAGTTTATTATCCCATTCTTCTTTGGCCCGTTTCCTTTCATCTTCATTTTCTTCGTCATCAGAATGAATCATTTCTTCAGCCATTGCGGTTTGCTGCTGGGCTTCATGAGCGTAAACATACATTTTTTGCTCATAATCTCTAACAGCCGATAATGTGTCTGGAAAATTGCATTCAGTAAGATTCGTGCTTAAATGCAGAGCATCTAATAAACCTATATTTACGCCAATGCCTGCAAATGGAGGCATCACGTGTGCAGCATCACCAATTAATGTAATGTCGCTTTGGCTTTTCCAAGGACGGTCTAGATGCATTCTTCGCATAGGAAGACCTGCGAAGTTATCTGTAGCGTCAAATAATTCCTTAAAGGTTGGATGCCAGTTTTTGGTAATTTTGTTTAAATATTCTTTTACAGACTCTGGCTGGGAAAAAATTATATTGTTTTGTTCAGCCCAATTTTCATCTGCACGAAAAGAGATAAAATAATTTAGAGCACCTTTAGATTTTGTTTGAGCATAAAAAAACTTGCCTTCAGCGCCCGTCCCAGTATTTTCATTACCGCAGAGTTTTTTAAAATTTGGACAGCTTTTAACAGGGTCTAAAACCTCTCCCTGTATAATAAATGTCCCTGTGTATTTAGGTTCGATACGGGTAACAAATTTTCTGGCATTACTGCTGCCTCCATTGGCAACAATTACAAAATCGGCAGTTGCTTTTGTTCCGTTTTTAAAATTTAAATGATATTGATCTTTTTTCTTAATAATGTCTATCAATTGTGAGTCCCAAACTACTGTATCTGGATGCAGATTTTCAAGAAAAATTCGTCTAAAATCGTTTCTGTCAATTTCAGGTTTTTCATGCTGGTTTTCTTCGGTTGGAAAGTTTTCTTCCAATATATTTCCCTGTATGTCTAATTGACGTTCCCCTGTAGGTCTTGAACTCTGATAGAAAATTTCAAGCATGCCCGCTTTTTCTAAAGCAATCTGTCCAGTAGTTATATGAATGTCAAGCGTTCCGCCCGATACTCTTGATTGGGCATTCAGATCTCTTTCGTATATTGTTACATCAACTCCTTTCTGCTGAAGAATTTTTGCTGTTGTTAATCCTACTGGCCCGGCGCCTATGATGGCTACTTTTTTATCTTTCAATAACATAATGCTGTATTTTAATATTTACAGCACAAAATTATTTATCAGGGATAGCAGAAACTTGAATAAATCGGTCATTCTGATTTTTATACAATTCTCGCGGATTGACTCCCGATAATTTTTTTACTTCTCTACTAAAATGTGCCTGATCAGAAAAATCCAGTTTAGGAAAAAGCTCTCCATTTTTTATCTGCTCGAAAGATTCCTTGAATCTAAGATATCCACAATAAGCTTTTAATGAGATTCCAAAATATTTGCTAAAATAACGATTGATTTGCCTGCTGGTCAGAAAAGATTTTTCAGCTAATTCGGCAACTGACATTTCACCATTTGATGCATAAATTAATTCAAAAAGTTTTTTCTTTCTGTTATCGATGTCTTTTGGAATTAATTGTTTTAAAATATTAGTTGCTTTAAGACAGAAAGTATCAAAATCTGTTAAGTCATTTTTTTCAAAACCCCAGAAATTATTGGGCATTAATTCAAATTCATTTATAAGATCTGCGATGGATCTATTAAATAAGTATTCAGCCGAAATAAGTTTGAAACTGATAAAGTACATTTTGGTATTTCCATCCATTTTTCTTTTATCATAAGATGTTCCAAGTCCAAGTAAGCAAATTTGAAACGGTTCATCCTGATCTTGTGAGAGAACCAGGTCAAAACTAGCATCTGGCATAACAATAACTTCTTTTTCAATTCCGCTTGAATTTTCAGCCATCCAAAAGCATTCAACAAAATCTGCAATCGATTGGTCTGCTTCAATTTTTCGATATGTTATGAAATTGTCAGTCATTTCTAAGCTATTTGAGTAATAAAAATAAGGAAATCGGTTTGAAAATTCTAATAAATAAAATTTAAAAGAATAGAAAAGTATTAAATGTAGACCCCATAGTTTTACATAAGTTTTTAGAATAAAATGGGATTGTATAAGAACAAAATGATAGTTAAGAAATAAATCAATTTGATCCTCAGTTGGACAACAATATTTAATATCAAAAAAGTAAGATAAACCAAAAGAGAAAAAAAAACAATATCCTTAACGGGATTTCGAATCATCGTTGAACTTCGATTAAATCTCTAATAGCGCCACTTTAAGACTGTTTATTTTAAACAGACTAAGAATTTCTTGTGAAAAAATCGAACCTCAAATATTAGGCTGTGAAGGCTTGAAATATCTACATATTAGGGTATAAAAAAAGAGACAACTATTGTCTAGTTGTCTCCTTAAGTGACGTTTAGTTCACAATTTACAAATCATTTTATGAACGATTTAAAGAAATTAGCTTATTTTAAAGTGAATTTGTAAGATAATTATATGAAATATTACTTTTGAGGCGGATTGTATGTATCGTAAGGGTTAAATGTTAAAAAATGTTAATTCATTCCCGTGATTTATAGTAAGAAACAAATTTTGAATCACCTGTTATTTTAAATCTAAAGATTAAAGACTGTCTCACAACATGTGAGGCAGAGCCTCTTTTTCTTTTATTATTTTCGGATTGCTTTATTGGGCAACGATATCAAAAGAACAATTTTGAAAGGCTTGCTATTTTTTTTAAATTACCATTATCATAACTGTAAAATTTTTAATGCTCCTCTTGCGACTATGAAAAATACACAAACTCCAATAATAAGATCGGGTACCATTGAATTAGTAAAGTATACTAATATGCCAGCAATTATGACTCCCATATTAATTACAACATCATTTGAGGTAAAAATCATACTTGCTTCCATATGTGCCTCTTTGCTTTTAGATTTTTGAAGCAGGTAAAGGCATAACGAATTGCCTACAAGGGCAAATAATGAAACTACTATCATAGTTCCGTATGCAGGAATATGGTCAAACTCTACAAATCTTCTTATAACTTCAATAAGTCCTAAAATTGCAAGACCAATCTGAAAATAACCACTTATCTTTGCTACACTTCCTTTTCTTGTTGTTGTACTACCGACAGCGAACAGAGCTAAGCCATATACAATACTATCGGCGAACATATCCAAACTGTCTGCAACCAATCCCATCGAATTGGATATAAAACCTGTAATAACTTCAATTATAAAGAATGAAAAGTTTACAATGAGAACCTGCCATAATAACTTACTTTGCTGAGAGTCATTATTTTGCTCTACATAATCAGATGTATGTTCTGTTGCCATCAGAGTGCTATCCAGATTAAGAGTATTAATTGCATTTGTAATAAGAGTGTTGTCGTCCGTATGATAGACGTTTAGTTTTCTGCCTGCAATGTCAAAATCAAGCTGTTTAATTTGTTCTAAACCTGTGAGTTTCATTCTTATTAATTGTTCCTCACTAGGACAATCCATCTTTTTTATATTATAAATACTTTTTTTCATATCACTGTATTTTAATCTTAAAACCCGCATTTACAACAAATCCATCTAATGGAGCATATATATCTTTGAAAACGGGATTTGAAATAGTTCCTGTGTATATGCTTCCAAATTTTGTCTGTCTGGTATCTGTAAAATTTTCAAAATTAGCGTAAACCGAAAAGTTCTCCCAAAGCCTCTCTACCATAAAACCAAAAATCCAGTAGTCTTTTCCAGTTGTACCATCACTTAATTTTTGCGGACTGTAATAATATGCTTCTAAACCTGCTTTCCATTTTTCTTCAACTTCATACATCAAAACATTGTTTAATCGGTGTTTTGCCGTTAAAGGATTTTCAGATTTTATTCCGTTAGTATCTATGGAAGCATCCGTATAGGTATAACCCAGAAATAACTTAAAATCTTTGTATCCTAATTTCACATTTGTTTCAGTTCCTTTTGTGTCCAAATATCCGTTGACGTTTACAAACTGATAAATATTATCTGGAAGGGAATTTAATATCAGCGGATTATCAATATTGGTATAGAAAAATAACTGATTCCACGATAAAGAAAGATCTTCTGTAATTTTAGTTTTATAATTTAAATCAAAGTTAAAACCGTAACTTTTTTCAAGTTTATTGAAATCGCTGCTAATTGGCAGTACATTTCGATACTGGATACGCTCGCTTTCTTCAGTAAAAATAGTCGGCGTTTTATAGCCAAGACCTCCACCGATTCGGGATGTTAGTTTAGGATTAATTTTAAATAGAGCGGAAACTCTTGGTAGCAGAGAAAAACCATAGTCAACAACATAATCGCCTCTCAGACCAGTTTCTATCTGTAGCCATTCTTTGGCTTTAACTGTGTTTTGAAGAAAAGCTCCATAAGTAATCTGATTATAGTTTCTTAATGGGAAAGATGTATGGCTGTTTTCAGTAAAATTGTCGGTATATAAGTTTGCACCGGCAACCCATTCTGCAATTTCGCCGTTTTTAGAATAGCTTATTTCAGAAAAAGTACTGTTCTGCAAACCGTCAAAAATATAATCAGGAATTGTGATAACACGACTGAAATTATTAAAACTGTTTTTAACCGTTATCGATTCCTGCTCATTAAATTTATGCGTGAGAGCGAATTGAGTATTTATTCTCTGAGTTTTATTTTTTTCGAAATAACTATCAGGATATTTACTTTGATCTTTGATATAATCAATATTTCCACCTAAGCGGTTTTCAAAAACGGTATTGACGCCAAAATTAAGTTTGGTGTTTTCATTAAAATTGACAAAAAGTTTAGGATTAAAATTAAAACGCTCAAATTTTGGTATAGCTGTAAGCTTTATATCTGCTGGATCATAAGGAGCGTTACGATCGTGAGAAGCAAAAACAGTTACACCAATTTTGTTAAACTGTTGGGAATAAAATCCATTTATATCCAATCCAAGAGCCGAAGTTCCATTAATTAAAAATCGCAACTCCTTTTCTTTGGTTGGGATTTTAGAAACAAGATTTACTAATCCGGCTATTGCTCCTCCGCCGTAAAGGGTAGAGGCAGAACCTTTGATTATTTCAACCTGCTTTAAATCTAATGGAGGGGTCTGCAGTAATCCAAGCCCGCTTGACGCGCCAGAATATAAAGGAAAACCGTCTTTTAGAATCTGGGTATATCTTCCGTCCAACCCTTGAATCCTAATAGAAGAATTTCCTGAAGTTGCAGAAGTCTGCTGGGTCTGGATTCCTGTACTTTCGTTAAGCATCATGCGAATGTCACCCGGTTTCATATTAGCTTTTTCTTCAAGTTCTTCTCCGGCAATAAATTCTACCCTGGTTGGAATATTGCTGATCGTTCTGGTGCCTCTGGTGGAAGTAACAATTATTTCTTCCATTTCTTCAGCTTCGTGATCTTCGCTCTGCAATGCAATTTCTATAAAATTTAAGCTGGAAGGCACTTTAAAAACTGTTTTATTTGGAGTGTAGCCTTCATCAGAAATTGATAAGGTATAATTTCCATCTTTTAGATTTTCTACACTGATATTTCCATCATTATCTGATTTGAAAACCGAATTTGTTTCTTCAATTTTTGCAGAAACTCCTTTTACAGGTTCGTTAGTTTCAGCATTCTTGAGACGAAATTTGATAGTATTCTGTGCTTGTGCAGTGCCAATAAATGCCATTGTCACAATCAATAAAATATATTTAAACATTTATGATTTCTTAATATTAATAATAAATAATAGACCCGCATAATGAGATGAATGCAGGGATAAACTTTTTATATTAAGAAATTTTAGGAGGCTGCCAGATTTTGCAGATGAATGAAGAGTTGACAAATTTGTTGTATGATGGTGTTTGTGAGACTTCATCAAGGTTAAATTCTAATTTTTCATTTAGAATTATTGAATCAAAGTTTATCGTAAAGCCTATACAGATTCCACAGGAGTAGAATGGAGAACATTTTCCGTTACATTCATTACCGCAGTCATGTGAATCATTTTCACAATTTTTCTCTACACCGCATTCTGAGTGTTTAGCAAATGCGGAGCATGGAACTGTAGAAAGAAACAGTACGATGAATGAAAGTATAGTTACGAAAGTTTTCACATCGCAAATTTATCCTTTATTTATTAATAAGCCTTATAGGGGTACAAGTTTTATTTTGTAATACTGGTATATGCAGGGTTATTATAGCTGTCAAAATATTTAAAAGTAAGTTGAAATTCCTAAGTTAAACCCGTCAGTAATAGTAGGTGGGTTGGAAAAAATATCCCGTTGTTTCAAATATCGATAATTAAGGCGGATCACTGTTTGGGAGGTCGGCCTAAAACTAACAGCAGGCATTATGCTCCATAAATCTTCCCCAATATTACCACCGGTTTCTTTAAAGCTTCCAACATTCCAATCTACATATTCCAATCTACATGCAACATTTATCGCAGCTTTCTGCCAGCCTAAAATTGTTTTTGTCAATATAGGTTGCACAATATCTATAAATCCCCCTTTCTGTTTTTTGCCAAATTGTTGCGAATAAGTATCAGGTACATCAACATAAACCCATGCAAATTCAGAAGTGATAAAAGTTTTTATTCTTGGAAGCGTTGTATTAAAATCTAAAGCAAAAACAGATACACGTCTCTTCTTATCTATTGTAATGCCATCATCCTCAAATTTATTATAGATACCGCCCATATAAGAAATTCCAAGTTCTCCGACTTTAGTATTCCGCAGAGCAATTTTTCCCGTAAACAAGGGTTCTCCACTATTAATTTCTTCAAATCTTTCAGGGTTTTCTTTTGCCGCGGGTAAGAAAGTTTTGTTTTCTGTATTTTCAATTATTGAGTTATCAAAATTTCCGGAGAGATAGGCCTCATAACCAAACATCCATTTCTCAGAGTATTTTTTTCCAAAAATGCCAACCCCGGCGTTACTGAAAGTTGCTGGCAACATTTGAGTGGAAGAAATAGGTCTATCTGTAAAATCCCATTTTGGGCCATCATGATTTTGATTGAAAGACCCAATAGGATTTAAAATGATACCTGCGCGAAGATTTATCAACGGGTCAAACTCTACATCGACGGAAGCGAATTCAATAGAGATTTCTTTGCCACCGTCTTCAAACTCAATCTCGCTCAAAAATTTAATTTTTCTGCTAATGGAAGATGATATAAAAATAGATAGTCTTCTAGCTTGAAATTGATTGCCTTCGGAAATTCCGTCAGTTGTCATTTTTTGCCAGTTCATTTCAAGATAACCTCCTATTGATATGGGAGTCTTATTTATCTTCAAAGCCGGTCTGTTGTAAAGAGCATCCATGTTTAAGATATTTTTTACAGTATCTTTAGGTACTCTTTTTAATAAACTAGGATCGATCTGTGAATAGCAATATGTAGAAAAGAGTAAAATTAACAATGCGGGTATTACTTTTATTTTCAATCTCATTTTAAAGATATTTTTAAAATATTGTTTTCTATTGTGACCGGGAATTTTCTTAAGTCTGTATCTGCGGGACCGGTCTCGATGTTCCCGCGATTGCTGAATTCGCTTCCATGAGCCGGGCATTGAAGTTTATCTCCAAAAACTTGTAATTCAGCACCCTGATGCGTACATAACATAAACATGGCACAATAATCACTCTCACTAAATCTAAATACACATATTGGGGCTTTTAATATGTCATTTTGAATTACTATATACTTTTTAAATGCAGATTTTGTCCCTTTTTGAATTATAAAATCAGAAATTGGGACTAAGAGATCAGATTCCTTTATTTCTCTTGAAATTTGGGAAGAAGAGCAGCCTTGCAGTATTGTCGTTCCTGATATTGCAGCAAGACAGCCGAAACCGCATGCTTTTAGAAATTGTTTTCTGTCCATACTATAATGATTTTATAAATTTCAGCAAAGCCTGTTTATCTTCTTTAGAAAGCTTTTCAAATGCATATTTACTTTTCTGTCCCTCGCCGCCATGCATTAGTATCGCCTGCTCTATGCTTTTTGCACGGCCATCATGCATTAAAAACAAATTACCTCCCTGCGAGTTCTCGGAAAGGCCAATGCCCCAGAGGGGAGGGGTTCTCCACTCAGAAGTTTTTGCGCTGCCTTCTGTATAGCCATCATCCAATCCTGGACCCATATCGTGTAGGAGCAGATCAGTATAAGGTGCAAAAGTTTTATTTGAAAGCGAGTTAATTGGAGAATAACTTGTTTTTAATTCTGATCTGTGGCAGCCTGTACAACTTATTTGATTAAAAATAACTTTGCCTCGGATAACGGCAGGATCGTTTTGGCTTCTTTGGATGGGAGCCTTTAATGTTTTCAGATAAAACACAACATCATTTACTTTTGAAGTAGCGATTTCAGGGTCAATTTCTAAAGCAGAGTAGTGGTCAATAGGATTAAATATAGAAGTAATGCCCATATCTTGGTTGTATGCATTAACTGTTTGATGAAGTAGATCGAATGCTGAAGCTTTCTTGCCATATCTTCCAATATATTTGCCATTTTTTGATATGGCATTAGAACTTACAATAGCATAATCAGGTATGTTAATCCAGTTTACATTCCCTGAAATTCCGTCATCATCAACATCTTCAGGGTCAGTCATTGCAATTAGATCGGCATCTGAGACATACTGTAATAATCCTAATCCTGTGATAGATGGAGGCATAAAGGTGGAGAATGATGTGCCTGAAGGGATTTCTTCTGGAATAAAACCAGGTAGTGCACGGTTTTGAAGCTGCGGTCCTCCTAGTTTAATGAAATGATTGCCTGTTTCGTCAATTTGTCCAAAGCGAACTAAGCTGGTAAAAGGATGCCCTTTTCCGTCTCCTGCATGGCAGCTGATACAACTGGTACTTACAAAGGTTGGACCAAGGCCGGATGCCCTGTTAAAAACTTCATTAACTGCCTGGTCGCCTTTTAAAAATTGAGTTGATTCAGAAGCCGATAACCCTTCGATTGAGCCGTCTAAAAGTTTATCATCTTGCGGTAAATCTACAAAGCTGGTTTCACAGGAAACAAGCCCTATGTTTAAGACTACTAGTATGAAAGATGTCTTTAAAAATATATTTATATTTGCCATTATTTATTTTTTAGACAAAGCTAAAAATATTTTTAAAACAATTATGATTTATATTTGAATATTTTTTTTAATATTTCGATACTCTATGGCAGATGCTACTGCGTAAATAATAATTAATTTGAGTAAATTAGGTTTACCAATAGAAATTCAGAATTAATACAAAATTGTAAGTTTCCTTTGCATTAGCAGACGATATATAAAAACATACAATTATTTAAAACAATATTTTTTAATAAATGATTAAGTTTAAAATACCAGTGATCAATCAAATCAGGGTTTAGTTTTAACCGTTTAAAAATAATTTATAAATTTATATAAATGTAAAATATTGTTTTTTAGGTGTTTAGGTTGATTAAAGTAAATTTGCAATCCAATTGCAGAAACTATTTTGTAAATTTGTCTTAATATGAGATGGAAAACAACAATATTATTAGTATACATTCTTGGACTGCTTGCAGTTCCATGCAGTGACGTCTATAATACATGTCTTGAAGCGAAGTCTCAGAAGAAAGAACTGGCTCATAATCACAATCAGGATCACGATGACCATTGTACACCTTTCTGTCAATGTTCATGCTGCAGTGTTTCGGCTGTAAAATTTAATTTTAAGATGCCGGAATTTAATTTTCCCCAAAATATAATCAATGTTAAACATGCGGTTATAAAAGACTGTCAGGTAATTTCCAGCTATTTTGGAAGCATATGGCAGCCTCCCAAATTTTTCGTTTAAGTTTTTTGAATTGTGCAATTGATGCATAGTAATTATTGGTATTCAATAATGGCTTGCGAGACGCTACGTTTTCGATTCCTGAATGTTTTCAGTGATTGATCTTGCACATTCTAATTTTTCTCCAGTATTTGCTGGCGATCACATTATTTTCTAAACGTTAAAATTAATTACATTGTGTTAGATAGTATAATTAAATTCAGTATTAAAAACAAAATCATTATTGGTTTAATGACTTTGGTCCTAATAATATGGGGCGCCTGGAGCGCAACTAAACTGCCCATAGATGCCGTACCTGACATCACCAACAATCAGGTTCAGATTATAACAGCATGTCCAACTCTTGCCGGTCAGGAAGTGGAGCAGTTGGTTACCTTTCCAATTGAACAGAGCATTGCCACTGTTCCGAAAATCGAGGAAATCAGAAGTATTTCCCGCTTTGGGCTTTCGGTTATTACTGTGGTTTTTGACGATGAGACCGATATTTACTTTGCCAGACAGCTTATAAGCGAGAGGCTGAAAGAAGCGGTAGACAGAATACCGCAGGGAATCGGAACACCGGAAATGGCTCCTGTGAGCACGGGTCTAGGGGAGGTTTACCAATATATCATCCATCCTAAAAAAGGAAGCAAAAATAAATATAATGCCAAAGATCTGCGTACCATGCAAGATTGGATTGTGGCTAGACAATTATACGGAACCCCTGGAATTGCGGAGGTAAACAGCTTTGGAGGGGAGCTGAAGCAGTATGAGGTCGCGGTAAATCCCGATAGGCTCCGCGCAATGGGAGTAAGCATACCGGATATTTTTACGGCGCTGGAGAAAAACAACCAAAATACCGGCGGCGCATATATCGATAAAAAGCCAAATGCATATTTTATAAGGGGCATTGGTCTGGTAACTTCTCTTGACGATGTCAAAAAGATCGTGGTTAAAAATACTGGCGCAGCTCCTGTTTATGTAAGCGATGTAGCCGAAGTGAGATTTGGCAATGCAGTGAGATACGGTGCCTTGACATTCAATGGAGAAGTTGATGCAGTGGGCGGTGTCGTGATGATGCTTAAAGGAGAGAACAGCAACGAGGTTGTCAAACGCATTAAGGAAAAACTGCCAACTATCCAGAAATCGCTGCCTGACGATATTGTTATTGAGCCATACCTTGACCGTACAGACCTTGTGGGCCGTGCTATCAGCACCGTTGAAAAGAACCTTGTTGAAGGTGCATTGATCGTAATATTTGTACTGGTATTATTCTTAGGGAATTTCCGTGCAGGACTTATAGTTGCCTCTGCTATTCCTTTGGCTATGCTTTTTGCCCTTGGACTTATGAACGTTTTTGGGGTAAGTGCCAATCTAATGTCACTTGGAGCCATTGATTTCGGTTTAATTGTTGATGGAGCGGTAATTGTGGTTGAGGCTACGCTTCATCATCTGGCTATGCGCAAGTCGCTCAAAAATCTTACCCAGGATGAAATGGATGATGAAGTTTTCGAGTCTGCTTCTAAGATCCGTACCAGTGCTGCCTTTGGAGAAATTATCATTTTAATTGTATATATCCCGATCCTGACCCTTGTCGGCGTTGAAGGAAAAATGTTTCGCCCGATGGCGCAGACAGTGGGGTTTGCAATATTTGGAGCATTAATATTATCTCTTACCTATATCCCGATGATGTGTGCTTTGTTTTTATCTAAAAAGCCGCAGCACAAAGAAACATTCAGCGATAAGATGATGAATAGAATCCAGAGCGTATATCAGCCTCTTCTCCAGAAGGTGATTGACTTTAAATATGCTGTGGTGGGTGCTACCGTTTTAATTTTCTTTGCGGCTGTCTTTTTCTTCACAAGAATGGGAGGGGAATTTATTCCGCAGCTGCAGGAAGGGGATTTTGCGTTCCACTGCATCCTTCCGCAGGGAAGTTCGCTGAACCAGAGCATTGAGACTTCGATGCAGGCATCCAGAATAATCAAAAAGTTTGATGAGGTCAAGATGGTCGTTGGTAAAACAGGTGCGGCAGAAGTTCCAACTGATCCGATGCCTCCTGAGGCCAGTGATTTGATGGTGGTGCTGAAACCGCAGAAAGAATGGAAATCAGGAAGAACCTATGATGAACTTGCTGAAGCTATCAGTGAGGAGCTCGAAGTGATACCCGGCGTTTTTTTTGAAAAGAACCAGCCGATCCAGATGCGTTTCAATGAGCTTATGACCGGTATCAGACAGGACGTTGCCGTTAAGATATTTGGCGAGAACCTGGATACTCTTTCACAGTACGCCAAAGAAGTGGGTGCAGTGATCCAGAGCATTCCGGGGGCTACTTCGCCGCAGATTGAAAGAGTGAGCGGCCTTCCACAGATCAATATTGAATATGACAGGACCAGAATTGCCAACTACGGACTTACGATCGAAGATGTGAATGGCGTTGTCAGCACTGCATTTGCGGGAAAAAGCACAGGACAGGTATATGAAAACGAACGACGTTTTGACCTTGTTGTGCGTCTTGACAGCGTCCACAGAACCAGCATAGACGATGTGAGCAACCTGATGATCCCTACCAATACAGGAATACAGGTGCCTTTATCTCAGGTAGCTAAAATCGACTATAAATTAGGTCCGGCACAGATCAGCAGGGAAGCGGGCAAAAGAAGAATTGTAATTGGATTTAATGTGGCTGGCCGTGATGTACAGAGTGTGGTGCAGGACATCCAGAAAAAGCTGGCTGAAAAAGTGAAGCTTCCTCCAGGATATTATTTCACTTATGGTGGACAGTTCGAAAACCTGCAGGCGGCAAGTGCAAGACTTATGATTGCAGTGCCGGTTTCGCTTCTTTTGATCTTCGGGCTGCTTTATTTCACATTCCGTTCTTTCAAACAGGCTATGCTTATCTTTACCGCTATACCAATGAGCGCCATTGGGGGAATTTTTGCCCTTATGCTTAGAGGGATGCCTTTCAGCATCAGTGCCGGAATTGGATTCATTGCATTATTTGGAGTAGCGGTGCTGAATGGTATCGTGCTTATCGGAACTTTCAACCAGCTTGAAAAGGAAGATATGGATAACATTTTTGAGAGAGTCAAAGAGGGGACAATCACAAGGCTTCGCCCCGTTCTTATGACGGCAATGGTGGCATCACTGGGATTCCTGCCGATGGCGATGAGCAGCAGCGCAGGTGCGGAGGTTCAGAAACCGCTTGCAACAGTTGTAATCGGAGGTCTTGTTACAGCGACATTCCTTACATTGTTTGTGCTCCCATTACTCTATATAATCTTTAACACTAAATTTGATTTTAAAGAACGATTTAAAATGAGAAATGCAACAGCCGTACTTATACTGCTGCTTGCAGGTCTAGGATCTGCAAATGCGCAGCAGAGGATTCCAATTGACAAAGCTGTTGAAACCGCCTTACAAAGCAATCAGCAGCTGGATATTAATAAAACTGAAATCCAAGCAGCTGGACTGAATGTAAAAACTGCCGTTGACATGCCTAAAACAGGTATCTTTGCAGAGAATGAAGATTTAAGACCTTCAGATAAGACAGGGATTTTAAAAATAGGAATTTCTCAAAGTTTTGCATGGCCGGGTCTTTATGCCGCTAGAAAAAGCTATTTCAAGGATCAGTTGAAGTACACCCAGCTTAATACAGCTCTACTTAACGCAACGATCAAAAGAGATGTACGTACGGCATATTATAAACTTTGGTACCTTCAGGATAAACAGCTTTTATATCAGCGTCTGGACAGTATTTACACGCTCCTTTCAAAGACTGCAGAAGTGCGTTTAAAAGCCGGGGATGTCGCACAGCTGGATAAAATTGCGGCAGATGCAAAACTTCAGGAATTAAAAGCCTTTTCGGAACAGAACAAGAAAGACATGACCGTTCAGCAGCAACAGCTTATGATGCTTCTGAACCTGAATGAATGGCTGCTTCCTTTGGAAGCACCTCTTGGTAAAGCAGAGGTAAATTTTTCTGAAAGCAACGGTATGCATCCGTTGCTAACACTGCAGGAACAGAATGTAAAGATAGCATCTTCAAATGTTTCGATTATGAAAAACAGCAATATGCCGGAGCTTTCAGGAAGGGTTTTCAGCCAGAGGCTCTATGGGCTGGATGATCCTTATACAGGTTTTTCAGCAACTGCATCATTTCCTCTTTTCGGTGCCGTATCAGCGCATAACAAGGTAAAAGCGGCAAAAGCGGAGAAAGAAGTGCAGGAGAAAAATCTTGTATATCAGACTCAGCTTCTCCAGACCCAGAAGGCTTCTTCTGCAGCGGAAATTGAAAAGAACCTTTCGCTTCTGAATTTTTATGAGACCTCTGGACTTAAGCAGTCGGAAGATATTATAAAAGCTTCAACTCTAAGCTACCGCTCGGGTGAAATCAGTTTTGCGGAACTTGGACAATTTTTAAGCCAGGCTGTTGGGATCCGCCAGAACTATCTTGATGTTTTAAATCAATTTAACCTTTCAGCGGTGCAGTTTGATTATTTCAATAATAAATAAATAATGTAAAACCTGTGGGAGATACATAATCTCACAGGGTAATTTTAAAATAGAGTATAAATGAAAGTCAAAATTCAATTATTAATCGCGGTTGCGGCGATATTCTCACTTGTAAGCTGTGGGCAAAAAAGCAATGCAAGCGAAAACGGAGCCAAAACTGAACAGGCAGAAGGAGCAAAAGAAGAAGGACATGGTGAGGAAGAAGCTGCGGTAATTGCCGTATTAACCCAGGATCAGATTAAAGCTGTTGGGATAACACTGGGAACTATTGAGAGCAAAAATCTAACTGCTGCAATAAAAGCCAACGGGGCTTTGAGAGTTCCTAATAATAATAAAGCAAATGCTACATCATTATATGGTGGAGTAATTAAAACCCTAAAGGTACAGCTGGGAGACCATGTACGCAAAGGGCAGGTTATAGCAACTATTGAGAATCCGCAGTTTATCCAGCAGCAGGAAGAATACATTACAATCAACAGCAGAATTATCAACGCAGAGCAGGAACTGCAGCGCCAGCGAGATCTTCAGGCAGGAAATGCAGGAGCACTAAAAAACCTGCAAAATGCAACTGCAGAAGTAAATGCGCTTCGTGCACGCAAAGCGTCACTGCAGAAACAGATCCAGCTTATGGGAATCAATCCGGCGACTGTATCTGCGTCGAATTTAAGGTCGGCATTAACAGTTACAAGTCCGGTTACTGGTACAGTAAGTGCCGAATTTGCTAAAATTGGAAGCTACGTGGATGTTTCTTCTCCTGTTGTGGAGATTGTTGACAATCAGCTGATCCACTTAGACCTTCAGGTGTTTGAGAAAGATCTGCCTATGATAAAGGTAGGGCAGATCGTAAACTTTACACTGACTAACAATCCTACTGCTTCTTATACGGCAAAGGTTTTTAATATTGGTTCTTCTTTTGAAAATGAAAGCAAGACTGTGGCAGTTCACTGTACTGTTACAGGGAACAAAACAGGACTTATTGATGGAATGAATATTACAGCAATGGTTAGTGTTGGTACAGCTCTTACAACTGCAGTTCCAAATGATGCCATTGCAGAGGCAGACGGTAAATTCTACATCTTTGTTAAAACAGATAAAAAACCTGAAGAGCACGAAGAAGCAGAAGGCGGGGAAGGAGCCGAAGCTGGCGAAAAGCATAGCCCGGAAGAGGAAAAGAAAATTGCTGCAACAAGCATGAACTTCGAAAAAGTCGAGGTTAATAAGGGTGTTTCAGAGGTTGGATACACTGCGGTGACCCCTGTTAAGGAAATACCTGCAGGAACGCCAATTGTGACCAAGGGCACTTTTTTCGTCAATGCCAAACTAAGTAATTCGGGAGAGCACGAACACTAGAAATATCAAGAATTTATTGCAGGCTCCTGTTTGACATTGATTAACTATGAATGTAAAGAATTACCCCCTTACTTCTTTAATTGCTAGTTCTCGATTCAGGGCCTGCATCAATTTAAAGTACTTTTTATAATAGCAATACGTACGTATTTAATTGTTAAAAATTAAACCAATTAGCTGAGGTTAAAAATAAGCTTCGTAAATTTACTAGAGTAGGTGCCGAATGCAAATATTTCCGGTTTTCTTTTTAAAGTGAAAATTTATATGAAAAAAGTAACAGAAGCCGTCTTTGAAAGTAAAAAGATACGTCTCACAACGATGCGTATCCTAATCTATGAATATCTGGAAACCGTTACGGCTGCGCTATCTCTGGCAGAAATTGAGAAATTTTTTCATAAGGCAGATAAAGTAACAATTTACAGGACTCTTCAGACATTTCAGGAGAAAGGCTTGGTTCATAAAATCCTTGACGAAAATGTCGTTAAGTACAAACTTTGCGCGGACTCTTGCGGTGAAGATTACCACAATGACAGACACCTTCACTTTTACTGTAAAAAGTGCAATGAGACAACCTGCAGAGATGAAATTATTCTGCCCAAAAGCTTGGAAGAAAGTTTTCAAATTGATGAGGTGCAGATATTAGTAAAAGGAATATGTGAGAAATGCCTAAAATCAGTTTAGATAAAAGAATAATTAGGAGTAGAGAATTTAAAGAGAAATTGTTGAATTTTTATTACCAAATTAAATGTTGTTAGATAAAAAAATATCAGTTATATATTTTCTTAAACAGATTAAGTCTCAGATAATTCTCATTGTGGTATTTGCAGTGGCAATAGGCCTTCTGGATATGATGCCTGTATTCAAGGAGATAGCCCTCCCCCTTAGTATTCCTGCTTTGGTGGGAACTGTAGTTTCACTGCTGCTTGCCTTTAGGACAGCCCAATCCTATGAGAGATGGTGGGAAGCAAGAACGGTGTGGGGAGCGATAGTGAATGATTCCCGCACTTTGATCAGACAGGTAACGCAGTTCACTTCAAAAGATAATAAACAAATTGCAGATCAATTTACGGAAAGACAGATTATCTGGGTTTATGCCCTTGGTGAAGCGCTTCGCAGAAAGCCTTTTTCCCCAAAGGTTTTGACCTATCTTAATTTTCATAAGATAAATGGAGGCAATATTCCAAATGCACTTCTTGACAAACATTCCGATGATATTGCCCTTCTGGAACAGAAGGGAATCATTTCAGATTTTAAACAGGTGCAGTTAAATGAGACGCTTGCCAGATTATGTGACAGCATGGGTAAATGTGAGCGAATTAAAAACACCGTTTTTCCTAAATCTTACAGTCTTCTGGTACATACCCTGATATATGTTTTTGCTGCCATACTTCCTTTCGGGCTTGAAGATTCCCAACTGGCAGTAGAAGTCCTTATCACAATCCTGATTCCCCTGTTGTTCATTTCAATTGAGAAAACTGCAATTATCATGCAGGATCCATTTGAAAATACACCAGTCGACACGCCGATGACTTCACTTGCCCAGACCATTGAGATCAATCTTCTTGAAATGACAGGTGCGCAGGAAATTCCTGTAAAACCTAAGAATAATGAGTATTTCGAGATGTAAATTATTATTAATCTAAAATTAGCCTGCTATGGATATCGAGTTTGAACTGCTGCTTTCTGCCAAATTACTGCTTGCTGTTATTCTTGGGGGAATTATTGGTCTTGAAAGGGAACGCGAGCAACAGAATTCGGGAGTAAGAACCTTTGCCTGCATATGTGTCGCGTCGTGCCTTTTCGTCTCGATTTCGGCGCATTTGACCGCCGATAAATCGGCAATTGCCAGAATGCTGGCTGCAATTGCGACAGGACTTGGATTCATAGGTGCAGGACTAATTTTCAGGGATGATAAAAATCTGCCTAAAGGACTCACTACCGCATCTGGTCTGTGGACCACATCGGCAGTGGGAATGGCTATTGCACTTAACATGTTTGTCATTGCTGTGGCGGCGACCCTTATAATACTGCTTATTTTCACCATAAATCAGTTTCCATGGTACAGAAGATTAGTAGACAGATTGATTAAGAGTAAAAAGAGGACTAACTGAACCAATGTATTTCCTTTTATAGGTATCACAATCTTATGGACAACGATACCGTATTTTTTAACCTTATAAATTAAAATAACATGGAACACAAACATAAATATGATAAAGACGGAAAGCAAATCTGCTGTACTCAGACAGAGAAAGTGTATGTTAAGGCAGGTGCAAAGGAATTGCTGAAGGGCCATAGTGAAAATGACGGCCATAATCACGCGCACACTAAAGACGACGGACACAACCATGCCCATAGTGATGATGACGGACACGACCACAGCAATGTAGAAGGAGGTCCTTTCAAAATGTTCCTTCCTTCCATCATTTCGCTGGTTATGCTGCTTCTGGCGATTGCTTTTGACAACTGGATAAAACTGCCTTGGTTTTCGGGTGCGGTCAGGTTTGTATGGTATCTTGTTGCCTACCTTATTGTCGGTTTTCCGGTAATCAAGGATGCTTTTAAAAGTATCACAAAAGGCGAAGTATTCTCAGAATTCCTGCTTATGAGTATAGCTACAGTAGGAGCATTCATTATTAAAGAATACCCCGAAGGTGTCGCCGTTATGCTTTTTTATGCAGTAGGAGAGGTATTCCAGACACTTGCCGTTTCCAGAGCGCAGAGAAATATCAAAAGCCTTTTGGACCAGAGGCCTGATGAAGTGACTATACTTGTTGACGGAAAGCCTAAAACGGTAAAAGCGGAAGAAGCTGGCATTGGTGATATTATCCAATTAAAACCAGGTGAAAAATTAGGGCTTGACGGAGAACTGTTAACAGACGGTGCATCTTTTAATACTGCTGCACTTACCGGAGAGAGCAAGCCTGATACCAAATCAAAAGGAGAGACGGTTCTGGCAGGAATGATCAATTTAAATGTTGCGGCACAGGTAAAAGTCACTGCAGCTTATACAGAAAGCAAACTGAGCCGAATACTGGAGCTTGTTCAGAATGCGACAGCCCAAAAAGCGCCTACAGAGCTTTTTATAAGACGATTTGCAAAAGTTTATACGCCGATTGTTGTTTTTCTGGCTATAGGCATCTGTCTGCTGCCTTACTTCTTTGTAGACAATTATGACTTTAACAGCTGGCTTTACAGAGCCCTTGTATTTCTTGTTATTTCCTGTCCTTGTGCACTGGTGATTTCAATACCCCTTGGTTATTTTGGTGGAATCGGTGCAGCAAGCCGAAACGGCATATTATTCAAGGGAAGTAATTTCCTGGATGTAATGGCTTCGATCCAGAACGTGGTCATGGATAAAACAGGTACTATGACCGAGGGGGTCTTTAAGGTTCAGGAAACGGTTTTCAAACCGGAGTTTGATAAGGACGAAATTTTAAGAATGGTCAATGCTGTGGAGAGCCAGAGCTCTCATCCTGTTGCCACTGCAATCCATGAATTTGTTGGTGAAGTTGACAGTTCCATTAAGCTGGAAAGCACCGAAGAGATTGCAGGCCACGGACTGAAAGCTGTAATCAACGGCAAAGAACTGCTTGCAGGTAATTTCAAGCTTATGGATAAGTTCTCCATCAGTTATGATGTTGATCCCGCTTCTATAGTTTATACTACAATTGCAGTAAGCTACGACAAAAAATATGTCGGTTATATAACAATAGCCGATAGTATTAAGGAAGACTCACAGCTGACAATCGATCTTCTTCATAAGCTGAACATTAAAGCAACAATGCTGAGCGGTGATAAGGGCAGTGTCGTAAAATTTGTTGCTGATAAATTGGGAATCGACAATGCTTACGGAGACCTATTGCCTGAAGATAAGGTAAACAAAGTCAAGGAAATCAAGGCGCAGTATGGAACTGTAGCCTTTGTCGGCGACGGAGTGAATGATGCCCCTGTTGTTGCTTTGAGTGATGCCGGAATCGCGATGGGGGGACTTGGAAGTGATGCGACTATTGAAACGGCAGATGTTGTTATTCAGGATGATAAACCGTCCAAAATACCAATGGCAATAAATATTGGCAAGCAGACAAAGAAAATCGTCTGGCAGAATATTACACTTGCATTTGTTGTCAAAGGTATAGTCCTCATTCTGGGAGCCGGCGGACTTGCCACGATGTGGGAAGCGGTATTTGCCGATGTTGGTGTATCGCTTATTGCGATCTTAAACGCGGTACGCATTCAGAAAATGAAATTCTAAGAAAAGAAAGGCAAGAGTTTCTAAATTCTACATTTTAAAAATCCTAATTTTTTTGCTGCCGGCCAAATGAAATCCTTAACCGGATATTCAGTTGGTCAGGACAGCAAGGTCTAGGCTTGCCTAATTTCAATGGGTCTAATCTTTTAAAAAGCAACCTGCAGACGTAAAATGCTACATATTAAACAGACAGTTTTACCGGTAGCTGCCATTGCACGATAGCTAATGCTACAGGTTTAAAACTCTCATTTTGAATTTTACTGGAAATGAAAAAAAGGAATAAAAAATATTATCCAAATGTGCAGAAAACAGGAAGAATGCAGAAGGGAAAGCCTGTAAAAAAGAAAAATAAATTTTCCGTTGTAAATATTGGAAAGACTATTATTCTTGTAATTCTGGGACTTGCTATGGTTGTTGGAATTATCATCAGAGCCCGGCATTTTATTTTGTATCACCTGATGAGTAAGCCAGAGGAGAAAACTATCAAAACGATACCCGCCAAAGAGGGCAAACCCAATACTTTGAAAAAAAATGGAAGCGACTAAAATTAAAGCAGAAAAGGTTAAATAGTTAATTCCCGGCCGCAGTTTCTACAGGACTGTGACAATTTTTATTTTAGAATATCATTTACAAAACTGTCTGTTTTATTGACCTAAGACAAATTGAATATGAAAAGAAATGTAAATATTTCGGGTCTGGTTCTTCAAATTCTTCAGGATAACAGAGGAAGATTATTTAAGCTTGATGAGCTGGTCCAGATTATTTATCCCTCAGACGGAAAAGGGCAGGAGAAGGAAAATCAAGCAATTATCCTAGATATCCTTATATTTTTGGACGATCAGAAAATGCTTGTATTGGATTTTGAAACCGATGAAAGTTCAATACCTTTATAATTGTCCATTACACAAATACGGGAGGCAGGAATTGTATTTTCAATTCTGGCTGTTTGAGAAAAATATTTCCTAGATAACCTTCCCCGTAGGGAAGGAAAATCTGAAAAATCCAAACTAAATCTTTATACGAGCACATTGAGCGCTCCTGGAATTACTGAAATTTTGCAGAAATTGGTTTTAAGGTTATAGTGTTCCCCGTCTATCTGTGCATCGGTATAGATTTTCAGGGGCATTTCTATCCTTAGGTTCTGCACCTGATGGTGCTGGGCTTTTGCAAATCTACCGACAGTTCCCTGCAGGACATGAAATCCTAAAGCGATTTTCTCTGTAAAGGATAATTCCGGAATTAAAATCAGATCCAGTAATCCGTCCGTCAGCATTGCATTAGGTGTAAGACTCATACCGTATCCCATTTCATTTGAGTTGGAAATAAATATCATGAACGTTTTTAGGTTGATGATTTTATCATCAAATGAAATTACAGCCGGCTGCGTCCTGTACTCAAAACTGGAAAGAATCGCGGCCTTAATGTAAGAATAGAGTTTTCGGCCCGAAGAATGTTCATATTTCTTTATAATCATTGCATCAATGCCGATTCCGGTATTGCTGAAAAAGTAATTCTGATTGATCTTTCCTGCGTCAATGAGTATTTTGTTTCCGTTTTTAATAATTTCCAGAGATTTCTTAAGATCCCGAGGTATGTTCAGGTGCGAGGCCAGGCCATTTCCTGAGCCCACCGGTATGATTCCAAGTTTTATATTGGTTCCCAAAAGGCAGGAGGCTACTTCATTGATCGTACCGTCCCCTCCGCAGGCCACAATAATGTCCGGGTGCTTCGATGCTGCTTTTTTGGCAAGTTCAATAGCATGTTTCTTGTTTAAGGTATAGTCTGCCTTTATTTTATATTTTTCAGGCTCGAAGAACTGCTTGATGAAAAACTCGGAAAGATGATGTTTTCCTCCGCCTGAAACGGGATTGATTATGAAATGTATATAGATCATTATTACTTCAAAAGTTTGTTTGTAAATAGATAATCTGCCGACTGATACCATGCAATGGTCTCCTGTAGAAAAGATTTATCCATAGGAATTTTGACAAGGCTGTTGTCAGTTTTGTTCCAGTCATAGAAGGCCTGTTTTTTCTGATCGGAAAGAATCATTACTTTTTCTTTTTTCATCAGCGCCAGCTTGCGGTATGTTCCCAAAAACGCGCGCTGTTCAAAGTCTGAAGCAAGGACGTCCTTTCCAAAGAAATCAGATTCGTAATGCCAGTTGAATAATGAAAACACCGTCGGCCAGAGGTCGATCTGAGAACATTGTTTCTGAATTTTTTGATTGTGCTTTTCAGGCATATTGACAATAAATGCGGGAATATGATAGTTGGCGACATCTATTTCGTCTTTACCGGCACTGCTTGCGCAATGATCTGCGATGATTATAAAAACGGTGTTTTTGTACCAAGGCTTGGTACGTGCCTTGTCAAAAAGCTGCTTCAATGCGTAATCGGTATATTTTACGGCCCCTTCGCGGCTTGTGCCTGAGGGAATGTCGATTTTTCCTGACGGATAGGTAAAAGGCCTGTGATTGGAGGTGGTCATGACAAAATTGAAGAAAGGTTTCCCATCCTTATACTGCTTGTCGGCAACGGTGATCATTTTATTGAAAATATCTTCATCGCAGATTCCCCATGCATTTTCAAACGTTACTTCCTTATCGGGAATATTGTTACGGACTGTTTTGATCTTATCGCTGAGAACGCTTCCGCGCCCCCTGTCATATATCGTGAATCCATTGCCCCCGAAATATGAATTCATATTATCAAAATACCCGTCCCCGCCATAAAAAAAGTTGCAGTCATAAGACTTTGATTTAAAAACATTACTGACTGTATACAGGTTCTGGTTATCTGGTCTTTTTACTATTGACTGTCCCGGTGTTGGGGGAATGCACAGCGTAACAGCTTCCATTCCTCTTACGGTTCTGGTTCCTGTGGCATATAAATCATTAAAGAAGATGCTTTTCTGAGCCAGACTGTCCAAAAAGGGAGTTATGTTTTCTTTATTTCCAAACTCCTTGAGGAAGCTTCCGCTGAAACTCTCCATCAGGACAAAGACAACATTTTTACGCTGCAGTGCAGACTGGCTGTCCCTGATGCTTCTGTGAATAGAGTAGCCCGTAGTAGTGAAAGTTGTAGTCGAATCTTTTAATTTATTTTTGACTATCCCAAAGGCATTGTCATTGTCAATCGAGGTATAGAAATCAGGGTATTTCATCTGATTATTTCTAAATGCCGCAAAAAAGGAGTAGATGCCTGATTTGGATATTTCCGAATTATATCTGTTGGAAGACCATTCCGCATGGTTGTTTGAAATAAAAGAAGTAAAAAACAAGGCAGCCGCCAGGGATATTCCCAGTACTGCCAGCCTAAGCCTTATATCAGAAGTAGATGAGAAAGTCTGCTTGAAGGCACCGCTTCTAAAAAATAAGTACAATACCATCAGCGAGAAAAAAAGTACCCCTGTAATAAGTGCGGGAAGAGGGTAGGACTGCTGGATATTGGCAACTACCTCATGGGTGTATATGAGATAATCGACAGCAATAAAATTAAAACGTGTCTTGAACTCATCCCAGAATGTCAGCTCGGCAAAAAAGGTAAATACCAAGATGAATATATTTAAGGATGTAAAAAAAGTAATTACTATTCGATCAGCAATAGAACCGGCCCATTTATCAGGCATAAATGTATAAAAAAGTATTCCAGGCAGTGATATGAAAATAATGGTGCCGGTATCAAAAAATAGACCTGTTAAAAGTGTTCTCAGCACATCTGTAATATTCCATGAAACTTGATCATACTGCCAGATAAAAAAAACAATTCTCAAGATTTGTGAAACGATTAAAAACCAGATCATAAAATGAACCAGCAGTGCGTACCTGCCGGTTCTCAAAGACAATTTACTCATAAACTTATTAATAACGCAACAAAGTTTACAACCCAATTTTGTAGTAATCCTGAATTTTGGTTTTTATTAAGAAATTCTGTAATTATTTGTAATAAAATTCATCTTTTTTGATGTAGTCCGGATATATGTTTTATCCTGTCTATGGATATGAAACTGATTTTCAGAAATGAATGCTGAATGAATGAAAATTATTGTAAAAGGAATAATTGACTTTCCAGCCGTTAAGTTCAGTAATCTTTTTTATGATCGAAAGTCCAAGTCCGTTTCCATTCGAAGAGGATCCGCTGTTAAAAAAACGATTAAAAAGTTTGTCGATAGGAAGTGGCTTATCGTCTCCTGTATTCAATACCTGCAGTTCGTTTTCCATTATCCTTATGATGATGTTGCCTTCACTGCGATTATGTCTTATGGCATTAAGCAGAAGGTTGTTAATTAAAATTTCAGTAAGGATAAGATTTCCGCTAATCTGCAGCTTTTCAGGAGCCTGAACATTTATTGCTATATTTTTAAGTTCAGCCTGTTCGGTAAAAAAATTAAGGTGTTTTTCAATATGATTGTTAATCGATATTGTATTTTTTTCCAGATAAATTTCGTGTTCAATTTTGGAGAGAAGCAGTAGGTTTTTGTTCAATCGGTTTAACTTGACCACATCCCTGCTTAATGATCCCAAAACCTGTGTTTGTTCCTTGTTGAGTTTCATCTGAAACAAAACATCGATTTTGTTCTGAAACAAAGCAAGTGGTGTCTGGAGTTCATGCGCAGCATTCTCAACAAATTCACGCTGGCTCTTATAAATAGCCGTATTCTTCTCAATGAGTGCCTCCAAGCTTTTATTTAGGCGGTCAAACTCATCGATGTCAGTTTCCACAAAATGCGGAGGTTTGTTTTTATCGATTTCAAATTCATGAATCTGATCCAGTGTGTTATAGAAGGGCCTCCAGCGTTTGGATGCCGTCTTCTTTGAAAGCCATACAATGCCAATAAAAAGTATTATAATTATGAAAGTAAACATGCCGGCAATACTGTACACAAGACGTTCCATTTCCAGAAGATGTATTTTTTCTGTGTATGTGTATTTCCTGCCTGCAATTTCTACAGGCGCGTAAATAATTCGGAACGGTTCTTTTTCTTCTGCAATCGGGTCCTCGATTGTTGTCCCTACAATAGAGTCCTTAGTAAGTCCCATGTCCGGCAGAATGGTAAAGTGCAGATTGAATCTGTTCCAGGTTTTGATATCGTCGGATGTGAAGTTCTTACTGCTCTGGTTAACAAAGGCATTTTTGTGCTGCTGGAGCACTTCTTCTGTTTCATAAATATACAGCCACTGGCTTACATAATAGAAAATGGGCGCACATATGAAAAGGATAACGGCTGCCAAGGCAAGGAAATCGCGTGTTGTTTTATGCAGTAATTTATTTTTGTTCATTTTTCCCATTTATATCCTTCACCGTAGATTGTTTTAATGTAGTCTCCAGATCCGGCTTTAGCCAATTTCTTTTTTAGATTCTTGATATGCGCGTATATAAAATCGTGGCTGTCCAGCATATCGGCCATATCTCCTGAAAGATGTTCTGCGATCGCCGCCTTGGAGAGTACTTTATCGGTATTACCTATTAGAAACAAAAGCAAGTTGAGTTCTTTTCTGGTGAGATCGAGTTTTTTACCTTTTACCACTACAGTTTTGGTAAAAACCTCAATTACAATCTCATTGAAAACAATAGAGTTGCTTCCTTTAAAATTTCTTCGTCTTACAAGTGCCTGCATTCGGACAAGCAGTTCAGCTAGATGGAAAGGTTTGGTAAGGTAATCGTCAGCACCAAGGCTGAAGCCTTCGATACGTGTTTCCAGATTTTCTTTCGCTGAGATTATAATAACACCATCAGTTTTATCTTTTTTTCGAAGTTCTTTTAGAATATCAAAACCATTGCCGTCAGGAAGTGTCAAGTCCAGAAGAATACAATCATAATCATAATTGTCAATTTTGTAAGCGGCCTCGATGTAATTATGTACAGTTTCACACTGGACTCCATTTTCCTTGAAATAACTTTTTATGCTTTCAGCAATCTGTTGCTCATCCTCGATAATTAAAATTTTCATGCTGGAAATTAAATTAACTTAATGACTTATGCGTCTATAAATTTAAGAAATTAAGCCCAGAGATTCTGTGTAAAAACTAAATTTAAAAAATTGGCACGTCATTTTTTATTAACTTGTAAAATTACAATTCGATTTTGAATTAATTCTGAATTTTCAAAATGTATTATTTCTGTGGACTATAGTATCGAATCAGTTTATATAAATTATGCTTTACCACTGGAAAATTTAAAATTGTTAAGTCCCCAGAATGATAGAATTGAAGAAAAATAAAAGATTAACCTATACTAAAGTCATGCGAAGGATTGTTTTTTGAGTTGTCTCTGTTTTGATCAAAAGGAAATTGGCTTTTAGAAAGATTTAGTTAAAAAGATTACTGTTTAACCAGATTCACTTTAGCAGCATTTTTTGTTCTGTTGGATTGGTGGACACGGCACACTTCCAAAACTACAATAAACACAGCAGTCTCCTTGATTTGGCTTAAGAGTTTGTTTGCAGTTTTCACATTCGTAGAAAAATTGGCATGCATCTGTCGGCATTGTTTCTTCTTTGCTGTGGGAGCAAAGAGGGCAGGTTATTATAGATTGTAGAACGATTTTCATTTTATTTTTTGTTAGTTACTGTATAGCCTGTTGAATTAATTGCTTTTTCAATTTCGGCAATTGTGATTTTGGAATTATCAAATTCTACAACAGCATTACCATTGGTATAATTTGCATCTGAATTTATTATTCCTTCTAATTTGTTTACTTCATGATTCACATGTTTTTCACAGCTGGCACAAGTCATTCCGCTGATTCTAAACTCAGCTTTTTGAGTGCTGGTTTCTTTCGCGACCAAGATTTTCTTTTCTGTATTTGGATAAAAAATGTTTGAGTAGTATGGAAACGAAAGCATAAGGAATGTAAATACTGTAATAATTCCTAGAAACATTTTTGAATTAACGAATTTCGGCTTTTCTTCTAAATCGCAGTTACAGTCTATCGGCTTTTTAGTTTTCAGCTTTTGATACCAAGCAAAACCAATAATTAAAACCGTCAGGCCGATGAAATAAGGCCTCATTGGTTCAAGCCATGAAAAAGCAGAAGCAATCCCGCTTGTTCCGGCAACTAATGCTAATATGGGCGTAATGCAGCACAATGAAGCAGCTACTGCTGTGAAAAATCCAGCTCCGATCATTTTATTCTCTGTTTTCATATTTTCTCTAAAATTTCGAAGAAAGGTCTTAGCATTTTTTCATACTCCTTTGTTAATGAATAGAAAATGGTCTGCGCTTCCCGTTTAGTTTCAATAAGTTTTCTGTCTTTTAGTTTCCGTAAGTGCTGTGAAATTGCAGAAATACTCATGTCAAGAATATCACTTATGTCACAAACACAGAGCTGTTTTTCTTCATAAAGCAAAAAAAGAATTCTTAATCTCACATTGTTGCCAGCCAATTCAAGCCCACTTGATAAATAGTCAAATGAGGCATTGAGTTCTGATACTCTGTCTTTACAGCGGATTATTTGTTTTATATCTGCCTGTTGCCGTATACAAGTTATATCTTCCATAATGCAAATTTATACTTTTTGCTTATTTAAGCAAATGCTAAAATACAAAACATTTGAATTAAATTTATGAATATTCCTGCGCATAAAAAAAGGCAACTTTTTGAGTTGTCTTTTAAGCATTAGGGTGAAAAAAAACTTTTTGCAATCCTTCAGAGCACAAGTTCCAGAATCGTCATGACAGCAATGCGTTGAACATTTCTCATATTTCTACTAAGCAGCTTTTGCAGATACCTGCTTTGTAAAATGCTTCTTTCTGAACCAGAATGCAAGATTTACCAGTGCAATAAGAGCAGGCACTTCTACCAGAGGACCTATAACACCTGCGAAAGCCTGGCCGCTGTTTATTCCAAACACTCCGATTGCCACAGCAATGGCAAGTTCAAAATTATTCCCAGTTGCTGTAAATGCTATAGATGTTGCTTTTGAATAGTCTGCCCCAAAATATTTACCAGTGAAAAAGCTGATGACAAACATCAAAGTAAAATAAATCACAAGCGGTATTGCAATACGCACAACATCCATAGGGATCTGAACAATAAGTTCCCCTTTCAGGCTGAACATTACAATGATCGTAAAGAGAAGTGAAATAAGAGTAATCGGCGAGATAAAAGGCACATACTTAGTTTCGAACCATTCAGAACCTTTTAAAGCTATCAAAGTGTAACGGCTTATGATTCCCAATGCAAAAGGAATACCTAGATAGATACCGACACTCTCAGCAATCTGTGCTATGCTGATGTTCACCTCAAAACCATCATATCCAAAATAGGGAGGGAGAATGGTTATAAAAATATAAGCGTACACACTGTAAAGCAGCACCTGAAAAATACTGTTAAGGGCAATAAGTCCTGCTGCATATTCACGGTTTCCGTCTGCCAGATCGTTCCATACCACAACCATTGCGATACAGCGTGCCAGACCGATCAGGATCACCCCGATCATGTATTCAGGATATCCGCTTAAAAACAGGAGCGCCAATAAAAACATCAAAACAGGGCCTACAATCCAGTTCAGAAATAAAGAGGCACCTAAGACTTTTGTGTTTTTGAAAACCTGTCCCATCTGCTCGTATTTTACTTTTGCCAGAGGCGGGTACATCATCAGGATAAGTCCTATTGCCAATGGAATGTTTGTTGTTCCGCTGGAGAAAGAATTGATGAAATCTCCGCTGGAAGGAATAAAGTATCCTATTGCCACACCTATAGCCATAGAAAGGAAAATCCAAAGGGTCAAGAAGCGGTCAAGGAAGCCTAGTTTTTTGCGTCCGACGGCTGGTGCACAGTTATTTGCTGACATTTTATTTTTTTATTTGTGAGAATACGTAAAACATTTCAGTTCCTATCTGCAGGCTTCGCTCCAGATAAGTTTCCTTCTGCTGGGGCGTTCCGTCGGAAATTTTTGGATCTACAAAAGTAATTGGGATCCTTTTCTCTGCGCCAGCTATAAACGGGCATCCGCCGTCAGCCTGCGAGCAGGTCATTATTGCGGCGAATCCGCTTTCAGGATTGAAATCATCATCATAGGTTTTAGAAAAACCTATAACGGGAAGTTCATCAGCTGAATATTTTATTGAATAAACAGGGTTTGATCCCTTTGAAAGCGTTTTGATATTGAATCCTGAATCCTTCAAAGTCTCCGCTGCCATCGGGAAAAGGGCAGTAGCCTCGGTTCCTCCTGAATAGCATGAAACGTTTCTGATGCCGTAATAGGCAGCGGCAGTCTGCGCCCAAACCTGCGATAAGTGGCTTCTTCTGGAATTGTGCGTGCAGATTAGGTTCAGTCTGGTTTCCAGCTTACTGTCCACTTTGGTCTGAATGAAGTCGATTAATGGCTGCAGGACTGCTTTGCGCTCTTCTGAAATCTGCTTAAAATCAAATGATTTAACTGTATTCTCAATTTGTGGATATAACATAGTTTTTGGCTAATAGTTTATGGTTAATGATTAGCAGCATCCTCCGCCTGGAGTGCATGAAGAACCGCTATCAGAATTTAACTGAGATAATTTTACTTTAGGCTTGTCTGAAGGAATACCGCACTGCTCCTGAGCAAGGCAGGCTGTCTGCTTGTTAAGCAGAGTGAAATTTTTACCGTTAAAATCCAAATCGTATTTGCCGATAGTGGTGTTCTGGTATTCCACTTCAATTTCATTGTCTTCAATTCCCAATACTTTTTCTGAAAGCTCAATGATGTGGATCAGCTTCTGAGGCTTAAGCCTGTGCTCGTAGTCGTTGGCATCCCAAAGCTGGAAGTTTACAACAGTCTCTTTTCTTACTGTTCCTCCGCAGTCGATGAAGTTTTTGGTAACAAGACCCACTTCTGTTACGTGGAAATATTCCGGTACAAATGTTCCGTCCGGCAGTTCAAAATTTACAGCTTCTACTGTTTTAAGCACTTCTTTAATTTCTGAAAGTTTCATAATTTCTTATATTTAGTTATACTATATTTTTATTAAATAATAAGGGAGCTTCTTCTTTCAAGAAGCGCAGTATCTCTCCAGGTACCATTTTGTTTTCCGATTTTCTCCCTTGTTCCAAGTATCCTGAAACCTGCTTTTTCATGAATGCGGAGACTTGCCGTGTTCTCAGGAAAGATCCCTGCCTGAAGCGTCCAGATTCCTTCTGCTTCGCTTTGTCTGACAAGTTCATTTAAAAGGGTTAGCCCGATTCCTTTTCCTGAATGTGCGGGATCCACATATACGCTTACTTCTGCTACCCCTGCATAAACGCAGCGGGAAGAAACAGGGGTAAGGGCAGCCCAGCCAATCACCTTGCCATCTTCCTGCATTGTAATTCTGCAGGATGCCAGATGTGAATTGTCCCAGTCTTCCCATGAAGGGGCGCTGGTCTGGAAAGTGGCATTGCCGGTATCTATCCCTTTTTGGTAAATTATTTTTACCTGATCCCAATCTTTGGCCGAAAGTTTTCTGATTTCCATATCCTTTTAAATTAACAGCATTCGCTTTTCTTTTTGGCAAGATGATCTGATATGTGCTGAAAGAAACCTTTTATTTTTTCAAGTCCAGGTTCATTGATGCAGTAGCAGATAGAATTTCCTTCGATGCTCCCTTTAATCAAGCCTGCATTTTTCAATTCTTTCAAATGCTGTGAAACCGTCGGCTGTGAAAGGGGAAGTTCATTTACAATATCCCCGCAGATGCAGGCATCTACTTTTAATAAATATTCCATAATTGCAATACGCGCAGGATGGCCTAGTGCTTTGGCTAAAACAGCCAGCTCGTTCTGGCTTTCTGTAAAGTGATCTGTTTTTGTTGCTCCCATCGTTTTATATTTATATTGCAATATTACGATATAAAATTTAATTATCATGCAGTTGAATAAGAAAATTTTCTAAAAGTGCGTTTGTGTGTTTTGCAACATATTGTATATCATATATATATGAAATAAAAAAGACCTTGGAATACCACTCCAAGGTCTCTGAAAATATGGCAATCTTTAGGCGTAATTCCGTAGTCCGAAAAATTGACTGCCACTGTATTTCGCTTTAAATTTTTATCTTTATTCCTGCATTCACAACAAATCCGTCCAGAGGAGCATAGATATCTTTGAAAACAGGATTTGAAATAGGACCTGTATATATGCTTCCAAATTTAGTTTGCCGGGTATCAGTAAAATTTTCAAAATTGGCATAAAGGGAAAAATTTTCCCAAAGCCTTTCTGCCATAAAGCCAAAAATCCAGTAAGCTGTTCCGGTCGTGCCATCACTTAATTTTTGATTGCTGTAATAGTAAGCTTCTAAACCAACTTTCCATTTATCTTCAACTTCATACATTAAAACATTATTTAATCTGTGTTTTGCGGTAAGAGGATTTTCGGATTTTACTCCATTTGCATTTATAGAAGCATCAGTGAAGGTATACCCCAGAAATAATTTAAAATCTTTATATCCTAATTTCACATTTGTTTCAGTTCCTTTAGTATCCAAATATCCATTAACATTTGCAAACTGATAAAGGTCATCAGGAAGAGAATTTAATATAAGAGGATTATCAACATTCGTGTAGAAAAATAACTGATTCCATGATAAGGAAAGGTCATTGGTAATTTTAGTTTTATAGTTTATATCAAAGTTAACACCGTAGCTTTTTTCAAGTTTATTGAAATCGCTGTTAATAGGCAATACATTTCGATATTGGATGCGTTCGCTTTCTTCTGTAAAAATCGTTGGTGTTTTGTAGCCTAGGCCTCCTCCAATTCTGGATGTAAGCTTAGAATTGAATTTAAATAATGCCGAAATTCTCGGAAGGAGAGAATATCCGTAATCAATTACATAATCACTTCTGAGGCCTGTTTCAATTTCCAGCCATTCTTTTGCTTTTATGGTGTTCTGAAGGAAAGCCCCATATGTTATCTGATTATAATTTCTTAACGGAAAAGCGGTTGGACTGTTTTCAGTAAAGCTGTCCGTATATAAATTTACACCAGCAGCCCATTGAGCAATTTTGCCGTTTTTAGAATAACTGATTTCAGAAAAGGTACTATTCTGCAGACCATCAAATACATAATCAGGAATGGTGATGACACGGCTGAAATTATTAAAACTGTTTTTAATTGTAACCGATTCCTGCTCATTAAATTTATGTGTCAGGGAAAATTGCGTGCTTATTCTCTGTGTTTTATTCTTTTCGAAATAACTGTCAGGATATTTACTTTGATCTTTGATGTACTCAATATTTCCGCCTAAACGGTTTTCAAAAACGGTATTGATGCCGAAATTAAGTTTGGTATTTTCATTAAAATTGACAAAAAGTTTAGGGTTAAAATTAAAACGCTCAAATTTAGGAATAGCTGTAAGCTGTATATGAGCGGGATCATAAGGAGCGTTGCGATCGTGGGAAGCAAAGACAGTTAATCCAATTTTATCAAACTGCTGAGAATAAAATCCATTTATATCCAGTCCAAGAGCTGAAGTTCCATTAATTAAAAATCGCAGCTCCCTTTCTTCGGTCGGGGTTTTAGAAACAAGATTTACTAAACCAGCGATTGCTCCTCCACCGTAAAGAGTAGAGGCGGAACCTTTGATTATTTCAACCTGCTTTAAATCTAATGGAGGAGTCTGCAGTAACCCAAGTCCGCTTGACGCGCCAGAGTATAAAGGAAAACCGTCTTTTAGAATCTGGGTATATCTTCCGTCTAAGCCTTGAATCCTGATGGAAGAATTTCCTGAAGTTGCAGAAGTCTGCTGGGTCTGAATTCCGGTACTTTCATTAAGCATCATACGAATGTCTCCGGGTTTCATATTGGCTTTTTCTTCCAGCTCTTCTCCGGCAATGAATTCAACTCTGGTTGGAATATTGCTGATGGTTCTGGTACCTCTTGTTGAAGTAACAATAATTTCTTCCATTTCTTCAGCCTCTTCTTCCTCGCTCTGCAATTTTATTTCTATAAGACTGACAGTTGAAGGTACTTTAAAAAGCGTTTTATTTGGGGCAAATCCTTCTATTGAAATGGATAATGTGTAATCTCCATCTTTTAAATTTTCAATAATGATGTTGCCATCATTACCAGATGAGATAACGGAATTGGTTTCTTCAATTTTTGCTGAAGCACCTTTTACAGCTTCATTATTATCAGCATTCTTTATATGAAAAGTAATTTTATTCTGTGCCTGCGCAGTGCCAATAGATGTTATTGCCACAATCAGTAAAATATATTTGAGCATTTAGATTTTTCTTAATGGTTAATAGACATAATAGCCTTACATGATTAAAGAATCATGCAAAATAACACTGTTTTTAGACTAAGAAATTTTGGGAGGCTGCCAGATTTTGCAGATGAATGAAGAATCAACAAATTTATTGTAAGTTGGTGTTGGCGAAACATCGTGCAGAATAAATTCTAATTTTTCAGTAATAACTGCAGAGTTAAAATTTATTGTAAACCCCACACAAGTCCCGCAGGAATAAAAGGGGGAGCATTTTCCATTGCAGTCATTACCGCAGTCATGTGAATCATTACCGCAGTTTTTCTCTACTGCGCATTTTGAGTGTTTCACTAATGCAGAGCATGGTACTGTTGAAAGGAACAGTACTATAAACGATATTATTGTTGCCAATGCTTTCACACTGCGAATTTAAATATAAATTATGATTAAAAATGTATTTTTATTATAGTCATTCTCCAAGCAAATGCATTAAAAAATACTTTAATTTAAGTGCTTTTTTTTAAGTGTCTTTAAATTTAGGGCATTAAAATTATACGAGACCATAAGATAGCTCCAAAGAGCCAGCTTATTTTCATCTTGTATTTTTGGCAGGTACTGCATAGCCCCTGATGACTTATAAAATGAAAAGGCATAATTTATTTCTATTTCTCTGACAGGCATGTATTTTATTGAAAAATCATTTTCAAACCCAAGAAACTTTGACATTTCCTGACCTGAATTATTTAAAAGGGGATATTGGGTGTAAAATAAGTGAAAATCGGAGCGAAGTGTTAATTTATTGTTTAGCGGAATTGTTGTAAACAAATAAGGATTTACCAACCCTTTTCCATTAACATCATTTGGAAAACGTGTAAATACATTCATGTTTCCATTGAATTTCCATGTAACCCCATACAATACATCAAAATCCCCAGACCTGCTGCTAGACAATTTAGATTTGCTTCCGCTAATTATTTCAGCACCTAAACGCCAGGTAGATTTTAACAGCGACAATTTAATCTCAGGCTGAAAATAGTACGCCAATAATTTTTGACCTTTAACATTACGGCCAAACTGCAGATAGGAATTTAGGGTATAATACCATTGCTTATTTCTAAAATCTATCCGGCCACCCATCGTTGCACGAGTATATAGTTGCTGCGAATTTGCGTTCTCTAAAAAATCAACTGCATTTAATGAGTTAAATGAAAATCCTTTACTAGTATTGTAAATAAGGCTATTTGCCAGCAGATATTTATATTTATTGGAAGCTACAGGTGAATAGGCCGGCTCAAATCCAGTATTGTAATCTCTGGTAAATAAAAAGAAAAAGTCATTAGAGAGATGTTTTGAATATTTCATTATTCGGATTCCTTCATGAGCTCTTCCTTGCTGTGCCCAGGGCGCATCAGAGAACAGTCTGCCATTATCTAATAAAATGCTTTGCCTTCCTAATCGTACATTTAACGATTTAAATTTAGTTTCAAAATACAACTGAGAAAAATTGATGCTTTCTACTTTGGAGGCCCTGTTGTTTTGGTCCCAAAGATGAATTTCCTGCAAATCAGATTTTATTAGCCATTTTTCTCTTGCATACTGCATAGAAAACCTATTTCTCTGCGTGATGTAAAAATAAGGATCGGCAGAGTCGTTTGGAGGCAGTACATAATTTGAAGTGTACTCGGCTCGTGGCCTTATTTCTATGTTCATTAAAAACTGCTGAGATATGGTGTCTTTTTCCTGAGCACTTAATTGAATGATAAATAAAAAGAGAAAAAACAGTAGGTGTTTTTTTTGCTGCCGTTTTAATTATCATACTTCTTATATCCTATAGAATTAGTATGTAAAAGTAATAATTGTAATTTTATTTCCAATATTCTTTCTCAATGTCTTATTGTTAATTTACTAAGTATTTTGTTAAAATAATTTTTAAAGATTGTTTTAATTCTTGAAGCGGCATATTTAAAGCATACTATCACAAATCCTCATCTTACTATAAAAAGAAGGATCTGTTTTATAGTCTAATAAAAGAATGCCAATCTTTAATTTAAGATTGGCATTCTTTAATTGATAAATAAAGTTGTGATATCAGCGGCACCTTCTAATGATCGAGTGTCGGTTTAATCCATTGTAATGTATATTTTTATATTCTAATCAGACAACATTAATAATTTAAAATAAAACCGGCGCCAAAGCCCATATCGCTGTCATAGTGGGAAGAAAGAGAACCCCATCTGGTGATTATATACCGTAGTCCTGCCATATATTCCTTGTCGGTGTTCCACATCAAATTCATTCTTAGCCTTTTGGAAACTGGAATGTCCTTACGTTCAAACTGTAATCTGACTTTACCGTCCGTAAAAACTTCAGCCTGTGCAACTATTAGCATGGGAAGGGTGTAATTGACCCCTAAACTTGCTACGGCACGTTTATCTTTAGTATTGTTTTGTCCAAAAAGGTTTCTTTCTTGTACATCTTCTCCCATTTTTCGATATCTCCAGTCAAATCCGACAAATGGCATTAACCATTGCATTTTTCCAATATATCGTCCAATATGCGTCTCGGTTTCATAACCATGCATCTCATTATATCCTAATCTCCATTCGGTTCCAATACTCCAGCGCGTACTTTGATACATTGCTTCACCATCATTTCCATTGGTTGCAAAGTCGTTCTCTGCCATAAAATGGAATTTTCTGTCATCGGCAAATAATTTTCGTTGTGCTAATTTAGGATCTGGTATTTCAGGATTGGCAGGTTGATTTTCATAGGTAAAAACCCTTCCCATTCCGCTCATCATATGGTACAAAATATGACAGTGAAAAAACCAGTCTCCCTCTACATTGGCATTAAACTCCAAAGTATCGGTTTCCATCGGCATTATATCAATCACATTTTTTAATGGTGCATATTCTCCCTGTCCGTTAAGGACCCTGAAATCATGCCCATGCAGGTGCATTGGATGGCGCATCATAGAATTATTATGCAAAATGATTCGTACATTTTCACCTTTTTTGATTAATATTTTATCTGATTCAGAAACTACTTTATTGTCCAGACTCCATACATATCGATTCATATTACCGGTCAGCTCAAATTTTAATTCTTTTACCGGGGCATTTTCAGGAAGTGTTGTTTTGGTTGGGGATTTTAGCATTGCATAGTTCAGGGTGGTAATATCTGAAAGCGCATTGGCGTCGTATTGTTCGGCACCCATTTTCATACCGTCCATCTCCATATTTTTTTTTGGTTTTAGCGCACCAGTAATTTCAGGATACATTACTACATTCATATCCATTTTATTGAGGCTCATGCTCATTCCCATATCATCCAGATCACCATTCATTTTCATCATGCCATTCATCATTTTCATTCCTTCAAAGTATTTGAGTTTAGGCAGTGGTGCTGCGAGTTGTTTAATTCCGCCGCCAATGTACAGGGAGGTAGATTTTGTTCGGTCCTCTGATGTTGCCAAAAATTCATAAGCGGTTTTATCTGCAGGTATGGTTACAATTATATCATAGGTTTCAGAAACTGCAATAATTAAACGATCTACATCAACCGGCTCTACGTCATTGCCGTCATTGGCAACAACTGTAATTTTTCCACCAGCGTAGGTCAGCCAGAAATAGGTTGATGCACCGCCATTGGCAACTCGCAGCCGGACTTTATCACCTGCTTTAAATTGGGAAAGCTGACTTTCACTTTTTCCATTAATCAAAAATTTGTCGTAATATACATCACTGACATCCATGGCATTCATACGTTTCCATTCATTTTTAATTTTGTCCTTAAAATATCCTTGTCTTACCGCTTCTGCATAGCTTTGCGTTGTTCCTTTCTTAATAGCAAACCAGTCTGATGCATTATGCAGCAGACGGTGTACATTTTCAGGTTTCATATCTGTCCATTCGCTCAGTACTATCGGAACAGTCGGCAGATCATCTATTCCTTTTCGGAAAGTTGGAGCATCGGTTTTTTTATTCATAATAAAAGAACCGTACATGCCAATTTGTTCTTGAAGTTCAGTGTGGCTGTGGTACCAGTGTGTGCCATGCTGAATAATAGGAAAAGTATACAGATGTGTCGTGTGCGGCTTAATTGGCATTTGTGTCAAGTTTGGCACACCATCATACTTATTGGGTAAGAATAAACCGTGCCAGTGCAGAGAAGTGTCTTCATTGAGTTCATTATGGACATAGATTTCAGCAATATCCCCTTCTGTGAAGGTCAGGGTAGGCATGGGTATTTGCCCATTAACAGCTATAGCTCTTTTGGGTTTTCCTGTAAAATTTACAATGGTATCTCTTACATAAAGATCATACCGGACTACACGAGGCTGTGGGTTATTTTCTCCAGCTGCTTTTTGAGTGTTTATATCATTGCTGCTGCCCTTTACTGGCGCTTCCTGTTGGCTGGCTTGCTTTTTGGAAACCTGTTTTTCATTGTCCTTATGGGATGATGCTTCTTTTTGTTTTTTTGTTTTTTCCGGTACTAGTTTCATGCCGCATTTTGGACAGTTTCCCGGTTTGGATTCGTGAATTTCAGGATGCATGGGACAGGTGTAAGTAGAAGACTTTGACTCTTCTGTGGGCTGTTTTTTATCCATCTCCATTCCTTTCATATCCTGGGCTTGGATTATGGCAGGGAAAATTATAACGATGAGCATTGTCAGTATATTTTTCATCTTTCTTTTTTTACAGATTGTCATTCTATTATTTTTTTTCCATTTCATTCAATTTGGCTTTCATTTGTGCAATTTCTGCTTGTTGCGCTTTTATAATGTTTTTTGCCAGCTGGCTTGTTTCCGGATCCTGAAGAACAGTTTTTTGGGCCATCAGTATTGCCGCTGCATGGTGTGGTATCATTGATTTTAAGAATTGTTTGTCATCAACTGCTGCTTGCTGTCTGATGCAGGAAAAAAAAATTACTAGAGCAAGACTCCCAGCGGCAAGTATTACTTTGTTCCACATTTTATTCATATACATAGTGCGCATTACTATAATCTCTATAATGAGCATTGGCATAGTCATAAGTGCTGCCATGTAAAACTGATTTAGATTGGGAATTGCATTAGCAAATACATCAACCATCGAATACATCAGCACATACATGGAAATAAATGATAGTACTGCCATAAGGGCTAATTTTTTGTACATTTCTAAGTTTAACTCTTCTGAATGCTTAGTTGTGTGTTCGGTTTTCATGATTTTTTATTTAAAGGTTATTTAAATTCATCGATTTACCCTGAACAAAGAAAGCTTAGAGATAGTAGCTTAAGAAGGTACAGGGGACATTATTTATGCTCTTAATATATCAATAAGGCTTACTTAATTATTTTTAGCTAACAACTCCAATTCTGCGACCTGGTTTTTCAATTTCTCCACACTTTTCATTTTTTTCTGTTCTGCAATAGCTAATGCTTTCTTGGCAGCTTCTACGGCACCAGAATAGTCTTTTAGTTCTACAGATAGTTTTTGCCTTAAAGTTGGATAATAAAAATTCTCAGGATCAAGTTTTTCTGCCTCCATCAGCCAGGATATTGCCTGGGTATTGGCTCTCCCGGTTATGGAATAATAATTTGCTGCCTGAAACAGCAAAGCGGCATTTTGACTTTTCTCCCTAACGAGATGTTTATCTATCAAGGCTAGTATTTCTTGGTCAGCTTTGCTTTTGATTGGAATTTTAACCAGGGTATTTTCCCATGCTATCTTCAGGGAACCTTCGCCTTTGCTGTTAATGTCATTTAATTCTATAGTAAATGTCTCATAGAAGTTATCCGTTTTTTCTGCTGGAACTACAAAACGCATGATGTCCTTTTTTTCATCATAGCCTGTATCCCCGTGCAAGGCAGTATCAGTATTTATAATGATGGTCCACTGATTTTCTGATGGAATTGAGAATATAGAATAGGTGCCTGCTTTTAAAATAGTATCTCCAAAAGTGATATCTTCATTGGTGCTTATTGTTGTACAATCGCTGGCACCTGTGCGCCAGAGTTTGCCAAAGGGCACCAGTTCACCAAATATTTTCCGCCCTCTGACTAAAGGCCTGCTGTAAGCCATTTTGATTGTTGAACTTCCGATCTCTTGTTGAAAAGAGGCTGACGGACTTGCGGGAGGGAGTTTAATTTGAACTTTTTCCTGTGCAGAAAGAGATAATGATTGCAGGAGAATAAAGCTTATTAGAATTATTTTTTTCATAGAATTTTTAATTTTAAATTGATTTGGCTATTTTTTCCATTATCGAATGGTCGCTGCCAAATTTGCATATAGCATCACAATTGGCTCTTAATTCGGAAAAAAGAATATACTTTATATTCATTTTTGAGTTTTTTATGGCGGGTCTATTTAGTTGGAGTATCACATCTTTTTCGCGGTTATTGGGTATAATTATGTAAAAAACTTCCTGTCCGCTGGAAATACTGAAATAAAGATCAGACAGGCGCAGTATGCCGGAATAGATACTGGTGCTTTTTTCTACTTCAAAGGCGCCTATGATTTTGTTTGTACCTTTCTCGAACCAGAGTACATCAATAAGCCTGATAGTGTTTTGAGTGTCTTTATCGGTGGGCAGCTCAGGGAATTTCGCTAGTGATATAAAAGAAAAATTTTGGCCATTAAATGATTTACTTTTATCATTACTTGCCGGTGTAACATCAAAACCAAGAGAAATGCCAATTTTTAATAGATGATATTGCATTTCGCTGTGAAGATTTTCTTCGAGCCTTTCTTCGAGTATTTCTTTTTGCCGCTTGTGAATGTTTTTCTCGAACCTTGAACGTTCCGCCTCGCTCAGATATTCATCGCTGCCGATCAGCATTTTCTGGGTCCCAATTTCAAAACACAGTCCAGCAATGGCGCCAAGGTCATTTGAAAGCTGTGATTTATACAGGAGATTAGTCTGGATAACAGTTTCTCTTATTTTTAAATATTCTGTCCAGCTGCCTAATTTTTTTTTGTCTTTAAAAAGAAAATTAAACCCGTTGACAATGGCAGTGTTAAAAGGAGGGAACCAGGTTGGGTGCATGAAATACAAAATACTGGCTACTGCCGGCCCTAGGCCCTTAATTTTTAATTGATCAAGTTTTACAATTTCCTTCAGAACCTGTTCTTCAGATTTTGCATTGATGCAGTTTTCAAGGAACTGACCAAAAGCTGATTTATTGTTTTGATTTTCATAGATGTCAGGTATGCGCAATTTGGGTTTCCAATAAAACGGATGGGAAACGCCTACAAAAATTTGTTTCTGTTCTGCAATGCAGCTCAGAACAAATTCCAAACTGCTTCCTTTGAAATCGTTGGGAAAGGTTTGGTTTTTAATATCTTCAATAACTTGCAAGACACCGCGTCTGATAGTACGAAAAGCCTTTAATCTTTGGTCGTTATCTATAAACCAGGTATTATAGACACTTTCGCTGTCATTTTTATACTGCTCAATAATTTGTGCCAGATTGGTCATTTGTATGCTAAATTATATGTTATTTAGAGTTTTAAACTTCTTAAACGCAAGGCATTGACAATTACTGAAACAGAACTGAAACTCATGGCCAGGGCGGCAATCATGGGCGAAAGCAATATTCCGAAAAACGGATATAAAACTCCAGCTGCAACGGGAACCCCTAATACGTTGTATATAAAAGCAAAGAATAGATTTTGTCTGATGTTGCTCATTACGGCGTGGCTCAGGTTTTTTGCTTTGACAATTCCTTGCAAATCCCCTTTTACCAAAGTAATCTTGGCACTTTCTATGGCTACATCTGTTCCTGTTCCCATCGCAATACCTATATCCGATTGTGCCAAAGCAGGCGCATCATTTATACCGTCACCTGCCATAGCAACAGTTTTTCCTTCGGCTTGTAATTTCTGGATTACTTTTAATTTATCCTCCGGTAAGCAGCCTGCTTGAAAAGAAGTCAAATGAAGCTCTTCGGCAACAGCCTGGGCGGTATTTATATTATCTCCCGTAAGCATGATTACTTCAACTCCCTGGCGCATTAATTCTTTTACGGCAGCAGCACTAGTTTCTTTTATGGCATCGGTTATCGTTACAAATCCCACTACGTTTTTATCCACAGCGATGTAAGAAACTGTCTTTCCTAATTTTTGTTCGGCAATAATTTTCTCTTCTATGTCAGCAGAAACAGTGACGCCTGCGTGCTCCATTAATTTTTTATTCCCTAATGCCGTCTTTTTACCGCTAGCAGTCCCAATAACTCCTTTTCCTGCGATGTTTTCAAAATCATCGACTTTTGTCAAAGAAACATTTTTTGCTTTTGCAAATTCCACTACGGCTTCTGCCAGAGGATGTTCGCTGTACTGATTTAAAGACGCTGTGTATTGCAGCAGTTCATCTTCTGAATATTGCAGTGCTACAATTTTTTCTACCGAAGGTTTGCCTTGGGTAATTGTTCCTGTTTTATCAGTAATCAGAACATTTACTTTGTTCATTTTTTCCAAAGCTTCGGCATTTTTTATAAGAATTCCTGATTGTGCTCCTTTACCAACCCCCACCATTACTGACATGGGTGTTGCTAAACCTAATGCACAAGGGCAGGCAATTATCAATACTGCAATAGCGTTGATAAAGCCGTAAACCATTGCCGGTTCCGGACCAAATTTTGCCCAGATGAAAAAAGTAAGAAGAGAAATTATAACAACAATCGGTACAAAATATTTAGCGATGCTGTCTGCCAGTTTCTGAATTGGTGCTTTGGAACGGCTTGCATTATTTACCATTTGTATAATTTGCGAAAGCAGGGTTTCTGAACCTACTTTTTCTGCAATCATAACAAATGATTTGTTCCCATTGATAGTTCCTGATGACACCATGTCTCCCATTTTTTTATCCACAGGAATTGGTTCACCGGTAATCATCGATTCGTCTATTGTACTTTCACCATCAGTTATTTTCCCATCCACAGGAATTTTGTCTCCGGGTTTTACGCGTAATAAATCACCTTTTTTGATATCGTGGATTGAGATTACCTGATCGCGGCCATCAATTACCAAGGTAGCTTGGGTAGGAGCCAGTTTTAATAATTCTTTTATAGCACCACTGGTTTGGCTGTGCGCCCTGGCTTCAAGTAACTGTCCTAACAAAACCAAAGTTAGAATAACTGTTGTAGCCTCGAAGTATAGAAGCACCGTTCCGTGTTCGGTCTTGAATTCGCTTGGAAAAATATCTGGAAAAAAAATACCGGCCAAACTAAATATAAATGCCACTCCTGTACCAATACCGATAAGGGTAAACATATTGAGATTCCAAGTAATTATTGATTTCCATGCTCGCACAAAAAATATCCTGCAGGCATAAAAAACCACAGGAAGAGACAAAACAAGTTGTACCCAGTTCCATTTAGAGGCATCCATTAGTTGAAGTAAAGGATTGTTGTGCACCATTTCTATCATTGCGATGGCAAAAATGGGAACAGTAAATACTACCGCTATTTTCATTTTCTTAACCAAATCCTTGTAAATTCTCTGGTCTTGGCTTTCACTTGGCTGCAGCGGCACCAGATCCATCCCGCAAATAGGGCATGAACCCGGCGAATCGGCTATAACTTCCGGATGCATTGGACATGTATACTGCTGAACCTGGGCAGCAGCTGGTTCTTGCACCAAATGCATTCCACATACAGGACAATCTCCTGCTTTATCATACATTTTATCTCCTTCACAATGCATCGGGCAATAGTATTTACCACCCGCATGATTATGTGCAACGGCTGTCGTTTTATGATCATCTTTGCGGGCATCATCCTTAGCAGTGCTACAGCATGACTTTTCCGCTTTTTTTTCATCCGAATGGGGCACATGAGCCATTTCAATGGTGTACTTTCCAACCGCAGTCAATGCTTCCTGGAGCTCTTGGACAGCAATATGTTTTTCCATTGTTATGGTTGCTAATGGAGGATCTAAAGTGACTTTTGCCTTTATTCCCTCTACGGCATTTAGCGTTTTTTCTACTTTTGTACGACATCCATCGCAAGTCATCCCCGAAATTGTATAGGTGTGTGTCATAAGGTTATTTTTTACAGTTTTGATGCGTTATTTTTTTGAACCTATTTTGAACCAATTGTTTAACACTAAAAAATAATCTTAGATTCTGATTATTTAATTATTTCTTTAACCTCGCCGCACTTGAGCATTTTTTCTCCAAAGTAGGGATTTCGTACTTCCTTGGTAGAACTGATCCATACTGCTCCTTTGTTGCCGAAAGCCATTGGACAGTATTCCACGTATAGCTCAGCGTCAGCCATTCCTGTTTTTTTCAGCAGGCTGACCAGTTCATTACTTAGATCAGAATAAGCAGCTCGCTGCTTATCGATATCTGGAGCTGAAACGATTGCTGCTGCATCTGCTGCAAGATTGCTGCTGCTGCGGATTTCCAGTGCTCCCGCCTCAATTGCATTGGCCGCCAGTTTTGCTTCCGCGACATTATCTTTGGCAAGGGCTGCTGTTAAATGGACATAATGGCTGTATATGGCGTTTAAAATATCGTCATTTATCTTCACTATGGATTCCTTTGGAATTACTACAGAAGTTTTGTTTTCAGGCGGAACCTCTTTCTTTTTGTTTTCACTGTTGCCGCAGGCAGTAAGTAAGAAGATTATTGATATTGGAATTCCGATTTTTATTAATTTTTTCATTGTCTGTGTGATTGATTATTACATTTTCATTCCTGACATGGGGTTCTTGCCTTTTTTTAATATAAATTCACTGTAAAGGAGATAGGCACCGGATGCAACGACGATATCTCCTTTTTTTAAGCCGCTGGTAATTTCGACTTCACTGAAGGTTTCTGAACCAATGGTAACCATTCTAGGCTGATATTTGCCTTTTTCGATTTCAATCCAGACATGTGTGCCGCTGCCGTCTCTGATTACCGCATCAACAGGCAGGGTCAGCTTCATTTTTTGCTCTGAGGAAGGAAGCAAAACAATCGCCTGCTGACCTGCCTGCCATTGGTTATTTGAATTGGCGATGGTACCGCGCAGCTGTATTGTCTGTTTGCTTGCCTGCAGGGCAGGATTTATAAAGTCGACCGTCATCGTTTGGGGCTGATCTTCATAACCTGGAACTATGACTTTCACTTTTCGGCCTGCTTTAATTTTACCAGCATCTGCGGGATAGACATCAGCTTCGACCCATAGGCGATTGTAATCTTCCAGTTTCATAATGGAAGCTCCTTCCGTAACATATTGGCCTTCTGTTATGGATATTTCTGCCACTATTCCTGAATCTGGAGCGTAGTAAACAACATAGGGTGATGCTTTTTGTTTTTTGAACAATTCATTAAGCTGCGCTTCAGACTGCCCATACAAGAGCAGTTTTTGTTTTGCAGCATTTTTTATCTGGGCAAAACGTCTGTCCTCAGAAAAGCTTGCAGCCTGTGCTGTGGCAAGGAGGTACTCCTGCTGAAGGGCTGAAAGCTGCTCTGAATATATTCTGTATAAGGGCTGGCCTTTTCGAATCGGAACCCCGGTTTCTTTTATATACAACTCTTCAATCCTTCCTTCGACACGACTTGAGATGTAAATGGTCTGCTCGGGGTCAGTAACCAGACGTCCGTTGAGACGGGAAGAATTTGAAAATTCATTTTCCCCGGCAGTTATTGTAGTGAGATTGGCTAATGCCTGCTGGCTGGGACCCAAGGTTAGAAAGTCCTGTGCGTTGTTTTTTTCGAAGGGCACTAAATCCATGCCACAGATCGGGCATGAGCCGGGGCCATCTTTTACAATTTGCGGATGCATGGGACAGGTATAAGTTTGAGCTTTTTGCTGACTGACCTTTTTTTCTTCTTTTTGGGCACACGCTGCAAATAGAAGCGGAAAAACCATTGCAATGAGCAAAATAGTACGAATTAATATTTTATTGTTCATAGCCTATTTTTTTATTTATGTTCTGAAACTGTCTTGATAAAACTCTCACTGTCTATCATGTAGGCAGCATTACTGGCAATATCCCAATCACTTATGTCTTGATCGATTAGCACCATTCCATCAGCATTGTTTTTCGTTTTAACTTCTCGGGGAACAAACACGTCCTGCTCTTTTTTGAAAACAATGGACTTATTTCCCAAATTAAGAACGGCACTTTGCGGAAGCCACCAGCCTTTACTGACAATTGGAATGGCAGCAGTAACTAATTTGCCGGTCTGAAATTTGTTATCCTGCAAATAAATACGTGCTATGGTAAAGTTGCCTCCCTCTTTAAAGACGGGCTGAATAAGTCCGATGGTGCCGCTATACACGGTTTGCTTATCTGACGGTTCATAAAACACCAATTTTTGTCCTTTTTTAACCCGGGATGCCACCGATGGATCAAAAGCAAATTCGGCGATAAGGTTTTTGTTGGTATAAATTGTAAAAAGGGATTGTCCCGCACCAATATATTGCCCTTCTCTCAGGATAACAGCTGGTGCTGCAGGGGAAGATGCACTGCTGGCTGACGCTGCATTGCCACTTGAACCCATTGCGCCCATACCATCATCTGACGCGGCGCTTTGAGAAGAAGCCGCCGGAGCTGCTGCAGACGCGTTTGCCGCTGCACTGTTGTCCAAGATGTATCCGGAGGCGTTACTGTAAACCGGGATGCGATAGGAAATTTTAGCTGTTTTTAATACCTGTTGGATCTGTTTTTGCTGCATGCCTAACAAAGACAGCCTTTCTTTTGCTTTTTGAAGCATTGGATTGTGGGGGTCAGATTGATAAATAAACAACAATTCTCTTTGCGCGGCAGCCAGATCAGGTGAATAGATTTCCATGATCAACTGTCCTTTTTTTACGGGCTGATAATTGTACTTAATCAGCAGGCGTTCGATCCTCCCGCTTACCCTGCTGGAAATACTGGTCTGGCCGCGGCTGTCGTAGGTAATAATTCCTTGTACCTGCATGGAGATTATTTTAGTCCCTTTCTCAGGTTTTATGACAGATATATTAGAAACGACCTGTTCATTGACTGGTTTTATAAGGTGTTTCAGGCTGCTGTCTATAGCTGTTTCCGTACCAGGGGTATGTCTTGGAACCAATTCCATACCGCATATCGGGCAGCTGCCTGGCTTATCCAGAATAACCTCGGGATGCATTGGACAAGTATATTTCTGATTTGCACTATGCTGATGCACTGGCTTACTGTTATGCTCGGTTTTATTGTTACAGGCTGTCAATACTAATATAGAAACCAATGACAATGCTGCCAACTTAGCGATATAGTTCTTTTTCATAATCGACAATCATTTGATATAGTTTTAATTTTTCATCCAATAAGTTATTCTGCAGCATATTTAAAGCTTCCCAGGAATCAATTACTACAGGAATCTGCAGTTTGTTTTCCTGATAGTTCAGAAAGTTTACATCCAAGGATTTTTGCATAGAAGGGATTATTTTTGTTTCGAGGCCCTGAATCTTTTTTTGCATGGTCAGTATTTCATATTGCATGCCATACAGCATCCCCTGGGTTTCCTGCAGCATGGCAGATTTCTCTTTCTGCATTGCCTGTACATTATACTGCATTGCCTTGACATCTGATTTATACATTTTTGATGACCACGGAGCAATTGGAATGGACACCATCGCCATTGCAGAATAGGCTTTAGGCATCATTTTATCAAATGAATTCATATGGTCAAACTGAAATTTGAAAGAAGGATTTTTTTCAGCTTTCATTGCCTCTATGCTCAATTGCATTGATTCAATTCCGGCATTCATTTTTTTGATGTCTCCGCGTGCGGCAGCTATGCTTGTGGTATCGTGAAGAGCGGGATTAAAGACCGGAACAGCGGTTGTGTCTATCGAAAAATCGGCATTCCCGGGCTGGTTCATCAAACTGTTAAGCCAGGCCCTTGCTTTGGCTATTTCACCTTCCTGCATGCGGATCATATTTTTATTTTCTTCGAGCCGGGCATCAATCTTATACACATTGCCCAATTGAGACTGATTGTAGGGATACCTTACTTCCTCAATTTTCTTCATGGTAATCATAATTTTTTCGTTCCGATCCAAGACTTTGATGCGCTGTTCGGCCACCATCCAGCTGTAGTAGAGCTGTTTGGCTTTCGCCTTATAATCGTTAAGGGTAACAGCACGGGTAGCATTCTCAATATTTCCCTGGGACTGGATGAATTTTTTCTTTTTGTTTAATTTTCCGAAATTTGGGATATCCTGTTCAACTCTGAACATTAAAGATCCTTTGTCGCGGTCATCCATAACTTCCTGAAAAGGATAGGGCGTCATAAATGTCCCGACACCCACCATTGGCGCCATCCATGCCGTAGCGGCATCGGCGCTGTATTTGAACCCTTCTGCCTTTAAGTTATAACTCTGCAGCAGCACGTTTTTTTTATCAATCCTCTGAAGGATCGTATCAAGAGACAAGACCTGTTTGGTCTGGCTCAATAGCTGTAATGGCAGCAAAAGCAATAGTACTGCCAGTATTTTAATGTTTGACATCATGTACTTCAAGTTTTCCATATTTTCGTAATTCATATTCTTTAGACATTAGGAAAATAAGCGGGGTTACTAATAAGATATGTACGGCAGAGGTAAATACCCCGCCAATCATAGGCAATACAATTGGCTTCATTACATCCATTCCAACGCCATTAGACCATAGGACGGGAACCAGTCCAAATAATGAAACGCAGACTGTCATTAGTTTTGGACGAAGCCGTTTTGCGGCGCCATGCACCACATATTCCCTGAGATCCTCTTTTGTGATTGTTTCACTTGAATTTCCTTTGGCCCTGATGAGCTGCTCCATTGCATCATTGAGATAAATGACCATCACTATTCCGGTTTCGACAGCAATTCCGAACAGGGCAATAAATCCAACTGCTACAGCCACTGATAGATTGACATCCCAGAAAAAGATTATATAGGCACCTCCAATTAAAGCAAAAGGCACTGTTATAAGGCTCAGGAAGGCTTCTCTGAGAGAGTTAAAAGCAAAATAGAGAGAGAAGAAAATAACAAGCAATACGATTGGGGCAATGATTTTAAGGGTCTTTTCTCCGCTGATCAGGTTTTCATATTGTCCGCTCCATTCTATAAAGTACCCTTGTGGGAGTATTTCTTTGGCATTTTCTAATTTTTTCATGGCTTCCTGAACAGTTCCTCCCATATCACGGTCGCGGATATTGAACATAACGGCCCCGCGCAGGAGCGCATTTTCTGAACTGATCATAGGAGGGCCGTCTACAAACTTAATATCAGCAACAGCAGAAAGGGGAACCTCTCCAAAGGTTGGGGACTGCAAGGGGATACGTTTGATGCGTTCCACACTGTTTCTATAGTCCTGAGCCATACGCACACTGATTGAGAAACGTCTTCGCCCTTCAACTGTATTGCCAATAGATGCACCGCCTAAAGCAAATTCCACGGTTTGGTTTACATCATCCACGGTTAATCCATACCGGGCCAGTTCCGGGCGATTGACATTTACATCTAGATATTTGCCGCCGGTTATAGGATCCACAAATAAGTCGGAAACCCCTGGCGTTCCCTCTAATGCCATTTTTACTTTCTCAGATACACGTGCAATGGTGTCGAGGTTTTGTCCATAGACCTTAATTCCCACGTCGGTACGAATACCTGTTGCAAGCATGTTGATACGGTTGATAATTGGCTGTGTCCAGCCGTTTACTACGCCCGGAATCTGAAGTTTGGTATCAAGCTCCTTAATAATATCTTTTTTATCAATTCCTTCACGCCACTGTGATTTTGGTTTGAGCAATATTATGGTCTCAATCATGCTCATTGGGGAATTATCCGTAGCTGTGTTTGCCCTTCCGGCTTTTCCCAGTACGCTTTCTACTTCAGGAACCGATTTTATTATTTTATCCTGTACCTGCAAGATGCGCTTAATTTCTCCATTCGAGATATCAGGCAGCGTGACAGGCATAAACAAGATGCTCTGCTCATCAAGGGGCGGGACGAACTCTGTTCCAAGGCGCATCAACAATGGAATGGAAATCAACAAAGCCAAGATGTTAACCGTCAGGGTTGTTTTTCTCCATTTGAGAACCCATCTTATAATGGGCTCATATCCTTTTTCAAGAAAACGATTAACGGGATGGGAATCGGTAGGCCTGAATTTTCCTTTCATAAAAAAAGAAATCAGTACCGGTGCCAGCGTAAGTACAAGCAGTGCATCCACAACCAATATGAAGGTTTTTGTGTAGGCCAGGGGATGGAATAATTTCCCTTCCTGACCGCTAAGCATAAATACAGGCAGGAAAGAAGTGATTATAATAACAGTGGCAAAGAATACGCCGCGAGAAACCTGCTTGCTGCTTTTCTCAATTATTTGTATTCTTTCCTCTTCGGATATCCACTGTGGCTTTTTGCGAAATATATTTTTAATTCTTTTCATCTCGGTTTGTTTCATTTTTTTGTTCGGACTGCCATTGGGCGTAACGCTGTGATAGATGCTGATAAGCATTCTCGCTCATTATAATTCCATTATCGACAATAACACCAATAGCCAAAGCAATACCCGTTAATGACATTATATTGGATGAGATACCAAAAGCATTAAGCAGTATGAAACTTGCTGCAATTGTAATTGGGATCTGGATGATAATACTTAACGCACTGCGCCAGTGAAAAAGAAAAATAATAACGATAAGGGATACTACGAGCATCTCTTCAATCAAAGTTCGTTTAACCGAATCAATAGATTCTTTTATCAGATGCCCCCGATCGTATACAATGTTGAATTTTACTCCTTTGGGTAGCCCTTTGGCAACTTCCTTCATCTTTTCTTTGACATTATCAATAACGGCATCTGCGTTTTCACCGTAACGCATAACCACTATACCTCCAACGGCTTCACCTGTGCCATTATGGTCAAAGATGCCTAATCGGGTTTCCCCGCTCATCTGGACAGTTCCTATATCGCTTACTTTTACAGGAATGCCATTCTGGTTTTTCAGCGGGATATCCTCGATCTCCTTAATGGATTTAAGATAACCGGATGTCTTAATGATGTAGCCGATATCACTCATGTCGAATTTTCTTCCGCCGCTTTCATTGTTATTGGCACGCACGGCGCCTATGACCTCCGGGACAGACAGCTTGTAATACAGCAGTTTGTTTGGATCAAGTGTAACCTGATATTCTTTCTGGAATCCTCCAAAAGAGGCAATTTCACTTACTCCCGGAACATTCTGCAGAGCAAACTTCACGTACCAGTCCTGCAGGGCCCTTTGTTCTCCCAGATCAATACCTGGAGCATCAAGGGTATACCATAGTATATGACCAACCCCGGTTCCGTCAGGCCCCAACTGTGGGGCAACTCCTTTGGGCAGGGTGCTGCTAATAGTACTGAGCCTTTCCAGCACTCTTGATCTTGCCCAGTATACATCGACATCATCCTCAAAAATGACATAGATAAAACTCATGCCAAACATGGAAGCTGCCCTTACATATTTAATTTGAGGCAATCCCTGAAGGTTTGTTACCAAGGGGTAGGTGATCTGGTCTTCAACGAGCTGTGGAGCACGTCCCATCCATTCTGTAAAAACGATTACCTGATTTTCAGATAAGTCGGGTATAGCATCGATGGGATTTTTTTGAATAGAGATAATACCCCAAACAAATATTCCTGCGGATAATAGTAATATGATGAACCGGTTACGCAGGGACCATTCTATTAATTTGTGTACCATAGGTTTAATTTATTTTAGAAAGACTATCATTTACTTTTTCAATCCAGCTTATAAGCTGCTCTTTTTGAACAGCTGTCAATACTGCATTTTTATGGATTAATGTGTAAGAAGGCAATGGCATCTCGTTTGCTTTTATCTGCTTTGAAATCCGGTCTAATTTATTCTGCTGCTTTCTTTTGGAATAGTTTCCCCATTGGCTGAAATTCAAATTTTCTTTTCCTTCTTTTATGTGTCCTTCCATAAGGGTACGCGCTGGCTGGATGTAGGAGTACCATGGATATTGTGTGTTGTCGCTGTGGCAATCATAACAGGAGGTTTCAAGAATCGCTTGTACATTTTTGGGAATGGGATATACTTTTGAAATGTGAATTGGTAAAACCTGCCCGTAATCGGAATTTCGGGCAGGCTGATACAATTGCATCAGTAGAAAAATAATTAACCCAGTAAAAAGAATCTTTCTGGTGAACCGCTTCATTTTACAATTGCTTTTTCATTGAACCGCAGGTAAGCATCTTAGAACCATAATATGGGTTTTTTATCTCTTTTGTCTCACTGACCCAGATGGCCCCTTTCCCGCCGTCATACATTGGGCAATAGTCCTGATATAATGTTTTTGAAGTTCCGAAAACCATGATCACATCATTCATGTCTTTACTCAACAGGGCGAAATGCTCTCTTTGGTGTTCGATATTACCGCCATTGGCCCCGATATGTTCGGCATGTTCTTTGGCGTCATCTGCAATATCGAGATAATCTGCTTTTATTTTAGCATCTATTAAATCTGGATTTACCTTGTTAAAGGCTGCATGCAGTGCTTTTCCGGCATCTGCTGCTCCTTTTGTGTCATCTTTTGTTAATGCATTTTTAAGCGCCAGGTAATTGTTTACAATTTCATCTGCAGAAAATGGTGCACTGGCTTGGCTAGTTTTTATTTCTGCACCTTTTTGAGTAGTTTGTTTTACAGGCTCTGTTAATTCCATTCCGCATTTGGAACATTTGTCTCCTTTTTTTCCCGTAATTTCAGGATGCATAGAACAGGCGTACAATTCCGTGTCATTCTGGGTTACAGCAGCAGCATCGGGAGCTGTGACTTCTTTGTTTTTTGAATTGCATGCTGTAAGTACAGCTGCCATTACAATTGTCGAGATAATTAATTTTTTCATTTTTTTAGTTTTATTATTTACAAAATATCATTCTGTCCAACACTTTTTGTTAGATAGCCTTATTTGATTGTTTCTATTGTCGAACCGCAGCTAAGCATCTGCGAACCGTAATACGGATTTCTGATCCCGCTTTCTTTGCTCAGCCAATTTGCATCAACCATTGGGCAGTGGTTGTAATAAACCGGCTGTGGCTGATCGGTAGTTTTTATAAGATCGTAAGTGTTTTTGGATAGGCTTTTAAAGGATTCTCTTTGTTTTTTGATATCCTGGCTTTCGGAAATGTTTTTTGCATCTGCAACCAGACTTTTCATTACATTCATCCATGCAGTGTGTTCTTTTGGCTTTAGGTTATCCATTTTAACAGCATTGACCGCAGCAAGAAGCTCTTTGGATTTCACGCTGGCAGTTTTAGCATCCGTTTTCACTAAAGCATCTTTTAGATCAAAATAGCTGTCGAAAATTGCTTTAAAAGGACTGTTCTCTTGTGCATCAGAAGGAATTGCGGCTGCATGCTGCGAATGATCCATTTTGTCCATATCCAATTTCTTTATTGGGGCCGTCATATTTGTTCTTTCATACTGGCAGCATTGCGGAAGTTTTGCATAGGCGTCGGCAGGAGCTAAGAACTGGTCGCTGTCATATCCGGCTAAGGCAATTCGTTTTAGGACCTCGTCCTGATTTGTTTTCTTCTCATCGTAGGTAATGGCCGCTATTTTGGTGTTTTGGTCCCAGTTTACCGAAACGATATTTTTGATGTTTCCTGCTTTTTCAATAGCAGTCTTGCACATTAGACAATTACCGTAAATTTTAGCATTTACAGTTTTTGCATTTTTTACAGGTGCGCCAAACACTATGACTGACAGCAATAGAGCAATTGCCATCAATCCTTTTTGAATTGATTTCATTTTAAAATGTATTTGATAGTGAAAATGATGCTTTTGAGAAATAATTGTGCATACAAGGCGTATAGAACAATATTCTACAAAAGCGAAAAATTAAAAAAATGAGGCAGATAGGCTTCCTTTTTTGACACACTTATGGCTGTCAAAAAAGGTATTTAGCTTATTTTAGGGATAAGCCAGATAGAGTAGAAACCCGATAAAATCGATGTTTCTGAATTATAGAATGTCTGTTTTTCAGAAAAAAGGCAGATAGAAGTATTTTTGAATTCCGGGTAGGTTAAAAAAACAATTCCCCCGCTGCAAACTGAAACGCAGCCGCAAGTGCGATGCCCGCATTTTCCGCCACAGCCTTCATGATTTCCCTTTTTTAAATGACAGCTGTTTTCTGAACAGTCATCATGATGGGCTGCATTAGCTTCCTTTTTGCAGGAAACTTCCTTAGAAAGATTTCCACATGCAAAACTTGCCATCGGCATCAAAAAGAGGCCTAAGGTAACAATTAATATGATGTGAAGTCTTTTCATGAAAAGTAAAAATATGAAACAAATATAATTATATAAATTTACTAATAATTAAAATTAATGTTAAAAGTGTTAAATTTGAAACCCATTTTCTTACTAACTTTTACATGAAGCAGCAAAAGATCCTTTGGATTTCCGTCGTGGATGTCTGCGGGAAGACCGCTTTCAAAAGCTAACAGATAAAATGGAAAAAGTTTCCGGCTGTAAAAAACGTGGGAAAAAATCAAGGATACGGTGCAGCCATTACCGAATGCTCTAATTCGGCACCGGGACATATTGCAAAAGTTTCAAAGAAACTTCAATGCGGTGTAGAACGATAAATTCTGGGCTCATATGAAGACCTGATTCTTTTTTCTGGAATGCTGAGCAATGCGATAAAAAGACGCTGATCGAAGAATATCCCAAACGTGTCACCAGCAAAAGATTTATTTTGGAAACTCTTTTTCTGTGCCGTGTAGAAAAGTGTGTTTTGTAAACCAGCCGAGCGCCTTTACATCGTTTCTTATCATTTCTTCATGCTGAGGGCTGTATTTTTCAATTTTGTCAATATGCGCGAACAGGAACCTGTGGCTGCGGTTTGTCGAAATCAGAATCATTGACTTGCTTTTATAGCCTGTAAAGAGGTTGCAGCTTTCTATTGCCAGATTATTTAAAGTATTGATCATTTCAAAGTCCATCTGGTCTGTATAAAATGTCAATAGCAGGCCTACGCCGTCAAAATCGCCGAACCGTCTTCCGAAATTCAGTCCTGAAACATCCTTGTAGCGGTCATGAAATTCAAAATAACTGTTGGCGATGGATCGTCTGGTAAGCCGGTCAAAGGAAAGCAGTGCTTTTGCAAGGCCGAGCCTCATTGGGGTCAAATTTTTCAGAAGATCGTTCTTTAATATTTCATTCTGCACAAAACCGTCTATGAAATAGCTCGCTTTATCAGCTTTAGCTTTATTTTTCACCTTTTCTTCTGCCGCAAAAGAATCCCAGTCTCCGTCTATTATAAGATAGATCCCGTTTGAATCCTCACTTAAGGCTTTGGGAAAGTTTCTGGTATTTTTAAAAAAGTGTGAGAGCAGATCCTTTTCAGTGCCTGAGATCAAGATGTAATTATTTGTGATCTGATCCCTGAGCTCAAAGAACTCTTTCTGTGTTTCGACAGGAAAATCAAATTCATCGCCGGGCATAATGATAGTGGTCCTGCCTTTAAAAAGCTTCTCTCTTTTTTCCAGATAATCGATAAAGTCAGGAATAGTGTCGAGCTGATCTATAATGGTCTGAAAGGAATCCTTGTCAAAAAGCGTTACGTAGTCATCATTTTTTGTGGTTTGGTTAAAGGGATAGAACTTTACGCCCTCTCCCAGATTTATTACAATCCTGAAAACTTTTTTTATCTGTTCCCTGGGAAAGATCTCAATTTCTTTGTCCGGATGTTTAATCTGCACTTCTTTGGCACTAAACAAGGTACGGCATGCGCCGTGGATCTGCTTGACTGCCTTTTCAATTGTATTGTTGAAGTACCTGAAATGGTTTCCCTTAAACTCGTAGTTTTTAACCGAGATGATAATGAGAACTGAATTGAAGATGATCATCAGGTCGCAGATTTCCTTTTTATCCCCATTTTCATGTTTCGGTCCAGGATAGCACCAGTACTTAAGGAATGATCTGTATGCCAGATCATTTACAAAATCTTCACCTATTTGTCCTTTGTCATCCATATTGCCGGGTTTACCTGATTGGATAGAAAATTACTAAAAATTTTGGGGTGCACAGCAATTTTATGATTATATTTTTAAGCAGGTAAAGGTTTGAATTTCAAAAACAATGCCTGCATTTAAGACAGCATCCAAAACCTTGAAGTGTCTGCGCCGCCACAAAAAAGCCGGCATAGATACCGGCTTTGTTATACTTTAGACTTTCTTCTGCTTTTGTTTCATCCTGGCTTTAATCTGATACAGATTTTTAGACATCAGGCTCAGAATACGTTTGTGGTGCTTGGAAGCATTGTTTTTCATGCCCCTGCATTGCAGGATCTCCATACGGCTTAGTGATACTTCAATGGTTTCAACTGATTTTTCAGCCATCTTAGCCGACAGTATCAGGGAATCTTTTCTGTCATAGTATTCATTGGTAAAAACACAATGCCCTAAATCGTCGCCCTCCTGCATGAAATCCTTAACGTTTTCAATTACAGAGATACTAAGTTCCTTTTCCTTGAAAAACAGTCCAAAAAAACGTTTTTTATCACTTGCGTACCTTTTCTGCGCTTTTTCGATTTCAAGGCGCAGATCCTGCAGTTTTTTCTTTCTGAGCAGTTCCCTTTTTTTCTGCACCAAATGGTCGTGCGCCATGCTGAGATTTTCGGGACAGACATAAGCAGGACAGGACAGGTCTTTTTTGAAATATCGGAGCAGTTCGAGATAATCTTCCCAAATCTGCACATCAGTGATTTTATAATTTTTTCTGATTACAGTTTTGACTGCCTGCCAGTTGTATTTAACACGCTGACGTGAAGCACCAAGATAATACTGCAAGAGGTTCTGCTGTTTTGCCTTTAGCAGGGTTTCTGCTGTGGGATCGGTCAGCAGGGATGAAAAGAGCAGGTGCGGGGCAATATTGTATACCGAGTTTTTGAAACCGTTCCTTTTCAAAAGCGGAAGCACTTTTACCTTTGGATAAACTTTGAAGGGATTGATGTAATATTTGGCATTTCGAAAGAAATCCTTTGGTTTGATTTCAAGGGGGGAATAGAATTTCCAAGCATCTATCGTATTTGAAAATACATTAGTGCCTATTGAAAAACTGCGGACTTCCCCTTTTTGGCTTATCCAATGCTGCATCACTTCTTTACAGAAGTAAGTCGGCATAAAATTTTTCTTCATGTGTTTGTATGCGATTATTATCCTAACAACCTGATATCCAGCACAGGTTTCCAATATGGCAAAATATTCTATTTCTTTGAAATGTACTTGATTACACGCCTGCATTTTAAGTTTTGCTTTACAGTGGGCGCAATTGATGAATTTACAGCAGGATTCGCTGTCTGAGGGTTTCCAAGAGTGCGCACACTGCAGGCAGTAGAATTTTCCTCTTGATAAAACAGCCCAATCCAGAAAAATATTTTTTTCAGCCCAAGCTTCAACTTCGCGCGTTATCGGAGCAAGTGAAGCGCTTAGTGCTGTAAGCTGTTTTTCGATGCTGGTTTTGGGTATCATAGGTCAAAAAGTGTTAAGGCGGTCTGCACGAGTTTAACTTGCTGTTTTACTTGAGGTATGGTTTCGCTTTTACTTGACAATGTGTCGATTTCAGTCTGAGAGAAAAGGTCTGCTTTGGCAGGGGACTGCACTACAGCCCTGCATGCTACAGGGGCAGGAATGCCGATGGAATCATCGGTATAGTATTTCATTGCCATGTCAAAGATTTCCTGATTGTCAAAGGCGCACAATCCTGTTTTTTTTACCTCGCCAAAAATGTAATTAAAACAGCTTTCGATGTTTTTGGTTTCTTTGGCAAGGCTTCGGGCAAAAACAGTATCTTTCTGTGCAGTAATGTTGAGATAATTCTCTATAGCGGTTTTAAAGTTCTCTGATGGTTTCATAATGGGAAAAGTTTGATTAACAGCTTATTGTTCAAAGACATCTCTGTAAATGCCGTAGCAGTATTCCTCAAAGCAGAGCCAGCATAAAAAAGTGTAGTGGGGCAGTTTGTAGCGGTTGGCTACAGGCTCTCCAAATGCTTCTTCCAATTCATCCTTAATCCCTTCCAAATCTTCAAGGTGTTTGATGTAAAAAGCTTTGCAGTCATTGTGGTAGATAAATTCCCCTATCATACCGCTGATACAGCCCCCACGAGCCAAGTCTTCGAGGAAAGACTTCAACTGCTGTTTTTTCTTTCCGTTATAGCCTTCCAAATGGCTTAAAATGATTTCGTTGAATACCTGGCTTACATCGTAGTCTGAGTACTCGTTTTTGTCTAAGGCTTTCATAATGTGATTTTTTGGCGTTTATAAATACAATCCTATACCTGCCTTAGAAAGGCAGGTCATCGGGATCATCTGAGGAATTTTGTTTTTTAGGCGTAGAAACAGCTCCCGCGGACCCATCCTCTTTTTTTGCAAAAGCCAAAATTTTAAGGCTGTTGATGTGAAAGGTCAAAGACCCCATAGCCGTGCCGTCGTGACCGATGTAGGTACTCAGTCCCACTCGCCCGAAGAGCTGAACAAGCGCCCCTTTTTTAAGCCACTCGGCTAGTTTTGCGTTCAGCCAATAGGAGCAGTCGAGAAAAGTTGTAATGTGTTTGTACTCGGTGCTTCCTTTGGGTTTGTAACTATCATTGATGGCAATGGAGAAGTTAACGACCTGTTTTTCATTTCCCACTTTACGGGCTAGAGCATCTTTTGTAATACGTCCTGTGATTTCCATGATTTTAAATTTTAGCGTTACTGTTATTTAAAATTTCTTTCTCCCTGCACTCCCAAAAATTGTTTTCAAAAGAAAAAACGGGAAAAAAGAAAGCAAGAATCAAGTGACCGGTTATGAGGATGCGGAGTGCTATAAGTCCCGAAGGGTGGCAAGCGAAAGCGGCGCCATTATGCGCATGCAGCATACGGCGGGCACTATCTTGGCTGCCTTTTTATGCCGTTTCGAATGAAAATGATATTATTTACTATTTAAAACAGGTATTTATACTGTGTCCATTTATATCTTAAAGAATTAATTTGCCATTTCAATATGCGTTTATGGAAAACCGTAAAAGAAGATTAGTACCATTTTGTAGGTTTGGTATTAATTGCGATCGTATTAAAAAAAATAATTAAAGATTAATTCTTTAAAGCCTTAAATAAGTTAGATCCAGACAGAATCCAGAACATTCAACTAACCAATCTATAAATAAGAAAATATGAGTTTCGGACATGCACTTTATTACCCTCACATTAACCTGACAAACAAAAACTGGATTAAGCATGCTTTACTGTTTTGGGACAATATTTCACGAATAGTACCTGATTCTGTTGAACCTTCAGACAGTGAAGATATCATTACAATAAAAAATGAATCTAAATTTATTAAGGACTATCGACCTGAGATTTGGGACACATCAGAAGCATTTCATAGCTTCAGTCAGGAACTAAGGCCAATTCTTGAATCGGATGCTTTTTTTAATGACAGGTTTTTTCGGAGACACAGAGAACGCAGAGATTATGACATGAATTATCGTAACAGAAAAAGTTTTTTTTCAGATATCGTGCAGTCAAGCGGGACTTATATTCATGTCCAAAAAATAGATCGACAGCTAAAAGAGTATTTATTTGAGATAGGTGTTGCTGTTCCAGGTCAGAGTCAATGGGAAGATTGGGTGAGAATAGATAGTGAGATTGGAATGCTTTATATGACTTATTTTGCAAAAAGCATTTCTAAGAATAAATCACTCCCAATTGTTACTGATGTTGAACAATCGTTTTCAACTTCTCTTTATTTTGAATCACCAATTAATTCTGATTATAAGAGCCAGTTTGAATATAAGTTAGGAAATCTGCTTATCGAAACAGTTGTGCCTAAAAATATCAATGATGTTCCCTTGGATAAAATTCTCAATATCCGTAGTAAATATGATGAAGAAAGAACAGCATTTTTTAATGAAATTTCAAATTTGTCGAATTCAATAACCGACCTTGATAACGGCAGTGCTTTAGAAGATGCGCTAAATCAGCATTCAAAAATAATTTTAAAGGAGACTAAAAATTTAGAAGAGCTCTATAGTCTAAACAAAATAGAGACTGCCAGTAAGTTTTTAAGTATTTCGCTGCCAACCACAATTGCATCATTGACAGAATATGTTTCCGAAGAAGCAAAACCTTTTGTTACAGCGGGAGGAATTATATTCGGAATGGTATCTGCTGCAAATTCAGTAAGGAAAGACAAATTGGGGCTAAAGCAAAATCCAAAATCTTATCTCTTAAATTTAAAATCCGAACTTTCAGGAGGTGATATTCTTACCAGAGTAAATGACACTGTTAAAGGAATTCGAAAATGGTAGTCATTTAAGAGTCGGCAAAAAAATGATGTGCTAATTTATAAAATAATTAAACAATAATTCTTTCGATGTATATTTCAAAACTTGTTATTAAAAATTACAGAACATTCCGTGAATTCGAAATAGATTTAAAACTGTAAAACTCAGTCATATTGACCACTGTTTTCCAATTTAAAGTGACCACTTCGTTTCGGTTTAAAGTGACCATCTAATTTCGGTGCAAAGTGA
>NZ_JACHLB010000003.1 GCF_014207905.1 Flavobacterium notoginsengisoli | reverse complement strand
TGGTCAGTTTAAATTGAAAAGGAGTGGTCAGTTTGACCCGAAATCGGTGGTCACTTTATGCTGAAAAAGCGTGGTCAATTTGACCGCTTTTTCCAGATTACAGTCAAAGTTGATTTCTAGTGAAAACAATGGAGAAGGAGACTGTGATAAATCAGCTCCAACTTGTACGCCGTAACTGCCACCTTCTTCTTCACGAATGGTTTCTAAATAACGTTTAGTCAGCCATTCTGAAACCATATAACTTAAGATTTTATTCTTTTTAGAATACTCAACATCTTTGTTCTCTAAATGAAGATAAACCGTTGTTTTTGGCGTATCCATTGTTCTGAAAATTGTTTTTTCTGTTTTTCCGTCTTTCATGAAAATTTTATGATCAACGAATTTTTCTGTTTTTGGAGTTGATGGAATATTGCCTAAATAAGTATTAATTAAAGCAATATCTTTTTCAGAAATGTTTCCAACGAATAAAAAAGTAAAATCTCCTGCATTAGAAAAACGTTCGGTATAGAATTTCTTCGCTTTATTCAAATCAAAAGCGTTGATAAAATCTTGCGTTAATAACCAGTTACGTTTATTGTAATTACTGTTTAAAACAGAGATTGTATCGCTTAAAGCCTTTTGATTGTTGTTCTGAGCATTGTTTAACTTGTTTTGATACTGCTCTTTGATTTTGTCAAAAGTTGTTGTGTCAAATCTCGGATGTTGGAAATATAAATAAGTTAGCTGTAGTAAAGTAGTAAGCGATTCTTTGTTGCTGCTTCCGTTAAAACCTTCGTATAAACCACCAATATACGGACTTACACTAGCTGTTTTACCAGTAAGTTTCTTTTTTAAATCGGTAAATTTATAATCACCTAAACCAGAATATGCTGCTACAGCAGTTGCAATTTGTGTTGAAGGAAGATCTTGCCAGTCTGCTAAAGAATTTCCTCCTGCACTGTACGCAGAAAACAAAATTTGGTCTTTGCTTAATGTGGTTGGGTAAATAATCACTTTTGCTCCATTTGCCAAAGTATATTTTTTCGCATTTGCGAATGTTTTAATGTCTTCTGTTTTTACAATAGCTTTTTCCTTCAATTCATCTTTTACCAATGAAGCTGTAAGTTCTTCTTCTTTGTAAGGTTCTAATTTGCTGCTTGAAATGGTTTTCATCGCATTCCAATAGTCATTTGCTTCGGGGAATTTAGTTGCAGCATCTTCTGGAGCAGAAACCGATAAGATTAAGTTTTGTTTTGGTTCTAAAGTTCTAAAAGCGGTATTAATTTGCTGTAATGTAACTTTGTCCAAGAAATTATTCATCCATTTGTATTCCTCATCCATTGTCATAACTGGATTCGATTCTAAGAAATACATCTGTAATTGTTCTGCCCAAGATCCGTTGCTGATTTTATCTTTATTCGTTAGACGATTTTCATAACTGCTTCGCATTTTGGTTTTTAAACGATCCAATTCCTGTTGTGTAAATCCGTTTTGAATGGCTCTTTCAAATTCTCTGTAAGCTTCTGAAAAAGCTTCTAGAAATTTGCCTTTTTTAGGTGTAATATTCAATGAAAATTTGCTATCTAATCTAGAAAGATTGCTATTTGAAACGCCAAAAGACAAACCTGCTGTTTCATTATTAATAATATATTCTCCAAAACGAATATTCATTAATTGCATAGCAAGACTTTCCTGCATACTTTTAGTCATTTCTGCTTCGTCTTGTACTAATGGTTTTGGTTGCGTGTACGAAAGTGAAATTCCAGAGCGCTGTAACTCTTTGTCGGTTGCCAGAACATAACGGTTTTCTTTTTGCACCGGAATTTTTTCGTATTCTCTTTTGTTGATTTTCTTTGGAGTAGGTATCGAACCGAAAATCTCTTTAACCCTTTTTTCAATTAAAGCTGTGTCGATGTCCCCTACAATAACGACAGCCTGATTTTGCGGTTGATACCACTTTTTGTAATAATCTCTTAAAACCTGATATTTGAAATTATTGATGACATTCAAATCGCCAATTACATTTCGTTTTGCATATTTAGAACCTGCAAAAACTACTTTGTCAATTTTTTCTCCTGCTCGGTAATCTGCGTTTCTTCTGGTACGCCATTCTTCACGAATTACACCTCTTTCAGCATCGATTTCATTATTTGCTAAAAGTAGAGAACCTGACCAGTCGTGTAACACATACATGCAAGAATCCAATAAAGTTTTATTATCAGCAGGAACGTTACTGATGTTGTAAACCGTTTCGTCATAAGCGGTGTAAGCATTGATGTCTTTTCCAAAAGAAACACCTTGCTTTTCCAGCATATTGATAATTCCTTTTCCTTTAAAATGTTCTGTACCGTTAAAGGCCATATGTTCTAGAAAGTGCGCTAACCCGTCCTGATCATCATTTTCTAAAATAGCTCCTACATTTTGAACGAAATAAAAATCGGCTCTGTCTTTCGGCCATTCGTTGTGCATGATAAAATATTGCATTCCGTTTGGAAGCGTTCCGTGCACCACTTCTTTAGGTAACGGAAAAGTAGTTTTAAACTGCGCAGAAACCTGGGTTAATCCCAAGAATAAAAGATGCGCTACAATTAATTTTGCTTTCATTGTTGATAGTTATTGTTCTTTTTTTTGATTGAATTTTATTTTGAAAAGGGTATAAGAAGTTCCTGCTGTTCATTTGAAATCTTCAAAAAAACAGTTGTAATGGAACACGGATTAAACGGATTCGCTTTGCGAAAACGCGGATTTTACAGATAAAATATTTAAATTAAAATCCGTTTAATCAGCGTCTTCGCGATAGCGAATCAGTAAAATCAGTGTATAATTTTTTAAGGATTAAATTACATCCAGTCTGGTTTTGCTGAACCTTTTAAGTAGTAATCAAAATATTGCTGCATTTTGAGTGTCCAGTCTTTTCTGTTGCTGGCGTCGTCTAAAGTATGTCCTTCTTTTTTGTAGTTTATTAATAAAGCAGGTTTTCCTAAACGACGAAGTGCAAAGAATAAAGATTGTCCTTCCTGATATGGAACCGCGCGGTCATTATCATTATGGAAAATCAAAATTGGTGTTTTGATGTTTTTTGCAGAAAATAAAGGCGAGTTTTTAATGTATCCGTCCAAATTGTCATGCATTGAACTTCCCATACGGTATTGATCGGCTTCGTATTTAAACATTGTCGAAATACCGTTTGATCTCATTACAGGATAATTAGCAGTAAAGTTGCTTACGCCAGAACCCACAATCGCACAATTGAAAAGATCGGTTTTAGTTGTTAAGAAAGAAGTTTCGTAACCGCCAAAACTGTGTCCTTGAATTCCGATTTTACCTTTTTCAGTAATGCCGTTTGCAATTAAATATTCAACACCGCTCATGACATCATTGTAAACACTGTTTCCGACATCGCCGTAAACATAATGTACGTCTGGCTGAAACACGATATAACCTCTGCTTAAGTAACTTGGAATATTAATATTCGAAGAACTTAATTCTGGCAATTGATACGTATTAAATTCTGTTGTATGTTTTTCGTAGAAATGAACAATTACAGGATATGTTTTTTTACTGTCATAATTGTCTGGAAGATATAGATTTCCTTGGTTTTCTTTTCCGTTGAATGTTTTCCAAGTCAATACTTTTGCAGTTCCCCAAGCATATTCTTTTTGCTGCGGATTGATATCTGTAATTTTAGATTGTGATCCAAAACTTGATGTTCCCCACCATAAATCTGGGAAAATGGTATAGCTTGATTTTGAAAATAAAACACTTGAATTATCTCCAGAAACTGCTTCAATTCGAACATTATACGCAGGATTTGCAAATACTTTAGTTACCGAATTATTATTTGTTAGTTTATAAACGCCTTTCGATTTATGATCGAAATCAAAACCTGTTAAAGTAACCGTTTTCTTTTGATCTAAATCACCAATAAATCCTTCTTCTCCATAGCGAAGTTCCACTTTGTTTTTTCTTCCGTAACCTTGAGATAGAGAATAAGCTTTTTTCTGATTCGTAAGATCGATTGCCCACAAATCAAACTGATCGTATAAAACAACAGTATTTCCATTGTTTAACCAGCCCGCAATTCCGTAAGCAGTATTCGCCGCTTTCATATCTACATTATCATCTGAAACTGGAAAAGGAATCTGTGAACTGATGTTTTTAAACTGCATTGCTGCTGGATCAAAAACGGTCCAAACTTTTTGTTTTTCGTCATACATAACCGCAAAACTTCCTTGTGGATTCCAAGTTATACCTCCAAAAACGCCTGTAAGTATTTTAGTTGATTTACCTGTTGTAGCATCAATCCAATAAATATCGCTTCTTTCGTTAAAAGTCCAGTCGACTTCTATCGTATACGGTTTTTTATCAATAGCAAAAACACCTTTGTAATTTCTAGATTCTGGAATTAAAACTTGATCAAATTCGCCAATAGAAGCAACTTTAATTACTTTTTTATTTTGGATATCGTAAACGAATTTTGGCTCGCTTGGAAGCGTTTTAGAATTTCTTAATAATTCCTGTCTACGTTCCATTGTCCCTTGGTCGTATTTCCAGATTTCAATATTCGATTTTGGAATCTGTGTATTTTCAGGACGTTTATTAGAGTTTACCACTAACGAAATTAGATTGCTATTTTCATTTAACGAATATGCCACTCTTGAAATCGTGAAATTAGGATCGTTTAAAGTTATTTCATCATAATTGAATAAAACTTTAGTCGAATTATTGTTTAGATTAAAGTAGTAAACCATGTTGAAATCAGCGCTGTTTGCACCTTTTAAAGTAAAAGTTCCGCCGTTTTCTTTTTCATTCAATTGAAAATCTCCAAAATCTGATGCTTTCCCGCTATAAACCGTTTCTTGTTTTCCGCCGATTGCTCCGTGTTTTAGAAAGATTTGATCATTTTCGATTTGTACGTAAACGATAGATTTGTTCTTTAAAAAACGAGAAGATTTAATATTGCTAACAAAAGTACTATCGTTACTTTCTAAGTTATAACAAACCAAACGCTGTAAAAAGATTTTTCCTTTTGGAGTTTCTGGACGTGTGTAATATAGGAAATCTGTTCCTTCAAGAACATTAGTGTAATGTTTGCTTTTCCAAAGTTTTTTTGCGCCTGTTTTTAGGTTTTGCAAAAGTGTACTGTCTTTTTTATTGTATTGAATCCAGTCTTTTTTTCCGATAAATTTTAAATCGGAGATATTTTCCAGCACCAAACGTTTTCCTTTTGGAGCTTCCTGAATAATAATCTGCTTTTTGTTTTCTTTTTCTTCATCCTGAAAAACGGTGCTGTAAGACATCCACTTTCCATTATAAGAAATAGATTTGCTATTAATTCTTTGCCATGATTGGTAAGCCGATTCGTCTACTGCTTTTTTCTGTGCAGATAAACTATGCGCACTCAAAGCGAGTGCACATAGTAAAACTATTTTTTTCATATTTTTTTGATTTTCAAGAAGCAATTATTCGTTCTTTAAAGCGTTGATAACGTTTGTAAGTTCGTCAACCAATTGTCCTGGGTTTCCAGAATATCCTTCAGACGTAAAACGGATTTTTCCGTCTTTAATAACCACTTTTCTTGGAATACCGCTTGATTTAAAGATTTGAGCATAGTTGGTAAACGAAGCGTTATTTGTTCCTCCGCCTTTTTTAACCAAATCAAAATAGGTATTGATTTTTAAACCTTTTTCTTTTAGATAAGCTAAAGCTTCTTTTTTGTAACCTTCTTTCGTTTCTTGCGTGCTTATAAAATACACTTCAACTTGTTTGTCATCTTTAAAGTTATTCACCAATTGTTGCATCGCAGGGAAAGCTTTTTTGCAAGGTCCGCACCAAGTTGCCCAAAAATCGATTACGATAATTTTACCGCTATTTAAAGCCAAATCTTTTGTTTTTCCGTCAGCAGACTGCACTTTAATTGCTGGAGCAGCGATATCGATCAGAGCGATTTTTTCTTCAGTTTTGTTTTCTTTTTTCAACTGCTCTAGATAAGCAGGAAAATCAGCTTCTTTTTTGCCTTCTTTTAAATAAATTTCTTTTAGCTTAGCCGTTGCACCTTCTGATAAAGTATTGGCTCTTGCCGCATTTTTCAAAACTTCAATAATTGGTTTATTGAATGCTTCTAAAGCTTTAATATGAATGTCGTTTACACTAGCTTTTTCGTAACGTTTTTCGAAAGGAAGCAAAGCAAAAGTCTCTAAAACTTCGTTGTATTTTTTCAGCATATCGTACATACGAATCTGAATTACCAATTCGTTGTTAAGCTGATTTTTTGCATTTTCTGTCGCCTGATTTGGGGACCAGTAAATTCCTTGCATATACGACATATCGTTTACTTTCTGTTGCATCAGTTTAATAATCGGAACAGCCATCGTTTCTATAGTTGCCGCATCAACAGTTTTTAAATACAATGCTTTAGAAATATTCTGGTGGTATGCATCATTAAGATTAGCAAAGTTCATATTAGGAATCATTGCTAAAATCGTTTTGTAATCTTTGTTTTCGAAATAGTAAGTAAACTGCATTTTTGCAATATTATCATAGAAATACTGCTGCGATGGCGGAACTTCAGAATTGTATGGGAAATCAGCCAAAAACTGTGTCATTACTTTGTTTCTTTCTGTAGCGTCGGCAATCGGCATAATTTTTTGATATGCTTTTTGTCTTACAAAAGCTCCTTTTGGAAATTGTTTTGTGATTACAGTTTCAAGAGAATCAGCCTTTGTTTTGTTCTTTAAATCAAATAAATAAATATGATGCACTTTTGTGTACACTTCTTCAGGAAGACCTTTCATGTTTTTTGTAAAATCTCCTAAAAATTTGCTTCCTAATTCCTCAAATTTCTCAGGTTTTTGTTTTTTCAATACATTGAAGTAAGTGTCAAAAAACTCAGGAAATCTGTTTCCATTATCTTTTACTTCTTTCTTTAACCAATATTCTGTAGCATCTCCATCAATAGAAAAATCTTTGAAATAACCGCCAAACTGGCCATTAAAGTCCTTATTTCTAAAAGTTGCCCAAGCCAAATCTGCTCCTGGCATTTTTACTTTTGGTTCTTTAAAAGCAACCAGCATGTATCCAGTATCTTGATTTGTATCAGTCACTAATCCATTTTCGGTATTGCCATAGAATTTAAAAGCCATGAAAGCACAGTTTTTTGGAACTGTAAAATCGGCGCTGTAAACAGCGCCATTTTTTTTCACTTTAAGATCTTCGATTTCCCATCTGTAATCATTGAAAACATAAGCGTAACCGCTGATATTTTTCACATTTTCTAATGGTCCACCTTTTGGATCATAAGTCATACTGAAAGTTGCTCCTGGAATTGGAACGTCTACCATTCCTTGTAATCTGGATTTAACTTCTTGACTTGTAACTTGTAAGGTAAAGGCGCAGAAAGCCAATACCAATAATTTGATATTCTTAATTTTTGTAAACATTGTAAGTTTTTTTATTTCCCTAACTCTGGGCTTAGATCGATATAATTTTGATTGATTGGGAATACGTATCCGTCGCTGTTAGGAGCTAAAGTGTAGGTTGTTCCTTTAAAAGTTCGTGTGTATGTTTTCTGAAAAGCTGGGTCTAAGTTTAATCTTCGCTGATCAAACCAACGGAAACCTCTTCCGATAAATTCTTTTTGTCTTTCTGTTAAAACAAGATTTAAAGCTTCGATATTTGTTGTTGCGCTTACCTGATACGCAGTATTAGCTTTGTATCTTTTTGCTCTTAAAATGTTCAAATATTCAACTGCTTTTTGCGGTTGCCCACCTCTTGCATAACATTCGGCAGCAATTAAATACATTTCAGGAACAGAAACTCCAATATTAATTCCGTTTGTATAACTGTAGGTGTATATTCCAAAACCTCGTCCAGTGTAAGTAGGATAGAAGCTAGTTCCTGCGGCAGTGTAATAATTGTAACGTAAATCATTAGCATTAAAACTATTCAATAATTCTGTAGATAATGGAGCTCCGTTATAAGTTAAAAGCAGTGTTTTAGAAAATATAACTTCGGGATTCTGGATTAAAACAGGGTAGCTATATGCTGTCGCAAATGATTTTAAATCTATTAAGCCACTTTGCATCTGTAAAGCTTTCTCAGCATTTTCAAGACTTAACTGATATTGTCCCATCAACAAATAAGTTCTAGCAAGCAATGCATAAACGGCTCTTTTTGATGGAAGCACATTGAATTGAGGATCGTTCTGAATGTCATTTTCCAAAGCGCTTTTTAAATCAGAAATAATTTGATCGTAAACTTGCCCAACAGTACTTCTTTCTAAAGAAGAAAACAATTCTGGTTTTAATAATATCGGAACTGCTTTTTCTGAATTGGCAGAATTAGGATCGAATTGAGGACCGTAAGTATTAACTAACTGCAAATACGCAAATGCTCTATGTACGAAAGCTTCGGCATAGATTTCTTTTTTTTCTGCATCAGTTCCTTTTTCGCTGCCCATTACACCATCAAGAATTACATTACTGTAATAAACGGCTTTGTATAATCCTGTCCAATCCGAATCGCCTTGAGAAGGATCGTAAATTCTATCTTGCCAAGTGTAGCTGTTACCCCAAATTGTAGTAACTCCATTTTGATAAGTTGTTGGAAATTCAACATCTGCATTAGCAATAAGATAAATTCCGCCAGAAGCCGTCATGTCATTATAATTGTTTGCTAAAGCTCTGTAATCTGAGGTGTATTTTAAAATTCTATTGTTTCCAACCTGATCAACTTCAACATAATCTCGGCATGAGTTTAATAAAAGTAGAGGAAGGAATATATATAATGTGGATTTTAGAAATTTCATAAGTCTATTTTTTAAAATTAAAAACTTAAATTAAACTGTAATGTATAGTTACGTTGCGGTGCAAGCGTATTATAGTTACCGTTTGACAAATATTGCGGATCGATTCCTAAATCATTCTTAGCCCATAATAATCCTAAATTTCTTGCCGCAAAATTGAAACTTAATGACTTAATAAATGTTTTTTGTAAGTATTCTGATGGTACATTATAGCCTAATGAAACTTGCTGTAATCTAACGTTATCAGCTGACAGCACATTTATATCAGCATATTGATAGCGGTTTAAACTGTTGTAGCTAATGTTTGCCAAACCAGGAACGTTTGTAGTAGCTTCATCTCCAGCTTGTCTCCAACGTTCAGCAACTAATTCGTCTTTTGCAACAGCTCCATATTGTACTCCAGAATACGAAGGATAATTTTGTAAAACTGTATTTCTAAATACATGCCCTGCGTAATATGTAATCTGAACGCCTAATCTGAAATTTTTAAAAGAGAAATCATTCATAAATCCACCGAAATAAGGTGCAAAAGTGGTTCCCATTTTTTTCAAATCGTCTTTGTCAATTGAAGCAATACCTTGAGTAGAAGTAACAATTGTTCCGTCTTTTTTGTAAACTTGAGATTGTCCCGTTGCATCTAGTCCTGCCCATTGGTAAGCATAGATTGTTCCGATACTGTTTCCAACCATTGGTGATGAACCAAAATACTGATTGGTGCTGTTTAGTACATAACGAGAATCTGTTACTTCGTTTGTATTATAAGAGAAATTTAAATTACTGTCCCATTTAAAACTAGAATTGATAATAGTTCCCGAAAGAGAAAAATCTACACCATGTCCTTTTAAAGTTGCAGTATTATAATTTACATAAGACCAACCGTAAGTTGGGTTGAAAGGCAAGTTTGCTAAAATATCTTCTGTTTTTTTATAGTATAAATCAACACTTCCGCGTAAGCGATTATTGAAAAAACCGAAATCTAAAGCGTAATTCAACGTTGTTGTTGTTTCCCATTTAATTTCTGGATTTTCTGGTATAGATATAGAGGCTGTTGGCAATTGAGTATTAAAATCAATAGATCCAATACTAATGACAGGACTTTGGCTTCCGAAACCACCACCAGGCGCACTTCCACCAACACCGTAAGTAACTCTGATAGCTAAATTGCTCAACCAGCTTACATCACTCAAGAAAGATTCTTTACTAACATCCCATTTACCTCCAGTGGACCATAATGGTAAAGCTCTATTTTTTCTTGAAGCTCCTAATAAGTTAAAATCGTCAAAACGAACACTTCCTGAAATGTGGTAACGGTTCATGAAATCATAAGAAGCCAAACTGTAATAAGATAAATAACGACTTCTAGATTTACTAATGCTATTGTCAGAAGTTCCGATCATACTCTGCCATCCATAAACAGTATTGTAATAAACTGTAGGGTTTACAGATTGTCCAGAGTTAGTATCGATATTGTAGCCATAATATCTTTGGCTTGAGCCTTCTCTGCGTTCTTCTCTAACTTCTGTACCTGCTAAGAAATGTAAACTGTTATTGTCGTTAAAATTCTTATTGATATTCATTTGAAAACGCATACTCTGATTATCGTTAGTTGCATTTGTATTATACAAATAAGATCCCAACGGTATACCATAAACCAGTTTTCCAGCTGTATTAACAGATGTTGCCTGATTAATCATGTTTCGTGTATAATAACTGTCTAATTCACTCAACGATTTGGTTTTGTTGGTGATTGAAGTATACATTCCAGACGCTTCAAAATTTAACCAGTTTGTAACTGTAGCTGTTAAACTCGCATTTAATCTGATGTTAGCTCCTTTGGTTATTACGTTAGAGTAATTTAGTTCGTCTAAATAATTATAAGACCAAGGCAAATATCCTTTTGCTTCAAATGCTTTTGATACTTCTGGTCTGAAAAGAAAATAACGATCGATTCCATTTCCGTTTTCATCAGCAATCATATCGTAAGGACGCAAAGCTGTAGCCGATACATTTGACAATGCTTCATTGGCAACCGTATTAGTTTGATAAGTCGTTGGAACGTAATTAACTCCTGTATTTAATTTTAAGAAACTTTTTAACTGAAAAGAGTTATTTAAAGTAATGTTATAAGATTGAGAATCATTTCCGTTCATAGCAGCCTGATCTTTATTATAACCTAAAGACAAATAATAAGTGCTTTTTTCGTTTCCTCCGTTTATGGACAAATCATATTGTGTTGTAACAGAGTTTCTTAGTAAATATCTGTTTATCTGTCCCAAATTATCATTTTGTCCCAATTGGCTTAACAATTGATCTCTTTGAGCTACAGTGATTTCGCCTCTTTTTTGTCGAAACATAATTTCTTGTGCAGCACTTGGATTAGCAGCCTGCCAGTTTGAGATATTATCAACAACGAATCCGCCATTTACAAGATCTTTTTCGTAATCAATATATTGAGCCGTATTCATAACGCGAAGTTTGCTCAAATCTATTTTCTCTCCGATACTTGTAGTGGTATTAAAACTGATTGTTGGATCGCCTTTTTTTCCTTTTTTAGTTGTAATTACAATAACACCATTGGCAGCCATCGATCCCCAAATAGAACTAGCAGCGGCATCTTTTAATACGGTTATATTCTCAACATCATCTGGATTGATATAACTTAAAATAGAAGCTCCTGGCACTCCTCTTCTAGAAAAAGCAAAATCTTCTCTAGATTGTGGAAAACCATCAATTACGATTAAGGGAGATCCTGTTCCACTAAAACTATTGGTTCCTCTAACACTGATAGTTCCCGTTCTTGGATCAACATTTACACCAGCCATTTTTCCTTCCAATCTAGACTGAATGTCTACTGTTGGAACTTCGGCTAGTTCTTTCGCTGTCATGACTTCGATAGCTCCCGTAACTCTTTCTTTCGGAATATCTGTGTAACCATTAGAAGGAGGAATTTCTACAGAATGAAGTTCCATAACATCTGGAACAAGCGTGGCGTCGATAACTCTTTTATTATTAACAGCAATTGTAACAGTTTTGTAACCTAAAGAGCTGAAAACAATGGTGTCGTAAGGCGAAACTCTCATTCGGTAATCACCTTCTTTTCTGGTAATATCCCAAGTTTGTTTTCCTCTTAAGACTACGTTTACGCCAACAAGCGGCAAACCTTTTTTATCGGTTACTTTTCCAGTTAATTCGTATTCTAGTTGTTCTGCTTTCTTTTTATTTCTTTTTACAACAACTTGTTTATCAATAATATCATAAGTCAGATTATTGCTTTTTAAAGCATTGTTTAAGATTTCTTCTATAGTAGCATCTTTGTCCAATGTAATGGTATTGGCAGATTTTAAAACATCATCATTATAGAAGAAGACATAATTAGTCTGTTTTTCTAAAGTAGAAAAAACCTCAGTCAGTGGCGTGTTCTTGAAACGAACATGTATTTTATTTTGTCCTAAAGAAGGGTTCGCATATAAACTACACATACTTATCCAGATAAATGCAGTAACAGATCTCATAAGCAGCAGATATAGGTAATAGTGGTATCGTCCAGAAAAATACTTTTCTGAATTATGTTTTTTATTCATAATTTTGTTTTGAATTTAAGAGATAGTCAATTAGCGTTGACTACAGTTCTACAATGCCAAAAGATGGTTCCAACATCTTTTGGTTTTTTTTTTGGTTAGTTTTTACAAATAAGGTTGATATGTTTATTTTTGGCTTTATATCATAGGCAGTTACGGTTTTTGAATTGATTTTTTTATTTATTTAATTGTAATAGTTCTTTGGTTTGCGTTAACAGTACAGCTGTTATTGGTAATACTTGACAATGTATTTGCCAGCGAATTAAGGTTTTCATTTAAGGCAAAAGATCCCGAATAATTAGCGTCTAAATTCAAGTTTGCACCTTTGATGAATTCTATTTTATAATATTTTGAAAGCTTGCCCAAAATGGTATTCAATGACTGGCTTTTGAAAGTGAAATAACCTTCTCTCCAAGACAGAATCGAAGCAACATCTTTTCTTTCTACTTTTAATTGTTTTTTGTCTTTATTGATTGTAGCAATCATTCCAGGCGTTAAGTCTTCCTGAATTTCTTTACTGCTCAGCAATCCTTTTTTATTGTAAGTAATTCTAACTTTTCCTTGCAATAAAGCAGTTTGAACCGTTTCGTCTTCCGGATAAGAACTCACATTGAAAACTGTTCCTAAAACGCGAACATTGCATTCTTTTGTTTTTACAAAAAATGGTTTGGCTTTGTTATGAGCTACGTCAAAAGCTGCTTCACCAGTAAGATATACTTCACGAATTGATCCATCAAATTGAGTTGGATAAATTAGCGAAGAACCAGAATTTAACCAAACAGTCGTTCCGTCCGTCAAAACGATTTGTGTTCTTTTTCCGTAAGGAACTCTAACCGTATTGAAAGAAGCGCTGTTGGAATTGGTATTGATTGCTTGTTCTCCAACCGTAACTTTTTTACCATTTTTTCCATAACTAATAACAGAACTGTCTTCTACAGCAATCGTTTTTTGATCTTGCATTACAAGAGAAATATTCTCTAAGTCTGCATTAGATTCTGTTGTTAATCCTTTTTCAGCAAAAAGCTCTAAATCTGTTTTTGGTTTGCTTTCTGGAGTTCGGTTTAGAAATAATCCGGCTAAAAGTGCTACACTCGCAGCTGCAGAAAAGGCGATTAATCTTTTCTTTTTTCTGCGTTTGGCTTCTTTTTGTTTCAGTTCGATTAAACCATGAAGAATTTGATTCTTTAAAGAATCTTTTTCTTCATTCGATATATTATTAAAATTAATTTGCAAGGCGATGTTTTTTATGGGGTATATATTTCTATAGAGAACAACTCTTTAGAAACATAGACAAAAAAAATAACCTTTTTTTAAAGTTTTTTTCTGAGTTCTTTCAAACATCTGTATATCAGTGTTCTACAAGACTCGATAGAAATGCCTAAAATAGAAGCAATTTCTTCATATGGTTTGTCTTCATTGAATCTGTAGAACAATGCTTTGCGCTGTTTTTCGGTAAGTTCCTGCATTGCAAAAGCCAGTCTGGAGTTTATGGCTGTATTATTTTCTTGTTCGATTATAGAGTCTTCAAAAGAAAGTTCTTTTAGTATAACTGAATCGTAATCAGTGTTTAAAGAAAATATTTTTTGTGCAGCTTTATGTTTTTTTAAAACGTTTCTCTGTGTGATTTTAAATAAATATGATTTTACATTTACATTTTCGGCCAAACCGCTTCGGTATTTGTAAATGTCTAAAAATACATCATGAATGGCATCTTTAGCTAAAGATTCTTCGTTAGTATATTGTAAAGCGAAAGTAAGTAAAACATCAGCATAGATATCATACAGCTTCTCAAAGGCGTTAATATCGCCTTTTTTAATCTGTTGCCATAAAAAGATATCTGTCGTGGTATTCTCCATTTAAGGAATAAAATTGCTTTTGTTTTTTGAAACAAATCTATAACTTTTATCAGTAAAAGGAATAATTTTTCAATTAATTCGCATGATTTTGAAAGATATGGTCAAAATAATGGCGATTATTTTGTTAAAATTGGTTTTTGGATTCTTTCGTGAATAGATAGCATTCTTAAAAGCGAAATAGAAAAAACGATATAGTTTTAATTTAACATAAAAGTTGAAAAAATACTTTTGAAGAAAAACAATTGGAATTGTGAAATTTTAAGCAAAAAGCCACTTGATGAAGTGGCTTTTTTAGATCTGATATTTTTTTCTTGTATTTAGAAATATTTCTATTTGACCATTTCTAGTAGTGCAAATATGTTTTGTGAGACATTGTACAAATTTATGTTTACAGCTGTTGTTGGCAAACCTTCAAAAGCTATAGCTCCTAAATAATCATCATCAAGATCAAAACTTCTTACTTGCCAGTTTTGAGAGTTTTTTATTAAAGAAAATTCAAGATCATGTTCGCCGTCTAAGCAAGGTATGAATTTAAAATCTTCATCAATACCTTTTCCTAAGGCTTTAACAAAGGATTCTTTGCGTGTCCATAAAGTGTAGAAAGTATTTTTTTTATCACTGGCATTCTGAATTATTTGCGTTTCATTATCATTAAAAACATCTGGCAGCATACTGGTAAAGTTGAAATCTTTACTCATGTATTCAATATCTAGCCCTACTTTTTTTCTAGAAACTGCAATTGTTGCAAAATCTTCTGAGTGCGAAATATTGAAATGAAGCCACGGATGAGAGGCTAAATAGGGTTTTTTATTAAAATCATAATCAAGATAAATGTTTTTGATGTTCAGTTTTGTATAAGCTGCTAAAATGAGCTTCAATATAGATCGGTAGATGACGAATCTATCTTTATCAATTTCTTTATAAAATCTTTTGACTCTTTTGAGTTCAACAGAATTAAGAAATTGCGACAGATCAGATTTCATTTCCATGAAATTGGGTAAATAGATTGTGTAAATAACAATATCGTCACTATCTAAAGAATACCCTTTTTCTGGAATAAAATCAACACCTTTTATCTCTAAAAACGAAATAGAGAGCTTAGAGGTTTTCATGGTTTTCATCTAAAATATCTTGAAGTAATCGCGCTAAAACTTTATCATTTGGCGGAGCAACAATGTTGAGGTGATTTCCAGAAATATTATGAATTGTAACGCCACCTAAAGCCGCTTTTTTCCATCCTAAATGCGTTGGATCTAATTTGTAATTATCATCATCTTTTGATCGGAATAAATCCACTCTAAAGTTTTGGGGCTTAAGATGGTAGAGATCGACAATTTTTTTCACCATACGATCGGCTTCAATAAATTGTTGCAAGGCTAATTCTTCTTGTTCTGTCATTTCTACTTTTTTTCCGAAATGTCTTTGCAAGATATATTCTCGTTTTCCGTTGATACGCATTTTAAAAGCTTTCCAGCTTAATAGCATTTCTTTTAAAAAGTCTATTCTTTTATGCGTCAAATCAAAGTATCTAACAAGCTGTTTTCTTCTGTAACTTCCATAATAATATGAAGAGTCAAGATAAGAATCGAGTAGGCCAGTTAAACTTACTTCTTTTCCTCTCTCTTTCAACTGACGTGTCATTTCAAAAGCTACAATACCTCCAAATGAAAAACCAGCCAAAGCATAAGGACCTTTCGGATTTACTTTGATAATGGCATCAATATAATGTGAAGCCATAGCTTCAATAGATTCATACCAGCCGTCAAAGCCTTTTGGTTTCGTACCTTGAATTCCGTATATCGGCTGATCTTCATCAAAATGTTTGCTCAGATTCATGAAGTTTAAAACATTCAATCCCGCTCCGTGAATAATGAAAAGAGGCACTTTGTTTCCAGCAGGTTTTATTGGTACCAAACAGTCTGAATAAATTTCAGTTCCTGTATTTAATAATTTAGCAAATTTTTCAACTGTTGAATATTTGAAAAGAGAAGATAGCGGAATTCGGATTCCAGTGTGTTTTTCGATTTCAATCATCACTTTTACACCTTTGATGGAATGTCCTCCCATTTCAAAGAAATCACTGAAAATATCAATATTTTCCAGATTCAAACTTTCTTTCCAGATAGTCGCTACGATATTTTCTTCTTCGGTACGTGGCGCAGTGTAAATGATTTTTTTATTGGCTTTGTATTTTCCTAATTCTTTACGATCAATTTTACCGTTTAAAGTTGTTGGTATTTTTTCGATTATATTAAAATCGTGAGGAATTAATTGCGCTGGTAATCGAGTAGTCAAAGCTTCGCGCCAAGTTGGAATTTGAGCTTCAGCTTCTTCTATACTTGATTCTGGAACAATGTGAGCAATTAAGAAATTTTCATCTGCCAATACTACCGCAGTTTTTATTCCGCCTAACAATAATAAAGCTTGCTCAACTTCTCCTGGTTCTATACGATGACCTCTAATTTTAACTTGCTGATCTAGACGTCCTAAGCATTCTATTTCATTGTTAGAAAGTAATTTTCCTAAATCACCTGTGCGATACATTATATCTTCGTTCTTATCAGAAAATTTATTAGGAATGAATTTTTCTGCTGAAAGTTCTGGCCTGTTCCAGTATCCTTTTGCAACTCCGTCACCACCAATTACAATTTCTCCAATATTTCCTGGAGCTACAAGTTGACCTTGATTGTCAATTAAATAAATTTGAGTATTTCCGATTGGTTTTCCAATGGTTATCAATTTATCTTCGGCTTTAATTTGTTTTACAGAAGACCAAATAGTGGTTTCTGTAGGGCCGTAAACATTCCAAAGACTATCACATTTCGATAAAAGTTCGTTTGCAAGATCTGCTGGCATTGCTTCGCCACCGCATAATGCTTTAAGAGGCATTTTTTCTGACCATCCAGAATCTAAAAGCATTGACCAAGTTGTTGGCGTAGCTTGCAAGAAATTGATTTTTTCTTTTTTTACTAAGTCAAGTAAAAGTCTTCCGTCTCTCGCTGTTTCATGATCTGCTAAAATTAATGTAGCTCCTTTCATAAGTGGTAAATAGAGCTCTAATCCAGCGATGTCAAAAGAGATAGTTGTGATAGAAAGTAATCGGTCATTTTCATCAATGCCTGGTTCTAATGACATACTGCACAGAAAGTTTACCAAGTTTTTATGGGTAATAGGAACTCCTTTCGGATTACCTGTCGATCCAGATGTATAAAGAATGTAGGCATTATTTTCTGAATTAACCATAAAAGGAAGTGGCAATGTAGAATATTGATCTAATGCTTCTACTGCATCTTCTATAAAAAGTGTCTGCGGCCATGAAGGCAAAGCGGCAAATAATGTTTTGGTTGTTAGCAAAACTCTCGCATTAGAATCTGTGAGCATAAATTCTAAACGCTCTTTTGGGTAATCTGGATCTAATGGCAAATAAGCTGCGCCACATTGCATAATAGCAAGTAGTGCATAAACCAATTCTGGACTTCTTGGGAAAGAAACGGCAATAAAATCGCCAGATTGAACGCCTTGATCTTTCAGGTAATGCGCCATTTGGTTTACCTTTTCATGCAATTCTTTATAAGTAGTTTTTATATCATGGAATTCTACGGCTGTTTTAGTTGGAGTAATTTCTGCTTGTTTTCTAAGTAACTCTGTTAAAGTTACATCTGGATAGGCCATTTCAGTACTATTTAGCGTTGTATAATCTGCTAAATAATTGCCGCCCACAATTTCAGATAACGGACTTGTAGGACTAGCAATGACTTCTTTAATGATTTCTTCAAAAGAAGCCATCATTTTGGTTATGGTTTCTGGTTTGAATAACGTGGTGTTATAAGTCCACTGAAACGAAGGTCCGCTTTTTGCTCTAAAAATATGAAGCTGAATCTCAAACGTTCCATATTCTCTAGGATTTGGTTTAAAACTATGGTTAAGACCAGTATATGAAAAGTCATCTTCAATAGTTCTGCTCAAATCAACGGTAAGTATAACAGGCACCAACGGAATTCTAGAAGGATCTCTCGCAATGGCGAAGCTCTTTAAAAGATGTCCAAAAGTAACTTGCTGATGCTCGTAAGCATCAAACAACTGCGTATTTCTTTGTTTTAAATAATCTAGGAAACTAATATCAGAATTGATTTTACTACGTAAAGGAAGTAAGTTTACGCAATCTCCAATCAATTGTTTCATGCCATATAATGTATTTCCAGATGAAGGAAATCCAACTACTAAATCATTTTGACCAGTAAGTTTACATAAAAAAATCTCAAATGCGGCAAGCAAAGTGGTTACTAAACTACTTCTGGATTTTATTCCGATATCTTTTAATTCACTAATAATATCATCATCAAAAGAAAAATCAAGGCGACTGCTATTATAGGTTCTTAACGAAGGTCTTACAAAGTCTAGAGGCAACTCAATTGTTGGAACAGATTCTTTATAAATGTCAATCCAAAAATCTTCTAAAGGTTTGCAATCACTGCTTTCCATAAGAGAATTGATCTTTTCGGCAAACTCACTAAATTTTTCTGGAGCAGGCAGATCAAATTCTTTGTTTTCAATATAAGCAGAATATAATACCCCAAGTTCTTCTAAAATGATGTCTATACTTAGTCCATCGCCCACAATATGATGAATTGTCAATGTTGCTATCGTTTCAAACTCATCAATTTTTAGCAAATTAACTCTAAATAATGGACCATTTACGAGATCAAAAAGATCGCTGACTTGCTCTCTAATATGCTTGTCTATAGCAGATTCTTTTTCATTTGAAGCTACTCCCGAAAGATCATTTTTCGAAACTTTGACATTATAGTCACTGTAAATACACATAAATCGACCGTCTGGACTAAAGGAAGCTCTAAGCGCTTCATGACGATCTATTAAAGTTTTTACAGCTCTCTCAAAAATCTCAATTATTAAATTCCCTTTAAAATTGATTGAGACAGATAAGTTGTACGCTTTGTTAGCGTCGCTTCCTCCAAAAAGGCAATCAGACCATATTTCCTGTTGCGAATTTGTGGTATGAATTACTCTTTCAATTTCAGGTGAAAATGGATTAAATTGAATTTCAGTTTCAGTTTCCATTTCTATTTGTATTTGAGGTTGATTTTTCATTTTGCTCCTATTTTAAATATAATTGCAACTTTCATTGACAATTTAAAATACTATTTATCTGTTTTTGTCTGGATTATTAAAGCTTAATCTTGACGAAACTTCCATTCTCACTTGGATCTTCTATAAACCAAGCTGGATTTCCGCTTTCATCTCTTCCAAGTTTACTTCCTTGCACTGGAGGTTCGTTCGATTTTATCGTGTATTTCTTTTCATGATTATCGTTTACAAATCGATGTTCATCATGAATTGCAGAAATATCAAACATTTTTTCTTTTGCTGAATTGCCATTGGTTTTAGCAAAACCATTCGTTTCATGTTTGAGTTCATTATTAAATTTAGAAACATCAAAATTTTCTGCTTTTAGATTCACAAATGAAGAATTTCCATTTACCGATGTGCTTTGGAAATTTTGCAATTGATCAACTTTCTGACTTAAAAGCTGAATTTGCTGAACAATTTGTTCTAATGAAATCTGACTTTGAGTCGATGATAATTGTGTTCCATTTTGCGAAACTGCTGTAGTGGATGCTTGTTCTATAATTGTTTCAACTTCTTTTACTACAGTTTCAACTTCTTCTGGAAGATTAGTTTCAATATAATCTGCAAGAAGAGAAGGAGTTGAATAAGCTTCGTTTAATTGTCTGAAAGTAATCGGTAAATCAAATTCTTTTTTCAGTTTTCCTGATAATTGAGTAAGTGATAACGAATCTAAACCTAACTCCAAGAAAGTATTTGAAGAAGCTTCGACTTCATATTCGATTCCAGATGCATTTTTTATAATATCAGCAATTTTAGAAAGAATTTCTTCTTTTCTAGAATGCTTAGTTTCTGTTGTTTTATTTTCAACTTCGATCGAAATTGCCAGAGTTTCAGAAACAGCTGTTTTTTGAGGAACTATAGTTTCTGGAACGCCTAAAGGTTCGATCCAACAAGGTTTACGGTCAAAAATATAATTTGGTAAATCTATTTTTTGTCTCTGTTGCTGTCCGTAAAATGCTTTCCAATCTGGGTTTATGCCTCTTAGCCATAATTCACCTAAAGCAGTTAATAGAGTTGTATACTCATTATCATTATCATCTTTAGGGAAATTGATACTCGGGAACGCTGGTATAATTTTACCCGCAGCTTGCTGACGTGCCAAAGTAATTAAGGTTTGGCCAGGACCAACTTCCAATAAAACAAAGTCTTCTAGTTCGAAAGCTGTATCCATTGCATCTGCAAAATGAACGGTATTTTTTAATTGATTCACCCAATACGTCGGATCTGTAGCTTCTGTATCGGTAAGCCAAGTTCCGGTTGCAGTTGAGATAATTGGCAATCGAGGAATGTTCAGTTTTATTTTTTCCAATTCATTTCTAAAGTCACCTAAAATTGGCTCCATCATAAATGAATGGAACGCATGACTTGTATTAAGCAGTCTATTCGGAATTTCTTTTGCATCAAGTTCTGCATTAAAGAGCGCGATATCTTCTTTTTTTCCAGAAACTACACAGAATTGTTTAGAATTTATAGCTGCAATAGAAAGTGTATCTGGTTTTAATTCATTTAGCGTCTCTACTGGCACACGTACAATTAACATAGAACCTCCTGGCAATTGACTAATCAATCGTCCTCTCACAGCAACAATATGCAACGCATCTTTCAAGTTTAAAATACCTGCTAAATGTGCAGCAGCAAATTCTCCAATACTATGTCCGCAAAGGAAAGTTGGTTTTATTCCCCAGCTTAACCATAATTGCGCTAAAGCATATTCTGTGACAAACAAAGAAGGTTGCGTTAAGCGAGTGTTTCTAAGAAGTTCTTCTGCATCAGTAAAATGGTCTTTTGGATAAAGAACTTCACGAATGTCTAAACCTAATTCTTCCATTAACAAACCGGCACATTTGTCTACGGCTTCACGATATACTTTTTCGTTATCGTAAAGTTTTTTACCCATTTGTAAATATTGAGATCCTTGTCCAGGGAAAAGAAATCCTAATTCGCTAGGCACACTTTTTAATACTGAAGATTTAGTGTTTTTTGTTTTTAATGAAATTAACTTCTCGGCTGCATCGACTGTAGAATCTGCCAAAAGAAAGCTTCTATGGTTAAAATCGTCTCTAGTAATATTTAACGAATAAGCAATATCTGCTAGAGGCGTTTCTTTTGCTTTATCAATAAATTGGCCTAATGTATTCTCGTAACCCAATAAACTATTTTGACTTTTTGCAGACCACATTAATATGTCCATCGGTCTTCCTGCTGAAGATGGTTCTGGTTTCTTGTCATATTCTTCAACAATAACGTGAACATTTGTACTTCCGATTCCAAAAGAACTAACACCAGCTCTTCTAACACTGTCAGATTTCCATTCAATCAGTTTATTATTTACATAAAATGGACTGTTTTCAAAATCGATATTAGGATTTGGTTTTTCAAAATTAACCATTGGCGGTATTTGTTTATGACGCATGGCTAATAATACTTTGATCAATCCAGCGACACCAGCAGCTGCCGTTGTGTGTCCCATGTTGCTTTTTATTGATCCTAAAGCGCAATAGTTGTTTTTTTCTTGTTTGCCATAAGCAATCTTAAGCCCTTCAATTTCTATCGGATCTCCAATTGGTGTTGCAGTACCGTGTGCTTCCATATAAGAAATGCTCGAAGGCGATACTTGTGCATCGTTAAAGGCATTAATTATAGCGCCGGCCTGACCTTTTGGACTAGGAGCCATAAAACTTCCTTTATCACCTCCGTCATTATTAACACCAACTCCTTTAATTACTCCGTAAATTATATCGCCATCTTTTTCTGCTTCTTCTAATCGTTTAAGCAAAACAACTCCAGCACCGTCGCTAAAAACGGTTCCTTTTCCAGAAGCATCAAAAGAACGAGTAGAACCATCAGGGCTTTTAATAAAACCTTCGTCATAAAGATGTCCGCTATTTATAGGGCAAGTGACGCTAGATCCACCTGCAAGAGCTACATCACACATTCCGGTTCTAATTGCTTTTACAGCTTCGGCTACTGCCAATAAAGAAGTCGAGCAAGCAGAATGCACACTAACAGAAGGGCCTTTTAAATTTAAATGATAGGAAGTGCGTGGCGCAATAAAATCTTTTCCGTTTACAGTATAAATCTGTAATTCACCAACTGAACTTTTTAATTCTTTATTATTGAAAATATTGTTTTCATAATACGTATTGATTTCGCTTCCAGAATAAACGCCAATGCTTCCTTTATAATGTTTTGGAAGATGTCCAGCTTGTTCTAATGCTTCAAATGAAATTTCTAAAAACACTCTAATTTGCGGATCCATTGCCGCTGCAAGCTGAGGATTTAATCCGAAGAAACTCGGGTCAAATGTTTTAGCAGAAGGCAAAACTCCTCTTGCACCAATATAAAGCGGGTCGTTACGAAGACTTTCTGGCAAACTGCTGTCTAATTCTTCTTTTGTAAATAATGAAATGGTTTCTTTACCATCTCTCAGATTTTCCCATAATTCTTCTATAGTATCAGAACCAGGAAATCTTCCTGCCATACCAATTACAGCAATATCTGCAGAACTTGTATATTCATTAGGTTTTTTAAATTCAAATGAATCTTCTGTATTATTTTGATCTTCTAAAGTAGAAGCGAGTTCTTTTATTGTCGGATGAATATAGATTTTTGAAACGGGAACGTCTACAGCTAAAAGTTGTTTTATTGCTGTTGTTACTTTTTGCGCAAGTACAGAGCTTCCTCCAATATCAAAGAAATCATCATTAATGCCAATTTCAGCTATTTTTAATTCTTCGCTCCAGATTTTCGCAATCTCTTTTTCCAATTTGGTAGTTGGTTTTTTGTAAAGAGGAGCAGAATCTGGTCTGCTGTTTTCTGGAAGCGGAAGGTTCTTTTTGTCAATTTTTCCGTTTGGAGTTATCGGGAATTCTTCTATCCAAATATATTTTGAAGGAATTAGAATTTCTGGTAAAATTTTAGAAAGTGCTTCTTGAATTAGTTTTTCATCACCAGATTCTCCACTGGTTTTCAAGTAAGCTACCAATTTGTCTTCATTTCCAAAATGTCTGCTTACAATTACAGCCGATTGTTTAATGCCTGAAAGTGTATTTAGAGTAGCTTCAATTTCGCCTAATTCAATACGGTGTCCTCTAAGTTTTACTTGATGATCGATTCGTCCTAAACATTGTAATTCTCCATTCGGTAGTATTTTTCCCAAATCACCAGTACGATAAATAGTAGTATTGGTTTCGTCTGAAAACGGATTTTGGATAAATTTTTCTGCCGTAAGTTCGGAGCGTTTCCAATAACCTTGTGCAACTCCGTCACCTCCAATTACAATTTCTCCAATTTCACCAGATTCTACAACTTTACGATTTTCATCTAATAAATAAATTTGTGTATTGGCGATAGGAAATCCAACTGTAATTAATTCGTCTTCGGCTTTAATTTGTTTTACAGCAGACCAAACAGTAGTTTCAGTTGGTCCGTACATATTCCAAAGAGAATTGCATCTTGAAGTTAATGCGCGAGCCAAATTTAAAGGCATAGCTTCTCCGCCGCAAAGTGCTTTTATAGGAAGAGGCGTATTCCAGCCAGAATCTAATAATAATTGCCACGTTGTTGGTGTCGCTTGTAATATTGTAATTTCTTTTTCCTTTAAAAGATTAAATAAAAGCTGACCGTCGCGCGTAGTTTCGTAATCAGCAAAAACTACAGATGCACCTTTAATTAATGGTAAAAACAATTCTAATCCTGCAATATCAAAAGAAATAGTTGTAATCGATAATAATTTGTCTGCGGGCTCAATACCTGGCTCAATTGCCATGCTGTAAAGGAAGTTTACCAGATTTTGATGCGTTACAGTTACTCCCTTTGGTTTTCCTGTAGAACCAGAAGTATACATTATATAAGCCACATTTTCTGGGGAAACCGTAAGCGAAAGTGGAGTAGAAGGATATTGGTCTAAAGACGATAATACCTCTTCTATTAATATAGTTTTTGAACTTTTTGGCAATGAAGTAGAAAGAGCCTCTGTAGTCAGTAGAAAAGCTGCTTCAGAATCTTCAAGCATAAATTCTAATCTTTCCGTCGGGAATTTTGGATCTAATGGTAAATAAGCCGCTCCACATTGTAAAATTGCAAAAAGAGATGCAATTAAATTAGGGCTTCTATCCATAGATACTGCGACAAATTGTCCAGGAGATAGACCTTGATCTAAAAAATAGTTAGCAATAAGATTTGCTTTGTTTGCCAACGCTGCATATGTAATCTTTTGATCATCAAATTCTAATGCTATTGCATTTGGTGATGTTTCCGCTTGCTTAGCAAAAAGTTCATGAAGAGCATTTTTTGGATATACCATTTCAGCTCCAATCATCACTTTGTCTGAATTATTATTGTTTGATCTTTTCATTTTAATTGTATTAAAATTAAAGTTGAGTAAAATAATATGGTAATATTGGCGTCGGACTAAAAAAGAAACAGGATTTTTTAAATCTTGTTTTTTTAATTATTTAGCGGAATAAGATTACATTTTCTATTACAGCTTTTTTGGCTTGGTAATTAGTAGATGTAAGAATTTAATTAGTTTTGGCCTTTATTTTTTCTCTATGTTTAAATAGATTTTCTAGCTTATTATTCAATAAGATGATCAAAAAAAGGAAAAATAATTCAGTAAAACTCGCATTTTCCATATAAAGCTATTATTCTCGATGAATAGCATATTTTCAATTGAATAAGACAAATTTTACATAAAAATTGGAAGATGATTTTCGAAAGTGATTTTTGGTCTAATTCCTCTTTTTTGACACTCTTTTTAACCTTTCTAGAATGAGTTTTTATGCCTTTTTAAGCTTCAATTCTTTCGATAAAATGAGTAGAAATCGTCAACATGTACAAATCAGGACGAAAGAGCCTTAATAAGGATATTTAAATATTTGTAAATCAGTTATATAAATACAGGTTGGATGAATTTTTTGCTGTTTAAGTGGGCAATAATTATGAATATCAAATTATATGGATAGGTGTATTAAAAATTAAATAAAAAGCACCGTGAGGTATAATTAAACAAATAAATCGTCGTTATTTTGTAAATCTTCCTACTAAGATTAAAAGCCAAGAATATTTTGCGTTATGACTCGTCTCAATCCGATTGTAACTTTCAAAAAGGCTAATCAAAAATTTTAAGCGTTTTTTTAACTTTTTCAATGTAAGTAAATAGTCACTAAAATACTACATTATATGCAGATTATCGGAAATAAGTTTTATTATATCGATTATTTTTTGAATTTAAATATTTTTGCACTATAAAATAATCTAAGAATAATAAACTGTGAAGCATTCGCGACTGAGACATATAAACCTAATCATTATAATGATGTTTTTCGTTCCTTTTGTAGGAATTAGTCAAAATACTGATAATTTAATGGAAACTATAATTACGTCTGGTAACAATGCAACAGGAACTTCTGGCTCAGTAGCTTATTCAATCGGACAGGTATTTTACACTTATATGGGAGTCGACGCTGTTTACAATGTTGCACAAGGAATTCAGCAGCAAGTAAAAGACGAAACATTAGACACGCCAGATGTAGAAGAACCTGCAAAAGCCGAAATGTTTGTTTACCCAAATCCTACCGCTGACTTTGTTAATATAAGTATGAATGGAATGGAATTGGAAGGCGGACAGCGATCGTACCGACTTTACGATATCCAGGCGAGGCTTTTAAAGCAAAACACAATCAATCAAGCTGATACCCAAGTCAGTCTAAACAATCTTAGTCCATCTATATATATATTGGTAGTATATGTAGATAACAAGATTTTGAAATCATTTAAAATTATTAAAAATTAAAAACGGAAGATCTAATGAAACTGGCACATACCCTCATATTATTATTTGTAACTGTATCACTTAAGGTATTTGCACAATCACCTGAAAAAATGAGTTATCAGGCAATCATTCGTGCACAAGATAATAGCTTAGTTGTTAATTCGAAGATAAGCCTAAAAGTTATTGTTCATCAGAGTACCGCAACAGGAACTACAGTTTATCAAGAAACACATTCTCCGACTACCAACAGTAACGGTTTGGTTTCTTTAGAAATAGGAACTGGTACAATTGTAACAGGAGATTTTAGTAAAATTGCTTGGGATAAAGGACCTTATTATATAGAAACGCAAGTTGATGTTAAGGGAGGAAGCAATTTTAATATTACAGGAGTAACACAACTTTTAAGTGTGCCTTATGCTTTGTATGCAAAAACTGCAGGAGGAACTTCAAGCACTCCGTTTAGATCAGCAATTATTGCATTTACTTCTTCTAGAAATATTGCAGCTGGCGATGTCAACAATACAATCGAATGTGCAACAACGTCTACATTGACCTTGACTTCAGATTTTGGAAGCATGGCGGTTGGTGAAACTATTAACTTAGAAGCTCATAATGGTGCTGTATTAACTGTACAAGCGGCTTCGGGTGTAACGCTTAATTATACTGCAGCTGGAAGCGCTAAATTTACAAGTACAGCCGGAAACGTGAGATTTGGATTTCTTAGAAAAACAGGAACAAACTCCTATATTATATCAGGACAATGAAACATTTAATTTATTTTTTACTTCTTTCAACGGCCGGTTTTTCACAGAATTATCAATATGCACTAGATGAGGCTCCGGTTAAAACTACTCCAGAAACTCCAGTTGTAAATAATCAGGCTGAAGAGACAGCCTATTTTAGTGCCTATTTGTTGCCTATCACACAAAAAGCAACTATTCAGCAGGCTTTAGATAAATATGGTTCTGTAAGATTGGAAAAAGGAGATTATTCAGGAGTTAATATTGTGATGAAAAGTAATCAGAGATTATACGGACATCCTACATTAACTCGAGTTTCTAATATTACGATAGCTGCAGGAAGTAGCAATGTTCGTTTAGAGCAATTGTCATTTGTAGATAGAACGCTAAGTTTTGAGGCTGGTGCGGTAATTTCAAATAGCATATTTAAAACTTTAAAATATGTCTATGTAAGTGCGGTTGGAGCAAAGTTGGAAAATAATGAACTAATTAATATTGGTGGACAAATCAAATTTGATTGCAGTGCATCTGGATATTTTAGAAATAATAAAATAATCAAACATCAGGCACAGTCTATTTCTAATCAGTTGATTATGAAAGGGAATAGTACAACACCAAGTTACGGAAACGTTAATTTGCATTCTAATTATTTAACTCCAGTTGGAGATGCTACCGACATTGATGGTTTACAATCTGCTACTTTCGTAGGAGTTGATAGTGAAGGGTGGAATCTTAATGGACAAGGTACAAAAGCGATGTTTAGCGCTAAAAATATGGGTGATTTAAAAATTACCGACTTTGGAGGTGGAAATGCTTATTCTGCTGTTAAAACAGGTTCTTTTGACATTGATGCTCAAAATGTATTCTTTTTGAATAAATATCTTCGTAATACAAATGATATCATATCGGCAAGAACCAATATGTTTTTGGTTGACGGTGAAGGTGGATACAAAAGAGGAAGCGGAACTGTGACTGGATTTGATTTATGGGCTAATTTAGATCATAGTAATTCTGTTAAGTATAATAGTGTTGAACAAACGGCTGCTATAACAAACTCCACTTTACTTGCAAATCTTAGTAGTGTTATTTTAGGAACTAAATATACCCCGTGGGCAAGACCAAATTGGGAAACATTGCCAGATCCGTTAGGAGCAAATTGGAAAACAAATAGAACTGGTAAAACAGATCAAACGGCTTATATTCAAAATTTAATTGATACAAAAGGAATTGCAGAGTTACCAGAAGGAATATTTTATATAGGATCTACTTTAAAGGTTCATCTAGACGGAAATCATGGTATAATTGGGCAAGGAACAGGAAAAACTGTTATTGTCGGTTTAAAAGATGATTTTCCTTTGATTACTCTTGATACGGGAACTGATAGTAATTTTACTCTAGCGCATTTGACATTGCAGGGCGGTAGTGTCGGAATTTACGCTGGAAAAGTAAACAATGTTGGAATCGGTCAGATTGCGTACCAAAATCTACGATTTATTGTTTTTAGAGACCAAGCTATCGGAATTCAGCTGTATCAAATTATGGGACTAGATAATAACTTCTTTGAATACTTAGGTTTCGTTAATTGTGGAAAAGGTTTTTCTCAAGAACCATTATTGCCATACGCAGGAGATTATAATACGTCTAGTTATGTAGATAAAACCATGTATTATAGAAGTCAGTTTATCAATTGTGATATTGCTCTTTCAATGCCTGCAACTAGACCTGACAACTTAAATGCTTGGGTTGAATGTAAATTTGATGGAGGATCAAAAGCTCTAAGTATGACAGCACAAAATTATCCAGTTATTGCAAATTGTGATTTCAGTAATTATAAAGGAGCAAATGTTATTAGTAGTAATACTATTTCTATATACAGTTCTAAATTTTATAATAATAGCCCTTCAGCTTCGGTGATTAATTCGATGATTACTTATATTGAAGGAAGTAATTTTTTGGATACTGCTGCGATGTTTTCGCCAGTTATGTATAACTCGACATTCCATTATATTTTAAATTCGACTGTTGCAGGAAATGTAGTTGTAGCTAAACCTTCGAATTTATACTATGATTCGTCTGCTATTTACGTGAATTCTACCTTATCGGCAAATCCTACTTTGAGTAAATTATTAGTCAATGTAAAAGCTGGTTCGCCAACAGTAATAATTAATACAACGCCAACTCCATATCCGAGATTTTTGGTTACACAATAAGTGTGGATAAAAAATATATTTAATAAAAAAAGGCTCAAATTTAACGTCCTAAATTTGAGCCTTTTTTTATGTTTAAAGATTAATTTATCCCTTAAAAGGTTTTTTAATCCTGTTTGATGGAAATTAAGATTTAAGCATTTTTAGGTTTTTTAATTCCATACAATAATTTATTCTTCTATTTGCTTGAATTCTGAGCGTACAAATTGTTCTTTTTTCTAAAAACTAGATTTCCTTTCAAATTTTTAACTCCTTTTCTGTGTTATTGTAGGAAAACACAGCCTTTTTACACGTAAAACTACGTGCTCAATATCTTATAAAATATATTTTTTGATCATTTTTAACCTAGTCTAGGAGCCGTAAAACCCAACATGGTGTATTTTATCGGATTTTAAAATCCGTTGAACAGATTTATTATTATATGGCCAAAACATTCTATATTTTTGATCGAAAATTAAAATGAATGATAAAGAAAAACGGTCATTTAGCTTTAAACATTGTTAATAATTGAATAGTTACTGTTAAAAGGTGATTTATTTACAATAATAAAGCAAATGCAATTTAAAACTACTTTGAGTTTTTATTGTATGATGATAGTGTTTCAAAATATGAATTATTTATACTTTTTATTTTTTATGAAATATAGTGTATACGAAAATATTAGAAAAATAAGAGAATTAAAAAATTTCACCCGTGAGTATGTAGCTGCTGAACTAAAAATGAGCACTAGCGGTTACGGAAAAATTGAAAGAGGTGATGTTGATTTAACAGTTTCTAAATTAATAGAAATTTCAAAAGTTCTCGAGGTCTCGATTGAGTTCATATTTAAATTCGATGTTTCCATTTTTTTTAGTGAAACTAGATAAAAATTCTTGTGTAATTTATTGAATATTAGAATAATAATAGAGCTAATAGATTAAAATAAAAAAATAAGATCATGGAAAATTACTACTTAAAAATTAAAGAGTATCGGTTACAGAACAATCATACTCCTGAATATGTAGCTATTCAAATGGAAATGAGTGTAAAAACGTACGAGAAAATCGAAAACGGAATGGTTGACTTAAAATTGTCAAAACTAGATAGATTAGTTAAAATTCTAGGCATTAAAAAAAGTCAAATATTTCAATTAGAAAATTAAAATTTTCGATTGAAATCATTCAGTTTTTTTATAAAAAAGAGTGAAAAAAGATTTGTATTTCTTTAATAGCTCTTTATTTTTTGGTTTATTGCTTATGTTTTAATTTCAAAACATAGCCTAAAGATTCTAAAATTAAAACATAATGTGTTTTCGTAATGTCTTTTACGACTGCATTTTGATCGCAAAAAGGTCCAGAATTTAAATGTACCTTATCACCAATTTGATATTGCATAACCGATATTTCTTGAGAAGTATCTCCAGTATCAAGCCATTCTTTAATAGTTGCAATTTCGTGATCTTTTACAATTGCATGTTTTCCTAACCAAAATAAATACCTTACTACTCCAGGAGAATCAAATATTAAGTTTCTGTCTTTTTCTAAAAGTTGTACAAATATGTAGTTGTTGAATAATGGAACTTCGACCTTAACCTTTCTGTCAGATCTTTGCTGTATTTTTTGTATCACAGGACAATAACTGTTAATGTTGAATTTTGATAATTGTTCTGCGGCTCTTTTTTCCCATTTAGGTTTTGTGTACACTACATACCATTTCATAATCTGTAAAAAATTTTAGTTGTATTTTTTTTAAATAGTTTTTTAATGAAAATGCTGTTTTTTTATGCTATTGATTCTTTTTTACTCTTTATCAAAAACAATATTCTTCATGTAACTAATATTTCAAAATAGAAACATTTGGAAAAGAATTATTACTCAATCGATGTAAATAAGAGCTTTTAGCAAAATGTCAATGTATACAAGACTTTCGGTCTGTAAACTAAGTGGTAAATTTAATTCTAAGCCTCAAAAATAATCAATGTATTTTATACTAAAATTTCCTTATTAAGGACATTTAGCAACAAAAATGAGATTTCCGATCAGCCCTATTATTATAATTTTATCTCAAATTATTATTAGGAGTAGGTTCGTAAAATTGATCCAAAATTCTAGTCTTTTTTCTAACAATTTTGATCATTTTTTGACCTTTCAAAATAGATAATTTTAAAAGTTTTTTACCATTTATAACTTAATTTTTTGAGCAGTTACAATGTAACTATTCACGGGGAACCCTTTTTTAAAATTTAAAAAAAAGCGCCGAAACCCCAGTAAAATGGCAGATTTTAATTTTGCAAATCATTCTACATTAACTAACATATTTTTTTAATTTAAAACATTAAGCATATGAGAACTGGAATTACATTTAGTGCATTTGATTTGTTGCATGCAGGTCATGTTAAAATGCTTGAAGAAGCAAAACAACATTGTGATTACTTAATTGTTGGTTTACAAACAGACCCAACATTAGATCGTCCGACAAAAAATAAACCAACACAAACTGTGGTAGAAAGATACATACAGCTTAAGGCATGTAAGTTTGTTGATGAAATTGTTCCTTATGCAACAGAACAAGATTTGGAAGATATTTTAAAAGCATTTGCTATCGATGTACGAATCTTAGGAGACGAATATAAAGAAAGAGATTTTACTGGCAGAACATACTGTGAGGAAAAAGGAATCGAATTGTATTTTAATACTAGAGACCATCGTTTTTCTAGCACTAATTTACGTCATGAAGTTTATCAGAGAGAGGTTTTAGTGCATTCGAATGGAAATTAGTACTGTTACACATGTTATTTTAACGGGAGGAGTTGGAAGCAGATTGTGGCCTCTTTCCAGAAAGACATTGCCTAAGCAATATCTTGAACTTTTTGATGGGGAGTCACTATTTGAAAAAACAGTGGCCCGTAATTTAAATATTTCAGATAAAACCATAGTGGTTGGAAATATTGAGAATTACAAAATGAGCAACGATATTATGTCGAAATTCGAGAAGCCTTTTACGCATATTGTAGAAGCGCTTCCTCGAAATACTGCAGCAGCAATTGCGTTTGCAGCTTTTGCATCAGAACCAGATGACGTTTTATTGATTACACCATCCGATCATATTATTGATGGAAATGACTTGTATACTAATGCTTTGAAAAAAGCTATTGCACTTGCAAATCAAGATTATCTAGTCACTTTTGGTATCAAACCAACTAAACCAGAAACTGGTTATGGTTATATAGAATTTGAAGATGAAAATGTTATTGCATTTCATGAGAAACCAAATTTAGAGACAGCAACTACATACCTGGAAAAAGGAAATTATTTCTGGAACAGTGGACTTTTTTGTTTCAAAGCGAGTAAGTTTTTAGCGGAGCTTGCTAGTCAGGAACCTGAAGTTTATTGGGCGTCAAAGACGGCTTGGGAAGAAAATAAAGACGGTTTTCTAGATTATGAATTGTCTCTTAATATTCCATCTATAAGTATCGATTATGCTGTTATGGAAAGAAGTGAATCTATTAAGGTTGTACCTGCGCAATTCGAATGGTCAGATCTTGGTTCTTTTGAATCTGTTTATGATTATTTAGTTGACAAAGGCCATCCGATAGATGCAAACAGAAATATCGTAATTGGAACTTCTTTGCACACAACTTTTATAGGAGTTAAAAATTGCATTCTGATTTATACGGCTGATGCTTTAATGGTATTGCAAAAAGAAAATTCTCAAGATGTAAAACAGGTTTATCAGCAATTAGAATCTATTGCTTCTCCATTATTATAATTGAAAAGAAACGAACAATGATTACTAAAAATTCTATAATATATATTGCCGGGCATAAAGGAATGGTAGGAAGTGCCATTTGGAGAAGTTTAACTGCAAAAGGATACAATAATCTTGTTGGAGCAACGAGCAAGGAACTAGATTTGAGAGATCAAATTGCGGTAAGAGACTTTCTTCAAAAAACACAGCCAGATGTTATTATAGATGCTGCTGCAAAGGTTGGAGGTATTTTAGCTAATAATGATTTTCCGTATCAATTTTTGATGGAAAACATGCAGATTCAAAATAATCTAATTAGTGAAGCTCACAACCTAGATGTAGACAAGTTTATTTTTTTAGGAAGTTCTTGTATTTATCCAAAACTTGCTCCTCAGCCCTTAAAAGAAGATTATTTGCTAACTGCTTCTTTAGAAAAAACCAACGAATGGTATGCTATTGCTAAAATCACGGGTGTAAAATTATGCGAGGCTATTCGCAAACAATACGACAAAGATTACGTGAGTTTAATGCCAACTAACTTATATGGTATTCACGACAATTTTGATCTAAATAGCTCTCACGTTTTACCGGCAATGATTCGCAAGTTTCACGAAGCTAAAGAAAACAGTAATGCGCCAGTAATTTTGTGGGGAAGCGGTACTCCAATGCGAGAGTTTTTATTTGTTGACGATATGGCAGAAGCGGTAGTTTTTGCTTTAGAAAACAAATTGCCAGAACATTTGTATAATGTTGGAACTGGTGAAGATTTAACTATCAAAAAGTTAGCTTCTACTATACAAAAAATTGTTGGACATACTGGAGATATTATCTGGGATGACAGCAAACCTGATGGTACTCCAAGAAAATTAATGGATGTTTCTAGAATGCATAACATTGGATGGAAACACCAAGTGAATTTAGAAGAAGGAATTCAAAAAACGTATAATTGGTTTTTAGAGAATATTGAATCTTTTAAAGAAAAGAGTTATTAATATGCCGTTTTCTTTCATCTAACAAATTTCTATAAAAACAATCAATTAAGACTTTATCAATTTAGCAACATTGCAACACAATGCCTTTGTGCCTTATAATAATATTATGAATCCAGTAAAAAAAGTAGCATTCATCACAGGAGTAACAGGACAAGACGGAGCCTATTTAAGCGAATTTCTATTAGAAAAAGGTTATATCGTTCACGGATTAAAAAGACGTAGTTCTTTGTTTAATACCGACAGAATTGACCATTTATATCAAGATCCGCATACAAAAGACAGAAATTTTATTTTGCATTATGGCGAAATGACGGATAGTACTAATATTACACGTTTAATTCAAGAAATTCAGCCTGATGAAATTTACAATTTGGCGGCAATGAGTCACGTGGCAGTTTCATTTGAAACACCTGAATATACTGGAAATGTAGATGCATTAGGAACCTTAAGAATTTTAGATGCAGTTCGTTTATTAGGTTTAGAAAAAAAGACTAGAATTTATCAGGCATCAACTTCAGAATTGTATGGAAAAGTACAAGAAGTGCCACAGTCAGAAACTACTCCTTTTTATCCACGATCTCCTTATGCAGTAGCCAAAATGTATGCTTTTTGGATGACTGTAAATTATAGAGAAGCTTATGGAATGTACGCTTGTAATGGTATTTTATTCAATCACGAATCACCAATTAGAGGAGAAACATTTGTGACACGTAAAATTACTAGAGCAACATCAAGAATAGCTTTAGGATTACAAGAAAAATTATACTTAGGAAATCTAGATGCTCAGCGCGATTGGGGACATGCTAAGGATTATGTTCGAATGATGTGGATGATTTTGCAAGCCGAAGAACCTGAAGATTTTGTGATTGCGACTGGAAAAACGACTAGAGTTCGCGAATTTGTACGAATGAGTTTTGCTGAAGTTGGTATTGAATTAGAGTTTAAAGGTCAAGGTGTTGAAGAAAAAGGTTTCGTCGTTTCTTGTAGTAATCCTGATTATCAGTTGCCGATAGGAAAAGAAGTATTAGCTGTAGATCCGCATTATTTTAGACCGACAGAAGTAGATCTGCTAATTGGAGATCCTACCAAAGCTAAAACAAAATTAGGCTGGGAATGCGAATATGAGCTTTCTGAATTAGTAAAAGAAATGATGGAATCTGATATAAAACTAATGAGAAAAGAACAGCTTTTAAAAGATTCTGGTTTTGCAATTTTGAATTATTTCGAATAAAAGATTAGTAAAAAGAAAAAGAAACATTTTTTGCCTCGAAAAAGATAATTAAATGAAAATCAAAAATATTTGTTGTTTAGGCGCAGGTTACGTAGGTGGTCCTACAATGTCTGTCATTGCATTAAAATGCCCAGAAATAAAAGTAACCGTTGTCGATTTAAATGAAAAGCGAATCGCAGCTTGGAATGAAGAAGATTTAGATAAATTACCAGTTTATGAGCCTGGACTTGCCGAAGTTGTTAAAGAAGCAAGAGGACGTAATTTATTTTTTTCTACTGATGTTGACAGCGCAATTGAAGCAGCTGATATGATTTTTATAGCCGTAAATACTCCAACAAAAAATTACGGAGAAGGAAAAGGAATGGCTGCAGATCTAAAATTTGTCGAATTATGCGCAAGGCAGATTGCCCGAATAGCAAAAAACGATAAAATTATTGTAGAGAAATCAACTCTTCCCGTTCGAACAGCCGAAACCTTACAGACTATTTTAGATCATACAGGAAACGGAGTTAAGTTCGAAGTGCTTTCTAATCCTGAGTTTTTGGCAGAAGGTACCGCTATCGAAGATTTGTTAAATGCCGATCGTGTACTAATTGGTGGAAATCAGACAGAAAGTGGTAAAAAAGCAATTCAGGCTCTGGTTGATGTTTATGCTCATTGGCTGTCTCCTAAACAGATTTTAACTACAAACGTTTGGTCTTCAGAATTATCTAAATTAACGGCTAATGCATTTTTGGCGCAAAGAATTTCTTCAATTAATGCCTTATCTGCTTTATGTGAAGTAACAGAAGCCGATGTTGATGAGGTAGCCACAGCAATTGGAACTGATAGCAGAATTGGACCTAAATTTCTTAAAGCTTCAGTAGGTTTTGGAGGATCTTGTTTTCAAAAAGATATTTTAAACTTAGTGTATTTGTGCCGTTATTTTAATTTGCCAGAAGTAGCAAATTATTGGGAACAGATTACCATTTTAAATGATTATCAGAAATACCGTTTTGCACGAAAAATTATTACTTCTCTTTTTAATACGGTAAGCGATAAAAAAATAGCTTTTTTAGGTTGGGCATTTAAAAAAGATACTAACGATACTCGAGAATCTGCCGCCATTTATGTAGCAGAACATTTAATTGAGGATGGTGCTGAAATTCATGTTTATGATCCAAAAGTTTCTGAGGAAAAAGTTAAAGCTGATATGAGCTATTTGTGGGAACTTAAAGGAGTTGCAGAACAAAAAATTCAAGCAAAACTAAAGCAGATTTTTGTATATAAATCACCAGAAGAAGCTTTAAATCAGGCACACGCAGTAGCAGTTTTAACTGAGTGGGACGAATTTAAAACGTACGATTGGAATGAGATTTACATTAATATGTATAAACCTGCTTTTGTATTTGACGGACGTAATATTCTTGATGCGGAAAAATTAAAAGCGATTGGTTTTCAAATAAAAGGAATCGGAAAAGGTTAAAAATTATTAAGACTAATACAATGAAAAAAAAGGTTTGTTTAGTTATAATTAATAATAGCAAATGAGTTGGTCATTAAATAGAATAAAGCAACATCAGCATTACGATAGAGGTATAAATTTTATAAAGTTAATTTCGATTGTCGGAAGTACTGAGGTAATCTTAAAATTAGTTGGTTTTGTCTCGGGAATATTGATTGTTAGAATGTTGCCTATTCAAGAATATGCTTTGTATACACTAGCCAATACAATGCTAGGAACTTTGGTAATGTTTACCGATTCTGGAATTTCTAACGGAGTTATGGCTTTTAGTGGAAAAGTCTGGAAAGATCCTAAAAAACTAGGAATAGTTTTGGCAACTGGTTTAGATTTAAGAAAGAAATTTGCATTCATAGCCTTGGTAGTCGCAACACCAATAATTATTTATTTATTATTAAAAAATAATGCAAGCTGGTTATCTGCAATTCTGATTTTACTGTCTTTAATACCAGCTTTTTATGCTGCATTATCAGATTCGTTATTAGAGATAACGCCAAAACTGCATCAGGATATTAGTACTTTACAAAAAAACCAGTTACGTATAGGTTTTGGAAGATTACTGTTAACAGTTCTAACAATATTTATTTTTCCTTGGACAGCTGTTATTATTTTAGCTTCAGGAATTCCTCAAATTTATGGGAATTACAGATTAAAAATAATCAACAAAAAATTTGTTGACGCTAATCAAAAACCAGATCCAAAGATTCGTAAAGAAATTCTAAAGATTGTAACGAAAATTCTACCTAACATTATATTTTACGCTTTATCTGGTCAAATCGTAATTTGGATATTATCTGTTTTTGGAAACTCAACAGATTTGGCAAGTATAGGTGCTTTGGGCAGATTTGCAACGCTTATGGCTTTTTTTACCACTATTTCTGGAACGTTGTTTTTGCCTCGTTTCTCGAGATTAGAAGAAAATAAAGATACTTTATTAAAGTACTTTTTATTTTTTCAGTTAGTTCTTTTTCTAGCAGCGGGATTTATATTGTTAATCACGTTTCTATTTCCTAATCAAATGTTATGGCTTTTAGGAACATCTTACAGCTCATTGTCTTCAGAACTTTTTCTTATTATGCTTTCAAATTGTATCGGTTTGATAACGGCAATGGCGGGCAATTTAATTGGAAGTAGAGGACACTTTTTAAATCCAATCTTTGTCATCGGATTGAATTTAGGTGCAGTTGTAATGGCTTACTTTATTTGGGATTTAACAACTCTTAGAGGTATACTTTATTATAGCATATTTTATCAAACCATTTCATTAATAGTTAATTATATATTTAGTCTTTGGGTTATACTTTTCAGTAAGAAAAAAATAGAAGAATAATTATAAAAATAGAATGCTTTTTAAACTTAAAACATAAAGAAATAATTCAATTCTGAAAACATGAATAAATTACCTGGTCAAGGCGGACTTACAAAAAGAATTACCGTAGCTAAAGGAAAATCAAATAGAAGAAAATTTGATAAAGAAATTTCATCAGGTTTATCAAATTTGATTGCTAAAATCGATAAAAAGAAAAACATTGAAATGGAAATTGCTAGCTTTTCTTCATTTAATGATTTTCAAGAACAGCTCTTATCTATTTTATCTTTTGTTCGTTATGTTGGAACGCCATTGAAGTGGACACTTTATTCTGATGGATCTCATACGAAAGAGCAAATAGATCAACTTGAAAAAGGTTTTGGTTTTGTGAAAGTGATCAAAGGAATTAATTGGAGTGAGATCAAAACGCTAAAAGGGTTGAGCAGAGAAGAGTTAGAACCTTATGAAGAATATTTAATTCATTTCTGTAAAACATCTCCGTATGGCAAAAAGTTATTTTATTATTTAAACCATACGATAGAAAAACCGACTCTTTTTTTAGATTCAGATATTTTGTTTTATGAACACGCCAATGTTTTAGAATTGGTTTTATCTGAAAAACCTGGTGCAAACGGATGGTATATGCCAGATGTTAATTGGGGTTGTTTAGACAGCCGCTACAAAGCAGTAAATTCTGAACAAGTTTATCAGATAAATTCAGGTTTTATTTTTGCAAATACAGCTTTTGAACGTATCAACGAATCTTTAGATTTTTTCAAAACATTCAATTTTACGTACGAATATTTTAGCGAACAAACTATTTACCATCATTTATTAAAAAACAACGTTTATATGCCTTTAACTCCAAAAACTTTCATTTTGGATGCAGGCGATCAGTTTGATTTTTCTTATTTGTTTCATCCAAAACAAATGGCAGTCAGACATTATACAGGCCCTGTGCGTCATAAAATGTGGCAGAAAGATTATAAGTGGCATTTAGGTTTATAAAAACAAATTTGATGAAAAAAGGTATCGTTTTAGTGGCCAATTTAAAAAGCCAATGGTATAGTGAAAACTTAATTTATTCCATTAGAAAAAGCGGTTGTACACTTCCAATTCGACTAATCCATTTTGGAGGAGAAAAAGTTAATTCGGAGTATATTCTAAAAGAAGTAGAATTCTTAACCGTCGATGATTTTTCTGAAGAAGCAAAAGTTTTTATAAAAAATCTAAGAAGTGTTTTAACAGAATGTCCACTCGGATTTTTATATCGCTTCTTGGCTTTATTTTCAGATTGGGATGAATTTATTTATACAGATAATGATATTGTAGCTTTAATGAATTGGGAACGTATGTTTGATTTTGATTCAGAATACGATTTAATTCATGCCGATACAGAATACACAACCGAAGGAATTCATAATTATCTGCTTCCAGAAAAAGTATTGGAACATTTCGGAAAAGACGGTTTAAATACAGCAATTACCGCAGGACACATATTAGTAAGAAGAAGCGAAAAAATTATTGCAGATATGAATGCTGCAATTGAGTGGTTTAAGCAGCATCCAGAAATTCCAAAAAAGCACGATCAATCTTTATTGCATATCGCCTCTTTGATTGGAGATTGGAAATTACTGAATCTTTGCAAACCGCCACACAGTTGGTTGAGTTCCTGGTCAGGCGATTATGTAAACAGTCTAGATTTAATTCACGCAATTCAAGGTGGCTATGAGCAAAAAACAACTTCTTATAAAATGTGGTATGCTAATTTATCTGAAGAAGCAAAAACAGTAGTGGATAAAGAAACAATTTTTTCAAAAACTTATGTACCCATTACCCATTTGCACTATTCAGGAAGAGGACGTTTAGGACCAGAATCTATAGATGAATTGATGTATTCTAGCCAAACAGACAAACAACGAATGAGAAGTTTGTATAAAGTTGAAAGTGCAGATATGTTTTACATCACTTTCATCAGGCATCAATCAAAACGTGTAAAAAGAAAACTTAAACAGCTATTAAAATTATAATATTATATGAATGCAGCAGTTTGCACTATTTTCGAAGGTCACTACCATTATGGTGTAGCCGCACTTTCTAATTCATTATGCGAAAACGGATATAAAGGAGATATTTATGCAGGTTACAGAGGTGCATTACCTAAATGGGTTTTAAGTGGAAAAAAGGAAACAGTTGGTAAATGGAATGAAGCAATCGTTTTAACTCCGGTTGAAGGAATAAGAATCATTTTTCTTCCAATAGAAACCAATTATAATATGGCAAACTACAAGCCAGATTTTATGTTGGAATTATGGGAAGGACCAGCAAAAGATGCAGAAGCATTCTATTATTTTGATCCAGATATTGTTATAAATGATTCTTGGACTTGCTACGAACAATGGGTAAACTGCGGAGTAGCGCTTTGCGAAGATGTTAATTCGCCTCTTCAAGAATTTCACCCGAGAAGACAAGGTTGGAAATCATATTATAAAAAACATAATATAGATTTAAAATTTAAAAATGCCATTTATGTAAATGCTGGCTATGTCGGACTTCTTAAAAAAGACATCTCTTTTTTAAAATCATGGGTTCAAATGCAAGAGTTAATGGCACCAGCAATTGGAGGTTTAGAGAATTCTATTTTTTTAAATCAATCTTACAATTCTACGGTTTTGAAAATGGAAGGATTTCAAATTTTTGATAAACCAGATCAAGATGCTCTTAATGCAGCAATTGAAGTTTTTGAAGGCCCAGTAAGTTATATGGGAAAAGAGGGAATGGGATTTACTGAGGGTGAATCGACAATGTCTCACGGAATGGGAAGCCCGAAACCTTGGAAAGCACATCATTTACTGAGAGCAATTCAAGGTAAAATTCCAAGAAATTTAGATGTTATTTATTGGAAGAACTGTTCTTATCCAGTATTAGCACATTCTAAATGGGAGATTAAAAGAAAATCAATAGGTATCAAATTAGCCAAAGTTATTGGAAGATTTTATAAAGTTTGAGTCTAAAAAAATGATAAAAGAAAAATTATGATTCCAAAAACAATTCATATTTGCTGGTTTAGTGGAGAAGATTATACGCCGTTTATAAAAGAGTGTATGGAAACTTGGAAAGTTCATTTGCCAGACTTTAAAATACGCATATGGAATAAGGATAGTTTTGATTTTGATTCTGTTCCATTTGTAAAAGAAGCAATTTTGGCTAAAAAATGGGCCTTTGCAGCAGATTACATTAGACTTTATGCTTTATATACCGAAGGAGGTTTGTATTTGGATTCTGATGTTAAAATCCTAAAGCCTCTTAAAGAATCATGGTTTGAGTACGATTTTTTTAGCGCTCACGAAATTCATCCAGGATTGTATGAAAATGCAGGTGGAGATAACCAACTAAATTCTTCTTATCTGCCTAAAGTTGAGGGTGATATTATAACAGGTTTTGCAGTGCAGGGAGCCATTTTTGCTTCGGCACCAAATCATCCTTATATAAAAGAATGTTTAGATCAGTATACGAATTTGCATTTATTTGGTAAAGACGGAACTATGGATTTAAAACAAGTGATAATTGGATATGTAATCACGCCTATTGCAGTAAAATACGGATACATATATAAAGATACTGAGCAAGTTTTAAAAAACAATATGCTTATTCTTCCCGCAAATATTTTGGTAGGAAATGCTATTTTTTTAGATAAAGAATCTTATGCAATTCATTTAATTAATGGAAGTTGGAGAGGAAAAAAGGGAATAGAAAAATTCATTCATTTGATACGCAATAATTATCCAAGATTATTTCCTATTGTAAATTTCATAGATAAAAGCTTTAAAAAAACCTTTCGAACGTCAAAACAACTCTTAAAAGTTTTTCTGGGAGGCTAAAAAATAATATTCTTTCATTTTAAGTAAACTAAATCTCGTGATTTGGTTGTTCAAAAACTCAAAAAACAAAACTACAAATGGACATACTTTTTCTTTGCGGCTCTGCCGAACTTGGAAATGATGGTGTAGGCGATTATACGCGTCGATTATGTGGCAAACTTATAAAAGCAGGCCATAGAGCACAGATTTTGTCTCTATGCGATCAGATTATTTATTATTCTAGCGAAAGTCAGGTGGTTGAAGAAATACCTGTAATCGTACACAGAATTCCTGCATCAACTCCAAATAAACAGCGTTTGATATGGTTACAGAATGTTTTAAAAGATTTTGAACCAGATCTGATTTCTTTACAATATGTACCCTATAGTTTTAACCCAAAAGGACTGCCTTTCTGGTTACCTTCTTATTTAAAGAAAATAAGAGGAAATCATAAATGGCATATCATGTTTCATGAATTATGGCTTGGAATAGATACAGAATCTTCTCTAAAACACAAATTAATTGGCAAACTACAACAGGTAATTGCCAAAAAGATAATCCAAAATATCAAGACAGATTTTATTAATACGCAAAATCAGCTGTATCAATATTTTCTTAGATCTCATAATATCAATGCCGAGATTTTACCAATTTGCGGTAACATACCTCTAACGGCTGTAAAAATAGAAAGCAGAGAATTTGCTCAATTTGTTTTATTTGGAACTATTCATAATGGAGCGCCTTTTGAAGATTTTATTGAGGATTTAATGATCACTTCTGGTCAATTTAGCAAACCGATAAAATTTGTTTTCATCGGTAAAAATGGCCCTGAATTAACAAATTACACTGCGATATTAGATTATTACAATATTCGTTATGAAGTTTTAGGTATTCAGCCAGAAAATGTGATTTCGCAAGTGCTTAGAAATAGTGATTTCGGAATATCTACAACGCCTTATTACCAAAGCGAAAAAAGCGGAGTTTATGCCGCTTATAAAGAACATCAGCTTAATACAATCTGTGTGTCACGCAATTGGACTCCAACAAAAGGCAAGTATGTAATTCCGCAAATCATTAAATACGAAAAAAATAATCTAAATATAGTTCCAATGAATATCGAAGGAGCTAATTTGAACAATATGGCCGACCAGTTTATTAATTCAATTTCTGTTTTATGAAGCTGCTTGTTTCTCATCCGACTTTAAATGCAAATTCAAAAAATTTAGTAACTGGATTACTAAAGAATCAGCTTTTGTTTAAATTATTTACATCAGTTGCTATTTTTCCTGATCAATTGCTTTTTAAATTAGGAAACAATCCAAAATTAAAAGATTTAAAAAGAAGAAGCTTAAATAAAGCTTGGCAGCCATATACAAAGTCTAAATCTTTTTTTGAGTTTGGACGTTTGTTAGCTTCTAAACTGAATTTAGATTTTTTAATAAAACACGAAAAAGGTATTTTTTGTATTGATAATGTCTATCAAGAACACGATAAATGGACTGCCAATAATTTAGCCAAAGCAAAAAAAAATGGACTAGCAGCAGTTTATGCTTACGAAGATGGAGCTTTATCTACTTTCAAAGAAGCTAAACAATTAGGACTTCAGTGCATTTATGATTTGCCAATTGGTTATTGGAAAAGTGCTCGTTTATTGATGCAAAAAGAATTTGATCTTAATCCAGATTGGTCAAGCACACTTACGGGTTTTAATGATTCAGAAGAGAAACTGAATAAAAAAGATCAAGAATTGGCTTTGGCAGATGTCATTTTTGTCGCTAGCAGTTTTACTAAAAAAACACTCCAAGAATATACAGGAAATCTAGCAGAGATAAAAGTTATTCCATACGGTTTTCCTGAGGTTAAAGAACAGAAAAAATATCTGCCTTTAGAAAACAGAAAACTTAAAGTTTTATTTATTGGCGGATTATCACAGCGCAAAGGAATCTCTTATTTATTTGATGCTGTTGAAGAATTACAAGATAAAGTAGAATTGACAGTAGTAGGGCATAAATCGGTTGGTCATTGTGAGGCATTAAACAAAGCGTTAGAAAAGCATAATTGGATTCCGTCTTTATCTCATGATCAAGTACTCGAATGCATGAAAGAACATGATGTTTTTGTTTTTCCTTCACTATTTGAAGGATTTGGTTTGGTAATTACAGAAGCAATGTCGCAAGGAATTCCTGTCATTACAACAGATCGTACAGCTGGTCCCGATTTAATAGAAAATGAAAAAGATGGATGGATTGTGCCATCAGGTTCTTCAGAAGCTATAAAAGAGGTAATTAACAGAATAATAGAAAAACCAGAATTATTGGAGCAATATGGGTTAGCGGCCCAAAACAAAGCACAAACAAGACCGTGGTCGGTTTACGGACAAGAGATGGCAGATGCACTTTCTTCGCTAAATAATTAAAAGAAAACGTTTTTATGAATACAATAGCAATAACGCAACAAGAAGTGATGGTAGACTACAAGTCTATAAAAACAGCTATTTGGCTGTACTTTTTGCTATGGATTTTTGAAGGAGCTCTTCGTAAATGGATTTTGCCAAGTTTAGCAACTCCGTTATTGATTGTACGTGACCCTATCGCTATTTACATTCTTTTAAGAGCTTTTTATTTAAGAGTCAAATTTGTAAATATGTATGTCGTTCTAAGCTTTATTATTACTTTATTAAGCTTATCGATTACGATGACTTTTGGACACGAAAATATGTTTGTAGGCATCTATGGTGCTCGTATTATGTTGCTTCATTTTCCGTTAATTTTTGTAATTGGCGCGGTTTTTACCAAAGAAGATATTCTCAAAATGGGACGTGCAATGTTGGTTATCAATATCATCATGACACTCATAATTTATTTTCAATTTATAAGTCCGCAAACTGCTTACATAAATACAGGTTTAGGAGGAGAAGGAAGTGCTGGATTTGATGGTGCAATGGGGTATTTTCGTCCATCTGGAACTTTTTCATTTACAACAGGATTATCTTCTTATTACATTTTGGCTTCTGTTTTTGTCTTTTATTTTTGGCTGTCTAAAGAAGCTTGTTCAAAAGTATTATTGATAAGCAGTACTATTGCCTTAATTATTGCTTTGCCAATAACAGTAAGTAGAACTGCTGTACTAGGTGTTTTGTTGGTTGGTTTTTTTGCTTTTATAGGATCTTCAACAAGTTTCAAATCTATTATTAGATTATTGATTACGATTGTAGTAATCGGTCTTTTGTTTTTCATTTTGCAGAAAACAACAACCGTTTTTAGTCTAGGAACCGAAGTTTTTATGAGTCGTGTAGATACTGCCAAAGGTCAAGAAGGAGGATCTATAATTGAAAGATCAATTCAAGGATTTACAGAACCTTTCGAAACCTTACTGAAAGCACCATTGTTTGAAGGTAATTTAGGTATGGGAACAAATGCTGGAGCACAATTACTAACAGGAAAAAGAGCTTTTTTAGTTTCTGAGGGAGAATTAAATCGAATTGGTGGAGAGCAAGGACTTATTTTAGGAGGAGCTATGGTTGTTTTGAGATTAGTTTTTGCATTTGGACTTTTCTATAGCTCTATAAAAAAGCCTAGTGAATTTAAGCTCTTACCAATGACATTCTGCGGCACCGCTTTATTTTTAATTACTCAAGGACAATGGGCACAGCCAAGTATGTTAGGATGTTCTGTAATTGCGGCGGGTCTTTTGGTAGCAAGCTTAAATATTAATATGAAAAACGAATAAATGAAAATTATACTTTTCGCACACCCTTCGTTTTTAAAACACCAAAGTATGCCCCGTTATGCCAATATGCTGCAAAACGGAATGATAGAAAGAGGACATGAAGTAGAAGTATGGAGTCCCAAAGCAAGATTTTATAAAATTCCGTCGACTGATTCTCTAAAAAAATGGCTTGGTTATATCGATCAATATTTGATTTTTCCAATAGAAGTAAAATTTAAATTAATTAATTCTTCAAAAGAAAACCTTTTTGTATTTGCTGATCAAGCATTAGGGCCTTGGGTGCCACTTGTAAAAAACAGAAAACATGTTGTGCATTGCCATGATTTTTTAGCTTTAAAATCGGCTTTAGGAATGATACCAGAAAATCCAACATCACGAACTGGAAAATGGTATCAGGATTATATTAGAAAAGGTTTTTCTAAAGGAAAAAATTTTATTTCGATTTCTAAAAAAACGCAACAGGATTTACACGAATTGCATTTAGGAAAAATAGAAAATTCAGCAGTTTGTTATAACGGTTTAAATCGAACTTTTTGTTCAGAACCGCAACAATCTTCTAGAGATTTACTTCAGAAAAAACTGAATATAGATTTATCAAAAGGGTATATAATGCACATTGGAGGAAATCAATATTATAAAAACCGAAAAGGAGTAATGGAGATTTATGAAACTTGGAGAAATTTATATAATGTAAAAATTCCTTTGATTTTAATAGGTGAAGAACCATCTGATGAATTGGCTGTTATGCATTTGCAATCGTCTTTTAAAAATGATATTCATTTCATTAGCAATTTATCAGACGAATATATCAATAATGCTTACTCTGGAGCAAGCTGTTTATTATTTCCGTCATTAGACGAAGGTTTTGGATGGCCAATTATCGAGGCTATGGCTTCTGGATGTCCAGTTATTACTACAGATAAGGCTCCAATGAATGAAATAGGAGGGATTGCAGCTTACTACATTGCTAAAAGACCAGTAGAAAAAGAACATTTGCAAAAATGGAAAACAGATGGAGCAGAAATGGTTCAAAAAGTTTTAACACTGGAAGAAACTCAACAAGAAGAGAATACAGCAGAAAATTTTAGTCAATCACAAAAATTTACGATGGAAAATTCCCTAAATGCGATTGAAGTCGTTTATAAACAAATTAATCAAATTGTATGAAAGTAGTCCATTTTATTGCCGGAATTGATAAGAAAGAGGGAGGCACTTCAGAATACATGAGATTGTTAGGTTCAGAACTTAAAAATCATATTGAAGTTATTGTAGCAACTGGCAGATCTGCCAATCCGATAGATATTAAAGGTGTCAAAATAAAATTTTTTGAGACCAGTGTTTTAAGATGGTTTTCAATGCTTAATGAATTTCGTTCTTTCTTACTTGCCGAAAAACCAGATATTGTTCATATAAATGGGATATGGAGTCCGCAAAATTGGGGTTTTCAGAAAAAAGCACAAGAGTTGGGAATCAAAGTGATTCTATCTCCGCACGGAATGTTAGAGCCTTGGATTATGGCTCAAAATTCATGGAAGAAAAGATTAGGATTGTTTTTGTATCAAAGAAAAGCTATTCAGAGAGCAAAATGTCTGCACACCACTGCAGAAATGGAAGCTTTAAATATACAGTATTTAGGTTTTAAAACGCCAATTCATATTATTCCGAACGGTATTGATTTGAATGATATCAAGGGAATGAAGAAAGACTATGGAACAAAAAGAATAGTTTTTCTGTCTAGAATTCACCCTAAAAAAGGAGTCGAATTGCTGCTAGAAGCTTGGCGTAATTCTAACACAAATGGTTGGGTTTTAGAAATTGCCGGAAATGGTGATGAGAATTATATCGAAAATTTAAACCAAAGTGCTAGAGATCTTAAAAACGTAAACTTTGTTGGTGCCAAATATGGGCAGGAAAAATGGGATTTTCTTCGTTCTGCAGATGTAATGATTTTGCCAACACACAGTGAAAATTTTGGAATTGTGGTTGCAGAGGCACTAGCAATAGGTGTTCCCGTAGTAACGACTCAAGGAACTCCTTGGGAAGATTTGGAAATTCACGAATGCGGATGGTGGATTAACTTATCGGTTTCTAATCTAGAAAATATTATTGCCAAAATAATTAAGACTCCTGCCCATGAACTTCAAATTATGGGCGAGAAAGGAAGAAAATTGGTTACAGAAAAATATGAAATTCGATCTGTAGCTTGTAAAATAAGCGATTTATATAAAAAAACACTTGACTAATAATATTGTGGATTTATCAACTTACAGCCATTCTTTTAGTTTAAAAAACAAAATTTCAAGACTAATCTGGAATTTTGCCCGACTAATTTTATTCCGTCCGTTTGCTTCTAGATTATGCATCAAATGGAGAGTTCTTGTTTTAAAATGTTTTGGAGCAAAAATAGATTGGACAACCAATGTTTATGCATCGGTAAAAATCTGGGCTCCATGGAATTTAGAAATTGGTAAAAACTCAAGCCTTGGCCCACAAGTAGATTGTTATAATCAAGGGAAAATAACCATTGGTTCTAACACTATAATTTCACAAAAAACGTATTTGTGTGCCTCTACTCATGATTATACTCAGAAAGATTTTCCGCTAATATTAAAACCAATTACTATTGGCGATGGTGTTTGGGTAGCAGCAGATGCTTTTATTGCGCCAGGAATAAATATAGAAAATCATGCAGTTGTAGCTGCTCGCTCTGCTGTAATTAAAGATGTAGAAAAAAATACTATTGTTGGGGGAAATCCCGCTAAACTTATAAAATCTAGAAGCTTTGAATAAAATTCCAATTACCGTAGTTGTTTCTGTTAAAAACGAAGCGCTTAATTTACCGTCTTGCTTAGATAAATTAAAACGATTTGATCAAATTATTGTGGTAGATTCTGGCAGTACTGATGATACTATTGCTATTGCAACCGAAATGGGAGCAGAAGTACTACAATTTCAGTGGAATGGAAAATTTCCTAAGAAGCGCAATTGGACACTCCAAAATGGAAACCTTCGCCATGAATGGATTTTGTTTTTGGATGCAGATGAATTTGTAACCGAAGCATTTGTTGATGAGGTTGCAGTAAAAACATTAGATCCAAATTACAATGGATTTACCATTCAGTTTGAAAACTATTTTATGGGAAGAAAACTAAAATATGGTTATGGTTTTCAAAAGTCAGCTCTTTTTAAGAAATCTAAAGGAGCTTACGAAAAAATTGAAGAAGACTTATGGAGTCATTTAGATATGGAAGTGCATGAACATCCTATTATAGAAGGAAAAGTTGGTATCATAAAATCTAAAGTTGTTCATAAAGACTTTAAAAACTTAGAACATTATATAGCCAAACACAATGCCTATTCTTCTTGGGAAGCTCAACGATATCTTCAGTTGAAGAAATCAAAAAACGAAGTGCTTTCTTTTAACCAAAAAATTAAGTACGGTCTTTTAAATACAGGTTTACTTCCTGCGGTTTATTTTCTTGGAGCCTATTTTCTAAAATTAGGATTTCTAGATGGCAAAGAAGGATTTTATCTGGCACGTTTTAAGTCGCATTATTTTTTTCAAATTCAAACCAAAGTAGATTCAATCAAAAATAATATAAACTAATATGAAAAGAATATTGATAACCGGTGGAGCTGGATTTGTGGGTTCACATTTGTGCAAAAGATTACTAAATGAAGGAAATGAAGTAATATGCCTAGATAACTACTTCACAGGAGCCAAATCTAATATTATAGAACTGCTGGATAATCCTTATTTTGAAATGGTTCGACACGATATTACAGAACCATATTATGCTGAGGTTGATGAGATTTACAATCTTGCTTGTCCGGCATCTCCAGTACATTACCAATATAATCCGATTAAAACAATCAAAACTTCTGTAATGGGAGCAATAAATGTTTTAGGATTAGCCAAACGTGTTAATGCAAAAGTTTTGCAAGCCAGTACAAGTGAAGTTTATGGTGATCCTCTTGTGCATCCTCAGCCAGAACATTATTGGGGACATGTAAATCCGATTGGTATTCGTTCTTGCTACGATGAAGGAAAACGTTGTGCTGAAACATTATTTATGGATTATCACAATCAAAACAAAGTGGCTATTAAAATCATCAGAATATTTAATACCTACGGTCCTAATATGAATCCGGCAGACGGAAGAGTAGTTTCTAATTTTATTGTACAGGCTTTGCAAGGAAAAGATATTACGATTTTTGGAGACGGACTGCAAACTCGTTCTTTTCAATACGTTGATGATTTAGTGGAAGGAATGGTGAGAATGATGAATTCTGATCCTGCATTTCTAGGACCAGTAAATTTGGGTAATCCAAATGAGTTTACAATGTTAGAGTTGGCCCAAGCTGTTATTGAATTAACAAATTCTAAATCGAAAATCATTCATTTAGAACTTCCACAAGACGATCCGAAGCAAAGACAGCCAGATATTACTTTGGCTAAAAGCAAATTAAATGGGTGGGAACCTAAGATACAGTTAAAAGAAGGTTTGGTTACTACCATTAACTATTTTGACCAATTATTGTTAAATCAATAAACATCTTTTTGTAAAATAGAGAGTATCACTTTAGACTCTTTTCTTTTTTTACAATTTCCTTATTAAGGACATCAATATACTAAAATTTGGGTTTTAACGAGGATTGTGGCGCTTCGTCGAGAAGTTTTTCTAGTGGCGTTCTTTTGTTTTAGTTTTACCTTGAAATTATGAAAAACATTTACTTTAAAATGTAATTATTATGAGAATCACTATTATCACAGTATGTTACAACAGAAAAGCTACTATAGAAAAAGCGATCAAAAGTGTGTTGTCTCAAAATTATCATGACATAGAATATATCATAATTGATGGCAATTCTAAAGATGGAACACAATCAGTAATTGAGTCTTACCGAGACAGAATAAGCCAATATATTTCTGAGCCAGATAAAGGTATGTATGATGCAATAAACAAAGGGTTGAAACTCGCAACTGGAGATGTAATTGGTTTAATGCATTCTGATGATGAATTCTATGATACAAAAGCGATTTCGAGAATTGCTGCTCGTTTTAGTACTGATTCTAGTATAGAGGGTATTTATGGAGATGGAGTTTATGTAACCAATGATTCGGACGAGCGTTTAGTGCGTGACAGAATTGGTGGTGTCTTTAGCCTTAAGAAAGTAAAAGGAGGCTGGTTACCTTTACACCCAACCGTTTACTTGAAAAAGAGTATAATTGACAAACATGGTTTGTATAACCTTGATTTTAAAATAGCTTCAGATACAGAATTTTTACTTCGCTATCTGTACAAGTATAAAATCAAGATGAGTTACATCGACAAGTATATCGTTAAGATGAGAATGGGAGGCATGAGTACCAGTTTTAAAACAGCATTGAAAGTTTTAAATGAAGACTACAAAATCTATAAGTATCACGGATTGACGGCAGCACAAGCAGTATTTCTTAAAAAAAGTCTTGCTTTAAGACAGTACATAGTTCAATAATTCTTAAGTGATAAAAAATATTAATATATACACCGTTAACATGAAGAAATTTTTCTTTCCTATTATTTTATCGCTTTTATTTATGTTGGGGTCTTGTACTACCAGAAAACAAATGTTGTATTTGCAGGATTTAGATAGTTATGCAAATTCGACCCTAACTTATACATCGCCTAAAATCCAGCCTAATGATATCTTAAAAATCGACATTGGTGATTTAAACCCTGTAGTAGCAGCACCTTTCAATATGAATAGTGGAACAACAGGGGCACAAAATTCAGTTGATATGATGAGATTGTCTGGTTATCTGGTTAATCCGCAAGGAACTATTATGATGCCTATTTTGAATGAAGTAAAAGTAGGTGGACTAACACCAGCTAATGCAGAAATTAAAATAAAAGAACGCTTGATAAATGAGAACTACTTGGTAAATCCTACTGTTCAGGTTCGAGTACTTAACAACAAATTTACCATTTTAGGAGAAGTTAATGCTCCAGGTGTAATTCCTTTTAGTGAAGAATCAATCAGTTTGCTTGATGCAATCGGAATGGCGAGAGATTTAACTTATTCAGCCATTCGAAAAGATATTAAACTGATTAGAGAAGTAGACGGAAAACGTTTGGTGTATCACATTGACCTGACAACAGCTTCTTGGATGTCTAATCCGAACTTTAGAATCAGACAAAATGATGTAATTGTGGTAACTCCAAATAAGCTAAAAGCAAATAGTGGAGGACTTATTAAAGATCCAATTCAATTGTTAGGAATAGTAGCATCGCTTTCGGCTTTGATTATTGTTATTGCTCAATAGAAAGGGAAGAGTATAAAAAGATTGTATAAGTATTTCAGAATTAGAATTTACTTATTGTTATTAATTCGACTGTATTTAATTAGATAATTATGGATTTCAAAAAAGAACTTGTAAAGTATTTGAGATATTGGCCTTGGTTTGTACTAAGTTTAATAGTATTTGTGGGTGCAGCTTATATTTTTATTAAAATAACGCCATCTACTTACGAAACTTCAGCTACGATTTTGTTCGACAAAAAACAAGAAGACAAAACAAAAATAATTACAATAAGTACAGCTGAAAAAAGCAGTGAAGATAATTTGGAAGATGAAATTCGACTAATTACTTCAAACGAATTTTTATTGGATGTTGTAAAGAAATTGAACTTAAACTTTTCTTATTTCGAAAAGGTATATACGGTACAAAACAATTACGTAAATGAAGTTCCTTTTGCATTAATACCAACCGTTTCTAAAGATTCTCTTCCAGAAGCTACTTATGAAATTAAAGTAAATAATGATGGCTTTGTTGTAACAGAACCTGCAACTGAAAAAACTTGGAACGTAAAAGGATATAAAGGAACTGAAGCTGTTGAAGGTTTGCCATTTAAAATTCAATTATCGGCAAAGGCAAAAAAGAATCCTTCTGCCTTTTTTGAAAGTGAATATAAAGTAGTAATGCAACCAACTGCGGTAGCTTTAAAAGATTTAAAATCTTCTCTTTTTGTGGTAGCAGATGAAAAAGCAAAAGGAGTAATAGAGCTTAGTCATGTGAGTGTAAGTCCAGATCGTTCAAGAAAAATTTTAAGTGAAATTATTGTTTTATTAGACAAAAGCATTGTTTTAAATAAGCAAAAAGTATTTAGAAATACTGTTTCTTATTTAAATCAAAGGATAAAAAATTTCACGAAAGAAAAAGATTCGATCGAAAGCGTAAAAGAAAAATACTTGCAAAACAACGATATCGGTGTAATGGACAACTATATTGTTGAACAAACTGCCGATAGAAGCCAAAAAAAGGAAAGCTCTTCTAATAACGAGAAACAAGTCTCTCTGGCTAGTTTTGCACTTAACGATATTAGACAAGCAGGACCTACTCAAACTTTAGGAACAGGTTATAACTTAGAATCTCCGTCTGTAAATCAAATGCTTCTAGCCTATAATGCAAAAATTTTAGACAGCCAGTTGATTTTAGAGAGAGCTCAAAAAAATAATCCTGCTTACATTAGTTTAATGACTCAGTTAAAAGTTCAAAAACAAGAGTTATTAAATACATTAGAAGGATATTTAAATTATCTGAATCAAAATAGTAGAGTTAACAGAGCAGAACAAAGTGCTGTAGATGCTAAAGTAAAAAGTATTCCAACAAAAGATAAAGTTTTAGGAAACATCAATAGCAACCTTACGCTTAAAGAAGAAACTTATGTTGCCTTATTGCAAAAGAGAGAAGAGGCCGTTTTAAATGGAGCTATTTTAGAGTCAAATTTAAAAACGTTAAATGCGCCAGAAACTAATTATTCTGCGATTTTCCCTCAGCCAAAAGTATTCATGCTTGGTTCGTTTTTATTTGCGTTGCTACTTCCATTCGGAATTACGTATTTACTCTTGTATTTTGACAACAAAATACACAATGAAGACGATATTGAGAAAGTGCTTACCAATATTCCGATTTTAGGACATATTCCTTTAATCAAAACAAATGATAAGTTAGACAATACAGCAACTTCACGTTCTATGATTGCAGAAGCCTCTCGAGCGTTAGTTTCAAATGTATCTTACTTATTACCAAGAAAAAAGGAAAGCAAAGGAAACGTTATATTGTATACTTCGGCTATTCAAGGAGAAGGAAAATCATTTTGTGCTTTTCATAACGCGATTACAATTAGCAACCTTAATAAAAAAGTATTATTGATTGGTGTCGATTTAAGAAATCCGCAACTGCATGATTATTTTAGTATTGATAGACGTGCTTTTGGACTTTCAGATTTCTTAGCAAACAAAACCGACGATTGGAAAGAGTTTTTGCAAAAAGACAATAATTTTTCACAAAGTCTAGATGTTTTATTTGCAGGAGAAACTCCTCCAAATCCTTCGCAATTGATCACCAATTCTAATTTTGAAACATTGATTGAAGAGGCAAGAGGGCTTTATGATTATATAATTTTAGATAGCGCTCCAGTGCAAATTGTATCAGATACGCTAAACTTTAGCCATTTGGCAGATGTAACAGTATTTGTCGTAAAATATGATTATACGGAGAAGAGCAATCTGGTTCAGGCAAATAATTTCATTAAAAAAGAACAACTAAAAAATGTTGGGATTCTTATAAACGGAGTAAATGTAAAATCTTCATACGGTTATGGTTATGGCGCAAGCTACGGCTACAAATATGAAGAAGCGAAAGCAAAGAAGCCTTGGTATAAAAAAAGCCTTAAAGTAAAAGAGGCCTAAAAAAAGAGTTTTTACCTAAAGCTTATTTACTAAAATTTAATAATAAAAAATGTTTAATAAAATAGTTCTAGTGCTATTGCTAACAGTTATCGGGATTGTGTTTTATTTCTCTTGGCTCTCAGATCCAAGTTTGTCAAGTGAAACTTATTTACCAAGATGGCTTTTGAACTGGAGTAACCATTATTACAATTTGCGTACTGCTGTTCCTTTTTTTGCTGTTGGCTTTTTATTAGAAATATATACAGAGCATAGAGGAGCATCAGATGTAAATTATAATAAGAATTTAAATTTTATACAGAATATAATTATTGCAGCAATAATAGTGTGTGTAGCCGAAGGAGGACAGTTTGTAATACAAAGAAGAAGTCCAGATTTAATGGATGTTTTCTACGGAGTTATAGGAAGTTTTACAGGAGCGATAAGTTATAATTTACTGAAAAAAATAAGAAATGCGAAACAGACATAAATTTACTTTCATAATGTGTTGTGCTATTGCCGATATGATTGCGATGGTGTTTGGTACAATTATATTTTTGAATTTTGCGATTGAAGAGAAAGTAGGTTGGAATACTTTATTTGTAAATAAAATGATTCCTATTACAATCTTAAGCTGGTTGTTTTCAGTTACTTATTTTCAATTATATAGAGTAGACGTTCTTTTTAGTTTAGATGAATTTTTCCGTAATAGCTGGCGTGCTTTTTTTACACAAAGAGTTTTATGGCACGGATATATTTTCATTTTTCAGGACGACGTATTGTATTTCTTTGGAACGAAGGCAAATTTAATTCAGCTAAGTTTCTTATTGTCTTACTTTTTATTGTCTAGAATCCTTTTTACTCTAGTGATAGGAAAAATCAAAGGATGGGTTTTTAAACAATATACAGTAGCAATTTGGGGATTTAATAAGACAAGTATCGAATTGGCTTCTCATTTAGAAAGCAATTCATTCTTTATCAATTTTGTCGGTATTTTAAATGAAAATTCGTCTGAAGAATATACCAATAATGAAGATTTCTCTTTGGCACTTTGCGCAGGAATTGACAAAGCTTCGAGAGATAATATTAATGAATTGTATATTGTTTCTAAACCTGATTTTATTTCAGATCTGAATGATTTTTTTGAGCTTGGAGATAAGCATTGTATGCGTTTGAAATTTGTGCCGGATTTTTCGTCTATTTCAAAAAAGCATTTCAACTCAAGCCATTTAAATAATTTTCATGTTATAAAACCTCGTTTTGAGCCTTTACAGAATGCATACAACAGATTAGCAAAGAGAATATTCGATCTTGTATTTAGCAGTTTGGTTATCATTTTCATTTTGTCTTGGTTGTATCCTTTGTTGGCTATTATCATTAAAAAACAAAGTCCAGGGCCAGTTTTATTTAAACAAATGAGAACCGGAAAAAAGAACCAAAGCTTTTGGTGTTACAAATTTCGAAGCATGTATGTTGATAATGCCAATGAAGCTCAGCAAGCGCAAAAAGGCGATAGCAGGGTTACGCCAATTGGAAGATTTATTCGCCGTACAAGTTTAGACGAAATGCCGCAGTTCTTTAATGTTTTGATTGGAAATATGAGTGTAGTAGGACCTCGTCCGCACATGATTAAACATACGTCAGATTATAATGACCACATTAATAATTTTATGGTTCGTCATTTTGTGAAACCTGGAATTACTGGTTTGGCTCAGGTTTCTGGTCTGCGTGGAGAAACAAAAAAAGTGTCTGATATGAAAAGACGCGTTACAACAGACATCGAATATGTGCAACGTTGGAGCTTAATAAAAGACATTAAAATTTGCTTTTTGACTGTAATTGTAACCTTAAAAGGAGATAAAAATGCCTTTTAAATAATAAATGAACTTAAAAATAAACTCAAAATAACTTAAAAAAAAAACTAATAAACTAATAGAATCATGGACATAACTAATTACTTAATCGGTTTACTTACAGGAGTTTCTGTTACAACCTTTTTTATCGGAAAAGAATGGTATAAATATTATACTAAGTACACTATCCAACAAAAACAATTGGATCGTATTTTAAAATTAAATGACAAAATCAAAAAATTAAAAACTTTGAGTCCATCAGAAACTCAAAATTACAACGTTGGGGTTTAAGACTGTTTATATTTAGATTTTTCCTTTGTGCTCTTGCGGGTTACATACAATTCTGTAAGTGTACTTTTTAGTGAAGTGAAATAAAAAATATTTACTTTTTGAATTTTTACTTTGATTGTAAGATCAAGTAAAAATAAACTGCAACCAAAAGTTTAGACGATTTTATGATTAAATCTAAAAGGAATTAGCTCGAAAAATATCGGGCTTATCCCTTTTAGATTTGGTCGTAGCACAAAAATTGTCGCCCATATTGAAAGCTCTCCAAAATCTTCCATTTTTAGTCTCTTTTTCGAATGCTTTGCTATTCGTAATCTTGTAGACTCTTTCCTTGTTATACGTTGCTTAACAATTATTATTTGGCTCTTGACCAATAATAATCCTCATCTGCGATAAATTATAACCCCTTTTGTTTTTTGGTATTTTTTATAGAAATCTATGCGTTTGATTTTTACAGTATTCTAGTAAAATTTCAGACCAAGATGGCTATCGGCTTTGCTTTTTTAACGAGCGAAAGTTTAATTTATTTATAATAATTCCGCAAAGAAATATGGCGGAATTAAAACGGGGTGTTTATGTCATTAAAATATAATTTGTTTTAAGAGATGGTCAATAAAGAAAGAGTTCTGGTTCGAGATAATAAGGGGATTTTTTTAAAAATGTTCAAAAGGAAATTTAAAAATGAGTTTGAATTTTCCGAAGATTCCTTTTTGCTAGAAAATGAAAAAAAATCAAATACTTATGATCATTCGGTATTCGTAGTTTACGAATACTCTGAACTATTGGATTTCTTTGAGTTAGAAGGTATAAATAACAATTTCATGGTTTGTTTATTTAGTAAGCATCTCTATAATAGCTTGTCGATGATAGAAGAGATAAAAGATCTAATCTTGATAGATGCTTCAAAAAGCAAGACAGAAATTTTTCAGGATTTAAGAACCTATTTTAAATCTTCGAGTTTAATTCCAAAAATTTCCAATAAGACTTTTGGAAAATCACAAATGCAGCAAAAACAATTAGAAGTTTTACAAAGAGCTTTATTCTTTATGATGTAAATTATTTGGTGAACACTATTTTTCATATAAATCTAAACAAAAGCCCACTCAATTGAGTGGGCTTTTGTTTTTGTAATGTATATTTTTAAGTATTTAAATTTAAATTACTGACTTTAAAATATTTTTTATTAAGATTCAAATAACGTAACTTAGTGTAAAAGGCTTAAATAAAACCCTAAATCACAAGTAATAATGCATTTTAAATCAATATTCATTTTCCTTATTTTATATTCAATTCATTCCAATTCACAGATTGTAGAAGAAAAGAAAAACTTCAGAGCAGCAGATTCATTATTAAAAGAAAACAGTTTTTCGGTTCACCGTGACAATTATTTTCTGACAGGAGTTCCACTAAGCGAACCTATTACACGCAATTCTGCCGATGTAAAGTATCAAGTAAGTTTTAAGCTTCGATTAAACTCAAAACCAATTTTGGGAGGTTTTTTTCCGTATTTAATGTACACACAGAAAGCTTTTTGGGATATTTATGCTAGTTCAAAACCTTTTTCAGAAATTAATTTTAATCCAGGAGTCGCAATGGTACGTCCGTTTTATCTAAAAGGCGGAAGACTTACCTACGGGACAATTTCGTTTGAACACGAATCAAACGGTAGAGATTCTATTTACTCACGAACTTGGAATATGCTGGCCTTTTCATTAAAATCGCAAGTTTCTCCAAGATGGACCGTTGGAATTAGAGGATGGATTCCTTTGGTTGACAAAGAAGATAATCCCGAACTTACAAAATATGTTGGTTATGGTGAAGCAAGTGCCACATATCTTATAAAACCTGGACGTTGGAGTGCCGATGTTCTTTTTAGAAAAGGAAGCGGACTTATTAATTATGGTTCTTTACAGACTCAATTGAATTGGAGACCTTATAAAGAGGAAAATTATTATGTAACCTTGCAATGGTTTGTAGGCTACACAGAGAGTTTAATAGATTATCAGGAACATAAAAGTATGATCCGTATCGGATTTACAATTAAACCCGAAGGTATGGGCATATTTTAAATTGAGAGAAGTCTGAAATCGCTGTTTTCTAATTGGCTAAATTTTGCAATTGATCAAAGCATTTCGAATGAATTTCCATCCCTTCCTGATATTCTTCTAGTGACATTCCATATAAATAGATTGAATCTACAATTGAACTAGTAATCGGTTTAGGAAAATGCGGTTCTTTTTCTTGATTGAAGAATTTTTCGTTTAATTCTGTATTGGTGTGGTTTGACATAGATAATAAAGTTTAATTCAATACTTACGAATATTTAATTAAGAGATCAATAAATTAATTCTTTCAATGGCTAGTTTGTTTTCGTTTGCGACTTCAACCAAAGCGAGTAAAATATCATTTCTCAGTATAGTTCTGTTTTTTACATTTCTAATTAATGATTTAGTTGGAGCGCTTTGGCCTTTCTCAACAATTCGGTTAATAGTTAAGTCGACATACGTAGAAGGTAAATGCTTGTTAATAAATTCATAAGCTTTTTGATTGTGAGAATTATCTTCTTTAAAATCGTTATTATTGATTAATTTTGACATATATTTGCAGTTTATAACTTAATATTTCCATATTTAATGTAAATGTAAGAATAATATTATATTTTATGGTCTTTTTTATGTTAAAAAATATATTATGACTACATTTTGTGTTGAATTTAAATGATGATGTACAACGAAAAACTAAGCAAATTCTTTAAAGCTAAAGGATTAAAGCAAAAAGAGGTAGGGGCAATTTTAGGATTTAGCCCAGCAATGATTGGAAGATATTTACATGGTACAGCTAATATTGGTTCTGAATTTATTATTAGTTTGAGTAAAAATTTTCCAGATGTAGATTTAAATGATCTTTTTGCTCCAGAAAACGAGCAAAATATGGTTAATGACGCTGGCGCAATCTATGAGAAAAGAAATATTCTCAATGATTTAGAAGAAATTGAAGGTCGTATTCATAATATTCGATTGCGCTTGGCAGAAACGAAATTTGAGGAATAAACTCAAAAGTTTTCCAAAAATATCAAACAAACTTACCAATTAATGAATCACAAAAGCCACTTAAGTAAAGTGGCTTTCTGTTTTTATAATTGTTATTGTTAAATGTATGGATTTGAATATTTTAAGCTTTTTTTTATTAAATTTGGGTTAAACAATTTCTAGCAATAACTATATGGAAAAATTAAAACGACCAGTTTATATTAAAGCTGGAACGGATGATTTTTTTAAAAAGATGCGTTTAGAAGTTAATGAAACGGTCTTGAAAAATTCATCTTTGTACGTATTAAATGTTGTGAAGTCTTTAGGACTTCTCGCCGCTTTCTTTTTGTTTTACGCCTGTATTCTATTTTTTGGTAACCAGACACCTTTACTCTTTCTTTTTTATATTTTGTCTGGCATTACTATGATTGTTCTCTTTATAAATGCCTTTCATGATGCCGCTCACGGAGCATTGTTTAAAAAAACAAAACACAACGAATGGTTTCTATATGTTTTAGAATTATTTGGCAGCAACCATTGGCTTTGGATGAGAAGACATATTGGGCTTCATCACGCTTATCCAAATGTGCCAGATTGGGATATTGATATTAAGCAAAGCAATATTATCAGAATTTTTCCAAATAGTCCTTTATTCGATTATCATAAATACCAGCACATTTACATGTGGTTTATTTATCCGCTTTATAGTTTAAATTGGATTTATATTCGTGATTTTAAAGATTTCTTTGGAAAGAAAGATAATTACGTGAAAAAGATCGTAGAGAAAATTCCGGCCCAAGAAGTTTATCGCTTATTTGTAGCAAAAATTATAAATCTGATTTATTTGCTTTTCATACCCATGATGTTTTTAAATCAGCCTTGGTATATTGTTCTTTTAGCGTGGTTAAGTCTGCATATGTGCGGAAGCGCACTTGGTGTCGTAGCACTCGTTTCTACGCATGTAGATGAAGATGCCAATTTTCCGAATACCGATGAAGATGGAAATCTTTCGGCAACTTGGGCACTGCATCAAATGATAGTAACGAAAGACTTTAGTACAGAAAGCAAATTGGCCAATTTTTTATACGGCGGATTTACACATCACGTTGCACATCATCTTTTTCCAGCAGTTGGGCATACGTATTACCCGTATATCACGCCCATAATTAGACGTTACGCAAAAGAATATGATTTACCGTATACTTCTTATCCATTTTATCACGCCGTTCGCTCTCATTTTAGAATGTTGAAAAATAAAGGTGTGAAAGAAAATATTTTAATGACAGGAGAAATATAAATAATTGACAATTAACAATTATCAATTAACAATTATCAATTAACAATTATCAATTTTTAACGTTTTCCTTTTTAATATTCAGATCTTTCAAAAAGCCGTCTTTTATTTCAATATCAAAATTATCCTCTTTAAAAACAGTTAGTTTAGATTCGGCAAATTTGTAGACATTTATTTTATTGTTTTTCACATCAATAAAAAGGTCATAAGAAAATGAATTGCAATCATGTTGTTTACAGCCCCAAGCGTGCAATATGTTTTCTTGTTTTTCAAAAGGCGTTTCGGTATTCCAATTTTTAACCATTTCTTCGTAATCTGCTCCAAGCAATTTTTTTAATCTTACGGCCAAACTGCTTTTAGTTAAAAACTGCGTTCCAATAACGCTTTTGTCTACCAAAGTGTATAAAGAATCGGTTGGATTTAAAACGGTGCTATCTGTTTTTAAAGCTTCTGTTTTTATAGAAGTAGAATCGGTTGTGGGAACACTTTTTATGATTTCTTTTTTGCATGAATAGAAAAGGAAACTACTTAAAAGGACTGCTGCAATATATTTGATTTTTAAATTCATAATGACTGATTTTTAGAATTAGTAAATAAATTGTAAAGCCTGATAGGTCTAATATTCATAAAGATATTAAAACATTATTAATTTTGAAAGAGATTTAAGACGTTTCGCTAGCAAAAATCTTAAGTTTTCACAATAAAACAACAAATTATTAAAAGCAAGGTTTTGATTTTTTGCTTAACTTTCATTTTTTAAATTACATCACAATGAATAGCTTTTTAAAACTTCTTCTGCTCTCTCTTTTTTTTATTACTTCGATAAACGCTCAGAATGAAACCTACACTGACGAAGTTTCTGGAGAGATTTCTGATACCACTTTTGTGAATTTAAGAGATTACAGCAATGATTTTGTTTATGATATGAAGTATGCAACTGAAGATAACTTTCTGAAAGCAAAAGTTTATGATTGTGCAGAATGTATGCTACGTTTAAAAACCGTTAGAGCACTTATTGCGGCAAATAATGATTTTATGAAAAAAGGGTTTAGAATTAAGTTATATGACTGTTATAGACCTTTAGATATTCAAAAAAAGATGTGGGAAATTGTGTCAAATCCAGAATATGTTGCGGATCCAAAAAAAGGCTCCATCCACAATAGAGGAGGAGCCGTTGATATTTCTTTGGTAGATATAACTGGAAAAGAAGTAGATATGGGAACTTCCTTTGATTTTTTCGGAATTCAGGCGAGTCATAATTTCAAACAGCTTTCAAAAGAAATTCTTTCTAAAAGAGCTTACCTGAAAAAAACAATGATTAAAAATGGCTTCAATTCATTTGACTCTGAATGGTGGCATTATAACTTAAAAGCAGGTTTAAAGGATAAAGTAGCCAATGAAAAATGGAAATGCAATTAGATTATTCTACACATCTAATATTTTCCATGAAATAAGTATTTGGGTTTGTCACTTTGCCCGTTAACTCCGATGTAAGTTCACGTTTTACGATATAATCTTCTACGTTTGTCAGATATTTTATTCGCATAATCGAAATTGGAGATTTCTTTAATTCTTCAAAATTATCTTTCATAAACATAAAAATTCCGGTATTTACACGATTGTCATAGCCTTTGTCATCGCGAACCAATGTACCACAGCTCTCCTGATTGATGTGCATTAGTGTAACAATTTTTCCGTTTTCTAGTTGAAGGAAGATTTTAGAATTTTTATCAAAACAATTGGCTTTAATAAAATCTTTACTTTTCTGAATAAGCTGTAAGTTTAATGTTGGCAAACCATCGGTTTGAGCAAGAGAAAAGAAAATGTAATCGAAGTTTCCTCCAAAATATTTCTCACTCATTAAGTATTCATTTGTTACTTTATAAGATCCAATTGAGTCATTTACATTTACACTGTATTCACATGGTTTTTGTTTTTGGGCAAATGCAGTAAAGGTTAATAGAAAAAATGTTAGCGTAATTAGTTGTTTCATTGTTTAGATTATTTTGGTGCAAATTAAAACTATTTTGTTATCTTTTACATCTGTTGTAAAAAAACAATACAAATTACCTCCATTTTTTATTTTCCATTTTTTGCGAATGTTTTCTACTGTCTCCGGAAAATTGCGAGTAGTAATATTAGCTTGCTTATTGGCAAGTTCTGTTTTCATCTCATTTTTATGGTATGGAATGGCTTTTTGAACCTCAAATCTTCTTCCTGGAAAATCAATTAAACTTTCAGAAGTATACAAATGTGAATGTTTATGTAATTTATCTATTTTAAAAATAACACTTACTTCATCAAAGCCTCCAGATTTCATAATTGCAGCGTTCGGCTCGTAAATGTTTTTTTTAGGAAAATCATAAGTTGGAATCGAAGTTTCTTCGTTCAAAACAAATTCAAAAGTTTCTGTTTTCTCTTTTAAAATATTTGCCGTTTTTAAAGTGATTTCGCCTGTATAATTTTTATGAATTTCAAAAAGAAGTTCTTTTACTTCATTTTCAAGCGCAATTATATGAATGTTTTTGACATTTTTTAATTCTGATAATCCTGCCGAAATATCTAAAAGTGGTGCTGTTTTTATTAAAATAGAATCTGCTTTTTCAAAATAAAAATCAAGGAGTTCGGGTACATTTGGCAGACAGTCTTTGAGCATAAAAACTTTGCCTTTTGCATCATTTCTTCTTGATGGATCGATGTAAATCCAATCAAATTTTTGATTTGTTTTTTCTAATAAATCAATAGAATCGCCTGGAAAAAAACTACAATTCTCAATCTCTAATTGTTTGAAATTATGTGCCACAATCTCAGACAATTCTTCGTTTATTTCACAATGTGTTACCGATTTAAATTTCTTCGAAAAATAATAATCATCAACACCAAAACCTCCAGTAAGATCAATTAAAGTTTTACCAGAAATCAAGTCGGCTTTGTAAGACGCTGTTTTTTCTGAAGAAGTTTGCTCTACCGAAACTTTACTTGGATAAATAATATTAGGAGCCGAAAACCAAGTCGGGAGTTTTTCTTTGGCTTTAGATCTTGCTTCAATTTGATTTAAAATCAATTTCCACTCAACTTCCGGAAATGGATTTTTTTGAAGTGCTAATTTTGTTAAGTCTGCACCAGTATTTTGAATTATAAATTCCTGAATATCTGGATGCAAAAGTAAAGTGTTCAAAGCTAAATTCTTTCAGTTAATACGGAGACGATTTTATTGTTTGGAAAAAATTCTTTCAAAATTACTTTTATAATTGTAAAAGCTGGAACTGCAATGATCATACCCACAATTCCGAACGTTATACCGCTAATCAAGATAATTAAGAAAATTTCTAACGGGTGCGAATTTACACTTTTTGATGAAATTATTGGTTGGCTCACATTATTATCAATTGCTTGAACTATTAAAAATCCAATAATAACATAAATAGTCGTTGGCAGAATTTCCGATTGAAAATCTTGCCCGATCATGCTAATCATAGTTAGAATTCCGGCCAAAGTAGTTCCGATAATTGGGCCTAAATAAGGTATGATATTTAGAATTGCGCACAAGAAAGCGATAACAAAGGCATTTTTATTTCCAAAAATTAATAGTACAATTAGATATAGAATAAAGACAACAATAAGCTGTAATAATAAACCAATAAAATAGCGTGTTAGAAGATGGTTAATTTTAGTAATTGAATTTAGAATTTTGTCTTCGTTTGAATCTGGAAGTATTCTTCTAGCTTGATCTTTAAAAACATCTTGGTCTTTGATAAAGAAAAAAGTGATAAAAAACACTGATACTAATCCCATTCCCATATCGGCCATAAAATTGATGATCGAATTTATAAATCCAGTAAAATAACTAAAATCAAGTACAGATGTAAGTTTTGAATCTTTAATTATTTTGTTTAAATCGATATGCTGAATATTAAAATACTCTTCAAGATGTGTTTCTGTTTCAATAAATTTAGTTTGAAGATGCGCCGTATCTAATAATGCTAAATTGTTGGCTTGAGAGATAATTAAGGGAACAAATAATAAAATGAAACCCACAATTAGAAAAATGAAAAGGATAATTGTGGTTGTGGCAGCCATAGAATTGCCAAATTTCAGCTTGTTTTTTAAGAACAAGATCAACGGATTTGAAATCAAACATAATAGTAATGAAATACAGAGGTAAACAATTACGGTTTGAATTTCGTATAAAAAATATAAAACGATACCAATTATTAAGATAGTTGCTAAAGCTCTTAAAATTCCGTTCGAAATAGTTTTTGATGTGACCATGTTAAAAATTTAGACTATAAATATAGGAAAAAGCATTTTAAAATTTTACTATAAATAAAAAAAGCGAGATGTGTTAGATCTCGCTTTATGCTTTACTTTGCCAGCAATTATTGAGCAAAAGAAGCTCTAGCTCCTCCAGCTGTAAATATTGCTGCTATTCTATTTTTTTGTCCTGTCGAAAACATGTACATTGCCGCGTCATCAACATAATCCATGTAGTTCATTGTCATTTCTACTGGCGTTCCAGAACAAGTGCTATAGTGAGGATAAGCAGGAACTCCATAATTTTCTTCATTATGAGTTGGTGTATCTGCAACTAGATCGCTTCCGCAAGTTGCATCTCCCCAAATGTGGCGTAAATTCATCCAATGTCCAACTTCATGAGTTGCTGTTCTTCCTAAGTTGAATGGAGCATTTGCAGCGCCAGACAGTCCAAAATAGCGAGGATCAATAACAACTCCGTCAGTAGACGATGCACCACCAGGAAATTGAGCGTAGCCTAAAATTCCGCCTCCAATGTTGCAAGTCCAAATGTTTAATTTAGTTGTTGGAGAAGTTGGTGCAATTCCGCCTTGAGCAGTTTTTTTCATGGCGTCATTTGTTCCCCAAGAAGTTTTGGTAGTCGATTTTCTAATAATCTGATCCAAAACAAAAGTAATTCCTACATTGGCTTTTACTCCAGAAAATAATGCTGGAACATTATTGTAATCAGAATTTAGAGCGTTAAAATCTTTGTTTAAAACATCAATTTGAGATTGAATTTGTGCATCAGAAATGTTTTGAGCAGATGTTCTGTAAAGAACGTTAACGACAACAGGAATCTCGATTTTACCATTTACCAAGCGGCCAGTAAAACCACTTAAACCATGTTTGGCTGTAAAAGCTTCAATTTCATTCATTTTAATAGCCAGCATTGGGTCAGCTTTAAGTTGTGCTTCTAAGACTTCTTGGGTTGCGCATCCGCGTCGTGAAGCTGCCATAGTTTCTGAATTGGTTGCATCAGATTGCTCATTTTGACAAGCAAACAGCATCAAAGCTGCAAATGTTGTAATAATAACTTTTTTCATAATAATTTGGGTTTTTTGTTATAAAAACATTGTTTGGTTAAATATTTACGCAATTTTATAACAAAATGAAATTACAGAAAAATTTTATAACAGATATTTTGTGAGAATTTTTGCAATGCCTTATAAACTCTAGTTCTTACAAAAATCGACAATAGTAATATTAGTACGATTTTACTTTCTTTTTATTTTTTTTAATGTATTTCGTCGTGTTTTTTTGTTGTTTTAACGATGATTTTAAGAAGATAAATAGTTTAAAAAAGAAAAGTCTTTCGAAAGAAACACTTAGAGTTCAGTCTTTTAGAGAGAAGTTAACTCGTAAAGTGCAATACTGGCAGCTTGTACGACATTCATACTGCTGTTTTTTCCAAACATATTAATATGCACAATTTGATGAGAAAGTTTTAGAAGTTCTTCTGAAATTCCGTTGATTTCGCTTCCAATTAAAAGAGCGATTTTTTTGTTTTCAGGAACAAGTACTTCTTTAAGAGGTTTACTGTTGGAAGCAATTTCCAATGAGATAATTTCAAAATTATTATCTAATAGAAAAGATTTAAGTTCTGCAAATTCTTCAATTACAGAATGGGCAACATGTAGATGTGTGCTTCGAGAAGTTTTATTGATTTTACGTGGCGTAAGCGGAATATCTTTTCCGAAAAAGATAATATTTTCGACTCCGAAAGCTTCAGAAATTCTAAATAAAGAACCAATATTCTGCTGAAAGTAAATGTGATCGCAAACTAGCGTTATCGGAAATGTTTTTCTTTCAAATTGGTTTTCTTCGTGAGTCAGCTGCATTTTTTGTTAGTGAAAAGTGAAAAGTGATTAGTGATTAGTGATTAGTGATTAGTGAATAGTGAATAGTGGTGACTCTGAATCTAAATGATTTTTCTTTTTAATTTGATGAATTACTAGTCACTAATTAGTAAAAATATAGTTGATAATATTTGCGCCCATTTTTAGTGCTTTGTCTCTTACATTTGCTGGATCGTTATGAACTTCGGCATCTTCCCAGCCGTCACCCAAATCACATTCGTAAGTATAAAGTAAAACCAATTTGTTATCTATAAAAATGCCAAAAGCTTGCGGACGAGTTCCGTCATGTTCGTGAATTTTAGGCAATCCATTTGGAAAAGGAAATGGTTTTTGAAAAATAGGATGATTTGCCGCAATTTCAACTAAATTATTATTCGGAAATATCTTTTTGATTTCCTTTCTAATAAACTGATCCATTCCGTAATTATCATCAATATGAAGAAAACCACCTCCAGTTAAATAATTTCTCAAGTTTGCAACATCTGCATCGCTAAAAACGACATTTCCATGCCCCGTCATGTGAACAAACGGATAAGAAAATAAATCAGGATTACTCGGTTCGACAGTCGAAGGCTTATTCTTGATTCGGGTATTGATATTGGCATTGCAAAAAGAAATCAGATTTGGCAAAGAAGTCGGATTAGCGTACCAGTCGCCACCTCCGCTATATTTAAGCAAAGCAATTTCTTGTGAAAAAGAAGGGATTGAAAAAAGTAATAATAAGTAAAATATTTTTTTCATTTGATTTCTAAATATCGTGTTTTCGCATTTTTTGTCATTTCGACGAAGGAGAAATCTTCGCAAGTAGCTCCATAAAGTGAGTTCCAAGCTTTGTCGATTTTCTAACGAAGATTTCTCCTTCGTCGAAATGACAAGATTGTGTTTAAGTTTATCTATTCATTGAAAAACACAACGCTATGGCAAGCCACAACAGCAGCCGTTTCTGTTCTCAAACGCGTATTTCCTAAAGTTACTGGTTTATAATTGTTTTCTAATGCTAAAGCAATTTCTTTCTCAGAAAAATCTCCTTCTGGTCCAATTAAGATTGTAACGTCTTCATTTGGTTTTAAAACCTCTTTCAGTGATTTTTTATCTGTTTCTTCGCAATGAGCAATTAATTGCAAACCATTTTTTTGTTGTTTAATAAATTCTTTAAACGAAATAGCTTCATTCAATTTAGGAAGAAATGTTTCGTTGCACTGTTTCATTGCCGAAAGAATAATTTTTTCAAAACGCTCTCGATTAATTACTTTTCTTTCAGAACGATCGCAAAAAATAGGCGTTATTTCCTGAATCCCAATTTCGGTCGCTTTTTCCAGAAACCACTCAAAACGATCATTCATTTTAGTTGGTGCAACGGCAAGATGCAGATGGAATTTAGGCTTTTCGGCATTTTTTATAGAAAGTACTTCAACGGTACATTTGTTGTCAGATGCCAATGTAATTTGTGTTTCAAACAATAGTCCAAAACCATTTGTGACATGTAATATGTCGGAGTCTTTTTTGCGAAGAACCTTTATAATATGACGGCTTTCTTCTTTATCAAAAGAAAAGCTTTCTGTGGTTTCATTTATATTCGGATTAAAAAATAACTGCATGATTAAAACTGAATTCTTGCTTTAGAAACCACTGCAGAAGTTTCAAAACGATTTGATAAGTATTTTTGATAGCCAACAATTCCAATCATAGCAGCATTATCGGTTGTATATTCAAATTTCGGGATAAAAGTTTTCCAGCCGTATTTGCTTTCGGTTTCTTTCAATGTATTTCTAATTCCAGAATTTGCAGAAACTCCACCGCCAATAGCAATTTGGGTAATTCCGGTTTCTTTTACAGCCAATTTTATTTTATCCATTAAAATCTCAATGATGGTATGCTGAATAGAAGCGCAAATATCATTCAAATTTTCTTCGATGAAATTTGGGTTTGCTTGTTTATTTTTTTGAATGAAATATAGAATAGCAGTCTTAAGCCCAGAAAAACTAAAGTCTAATCCAGGAACTTTTGGTTTTGTAAAAGTAAAGGCTTTCGGATTTCCTTCTTTTGCATATTTGTCAATCAATGGGCCGCCTGGATAAGGAAGTCCAAGAATTTTGGCGCTTTTGTCGAAAGCTTCACCTACAGCGTCGTCTGTTGTTTCTCCGATAATTTCCATATCAAAAAAACTATTCACTTTTACGATTTGTGTATGTCCTCCGCTAATGGTTAATGCTAAAAATGGAAATTCTGGTTTATCATAACCTTCTTCATCAATAAAATGAGCCAGAATATGAGCATGCATATGATTTACAGCAATTAACGGAACTTTTAATGCTAAAGATAAAGATTTGCTAAAAGAAGTTCCAACCAATAACGAGCCCATTAGTCCAGGGCCTTGCGTAAAGGCAATTGCGCTTAACTGTTCTTTTTGTACATTTGCTTTACGAAGTGCGGCATCTATAACAGGTACGATATTCTGCTGATGTGCTCTAGAAGCCAATTCAGGAACAACACCGCCGTATTGATTATGAATTAATTGATTGGCTACAACATTTGACAATACTTTGTCGTTATGTAAAACCGCGGCAGCAGTATCATCGCATGAACTTTCGATGGCAAGAATAAAAACCTCTGGATTTTGCATATAAAGGCACAAATTTTGAATTATATTTGACAAATCAAATGGAATGAATTTATTTGATTTAAGCAGTGTCCAAAATTAAAGAATTTTTATCAAAAACAGTTGTTCTTTGTCTGCTCAAAATAAATTTAAAAGAAAACTAAAATTAAAACAGCTATAAAAACAGTAAAGAAAATAATATCAAGAACCCTATTTGGGTTGATTTTACTTGCACTGGCATTAGCTATTATACTTTCTTTGCCTGTTGTTCAAACCCAGATTGCCAATTATGTTACGAACTCTTTAAATGAGGATTTTAAAGTTAATATCAGCGTAGAAAAAACCGCAATTAATATTTTTGGAGGCGTTAAATTGAAGAAAGTGATGATTTTAGATCATCATAAAAATACGCTTATCTATTCGGATATTATTACTACTGATATTGCTAGTTTTAGCCGATTACTCGATGGTGATCTAATTTTTGGCGATTTGCGTCTTACAGGTTTAATCTTTAATCTAAAAACATATAAAGGCGAAAATGAGAATAATATCAATAAATTCATTAAAGCCTTTGAAGTTGAGAATACGCCTAAGAAAAAATCTACTAAACATTTTCTTTTAACGGCTAAAAATGCCTACATCGAAAAAGGAAGGTTTTCTGTTGTTGATGAAAATAAAACAACACCTAAGTTTTTAGATTTCACTAAATTAAATGCTTATATCAGCGATTTTAAACTCTATGGACCTGATGTAAATACGACCATTCATAGATTTTCTTTTATGGATCATCGAGGTTTGTATGTTTCTAATTTTGCTGGTAAATTTAGTTATACCAAAAAACAAATTAAGGTCGAAAATTTAGCGGTTAAAACGAAAAGATCTTCTATTTATGGTATTGCCATTTTAAATTATAAGCCATCAGATTTTCTTGATTTTACGGACAAAGTAAGGTTTAATGTTGTTTTAGATTCTGCATCTATTGCGACAAATGATATTCGTCATTTTTATGACGGATTGGGTAAAAATCAGCACTTTAAAATCAAAACAAAAATGAGCGGCCCGCTTAATGATTTAACGCTTACTAAATTAAGATTGAGTGATACAAATGGGTCAAAAATTAATGGAACAATAAACTTTAAGAATCTTTTAGGTAGTAAAACTCAAAAGTTTTTTATGGATGGAAAGTTTGATAAACTGCTATCAAGTTATGATGATTTAGTAATTCTGCTTCCGGGCGTTTTAGGTAAAAAGCTTCCAAAAGAACTTAAACGAATTGGTAAATTTAATATTGTCGGAAAAGCCAAGGTTTCTACAACCGCATTAGAAACCGATTTTAAAATGGCAACAGATTTAGGTAACGGAAAAGTTGACCTTCATCTGAATAATATGGACTTTATTGATAAAGCTTCCTATTCTGGAAATATTGTGTTGGATAATTTTAATGTAGGAGCACTTTTAGGCAGAAAAGACGTTGGGAAAACAAGTTTAAATCTTGATGTTGATGGAGTTGGTTTTACCGAGAAATATTTGAATACGATTATAAAAGGAGATATTTCTAAGTTAGATTATAATAAATACACTTATAATAATATCGTTGTAAACGGAAATTTCAAACTTCCTTATTATAAAGGGCAAATTGCTGTAAATGATCCGAATCTGAATTTGACTTTTGATGGTTTATTGGATTTAAGCAAGAAAGAAAACCGTTATGATTTTCATATTAATGTAGAAAATTCAGATTTAAGGAAACTTAAATTTGTGGGAGATTCTATTTCTAATTTCAAAGGAGATGTAGAAGTGCAACTGACAGGAAATTCAATCGAAAATCTGCAAGGGAATATTTATATTAAAGATACCGAATACCAAAATCCAAAAGCAACTTATGTTTTTGATCAAGTAAATATTAATTCTAGTTTTGACGCCGAAAGAACAAGAACAATTACAATTAGTTCGAATGATGTTGTTGACGGAAAAATCGTTGGTAAATTTAGATTTGACCAATTAGATAAGTTGGTAATGAATTCAGTTGGTAGTTTGTATACCAATTACAAACCGTATAAAGTTAGAAAAGGGCAGTTTTTGAGATTTAATTTCCGTGTTTATGATAAAGTAGTCGAAATGCTTTATCCAGAAATTAATATTGATTCTTCTACAGTTGTAAGAGGAAAAATCGATTCTGATCTTCAGGAATTTAAATTTAGATTTAGATCTAAAAAGATTACTGCTGCCAAAAACACATTTGATAACATTCGCATAAATGTCGATAATAAGAATCCGCTGTACAATGCTTATGTTGAGTTAGATAGTATTAAAACTCCTTATTATAAGATTCGTGATTTTAATTTGATTAATGTAACTTCAAAAGATACGCTTTTTGTTCGTTCTGAATTTAAAGGAGGAAATCAAGGAGAAGATTATTTCAATCTGGATTTGTATCATACAATAGATAAGAACAAAAATAATATTGTCGGAATTAAGAAATCCGAAATGAAATTTAAAGACTATATCTGGTATTTAAATGAAGAAGCGGGCCCAGACAATCAGATTGTTTTTGATCAGTTTTTTAAGAACTTCACATTCGATAATATTGTTTTATCTCATGAAAATCAGAAAATTGATTTGAATGGAGTTATGAAGGGAAGTGATTATAAAGATCTCGAACTGAATTTTGAAGATGTAGATATTAATAAGATTACGCCATTAAATTCCAAATTTGTGTTTGATGGTAACTTAAATGGAAAGGTAAACTATAAACAGAATAAAAATGTTTATCAGCCAACTGCATCCATAAAAATTGATCACCTTGTTCTAAATAAAATAGAATTAGGAACGCTGAACTTCGATATTTCAGGAGATGAAACTTTTAGAAAGTTTACCGTTAATTCGTCTATTCAAAATGGGTTTACAGAATCTTTTAGAGCCAACGGAACTTTCGCTATAGAAAATAAAGAAACAATCATGGATATGAGTCTGAAATTAGAAGGATTCAATCTAGCAACTTTAGGAACAATTGGTGGCGATGTGTTATCTAATATTCGAGGTACAGTTTCTGGAAATGCAGCTGTTGTTGGTAATCTGAAAAAACCAGAAATCAATGGGCGTCTTTATGTAGAAAAAGCTGGAATGACAATTCCATATCTCAATACCGATTATGAATTAAGCGATCGAACAGTAATCGATTTAACGAATGAGAAGTTTTTGTTTAGAAATAACCAGTTAACAGATACCAAATACGGAACAAAAGGTTTGCTGAACGGAAGTATTGAGCATAAGAATTTTGGCGATTGGAAACTGGACTTGAATATAACGTCTAAACGTTTGCTGGCTCTTGATACTAAGGATAGCGATGACGCAGCTTATTTTGGAACGGCATTCATAAACGGATCGGCAAGTATTAGAGGTCCTGTCGAAGGTTTGTTTATAAAAGTGGATGCTAAATCTGAAAAAGGTACTGAAGTTAAGATACCTATTAATAATGTACAAAGTGTTGGAGAAAGCAGTTGGATTCATTTTGTTACGCCGCAGGAAAAATACAATCTTGCAAATGGAATTGAAGAAAAAACTAAAAACTACAACGGACTCGAACTGGAATTTGATTTTGATATTACACCAGATGCAGAAGTAGAGGTTATTTTAGATCGAAATTCTGGACATGGAATGAAAGGTAAAGGATACGGATCTCTTTTATTTAAAATTAATACATTGGGTAAATTTAATATGTGGGGAGATTTCCAGGCATACGAAGGAACCTATAACTTTAAATATGGAGGACTTATTGATAAAAAGTTTGCGGTTAAAAAAGGAGGTTCTATTATTTGGGAAGGAAACCCAATGCGTGCTCAATTGAACTTGGAAGCAGTTTATAAAACGCAAGCTAATCCAGCTGTACTTTTAGATAATACTTCTTCATTCAATAAAAAAGTTCCTGTAGAAGTTGTAATTGGATTGAGGGGAGATTTAGCAAGTCCAGAACCTAATTTCGATATTCAGTTTCCATCTGTTAGTAATGTATTGAAATCGGAAATTCAATATAAATTAGATGATAAAGATATTCGTCAGACGCAAGCATTGTATTTATTGTCAACGGGTTCATTTATGAGTACAGACGGATTTAGTCAAGGAGATTTTTCTGGAACATTGACAGAAACAGCGTCAAGTTTATTAGGAGGTATTATAAAATCTGATAATGATAAAGTAAATATTGACTTGAATTATATTGCAGCCGATAGAAGAACAGGGCAGGAAGTCGATGGTCAGTTTGTAGCCAATATTTCTTCTCAGGTAAATGAGCGAATTACTATTAATGGAAAGGTTGGGGTTCCGGTTGGAGGAGTTAATGAATCTGCAATTGTCGGAGATATTGAAATCTTATATCGTGTAAATGAAGATGGAACAATGAACCTTCGATTATTTAATAAAGAAAATGATATTAATTATATAGGACAAGGAATTGGTTATACACAAGGTGTCGGTGTATCTTATGAAGTCGATTTTGATACTTTTAGTGAGCTTGTAAATAAGTTGTTCAAAAAGAGTAAAATCGAGCGTGCTTCTAAAACCTCGGATGATCTTCAGGATTCTTATTTAAATCCAGATTATGTAAACTTTACAAGCAAGAAAGAATCGGAGAAAAACAAAAAGAAAGCAGAAAAAGAGGAAGAAAAAAAGAAAAAAGAAGAAGAGAAGAGGAAGGAAGAGGAAAAGAAGAAAAAACAACAAGATCAAAACAATAATCAAGGTCTGATTCCAGATAACGATTATTAACACTTTGTTAAAAATATACATTTATAAAACCATTATTCTCATAATGGTTTTTTTTATGCTAAATTTAGGCCCGCTTTAGGAATTTTTCAAGTGAGCGAAAAATTCTAGTTTTATAACACTTCATTTGGGTATTGTTAATTTTTGACGATTTAATAAAAAAATAGCAATTTTTTATTTTTAATGAAATTTTTTCATAGAAAAAACTTATTAACGAAAACGTTTGAATTTAACAGATTTTATTAATTTATGATAATCGTAACCCAAAAAGTGCTGAATGTTTGCTAATTTTACACTTTAATACTTAAATAATGCCAAAAACAATAAAAAAAGTAGGTGTTCTTACCTCAGGAGGAGATTCACCTGGAATGAATGCTGCAATTCGAGCGGTTGTTCGTACTTGTGCATTTCATAATATAGAATGCATCGGAATTTATAGAGGGTATCAAGGAATGATTGAAGGAGACTTCAAAGAAATGGGACCTCGTAGTGTAAATAATATTGTAAACAAAGGTGGAACGATCTTAAAATCGGCTCGTTCAGTTGAGTTTAGAACCCCAGAAGGTAGAAAAAAAGCGCACGAAAACCTTTTAAAGGCAGGTATTGATGCTCTTGTTGTAATTGGTGGAGATGGAAGTTTTACAGGAGGATTAATTTTCAATTCAGAATACGATTTTCCAGTAATGGGAATTCCGGGTACAATTGATAATGATATTTATGGTACAAGTTTTACTCTAGGGTATGACACAGCTTTGAATACGGTAGTAGATTGTATTGATAAAATTAGAGATACGGCAAGTTCACATAACCGTCTGTTCTTCGTAGAGGTAATGGGAAGAGATGCTGGACATATAGCTCTTAATGCAGGTATTGGAGCGGGAGCAGAAGAGATTCTTATTCCTGAAGAAGATTTAGGATTAGATCGTCTTTTAGATTCACTTCAAAAAAGTAAAGCTTCAGGAAAATCATCAAGTATTGTAGTTATTGCTGAAGGTGATAAGATTGGTAAAAACGTATTCGAACTAAAAGATTATGTTGAGGCAAATCTTCCAGAATATGACGTAAGAGTTTCTGTTTTAGGACACATGCAACGTGGTGGTTCTCCATCTTGTTTTGACCGTGTTTTAGCTAGTCGATTAGGTATGAAAGCTGTAGAATCTTTATTGGAAGGAAAATCTAACTATATGGTTGGATTGAAAGAAGATAAAGTTGTTTTGACTCCTTTAGAACAAGCGATAAAAGGAAAATCAGAAATTGATAGAGAATTATTAAGAGTGTCTGACATCATGTCGACATAACCAAACATAAAAGTTTAAAAAAGAAGAGAAGTTTATTGTGAGGAAATTAGACTTTGAAAATAGTGTAATAAAAACAAAAGCAAAAATTTAGTAAAATGTCAAAAGTAAAATTAGGAATAAACGGATTTGGACGTATCGGAAGAATCGTTTTTAGAGAGTCTTTCAATAGAGATAACGTAGAAGTTGTTGCAATCAATGACTTGTTAGATGTAGATCACTTAGCTTATTTATTAAAATATGATTCAGTTCACGGTCGTTTCGATGGAACTGTAGAAGTTAAAGAAGGAAAATTGTACGTAAACGGAAGAAACATCCGTATCACGGCTGAAAGAAATCCAGCTGACTTAAAATGGAACGAGGTTGATGTAGACGTTGTTGCTGAGTGTACTGGTATCTTCACAACTATCGAAACTGCAAGCGAGCACTTAAAAGGTGGAGCTAAAAAAGTAATCATTTCTGCTCCTTCTGCTGATGCTCCAATGTTTGTAATGGGAGTTAACCACGAAACTGCAAAAGCTTCTGATTTAGTTGTTTCTAACGCTTCTTGTACTACAAACTGTTTAGCTCCTTTAGCTAAAGTTATCAATGATAACTTCGGAATTGTTGAAGGTTTAATGACTACAGTTCACGCTACAACTTCAACTCAAATGACTGCTGACGGACCTTCTAGAAAAGACTGGAGAGGTGGACGTGCAGCTGCAATCAACATCATTCCTTCTTCAACAGGTGCTGCAAAAGCGGTTGGAAAAGTTATTCCAGATTTGAATGGAAAATTAACAGGTATGGCTTTCCGTGTTCCTACTGCTGACGTTTCTACAGTAGATTTAACTGTGAAATTGGCTAAAGAAACTTCTTATGAGGAAATCATGTCTGTATTGAAAAAAGCTTCTGAAAACGAATTGAAAGGTATCTTAGGATATACTGAAGATGCAGTTGTTTCTCAGGATTTTATCTCTGATAAAAGAACTTCAATCGTTGATGCTACTGCTGGAATTGGATTAAATTCTACTTTTTTCAAATTAGTATCTTGGTATGACAATGAGTACGGATACTCAAGCAAATTAATCGATTTATCTGTACATATTGCAGGTTTAAAATAATAATATATATTTTTGCAAAATCCCGTTACTACAATAACGGGATTTTCTTATTTTGTTACCTCTATAATTAATGTAAAAAATACACTTTTAAATTAAAAATAGAAAAACCTAATTCCAAAAACTAAACAAATGAAATTAATAGTTGACAGTGGATCTACTAAAGCCGATTGGATTGCAATAGATGATAATGGAAAAGTATTATTCACAACACAAACTTTAGGATTAAATCCTGAGATTCTTGATGGTCCGGAAATTATCGAAAGATTAAACGATCGTTTTGACATCTTACAAAACAAAAAAAATGCTTCACATTTATTCTTTTATGGTGCTGGATGCGGTACAGATAGAATGAAAGAGTATTTGAAACAGGTTTTTCAAGAGTATTTTTCTAACGCGATAGTAGACGTTCAAGAAGATACTTATGCTGCTGTTTATGCAACAACTCCAAAAGGTGAAGAGGCAATTGTTTCTATTTTAGGAACTGGTTCTAACTGTAGTTATTTTGATGGAAAAGTATTGCATCAAAAAGTACAGTCATTAGGCTATATAGTTATGGATGACTGTAGTGGTAACGTTTTTGGAAAAGAATTAATTAGAAAATATTATTTTAATAAAATGCCTAAAGAATTGGCTGTTGAGCTTGAAAAAGAGTACGACGTTGATCCTGATTTTATTAAAAACAAATTATATAAAGAACCGAATCCAAATGCGTATTTGGCAACTTATGCTAAGTTCTTAATCAAACATAAAGACACAGAATTCTGTAGAAAAATTATCTTCAAGGGAATGAAGTCTTTTGTTAAGAATTATATCAAACAATTTGATAACTGCAAAGAAGTTCCTGTGCATTTTGTTGGTTCAATTGCATTTTATTTGAAAGATGAATTACAAGAAACTTTCGATAAATATGAACTTCAATTAGGTAATGTTTTAAGAAGACCTATTGACGGATTAATTGCATACCATGTCGCTAATCAATAGTTCTGGTTTTATGGAAATTGCCATTATTGCTCATGATGGAAAAAAAGCTGATTTAATTGAGTTTTTAATTAAAAACGAAGCTGTTTTACATAATGAAAAAATAAGACTAATTGGTACAGGTACAACTGGAGGAAAAGCTGAAGCGGCGGGTTTTAAAACTCAAAGAATGCTTTCGGGGCCTTTAGGAGGTGATGCGCAGATTGCAGGAAGAGTAGCAGAAGGAATTACAAAAATGGTTTTCTTTTTTAAAGATCCTCTGTCAAGTCATCCGCATGAGGCTGATATTAATATGCTGATTCGTGTTTGCGATGTGCATAATGTGCCGCTGGCAACAAATGAAGCAACGGCACAATTATTATTAGATGCTATTGCACAGCAATTATAGATATTTCTACATTAACATTTTTTGGCAAACAAGCCACTTGAACCGTTTCACGAGCTGGAGCGGTTTTTTCGTTAAAATAAGAACCGTAAACGGTATTTATTGCTCCAAAGTTATTCATGTCCATAATGAAGATAGTAGACTTTACTACGTTCTCAAATGTCATTCCTGCAGCTTCTAGAATCGCAGCAATGTTTTTCATAACTTGATTGGTCTCGTCATTTATATTCTCTGTAATCAATTCTCCTGATTCAGGATTGATTGCAATTTGTCCAGAAGCATAAAGAGTATTTCCAGATAAAACAGCTTGGTTATACGGACCGATTGGAGCCGGAGCTTTTTCGGTAAAGATGATTTTTTTCATAATGAAATTATTTGATTCGAAAGAGTAGTTTATCGATTTGAAACGCTTCGTTTATTCCATTTAATGTCACTTAACATACCAGATTTAATTCCGATAAAAAAGTTCCAGTTAGAGTTTGTTCCAAGCGGTTGCCAGTTAAAAGCCATCCTCCAGCTTAACAAATCTCTTTCGAAACGGAATTGAGTAAAGGTAACCCCTTTTTGTACAAAATCATAACCAGTAGAAACTCCACCTTTCCATTTAGGTGTAATATCTGTGTTGATAGAAATCATAAGAGAGTTATTGGATATTTTGTTCTCACGATTTATATTAGAATAGGTTAAAGAGTATGCCAGAGTCATGTCAAAAGGGATTTTAGAGTTGAAAAACTCGGTAATTACATCCTCTTTTTCAGGTTCATTAGCAAACTGGCTATTTCGGGTATCATTTAGGTCGGTATTCGTACCGAATAAGTCATCACTTCGTCCACCATTCCGCTGACTTTGGTTATTCTTTTCTTTGCTGCCATCGCCTTTACTAGAAAAAGAATAGTTGACAGTTACGTTTGCGCTGGTCATTCTAAATAAACTTCCACCGTTATCAATGTTGAATTTATTTAATTTGTTGCCGCCATTGTCAATCGCGTAAGGATCTAGCGTTGCACCAAAGTTCATGTTCATTTTATTGTCAAAAAACTGTGTTCCACCACTTACTAATACAGGTTGCCATCCAAATGTTGTTTTTCCGTCTGCATTGAAATTATAACTTGTGCTGAAGTTTAAGTTGTTTAACAGCATTATTTTTTTAGGCTCAGTTTTAGTGCTGTCTTTGTCTCTTACTTTTGCTTCAAAAGTATTGCTCAAAGAAAAACCAACAACGTTAGAATTGTCTTTACCAGGTTGGCCGAAAAGACCGTTTTCAAATCTGGTATATTCAGAAGTTATTCTTCCGCTTGCATCTACTGCATATGTATCATAATAACGCTCAAAACTTGGTGTGTAAGCATAAGTTATACTTGGACGCATAACGTGTCTTATAGATTGAATTTTCTTGTCTTCCCCAAAATTAAAAGTTCCGTAAATGGTTGTTCCTAAGTTTGTACTGAAATTATAAGTTCTGAAAGAATCAAAACCATCTACAGGTGTAGGTTCTGCTTTTCCTGTTGAAGCGTCATATTCCTTTTTGATTGTTTTATTTACCCAAGTTTCTTGATAAGTAGTTGAAGCACTTGCACTAAAATACTTAAATACTTTGAAGTTAGTACTAAGCGGAATAGTATGCTGCATTCCAATTTGGGCATCTTTAAACATCTGAGGTTTGAAAAACAAAGAATCTTTTGTTTTAAATTCATTTTTTCCACTTACGTTATATTGTAAGTTGATGTTCTTGATTATTCCTTTTTTAACACCATCTTTTCCGGCAAACGGGTAAATACGGTCGATACTTCCTTGTAATGAAGGAAGTGTCATTATAATGTCTTCTGTTTGCGTATTTTGTTGGTGTGTTGCTGATAACGAAATACGTGATCCAGGAATAGTGTTAAAAGTTTTATTGTATGAAATAGAGGAACTTAAAGTGTTATTTAAGTTTGATCCGATATTAGCTTGATTAATTGATTGTTTAAAGTATTTACTACTACCCATATTTACCGATGCTGAAAAGGTTGAATTTGGGTTTGATTTAGTGTCTTTTGAATGTGACCACTGGATGTTATAAATGTTTTGTTTTGAATAATCAGGATAACCACGTTCACTGCTTATTAAATTTTCAAAACGAATATTTACATTTCCTCTGTATTTGTATCTTGTTGCATATGAAGATTCAAAACGCATAGCGTAACTTCCATTCGTATAATAATCTCCGAGCACAGTTAAATCGTAATGGTCGCTCAAGGCAAAATAATATCCACCATTTTGAAGAGAAAAACCTCTTGTGTTAGAATCGTTGTAGCTTGGGATGATAATACCAGAAACACTTTTTTCCTGACTCATTGGGAAATAAGCAAAAGGAAGTGCCAAAGGCGTCGGTACATCTGCAATTACCATATTGGTTACACCTGTAATTACTTTTTTTCCAGGAATAAATTTTACTTTACTAGTTTGAAAATAGTATTCTGGATGATCGACATCTGTAGAAGTTGTGAAACGAGCGCCTCTCAAGAAATAAACAGAATCGTTTTCTTTTTTAGTAACTGCAGCTTTAATCTTGAATTCACCCTGTTCGGTTCTAGAATTATAAATTAATGCTTTTTTTGTTTTGAAATTAAAGCGAATAGAATCCGGTTGAACTTCGCTAGAACCTTGTTTGAAATTAGGATATTGAACTAAAACGCCAGCAGAATCTTTTATTCTTCCGGCATAAACTTCATCTTTTTCATAATTAAGAATAATGATACCCGATTTTAATTCTACATCTTTGTAGTATAGCTCGGCTTCATTATACAAGGTGATAAGCTTATTTTTTTGATCAATTTTTGCATAATCTTTAGCTTTATACTTTACTTTTCCATCCAAAAAAGTCTTTTTGGGCCTAACAGTATCTAGCTTTATAGTGTCTGTAGTCTTAGCGACTTCTTTATCTGTTTGTTTTACAGCAGGTAAAGGCTTTTTTTTGTTTTTTATTTCTTGCGAATATAAATTACCACAACCTATAGTTAGGAAAAATGATATTAAAACGATATTAAATAAGTTTGTATGCAAAGGTTTAAATGCTATTTTTGTAAAATTATGGCGTGTTTTTTGACATGTCAAACTTACATATAATTTTTTGGCAAAAATAATCAATTCTGAAAATTATAACAGCTACGTTTATTAAAATTAACTTTTAGATTTATGAATGGAATTAATAAAATTAAGGTAATCTTTACTTTATTTCTCACAATACTGTCTTTTTGTGCTCATAGTCAGTCCAATGTGTTTAAGGTGACTCTTGATGCTGGACATGGCGATCATGACTTTGGAGCCGTTTACAGTGGCAGAATTGAAAAAAACATTGCTTTGGCGATTGTTTTAAAAGTGGGAAAGATTTTAGAATTAAATCCAAATGTTCATGTAATATATACTCGTAAAACAGATGTTTTTATCGATTTGGTGGAAAGAGCCAATATTGCGAATAGAGCCAATTCAAATATTTTTGTTTCTATTCACTGTAATGCAAATAAAAATACAGCTGCCGATGGAACTGAGACTTATGTAATGGGATTAAGTAAAGTTGCATCAAATCTTGAAGCAGCGAAAAAAGAGAACTCGGTAATTACTTTGGAAAAAGATTATAAGCGTAAATATGAAGGTTACGACCCAAATTCTCCAGAATCGATGATTGGAATGACTTTAATGCAGGAAGAGTATTTAGATAATAGTATTTCTCTAGCTACTAAAATTGAAGATAATTTTGAGAAATTAGGAAAAAAACTTCGTCAAGGAGGAGTAAAACAAGCGCCTTTCATGGTTTTGCATAAAGCATATATGCCTAGAGTTTTGGTTGAGACTGGATTTGTGTCTAATCCAACTGAAGGTAATATTTTAAACTCAGAAGAAGGTCAAGATGATATTGCAAAAGCAATCGCAGAAGCAATTTTAAGTTATAAAAGAGAGTATTTTGGATCTGGAACCGAGTCAGATGACAGTCGGCCCATAAGAGATACTTCAACACCAGCAAAACCTAAAACAACTGCTCCAGTTGCAGTAGTGAAAAATGCACCGAAAGGAACATTCTTTAAAGTGCAGCTTATTGCAAGTATTAAGAAAACTCCATTAGAACCTAAAAACTTTAAAGGGCTGAAAAACGTAACGATGTTATTTGAAAACAATATATATAAGTATTTCTACGAAGAAACTTCAAGTTACGAAACTGCTCAAAAATATTTGCAAGAGGCTAAAAGTAAAGGGTATGGCGCAGCTTTTTTAGTGGCAACTAAAGATGGAGAAAAAATCAGTATTCAGGACGCGATTAAATAATAAGCCTAAGTTCGAATATTTATATTAATTTTGTACAAACACTTAGAATTTTGAAACTAACAAGAGAAATTAAAACGGCTATATTAGTCATCGTATCGATTTTATTATTTATTTGGGGTTATAGTTTTCTAAAAGGTAGAGATCTTTTTACAAATTATAAAACTTTATATGTTCACTATGACAATGTTGAAGATTTATCACCTTCAGCACCAGTTACACTTAATGGACTTGCAATTGGTAAAGTAAGTAAAATCACTATAGACGAAGTAACTGGTAAATTATTAGTTGAACTTCAGTTAAAAACAGATTTTCCAATTTCTAAAACGAGTACAGCATCATTGTATTCTCCTAGTTTGATTGGTGGAAAACAAATTAAAATTGTCCCTAATTTAGGAGATAAAGAACCAGCAGAAGACGGACAAACTTTAGCGTCTGCTGTTGAACTTGGATTGACAGAATCTTTAGGAGGGAAAATTGAACCAATTCAGCAAAAGCTAGATAAAATGCTTGTGAATATTGATGTTTTGGTGACAGGATTAAACAATACTTTAGATAAGCAAACTCAAGAAAATTTAAAGAAAACAATTGCAGAGTTAAGTCAGACAATGCAACAGTTTCATAAAGCTTCTGGTAGTCTAAATAATATTTTAGATACAAATAAAGGACAGATTAATGGAATGGTTTCTAACTTCAATAAAGTATCAAGCAATTTTAACAAAATTTCTGACTCTTTAAACAAAGCTGATTTAGGAAAAACAGTTCGTAGCTTGAATCAGACTTTGGCAAAAGTTGATGGTTTAATGGCGAATTTAAATTCTGGAAAAGGTACTGCAGGTAAATTATTGAATGATGATGCCTTGTATAATAATCTTGCTAAAACTTCAAAAGAACTTGAATTACTATTGCAAGATGTACGTCTTTATCCAACACGTTACGTAAATGTTTCTCTTTTTGGAAAGAAAAACAAACCCTATGTAGCGCCGACAGAAGATACAAATTCAACTGATAAAAAATAATTGTAAATGAGTTATTTAGATAATATTTTGTTTGCCATACTTCTTGTAATTGGTTTCGGTTTTTTTGCAGCGAGCGTAAAAAAAATCATCCGAAACATTAATTTGGGAGTAGATGTAGATCGAAAAGATAATCCTAAAGCTCGATGGAAAAACATGGCTTTGATTGCTCTTGGGCAATCAAAAATGGTGAGACGCCCTGTTGCTGGAATACTGCATATTTTTGTTTATGTAGGATTCGTAATTATTAATATTGAATTACTTGAAATTATTATAGATGGACTTTTTGGGACACATCGAATTTTTGCTCCGTATTTGGGAGTAGTTTATGATGTCTTAATTGCTTCATTTGAGATATTAGCAATACTTGTAATTTTTGCAGTTACAGTATTCTGGATCAGAAGAAATGTAATTAGATTAAAGCGATTTATCAATTCTGATTTGAATGGATTTCCAAAAAGTGATGCAAATTATATTTTGTATTTCGAAACCGTTCTAATGATTTTATTCTTATTGATGAATGCTTCTGACTATCATTTGCAAAATGTTCCAGGAGGTGTTTTTCATAAAGCAGGAAGTTTTCCAATAAGTCAATTTATTGCACCGATTTTTAATGGAATGTCAAATGAACTTGTTGTGCTTCTGTTTGAAGTTTTCTGGTGGTTGCATATTGCTGGTATTTTAGTTTTTATGAACTATTTATATTTCTCAAAACACTTGCATATACTTTTAGCTTTCCCGAATACTTATTTTGCTAATTTAAAGCCAGAAGGGCAGTTTGATAATTTAGCATCTGTTACAAATGAAGTTAAATTGATGATGGATCCAAATGCAGATCCGTTTGCAGCGGCTCCGCCAGCAGATGAGAATGCAGCACCGGCTAAGTTTGGAGCAAGTGATGTTCAGGATTTAAACTGGGTTCAGTTATTAAATGCATATACTTGTACAGAATGTGGTCGTTGTACTTCTTCTTGTCCGGCAAATCAAACAGGTAAAAAATTGTCTCCTCGTAAAATTATGATGGATACAAGAGATCGTCTAACAGAAGTTGGTAAAAACATTGATGCCAATAAAGGTGTTTTTGTTCCAGATAATAAATCACTTTTAAACGATTATATTACTCCAGAAGAGTTGTGGGCTTGTACGTCTTGTAACGCTTGTGTGGAAGAATGTCCAGTAAATATTAGTCCTTTATCTATTATTATGGATATGCGTCGTTACTTGGTTATGGAGCAAAGTGCTGCACCAATGTCATTAAACGCAATGATGACTAATATTGAAAATAATGGTGCGCCTTGGCAATATAGCCAGCAAGACCGTTTAAATTGGAAAAACGAGAACTAATTTTAGTTTACAATTATAAATTAAGAATTTAGATTTCAGAATAAAATTTGAAACTTTAAACTTTAAACAAAAGAGAGAAATGTCAGAAAGTTTAGTAGTGCCAACAATGGCAGAAATGCTTGCCGAAGGAAAACAACCAGAAGTTTTGTTTTGGGTAGGTTGCGCAGGAAGTTTTGATGATAGAGCAAAAAAAATTACAAAAGCGTTTGTGCGAATTTTAAATCGTACGAATGTTTCTTTTGCGGTATTAGGTACAGAAGAGAGTTGTACTGGAGATCCTGCAAAAAGAGCTGGAAATGAATTTTTGTTTCAGATGCAGGCGATGATGAATATTGAAGTTCTGAATGCTTATGAAGCAAAAAAAATTGTTACGGCTTGTCCGCACTGTTTTAATACTTTGAAAAATGAATATCCAGAATTGGGTGGTAATTATGAAGTTATTCATCATACAGAATTTTTAAAATCATTAATTGATGATGGAAGATTAACTGTAGAAGGGGGACAGTTTAAAGGAAAGAAAATTACTTTTCATGATCCTTGTTATTTAGGAAGAGCAAATAAAGTTTACGAAGCGCCTAGAGATTTAATTCAGAAATTAGATGTTGAATTAGTTGAAATGAAACGTTCTAAAGCAAATGGATTATGTTGTGGTGCTGGTGGAGCGCAAATGTTTAAAGATGCAGAACCTGGAAATAAAGAAGTCAATGTATTGCGTACTGAAGATGCTCTAGAAGTGAAACCTGATATTATTGCAGCTGGTTGCCCATTCTGTAATACTATGTTGACAGACGGAATTAAACATGAACATAAAGAAGGTGAGGTTAAAGTAATGGACGTTGCCGAATTGATTGCAAATGCGCAAGATTTATAAAAGGTTCTGAGTTGCTAAGATGCTAAGGTTCTAAGGTTTTTTAACTTGAAACTTTAAACCTGAAACTTTTCAAAAATCTAAAATCAACAATCTAAAATCTAAATTTAAAAATGTATATACCTTTTGAAAATTTACCAGGTGAATCAAGAGTATGGATTTACCAATCAAACAGAAAGTTTTCTGAGGAAGAGTTTTCTGAAATTGAAACTGACTTAAAAGCTTTTGTAGAACAATGGGCAGCTCATGGAACAAGCCTTGAAGCTTCTTACTTGCTTAAATACAATCGTTTTATCATATTGGCTGTTAATCAAGATGTGCAGGCAGCAACAGGATGTTCAATTGATAGTTCTGTAGAATTTATTCAAAGTTTAGAGAAAAAATATAATGTTGATTTGTTAGATAAAATGAACGTTACTTTTAAATTAGGCGAGCATATTGCACATAAACCATTGATTGATTTTAAGAAAATGGTGAAAGATAAAGCAGTAACAGGAAATACAATCGTATTTAATAATTTGGTTACTAATATTGAAGAATTTAATGATGCTTGGGAAGTTCCTGCTGCCGATAGCTGGCATAGCAGATTTTTCTAAGATAAATTTATAATATATTTGAAAAGGCATGAAATTTTAGATTTTGTGCCTTTTTTTTTGTTTCAGGTTTTAAGTTTGAAGTTTCAGGTTTGCAAATCTTTGTCATTCCGAGGAATGAGGAATGACAGATATGTATTATTGGCTAAACTTCTTATGAAAACAAAAAGATCTAATCTAGCCCCGATGGGAGCGGTATCTCCCGATTTAGAAAAACAAGGCTTTTTAGTCGTAGTTTTTGTTAATCGGGAATTTAGCGGACAGCGGGACAACTGGTCTTTTATATTTCAAAAGTTGTGCTTCTCGAAAAAATTATTAACTAGAATTAATCTAATTTTGTCAAAAATCTAACAATTTAAAAGCTTATTTAAACGTGATTTTTGAGTATTTTCGTAGAATTAAATTTAATACATGAAAATAGCAATTGTCTGTTATCCTACTTTTGGAGGTAGTGGTGTGGTAGCCACTGAGTTAGGTCTTGAGCTAGCCAGAAGAGGACACGAAATACATTTTATCACATACAGTCAGCCAGTGAGGTTGGCACTTTTAAATCCGAATGTACATTATCACGAAGTTAATGTTCCGGAGTATCCATTGTTTCATTATCAGCCATATGAATTAGCGTTATCGAGCAAATTGGTTGATATGGTTAAATTATATAAAATTGAGTTGTTGCACGTGCATTATGCGATTCCGCATGCATATGCGGGTTACATGGCAAAACAAATGCTGAAAAATGAAGGGATTAATCTTCCGATGATTACGACGCTTCACGGAACTGATATTACGCTTGTTGGAAATCATCCGTTTTATAAGCCGGCGGTAACTTTTAGTATCAATAAATCGGATTATGTGACTTCGGTTTCGCAAAGTTTGAAAGATGATACTTTGAAATTATTCAAAATTAAGAATAAGATAAAGGTGATTCCGAACTTTATTGAATTGGATAAAGTAAAAAAAGACCCAACGGCACCGTGTCATCGTTATGTTATGGCGAATGAGAATGAGCGTATTATAACACATATTAGTAACTTTAGAAAAGTAAAGCGTATACCAGATATTATTAAGATTTTCTATAATGTTCAAAAAGAGATTCCAGCTAAGTTAATGATGGTTGGTGACGGACCAGAAAAAGAAAAAGCGGAAATTTTATGTCAGGAACTTGGGATTTTAGATAAAGTGATTTTCTTTGGAAATAGCCACGAAATTGATAAAATCTTATGCATGACCGATTTGTTTTTGCTTCCTTCTGAAACGGAGAGTTTTGGTCTGGCAGCTTTGGAAGCAATGGCTTGCGGTGTTCCAGTTATTTCGAGTAATTCGGGCGGTTTGCCAGAGGTTAATTTTGATGGTTTTTCGGGTTACTTAAGCAACGTTGGAAATGTCGAAGAAATGGCTGAAAATGCATTGAAAATTTTAAGAGACGATGCTGTTTTAAATCAGTTTAAGGCAAATGCTTTAGAAGTGGCTAGAAAATTTGATATCAGAAATATTCTTCCTAAGTATGAAGCATTGTATCAGAAAGCGGTTGATGACTACAAATATGAAAAGCATTAATTTTAAAGAGCGATAAATGAAAAAAGTAATTTCTGTTTTAGCAGTTTTTGTTATGATTTCGTGCGGCGTTAAGAAAGTTGAAAATTCAAACGCATTGTATGAAGTTTTGACAAAACAATCTGATGGCGGAGGAAACATTAAGTTTTTTGAGATTTTAACGGAACCAAACGAAATTAAAATGCTTCAAAATGATCCTCTTTTAGCAGATAAAATGAAGAGTCCAAATGTTCACGATTATAATTATGTAATCTTGAATATGGGAGAAAAAAATACCAGCGGTTATTCTATTGATGTCGAAAAAGTAGAAGAAACGGATAAGAATATTGTAATAACTGTTAAGGAAAATAGTCCTGCTAAAGATGCAATGACGATGCAGGTTATTTCATATCCGTATACAGTAGTGAAAATACATTCTAAGAAAGAGATTATTATTAAGTGATTAGTAATAGGTGATTAGTGATTAGTCCTTATTAGTGATTTTAATAATCTAACTGTCAGGCTGAGCGAAGTCGAAGCCCTTACATAGAACTTATTTCAAATTAAAGCATAAAAAAACCTGTCGCTAAACGACAGGTTTCTTTTTTACAATTTTTTTTATTTTTATTTAGAATCTGAATTTAACGCCTAAACCAACGTCAAATCCAAAGTTATCATCATCATAGTATCCTGAACCGATTTCTGGTCTGGCATCTAGCGATAATGTCAAAGGTACTTCTTTAAATCTGTATTCGATACCAACATCTCCAGCCGCAAAAACATAAGTTCCGCTGTCATTGTATCTGTATCCTGCATTGTAATAATCGTAATCCCAAGCGGCTAAACCTCCACCGACACCAGCGTACCAGTTAAAACCTCCATCAATATTCCAAACCCATTGATAAAGAGCAACACCTTTAATAGCGTCAACATCTCTACTATTTCTCCAGCCTAAATCAAATTCAAGTCTGTTTTTTTGATTTAATCCTAATTGGTAAGATACCTCTCCTCCAAATCCGTTATTGTCTCCTAAACGTAGTCCTAAAGCGTGTTTTGAAATTTCTTGTGATTGAGCCGTAAATGCTAATCCAAAAAGCATAATGGCAGATAAAATTATCTTTTTCATAAATGGTTAATTATTTTTTTTCAAATGTATTATTACAGTTAAATAGAGAACGTATAATATTTTTGAAAATTGTTATATAATTCACATTTTTGATTAGATAAACACTCAATATGCTTGTTTTAAGGGCTATAAAGTAGAATTATTTCAAAATAATTGATGATATTAGTTGCGAGGTAAGAATATCTTCCATTTCAAATAAATTTTCTTCTTCTACAAAATTGCTGGCTTTATAAGAGAATAATTTCCAACGTTTTTTATGATATTCTAAAGCGGTTAAATTTTCTACCCAATCCCCAGAATTAAGGTATAATGTTGATCCGTGTTTATTTTCTTTAGTCATAATTTTGGGCTCATGAATATGACCGCAAATAACATAATCGTATTTTTTTTCTATAGCTAAATCAGTTGCAGTGGTTTCAAAATCAGAAATAAATTTTACTGCTTTTTTAACGCTTGCCTTAATTCTCTTAGAAAAGGAATATGGTTCACGACCTAATTTCCCCAAACACCAGTTTGCAAAACGATTTATAAGTATTAGATAATCATACCCTAATCCGCCCAATTTTGCAATCCATTTAGAGTGTTGTACAGAAGCATCAAATACGTCTCCGTGAAAAATCCAAGCTTTTTTATCGTCTAATTCTAAAACTAATTTATCCACCAAAGCAAAATTTCCCATATTCATATCACTGAATTTTCGAAGTATTTCATCGTGGTTTCCAGTAATATAATACACTTTTGTTCCTTTAGAAGCCATTCCGATAATGCGTTGTATAACGCGTAAATGCGCTTTTGGAAAGTACGATTTACGAAATTGCCAAGCATCAATTATATCGCCATTTAAGACTAAAGTTTTTGGTTTAATGCTTGAAAGATAGTTGTTTAGTTCTTTAGCGTGACTTCCGTAAGTTCCTAAATGGACATCAGAAAGAATGACCAATTCGACATTTCTCTTTTTCAATTTTTCTTGATTTGAAGTTTTACAAATTAAGAAAAATCGGCGCAGATTTATTTTATCAAAAGGTTATGAAAAAGCGGATAATTTTACCAAATTGTGATTTTTATTCCAGTTAATGTTTAGTTAATAATACCAGTTTTAAATTTTTTAATTTAATTCATAAAACTTACATTTGCTCAAAACAAATTACAATGGCAGGAAACAGCTTCGGCAAACTATATAAAGTAACAACATTTGGAGAATCTCACGGTGAAGCTTTAGGCGGAATCATCGATGGATGCCCTCCTGGAATTCAACTAGATTTTGAAGCAATTGAATTAGATATGGCTCGTAGAAAGCCTGGTCAATCAGCAATTGTGACACAAAGAAAAGAACCAGATGCAGTACAGTTTTTATCTGGAATTTTTGAAGGAAAAACAACTGGAACTCCAATTGGTTTTATCATTCCAAATACCAATCAAAAGTCTGACGATTATTCTCATATAAAAGATAACTACAGGCCAAGCCATGCTGATTATGTTTATGATCAAAAATATGGTTTCCGTGATTATCGCGGTGGCGGAAGAAGTTCTGCGAGAGAAACAGCAAGTAGAGTAGTGGCAGGAGCCATTGCAAAACAAATGCTTTCTGAAATTAAGATCAATGCTTATGTTTCTTCTGTAGGTCCAATTCATTTAGATACTCCATATCAAGAATTAGATTTTTCTAAAATAGAAAGTAATCCTGTGCGTTGTCCTGATGAAAAATCGGCAGCGATTATGGAAGAATACATTCGTGATATTCGCAAACAAGGAGATACTGTTGGAGGTGTTGTAACTTGCGTTATCCAAAATGTTCCAGTTGGTTTAGGAGAACCTGTTTTTGATAAGCTTCATGCAGAATTAGGAAAAGCAATGCTTTCTATAAATGCGGTAAAAGGTTTTGAATACGGAAGTGGTTTCTCAGGTTCTGAAATGAAAGGAAGCGAGCACAATGATTTATACAATCCTGACGGAACTACAAAAACTAATCTTTCTGGCGGAATCCAAGGCGGAATTAGCAACGGAATGGATATTTATTTTAGAGTAGCTTTTAAGCCTGTTGCAACTATTATGCAAACGCAAGACTCATTAGATAATAAAGGAAACATTACACCAATGACAGGAAAAGGACGTCATGATCCGTGTGTAGTGCCTCGCGCAGTGCCAATTGTGGAAGCAATGGCAGCAATTGTTTTAGCTGATTTTTATTTAATCAATAAAACATATTAGTAAAAGGTAAGACAGTGAGGGTCTTATATTTTAATAATCAAAAAATAAATTAATGCAAGAAGTTACAGAAACTAAAAAACAATCATTTTTTTCGGGATTAACAGGGCAAATTATAATTGCTATGGTTCTTGGAGCTGTATTAGGAATTATATTGCACAATAGCATTTCGCCCGAAGCTGCACAAGCATTTAGTAGTAAAATAAAAATGTTGGCAACCGTCTTCATTCGTTTGGTGCAAATGATTATTTCTCCTTTGGTTTTTACAACTTTGGTAGTAGGAATTGCGAAATTAGGTGATATTAAAACCGTTGGAAGAATTGGAGGAAAAGCTATTGGGTGGTTTTTTACGGCTTCATTCATCTCATTGTTAATTGGATTGTTTTATGTAAATATATTAGAGCCAGGTGTTGGATTAAAACTAGACCATGTGGATATGGCGGCAGCTTCTGAAGTTACTGGTAAAACTCAAAACTTGTCTTTTGACAATTTCGTTGAGCATATCGTACCAAAAAGTATCGTTGAAGCTATGGCAACTAATGAAATTCTGCAGATTGTCGTTTTCTCAATTTTCTTTGGATTGGCAGCTGCATCTTTAGGAGAGAAGGTAAAACCGATTATTGGTGCTTTTGATAAGTTGTCTCACATCGTTTTAAAAATGGTAAATTACGTTATGAAATTTGCGCCAATTGGTGTTTTTGGAGCAATTGCAGGAGTATTTGCTATTCGAGATGCAGAAGAATTGATAATTACTTATTTTAAATTTTTCGGATCATTCTTAATTGGTATCAGTACACTTTGGATCATTTTAATTGCTGTTGGGTATATTTTCTTAAAAGGAAGAATGACAGAGTTGTTAAAGCGTATTACTGGGCCTTTAGCAATTGCTTTTGGTACAACAAGTAGTGAAGCTGTATTTCCTAAGTTGACAGAAGAATTAGAAGGTTTTGGTGTAAAGGATAAAATTGTTTCTTTCATGCTTCCTCTTGGATATTCATTTAATCTTGACGGAAGTATGATGTATATGACTTTTGCAAGTATATTTATCGCACAGTTCTACAACGTACATTTGGATTTAGGAACACAAATGGCAATGCTTTTGGTTTTGATGTTAACAAGTAAAGGTATAGCAGGTGTTCCAAGAGCAAGTTTAGTAGTTGTAGCAGCTACTTGTGGAATGTTTGATATTCCTGTAGAAGGTATCGCATTAATTTTGCCAATTGACCACTTTTGCGATATGTTTAGAAGTGCAACCAATGTTTTAGGAAATGCTCTAGCTACCTCTGTAGTAGGGCAATGGGAAGATGCTAAAGAATAAGAAAAAGTAGCGCTGAGATTACAATTTTAACCTTAGTTGTCTAAATAACAATTGAAAAGCTGTATTTTTTTTTGAAATACAGCTTTTTTTTATTTTAAAGTGTATATTTGATTAAACTAGCCCGATTGATGCCCCAAAAACGGATTTATTTACTTCTATTTTTTTGCCTGAATTTCAGCATAAATTCGGCTATGGCGCAATCTGATTGTGGATTAAATCCTAAAACAGAAAAACTAGTTAAACAGGCACTTTCGTATTTCAGAGAATCTAACTTTGAAAAATCACTAATACTTTCTCGAACTGCCTTAAATGAGGCTACAATGCAAAAGGATAATTGTCTTATTGCACGGTCTTACAATATAATCGCTGCTAATTATAATGCGGTGTCAGAATTTGATAAGTCTATCTTTTTTTATAAAAAAAGTTTAGGTTATGCTAATAAAACCAGTAACGATTCTATCAAAGCCAATATTTACAATAATTTAGGAAATATGCATTGCTTTGATCGAGGAGAATTTGATCAAGGAATTCGATACTATAAAAAGGCGATCGCGTACTGCTTAAAAACAAATAACTTAAAAGATGTGTTTTTTACGAATGTCAATATAGCTTGGGCGTATTTTGATATTAAAAATTACGATGAAGGATATCTTTTCTTAAAGTATGTAAACAATAACATGAAATATGCAGATGATTCTACAGAAGTTATTGTTAATATGCTTAATGGTATTTATTTAAGTTATAAAAAACAGAATGATGAGGCTGATGCTTATTTTTTAAAAGCAATAGAAGCGGGAAATAAGTGCGAGGAAAAAACAGATTTATCAAATGCCTATTTAGAATATGCTACCTTTTTAAATAAAATTGATAGACATAAAGAAGCTTACGAGACTTTAAAAAAATATAATAAAATTTCAGAAGAGATTTATAATGAGGGAAAGTTAAAAAAAGCTTCCAGTGCAGGAATAAGACTAGAACTCGATGAATATAAAAGAGAGATTGATAAGATCGAAAATGAAAAAGTAGAACAATCTCAAAGTCTGAAAAAATCAAGAATTATTGTAATTCTATTTATTCTTATTTCTTTGATTCTTCTTTTCTTAATTATCACTTTAATAAAGAATATTCGATATAAGAAAAAACATAATTTAGAGCTTTTAAAAGCAAAAGAAATAGCCGAAGAAGCTTCTCTGTTAAAAACTCAGTTTATTTCTACTATTAGCCATGAATTGCGTACTCCGCTGTATGGTGTTGTTGGTATCACCAATATGCTTTTAGAAGAGCATGAGGAAATCTCCAAAAGCCAACATTTAAGTTCTCTAAAATTCTCCGCTAGATATTTACTTTCTTTGGTAAATGATATTCTTCAGATTAATAAGATAGAAGAAAATAAGATTGTTCTAGAAAATTTTACATTTAATATTTTAGACGAAATCACTGTTATTAAGAACTCACTATCTTTTCTTTCTCAGAAAAATAATAACAAAATTTCTATAGATGTTGACCCTGCAATTCCAGAATATTTGATTGGAGATAAACTTCGATTATCACAAATTTTGATGAACTTAGTAAGTAATGCATTAAAATTCACGAAAGAAGGAGAAGTAGAAATAAAAGTAGATTTAGTGAATGTTGAAGGAAAGCTAAATTACTTGAATTTTATGGTTAAAGACAACGGAATTGGTATCGCAGCAGTAGACCAGAGTAAGATTTTTGAAAAATTTGTTCAAGTCGGGCGTAAAGATGCCGATTATCAAGGAACTGGTTTAGGGCTTAGTATCGTAAAAAGGTTGTTGGGACTTTTTGGAAGTACGATTACATTGGATAGTGATCTAGGAAAAGGAACTTCATTTTCGTTTGTAATTGCCTTTGAGCATGATTTAGCTAAAACTAAAAGTATAATTAATGAAATTGAAGTCGATTTAACTTCAAATGAAATCTATAAAATTTTGGTTGTTGAGGATAATTTGATCAATCAATTGGTAACCAAAAAGATTATTGAAAAAAACAATTATGCCTGTAAGGTTGTTGATGATGGTTTCGCAGCATTGAAAATCTTAGAAAATGAAGTTTTTGATTTGATTTTAATGGATATCAATATGCCTTTAATGAACGGATTTGAAACCACAAAACGAATTCGCCTTTTGGGAATCGAAACGCCGATTGTTGCTTTAACTGCTTTTGATAAAGATGAAATTACAGATGAAGCCATTACAGCTGGTATGAATGATATTATTATAAAGCCTTTTGAACCAGTAAAATTATTTAAAATAATAAATTTCCTTATAAACGAAAAAAACGCTGTTTAATACCAGCGTTTTTTGTTTTTCTTGGAAGAATTAGATTTTCTCGATTTATGAGCTCCACCGCTTCTGTTTGAGTTTTTAGGTTTTTCTCCAGCTTCTGGACTTCCTGAATGCCATGGGTACGGATGATCTGTAATGATTTGTACATCTACTTTGATCAGCTTTTTAATATCTTTCCAGTAAGGCTCTTCATCTTTTCCACAGAAAGAAATTGCAATTCCTCCATTTCCTGCACGTCCTGTACGACCAATACGGTGTACATAGGTTTCTGGAATATTAGGCAAATCAAAATTGATAACATAAGGTAATTGTTCAATATCAATTCCTCTTGCAGCAATATCTGTTGCAACTAAAACCCCAACTTCTTTATTTTTAAAAGCATCTAAAACGCGTTGTCTGGCATTTTGAGATTTATCTCCATGAATAGCTTCAGCTGGAATGTCTTTCTTGCGAAGCGCTTTTACAACATTGTCAGCGCCGTGTTTTGTTCTCGAAAAAACAAGTACGTTTGATAAATTTTCTTCCTTAATCAACTTATACAACAAGTTTCTCTTTTCTGTTTTATCAACAAAATAAACGCGTTGTTCTACATTTTCTGCTGTTGATGAAACAGGAGAAACTTCTACTTTTTCAGGATCTTGAAGAAACATTTCTGCCAATTCACGAATGGCAATTGGCATTGTTGCTGAGAAAAGTAATGTTTGTCTGTTTTTAGGTGTTAGCTTTATGATTTTTTTGACATCGTTTATAAAACCCATATCCAGCATTTGATCAGCTTCGTCAAGCACCAAAGTATGTAAATGATTCAAATCAAGAAAACCTTGTTTGTGTAAATCTAATAAACGGCCTGGAGTAGCTACTAAAATATCAATGCCGTTTTTTAAAGCATCAACTTGCGGATTTTGTGAAACACCGCCAAAAATAGTCAGCTGTGTTAAATTGGTATATTTTGCATAAGTGTCAAAACTTTGTCCAATTTGTACAGCAAGTTCGCGAGTAGGCGTAACCACAAGCGCACGAATTTGTTTTGCCTTTTTTGAAGAACCAACAATTCGGTGTAATTGATGTATAATTGGGATAGCAAATGCTGCCGTTTTTCCTGTTCCTGTCTGCGCGCAGCCAATTAAATCTCGCCCTTCTAAAACCACAGGAATGGATTTTTCCTGAATAGGAGTCGGATTTAAATAGCCTTCTTCAAATACGGCTCTTTGTATACTTTTTGAAAGTGATAAATCTTCGAATAACATATCTAATTTGTTAGGTATTTTAGTTTAATGTACTAAAATGCTGTGCAAAGATAGGTTTATTCAGCCAATCGTTTGTTTGATTTTGCTTTTATTTGGCAAACCTGCTTAGTTACAGGATTGAAATTGGTGTTCAAAATCAATCCTGTTCTAAGTTTGCTTTTATAAAATCGGTTACCAAATAACCAATTAATTTTCCAATTAAATTATTGTTTGGTGCATTGTCTAAGTCTGGTGCTCCTTCGCAAATATGAATATAGGCGGCGTTTTTATGTTCTGCAAAAAAGGAAACAAATTGTCTTAGTTCTTCTACAGAAAAACCGCTTATAGTCATAGCGCTGCTGGCAATATTTGGAATTGCATCCAAATCTATTTCAATTCCGAAAGCATCATTTTTAATAAAATCTAAGGCAGTAATCATTTCACGATTAAAGTCTTTTTCTTTTCTGATGTTTACGCTGTCGTAAGTATTATAGCGAACTCTATCTTCTAGTTTTTTAATAATATCTAAAACGCTTTTTGAAGTGTAATTTTCATGCAATCCAAAAATGAAATATTTTTTTAGAAAACCTTCTTCATAAGCGTATGAAAATCCATTTCCGCTATGACGGCCTTCTAAAATTCTGAAATCAGAATGGGCATCAAAATTAATAGCATTTATTGGTTTTCCTTTCGCTAAAGCGGCACCTTTAATATTTCCGTAAGCGTTATTATGACCGCCACCAATAATAATAGGTGTTTTTCCAGCTTTAATAATCGTAAATATAATATGAGATACTTCTTTGTCTATTTTTTCAACCAGCTGACTTAATTTAGAACGATCGTCGATGTCGTTAAAATCTAAGTTTTCAACTTCACGCATTTCATCAGCAACATTTATATGTCCTAGAATAATAATGTTACTTCCTTTAGAAAATCTGTTGTGTTGAATGTTGGCAATACTTTTTATGGCACACTGCCATGCAGAAGCAGCTCCAGGTCTTCCGTAATTGGCACGCACACCAATATCTTCAGGAATTCCTAAAAGCACATATTTAGCTTCACTTTGTTTTAGAAAATCAACTTTGTCAGCTCCAGATGGAATGACAATCATTTTTTCTCCGAACTTTATTTCACCACTTCGATGATTTGTGACTTTTGCTAAATCATTTATAGTGAAAGGGATTAATTTCTCCATTAAAAAAATTTATTTTCCAAAAATAATATAATTGTACTAACTTACGTTATTACCTTATATTAATTCTTAAATTTGTTATTAAAGAAAATTTTTTAAATATGGAAAACCCAAAGAACAACAATTCAAGTCTAAAAGCGATAATCGCGGTTTTAGCAGTCCTACTAATTGGTAGCTTAGTGTATATTTTTAAATTATCTTCTGATTCAGAAGTAGTTAAAACAGAACTTACAACATCTATGACAGAGAAAGAATCTGTTATGAAAGATTTGCAGGAGTTAAAAGCAACTTATGATGCTGCAATTGCTGAAAATACTTCAATGTCTGATGAGTTGATCCAAGAAAGGGATAAAGTAGTTGCTTTAATGGATGATTTAAACAAATCTAAAGGGGACGTTTCTAAATACAAATCTCAAGTTCAGGCTATGCAAAGTAAAATGAAAACTTTGGTTGCTGAAAATGATGAATTGAAAAAACAAAACGGTGTTTTAACAACTCAGAGAGATAGTACTATCGTAGTTTTAGGAGAATCTAAGAAGTTTAATGAAGTTTTAGTTGGTCAAAACGAAGAGCTTTCTAAAACTGTAGAAAGAGGTTCTAAATTATCTGTTTTAAATACAAAAACTGCTGCTTACAAATTGAGAAGCTCAGGAAAACAAATTGAAACAGATAAAGCAAGTCGTGCTGATATCTTAAAAGTTAGCTTTACAATTGCTGAAAACCAAATTGCAAAATCTGGTGACAAAACTTATTATGTTCAAGTAATTGACGCTAAAAACAATGTTTTAGGCGAAAAGAAAACTGAAAGTTTTGGAGATAATTCTTTAACATACAGCTTTAAAACTACTGTTAAGTACGAAAACAAAAGCGTAAATGTTAGTGAAGATCTTCCAGGAAAAGATTTCGCAAAAGGAACTTACTTTATCAATGTTTTTGATAATGATGAATTAGTTTCTAAAACTAGCTTCAGCTTAAGATAATTTAGCCAAAAGGGATAAAATACCACTTTGATATTAAAGGTCTGTGCATTTTCACAGACCTTTTTTTATTGTAATAATTGAATATAAATATTACTCGAGAATTTTACCTTCAACAAAAACAGATTCTATTAAATTGCTTCCAAACGCATAAGGAATCTGATAATATGATGAAATAGGTTTTGTCAGGATTAAATTTGCTTTTTTGCCTTTTGTAATGCTTCCATGAGTTTCTGAAAGTCCCATAGCGTAAGCTCCATTTATCGTTGCTGCATTTATGGCTTCTTCTGGAGTCATTTTCATTTTAATACAAGCTGTTGCTACAACAAAATTCATATTTCCGGATGGAGTAGAACCTGGATTAAAATCTGTAGCCAAAGCTAAAGGCAGCCCCGCTTTTATAATTTCTCGTGCAGGAGTATAAGGAATGCTTAAAAAATAAGAACAAGATGGTAAAGCAACAGGCATTGTTTCAGACTCTTTTAAAGCTTCAATATCTTCAGGAGTCATAATTTCTAAATGATCAACAGAAAGGGCTTCAAATTTAACTCCAGCCTGAATTCCACCAATAGAATTAAATTGATTGACGTGGATTTTTGGTTTCAAACCAAATTCAATTCCTGCCTGCATAATTTTTTCTGTTTCTTCAACAGAAAAATAACCGCTTTCGCAGAAAACATCAACATAATCTGCTAATTTATTTTTGGCAATTTCAGGAATCATTTTAGTAATGATTTCATCAATATAACCAGCTTTGTTTTCTTTATAGTGAGTTGGAAATGCATGAGCACCCAAAAATGTTGCTTTAATTGCAATAGGATAATTTTCTGCCAATTTTTTAATTACACGAAGCATTTTTAATTCGCCTTCAATTGTTAATCCGTATCCTGATTTTATTTCAACCGCTCCTGTTCCTAAATGCATTACTTCTTCTAGGCGAATTTTAGATTGCTCGTAAATTTCGTCTTCTGAAGTTTTATTAAGTTTTTTTGCCGAATTTAAAATACCGCCACCACGATTGGCAATTTCTTCATAGGTCAATCCATTAATTCGGTCAACAAATTCCTGTTCGCGATTTCCCGCATAGACAATGTGTGTATGGCTGTCGCACCAAGAAGGGAGGATTACTTTTCCTGTCGCATCAATAACTTTATCTGCGTTAATTTTTGGAAGATTTTCCATTGAACCAAAATCAGCAATAAGATCATTTTCTAGAACTAAAAAAGCGTTTTTAATTGTTGGAAGCTCTGCCATTTCAGCACCAGAAACTTTGCTAATCAAAGTTTCTCGAACTTGAAGTAACTCTTGTATGTTTGTGATTAATGTTGTCATTATTGATATCGGTATAAAACACAAATTTCACGAATTTTCACTAATGAATTGTGAAAACTCGTGAAATTTATGTCAAATTGGAATTTGGAATTTAAAAATTGAAAATTATTATTTTATTCTGAAACGGTAATTTCGAACATCTTGCTCCAGTTTTTACCTGTAACAAAAATAGTTTTGGTTTTAGGATTGTAGGCAATACCGTTTAAAACGTCATCTTTGGTGATGTCAGTCATTTCTTTACGCAAACTTGATAAGTCTAAAATTCCTTCAACAGCTCCAGATTCTGGATTTACAACAGCAATAGCATCTTTGAACCATACATTTGCATAAATTTTTCCATTTATCCATTCAATTTCGTTTACAGCTTTAATTTTTGATTCTCCCGAATAAACGTTGATGTAATCAATCATTTTCTGAGTAGAAGGATCAACTTTCCATATTTTTTCAGTTCCATCTGTTTGGTAAATGTACTTTCCGTCATTTGTCATTCCCCAGCCTTCAATATCTTTTTCGTAATCAAAAGTTTTTTCCAGTTTTAAAGTTTTAGCATTATAGATAAAACCCTTTTTGTTTTTGTATGTTAGTTGGAATAATTTATCATTTAAAAATGTAATTCCTTCTCCAAAATATTGCTGGTCAAGATCAATTTGTTTGTAAACTTTTCCTGTTTTATAATCGTATTTTTTTATAAATGAAGCTCCCTCTTGTCCGGTACTTTCATACAATGTATCCTTATAAAATTCTAATCCTTCAGTAAAAGCTTTTTTGTCATGAGCAAAAGTGTTTACTATTTTAAACTTTAAGGCTTTTGGCTGCACATCTGAAACCACTTCAATTCTTTTAGTGGCATCAGAAGAATCTCCACCAAAATAAACAGTCGCTTTTAGGTGTTGATAACCCAATTTTTGATCTACTAATTCAAATCTGAATTCTTTTGCACCTTTTGTACTTCCAACTCTTTGGTCGTTTATGAAGTAGGCAACGCTGTCGATTTCTTTCGATTTTGGGTTTAAAATTCCAATTGTTAGCGCTTCTTTTTGCGTAAAATGAGCAGGAAAAGCACTATCATCGATATTAAATAAAGAATTTTCAGCTTTATTTTTATCTCCACATCCAACCAAAGTAATTCCTAATAAAATGACAGCTAGGAAGTTATATTTTTTCATAGTTTAAAATTTGAATAAGCCAATATACGACGATATTTTTATAGCAACAAAGGTCTTGCAAAAATATAAAAAGGTTGTATATTTGCACCGGCAAGTCCTACACGACCAGCTCCTGCAGACTCCCCCAGGATGGGAACATAGCAAGGGTACGTGGTTGAGCGGTGCGATGTAGGTCGCTTGCCATTTTTTATTTTTTAGAATTTTTTACTTTGTAATCTTCCTTCTGGAAGATTTTTTTATTTTTGGTCATCTGGAAATTAAATATGAGTGACAAACTTTCAAAAATATTTTTAATTATTCTGATTGTCGGTTTGGGATATCTTTTTTTTAGACATTTTAACTATAGAAAAGAAATTAGAGATAATCGAGCCCGAACAATTTGTAAATATACTTTCTGTAAACAATTTCCAAAATCTACGGAGGCGTTTGTGAAATATTGTGTTGATGGTAAATTGTATAGAAATAGTTCAGGTGGATGTCCGGAAAATAGTGAAGTTGCATTAAATAAATATTATGTCTTAGATTATTCTACTATCGATCCTAATAAAATCATTGTAGATTTCTCAAAAGAAATTACAGATTCTATATTAATAAAAGAATTAGAATCTAAGCTCGAATTTAAATACTGGTTAGATCATTAAAAAACTCATAACTCAAAAAATGAATAAAGTCGTTTTAATTACCGGAGGATCATCAGGAATCGGAAAATCTATTGGTGAATTTTTACATCAAAAAGGTTTCGTTGTTTACGGAACAAGCCGTAATCCTGATAAAGTTGTCAATTCTGTTTTTCCTTTGGTTGCTTTAGATGTTCGAAATGCAGAATCTATTCAAAAAGCTGTTTCTAAAATTATCGAAACTTCAGGAAGATTAGATATTGTTATAAATAATGCGGGAGTAGGAATTACAGGGCCTTTGGAAGAAATTCCGACAGAAGAAATCAGAAATAACGTTGAGACAAACTTCTTTGGTCCGATTGAAGTGATGAAAGCGGTTTTGCCACAAATGCGCAAACAAAATTCTGGATTAATTATCAATATTACTTCAATTGCGGGTTATATGGGACTTCCTTACAGAAGTGTTTATTCAGCATCAAAAGGAGCTTTGGAATTAATTACTGAGGCTTTGAGAATGGAAGTTAAATCTTTCGGGATTGAGATTACGAATGTTGCGCCAGGAGATTTTGCAACCAATATTGCAGCGGGACGTTATCATGCGCCAGTTATTAAAGATTCTGCTTATGAAGCGGTTTACGGTGGTGTTTTGGCCACTATGAATGAGCATGTTGATGCAGGAAGCAATCCGAATGAAATGGCTGAAGCGGTTTATAAAATTATCCAAACTAAAAAACCAAATGTGCATTATAAAGTTGGTGCTTTTATGCAGAAGTTTTCGATTGTTTTGAAACGTGCGCTTCCAGATAAAATGTATGAAAAAATGCTAATGAACCATTATAAATTATAAACTTATGGAGAAGATTGCGGAATATTTACCAGCTGTTTTTGGTGTTTTAGTTTTACTGGTTATTTGGTTTGTGATTCGAAGAATTTTAGGAGCGGTTAGCGATAAAATTAATAATGCAGAAACTTATAAAGAAGATACTTTGAGGGTTTTGGAAGAAATCAGAGACGAATTGAAAGAACTAAACAGAAACAAATAATTTACTGTTTGTAAATATTTTGTGAATTTTCATATAATTTACAAATTGATTTCGTTTTTGAAATTGTTATTGGTATTGATTTCGTAATTTTGCACCTGCGTTTGCGTGAGGGATAGGAAAAGTCCGCCGCGGCGGAGCAGATAGCCTGACCAGATTTGAAAAAGCGCTTATATACGTTCTGATGGGTGCGTCTTTTGCAAATATGGTCGCGCCCAGAATAATCAACACAATTTAAATAATATAAATTATGAAATTTTTTATTGACACAGCTAATTTAGCTCAAATTAAAGAAGCACAAGCTTTAGGTGTTTTGGATGGTGTAACAACTAACCCGTCTTTGATGGCAAAAGAAGGAATCACTGGAAAAAACAACATTTTGAAGCATTATGTTGACATCTGTAATCTTGTTGAAGGTGATGTAAGTGCTGAAGTTAATGCATTGGATTTTGACGGAATGGTTAAAGAAGGTGAGGAGTTAGCTGAATTACATGACCAAATCGTTGTAAAACTTCCTATGACTAAGGAAGGTGTTATGGCAGCAAAATATTTTTCTGATAAAGGAATTAAAACAAACGTAACTCTTGTTTTCTCTGTAGGACAAGCTATTTTGGCTGCAAAAGCTGGAGCTACTTATGTTTCTCCTTTTGTTGGACGTTTAGATGACGTTTCTACAGACGGATTAAACTTGATCCAAGAAATTAGAGAAGTTTATGATAACTACGGATACGAAACTCAAATTTTAGCAGCTTCTGTACGTCACACAATGCACATTGTAAACTGTGCTAAAATTGGTGCTGATGTTATGACTGGACCACTTTCTGCAATTTACGGATTGTTGAAACACCCATTAACTGATATTGGTTTAGCTCAATTCGTAGCTGACTTTGAGAAAGGAAACAAGTAATCCTTAGATACTTACAAAATAAAAATCGTCTTTTTTCTAACGAGAAAAGGCGATTTTTTTTACTTTTATATTGAATCTTAAACAATTGATTATGAAAGTACTATTTGTTTTGTTGTCTTTTTTGATTGTGAATTCTTCAATAAATGCCCAAGCTAAAGTGATTACTTCTGTAAACGACGCTGGCGATGTGGCAACCTACGAACTAGATTGTTCGGTTAAATTTCAAACTTTGGCTAAAGGTTTAAAGTATAATATTACCAGACATGAATTTAAAGGACCAGAATTGAAAAACTCATATCGTTTAATGTTGGTGATGGATGGTTTTTATTCTAAAACTTTAAATAGCGAAATGAAAATTTCGGCAGTTTTAAGTGATGGAACAGTCATAGAAGCGAAAAAAACAATAGAAGATGATGGCTTTTTTGATGGAGCGTGCACGCTTAAAATTGCAAATCCTGAAGCGCTTTTAAAAGCGGATATCGATAAAGTAATAGTTCATGCTGATAAAGATGTTGTTTATCCTTTAACGGCACAAAATAAGGCGATATTTAAAAAGAATTTAAGTAATATTATTAATGCGAAATAAAAGGAGCTAAGGTTCTGAGATACTAAGATTCTAAGGTTTTATCTTTTTTGAAATAAAAAAATCCAAATTCCGTTTTGTAAATTGGAATTTGGATTTTTTTATATTGTTGTTTTTGAAATTTTAATGTCCGCCGCCTTCGCTTTCTACGTGGCTGATTCCTTGTTTTTTAAGAATTTTAGGGCAATAGAAACCATAGAATCCTAAATAAGCAAAACCTAGAAGTGGTACAATGTAAGAGAAGTGTGTCCAAGTAATTCCGAAGATTCCTCCTGGATGAGAAATATCAAAATCACAAATACTTCCTTGAATTAATGGAATTACTCCACCTCCAAGAATCATCATAATTAAGAAAGAAGACGCTTTTCCTGTGTTTTTTCCTAAACCTGCAATTGCTAGATCGAAGATAGAAGGCCACATAATAGATAAGAATAAACCTCCAGAGATGAAGAAGAATTTAGCAATTTCTGGATTTGGCCAAACTAGACCTAAAACCATCATTATTAATCCTGAAGCTCCGAAAAGCATTAAAGTTTTTCCAGCATTTTTACCTCCAACAAAACTTACTGCAATAAACAATAAGATCCAAAGTGGGTAGATGTAGAATGAAGAAACATCATGTGCAGCAAATATATTAGCTCCAATAATTACTCCAAATGCAGCAGCTGGCACAATAAATTTTAAAGCTGTGTTTACTAGATTAGAAGTGTTAAATACGTTTACACCACCATTCCAACGTCCAATCATCAAACTTCCCCAATAAAGGGCGATAAAAGGTGCAATAGCATCTTCTAGTACATTACCGAACTCGCTTGTGTGCAATAAAGCTGGTAAATTACTAATGATAGTTACTTCTGTTCCAACGTAAATGAAAATTCCTAACATACCCAAGTATAATTGTGGGTAATCAAGAATGTTGAAACTACTGTGTTTGTCTTTAATAACAGCCTCTTCTTCTTTTTCTGGATCTTCAATTTTAGAAAAATTCATGAAAACCGCTACAATGATAAAAGCAAGACCAAGGATGATAAATGGTAATTTAATATCTTCTAATGAAAGTGCTGTTTTTTTATTGTCACCCATTCCGAATAACGCGATACCTAATAAAATCGCTCCGATTGTTGTTCCGAAAGAGTTGATACCTCCAGCAAGCGTTAAACGGTGCGCCCCAGTGTTCGGACTTCCCATTTTAATTGCTAATGGATTTGCTACAATTTGCTGAATAGAGAAACCTAAACCAACAGTAAACAAAGCAGTTAAGAAGAAAGGGAAACTTTCCATAGTTGCGGCTGGAATGAATAAAAACGATCCAACAGCAGAAAGAAGTAAACCAGCTGAAAGTGTTCTTTTATAGCCGAACTTTTGGAGTACGTCAAGCTTTAAAGAAACTAAAAAGAAGATTATCGATCCTACAAAGTATGCAGCATAAAATGCCCATGCTACTAATTGTGATTGTACTTGCGATAAAGTAAATACTTTTTTGAATACTGGAATCAGGATGTCATTGGCAGAACCAACAAAACCCCAAAAGAAAAAGACGATTATCAACGAGATAAATTGCCCCCATTTGGTTTGCACATTTTCTGAACTCATAATAATAAGGTTAATTTTTTATTTATTGTTTTTTGAAGACCGTAAATATATTTGTTAGGATTATCAAAAAAAAATAAAAAGGTATAAATAATGTTAAATTTATACCAACGGCTTTATTTTTTCAACAAAGTGTTAATTTTAACCCACTTAGAAAATGTAATTCGTAATTATATTTTATTCTAGTATTTTGTTTTTGACCTCTTTGCTGTAATTTCTACCTATCGGAATGTTATAAGATTGTATTTGAACGCGGTTTCCTTCTATAGATTTCACCTTGTTTAATGCAATTACATAAGATTTATGTATTCTTAGAAATTTATCTGCGGGCAATTCTTCCGATAAAGAGGTAAGAGATTTATGGGTAATATAGGTTTTGTCTGGAGTCACTACTTTGATGTATTCTTTCATTCCTTCTACAAACAAAATTTCTTCAATATTAATTTTCATCATTTTTTTATCGACTTTAATAAAAATATGAGAATCACCTTTTGCAGTCTCAACTTTAATATTGTTTTTGAGATTGTATTCGGTTGTTATTTTATTGATGCATTTAATGAATCTAGGAAGCGGAATAGGTTTTACTAAATAATCTAAAACATCAAGATCGTAGCTTTCTGCAGCAAATTCTCTAAATGCCGTTGTAATGATTACTTTGGTTTTACTTTCAATTAGACTGATTAGTTCAAAACCAGTCATCATTGGCATGTTGATATCTAGAAAGACGGCATCGACAGTTGTACTGTTAATAAAATCGAGCGCTTCTAGAGAATTATTGAATGTTGCTATTATTTCAAAATCTGTAAAATTGGTAAAATAATTTTCCAGAACCTTGATTGCTAATGGCTCATCATCAATTAACACGCATTTAATCTTCATTCTGAGTAGGTATTTGTAATCGGATTATGTAGAAATTTAGTTTGGTTTTTTGTTTGAGGCTGAAATTGTTTTTGTAAATCAACTTTAATCTCTTTTTGGTATTTACTAAACCAATTCCTTTTTTTGGATTATGATTTTGTGAAATTACAAAATTATTTAAGATTTCAAAATCAAGTATTTTATTGTCGATAACCTTGCAGTTGATTTTGATTTTTAGGTTTTTATTGTTTAAACCTCCATGTTTAAAAGCATTTTCTACCAATGATATGAAAATTAGTGGAGGTACGACAACGTCTTCAATTGGCGACTCTAAATTGATAGTGACTTCTACATTTGCAAAACGCAGTTTTTCGATTTCAATATAGTTCTGGATATAATCGATTTCTTTTAATAAAGGTACAAACTTAGTTCCTTTTACATCATAAAGCACATATTCCATTAAATTGGAAAGTTTGATAATTACATCTGGAACTTTTTTAGAAGATTCAAGAGATAAAGCGTATAAGTTGTTTAGTGTATTGAAGAAAAAATGAGGCTGAATCTGATTTTCGAGATATTTCAATTTTATTTTAAACTGATTTTCTCTCAAAGAACGGTTTCTTTCGCGTTCGCGTAACCAAGTTAAAGTCAGATAAACTGAAGAAGCCATTGCTAAAACGTACAATTCTCCAATACAAACGGCTACAATGTGATTAATTTCAAACGGATGATATTCTCGATTGGCTTCGGGCCAGATATTTTCACTTATGATATAATAAGTAAGTGCTGTTTTTAGCAAATAAATTACAAACAAACTTACAAGGAGCAAAAAAGTATACATGATATATTTCTGCTTCAAAACATATCTCGGAACCAAAACAAATAAATTGAGATATACTAACGGAATAACCAGCGAAAATTCAATTAAGTTGGATTTGAAAGCATAGGGATAATCATTAAAATAAGCTCCCCATCTTAAAAAGTTTAAAGTAAAGTACACGCCCCAAAACCAAATGTGATTTTGCAGTTTAATATCAAATTTAACTTTTTTAATTTCTTTCAATTGGTTTTAAGAGGTTTGTGGATTTTAGATTTTCTTAACAAGAATTAATATTGTGCAACTTTAAACAATTAAAGGCAAAGTGCCAATTTTTTTGAATAAAATTTCGTGATAATTGCTTATTCATGTTTATTTTTTGGAATAGAACGTTTTCGTAAAACGCATTATTGAATGATTTATGTCGTTCGTTTAAATTTTATTGTCGTTGGTTTAATTTATTTTTTTTAACAATGTCTTAAGAATAATTTTACCTCATAACTAACAAAATAAAATAAACATGAAAAAAATTTTCTTAATCTTTATGATTGTTTTTACGGCGCAAGTTTCGCTTGCCCAAGTAAAAAGTGTCAAAGGTGTGATTACAGATTCTGACGGTATGCCATTACCAGGCGTTTCTGTTGCTGTACAAGGAGGTCAAAGGGGAACAACAACCGATTTTGACGGATTGTATACAATTGAAGCTCAAAAAGGTCAGACTTTAGTTTTTACTTATGTAGGGCTAGAAACTCAGACAATTGTTGTAGGAGATGCTGCTACAATTAATGTGAAGTTGGTTCAAGGATCTTCAAATGCATTAAATGAAGTTGTGGTAACTTCTTTAGGTATAAAAAAGACAAGAAAATCTTTAACTTATGCTGCTCAAGAGCTTAAAGGAGAAGAGCTAACTCGTGTAAAAGATCCAAACCTTATTAATACTGTTGCTGGTAAAATTGCCGGTGTTGCAGTAACTAAGAGTTCTTCTGGAACAGGAGGTTCTACTAAAGTTGTAATTCGTGGTAATTCATCTTTCGTAAATAACCAGCCTTTATATGTAATTGATGGTATTCCTTTATACAACCAAGGAACAGGTCAACCAAATGGTACTTTTGGTGATTTGGCAGGGGGTAACCGTGACGGTGGTGATGTTGTATCATTGATCAATCCTGATGATTATGATGGAATGACTGTTCTTAAAGGTGCTGCAGCTTCTGTATTATATGGTAGCCAAGGAGCAAATGGTGTTATCTTGCTTACTTCTAAAAAAGGAAAAGCTGGAGTTGAATCATTTAATGTGAACTCTGTTACAACTTTTGACAGTGCGGCTTATTTACCAAAATTCCAATCAGATTATACTTCAAATGATGGAGATCCAAGAAGCTGGGGAGATAAGAAAAAAGTAGAAGGAGATATTAAAGATTTCTTTGAAACTGGAGTTACACAAATCACATCTATGGCTTTCTCTAAAGCTACTGATGGAAATTCAACAAGTTTAACTTACGCTAATACAGATGCTTCTGGAATTATGCCAGGAAATCATTTAAAGAAAAATAACTTTGGAATTCGTCAAACTAGTAAATTTTTAAACGATAGATTAAGTGTTGCAGTAACAGGAAACTATGTTGCTCAGACAATTAATAATAGACCAACAAATGGTTTATATTTCAACCCAATCAGCGGTGTTTATTCTCATCCAAGAGCTTTTAGTTTGAATGACTTAAAAACATATGAAGTTTTTGATCCAGTAAGAAATATGATGGTTCAAAACTATCCTGGTTTTGCAACAGTAAACGAAAGTAACGAGAATCCATACTGGCAAATTAACAGACAAAAATCTGTAGATACTAACAATTTCTTTAACGGAGCGATTGCTTTAGATTATAAAGTTGCTGAATGGTTTCACTTACAATCAAGATATAGCTACAATAGAAGCGAAAGCAATTTCCAAAAAGAAATGTACGCTACTTCTGCGACTTCTTTAGTTCATTCAACAGGAAGATACATCAATGCAAATTTAATTGGAACTCAGAACTATGCTGATATCTTAGGTTTGTTTAATACAAAAATTAGCGATAATTTTTCATTCAACGGTACAATTGGAGCAAGTATTAACAATTCTAAAACTACTGGTTTAACTGTAGATTCAGGAATTGGAGGAGGTTTAAACTATGCTAATATCTTTACTTTAGGAAACTTTGTAAATAATAACGGTAACGTTCAAACAGGTGCAGAAAGAGAAGTTCAGTCAATTTTTGCTGCTACAACTTTCGGGTACAAAGATTATTTATTCTTAGATCTTGCTGCTAGAAATGACTGGTCATCTACTTTAGTAAATACAAATGATCCAAGTTTCTTCTATCCTTCTGTAGGTCTTACAGGTATTCTTAGTGATATGTTTGCAATGCCAGAAGTTATTAACTTTGGTAAAGTTCGTGCTACTTATGCACAAGTTGGTAATGATATTGCTGGTAGTATTACTAGCCCTACTTCTACAATTGTTGCAGGAAGTATTGTAAATCCGCCAGTTGGTCCAATGCCAGGTACAACATTAAAACCTGAGTTGAAATCTGAGGTTGAGTTAGGTACAGAATGGAGAATGTTTAACAACAGATTAGGTTTTGAACTTTCTTACTATGATTCTAAAACTAAAAATCAATTTATCCAAGTTGCTGCTCCAGCTACAAACCCTAATGGTTACACTAATTATGCTATCAATGCTGGTAGTATTACTAATAAAGGTTTTGAGGTTGTTTTATACGGTGATATTATCAGAGGTGAAAAATTCAATTGGGATACTAGAGTTAACTACTCACAAAATAAGAGTAGGGTAAATGATATTCCTGCCGCAGATGGTGCAAACGGAAGAATTCTTATTACTGATCCAGGATCTAACAGCTACAGATATTCATTAATAGAAGGAAGACCATTTGGTGTAATCGAAGGTAAAAACCTTAAGAGAGATGCACAAGGTAGAATTCTAATCAATGATGACAATACAATTCAAAGAACAGATTGGGAAGAAGTTGGTAATGCAAATCCTGATTTTATGTTAGGTTGGTCTAACACTTTTAAAATTGGATCATTTACTGCTAATATCTTAATCGATGGACGCTTTGGAGGAGAGGTTTTAAGTTTAACTCAAGCAATCAATGACTACAATGGAGTTTCTAAAGCTACAGGTGATGCAAGAAATGCTGGAGGAGTTAAAATTAACGGTGTAAGAGCAAGTGACGGAACTCCTGTAACAACAATGGATGCATTTGACTATTACAATGGAACTGCAGGTAGAAACGGAGCTTCAGGAGAATATGTTTATGATGCTACAAATGTAAGTGTAAGAGAGGTTTCTATCGGATATACTTTCAAAAAAGATAAATTGCCATTCGTACAAACAGCAAGTATTTCATTAATTGCTAGAAACTTATTCTTTATTTACAAAGATGCACCATTTGATCCAAACGTTGCCTTAAGTACAGGTGAAGGTTTACAAGGTGTTGATGTGTTTGGTTTACCTTCAACAAGAAGTATTGGTCTTAATTTAAACTTAACATTCTAATCTAACAATCATGACACTAAATAAATTAAAAAGAACAGCGATATGCTTCTCATTACTTGCAGCTTTTAGTTGTACAGATAATTTTGAGGAGATCAACACAAATCCTGAAGGTGCTAGTACAGGACAATTAGAACAGGATTATAACAACATTAAAAGTTTGTTTAAACCTGCTTTTAGTAGAATTTATATTTCTGATGTTACTTGGCAATATCAGATTCAACAAAGTTTGCAGGCAGATGGATGGTCTGGATATATGATCACACCAGTTCCTTTTGGAGATTTTAATAATTACGATTATGCATTAAATCCTGGTTGGAATGGTTATGCTTGGGAAAGAGCTTATGTTGATATTATTGCAAATCTTTATAAAATAGAGCAGAGAGCTAAAGGTAAATATGATCAGTTTTACGCATGGTCGCTAATCATAAAAGCGGTTCAAATGCAACGTATTACAGATATGTACGGACCTGCTGTATATTCTAAATACGGAGCTGACGGTGCAGTTCTTTATGATTCTCAGAAAGATATTTACACTCAAATGTTCAAAGACTTAGATTTTGCAGTTACTGAATTAACAAAAAGAATTGCGGCAAATGAAGCATCTACTTTTAAAGGAACAGATTTGTCTTCTTACGATGGAGATTATACACAATGGGTTAAATATGCAAATTCACTTCGTTTAAGAATGGCTATGCGTATCGTAAAAGTGGATCCAGCTTTAGCAAAAACGGAAGCAGAAAAAGCAGTTAATAATTCAATAGGTGTATTTAAGCTTAATGCCGATGTAATGAAAATCAAATCGCCAGTTGACCTTAATGTGATTGATGTAATGAGCCACTCTTGGGTTGGTTTATTTATGGGAGCTGATATGCAGTCTATCTTAGGAGGTTATGAAGATCCACGTATTGCTAAATACTGGAATACATCAGAAATTAAACCAGGAGAATATGCTTCTGTTAGAAACGGTGTTACTTACCCTTCTGGAACAACTTATGCTAAATTTTCTCAAACTGGACCTAGAACAAAAACAGGCGAAGTTACTTGGATGTCTACAGCTGAGGTTTACTTCCTTAGAGCAGAAGGTGCTTTAAGAGGCTGGAACATGGGAGGAACTGGTAAAGAATTATACGAAGCAGGTATTAAAGCTTCTTTTGAGCAAAATGGAGTAGAAGGTGCAGCAGCTTACGCAGCAGACAATACAAAATTACCGCTTAATTATGTAGATCCATTGTTTCCTGCAAATAATACTCCTGCTGTTTCTAAAGTTACAGTTGCATGGGGTGTTACAAACGAAGAAAATCTTGAAAAAATTATCACTCAAAAATGGATTGCTACTTATCCTGATGGTCAAGAGGCTTGGTCTGAATTTAGAAGAACAGGTTATCCAAAATTATTCAGAATTGCAAATAACAAAAGTGGTGGTGTAATTAGTACAGAACTTGGTGTTAGAAGACTTCCTTTTGCTCAGTCTGAAGCAGCAAGTAACCCAGAAGGTGTTGCATCTGGTGTAACAGCTCTTGGTGGAGCTGATAACGGAGCGACAAGACTTTGGTGGGATGTTAATAAAGCAAACTTCTAAGAAAACAATAATATTGAGTTTGGTTAGTAGTAATGGTATAGACGGCGAAAGCGGTCTATACCATTCTTAAAACCAAAATGGTAATTACTACAAAAAAAGAAAAGAAATGAAAAGTGCTTTAGAAATAAAACCTGATATCAGTTACAAAAGCGCGGGAAAATTTGAAGAAACTCGATTTGAGAAAATCCACAACGAAATCTTCAAAAGTTCTATAGAAGCTTCTGTAATTGTAGCTCAGGAAATTGCGCAGCTGATTAGATCTAAACAAGAGAAAAATAAATCTTGTGTTTTAGGTCTGGCAACAGGTTCTTCTCCAATAAAAGTGTATGAGGAATTGGTTCGAATGCACAAAGAAGAAGGCCTAAGTTTTAGCAATGTAGTCACTTTTAATTTGGATGAATATTATCCAATGACAAAAGAAAACAATCAGAGCTATCATTATTTCATGCATGAGCATCTTTTTAATCATATTGATATCAAACCTGAAAATATTAATATTCCAGATGGTACTGTAGCAATTGATGAAATCAATCAATATTGTATTGATTACGAAATGAATATTAAAAATGCAGGCGGTCTTGATTTTCAGTTGTTAGGAATTGGACGTACGGGGCATGTTGGTTTTAACGAACCTGGCTCGCACATTAATTCTGGAACTAGAATTATTACCTTAGATCATATCACGAGAGTCGATGCATCATCTGCTTTTAATGGTATAGATAATGTGCCGAAACGCGCCATCACAATGGGAGTTTCAACCATTATGAGGTCTAAACGTATTGTTTTGATGGCTTGGGGGCAAAACAAAGCTGATATTATCAAGAGAACCATTCAAGGTGATATTAGTTCTGAAGTTCCTGCTACTTTTTTACAAAATCATCCCAATGCAACTTTTGTTTTAGACCAATCGGCGGCTACCGAATTAACCCGTTTTAAAACGCCATGGTTAGTTGGAGAATGTCTTTGGACACCTGAAATGAAAAGTAAAGCGATTGTTTGGTTGTGTCAAAAAACAAAACAGTCTATTTTGAAATTAACAGACCGTGATTATAACAATAACGGAATGTCTGATCTTTTGGCACAGGAAGGTTCTGCTTATGATATGAATATCAATATGTTCAATATCTTGCAACATACCATTACCGGATGGCCAGGAGGAAAACCAAACACAGATGATTCGCATCGTCCAGAAAGAGCAAATCCAGCTAAAAAAAGAGTAATTCTTTTTAGTCCGCATCCAGACGATGATGTGATTTCTATGGGAGGTACATTTTCGAAGTTAATCAAACAAGGTCACGATGTTCATGTTGTTTATCAAACTTCTGGAAACATTGCAGTTTCAGACGATGAAGCACTAAAATTTGCAGAAGTAGCAAGTGATTTTGTTGGAGAAGATAAAGCGGATATCAATTTCAAATCGGTAATTAATTTTTTAAATAACAAATCAGAAAACCAAATCGATTCTTTAGAAGTTCGAAAATTAAAAGGATTAATTAGAAGAAGAGAATCTTACGGCGCAACTAGATATATTGGCTTAAAAGATGAAAACACGCACTTTTTAGATCTTCCTTTTTATGAAACAGGACAAGTAAAAAAGAATCCTTTAGGGCCAGAAGATATTGCTATTGTAAAAAATATTATTGCCAAAATAAAACCACATCAAGTTTTTGCTGCTGGAGATCTCGCAGATCCGCATGGAACGCATGAAGTTTGTCTGAATGCCATATTTGCGGCTTTAAAAGAACTTAAGCCAGAACCTTATATGAAAGACTGTTGGCTATGGCTTTATAGAGGAGCTTGGCACGAATGGGATATTCACGAAATTGACATGGCAGTTCCGTTAAGTCCATCAGAAGTTTTATTAAAACGTCATGCTATTTTGCATCATCAATCTCAAAAGGATAGAGTGATGTTTCAAGGAAATGATTCTAGAGAATTCTGGGTTAGGGCTGAAGACAGAAACAAGAATACAGCTATTTTGTATGATGAATTAGGTTTGGCTGAATATGAAGCAATTGAAGCCTTCAAACGTTTTGATTATTAAAGTTTTAAGATTCGATTTTGAGCGAATCAAATGACAAAATTCAGAGGATTGCTTGTAAAAGTGAGGTAATGCAGAAGTCATTCTGAGTTTTGTCTTTTTTTTATATAAATTTAGGATACTTATTAAAAACTATCCAACCAAAAAAAAGAAAAATGAAATATTTATTTGTACTATTATTTGCAGGTATAACTGCGGGTGCTCAAGTCCAGAAAGAGCAGCTAAATCTTATGCCTTGGCCTCAGAGTGTTGTTGTTAATGAAGGTAATTTTGCTTTAACCAAAAACTTTAAAGTGAATATTACAGGAAATCCGAATCCAAGAATTTTTGGGGGAGTAACTCGCTTTTTGCGCCGTTTAGATGGTAGAGCAGGTATATTTTTTGAACAAGGGTTTATTGCGAAATTAAATGAAGTTCCGAATGCAGAATTGCAAATCAATTGTACAAAAAATGGTAAAATTGGTTTATACGAAGACGAAAGTTATCATTTAGATATTACTTCAAACAAAATTACTTTAAATGCATCGAGTGATTTAGGAGCTTTGCATGGTTTAGAGACTTTATTACAGTTGCTTCAAAACAACTCAAATTCGTTTTATTTTCCAGTTTCGAAAATCTCAGATTTTCCAAGATTTACATGGAGAGGCTTAATGATTGATGCTTCAAGACATTTTCAGCCAATTGATGTTATTAAAAGAAATATTGATGCATTGGCAGCCATGAAAATGAATGTTTTCCATTGGCACTTGGTAGATGATCAAGGTTGGAGAATTGAAATGAAAAAACATCCAAAGTTTACAGAATTGGCTTCGGATGGAATGTATTACACACAAGAGGAAATTAAAAATATCGTAAAATATGCTGATGAGCGCGGTATTTTAATTGTTCCAGAAATAGATGTTCCAGGTCACGGATCTGCAATTTTAACAGCCTATCCAGAAATTGGCAGTAAAGTAATTACGCTGACAGGAGGAACATCCGAAAAAAATATCCAAGGTACAGCAATTGCTACCTATGGAATTGAAAGAAATGCTGGAATTTTTACTCCAACATTAGATCCTTCAAATCCTAAAACATATCAGCTTTTAAGTGAAGTTTTTGATGAGGTTTGTCCTTTATTCCCAGGAGCTTATTTCCACATTGGAGGAGATGAAAATGAGGGAAAAGATTGGGATGCAAACCCGAAAATTCAAGAATTTAAAAAGAAACATAATTTAAAAACCAATCACGAATTACAAACTTATTTCACGATGCAATTGGCTCCAATGTTAAAGAAACATGGAAAACAATTGATGGGTTGGGAAGAAATTTTAACCAAAGATCTTTCTAAAGAAGCTATTGTGCATTCTTGGAGAGGACCAAACGAAGGAATGACAGCTGGACAGTCTTTAGTAGATGCAGTTAGAAAAGGCTACAAAACGGTTTTATCAAATGGCTATTATATTGATTTGATGTACCCAGTTGCGAGTCATTATTTAAATGATCCAATGCCAAAAGGAGCCAATTTAACTGCTGAAGAAAAAGCTAGAATTTTAGGCGGAGAAGCTACAATGTGGACAGAACTAGTGTCTCCAACCACGATAGATTCAAGACTATGGCCAAGAACAGCCGCAATTGCAGAAAGACTTTGGTCGGCAGAAGATGTGGTAGACGTTGAAAACATGCGTAAGCGTTTGGAAACGGTTTCTTTTAGATTGGAAGAACTAGGAATCACTCATCTTCGTAATAAAGACGTGATCTTAAGAAATATTGCCAATAATCAGGACATTCGACCACTAGAAGAATTTTTAAAAGTAAGCGAACCGCTAAAAGGATATACTCGTAATAAAGGAGGAACAGAATATCAAATGTATTCTCCATTGACACTTTTTGCAGATGCTTGCGGTCCGGATGCAAAAGACGCTTTGGCATTTGATGCGGCGGTTGCTCAATATTTAGCAAATAAATCGGCAGATAATAAAGCAAAAGTGGCTGGATTTTTCAATAAGTGGATTGCTGTACATAAAGATTTGACATCATTAAGTGCAAATGCTCCTTTGGTGCAGCCGCTATTGCCTTTGTCTAAAAGATTAAATGATGCATCGCAGGAATTATTATTGGTTTTAGATAATAAATCGACTTTGAAAGCTGATAATCTGAAAAAACTAGTAGAAGATTGTAATACAAAAGATCACGCAGATGTTGAATTAGCTGTTTATACAAGCTTGAAAAAATTATTGTAATATAATTTGAATTAGTGTTTAGTAAAATGTTGCCTCTATTAATTTGAATTCTATATCTCTGCCAGAAACTTTTCTGGTAGAGATATTTACAAAAGAGATTTTTCTGTTCTTCAAAAGAGCAAAAAATATATTTTCAAGAGTTAATAACAAAAATCCTGAAAATTATGTGAAATAAAATGTTTGGTGGGTTAAAATTGAGTTTGGTTATTTATTTTTTAATCTAATTTTATTTCAAAACAATGTGTCGAGTTTAGATAATTTGTTATTTGGTTTTTATCTAGACTAGGCATTTATAGAGCCTGACAATTCGTTGTCAGGCTTTTTTTTTTATTTAAAAAAGTTTCAAATAATTAGGATGTAGAGGTTTTAAGATTATTTTTACAATAACTAATCAACCCCAAAATAATGAAAGCATTTTCCATTTTTAATTATGTATTTTCTCTTATTGGCGCTGGCCTCTTGGCTGGAGCTATTTACCTTTACGTAGACAAACAGGCTTTTCTAGAAAAAGCAGAAACGACACAAGGAACAGTTATAGAAATGATTCCTAAAAGATCGAAAGATTCTACTACCTATAGTCCTGTTGTTTCTTTTATAACAAAATCTGGACAAACCATTACTTATACATCTTCAGTGAGCAGTAATCCGCCAAGTTATGACGTAGGAGAAAATGTCGAAATTTTTTATGATCCTGCCAATCCAAATGATGCCGAAATAAATGGTTTTGTTTCTTTATGGCTTGGAGTTCTAATTTTAGGAGGTATTGGAATTGTTTTCTTTTTAATAGGCTCTTTGGGAGTTTTATTGCGTTATCTTAAAAATAAAAAAGCGCAAAATTTACGTGAAACTGGAAAACCTATTGCAGCAAAATTTACGCAAGTTCAGTTAAATACCAATCAGACAGTAAACGGTAGAAATCCTTTTCTAATCTTGAGTCAATGGCAAGATCCAAAAACAGATGAATTATATGTTTTTAAAAGCGACAGTATTTGGTTTGATCCTACAGATTTTGTAAAAACAGATACGATTAGAGTTTTTATTGATCCAGAAAATCCAAAAGATTATGTTATGGATATTTCTTTTTTGCCAAAACTTAAAAATTAGAAAATCACCTAATTTGTTTAAGGAATATTTTGCACTAAAAATTTAAATAAAGAAAAATGAAAAATAGTATTTCTATCATGAAATATATTTTCTGTCTAATTGGATTAGGGATTATTATACAAGCCTTTATTATATATCAGGAAAAAAAGCCTTTTATAGAAAAGGCAGTTCTTGTAAAGGGTTTAGTGCTGCCTAGCTCGGATTATAGAACTAAAGTGTCTTTTGTAACAAAAGAAGGAAAATCATTCAAACTTTTTTTTGATACCAGCAATAATCTAATAGGCTATAACGACGGAGAAAGTGTGGAAGTTTTGTATGATCCTGAAAATCCATACAAAGCTAAGATCAATAGTTTTATGACTTTATATCTTGGAGTTTCGATTTTAGGCATTATAGGAAGTATTTTCTTTTTGACAGGTTTTTCATTTTTTAGGTCTGATTATAATAAACAAAAAATGATAAAATTTTTAAAACAATTTGGCAGACCTGTTACTACAAGGTTTAGTTCATTACAGCTTAATATGCACGTAACTGTAAATGGTACTCATCCCTATCTTATATACAGTAAATGGTTCGATTCAGAAACTAAGAAAACTTATTTGTTTAAAAGCGAAAATATTTGGTTAGAGCCTAGAGAATTTAATGTAACAAATGAAATTATGGTTTTGATTGATCCAAAAGATCCGAATAGATATTATATGGATATTTCATTCATAAAGGAATAAAAACTTTTAAGTACTTTTGAAATCAAATACAATGTTTCAGATTCCATGCAGAAATTCTTCAGTTTAATTACGCTTCTTTTTATTTTTTCTATCAGTTCAGCCCAGAATAAATTTGGAAATCCAGAAGTAGACCCGATTCAGATTCAGAAAACTTACGAATCATGGTCTGTTTATCAGAATAAAAATATAATGCTTTCTAGAGATTTTACGGCACTAGATTTTTCTTCAAAAGAAATTTCAAAAGAAATCTTTTTAGATCAGCTTGCCAACGGAAATTTTATTCCAATTCGATTGAAATCGGAAACAGGTATTTACATTTATAAATTATTCAAAATTCAGCCTAAAACTGATACCAGTATAAAAGCGACGATTAATCAAATTGGTTTTGATGCTTACAAAAATTACAAGATGGAAGGATTGGCTTTTCCTCCATTTTCATTTAAAGATTTAGACGGAAATCTAGTGACCAACGAATCGATGAAAGGAAAAATCATTGTAATAAAATGCTGGTACATTCATTGTGCGCCCTGTATCAGGGAATTTCCGCAAGTCAATAAATTAGTTGAAGATTATAAAGACCGAAAAGATATTGTCTTTATCAGTTTAGCCGAAGATTCTCCAGAACAACTAAAAACATTTCTAGCAAGAAAACCACTTTCTTATTCTGTAATTCCAAATATGAAAGAATATATGAATGAATCTTTGCAACTGAATTCTTTTCCAACACATTTCATTTTAAACAAAGAAGGAATGATTGCTAAAGTGCTTCCTAATTTCGAAAGTTTAGAAGTGGCTTTGGCGAAAGAAAGTAAGTTGTAATTGAATTAATCTCGCAAAGTCGCGAAGCCGCAAAGTTTTTTAACCAATTATTTTAGGATACAGTTTGTCATTTCGAGGAACGAGAAATCCTCGCAAGAAACTCCGCAACAATAATCTAAACTTTGTCGAGCTACTTGCGAGGATTTCTCGTTCCTCGAAATGACAAAATTACGCAGTAATCACCTTTAAAAAACAAAACTTTGCGACTTCGCGACTTTGCGAGAAACCTCCACCAGCATCAAAAAAACTTAGTCCCTCAGTACCTTTGCAACTCTGAACCTTTTTCCGTACTTTTGCACCAAATTAATTAAAAAGACATTCATGTTAACAGTCAATAATTTATCAGTTCAGTTTGGTAAAAGAATTTTATTCGACGAAGTAAATACTACGTTTACTCACGGAAACATTTACGGCGTAATTGGAGCTAATGGTGCAGGAAAATCTACTTTCTTAAAAGTAATTTCGGGCGATATTGATCCAACTTCTGGTCACATTCATTTAGAGCCAGGAAAACGTATGTCGGTTTTAAACCAGAACCACAACATGTTCGACGAACATACCGTTTTGGAAACCGTTTTAATGGGGAATAAAGTTTTGTACGCTGTTAAAAAAGAAATGGATGAGCTTTATTTGGATTATAATGATGCCAATGCAGACCGAATAGGAGAGCTGCAAGTTCAGTTTGAAGAAATGAACGGATGGAATGCTGATTCTGATGCAGCAGCCATGTTATCTAACTTAGGAATTACAGAAGCAGATCATTATACTTTAATGAGTGATATGGAAGGAAAAATGAAAGTACGTGTGCTTTTGGCGCAGGCACTTTTCGGAAATCCTGATTTGCTGATTATGGATGAGCCTACCAACGATTTGGATTTCGAAACAATCGCTTGGTTAGAAAACTTCTTAGCAAACTACGAAAACACTGTAATCGTTGTATCTCACGACCGTCACTTTTTAGATGCGGTTTGTACACATATTTCTGATATTGATTTCGGAAAAATCAATCACTATTCAGGAAACTATACATTCTGGTACGAGTCTAGCCAATTAGCGGCAAAACAACGTGCACAGCAAAACAAAAAAGCAGAAGAGAAGAAACAAGAATTGGAAGAATTTATTCGTCGTTTTAGTGCAAACGTGGCGAAATCTAAACAAGCGACTTCTCGTAAAAAAATGATTTCGAAATTGAACATTGCCGAAATCAAACCATCTAGCCGTCGTTATCCTGCGATTATTTTCGATCAGGATCGTGAAGCTGGAGATCAGATTTTGAATGTAGAAAACTTATCTGCTTCTGTAGACGGAGAAGTTTTATTTAAAGATGTTGATTTGAATATGGCAAAAGGCGATAAAATCGTTCTTTTCTCTAAAGATTCACGTGCTACAACAGCTTTCTACGAAATCTTAAACGGAGAACAAAAAGCAGATTCTGGAACTTACGATTGGGGAATTACAACCAACCAAGCGTATTTACCAGCTGAAAACCATAAATATTTCGAAAACGATTTGACTTTGGTTGACTGGTTACGTCAGTACGCAAAAACAGAAGAAGAGCGTGATGAGGTATTTATTAGAGGTTTCTTAGGAAAAATGATTTTCTCTGGAGAAGAAGCTTTAAAAACTTCAAGAGTTTTATCTGGAGGAGAAAAAGTACGTTGTATGTTGTCTAGAATGATGATGGAGCGTGCAAACGTTTTAATGCTTGATGAACCAACAAACCACTTAGATTTGGAGTCTATTACAGCTTTCAACAACTCATTGAAAAACTTTAAAGGTTCTGTAATCTTCACAACGCATGACCACGAGTTCGCACAAACTGTTGGTAACAGAATCGTAGAATTAACACCAAACGGAGTGATCGATCGTTACATGACATTTGATGAATATCTTGATGATGAAAAAATTCAGGAACAAAGAAAGAAGATGTACAATCTTTAAATTTTTAAATTCCAATTTTAAAAATTCCAAATTCCAAATTTTGACTTTACAACTTTGTCAAAGTTTTAAACTTTGACAAAGTTTTTCACCCATAAAAAATCCCAAACTCCAAGTTTAAATTGGAATTTGGGATTTTTTTATTGTTTATTGATGACTATTTGCTTCCGAACATTTTGGCGAAAATCCATATAATAATCGCAATAATAAAAATTACGATAAAGATCCCGAATCCCATTCCGGCTTTAAAAATGTCTCCTACTAGTTCACAGCTTGTAAATGAAAACAGTATTACGAATACCATTAACAATCTAAGTATTTTATTTTGCATGATGTTGATATTTTAAATTGATACTTAAAATTACTTCACGAATCAGGAAAATGTGTTATAGAATTTTGGAGAAATGTTTTAGGATTTTGATTTCAACTCAATTATTACATTTACTTTTATTCTCCAATTGTTCCCGTTTTAACTTCTCCCGCTTTTTTGTAGCTCACAGCAATTACCCCATTTGGTGTAACTGTACTTTCTGTTAAGGTAAAGCCTGACGGAGTTGCATTGTCCTTAAATAGTTTTTTTCCTTTGCCAAGAATAATCGGGTAAATTATGAGAGCAAATTCATCAACTAAATCATGTTCAAGCAAAAGCTGAACAAGTGTTGCGCTTCCCCAAACCTTAATGTCTCCGCCTTCTGAATTTTTAAGTTTTTTAATATCCTCTATTGAGGAAAGAAATTCCGAGTTTTCCCAGTTAGAATTATTTCTGGTAGAAGATAAAACGTATTTAGTAACTTCATTAATTCCTGGCCATCCGTCTGAATGTTTTGGCCAATAATCTTCAAAAATATCAAATGTTTTTCTGCCTAAAAGAATATCCGCGGGCTTCATTTGCTCCTGCATCACATTGCCATATTCTTCATCTCCAAAAGGCGCTACCCAACCTCCATATTTAAAACCACCAGAAGTATCTTCCTCAGGACCACCAGGCGCTTGCATTACACCATCGATGGTAATCATGGTTATGACAATTATTTTTCTCATAATTTTGAGTTTTTAAATTCGAATTAAAGTTACTTGAAAATCAGAGAAATGTGTTATAGAATTTTTAGGGAAATGTTTTAGGATTTGGAGTTAAAGTTTCAATCTAAATAACTTATTCTTTGATTATGAATTTCATAAAAGTTGATGTTAAGTCTATAATGAATTCAATTTCTTTTTCATTCACATTATCATCATGTTTAATGTATCTGTTCTGATATTTGGTATAATAATCTAAAAGAGTTCGGAACATATTGGTAGATTCTTTGCTTAACCCTTTCGTTTCTTGGTAATTTCCGACATTTCCAAGTTGATTTTCAAGTGATGCATTGTTTTGCAAAATTTCTTTTAGTAATACTTCCAATGATAATCGCATGTCGTCAATTAAATTTCTTTGATATTTTTTGGAATTAAGTTTTTCTAATGAAGAATTGTAAAGATTGAATGCTTTTTCATATTTACTTAACCAATGTTGTGTTTCTACAATTAGGTCAGACTTAAGAATATTTTTTTTCTCAGGAATGTTTTCTGGATAATTTGTGTAAAGTTTGTTTTTTAATTCTTTTACGTTTATTTCTTGTGCAAGTCTTTCATGGTCAAGTAATTCGGTTATGATTTCAAATCGTTGTTCATCATTGAATTTAATTAAATTTTCAAAAAATGCACTTCTTTTGTTTGGAACTCCTATAAATGGAGGTTTGTGAAAAGGAATTTCGACATTATGATCAATACTTTTAGCCGAAAAAAATTTACCTAGTTCTGTTCCTGTCAAACCATATTCTGAATTTGCCAGTATATCAGATGCATAAGTTAAAAATACTGTATTTAGTGGTTTTTTCATTTTGTGTTGTATTGTAAGTAATTATTTTAATAAATCCATTTAGTTATATTCTTCAAAAATATCATGATATCTCCAGATTATTTCTCCAAGAGGAGTCAGATCTTGACGACTACCTCTTTCAAATGCTATTCCTTTATCAATCATTTCAGATAAAGCTTCACCTCCTATTGATCCGCCATTATGAAAAAAGCGAACTAGTGATAAAAAAGTTAGCCATTTACCTTCACTTTTAAGTTCTCGAACTTTATTAATAATTGTTGGAGGAAATTTTTCAGGGGAGTAATAAAAAGAAGTATTTTCTCCGTCAAAAAAATCATCAAAAATTTGAACTTGTTTTGTTTTTACATCATAATCTTTCTGTAGCTGATCTAAAGAATTATTTAAGTGTTTTATTTGATCCGATAGCTTTATTTTGTCATCTTGTTCTGTTGTTAATTTTTTCTTGGTATAATCTAGATCTTTTATTGAATTGCTGATAATTTCGCTTTGTTTTAGTAAATCGTTATCTTTTAATTTTATTTGTTCAGTTTGTTCATCTATTGTTTTGGAAAAAAGTCTTACATTTTTTCTTTGTTCTTCATATTGGTCGAAATATTGTTCACGCTCTTTAACTACATCATCATATTCACTTCTTCTCACAACATCTTTGTTTACAATTCGACCAGTAATAGATGGCATTAGTCCAAACTCAATATACAAAACTAAACTTCTGGTTGCTATAATTATTAAGTAACCTAACAACATAAGTAATATTGCATGCAATACATCCGATAAAATTTTCCAAAATGTTAAATTCACTGTTGCATAATTTCGTATAAAAACTATTTTATCATTTAATGTGCAGTCATTATCAAAATTGAAGACAGCATACCATAATTGCCAATGATGTATTAATAAAACGATTATTAAAGTTCCAAAAAAAGGATTTGTTAGTTTGTCTTTAATATTACTGAAGAAGGAATTTATTACTTCCATAGAATAAAATGTAGTATAGTTATGTCTTATTACTGAAATGCTAATTTATATTTTTAATGTAAATAATGATTAATATTCTTAATAAATTAAATTTCAATTAATATGGCTACTTAAAAATATTTCCCCACCCAACACCCCAACAAATAAAATCAGATTCCGTATATTTGCGCAACCAAACATTACAATTGCTTATGAGCCAAAAAGTATTACTTAATTCGAAAGAAGTTACTATCATACTCCATCGTTTGGCTTGTCAGTTAATCGAAAAACATCTTGATTTCTCTAATACAATTTTGGTTGGAATTCAGCCGAGAGGTGTTTTTTTAGCTGAACGTTTAAAACAATTATTAGAAAACGAATACAAGGTTCCTGAAATCACTTTAGGATATTTGGACATCACTTTTTTTAGAGATGATTTCCGTCGTACTGATAAACCGCTTGAAGCCAATAAAACCCAAATCAATTTTATAGTAGAAGACAAAAAAGTCATTTTTATCGATGATGTTTTGTTTACCGGAAGAAGCATTCGTTCGGCACTAACTGCCATTCAATCTTTTGGAAGACCTTCAGAAATTGAATTATTGGTTTTAATAGACAGACGTTTCAGCCGTCATTTACCAATTCAGCCCGATTACAGAGGCCGTCAGGTCGATGCTATCAATGGCGAAAAAGTAATTGTAAGCTGGAAAGAGAATGATGGTGAAGATGTTGTTCACTTAGTGACGAATTAAGTTTAATCGGTTAACCGGTTAATTGTTTAATCGGTAATAACACCGATTAAGCGATTTTAAAAAACGATTAAACAATTCAACGATTAAACAAATAAACAATAAAAATGAAAGAATTAAGCGTAAATCATTTATTAGGAATCAAATATATCAACGAGAATGATATTAACCTGATTTTTGAAACGGCAGATCATTTTAAAGAAGTCATTAATAGACCAATTAAAAAAGTTCCTTCATTACGAGATATTACCATTGCCAATATTTTCTTCGAAAACAGTACCAGAACCAAACTTTCGTTTGAATTAGCGCAGAAACGTTTATCTGCTGATGTAATTAGTTTTTCTGCTGCTCAGTCATCGGTTAAAAAAGGAGAAACTCTGATTGATACTGTAAACAATATCCTTTCAATGAAAGTGGATATGGTTGTAATGCGCCACTCTAATCCTGGAGCGGCTTATTTTTTATCTAAAAATGTCAAAGCAAGCATTGTAAACGCAGGAGACGGCGCGCACGAACATCCGACTCAGGCTTTATTGGATAGTTATTCTATCAGAGAAAAATTGGGCGATGTTGCCGGAAAAAAAGTAGTTATTGTAGGTGACATTCTGCATTCGAGAGTTGCCTTGTCCAACATATATGCTTTGCAGATGCAAGGTGCTGAAGTAAAAGTTTGCGGGCCAAAAACTTTGATTCCAAGATATATTGAATCGCTTGGTGTTACGGTTGAACCGAATTTACGTAAAGCTTTAGAATGGTGTGATGTTGCGAATATGCTTCGCGTACAAAACGAACGTATGGATGTGAATTTCTTCCCATCAACACGTGAGTACGCACAGCAATACGGAGTTGATAAACCGCTTTTGGATTCGCTAGGAAAAGAAATTGTAATCATGCACCCAGGGCCAATCAATAGAGGAGTAGAAATTACTTCTGAAGTGGCAGACTCTGACCATTCAGTGATTTTGAATCAGGTAGAAAATGGTGTTGCGATTAGAATGGCTGTTATTTATTTATTAGCGTCTAAGATTCAGTAGGTTTTAGTTTTCGGCCGCAGTCGCAGTTTTCAGTTTTGAAATGGGTGTCACACTGAGCGAAGTCGAAGTGCTTTTTAGTGCTAAATGTGCTTTGCGAACGTGGACTTCGACTTCGCTCAGCCTGACAAACGTGAAACTTTAAACCTGAAACAACAAAAAAACTTAGTAAATTAGCATCATAAATTATAAGCCCCATAAAATTATAAAATGAAAGTAGATCAAAAAGGACATACCGTTACGATTAAAGATACTCAAGGAGATGTAAATGCTTTCTTGGAAAAAGTAACGCAACAGTTTAAAACTTTTGAAAAACAAAATATAATCATCGATTTATCTGCTGATTCTATCTCGGAAAAAGATTTGAAGGCTTTTTTACCGCTTTCAAAGCTTCATAAAAAAGCAAAAAAATCGTTTGTAATCGTCGCAACCGATCTTGATTTTAATGCTATTTCTGATAAATTAACTGTTGTTCCGTCTCTTTTAGAAGCGCACGACATTATCGAAATGGAAGAAATCGAAAGAGACCTCGGGTTTTAATTGTAGATTTTAGAGTTCAGATTTTAGATTTTGAATGTTGAAATCTAAAATTAAACAATCAATCTAAAATCTAAAATCAACAATCTAAAATGAAGCTTACCATACTTGGCTGTTATGCCGCAACTCCTAGAACACTTACTAATCCGACTGCGCAGGTTTTAGAGATTAAAAATAGATTGTTTTTAATTGACTGTGGTGAAGGAACTCAGGTTCAGCTTCGAAAGAATAAAATTAAATTCTCGAAGATTAATCACATTTTTATCTCACATCTTCACGGAGATCACCTTTATGGATTAATTGGAACTATTTCTACTTTTTCTCTTTTGGGAAGAACTACAGATTTACATATTTATGGTCCGAAGGGAATTAAGGAATTGATTCTCCTTCAATTGAAATTAACCGAATCTTGGACGACTTATTCTTTGTTTTTTCATGAATTAGAATCGAAAGAAAGCGAAGTTATTTTTGAAGATAAAAAGGTTATTGTAAAAACCATTCCGTTAAAACATAGAGTTTACACGAATGGGTATCATTTTCAGGAAAAGCCAGATGAAAGAAAACTGAATGTTGAAGCAGTTCAGCAATACGATATTCATGTTGCGTATTATCAGAAAATAAAAAACGGCGGCGATATAACATTGGATGACGGGACTGTGGTTAAAAACGAAAAATTGACGTTTGATCCTCCGCCATCAAAAAGTTATGCTTTTTGTTCGGACACCGTTTATAATGAAGATATAATTCCAATCATTGAAAATACTGATATTTTGTATCATGAATCTACGTTTTTAGAATCGGAAGCTAGATTGGCAGAAAAAACGTTACATTCGACAGCTAAAGAAGCCGCAACGATTGCTTTAAAAGCTAATGTAAAACAATTAATTTTAGGTCATTATTCAACAAGATATGATGGATTGGAACCATTTAAGAAAGAAGCCGAAGAAATTTTTCCTAATGTACTTTTAGCAGATGATGGATTGAGTTTTGAATTTTAAAGATTCTAAGATTCTAAGATTCTGAGATTCTGAGATTCTGAGATTCTGAGATTCTGAGATTCTAAGATTCTGAGATTCTAAGATTCTGAGATTCTGAGATTCTGAGTTTTTGGATAACCTGAAACCTGAAACCTGAAACCTGAAACTTGAAACTTGAAACTTGAAACTTGAGACTTCAAACTTTAAACCTGAAAAAAAAAACAAAAACTATGAGCGATTTAAGTAATTATAGAAGATCATACGAGAAAAGCGAATTATTGGAAACTAACATTCCGGAAGACCCAATAAACCTTTTTAATAGATGGTTTCACGAAGTAGAAGATTTTGGTGGAAGCGGAGAAGTCAATGCTATGACGGTCTCTACAGTAGGCTTAGACGGTTTTCCGAAGTCTCGTGTTGTGCTGTTGAAGAAATTCTCAGAAGAAGGATTTATATTTTATACCAATTATAGCTCTGAAAAAGGAAAAGCTATTGAAGCCAACCCAAATGTTTGTTTGTCTTTTTTCTGGCAGGAAATGGAACGTCAGGTTATTATTAAAGGAATTGCTCAAAAAACCTCAGAAATTATTTCTGATAATTATTTTGATTCACGTCCCGATGGAAGCAAGCTTGGTGCAATCGTTTCAAACCAAAGTGAAGTAATTCCATCAAGAACTTTTTTAGAAGAAAATTTAAAGAAAATCGAAGCCGAATTTGAAGGAAAACCTATTCCAAGACCTGAAAATTGGGGAGGATATATTGTCACACCGTTACAGGTAGAATTCTGGCAAGGAAGAGCAAATAGGCTCCACGATAGAATTCGTTATACAAGCCAATCTGATTTTTCATGGACAATCGAGAGGCTTTCTTCTTGATTTGTAAGAAATTTATATTTCTTTAAAAAAAAGAGGTGTATTTCATCGATTAATTTTGTAGTTTAGCGATAAATTAAATACGTTTGGTAAAGAAATCAGACGATATTTATTCAAAAATAAATTTAAAGGATTTGCCCCACATTTACTTTAAACTGCTAATATGCTATTGATTATGAAAAAGATTAAGCGCATCATGTTGTTCATTGCGATTCTTATCGCAATGAACTCATGTACTGCAGACACCGCCGAAGGAAGCGTGGATAATACTCCAATCGAGACGCTCGTTACCAATTACTCATACAACGACTCAGAACTTTTAGCGCTGAAGCTTATAAACGAATATCGTGTTAGCGTAGGTCTAAATGCTTTAGAAAGAGTAAATCATATATCTTCTAAATGTGAAGAACATAATGTTTATATGATTGAAAACAATGTCGTAAATCACAATGATTTTGTCGAAAGATCTCAAAATATTACTAGTGTTTTAGGAGCCAAAAAAGTTGGTGAAAACGTTGCCTACAACTATAAAACTCCTGAAGCTGCTTTGAGAGCCTGGCTGGAGAGTCCAGGCCACAAAGCAAATATCGAAGGTGATTATACACATTTCGGTATATCTGTAACAACAGACACTGTAACAGGAAAAAAATATTACACTAACATTTTTGCTAAGTTGTAAAAAAAAACTTGAACTGGTTGGTTTTTTAGAGATCGTTGTAATTCGCAGAGTTACAACGATTTTTTTTATAAAAAAAAGCTGTCTAGAAAGACAGCCTTTTAAAGTTGGTTATGTTAGTAATTAAATTACAAAGCAGTTATAATAAACTCGCTTCGTCTATTTGCTTGATGTTCTTCTTCGGTACATTTAACACCATCGGAACATTTATTTACAAGTTGTGTTTCACCGTAACCTTTTCCAGTTAATCGGTTCGGTGCTATTCCGTTTTTAATTAGCCATTTGATTGTAGATTTTGCTCTTCTGTCTGACAATGCAGCATTGTATTGATGCGTTGCTCTACTATCGGTATGTGAACGAATGTCTAATTTCATTGTTGGATTTTCGTTTAAGACTACTAAGATTTTTTCTAAATCTAAAGCGGCTTCTGTTCTAATATTTGATTTGTCAAGATCAAAGTATATCATTTTAATTCCAAAGCATACACCTAGATCATCGCCAACAGTAACTTTACAGCTTGATTTTTCTAATGCAATAGGAAGGCTTGTTGTGCCAGTAGTTTTCGAAATGGTTACACTTACTTCTTTGGTGTTATATTCTGGTTTTTCAGCTCTTACAAAATAGATTTTTCCACATTCTACAGGGAAGGTATATTTTCCATAGCTATCTGAAACAATTGTATTTTTTACGTTCATCTGATCGTCGAATAGTGTCACTTTTGTTCCTGGCAAAATTGTTCCGCTTTCGGCATCAGTAATTATACCTTCAAGCTGTTGTTCGCATTTTAGTTTTCTTGTTTCTAAGAATTTATAAATATCATCAGAACCTTGTCCGCCGTCTTTATTAGAAGTAAAATAACCTCTTCTTGAAGCAGGATCAATAATGTATGCAAAATCGTCTTTAGGAGAGTTTACATCGGCTCCAACATTTTGAATGTTGCTGATTTTTCCATCAGAATCAATATTAGCCACAAAAACATCTAAACCACCAAGTCCAGGATATCCATCTGAAGAAAAATAAATTTCATTTTCTTTAGTCACAAAAGGATACGTTTCTTTTCCTTCGGTATTAATATCTTTTCCAAGATTTTCAGGAGTTCCGAATCCGCCGTTTGGATTTATACTCACTTTATATAAATCAGATTGACCAAAAGAGCCAGGCATATCTGAAGAAAAATATAATGTTTTTTCATCAGGACTTAATGCAGGATGTCCGTTACTATAATTATCACTGTTAAAAGGCAGCTCAGTTATATTACCCCATTTATTATCTGCGCCAAGCGTTGCTTTGTAAATTTTGATTAGAGTAATTCTGTTTTCGTCTTTTCCTTTTTTACCGTTAATATAGTTGTTTCTTGTAAAATATACTGTTTTGCCATCTTGTGTAAAAACAGGAGATGCCTCATGAAATTTGGTGTTTATAGGCGATTTAAACTTTTTAACTTTACCTGCATTTCCATTTTGAGGATCAATATCGGCATTATAAATATTGGTAAAATATTCGCCAGTCCATTGGTGTTTGCGTTTAGTAAAGTTTCCGGTATCTCTTGCAGAAGCAAAGTAAATTTTATTATTATAAACAAAAGATCCATAATCTGAATATTTACTATTTATGCCAGCATCTTCGATTTTATATCTTCCTGAATTGGCTTTAATTTGATCCAAATAGTTTACATCATCTTTATAAAGTTTACCTCGTACATCATTTTTTGATTTTGCATAAAACTGATCTAAAAGAGAATTGGCTTTGTTATTTTCGCCAATAGATTTTAAAGATTGAGCATAACGATAATAATATTCAGGTTCTACAGTGGAATTCATTGCAAATAATTCGCCATACCATTTTGCTGCATTAGCAAAATCTGAATTAAAATAGTAGGAGTTCCCTAGTTTTTTAAACATATCATCAGATTTGTATCCTTTTGCGGCTACTTTTTCATACGTTTTAATAGCGTCGACATAAGCATAGCTATCGTATTTCTTATCTCCAGAAGCTATTTTCGCTTTTTGCGCATAACTGTCAAATGAAAAAGCACTGATTATGGTTAAGAGAAGTAGTGTATAGTTTTTCATGGTGCGAAATTTTTAGAAGAAACGAGGGGTTGTCATTTTACTATTGTATTTGAAAAGTTCGAAACGTAGAAAGATTTCATGCGAACCAGAATTGTAATTTCTTAATCTAGTTGTTTCGTTATCATATCCGTATCCGATATATAAACCTTCAGTAAGTTGAAATCCTGCCATTGCACTTACTGCTGCATCCCATCTGTAAGCTGCTCCAAGAGTTAGTTTTTCAAAGAATAAAAAGTTTGCTGATACATCAAGCTGAAGAGGAGCTCCTTCAACCAGTTTAGTTAGAACTGCTGGCTTGAACTTTATTTCTTGAGATAAATCAAAAACATAACCTCCCATTAAGTAGTAATTGATTTGATCTTTGTAAATCGCGACATCATTGTCATCATAACGGTTTGTCTGAATGAAGTTTGGAACAGACAACCCTATGTAAGCTTTACTCGAATGCCAGTAAATACCCGCACCAACATTTGGAGAAAAATCATTATTTAAATTTTGAAATTGTGGATCGCCCGCAGTTTCGGGACTTAATTTAGTTACATCAAGATTAAAAATATCGGCTGTACCTTTTATACCAAATGAGAGTTTCCAAGTGTCTGAAGTTGGAACGGTATAAGAAAGGTCTACAGAGAATTGATTTTCAGTCGTGGGTCCAATTTTATCATTGACTAAAGATACACCAAGTCCAACATTGCTGTTGTTTATTGGAGTATTAACAGAAATGGTATTGGTTTTAGGAGCTCCATCTAATCCTACCCATTGATCACGGTGTAATGCAAAAACGCTTAATGCACCACGAGAACCAGCATAAGCAGGATTTATGTTAATTGTATTGTACATATATTGGGTAAATTGCGCATCTTGCTGAGCATAACCGCTATATGTAACTAACAGAATGACGAAAAAAAATAATTTTGTTCTCATAGTAAAAATGGATTATTTTTATTATTACTACTGATTTTTTAATATATTGAAAATCAGATAGTTATTTTATGTGAAATTACATATTTTTTTTACATAAAATTTATAATATCTTGAAAAATAGGGTTTTACGTTTGTTTTGGTTGGTTGCTATTTTGATAGGTATAAATAACCGCTTAATTTGTTATCCTGAAGGTTGTTATTGCCATCTAGAGACTTATAATGTATGATGTAAAAATAAGTTCCTGTAGGTAAACCGTCAGATTGTTTTACAGTTGTTCGTCCTCTTGAAATTCCATCAAATGCATTGGTTGTGTTGTTATAGTTTTTAGTTTCGAAAACCAAAATTCCCCAACGATTATATATTTCAACTGTATTTTCTGGATAGCAAGTCAAATTATCAATATTGTCAATTTTGAAAGTATCATTAAAATTATCACCATTAGGAGAGAAAGCATTGTGAGGGAAAACTTCTTCGCAAGCTAAAACCTTACAATCATCATTTACTTCCATATTTAGGATGATGTTTCGTGGACATTTTTCACCAGCGATTTGATACTCTAAAACATAGTTTCCTAGAGCCAATCCAAACGGATTAAAAATATTTCCTTGAAGCGAATTTGTATTGCTTCTATCGATCCAAGTTCCTGTAGTTGGACTTCCTTCTGGTAATAAACTGGTTAAGTTAATAAGAGATGAATCGTCTGTACAAGCTGTACTGCTAAATTGGGTTGTACCATTTGGCACTACTGTAATAGTAACAATAGCTGTATCGCAGTTTTCACTACTTAATTTGTCGCAGATTCTATAGCTGTAAGTATAAGTTCCTGCTGGTGTTAAGCTAGAAACTGTTACATTTCCAGTATTACTAATTGTAATATTTGGATCAGTTTTGCTATTATTATCATTAAGAAGCGTAAAGTTTACTAATTCTAAAGTGACTGGTGTTGTTCCTTTTACATCATTGCTTAATACATTGCCAACTAATCCAAAAGTGTTGCATCCGATATTGCTGTATGTGTCATCATTCGCAACAACTGGAGTTGGTGGCGCGGATGGAGTTGTAACCGTTACAGTTACAACAGCAGTGGCACAATTTCCAAAATCGGCTTTTTCACAAATTTGGTATGTTAATGTATACGTTCCTGCAGGTGTATTTGGAGCAACATTTACAGAACCATCTGAATTTAATGTCAAAGCTCCTTTTGGATCAGGAATAGTTGTTGTTAAAGTGATGTCATTTAAGTTTACTGCTGAACCATTTAAGGTATCATTAGTAAGTACATTTATGATATTATTTGCTCCAGTGGCTCCGTTTATAGGTCCAGCTGTATCATTATTTGCAATAATGGCAAATGTTGGACGAGCTGTACAATAAGGATCAGATGGAGGATAATTTACTGTGATTGTTTCGCTTGGATTTAAAGTCAGCGTTAAAATAGCTGTCGGACGTAATTTTTCAAATCCATCTGCACCTTGAACCCATTTGTTATTTTCAAAAATCCATCCTGGCCAATCAATGCCTTTTCCATTTCCATCTACTACTGCACCTGGCCATAAAACACGTCCGCTTAATGGCAGATTATTCATTGTTGAGATAATGTTGTTATTACTATCAGCCCATGCTATGGTTACGCCATTTACTGGAGTAAAGTTTACAGCAGTTACTACATAATCAATATATGGAACATCGTTGACACAGATTGGAGTTGCAGAAACTGTAATTTTTGGAGCTTCAATTGTAATTGTAACTGTAGCAGTGTCGCAATTGTCTGTTTGGTTTGCTTCGCAAATTTGATAAACTAAAGTTAATGTGCCAACAGGTGCATTTGGTAACACATCTATAGAACCATTTGGATTTAGCTGTAAAAAGGCATTTGGTGTTATTGTTGTTAAAATAACATCCGATGGAGTAACGATAACGCCATCAAGAGTATCATTTGAAAATACATTTAAAACATTTGTTGTGGTATGATTTACCCCAGCAATTGGACCAGCTGCATCATCATTAGCTATAATGACTTTTTTAGGTTTACAGTTTACAGTAAAAGTCTGAACTAGTTCTCTTTTATTTCCTGCACAATCAGTTAAAGTGTATGTTCTGGTTAGAATGTAAACATTTCCATCGCATCCGTTGTTAGTGTCAGTAACAGTAATATTAACGGTTGGACTGCAATTATCTGCTGCATCTTTAATATCTGCTGGACTTCCAACAGGAATCAAATCTACGCTAGCTAAATTGGTTACGTTGGCAGGAGCTGTTCCTGTTGGAGCTTTAGTATCTCTAACTGTAATAATTTGAGTATAAGAAACTACATTTCCTCCACAATCACTAGTTTTCCAAGTACGTGTTAAGGTATAATTCGAAGCGCATCCATTTTGAATATCTGATTTTGTTTCAGAAAATACAATTGGCAAATTCCCATTGCAATTATCAGAAGCAGTCATTTCTGCTACTTCAGGAATAGCATCACATGAAACGGTAACGTTCTGTGGAAGATTTCCAGTAAATAATGGTGCAGTTGTATCTTGAATAGTAATTACTTGTGTGAATGTGTTAGAAACATTTCCGCAATCGTCTTTAACAGTCCAAGTGTTGGTGTAAGTACCTGCATTTCCGCATCCGGCAGAAGCAGTAAACTGTCCGCTTACTTTTACAATATTGGTTACATCAGCATCACAAGAATCTGAAGCAGTTGGAAATAAAGCCTGAGCATTTGCTAAAGCAGCTGCATCACTGCATTCTACAGTTTTGTCTAAAGATCCTGCTAAAGTTGTCCAAGTTGGTGCTGTTGTATCTTGAATAGTGATTATTTGTGTGAAAGTATCAGAAGCATTTCCGCAATCGTCTTTAACGGTCCAAGTGTTCGTATAAGTTCCTGCATTTCCGCATCCAGCCGAAGCCGTAAACTGTCCGCTAACTTTTACAATATTATTTACATCGGCATCACAAGAATCTGAAGCCGCTGGAAATAAAGCCTGAGCATTTGCTAGAGCAGCTGCATCACTGCATTCTACAGTTTTGTCTAAAGATCCTGCTAAAGTTGTCCAAATTGGCGCTGTTGTATCTTGAATAGTGATTATTTGTGTGAAAGTATCAGAAGCATTTCCGCAATCGTCTTTAACTGTCCAAGTGTTCGTATAAGTTCCTGCATTTCCGCATCCAGCCGAAGCAGTAAACTGTCCGCTTACTTTTACAATGTTAGTTACATCGGCATCGCAAGAATCTGTTGCTGTGGGTAATAAAGCCTGAGCATTTGCTAAAGCAGCTGCATCATTGCATTCTACAGTTTTGTCTAAAGATCCTGCTAAAGTTGTCCAAATTGGCGCTGTTGTATCTTGAATAGTTATTATTTGTGTGAAAGTATCAGAAGTATTTCCGCAATCATCTTTAACCGTCCAAGTGTTCGTATAAGTTCCTGCGTTTGTGCATCCGGCAGAAGCAGTAAACTGTCCGCTAACTTTTACAATATTAGTAACATCAGCATCGCAAGAATCTGTCGCTGTAGGGAATAAAGCCTGAGCATTTGCTAAAGCAGCTGCATCATTGCATTCTACAGTTTTGTCTAAAGATCCTGCTAAAGTTGTCCAAGTTGGCGCTGTTATATCTTGAACAATAATAGTTTGAGTAACAGGAAGAGAAACGTTTCCGCAAGCATCCTGAGCTGTCCATGTTCTAGTTTTGGTATAAGATCCTGCACAATTTCCAGAAACCGTATCGTCTACATAAGTTAATGATGTTACAGTTCCACTATCATCTGTTGCAGTTGCTTGTGCAAAAACAGGTTCAGCAGGACAATTAATTGTCGTAGTTTGAGGTAACGGATTTATAATTGGTTTGATAGAATCTCCATCTAAAATTGTAAAAGACTCATTAATTTCACAACCATTTGCATCTGTAATTTTTACACTATAATTTCCGGCAGTAAGATTAGTTGCAGTTGCAGTTGTTTGAGCCGGAATAGTATTCCATACATAAGTATAGGCTGGAGTTCCTCCAGAGACAGTAACTGTAGCAGAACCGTTATTTCCATTTCCACAAGAAACATTAGTTTGAGATTTTATTGCGCTTAAAATTGCTGCAGGCTGTCCAATTGTAACAGAATTAGATGCAGAAGAACAGTCATCTGTTACAGTCAAAGTATAAGTTCCCGCTGGCATATCAGTAACATTTGCAGAAGTTGAGATTTCTGCATTTGTATTGTCTTTCCAAGAATATTTTACAGTTCCTATAGCATTTGTCACAGTACCTGCTGTCAAAGTTCCAGTACTTTTTCCAAAGCATGAAACATCTGTTTTAGAAGATGCAGCTAAAGCTAAAGCCCCTGTAGGTTGCGAAATTGTAATAACTAAAGTTCCTTGACAACCATTGCTATCCATTGCTGTAACTTCATAACTTCCAGCTTCCAAATTAGTTAAAGTTTGAGAAGTTCCTGCATAAGCAGCGCCATTCTTTTTCCATGAATATGTATAAGGAGCCACTCCGCCAGAAGCATTTTCTACGGTAATAGAACCTGTAGCTTGGTTGAAGCATTTTACATCAACATGCGAAGCAATTAATTCAGTTACTGTAACGGTACTTTTCGTCACTACAACTGGTTTTATATCAAAACAATTCGAAGCATTTGTTCCTTTGATGTAATAAGTTCCAGGAACTGCTGCAGCAAAGTTAGAATACGGAGTTGTTGCTGTTGCGTCTGTCCAATAAGTATATGTTAATCCTGATGAGCTTCCAGTAGTAATACTTGCAGTAGTTAAATCTACCGAAGTTGCTGGTGAACAAATTGGAAGCGGATTAGTTATTGTAACTGTTGGTTTTTCATTTACATTAACGATTATTTCTTTTTTTGGACCAATACAAGCATTCGTTTTTCCTTCAGCAACATAGTAAGTATATTGCCCAGCTACAGCTGTAGAAGGAGTTAGCGACTGTTGACCAGTTGAGGTCAAAGTTTCATAATAGTACAATGTATATTCTGGCTTTGTAGGAACAGCAGTCAATGCAACTGGAGTATCGCCAATACAATAATTTATTGGGCTAGTTACAGTTGGTGTTGTTGTGATGCTTTCAATTGTAATAGTAAATGCAAAATAGCATCCGCTAGAAGCTCCTGGTGGAATTGCATAATAAGTCGATGTTCCAACGGTAGCAGGAAACGGATTATTTATAGTATATTGTGTTGTTGTTCCTGCAACTACTGGATACGCATTATAAAATGTTGATCCAGTTGGAAATGACCCCGTTACATCTGTAACAGGAATTGATGATGCACTGTTGCAAAAAGTAAAAGCAATTGTTGGAGGTGTAGCTTGGCAATTTGCATTAGTATAATTTGCTGAATCTATGGTCGTTTGAAGCGGTGCAGCGATTGAAGATCCCGTACAGTTTCCAGATGGCGTGTAACCTAATATCAAAGAGTGATCTGATACAGTAACTGACGAATTAACGCCTTTTCCACTTAATTTTCCATCTACCTGAATAACATTACTACAGTTAGAATTTTTTAACAAGGCACAATTCTCAGTTGATTTTAATGTGAATGTTAATTCTCCCAAAACAGTATTTGGATCGGTAGGTAATGGCAATGTTCCTAAATCCCAAACAATAGATCCATTTGCACCAATTGTTGGTTCATAAGTCAATGAATTTGGAGAAGGAGCAGGAGTGAAATTTATCGTTTTTGCCAAACTTCCATTAACAAATGTAGCATTGTAAGGAATTGGAATAACAAGTTTACTATTTTGGATGGCTTCTGTTCCTCTATTTTGTATTTGAACTTTATAACCAAGTTCCTGACCAGGCAAAACTGTATATGGACCAGCTCCAGCAGGACTTCCGTTTATTGTGGTAGCACTAATTATACCTTCAATTTCTGGAACATAGGCGTCAACTGCCATAACAATAGAAAAGATTACATAAGTGTCAACAGTAGATCCATATCTGAAAGTGGTAGAAGTCTGATTATTTCCAATGATGTCTTTATTTTCATTTGGAAGTTTAAACATGCTGATATCCATTCCTGAATTATTTTCGAGATTTGGATTTCTATAATTTCCTCCAGTATTGATTGAAGAGTTAAAGAAATTATCAGGCGAATTTTCGGAATGACTTAAGCTTAAATAATCATTACTATTTAATTTCTGAATTTTAAAGTAATCGCCGTTATAATTGACATCACCTTCACCGGCCATAATTCCAAGTTTAACATCAACAGGTCCAGATGCTATGGAATTAAATCCAGAAACAGAAAAAGAGTGATCGGCAGTAATATTATTTTGTACAAATGCATGACCATCAAAAACAGTAATATCTCTATTTTTCATGTCTGAATTTTCATAAACCACTACTAATCCCCATCCAGCATATTTTCCTATCGCACCACCGTCAGCACCTTCTGTAGCGGCAATGTTGGCAGCAAAATATTCACCAACTCCATTTGCTTTTACATAATCTGTAACTTCTGTGTATGCCGTAAAAATATTATTTTCAGAATTGGTTGGGAAATAGATGTCTGTTGCTGTAAATTCATCGTAGTTGCCATTATTTGGACCTTTAAACAAGATTTTTCTTTTGTCTAGAGTTGCAACGGTACCGTTTTTATTTACAGTAAAAGTACTAGGGCTATTAGTTGCATTGTCAATTCTTCCAGTCCAGTACAATCCAGCGTAAACAATATTATAGCAGTTTGTTAATTTGGCACCGTGATCATTCAATAAATCTAAAGTTGCAGAAGAAGAATTAACGGTTTGGTTATTATTGTCTTTATCAACATATATCATCGGAAAATCACCATTTGTTTCCCATCGATCATAATTCTGAGTCGTTAAGTTGATATTTCCAATCATCGTAAAATCTCCTTTGATTTTATAGATTGTTCTAGTCGGAGAATAAGAAGAAGTTCGTTCTTTAAACGGTACAATTACTTGAGCTTTTGCCTCATTAATGCCCATAAAAAGCACTAAAAAGATATAAAAAGCCGTTAAATAGGGATAGTAGAATTTTTTCATAGTAATAGCTTTTTAAATTATCCGCCTATAGAGATTTTATAAAGTAGAACATATTTTGAAGTATCATTTTTAATCAAGTTATTGATCACAGCAGGGTTTGTCTGGATATTTGAAATGATGAGAATGTATTTTAGATTTTCAAAATTGGAGAAAGAATTAAGATCAATAGATTTATTTAAATCTGTCGATGTTTCAATTTTGATTGTTGCAATTTCGATATCACTTTTTAATGAAACTGCTGTGTTAAGGCTATTAAGCGAGTTTATATCTGTAAATAAAGACGTAGGTTTTTCACCATAAACTTTGGTTTGTCCAGAAAAAGAATAAACAGAAGATTGTAAATCATACAAAAGATGTTTGAGATTGCTCAGCTTAGAACTTTGTCCAGAACTCTCTAAGTTTTTTAAGTACGAATCCACATTTTCACTTTGAGCAAATGAAAAAGTTGTTGTCAAAAAAAACAGTATGAAGAAAATATTTTTTTGAAAGATGTTTCTCTTTGAGAGAAAAATAAACTTACAATTTGCAACAAATTTTACTGCTTTTTCAAGAGTAGATTTAGTTTTCATAACTTATGATTTTGTTTAAAAGTATTTACTAAATTTTAACAGAATCAAAGTTATATTAGAGTTTTTCTAATTGAATTTTTTTATCTACAACTAACCTAAAAACTCGTTGAAATGTATTTTTTCTACAAAAAAAAACGATAAAAAGATTATTTTTTAACATAAAAATGCAAAAAACGCAACCCGTTTTTTTGCTTTTTTAATGAAAAATAGAAATTTTAAAATATTATAAATACTTAATAATCAGGTATTTGGTTAAAATTTTGCAAATTTAGAGAATCTCGACCAAATACTGATTTCTTAGATAAAATACACTAATTGTATTTTTTTTGAATTGTGATTTTTTTTAAGATTAACATATTATAAAGAATACATTCTTGTTAAAATTTGATTATAGTGTTAACAGAAATAAAAAATAGAAAAGGTTTAAAATTTCTTTTGTAAATTAGAACTTAATTAAAAAATACTAATCTCCAAATCGGGTTTTTAAATTTTAAAGCTTATGAAAAATCTAATTTTAATACGTCATGCTAAATCAAGTTGGGAAGCACCATTGAAAGATTTTGATCGCCCATTAATGAAAAGAGGAATTTTAGATGCACATGATGTTTCGTTACACATTTCTAAATATCTTCCTAAAACCTATATAATTTGGAGTAGTACTGCTGCAAGAGCATCAGAAACCGCATTAATCTTTGCTCAGAATATTTCCTATCCTTTAGAAAGCATCGTTTTTAAAGACGATTTATATACTTTTGATGAGAAACAACTCGAAAAAGTTATCAAATCGTGTGATAATAGTTTAGAAAGCGTTATTCTTTTCGGACATAACGAGGCTATTACAAATTTTGTTAATAAATTTGGAGATGTTTTTATAGATAATGTTCCAACTTCAGGATTTGTATCCTTACAATTTGATGCCGAAAGCTGGGATACTATAAATAAAGGTAAAACACATAAAACTATTTTCCCCAAAGATTTAAAATCATAACAGTGTACGAACAGAAATATATCGATAGAGAAAAAAGCTGGTTAGCGTTTAATGCAAGAGTTCTTCAGGAAGCCGCAGATAATACGGTTCCGCTTTTAGATAGATTGCGATTTGTTGGAATTTTTTCAAACAATTTAGATGAATTTTTTAGGGTTCGATATGCAGCCATTAGAAGATTAAGTCTCTCTGGTATTTCTGGTGAAAAATATTTGGGCGGAATTTCTGCTCATCAATTAATTAAAGATATTACAGAAATTGTTATTCAGCAGCAATCTGAAAGTTTGCGTATTCTTGGCAATATAGAATCAGAACTAGAAGCCGAAAATATTTTTATAATTAACGAAACTCAAATTACTCCAAAGCAAGAATGTTTTTTGAAGGACTTTTTTATGCAAAAATTAAGTCCAGAATTGGTAACCATCATTTTAAATGATCTAGCCGTATTTCCTGTTTTAAAAGATACTTTGGGATATTTGGCTGTTCGTTTAGAATTAAAAAATGATGAAGTTAGATATGCTTTAATTGAAATTCCGAAAAACATTAACAGATTTGTTGTTCTTCCTTCTGAAGATGAAAAACAATACGTGATTTTAATCGATGATGTAATTCGTTTTAAACTGAAAAACATCTTTAACATCTTCGATTACAAAACGGTTTCGGCTCACATGATTAAAATTACTCGTGACGCACAATTAGAAATTGATAGTGATTTGAGTAAGAGTATGTTGGAGAAAATCGCTTCGTCTGTAAAAGATCGTAGAATTGGAGAACCTGTTCGTTTTATTTACGATAGTTTAATTGAAGATGATACTTTGCGTTTCTTTTTAGATAAAATGAAAATCGAAGAAACGGATAGTATAATTCCTGGAGGAAGATATCATAACCGTCGCGATTACATGGGATTTCCAAATCTTGGGCGTTACGATTTGTTATACAAACCAAATGAACCAATGCCAGTTCCAGGTTTAAGCCTTGAAGGAAGTATCTTAGAAAAGATTAGCAAAAAGGATTATTTAGTTAATGCTCCATATCAGTCTTTTTCTTATTTAACAAAGTTTCTTCGTGAGGCGGCATTAGATCCAAAAGTAACAAGTATTAAAATTACATTATATCGTTTAGCTAAGAACTCGCAAATTATTAGTTCGCTTATAAACGCGGCTAAAAATGGTAAAAGAGTAGTGGTTCAAATTGAACTTCAGGCACGTTTTGATGAAGCTTCAAATATTTCGTATGCAGAACAAATGCAGATGGAAGGAATTGAACTAATTTTTGGAATGAAAGGTCTTAAAGTGCACAGTAAAATTTGTGTTATTGAAAGATTGGAAAATGGTAAAAATCGTCGCTACGGATTTATTTCAACAGGAAATTTCAACGAATCAACAGCTAAGATCTATACTGATGTAACGCTTTTAACTTGCCATCAAGGAATTTTAAAAGACACATCAAAAATATTTGAGTTTTTCGATGTCAATTATAGAGTACACCGATACAAACATTTAATTGTGTCGCCTCATTACACCAGAACTAAATTTGTAAAGTTGATTGATCGTGAGATTTTACATGCGTTGGCTGGTAGAAAAACACACATAAAGCTTAAAATGAATAGTTTGTCAGATTTTAAGATGATCGATAAATTATATGAAGCCAGTAATGCTGGTGTAAAAATTCAGCTTCAAGTAAGAGGAATCTGCTCTTTAATTCCAGGAATTCCAGGAATGAGTGAAAATATTGAAGCCATAAGTATTGTCGATAATTATTTGGAACATTCAAGAGTTTATATTTTTGGGAATGCAGGATTGACGGAAGTTTATATTTCTTCTGCCGATTTCATGACTAGAAATCTTGACGCAAGGGTTGAGGTAACATGTCCGATTTATGATCTTGAAATTAAAAAAGAGTTAATCGACAATTTCAACATTGGCTGGAAAGGAAATGTAAAAGTGAGATATCATTCTTATAAATTAGATAATAAATACAAACCTAAAAATCATCATGCCCCTTTTAGAGCTCAGTTCGAGACTTATAAATATTATCAAAAAAAGGCAGAGGTAATAGAAGAAGTTCCTCAAAAAGTAAATTAATAATAAATACCAATTTCAAATCATAAAGTGAGCATGATTAATATTAGGAAGTTTGCAGCAATAGATATCGGTTCAAATGCCATGAGGCTTCTGATATCGAATGTTGTGGAACAAGAAGGAAAAGAACCGCAGTTTAATAAAAGTTCCCTTGTTCGTGTGCCAATTCGTTTAGGGCAAGATGCCTTTACAGTTGGAGAAATTTCGCAGGAAAATATAGATCGAATGGTTGATGCCATGAAAGCATTCAATCTTTTGATGAAAGTACATAAGGTAGAACGTTATATGGCATTCGCAACTTCTGCAATGCGCGAAGCTTATAATGCTAAAGAAGTAGTAGCTTTAATTAAGAAAAAAGCCGACATTAAAATCGAAATTATTGATGGTAAAAAAGAAGCCGCGATTATTGCTTCTACAGATTTGCATCATTTGATTAAATCTGATGAAACCTATCTTTTTGTAGATGTTGGAGGTGGAAGTACAGAGTTTACGCTTTTCTCTTCAGGCAAAATGATTACGTCAAGATCTTTCAAAGCAGGAACAGTTCGTTTATTGAATAATATGGTTCATGATGTGGTTTGGGATGAAATCGAAAAATGGATTAAAACCAATACAGCAGATTACGAAGAGGTTACGTTGATAGGTTCTGGAGGAAACATCAATAAGTTGTTTAAAATGTCTGGAAAACAGCAGGAAAAACCACTTTCTTACATTTACATCAATTCGCAATATGCATTCCTGAATTCATTAACCTACGAACAAAGAATTGCCGAATTAGGTTTAAACTCTGACCGTGCCGACGTAATTATCCATGCAACTCGTATTTATCTGAATGCAATGAAATGGAGCGGAGCCCGTCAAATTTACGTTCCAAAAATCGGACTTTCTGATGGTATCGTAAAAGCAATGTATTACGGGAAAATTTAATATTTTTTTGCCATGAATTTCACAAATTTGCACAAATTATTTTTCACACTTTGCGAATGAAAATTAGTGTAAATTTGTGTAATTCGTGGCAAAACTTTTTTAAATGAAATCAATTTTTCAGTCTATTCAGGATTTTTCACAAGAAGAATTAAATCTTTTAGATGATTTAATAACTTTTCGCACTTTGAAAAAAGGTGAACTTTTATTGACTGAAGATCAAGTTTGCAATGAAATTGTTTTTATAAAAAAAGGAATTCTACGTTCCTTTTTTATGAATCATAAAGGTGATGAAATCACCAATTGTTTTGCTTTTGAAAACGAATTTATGGCATCTTTTGCCAGTTTCATAACTCAAGAAAAAGCGACAGAAAATATCCAAGCTTTAACTGATGTAGAGTTGCAAATTCTGGATCGGAAAGCTTTGGAAAAACTTTATAAATCAGGTTTTAATTGGCAGGAAACTGGTAGGAAATTAACCGAATTAGAATTTGTAAATCTTCATAATAGAATGGTTTCTTTTCAGAAATTATCTGGAGCAGAGCGTTATCAAGAATTGTATCAGAATCATCAAAAATATTTACAGCTAATTCCTTTGCAATATTTAGCTTCTTATTTAGGAATTACGCCAAGACATTTAAGCCGAATTAGAAAAGCAGTAATTCATGCTTAAAAGTTTTATTTCACGCAGATTTTAAAAGATTTAAGCTGATTTATGAAGATTATATATTTAGTTTTTTATGTAAGATCTGCTTGATCGAAATATTCATTATGATAATATTTATCTGCCCAATCTGCGTGAAAAATTAGACTTTGCATTTAAGATTTCAGGACATTTGTCCAGTAAAAGAAAACACTCGAATAGTATTTTTGAAAAAAACATTGATATGAAAAAAATACTGATTATAAATGGACATCCAAATGCTGAAAGTTTCAATTTCGGAATTGCAGAATCGTATAAAAATGGTGCTTTAGCAGCCAATGCTCAAGTAGAAACTATTACAATTGCCAATTTAAACTTCAATCCCAATCTTCAATTTGGTTATCAGAAAAGAACAGAACTTGAACCAGATCTTTTGGACGCTTGGCAGAAAATTCAAAATGCAGAACATTTGGTTTGGATTCATCCAGTTTGGTGGGGCGGACTTCCAGCAATTACGAAAGGATTTATCGATCGTCTGTTTTTGCCAGGAATGGCTTTTCAATACCGAGAAAATTCTGTTTGGTGGGATAAACTTTTAAAAGGAAAAACAGCTCATATAATTACCACTTTAGATCAGCCAAGCTGGTATTATAGATTGTTTTTCGGAAGGCCAAGTGTTAATCAGTTGAAAAAATCAACTTTAGAATTTTGCGGTGTAAAACCTGTAAAAGTCAGTTATATCGGAATCGTGAAAGGCTCAGATGACTCACAAAGAAAAAAATGGTTGGAGAAAGTCTACAACTTTGGACTGCAGAATAAATAGTTTTTAATCTATTCTAATTGCACGAGTTAATTTAAAGCTTTTTTAGAATTGAGATCTATGGATTTTTTTGATTTTAAATAAAAAGAATAATCATTATGTGAAATCTAATCCAAATGTAGAACGTAAAAGTTCAATGTTTGGATTGATTTCTAAGAAACGATTATATCGATCTTGATCATTGAAAGCTCTTACCGCTTGAATCTCCTCATTTACAATTATTTCAATGGAAATATCATGATTGTGTAAATGTCCTTTTAAATAGCCTAATAAACCATTCATTTGGTTTTCAAAATCTAGTTTAGAACCTTCATTAGGAAGTTCGTAAGTAATTGTTGTTCCATTTAATACCGGATCGCTAATTAATAGAATCGATTCCATGATTTTTAGACCTTTTTGGCCTAAACGTTCCGCGTATTTATTCCAATGAAGACGCATATCTGTTTCGTTAAACTCTTCAGTAAGAAATACAGATGTAGGTTTTACATAAGAATTTTTGCTTGCTTCCAACTCTTTTTTCTTGCGAATACTCGCAAGCGAAAAAGCAGAAACTTTTGGCGTTCCGTCAGCTTCCGTTTTTGGAGGTTCTGGAGTTTGAACTTTTGGAGTTTGAACGGCTTGTTGTTCAGGTTCAGAAACGACAGTTTTTGCCTCATTTACAGGTTGATAATTTTGATTATCAGTTGCAGATTGACTTTCAACTTTCGACTTTGGACTTTGGACTTCAACTATAGAATATCCGCCATTTTTAAAGTAAACGGGTGGAATTATGAATTGCTCAGCTTTTTTTTTTCTCCATCAAAATTGATAGAGGCCAATTGCATCAAACATAATTCAACTAAAAGACGTTGATTTTGACTCAATTTATATTTTAAATCACAGTCGTTTGCAATATCGATTCCCTTCAATAAAAATTCCTGAGTACATTTTTGAGATTGAACGGCATACATTTGCTGTGCTTGTTCTCCAACTTCTAATAAAGCAATTGTAGAAGGCGTTTTGCTAACTAATAAATCTCTAAAATGAGAAGCTAAACCGGCAATAAAATGATGTCCGTCAAAACCTTTTGCTAGAATGTCATTGTAAGCTAATAAAAGCTTCGGAATTTCATTTTCTAAAAGTAAGTCGGTAATGTTGATGTAAGTTTCGTAATCTAAAACGTTTAGGTTTTCAGTTACTGCCTGACGTGTTAAATTAGTTCCGCAATACGAAACTACACGGTCAAAAATAGATAAAGCGTCACGCATGGCGCCATCTGCCTTTTGAGCAATAATGTGCAATGCATCATCTTCAAAATTGATTCCTTGACTTTCAGCAACATCAGCTAAATGTTCTTTAGCATCTTTTACCGTAATTCTTTTGAAATCGAATATTTGGCAACGAGATAAAATCGTTGGTAGAATTTTATGTTTTTCTGTAGTTGCTAAAATAAAAATAGCATGTTTTGGTGGTTCTTCTAATGTTTTAAGAAAAGCATTAAAAGCCGCAGAAGACAACATGTGGACCTCGTCAATGATATAAACTTTGTATTGTCCCGTTTGTGGCGGAATACGAACTTGATCAATCAAGCTACGAATATCATCAACAGAGTTGTTTGAAGCAGCATCCAACTCAAAAACGTTAAAAGCAAAATCTTCAGTCGGATCATCATATCCAGGCTGATTAATTTTTCTAGCCAAGATACGTGCACAAGTAGTTTTACCAACTCCACGCGGTCCTGTAAATAAAAGAGCAGAAGCCAAGTGATTGGTTTCAATAGCATTCAACAAAGTGTTGGTAATGGCTTTTTGCCCCACAACATCTTTAAATGTCTGAGGACGATATTTACGCGCCGATACTACAAATTGTTCCATATTCTTTTTTATTCGATAGCAAATATATGACTTTTGTTTCGTTGTTTAAAACCGATTTTAGTTATTTGGAGAAAATCTTTTTCTTATAAATTTCAAAGATTAAAGTTAGAAATAATACGATGTTGACTATCAAAGATATGATTATATATCTGCTGTATGTTTCAAGCTTTTCTTCGGTTTTTTCTTTGTCAGAAATATCTTTTTGCGCCTTTTTATATAGTCTTAACTTCTCTAATTGATAAATCCAATCTTGTAAATTCCGATTTTCAAACTTGAGATCCCAAGCATAAAAAGACAATGTTCTTATTTGTTCATCTGTTTTTTGAGAGATTTTAGTTTCTGGTGGAGAAGGGATGGAATTGCTCCCATAGGGTTTAAATCCAGTGCTTGGAGAACAACTACTCACTTCGATAGTTTTATCTTCATTAAAATTGGCATAAACAATCCAAAGTTGTTTTATAGATGGAGTAACAGAACAATTGCCCAAATACTTTTGTGTAATGAACCGAGAATTGTATTTTCCTTTAAAGAGTTCTATTATCTTAAAAGTATAAATTCTCTTTATTGAATCTACTTTTATAACTTCTCCATAAAATGCAATTTCATACTTTAATCCTATTTCTACCATGTTTTCTCGGTCAATTGGCTTACACTCACAAGAAAAAGAATTGTTGTAAATAAAAAAGAATGCAAAAACAAAAATGTATCTAAACTTCATAAAGTTGATTTTAAATACAATAATAATTAATTTTTTGTAATAAAAAATGTACTATTTTTAATCCGAAATTTAATTTATTATTACTGATAACTACTAACCTTTTAAATAGTATTTTAATGAAATCAATTAAAATTTGCCTTCTTACTTTATTCACCCTTTTATCTACTTTTCTTAATGCTCAGGAACAAAATAATAAAGCGGTTTCTATTGTAGAAAAGGCACTTGATGCAATGGGAGGAAAAGAATTTATTAAAAGTATAAATACTCTTTACACTAACTCTGAAACCCAAATGCAGGGAAGAGATGTTAATTGGATTGTAAAAGAAATGTTGCCAAATATTGGGAGTTTTGAAATTGTTTATCAGAATAGAACAGTCTATAAATCATGGTATGATGGAGAAAAAGGTTATGAGTTAAATAATGGTCAAAAAGTTCTTGGAGATCAGGAGAATTACAAGGATAAACCTTTAAAGAAAAATATTTTTAATGAACTAGACTATTTAGATGCTACTTTATATAACCTTGATTATTTGGGAATTGAAGAGTTTGAATCAAATAAGTGTCATAAGATAAAAGCAACTTCTGTCATAGATAAAGTCGTGTTTTTGTATTTTGATTCTAAATCAGGGTTTCTTATCAAATCAGAAACGGTAAATGGAGCTAAAGATTCATTTTCAACTGTTGTATTTAGTGACTTTAAGAAATTTAATAAACTCACTTATTTTTCTAAAATGAAATTTGGAGTTGAGAAAGATGCACAATCTGCTAAGATCATCGAACTTTTGTATAATGAGAAAGTTAGTGCATCTGATTTTAAATAGAAACAATTAATTCCATATTTTATGAACGCAAAACAAATAGTAAGATTAAGCAACATCATTGGCATTATTTCGATAATGTTACTAGTCTATTGGGTCTTCACTTTTATCCTTATTCAGGTTTTTGGATTAAAAGTATTTAGGGAAAATATGACCGAATCTTTTTATTTAAGTGTTTTAGGGATTCTTGCCCTAATGGCGGGTTCATTGATCATTAATATCATGTTTAATTTAACTCGAATTGCCGAAAAGCATAATCTGGATGTTGTAAATTCAAAATCAAATAGATGGAGAATTATGACTCTGATCTTGATTTTCCCATTAATAGCAATTATTTTATTTGGCGGTGATTATTTGACAGCAGCCAAAAAAGAAAAATTAATGATTAAATCGGCAGAGTCCATTATTGCTGTAAATAAAGCCAATAGTGATAAATTGGTAAATTATAATTTTTCTGAAAAGTATATAAAAGAAACAGCAGATATTTTGGAGATCTTATCTGGAACGGATAAAAACTTTCCAAGTGTAACAGTAATTGTTAAGGATTCAATAAAAGGATCTCCAGTTTATTTAGGTTTTGATGATTATTACGAAGGAGATTTAAAAGATACAATACAGCCGCAGAAAAACAGATTTCTTTATAAAACTACAAAAGAAGAAAGAGATTATTTAGAAAATGTTTTTGAAAAAAATAGCAATGAATTAAGATACAGTAATTATAATGGTCGATATGAGTTGTTTTATCCTTACAGAAAGAATGGCAAAAAAATCGTTCTGTATTTTTCGGATACGCAAAGATATGGCAAGCTTGGAAGTTAGTTTTAATATTTTAAAATAAGCCAATTTCTAAATTTTATAAACCTATAAATGAAACGAATATTAGTCTTTACATTTTTAAATCTAAATGTTTTTTTCGGTCTTGCCCAAAAGCAGCATTTAGAGCCTGTATTTCTTGATAAGAACAATAATTTCAATACTTATTATATCAGTTTATTTGATAAGCTTTATGAGGGGTTAGAGAAAAAGAATTCTTTTAGGTATGCCGTTGTTCCTTCATTTGATAAAGAATATGGATTTTGTGTTGAAAGTAAAAAAAACGAATACTTTATAGTATCAACTTCCTTATCTGAAAGTTATTGGTATTCTGAAAACAAAAAAGAGGTGAAGTTTTTTACTGAAAGAAATAAAATTGATAAAGAACTTTTTGATCAAATTAGCCAACTGTTTAAGCTTCTAGAAAAGCAAACAAAAGAATATGATGAAATGAATTTTATTACAGATGGGGAGAGTTATTATTTCATGACTACTGGCAAAAAAGGTAAAGTTAATATTGGAAAAACTTGGTCGCCGTCAGATCATTCTCTAATGGGAAGATTGGTCGATGTATGTAATAAATTGTATAATTTTAAGAAGAATCAGAATTATGATTTTAAAATGGAAATCAATAATCTTATTTCAGCTTTAGAAAAATAAAGTGTAAAATTATAAAAAACTTTAAAATAAGAATTATCATTTAAGTAGTGATGGAAACGTATAATTTATCAAATAATACTCTAACCTTAAAAGTAAAAAAATCGCCAATTTTTGTTAGAGCAATATTGTTTTTTATTGCTTTTTCTCTGTTTATTTTGCCAATTGGAGGGGCAATTTCAAGCATCGTATTTGGGTTTGGTTTTCAAGTTGGACATTTTATTGGTATAGGAGTTTTTAGTCTTATTGGATTCTACACGCTTCGAGTTGCTTTATGGAATACTTATGGAGAAGAGAATATTCAATTTTTTGAAAATAAAATTATTTATGAAGCAAATTATAGATGGTTTAAAGATGGTAAGAAGGAAGCGTTAATTTCAAATCCGAATTTTTATGCTACGCAAGCTGGTTATGAAGAAGATAATGAAGGAGTTTTGATAATTGCTTCTAATGAGGCTAAAATAGAATCTGTTGTGAAAATGAAAATGTTTCAGATGGAAGAATTAATTAAAGTTTTAAAGGATAAATTTTAAATCTGTTTTATATGAAAAAATATTTAGTACTCATTACAGTGGTATTTTATTCTATTACAATTCAGTCACAAACAAAACAGGATACATTAGATATTAAGCGCGTTGCTTTAGCTTACATCGAAGCGCAACATACGCCAAACCCTAAATTGATGGAAAGTGCATTGCATCCAAGAATGGTAAAAAGATCTGTCTTTAGAAATAAAACCGCTCAAAAAGATTATGTTTCAGAATTCTTTGCAGAAAACATGGTTATACTCGCCGAAACCTATAATGTAAAAGGAGATAAGTTTCCGAAAAATCCAAGAAAAGAAGTTAAGTTACTTGACGTTTCTGCGAAAACAGCTTCGGTAAAATTATATGCTGACGAATGGATCGATTACATGCATATCGTTAAAGTAAACGGAGAATGGAAAATTATAAATGTCCTTTGGCATTACAATGACGTATCTAAGCATGAATAATTAATCTTATCCAAAAAATTTACTGGAAAACATATAAAACCCAAAAGCATATCCTATAATGATTTGGTTTTTAATCTGTTTAATTTTGAATAGTTAATTATTTAAAAGGAAACGTTATGAAATTCAAATCAGTTTTATTAGGAATTATGATGTGTGTTGCTTTGGTATCATGTAAACCCAATGACGCAGATATCGAAAAAGCAATTAGTGAAAAATTAAACGATACGCCAGAAATTCAAGTTACAGTTCATGATGGAGTTGCCACAATTACCGGAACTTGTGATGATGAAATTTTCAAAAAAAATATAGAGAAAAGTGTACGCGCCGTAAAAGGGGTAAAATCGGTTGTAAATACCTGTGAAATTGCCAGAGCCAATCAAGAGCCTGCAGCTGTTGTTATTAACCCAGATAATGAATTAGATAAATCTGTACACAAAGTTGTAGACGCCTATGAAGGTGTTAGTGCAACTGTTGTGGGAGGCGTTGTAACACTTTCTGGAGAAATTAAAAGAGATAAACTACAGCCTTTAATGCAAAGCATACAGGAATTGAAACCGAAGAAAGTAGATAACAAATTAATTATAAAATAAATTGTTATGAGTTTACAAGATAAATATAAAGAGTTGACAAATTTAGCTTCTCAATTGGGAACCACAGATTTGGAAGTAAGGGAACAAGATAATGTATTGTATATAGACGGAGTTGTAAAAACAGCAGAAGATAAAGAGAAACTTTGGAATGCTTATGGAACAATTGATCCCGATTATAGATCTGCGGATGTTGTAATGAATATTAAAGTTTCCGAAAGTGCTTCAAAAGAATATACGGTTAAAAGTGGCGATTCACTTTCGAAAATCGGAAAAGAATTTGGCGTTTCTTGGCAAACAATCTTCGAAGCGAATAAAGATATTATTTCAAACCCCGATTTAATTCAGCCTGGCTGGAAACTTAAAATACCAACAGTATTATAGTTTTACTGTTTTTATAAAGCCCTCTTTTGATGGGCTTTTTTTATTTCGAATTTTAAATATTGAGATAATATTTCTAATATTTATTACCAATTTTTGGTAACTTTACAATCTTATAAAAAATATAATGGGAAGAAATACCTCAATATCGCTCGGAAATCATTTTGAAAACTTCATAGAAAACAGTCTTTCAGAGGGAAGATATAAGAATGCGAGTGAAGTTGTTAGGGCGGGATTAAGACTTTTGGAAGAGGAAGAAAGTAAATTAATTGTTTTGAAAAAAGCAATTCAGGAAGGAGTAAATAGTGGACGTGCCGAAAATTTTGATCCGAAAGAACATCAAGAAAGTTTAAAAGCAAAGAGAAAGAATGGCTAAATATCATCTGACAAATAAAGCTGTCGAAGATTTAGCAGATATTTGGAATTATACTTTTGATGAATGGTCAGAAAATCAATCAGATAAATATTATTTATTACTTCTAGATTCTTGTCAGGAAGTTGCTGAAAACCCTAATCTTGGAAAGAAATACAATGGTGTTGCAGAAAAATTATTAGGTTATAAATCTAATGAGCATATATTATTTTATCAAATTATTTCAAAAGAAGAAATTGAAATTATAAGGATTCTTTATGGAAGAATGGATTTGAAAAATAAATTTTGATATTTATTGATTTAAGAATAGAATAAAAATTTATAATTATATGCCATTCCGAGAAAGGCTTGATTCCGTTTCTCGGAATGACATAGATTATTAAATCCTTGTTTGTTCTCTTTTTTTTTTTTTTTTTGATTTTAGAAAAATTACCTGAAAAACTATCTTCCTCTAATACTTAAATCAAATAAAAATTTTGCTGTTTCCTGATCTGAATCTGCCGAGAAGCCAGCCACATAAACTCCTTTTTTTCCCGAAGTTGATTTAATTCCGTATACAACTGCCTCATCTGCTGGGTCCGAATTACCCTCGTATCGATACACATGAACAATTTCAAATTTGTCAGGATTTCTTTTAATCATTTCTGCATTTCGATTAAAATCGCACGTAAATCCTTTTTCATTCAGTTGATCTAAAGCCTTTGAAACAGTTGCGTAATGATACATTCTTTTCATGATAAACTGAATTTAATAATTATACAATTTTAAAGATAACTATTTTAAAATTAAAAAGTTAGAATGAAAGTCATAAAAACTGAAATTTAAAATGATTATTGTTAGTTCTTAAATCGCTACTTTTGCAGCGCAGACCGCCTTATCGTCGTTCCGATTCATCGGGAGGGAGGAAAGTCCGGACACCATAGAGAAGCATAGCGGGTAACGCCCGTCGGTCCCGATGCAAATCGGGATTAGGACAAGTGCAGCAGAAAGTATGTACAGGTAATGCTGTAGTGAAACCAGGTAAACTCTATGCGGTGAAATACCAAGTATATCGGCATTTAAGGGCTTCTCGTTCGTTGCCGAAGGGTAGGTAGATTGAGTCCCGAAGTAATTCGGGATCTAGATAAATGATAAGGTATTGTTTTGTTGCAAAATAAGACAAGAACAGAATCCGGCTTATAGGTCTGCATTTTTTTTATATTTGTGAAACTATCTAACCCAAATTCATGAATATTCCAACTCCAAATTCTTCTTCAAAAAATAACAAAAGTCTTTTTCTGACTGTCATTACCAATCTAACGTTTTGGGTTTTAATCGCGATTATCGCTGGTGTTTTGCTTGGACATTTTTCACCCGAAAATGGCATGAAAATGGAAATCTTAGGCAAAAGATTTGTAGACTTAATAAAACTATTTATCGGGCCAATTATCTTTCTAACAATCGTTTTAGGAATTTCTGGAATGGGAAATCTAAAGAAAGTTGGAAGAATTGGTGTAAAAGCATTGGCTTATTTTGAAGTAGTTTCGACTGTGGCTTTGGCAATTGGAGTTGCTGTAGCTTATTTATTTGAGCCTGGAAAGATAGATAAATCGAGTTTGGCTTTAGGAGATGCAAGTCAATATACAAACGGAAGCGCTAAAGATTTTTCGTGGCTTCAGTTTTTCTTTTCCAATTTTACCCTTCAAGTTTTATTGGCTGCAATTGTCTGCGGAATTGCTTTGAACTTTTATCAAAAAAGAGAACAAACCATTTTGGTTTTAGAACGTTTTTCTAAAGTCGTTTTTACTTGCTTAAAATACGTTATGTATTTGGCTCCAATTGGTGCTTTTGGAGGAATGGCTTACACAATCGGAAAGTTCGGATTAGAAACTTTAATTCCGCTTGGAAAATTAATGCTCTGCGTTTATTTGACTATGGCTTTATTCGTGTTTCTAATTTTAGGAAGTATTCTGAAATATTATAAAATCAGTATTCTTTCTATTTTAAAATATATTAAAGAAGAACTTTTACTTGTTTTAGGAACTTCTTCTTCAGAAGCGGCTTTGCCAAGTATTATGGTCAAATTAGAAAGAATGGGCTGCAGCAAATCGGTAGTTGGGCTTGTAATTCCGACAGGGTATTCTTTTAATCTCGACGGAACTTCTATTTACTTATCAATGTCGGTTATATTTTTGGCGCAATTATACGATGTACATTTGAGTTTTTTCGAAATTCTAACCGTAATCGGAATTTTAATGATTACTTCAAAAGGCGCGGCGGGCGTTACTGGTAGCGGATTTATTGTTTTGGCATCTACTTTAACAGCACTTCATAAAATTCCTGTTGAAGGTTTGGCTTTTTTGTTAGGAGTTGATAAATTTATGAGCGAAGCCAGAGCGATAACCAATTTGATTGGAAATACGGTTGCAACGATTATTATTTCTAAAACAGAAAGAGATTTTACGGAGTTGAATTTAGAACCTGTTTTGGAAGAATAATTTGCATTTTGCCACGAAGTCACGAAGGCGTAAAGTTTTTGGTTTTCTTTTGAGATTAATAGTGCTCGTAAAGTCGCTAAGACGCAAAATATATTTAAATAAGAGAAAACTTGGCGACTCCGCGACTTTACGAGATTAAAAAAACTTAGTGTCTTAGTGCCTTTGTGGCAAAAAAATATTGTCTTGACGCCTTCGTGGCATAAAAAAACAACAATGAAAAGAATAGGAATCTTAGGAATTGGAGGCGTTGGAGGTTACTTCGGCGGACTTTTGGCGAAAGCGTATTTCAAATCGGATGATTATGAAATAATTTTTATAGCGCGAGGCGAATCTCAAAAAGCTATAAAAGAAAGCGGACTAAAGATTGTGACAGATAATTTTGAAACAATTGTTCGACCAAATTTGGTGTCCAATAATCCAGAAGAAATTGGGAAACTGGATTATTTAATTTGTGCAACCAAAACCTATGATATTGAAGAAAGTTTAACTTCCTTAAAAAACTGTATCAAAAAAGAAACTGTAATTCTTCCTTTATACAATGGCGTTGATGCACAGGAAAGAATTCAAATACTATTTCCTGAAAATGAAGTTCTGCAAGGTTGCGTTTACATTATTTCGATGATTTTTTCGCCTGGAACTATTCGTAAAATTGGCTTTTATGAAAAACTGTTTTTCGGTTCTAGAACAGCATCAGATTCAAAAATGGAAGAATTGCTAAGTATTCTCCAAAAGGCAAAAATCGAAAGTTATTTGGTTAAAAATATAGACGAAACAGTTTGGGAGAAATTTATTTTTATTTCTGCCTTAGCTTCAGCAACTTCTTACTTGAATCAGAATATTGGAGAGATTTTGAGTAATTCAGAATCTAAAATTACTTATATAGAATTGCTACATGAGATTGAAGATGTTGCACAGGCAAAAGGTTTGAAATTACCACATGATATTGTCGGACAAACTATTTTAAAATTAGAAAAATCACCCAAAGAAGCCACATCGTCTATGCATAGAGATTTACTGGCTGGTAAAAATACCGAAGTTCTTTCGCTGACACAATTTGTTGTAAACGAAGGAAAAAAATATGGAGTAAAAACGCCTCTTTATGAAAAGATCGCTGAGGTTTTGATTAAGTAGGTTTTTAAATTTTTCTCGTAGATTTAGCTAATTAATTTTTCAGCCTTTATAGAATCTGCATCATTTGCTAAATCAACGAGAAAAACATTTTACTTTCTACGACTCATCTTTTGTAGTACGCACTAAACTTATTCCAGAAGTAAAGAAAATAATTCCTAAAATTCCATAGATAATTACCGCTTTAATGTCTCTGGTTTCTGCAGATGCGCCCGCAAATAAAATCCCAGTATATATAAGTCCTACAATTCCAAGAATGGTAAGTAGTCCTCCGAAAAATCTTTTTAGGTTCATGGCGATTAGATTTTAAAGTTCTCTAACAAATATATTATGAAAAGGCTTAATTGTTGTTATACAATTGTTTACTTAAATTATATGATTTGCATAGTAGGATTCTAAAACATATATTGTAAGAAAATAACGGAATAAAAATTAGGAAAATATACTTTTAATACTATTTTTGCTTCAACCAATTTAACAAACCAAAAATGATAAAAAACTACTTTGTTCTATTTATTTCTGTTCTCTTTTTTAATGTTGCTAAAGCTCAAGATGATGCTCCGACAGCTGTAAAAAATCAATTCAAAATCAATATGCTTTTTCCTGGAATTGTTTATGAACACGCATTGTCAGCAAAGAATACGCTTTATTCAGAAGCTGCTTTAGGTTTAGGATATCGATACAATAGTTATTACGATGAAGGAAATGTCTATTTTTTTCCTTTAATAAATGAACAATTCCGTCATTATTATAATTTGAAGAAAAGAGCTGAAAAAGGAAAAAGAACCGCATTTAACTCTGGAAATTTTGTTGCGGTAAACGCACTCTACAATTTTCAGTCACTTTCTACCAATGAAAAATACGGAAATTATCCACAATCTTTTACAGTAGCCGCACTTTGGGGGTTACAACGTACTTATAAGGGAAGATTTAATCTAGAATTTAATATTGGACCAGGAGTAAATTTCGATAAATATGATACGGAATTTGTACCAGTTGGAAACTTTACTTTAGGTTGGGTTATTAAATAATCTTTCAAGTATAAAAATAGAAAAACCTTGATTCGTCAAGGTTTTTCTATTTTAAATTCTAAGCCAATATTTCGAACACTTTCAATCTTAATTTTTGGATCAGAATTGAAGTATTTTCTCAGTCTACTGATAAAAACATCCATACTTCTTCCCGAGAAATAATCGTCTTTTTTCCATACAGACATTAAAATCTGATCTCTTTTTAATAATTGGTTATGGTTTAGATATAAATACTCAATAAGAGAAGCTTCCATTTCTGTAAGCTGCTGAACGTGATTTTTATTATTTAAAGTTAATCTTTCATTATCAAAGATGTACGAGCCAATTTCAATGATGTTTTTTCCTTCTAGAGTTCTTTTTTGTTCAATTCGCTTCAATATATTCTGCAAGCGTAGAACCAGTTCATCAACTTCAAAAGGCTTTGCAATATAATCGTCGGCACCTAATTTCAATCCGATAATTTTGTCTTCTTTTAATTTTCTGGCTGTCAGGAAAATAAAAGGAATTTCGGGATTGATTGTAATTATTTTTTCTGCCAAAGAAAAGCCATCCAATTTTGGCATCATGACATCAAAAATGCAAATATCAAAAGTTTGATTTTCAAAATAGTTTAAAGCTATTTCGCCATTTTCTGCCCAAGTAACCTCAAATTGATGCAGTTCTAAATACTGTTTTAAGATGGTGGCAAAATCGAAATCATCTTCGGCTAAAAGTAATTTTTTCAAAATAAAGTAATTAGACTTTTAATAAAATAGTAAACTGAGATCCTTTTCCTAAATCGCTTATAACGTTAATAGAACCTTGGTGCGCTTTTACAATTTGGTCAACATAATATAAGCCTAAACCAAGACCTTTTGTATTGTGGAGGTTTCCTTGCTCAACGCGATAAAACTTATCAAAAAGAAAAGATTGTTTGTTTTTTGCAATTCCAATTCCATCATCTTCAAAAGTAATTGAGAATTGGTTTTCTACTATTTTGGTTTTTACTGTAATAGTGCTTGAACCGTATTTTACTGCATTTTCCAAAACATTCAAGAATGCTGTTGTTAAATGAAATCTGTCTAAAACTAAAATCGTTTTTTGAGTCTGAAAATCGGTCTTAAGATTGATTTTTGGAAAAGTAATTTTAAAGTCGTTTACAATAGAAAGAAGAAAATCTTCGGTTTCAATTTTTTCTTTTTGTAGTTCGATTTCGTTTTCAGCTAGAGAATTGGCCATAACCTGATCAATCAAATTTTGTAAACGATTATTCTGGCGAGAAATAGTGTTGACGATTGAAGTAAAATTTTCATCGTTGTCGCGAATGTTTTTTTGCTCTAAAATCTTAGTCGAAATTCCTAAAGTCGCCAACGGAGTTTTAAGTTCATGCGTAATATTATTGATAAAATCTGTTTTAACATCACTAACTTTTTTTTGTTTGATCAAAGCTTTCAAAGCAATAACAAAAAGAGTAATTAAAGTCAGAATCGATAATAGGGAAAGAATCAGAATAAAAGTCATTCTTCTTAAAATAATCATTTCCCAATCGATAACCGAAACATACATAGAGTCTTCTGTCAACAGTTTATAGTTCTGATTTTGAAAAGTTCCGTTTGTAATGCCGACATAACTTCGAACCAAAAAAGCTTGATTTAAAGAATTTAGATTTCCGTAAAGTTTGTTTTCAATAAAAGGCTTTTCGGAAAAAATAGTATCGTTCTTTTTTGCGTTTTGATATAGAATAAATTTGTTTAGAACAATGGCAAAATCAATTTTGAAATAAGGTAAATCTTTTTCAAATTTTCTTTGAATTTGCCGTGTTACGGCGCTTTGATATTCATTTTTCAGAACACCAATTTTAATATCCTTTTTGGTGTTTTTTCCTTTTATATAATTTTCAGATAAGCTTTTGTAAAGTGCTTCTTTTTTAGCAACTAATTCCGAATCAATATCGCTATAATTATTTGTGATTTTACCAATTTCATTCTTAATCTGCGTATGAAACTGCGCCACTTTGTATTCGTAAGCCGTTTTTACCAAATAACATTGTACTGTCATCAGTACAATAAGCGCGATTACAGAAAATGAGATTAATAAATTGATTCTTTGTTTCATACCAATAAAATTCAGTTCAAAAATAATGTTTTTAAAGCATAAAATGTCCGTTAACTCCGCATTAACCTACCATTAACCTATGCAATTGGTTTTTCGGAGCATTTTTGCAATGTCAAAAAACAAAATAGTAAAAAATGAATATCTATCTGCCATTAAAACTTTTAATCGCACTTTTGCTTTTCTGTCTTTCATTTGTTGCTCATGCGCAAAATGAAACGCCAAAAGATTCAATTTCCAATGAGAATTTGAAAGAAGTTGTTATTTCTCAAAACAAAAAGACTTTTACCAATTCAAACGGAAATATAAAAGTTGATGTTGCTAATTCGGTTTACAATTCCATCCCAAATCCGGTTGATTTGCTTTCGAAACTTCCCAATGTACAAGTGAGTGCTGACCGTGAAAGTATTTCGATTGTAGGCAAAGGAAATCCGCTGATTTATATCGATAATCAAAAAGTAGGAATGAACGATTTGAATGCTTTGTCTGTAGATGATATTAAAACAATTGAAATTATTCAGAATCCATCTTCAAAGTATGAAGCCGAAGGCCGTGCGGTGATTTTGATTGCCAGAAAATTAAGCAGAAAAGAAGGTTTTAAAACGAATGTTTCGGAAACTGCTTCTTTCAAAACAAACTATAATAATTATTTAGGATTTAACTCAAGCCTTAAAAAGAATAAACTGGAATGGAAAGCCAATTTTAATTATAATAAATTAAATCCGTGGGAAAATCACAGTATTGCGTATCAGATTCCACAAGCCAATATTGTGTCAGATTATGATGTTTCGGCGGATACTTTCAGAAAAGAATATGTTTTTGGAGGAGGTTTATTTTATAAAATTAATGAAGAAGATTATTTTTCTGTGAATGTAAATGGAAGAAGAAGAAACGACACTTTTGATATTAACACATTTACGTTTAATAAAAATCAAAACGAAGAAAATAACGTTTTTACATTTAGTGATAATTCCAGTTCAAAGAATTTTATTAATTCGTTTATCAATTATTCGAAGAAAATAAAAGCGATTGACACACAATTGTTTGTTGGTCTTCAGGGTTCTAATTTTAATCAGTATTTGTGGAGTTTGGTTCAAAATGATTATAATGAAACAGAATTAGAATTATCGCAAAACCGCAATCAGAAGTTTGACGTTAATGTGTTTTCGGGCAGAATTGATTTAGAAAAAAAGTTTAAAAATGAAATGAAATGGGAATATGGCGGATTGTATTCCAGTGCCAAATCCCAATCGGATTATGATGTTTTTGCTTATGATAAAAATGAAAACACGACTTTCGATTATAATTTTAAAGAAGCCAACTCAGCTATATATACGCAGCTTTCAGGCAAAATTAAAAAAGTTGATTTTTCTGTCGGACTTAGATTGGAAAATACCAATGTCAGCGGAAAATACAGTACAGAAAATGCTTTTTTGATTGATAAAAATTATACGAATCTTTTTCCAAAAGCCCAGTTTTCGTTTGCAATTGACAGTACAAAAAGTTTAAGTGTCGATTATGCTAAAAGTATTGCAAGGCCTAGTTATTCTTCGTTAAGTATGATTGCGACTTACATTAATCCGTATTTTGTTTATGGAAGCAATATCAATTTGAGGCCAACTTTTATCGATGTAATTTCAACTGTTTTTCAATATCATGATAAATCGGTAAAACTGACTTTTTATCAAAACAAAAATCCCACTTATCAAGATTTTGTATTTGATGATCAAAATAATGTGTTGACTTTTACGGAAAAAAACTTCAGAAAAGAATCTGGCTATAATATTGAATTTACATTGCCTTTCACCTATAAATTCTGGACAAATATTAATTCTTTAATTTTTGCAACCAACAAAATCGAAGATGATTTTGCTGTATTCAATTCTTCTAAAACCTATTTGTATTACTATTCCAATAACACTTTTAAACTTCCAAAAGATTTTACTTTTGTTTTGTCTTTTTGGGGCGCAACCAAACAAAAAGAAGGTGTTTTTGAACGAAATGCCAAGTTGATTTTTGATTTGTCTCTGGCAAAATCGTTTGGAAAAAACTGGACTTGTACTTTAAACTATAATGATATTTTTAAGAATACAATTTATACGGATCGATTTACAATCAACAATATAAGTTCGAAAGCCAGATATTTGGTCGATGCCAATGAAATTTCTATAACACTCAGATATTCTTTTGGAAAAATTAAAGAAAGTGATTTTAAAGAAAAGAGCGTCAATGAGAATGAAAATAGAATCAGGTAAGATTTAAATTCCAATAATTCAAATTGCTTCGCCTGTTCGCTATCGCTCGGGTCCAAATTCCAAAATTAAGCAGGGAACAATAAAAAGAAAATTCCAATCTCCAATTTAAAATTTGGAATTTGGAATTTTTTTATTTTGGAATTTTATAATCTAATAATCTTCTTCTTCAGATTCTTTTTTTGAAGTATCGTGTGGTAATTCTTCGTCGTCATCGGTTGAATTTAATTCGAAGAAACTAAAAAAAGAACCGCCGTAACTTCTCTGAAAAGAGAAATTACTCATATGATCGAGTTTGGTATATTTAGAATGTTCGATAATCATCATTCCGTCTTCTTCAAGCAAATCTTTTTCAAAAACAGTCAAAACGATTTTTTCAAAAATAGCTTGATCCAATCCGTAAGGAGGATCGGCAAAAATAATATCGTACGTAGTTTTAGCATTATCCAAAAACTTAAAAACATCACTTTTTGTCGCAGCGATATCAAAATCAAACTCAGATGAAACTTGTTTGATAAATTTTACGCAGCCAAAATCGCCATCTACAGACGTAATTGGAGCACTTCCGCGTGAAGCGAATTCAAAACTGATATTTCCAGTTCCCGAAAACAAGTCTAAAACCTTTAAGCTGTCAAAATTGAAATGATTATTCAAAACATTAAATAATGCTTCTTTGCTCATATCAGTCGTTGGTCTTACAGGTAGATTTTTTGGCGGATTAATTCGACGCCCTTTGTATTTGCCTGAAATGATTCTCATGATTGAAATAAGATATAATGTTTTTGATTTTCAGCTTTAGAAAAGTTATTTTTTTCTTGAATTTTTGTGACATCCATAAAAGAAATATGGCGAACATATTTGTATGCAATAGCATAAAATGGATCATTTTCTTTAATTGTTCCTAAGAATTCTAATTTAAAACTCTCTGGATTCATGCTTAATTGCTCTGCCGTAAATAAGATATAATAGATAAAATCTTCTGGAGTATTGTATTCAAAAGAATTAAACAGCAATAATTTCTGATTCTGTACTACAATAATTTCGAAATTTCCTGGATTAAAATTCACCACCATTTTTTTGTCGTCGTCATTGCGAGAATTGTCCAAGATTTTTTCTACCAAAATACTGTTGGCATGTTTGTAGTCAAAAGAACCGACATTATCAATTAGAAAATTATTGATATTCACGTACGGAATATAAACCGAATTCATCTGATAATTGGATATTTGATCAAACGTAAAAAAATCTGTATCGAAAACTTTTGTGGTGTATTGGAGATAACTTCCTAAGTAATTTTCGTCGAACAATGCTGTTGGCACAAAAGTCGAGAGATTGTTAGTGTGAATAACCATTACTTCATCATAAATTCCTTTTAATTCAGGATTATTCTTAAACGCATTCGCAAATAAATCTTCAATTTTTGTTGTTTTGTTTGAATTGTCAAATTGAATTTCTTTAAACGAAGTAATGACATTATTTAAAGTATCAAAACAGCAATATGAAAATCCCGTCAGTGAAACCTGAATCGAAAGTTTTTTGTAATTTTTAGAAGTAATGTTAGTATTTTGTAATGACATAGTTGATTTACAATTCGTTACCTGTTTTAAATCAAGAAAGAATTTAAGCGACCACAAACTTACAAATTAAAAAGGAACAATTATAATTGCAATTTCAAAAAACAATTTCAGAGTAAAGTTAGGAAGACGTTACATTACCATTAATTTTTTTGAACCATATAAGTGATTTGAGTCAATTTTAGTTGTTTGTTTTTAAATGAACTGATATTGCTTATATGGTTTGAATTTAATTTTGCTATTTACATTCTAATTGTTGTTCTCATTAAAAAAAGCGAACTTTGCATTTCAATTTTTCCTTATGAATTCAGCAAACTTTTACGGTATTTTACAAAAACGATTTCCTTTTGTTCCAACTTTAAAACAGGATATTTTTTTTCAAAAAATCGCCATTTTTTTAACCGAACCGCAAAACGATACTATTTTTGTTTTGAAAGGATATGCTGGAACAGGAAAAACAACCGTAATCTCTACAATTGTAAATAATTTAGGAGACATTAATAAAAAATATGTTTTGTTGGCACCAACTGGACGTGCAGCAAAAGTAATTGCGAATTATTCGAATAATCCAGCTTTTACGATTCATAAAAAAATATATTTCCCTAAGAAATCATCGGGTGGAGGAGTAGCTTTTACAAAACAAGTCAATAAACATAAAAACACCATTTTTATCGTCGATGAAGCTTCGATGATTTCTGATAGTACATTAGACAGCGGTTCACTTTTAGACGATTTGATCAATTATGTGTATTCAGGGCAAAACTGTAAAATGATTCTTTTAGGAGATACAGCTCAGCTTCCGCCGGTAAATTTAGATGTTAGTCCAGCTTTAGATATTGATACTTTGGGCTTTCATTACAGCAAAGAAATTGAACATATAGAATTGGACGAAGTAATGCGTCAGGAAGAAAGTTCTGGAATTTTGTACAATGCAACAGAATTACGCGAATTATTGAAAGAAAGTTTTATTACCGAGTTTCGATTTAGGGTAAAAAAATTCAAAGATATTGTTCGATTAACAGACGGTTACGATATTCAAGACGCTATTAATATGGCGTATAGCAATTACAGTATTGAAGATACAGCCTTTATTGTTCGTTCTAATAAAAGAGCCAATCAATACAATGAGCAGATTCGAAGCCGAATTTTATTTAAAGAAAGCGAACTTTCGGTTGGCGATTTCTTAATGGTGGTAAAAAATAATTATTTCTGGCTAAAAGAAACAGATGAGGCGGGATTTATTGCAAACGGTGATATTATTGAAGTCTTAGAGTTATTTGGAATCAGAGAATTATACGGATTTACTTTTGCGAAAGTCAAAATCAGGATGGTCGATTATCCAGAACAAAAGCCTTTTGAAACGGTTTTAATTTTAGATACTTTAAAAAGCGAATCCCCTTCTTTAACTTACGAAGAATCAAATCGTTTGTACGAGGAAGTAATGAAGGATTATGAAGACGAACCAACGAAATACAAGAGATTCCAAAAAGTAAAAGAAAACGAATATTTTAACGGATTACAGGTTAAATTCTCCTATGCAATTACGTGTCATAAATCGCAAGGAGGACAATGGAATACGGTTTTTGTAGAACAACCGTATCTGCCAGACGGAATCGATCGCGACTATATTAGATGGCTTTATACCGCTATGACACGTGCTAAAAATAAGTTATATTTGATAGGCTTTAAAGACGAGAGTTTTGAGGAATAGTTTTTTGCCACGAATTTCACGAATTAACACTAATTATTTTTAAGCTGTGCAAATTAGTGTAATTGGTGAAATTCGTGGCAAAACAAAAAAGTTTCAGCAAATGACAACACTAAACGACTTACATTCGATTTCTTCAACGTTTTCGAATACAGATAAAATGCCAGTTCTATTTTTAGGACATGGCAGCCCGATGAATGCAATTGAAGAAAATCAGTTTGTAGCTGGTTTTCGGAATTTAGCAAAAACATTACCACAGCCAAATGCTATTTTGTGTGTTTCGGCGCATTGGTTTACGAGAGGAACAAAAGTAACTGCAATGGAAATGCCAAGAACGATTCACGATTTTGGAGGTTTTCCACAAGCACTTTTTGATGTTCAATATCCAGCAAAGGGAAGTCCAGAATTGGCTGTTGAAACGCAAAAACTTTTAGATCCTGTTATGGTAGAATTAGATGAACATTGGGGGTTAGATCACGGCGCTTGGAGCGTAATTAAACATTTGTATCCAAATGCTGATGTTCCGGTAATTCAGTTAAGTATCGATTATACAAAATCTGGGCAATATCATTTTGAATTGGCTCAGAAGCTTCAAGCCCTTCGCTACAAAGGCGTTTTAATTATTGGTAGCGGAAACATTGTTCATAATCTTAGAATGGTCGATTTTAGAAATTTCGACAAAGATAATTACGGTTACGATTGGGCAATTGAAGCACGTGAAACTGTAAATAATTATTTATTAGACGGAAATTTTCAGCCTTTAATTGATTTTGAGAAATTAAATAAAGCGGTACAATTGGCAGTTCCAACTCCAGAACATTATCTGCCTCTGCTTTATACTTTAGGTCTAAAAGATAAAACGGATGAAATAGAACTTTTTAATGATAAATTATTAGCGGGTTCTTTGAGCATGACTTCAGTAAAAATATTATAATAGTATTGGTATTCCAATTGTTTTCCATTTATGGGATAGTGGTCTAAAAATTTATAATCTGCACGTTAAAAAAATAAATAGGTGAGGTAGTGAAATGTTTCATGTAAATTTGTTTATTTTTGATTAACTAATTGTTTATCAGTTGATTGTTTGTTTGTGTCTTCTTTTTAAGTAGTTTTTTAAATGCCTTTTATGATTAACTGGTGATAATTTAAAAAAATGGTAGAAGATGTTTACAAATTAAGTAAAAGTGCGGTATCAGCACTATAATCACTGATAACATTAAGATGAATCCAAACAAAGCATTATGGGAAAAAGGCGATTTTACGCGCGTCGCAGAATCTATGAGAGAAAGTGGAGCGGAATTGGTTGCCAAAATTGGAATTAAAGAAAATAGTAACGTTTTAGATCTCGGCTGTGGCGATGGTACCACCGCAATACCTTCGGCAAAATTAGGAGCCAATGTTTTAGGTGTTGATATAGCAAGAAATTTAGTTGAAGCTGGCAATCTTAGAGCAAAAAAAGAAGGATTGGATAATATTGTATTTCAAGAAGGTGACGCAACCGATTTGAATGAATTGAAAAATCAATCTTACGATGTTACGATGAGCATTTTTGGAGCAATGTTCGCTCCAAAACCTTTTGATGTTGCTAAAGAGATGGTCCGTGTTACAAGACCTGGAGGTAAAATTATAATGGGTAATTGGATACCGGGAGATCCAACATTGATTGCGCAAATCCTGAAAATTAGTTCTGAATTTACACCACCACCTCCTGAGGGTTTTGTAAGTCCAATGCTTTGGGGTATTGAAGATAACGTAATCGAAAGATTTACAAATACAGGTGTTCCTAAAGAAAATATTGCATTTGAGAAAGATACCTTCACATTTAAAGCAGCATTTCCACCTTCGGAATGGCTAAATCGATTAAAAACTTATTATGGTCCAACTATGAATGCTTTTGAAGCTGCTGAACAAAACGGGAAAACTTCCGATTTGTATGCTAAGCTTGAAGGATTAGTTAATAGCCAAAACAAAAGTAATGACACAAATTCTACATTAATTCCTGCGACTTATCTTCGTGTTACAGTTTTGGTTTAATTTTCTCTCTTAATAAATAAGACGAATGATCAATCGATGTATTGTTTGCTAGTAGACAGAAAATTTTTCAATACGATTTTCATCCTCTACAGAAATTTAAAAACAGAAAATTTAAAAGTAATTTTTGCATATTTGCAGACACTTAAAACAGGTGAAAATTAAATTACTAAATTTTGAGTTTTTTAAACTCAGTAAAATATAAAAATGAAAATAATAGCGGTAATTCCAGCCAGATATGCTTCAACACGTTTTCCTGCAAAACTAATGCAGGATTTGGGAGGTAAAACTATAATTCTAAGAACTTATGAAGCTGCAGTTTCGACAAATCTATTCGAAGATGTTTTTGTTGTAACCGATTCTGATTTGATTTTTGATGAAATCGTTTCTAATGGCGGAAAGGCCATAATGAGCATTAAAGAACATGAATCTGGAAGCGATAGAATTGCGGAAGCTATCGCAGATCTTGATGTTGATATTGTGGTTAATGTTCAAGGAGATGAACCTTTTACCGAAGCAGAGCCTTTAGCTCAGGTTTTATCTGTTTTTAAAAATGATCCAGATAGAAAGATCGATTTGGCTTCGTTGATGCGTGAAATTAAAAATGAAGACGAAATCAATAATCCAAACAATGTAAAAGTAGTCGTAGATCAATCACAGTTTGCATTGTATTTTTCTAGATCGGTTATTCCATATCCAAGAGAGATAAATGTTGGGGTAAGATATTTTCAGCATATCGGAATTTATGCTTTCAGAAAACAAGCTTTATTAGACTTTTACAGCCTTCCTATGAAATCTTTAGAAGCTTCTGAGAAATTAGAACAATTAAGATATTTAGAATTCGGAAAACGTATTAAAATGGTGGAAACAACACATGTTGGAATCGGAATCGATACGGCTGAAGATTTAGAGCGAGCTAAAGCAATGTTGAAGGATCTTTAATTAATTGATAATTGATAATTGATAATTGATAATTGATAATTGTTAATTGTGTAATCATTATCCACAATCTTGTCATTTCGACGAAGGAGAAATCTTCGCAAGTAGCTCGACAAAGATTGATCAGCATTGCGGAGTTTCTTGCGAAGATTTCTCCTTCGTCGAAATGACATACTTTATGTTACTCTTTGAGCTCGACAAAGATTGCGTAAAGAACTTTGTCAAAGTTTAAAACTTTGACAAAGTTGAGAAAGATAAATATAAAAAAAAGCTCCAAAATTTTGGAGCTTTTTTTATATCAAAAAGATTATAAATCTTAGTATAAACTAGGGAATTTAGAAGGATTAACTTCATTCATCATTTCATAAACTTTCTCGTAAATGTCTTCTGCAGAAGGTTTAGAGAAATAATCACCATCAGTTCCGTATGCAGGTCTGTGTGCTTTTGCGGCTAGGGTTTGAGGTTTGCTATCTAAATATTTATAAGCATCTTGTTCTTCTAAAATCTGCTGTAGAATAAACGCCGATGCACCGCCAGGAACATCTTCGTCAATTACTAAAAGACGATTTGTTTTAGCAATACTTTTTACAATATCCTTACTAACGTCAAAAGGAAGAAGTGATTGAATGTCGATTACTTCGCACTCTATTCCTTTTTCTGCTAATTCGTTAGCAGCTTGCTGAACCAATCTTAAAGTAGATCCGTAAGAAACCAGCGTGATGTCTGAACCTTCTCTTAAAGTTTCAACAACTCCAATTGGTGTTTTAAATTCACCAAAATTTAAAGGTGTTTTTTCTTTTAAACGGTATCCATTTAAACATTCGATAACCAAAGCAGGTTCGTCACATTCTAACAAAGTGTTGTAGAAACCAGCAGCTTGTGTCATATCTCTTGGAACTAAAACGTGAATTCCGCGAATAGCGTTGATAATCATTCCCATTGGAGAACCAGAATGCCAGATACCTTCTAAACGGTGTCCACGAGTTCTAATGATTAATGGTGCTTTTTGTTTTCCAACCGTTCTATATTGCAATGTAGCTAAATCGTCACTCATGATCTGAATAGCGTACAATAAATAATCTAAATATTGAATTTCTGCAATTGGACGCAAACCTCTCAATGCCATTCCGATACCTTGTCCGATAATAGTAGCTTCACGGATTCCGACATCGGCAACACGAAGCTCGCCGTATTTTTCTTGCATTCCTTCCAAACCTTGATTTACGTCTCCAATGTTTCCAACATCTTCACCGAAAATCAAAGTTTCAGGATATTTTGCAAATAAAGCATCAAAATTATCACGAAGAATCATTCTTCCATCCAAATCTGGTTTTGCATTTTCAGCATATTTAGGAAGAACTTTTTCTACAGAAAACACATTTTGAGCAGACTCAGAATGCTGATTGCTACTAAATTTTTCTTGAGTTTCAGTTAAAAATCTTGTAATCCAGTTTGATAGTAAAACTTTGCTGTTTGGTACTTCAATAAAACGAAGAATCTTTCTCGCGTAAACTAAAATTTCTTTTTTTAGAGGAGCTTTAATCGCTGCTAATTCAGCAATTAATTTTTTGATTCTTTCTTTGTGGTTAACGCTTGCTTCAGCAATTTGTTCCAATAAAGTTAAAAGATTCTTTTGTTCCTCAATAATTGGATTAATGAAAGAATTCCAAGCGTCTTTTTTAGCTTCCAAAACTTCTTTCTTTAGTTGGAAATCAAGTTCTGCCAGTTCTTCAGGAGAAGCAATATTAATTGCAATCATCCAAAGACGCATCTGACGAATACAATCGAAATCTTTTTCCCAAGCCAATCTTTCTGCACTTTTGTAACGTTCGTGAGAACCAGAAGTAGAGTGACCTTGCGGTTGTGTTAATTCGTTTACGTGAATTAAAACTGGAATATGTTCTTCGCGCGCAATTGCTCCGGCTCTTTCGTAAGTCGAAACCAATTCGGCATAATCCCAGCCTTTTACTCTAAAGATTTCATAACCTTTAGCATCTTCATCACGTTGATATCCTTTTAAAATTTCAGAAATGTTTTCTTTAGTTGTCTGATGTTTAGCGTGAACCGAAATACCATATTCATCATCCCAAACACTCATTACCATAGGAACTTGTAAAACTCCAGCAGCATTTATGGTTTCAAAAAATAAACCTTCAGAAGTACTTGCGTTTCCAATTGTTCCCCAAGCTACTTCATTGCCATCAACAGAAAAGTTGTCTTTTATTGTAATTCCGTCAACGTTTCTGTAAATTTTAGAAGCTTGTGCCAAACCCAATAATCTTGGCATTTGTCCAGCAGTTGGAGATATATCTGAACTTGAATTTCTTTGTTTTGTTAGATCTTTCCACGAACCATCTTCGTTTAAACTATGTGTTACAAAGTGTCCGCCCATTTGTCTTCCTGCAGACATCGGATCGAAAGCTAAATCGGTATGACCATATAAACCAGCAAAAAACTGTTTTGCATCTAATTCGCCAATAGCCATCATAAAAGTTTGATCGCGATAGTATCCAGAACGGAAATCTCCGTTTTTAAAAGCTTTTGCCATTGCTAGCTGCGGAACTTCTTTTCCGTCTCCGAAAATTCCAAATTTAGCCTTTCCTGTTAATACTTCTTTTCGACCTAAAAGACTACATTCACGGCTAGTTACAGCAATTCTATAGTCATTCAATACCTCAGTTTTGAAATCTTCAAATGTCAGTGTAGTATTGTTTTTTTCTTTTATCATAATCTTGTAGGGTCATGTTATTTATGTCGCGAAATTACTTAAAAACAATCAATAATCATAATTCTTTGAACTAAATATAATTTAATTATTTGTATTCAAAATCAAAAAACTACGTATTTTATTTATGTAATTTATATGTAAAATTTAATTTTATTGATAATTTCGCAAGTTTTTGTTTAATTTTTATTTGATTAAAACCATTTTCGGGTAAAAAGAGTAACTAATGTTTTTGGTGAGAAAGTGATTATAAATCGTATTTTTTCATTGTATTTTGTTTGTGTTATCTCCCAACCATTATTAGAATAAACAGGAAAATAAAGTTCAAAGTAGTCTGGAACCAAGTTTAAACGGACACCAGTATCGTAAGCAAAAAACTCACTTTGATGCTTATTCTTCATTAAACCAATGTCGCCATAAAGCTCTACCCAATTCCAAATTGCGTAACTGGCATTTAAAGTTGTCATCCATTGGTTGGCGTATGAAGGCTCTAATTGTGATTTGAAACCTCCCTCGGCAATTACATATTGTTGACTAAAAAATCCTGTACTTTCAGATCTTCCGAAAAGATTATAATCAAACAAATAATCTGTCGGTCGGTCTAAACCAAAACTAAAATAATCTGAGTTTGTTGTATTGTAAAGGAAAGTTCCAGCAAATAATCTTAAGTTTAATTTTTTATTGTTTTGAAATAATCTTCGGTATTCTATTTCTGCCGATGCCTTTCCAAAATCTCCTGCAAATTGCACATCGGTCATGAAATTGAAATGATCAATTAATTCTGTTTTTGTGTTCGAATATCGAGCATTAAAAATTGAATAATTTGGTTTTGAATTGTCTGTAATGTATTCGCTCGCTTCACGATTTACAATTACTTGACGTGCCAGAATAAGCTGTTTTCTATTGTCTCTAAAATCTTTTTCTCGAATTCTGAATTGTACCATCGGGTTCAATCTTAAATACGTTGCGTCTGGAGCGTAATGGAAAAAATTTTGGCTAATAGAATAGCGCACATTAAATAAAGTACTGTTTCTATAATATTGATTCCAAGAAAAAGCAGATGAACCTGATAAACTTCCTGTTTTAGAAGAGAAAGCGGGATTAATATCAAAATTAAATGGTTTGTCTAATATCGTTTTGTTATGAAATCTTATACCAGGCGTAAGTCCGTCATAATAATTGTAATAAATTGTCGGAATATATAAAATCTGATTATAATTCGGATCTTCTAAATCTTTTGCAAAATTAAATTTGATAGGGCGGTTCAGTGAAATGCTTTTAAGAGATTTCCAGTTGTTTCTCTGATTGTATTCTGGAACTTCATTATCAAAATTAATGACAATTTTATCTGCGTTTTTTCTTGGCAATTCGTAAACTGAATCTTTATTTTTTGGTTCTATCCATTCTTTAAAAACAACCTGATTTTTTTTGGTTCCATACACAGGAATAGGAGCGTAGATGCCTGTTTTGTTTTTAATCGAAAAGGAAACGCTATCAGCAGTTCTGGAAACATTACTGAATTTATAATCAATTATATCTCTAGATTCAATAACCGTTTTGAAAAACCAGTCTATGTTTTTGGGGCTTTTTTTAGTTAGAATTTTTTCAAAGTCATATCGATTCGATTGTGCAATTTTGTTCAGATTATAAAACTCTTTTACACTTTCTGGAACAATGTCATGGTTGAGATAATCATCTAAATAACTCAAACTTAGACCTGCTCGGTATTTGCTTGCAATCTGCTCGTTAAATTTGATTAAGGTATTTTTAGGATCTCCCAATGGCTGATCTAGATTTTTACGAGCCATGAGCATATAATAATAGCTGTATTGCTCATTAAATGTCAGATTAGTGATATTATAACTTTTAAAAAGTTTCATATCCGAAAGCCTTCCCAACATTTTTTGGTCTTCATGATGTTCTTCCATGTATTTCATCATGGCATAAATCTGAATTCCATCATAAACCCAATTATCTTTTCTCGGATCTAAGCGAAGACTATTTTTAAGATAATTGTTCAAAAATGTTTTTAAAAACTGAATTTCAAACATAAAATCATCTGAAAACGGACTAATAAATGAAGGCAGCTGATTCAATCCGTAAAATGGATTTCGTTCATAATCTGCTTGCGACACCGTAATTTTATCATTTGGATATTCGCCAATAAAACGCTCCATAAACGAAACAACTTGGTCTATAATTACAGCCTTTTGAATCTCGCTTATTTTTTTACTTTTTAAATCTGTCGAAACTTCGATTAAACCATTATCGTAAGTTCTAAAGCTATTTTGTTTTTGTATATAAAGGCTAAAATCGGATCTGTTTTTACCTGAAAAAGAATAAACGCTATAATCAGGATTACTAACATCTTTAGCAATCGAATTTAAATCAGTTGTAATAGAATATGAATTTGGAATTTTAATAGCAACTTCATAATCTGTAACTGCGTTTGCGATATCATCTAGATTAAAATTGTTATATTTTATAAATTCATGATTCTCATATCGCGCAGGACTTATAAACCAATTTTTTAAAGCCATTCCGCCATTTTGATCAAAACCAAAATGGGTAAACTTATCGTTTGGAATTTTAGCAATATAAGTAAGATGTAAATCGATTTTTTCGTTTGGAGCCAGTTTTCTATTCAGTCTAACAATAATAAAATCTGGATTTTTTTCCGTTCTTTCCCATTCTAAAGCAGTAGAATTTTCATCTGTCAAACTTAAAATGGTAGTTTTTCCTCTATCAACAGCTTTCGCTAAATGGAATCCTCTATAAAATTCATCAGAAAAACGTTTTGCTAAAGGAGTATTTTTATCTACAAAGGCATTATTCCAATCATTAAAAACAATCGAATCTAAAGAATCATTTGAAGTATTGTGAAAAGTAATATCCTGTTTGAGGTTCAGAGTTTTAAGCTCAAGATTTACCGCCACTTCCATCTTAGATTGATGTTGTGCAGAAAGTTTTATCGAAAAGAATAAAACTATAATGAGGCAAATAATTTTATAAAGTGCTTTCAAATAATGGCTTAAAAATGTTCAGATATACTTAAGTTACGTACATAAAGTTACTTCGGATTTTTGTAAAAATAGCATAAAAAAAGCTGTTTAAAAAAACAGCTTTCAATTTTTACGATACTTAACATAAATTAACGATAAACGACCATTATATTTATTGCGAAGCACATTATCGCTTTATATAATTAATTTAGAAATTCGGACTTAAATCGTATTTCTTGTAGAATTTATCCAAAACATCAACAACTTCATCTTCTGTATCTACGATTTTAAATAAATTCAAATCTTCTGGGCTAACAGTGTGCATTTTCTCCACCAAAACAGTTTTAACCCATTCAATTAAACCAGACCAGAATTCAACTCCAACCAAAATAATTGGGAATTTTCCAATCTTCTTAGTTTGGATCAAAGTAATCGCTTCAAACATTTCGTCTAAAGTTCCGAAACCACCTGGCATTACCACAAAACCTTGAGAATATTTTACGAACATTACTTTTCTCACAAAGAAATAATCGAAATTCAAGTTTTTATCGTGATCAATATACGGGTTAAAGTGCTGTTCAAAAGGCAATTCAATATTTAATCCAACCGAAGTTCCGCCTCCTAAATGCGCACCTTTATTTCCAGCTTCCATAATTCCGGGACCACCTCCTGTAATCACACCGTAACCTGCTTTACTGATTTTATAAGCGATTTTTTCTGCCAATAAATAATATTTGTCGTCTGGTTTTGTTCTCGCAGAACCAAAAATAGAAACACACGGGCCAATACGTCCCATTGCTTCGTAACCATTTACAAACTCAGACATAATTTTAAAAATTGCCCAGCTGTCATTGGTTCTAATTTCATTCCACGTTTTTTGTTTCAAACGGTCCTGAATTACTTTATCTTCATCATTATCAAAATCTTCTAATCTCATTTTAGGTATTTTAATTTATTATTTTACTTATGTTTTTTCTGTACAAATTGTCATCCTGAGCGTAGTCGAAGGAAGGAGCTAATTCCTGCTGTTCCTTCCAATCTTTTGTGCCGAACCCCGGCACAAAAGGATTTTCCCTCCCATCAGGGCTAGGGCAATTGGCTTCAAATAAACAATTAGTCTAATCGAAACATCCTTTCTTTAAAAGATTGAATTTTTCAAAAAAAGCGGATACTAAATTAACACTTTTTTCTAGAATTGTTACAGAAAACAGGAATTATAATCTAAAAGTAATGATAGGGTAATGATAAAATAGAATTTCTTGTTTCATTATCAGTGTATTAATAAAATTTGGCATTCACGATAAATTAGAAATGTATTGTTCTATATGATATGTAAATGTTTTTATCGTTATTGTTCCATAGAAAAAGTTTGCTATTTCAAATTTTCTATTGTAATAGTTCTATAGGTTTCACAATAAGTATTTTTAGGAGCATTATTTCTTTTTCCTGGTTCTATTATTTCATTAAAAGAAAGAATAACTCGATCAATTTCGTCTTTTATAACTTTGTTTGGTGCGATAGAATTTACGTTTATAATTTTACCGTCTTTATTAATTGTAAAGCGAGGACTAAAAATAATTTCTCCTCTTAAATCTTGACTATTCAAGGTTTTCAAAGAAATATTTTGCAATAAGTACTCGTGCAATTTGTCATAAAGGCATTTGTTAAATTGCCAGTAAAATTGAGAATCTTGACAACCTTTTGCTACTGGAGGAACATCTGTTACTGCAAATTGACTTGCTTTTATTACAATTTCTTTGTTTTCTTTAGCAAATAACTGAACACTGATTTTAGCATTTTTATCGTTTTCTTTCAGCCCTAGTTTTTCTAAAGGATACTTTTTGAAAACTTCAATAATTTTTTGGTCTAATTCTTTATTTCCTGTATTGATTCGACAATTTGTTGCTTTTCCTTTTTTGCTTAATTCAAAAGTTAATCGAATAGTATAATTGTATTTGCTGTTTGAGAAGTTGTTATACAAATAAGAATCCTTAATCGCTGTGAAATCAATTTTTTTGAGAAGTTTTTTCTCCAGATAAATCTTGAAAAAGTTTGCTAAATCACTGTTTTCGCTTGGAAGAGCTAGAGCTTGAAAGATATTGTTTTCGCTTAAATATTCGTTTTCCTTTTCTTGTTTGGTATAATAAGGATTATCAGATTGATCTTCTTTTATGTTTTTAATTCGTTCTCCGACAACTTTATTAATACTGTCTTTTTGAGATTGAGAATAAGTAGTAAGAGAGAATATCGATATTATAAAAAATAATACGGTGGTTTTCATATTTCGCTTTTTTTAAAGCTAAAATATAAAATAATTACTACTAATTTATGTAGAGAGACAAAACTTTGTCAAAGTTCGTGTTTTTTTACTCTAACTCTTTTTTCAAAAACTTAGCTGTATAACTCTTTTTATTCTGAGCCACTTCTTCTGGAGTACCTTTGGCAACCAATTGTCCGCCACCTTTTCCGCCTTCTGGACCAATATCGATAATATAATCAGCAAGTTTGATAACGTCCATATTGTGTTCGATTACTAAAATCGTATTTCCTTTATCAACCAATTTATTGATCACTTCCATCAAAACGCGAATATCTTCAAAGTGTAAACCTGTTGTTGGTTCGTCGAGAATATAAAATGTATTTCCTGTATCTTTTTTAGATAATTCTCCTGCCAGTTTAATACGTTGCGCTTCGCCACCAGAAAGTGTTGTACTTTGCTGTCCTAGTGTAATATATCCTAAACCAACATCTTGAATCGTTTTGATTTTTCTGTATATTTTCGGAATATTTTCAAAAAACGGAACCGCTTCATCAACAGTCATGTCCAAAACATCCGAGATAGATTTTCCTTTATAACGAATCTCTAAAGTTTCTCTATTGAAACGTTTTCCTTGACAAGTTTCACATTCAACATAAACATCGGGTAAAAAGTTCATTTCGATTGTTCTAACTCCAGAACCTTCGCAAGTTTCGCAACGTCCACCTTTTACATTAAAACTAAAACGACCTGCTTTATAACCACGAATCATACTTTCAGAAGTCATCGTAAACAGATTTCTGATTTCTGTGAAAACTTCTGTATAAGTTGCTGGATTCGAACGCGGTGTGCGCCCAATCGGACTTTGATCAATATCAATAACTTTGTCAATATGCTCTAAACCTTCAATCTTTTTATAAGGTTGCGGTTTTTTAACGCCATTAAAATAATAGGCATTCAGAATCGGATAAAGTGTTTCATTAATCAATGTTGATTTTCCACTTCCCGAAACTCCTGTAACACAAGTTAATTGTCCTAATGGAACTTCAATAGAAACATTTTTTAAGTTATTTCCTGTCGCACCAGTTAGTTTTAAGAATTTGCCGTTTCCTTTTCGTCTTTTCTTCGGAATTTCCAGTTTCATTTTACCGTTCAAATATTGAGCAGTAATGGTATCCGAAGCTAAAGTTTCTTTAGGAGTTCCTATACTAATGATTTCTCCTCCATATTTTCCAGCTTTTGGGCCAATATCGATAACATAATCGGCAGTTTCGATCATGTCTTTGTCGTGTTCTACTACAATAACAGAATTTCCAATATCACGTAATTGTTCCAAAGAATGAATCAATTTTTCGTTATCTCTTTGGTGTAAACCAATGCTTGGCTCATCTAAAATATATAAAACACCAACTAATTGTGAACCGATTTGCGTTGCTAGACGAATACGCTGTGCTTCACCGCCAGAAAGAGATTTTGAACTTCGGCTTAAAGCCAAATAATTTAAACCAACATTCATTAAGAAATTCAAACGATCTTTGATTTCTTTTACAACTTCAGAAGCAATTAAAAGCTGTTTATCAGTTAAATGATTATTTAAATCTAGAAACCAAGCTGTTAAATCTGAAATATCCATATCACACAATTCGGTGATATTTTTTTCATTTACTCTGAAGAATAAAGCTTCTTTTTTAAGACGTGAACCTTCGCAGACTGGACAAGCGATTTCGTCCATAAAATCTTTTGCCCAACGTTTTATGCTCGTTGTCGCGCTTTCGTCGTATTGATTTTTGATAAAATTGGAAATTCCCTCAAAATCAATTTTATATTCTCTGGTTACGCCAAGATCTTTAGAATTGATTGAAAATTTATCTTTTCCGCCATGAAGAATCATTGTCATAGCTTCTTCTGGAATTTTCTCAATCGGATCGGTTATTTTAAATCCGAATTTTTCTCCAATTGTTTCCAATTGTTTGAAAATCCAAGAAGATTTGTATTCGCCAAGCGGAGCAAAACCACCACTTTTAATTGATAGTTTCGGGTTCGGAATAATCTTTTTTACGTTGATTTCGTGTACTGTTCCTAATCCGTTGCAATGTGGGCAAGCGCCTTTTGGAGAGTTGAAAGAAAATAAATTAGGTTCTGGATTCTGATAAGATATTCCTGTTGTCGGACACATTAAATTTCTGCTGAAATAACGTACTTCATTCGAGTCTTGATCTAAAATCATCAAAACATCTTCGCCGTGATGCATCGCTGTATTAATGCTTTCTGATAATCTTTTTTGTGTATCAGGATTGTCTTCGATAACCATTCGGTCAACAACAATTTCAATATCGTGTGTTTTATAACGGTCCAATTTCATTCCAGAAACTAAATCCTGAACTTCTCCGTTAACGCGTACTTTCAAAAAACCTTGTTTGGTAATCTGCTGAAATAGTTCGGCATAATGCCCCTTTCTCGCTTTAATTACTGGCGCTAAAATATTGATTCGTTTTCCGTTATAATCCTGAATAATCAAATCTTTAATTTGTTCATCAGAATACGAAACCATTTTTTCGCCTGTGTTGTAGCTGTAAGCATCTGCACCACGCGCATATAAAAGTCTTAAGAAATCGTAAATTTCAGTAATTGTTCCAACGGTCGAACGCGGACTTTTACTGGTTGTTTTTTGTTCAATCGCAATAACTGGCGATAATCCGTCGATTTTATCAACATCAGGACGTTCTAAACCACCTAGAAATTGTCTGGCGTAAGCCGAAAAAGTTTCCACATAACGACGCTGACCTTCAGCATAAATAGTGTCAAATGCCAAAGAAGATTTTCCAGAACCTGATAAACCAGTTATAACAACCAGTTTTTCACGCGGAATCGAAATGTCTATATTTTTCAGATTATGAACTCTTGCACCAAGAACTTCAATAGTATTGTCTTTATCTAACATAATTTTGAGCAAAACGCAAAGTTACCACTTTGATTTGTTCTTTTAGTGCTCGATAGCAAAAGTTTATGTTACAAATAGTAACAAAAAACGCCGATGAGAATCGGCGTTTTTTTAATTTTTAGTTTTGAAATCTATTTTGTACTGATATTATTATCGGCTAATATTTTGTCGAAAGCAGCTTCTTTACCGTCTTTTTTCATTTGAGAATAAATCATTCGAATTATCTTTTCAGCATCTGTTCTATAAGGCGATTTTTGTGCAATATAGATGTTGTAAGCCTTGCACATATTGTCTAAACCTTTTTCTTGATCGTTTAAATGAAGCGCGTACATTTGTCCAATTCCGTAAAAAACTTCAGGATTATTCGGTTCAATTTCTGCTAGTTTTTCGTATGTTTTTACCGCTTTGTTATATTCTTTTTTATAAGAGTAAACGACAGCAATGTTTTGCAATGGCATTAATCCGTTTGGATCTATTTTTAGTGATTTTTCGTAAGCTTCAATTGCTTCGTCGTATTTTTCTAATCTTCTGTAGCAGATTCCCATATTGTCATAAGCAAAAGCAAAATTAGGATCAATTTTTACAGCTTTTTTATAATATTCAATAGCGCCTTTATAGTTTTGTTTTTCCGATTCGTCAATTCCTAACTGATAGTTTTCTAACGCTTTTTCATTTTGTGAAATAGAGTTTTTATTCACTTTGTCATTTGTGGCAATTTTTCTTTTTAAAGTCTCACAATTGGCCATTAAATAGCGTTCTATTTTATAATATGATTCTTTGAAATCTTTAGAATTCGGATCAAAACTCATAGTAACATCGATATTCTTCTTTCCTTGAGCATCTGTGGTTGCTTTAGACATATCAAGATTGGCTAATTTATCACCAATTTGAAAAGCACCGACTTTATCGCTAATACAAGAATGGATGTCCGCTGTGATAGAATCTCGTACTCTGTCTAAAGTTGGTATCGAATCTATGCATTTGCAAGCGCCGTCTGCAATTTCTTTTAGTAGATTTTCGCTGTCTATTTTTGCTGTTTCTTGCGATTTAGCACTTTGAAATCCGGCAATTAGAAGAACAAGGATTAAATAGTTTTTCATCTATAAATTGGTTTTTGGGTTATCGTTTTTGGGATGATAATAGTAAACCAAATATAATGTTTTTTGTATGAATATATCTATTAATCACACAAGGGCGAAAAAATTATTCAATAGTCATAGAACGAAGTTTTGTTCTATAAGCTTCAAGCGCAATTGATTTAGAAATAAAGCCATGATATTTGCCATCTCTTAAAACAGGAAGAAAAGCAGATTTAGACATTTCGAATTTCTTCATCACAATTTCCATACTATCGAGTGAAGAAATTGTTGTCGTTGGTGCTTTCATTACATCTTTAATATTAGTGTACTTTACACGATAAGAGTTGAAAATAATTTCGCGAATATCATTAAAGTGAACAACGCCAACTAAATCTTTATCATTATTAACAACTGCAAAAACAACTTGATTAGAATGAGAAATTAAATCTACTAGTTTGCTCAGATTTTCTTCAGGATGAACCGTTAAATAATCGCATTGAATAATACTGTCAATATCTAAAGTCGATAAAATATTAGAATCTTTATTACTTGTAAAGGCGTGTCCCTTTTTAGCTAGTCCTTTTACGTCAAGCGAATATTTTTCGTAACGTTTTGAAATCGCAAAACTAATAGAAGAAACAATCATAAGCGGAATCATTAATCCGTAACCTCCTGTAATTTCTGCAATTAAGAATATTGCAGTTAATGGGGCATGAAACAAACCGCTCAAAATTCCCGCCATTCCGACCATTGTAAAATTGGTTATAGGCAATTTTGATAAACCGATTAGTGTTATAAATTTAGAAAAGAAATAACCTAAATAAGAACCTAAGAATAGAGAAGGAGCAAAGTTTCCTCCATTTCCACCGCTTCCAAGTGTTAGTCCTGATGCAAATACTTTAACCATCATGGTTGCACCAACAAATAGCAGTAAAACCCACTGATTATTTCTAAAATCTGCAAAAAGAGTATTGTCTAATAATTTTCCAGGATCGGCTTCAGACAAAGTTCTAATGCTTTCGTATCCTTCACCAAACAAAGTAGGAAAAACGAAAATAAGTAAAGCTAATAGTGAAGATCCAATTAATGCTTTTCGATAAGGATTGATTTGCTGTTTTGAAAAATAATGTTCGACTCTCTGGAAATTTCTAGAATAATAAATCGCTGTAAGTCCAGTAAGAATACCTAAAATTACGTAAAAAGGAATATTATGATAATCGAAAGTTTCTTGTTTTTTAAAGCTCAAAAGAATGCTTTCATCAAGTACAATTGCTGAAACTAATGCGCCAGTTGCTCCAGAAATCATAATTGGTGTAAAGGCAGAAATACTTACATCAACCAATAAAACTTCAATAGCAAAAAGAACTCCTGCAATTGGTGCGTTAAAAGCAGCAGCAATTCCGGCAGCAACACCACAGCCAATCAGTAAAGTTCTATCTTTATATTGCAACTTATAATTTTGCGCATAATTGGAACCAAATGCAGCTCCAGTAATTACAATCGGACTTTCTAAACCTGCAGAACCCCCCAAACCAACAGTTAACGAACTCGTAACAATCTGCGCATACATTTGCTTTCGCGGAATAATACTAGCCTTTTTTGCTACTGCATAAAGTATCTGTGAAGTTCCTTTTTGAATACTTCCGTTAAGGACTTTTTTGACTACAAAAACGGTCAATAAAATACCAATAATGGGAAGAATACTGTTAATGAAACTCAATTTTAGAATTCCATTTATATATGTAGCAAAAGAAAAAACGCTGTGGGCAAACGTTTTAAGAATAATTACGGCAAACGAACACGATATTCCAATTAAAACGCTTGATAAAAATAGAAACTGTTTTGGAGTCATTAAAGATTGCGCCAAAGCAATTATACTTTCTAGTCTTCTGAAATATTTTTTTAGCATTCGTTTGTAAAATTATAGGTCTTACAAAATTAAGTTATAATCTTATATAAAAAAATAAAAACCGCTACGGATTTAAAAACCTACGGCAGTATCGTCACCTCTAAAATCGGCGCCACCTTCTAATTTTCCTTCAGGTAAAACCAAAATAGCATCTACTTTTCCGATAATTGGAGTTGGTTTTTCATTAATTAGATAACTTTTAGCTTTAAGTTTATTAATGGTTTTAGTCTCGAAAGTATTGGGTTCGAAAGTAATTAAATCTGGCAACCATTGATGATGAAAGCGTGGTGCATTTACAGCTTCCTGCATGCTTAAATTATATTCGTAAACATTTAAAATCGTTTGTAAAACAGAAGTTATAATAGTTGAACCGCCCGGAGTTCCAACCACCATAAAAAGTTTTCCGTCTTTCTCTACAATTGTAGGCGTCATAGAACTTAACATTCGTTTTTGCGGTGCAATGCTGTTGGCTTCATTTCCGACTAAGCCGAACATATTTGGAGAACCGGGTTTGGCGCTAAAATCGTCCATTTCGTTATTTAAAAAGAAACCCAATTCGTCGCAATAGTATTTAGAACCGTAACCATCATTTAAAGTTGTGGTTGCTGCAATAGCATTTCCATATTGATCGACAATAGAATAATGTGTCGTTTCTGTACTTTCTGCGTAATTGACTTGTCCTTCTTTAATTTCAGATGATAAAGTTGCTTTTTCTGGATTAAAACTTGCCATTCGACCACGTAAATAGTTTTCATCCAGTAGTTCTTTCAACGGAATTTTTACAAAATCAGGATCGCCTAAGAAATAACTTCTATCGGCATAGGCTCTTCTTTCTGCTTCGACAATAACTTGAATGGCTTCGTCTGAATTATGTCCCATTTTGGCTAAATCGTATGGCTCCAGCATTTTTAGAATTTGAGCTAAACAGATTCCACCGCTACTTGGAGGCGACATAGAAGTGATTTTTAAATCTTTATAAGTAAATTGAAGTGGTTTTCTCCATTTTGCTTCATATTTAGCTAGATCATTCATCGTAATAATTCCGCCTTTCGATTTAAGATAATTAACTAAAATTTTAGCAGTTTCACCTTTGTAAAATTCATTTCGTCCCTTTTTTTGAATTCTTCTTAAAGTTTTAGCTAGAGCAGTATATTTTATAGTATCGTTTTCTTTGAATATTTTAGATGCGGGAGAATTTTCGCCATTAACTTTTACAATTTTATCATGATAATCGTTTAAGCTTTTTTCTTGTTTTTTCGTAACCACAACACCTCTTTCAGCCAAAGCAATTACAGGTTCAAGAATTTTAGCAATTGGCATTGTTCCGTACTTTTTATGAACGGCAAAAACGCCAGCAATAGTTCCAGGAACGCCGATTGCAAGTGCGGTTTCGGTACTTTTTCCTTTTATTACATTTCCTTCGCTGTCCAAAAACATATCTTTTGTAGCGGCCAGAGGAGCTTTTTCTCTATAATCTAAAGATCCTACTTCGCCGTTTGCTTTTCTGTACACCATAAATCCGCCGCCGCCAATATTTCCTGCAAAAGGGAAAGCAACGGCCAAAGCCAATTCTGTTCCGACCATGGCGTCAAAAGCATTTCCACCTTTTTTCATGATATCGGCTCCAATTTTTGAGGCTTCTTCGCGAGCAGAAACTACCATTGCTTTTGTAACAACTATTCCTGTTGGTGTTGCAGTTTTTTGCTGTGCGTTGTTTTGAGTAAGATATAAAAGTGCTACTAAAAGCGTAATTTTTTTCATAAACAATAATGGTTTAACAGGTAAAAAAGCGATTATAGAGAAAGCAATTTCACTTTAGCGTGTTTTTTCATTTCTTCAAAAAATGTTGTGAATTCCTCTTCAAAATCATCATAAAACTCTCTTAATTCTTCTACAGCGTACTGCATTTGAGAAATATTTTTAGACCTTCGATCCATTTGAGTCAAGATTTGATGAATTCCGTCAACAGTGCGATAACTCAAAAGCCAATTTCTTTCAATCATATAAGGCATCAATCCTTGTGTTTTTTCTGTTAGGATATCATAATTATCATGTAAAGAATGATAAAATCGGTTTATGAAGATTTCTAGCTTTTCATCAGAATAATTGCTCCAGTTTTTTGCTAGAAAATGATCGTAAACAATATCAACAATAACACCTGCATAATGATGATATCTATCATGAAGACGTTTGGTGCTTTTTCTAAAAATATCGTGAGAATCGGTGTAAGTGTCAATAAATCGGTGCAGTAAAATTCCTTTTTGCACGTCGATGGGAAAATGTTCAAATTGTTTTCCGCGAATTCCATCTGCCATAAAATTCCCGATTTTGATTAAATCATTTTCTCCAGAAAGGTATATATGAGCTAAGAAATTCATTTTTTCTAAAGTTTCTAAGAATCTAAATTTCTAAGATTCTGAGTTATTTTAGTAAATGTATAAAAACTTTTTGAAATCATTTTGTTATAAAAACAACTCATTGAAAGTAGTTTCTTATAAGTTAAATTTAAAATCTTAGAAACTTAGCACCTTAGTAACTCAGTAACTTTTTTATATTTGTAAAAAAAATAACCCTAACTCACAAAAATGACTTTAATAAAATCTATTTCTGGAATCCGCGGAACAATCGGAGGAAAAGTAGGAGACAATCTAACTCCTGTTGATGCAGTGAAATTTGCATCGGCGTACGGAACTTTCTTAAAAAATAATGCGAATAAAGATAAATTGAAAGTTGTAATTGGTCGTGATGCTAGAATTTCTGGCCCAATGATTCATAACTTAGTAGTAAATACTTTAGTTGGCTTAGGAATCGATGTTATCGATCTTGGACTTTCTACAACTCCAACTGTAGAAGTTGCTGTGCCTTTGGAACAAGCTGATGGAGGAATTATTTTAACAGCATCTCATAATCCAAAACAATGGAATGCTTTAAAATTACTGAACGCAAAAGGTGAATTCTTGAGTGGCGCAGATGGAGCTAAAATTCTTGAGATTGCAGAAGCAGAAGCTTTTGATTTTTCGGATGTAGACAGTTTAGGAACAGTTACAGCGAACGATGCTTATATGGATATTCATATTGATGAAGTTTTATGTCTTCCATTGGTTGATGTTCAAGCTGTAAAAGATGCTAAATTTAAAGTGGTTGTTGATGGAGTAAATTCTTCTGGAGGAGTTATTATTCCAAAATTGCTTGAAATAATGGGAGTTGAAGTGGTAAAATTATACTGCGAACCAAACGGACATTTCCCTCACAATCCTGAGCCATTAAAAGAACATTTAACTGATATTTCTGAGTTGGTTGTAAAAGAGAAAGCGCATTTAGGAATTGTAGTAGATCCAGATGTTGACCGTTTGGCTTTTATTAGCGAAGATGGCGAAATGTTTGGAGAAGAATATACATTAGTTGCTGTTGCAGATTATGTTTTGAGTAAAACACCTGGAAATACAGTTTCTAATATGTCTTCGTCTCGTGCATTAAGAGATGTTACCAAAGCTCATGGCGGAAGTTACGAAGCTAGCGCAGTAGGAGAGGTGAACGTTGTAGAATTAATGAAAAAGAATAATGCAGTTATCGGTGGTGAAGGTAACGGTGGAATTATTTATCCAGAATTGCATTATGGACGCGACAGTCTTGTTGGAGTTGCTTTGTTCTTAACACATTTAGCAAATAAAAAAATGTCTGTTTCTGCGTTGAGAGCTTCTTATCCAGAATATTACATGAGTAAAAACAAAATTGAATTGACGCCACAAATTGATGTTGATGCAATTTTAACTCAAATGACAGAGAAATATAAAAATGAAGACATTTCTACAATCGATGGTGTCAAAATCGATTTTGCGACAGAATGGGTTCATTTAAGAAAATCTAATACAGAACCAATTATTCGTATCTATACTGAAGCTCCTTCACAAGACGCTGCAGATAAATTAGCGCTTCGAATTATTGATGAAATTAAAGTAATTGCAGGAATCTAAGATTTCTGTTTTTAGTATAAAAAAGCCTCTTTTTAAACAAAAAGAGGCTTTTCGTTTTTTTTTACACACCTAGTTATCATTCCGTAGGAATGTTTGGTCGGTAGAAAATAATGATATTTCCAAGATTTAGACGTTCCGTAGGAACGTTTGATGGGTTAGATTGTTTAAATTAATAATTGCAAAATCAGACGTTCCTACGGAACGTAAAAATATGATAATGTATTTTTTTTCTACCGACGAATTGTTCTAATGGAACAAAATAGGGTTGTTGAAATTTTAATTTTTAATGATTTTCATCGATTTTTCAATTTTTCCGTAAACAGCATTTACAATATAAACACCTTTTGGAAGTCTGTCACCGATTTTTATATCTTGATTTGTAAAATAAGAATCTGAGGTATAAACTGTTTTTCCGTTCATATCTATAACTCTCAATTTAACTGATTCATTTTCTGTTGATTTAATATGTAGAATCGATTGATTTTTTACCGGATTTGGATAAATTGTGAAGCTGTCTTTTTCTAAAACATCATCTTTTACTCCAAGATTAGCCGCAGCAATATCAATGTAATTAAAATTAAAATCATTGGATTTGAATTTAATCTTTAAATAAACTTCGCCCTTTGGTAATGTAACTCCATTTACAACTTTATTGGCATAAGTTTGCCAATCTCCAGTTGCAGGAAATACTTCGTCAGTTTTTACCACGACATCGTTTACAAGAATATCAAATTTTCCTTCAAGAACTGGAGATGCAACTCTAAAAGTTAAGTTGTAAGTTCCGGCATCGACAACATTTAGCATGAATTCGTTCCAATCACCTTCGTTAATGTAACAAACATTTTGTCCTGTATTTGAATCTGTAGTGGCTTGCAGTCCAGTTCCTTTTCTTCTATAATGTTTATTGGCGACAACACGCCCTGGAACAGTGACTTTTTTTGTTGTGTAAGGAACATTAATATATTCTGTACCAATTGGTCTTAAAACACCACTTGTAGAACTTAATAATTGCCCTTCTAACATATCTGTCCAAGTCGGATTTACTCTGCCAGAAAACCAAGAATAACGAAAGATATCAGGATCGTTTTCAAAATTGGTTAAAATATCTTTCATAAAGGCAGTTTTATCTGCTGCACTCTGAATAACTCTATTGGCAAATTCAGTAATCCAAAGCGGTTTATTGAATTTTTTAAGAAGACTAGTCACACCAATTACAGAACCTGCAGTAGCATCATAAGTATGAAAAGCAATATAATCGACTTTGCAATTTGGACATAACTGGAAAAACTGTGTATGCCAAACTATCGGATCTGAAATTCCACCATAATTGCTAGGGCCATTATAAGCTGGTGATGCGCTAATAATTTCTAGATTTTTTGCAGCAGCTATTTTTTCAATATTTGCCCAAGCATTAACGGCTTCTTGTGGTGTTAATCTAGCGCCATCATTAAAATTAGGCTCATTAAAAGCAAGTAAATATTTTGCTCCAGGCTTAATTTTATTAATGAATGTCTGAACATCTGTATCGTTGATTTTTCCCCATGCCATAGGAACAAATTCAACTCCCAAAGATTCATAATCTGCATTAAGAGCGGTTTCTGGTTCTGGTGACCAATTGTACCACCAAGAAAGACCAGGTTTTAGAGCCAGCATGTCTGCTTTAGAATGACCTCCATAAGCAATACCTCGTTTCGGACTTTGAGCTGAAATCGCCGAAAACAGAAATAATGCTAAAACTGTAAAAAGTAATTTTTTGATCATGGTTAATGATTTTTTTGGTTTTTTTTAGATAATTAGAGAATGTCAAATTTAAATTGTTTCCTTTTTTTATCCATTCAAAAAAATCATTACAAAAACACATCAAATCTTCTTTATAGCGCTTAAATTGAAGAATTGCGCCACATTCAAAAGAAAAATCCGAAAAGCAAAAGATAACTTTTCGGATTTTTGACATTGATATTTTGAGTATTATTTAACGCGGTGTTTCCATCTTTTATGTGTCCATAAATAGAATTCGGGCACTTCTAAAATCTGTTTTTCGACTTCTTTTAAATACATTTCAGTAATTTCGAAATCAGGAAAATCTTTAGGATTATCTGCAAGCGAAAGAAATGTAGCTTCATAAAATCCTCTTTTAACCTTTTTTACTTTAACCATAATAACAGCTAAATCGTATTTTTTTGCCAGCATTTCGGCTCCAGTATGCACAGGAACTTCAACTCCCATAAATTTCATAGAGTGGAAAATTCGATCCAATTTTGGAGATTGATCACTTGCTAAACCATACATAGCCAAAACTCCATTACGCTGATTTTGCGCCATTGTTGGAATGGCTTTTCTGGTTTCGATCATTTCTGTATTGTATTTTGAACGGATTTTTCGAACCAATTTATCAAAATATGGATTGGCAAGTTTTTTATAAACCGCAACTCCTTGAAATCCAAGTTTAGGATTTATCGTTAGAAGCCATTCGTAACTTGCATAATGAGAAGCTACAAGAATTACGCTTTTCCCTTTTTTTGCATAATCCAGAACTAGATCAATATTGGTAACATGAAATCTTCTTTCCATTTCTTCTGGAGACATGCTCATCGTTTTTACCATTTCTAGAAACATATCGCACATATGGCGGTAGAATTTCTTTTCTACGTCTTTTCTTTCAGCATCGTTTAAATGAGGCAGAGCAAGTGCTAAATTTTCGCGAACTACTTTTTTACGATATCCGATAACTCTGTAAATTAGAAAATATACAAAATCTGAAAACAGGTAAAAAATAGGAAAAGGTAATATAGAGATAAGCCAAAGTAAAGGATAGGCTAAAATATAAACGAGAAACTGCATGTAGCTTTTTTTTACAAAGATAAATTAAAAATGATTAATCTTCGATATTTTGGTTTGATGCTAACTTATCTTTAAGAATGATTATATTTACCATTCACAATAATAATTATTTATGAATATTTTTTTAGCAGGGATTATAGTTGCCAACGCTGTTATTAGTTACAAAGGTTTTAATGATCTTTCTTTTTTTAGAAAGTACGAATTTCACGTAGGAAGCATTCGTTCGGGAGAGCAGATTAGAATGTTGTCTTCTGGGTTTTTGCATGTTGATATGATGCATTTAATCTTTAATATGCTGACACTTTATTTCTTTGCTCCGGTTGTCTTATCGTGGCTAGGAACATTTTCTTTTATTCTGATTTATTTTGGGAGTTTAATTTTTGGAAATCTTCTTACGATGATGTTTCATAAAAACGATTACAGCTATCGTGCCGTTGGAGCATCTGGTGCTGTTACGGGAGTTTTGTATTCGGCAATATTGCTACAGCCTAATATGATGCTAGGCGTATTTTTTGTCATTCCGATGCCAGCATATATTTTTGGTATTGTGTATTTATTATACTCGATTTACGGAATGCGCGCTAAAAATGACAATATTGGGCACACAGCGCATTTTGGCGGTGCTATAGGCGGTTATTTGATTACTTTGATAAAAGAACCTTCGTTATTTACAGATAATACTTTAATGGTTATTTTACTGGCTATACCAATTATCATACTTTTTGGAATGGCAAAATTGGGGAAATTATAATGCTTGGCACAACTTTTGAAAAGCTTTAATCAAATATTAAAATTTAACAAAAATGAAAAAACTAGTATTATTTTTAACAATCATGTTTATGACTATGTCTTACGGCCAGGAAATCAAACAAATACCTCTAATCAATGTAAATGGGGAAGGAAAAGTAAAAGTAACACCTGATCAAGTTTGTATTTCAGCTACGGTTGAAACAAAAGGGAATAATGCTAAAGACGTTAAAAAACAAAACGACGAAAAGATGGATGCTGTTTTAAAATTCATCAAAAAAATGAATATTCCAACAGCAAATTTCAAAACTAAACAAGTTGCTCTTAATCCGCAGTATGATTATGAGAAAAAGAAAACTTCTTATAATGCTACTCAAACGGTAGAAATCGTAGTTAAAGATTTGTCTAAATACGACGAATTGATGGAAGGTTTGGTTCAGCAAGGAATTAACCGAATCGACCGAGTAACTTTTGAATCTTCAAAAGAAACGCAATTGCAGGTTGAAGCTAGAAAATTAGCAATGAAAGACGCTAAAGCAAAAGCAGAAGATTACGTTTCGGTTTTAGGACAAAAAGTTGGTAAAGCTTTTACAATTTCTGATAACACTCAGGTGTATCATCCACAACCAGTTTATGCTGCGATGAGAATGAAAGAAGCCGATTCAATGGGAGCTTCTAATGAAACTTTAGCTATTGGCGAAATCGAAATTACGGCAAATGTTAGCGTAAGTTTTGTATTAGAATAAACGAAATAAAATTCCAATATTTAAAAATCCAAATTCCAATTTAAAACTGGAATTTGGATTTTTTTTTAGATATTTTCAAGTGGCAACGTAAATTTGAAAGTACTGCCTTCTCCAGCTTCACTTTCAACCCAGATTTTACCGTTATGAATTTTAATAAATTCACTGCAAAGAAGCAATCCTAAACCGCTTCCAGTTTCATTTTCGGTGCCTTTTTGTGTCACTTTCTCATTAATTCTAAACAAATTCTCTTTGATAGAATCGGGAACTCCAATTCCGTTATCTGTAATAGAAAATTTTGCTTGTTGGTTTGCTTTCAGTAGTTTGATTTTAATTTCACCATTTTTTTCTGTAAATTTAATGGCGTTGCTGAGTAAATTTCGCAAAATAGTTCCAATCATATTTTTATCTACTTCGGCATCAATTTGATCGGTTGATTCAAAGATTAGTTTTATGTTTTTGTTTAATGCAGCATTTTTACTTAATTCCAGATTTTCTTTGATTAAGGTATTCAGTGTTAATCTTTTGGGAGAAAAAGTAATCATGCCCGTTTGTACGCGCGACCATTCTAATAAATTTTCTAACAACTTGTAAATGTTTTTATTAGACTCATGCTGCATCTCCGAAATTTCTCTAATTTCTTCTCTAGAATAATCTTCAATATTTTCTAGAAAAAGCTCAGAAAGTGAAACAGACGATCCTAACGGTCCTCTTAAATCATGCGATATAATTGAAAAAAACTGATTTTTATCGTCTAGAAGCTTCTGAATTTTTTGATCTTGTTTTTCTTTCACCAAAAGTAAAAAACCTACGATTCCGATAAGTGACAGCAAAAACAGACAAATACTGTACAAACTGTCTAAAGTGCCATAAGAAATAACTTTGTCCTCTGGATATAGATATCTGTAAATGGTTCTTATTAAAATTAAAACTTCAAATCCGCCATAGCATAGAACGTAGAAGGTCTTAAAAAAGCCTTTGTCCTTTTCTGTTAGATACAGAATAGTTGGAATTAAATAGATGGCAAAAACTGCAATACCAGCAATTACAACACGTGAATTCATATCGGCTCCGAGAAAAGTCCCGATATTGAAAGCTAAAATAGTAATAATGGTTATAGCGATTTGTAAGTTAAACTGTCTCTTAGCTTTTGTCTTGATGAGTGCCAGCATAGCAATTGTTTCAAGACAACAAGCAACAAGAATCATAGAGTTGGCGATATTAATCGAAGTGAAATCGCTAATAATATTTCGCAAAAGGGCAAATATCCATGCTACGGTTAATATTAATTTACCCAAGCCGAAAATTTTTAATATTTTTTTGTTGTCGCTTGTAGCGTAAGAAAAGGAGTAGCTAAAAATTAAAATGCAAGTAAAAAAATTACCCCAGAAATAAAGTAGAAAAATGGTTTTGGGGTCTACAGGGAAAAGTTGGAACATTATTGACTTTTGCTTTTTGAAATCTAATTCGCAAATATACGAAATAACTCAAGAAATGAGAGTATTACGGTCATTAAGATAAGATTATGATGTGTTTTCTTTTGTTTAATAAATTTTAATATTTCTAAAACTTGTTAAATTTTTCTGTTGAATTTGCTTTCTGAGTTACTCAGTTTGCATTTGGACCGTTTTTTAATTTAACATACAATTTATGTTTAAGTTAACTTGCGATTGTATACTTGCGAGTTAAATTACACGCAATGACTAGGGCAATACTATTATTATTTCTTTTTACACAATATTCATTTGGACAACAAATAAAATTCGAAAACTTTACAACCAATCAAGGATTATCCAACAATTCTGTAGTGGATATAGAAAGTGATAATGATGGAGGACTGTGGATTGCAACTTGGGACGGACTCAACTATTTTGATGGTTATAATTTTAAGATTTTTAAAAATAATTTTAATAATCTTAAAAGCATTTCGAGCAATTATATTACCAAGTTAAAAAAAGATAAATCTGGAAAAATCTGGATTATGACTAAAGAAGGTGATATAAACTGTTATATTGGTAATGAAGAGTTTAAGGAATTTGAGTTTAAAACGCCACCAAAAAATCTCTATCTATCTCAAAAAGGTAATATTGTGGTCGAAACTGAAAAAAAGTATTTCGAATACAAAAACAATTCTTTTGTAGAAACCGCTGTAAATAATGTCAGAAAAACAAATTTCGCAAATTTAAAAAACATACTGCTTCAGAATTATCCTAAACTTCAAATAAATGACATTCTAAGAGATAAATCGGGAAATATCTGGTTTGCAACCCGTGAAAATGGATTGTACATTATTACAAACGAAAATAAAATAGAACACCTTACAGCCGATTTATATGCGCCTTATTCATTTAAAAACAACGAAATAGAAGCGCTTCATCTTGATGATTTTGGGAATGTTTGGTTAGGACAAAAAGACGGAGGTTTAAGTATGGCTTTTAGTGGTTCTGAAAAAATAAATTCAATTGTTCCCCATCCTTTAAAAGAGCCAAATCTTCCAGATGAAACAATTAGAGCTATTACTAAAGATAATACAGGAAAAATCTGGTTGGGATATTACACAAGAGGACTTTACTGTTATAATGATAAAAGCCAAGTTTTTGAAAAATTTAAAATTGCAAAAGCATCTTCACATCCTGATTGGGAACGTGTTAGAAGTCTGTTTACATCAAGTGATGGCAATATATGGGCAGGAACTTACGGTGGAATTCTAAGGATTTCTGGTAATAAATGCACGAGCTATGAGACAGCAAACAGTGAGGGAGCTTCTATTAAAAGATGTTATTCTATAATTGAAGATCAAAACAAACAATTATGGATGGGATGCTGGGGTGGTTTAGCTAAATTTAACTTGGTAACAGGAAAGTTTGAAAAATTTAAAGGACAGGAATTACTAAGCAAGTTTCATATTAGGAATGTCAAAAAAGACAATCAAAACCTGATACTTTCAACTGAAAATAGTGGTGTTGTTGTTTTTAATTTAAAAACTAATGCTTTAAAAAAAATCTCCACAAAAAATGGAATTTTAGGCAATAGTATTTATTCTGTTTTTGTCGATAAAGAGTTAGATAATTATTGGATTGCGTCTCTTGGTGGCGTAACAGTTTTTAATAAAAAAAATGGTGTTATAAGAAACATTACAGAGGTAGAAGGATTGCCAAGTCATATGGTGTACGGACTGATTGATACTGGTAATAAAGTTTGGGTTAGCACGACAAAAGGAATTGCTTCTATTGATAAGAAAAACTACAGTGTTAAGTCCTACAATCCAGATTATGGGTGGCAAGCACCAGAATTTTCAGAAGGTGCATATTATCAGGATTCTAAAGGGAATTTGTTTTTTGGAGGTGTAGAAGGTCTTAATTATTTTAATCCAGCAACTATTTATGCTAGTAATTCAAAAGCAAAAATAAAATTGAAAATTGATGGTGTTGAAAATTCGAAAGCATCAATTGAAAAAAGTTTTAGTAATAATAGATTAGAAATAGAAGTAATTCCGATTCTTTTTCCTCGAAATAATAAAGCTGCCATTTATTATAAATTGGAAGGACGGGATGAAAATTGGATTCCTTTGCCTTCCAATAATAAGATAGAATATTCGAATCTTTCTTCAGGCGAGTACAATTTTTTCGTTAAACAAGGAAAAAATGGAAAACCAGAACCGGTCCTGTTTTCTCTTCATATAGGAAAAGCTTTTTACGAATCGATTTTGTTTTACATACTGCTTTCAGGATTTATTCTTCTTGTTTGTATTATAGTGGTTTATGTTAAAAATAAAGCCTCTCTAGCGCAGCAAAAATATCTGGAAGAACTTGTAGCGACAAGAACTGCCGTTATCGAAAATCAGAAAAAGGAAATGGAAGCGGTTAATGAAGAATTGGACGAAAAGAATAAAAAAATTCTAGAACAAAAAGAAAAACTGCTGATTCTTCATAGTAATTTAAAAAAGGAAAATTTTGAAATAGAAAAGTTTAAAACCTTCATGCTTGCGGAGTTTCAAGAACCCATTTCTAGAATAATTAAGATTTCCAATGCATTTAAAAAGGATACAGAAATACATCGTGATTTAATTGTTCAATCTGGTAAATTAGTAAAACTTATTTCAGAATGGAACTACCTCGAACATGTAAAAGACCTTGGACCAATAAAAAAATCAGCGACAAGTCTATTTCCTGTTTTTAGAAATAATGTCGAAAAATTGAAGAAAGAATTGCAGCAAAATGAAGTGAATTTTAATTGCGAAATTGATAATTCTGATTGTTTTGCGTCTGTAGATGTTTTACGTTTAAAATTGGCAATGCAATATCTTTTTAACGATTTGAGCAAATATTCAGATAAAGATAGCAACCTAAATATCGCCATTATTTACGAACAGAATTGTATCGAAATTAAAGCCGTTTCGGACAGTATTATTTTAAAGGATAATTGGTACAATATTTCTCATTACAGTCCATATTTTAAAGCCCTTCAAGTATTACTGCAGGATTTGGAAGCAGAGTTAATTCCGTTTTCAGAAGAAGATTTTAGGATAATGCTACGTATTCCGATAGAAAATGTAAATCCTGATACTCAGTTCAAAGAAACAATTTCATGGAAAAATTTCAATTATCCAGATCAATTTGCAACTGATAAAAAATGTTTGTTAGTTTTTGGAGATTCATACAATAATCCTGCTGCAAGTCAGGTTTTGGACAGCGAAAATTTCAATTTGATTTTTGAGAATTCGGTTTCCAATTTAAATGCGGTAATGAAACAAATCGATATTTCGGCTTTGGTTTTATATCAAACCGAATTTTCTAAAAAACTAATTGACTTTTTAAAATCAAATAGAGACAATTCGAATATCAGAATACCAATGATTTATATTTCTGAAGATATCAATTACGAATTGAACGAACAATTATTAGAAATGGGTATCGAAACTCATATACAGCTTCCTGCCAGTGCGTCATTCGTTAGAAAAAAAATCGATAGTCTAATCAATCAAAATATTGAACCGCTGAGAGAGCATAAAATTTAGGAGAAAATATTTGAGATTCTAACAGAAGACAGCGAACACGTAACGGCGAATGAAAGACTTTTAAGAAGAGCTTTAGAAATTATAAAGGATCAACTTCAGAATCCATCTTTTAATGTCGAAATGCTAGGAGAAGAATTGGGCATTTCGCGCGTAAAATGTTACCGCATATTCAAAGAAACTTTAAACCAATCTCCTTCAGATATTTTAATGTCACTTCGTTTGCAAAAGGCTGAGGTTTTATTAAAAACCAAACGATTGAACATATCTGAGATCAGTTTTGAGTGTGGATATAATGATCCAAAATACTTCGGACGCTCGTTTAAAAAGTATTTTGGGAAAACGCCAAAGGAATTCAAAGAATTTAAGGAGTACTCTGCTTAAGATTTCTGTTAGCCCTGTATTTGTAGAAAGTTAGGACAATGTTAATGTGCAATATTCCTCTTTTTTGCGATCAATTTTATTCCAAATTGAATTAAAAGTCCTCTTTTGAAAAACAAAAATCCTCCCTTTGGAGGTGTCGTTAAAATACTTTTGGCAAAACAAAAAAAGTAATTTAAATGAAAAAAATTTATGCATTGTTAATTCTTGCTTTAGGATGTATGTCATATTCCTACTCGCAGGTATCAGTATCAGGAGCGGTGGTTTCTGAGGCAGAAAAAATACCCGTACCAGGGGTTTCTGTATATGTAAAAGGAGAACCAAAAGGAGCTGTAACTACAGACTTCGACGGAAATTTTCAAATTAAAGCACAAATCAATCAAGGTGTTTTAGTTTTTTCTTATGTAGGATTTCAAACTAAAGAAGTTCCTTTTTCTGGAAATCAAAAATTAAATGTTTCTCTAGCCGAAGAGGTTAGTACTTTAAATGAAGTAGTTGTTGTTGGTTACGGTTCTCAAAAAAGATCGGATGTAACGGGAGCAATTGGTTCTGTAAAAAGTGAAAATTTTAATAAAGGAGTTGTTACCAATGCAGGACAATTGATTCAAGGTAAAGTTGCCGGAGTTAACGTTACAGCCGCAAGTGGTGAGCCTGGAGCAAATCAAGACATCATTATTCGTGGAGTTGGAAGTTTACGTTCTGGAACAACACCTCTTTATGTTGTAGACGGTTTTGCTTTGGATAATAGTGGTAATGGAGTGGCTTCAAATCCTTTAAATTTTATCAATCCGCAAGATATCGAAAGTATAGACGTACTTAAAGATGCATCTGCATCTGCAATTTACGGTTCTAGAGCTGCAAATGGAGTTGTGGTAATTACAACTAAAAAAGGATCAAAAGGAAGAACACAAATCAATCTTTCTATGACGACTGGTTTTTCTTCATTGGCTAATAAAGTAGATGTTTTTAGCGCAGACGAATTTAGAAAACAAGTTGCAGCTGTAAACGGAACACTTCAAGATGGCGGTGCCAATACAAATTGGCAAGATGAATTAACAAGAACTGGGGTTTCTCAAAATGTTAATTTAACAATGAGCGGAGGAACAGATAAATCAACTTATTCGGCTTCTCTTGGTATGGATAATCAAGAAGGTGTTTTAAGAAATAGTGATTTAAAACGTTATTCTGGACGTGTGAATTTAAGTCAAAAAGCATTAGATGATAAATTTAATGTTACGTTCAGCCTTACAGGAACTAAACTTGAAAATTCTAGACCAGATGCAAGAGGAGTTGTTGGAAATATGCTGACAATGAATCCAACAGACGCTGTTTATGTAAACGGACAACCAAATACTAATTTAAGCAATGATGTTTTAAATCCGCTAATTAGCGAAAGAATCTATTCTGATTTTACAAACAACAATCGTATTTTGGCTAATATCTCTCCATCTTACGAATTCATTAAAGGGTTAACGTATAAATTTAACCTTGGAGTTGATTATTCAATGTCTGAAAGAGATATTCAAGTATTGCCTTATTCTTCGGCTACAAATACAACTTTAGGTTCTTTAAATAATATTGTTTCTACCAATAATAATACTTTATACGAGAATACTTTAACGTATAATTTTAATGTAAAAGATCACAGTTTTACGGTTTTAGCAGGTCAATCTTACCAAAAAATCCAATTGAACCAAAAGAGCTATAATTTATCTGGATTCCCTGATAACGGTGTAGAACCAAAAAATCAGATTGAAACAGCAAGTGAGCGTACAACACAATCTTCATCTGCAATCGAAAATGAATTACAGTCTTTCTTCGGAAGATTAAACTATGGTTACAACAACAAATATTTAGTAACCGCGACAATGCGTGCTGACGGTTCTTCTAAATTTGGAAAAAACAATAGATACGGATATTTTCCATCTGTTGCATTAGGTTGGAATATTACTAAAGAAAACTTTTTACAAGATTCTGAAACGATAAACAATCTTAAATTAAGAGCAAGCTGGGGACAAACTGGTTCTCAAGAAATTCCTTCTAAAATTACAAAAGCAAGTTATACAGAAAGTAATACAGGAAACGATACATATCCGTTAGATCCTTCTGCTACAGACTTGAGCGGTTACCCTTATGGTTCAATCTATACTCGTTTGGCTAATCCTAATATTCAATGGGAAGTTTCTACACAAGCAAACATTGGTTTAGATTTTAGTTTATTCAACAATAGATTATCAGGTACGTTAGATTATTTTAATAAAGTTTCAGATAATATTTTATTAGAAGTTGCACCAACAGATCCGATTCAGCCTACATCAAAATATTGGACAAACATTCCAAATATGGAGATTAAAAACAATGGTATTGAGGTTGCTTTAGATTACAGCAGTGACAAAAGCAAAGATTTCTCATACAGCATTGGTGGAAACATTTCTTTTACAAACAATAAAGTAGAGAATTCTCCTTATAAAATCTTAACTACTGGTGGTGCACAAGGAGGTGGACAATCTGGAGCAACTATTAACGGTGTACTTAACGGACAACCAATTGGTTCTTTCTACATGCTTAACTTCACAGGAATTGGTTCTAATGGTTTAAACCAATTTGCAGATACAAACGGAGACGGACAAATTTTGGATGATGATCGTATTGTTGCAGGAAGCGCTTTACCAGATTATATCTACGCTTTTTACTTGAATTTGAAATATAAAAATTTCGATTTTGGAGCGAACTTTAATGGTGCTGGTGGAAATAAAATATACAACCACGTTGCAATGTCTTCATTCAACAGAGGAAGTTTAGCAAATTCTTTCAATACTACAGACAGAGCTTCTCAATATTTAAACGAAGCTTCTACAAACTCTAATACCGTTTCTACGAGATATTTAGAAGACGGAAGTTTCTTAAGATTAAACAATGCTACTCTAGGATATAATTTAAATCCAAAATTAATCGGACTTACAGATGTTATGGATAATATCCGTCTTTCTATAACAGGACAAAATTTATTTGTAATTACGAAATATAGCGGTTACGATCCTGAAATTAATACAGGAACTTCAGTTGGGGATATTCAATCTTTCGGAATTGACTACTTCAGTTACCCAAGAAGCAGAACAATTGTATTTGGCTTAAACGTAGCATTTTAATAAAAAAACATAACATGAAAAATAAAGTAATAATAGCAGCTCTTGGATTAGGTTTGTTTTTAAACTGGAGCTGTACAGACTTAGAAGAAAAAGTGCTAGACGAATCCTTAAACGGAGGCGGACAAGCAGACGCAATCAGTGGTGCAATTGCTCCAGCGTATGGTCAATTAAAATCAACTTGGATTCATACTAACAATTTTGGTTTACAATTGATTGCAAGTGACGAAGGTATTTTACCATACAGAGGAGGAACAGATTGGTACGATGGAGGTAAATATTTAGCAGTACATGCGCACACTACTACACCAACAAATGATTTGGTTACAAGTACTTGGAATGAATTGACTAAAAATATTTCAAGAACTTTATCTGCTATTGAAGTTTTGACTCCTCTTGCAGAAGATGGAAATACAGAAGCAAAAGGAGCACTTTACGAAATGAAAGCACTTAGAGCTTATTTGAACATGATGACATTAGACAGCTGGGGACTTGTTTTCAAAAAAGAATCATCGGCTGCAACTTCTGAAATTCTTAGAGGTCAAGATGCTGTAACTTATATAGAAAACGAACTTTTGTCTGTTGCTGATGTAATTAACACAGATAAAGGACCAGGTAGAATGACGCAATCTGCGGTTTGGGGACTTTTAGCACGATTAAATTTAAATGCAGCGGTTTATAGAGATCCTTACGGAACACCTTCATTTACACCTGCAGATATGGATAAAGTAATCAAATACACAGATAACATTATTAATTCTGGAAAATTCACTTTATCACCTGAGTATTTTGATTTATTTGATGACGATAACAATTCTAACAAAGAAGTAATTTTTGCTTTAGATCAGCGTGGAGTTTTAAAAGACGAAAACAACCGTTGGGCTTATTGGTCAATTCCTGGATCGATGTTTCCAAGACCTGAATCTATTAACGCTGACGGAACTGACGGACCAGCAATTACTTCAGATTTTTATCAAACTTGGGTTGATGCTTACGGATCTGTAGATCCTGCAAACGCAGATTCTAGATTCTATAAAAACAATGCAAAAGTGCCAGATAACCTAAAAGATCTTACTGGTTTTTCTCCACTAAACGATCAGGATCATTACTACTGTGTAAAAGCAGAAGAGTTTGAAATTGACAGAGGAATTTTAAGAGGTGTGCCATGGGCTGCCAGAAAAGATGCAAACGGAGCATTCTATAAATGTGATACAGGATACAGAATTTATCCAGTAAAACAAATTAAAGGAAATGGTCCAGATAAAAACGTAGGTTATGTAAATCTTACTTTAAAAGTTGATTTTACTAATGAAGGAAGTACTCACGCTGCAGGTTACAGAGTTTCTAAATACCAATTTAGCCACACTTCTCCAGACGGAAATTACTACAGTAGTGTAGATATGGTATTATTGAGATATGCTGAAATTTTTATGATGCGCGCTGAAGCTAAATTAAGAAAAGGAGATACTGCTGGCGCACTTGCTGATATGAATACAGTAAGAACTTCTAGAACAGCTCGTGCTCCAATTCCAGCGGCGCTTCCAGCAATTAATTTGAATATTTTATATAGAGAATATGGTTTTGAGTTTTACTGGGAAGGTTTAAGAAGAAATACTCAAATTCGTTTTAGCCATTTCGAAGATAAATGGACTGAAAAATCAGATACTGATGTTAACAAAAGATTGTTCCCAATTCCTCAAGTTGCAATTGATGGAGCATCTAACACACCAGGATATTTAGTTCAGAATAAAGGATATTAAGTAAGTTGTTTTGTTGTGTTTAATATGAAGACTGTTAATGCTTAAGCAGTCTTCTTACGCTTAGTTGTTAAAAACAGGGTGGTTTTAGGACTTTTAAAATCCCCTGTTTTTTAATTTTTTTCTTCAAGAATTCACGTTCGTCTAGTAAAAATTTCGTGTTTCAAATCTGATTTGCCCTTTAGAAAAACCGAAATCTTTTTTTAGATCATTCACCTTTTTTGCCTCAAACCTACCGCTTTTTATTACCCAAATATTCATTAATTTATTTCAAAATGAAAACATCCGTTTTGTTCATTAGTCTGTTCCTGTCCTTAATTGGCGCAGTAAACCGATTATTCTCTCAAGAACAAGTTAAAATACATTCTCATAACGATTACAATCAGACCATTCCGTTTTGGAATGCCTATGCAAGTGGCGCAACTTCAATTGAAGCAGACATTTTTCTAAAAGACAATAATTTGTACGTTTCTCATGATCCGCAAGGAATTACAGCTTCAAGAACTTTAGAAGATTTGTATTTAAAGCCTCTAGAAACGGCTTTGAAAATGAATTTTAAAAAAGAACAGCAATTATTTTTTTTAATTGACATTAAAACTGAAGCTGTACCAACTCTTACGAAATTGGTTACTGTTTTAAGCAAATACGAATCCATTACAAAAAATAAAAACATTAAAATCATTGTATCAGGAAACAGACCAGACGCTGAAACTTATACAAAATATCCAGATTTTATTTTCTTTGATTTTCAAGAACTAGGAAAAACTATTTCAAAAGAAAATTGGTCAAAAGTAGCGATGGTTAGTGTTGATTATAAAAAATATTCTGTTTGGAATGGTTTAGGAAGATTAACGCATGAAGACAAAAACAAAATAAGTGCTGTTATCGCTAAAGCTAAAGAAACCAACAAACCGTTTCGTTTTTGGGGCGCTCCAGACACAAAAAGCGCTTGGAAAGCTTTTTTTGAATTAGGTGTAGACATTATCAACACAGATTCACCTTATAATTGCGTTCAATACATTCAAGCTTTGCCAAAGAGATTAATTACGGCGAGTAATTCTTCAAAAGTTTATAAGCCAACTTATAAAACAGACCAAAAAGACCAACAAGTTAAAAACGTTATTCTTTTAATTGGTGATGGGAATGGTCTTTCACAAATATCTTCTGCTGTTTTAGCAAATAATGGCGCTTTATCGGTAACACAATTAAAAAGTATTGGGTTTATAAAAACACAATCGGCAGACGATTTTACAACAGATTCTGCCGCAGCAGGAACAGCATTGGCAACAGGTCAAAAAACAAATAATAGAGCAATTGGAACCGATAGTTTGCGACAACCAATTCCTAACATTATGGAGGTTTTGCAAAAAAGAAAATATGCAACTGGTGTAATTACAACAGATGAAATCACTGGTGCAACTCCAGCAGCTTTTTATGCACACACAGAAGAAAGATCAAATACAGAAGAAATAGCTAAAGATTTATTAAAGAGTAAATTAAATCTGTTTGTTGGAGGCGGAGGAAAAACCTTTAAAAATACAGATCTAAATTCTAAATTTAAACTATTGAATTCAGTTAAAGAATTAGAAACAAGTAATGCAGATACAGCAGGAGTTTTTATTTCTGAAGGAAGAGTTCCGTCAGTTTTAGAAGGCAGAGGAGAGTTATTAGCCGATGCTACAAAATACAGTTTAGAGTTTTTAAACAAAAAGAAAAAGCCTTTTTTCCTAATGGTCGAAGGAGCACAAATTGATAGTTTCGGACATGTCAACAATGTAGGCGGAATCGTTTCTGAAACAATAGATTTTGATACTGCAATTACTCAAGCGTTACAATTTGCAGATAAAAACGAAGGAACTTTGGTAATTATTACCGCAGATCACGAAACTTCTGGATTTGCAATTCCGCAAGGAAATGTGAAAAAACATCAAATTGAAGGTGATTTTATCACAACTGACCATACGGCAACTATGGTTCCTATTTTTTCTTATGGACCTCATTCGCAAGATTTTCAAGGTGTTTATGAGAATAATGAAGTGTTTGCCAAAATCCTTTCATTATTAAAATAAATCGAATTATAGATTTAAAAAGACAGCCCCCATCTGTTTATAAAGCCCGTTAATTACTTTAGGTAGTGGCGGGCTTCTTATTTTTTTATTTTAAAAGAAAATGCTCTTTTTGTTTTTGAAAGGTTTTATTTCTCTTCTAGATTTCTTATTTTTAGTAGTTTAATTGCTAAAATAGATAAAACTATGATTTTAGGTATTAAACGTTTTCTATCTTCTTTATTGCTGTTGGTTTTAATTTTAAATTCAAATACAGCAAAATCTCAATTATTAGGTTCTTCAAAAGCTACTACAGAAGTACCCGCCAAAACTCCAGAAGATTCTTTGGGAAGAAGAACACCTCAAGGAACAGTAAACGGATTTATTAAAGCAATTGGAGATCAAAACTATTTGCGCGCCAGTCAGTATTTGGTCTTAAGTAAACGTTCGTATCGTAAAACAGCAGAAAGAATTCGAATTGTAAAAACGTTTCAGCAGTTATTAGATCAAGGCGGTAATTTATCTCCATCTTCAATTATTAGCAATAAAGAAACGGGTAGGATAGATGATGATTTGGCAACTGGTGTTGATCTTATCGGAAACATTACGACCAACAAATCGGCAATAAATCTATATGTAGAAAACCAATCAGATGACAGCCAGCCCGCTTTATGGCTTTTTTCAGCAGAAACAGTCGAAGCAATAATGGATGCCGATATTAAAGGAGAAAAGACGTTTTTAGATAGAGTGTTGCCTCATTATTTAATAGCAAAAAAACTTTGGAATATTCCGGTTGGACATTGGCTGGTTGTTGTAGTTATGACCGTAGTATCTTACCTGCTTTCAAGATTACTAATTTTTGTAATTGTTTTTCTTTTTCAAAAAATATCGAAAAGAGCTGCGAGCGAAAAAGGTGAAGCTATTATAGAAGCGTTTACATTGCCTGTTCAGATGTATCTGACCGTTCTTTTGTTTGTCGCATTTACCCAACGAATGGGAATTTCGATAGTAGTTCGTCAGCGTTTTAGTATCATTATAATTACAATAAGTATCGTTGCTTTTTTAATTCTGCTTTGGAGATTAACCGATTTTGTAAGCATGTTTACACGAAGCAGAATGAACAGACGCGGACGTATTTCGGCTGTTTCCGCAATTCTGTTTTTGAGTCGTACGACTAAAGTTGCCATTGTTTTTATTGGAATCATCGCCATACTCGGAATCATTGGTGTAGATGTAACAGCAGGACTTGCAGCACTTGGAATTGGAGGTATCGCATTAGCATTGGGAGCACAAAAAACGATCGAAAACTTCGTTGGAAGTGTTAGTCTTATTGCAGATCAGCCATTAAGAGTAGGAGATTATTGTCGTGTTGACGATATAAAAGGGACCGTTGAATCTATCGGAATGCGTTCTACAATGCTTCGTACTGCAGCGCGAACTATTGTTACTATTCCAAACGGACAATTGTCTGCCAGTAAAATAGAAAATTTTGCGCATCGCGACCGCTTCATCTTTAATCCGATTTTTAATTTTAGAATGGAAACTACTCCAGATCAGATGCGTTATTTATTAGTGGAGCTAAGATCTTTGCTTTATGCACATCCATCGGTTTTAAATTCAACTCCGGTTGTACGTTTTACAGGAATTACAAATGATGCATTAAAAGTTGAAATAACGTCTTATATTGAAGCTCCAAATTTTGAAATTTCTCAAGAAGTGCAAGAAGATCTTCTTTTAAGAATGATGGATATTATAGAAAAAAGCGGAACATCTTTGGCGCATCCAACTCAAACACTTTATATGGCACGAGATACTCCTCCGTCAAGCGAAAAATCTGCTGAGGTTTCTGAAACCGTTAAAAAATGGAAAGAAAATAATGAATTGCAGCTTCCTAAATTTGATCCAAAACGGGTTGAAGAACTGAAGAACAGTATCAAATATCCAGATAAAGGAAGTTTTAATCCAGATGAAAATAATGCTATAATTTAATATTATCCAGTTGGTTGAAATTAAGAAATACAATTTAACACATAGAAACATAGAATTTATTGTCAAGAAAAGAGATCAAAAGAAACCAGTTTCCAAACATAGCCTGCTATGTGCATTTAAATTAGTGAAACGCCTTTTTTAAGCTTCAAAATACTATCTTTCTATGTGTTTAAAATGATTATGCCCAATCGGTTTTATTAATTGCAACTATAAAAAAAGCGTTTAAAATCAACTTTTAAACGCTTCTTTATTTTATCAAAATTAAACAGACATTGCCGCTTCAAGCATTAAATAATGCATATCTGTATTTTTAACGAAAGGTTTTAAAAGTTCGCTTCCAGGACCAAAAGCAGCCAATTCTACGTAATCTCCTGAATGATCCATACTGATCCATCCGACGTTATTGTGTTTTTTCTGTATTTCTGAATACGCTTTAAAAGGCAGTTTTTTATAATTGTACAAACCGTCTTCCAATTTTTCTAAACCAGAATAAAAATCCAATAAATGCTGTGCTTCTTGATCGCTCAAGCTTATTTTGTTAGTTTGATAAATCCAATCTTTAATTTGCTGGAGATTGAAATTACTGTGAATAGAATTTAGAATATATTCATTCGTGTATTTGTAATCGGCAATGCTATTGAATTTTTGTGTCGCTTCCGCACCATAAATAAGTCCCGGATTGGCATTGCCATGATCTGTTGTAATAATGACTAATGTTTCTTTATCATTTTCAGCAAAATCAATAGCCGTTTTCACAGCTTCATCAAATGCCAGCTGGTCGTGAATTAAAGCTGCAATGTCATTGGCGTGTGCAGCCCAATCGACTTTTCCTCCTTCAATTAAAAGTACAAAACCATCTTTATGATTTTTCATTTGGTCAATTGCCGCTTTACTCATTTCGGCAAGAGTTGGAGTATACTGTAATTCAGTTATATTAGCTCTATCAATAGAATAAGGTAAAGCTCCCGTAGAAAATATGCCTAAGGTTTTAGTGTCTTTTTTTAAATTTTCAAGTCCAGATTTGTCTTTTAAAATTTGATATCCTTTTTCTTGATAGATTTTGTAAATATCTTTTTTATCTTTTCTTTTCTCAGGATTGAAAAATTCATCTCCACCGCCCATCAAAACGTCTATGCCTAATTGCGCATATGTTTCTGCAATTTCACTTTCGGCATTTCGACTGTCCGAGTTTACGCAGAAACCCGCTGGAGTTGCATGCGTAATTGTAACTGTTGTAACACAGCCCGCTTTTTTTCCTGCATTTTTGAACTTCTGCCAAATAGGAAGATATTTTTCTCCATTTGGACCAACATTCAAAACACCATTTTTTACACGATATCCTCCTCCAAAAGAAGAACTCGCAGCCGCAGAATCGGTAACCGCAGAACTTGCAGAAGCTGTATCCATTAATGCTCTGGCAACTTTGTTTTCAGCGTACAAATTCATCCAATTGCCATTTTTGTTCAATATATTTTGAGAATATAAGTTGGCCATTTGAAGAGTTCCCGTACTCATTCCATCGCTAATAAGGAAAATTATATTTTTTGCTTTTTTGCTTTTTTTTGAAATGGATTCCAAATCATTTGAAAAAATGACTGTAGGGCTCATTACTGCCAGTCCGCTTAATAAAGTTGAGCCTTTAAGAAATCTACGTCTATTCATTTTTTATGAAGTTTAAATTTTAGGCAATTTAGTTTAAAAAACGCAATTAATGAAACATTGTTGCGTTAATAAAACATCATTTTTTAGAAAAGAAATATTTTTAAATTTTCAATTTTATTTAGGTTCAATTATCTGTAAATAAAATAAAAGTTTAATTTTACTTTTTATAATATCCTTCTTGTCTGTCAGACCAATATAATTCCTTCCTAATTATAGTGACAGACTGTTGGTCCAGAAGGCTATTTCATAACTATACTATTTACCAAACCTCATTACTTCATGTATCAATTTGTAAAATATATTGTGCTGTTTTTTGCAGTATCATTAAGTCTAATTTCTTGTAAACAAAATCAGGGAGACAAAATAAAAGTTGGTTTTTCGCAGGCAATGACCACAGACGACTGGCGAAAACAAATGAACAGTTCTATTAAAATCGAAGCTTCTTTAAGACCAGAAGTCGATTTAACAATTAAAGACGCTAACAATAATGCTAACAAACAGATAGAAGATATCGAACGCTTTATTTCAAATAAAGTCGATGTTATTATTGTATCTCCAATTCAATCCAAACCCTTAACGGCTGTTGTAGAAAAATCAATAAAAGCAGGAATTCCGGTTTTAGTTGTAGACCGAAAAATAGAAGGTGAAAATTATACCGCCTATCTCGGTGCTGATAATATCGAAATCGGCAGAATTGGTGCTCGTTACATTATTTCGCACAGTAAAGGTTCTGGAAAAATTATAGAAATTACGGGTGCTGCAGGATCATCACCTGCTTACGAAAGAGCGCTTGGTTTTAATCAAGTTATTAATGAAAATAAGCGTTTTACGATTGTAAAAACCATTCAAGGAGATTGGGAAAAAGAATCTGTAAAAGCACCATTGAAAGCAATTCTTCAGCAAAATTCTGATATCGAATATATTTTTGCACACAATGATAGAATGGCTTTAAGTGCTTGGGAAACGGCAAAAACTTTAGGTTTAGAAAACAAAATTAAATTTATTGGTGTTGATGCTCTAAACAGCGTAAATGGCGGAATCGAGTTGGTAAAAAGTGGCGTTTTAGATGGTACAATTTTGTATCCAACAGGAGGAAATGAAGCTTTAAAATTAGCCTTGAAAATTTATAATAAAGAATCTGTTTCTAAGAATAATATATTGAATACCATTGTGATAGATGATAATAATGCCGAAATTATCGAAAATCAAATGGATAAAGTTGACCAGCAGCAATTGGTTATAGAATCACAGCAAGGTGCTATAAAAGTTCAAGAAAAGGAATATGCTTCTCAGAACAATTTAGTTCGGTTATTAAGTTTCTTTTTGGTTATCATTTTAAGTTTGACGATTTACAGTATTTATTCTACGATTTCTATTTCTAGAAAGAAAAAGCAATTGGAGAGAATTAATCAAACCGTAATTGATCAGAATAGCGAAATTCAGGAAATGGCAGCAATTGCATCTAAAAGCAATGAAGCAAAATTGAGTTTTTTTACGGGACTTTCGCACGAATTTAAAACGCCCATAACTTTGATTATGAGTTATGTAGAATCTTTAATCGAAAATGATAAAATCAAAGGAACAGCTTTAATCGATGAGGTTAAATTGATTCATAAAAACTCAAATCGTTTGCTGAGGTTAATTAATCAATTATTGGATTTTAGAAAAATTGAAGAGCAGAAATTTACTTTAAGAGCTTCAAACATAAAAATTTACGATTTTACCAATGAAGTTATGGCTAATTTTAAAGGTGAAGCAATTCGTAGAAATATTGATTTTCAATTAATTGCTAAAAATAAAAATCTCGAACTTTTTATGGATAGCGGATTAATGGACAAAGTGTATTTCAATTTGCTTTCTAATGCTTTTAAATTTACTCCTGACAATGGTAAAATCACGATTTCAATTATCGAATCTGCAGACAATTCAGTAAAAATTCATTTTAAAGATTCTGGAATCGGAATTCCTGAAGATGAACAATCTAATGTTTTTAATCCGTTTTTTAGAGCTTCAAATAATAATAAAAATAGTTCGGGAATTGGTTTGCATCTATCAAAAGAATTTGTGCTTTTGCATAAAGGAACAATCGAATTAAAATCGAAACAAGGAAGCGAATTTGTGATTACTTTATGGAAAGGAAAAGAGCATTTACAGCCCTCAGAAATAGTTCAAAAAGTAGAAAATCAAAATAGTATTTCAAGTTTAATCACTGATAATTTAGATTTAGAATCTGAATTGAAAGATTTAAATGTTGTTTCAGATTCAGAGAAACATTCGCTTTTAATTATAGAAGACAATATTGATTTGGTAACATTCTTAAAAGCAAAATTATCAAACGAATATATTGTCAATATTTCTGATGGAAGTGACGCGATAGAAAAAGCTTTAGAAATTATTCCAGATATTATTATTTGCGATATAAATCTAGTGGACAAAGACGGTTATGAAATTACTAAAGAATTGAAAAAAGATCTTCGTTCTTCGCATATTCCTATTATTATTTTAACTGCTCAAAGCAATAAAGAATCTGTTTTAAAAGGACTGCAAAGCGGAGTAGATCAATATCTGACAAAACCATTTAGCCTTTCAATTTTAAAACAATCTATTCTAAGTTTACTTTTTAACAGAGAAAAACTACGCTATTATTACACCAACAATATTTACCGTGTAGAACCAGAATCCAAATTCGGAAACCAAGAACAGACCTTCATTACTAAAATGAACAATATCATTATGAATAATGTCGAAAATCCGAAGTTTTCTGTTGAAGAATTGGCAGACAAACTGGGCGTTTCTCGAGTTCAGTTGTATCGAAAAGTAAAAGCCATTATCGGAATCAATATTAGCGACCATATTAATAACGTGAAATTGGAGAAAGCAGCAGAACTTTTAAAGTCAAATGATATGAATATTTCAGAGATTGCGTATTCGCTTGGATTCTCAACTCCCAACTATTTTTCGACCGCTTTTAAGAATAAATTCGGAGTTTCTCCAAAAGAGTACAAATCATCTTTGTAAAGACTTTAAAAAACGTTTCATTTTAGGTATCAATTTTGAAACTTATGTAACACAATTGAAACTACAAGGTTTTCGTAAATGTTTTTTAATCTTTTTAAATGCTTGTAAATAAAGGTTTTATTGTTGAAATGACAATGTATCAATATTTATAGAAATAAATTGTAACATCATTAAAAATAAGTTGATTTTTTTGCAGATATCTTAGCAACAAGTTTTAATACATGTACAATGAATAAGATATTGATTTGGTCTATTACTGCTGCATTGGCAGGTTTTCTTTTCGGTTTTGACACCGTAGTAATTTCTGGAGCTGATAAACAATTACAGCTTCTTTGGCATTCCTCAGATGCTTTTCATGGTTCAGTTGTAATGGCAATGGCATTATGGGGAACAGTTGTCGGTGCCATTTTTGGAGGAATCCCAACGAATAAAATCGGACGTAAAAAAACGTTATTCTGGATTGGTATTTTATACTTTGTTTCTGCCGTTGGAGCTGCTTTTGCAAACGATCCTTTTGTATTTGCTGCTTTTAGATTTATTGGCGGTTTAGGAGTTGGAGCTTCAACAATTGCGGCGCCAGCTTACGTTTCAGAAATTGCTCCCGCAGACAAACGCGGAAGATTGGTAGCTTTATATCAGTTTAATATTGTATTGGGAATTTTAATGGCATTTATTTCTAACTTCTTTTTAAAAGATATTGGAGAGAATGCGTGGAGATGGATGATAGGCGTTCAAGCAATCCCGTCTTTTATTTATATACTTTTTATTTTAGGAATACCAGAAAGCCCAAGATGGTTATTGTCTAAAAACAGAGATGAAGAAGCTCGTAAAGTTTTATTGGCAATAGATCCTTCTGCAAGCATTGAAAATCTTATTGATGATTCTCGTGAAAATGGCGTAGTAAAGCATGAGAATATCTTTATGAAAAAATACCGTTTTCCTTTAATCTTAGCTTTTTTAATTGCTTTTTTCAATCAGTTTTCGGGAATTAATGCGTTTCTTTATTATGCGCCAAGAATTTTTGAAGAGGCAGGTTTAGGACAAAATACTGCTTTATTAAGCAGTATCGGAATCGGAGTTACTAATCTTATATTCACTTTAATCGGAGTAACATTAATTGACAAATTAGGAAGAAAGTTGTTAATGTACATTGGTTCAATTGGGTATATTATTTCGCTAGGTTTGGTATCGGCAGCCTTCTATTACAATTGGGGCGGACTAGCAGTTCCTGTTTTCCTTTTCTTGTTCATTGCTTCTCACGCCATTGGTCAGGGAGCTGTAATTTGGGTTTTCATTTCAGAAATTTTCCCAAATCATATTCGAGCATCAGGGCAGGCATTTGGAAGTTCGGTGCATTGGGTTTTAGCCGCGATTATTCCATCATTAATTCCGATGTTATTTTCGGAAATTGGGCCAGAAGTCGTATTCCTGATTTTTACTTTGATGATGGTTTTACAATTATTATTTGTGATTTTTTTAATGCCAGAAACCAAAGGAATTTCTCTGGAAGTATTAAGTGAAACATTAACTAAAAAAAATAGCAGAAATGAAATTAACAAAACAGCTGCCGCTCGCTCTATATAGTGCTATAGTAATATCTATGGCGGGTTGCATACCATTTTCGGCTTCGGCGCAGACTAAGGTTTTGCCGAATACAATGGAAGAAAAAATGTACCGTCCTAATTTTCATTTTACACCCAAAAAAGGATGGATGAATGATCCAAACGGAATGTTTTTCGCTAACGGATATTATCATTTGTTTTATCAATATTATCCAGACAAAAGTGTTTGGGGACCAATGCATTGGGGACACGCGATAAGTAAAGATTTGGTGAAATGGGAAGAACAGCCAATCGCAATTTATCCGGATAATGATAAATATATTTTTTCTGGAAGCGCCGTTGTAGATGTCAACAATACATCGGGTTTGAAAAAAGGAGAAAATGCACCAATTATTGCCATTTATACTTTGCATGATATGACAAAAGAAAAAGAAGGCAAAATTGATGTAGAGCAGCAGGATATTGCTTTTTCTAACGATAACGGTTTTACATGGCAGAAATTTGAGGAAGGAAATCCTGTCGTGAAAAACCCTGGAATTCGTGATTTTCGCGATCCAAAAGTTACGTGGGATGAAACGCACAAACAATGGATTATGGTTTTAGCAGCGCAAGACCGAGCGCATTTTTACAAATCATCTAATCTTAAAAAATGGGAATTTTTATCTGAATTTGGAAAAAATATCGGCGCTCACGGCGGTGTTTGGGAATGTCCTGATTTCTTTCAGATAGAAGTAGAAGGAACAAAAGAAACGAAATGGGTTTTAATTCAAAACTTAAATCCAGGAGGACCAAATGGAGGTTCTGGCGTGCAATATTTTGTGGGAGATTTTGACGGAAAAACATTTACACTCGATCCAGATTTTGCAAAAAGATTAGAAAATGAAAAAGCCGTTTGGGCAGATTATGGAAAAGACAATTACGCTGGAGTAACTTGGAATAATGTTCCAGCTTCAGATGGAAGAAGATTGTTTATCGGCTGGATGTCTAACTGGGAATATGCGCAGCAAGTTCCAACAACTTCTTGGCGAAGCAGTACAACAATTGCTCGCGAATTGCAATTGGTAAAAAATGGAACTTATTACAATTTGGTAAGTCAGCCGGTTAAGGAACTTGATAATTATGTTTCTAAAACTATTAAAACAGCAGATCTAAAAGGAAGTGGTGATTTAGTTTTAGTAAAAGAAGGAGTTGCAGATTTATCTCAAACTATTATCAGTTTAGATTTGAAGAAATTAAAACAGGAAAACTACACTTTAAAACTTTCAAATGCTGATGGAGAAACTTTAAGTTTTGGTTTGAACAATAAAGAAAATTACTTATTTGTTGATCGTTCAAAAGCTGGAAAAAATGATTTCTCAGATAAATTTGCTGCCACAGTTAGCAAAGCCTTTTTAAATGGAAATCAAAAAGAAGCTTCGTTTAAATTTATTTTGGATAAAACTTCAATTGAAATCTTTTATAACAATGGCGAAAAAGTGATGACGGAAATCTTTTTCTTAGAAAAACCTTTCTCAAAACTTTCTATTTCTTCCAAAGAAAAAATAGAGATAAACAATTTTAAAATTCAAGAATTAAATTTTTCTAAAAGTCATTAAAACATGAGTGCTAAAATTATTTTCTTTTAGCAGAAAAATCATAAATAAGTCGTAATAACCACTAGAAAGTATCATGCTTTCCGACCTTTTATGGCTTTTTCCGAAATAAAAAACTTCTAATTATCAACCAAATAAAACCGAAATGAAAGTAACTAAATTACAGTCGCTTGCTCTTTATTGTGCAACAGTATTTTTTACCTCAAGTTTTGAATTTTCTGCTGTAATAGCACAAACGAAATCAGTTGCCACTACTGCTGTTTCTGAAGCAGAAATGTATCGTCCTAATTTTCATTTTACGCCAAAAAAAGGCTGGATGAATGATCCTAACGGAATGTTTTACGCAAACGGTTATTACCATTTATATTTTCAGCATTATCCAGAAAAAAATGTTTGGGGACCAATGCATTGGGGGCATGCCATCAGTAAAGATATGATTGTTTGGGAAGAACAGCCAATTGCCATTTTTCCAGATAAAGAAAAATATATTTTTTCAGGAAGTGCCGTTGTCGATACGCAAAATACTTCAGGTTTTGGTAAAGACGGAAAAGCGCCAATTGTTGCCATTTATACTTTGCATGATATGGAAAAAGGAAAAGATGGAAAACTGGATACAGAACAACAAGACATTGCGTATTCTACCGATGGTGGATTTACTTATAAAAAATTTGATGAAGGAAATCCGGTCGTAAAAAATCCTGGAATTCGCGATTTTCGAGATCCAAAAGTTTCTTGGGATGAAGCCCGTAAACAATGGATAATGGTTGTTGCAGCTTCAGATAGAGATCATTTTTATAATTCTAAAGATTTAAAAAACTGGAAATTTTTATCGGATTTTGGTAAAGATTTAGGCGCGCACGAAAGCGTTTGGGAATGTCCAGATTTCTTCCAAATCAAAGTAGAAGGAACCAATGAAAAGAAATGGGTTTTACTGCAAAGTTTAGGTCAAGGAGCAGCAAACGGCGGTTCAGGAACGCAGTATTATGTGGGAGATTTTGATGGAACCCAATTTACCGTTGATCCTAATTTTGAACAAAGAATTAAGAGAGAAAAAGCCGTTTGGATAGACTATGGAAAAGACAATTATGCAGGCGTAACGTGGAATAACATTCCAACTTCAGACGGGCGACGATTGTTTATTGGTTGGATGGTGAGTTTAGATTACGGCGGAAGTGTTCCGACAAATGGATGGAGAAGCAGTATGACAACGCCACGCGAAATGCAATTAATCAAAAAAGGAAATGAATACAGTTTGATCAGTAATCCAGTTAAAGAACTTGATAAATATGTTTCTAAATCAATTGAGAAAAAAAGCCTGAAAGTAAAAGGTAAAACAGCTCTTTTTGAATCTGGAAAAATAGATTTAAGACAAGCAGTTATCAGTTTCGATTTAAAGAATTTAAAACAAGATAACTACACTTTTACACTTTCAAATGCAATTGGAGAGTCACTAACTTTCGGATTGAATAATGCAGAAAACTATTTATTTGTTGATCGAACAAAAGCTGGAAAAATTGACTTTTCAGACAAATTTGCTTCAATCGTTCACAAAGCAAAATTGGACAAAAATCAGAAAGAGGCAAATTTTAAAATTGTTCTCGATAAAACTTCAATAGAAATATTTTACAACAATGGCGAAAAAGTAATGACCGAAATCTTTTTCCTAAATCAGCCATTTAACTCCATTTCAGCTTCTTCAAATAGCGGAATTGAACTTACTAACCTTGTAATTAACCAATTAAATATAAACCAAAACCAGTAATTTATGAAAAGTAAAATCATTTATTTTCTATTCTTCTTTTTTTCTATGCTGATATTGTCAGCTCAGGAAAATCAAGTAAAGGGAACAGTAATTGCGTCTGATGACGGAATGCCGCTGCCTGGCGCGACTGTAACTATTTCAGGAACGAATATAAGTACAGCAACCGATTTTGATGGAAATTTTTCTTTCCAAAATATTGCCTCTAATGCAACAATCGTAGTTTCTTTTATTGGATTTGCTCCACAAACTATCGCGGTAAACGGACAAAAAACACTCAATATTACTTTAAGTGTCGATAATAATCAATTGAATGAAGTTGTCGTTACAGGATATTCTAAACAAAAGAAAACCGATATTACTGGAGCTGTTGCTGTTGTGAGTGTGAAAGAACTTCTGAAACAGCCAGAACCAAACCCGATTAAAGCTTTACAGGGAAGAATTGCGGGAGTAAAAGTTTCTTCTGACGGATCTCCGAGTGGCGCAAATACGAAAGTTGTCATTCGTGGAGTTGGAACATTAAACAATACAGATCCACTTTATGTAATTGACGGAATGCCAACTAAATCGGGATTACATGAATTAAACCCAAATGATATCGAGTCGATTCAGGTTTTAAAAGATGCTTCTTCTGCGAGCATTTATGGTTCGAGAGCTTCAAACGGGGTAATTATTGTGACTACGAAAAAAGGAAAAGAAGGTAAAATGAGAATTAATTTTAGCACTTATACTTCGCTTTCTAGCTATTCTAATAAATTGAGCGTTATGAATGCTGATCAATTTGGTCGCGCGTTGTGGCAAGCTAATATTAATGATGGTTTAGATCCTAATAGCAATAATGTTCGTTATCAGTTTGATTGGGCAAATGTTAATGGAAAAGCGCAATTAAATAGAGTGATTATTCCTGAATATTTAGATGCAGAACAAACTTTAAAATCGGCAGATACCAATTGGTACGATGAAGTTTCTCAAACTGGAGTTGCAAATTCTTATGATTTATCTGTTTCTAATGCTTCAGACAAAGGAAGTTATGTTTTCTCATTGGGTTATTATGGAAATGAAGGTGTAGTAAAAACAACAGATTTCGAGAGAATTTCTGCGAGAATGAATGGTTCTTATAAATATTTTGACGGAAAATTGGTTATTGGCGAAAACTTCACTTTAAACAGAACAAACGAAGTTACAGATCCAGGAGTTTTAGATCCTGCGCTTCGTGCATTGCCAATTATTCCCGTAAGAACGGTTGATGGAATAGGATGGGGAGGACCAGTTGGCGGAATGAATGACAGACAGAATCCAGTTCGTCTTTTAGAATACAATAAAGATAATAAATACGATTATTTACGTCTTTTCGGGAATGCATATGCCGATTTGGAAATCATTAAAAATCTGCATATTAAAAGTAGTTTTGGTATTGATTATGGTTATTATAAAAAACGCACTTTACAAAGAAGTTATAAGTCAGGTTATTTACAAAATGATCAAACTTCTGTAACGATTGATCAATCTGTAAGCGATAAATGGACTTGGACGAATACGGCACTTTACAGTTTAAATTTTGGAAAAAGCAATTTGAATTTAATGGCTGGAACCGAGATGTACAAAGACACGTACGACACAACCACTTTACGTAAAAACGACTTTTTGATTGAAACGCCAGATTATATGTATCCTGATGCAGGAACTGGAGAATCTTTTACAAGCGGAACTTCGACCGTATATTCTTTGCTTTCTTATTTCGGGAAAGCAGATTACGAATTTGATAATCGTTATTTGCTTTCGGCAACTATTCGTCGTGATGGTTCTTCTCGATTTGGAAAAAACAATCAGTTTGGTACTTTTCCAGCGGTTTCTGGAGGTTGGAGAATTAGCAATGAAAATTTCATCAAAAATCACGTTCCTGCAATTTCCGATTTAAAATTAAGAGCAGGCTGGGGACAAACAGGAAATCAAGAAATTAGCAACACAGCAGTTTATTCACTTTATTTGGCAACTTACGCAGGCGGAAGTCCAACTTGGTCAACTTCTTACGGAACAGCATACGATATTGCAGGAAATGGAAACGGTCTTCTTCCGTCTGGTTTTATCGCTACGCAATCTGGAAATGACGACTTAAAATGGGAAACGACAACGCAGACCAACGTTGGTTTAGACTTTGGTTTCTTTAAACAAAAATTAAGTGGATCTGTTGATTATTATATCAAGAAAACAGATGATATTTTGGTGCTTCCCGCTTATTTAGGAGTTATTGGAGAAGGTGGAAATCGTTGGGTAAACGGAGCTTCTATGGAAAATAAAGGTTGGGAGCTTTCTCTTGGCTATCAAGATGAAACATCTTTCGGATTGAAATATGAAATTTCTGGAAATATTGCTGCCAATAAAAACAAGATTACGCAATTGCCAGACGAAGTTAAAAACAATTACGGCGGAGACGGATTAAATGATAATATTTTAGGAAGACCAATCAATTCGATGTACGGATATGTAACAGACGGCTTATTTACAACGCAAGATCAAGTTAATAATTCGCCAATTCAGGAAGGAAAAGGTTTAGGAAGAATTCGTTACGTTGATCTTAATGGAGACGGACAAATTACAGACAAAGACCGTACGTGGATTGGAAATCCGAATCCTGGTTTTCAATACGGAATCAACTTAAATCTGTCTTATAAAAACTTCGATTTTACCACTTTTTGGGAAGGAACAGGAAATGTAGATGTGATTAATAATACCAAATATCAAACAGATTTCTGGAGTGTTGATGATGTGGGATCTAATAAAGGAACTCGATTGCTAAATGCTTGGTCTGTAGATAATCCAAATTCTACAATTCCAGCTTTGACAACAGTAGATAGAAATGCAGAAAACAGATTTTCAACTTATTATGTAGAAAACGGAAGTTATCTTAAACTAAGAGTTTTGCAATTGGGTTACAATCTTTCAAAAAACTTTTTGAAGAAAATAAATATGGAAAGTTTTAGAATTTACATCAGCGGGCAAAACTTACTGATCTTAGATTCGAAAAATTTCACAGGAGTTGATCCAGAAAATGCTGGATTTGGATATCCGCAGCCAACGACTTTTACTGCAGGTCTTAATTTCACTTTATAACCAAAGATTCAAAACAATGAAAAAAATATTATATATATCAGGATTTTTAGCGATGATTTTATTCGCTTCCTGTTCCGATTTTTTAGAAAATAATCCGCGAGGGGTTTTATCAGAAGACGATATTGTAACTCCAGAAACTATTGAAGGTTTTATGAATGCTGCTTACGCGCAGTTAGGAAACGATCATTATGATTCGCCATACAGTTTGTGGCCTTTTGGAAACGTTCGTTCTGATGATGCCTACAAAGGCGGAAGCGGTACAAATGATATTCAGGTTTTTCACTTTTTTGAAGTATCAAACAATATTAGACCTGATTTTGGAGAATTAGACACTTTTTGGTACAACAGTTATGTTGGAGTTGGAAGAGCCAATAAAGCTTTGAAAGCATTAGAACAAATCTCAGAAGCCGATTTTCCATTAAAGAAAACACGTGTTGCAGAAATGCGTTTTTTAAGAGCACATTTTTATTTCATGCTTAAAATCATGTTTAGAAATGTACCTTATATAACCGAAGATATTCCAGTTGAAGAATACAAAACCATTTCAAATGTAGCACTTACAAACGAAGAACTTTGGAATAGAATTGCAGAAGATTTTCAGGCTGCAGCCGATGTTTTGCCAGAAACACAGCCGCAAGTTGGTCGCGCTACACAAAAAGCAGCTTATGCTTATTTAGCTAAAACACGTTTGTATCAGGCGTATACGCAAGATGATAATTTTAAAGTAACTGGAATCAATCAACAGCATTTGCAGGAAGTAATTGCAGCAACAGATAAAGTGATCGGAAAAGCGACTTTAGAACCTGATTTTGCGAATAACTTTTTGCCTGGAAGTTATGAAAATGGCCCAGAATCTATTTTCTCTATTCAGTTTTCTGATAACGACGGAACTTTGTACGGAAGATTAAATTTCTCAGACGTGCTTTCAACACCTCAAGGTTTAGGATGCTGTGATTTTCATAAACCAAGTCAGAACTTAGTAAATGCTTTTAAAACAGGAGCAGACGGTTTGCCTCAATTTGATACATACAACAATCAAGATTTTGATTATAAAAACAGAAATGCCAATACGGTAGATCCAAGATTATATCATACCGTTGCAATGCCTGGTTTGCCTTATAAATATGACCCAGAATATGTATATGTTGAATCTTGGGTTCGTTCTCCGGGAACTTACGGTTATTTTGCTTCTTTAAAAGAAAATGTTGCGCCAAGCTGCAGCTGTTTTGTCAATATTGATCCGTTTTACGGGAATTCAAAAAACAGAATTCAAATTCGTTATGCCGACGTGATTTTAATGCGTGCAGAAGCTTTGATTGAATTAGGAAGACAAGCAGAAGCTTTGCCTTTAATTAATGAAATTAGACAAAGAGCTTCGCAAAGTACAGGAAGATTGCCTTATGCAAATAACTTTAACATTAAAACTTATGTTGATGGAGTTAACTGTAATTGGACACAAGATTTCGCTCGAAAAGCAATGCGTTGGGAACGAAGATTAGAATTGGCAATGGAAGGAAGCCGATTCTTTGATCTAGTTCGTTGGGGTGTTACAGATCAAGTTTTAAACACTTTTTATGCTGGAGAAAAAACAAAAAGAACGTATTATCAAGATGCTAATTTTGATGCGCAAAAAGAAGAATATTGTCCAATTCCGTTGAAACAGATTAATTTCAGCCAAGGACTTTACAAACAAAATCCGGGTTATTAAGGAGAAAAATAGAAACAAAATATTAAATAATCTACGTTGGGTGTAATTAAAAAATAGATTTTAACACATAGAAACATAGTCCCCAAGCGTCGGGATTACATCTAAAAAAGAAATCAAAAGAAACAAGTTTCCACACATAGCAAACTATGTGCATTTAAATTAGTGAAACGCCTTTTTTTCATTTTCAAAAAACTATGTTTCTATGTGTTGAAAATAGTTACACCCAACGGTTTAAATAATTTTAGAATGAATAACGGAAAAAACCTGAAGGCGGTAGCTTATGGAGAGGTGCTTTGGGATGTTTTTGAAAATGAAAAAAAGATTGGCGGTGCTCCATTAAATGTGGCGCTTCGAATGAAAACATTTGGTTGTGAAGTCGCCATGATTAGTTGTGTCGGAAATGATGAAGACGGTGAAAATATTATCAATACTGTAAAAAGTTTGGGACTTGAAACCGACACTATTGTTGTTGCAGAAAATTTTCCAACAGGATTGGTTCAAGTTACATTAAAGGAACGTGGATCTGCAAGTTATGAAATCAATTATCCATCAGCTTGGGACAAAATTGTGTTGAATAATTCGGCAAGAAAAAGAGTAGAAGATGCAGATGTTTTAATTTATGGAAGTTTAGTTTGCCGTGATACTATTTCTAGAAATGCCTTAGAAGAATTGCTTGAAATAGAAGTTTACAAGGTTTTTGATGTCAATTTAAGAAAACCTCATTATTCATATGAAATTTTGAATCAGTTAATGCAAGCGGCTCATTTTATTAAGTTTAATGATGAAGAATTATTAGAAATTGCAACTGCACTAAATTCTCCTTTTAAAAGTTTAGCAGAAAATATGCAGTTTATTCTTCAAAAGACAAAAGCAGAAGCTATGTGCGTTACAAAAGGAAAACATGGAGCATTATTGCATTGGAAAGGTAAAATTTATGAAAATGAAGGTTATCCGATTGAAGTAGCTGATACCGTGGGGGCGGGAGATTCTTTTTTAGCGGCTTTAATTACTTCATTACTAAATGATACCGAACCGCAAAAAGCAATCGATTTTGCGTGCGCTGTTGGAGCTCTAGTTGCCGAAGCTCCAGGAGCAAATCCGGAAATTTCTAATTCTAAAATTGAAAATTTAATGTTGAAATAGAAGTGTAATACTTATGTTTCTTTTGTGGAAAGCCTTAAACAGTATATTGTTTAAGGCTTTTTGGTTTTAATTTTTACAGAAAAATTGAATTGCTTTTTTAGTTCATTCTCTGCTTTTCATTCAATTTAAAAAAAAATAAACTTTATTTGGTATACTAAAACGTTTTAGTATATTTGCCATTCTTTCTTTCCATTTTGAATAAATCAAATAAATTTAAAAGCATAATTATTAATCAAAAAAATAATAGCTAAATTTTTAATGACATTCGGATTTAATTAAGATAAAATGGAATAATTAGTAAACGATAATTTTTGATTTAATTAAGTTGTAATTGCACATGAAAACCAAAACATTACTTTATTACTCTTTACTATTTTTTTTTACATTTCAGCTGACTTACAGTCAAGATTGGCCCAATCTTAATCGTTATAAAGAACAAAATTCTAAAGTTCCCGTTTTAAGTTCTAAAGATCACAGCCGTGTGGTTTTTATGGGAAATTCTATTACAGAAGGCTGGTTGAATAAAAGACCAGATTTTTTTAATTCGAAAAATTATATCAATAGAGGAATCAGCGGTCAGACAACGCCACAAATGTTATTGCGTTTCAGACAAGATGTAATCGCATTAAAACCGGCTGTTGTCGTTATTTTGGCAGGAATAAATGATATTGCTGAAAATACTGGACCATATTCGGTAGAAGCTACTTCTGGCAATATATTTTCGATGTGCGAATTGGCAAAACAAAATGGCATAAAAGTAATTGTTTGTTCTGTTTTACCAGCACTAGAATTCCAATGGAGAAAAGGCATGGAGCCAGCTCCGAAAGTTGTCGAACTAAACAAAATCATTAAATCTTACGCAGAAAAAAATAAACTCTTTTACGTAGACTATTATTCGGCAATGGTAAACGATAAAATGGGTTTAAAAGACGAATTGTGTACAGATGGAGTGCATCCAAATGAAGCAGGATACGCCGTAATGGAACCAATTTTAGAAAAAACAATTGCAAAAGCGCTTAAAAAGTAAATGATTTCATTCTGATGTTTTAAATTAAAAAGGAGAGTTTTTCTTTAATTCATCTAAATGATTTCATGGAAATAGTATTGTTTTTTGACAATAAAGTATCAAATGCTAAAAAACTTTCTTTATAGGTTTGAAACGTTATTTTGAAAGCTTTGAAAAGACACACATTTGCAATTGAATAGATTAGACAATTAAAAATAATTAAGCGATTAATTATAGAAATAATTAAAAAAATACTAGAAAATGTCAATAACAATAGGTGTAGATATTGGCGGAAGCCACATCAGCAGTGCTGCCATAAATGGTAATGACTTTGTAATAATTCCTGAAACATATTTTAGCGGACCAGTAGATAGTAAAGCTTCTAAGGAAGTGATTATTAAGAAATGGGCAGAAATTATCAATCAGACAATTCAAGCGGTTCAGAAAATTTCGGGTTATACCGAAAAAGATAAAATCGGAATTGCTTTTTCTATGCCAGGCCCTTTTCAGTACGAAAGTGGGATCGCAATGTTTGAAGGAAATGACAAATACGAATCGTTATACAATGTTTCTGTTTCAGAAGAACTTGTAAAATATTTAGATGCTAAAAACGTAAGTTTTAGATTTTTAAATGATGCCAGCTGTTTTGGAGTTGGAGGATCGCTTAAAGAAAATTCATCGGTTGAAAATAAAGTAATTGCCATAACATTAGGAACAGGTTTTGGAGCCGCTTTTTTAGATAATAAATTACCGCTTACTCAAGGAGATAATGTGCCTCATAATGGCTGTCTTTGGGATAAACCTTTTCAGGATGGTATTGCAGATAGTTACTTTTCAACTAGATGGTTTTTAAAGGAATATGAAAAAAGTACTGGGAATAAATTGACTGATGGTGTTAAAGAAATTGCCGCAATCGAAAGCTTTTCTACAGCCAAAATTTTTGATGATTTTGCGAATAATTTAACCGAATTTTTGGCTCCTTTTATAATCGATTTTGATGCAGATCTGCTTGTAATTGGCGGTAACATTGCAAAATCACATCGTTTATTTCTTCCGAAAGTGAAAGAGAATTTGAAAGCTAAAAATATAGATTTAGCCATTTCTATTGTAGAAAACACTGAGCATACCAGCATTTTAGGTTCAAGCTATTTGTATAATGAAGTTTTTTGGGAACGAATTAAGGCAGAGCTTCCTTATTTTTAATAAACAATACTTTACTATATTTGAACAAAATTGTGGATTTAAAATAAAAAGAATCTAAAAATGAAGAAAAAACCTGTTTCTATTAGAAATATTGCCGAAGAATTGAAGATATCTGTGACAACGGTGTCTTTTGTGTTGAATGGTAAGGCAAAAGAAAAACACATTTCTAAAGAATTGACAAAAAAGGTTTTAGATTATGCCAAATCAATCAACTATAGACCCAATCAGATTGCGCAAAGTCTAAGAACGGGGAAATCTAAGTTGTTGGTTTTTATGGTAGAAGATATTTCAAATAATTTCTTCTCTCAGCTTGCTCGTATCTTTGAAGATATAGCTTACGAAAAAGGATACAAAGTTATTTTCTGCAGTAACGAGAACGATGATGAAAAAGCCAACGAGCTTATCACATTGTTTAATTTTCGTCAGGTGGATGGATTTATCATCGTTCCTTCTCCAGGCATTAGAGAAACTATCGAAAATTTAATTAAGGATAATATTCCGGTTATTTTATTAGATAGATTTTATGAAGGATTGGATTGTAATAGCGTTGTGATTGACAATGAACAAGCTTCTTATGATGCGACACAACATTTGATAGATAATAAGTTTAAAAATATTTGTTTTATCAGTACCGCTTCAGACCAAAGCCAGATGTATGGCCGTTTGCATGGGTATGAAAAAGCAGTAGAAGCAAATGGTTTAGAACCACACGTTTTGCAAATACCTTTCAATGAAATTATAAAAGGAAAAGGGAAGGAGTATATTAGAGCATTTTTTCAAAAAAATAAAGATTTAGATGCTGTTTTCTTTTCTACCAACTATCTTGCACAAAGTGGATTAGAGGTTTTAAAAGAAACAGATCAGAATTTAATTAAAGATTTAGGATTGATTGCTTTTGACGACAATGACATGTTTAAAATTTATGATCCTACAATTACATCGGTTGCACAACCTTTAGTTGAAATCTGTACAAAATTAATGGAAGTAATGCTTCCGCTTTTAAAGAAAAAAGACGTTTCTGAAACTCATCAAAAAATTGTTTTAAAAACAGATTTAATTATTCGAGAATCTTCTTTAGCAAAACAGAAATAAGTCATTAGATTCTTAAAATTTTTCAAGATAGCCTAAATATTTCCTTTTGGATGTATTTAGGTTTTTTTAGTTTAAAAACATGAGATTTTAGTGTTAAATCTAGCTTCTTGCATCTTAATTTTTCAAGTCTAAATTCTTGCCTCTTTCTTCTTAATTTTTTCTCTTTCGTCGTAGATTTTTCGTCTTTCATCTTTTATGCAATGTCTTTCGTCTTTTTTAGGCGATAAATTCTTCTTTTTCCTTGCAAATTGATTTTAACTTTAATTTAAGTCTGTTGATTTAAAAGCTGTTTTATAACGTTTTCGTTGATTTTATTTGAATTATTCTTATTGATATCTTTAAAATAAGTGAATATCTTTAAAAATTAACACTAAAATTATATTTAGTAAAAAAAATTTTTTTTTACTAAAACGTTTTAGTATGTTTGCTAAGAGTTAATAAGTTATTATAGCCGCTTTAGTTTTTTAACGATTAAAAATTGCCGGAACTTTTAATCAATCCAAAAACTTTATCCGCTGTTTTACTACTTAAGTTGGTTCCTCTCCAAACCTACTTTTTTGTTTTTATTATTAATTCAATTATTGCTAACTAACCAAAATATTTCATGATGAAACATTCGAATTGCAGAATGAAAAAAATGCTCCGTGTGCATTTTTTTCTCACAATTGCTTTGCTTTGCTGCGGGTACAACCACCTTGCCGCGCAAAACCAAAAAACTCAGGTTTCCGGGGTTATAACTTCTCTTTCAGATAACCTGTCTCTCCCAGGTGCTACTGTTATGGATGTTAGCGATCCTAGAAATGCGGTCAACGCAGATTTTGACGGACACTACACTATTTCATTACAAAATGGTAGTACAACTTTAAGATTTACCATGATTGGATATAAACCAGTAGATATTAAAGTAAATAATAAAAGTGTTATTAATGTGGCTATGGACTTAGATGTTTCAGCTTTAGACGAAGTTGTTGTTGTAGGTTATGGTACACAGAAAAAGAAGAAAGTAGTAGGAGCGATCGATCAGGTTAATAATGATGCTTTTAACGGCCGTCCAAATGTAAATACTACTTTGGCTTTGCAAGGAAAAGCGCCTAGTTTAACTATTCAACAGACAAACTCTGAACCTGGTGCGGGATTAAACCTTAATATTAGAGGTATCAGTACACTGGGAAATAATAGTCCGTTAATTGTAATTGACGGAATTGTTGGAGGAGATATTAATGCTTTAAATCCAGCAGATATAGAAAGTGTTTCGGTTTTAAAAGATGCCGGAAGTGCTGCAATCTACGGATCTAGAGCAAGTAACGGAGTTGTATTGATTACGACTAGAAAAGGAAGTAAAGGTAACCCGATGACTATTCAATATAGCAGTTTAGCAGGTTACAATACGCCTAAATTCTTTACACGTCCTGTTCATGGTTACGAAAATGCAATGTTAAGAAACGAAGCTGCCTATAATTCTGGAGAATCGACAGCAGTTTTTACAGCAGAAAAAATTGCAGAACTAAAAGCTAAAGGAGATACAGAATGGTTTGCGGAAGAAATTGTAAAACCAGCATTGCAATTAAATCAGAATCTTTCTATTTCGGGAGGAAGTGAAAACTCTACTTATTTAGTTTCGTTAGGTTATTTGGATCAAGAAAGTAATTTCGTTGGACCAAAGAAAGGAATGGAACGCTACAATTTCAGAATCAATTTGACCAACGAATACGGTAAATTCAAATTGACTTCTACGTTAGCTTATTCTAAGCAAAAAATTACAGATCATTCTTCAAGCACAAGTACTTTAATGGTAGATGCTTTCAGGGTTCCACTATATTATACGCAAAAAGACGAAGAAGGAAATTACTTGACTAACGATGTTTTACAGCAATTTAACTCATTAGGTATTTTAGAAAAAGGCGGTTTTAGAAAATATGATAATGACGATGTTTTTGGAGCTTTTAATGCAGAATATAAATTAACAAGCGACTTTAAAGTTAAAGGTGTTTTTGGAGGACGTTTATGGTCGGGAAATATGTATGCGAGAACAATGCAGGTTAATTTCTTGCCACAAGGAATTTACGGAGCAGATCGCGATACGAACGAAGAAAACCAAAAAAGTCTTGATTTGAATACGCAGTTTATGTTAGAGTATACTAAGTCTTTCGGAGATCATAATGTGAGTGCTTTAGTGGGAGTTTCTAACGAAAGCCGTTCAGAAAGAAGATCAGCTTTATATACAAAATTCAATGATCCAGATTTAGGAACTCCAACAAGTGAAACGGTAATCGGAAAAAACTCTTTTACTTCTAACGGAACAGATCCTAATGGTAATCCAGCTTCTTCAACAAGCAGTTTAAATTCACTTTTTGGTCGTGCAGGTTACGATTATAAAGATAAATATTTTGCAGAATTCAGTTTCAGATACGATGGTTCTTCAAAATTTAGAGATGATGTAAGATGGGGATTTTTTCCATCTGTGACTTTAGGTTACGGACTTACAAAAGAGGATTTTATGGAAAGCTACAGGGATAATGTGGGAAACATTAAATTAAGATCTTCTTATGGAATTCTTGGAAACCAAAACGTTGGAAATTATCAATACCAAACGACTTATTTTACTTTCCAAAATGCATATGGATTTAATAATAATGTACAGAGCGGAACAGGTTACAACTTTGCCAATCCAGATATTCAGTGGGAAAAAGCAGCAACTTTTAACGTTGGTTTAGATGCTGATTTCTTTAAAGGAGCTTTAAGTTTCTCATTTGATTTCTTCGATAAAGTAACATCAGATATTTTAGTTCCACCACAAGTTCCAGGAGTTTACGGAACAGATCTTCCAGATTTTAATTCTGGTAAAGTTGGAAACAGAGGTTGGGAATTAAGCGCAACTTACCGTCATAAAGGTAAAGCGGTAAACCAAAGCTTAACGGTAAATTTTGGTGATTCGAAAAATAAAGTACTTGAATTTAACGGACAAGAAAGATTAACTGGAGTTGAAGAATTACAAGTTATACTTCGTGAAGGACTTCCTTTTAACTCTTATGTAGGTTTAAAAAGAGACGGTTATTTCCAAAGTGTTGAGGAAATTCAAGGAGCGGCAGTTCCAGAAGGAATTACAGTTCAACCTGGAGATAACAGATATGTAGACGTAAATAAAGATGGAAAAATTGATGATAATGACAAGTTCGTTTTCGGAAATCCATTTCCTAGATATACGTTCGGAGCAACTTACAATGTTGATTATAAAAATTTCGATTTAAGTATTTTCATTCAAGGAGTTGGAAAAAGAACCATGATGATTAGAGGAGAATTAGTTGAGCCTTTTCACTACAATTATGGTATGACAATGTACACACATCAATTGGATTATTGGACACCTCAAAATCCAGATGCAAGATATCCTCGTCTAGCTAACAACGGAACACAATCGAATACAAACAACTTCAGAAGAGGTTCAGATATGTATTTGTATGATGGTGCTTACGCAAGACTTAAAAACGTACAATTTGGTTACTCTCTATCAGATGATGTTGCTAAGAGTTTAGGTATGAGTAAATTCCGCGTGTACGTTTCAGGACAAAACTTGTTGACATTATCTAAAGTAAAATTTGTTGATCCAGAACTTTCTGAGTTCAATAATAGCATGTCAACTAATGGAGCAAACAGCGGTAGAGCATATCCATCGCAGGTATATTACGGAATGGGTATTGATGTTAGCTTTTAAAAAAGAAATAAAAATGAAAAATATACTTAAACAAATAAAATTCATACCATTAGTAGCAGTTTTACTATTGGTGAGTTGCGAAGATCTTGACCAAGTACCTGAAAATCAATTTACAGATACAACGTATTGGACAAGTGTAGATAAAGCGCAGACTTTCTTAAATACGGCTTATTCGCAAATGCAAAACAGTCAGTATTTCTTTTACAATGAAGCACTTTCAGATAACGCATACAACGGTAGAGGAGACAACGCCGGTGCGGCATCAATCGGTGCTGGATTATATGATCCATCATTAGGAAGAATTAAAGACGAATGGAAAAATCGTTATGCTGGTATTAAAACGTGTAATCTGATTTTAGAAAATATCGATCGTGTACCAAATGCAGACGCAGCTGTTATTGCAAGAATGAAGGCTGAAACACGTTTTTTAAGAGCATTTCAGCATTTTCAACTGACAACTTGGTTTGGTGATATTCCGCTTATCAAAAAAGATCCTTCTTTAGAAGAAGCAACAACTTTAAGCAGAACTTCTCATGCAGAAGTAATTCAATTTATTTTAAGCGAATTGGATGCAATTATTCCGTCTTTGCCAAAGAATACTCAACAAGCTGAGGCTGATAGAGGGAAAATTACAGTTGGTGCTGCAGTAGCATTAAAAGCTAGAGTACTTTTATATGAAGGAGATTGGGCAGGAGTTGCACAAGTTACAGAACAATTCATAGCAAATAATTACGGACAATACAGTCTTTTCCCTTCTTATGAAGGTTTGTTCCTGCCACAAAATGAGTACAATAGCGAAGATATCTTAAGCTTGCAATATGTTCCTCAATTCAGAATGTGGGGTGAATTTTTTGACATGGCACCATTATCAGCTGGAGCGAGATTAAATGCATTGGCTCCAACGCAAGAATTGGTGGATAGTTATTTAATGTTGAATGGAAAGAAAATCAACGAATCTGGTTCAGGTTACAATGAAAACAATCCGTACGTTAATAGAGATCCAAGATTAACTGGTACAGTAGTTTACGATCAATATGTTTGGAAAGAAGCAGATGGTTCTTCTCGCATCATTTACATCAAACCAGGATCTTCGGTAGGAAATGCGACAGACGAATTTGTACAAGGTTCATCTGCGACTCCAACGGGATATTACACAAGAAAATATTATGATCCACAGCATTTAACTTCTTTAAATTCAGGTTTAAATTTAATGTTGTTCCGTTATGCAGATATATTATTAATGTATGCCGAAGCTAAAAACGAATTAAACCAGATGACAAATTCAGTTTGGGATCAGACTATCAGAGCAATTAGAGTTCGCGCTGGTTTTACAGATGGAGCTGCTTTAGGATTTAATAATGCTTTAGGACAAGCTGGACTTAGAGAAGTAATTAGAAATGAGCGTCGTACAGAATTTGGAATGGAAGGTTTAAGAATCTTCGATATCAGAAGATGGAAAATAGCTGAAAATGTTTTAAACGGCTATGCGCACGGAGCGAAATTCGGAGTTTCTTCTGTCGATAATGGTTATTTGAGAGTGAACCTAAGAACTTTTGATCCAGGTAAACATTACTTATGGCCGATACCAAGAGATGAGCGCTTGATTAACAGTAATTTATCTCAAAATCCAAACTGGTAAAACTAACTAACCTAATAAAAAAAATCATGAAAAATATATATTCAAAATTATTATTACTAGTATGCGCCATCTTTATGGTGGGTTGCGACAATGACGATTCAATGAGTCATACTAATGTGAGTGCAGTAAATTCACTTTACGCTCCAGCAAATAACAAGTTTTTCGATTTAGGAGCGCAGAGTTCCGCTGTTTTTGAATGGGAAGGCGCTAAAGCGGAAGACAATGGAGTAGTACTTTATGATGTTGTGTTTGACAAAGAAAGTGGTGATTTCTCAAAACCAATCTACACCATTCCTTCTGATGGAAACGGATTCCAAAAAACGCTAAATCTTTCTTTTACAGAATTGAATAAAATTGCAGCTTTGGCAGGAATTCAATCAGAATCAATTGGAAAATTAAAATGGACAGTATATTCTTCAAAAGGAATTAATATCCAAAAATCTACTGTTTCTAATATAATTGAAGTGCAAAGACCAGGTGGTTTCCCAACTCCGGACCAATTATTTATTACAGGAACGGCTTCTGAGAATGGAGAAACAGTTGCAGATGCTCAAGCGTTCAAAAAAGTAGGAGCAACTTCATTCGAAATTTACACTAAACTTAAAGCAGGAACTTACAAATTCATCTCTAGAAAAAATGGAACTCCAGAAGTTTTCTACATCAGCGAAGATAAATTAAAACAAGACGGAGCGACTACGTTTGCAGGAGATAGCAAAGTATACAAAATTAGAGTAGATTTTAGTGATGGTTCAACAAAAATGACAGAAATCAAAAAAATCGAACTATGGTTCCCACCACTTAGCCAGTATTTATTCGAATACACTTATGCAGGCGGAGGGATCTGGAAAGCAGCCAATAAAGCAATCAGTTTCAAACAAGAATCTTGGGGTAGAGATGAGCGTTACAAATTTAAATTTACAGTTGTAAACGGAGCAACGACATCAGAAGAATGGTACGGAAGTGTTAATGGAGATAACAGCAGACCTGACGGTGCAAATGTTGCGGCTTCTTACTGGTACATGGTTCCTGTAACAAGCGATTTCTGGAACAACTGTTTCAAATTTGCTTCTGCAGTAGACAACAAAAATGTAAATGCAGAAATTAATTTCAGTGCAACTGCAACAGCTTACACACACAGTTTTACAGTATTATAAAATAACCCTAAACGTCTCTTGAAAGATGTTTTTAAGAGACGTTTTTATTAAATGAATATATTATGAAAAAATTATTTTCAATGCGTTTTAGTATTGTAATGCTAAGCGTGATAGGATTGGGGTTATTGACTGTTTCTTGCGATGATGATCCGATTCCGTTACGCGACCCAAACAGTACTGGCGGAACAGAATTTAAATATACTTGGGCACAGACAGCCGATTCTCTGCAAAATTCAACTTATAATAATTATTTAGGTTCAAACGGAACTTTTATAGAAAACAATACAGGAAAAAGTACTTTCAATTATTGGCCAAATGCACACGTTTTGGATGTTCTTGTAGATGGATTTTTAAGAACTGGAAATGAGAATTACAAAACCAGAATGAAAGCTTTGGTACAAGGAATCAAAGTTAAAAACGGAAACAACACATACAACAACGTTTTTAATGATGATATGCTTTGGCTAGCTAATTCATGCCTTCGTGCTTATGATGCAACAAAAGATCAAGAATACAAAGATGTTGCAGATTATTTATGGGGAAGAATAAAATTAAGCTGGAGTGATGTTTTTGGTGGTGGAATTACTTGGAAACAAGATACACCAAGACAGAAAAATGCCGTTTCAAATGGTCCTGCGGTAATTTTGGCTATGAGATTGTATGAAATTGACAAAAAAGCAGATGATTTAGATTGGGCTAAGAAAATTTACGCTTGGCAAAAAGCTAATCTAGTAGATCCAGTTACAGGAACGGTTTGGGATAATATTTCTGAAACAAATGGTGTCATTACAACCAATAAAGACTGGGTTTTTACTTATAATATGGGAACATGGATTGGCGCTGGTTTAAGATTATACAAAGCAACAAACGACCAAGTATATCTTGATGATGCAGTAAAATGCGGAAGAACAGTTTTAGTGAGTCCAAAATTGCTTTCTGAAGGATTATTACGTGACGAAGGACAAGGAGACGGAGGATTATTCAAAGGTATCTTAGTGCGTTATTTCGTTGAACTTACAGAACATCCGACAATCAATTCAACAGATAAAGAAAAATTTGCAGCTTTCATGAAATTTAATGCTCAGACATTCTATAAAAAAGGAATTTTAAGACCTTCAATGTTTTCTGGCAGTAATTGGAAAGTTGCACCAGCAGCAGGCGCAAACACAGATCTTACAACCCAATTGAGCGGGGTTATGTTAATCGAAGCAGCAGCCAAGCTGGATAAAGATGGTTATTTTAATTAATTAGTTTAAGTAGTATTTGTTAGTAATTTTTGTAACACCTGAAGGTGATAAAAAGCCTTCAGGTTTTATAGTATTCTTTTCAACCTCTAGAAATCTCATAATGAAGCATAAAATCACCATAATACTTTTTCTCTTTCTTGGACTAAAATGCATTGCGCAATGGCAACCGCAAGGAGACAAAATTAAAACAAAATGGGCAGAACAAGTAGATCCTAAAAATACACTTCCAGAATATCCAAGACCAATAATGGAAAGAAGCCAATGGAAAAATCTAAACGGTTTATGGAACTACGCAATACAGCCTGCGGGACAAACTGCGCCAAAAGGATATGACGGAAAAATTCTCGTTCCTTTTGCTGTAGAATCAAGCCTTTCGGGTGTAATGAAAACGGTTGGCTCAGCAAATGAACTTTGGTACGAAACTACTTTTACAGTAGATAATTCATGGAAAAATAAAGATGTTTTACTGCATTTTGGTGCCGTAGATTGGAAAACCGAAGTTTATATCAACGATATCAAGATTGGTACACATACAGGAGGTTTTGTTCCTTTTAGTTTTAATATAACACCTTTTCTAAACGGAAAATCTCAAAAATTAGTTGTTAAAGTTTGGGATCCTACAAATGATGGAACACAACCAAGAGGAAAGCAAGTAAAAAATCCAGAAAGTATTTGGTATACGCCGGTTACTGGAATTTGGCAAACGGTTTGGTTAGAACCGGTAAGTAAAAAGCATTTTACAAATTTAAGAACTACGCCAGATATTGACCGCAATACAATTAACATAAAAGCAGAAGCAGAAGGCGCTAATCCTGGAGATATTGTTGAAATTACAGTTTTAGATGGTTCAGCTACAGTTGCATCAGAAAAAGCTGTTGCGGGACAATCGTTGGATATTGTTTTAAAAAATCCGAAATTGTGGTCGCCTGATTCGCCATTTTTATATGATGTGAAAGTGAAACTGATTAGTGGAGGAAAAGTAGCGGATGAAGTAAAAAGCTATTTCGCGATGCGTAAAATTTCTTCAAAAAGGGATGAAAATGGTATTGTTAGAATTCAGCTAAACAATAAAAACTGTTTTCAATTTGGTCCTTTAGATCAAGGATGGTGGCCTGACGGATTGTATACTGCTCCAACAGATGAAGCTTTAAAATACGATTTGGTTAGAACTAAAGAATTAGGTTTCAATATGATTCGCAAACACGTAAAAGTTGAACCAGCAAGATGGTATACGCATTGCGATAAAATGGGAATTATGGTTTGGCAAGATATGCCGAGTGGCGATGAAGGTCCGATTTGGCAGATGCATAAATATTTTGAAGGTACAGAATTGAAAAGAACGGCTCAGTCTGAAGAAACTTACAAAAAAGAATGGAGAGAAATTATGGATCATTTGTATTCTTATCCGAGTATTGTGGTTTGGGTTCCTTTTAATGAAGCGTGGGGACAATTTAAAACGGTTGAAATTACAGAATGGACGAAAAACCATGATCCAAGCCGATTGGTGAATTCGTCAAGCGGAGGAAATCATTTTCAGACGGGCGATATGCTAGATATTCATCATTATCCTGGACCAGAATTGAAGTTGTACGATGCTCGAAGAATAACTGTTTTAGGAGAATATGGCGGAATTGGTTTTCCGGTGACCGGACATCTTTGGCAAGCCGATAAAAATTGGGGTTATACACAGTTTAAAAATACAGACGAAACAACTGCCAAGTATAGAGAATATGCAGATCAATTGATAAAACAGGCTAAAGTAGGTTTTTCTGCCGCAGTTTACACACAAACAACAGATGTAGAAGGAGAAGTAAACGGATTTATGACGTACGATCGTAAAGTGGATAAAATGAATTTTTCTGAAGTAAATAAAATAAACAAAGAAGTCATTAATTCGATTAATAATTAAAGTTGTGATAAAAATTAAAAACTCCATTGTATTCGCACTTTTTACTTTCACTTTTGTAAGTGCACAGAACACGGTTGTAACACCGCAACAGCCTATTGATTGGGTAAATCCATTAATTGGTTCCGATTCAGATTATGGAATTTCGAACGGAAATACTTATCCAGCCATTGCAATGCCATGGGGAATGAATTTCTGGACGCCTCAAACAGGAAAAATGGGCGACGGATGGGCTTATACTTATAAATCAAACCGAATAAGAGGTTTCAAACAAACGCATCAGCCATCACCTTGGATGAACGATTATGGACAGTTTTCTATAATGCCAGTAACGGGCGATTTAAAATTTAAAGAAGAAGAAAGACAAAGTTGGTTTTCACACAAAGCAGAAACCGTTACGCCTTATTATTACAGCGTTTATCTAGCAGATCATAATGTTACGACAGAAATTACTCCAACAGAAAGAGCTGCAAGATTTCGATTTACATTTCCAGAAAGTGATAAGTCTTATATTGTAATTGATGCTTTTGATAAAGGTTCTTATGTAAAAATCATTCCTTCTGAAAGGAAAATTATTGGTTACACAACTAAAAATAGCGGTGGTGTTCCAGAGAATTTCAAAAACTATTTCGTTATCATTTTTGATAAAGATTTTCAGGTAAATTCTACTTTCAGCGGAGATGTTTTAGGAAATGCTTTAGAAATGAAAGCAGATCATGCAGGAGCTGTAATTGGATTTAAAACCAAAGCAGGAGAAAAAGTAAACGCTCAAGTGGCTTCTTCTTTTATCAGTTACGAACAAGCAGAATTGAATTTGAAAGAAATCGGTGCAAATAATTTTGATCAGCTTAAGGAAAAAGGAAAAGAAATTTGGAATAAAGAATTAGGAAGAATTAAAGTTGATGGAGGAACGCCAGATCAATTTGGTACTTTTTATTCTTCTTTGTACAGATCGTTGCTTTTTCCAAGAAAATTTTACGAGTACGATAAAAACAATAAAGTCGTGCATTACAGTCCGTACAACGGAAAAGTTTTGTCGGGCTATATGTTTGCCGATACTGGTTTTTGGGACACTTTTAGAGCGTTATATCCATTTCTAAATTTAATGTATCCAGAATTGAATACGCAAATGCAGGAAGGATTATCAAATGCATTTAACGAAAGTGGTTGGCTTCCAGAGTGGTCAAGTCCAGGATTACGAGATATTATGGTTGGAAATAATTCAGCATCAATCGTATCTGAAGCTTATTTGAAAAGTGGTAAAGTGAAAAGCTACGATATTGAGAATTTATACAAAGCTCTAATTCATGGTGCTAATAATGCTGGTCCGTTAAAAGCAGTTGGACGTGCAGCGGCTGATTCTTATAATGCTTTAGGATATGTTCCAAATGATGAAGTTAATGAAAGTGCTGCAAGAACTCTAGAATATGCTTATGATGATTTTGCGATTTATCAATTAGCTAAAGCGTTAAACAAACCGCAATCAGAAATTGATTTATATAAAAAGAGAAGTTTAAATTATAAAAACCTTTTCGATCCGAAATACAATTTGATGCATCCAAAAAATAAAGACGGAAAATTCATGGAACCGTTTGATCCTTTCCAATGGTTTAACGGATTTACAGAAGGAAACAGTTGGCATTATTCATGGTCAGTTTTTCACGATGTGCAAGGTTTAGCGAATTTAATGGGCGGAAATGAAGTGTTTGTTTCTCAATTGGATAAAGTTTTTTCGTCGCCTCCAATTTTTGCAACTAAAGATTTTAAAGGCGGTGTAATTCATGAAATGAGAGAAATGCAAATTGCCAATATGGGGCAATATGCGCATGGAAATCAGCCAATTCAGCATATGATTTATCTTTATAATTATGCAGGAGAACCTTGGAAAGCACAATATTGGGTAAGAGAAACGATGAACAGAATGTATCATGCAACGCCAGATGGCTATTGCGGAGATGAAGATAACGGACAAACTTCAGCTTGGTATGTTTTCTCTTCTTTAGGATTTTACCCTGTAACACCTGCTTCAGATCAATATGTAATTGGAGCGCCATTGTTTAAAAAAGTAACGATTCAATTAGAAAATGGAAAATCAATTACGATAAATGCTTCACAAAACAGCGAGCAGAATCGATACATTCAAACCATGAAAATGAATGGAAAAGTTTCTACAAAAAACTGGCTGAGCCATTCTGAATTAATGAAAGGTGCAACTTTAGATTTTGATATGTCTTCGACACCAAATAAGAAAAGAGGAATCAATAAAGAAGATTTTCCATACTCTTTATCAAACGAATAAACGAAATAAAATACGGAGAGGTCTTGCCCTCACAATTAAAAATATACAATTATGCAAAGAAGAAAATTTATCCAAAACACCGTTTTATTTAGCAGTTTAGCACTTATTGATCCTCTAGAAATCGTAGCTGGAACAAAAGCTGCTGTTAAAGATTTTCCAATTGTTAGGGTTGCCAAAAACAAAAGAAATTTTGAAAGTGAGTTTATTGAAAAAACAATTGCCGAATTTCAAAAGAATGTAAAAGATAAAGAGTTAGGATGGTTGTTTAATAACTGTTTTCCAAATACGCTTGATACGACTGTAACCTATTCACAAAAAAATGGGCGACCAGATACGTATGTTATCACGGGTGATATTGATGCCATGTGGTTAAGAGACAGTTCTGCGCAAGTTTGGCCTTACATGGCTTTCGCAGGAAAAGATGAAAAATTGAAAAATCTTATTGCTGGTGTGATCAACAGACAGACAGAGTACATTTTGAAAGATCCGTATGCGAATGCATTTTACAACGATCCAAACAAAAAGGGAGAATGGACAAGCGATCACACTGATATGAAACCTGGTGTTCACGAAAGAAAATATGAAATCGATTCTCTTTGCTATCCAATTAGATTGGCTTATAACTATTGGAAAAACACGAAAGATGTTTCGCCTTTTGATGAAAATTGGGTAAAAGCGATTAAAACAACCTTAAAGACTTTTAGAGACCAGCAACAGAAAGACGGTAAAAATCCATATACTTTCCAAAGAACAACGCAATTTGCTACTGATACTAGACCGTTAAAAGGTTACGGATATCCAGTAAAACCAGTTGGTTTGGTTTGTTCTGCTTTTAGACCAAGTGACGATGCAACGGTTTTTTCTTTCTTAATTCCTTCCAACTTTTTTATTGTAGCGAGTATGAATCAGGCTGCTGAAATGTTAGAAGCTATTAAAAAAGACAATGCAACAGCAAAAGAATTAAGAGCTTTAGCTGATGAGGTTTCGAAAGCAATTAAAGAACACGCCATTGTAAAACACCCAAAACACGGTGATATTTACGCTTTTGAAGTAGACGGATTTGGAGGTCATTTAATGATGGACGATTCTAACGTACCAAGTTTATTAAGTCTTCCATATTTGGATGCAATAGATGTTAAAGATCCAATTTATCAAAATACTAGAAGATTTGTTCTTTCAGAAGATAATCCGTTTTTCTTCAAAGGAAAAGTAGCTGAAGGAATTGGAGGTCCGCACGTAGGTATGGATATGATTTGGCCAATGTCTTTAGTAATGAGAGCTTATACAACTTCAGATGCAAACGAAATTAAAGATTGTATCAGAATGCTAAAAGCTTCTCATGGAGACACCGGTTTTATGCATGAATCTTTCCACAAAGACGATGCTAAAAATTTCACGAGATCTTGGTTTGCATGGACCAATACATTATTCGGAGAACTTTTATGGGACACTTATAAAACCAATCCTAAACTACTGGAGTTATAACTTTTAACCGATTTTAATTTTTTAAAATTATGAAATTGAGAAAGAAAATACTACTCGCGACACTAACAATGTCTATGGCGAGCCTGACCACTATTGCTCAAAAATCAGGCGGAGGCCTTTCAAAAGGAAAATATACAGCTTTGGTCAATCCTTTTATTGGAACAGCGCCTTTATTAGATACAAAAATAATTGGATATACACCTCCAAAAGATATGCGCGTTTGGGCAGGTTTGGTATTTCCGGGTTCTTCTGTACCCAACGCAATGGTGCAGTTAAGTCCGATGACAAAATACCGTTCTGGTGCAGGTTATGAATATGAAGATACCGAAATTTTAGGTTTTACGCACACCAATAAAGGACATTGGAATTTATGCCACATTCCGTTGTTGCCAGTTTCAGAAGGAGCTTCATTTCCATATAAATCATCTTTCAGCCATAGTCAAGAAAAAGCTAGTCCAGCGTATTATGAAGTGTTTTTGAAAGACTACAACGTTCAGGTAAAACTGACTTCAACATTGCGTTGCGGTATTCACGAATATACTTTCAAAAATAACAAAGGAAGAAAAGTGCTTTTTGATTTAGGAAAAGCAAACAATCATGTAGACGATTGGCAAATTAAACAAGAAGGTTCAAATGCCGTAAGCGGTTTTCAAAGAACTGGTGGAGAAAAAATATATTTTTATGCAACTTTAAGCAGTCCAATTGAAAAATTAGATATTAAAGATCTTGCAAAAAGTGGCGGTTATACTTTGGTAAATATTAAAGATGGAGACAACAAACCAGTTACCGTAAAAATTGCCTTATCGTTTGTAAGTGTTGAAAATGCAACCGAAAATCTGAAAGCAGAAGTTGGAGATAAAACCCTAACAAAAGTTTTTGAAGAAGGAAGTTCAGAATGGGAAAAACTGCTTTCTAAAATTCAGGTTAAAGGTGGTACAGCAGAACAAAATGTAATGTTTTACAGCATGTTGTACCGATCATTTTTATGGCCGGCTTTAAGAAGCGATGTAAACGGACAATTTACAGACGAAGCGGGAAAAGTTCGTAAAGAAAATTATCGTTATTACACATTGCCTTCATTATGGGATGATTACAGAAATAAATTGGTTTTATTGAGTATTTTTTCTCCAGATGTTACTGCCGATGTTATTAGTTCGATTATTAATGAAGGAGAAATAAAAGGTTTTATTCCGACGTTTTTCCACGGCGATCACGCAGCATCATTTATCGCAGGATCTTATATGCGCGGAATCAGAAATTACGATGTTAAAAAAGCCTATGAGTTATTATTAAACAATGCATATAAAGAAGGGGGAACAAGACCTCATATTGCAGAATATATCGCAAAAGGATATGTTCCAGAACAAGATATCAAGGATCCTAAAGTAGAAACTGTAGCCAATGCAGCAGTTACAAAAACGCTCGAATATTCTTATGACGATCATGCGCTTGCTTTATTAGCAAAAGAATTAAATGATCCGAAACATTACGATGATTTGGTAAAACGTTCTAAAAATTACGCCAATGTTTTTGATAAAGAATCGACTTTTATGAGAGGAAGATTGGCAAACGGCAACTGGATAACGCCATTTAATCCTGAATTTCCATATTACGAGTATATGTACAGAGAAGCAAATGCATGGCAACTTTCTTTTTTTGTACCGCACGATATGCCTGGATTGGTGAAATTGTATGGAGGCGACAAACCTTTCGAAGCCAAACTAGATGAATTTTTTACAAAACCTTGGAATCCAAATTATATTGCTTGGAACATTTCTGGTTTTATCGGACAATATTGTCATGGAAATCAGCCGGATCATGAAGCACCATTTTCGTATTATTTTATAAATAAACCTGAAAAATCGCAAAAAGTAATCGATGAGATTTTAGATACGATGTACGGAATCGGTCCAGAAAAATTAGCGATGAGCGGCATGGACGATGCTGGAGAAATGTCATCTTGGTATGTTTTTGGAGCTTTAGGATTGTATCCTTTATCGCCAGCTGATCCAGAATATATAGTGACGGTTCCTATTTTTAAAGAAGTTTCTTGGACAACTCCACAAGGAAAAAAAGTAACTATTAAAAATCCTACTGGAAAAAGAGATTTAGAGTCAATTAAAGTAAATGGTTCTAAAATCAATGGTTATTTCATCTCTCACGATTTATTTAAAAATGGTGGGGAAATACTGTTGCAGACAAAATAATTAAAGCTATAAATAACGTCTCATTTTTTGAGGCGTTATTTATATAAAACAGTTTTTTTATGAAAGATATAAAAGTATTCATCTGTTTGTTTTTGATTTTTGGCGGATACAATTCGTATTCTCAAAAATCAAAATTTGAAGTCAGTTCTCCAAATGGCGAAATAAAAGTTTCAATCAATTTGGCTGATAAAATCTATTATACTGTTTCGGCTGGAAATGAAAATTTAGCCGAGAAAAATCATTTGGGATTACTGCTCAAAGGCGAAAATTTAGGCTTGAATCCGAAATTGATGAACAGCAAAACAGGAAAAATAAACGAAGTTATAAAACCTGTAATTCCGCTTAAATTTTCATCTGTTTCCAATTCGTACAATTACTTGCTTTTAAATTTTAAAGGAAATTATTCTGTTGAATTTAGAGCTTTTGATGAAGGAATCGCCTATCGTTTTATAACTTCTAAAAAAGGAGAAATTGAAGTTTTAAATGAAGACTTTACAATCAATTTTCCAACAAATTATTTAGTTCATTTACAGCAAACAGGAAATTTTAAAACCTCTAGCGAAGAAGAATATTCACATATAAATGCTAGCGAATGGACTTCTTCTTCAAAAATGTCTACACTTCCTATTTTAGTAGATTCAAAAAAGGATTATAAAATACTGATTAGCGAATCTGATTTGTCTGATTATCCAGGAATGTTTTTAAAAGGAACTGGAAGTGGCGCTGAATCTATATTTCCAAAAACACCTTTAGATTTTGGCCCTGATGGAGATAGAAGCCTTAAAATTTTAAAAGAAGCCGATTATATTGCTAAAACTTCTGGAACACGAAATTTTCCGTGGCGCTATTTTGTCATTACTAAAAATGATAAAGAGCTTATAGAAAATACAATGACTTTAAAATTAGCTCCAAAAAGCGAAATAAAAGATTCCTCGTGGATAAAACCCGGACAAGCAAGTTGGGAATGGTGGAACGGCGCAACTCCTTACGGTCCAGATGTTAATTTTGTTTCAGGTTACAATCTTAATACGTACAAATATTACATTGATTTTGCATCAAAATTCGGAATCAAATATATTATTATGGATGAAGGTTGGGCAAAAAGCACAACAGATCCATATTCGCCAAATCCAGACGTAGACGTTCATGAACTTATTCGTTATGGAAAAGAAAAAAATGTCGGCATTGTTTTATGGCTGACTTGGCTTACGGTCGACAAAAACATGGAGCTTTTTAAAACTTTTAAAGATTGGGGAATCGCTGGAGTAAAAATTGATTTCATGGATCGAAGCGATCAAGTAATGGTCAATTACTACGAAAAAGTGGTAAAAGAAGCAGCTAGAAATCAAATATTTGTTGATTTTCATGGAGCATTCAAACCATCGGGATTAGAATATAAATACCCTAATTTAATTTCTTATGAAGGCGTTAGAGGAATGGAGCAAATGAGCGGCTGTAAACCAGACAACAGTTTGTATTTTCCTTTTATGCGAAACGCCGTTGGCCCAATGGATTACACGCCTGGAGCTATGATTAGCATGCAGCCAGAAGTATACCGATCTGAACGTCCCAATTCTGCAAGTATCGGAACTCGAGCTTATCAAATGGCACTTTTTGTGGTTTTCGAAAGCGGTTTGCAAATGCTTGCCGATAATCCAACCCTTTATTATCGTGAAAAAGAATGTACAGAATTCATTACTTCTGTTCCCACAACATGGGATGAAACCATCGCTTTAGAAGCAAAAACTGGACAATATGCCATCGTAGCTAAAAGAAAAGGTTCAAAATGGTTTATTGGCGGAATTACCAACAATGCCGAAAAAGAACGAAATTTTAAACTGAATCTTAATTTTTTAAAGTCTGGAAAATCATATAAAATAACTTCATTCGAAGATGGAATAAATGCAGGATATCAGGCTATGGATTATCGAAAAAAGAACGCTGAGGTAAAATCGGATAATGTTATTGAAATAAAAATGCTTCGAAATGGTGGTTGGGCTGCAGTTTTAGAAGAGATTTAAAAACTGGTTACAATTCCAAAAAAAAAAGAAAATATAATGACATTAGAGCATCAAAAAAATATCAAAAAAGTATATCTATTTTTCCTTTTTCTAATGATTGGTTTAGTTGGTTATGCACAAATTCCGACTGATCTTAAGTGCGAACATTTGTCAAACCCATTGGGAATTGATGTAAAAGAACCTAGATTTTCATGGCATTTAAACAATAAAAAACATGATGTCTATCAAACAGCTTATCAGATAGAAATAGCAAAAGATTCTATTGGTTTAACCCAAGATAAAGCAACGGTTTGGAATACAGGAAAAGTAATTTCATCAGACATTTTAATTTCGTATAAAGGAGAATCTCTTCAATCTTTTACTACTTATTTCTGGAGAGTAAAAGTGTGGAATCAAAATGAAAGAATGAGTATTTCAAAAATTCAACGTTTTGAAACCGCCATGCTACTATCTGGAGATTGGAAAGGAGAGTGGATTTCAGATTCTAATGATAGGAACTACAAGCCAGCGCCTTATTTTAGGAAAGAAATTTCCACTTCAAAAACTATAAAATCAGCTCGTGCTTATGTTGCAGCAGCGGGATTGTATGAGTTTTATGTAAACGGAAAAAAGGTTGGAAATCGAATGCTAGATCCTATGTTTACAAAATTTGACAGCCGTAATTTGTACGCAACATTAGACATCACAACGCAATTGCAGAAAGGAAAAAACGCTTTTGGAATTTTGTTAGGAAATGGCTGGTACAATCATCAATCGACTGCCGTTTGGAAATTTGATAAAGCGCTTTGGCGAAATCGTCCACGTTGTTTGGTAAACATTAGAATTACCTATTCTGATAATTCTACAGAAACCATAACAACAGATGAAACATGGAAAACTGCAGACAGTCCAGTAATTTTTAACAGCATTTATACAGGCGAACATTACGATGCCCGTAAAGAAATCAGTAATTGGAACAAACCAGACTTTGATGACAGTAATTGGAAAAAAGCAATATTGGTAAAAGCGCCATCATCAAATTTGGTTTCGCAACAATTGCATCCTATAAAGGTTACAGCGCAGTTAAAACCAACTAAAATTAATCGCATAAATGATACGCTAACGGTTTTTACATTTCCTAGAAATATCGCGGGAACAGTTCGTTTTTCAATAAAAAATGCTATTTCTGGAACAGTTTTTAGAATAAAACATGCGGAAAGATTGTATCAAAATGGAAGGGTTGATCTTTCTAATATCGACTTGCATTATCGCCCAACGGACAATTCAGATCCTTTTCAAACCGATATTTTTATCGCAAAAGGAAATACTGATGAAACTTTTTCTCCAAAATTTAATTATAAAGGATTTCAATTTGTAGAAGTAACTTCAAGCGAGCCTTTTAAATTTAATGATGATTGTCTTTTAGCTCTAGAAATGCATAGTGATGTTCCTTCTGCGGGAAAAATTAAATCTTCAAACGAAGTGCTTAATAAAATTTGGGAAGCTACAAACAGCAGTTATTTGGCGAATTTATTTGGTTATCCAACAGATTGTCCGCAAAGAGAAAAAAACGGTTGGACAGGAGATGCACAAATCAATGTTGAAACTGGATTATACAATTTTGACGGAATTACGATTTACGAAAAATGGCTTGCAGATCATCAAGACGAACAGCAAATAGATGGCGGAATTTCGAATATTGTGCCAAATCCAGGAGCTTTTGGATATGAATTTGCAACTGGCCCAGATTGGACAAGTTCGATTGCCATTATTCCTTGGAAAATATATGAGTTTTATGGAGATAGCAGTTTGTTGAATAAATTGTATCCCAACATAAAAAAATACGTTGATCTAATTGATAAAAAATATCCAACAGGTATTACAGATTGGGGATTGGGAGATTGGGTTCCTGTTAAAACTCAAAGTTCTAAACCGCTTACGTCTACAATGTATTATTATGCAGACGCTTTGATTTTAGCTAAAACAGCTAAACTATTAGGAAAAACAAGCGATGCAGAACATTATTTCGAATTAGCGTCAAAAATTAAAAAAGCATTCAATCAGCAGTTTTTTAATCCTTCAACAAATTTGTATGCAAGCGGTACGCAAACCGAATTGTCTGGCGCATTGTATTGGGGATTGGTTCCTGATGACTTAAAACAAAAAGTTGCAGATAATTTATACGAAAAAGTAAAAGAAACTAATTTCCATTTAGATGTTGGTTTGCTCGGAACAAAAGCTTTGCTCAATGCCTTAAGTGAAAATGGTTATGCAGATGCGGCGTATAAAATCGTTTCTCAAGAAGATTTTCCGTCTTGGGGATATTGGATTAAAAATGGAGCGACAACTTTATATGAAAATTGGCCATTGCATGTGGAGAAAAATGATGCCTCATTAAATCATATTATGTTTGGAGAAATAGGAGCGTGGATGTACAAAGGTTTGGGCGGAATTTTTCCAGATGAGAATTCCCCAGGGTTTAAACACATTATTTTAAAACCCAATTTTGTAAATGGACTCGATTATTTTGAATCAGAACACGAATCTCCGTACGGAAAAATTGTTTCGAACTGGAAAAGAAAAAAGAACAAAATAGTATACAAAGTAATTGTTCCGCCAAACTCGACTGCCAGCTTTTATTTAGATAAAAATAAAACTTTTTCATGCAGTTCAAAAGATATTCAAATTAGTAACGAAGGATTGTATAAAGTGATTCAGCTTAAATCAGGGAAATATTCTTTTACAATTAAAAATTAAATAATCACATTATGAATAAAATAGTATTATGGGCACTTACAGCCGCTTTGGCTGGATTTTTATTTGGTTTTGATACTGTAGTGATTTCCGGAGCAGACAAAAAACTGCAAGAATTGTGGCATACTTCAGATGCATTTCATGGTGCTGTAGTAATGGCAATGGCGTTGTGGGGAACTGTCGCTGGAGCTATTTTTGGAGGAATTCCAACCAATAAGCTCGGAAGAAAAATGACATTGATTTGGATAGGAATTTTGTTTTTAGCTTCTGCCATTGGTTCATCGTTGTCTAATGATCCATGGACTTTTGCTTTTTTTCGTTTTCTAGGCGGATTAGGAATCGGTGCATCAACTATTGCGGCTCCTGCTTATGTTTCTGAAATTTCTCCTGCAAAGGATAGAGGAAGATTGGTTTCATTATATCAATTTAATATCGTTTTAGGAATTTTAATGGCTTTCTTATCCAATTATTTACTTAGAGATGCCGGAGAAAATGCATGGCGATGGATGCTTGGTATAATGGCTTTTCCAGCATTTCTTTACACGATTATTGTTTTTACAATTCCAGAAAGTCCAAGATGGCTATTGTCACAATCTAAAATTTCAGAAGCAGAATTGGTTTTAAAGAAAATAGATCCTACGGCAAAAATTGAAGATTTAATGCACGAAATGCATTTTTTAGAAAGTGAAAATGAAGAAGAAAAAAAAGAAACTATCTTTTCAAAAAAATATAGATTTCCGTTGATGTTGGCATTTTTAATTGCTCTATTCAATCAGTTTTCTGGAATAAATGCTTTCTTATATTATGCGCCAAGAATTTTTGCAGAAGCTGGATTAGAAGAAAGTGCCGCCTTAATGAGCAGTGTCGGAATAGGAATTACCAATTTGATATTCACACTTATTGGTGTTTTTTTAATTGATGTTTTAGGAAGAAGAGTTCTAATGCTTATTGGATCAGTCGGTTATATTGTTTCTTTAGGATTGGTTTCGCTGGCTTTTTTCTTAAAATGGCAAGGCATACAAGTGCCGCTTTTTTTGTTTTTATTTATAGCTTCACACGCAATTGGACAAGGAGCTGTAATTTGGGTTTTCATTTCAGAAATTTTTCCAAATCATTTGCGAGCTAGCGGTCAAGCATTTGGTTCATCGACACATTGGGTTTTAGCGGCTATAATTCCGTCAATGATTCCGTTTTTATTTTCGACAATTGGAGCAGGAGTTGTTTTTCTGATATTTACTTTAATGATGGTTCTGCAATTGCTTTTTGTAGTATTTATGATGCCTGAGACAAAAGGAAAATCATTAGAAGAACTTCAGAGCACCATATTCAAACAAAGTTAATTCCATTAAAAAAAATATAAAATATAAATAATTTAGATTATGAATAAAAGAAAAGGAAGTGTTCTACTTTTTGCAGCAATAGTATTGTTCTCGAGTTTTTCATTTATAAAAAGAAGTGAAAAGTCAAAAAACGATTTTTATAAAAAAGAAATGGAAAGTCTAAATGTAGCAATTGAAAGTAATTTTCATGATAAGGCTTCCGGTTATTATTTCGTGGATTTAGATCCGGCAAAAAGAGAAACAAAATTTGGACATAAAAGAGAATACAGTTGGTTGTGGGCACTTTGCGCGATGTTTGAAGCTTCTAACGAAATTGAAAAAGTAGACAAAAAGGCGAACTTAGTCGATGGCATTTTCAATAGCATGCAGCCTTATTATGATCCTTCGCCGCCGAAACCGGGTTATGGTGAATATATCGTAAAATTGAGCAAAGGTCAGCGATATTATGATGACAACCAATGGATTGGAATAACAGCTCTAGATATTTACGAAAGAACTGGCAAGAAATCTTATTTCGATTTAGGAAAGTCAATGTATGATTTTATGATGACGGCATCAGACAATGCACTTGGAGGCGGATTATACTGGAGAGAAAATGATTTTGAAACGAAAAACACCTGTTCAAACGGGCCTGGAGTTATTGTTGCCTTAAAAATGTACAAAGCCACAAAGGACAAAAAATACCTTGAAAATGCGATAAAAATTTACGAGTGGACAACTCAAAAACTTCAGACTCCTACAGGTTTATTTTACGATAATATAAAGGTTAAAGATCAAACTATTGGAGAAGCCGTTTTCTCTTATAATACAGGAACTATGCTACAGTCGAGTGTTTATTTATACGAATTGACGGGAGACAAAAAATATCTTGAAAAGGCAAATAAAATGGCAGACAGTTCCTTAGACTATTTTTATAAAAGCGGAAAATTTAGAGACGGATATTGGTTTAATGCTGTTTTGCTTCGTGGTTATATGCATCTTTTAAAACATAATAAAGATTTAAAATACATTTCAGGATTTAAAGCGTGTTTGGATAATGCTATTAAAGAAAATAAAAATGCGAAAGGATTATTTGAAGCAGATAATGGCGTATACAATTTAGTAGAACATGGCGGAATGCTAGAAATTCTGGCTCGTTTTGCACATCTTGAAGAACAGTACGATTTGTCAAAATTGAAATAATTTTAGAAGATAAAACAAAATTTAAAATCATGAACAAATTCCAATTAAGTATAAGTTTGTCATTTTTAATGTTATTTGGCTTAACTGAAAATATATTGGCTCAGAATAAAAATTCGGCTAAAAAAGAGTCCATCAAAAAAGAAATGATAGGACAAGTTGGCGGAGAAGATGTTTTTCAATATACGTTACAGAACAAAACCGGAATGCAGGTTCAATTAATTACTTATGGAGCGGCAATAACCAATATTGTCACACCAGATAAGGATGGAAAAATGAGCAGTGTCGTACTTGGTTTCGATTCGCTTTCGCAATATGCAAGTAATGACAACTCGTTGATGGGATCTACGGTTGGTCGTGTTGCAAATCGGATTTCAGATAAGAAATTCACACTTGATGGAAAAGAATTTACACTTTCTTCAGATATTCATGGTGGTGTAAATGGTTTTGATAAACGTGTTTGGAAAGCCAGAGAAATTTCAAAAAAGAATGATCCTGCAGTCGAAATGACCTATCTAAGCAAAGACGGAGAGGAAGGTTTTCCAGGTAATTTGTCTGTTTCGGTAACGTTTACACTCAAAAATAATAACGATTTGGTTATTGATTATAAAGCAACTACAGACAAAGCAACGCCATTAGTTTTGACTAATCATACGTATTTCAATCTTTCAGGTGGAAAAGAAACGAAAGCATTAAACACAGAATTAACCGTTTTTGCCGATCAGTTTTTGGAGTTTAAAGATGGCAGTATGCCTACAGGAAAAATCCTGAATGTAAAACAAACCCCTTTTGATTTTACTTCTCCTAAAATGATAGGGAAAGAGATAGAAAAAGTGCAGCAGTACACAAATGGATATGATGTCACTTTTGTTTTACGAAATCAAACCGGTAAATTGTCGCTCGCTGCAAAAGCTTACGAACCTTTAAGCGGTCGTGAATTGGAAGTTTACACAACTGAGCCGGGCGTTGTATTTTATTCTGGAAACTGGCTGAGCGAAAAAGTGAAAGGACGCAACAACGTTCCTTACACAAAAAATGGTGCATTTTGCCTAGAAACAATGCATTATCCAAACTCGATCAATACGCCTGCTTTTCCAAATACGGTTTTGCGTCCTAATGAAATTTTTACTTCTCAAACCATTTATAAATTTCTTGTTCGAAAATAAATTTAAATCATATTTTTTTTAAGAATATCCAAAAGGCGGTCGTTTTACTTTGAAGGGAAAACAACCGCTTTTTTTCAGAAACTATAATTTACGGTTGAGAAGTAAAAAATGTTAGTTCGGTGATTTTAAAACACCTTTTAGTGATTAATTCGGGAATTTTGCTGGATTAATGCTTAATGACAATTTTATGACGTCACCACTTACTATAATTGCTGCAACTAATTTTTCGGCAATTGCAAACAATGCAGTTACTTATGCTGCAGGACTTGCAAAAGCTACTGGAGCAAAACTTATTTTATTTAATTCATTTTCTTTGAGCGTACACAGTGCAAATTCGCACATAACAGCAGACGCCATGCAGAAACAAATAGAAAAAGCGATTTCAAGATTAGAGAATTTAGCCAAGCAGACAGCAGAAATGTTTAAGATTGAAACGGAATCTATCTGCACATATTCTTTTTTAGAAGATGAACTTCCAAAAATTATCGAGCATACAAAAGCAGATGTAGTAGTAATGGGAATGGCAGAACGTTCTTTTGAGCAGGAATTATTAGGAAATTCGACAACATCGGCAATAAAAAATCTTCATGTTCCAGTATTGGCGGTTCCTGAAAAAGCACATTTTTTTAATATAAAAAAGGTTTTGTATGCCTGCGACAGCTTGAGTTTTTCGGCAATAAAAAGATTTAGCTGGATTAAAAATGCTCTTGGAGATTTTGGAGCTGAAATCGAATTTTTTAGTGTAGACGAAAAACTAGATGATTTGAAAGAAGAACAGCATAGAATTTTAATGAATTCTAATATCGAAAAAGAATTTGAAGACGTAAAATACTTGTATAAAACAGTAAGATCTAACGCTGTTATTGATGAAATTAGAAAGGAAATTAAAAATTACGAGGCAGATTTGTTAATTATGGTGCCTCAAAAATATGGTTTTTGGGATTCTTTGGTTCATAGAAGTAAGACTAGAATTTTAGCTACAGGGCTAGATATCCCTTTATTGTCATTTCCGAATTATTAAAAATTGAGGTGATTTAAAAAAAGACACATAAAAATTGCAAGGTTTTTTTGAAGAAGTTTTAGTAAAATAAATCGTAAAGGAAATATTTTTGATTTTAGGAATTCTATAATTTTTTAATGCTTGTTGTCGGATATAAAAATTATATTTTAACATTTCGAGCAGTTTTGTTAATTATTTTTAATTACCTGCTTGTTTCAGATTTTTTTGAATTAATTTTGTGACGCTCTAAAACTTAATGCAAGTAGTTTTTTTATTAAAATGACAGCAGCTGTAATTGTGAAGTACCTATATACTAAAACAGCATTATAAGATTTAAAAATAAAATCAATTAAAGGTTTATACCAAGGAATACCGAGAAAACACTTTGTGTAGATTTTTAATTCATTTGAATTGGATTTTTTTATAATATTTTTAGTTTGTTCAGGTTTTTAATTTCCTAAAAAGGCTTATGTCATTAGATTTAATGGCTTTTAAGAATACTATTATTATTTCCTAAGTCTGTTCTAAGAGTATTTTCTTGACTATAAATTATTCTAAAGAACAGCTAAAAGAGTGATGAAAGTTATCAAGCATTGGGCAATACGAGTACAAAGCTTAAAAAAAACAAAAAACAAATGAGCGCAGTAATTACAGCTATAGGTGGTTTCGTACCGCCATCAATCCTAACCAATAAAAAGATTTCAGAGACGGTTGATACATCTGAAGAATGGATCATCAAGAGAACTGGAATTAGAGAACGTAGAATTGCAGACGATGAAACAGCAACATCTGATCTTGCAACTGCTGCGATTGAAAACTTGATCGAAAATTATAATGTAGATCGCAACGAAATCGAGGCTTTGCTAGTAGCAACAGCAACTCCCGATCACATTTTAGCACCAACAGCAAGTATTGTCTGTGAGAAAAGCGGACTTACAAATGCTTTCGGAATTGATATGAATGCTGCTTGCAGTGGTTTTTTATATGCCCTAGAAATGGGAGCAAACATGATCGAAAGCGGACGCTACAAAAAACTAATTATCGTTGGAGCAGATAAAATGAGTTCGATTGTAGATTATGAAGACCGTAATACTTGCATTCTTTTCGGAGATGGAGCAGGAGCAGTTTTGTTAGAAAAAACAGAATCTGATTACGGATTAATGAAAACGATTCTAAAAACAGACGGAAGCGGAGTTTCTTCTTTAGCTGTTCCAGCTGGAGGTTCTAGAAATCCAACTTCTATGCAGAGTCTTTTGCACAGAACACATTATTTAAAACAAGATGGTGCTTTTGTATTTAAAAGAGCCGTATCTGCAATGAGTCAGGTTTCGCAAGATGCTTTGGTAAAAAATGATTTAGAGTCAGATAAAATTGACTGGGTGATTCCACACCAAGCCAATTTGAGAATCATTACCGCTGTTAGCGAAAGTTTAAATATTGATTTTGAAAAAGTTAAAGTAAATATTGATCGTTACGGAAATACAACATCTGCAACAGTTCCGTTATGTTTATGGGATTTCAAAGACGATTTTAAAGAAGGTCAAAATTTATTGATTACTACTTTTGGTGCAGGATTTTCTTGGGGTGCAACTTGTTTGAAATGGGGTGTAATGCGCGAGAAAAAAGCTGTAGAACAAAAAACAGCAAATATTGAAAAAGAAGATGTTTTGGTAGCGCATTAAGCATTCCCGAATCTATTCTATTAAAAAAAATAAATGAGATTAGGGAGCCAAAATAAAAGGTCGGGGAAGAATTTTTTCTATAAATATTACAGAGTTATTGTAATTCCGGCTGTTTTTTTGGTGTACTTGTCTTCGTATTACTTTCTAAATCCGTATAGAAATTTTGAAGAAGAAGGTTTACTTGATTTAGATCAGAGCTTCGACATTTTTATTATCCTGCTGTACTGCGCCATACTTACGGAGTTGACACTTTTTGTAGGCAGGAAATTAAATTATTACATCAGCTGGGAACAAAATCCGGTTTTTAGAGCAATAGCGCAGTTTATTTGCCTAATTGCCGGAAATATGCTTCTAAACTACTTTTTTTCATGGCTTTGGGATTATTTATATCCCTGTACGGCTTTAGAAGAAAATGATTTGGTTACCATTTGGCAGTCAAAGATTATGGCTGCTATTATTTCACTTTTCATAAGTGCTATTCATACCGGCATATTTCTTCTAAACAGATGGCGTTTAAATTCCATTGAAACAGCAGAATTAAAAGTTAAAGCTTCAGAACTTCAAGAAGCCGTAACACGTTCTAAATTAGAATCTTTAAAAATGCAGTTAGATCCGCATTTTGTATTTAATAATTTCAGTACACTGACCGAACTGATTTATGAAAATCAAAAAGAAGCCGCTTCTTTTTTAGAAAATATAACGAGAGTATATCGTTATATGATCTCAAACTCAAATAAAGATACCATAACCGTAAAAGAAGAGTTAGAATTTCTAAATGCTTATTTTTATTTATTGAAGAAACGTTTAGGAGAGAAAATCGATTTAAAAGTCGAGGTTGATTCTTCTTCACTTGCCTTGCATTTGCCACCATTAACTTTGCAATTGCTGGTAGAAAATGCAGTCAAACACAATACGGCAACTTTAGCCAATCCGCTTACGATTTCTATATTTTCTGATTCGGGCGATATTATCGTTAGAAACAAACTGCAGCAAACTGCTGGAAAAAGTCTGGTTTCAACCGGAATTGGAAATAAAAACATTGAATTTCGCTATAAAATTTTATCCGAAAGAATGCCAACTTTTAGTGAATCAAATGGCTATTACGATGTACGTCTACCATTAATTTAAAAGCTATGAAAATTTTAATTGTAGAAGATGAAAGTATCAATGCCAGTCGGTTGAAAAGACTTTTAGAAGAATTGGAACCTAACTGTGAAATTGCAGGTATTATAGATACCGTTGTAGATACTGTAGCTTGGTTAAATTCAAATCCAACTCCAGATTTAATAACCATGGATATCCGTTTAGCCGACGGACTGAGTTTTGCTATTTTTGAAGAAGTAAATATTACTTGTCCCGTCATTTTTACGACAGCTTATGATGAATATGCAATTCGCGCCTTTAAGGTAAACAGCATTGATTACTTGATGAAACCTATTGAAAAAAACGAATTGGAGCATGCTTTAACGAAATTCAAATCATTAAATAAAAATGAAACCAGTTACACCAATATTACTGGAATTCTAAAAGAGCTTATTCAGAAACCAGTATTTAGAATGCGCTTTTTAGTTACGTATCGTGACGGCTATAAAAGCGTTGATGTTTCAGATATTGACTTTATATATTCCGAATTTAAAACCAGTAATCTCTTTCTTAAATCGGGAACTATAATTTCTATTCCGCAAACAATGGAAGAATTGGAACAGGAATTAGATCCGAATATCTTTTTTCGTGCTAACCGCCAATTTTTTATTCGTGCAGAAAGCATCAAATCTATTGCGAACTACTTCAACGCAAAATTAAAAATCCAATTAAAATTAGACCCTGAACGCGAGGTAATCATTAGTAGAGAAAAAACTCCCTTGTTTAAACAGTGGATGGATCGCTAGAAAAGTTGCTAAGGTTCTGAGATGCTAAGATTTTGAGGTTTAGTTACAAAGGGACAATTTTTTTTTAATCTAGTCTGTCATTTCGAGGAACGAGAAATGACAAACTTTGTGTTTTTATCATTCTTGCTGATAAAAATTCGAGAAATCGTATATCCAGTTTTTACACAAGAATTTTAATTAGAGAAAATTCGTGAATTCATGGCAAAAAAACTTAGAATCTTAGCATCTCAGAACCTTAGAATCTTTAAAAAAATCTTTGCGCCTTAGTGCCTTCGTGGCAATTGTCATTTCAGTGCCAAAAAATGCCGTTTGGGTAACTTTCTTCCCTAAAAAAGCGGTTTTGAGCTGTTATTTTGCTGCCAAATTTGAGGTAATTCATTTAAAATGAAAAGTAAAATGACAAAACAGTTTTTTAAAAATAATCAGGCAGTTGGTAAAATTGCAGTTTTATTGATAATCCTTTCGTTTACATCATGCGGAAAGAGCGGAGAAGCACAAATGGCACCTCCTAAACCAGAAGTAGACTTTCTTCTGGCTAGTTCTGCGTCAGGAGATGTGGAAAAAAAATATCCAGGCACTGTAGAAGGTACTGTAAATGTTGATATAAAAGCTCAGGTATCAGGATATCTTGAAGCCATTTATGTAAAAGAAGGAGATTATGTAAATAAAGGGCAATCTCTTTTTAAAATAAAAGGCGATGTTTATGCCGAACAGGTAAACAACAGTCGTGCAGCTTATAAAAGCGCATTAGCGAATCAGGCTAATGCAAAATTGGAAGTAGAGAAAATAAAACCTTTGGTTGAAGGAAAAGTTTTTTCGGATATGCAGTTAAAAACAGCACAAGCAAATTACGAAGCTGCAACCGCTCAAGTAGCACAGGCTAAAGCCGCTTTAGGATCATCTCAGTTAAATGCCGATTTCTCTTTGATTAAAGCTCCTGTAAGCGGCTATATTAGCCGTATTCCGAATCGTATCGGGAACTTGGTTACACCAAACGACGCTGTTCCGTTAACGACGCTTTCTGAGATTAACAATGTATTTGTTTATTTCTCTTTAACAGAAGCCGATTATTTAGCTTTTTCTAAAGATTCAAAATCAGATAAATCGGTGAGTTTAATTATGGCCGATGACAGCGAGTACGATCAAAAAGGAAAACTGGAAGTTGCCAGCGGAAACATTGACCGTTCTACAGGAACAATTGCTCTAAAAGCTATTTTCCCAAATCCTAAAAAAGAATTACGTTCTGGAGGTTCTGCGAGAATTGTGCTTAATAAAAGTTTGTCTTCGGTCATTACAATTCCGATGGCAAGTGTAAAAGATATTCAAGATAAATTTTTCGTTTTCGTTTTAAAAGAAGGCAACAAAGTAGTGATGGTTCCAATTGAAATTGCTGGAAATTCGGGAACTAATTATTATGTGAAATCAGGTTTGAATTCTGGCGATAAAGTTGCGCTTAATTCTATCGATGTACTTTATGATAGTATGGAAGTTGTTCCAAAAACCGCTGCAAAAAATCTTAGCAGCAAGTAATTCTTTTTAAATATAAAAAATAACATTTTCCATGTTAAAGAAAATAATAGACAGGCCAGTTTTGGCTACAGTCATCTCCATTGTATTGGTAATATTGGGAATTATAGGTCTTACAAGACTATCTGTAACGAGATTTCCAGATATTTCTCCTCCAACTGTTATGGTAAGTGGTTCTTATCCAGGAGGAAATAGTGAAACCGTTATTCGTTCGGTAGTTACGCCTTTAGAAGAACAGATTAATGGGGTTGAAAATATGCAGTACATAAAATCTACTGCAAGTAATGACGGATCTTTTTCGATTAGTGTCATTTTTAAGCAAGGTGTAGATCCTGATCAGGCAGCTGTAAATGTTCAGAATAGAGTACAGCAGGCAACACCAAAATTACCTCAAGAAGTTATCCGAATGGGATTGACAACTTCTAAACAGCAAAATAGTATGATTGTTATTTTCAACTTATACACAGATGATAATAACAAATACGACGAATTGTTTCTACAGAATTATGCCAATATAAATCTTGTACCTCAAATGAAGCGTGTTTCAGGAGTTGGACAAGTTCAGATTTTTGGTCAGAAGGATTATTCTATGCGAATCTGGTTGGATCCAAGAAAGATGGCAAATGCTGGTTTAGTTCCTTCAGATGTTACACAGGCAATTGCAGAGCAGAGTTTAGAATCGGCTCCAGGTAAATTGGGAGAAGAATCTTCTGCAGCTTTAGAATACGTAATTCGTTACAAAGGGAAAAAGAACAAACCAGAACAGTATGAAAATATTGTTGTTAAAAACAACGGTAGTAATGTTTTAAGATTAAAAGATGTTGCGCGAGTAGAATTTGGTTCTATTTCGTACAGCGGTGATAATAAGTCGAATAGTAAAAATGCTGTTACAATGGCGATTTTACAGACTTCAGGTTCTAATGCCAATGATATTGAAATCGGGATTAATAAAGAAGTTGAAAGATTGTCTAAGTCTTTTCCTCCGGGTATCAAATATGTCAATGTAATGAGTACCAAGGAAAGATTGGACGAGGCGACAGGACAAGTAAAATCGACTTTGTTTGAAGCTTTTATTCTGGTTTTTATCGTAGTATTTATTTTCCTTCAAGACATTCGCTCGACGATTATTCCAGCTATTGCAGTACCAGTTGCGATTGTAGGAACGTTTTTCTTCTTATTGGTTTTTGGATTTACCATTAATATTTTAACGCTTTTCGCTTTGGTACTCGCAATTGGAATTGTGGTCGATGATGCGATTGTAGTGGTTGAAGCTGTTCACAGTAAAATGGAGGAAGACGAAGGAATTTCAGCTAAAGAAGCTACGCACGGTGCAATGGCAGAAATTACGGGTGCTGTAATTTCGATTACTTTGGTAATGTCTGCGGTTTTCATTCCGATTGGTTTTATGACAGGGTCTTCAGGGATTTTTTATAAGCAGTTTGCTTATACATTGGCAATTGCAATCATTATTTCTGCTGTAAATGCATTGACACTTACGCCTGCCTTATGTGCGCTTTTGCTAAAGAATCACGGTAGCAAACATGGCGATCACGAACATAAAACAAGTTTTAAAGATCGTTTTTTTGTTGGATTTAATACAAGTTTTAACAATTTAACAGGAAGATATATAAAAGGTGTTCGTTTTTTAATTGGAAGAAAATGGATTGCTGCCGGATTTGTAACTGCAATTACAGCAATTGCGGTTTATATTATGATGTCTACACCTAAAAGTTTTGTGCCATTAGAAGATGATGGTTTTATGGTTTACAGTTTGTCAATGCCACCAGGAACAGCTCTTGATCGTACGACTGCAGTAATTCAAAAAATGGAAAAAGAATTGTCTTCAGTAGAAGCTATCGATGTCAATACCAGTATTACAGGATTTAATATTTTGAGTAACAGTGCAAGTCCGGCTTATGGTTTAGGATTTATTAAACTGAAACCTAAAAAAGAGCGAGGAGCGGTAAAAGATATTGATGAAGTTATGAATACTGTTAACGGAAAACTGGCAAAAATAAAAGAAGGTCAGATTATGGTTTTCAGAATGCCTCCAGTAGAAGGTTTCGGTGTAACAAGTGGAGCCGAAATTGTATTGCAAGATAGAATGGCAAGAAGCCCAGAAACCTTAAAGGCTATGTCTGATAAAGTGATAGGCCAAATTATGCAGCAACCGGGAGTGCAATATGCCTACACGACTTTTAGAGCAGATTATCCGCAATTGGAATTGGAAGTTGATGAAGACAAAGCACGTCAAATGGGCGTGAATATCAAGGAACTTTTAGGAAATATTCAGACCTATTTTGCAGGAGATCAATCTGCCGATTTTTCGAGATTCGGTAAGTTTTACAGGGTAAATGTAAAAGCAGATGGTATTTTTAGAATGGATGAAGATGCATTTAATGAAATTTTCGTAAGAAATGCAGATATGCAAATGGTACCAGTAAAATCTATTGTGAAGTTTCATAAAGTATACGGACCAGAATCGGTAAACCGTTACAATCTTTACAATTCGGTAAACATTACTGCGATGGCTTTGCCTGGTTATAGTAATGGTCAGATTATGGGGAATTTAGAACAAGTTTTAGACAAACTCCCATCTGATTACAGTTATGAATGGACGGGCTTAAGTCTTGAGGAAAAAGCAGGAGGAAGTCAGACTATTGCCATTTTTGGGTTATGTCTTTTGTTTGTATTCTTTTTGCTTGCTGCTCAATACGAAAGTTATTTGTTGCCACTTGCTGTATTACTTTCTATTCCAACAGGAATTTTAGGAGCTTTTGCGGGTATTAAAGCAGTGGGACTAGATAACAATATTTATGTTCAGGTTGGACTAATCATGCTTGTTGGACTTTTAGCCAAAAATGCCATTTTGATTGTTGAGTTTGCCTTGCAAAGACGTCTTGCAGGTTTAACTATAATCGAAGCTGCTATTGAAGGATCGCGATCTAGGTTGAGGCCAATTATCATGACTTCGCTTGCTTTTATTGTCGGTATGATTCCGTTAATGTTTGCTTCTGGCGGAACCGCAGTTGGAAACCGATCAATTAGCGTAAGCGCCGCAATAGGAATGTTTAGCGGTGTTGTATTGGGAATTTTCGTGATTCCGTTGCTTTTCATTGTATTCCAATATTTACAGGAAAAAGTATCAGGAAAAAAGATTGCAGTACAAGTTCAAACCATAAAAGAATAATAATGAAAACACTATATAAAATCGGAATTGTTTTACTTACCGGAACAATCATGACTTCTTGTGTGGTAGGAAAAAAATATGCCCGAACAGATTTGAATGCTCCAGAAAAATACCGTGAAGAAATTGCGCTCACTGGAGATACTATTTTGCTTCCGTGGAAAAGCTATTACAAAGATCCTTTGTTGGTTAATTTAATTGAAAAAGCCCTCGTTAAAAACAACGAGGTGCTTGTTGCAATGAAAAGTATGGAACAGCTTGACCTTAGTTATAAACAAGCCAAGCTTTCCTTACTTCCAACACTCGATTTTGATGCAGGTGCGAGCCGTGCTTATCCTTCTAAAAATTCCTTAAACGGATCGTTAAGTCAGCAGTTTATTGGTAAAGATTATATGGACGATTACAGTGCCAATCTACGTCTTTCTTGGGAAGTTGATATTTGGGGAAAAGCCGCGATGCAGAAACGTGATGCTAAAGCTGCTTATTTTGCCCAAAAAGAGAATCTTTCGGCTTTAAAAACTCGAATAATTGTTCAAGTTGCTCAAGCTTATTACAATCTTTTGGGTTTAGACGAACAGCTTAAAATTGCAGAAAAAAATATTGAATTAAGCAATAATACTTTAGGTATGATGCGCTTGCAGTACAATTCTGGATCTGTTAGTTCATTAGCTGTAAACCAAACCGAAGCGCAGAAGAAAACGGCAGAATTGTTAGTCCCTTTAGCGAAAGCTAATATCGCTGTTCAAGAAAACGCTTTACAGATTTTGTGCGGAGAATATCCAGATAAAATAGAAAGAGCTGGTAATATTGATGCTGCAGAAGTTGCGGTTTTATTTCCAACTGGAGTTCCAGTTTCGCTTTTAAGCAGACGTCCAGACGTAAAAGCTAGCGAATACGCGGTAATGTCTGCAAATGCTAAGACAGGTTTGGCAAAAGCTACAATGTATCCTACTTTAAGTTTAAGTCCGTCAATTGGGGTAAATTCATTTGAGTTTGATAACTGGTTTAATTTTCCTGGCTCTGTTACTAAGACGATTGCAGCCAATTTAGCGCAGCCAATTTTTAGAAAAAAAGCTTTAAGAACTGCTTATGAAGTTGCTGTTTTAGAACAAGAAAAAGCAGTTGTACAGTTTAAACAGTCTTTTATTACTGCCGTAGGAGAAGTTAATGATGCCATGTCGAGATTGAAATATGCTGATGAACGTATTTTATTGGCAACAGAAAAAGCACAATCTTTAGATAAAGCAACTTCCGATGCTTCTTTACTGTACAAAAGCGGAATGGCGAATTACTTAGAAGTTATAACAGCTCAAAACAGTTCTCTTCAAAATGATTTAGATGTTGTAACCATAAAGTTAGAAAAACTTAATGCAGCAATTAATCTCTATCGGGCTTTAGGTGGAGGAGTAGAATAGTTAATTTATATAATTCACCATTTCTGGATAAAAACAGAAATGGTGTTTTTTATTTGGGGGAATTATTATTAAACATGGACAAAGTTAGTTTTACACGATTAGAACTTTACAACTTGGTTTGGAAATTTCCAATTATCCAAATTGCAAAACATTACGAAATTTCGACTATGGAAATAAAAAATGCTTGCAGTAAAATGGAAATCGCTTTACCCAATAACCGTTATTGGAATAAACCAGAATATAAAAGACCAAAAGCACCAAAATTGTCATTAGACTACAATGGCAATAACCAAATTCATATTCTAAAGAAAAGATATGAAATGCAATTTCGCCATACATCAAAATCAAGTCCGTTACTGGATGCTGTCCATCAAATAAAAAAAGATTTGAGTGATTTTTTGATAGTGAAAGAAACCCTTGAAAATCCGGTTGAAATTGTTCTAACTACAAAGGGATATTTCAAAAATTTGAAACAAAATGACAGAAAAGATTTTCTTGAGATTTTGAATTTAAATGTAGCCGATAAAAATTTAAATAGAGCTTTGCTTTTTATGGATGCTTTTATAAAGCTTTTAAAATACCGAGGACATCAATTAATAAAAAATACTAACGAAGCTGATATTATTTTATTTAATAATGGAATTGAGATTGAAATCGATTTAAGAGAAGCTTTAAAAAGAATTACAATTGAAGGAAAAAGAGAAACCTCTGAATATATTTTTACGGGCGAATTTATATTTCGTGCAAAAAGAGAATCTATTAAGAAAGAATGGCGTGACGGAAAGATTTTATTAGAAAACAAACTGGCAATTATTTTAGCAAAATTAGAACTTATAGCAAACGAAGAAAGTTTCTTTACCAATTAAAAAACGTCCGAGATATTATTAAAATATCTTTTATGAAATAAGTGTTGTACAGAATAATTAAGTAAATTAGAATTTTAAATAACTTAAAAAGTTCAGCTTATGATTCTATTTCGAAATGCTTTTTTAATAATGATAACTGCATTTTTTCTAACATCTTGTCATAAAGAAAATGGTTTAGAAAATAAAAACTTAGATCTAAATACCTATTTGAAGGATAATAGCGAAGGGATAAAAACAGGAGGAATTCAAATAGTGCAAATTAATACTCCTAAAGGGAAGTTTAATGTTTGGACTAAGAGAATCGGAAACAATCCTAAAATAAAATTACTGCTTCTTAACGGTGGACCCGGAGCGACACATGAGTATTTTGAATGTATGGAAAGTTTTCTGCCTTCAGAAGGAATTGAATTTATTTACTACGATCAGTTAGGAACGGGTAATTCTGATAATCCGAATGATCCAGCATTTTGGGATTTAGATCGTTATGTTGAAGAAGTGGAACAGGTTCGTCAGGCATTAAAATTAGATAAAGATAATTTCTATTTATTAGGTCATTCTTGGGGCGGAATTTTGGCTTCGCAATATGCACTTAAATATCAGCAGCATTTAAAAGGGCTTATTATTTCGAATATGATGATGAGCGCAATAGCGTATGATAAATATGCAGATGACGTTTTAGCCAAACAAATGGATCCGAAAGTTTTGGCCAAAATAAGAGAAATAGAAAAAAATAAAGATTTTGAAAATCCGGAGTATATGAAATTGCTTCTTCCTAATTTTTATTCGAAACACATTTTACGTTTAGATCCAAATCTTTGGCCAGAACCAGTTAATAGATCATTTGGTAAAATCAATCAATCTTTATATGTTACGATGCAAGGACCAAGCGAATTTGGACTTTCGGGAAAACTAGAGAAATGGGATATTACAAAAGAACTTCCAAAGCTAACGATACCAGTATTATCAATTGGAGCAAAATACGATACAATGGATCCCGAACATATGAAATGGATTGCATCGCAAGTTAAAAACGGAACTTATTTGTATTGCGAAAAAGGAAGTCATATGAGTATGTATGACGATCAGGAAACTTATATGAATGGATTGATTAAGTTTTTAAAAGATACTTCGAACTAAAAATAAGAAAGCCAGAAAAATATTTTTTCTGGCTTTTTTAATTAGTCCTAATTTTTTCTCGAAATTCTAAAGGCGACATTTGAGTTCTTTTTTTAAATAGCGTGCTAAACGATTGCGGATGTTCAAAACCAAGGTCGTAAGCAATTTCACTGACCGATAATTCGGTCGTAGATAATTTTTCTTTCGCTTTATGTATTAGTTTTTCATAAATATGCTCACTTGTATTACGCCCAGTATGTATTCGTAAGAAATCGCTAAGGTAATTAGGAGAAAGATTCATGGCTTCTGCAGCCAAGCCAACGCTTAAAAGACCTTTTTCTGCAGTGTTTTCACTATAATAATCATTTATAAACCGTTCAAATTTTGTTAGCAAGGTATGACTGTTGCTTTTCCTTGTTATAAATTGCCTTTCATAAAATCGACTAGAATAATTTAGAAGCAGGTCAATTTGAGATAGAATGATATCTTGAGTGTGATGATCAATATGTTGGCATTCTTTATCAATTCTATCCAAAATTTCTATCAGATATTTTTCTTCTTGTTCTGATAAATGCAATGCTTCATTTACGGCATAAGAGAAAAATCCAAATTCATGAATTTTTTGTGCTAAAGGATGTTTTAAAATAAAATCTTCATGAAATATCAGTAAATAACCAGCTCCACATTCCATATTATGAAAATCCAAATACTGCACCTGATTGGGTGCAGTAAAACTTAGTACGCCTTTATCGTAATCATAATGCCCTTGACCATATCTAATTTTCCCTTTTGCATCTCTTTTTAAAGCAACACAATAGAATTTATTGACAAAACCTTTCCAGATTTCATCATCGAGAAAAACACTTTCAGATAAATTGATTACGCTTACCATCGGATGTTTCGGTTCCTGAAGAGAAAGTAAACGGTGAAAAGCGGAGACAGATGCAATGGTATTCATAACAGCTTCTTTTTAAGTTTAATCTAAAAGCCCCATACTGAATTCATCATACGGCGCTCCAGTATCTGTTCCCAAAGGTACAATACTTTCAAGTTTTAGCAGATCTGCTGAACTTAATTCTAAAGTAGTAGCATTTATATTCTGCTCAAGATAAGTTCTTCGTTTAGTTCCAGGAATAGGAACAATTCCTTTGCTAATAATCCAAGCAAGAGCTAGTTGAGAAGAATTGATGTTTTTTTCTTCCGCCATATTTTCAATTGCTTTTACCAATTCGATATTTTTATGGAAGTAATTTTCCTGAAAACGAGGAATAGCTCTTCGGAAATCATTTTCAGGAAGATCATCAATTGAGCGAATTTGGCCAGACAAAAAGCCGCGTCCTAATGGAGAATATGCTACAAAGCCTATTTCGAGTTCGTTAAGAGTTTTTAATACACCTCTTTCTTCTGCGGTTCTTTCAAACAAAGAATATTCACTTTGAACAGCTGTAATAGGATGAATTTTGTGTGCTCTTTTAATGGTTTCAGAGGATACTTCAGAAAGTCCCAAATATCCTACTTTACCTTCTTTAACAAGATCACTCATAGCATCAACAGTTTCTTCTATTGGAGTGTTTTTATCCAGACGATGCATATAATAAAGATCAATATAATCGGTATTCAAATTTTTTAGAGAACGTTCAACCGCTTTTTTGATATATTTTTTACTTCCGTTTATAGCCCAAGTCACTTTTCCGTTATCATCTATTTCCCAGCCAAATTTTGTAGCCAGTATATATTTATTGCGATCATTTCCAATTGCCTTTGCGATTAGCTGTTCATTTTTTAAAGGACCATACAAATCTGCTGTATCGAGAAAATTACCTCCCAATTCTAGAGAACGGTGAATGGTTTGTATAGCTTCTTTTTCGTCTGCTGCGCCATACATATTTCCTTCTTCAAAACCCGTCATTCCCATACATCCCAAACCTATCGGCGGAATAATTAATCCTTGATTTCCTAATTTAATCTTTTCCATTTTTTAAAGTTTTTAATGAATACAAATTTCGAAAGTAAGTGAGCTTTGAACAGTTTGCAGATTACGGAAAAATGTAAGCGAATTACTGTTGCTCATAAAAAAGATCTTTTTACTGTAGTTATAAACCCCAAAACTTTGTTGCAAATTATAATTTGCAACATGTTTAAAAATTTTCTTCTAACGATTAGATTTAATTTAGTGCCAGCGAATTAAAGTAAAAGTTGCTCTTGCTTTAACTTGATATTTGATTGTAAAAATGCAGGTATAACTGTTCGATTTAAACAAACAATTACAGTGTTACATTTTTAAATTTTAATAATTGATTATCATGAAAAAAAATCTCTTTTTATTATTTACTCTGATATTCTTGTTATCATCTTGTAAAAAAGAAGAAACGGTAGCTAATACAGAATCTTCAGATGCTGTAGTAACAGGAACAGATAGTTCTGCAACACTAAAAGTGCCTGCAGCACCAGTTCCAAATACTATTATGACAGAAGCTTTTGTCAAAAATCTTGCGACTTCAATTTATGGCTGGGCTTGGCCAATGGTAAATATTCATAATAGAGTAGAGACTTTTAAGGCATTGCCAGGGCCAATTTATGGAGAAGGAATTCTGCCTCTTGCTCCGCCTAATCATTTGTGTATGCTTACAGATTATATTAAGCCACAAGAAAGAGCTGTAGCTTGTCCTAATCAGGATGTTGTATATGGTTTAGCAACTTTAGATTTAACAAAAGGTCCAGTAGTTGTTCAAGTACCAGATTTTGGAGATCGCTTTTGGGTTTATCAAGTCTGTAATCAACGTACAGATGGATTTGCAAGTCTTGGTAAAATGTATGGCACAAAACCAGGTTTTTATCTTTTAGCAGCAAATGATTGGAAAGGAACCGTTCCAGATGGCATTATTTCTGTTTTTAAATGCCCGACAAGCCGTGGAGTTGTAATACCTCGTGTATTTCAGAGTGATGATCCAAGCGATAAAAAAGCAATACAGCCATTAATTAGTCAAATAGGTTTGTATCCTTTAAGTGATTATGATGGAAAACCAAAAACAACAGATTGGACAAAACTAAAATCAACTCCTCCTCCAGCAAAAGGAGAAAAAGGGGAAACGAAATGGGTAAAACCAGAGATTTTCTTCGATCAATTAGGAGCAATTTTAAAAGAAGTTCCTCCCATGCATGGGGAAGAAGCTTTTTATGCACAAATGCAAGCCTTGCTTGATGCTGTTAATAAAGATCCTAAACTAAAAGCTATTGCTACAAATGCAGCAATTGAAGCAGAGAAGAATTATGTAACACCTTTATTCCAGTTTCAGAATGTGGGTTATCCTGTAAAATACAATTGGACTACCCAAAGAAACGGAGCACAATTTGGATACGATTATCTAACTAGACTTTCATGTGCTAAGGCTAATATTTTTGTAAACAAACCTTTTGAAACCAGGTATTTTTATCAGGATCGCGATGAAGCAGGAACAAGATTAAACGGTTCTAATAAGTATACTGTAACATTTGCAAGTGGACAGCTTCCTCCTGTAAAGGGATTTTGGTCGCTTACTCTTTATAATACCGAACATTTTTTTGCTCCTAACAGCTTAAATAGATATTCTTTAGGAACAAAAAATAAAAACTTAAAAAAGAATGCTGATGGTTCTCTTACACTTTATGTACAAAGTACGCCACCATCTGAAGATAAAATGAGCAATTGGCTTCCAGCACCAAAGGAGGTGTTTTCATTATATATAAGATGTTATTGGCCAGAAGAGGCAGTTTTAAATGACAGTTGGAATCCGCCAGCGGTGATAAAAGCGATTTAAATTAGAAATAAAATCAATCCTTTTTTGAGAGGAATTTTACTAATGAAGCAATAAAATAAAATAGTACACGAGAGTTTAATTAGAGAAGCTATGAATAAAATTAAGAAGGCGATTACTATTTTGTTCTGCATTATTTGCCAATCTTTTGTATACGCGCAACTAGATGCACCTTATACTATGGGTTTCATTCCTGCTTCCATTTCTGAAGGAGATCTTGCTTTTCCGATATATGATAAATGGCACTTAAGTGGTCAGGTCGATTTTCAATTGGTTACGCAAGGAGCATATAATACCACTAATCCGTTCGAGTATACGCAGCGTGTTGTAGTTAGACCTTGGATAGTTTATTCAGGTTTTAAGAATATGAAATTGTGGCTTGGATATGCCCATAATCAAAAATATGCAGTAGAAGAAATGGGAAATTATAAAACGCTTGAAAATAGGTTAATTGTTATGGGAACCTATACTCAAGCTATGCCGAAAGGTTCACTTTTTGAACAAGTGCGTTTTGAAACGAAATTTTTCGATGATAGAACCGGGCAGCAGCAAGTAATTCCAAGATTGAGGGCAAGATTTGGAGTCAATCATTACCTGCGACAGACTAGAGAGAAACCTATTTTTTTAGCTCCAAATATTGGTTATTACACAGAGCTTATGCTCAAGTTTGCCAAGAAAGATTATGCCGAAGAACATTTTGACATTTTTAGATTATCTGTATACTATACAGCCGGAATAACTCCTAATCTTCATTTTTTATCAGGCATAATAGGTCAGATGCAACTTCGAACAAATGGAAGTCAATTTGATGTTTACTATGGACCAATGGTTTCCTTAAAATATAGTATAAGACCTAAAGAAAGAGAAACTTTTGACAGTGTCGATGGCGGTGCTGATTAGGAATGTAACAAACGAAAACAGCTATAATAATTAAATTTAAAAATCATGAAGAAAAGTAACTTAAGACTAATTTTTGCAAGTTTGTTCTGTTTTATTTTTATTGGAATTATAAACGGACAAACAAAAAAGAAACCTAATATTATTATGGTAATTTCCGATGATACGGGTTGGGGAGATTTAGGAGTTTATGGAGGAGGTGTCGGACGAGGAATGCCAACGCCAAATCTGGATAGAATGGCAAAAGAAGGAATGCAGTTTTGGTCTTTTTATGGGCAGCCTAGCTGTACTCCTGGAAGAGCAGCAATGCTGACAGGGCGTATTCCAAATCGTAGCGGTATGACAACCGTTGCTTTTCAAGGACAAGGCGGCGGACTGCCAAAAGAAGAATGGACCTTGGCATCAGTACTTAAAAAAGCAAATTATAAAACTTATTTCTCAGGAAAATGGCATTTAGGCGAAGCGGATTATGCCATGCCAATTGCTCATGGTTTTGACAAAATGCAAAATGTAGTGCTTTATCATTTGAATGCCTATACTTATGCTTTTGAGTCATGGAACCCAGAAATGTCTCCTGATATGCTGGCTTTATTCAAAAAAGTGACTACCGGTATTTTAGAAGGCGAAGCAGGTGGAAAAGCCCGTGAGATAAGCAAAGTTACAGAAGAGAATATTGCAGAGCTTGATATGATGATGGTGGAGAATAATTTGAAGCAACTTGATGAATATGGAAAAGGTAAAGATCCATTTTTTATGTGTATCAATTTTGCTAAAAACCATCAGCCAAACTTGCCTTCTAAACAATTTGTTGGTAAATCTCCAGGAAAAAGTAAATATTCAGATGCTGTAGTAGAAATGGATTATAATGTAGGACGTATCATGGACAAGATTCGTTCTTTAGGAATTGCTGATAATACAATAGTAATTTATACAGTCGATAATGGTGCTTGGCAAGATGTGCATCCAGATTCTGGATACACTCCATTCAGAGGAAGTAAAGGAACAGACCGAGAAGGAGGTAGCCGAGTTCCTGCTATTGCTTGGTGGCCTGGGCAAATCGAGGCAGGAAGTCAAAGCCACGATATTGTTGGTGGGCTTGACTTAATGGCAACATTTGCTAGTCTCGCTGGCGTAGAACTTCCAACAAAAGATAGAGCAGGTGTTGATATGGTATTTGATAGTTATGATATGTCTAATGTTTTGTTTAAAAAAGGCACACCGCTTCGTGACAAATGGTTCTATTTTACTGAAGCTGAATTATCACCTGGAGCTGTACGTATTGGAAAATTTAAAGCAGTTTTTAATACACGAGGAGATAATGGGGCTATAGCTGGCAGTGATGCGCCCGGACAACAGCTTGGATGGAGAGGTGACGAAACTTATATTGCTACCATACCAGCTATTTACAATCTTTGGCAAGATCCGCAAGAACGTTACGATTTGTTTATGAATAGCTGGACAGAGAAAACATGGACCGCTATAATCTTTAATCAAGCGATTGCAGATTTAATGAAAACTTATGCCAAAACTCCGCCAAGAGCACCTCAGAGTGAAACTTTTACGGGAGAAATGCAGATCGAACGTTATAGAACTATTGAGCAGGTTAAAAAAATGATGAATGAAAAGAAAACCAATCTTCCTCCATTGAGTGTTGATCCTAAACAATAATTTAAAAAGGTTAATTACAATTTAAAATCCCGTTTCTCGTTTGGAATGGGATTTTATTTTTATTGCTAAGAATTATTTTTATATAATTTTGATGACCCCTTAAGATCTATTACCAATGATACCACGTTTATTCTTTTTATTTCTATTTTTTTTCTCTCTATCTATTCATTCTCAATCTTCAACACAAGAATTAATAGATAGTTTAAATACTATTGAGGATCACGATAAAAAGGTAGAATTATGCAGAAAAATAGCTTTAAGTCTTAAATCTACAGATTGGGAAAGAGCTGTAAAGTATATTGAATTGGCAGAAGCAGAAGCAAAAAAAACACCACAATCAGATTTAGCTTTGGCAAGTGTTTATACAACCGCTGGCGAGGTCTATGATTCAAAAGATGTTTTAGATGTTTCTTTACAATACTATTTAAAGGCGTATGATATTTATAAAGAAAAAAATAATATTGAGGAAGCGGCACGAGTAGAAAATAATCTGGCAATTTTGTATGCTAAAAGCAATAATCAGGAAAAAGCTTTGAAATTTTTCGCTCATGTCTACAAGTATCAAAAAGAGAAGAAAGATTCTGCTAAGCTGGTAAAGATTCTCAATAATATAGGAACTATCTATCTGGAGAAAAATGCCGATTCGTCTTTGTATTATTATCAGAAAGCCAATGCAATTACTGATAAATTGAAAGATAAAACGTTGACAGTTTATATCTACACCAATTTGGCTAGAGCATATATCTTAAAAAATGATAAGCAAAATGTGAATCTCTATTTTGAAAAAGCGTTCTCTGTGTTGAATTCTATTGAAGAAAATTCACTAAAATCATTTGTTTATGAAGCTTTTTCGGAATACAATCTGAAAGAGAAAAAATTGGATTTAGCAATTGCAAATGCAAAACTGGCATTAGAATTTAATAAAGAAAAATCATTTGGTTTTTCTAGTATGCGTTTGAACAAAATGCTTTATGATGCTTATTTAAGCAAAGGAGATTATAAAAATGCCGTCTACTATTTTCAGCAGTACAACAAAATAAGTGACAGTATTAACATTGAGCAAAAAGCAGTAAATCTAGAAAGAATAAGACTCGAACAAGATTATAAAGTTAGAAGTCAGATTCAGAAATTGGTTGAAGAAAAAACACGATTCAAGTATTATGTAACCGGACTGATATTGGTTATCGGAATTTTATCTTTAATTCTCTTATTGATTCGATACAGAAACAGAAATATTAAAAATCAGCTCGAAAAAGAGAAGCTAAAAGCTAAAGAGCAAGAATTAAAACAAAGTCTCGAAGCTAAAAACATGGTTTTGGTCGGTAAAGCAATGGCCGAAATTCATCGCACTGATAACATCAATGAAATCCTGACCGATCTTAAAAAGATCAAACTCAAAACACCCAACAAAGAATTACAGCAGGCAATTGATATTGTCTTAAAACGTCTAGAAAAAGATTTGAATACCGATATCTGGAAAGAATTTGAAATCAGTTTTGAGCAGGTTCATAAATCTTTCTTTGATAAATTGACCATCGATTACCCAACACTTACTCCAAAAGAGCGACGACTTTGCGCCCTTTTATATTTAGATCTAACTACAAAAGAAATTTCTCAGATTACAGGACAATCGTTTAAATCGATAGAAAACGCCCGAACCAGATTGCGTAAAAAGTTCGATTTAACGAATGAAAAAGTAAATCTTTCCACTTATTTAAACAGTTTTAAAGGAGAATCATTGTAAAATAATTTTAAATATAACTATTTGATATAGTTGTTTTTATTTTTAAATGAGTGTTTTTTTAATGCTTCAATTTTGTCTGCGAGTGTTTTTGCATTAGTCCTTTTTTTTCGAACCTTATAGCACCATTCTATTTTTACCAAACCGAATGCAAAATTTAAGTTTGGATGAATACGAATAAAAAAGAAGAGTCGAATAAAAGTCTTGAAGAGCTTTTAGAAGAAACAAAAACAAAGAAGAGCGCACTCTTAAAAATTTTACAAAAAATAACGAAAGCAAGTTCTAAGAATCAACCGCCGAATTGATTCTAAGGACTTGCTTTTGTGGTTTTCTGCGAACCATTTTACTATTAACTCGCAGCCTTAATACTAATTTTAAATTAAAAAAAATGAACCAGATTTACTCTAAACCCAGGTATTTGTTTCTTTTGTTAGGTTTACTGGTCTGTTCCGTTGGAATGGCACAGTCACCTTTACCAAAAAACAAAACTGCAAATGTACAGACGACATTAGGATCGTCGGTAGGACTTCAAAAAAAGGATCAAGTTTATCAAAAAACGGCTAGCTCTACAGTTAGCCAAGAAGAAGATTCTAATCCTCTTTTGACTGAAAAAAGTGTAAAAGGCACAACACTTTCGCAAGAAGAAAGCGATGCTGTAAATAAAAGAATACAGGAAAGTCAAAAGTTTTTCAATAAAAGCCAAAGCAGTACAACGGCTAGAACTGCTCAAACCATTCCGACTTCAGATAGTACAAAAGTGAAATCTTTTGCTAAATCTTCGAGCCTTACAATACGAAATGTATTTGAAGTAAGAAAAGAAGATTTTGAATTGTCTAATTCAGACAAAATGCAGTTGAAATCGGTTTCTGAAAAGCATGGCAGAAAGTTGGCGACTTATCAGCAATTGCATAATTCTGTTCCTGTAGAAGGAGCAATTTATAAGGTTAGAGAAAATAAAACTAAAATTGACGCTTTTGGAGAAACTTCTAAAAAGCTTCCAACTAGTGGCAATTATAAAATAAATGCTTCTCAAGGTTTAGAAAATGCTTTAAAAGAAGTAAATGCTAAAGAATATGTTTGGCAAAGCAAAAAACTGACGCCTTTAGTACATAAAAAAATAAGCACAAAACCGCAAGGAGAATTAGTTTATGTCGGTCCTAATTTTTCTTCAGATTTGAAGGAATATCATTTGGCTTGGAAATACGATGTTTTTGCGACAAATCCGCAGTCTAGCCAAACTATTTATGTTGATGCGAATACAGGAAAAATCATTTTAAAAATTGATTTAAACAGAGATGTTCGTTCGTCTTCTTCACCAGTTGCTGACGGTAGAGCTGCTATTGGAAAAGGAAAAGCAAGATTTGCTGGAGATGTAACATTTGGTACAACTCAATATGCAGATGGTTATAGATTGGAAACTTTAGAAGGAAAATATAAAGTGCCAATTTATACTTTAAATATGAATCACGCAGAGCATGCTTCGGATGAGGTTCTTACAGAATATATCGATGAAGATAATAACTGGAATGATTTATACAATAAAGATCACGATGAAGCTGCAATCGATATTCATTGGGGATTGCAAACGACTTTAAATTACTACGAAGAAAAATTTGACCGTAATAGTGTTGATAATGAAGGAATGACCATTTTTGGATTGGCACATTTAGGAACAAATGTTCAGAATGCTTCTTGGACAGGCGGATGGGCGCAGTTTGGAGATGGAGACAATCAGCCATTTGTGAGTTTAGGAATTACAGGACACGAAATGACTCATGCTGTAACTCAATTCTCTGCCGGTTTAATTTATCAGGGAGAATCTGGAGCAATGAACGAGTCGTTTAGTGACATTTTTGGAATCTCTATCGAGCTTTACGCTGGCAAAGATTCTAAAAATGATATCTGGATGCTTGGTGACGAATTGTACAAACACGGAAGTTTGAGAAGTATGTCTAATCCAAAAGCGGCAGGGCAACCAGATACTTACGGAGGAGAATTTTGGACAAATCCTGCAAATACAAGTGTTGACAATGGTGGAGTTCATCAAAACAGCGGAATTACTAATTATTGGTATTATCTTTTAGTTGAAGGTGGAGAAGGTGTTAATGATTTAAATAACAGTTATAATGTAAAAGGAATTGGTTTAGCAAAAGCTGAAAAAATTGCTTATACAACACTTACAGAGTATTTATCGCCATCTTCAAACTTTATGGCAATGCGTCAAGCGAGTTTATTGGCCACAGAAGATTTATACGGATTAGGTTCTGAAGAATACAAACAAGTTACAAATGCTTGGTATGCTATTGGAGTTGGGCCTTCTTATGCAGAAAAACAAATCCTTTTGGTTTCTGTTGAAAATCCTACGGTTCCATGTGGTCCTTTAAAAGGAGAAGAACCATTTTATGTGAAAATAAAAAATACTGGAAGCACTGTAATTAAAGCTGACGAAAATTTGAATTTCAAATTAAGAGCTATGGCAAGTGCACTTGGAAGATTAATTACTTTTTATACTTATGACGGAAAAGTTCCTTTTGCTAAGGATTTAAGCCCTGGCGAAGAAACAGTTTTAGCATTAAAGTGTAAAATTCCTTATCAAGGAAATGGAGCAACAAACTACGTAGAAGTAAAAGTAGACTTAAATCCTATTACAGAGTTTGGAGCAAAAGAAGGATATACTTTCATTTCAAACTTAGTTGTGCCAGTCGCTCAAAAAGATTTTGATCTTAAAGTTACAGGATTGAGCATGCCTACTTATACTGGAAATGCACTTCCTTCAAATTACCAATCGGGAATTACAATTTTTAATTTAGGCTGTGCTGATATTCCGGCGGGAACTGTGCTTAAAGTTGGATATACTGATACAGCGCCGGGAAGTACAGCGGTTTGGAAAGATGTTACGCTTGCTACAAGTCTTAAAGGAAGATCAGAAATGACAATTCCTTTTGATAATACTTTCGATTTATCTGCCCTTGGTTTACATACTTACGAAGGATACGTAACATTGGCTCAAGATCCTGTTACAACAAACAATAGTATTCTAAATGCGGCATACAGCGGTATTGTAACACAGTTGCCATACTATCAGGATTTTGAAAGAACACCTGGAGGTTGGAATTCTAAATCATTATCATCAAATAAAAATCAAAAATTCTTGTTTCAGACTTTTGCCCCATCTTTTAGAGATACTAAATCAAAATATGTTTGGGGAATGAAAGATTTTACAGAAACTGATAAAGTCGCTCTTAATTCTGATTTTGTATTAGAATCACCAATTTTTGACTTTACAAATGTTGCTTCTCCTTATGCAGAATTCGATTTGTACTATTTATTGCATACAGGATACGATGGATTAATTGTTGAATATTCTGAAGATAAAGGACAAAACTGGAAAAAAGTTGAAGATGTAAATTACCCGGAAACTAAGCATTTAAGTGATTTATTTGATGGAGGATGGTTTACAGGAATAAATACAGTTCTGAAGAAAGATCCTTATCAAATACGTTTAAATAGTCTTGCAGGAAAAAAAGTTGCAATTCGTTTCCGTGTAAAAACAGATGATTATAATGATGGTTTCATTGGAGGATTCGTAGATAATGTTCGCGTTAGTGATGCACCTTACGATTTGCAATTATTGTCTTCAAAATTGGAGGCGGGAAAATGTACTGTTGATAATAGCAATGTAACTGTAATTAGTAAAATTACAAACAACTTTATAGCAGGAAGTCAACGCGTAAACATTACGACTAAAATTCTTGATGCAGCAAAAAATGAAGTTTATTCTAAAACAGAATTAACTACTTTGAACTTTACTAAGTTTAAAGATACAATCAGTTATTCTACTTCAAACATTGTTTTAAAAAATGTAGGAACACATACGGTTACGGTTTCTGTTTTTCCAGAAGACATGACTCAAGATGTTAAACAAGGAAACAACTCCATTACACTTACTTATGATAACTGGAATAACGAAGATTTAAAAGTTTCTGTTCTGCCTTATAAAATGGATTTTGAAGATGCAAGTAAATATAAAGGTTGGAGAACTTTTGAAAATGTAGGTTCAGCAGGATGGAATCATGGTTTACGTGCAGATTTAGGTTCGCCGGGATGGTTTATCGCAGATCATACTAAATTCATGGCAAGTAATGACGATAAATGCAATTGTGACGCAGCAAACGATATGTTGGTTTCGCCAGTATTTGATTTGACCAATTACAAATCGGCACACTTGACTTTTGATGGTTTTGGAGATTCACAACACCTTTCTGATGGATTTGTAAAAGTAAGTACAGATGGTGGTGAAACTTGGAAAGAAGTATTTAAAATGCCGTATTATGGTGCTTGGTGGGAATATGGAGTTGATTTAAGTGAATATGCTGGAAAATCTTGCGTAATGATAGCATTTGTGCAAAATGACAACGGACTTTTTGCAAATGGTTTTGCGGTAGATAATATCGAAATTAAAGAAACTAAAACGAATTTAAGACTTACAAATTTAAGCGTTCCAGAGACGGTTTACGAAGATGCTCCTTCTCACGAATTTGCTGTAAACGTAAGAAATGGTGCTTACAAAGAAGTAAATAAATTTACATTCGAATATCAAGTTAGCCAGAATGGCAATGCAGTTGGAAGTCCAATTTTGGTTGAAAAAAATGAAGCCATTTTAGTTGGACAAACTATTACTTATAATTTGGCTGGTCTGCCGCAATTAACTGCAGGAAAATATGAAATTGCTATAAAAGCCTATACTCCAGATGAATCTAAAGAGAATGCTCAGATCATAAAAGGATCTTTCGAAGTAGTTGCAAACGCACCAGAATTAAGCGTCGAAACTTATTCAAATCTTCCAGCTGGTTCATTATTTGGACAAAAAGGATTTGTTTCTAGCCAAAGTGATGATAATTATCCTTGGAGAGTTGTAACAGCTCCAGATAACGTGAATTTAACTGTTCCTAAAAAAGATCATACTGGCGATACAGCAAAAAATATGTTGTATAGTTCTTTAGAGAATTTATCATATTACAGTGAATTAATTTCGCCGATGTATAAATTATCTGAAAAAGCTTCTGCTGTAGAATTTTATTATGCAATGCAGAGTAATGTTAATGATATTTTATTAGTTGATATTAAAACTGCTGGAGGAGAATGGACAGAATTATGGAGAAGAAATAAGGAAGGAAGTTATGTAGATACGGAATGGAAACGTGCTTCATTGAACATCACTAAATACAAAGGAAAATCAGTAATGTTCCGTTTTAGACATGCAAAAGCTGCAGGATATTCTTATATGGTTTTAGATGATTTAAAAATATTTAACAATGAAGTTACAGATGTTGCCATGCAGATTTTATCTCCAAAAGATGTTTGTGGAAGTCAGGAATACAAAGTGAGATTAAGCAACGAAGGTCAGATTGCGATTAAAGAAAATAGCATTCAAGTAAAAATAGATTATCTGAATACTTCAGAATCTATTTCAGAAACTGTAGAAGCTGGAATTCCAGTTGGTGGAAGTGTTGAGTATATTTTTAAAAAACAGCCAAAATTAGATCAAAGCGATGATTCGCACATATTTAATTTCACTGCCAAACTAGAAGGCGATATTATTGATCAAAATAATACAATTGAAAATTATTATTATCAAGGAGTTTCTGGTGATTTCAAATTGTTTGATAATGCATCAATTCATGGATATGCTGGTAAAAGTGTTTATGTTAATGCTCAAACTAATTTATTAATCAAAGAATTAGATGCAGTTTCATACAAATGGAATACTGGAGAAACAACAAGTGATATTGTAGTAACTAAACCAGGCGATTACATCGTTACAGCGGTTCTTGAAAATGGTTGTACGTTGACAGAAAAAGTAAATGTTACATTTGACACTTTTGACTCGGAGTTACAAAGCGGTTCGCAATGTGGACCAGAAGTTGTTTTAAATCCTGGAAAATACAAATCTTACGAATGGTTTGACGGTTCTACAGATCCAACTTATACTATTACAGAAAGTGGTGATTATTACGTAACAGTTTATAATGAAAACGGTTTAGGTAAAATCTTTACTACTTCAGTTACGATTTTAGAAAATAAAACACCTGAAATCCAAGCGGCAGGAGAAAAGAAAATTGAATCTGTAACAGAAGCGTCTTCTTATCAATGGTATTTAAATGGAAGAATTATTCCAAATGCAACGCAAAAAACAATTGTTGCCATTTGGGAAGGAAGTTATAGTCTGGAAACTACAAATAGTAACGGATGTAACAGCATGTCGGCACCAATAGATTCTAAAGGTTTAATTATCGGAAAATTAACAAATGCTTTTAGAGTTTTTCCAAATCCAGCAGTAGACGATGTGAACATTTTCTTGGCTGAAAAAGCAGAAGGAGAAGCTGAAATCAAAATTTACTCTATGGAAGGTAATGCCGTGTGGAGTAAAACGTATAGCGCTGTTCCTTCAAATGTAAATGTAAGTCAGCTAAGCACTGGAGTTTATATTTTAGATTGTATAGTTCAAGGTAAAAAATACACCGCTAAGATTATTAAAAAGTAAAAAATAAAGATAGAATCGGCAGTTCTGATTTTTAGGACTGCCTTCTTAAAAACAAATAAATACAATGAAAAAATCAAAGCTAATTGTATGTGCATTTTTAGTATGTGCGAGTTTAACAGCTCAGACCGAAAAAGTGAAACTAGGTGTAAAAGCAGGTTTAAATATTTCGAGCCTAACGTTTGATGAAAATGAATTGAATTCATCAAACAAAAACGGATTTACAGTTGGTTTGATGGCTGAAATTCCTTTGACAAAAAACTTCTTTGTGCAGCCCGAACTTTTGTATAGTCAGCAAGGAATGAAATTATCTTATTCTGATGCTGAGGTTGAAAATTCACATTACAAAAGCACTCTTTCTTTAAATTATTTAAATGTTCCAGTAATGTTGAAATATTATGTATTGAAAGGTTTAAGTGTACAGGCAGGACCTCAAGTTGGAATTTTGCTAAAAGCAAATAATAAGTATCAAGATAACTTTTTAGGTTATGACAACCATGAAAAAATGGATTTGAAAGATTACTCAAATGGAGTAGATGCTTCTGTCAATTTCGGATTGGGTTATCAGTTTAAAAACAAATTTTATGCAGATGTAAGATACAATATGTCTTATACAGATGTGTTTAAAGAGGTGACTTCAAACACCAATTATAGTATTAATAGTGATATGAAGAATAGAATTTTTCAAGTAACCGTTGGTTATTTTTTTAAGTAGAGTTAGTAACAAACCTCTTCATATCTCTTTTAAAACCACTCTTATACAAGAGTGGTTTTTTGTTGTTTTAAAAGCAGTAGTATTTTAATTGTAGCCATTAACTTTAAGCCATTCGATACAATCTCTTGTCCAGAATTTGCTTGTGTCGTTTACGCCTAATCCAAATCCGTGGCCACCTTTTTCATATAAATGTAACTCCGCTGTAACTCCATTTTTCTTTAGAGCCAAATAATAATTAATACTATTTTCTGGCATTACAACAGTATCATCTGTAGTATGAATTAGAAATGCAGGAGGAGTTTGTGCTGTAACTTTTTTTTCATTAGAAAATGAATCTATTAAATCTTGCGAAGGATTATTTCCTAATAAATTAGTTTGTGAACCTTTGTGCGTAATCTCATTTTCCATAGAAATAACTGGATAAATCAAAAGAGAAAAATCAGGACGCGCACTTACTTTATAGGCAGATTCATAGACTTTATCATCATAATGTGTTGATGCTGTAGCAGCTAAATGTCCTCCAGCAGAAAAACCTAAAATCCCTATTTTCTTCGGATCAATATTCCATTTTGCTGCATTCTGCCTTACGTAACGAATTGCTTCCTGAGCATCTTGCAACGGACCAACATTTTTATTTTTCATAGTTAAATCTGTTGGAAGTCTGTATTTCAATACAAAAGCTGCAATTCCGATGCTATTAAACCATTCGGCAACTTTTGCTCCTTCTTTATCAAAAGCTAAATGCGAATAACCTCCTCCAGGGCAAATAACTACTGCTGTTTGATTTGGTTTACTTTCTTTAGGAATAAAAATACTTAGTGTTGGTACAGAAACCTGACTTGTACTTTGCATTTTTCCATCTTTCAGTTCAGGTTTTTCTTTATAATCTGGTGCTTTTATTTCATCTGGAATTTTATTCCAAAGCGGAATTACTTGATTCTGAGCATTTGAACAAAATATTCCTGAAAAAAGAATAAAACTCAATGTTATTCTTTTGTAAAATGGTTGTTTTTTAGTTTTCAATTTGATAGTTAATTATTTGTTTTACAATGTTTTATTATGATGAAGAACTGGAAATGTAACAATTGATATAAGTATCTAAAATTAGTAGAAATAATAGATAAAAACCATGTTTTTCAGTACAATTTTGCCCCATAAAAAGGATGAATTTCACCTCATAGCTTTTAACAAATATATTGTTTAATGTGTAATTTTGTATTCTTTTTTTTATGTAATCTATTAATTTAAATAGTTAAAATAATTTTTTATACAATTTATTTGGATTGTAGAGATTAAAAACTATATTTGTGCAATCGATTACATTGTTTCTGTTTGAAGGTGTTAATTTGTTGATTTTTAATATTTTTAAACAGGAGTCAATTGTTTTATTAAGATTACCAAAAATTACAAAACTATAATACCCACTAACTATGAATCAAACCGAAACAGTTGCAGTAAATGAAAGCATTAAGACAACAGGAAAATACCGTTGGAGTATTTGTGCCTTATTGTTTTTTGCAACTACAATTAATTATCTTGACAGACAAGTGCTTTCTTTAACCTGGAGTGATTTTATTGCGCCAGAATTTCATTGGACAAATAACGATTACGGAAATATCACAGCATTATTTTCTATTTTCTACGCTGTTTCATTATTGTTTGCAGGAAGATTTGTAGACTGGCTTGATACTAAAAAAGGATTTCTTTGGGCAATCGGAATTTGGTCAGTTGGAGCTTGTCTTCACGCATTTTGCGGAATTGCAACTTCAGGAATTATTACAGGAGATTGGTTTGTTGGGTTTCATGGTTCAAAAGAAATTATTAGTACAATAAGCGATACAGCATTGGTAATCAATGTAAGTGTTGCTTTATTTATTTTTGCTCGTTTTGTTTTGGCGGTTGGAGAAGCAGGAAACTTTCCAGCGGCAATTAAAACCACAGCAGAATATTTTCCTAAAAAAGATAGAGCGTTTGCAACTAGTATTTTCAATGCAGGAGCAACGGTTGGGGCTTTAGCGGCGCCAATTACAATTCCGTTTATTGCGAAATCTTTTGGTTGGGAAATGTCATTTATCATCATCGGAGCTTTAGGATTTGTTTGGATGGGATTTTGGATGTTTATGTACGATAAACCAGAAAAACATTCAAAAGTTTCTGCAGAAGAATTAGCTTATATCCAGCAAGATGATATTGAAGATAGTAAAATGGGCTTTAAACCTGAAGCTAAAGGAAAAGTTTCTTTAGTAGATTGTTTTAAATACAAACAAACTTGGGCATTTGCATTTGGTAAATTTATGACAGACGGTGTTTGGTGGTTTTTCTTATTCTGGACACCAGCCTATTTAAGTTCTGTTTACGGAATGGATTCTACAGAAGCAGCATTGCCTTTATTTGTACTTTATTTAATTACATTATTATCAATTATTGGCGGTTGGCTTCCAACTTATTTTGTTGAGAAAAAAGGCATGAACCCATATGAGGGAAGAATGAGATCGATGTTGATTTTTGCATTTTTTCCGTTATTGGCTTTAGTGGCACAGCCTTTAGGGTATATTAGTTATTGGGTTCCGGTAATTATTATCGGAATTGCAGGAGCTGCTCACCAATCTTGGTCGGCAAATATTTTTACTACAGTAGGAGATATGTTTCCTAAAAAAGCAATTGCAACTATTACAGGAATTGGAGGTTTAGCAGGTGGAATTGGATCAACGTTAATCAATAAAGGATCTGGGGTTCTGTTTGATTATGCGAAAGATACAGAAATGGTTTTTCTTGGATTTAAAGGTATTGAAGCGGGATATTTTATCATTTTCTCAATCTGTGCAGTTTGTTACTTAACAGGTTGGATTGTAATGAAAACATTGGTTCCAAAATACAGTCCGATTACAGATCTATAAAAAGATTTTCAAAAACTAACTAACCAACCTAAACCACCAAATAAATTATGAATCAAGCTAATGCAGCAATAGGAAAATACCGTTGGACTATTTGCAGTTTAGTTTTTTTTGCTACAACTGTCAATTATCTGGATAGAAATGTAATAAGTTACCTTCGGCCTTTTTTGGCAGAAGCTTTTCATTGGACTCCCGAACAGGAAGTTATAGATTATTCGAATATTGAATTGGCATTTAAAATTGCCTATGCATTAGGAATGCTGGTTGCAGGTGGAATTATTGATAAGTTAGGAACCAAATTAGGCTACGCTATTGCAACTGGATTATGGAGTTTAGCGGCAATCGGGCATGCATTAGCAACTGGAACTGGAGGTTTTTTAATTGCTCGTGTATTTTTGGGAGTTACAGAAGCAGGAAATTTTCCAGCAGCAATAAAAGCTACCGCCGAATGGTTTCCGCAAAAAGAAAGAGCATTAGCAACTGGAATATTTAATTCGGGTAGTAATATTGGAGCAATTATAGTTCCGTTAACTGTTCCTCATATTGCAGAAAAATATGGTTGGCAATGGGCTTTTATTATAACAGGAATTGTTGGTTTTATTTGGTTGGCTTTATGGTTTCTATTTTATGAAGTGCCTCAAAAACAAAAACGTTTATCACAAGCGGAATTAGAATATATTACTTCTGATAAAATTGAAGAGGTTGAGCCAGAATCGAAAGAAAAAGTTTCATGGATTAAATTGCTTTCCTTTCGACAAACTTGGGCTTTTGCAATCGGAAAATTATTGACAGATCCAGTTTGGTGGTTTTACCTATTCTGGTTGCCAGATTTCTTAATGAAACAGTATAAACTGACAGCAACCGAAATTATCTGGCCTTGCGCATTGGTTTACATGATCGGAAGTGTTGGAAGTATCGGCGGTGGATGGCTTCCGTTAAGATTAATAAACAAAAATTGGCCAGCTTATAAAGCAAGAAAAACGAGTATGCTGTTGTATGCTTTAGCAGTTCTGCCTGTTTTATTTGCACAGCAATTAGGGACAATAAATATTTGGTTTGCCATTTTGGTTATTGGTTTAGCAGTTTCAGCACATCAAGCGTGGAGTGCAAATATTTTTACTACAGTTTCAGATATGTTTCCTAAAAAAGCGACTGCATCTGTTACAGGTTTAGGAGGGATGTTTGGTGCTCTTGGAGGAATTTTGTTGACACTTTTAGTTCAAAAAAATATGTTTGTGTACTACACCAAATTAGGAAAAGTAGAAACGGGTTATTTTATTATGTTCTGTATTTGTGGTGCCTCATATTTATTGGCTTGGCTGATAATGCATTTGTTGGTTCCGCGAATGAAAAAAGTCGAATTATAAAGAAAAGTACAGGCAATTGAAATATTTTTTTCGTTTCAATTATGCTATTTAAATATAAAAATATAATTTTGTGCAATCGATTACATTAATTTAAAATTATGACAAAATATAGTTCAAGATACGCGTCAAGTCCAGAAGCAGTAAAAAAATATGACACGCAACAATTGAGAGAAGAATTCTTAATTGATGACTTAATGCAGGAGGATGAAGTGGTGTTGGTTTATTCTCACTATGATAGATATATTGCAGGTTCTGCAGTTCCTGTAAAAGGAGATTTGCCACTTGAAACAATCGATCCTTTAAAAGCGCCTTATTTTTTAGAAAGAAGAGAGCTTGGAATTATTAATGTAGGAGGAAGTGGTTCTGTTGTAGTTGAAGGAACAACTTATGAATTAGGTTTTAAAGATGCTTTGTATATCGGAGCAGGAAATAAAGATGTTGTTTTTAAAAGTGATGATAAAAATAATCCAGCTAAATTTTATTTAAATTCTGCGCCAGCACACACAACGTATCCAACTAAGAAAGTAAGTTTAGCAGAAGCTAATAAATTACAATTAGGAACAATGGAAACGGCAAATCATCGTACGGTTAACCAAATGATTATTGGAAGCGTGGTAACAACTTGCCAATTGCAAATGGGAATGACAGAATTGAAGCCAGGAAGTGTTTGGAATACTATGCCAGCTCACGTTCACGATCGTAGAATGGAAGTTTATTTTTATTTGGACATTCCAGAAAATCAAGCAGTTTGTCACTTCATGGGACAACCTCAAGAAACGAGACATATCTGGATGAACAATCACCAAGCAGTAATTTCTCCGCCTTGGTCAATTCACTCTGGTTCAGGAACTAGTAATTATACTTTTATCTGGGGAATGGCAGGTGAAAACCTAGATTACGGAGATATGGATGTTTGTAAAATCACAGATTTAAGATAAGAAAATGACAAACTTATTTGACATAAAAGGAAAAGTTGCCCTTATTACAGGAAGTACACACGGACTGGGAATGGCAATGGCGAAAGGATTAGGACAAGCCGGAGCAACAATTGTGGTAAACGGAAATTCTTCTCAAGAAAAAATTGATAATGCTGTAGCTGAGTTAAAAAGCGAAGGAATCAATGCAGTTGGTTATAAATTTAATGTGACTGAAGAACAACAAGTAAAAGAAGCTGTTGCTAAAATTGAAAGTGAAGTTGGACCAATCGATATTTTGATCAACAACGCTGGAATTATTAAAAGAATTCCGCTTCTGGATATGGAAGTTTCAGATTTCAGAGAAGTGGTTGATATTGATTTAGTAAGTCCGTTTATCGTTTCTAAACATGTTGCAAAAGGAATGATCGAAAGAAGACAAGGAAAAATAATCAACATTTGCTCTATGATGAGTGAATTAGGAAGAAATACAGTTTCTGCATACGCTGCTGCTAAAGGAGGTTTAAAAATGCTGACTAAAAATATGGCAACAGAATGGGCAAAATACAATGTTCAGATTAACGGAATCGGACCAGGTTATTTTGCAACAGAACAAACCAAACCAATTAGAGTAGACGGACATCCTTTTAATGACTTTATCATTAGCAGAACTCCAGCTGCAAAATGGGGAGATCCAAGCGATTTAGCAGGAGCAGCAATATTTTTATCATCCAAAGCAAGTGATTTCGTAAACGGTCACATTTTATATGTTGACGGTGGAATTCTTGCTACTATTGGAAAACCTTCAAACGAAGAATAATTCTCAAATTATATTTAAAAAGACATGAGCGCAAATACATTCATACACGACAATTTTTTATTAGAAAATAAATACGCTGAAGAGTTGTATCACAATTACTCTAAAAATCAGCCAATTATTGATTACCACAATCACTTAAATCCGCAGTTTATTGCTGAGGACAAGATTTTTGATAACATTACGAATGTATGGATCAACGGCGATCATTACAAATGGCGTGCAATGCGTACGTTAGGAATCAACGAGCAGTTTGTAACAGGAAATGGTTCAGATAAAGATAAATTCTTAAACTGGGCAAAAACTGTTCCGTACACAATGCGTAATCCTTTGTACCACTGGACACATTTAGAGTTAGCACGCTATTTTGATATTTATGATTTATTGAATGAAAAATCGGCTGAGAAAATTTACATCGAAACTTCAGAGAAAATTAATTCTCAGGCGTACAGCACGCAAAACCTTCTTAAAAAAGTAAACGCTGAATTAGTTTGTACTACAGAAGATCCAATTGATAGTTTAGAATATCACAAGAAATTCGCAAATAATTCAACTGGAATTAAAATGAGTACGGCTTTCAGACCTGATAAAGCCATCTTAATTGCTAATGATGGTTATAATGCATATCTGGACACATTAGGGGATGTATCCGGTATTGCAATTAACACTTTTGCTGATTTGCAAGCTGCGTTAAGAAACAGAATTGAATTCTTTAATGCAAACGGATGTAAATTAAGCGATCACGGTTTAGATCAAATTTATTTTGAAGAATTTACTGAATCTGAGATTGCTGCAACTTTCAAAAAGAAAAGAGAAAACAGAATTATAACACCAGAAGAAGCTTTAAAATTCCAAAGTGCTGTTTTAATTTTCCTATGCGAAACGTATCATGAATTTGGATGGGTACAGCAGTTTCACTTAGGGGCTTTGCGTAATAACAACGCTCGTATGCACAGAATCTTAGGTCCGGATACAGGATGGGATTCTATTGGGGATTATCCTCAAGCACAAAAACTTTCAGGTTTCTTAAATGCTTTAGATAGTAAAGATAAATTGAGTAAAACGATTATCTATAACCTAAATCCAGCTGATAATGAAGTTATGGCAACTATGATTGGAAACTTTAACGACGGAAGCGTTCGTGGAAAAGTACAATTTGGTTCAGGATGGTGGTTCTTAGATCAAAAAGATGGAATGACGAAGCAGTTAAACGCTCTTTCAAATATGGGATTAATTAGCTGTTTTGTTGGAATGTTGACAGATTCCAGAAGTTTCTTATCATTCCCAAGACATGAATATTTCAGACGTATTTTATGTAATCTTTTAGGAGACGAAATAAAACGAGGAGAACTTCCAAACGATATGGAATGGATCGGAAAATTGGTTTCTGATATTTCATATAACAACGCTAAAGAATATTTCAACTTTTAATTAAGTATTTACAATGAGTAGAGTAGTTGCATTTGGAGAAATCATGCTGCGTTTATCGACAGAAAGACATTTACGTTTTTCGCAATCTACAGCATTTGGTGCTACGTACGGGGGTGGAGAATTTAACGTATGTGTTTCTTTAGCAAATTATGGTATAAATGCTGAATTTGTTACAAGATTACCTGAAAATGAAATTGGTTTTTCTGCCTTGAAAGAAATCAGAAAAATGAATGTCGAGTCTAAAAACATTGTTTATGGAGGAGAACGTTTGGGAATCTATTTTCTGGAAACCGGAGCAGGAACACGCGGAAGTAATGTGGTTTACGATCGTGCACACAGCGCGATGTCTACTATAGAAAAAGGACAAGTTGATTGGGATAAAGTTTTAGAAGGAGCAGAATGGTTTCACTGGAGCGGTATTACTCCAGCTATTTCCCAAACAGCAGCAGAAGCCTGTTTAGAAGCAATAAAAGTCGCTCACAAAAAAGGAATTAAAATTTCTTGTGATTTAAATTATAGATCAAAGCTTTGGCAATATGGCAAAACGCCAAGCGAAGTAATGCCAGAAATGCTAAAATACAGTAATGTTATTTTGGGAGATATTGACACAGCGTATTTTATGTTAGGAATTCCGAAAGTAAATCCGAATTATCAAGATGAAAAATCGCTTCCAGCTGTATATACAAAGTTGTTCGAATTGATTCCGAATCTTCAGGTTGCCGCTACAACTTTGCGTTATTCTGTAAGTGCTTCTCACCAAAGAATCGGCGGAATTTTGTTTGACGGAAAAGCAATTTATAGCGCAAAAGTAAAAGAAGTTACTCCAGTTGTTGATCGTGTAGGAAGCGGAGATGCATTTATGGGCGGATTAATTTATGGACTATTAGAATATCAAAATAATAACCAAAGAGCTTTAGATTTTGCAGTTGCGGCTTGTTGTTTAAAGCATACCATTGCAGGAGATTACAACTTGGTTACTTTAAAAGAAGTTGAAAATATGATTGATGGCGATGGTTCTGCATTGGTATCAAGATAATTTTAAATAAAAAATGGCAAAATATTCAAGAATTGAGGTTGCACAGCAGATGAAAGAAAATGGTATGGTTCCGTTGTTTTTTCATTCTGATATTGAGTTAAGTAAAAAAGTTTTAAAAGCGTGTTACGATGGAGGTTCCAGATTAATGGAATTTACGAGCAGGGGCGATTTTGCACATGAAGTTTTTGGAGCTTTAAACAAATATGCTTTAGCAGAACTTCCAGGAATGATTTTAGGAGTGGGTTCTATCACAGATGCGGCTTCTGCTTCATTGTACATGAGTTTAGGAGCGAATTTCATTGTTACTCCAGTTTTTAGAGAAGATATAGCTATAGCTTGTAATCGCAGAAAAGTGCTTTGGTCGCCAGGCTGCGGTACTTTGACAGAGATTGCAAGAGCAGAAGAATTGGGATGTGAAATCGTAAAATTATTTCCAGCCGATACTTATGGACCAGAATTTATCAAAGCAATAAAAGGCCCATGTCCGTGGACAAACATTATGCCTACGGGCGGAGTTTATCCAACAAAAGAAAGTTTAAGTTCATGGTTGAATGCTGGAGCAACTTGTGTTGGTTTAGGTTCGCAATTGATTTCAAAAGATATATTAGGAAATAAGGATTTTGATGGTCTATCTGCAAAAGTGAAACAAGTTCTTGACATTATAAAAGATATTAGAAAATAAGATTAAGGGGTAATCATGCCAAACTCCTTATTTTATAAGTTTTTTTTAGATTTTTAGAGATTGTAATTGAACATTACGCTTGAAAAATTTAGCTAGCCATTCCTCACAGCCGGCTTTATTTTACTCAATCGGGTGTAATGTTTCATTTACAATTTAAAAGGCAGAAATGAAGAAATAGGGTTTATAGATGGTTATTTATAACGCATTAAAGAAAATTTAAAATGAAAAAATTAAATAGAATAAATACAGGATTAGAAAAGTTACAGCCAATTAAGGTGGTTCAGTTTGGAGAAGGTAACTTTTTAAGAGCCTTTGTTGATTATGCTTTTGACAAACTGAATAAAGAAGTTGATTTTAATGCCGGTATTGCAGTAGTTCAGCCTTTGAAAGACGGTATGGTAAATATGATTAATGATCAGGACGGTCTTTATACCTTGTTTATGAACGGAATTAAAAAAGGTGAAAAGATACAAGATATTGTGTTGATTAATAATATTGTAAAAACTATAAACCCATATACTGAATTTACAAATTATTTGGCTTTAGCCAAAGAAGAAGAACTTCAGTTTATCGTTTCTAATACAACAGAAGCTGGAATTGAATTTATTGGAAGTGATACTCCAGACATGCAACCACCAGTGTCATTTCCTGCAAAATTAACGGTTTTATTATATGAAAGATTTAAACATTTTAATGGAGATGCTTCTAAAGGAGTTACAGTAATTCCTTGTGAATTAATTGATTACAACTCTGAGACACTTAAAAAATATATTTTACAATATGTTGATTTATGGAAATTAGAAGATGCGTTTAAAACTTGGGTATCAGATGCTTGTACATATCATAGTACTCTAGTTGACAGAATTGTTCCTGGATATCCAAGAGCTGAAATCGAAGAATACAATAATAAATTAGATTATCAAGACAATTTAATTGTTGCTGCTGAACCTTTTTTCCTTTGGGCTATTGAAGGCGGAGATGATCTAAAAGCAAAATTGCCTTTTCATAAAACAGATTTGAATGTAAAAATCGTTGATGATATACGTCCTTTTAAAATGATTAAAGTTCGTATTTTAAACGGTGCGCATACGGCAATGGTTCCTTTTTCACTTTTGCATGGCAATAAATTAGTAATGGAAACTGTTAACGGAGATTTTACCGGGAAATTTGTAAATAGCGTTATTAGTGAAATTAGTGAAACTCTTGATATGGACAAAAATGAAATTACGGCCTATTCTGAGGAAGTAATGGACCGATTTAAAAATCCATTTATAAAACATGCACTTGCTGATATTGCATTAAATTCTGTATCGAAATTCAAAGTAAGAGTTTTGCCTAGTTTATTAGGATATTATAATGCTAACAAAAAATTGCCTGTTAATTTGACTTTTTCATTAGCGAGTTTAATTCGTTTCTACAAAGGAACTTGGAATGGTCAAAGTTTACCGGTTAAAGATGGTGAAGATATTACAGCTTTCTTCAACGGACTTTGGAAATCGGATGATTACGAGAAAATCGCTCGTTTAACATTACAAAACAAAAGTTTCTGGGATGAAGATTTGACTGAGATTCCTGGACTTACAAGAGCAATTACAATTGCATTAGAAGAAATTGACTCAAATGGAATTGAAGCTGGTTTTGCTAAATTCCAAGAAAGAATAAAATAAAAAAAAACACAAAAAGAACAAAGAACAAAGGTTAATTATGGCAACGCAGAAAAAATTAATAAAAGTTCACCCTACAGATAACGTAGCGGTAGCTTTAGTAAATCTGACAGCTGGCGAAGTGATTGATTTTGAAGGACAATCAATTGCCGTTGAGTCTGATGTGAAAATGAAACATAAGATTGCAATGGTTCCTTTTAATGTAGGAGACAGAATCATTATGTATGGTGTTTTAGTTGGTAAAGCAAGCGCAAGAATCGAAAAAGGAGGATTGCTTTCTACTGCGAATGTAAAACACGAAAGTGATAAAGTTACAGGTAAAACTGAAACAATTGGTTGGACAGCGCCAAATGTAGATAAATGGAAAGATAGAACGTGGCAGGGCTATCATAGAGAAGATGGACAGGTTGGAACGGAAAATGTTTGGTTGTTTTTTCCATTAGTTTTTTGTGAAAACAGAAACATCGAAATCTTAAAAGATATTTTTGAGAAAGAGTTGATGAAGCCAAAAGAGAACGATTATCAGTTATTGTTGCGTTCTTTGGTAAAATCAGAAACGGGTGGAGCAGGAAATCAAGAAGCTTCAAATGATGCTAATTTATTCAATAACATTCAGGTAAAATTCATCACTCACCAAGGTGGTTGTGGTGGAATTCGTCAGGATTCTCACAGTTTAGCTAAGCTTTTGGCTGGTTATGTAAATAATCCAAACGTAGCAGGAGCAACTGTATTGAGTTTAGGATGCCAGAATCTACAGATTTCAATTTTCAAAGAAGCTTTAGATGCAATCAATCCAAACAGTAAAAAGCCTGTTTTAATTTACGATCAGCAATCTATTGGAACAATTGAAACAATGTTGAATAGTGTTGTAAAAGATACTTTCGAAGCTATTAAAAAGGCAAACGAAATTAAGAGAGAGCCAGCACCATTATCTAAATTAAGAATTGGTTTAGAGTGTGGTGGTTCTGACGGATTCTCTGGAATTTCTGCAAACCCAACTTTAGGGGTATTGTCTGATAAATTGGCTGCTTTAGGAGGAACAACAATTCTTTCTGAGTTCCCTGAATTATGTGGTGTAGAGCAAGAATTAGTAAACCGTTGCGTTGATGACGAAGACGGAAAACGTTTCTTGAGTTTGATGCAATGGTACGAAAAAACAGTTGTTGATGCAGGTTCAGGATTTGATATGAATCCTTCTCCAGGAAATATTAAAGACGGTTTGATTACGGATGCTATGAAATCTGCAGGAGCGGCTAAAAAAGGTGGAACATCTCCAATTGCAGGTGTTTTTGATTATGGGGAGTATATTAACGAACCAGGATTAACATTGCTATGTACGCCAGGAAATGATGTTGAGTGTACAACTGCAATGGTAGGCTCAGGAGCGAATATGGTATTATTCACGACAGGTTTAGGAACTCCTACAGGAAATCCAATTGCGCCAGTTGTAAAAATATCTTCTAACTCTGAGTTAGCGGCTAAGATGTCTGATATTATCGATATTGACACTGGTGGAATTATCAAAGGTGAAAAATCTATCGAAGAAATGTCTGATGAAATGCTTGAATTTATTATTGATATTGCTAGTGGTACAATTAAAACCAAAGCGGCAGTTTTAAATCAGAACGATTTTATTCCTTGGAAAAGAGGAGTTTCACTTTAATTTTAGGTACTAAGGTTCTAAGGGACAAAGTGACAAAGGTTTATATAGAAGACGCACAACTACTGTGCGTCTTTTTTTTTAAGGTTTTTCTGTAGAGACGCACCGCAGTGCGTCTTTTGTATTTTGTATTGACATTATTATCAATAAAAATGCCCATTCTAAAATGGGCTTATATAACTTATATGGTAAAAAAAATATTAAAAAGTGGTTTTGGTAGATGACTTGCGAATGTGTAATTCAGGTGCTAAAACGACCTTTTTTTCTATTTTAATTGTATCTGTTTTGTCTACTTGCTCTAAGAAAACACGAGCCGACATTTTACCCATTTCTAGAGGTGATTGATCTACAGAAGTGATAGATAATTCCATAAACTTAGTAAAAGGTTCGTTACTGAAACCTGCTACGCAAAACTCATTCGGAATGTCAATATTTCGTTCTTTAAGTTCCTGAATAGCTCCCAATGCAGCAAAATCACTCGAAGAGAAAATGGCATCTGGCGGAGTTTGTAATTGTAAAAGCTTGTCTACAGCTTCTTTTCCCGCATCAACAGCACTTTTGGTATAGATTACATATTCTTCTTTAAAATCAATTCCATTATCTAATAAAGCTTGTTTGTATCCTAAAAACCTGTTTTTAAAGATGTCTAAAGATTGATCCCCAGATAAATGAGCAATATGTCTGCAACCTTCGTCAATTAAATGTTTGGTAGCTAAGTAACCTCCTTTAAAGTCATTTATAGTTACAGAACTTACTCCATCAATATGTTTACTTCTATCGAAAAATATTAGAGGAACATTCTTTTCTAATACATTTCTAAAAGCGCTATCGTTTTCATTTGAAATACCCGTAACAGACATCATGATTCCGTCTACTTGTGCATCTACAAGAGTGTGAAGGTTTTCATTTTCTCTTTTGATGCTTTCATGCGTTTGACAGATAATAACTTGATAACCATGCGGATAAAGTTCTTCTTCGATTCCTCTAATAACAGAGGCGAAAAAGTTGCTGTCAATACGAGGTACAATAACTCCGATATTATTGCTTCGACCGCTCTTCAATGCAAGTGCCAACTTATTTTGCTTATAATTCATGGCAGCAGCAGTTTTAATAACTAACTCTCTCGTAGCTTCTTTAATCTTCGGATTATTATTTAAAGCTCTAGAAACGGTTGCAGCCGTGATATTTAATTTTTCAGCAATATCGTAAATAGTTACTTTTTCACTCATTCAACAAAAGTTTATCGGATTATGTATTAGACTAGACAAAAGTACATTTTTTTTTATTATGTAATATAAATTGTTATCGATTACCAGATTTAGGAAATCAAACGTTTTAGAAATTATTATGATAATAATTTATCTAAATTTTTGCGTTAAATGTAATTAAAATTTGTAATAAAAATTAAATATATAATTTTTTTCTAAATTAATTTGCTCTACTAGAACAATTTTTCTACTTTCGTGTAATCGATTACATGATTTTTGGTCGTTTTACATTTTAAACAAGAAAATACTGCGCAAATGATTGCAAATAAGAACATAACATTTAAAAATATTCTATTTATAGTGACTATAAGTGCTTTGTTCATTTCTTGTTCAGAAAAAACGGTTGCTGTTTCTTTAGATAATGGAGGAAGTTCTTGGAAAAAGATGCATTTAGTTATTAAAAGTATCCCAGAAACAAAATTTTCTGATAAAATCTATAATGTAAACGATTTTGGAGCTGTCGCTGATGGAAAAACGCTAAATACAATTGCCTTTGAAAAAGCGATACACAAATGCGCGGCAGATGGTGGTGGTCAGGTTTTAGTGCCAAATGGAAAATATTTAACAGGTGCTATTCATTTAGAAAGTAATGTAAACTTGCATTTAGAAGATAATGCTGAAATACTTTTTAGTATAAATCCGAAAGATTATCCTATCGTTCATACTTCATGGGAAGGAACGGAAGTAATGAATTATTCTCCTCTTATTTATGCCAAGAATAAAACGAATGTTGCCATTACAGGAAAAGGAATATTAAACGGTCAAGCAGACAGTACAAATTGGTGGATTTGGTCTGGAGGAAAAAATTATGGATGGAAAAAAGGAATTCCATCTCAAAATGATCCAACAAATCGTGAGGTTCTGGTAGACATGGCAGAAAAAGGAGTTCCAGTTGCTGAAAGAGTTTTTGGAGATGGAAGATATTTGCGTCCCAATTTTATAGAATTTTTTGAATGCAATACGGTTTTGGTAAAAGATGTAACAGTAATTAATTCTCCATTTTGGATTTTGCATCCAATAAAAACTAATAACATGATTATTGACGGCGTAACTGTCAACAGCCACGGACCTAATAATGATGGCTGTGATCCAGAGTATTCTCAAAATATTCTAATTAAGAACTGCACTTTCAACACTGGAGACGATTGTATTGCAATTAAATCTGGACGTGACGCAGATGGCAGAAGAGTTGCAATTCCAAGTAAAAATATCATTGTGCAAAATTGTAAAATGATTGATGGTCATGGCGGAGTAGTTATTGGTAGTGAGATTTCGGCAGGAGTAAATAATGTTTTTGTTGAGAATTGTGTAATGGATAGTCCAAATCTGGATCGTGCCATTCGCATTAAAACCAATTCAAAAAGAGGCGGAATTATAGAAGATATTTTTGTTCGAAATCTGGAAGTGGGAACTGTTAAAGAATGTGTTTTGAAATTGAATATGTTTTATAATGTTTATGGATCACAGACAGGAAATTTTATTCCAACAATTAGAAATGTAAGTTTAGAAAATATTACAGTAAAAAATGGAGGAAAATATAGCGTTTGGGCAGAAGGTTATGCGCAATCGCCTGTTGAAAATATCACATTAAAAAATGTAAAAATTCAAAAAGTAGATTCGCTCTATTTATTGAAAAATGTAAAAAATATAAAGTTTATAGATACCTACGTTAATAATAAAAAAGTAGAATCTGTTAAGTAATAATAGTTCTCGAATTGTTGGTAATTAGTAATTTGATAATATTTGAGATTATTGTTTTTTGAAGGAGTTAAAAAGGAGTTTATCAATCGTTAAACTCCTTTCTTAACTGAAAGAAATGAAAAGTAAGATGCAAAAGTTAAAGCTGTTTCTGTTGTTTTTTTTAAATGTTATTGCGGTGCAAAGTCAGCAATATCAGATTGATTCATCTTATACTATAAAAAGTACTTACGCTAAATTAATTAAGAAATATCCTTTAATTACCATTCCAGAAATTAAACCAAATCAAGATGTTCAGGTTACATTCGATTTAGTTTATAACAAAGAAAAAGAAAGAGAGCTCCATTTGGACGCTTTTGTAAATAAGAAAAATAAAAAAAGCCCGGCTGTTATAATGATTCATGGAGGCGGATGGAGATCAGGCAATAAAGATCAGATGCAGTTTCTTGGAAGAGAAATTGCATCAAAAGGATATTCTGCTTTTTCAATCGAATATAGATTGTCATTAGAAGCAAAATATCCAACAGGCGTTATTGACGTTAAAAATGCTATTAAATTCATAAAAGATAATGCATCAAAATTTAATGTCAATGTGAATAAAATTGCTGTCTTAGGATGTTCATCTGGAGGACAAATGGCCGCTTTAATTGGAACGACTAATAATAATTCAATTTTTGAAGATAAAGCTTTTAAAAGCAAATCATCATCAAAAGTAAATGCTATAATTGATGTAGACGGTGTTTTAGCATTCAAACATCCAGAATCATCAGAAGGCGATATGGCTGCATTTTGGTTGGGTGGAAAATCAGATGAAATTCCAGAAATATGGAAAGAGGCTTCAGCATTAACGCATACAGATAAAAATACGCCTCCAGTTTTGTATATCTGTAGCAGTATTCCAAGATTTCATGCAGGAAGAGATGATATGATTAAGATTTTGAATGAAAATAAAATTTATAATGAAGTGCAAACTATTCCAGATTCTCCGCATTCATTTTGGTTTTACGAACCTTGGTTTAAGCAAACAATTTCTTACACAATACAATTTTTAGACAAAATTTTTAAATAAATTAGAGCAAAATTCGAAGCATTAATTTAAAAAGATAAAAGGTATATTTTATGGGTAAATCTCTTTCTACAACAGTCAATTTTGCAAAGCTTATTTTGTTTTTTCTGTTGATTTTCGCTAACAAGACGAATTCACAGAATCAATTAGAAACTGAAAATTCAGTAATCTCATATGATTTAAAATGGTCAGAAAGAACTGCGCTTTCCATCCTTAATAAATACCCGCAAGCTTGGCAGCTAGACGGAAATGATAGACCAAAATGGGATTATAAAATGGGTTTTGTATTGTCTGGATTTGAAAAGTTATACCAAAAAACAAACGATAAAAAATATTTAAATTATATAAAAGAGTATGTCGATGGAATGATCGACAGCACTGGAAATATTAAAAAATATGATATTAAAGAATACAATATTGATTATTTAAATCCAGGAAAATTATTGTTTAATCTTTATGATATTACTAAAGATTCACGCTATTTGAAAATTATTGGTGAATTAAGAAATCAGTTAGAAAGCCAGCCTAGAACAGCAAGTGGTGGATTTTGGCATAAGCAAATTTATCCTAACCAAATGTGGATTGATGGTTTATATATGGCTGAGCCATTCTATACTCAATTTACGGTTAAATTCGAAAAAGGAAAAAGTCTGGATGATGTAGCCAAACAGTTCGAATTGGTTCAAAAACATATAGTTGACAAAAAAACAGGACTAGTTTACCAAGCTTGGGACGAAAGTAAAGAAATTGGCTGGGCAGATAAACAAACGGGAACTTCGCCAACTATTTGGGGGCGTGGTATTGGTTGGTACATGGTAGCATTGGTTGAAACGTTAGATTATTTTCCGAAATCACATCCAAAATATAAGGTTTTGGTTGGGTATTTAAATCAGATTGCAAAAAATGTAAATCAGTATAAAAGCGAATCTGGATTGTGGTATCAGGTTGCTGATAAAACAGAATTGTATGGAAACTACGTAGAGCCATCTGCTTCTGGAATGATTATTTATGCATTTGCAAAAGGCGCTAATAAAGGGTATTTATCAGCAAGCTACAAAGCAATAGCCAAAAAATCATTTGATAGTTTTATAAAAGAGTTTATTAAAGTAGATAAAAAGGGAGTAGTAAATGTTTTAAATGTTTCATCAAATGTAGGTTTAGGTGGAAAGCCTTTTCGTGATGGTACAAACCAATATTATCTTACTTCTAAAACAAAAGAAAATGGTGCAATTGGTCTTGGAGCCTTTTTGTTAGCATCAATTGAATTAGATAAATAATAGAATTTAAATATATTTTGAAATGAAAAACAGTAGAAAGCAAAGTTATTTGATGTCGGTTTTGATGATTTGCGTTATGACAATTACAAGTTGTAAAGTAACTTCTCAAGAACCTGCAAAGAAAGATATCGTAATCGCAAAAAATGCAAAGTGGTCAGATAAAATGGCTTTAACTTTGATGAAGCGTCATCCTGAATCTTATATGTTGGATGATGCTAAGAAACCAAAATGGGATTATGTTCATGCTTTAGTGCTGCATTCAATTGAAGAATTGTATAAAAAAAATCCGGATCCAAGATATAAAGCTTACGTAAGAGGTTATGTTGATAATTTGGTTCAAGCGGACGGAAGTATCAATACGTATGAATTTGATAAGTTTAACATCGATTTGGTTTTGCCAGGACGTTTGCTTTTCGATGTTTATGCATATTCTAAAGAAGAAAAGTATTTAAAAGCATTACAATTAATTCGTAAACAGCTTTCAGAACAACCAAGAACACAAAGTGGAGGATTCTGGCACAAACAAATTTATCCTAATCAAATGTGGTTAGATGGCTTATATATGGGAGAGCCATTCTATGCTGAATACACTGCTAAGTTCGAAAACGGTAAAAGTTTCGATGATATTGCAAAACAATTCGAAATAATTCAGTCAAAAGCAACTGATCCAAAAACAGGATTATTGTACCACGGGTGGGACGAAAGCAAACAAATGCCTTGGGCAAACAAAGAAACAGGAAATTCGCCTAATTTCTGGTCAAGATCTCTAGGATGGTATGTAATGGCTTTGGTTGATGTTTTAGATTATATGCCAAAAGATCATCCAAAACGCAAAGAGTTAATCAAATATTTGAATAATAGTTCTGAAGCACTGCTTAAATTTCAAGACAAATCTGGCCTTTGGTACCAAGTTACTGATAAAGGTGGCGAGAAAGGAAATTATTTAGAAGCTTCTGGATCTGCAATGTTTGCATATGCCTTTGCAAAAGGAGCAAACAAAGGTTATTTACCAGCTAAATTTAAAAAAGCTGCCAACAAAGCTTTTGACGGATTAACAACTGTATTAATCAAAAAAGTTGATGAAGATGGCGGTATCACATTGACAAATTGCTGTCAGGTTGCAGGTTTAGGAGGAACACCATATCGTGATGGATCTTACGAATATTATGTAAACGAAAGAAAAAAAGACAACGATCCTAAAGCAACTGGTCCTTTTATTTTGGCTGCTTTAGAGTTGAATAGATAATTGTTAATTATTGATTGTAAGTTTTGTTTTGCTGAGCGAATTCGAAGCATCGCAAAGAAACTCCTCAAAAAAAAGCATATTAGAAACCCGACAGTTTTTTTAAAGCTTGTCGGGTTTAAATAAAAGTAATAATATCAAAAATGAAGAATCTAAAAATCATCCTTTATCTGCTCGCTATTTTTTTCTCCCAAAAAAACACAGCGCAAGTCTGGGTTCCAGATAATGGTGACGGGACATATACCAATCCAATTCTTCATGCTGATTATTCAGATCCGGATGTTGTTCGCGTAGGCGATGATTATTATATGACAGCTTCTTCTTTTAACTGTATTCCAGGTTTACCAATTTTACATTCTAAAGATTTAGTAAACTGGAAAATTATCGCACATGCTTTAGTAAAACAGCCTCCTTTTGAAAATTACAATCGCGTGCAGCACGGAAATGGCGTTTGGGCACCAAGTATTAATTTTCATAATAATGAATTTTACATTTATTATCCAGATCCGGATTTTGGAATTTATATGATTAAGGCTAAGAAAGCAGAAGGGCCTTGGTCTGAACCTCTTTTAGTGAAATCTGGAGTTGGGTTAATCGATCCTAGTCCGCTTTGGGATACAGATGGGAAAGCTTATTTAACGCATGCATTTGCAGGAACACGTGCACAGATTAAAAGTTTATTGGTTGTCTGTACTATGAATGCAGAAGGTACTGTTGTCAATAATGATGAAGTAATGGTAATCGACGGTCACGATGGAGAAGGTACAATAGAAGGTCCGAAATTTTATAAAAGAAATGGCTATTATTACATTTTTGCCCCCGCTGGTGGCGTGCCGACAGGCTGGCAAACTATTTTAAGATCTAGAAATGTGTTCGGACCTTACGAAAAGAAAAAAGTACTAGAGCAAGGTTCAACTACTATTAATGGTCCGCATCAAGGCGCTTGGGTAACAACACAGACTGGTGAAGATTGGTTTTTTCATTTTCAAGATAAAGGTGCCTACGGAAGAGTTGTTCATTTGCAACCTATGAAATGGGTAAATGATTGGCCAGTTATGGGAGAGGATTTCGATAAAAATGGAATTGGAGAACCTGTTACAACTTATAAAAAGCCAAATGTTGGTAAAAAATTTCCAATAGAAACTCCTGCAGAATCAGATGAATTTAATACATCAAAATTAGGTTTGCAATGGCAATGGCAGGCTAACAGACAAATTAATTGGGGGTTTCCAACGAGTATGGGCTATTTCAATTTATTTTGTCAGCCGACTACTAAAAACATTTTTAATGCTCCAAATTTATTGTTGCAAAAATTTCCAGCAGAAGAATTTACTGTAACGACCAAACTGACTTTTAATTCTAGATTTAATGGAGAATCGACAGGTTTGATTATTATGGGATTAGATTACAGTTACTTGTGTTTTAAAAATGAGAACGGAAAATTATACCTTAATCAAAAAATGGGAACTTTTGATAAAACCGTTTCTGAAACAGAAACCACGCCTCTTAAAATAGAAAACAATACTATTTATTTGAGAGTGCAAATTAGAAAAGGAGGAATCTGCAATTTCTTTTACAGTTTAGACGATAAAAATTATCAATCCATTGGAAATGAATTTAAAGCTAAAGAAGGTAAATGGATTGGCGCTAAGGTAGGACTCTTTGCTTTAGCTCAAGAAGTAAAAAACGATTCAGGCAATGTAGCAGTAGATTGGTTTAGAGTAACGAAATAAAAAGACGAAAAAAAGATATTTTTTCCATTTTATTAAAAAAACGACCTTCATAAATTGTATTTAAAGGACAAAAAATAAAAGTTGATATTCGACTACAATTTGTATTGAGATAATGTTTTAAAAATAGTTTTAAATGACTTTTCTTACAAATTAGTTTTTTAAAATCATTTTTTTTGATAAAAAATCCTGATGTTTTAGTAAAATAAAAGTAAAAACAGATTAAAATGACGCGTGTAAAAAAAATAGCTGTATTTTTCTTAATTGGTTTTTGTTTTTGTGCAAATGCGCAGAATCCATTTAAAAACTGGTCAGAAATTATTCGTAAAAGTGATGCGGCTTGGTTTGGCTCTGAAGATGCCAAAAGAGTAGCAGAAAATGTTTTACTTTATCAGAGGGATATTGGAGGATGGCCGAAAAACATCCAAATGCAGCAAGAGCTGACAGAAAAGCAAAAGAAAGATTTAATTGCACTCAAAAAGACAGCCGTAGAGACAACAACGGATAATGGTGCGACTTGTCAGGAAATGCTGTTTATGTCCAGAATGTATGCCCAGATAAAAGATGAACGTTACAAAGATTCTTTCCTAAAAGGGTTAAATTATCTTTTAGAAGCACAATATGCAAATGGTGGCTGGCCACAGTTTTTTCCTCTAAAGAAAGGTTATTATACGCATATTACCTACAATGATGATTCGATGGTAAACATCATGAATGTAATAAAATCTGTAGCAAATGAAACGGATTATTACAGCATTAAGCCTTCTAAAGAAATTGTAGAAAAATGTAAAAAAGCTTTCGATAAAGGAATTGATTGCATTTTGAAAACTCAATACAAACAAAATGGCATTTTGACAGCTTGGTGTGCTCAGCATGATGAAGTTACTTTAAAGCCTGCAAATGCTAGAGCTTTTGAATTAGCATCTTTAAGCGGTTATGAATCTGCAAAAATAGTGCTGCTTTTAATGTCTATTGATAAGCCTTCAAGAGAAATTGTTATAGCTGTAAAAAGTGCTGTAGAGTGGTTCGAAAAAACCAAAATCACCAATTTGGAAGAAAAAAGGGTACTAAATGATGCTGGAAAAATTGTAGAAAAGAAAATGATTCCAGCTGTTAATGCAGCGCCAATATGGGCTCGATTTATGGATTTGGAAACCAACGAACCTTTCTTTTGCGATCGTGACGGAATCAGAAAAAAATCATTAGATCAAATAGGAGCAGAAAGAAGAAATGGTTATTCTTGGTATTCTGATGCGCCAAAAGAAGTATTAAAAAAGTTTCCAGACTGGGCTGTAAGAAATGGAACTAAAGTAGGAGCAACAGAAAAGAAAAATGTAAATTATATTACTGTGGCACAAGATGGTTCTGGAGATTTTTCCAAAATTCAGGATGCAGTCTATGCTACACCAGCTTTTCCTTATGAAAAAGTAACTATTTTCATTAAAAACGGAATTTATAATGAAAAAGTCAGGATTCCGGAATGGAATAATAACGTTATCCTGAAAGGCGAAAGTAAGGAAAATACAATTATTACTTTTGATGATAATTTTTCGAAAATTGGTTTAGGAAGAAATAGTACTTTTTACACCTATACACTTTTGGTTGAAGGAGACGATTTTACAGCATCTAATCTAACCATTAAAAATACTTCGGGTGAACATGGACAAGCAATTGCATTGTCTGTTGTAGCCAATCACGCTAAAATTATAAATTGTAATCTTTTAGGAAATCAGGACACTTTGTATTTGTCTGGAAAAGATTCAAAACAGTATTTCAAGGATTGTTATATTGAAGGAACAACCGATTTTATTTTTGGAGGAGCTACAGCTTTATTTGAGAACTGCACGATTCACAGTATTAAAAGCTCTTATATTACCGCGGCATCAACACCAGAAGGAACAGCTTTTGGTTTTGTTTTCAAGAACTGTAAACTAACTGCAAATCCAGATGCTAAAGATGTTTATTTAGGAAGACCATGGAGAGTTTATGCTAAAACGGTTTTTATAAATTGTGAAATGGGAAAACAAATTAAACCAGAAGGCTGGGAAAATTGGTCCAAACCAGAAGCAGAAAAAAAAGCTTTTTATGCAGAATACAATTGTACCGGAGAAGGGTTTCAGCCATCTAAAAGAGTCGGATGGTCACATCAGCTTTCTAAAAAAGAAGCAAGCCAATATTCTATAGAAAATATTCTAAAGGATAAGACGGTAAATTGGTATTTAAATTAAGTCGATGTTTTCAATTTCAGTCTACAATTAGTACCGTGACTGAAAACTAAAATGAAAAAATATGAATATAAAATATCTATTTCTATTATTCCTTTCTTGGACTTCTTTTTCTCAGAATAAAGATTTTCCTGATGCTAAAGTAGATTCAATAATAAAAAGAATTCAGCTTCCAGTATTTTCTTCATTTCAAGTAAATGTTGTAAAACTTGGTGCAAAAGGTGATTCAATTACTGATAATAAAAAAGCTTTTGATAAAGCAATGGCTTTGTGCCAAAAGAATAATGGCGGAACCATTATTGTTCCAAAAGGAATTTATAAAATTAATGGACCAATTCATTTTGTCAGCAATGTAAATTTGAAAATAGAGAAAGGAGCAAAAATTAAATTCAGCGACAATCCAAAAGATTATCTTCCAATGGTTTTAACAAGTTGGGAAGGCACGATGTTGTACAATTATAGTCCGCTAATTTATGCTAACAATTGCAATAATATTGCCATTACTGGAGAAGGAACAATTGATGGAGAAGGAGGAAAGATTTGGAAGACTTTTAAAGAAAAAGAAGGAACAGGAAAAAATCAGAGTCGAGAAATGAATCACAATAATGTTCCAATTGAAAACAGAAAATTTGGGGAAGGTTATTTTTTACGACCACAGATGATTCAGTTTTTAAACAGTAAAAATATTTTAGTAGAAAATATTAGAATTGAAAATTCTCCTTTCTGGTGTTTGCATTTATTAAAATCACAAAGCATAACCATTCGTGGAATAAGCTACAAATCCTTAAATCATAATAACGACGGAATAGATCCAGAGTATACAAAAGATGTTTTAATAGAAAATGTAAATTTTGATAACGGAGATGACAATGTCGCTATTAAAGCAGGAAGAGATCATGAGGGAAGAGCCAATACAGCAACACCAAGCGAAAATATTGTAATAAGAAACTGCAATTTTAAAGGACTTCACGGGGTTGTAATTGGCAGCGAAATGTCGGCAGGTGTTCAGAATGTTTTTGTAGAAAATTGTAAAACTGCGGGTTATTTAAAAAGAGGAATTTATGTAAAAACCAATGCAGATCGTGGAGGCTATATTAAAAATATATTTGTTAGAAATATTCAATTAGACCAAGTAGAAGACTGCCTGTACATTACAGCAAATTATCATGGAGAAGGAAAAGGTTATCAATCGGATATATCCAATATATATTTTTCGAATATTACGTGCAATAAAGCTTCAGAATCTGGAATCGTTATTCAGGGATTTCCAGATAAAAAGATTCGAAATATAGCATTAAAAAACATTGAAATTAAAGAAGCAAAAAACGCATTGTCTAATGAAAATGCAGAAAATGTTTTGATGACAGATGTTTTTATTGGTCAAAGGGCAACGGTACCTACAGCGGTTTCTAAAAAATAATTTTTAAGAGACAGAGGTTCAAAGAGGCAAAGTTACAGAGGTTTTCAGAAAAGAAACAAAGATATTTTCTTAAGGTTTGTATACTTTAAGGTTAAACAAAAAAATATAAAAAATGAAAAAATACATCTTCCTAGCATTTCTTATAACATCAGTTAGTTTTGCGCAAAAAACATCTGTTTATTGTATAGGTGATTCGACTATGGCCAATAAAAAAGATCCAGATCATAATCCAGAACATGGTTGGGCTCAGGTTTTACAATCATTTTTCAATGATAATATTGTAATAATTAATAAAGCGGTAAATGGAAGAAGTACCAGAAGTTTTATTAATGAAAAACGTTGGGATTCAATTTATAAGCAATTAAAAAAAGGAGATTATGTATTAATCGAATTTGGACATAATGATCAAAAAATAGAAGATCCAAATCGTTATACAAATCCGCATACGGCATATAGATATAACTTGATAAAATTTGTAAAAGAAAGTAGAGAAAAAGGAGCAATACCAATTTTATTAACTTCTATTAGCCGACGAAATTTTAATGATAAAGGAGTTTTGGTTCCTACTCACGGAGATTATCCTTTAGAAACCCGTTTAGTTGCACAAGAATATAATGTGCCATTTATTGACTTAGAATATGATACAGAATTACTTGAGCAATCTTATGGGCCTGAAAAGTCAAAAGAATTGCATTTACATTTTAAAGCAGGAGAAAATGCTTTTTATGATAATAAAGAAAAAGCAGATGATACCCATTTATCATTAAAAGGAGCAACAGAAGTAGCTCAATTAGCAGTTAATCGAATAAAAGAATTAAAAGATTCTTCTTTAGAAAAACTAAAAAAAGGGATAAAGTAGTTTTTCTATTTTAGGTTAAAAAAAGCACAAGCAATAAAACTTTATTGCTTGTGTTTTTTTGTTTTAAAGATCTTCCAAAACATTTACTATTTCAAATTATACTCTTTGCATAAATATAATTTTCAAACTTATTTATTGTTAATGTGTTGAAAATCAGTATCTTTATTGTCTATTGTTCATTATAAGCAAAAAAAACTTCTTTTTTTAAATCAAAATTATTAATGCGTAATTCTACTTTTAGACAATCACGCACCTTTTTACGCCAGTATAATTAAGGAATTTTGAACTTTTCAAGTCTGAATAATAATGACTTGCATCGAGAATAATTGAGTATTGTAACTATTTTTTATTAGCAGAACATAAACTTTTTTTTAGAAAAAAAAACTTTATTATGTTGTTTTTTAAACTTTTAAAGGAACTCTAGGATAGACGCTTGTAATACTTTTGCTCCCCGAAAAAAAAAGGTTTAGCTGCATTAACAAATTAATATACAGACAATTGTATTTAAGACTAGAATAATTTACTTCAAATTAGTTAACGGTTTTTCGAATCATTGTTTAGACAAACAAAAACAAATATGAAAACAAAAATTACTTTATTTTTTATACTGCTTATGCTGCCTTTTATGAGTGAAAAGGCATTTTCGCAGACTGTTTCTGGTGTTGCCAGTAATACAGGATGTCGGGATAGTGGTACCGTAACATCAAGCAGTACTGGATTAGGGGTAACCCCACAGTATCAGCTTTTGAGATCTGGAATTGTTGTTTCTCCAGTATCTGGAGATAATACGCAATTTACCAATAATCCTGAATTTACGGGATTAAGTTCAGGAACTTATGTCGTAAATGCAAGGGCAACTTCTGGAGGAACAGTATTCTCAAGCGCTAATATTGTTGTCACAGATGGATATACGGCAATGACAGTTATAACTCCAACAAAAGTTGCTAATTGTGTTGGAGGTACGGCACAGTTAATATCAACAGTTGCAAACGGAAAAGGACCTTTTACTTATACCATTGCAACGCAAACTGCTCAAGGTACAATTTTACAGAATAGTGGTCCAATTTCGGCCAATACTTTTACTTTTAATGGACTGGCTGCTAATAGCTATATTGTAAGTGTCACAGATTCTTGCGGTTTGACTATAACTGGAGCTACTTCTATTTCTAATCCTACTCTAGGATTAAATGATATAAAATTAGGTTACATTGTTTATCCAGGATATTCAACTGCTTATAATTGTAATACAGGTTTGTATGCATTTAATTCAGCAAATTTTAGGTATGTAGCAACTGGTACGATTCTTTCTGCAGCAGATGCAGCTAATTTTTCATGGAAAATAAAGTATCAGGGACAATTATATGGACAAGATATAACAGGAGACGGATTGAGTGATATTGGTGGAGCGGGATATCCTGCTTTGCAAGATAAGATAACGATGCCTGCAATCGCCACAAGAGATGCTATAATTGCAGACCTTGCCAACATGAGGGCTGTTCTTATTGATAATTGTGGAAATACAAAAGAATTTCCTTTCAGTATGTTATATAATACTATTGCAACCAGTAATTGCGGTGGTAATGGTCAGTTGCGTATAGGACCGTCCACACTTGGATGTCTTCCCATTAATGTAACATTTACAAATATTGCTAATTCTTCTGATGTGATCCAGAAAACATTAACATCGAACATAAATATTTACAACGGTTTTACTGCCGGAGCAACATATCATCTTACCTATTTAGATGCAGGAGGAAATACAACAGACGTTTTTAATTTACCTGTTTCACAGAATATAACAATTCCAGCTGCTCCAAGTATAACATTGACACAGTATGCCTCTTCACCAAATTTGAATTACTTGAATTATGGCTCAATAGGAGTAAATGTAAGTCCTTATCAAACAGGCGATATAGTTAGTTTTGTAGTAACGGCATCTAATAATCCTCTTGTTCCTGTTGGTTATAGTGAAACTACGACGATAGATAGTGGTGGATATGCAATAATACATAAAGTAAACGCAACAGACCCTACGGGTAACTGGCCTAAAGGTAATTATACATTAGAATTTACCACTACTTGTGGTGTAAAGAGTTTAAATATAACAATAGCGGGATTTAATCCTATAATATCGACTGACAATACTTCTGCTTCGCCAGTCTGTGGTGGATTTAATTATACAATGAGAGGAACTTTTGATAGTCCCTCTTCTTATCAGGTCGTAATAGTATCGGGGCCTTCTAGTGTAGGACAGACAAGAGATATTGCTAATTCTACTTCTTCACTTCCTTTTAATGGGTTAGGTTATGGCACCTATGTCTTTGGGCTAAGAGTTAAAGGTGGAAACACAATTTTACTTAGCCAAACAATTACCTATGATGCGAATAATGCAATTATAGTAGACAAAACAAATACGGGAGGCTATGTCTGCGCTTCAGGAGCTACAAACGGTGTTTTAACCATTACGGCAACTTCTAATTCTCCAGCTCCGAACAATGTACTTCAATATGCTTTGAGTACCGACGGAGGGAATACTTTTGAGCCTTATCAAAGTGCAAATACTTTCAGCGGACTAACCGATGCAACTTATTTTTTTAGAATAGCAGATGGCTGCGGAAATGTTATTACCCAATCTTGATAATAAAAGGATTTTCTTGAGAATGTTCAAGAGAAAGCTAAAAGATGAATTTGAGTTTTCGGAGAATTCTTTTATTGATCAAAACAAAAAAACGGCAAATTATTTTGATCGCATTATTTATGTAATACATAGTAAAGAAGAGTTGCTAAGTCTTTTAAAAGAAGGCCCAAGATCAAATAGTTTGGTTTGTTTATTTGATAAGCAATTTTATAGCAGCCTATCTTTTCTAGAGGCAATTAATAATTTGATTTTGTTTGATGAATCAAAAACCAGCCGTGAAATTTTTAAGGAAGTCAAACTTTTTTTGAAAAAGAGATTAGATTCCAAAAGCCAGAATAAATCAACTTTACAATCTAATATTTTGCAAACAAAGAGTAATGAATATTATAAAGCTATATATTTTCTAATGTAACATAATTTGGTTATTAATTTTTTTTAATCGCAGGACAGTAATTTCTATTGTCCTGCTTTTTTATTTTTTAAGTGTTGTATTAACAGTTATAAATCTTAAATTGCTGTAAAAAAAATAAATCCTAAATAATGAAAAAAAGAGTCATATTTTATCTCTCGATGATTTTTATTGTTGAGACTCTAAGTAGTTGCAAAGTATTTTCTCAGAAAAACACTGAAAATACTATTGTGTTGAGAAACAGTAGTTCGTTAGCATTATCTCAAAAAGCAATTTCAATTAAAAGAGAAAAATTAGGAACAACAAAAGATCTTTTTCCAATTTTAATATTTAAAAATGATACTATTCCAGCGCAAACCAACGACCTTGATGGAGATGGATTCTGGGATGAGTTATTCTTTACAACGGACTTTTTGCCAAATGAAGAAAAAAAAATTGCATTAAAATGGTCAGAAGTTGATCCGAAATTTACCATTAAGACAAGCGTGCGATTTGGAAAGAGAGAAGCTGAAAATTTGCCTGTGCATTCTGATATAAAAGAAATTTTGCTTGCAAATCAAGTTCTGAAAAAATTAGGCTATCAAAAATACCAAACTGATGGACCAACTTGGGAAAATGATAAAGTTGGTTTTAGACATTATTTGGATGGAAGAAATTCTAAAGATGTTTTTGGTAAAAAAATACCCGGAATTACACCTGAAAATGTTGGAATAAATGAAAAAGGTGCTGTAGAAGATAACTATCATGTGATGCACGACTGGGGCAGGGATATTTTTCCAGTTGGAAGTTCAGTTGGTTTAGGAGGTTACGCTTTGTGGGTCGATAGCAAAATTAACAGACTGGGCATATTAGGTAACGATACTATAAATAATGTTGAAAAAACAACATTTAAAATCGTGACCGAAGGGCCTGTCAATTCCGTTTTGAGTTATCATTATCAGAATTGGAAAGCATCTAATAGATTATATCAAGTTCAGGAAACAACTTCTATTTGGCCCGGAATGTATGCCTATAAAAATACAGTTTCGATTGAAGGTATAAATGGAAAAGAAACATTTCTGGCAGCAATTTCAAACTTAAATAATAAAAATCCGCTGCAGGTAGTAGAAGCTGGAGATTGGATATGTTTAATTCAGCATGATTATTTGACTTATGAAAGACAATGGATCTTAGGAACTGCCATTTTAGTTCCGAAAGCTATTTATCAGGGTTACATTGAAGCTCCAAAAACGGGACAGCTTACAGATTCTTATCTAGCAAAATTAAAGATTGAAAATAATAAAGAAATAAGTTATTATGCAGTTGCAGCTTGGGAGTTGAGTGCAGATAAAGATTTTGCTGATTCTGTATTTTTTACCAATTATGTAACTAATTTGGCAAAACAGCTTTCTGTTAAAATACAGATAAAAATAAAATAATGTAGGTAAGTTAATTGCTGAAGAAATGAAAAGTATTCTTTTAATTGTTATTTATATAGGAGGATTGAACTTTTGCTTTTCGCAACAGATAGCAGAATCTTTTCCAGATGGTATGCCGATTGATAGCTGGTTTAAAACGTACGAGAAACTTCAATTGAAAAATTTAGGAAAACAGTACGTGATAACTGAATTTGGTGTTCAGAATGATAGTACCATAATTCAGACTCAAAAGATACAAGCCGTAATTGATTTAGCTTCTCAAAATGGAGGAGGCGTAATCGTAATTCCAAAAGGCGTTTTTTTGAGTGGCGCTTTGTTTTTTAAATTTAAGACAGCTTTGCATTTGGTTAAAGAGGCTGTTTTAAAAGGGTCAGATGATATAAAAGATTATCCAATAATGCCTTCGAGAATGGAAGGACAGAATCTAGATTATTTTCCTGCTTTAATTAATGCTTACAAAGTTGATCATTTTTCAATATCTGGAGAGGGAACAATAGATGGAAATGGCAAAAAATTCTGGGAAGCTTTTTGGAAAAGAAGAAGTGAAAATCCAGATTGTACAAATCTTGAAGTTTCAAGACCAAGATTAGTTTTTGTTTGGAATTCTAATGATGTGCAATTTCAAGATGTTAAAATGATTAATTCTGGTTTTTGGACGAATCATTTTTATAAATGCAATAATATAAAATTACTCGGGCTTCATATCTTTTCTCCGCATACAGGAGTTAAAGCTCCAAGTACAGATGCAGTCGATTTAGATGTGTGCGAAAATGTTTTAATAAAAGACTGTTATATGTCTGTTAATGATGATGCTGTGGCATTAAAAGGTGGTAAAGGCCCCTATGCTGATCAAGATAAAAATAACGGATCTAATAAGAATATAATTATTGAAGACTGCCTATTTGGTTTTTGTCATTCTGCTTTAACAAACGGAAGTGAAGCTATTCATAATCGAAACATTATATTTAGAAATAGCAAAATTGAAGGCGCTTCACGTTTACTTTGGTTAAAAATGCGACCAGATACACCACAGCGCTACGAATATATTTTAGTTGAAAATATTGAAGGTGACACCAATACCGGTTTGGCTATTTTTGCATGGACACAATTCTATGATTTAAAAGGTAGAAAAGAGATTCCTATATCATATGGAGATAATATTATTCTGAGAAAAATTAAGCTTAATTGCAATAATTTTTTTGGAGTAGAAAAAGACTTAAATGTTCGTTTGACAAATTTTAGATTTGAAAATTTGGAAATTAAATCGGTCAAAACTAAAATTGACAAAAGCCTTATAAGTGGGTTTGTTTTAAAGAATGTCTTTATTAATAATACGCTAGTTGATTAGTTTTTTTTCTTTATAAAGTCAATTTGACGAAGAAAAATTAACAAATCTGAGGTCTTTTAGACACAATTTAGTAGTTTTCCTGTGCTATTGCAGATACTTTCTGTAGTACTCTATAAAGACTACTTTAAAAATATTTTTAAAATAAGTATTTGATTATTAATGTGTTGTATTTGCTGGTCTTTTGAGAAATTTGTGAGTCAATTTATTGTAAAGAAAATGAATGAAAAACTGCATTAAATTTAACAGCAAATATGTTGTAACTATCACACAAACTTCTATTTTTGTACCTTAATTTAACAATATATAAGCATGAAAGATTTATTAGTAAAAATCAACGCCGAAATTGAAACATTTAAAGCAGAAGCTGAATCTTTAACTGAAAAAGGAATTAAAGCTGCAGGTCCAAGAGCACGTAAAGCTACTTTAGAAATCGAAAAACTTTTAAAAGAGTTCAGAAAAGTTTCTATCGAAGAATCAAAAAAATAATACCAATAAAAACCTCGTCTGTTGACGAGGTTTTTTTATAAATGAAATTTGATTATTAAGTTTTAGCCAAAGAGAAGAAACCTTAAAATCTTAGCTTCTTAGAAACTTAGTATCTTAAATCGAATTTCTATCAATAAAATTAAAAGGAACTTTTACTTGACCTTTTTCTTTATTCAAAATCATTCGGGCAGCAGTTTCTCCCATAATATTAAAATCGGTAGACATTACTGTAATTCCTAGTAATTCTTTAAGAGGTGTATCATTATATGAAATGACACCTATTTCTTTTCCTAAAACAAATTCTTCATCACGAATCTGTTTGACCAAATTAACTAAATCAGATTCTTCGATTGTAATAAATAAATCTCCTCTTTTTAGAATCATATCATCATAGACTTCGCTTAGAATTTCAAAATTGATTTCATGTTCTACACAGAACTTTCTAAATCCGTGCAAAATTCTTCTAGGATAAGGATAAACGGCTTTATCTGGATAAACTAAGATTAACCGTTTGTATTTTGTTATTTTAGAAAGACCTTCTTTTAAAGCATTGTAAATATCATTTTCAAAATCCTGATAAATTTTAATGACTTCATCGCCAGTTCCTAGTTTTATGTTGTCTAAAACAACTAATTTTTCTTGTAGAATATTTTTTATTGCATTTACAACAGCATCAGTAAAACTTAAATGCTTTAATTCATCTGTTTTAAAATGCGTTGTAATAACATAATAATCATAAGCGCCTTCGAACTTATCTAAAATATTCAGGAATAATGTTTCGTCGCAGTGATAGATTTGAAGATCAACATGTGCATTAGCTCCTAAAGTATCTATAAATGAACTATAAGTTTTCATTTTATAAGAACTCAACTTATTTGTTAAGAATAGAATATTGACTTTAGATTCGAGTTTTGTTCTAGTAATATAATAGCCTTTTCCTCTTATAGAAGAAATAATTTTTCTTTCCTTTAGAATATTATAAGCCTTTTCGACTGTGTCACGAGACATATAAAATTCTTCACTAAAACTATTTATAGAAGGAATTTTTTGATTGATTTTCAAATTTCCGTTAGCGATGTTCTGAAGGATAGAGTCAACAATCTGTTTGTATTTTGGAACCCTTGAATCTTCGTCTATTTTGATAAGTTTAATCATGTTCTTTTTGGGAAATTTGTCTCGTATTTCAACGAAACTCATTTTTAATTCTACTATTTGACAAAAAAACTATTCTGTCAAAATAATTTAAAGGCTTTGTTTTTTTAATCTGATAAAAGAGAATTTGATAAGGCTTGTAGTCTTTTTTTTATAATTTCTAAATTTTAACCAGAATGCATAATTAATAATTGCGAAATCGATTGCTAAAGTAGCCATTTTAAATTTATTTACCCAATAATTACAGAGCCTTATTTGTAATAATCTTTAGTTTTAACAAAAAATACGAAATCCGTAAAGGATAGTACAGGACAGTTTTCTTTTTTACATTCTCTTATTTTACAAAACCAAATTACTATCAAACCAAACCTTAAACCAAAAACATAATATGGAATCATTATTAGGAATCATTTTTCATTCTATCGGAGGATTTTCTTCAGGCAGTTTTTATATGCCTTTTAAGAAAGTAAAAGACTGGGCTTGGGAAAGCTATTGGCTAGTAGGAGGATTTTTCTCTTGGCTGATTGTGCCGCCGGTTGCCGCTTATTTAACGATTCCTCATTTTGGTGAAATTATTGCGACAGCTTCTCCATCAATAAAAGCATTTACTTTTTCAATGGGATTAGTATGGGGAGTAGGAGGTTTAACTTATGGTTTAGGCGTTCGTTATTTAGGAATGTCTTTAGGGAATTCAATTACACTCGGATTTTGTTCTGCTTTTGGTGCATTGGTTCCATCCATTTATTACGATTTATATCCAACAGAAGGTAAAATTTCTTTTAGTGATATGCTAGCTAGTTCTGGCGGACAATTGGTTTTATTAGGAGTTGCAGTATGCCTTTTAGGAATTGCGATTTCTGGAAAAGCGGGAATGCTAAAAGAAAAAGATTTTGCTACAGGTCATGAAGATAAAGACAAAGATTTCAGTTTAGTAAAAGGTTTAACAGTTGCTGTTATTTCGGGTATTTTAAGTTCATTCTTTAATTATGGAATTGAGGCTGGAAAACCAATGGCTGAGCATGCGGTAATTAACGGTTGCAATCCATTGTTTCAAAACAATGTTACTTATATCGTTTTGCTTTGGGGTGGTTTAACAACCAATTTTATCTGGTGTCTTTATTTAAATTTTAAGAATAAAACTATTGGTGATTATACCAATAAAGCAACTCCAATAACAAAGAACGTTTTATTTTCTGCTCTTGCTGGTACAATGTGGTTTTTACAATTTTTCTTCTACGGAATGGGTGAAAGCAAATTAGGAAATGGAGCAAGCTCATGGATTTTGCACATGGCGACGATTATTTTAACGGCGAATTTTTGGGGTTTTTATTTGAAAGAATGGACGGGAGTTTCTAAAAAGACATTTAGAACTTTCATTTTGGGAATCGGGCTAATTATGCTTTCGATTGTTTTGGTAGGAATTGGTAACTCATTATAAATAATACAAGAATTAATATAAAAGTATATGTCGAATACAAACACAATTAATACAAATTTTAAGCACGTAAGCTACCTTTGGGATGATGCTAAAGCCGCAGCATTAGCGGGTGATGAAGTAGCGCTTTTTATTTATCGTTCTAACTTGTTAGGAGCTGATTTAAGATTGACTAACTATGGTGGTGGAAATACTTCTGTGAAAATTACAGATAAAGATCCTTTAACTGGAGAATCTTCTGAAGTAATGTGGATTAAAGGTTCTGGAGGTGATATTGGAACATTGACAAAATCTGGTTGTGCAGCTTTGTATTTGGACAGACTTCGTAATCTTGAAAATGTTTACAGAGGAATTGAATTTGAAGATGAAATGGTAGAATTATTCAACCACTGTATTTTCGATTTAGCTTCAAAAGCGCCTTCTATTGATACGCCTTTACACGGTTTTCTTCCATTCAAACATATTGATCACTTACATCCAGATGCGGCAATTGCTATTGCAGCGGCAAAAGATGGAAAGAAAATTACAGAAGAATTATTCAACGGAGAAATCGGTTGGGTTGGCTGGCAACGTCCAGGATTTGATCTTGGTCTTCAATTAAGAGCTTGTTTAGAAGAAGCGGCTCAAAACGGTAAACAGTTACGAGGTATTATGTTAGGTTCTCACGGTTTGTTTACTTGGGGAGATACTGCATTCGAAAGTTATATCAATACGCTGGAAGTAATCGAGAAATGTGCGACTTACTTAGAAGATAACTACGGTAAAAAACGTCCAGTTTTTGGAGGAAAGAAAATTGACAGTCTTCCAGAAGCAGATCGTAAATTAAAAGCAGCAAAAGTAGCTCCAATTTTAAGAGGTTTCTGTTCATCAGAGCGCCAAATGATTGGACATTATACAGATGATGCAAGAGTTTTAGAATTCATTAATTCTAATGATTTAGCGAAATTAGCTCCATTAGGAACATCTTGTCCAGATCACTTCTTGAGAACTAAAATCAGTCCATTAGTTTTAGAATTAGATCCAAACGAAGATTTATCTGATGTTGCAGCTGTAAAAGCAAAATTAACTCCTGCATTCGAAGCTTACCGTGCAATGTACAAAGACTATTACAATGCATGCAAAAAATCAAATTCGCCAGCAATGCGTGATCCAAACCCAGTTGTAATTTTATATCCTGGAGTTGGTATGTTCACTTTTGCTAAGGATAAAACAATGGCGCGTTTAGCATCTGAATATTATATCAATGCAGTAAACGTAATGAAAGGCGCTGAAGCAGTTTCAGAATATACTTCATTGCCACACCAAGAAGCTTTTGATATCGAATATTGGTTGTTAGAAGAAGCAAAATTACAGCGTATGCCAAAACCAAAAGCATTATCTGGAAGAGTAGCTCTTATAACAGGTTCTGCGGGTGGAATTGGTAAAGCTATCGCGAAGAAATTTGCTCAAGAAGGTGCTTGTGTTGTAATCAACGATATCAACGAAGAGCGTTTACAAGGTGCTACAGCTGAGTTTACAAAAACATTTGGAAAAGATGCGGTTTCTAGTACTCTATTAAACGTTACGGATGAAGTAAGTACAGAAAAAGCATTAGACGAAGCTTCTTTAGCTTTTGGAGGTGTTGACATTATAGTGAACAATGCTGGAATCAGTATTTCAAAATCTATTGCAGAACATACTCTTGAAGAGTGGGATAGATTATACGATATCTTGGTGAAAGGACAATTTATTGTTTCTAAAGCAGGAATCGAAGTAATGCGTAAACAAGGTTTTGGAGGAGATATTGTAAATATCGTTTCTAAAAATGCTGTTGTGGCTGGTCCAAATAACCCTGGTTATGGTTCGGCAAAAGCGGCTCAAGCGCACTTAACACGTTTAATGGCTGCTGAACTTGGAGCTGATAAAATTCGTGTAAACACAGTAAATCCTGACGCTGTAATTTCAGATTCAAATATTTGGTCTGGAGGATGGGCAGAAGGTCGTGCAAAAGCATACGGAATCACAGTGGAAGAACTTCCGGCTTACTATGCAAAACGTACGTTATTAAATGAAATCATATTGCCTGATGATATTGCTAACGCTTGTTATGCTTTTGTTGGAGGTTTACTAGGTAAATCTACAGGAAACGCATTAAACGTAGACGGTGGCGTAGGTATGGGCTTTTATAGATAAAGATTGTTTAGGTTTTTTATATAAGTTTGTTTAAGCAAAAGTGGTTTTTTGTGGTCTAGCGTTCGAATTCTTTCGGACGTTAGATTTTTTTAGCATATAACAATTCGCTTTTACAACGAAAACTTAACAAAAAAGTGAAGTAAAACGGGAGTTTGGATTGTATAAAATCTATAAGTTTAAAAATAGTAAACACATAAAGATATGGAACGCAGATAAAACGGATTCGCTATCGCGAAAACGCTGAAAAAAACGGATTTTTTGGTTTCACGCAGATTTAGACAGATTTAAGCAGATCTAAAAGATTTTAATTTGAGATGATTTAAAAAAAAGATCTGCGTTAGTCTGCTCTAATTCTGCGTGAAACCAAAAAATAAAATCCGCGTTAATCCGCGTTTTCGCGATAGCGAATCTGTATCATCAGCGTCTAAATTCTAGGTGTTGCGTGTTAAAAAAATGTACTAAACGTATAAAATTTATATATTGTAAACTCTATAAAAATATTAATAACTATGTTAATCTCATCAAACCATATTGATTCTCACAATGAGGATTTATTAAAAAAACATCAAAACAAATTAGTTTTCACAGCATCTGAAATCAATGAAACAGAAGCGATTATTCAGAAATTAATCGACTTTCAAATTGCCATTCCATCTTGGGCTTTAGGAACAGGAGGAACACGTTTCGGGCGTTTCGCTGGTGGCGGGGAACCTCGTTCATTAGAAGAAAAAATTGAAGACGTTGGATTACTTCATAAATTAAATAATGCTTCTGGCGCGATTTCACTTCATATTCCGTGGGATATTCCAACAAACTATGGAGCAATCAAAACATTGGCTGGACAGCACGGTTTGAAGTTTGATGCAATGAACTCAAATACTTTTCAAGATCAGGCAAGCGCTGAACACACTTACAAATACGGTTCTCTGCAAAACGTAAACAAAGCGGTTCGTAAACAAGCAATTGCCCACAATATTGAAGTAATTAAACACGGAATCGAATTAGGATCTGAGTCTTTAACTGTTTGGTTGGCTGATGGTTCTAATTTTCCTGGACAATTGAACTTTAGAAAAGCCTATCAAAACACATTAGAAAGTTTAGAGGAAATCTATGACGCATTGCCTTCTAACTGGAAATTATTTTTAGAATACAAATGTGCTGAGCCAAACTTTTATTCTACAACAGTAGCAGATTGGGGACAGTCTTATTCTTATGTGAAAAAATTAGGCGACAAAGCACAGACTTTGGTAGATTTAGGTCACCATCTTCCAAACGCTAATATCGAGCAGATCGTTTCTTTATTGTTAATGGAAAATAAATTAGGAGGTTTCCACTTTAACGATTCAAAATACGGTGATGACGATTTAACAGCTGGTGCATTAAAGCCATATCAATTATTCTTGATTTTTAATGAATTAGTAGAAGGAATGGATGCAAGAGGAATGAATCACGCTAAAGATTTAGGCTGGATGATCGATGCTTCTCACAACATCAAAGATCCGTTAGAAGATTTATTGCAGTCTGTTGAAGCGATTATGATTGCTTACGCGCAAGCACTTTCTGTTGACAGAAAAGCATTAGTACAAGCTCAAGAAGAAAATGATGTGGTAAAAGCGCAGGAAATTCTTCAAAATGCTTTCCGTACAGATGTTCGTGCACTAGTGGCTGAAGCTCGTTTACGTTCTGGAGCGGCTTTAAATCCGGTAGCATTATACCGTTCTATTCAAGTAAGACAAAATCTTATCGAAGAAAGAGGCTTAAAAACAATGGCAACGGGATTATAATTATAAATTATTAATTGTTAATTCTAAATTGACAATTGATAATTAACAATTTACAATTAAAAAAAATGAATGTAGTTGCGATTTTTGATATTGGTAAAACAAACAAAAAGGTTTTTTTATTTAATGAAAATTATAAAATTGTCTGGGAAAAATCAGTTAATCTGGAGGAAACAAAAGACGAAGATGGTTTTCCCTGCGAAGATATAGAGGTTCTTCAAAAGTGGGTTTTAGACCGATTGGAAGAAATAAAAGAATTGACTGATTATGTTTTAAAAGCCATCAATTTCAGCACTTACGGAGCCAGTTTTGTTTATGTAGACGAAAATGGAAAAGTTTTAACTCCTCTGTATAATTATCTGAAAGATTATCCAGAGGAATTAAAATCTGATTTTTATAAAAAATATAAGGGAGAAGAAAAGTTTGCCGTAAAAACAGCTTCTCCGGTTTTAGGAAGTCTGAATTCTGGAATGCAGATTTATAGGCTGAAAGAAGAAAAACCAGAATTATTCGAGAAAGTAAAATACTGTTTGCATTTGCCACAGTTTTTGAGCTTTCTTTTAACTAATGAAGCTTACGCTGATATTACAAGTATTGGCTGTCATACCAATTTATGGAATTTCAAAAAAATGAAATATCACAAATGGTTAAAAAACGAAGGAATTGACGCTAAATTACCTCCAATTTACTACGGCAAAGATGTTATCAGAACAAAAGAAGGATTATCTATTGGTACAGGACTTCACGACAGTTCTTCGGCAATAATTCCGTATACTATAAACTTTACAGAGCCTTTTGTTTTATTATCAACTGGAACTTGGAGTATTTCTCTAAATCCTTTTAATAATAAGCCATTGACTTTTGAAGAGTCGCAGCACGATTGTTTGTGCTATATGCAATACACAAACAAGCCTGTGAAAGCGGCGCGTTTATTTGCAGGAAACGAACATGAAGTTCAAACCAAAAGATTGGCAGAACATTTTAAAGTGCCTGTAGATACTTATAAAGAGGTTTATTTTGATAAAAAAATTACCGCTAATTTACGTTCACTGAATTATCAGATTTTCTATCCAAAGAAATATGATTTTGATATTTTGAATGAATGCCCGTTTCAAAAAAGAGATTTATCGCAGTTTAAAGATTACGAAACAGCTTATCATCAATTAATGTTGGATTTGGTAGAACAGCAGTTTTTCTCTACTAATTTGGTTATCCAGAATAGTCCCGTAAAAAAGATTTTTGTTGATGGCGGATTCAGTAAAAATTCAATTTATATGAATTTATTAGCTGAGGCTTTTCCAGATGTGGAAGTTTACGCGGCTTCTATGGCTCAGGCAAGTGCTTTGGGAGCAGCATTGGCAATTCATGAGAACTGGAATCCAAAACCAATTCAGAACGATTTAATTGACTTGAAATTCTATAAACATTAGGTAAAAACGGTCTGTATGTTGTAAATTTGCTGAGAAACGTATTTTTTACATTTTTACAGTACACGCCTAATGAACAACACACTAAATATTACAATATGAAAATTGGACTTTTTATACCTTGTTATGTCGACCAATTTTACCCAAAAGTAGGAATTGCAACCTACGAATTACTTCAAAAATTAGGTTGTGAAGTGCATTTTCCGATGGGACAAACCTGCTGCGGACAGCCAATGGCAAACAGCGGTTATGCTCATTTAACTAAAGGATGTGATGCCAACTTCATTGCCAATTTCTCAGGATTTGATTATATCGTTTGCCCTTCTGGAAGCTGTGTTTTGCATGTGAAAGACCATTTGCATGATGAAAAACAAGAAGAGAAGGCAACAGCAATTCGAAATACGGTTTACGAACTTACCGAATTTATTACCGACGTTTTAAAAATCGATCACATTGACGGAAGATTTCCGTTTAAAGTCGGAATGCATGTGAGCTGTCACGGTCAACGCGGATTAAAGCTTTCCCAGATGTCAGAATTAAATGCGCCATTTTTCTCTAAACCAGAACAATTATTACACAGTATAAAAGATCTTGATCTGGTTGCTTTAACTAGAAAAGACGAATGTTGCGGTTTTGGAGGTACATTTTGTGTAACAGAAGAAGCGGTGTCTGTAAAAATGGGACAAGATCGTATTAAAGATCACGAAAGTCACGATGTGGATTATATTACAGGTGGAGATATGTCTTGCTTAATGCATTTGGATGGAATTCTAAAAAGACAAAAAAGCAGAATTAAAACCATCCATATTGCTGAAATATTAAATTCACTCGAAAATTAATTTTTTTTCTACCATTAAGATATTAAGAAAGTTAAGTTGCTTACTGCTTAGAGCTTAAAGCCTACAGCTTAAAAAAATAAAAAATGTCATCAGAAAAAATAATACAGCACAGCGAAGCCGCAACAAAATTCAACAAAGATGTTGAACGTGTCAATTGGCACGATGAAACACTTTGGTTTGTTCGCTCAAAAAGAGATAAATCGGCGCATCAGATTAAAGATTGGGAATTGCTTCGTGAAACAGCTTCTCAAATCAAATTTAATGTGCTTTCTAATATTCACGATTATTTAGTAGAATTTGAAGCAAATGCGCAACGAAATGGCGTAATTGTACATTGGGCAGCTGATGCCAAAGAACATAATGAAATTGTGCATTCTATTATGGCAAAACATGATGTAAAGCAAATGGTGAAATCCAAATCGATGCTTACAGAAGAATGCCATTTGAATGATTATTTAGCAGAAAAAGGAATTGAAGTAATCGATTCAGATTTGGGAGAATATATTGTACAGCTTCGTAAAGAACCGCCAAGCCATATTGTGCTTCCTGCGATTCACTTAAAGAAAGAAGATGTAAGCGAAACTTTTCACGAACATTTAGGTACCGAAAAAGGAAACTTTAATCCGCAGTATTTAACCGAATCTGCGCGTCAAAGTTTACGAAATACCTTTTTAACTAGAAAAGTAGCCTTAACTGGAGTTAATTTTGCTGTTGCAGAAACAGGCGAATTTGTAGTTTGTACTAATGAAGGAAATGCCGATATGGGTGCGCATTTAGCAGATGTTCACATCGCCTGTATGGGATTTGAGAAACTAATTCCGAAAAGAGAACATTTAGGTATTTTCTTGAGATTATTAGCAAGAAGCGCAACAGGACAGCCAATTACTACTTTTTCTAGTCATTTTAAGAAACCTAGAGACGGAAAAGAAATGCATATCGTAATTGTAGACAACGGAAGAAGTAAACAATTAGGAAGAGAAGAGTTTAGAAATTCGCTTAAATGCATTCGCTGTGGTGCATGCATGAACACTTGTCCAGTTTACAGGCGTAGTGGCGGACATAGTTATCATAATGCGGTTGCAGGACCAATTGGTTCTATTTTGGCGCCAAATTTAGATATGAGCAAAAATGCCGATCTACCTTTTGCCAGTACGCTTTGCGGTTCTTGTACCAATGTTTGTCCAGTAAAAATTGATATTCACGATCAATTGTATAAATGGCGTCAGGTTTTGGTTAAAGAAGGGCATACGCCAACAGCAAAAACAGTTGCAATGAAAACGATGGCTACTGTTTTAGCCAATCCGACCGTTTTTAATATTGCTGGAAAATCTGGACGATTTGTAATGAAGAACATTCCAGGAATGGTCAATAATAAAATGAACAAATGGTACGATCAGCGCGAAATGCCAGATGTTCCGGAAGAATCTTTTAGAGAATGGTACAAGAAAAATTCGAGAGAATCTAAAGAAAAAGGAAATGAGTAGTAAAGGCGAAATTTTAAAAAGAATAAAAGCAAATCAGCCAGATTTGGTTTCAGAATTGCCAGATCTTAAAGTTTTAGGTTCAGAACAATTTGATGTTTTAGAAACGTATAAAACGGTTTTAAAAGGTATTGGAGGCGATCCTGTGGAAGTTGCTAATTATGACGAAATCGTCAATTATATCAAATCGAATTATAACTTAGAGAAGAGATTAATTACAACACTTCCAGAACTTTCTGAAATAGCTTCTTTAGACTGGAAAACGGTTGATCCACATTCATTGCAAGATGTTGAATTGACTGTTATAAAAGCGCATTTTGGAGTCGCAGAAAATAGCGGACTTTGGGTTACCGATGATATCTTAGGACAGCGAGTTGCACCATTTATTGCGCAATATCTAGCAATTGTGGTCCATAAAAAAGACATTCTGCCAACGATGCAACAAGCTTATGACAGAATTGGAAACTTGGAATATGGTTTTGGAACTTTTATTGCTGGGCCATCAAAAACCGCAGATATTGAGCAGTCTTTAGTTCTTGGAGCACACGGCGCTAGAGGATTGATTGTGTTTCTGTTAGATTAAGAAAATCGAATATTTATATAATAAAAAAGCGAGGCAATTACCTCGCTTTTTTTATGTTTAAAACAGTTTTTAATTAAGCTGTTTGATCATCAATTGTTGCATCTGGAGCATTCTTTTTAACAGATTCGATTCCGTTTTCTCTTGCAGAAGTGCTTTCGTACATTTCGCTTGAACCAATAATTTGTCCGTTTCCAGCTTTTAAATTAAAATAAGGTTTTCCGCTTTTAGATTCTAATCTATCGTAACGACCATCGTCTGATGCATTTTTTTGAACCGATTCAATACCATTATTGCAAGCCGCTTTTGTTGTATAGCCTTCGCTTGTTAAAATTGTCTGGCCATTACCAGCTTTCAAATTGAACTGAAACTCTCCATTTGTTCTAGTAGTAATTACAAATTTTCCCATGCAGTTTAAATTTAAGGTGAGTATTAATTATTTCGCTATCGATAAAAATACAAAACTTAGTAATACAAATCATACGTGAATTTGAAAAAATAATTATGCTAACAATAATAAATCATTTTAGCCCAAGAACTTAGTTGTAGACTTCATATTCCTAAACGAAAATCTGAAACACTTTTCTCTTCTAAATTAATTTCTTCAAAAATACTTTGAGTTCCTTTGTCAACGGGACATTGCGTACTAATTCCCATCCAGATTTCTTTAGGGTAATTGTTTTTATACAAACGAACCATTTGCCAGTTCTTTTTATCAAGAGAATAATAACTAGCAACGGTTTTGGTGTCAGAAGAGATTTTCATGTAAACAGAAGGCTGTTTTACCACATCGTGATTATTATCATCAGAAGTTCCCATTGTACGAACGGTTACAATTCTGTGATTGCCTCTTTCGTCTTGTTCAAAACAGAATTTCTGATAAAAACTATCATTTACATAAATGTATAAAACTCCTGCATTGTATAAACCACTCTCTGTAAATTCGGGCGTAACTTTCGCGGTAAGCGTAAAAGGTTTTGTATTGTCTACTTTCGATAAAAGCATTGGCGCTGTCGTGTTCGATAATTTTCCGTCTGGATCAGAAAAGTAATCTGATTTTTCACCTGCTTTAAAAACGATTTTTTCATTTGCTTCCTTTTTTATTAAAGTATCAGCGCCATTTATCGCTTTTGTAAAATGAATATTCGATAATTTAATATCGCAAGGTAAACCGTTTACAATAGCCGAATCTGTTTTTATTTCTTCTGTCATGACTGTTTTTGATGTCTCATTTTTATTATTACAGCTTGCAAGAGAAAGACTAATGATAATAATAACGTTGTAAAAAAATGTTTTCATAAATTATTTTTTTGGATAGAAAGTGATATTTTTAAGTTTCCAAAAATAAAATTGCTAGATAAAAGCAGCAATACGTAAAATTAACCAATTCCACTTTTTTAGATGTTACAGAATCCTTCAGTCGAAAACCAATTAATGGATACATTTTTAGAACAAAAATTTGAAATTGGAGAATCTAACGACATAGAAATGTACAAACAATTTGTGATAAATTATGTTAAAATCGAGCAGTGTGTGGCAGTTTTATCCGATTATCAAGGAGATTGCAGTTATATTTTTGCTGGAAATTTTGGTTCTGTTTTCGGACTCCCAAATGAAAATTCTGTAATTGATTCTGCTTTTGAAGAATGCATTTTTACTAAAATAAACCAAGAAGATTTGGTTGAACGTCATATTTTAGAACTTAATTTTTATGAGTTTTTGAAAGGAATTCCCAAAGAAGAATATTCCAACTACAGTACTTTAAGCAGATTGAGAATGAAAGATTCGGTTGAGAAATGTTCGTATATCAATCATCGGACTATTTATCTTAAAACGTTCAGTAACGGAAGTATTTCTCTTGCTTTGTGTTTATATGCGCCTTCAACAGATTTACAATTTAGAAAAGGCATTGACGGAAAGATTTTCAACATTCAGACTGGAGAAGTTATTGAAGCTGAAAAATATAGAAACAATGCAGAAACGATTCTTTCTAAAAGAGAAATTGAAGTTCTAAATAGCGTTGCAAAAGGAAATAAAAGTGAACAGATTGCATCAGAACTTCATATTTCAGTTTATACTGTTCGACGCCATCGACAAAATATTATTGAAAAGTTGAAAGTAACCAATACGGCGGAAGCAGTTCAAACCGCTTTTGTGATGGGGATTATATCACTTTAAAAGATTTCCTTATTTTTGTTTAGAGGATAATTTATTATGAAGGAAATCAGCGATATACTAAAATCTTATTCTGAAGCACAAGAAGCAGGTAAAAAATGCGCTTTGGCAACAGTTGTAAAAGTTGAAGGTTCGTCTTACAGACAGCCTGGTGCACGTATGCTGGTGACCGAAGACGGAATTCTTACTGGTGCAATTAGCGGAGGTTGTTTGGAAGGTGATGCATTGAGAAAAGCACTTTTATCTATTTATCAAAAACAAAATAAATTAATTACTTATAATACAAGTAATGAAGACAGTGCAGAAATTGGTTTGCAATTAGGATGCAACGGAATTGTTCATATTTTGTTTGAATTTATAGATGAAGAAATTTCTAATAATCCAATTGAGCTTTTGCGCCAATTAGAAGCAGAAAGAAAAGAAGCTGTAGTTGTGACTGTTTTTTCATTAAAAAGAGGAGCAAAGCAAATAGGGACAGCACTTTTTTTTAGAAAAGATAATCCGGTTTTACATCATGATATTGATGTTTTAAATTTGATTTCGGACGTAAAAGAAGTTTTAGAAAACAAAAAGACCATTGTTAAAAAGTTAATCGAAGAAAATGATGATGAGGCTTTAATCGAATATGTAAAACCGCCAATTTCTCTCATAATCGCCGGTGCTGGAAATGATGTACAGCCTTTGGTGAAAATGGCAACTATTTTAGGTTGGAAAATTACTATTCAAGAAGGTCGCACAACACATGTTACGAAAAAACGCTTTCCCAAAGCAGATGTTTTACGCCATATAAAAGCGGAACAATTTTTAGAGAATATTGTTGTTGATGATCGGACATTTTTTGTTTTAATGACGCACAATTATAAATATGATTTGGCTGTTTTAAAATCATTATTTGAAACAAATTGCCAGTATATTGGAATTCTTGGCCCAAAATCAAAATTTAATAGAATGCTGGACGATCTCCATAAGGAAGGAATTGTGCCGAGTGAAGAACAGCTGCAAAGAGTTCATAGTCCGATTGGTTTAGATATTGGTTCTGAAACAGCAGAAGAAATTGCATTGTCAATAGTTGCTGAAATAAAAGCTTTTGCGACAGAACGAATTGGTACTTCATTGCGTTATAAAAAAGGTAAAATACACGATGAAATTGAATATGGTGAAGAAATTTCAAAATAAAACCGCCATAGTCATTTTGGCTGCTGGAAATTCTTCTAGACTCGGAAGGCCAAAACAATTATTGGAATACAAAGAATCAACTCTTTTAAGAAATACAATTTCGGAAGCTTTAAAGGTTGAAAATTCTTTTTTAATACTTGTTACTGGTTCAAATAATAATTTGATTGAAAAAGAGCTTAATTCGGTTGAAATTACGGTCGCTTTTAATTCTGATTGGCAAAGTGGAATGTCTTCTTCTATAATAAAAGGAATTCAGAAAGTACTAGATTTAAATTCTAATTGCGAAAGTTGCATTTTGAGTGTTTGCGATCAGCCATTTTTAACTAATGCTATTTTTGAAAATTTGATGAAAGAATCTGAAACAACAAAGAAAGGAATCGCTGCTTCGGCATATTCGAAAGCTTTAGGAACGCCGGTTTTATTTCATAAAAAATATTTTGAAGAACTATTACAATTAAAAGGACAAGAAGGAGCAAAAAAACTGATTAATAAATATGCTGATGATGTAGTTGCTGTTCCTTTCGAAAAAGGCAATATTGACATTGATACGGAAGAAGATTACGAAAAGTTGATTTCTTGATTGAGTGACAAAGGATCAAAGTGACAAAGATGCAGAGGTTTCTATTGAAATGATAAATAGCGTCCAACTTTAGCTGGATGATAAATTATTTGATTCCAAAAGGCTTTTTAGCCAAAACTAGAAGAAGTTTGGCTAAAGCCTTTTAATCTTTTTTATTTATTCCTCCAGTTGAAACTGGAGACAATTCAAAAAAACTTTGCGTCTTAGCGACTTTGCGAGATTAAATATTAAGTCTTTAATTTCTCAAGAAGATTTAATATTCTGTCAATAGCAACATCAATTTCCTCATCGGTAGTAAATCTTCCCAAACTAAATCTTATCGAACTCAAAGCTTTTTCATCAGATAATCCCATTGCTTTTAAAACATGGGAAGGTTCTGAAGTTACCGCTGAACAAGAAGCGCCATTCGAAACAGAAATATTACCCAAAGCTAGAATCAATTGTTCTGAGTTTACGCCCGGGAAACAGATATTAGAAGTATTGTAAATTCGGTTTTCTATATTTCCATTTACAAAAGAATTTTCAAACTGCAGTAAACCTTTTTCAAGTCTGTTTCGTAATAAAGAAATTCTATTTCTATCTTTTTCTAATTCGTTTACAGCTATTTCCGACGCTTTTCCTAAACCAATAATTCCAGTGACATTTAAGGTTCCGCTTCGTAATTTCTTTTGCTGTCCACCACCTAAAATTTGAGGAGTTAATTTTAGTTTGGCTTTAACCGAAATGTATAAAGCGCCAACTCCTTTTGGGCCATAAAATTTGTGGGCAGAAAGTGCTAAAAGATCTATTCCTAAGCTTTTTACATCAATCGGAATTTTGCCTACAGATTGTGTTGCATCGCAAAAAAAGAGAACATTTTTAGTTTTAAGAATTTTAGAAATTTCACCAATATTCTGTATGACACCTGTTTCATTGTTGGAAAACATTCCAATGAAAGCCAGTGTTTTATCTGTTATTATTTCTTTTAAAAGTTTAATATCTAAAAGCCCGTCGAAGTTTACGGTCAAGTATGAAATTTCAAAACCGATACTTTCCATAAAAGCACAAGTTTCAAGTACGGCTTTATGCTCTGTCTTTATTGTAATGATATGTTTTTTGTTTTGATTGGCGAGACCTTTTATAGCCAAATTAATAGCTTCAGTTGCTCCAGAAGTAAAGACAATTTCTTCAGCATCTGCATTAATTAAATTAGCAGTTTGCCAAGATGCATTTTCTATAGCTTCGTTTATGGTTAATCCTGCAATGTGTGTGCTAGATGGATTAGCATAATAATCTCTAAAATAAGGTAGCATTGCTTCTAAAACACGGTCGTCAACACGGGTTGTAGCATTATTATCAAGATAGATATGTTGCAGATTTGGCATAATAAAAACTTAATTCTCGTAAAAATACAATTTTTCAAAGTAAATAATAAATCTGTTGAGTGTCTAGTTTTTTTAACGCAAAGCACGCAAAGGTTTTATCGCAAAGCGCACAAAGTTTTTTTTAAAGTATAGTTATCTAGATAACTGTTAAGTTCGCAAAGCTTTATCAATTCAAGCTTTGCGAACTTTGCATTCGCTTAACATAAAGTGAGATAAAAAACTTTGCGCGCTTTGCGTTAAAAAAATATCCCGAAGTTGTAATTATTCTAAATAAGAGTAATGTTTGAATTTCATAACTTTTTGTGATTTAAGATGATTAAATTTGTTAGAATGCCCAAGTGATTTAGCTAATTTAAAAATAGATAGAATGGCTTCTAAAAAAACAAATCAGGATAAAGTAACTCCGGAAGACTCCAATTCCCGTCGTGACTTTATAAAGAAATCAGGACTTTTTACCGCTCTTGCTTTCACGCCGCCCTCTTTGGTAATGGCATCGGACAAGAAGTGGGATGAAAAAATTGCGGAGTATTTAGAAACTGTACCGCTTTCTATTGAAGTTAATGGGCAAAAACACAATCTCAATATAGAACCAAGAACAACTTTGCTTGATTTATTGAGAGAACAGCTTCATCTTACTGGTACCAAAAAAGGTTGTGATCACGGTCAATGTGGCGCTTGTACGGTTCATGTAAACGGAACAAGAATTTTATCTTGTCTAACATTAGCATCCATGCAGCAAAATACGCAGGTTACCACAATTGAAGGACTTTCAAAAGGTAAAAAACTGCACCCAATGCAGGAAGCTTTTATCAAACATGATGGTTTTCAATGTGGTTATTGTACTCCAGGGCAAATTATGTCGGGAATTGCTTGTATTAAAGAGGGTCATGCGAATAGCAGAGAAGAAATCAGCGAATATATGAGTGGAAATATCTGCCGTTGTGGAGCTTATCATAATATTGTTGATGCGATTACAGAAGTGAAGGAAGGAGGGAAAGAATTATGAAAAACTTTCAGATAATAAAAGCGTTGTCGTCTTCATCTGCTGTAACTGGCAAAGCCAAAGACAATTCTTCTATGTTTATTGCAGGAGGAACTAATTTGGTTGATTTAATGAAGAAAAATGTTGTGGCTCCAGACAAATTGGTTGACATAAACGGATTGGATTTAAAGAAAATAGAATTCTTAAAAGGAAAGGTTTCTATTGGAGCTTTGGCTAAAAATAGTCAGGTAGCAGAAGATTCCTCAATAAAAGAAAAACATCCTTTGTTGGCATTAGCTCTAGCGGCTGGTGCATCACAGCAAATTAGAAATATGGCAACAGTTGGCGGAAATATGCTTCAGCGCACTCGTTGCTCTTATTTTTACAATACCGATATGCCATGCAACAAACGAGTTCCAAAAAGTGGATGTGGTGCAATTGGCGGTTCAAATAGAATGTCGGCAATTTTCGGAGCTTCGGATAGCTGTATTGCAGTTCATCCGAGCGATATGTGTGTGGCTTTGGCGGCATTAGATGCGACAGTTTTAGTTGAAGGTCCGAAGGGAAAGCGTCAAATTAATTTTACTGATTTTCATCGTCTTCCAGGAAATACACCTGAAAAGGATAATACATTAGAGAATAGAGAATTAATTACTTCAGTTGAAATTCCAGATCATAATTTCACTAAAAATGTTCACTACTTAAAAGTTCGTGACAGAACTAGTTATGCTTTTGCATTAGTATCTGTGGCAGTTGCTTTAGATCTTAAAAATAATGTAATAAATAATGCCAGATTGGCAATGGGCGGAGTGGCTCATAAACCTTGGAGATTATTTGAAACAGAAGAATTTTTAAAAGGAAAAACAGTCTCAGAAGAAATATTTAGACAGGCAGCAAATTTGTCTATGAAAGGGGCAAGAGGATACGGAGAAAACGATTTTAAACTCACGCTTGGGGCTAATGCAATTACAGAAGCACTTACAATAGCAGCATCAAAATAATTAGATTATGAGCAAGACAAGTAATATAAATAGAGTAGACGGATTTGCTAAAGTAACGGGTTCTGCAACTTATTCTGCTGAATATAAAACAGATGGGGTAGTATACGCCTGTTTAGTCGGAAGTACGATTGCAAAAGGAAGAATCAAAACAATAGATACAAAAAAAGCAGAATGGGCTCCAGGAGTGCTGGCGGTAATTACGCATTTAAATGTGGATAAACCCACTGGATATCAAAAGGCAAAAGATAAAAGAAACTTTGGTCAGCCATTGCAGATTTTTAAAGATGATTCGGTTCTGTATTACGATCAGCCGATTGCTTTGGTAATTGCAGATACTTTCGAGCGTATGCAATATGCTGCGAGTCTGATTAAAGCAGATTATTTTAAAGAAGAACATTCAACGGATCTTCAAAAAGCGGCTGATAAAGAAAGGAAAATTGATACCGATAAGGGAAATGATTATCATCGTGGCGAACATGACGGCTATAAAAATGCTGAAGTTGTTCTAGAAACCGAATACACTATTCCTACTGAAGTTCATAATCCAATGGAATTGGCTAATATCATCGCAAAATGGGAAGGAAATAATCCGATTTTGTATACCAAAAGTCAAGGAGTAGAGGGAACACGAAGAAGCATCGCGGGAGTTTTTGATGTTCCTGCTGAAAATGTTGAAGTGCATTCTGAATATATTGGTGGAGCATTTGGAATGGGGTTGCATACTTGGCCTTATGAAATAGCGGCTTTAATTGGTTCGAAAAAACTAAATCGCCCTGTTAAATTGGTTTTACACCGCGAGCAGATGTTTACAAATGTTGGTTTTAGACCTTACACGATTCAGAAAATGGGTCTTGGTGCAACAAAAGCAGGAAAACTGACTGGATTAACGCATGAAGCTGTTGCTATGACTTCGAGTTATGAAGATTTTATGGAAGGAACCGTAAACATGTCGAGATTTATTTATGATTGTTCGAATGTTTCTACACGCTATAGAATTGTCCCTCTAGATACTTGTACACCAATATGGATGCGTGGTCCAGGCGAAGCAACGGGTTCTTTTGCTTTAGAATCGGCAATGGATGAAATGGCTTATAAATTGAACTTAGATCCAATAGAATTCAGAAAACTTAATTATGCAGAAAAAGATCTGGAACAAAATAAACCTTGGAGCAGTAAATTTCTTCTAGAATGTTATGAAGCTGGAATGGAACGTATTGGTTGGAAAAATCGTAAAAATGAACCAGGTTTAGTTAAAGAAGGAAACTGGTTTGTAGGTTACGGAATGGGGACAGGAACTTTTGGCTGTTATAGAAGTCCTACTTCTGTAAAAGCAAAATTTTTAGCCAATGGAGATTTAGTATTGCAATGCAGTGTAAATGATATGGGACCAGGAACTGCAACTATGATGACTGCCATTGGGGCTGAAGTAATTGGTTTGCCAGCTGAAAATGTAATTATAGAAATGGGTAAAAGCGGATTGCCGAAAGGTCCAACACAAGGAGGTTCTGCAACTACTTCGTCTGTTGGTTCTGCTGTTCACGATGCCTGTAATTTATTATTGAGTAAAGTAATAGAATTGGCAAGTAAAAATCCAGTTTTTAAAGGGATTCCATTGTCAGATTTAGCTTTTGAAAATGGTGTGGTTTATTCTAAAAAAGACAAGTCAAAAACAGTAGCATTAACATCACTTTTGAGTAGCAATAAATTGGAAGATTTTGAAGTTGAAAACCTGTCTAAAGCAGCAGAAGAAGCTAAGAAATATTCTATTTATTCGTTTTCGGTTCACTTTGTAAAAGTATTGGTAAATCCGAATTTGGGTAAAATACGTTTGGCTCACGTGGTTTCTTGTGCAGATATCGGAACAGTTATCAACCAAAAAACTTCTGCAGGACAAATGTATGGAGGTGCAGTAGGAGGTATCGGAATGGGATTAATGGAATCCTTAGAAATCGATCATCGTTTTGGGCGTCCAATTAATAATAATTTTGCTGATTATCATGTGCCCGTAAATGCTGATATTGAAAAGCAAGAAGTTTTCTTTGTAAATAAAAAAGATCCAATCAGTAATCCGATGGGAACAAAAGGCCTTGGAGAAACTGCTTTGGTTGGAATGGCGCCAGCAATTGCAAATGCCGTTTTTAACGCGACCGGAAAACGTGTTAGAGATTTACCGATTACATTGGATAAAATTATAGAAACTGTTAAGGTTTAAAACAAAAAAGACATTTTTCAATGTCTTTTTTTTGCGCTACAATTGTCAATATAGCCCGTAGTTTCAACCACGGGAAACGTATTTTTATAAACGTAATGTTATATACTTTGTGTCCCCGTGGTTAAAACCACGGGCTATATTTGATATACGATTGTGTTTGCAAATGCAAATTATCAAAACAAAAAAAGAGGCATTTAAAAATGCCTCTTTTATAATATTAAAAAAACGATTAATTATTTAACCGTAATTGGCAATTCAACTGTTGTTTTATCCCAACCAATAACAAGATTAGCGATGTTTCCTTGAGTTGTAAAAGCGATTGATAAAGCTTCAATTACATCAGATACGGATTTAACAGGCACTGAAACTCTAACAACATCTTTACTTTGGTCATAAGCATAACCTCCCCATAAATCTAATTCTTTATTGATAATGATTGTCCATTTGTCTTTTTCTGGAATAGCAAATAAACTGTAGTATCCAGCAGGAACTTTTTTACCGCCAATTGTAACATCTTTGTAGAATTTAATCTCTGTGTTTTCATTAGCACCAACTCTCCAAACTTCACCAAACTTTACAACATCACCAAAAATAGTTCTTCCTTTTACAGAAGGTCTAGCATAAATAACTTTTACAACTGGGTTTGGAGTATCAGTTTTTTTGAATTTAACTGCTTTGTTTGGAAAATAAGAAATATCAACCGGACTTGCATCAAGCGGAGCAAATTTTACCACATCTTGAGCTTGAACTGTAAAAGCAGCAAATAGAGTAACTGCCAATAAACATAATTTTTTCATAAGATTACAATTTTTAGAATTACTACAAAGTAAATTAATAATAAAGAAAAATCATATAATTACAGTGTGGTTTTTTGTTAATGAATTGATAATAATGAATAAAATTTACTCCTCTTTTTTCTTTTTAGCGTACCAATCCTGCATGATATAAAATGCTTTTTTCTTTTCTCCATCATTAGAAATTAATCCTTTACGATTGTAACCATCCTGAATTCCTGGAAGCAATCTTTTTGGCGATCTGAAATCAACCAGAATCCAAGGAGTTGTACCACTTAAATGTGGAATCTTTTCAATCATTTTTAAATTTTGAATGTATAGATATTCCTGATATTCTTCAGTCCAACGTTCATTTTTTTCGCCATGAAAACCAGCTTTGGCATCGCCTCCAAATTCAGAAACAATTACAGGTTTATTATAAGGAGTTTTCCAGACCTTCTTTTCAGCTTCTTCAAGATTACCTCCATACCAGCCTAAATATTGATTAAAAGCGATAATATCAAGTGATTTCCCGATTTCGTCATCAATCATTCCAACGCCATCAACTTGAAGCGTTAATAAGGCAGCGCTAGTTAATCTGGTATTGTCTAGCGATTTTGTATGGGCAACAAGATTTTTGATAAACGTATTTCTTGCATCAGAAACAGGAGTTTCATTTGCCATAGACCAGATTATGATACTTGCCCTGTTTTTATCTCTTGTAATTGCTGCGGTTAATTGGTCTTTCGTATTTTGGTACGTATTTTCATTGGTAAATTCAACTGTCCAATAAACCGGAATTTCTTCCCAAACCATTAAACCCATTTTATCTGCTTCTCTGATTATATTTTCGTTATGCGGATAATGCGCCAAACGGACATAATTACAGCCTAATTCTTTTGCCCAATTTAATAAGCGTAAAGCATCTTCTTGAGAATTGGCACGTCCGCCTTTTGCATTTTCTTCGTGAATGCAAATTCCGCGTAAAAAGACTGGTTTTCCGTTCAAAAGGATTTTATCTTCTTTTGTTTCGATAGTTCTAAAACCAATTTTATCGTTTAATTTTTGTCCGTTAAAATCAATAATGACATCATATAATTTTGGGTTTTCTGGAGACCAGTAAGATATTTTCTTTGTTGGAATTTCGAAGTTTAAAACTCCATCAGAACCGATTTTTCCTTTATAATTGATTTTTAATTCAGGAATAGAAATCGAAGCATTATTCTGAGAAGCTTCTAAATTATTAATTTTTATAAAACCAGAAATCGTATTTGCATTGCCTTTTTTAAGCTGAATAGTGTAATCTTCAATAAAAGAGCTTTCTTCTTCAATTAAAGTAACATCTCGTGTTATTCCGCCATAATTCCACCAATCGGTATTAATTGTTGGCACATCTTCTTTATGACGCGTATTGTCTACTTTGACAACCAGATAATTGTCTTTTGGTTTTACAATCGAAGTAACTTCATAATTAAAAGGCGTAAAACCGCCCACATGAGTCCCTAGTTTTTTTCCGTTTAAATAAACATCTGCTTTGTAGTTGATAGCTCCAAAATATAAAAAGAGGCGTTTCTTTTCTTTTAAATTGTAATCGAACGACTTTTTAAACCATACATTTCCCTCATAATATTTCAGCTCAGAAATCTGCGAATTCCAATCGCTTGGAATATTTATTGTTGGCGATTTATCAAAATCATATTCTACTAATTCCTGTTTGTTTTGCGCATGATAATTATTGAAAAAAGCTCCTTTTGCTGGTTTTTCCTGTTTGTCGAATTGATCCATATGAAAACTGTAAAAACCAGTTTGATATGGATCGATAATGTAATTCCAAGTGCCGTTTAAAGAAGTGGTATTTCGGTTTGGTACATTGGAGATTAGATTTTGTGCAAATCCCAGAACAGAAGAAGTTAGAAGTAATGCGGTTAATAGTTTTTTCATTTTTGTATTAATTTGTTTTTGTATTTTTTTTGCCACGAAGGCTCTAAGGCACGATTTTTTTAATATAGTTTGTCATCCTGACGAAGGAAGGATCTCCGTAAGTAGCTCCGCGAACTAAATCGCCAATCTTTGTAGAGTTACTCGTGGAGATCTTTCCTTCGTCAGGATGACAAAAATGCGAGAATACTGCGTGTTTTTATATAAATTAGGCTAAAATAATCTTAGCATCTCAGTATCTTGACAACTTATAACCTTTTTATTCAACAGGAATTCTCAAGTATTCTCCTTTAAAGCTCTGATTCAATGCTGTCATTTCAATAGCATTTCCAGAACCATCAGGAATAACTTCGATAGACGCTTTTCCATTTGCCATTCTTATCGATTCGCTTCCTGTTGGTGTTCCTTGATTTTTCAGTGTTTTACCGCCTTTTAAGCATTGAAAATAAACGCTTACTTCATAATCCAAACAACGTAAATTGTTATTGTCAATGGCGATTGCGGTTACCAGATAATTACCATTTTTTAGTTTCTCAGCACATAATTGTAAAGAAGAGGCAGTATCATTTTTATTGAAACGATAATTAACTTTTATCGTATCAGAAACTGTTTTTCCGTCTTTTGTTTTACCAACGGCGATAAGAATGTTTTCTCCTTTTGTAAAATTAACATCCCAAGTCAAGCCATTTGCTGGATACAAGGAAAGATTGCGCTGTTTTTCTCCTAATGATTTTCCGTTATGAGATAAAGTCACTTTATCGCAATTACTGAATACGCTGATATTTCTCGGAGTATTTTCGGGTCCTTGACGCTCTGTCCAAGTATGCGATTCTATGTACGTGAAAGGCTCTTTCGCCCAATAACTTTTAAAAACATAGTAAGCATCTTTTGGAATTCCGTTTCTATCCGTAAGCCCTTTTTGGTTCATATACGGAATATCATCTTCAGGACGTAGAGGCGTTGCAAAATCTTTAAATGCCCATTGTATATTTCCCACAAACGTAGGGTCATTCTCGGATATATGCAAATGCCAGTCAAACAAATCAACTATGTAATTCTCGCTCCAATCTCCAATTTGCGCAATATTAGCCACTTTTGTTTGTACAATAGCTTCTTCCCAACCTTCTGCTTTTATCACATTTTCTCCCGTAATCGGATTTTCGCTGTGACGCCCAACGTGACTGTCACCGCCATATTCGGCATGAATAAAATGTTTGTATTCTTTTTTATAAACATCAATTGCTTTTTGATAGCTTTTGTAACTTCCAGAATACCAGCCAGACCAGATAGAAGGCGAGAAGACATCGACAATATGCGAACCTTCATAATACTTTCTAATTGCTGTTTTTCGGGTTGGATCTAGTTTATGAGCAATGTCGTTTAATTCGTTTAAGAAAACATTGGTTTTATCGGCATTATCTCCATCAGGAAAATCAGGAAGCCAATTGATTTCGTTTCCTAAAGACCAAATAACAATACTTGGATGATTGTAATTTTGATTGATGATTTCTTCGAGCATGTTTTTGGTATTGGTTTTCCAAGCCTCATTTCCAATTCCTCCACGACACCAAGGCAATTCATCCCAAACCAAAAGACCAAGTTCGTCGCAAGCTTTATAAATCTCGGGATCTTGTGGATAATGTGCCAAACGAACAAAATTTGCGCCCATTTCTTTTATAGATCTCATATCAGCCCAATGTTGTTCATTGCTCATCGCCGCACCAACTCCGGCTTGTTCTTCATGGCGATGCGTTCCGCGAATAAGCAAACGTTTTCCGTTAAGATAAAATGGACCGTGATCTTTAAATTCAAACCATCTGAAACCTACTTTTTCAGAAATGCTATCTCTAATTTGATTTTTCTCTGATAAAACTGCTGTTATTCGATATAAATTAGGTTTTTCAGTATCCCAAAGTTCAGGATTTTTGATGTTTTCAAAAGTAATAGTTGCCGTTTTATCTGTAACCGAAATGGTTTTACTAGCTACTTTTTTTCCTTTCGGATTTTTCAGCGTTACTGTTAATGATAAATCTTTTGAGTTTTCAGGATTTATAAAAGAAGAAACAATCTGAACTGAAGCTTTTTTTGCAGAAACTTCTGGAGTCGTGATTTTTAAATTTTCAATATGATTTTTGTATTTCGAAACTAACCAGACATCACGAGTAATTCCGCCATAAATAAAGAAATCGCTTTTTTGAGACGGAATAATTTCAATATCGTAGCTATTATCCACACGAACAAAAATATCATTATTTCCTTCTTTGATTAATTTGGTAATATCGATAGAAAATCCAATATAACCGCCAATATGACTTCCAGCTTCTTTTCCGTTTACATATACTTTCGTAGTGACATTCGAACCTTCGAAGTATAAAGAATAAACCCTGTTTTTGTCTATTTGCGGAATATTTAATTTCTTTTGATACCAGCTCGCATCACGTCGATAACCAGGATATAAATCGGTTGCATCTTCGGCATTCCAAGTGTGTGGTAAATTTAAGGAAGTCCAGCTAGAAGCTTTTTGCGCATCGCTGAGGTTTTGAGTGTCATTTTCTAAGTAAAGCCAATTTTCATTAATGTTTGTTTTTGTCTGAGCAAAACTGCTCAGACAAATTTGAAACAAAACAAAAAGCGCAAAAATTGAAAATGTATTGTGTTGATATTTCTTCATTTGTTTTTAGGTTCAAAGGTTCAAAGGCTCATCCAGAGATTCAAAGGTTCAGAGGTTCAAAGGCTAAAAACCTTTGTCCCTTTGTTACTTTGTCCCTTTGTCACTCTTTCTTAATAGAGCCTCTAGAAAATAATAATCAGCGTAGATGATCGGTTCGTCTATTTCATCGTGTTTTGGCCAGTTTCCTGTGCTGTGGTCAAATAGAAAAGGTGCCTTAATTTTTGTATCGAGAATATATTGATCTGTTTGGACAGAAGCTATTAGTTTATCAGCAAAAGCTAAATAATTCTCTTTTTTAGTATAACTGTACAATTCGTATAAAGCCGAAGCCATAACCATTGCAGCCGATACATCTCGAGCAGAATTTGGAATACTTGGATCTTTTAAATCCCAATATGGAATTCCGTCTTCAGGCAGATTTTTATTTGCCATAAAAAATAGAGCAGTAGCTTCTGCCTGTTTTTTATAAGCTTCATCTTTGGTATAACGATATGCCATTGTAAAACCATAAACTGCCCAGCCTTGTCCGCGAGCCCAAACCGAATCATCATTATAGCCTTGAAGCGTAGTTTTCTTTCTTACTTCACCACTAATTGGGTTATAATCAATAACGTGATAACAGCTGTTATCTTCTCTGAATTGATTTTTTAAAGTAGTATTAGCGTGTTGAATAGCTACGTTACGATATTTTGGATTTCCAGATAATTTTGAAGCTTCAAAAAGCAATTCCAAATTCATCATATTATCAATGATAACAGGATAATCCCAAATTTCTTTGTTGAAATCCCAAGAACGAATCGAACCCACTTTTGGATTAAACCTTGTGCATAAAGTTTCTGCGCCTTTGATAATTACCGCTTCGTATTCTTTCTTGTTTTCCACTTTTAGAGCTTCTCCAAAACTGCAAAACACTTTAAAACCTACATCATGCGAATTACTATTAACACTTTCTTTTTTACTGAAAGGAGTCCATTTTTGAGCTTGTTCTTTGTATTTTGAATCGCCTGTCAATCGGTATAACTGCCAAAGATTTCCAGCAAAAAAACCGCTTGTCCAGTCCTTTGAAGGCACTTTTCGAATTTCATTGGTTTTGATATTCATACTCCTCGGCATCGACATAGAATCAACAGGATAATCAAGTAGCATTTTATAACGTGTTTCCAATTTTTCTGTCGCAGCAGAATGTTTTTTTGTTTGAGAATTAATTCCGGATTTGCACGCCGTTGCTAGCGATGCAAATCCAAGAATTAAAGAAATGAAATTGACATTCTTCATATTTAAAATAATATATATTTTGAGTAATTGCTAAATGAGTTTTTAAACACATAGGAACATAGTTTTAGATAACCGAAAAAGGCGTTTCACTTTATTTAAATAAACATAACTATGTGTTAATGACGAGTCATCTTCTTAAGCCTTTTATTCAAAAAAAATCTATGTCTCTATGTGCTTAAAAAATATTCAGCTAATATAATTTTTTTAATAACCCGGATTATTTGGTTTTAAATTCGGATTGATGGCCAACTCAGTCCCAGGCAACGGCCACAAATAATCTTTGTTTGGATCAAAATTAGCGTGTGGTTCTAAACCGCTTGGACCAAATACTTCTGGTCCGATTTTTAGTCTTTTAATATCATACCATCTCACATATTCAAAAGCCAGTTCTAATCGTCTTTCGTCAACAACCATTTTTCTAAAAGCGTCTTTAGATAAACCTGGTGTAACATTTGCTGGAAAAGAAACCAATTTTCCTGCTTTATTTCTTGCTCTTGCACGAACACGATTTACATATCCATCTGCTTCTGTTGTTCCCGGATTGATTTCGTTTAAAGCTTCTGCAGCAGTCAATAAAACTTCTGCAAAACGCATTGTGATATAATTGTGCTGAGAAGTTCTTCCGTTAGCTCCAGCTTTTCCCGGAAAACGGAAATATTTAGCGATATGAGGGCGAGGCGCTTTTTCATTATCACTAGAAGGATAAACTTGCAATGCTCCACCTGGACCTGTTTTCTTTCTAATAATAGTATCAAAACTTACGGCTCTTCTGTAATCTCTTTGATCCCAAGTGTTGAATACTTTTAATGATGGAACTGCAACAGAGAATCCTTGCCCGTAGCTATAGCTGTCATCTTTTAAAGAACCTGTAAAAAATGCAGTATAATCTTGACCGTAATTTCCAGAAGTTAAGTTGTTGAAATCGACTGTAAAAAGTGGTTCTTTTAATGTAGCCGTTTTATTAGCGTTGAATAAATCCTGAAAATCAGCATCTAAACCTAAACCAAATTTAGCTTCGTTCGTAATAACAAATTTAGCTTCATCGTATGCTTTTTGATATTGCCCCAATGTTAAATAAACAGAAGATAAATATCCTGCCGCAGTTCCTTTTCCTGGAACAGCTTTTACTTTTGGTTTGTCTTCCAGCCATTGTTTTGCAAATTCTAAATCAGCAATAATTTTTGGATAAACATCAGCTTCTTTTGTTTTAGTGATTGAACTAACTTGTTTGACATCGTTTACCACAAAATCGATATATGGAATATCTCCAAAAAGACGTACCAAATGATAGTAAGCAAAGGCTCTGGCAAAATAAGCTTGAGCAACGATAGCGTTAACTTTTGCAGGATCTCCAGGTGTTTTTTTAGCACCTTCAATTGCTTGATTTGCCGCCGTAATAATCACATAAGATTGTGGCCAAAAGTTTGCTACAAGAGCGTTAGTGTCATTCATGCTCATATCATTTACGTCAATACGAGCTGCCTGTGTAGTTCTATCGCCAATGTCAGACATATCGTCGCGAAGCATTAGGGCAATTGTAAATTCTCTTCCCCAATAATTATTGTGTGCAATGTTGGCAAAAGCACCATTTACGGCCGCTTGCAAATCGTCTGTATTATTGAAAAAGTTTTCTGGACGAATAACTCCAACTGGGTGTTCTTCCAGATCGGAACAGCTAAAAAAAGCAAGTGTTCCGAATAATAGAAAAGCGATATATTTTTTCATAATATTATTTTTTTATTAGAGTATATTTTAACACATAGAAACATAGTTTTTAGAAATGCTAAATAAGGCGTTTCACTTGCATTAATAATCATAGCACTTTGTATATAGCTATGTGTAAAAACTAGTTTTTTAAATTTTCTTCTTCTGAAAAAGAATCTATGTTTCTATGTGTTTAATATTATTTAGATTAAAATTTAAGATTGAAGCCGAATGTAAATGTTCTTACGTTTGGATATCCTCCGTAATCTAATCCTAAATTGGTGTTACTTCTAGAGTTTGTATCGTTTAGGTAATTGGTTTCAGGATCTGTCCCCGGATAATCGGTAATAGTCCAAAGGTTTTGCGCACTGATGTAAAAACGAACTTTGCTTAATCCCATTTTTGAAACAATTTTCTCATCCAAACTGTATCCTAAAGAGATGTTTTTTAGACGAATATAACTTCCATCATAAACAAATCTTGAAGTAATTCTCTTAGTTCTTGCCGCATTTATCGGAACATTTGTATCTGTATTTGTTGGTGTCCAAGCGTCTAAAACTTCTGTCGTAGCGTTATTGTTTCCAGAAGCCAATTCCATCAAAGTATAGTTTAATATTTGACCGCCTTGTGAACCTTGGAAGAAGATATTTAAATCCAGATTTTTATAAGTGAAATCATTATTAAATCCGAAGATGAAATCAGGATTTGGATTTCCGATAATCGTTTTGTCTTGAGAATCTAGTTTTCCATCGCCATTCACATCTCTGAATTTTTCACCTCCAGCAATAGTTTCAAAATTTCCTGGTAAAACGGCTTCTCCTTGCTGAATTACACCATCATAAATAAATCCGAAGAAAGAACCAACTGGCTGTCCAACTCTCAAAATTTGTGATTCAGTCGCCAAAAAGTGACCTGGAGCAGAGTTGATTAAAAGGTCTTTGTTATCAGCTAATTTCAATACTTTGTTTTTGTTTGAAGAAATATTAAAACTTGTTGACCAAGTAAAATCGGCACCGATAAAGTTTTTAGTATTAATGCCCAATTCCCATCCTTTATTTTCTAATTCACCCACATTTTGAAGTTGTGAAGCAATTCCAGAAACTCCCGGAAGCGGTCTATTGAACAATAAGTCTTTCGTTATCGTTTTATAATAATCTGCTGTAATGCTGATTCTGTTATCAAATAAACCTAAATCAATTCCGTAATCCTGCTGGTATGAAGTTTCCCATTTTAAGTTTGGATTGTCCAAAGAAGTTAATTGAACCGCATTTACAATTACGTCACCACTTACGTCATAAATTTCAGAAAATCTAGAAAGCGTAGAGTAGGCACCAATTGACGGATTTCCTGTTGCTCCATAACTCGCTCTTAATTTTAAGTTTGAAATTGTTTTATTGTCTTTTAAGAAATTCTCTTTTGCAATATTCCATCCAATTGCTCCAGAGGGGAAAGTTCCGTATTTATAGTTTTTACTAAAACTTGAAGAACCATCTCGTCTTGCTGTAAATGTTAGCAAATATTTGTCGTCATAATCGAAGTTTAACCTTCCAAAAGCAGAAATTAATTCGGTTTCAGATAAATTAGAATCTGGTTTTAAAAATACGGTTCCAGCACCTAAATTTCTATAAGAATTGGTATTCGTCAAAAATCCTCTTGAAGCTGCGTAAGAACTTTCGTTTTTGTTTTTTTGGTATGAATATCCACCTAAAACTGTCAAAATTCCTTTTGAGATAATCTCACGTTTGAAAGTCAAATAATTCTCTGTCAAGAAAGAAGAGAATCTTGTGTTGTTTACTGAAGCTTCTCCTTTAATATTTTTTCCTGCAATTAAAGTTGAAGGAATAAATCTTCCTGTTTGCGAATTATTATCGGTTAAACCTAAAGTAGTTTTAAAATCTAAATCTTTAGTGATTTGATATTGTGCAAAGAAATTATTTCGGTTTACGATAGAAACAGTTTCTAGAATATTTTCCATCGCTGTTGCATACGGATTGTCAATATCATCTCCAATTGGAGCAGTTGTGGTGTATGTTCCGTCTGCATTATAAATTCCTTTGTCTGGCATAAAACGATAAGCCGAAGCAATTACACCCGCAGCACCAGTTCCTCCAGCTCCCGTCTGGCTGATAATTCCTTCTTTGTTTTGTTTGCTTGTAAAATTGTTCAAACCAACTTTCAATTTTGGAGTCAGATTTGCTTCAAGATTCGCAACAATAGTATATTTATCGATTCCAGAATTGATTACAACTCCATCTTGGTTAAAATAAGTTCCAGATACATAATATTTGATGTCTTCTGAACCGCCAGAAAATGATAATTGTGTATTCGAAATCATTCCATCGCGATAGATAATATCTTGCCAGTCTGAGTTTGCTGGACCTTGCGTATGTGTTGTGAAACTTTTTCTATAAGCCGCAAACTGATCAGCATTCAGTAAATGCAATTTGTTATTTACAGATTGTATAGAAGTCGAATTGCTAAATTCAATTACTGGCTTACCTGGTTTTCCTTTTTTAGTAGTTACCATAATAACTCCGTTTGAACCTCGAGATCCATAAATCGCAGTTGCCGAAGCATCTTTTAAAACTTCAATAGAAGCAATATCTTGTGGAGCAGGCATTGCAACTCCCGCAAAACCATCGACAACAATAAGAGCATCACCGCTGGCATTAATAGAAGTTCCTCCACGAACTCTAATCTTCACTGGAGCACCTGGTTCACCACCGTTGTTAGTCATTACGGAGACACCCGCCGCACGGCCTTGTAAAGCTTGTTCTGCATTTAAAAGTGGATAAGCAGTCAATTCTTTTGCCGTTACAGAAGATACAGAACCTGTAATGTCGCTCTTTTTACGCGTTCCGTAACCTACTACGATTACTTCGTCTAGGGCTTTGGTATCTGGTTTTAAACTTACATTGATTACGGTTTTGGTTCCAACAGGAATTTCAACCGTTTGAAATCCGACAAAATTGAAAACTAAAACAGCATTTTTTTCTCCTACAATAACTGAGTAATTTCCATCCATATCGGCCGAAGCTCCAACGGAAGAATTTTTGATATAAACATTCGCACCAGGAAGTCCGAGTAAATCTTCGCTGGAAGTTATTTTTCCGGTAACTTTTCGTTCCTGTGCATGCATCACGATATTAACTAGTAAAAAAGAAACTAGCAAACACCATTTAAACGATTTGTTTTTTTGGTCTGTAAACATTCATTTTTTGGTTTTAAGGTTAATAAGTTAGATAAAGTAGAAAAGCAATAAACTCATTCCGATGATGATGATGACAAATAGAATTTGTAGCAATAGGAAGTTTGTTTTTTTGATTTTCATATCGCAAATGTAGAAGCCAAAAAAGAAACAGAAATACAAAAAAGGGTATCTAAAAATACAGATACCCTTTTTTAAGCCTTTAAAAATGCGGAATGTTTAAATAAGATGTGAAAAGTGAGATGTGAAAAGTGAGATGTGAAAAGTGAGATGCCAAAAGTGAAAAGTGAAAAGTGAAAAATTAGTTGTATCTCACAATTCACAATTCACAATTCACATTTTACATTTTACATCTCACATTTTACAATTTAATTGTAGAAGATTTATAAAATTTGTCGGCGTATTGAGAAGGAGTTTCTCCATATTTTTTCTGAAAGCATTTACTAAAGTATTTCGGATTGTTGAAACCGACTTTATAGCTAATTTCGGAAACGGTTAATTTGTTTTGTTCTAATAATTGAGCAGCACGTTTTAATCTTATTTCATGAATAAATTCGTTCGGCGTGCAATTGGTCCAAGCTTTAATTTTTAAAAACAACATCGTTCGGCTTACACCTAATTCGGAACAGAAAAACGGAATATCAAATTGTTCGTTCGAAATGTTTTCTTCAACTATTTTAAAAGCTTTTTTCAACAATTCTTCGTCCAAAGAAGAAACCGTAATTTCTGATGGAATAAAACTGTCTTCGCTCGAAAATTTGATTTTTAAACGTTCGGTCGTGTTTAAAAGGTTTTTTACACGAAGTCTAAATTCCATTAAATTAAATGGTTTACTGATATAATCGTCTGCACCGCTTTCTAATCCTTCAAATTTATAAACCAATGAAGATCGAGAAGTCAGTAAAATAACTGGAATGTGACTGGTTTTGATGTTCTCTTTTATTTTAGAACAAAGTTCCGTTCCAACCATTTCCGGCATAATAACATCGCTGATAATTAGATTCGGAACAAATTTTAATGCTTTTTCTAAAGCAATTTTGCCATTTTCGGCTTCGATAATATTGTAATCTTTTTTGAGAAGATTCTTCATGAATTTTCTCAAGACTTTATGATCTTCAACCAATAAAATGGTTTGTTTTTCTTCGTTTACAATTAAATCTTCGATGTCTTCATTTTCAATAATTTCCGAAGGTTCTAATTGTGCAGAATATTGTGCAATATCATCACTGATTTTAAAATCAGGAATAATTTCGCTGTCTAAAAGATGTTCGCGTCCAAGCGGTAAAGTCACTTTAAAAATAACACCGCCAGTAGTTTTATTTGTAACATCAATTTTTCCTTTGTGAAGTTCAACAATGTTTTTTACTATTGAAAGTCCAATTCCAGTTCCTTTGTTATAATTTTTCTGAACTTGATTGTGTGTTGGAACTTCGAAAAATAAATCAAAAATTTTATCAATATGCTCTTCCGAAATTCCAACACCAGAATCTTCAACTTCGATAAAAAGATTTTGCTGATCGTGATTGATTTTAATATTTATTGAACCGCCTTTTGGAGTGTATCTAAAAGCATTTGAAATCAGATTATAAAAAACACGTTCGAGTTTGTAACGGTCGTAATAAACCAAAATTTCTTCATCGGAAGTTTCAAATGTATAGTCGTAACCGCCGTCTTTGGCATATTCAATAAATGATAAATAAATTTCTCGCGTAAACTTGACAATATTGCCATTTGCTGATTCCAACGAAACTTGATGATTTTCCAATTTTCTAAAATCCATTAAACGGTTAATCAAACTCAGAAGATGATTGGCACTTCCTTCAATAACCAAAAGCTTTTTGTACATTTCATTTGTTCCATTATAATCGGCTAGAATTTGCTGTAACGGACCTAAAATCAAAGTCAATGGCGTTCTGAATTCATGCGAAATATTGGTAAAGAAATCCAACTTTAATTTGTTGTTTTCTTCGATTCGCTGCGTTTCCAAATACTCTAATTCCAGTTTTTGTTTCAATCTGGCTTTCGATTTCATAATCCAAATCAAGCCATATAAACCTAATCCAATTACAATTCCATACAACAAAAACGCCCAGATGCTGCGCCATGGAGCCGGATTTACAATTACGGTTAATGTCGTCGGATTTTTATTCCAAACTCCATCATTATTGGCGCCCCGAACTTCAAAAGTATAGGTTCCTGGATTCTGAATCGCAAAATTAGCTTCGCTATTTTTGGTTGTAGTCCAGTTGTTTTCTAAACCAACCAAACGATAGCTATATTGGTTATTTTTTGATCGAATGTAGTTTGGAATTGCAAAGTTTATCGAGAAGTTTGCCTTATCATAATCTAAAGTAATCGTGTTGGTAAAACCGATACTTTGTTCTAAAATCACATCTTTGTCATGCGCATTGATTATTTCGTTTTTGATTTTTAAATCGGTTATTAAAACCTGCGGAGCATAACTATTTAAAGAAATTTTTGAAGCATCAAAAAATGTAGCTCCCGATGGACTTCCAAAGTAAAACTGATTTGAGTTTAACTTTAAAGCCGAATTATCATTGAATTCATTACTTGCCAAACCATCTTTTTGATCGTAAATAACAATAGATTTTTTAGATTGATTGTATTTTATAATTCCCTGATTGGTGCTTATCCACAAGTTTTTGGAGTCGTCTTCTAAAATGGAGTGAATAGAAGTGATAACGGTATTTCCAACTTTAAGACTAGTTTGATTGAATTTTTTTCCATCAAAATAATATAAACTCTTGCTTTTGTTCCGACCCAGATTTTATTTTGAGAATCTTCAAATAAAGTCAAAATATCATCGCCTGATAAAGCCGAATGATCGTAAAAGAAATGCTGTATTTTATATTTCTTAGGATTAAAATTTTGAAGCGAAATACGATTTAAACCATTTTGTGTTCCAAGCCAAATTGAATTTTGTTTGTCAATCAAAATACTTCGAACCATATTATTAGTTAGAAAAGTAGGTTTAGAAATGTCATTTCCAATAATTTGAAAAGTTTTGTCTGATGTATTATAACGAATTAAACCTTTGCCAAAAGTTCCAATCCATAAGATTTTGTTTTCCGCTTTAAGCGAATAAACACCGCTCTCTTTTAATAAATCGGTTAAATCTGGTGCAATTCTGTTGTCTTCAATTCTTTTAGAAATGGTATTATATGCCGATAATCCTTTAGAGAAAGTTCCAATCCATAAAATATGATCCTCTGATAAAGACATGGCTTTGATATCATTTTTATGAGTTTGTCCCGTTTTGCTGTTGATGTAACTTACAGCTTCGGATTTTTTATTGTAAATGGTAATTCCTCCACCTTCGGTTCCAAAGTAAATATTATCATTTTGATCTGAAATAATGGAACTTACAACATCAAAACTCATTGGAATTTTTTTTGAGGTTTGATTGTAATTGGAAAAATTGACATTAGAAATATCCCAAAGATTTACCCCTTTATAATAACAGCCAATCCAGATAGAGCCTTTTTTATCCATAAAAATAGACTTCACCTTATCAATTCCGTTGCTATTGTTGCTATTGTTTATTTTTTGAAGACTTTTATCTTGCCCTAAAATATAAATTCCGTCATAAGAACCAACCCATAAAGAACCTTGTTTGTCAATTATTAAAGATCGAATATCGGTATTGATTTCGCTATATTTTTCATTTGATAAAAATGTGACAAATGATTTCTCTTTTTGATCAAATTTTAGAAGGCCTTTATTTTTTGTTCCGATCCATAAATTACCTTCTTTGTCTTCAATAACCGACTGGACATTTAATAGATCGGTAGTATTTAAAGGAAAATTTTTAAAGGATAATTTTCCATTTTTTCTACTGATTAACTGACATAAACCTTTGGTAGTTCCAATCCATATTTCCCCTTTTTTGGTTCTTAAAATACTCAGAATATTATTACTCGGAAGAGTAGAAGCATCATCATCTGAATGAAAAACAGAAGTAAATAATCCTGATTTTTTATTGAAAATGGTTAATCCTTTTGATGTTCCAAACCACATTTCGCCTCCAATTTCTCGAATGCTCCAAACAGCATTATTGCTAATTGTATGATTGGCTTTGGTATGCAGATATCGTGTAAAACGATTTGAAATCGGATTATAGCAGTTTAATCCATTGTAAGTTCCAACCCAGATTTTTCCCGAATTGTCTTCTTCAATTGCCAAAATATCATTGTTGCTAATAGAAAATTTATCATTAACATCATTTCTAAAAATGGTAAATCGGCTTCCGTCGTATTTGTTTAAACCATCGCGCGTTCCAAACCACATTTGTCCAAATTTATCCTGATGTATAGCAATGACTGAACTTTGCGAAAGTCCGTCGGTTGTGGAGAAATTTTTAAGACGATATTTATTTTGGGAAAATAGGTTTCCGAAAACAAATACAAATAATATAAGAGCTATTTTGAATTTCATAGCGTTTGATTTTTTTGCCACAAAGACGCTAAGACACTAAGTTTTTTTAATTGCTTTGTGTCTTTGAGCCTTTGTGGCAGTTTTAACTTATTTTAAGCGTCTTTGTAATTGATAATCATATAGTGACGGAATTTTTTTTATCGGTGTATTCAAAAACTCAATATACGGATCAACATCATATTTAATTTCAAATTTAGTATTTCCATGGACACCAACAATCCTTGCCATAGCACCGTCTTTCATTCCGTACAGTAAAACAGGTTTTAATGCATCTGGATTTTTGACTTGCACATTTAAATTCCAAAAAGTACTGAAAGGTCCGTGAGATGGTTTCCAATAATCTGCACCGCCGCCGCCAAATATCAAGTAACTGTTATTTTTATCTGGAGTAATATGAACGGTAACATTATCAAATAAATTTTGATGATTCGCGCCCGAATGCTGGTCTAAAAGCGGATCTGCGAAAATCTCACAATCCTGATATACATTTTTGGTTGAAAAAGTATTGAAACTCAACGGATGAACAGCCGAATTGTAGATTTTTAGATTCTTAACCAAAACATTATGAACACCGCCCAAAGTTACGGTATAATGTGCTAAATGAGGTCCGTCAGTTGTAATATCTTGAATAGTTACATTGGCAACTTCTTCAGCTAGAATTCCGCTGTCGGCATTAGTGATTTTTACATCTTTAACCCAACTATTAAACAAACGAGTTAAGAAAATCCCGTTATTTCCGGGCTCGACATGGTGTGCAACTCTTGGAATGTCAGGAAAAGTAAAACGAAGATGTTCGATGCCAACTTCATTTAAATGTTTCCATTCTACCAATTGCGCCTGATAATTTGGTTTGATTGAAATGGTCAATGGCGTTTTTAAAGTAATTTTTGAACCTGAAATTTTAACGATTTCAACTTGCTGTCTTACGATTGGGAGTTTTGGAAATTTCCAATGATGTGAACCAGGTCTAACAGAAGCACCTTGATATAAATCTTTGATGATTTCGCCATTTTCACCGTCTTTATTGAAAAGTTGCAATTCTACTACATCGCCAACTTTCAAGCCTTTTACATCTGAAACGTTGATAATATTTTCGCCCATTTTTCCAGAACTAACTTTTGCCAGCGGACTAGATTCTGGTTCATATTTATCCAAATACGATTTTACACGTTCGCCCGGAACTTGTGTCCAGATAAAACCTCCTGACCAAGCATATTGCGAAAAAGGAAGATCAATATTGTTTTCTGCTTCTCGTTGTCTTTTGTCGAAAGTGGTTAAATATTCTCGTAATTCTGCCAAAACTTCAGGATCTTTAAGATATATCATTGGTCTTGGACAGTAGATTTCAGTTCCGTTTTGAGCAGAACCAGCGCCACGAAGTACAAAATTGCTTCTTTCGATATAGAGAATATCACTAAGAATAATTTTTCCTGCGGGTAATTGCAAAATGACATTTCCTTCAACTGCATTGGCAGCTTTAAAGGCTTTTAATAGCGCTTTAGAATCATCTAATTCATCATTGGCTTTTACACCAAAATCCACGGCGTTTATGATTTTTCCGTTAGCTTCTGGAATCTGGCTTTCGCCGAAATGATATCCCGCATAACTAAAATCGGGAAGATAGTCTGTTTTTGAAGTAATAATTTTAGGTAAGTCCTGCGCCAATATGGTATTCATAAATAAGCCACAGGAGAGAATGATGGCTTGGCGAATCATGGTTTTTGTGATTTGTGGTTAGTTAGTTTTTTATGTATTAGATTTGCCACTAAGTCGCTAAGGCACAAAGTTTTTCTTTTTCATTTCACGCAGATTTTAAATGATATAAGCAGATACACGCAGATTTTTTATAATAAAATCTGCTAAAATCAGCCAAATCTGCGTGAGACAAAATCGTTTTAATCCTTTAATCTGTGGCTTAAAAAACTTTTGTCTTAGCGCCTTCGTGGCAAAACAATTATAAAGATCGTTTAATCCCTATTTCAAGTCCGCGTAGTTCTGCCAAACCTCTTAAACGGCCAATTGCAGAATAACCTGGATTTGTTTTTTTCTTTAAATCATCCAGCATTTGATGCCCGTGGTCAGGACGCATCGGTAATTTGCTGTTGTTTCTTTTCTCAACTTCCAAAATTGCTTTTACAACTTCGTACATATCAACGTCACCTTCAAGATGATTGGCTTCGTAGAAACTTCCTTCTTCGTCGCGTTGTGTACTTCTTAAGTGAATGAAATTCATTTTATCGCCATGGCGTCTTACAATTCCTGGTAAATCATTATCTGCTCTCACTCCATAAGAACCAGTACACATTGTAAATCCGTTTGATGGAGAAGGAGCGGCATTCATTAATTCGATCAAATCTTCTTCAGTACTTACAACTCTTGGCAAGCCTAAAATTGGGTAAGGAGGATCGTCTGGGTGAATAGCCATTAGAACACCTTTACTTTCAGCAACAGGAATAATTTCTTTTAGAAAATGAAAAAGATTATTCTTTAAAGCTTGTCTGTCAATATGATTATAAGCGCTTAAAGTAACTAAGAAATCTTCAACAGAATAAGCTTCTTCAGCTCCTGGAAGTCCAGCCAGAATGTTTTGCTGCAATTTTACTTTATCATCAGCAGTCATGGCTTCAAAATAGGTTTTGGCTTTTTGTTTTTGCTCTTCAGAATATTCGTTTTCAGCACCAGGTCTCTTTAAAATATACAATTCAAAAGCGGCAAATGCATTAATATCAAAACGTAAGGCTTTAGAACCATCTTCAACCGTAAAAGATAAATCTGTTCTAGACCAATCTAAAACAGGCATGAAATTATAGCAAACACATTTAATACCGCACAAAGCCAGATTGCGAATACTTTCTTTATAGTTTTCAATATATTCTAGATAATTTCCAGTCTGTTTTTTAATGTCTTCGTGAACCGGAATACTCTCTACAACAGACCAAGTTAAACCAGATGCACCTTTTTTAGGATCGCCATCTTCGTGTTCGATTTCAACTTTACGCTTAATGATTTCGTCAATGCTCCAAACTTGTCCGTTTGGAATATGGTGCAAAGCCGTCACAATTCCGGTTGCTCCAGTTTGTTTAATATCTTGTAAAGAAACAGGATCATTTGGTCCGAACCATCTTAATGTTTGTTCCATTTTTTTATGATTTTAGTTCCTGCAAGGTTTCCAGAACCTTGTAGGTTTGTTTTTAAAGTTTTTATTCTAAATTATTCAGACCTACAAAGTTTGGAAAACCTTGCAGGAGCCGGAAATATTAAATACTTGTTGCTGCAAATCCGCCGTCAACTTTCAATGTTATTCCAGTTACAAATTTTGACATATCGCTACATAAAAATAAAAGCGCACCGTCTATATCTTCTGGCGAACCAAATCTACCCATTGGTGTATGATCGATAATTTTTTCTCCTCTTGGAGTTAATTTTCCTTCTGGAGTTAGCAATAAAGCACGATTTTGCTCTCCGATAAAAAATCCTGGAGAAATTGCATTTACACGAATGCCTTCTCCGTATTTAGAAGCCAATTCAACCGCCATCCATTGTGTGAAATTGTCAATTGCCGCTTTTGAAGCTGAGTAACCAACTACTCTCGTTAAAGGTCTCTGAGCTGAAGCTGATGAAATGTTGATAATGTTTCCTGATTTCTGTTTTGCAAAAAGCTCAGCAAAAACTTGAGAAGGAAGCATTGTTCCGATAATATTTAAGTCGATTACTTTCTGTAAATCATCACTTTTCATATCGTAAATCGCTTGGTCTGGCTGAATAGTTGCTCCTGGCATATTTCCGCCAGCACCGTTGATCAAAATGTCCAAACGACCGTATTTTTCAACAATAAAATCTCTAACTTTTTCGATTTCTTCTTTGTTTAAAACATTCGCCTGAACTGCAAAACCTTGTCCGCCATTTGCTTCGATTGTTTTTACTGTATTTTCAGCTTTTTCAAGAGATTGCGAAACGATTCCGACAATAACGCCTTGCTTGGCTAAAACATTGGCAAAATTGCTTCCCAATACGCCAGCACCTCCAGTAATCAGTGCAATTTTTCCTTTTAGATTGAATATTGAATCCATTATTTAATGTTTAAAATTTCAATACTTTAAAATTCCAAATTCCAATTTGGAAGATAAAGTATGGTTTTGATTTAGTTTTATATTTTTAAGATTTTAATTGGAATTTGGTATTTAAGAAATTAGATTTTTAAACTTAACCTCTTATCGCTTCAATTAAATCCAAAACTCTTTTGGTTTCTTTTTCAATTGTCTCGTAAGCGTCATAAGCCATTACTTCTTTACTGATTAATTTACTTCCCATTCCGACAGCAGAAACACCTGCATTGAACCAAGTTTCTATACTTTGTTTAGTTGTATCTACACCTCCAGTTGGCATGAAAGTTAAGTTTGGAAAAACATCTTTTATACCGCTCATAAAATCTGGTCCTAAAATATTTCCTGGGAAAAGTTTAATGAATTTTACTCCAGCATTTTCAGCAGCGATAATTTCTGTCGGTGTCATACAGCCCGGAGCGTATAAAACTTCTTTTCCGATTAAAAATGTAGCAATTTCAGGAACAAATCCTGGACTGATAAAAAAATCAGCTCCAGCTAAATAATAGGTTTCTGCCTGCGCTAAATTTTTGATTGTTCCAATTCCTAAAAGCATTCCAGGCATTTCAGCATTTCTAATTTCGATTAATTTATTAAAATTCGAAAGTGCTTCTGGACCGCGACTTGTATATTCTACAGCTCTAATTCCGACATTATAAAGAGATTTTAAAACCGCAATACTTTTGTTTTCGTCTGCATTAAAATACAACGGAAGCATTCCTTGTTTTACAATAACATCTATCGAGTTTTGAATTGTACTCATAATTTATATTTTGACTTTAATTACAATTTTCTTCAAAATACCTTCTCCAATCATTGCGGTATGAACGTCTTCTGGAAATAATATCGCAAATTGTTTTTCTTGCATTTCAAAAAATGTATCTGGAGCATCATGAAAAAAGCGAACATCTTTTTCGTCACTGTAATCTCCATTTGGATTCACACATTTCTCTCTAGGTTTCCATGCAAAAGTTTCTGGGCCTTTAATAGAAATCTGAATGTCGATATTTTTGTCATGGCATTCAAATCCTTTAACGGCTTCTTCTTTCGTATTTCCTTGTCCGACAATTACAATCAATTTTAAACCTTCACCGATTTCAAAAGCACCTTCTTCAAGATTTTCAATGTTATTTTCGTTTATATAATCAAATGCTTTTTTGAAATTAGGATGCAGTCCGTAGTATTTTGCTGCATTTTGTAATGAATCTAGTATCATTTTCGCTCGCTATTATTTTGGTTTTTTAATGTTATGTGTATATTTGCGTGTGCGTACACGGTATTTTTACAAATGTATGTAAATTGTACTGTAAAACAACTTATTTTTATTAAAATAAATTAATTTTACCGCACTGCTTTTATTTTTTTAACTTAAAAAGAATCAATATCATAACGATTAAGAAAATTGCCGAATTAGCTAATATTTCGCCAGGAACTGTGGATCGAATTATACACAAGCGTGGACAAGTGGCTCAAGAAACGGTTGACAAAGTCAATGCGATTATTGAAGAGTTTGGTTATAAGCGAAATATACTGGCAAGCAATCTGGCATTAAACAAGAAATTTCATTTTGCTATTTTCCTTCCAAAATCCGAAACCTTAGAATATTGGAAAAGCCAGATTGACGGAATTGAAAAAGCAGCTTTAGAATTCAGTAAATTCGGAATTGTTTTAGATTATTTTTTTTATGATTATAATCTGTCTTCTTTTAAAGAATCTGCTAAAAAAATAATGCAGTTTGAATGTGATGGATTGTTGTTTGCACCAATTTTTTATGAAGAATCTGTTCAGTTTTTAGACGAATATAAAAAGAAGAACATTCCAATTGTCATGATCGATTCTAATATTTCTGAGGAAAATGAACATGCTTACGTTGGACAAAATGCTTTTCAAAGCGGTTATTTGGCAGGAAGATTAATCAGTTTTGCTGTCAAAAATGAAAGACATGTTTTGATTTTTAAAATTACTCGCGAAATTGAAAGTACTTCTGTTTACCTGCAACGTATCAAAGGATTTTATTCGTATTTCAAAGATCATGACGAATTGACCAATTTTAAATTTTCAGAAGTTACGCTGAAAGATTCTGGAATAGATCAATTAAGTATGGAAATGTTTTTGGGCGTAAATAGTGTTTTTGTACCAAATTCTAGAGCTTATATTGTGGCAGATTTTTTAGAAAAAAATAATATTAAAGGTGTTCGAATTATTGGTTTTGATTTGCTGAAAGAAAATATAGAATACTTAAATAAAGGCGTTATAGATTTTTTAATTAACCAAAGACCCGAAGAGCAAGGTTATTTGGGAATCAATTATTTATATAAAAAACTGGTTCTTCAAGAAGAAACAGAAAAGACGCATTATATTCCGTTAGAGATTATTTTGAAAGAGAATTATTTTCCTGTGAAATAAAGTCTAGTTTCTCCTTTCAGTCGAAATGACAAAACACACTTCAAACATAACCCGTGGTTGAAACCACGGGCTATGTTAAAAAACTTTGTGTCTTAGCGCCTTCGTGGCAAAAAAAACTTATTTCTTAACCTTCACAACTAACGGATTATTAATTTTCTCAGCAAAAGAACTTAAATACTTTTCCCATTCTTGTTTAGTCTGAAATGGACTTCCTTTTTTCCATCCAAAACCAACGTAATAAATTGCTTTGTTGTTTTTTACTGAAATATTTCCATAAAGATTACTCAAATCTTTTTCTTCTGTTACGTGATTATCAAAACTTAGCAAAGTATTTTTTGGAGCGACTAAACCTGTTCCGATTTCAGAATCGTCGATTGGTTCCCAATAGCTTAGCCAGCCTTCTTTTACGTTAGTTCCGATAGTGCCTTTTTTATCATGAAGCGTCAAACCTGCAGCAATAGTTTTTGTCCCAGTAATATTGATTTCAAAACGAGAAAGCTGACTTCCATAATCCAAACTAATCAATTTTGATTCGGTTATTTTATTGCCTTTTGCATCCCAATCGGCATAAGTCAAAATAAAACTTGTTCGAATTGGTCCTGTTGTAATAGTTTTCCAGCTGGTAAAATTCTTAGAAAAATAATATTTTCCGTCAACATTTACGGCAATTCCACCCACGCCGCGACTGTCTCCTACATGAAAATTATCTAAACCTTCTCCAGTATCTTTATGATAAGTTCCAGTTCCGTTTGTTGCTTTTTCGTACCATTTATTAATAATCGGATAATCGACTCTTTTTAGCCAAGCATCAATTCCGCTTGTTAATGTTCCGCCAGCAATTTTGTCTTCGACCATTTTTTGCGCTACTGGTCCATAAGTTCTAAAAGCAACTTTATTATTTTCCCAAGCATAATCATCGGTACGTTCTGGAACAAAACGAGAATAGCAATTAATAACTTTTGATGCTGAAGGATTTGTTCCAACAAAAATCTCAAAATCTTGCTTGGATGAAGCTTTTATTTTAGGTTGAAACAATAATAAATCGGCTGTGCCATCACCATCGTTATCTACCGTTTGAGTTTCTAAAAAAGTAGTACTGCCAATTTCTTTTATAGCATAATTTTCCAGTTTAGAATTTGCATTTAAACCAAGCGATTTTTTGGTCAATTCTATAGTTTCAAATTCTCTGTCAACTGGTAGATTATTAGAAACAGTGATGACTTTATTTTGCGAAATGGCAACAAAATTGCCTGCCAAAATGGTTATAAATAAAAGATGTTTTTTCAAAATGAAGGGTTTATTTTTTTAATGAAATGGGTTAAATAGTATTTTATAAAAGTACAAATCAAAAAGGAATTAAAAATACAGAATAGGGGTAATTCTGTACAGAATGTTGAAAATCAAAATGTAAAGTTTAGATTTTTGAATCGATTATTTTTTTGTAAATTTCATTTCAGGTCTTTTATTAAAAGAGTTATTTATAATTAAATGAAAATCAGAAAAATGGTGAAATGTATTATTTTCGATTGTGACGGAGTTTTAGTCGATACAGAAAAAATCGGTAACGGAATATTACTAGAAATGGCACAAGAACACGGTTTAAAAATGGAACTCGAAGAAGCCTATCACTATTTTAATGGAGTAAGTTTGAAAAACTGTTTTTTGCAGATTGAGAAAGCAATTGGAAAAAATCTGCCAGAAGATTTTGAAGACCAATATAGAAATAGAAGTTTTCAGGCTTTCTTAAAGGAAACAAAACCAATGCCCGGAATTTTTGATTTTTTAGATAATCTTAAAATACCATATTGTACAGCCTCAAGCGGACCTGTTGATAAAATCAGATTGAATCTTGAAACGGCTGGTTTACTAGATCGATTTGAAGGAAAAATTTTTAGTTCTTATGTAATTAAAAGTTGGAAACCAGATCCCGAAATCTTTTTGCATGCGGCCAAAGAAATGGGCTTTAATATTGAAGATTGCATTGTTGTCGAAGATAGTGTTGCAGGAGTTAGGGCGGGATTAAAAGGCGGTTTTAAAGTTTATGGTTTTGCTAATGGCTATAATAATGAAGATTTAAAGAAAGAAGGTGCAATTCTTTTTAACTCTTATGAAGAATTAAGTGTTATGCTCAGACTTTAGATTTTATAACTTAAAAATTGTTATTAATTATTAGAAATCTCCTAAAAATTATCATTCCATAACACTATCATAAACTCAGTTTAGCTTTAAAGTAATAAAATTGCGGTCAATTAAAAGTTCCAAAACTTCTAATAAGTGTCCCCAATTTATTAAAGTTAAAACCTATGAAATTAAAAATTACATCATTTTTTATAGCATCATTTTTTATTCTTTTTAATGGTGTTCTTTCTGCACAAAAAACAAAAGATTTAAACGGAACGCAAATCGCATTTTTATCCGATGTTCATTTACAAGATTTATTCGGAGGATTTTCAGACTCAGATTATAAAGGTGTTCTGAATCCGAAAACAGGACAATATGCTTTAGTACGAACGATGTCGTCACAGTTGCATTCAACACGAATTTTCAACGAAAACTATTTTGCTTTTCTGGCAGCTTTAGAAGATATCGCCAAGCGAAAAATCAAATATGTAGCACTTCCAGGAGATTATACAGACGACGGACAGCCCATACACGTTCGCGGATTAGCAAAAATTTTAGAACAATACACTCAAAAATACGGAATAGAATTTTTTATTACCACAGGAAACCATGATCCAGTCGGACCTTTTGCACAAGAATCTGGTAAAGAAGATTTCTTAGGAAAAGATGGTAAAAGTCAGCCCATTTATAGCAAAGACGGTATTTATAAGCCCAATCTACAAATTGAACAGCCTGTTGTCATAACAGCCGATATTGCTAAAATGGGTTATTTAGGAATTACAGATCAGCTCAAGAATTTTGGATTTCATCCGAACAAGAAAAACAAATTTTGGGCAACTCCTTTTTCTAATTATTCGAGTGAAAATTATTCGTTTGACAAAGCTTTAGAAAGTGCAAAATTGACTAATCGCGTTTATGAAGTTGCGCCTGGTTATGAAGTTCCAGACGTTAGTTATGTCGTAGAACCTATAGACGGACTTTGGTTAATGGCAATTGACGGAAACGTTTATATTCCGAAGAAAACAGTGAGTGATCCAAAAGATTCTAAAAGTTATTCGGAGGCAAGTACGGGTTACAATAATGTGCTTTCGAACAAAAAACATTTGATTAAATGGGTTGAGGATATTTCGGCTCAGGCCAAAAAGCAAGGAAAAACATTAGTTGCTTTTAGCCACTTCCCAATGATTGACTTTAATGATGATGCTTCTGCGGAAATAAAAGAATTGCTTGGGGCAAATAAATGGCAGTTAAATAGAGTTCCTGTTGAAGAAGTGGCGCAGGTTTTTGCCGATGCTGGATTGAAGATTCATTTTGGAGGTCATATGCATATTAACGATACAGGAGTGAGAACTTCTCCAAAAGGAAATACTTTAGTTAATATTCAAACACCATCTCTCGCGGCCTATATTCCAGCTTATAAATTATTGACATTGAAGAAAAACAATGTTGTAGATATTCAAACTATTGCAATTGATGATGTTCCGAGATATGATGAATTGTTTGATTTATATAAAATGGAATACCGATTTTTAGAAAGTCAGAGCGATAAAGATATTTGGAATATAGATATTTTGAAGACTAAAAATTATCACGATTTTACCGATTTCCATTTGAAAGAATTGGTGCGTCTTCGTTTTCTAAAAGACGATTGGCCAGTTACTTTTAAAGATTTTATATTGAATGTTTCGGCTGAAGATTTATTGGTTTTGTCGAATATAAATTCTGATAAAGATTTTGATTTTATTTTGAAAAATAAAGAACAATTTCAAAAAGAATGGAAAGAAGCAGAAATGAAATCAGAACAGATTCTAATTAAAAATAAGCTTAAAAAGGAAGATTTTAATTGGAATGGAAATGATCTTTTAATTGATTTTTATCGTTTTAGAAGTGCAGATGAATTGGCTTTTGCCGATGTTTCAGAAAAACGAGTGGCAGCTTATAAAGTTTTGTCAAAGTTACTTTTGGATTCTAAAGATGAAGTTTCAAAACCTTTGCAAAAACGAATGAAACTGTTTTTCTCTATTTTCAATAAATTTATGCATGAAGTTCCTGCAGATCATTTTACGGTTGATTTGAAGAATGGTGAGGTTAAGAGTTTGAAGTGATTTTTTTTAACGCAAAGGGCGCAAAGGATTTACGCAAAGTTCGCTAAGGTCAATTTTTAAGCTAGATTTTATAAATAAAAGAAAGTTCGCAAAGCTTTTCATTTATGAACATAGCTTTCAGATAAAAAAAACTCTGTGTCCTTTGCGTAAATTCTTAGCGCCCTTTGCGTTAAAAAACTACTAAAAAAATCTAGCCTACTCATAATAATATAATAAACGAATAGTTAAATGTAATTTATATATTGTTGATAATGAGTATTTTTGAGTAAATAATCAACCTTTTAAAAGGAAAGCAAAATTCATTAACTCAAAAGTTAATCATCATGATACATCAAATAGATACTACAGATAATATAGTTGCTTTTAGAGCATTAGCAGAAGTGACAAAAGAAGATTTTTTAACCGCAGTTGTTCCAGCTGTTGAACATTTAGTAAAGCAAACAAACGAAATCAATTTTTTATTGGTTTTAGATACCGATATTAAAAATTTTACCGCTGGAGCTTGGCTTCAAGATGCTCTTTTAGGGTTAAAACATTTAGGAAAATGGAATAGAGCTGCAATTATTACAGACACAGATGAAATTATTTCGTTTACAAACGGGTTTAGTTTTATCGTTCCAGGTGAATTTCGCGGTTACAAAAAAGTAGATTTCAATAAAGCTTTGAATTGGGTAGAAGGAAATATTTCATAAATAAATTTCTAAAAAACATAAAAAAAGAGCACTGTAAAAAGTGCTCTTTTTTTATGAGATAGGTTTGCATTTTTTAATGGTTGTATTCAATCCCGCTACTAGATTTAGCATCGATTTTTTCTTTACTAACCTGACTGTATTTTTTATAGCATGCAGAAGCTAAAATTGGTAAAGCAATACTTCCTACAACTGCGCTAGCTTTTGAGTGTCCAGTTTTTTTCAATACAGCCGATGCAACTAAAGCACCAACTCCTGCAAACACCATTTGTTTTACTGAAAGATTGATTGATTTGTTTTGAGGTGTAATTCCGTGTAACAATGGATCTATGAAATTTAAATTCTCCATGATAGTTAATTTATTTAGTTATATAATATTTCAATTTTTACTGATTTCATTTTCAGTTTCGCTCTCAATTTTTTCTATTTCTACTTTTTCTTTTTTAATTGCCTGACGTAATAAAGCAAAAAGACTCATGTATACATTTGCCATAAAAACCAGAGAAAACCCTGCCAAAATATAGCCTCTCCAATCATTTAACAAAAGTTTATAATCACAGAGTATCAAAAAAGCAATTGTGACATAATGACTAAAACAGTATTCGCAGGTAAAAAGATAAAAGAACTTTCGTGACAGTATAAATCGGTCATTTTTAGAATGTCTGACACACCATTCATGCGGTTCTCTAAAAATCTCTTCATGCGTTACAGTCCAACTGACACAAGCAATTGGAATTGCCAGCACAAAAAGCCAGATGATTTGTGTTACAATTTCCATAGTCATTAAAGAGAGTTTAGATTATTCTCTAGGATGATTTTCTGGATAATGCTCGGCATCAAAATCGTTAAGCTCCTCATCTTTATCAAAATCACTGTCTTTTTCAATGTCATTTTCAAGATCTAAATCGGATGGATCAGTATTATCGTTATTATTATAATGATTGATTTCACTATCATTTGTAATTCGACCATCTTCATTAATAATTCTTTCTTGATTTGGAATGTTTTCAGCTCTTAAACTTTCATTTGTATAAGAGTCGTTTGAAACGCTTTTTCCATCATCAATAAATTCCTCTTGATACTGATATTGACCATAATCTTCTTCATAAATCGCATTTTCATTGCCAACAGAAGTATTTTGATCTATAATATCAGGATCTTGATCTCCGTAATTATCTTCATTTATATTTTGAAATAAATTTTGTTCATCATAAAAAGAATCTGCCTGATAATCTATCGGAGTATTTTGGTCTATGTAATCAGGGTCGAATTGACCATAATTTTCGTTATTTAGATTTTTCATAATTTCCTTTTTTTAATGTTTATTTTGATTTGAAAAATGCCTGTTTTACAAATTTAATTCAGCATTTGTCAAAATATATTACAGAAAAATATTTGGTATTTCTATAATTTTCAGTTGGTTATAATTTTAACGTCTTATTGCATTTTTATAAATGATGAAAATTTAAAATCCAATTTTATTTGTTTCAGTCGTTCCTACGGAGCGAAACTAAAAACGCCAATTATTTTGGGGCTACCGATGAGATGTTCCTAGCGGAACATTTTTGAGACTTTGTCTTATTGTGTTATTTTGTTGCCTTATAGAGGTGGTATTTGTTGTTGATTTCTATTGAGATTTACATCAATTACAAAAGAAATGTTCCGCTAGGAGTATCTCATCGTTAGAATTTATGGCAAATACATACACACAATTACATATACAATTTGTTTTCGCAGTAAAATATAGAAAAGCATTAATTGCATCAGAATGGAAAGATAGATTGCATCAATATATAACAGGAATAATACAATCTAATCAGCATAAAATGTTGTGCATAAATAGTATGCCTGATCATATACACATATTTATCGGTATGAGACCAACTCAATCTATTTCGTCGCTCATGCAAAATTTAAAAACAGAAACTACAAAATGGATTAAAGACCAAAAATTAGCTTCCAATTTTGCTTGGCAAGAAGGTTACGGAGCATTTTCATATTCGAGAAGTCATGTTCCTAATGTAATTCGATATATAGAAAATCAGGTAGAGCATCATAAAAAAGAAACATTTTTAGATGAATATCAAAAGCATTTGAAAGCATTTGAAATAGAATACGATACGAAATATATTTTTAAAGAACCAACTTTGTAATATCAAACGTCCCTACGGGACGAAATTAAGATACGTATAATTTTTTTCTACCGACGAAATGTTCCTATTGGAACATTTTTTTAATCATCTAAAGATTGTCCCATCGGGACATTTCGTTGGTAGAAATTCAACAATGATTCATTTTTTGCGTTCCGTAGGAACGTTTGATTAATGTAAAATGTTTTTTAATTACAAAATTCAAACGTCCCTATGGGACGAAACAAAAAATCGAAATCATTGATTTCTACCGACCATATGTTCCGATGGAACATTTTATTTGTGATTGAAAAAAAATAAAACACATTTTTTTTCCGCAATGATGTTCCGCTAGGAACATTTCATCGGTAGATTTCATTTGTGATTAAGAAAATTTAAAAACGCATTTTTACGCCACGATGTTCCGCTAGGAACATTTGATCGGTAGAAAAAAAAATATTAACAATTTATGTTTCGTCCCGTAGGGACGTCTGATGTCATTTGAATTATAATCGATCAAACGCTCCTACGGGATGAAATTAACAGAATGTTATTTTACAGAATATAGAGAACCATTCTTTATGTTTTTCTTATTTAATTTTCCTTTACTGTATAATTCTTCCAGAATAATTGTAGCATCCTTAACAGAAATATCTAAAATAATCGCATATTCTTTTGGAGCTAAAGTAGGGTAAACCTCGAAAATCGATAAGGTATTTTTTGAAACGAATTTTTCTTTTCTAGCTTCAGGATGTAAAGCCAATAAAGCATTTTTATAAGAAGAGTAAGGTTTCGAACCATAAACAGTCAATTGATTATTATTTCCATCGGCAAAAAATAAAGTTGGAAATCCTCTAACTCCTAATGTTTTGCCAAGTTTTAAATCGTCTTCAAAAAGTTTTTTTGCATCGCCGTCATAATCTTTTTTTAGTTTTTCTAGATCAAGATTAGCCAGTTTTGCTACTTCAGAAATGTTTTCCCATTTGGCTACATTTTTCTTTTCTAGATATAATTTCTCACGAAGGATTCGCATAAATTTCACGGCTTTTTCTTTGCTCTGAATTTGTGCCGCTTTCATAGCTATACAAGAAGGATACGAAGAATCTAAAGGATCTTCCAACCAAACATCTCCGTCAATTGGCATTTCGTAATACAAACTGGCTTCATCCCAATGATGTGCAACATCTGAAGGTTTGCTGATTCCGCCGCTGTTATAACTCCAATCTGGAAGTAAACCTCCCATTCGATAATCAATTTCAAAATAATCTCCGTATTCCAGTTTTAATTTTCGAAGTTGAGGTTCAATTCCCCAGCAAGAAGAACAAATAGGATCTGTATAATAGACAATTTTTATTGGTTTGTTTTCTGTTGAAATAGTAGCGGTTTCATTTGATTTTTCGCCCAAAGGCATTTCGCAAGTTCCATTAACAGGATCACATAATAACGGATTTGTTTTTTCTTCACTCATTTTTGAATTTGTTTGCGATTGACAGCCATAACTGCAAACCAAGATTAATAGTATCGACAGTATTTGCATAAATTGATTTTAAAATGTACTCTCGGATTTTTTTATTTTTTTGTAAAGTTCTGCCGTATTTCATCGCAAGTCAATTAGTCAAAAAAAGATGACTAGGCAATTTTAACTTAATATCATTTTTTCTCAATAACTACGTTTTGAATAATAAAGTAATTGCAATCTTACAAGTAATTGCTTATTTTCACAGTTAATAATTTAAAAGCCAAAATCAATACTATAATTTTTGAATAAGATGAAAAACGAAATTTTTGACATTATTGAATTACGTCCAGCAACGAAACATTATTATGGAGATAGCTTGAAAATGCCCGAAATACTTTTAGAAGATGGTTTGTTGGTAAAAGTAGGAACTTTAGATATTCCGATTGGACATTCACGTTATGGCGGACCAATTGCAGATCTTCCTAAAGATTTTGAATATCCAGAAGATTTACGATTTGCGGCTCAGTTAGATCTGGAACAAATTGTACCGCATGATAAATCGGGACTTTTACCAAAAACAGGACAGTTGTTTTTCTTTGCGGATATTATGGAAGACAAAGGTTTGGTGGTTTACAGAGATATTGAGAAAAGTGAATTAGAAAGAGTAGTAAAAGAGCATGAAGATAACTTCTTTGAAGGAGTTCTGATAAAATCGGCATTTCCTGCAACTGAAAAACTGTCTAGTCGTTATCGTCAGCCAGAAGACGAATATGAAGAAGAAGATGCAAATGAAGACGGAGTTTTATGGGATTATTTTGAAGGAAGCGAAACCTCTAAAATCTTTGGAATTTTTACACATTGCCAAGCGCAGGAGCAAGAGATATTAGATATAGTAAATTCTGACAAAGTAGTGCTTTTGCAAATAGGAGAAAACGGATTTAACGATGAAGGTGTCTTTAGTGTTTTAATCGATAAAAATGATTTAAAGAATTTGAATTTTGATAACTGTGAATTTCATTGGGGACAATCTTAAAAAAGAAAAAAAATGATTGAAGATTTAGGACACGGTTATAAAATCATAGACAACAAATTTATCCTTCGTTATGATAGTGAAGTTTATAAAAAGTTTTATAAGATTATAGATTTCGAAACATTCAAAATCAAAGCAACAAATGCTGAATTTGATAATGATGGTTTTGCTTCGACAATTTATTTTGAAGATAAAAATCATATTTATTTAGAAAGTGCTTTTACTAGTTTTTGTATTTTAGAAGATGCTAAACCAGATGATTTTAAAGTAATCGATATTAAGAAAGGATATACTTTTTCAAACGGAAAATATTATCGTCATAATGATAAAATGCCATTTGATTTGAGTAAAGCAAAACACCTCAATGATTATCATATTCAAGTTGAAGATCAATTGTTTTTTGGCGATGTAATTTTGATTGAAAACGTAGATTTAGAATCCTTTACGATTCCGTATCCAGATTTGATTCAAAACCTGGCGATGGATAAAAATCATGTTTTTTTTAAAGGAAAGATAATTCCTGAAGCAAATGTGCAGAGTTTTAAAATTTTAGAAGGCTGTTTAGACGGAACTTATTATTTGGAATGCGATAATGCTTTCTATGCCAAAGATGATAAATATGCCTATTTCATAAGAACAATTAGTAATGAAGTAAAAATTATAAAGAGTAAAAGTCTCGATGATTTTCATTTTAAAGTTATTGATGAAAGAGGATATGCGTTTGATAAAGAGTATAGTTACTATATGGGAAAAAGAACCAAGCTATAAATTAATCTTAGTAACTTAGAATCTTAGTCTCTTAGAACCTTCAAAAAACCATTAAACTTTCATTAACAAAAAGTAAGATTTCATTATTTTATATTTGTAAGGCTTAATTAATTCTAAAGCATTGTATCTCATGAAAATCAAGTATTTCTTTCATATATTCCTGTTTAGTATTGTTTCAGTTTCTGCTTACAGTCAGAATGTAAAGCTTTTAAATATCAATCAGCTCAACGAAAGAATTAAAAACGGAAAAGACAGTACATATGTAGTTAATTTTTGGGCAACATGGTGTGCGCCATGTATAAAAGAATTACCGCATTTTGAAAAATTAAAAGCAGAACATAAATCAGAGAAATTGGCAGTTTTACTGGTGAGTCTTGATTTTAAATCGAAATTAGAGTCGAATGTAATTCCTTTCGTAAAGAAAAAGAATTTAAAGAATGAAGTTTTTCTTTTAAACGAAAGCGATCCACAGCAATTTATTGACAGAATTGATCCGTCTTGGTCGGGAAGTATTCCAGCAACACTTTTCATTAAAGGCGATAAACGAAAATTTGTAGAAAGTGAATTTACCTATGAACAATTATTAACTGAATATAAAAAATTATAAATTATCATGAAGAAAATAATCTTATTATTAGCATTAGCATTTTCAGCTTTTCTTGCACAGGCACAAAATGCTGTAACACTTAAGGCGGGTGACAAAGCACCAGATTTTAAACTGAAAAATGTAGACAACAAAGAAGTTTCTTTCGGAACTTTTAAAGATGCAAAAGGGTATATTGTTGTTTTTACTTGTAATACTTGTCCGTATGCAATAGGTTATGAACAAAGAATTATTGATTTAGATAAAAAGTTCAAACCGCAAGGATATCCTGTAATAGCAATTAATCCAAATGATCCAGAAGCTTCTACAGCAGATACTTTTGCAAAAATGCAGGATTTAGCAAAAGAGAAAAAATATCCTTTCCCATATTTATTCGATCCAGGACAAAAAATTACAGATGAATATGGAGCAAAACGTACACCGCATGTTTTCATTATTTCTAAAACTTCAAAAGGAAATGTTGTAGAATATGTTGGAGCAATTGATAATGATCCAGAAGGAAGCAAACCTGAAAAAATAAAATATGCTGAAGATGTCATCGCTTCTTTAAAAAGCGGTCAAAAACCGGCAATTACACAGACCAAAGAAATTGGATGTACTGTAAAAAGAAAAGCTAAGGCTTAGTTTTTTTGTTTCAGGTTTCAAGTTTCAAGTTTCAAGTTGTTCACTTAACGTCTAACCTGAAACGTGAAACCTGAAACAAAAAAAATAAAATACGAAACGCCCCATTTTCATGGGGCGTTTTTTGGCAAGTATAGTGAACAAGATTACTTTCTATTTTTTATCAATTTTGTAAAGTCTTCCTTGATCGGTAACGGCGTATAATGCTTCATCTTTTCCTTGTGTAATATCTCTAAATCTTTGTCCTTCTCCTGCTAATAATCTTTCTTCTCCAGACACTTTATTGTCTTTAAATGCCAAACGAACAATATGCTGTCCGCTTAAAGCGCCTATAAATAAATTGTTTTGCCATTCTGGAACACGTTTGCCTGCGTAAAAAGTCATTCCACTTGGCGAAACAACAGGATCCCAATAATAAACTGGCTGTTCCATTCCTTCTTTTTTTGTTATTCCATCTCCAATTTTAGTGCCACTGTATTCAATTCCGTATGTAATGGTTGGCCAGCCATAATTGGCTCCGGGTGTAATTCGGTTAATTTCGTCACCACCTCTTGGGCCGTGTTCGCTTTGCCATAATTCGCCACTTGTTGGGTGAAGTGCCAATCCTTGTGGATTTCTATGTCCAATAGAATAAAGTTCTGATAGAGCTCCAGTTCCCGTAAAAGTAGGGTTTCCTGCTGCTGCTTGTCCGCTAGTTGTAATTCGAACCACTTTTCCTAAACTGCTGTTTACAGCTTGTGCCAACGGACGAGTTTGTAATACAGATCGTTCACCAATACTAACAAATAGATTTCCCGTTTTATCAAATAGAACACGTCCTCCGTAATGCAGTGTACTCGCATTTGGAGTATTCGATCGATAAATTACAGTTACATTTTCAATAGCGGTTTCGTTATCAGATATTCTGCCTTTCGCTACAGCGGTAATATTTCCTCCCGCCACAGCTTCAGAAAAAGCCCAATAAATCATTCTGTTTGTCGCATATGAAGGATCGAGGCAAATACCTAATAAACCTCCTTGATCTGCTGGATTAACGGCAGGAACGCCCGTTAAGGCATTTCCAATAACTCCTGCTTGAGTAACAATTTTTATTTTACCTGCTTTTTCAGTCACTAAAAGACGTCCGTCTGGAAGATAGGCAACTCCCCAAGGAGCGCTTAAGCCGTTGGTGATAACTTTAGATTCAATTTCTGTGGTAGTTTGAATGCTTCCAGCGCGTGTTTGTCCAGCAAATGCTGGCTGATAGGTCGTGTTTGCAGTGCCAGTTTCTACTGGTGGCCCAGTTGGTCCAGTATTGGCGCTGTCATCATTGTCATTGTTGGAACAGCTGCCTAAGACGAGCAAACCAGCAAGAAGAAATATACTTTTTTGAATTATCATAATGCTTTCATTTTTAATGGTTAAAAAATAATTTTTGCATTATCGAACAAATCGAAAGTGAAGATTATATTCTAGAGATTCATAAAAATGAAATGGTCAGCTTCAAACAAAATTCTCTTTTATTTTCAATTAAGATTGCCTAAATGCTTATGCCATTTTCTATGAAAAATAATTCAATTTCAAAAAAGAAATTAAACTTCTTTTGGAAAGCATTTAGTGGGACATGCTTAATTTTAACGGAAAATTGTTACAAAATATTGCCAGTAAAAATTAGATAAAGTCTTTTTTAAAGTAAATTTAATATTGAAATAAAAAGTAAATACGGCATTGAACGCCTGATTTTAAAGGAGTTTTTATAAACTTTTAAGTTTCTTCATAAAAACAGGAAAAACTTCATTTAGTTCATCAAAAAGTGGATTTTTTCTGTTTTTTAATTTGATTTCGCTGAATAATTTTAATCCTAAAGCAAATTGAATTGCTTCAGATTCATTTGCAAAAATATTTTTGTCTTTAATTCTATCAATGATTCCGAAAATCTCGTCGTGATTGTCAAATTCAATTCCTAATTCTTTCGCAGGTTCAGTTTCGCCGTTTGCGTATTGTTTAAGACTTAATGTCAGATAATATTTGTTTGATCTTTTTTCCATGATTTTTGTAATTCTAAATTTATTTGAGCCATTTATCGACTACGATTTTAAAGGCTTCTTTGTATTGTTCGCCAACTGTAATTTCGATTTTATCAATAAAAATGGAGTTCTTACTGATGGCGCTAATTTTGTCAAGAGAAACAATGAAAGAACGATGCACACGCATGAATTTTGATGCAGGTAGTTTTTCTTCTAAAGCTTTTAATGAAATTAATGACAATAGCGCTTTTTGAGAATCTTCTAAATGTACTTTTACATAATCTTTCAGACTTTCTATGTAACAAATATCTTTTAGCGAAATCCTAACCCATTGATATTCTACTTTTAAAAAGATAAACTCGTCATCTGCAGTAATGGTCTGAAATTGATTGTTTGCTTCTTCATACAGTTGCAAAACTTTACTTGAGGCACGTAAAAATTCTTCGTAGCTAAAGGGTTTTAAGAGATAATCTACCGCATTAACACGGTAACCTTCGATTGCATAATGATTATAAGCAGTTGTAAAAATAATTTTAGGCAGAGGTCCAGATTGGTCTTGAATTAGTCTTGCAAGTTCCATTCCGGTTAAATTAGGCATATTGATGTCTAAGAAAACAACGTCAGGTTTTGTTTCACGAATGATTGCCATTGCTTCTACAGCATTATCGCAGGTCGCAGTTAATTCTAAAAATGGTGTTTGTTCTATAAACGTTTCTACCAATTTTAAAGCTAATGGTTCATCATCTACCGCTATGCATTTTAGTACTGTCATTGCTCTAAATTTATTTTCAATTTAATTTTATATGTTCCGTAATCGGTAACTCCAAAAGTGATAAAATGATGATTTGGATATATTAGCTGTAACCTTCTTTTTGTATTAGTTAAACCAATTCCTCCAACATCCGAAACAGCCGTTTTTTCAAAGAAAGTATTTTCTACTTCAAATTCAAGATTGCTTCCGTTTTGTATCAGTTTAATATGAATTTCGCTTTTATCAGTTGCATGAACACCGTGTTTAAAAGCATTTTCTACTAAAGGTAATAATAACATTGGAACAATTGGATAATCTTGTATTTTTTCGGGAATGTCTGTTGTAATCGTTAGTTTGCTATTGGCACGAAGTTTCATTAATGCAATAAAATCTCTCATAAATTCGGCTTCTTTGAGCAATGTTGTTTTTTCTTCGGTGCTGTAAAGCAAGTAACGCATCATTCGGCTTAGCGTATGAAGTGCATTTCGAGAATCTTCAATATCTGTGTAAGTAAGGGAGTAAATGCTATTAAGCGAATTAAAGAAAAAATGCGGATTAATCTGCGCTTTGAGCATAGCCAATTCGGCCATTGTTTTGTCTTGCTCTAATTTTTGTTTGTGCTGTGCCGCTTTCTGCCAATGTTGTAGCATCGCCCAACTTGTACTTATTCCTAAAACCAATAATGTTAAGGTAAAAACGTAATTGTCAAAGTATGGATTTTTATATTTTTTAAAACCAATTGCCTTGCTAATCTGATTATGAAGATCTGTCTGTGAAGTATAAAAATAAGCAACTAACTGTAGTGTGAAAATGGCCAAAAATGCCCAAAGCAAATACAATGAAGTATTGTCATTAATGATTGTTCTTGGAACTACAATTTTTGCTGTAGAATAAAAAACAACAATCAATAAAAATAGTACAATACTTTGCCAAAGCCAAAATGCCGATGGAAGGGCTACATTCCAAGTTAATGGAATATAAAACAGCATAAGATACCCCAATAAAAGCCATCCCAGAATATGTAATCCAGTAAATAAATAGGGTCTGAAAAAGGTTGGTGACATTATAATTTATGATTTTAAGGCAATATTACATTTTATTTATATAGAAATTTTAAGCAATCGCTCAACATGGATTTAGAGCCTCTAAAAAGCCTTTTACAACCGACGGGATAAAATATTAAACGCTTGTTTAATATTCTGAAAAAACCATCGGTTTTTAATTAACCTTTGTCGATTGTCATTCACTCTTCGTCTATTTGAAAATTTTTGCGTGTTATATTTTATTTCTTTTGTTGTCATATAATAGATAAATCACACATTTTTCACAATGAAGAAGCAATCATTTTTAGGTATTCTAGCAGCATCACTTATTATCGCGTCTTGCGGTAAAAATGATAAATCGGCTCAGGCTGGTGGCGCACCACAAATAAAAGAGTATAAGACTGTAACATTGCAGCAAGAATCGGCTACATTAAATAGCGATTTTCCAGCAAGCATTCAAGGTCAGCAAAACATAGAAATTCGACCAAGAGTAGAAGGTTATATCGATAAAATTTTTGTAGATGAAGGAGCTGTTGTAAAAGCAGGTCAGCCTTTATTTAAAATTAGTGCTCCAGAATATGAGCAGCAAGTTCGTACAGCAACTGCAAGTATTAAAAGCGCTCAAGCAGATGTAAGTTCAGCAAAATTGGCTGTAAATAAAGTAAAGCCTTTGGTTGAAAAAGGAATCATTAGTAAATATGATTTAGAATCTGCACAATATACTTATGAGTCAGCAATGGCATCTTTAGCACAAGCAAATGCAGCTTTGGTAAATGCTAAAGTTAATTTAGGATATACTACAGTTACAAGTCCAGTTAATGGGGTTGTGGGGTCAATTCCGTTTCGTTTAGGAAGTTTGGTAAGCTCTAATACAACAGAGCCTTTAACGACAGTTTCAAGTATTGGCAATGTATATGCTTATTTCGCAATGAATGAAAAATCGTTATTGAATTTTACTAAAGATGCTGGAGCTTCATTAAACCAAAAACTTAAAAATATGCCTGCGGTTTCTTTAGTGCTTTCAGACGGTTCTGCTTATGATCAAAAAGGACATATTGAAACGGTAAACGGATTAATCAATACAGAAACAGGGACAGTAAATGTTAGAGCGCGTTTCCCAAATCCAAAAGGGATTATCAGAAGCGGAAGCAGTACTACAGTTCGAATTCCAAAAGAAGTAAAAGACGGAATTATTATTCCTCAAAGCGCAACATTCGAACTTCAAGATAAAATGTTTGCAGTAGTTTTAGGAAAAGATGGAAAAACTAGAAATGCTAATATTTCAGTACTTGAAAATACAGCAGGAAACTACTATGTGGTAACAAGCGGTTTGAATGCTGGCGACGAAATAGTTTTAGAAGGAGTGGCTTCTCTTAAAGAAGGAACTGAAATTAAAGCTCAAAAACAAAGCCCAGAAACAGTATACGCCGATTTAAAATAATAGAAATGTTTAAAAAATTTATACAAAGACCCGTACTCTCAACGGTAATATCTGTTATTATCGTTATTTTAGGTGTTTTAGGCCTAATTGAGTTACCGATTTCGCAATACCCAGATATTGCGCCACCAACAGTAAACGTGGCAGCAAGTTATACAGGAGCTAACGCCGATGTAGTTTTGAAAAGTATTGTAATTCCGTTAGAAGAACAAATCAATGGTGTAGAAAACATGACTTATATGACATCTACAGCAACAAATGACGGAAATGCTTCGATTAAAATTTTCTTTAAAGTAGGAACCAATCCCGATTTAGCAGCCGTAAACGTTCAAAATAGGGTTTCTAGAGCAACAAGTTTATTGCCTGTTGAGGTAACTCAGGCGGGTGTAACCGTTACGAAAAGCCAGAGTAGTAACTTGTTGATTTTCTCTTTATATAGTGATGATAAAGCTTACGATCAGACGTTTTTACAGAATTATGCTAAAATCAACTTAGTACCACAAATTCAGCGTGTAGTTGGAGTAGGAGACGTTACCGTTTTTGGTGCAAAAGATTACTCAATGAGAATCTGGCTAAAACCAGATGTAATGCAGCAATATAAACTGATTCCAAGCGATATTTCGGCAGCTTTGGCAGAACAAAATATCGAAGCGGCACCAGGTAAATTTGGTGAGAATGGAAATCAGGCGTTTCAATATGTAATTAAATACAAAGGACGTCTAACAAGCGCTCAAGAATTTGAAGATATTGTAATCAAATCTGTTGGAAATGGACAGATGCTAAGACTTAAAGATGTTGCTAAAGTTGAATTAGGTTCTTTAAGCTATTCTTCAACAATTAAAACAAATGGTGTAGAATCTGCAGCGATGGCAATCAGCCAGACTCCAGGATCGAATGCGCGTGACGTAATCATCAATTCTAAAAAATTAATTGAAGAAGCGGCAAAGAGTTTTCCAAAAGGAATGAAATACACCATTATGGTGGATGTTAATGAAAATTTGGATGCTTCTATTGAGAAAGTAATTCACACTTTGATTGAAGCATTTATTTTGGTTTTCATCGTGGTATTTATTTTCCTTCAAGATTTTAGATCAACTTTAATTCCAGCTATTGCGGTTCCAGTTGCTATTGTTGGTACGTTTTTCTTCCTAAACTTATTCGGATTTACGATTAACTTATTGACGCTTTTTGCGATGGTACTTGCCATTGGTATTGTGGTCGATGATGCGATTGTCGTCGTTGAGGCCGTCCACGCCAAACTCGATGATGGCTATAAATCGGCTAAAAAAGCGACTATCCACGCCATGGACGAAATTTCGGGAGCGATTATTTCGATTACATTAGTAATGGCGGCGGTATTTATTCCGGTAACATTTATTAATGGATCAACAGGAGTTTTCTACAAACAGTTTGGTATTACGCTTGCTGTAGCGATTATTCTTTCGGCAGTAAACGCCTTAACATTGAGTCCAGCTTTATGTGCGCTTTTATTGAAACCACACGCTGACGATCATAAACATAGAACTTATTTACAGCGTTTTTATACATCATTTAACGTTGCGTTTGATAACGTGACGCAAAGATATAAACGTTCTGTAAGTTTCCTTTCTGTAAAAAAATGGATTGCTTTAGCTTCTATAATTATTGCTGGTGTTGCATTAGTTTATATGATGAAAACGACACCGTCTGCTTTCGTACCGTCGGAAGATCAGGGAACTGTTTTTGCGAATATAAGTTTGCCACCATCAGCTTCTATGGAGCGTTCGGATATTATTGCAAAAAGAGTCGATAGTATTGCGAAGACTATTCCAGGAGTTAAAAATACACTTCGAATTGTTGGGCAGAACTTTACTGCAGGAGCGGGTAGTGCCTACAGTATGGTAATCGTGAAATTATATCCTTGGGATCAGCGTGATCTAAGTGTTGATGATGTAATCGGACAGCTTTTTGCTAAAACTAGTGGTATTCGTGAGGCAAGTATTTTCTTTATTTCTCCTCCAACTATTCAAGGTTTTGGACAAAGTGGTGGATTCGAATTCCAATTACAGGATAAAGGAGGACATACAACTGCTGAGTTCTTTAAAGTAAATAACGAATTCTTAGCAAAATTAGCTGAACGTCCAGAAATTCAATATGCAACAACGCCTTTCAACCCTGGATTCCCTCAGTATATGATGGATATTAATTTAGCGAAAGCAAAAGATGCAGGAGTTTCTGTAAACACAATTCTTTCTACTATGCAAGGTTATTATGGTGGATTGTACGCTTCAAACTTCAATAAGTTTGGTAAACAGTACCGTGTAATGGTTCAGGCTGCTCCAGAGTTTAGAGCTAATACGCAAGGGTTGAACAAAATCTTTGTTCGTAATAGTGCAGGAAATATGGCACCAATTACAGAGTTTGTAAAAATGACAAGAGTATTTGGACCAGAGTCTATTTCGAGATTTAACTTATTTACGTCTATTTCGATTACGGGAGCACCAAAACCAGGTTATAGTTCTGGAGATGCGATTAAAGCAATTCAAGAAGTAGCGGCAGAAAATCTTCCAGCGGGTTATGGTTATGAATTTTCTGGATTAACGCGTGAGGAATTAGCTTCTGGAAGCGAAACGATATTCATTTTCATTCTATGTTTAGTTTTCGTCTATTTCTTGCTAAGTGCACAGTACGAAAGTTATATTTTACCATTTGCAGTATTATTATCAATTCCGTTTGGATTGGCAGGAGCTTATCTGTTCTCGATTATTTTTAAACTGAATAGCAATATCTATCTACAAATTTCTTTAATCATGTTGATTGGACTTCTTGCCAAGAACGGTATTTTGATTGTAGAATTTGCTTTGGACAGAAGACGAAAAGGATTGCCAGTTGTACAAGCAGCAATTGAAGGTGCAGTAGCGCGTTTGCGTCCAATCTTGATGACATCATTTGCCTTTATTTTAGGATTAGTTCCGTTGATGTTTGCTTCAGGTGCGGGTGCTGTTGGTAATAGATCGATTGGTACAGGAGCTGTAGGAGGTATGTTAATCGGAACAATTTTAGGAGTTTTCGTAATTCCGGTTCTTTTTATCATTTTCCAAAATTTACAAGAAAAAATCAGCGGACCTGCAAAAGATGGTTATGATGACGATGACGACGATGAAGAGGAAATTCATTTAATAGAAGCTCACAAAGAGTAAAATTTAATTAAAAAAGAAATGACGAATAGTTCAAATAAATATATTTTAATGGTAATGACGGCCGCACTTTTGAGTGCGTGCTCCGTTACCAAGAAATACGAACGTCCTACAACTTTAAAAACAGATCAATTGTATCGCGATCAATCTTCAACAGATTCGACTACAATTGCAGATATGCCTTGGAATACTATTTTTAAAGATGAAAAACTAAATGCTTTAATTCAAAAGGGTTTAGATCAAAATCTGAATCTGAAAAATGCAATTGAAAATATTGTGCAGGCAAGAGCTTCTTTGCGTCAGAGTAAATTGGCTTATTATCCGACTTTGCAATTAGACGCAAGTGCTACTCATAATAAACAATCTCAGGCAGGACTTAACTTTCCAGCAGGAATTAACATTAATACTTTGACTACAACTTATAAATTAGGTGCTAGTACGTCTTGGGAAATTGATGTTTGGGGAAAATTAAGCAGTTCTAAAAGAGCAGCTTTGGCAACTTATTTAGCTTCAGACGCTGCAAAACAAGCTGTTCAAACACAATTGATTGCCGATATAGCCAATAATTATTTTGCCCTTTTGGCTTATGATAAATCGCTTAAAATCACTCAGGCAACATTAGAAAGTCGTATTAAAAATGTTGAAACAATCAAAGCTTTAAAAGAAGGTGCGATTGTTACTGGTGCAGCGGTTGTTCAGAGTGAAGCCAATCAGCATGCAGCAGAAGTTTTGATTCCTGATTTAAAGCAAAACATTCGTGAGACAGAAAATGCTTTGAATATTTTGTTAGGACAAGCGCCTGGCCCAATTGAAAGAGGAGAATTGGGAACACAGATAATTCCTGAACAAATTGCAATCGGAATGCCGGCTCAATTATTAAATAATCGTCCAGATGTCCGTCAAGCGGAATTTAATTTCAGAGTCGCTTTTGAGTCAACAAACTTAGCTAAAACCTATTTTTACCCAAGTTTAACACTTACTGCAAGTACAGGATTCTCGAATTTAGAGTTGAAAGATTTCTTTAGCCATTCTATCTTTTATTCAATTATTGGAGGTTTAACGCAGCCAATTTTTAATCAAGGATTGAATAAAATGAGATTGACAACAGCTCAGTCACAACAATTACAAGCCTATAATAATTTTCAGCAAAGTCTTTTGGTTGCTGGACAAGAAGTTTCAAATGCCTTGTATTCGTACCAAATGGCGGTTGAGAAAGAAGATTCAAGAACCAAACAAATAGAAGCTTTAGAAAAAGCGGTAGACTTTACACAACAACTTTTAGAATATAGTTCTGCAACCAATTATACAGATGTATTAACATCAGAACAAAACCTTTTATCAGCACAATTGAGCGGAGTTAATGATAATCTGCAAAAATTGCAAGCTGTTATAAATTTGTACCGTGCGTTGGGTGGTGGTTGGAAATAATTGTTATTTATAATGCTAAAAACGTCTCAGTAATGAGACGTTTTTTTATTAAATGTATATCGGTTAGAAAGTACTATTCGTCGATTAGTTTTTGGGTTTTTTATAATGAATGTGATAAGCTTAAATATTGGCATTAATTTCGATTCATATCTACTAAATAAAAATTTAAAACTAAAGATCATGAAAAAATTAGTATTCGCCTCAGTACTCTTTATGAGTGTATTTTTCGCCCAAGCGCAAGTGTCAGTTAATGTAAACATTGGAACACCGCCAAATTGGGGGCCACAAGGTTACGATGATAGCAGATATTATTACCTGCCAGATATCGATGTGTATTATGATATAAATCAGAGCGTATTTATTTACGATAATGGAGGAAAATGGATTCGTGAAAAAAGACTTCCTTCAAGATATAGAAACTATGATTTGTATTCTGGTTACAAAGTTGTTTTGACAGATTACAGAGGAGATTCTCCTTATAGTTATCATACAAGACATATAAAAGCTTATCCAAAAGGTTATGTTGGAAAACCTCAAAAAAAAAGAGGTGAGAAACCAAAAGGTAACAATGGAAACCATTATGGAAATGACAAAGGTAAAAGCAAAGGAAATAACTCCAAAAAGCAGTCAGACAAAAACCACGATCATTCTAACGGAAATCACCGTTAATTTAAAAACAAGACTGAAAGAAAACGTCCCGAATTTCGGGACGTTTTTGTTTTTTATAGCCACAAATTACACGAATTAACGCGAATTTTATTTTTATAAAGCTTGTAATTTAAGCTAATTTATATGGCTAAAGTAAATTGCCTCCTGCTTTAGCTGGAGGTTATTAAATTATGTATTTAATGGCTTTAGCCAAACTTTCGCGTTTAGTTTGGCTAAAGCCCTTTTATTTGCAATAAACAAAAAACCTCCAGCTAAAGCAGGAGGCAATTGATATTTATAAAATAAAAATTCGCGTTAATTCGTGTAATTCGTGGCTTGAAAAAAAAACTTTTTAATCCAAATAATTCTGCGGCTAAAAAACTATTCCGAAACAGTTTTAACTTTATGACCAACAACTCCAAAAGAAAGAATGATTAAAAAGCAAACTAGCGGAATAATATACCCAGACTGAATATCATCATGATTCATATCGATTAAAGTACCCATTCCGTAAGGAATAATTGCACCACCAACAATTGACATTACCAACCATGAAGAACCCGTTTCTGTATTTGATTTCAAGCCTTTAATTCCTAAAGAGAAAATAGTCGGGAACATAATTGACATAAAGAATCCGATTCCGCCAAGAGCATAAATTACCACGATTCCAGAACCGTAAATAGCAACCAAACAAAGTAATGTGCTCATTACGCAATAGATTGACAATAAAACATAATCTTTTACAAATTTTAAAAAGAAAGTTCCAATAAAGCGACCTGCCATAAAAAGGAAACCATAAATTCCCAGATAATATCCAGCCGTTTTTTCGTCTAATCCAGCGCCTTGCTGTGCAATTCTGATAAAGAAACTAGTAATACAAACTTGCGCTCCAACATAGAAAAACTGTGCCACAACGCCCCAGCTTAAATGTCTGAATTTTAAAACAGAGAAAAATCCCGGTTTAATTTCAGCTTCAGCATGAGTTGCTTTCATTGAAGGAAGGTTGACAAAGTAAAATATAATTGCTATCAAAACTAATACGCATCCTAAGATAATATAAGGCATTTTCACTGCAGCAGCTTCTCCCATTAAATAAGCTGTTTTTTCAGCCTCTGGCATTGCTGCCATTTGCTCTTTTGTATGATTAGTTCCTGAAAGAATAAATAATGAACCAACTATAGGTGCTAACATAGCAGCCAATCCATTGAATGAAGCAGCTAGATTTAATCTTTTAGAAGATAATTCAGCAGCTCCTAAAATTGCCGCATAGGGATTCGCACTAGTTTCTAAAATTGTAAGGCCGCATCCAATTATAAATAAGGCAAACAAGAATAATTCATATGTTTTTGAGTTTGCAGCTGGCACAAATAAAAATGCACCGGCAGCAAAGACTAGTAAACCTGTTATAATACTATATTTATAACCAAATCTTTTGATCAGCATTCCGGCTGGGATCGCCATGATAAAATAAGCAAAGAATACAGAAGTGTCAATTAATGTTGATTGACTATTATTTAATTCACAGGCTTTCTTTAAATGAGGAATTAAAATAGAATCTAAATTATGAGCCATTCCCCACAGAAAAAATAGGCAGGTAACGAGAATAAATGGGAAAAGATATTGATTTCCTTTTCCGCCTTCTGTCGGCACTTCATGTTGATCACCGGCTTGGTTTGTAATTTGCATTGTTTAGATAGTTTTTTGAGTTATTTTTTTTTGAAGTTGCTAAGGTTCTGAGAGGCTAAGATGCTAAGTTTTTTTTGCCACAAAGGCACTAAGACTCAATGTATTTAAAATCTTAGTGCCTTAGAATCTTAGCATCTTAGGACCTTTTCTTCACAAGTAATAGATGATCACATACCAAAACTACTTCACCTCTTTGGTTAATAATTTCTACGTGTTCTGTAACAGTTCCCATTTCTGGATTTTTGGCTTCGCCTTTTTCAGAAATGGTAACTTCTGAGTGAATTGTATCACCGATATGAACAGGTTTTACAAAACGCATTTTATCGTATCCTCTTGAAAAAGCTTCAGGATTGATTTCAGAAGCTGTTAATCCGATTCCAATAGCAAAAACCATCGTTCCGTGGGCAATTCTTTGTCCGAATGGCTGAGTTTTACACCATTCTTCGTCCATGTGGTGTGGGAAGAAATCCCCTGTGTGTCCCGCGTGAACTACAAAATCAGTTTCTGTAATGGTTCTGCCTAAAGTTACTCGTTTGTCGTCGATTTGATAATCTTCGAAAAAAGTCGATTTAAAATACATATTCTTGATATTTTTTATCGGCCATACTTCTAAAATTCGTTCGTTTTGAAGAAGGCTTAAATTAGTTTTTTTTTGGTTTTGAAATATAGTGTTTTAATTACACTTCTTCAAAAGAAATTCCGCCATTTTTACTGCTCGCGTAGCACGCTTCTACAACTTTCATAGTTCCTAAAACATCTTGAACGCTGGCAGACAATTTTTCATCAGAACCTTCTTTGTAACGCATCAGATTAGACATTGCGCCAATAAAAGCTTCCGGAAACCAAGAACCTTCCAGTTTCACTTCTGTCCATTCGTATTCATTTTCATTGTCTTTTTTCGGCAAAGCATACTCAAAAACGTCCGGAAGACCGTCAGGATAATTCATCAGCAAGCCCATTTTTGCTTTAACAGCGCCTTTTGTTCCTTCCCATTTGATATAGCTTTCTTCATGTTTTGGACCAAAATGATGATCGTGATTTGTATTGATGACAACATGTTTATCGTCGCCATAATCTAGAATAATCGTAGATCGGCTTGAAGATAATTTTTTAAGCGGATGTTTAGCCGTTTTCGCATAAACACTTTTCGGATTTCCCAGAAAAGATCGAATGCAATCGATATAATGAACGCTGTGGAAAAGAATCTCCAATCTCGGATGTTCTTTAATTAGAGGAAACAATTCCCAAGGCGTATTTACCGTTACTTTGAATTCTAAATCGTACAATTCGCCAATAATGCCCTGATCGATTAAATATCTTGCAGCGCTTACAAACGAAGCAAAACGCAATTGAAAATTGATTGCCGCAACCAAATTTTTTCTTTCGCAAACTGCCACAATTTCGCGCGCCTGAGCCAAATCATTTCCCATTGGTTTCTGAATCAAAACTGCAGCTCCGTCAGGCAATTGCTCCAGAATTTCAATGTATTGATCAGGTAAAACTGTAATATCGTAAACAGCGTTTGATGGTGCATTTTTAACCGCATCGGCAACACTTTCAAAAACATGATCGATTTTAAATTCTTTCTGTAAATCGTATGCTTTTGAGATTGTTCTGTTGGTAATACCAAAAACTTTAAAACCAGCCATTTCATAAGCAGGAAGATGCGCATCTTTTACAATACCGCTTGCACCAATAATCACAATCGGCTGTTCTGTTTGGGGAAGTAAAGGTTTATATTGAATATTCATTTGTTCTATATTTTGAAATTAAACCTGCCAATTTTAATTTTTGACAGAGCTGTGTAATGTTGTTCCTTGACTTAATTCTTTAATTTTTTTCTGAGTTTCCTCTAAAATTATAGCTGATGAAATATTAGTTTCTATAGCTTTTAAAACTGCTCCGTCAATGAGTTCAGCTACTTTTGGCCAGATTGGAGTTTGAGGAAGCGTCAATGCATTTTCATGAAGCATTTCCAGTTTGTGATAAAACGGAATCAAAGTATTAATTTCTTCATCTTTCCAAGTCGATTTTCGGCATCCGATTCCGCCTTCGGTAGTCAATAATTTATCGCTTTCGGGTGTAGTTGCAAATCGTAGAAAATCATACGCTAGTTTTTTGTGTTTGCTCCCAGAACCAATCGTGTATAGCCAATATACGTTCAGAGAAGCCGTTTTATGACCAGGATCAGATGGGAGGGAAGTAATATCGATTTTTCCTTTCACTTTCGATTCTTCAATTACTTCTGCCATAGACGCAAATCCGAACCAATTGATGGCTATTGCCGCTTGTCCTTCGGCGAAAGCCAAACCAGCTTCTACCGAACCAAATTCACGAGATTTTGGATGAACAGCATTTTTGTCATTGACCATTTTTCTATAAAAATCCAATGCTTTTATGGCCGCTTCGTTATGAATGTCAATCTGATTTTTTTTGTTTAATAATGAACCGCCACGTGTCCATAGTTGCAAACAAAAATCAAAAACCATATTATGTCCGTCTGGGTAATTGGCAAAAACAGCACCGTATAAATTTTGTTCTGGGCGATTAAAAAATGTTGCTATTTCTGAGAATTCTTGCCAAGTTTTTGGAGTTGAAAGCTCGTAGCCAAATTGTTTTTTAAAATTCTCTTTTTCTGTTTCATTTTCGAATAAATCTTTTCTGTAAATGAGACATTCTGGACCATCGTGAAACGGAAGTCCGAAAATACCGTTGCTTAATTTTTGTAAATGCAACAGCGATTTATGCCATCCAAAAGGATAATTTTCTGGTGGATTTTCTCCAATTAATGAAAATAAATTAAGAACCGCATTTTCGTTTGCAGCATCAAAAATCCAATCGGTGTTAATATGGGCAATATCCCATTTTCCTTCTTTTAGACCCTTTTCTGAAATCGTGGTTTCATATAAATCATGAAGTTCTAATGCAACCATTTCAGCCTCAATTTTTATATTGTTTTGAAGTGAAAATGCATCCCATAATTTTTGAAGTGTACTTTCGAACGGATCGAATTTTCGAACGGCGATTCTAATTTTTTCCATCAGCAGTCTATAAATTCTTTAATAATTTTCTCGTTGTCCTGACCTAGTTTCGGCGAACCTTTTCCAGATGTCAGATATTCGCCGTCAATTTTTATCGGACAGCGTGTTGTTTTATAAGTGTAGCCGTCAAGCATTTCGACTTGCTGTGTAAAATTCAAAACTTTAAATCCATCTTCTGCAAATAGCTGCTGATAATTTAAAACTCCTGCACACCAAATGTCTGCGGGTTCTAAAATGTCCAGCCAAAACTGTGTTTCTTGCGTTTGTAAATGATCGGCAAGTATATTTTTTATGTCGTCTCTAAGCGTAAATTTATTTTCAGGAAATTGCAATAAAGCATCACATTTTAGCAGAGAAGCCAAAACAGGAATCGATCCCATTGCCAATGCCAAGTAACCATTTTTCGTTTTGTAAATTCCGTATGGCGCGCCTAAATAAGCGTGTGCATTGTTTGTTTTAGTTCTAACAGGCAATTCGCCTCCGTCATTAAAGAAAGTGGTAATGGTTTCAAACTGAAAATCAAATGCCGATTCCAACATGCTCACTTGAATTTGTGCTCCAATATTATGCGTTGCTTTTCGGTATAAAGCGGCCAAAATTCCTTGTGCCAAATGCGCTCCGGCCAGCATATCTACAATCGATAATCCCATTGGTACTGGACCATCTTCCTGATTGCCGCTTAACCAAGTCAATGCCGTTAAAGATTGTAAAAGCAAATCCTGACCCGGTAAATCTTTTAAATTAGGATGTTCTCCAAAACCAGAAATAGAACCATAAATCACATTCGGATTAATGCTTTTTACATCTTCATAACTTAGTCCGATGCGTTCCATAACTCCAGGTCTGAAATTATGCATGACAACATCGGCTTTGGCTAATAATTTTTTTAGTTTTTGAAGCTCCTCAGGCTGTTTAAAATCAATAGCAAAAGATTCTTTGTTTCTGTTGATGGTATGAAAAACAGACGACTCGCCGTTCATAATCAAATCAGAAGTATATAAAGTACGGCAGATATCTCCCGTTCCCGGTTTTTCAATTTTTATAACGCGTGCGCCCAAATCAGCCAAGCGCAAACTCGCCGAAGGCCCCGAAAGAAACTGACTGAAATCTATAATTAAATAATCTTCTAAAGGTTTCATATTATGTTTAACCGTTTTATCATTTATTTGTTTAATCGTTTTATTCAACAATTAAAATCTAATTTTAATCTGCTCAAATCTTTTTAAATCTGCGTGAAATACTTTTTTGTGTATAGATTTTTTCACGCAGATTTACACAGATTAAAGCAGATTACGCAGATTTAATCTAAGTTGATGAATAATAAATTTTAGTTTATTATTGAATAAACTCTTTATTTATCGCTAAATTATCCTGACCAACTTTCGGAGCAGCTTTTTCACTTAGTAAAATTTCACCGTCTAATTGAATAGGACTTCTCGTTGTAACTAAAGTTTCGCCTTCGGTATTTTTTACCGTTTGTTTCAGCTGTAATTCATTCACAAAAGGCTGACTGTCTAATTCTTCGTAATTGAAAACTTTTCCGCACCAAATGCCTTCTTTTTGCAGGATTTCTATCCAGTAATCAGAAGTTTGGGTTTTAATTCTTTCGCTCAAAATCGTTCTGATTTCATCTCTTTTTTCAAACCAAAGATGTTTATCCGCGAAAGCGTTTAAATCTAAACCTAAAGTTTTTCCAATGAAAATCAAATCACCCATTGCCAGCGATAAATAACCGTCCTGAGTTGGATAAACACCATAGGGAGCGCTTAAAAAAGCATGTGCACTTCCTTTGATATCGCCTCTTTCTGGCTGTTGTCCGCCATCGTTTAAGAAAGAAGTAATGGCTTCAAATTGTACATCCAAAATAGATTCCAGCAAGCTGACTTCAATCAAAACTCCTTTTTTGGTTTTAGCTCTTTTTAAAAGTGCCGCTAAAATTCCCTGTACAAAATGATTCCCGCACATTAAATCGGCCACAGCCAAACCAAAAGGAACTGGGCCTTGACTTTTACGTCCACTGAGCCAGCTTAATCCAGAAAGGGATTGTAATAATAAATCTTGTCCTGGTTTCTTCGCCCACGGACCTTCATTTCCGTAACCTGTAATAGTTCCGTAAATAATCTGCGGATTAATAGAAAGCGTATTTTCAAAATCTAAACCGATTTTTTCCATCACTCCGGGTCTGAAATTATGCGTCATAATATCAGCCTTTTCGATTAGTTTTTTGATTAAAACCAAATCATCAGGATTTTTCAAATCGGCTGCAAAAGATTCTTTATTTCTGTTAATCGTATGAAAAAGCAAACTGCTGTCATCTACAAACAAATCTTTAATGCTCAGTTGTCTGCAAGCTTCTCCTTTTACTGGACGCTCAATTTTGATAACGCGCGCACCCAAATCGGCCAGTTTTAATCCGGCAGAAGGTCCTGCTAAAAACTGACAGAATTCCAGAACAATTAATCCTTCTAAAGGTCTCATACCGTCTGGATTTTTAAAGATTCCGCGTAAAGCGAATTCATTTCTTCCAATACTTTTAATTCGTCTCCGCCATTCATCAAATAATTACGAACCACATCTCCCGCGTGATCTTGGAAATACATATGTCCATAATATCTTGGACGAAGGAAAGCGCGTTCTAAAGCAGGAAGTGTATTTTTGAAATAATCATGTGTTACGCCATTAATTCTCTCGCTTTTCCAAGCTTGTAAATGACCTGGCTGACCACCATTATCGGTATAAATATTCTGCTGAACTTGTGATGAACAGGTAAATTCGGCATATTTTATTGCAGTTTCAGTATGCTCGCTGAATGAAGAAACAGCCAAACCTGTTCCACCCAAAGACGAAATCATCGGATTATTATTTAAACTTACTAAATCATAAAAATGTAAAAGTTTACGGCTGTAGCCAATGCGAGAATAGTTAGAATAACCATAAGCGAAAGGACAATACGCAATTTCGTCTGAATTAACCATTGCTTCGTAAACTTGTATAGGATTTCTATTAAAGTTAGCAGAATCAATTAATTGAGCCAATTCTCTAAACATTTGAAGCGCTTTGATTCCAGTCGTTTCAGAAATCACTTTTTCTTCAGAAAGAAAAGGAGCTTCACCCAAACTACAGCAAAACATATAGAAACTCATTAAAACATCTACTGGGATTCCTGCAAAAGCGACTAAGCCTTTTTTAGCTAAAGCCAATAAATCATCATAAGTTTTTGGGACTTCTAAATTGTTTTTTTCCAAAAGATCTAAGCGGGCAGAAGCAACCGGAGTTGCAGCATCAATTGGCAATGCCCATAATTTGTCGTGAAAAACATAACTTCCGTATGATTTTCCAACAGTATTACTTTCTTGATCTTTAATATATTCGTTTGATAAATAATCAGATAACGGAAGAATCGCTTTGGTCTGAGCTCCAAAACCTGTCCAAGGATGATCGATAACCAATAAATCGAATCTTTTGGCTAAGTCTTCGATAGAGGCATCGGCAAATTCTTGTAAGCTTCTTTTCTCCCAAGAAATTTCAACTTCAGGATGTAGTTCTGTAAAACGTTGCGATGTGGCAACCATAGGGAGCAAACCTCTTGTATGATTCCAAGTTATGCCTTTTAATTTTATCATTTTTGTATAGGAATTTTGGGTAGTGAAATCGATTGAAATAATAAATGTAAAATTTACAATTACAAAAGTAGAAATAAGATTGAAATGAACAAGAAATCCTTTCTTTTTAAGAAATCTTTTTTACATAAATCGATAATTAGTGATATAATTTTTACAAACCGTCTAAAAATTGTTATAAAAATTTAAAGTTTAGTCATTTTCATTAACGGAAAATAAAATATAGGTCGGATATTAATTTTTAAGAAGTACTTTTGTAATTGTAAATTTTACATTTATTAATTTTGCTTTGTTCTTTTTGAGGAATTTTGAATTGGTAAAGGAGGATTTACTGTAAATAATAAACTAACAACTAAAAATATACGATTATGAAATTAATACGTTTTGGAGAAATCGGAAAAGAGAAGCCCGGAGTTTTGATTGGGGAAAAAAGATATGATGTTTCTTCACTTGTAACCGATTTTAACGAGAGCTTTTTTGAAGAAAACGGATTGGAAAAACTGCAAAAAGCATTAGAAAGTAATCCAACTTTGCCAGAAGTAGATGCTTCGGTACGTTTGGGTTCACCTGTGGCTCGTCCTTCAAAAATAATCTGCATTGGATTGAATTATATTGATCACTGTAAAGAAACCAACGCACCGATTCCGACAGAACCTATTATTTTCTTCAAATCGACAACTTCTTTGTGCGGTCCAGATGATGATTTGATTATTCCAAAAAACAGTGAAAAAACAGACTGGGAAGTGGAATTGGCTTTTGTTGTAGGTAAAAAAGCAAGTTATGTGGAAGAAGCAGAAGCTTTGGATTATGTGGCTGGATATGCTTTATTGAATGATTACAGTGAAAGAGCTTTCCAACTGGAGCGCGGAGGACAATGGGCAAAAGGAAAAGGAAGCGACACTTTTGCGCCTCTTGGGCCATTTTTGGCAACAAAAGACGAAATCGCTGATGTAGACAATTTAAAGATGTGGCTGACTGTAAACGGTAAAAAATATCAAGACAGCAATACATTGAATCTGGTTTTTAAAATTCCTTATTTACTGCATTATTTAAGTCAGTTTATGACTTTGCTTCCGGGCGATATCATCAGTACAGGAACGCCTCCGGGAGTTGGTTTAGGGATAAAACCAGATCCGATTTACATTAAAGCGGGTGACGTTATTGAACTTGGAATTGAAGGTTTAGGAACAAGTAAACAAAAAGCGGTTGCTTATAAAAAATAATATAACTATCTGTTATTATACTAACGAATGGTAACGCGGATAAAACTGATTCGCTATCGCGAAGACACGGATTTAACGGATTTTTCATCGTTTTTCTTAACAATAAAATCCGTTTTAATCCGCGTTTTTACGAAGTAAATCCGTTTCATCCGCGTCCAATTAGAAATTTAAACGAAACAAAAAATGAAATATATTGTTTGCGAAAAACCGCAGGAATTTTTACTAAAAGAAACAGCGATTCCAGAACCAAAAGATGGTGAAGTTTTATTGAAAATTAAAAGAATCGGAATCTGCGGAACTGATATTCACGCTTTTGGCGGAACTCAGCCTTATTTTGAATATCCAAGAATTTTAGGTCATGAATTGGCTGCAGAATATGTAAATGGAAATGCCGAAGGTTTTAAACCAGGAGATAAAGTAACTTTTATTCCATATTTCAACTGCGGAAAATGTGTGGCGTGCAGAAACGGCTTAACAAACTGCTGTGTAAATATCAAAGTTTTCGGAGTTCATATTGATGGCGGAATGGCTGAATATGTTTCGATTCCAGAACAGTATTTATTGCACGGTCAAGGTTTAGATTATGACGAATTGGCCTTGGTTGAACCATTGGCAATTGCAGCGCACGGAGTTAGAAGAGCGGCTGTAAAACCAACAGATACTGTTTTGGTAATGGGAGCAGGTCCAATCGGAATTGGTTTGATTCAGTTTGCTAAAATTGCGGGTGCAAAAGTAATCGTAATGGATATTAACGATTACAGACTGAATTTTTGTAAAGAACAATTACAAGCAGACGAAACGATTAATCCATTGAATGATGATGTTGCTCAAAAACTAGCTGAGTTAACCAACGGAGATATGGCGAATGTGGTAATTGATGCGACTGGAAATCAGAAAGTCATGAACAGCGCTTTCAATTATATTTCGCATGGTGGAAGATTTGTTTTGGTTGGACTTCAAAAAGGAGAATTGAGTTTCAGTCACCCTGATTTCCACAAAAGAGAATCAACTTTAATGAGCAGTAGAAATGCTACAATTGAAGATTTCGAATATGTAATGAAATGCCTGAAAGAAGGAAAAATCGATCCTAAAAAATATATTACGCATAGAACTAGTTTTGATGAAATGATTACTGATTTTGGAAACTTGATTGATCCTAAGAATAATGTAATTAAGGCATTGATTGAAATTGAGTAATTAGTTATTAGTGAAAAGTAATTAGTGAAATGTGAAATGTGAGCAAGTTTAAGTTGAATATATTTCACAATTCACAATTCACAATTCACATTTTACAAGTTACATCTAACACAAAAAAAAATGGATTTAAACTTAAAAAATAAAATAGTTGTCGTTTCTGGTTCGGCTGGAAAAGAAGGTAGTATTGGAGAAACTATCGTTAATAGATTGGCAGATGAAGGCGCAATTCCGGTTTTAGTTGATAGAAATGCAAGAGGTTTTGAATACGCAGAAAGACTTCAAAAAAGAGGCATTAATTCTTCATTTGTGCAGACTGACGTTACCGATCCTGTTGCGATAGAAAATGCCGTAAAAGTAATTGGAGCAAAATATGGAAGAATCGATGCTGTTATCAATAACGTTGGTGTTAATGATGGAGCAGGATTGGACGCTTCTTATGAGGAATTTATGGATTCTCTGAAACTGAATGTGGTAAGTTATTTTCTTTTAGCTAAATATTCACTTCCATATTTAAAAGAATCTAAAGGAAATATTTTGAATATCGGTTCAAAAGTTGCCTTAACTGGACAGGGCGGAACTTCGGGTTACGCTGCTGCGAAAGGTGGAGTTTTAGGTTTAACAAGAGAATGGGCTGTCGATTTGATTCAGTACGGAATCCGTTCGAATGCGATTATTATTGCCGAAAGTTATACGCCAGCTTACGAAGATTGGATTAAAACATTGCCAGATGGAGAAGCGGTTTTGAAAAAAATCAGTAAAACGATTCCATTAGAAAGCCGAATGACTAAAACAGAAGAAATTGCTGATACGGCTCTTTTCATCATTTCTGAAAAATCATCGCATACTACAGGACAATTTGTTTTTGTGGATGGAGGTTACGTACATTTAGACCGCGCTTTAATCAGCGATGTTAATTAAAAAGTTATGAGTAAAAGAATAGATTCCCATCAGCATTTTTGGGTGTTCGATCCTGTTCGAGATAGCTGGATCGACGAAACCATGCAGAATATTCAAAGACATTTTCTTCCAGAAGATTTAGAGCCATTATTAAAAGCTAATCAGTTTGAAGGTTGTGTGGCAGTTCAGGCAAGCCAATCAGAAGAAGAAACTCAGTTTTTATTGGATTTAACTTCTAAAAATGATTTTATAAAAGGAGTTGTAGGCTGGATCGATTTACGAAATGAGAATATTGAAGAACGTTTGCAATTTTTTTCAAATCAAAAAAAATTAAAAGGTTTCAGACACGTAGTTCAGGGCGAAGCTGATGATTTTATGGATGGTGAGGAATTCAGAAGAGGAATCAAAGCTTTAAAACCATTCAATTATACTTACGATATATTAATTTTCCACAGACAGCTTCCGGCTGCAGTACGTTTGGTAAAAGATTTTCCAGAACAGCGTTTTGTGATTGATCATATCGCTAAACCAGATATTAAATCAGGAAGTATTGATTCTTGGAAAAAAGGAATCGAAGAAATTGCAAAATACGACAATGTTTGGTGTAAAATCTCAGGAATGGTCACAGAAGCCGACTGGAAAAACTGGAAACCAGCAGATTTGAAGCCGTATTTAGATGTGATTTTTGAAAACTTCTCAGCTGATAAATTAATGTATGGTTCAGATTGGCCAGTTCTTAACGTTGCTTCAGATTATCGCGAAGTAGTAAAAACTTTAGAAGATTATATTTCGAAGTTTTCTGTTGAAGACCAAAATAAGATTTGGTTTGAAAATGCGAATGAATTTTACGGCTTGAAATAAAATTTTATAGCCACAGATTAAAAGGATTAAAGTGATTAAAAAAATCTGTTAAAATCCTTTTAATCTGTGGTAAAAACTTATTTCAAAACATTATCGTCAGGAGCCCATTTCTTCTGCCATTCAGGATATTTTTTTAAGGCTTTTTCAGGCTTATCCGTATACCACGCATAACCCGTTCTTCTTTCACGGCTTACTTCTGCCAACGAATATAAAAACTCACTGTCACGATCACTGAACAAAGGTCTGTGTGTTTTTAATTCATAATAGCGAGTCCAGATTGGCGGAGCAGTTGGATCGTTTACCACTCTAACGTCATTCTTGATTTTCTTGTATTTGGATTCCATTTCTTCAGCTGCAAAACTTTCGACTCTGGTATTATAAATTTTAGAATTCTGAAACCATTTTATAGCACCTTGGACAGCATTAATTATTTTTTCATTTGGATTATCAATATCCATCAGAAATAAAACAACATCAACGCTTTCGGCATTACAGATGCTTGGCGGTTCAAATTTACGAGCCCAGGCAGGTTCAAGCGTTATTTCGTCATGCTGCTGACACCAAGCAGTTAATTTTCCGTTGTCTTTAATCTGCATTTTTAAAATACAGTCCAATCCTTTTTGATATGCTGCAGTTACTTTTTTTCTGGTTTTAGCATCAATAAAAGCATAATCAGGATCATTGTTTACAATCTTTTTCAAGAGATTCATAATTCCCATATAAGCTCCGTCATTAAAGGTAATATGACGGCTATATCCTTTTTCCAGCGGATAATATTGTGGCCAGCCTCCGTTTGGATATTGTGCTTTTAAAGTAAAATTAATGCCTCGCAGACAACCGTCTTTATATCTTTCATCTTTTGTAAGCGTATAAACCTGCGCCAGATAATGAATATGAGTGTAAGTTGTTTCATTATCAAAGGTAGTATGTTCAATATATTTTGTTTTCACTACGCTGTCAACTTGTTGTGGCGTCAAGATAGCTTTCATATCGTAGTTCTTTGGCCATCCGCCGTTATCACGTTGGAAATACAGAATATTATCGGCGATTTTTGTGTAATCCGTTTCGGCATATTTCGGCTGATTCGGAATTGGATTTATGATATTGGTTTTATCTTTAATAAAATACCAATGATTAGTTCCATCAGTAAAAGGTTTTGTACTTATTTCACTTGTCTGTGCATTTAAACATAAAACGGAAAAGATACAAAAGGCTGATGCCAGTAATTTTGAGCTGTTTACGGAATTGAACATAGAACCTCTGTTTTAGAATTTAACCGCTTTCTTAGGAACATTTTTATCAATTGTCGTAGTCTTCGAAAAATTAGCCGAAGAACCACTCAAATCAATATTCTTACTCGCTTCACCATTAATCGTAATCGCATTTGAAGAAGAAGGATTAAACTCAATATTTTTCAGCGAAAGGTTTTTAGTATTGTAAATTTCGAAAGCATTTTTAGCCTCGATATCCAATTGCGCATTGTTGATTTTAATTCCGTTTGCATCAATTATAGAAAAACCTTTTTGTGCTTTGGCAATCAGATTTGAGATTTCAATATTCTCTAAATTCATTTCAGGAAGACCTTGTAAAAATACGGCTTGCTGAGCACCTTTAATTGTAATATTCTTGATTACAATATTTTTAAACTGAGGCGTTTCTTCGTTAACCGGAATTGCTTTTGTACTTACCGTATTTCCGCCTTCAGCTAAAGTTTCAGCAATAGATTTTCCTCCATAATATAAATCGAAAGAAATTGCTTGAGACGGAATATCCGTCATAAAAACATCTGAGATATAAATGTTTTCTACGACACCGCCACGTCCGCGAGTGCTTTTAAAACGAAGACCAACATCTGTTCCCATAAAAGTACAATTCGAAACATGCAGGTTTTTTACACCGCCAGACATTTCACTTCCAACCGTTACACCGCCGTGACCGTGATACACTATATTGTTTTTTACAATGATATTTTCGCAAGGAACACCTCTGTCACGTCCGTCTTTATCTTTACCAGATTTAATACAAATAGCATCGTCACCCACATCAAAACTTGAATTTTCGATTACCACATTTTTGCAAGATTCCACATCAAGACCATCACCGTTTTGAGAAAACCAAGGATTACGAACCGTTATGTTTCGAACAATTAAATCTTCAATTAATAAAGGGTGAATATTCCATGCCGGAGAGTTTTGAAAAACAGGTCCGTCAAATAATACTCTTTTACTATTCTGAATACTAACCAGTACTGGACGCAAGAAATCATGAATGGCTTCAAAATCTTCTTTTGTTTTTAAATCAAGACGAATATTCTGATCTGCACCTTTGGCACCTTTTAAATATTGCTCAGAAGGATACCAGCTGTCTTTCTTTTCATTTAAAACTCCGCCAGAAGCCACAAATTTTTTCCATTGGTCGTCTGTCAGTTTACTCTTTTTAACTTGTCTCCAGGCTTCACCAGAACCGTCCCAAACGCCTTTTCCTGTAAAAGCAATGTTTTCTAAGTTTTTTCCATAAATAGGAGAGATGCAACGCCAAGTGTTTAAACCTTCAAAACTCGTTTCTATAATAGGATATAAAGATTTGTCGGTAGAGAATTTAATCAAAGCACCAGTTTCAGCATGCAGTTCAATATTACTTTTTAGAATGATTGGGCCAGTCAGCCAAATTCCGGGCGGAATAATTAGTTTTCCGCCACCTTTTTTAGAAAGCGCATCAATCGCATCTGCAAACGCTTTTGTGTTTAAAACATAACCGCCGTTTACCGCTCCAAAGTCTTTTAGATTAACAGTATTGTTAGGGATAACAGGCTCGTTAACTTTAGACATTTTAAACTCAATGTTTTGGTAAGTGCTATTCGGAACGCTCTGGGCAATCCCATTTTTAGAACTCAGACACATCATTAAAGCAAGAGCAAGAGAAGCAAATTGTAGTCGGTTGGTTTTCATTGTTAGTAAATTTTTTGGTGTTTATTTTATTTATCTGGAAATTTAGCTTCTAATAAATAATAATTTCTAAATGTAATCGATTACACAAATCTATTAAAAAAATATTATGAAAAGCTATTTTTAGGCAGTTTATCACAGAATTATTATGAATTTAACTTTTTTTGATTGTGAAATCAGAAGATAATGAAAAGTCAGTTTTTGAAAGAGAATGTCTTAAGGGCAATATTACAGGAGGGTACAGGATGCCTGTAATTTTATATTCTTTTAAATTGTCCCTGTTATTTGGTAAAAGTGTTAAAAATACATTTATTTGTAAAAATTATAGCGCTTTAAATAAATGCCTCGTAATTTTAGTACAAGAAAAAAATCAATACTATAAATAATGCGTTTAATTTCTTTCAACAAATTACTGATTGTTTTTTTGATGGTATTCACAATTTCGGCAAGTGGAGCTGAAATCTGGGTTTCGCCATCAGGAAAAGATTCGAACAACGGAACAAAATCAAGTCCGCTGGCAACGGTTCACATGGCAATGCGAAAAGCCAGAGAACTTCGTCGATTAAAAGATCCATCCATAAAAGACGGAATCCGAATCATAGTAATGAACGGAACGTATTATTTAAACGAACCGTTATTTGTAAGACCAGAAGATTCTGGAACTGCTGACAGTCCAACAACAATCGAAGCCGATGCCAACGCAAAACCAATTATAAGCGGTGGAATTGAAATTAAAAACTGGACAAAATCAACAACTGTAATTAATGGATTGAAAAAAGGTTCAGTTTGGGTGGCAGATGCTCCTAAAAAAGCGGGAACTTTAATTGATTTCAGACAATTATGGGTCAACGATAAAAAGGCAGTTAGAGCTAAAAATACGGCTGGAAACGCAATGGAAAGAATCTTGTCTTGGGATCATGAATCGCAGACTTGCTGGATTCCGTTTAAAGATAAATCGGTTAAGTTCGAACCCGGAATGGAAATGTTTATTGTGCAATGGTGGTCGAATGCGAATCTTAGAATTAAAAATATTGAAGTTCAAAAAGACAGCGCCAGACTTTCGTTTGAAGAACCAGAAAGCCGAATCCAAAGCGAACACCCTTGGCCAGCGCCGTGGATTTCTAAAAATAATGGAAATTCAGCTTACTTCTTAAACAATGCTTTTTCACTTCTAAACGAACCGGGCGAATGGTATTTGGATAAAAAAAATGCCAAAATCTATTATATTCCAAGAGATGGAGAAGAAATTACTACAGCTAAAGTAACTGCTCCGTTTTTAGAAAATCTTCTAGAGGTGAAAGGGACAATCGATTCTTCTGTACATCATTTTCAATTTAAAGGAATTTCGTTTCAGTATAGCAATTGGCTTCGTCCTTCACAGCAAGGTCACGTTCCGTTGCAGTCTGGTTTGTATTTGTTGGATGCTTATAAATTGAAACAGCCGGGAACGCCAAATCAGGCGAATTTAGAAAATCAGGCTTGGGTTGGAAGACCTCGCGCTGCCGTAGAAGTGAATTATGCGAATAATATTCAGTTTGAATCGTGCCGTTTTGAACATTTGGCTTCGACTGGTTTAGATTTAAATAAAGGAACAAATCACAATACCATAAAAGGAAATTTATTTAAAGATATCGGTGGAAGCGCCATCAATGTTGGGATTTTCTCTGAAGAAGCTTTTGAAGCGCATTTGCCTTTAATCATAAAAGACGAAAGAGAAATGTGTTCTGATGAAGTGATTGCTGATAATTTAATCACAAATGTAACCAATGAAGATTGGGGAACTTTAGGAATCAGCGCTGGATTTGTTCGAAATATTACAATTGAGCACAACGAAATTTCAGACGTTTCGTATTCTGGAATGGCAATGGGTTGGGGTTGGACACACACGCCAAACGTGATGCAGAACAATAAAATTCTAGGAAATAAAATTCATCATTATGCGAAACACTTGCATGATGTTGCTGGAATTTACACGCTTTCGGCTCAGCCAAATAGCCGAATTGAAGAAAATTATATCGACAAAGTTTACAACAGTCCGTATGCGCACGATCCGTTTTTATGGCTGTATTTGTATACCGATGAAGGAAGCGAAGGTTTTACGATTAAAAACAACTGGATTGCAGAAAAGAAAATCCTGAAAAACCATAACGGTCCAAAAGGAAATATCTGGGAGCACAATGATCCGTATGTTAGTTCTAAAATAAAAGACGCAGCAGGAATTAGAGCGCCTTATAAGGATTTAGAAAAAGAAGTTGTTATTGATGAAAAATGGGGCTTGCAGGAAATGCCAAAACCGTATGCCATCGAATTGATAGGTTCTGATTTTGATATCGAAAAAATCAAATCGACTTTGACAGGATTCAGAATCGTTGGTCAGGAATTGTACCAATGGAAAAATCATTTGGTGATATACGGAAAAATGAATCAGCCGGAAAGAACGAAACGAAAACTGGCAGGTGCTTTTCCATCCTTACAAATTAAAATCTATGAAGATTTGGTTTACGATTTCCAAAATTTCGAAAGATGTAAAGATTCAAAACCTGCATCAGATTGGGAAAATGTGGTTTTAACAGCAAATCTTCCTGCTGATGAAAAACTGCAAAAGGAATATGTAGAGTATCATAAAACGCAATTCGAAAAATGGCCAGAAGTTGCCAAAGGTTTCTGTAATGCCGATTTCCAACAATTGCAAGTCTTTAAAAATGAAAGACAATTAATCTTGGTTATCAGTATTCCGAAAGGTGAAAATCTGGATAAACTAAACCCAAAAACAACTCAAAATAACCCAAAAGTAGATCAATGGAACGCCTTAATGAAAAAATATCAATCTGGAATTGAAGGCACAAAACCAGACGAAACCTGGATTTTCTTGAATAAGGTGAATGTGGAAGAGAAAAAGTAGAAGAAAGAACCAATTAGAAAATAGAAGAAAGAGGCAAGAAGAAAGATTTTCTGAGAATTAAGAAGGAAGAAAATCTGCTGAATCTGCTGAATCTGCGTGAAAAAATAAAACTAACCTCAGAGAAGATTTCGGAAATAATATAAAATCTAAACTCAAAAATCTAAAATAATAAACCATGTTAAAAATAGCCATTCTGGGACTTGGAGAAGGACGAAGCACAATGTCGGCTGCAATAGAAAGTTCAAAACTAGAACTCGTTAAAATATGCGACCGAAACGAAGAATTGTGCAAACAGCGCGCAAAAGAATTCGATTTTCATTCGTACACCACCAATTACGACGATTTGTTAAATGATGCCTCAATTGATATTATCGCGATTTATACGCCAGATCATTTGCATGCGCAACACGTAAAACAAGCTTTATTGAGCGGAAAACATGTCGTGTGTACAAAACCGTTTATCGATGATCTTTCAGATGCAAAAGAATTGTTAGAATTAAGCAAATCAACTGGAAAGAAAGTTTTTATCGGACAAAGTTCTCGTTTTTTCGAACCAGCAAAAAGACAAAGAGCCGATTATGAAGCAGGTTTAATTGGGGATTTGATTACGATTGAAGCACAATACCACGCCGATCACAGATGGTTTTTAAAGAAAGAATGGTCGCTTTTGCAATCGTTTAAATGGTTGTACGGAGGTTTGAGTCATCCTGTAGATTTTATCAGATGGTATTTGCCAAATATTCAAGAAGTAATGGGATATGGAATGATCAGCAGTAACGGACAATCGGCAGGATTGAAGAATGAAGACACGATGCATTTTATCTTCAAAGCAACCGATGGAAGAATTGCTCGTGTAAGCGGTGTGTATACATCACCAACTCAGCCTGCACAACGCGACAGCGGAATGAGTACCATTCTGCGTGCTACAGAAGGTGCAAGTCAGGCCGATTATCACGAATTGCGTTATGCACTTACTGATAAAACTGGAGAAGAAAAAGTAATTACTTGGGGCGATAGTACGATAAAATATTATTTCCGTTTTGAAGGACAAAGTCATCACGGCGGAGAATATCAAAATTATTTAGAATATTTTGTAGACAGTATTGAGCAAGGTTTTGAGGCATATCCAAACATGGAAGAAGGAATTGGAACTGTGGCTTTATTACAAGCAATGGACAAATCGCTGCAAACTGGAATGCCGGTTAAAATTGCCGATATTCTTAATGAATATGGACTATGAACAGTATCTACGATAAATTAACCACGCTCGATTTTGTCATTGTTGCAGGTTATTTAGTGGCTTTGTTAGTCATTGGATATGTGGTAAGCATAAAGCAGAGAAAGAAAAACGAAACGCTTTTTCTGGCCGGAAATTCTTTAAACTGGTACAGCATCGGGTTTAATATGTGGGGAACCAATGTTGGACCTTCGTCATTATTGGCTTTTGCAAGTATTGGTTACGCTACGGGAATTGTAGCGGGAAATTTCGAATGGTACGCTTTTGTGTTTTTACTGCTTTTGGCAATGGTTTTCGCACCAAGATATATTGCCAGTAAAGTAAGTACAATGCCAGAATATATGGGAAAACGCTACGGCGATAGTACGCAGAACATTCTCGCTTGGTATGCTTTAGTAAAAATATTAGTAAGCTGGTTGTCTTTAGGATTATTCAGTGGAGGTGTTTTAGTACGTCAGATTTTAGGAATTCCGATGTGGCAGAGTGTTACCGTTTTAGTGATTTTCTCTGGAATTTTCACTTTTGCAGGAGGATTGAAAGCAATTGCTAAAGTGAATGTTTTTCAGATGATTCTGCTGATTGTAGTTTCATTAACCCTGTCATATTTAGGATTGCAAAAAGTGGGTGGAATTGAAGCTTTAGCAGCAAAAACGCCATCCAACTTTTGGAATTTAGTTCGCCCTTCTGATGATGCGAGTTATCCGTGGCCGGCTATTTTGTTAGGATATCCTGTTGCAGCAGTGGCTTTTTTCTGTACAGATCAATCGATGGTGCAGAGTGTTTTAGGAGCGAAAAACTTAGAACAAGGACAGCTCGGCGTGAATTTTATTGGATGGTTGAAGGTAATGGCGCTTCCGTTATTTATTTTACCTGGAATTTTGTGTTATGCCTTATATCCAGAACTAGGAAGTAACTCAGACTTAGCTTATATGACCATGGTTACGAATCTTTTCCCAAGCGGAATGAACGGTTTGGTAATCTGTGTGATGATTGCCGTTTTGGTAGGAACTATTGGTTCTTCGCTAAATGCTTTGAGTACCGTTTTTACGAATGATATTTATGTGAAGAAAATCAACCCGACTGCAACGATTCAGGATCAAATCAAAATTGGTCGTTTAACAATTGCTGCTGGATGTGTATTTGCAATTCTTATTGCCGTTGCGATTGACAATATCAAAGGGCAAAATTTATTCAACATCTTTCAGGCGGTTTTAGGTTTTTTGGCGCCTTCGTTATCTGTTGTTTTTCTTTTGAGTGTTTTCTGGAAACGCACTACCAAAAAAGCCGTAAATGCAACACTATCTTGGGGTTCTGCTTTTAGTTTATTTGTTGGGGTTTTATATCTATGGATTTTTCCTGCTGACAAATACCCAGTTTGGCCTCACTTTTTATTGATTTCGTTTTACATTTTTGCCGTTTTAATGATTAGTGCGGTTATCATTTCTTTAACTGATAGAAATCCAGAAGTTAATGTTTCAGACGAAACGGATATTCCTAAAACTAGTAAAAAGGTGAAGCTTTTGTTTGGTTTGCTGGGATTGGTGATTTTGGTTTTGTATTTAATCTTTAATTTCAATTGATCATAATTAAAAAACACAAAACTTTTAGATGTTGGTTACAGACAGATAAATGAAATTTTACAATAGTAAAAGCGCTTCCATGATAGGAAGCGTTTTTTTTGATAGAATGCAGATGAATTTTTTAGTAAATATAAAGTGGTATTAAAAATAATAAAAAGATTACTTTATTGTGTTGTTTTGTAGTTTTTGTACTACATTTGTATCGTTTTTAAACGATGTATAACGATAAAAATGTAATTATGTATAAAAGTAATTTTTTAAGTATTTTAGTATTTCTTCTAGCAGGATTTAATTCTATTACCTCTCAAAATCAGATTTATGTTACCAAGGTAAAAAATGCAGATAATAGTATAGAGTTTAAATATACTAAGGTAGTGCCAGGTAACTATTTTATAGAGTTTAATATAGAAAATGTTTCAAATGTTAATGATATTGCCTCAATCAAAAAAACATATGACATAAACCTGATTGGAGATACAGGAAAACTTTTTAAACTGTATCCTGCTGATAAAGATAAACCAATTAATTGTTCTTATAGCTATAGTGTTACTAGAGGACTTATAAAACCCCAAGTAGATTATACTGTTACCTATTTGCTTCCATTCAAAGAGAATAAAACCGTAACGATATATGAGTCTAATAGATTTAATGTAAGTTCAGATATATGGAAAAACTATGTGGTCTATTCTAAAACAAAAGATACAATTTGTGCCATGAGAAAGGGTATTGTTACTGATATAAGAAGAAATGCTATTGATAATGATGGAAAAACAGTTTTTAAAACTGAAATTATTGTTGATCATGCAGATGGAACTAATGCATCTTATATTGGTCTTGATGAAAAGCTACTAGCTGTAAAAGTAAATGACTCGATTTTTCCGGGCACACTTTTAGGGCTAATGGATGATATACTTGACTCTACACAGAATCGTAATTTTAAATTTAATATCTATTATTTTTCTAATGAAGAAATAGACGGAATAGAAGGAGGAAAAAATCTAAAAATAATTGAGAAATCTGTTATGCCAGTTTTTTATACCTCAGAAGGATATCAAAATTTAGTAACTGATCAAAATTATACAGTAAAATATGCAGATGAGATTTTATTGAAAGAAATGACTCCAGACGAAAAAACTAGGTATAAGTCTTAGATTAAAAGATTAATTAAAATAAAAAATGCTCCATAATTATGGAGCATTTTTGTTTTATAAGTTTTAAAGTTTACGCATCGTTTTTTCTCCCTTCAATATTCGGTAAAAATCCTGTAATAACGCCAATCAAAGGCAGAAATGCACAAATCTTAAATACATATTCTATACTCGTAGCATCGGCGATTTTTCCTAAAACAGCAGAACCCAATCCGCCCATTCCGAAAGCAAATCCGAAGAAAAGACCTGCGACAAGTCCTACTTTTCCTGGCATTAATTCCGTTGCATAAACTAAAATTGCAGAGAAAGCCGAAGAAAGAATCAATCCGATAATTACAGATAAAGTTCCAACCCAGAAAAGAGAAACATAAGGAAGCATTAAAGTAAACGGAGCAACACCTAAAATAGAAACCCAGATTACATATTTACGTCCGAAACGATCTCCAATTGGACCTCCAATTAAAGTTCCAGCAGCAACAGCTCCAGAAAACAAGAATAAATAAACTTGTGACTGCTGAATCGAGATGTGGAATTTATCAATCAAAAAGAAAGTGTAATAACTCGTAATACTGCTCATGTAGAAGTATTTAGAGAAAATCAAAACCAATAAAATTACAAGAGAAGCAATTACACGATTTTTAGATAAATGATGCGTTTCAATTTTATGAGCCGATTTATTCGCATTTCTTTCAGATAGATGTTCGGTGTACCAAATCGCAATTTTATACAAAGCAAAAACGCCGACCAAAGCAATAATACAGAACCAAGCCACATAACTTTGTCCGTGCGGAATTACAATAAACGCTGCTAACAAAGGACCAATTGCACTTCCGGCATTTCCGCCCAATTGAAAGATGGATTGCGCCAAACCTCTTTTTCCGCCCGAAGCCAAATGCGCCACACGAGAAGATTCAGGATGAAAAATAGAAGATCCGATTCCGATTAAACTTACTGATAATAATAAGTAAATAAAGTTAGAAGCAATCGAAACCATAAAAAGTCCGACCATTGTAAAACACATTCCAATAATTAGCGAATACGGTTTAGAATTTTTGTCGGTATACATTCCCACAAAAGGCTGAAGAATAGAAGCGACGATTTGGTAGGTAAAAGTAATGATTCCGATTTGAGAGAAACTTAGGTTAAAGTTTTCTTTTAACAACGGATAAATTGACGGCACTACAGCCTGTAAAAGGTCATTGACTAAATGAGAAAAACTGATAATAAAAAGTATCGAATACGTAGTTTTTTTAACTATGTCAGGATTTGCTTTAATAGTGTTCATGGGTTATTTTTTGATTCTTAATTTAGGTTTAAAAACAACAGCTGTATTATTTTTTACAAAATTGAAACAAATAACAATGTCAAAATTGCTATATTTGGACAATGAATAACCAGATTCGGACATATAGGATGGCGCAGGAGCATGGATACAGAGAAGATCCATCGATTCCTGTTATTGGTTATACCGAAATGGTAACCAACGAAATGTGTATTTCGCACTCGCACCCAAGAGGACAGTTGATCTACGCAACACGAGGCGTAATGAACGTTGTCGTGGGAAATCATATTTGGGTTGTGAATCCGTTGCAGGGTTTATGGCTTCCGGGCGGAGTAGAGCATCAGGTTACTTTTCAGAAAGATGTGAACTATTATAGTGTTTTTATCGATTCGTCTGCAATGGCGGGATTACCAGAGAAAAGTTTTTCATTTGATATTCCGATGTTTTTAAAGCAATTGGTTTTTAAAATCATTTCTTTTGGAGTAGATGGAAATTTAACGCCTCCACAACACAGAGTCATATCGGTTTTTCTGGACGAATTGGCTTTAATAGAACCAAGTGCGACTTTCCTGCCAACAACCAATCACGAAAGATTGCAAAAAGTAGTCGAATTGATAATGGACGATATTGCCAGCAAAAACACGATCGATTATTACGCCGAACTTTCATTTATGAGCAGTAGAACTTTATCGCGTTTATTCATTAAAGAACTCGGAATGAATTTCAGCGACTGGCGAACTCGTTTAAAATTATTAGAAGCCATAAAACGTTTGGGCGAAAAACAATCCATAAAAGAAATCGCTTTTAATTTAGGCTACGAAAACACCAGCGCCTTTATTTATATGTTTAAAAAGCATTTAGGAAAAACACCTTCTAATTATATTTTGGAAGATGAAAATGAAAACGATAAGTTATCGGCTTAATTTCATGTGCCTAAAATTAGAACGCAGATAAAACGGATTTACTTCGTAAAGACGCGGATTTGCGCGGATTTTTTCTTTTAGTTTATCCAAAATAACGCAATTTTTGTCATTTCGACGAAGGAGAAATCTTCGCAAGTAACTCTGCAACGAAAGTCCAATCTTTGTAGAGCTTCTCGTGGAGATTTCTCCTTCGTCGAAATGACAATAAACAGAAAAAAAAGAAATCCGTTTTTCATCCGCGTCTTCGCGATAGCGAATCCGTATTATCCGCGTCCCATAAAAATTGTAACATCATTTTTTTTAGTACTAAAAAAGTTATAACTCATAATTTTTCCCTTAAAAAATTATCAAATAGTATTGTTTTTTATAAAATAACAGGATAGTGCAGGGTGTGAAATGTGATAATAACACTTATCTTTATTCCCAAAATAAACTTACTATGCTAAACCGCTTTCCAATTTTCAAGATTTTACTTCTTTTTGTTGCCCTTTTTTCTTGTTCGCTTTCATTTGCGCAGGAAAAAACAAAAGAAGCGACATGGATCTGGTATCCAGGGGATTTTGAAGTTTGGTTAAGCAATAAAATGCAGGTAAGACGTACAGAACGTGAAGCGGTATTTCCTCCGCTTTGGCAATATTACAGTCCGTATGCTTTGGTTACTTTTCAAACAGAAGTAGATATTCCACAGCCAGACGAGGTAAAAATTTACTCAGAAGGGCCTTTTCAATTACTTTTAGACGGCGTTCAAATTTACGGACAGCCAAAATCAATTGCAGTTCCTGCCGGAAAACACAAAATTTCTTTTAAAGTGTATAATCAGGAAGTTTTGCCGGCTATTTATATAAATGGAAAATACGTTAAATCTGATGCTTCATGGAAAGTAACCAACGAAGACAAACTCTGGATTGACGAAACTGGAAAAGCGCAACAATCTGGGACGCCATGGGTTCCAGTTGGTTCCTGGAATTTTAATTCGCCAGAAAGTAAACCTTCCGGATTCAAATTAACAACAAAACCTTTAAGCGCTAAAAAAACAGAAAAAATTGGAGCGGGTCAGTTGATAGATTTTGGAAAAGAAACTTTTGGTTACATTAAAATTCACGGTTTAAAAGGAAAAGGAAAATTAGCTCTTTACTATGGAGAATCTCGTGAAGAAGCTTTGGATTCTGCCAAATGCGAAACTTTAGACCATTTATCTTTTGACGGAAAACAATCTGAAACTTATACGCATGACGGTTCAAAAGCATTCCGTTATGTTCAAGTCCAAGCAGATGCAGGAGTAAAATACGATTCTATTTCGATGCTTTATGAATATCTGCCATTAGATTATCGTGGAGCATTCAAATCATCAGACGAACAATTAAATAAGATTTGGGATGTGTCGGCTTATACGATGCATTTGACTTCTCGTGAATTTTTTATCGATGGAATCAAACGCGACCGCTGGGTTTGGTCTGGTGATGCTTATCAAAGCTATTTAATGAATTATTATCTATTCTTTGATTCGGCTTCTGTAGAAAGAACACTTTTAGCACTTCGTGGAAAAGATCCTGTAACGGCTCACGTAAACATTATAATGGATTATTCGCTGTATTGGTTTGTTGGAGTTTACGATTATTACTTGCACACAGGAGATACAAAATTTATCAAAACTTTTTATCCAAGAATGAAATCTCTTATGGATTTCTGTTTAGAAAGAAGAAACAAAAACGGATTCCTTGAACCATTAGAAGGCGACTGGGTTTTCATTGACTGGGCAGACGGATTGCCAAAAACAGGCGAAGTCAGTTTTGAGCAAATGCTTTTAGCGAGAAGTTTAGAAGCGATGGCAGTAAGTGCTGAAATTGCTGGTAAAACCGAAGATCAAAAACAATATCAAAAATTAGGAACTGATTTAAAAACCAAATTATTTGATGTTTTTTGGGATAAAAAAGAAAACGTGATGAAACACCAGCGTATCGATGGAAAAATTCAAAACATCGTAACCAGATACGCAAATATGTTTGGTATTTTCTTCAATTATTTTAATGAAGAACAAAAGCAAAGCGTAAAAAATAAAGTGTTGTTGAATAAAGATGTTCTTCAAATTACAACACCATACATGCGTTTTTACGAGTTGGAAGCTTTGTGTGCGATGGGCGAGCAAAACTATGTTCTAAAAGAAATGAAAGATTATTGGGGCGGAATGTTGAATGAAGGCGCAACATCTTTCTGGGAAGAATACAACCCGAACAAAAAAGGAAAAGAGCATTTAACCATGTACGGTCGTCCTTACGGAAAAAGCCTTTGCCACGCTTGGGGAGCAAGTCCGATTTATTTATTAGGAAAATATTATTTGGGTGTAAAACCAACTGCTCCAGGATATTCAGAATACGAAATCAAACCAAGTTTGGGCGGTTTAAAATGGATGGAAGGAAAAGTACCAACACCAAACGGAGAAGTTGCTGTGTATTGCAGTACCAAAGAAATCAAAGTAAAATCAGGCGAAGGACAGGGAAAATTGATTTTTGAAAGTGCAACAAGACCAAAAACAAATTCTGGAACAATTACGGAATTAGCCAAAAATAAATATCAATTGATTGTAAAACCGAATGTGGAGTATAAAGTGAGTTATAAGGCTTTGTGAGTTGTTAGTGATTAGTAATTAGTAATTAGCCAATAGTTTATAACGTCTAGTTTGTTATTCCGATGAAGGAGGAATCACACTCGTAACCACAAAGATTATCACGTACAGTTTGTCATTTCGACGTAAGGAGAAATCTTCGCAAGTAGCTCCTCACAGAATGTCGCCAATGTTTGTAGAGTTTCTCACGAAGATTTCTCGTTCCTCGAAATGACAAGATTGGGGAAATGCATTAAAAGAATAAAAGCCAAAAAATAAAAAACCAATGTCTTCAAAAAAGAAAAAATACAACATCAAATTAAAAACCGCTTTCCTAATGCTATTGGCTGTCTGCATTCAATCCACAGCACAAACAACAGCATGGAAATCAGCCTCATTTGAAATTGTAAAATCAAAATACAAAACGTTCAAAACCACACAATACGCGCATGTATTTTCAGGAAGCAAACACAATATTTTCCGTTTAGCTCCAGAATTGCAAGGGTTAACAGGTATTGAACTTCCTTTAGAAGCCTATAAAAATGGGACTAATTCTCCGTTACAATTAAAATTTAAAGAACCAGTAACGGTTTTGATTGGCGTTTTTCAAGAAAATAATTCAGAATATCTTCAAGCTGATAAACTTCAAAATGCCAAATTAATTTTAGAAAACGGAATAACTATAACAGGATTGCCTCCAGCAAATATTTATGCGGTTTCTTTCTCAAAAGGAACTCAAATATTAAATTTTGGAAAAGGATTATTCGCCATTTTAGGAGTGGTAAATGCATCTGAAAAACTAGAACCAAGAAATGCCAATCTTCCAGACGGGAAACTTTGGAATCCAACCTTTATCGTAGAAGGTTTTTCAGATGAAAAACCGCTTTTCGAAATTATCGGCGGAGAAAACAAACCTGTTATTGATGAAGGAATGTCTGGAACAGAAGGAATTCAGGGAGGTTTTGAAGGTGGACGTGTGGTAAAAGTTGGCGATACCTATCATATGTTTCCAACCGAAAGAGCAGGGGAAAAAGGTGTTGATTACTATTATGATCGTGTAAAAACTAAAATCGGACATTGGACGAGTAAAGATGCCATTCATTGGAAAAGAGAATCTACAATCTACCAAGCAAGCGGTGTTTACGCTGTTACAGAAGATGATAATCCAATGAATGATCGTCGCGCAGCGATTTGGTCTTACATGCCGATTTTCAATGAAAAAGCAAACAAATGGTATGGCTATTATTTGGCGTATACGGTTAGTAAAGAAATAGAACCAAATCATTCCTTTGGAAGAATTTGGCGTTGCGAATCGACTGTTGACGGAATCAATGGAATCGGTGGTCCTTATAAAGATATGGGAATTATCATGGAACCCGGATTAGATTCTCAGCCTTGGGAGGGACGTCAAGGTGTTGCTTCGTTTTTTCCATATCAAGTTGGAGATAAATATTTCGGATTTTACAGTGGTGCGTATCCGTTCAATTCATGGGCAGATTATCCGAAGAAATCGGGAAAAGGCTGGTTTGTGGCTTTAGCCGAATCAAAAAGTTTAGAAGGCCCTTGGTTGAGAATGAATAAAGGTTTGGAACCAATTAAAACGATGCATCCGCTATTTGTTGAAAATCCAATCGTAAGTCAATTACCAAACGGCCTGTACATCGCGATTTTCGACGGAGGTCCAGACGGCTGGGGACATCATTTACCAAACATGATTGCGTATTCATTATCAGCAGACGGCGTTAATTGGGCAGAAGCACATTATTTACCAATAGAAACCAAAGTAGATAAATGGTGGGATATTATGAGAACTCCGCTTTGCTTAATTCCAGAAGGAAATGACGTTTACACAATAGTATACAATGCAATTGACTTGAAAAGAAGATTTCATCCAACAGGAATGGTAAAAGTAAAACTGAACAGAGATGTAATGGATTCTAAATTAAAAGAATTGAAGAAATAGAAGAGAGTGGGGGAAGAAGAAAGATGCAAGAAGCAAGATGCAAGAAGCAAGATTTTAGAATATAGAGAATAGAATATAGAGAATAGAAACTTTGCGACTCTGTGACTTTGCGAGATTAAATTGTTCGCAAACAAAACAAAAAAACTTAGAGCCTTAGCGCCTTCGTGGCAAACTAAACATAACCAAAATGAAAATTAAATATCTAATCGTAGCCATTTCAGCACTTGCCATAACCAGCTGTGCAACCAAATACAAGAAAAGAGAAATTACCGATAGCGTAATGCAGGAGATTTACGAAGAAATCAAAACGCCTTACAAATACGGTTTGGTGATGGTTCCTACCGACAACTCATACAAAATGGATTGTCCGAGCGTCTTTAGAAAAGACGGGAAATGGTATATGACGTATTTAATTTACGACGGAAGAGGTTATGAAACTTGGTTGGCAGAAAGCGACAATCTTTTAGATTGGAAACATTTAGGAAAAGTAATGTCATTCTCAGAAAACGAAAAACATTGGGACGTTAACCAAAAAGCTGGATATATTTCGTTGCAGGATCTGACTTGGGGCGGAAGCTACGGATGGGAAAAATTCGATGACAAATACTGGATGAGTTATTTTGGCGGAGACAGCAAAGGTTACGAAGCAGGCGTTTTATCAATCGGAATGGCGTATACCAAAGAATCGCCAACAAAACCACACGAGTTTCAAAGGTTAGAAAATCCGGTTTTGACGCCAAAAGATAAAGACGCCAAATGGTGGGACAATAGCACGATGTACAAAAACAGTGTGATTCGCGATAAAGATAAATTGACTGGACACAATTTTATCATGTATTACAATGCTCGTGGCGATAGTTTAAATCCTGCAAAAGGTGCAGAACGTATCGCGATGGCGGTATCAAACGATATGAAAACATGGAAACGTTATGGCGATAAACCATTAATCAATCATCATAAAGGTATTTCGGGAGATGCTTATATTCAGCGTATTAATGATACTTGGGTGATGTTCTATTTCGGAGCTTTCTGGACGGGTTGGAATCAAGGTGCCTTTAACCGTTTTGCTGTTTCGAATGATTTAGTAAACTGGACGGACTGGAAAGGCGATGACTTAGTTAAATCATCAGAACCATATGATGATTTGTTTGCTCATAAATCTTTTGTAGTAAAACATGACGGCGTTGTGTATCATTTTTACTGTGCTGTTAACAAAGCAGAACAAAGAGGAATTGCAATCGCAACTTCTAAAGATTTAGGAAAAAGCAAATTGAATTTTGTGGCTCCGCCGGAGAAAAAGAAGAAACAATAATTGAGTTAAGTGTGAGATGTTAAATGTGAAAAGTAAAACGTCTTCACGGTGATACTCCGCTAGGAGTATTTGGTTGGTAGCAGATTAACCCAAAGTGAATTTGTCCCATAGGGACAATTGAAACAAATAATAATGAAACAAAATATAAAACCAATGTTTACGTCAAAAACAAAATACAAAACAACATTTTTCAATCTTCGATTTGCGACGTATACATTTTTCATTTTACTTCTAACATCTTACACAACCCACGCCCAATCCGTAACAGGAGAACCAGCGGGAGTTCCAGAATTGCATAAAAAATACGAATTTGCTCCGTGGGAAGATCCAACAATTACAAGCATCAACAGACAGCCATCAAGAGCAACTTCTTATTCATATACTTCTGTTGAAGACGCATTAAAAGGCGACAGAACCAAAAGCCGAATGCAAATGTTGACAGGCGATTGGGATTTCAAATATGCTGTAAATTTAAAAGAAGCTTCAAAAGACTTTTATCAAAACAAAGTATCAGGTTGGGATAAAATCGAAGTGCCTTCAAATTGGGAAATGAAAGGATATGATAATCCGATTTACAAAAGTGCCGTTTATCCGTTTAGACCGATAAATCCGCCTTATATTCCTAAAGATTATAACGGAGTTGGTTCTTACCAGCGTAGTTTTACCATTCCAGAAAACTGGAAAGATATGACTGTTACGCTTCATTTTGGAGCTGTAAGTTCAGGTTTTGAAGTATGGCTAAACGGAGAATTTTTAGGCTATGGCGAAGACAGTTTTCTGCCATCAGAATTTGATATTACACCTTATTTAAAAGCAGGCGAAAATGTAGTTTCAGTTCGCGTAATTCGTTGGACAGATGGTTCTTATTTAGAAGATCAGGATCATTGGCGTATGAGCGGAATCCAACGTGAAGTTTTCATTATGGCCGAGCCGAAATTGCGTATTCAGGATTTCTTTGTTCAAACGAAATTAGACAAAGAATACAAAGATGCTATTTTCAAATTGCGTCCAAAAGTGGAGAATCTGACTGGAGCAAAAATCAAAGATTATACGATGAATGTTCAATTGTACGACGCCAATAATACGGCAATGTTCAAAGAACCGCTTCAAAGACCTGTAATCGATTTAATCAACGAAAGTTATCCACGTCTGGATAATGTACGTTTCGGATTCTTTCAGGAAACCATCAAAAATCCAAAAAAATGGAGTTCAGAAGAGCCGAATTTATATACCATGGTTATTTCCATAAAAGATAAAAACGGCAACGTTACCGAAGCGAAAAGTTGTAAAGTAGGTTTCCGTTCGATTGAATTTTCGAAAGAGAATGGAAAAATGCTCATCAATGGAAAAGAAACTTATGTTTATGGCGTAAACCGTCACGATCATCATCCGACAAGAGGAAAAGCCGTTACAAGAGAAGATATCAAACAAGATATTACTACAATTAAAAAGTTTAATTTCAATTTTATACGTACAAGCCATTATCCGAATGATCCTTATTTCTACGAATTATGCGATCAGTACGGAATTATGGTTATGGATGAAGCCAATCAGGAAACTCACGGAATTGGTGGTAAATTAAGCAACGATCCGCTTTGGACAAATGCTTATATGGAAAGAATGATTCGTATGGTCGAAAGAGATAAAAACCATCCATCGGTCGTGATGTGGAGTTTAGGAAATGAGGGCGGAAAAGGGCCAAACCATTCAGCAATGTCGGGTTGGGTTCACGATTTCGATATTACACGTCCAGTGCATTACGAACCAGCACAAGGAAATGCTAAATTAGATGGATATATTGATCCGCTTGATCCGAGATATCCAAAAACAATTGATCATGCTTACAGATTCGAAAATCCGCAAGATGATTCGTATGTCGATATGGTCAGCCGTTTTTATCCGGGCGTTTTCACACCAAAATTTTTAGTGGATCAAAAGAAAGATACACGTCCGATTATTTTCGTTGAATATTCTCATGCAATGGGGAATTCAGTTGGAAATTTAAAAGAATTATGGGATGAATTTCGTTCGCTTCCAAGAGTTATCGGAGGTTGTATTTGGGAATTCAAAGATCAGGGAATCGTAAAATTCGATTCAAGATCAGGTCAGAATTATTTTGCGCACGGAGGAGATTTCGGCGAAAAATATCATGATGGAAATTTCAATACAAAAGGAATTGTTGATTCTTACGGAAAACCAAAAGGCTCGATTTTTGAAAATAAATGGGTGTATCAGCCAGCAATTTCAACTTTAAACGGGAATCAATTAGAAATAAAAAATCGTCAGGCCGTTAAATCATTAGAAGGATATATTCCAGTTTTAAAGGTATTGGAAAACGGAAATGTGATTAAAACTCAGATTTTAAAACCATTTAAAGTTGAAGCGGGACAATCGACAACTTTAGACGTGAGTCAATATCTTCCAAAAATGAAAGCCGATGCTGAATATATTTTAAATATAGAATTCCAGCTTTCAAAAGATGAGCTTTGGGCTTCAAAAGGTTACGCTGTCGCGGAAGATCAGTTTGTGTTGAAAAAGAAAGAAGCTGTTTCACCTGAATCGAAGAAAGAAAATGTCAACGTTTCTGAATCAGATTCTGATTTTAGAATCAAAGGAAAAGCGTTTGATGTTACAATTAATAAAACAAATGGAGCTTTAAGTTCTTATGTTTTTAATGGAGAAGAGCAGGTTTTTGCGCCTTTGCTTCCTAACTTCGTAAGACCGCTTACAGACAACGATAAACGTGGTTGGAAGTCTCAAAAATTATTAAAACAATGGTATAAAGCAAAACCAAAATTGGTAAATATTGCCATTGATAAATCAGCTTCAGTAATTAAAATCACAAGTAATTATGAAGTGATAAAAGACAGTGCAAGTGTAAATGTCGTTTACAATATTTTACCAAACGGATTAATAAAAGTAGATTACAGCTTAAAAGCATCAGACAAACTGCCAAACATTCCAAAAATCGGAATGCAGATGGGCGTTAAAAGAAGTTTCGACCAGATTTCATGGTATGGAAAAGGCGAATTAGAAAATTACAGTGACAGAAGTTTTGGTTCGTTTGTTGGGAAATATTCGCTTCCAATAAATGATTTTATCGAACATTACCCAAAACCACAGGAAAACGGAAACCGATGCGATGTAAGATGGATGGCATTAAGCACTCCACAGAAAAACAGCGGATTTTTAGTAGTAAATGATACTAAAGTTTTAAGTATGAGCGCATGGCCTTATACACAAGAAAACCTAAGCGCATCAGGACATACGTACGATTTGAAAGATCCAGGGTTTTTGACCGTAAACATCGATTTAATCCAAATGGGAGTGGGAGGAAATGACAGTTGGACAATTGTTGCACAGCCTTTAGAACAATATCAGATTAAATCGGGCAATTATGAATACAGTTTTTATTTGACGCCTTTCAGCGGATCGAAGAATGAATTGGAAAGTAGTTTGAAGAAGTTTAAGTATTAATTGATAATTGATAATTGATAATTGATAATTGATAATTGATAATTGATAATTGATAATTTTAAAATTAAGAACTAAAGATTAAAGATAAAGTTTGTCATTTCGACGAAAGGAGAAATCTTCACGAGTAGCTCCGTAACGAGAATCTAATTTTTGTAGAGTTTCTTTCGAAGATTTCTCCTTTCGTCGAAATGACAAACAAAACGGTTAAAAACAATTAAAATGTTTCAAAAAAAACACCTCTTTTTAATGTTACTTCTTGTGGGATTTCTTTCCGCGCAGGAAGTCCATAAAAAAGAAACTACTTTTCAGCCAACATTAGAATCCTCACGACCTTGGGTGTATTGGTATTGGATGAAATCAGCATATTCTAAAGTCGGAATTACAGCCGATTTAGAAGCGATGAAACAAGCTGGAATTGCGGGGGCATATTTAATGACGATCAAAGGACCAGTCAATCCGCCATTAATAGATCCGCCAGTTTTGCAGTTAAGTCCGGAGTTTTGGGATATGATTCATTGGGCTTTTAAAGAAGCAGATCGTTTAGGTTTGAAATTGGCTTTTCACGGTGCAGACGGATTCGCCGTTGCAGGTGGACCATGGATTACGCCAGAAATGTCAATGCAAAAAGTAGTTTGGTCAACGACGGAACTTTTAGGCGGTAAAAAAATGACTTCAAAACTGCCAGTTCCAGCACATTACAAAGACTATTATAAAGATATTGCCACTTTTGCGATTCCGATAAAAGAATACCAAATCACTTCACAGACGCAATTGCCAAAAGTAACGACATCCAACAATACCGATGCCTCGTTTTTGGCAGATCCTAAAAAAGAAGAAAATTTTAAATTTGCCGATGCAGGATGGATTCAGTATGAATTTGCACAGCCTTTTACCTGCAAATCCATTGTAATTGAAACCAAAGGAAGAGATTTTCAAGCACAACGTCTGATTGTAGAAGTAAGTGATGACGGAATCAATTTTAGATTCCACGAAAGAATGATTGCACCACGTCACGGCTGGCAAGACATGGATTTCCCAAATACACACACCATTACACCCGTAACTGCAAAATATTTCAGATTTGTTTACGATCCAAAAGGAACAGAACCCGGAGCAGAAGATTTAGATTTTGCGAAGTGGAAACAGAATCTGAAAGTGAGTAAAATTACGCTTTCAAACCAATCTCTGATTAATAATTACGAAGGGAAATCAGGCGCAATCTGGCGTTTGACTCCACAAACCACAGCTAAAGAAATTCCAAATTCAGATGCATTCCAAAAATCGGAAATAGTTAATATCTCCAATTTTGTTGATACTGACGGAAACCTAAACTGGAAAGCACCAAAAGGAAAATGGAAAATCATCCGAATGGGTCATACTTCTACAGGACATGAAAATGCAACTGGAGGAGCAGGAAAAGGATTAGAAGTGGATAAATTTAATCCTGAATTAATCCGTTTTCAGTTAGATCATTGGTTTGGAGAAGCTGTTCGTTCTGCTGGGCCAGAATTGGCTTCAAAAGTTTTAGAAATCCTTCATTTTGACAGTTGGGAATGCGGAAGCCAAAACTGGTCTTCGGTTTTTCAGGCTGAATTTAAAAAGAGACGTGGTTATGATCTTATAGAATATTTGCCTGTAATGGCTGGAATTCCAGTAGAAAGTGCCGATTTCTCAGAGAAAGTTTTATACGATGTCCGAAAAACCATTGCCGATTTAGTGGCTGATAATTTCTACGGAACTGTAGCACAAATCGCCAAAGAAAACAACATAAAATTAAGTGCAGAAAATGTAGCACCAGTTGTAACGAGCGACGCCTTACTTCATTATAAATATGTTGATTATCCAAGTGGTGAATTTTGGCTGAAAAGCCCAACACACGACAAACCTTTTGACATGGTAGATGCCATTTCGGGCGGACATATTTACGGAAAAGATATTATTCAGGCAGAATCTTTTACGGCTCTGCGAATGGATTGGGACGAACATCCCGGAAATCTAAAAACAACAGCAGACCGAAATTATGCTTTAGGAATTAATCGTTTATTTTATCACGTTTTTGTACACAATCCGTGGACGGATAGAAAACCGGGAATGACTTTAGACGATATCGGGACTTTTTTCCAAAGAGACCAAACTTGGTGGAAACCAGGAAGAGCATGGTTTGATTATTGCCAAAGAGTACAGTTTCAATTGCAAAAAGGAAAACCTGTGATTGATCTGGCGGTTTTTATCGGAGAAGATTTCCCTTCACGTTCTTTTGTTCCAGATCGATTAGTTCCTTTTATTCCGAATGTGTTTGGAAAAGAAAGACTAGAAAGCGAGAAAATCCGTTTAGAAAATGAAGGTCAGCCAACGGCAAAGATGCCAAAAGAGGTGACCTATTCTAAAAATATTACCGATTTATCGCAATGGATTAATCCGTTAAATGGATATCAATATGATTCTTTCAATGCCGATGTTTTGATCAATCGTGCGAAAGTGGTAAACGGAAAAATTTCTTTTGATGGCGGAATCGAATACGGCGCTTTATTCTTTCCGGGAAGTCATAAAATGGCACCGAATAAAATACTTTCTTTGGCTTCCGCCGAAAAAATTCTGCAGTTGCTAAAAGACGGAGCAACGATTTTTGTAGATGAAAAACCAAACCTTCAACCGGGAATCCATTCAGAAAGCGATCAAAAGAAGTGGCAGAATGTAATTGATGAAATTTGGAATAATGCCAATTCATCAACACGGAAAATTGGAAAAGGAACGGTTGTCAAATTACCGTATTTAGGAAACGATTTTGCTTCAATCGGAATTACTCAGGATATTTATTTTCCTAGTTTAAATAGAGCTGAAGCCGAAACATTAGCTTGGGCGCATCGTAAATCGGATACGGAAGATATTTATTTCATTTCCAATCAGAAAACAGAAAAACGTTCTTTTGAGGCTTCTTTCAGAATCTCTGGAAAAGTTCCGCAATGGTATAATGCTGTAACGGATATAACTTCAGCTTTAGCCAATTGGAAAATTGAAAACGGAAGAACAATTGTTTCGATAACTTTAGATGCTAACGAATCTGGTTTTGTGATTTTTAAAGATCAAACGAAAGAAGTTTTAGCAAAAGGAAAATCAGCTGAATTTGAGAAAGTTCAAACTTTAGACGAAAAATGGGAATTACAATTTGATCCCGCTTTTAAAGGCCCGAAAGAAATTGTTAAAACAAATAAGCTTTTTGATTGGAGCTCTTCTGAAAATGATCAGATTAAGTATTATTCAGGAACTGTAATCTACAGAAAAGATTTTGTTTGGAAAGGAAAAAGCACAGATAAAATTTGGATGGATTTGGGCGAAATTGGCAATATCGGAGAAGTGATCATTAATGATATTCACTGCGGAACACTTTGGACATTTCCTTATAAAGCCGATATTTCGAAAGTGCTCAAAAGAGGTAAAAATGAGATTGTAATTAAAATCACAAATACCTGGAGAAACAGATTAATTGGCGATCAAAAATTGTCAAAAGAACAAAGATTAACTTGGACAACAGCGCCATTCCGTTTAGAAGGAGAGCCGTTGTTGAAAGCGGGATTGTTAGGGCCGGTTACAATTTTACAGGAGAAATAAATGTTAGCCACTCCCGATAGCTATCGGGATAAAAGGATTAAAAAGATTTCTTTTGGAAAAAAGAAGAAAATAAATCAATTGCCTCCAACTTTAGTTGGAGGTTAAGAAAGAAGACACAACAAGGCTTTAGCCAAATAATTAGTTTGGCTAAAGCCCATTGAAAATAAACATTTGATGATCCTCCAGTTAAAACTGGAGGCAATTGAAAAAGAAAATAACTATAAATTAAAGGGTTTCAAATTGAGAAAAATTCGTGAATTCGTGGCGAAAAAAAATCCTTCTAATCCCTTTAATCTGTGGCAAAAAATAAATCAAAATGAAAAAATCAATTATTGCATTATTAACGATTTTAGCGAGTTTTCAAATCAATGCCAAAATCAAACTGCCAGCATTGTTTACGGACAATATGATGTTGCAGCAAAAGTCAAATGCGCCAATTTGGGGTTGGGCAGAAAAAAATGCCAATATCGTAATCAAAACTTCATGGGATTCTAAAACCTACAAAACAAAAGCAGATGCTTCTGGAAAATGGAGAACTGAATTGCAGACTTCCAATTTTGGCGGACCATACACGATCGAAGTTTCGGAAGGAAATGAAAAAGTAACGATCAAAAATGTTTTGTTGGGAGAAGTATGGTTTTGTTCCGGACAATCGAATATGGAGATGCCTTTAAAAGGATTTCAGGGACAGCCTGTTAAAAACGGAAACGAAATCATCGTAAGATCAACCAATAAAAATATTCGTTTAATTACGATTCCAAGAGCGACGGTTTTAGAACCTTTAGATGATTTTGAAGGAAAATGGGAAGAGGCTTCCCCAAAATCAACTTCAAATTTTAGTGCTACCGCTTGGTACTTTGGATCGCTTTTACAGGAAGTTTTAGATGTTCCTGTGGGATTGATTCATGTTTCGTACGGAGGTTCGAGCATGGAAGCCTGGATGAATCAGGAAATGCTGAAAGATTTTGCGAGTGCTAAAATTCCGACTACAAAAGAAGAATTGGCAAAAGATCCAAATCGTGTGCCGACTACTTTATTTAACGGAATGCTTTCGCCTGTAATTGGTTACGGAATCAAAGGCTGTATCTGGTATCAGGGAGAATCAAATTACGAAAGAGCTTCTGAATATACCGCTTTAATGAAGAAAATGGTCGGCAGTTGGAGAGCGTTATGGAAACTAGGAGATTTCCCGTTTTACTACGCGCAGATTGCACCGTTCAATTATGCTTCTTTTCATCCAAAAGATTATCAGGAAAAATACAATTCAGCTTATTTGAGAGAAGCGCAGTTTAAAGCTTCAAAAGAAATTCCGAATTCTGCAATGGCGGTTTTAATGGATGTTGGAGAAGAAAATAACATTCACCCAATGGACAAAGAAAAAGGCGGAAATCGTCTGGCTTTTCAAGCTTTGGCAAGAACTTATGGAATCGAAGGATTTGAATTTGAAAGTCCGAAATACAAATCGATGGAAATAAAAGATGGTGCAGTAACCGTTTCGTTTGATGATGTTGCTAACGGAATTACATCTTATGAAAAAGAAGTGACCGGTTTTGAAATTGCGGGAGAGGATAAAGTATTCTATCCAGCGAAAACAGTCGTAAGAAGAAAATCAGTAGTTCTGACTTCAGATAAAGTAAAGAAACCTGTTGCAATACGTTATTTATGGAAAGATTTCGCTAAAGCGGAATTGTTTAGTGCGGGTGGATTGCCGGTTTCTTCGTTTAGAACGGATGAGTGGTAATACGCACGCGCTCCTGCAAGGTTTTCAAAACCTTGTAGGTGTTGGATTGATTTGAAACTTAAAAATTTATACCTACAAGGTTTTGGAAAACTTGCAGGAGAGAAAACGATGAGAAATAATATACTAATACTACTTTTCTTCACCACGCTTTGCCTCAAAGCGCAAATCCCTACGCTTGATAATTACAACCAAGTATGGACAACGCAGAGTCAGAATTCATCAGAATCGATGCCTTTGGGAGGCGGAGATATTGGTATGAATGTTTGGGTTGAGAAAGGCGATTTGTATTTCTATTTTTCGCGAAGCGGAACTTTTGATGAGCATAATACTTTACTGAAATTAGGTCGTGTAAAAGTAACTTTAACGCCGAATCCGTTTGAAGGGAAAGATGGTTTTCATCAGGAATTGAAACTTAAAGACGGTTATGTTTTAGTTGGACAAAATGATACTAAAATTAAACTTTGGGTAGATGTTTTTAAACCGATTATTCATGTTGATTTAGAAAGTAAAAATGCGTTACAAATGACGGCTTCGTACGAAAGCTGGCGTTATCAGAACCGTTATCCGAAAGGAAAAGAAAACAATGCGAATTCATATAAATGGGCGCCTCAGGGAGAACTTATTATGTTTAAAGATTCGATTTCGTTTGAAAATAACGGAATCAAATTTTACCACAGAAACAGAGAAAAGACTGTTTTCGATGTAGCGGTAAAACAACAGAAAATGGAATCGGTTAAAGATCAAATGATGAACCCGATTGCGAATCTGACTTTTGGCGGATTTATGACCGGAAATAATCTAAAACCAAACGGAACGTATTTAGGAAAATATCAGTCAACCAATTTTAAAGGTTTTAATTTATCAAGCATAAAACCTTCCAAAAAACATTCACTAGAAATATATTTGAATACCAATCAATCTGATTTTTCGACTTGGAATAACATATTAAAAAGTTTGATTTCAGCTAATAAAAATAATTTCAAACTAGCAGAAAAAAACACTCAAAAATGGTGGAATACTTTCTGGAATCGCAGTTTTATTTTCACTCAAAAAAATCAATCGATTGAGAAAGATTCAGTCTATCAAATTGGACAAAATTATCAGTTGTTCAGGTATATGCTTGGATGTAATGCGTACGGAAAATATCCAACGAAATTCAACGGCGGACTATTTACAGTTGATCCAGTTTACACGAATAAAGATCTGGATTTTACACCTGATTTTAGAAACTGGGGCGGAGGAACCATGACGGCTCAAAACCAGCGATTGGTTTATTTTCCGATGGTAAAAAGCGGTGATTTTGATATGATGAAATCGCAATTGAGTTTTTATTTGGATTTGCAAAAAAATGCTGAATTGCGCAGTAAAGTTTACTGGAATCACAATGGTGTATCATTCACAGAACAATTAGAAAATTTTGGACTTCCAAATCCAGCTGAATACGAATGGAAACGTCCTGAAAATTACGATCCTGGAATGGAATACAATGCGTGGCTGGAATACGAATGGGATACTGTTTTAGAATTCTGCCAAATGATGTTGCAGCAAAAAGAATATGCAGGAGAAGACATTCAGAAATACAATCCATTTATCATTAGCTGTCTTCGTTTTTTTGATGAACATTATCAATATTTAGCCAAACAAAGAGGTAGAAAAGCGTTGGACGGAAACGGAAAATTAGTTTTATATCCGGGTTCTGGAGCAGAAACTTATAAAATGGCGAATAATTCCAATAGTACTATTTCGGCTTTACAAATTATTACAGCACAGCTTTTAAACCTTTCTTCGGAACAATTATCTAAAGAAGACCTGGAATATGTAAAAGGATTTCAAAACCGAATTCCGCCTTTAAATTTTGGACAAATCGAAAATCATAAAGTTTTGGTTCCTGCCAAATCTTGGGAAAGAGTCAATAATTCTGAAGTTCCACAATTATATCCTGTTTATCCGTGGGGAATTTACGGCATTGGGAAACCAGATTTAGAAACTGCTTTGAATACGTGGAAATTTGATTCAGATGCTTTAAAATTCAGAAGTCATGTTGGCTGGAAACAAGACAATATTTTTTCGGCTCGTTTGGGATTAACAGAGCAAGCAGCAAAATATAATACCATGAAAATGGCGAATTCAGAAAGACGTTTTCCAGCATTTTGGGGTCCGGGATTTGACTGGGTTCCTGATCATAATTGGGGCGGATCTGGAATGATTGGCATGCAGGAAATGCTTTTGCAGGAAACAGACGGTAAGATTTATCTTTTTCCGGCATGGCCAAAAGAATGGAATGTGCATTTTAAATTACATGCCAAACAAAATACTACGATTGAAGCCGAGCTTTTAAATGGAGAATTAAAAGTTTTAAAAGTAATTCCTGAAGAACGAAAAAAAGACATTATAAATCTGCTCGGAAAATCTGAAGCAGAGAAAACAAAATTAAACTAACTATTACTAACAGAAATGATTAAGAAATTAATAAGCGGTGCTGTTTTGTCCATACTTTTGACCACAAACGGACAAGCACAATCAGTTCAAAATACTGATAAACAAATTGTAAAAGTCGATTTTGACTTTTTTCAGAGAAGATTAGAAGAAGTTCATGATCCAAGTTATGAAGCTTGGGTTATCAATGAAAATAAAGAAGACCAAAAAACTTTTAACAGTGTAAATTTTAAACTAAAAGGAAACTTTACTTCAAAATGGTATAAAGTCGGAATGAACGCCCCGTTTTACAATAAACTGGGAAGCGACGGATTAATAACAACTGAAAATTTAGAATTAAAAATCAGCGGTTTAAAAGAAGGAAAACATACACTTTTGACATTTCACAATGCATTTGATGTGATTACAGGAAAGACTTTTTCGCCCATAAAGATTTATGTGGATGGAAAACTTCAGGAAACCGTAAATGCAAGTCAAAGAGCCAATGCTAAGATTGATGCTTCGATGGCTTATCTGACTTTCAATGCATCAAAAGGGAAAGATGTGATTGTTCGTTTTGAAATTGATCCGACTTCAAATCCTGATATCGTAAAACAGATTGTAATCAATGGTTTTGAATTGGATACGCCAAACTTAATGAATCAGGCGCGTACCCCAGAACCAAAAAACAGAGATGAACATGTTGAAGTAACCAAAAGTTTACTTTTAAAATGGGACGCTCCCAAAAATGTAGTGGCTCACAAAGTTTATTTTGGAACAGAAAAAAATGCGGTAGAAACAGCAACAGAATCTTCAAAAGAATTTAAAGGAAAACAAAGCGATAAAAGTTTTACTGTTTCTGACTTATACAGCGGTTCAACATATTATTGGAGAGTAGACGAAATTGATAATAATGGTGCGGTAACTTTAGGAAATGTTTGGTCGTTTAAACCTGCACAATTGGCTTTTCCGGGAGCTGAAGGTTACGGAAGATATGCCGTTGGAGGACGTGGCGGAAAAGTAGTAGAAGTAACTAATTTAAATGATGACGGACCAGGAAGTTTACGTGATGCCATTAATCAGGAAATTGGTCCAAGAACGATTGTTTTTAATGTTTCGGGAAATATTAAATTGGCTTCGAGATTAGTAGCAAATCAGCCTTATATTACTATTGCTGGACAAACTGCACCGGGAGAAGGAATCACGATCAGTAGAGCGCCAATTGGGTTAACTGGAAATGACGGAGTAATTCGTTTTCTAACGGTTCGCATTGGTGGAGGAACAACTTTCGACGGAATGGGATTAACAGGTGCCGATTACAGTATTATTGATCACTGTTCGATAAGCTGGACAATTGATGAATCGTTTAGTTCACGTGGTGCGCATCATATTACGCTACAGCGAACTTTAATTTCAGAAGCTTTAAACGTTGCGGGACATGATAAATATCCTGCTGGAAAAATGCACGGTTTCGCCGCGACTATTGGCGGAGATATCGGAAGTTTCCATCATAATTTATTGGCGCACAATCAAGGTCGTAACTGGAGTATTGGCGGAGGTTTAAACGGAGATGGCTATTATACAGGAAGACTCGATATTACAAATAACGTAGTATATAACTGGGGAGGAAGAACTACTGACGGTGGTGCGAATGAAGTAAACTTTGTAAACAATTATTACAAACCAGGTGCTTCAACTACTATATTTGTGGCTTTAAATGCACAGCACGAAGGAGTTGGAAAAGGAATGCAACGTTATTATTTTGATGGAAATATTATGCCTGGTTATTTTGATGAGAAATCTCAAGATAAAGGAAGAAAATCTACGATAAGTAATAATGAAAAAGTAGAATATGAAACTTTCGTTGATAAACCATTTTTTCCTTCTTATGTAAACACGCAATCGGCGAAGGGAGCGTATAAAAATGTACTTTCGGATGTTGGGGCAAATCAGCCGTTTTTTGACAAACACGATAACCGAATCATCGATGAAACTTTAAAAGGAACTTTCACATACAAAGGAAGCAAAAGCGGTTTGGGCGGTATGATCGATAACGAGCAAGATGCAGGAGGATGGCCGAACTTTGTTTCAGAAACTCGCCCAGCAGATTGGGATACTGATCATGACGGTTTGCCAAACTGGTGGGAAAAAGCTTTTGGGTTGAATGAAAATTCCCCTTCAGCAGATTTCTCAGATTCGAATTCAGATAAGGATAAAGACGGATTCACACAGTTGGATAATTATTTAGACTGGCTGGCTCAGCCTCATTATTTTATCAGTTTAAAAGATAAAAAAGTTTTAAATGTAGCAGATTATTTTAAAGGTTTCGAAAATAAACCGGTTTACACTTTCTCAGAAGTAAAAAATGGAAAAGCGAGTTTAAAAGGAAAAGAAATTCAGTTCACGGCTTCAGATAAAGGTTTCGCTTCTTTCGTAGTAACCGTAAAAGATGCCGATGGAGATTCTATGAGCAGAATTATCAATTTCTTTGTGAAGTAAAGTGATTTCACGCAGATTTAGCTGATTTAGGCAGATTTGCGCGGATTTTATTTTAAAGAGTAAAAATCAAAAATTAATCTGCTAAAATCTGCTGAATCTGCGTGAAAAAAATATTCTCTCGCATATTTAGCAGATCAAACAGATAAAAAAATATCAAAATGAAAAAGAATATCATCATATCAAGTTTGTTTCTTTCAACTATGATCTTTGCGCAAAACAAAGGTTTGGTTGCCAATTCAGAAAGTCCATATTCTAAATTACAAAGCGTTGGTTTACAAGATGTAAAATGGACAAATGGATTCTGGAAAGAACAATTTGATGTCGAAACCAAAAACACCTTGCCATATATGTGGGATTTGTATCATAACGATGAAGTTTCGCATGCTTACAAAAACTTCGAAATTGCGGCAGGATTGAGCAAAGGAGCTTTTAAAGGACCTTCGTTTCATGATGGTGATTTCTATAAGATTTTTGAAGGAATGGCAGCAACATATGCCGTTACAAAAGATAAAAAACTCGATGCCGAAATGGATAAAGCCATTGCGCTTTTCGCGAAAGTACAGCGCAAAGATGGTTACATTCATACACCAGTTTTAATTGATGAACGCTGGGGAACTTTAGGTCCAGAAGAAGTTAAAAAACAATTAGGTTTTGAGAAATACAATATGGGACATTTAATGACTGCGGCATGTATTCATTATCGTGCTACAGGAAAAACAAATTTCCTAAATATTGCCAAAGGAGTTGCCGATTTCTTGTATGATTTTTACAAAAAAGCTTCGCCAGAATTGGCTAGAAATGCCATTTGTCCGTCACATTATATGGGAATTGTCGAAATGTATAGAACGGTAAAAGACCCTAAATATTTGGAATTGGCTAATAATCTTATTGATATTAGAGGAACCACAAATGACGGAACCGATGATAATCAGGACAGAATTCCGTTTAGACAACAGACAACTGCTATGGGACACGCCGTAAGAGCAAATTATCTATATGCAGGAATTGCCGATTTGTATGCTGAAACTGGCGAGAAAAAATTATTAGATAATTTAGAATCCATTTGGGATGATGTAACGTATCGTAAAATGTACATTACGGGTGGTTGTGGTTCTTTGTATGATGGAGTTTCGCCAGATGGAACTTCTTATGATCCAACGGTTGTGCAGAAAATTCATCAGGCGTATGGAAGACCTTTTCAATTGCCAAATGCAACAGCTCATACAGAAACCTGCGCCAATATCGGAAATGTTTTGTGGAACTGGAGAATGCTTCAAATTACGGGAGATGCCAAATATGCTGATATTGTGGAGTTAGCACTTTACAATAGCGTACTTTCGGGAATGGATTTGAAAGGAGAAAAATTCTTGTATAATAATCCATTGAATGTTTCAAACGATTTGCCTTTTCACCAAAGATGGGGAAATGAACGTGAAGGTTATATTGCTTTATCAAACTGTTGTGCTCCAAATGTAACGAGAACAATTGCCGAAGTTGGAAATTATGCTTACAGTCTTTCAAAAGAAGGTTTGTTTGTCAATTTATACGGAAGTAATTCTTTGAATACCAAAACAATTAACGGAGAAACATTAGAAATTGAACAACAAACCAATTATCCTTGGGACGGAAAAATAACGTTGAAAATTGTAAAAGCTCCAAAAGATTTACAGGCTTTATTTTTAAGAATTCCGGGTTGGAGTCAGAATGCTGAAGTTGCTGTAAATAATTCAAAAATTAAAGATAAAATCGTTTCTAGAACTTATTTGAAATTGAGTCAAAAATGGAAAAAAGGAGATGTTATTGAATTAAACATTCCAATGCCAGTTGAATTAATGGAAGCAAATCCGTTAGTAGAAGAAGTTAAAAACCAGGTTGCTGTAAAAAGGGGACCTTTGGTGTATTGTTTAGAATCTGATCAATTGCCTGCGAAAATTAGTGTGAATGATGTGGCTTTAAAGTTGAATTCTAAATTTGTAACGAATCCTTTTACATTAAACAATAGAAATTTGATGAGCATTGATGCTGAAGCGGTAATAAATGCTAATAATTCATGGGATAAAACGTTGTATAAACCGCTTTCTGCAAAAAATGAAAATACTGTGCAAGTAAAGTTGATTCCGTATTTTGCTTGGGGAAATAAAGGAAAAGGCGAAATGACGGTTTGGATGTCGCATTAATTTTGGACGCTGATGAAACGGATTTACTTCGTAAAGACGCTGGTTTAAACGGATTTTCAATTTTTACTGAGATTTTAGGGTTAAGGTTTGTCATTTCGACGAAGGAGAAATCTTCGCAAGTAACTCCGCAATGAAAAGCCGATCTTTGTCGAGCTTCTCGTGAAGATTTCTCCTTCGTCGAAATGACAAAAACATAATGAATAAATTAATTGTACATATGAAATATATTCTAACTCTTCTTTTACTAACAACACTTTCAATATCAGCCCAAACGCTAGATAACAAATTATCATTAACCGTTGCTCAAGACGGTTCTGGAAATTTCAAAACCATTCAGGAAGCTATTAATAATGTGAAAGACAATTCAGAAAAAAGAGTTGTAATTACTATTAAGCCGGGAAAGTATGTAGAGAAATTGGAAATTCCTGCTTCAAAACCTTTTATTACTTTAAAAGGAATTGACCGAAATAAAACCATTATTTCATTTGATGATTATTCAGGGAAACCGCTTCGTGAACCAGATCCATCTGGTAAAAAGGAATTTGGAACATCGACATCTTATTCTTTTTTAATAAAAGGGAATGACTGTACTTTAGAAAATCTAACAGTTGAAAATACCGCAGGAAGAGTAGGGCAGGCAGTAGCTTTACATATTAAAAGTGATAAAGTTGTTGTAAAAAACTGTAATATTTTAGGGAATCAGGATACACTTTTTTTATCACAGGAAAATACGCGAACCTATTTTGAAAACTGTTTCATCAACGGTACAACCGATTTTATTTTTGGAGCTGCAACAGTTTATTTTTATAAATGTACAATTGAAAGTTTAACGAATTCCTATATTACAGCAGCTTCCACTCCACAAGGTCAGGCTTATGGTTTTGTTTTTGTTGATTGTAAACTTACTGCAAAAGACAAATCAGTAGATAAAGTTTTTCTTGGAAGACCTTGGAGACCTTATGCGCAAACCATTTTTATCAATACAGATATAGGTTCGCATATTATTCCAGAAGGTTGGAATGCCTGGATTGATACCAGATTTCCAGACAAGGATAAAACAGCTTATTATGCAGAATACGGAAGTAAAGGTGCAAGTGCAAAAAATATTTCCCAGCGAGTATCATGGTCGCATCAGTTGAAGAAAGAAGATATAGAGAAATACAATAAAGAGTTAGTTCTAAACGGATGGAACCCGAATAAATAAACCCATAATCAGCAGTGAAATTCTGTAAATTTCCACTATCAAAATAATTTTAATGTAAAGCCCGCTGACTCCAATGGTTAGCGGGTTTTTTTATTGATTTTTTGAGGTCGAAAAAGAAAAATGTAATCGTTTACATTTCATTGGTCAGAATTTACTTTTAAAAATATTTATTATTTAAAATATTTTTTAATCTTATTTTAATAGTATCCTGTATTGCTTTTTGTAGGTTTTTTATTGTAAATTAAATGTTATTTTAATAATTATCTCTAACGTTTTCGTAAAATAGAACTATTTCTAAGGCTCTATGCATCAGCTATGATAATTGTAAGTTTTGCAGAATAAATAGTATATCTATAATTTTGATATAAATCCTGTTATTTTTTGATCAAAACAGGATTATAAATTTTATTTTAAGCAATCATTTCTCTTGAATATTTTGTATCGTCTATTTTTTACGTCCGTTTTTTATTAATATTGTTTTTTTTATGTCTTTTTTTTTGAAATTATGCTATCAAAACAGGATACAGCAGGACGGTTCTCATATATCATCGTTATATTTTTGGAATACTAAAATAAATGTGTTTTAAACATTTAATAAAATGCTTTAAGATTTCTTTAAGTAAAATTTTATTATAATTAAGACATGTTTAACATGACTAACTAACAATTAATAACCTAACCAAAAAAAACATTTATGAAACAAGCACTTATAAAAAGATGTAGTTTTCTTTTGTTTACATTGATGAGTGTGCTGAGTTATGCTCAAAGTAATCAAGTTACAGTAACAGGAACTGTTACAGATAATTTAGGAGGACTTCTTCCTGGGGTTAACGTCACAGAAAAATCGAGCAAAAATTCGGTGACAACAGATTACAATGGTAAATACCAAATTAAAGTTAAGAGTGGTGCAACATTAGTTTTTTCTTTCATCGGAATGAAAAAAATAGAAGTTCCACTTAATAATCGTACAGTTGTAAATACTCAAATGCAAGACGATTTTAATCAATTAGAAAATATTGTTGTAGTTGGTTATGGTACTCAAAAGAAAAAAGAACTTACAGGAGCGATTGCTACTATTAAGCCAGATGAACTTATGGATTTGCCTGCAACGAATTTATCTGATGCATTAAAAGGATTGGTTCCAGGTCTTTCTGTTACAGGAGGATCAGGTCGTCCGGGAGATGCTGCTAGTATTCAAATTCGTCAAACTTTTGGTTTCTCAAAAGATGGGAACTCTACTATACCATTAATTGTAATTGATGATATGGTTCAAGTTGATCCAGCTACTGGTAAAGCTACATTAGATGCTTTTAACAGATTAGATCCTTCTGAGATTGAAAGTATTACAGTTTTAAAAGATGCATCTGCTGCTATCTACGGTTCTCGTGCGTCTCAAGGAGCTGTTGTTGTTAAAACTAAAAGAGGAAAAGCAGGTAAAGCTAAATTTAGCTACAATAGCCAGTTTGTAATTAATGATGCAGTTAGCCATACTAAAACAATGAGCGCTTATGACTTTGGAGTTTTTAGTAATAGATTTTTAACTGCTCAGAATCCAACTATTCTTCCAGCGAGTTTATTCTCTGCTTCAGAATTAGAGCAAATGAAAAGTTTGGATTATGACTGGTTGAAAGAAGCTTGGAAACCAGCTATTCAACAAAAACACTCATTTAATATTAATGGTGGTAGCGAAGATATTACTTATTTTGCTGGTGCAACTTATTTAACTCAAGATGCTAACCTTGGTTACCAAAAATATGATAAATGGAACTACCGTACTGGTATTAATGCAAAAATCGCTAAGAACTTAGATTTCTCTGCTTCGATTTCTGGAACTTCAGGATTTATCGATAAATCATTTACTAAAGCATCTGCAAACATCAGTGATGGTAGTTATGGTAGTGCTGCTGGTGGAGAACAAGCTGATTATGGATATTTAGTGCATATGCCAAAATTCATTCCATGGGAAACTGTTGTTGATGGTAAAACATATTATATGTCTCCATTTCCAAATACAAATAAAAACTTTGGTAGTGCGAATGCTAATAACAACATTGCAGGATGGAACTATTTTGCAAACTTGAATAATGGATCTCACCAAACTACTGATGATTCTTCTTTCAACGTAAATGCTTCCTTAAACTATAAAGTTGCGGCTATTAAAGGATTATCTTTCAAAGCAACTTTTGCAAGAACTAAAAACTCTACTTATTCAGAGCAAATTCAGTTGCCTTACGATTTAGCAAGAATTACAAACTATCAATTGCAAGACAACAAATTAGCAAGTGCTGCTTATCCTAGTGCGATCATTAAAAATCCTGAAGTAGGAGGAATTATTGATTATGTTATTGAAACTAACGTAAGAAACTCAAGAGTTTATTATAATAGTAGTTTTTCTAAAAGTACTCAAGCTAACTTTTTTGCAAATTACAACAGAACTTTCGGAGATCACCAAGTTAGTGGAATGTTCGGTATTGAGAGATCAGAATCTGATTGGCAAACTACTCGTTTAGCTTATACAAATACTCCTAAAGATTATCTTGGAGATTGGCGTACAGCTGGAACAGTAGATACTGGAAACTCTACAGCTTTAAAAGGAAATAATGCAACACTTTCTTATTTTGGAACTTTAAACTATAGCTTTAAATCTAAATATTTAGTGCAGTTCTTAATTCGTAGTGATGCTTCTACAAAGTTTGCACCAGAGAATTACTGGGGAACTTTCCCATCTCTTCAAGTAGGTTGGGTAGCTTCGAAAGAAGCGTGGTTTGAAAGAAACTTACCAGGTGTAAATTTCCTTAAATTAAGATACTCTATTGGTAAAACAGGAAAAGATAACCTTCAGCCTTGGAAATGGTACCAATTTTATGACGTAACAGTTAATAAAGGATGGCAGTTTGGAACTAATGGTGGTCAATTAGGTGGAGGTTTAACTCCTAAAGTTAATCCAAACAGAGATGCAAAATGGGATTCTACGTTGAAACATAACGTTGGTTTAGATTTAGCTTTCTTGAAAAATAGATTAGAAATTAATGCAGATTTCTACTATGATATCACTAAAGACATGTTAACAGATATGGGTAGTGCGACTGGTGTGCCAATTTCTATTGGTGGAGCATTTGCAGAACAAAACTACGCTCACGTTGATGCTTGGGGTTCTGAGCTTAACCTTAACTGGAATGATAAAGTTGGTAAAGTTAGCTACAGTGTTGGTATGAACTTTAGCTACGGAGATAACAAAATTAAAAAATATCCAGATCAAGGAAATTTACTTCCATCTAACAACACAAGAAGAGAAGGATATTCTGAAGGATTTAACCCAGTTTGGGGATTCCAAACATGGAAAGGAACTTCTACAGGTGATGGTATCTTACGTACAGACGAAGATGTTACTAACTACTGGAACTACTTAAGTGCAAATGCAGCAGCAGCTGGTACAACGCCAAGTTATTTAGGAATTATTGATCCAACTAAGATTCAAAAAGGATCATTAGCTTATCAAGACGTTGCAGGTGTATTAAATGCAGATGGAACATTAAGCGGACCAAACGGACAGATTCTTGCAGGAAACGATTACGTTAAATTAGCAAAAAGTAGCAGAACTTACGGTTTTAATACTAACTTAGCTTTCAAATACAGTAATTTATCTGTAAGAACTCAAATCGCAACTTCTTGGGGTGGAGCAACTTTTGTTGACTTGATGAGCCAGCCAACATCTAGTGCTAGTAACATGTGGGCTCGTGAAACATTCTGGAATGACATGTATGCCGCAGATAATGTAAACGGTAAATATCCTAACTTGGCACAAGCAGGTGTATTAAGCCCTTCAGATTTCTGGCAAGTAAGTACATTCCGTTGTTTTGTTAGAAACTTAACTTTGACGTACGATATTCCTAAACAAGTATTTGCTAATACTAAGGTTAACAATATGTCAATTGGTATTACGGGTAATAATCTTTGGGATTTCTACAATCCTTATCCAGATCATTACAGAAATATGTACGACAACTCTTCAGTTGGATATCCTACTCTTAGATCTTGGTCGTTTAATTTCAACATCTCATTCTAATCTTAATTCGATTTTAATTATGAAAACAAAATTTAATATATATATAACTTTAGCACTAGTTCTTGTTCTAGGGGTTTCCTGTAGTGACAATTTCTTGGACGAAGTTAAGCCTATCGGACAGTATGATGATTCATTCTATCAAAATCAGGCACGTGTACAAGCGTATGTAGATAATCAGTATTTTGAGTTTTTTGCAGCTTTTAAATCTCCAACTTCTAGTGTAATTGGAGTTTATACAGATGTGAATACTAAATTAACTGAAGAGCAAGGTGGAGTTCAAGATTATACAAATCCTAGTAAATTACTTCAAACACCAGATGTAGCAAAAGATTATTTTGGTGCTAAAATTGGTGCAGGTCTTGTGAACAATGCTTACACAAGAATTAGAGAGTGTAACAATTTATTGGAAGATATTGACGTGAAAGGAGCTAGTTTAGATAAAACTTTCCGCGATCGTGCAAAAGGACAAATGTATTACATGCGTGCTATTCAATATTTTGATTTAATGCGTACTTACGGAGGTGTTCCAATTGTAACAACTGTTATGAATGCATCTGTTGATGATGAAAGCATTAAATTACCAAGAGCAAAAGTTTCTGAAGTTGTAGCTCAAATTGTAAAAGATTTAGACATGGCTGCAAGTTTATTGCCAGGGGACTGGGATGCTGCAAACTATGGACGTTTTACAAAAGGTGCAGCTTTGGCTCAAAAATCTAGAGTATTATTAACTTTCGCAAGTCCATTGTTCAACAAAAACTGGGACGGTGGTAATGAGCGTTGGCAAGCGGCTCTTGACGCAGGATTAGCTGCTGAAGCAGAATTAACGCAAAACGGTTACGGATTGTACGGAAGTACAATTAAAGAATGGGATAACATGTTCTTGATTGACAATATCAAATGTAGAGAAGCGATTACAGTACAGCTTTTATCTGCTACAAATAGTGATATTACATTTAATGTGAACAATAACTGGGAAAAAGCAACTCGTTTACCAAGTCAAGGTGGAACAGGAGGAATTTCAGCACCAAAAGAAATGATCGATTTGTTTCCAATGGCTGATGGTAGAAGACCAACTGCTGCAAATGGATACAATGATTTCACTTTCTTCCTTAATCGTGATCCAAGATTCTATAGAACATTTGCTTTCTCTGGAGTTAAATGGGGATACAAAGAAAGTGCAAACGCAGTTTTCTGGTCTTACCGTTGGGTAGATAGCGCTAATAAAGCTTATTTCAACGATCTTAATACAACAACTACAAGTCCAGCCGTTGTTAGAAAAATGACAAATGCTACAGCTAGTAATGCAGTAAACTATGCTTATTCTCCAACAGATATTATGGAATATCGTTATGCAGAATTATTATTGAATATTGCTGAATGTTATGCTGCTTTAGGACAAACTCAAAATACAATAGCGTATTTAAGTAAAATTAGAGCTCGTGTTGGTATTCCTGCTGCAAATAACTATGGAATTGGAACATTATCAGATAAATATGCAGCTATTGAAGCATGTTTATATGAAAGAAGAGTAGAGTTAGCTTACGAAGGAAAACGTTTCTGGGATGTACAACGTTGGAAATTATACAGCGATGATCCACTTGGACCAAATAGCAGCAATAGCTGTCAAAAATTAGGTTTAACACCTATTAACGGAACTCAAAGAACTGGAAACTACTTGCAATACAGAACAACAGCAACTGCTGCAGACCCTTTAGCTGCTTCACGTGCAAGTATTGTAGTAGATCCAGACGCGGCTGCGGCTACTTTCCAAACACAATTGAACACTTTAGCAACTTATTACAATGCTAATTTCGTACGTACTGCTTTAGTTACCCCAATGGATAATGTTAGTGGTGCAGCGGTTAAAATCAAATTTAATCCAAATTATTACATCAGTGGTCTTAACACAACTGCTTTAACTTCAAACCCATGGTTAGAACAAACTCTTGGTTGGAATGATAATTTGGGTGGAGCTGGAACGTTCAATTACCAAGAATAGATTTTAAAATCAAAGAAATTATTATATAAAGCTTTTCACCTGTATTCTTCTCAAAAGATACAGGTGATTTGTTTAAAAGAATTACCATAATTAAAAATTAACATGAAAAATTCCGCATTATTTATCGCATCTCTACTTTTTTTTGGAAGTGCAAAATGTTTTGCTCAATACCCTAAAATAAGTCCAGAAGTTCAGGCTCAGGAAAAAGCAATTAAAGCAGAAGCTCAAAGACTTTCTGACGAAGCTTGGGAAAAAGCATTAGTTGTTATTGAAGAAGAGGCAAAGCATGGTAAACCTTACATTCCATGGGCGTCAAGACCAACAGATTTACCGCAAGCAGATATTCCAGCTTTTCCAGGTGCTGAAGGAGGAGGAATGTATACTTTCGGTGGTCGTGGTGGAAATGTTTATGTTGTAACAAGTTTAGAAGACCGCGGACCTGGAACTTTGCGTGAAGCCTGCGAAAAAGGTGGAGCTAGAATTGTGGTATTTAATGTATCAGGAATTATCAGGTTGAAAAGCCCGCTAATTATTCGCGCGCCTTATATCACAATTGCTGGACAAACAGCGCCTGGAGATGGTATCTGTGTTGCAGGAGAATCAACTTGGATTGATACGCACGACGTAATTATCAGACACATGCGTTTCCGTAGAGGAGAAACTTTTGTTGGACGTAGAGATGATTCAATTGGAGGAAATCCTGTTGGAAATATTATGATCGACCACGTTTCTGCAACTTGGGGATTAGATGAAAATATGTCAATCTACAGACATATCTACAGCCCAGGAGCGGGTTATCCAGATGTAAAGGTTGGAACAGTAAACATTACAATCCAAAACAGTTTATTTGGAGAAGCTTTAGATACTTACAATCACGCTTTCGGAAGTACTTTAGGTGGAGAAAATTGTTCTTTCATGAGAAATATGTGGGCTAATAATGCAGGTAGAAACCCTTCTATCGGATGGAATGGAATTTTCAATTTTGTTAATAATGTGGTTTTCAACTGGTATAATAGATCTACTGATGGTGGAGATTATACTGCTAATTACAACATCATCAATAACTTTTACAAACCAGGTCCTGTTACCGATTTGACTCAGCCAATTAGTTACAGAATCTTAAAACCAGAATCAGGAAGAAGCAAATTGCCTTACATGGTTTTCGGTAGAGCTTATGTAAACGGAAACGTTGTGAATAATAATGATAAAGTTACTAAAGATAACTGGGACGGTGGTATTCAGCTTGAAAACAAAAAAGGCGAGTTAATGACTTATGATGAAGCTAAAGAGTATTTTGCTAAAATGAAAAGTGACAAGCCTTTCCCAATGCCTTGGTTCAACAAATTCATGACTGCTGAAGAATCTTATGAATTCGTTCTTAAAAATGTGGGAGCAACGTTGCCAATTAGAGATAAAGTGGATGAAAGAATTGTAAGAACGGTTAAAACTGGAGTTCCAGAATATGCTAAAGGTCTAGAGAAAAAAGAATTTTATCAGTTTGAGCACAGACGTTTACCGATGGATTCTTATAAAAAAGGAATTATTACAGACATTTCTCAAGTAGGAGGTTATCCAGAATACAAAGGAAAATCTTATGTTGATACAGACAAAGATGGTATGCCAGATGCATGGGAGAAAAAATACGGTTTAAACCCGAATGATCCATCTGATGCAAAAGGAGATTTAAACGGAGATGGTTATTCTAATATTGAAGATTACATCAACGGGGTAAATCCAGCAATAAAAGTTGACTGGAAAGATTTAGCTAATAACAAAGAAACTTTAGTTAGACCTTTATTAGATTTAAAATAAGGAACAATTTTTGAAAACATAAAATTGCTCGCAAAGTCGCTAAGACGCAAAGATTATTAAAGTAAAGCATAAAAAAGCTTAGCGACTTTGCGAGATTAAAAAGTAAAGTAGATAAAAATCTATTTAACTTTTTAACTCAAGCAAAATATGTTTTTCAATTAAATTAAAAAACAAAAGACATGGCACTAAATAAAATAAATGTTGGTTTACTATCGCTGGTTTTTGCATTTTCAACTTTAAGTGCACAACAGCATTTGGATCCTGAATATATTAAGGTTACGAATGAAAGAGCTGCAAAAATCGTTACGAAATTAGATTTAAAAAACGAAGCAAAAGAAAAAGCAGTTTCAAACATCATTGCTCAGCAGTTTAGAGATTTAACAGAAATTCAAGATGGAAGAGACGCTGAAATCAAAAAAGTAAAAGAAGATACTTCTTTAGCAAAAGAAAAACAAAACGAAAAAGTTGACAAGTTAAAAGCAAAAGCAGACGAATCAATTGCAAAATTGCATAAATCTTACCTTAAAAAATTAGGTAAAGAATTATCAGAAGACAAAATTACTGAGGTTAAAGACGGAATGACTTATGGTGTTCTTCCAATTACAGTTGCAGGTTACAATGACATGCTTCCGAATTTGACAGCAGAGCAAAAAGACTATATCTATAAAGCTTTAGTAGAAGCGAGAGAACATGCAATGGATGGTGGTTCTTCTAAAGAAAAACACGGCTGGTTTGGTAAATACAAAGGAAGAATCAATAATTATTTATCTAAACAAGGTTACGATCTAAACAAAGAAAGTGCCGACTGGCACAAACGTGTTGAGGAAAGAGAAAAAAACAAAGCAAAAGATTCTACTTCTAAAAAAGAGTAAATACAACTTTAACTTTCTATCAAAAACTATTAAACCTTAGACCATCAATTCATGCAAAATATTATTCCCAATCGTACTTTAAAAAGAACATTAATGGCATTTTCATTTTGTTCTCTTTTTTCATCTGCGTACGCACAATATCCTAACATTCCAAAACCTGTTCAAGAAAAAGCCGATGCTATTTTAGCTGATGAAGAAAAAAGATTGAGCGAAATCTGGAATGCTAATCTTCATATAATCAAAGAAGAAGCAAAACAAGGAAAACCTTACTTGCCTTGGGCTTCTTATCCAAAAGATTTTGTTTTCGCAGATATTCCTGCTTTCCCAGGTGCTGAAGGAGGAGGGGCTTATACACAAGGCGGTCGTGGCGGAAAAATATTTGTGGTTACAAGTTTAGAAGATAGCGGAAAAGGAACTTTCCGTGAAGCTTGTGAAGCTGTTGGAGCAAGAACAATTGTTTTTAATGTTTCAGGAATTATTCGTTTGAAAAAAAGAATCAGCATGCGTGCGCCTTACGTAACTATTGCTGGACAAACTGCTCCAGGCGACGGAATTTGTATTGCTGGAGAAACTTTGGAAATCGATACACACGACGTTATTATCAGACATATGCGTTTCAGACGTGGTGAAACTGAAGTAACAAGAAGAGATGATGCATTGGGTGGAAACCCAATGGGAAATATCATTGTAGATCACTGTTCAGTTAGCTGGGGATTAGATGAAAATATTTCACTTTACAGACATCAATTTGCAGCTAATGCTAAGTCAAAATTAGAAAAACTTCCTGCTTGTAATATCACGATTCAAAACACGATTTCATCAGAAGGTTTAGATACGTACAATCATGCTTTCGGAAGTACGATCGGTGGATTAAATAGTACTTTTATGCGCAATTTATGGGCAGACAACATTTCTAGAAATGCTTCTATCGGAATGTATGGCGACTTTAATTTTGTGAATAACGTAGTATTCAATTGGTGGAATCGTACACTTGACGGAGGAGATTATCGTTCAATGTTAAACATCATTAACAACTATTTTAAACCAGGACCAATAACTCCGGCAAATGAACCTATTTCTTATAGAATTGTAAAGCCTGAATCTGGTTATATTGAGCCAAAACAATACGGAAGAGCTTATGTTTCAGGAAACTTCATTGTAGGTTCACCTGAAGTTACAGCAGATAACTGGAATGGCGGAGTACAACTGGAAAATCTTCCAGAAGCTGAAACGGCAGCATTTTTAGCAGCAATCAAACAGCCAAAACCTTTCTCGATGCCAAAATTCAATATCATGTCGGCAGAAGAAGCTTATGATTTTGTTTTAGCGAATGTTGGAGCAACAATTCCAAAAAGAGATGCTGTTGATGAAAGAATCCTAAAACAAGTTCGCACAGGAAAAATCGAAGTAAAAGACGGTCTAGAAAATTCAATTGGAAAAGAATTTATTAAAAGAAGATTGCCTGCCGATTCTTATAAAAAAGGAATCATAACGCATCCTGATCAAGTTGGTGGATATCCTACTTATAAAGGAAAAGCCTATAAAGATTCAGATAATGACGGAATTCCAGATGCTTGGGAGAAAAAATACGGTTTAAATCCGAATGATGCTTCAGACGCCAATAAAGATGCAAACGGAGACGGTTACACCAATATAGAAAAGTATTTTAACGGAATCGATCCAACTAGTAAAACAGATTGGACGAAAATTGAAAATAATACGGATACTTTGGCTAAGCTGAAATCATTGCTACAATAGCAAATAGTAGGAAGACCTAACAGGTTTTAAAAACCTGTTAGGTCTCTTAAACATAGAATAATCATCCAGTTTGTCATTTCGACGAAGGAGAAATCTTCGTAAGAAGCTCCACAAAGTATATCAATCTTTGGCGATGTAGCAACGAAGATTTCTCCTTCGTCGAAATGACAAGATTGAGGAAAATAGGATTTTATAAATTTATTGTTCCTTAAAAGGTTAATTTTAAGAATCTAAATTCTGAAATTTAAAATAAGAAAAAGTGAATTTCAATCAAGTACAAAATATAGTTTCTTCTTATAAAAACACATTTTCGTTAATGTGTATCACTCTTTTCATTAGCGGAAACATCACAGCCCAAAACAATTTCCCAGATATCGTAAAAACTAAAGAAGGCAAACTTTCTTTCACAACTGATAATCAAGGAAACCAAATTCCTGATTTTTCTTTTGCAGGATATAGAAACTCTGAAGTTCCGCTTCCGAATCTAGAGAACAAGATTTTTGTTTCTAAACAAGAAGAAGATGCTACACAAAAAATCCAAAATGCGATTGATTATGTAAGCTCATTAAAACCAGACAAATCAGGTTTTCGTGGAGCTGTTTTATTGGATAAAGGAATTTTCAAAATCAGCGGAACATTATACATCAGAAAATCTGGAGTTGTTTTAAGAGGAAGTGGTAATACCGAAAAGGGAACTGTACTTTTAGGAACAGGATTAGAAAGAGAAGCTTTAATTAGAATTTTAGGTGAAAATGATAAAACCTATAAAGATTCATTTGAATTTGCGAATGCTTATACGCCACTTGGAACTCAGAAAATTCAATTAAAAAACACAGCAAAATTAAAAGTCGGAGACGAAATCGAAATCAGCAAACCTTTAACGGATAATTTCATTAAAGAAGTAAATATGCAGGATTTCGGTGGAGAAACTTCATGGATTGGCTGGAAAAAAGGAGATTGGACGACGACTTGGAATAGAGTTGTAACCAAAATAAACGGAAATGAAGTAACCGTAAACGCACCAATTACAATGTCTTTGGATGATGCTTTCGGAACTTCAAAAGTAACGGTTTATTCATGGGCAGGAAGAATTGAGCATATAGGAATTGAAAATATCTTAATAAAATCAACTTACAATCCTTCAAACTTAAAAGACGAAGAACACCGTTGGCAGGCAATCAGTATTGAAAACACCAGAAATGCTTGGGTAAAACAAGTTAATTTCAAACATTTTGCAGGCGGAGCTGTTACAGTTCTAAAAACAAGTCAGCAAGTTACGGTTGAAGACTGTATCGCTACAGAGCCGATTTCAGAAATTGCTTCATTCAGAAGACATACATTTTACACAGAAGGTCAGCAGAGTTTATTCCAACGCTGTTATTCAGAATTTGGATATCATGATTTCGCTGTGGGCGGATTTGGAACTACAGGTCCAAATGCGTTTGTTCAGTGCGAATCGCATATGCCATTCGAAAATAGTGGAGCAATCGGAAGCTGGGCAACCGGAGTTTTGTTTGACATTGCCAATATTGATGGAAAACCTTTAAGTTATAACAACAGAGAACAAGGTGGAAGAGGCGCAGGATGGACAGCAGCGAATTCTGTATTTTGGGAATCATCAGCTTCAAAAGTAGAATGTTATAGTCCGCCAACAGCACAAAACTGGGCTTTTGGAGTTTGGGGACAATTTGGAGGAAACGGACATTGGAAAAACGTAAACGAACATATCAGTCCAAGAAGTTTATTTTACACACAGTTAGAAGCCAGATTAGGAAAACTTCCGGTTCAGCCATTTATTTACGATTTAGGTTCAGAAGCTTCTTCAAGTCCGAGTGTAGAAGTGGCTGCGGAATTGACTAAAAACTCAGCAACGACAGCAAAAAGTTTACAAGAATTGATTGCAGAAGCTTCAAAAGCAAATCCAATTAATACAGATAGTAAAGGTTTAAAAAATGCAAACGATTTAAAAGTTGTTGCAAATAAAACAGAAAAACCGACTTCAAAAGTAATCGCAGAAAATGGTTGGTTAACTTTTGAAGGAAAAGTAATTGCAGGAAAACAAACCAACGTAGCTTGGTGGAGAGGCGATTTAAGTGATGATTTCGTAAATAAATCTACACCGCACATCACCCGTTTTGTGCCTGGAAGAACAGGAAACGGATTGACAGATAAAGTACAAGAAACGGTAGATTATTTAACTAAAAACAATATTATTGCTTTAGAACACAATTACGGTTTATGGTACGACAGACGAATGGACGATCACGAACGCGTTCGAAGAATCGATGACGATGTTTGGCCTCCGTTTTACGAACAGCCTTTTGCCAGAAGCGGACAAGATTTTGCTTGGGATCATTTGAGCAAATATGATTTAACAAAATTCAACGATTGGTACTGGAGCCGTTTAGCACAGTTTGCAACATTAGCAGAACCAAACGGACAATTGTTAATCAATCAGCAATATTTTCAGCATAATATTTTAGAAGCTGGAGCGCACTGGGCAAGTTCGCCTTGGCGTTCTGCAAACAATATTAACAGCACAGGTTTTCCGGAACCACCGCCTTATGCAGGAGACAAACGTATTTTCATGGCGGAGCAGTTTTACGATATTACGAATGCTCAAAGAAGAAAATTACACGAAGGTTTCATCAGAAAATCATTTGAAAACTTTCAGGAAAACAGCAACGTAATTCAGCTGACAAGTGCCGAATATACAGGTCCATTACATTTTATGGAGTTTTGGATTGATCAGGCACAAAAATGGAAAGATGAAACTGGAAAAAAAGGTTTGATTGGTTTAAGTGCTACCAAAGACGTTCAGGATGCTATTTTGAATGATACCAAAAGAGTAAAAACAGTTGATGTAATCGACATTCGTTATTGGTATTATAAAGAAGACGGCTCAGCGTACGCACCGCAAGGCGGAGTTAATTTGGCGCCAAGACAGCACGCCAGAAAACTAAAAACCGGAAAAGAAACCGACAATCAAGTTTATCGTGCCGTACGTGAATACAGAGAAAAATATCCTGAAAAAGTCATTTTATATTCAACAGACGGTTCTTCAAGATTCGGATGGTCAGCTTTAATGGCGGGGGCTTCATTGCCAAACATTCCGAAAATTGAACTTCCACAGTTTTATTCCGCTTTAAGCGAAATGAAATTAGTTGACGGAAATACGTTTTCAGACAATCTTTGGAAATTGGAAAATAAAGGGAAAAGTTATCTTTTTTACTTGAAAAACGACCAAGATGTCACAATCGATTTAGCAAACGAAAAAGGAACATTTGAAGTGTTTGCAATCAATGCTTCAACAGGAAATATAACTAAAAAAGCAAACATCAGCGGAGGAAAACAAGTGACAATTCCACAAGCGGAAATAAAAGAAAAAGTGCTTTTTGTAGTGAAGAAATAAAAGAAAGGTTTAGCCACGAATTACACGAATTTGCACGAATTTAATTTTAAATTAAATCTGCTCAATCTGCAAAATCTGCGAGATTAAATTTTTCACGCAGATTTTAAAAAGATTAAAGCAGATTCAACAGATTTTTAAATTTTGATCTGCGCAAATCTGCTTAAATCAGCTGAATCTGCGTGAAATAAAAAACACAAGCAGAATAAAAATTAGTGAAAATTAGTGTAATTCGTGGCTAACAAACCCAAAAAACATAAATTCAAAAACAACCAAAATGAATCTGAAAATTAAATCTTTATACGCTCTTTGTATAAGCTTTATGTTGACAGCACAAAGCGGATTTTCGCAATCTGCCAAAACAAAAGCATCTCTACCTGAAATCAAAGTATCTAAAAATCAGCATTATTTTGTTACCGAAAACGAAAAACCATTTTTCTGGCTAGGCGACACAGGCTGGCTGGCATTCGGAAAATTGGACAGGGCAGGAATTGAGAAATATTTCAAAGACAGAAAAGACAAAGGATTTAATGTAGTTCAGGTTATGGTTTTGCATAATATCAATGCGGTTAATGTTTATGGAGATGCAGCTTTAATCAACGAAGACGTTTCAAAACCTTTGATCACCGCAGGAAATGATTTCAAAGATGCAAAACAATATGATTATTGGGATCACGTAGATTACACTTTAGACGTAGCTCAGAAAAATGGAATTTACGTTGCAATGGTTCCAGTTTGGGGAACCAACGTTTCAAAAGGAAATAAAGTAAGCAAAGAACAGGCAACAGTTTACGCTAAATTCTTAGCTGACCGCTATAAAAACAGAACCAACGTAATCTGGTTAAACGGTGGAGACACACATGGAAATGAATTTCAGGATATCTGGAATGCTATCGGAAATACTTTAAAAAGCAATAATCCAAACCAGTTAGTGACTTTCCACCCGTTTGGAAGAACCGATTCTTCAGAGAATTTCCACAACGAAAAATGGTTAGATTTCAACATGTTCCAATCTGGGCACAGAAGATATGATCAGGATTCATCAAAAACGAATTTCAAAGAAGATAATTACAAATTTGTTCTAAGAGATTTCGAATTAAAACCAACAAAACCTACACTTGACGGAGAACCATCGTACGAAGGAATTCCACACGGTTTGCACGATACACTTCAGCCAAAATGGACAGCAAATGATGTTCGCCGTTACGGATATTGGTCGGTTTTATCAGGCGGTGCAGGTTATACATACGGACACAATGCTGTAATGCAAATGTTTAGAAAAGGCGATAAGCCAGCATACGGAAACAAAGAATTATGGACATCAGCCATCAATGCGCCAGGAGCAAAACAAATGGTTTATATTAAGAAATTAATGGAAGAAGTGCCATTTTTAGAAGGAGTTCCAGATGTTTCTTTAGTAGTAAATCAAGGCGAAAAATACGATTATATTCCAGCGATAAGAGGAGCAAAATACGCTTTATTATATACTTACAACGGAAGAATAATTGAAGCAAAACTAGGAAAAATTGCTGGAGATAAATTCGAAGCAACTTGGTACAATCCAAGAGATGGAAAGAAAATTAAAATCGGAACATTTGATAATAAAGGAACTCAGAATTTTCAACCTGCTGGTAAAAAAGAAGATGGCAATGACTGGGTTCTGATTTTGAAGTCTACTAAGTGATTAGTGAAAAGTAATAAGTAATTAGTGAAATGCTTTGATTCACAAAAATGAGAATAAAATATTTCACGCAGATTTAAAATGATTTAAGCAGATTCTGCAGATATTTTTAAAATATAAATCAGCGTTAATCTGCTAAAATCTGCCAGATCTGCGTGAAAGAAAAAACACTACTATGAAAAACATACTAATAATACTCTGCTTCATAACCGGATTAAACACCGCTTTCGCACAAGACGGCTGGCTAAACATCCTAAAAGAAGGCGGAAACAACAAAGGAATAAAATGCACACAAGCCATTCAGAATGCTATCGAAAAAGCATCTAAAAACGGCGGTGGAACCATCTTTTTTCCTGCGGGAGAATATTTAACTGGAGCTTTAACATTAAAAAGCAATATCACGATTCACTTAGATTCTGGAGCACTTTTAAAGTTTTCAGAGAACTTCGATGATTTTCTTCCTTATGTAGAAATGCGTTACGAAGGAATTGTAATGAAAAGTTTCCAACCTTTATTTTACGCCAAAGATGTAGAAAACATCACCATCACAGGAAGAGGCGTAATTGACGGACAAGGAAAAGCGTGGTGGAACGAAGTCTATCGAATTGAAACGGCAAAAGAACCACTTCCTCCAACTAAATACCAAACGATGTGGGAAGAGCAAAACAAAGGTCTTTATACAGAACCGTATTACAAAAGAACGGTTGACAAGAAATTCTTCAGACCATCTTTCTTTCAGGCTTATAACTGTAAAAACATTTTGATTGAAGGCGTTACGTTCAAAAATTCGCCTTTCTGGACTATTAATCCAGAATTTTGCGATAATGTGACCGTTACCGGAATCTCAATTTTCAATCCGCATTCACCAAATACAGACGGAATTAATCCTTCTTCTTGTACTAATGTTCATATTTCAAACTGCCATATCAGCGTTGGAGACGATTGCATCACGATTAAATCAGGAAGAGACGGTGACGGACGTAAATACGGAAAAGCAACAGAAAATGTAACCATCACAAACTGTACGATGTTAAGCGGTCACGGCGGAGTGGTTATCGGTAGCGAAATGTCGGGTGGAATCAAAAAAATCACGATTTCAAACTGTGTTTTCGACGGAACAGATCGCGGAATCCGTATCAAATCGGCTCGCGGAAGAGGTGGTGTTGTAGAAGATATTCGTGTCGATAATATTGTCATGAAAAACATCAAAGAAGAAGCCATCGTTTTGAGCCTTTTCTACGATAAAGGAACTACCGTTGAACCTGTTACAGAGAAAACGCCAATTTTCAGGAACATTCATATGAGCAATATTACGGCTTCAAACGTAAACAAAGCTGGGCAAATTCTGGGAATTACCGAAATGCCGATTCAAAACATCACTTTCTCCAACATCAATATGGATGGAAAAGAAGGTTTTACAGTAAACACGGCTACAGACGTAGAATTTCACGATGTAAAAGTGAATGCAACTGCAGGTTCGTCTTTCAAAATCTCAGATTCAAAAAATGTGATTTTAGACAATGTTGGATCTTCAACGGCCATAAAAGGAGTTCCGGTTATCAAATTAGATAATGTTTCAAATACGTTGATCAACAATAATTTTCCATTCAATCCAACCGATATTTTTATCGAAGCCAATGGAAAAGACACTAAAAATATTTTCCTAAAAAACAATGTGTTCAACAATGTAACAACAGCGGTAAAAAAGGGAAAAGATTTAGATAAAAAAGCAATTACAGAATAGTTTATTCCTGCAAGGTTTTCAAAACCTTGTAGGTATTTAATAATTATATTTAGAAGCAGAAACAATAGACATTTTTGGAAACATCGTCCCGCTTTCCGTTACAATCTTTTGTATCTCGTTAAAGAAACGAGATACAAAAGGATTTTCACTGCAATCGGGGCTAAAGAGAAAGATTAGGCTTTTTTGCAATCAGTAGGATTCTGAATTAAACATAAAATATACCTACAAGGTTTTGAAAACCTTGCAGGAGAAAAAAGAAGAAATGAAAAAAATATTCATCATACTAACCCTTTCGCTTTTTGCTGTGAGTTATTCGCAGAAAAAGAAAGATTTATATCTTTTTACGTCGTTTAGAGAACCTGCAACAGAAGGTTTATATTTGGCGTACAGCGAAGACGGTTACAATTGGAAAGGATTAGAAGGATCATTTTTAAAACCAGAAATTGGAGCCAGTAAAATTATGCGTGATCCGTCAATCACAAAAGGAGCAGACGGAACCTATCACATGGTTTGGACAACCGACTGGAAAGGCGGAAACGGTTTTGGCTACGCAAGTTCAAAAGATTTGATTCATTGGTCAGAACAGCAATACATTCCCGTAATGAAAAACGAACCAGAAGTCGTAAACGTTTGGGCACCGGAGATTTTTTATGATGATGTAAAAAAGGAATACATAATTATTTGGGCATCGACCATCCCGTTCCGATTTGAAAAAGGAGTTGAAGAAGAGAAAAACAACCACAGAATGTATTACGTAACGACAAAAGATTTCAAGACGTTTTCGGATACAAAATTATATTACGATCCAGGTTTCAGCGTAATTGATTGTGTGATTGTCAAAAAAGGAAAGAAAGATTATGTTTTGGTTTTAAAAGACAACACAAGACCCATGCGAAACATAAAAGTAGCTTTCGGAAAATCGCCTTTAGGGCCGTTTCAAAAAAGTTCAGCGCCTTTAACAGAATATTTATCTGAAGGTCCAACGGTAGTAAAAGTCGGTAAAAACTGGCTGTTATATTATGACAATTACGGTTCAAAAAATTATAAAGCGTTAAGCACAACAGATTTTGTTCATTTTGAAGATGTATCTTCCAAAATAAGCCTTCCCGAAGGACACAAACACGGAACGATTACAACAATCTCTGCCGACGTTTTAAAAGGATTAATTGAAAAGAAATAGTTAAAAAAATTTCACGCAGATTTAAAAATGATTTAAGCAGATCAAGCAGATTTTTTAATCTGCATAAATCAAAAAGATTAAAATTAAATCTGCATAAATCAGCTAAAATCTGCAGAATCTGCGTGAAACAAAAAAAATATAAAATGATTGCTTTCCAAAACATAAAAATCAACATCATCACAGCCACAATTATTTTGGCTTGTACCGCTGTAAATGCACAAAACGACACGGTGCGTTATGTTGGCAAAACACTTTCAAACATCGATTACCATCACGGACAGTTAAGTCCAGCGGTTGGAGTTCACGCTACGCAAATCATGCGTGCAAGCCGTGAACATCCTGAAAAAGCAGATGGTTTTGGATGGACGTACAATCACCAGCCGATGATGGCGTATTGGAATAATACTTTTTATCTGCATTATTTAAGCGATCCTTCGGGAGAACATATTCCGCCAAGTCAGACTTTATTAATGACTTCTAAAGACGGTGTAACGTGGACAAAACCAGAAGTGATTTTTCCAATTTACCGTATTCCAGACGGATGGAAAAAAGAAGGAGTTGAAGGCGTTGCCAAAAATCTCGATGCGATTATGCACCAGAGAATGGGCTTTTATACTTCAAAAGACAACCGACTTTTTGCTTTAGCGTATTATGGAATCGCAATGGATGAAAAAGATGATCCAAATGACGGAAAAGGAATTGGACGTGTGATTCGTGAAATAAAGAAAGACGGAAGTTTTGGCGAAATCTATTTCATCAGATACAATAAAACTTGGGATAAATCGAAATCGAAATTCCCATTTTATACCGCATCAAAAGACAAAGGTTTGAAAAAAGCCTGCGAAGAAATTTTATCAGAGCCGTTAGTTTTACAGCAATGGGTGGAAGAAGCGGATCGTGACGATGAATTGATTCCGTTGCAGAAACCATACAAAGCGTTTAGTTATTACCATTTGCCAAACGGAAATGTTGTTGGTTTATGGAAACATGCTTTAACATCTATTAGTAGAGATGGAGGAAAATCTTGGGATTATATGCCATTACGCGCGCCAGGATTTGTAAACAGCAATGCTAAAATCTGGGGACAAAAAACATCAGACAATCGTTATGCAACACTTTACAATCCGTCAGAATATCGTTGGCCTTTGGCAATTTCAACAAGCGACGACGGACTTAATTATAAAGATTTATTATTGGTTCACGGAGAAGTAAGTCCGATGCGATATGGCGGAAACTACAAATCTGCCGGTCCGCAGTACGTTCGTGGAATTACAGAAAAAAACGGAACTCCACCAGACGGAAAAATCTGGGTAGGTTACAGCATGAATAAAGAAGATATTTGGGTGGCGTCGATTCCGGTTCCAGTAACTTCGGTTGTGACAGAAAATGTAAATGACGTTTTCAATACTCTTCCAGACGGACAAGAATTGAAATTATGGAATACCTACAATCTTTCTTGGGCATCAACCAAAATCGAAAAGAAAGCCGATGGTAAAAAATGGTTAACGTTGAGAGATCAGGATTATTTTGATTATTCCCGTGCTGAAAGAGTGATTCCTTTCGCATCAAAAATGGAAGCGGTTTTCACCGTAAAACCAGAACAAAATAATCATGGGTTATTGCAAATTGAGTTTCAAAATAAACAAGGTTTACCTTCTGTAAGATTGATTTTTGATTCGGATGGAGAATTAAAGGTAAAAAATGGTGCGCGTTTGAGTTCGGTTACAAAATACGAAGCAAACAAAGCCTATACAATCACAGTTAAATTAGATGCTAAAAACCGTCAGTACACTATAAAAGTAAACGATGGAAAAGAATCAACAAAAATATTTTATGCGCCAACAGATGGTTTTGAGCGAATCATGTTCCGCACAGGAGAACAGAGACATTCGCCAGACCCGGACACAGCGCCAGACACAGACGATTACGACGACCTGCCTCAAACCGGAAAATTAATCCCAGAAGCGGTATTTAATATCGAATCGTTGATTACTAAAAAGTTGTAAAGAAAAATAGCCACGAATTCACGAATTATTTTTATAATCGATACGTAGTTTTTGTCATAAATTAATCGAATTATAATTTCGGTATAAATTAGAGAAATAAAACGCAAAGAATAATTAGAGAAAATTCGTGAATTCGTGGCGAAAAAAAATATACAAAGTGAAGTTTTTTAAAAGCATATTATTAGCCGTTTCCCTTCTAGTTACTTTAGTTTCTAAAGGACAAGTTCTCCCTGTACGCCTAACAACAGAAATGGCAGAAAATCCATTAGCAGTTGTGGAGAATCAGCCGAGATTGGGTTGGCAGTTGATTTCAAAAGAATCCGATGCCTCTCAGGTTGCCTATCTTATTTTAGTTGCTTCATCAGAGGAAAAACTAAATAATGACGATGGAGATGTTTGGAATTCAGGAAGAGTCAATTCAGATAAAAACCTGCATATTGTTTATAGCGGAAAACCATTAAAAAGCGAAACCAAATATTTCTGGAAAGTTAAAGTTTGGAATCAATCAGGAAAAGTTTCAAAATGGAGTAAAAATGCTTCGTTCAGAACGGCGCCGTTAGAATCCGATTTAAATCCAACTTGGATTGGTGCGATTACCAAAGCCGACAGTCATTTACCAGAAGGAAGAACGTATCATACAGCGACTTTCAACAGAGAAAAAAAGATGTCCTTTATCAATGCTTCCGATTCTTTGGCACGAAGAAGTATTATGCTTCGCAAACCTTTCGAAATTGAAAAAGTAGTTAAAGAAGCTGTAGTTTATATTTCAGGTTTAGGACATTATGAATTGACTATCAACGGTAAAAAAGTGGGTAACAGCCAATATGCTCCTTTATGGACCGATTACGATAAAACGGTTAACTACAATGTTTACGAATTAAGCGCAAAAGAATTTCAAAAAGGCGATAACGTAATTGGCGTTCTATTAGGAAACGGAATGTACAATACGCTTGCCGAGAGATATACCAAATTCTTCGTGAGTTTTGGTCCGCCGACATTATTCTTTAAAATGAAAATCAAGTATAATGACGGTTCAGAAGAAATTGTAAAATCTGATGGAAGCTGGAAATACAGTAAAAGTCCGATTACGTACAACAGCATTTTTGGAGGAGAAGATTACAATGCCAACTTAGAACAAAAAGACTGGAATCGTAAAGGATTCAAAGATAGAGAATGGAAAAAAGTAATCATTCAGGAAGCGCCAAAAGGAGTTTTAAGACCACAGACTGCACCGCCAGTTACGATTCAGAAACAATATGAAGTGAAAACCGTAAAAGAACTGAAACCAAATTTCTATGTTTTTGATATGGGACAAAATCTTTCGGGATTTCCAACCATCAAAGTCAAAGGAAAAAGAGGACAATCGATTCGAGTTTGGGTTGCTGAAGGTTTGAATGAAGAAGGAACAATTGCGCAGGGAAGATCTGGAAAACCGTATTATTACGATTACACTCTAAAGGGCGATGGAGTGGAAGAGTGGACACCAAAATTTAGTTTCTACGGTTACCAATATGTTCAGATTGAAAACATTAATTATAAAGAAGATAAAAATAAAGAGTTTCCAACTTTGGTTGAGTTGAAATCGAATTTCATTTACAATTCGGCTGGAGAAGCAGGAAGTTTTGTTTGTTCGAATGAGATTTTCAACAAAACACACGAACTGATTAATAACTCGATAAAAAGTAATTTCCAAAGCGTTTTTACCGATTGTCCACAACGTGAAAAGTTAGGTTGGTTGGAAGAAATTCAGCTGAATGGGCCAGGATTGATGTTCAATTATAATCTTCAAACTTTCCTTCCTGCAACGATGCAGAACATTTCCGATTCACAACGTGACAACGGCTTGATTCCGACAATTGTTCCAGAATATGTAATCTTTGGAGGAGATTTTACCGATTCTCCAGAATGGGGAGTTACGGGCGTAATTCTGCCTTGGATGTATTACGAATATTACGGAGATGCTTCATTATTAGAGAAATATTACCCTGTAATGAAAAGGTATGTCGATTATTTAGGAACGAAAGCAACAAACAATATCGTTTCTCACGGTTTAGGCGATTGGTATGATTACGGAACACATCCTGCGGGATATTCTAAAAATAGTCCGATTGCGCTTTCTGCCACTTCTCACTATTATTATGGAGCATATTTGACGGCAAAAGCAGGGAAATTATTAGGTAAAACAGAAGATTTTGAAAAGTACAATACATTAGCTTCAGACATTAAAACAGCTTTCAACAAGGAATTTTTCAACGAAGAAACCAAACAATACGGAACCAATAGTCAATTTAGTAATGCTGTTCCGATTTTTATGGATATTGTAGAACCGCAATATAAAGAAGCGGTAATGCAGAATCTTTTAGCCGATATCAAAGAAAAAGGAGATCGCTTGACAACGGGTGATGTTGGAAATCGTTATTTATTCCAGACTTTGGCACAAAATGGCGAAAACGAAACCATGTACAGAATGCATAATCATTACGATGCACCGGGTTATGGTTTTCAGATTAAATTTGGTTTGACCACTTTAACAGAACAATGGGATCCGAGAAAAGGAAATTCGTGGAATCACTTTATGTTAGGGCAAATCGAAGAATGGTTTTACCAAAGTTTAGCGGGAATCAAATCGGATCCTGAAAAACCAGGTTTCAAACATTTCTTTATTCAGCCAGAAGTGATGGGCGACATGACTTTCGCGAAAGCGGATTATCAATCGGTTTACGGAAAAATAGCTTCTTCTTGGGAAAAGAAAGACGGCAAGTTTATTTTGACAGTTCAGATTCCGGTAAATACAACAGCAACAGTAAAATTGCCAGTTGCTAAAAATTCAGAAATAAAAATTGATAGTAAAAAAGTTAGAGCTGGTTTTGATGAAAAAGCGCAAAAGCCAGTTTTAGAATTAGGATCGGGAATTTATACAATAGAATGCACAATATAATGGAACGCGGATGAAACAGATTTACTTCGTAAAGACGCGGATAAAAGCGGATTTTTCTTTTTTAAATAAATAAAAAAATCCGTGTAAATTAGCGTTTTCGCGATAGCGAATCAGTTTCATCAGCGTGCCAACACACAACAATATCAAAATGAAAAAAATAAAATACATCTTCTTAGTTTCCATTTTTGCTTTGACATTTGCCAATGCGCAAAGTACTTCAGATACTAATTTTAGAAAACCGGTATCAGAAACACTTAAAAAAATCGAAACTACATTTAACGTAACCATCAACGACGACAGAGGATTACTAAAAGGAAAAGAACTGGACTATGCCGACTGGAGAATTGAACCCGGAAATCTGCCACTTTCGCTGACTAATATTTTGGCACCGTTTGAATTGATGTATTTTAAACAATCCGATGGAACCTATATCATTCGCAAATATGAAAACCATAAAGTTTCAGTTGATAAAGGAAAAGAACGCTTATTTTATTTAGAAAGCCTTTACTCGACTAAAGAGCAATGGGAGAAACGCAAAGCAGAGTTAAAAGCTTGTATGATTGAATCATTTGGATTAGAAAAGGCACCCCCAATGCCAAAATCGAAACCAATTTTAACAGCAAAGAGAATTTACAAAGATTACAGTGTAGAAAATATTGCATTAGAAATTCTTCCAGGAGTTTACGCAACAGGATCGATTTACAAACCGTATCCGTTCAATAAAAAGTCGGCTGTAATTATTACACCAGACGGTCATTTCGGCGATGGAAGATATAGAAAAGATGAGCAGTACCGTTGCGCTATGATGGCTAAAATGGGCGCAATTGTAGTGGGTTACGATTTATTTGCTTGGGGCGAATCTTTATTGCAATTTCCAGAAGAAACACACAGAAACAGTATTGCATCGACAGTACAATTATTGACAGGAATTCGTTTACTGGATTATTTGTCAACCGTAAAAAATGCCGATATGTCAAGAGTTGGTGTTACTGGTGGTTCTGGCGGAGGATCGCACACAATGTTTTTATCGGCGATAGATGATAGAGTAAAAGTTTCGGCTCCGGTTGTGATGGTTTCGTCTCATTTCTCAGGCGGTTGCCCTTGCGAAAGCGGACGTGGTATTCACTTATGTGGAAACGGAACTAATAACGCTGAAATCTCAGCAATGATGGCGCCAAAACCGCAATTGATTGTTTCTGACGGAAAAGACTGGACATTGGCGGTTCCTGAACTGGAATTTCCTTTTATCCAAAGAACATATGAATTGTACGGAAAGAAAGATTTAGTAGAAAATGCGCATTTTGCTAAAGAAGGGCATGATTTCGGAATCTCAAAACGTATGGCTTTGTATCCGTTTATGGCGAAATATTTAAATTTAGATATGAATAAAATAAAGAACGAAAAAGGCGAAATCGACGAATCGACTTGTGTGATTGAACCAAAAGAAAAGTTGCTGGTTTTTGGAGATAAAGGTGAAAAACTGCCGAAAAATGCTTTGAAAGACATCAACAAATTATATGAAATGTTCGGAGAAAAAAATCTGAAAGTTTACGAGGTTAAAAAATAGATTTATAGCCACGAATTCACGAATTATTTTTATAGACGAAACGTAATTTTTACCTGAAATTACTCGAATTAATTTTTTCGGTAAAAATTAGAGAAATAAAACACAAAGAATAATTAGAGAAAATTCGTGAATTCGTGGCGAAAAAAAAATATACTATGAAGTTAAAAATTAAAATAACGGCAATCTGTCTTGGGATTTTTTCCTTAACAGCAACAGCTCAAAGCGATCTAAAATTATGGTACGATAAACCTGCATCCATCTGGAACGAAGCCTTGCCTTTAGGAAACGGACGTTTAGGAGCAATGGTCTTTGGTGATCCAGCGGTAGAACGTTTGCAATTGAACGAAGAAACTATTTGGGCAGGATCTCCAAACAGCAATGCACATTCCAAATCAATAAAAGCATTGCCAATTGTTCGTCAGTTAATTTTTGACGGAAAATTTGATGAAGCACAAGATTTAGCAACGCAAGATATCATGTCACAAACCAATGACGGAATGCCGTATCAGACTTTCGGAAGCGTTTATATTTCATTCAACGGACATCAAAAATATACCGATTATTACCGTGATTTAGATATCAGTAATGCAACGGCGAAAGTAAAATACAAAGTAAACGGCATTGAATTTACGAGAGAAATTCTAACCGCATTTTCAGATCAGGTCATTGTAGTAAAACTTACTGCGAGTCAGCCTGGACAAATAACTTGTAACGTTTTCATGAACAGTCCGATTGATAAAACAGTCGCTTCGACAGAAGGAAACCAGATTATACTTTCGGGAGTTGGAACTAACTTTGAAGGCGTAAAAGGAAAGGTAAAATTTCAAGGCCGATTAACCGCTAAAAATAAAGGCGGACAAATCGATGCCAGCAATGGCGTATTAAGTATCAATAAAGCCGATGAAGTGATTTTATACATTTCGATTGCAACCAATTTCAAAAACTATCAGGATATTTCGGGAGATGAAATTGCGAAAAGCAAAGAGTATTTAACGAAAGCAGAAACAAAAGATTTTGAAACCATAAAGAAAGCCCACGTTGATTATTACCAAAAATTCTTCAACAGAGTTGCCTTGGATTTAGGTTCGAATGAATTGACTAAGAAACCAACAAACGAAAGAATCAGAGATTTCTCGAAACAGTTTGATCCGCAGTTGGCTTCGCTATATTTTCAATTTGGACGTTATCTTTTAATTTCTAGTTCACAGCCGGGAGGACAACCAGCCAATCTACAAGGAATTTGGAACGATATGGTAACACCGCCTTGGGACAGTAAATACACGACAAACATCAATGCCGAAATGAACTATTGGCCGGCACAAGTAACCAATTTGCAGGAAATGCACGAACCTTTTGTGCAAATGGCAAAAGAATTGGCCGTGACAGGTGCAGAAACTGCGAGAATGATGTACAATGCTAGCGGATGGGTTTTACACCACAATACCGATATCTGGCGTGTAACCGCTCCGGTAGATTCAGCTGCGTCAGGAATGTGGCCGACTGGTGGTGCTTGGGTTTGTCAGGATTTATGGGAAAGATATTTATATACAGGCGATAAAAAATATTTAGCAGAAATTTATCCAATCATGAAAGGCGCTGCCGATTTCTTTTTAGATTTCATGATTGTGGATCCAAATACAGGATATTTGGTGGTTGTTCCGTCAAGTTCTCCTGAAAACACACATGCAGGCGGAACTGGAAAAGCGACAATTGCATCAGGAACTACAATGGACAATCAGCTGGTTTTTGATTTGTTTACGCATGTTATGGAAGCTTCGGCTTTGGTTGCTCCAGATGCTGTTTACGCGAAAAAAGTAAGCGATGCTTTGGCAAAAATGCCTCCAATGAAAGTGGGAAGACACAATCAGTTGCAAGAATGGCAAGACGATTGGGACAATCCGAAAGACAATCACAGACACGTTTCACATTTGTACGGATTGTATCCAAGTAATCAGATTTCGCCAATAAAAACACCTGAATTGTTTGAAGCGGCTAAACAATCGCTAATTTACAGAACAGACGAATCTACAGGTTGGTCGATGGGATGGAAAGTAAATTTATGGGCGAGATTATTAGACGGGAATCATGCGTATAAACTGATTCAGGATCAATTGCATTTGGTTACGGCAGATCAAAGAAAAGGCGGAGGAACATATCCGAATATGTTGGATGCGCATCAGCCATTTCAAATTGATGGTAACTTTGGATGTACTGCCGGTTTTGCCGAAATGCTGATGCAGAGTCAGGAAGATGCGATTCAGTTATTACCTGCTTTACCAACAGTTTGGAAAGACGGAAGCATAAAAGGTCTAGTAGCAAGAGGAGGTTTTGTAATTGATATGACTTGGAAAAACAATAAGGTTTCAACGCTTAAAATCTATTCGAAAATTGGAGGAAACTGTCGATTGAAAGTAGAAAATACGCTGAAAGGTTCTTCAATCAAAAAAGCAAAAGGGAAAAATTCAAATCCTTTGTTTTATGATGTAGAAGTAAAGAAACCGATTATTTCCAATGAAGCAAAATTACCTAAAGTACAATTACCGAATTACAATATTTACGATGTGAATATGAAAGCAGGGCAGACTTATACTTTTACAGGGAATTAAAAATATTTTAAAACCATATAAGTGATATAAGAAAATATAAATTTCAGGACGTTCCTGCAAGGTTTTCAAAACCTTGTAGGTATAAATGATTAAAGTTTGTGAATAAATAAGACACCTACAAGGTTTTGTAAACCTTGCAGGAGTAGTAAACCTTGAAAGAGTAGGAAAACGTGAAGGTCTCTTGCGTGAGTGATGGAAGTGGAGCTCTCCCGATTTTTCATCGGGAAGCGGGAACGGACAGCACGACCCGGAGGGGCACGCCCAAAATATTAAAATTAATTAGATAGAATGTTGACAAATCTTAAACATAAAATAATAACACTTTCAATAGCAATTGCATGTATAAACAGCAGTTGTAAATCGGGTGCAGACTATTCTCAAAAAAGAAAATCGGTTATTTTAAAAGAAAAAAACTTCAAACATTATGTTGATTATTTTAACACGATGGAAGATGAAAATTTGAAGTTTGCAATTCCAAATGACAGTGCTTGGGCATGGATGGAAAAGAATATTCCGTTGTTTGAATGTCCGCAGCAGAATTTTGAGGAAATTTATTATTTCAGATGGTGGAGCGTTCGTAAACATATTAAGAATACTCCCCAGGGATTTGCAATTACCGAGTTCTTGGTAGATCGTTCTTATGCTGATAAATACAACATGATCAGCTGTGCTTTGGGGCATCATATCAACGAATTCAGGTGGGTTCATGATCCGAAATATATTGAGCAGGATGTGAAACTTTGGTACCGAGGAAATGAAGGAAAACCAATGAACAAATTGTATAAATTCAGCAGTTGGACGGCGGATGCTTTATATAATCGTTATTTGGTAAATAAGGATGAAAAATTCTTATTGGATTTGTATCCAGACATGGTTACTGATTATGCTGTTTGGGAAAAAGATCGCCAGCGCAAAGATGGTTTATTTTGGCAACATGATGTAAAAGACGGAATGGAAGAATCCTTAAGTGGCGGACGAAAAGTGCAAAATGCAAGACCTACAATTAACAGTTATATGTACGGAAACGCTGTAGCGATTTCTAAAATGGCCGAAATGAAAGGCGATAAAGAAGCAGAAGCAAAGTTCAAAGCAAAAGCGGATGTTCTGCAAAAGTTAGTAGAAACAAAATTATGGAATCAAAAAAGCGAATTTTTTGAGACCTTTACAGAAAAAGATACTTTAGCTCAGGTTCGAGAAGCCATCGGATTTATTCCGTGGTATTTTAACTTGCCGGAGCAAAATAAAGGTTTTGAAAAAGCCTGGGAACAAATTAAAGATGAAAAAGGATTTTCGGCTCCGTTTGGTTTAACAACCGCAGAAAGAAGAAGTCCACGTTTTAGAACGCACGGAACAGGAACCTGCGAATGGGACGGTGCCATCTGGCCATTTGCAAGTTCGCAGACTTTAACCGCTTTGGCTAATGTTCTGAATAATTACAATCAGAATTATGTGGGTAAACCTGATTATTTCAAGCAGATGGAATTGTATGTTCAGTCGCAATATTACAGAGGAAGACCTTATTTGGGAGAATATCTGGCTGAAACAACGGGATATTGGTTAATGGGCGATAGAGAACGAAGCCGTTATTACAACCATTCGACTTTCAATGATTTAGTGATTACAGGTTTGGTTGGTTTACGTCCAAGAGCTGATGAAAAGATTGAAGTAAATCCGTTGATTCCACAAGAAAGATGGGATTGGTTTTGTCTGGATAATGTTTTGTATCACGGTAATATTATTACGATTCTTTGGGATAAAACGGGAGAAAAATATCATAAAGGAAAAGGTTTTAGAATCTTTAAAAACGGAAAAGAAATTGCGGTTTCTGAGAGATTGGAGAAGTTAGTTTCTGAATAAATTGAGAATCATTGAGCGGAATTTTTTCACGCAGATTTTAAACAGATTTAAGCAGATTAAAATAGATTTTTATTTTTTTGATCTCTAATTTGTTTAAAAATTTGATAATAAAAATCTGTGAACATCAGCTTAAATCTGCCAAATCTGCGTGAAATAAAAAACATCACAAAGACAACAAAATAAAATCATGAAAAAGTTTTTTTTACATCTAACACTAATCATTTCACTTTTCACAATTTCGGCGAAAGCCCAAAACAAAATCAGTGTAAGTGATTTAAAATGCGAAATGCTGACCAATCCAGAAGGAATTGATGTTTTACAGCCAAGATTAAGCTGGAAAATAAAAGCAGATATAAATGATGTAAAACAAACAGCGTATCAAATCACAGCTTCTTCAAGTTTAGAGAAATTAAATGCAGGAAACGGCGATTTATGGGAAAGCGGAAAAGTGCAAAGTGACGCTTCTGTAAATGTGATTTATAATGGAAAAAAATTAAAAGACAGACAGGACATTTATTGGAAGGTAACGGTTTTTACCAATAAAGGAGAAGTTCAAGCAAAAGAAACGGCACATTTTAGCATTGGGATTTTGACTTATGCGGATTGGAAATCGACACGCTGGATTGGTTATGAAAAATTGTCGAAAGATGATAGCATTTCGCAGTATTCAAAATTGTCAGCGCGTTATTTGCGAAAAGAAATCAACCTGAAAAAACAAGTCAAAAGCGCCAAAGTTTACATTATGGGCATGGGCTTGTACGAGTTGTACATCAACGGAAATAAAATTGGCGATCAGGTTTTAGCTCCAGTTCCTACGGACTATACCAAAAATATAAAATACAATGTTTTTGATGTGACTTCTCAATTGAAAGAAGGTAAAAATATGCTGGGAACGATTTTAGGAAACGGACGTTTTTTTGCCATGCGTCAAGATTACAAACCCTATAAAATCAAGTCATTTGGTATGCCGAAAATGGCTCTCCAATTATTTGTAGAATATACCGATGGAAGTAAAGACGTTATCCGCACAGACGATACTTGGAAACTAACAACCGACGGTCCGATTTTGGCTAACAACGAATACGACGGCGAAGAATACGATGCCCGTAAGGAAATGAAAGACTGGAGCACGACCAATTTTGACGATAAAAATTGGATAAACGCCAGATACGTTCAGGAACCAGGCGGATTCTACGAAGGACAGATGTCGGCGAATATGAAAGTAAAACGTGAAGTAAAACCGATTTCGATCAAACAGACACCAAAAGGAACTTATATCTTAGATATGGGGCAAAATATGGTGGGTTGGTTGCAATTGAAAGTAAAAGGAAATGCGGGAGACAAAATCACGATGAAATTTGCAGAATCGTTACAGCCAGATGGTTCGTTGTACATTGCCAATCTTCGTGATGCGAAAACAACAGATATTTATACTTTAAAAGGCGAAGGTGAAGAAGTTTGGGAACCTCGTTTTATTTTTCACGGATTTAGATTTGTGGAGATTTCAGGATTTACTACCAAACCAACTTTAGAGAATTTTGTTGGAAAAGTGGTTTATGATGATATTCAGACCACAGGAACTTTCGATTCTTCTAATCCGATAATGAATCAGATTTTTAAGAATGCTTGGTGGGGAATCAGCGGAAATTATAAAGGAATGCCAATCGATTGTCCGCAGAGAAACGAGCGCCAGCCTTGGTTGGGAGACAGAACAACTGGAGCTTACGGAGAAAGTTTCTTATTCGATAATCAAACTTTATATGCAAAATGGTTAGATGATATTAAAAATTCACAAACCATTGATGGTGGAATTCCAGATGTAGCACCAGCTTTCTGGCGTTATTACGGCGATAATGTGACTTGGCCGGGAACTTACATTACGGTTGCAGATATGCTGTATCAGCAGTTTGGAGATGCAAAAGTGGTGGAAAAACAATATCCGTACATGAAAAAATGGATGGATTATATGGAAGAAAACTATTTGGTTGATGATATTATGACCAAAGACAAATATGGTGATTGGTGCGTTCCGCCTGAGTCATTGGAATTAATTCGTTCAAAAGATCCTTCTCGTTTAACAGATGGGGAATTGATTTCGAGTGCGTTTTATTATCAGCTTTTAAATATCATGAAAAAATTTGCTGTAATCGCGAATGCTCAAAATGATATTAAACATTACGACGAATTGGCTTCAAGAATCAAAAAAGCATTCAACTCTAAATATTTCAACAAAGACAAAAACAATTACGCCAATAATACCGTAACAGCTAATTTACTGCCATTAACTTTCGGAATGGTTCCAGAAGAATTCAAACAAAAAGTTTTCGAAAATCTGGTACATGAAGTTGAAGTAACTAAAAACGGTCATGTCAGTACTGGCGTTATCGGAACACAGTTTTTAATGCGAACATTAACCAACTTCGGTCGTGGGGATTTGGCTTTCAAATTGGCATCTAATAAAACCTATCCAAGTTGGGGTTATATGGTCGAAAATGGAGCAACAACAATCTGGGAACTTTGGAACGGAAATACTGCAGATCCTGCTATGAATTCGCAAAACCACGTCATGCTTTTAGGCGATTTATTGATTTGGTACTACGAGAATATGGCAGGAATCAAGAGCAATCCAGAAACTCCGGGTTTCAAACAAATTATCATGAAACCTGATTTTGATGCTGGATTGACTTATGTAAATGCTTCCTACGAATCGGTTTATGGAACGATTAAAAGCGACTGGAAAAAAGATAAAAAAGCTTTGGTTTGGAATATTACGATTCCTGCGAATACAACGGCTATAGTGTATCTTCCTTCAAATGATGTTTCAGCTGTTTCAATTAATAAACAAAAGTTAGATAAAACTTCATATCCTCATTCAACAGAGAAAAATCAAATGTTGGTTACACTTTCGTCAGGGAATTATGCTATAAACGTTAAATAAGTTGCATTTTTAATAATTCGGGACAGTACAGGATACATTGTTAATTTTTTGGTGTTATTTTTACACTTATTAAATATTTTTACCTAAAAAAATGTTGGGTATGTATTTATAGTCAAAAAAAATAATTCATAATTTAATTAAGAATGAAGATATCAAAATTAGCATTTGTCTTGTTTGGACTTTTCCTTTTAGGAAGTTGTAAATCGGCTTTAGAGAAAAAGACCTGGAAAGAGGGAATTTTAGTAGATCAGTTTATTTATGATAAAGCACCTTATCCGTCTTGCCACGCCGTTACAATTGTCGAAGCTACAAATGGTGATTTAGTTGCCTCATGGTTTGGAGGAACGCACGAAAGACATCCTGACGTTTGTATTTATGTAGCTATCAAACCTAAAGGAAGCGATACTTGGAATGAAGGTGTAAAAGTTGCCGACGGTGTCATGAAAGATGGGCCAAGATTACCAACTTGGAACCCAGTTTTATACCAAATTCCGGGTGGCGATTTAATGTTATTCTACAAAATAGGTCCAAAACCATCAGAATGGTGGGGCGTAATCAGAACTTCATCTGATGGCGGGAAAACATGGTCTGAAGCACAAAAAATGCCAGACGGTTTCTTAGGACCAATCAAAAACAAACCAGTTTTATTAAGCAACGGAACTTTATTATGTCCGTCAAGCATCGAAGGCGATGGCTGGAGACTGCGTATGGAATCTACTCCGGATTTCGGAAAAACTTGGGTAATGGGCGACACACTTCCGAGAGGAAAACAAAAAATCAATGCGATTCAGCCAAGTATTTTATTTCACAAAGACGGAAGTATTCAGGCTATTGGAAGAACTAGAAACAGAGCAATCTTCAGCACTTTCTCAAAAGATAATGGGAAAACATGGTCGGCTGTTGAGTTAATCGGATTGCCAAACAATAACTCAGGAACTGATGCCGTAACACTTAAAGACGGCAGACATTTGTTGGTTTACAATCACGTTTTACCTCCAGGAAAAGAAGCAAAAGGTCCAAGAACTCCTTTGAATGTTTCGGTTTCAAAAGACGGAATTCATTGGAATGCTGCTTTGGTTTTAGAAGATTCAAAAATCAGTCAATATTCTTATCCCTCGATAATTCAAAGCTCTGACGGAATGGTACATATTGTATACACTTGGAGAAGAGAAAAACTGAAATATGTGAAAATCGATCCAAGAAAATTAGTGGCGCTTCCAATCAAAAATGAAATCTGGCCGGGAGAAGAAGGAAAAGTGGTAACGGCAGTAAAAGCGGAAGAAGAGTAAAATAAAGTTCGCCACGAATTCCACGAATTTTCACGAATTTTTTTTAATACTAATTCGTAAAAATTGATGCAATTCGTGGCAAAAAATATATAAGCATGAAATCTAAAAGGAATTTATTTATTGCATTGTTTGTTGTGATGTCAACAACATTCAACAGCTGTGCAACGGCTCAGTCTCCAAACAAAAAGCAAAAGTATAAAGTTGCAGTTTGTGACTGGATGATTTTAAAAAGACAAAAACTAGGCGCTTTTGGTTTGGCTTATGAAATAAAAGCAGACGGAATTGAGCTGGATATGGGAGGTTTAGGAAACCGTCCGACGTTTGACAGCAAACTAGGCGATCCTGTTGAAAGACAAAAATTCTTAGATAAATCGAAAGAAACTGGCGTTGGAATCAGTTCAATTGCAATGTCTGGATTTTATGCGCAATCTTTCGCTACAAGAGAAATCACACCCATGATTACAGACTGTATTCAGGCGATGAAAAACATGAAAGTAAAAGTGGCTTATCTTCCATTAGGAACGCAAACCGATTTGGTTAAGAATCCGGAATTGCGCCCAGAAGTAATTAAAAGACTGCAATGGGCAGGAAAAGAAGTCGGTAAAATAGGAGGAGTGATCGCGATCGAAACTTCTTTAAGCGCCACAGAAGAGAAAAAACTTTTAGAAGAAGTTGGTTCAAAATACATTAAAAGTTCTTTCAATTTTGCCAATGCTTTAGATAATAAAAGAGACATTTCATCAGAATTGAAAATCTTAGGAAAGAAATATTTAGCTCAGATTCATGCTTCGAATACCGATCAATTTTGGTTAGAAAATGACAAAGCGATTGATATGCCGAAAATCAAAGCAACATTAGATGAAATGAAATGGAGTGGATGGCTTATTGTAGAACGTTCTCGTGATGTAACTCAAGTTCACAATGTAAAAGCCAATTACGGAGCAAATGTGGCTTATTTGAAGAGGATTTTCCAAAATTAATTTCACGTTTTCCTGCAAGGTTTTCGAAACCTTGTAGGTATTTATAAAATAGATGCATAAACCTACAAGGTTTCGAAAACCTTGCAGGATGTTCAGCAGATACAAAAACAGCATACCATGAAATATTTACAATTACTTTTTTTATTTTTTTACGTTTCTTTCGCGACAGCGCAGAACATCACAGTTGTGAGTGATGCAAATTCGCCAAGAGCAAAATTTGGAGCAGAGAAATTATCTGAAACACTTACAGCAAAAGGTTTCAGCGTAACTTCTTCAGCTAAATTCAAAAAATCAAAAGATAAAGTAATTGTTATTGGAGAAAAAGGAACCGATTTCTGGAAACAGAATGCCAAAAGCGCTAAAATTGACGACAGCAAATTATCAAAAAAAGAAGGTTTCCAGATTAGAACTCAAAATAATGTCATTTATATCGAAGGAACAGATGCTTCAGGAACTTTGTATGGTGCATTAGAATTAACAGACAGAATTAAAAATTCAGGTCAGCTTCCTTCAGAAATTAATATTGATGATAGTCCGGAAATGGTTTTGAGAGGCGCTTGTATTGGAATGCAGAAACCAGTTTATCTTCCGGGACGTGACGTTTATGAATATCCATACACACCAGAAACTTTTCCTTGGTTTTATGATAAAGCACTTTGGATAAAATACTTGGATATGCTGGTAGAAAACCGCATGAACTCTTTGTATTTATGGAACGGACATCCGTTTGCTTCTTTAGTAAAACTGAAAGAATATCCGTTTGCTGTAGAAGTAAGCGACGAAGACTTCAAAAAGAATGAAGAAATCTATAAATTCTTGACGGTTGAAGCCAACAAACGTGGAATCTGGGTAATTCAGATGTTTTATAATATTATTGTTTCTAAGCCTTTTGCGGAGCACTTTAATATCAAAACACAGGATCGTTCAAGACCAATTACGCCTTTATTGTCAGATTATACGAGAAAATCTATTGCCGCTTTTATCGAAAAATATCCAAACGTTGGATTAATGGTTTGTTTGGGAGAAGCCATCAATACAGTTGATGACGACGTGGAATGGTTTACCAAAACCATTATTCCGGGTGTTCGCGACGGTTTACAGGCACTAGGAAAAACAGAAGAACCACCAATCATCCTTCGTTCTCACGACACAGACGGACCTTTAGTAATGGAAAAATCACTTCCATTATACAAAAACCTTTATACAGAAAGTAAATATACTGGTGAATCTTTAACGACTTATACGCCAGGCGGACCTTGGGGAGAAACACACAAACAGTTGAGTGCTCTTAAATCTATTCATATAGAGAATGTTCACATTTTGGCAAATCTAGAACCTTTCAGATACGGTTCACCAGATTTTATCCAGAAAACGGTAAAAGCTATGCACAGTGTTCACGGCGCAAATGCATTGCACTTATATCCACAGGCTTCTTATTGGGATTGGCCATATTCAGCAGATAAAACGAAATCGGGAGAACGTTTATTAGAAATGGATCGTGACTGGATTTGGTACAAAGCTTGGGCAAGATACGCTTGGGATAGTAAAAGAGATAGAAACGAAGAAGTGAAATTTTGGGATAAAGATTTGGCTTCAAAGTACGGAACAAGTCAAGAAGCAGCTGATAATATTTTAAAAGCTTACGAAGAAACTGGAGAAATTGCACCAAAAACATTAAGACGTTTCGGAATCACAGAAGGAAACCGTCAGACTTTGTTATTGGGAATGTTCGAAAGTCAGTTGGTCAATCCATCAAAATGGAGAGTTTATCCAGGATTCCACGAATCTTGCGGGCCAGCGGGTGAATTGCTTTTGGAATATGCTAAAAAAGAATGGAACAAAGAACCACATTCTGGCGAACTTCCAACACAGATTATTACAGAAATTACTGAGCACGGAAGATTGGCAGTTGAAGCGATTGATAAAGCCGAAGCCAGCGTAACCAAAGACAAAGAAGAATTTGCACGTCTTAAAAATGATATTCATGCTTATAAGGCTTTCGCCGATTTCTTCTCAGAAAAAGTAAAAGCAGCGTTATTGGTTTTAAGATACAGTTATTCAAATGATATTGCCGATTTAGACAAAGCAATGCCTCATTTAGAGAAAAGCATTGAGTATTATGAATTATTGGTAAACTTGACAAAAGACACGTATTATTATGCCAACAGTATGCAGACTGCTCAACGCCGAATTCCAATTGGCGGAGACGACGGAAACAACAAAACTTGGGCAGAATTATTACCGCACTATGAGCGTGAATTGGCTAATTTCAAAAGAAATTTAGAAAAGCTAAAATCGTCTAAAGACGGTAAAATAGAAACCAAAGAAGGAAAACCTTGGAAAACGGCAGAAGTAACTTTTATCGATGAAAAACCGGGAACTTATTTAGTTAAAACCGGAACAAAAGTTTATGGAACAGACATTTCTGAATTAACAAAAATAGCACCAGAGCTTCAAAACTTAAAAGGATTTACTTTCATAGAAAACGATCAGAACGAAAAAGGAACACATTTAAAGTTTAGAAATACAAAAGCGGTTAAATTAGTGGTGGGGTATTTCAATTCAGATCAAAAACGATTTTTATTACCGCCAAGTTTAGAAACAGATGCTGCAGGAAATGCTCACGGTCAAGCCGAAGTAATTCTGGCAAGCGCAATGAATCTAAAAGATTTGCCACGTGTAAATATTCATACGTATACTTTTCAGCCGGGCGAGAATAAATTAGATTTAGGAAAAGGAAAAGTTTTGATTTTAGGTTTTATCGACGCAGATCAAACCATAACACCACGTGATGTAGGATATATCGATGCAGGAGAAAAAGCAGCTATTGACTGGTTGTTTTATTAATCTGAGTTCCTGCAAGGTTTTCAAAACCTTGTAGGTATCTAAAGAGAACGTTAAAAAGTTAAACCTACGAGGTTTTGAAAACCTTGCAGGAAATAGAAAATATGAATAGAATAGTTTTTTTTATTTTTTGTTTTTTTTCAAGTCTTTGCTTTGTTTGGAGTCAGAGCAAAGATTCAGGGAAGTTTCGTAAAGAAATTTCGCTGAATTCGTCTTGGGAAACCGTAATCTTGGAAAATCTTCCCGCACAGGAAGAGAGGTTTGTAGACCATCCAGAAACTGATTCCAATTGGCAGAAGGTTAGTGTGCCTCACAATTGGGATCAGTATTATGGTTTCAGAAGAACAAAACATGGAAATTTACACGGTACTGCTTGGTACAAAAAAACACTGAAACTTGATAAAAAAGACAGTTCAAAACAGCATTTTCTTTATTTCGAAGGTGTTAGTTCGTACGCAACAGTTTGGGTAAATGGCAAAAAAGTTGGCGAACACAAAGGCGGAAGAACCACTTTTACTTTAGATATTACCAAAGCTGTTTCTTTCGATAAAGAAAATACCATTTTAGTAAAAGCATCACATCCATCATTTATTGCCGATTTACCTTGGGTTTGTGGTGGCTGTTCAGGAGAATGGGGATTTTCAGAAGGTTCTCAGCCAATGGGAATTTTCAGACCTGTTACTTTAGTTATAACAAACGATGTCAGAATTCAGCCTTTTGGAATTCATATCTGGAACGATAAATCGGTTTCTAAGCAAAAAGCGATCCTTCATACTACAACTGAAATCAGGAATTACGGTACATCAGCACGAAATTTGACAATCGAAAACATTCTTTTGGATGCTTCAGGAAAAAAAGTGGTTATTACAAAAAGCGATAACAAAATCAATTCGGGAGAAACGAAAGAAATAGCACAGACGCTTCCTGAAATTTTAAACCCAAAATTATGGTCGCCATCCAATCCGTATTTATATAAATTGGTTACTTCAGTTTACGAAAACGGAAAGAAAATTGATCAGTTAACAACGCCATACGGAATCCGTTGGGTAAGCTGGCCGGTAAGTCGTGACGGAAAAGACAATCGTTTTTTCATCAATGACGAACCTGTTTTTATAAATGGAGTTTGCGAATACGAACATTTGATTGGAAAAAGTCATTCGTTTTCAGACGAAATGATTCATTCTAGAATCGAACAAATCAAAGCTGGCGGATTTAATGCTTTTAGAGAAGCACATCAACCTCATAATTTATTATACCAAAAAGAACTGGATGAAAACGGAATTCTATTTTGGAGTCAGTTTTCGGCACATATTTGGTACGATACACCAGAATTCAAAGAGAACTTTAAAACCTTATTGCGAGAATGGATTAAAGAACGCAGAAACAGTCCGTCTGTAGTGATGTGGGGATTGCAGAACGAAAGCACAATTCCGAAAGAATTTGCCGAAGAATGCACTCAGATTATCCGTGAAATGGATCCGTTATCGGCTTCGCAAAGAATCGTAACGACTTGTAACGGCGGAGAAGGAACAGATTGGAACGTGGTTCAAAACTGGTCAGGAACGTATGGCGGAGATCCGTTAAAGTATCATTTAGAAATGACAACTCAGCTATTAAACGGAGAATACGGCGCGTGGCGTTCAGCCGATTTACATACCGAAGGCGAGTTTGACCAAAAAGGAACTTTAAGCGAAAATCGTTTTTCTCAGCTAATGGAAATTAAAGTTAGAGAAGCCGAATCGGTAAAAGATAAAATTGCGGGACAATTTAACTGGCTTTTTGCTTCGCACGAAAATCCGGGACGTGTACAAAACGGAGAAGGCTTTAGAGATATTGACAAAGTTGGGCCAGTAAATTACAAAGGTCTTTTTACGATTTGGGGCGAACCTTTGGATGCGTTTTATATGTATCGAGCGAATTATGTTTCGAACAAAACCAATCCGATGGTTTATATCGTTTCACATACGTGGCCAAGCCGTTGGGAAAAACCGGGAATTCAAAACGGAATCGATATTTATTCGAACTGTGACGAAGTGGAATTGTTTAATGACGTCAATAAAGTTTCACTTGGAAAACTAAAAAATCCGGGAATTGGACAGCATTTTCAGTTTAATAATGTCAATATTCAATACAATGTTTTGTATGCTGTTGGATACGTGAATGGTAAAGCGGTTGCTAAAGATTACATTGTTTTAAATAATCTGCCTAAAGCACCCAATTTTGAAGCTCTAGTTGCGGATAAAAACGATATTTTAAAACCAAATAAAAGTTACAATTACCTTTATAGAGTAAATTGCGGTGGCTCAGAATTGACAGATAATTCAGGAAATATTTGGTCAACAGACAGACATAAAAGCGGAGAAGATACTTGGGGTTCGTTATCATGGACAGATAATTTTGAAAAACTTCCGGACTTTTTTGCCAGTCAAAGAAAAACTTTCGATCCAATAAACGGGACAAAAGATTCAGAGTTATTTCAAAGTTTTAGATATGGAGTTGATAAACTTCGTTATGAATTTCCAGCTCCAGACGGAGAATATTTAGTTGAGCTTTATTTCACAGAACCTTGGTACGGAACAGGCGGCGGAATGGACTGCAAAGGCTGGCGTTTGTTTGATGTTGCCATTAATAATAATGTAGTTCTAAAAGATTTTGATATTTGGGCAGAAGCAGGTCATGACAATGCTTTAAAGAAAACATTTGTTGTAAAAAGTGTGAACGGAAAAATTGTGATTTCGTTTCCAAATGTAAAAGCTTCACAAGCGATAATTTCTGCGATTGCGATTGCTACGAAAGATAAAAATATTAAACCTGCTGAAGAATCGCAAAGCAATATTCAGAATGTGAATTTAGATGCTGAAGATTTTAAAATTGCGTCTTGGTTAGATATTAATTCGAAACAATATTTAAATTCACAAGTAAGTTTTACAGAATTACCTTCAGAAGTTTTTGGTGCAGATTATTTACAGTTTTCAGTTAATTCAAGAAATAAAGGTTCATTTACAGCAAAAGAAGAATCGACTGTTTATGTTTTAGTTGATAATAAAATAAAAACTTTAAACGGACTTTCCGATTATAAAAAAATAGAAGAAAAAGCGAAAAGCAGTAACGGAATTTTATTTGATGTTTTCACTAAAAAAGTAAAGAAAGGCGAGAAAGTTCTTTTTGATAATTCGGAAAATATAAACACGATTGCTTTAGTTCCAACGTACGATATGGGCGAGAAAGACGATTCAAGACAAGTCGTAATCATCGAAGCCGAAAAAACAAAAACAACTGGTGACGGAATCGAAAAAGGAAATTTCAAAAAAGCGGATTATGTTGAGTTCACTAAGAAAACAAACAACAGCATCGAGTTTGAAGTAAAACCAGGAGTTGCGGGAATTTATTTAATGCGTTTCCGTTTCATGAACAGAAATGAAACGCCATTAAAAGTGAAATTCAAAATGGAAGATGCGTACGGAATTTTAATGCGAAATGATACGATTGAATTTTTCCCTTCGCCAGAAAAATGGAAGATTTTGAATACAACGTCTGGAGGTTATATCAATGCAGGAACGTATAAAATTACATTAGAAGGTGATGATTTGAAAGGGCTTATGTTAGATAACTTCGAATTTCAGTAAATAAAAATAATCTCGCAAAGTCGCAGAGTCGCAAAGGAAATTAAACCATATAAGTAATTTAAGTTTTGTTTTAAATGAACTTAAATTACTTATATGGTTCATAAAAAAACTTTGCGCTTTTGCGACTTTGCGAGAGAAAAAATAAAAATATGGTTAAGAAAATTACACTTGCATTTGCAATCTTGCTTTCAGTTTCAATTTTTGCACAAAAGCAAGCGAGAATTGTAGAAGATTTCAACAAAAACTGGAACTTCAAATTAGGAGATTATCCGGAAGCTATAAATGCCAATTTCAATGCTTCAGATTGGAGAACACTTCAATTGCCACACGATTGGAGTATTGAAGGTGCTTTTGACAAAGATGCTAAAACCAAACAAGCGCAAGGATTTTTGCCAGCAGGAAAAGGCTGGTATCGTAAAACTTTTACTATTCCAGCGAGTTGGAAGAGCAAAACCATTTCAATTGAATTTGATGGTGTTTTTAAAAATAGTGAAGTTTTTATAAACGGAAAATCATTGGGAATTCGTCCAAACGGGTATATTTCGTTTGGCTACGATTTGTCTCCGTATTTAAATTTTGGACAAGCGAATATTATCGCCGTTAAAGTTGATAACGATGCTCAGCCGAACTCAAGATGGTATACTGGTTCTGGAATCTACAGAAATGTGAGATTGGTGACAAGTGAAAAATTACATGTTGGAAAGTGGGGAACTTTTGTAACTACGCCCGAAGTTTCAACAAAGAAATCAAAAGTGCATTTAGAAGTTACAATTGATAATGATAATGATACTGCCAGAGAATTTACATTGGTTACGTCTATTTTAGATGCTAAGAATAAAGAAGTAGCAAATAAGATTTCTATAGAGAAAATTAGCGCTAAAACATTTGAAACAAAGGTGCATAATCTGGATGTTTTAAAGGTGCAATTATGGAATACTGAAAATCCATATTTGTATAAAGTTGTTACAAAAATCTACGAAAAATCTGTTTTAGTAGATAATTATGAAACTCCACTCGGATTTAGATATTTTAATTTTGATTCGGAAAAAGGATTTTCATTAAATGGTATTCCAACTAAAATATACGGAGTTTGTTTGCATCATGATAACGGAGCTTTAGGAGCGGTAGAAAACATTCACGCCGTTAGAAGAAAACTGACTTTGATGAAAGAAATGGGAGTAAACGCCATCAGAATGTCTCACAATCCGCATTCTTTGGAAATGATGCAATTGTGCGACGAAATGGGATTTATTGTTCAGGACGAAGCTTTTGATGTTTGGAAAAAGAAAAAAGTAACCAACGATTACCACAAAGATTGGGATGCTTGGCATAAACAGGATTTAGTAGATTTTATCAAAAGAGACCGCAATCATCCGTCGGTTATGATGTGGAGTATCGGGAATGAAATTAGAGAACAATTTGATTCAACTGGAATTGCAATTACAAGAGAATTGTCTAAAATTGTAAAATCTTTAGACGTAACGCGTCCTGTAACTTCGGCTTTGACTGAAAATGTAATTGAGAAGAATTTTATTTACCAATCTGGAGCTTTAGATCTTTTAGGTTTCAATTATAAACATGAAGATTATAAAGATTTTCCAGCTAAATTTAAAGGACAGAAAATCTTAGCATCTGAAAGTGTTTCGGCTTTAGAAACTCGTGGACATTACGATCAGTCGGATGTTATTAAAGCGTGGCCTACAAAATATGGAGCTCCATTTGATGGAAATGCAGACTGGACGGTTTCTGCTTATGATCAGGTAAAATCGTATTGGGGAGCAACGCACGAAGAAAACTGGAAAACCATAAAAAGTCAGGATTTCATGGCAGGAACTTTTATTTGGACAGGATTTGATTATATTGGCGAACCTGATCCGTATCCGTATCCTGCGAGAAGTTCGTATTTCGGAATCGTCGATTTAGCCGGACTTCCAAAAGATGTATATTATATGTACCAAAGCGAATGGTCAAAGAAAACAGTCTTGCATATTTTACCGCATTGGAACTGGACAAAAGATCAGGAAATCAACGTTTGGGCGTATTACAATAATGCCGATGAAGTAGAATTATACTTAAATGGGAAGTCGCTTGGCAAAAAATCAAAACAAAATGATGATTTGCATATTGAATGGAAAGTGAAGTATGAGCCGGGAACTTTAAAAGCGGTTTCAAGAAAGAACGGAAAAGTAGTTCTAGAAAAGGAAATCGAAACTGCAGGACAAGCTTCCAAAATTGATTTAAAAGCAGATAAAACATCAATTAAAAACGATACTTACGATTTGGTTTACGTAACGGTTTCAATGTTGGACAAAGACGGAAACTTACTGCCAAATGCAATGGATTTAATTAATTTTGAAGTGACTGGCGGAGGAAAATTAGTGGGTGTTGATAATGGTTATCAGGCCAATTTAGAGTCGTTTAAATCGAATTCTTGTAAATTGTTTAACGGGAAATGTGTTGTGATTATTCAATCTAATGGGAAGAAAGACAATGTTCAGTTGAAAGCGAGTACTGGAAATGGAATTCCAATTTCTTCAATCAATATTAAAGTGAATTAAAAAATAGAAAGCTTAAAAAACTCCATTAGAAATAGTGGAGTTTTTTGTTTATTCAGATTTCTTCCATAACCCTCACACCACAGGACACTTACTTCCTAGAAATTCATTTATTTAGAATTTCTTAAAAAATAAATTAGATGGAAAGAGTTTTTGCAGAATATCTTATTGAAACCCCTTATGATGTAGAACAGGCTTCGGCGGTTTTGGCAGGCGAGCAGTCCTCGGGAACTTTTGTGTCAGTTCCAGGTGAAACCGAAGAATTGAAAAAACGTTTTGCAGCAAGGGTAGAAGATATTCAGTTATTGGATGTGTCAGATGAACCATCCATTCCGGGCGGCAGTATTCCTGGAAAAAAATATCAGAAAGCAAGAGTAAAAGTAAGCTGGTCGATAGAAAATTTCGGTTATAATCTCCCAGTATTAATCAGCACTTTACAAGGAAATCTATATGAAATCACGCAATTTACAGGTTTGAAACTAATGGATTTTGAAGTGCCAGAATCTTTTCAAAATTATTTCAAAGGACCTAAATTCGGAATCAAAGGATCTAAATTATCTTGTGGCGTAGCCGACAGGCCAATGATCGGAACTATTATAAAACCCAGCATTGGAATGAGCGTGGAGGAAACTGCGGCTTTGGTAAAATCATTAATTGATGCTGGAATCGATTTTATTAAAGATGATGAATTGATGGGATCTGCAGCTAATTCGCCTTTTGACGAAAGAGTAAAAGCGATTATGAAAGTCATCCGTGACAACGAACAAAAAACAGGAAAAAAAGTAATGTATGCCTTCAATATCAGCGATGAAATTGACGAAATGCAACGAAAATATGATTTGATTAAAAAGGAAGAAGGAAGCTGTGCGATGATCAGCATCAACAGTGTCGGGCTTTCTGGAACGAAGAAAATATGTGATCAGGGCGAACTCGTTATTCACGGTCACAGAAACGGCTGGGGAATGCTGAATCGTCATCCTTTGTTGGGAATTGAATTTCCGGCTTATCAAAAAATTCAGCGTTTGGCTGGAGTCGACCAACTTCACGTTAACGGAATTCAGAATAAATTTTGGGAATCGGATGATTCGGTGGTGACGTCCATAAAATCTTGTTTGAAACCGTTTTTAGGCGGATACGAAATCTTGCCTGTTGTCTCTTCGGGACAATGGGGCGGACAAGCGGTAGAAACTTACCGAAGAACCCAAACTACTGATTTGCTGTATATGGCAGGTGGCGGTATTTTAGCACATCCAATGGGGCCAAAAGCTGGAGTAAACGCATTACAGCAAGCCTGGACAGGAGCCGTTGATGGTTTGTCTGTGGAAGAAACTGCTTTAAAGTATCCTGAATTTGCCGCGTCAGTAAAGAAATTTTCTAAGTAATGGAAAACAATAAATTGCTATTGGCTTATTATGGCGATGATTTTACGGGTTCTACGGATGCCCTTGAATTTCTGACATTGGCCGGAGTGAAAACCATTCTCTTTCTTCGAAAACCGACTCAAAAGGACTTAGATCGTTTCCCAAAAATTCAAGCAATTGGTCTGGCTGGAAAAAGCCGATCAATGTCGCCTTCGGAAATGGAAGAAGAACTTTTTCCTGCTTTCCAAAACCTGAAAAGTTTTGAACCCGCACATTTTCATTATAAAGTCTGTTCTACTTTCGATTCGGCACCGCACGTTGGAAATATTGGAAAAGCAATTGAAATAGGAAGCGAGGTTTTCAATCAGAAAACAGTTTTGGTTTCGCCGTCAGCACCACATTTGGGAAGATTTTGTGTATTTGGAAATCTCTTTGCCCGAATGGGAACTATCGGAAACGGAGAAATTTACCGAATCGACCGTCATCCTTCTATGAGTAAACATCCTGTGACACCTGCTTTGGAAGGAGATTTGACGATTCATTTGGCAAAACAAACCGAGAAATCAATCAATCTTGTCAATTTAACCACAATTGAAAAAGGTTCTGAAAAAGTTCTGGAAGAAGTTGCTAATAACAAATCAGAAATCCTGTTTTTTGACGGATTTAATTTGGAACATCTGAAAACGATTGGAAGTGTTTTTAATGAATTGGCGACCGAAAAAACATTGTTTTCTGTTGGTTCATCTGGAATCGAAATGGCTTTGGGATTAGATTGGAAAGACAAAAAAGTTATAGAAAATCAAAAAACATTTGAATCAGCAGGAGAAATTTCTCCCATACTTGTTTTATCAGGAAGCTGTTCTCCAGTAACATCAGGTCAAATTGAATATGCTTTGCAAAATGGTTTTTTAGAAATCGCATTAGAAAGCAAAGCCGTTGCTATTCAAAATCAGGCTGAAATTATAAAGAATACCGTTGCTCAAATTGTTGACAATTTCAATCAGGGCAAAAGTACCATTTTACATACTAGCAAGGGTTTAAACGACCAACGTATTGCAGAAACCGAATTGTTTTTTAAATCACAAGGCTTTTCAGCAAATGAAATTCAGAAACAGTGCAGTTCAATTTACGGAAGTGTTTTGGGACAAATAACCAAAGAAGTATTAAAAGCTGTCAAAATAAAAAGAATCCTTTTTGCAGGAGGCGATACTTCGAGTTATGCTGCTTCGGAATTGGATATTCTGGCACTTGAAATGATTGCGCCAATAGCTCCTGGAGCTCCGCTTTGCAAGGCAGTTTCGGATAATGAATGGGTAAATGGAATAGAAATGAATTTTAAAGGCGGACAAGTGGGCACCGCCGATTATTTTATAAAAGTATTAAAAGGAGAAAAATTATGAGCGCAAAAGTGTTAGGTTTTGTACATACATCGGCAACATTGGTTCCGTTGTTTCAACAATTAAGCAATGAGTTTTTACAGGGAATTGAAACATTCAATATAGTGGATGACAGCTTGATAAAAGACGTAATCAAAAAAGGAAAATTAATGCCAAATACTGCTGCAAGAGTTGTAAGCCATGTTCAGGCTGCCGAAACTGCAGGGGCGGATGTGATTTTAGTAACTTGTTCCTCTATTGGAGTGGCGATCGAAACGGCTGCGACATTGGCAACAGTTCCAGTAATTCGTGTAGATCAGGCAATGGCAGATGAAGCAGTGCAGATCAGCAGCAAAATAGGTGTAATCGCTACTTTGCCAACGACTTTGGAACCAACTAGTGATTTGGTTAGAAGAAGAGCAGAATTGGCAGGTAAAAACGCAACAATTACTTCTAAATTATGTGAAGGCGCTTTTGAAGCTTTAATGAGCGGAGATTCCGCTAAACATGATGAAATGGTTGCTAAAGCGCTAAAAGAATTAATGAAAGAAGTAGATGTAATTGTTTTGGCGCAGGCTTCAATGGCACGTGTTGTCGATGGCTTAAGTGCCGAAGAAAAACTAGTGCCTATTTTGGCAAGTCCAGCTATTGCAATGAAAAAACTGGCTGAGCTTTATTTCTAAAAACAATAAACAGATTAATTTTTACCATATAAGGCATATAAGGTCATTTAAGCATTACGCAAAAAGAAAACTTATCTGAATCTTATATGCCTTATATGGTTTGGAAGAAATGAATAATAACATGTTTTAATAATTATTTGTATGCGTAAATATTTTGTTTGGGCTGTTCCAATATTCTTTATTGCGGCTGCTTTTGGCTGGTTACAGCAAATAGACATAATATGGAAGTTGGGCTTGCTGTTTGGTTTTTCAAGTATTGCTATTGGGGCAGGACATCTGAAAGTATTAAGCGGTTATCAATACACGTTTTGGATCATCACTGCCGTTTGTGCAGGATTGCTATATCCTGAATTTTTTCTACACGTAGGCAGTTTCGATATGCGCAATAAATGGCTTATTCTAATTATCATTCAAATGGTAATGTTCGGAATGGGAACACAGATGAGCATTGAAGATTTTACGGGTATTCGAAAATCAGGAAAAGGAGTTCTAATTGGTTTGTTGGGACATTTTACTATTATGCCGATTATGGGTTTTTTAATTGCCAAAACGTTTGGTTTTGAACCTGAAATTGCAGCAGGAATTATCTTGATTGGTTCTTGCAGCAGCGGATTGGCTTCGAATGTGATGACGTATATTGCCAAAGGAAATTTGGTTTTGTCAGTAACTGTAACGGCAATGTCTACTTTGGCTGCGCCAATAATGACCCCGTTTTTGATGAAAATATTTGCAGGTACTATGGTCGAAGTGCATTTCTTCAATATGATGATGGAAATTATTAAAATTGTCCTTGTGCCTTTGGCTGCTGCAATGATTCACGATATATTGAAAAACTATGGGAATCTGGCAAAAAAGAGAATTTATATTCTGACTATTCTGTCAGCTGCTTGGCTGGCGATTGTCCTTTTCTTCGGAAATTCATTTGCAATTGCTGAAGATAGTACAGCTTCGCATATTTTAGAAATAATCAATTTCACTTGTGGCGCTTTTATCGTTGGGACATTGTATCATTTATTGTATAAAGTATATCCAAAAATAGATGCGATTATGCCTTATTTCTCTATGTTCGGAATCATTTATTTTACATTGGTAACCACAGCAGCGGGAAGGGATAATTTAATTCAGATTGGTTTTTTACTTTTCTTAGCTTCAGTTTTGCACAACGGGGCGGGTTATTTTTTTGGTTATTGGCTTAGTAGGCTAAGCGGTCTGGACAAAAAGAGCAGTCAGACTATCGCTTTCGAAGTGGGGCTTCAAAATGGCGGAATGGCTTCTGGATTGGCAGGTTCAATGGGAAAACTGGCGACTTTAGGTTTGGCTTCGGCTGTATTTAGTCCGTGGATGAATGTTTCGGGCTCTTTATTGGCTAATTATTGGCGAAAGAAAGGAGAGGAAGAAGAAGTTATTTCTTGATTTCTTATTATTTTATAAAAGTAAAACTTCCGTTTAAAGCAATTTAAACGGAAGTTTGTAATTTAGAGGTATAATGAATTACGCTAATAATTTTTCATCATAAAAAAAACAGAAAAATGACACCAACTTTCTTCGCAGATCAATCAGAATTTAGAAAATGGCTTGAGAAAAATCATCAAAGCGAGAAAGAACTTTTAGTTGGTTTTTATAAAGTTACAAGCGGAAAACCTTCTATAACTTGGCCAGAATCTGTAGATCAAGCGCTTTGTTTTGGCTGGATAGATGGTGTTCGAAGATCTATTGATAAGGAAAGTTATACCATTCGTTTTACTCCAAGAAAACCTTCCAGTATTTGGAGCGCCATTAATATTCAGAAAATGGAAGATTTGACAAAAGCTGGATTAATGAAAGAAGCTGGTTTGAAAGCTTTTAGTTTTAGAACCGAAAATAAATCCAAAATATATTCTCACGAAAAAGAACCTGTTCCGCTTTTGGAAGCTTATGAAAAACAGTTTAAAAGCAATAAAACTGCTTGGGAATTTTTCGAGAAACAAGCTCCCTCATATAAAAAAGTAATGATTCATTGGATTATGAGTGCCAAGCAAGAAAAGACACAGCTTTCGAGACTTGAAAAAACTATTGTAGAAAGCGAAAAACAAAAAAGGGTATTGTAAAGATTATATAAAATTTATTATTTTAGTGTATTGATTTATAGAGCTATATGGAAATACAAAATACCACAAAAATAAAGGGGGAAATTTTGCTGGGTATTATTTTTTCTTTAGAATTATACGCTTTGCCAGTACAGTTTTATTTATTGCTTAAAGGTTCTGAATTTACTTTTTTCAGTGCAGCAGTTCGTTTTTTTAGTTTTTTTACTATTACCACAAACACTATAGTTTTCATTTGTACTGCCATGCTGTTATTTGGCGGAAAATGTGCAATGAATACTTTTTTTAGAAAATGCACTACAATTACTGCAATTACGGTTTATATCTTGATTGTTGGAATTGTTTTTAATCTGCTTCTTCGTCAAATTGTTGATTTAAAGGGACATCACCGTATTGTCAGTGAAATTTTTCACACCGTAGTGCCAGTATTATTTTTCTTTTATTGGCTGTTTTTTGTAAGTCCAGAAAAAATCTCCTTTAAAGTGATTTTATTTTGGCTGATTTACCCAATTATATACATGATTTATACGCTATTTCATGGTTTTATTTCTAATTTTTATCCTTATCCTTTTGTAGATGTTACAAAACTCGGACTGGAAACGGCGCTTATCAACGGTTTATTTGTTTTAATTGCTTTTGTGGTTTTATCTGTCATTTTAATTTTTGCTTCTAAAATAAGGTTAAACATTTCGAATTGATTTCTCAGATTTTAAGAATAATAAAAAATTCAGACCAAAAATGCATTCTATTCTTACTTTTTGCAGAGCTTTAAGGAATTCGATGATAATTATTTTGTAAAAATGATGTTTTGTTGATATTAAATTTATATTTGCGCAAATAAAGAAAATCCAAAATTAGCTCAGAACAAGAAAATATCAGAATTGATGAAGCGTATTACAAAGAACTGTTTTATTCTTTGTATCCACGACTTGTGAGTTATAGTTATACTTTTGTAAAAGACAATTTTCTTGCTGAAGAAGTGGTAGAAAACGTCATGTTACAACTTTGGGAAAATCGCATTAAGTTCGAAAAAATAATTGATGTTAAGTCGTATTTGTACACGATGGTTCGCAATGGTTCTTTATTAGTTTTAAAAAAAGAACAGAAAGTTGTCGAATTAGATCATAAACTTTCAGACGAAACAACAGAATTTGATTTTAATATTCTGGAAGAAGAATTATATGCGACTTTAATTGATGCTTTAAACTCATTGCCAGAAAAATGTAAAGAAGTTTTTGAACTTTCTTGTTTAGAAGGAATGAAATACAAAGATATTGCCGAACAGCTTAATATTTCCGTGAATACAGTGAAGTCTCAGCGCGCCCGTGCCATCGAATTGCTGAAGGAAAAACTTAAAAATCACTCCGAACTTTTATTTATTTTGCTTTTTCTTTAAAAAAAATCAAAAATCTTTCCACCCATTTTTGAAGTTTCGTACTCTTAGTTATATAACATTTACTTAAAGTGTTAATAACCGATACTTAATATCAAAAAATATGTCTCAAGGAAAGAAAGAAATTATAATCGCGGCTCTTATAAGAAAACAACTGCTTGTAGGAGAATTATCGATTGAAGAAAATGCTCTTTTGCAAGAATGGCTTTCTGTACCCGAAAATCAAGAATATTATCAGAAAGTTATTGATTTAGAAACTTTCAAGTCAAAAGAAAGATTCTATGAAACTGTAGATGCTGATGCGGCATTTCAGAGAATAAAAGACAAAATAGGTTTTGAAGATTCGCCTGTAATTTCACTTTTCAATTATAATAATATATTGAAATATGCCGCAGTACTTTTATTATTTGCAGGAATTGCTTCTGTTTTCTTTTACATGAATAATGATTCTATTTCTAAGAATCAGGAAGTTGTTGTAAAAAGTATTGAGCCAAGATACAATCATCCAACTTTAGTTTTAGCCGATGGAACTGTGGTTTCTTTAGAACCTAAAAAAGAAAAAATTGTTTCTAAAAATGGCGTAATCTCCAATGTAAATCAGGTTTTGGTTTATGATGCAAAAGCGCTTAACGGAAAAGTTTCGACGGGAGAAAATACGCTGATTGTTCCAATAGGAGGAATTTATGCAGTAAGTCTTTCAGACGGAACCAAAGTTTGGCTAAACTCCAAATCTACTTTAAAATATCCTGTTGAATTTAACGGGAATACGCGTAATGTGACTTTAGAAGGAGAAGCTTATTTTGAAGTTAGTAAAAATGCTCATAGTCCGTTTACAGTAAAAACAAAATCTGGTGAAGTTACTGTTTTAGGAACTCATTTTAATGTCAGCGCTTATGATGAAGACAGAAATTTTGAAGCCACACTGGCCGAAGGAAAAGTAAAAGTTTCTGGAATAAATAAAGAAAATCAATCTGTTACGCTGGTTCCTGGACAGCAGGCTCGTCTAAGAAATAATGCTTTAATTGTTGCTGAAGTTGATCCTTCTGCTTATACAGCATGGAAAGACGGTAAGTTTTATTTCGAGAATGAAAATCTAAAAAACATTTTGACCAAAATGGCAAGATGGTACAATTTTAATGTGAAGTTCGAACAAAAAGCATTAGAGCAGATTAAGTTCACGGGTATCGTTTTAAAAGACGAACCAATTGATCATTTCCTAGATATTATAAGTAAATCATCCAATGTTAAATATAAAATAACCAAAATAAACCAAACGTATGAAGTAACCGTAAGTAAGTAAAAAAAGAAAACCGGAAAATATTGCAGTATTTCCCGGCGAGTATTTGTTCAGTCGAAAAAAAGAGTTCGAAATCAATTAACCAACCAAAACATTTTAAAAGTATGAAAAAAAACCTATCCGCAAAAGATTGTGGGGTAAAATCCGCGCTTTGGGATAAATTTCTTGACCTAATGAAGAAATCCCTAATATTATCGATATTTCTTTTCAATATAGTCGCTTTTGCTTATTCGCAAAAAGTAACTATAAATGCAAGAAACCAATCTGTATCTGCCGTTTTAAAGACAATTACGAGAAAAACCAATGTTGAGTTTTTCTATAGCGATGACGTTTTTGATGCTCAGAGGAGAGTAGATATTTCTGTAAATAAAGCCGATGTTATGGCTGTTATTAAAGAATTAATAGGCGATAATTATAAAGCAGAATTTGTAAATAATAAGTTGATTGTTATTGCATTAAATCCAAAAGTAAAACCAATAACCGCTTCTACATTAGAAGAAAAAGTAAAAATAAAAGGTGTTGTAACCAATTCTAAAAAAGAATATTTAATTGGAGCAACAGTTTGGGTAAAAGGCACTAAGGACGGAGCCATTACCAATTTTGACGGTTCTTACGAAATCATGGCCAAAAAAGGCGATGTTCTTGTTTTTGAATATTTAGGATACAAAAAACTAGAAGTTACCGTTACAGACAGCTTGATTATTAATCCAGTTTTGTTAGAGGATGTTAGTAAATTGGATGAAGTAAAAGTAGTTTCTACAGGATATCAAAAAATTGACAGAGAGCGTTCCACGGGTTCTTTTGCTGTGATTACGGCTAAAGATTTAGAAAAAGTTCCAACTTCAAACCTTATCAATAGATTAGAGGGGCAGGTTGCGGGACTTCAGATCGATCTATTAGAATCTGATAACACATTTGTTTATGGAAATCTGTTAGGAAGTAACGCTGGAAAGACGAGTTATAATTTTGCTATTCGTGGAAAATCAACTTATGCTTCTAATCAAATGCCTTTAGTAGTATTGGATGGAACTCCAACAGAATTGGATATCAGAACGATTAATCCTAATGATATTGAAAAAGTTACGTTCTTGAAAGATGCTGCTGCCGCTTCTATTTATGGAGCTAGAGCTGCAAATGGAGTAATGGTAATTGATACTAAAAAAGGAAAAGCGGGAATGCCAAGTATCAATTTTTCTCAGAGTTATGGCTTTTCAAACAAACCTACTTTGTCAAAGTTACCTTTAATGAATGCTTCTCAAGTTTTAAATCTTGAACAAGAATTAGTAGACAAGAGAATGATTACAGATCCTGCGGGAGTTACAAGTTACCTTCCTGCATCGATTAGTCAGGGAATGGAATTAATGTTTCAAGAAAAAAGAGGACAAATTTCTGCAGCACAAAAAGAAGCTTCTCTAAATATTTTAAGAGGACGCAATACATATGATCAGTTAGAGAAATACTTGCTTCAAGCTTCTACAACTCAAAACTACGATTTATCGATAAGTGGCGGAGGACAAAATGATTATTCTTATTTAGTTTCGGGTTCCTATTCTAAAGAAGAAACACAAGCTGTTGGAACAGATGGTCAGCGTTTAACGTTATTGGCAAATCAAGATTTTAAATTATTCAATTACATAAAATTGAATACCAGTTTAAGAGGATCTATTTTTAAATATGATCAAAATGGGCTAGGACTTTCGCCATTAGCAAGATCAAGAGCAACATTTTTGCCTTATGATCAGATTGTCGATGATAATGGTAATTCTGTTGGATATTATCAGCATTTCTATAGCGGAGCAACTATTCCTTTAGAACAGAAAGGATATCTTCCTTGGAAATACAATTACATGGATGAGCTGAATAATATGAATAAAACAATAAACGAACAGAATTACGGAGCGGTAATTTCGGCTACAGTGCCATTACTAAAAGGTTTGGATGCTGTTGGAAATTATACCGTTGAACGTTCTTATTTCTCTAATGATAATAAGTATAATGAGGATACTTATTTTGTTCGTGATATGATTAATACAGCAACTTCAGTAAATAGTTTTGGAGATTTATCATACGGAATTCCAAGAGGTGGAATCTATCAAACAAATGACTATGGTAAAAATAGTTATACGCTTAGAGGACAATTAAATTACGATGGGATTATCGGTAATGATCATTTAATTAATGCAATGGGAGGTATCGAAGCGAGACAAGTTAAAGAAACTATCGACGGAGGTACTTTGTACGGATACAATTTTAAAACGCAAACTTCTGTTGATATTCCGGCGCAAAATTATACAGATGTAAATGGTTATATCGGTTACGCAAATTATAACAATACACTTAAAGAAAACCGCAGAAGATTCTTATCTTATTATGCTAATGCGGGTTATACTTTTAAAAATACCTATACCTTAACGGGAAGCGCTCGTTTAGACGATTATAACAATTTTGGTGTAGACAAAAAGTTAAGAAGAACACCGCTTTGGTCTACAGGGGCAAAATGGATTATCAAAAACGAATCTTTCTTAAAAGATGTAAATTTTGTAAATAGTTTGGCATTAAGAGCTAGTTATGGTTTTAATGGAAACATTAATATGGAAACTTTTCCTTTTACCAATATTACCTTAAACGACTCAGATTATTATTCACAACAGCCTTACGCTAGTATCAGTTCGCCTGCAAATCCAAATTTACGTTGGGAAAAAACGGGTATCTTAAACTTTGGTGTTGACTTTTCTATTTTAAACAGCAGATTAAATGGTACTATAGAATATTATACAAAAGATAGCCAAGATTTAATTGTAGAATTCCCAGTTTCTCCTTTCTACGGATTGGTAAATGATTATCTAACTCGTAATGCCGCAAACCTTAAAGGTAAAGGTGTCGATTTTAGTTTGAATGGTACGATTTTAAAATCTAAAGATTTCTCATGGAACTCAGCTTTAGTAATTTCTTATAACAGGACAGAGGTTTCTGATTCTCGTTTTGAAAACTACAGTAGTTACTTAAACGGAACAGGATCAACACCTCCAATTGCAGGATATCCTTTAAATAGCGTTTTTGCTTTTAGATCTGCAGGTTTAGATGCGAATGGAATGACACAAGTTTATGATAAGTCGGGTAATATTGTAAACTCTTTTACCTCTCTTAAAGATATTGAAGACATGAAATATATGGGAACTAATATTCCTTCATATTACGGAAGTTTCAGTCATACATTCAATTACAAAAAATTGTCGCTGTTTATTTTGGCAACTTACAAATTTGATTACGTAATGTTTAAACCAACATTTACAAGTTACGTAAGTCGCGGTACTTTTGGTTCTTACGATCTAAATGCAGATATCGACAAAAGATGGAGAGTTCCTGGCGATGAGGCAACAACAAATGTTCCTGGCGTTCAAGGAATGAGCGGTTACAGTTATAACAGATATGTTTTTAGTGACAGCCAAGTTATAGACGGAGATCATATTCGTTTTAGAGAACTTTCATTAAAATATGATTTATCAGATTTAATAAAAAGCAGAATTGTAAGAAATGCAGGAGTTACTTTTTCTGCTAGAAATCTTGGATTCTTTTGGAGAAAAAACAAAGACGGTATAGATCCAGATTTCCCTCCAGTTACAGGAGCAAATCTAAAAACGCCTCCAGTAGCCTTGTATTCAATTGGTTTTAATGTTAATTTTTAATTTTTGAAGATGAAAAAGTATTTAAAATATATAGTCTTAACTGCAATTGGAGCATTCATAACAAGTTGTGACAATTATGTAGATATTCAGACAGAAGGAAAATTAGTGCCAGAAGAAACACTAAATTACAGGTATTTGCTAAATAATACCAGAATGTTTGATTGCACATATGATTTAATAGATGCAGCTTCGGACGATGCTAATTTTGAAAATGAAACTCAGATTACGTCTTTAGAAGCTTCAACCTATTACCGTCCTTTTTTGAATACCTATAAATGGGCAGATCAGATGTTTTATGATGGTGAAAAGGATTACGACATGGAAAGTTTATACGACGGATTGTATTACACCAATGTTATTATTACTGAAGTAATGAAAAGTAAAAAAGGTACGGAAGCAGAGAAATTAGCTATAAAAGGTGAGGCTCAAGTACATCGTGCTTTTATTTACCTAACGTTGGTAAATACTTACGGAAAAGCATATGATGCATCAACTTCAAGTACAGATTTGGGAGTCCCAGTTTTTACTACTCCAACGGTTTCTCAAGATATTAAAAGAGCATCAGTTCAGGAAGTATATAACTTAATTATTGCAGATTTGAATGATGCAATTAATTCAGGTTTAAAACCAGTAAATTCAGGATTGAATGTGGCATTTCCTTCACAAGCATCTGCTTATGCACTTTTAGCTAGAACTTATTTGCTAATGCGCAATTATCCAGAGGCTAGAACAAATGCAGAAAAAGCGTTGGCTTTACAAAATAAATTAGTAAATCTTGCTGATTATGAGTTTAATTCATATCCAACAAAAAGATTTGATTCTGAAATTATATTGTCAAAATCTAGCAATAATTCGTATCAATATTCGCCAAGAGTTTTACAATTAAGCAATGAACTTCTTAATTTGTTTGATCCTAACGATTTACGTTACGTTATGTTTACAAGACCAACATCAGATTTTGATTTTTCCTTTGATAAAGGAAGAGCTTACGCTAAAGAAAGCCTAACAAACGAAGGAAGAAATGCAGGTCCAAGTGTACCAGAAATGATGCTGATAAAAGCGGAAGGCGAGGCAAGAGCAGGATCGGGAACTGCTGCAATGGCGACTATTAATAAATTAAGAGAAAGCCGTTTTAGAGCTGGAGAATATGTGGCTTTAACAGCAATAGATAATAAAGACGCTTTAATAAAAGTTTTAGCCGAAAGAAGAAGAGAATTAATGGCAACTGGCGGTTTCAGATGGTTTGATTTGAAAAGATTAAATAAAGAACCAGAGTTTACAAAAACAATTACACATAGTTTTAAAGGTCAGACGCTTACGTTGGCTCCAAATTCAGATCGTTATCAAATGCCTTTTGCGCCAATCTATTTTGATTACGCTCCAAACTTAGAACAAAACAAGTAAAAAGATATTCTAAAAACAGCACGTTCAAATTTCTTTGGACGTGCTAAAATCAAAAAGAAATAATGAAAATATTTAAACTAGCAGCACTTTTTTTTAGTGTTACTGTGGCTTCTTATGCCCAAAATGAATCCAAAAGATTTGCCGTTTCGCCAGAAGCGCCTAAATCTGGAGATGAAATTACCATTACTTACGACCCTTCTGGAAGTATTTTAAAAGACGCAAAACAAGTATCGGGAAGAATCTATACTCATGGAAGTTTCAAATGGAAAGTTGCCGATATTACTTTAAAACCAACAGCCGATAAAAAATGGCAGACTAAAGTAAAACTAGCCGATGATGCGGCATTAATTACCTGTGTTTTTATTTCAGATACGTTGATTGATAAAGGAGGAAAAGATACTTATTCTTGGATGATTCCACCCACTAAAAGCAGTTATTCAGGTTGGGGATTATTAAGAAATGAGTCATTTGCAGATCAGCATCCAAATTTTCTTGATCCAGTTTCAACCATTAATGACACAATTAGTTTGATGTGGATTAAGTATGAATTACAGTATCATCCGGAAAGCCGTATTGATGTTTTTTACGAAGGTTTAAGACTAACCAAAAATGTGAAGCCTATCGATATGACAAAACCGATTAAAAATGAATTGAAGTTTGTAATCGGAAATAACCTGAATAATTTGCAGCAATATAAAGTTCAAAAAGCATTAGATCTTTTAGAACAGCCAGCAAATAAAGCTTTTACAGATTCTGTTCAGAAAGTAATGCTTACTAAATATCCAAACGGAGTTTGGGCTCGTGATATCGAAATCAAGAAGATTTTTACAGAGAATGACTTTGCTAAAAAAGTAAAAGCATACGAAGACTTTGAGAAAAAATTTCCGCAAAGCAATTTTCAAGATGTACTTACAGATACAGAAGCTTTGTATTACGATAAAATGTTCAAAAGCATTGCTTATGGATATATCGTAAACAATAAAGATTACAACTACGCAATTAATAGTGTAAAAAAGGTTTCATACACTAATTTAATAGATTATGCTTGGCATTTAGTGGGAATTCCGTTTGACAGAGATCAAGAAGGAAGCGAGAAAACTAACTTAGAAATCTTAAAAAAATACGCAGACGCAATTATTCCAGAAATGGAAAGTAGAGAAGCCCATCTTCCAAAAGATAAAGTAGGTGAAATGTCTTTGTCTCAATGGCAGGAATTGGCATTACAATATGGTGCGAGAGAATATTTTACGTATGCTAAACTTTTGGAGATTTTCAAAAACTACGATTTAGAAAGAAAATATCTGGATAAAGTTAAACCATTAATGGCTTACAAAAATGCAAGCTACAATGAAGTTTATGTTAGAATGCTTTTGAGAGAAGGAAAAACAGCCGAAGCAAAAGCTTTTATGGAACTTTCTGCTAAACAAAACCAGATTACACCTGCTACAATTGCTTCGTTAAAAGATTTGTATTTGAAAGAAGGTAAAAAAGAAGCTGATTTTGATGCATACTTACATTCTTTAAAAGCGGACAATAATGAAGAGCATAAAAAGAAATTAATCTCAGAATTAATCAATCTTCCAATCGCTGGATTTGAAATGGAAAGCAGCCGAGGCGGAAAAGCAAAACTAGCAGATCAAAAAGGTAAAATTGTGGTTTTAGATTTCTGGGCAACTTGGTGCGGACCTTGTAAAAATGCAATGCCAGGAATGAACATGGCGGTAAACAAATACAAAGCCGATGATAATGTGAAATTCTATTTTGTAGATACACAGGAATATATCAAAGATTTTAAAGCACAGACCCAAGCTTTCATTAAAGAAAAAGGATATGATTTCACCATTCTTTACGATGGTAAAAATCCTAAAACCGGTAAATATGATGAGACTTACGAAAAGTACGCAAAAGCATTTCATTTCTCTGGAATTCCGCAAAAAATGATTATCGATCAAAACGGAAAATTAAGATGGCAATCAACAGGTTATTTTGGAAGTCCAAGCGAATTGGCTGACGAGATTTCGATTATCATTGAATATTTAAAAGCTGAGAAAAAATAATTTAGTTAAAGGTTATAAAAATGAAAATTGTTAATTTTTTATATCTCAGTATTTTAGTATTGTGCTGTCAGATTGGTTTTTCGCAAACCATCTGGCAAGGCCAATACCATTCGTACCGAATTGTGGTAAAAGGCGATTTTGAAAGCGCTAAAGATTCTCTTTTATTAAGTCTTCCGGAATTGCAATATGAGTCAATTAAGGTTGGAGTTCGTAAAAACAAGGATAGTATTTCCTTTAAAAATGAAATGTATAATTTCTCTTTTAAAGGAAAATACAATTCCGATAAAACTGCAGTTGAAGGAGTTTTTAATCACTATTCAATTCCAAATGCAGCAGTTATTTTGAAAAAGCAAAGTGAAATAACACCTTTGTTTTTTGCACAGCATCCGCAGAAACCTTATCCGTATCAGGTAATCGATATGACTTTCCTCGGAAAAAATACTAAACTGACTTACGGAGCTACCTTGACAATTCCGAATAATAAAAAGAAATATCCTTTAGCGATTTTAGTTTCAGGAACGGGACAACACGATCGAAATTATACTTTTATGGGAAGAGAATCTTTCACAGTTCTAGCTGATTATTTGGCAAAAAACGGAATCGCTTCTTTACGTGTAGACGACCGTGGATATGGAAAAACAACTGGTGATTTTGAAAATGCTACAACAGGAGATTTTGCCAATGATGTTGAGGAACAAATTGCCTATTTAAAAAGTGATAAAAATATCGATCCATCTTACATCGGATTAATTGGGCATAGCGAAGGAGGAATGATTGCCTCAATTGTAAGTTCGAGAAATAAAGATGTAAAATTTATGATCAGCCTTTCAGGCGTTGGCGTAAGCGGATTAGAAATGCTGAATCTTCAAAACACAGCCATTTTAAAAAGCTATAAATTCTCAGATAAAGTCGTAGCCAAACAGATGGAAATGTACAACATCATGTTCAACGTGGTTTACAATACCAAAGACAATGAATCGGCAAAACCGGCAATGGAAGTAAAATTGAAAGAATGGATGCAGCAACAAGACACCACAACTTTGAAAGAAGTGCAAATGTGGGACGGACGTGACCAGACTTTCTTATATCGTTACGGAAAAGATGCCGATAGAAAATGGTATCGCTACACCATTCATTACAAACCAGAAAACTTTCTGCCAAAGATTACAGTGCCAGTATTTATAGCAAATGGAGACAAAGATATTCAAGTTCCTGCTGTTGAAAATATTGAGTCTTTCAAAAAATATTTGGGAACTAAAGATTTAACTACAAAGATTTATCCGGGTTTAAATCATATGTATCAGCATTGTAAAACTTGTACGCAGAACGAAGCTAAAGAGATTGATGAAGTTTTTGCCCCAGAAGTTTTGGATGATATTGCAAAGTGGATTTTGGCTCGATATAAAAAGTGACTTAAAATTTTTAAACACATAGAAACATAGGTTTTTCTTTCTTATTAAAAGATAATAAAAGAGAAACTAGTTTCTCAACACATAGCTTTGTCAACTTTGTTAACTTTGTCAAAGTTCAAAACTTTGACAAAGTTTAAAGATCTATATCTATGTTTATTTAAATAAATGAAATGCCTTTTATAGACAATCTAAGTCCTATGATTCTATGTGTTTAAAACAACATTTAGATAAAAAAATACAATAAGTATATTTCTCTAACATCATGAAAAAATTATTCTTTTTTATTGCAATATTCTTTGCGATAAGCAATCTTACTGCCCAAATTTACGATCCCGTTTCGTTTACTACTTCAGTAAAAGAAATAGGAGAGAACAAATACACTTTGTCTATCATTGCCAAGATTGACAAGGGCTGGCACGTATATTCCCAGAATGTGCCACAGGGCGGACCAGCACCAACGAGTTTTACATTTCAGTATTCAAAAAACTATAAAAAAATTGGAGCAGTTGTAGAACCAAAAGGACATGAAGTAGACGATCCTGTTTTTAATATGCGAATTAAATACTTTGCAGATAAAGCCATTTTTACGCAAAATATTGAAAGAAAAACAAGCGATGCTTTTACCATCGATGCTGTAATATTTTTTATGGTTTGTAATGATAACAGCTGTCTGCCACCAGGAGAAAAAGAAGTAAAATTTACCTTCAAAAAATCAGACACGCCAGTTGATAACGAAGAAACAGCAAGTACAGCAACAGAAGAAAAAAATACAGATTTGCCTGCAAAAGACGAATCAATTACTAAACAGGATACCAGAAACAACACGACAAATTCTGTTAGCATTGCTGGCAAAGACACTCCTGAAATTTCAAATAATTCGACAAAAACTTCTACAGAAAAAACAGCCCCTGAAGAAAGTTTATGGACATTATTTTTCTTCAGCTTTTTAGGAGGTCTTGCGGCTTTGTTTACTCCTTGCGTATTCCCGATGATTCCAATGACGGTTAGTTTCTTTACCAAACAAAGTAAAACCAAAGCTGCCGGAATAAGAAATGCCATGATTTACGGTGTTTTTATTATCGTAATTTATGTGATTTTAGGCAGTCTGGTAACAGCAATTTTTGGAGCCGACGCGTTAAATGCTTTGGCAACCAATGTCGTTTTCAATATTGTATTTTTCCTGCTTTTATTGGTTTTTGCCTTGTCATTTTTAGGCGCTTTCGAAATAGTATTGCCAAGTTCATGGCTAACTAAAATCGATCAGAAATCGGAAATGGGTGGGGCTTTTGGAATTTTCTTTATGGCATTGGCTTTGGCCGTTGTTTCGTTTTCTTGTACAGGACCAATTGTTGGAACATTATTGGTTCAGGCAGCAAGTCAGGCAGGAATTGCGCCAATTGTCGGTATGTTAGGATTTTCATTAGCAATTGCGTTGCCATTTACATTATTTGCCGCTTTTCCAGGTTGGATGAATTCGCTTCCAAAATCAGGCGGTTGGTTGAATTCAGTTAAAGTGGTTTTAGGCTTTTTAGAATTGGCTTTAGCCTTTAAATTCTTAAGCAATGCCGATTTAGTTTTACAATTACATTTATTAGAAAGAGAAGTATTCCTAGCCATTTGGATTGCCATATTCTCTGTTTTAGCTTTTTATTTATTTGGAAAAATCCAGTTGTCGCATGATTCACCTTCGACTCATATATCTGTGGGAAGATTGAGTTTAGGAATTATCGTGCTGTCATTTGTGGTGTATATGATTCCGGGACTTTGGGGAGCTCCGTTGCAATACATCAGTGGATTTCCGCCGGCAAAGCAATACAGTGAATCACCAAATGGCTTCGGAAATGCAGTAACCCAAAGTACAGAAAAATCAAATCTTCCTGAGGGCGCAGAAAGCGGTCCAAATGGAATTCCGACTTTTCATAATTATGATGAAGGTTTAGCTTACGCGAAAAAAGTAAACAAACCCATAATGATTGATTTTACTGGATATGCCTGCGTAAACTGCCGTAAAATGGAAGAACGTGTTTGGCCAGATCCAAAAGTTTTGAATGTTCTAAATAATGATGTGGTTCTAATTTCACTGTATGTTGATGATAAAAGACCTTTACCAAAAGAAGAACAAGTGGTTTCTAAAATTACAGGTAAAGTCCTAAAATATACTGGACAGAAATGGAGCGAACTTCAGATTCTGAAATACAAAACCAATGCACAGCCGTATTACGTTTTAATGGATCATAACGAAAAAGATTTGAACAAACCATCGGCGTATAATCCAGATATAAATGCATATTATGAGTGGCTTCAGGAAGGAGTCCGGAATTTTAAAAAATAATTTGGAACACGGATGAAACGGATTTACTTCGTAAACTTTAAAATTTAAAAATCTGCGTAAATCCGCGTTTTCGCGATAGCGAATCCGTTAAATCCGCGTGCCAATCAACCCAAAAATAAAAAGTATCAAATGAAAATCTTTCAATCAAAATATTGGCTTTTTGTCCTTTTAATCGGATTTAAAAGCGTGGCTCAATTTTCGACTACAGTTCCGTTGAGCAAAGATGTCGTTTCGGGAAAATTAAAAAACGGAATGAAATATTATATCCTGCATAATGAATTTCCAAAAGATCGCGTGTGTTTTTATTTCGCTCAAAATGTTGGAGCAATTTTAGAAAATGATGATCAAAACGGATTAGCGCATTTTCTGGAACACATGGCCTTTAACGGAACGCAAAACTTTGAAGGAAAAGGCATTATTGATATGCTGGAGAAAAAAGGGGTTCGTTTTGGTGCCGATATTAATGCTTATACCGCGCAAGATCAGACTGTTTATAATTTGAGTAATGTTCCTGCAACAGATTCAAAATTAGTTGATTCTTGTCTTTTGGCACTGCACGATTGGTCAGGTTTTCTTTTGCTGAAAGATGCAGAAATTGATGCTGAAAGAGGTGTAATTAGAGAAGAATGGCGTACCAGACGTGATTCTGACTTTAGACTTCGTTTAGAAACCGATAAAACATTGTACAAAGGTTCTAAATATGCAAAACGTGACGTAATTGGAGATTTGAATATCATTAATAATTTTGATTATCAGGTTCTTAGAGATTATTATAAAAAATGGTATCGTCCAGATTTACAAGCCGTTATTGTGGTTGGTGATATTGATGTAAAAGAAATAGAAAAGAAAATCATAGCCACTTTTTCTTCTATAGAAATGCCTAAAAATCCAACAGAACGCTATTATGTTTCAATTCCGAAAAATAAAGGAATGGAATATGTTTTGGCAAAAGACAAAGAAGCACAGGAAACTTCAATTGTACTTTACTATAAAAAAGACTATGATAAAGTAAAAAATAAAGAAACGATCAGAAGAGATTTGGTAAATAATTTATGTACCGATATGATCAATAGACGTTATCAGGAATTCATTCAAAACAATGAAACTGCTGTACTTAAAATGGCAACTGGACCTTCAGAAGTATCGAGATTGACCAATTCGTACAGTTTGTATGTTGTGCCTAAAAACAATAAAACTGCAGAAGGTTTCAAAGAAATGATGATCGAAACTGAAAGAGCGATTCGTTACGGATTTACACAGAAAGAATTAGACCGAAACAAAGAAAGCGTTTTGAGTTATTATGAAAATTTGCTTCAGAATAAAGACAAAATTGATAATGATACTTTCTCTGAGCAATTAGTTGAATATTTTCTGAAAGCAGTTCCGTTTGAAAGCATCGAAACGGAGTATGAAAACATCAAAACAAGATTGGCTTCGATTTCGCTTGCAGAAATTAATCAGGCTGTTAAAAAGCTTCAGACAACCGACAATATTGTGATGACGGTTACTGGTCCTGATAAAAGTGATGTAGTATATCCGACAAAAGAAGATTATCTTAAAATTATGGCTGAGGTAAAGAAAATGCCTCTTGAAAAATACAAAGAAACCGATACTAATCAGCCTTTGATTATAGCAGAATTAAAAGGTTCAAAAGTCACAAAAGAAACGTCGATTGAAAGAGTCAAAGGAGCGAAAAGTTATGTTTTAGGAAATGGAGCTAAAATCGTTTTATATCCAACAACATTGGCTAAAGACGAAGTTTTATTTTCTGCTTATAGTTTAGGAGGAAGTTCCTTAATTAAAACAGAAGATATTCCGTCTTCACAGATTGCGGTGAGTTTGGTAGAAAGTTCTGGTTTAGGCGTATTCAAAAGCACTGATTTAAAAGACAAATTAAACGGTAAAATTGCAAATGTCAAACCGTACATCTCAGAATTAACAGAAGGTTTCCAGGGTTCAAGCAACCAGAAAGATTTTGAAACTTTATTGCAATTGGTGTATCTGTATTTTGAACAGCCGAGATTTGATAAAGATTCGTACGCAAGAATGTTAACGGGTTTTAGCAATTCTTTAGAAAATGCGGCGAATACGAATCCGAAAGTTTTTCAGGATACTATTTCGCAATTAAATTACAACCATAACAAACGAGTTCCTTTATTGAATGAAGAGTTTTTGAAAAGATTAAGTTTCGAAAAAGCTTCAGAAATTTATAAAGAAAGAATTCAGAACGCAGCCGATTTTACTTTTGTATTTACGGGAAATCTTCCAGAAAATGCGATTGCATTACTTGAAAAATATATTGGAAGTATAACATCAGATGCAAACAAAAAAGAAAATTATGTTGACAATCATTTAGATCCGGCACCAGGAATTGCAAAGCAGTTATTGGTTCGCGAAATGAATGTTCCAAAAGCAAGCGTTTACATTCGATTTGTAAAACAATTTCCGTACAACTACAAAAATGTATTTACAATGCATATTTTATCTGAATTGCTGTCTAAAAAGTATTTGGATTTAATTAGAGAAGAAGAAGGCGGAAGTTATGGTGTTCACGTTTCCAATTCAGTAAGTCGTCTGCCGTCTGATGAATATTCAATGACAATTAATTTTGACAGTGATCCTGCAAAAGAAGAAAAATTAACGAAGATTGTTTACGAGCAAATTGCGTTAATGCAGCAAAAAGAGGTTAAAGAAGAAGACATTCAATCGGTAAAAAATACGGTTTTAAAAGCCAGAGCAGAAAAAGTCCTAACAAACGGTTTCTGGCTGAGCAGTTTAAACAATATGATTTTACATAACGAAACTTTTAAAGATGACGTCATTTACAAGAAAACCTTAAACGAAATCACAGCGGCCGATTTAAAAGCTTTCGCTAAAGAATTCTTTGCAAAACCAAGCACAGTTGAAGTAATCATGAAATCGAAACCGCAAGTTGCAGGTCCAGAATATTAGAATACATTGGTTTTTCATTGATTTATTAGAAGTATTTTGAATTAGTAAGCTTATACAACTAACTTGAAAAACCTACAGAGAGCTGTCGTAATTGACAGCTCTTTTTTTGTTTTAAAATTGGTTATATATTCCGTAGGATATTTCGTCGGTAGAAAATTACGGCGTTTTCATTATTTTTCGTTCCGTAGGAACGTTTGGTTCTGCATTATTTTTAACAATGAGAGATTTCAAACGTTCCTACGGAACGTAAATAAATGGGGAATCATTTTTTTTCTACCGACGAGATGTTCCTACGGAACATTTAAAAGCATAAATGCTTTTAAACCTGCTGTTGGTCGAAATTCTGTACTTTCAAACATCAATTTGTAGTACATTTATGTTTTATAGACTATTTTAAAGCAGATCAGAAATGAAAAACATTTACCTTTCCTTATGTCTTTTTGGTGTAATAATGAGCAGCTCAGCACAAGAATTTGCTAATGCGCCAAAACCTTTTGGACCAGTTCCGACGCAAAAACAAATCGATTGGCAGGAAATGGAATTTTATGCTTTTGTGCACTTTTCATTAAATACATTTACCAATAAAGAATGGGGTTTTGGAGACGAATCGCCGGAACTTTTTAATCCGTCGCAATTAGATGTTCGCCAATGGGCGCGAGTTGTAAAAGAGGCTGGGATGAAAGGAATTATTTTGGTTGCCAAGCATCATGATGGTTTCTGTCTTTGGCCTTCGGCATATACGGAACGTTCTGTAAAGAATTCACCTTGGGAAAATGGAAAAGGAGATTTGGTAAAAGAATTGGCTGCTGCTTGTAAAGAATACGATTTAAAATTAGGATTGTATCTTTCGCCTTGGGACAGAAATCATCCGCAATACGGAAAACCTGAATATATTACGTATTTCAGAAATCAGCTAAAAGAATTATTGACGAATTACGGAGATGTTTTCGAAATGTGGTTTGATGGTGCCAATGGAGGAGACGGTTATTACGGCGGTGCAAACGAAACTCGAAAAATCAATTCGCTTACTTATTATAATTGGGACGAAACTTATAAATTAATTTATAGTATAGCACCAAAAACGTTGGTTTGGGGAGTTGGCCCGTCTGAAGCAAGATGGATTGGAAATGAAGAAGGACGTGCCGGAAAAACCAATTGGTCTTTATTACGCCAAAAAGATGAATTGGCAGGAAAAGTACATTATTCTGAATTCATGTCTGGACACGAAGATGGAGAAAAATGGGTTCCTGGAGAAGCCGATGTTTCGATCAGACCGGGATGGTTTTATCATTCAGTTGAAGACGATAAAGTGCGTTCGCTTGACGAAATGGTGGATATTTATTACGAATCGATTGGCCGAAATGCTACTTTGTTATTAAATCTTCCTGTTGATAAACGTGGTTTGGTTCACGAAAATGACGAAACAAGATTGAAAGAATTGGTTGCGACAATTAAAGCTGATTTCAACAAAGAATTATTAGCAGGAACTCAAGTTCAAGCTTCGAACATTCGTGCAAACGATGCTAATTTCGGACCTCAAAATGTGAGTGACGGAAATAAAAATACCTATTGGGCAACTGATGATAAAGTAAAAGAAGCTACGATTGAATTTACGTTTAAAAAACCAACAGCAATCAATAGAGTTTTACTTCAGGAATATATTAAACTGGGACAGCGTGTAAAATCATTTTCTATAGAAGCAAAAATTGATGGACAATGGAAAACAATTGCCAATGAAACTACAATTGGTTACAAAAGAATTTTGCGTTTAGATCGCGTTACGGCTTCTGCACTTCGAGTTAATATTTTGGATGCAAAAGCTGGATTTGTAATTAATACTATCGAAGCGTATAATGCACCTACTTTTGTAAAAGAACCGCAGATTCTTAGAGATAAAAATGGTTTGGTTACGATTAAATCAGAAGATGGAAACGCTGTTTATTATTCGCTTGACGGAAAAACTCCTTCTGAAAAAAGTACTTTGTACAAAGCACCATTTACTTATAACAAAGCGGTAGAAATTAAAGCTATTGCTAGAAATACAAAAGAGAAAATCAACAGCGCGGTTAAAACAGCAAAATATGGTGTTTCTAAAGAAAAATGGAAAGTCACTTCGGTTTCAAGTGGCGACGATAAATCGGTTGAAAAAATTATAGATGGAGATGCTAATACTGCTTGGGCATTTGGAAACAATGAAAACAAATTGCCTCAAACTGTGGTTATAGATATGGGAGAATTAACTACAATTAAAGGTTTTACCTATACTCCGCAACAGGTAGGAAGTAATTTAAGTTTGATTTCTAATTATGAATTGTATACAAGTGTTGACAGTTTTTACTGGGACAAACAATCGGAAGGAGAATTCTCGAATATTAAACATAACCCAATTGAACAAATTAAGAGTTTTGCTCCTGTAAAAGCAAGATTTTTGAAATTTGTTGCGACAGCTGCTGTAGGAAATAACCAAACTGTATCAATTGCCGAAATTGGAGTTGTTGAATAAATCATTCCGTAGGAATGTTTCGTCGGTAGTAGAATGAAATATGCGTTATGGTTATACGTTCCGTAGGAACGTTTGAATAATAAAAACGATTTTTCCAATTTTATGGAATCAGGTGTTCCTACGGAACACAATGCAAAACAATATCTTTTTCTACCGATGAGATATTCCTATGGAATATTTAAACATAATTCGTGTTTTCGCAAAACGAATCTTTTTTATCAATTTACTATTTAATCAAAGAGTTATCAATCTTATTTTGCTTTCTGCCGAAGCGCAATCGTTATTAGTCGAAATTTTAATTTAAACGTATAATTTAATTCTACTTTTATCTTGCATTAATTAAATCAGCGAGAGAGATGATTAAAGAAGATATAGGTTTTAGAGAAGCAGGAAAATTTGAAGAAACTCGTTTTGAGAAAATTCACAATGTTATTTTCGAATCGTCGCAGGAAGCTTCTTTATTAGTCGCTCGAGAAATCGCTAATTTAATTCAGAGAAAAAATGAGCTAAACGAACCTTGTGTTTTAGGTTTGGCGACAGGATCTTCTCCTATCAAAGTTTATGAAGAACTAGTTAGAATGCACAAAGAGGAAGGACTTAGTTTTGCTAATGTCGTTACCTTCAATTTGGATGAATATTATCCTATGGATAAAAATGATATTCAGAGTTATTATCATTTCATGCATGAGCATTTGTTTCATCATGTCAACATTCATCCCGAAAATATTAATATTCCTGATGGGCAGGTAAGCGCCGAGGAATTACAGCAGTACTGTATTGATTATGAAATGAAAATAATCTCTTACGGAGGATTGGATTTTCAACTTCTAGGAATTGGAAGAACGGGACATATCGGATTTAATGAACCTGGTTCGCACGTAAATTCAGGAACAAGAAGTATTACTTTAGATCATATCACTAGAGTTGATGCGGCTTCTTCTTTTCTAGGAATTGATAATGTTCCGAGAAAAGCCATTACGATGGGAATCGGCACTATTAGAAATGCAAAAAGAATCGTTTTACTAGGTTGGGGAATCAGTAAAGCAGGAATTATAAAAAAGACAATCGAGGGAAAAGTTTCTTCGCAAGCGCCAGCGACGTATTTACAAGAGCATCACAACACAACATTTGTTCTGGATACCGAAGCTTCGTCTGAATTAACAAGAGTAAAAACGCCTTGGCTGGTAAAGTCTTGCGTTTGGACAGACGAATTAAAACTAAAAGCGGTGGCTTGGTTAAGTGAGTTGACGAAGAAACCTTTCCTAAAACTGACGGATAAAGATTATAATGACCACGGAATGTCTAGTCTTTTGACGGAAGAAGGAACGGCATACGATTTGAACATTAAAATGTTTAATAAAATGCAACAAACCATCACAGGATGGCCGGGCGGAAAACCCAATGCAGATGATACTTACAGACCGGAACGTTCCACACCGGAAAAGAAGAGAATCATTATTTTCAGTCCGCATCCAGATGATGATGTGATTTCGATGGGAGGAACTTTTGATCGTTTGGTAGAGCAGGGGCATGAAGTTCATGTGGCATATCAGACTTCTGGAAATATTGCAGTTTCAAATGAAGAAGCTTTAAAGTTTGCAGAAATTTCAAAAGCATTAAATCCTGAGTCTAAAATGTCTGATAAAATAATAGAATTTCTTCAGAATAGAACAGGAAATGAAATTGATTCTTTAGAAGTTAGAAAATTAAAAGGATTAATTAGAAGAAGCGAATCTTTTGGAGCAACACGTTATTTAGGTTTGCCGGATTCAAACGTTCACTTTTTGGATCTTCCGTTTTACGAAACAGGGACAGTTAAAAAGAATAATCTTTCGGATGCAGATGTTGACATTATGTGTGACATTATTGAAAGAATAAAACCGCATCAAATTTATGCCGCTGGAGATTTAGCAGATCCACACGGAACTCATAAAGTGTGTTTGGACAGTTTGTTTGAAGCTTTAAAAAGATTAAAACAAAAAAGTTTTATGAATGATTGTTGGGTTTGGCTTTATAGAGGCGCATGGCATGAATGGGAATCGTACCAAATTGACATGGCAGTACCAATGAGTCCTGACCAGGTTTTAAAGAAACGACATGCAATTTTTTATCACCAGTCTCAAAAAGATGGAGTTATGTTTCAGGGTGATGACAGCAGAGAGTTTTGGGTTCGAGTTGAAGACAGAAATAGATTGACTGCAGAGAAATATCACAACTTAGGATTAGCAGATTATTCGGCTATCGAAGCGTTTAAACGTTATCATTTCTAAGTGCTTTTTGCAGCAATAAAGATAATAGACTATTTCATGGTTTATTTTGGTTAGTTACCTATAATTGAGAGAAAATGCGGTCGTGGTTGGCCGCATTTTCGTTTTTTATGTTTTTGGTGAAATGGTATTTGTGAAATGTGAAATGTGAGTTGAGAAAAGGGCATAAAAAAAGTTAGATATTTTACATCTAACTTCTCACAAATAACTTTTCACTAAATCGAAGAATTAAGGATTTTCTGTTTTACTTCGTCTATATATGATCTACCTATGACATATCGTAAGCCTTCGATTTCAATGCTGTTTCCTTCTACTGCATCAATTTTGTCTATTGCAATGGTATATGATCTATGAATTCTGATGAAATCTCTTTCTGGTAGTAAGCTTGTAAAATCAGATAAAGTACTGTGAATAATAAACTTTCCAGAAGTTGTGCTTATTTTTAAATAATCCTTTAAGCTTTCAATAACTAAAATTTCATTCAAGAAAATCTTTTTCATTTTTTTCTTGTCGATTTTTACGAAAATAAAAGGATTCTCTTTGCTGTTTTCCTGCGGAAGTTTACTGGTATTATTAAGGCGTTTGTTGATTTTATTTACCGCTTTCATTAATCTCGGAAACTCAATTGGTTTTACAAGATAATCTAAAACGTCAAGTTCGTACGTTTCAATTGCAAATTGATCGTAAGCACTTGTAATAATTAGTAACGGGGGATTTTCTAAACTTTTTATAAAATTAATACCGTCTAAAACAGGCATGTTGATGTCTAGAAAAATTACATCAATATCATTGTTTTTTAAGAAATTTAGACCTTCAATAGAATTACTAAAGGTATTTATCAATTCTAAATCCTCAATCTGTTCAATATAATTTTTAATAACGTTTATTGCCAATGGCTCATCATCGATAATTAAACACTTTATTTTCATTTGCAAAATATTATTTTAGGCCGATATGTGGTTTTTTGTAGGTATAGTTTTCTAAACTTCTAAAAGTGTGGGCTATGTGACTTTTATAACAAGTTTAACGACAAAAATATTCTTTTTATTTTTAAATGAAAGCTTATAGTCACTTTTATTATATCCTAATTCAAGTCTTTTTTTGACGTTTTCAATACCTATACCACTTGACTTGTTAAAATTATCTTTATGTACGGTTATTTCAGGCATTGGGTTTGAAATAATGAAATAAAGATAGTCGCCTTTCACTTTAAAATTAATGTCAATAACAACATTTCCTGTGTTTTTGTTTACTCCGTGTTTAAAGGCATTTTCGACGAAAGTCAGAAGTAGAACGGGAGAAATTTCTTTATCATGAATATCTCCAGAAATATACATGTTTACTTCTAAGCGTTCTCCATTTCTAATTCTTTCTAAATCCAGATAATTCTGAATGCAGAGAATTTCATTTTCTAAAGATTGTTTTTTTTCTTTTGTTTCATAAAGCATATAGCGCATTAATTCAGAAAGCTTCAAAACAATTTTTGGAGTTTTATTTGATTTTTCTACAGAAAGCGAATAAATATTATTTAAGGTATTAAAGAAAAAGTGCGGCGAAATCTGAGATTTTAAAAACAATAATTCGGTTTCTAATTGCGATTTTTCTAAATCGGTTACACGTTTTTGCTCTTGCAATAAATCTAGGGTAATTTTAATAGCTGTAACAAAAGTCATAACATATAATTCGCCCATCATCATATCAATTGTATAATTTAGCGTTAGATTGTTTATGGTCTGAGGTCCTTCAGGCCAAACATTATGCGTAATCAACAAATAAGTCAGATTGAATTTGACAACGACCATGATAAAAATAGCAGCAAGTACACTTATAATATATAGGAAGTATTTTTTGCGATAAACCAAATACGGCATCAATACCAAAATATTAAGGTAGCATAAAGCCATGTGAATTGGAAAACCGAGTAAAGTTGTTTTTAAGGAGTAAACATAATCGTTAAAATAGCTTCCCCAGCGAAATGTATTAAATACAAAATACGTCAGCCAAAAGTAAGCATGATAACGTATAGGAAGCCTGTAAGATTTGCTTGTGTTGAAAATCATAATGATATTATAAAATAATGGCGTTTATTACTTTTTTTTGATGTTTAGAGCCGTTTAAATGTCGTCCGTCTAAATTTATTTTGGTAAAAGTTGAATTTATCTAAATTTAAAGTTAAATTAATATTGTTTTGATATGAAGAAAATTACTCTGCTCTCTTTAACGGTAATTTTTATTGCAAGTTGCAAAATAAAAGTTGATAAAAACAAAGATCACAAAAGTTTTGCAACAAATTATGTAGATCCTTTTATAGGTACTGGAGGTCACGGACATACGTATCCGGGTGCAACAGTTCCGTTCGGGATGCTGCAGGTGAGTCCTGATAATGGTATTTCTAGCTGGGACTGGTGTTCGGGCTATCATTATTCTGACTCGATAGTTTCTGGATTTAGTCACTTACACTTAAGCGGGACAGGAATCGGTGATTTGGCAGATATTTTATTTATGCCGACAAACAAAAAATTAGACTTAACCGCCAAAGCCGCTTCACGCGATTTCCTTCCGTATAAATCAAAATACAATCATGTTAACGAAAAAGCAACACCGGGTTCTTACCAAGTTTTTCTTGAGGATCCTAAGATCAATGTAGAATTAACTTCTACGCAAAGAACCGCATACCATAAATATACTTATAATAATAACGACGTTCAGTCGGTTGTTGTAGATCTTGGTTTTGCGATTAACTGGGATAAGGCGTTAAAAACGTCAATCAAAATTGAAGATGCCAATACTATCAGCGGTTACCGTTACAGTACAGGCTGGGCAAAAAATCAAAAAGTATATTTTGTTGCCAAATTTTCTAAGCCAATTACAGAATCTATTATCACAGCTGATAAAAAAGTAGTTTCTGGTCAAAGTGCTGAAGGAGAAAATACAGCTTTACAATTATTTTTTGATTCTAAAAACTCTAAAGAATTAGGAGTAAAAGTAGCGCTTTCTTCTGTAAGTGTTGAAAATGCAAAAGATAATTTAGATGCTGAAAGTCAGAGTTTTGAAAAAGCAAAATCGGATGCGACTTTAGAATGGAACAAAGCTTTAAGTAAAATTAAAGTTGAAACTCCGATTGATTCTTTAAAAACAATTTTTTATACCGCTTTATATCATGCACAAGTCGCGCCTGTAACGTACAGCGATAAAAACGGTCAATTTAGAAGAGAAGACGATAAAATTATTACGGCTAAAGATTACACCGCTTATTCAACTTTATCACTTTGGGATACTTTTAGAGCAGAGAACCCATTGCTGACAATATTAGAACCAACAAAAGTTTCAGATTTAGTAAACTCGATGTTGGCGTATTATGAAACTAAAAAAATACTTCCGGTTTGGACATTATATGCTAATGAAACCAATACGATGACAGGATATCATTCGATTCCAGTTATTGTTGATGCTTATATGAAAGGCATTAAAGGTTTTGATGCCGAAAAAGCTTTTGAAGCCATGAAAGCAACGATGATGCAGGACGAACGCGGATTGAATTTCTACAAAAAATACGGTTATATTCCGTACAACTTATTAGATGAATCGGTTACGATTACTTTAGAATATGCTTACGACGATTGGTGTGTGGCGCAAATGGCAAAAGCATTAGGCAAAACTGCCGATTATGAGTTTTTCTCTAAACGTTCAAAAGCATACGAATATTTATTTGACGCCAAATCAGGTTTCATGAGAGGAAAATCAGAAGATGGAAAATCTTGGAATGAACCTTTCGATCCAAAACATTCGAATCACAGAGAACATACTGATTATACTGAAGGAAATGCGTGGCAGCACAGCTGGTTTGTGCCTCATAATGTGGATGATTTTATTAAACTTCACGGAGGAAATGACATTTTTACAAAACGTTTAGAACAATTATTTACAGAAAGTTCAGAGATTACAGGAAACAATGTTTCAGCAGATATTTCTGGTTTGATCGGGCAATATGCGCACGGAAACGAGCCAAGCCATCATATTGCTTATATGTTCAATCATGCAGGACAGCCTTGGAGAACACAATATTGGGTGCGTCATATTTTAGACACACAATATAATACAACAGCAAATGGTCTGAGCGGAAACGAAGACTGTGGACAAATGTCGGCTTGGTATGTATTCAGTTCAATGGGATTGTATCCGATGAATCCTGCTTCTGGAGAATACGAAATTGGAAGTCCGATTTTCGAGAAATCGACTTTAAATCTTCCAAACGGGAAAACTTTTGTAATTGAAGCAGAAAATGTTTCAGAGAAAAATTTCTATATCCAATCAGCTACTTTAAACGGAGAAGTATTTAATAAAACAGCGATCTCTCACCAAGATATGCTTAAAGGCGGTGTATTGCATTTTGTAATGGGAGCACAGCCAAACCAAAAATGGGGAATAAACTAACTAATTCAAAAATAAATATTTAATGAACATTATTGACGTATCAATCATTTTAATCTATATCGTAATGTCGGTCGGTATAGGAATCTGGATTTCAAGAAAAGCATCCAAAGGTTTAGATGACTATTTCTTGGGAGGAAAATCTATCAAATGGTATTTTCTAGGTTTAAGTAACGGCTCTGGAATGTTTGATGTTTCGGGAACTTCCTGGATGATTGGCGTTTTATTTCTTTATGGCGTAAAAAGTTTCATGTTTATGTGGCTTTGGCCGATTTGGAATCAGATTTTTGTCATGATGTTTCTTGCGGTCTGGATTAGAAGATCAAAAGTAATGACAGGTTCTGAGTGGATTTTAACTCGTTTTGGAAGCGATCAAGCAGGAAAAGCTTCTCATATTATTGTAGCGATTTTTGCTATTATTTCTACAATCGGTTTCATTGCTTATTTCTTTGTTGGAATCGGGAAATTCGTTACGATTATTCTTCCTTGGGATTTAGCGGTTCATATGAATGGTTCTGTTTTCTTAACTTCAGAACAAGCTTATGCATTGTTAATCATTTTCTTAACGACAATTTATACCGTAAAAGGCGGAATGTTTTCTGTTGTTGCGACAGAGGTTGTTCAATATATTATTATGATTGTTGCCGGAGTTTTAATCGCTGGTTATGCATTCATTAATTATACAGATGTTCAGATTAATTCGATTATTACGCCAGAATGGAAAAATGTTTTCTTCGGATGGGAATTTGAAACGCAATGGAGCGATAAATTCGAAACTTTCAATAGATTAATTGATACTGAAGGATACAAAATGTTTGGCGCTTTCATCGGAATGACTTTATTCAAAGGATTTTTTGCCAGCGTTGCAGGACCAACTCCAAGTTACGATTTACAGCGTGTTCTTTCTACAAAATCGGTAAAAGAAGCGGCTTATATGAGTGGTTTTACTAACTTGATTTTATTTATTCCTAGATATTTATTAATTACAGGAATTGTGGTTATCGCTCTAGTAAATTTAGCACCAGAATTAAACGCAAACGTAAATCTTACAGGAGCAGATTTAGAATTATTGATGCCAAAAGTGGTCAATCTTTATATTCCAGTTGGAATTAAAGGAATTCTTTTAGCGGGATTATTGGCAGCGTTCATGTCTGGATTCTCGGCTTTCGTAAATGCGGGTCCAGCGTATATTGTAAATGATATTTATAAAAAATATTTTAAACCAGTTGCTTCAAACAAACACTACATAAAAGTAAGTCAGATTTCTTCTTTCTTAGTTGTTGGACTTGGAGTTTTCATGGGATTCTTCGCAGATTCTATCAACTCTTTAACACTTTGGATTACAAGTGCTTTATATGGAGGATACGTTGCAGCCAACTTCTTAAAATGGATTTGGTGGCGTTTCAACGGATGGGGTTATTTCTGGGGAATGGTCGGAGGATTAATCGCTGCTTCTCTTCAATTTGTTTTAGATCAGAACAAAGGGAATTTAGAAGCTGGAACATTCTTGCATGATCTTTCACAAGTGCCTTCAATTTACTTGTTCCCACTAATTTTCGGAATGTCAATTTTAGGTTGTCTTTTAGGAACTTACTTAAGTAAACCAACTGATATGGAAGTCCTAAAATCTTTCTACAGCAATGTTAGACCTTGGGGATTCTGGACTCCAGTTTACAAACAATTGAAAGCGGAAGATCAGTCTTTCCAAAAAAATAATGATTTCTATTTAGATATGATGAATTGTGTGATCGGTATTATTTGGCAGTCAAGCATGATTCTGCTTCCGATTTATTTTATCATCAGAGATTATCCGAAAGCTGGTGTAGCTTTAGCGGTGTTCTTAGTGACGACTACGGTATTGAAGTTTACTTGGTTGGATAGAGTTCGTAAGATTGAAGAGTAGATTCTAGAGGAGAAAGATTTTGTAGAAGCAAGATTAAAGAAGCAAGATTAAAGAAGCAAGATTTTAAAAATTTAAACACATAGAAACATAGATTTTTCTTGAATTAGAAAAAGGAAAAAGAAAGAAACTAGTTTCTAACACATAGCTTTGAATATAGCCCGTAGTTTCAACTACGGGAACGCAAGATGGGCCGCAAAGCTATGTTTATTTAAACAAGTGAAACGCATTTTATAGACAAAGCAGAACTATGTCCCTATGTGTTTCAAAAAAAAAATAAAAAAAACTAATAAATAAAAAAACAAAAAATGAGTACTATTCCTTGGCAAGACAGACCCGAAAACAGTAAAGATGTAATGTGGAGATATTCGGAGAATCCTATTATCGACAGATATTCGATTCCTTCATCAAACAGTATATTCAATAGTGCAGTTGTACCTTTTGGAGACGGATATGCTGGGGTTTTCAGATGTGATAATAAAGCAGTTCAGATGAATATTTTTGCTGGTTTCAGTAAAGATGGTATCAATTGGGACATCAACCACGAACCAATTGTAATGCAGTCTGGAAATACAGAAATGATCGAATCTGCTTATAAATACGATCCACGTGTGGTTTGGATCGAAGATCGTTACTGGATTACTTGGTGTAATGGTTACAACGGACCAACAATTGGTATTGGTTATACTTTCGACTTTAAAGAATTTTTCCAGTGCGAAAATGCCTTTTTACCATTCAACAGAAACGGAGTTTTATTCCCACAGAAAATCAACGGTAAATATGCGATGTTAAGCCGTCCAAGTGATAACGGACACACACCTTTTGGAGATATCTGGATCAGCTACAGCCCTGATATGAAATATTGGGGAGAACACAGATTGGTGATGAAACCAAGTCCGTTTGAGCAAAGTGCGTGGCAGTGTACAAAAGTAGGAGCAGGACCAATTCCGATCTTAACAGACGAAGGGTGGTTAATGATTTACCATGGAGTTATCAATACCTGCAACGGTTTCCGTTATGCAATGGGTTCAGCACTTTTAGATGTTGATTCGCCAGATCAGGTAAAATACAGAACACAGCCTTATTTATTAGGCCCAGCTGAAACGTATGAAATGGTTGGAGATGTGCCAAACGTAGTTTTCCCATGTGCTGCTTTACACGATATTGAAGAAGATAAATTGGCAGTTTATTATGGTGCTGCAGATACTCACGTAGCTATCGCTTTCGGAAAACTGAGCGAAGTAATTGAGTTTACAAAAAATAATAGTTTATAATATAAAGATGCATAGTAGAAGTAATTTATTGTCCCTTGCCGTTTTTTTTGTTGGATTGATGAGTTATGCGCAATCTGAAAAACCGGTTACGCCGAAAAGTTATATTGCCTATAAAACGTCAAGCGAAATTGTTATTGACGGAGACGGAGCAGACAAAGCTTGGGAAAAAGCATCGTGGACAACACCTTTTGTCGACATAGAAGGCGTTGAAACTCCAAAATACAAAACTCAGGTTAAGATGCTTTGGGACGATAAATACTACTATATCCTGGCAAAAATGGAAGAGCCTCATGTTTGGGCAAATCTAAAACAGCGTGACACTATTATTTTCTACAATAATGATTTTGAGGTTTTTATTGATCCAGATAATGATACTCACAATTATTATGAATTAGAAATTAATGCGCTGAATACAGCTTGGGATTTATTCATCAATAAACCGTACCGAGAAAAAAACACCGTTTTAAACGACTGGAATATCGACGGATTAAAATCGGCTGTAAAAGTTGACGGAACATTAAATAATGCTTCAGATACAGATAAAGGCTGGACATTAGAAATTGCAATTCCGTGGTCGGTTTATAAAACATCGTATTTCGATAATATTGTTCCAAAAGACAAGTTTTGGAGAGTCAATTTCTCTCGCGTAAACTGGCAGCATTCTGTTGTGGATGGAAAATACGAACGTAAAAAAGATTCAGAAGGAAAGTTTCTCCCGGAATACAATTGGGTTTGGTCGCCTATGGGAGTCATCAATATGCATGAGCCCGAAAAATGGGCTTATGTATATTTTTCCTCAAAAGAAAGCGAGGATACATTCACAATTTCGCAGGACGAAAAAGTAAAATGGGAATTGTATACTTTATTTAGAGCTCAGAAAAGATATTTCGATAAGAATAAATCTTGGGCAAAATCAATGCAAAGTATCAGTTCAAAAAATATAGTTGTTGATGGAAAGACTTTAAAACCGATATTAGAGAATCATTTAACAGGATTTAATATTTCAGTAAAAAGTCCTTTTTCAAACAAAACCTTAATAATAAAAGAAGATGGTAAAATTATTACGAACGAGTAAATTACAAAAACTATCAAAAGTTTTAGTATTAGCGCTTTCGCTGAGTTTATTCTCTTGCGGACAAAAAGAAACTAAAGCAGAAGAAAACGGAAAATTCACTTTTGGAGTTTGGACGACTGCTGACGCGAAAAAATCGGATGCAGATTATTCGAAAGAATTCAAAAAATACAAAGATGGCGGAATTGATGAAGTTTTAATTAACACTCAAACCGACCCAAAACTATTAGCAAGATTAGTACCGCTTGCCACAAAAGAAGGTCTAAAAGTTCACGCTTGGATTATGGCAATGAATCGTCCAAATGATTCAATCGCTTTGCAGCATCCGGATTGGTATCAGGTGAGTAAAGAAGGAAAATCTTGTTTTGACAACCGTCCTTACGTAGATTATTACCAATGGCTTTGTCCAACTAAAGAAGAATCTAGAAACCACGTTTTAGGTTTAGTTGAAGGTTTAGCAAAAGTGGAAGGAATCGAAAGCGTACATTTAGATTACATTCGTTTCCCAGATATTTTCCTGCCAATCAGTTTATTGCCAAAATACAACTTGGTTCAGGATGTAGAATTGCCACAATTTGATTTCTGTTATTGTGATGCTTGTGTAAGCAAATTCGAAAAAGAGCATCATAAAAATCCAAAACAAAGCCACAATACTTCAATTGATATGGAGTGGAAAAACTTCAGATTAAATGCTGTAAAAGCAGTGGTGGACGATGCGTATAAAATTGCTCATAAACACAATAAAAAATTAACGGCAGCAGTATTTCCTTATCCAGAAATGGCAGACCATATGGTACGTCAGCGTTGGGATAAATGGAATATTGACGAAGTATATCCAATGATTTATCATAGTTTTTATGATGAAGAAATTGACTGGGTTGGTTACGCAACCAAACAAGGTGTGGCCGATTTGGAAGGAAAACCGACTAAAGTGAATACAGGAATTTATATTCCAGGATTGAAATCGGATGCAGAATTAAAAGAAGCGATTCTTCAGGCTAAGAAAAATGGTGCAACAGGAGTTTCATTTTTTGACGGAAACGCCTTATCAGATAGTAATTTAAAAACAATTAGAGAGGTAAAATCGGCTTTGTAGTAGATTTTACTGGGATTAAAAATTATTACTGATTAATTTAGCAACATTAAGAACATTTTGTTTCTGAAAGTTGAATTAAAACCAAAAGACATGTCAAATAGAAGAGATTTTATTAAGAAAACAACCTTAGGCACTTTAGCTATAAGTTCTGTTTTGGGCGTAAGTGGATTTGCGGCTACTTCTGAAAATGAAGAAAAAGCTGTCGAATCAAAAGAAAAAAAACAGACAAAACCAATTATTATTTCGACATGGAATCACGGTTTGCCTGCGAATAAAGAATCTTGGAAAAACTTAAAAGAAGGAAAATCGGCATTAGATGCTATCGAAGCCGGAATGAAAATACCTGAAGCAGATCCGACTGTTCGCAGTGTTGGTTATGGAGGATATCCGGATCGTGAAGGGAAGGTAACTCTTGATGCCTGTATTATGGATCACAACAGCAATTGCGGGTCAGTTTGTTTCTTGCAAGGAATCAAACACCCAATTTCTGTTGCAAAAAGAGTGTTACAAAATACGCCTCACGTTATGTTAGCAGGGCAAGGAGCATTGCAGTTTGCTTTGTCTGAAGGTTTTAAAGAAGAAAATTTATTGACTCCAGAATCTGAAAAAGATTGGAAAAAATGGCTGGAAGATTCTAAATACAAACCAGTTATTAATATAGAAAATCACGATACCATAAGCATGCTAATGTTAGACCAAGATGGCAACCTTTCTGGCGGATGTACCACGAGCGGTGCAGCTTGGAAAATGCACGGACGCGTCGGTGACTCCCCAATAATCGGCGCAGGTCTTTTCTTGGATAACGAAGTGGGCGCAGCAGCAGCAACAGGTTTGGGCGAAGCGGTTATTAGAACTGCCGGAAGTGCAATGGTTGTTGAATTAATGCGTCAGGGAAAATCTCCCTACGATGCTTGTAAAGAAATCACAGAACGTATTTACAACAAACACAAAAACCATAAAGACATGGAGTATCTGCAGGTTGGTTTTATTGCTTTAAATAAAAACGGCGAATATGCAGGTTACAGTCTAAGATCAGGATTTAATTACGCTGTTTCTGATTATACAAAAGGCCACAGAATGGAAGACGCGAAATTTAAAATGTCTTGGGATAAGTAATTATTACTTTTAGAACTTTGTCAAAGTTTCAAACTTTGACAAAGTTTTTTCGACACAGCTTTGTCATTTCGACGAAGGAGAAATCTTCGTGAGTAACTCCGTAACGAAAAGCCAATCTTTGTAGAGCTACTTGCAGAGATTTCTCCTTTCAGTCGAAATGACAAACTAAACCTAAAAAACTAAATCTTTAAAAGCTCTTAATAAATAGTTTTTAGAGAAACCAAAAAACAAAGAATGAAAAAATTATTATTCCTATTAACCCTAATCACTTTAGTTTTCTCAGCTAATGCTCAGAAAATTTACACGGAAAGTGATATTCGTATCATTCCGAAACCGACTCAAACTCTGATTAAAACAGGTGTTTTTGAATTTACAAAAGATACAAAGTTTGTCGTTAACGGTGATTTCCAAAAAGATGCTGCAAATGCTTTGGCTTCTAAATTTGGAACTGCTGCAGGATGGAAACCAGAAGTGACCACAAAAGCTCCTGCGAGCAATTATGTTTTATTAAAAACAGATCCGAATTTAAAGAATGAAGCTTACGTTTTAGATGTAAATCCAACCAATATTACTATCTCTGCGAAAGGAAATAATGGGTTTCTATACGCTTTAGAAAGCATCAGACAATTACTTCCAGAGGCAATTGAAAGCCAGTTTGCGATTACTTCTGCAAAATGGGAAATTCCAAGTCTGACTATTAATGATGAACCTCGTTTTAAATGGAGAGGTTTAATGTTGGACTTTTCTCGTCATTTCTTCGATAAAAATTATGTTTTAACTACGATTGATCGTTTGGCAGCGCATAAAATGAATGTTTTACACATGCATTTAGTTGATGATCAAGGATGGAGAATCGAAATCAAAAAATATCCAAAATTAACGGAAGTTGGTGCATGGAGAGTAGATCAGGAAAATAGAAGCTGGAATGCCAGACTAACTACAAATCCTGACGAAAAAGGAACTTACGGCGGATTTTTCACGCAAGAAGAATTAAAAGAAATTGTAAAATATGCTGCAACAAAAGGAATTGAAGTAATTCCTGAAATCGAAATGCCGGCTCACGTAAGCAGCGCCATTGCTTCTTATCCAGAATTGGCTTGTTTCAATCAGCGAATTGGAGTTCCTTCGGGAGGAGTTTGGCCTTTGACAGATATTTACTGTGCAGGAAAAGAAACTACGTTTGAGTTTTTACAAAATGTTTTAGACGAAGTAATGGCCATTTTCCCTTCTAAATATGTTCATATTGGAGGCGATGAAGCGACTAAAACCAATTGGGCAAAATGTCCTTATTGCCAAAAAAGAATCAAAGACGAGCACTTAAAAAGTGTAGAACAATTACAAAGTTATTTCGTAAAACGCATTGAAAAATACGTTAATTCTAAAGGTAAAAAACTAATCGGCTGGGATGAAGTACTGGAAGGCGGACTTAATCCAAGTGCTACAATTATGTGCTGGAGAGGAGAAAAAATCGGTGCAGAAGCGGCTAAACAAGGTCACGATGTAATTATGTCACCAGAATCTCCATGTTATTTCAATTTCTATCAAGGTCCTCAAAATGAAGAGCCTTTGGCTTTTGATGCTTATAATCCGTTGAATAAAGTATATCAGTTTGATCCTGTTGTGCAAGGAATGACACCTGAAGATGCTTCACATATATTAGGTGGTCAAGCCAATTTATGGGCAGAACATATCTCAGGGCCAAAAGACTCTGAATATATGATTTTCCCAAGATTAGCGGCTTTATCAGAAACATTATGGAGTCCGAAAGAAAAGCGTAACTGGAACGATTTTACATCGAGATTGTTTTCAATGTTTAAACGTTACGATTATCAGGGATTAAATTATGCGAAAAGCGCTTATTTGGTAACGGCTTCTTCAACAGCTGATTTAGGAAATAAACAAATCAAAGTAGAGTTGAAAAATGAGTTTCCAAATCCAGATATTAGATATGTTTTAGGAAATCAAAACATTGATCATCACGCAATAAAATATACTTCTCCAATTGAAATCAAAGAAACGACAGTTTTAAAAGCTTCTTTATTTCAGGATGAAAAACCAGTAGGAAAAACATTCACAGATACTATAGTTTTCCATAAAGCATTTGCTCAAAAAGTAAAATATTTAACTCCATTTAATGACAATTATAAAGGTGATGCCAATACAATGGTTAATTCAATCAGAGGAAGTAAAAATTTCCATGACGGTCAATGGCAGGCTTGGTTGGTTAATGATATGGAATTGGTAATTGATCTTGGAAAAGTAGAAAGTATCGAGCAAGTAATTGTTGGAACTTTAGAAAGTCAAGGCGCAGGAGTTAATTTCCCAATTCAGGTTAAAGTTTTAATTTCTAATGATGGAATTAAATACACGCAAGTTGGAAAAGTCATGCGTCCGTATGCAGCAAATCCAGTTCCGGAATTGAAAGATTTCAAAATTAATTTCCAAAAGCAAAATGCACGTTTTGTGAAAGTAATTGGAGGCAACTTAAAGAAAAGTCCGAAAGGAGAAAGTTCATGGTTGTTTGTGGATGAGATTTTGGTGAATTAATTTTTTTTAAACACATAGAAACATAGATTTTTTTCTTTTGAAACTTGGTAAAAGATTTTAGAAAGAAACTAGTTTCTAACACATAGCTTAAAGTGAAATGCTTGTGACAGCTTTGTCAAAGTTTCAAACTTTGACAAAGCTTTAAAGTCATAAATGAATAATCTGAAAAAAAATGAATAAGATATTATTTAAACTCGGAGTATTATTGATTTGTTTGATGCCGTTTTTTACAAACGCTCAAACAAAAGGATTTTCTATATCTAATGGAGAATTTCAAAAAGATGGGAAAATTATAAAAATACATTCGGGAGAAATGCACTATGAGCGTATTCCTAAAGAATACTGGAGACATAGACTGCAAATGCTTAAAGCTATGGGATTGAATACCGTAGCAACTTATGTGTTTTGGAATTATCATGAAGTTGAACCGGGCGTATGGGATTTTAAAACGGGAAATAAAGATTTAGCAGAATTTTTACGTATTGCTAAAAGTGAAGGATTATATGTAATTCTTAGACCAGGACCTTATGCATGTGGAGAATGGGAATTTGGAGGGTATCCTTGGTGGTTGCAAAATAATAAAGATTTGGTAATTCGTACCAATAACAAAGCATTTTTGGACGCTTGCAAAACGTATCTTCAACAATTGTATGCAGTGGTAAAAGGAAATTTTGCAAATCAGGGAGGGCCTATTATTATGGTTCAGGCTGAAAATGAATTTGGTTCTTATGTTTCTCAAAGAACCGATATAAGTGCTGAAGATCATAAAGCATATAAAACAGCCATTTATAATATGCTTAAAGAAACTGGGTTTCCAGAGCCATTTTTTACTTCTGATGGTACTTGGCTGTTTGAAGGAGGTGCTGTTGAAGGTGTTTTACCAACCGCAAATGGAGAATCAAATATAGAAAACTTAAAGAAGCAGGTTGATAAATTCCATAAAGGACAAGGACCTTACATGGTGGCAGAGTTTTATTCTGGTTGGTTGGATCATTGGGCAGAACCATTTATTAAAATTGGATCTGAGGAGATTGCAAGCCAGACTAAAAAGTATCTTGATGCAGGTGTTTCTTTTAATTATTATATGGTACACGGTGGTACTAATTTCGGATTTACTTCTGGAGCAAATTATAATGAAGAAAGTGATATTCAGCCGGATATTACAAGTTATGATTATGATGCGCCTATTAGCGAAGCAGGTTGGGCAACACCAAAATTTATGGCTATTCGTGAAGTAATGCAAAAATATTCTAAAACGAAATTAGCACCGATTCCAGAGAAAATTCCAGTTACAAAATATCCTAATCAGCCTATCAAATCGAGTATGGATGTTTTGAGTTGGATCAAAAGAGAAAAAGCAGTTATAAATGATCAGCCTTTAACATTTGAAAAGTTAGGTCAGGGGCATGGATATGTTTTATATCGTAAACGATTTACACAGCCAATTTCTTCTGGAAAATTGAAAATTGAAGGATTAAGAGACTTTGCTACCGTTTATGTAAATGGAGTAAAAGTTGGAGAATTGAATAGAGTTTTCAAAAATTACGAGTTGGAAGTTTCTATTCCTTTTAACGGTATTTTGGAAATTTTGGTTGAAAATATGGGACGTATTAATTACGGAGCCGAAATAGTACACAATACGAAAGGAATTATTTCTCCAGTAATCATTAATGAATATGAAATTAGCGGTGGATGGGAAATGTATAAAATGCCGATGAGTGAAATTCCAGTTCTTAAAACTGAAACAGTAAAATCTGGACGCCCTGTTTTACATGAAGCTACAGTAAACATTGATAAGCCAGCCGATACTTTTCTAGATATGACCAATTGGGGAAAAGGAATTGTATTTGTTAACGGACACAATCTTGGTCGCTACTGGAAAGTGGGACCACAACAAACGCTTTATGTACCAGGCTGTTGGTTGAACAAAGGTGAGAATAAGTTTGTTGTATTGGAACAACTTAACGAAAACACTCCAAAAGAATTAACTTTTACAGATCAGCCGATACTGGACAAACTAAACTAAAAACAAAGAATAATAAATTATAAATTAGAGTAAAGATGAAAAAAGGAATATTCATGATCGCCCTTTTATTTTCAGTACAAATGTTCTCTCAGGCCATTTACGAAGATGAAAGATACGTACCAGAAACAGATCCATTAGTTTTAAAGAACTTAGATGAATGGCAAGGCAAAAAATTTGGTCTGCTTATGCACTGGGGAACTTACAGCCAATGGGGAATTGTAGAGTCTTGGTCTATCTGCCCTGAAGATTACGGATGGTGTGAACGTAAAAAAGGAAGCAATCCATCTAATTATAATGATTATATTAAAGATTACGAAGGATTAAGAAAGACTTTTAATCCTGTGAAATTTGATCCTGCAAAATGGGCTAAAGCAGCTAAATATGCGGGAATGAAATACATGGTTTTCACTACAAAACACCATGACGGTTTCAATATGTATGACACTAAATATTCTGATTACAAGATTACAAGTAAAGATGTTCCTTTTCATACAAACCCTAAAGCAGACGTTTTAAAAGAAATCTTCAACTCTTTTAGAGGAGAAGGTATTTCAACTGGAGCTTATTTCTCTAAACCAGACTGGCATAACGAAAACTACTGGGATCCGTATTTTCCTCCATTCGACAGAAACGTAAACTACGATCCGTCTTTATACCCTGAAAAATGGCAGAAATATGTTGATTTCACTCACAATCAAATCTTAGAAATCTTAACGAACTACGGTAAAGTTGATATTTTATGGTTAGATGGTGGATGGGTTAGAAAAAGAGACCAGGTTAATATCAAAGAAAACTACGACGAAAAATTTACTGAAAACGAATCTAAAAACGGTTTTATTAAGCACAGAGTAGTAGATCAAGATCCGAAAATGGATGAATTAGTGATTAAAGCACGTCAAAAACAACCAGGTTTAATTGTAGTTGATAGAGCGGTTCACGGTAAAAACCAAAACTACTTAACTCCAGAAGGACGTGTTCCTGCTAAAACTTTACCTTATCCTTGGGAATCTTGTATTCCAGCTGGAGGTGGATGGTCTTATACTCCAGATGCAAAATACATGACTGGAAGAGAAGGTATTCACATGTTAATTGATATTGTAGCTAAAGGTGGAAACTTATTATTAAACGTTGCTCCAAGTCCAGAAGGAGAATGGGATAAAGGTGCTTACGATTTATTGCAAGCTTATGGAGATTGGATGAAAGTAAACAGCACAGCGATTTATAACACAAAACCGATTGAACCTTATAAAGAAGAAAACATTTGTTTTACACAAAATAAAGCAGGAAATGTATTTGCATTTTATTTAGCAAAAACAGGTGAAGATAAAATTCCTGCTGAAGTTACAGTAAAATCAATCAGCCCTAAAAAAGGAACAAAAATTACAATGTTAGGTTCTAAAACTTCTTTAAAATGGACCAAAGAAGGAAACGGATTTAAAGTAGTAATTCCGGAAAGCTTAAGAAACAATCTTCCTGCAAAAGAAGCTTGGACTTTAAAAATTGAAGCGATCAACAGATAAAAATGAAACCTATGGTTTTAAATACAAATAAATTTAAAACAGCATGTATTTTTTACATGCTGTTTTTTAGCATTACCATTTTTGCACAAGAGCCAGCAGATTTTGTAAATCCGTTTATTGGAACTTCTAATTATGGAGCAGCTTTTCCAGGACCAATTGCCCCACGCGGAATGGCGAGTATAAGTCCGTTTAATGTGGCGGGAGTAAAAAATACTCCAATGGAAAAAGACAGTCAGTGGCTTTCTAATCCGTATGTGAATGAGAATAATTTCTTGACAGGATTTAGTCAGGTGAATTTAAGCGGAGTAGGCTGTCCAGAATTGGGCGTTATTTTAGTGATGCCAACCACTGGAAATGTAGAAATCGATCATTTAAAATACGGTTCCACTTATTCTAATGAAGTTGCAAAAGCTGCGTATTATAGCGTAAACATCGATAAGTACAAAGTAAAAGGAGAATTCACCGCTTCAAAACGAGTTGGAATTAGCAGATTCACTTTCCCGAAAGGGCAGTCCAATGTTTTATTAAATCTTGGTTTAGGATTAACGAATGAAGAAGGTGCAATGATAAAAGTCGTTTCTTCTACAGAAATTGAAGGAATGCGTACAGTTGGTTCATTTTGTTACAACAGTCCTGAAGATGCTTACCCAGTTTATTTTGTGGCTCAATTTTCTAAACCTGCCAATAAATTCGGAGTTTGGAAAAAACCTGCGAAATACAACGGTGTCGAAGCACAATGGATGGGCTACAACGGAAAGACCAGAATGATGGATAATACAATCAAAACTGTTGTAGGGGATAGTATTGGAAGTTATTTTACCTATAAATTCGATAAACAAGAAACGGTTGAAGTGAAGATCGGAATTTCGTACGTAAGTATCGAAAATGCCCGTGAAAACTTAGCAAAAGAAGTAGGTAACAGAACTTTTGACGCAATTTACAAAGAAACCTATAACGAATGGAACGAAGAACTTTCTAAAATTTTGGTTGAAGGCGGTTCAAAAGAGGATAATACGATTTTCTACACGGCTTTATACCATACATTAATTCACCCAAATATTTTAAATGATATTAACGGAGAATATCCAGTAATCAAAAGAACTAAAATTGCTAAAACCAAAGATACTCGTTATACCGTATTTTCTTTGTGGGACACGTATAGAAATGTCCATCCGTTAATGTCTTTGGTTTATCCAAAACAGCAATCGGATATGGTAAAAAGTATGTTGGATATGTTCGATGAAAATGGCTGGTTACCAAAATGGGAGCTGAATTCGACTGAAACTTTTACCATGGTTGGAGATCCTGCAAGTATAGTAATTACAGATACTTATATGAGAGGAATTCGTGATTATGATGTTAATAAAGCCTATTATGCAATGTTGAAAGGCGCAGATAATGTTGAAAATAATCCGCTTCGTCCTGGATTGAAAGATTATATCAAAAAAGGATATTTGACAACCGATAACAAAGGCCCAGTTTCTACAACTCAGGAATATAATATTTCAGATTATTCTATTTCACTTATGGCCAATGAATTTGGGGATAAAGACAATGTAAAACGTTTTAAAGAACGTTCATTATCCTACAGAAAATTATTCGATAAAAATTTAAATCTGCTTCGTCCAAGAACGCCAGACGGAAAATGGTACGAGCCATTTGATCCTTCTTCTGGAGCTAATTTTGAAGAAAATGTTGGTTTTATCGAAGGAAATGCTTGGCAGTATGCTTTTATGGTTCCGCACGATATTATCGGATTGAAAAAATTAATGGGAGGTGATATACCATTTTCGGCACAATTGCAGAAAATCTTCGATAGCAAACAGTTTGATATGGCAAACGAGCCAGATATTGCCAATCCGTATTTATTCAATTATGTAAAAGGCGAAGAGTACAAAGCTCAGGAAATGGTAAAAAAATTGGTTCGCGAATATTTCAAAAATGAACCAAAAGGTTTGCCAGGAAATGACGATACAGGAACAATGTCGGCTTGGTTAGTGTATTCTATGATGGGAATTTATCCAATATCACCGGGAGATCCAATTTACACTATTACAGCGCCAATGTTTCATAGAGTGACGATAAAATTAGATCCAAGATATTATAAAAAAGAAAGCATTGTAATCGAAAGACAAATCAATAATGATGGAAAAATCAATTCGATTGAGCTAAACGGAAAATCACTTAATACTTTTTTTATTTCACATGATGATTTTGTGAATGGAACTAAACTTAAAGTGATTCAAAACTAAACACACACAACTATGTTACAATTAAGAATGAGAAAAACGGCCATTATTTTTGTAATGGCTGTTGGTTTTTTTAACCAAACCCATGCTCAGAAAAAGTATCCGTATCAGGATGCCAAATTACCTGTAGAAGAAAGGGTTCAAGATTTGCTAAGCCGTATGACGCTTGAAGAAAAAGTGCGTCAGATGGATATGTACAGAGGAGATTTTTTTAAAGATAAAGAAGATTTTGCGAAATCTAAATCGGCAGAAAAAATTGGAAAATTAGGAATTGGAGCAATTCATGATTTATATCCGCGTTCAGCGAAAATGATCAATGATTTGCAAACGAACGTAATCAAAGGAAACCGTTGGGGAATTCCAGCGTTAATTATGTGTGAAATGCTTCACGGATATTTAGACGAAGGAAGTACGGCTTTCCCAATGAATATTGGTCTTGGTGCAACTTGGGATATTGCGACTATGGACAAAGTGGGTAAAGTTATTGGTATGGAAGCCAGAGCACATGGTGTTCATTTTGGTTTTGGACCAAATTTAGATTTAGGACGCGAGCCAAGATGGGGACGTGTTGCCGAAACTTTTGGTGAAGACGCTTTTTTGAATAGCGAAATTGGTTTGGCTTTTATCAAAGGATTGCAGGGAGACGATTTAAAATCGGATCGTTCTATAATTGCAGAACCAAAACACTTCGCGGTTCACGGTATTCCACAAGCGGGAGGAAATTCTTCGCCAATTTTGGTTGGAGAACGTTCTGCAAGAGAAGATCATTTGCCATCTTTCGAAAAAGCATTCAGAAAAGGCGGAGCTTTAGGAACTATGTGCGCTTATTCTGAGTTGGACGGAATTCCTTGTGCAGCTAATCATTGGTTATTGACAGATGTTTTAAGAAAAGAATGGGGTTTTAAAGGACTTGTTGTTTCCGATTTAGGAGCGATTAAATATATTCAAACAACTCACAAGGTTGCTGATTCTCCAAAAGATGCTATTAGAGAAGCGGTTTCTGCTGGTGTTGATATGCAATTCTATGATTTTTCAAATGAATTCTGGCAAAGTACTGTTATTGAATTAGTAAATGAAAAGAAATTGACAACAGAAAATATCGACCGTGCAGCGGGAGCAGTTTTACGTTTGAAATTCTTATTGGGATTATTTGAAAATCCGTACACAGATAAAAATCTGATTAAAGAGCGTTTTCATACTCCAGAAAACCAGAAAGTTGCTTTAGAAGCGGCTCAGAAATCTATGGTTTTATTGAAAAATGACAACAATACTTTGCCTTTAAGTAAAAACTTGAAAAACATTGCGGTTATCGGACCAAATGCAAATGCTTCAAGATTGGGAGGTTATGCTCCTAAAAACAGTGTCGGAATGACGGTTTACGAAGGAGTTAAAGAATTGGTTGGAAAAACAGCTAATGTAGTTTATGAAGAAGGAGTTCCATTAATTGTAAAAGGACAAATTATTCCATCTAAATATTTATTTACTCCAGACGAATCTCAAAACGGATTAAAAGGAGAATATTTCAATAATAGAGAATTGGAAGGCACTCCAGCATTGACTCGTATCGACAGTCAGTTAGAATTTGACTGGCCTTGGGCTCCTGGTGATGGTGTGAATGTAGATGACTTTTCTATCAGATGGACAGGATATTTAAAATCTGATCAGGCTCTTGATGGTTGGTTAGGTTTAAGTTCTGATGACGGAATTAGAATGTATATCGACGATCAATTGGTTATTGACAACTGGACAAAAGGAGCGACAAGCATGGTGACGACTCCAAAAAACATCGAAAAAGGTAAAAAATACAAAGTCCGCATTGAAATGTGGGAAGGAGGCTGGGGAGCCAGAGCTCATTTCCGTTGGAATTTAGAAAAAGTAAACTTACAGCCAGCAATTGATGCTGCTAAAAAAGCGGATGTTGCGATTGTAGTTTTAGGAGAATCTAACGAATTGGTTGAAGAAAACAGAGATGTGGCTTCTTTAGATTTATTCGGAATTCAACAGCAATTAATTGAAGAGATTAAAAAAACAGGAACTCCAGTAGTTTGTGTGTTATTAAATGGTCGTCCGCTTTCTACAAACTGGATTGCTGAAAATATTCCTGCAGTTTTAGAAGGTTGGTTCCCAGGAGAATTAGGAGGAAGAGCAGTGGCTGATGTATTGTTTGGAGATTACAATCCAGGTGGAAGATTGCCAATTACAGTTCCGAAATCTGTTGGACAGTTACCTATATATTATAACCAAAAGCCATCTGCGATACATAAATACGTTGCAGAAAGCGAGCATCCTTTATATTCATTCGGTTTCGGATTAAGTTATACGAAGTTTGAATATTCTAATTTAAAACTGAATACTACTGAAATTAAGCCAAACGGCGAAGTAAAAGTTTCTGTTGATGTTAAAAACGTTGGAGACAGAGATGGAGATGAAGTAGTGCAATTGTATATTAATGATGTTTACAGCAGCACAACGACACCTGAAAAAACGTTAAAAGGATTCAAAAGATTAAATATCAAAAAAGGCGAAACAAAAAATGTTGAATTTACACTTACACCAGAGGACCTATCTCTCTGGAATAGAGAAATGAAGCGCGTTGTAGAGCCTGGAGATTTCGAAGTTATGGTTGGCGGAAATTCGACCGATTTATTGAAAACTAAATTCAAGGTTTTGAACTAAAAACCCAAAAACGCCGAAGATTTTTCGGCGTTTTTGCTTTAAAAAAATGAATACAATTATAAAAGGTCAAAATCTATTAGATTAATAGAGTTTTGGCCTTTAAAATAAGGCAGACTTAGATTACAAATGAAAACGTTTTCTTTCATTTTTTGGCCAAACTTTCACCAACACCTTTTCAAAATTGTCATTTGTCGAAATAATGTATTGTTAACAAAACGTATTCTTAAATTTAACATGTTATTAACTCTAAAAAAACAACTAATATGATTAAAAACGTACTAAAGTTACTGTTTGTCATTTGCCTTTTTGGGTTCCAAAGCCTAGAAGCGCAGACAACAGTAAAAGGAACGATAACAGATGCTCAAAGCGGAATTCCAATTCCTGGAGCAAATATTATTGTTAAAGGAACTAAAACAAGTGCTTCATCAGATTTTGATGGTAAATACAGCATCAGTGTTCCAAATCAATCTTCAGTTTTAGTATTTACTTATGTAGGTTCTGCTACAAAAGAAGTTGCTGTTGGATCGCAAACTACTATTAACGTATCTTTAGGTGCAGATACACAACAATTAGGAGAAGTAGTAGTTACTGCTCTTGGTATTAAAAGAGAGAAAAAAGCAATTACTTATTCTGCACAAAACGTTTCAGTAGACGAATTATCAGAAGCTAGATCATTAAACGTTGCCAACTCACTTTCTGGTAAAGTTGCAGGTCTTAACTTCTCTACAACTTCAAATGGTGTTGGATCTTCTTCTAGAATTACTTTAAGAGGTAATAGATCTCTTAACGGAAACAACCAGCCACTTTATGTAGTAGATGGTGTGCCAATTAGTAACGGTACAACAACATCAAATCCTGATATTGATACAGGAGGAACTACACAGCCAGATGGTATTTCTAACATTAACCCAGAAGATATTGCTTCGATGACAGTTCTTAAAGGACCATCTGCAGCAGCTCTTTACGGATCTAGAGCATCAAATGGTGTAATCGTAATTACAACTAAATCTGGTAAAGCTGGAAAAACTTCAGTTTCGTTATCATCTAACTTTATGGCTTCTTCAGCTTATAATTTGATGAATTTACAAAACGAGTACGGACAAGGAACAAACGGAGCTTATGTTGCTAACTCTTCTTCAAGCTGGGGAGGTAGATTAGACGGAAGCCAAGTTTCTAACTGGCAGTTGGTTCGTAACCCAAATTATGCTGGACCAGCTACACAAAGCTATTCTCCACAGCCAAACAACGTTATTGATTTCTACAAAACAGGTTTTAACTTAGCTAACACTTTGACAGTTACAGCAGGTAACGAAAAAGCGCAAGGTTATTTCTCTTACACTAACACACGTGCTGAAGGTATTGTTGGAGGAAACAAAATGGACAGACACAATCTTAACTTAAGATTGACAAGCAAAATTTCTGATAAATTATCTTTAGATGTAAAAACAAACTACATTGTTCAAGATATTGATAACTTATTAAGAACTGGTGAAGAGTCTATCGGTACATCTGCTTATTTATTGCCTCGTAGTATCGCTTATAACGATTACAAAAACTTCGAATATTTTGATGCTGCAGGACAAAGACAAGTAAACTATTTCCTTGACGAAACTGGAGCTCCAGGTGGAAACCCATTCTGGTCTGCTTTAAGAGATGATGCTCGTACAGACAAAAGAAACAGATTTATTGGTTTAGCGTCTCTTAAATATGAGATTACAAAAACTTTAAGCTTACAAGGTAGAGCTGGTTTAGACCAAATGACAAACAAAAACGTAAGAAACAGATATGCTACAAATGCATTTAACAGCAACATGGGTTCATACAGTGAGTCTTACGAAACTGTTAGCGAATTAAACGTTGACGCTTTACTTTCTTACAATGAGAAATTTGGAGATTTTTCTGTTGGACTTAACGCTGGTGCGAATGCATTGCAACAAAATAGTTCAGCTTTAGGTTCTGGTGGTGTGTTGAGTAAAAGAAACTTCTTCGCATTATCAAACGTTCAAACTATTACGGCTACTTCTACAGCTTCAAACAAAAGAATTAATTCTGTTTACGGATTTGGTCAGCTTGGTTTCAGAAACTATTTATTCTTAGACGTAACAGCTAGAAATGACTGGTCTTCAACTTTACCAACAGATTATTTCTACCCATCTTTCGGTCTTTCAGGAGTTATTTCTGATATGTTTACATTGCCAGAAGTAATCAGTTTTGCAAAAGTTAGAGCTTCTTACGCTGAAGTTGGTAACGATACAGATCCTTATCAAACACAACAAAGATACTCTTACATTGGAGGAAACGGTGGTATGTTATACGGACAAAGCACAAAAGCAAATCCAAACTTAAAACCAGAGATTTCTTCTTCTACAGAGTTTGGTGCTGATATTAGATTTTTCAACAACCGTTTAGGATTAGATTTCACTTATTTTAATTCATTAACTAAAAACCAAATTTTCTACATCAACACTCCTGAGTCTTCTGGATATTCAAGAGCAGTTGTAAATGGTGGTGATATTCAAAATAAAGGTATCGAGCTTACTTTAACAGCTACTCCAATTCAAACAGAAAACTTTACTTGGGATATTACAGCAAACTACGCTTCTTACAAATCTAAAGTAAAATCTATTTATGATGGAAGAGATGAGTTAGTTTTAGGTGAAGGACGTTTAGTTAGAAGTAAAGTTGTTCAAGGTGGTGAGTACGGTGACTTATACATTAAAGGTTTCCAAAGAGATCCAGAAGGAAATATTATCGTGAGCAGCGCTGGTATTCCATTAGCAACAAACGGATTTGATGTTCGTGCTGGTAACTTTAACCCAGACTGGACTGCAGGTTTCAAAAATAATTTCAAATACAAAGATTTCTCTTTAAGCTTCTTAGTTGATTTCAGAATTGGTGGTGAAGTTATTTCATACACGCAAGCTAGACAAGCAGGTTTAGGGGTAAGCGATATTACTTTAGCAGGAAGACAAGGCGGAATAATTGTTGATGGTGTTGTTTCTAACGGAAACGGTACTTACTCTCCAAACACAGTAAGTATTAATGCTGAACAATACTGGACAGCTATCGGACAAAGAACTCCTATTGCAGAGCCATTTATTTATGATGCTACAAACATCAGATTAAGAGAGCTTGTTTTTGGTTATTCACTACCAAAACGTTTGTTAAACAATTCAGGTTTTACAAGTATTGACTTCTCTTTAGTGGGTAGAAACTTATTCTTCTTCTTAAACAAAGCAGAACATTTTGATCCAGAAGCAGGAGCAGGTACAGGTAACTTACAAGGTATTGAATCTTTCAACATTCCTTCAACAAGAGATTACGGAGTTAATGTTAAATTTGGATTTTAATTAAAAAAGAGACATCATGAAATATAGTTTTAAAATAAAAACATTAGGAGTTGCATTAATGGCAGTTTCGATTTTATCAAGCTGTACTGGCGACTTTGATGAAATAAACAAAGATCCTAATTCATTGACTGAAGACCAGTTAGATGCTACATTGGCGGGTCCTTCATTCGCATCTGCTTTATACGCAGGTATTCACAATGGATCTTATTCTTCTCCAGGTGTAGATGATCAAGGTACTTGGGGTATTGCTACAGGTATTTTATCTTCAACTTTCATTCACTATTTAAACTGTGGATATGGAACAGAAAGAAATGCTTTCGTAAATGGTTACGAAGGTAGAGGTTGGTTGAGATTTTACACAGTTGCTGTACCTGCATTGAAAAATGCTTTAGTAGCATCTGAAGGTAATGCTGAAGCTACAGCTGTTCTTAAAATCTGGAAAGTTTTTATGTACAACCAAATGGTTGATGCATACGGACCAATTCCTTACACTGAAGCAGGAAACGGAAAAGAAAAAGTTCCTTATGATAGCGTAGAATTTATCTACGAAGATTTCTTCAAATTGTTAGACGAAGCAAATGCAACATTAGCATCTACCTCAACAACTACTGTAGCGTCTCTTTCTCCAAACGATAGAGTTTATGCAGGAAGTGTTGACAAATGGAGAGTTTTTGGAAACAGTTTAAGATTACGTTTAGCTTTAAGAATTTCTGATAAAGATCCAGCTAAAGCTAAAACTCAAGCAGAAGCTGCTGTTGCTGCAGGAGTTATGCAAACAAACGATCAAAGTGCATTCTTTAAAGCAAGTAACATTACACCAAACAACTTAAACATGATTGTTAACAGCTGGGGGTATGTAATGACTGCTTCTATGGAAAGTATCTTAGTAGGATACCAAGATCCACGCTTATCTAAATGGTTTGCGCCAATCGCTTCTGGAGTATACAGAGGTAACCCAGTTGGAGGTTTAGAAGATCAATTTGGTACTACAGAGTTCTCTAAATTTAATAATGATATCATGGGTAATGGTTCTGCTAATACGGTTAGTGAAACTAAAAACATCGAAATCTTTATGGCTTCTGAAAACTACTTGAGTAGAGCAGAAGGAGCTTTAAATGGATGGAACATGGGCGGAGATGCTAAAACTTTGTATGAAACAGGTATTAGATTATCTCTTGCACAATGGGGAATTACTGATAATACTGCAGTTAATGCTTACATCAACGGTTCAACATTGCCAACATTACCAAACATTTTAACAGTTTATCCAACATTAGATTTACAAGATATTCCAGTTAAATTACCAGTAGCTTGGTCTGCAACAGTTGCTAATCAGCGTACACAGATTGCGGTTCAAAAATACTTAGCAATTTTCCCAGAATCTTGGGAAGCTTGGGCAGATTTACGTAGAAGCGATGCTAAAGTAATTTACCCAGTTTTAAACACAGATAATAATGATGCTGGAGTTGGTAAATCTCTATTGAAGAGAATTATTTATACTACAAATGAGTACTCGTCAAACAAAGCTGCTGTTGAAGATGGAATCGTAAAATTAGGCGGTCCAGATACAGGTGGAACTAGACTTTGGTGGGACACAAAATAATTAATTTGGTAAAGTAAAAGATCAAAAGATTTGTTACTTGAGCAGAAGGAGAGGTAACTCTCCTTTTGTTTTATATAAAAGTCAGTGAATTTTTGCCCCAACTTTAATTCATAACAAAACAATATTAATTTTCAGTACAATACAATGATTTTAAAAACAAAATATACTAAAGCAGTATTACTAGTTGCTTTTCTTTTTTCGATTGCAACTAAGGCTCAAAAAGCAGTTAATATAGAAAGCAGTTATATTGCAGATCCGCCAGTAACTACCAATAGCCATGCTTCAACTTTAGTAGAATACAAACCAAACGAAATTTTAGCAGCTTGGTTTGGAGGAAAATATGAAGGTGCAAAAGATGTTGGAATTTATATTTCGGCTTATAAAGACAAAAAATGGTCAGCACCAAAAGAATTAATTCAGCCTTTAATAAAAAACGGAGATACTTTGCCTTGCTGGAATCCAGTGCTCTTTAAAAGTAAAAGCCAGAATTTGTATTTGTTTTATAAAATTGGAAAAAATCCGAGAGAATGGTTTGGCGCTATGATTGTTTCAAAAGATAATGGAACAACCTGGGGAGAACCAAAATATCTTCCGGACGGAATTTTAGGTCCAATTAGAAATAAACCAATCGAAACTACTCCTGGCGTAATTTTATGCGGAAGTAGCACAGAAAGTGTCAATACAGACGAATGGCGCGTACATGTTGAAGAATATACAGAAGCGACAGATTCTTGGAAAAAAATAAAAGTAGAAAACAATCAAAATTTTGATGTTATTCAGCCGACATTTTTAGTGCACGGTGGAAGTGATATTCAGATGTTATCTCGTAGTAAACACAATAGAGTGGTTTCGAGCTGGTCTGGCGATAATGGTAAAAGCTGGATAAGAACTAGCAAAATAAATGTTATCAACTCGAATTCAGGAATTGATGCTTTAACTATCAATAAAAACCTTTATTTATTGGTGAACAATCCGCTTCCAATTGGAAAAGACTGGTTTAATGGACGAAATATTTTAGACGTTGAATATTCTAAAGACGGATTAATATGGTCAAAATTATTTGATTTAGAAAAAGAAGAAAAAGGAGAATTTAGTTATCCAGCAATTATCCAAACAACCGACAAAAGAATACATGTTTTGTATACTTATGATAGAAAATATATAAAACATACTTCTTTTGAAATTAGCCTTTAATTATCATATGAAATTTCTAAAGTATCTTTTTTTAGGCGTATTTTTTTGTCCCACTTTCGTGAATGCACAAATGTCGAAAACCTTTTACAAACACGATAAATATTTGTCTTCCGATAAATTAGAAGGGCGTTTTCCAGGAACAAAAGGAAATAATGATGCGGCATCTTACATTAAGAAAAATTTTAAAAAATATGGTTTAAAAGAATTCAATGGTTCTTATTATCAGTCTTTTAAGCTTTTTGTAAAAGAAGGAATCAATAAAATGAAATCGGATAGTGTTTCGACGCAAAATGTTTTAGGTTTCATTGAAGGTTCAGATCCTAAATTGAAGAACGAATACATTGTTATCGGCGCACATTACGATCATTGGGGTTGGGGCGGACAAGGTTCAGGAAGTAAAAAGAAAGAAGCTTTTGCCATTCATAATGGTGCAGATGATAATGCTTCGGGAGTTTCGGCTTTGCTTTGCATTTTAGAAGAAATTTCAAAACAAAAAGTAAAACCTAAACGCAGTATTATTTTTATTTCGTTTAGCGGAGAAGAAGAAGGATTGTTGGGTTCAAAGTATTTCATCAATCATTTGCCAGTTCCAAAAGAAGCCGTAAAAGTCATGCTGAATATGGATATGGTTGGAAGACTAAATGATAAAAAAGAACTTTACATGGGCGGTGCAGGAACTTTCCCAAACGGAGTTGAACTAATGAAAAAACTACAAGAAAATAGTGGTTTAAATCCAGTAATTCATGCTGGCGATGTAGGCGGTTCAGATCATGTTTCTTTTTATAAAGAATCCATTTCTGCGGTTGGTTTTCACACAGGCGGACATCCGCAATATCACACTCCCGATGACGATATCCATCTGATTAATTCAGATGGAGGAGCATTAGTATCAAAATACATTTATAATGCACTCACACAAATTGCCAATTACGAAGAGGCTTTGGTTTTTATTAAACAAAATTAAAACCAAGTCATTTTCAGTCAAAAGTAAGTTAGTTAGTTAGTTAAGTTTTGTTGTTTGAAAAAAGGCGGTATCTATTAAATGTTGTGGATACCGTCTTTTACTTTAAAAGCCCATGAAGCCATTGCATCAATTACAGGTAAAAGTCCTGTTCCTGCATTGCTTAATCTATAAGTTACAAAAGGTGGCACAACAGGTTTCGCTTCACGAATAACCAAACCATCGGCTTCTAATTGTTTTAAATGCTGAATAAGCATTTTCTCTGTTACAGCCGGAATAGCTCTTTTTAATTCGCTATAGCGTTTATCTCCAGTCGATAAATGATAGAGAATAATAGGTTTCCAATATCCTCCAATTTTCTCCATAACAAAAGTTACAGGACATTTTTCTAAGGCATATTGCTTGTTTTCCTGAATTGTAGACGATTCTTTAATTGCTGTCATGATACATACTTTAGGGTAAGTACTTGTATAAAAGTAAGTACAAAGATACCTTTGTAATGTTAAATAAAAAAACATTTTAAGATGAAAATTATAATTACAGGTTCACTAGGAAATATCGGAAAGCCTTTAACGGCTCAATTAGTAAAATCGGGACACGATGTAACGGTTATTAGTAGCAATGCAGATCGTAAAGAGGCAATCGAAAATTTAGGCGCAAAAGCTGCAATAGGATCAGTTAGCGATGCTGATTTTCTTTCTAAAACTTTCACCAATGCAGATGCACTTTTTGCTATGACTCCTCCAAATATGGGTGGCGTAAATATTATTCAAAATACGACTGAAGCAGGTAACGCTTTCGTGAAAGCGATTCAGATTGCCAACATTAAAAGAGTTGTGATGTTAAGTAGTATTGGCGCAGATTTACCGACAGGAAATGGACCGATTGCGGGTTTGTATAACATTGAGAAGATTTACGAGAAATTAGACGCTTCTATTACGTTTTTAAGAGCGGGTTATTTCTACTTTAATTTCTTTAATGATATTCCGATGATAAAAGGAGCGGGAATTATGGGAGCTAATTTTCCAGCTTCAAACCGTATTCCATTGGTACATCCAGAAGATATTGCTTGGGCTGCTGCCGAAGAATTGCAAAAATCACAAGAAGGGCAAAAAATTCGCTACATAATTAGTGATGTTAAAACGCCTTCAGAAATTGTAAAAGCATTTGGAAACGCGATTTCTAAACCAGAACTTCCTTGGGTTGAATTTACAGATGAACAATATTTTGGCGGAATGACACAAGCTGGAGTTCCAGAAGAAATGGCCGGTCTGTATACCGAAATGGGAACGGGCTTAAGAAATGAAACTATTGCAGCAGATTTCTTGAAAAATGATGGAAAAGTTCAAGGTAAAATCAAATTAGGAGATTTTGCAAAAGAATTTGCTTCAAAATTCTAATTATAATTTTTGAGCGAAATTTAATTTAACACATAGAGACATAGTTCTACAGGCTTCTAAAAAGGCGTTTCACTCATTTAAATGCATCCCGAAGCTTCGGGACTATGTGTGAAAGCTAGCTTTTTTTGTAACCTAAACAAATAATAAACATCTATGTTTCTATGTGTTTAAATTTTGCCAACTGGAGTATAAAAAAACATTCCGCTTGCTATAAATAGAAGCGGAATGTTCAATTAAAAAAAAACTCAAGTGATGAATTACATACAGTTTGTAATCATACTGTATATTTTTTAGAATACCCCAATATAGTGGTTTCCTGGCTTGTTAACTAATTTAGCACCTTTAGTAACTTTTCCTGTTGGAATATCAATTACGTAGATGTTACCATCTTTTCCAACTGGAGTAACAGCGATGTAGAAGTTGTTTCCGTCAACAACAAAACCTTGATATTGACCGAAATCTAAGTCAGCATCGTAAGCGATATCTTCAACTTTTGTAGCAGTTTTTGCATTTAAGTCTAATCTCGCTAAGAAACCTTGGCTTGTTCCTTCGTAAGTGTAAACAGCATACGCAATTCCATTTCCAACATATCTCCAAGCATCGATGTAAGAACCTTTAATTCCTAAAGCTGTATCTAAACTAAATACATAAGAATTGTCATATTCGTTGCTTTGGTTGATTTTTAAGATATAAGAACCTTTTTGAGTATCTCTTTGCGTTGCTTGGTAAATGTTTCCATCTGTAGCTACGAAGCTATTGAAACTTCTGTATCCGCTTGTATCACCAAAACCTACAGTTGAAGTAATTACTTTTGGATTTTCTAATGAAGGGTAATCAACCACAACAGATTTAGATCCTAAACGAGTAAATGAACTTTCGTTTGTTGCAGGGTTTGCTGGATTTGATTTACGCATCCAAGTTCCGATAATTAATTTGTTTCCAGCTTTATTTAATGTTGGAGCATCTAAACGGAAAATGTGGTGACCAAGTGCCTCTTCTTCAGGAGTTAAAGGGATTTGATATTGTTTGTAAGCTGAGATTAAAGTTTGCTGCATATCTAAAGAAAGAACAGTAGCAATTCCTCTTGTGTTTTTGTATGTTTTATCTTCATTAGTGCTTACAACTGGAGTTGCAACGTTTACTGCTACACCTGTTTTATCTCCGTCAAAAAGTTTTACCCATCTTGGAGAAGTTCCAGCATATTGAGAAATGTTAACTTTTGCTGTAGATTCAGCAAAATTGCTTCCGCCATTTACTTTGTATGTCATGAATTCACCTCCATTAGCACCTGTATACGTGATATTGAAAAGTGTGCTTCCGTCTACAGAAGATTGCAAACGAGCTGTTCTACTAGATTGTACAGGAGAACCATTTGCATAAACATCTACAGAAAAGTTTGGGTCAATAGCATTTTCTTTACTAATAGCATAAACTCTTGTTCCTCCATTTCCATCACCTGGATCAGTCTGCATTAAAGCTCCAGCTACAGTAATCCAACGACCATCAGTTACTGGATTTACTGGATCTGCACTTTTATTATCGTCGCTGCTACAAGCTGTACTTAGCGCTAATGCACCAAATAATAAGCTTGAGGTAAATAATTTAAATGTGTTCTTTTTCATTTTTATTTCATTTAAAAATTAGTTATTTATTGATTTTAAAATTTATTAAGGTTGTAATTAACTTTCAGGTAAAAAGCTCTTCCCGGTTTTTGCGCGGCAAAGTTGTCGTAAACCTGCTCGTCTAGAATATTTCTGGCATCAAAACTTACCGTAAACTGCTTATTTGGAAAAACATAGCTTAATCCTAAATCTTGAGGAAATTGCGCTGTAGTTCTGTCTACTTCTAACCAAGAAGTATAAAATGGTGCGACATAACCGCAGTAGTAATAAAGATTAAGTTCTGATTTACTTTGAATTACATTTCTAAAGTTATATTGAAGATTTCCATTGATGGTGAAATATGGTTCGTTTGGCAATTGTTTGTTGTAGTGAACCAAAATGTTCCCATTAGCATCGTATTTGTCTTTGTATAATGAATTGAATTTAGAAAGATTCATACCAGCAAAAAAGCGATTGTTGTATGTGTATTGAATAGAAGTTTCAAAACCAACAGATTGCGCTTCACCTAAATTGACAAAAGGAGATGCCTGTATTGCTTCATTTAAACGATCACTAATCTGACGTACAATTTTACCTTTTGTATTTCTCCAAAATCCATTTCCTGAAACAGTGATTTTATGATTGTTAAGGTCGTAAGGTCCAAATCTGAAACCGGCATTGAAATTATTGCTTTGTTCAGGACCTAAATTAGGATTGCTTATAATGTTTTCACCTGGACTTCCGAAAATTTCATTTTCATTTGGTAATCTGATTGCTTTTTCAGCAGAAAACATGAACATTACGTCACGAAAAAGCGCATAAGAACCAGCGAAACCATAACCTGTGTAATTAATTCTTTTTGATAGAATATTTTCTTTAACAACACTTTGTCCATTCTCTGTTACAACAGTTGGAGTAGTTTGTTCGGTTTTCATACTATAATTTTTGACAAAAGGATTGGCTCTCAAGCGAGATTTAAAAGCAGATATTTCGTAAGAAAAAGAAGAAACTGTTTTGGCTAAATCTCTTGTAACAATGAAATTTCTAGTAATTTCTGGTAACATTTCATCCAGATCATTTCGATCTAAAATATACGTCATAACATTCACCATTACTCTTTGATTTTCTGTAATGTTGTACGTTAAACCTGCACGAGTATTGAAGATGTCCGATTTCATATGATTAATCGTCGGAGCTCCTTGTTGTGCGCCAGTATTGCTTAAAATTGGTGTTCCGTATAAACCAAGTGCTTTTTCGCCGTTCCAATTATAATTCCATTTAACCGTATCATTAATCACGTCATTTCTATGACTGTAAACCGCAACAGCAGAAAAGTCAAGATTTTTAATAATGAAATCTTTCTTATTATAATTTAATGAAATCACATTTGCCATAGCTTCACTAAAACGACCTTTATAAGGTTTCGTCATGTATTGCCCATGCTGAATCTGGTTGTAATCTTGAGAACCATTGTAACTAATAGAAAAGTTATCTGCCCAATCTACATTTGTAAATCCAGCCTCCAATCTTCCTCCGAAAGAACGATACATACTTTCAAATCTTTTGGCTCTGATGTATTCGTAACGTCCGTTTGGTGCGATATTGTAAACAAATCTTCCCCAAACTTCATAATCATTGTCGGAGTAATTTTGAAAAGCGTTGGCTTTAATGGTAAATCCGTTTTTGTCTCTGAAAGTTGCATTTACATTCGATTGTACAGTGTTGAATGAACCATAAGAAACCGAAGCATTTAAGCTGTTTTTTGCTCCTTTTTTCAATACAACATTGATAGCTCCACCGAGAGAATCATCTGCTAAATAAGCCGGAACCACTCCTTTAAAAACTTCAATTCTTTCAATTAAAGCAGGCGGAATACTATTTAAACTAAATGAAGCACCATAGGTTGAAATCGGAACTCCGTCAATAAAAATTCTAATCGCATTTCCAGACATTCCATTAATGTTGTAAGTTACCGCAGAACCTAAACCTCCATTTTGTCTGATTCTAACACCACCAGAACGATCTAATAAATCGTTGGTTTGAAGATTTCTTTTTGCCGCTTCTTGCGTTTCAATAACATTTACTGCAAAGCCTTTTTCGGTAATATCTTTTTTGAAACTTTTTCGCTCAATTTTGACTTCTTTAAGCGCCTTCGCATCTGTAATTTTTTCTAAATCGATATTAATCTGTTGTGTCGGTTTATTCACAACAACGTCAATCATTTTAGGTTTTGCCTCCATCGAGGAAGTTTCTAATTTGTAACTGCCATAAGCAAGTCCTTTTATTTCATATTGCCCGTCTGCATCAACGACAACATAAATTTTTGTTCCCTTAATTTGAACTGCTGCTCCAAAAGCATTTTCTGTATGTCCAAGGGTTACTTTTCCTGTAATTTTTCCGGTTTGAGACCAACCAGAAATGGTTATCATAAAAAGGAGAGAAAGAGAGTAAAAAATTCTCATATATTAGTTTACTGATTATTGGTCTGCAAACTTATATGATAATTTAAATTTAATCTAAATAAAGTAATTAGAAGATTATTAGAATTAAGTAGATGTATTTTAATGTTTTTTTAATGCTAATTCTAATAATTATTGATCAATTGTTAATGTTGAATTGTTAAGTTTTGATCTTTAAATTGGTCTTTCTGAGCGTCCCGAAGCTTGGGTAGAAGTAGCTGCGGAATGTGTTTTAAAATATATTTTTTTAATCTCGCAAAGACGCCAAGTCGCAAAGTTTTATTTGATAATTCGATTTGTTAAAATGAATTGCCTCCAGCTAAAGCTGGAGGCAATTCAAAATTTAAGGTTTGAGATTTGGCGTCTTTGTGAGATTAAAATCATTCTTAGCTTAAATATCTCTTTGCGAATATTTTTTGTTTCAAAAGAAAAAGATAAATAACAATTTACAATTTGTAAGAGAAGTTTTTTGATTTTATCACTTTCCCTTTATCCGTAATCATTAGACAGCTATATTCAGGAAATTTTTGCAATAAAAGCAAGCCTTCTTTCTGACCTAAAACCATCATAGAAGTGCTTAATCCGTTGGCGGTTTCGGCGTTCGGACCAAAAACGGTTACGCTGCATAAACCCGTTGCGGGATATCCAGTTGCAGGATTTATAATGTGTGAATAACGTTTTCCGTTAAAAACAACAAACTTTTCATAATTGCCTGAAGTAGTAACCGCACCTTCTTTTAGCGGAACAGTTCCAATCAATTTTTCAGGTTTAAACGGATTTGTAATTCCGATTTTCCAATCTTTCCCGTTCGGTTGCTTTCCCCAAGTGCTCATGTCGCCAGAACCGTTTATAATTCCCGCTTGAACGCCTTTTTCAAGCATCATTTTACGGCATTTATCGGTCGCGTATCCTTCGCCTAAAGCGCCAAAACCAATTTTCATTCCTTTTAGTTTTAGAAAAATGGTCGAATTGATACTGTCCAAAATAATATTTTTGTAACCTACTTTTTCAACAGATTTTTTTATGGCTTCCGCCGAAGGCATTTCGGTCATAGATCCGTCAAATTTCCAAACGCGGTCTAAGGCAGCGAAACTCACATCAAATGCACCATTGGTTATTTCAGAAAGTTTTATGGCTCTTTTTGCTAATTCAAAAACTTCACGATCTACTTGTATAGGTTTTATTCCCGCATTTTGATTTACTTCTGAAACTTGCGAATTGGGTTTCCAATCAGATATTAAACTTTCAATTCGGCTAATTTCTTCAATAACAACATTGATATTTTGTTCCGCAGAAAGAGAATCTTTATCTACAATGCTAATGTCAAATCTCCCGCCCATTAAAAGAGTGGTTCTTTTACGTAAAACTTGCGCATTACAACAGAAGCTTTGTAGTATTAAAAAAAGAAATAAGTATTTGTATGCAATTGATTTATACATAAAAATAATTTTTTAAAGTATTTTTGATATGCTCCAGCGGAGCAAAATATTTATAGTATCAATTCACAATTCACAATTCACAATTCACAATTCACAATTCACAATTATCCATTAATAACAGTCCGTTAAAAATTGCTTATTTGCTTTATAATCTTCAAGTGTTTTCAAGCCTTTTTCTAAAAGCAATTCACTCAAAATAGCTTCAACATCTTTTTGCATAGCAAGAGAACCGCAAATCATAATAACACCATCTCTTTTCAATAAATTAGCAAAAAATAAAACATCTCTTTTAATCAAATCCATTACATAAATATGTTCGGCTTCACGAGATAACGCCACATGAAAATTATCCAAATGTTCTTTTTGAATCATAATAGACGCAAACTTTTTATACGCCATTAAAGTTGGAGTTTCCATTCTGAATCCGCTATACAAATGCAGTTCCTGTTTAATTTTATTCTGTTCAATCATTCCGAGGAAAGGCGCAATTCCTGTTCCGTTAGAAATAAAAGCCACTTTTGAAGCCTTCTTAGGAAGATGAAAACTTGGATTTTTAATAATTCTTGCTTTAATCGTATTTCCTGGTTCTAGATTATTTAGATATCCAGAACCTAATCCGTTAGGATGAAGTTTAACAACCAATTGAATATTTCCAGAATGATTTCCGATAGAGTAAAGACGTTCTCTAGAATCGTTTGCTGGATAAATCGCTAACAAATCACCAGAACTAAATTTAGCTCTCGAGTTAGCTCTAAGCGTTAGAATAAAAGTATGTTCTGTTTCAGAAATTGGCGTTTTGTCTAAAACCATTAACTTTTGAAGCCCTTTCGGAACATGATTGTACAACGATGGAGTAGTAGCTAACGAAATATCTGTTTTAGCACTCCATAATTTAACCCATTCTACAAACTCAACAGCCGATTTGTCATTTACAGTTTGTAAATCTAAGTAACGTTCTGCCCAAGTTTGATTTTGTAAAAGCTGATCGATTTCAATAGCAAATCCACAAAAATCTGGATAAGCTTTCGAACCAAAACCAACTACAGAAAAGTTGATTTTCTGTTTCTGATCTTGTCTTTCTAATAATGTTTTAAACTGCGTTCCGTTCGAAGGTGCATCTCCCAAACCGTGCGTTGAAGTAAAAACAACAATATGTTCTGCTTTTGGATAAGCTGTAAACTTATTTAATTCGCTAATAAAAACTTTATGTCCGTGGCTAATTAGTTGTTTCTGAATGGCATTGGCAAATCTAAAAGAACTCCCGTTTTCTGAACCAACCAAAAGAATAAAAGTACTTTCGCTAGCTTTGAATTTATTTTTAATTCGGCTCGCTCTTCTTTTCAATGTAATGGCAAAACCAGAATAAATAAAGAACAAAATATTAAGACAAGCAATTGCTAAAATGATTGCCCAAATTCCATTAATTCTTCCCGTATGAAGATCAAGACTTAAAGCACCAAATTGAGCCGTCATCGGAGAAAGCTTTTCAGAAATAACAGTTCCAGTTACCTGATTTACTTCAACTTCACGGTCTTTCAATTCGATGATATAATATTCTTCAGGATCATCTGTAAATGGAAATTCGATTTTCTTTACATCAGACAATAAAGTTGTTTTAAAAATAGAAGTGGTTTTGGCTTTCGCCGAAAGTTCTGTTTTTACAGGTTTTGCTTTTTCTTCACCCATAAAAAAGTTAAATCTCTCTAACGATAAATATGTTCCTGTAAACGAAATAATTAAAATTGGAATTAAAGCCAATCTTCCTAAAAGCACATGATAATATTGTGCAAAATATTCTTTGATTATTTTAGAAAAGAAATTTCTAATGCCACGCTGTCTTTTTAAAACAAGCACAAATCCAGAAATGGATATTAGTAATAAAAAAAATGAAATTACACCCACAAAAAAACGTCCTGTTTCATGAAGAAATAACGAACGGTGAAAACTCGTAATCCATTTAATGAATTCGGTTTTTTTAATTGGAGTTCCTAGTGTCTTTCCAGTTTTTGGGTCAATGTATGCATTTACATCATTTCCGTCTGCATCGATTGCTTGTAACGTAACAAATTGGTTGTAATCTACACTCAATTCGGTAATTTCAGGATAGGCTTTCTTTAAAATAGGAAGTGTTTCACCTAAAGTTATTTTATTGAAATTTTCTGCTTTGTAAGGAAGTGTTTTTTCCTGAACCGCATCGACTGCCAGAATAATTCCGGTTACCGAAGCCAAAAGCAAAAAAACAGAAGAAAATAAGGCCAAAGCCAAGTGTGCATAACGCCAAAAAGAAAGAGTCATTGAATTTATTCTAGTAATGTATTAAAATATTTAAAGCTTTGTCAAAGCTACAACTTTGACAAAGCTCAGTTTTCAATTTTAAGCATAAAAAAATAGAATTTATACTTATGAAAGTTAATAAATAATATATTTAAGATTATATTTTGTTTAGTCTTACATATTTGATATAACCTTTACCATCTGTTTTTTCTGCAAGACCTTCAGTTGTTAACGGAATTTCAAGATCGCTCACATAATACTTCTGATCTTCAACTGCAGATTCAAAACGTAATTTATATCCTTTATTAATTTTAGAATTTTCAATTTCGATAGTCGTTACACTACGATCTCCACCAGTCACAGAAGCACCCGTTTTTGCACTAATATCATCTGATTTTGCAGTGTGAAATTTATTCCATTCTTTTAAAGATTTGTACCATTTTTTATCATCACCCATTACATAAAGTGTTTTTTCGTATTCACCATTTGCATTAATTAAAGAAACTACGATATAAGCACCTTCGCCCATGTAGTTGTTCATTTGAAGCATACATTTGTATTTGCTTGCTTGTGCTTGAGTTTGAAAAGAAAGTAAAAAGATAAAAGCGCTTGTAAGAGCAATTTTTAATATTGATTTCATAAAAATTTATTTGTATTGATTGGTAATTTAAATTCCAAAATTCAAATTCCAAATACCAAAAATAGCGTTTGGAATTTGGAATTTCAAGTATTGATTTATTAATTGTTTTTATTTTAAAAATTCAACAGAAACGTTGTTTTTGCTAAGCAATTCGTTTTCTTTTGCTAAAGCATAAGCCGTTTCGTCAAACTCAGTGCTGATTTCTTTTTTTGCTCCAGCAGAAACAAGATATTTTAAAATTGCATCATCTTTAGAAGTCATGGCAGCTCTATGCAAAGCCGTTAAACCATCTTTGTTTTTAGCATTGATGTCAACTTTTAAATCTGTGATTTTTTTAAGAAGTGAAACATCATTTTTTGTAATTGCTAAATGGTACAAAGTATTTCCGTCTTTTTGTGCTGTTGCTAAGTTCAATCCTTTGTCTTGAAGTAATTTTGCTTTCGCATCAAAAGGGTCGGTAGTTACTTTTTCTCTTCCAGCTGGACGATAAGATTGCACAAGATAAACGCCTAAATTATTTCCATCTTTATCTTTTACATTTACATCAGCGCCTTTTGCTAAAAGTAAACTTACAGCTTCTGGAGTTCCGTATCTAACAGCACTTGTCAAAGCAGATTCTCCTTTTAGGTTTTGCGCATTAATGTTTTTTGCAACAGGAAGAAACAATTCTAAAACAGCCGTTTCTCTAGCAGAAGCAGCAGCCATTACTGGTGTATTTCCTTCTTTATCAGCTTTATTTACATCTACTCCTTTAGCTAAGAAATATTTAATAATTTCTGTCTGATTTGGTTTTCCAGCCAAAATATGTAATACATTTTGCCCCGCTTTGTTTTGAACTGTAGCTTTAATTTTTACTTCTTCGACTAAATATTTGTAAGTTTCAATTGTATTAGTTTCTCTACGGCTTCCTTGCGCAGCAATCAAAAGCGCATTATCCGTTGGTTTGATTCCTTTTTCAAGAAGTTTTTTCAAAAGAGCGATATTTCCAGATCTTGCTGCGTAAGAAAAAGCAGTATTTCCATCATTATCAACATCTTTTAAGGACATTCCTTTTGTTGAGAAATATTCAGCAGCTTTTAAATCTTTATCTGAAGCAATTGCCAAAAGTAAAAGATTAGCGCCGTTTGCATATTTCTTTGTTGGATTTACACCAGCTTTAAAAAACGCATCATACATGGCAGGATTTGCTTGTCCGTTTGAAGCAGCAAAATCAGCTGGAGCTGTTCCGTGGCTGTCTTCAAAGTTTACATCAGAACCTTTGCCAATTAAATATTGTACCAATTCTGTATTGCCTCTGTAAGCCGCCCAGTGTAAATAAATACGATTATCGTGAGTCAATTTTGTAATTGAATTTCCTGGCTGATCTATTAAAAATTTGATTGTTTCAAAAGGAGCGTCATTATTAATCGCTAAAGTGGTAACATCAAATGCATTTATGTTTGCTTCCGAAGGGTTATTTCCTTTTGCTATTTCTGCTTTAACAGTTTCAACATTTGGAGTGTTTTTCCAGAATGTAGCATCTAGCAATGAGTTTTTTTGCTGTGCACTTACAAATAAGCTAGCAGCAAATGCAAAAGAAACGAAAAGATTCTTTTTCATATTTCGATAATTTATGGTTATTGAATTGTACAAGATTAATTTATTTTTGAGGAATTATTTTTATCTATTTAGAATAAATAAAAATAAAGCAAATGTAAAAATTAATCTTTTTAAATCAAGAATAAATTGTCGTAAAAAGAGAATTTTAGTGCAGATTTTCTAAAAATTAAGAATGCCTTAAGCTGATTTTAATTTTTATTTAATTTAATGCCGTTCAAGCAACCAATTTATCTGAGATTCATTTTAAGAAAAGCGACCAAAAAGAACTTTGAATTTGTCTCCAAGTATTTCTCTCAATTTTTGTTTTGATTCTTTTATGTCTTCATTTGTCATTTGTAAAAGTTCTGTAATTTCATTATTACTGAAATCAAGTTTTTGAAGCAATAGTAGTCTTTTGTCTTGTCCAATTATCGTTGGAAAATCATCTTGTAATAAGGCATAAAATCTTGGTAATTCTTTTTGGAATTCTTTTTTAAAAGCTGCCCATTCTTCATTTGTCATAGCATGCGATTGAAGTAAGGCATTAAGTTTTCCTTTTCTTCTTTCTAAATAATGTAAAGAAGAGTCATGAATGTTTTCAATCTCTTTTTTTAGATTTTTTATTTGAACGTTTTTCTCTTTTAGATATTCAATTTGAGATTTTAAGGTTTCCTGAACATTTTGTTCCATTTTTGCTTTTTCGGATGCTAAAGCTTTTACTTTCTCATCATATTGCAATTGTCTGTCATTGTTCTTTTTTATAAAATACACGAAAATCAAAAGAACCATACTAGCCACCATTGTTACTATAATGATATAGAATTTTTTTAGCGTTGCTTCATATTTGTATTTTTCTTTATCGATGCGTTGTTGATAGTTGTTTTTTTCAATAATCCAATTGGCTTGATTAATAGCCACGTCACCGTCTTCTTTTTGAAGCGAATCTTCAATGGCGACCATTCGTCTTCTTAAGTTTAGTTCATTTTCTACAGAATTCTTTTGTTGCAATATTTTTAGTTTCAGCTTAATAATCTGTAATTCCGATTTTTTGAAATAGGATTTTTTTACGGCAATATTTTCAGCTTTTTTTAGAAATTCTAAAGATTCTTCTAGACGATTCTTTTTCAAAAATAATTCAGCCAATAGAATAGAAGCATACATTGTATTCTGATCACTTTTATATTCCTCAGAAATTTGAATATCTTTTTTTAAGAAAGCAATTGCCGTTTCAAAATCGCCATTTTGCTGACTAACAGTTGCTAAGTCTCCTAAAGCTTTAGCGTATCTTACATCATCATGAATTAGCTTAGCCATTTTAGCCGTTTCATTCAAATAATGGGAAGCCATTTTATAATCTTTAATGTATAAATAATTTAATCCAATAGAATTAAGTATAGAAGCATATTCAGAAGTATTTTTTACGGCTTGTTTTTCGGCAAGTTTTAAATAATGCAGTGATTTATCGTAATCTCCAAATGTTTGTAGAATCCAGCCAATTCTTTTGTAAGTTTCATCGGCATTTACGATCTCTTTCGCAGGAAGTGGTTCAATGTTTTCCATTATTTCCAACAGAAAAGGAGTAAGAGTGATATAATCTCTATAAAAATATAAATAGTTAATGTAGTTGAGTTTTGTCCAAATTTCTAAAGATATAGAATGTGAATCTTTTGCTTTTTGAATAGAATTTAAATAATAGTTTTCAGAGGTTTTGTTGCGTCTATTGTAATAGTTGCTATATCCGTTTGCTAATAAGCCTTTGTAAATACTCTGATATTTGGTTATTTTATTTAAAGGAGCAAGATATTTACTTAAAGCTATTGTATCTGTTCCAAAATTTTTCTCTTGAAGCAGAATCGATTCAATATTCTTGAGCTCGTTTTTTGAAGTCTCAATTTGCAGTTTTTGCGCATTGGTAACAAATGCATAACAGAATAAAATAAAAAAAAATACTTTTTTGGCAGACATTAAATTCGTTTTGGCAGGGTGAGGTTCTATAGTAAAGTTAATAAAAAATAATATTTATGAGTTAGTAATGATTTTAAAGTGTTGATTTTTAATTACATTACCTGAAATAGTATTTTTTAATTTTCCTGCCATCTTTTTGAGGGGTTTTAGATGTTAAAATTTAATTATGTTTTCTGAGTTTTAAACGCAAGTTAAATTATTCCTAAAATAATTTTTCAGGTATTTATACGCTATTTTTAAACATTTTTATTTGATAGAAAAGTAAAAAGAACAAGTTTGTTTTTTCTGCTATTTCATTCTTAAAAATGAACAACTTTAGAACTCAGTTTTACTTTTTCGAACGTTTTTTGATATTAAAATTATTTTGAAAAAAAATGGCGTTAAACAAAATGTTTTTTAAGCTCTTTTAATGAAATTTAGAAAGATAACCAGAATGATCTTTTTCGTAATGTTTTGTTTTTAAAAAAGTTAAACTTCTAATCCTGCAAAAAACGAGAAAACACTATTTAGAATAATTATTAATAGATGACGTTTTTTTTAGCCGAAATCGAATCTAAAATTTCAATTTTCTAAAACCGACTGTTGATAACTGTTTTTAATTCTCCTCCAAAAATGGACTTCTTTTTTTGTTGATAACTTCATTTTAATTTTAGGGAAAATGCTAGTTCATTGCGAATTAGAAGACATTGTTTTCCTGTTGATAAAATTTCCAAAATCACTCGTTTTTGAAGTTTTCAAACTGTTGATAATTGATAGGATTTTTAACATCTAAAACTGGACAAAAGAATAACTGTAGGTTAAATTTGTATTAATTGAAAAACACGCTAATACCTCCTTCAATTGAGCGCTCGATTTTCAGTTCAAAACATGTCACTTAAAATTCTATATATATGTCAATTTTCGATAAAAGAATCAATTATAAACCTTTTGAATATCCAGAGGTTCTCCAGTTTACAGAAGCGATTAATAAAGCTTATTGGGTACATACAGAAGTAGATTTTACTGCCGATACGCAAGATTTTCATGCTCATTTAGATTTAGCAGAAAAAACTGCCATTAAGAATAGTTTATTGGCAATTGCACAGATTGAGGTAGCTGTAAAAAGTTTTTGGGGTAATATATATGAACATTTCCCAAAACCAGAATTTAATGGATTAGGGACAACTTTTGCAGAATGTGAGTTCAGACATTCTGAAGCTTATTCTCGTTTATTGGAAGTTTTAGGATATAATGACGAATTTGAGAGATTGTTAGACGTTCCTGTGGTTCGCAGACGTGTAGATTATCTTTCGAATGTATTGAAAGACACTAAATCTCAGGATAACAGAAAATATATGGTCTCGCTGATTTTATTCAGTATTTTAATTGAAAACGTTTCATTGTTTAGCCAGTTTGCTATTTTATTGTCATTCACAAGATTCAAAGGATATATGAAAAATGTGAGCAATATTATCGCTTGGACTTCAATCGACGAACAGATTCATGCCAATGGCGGAATTTATATCATCAATAAAATCCGTGAAGAATTTCCAGAATATTTTGATGCCGATACTTTAGAATTAATTAGAGAAACAGTAAAAGAATCAATTACTGTTGAAGCAGATATTTTAGATTGGATTTTCGAAAATGGTCCAGTAGAAACTATCAATAAAGAAGATTTGGTAAACTTCATGAAATTTAGAATTGACGAAAGCTTGAAACAAATCAACATTGAAACTATTTTTAATGTTTCTCCAGACGAATATTCAAAAATGACTTGGTTCGAAGAAGAAGTTTTTGCTAACAGTTTAGACGATTTCTTTGCTAAACGTCCAGTAGAATACACAAAACACGATAAAAGTATCACAGCAAACGATCTTTTTTAATACAAGCCCAGCATACATATGAATACGATAGACACAAACCCAGTAAATAATTTTGAACAACCAATCGATACCAAAATGTGGTGGAAAAACTCTGAAAGTGAGCAGATTTTAAACCGCGGTTATCTTTTGAAAGGTGAAACAGTAGAAGGTGCAATTGATAGAATTTGTACGGCTGCTTCTAAAAGACTTTACAAACCAGAATTGAAAGAGTCTTTTATGGAAATGATAGAAAGAGGCTGGATGAGTATCAGTTCGCCAGTTTGGGCCAATATGGGAACAGAAAGAGGTCTTCCGATTTCATGTTTTAATGTTCACGTTCCAGATAAGATTGAAGGAATTACACATAAATTAGGAGAAGTTATCATGCAGACCAAAATTGGAGGTGGAACTTCTGGTTATTTTGGTGAACTGCGCGAACGTGGAAGTGCTGTAACAGACAACGGAAAGAGTAGTGGTGCGGTAAGTTTTATGAAGCTTTTTGACACAGCTATGGATACGATTTCACAAGGTGGAGTTCGTCGTGGTGCATTTGCCGCTTATTTAGATATTGATCATCCAGATATCGAAGAGTTTTTGAAAATAAAAAGTATCGGAAACCCGATTCAAAACTTGTTTACAGGAATCTGTGTTCCAGATTATTGGATGCAGGAAATGATTGATGGCGATGCAGAAAAAAGACAAGTTTGGGCTAAAGTTTTAGAAAGCCGTCAGCAAAAAGGTTTGCCTTATATTTTCTTTAGTGATAACGTAAATAAAAACAAACCGCAAGTTTATAAAGATCAGAATCTTAGAATCAATGCAAGTAATTTATGCAGTGAGATTATGCTTCCATCTACTCAAGATGAATCATTTATTTGCTGCCTTTCTTCTATGAATTTAGAATTATATGACGAATGGAAAGATACTGAAGCAGTAAAACTAGCAATCTTTTTCTTGGATGCCGTTTTACAGGAATTTATAGAAAAAACAGAAGGCAATTATTATCTTTCTGCTGCTAATAAATTTGCAAAAAGACACCGTGCACTTGGTTTAGGAGTTTTAGGATGGCATTCTTATCTTCAAAAAAATATGATTCCGTTTGAAGGAATGGAAGCAAAATTGAAAACAACAGAAATTTTCAAACATATTAGCGATAAAGCTGATAAAGCAAGTCAGGATTTGGCTAGAATTTATGGAGAACCAGAATTGCTAAAAGGTTACGGAAGAAGAAATACAACCACAATGGCAATTGCGCCAACAACTTCATCTTCTGCTATTTTAGGACAAACTTCTCCAGGAATCGAACCTTTCAGCAGTAATTATTACAAAGCTGGATTGAGTAAAGGTAATTTTATGCGTAAAAATAAATACCTTAAAAAATTACTAGAAGAAAAAGGTTTAGATAATGAAGAAGTTTGGAGAGGAATTATGCTGAACGGAGGAAGTGTTCAGCATATGGAACAATTAAGTCAAACTGAAAAAGATGTTTTTAAAACATTTAAAGAAATCAGCCAGTTAGAAATTGTACAGCAAGCCGGAATTCGTCAGAAATTTGTAGATCAAGGGCAAAGTTTAAATCTTAATATTCCAGCAGAATTAGCGATTAAAGATGTAAACAGGCTAATGATCGAAGCTTGGCAATTGGGAGTTAAGAGTTTGTACTACCAAAGAAGCCAGAGTGTTTCTAAAGAATTGGTTACGAGTCTTGTTTCTTGCAGCAGTTGTGAATCATAAAAAATACGAAAAGCCGAATCTAAAATTGAGATTCGGCTTTTTTATTGTTGCTCAAATCGTTTTCATACAGGTTTTACTTTTTATACTATTTCTTCACATGGACAAAGGCACATCTTGTCATTTTTTTTTTGTAGCCGATGAAAATTAAGTTGTCATAAAATAGTAATTTAGTGCCGACAATTTATAATCCAAAACCAATAATTACCACCAAATAAATGGAGAATATTACCGTAATCATTATGCTGCTTTTCGGCGTAGCTTTTCTGAGCCTTGTTAGTAAAAGATATAATTTTCCAATTCCGATTGTTTTGGTTTTATGTGGGGTTGTTATTAGTGTTTTTCAAGGACTTCCCGTTATTGCTTTAAGTCCAGAAGTAGTATTTGTAATATTTCTGCCGCCGTTGTTATACCATGCGGCGTGGCATACAAGCTGGTCCGACTTTAAACAATCTGTTCGACCAATAACTTTAGCAGCCGTTGGTTTGGTTTTTTTTACAACAGGATTAGTTGCTGTTGTAGCACATTGGCTTATAGATGATATTTCTTGGCCGTTAGCCTTTTTATTGGGTGCAATTGTTTCGCCACCCGACGCAGTTTCAGCAACGGCTATTACAAAAGGTTTAGGACTTAACCCGAGATTAATTGCTATTCTTGAAGGAGAAAGTTTAGTAAACGATGCAAGTGGTCTTGTGGCATATAAATATGCTCTTATGGCCATTACGGCTGGAAATTTTGTTTTATGGCAAGCAGGCCTAAACTTTGTTTTAATGTCAGTGTTGGGTATCGCAATAGGTTTGGCAGTTGGTTACATTATGTATTATATCCATAAAAGATTTGTCTGCGATGATATTATTGAAGTAACACTAACGTTATTAACGCCATTTGCTTCTTATCTAATTGCAGAACATTTTGAAGGCTCAGGAGTTTTGGCAGTTGTAGCAACGGGTCTTTTTCTAGCGGCGAGATCTGGAACTATTTTTTCTCATGAGAGTAGAATTATGACGAATACCATTTGGGATGTTTTAAATAATATTCTGAACGGTTTAATTTTCATTTTGATCGGACTTCAATTAAGACAAATTATTGATGGAATCAGCAATTACTCTGGAAATTCGTTACTTATTTGGGGAGCTGTGATTAGTTTTGTAGTTATTTTGGTGCGTTTCCTTTGGGTTATTCCGGCAACGATTATTCCAAGAATGTTGAGTAAAAAGATTCGTGAAAAGGAAGAATTCGATTATCGAAATATGATCATTTTTGGATGGTCTGGAATGCGTGGTGTGGTTTCTATGGCAGCGGCTTTAGCGCTTCCGCTAATGTTGAACAAAACAGAAGAATTCCCGCTTCGAAATTTAATTATATACTTAGTTTTCTGTGTAATACTTTCAACTTTAGTAATTCAAGGTCTTACACTTCCTTGGCTTATCAAGAAATTAAAAATTGAGCGTTATTCGATACTTGCTGAAGAATATAATATTAGAAATGTCATTGTTTCTGAAACAATTGCCCATATTGAAGATAACTTTTCATTATTAGATGATGAATTACTGCATAATATTAAAAGCAAATACGAAGTAAAATTTAACCGACTACAAAAAACGGAGCTTCCTTCTAACTTTTTTGGAAATGGAAAAGTGCTAGGCGGACAAATTTTTAATGAGTTCACCAAGATTCAAATTGACCTTTTAAATGTAGAAAGAGCAAAACTTGAATCCATGCATAAGTTTGGTTCTGTAAACGAAGAAATATTCCGTAAAATCGAAAAAGAATTGGATTTGGAAGAAACTCGTTTGTGGATGGAAATGTATGAAGAGTAAATTGTTCAATTTTTTAAATTCCAAATTCCAAATTCCAATTGTAGTTTATTATTTCTCCTTCGTCGAAATGACAAGATTATGGGTTTCAGCTTTGTCAAAGTTTAGAACTTTGACAAAGCTTTTTTCTTTCAAAGGCATTTTAACTTGGAATTTTAAAATCGCTCAAAGCTAAATTAGCACTTGCTTGCGCCACAATTTTCGAAGTGTTTTTATTGGTAACTTCTGCTTTAATATTAATGATTGTTTTGCCAAGTTTCTCCAATTTCGTAGTAACAATAACGGTTTGATTTTCGAAAACAGGATTAAAATAATCTATATATAAATTGATTGTCGGATAGAATTTTTCTAATCCTAAAACCATAAAATTTACTCCGATACAATCGTCAATCATTCCTGCGGTAACGCCTCCGTGAAGCATTCCAACTGGATTGGTCATCTCTTTTCTGATTTCAAACTCAAACTGAACTGCTTTTTCTTCTACAGAAATCACTTTTCCGTTTAACCAATGTGCAAAAGGCGAGGGGCTGCCAGTAAAATGTTTTCCAATAAAACTTTGAAGAAACAGTAATCTTTTATTTTCCATATTGATGTTATTTATGCTGATAATTTGATGCTATTTTTCAAAGGATTAATTAGTTTATAAGCAGTTTTTGGAAAAAATCGGCTTAAAAAATAAATCACTTTTGTATCGCCTACGCGAATGGTGTAATTGTTTTTATGAATTCCGTCCACTAATCCTTTTACAAGCGTTTCTGGCGTTATGGTTTTAGCATCGATGCCTTTTGCCATTTCTGTAGCAACTAACGGAGGTAATAATTCGAAGACCTTTACATTGGTTTTAGCTACTTCTAAATGACTTCTTAGAGAAGCAGTATAGAAACGAAGTGCCGCTTTGGTAGCAGAATATGTCGGAGCTAAATTTGATGGGACATAACTCAATACAGAAGTGGTATTGATAATCGCGCTCTCTGGTCGGCTTTGAAGCATTTTAAGAAATAAATTGTTCAATCTGACAATTGCCAGATAATTAATATTCATTTCGTAAGTTGCCATTTCAGTAATTTTATCGTTTGTTTTGGCCAAGTTATTTGTCGGATTTGCAACTCCTGCATTGTTATAAAGAATATCAATTCCGCCCAAAGATTCTATTTGCGTGTAGAGTTGTTGCGCTTGTTCAGCATCGGCAACATCATTTTGAATGGCAGTTATTTGCGGATAAAGCCTTTTGGCAATATCCAACTTTTCATTGTTTCTTCCCGTGATAATTACTTTGGCACCTTCTGCTAAAAACTGTTTTGCAGATTCTAAACCTATTCCTGAAGCACCTCCAGTAATCAATATTGTTTTACCTTTTAAGTCCATTTTTGTTGATTTTAAAGTGTATAATTTGCTTTGTTTAAGAATATTAAATAAATTTGCTTGCATTTTGCAAGTACAAAGATATTAATTACTTGCAAAATGCAAGTAAATTTTTAAAATATTTTATGAAAACTTCTAAAAAAAGATCGGATTGCCCTATAAATAGGTCATTAGAGATATGGGGAGATAAATGGTCACTGTTGATTATTAGAGATTTGATGTTTAAAAAACAATGCACTTATGGTGACTTTTTAAAATCGGAAGAAAAAATTGCGACCAATATTTTGGCAAGCAGACTTTTGGTTTTAGAAGAGAATGATCTAATTACGAAGCTAGATCATCCAGATAGCAAAGCAAAAGTGCTGTATCAATTGACAGAAAAGGGAATTGAACTATTTCCTGTTATAGTAGAAATCAGTTTATGGGCTGAGAAATACTACGAAGTCCCAGAAGAAAGAAAACTTGTGCTAGAAAAAGCAAAACAAAATAAAGCTGCTTTTATAGAAAAAGGAATTAGAAAAATGAAAGAAGGGTTATAATTGACAATTAACAATTAACAATTAACAATTATCAATTATCAATTATCAATTGATCATTAAATCACGTTCATTTTCTGCATTAAAAACGTTGCGCTTTTGTTTTTACAAATTCCGTTTCGGAGTTTGTAATCGAAATGTAAATCGTCATTTTTAATTTCTACTTCAAAACATTGATTGGTTAGAATTTCTGGAAATTCGTTTGTTGTTAAGCAAACTTCAATGTCATGTGTAGCTATGGCGCCGATTGCTTTTTTAGAAATTATTTTCTTTACCACCTCAATTGTTCCGTTTCTTTTGTCATCAGAATTTGTACCTCTTAAAATCTCATCTAATAAAACAAAAGCAGGCTGATTTTCAAGGGCATCCATGATCTGTTTTAAACGTTTAATTTCAGCAAAAAAGTACGATTCAGAATCAGACAACGAATCTGATAAACGCATTGAAACCAAAACTGGAAGTGGATGGACTTTAGCTTCTGAGGAACAAACTACTGAGCCAATTCCGCTTAATACCATATTGATGCCTAAACTTCTCAAAAAGGTACTTTTTCCAGACATATTCGAACCTGTTAAAATTACGAATGATTGCGGATGAAATTGAGTGTCATTTCCAATTCTTGTTGCTGGATTTAATAGCGGATGGCTTAAATTTTTAAACTCTATAATATATTCCGAATTAATTTCTGGAAACACAAAATCCTCGTTATTGTAGGCTAAATTAGCAAGACTGTTTAAGGCTTCAATTTCTCCAATGATAGAAATCCAGTTATTAATTTCAGAAGCATAATTTTCTTTCCATTTTAAAAGTGCTCTTAAAACATGAAGGTTAAATAAGAATGTTCCGTTAAATAAAGTAGTTGTAAATAAATTATTTATGGTATCCATTCTTGAGAACAATTCCGAAAGCTGTTTCAAATGCTCACTTGCTTTTGCGTTCTTGAAATTTAATTGCTCTTGTAAACGAATTAATTTTTTTGATTGAAAAGATTCATTCTCGATTTTTTCAATTAATAAGCCGTATTGTTTGATGATTGTATCGATGTTATCTGCCTTTGCTATTTCAGATCGAATTCTTTTTGAAGCAAATCCTAAAACGATCATATTGGCAATAAAAATATAAGTCAGATAAGAAAGTAAAATGACTTTTGAAGTGATGAAATAAGCCGTTAAAAACCCAAAAAATGTTACTGGAAAAATAATGGATAATGCAACTAAAACTTTAGGTAAATTGTTGTTTTTAAAAGAAGACCAATATTTTATAGCTTCATAAGATTGTTTGGAATCCTCACCAATAATTGCTAGAGCTTGAAATTCTTGTCTCCAATCGATTTTGTTTTTTAATTCGTTTATTGCTTCTTGATTTTCTAAGATAGAAGATTCAGGAAGTGTATGCAATAATAAATTGGCAAGTGTTTTTTTTCCAATAAATGAAGCGGTTCTATTTAAATTTTGAAATAAAGAATGTTCTCCAAAAATATCCAAATCGTAAGCATACGGATGATGAAAATCGATAAATTCAATTCCGTTTTCAAAAGGTGTTTTTTCTCTTTTTAAGAAGAGGATTTCGTTTTTATTAATTTTTAAAAGCGTATCTGCCAGTAGTTTTTGAAAAGATAATTTAGAATGAATTCTCATTAAAACAATAAAACCAGCAAAAGATAGAACAGCTAATAGTACATAAAGTATTTCGTTTGTTTTAATGTAGTTAAACAGGAAAAACAATAAAAGAAAAATACTTAATAACCTCAAAAGGCTTATGCTGTTGTATTTTTTGTTGGTTTTATGATATATTTCTGAATAAGTATTGACTTTGACTTGATATGCTTTCATTCTAAAATTGGCTTGAAATACAAATATAGCTTTTAAGCCATTAAGTCAGTAGATATTCTCATTAATCTTCGTGCATTACCAAGATTGGAATTGGAACTTCTTTAGATATTTTTTTAGTAAAACTAGAATCAAACAAACTTTCAAAGAAAGAACGTTTGTGTGTAATAGTGGTCAAAATATCAATGTTTTTAAATAGTACAAAATCTAAAATCGTTTCTTTTACATCGTCACTTGGCAAAACTAAAAACTCAACATTTTCTCCAGCAAATTCTCTTTCCCATTCTTTTCTTGTCTCATCTGTAACATCAGAATTAGAAGTTTTGACATATAAACTTTTAACCTTAGCATCGGTTTTCTTTGCAATTTTCAAGATTTTTTTGAGTTCTTTTTTGTCTTTTTCTCTGTAGCGTGTCGTAAAACCAATTGTTTTTACCTTCTTGTATTTAGCTTCAATTGGAACGCATAATACAGGAACTTCAACGCCAGAGATTACAGATTCTGTATTCGAGCCAGTAAAGAATTTTGTCCAGTCAGAAACGCTATTCGTTCCCATAATTACAAAATCTGCCTTGTCTTCTTCGACCGCATTTTTAAGGTTGTAAATTAAGTCACCATCCATTAAACGGTGTTTGATTACAATATCGTCTAATTTGCGTTCAGCAGCAATTGTTCGAAGTTTCGGAATTTCATCTTTAAACATTTCAAATTTTGCCAATTCAATAGAACTGTATATTGAAGCATAATTCTCTGGAAAGAATTGGCTGTCATAAACCGGGATTTCAAATGTATGAAGCAAGATCAATTCGGCTTTTACAACTTTAGCAAATTCTAAAGCATGGACAAATGCATTTGTAGCTGCATCAGAGAAATCGGTAGGGAATAATATCTTTTTCATCGTATTTAGAATTAAGGTTTGTCTCTCAAATTTACTCATTCTAGAAGTAAAACAACCTGATAATTATCAGTATTTTAACACTTAATAATTTGTTAATATGTCTGTTTTGGAAGAAATTTTGCTCTGTGATTGTTTAAATGATTTTAGCCTTTTTTTGTACCTTTGCGGCATGATAAATCAAGATTCTATAGTTGCTTTGGCTACACCTTCGGGAGCTGGAGCTATCGCCATAATTCGAATTTCTGGAGCTGAAGCCATTACAATTGGAAATTCGGTTTTTAAATCTATTAAAAATAAAGATTTAACTAAACAGAAAACCCACACATTGCATTTAGGACATATTATTGATGAAAGTAAAATGCTTGATGAAGTTTTAGTTTCGGTTTTTAAAGGTCCAAATTCATACACAGGAGAAGATACGATTGAAATTTCCTGCCACGGATCTACTTATATTCAGCAGCAAATTATTCAATTATTGCTTCGAAAAGGCTGTAGAATGGCCGATGCGGGTGAGTTTACACTTCGTGCTTTCTTAAACGGAAAATTAGATTTATCGCAGGCAGAAGCCGTTGCCGATTTAATTTCGTCTGATAATGAAGCTTCACATCAAATTGCAATGCAGCAAATGCGAGGAGGATTTAGTAATGAAATTGCAAAACTTCGCGAAGAGCTTTTAAACTTTGCTTCTTTAATCGAGTTGGAATTAGATTTTGCTGAAGAAGATGTTGAATTTGCAGATCGAACTCAATTTCATGAATTACTAAACAGAATCGAATTTGTTTTAAAACGTTTAATCGATTCATTTGCTGTTGGAAATGTAATCAAAAACGGAATTCCGGTTGCAATTGTCGGCGAGCCAAATGTGGGTAAATCAACTTTATTGAATGCTTTATTGAATGAAGAAAGAGCGATTGTTTCTGATATTGCTGGAACAACTCGTGATACAATTGAAGACGAATTGGTTATCGGAGGAATCGGATTCAGATTTATTGATACTGCCGGAATTCGTGACACAAAAGATGTTGTAGAAAGTATCGGAATTAAGAAAACCTTCGAAAAAATTGACCAAGCGCAAGTTGTAATTTATTTATTTGATGGATTGAAATTCCAAGCTTCAAGTTCAGAATTTGTAAATGAAATTGAACAAATCAAGAATAAATATCCGCTTAAACCTTTACTAATTGTTGTCAATAAAAAAGATATTTTATCGGCAGATGAAGTACAAAATATTACCAATCAATTAGAAAATTTAAATGCAAAACTGCTATTAATTTCTGCTAAAGAAAAAATAGGAGTAGAGGATTTAAAAAATGAATTGCTATCTTTTGTAAATACTGGTGCACTTCGTAATAATGAAACAATTGTAACCAATACAAGACATTATGATTCGTTATTAAAAGCTTTAGATGAAATTCAGAAAGTAAAATTTGGTTTAGAATCAGGACTTTCAAGTGATCTTATGGCGCTTGATATTCGTGAAGCTTTGTATCAATTCGGGCTTATCACAGGTCAGGTTTCAAATGATGAATTGTTGGGGAATATTTTTGCTAATTTCTGCATCGGCAAATAGAAGGCGCAAAATAAAACAAAACAAAAATAACGAAAAGAGTTATAGTGTTGATAATTAACACTGTAGCTCTTTTTTTATTGAATTGTTTTTCTGAATATTATGTGTTTTTTTGCTCAAATCTGCCTCTTATTTGTACCTCGAAATTTGAGGTACAAAATTTTGTGACAGAATTGGACAAATTTTGGCACACGGATATAGTTATGCAATGATTCTAATGTGCTAATTTCTGGTACAGAAATTAGCGAAGATTATTTCTGGCACTCAGAAATCTTTCATCGTTAGTAATGTGGCCGGTATTTGTTTTTAAGGTACAAGAATCGCTGCATATATTGAAATCACTGGGGACGGACAACAGAACATTTAAGTACGGTGGGACACTTAAATTTAAAAATTATGAGTTCAAACATTAGGATTATCAGGATCTGTCAATTCTGTTACAAGGAATTTACAGCAAAGACGACAAAAACAAAATTTTGTTCTTTGTCATGCGCAAGCAAAAGCTATAAAAGAGACAAAAAAGAAAAACTAAAAGAAGTGGCCAGAGAGGAGCGGGAAGCTCTGAAAAGTTCTCGCAAGGGATTTTTGGAAAAGCTTGATTTTTTCACTATTGATCAGGCTGTTGAATATACAGGTTTTAGCAGAAGAACACTTTATAGGTTAAATGCAAAAAGTGAATTGGAAATTGTCAAAAATGGATACCGTTCCATTATATATCGAAGTGCCATTGAGCAGTTTTTGGAAAGTCTTAATACAGCTGGTCAAAACAAACAGGATCCCAATAGCTTTCCGGGTATTGAAAACTGCTATACGATTGGCGAGGCTCAGAAGAGATTTAATGTTTCGCCTGCCGCACTATACAATATGATTCAGAGCCAGGGAATTAAAAAATACTGTATAGGTAAGTTCGTACATGTCGCACAGAGTGATTTGGATTTGTTATTTAATGTTGAGAGCCATGGGTAAAAGTATCGTAACACTTAGAAAAAAAGCTATTTCCAAAGGAAGAATGTCTTTGTATCTGGATTTCTATCCGCCGGTTTGGGACGAAAGTTTAAACGATTTCAGCAGACGCGAGTTTTTGAAACTTTACATTTACCTGAAACCTGCCGACCAATATCAGAAACTGGCAAATGCAGAAAACCTGCATGCCGCAGAGATGATTCGCGCGAGAAGACAGAATGAAATCAATAAAGCAGAGATATATTCTCCATTTGAAAAAGAGCAGCTGCAGCTGCAGGCAAGAGGCAATGAATCATTTCTTAAATACTATAAAAAGCTAGGACAGAAAAAGGAAGGGAATAATTTATCGATCTGGAATTGTGCGATCAGGCATTTCGAAATATTTCTCGGAGGAAAGGACCTGCTCTTTAAAGATGTTACGGTTACTTTAATTGAGGATTTCAGGGACTATCTTGTAAAAGCGAAAAGCATGAGAAAGAATAAAAAACAGCTTTCGCGCAATACGGCGCTTTCCTATTACAACAAGATAAAAACGACTCTAAAGGGAGCATACAGGGAAGATAAATTAAAAACAGATATTAATGCAAAGATAGGTTCGATAAAAGAATTGGAATCGCAGCGAAGCTTTATGACCATTGAGGAAACCCGGAGACTTTTTGCAACGCCTTGTCCCAACGATTTAGTGCGAAAGATTTCTATGTTTTCGGTGCTCACAGGAATACGTTACGTTGATATTGCAAAACTGGTGTGGTCTGAAATCCAGTATATTGAAAATGATGGCTATTATGTGATCTTCCGGCAGAAGAAAACAGAAGGCGCAGAGTCGATGCCAATTTCAGAAGAAGCTTTTAGTCTGCTTGGAAAAAGAAGGGGAGAAAAAGAATTGGTTTTTAAAGGATTGAATAAATGGGATGTTGACAGGGTGCTTCCAGTATGGGTAGCATTATCAGGAATCAGAAAACACATTACTTTTCACTGCTTCAGGCATACTTATGCAACACTTCAGATTACCGCTGGAACCGATATTTTTACAGTCTCTAAGATGCTGGGGCATAGGAGCGTTAAGACGACGCAGGTTTATGCAAGAGTAATTGACCAAAAGAAAAGGGATGCGGCCAACAGAATCTCATTAGATTGAAACTTCTAAAGATTTTGCAATTTTAAAACGCCTCATTTTGAATGAGGCGTTTTTTTAAAATTGGACCATCAGTTTGCATCTTTCTATGCCTAAAAAGCCAACAGCTAGATAAATTGAAAAATCTATCTGGCTGTTCTTTTCTTGAAACTGCATCTTTATTTTAAAGGGCTTGCTATTGAAGGTTCTGCAGAGCATGGTTTTGCAGCCCCTCGATCTGCAGGGTCTGCGTCGGATAGGCAAATTCAATGCCTTTTTCGGCAAATGTTCTGAAGATCTCAAGATATACCGACTGCTGCGCATTCATGTAAATATTGTAATCTGGATCTTCCACGTAGTAGACAAATTCAAAGTTAAGGCTTGAATCTCCAAATCCTGAAAAATGCCCTCTGTCATAGCTAAGCTTTTCTTCTGAAGCAATGATGTTCCTCACAATATCAGGTATGCCGCTGAGCTGCTGAGCTGCTGTCTGATAAGTTACGCCCAGCGTGAAAACTATTCTTCTTCTTTCCATGCGCTTGAAGTTGCGAAGCCTTGAATTGGTCAGGTCTGTGTTTGAGCAGACCAGCTGCTCTCCATTGAGCGTTCTGATGCGTGTGGTTTTGATGCCGATGTATTCAATGACGCCGCTATCGCTTCCCACTGTTACAAAATCGCCTATTTCAAAAGGACGGTCAAAAAAGATTACAAAATAGCTGAACAGATCTCCAAGCACGGCCTGTGCCGCCAGTGCAATTGCTATACCTCCGACACCCAGACCGGCTACAATGGCTGTGACATTATATCCCATATTGTCAATGAGGAATACCGCTCCCAATATCCATATGATAATATTTACAATAGCGATAAGTCCTCCTGCCTGCTTCTCTTTGCTTTCGCTTTCCTCATCACGCTGTATAAAGGACAGGACGAATTTTCTGAAAGCGGAAACAATTATTCTTATGGCAAAAAATGTAAAGGCCATCATATAGGCGATATGCAGAATTTTTTCTGTTTTTTCTCCAATATATAATATCTTGCCGGCAAAATAGACAGTGGTGATATATAGGAGCGGCAGAATGTTCCGCTCTATAACCTGCAGGGCAAATTCATCCCAGGATGTTTCAGTGGATGCCGCCCAGCTCTTAAGCCGCCTGAAGATCAAAATCCTGAATATCTTTAAGATCGCAAATGTGAATATTATGATCATTAGCGCCGTCAGCCATTTGTAAATTGTGTTTCCCAGAATAGTCGTGCTCAAAATCTCATTCATAATTTGTAATTTATTTCAGTTAATATTTTTACATAGTTTTTGCCGCAGCCTGCAAAAATAATGGGTAAAATTGCCGGTGATGGCCTGTGTTTAGATCCGATATGGATGTGTGGGATTTTACTGCAGTAAAATAGTAAGCCCTTAAAAAAGGCCGAAGGCATCAGGCATTTATTGAAGCTGCTTGATAGGCATAATTGCTAATTTAGGGCTTAAAAGGCGGGCATGCAAAAAAAAGAGGTTTTATTAACGTTAATAAAGCCTCTTTTGTAAATAAAGTTGTAAAAAAGCATTTTTAAATCTATTTGAGCTTGAGAGGCATGCAGATTTAAAACATCATAAGTTCCATTTGCTTTTGTAGATTTTTAGTATTCCATTATAAAAATGCAGAATGGCGCAGCCTGTATTGCCAGCCGGAGTGTTGACATATTTATAAGCAGCAATGCTAATCAGAATATTTTATGATAATTGCGGTTAGGAAATTTTAAACAGCGTTCAGCCACTTTAGCCCATGACAGTGATTTTATTTTATTTTTAAAAACTATACCTTGGTATTTGATTGCCATATGCTTTTGTTCGGAGGGACACGCTCTGCATAAAATATTTTCTAAAATAGTAATCAAGGACTTATATGTAAATAATTGTTTATATATTAGTTAATTGAAAAAAATTACGGATGAATCCTAATGATTATAAGTAGATCAAATGGATCCACGATATAAAATCAAGGGGGCGCTAAATAGCAGACTTACTAAGGTTAACCAGACAGAGAATGATAGACAATTTGCCGATATACGTTCCGTTGGGCTTTGGACTTACAAGCTTGGGGACTTTACTGTTTTGCTTTTGGACCATTAGAGCGTCTGATTCGCGCCAGATCCGAAAAAAAGCGGCGCCGCTTTCAATAGGATTGGCAATCTGGCTGCTGCTGCAGGCTTTTTTAGCTCTTAAAGATATTTACAGCTCAACCACAGACGCATCTCCTCCGATAATTATGCTTGCAGGTATTTTTCCGGCGGTACTGGCAATTGTTTTACTATTTCTTACCCGAGGCGGACAGCATTTTGTTGACGGCCTGCCCCTTAAGCAACTGGCCTGCCTGCATGTTGTGAGGATTCCGGTCGAAATCATTTTGTATTGGCTTTTTCTCAACAAGCTTGTTCCTCAGGCCATCACTTTTGAAGGCCGAAACTTTGACATTTTTGCGGGAGTAACAGCACCTATAATTGCTTATTTTGGGTTTGTAAAACCGATATTGGGCCGACGGGTAATTCTAATATGGAATTTCATCTGCCTCGGCCTGCTGTTGAATGTAGTGGTAACTGCGATGCTTTCTGCACCATCACCCTTACAGAGTTTTGCGTTTGAACAGCCCAATATCGCAATTCTTTACTTTCCCTTTAGCTGGTTGCCGACCTTTATAGTCCCAGTGGTATTATTTGCGCATTTGGCATCAGTCAGACAATTAATTATGCAAAGAAAAAAGGATATAAAAAAATAAGCAGTCCAGCAAAGCGCATCTGCGGACTTTGCTCTATTATATGAGATTTTAGATGTTTCAAACCTAAACTAGGAGGACGCCAATTAATAATGAAATTTTACTTTTTCAAAAATTAATGTGATGCGATTCTACCTACGATTCTAACCTAAGCAAACCTTGTTTTTACGGAGATTTTAATTTCGGAAAAAACAAGGTGCCACGATTCAGCCGCAGAAGTTTCGAGAGCTTTTAAAAAATTTGAAAAATGCCGTAAAAGCAAAAAAACTGCAAATAACAGAATAATGATAAAAAGCCTGAAAGAGATTTCGGGCTTTCTAGTTTGTAGCACATTGTCATTTTGTTCCTAAAATTATAAAAATTCATTTTTAAAAAACTTGACAACCGCTTTATCCGCATCTGAAGGATAAACGTGTCCTCCCGGATGCTTGTAAACTGCAACAGGGGCATTAATCTCAGAGGAATAAACAACTGTAGAGGAATCGTACGCCCTCCCGGTCTTACTGCACTTATTAAGTTTTAGCAAGCTGCTGATTTGCATTTTCTGCCATAAAGGCTTTACTAAATTATCATTTTCTCCCATAATATGCATGACAGGTTTTGCCTCTAGTAAATTATTGAATTTAAATGCTACTGCAGCTGATGGGGCAACGGCTGCCAGAACATTTCCGCGCATTGCCCATAACAGATAGGTAAAGCTTCCGCCATTAGAGTGGCCAGTGGCAAAAATGTGCTGTTTGTCAATCTTGTATTGATCTGCTATCGATTGGACCATCGTATCAAAAAAATGGATATCACGGTCATCCATATCGCCTGGCTGCTGTTGCCATCCAGAGAACTTACCGGCCTTATCTACAAGTTGTCCGGGAGTTTTTAAACCCTGCGGTACTATTACTATCGCTTCAGGCCAAAGGTCCTGAAAATTGTGGCTATCAAACATTTCCTGCATATTGCCGCCATGGCCATGAAATAGAAAAATTACAGGACTCAGCTTGCTTTGAGCGGTGGAAGGAATGTAAATCAAAGCTTCACGGTCTAAGCCGTCTACCTGCCAATGCTTAATTACCGGAATTGATTTTTGCTGGGCAATGGCTGCAGATGTGATGAAAAGGAATGCGAAAATATGTTTAATCATGAGAGGAAAATTTAATATTAAGACTGATTAAAACAACGAAGGTTTAAGTAAAGAACATTAGATAATTGAAAAAATATTTTTGCAATGAGGCATTCTTTATTTCAGAGAGCGAGAAACGCAAATTAATTAGTTGCCTGAATAATATTGAAAAAGAGTGCAGCCAGAATCTCGACGATCAAACATTATCAATCTTACAGTCAAATTTCGATTTGCTGTTAAGCTTTAGTGAACAATTTTATAGAAGACAATTTCTTAGAGAGGTAAAAGCAGTAAAGATGTAATCGAGCGTTTTGAGAAATTATAAAAATCATATTTTTATGAAGAGAAGTCAGATGAGGCCGGCGTGCCGACTGTCAGTCATTTTGCGAACCAACTTTTTCTCTCGCCAAACTATCTGTCTTCCTTTGAATGGATAGAACTTACTGTCTGTTTAACCAGGCTTTAAATTCGGCAGCCTTGTTTTTACTGATTATAATAGCAGCATCGGATTTCGGAATCACTTCAATCTTCAACTGATTGTTTCCATATTTAAGTATTTTATCAATGGATTTTATAGAAACAATAAATTGTCTGTTGGCTCTAAAGAAAACGTTGCTGTCAAGTTCATTATAGATTTCTTCTAAACTGCTGCTGCTGGTGGATACTTTTGAGTTTATATCTTTAACATAAGTAATGGTATTTTCCATATAGATATAAGCAATGTTTTCAATTTCAAGAGAAACAATTTCATTTTTCAAATAAGTCAGAATTCTTTTTTTACTTGATGCCGAAACATCTGCACTCTCTATCTTTTCGAATGCATTTATTTTTGTTTTGTAGCCGGCAAGATCGGAATTGAGTTTTGATAAGTTTAGAACTTCATTAAAAAGCGTTTCATTTTTCTGCTCCAGTTTTCTTTCATAGCGGCTTCCAAAAAGGCGGACCATAAAAAACGAAAGAATGACAATTAAAAGGCCCGTTGAGAGATACACCAAAATGAAGTAAAATTTTAAATCCCCAGCCTGTTTGTTAATGTTTTTAATATTTGCATGCGAGGCTACAATCCAGTCTGTATTTTTAACAGGATGCAGATAGATGATTTCCGATTCACGCTCAGGATCATTAAAATTTCGCAGACCGCCGCCTTCTGTTTTATTTTTTAGATAGGAGTAAAAATCTTCAGGGCCAGCTTCGCTGCTGTTATGGATGCTGGAAATAAAAGACTCGTCCGGTCCTGTCATCCGGCCTATTTTTTCAGGATTGGGATGGCAGATTTCTTTTCCCGTATGGTCAAACATGCAGATGAATCCCGTCTGTGTGTCGGTCTTTTCAATGCTTTTCTGAACGTTATTGATAATGAGCTGTTTATCATTATGCTGTTGTGCCTGAAAAGAAATGAGATTTGCCATTTCCTTTGCTTCCCTTTTGCTGGATTCGATCTGTATTTTTAAAAACTGCCTGGTGCTCAAATCAACTAAATAATTCATGCTGAAATAACCGCAGATATACACGACAACAAGCAGGGATAAAAATGTAAAAAGATACAGTTTGTCTTTTTTCATGGAAAATGGATCAATTAAAGAATCAAATTTAGTCAATAATAATTTTTAAAAATGATAAATTTATAGTGTGCATTTCAAAAAAAATCTGAAAACAGATCAGTAAAGAAAAGCGTTCATTTTTATTAGGCTTTAATTTATTCCTCTTTAAGTTCATTTTTTCCCTTTCGACCATTTTTTTTGATTTCAGAGTGTTCTGCGTGCTTAATTTGCAATATCAATTTTCACAGCTGTTGTAAGAATATCGGATTTCAAAAATCAATTTTAAAGATGAAAACCTGATTCAGCTTAAAGAAATACAAAGAGAAAACTAATAAAACTATTTATATGGAAAAGCCAAAAATGTATAAAAGAAAAAGAGTCATAATTCTTTTTGCAGCTCTGCTTGTTATTTTTTGCGGATTACAGTTCCTGCGTCCAGAAATAACAAATCCGCCCATTACGGGAGATTTAAAAGTGCCCCACGAGGTGCAGAGCATTTTAAAAAATTCCTGTTATGACTGCCATTCCAATGAAACAAATCTCACCTGGTATGATAAAATAGCTCCTGCATCCTGGCTCGTTGCGCAGCATATTAAAGACGGCAGAAGCGGACTCAATTTTTCCAATTGGGATCAATTGTCTGCAGCTGATCAAAAAGCTAAATTATGGGAATCTGTAAACCAGGTTACGCTCGGTGCCATGCCATTGGGCAGTTATACGCTCGCACATCCAAAAGCTGAATTATCGCCGAAGGATATCAAAGTATTGAAAGATTATATATGGAATCTGAGAGTGAATAATATACAGCAGGATACTTCAAAAATAAATGCGCTGAAAGCGCAGTCTGATCATTTCAAAAAAGCAGAAGTTCAGTCTGAAGTTCCAAAAGCTCCTAATGGCATTGCTTATATTGCAGATTATAAAAACTGGGCAGTTGTAAGCACCACGCAGCGTGTTGATAATGGAACAATGCGCATTATTTACGGTAATGATATTGCGATCAAAGCCATTAAAAAAAAACAGATCAGTCCATGGCCCGATGGAGCGATTCTGGCCAAAGCGGCATACGATGAAATTGAAGATGCAGAAGGAAATATTTCGCAGGGAGCTTTTAAGCAGGTTGAGTTTATGATTAAAGATCATAAGAAATACGAAGCGACAAACGGCTGGGGATTTGCACGATTTAAGACACTGCAATTAGAACCTTATGGTAAAAATGCCGATTTTACAATCGAATGCATGCGCTGTCATCAGCCTATGGAAAAAAACGATCATGTATTTACACTTCCAATTTTACAATAGTTATGAAAACGACACTATATTTTACAGCAGTATTTTTTTTACTTTTTCTTTCTTCGTGTTCTGATTTTAAAGGCGAAAGAGGTTTGAATAATGAGGCTTCGCTTCCTGAAGCATTAAGGAATAAAGTTTCAGATTTAAAGGTCTTTAATTCATCAATAAATAATAAAAAGCATACGACTTCTTTACTGTATGGAAATCAGCAGGCAGTTGAGAGGATAAAATCAAACGGTTCAGTTATGCAGAATGGCGAAAAATTAGTTTGGATTACCTGGAGACAAAAACCAGATCCGAATTGGCTGGGAGCTTACATTCCGGGAAAACTGCTTTCTTTTGAAATTATAGAATCAAAAGATGGCACAGTATATAAAAAGTATTCTGGAAATGGAGTGGAAGTAAAACTGAATGATCCGGAGAAAGAAGACCGCATTAAAAGGCTGCTAGCAGAAAAAAGTGCAGTCACGCCGTAATGGAATTTTAAATTACGAGTACTCTTTCGATTACGTCTCGAGATGTTGATTTGAAAATTTGCCAGTCAGCAGCGATTTGCATAATTTTACAATCTATGTATGACATATTCCAAAAGTATCTAGAAGAAAAAACTGAACTGACTCAAGCAGAATCAGAACGTATCCAGTCATTTGCTATTATAAAAAAGCTTCGAAAAAGACAATATCTGCTGCAGGAAGGAGATGTTTGGAAGTATGACGCTTTTATCACGCAAGGCTGTGTTCGAACGTATACTGTTGATGACAAAGGAAGCGAACATGTAAACAGCTTCAGCATTGAAAACTGGTGGACAGGCGACCGTGAAAGTTTAATGACCCAGCAGCCGTCACGTTTCAATATTGATGCCATCGAAGATACTGAGCTTGTTCTTTTTACTCATGAAAATTTTGAATTGCTCTGCAGAGAAATTCCAGCCTTTAATAATATGGTCAATGCTATTCTGCAAAGAAGCTTTATAGCAGCTCAAAACAGAATTCAGGCCTCACTTACTTTAACAGCAGAAGAAAAATATTTGAACTTTGTCAATAAATATCCGGGTTTTGCTTCGCGCATTCCCCAAACTATGATTGCTTCCTATTTAGGAATGACACCGGAAACTTTAAGCCGAATCCGAAAACAGACGGCAAAAAAATAATCAATACAAGGAGCTTATACAGCTCCTTTTTTTATGGCCTTTTAAAACTCTTGATCTAAATCAAGTTTTTACTTATTTCTAATCAATGTGCAGGTTTTGCACTTGACGCAACTTTGTAATGTTCAAAAGAAACAAATATTACAAACTTTAAAAATTAGAAATCATGTCAAAAACAATTTTCATTACAGGAACAAGTACAGGCTTTGGAAAATTAACAGCAGTAACATTAGCAAATGCAGGCCATTCAGTAATCGCGGGAATGCGAAATACAAATGATAAAAATGCCGCAGCTGCAAAAGAATTAGGAGCAATAGAAAACATTGAAGTTGTAGATATCGATGTTACAGATGATGCATCGGTTAGTAAAGCAATTGAAAAAGTTTTAATTAAATACGGAAAAATTGATGTGCTAATCAATAATGCGGCAGTAAGCGGTTTCGGTCTTCTTGAAGGATATTCTATTGATCAGATTCGTAAAATGTTCGATGTAAACGTTTACAGCGTGCTTCGTGTGTATCAGGCGGTGCTTCCTTCGATGAGAAAAGAAAGAAACGGACTTGTAATCAATATTACAACCGGAGCAAGCGGACATACCCTTCCTTTTATGGTTCCATACATCGCTTCAAAATTGGTTGTTGAAAGTTTTACAGAAGGACTGCAGGATGAACTGGCAGATTACGGAATTGAAAACGTAAGCATCCAGCCGGGAGTTTATCCGACGGAAATGAATAACGGATCGAAAGCGGGTATTCACGCAGACAAGGCAGAAATCATTGAAGAATACGGCGAGGCAGCAACAGAAAAATTCAATGCATTAGGAACTGCATTATTCGGAAAAATGGCGCAGTTTGATATGAATCCGCAGACTATTGCCGACGGTATTCTAGAATTGGTAAACATGAAAAAAGGGGAGAGACCGCTTCGTTTTCCGCTTGATGCCATTGCTCAGGGAACTGATAAAGAATTCATCGAAGCCCGCGCTAATATTAAAGCAAAATGGGTAGCAGCTTACACTGATTAATTTTCACTTTAAACACATTTAAATAATTATAAATCATTAAAAAAATAATCATGAAAACAACTCATAAAAAATCAAATAAAAAAGTACAAACTTCAGCAGCAGCAATGCTTAATTTACTAATACTATTTTCTGCTTCAGAAAAAACAGCCGCACAAACCAGCGCAGGAATCGTGGGAATCGATCATGTCGGAATCAATGTTCCTGATCTTAATAAAGCAATTCCATTTTTCAGCGATGTACTTGGATTTACACCTGTAACACAATTAGGGCCAATTCCGCTTGACGCCGATTGGAAAAAATTAAACCATATTGATCCCAATACTGGGGCTGTTACGATCAAAATGATCAATGCAGGAAATGGTGCAAGTATCGAAGTGTTTGAATATGCAGAGAACAAAGGAAGCAAAACGCATCCGAATACAGATGATATCGGAGCATCTCACATCGCCTTTTATGTAAAGGATATTAATGCGTCTGTTCAATATTTAAAAAATAAAGGCGTAAAAATTTTAGGAGAACCTTTTACAATGCCATCTGGCGATACAGCCGGAGAAACTTGGGTTTATTTTGAAACACCTTGGGGTTCTAAAATGGAATTGGTTTCCTATCCAAACGGAAAAGGGTATGAAAAAAATAAACCGGCAAAAATTCTTTGGTCGCCAAAAGATACATTCAAAAGTTACGATGATAAACAAAACTCAAAGACACTATCCGAATCTGAAATCAGATCTTTAGTAGAACTCCATCTGACGATATGGAATGAAAAAGAGGCTGCAAAACGTGATGGACTAATGAAAAAAGCCTATGCAGACAATATCGAAATGGTAGACAGTCATTTTACTGCGGTGGGACACAAAGAAATCAACGGATTTGTAGAGGGGCTTCAAAAGAAAAGTGTGAATTCTAAATTTACGCATATCAAAGCAGTCGATGTCAATCACAATACGGCGAGACTTTACTGGCAGCACGGAACTGCAGAAAAGCCTGATGCCGTTACCGGAATGGATCTATTTGTTTTTGAAAACGGAAAAGTCAGCAGACTTTATGTTTTTGTAGACAGTAAAAAATAATATAAATCTCTTAGAATTATCGTTCAATTTTAATTGCAGCTATTCAATGATGATCTGCAATACTCTCCAATTAGATTTAAAAATTTAACTAAAAAAAAAATAATTATGAAAGCTTCAATAATCAACTCAAATTCAGAAAACGAAAAATTAATCCGTAAACTGTATGCAGTGGCAGAAAGCCAGGATGCAAAAGCATTTACAGCGCTTTTTGCAGAAGACGGCTATTTTTGGGATATCTCAGCAGGAACTAAATATTTTGGCGAGGATATTGGAAAAACCGTGGATGTATATGCAGCAGCATTTCCTGATATGCATAGAGAACTATACGAACTTTACGTTTTGGATGATGAAAATACGGTTGCAGTGGAATTATCACTGAACGGAACGCATAAAGGGCCGCTTCAATTTTCATCGGGAACGATTCAGGCCACTGGAAAAAAAATAGAAGTGCCGTGTTGTGATGTTTTCAAAATCGAGAACGGAAAAATAAAGTCATTTCACTGTTACAGTGCCGGAACAATACTTTTGGGCCAATTGGGAATATTTTAATAAAAAATCTATCAAGCAGTATATTTCTCTACTGCTTTGATTTTAACACTAAATCCAAGAATGAAAAATATAATAGATCTTTTAAACTGGAGATACGCTGCCAAAAGAATGACAGAAGAAATAGTTCCGCAGGAGCAGATTGATTTGATTTTAGAAGCCGCGCATCTCGCTCCGTCAGGAATAGGGCTGCAGCCGTATAAAATTATTGTAATTACCAGCCCCGAAATCAAAAAACAGATTCTGCCTATAGCAATGAACCAGGCACCGGTTACCGAGTCATCACACTTGCTGGTCTTTGCAGTTTGGGACCAGTATACAGAGCAGAGGATAGACCATGTTTTTGATCATTTAACCGCAATGAGAAACGCAGAACCAGACACTTATGAGAGACAAAGAAATTTTTCTAAAGTGTTTTTTAGCAATAAGAGTGCTGAGGAGAATTTTCATCATGCGGCAAAGCAGGCCCATATAGCTTTGGGTTTTGCAGTAATTGCGGCAGCTTCGTTAGGTCTGGATACCACTCCGATGGAAGGATTTAATGCTGCGGAACTGGATAAATTTCTTGATCTGCCCGCTCAAGGCTTGAAGAGTTCCATGCTTTTAGCAGTGGGTTATCGGGATAATGAAAATGACTGGAACCTGAAAAATAAAAAAGTGCGCAAGCCTATTGAAGAATTTGTGACTTACTTATAATTATAAAGACTTTGAAATTCAATATCTAAAATAAAACGAAATGGAAAATATTATAAAATTGGGAACTTCTAACAGTCATGACAAGACTCAGGCAACTGCCATAACGGTAAGTGCTTACTATAGAGTTCACCCCGAAGACAGACAAATTTTTAAAGATGCCGTAATTCCGGAAATGATCGCCGCCAATAAATTGGAGGGATGTATTTATTATGCTTTTTCGCAGGATCTTACTGATGAGAATACGTTCCATCTTTTAGAAGGCTGGAGAGATCAAGAAGCTTACGAGCGCCATGAAAATTCAGAAACATTTTTAACCGCTTTAAGTACAGTAGTAAAAAATGTTAGAATAGTAGATAGGGAAGGTGTGCGTTACGATGTTTCGAAAATGCACATTGATGACCCGAGAGGAAAAGTTTGATGACAAAACCTGGTATGCAGCTATTCTGAGTAAACTCAGCAGTCCAAAATTCTGCTGAGTTTTTTCTTTTCCAAATTCAATACGCAACTATGCTGCCATAAAACGTAAATTGGCGGAATGACAATGAATTCCTCTTGTGTTTTTTGTATGAGGATTACAGCACACCCATCATCATTTAGCGATGATTTTAAGCTTATTCTTTTTTGATTCTCCCTGCATTTAAGGTGTACGATAATCCCATGTTAACGCCAAATCCAAAAGTATTCAGACTTCCCGAACCTCCGTTGTTTATAAAGTATTTAAGCGGAATTGCCGCATTGACCTTTAAGGCGGGGGACAGTCTGTACTGCAGACCGAAATCATAGACTATTGTAAAGTATTGGTCTTCATTATTTTTTTTCGACACAGACGTCTGTTTCCTTCTTAATTTAACGTTAAGCAGTGAGTAAAAACCGAGTCCTGCGGATGAATAATACCTTAGCTGTTTTTTATCGTCAAAATATTTCCTAAAGGTTACTTCAGCTCCGAATAATGCATGAGTATTGATGGTGTCCCTGCTGACATTTTGAAGCTTTTCCATTGTTTTGGTTTTATTTGCTATGGAATAGTTTAAATTCACAAGTACAGCAGTTTTACTGCCGATATTTTTACTTGCGGAAACTCCCAGAAGACCGATAGCTCCCTTGTCAATGCCAAGTTTTGGCCCAAGCATGAAAAATGGCGTGTAGTGCAGCCCCACATCAAAGTTTTTGCTATAATTTTGCATTTTCATGGCGTCTTTTTCTTTTGTAGTGTATTCAACCGGCATATGATAGGCTCTTCCTACAGATTTTTTTTCAATTTCATCTTTTATATTTTCCAAATTTTTGCCTTGGACATAAATCATTCTGGCTTTGGATGTATTTGCACCGGCATCTGAAGCAGGCTGCAGGGAATCTTTTTCTTGTTCATTAATTATGTAATAGGAAGATTTCTCAATGCGGTGCACAAAGGAATTTACATTTATTATCTGTTCGTAACAGTTTAAAGGGAAAGGAGTTTTCTTTACAATCACGCGCACATATAAAAAATTGTAGTCAGCAAATAAGCCTGAGGATGCAAATCTATTTTTTAAGGAGAATGACACAATGCCATCTTCCGAGAGAGGAATCACTATTACTCCCCTTGGATTTTCAGCATTCTTTACAAATAGGGTTTCGCTGTAGCATTCTGTATTGGGATTATTATACTGCATAACGGTTTGAGCATATAACGTTGAAGTTGAGCAAATAAGAAAAATGAGAAAAAAAACAGGAAATGATTTTCTTTTTATTAAATGTAGGAATGTACTGTAATTAAAAAGAAGGCAATTAAATGGAAAGTTCTGCATTTGCAATGGTTTTGATAATTTTTATGAGGGTTAGGTTGGCTGCATTTCAAAAGCCGGCTTAAAAAAACAGACTGCATCTTTTTTAAGCCAAGTTTTGCCGCCAAATTTTATGCAAATTAAATTGGGGATTGGAGTCAGTAGAAAAGCTTTTGTCCAAAGCGGGCAAATTTGGCTTTAAAGCGGGCAATAGGATTTTTTTATGAACTTCAAGCGGTGCGCTTAAAAATATAAACCATAGAAATGCTTGTTTTTGCTTTTAATTGGACTGCCTGTTTTAAAGCCAAATTTGCCCGCTTTAGGGGTTTTAAATGTCTATGTAAGGACATTTAATCGTAAGTTTGCGGTTATGACGGTACAAAACTTGAAATTAGGTTTAGGAATATCTTTAGGAATTGCCATTATTGGAATTTCCCAAAAGTTACTGCGAATGGAACAGTACGAGTATTCGGCAGTTCTGGTCTCCTGCGTTTATGGTTTTATTTTCTGCATTTTGAACTGGATTGCCCATGATTTTCTATTGAACAATAAATTCTATCAAAGGCTGATGGGGAATCGCATAGCATCTGGTATGGTCTCCGTTGCAGCTGTTGCATCGACAATTTTGCTATATGACCTGATCTTGCCTGACTTCAGAACAGTGACAATACAATTTCAGGATTTGAGCCCTGATAAAAAAAGCGCTTTGCTCCTGGTTCGGGGATTTTTAATAAGCGGCCTTTCTTATTTTATCATTTACCACTTAGATCTGCTTTTACAGAAACAGCAGGACAGCATAGAAATAGAGTATCTTAAGCAGGCGCAGCTCGAAGCAACCTTGTCTTCATTGAAAGAACAGCTCAGTCCCCACTTTTTATTCAATACATTAAATACATTAAGTTTTTTAACTTCAGAAGATTCCGTAAAAGAATATATTGCTGAACTGGCTGACGTGTACCGTTATGTGCTGCAGTATAAAGAAATGGATACGGCGACTTTGGAGCAGGAATTAAAATTTATAGAGTCCTATTTTTATATACTGAAAGCAAGACTGGAGGATGCCATTGAGATATCTATTGACGTGGATAAGAATATTTTGCAGTCCAAAATCCCACCGCTTACTCTTCAGCTGCTGATAGAAAATGCCGTAAAGCACAATATCGCTTCATCGTCAAAAAAACTGTTTATATCCATCGACAATCAGGACGGCAGCTTTCTTAGGGTGCAAAATAATTATCAGCCCAAATCTTCAATTCAGATCTCTGCAGGTGTTGGGATCACTAATATCATACAGCGCTATAACCTGCTCTTCAGAAAAGAAGTCCTAATAGAAAAAAACAACAGTACCTTCACTGTAAAACTGCCAATTATATGACAAACATACTGATTATTGAAGATGAAGCTAAAGCAGCAAGAGAACTGTCAAAGATTTTGTATGTTATAGATGATACATTGAATGTCGCGGGAACGGTGGACTCAATTGAGCAGGCAGTGGAATGGTTTTCAAAAAATGAGCATCCCGACCTTATCTTCTCCGACATACAGCTGGCGGACGGCTTATGCTTTGAAATTTTTGAGAGAACTGAAATTAAGAGTCCAGTAATTTTCTGTACAGCATTTGACGATTATATGATGAATGCTTTTGAAACCAATGGGATCAGTTACATTTTAAAACCCATCAGCCGGCAAAAAGTTGAAAAGGCATTGGAGAAGTTTGAGCTCATTAAGTCCCTTTATTCGAAAGATGGAACAGCGCAAACGAAAATATCTGATTTTTATAGGCAGATAAAAAATTACAAAACGGCCCTGCTGGTAAATCAAAAGGAAAAAATTATTCCGATCCAGGTAAGGGAGATTGCTTTTTACTACCTTGATAAATCCGGTGTAACAATTACCACACTTTCAAATCAGAAGTATTTTATTTCATCGTCTATGGACGAAATAGAAAATTTTTTGGATCCGCAGGTATTCTACAGGGCAAACAGGCAGTTTCTGATCAATAGGGCTGCAATTGTAAATGCAGAGAGATATTTTGCCCGCAAGCTTCTGTTAAAGCTTTGTGTTTCAATTCCCGAAACCATAATAGTAAGTAAAGCAAAGGCAAGTGATTTTCTGCATTGGCTCGAAGGGAACTGACGATTTAAAAGCTAAGCCCGCTTTACTGCTAAATTTGCCCGTTTTAAACTTTTTTTTGTAAATGCTGTTTTAATGAGACTTTATTTTGTCCTCATGAAAACATCTATAAAGAATTTACAAACCATCTTTTCAGCTTTAATAGCTGCAGCTTCGCTGTGCCTTGTCATGGAAGGTCTAAATTACCTGGACTATCTTTATTACAGCTCATTTTGTCAATGCGGCATATTATATTACTGCCATTTCTTCTGTCCATAACAAATTGCCCGCTTCCGCAGTGTTTTTGCCTGCTTTGAAACAAAATCGTTTTTTACAGATCACATAATGGTTCAATTTTGCGGGAAATTTAAAAACATTAAAAATGAAAATTATTTCTAAAATCTCATTAGTGAGAATCGTTTTGATTGTGTCAGTTTTCTTTTTTGGCACTTCACATGCAGCTGCACAGCAAAAAGGATACAATTCAGATTTTATCTTAGGTAAATGGACCAGCCAGAATGGTGACCGCACAATTGAATTTGTTAAAAAAGAGGACAAATATTCAGCGGTTATTTCAGCATCTGCCGAAAAAAGCCTAATTGGCAAGGAGCAGATTAAGAATTTGAGGTGGACTGGCAGTTCTTATGCTGAGGGAAAGCTTATTATGGTGCGCAAGGGCAGGGAATTGGACTGCCAGGTTGCCATAAAAGATGATAACACGATTGAAATTTCGGGCAAGGTAGGGTTTATAAGCAGAACCCAGACCTGGAAGAGGGTAAAGTAAGAATCAAACCAAATTTTTCTTATAAACAGTCATAGTAAAAACAATAAAATGGAATTACTCAAAAAATATCATCTGCTGCTCTTTTTATTCAGTCTTACAAACTGCATGCAGGCCCAGCTTCATTTCAGTTCGCTGCAGCAGATCTGGGAATATGCAGATATACATAACATTCAAATTAAAACCGCTCGAATAAATGAGAAAATTGCCGCGGCTGACATTAAACAGGCTTATGGTTCAATGCTGCCTACTGTGAGCCTGAACGGGAATTATGTGGATAACATCCAATTACAGTCTACTCTGATTCCCGCAAATTTATTAAATGCAGCCGCACCACCGGATACCTACATAGAAGCGGCTTTTGGAAGACGTTATAATTATAATGCCAGTATTGCCGCAGAAATGGATATTATCAATACTCAGGACTGGTTTTCCGTTAAAGCCGCAAAACTGGAAAAAGAAATGGCAGGCATTAATATAGCTAAAACAAAAAAAACAGCTCTATGAGCAGCTGGCGGATAATTACTTTTCCTATATACTGTTAAGCCAGGCAGAAGAGCTTTCGGATCACAACCTCAAAGCAATTACGGAAATATATCTGATTTCATTGGACAAATTCAATAACGGCCTTATCAGCGAAATGGTTCTGAACACTGCGTCAATTAATAAGGAAAAAGCCGAAAAAAGCTTGAATACGGCACGTCAGAATAAGATTCATCAGATCAACAGTCTGCAGCTGCTTTTAAACTGCACGCAGAGCATTACGATTTCGGACAACTACAGGGAAGATATGTCATTTATTTCAGGCGATTCCTTCGCGCCAGATCCTAACGTGAAGCTGCTAAGTGTCGCAGTGCTCGCCTCTACAAACGAACTGCAGTCTAAAAAAGCGGCATTTGCACCATCACTTTCAGCTTTCTATCAGTACAATTCATTGACTTCGGGAGACCAATTTGCAAATTTTGATAACACAAACACATTTCCTCAGCAATATTTCGGCGTGCGTTTATCGGTGCCAGTTTTTACAGGGAACACAAGGCGTTTTCAAATACAAAAAGCGAAATTGGATTTGGAGAACAGGCAGGAACAATATGATAATGCTGTTCTTGAAGAGAGTATCGGCAACAGAAATCTTCTGCTGTCCTACGATACGGCTCTAACTGCCTTTAATCACTCTGAAAGCATCCTTGAAAAGTATCAGTCCAACGATCAGCATGCTGCCCAGCAATATGCAGAAGGACTGATGGCTCTGGATCAGAGATTGGAGTTTTATTCCGATATGATCATCAGCCAGAATGAATTTTTACAAAGTATGAGTGAGTATTTCATACAGCAATATCGATTAAAAATAAACCAAACGGATTTAATGAAATGAGAAGAATTTTAATTTTAGCAGTTCTTTTTGCGTCCTGCAATAAGAAAAACCAAGAAACGGTTGAGCCTATTACAGCCCCTATAACAGAAGCTGTATTTGCTCCCGGACATCTTGAGGCCGAGGATCAGTTTACCCTTACTGCTCTTAACGATGGCTACATTACCGATGTACTGGTGGAGGAAGGCGATACAGTTGCAGAAAATCAGGAAATATTTAAACAGGACAACACCAATGCAGTAATTTTGGAGAGGGCAGCGGAGGATAATCTTAAAATTACAAGAAAGCAGGCTTCATCCGACTCATCGGTATTACAGGAACTGGTGGCGCAGCTTGCTTCAGCACGGGCAAAAATGCTGAACAGCCAGGAAAAATTAGAAAGAATGCAGCGCCTTTATATTACCCGGTCTATCGCAAAAGTAGAACTCGATGATGCGGAACTGCATTTTAATAATTCTATTAATGAAGTGGAAGGTATAGAGCAGAAGATTGCAAATACCAAACTTGAACTAAAGCATTCTTTAATTGACAGCAGAAGCCAGCAGCTTACCGCCAGGGCAAATACTGACTATTTCAGCATAAAATCACCAGGTAATTATAAAATTTATTCGCTGTTGAAAAGAAAAGGCGATTTAGTTAAAAAAGGAGAGGCACTGGCTGTTCTGGGCCATGCAAATTCTTTGAAGATTATGCTGGATATCGATGAGCAGAGCATCGCCAAGGTCAAACTTCACCAGATAGTGCTTGTAGAGCTTAATACTGAGAAAAACAAAACATATAATGGCTTTATCTCTAAAATTTATCCTGCATTCGAGCAGGCTACGCAATCCTACAAGGCCGAAGCGGTATTTGAAGAGAACCAGCAGAAAGCCATAAACGGCACTTTACTTCAGGCCAATATAATTGTAGGAAAGAAAGATAAAGCCCTGCTTATTCCCAGAAGCAGTCTCAGTCCGGATGGTAAAGTGATTCTTAAAAGAGAAAAGAAAAAAGACACCCTTAAGGTTCAGACCGGAATAATTGCTTCAGAGTGGGTGGAAGTCCTAGGAGGAGTAAAAAAAGGTGATGAAATTATTAAAACCTACTAAGATGAAATTGGGAATCAATACCGAAATTGCTTTTGCTTATATTTTCGGCAGGCTCAAACAGACTGTAGTTGCCGCCCTTGGAGTGACGTTTGGCATCAGCATGTTCATTTTTATGAATTCACTAATTACCGGAACCAATCAGTGGTCAGAAGAGGTAATGCTCAGTACAACTCCCCATATCAGGCTTTATAATGATAACGAGCTTAATACAAATGAAATGCTCGACAGATTTGCGGGAGATAAAACCATTAACCTTATTGGCAATCCGCAGATGGTGGCTGACGACAATAAAATTACAAATCCGGATGAGCTGCTTTTAAAGCTGAAGAAAAGAAAGGAAATTACAGCTATCAGCAAACAGGTCGATTGTGAAATATTGTACAGCAGCGGCAATGTTCAGGAAAACGGCAATTTATTTGGCGTCAATATTCTGGAACAGGATAAAATGTTTGACATTACCTCGACCATGAAAGCGGGTTCGGTAAAGGACCTTGTCAACAACCCAAACGGCATTATAGTAGGTGCGGGTCTGGCAGATAAACTCAATCTCAATAAAGGGGACTACATCAGCGTGACAACTCCTAAAATGACAAAGACCCTTGAAGTGGTGGGGATTTTTAAAACCACCATTAAAAATATTGATGATACCAAATCCTATACAAGTCCTGCAAATGTGCAGCAGCTGCTACAGAAAGACAGAAGCTATATCACAGATATTTACATAAATATTAAAGATTATTACAGCGCACCCCAAACAGCTGAAAATATTCAATACCAGACCGGATACACTGCAGAATCCTGGCAGAGCAGCAATGAACAGTCTCTGGCCGGTAAGAAGATAAGGGATATGATAGCAAATGCAATGGTGATCACCATACTGGTTGTGGCGGGTTTTGGGATATATAATATACTGAACATGGTGATTTATGAAAAGATAAAAGAAATTGCAATTTTAAAGGCTACGGGATTTCAAGGCAGAGACGTAATAAACATTTTTATCAGACAGGCTCTTATTATCGGGGTAATCGGCTCCATTGCGGGGCTTCTGTTCGGATGGGTTATCTGCTGTCTTGTTTCAAAAATGTATATCGGTCTGGGCAATGTGGATTATCTGCCGATAACATTTCTTTCCAAGCATTATATACAAGGCGCCCTTTTTGGCATGGTGACTGCTTTTTTTGCAGGTTACATTCCGGCTGTTAAAGCTTCAAAAGTGGATCCAGTTTTAATTATTAGAGGATAAAATAAGCACAATCAAATGAATATTGCATTAAGAGCTGAAAATATCAGCAAATACTTTACCGAGCCTGATAAATTCAAAGTGCTCAAAGAGGTAAGTTTTGAAATTCATAGAGGAGAGTTCGTATCGATCATCGGTAAATCTGGAAGCGGAAAATCGACTCTTTTATATATTCTTTCTACTATGGATACGGATTATGAAGGGACTCTAGATTTGAATGGGGAGAAAATTACCGGCAGGAATCAAAATAGTCTGGCGGCATTCCGCAACGAAAACCTTGGGTTTGTATTTCAGTTCCATTACCTGCTGCCTGATTTCAGCTGCCTTAGAAACGTAATGATTCCAGCGTTGCGTTTGGGCATATTGTCCAAAGAGGAAATAGAATACAATGCCTATGAAAAGCTGAAAATGCTCGGTATGGATCATCAGGCATTAAAATCAGCTTCGAAAGTATCTGGCGGACAGCAGCAGCGCGTTGCAATTGCAAGGGCTCTTATTAATGAGCCGTCCATCATAATGGGGGATGAGCCTACAGGAAACCTTGACAGCAAAAATACAGCTGTCGTATTTGATATTTTCAAAGAACTTGCCATCGAACATAAAAAAACAATAATAACGGTTACTCATGATAATGATTTTGCAGCAAAAAGCGATCGAATCATTGAAATGCAGGACGGTAAAATAATCTCCTTGTAAAAACATGCTGAAAAAAATAGTATTTCTGCTGCTGATAACAGCGGCAGGGAATTGTATTGCCCAGGATAAAGAGCTGATAGATATAAACTACAGCACTGCAAAGCTGAAATACAACGACACCACATCGCAAAGCGGTATGCTTAATGCAAAATTCCGCGTTCCCCTGTATTATAATGACGGTAATATTTTTATGGCGTCGGTCGATTACAGGCATGTCACTTTGAGCAGTTTTCCGGAATACTATTCAGGCCCTCTGCAGGGTGCATCGCTGCTGCTGCTTTATAACAGGAAAATATCGGATAAGAATAGCATTGCCTTAATAGCAAGATTTGGACTGTTTTCTGATTTTAAAAAAGCCCACAGCCGGGATTTTCAATATGGATTTGGAATCAATTATGACATAAAGTACAGTGAGGAATTTAAAACGGGTTTCGGTTTCTTTTATGCCAGGCAGTTTTTTGGGAACCAGATAGTCCCATTTATGAACATTGACTGGAAAATAGGCGAAAAATGGAGATTGACAGGACGCCTTCCAATAAAAGAAAAACTCCTTTACCAATTCAGCGCTAAAATAAGTGCAGGGATTGAATTGGCGCTGGAAAACAGCAGTTACAGATTAACTGAAAATGAAGCTGAAAATAATTTTATAAAAATTACCGACTGTGCTGCCCTTGCCAAGTTCGAATATAAATTTTCCAAATCCTGGCAGCTTAATCTTGCAGGCGGTGTGGGGCTGATCCAGCGATATGAGATCTACGATGAGAGTTCAGATGGTTCCTGGAGCATCTTTACAATTGCTCTGAATAAAAAAGAAAAGCCTTTGCAGGAAATAAAAAGCAGAGGATTTACAGGGCAGATTGGCATCTCCTACAATCTTTTCTAATCACAAGATTTCTTTAGGGGGTGAAGGTAATTAATTACCTATTTCCCTGACACGGAAGTGCCTGTCTTAAATGGAAATTTGCCCGTTTCGCAAAAGTTTTACCCTTCTCAGATTAAGCTAATCAATAGATTTGCCTGAAAATAAATTATATAAATTATGAAGTTTAAAGATTTAGAAAAATTGATGTTATTAAGTCTATTGATGCTTTTTTTTACATCTTGTGTAGTCAGGAGAACCGTAGTGGTTGCTCCGGAGCCAGCTGTCCAGCCCGTTGTGGTCAGGCCAAAAGTCGTAAGGGTAGTGCCTGCCAGAGTGATAGTTACCAGACCTGCACCGGTTGTAGCCCCTATTGTTGTTATTCCGTAATATTTTTGTTTAACCTTTTATAAAAATTGAATCATGAAAAATATTTTTTTTAAATCCCTGCTGTCTGCTTTAGCTGCTTTCAGTTTCATCTCCTGCGAATCTGATGAATATTACTATTACAATTATCCTGATACTGCATATGGAACTATTACCAATGCAAGTCCTAACTCCGGAGGGCTGGATTTTTTTTCGGATGAAAATCAAATAAATTCTTCGCCTTTAGATTATACAAATACCTTTGGCTATTATAATTTTTATACAGGTAATAGAATTTTTACTGTAAAAAATAATCAAGGAGATGTCTTGGCCCAAACTGAAATCAATTTAAGGGCAGGAGATCACTTCAGCGTTTTTGCCGTAAATACTTTTGATAATATTGAACTGGTCAGCTACTCTGATCTGCTGAGGTATCCCGCACTGAACAATGCCGTGGTACGATTTATAAATCTGTCGCCTGACTCGGGAGATGTCAATGTAAAAAGTGAAACTAGAGGCTTTGCTGAAGGATTATCATTTAAGGAAAGCACTGGCTTTGTAGAGGTTTCGAGCGGCTTTTATAATTTTAGTTTCACAAAATCAGACACTGGAGAATCCCTTTATAAGGATATGGACGTTGAATTGAGACCGGGAAGGATATATACTATATACACAAAAGGTTTTGCGTCACCGCCGGCAGGCAGTAATGATACCTTTTCCACTAAAATTATTAGAAATTATTAGATAGGTTCATGTTGATTTTAATTTAGTTGTTTAAAGCGGGGATTGTTGAAATTCCTGCTTTTTATTTATTTGGGTAGAACCTTGTGCACCAATTAAGTTAAAATTTAAAAGCGGTTTAATGCATGAGCTTTGCAGGGTCCGATGAGAATTTTTTAAGTTTGCAAAAGTAATTGTCCCGCCAAGTCGCAACATTTCAATATTTTTAAAGCTGTCTGAAATAAAAACAGCTGTCCGGCAGTATTATTGAATTTCAATCTTCACTGCTTTTTCTTTTTTCTCTGCGGAGCTGGTTTATTATTTTTTTTAATCTGCTATTTTCTTTCTTCAGATATTCAAGGTCCTCAAGGACCATTTCCGGTATGCTGAGAAAACTGTTTTTAATTCTGCCTGAGATAAATGAATGATCGTTATCCTGGTATATATCCTCTATTTCAACATCCATCAGGCGGGCCATTAGCTCCCATTCGCGCATCATTATATATATCTGCCCTCTTTCCTTTCGGCTGTAGGTGGACTGTTTGACGCCCAGAAGATCTGCCATATCTTCCTGCAGTATCTGTTTTTGGATGCGCAGCTGCTGCAGTTTGGTGTTCATCGATTGCTTTTCTTTAAATGTATATTTGTGGAAAGTGCTGCCAAAGGATATCGGATTTATTAAATTGGCTTTGCGCTTTTTTGGGTAAACAATGGCTGCCCTGAATTGGCTTGGAATCCAAAAATAAGGCAGCCAGAGTTTATAGAAACAGCTGTTTTATGACTTCTGAAAGAGGATCATATTTTAATCAATCTAACATATTTGATGTAGCCTTTCCCTTCATTTTTTTCTGTGATTCCGGCACTTGTAAGCGGAATTTCAAGATCATTTACGTAATATTTCTGGTCTTCCACAGCAGATTCAAAACGCAGTTTGTATCCTTTGTTTATTTTAGAGTTTTCGATTTCAATTGTTGCTGTACTGCGGTCTCCTCCTGTTACAGAGGCGCCTGTTTTCGCGCTTATGTCGTCTGATTTGTGGGCGGCGTGAAATTTATTCCATTCTTTTAATGATTTGTGCCATTTTTTATCTTCACCCATCACATAAAGTGTTTTTTCATATTGCCCCTCCGCGTTGACAAGAGAAACAGCAATGTAGGCGCCTTCGCCCATATAGTTGGACATCTGCAGCATGCACTTGAATTTTGTGCTTTGCGCCGCCGCGCCCGAACAGATCAGGCACAGCATTGCAAAGAAACAGTTTTGAAATAATTGTCTCATGGTATTATTTTAAAAAATCAATTCCGATATTGTTTTTGGTCAGCAGGTCATTTTCCTTTGCCAGAGTGTACGCCGTTTCATTAAACTCAGAGGTGATCTCTTTTTTTGCCCCTATTGAAATGAGATATTTTAAGATTTCGTCATTTCTCGAAACCATAGCGGCGCGGTGCAGCACGGTCAAACCTTCTTTATTTTTGGCATTTACGTCAATTTTTAATGGAGATAGTTTTTTGAACAGTTCCACATCATTTTTGGCTATGGCCACATGGTATAAGGTGCCGCCGTCTTTTTGGGGAGCATTAAAATTTAAGCCGCTTTTCTGAAGCGATTTTATCTTGTCTCCGAAGTCATCCTGCTTTTTGTTTTCTTCGGCATTCCCGCCTCCAAAACCACCGCGGGCAGGACGATAGGATTCCACCAGGTGATAAGCCAGATCATTTCCCTGCTTGTCTTTGATTTTTGCGTCCGCTCCTTTGCTCAGAAGTAGGTCAACTGATTTTGGAGAGCCGCTTTTTACAGCATTGGTTAAGGCAGATTCCCCTTTTGTATTTACAGCGTTTATGTTTTTTACTTTAGGAAGCATAAGTCCGACTATTTCAAAACTTTTACCGCCGGCAGCATTCATAAAAGGGGTATTTCCTTCTTTATTTTCCTGATTGATATTTACACCTTTACTGATGAAATAGGCAATTATATCATCCTGATTGTTTTTTGCCGCAATGTAGTGCAGCACATTTTCACCCGACGCGCTTGTTACATCTGGCTTAATTTTCAGGTCCTCCACCAGGTATTTGAAAACATCGATTTTATTGGCCTTGCGGAAAGCGCCCTGAGCGGCAAAGAGCAAATCCTGATCCGAATATTTGACCCCTTTTTCAACCAGTTTTTTCAGAACACTGACATTTCCGTATTTAACCGCATAATCAAAAGCATTGTTTCCCTTGCTGTCTACGGATTGAATGGAAATGCCTTTAGACATCAAATAATCAGTGATTTCGAAATTGGCATCTGCACCCACTGCCAATAAAAGGATATTGGCATCGTTTTTAGCCGGATACGTCTTTTTTAGATCCAGTCCGTGTTTCTCAAAAGCTTTGATTACCGCAAGGTTTACAGTTCCGCTGAAACCGGCAAAGGTTAGGGCAGTCTGATCGTGATGGCATAAAAAGTTCATGTCTGCACCTTTCTGCAGCAGATAGTCTACTGCCTCTGCGTTTGGTTTTGCGGCTGCTGCATGCAGGTAAGTTCTGCCTTCGCGGATATTCCTCTGGAAATCAATTCCAGGCTGATCTGCCAGATATTTGACCACTTCTATTGAAGCATCATTTCCGATTGCCAGACTTAAAGGGTCATCTCCATTTTTGGCATCTGCAAAATTATAGCCGTTCAGCTCCGCCTTAACAGCCGTTAAATCGGGGCTTGCTTTCCAGAATTCTCTATCAAGAATCTTTATTTTTGATTTTTGCGCGTTTGCAAAGGCAATTGAAGCTATTGCAGCGGCTAAGAAAAATATTTTTTTCATTAGGTTATTTCTTTCGCAACAGCCCTTCAGATCGCTTATCGGGCATTTCTTCAGGGCTGCTGTCTTGTTTTTAATTTAATTTTTGGATATTGGCTGTCGTCTTTAGCCGGTATTAGCTTTTTCGCTGCGCACTAGTTAATATCGCTTTGAGGGCTCAGCTTGCCCATACCAGGAATTGCCGAAACGCCGGAAATGGAGATGCCTTTTTTAGCTGTTGCCGTTAGAGGGTCAATTACATAAACCGTTGGATTTGTGTTTGGAGTGACAGCAGAAATATAAGCTTTTCCGTCTGCCGTAAACGGCCAGCCTGTACTTGTAAGTTCTGAGACAGCCGGGAATCCTTCTCTTACCCATTTGAAATCTTTGGTGCTCATGCGGACAACGGCATACTGCGTTGCGGCAACTGTAGAAGTAACAACTCCGGCAGTATTATACATCTCCAAAAGGAAATAGTCAGATGTAATGTTCCATACTTTACGCAGTTTATAGCCTCCAGACGCTTCTTCGATGTTGAAATAGTAAGAGTCATCAAATGCAGCAGCATCTTTTCTGATCAGCAAAGCGCCGCTTTTTTTAGTCGTTGCGCCATAGCCTGTCGAGAAAACATAAGTGTTGCCGTCAGAGTCATTTGCGATCTGACCGTAGCGTGCAGAGCGGAACTGTCCTCCGGAAGCGCTCAAACGGTCATCTTTGTAAAGGCGCACCAGTTTTGCCTGGGCATCCATTTTGGCAACGTAGATGCTGTCTGGATTTACAGGTCTTGCGCTTGGCCCCACCGCTAGATTAACAGCCGTGAAAAAAGTATTGTTTCCTGCATCGGCAATACCGACAAAACTTCCAATCTGATCTCCTCCGACAAAGCCTTCCGTTAAAGTGCCGTACTGGGTGATTGCATTGTTGTTGTTCAAATCAAAAGAATAGAAGACAGACCCTTTTTTTCCGTCATTTGCCCCTGTAAGGGTTTCGCCGTTGGCGGCAGCCACCAGATAATTGCTGAAACTTCCGATGCTGTTGAAACCTTTGTCAAGCACAAAATCATCAATTTTCTTCAATGCGCCGCTTGAGCTCAATTGGAAAACAGAACCCGGCGCAGGATTGCCCTGCTGGTAGCTGATGGCAAAAAGCGCTTTGGTGCCGCTGTAGCCCCATTGGGTGTAGCTGCCGATATTTTCAATCGTGCCCGGATAGTTGGTGCTGATCAGAGTGTCTTTCGCCAGGTCATTTACCGCCATGGTGTAGGTAAAGGTGGTGGTTCCGTCTGATGATGTTCCTGCCAGAAAGTATTTGTCTTTTGCAGTACTGTCTACCGGATCGGTGTCTCCGCTGTTATTGTCGTTTGAACAGGACGCAAGAGCCAGCATGGCAAAAGCTGCTAGCAGTGATTTGTTTTTTAGTAATCGATTCATAGTTATTTAGTGTTAAAAATTTTAATTATTATTCTGTTCTCTTCTGTGGTGTCTTCCGCGATGCATCAGATAGATTCTGATTTTGCCGTAAAATGCGCGGCCGGGTTTCATCATCCCAAAGTTGTCGGCCAATTCCTCGTCGGTTATATTTTTTACCTCAAGTGAAAAATTATATTTGCCGCGTTTCATGCTGTAGGTTGCGCTGAAATCATGAGACAGCTGGGTTGGAAGTTCATATTTGTCGGTGCCGCCCAGGCTTTCCCAGTTCAGATAAAACTGGTCCACGTAATTCAGGCTGTATTCAAGATTAAGTACATTCCCAGACTCTTTTTTTCCAATATTGTGGATGTAGTATGCAGCATCAAGATTGCCGAACTGATAAGGTATATTGGGCATGCGGTCTTTATAGTGGCTGTTCAATACAGTGCCTTCAGAACCTCTGAATTTTTCATTGTCATAAAGATGCATTGCGGTGAATGTTCCGCCGATCATCGCTATATTCCTGAAGTAATATCTGGCTTCCAGATCCACGCCCAGATTGCGCGTGCTTCCAAAATTGACAGAGGTCAGCGTTCCGGTTCTCACCAGAATTTCCCTTTTAATGAAATCGTCCGTATCCCTGAAATATCCGTTTGCATCAACATAAAGGGCATCCGTATTTTGGAACTCCTTATTGATGGTAAATCCCAAATTGTAGTTCATTGAGTTTTCGGCAACAAGAGATGAGTTTCCGACTTCTGCATTCTCGTCTCCAAAAAGTTCATTATCGGATGGCAGCCTGTACGCGCGTTCCATAGATGCCTTGAATTGGAAGTATTTCCAAAAATAGGTCGAAGCGATTCCGTAGCCCGTCGTATTGTAGCTCTCATCGCGTTCCTGCCATTCCGGATGCGCTTCATCGGCGGCATTGTAAGGTCCGATAACTTTTTGGAAATAGTTTTTGGCAAAGACGTTGACATTCCATTTATTGAGCTGGCGGAAGCGGTAGGAAACGCCCAGGACATTCTTATAGCTTAAACGGCGCAGCTTCTCAAATTCTGTGACAAGCTCCAAAGGCGCCGTGGAAGTGGAATAGCGTTTAGAACCGGTCTGGACATCGTTGATCGTGAAAGAGTGCGAGGGGCTGATCTCGTAGCTGATATTGGCCATTGCAGAATAGTTCTCGTTATCGTACTCCGATAAAGCGGAGGTGCCGCGCTCTCCTTTGCTGACCGCCATCGCTTTTTCGCCAAGCCAGTTGTATTTATAGCTGGAGGTGTCAATGCTTTTATTGCTGTTTATATTGTAGTTGGCAGATACTCTTGCAGTCAGCCCTTTAAAGAAAAGATCCCTTTTGTAGTATTCCAGGTTTGGCTGGAAGCCTTTTCTGCTGGTTTCCACTTCGCCGTATACGAATTCAATGTTGGCCGGCGCGTTCTGCACTTCCTGATGGTCCTGGCTTATTGCTGCCCCTATAAAAAAGCGGTCCGCCCACGATTTGTTCACCACTCCTGCCTTAGCGACAACGGTCTCATTATGGTAAGCGGCATGGAAACGCCTGAACTCATAGGTTTCCCTCGAATATTGTCCATTGGTAATAAGTCTGCTTTTGATCTTATAATCGTTATCGGAGTACGTTTGGTAGGCATTAAGCTGGAAGGAGAAGCCTTTTGGAGTGGTATGGCCTACAATAATGTTTGATCTGTGGGTATTAAATGAACCGTAAGAATATGACGCGTCCAAAAAAGTATTGGTGGAGCGGTTGGTCACAATGTTGATTGCCCCGCCTATAGCATCGCCTCCAAATTCCACAGGAACCACCCCTTTGTAGACTTCAATGCGCTCAGCGAGCGAAACCGGAATATTATTCAGCTGGAAGGAAGAGCTGTTTCCCTGCATGGGCACGCCGTCCATGAAAATTTTCACATTGCGGCCGGTAAAGCCGTTTAAGGTAATGTTCATATCCCCTCCGACACCTCCCGATTCACGGATTTTGACGCCCGAGGCTTTAGCCAGCAGATGGCCCAAATCCAGGGTAGTGTTGTATTTTGATTTCGCATCCAGTGCCACTACGTTAAAAGGGGATTCCTTGACCTGTTCAATTGCCGATTTGCTTCTAACGGAAACTTCCTTAAGGTCTATAGGGCTGCTTGGAGCCAGTTTTATATTTAGTTCTCTTGGCGTATTATCTTTTAAATCAACTTCAACGGTTTGGCTTTTAAAGCCGGCAGCCGTAAAGAGTATTTTATAATGTCCGGGCTGCAGTTCGATTCTATAGGTTCCGTCGGCGCCGGTTTGTGTGAATAGATTGGAGTCGGAGATTTGAACATGTGCACCGGGAATCGTTTCTTCTTTTGCAGAAACGCGGCCGTATAAAGAAGCATGCCTTTCCTGGGAAAATGCACTGGATGAAAGCGAAAGAAATAGGAGTATAAAAAAGTATTGCTGGTTCATAAATGGATTATAAATAGATAAAAAAAAAAATTATTTTTAATTAGAATTATTATAAATAACTTTGCAAAAGTATCTAGGTAGTGTGCAATAGCCGTAACCAAATCGGTATTTTAAATACCAAAAACTGGATTAAATTAAGCGCCTAAAATTGTGTTTCTGACGCTTAAAGTGCTTTTTTTTAGCGGGGTAGCGCATGTTTTTTGGTTTTGCAGCGCTATCTTTCAGGATTAGCGCAGGCGCACTTAAGGTCCATTTTATAAAAAAAATGCATTAATTAGCCAAACATTCCTTTTCGGAAAAAGTGGCATTTGAACCTAATCCATCTCTGCAGGGAATAAATCATTAAATCTTTATTATGTTTATAAATGTGAGGATAAAAGAAGTTGATAAAGAATTTTTACATATTAATCTTCTTGACCATTATACCGAAGCGCCTGACTTAAATGAGAAAAAGGAAGAAATTGTAAATTACGACTTTCTTGACGGGAGGTATTTTGTCTATTACACCGACGGATTCTGTCTGTTGAGATGCAATTACGAACTGGCTTATAAGTGCACGGATATCATTAAAATTAATGATGATTACATCCATATTTCGCTGCTGGCAAGCGGCAGCTACAAAGTGCTGAAGAAGGGGGCCGACGAACACACGAAACTCACCCCCGGTTCTCTGTCATACGCTTATCTCCGCGATCATGACGTGGAAATGGAAATGTCCGCAGAAGAGGAGCCGCTTCACTACACCAGAATATTTCTCTCCAGGAAGTTTTACTTGGGGCTTCTGGAGAATGAGAACTGGATTAAGAAGGATCATTTCTATAAGCAGGTCAAAGCCGGAAAGTATTTGGATTTTGGGAGTTTTAGGGTTCCTATGAACTACAATATTGTTGAGATACTAAATTCGATAGTCCACAATGCCCATAAAGGCGCATTGGGGCATTATTATCTTTTATCGAAACTTAAAGAGCTTTTTCTGATCTCGCATATTTTTAAACTTGAAAAAGTTGTCCCTTCCGGAATGAAGGCCACTGATTATACTAAGATCGAGCATGCAAGAATATTTCTTGAAAAAAATTACAAAAAGAATCCAACCATTAAACAGGTTTCAAGAACCGTGCTTTTAAACGAATTTAAACTTAAAAGCGGTTTTAAGGAAGTTTACCGCCAGACCATGCATTCTTATATTACTGAGCTGCGAATGGAGCACGCCAGAAAGCTTCTGATGCAGGAGAGTGCTGTAAATGAAGTTTCTGCCCTGCTTGGATATAAGAACGTCTCGCATTTTATTTCGTCATTTAGAAAACATTTCGGCGTTACCCCGAAACAGCTTGCCATAACCGATTTGTTTACCGATGCCGGCAAGGCGGTCTGCCTGGCGGCTGGCCTGCTTTTCAATGATGTGCTGGCGGCAGTTTGCTGCATTTGACTTTTTCTTAGGGGTAATGCACGAGAAAAGTTTAAGCTGCCTCTGGTTTGAAGCTCGATTGGGCCCGGCATTGCATATTGTTTAAAAAAAAAGTTAATGCGCCGTTAAACCTATTGCGTGAAACTGAATCTAATATGCAGGCCTTGATTGGCTTTTGTAAAGTTTCCGTAAAACAGTTTTAATGCCCGCCACAAAAAAAGCAATTTATTCGCATCAGTTTGCCATGCTCTGTCTGAGCTCCTTGTTTTTTGCTTCAAGTTTTACGATGATTATACCCGAACTGCCTTCCTATTTGAGCAGTTTAGGGGGAGCTGAATACAAAGGGCTGATTGTATCGCTGTTTACGCTGACTGCCGCTATATCCAGGCCTTTCAGCGGCAAGTTGGCCGACATGCTCGGCCGCGTCCCTATGATGGCTGTCGGTTCGGCAGTCTGTCTGATCTGCGCTTTTTTGTATCCTGTATTTGGATCTGTTTTCGGTTTTTTCTTTTTGCGGCTAATGCACGGTTTTTCAACCGGGTTCAGGCCCACCGCTGCGTTGGCTTATGCGGCTGAGCGTATTTCCAAAAAACGGATCGTTTAAGAATGAAGATTGGATCAGGTCCCTTCCGATTATGCAGACCCAGCATTGGAATGGCGCCAATTTTATTTTAACGGGGAATGCCAAATCGGTTCAGATTTTCCGCAAAGTGCTGAAAAGCCAGACTTCAGCAAAGATCATATCCCACGGCTACTGGCTGGAAGGAAAGAAAGGACTGTAAAAGGAAAACGGGAGGTTATGATTTATGTATTTAAAACAACTGTAGAGACCAGTGAAGAAGTTCAAGCTCTTAAAATGCATCTGAACAGCTTTATTCCAAATTCGCAATGGAATTTTGATCTGGAAGACTGCGATAATATTTTAAGGGTTTCCAGTACGGAAGTCGCTGCAAAGCAGATAATTGATTTTCTGGATAAATTTCAATTCCAATGCGTTGAGCTGGAGTAAATCAATTCATGCCATTTTAAATGGCTTTATGGGCACTGGAATTCTTTGATCCGTTTTCACCCGGCTCCAATCGATTTAAATTCTTTTAACCACTATTAAATCGGCAATGCATTTTACAGATGGAGATTTATTTGGCTTCAAATTTTTCCAGCTGTTAAAGAATTCAATTTTAACAAATGCAGCTTCGGCAATAAAGGATTAAATAGTAATTTTGAGATTGGAAATGTAAGTTGAAAAAACAAATCTTTTACAATGGATAAAATTATACAGCTAAAGGTGAGAAAAGATTTGGATGCCCGCCAGCAGCACACGATTCTGAAGCTCAAAGGCAGCCTTATTTCAAAAGGCTATACCGAGATTATCCATATTCTGGACCTGGACGAGCAGTTCCATATCAATACTTTTGAAACGGACAGCGAGAAGCGCAATGAGGTGCAGCAGTATATTGCGGCTTTTATAAATTCAGAGAACCTTGCCGGTACAGTCGCGATGAAATAAAAGAAAGCCCCGCATCTGAACTGCGGGGCTGTTTTGTTAAGATATGAGGTAAGATGAAAGCAGTTGGAGCAGCTTTAGATTTCGGCTTCAAGCTGTTCCCGGTTTTCTGCAGCGGCAGTTTCCCCGGGCGCATTTTCTCCAGCTGGATGCTGCTGCGGTGAAGGCTCCCCAATCTGGATTTCTGATGGGGCCGCACTCTGCTGCGTTTTTTTCAGGAGAATATAAAAATCCCTCAGGTGCCACCATGCAGGGCAGCGGTCCATAGGGCCGTTGTAGTTTCGGATGGTGGTGTAGCAGCTTTTAAGGAAAACCTGGGTGTCGCTTATGTAGGCCCATTCGGTCCATTTCACTTCCTTTGGTGGAGGATTGGTCTCAAAATGGCGTTTGATGTCTTCGTAATTCATGGGGCAAAAATAGGCAATTTGTGCAGACGGGGCAAGGGCTCACTGGATATATTGGGATTGCGTTTTTTTATGAATTTATGGTCACTTTCTAGAGCTGTTCCCGCTATGCGCTGTTCCCGAGCGTGAGCGTACTGGCGAAGGAATCTTCTGCGCATTGTGTTACTGGCTCATCCGCGGGTTTAAGGAACAGTCCTTTTGGGACTGGCTTGTTTTTTATTAATAAGCAGCGGCAGCAGTTGTGAACCTTTGATGCTTATTGTTTTTCAGAATTGTTTTACTTTCGTAATACTCTTTTTAGGAGCTCTTCCCGCTATCCGCTTCAATCTTCTGCGACGAAACCCGGCGCAGAAGGATTTCCGCTGCTATCGGTGCTATTGCATGAGGCATAAGTAAAAATATTTTTAGAATAGTTTATTATGAATACAATGGAACAGTACAGGGCTCTGCAGTTCTCGAGTTTAGGTGCAATGAGGAGCTGCACGTGCATCCTGATGACCGATACCTCAAATTATAAAGCGCATGGAACAGGGGTGTTTATCCAGATAGGGGCACACTATTTTCTGGTTTCCGCCGCCCATGTTATGGACAGACACGGGGAGTTTTTCATCTTCCTGTCCCAGGAGTATGAAATAATCAAGCCTGGGGGCGACACCTACATTAATCACAGCGAAGACAGGGCCGGAGACACCCTTGATATAGCGGCGCTGCGTCTGGACGCGGACTGCCTTCCGCACATCCTGCGCTCGTACAGTTTTCTTCAGGCTGAGGATCTGGGCATTAATCATATATTCCAGAACGCGGAATTTTATACCTTTCTTGGATACCCCGCAACAAGGGCAAAGCCCAAATACAAAACCGATATTTTCGAGGTCACCACATTTTTCCATTTCACGGCTACTCTAGGAATAGAGCATTATGCAGAGTTCAGTAGGAACCCGCGTGTGAATGTTGTGGCGTCCTACAATAAAAAGGAGGCTTATGACAGCAGGAAGGGAACTTACGGCACGGGGCCTGATTTATATGGCATCAGCGGCTGCGGCCTCTGGTTCACCGATCCTTCGGATCTGCAGACCGGAATCATAAAACCAAAACTGACGGCCATAATGACCGACTGGTCCGTTAAAAACAAAAATATAATTATGGGAACGCGTATCGATGTTGTGACGGGAATGATAAAGAAGTTCTTGGATATTGATTTTCCGGATTCGGTCATTGTACGGGTCAGCTGAAAACTTTGACGGGCCAAAAAAGGTAGTTTTAAAAGTTTCAGTCTTTTATTTTGTTCATATAACTCAGAAAGGATTTTCGCTGGTATCGGGCTAAGACTGCTGTATCGAAGAATAAAACAGTATTAATACGCATTGTTTTATTTTGATTTATTATCTAAACTTGTTTCGGTAAAATTTATTATTACGGATTCCCGTAAAGAAAACAACAATTATATACGGAAATTTATCAAAAAAAATAATTTGAGTGACTGTATCGCAAGCCAAAAAGTGCGAACACCTTTAATATGCATTTATGAATCACATTTTAAAAATTAAATTATTTAATTTCAAAAGATTTGAAACCTTTGAAGTTGTTTTAGATCCTAAATTAAATATCATTGTCGGTGATAACGAATCTGGGAAAAGTACTTTGCTTGAGGCGGTAGATATTACATTAAGTGGAAGCAGACATAAGGTTGAAGCTAAAGGTTTGGAAAATTTATTCAATGCCACTGTAATTTCAGACTTCCTTAAGTCTGATAGAAAGTATGAAAACTTACCTGAATTATATGTTGAATTGTACTTAAGCGATCAGTTTGATCCGGATTTAAATGGAAAAAACAATTCCGATATCAAGACATGCGATGGAATAAAATTTCAATGCCAGCCCAATCATGCGCTGGGAAAAGAGATAAAGGAAATATTGAAAAACCCCGCATCAATTTTTCCTTTTGAATTTTACTCGATCTCCTTTACCACTTTCTCTGCAACTGCCTATTCGTCATATAAAAAGTATCTGAGACATTTGTTAATCGATAATTCTCAAATGAGCACTGAATACGCCATTAAGGAATATGTAAGGGATATTTACAGCAGTGTAGCTACACCTTTGGAAAAGAGTAAACACCAAAATGAATATCGCAAACATAAAGATGAATTCCGAAAAAATACACTGCAGGCTTTAGATACAAAACTTGACGGATATAAATTTTTAATAAAGAGCAGTTCAAAATCAAATTTAGAAACAGATTTGGCACTATCAGAGAACCAAATAAATATTGAAAATAAAGGGAAAGGCATCCAGTGCTTTATAAAAACAAAATTCGCATTAAGCAGAGCAAGTTCAGAAATGGATTTAGTACTCTTAGAAGAGCCTGAAAACCATCTCAGCCATATCAACATGAAAAAGATGATCGATTTAATAAGCCATGCTGATAACAGACAGATTTTGGTTTCAACTCACAGCAATTCCGTCAGCGCCCGATTAGATCTAAGAAAATCAATACTAATCAACAGCAGCAGTACTGTGCCGATCTTATTGAGCGGCATTGATGAACCGACTGCAAAATTTTTTATGAAAGCTCCAGACAAGAACCTCCTTGATTTTGTGCTTAGTAAAAAAGTTATACTTGTAGAAGGAGATGCCGAATTTATTTTAATGGAAGCATTTTATAGAAACACATACGCAGACGAACTTCATAACTCTGATATTACGATCATTTCGGTAGATGGAACGAGTTTTAAAAGATACCTGAACATAGCCAATAAACTTGGTATAAAGACGGCCGTAATCAGAGATAATGATGGAAAATACCAGAAAAATTGCATAGATAATTATTCAGATTATGCAGCATTTACCAATATTAAGATCTTTTCCGAAACGGATGATTTGATAAGCACTTTCGAAATTTCGCTATATAACAAGAACACGGCTATCTGCGAGCAAATCTTCAAGACTCCTAGGCGCACCCTGCCAATTCTGGATTATATGCTTACAAATAAAGCGGAAGCAGCGTACGTATTGCTTGATAAAAAAGCGGATGAATTATCTGTGCCACAATATATAAAAGATGCTCTCCAATGGATAAAAAAGTAGTGTTTGCCGTTGCAGGATCAGGAAAAACAAAACTGATAATCGACAGTCTGGATACCGTTAAAAATTCCTATATAATAACCTATACCGTGAGCAATCATAAAAATCTGCAGGATAGGGTAGTGAGGAAATTTGGATATCTTCCTGAAAATATAAAGTTGTATACCTATTTTGCATTTATATATTCTTTTTGTTATAAACCTTTTTGCCACGATATTGTAAACACTAAAGGTATAAACTATACGACGCAGCCCAGCCAGTTTTTCAAAAAAGAAACCAGAGGGCATTACATTGATAAAGGAGATCGATTATTCTCCTCAAGAATTGCTAAATACCTTATCGATTTTGAAATTATCGATGATGTTGTCGAGAGATTAAATAAGTACGCAGATAATATTTTCATTGACGAGATTCAGGATTTTGCAAGCAACGATTTTAATTTTATACTCCATTTGGCCAAAGTTGATGTACAGCTGCTTTATGTGGGTGATTTCCACCAGCATACTTTCGATACAAGCAGAGATGGTTCAACCCGAAAAAATCTGCATGCCGATTATCGGTTGTATCAAAAAGAATTTGAAAAAGGCAGTATCATTGTGGACACTTCAACACTTTTGAAAAGCTGGAGATGCAGCAAAACAATCTGCGATTATATTTCCAAACATTTAAAAATCGATATTGAATCCAACAGGACTGATACAGGCATAATAAAATACCTGACCGATCCGGCAGAAATACAAGACGTTTTTAAAGATAACAGCATAATTAAGCTGTTTTTTAAAATGCACTATAATTACGAATGCTATTCGAAGAACTGGGGCGACTGCAAAGGAGAAGACCACTATTCCGATGTATGTGTGGTATTGAATGACACAACATTTAAAAAATACTTAGCCGGCGATTTGCATAATCTGGCCCCCTCAACAAAAAACAAACTTTACGTGGCGATAACCAGAACAAAGAATAATTTATATTTTATTTCTGAAAAACTTCTTAAAAAAAACGAAGAAGTATCTCATGCCGCCAGTCGATAGAGTTTTAGGAAATTTGGTTGAATGTAAAACTGATGATTGAGATGATCTGCACATTTTTGCCACTCGGTTTGGCAAGCTTCAATACGAAACCAACTTTTATTAGGCAAAATACTCACATATCCTGTAACTGGGGCATTGCTTTTACCAACCATTTATTCTTTTAAATTCTTTATAAGCTAATTCGTCTTGCATATAAAAAAGCATAAAATCGTCTAATTTTATCTTTGTTTTAATGTGTCCCATATCTTTTCTTACTAATCTCATTAACTCAAAATATATTTTAAAATGTATTGTCCCATTTGTTTGATTTTTTAGTTCAAGTGTCCAATTTGTAAATGTTTTGAACATTTCATCTGGGGCATATAAAAACATATCTCTTTTGATGCCTAAAATTCTTTTTAATATATCTTGCTGAGTTATTTCTTCGCCTAGTTTTTCAGCATTAGGTATATCAAAAATTAAGTAAATAAGATCTGAATACATTTTGTATTTTCGCTCTGAAAGCTGGCTTTCAATATTCTTAATTTTATCCTTTTGATACTGAATTCTCCAAATCAAAAATGTACTTAATGTACCTAAAATTAATAGCGATATTTATTTATATGGAATTTCTGTCATCATAATTTATTTTGATTTAAATCTAATATAATAATTTTTTCTTATTGAAATGCAACCAATTGCGTCTGTATCTTTTATGAGGTGATGCCATATTTATCAAGTACTCATTTTTACTGTTTATTCGACATCTTTCAGCCTAGTCTCTTCACTATGGCAGAATCCTTTTGTGTTTAATTCCATCACAAAGTTCGGGCGCAGGACTTCGGTTCGCCGCAAAAAATTCCCCCATAAATGCAGGACATCCGTCCTGCTTTATTGCGTTGCTTTCTGCGCTCGCTTTCCTGTGCCCGGTGCCGGTGCTGTTATTAATCTTAAAATTGAAGCATCATGAAAGCAAATGAAAACAGCAGCTGGAAAACCGTATCGGAAATCGACCTTATTTATAGAACCAAAATCAAAAGTTCCGAAAGGCCTCTTATCACTTCATCGAAATCCGCCTACGGGATTCTGGCCGGCTGCTGGGATCCCGACAAGATTGAATTCATCGAGCAGTTCAAAGTGCTGCTGCTGAGCCAGTCCAATAAAGTGATTGGCGTATACCAGGTTTCTTCAGGTGGCATAGCCGGCACTGTCGTAGACATAAGGCTGCTGTTTGCTGCAGCGCTTAAAGCCAATGCCGTTGGGCTTATCATTGCCCACAACCATCCTTCTGGAAATAAAGCTCCTTCAGAAGCCGACAAGGGCATTACCAGAAAGATCAAAGCGGCAGGGGAGCTTATGGACATCAGACTGCTGGATCATCTGATCGTAACGTCACAGGCCTACTATTCCTTTGCTGATGAAGGCGCTTTATAGCGCCTTTTTCTTATTTCATATAAATTATTTGAGGACCCTGCGCTCAATAGCATGACATTGAAATGAGATAATTTACATGAAGTATCCGAAGCCAAGATATTAATTAAATATATTTTAAGAACAAGTATAAACACCTATATGTTGAATTTTTATAATCAATATATTTGATTGTATATTACGGATTCCCGTACAATAGCTAATGGTTTTAAATTTATCTTTGGGAATCTATGTCAATTTTTATTTTTGAAATTAAACTACTTCAATATGTCATAATGTCACAGTAATTCATTTCATCGATTATTTGTGTACTTAAAAGAAAAATCTTATATAAAAACACAAAACGGCTTTGATATTGTTGCATTTTATGATATTTACACTTAACCCAATTATTAACTATAACCCAAACAAAAATTTATGTTACAGGATTACTTGAATGCTAATTTGTTATCTGTCGTTACCGACGAAGATTTCAAAAAACTAAAAAAAGCATCAGACGAGGTTGCTAAAAAACTAGGAAAAAACAAAAACAAGACAGTTTCATATATACTAGTTGCTATAGATCCCGAGGTATTGGCAGATGAAACTGATATAGTCGAAGTAAAAGATATAATAATTAAAAATTGGAGCACTTTTTTAACTAATGCTAAAGATACACCAGTTACCTATGTCAGAGCCGTTATTTTAGAGGCGGTGAAAAACGTTTGCGCAGCAGATTCCGATTATTCAATGATAATATGGATGGTCTGTAGAAATATTATTCAGTATAAAAAACTTATTGGAGAAGAAAAAGAGATTATTTATGGCTTTTTACAGAAAATCGGCTCAGATTTGAACTCGCAGGCAACCGAAAAATGGAGACTCAAAGCTGATAGCACAGCATCAAAATTAAATATAGAATTAAAAACCATTGAAAAATATTTAGTTAATGATGACAATTTAATAAAATATTTCGAAGATGCTGTTGGTCCACACAATGAAGCTGGTGCCGCAAATTTTGCATCTCCTAATCCAAATTGGCCTAATGCGGGTGCAAATTGGTCTTATGAATTTCCAAAAAGGGCATCAAAAGGAATTAAAAATGTAATCGATCTCAGTCTTAAAGCAATTGCTACTGTTGTAAATGAAAATAAAAATGCGATTGAAAGCAGCTTAAAAAATGCTCTTACGATAATAAATGAAGATAACAATAGTCTTACTTCTCTCCAATTAAGATCAGAGCTATTATGGTGGAAAGAGGCAGCTTATTCAGAGTCTTTCGATAAAAGCTATAGTGAAATTGATAGAGAATATCTTGAAATTGCATTAGCTTATGATTATTCAGGTTTAATTCCTGTATTATATCCAAAAAGTGCTGATTACTTTTTGAAGGAAACTTTTAAAGATATAATAAATGATAGTATTGAGGAAATTACTTTTAAAGACTATCTTATAGGCATTCAAGAAAAATCTATCGAATTGAAAGCGGTATTGCCTGAGGTAACTATTTTAGATCAAAAGTTAACTTTATCCGGTTTTATTAATGGCCTGGTCTGGAATAAATATACTTTAGATAACTTTCAGTCTTTAGTCGGAGTTTCCTTGGATGAAAAGCTATTAAAAATAAATTTGATTGTATGGCTTTTTCACGATATGCAAATTAATAAAATTCTAATTAAAAAATAGTTATGGCAGGGAAATGCTCCAATCCAGATTGTGCGGCACCGATAAGCTGTCATGAAGGAAAAGATATTCATACAGAATGTGAATTTTGGTCTAATTCGGGCGTAGAATTAAAAACTAGAAAAACGGTTTCAAAACAAGAAAAAAAAGCAGATTTACCTTGGACTGCGGAAGCGCTGAATATTGATGGTCTGGGTGGCGTAACTTATAGAAACACACCGATAATCATCGGTATCGTTGGCAGAGCAGATGCTGGTAAAACAACCTATCTAGCTATGCTTTTTACGCTTTTTCTAAGAGGCGGAAAGTTGGAAGAATTTAATTTCTGCGGGACAAAAACTATTAAAGCCTGGGATGATTTATATCATAAATTAAAAATTCAAAAGGAGAGTGTAGCTTTTCCGGATCCAACGCCTTTTCAATATATTCGGTTTTTGCATTTGGCCTTAAAAAATAAGAAAGATAGGTTAAAAGATATATTCCTATCTGATGCATCGGGGGAAGTTTTTTCATTGTGGTCCCAGAATAGGGATGATGAAAACGCTGAAAATGCAAGATGGATTTATAAGCATTCAAATGCTTTTATACTTTTTATTGATTGTGAAGATTTGATAAACAGAAAGAATTTGGCTAAAACAGAAATAATAGATCTTGCACAAATGTTGAAACATAATTTAAAAGATAGGCCAGTAATAGCGGTTTGGTCTAAAAGCGACAAGAAAGAAGAAGTTCATATCAGGCTTAAAGAAAAACTGCAAGAGGAATTGAAAGAACTTTTTGAAAATTTTGAAGAAATTGACATAAGTAATTTTTCTGTTGAAGATCCGGATTTACTTGTACACAAAAACAATATTTCTGTTTTGGATAAAGTACTAAATAAAATTTATAGTAGCAGTAAACCGATTATTAAATTAGAAAATATGAATGTCCCAAAAGACATTTTTTTGAACTACAAATCCAAGTTATGAGTACATCCATATTATTAATTGGAAAGCCACATTCGTCAAAAACGGTATTCTTGTCGCAATTTTATTCCAGACTTCTTAAAAAGAAAAGTAGGTTAAGACTATATAAAAGCGTTGATGACCTGTCACCTATAACAGGCGCACGTGAAGCATTGGCATCCGGGGAAGAACCACAAACTACGCCTGCAGAAAAAAGTGTTAAATTTTATTTGCCAATTCAAATTGGCGGCCAACAAGTTGATTTGAAATGTCCGGAGTACGGTGGAGAGCAGGTTGTGAACATAGTGGAAAGTCGCGAGTTAAATAAGGAATGGAAGAGTTCAATAAAGGATAGCGATAGCTGGGTATTGTTTATTAGATTAAACAATATCAATAAATTTTTGGATATTAGTGATATAACATACACTGATCAGCACAAAAAAAATGTTGAAAATAGTATTGAATCAGATAAATTATCTGACCAATGCTTCTTTATTGAACTATTACAGATTCTTCTGCACCAAAAAGGCCATGATTACCATCTAAAGAATTCTAAGTCGAAACTTACTGTAGTTTTGACCTGCTGGGACGAAATGAGCACAGATGAAAAACCTTATGACGTACTTAAAAATAAACTGCCTCTACTGCTAAATTTTATGGAGTCAAATTGGAATTCAGATCTTCTGAACATACTAGGCTTATCAGCTCAAGGCTTTGCTCTCAATACCATTGAAAACAAAGAAAAATATCAAATAGATGGTCCCGAAGAGTTTGGGTACCTGGTACTAGCCAATGGTGAAAAAGTAGATGACTTAACCCAACTTATAGAAGAAGCTTTATTGTGAAAATTATAGTACATCAATCATTTTGCGGAGAGGTAAACAAGGCATGGGGATTGATAAAATCTAGCATGTCGGATCAAAATCTTTCTAAAAACATAGCATTTAGAGCAGATTTACAAGATCAAACCGGAGGGATCAAATGGGGGCCGGCAATTCGCGGATTCTGGGAAGGTGACTTTTTTTTGATTATGAAGACCTTTGAAGATACTTCAGAAAACGTAAGGCGTGGAAGAAAATTTTCACATGTGCTAATTATCGAGAGAAAAGATATTATTGAGGTTAGTGATTTAAGACCAATAATGGATTTACTTCCAGAAAAAATTGAAAAAGAAATTGAGCTTACCCCACTGGAAATTGAGCGTCAAACAGATGCATCTTATAATAATTTGGATCAGCATCTTCAGGGAAGATTTAACAAGCTCATTCATGGTTATGTCAACTTAAGTAAATTTAAAAATAAAATAGTATGGATTGGACAAGATGATTTTGATATTGCTGTCATTGAATTTTGGAAGCGTCTGACTAAAAAAGAGCGTGAAGTTTTTCATTTTGATATTTCATTTAATAATGATAATAAAGAGGGTAATGGACTAAGATTTATTGCAGTTCCCGAGAATGTTCGCAGTAAATTTTTAAAATCAGATTTTTTTATAGTTGAAAAAAATGACTTCCACGATCCAAGCAATTTACTTGAGTTATTGTTAATTGGTGACCAAAAAATTGACGAAAGAATTAAACTATTTGAAACAGCTATAGAATCCGAATCTTTATCACGTGAAGATATAAATTATGTTGCAATTGGTATTGAAACTTTTGAAAATTTGGATGTAGTTGAGGATATAAAGAAATTGAATACACTCGCTCATATAATAGCGAAATTTTCTCCATTAGATAATCTAGGGCATTTATATAAAAAAAAATTGGTAGCCAGAGCTGTTAAGTTAATTGAAAATGGTGATTTTACCGAATTTCAGGTATTAAGAAATTTTAAAATTGAAAGTTTCAAAAATTCAAAGAAAGAACTGTCGCAAGCATTAAACAAATGGATTAATAAAAATATCTTTTCAAAAATTCAGGCAAAAAATTACTTCATACCATTTTTTAAAAATGTAAAAGCAAATAATTTAAATTGGTGGGATGAAACAATCAATTCAACTTTGCATGAATACCTGGGAGTCATTAATATCACCAAAGTCTCCGCAATATATCAATGGCTGATCGATGTTCCGGATCTTCTTTCAAAATTAGAAGAACATATCGATAATTCCAAGGAATCAGAAATTTGCTTCTCAAAAAAACTTCCTAAAAAGCTTCCAAATTTTCTGCTTGGAGAGTTGAAGATGTTTGCAATTTCTAATAATTGGTTTTCATATTTTGCCAAGCTTTTAAACTTTGAAAAGCAGTTAGAAGATGCATTGGATGAATTATTTAAGATTGACAAGGACGAACAGCACTTTGATGCAATTAATATCATCTTAGCAGGTAAGAAAGAGCAAAGAGTAATTGATTATGCGGTTTACAGGGATCATAACCGAATGATTAAAATTGCAGGTGAAATTTGTCACAAATCACCAACCAATTTAGAAAGAATAGACGTTTCAAATTATAATTGGCAGAAAATATGGTTAGAGACCATTAGATTGGATGGCTCAATTGAAAACGGACTTAAACAACCTCAAGATGTAATTTTTAGCCTATTTGATCACATAATTTCTGGCTCTGAATTTTGTTATGATCTTCTGGTGGAAATTTCACTGACAGAATTTGCTAACATTCAATCCTATAGCAATATGGCAAAGTTGTGGGAACATCTTCCACCTGATATTGTGAATAACTTTCTCGTAAAAACATCTGCACACTTGCTAAGTCAACTCAGCATAAATTCGACGACCCAGATACCGGACGATCCTGTACTAATCGATCATATAGGCCAAAAAGGTATTTCAGATTTTTTATATTATAATAATAATAACATTAAAAGCGTAATTCCCATATTTGAGAAATTTTCTCAGCTTAATGATAATAATTTACGTACTTATCTTAACAATTTTACAGGTACCATTAGTGCAGTTGAAGCCACACGTCTTGGTAAATTGGTATGGAAGCGAAGTTTTACGAATTGCGCATATTTAATATATGATAAGTCCAATAAGCACAATAATTGGAGATTTGCACTGGAAGAATGTCATCGACTTTTAGATATTATAACGAAAGGAATACTTTCAGTTTCTGGAATTTTGTCAAAAAAGGTTAAAATTCCAACAGATGAATGGTGGCAAAGTACTGAAGAACTGATAACAGACTTATATCCCAATTCTGTCTCAATGACTACAATCTGGAGACAATCCGGAGGAAAAGAATCTGATCTATTAATGAATGTTTCAGCGGCGCATGCGTGGAATGATGCTCTTTTTAAACTAAGAAAAAAACAGTTTAAGGATTTAACGATGAATGATTTATTAAAAGGAATAAAGAAACAGTATGCCAACAATGAAAAATTTAAGATAATTTATAATCTGCGAAAATATTATATTAAAACATGAGCTTAAGAAATTTGTACAAAGGACTAAAAATTATTGAAACCATTCAAAATTATTCTTTATCCGGAATATTTAATATTGAAGAAAATACAAGAGAGAGCAGCAGCAGATATTACTATCAGGAGGAAAGTTTCTGGAAGAGTGTAATGCAGAACCCGGAACAATTTTGGGGTAAAGAAATCGATCTTTACAATTTTGTAGTATCAGAATGGGTTGCAAGAGTACCTGGGTTATATTGGACAGAACGATCTCAAAATATTAGAACAAATTTGGATTCCCATATTACATTTAAAAGCAGGGAATACACAGAATTCAATCCCCCTGGCAAGTCCAAAAAAGTACTGGGAGGAATCGGTACATTATTATTGCCTACAACTGAACAAGGAACTGTTCTGATGTCTGTATCTTCATCAAGCAATGCCTCAACAGGAGTTCCTATTTTAGTGTTTTCGGAAGTTTTAAGCCAGCTAAAAATTAAGCAGGGCAATACAGTAAACATTAAGAAGGCAAAATGGCAGCCAATGGATATTCAGTGGGTACAGCATTTTGGTTCTATGAAGGACATTCCAAGAGGATATCTGGTGATAGATGACCCAAATAAGATAGAGGTATTCCAAAGCGATCATCCAGTAATTTACCATCCATTTTCGATTATGGAATATGAAAGCGCAGATACCAAATTATATGATTTTGTATACGTCAGAGCTGACAGCAAGGCTGAGGATATTGATTTAAAGATTGAAAAATTCTTTGAGTATTACCGTAAAAAAGATGATCGAAATGGAGAATATCTGCTTAATCCAAATGTTAAAAAGCCGATTTTTGAGGCTAGGTATATGACGCCATTAGATCTTCAAAAACCTTCGGAAAAAGCAAAACTGAAACTCCTTTACGAAAGAGTAAAGGGACAGCATTTCAATAATGTCGCCATTGATCTTTTGGTGAATGATCTTCCAAAATTTTATCAATCAAGTCGTTCAATCATTACCTTGGCAGAAAATGTAGGTATTAACCCGGCTATTCTAAATGAAGATTCGGCAACTACCATGTCTGCACAATTAATCTCGTTATGCATTGAAAAAGAGAAAGTAGAACTGTTAGTCGATAGAATGCTATTTGACTACCCTCAAATTTTTAAATAATATTGTAAATGGCCTGGGATATAAAAATTAGACAATTAAATGATGTTTTAAGTGATTTGGTACCTATTAAAGATTCAATACCAAAATATGTTCAGGCATCAGGCTTAAAACTGCAGCACATCGATACTTCTGGCAGTGCGATGGATGTTTGGAGCAATGTTATAGCAGAAGCTAATAAACAGAATAAATTAAACGAATTAGTACAGTCTGTATTGAAAATGTATCCAGATAACCCCTTTCTTAAATCGGCCTTATCGGAAAAAGAAATCAGGTATTCATTAGGCCCTGATATTAAAATTTCCGAATGGGGAGATGTGGGTGAGGATACTTTGGAACTTCTTACGATGGGGCAGAGTACTTTATTGCCCGTTAACTTTTTAGCTAAAGGAGTTATAAAAAGTAAAAGCGTGGGAAAAGTTGAAATCAAAGTTTCCGGTAACAGATATAATGTAGGTACTGGTTTTTTATGTAAAGTGAAGGATATTAACGATTTATTTTTTATTACCAATTATCACGTGATAAACCATAAAGATGACATTAGTAGAACTAGAATCATATTTGATTATGAGCTCGATATATACGGAAATACGATTCAGTCAAAAAGCTTTGAAATTGACGTTAATGGTCCTTGGTATTGCTCCGAAATTAGAGAATTTGACACCACTGTTTTCAAATTAAAAGATGAGGATAATCAATTAGAATCTTATGGCTATATAGAATTGAATGAAGTTACCATCCTTAAAAATGATTTTGTAAACATTATTCAGCACCCTGGCGGAGAATTAAAGCAAATTTCTCTTTATCATAATATTGTTACAAATACAACTGACCGAGTGGTTCAATATTTAACCGATACACTAAAAGGTTCATCTGGTTCGCCAGTGTTTAATTCCGATTGGCAAGTGATTGCACTGCATCATAGTGGAGGAGGAATTAAGGAAGGTGAACCAGATCTTCCTTTCGGAATAAAATCACGAAATGAGGGAATCTATATCAACAGAATAATTGAATTTATTAGAGAAAACCATAAAAAATAAATAGTATGAAAAGTAAAATATTGTATAATGGCTATGATGAAAATTTTATACGAAATCATTCAATCCCCACACCAAGTCTAAATGAAGAACAGCTATCGGATTTGGCCGTTAATAGTGATGGCACAGCTATGATTAGATATATAAATTTTAGTCTCCAGTTGTCCTGTGCTCACAAATTTCCATACTACACAGCGACAAATATTGATGGATTAAAATTTAAAAAAGTGCCTAGAAAAGATAATTGGCGCAAAGATGATAGATTGCCTAAAGATCTACAGTTTGGATCAGAATTATATAGCGCTGCCAACAGTAACTTCGATAGAGGCCATATGACTAAAAGGGAAGATGTACAGTGGGGCGATACAGTTGGAATAGCCCTGAATGCTGCAGATTCAACTTTCTTTTATACAAATTCAGTTCCGCAGCATAAAGATCTGAATAGAGATATTTGGAGAAGTTTGGAAGATTATATTCTTCATGCAGAAGCAAATAAAAGCCAACTGCGGATCTGCGTTTTTACCGGTCCTGTTTTATCAAAGTCTAATCCATATTTTACAACTGCGATTAATAATAAACAAATACAGATTCCTGCTATATTTTGGAAGATTGTCGTTTATGAAAAAGAAGATGGTAAAATTTATAGAGTCGGTTTTATGATGAGTCAAAATAAGTTGTTGGCGAAAGGGAATATGATTGAGGAATTAGAATCAGAGGACGATATTTTTATGCGCTTCAAGGATGCCGAAACCTATCAGGTGAACGTGTCACTAATTGAAGAGATGACAGGAATACAGATGCCGCCGGCAATTGATTCGTATACCGATGATAGAGACATTAAATTGGTTATGGATGAAATAGATATTGATCCTGATTTGGAAAGCAGTTCGATCGAATTTGAATTAGGGTTTGCCATTCGAAATATATTACTTTAAATTACACCATAAAAATGATTAAGCCCAAATTTTGTCTGATTATAAAAGTAAGGCGTGTTTAATTTGAGGCTTTATTTTAATCATTGCATAAAAATCACGGACTTTATACGATAAAAACAGCTATTGTCAATTAGGTGACAATAGCTGTTTTTCTTACTGTTTTCTCTGCGGTTTGAAAGCGACTAATTTTTCGTTTAGATCAGTAAGACCAGCCCTGCTTAAACAGTCAGCTGAAAGCTGTTTGAGCTCATTGATGCTTTCTGCTGCAGTACGCTGCAGGAGCACCGACGTGCTGCTGTCATTTTCAAGCAGGCCGCACTCGATTACATGGCTGAGGAGCAGCACATTTTTTCGCGAAATCTTCAGATCAATCTTCACCGGTTCGTTCATGCCCGGGATACTCATTATGGTATCAAAAATCTGGGAGGCATCATTTTCTGTAAGCATAATTTCTCGTTTTTAAATTAATAATCAGCTGATTCAAAGATAGTCAGAAGTCCTGAAAACACCCCGTTCAAAATTTGGACGGGATAGGCGCAGTCCATCGGCGTTTTCTACTTTCGTTATCGCAATCTGCTAAAAAGAGCTTTTAAAAAAGGTTTGCGTTGATAAAGCATTTGGACTGCCTCGTTCCTGCAGTCGGCCAGATGTCCGTTTGTTAAACAAACGCATCCGGCTGCCCAGGGCTCGGAACTCGCTGGCAGAGAAACCAAAAGAAAAGAGTTTAAAATAATGAAAGGGAAATAAGATGGGAAAAGAGATTTTAAACCGAAACCGCATAGTCGCGGTGCGCTTCACCGCTGCCGAATATGCATCATTGGAAAGGAGATTCAGGGCCACCACCTGCAGGCAGATGAGCGAATACCTAAGGAACAGCCTGCTGCATAAACCTGTTACTGTCAAGCATCGTGACGCTTCTCTGGATGAGTTCATGCTCGAATTCATCAGGCTCCGAAAGGAGCTTGCCGCTCTTGGAAACAACTTCAACCAGACGGTCAGAAAGCTGCACAGCCTGCAGCAGATTTCAGAGTTGAGGCAGTGGATTTTAAGCACCGAAACGCAGCGCGAAAAGCTCCTGCTTACAGTGTCGGAAATCCAGAAACTAATTGCTGAAATCACATCGAAATGGTTGCAGTCATAAAGACCGGACATTCGGTGCGCAGCATATTCCATTACAATGAAAACAAGGTAAAGGAAGGAGCTGCGCAGTGTATCGGAGAAGGGAATTATCCAGCATCTGCAAAGGAGCTTTCAGCCGCTATGAGACTGAACAGATTACTGCACCAGAATGCACTCAACGGCAACGTGAAAAGAAACAGCGTGCACATCTCGCTGAACTTCCACCCTTCAGAAAAATATGCTGATGAAAAGCTCCTGAAAATTGCGGAAGCCTATATGGAAAAAATCGGTTTCGGCGATCAGCCCTATCTGGTTTACCGCCATGATGATGCAGGGCATCCGCACATCCATCTGGTATCGATAAAAGTGCGGGAAGACGGTTCGCGGATCGACATGCAGAATATCGGCAGGAACCAGTCGGAAAAGGCGCGCAGGGAAATCGAAAATGACTTTAATCTTGTAAGGGCCGAGGGAAGAAAATCCGAAGAAATGTTACTTATAAAACCTGTTTCGGCAAGTAAGGTTTCATATGGCAGAACTGAGTCCAAAAGAGCGATGGCAGGGGTGCTATCCTCTGTGCTTTTGAGCTATAAATACACCTCGCTGGCCGAGCTAAATGCCGTGCTGCAGCTTTATAATATCAGGGCGGACAGGGGCAGTGAAGATTCAAGGATTTTTAAGGCCGGAGGGCTGGTCTACCGCATACTGGATAAAGAGGGGAAAGCTCTCGGAGCGCCGATCAAGGCGAGCGATTTTGCCATGAAGCCGACGCTTGCTTTCTTGGAGAAGCGGTATATCTTGAGTACCGGAGAAAAGGCATTTGAAAAGAAGCGGATCAGAAGCGCGGTGGATACTGTTTTTCTTGGGAAAAAGACAGGTATGGACAGGCTTGCCGCCAAGCTGAAAAAAGAGGGTATTGATATGGTGTTGAGAAAGAGCGACGCCGGACAGCTCTACGGCATCACCTATGTCGACCACGTCACCAGATGCGTATTGAACGGCAGCGCACTGGGGAAAAACTACAGTGCAAAAGGCATGCTCGAACGCTGCCCGCGAACAGCAGAAATGAAAGAGATTTCCAAAGCTGAAAAGATGCCGGGCAATGGTATTGAAGAACAGAAGCTGCAGGCTGTTGAAACTTCTTCAGAAGAGGTTTCGGTCAAGCTTCTGGAGAAGCTTTTCAAGCCGGAATGGCAGCCGGATAATGTGCCTGCAGCACTAAGAAGAAAACACCGCAGAAGAAAAAAAAGAGGCGGTTCGGAACTGAATTAAAAGATAAAAATAATGCTAAAATGCTGAAGTTATGCAGACGGGAGAAAATGAACAGGCGCTGAGAAAAATAGTGGACATGACAAGGCTGATGGGCATCACTCTTCTGCTCGGTCATTGCTACTATTACTGTTATGAAGCTTTTAAAATATGGAATCTCACAGGTCTTTTCGGGGATAAGATTCTCGAGGGTGTTTATCGTACGGGAGTGTTTGGGAATTTTTACATCTCCAAGCTTCTGGCGCTGGGTTTTCTCTTTATATCCCTGCTGGGTGCAAAGGGAAGGAGAGACGAAAAACTGGCATTAAAAACGGCCTTTTATAAATTAGGAACGGGACTGCTGCTGTATTTTATAAGCGGATTTTTTCTAAGGATAATTCCTGCTTTTGAGCATGCGGCAGCACTGTATATGACTGTTACAAGTATAGGATTTCTGCTGGTGCTTTCAGGAGGGACGCTGCTGTCCAGACTGATTAAAAACAGGCTTTCGCAGACCGATATTTTCAACACCGAGAATGAGACATTCCCGCAGGAGGAAAGGCTTTTGGAAAATGAATATTCGATCAATCTGCCAGCGAAATATTATCTGAAAAAGAAGCTGCGCTCCAGCTGGATCAATATCATCAATCCGTTCCGCGGACTGATGGTTTTAGGGACTCCCGGAGCAGGGAAATCCTATTTTGTCATCCGCCATGTCATCACCCAGCACATTGCCAAAGGATTCAGCATGTTTGTCTATGATTTCAAATACGATGACCTCTCGAAAATCGTCTACAACACCTTTGAGAAATACAAGCATGTGTATAAGGTCGTGCCTAAATGCTACTTCATTAATTTTGACAATATCATGCACCGGTGCAACCCATTGGACCCGCAGAGCATGGAAGACATTACCGATGCATCGGAATCGGCACGGACGATTCTGATGGGGCTCAACCGCGAATGGATCAAGCGCCAGGGGGACTTTTTTGTGGAGTCGCCGATCAATTTTCTCTCGGCCGTGATCTGGTATCTGCGGCGTTATAACAACGGGGAGTTCTGCACCCTGCCGCATGTCATCGAGCTCATGCAGATCGACTACGACAGCCTCTTTACCCTGCTTCGGACAGACAAGGAAATTGAGGTGCTCATCAATCCTTTTATCAATGCCTATCTCAATGACGCGATGGACCAATTGGAAGGGCAGATCGCCTCGGCTAAGATTGCCATGGCAAGGCTGTCTTCCCCGCAGCTTTACTATGTGCTTTCTGGAAATGATTTTACGCTTGACATCAATAATCCCGAGGAGCCGAAGATCGTCTGCATGGGAAACAATCCCCAGAAAATTCAGATTTACGGTGCCGTTCTGTCCCTTTATGTAAACCGTCTGATCAAGCTGGTCAACAAAAAGGGAAAACTTAAATCGAGCCTTATATTTGACGAGTTCCCGACCATCTATCTCAACAATATGGACAGCCTGATTGCCACGGCCAGAAGCAACAAGGTGAGCACCTGCCTTGGCGTTCAGGATTTCAGCCAGCTCAGAAAAGACTACGGGCGGGAGCAGGCAGACGTGATCCTGAACATCACCGGAAACATCATCTCAGGACAGGTGACGGGGGATACGGCAAAGCAGCTTTCGGAGCGTTTCGGGAAGATCATGCAGGACCGCGAAAGCATTTCCATCAACAGCTCCGATACCTCCATCAGCCGCTCCAGACAATTGGAATCCGCAGTGCCGGCATCGAAGATCTCATCGCTGAGCTCCGGGGAGTTCGTGGGAATGGTGGCCGATAATCCAGACAGCAAGATAGAGCTCAAGACCTTTCATTCCCAGATTATAAATGACCATGAGGCTTTGCGCAGGGAAGAGGAAAGTTATGCCGAAATACCGGCCGTGAGAAAGCTTGACAATGCCATGATCCAGCAGAATTTCACGCAGATAAAACGGGATGTGCAGGAGATTATCTACACCGAGATGGAAAGGCTTTTAAATGATCCCGCACTGGAGCACCTGGTGGTGAAAAAGTGAGTTTAAAAAGGAGATCTGCTGGAAGCTGCATGATAGAATCATTTTCACATTGAGAAATTGAAAAAGTGTTTTGAGAAAAAAATGATAGGGTATTGAAATCAGTAAGATAAGAAAGCGATAAAAGATCCGCAATGAATCTTTGCCAGCTGTGCTGTATTCTATCAAGGAGGTATCTTTATACAGACAACTTATGTAAATGGATTATCTATCACTGCAATGTTAATTATCTCTGTTTTTTTTATAAATTTATACAGAGGTTTGAACTACTGTGAAGCGATATGTAAAAAAATAGTACCTTCGCAACAACTTATAACATTATGGCAGCTGCGGATCAAATAAAATCACTAATAAAATCTTTCGGTGACGGGGATGAAAGTCGCTTCTTTGCAACTGCATTGCAGATTGCGGCCACAGAGGCTAGAAAAGGGCATTCCATTTTTGCACAGGAACTCAAAAGCGTCATTGAAAAAGCAAGAAAGGAGCGTTCTCTTGATGTTATTGAACAGAAAGCGATCCCTCTAAATGTTCATAAAAGAGATCTCCAGGAACTAATAGAGGTCTTTCACCCCAAAATTAAGCTTAACAATATGGTTCTGGATGACCAGACATTGATTTGTCTCAATAAGGTCATAAAAGAGCAGGAGCAATGGCAGGTTCTGAAACATCATAATTTAGAGCCCAAAAGAAAACTGCTCCTCACCGGTGCTCCCGGGACAGGAAAAACGATGACAGCGCAGGCAATTGCAGGTGAGCTGGGCTTATCCGTGTATATAATAAGACTGGACGGCCTTATATCAAAATATCTGGGCGAGTCCATAGCTAAACTTCGATTAATATTTGATGCGATGAGTGATCATCGCGCAGTATATCTTTTTGATGAATTCGATTCAATAGGATCGCACAGAAATTTACAGCAGGATGTCGGAGAAATTAAAAGAGTATTAAATTCCTTTCTGATCAACATCGAGAAGGACAGCAGCAACAGTATTATTGTTGCCGCGACCAATTTGCCAGAGTCACTTGACTCGGCTCTTTTTAGAAGATTTGACGACATAATCCAGTATCCTCTTCCAGATGAAGCTCACATTGCATCGATTATCAAAAAAACATTAAGCAGCTTTAAGTTTGATGGAAAAATAAATTATAAAGAGCTTTCGAAAAAATCTATCGGACTTAATTACTCTGAAATTGTAAAGGCGTGCCAGGAAACGATAAAAGATATGATTTTATCAGGCTCCGAAAATTTACAGCTTGAAATCCTTAAAGATAATCTGATGAAAAGACAAAAAGTAAATGTCTGATAAGCCGCATATAAAGTTAGAAAGTTATACTGAGAGCAATACTTTCAGGTATGCGGGAACAAATTTTCCCAACAGCAGAGAAAAGCAGGTTCGAGACAGGAATTATCACGGCAGAATGCTCCTTGACCAGATAAATGCCGTCAGGGAACATTTTGATCTGAGCGATGAAACCTCAATTAACACCACCCTTGTCAGAGATGATGTCGTATATGTTAATTTCAGCTCGGATTGGGGATATGTTCTGGATTTTGATAAATTTGATAAGAACGGCTTTAAAGCCAATAAAAAAATATTCCAGCTTTTAAATATTCAGTGTGAAGAAGCGGACTTTAATGGAGAGAAAAGATTTCGATACCATGTGCTGGTTGTTATAAATAGATTGGGTGTTTCGGAATTTATAAATAAAATCGAGCTTTTCCTTACAAAAAATACAACCCGAATAAATAAGGAGACCGGCGAGCGTGAGGTTACAGACGTTCCGTCGAATTCGGACCTTTTAAACAATATAGAAATAATCAGGATTGCAACTCTCAGGTCTTTCTGGGTAGATGAGCCCGAAATTCCATTTCCTGATGAAAACCAGGATATGTGGTGGGAAGTATGGTTTAGAAGAACAAGAACACATGCAGACACCTTGGATAGTGCGATCTATAATCTGACGCTGCATGGCTGTCAGATTGGACTCGAAACCCTCGAATTAACCGAGCACATTGTAAAACTTGTTAAAGGAACCGCCGCCCAATTATCGCGTGCCCTGCTGGTTCTGGATAATCTGGCGGAATTGAGAAACCCCCAGCAGCTGTCGGATTTTATTACCCACAAGGATATATCAGACGAAACCAAGCGCCAATATTTAGATGATTTAAATTCTCGGGTTGACTCTGAATATTCACCCGAAAGTGTTCTGATCTGTCTTCTTGACAGTGGAGTTAATAACAGACATCCGCTCTTAGAGCGGTTTTTGCCGGACAGCCATCTCTACACGTATAACGAGTCGTGGGGAACTGATGATTCCGAGCCTCATGGAGGCCACGGCACGGGTGTTGCCGGTCTGGCCCTGTATGGAGATTTAACCGATGCTTTGGCTGATGCGGGGCGCATCACAATATTCCACGGTCTGGAATCTTTTAAGATATACCATCACCGCACCGCAAACGATCCGGGGCTGTACGGAGCGATTACCCAGACTGCGGTATCATCGCCAGTTATTGACCGGGCAGGAAATCCCAGAGTTTACTGCATGACTGTCACCGACAGTAATTTGCGCTTTAAAGGAAGGCCTTCGGCCTGGTCATCCGCCATAGATCAGATTGCATTTGGTGGAAATGAAGAGCCGCAGCTTTTTATAATCAGCGCTGGAAATGTCTATGGAACAAAACATGAACATTATCCGGACTTGAACCATCTTGAATGCATCCATGATCCCGCGCAGGCGCACAATGCCATAACAGTAGGGACATACACAAGAAAGGATAAAATAGCCGCCAATACCGGACATACAGCCCTGGCGCCTAATGGTGCAATGGCTCCCAGTAATTCCACATCCATATTATTTGATAAAAATTGCCCCAATAAACCTGAAGTTGTTTTTGAAGGCGGGAACTCCTCTACAGACGGCACCTTTATTTCTGATCATGCAGAACTAAAATTGCTTTCTCTGGATTCGGACTATGACACCGATATTTTTATACCTTTTGGAGATACTAGCGGAGCAGCGGCATTAGCGGCTAAAATGGCCGCTGAAATTAGAACTGCTTACCCGAAGTACTGGCCAGAGACTGTGAGGGCTTTAATGGTTCATTCTGCCGACTGGACACCAGCCATGCTGTCTAACCGAGCGCTTAGTGATTTAAGAGAAAGAGATAAAATCAATCTGCTGCGCAGCGTCGGTTACGGTGTGCCTAATCTGGACAGGGCGCTCTACAGTGCTGAGAATAACCTGACCCTTGTTGCGGAAAGAGAAATACAGCCTTACAAGAAAGAGGATTCGACAGGGAAGTATAATGATTATCATTTGTTTACACTGCCATGGCCCAAGGAAGCCCTTGAGTCATTGGAGCAGACATCGGTTGCCTTGAAGGTCACACTCTCATATTACATAGAGCCAAATCCGGGAAGCCGAAAATTCGCTTCACATTATCAATATGCTTCGCATCAGCTTGATTTTGAAATCATTAAAAGGCTGGAGAGTGTTGAGGAATTTAAAGCCCGCATATCAAAACCGGATGAGGAGGATGGCGAAAGCGGCGTAAACCGGAAAGGCGAGTCCTGGATGCTTGGGCGACCGAGCATAAAAGGATCTATACGGAAGGATATGCTGCAGCTTACCGGACGGGAAATGGCTGAACGCAACATTATTGCAGTCTTTCCAAAAAATGGATGGTATAAAAACCTTAAAAGACAGAATAAATTTGATCAGCAGGTGCGATACAGTTTAATTGTGAGCATTGAAACTGAATCTGAAGATGTAGACTTGTATACACCGGTAATGATTGAAATTTTTGCTTAGAACTGCTTAAAAAAAGCTTAGAGCTTTTTTGTCAAAAAGGACTTTTATTGGCAGTTTTTTTATATGGAATCGGCGATTACCGTGTCGGTTTCTGCAATTTTGGCTTCATTGGTTGCAGCTGTTGATTTGTGAAAAGACATAGAACATTTCAGCTGCGATTTCAAGACTTCTTTCTGCATAGATCTTTGTCTGAAGAGGAGTTGAATCCGATAGTTTAGGATCTTCGTAAGTAATTGGAATCCTTTTTTCTGCTCCTGCAATAAAGGGGCATCCGCCATCTGCCTGCGAGCAGGTCATCACGGCAGCAAAATCGGATGCAGGATTGAAAGGGCTGTCATATTTTTTAGAAAACCCAATTATTGGTAATGCATTGGGGCTGTATTTTACTGCATACATGGAATTGCTGCCTTCATTGATTTTTAAAATTTCAAACCCCTGTCCAGCTAAAGTCTCTGCCACTTTTGGGAAAAGCGCAGTTTCTTCCGTGCCCCCTGAATAGCAGTATACAGCTGGTATTCTGAAATGTGAAGCAGCAGTCTGAGCCCAGATCTGAGACAAATGGCTTCTTCTGGAATTATGTGTGCAGATGAAGTTGATATTCGCCTTATTTCCGCTTTTAACCTTTTCCTTTATATATTCGATCAGAGGACTTAAAATCGATTTTCTTTCTTCGCTTATGCCATTAAAGTTTAGATGTTCAATCGTTTTTATTAATTTTAAATGCATGTTTTTTGGGTTAAGATTAATCTATTCCTATAATGCTGCTGCGTCGCTCCATTATGACGTTGTCTTTCCACACGCCATTTTTCTTTCCTATTTTCTCACGAAATCCCACAAGCCTGAATCCGCATTTCATGCAGTTTAATGCTTCCTAGATTCTCAGAAAATATGCTGGACTGTAAAGTCCAGATTCCATGTTTTTCGCTCTGGCTGATAAGTTCTTTCAGCAGGATGCTTCCAATGCCTTTGCCTCTCTGATCCTCTGCAATATAAATGCTTACTTCTGCCACACCTGCATAGGCACACCTGCCAGATACTGGGGTCAATGCCGTCCATCCTTTCATAATCCCATCTTGGAAGATGCTTATTCTGCAGAAGGGCAGGTGGGAGCTGTCCCACTCTTCCCACTGCGGTGAGTCGTTCTGAAAAGTTGCTGAATTTGTTGCCAGACCTTGGCTGTAGATTTCCTTCGCCTGAGAAAAATTTTTATCGGTAATAGTATTGAATTCCATGACAGCAAAAGTTTAACAGCATCCTGATTCAGTAGTGCAGCACGAGTTGTTGGATTCAGTAGGTAAGGTTTTAAATTTTTCCTTGGGTATGCCGCAGGCCTCATTAGCCAGACACGCGGTTTTCTTATTTTTCAGGATAAAAACTTCTCCATTAAAGTCCAGATCATATTTGCCGATGGTGTCATTCTGGTATTCCACTTCAATTTCTGAGTCTTCAATCCCCAGTTTTTCTTCGGAAAGGTTGATTATATGAAGCAGTTTTGCTGGTTTTAGCCGGTGCTCAAAGTCATCAGCATTCCATAACTGGAAGTTAACCGCTTTTTCATTTCTGATTGTTCCCCCGCAGTCAATGAAGTGTTTGGTTACAATGCCTATCTCCGTAACATGAAAATATTCAGGCACAAATGCTCCGTTTTCCAATTGAAATTCCACATTCTGCAATGTTGGAAGCAGCTCTTTAATTTTTGATAGTTTCATAGTTTTTTTATTATTGTTATATAGTAATATTACGATATTTGATAGCAAATTTTTTTAGCAGCATTTTTGATTTGCCACTGTCGAAATTATATTTGCAAAATATTCTTTCAGTAGGCTGAAAGTTTCTTCATTAATGCAGTAGCATATCGAAGTTCCTTCAATACTGCCCTTGATCAGCCCTGCGTTTTTCAGCTCTTTCAAATGTTGGGAAATGGTAGGCTGGGCTAATGGGAGTTCATCTACAATGTCACTGCAGATACAGGCATTGACCTTTAGCAGATATTCTATTATAGCAATTCTTGCAGGATGTCCCAATGCTTTTGCAATTATAGCAATCTTGTTTTGCTGGTCTGTAAAGTGATCTGTTTTTGTTGCTCCCATCTTATTGGATTTTTATATTGCAATATTACGATTAATAGTTTGTTGAAAAAAATATTTGAAGAAATATTTCGGTTCTTATTATGGAATGCTATAATTTACCAGAACGGGACTCGAACCGATATTGCCTGTAAATGCTGGATTTTTTCTATATGTAAGAAAGTATAATGTCTTTATCGAACCACAAAAAAGCCCGAGAAATATATACTTCTCAGGCTTTACATTATTTCTGGAGCGGGAACAGGACTCGAACCAGTGATATTTACTGATGATCTTAAAATGCTGCTGTATAGTCTTTCTTTCTTTCTTTCTTTCTTTCTTTTCTAATTATGGTTTTGATTGGTGATAGTAAAATTGATTATTTATTTAAATTGATAGACTGCTATTAGTTAGTTAGTTAGTTAGTTAGTTAGTTAGTTAGTTAGTTAGTTAGTTAGTTAGTTAGTTAGTTAGTTAGTTAGTTAGTTAGTTAGTTAGTTA
>NZ_JACHLB010000002.1 GCF_014207905.1 Flavobacterium notoginsengisoli | reverse complement strand
TTTGTAAAGCCAATGAAAGACAGACACTACATATAGTAAGTCAATTTCCTTAAATCATCCATAAAATTTATTGAAATTTGTCCCGTCGAGGTCACAACAAGCCAAATGGCGTCAATTGAAGACAATAGACGCCAATTTTTTTTATAATCTCACTTTATTTTTATTAGTTTAAAGATCCGGGCTACTCAGCAGCCAATTGATATTTGTTTAATTGAAGATTATTATTCTCCATTTTTTACTTTTTTAGAAAGTTATTTATAAATACAAATTTCGGTATGATGCCCCATGTATTGTTTTATTTATTGATTTGTGAGATTTACTGTTTTACTTTTTCCATTTTAAACGCAAGCTGTTACTTACCACACTTATACTGCTGAATGCCATTGCAGCGCCTGCAATCATAGGGTTAAGCAAAAAGCCGTTTATCGGATAGAGAATGCCCGCTGCAATGGGAATACCAATCAGATTATAGACAAATGCCCAAAACAGATTTTGTTTTATGGTAGCTACTGTCTGTTTGGATAATCTTATTGCCTGTGGAATTTTGGTAAGATCCGATGATATAATGGTCATCTTGGCTACATCCATTGCAATATCACTTCCTTTTCCCATTGCTATACTAACATCGGCAGTTGCAAGGGCGGTACTGTCATTGATTCCATCGCCCACCATTGCAACGATTTTTCCTTGTTGCTGGAGTTCTTTTATAAAAGCGGCTTTATGCTGGGGCAGCACCTCTGCCTTATAATGTCTGATACCTGTTTGCTCAGCAATGGCTTTCGCAGTGGCTTCATTATCTCCGGTAAGCATATAAAGGTCAATGCCCATAGCCTGCATTTCCTGGATAGCCTGTGCTGATTTTTCTTTTATATTGTCAGATATTGCAATTACAGCAAGAGCTTGTCTGCTGTTTAAAAACCAAATAACAGTTTTGGACTGGCTGCCCCATTGTTCGGCCTGGATTTGTAATTGGTCATCAATAATGATATTGTTTTCTGCCAATAACTTTTTATTGCCCACATAATAGGTGTCATTGTCATGGCCGGCTTTTGCACCTTTACCGGTTATACTTTCAAAACCGGACAATGCGGGTGTCGGTATGCCGTCAAAATGTTTCACTACGGCTTCTGCCAATGGGTGCTCCGATTGTTTTTCAATGCTCAATAAAACATTGCTGGCTGCATCATCATTGTTCAGCCATTTGAAACCCGTAACCTCTGGCCGCCCCTCAGTAATGGTTCCGGTTTTGTCTAAAACAATAGCGTCAACTTTCTTTGCCAGTTCAAGGCTTTCAGCATCTTTAATCAGGATGCCATTCTCAGCACCTTTACCAACACCTACCATAATAGCGGTTGGTGTTGCTAAACCCAAGGCACAGGGACAGGCGATAACCAATACCGTAACGGCTGCGAGCAATCCATGTACCACTCCGTTATCGCCATCCAAAACAAACCACAACATAAATGTCAGGATGGCAATTCCTATCACAACAGGAACAAATATACCGGCAATCTTATCTACCAATTTCTGTACAGGTGCTTTGCTTCCCTGCGCATCCTGTACGGTTTTGATAATTTGGGCAAGCATCGTTTCTTTTCCTACTTTAACGGCCTTAAATTGAAAGCTCCCTTTTTGGTTAATCGTTCCTGCAAATACTTTTTCACTTCCTTTTTTTAGTACTGGTATCGGCTCGCCGCTAAGCATACTCTCATCAACATAGGAACTCCCTGAGGTTACTATACCATCCACTGCAATTTTTTCGCCCGGCTTTACAAGAATAACGTCACCTGTAGCTACCTCTTCAATAGCAGTCTGTTTTTGGGTTCCGTCCGGTAGTATCACGATGACGGTTTTGGACTGTAGGCCCATCAGCTTTTTAATTGCTGAAGAGGTATTCCCTTTGGCTTTTTCTTCCAGTAATTTTCCCAGCAGAATGAATGCAATAATAACAGACGCCGCTTCAAAATAAACATGGGCGTGTAATCCGCGCCTGTGCCAAAATTCAGGCAGCAACATATTGAATACACTGAACAGATATGCAATGCCTGTACTGAGTGCCACCAGTGTATCCATATTGGCTGAACGGTGTATAGCTTGTTTCCATGCATTGATGAAAAAATCTTTGCCTAACCATAAGACAACAGGTGTAGAAAACAGCCACATTATAGGGTCTGCGTAGGGCATATTCATAAAGAACATCCCAATAACAACCACAGGAAAAGACAAGATAGTTGCCCAAATGGTTTTGATTTTTAGATTCTGGAATTTTTGAGCATGGATTACTTCTAAAGTTTCCTGTTGTTTGGTTTCATCCTCAATCAATAAATCGTAACCGATAGATTGTACCGCTTTTTGCAGTTTGGCCGCATCGGTCATATTGGGCAGGTATTCAACGGTAAGATTACCCGTTGCAAAATTTACAGCAGCGCTTACCACTCCTGGCTCGTATGTAACAATGCTCTCAGCACTGCCCGCGCAAGAGGCGCACGTCATGCCCAATACTGGAAACGTGTTTTTTACGGTCGAAACGCCATACCCCAAGTCCTTGATTGCTTTGATCGCTTCCGCTACCGCTTGTGTGTTGTCAACCGTGATAACAGCCCTGCGGTTGTTCAGCTCTACCTGGTGTGTTTCTATGCTTTTCAATCTTGCCAGTCCCTTTTCAACGATGAGTGCACAATGTTCGCTTTCTACATCTTCCAAGGGAAGATAAATGACTTGCTTCTTTTTATCTGTTGCCATTTTTTTTTGCTTTAATTAACAATACAAAATTGGGATAATATGGGTGGGAAGCGTTGTGGAATTATGAAATGGATTTGTAAGATTTACTTAGACCTTATCCGATGGTTTTCTTTTATCCTCCCGTCTTTGCTTGAAATAGCTCGGAGTAAGCCCGGTTACCTTTTTGAACTGGTTGCTTAGATAAGCAACACTGGAGTAATTAAGGTGAAATGCAATTTCACTGAGGGACAATTCGTCATAAACCAATAGTTCTTTTATCTTTTCTATTTTTTGGGCGATGAAGTACTTTTCAATGGTGGTGTCTTGCGCTTCGGAAAACAGGTTGGACAAATAATTGTAATCATGTTGAAGTTTGTCGCTTAATACATCGGAAAGATTGGTTTTTACACCATTTTTTTGATGATGTACTAAATCAATAATTATATTTTTATTCTTTCTACAGTTCTGTTTCTCTTATCGTCAATGATTTCAAATCCTAATGTAAGCAGCGTTTTTTCCAATTTAAATAATTCTTGAGTCGTAGGTTCGCTGCTAAGTGTAATCTCCCCCAGCTTTATGCTCTTTAGGTTTAAGCCTAACTTTCCCAATTCATTCTGCACCACCATAATACAGCGGTCACAAACCATATTTTTTATAATAAGCAACATCACTTTGCTTCACATCTAAAGAAAATATTAATTTGAAACTCTAAAATAAATTTATAACCGTTTATTCTTCAAATTTCCAATTGGTAAGTAATAAAGTAAACCGATTCCTATCAGAAATAATATCAATGAAGCTATAAATGCAGGAATAAGGATTTCTTTATTATTATCCAAAGCATTGTTCAAGGCGGCATATAATAACCAAATTTGAATAGTCACATTTAGTATTAATATAAAAATAATAGTAGAAAGTATCGCGTTTAATTTATTTGGATTGGCTTGATTCTGACTAGTTCTAAAAGTACTCATGGTTTTTTATTTTAGGGATTTATCCTGGTTTCTCTTCCAGATTCTCTGATGCTCTTACATAAATGGCATTCTCTTTAAAAAGCACTTCCAATTTAGGCAAAGCTCTGGGCGGGGGGCCAGCGATAACATCTCCGGTTTGAGCGTCAAAAGAACCTTCGTGACAAGGACAATGAATAACTCCCGTGCCAGGCTTATAAAAAACAGAGCAGGAAAGATGGGTGCATTTTTGTTCATACGCTTTGAATTCTCCCGTCTCCAGATGAATCAATATATAAGGGATTGTACTTCCTTCGATAACAAAAGCACGTGTACCCCCTACAGGCACCTCTTCTTTTTTACATACAAAGTGCTCTCCATCCAGCTCATCTTTTGGAAATAGGTGCGCTTTGGCTGCCACCAGACCACTCCCAACCATTAACCCGCCTGATACTAGTGTAAGGAATTTAGCAAAATCGCGACGGCTCACATTGGTTGCCTGTTGTTTTTCGATTGGAAAATCTTTTTTCCAGTTTTTATTTAAATTATCTTCTTTAGACATGAATTCTAATAAATTATTAATTGATTACTGCCTTTTGGCATCATAATATTAACTTTTGTATTCACTACCTCTTCTCCAAAAAGGAAAGTATTTACTGGCGAACTATTTGGACGCATTTCCTGTATTTCCTCTCTGGTGCCGTAAAACAAAGCCCCACTTGGACAAACCGTAGCACACATAGGTTTTTTGCCCACGCTTGTTCTGTCGTAGCACATCGTACATTTCATCATCAAATCGTAGGACTCTTCTTTTTTAGGCACGCCAAATGGACAGGCCATCACACAATTCGAACAACCAATACATCTTTCCGTATTGGCAGTATGAACAATTCCGAATTCGTCTTTTGAAATAGCATCAGCAGGACATACATTTGCACAAACAGGATCGTCACAATGCATACACACCTGTACAGTAGTTTGCACAGTTGATGCCCTATCGACATAATTTACGTGAATTAAAGATTCCTGACCATTGGTTTCGCATTCAGCACAAGCCATTTCGCAGGCTTTACAGCCAATGCAACGTTGCATATCTACAAAAAACTCTTCATTTTTATTAAAATTGGTATAATTCATTTTTTGTTTTTTAGTTGTTAAACACTAGCGTAAGCCATAGATTCGCTCGAAGGTGGTGCTATTTCACGCAAAGGTTCCAGATGACAGGCACAAACTTTGAATTCCGGAATTTTAGAAATAGGATCTAATGTTCCGGGAGTTAATTGGTTTGCTGATTTTTTTCCAGACCAGTGGTACGGTATAAAAACCGTGTCTTCGCGAATCGTTTCTACAATGTTTGCAGGAAAAATGCCTTCACCACGCCGGGTAGTAACTTTTATTAATTCCCTTTGTTTGATGCCGTATTGTTGGGCTAAATTTGGATGAATTTCCAATAAAGGCTCCGGATACTGATCAACCAATTTTCCAATTCTTCGTGTTTGTGTACCACTCAAATATTGAGAAACCACACGTCCTGTCGTCAAAATTATTGGATAATCGGCATCTGGCACCTCACCTGGAACTTTGTACGGTGCCGGATTAAAATGAGCCCTTTCATCTGAGGTTTTAAATTTTTTATCTTCCCATAAACGCGGTGTTCCCGGATGTCCTATTTCAGGACAAGGCCAAAAAACACCCATTTCGTCTTCAATTCTTTGGTAGGTAATTCCATAATAATCAGCAGTTCCTCCTTTTGAGGCTACCCGCAATTCGTTAAAAACGGCTTCGCTGCTATCATACGTAAATTTATCCTCCACCCCTAAGCGTTTGGCTAATTCCAAAATAATCGAAGTATCGGTTCTGGCATCTCCCGGAGGAGTAACTGCCTGACGGATTCGGATAACACGCCCTTCGGCTGAAGTGGTTGTACCTTCTTCTTCCTCCTGTAATGATCCTGCCAAAACAATATCGGCATGACGGGCCGTTTCGTTTAAGAAAAAGTCAATACAAACATAAAATTCTAACTTTTCTAAAGCCTCCCGAACATAATTGCTGTTAGGCAGGGAAACTAGCGGATTAAAACAAATCGATAATAGCCCTTTAATCTCCCCACGATGAATGGCTTCGATTATTTCATAAGCCGACAACCCTTTTCCGGGCATATCTTTCTCATTAATACCCCAAACTTCTGAAATATATTTACGATGTTCCGGATTTTCAATATCCCTATTTCCTGGCAGCTGATCGCATTTATGACCGTGCTCTCTACCGCCTTGCCCATTTCCCTGTCCGGTAATAGTGGCATAACCGCAATATGGCTTACCAATTCTTCCTGTTGCGAGTACCAAATTAATGCATCCCAACACATTATCTACGCCTTTAGAATGATGCTCAATACCACGGGCATGAAGTAAAAAGCTTGTTTTGGCTCTGCCCCATAATTCGGCTGCCTGTTGAATTTTTTCTTTTTTAATCCCTGTAACTTGCTCTGCCCATTCCAGGGTATAATCTTTTACGGAATCTATAGTCTGCTGAAAACCTGAGGTATGGTTGGCAATAAAATCGTGATCCAGCATGTCATGATCCACCAAATATTTCAGCATTGCACCATACAAAGCCGAATCTGTTCCCGGGCGGACATCCAAATGAAGATCGGCTGTTCTGGCTAATGGAATCATTCTTGGGTCAATAACTATCAATTTTGCACCACGGTCTCTGGCTTTCCAAATCCAGTGGGTTAATGTTGGGAAAGTTTCACTAACATTAGCACCAGCCACAATAATTACTTCCGCATATTCCAGATCCGAATAGTTATTAGAGCCCCGGTCCAGACCAAATGCTTTTTTATTTCCTGCTCCTGCACTTACCATACACAAGCGTCCATTATAATCTAAATTTTTTGTTTTTAGAGCGACACGGGCGAACTTACCCATCAAATAACTTTTTTCATTGGTTAGCGAAACACCCGAAAGGACTGAGAAGGCATCGTTTCCATATTGCGCCTGAATCCTTTTAATTTCAGAAACTGTTTTACCCATCGCATCATCCCAGGACGTTGGTACAAATCCTTGCCCTTCTACTCTTTTTAGCGGGGACAAGAGACGGTCCGGATGATTGTTCTGTAAATAGCGCTGGACCCCTTTAGGGCACAATCGCCCTTCGTTGAACGGAAATTCCATCCAGGGTTCAAAACCTACTACTTTGTTGTCTTTAACCGACAATTGAATACCACACTGCATTCCACAAAAACAACAATGTGTTTTTACCAATTCATCTGGCTCATCCCTGCCCTCATAACCATCTTTCGGTGTGTAGTTTTTATGAGGTCCAAATTGCGTGATAATGTTTTGTTCCGAAACAGGTAATTTTGCCATGTTTTATATTTTTTAACCGATGCGATAAAAAAATCACCAGTGTTGTTTTTAATTTTCAATTCAACTAAAAAAAATTAGCCAAATAAATTTCCGCCTTCCAGTCGTGCTTTTAAGTGGGCTTGTGCCAAACGGGATCTTTTACCTTCAGGGCTTAAATCTAAATGCGATGTTCCATCCGGTCTGTCAAAATTGAAACCTAATTCCTTAGTTACTGTTTTAAGATCTTTTATATGCAAATTGGTAGCGAATTCCTCTCCGGTGTGCTCACAAACTGCCATTCCCATTTTCATCCCCTGCTTTTTATATATATGTGCCCCAATTTGTGCCGGACGCTGAATGATATGAAAAAACTTTCCAAACGGAATCCAGATTAAAAACATAATTACCGTTACTGCATGCAGAACAGCTAGGAAATCAAATGCAAAACCTTTCATAAACTGATAGGAATAGGTTAGCCCCAATCCTGTAGCGGAAATAGCAATTAATAAAATTAGGGGTAATAAATCGCCTTCAAAAGTTTGAGTAGCAATTAAACCAGGATTGGTCAAACGTCTTCTTAAGTAGTATAACGAACCGAAAATAACCAAGTAAGAAGACCAGTTCAGGGCATGAAAAGTCAGGAAGGCCATAATGGAACCCAATTTAAATTCCATGACCTTGAAACCGAAAAAGTGCGCTTCATAGACCGATATTGAATCGGGGGCCATAGTAAAATGAATCCATCCAAAAGTCAGTGGAATCGTAATTAAAAAAGCGGATGTACAGCCAATAGCTATTAAAAAATGCGCCATCCATCGGTATTTTCCCCTGGGATAAATAAATTTTTGAAATGCAATATTTTCGATGGTTTCTTTTGAAGCAAACCAAAAGTGTGAAAACACTTTTCCCGTAAATAAGTAACTAACTCCTCTTTTGAAATAAATCCACGTTGGCGGCCTTTGCAGCCAAACAGAATAACGGTATACAATACCAAAAAAAGCAAATACTGTCCCAAATAAATACGTAATTAATGCCGCATCAAAATTTTGCAGTTTTCTGGATCCATAAAATACTAATATGATCATTAGCACGGACATGGAAGCGGCAATTAGTAAAGCCTTTATATTGTAGTTTCTATTTTTCATTTTAAATTATCATTACTTCAAGTCACTTTTAAACCCTAATTATTAAAGAATAACTGTTAATTTACAAATTACAATCCGAACCAAATACATGAAATAGCTTTCATTTTCTGACTATTTATAAAAACAGCTTTTAAAAATGTTGTACTACTAAAGAAGGTTAATTTACAAAAAAAAAGCAAGAGGCTAATCGATTGCAAGATCAATTGATTAATTTCGTTCTAATTTATAATAAAAATTAATAATATTTTATATTCATTGGCTATTCTGAAACATCTTTTCTATCCATATCCTGAGCAAATTCAGGTAGTTTTTCTTTAGTCACTTTTACAATTACACGGTGCATCCAAATCAAACAAATAATGGATAAGACAAAGATAAAGAGCCATGAACTGGTCCAAAAACCAGTAAAAGCAAGCAGGTATCCAAAAACTATCGGACCAATAAATCCTCCCAAACCACCAATCATTCCAACCATTCCTCCTATAACCCCTACCTGATTTGGAAAATATTCAGGAATGTGTTTGTAAACTGCTGCCGAACCAATTCCCCAACAAGTCCCAATTAAAATAACCAAGACAAGATAAACCCACATATTCGCTTCAAAATGAATTTGCGTGATTCCGTCTGCAATTAATTCTTTTTTCTGAACTTTTTGATTTTCTGCTACAACAACTTCCTGCCATGTTTTTTTAGATGGAAAAAACGGATTGTGCTCTGCATTAACATCTTTTGAAGTAACTAAATATTCTTTTTCTCCAATAACTATTTTAGATGGTGAAACTTGTGTAACCGTTCCTGCTTTTGCTGCCATCAAGCCGCTACCGGAAGTAGTAATATTCATTTTTGGAAACAAAAGTAAAAAACTCAACACTACCGAAGTACTCAATACCCAATACATCACTTTTCTTGCTCCAAATTTATCGGATAAAAATCCTCCAAAAGCACGAATAATACCAGCTGGTAAACTAAAACAAGTAGTAAACAGCCCTCCTAAAATTAAAGTTGTATGATAAACATTCATAAAATTAGGCAACAACCATTGGGAAAATGACACAAACGAACCAAACAGCAAAAAGTAATAGGTTCCAAAGCGCCAAACACGCACCTCTTTAAGCGGTTGTAAAAGTTCTTTAACTGTTTTTGCTTTTGCTTCTATTTTTTTAGTTTTCGAAAAAAGAATAAAAACAATACCCATCGTCAACAATACTACACCGTAAATAACAGGCAAATATTTCCACCCATTTACTGGATCTGACTCTGAAAAGTATTTTAGCATACTGGGTGCTATAAAGGGAGTAATAGAAGCTCCTGCAGTACCCATTCCGAAAATTCCTAAGGCACGTCCTTGCCATTCTTTAGGATACCATAGTGAAGTATAGGCCACACCAACAGCAAAACTTGTTCCTACCATTCCGAACATAAAACTCAATAGTGCGAACATCCAAAAATTGGCAGCAAAAGGAAGCAAAAACAATGGAATAGATGCCAAAATCAGCAAAGCAGAATACACCACTCGACCTCCATATTTATCTGTTAAAATACCCATTGGTAACCGCATGAGCGAGCCTGTAAGTATTGGAATTCCCAATAACCATCCGATTTGAACTACATTCCAATCAAATATTTCCTGGTCAACTAAAAAAGTGACTAAAACACCATTTAAAGTCCAACAAGCAAAACAGACTGCAAAAGCAAGTGTGTTTAAAAATAATATTCTGTGTGATTGTGATAAATTGCTCATACTTACTTTAATTAATTCTTAAACAAAGATAAAATAGTCCGTAATCCTAAAACATGATATAAATCATTTATTGTTTTCAAGTCAAAATAACCAGAAAATAAAGATGAAATTAATAAAAATAAGCTATAAAACCCAGTATTTCACAAAATGAAAAAAACAAATACTAATCCAATCAGCCCATTGGGGTTATGCAAAACTTTCTAGAATATAGCATTTTAGACAGCTTTCAAGTGAATTAAAAATTATTTTTTATGCGAAAAAATCTGAGGATTTACATTAATCATTACCCACGCCCAATTGTTAACGTGATCAACGTGGCCATCTTTCAATCTTTGCATGGTATCGGTAGCAAACATTTGGGAATAACCTCCCGTTACATTCACAAATTTATGCGCTGAATAGCCAAATGTAAAATCGATTTCCGTACCAAGATAGTTCTTCATTTCATTTCCATTAGCATCCAAAACGGTATTCGCAGTATTAAAAGCATGGGGAAATAACGCAAATTGCCATTTGTTGACATTGTATGCAAATTTCAAAAAAGCATCCTTTAAACCAACCGAATTTTTATGATTTCCCACATAGAAATAATCCATATATCCATTAAAGGCATGATTGGTTCCAAAAACAGGATGAAAGGATTTTATTGCTGAACTAGTATTTTCCTGGCTCTTTCCGGAAAGATATTCGTATCCAAAACCAGCTTTAAACTTATCGGTCAGGTCATAATTAAAATTAAGAGCTACGTCAAAAGCATTTACTGTATTAGTTGCATTTTTTCCTGTTTGCCCATAAAACCATAAGTCTACATCCCAGGATTTCCCTTTGGTTTTCCAATACGTTCCAAAAGTCTGCATGTAATCTACTTTCAATTCGGGTGTTGGTGTTGGAACTGGATCTGTTAATTTATTTTCATAACCTGTATTTAAAAACAAGAAACTCATATTTATTTTCAATAACTCAGTATGGTACCAAGCATATTGCATCGATTTGTAATTTAGCACGGTATAAGGTGTTGTAAGTTCGGTTTCAGCATTTGCATTATATGCAATCGCTACATCCAGATGATTTTTGTTACTTTTAAAAGTTGCTATCGCAGCATCGTGACTTTGCGCTTGTTGTGCCCAATCGACTTCACCAAAAATGCGTTGATTGTCATACGAAATCACCTGACGGCCTAAACGCGCACTCCATTTTTCACTAAAGTTATATTGCACCCAGGCTTCATATAACTGAATCCCGTTTACATCTGATTTGGTATTTGTGGGCACATCTCCCCAAACACGAACATTTTGCATAGTAAGTCTGGTAATAAATTGATCTTGCCTGAAGTTCAGATTCAAACGAGTTCTGGATGAAACAAATTGAGCTGCCGTTTCTCCATAAGGAATTGGGGCTTTATAACCATTTCTAAACTCATAACGAGGTCTGATCTGTAAATTTGCATCCAGTTCCTGAGCAAAAGCAATACAGCTGAACACTGGTAAAAGTGTTATAACAATAATTTTCAAGATTTTCATTTTGTAAGTTTTAAGAAAGAAGTTTACTCTATCTTTTCAGCTTCTTCAGTAATTTTTTTAATCGTTGCTTCAGAATTTACACCCAAACCTTCTTGCTGAAATGTTAATTCCCCTTCGGCATTAAAAACACTTATTATGTTAGAATGCGAAAAATCTAAAGGAGCAATTTTCTTGTAGTTGACTGCCAAAACCGCTGCAAACTCTCGGGTATTTTCTTCTGTGGATCTCAAAAATTCCCATTGTTCCCCATCCATTTTATTAGCAATAGCAAATTCTTTTAATCGTGCCGGAGTATCAACTTCCGGATCTATGCTTACCAATAGGAACTTTACATCGGGTTTGATGTTCTCAGACAAACGAGATTCTATATTTCGCATATCGGCCACTATTCTGGGACAAGCTGCCTTGCAGGAAGTATAAATCATTACCATAACGAGCACTTTGCCTTTTAAATCCTTCATTTCAAGATTTTGCCCATTTTGATTGGTCCATTTTGAAGGCAGATTGTATATGGATAAATCTGAAATCGGTTTATCTTCGGATTTTTTATTAGTATTACATCCCTGTAAAACTAAAAGGACTAATGTTAATCCCAGGAACAGTTTTTTCATTTTTTTATATAAATAGTTTAGAACCTATTTTAAATCTTTGGCACAGCGAAAACCTAAGTTTTTGGTGGTATAATTTGCTTTCAGGCTGCTTCTGAAAGCATAGCGCATAAAAGCCGCATAATCCATTAAATCGGTGGCATTTACGGATCCGCTGCCGCAAAAAAGATTTTTATCTGTAGCTTTATCTTTTCTGGACTCGCCAGAAAGAAAGATACTATTGAAATCGCCTGTCCATTCCCACACCAAACCGTGCATGTCATAAACGCCCCAGTAATTCCTGAAGGTTTGACCTACAGGGTTTAAATAGGTTTTTGGCTTCTCATACCACGACAAAATGTATTTATTGAATTCTTTTTTAGAACGTGCATCAATACGTTTTTCATCGGCCATGGCTACATATTCCCATTCGTCCATTGTTGGCAGTCTTTTGCCTTGACATTCGCAATATTTTTTGGCAGCAAACCAGGAAACATTGGTAACCGGGGCATTGTTTAAATTCTTTAAACCATAATCGAAATCACTTGTCCATTGTGCCAGATAACTTTTATCTGCAAAAATACCTTTGATTTTAGAACGACTATACTCTGGGTATTTTTTGATAAAAGCAAGAAATTGTATATTGGTAACTGGATACACATCAATAGTAAAAGAAGGTATGTTGACCGGTTTTTCAGAAGTAGCACCATAAAGGGGCACAAAACTACCGCCCTTTATGGATGCCATTTTTTCTTGTTGAGCAAAAAGAGAACTTACACAGAATATAAATAGGATTGATATTGTTTTAAATACTGCCATCTGTTACTTTTTTTGATTTATTCTAATGTTCCTGGGCTACTTTTGGAGCAGGTTTGGCTCTAACAGCTTTTACTTTTGCCGGAGTTATTACTGTTTTATTATTGCCCCAACTGTTGTATATGTATGTCAGAACATCAGCAGCTTGCTCGTCAGTTAGGTTCTGACTGGTCATCACGTTATTGAATTTCTTGCCATTAACGGTGATCTCTCCACTTAATCCGTGCAATACCGCGCCAATAGCTCTATCTGGATTCGCATTCAGGTAATCTGATTTTGCCAATGGAGGAAAAGCATTCGGAATACCTTGTCCTTCAGATTGGTGACAGGCATAACAGGTACGGTCAAATAAATCTTTACCGGCTTTAATTTGTTCAGGAACAGTTTTTGCAACAGTAGTTTTAGGAACTGCTTTGCCTTTTGGCATACCTTGAATTGTCCCACCTTCTGGTAAATAAATTCCATCTTGTATGGTTCCAGAATACAATTTTTTATTTTCCTCGCCTTCAACTTTCAGCATTCCAAGTGCTCCTTTATTAAAGGCCCTAAAAATCGAGTGGTCTACCAGTATAAAAGTTCCCGGAACATCTACTTTAAACTCCACAATGGCCGAACCACCTGCAGGTATTAAGGTAGTTTGTACGTTTTCGTTGATCATATCCCCTCCTTCAATATGCACTTTGTCGAAAATTTCTCCAATAACATGGAAAGATGAGACCAAATTAGGACCTCCATTTCCCATATAAATACGGACAGTTTCACCAACTTTGGCCGTTAAAGACTTATCTCCGGCGAGAGCTCCAACTTTCCCATTGAAGACCACATAATCAGCTTGTTCCTTAATGGCTTTATCCATATCAAAAGGTTGAGAACCTTGTTCCCCATAACTGCCCTTGGTGTAAAAATCACCTTGCATGATGTAATATTCTTTATCTACTGGTGGCAAGCCTCCTTCTGGTTCAACCAAAATCAACCCATACATTCCGTTAGCAATATGCATTCCAACTGGTGCTGTAGCACAATGATACACGTATAAACCGGGATTTAAGGTTTTGAAACTAAACACTTTTTCGTGACCTGGCGCAACCAACGATGAAGTAGCTCCTCCGCCGGGTCCGGTAACAGCATGTAAATCAATATTATGAGGCATTTTGTTATCCGGATGGTTTTTTAGGTGAAATTCTACTTCATCACCCACTCTTGTTCTGATAAAACTTCCGGGAACAGAGCCGCCAAAAGTCCAATAGATATATTTTACCCCATCTACCATTTCTCCTTCAATTTCTTTGATTTCCATGTTGACCACCAATTTTGTAGCTTCGCGGTCTCCTACTGCTTTCGGAACAAACGGAGGTGCCGTGAGTTCGGCTGTTTGCTGCCCTTTGACCTCAATATTTTCATAGTTTTTTGCTTCGTCGCTTCCTCTTTTGCAAGAAAAAAGTCCGATTAAAACAACTAAGATTATAAAAAACTCCCTTATTTGTGTGTTTAATTTAGCTTTGGTTTCCATATTATCTTGGTTTTGAAATTGTTTAAATTTATGATGTAAAAATAAAAGATAAAAACATCCTTTATTATGATATTTGTCATATTCACTGCTTTCTTTCATAAATCTTCAAAAGAAGGTGAATTTAAAACTGGATACTTGTCCTTAAAAAACAAAAGCGATTAAAATACTTTTAAAAAAAAAATTAAAAAATGCAGTCTTATGATTTAAATCATATACTGCATTTTATAATTATACGAATTTTACAATATCAAATAATACACTAAATAATAATAATAATAAGAGAATTGGATAACAAAAAAATGATGAAGTGTGTTTAATTAAAAGACAAAATACTCTTTTATTAAAATCATCATCGTTTAATCATTACAAATTTTAATTTAAATAAAAATTATGGAAACTTTAGAACAAATTACAATCGGAGAATACGTGGCAAAAGATTTTAGAACAGCAGCCTTATTCTCAAAATACGGAATAGATTTTTGCTGTAACGGAAACAGAAGCATTGAAGAAGCCTGCCAGAAAAAAGCAGTGACTGCAGATATTTTATTGCAGGAAATTGAAACAGTTCTATCATCAAAAAGCGATTCAGGAATTGATTACAATGCCTGGCCGATTGATTTATTGGCTGATTATATTGAAAAAACGCATCACAGATATGTATCAGAAAAAACACCAGTACTACTGCAGTTTTTAGATAAGCTCAGCAGAGTGCATGGTGCAAAACATCCTGAACTATTATTAATAAATGAGCTTTTTAAAGGCTGTGCAGGAGAATTAGCACAACATATGAAAAAAGAAGAGCTGATTTTGTTCCCATTTATAAAAAAATTGGTTCATGCTACCTTATCTGATGAATTAATTGAGCTGCCTCATTTTGAAACCATTCAAAATCCAATTGCTATGATGATGCACGAGCACGATGCCGAAGGTGTCCGTTTTAGAAAAATAGCAGAACTAAGTAACAATTATACGCCGCCAGCCGATGGCTGTAATACGTATAAAGTTACGTTTGCAATGCTAGAAGAATTTGAGCAGGATTTGCATAAACACATTCATTTGGAGAATAATATTTTATTTCCAAAAGCTGCCAAACTTGAAAAAGACTTTACAGCTCAATAATAAGTACCTTTCAATCACTAAGAACCAACAACTATGGAAAATTATGTCATCAAAAGAAGTGGAAATTATCAGCCATTCGAAAGCTATAAGATCAAAGATGCAATTGAAAAAACTTTTCAGAGCGTCTCTATAGTTGTTGACGAAAGTGTTTTTGAAAGTGTGGCTATACAACTCGAAAACAAAGAAGTATGGTTCGTTGAAGAAATTCAGGATGTAATCGAAAAAAAATTATTCGAAAAAAAACATTTTGATGCCATGCGCTCCTTTATGCTATACAGACACACCAGAAAGCTGCAACGTGAACATCTTGAAGGATTGAATGATGATACAACGTATGTTGACAGCACCCAAACGATTGAAGAATACATTCAACAAACAGATTGGCGAATCAACGCCAACGCAAACACCTCTTATTCGAACGCAGGATTGGTTAGCAACGTAGCAGGAAAAGTTATCGCTAATTATTGGCTGGATAAAGTGTACTCTAAAGAAGAAGGCTATGCACACCGCAATGGTGATATTCACATTCACGATTTGGATTGCCTAACGGGCTATTGTGCGGGTTGGAGTTTACGTGTGTTGCTCAATGAAGGTTTCAATGGAGTAAGAGGCCGGGTGGAAAGCAAACCACCTTCTCATTTTAGGGAAGCTTTGGGACAAATGGCCAATTTTCTGGGTATTTTGCAAAGCGAATGGGCGGGTGCACAAGCCTTTAGTTCTTTTGACACCTATTTGGCTCCTTATGTATTCAAAGACGATCTCCTTTATGATGACGTTTTAAAAGCGGTACGAAGTTTTGTATACAACCTGAATGTTCCCGCACGCTGGGGACAATCTCCGTTTACCAATATCACTTTAGACTGGGTTGTTCCTGAGGATTTAAAAGCACAAATTCCGACTAAAAATGATTGTCATATTTTTGAAAAGAACAATAGTACAGACCTATTGACAAGGGCTAAAAGCAGAGGAGTTTCTGAAGTTACTAATTTACGATACGAGCATTTTCAAAAAGAAATGAATCTAATCAATAAAGCGTATTATACCGTAATGACAGAAGGTGATGCCAATGGGCAGCCCTTTACCTTCCCTATTCCAACGGTTAATATTACCGAGGAATTTGAATGGGATGGAGAGAACACAAACCTGCTTTTTGAAAACACAGCGAAAATTGGTTCTTCTTATTTTCAAAATTTCATTGGAAGCCAATATGTTTTGGACGAAAATGGCAATCAAATAGAAAATGAAAATGCCTACAAGCCCAATGCCGTTCGCAGTATGTGCTGCCGTTTACAACTCGATTTGCGAGAACTATTAAAACGTGGAAACGGACTTTTTGGAAGCGCTGAAATGACAGGAAGTATTGGCGTGGTAACTATTAATATGGCTCGCTTAGGTTATTTATTCAAAGGAAACAAAGCAGCTTTATTTCAACAATTGGACAAGCTTTTATTGATTTCCAAATCAACTTTAGAGAAAAAAAGAACTTTTATTCAGGGAATGTACGATCGTGGATTGTATCCCTACACCAAACGGTATTTACAACATTTCAGAAATCACTTTTCAACTATTGGTGTAAACGGAATGAACGAAATGATTCAGAATTTTACCCATAATGAAGACGACATAACATCTGAAACTGGTATTGAACTCGCTTCTGAAATTCTGGAACACATCCGGGACAGAATGAAGCAATATCAGGAAGAAACTGGAAATCTTTATAATTTAGAAGCCACTCCGGCAGAAGGAACCACATACCGATTTGCCAAAGAGGATAAAAAACGTTTTGATGATATTATTCAGGCGGGAGCAGAAAAAAATATTTACTACACAAATAGTTCCCAAATCCCTGTCGATTTTACCCAGGATCCATTTGAAGCTTTGATGCTTCAGGACCAATTGCAATGCAAATACACAGGAGGAACCGTCTTGCATTTGTATATGAGCGAAAGAATAAGCTCACCTGAAGCTTGCAAAAATTTTGTAAAAAAAGTGATTACTAATTTTAAATTGCCTTACATCACAGTAACACCTGTATTTAGTGTTTGCCCTGTTCATGGCTATCTAAACGGAGAGCATGAATATTGCCCAAAATGCGATGAAATTATCATTGAAGAAAAAACAAAGCTTATAGAGATTTGAAAAAACCACACCGCAAATTTTACACAATTCATAACTAAAAAAACAGCAAATATGAAACTAACAACCAACGCGATTTTAGAACAAAATCAAGAAGTTCGCACCAAATGCCTGGTGTACACAAGAGTAATGGGCTACCACAGACCCGTAGAAAGTTTTAATATCGGAAAAAAAGGTGAACACAAACAGCGAACCCATTTCAATGAAGCAAAATGTTAGTGCCCCTATTTACAGTATTACACCGTTTACTTTATTAGATTATCCGCACCAATCAGCTTGCATTTTTTGGTTTGCAGGCTGTAATATGCGGTGTTTGTATTGCTATAATCCAGAAATTGTATACGGAAAAGGACGTATTACTTTTGATAAAGCACTTCAATTCCTCAAAAGCAGGGTTAATCTATTGGACGCCGTAGTTTTTAGCGGAGGCGAATGTCTGTTACATAAAAAGGCTGTTTCGTTTATTAAAGAAGTCAAAAAAATGGGTTTTTTGATCAAAATTGACACCAATGGCTCACAACCGGACATATTGGAAGAACTGATTCAAAAAGAACTCATTAATTATGTAGCACTTGATTTTAAAGCAATGCCTGCGAAATTTGCAAAGATAACCCAATCAAAACTTTTCATTCCCTTTGCAAAATCATTACTTTTATTGCTTCATCATACAGTACCTTTTGAAGTTCGTACAACAGTGCACTCTGATTTATTAAACAAAAGAGATATTCAGGAAATGGTGTTTTTTCTGGAAAATTTGGGATATTCAGGAAATTATTACATTCAGCATTTTATTAATGGATCCTCAACAATAGAAAAACTGGGGCATTCTTTTAAAGAATTGGAAAACCAAAATATTGGTACAGAGAAAATTAAAATTCATTTTAGAGGATAGTAAGTAAGTCGAAAGTTTAAAAGTCGTAAAGTCAAAAGAAGTAATATTACAAATAACACTTTTTAAATCAACCTGTTGTGTATTTTCGTTTAATTTAAAAACACGACATTATACTATGTTGGTTACTTAATCGAATATTTTTAAATGTTTTTTTAATCAATCAATCAATTTTAATCAAATGAAATCAACTACTCCCATCAAAAGAGCTCCGGAATTAAGACCTTTAAGCCACGACCACCATCATGGTCTGCTGCTTTGCTGGAAAATTAAAACTGGAATGGCGAAAAATATTGACCTGCAGCGCATCAAAAAATACGTCGATTGGTTTTATGAAATTTATTTAAAGACGCATTTTGAGCTGGAGGAAAAATACGTTTTCACGATCTTAGAAGCAGATAACGCGCTCATTGAGCAGGCTTTGAAAGAACACAGAACGTTAAACGAATTATTCGAAAGTACTTCGGATCTGGAAATAAATTTAAAAAGAATCGAAAAAGAGTTAGACTCTCATATCCGCTTTGAAGAGCGTGTTTTATTTGCTGAAATTCAAAAAGCAGCCACAGAGGAACAATTAAAAAAAATAGAAGAAATACATTCAAAGGAAGCTTTTATAGAAAATGAAGATGCTGATTTTTGGAGCTAAAATTTAACAAAATGAAAAAAATAAAACTAATATTATTTTTATTGGCCATTGTATTTATCGGATCATGCCAAAAAAACAAAGAAGATCAAACATCTAAAGAAGCAAATGAAATAAATTCAGTTTCGGAAAAAAATACCGAAACAGCCGCGGAAGTGAGCCTGAACAAAGGACAATTATGGGAAGCCAACCCAGAAACTACTGAAGGGATTACTACTTTACAAAAAATAATTCTGGAATCAGGCGAAGAAGAAAGCGCATTGATTTTGAAAGAGAAACTGAAATCTGAGTTTGCCATGATTTTTAAAAAATGTACAATGAAAGGTGAAGCCCACAATCAGTTACACAACTATTTGATTCCGTTAAAATTAAAAATCGATAATCTTGAGGATTCCAATAAAGCTGAAATTAAAAAAGAGATCCTGGCTCATTTAGAGCAATATAAGCTTTTTTTCATTTAAAGTATGAACACACTTTTAAGCATCAAGAATTAAATCCTTTATAAAATCATGAAGAAGAGTTGGTTACTCTGTACTTTTTCTAATTTTTTCATCGCTTCATTGATGGGACTGTTGCTTCGATGGATGTATGTTTCACCGATCACCGGAGTCAATTTTCAGTTTTTAATGCACGGCCATTCACACGTGGCGATGTTAGGCTGGGTCTATATGATGTTGTACTGTTTGATTTTTCATTTTTTTGTTCCAAAAGAAAAACAGCAAAAACCCATCTACAACCAATTATTTTGGACAACAGAACTGGCCGTAGTCGGAATGATGATTGATTTTCCTGCTCAAGGATATGCTTTTGTTTCTATTCTTTTTTCGACTTTGCATATTTTTTGCAGCTACTATTTTTGTTATTTAATTATAAAGGATGCCAATCCAACAACTCTGGCTGAAAGAAAGCTGCTTCGTGCGGCTTTGTTTTTCATGATTTTTTCTACTTTGGGTGTCTGGTGCCTGGGTCCTGCAGTTTCATTGTTAGGTAAAGCAAGCGCTCTTTATCAAATTGCGATTCAGTTTTTTCTTCATTTTCAATTTAATGGCTGGTTCCTGTTTGCCATTTTGGCTTTGTTTTTCAAACAGGCAAAACTTATTATTGAAGCTAAAAAATTCAGGATATTTTATAATTTATTTGTTGCTTCTACTTTTTTAACATTGGCTTTGCCGGTAAGTTGGTATTTGCCTAACCCGATTTTTTATTGGTTAAATGCTCTTGGAGTAATGCTTCAGCTATATGCTGCGGTACTTTTTATACAATTTATCCGCCCGCAGTTTCAGTCCTTTTTTGCTGTTTTACCAACGATCACAAAAATAGTTTATGGTTTTGCTTTGTTTTCATTGGCTTTAAAAGTCTTTATTCAACTGGTGGTTTTGTTTCCGGAATTGGCACATGTATCCCATCAGATTCGTAATTTTGTCATTGGATACATTCACTTGACCATGTTGGGAATTATTACAGGTTTCCTGTTTGGATTTGCATTACAAAATGATTTTTTAAATTCGAGAAACCGTATTCAAACATGGGGAATCGCAATTTTTTTATTCGGATTTTTTACAACTGAAATTCTTTTGTTTCTTCAGGGCATTTGGTTTTTCTTGGGTAAAGGTAGTTTACCGAATTATTATCAAAATCTATTCTTATCCAGTATTTTTATGCCAGCAGGCCTTATAATGCTATCTGTTAAAATTGTGAAACTAAAACCTAAAACTATATGAGCCACCATTTATTGTTAATCATCCATCTTTTGAGTGCCACCATTTGGGTTGGTGGTCATTTGTTGCTTGTCTTTGGTTTTTTGCCACAAGCATTAAAAGAAAAAAATCAGAATATAATTCTCGATTATGAAAGAAAGTATGAACCTGTTGGCATGACTGCTCTGGTTTTGCTGGTCATTACCGGAATTTTAATGGCCTATAAATATGGTGTTAGCATCGAATATGGGTTTCAGTTCGAGACACCTATAGAAAAAGTTGTTTCAACAAAATTAGCTCTGTTATTATTGACGGTTCTTTTTGCTTTGAGTGCGCAATTTAGAGTGTTGCCAAAGCTAGAAAAAGGTGCTGAGAAGTTGCCTGAAATGACCTTTCATATTCTATCAGTTACCATAATTGGGGTTTTGATGGTTGTTTTTGGATCTTTTGTGCGTTATGGCGGGCTTTGATTTATATGATTTATACATTACAAAAAAAAGATTATGTTCTCTAAAACATGTGAATATGGCATTCGTGCAGCTATTTTTATTGCTTTTCAATCCTATCAGGACAATCGCATCGGCTTGAAAGAAATTGCCAAAAAAATCGATTCTCCGGAGGCTTTTACAGCCAAAATTCTTCAAATCCTATCGAGAGACAATATTATTAAATCTATAAAAGGAGTGGGCGGAGGTTTTGAAATTTCCAAAGAGAATATGAAAGAAATTACATTAGCGCAAATAGTCAATTCTTTGGATGGCGATCGCATTTTGACCGGTTGCGCATTAGGATTAAGTAATTGTTCTGAAGACCATCCTTGTCCGATGCACGATAAATTTATATCTATTCGAAACGATTTGGTTTTCACGCTTGAAAATACCAATCTTGAAGAATTGGCTTTGGGTATTAAATCGGGAGAGACCTTCCTTAGGTATTAATTTTAGTGTCATAATAAAAGCTTTGTTTGATTGGATTTTCCGAAAAACGAACAAAACTTAATTTTCAAAAAACTTACCGATTTTAAAAACCCAACATAAGTATCAGCATCAAATCTTTTGTTTTAAAACAAAAGAGAATAATTAAAAATAATTTAATAATGAAAAACCTTAAAGAGCGAATACTGAAACTAAAAAAAGAGAAGAATGCAGTTATTCTGGCACATTACTATCAGGAATCCGATATTCAGGATGTTTCAGATTATGTGGGCGACAGCCTGGGATTGTCACAAGAAGCAATGCAGGTGCATGCTGATATAATTGTTTTTGCAGGAGTACATTTTATGGCTGAGACTGCAAAAATTTTAAATCCAGGTAAAAAAGTTATTCTTCCTGATTTGAATGCAGGCTGCTCGTTGGCTGACTCTTGTCCCGCCAATTTATTTCAACAATTTACCCAAGCCCATCCAGACCACATTGTTATTACATATGTGAATTGTTCTGCAGAGGTTAAAGCTTTAACTGACATTGTGGTAACTTCTTCTAATGCCGTTAAAATCGTCAATTCTATACCGAAAGACAAACCCATTATTTTTGCTCCCGATAAAAATTTGGGAAAATATGTAATGGAACAAAAAGGCAGGGAAATGTTGCTTTGGGACGGTGCATGTGTGGTTCATGAAGCATTTTCATTTGATAAATTAATTGAATTGTACAAACAAAATCCAGATGCGCAAATTATTGCCCATCCTGAATCTGAAACCCATATTTTAAAAACAGCCAGCTATATTGGTTCGACAGCAGGAATGATTGAATATGTTAAAACCAATCCGGGCACCAAATTTATTGTGGCTACAGAAGTGGGAATTCTTCATAAAATGAAACTGGAAGTTCCTGATAAAATATTGATACCGGCACCTTCAAACGAAGACAACACTTGTGCCTGCAGCCAATGTGGCTACATGAAAGTAAATACGTTACAAAAATTACATGACTGTTTGCTTAATGAAACGCCTGAAATTAAAGTTCCTGCTGATATAATGAAAAAAGCGTTTGTCCCTATTGAAAGAATGCTGGAATTATCCAAATGATGATGTTAGCTGGCTTCTCTTTTTAATCCCTTAATATCCTTTAAAAAAATCAGCTTTCCTTTTAATTCGATCAACCCTGATTTTTTAAACTCAGAAAGCAATCGGATGCAACTCTCGGTGGCTGTACCGATCATTCCGGCCAGTTCCTCTCTTGATAATTGCACTTTTAAGGATTGATCAGCATTTACACCAAAGGTGTCACTAAGATATAATAACTTTTCAGCCAGTCTTTCCTTAACAGTTTTCTGGACCATATCCACAGTATGATCATCAGCATGTTTCAAATCATCACAAACAGACTGCATTAAGTTCATTGAAAACTGATTGTTATTATTAAAAAATTGAATGATTTCAGATTTTGGAATGAAACAAACTTCCATATCAGCAATTGCTGTAGCCGACAAGTTTGCAGGTTCATTGCTGATCATTGAACGTTGCCCCAGAAGTTCACCTGACTTTACAAGTTTAACAATTTGGTCCCTTCCATTGGCACTTAATTTAGAAAGTTTTCCAATACCATCTTTTATACAGAAAACCCCATTAATTACTTCTCCTTCCTCTATTATAGCCTCCCCTTTTTTAATTACCTGAGTGCTTTTACTATTTGCCAATTGTATGATTTGCTCTTTGTTTAGTGCTTTCAATGCACTAAGCTGTCTTACAATACATTTATCGCATTTATTCATAGTAATTTTTTGCTGCAAAAGTAGAATAATTAGAGTTACTACACTACATTACTTGAAAAATTTGAATAATTTTCTTTTCCAGCAAAATTATTCTTGAAAGATTGATACAGTGGCTACTGGCATATCGATGTGATCTTAAATCCAGAAAGTAGTTAAAAGAATCAACCCTGCCAGGATATCATGTTTAATAATTAGCATACCTAGAAAATTTCAGAGTCAATTTGTGCAAGGAATTCTATTAATCGTTTAGACTGTCATTGAAAAAAGATTAGTTTCGGGAGATTTTCTTTTCAAATGCAAATCGAAAGCCATACAAATATTACGGACGAAAGGTCTCCCTGCATCTGTGATCTTGATTCTATTTTCTTCAATAGTTACCAGATTATCATTTACCATTTCCTTTAAATCGGACAAAACACTTGGTAATTCGTCAAAATAAAAAGCTTTATCATTCCACGAAGTTTCAAATTGACAGGTTAAATTGAGAATATGTTTTCGAATAATTAAATCCTCATTATCAAGAATATGTCCTTTGACAACAGGCAGTTTGTCGCACTCCAAAAGTTGATAATATTCTTCCAATCTCTTTGTATTTTGAGCAAAACTGTACCAACTATCACTGATAGCTGAAACTCCCAATCCAATCATTAACTGGGTTTTTGACGAGCTATATCCCATAAAATTGCGATGCAATTCCCCAGTATGACCAGCCTTATATAAACTATCCGAAGCTAAAGCAAAGTGATCCATCCCAATTTCGTGATATCCGTTTTGAGAAAGCAGGTTTTTTCCTGTCTCATATAATTTTCTTTTTTCTACATCTTTTGGAAGATCTGCCTCATTGAATCCACGTTGTCCATTTCCTTTGATCCAGGGCGTATGCGCATAGCTGTAAAAAGCCAATCGATCTGGTTTTAAAGAATTTGTTTTTTCGATGGTGTCCACAATGTTTTCAATTGTTTGAAAAGGCAATCCAAAAATAATATCGTGTCCTATTGAGGTATAACCAATTTCTTTTGCCCAAAAGGTGACTTTTGCCACATTGTGAAATGGCTGAATCCTGTGAATGGCTTTCTGGACTTTTTCCGCATAGTCCTGAACACCAAAACTTACTCTGCGAAACCCTAGATTATATAATTTTTTAAGCTGCTCATAAGTCGTATTGTTGGGATGTCCTTCAAAACTGAACTCATGATTTTCAGCTTTATCAGCTAACCTAAAAATACCGTTTATAAGATTTTCTAAATTTTCTGATGAGAAAAAAGTCGGAGTTCCACCTCCCAGATGAATTTCTTTTATGATTGGTCTTTCAGAAGACAGTCCACAGTAAATACTCCATTCTTTTAAAACAGCCATGATGTATTTTTCTTCTACTGAATGATTTTTAGTAATTCGTTTGTTGCATCCGCAAAAAGTGCACAAACTTTCACAAAAAGGCAAATGAATATATAGGCTAATCCCATTTTGTGAATTGCTCTCCAAGAATGATTTTTGAAAAGAAATCTTCCATGCCTCTATTGAAAAAAGTATTTCATTCCAGTACGGAACAGTTGGATAACTGGTATATCTGGGACCTGGAACATTATATTTTTGAATTAAAGACTTTGACATAATTTTAATTTTAGAAATTAGGAAGAAAATGAAATAGAACTTTTTTTAATTGAAATGAATCTTTTTAGCTATTACCATTCTAATGCATTACAAATATCCGAAGTATACTGCTTTTGTAATATGATAAATATCATAACACTTCAGATTACACAATGACTTCCAAAAGATTAGCTACCAGTTTAAATTAAAAATATCTTTTTATAAATCTTTAATTTAACACCTATTCTAGCTTCAACAAAACTTTCAAAACCTAATATTTATCATGTTTTTTTTATACCTGATTTCTTTTCTTTGCTTAAAACATATACCTCCGCTTTCATGAAAATCAATAATAACCGCAGGCGCTGTCTTCAAGCGATGAAATATTTCGCATCATTTATAAATACATATAACTTTAGAAAAAATGGATATTGATACAGATTTGCTATTCACTTGGGGCGCTGTTGCAAAAAAAACACCCAAAAACTGTATCATATTTTACGAAAATGATCCTCCCCTATACTTCTATCAGATTCTTGAAGGGACTGTAAAAATGACCTATACCAATGAAGACGGAAAAGACCTGACAGTAGGAATTTTTGAAAATGGAAGCAGTTTTGGCGAACCGCCCCTCTTTATTGATCAGCCTTATCCAGCCTCAGCAGTAGCACAGACCGATTGTGTGCTCTTAAAACTTTCAAAAGCCAACTTCTTTTTACTTCTTGAAGAAAATCCAAAAATCCAATCGAAAATATTAAAAGTCTTTGCCTGGAGAATTTACAATAAAATAGTATTTTCAAAAAATATAATTAATCATAAACCTGAGTACCGGGTACAGTATTTTCTCGATAATTTAAAAAAACAGCAGAATATTCCCCCAAATCAAAGACTGAAAATTCAGTATACCCGTCAGGAAATTGCAGATTTTACTGGTTTGCGCGTTGAGACGGTCATTCGGACAATTTCTATTATGAACAAGAAAAAAAAAATAGAAATTATAGATCATAAAATATTTTATTGAAATTTCTTAAATACTTTAATATATGATTCAGATCATATATCTTTTTTAAATATTTTTCTTTCTTTGTGGAGGTTAAATGAAAATTATTAATTCAGCTCTAATAGCATTTAATTTAAAAACGGGCGCTCTTCGAGCGCCCGTTTTTTACTTTATCACTTTATTTTACTACTTTATTCATCATCATTTTCGAAATACTCTGAGCCCTAATCTTTACTTCTGATGCTTTTGGTCCTTCAAATAAATCATCAACAGTTTTTTTCCACAACTTATTCCAATGTTTAAAATGAGTTTCAGTTAAGGGGCTTTTCTGATTTAAAATCCGATGCTTCATCATCGGGTTTCCTTCAAAATTTCCGGAATGAAAAAGGATATTATCCCAAAAATCATACATAATTGGAAGATGTTTTTCCCAATTAACATTCGCCACTTTGGTAAATAAATATCCGATAGTAGCATCTGTCTGAACCTTACCATAAAAAGCATCAACCAATATTTTGATATCCTGTCTGTTTTTAATATCTGTTTTTATCTTCTCCTTCATAATTGAGTATTAAATATTAATTGTTAAAGATCTTTTTTATTAAATTTTCTGACTGAAATAAAAAAAGGTATCGCAATCCATAAAATCAATAGAAAAAAAGAGATAATCAATCCAATAGTTGTCCCAAAAAAATCTTTAAAAATTGCGCCTGTGTAACCCATCATAGCTGACTGATCAAGATGTAAGAGAATCTGAATACGTGCAAGATCTATTGGGCTCAGGGCCGTTACCCCCACCATTGCCTCTTCAATAGGATACTCGGCAAACTGAAACAACAGAAATAAAACCAAAGCGTCAAATAGTATTGCAAAATACATCCAAAACATAATCGCTACACCAATTCCTTTTGCTTTATCACGAGTCAAAATACAGCTCAAAAAAGCTAAAGACACAAAAACAGCCGAGATTAAACATCCTGACAAAAGCATCATAACACCTGAAGCATCAGGCGCATTAATTACAAGGGGGATTCCCGCACCCAGCAAAAAAGCCAAAATCATTGCAATGGAAAGCCCGGCAAATAAACTGATCCATATTTTTTTTCGCCTTAATGGCTGGCTGAGTAACAGTTCAATAAATTCAGAACTGTTATAAATATATATCGTCGAAAAAAGTATCGAAACTAATGGAACTGTAAATAAAATTACATTCAAAATTGTCAACAGCCCTTTAGCAGAATTGTCTTCAAGGCCAAAAGATCCCCAGGAGAGCAAGGCCAAAACAAAAGTGTAACTCAGAACGATTTTATTTTTAAGAATATCCAACAATACAATTTTAATGATCCTGTTCATGACTCTTTTGCTTTAAAATTTTAGATATGGCTTTTGAAATTTTGATTTCACCCGTTGATTCAAGCAGTTCGTTTATATTTCTATGAAAATGCACTTTACCATCCTGCATAAAAATAATCTGGGTAATCATATCGTCAAGTTCGCTTAACAAATGAGAGGTAATCAAAATTAATTTTCCTTTTTCCTTTTCTTTAATAATTTTCTCCTTCAGGATTTCTGATGCCAGGGGATCCAATCCTGCAGTTGGCTCATCAAGTATAAGGACGTCAGGGTTAAAAAGAAAGGCTAATGTTGCACTTACTTTTTGGGTTGTTCCGCCGGAAAGCGTGCGCATTTGTTTATCATCCATCTTATCAAGTTTAAAAGCTTTAACTAAATCTTCATCCAGAATGTCTTTCGAATTCCTGATTTGCTTGATCATGGCAATAATTTGTCCAATAGTCATATGATCTGGATAGCGGCCTATCTGAGGCATATAGCCAATATTATTTCTATATTCAAACTTTCTAAGAATAGATTCTTTATTGAATAAAATATCACCGCTGTCCGGTAAAACCATTCCCAGGATGGATTTTATCAAGGTCGTTTTTCCGCAACCATTTGGACCAATAAGTGCAATGCACTCACCTGCGTTAAATTTCAGGTTTACATTTTGCAATACCTGAAGCTTGCCAAATTTTTTGTTTATATTTTGTAAAGTAATCATAACACAAGAGATTTCATTTCGGGGGTTTGGTCAACAAAATTATCCGGGGTAATACTTGGCAGAATCTTTTCTGACTTATCAAGAAGCGTAATCATAAAGCTCCTGAATAATAACATTGCAGAGGGATTGTTTTCTGTAAGCACTGCAAAAAGGCTCAAAGGGTGAAAAGGTACATCTCCAATTCCGTCCTTATTAAGGTCATAACCTTCATATTTATCCCAATAATTATTATTGAAATGGTTAAGAACTAAACTGCCATTGGTGCTTATATCAAATGTATTGGCGATAAAATTATTAAAGGAAATTTCGTTTTCCATACAGCTTGCCTGAATTTTCATTCCCCACCCGTTATCTCTAAAAATATTTTTTGAGAGGGCTACCCGGCTGGTTCCTTCCATATAAATTCCCGAAGTATTTCTGATGAATTTGTTTCCTATGATGTAACTATCAGAAATTTCTTTTAGCAATAAACCATACGCGGCATCTCCCCAGTTTTCTGCAAAATAATTATGGAACATTTTTACATTTTTGGTAAACATGACTGCCACTCCTGCCCCATTATTTTTAAACACATTGGAGATGTACGAATCATCATTAGAAAACATAAAATGAAGTCCGTATCGAATATTACTCTTTGAGATGTTCCTCCAAATAATAGAATTAGACACAAATTCAAAGTAAATCCCGTCCCGATGTCCTGAGACTTGGTTTCCGACAATTTGCAGGTTTTCACTTTTCCAGCAATGAATGCCATTCCCAATACGCTGCTCTTGTTTTTGATGGGCTTTTATTGTGTTATTTTTTATAATACAGCCAATTCCTTTTTGAACATAAATACCAAAAAAATTATTCTCCAGAATATTTTCTTTTATGGTAACCCCTGTTTTGTTATATATTTTAATACCGCAGGGATCATTCAGGGAGGCATACCCTGAATTTATGACTTTAAAACCTGCAATGGTTACACTATCAGCTTTGATAGAAACCACTTCATATTTTTTTTGGCCATCGAGGATAGGAAAGCCAATTCCCTGCAGTATTATTTTTTTATCTATCACTATGTTTCCTTCTCTATAAACACCTTTGTAAACCAACACCGTATCGCCGGGATTGGCCAGTTGTATAGCTTTTTTTATGGTTTTTATGGCTCTATTTTTTCCTACTTCAATCTTTTGAGAATGAAGACAGGTAAAAAAAAATGAGAAGCAAAGACAGAGAAGTATTTTCATGTTTAATTGATTGTAATTAGCATTTTCGTCCCAAAATTATTTTTCTAAAATTGACGCCCATTGTATCTCTGTTCCCTTTGATTCTGCTCCAAATGCTTGTGATTGGCTTTCAGTCGAGAATGCCGCAATGTTACCATGCATCGGACTTTTTATTGTGCCGCCTGAAATAAAAAAAGCTTTTTCTGCCTGAATTAGTTCATTTTCCTTTGTATAATCATGTACATAATAACTCTTAACCTTCATATCTGAATGTTCTTTACAATAGTTGACCATACAGGCAATATCATCAAACTTATATGCCCGGCCTTTTTGGGTAATAATTTCTGAGCCATATTTACCGTCACTTATTCCCATTTTACAATAATCACAATTGTCTGTATTTATTTTGATGGAAATTGGTCTATCTCCTGAACATGAAAAAAGAAAAGAAGCAATAATTAAAACGCTAAAAAATTTATTAAATCCTAAAGCTGATTTCCTCTCTTTAATTATAGCCAGAAAAAGCAAGACACCAACTGTAATGAGCATCCATCCACCTATATCAGGTATAGAATAAGCGCCAAAATTCAGCAACTGTTTATAGCCCAGTAATGGAGGCTGGTATGCCATACCTGGAACCCGTATGGCAGCATTCGGGTCTAAATTATGGCCATAGTCGTAATTCCACCGGTAAAAATCAATAGCAGCTAAAACTCCGAAAAGCACAAAAGAACAAAACAATATATACAAGGAATTTCGCTTAGCATAAAAAGAGCAGCTTAAAGCAATGATGCCAAACAATCCTAAAATGTAAGGCAGGATTTTAAACTCGATAAAATCTTCGGTATGAAGTGTTTTCATACCTATATAATGATTCAATCCGTTGATAATATCTACATCTCCTGCAATTTTTGTGGCATGAAGTTTTAAAACCAAACCTTCAGGATATTGTGGAGCTGTCAGTTCAATTTTCCACATGGGAACAAAAATGGACCCTATTAACAGAAAGCCACACACAAAAAGTACTGCTCTTGAAAAAATTGAAAGTATTTTATTTTTCATGATGATTCAAATAAAAAGGGAACAAAGAAAACTTTGTCCCCTTCACTGGTTATTAGTTATTCCTTTGGTAAATTCGTACCCAAACTATACGTAATTGGCACATTACTTCCTGCAGGTGAAACTCTAACATAACCCTGCATTTCCTGATGAAGTGCACTGCAGAAATCCGTGCAATAAAATGGAAAAATTCCTTTTTTCTGAGGAACCCATTTTAGTGTAATCGTTTCTCCGGGCATGATCAGCAACTCAGCAGTATTTGCCCCTTTAATAGCAAATCCGTGAGGAACGTCCCAATCCTGTTCCAAATTGGTAACGTGGAAATAAACTTCATCCCCTACTCGTATACCTTCAATATTATCGGGAGCAAAATGCGAACGTATACAAGTCATATAAACATGTACTTTTTTTCCCTCTCGGACCACTTTGGTTTCTTTTTCACCTCTGGCAACGTAAGGATGCAGATTATCTGCCATTTTGTAATATTTCAATTGACCGTTATTGCGTATTTTATCAGCTGGAATACCTTGCGCATAATGAGGTTCTCCAATGGTTGGATAATCCAATAAAAGCTTCATTTTATCCCCGCTAATGTCAAATAATTGTGCACTTTGCGCTAATTCCGGGCCAGTTGGTAAAAAGCGGTCTTTAGTGATTTTATTATAAACCACCATATATTTTCCAAATGGTTTCTCTGTATTGCCTCCCGGAATCATTAAATGCCCTGGAGAATAATAGGTGGCTTTTCTATCTAAAACTTTTAAATCTTTTATGCTCCATTTTACTACTTCAGAAGAAACAAACATTGTAGTATAGGCATTCCCTTTTCCGTCAAATTCGGTATGTAGTGGTCCTAAACCCGGTTTTTGAACTTCGCCATGAAGAGCGGCCTCATACTTAATCACAGGAATTCCTGCATAACTACCATCAAATTGTTTTTTGGCAATAGCATTTTTCAGTTTCGTAAAACTAAATACAGGAATAAGGGCTGCTAGTTTTCCACTTCCAACAATATATTCACCAGTTGGATCAATATCACACCCGTGTGGAGATTTAGGACAGGGAATCATATAACAGATATCTTTCAGTTCAGCAGCATCCAGAATCAATACTTCTTTCTTGATTTCAGATTTAGCCGTTTGGGTTTTCTCATCCCAGGTATTATGAACATAATTTGCCGGTACACGTTTTCCTTTTCCAGCTTTAATATACTCTTCAGCTTTTTTCCAATTGACGGCCATGATAAAATCCTTATCATTTTTAGAAGCGTTTACCTCAAGCAGGGTATTGGCCTGCTCAGTGTTGTAACAGGAGAAAAAGAACCAACCGTGAGATTCTTTTTTCCCCGGATGACTAAGATCAAAATTAACACCCGGAGTTACGATCTGAAAAGCAAGATCCAACTCTCCTTCTTTACCCACTTTTACAAAACTAAGGTGTCCTTTAAAGTTTTTCTTATATGTATTAATGGGTACATCTCCATCGTCATTATCTGCGGGAACGCTAAAACGGCTTGCCCCCACAATATACTCTGTGTTTTGCGTGATAAAAGGAGAAGAATGGTTTCCTCCACAATTTGGAAGCTCGATTATCTCAGCTGTTTTAAAAGTTTTCAGGTCAATACGTGCAATCCTTGGCGTATTATTGGCATTGGCAAAAAGCCAGCGCCCGTCAACTTCTCCATTGGTTTGAGATAAATCTAAATGATGCTGATCATCCCATGGCACATAACCATGCGAAGTATTCAACATGGCTTTTGTTTCTTCACTGTAACCATAGCCACTTTGTGGATCTTCTGAGAACACCGGCATAACCCTTAACAATCTACCGCTAGGAAGTCCATAAACACTTACCTGACCGCTGAAACCACCAGATACAAAATTGTAGAACTCATCATACTTACCTGGAGCAACGTAAACTTTTTGCGCAGCATCTCCATCGACAGTATCGCTGGAATCCTTGGGCTTGCAGGAAACAAAGAAGGCACAGCCTAACGCAACGGCAAAAACTGATTTTAATAATTTATTTTTCATAACATTCTCATTTGAATTTGAATTTTTTATTCTGGTTATTTCACGCCGTCGTTCTGGCGCATGTATTCAAGAATACTTCTGGCCTCATCATCGGTCAGACCTTGATTAGGCATACGAATCATACAGAGTTCTAATTGAGCCTGCAATTCAGGATCTTTATCAATCATAGGATCAGGATTGGTAATAAAATTCATAATCCATTGAGGAGTTCTGCGTCCTGTAACGCCTTTCCATCCAGGCCCTACCAATTTTTCATCTGTAGTTTTGTGACAGGATGTACATTTTACTTCGGCCACTTTTAATCCTTTTTCAGCCAGTGGCTGATCTAAGGAAGTACCAACTTCAACTGTAGAAAATTTTCCCAAGCCTCGTTTAGGATCGTATGATTCGGCGTCGGCTGTTTTTTCTGTAGCTGTAGGAGTTGAAAAATCCTGATCTGTATTCGATTTTTCTTTCCCACACGATACGAGCAAGAAAGAACCAAACATCGTTAATAAAAATAATCTGTTCATTACTAAGGTTTTTAATTTGTTAAACTTTAGAGCAAAATTCCAAAACTTGTATTACATAAAGTATGATCACAATCATAACATGAAAAAAAAGATCATGATACCTTCGTACTTTCAAAATACAGGTAATGAAATTTTGTATTTACATATTCCTTTTTGCAGTATTGTTCAGACCGCTATTTCCAATCTTGGATTACGCACTGAATTACAATTATATTTCTGCAGAATTATGCGAAAACAGGGATACTCCTAAACTAGAGTGTAATGGCAAATGCCATTTGAAGAAAGAGCTGGCAAAAGCCTTAAAAAATGAAACACCTTCCTCGAGTGAGAAAAAAGTTGAAATCACTGAAACTATTTTGCTATACTTTGAAAACATTCCCGTTTTTAATTTTCAAAACAACCAAAAAGTCATCTTAGAAATAAACTCACGATATAAAAATCTTTACGTTTATCTGAACACTTACTTTGTATTCCATCCCCCCATTTTCAAGTATTAATTTTTCGCTTATCTAATTTCTTCTCCTTCGGATTTGCATTCGACAGAAGCCTTACATCCATAATTTAAATTAATATTCAAATGAAAATTTTAAAACACATAGCCATTTTAGTGCTGTCCATTTCTCTGTTCTCATGCTCCTCAGATGATAATACCTCCACTCAGATTCCAATTGATGAAATCACCGGGCTGCAAAAAATTCAGGAAATATCCAATGACAATCATACTATAGAGCTTTATTCTCAAAGCGGTATTTTACTCCAGGGTTACAATCATATCACACTTAGAATTAAGGACAAAAAGACGAACAGCTATATTCAGGATGCCAAAATAAACTGGACACCTCTTATGCATATGGTTACAATGAAGCATTCTTGCCCAAAATCCGAAGTAATGAAAACTTCTGGCAAACAAACATTATATGAAGGTGACATTATCTTTCAAATGGCTCAAAATGATACTGAATACTGGGATCTTACAATTACATATACTGTAAATACCTTTTCTTACACAGCTGCTGATACTATTAAAGTTCTGGTATCTGCAAAAAAAACTGTAAGTACTTTTACAGGTACTGATGGCATTCGTTATTTGGTTGCCTATGTTGCTCCCCAAAATCCTAAAGTAGCCACGAACGCTATTAGCGTTGGTGTTTATAAAATGCAGGATATGATGACGTTTCCTGTCGTGAATAATTTCAAAATAAAAATGGATCCAAGAATGCCCAGCATGGGTAATCACGGTTCGCCTAATAATACCGATTTAACACAATCTACAACCGATGGCTTTTACAACGGAAAACTTTCTTTGACAATGACTGGCTATTGGAAAATTAATCTTCAACTTTTAAATGCTTCAGATAATGTACTTAAAGGAGAGCCTGTAACGACAGAAAATCCTGCAAGCAGTCTTTTCTTAGAAATCGAATTCTAAATATTGAATACTAACAAGAAAGAGATGGTTTTGACTGGCTCTTTCTTACAATTATCTTATGATGAAAAATATAACCGTAGTCCTTTTAGCTATCTTTTCGACAGCTTGCTGGGCACAGGAAAAAAAGAATGATAGTCTTGCAGCTGAAAATCTCCATGAAATTATAGTTATAGGAAGAAAAACACCTTTACATCTTAAACAGCCCAAATCGTTAACGTCTGTAGAAGATTATCTGATGGGTTCTTCAAAAATGAATATGATTAAAAGAGGTGCATATGCATGGGAACCTACGATTAACAATATGTCAACCGAGCGTACTGTAATTACCATTGATGGTATGCGGATTTTTGGTGCCTGTACCGATAAAATGGATCCCGTGACTTCTTATGTCGAGATTTCAAATTTATCTGAGGCAACAGTTGCCTCAGGTCAGCAGGCCAGCTGTCATGGCGCTACGATTGGAGGTTCGATAGATCTAAAACGAAATCAATATAAACACAGAAAAAACGGCTGGAATGGCAGTTTATCTTCTGGTTATGAAAGCAATAACCAGCAAAAGATTATTGGTGCCGCTTTAGGTTATACTGACAGTACCTTTTTTGCGTATGTTGATTTTATGCATCGTGATGCCGAAAACTACAAAGCGGGAAACGAAAAAGAAATTAATTTTTCTCAATTTACCAAGTACAATATTTCGGCAAATGCTGGCTATTTTATCGATAAGAAGAATGTACTCGAAACTTCGATTATTTATGATAAAGCTGTGAATGTTGGCTATCCGGCGCTTCCAATGGATGTTTTATTGGCAGAAGCTAAAATCATTTCATTGAGTTACAAGTACATTCCAGATTCTGCTGTTATTTCTGGTTGGGAAACAAAAGGATATTTTAATACCATGACCCATAAAATGGATGATACTAAAAGACCAGCAATTTCTATTCATATGGATATGCCGGGCTGGTCTGACACCTATGGTTTTTATTCTAAAATAAAAGGAAAACACGAAAATCATGAATTTCTAGCCGATTTGAATTCTTTTTATAATAAGGCTGTAGCCGAGATGACAATGTATCCTGTTGATCCAACTGAAAATCTGATGTTTATGTACACCTGGCCTGATGTTCGAACGCTATATAACGGATTATCATTAGAAGATATTATTACAATCTCACCCGAAACCATTCTTAGAATCAGCATTAATCTAGGTTTTCATTCTAATACAGTAGCCAATGATTTTGGACTACAAAGCCTTCGTATTTTTTATCCTGAAATGGATGCCACAAAAAACCGATCCTTAAAAAGCCTCTCCGGAAATTATACCAAAAATACTGGTAAGTTTGAATTTGGATTTGGTTTGGCTTATGCCGAAAGAGCACCTTCTGTTTCTGAAGGCTATGGCTTTTATCTGTATAACAGCAATGATTTTTACGATTATATAGGAAATCCAAATTTAAAAAATGAAAAAGCAGTAGAAGGAAACTTTTTTTTTGGTTATAAAAATGGCAGGCTAACGTCTAAAATTACGGCTTCGTATTTCTATATCTCAGATTATATCATCGGAAAAATTGACCCAGGCACGCTGCCTATGACGATTGGAGCATCGGGTATAAAAATCTACGACGATATTAATTATGCTATAATTTTTAATACTGATTTTAATCTTGAATACTCCTTTTTGCAAAACTGGAATTTAAAAACACAGATCGCCTACAGTCTGGGGAAAGATGATCAGGAAAACAACCTTCCATTTATAAGTCCGCTCCGATATAATGCCGGAATAGAGTTTAAAAAAGAAAAAATCAATGCGGGAATATTTGCCTCTGGAAATCTTGCACAAAATGACTTCGCAAAAGTATACGGGCAAACCAAAACACCCGATTACCTGATATTTAATATCAATGCAGGTTATAGCTTTAATTGGAATCAAAGCAAAATAAAAGCGCAAACAGGTATTGAAAATATTTTTGATAAATATTACGCTACTTTTTCAGACTGGAACAAAATACCACGAATGGGACGCAATGCTTTTATAAATCTTACTTATAGTTTTCACTAAGATTTGAAGCAAAATTAATCCGCCTTTATGATTAGAATCATAAACCAAAAAAAACGTTAGCCATACTTTTACAGTATTAAATTTCAATAACATTTAAAAACCAAAAACAATGAAAAAGTCTTTCAAGATTACCCTCGTAGCAGCCTTTGCAATTTTCAGTTTATTCTCATGCGGAAAAAAAGATTCAAAAGACATAGAAACAGTTGCAACACCCACAACTGAAGAAACTTACGAAGAAAATCCGATCGAAACCCCAGTCGCTACAAATGATCTTCAGATTGAGAGCAATGATCAAATGCAATATTCTGTAACTGAATTAAGAGCTCCCGCAGGAAAAATTACCCTTACACTAAAACATGTCGGCAAGATGGAAAAAATCGCAATGGGACATAATTTAGTAATTCTAAAACCTGGAACTGATATTTCTGATTTTGCACTTAAAGCTGTAGAGGCTAAAGACACAGATTACATACCAGCATCTGAAAAAGCAAAAGTAATTGCCCATACAAAAATAATTGGCGGCGGCGAAAGTGATGTTATCGAGTTTACAATAGACGAACCAGGAACTTACGATTTTATCTGTTCTTTCCCTGGACATGTATCGATGATGAAAGGAAAATTAATTGTAGAATAAAGCATTTTTTTAATAAAAAAACTAAAATCATTATAATGAGCAAGGAAAAAAAACTGTGGATAGGTTTTGCACTTGTGATGAGTATCTCTTTTTCTGTCTTAGGATATTACGGATACGAGATCTATCAGGAAGCACCTCCTATTCCAACCGAAATAGTCGGGCCAAACAACAACGTAATCTTTACCGCTGAGGAAATTAAGGATGGGCAGAATGTATGGCAAAGTATGGGTGGACAGGAAGTTGGTACTATTTGGGGACATGGTGCTTATGTAGCGCCAGACTGGACTGCAGACTGGCTGCATAGAGAAGCCGTGTTTATTTTGGATAAATTATCCGAGAAGGAATATGCAAAAACTTTTGCAGAACTGACAGAAGAGCAGCAGGCCACAATGAAAATCAGGCTACAAAATGATGTTCGCAAAAACACCTACGACAGTAGTACTGGCATCATAACCATTTCTCAAAACAGGATTGAAGCCATAGCCTATTTGAGTAAGTATTATGAAGGGTTGTTTATGGATGATCCCAAATTTGAGACACTACGCCATAATTATGCGATTCCAAAAATGTCTATAAAAGATCCGGAAAGAATGCATAAAATGAACGCTTTTTTCTTTTGGGCAACCTGGGCAACTGTAACAGAAAGACCAAATCAGAAAATTTCATACACACACAACTGGCCATCTGATGAATTAGTTGGAAATGTGGCTACCAAAGATCTTCTTGTATGGTCAGGAGTTAGTATCATACTGCTGTTATTTTGCATCGGTGTTCTAATTTTTTATCATGTGCGATCAGGCGAAGATGAGCATTTCGAAATACCAGTTCAGGATCCACTATTAAAACAAGGAATGACACCTTCGATGTTTCGAATAAAAAAATATCTTTGGGTCGTAAGTCTTTTAATTGTATTGCAAGTTGTAATGGGGGTCATTACTGCACACTACGGCGTAGAAGGAAACGGATTCTTTGGTATTCCTCTGGATCAGATTCTGCCTTACGCAGTAACAAGAACCTGGCATACTCAACTGGCTATATTCTGGATAGCAACCGCTTGGCTTGCAACTGGATTATACATTGCACCGGCTGTTGCAGGGAAAGACCCAAAATTTCAAACATTTGGTGTTGATTTTTTATTCTATGCTTTAATTCTAATTGTATTAGGCTCAATGGCCGGACAATGGTTTGGGGTAATGCAGAAACTTAATTTGGTAGAAAACTTCTGGTTTGGTCATCAAGGTTACGAATATGTAGATTTAGGTCGATTCTGGCAAATATTCCTTCTTGTAGGATTGTTTCTTTGGCTGGCATTAATGGTTCGTCCTTTACTTCCCGTACTGAAGAAAAAAACAGGCGAAAGAAATCTTATCATAATGTTCCTAATCTCATGTACCGCTATTGCTACTTTCTATGCAGCTGGCCTAATGTGGGGAAGACAGACCAATCTGGCAATTGCTGAATATTGGAGATGGTGGGTTGTGCATCTATGGGTAGAAGGCTTTTTTGAAGTGTTTGCTACTGTAGTAATTGCTTTCTTATTTGTTCGTTTAGGTCTGTTAAAAACAAAAACAGCAACGCTGAATGTTATTTTCTCTACTATCATTTTTATGTCTGGAGGAATTTTAGGAACATTTCATCATCTTTATTTCTCAGGAACGCCAACTGCTGTGATGGCTCTTGGGGCAACCTTTAGCGCTTTGGAGATTGTGCCTCTGGTTTTAATTGGGTATGAAGCCTACCATAACTACAAACTTTCAAAATCAACACAATGGATCAAGGATTATAAATGGCCTATCTATTTTATGATTGCTGTTGCTTTCTGGAATTTCTTAGGAGCCGGAGTATTTGGTTTTATCATTAATCCGCCTATTGCTTTATATTACGTTCAGGGCTTAAACACAACGCCTTTGCATGGACATACTGCCTTATTTGGAGTCTATGGAATGCTCGGAATTGGTTTGATGCTATTTGTGCTCCGCAGTTTGTACAGACATGAGATATGGAATGAAAAAGCAATGAAATTCATATTCTGGTCTACCAATATTGGATTGCTGGCTATGGCTTTATTGAGTCTTCTTCCTGTTGGAATTTGGCAAGCTATAGAAAGTATCGAGCACGGAATGTGGTATGCACGTTCGGCCGAACTAATGCAGCAGCCAGCGATGGTAACCTTGAAATGGCTTAGGGCTATCGGCGATACTATTTTCGGATTTGGAGTATTGGCATTGTGCTGGTTTGTCTTTGACCTTACCCTTAGAAAAAAAAGTTAGTAAACTAAAATAGAAACATCTGGGAGAATATACTCCCAGATGTTCTTTCAATCAAAGCCTTGAGCAACTTGTTTTGTACTTAAAATAAAAAATGATCTTTGGCGAACATTTAAGGAGTGATGTTCAAAAAAAACTCGGTATTATTAGTGCTTTAGATGTTTGAAAATTCAAAAAATACCGAACCTCTAAAAATGTTGCACATCAAGAATATGAATTCATATTTTAAAGGTAGCTTGATATTGGTTGACATAAGTCATTATTTAATTTATTAAAACGGGCCCCTACTACCGTTTTCATTGTGGCTACAGAAGTCGGAATCGTGTGCGAGTCTTTAAAAGCAGTATTTTATAAAAAGCTGATTCCGACTCCTTCCACACAAGACTAATTGGTAAACAAATCTTTATTAAGATAAATACACCTAAAACAGCTTATCTACATCACAAAACAAATGTTGCGGATTAAAATAAATGTAATAAGAGAAGCGTGAAACGCACAAACCCATAAAAATCTTAAACTTTCTTAAACCTAAAAATATGCCTAAGACTGACATTCTAATAGTAGGTTCTGGTATTTCAGGACTATTTTTTGCCATTAAAACGGCAAGAAAACGCCCCGATTTATCTATTTGTATCATGACAAAAGAAAAGGCTAACAACACCAATACGCAACTTGCGCAAGGAGGAATAGCTGTAGTCACCAATCAATTGAAAGATAGTTTTGAACAGCATATAAAAGATACGCTGAAATCTGGCGCTGGACTTTGTGATGAAGAAATTGTTAAAATGGTTATTCAACAAGCTCCCGAAAGATTAGAAGAACTAATAGAACTTGGTGCCATATTTGATAAAAATAAGGAAGGCCAATGGGATTTAGGACTAGAAGGTGGCCATTCACAACATCGAATTCTACATCATAAAGACAGTTCAGGATTAGAAATTGAAAAAAAGCTCCTTTCAATTATCACTCAAACAGCAAATATTGAACTTTTAGAAAATCATCAGGTCATAGAATTAAATACTGAAACAAAGCGCAATGAAGTGAATTGCACCGGTGCTTTTTTTTATGATAAGAACAATAACGCAATAAAATATATACGTACCAGAGCTATTGTGCTTAGCACAGGTGGCTGCGGACAACTCTTTGAAAACACAACCAATCCTGCAATTGCTACTGATGACGGAATTGCAATGGCGGCTCGTGCAGGAGTCGAAATCAAAGATATGCAATACATGCAATTTCACCCTACAGCATTAGCTTCCGGGAATAAAAATCCGCTATTCTTAATTTCAGAAGCTGTAAGAGGTTTTGGAGCCTATATTATAAACGACGAACACAAAAGATTTCTTTTTAAATACGATTTAAGAGGTGAACTAGCTACCCGAGATATTGTTTCCCGTGCTATTAGTATCGAAATGCTCGAAACTCAAAAAAAACATGTATATCTGGATTGTAGACATTTAGATCAAGATGATTTTTTTAAACATTTTCCTTCTATTTCCGCCCATTGCAATGCAATAGGTTTATATCCGGAAAAAGATCTGGTTCCAATTGTTCCTGCGGCTCATTACCAATGTGGTGGTATTAAAGTAGACCGCAACGGTGTTACGACAATCAAAAATTTATATGCCATTGGTGAATGTGCCCGGACAGGATTACATGGGAAAAATAGATTGGCATCTAATTCACTTCTTGAAGCTTTGGTTTTTGCTCATCAGGCATCCAACAACATTGATAAAACTATTGCCGCATTTATTTTTTCTTCCAAAATCCTTCTTCCCAAATTTTCAACCGTAAATATTAAAAATAACTACGAACCGTACCAAATTTTAAAAAAAGAACTACAGAAACTTATAACTTCATTTTATGCCAGCGATGAACACGACACGCATTTAGCAATGCTAAAAATAAAAATGCTAAAAAATGAAGCAGAAAATCTTATAGATAAAAATGAAATTACAATTCCATTTATTGATTTCTCAAATATGCTAACGACGGCCTTAATTATTATTAAACAATGCCAACCTGAAAAAGAACATTCATACTAATTAATAACCTTAAGTCTTTATAACTTCCTATGAAAACAACAAACAAAACCACAATTGGCGAAATCGCAGCTGATGATTTTAGGACGGCAGCAATTTTTTCAAAATATAGCATTGATTTTTGTTATAAAGGTCATCGTACCTTAAAAGAAGCCTGCAAAAAACGAGGCATTGAGGAGTCTCTTTTAATTGAGGAGCTTGATCGTGCAACAAATAATTCGGCCAACCAATCTTTTAATTATAAATCATGGTCATCGGATCTGTTGGCAGACTATATAGAAAAAACACATCATCGATATGTGGCTGAAAAAACACCCGTGTTGCTTAAATTATTAAATGAATTATGTACTCTTCATGGTGAAACATATCCTGACCTCTTTGAAATTAATACTTTATTTACTGAATCTGCCTTAGATCTCTCTGCTAATATGAGAAAAAAAGAACAGATCCTTTTTCCTTTTATAAAAAAAATAAATGAGGCGCATGCGAAAGGATTATTTTTAGAGATAGCACACTTTGGAACTCTTGAAAATCAAATACTTTTAATTAAAGAAGAACATGATACAGTAGGACAACGCTTTAAAAAAATTGCTGCATTAACCAAAAATTATACCGCTCCAGCAGATACCTGCAATACTTATAAAGTAACTTTTGCAATGCTTAAAGAATTTGAACGTGACCTGCACAAGCATATTCATCTTGAGAATAATATTTTATTTCCAAAATCCGTAGCACTTGAAAAAGCTTAGATAAAGTTCTTTAAATTATTAGTTTTATCACACAATCGTTGCACATACTATTCTGAAAAATAATATTCCTTCTAAATCAATTACTAAATCTTAAGGTTAGAATTCGCAGCTCTCCTATTAAAGATTAGATACGAATTCCATCAATCCCCAACGGGACATCCAAACCAAATTCATAAAGCCAATGAAAGACAGCCTCTACTTCCAGTAAGCCAATCTCTTCAAATCCTCCATAAAATGGTGCGTGATTTGTCCTTTTGGGGTCACTCAGCCAAATGGCGCCAATTGAAGACAATTGGCGCCATTTTTTATTTATACTATTAAACACAATGGCTTTGAGTAATTTTTGTTTTTATTTTCTTTCTTTAAAATAATAGCAAAATTGCATTATTGTATATATTTAAATAAAAAAGATGCAAATAGTTAATTTATCATTCGATAACTAAACAGGATTCGAACACCAAAAATGAAAAAAAATATGTTTTTATAATATCTTTTTTTTGCTAATTAGCGTTTAATTCTGGAAAATGAAGTCTCATTTAAAAATGGTTTAATATCACATAATTATTGAAATTTACCATTCTCATTTTTTCAAATATAATTGCTTCTGCTCTGCAGCAAAAAATTGATCTATTCCGGCTGATATATTACTCAATATAATTTACTTTAAAGTTTCAAAAAAATTATCCGAATAAGATACACTGGGCTCTTTCGTAAAAGTTGTATCTACTTCAACATAAATCCAAATTGTTTTCATTTTCACTACTCTATTCCATCCATATAAGATATGATTTTTCCTTGGATACGTCCCTCTAGAATCCTTAATTAACTTTACTGGCCCATTAAACTCGTTAGAATCAAGTTTTAAATCATTTACCTGATAATTAAATTGTGCATAAGCTTCAGACAAAACCTTTTCTTCATTTGGCACGCAAGAAGCAAAAAACAAAATACTAATAAAAATAAAAAATTTACTTCGAAATTTTTCCATACCCATAAAAATATATTTTAAATTCTTGATTATGTAAATTTAGCGGGAATCTATCCGCTAACATCCTACCTCCAACTGTAGCAAAATTTCTGAAAGCTCTTTTTGCATTTTCTTTCACCCTACCCCAAGCTTTTGGATTTTTACTTCTTTGACCATGTCTATCAAAGTCGTATGTATCATGGTAACCTTTTATTACACTAACTCTTGTCCCTCCTTCATACTTAAGAGTTATATTCCCATAAACTAAACCGTTAGAAGATTTAAATAATGATTGAAATGTTTTAACATCTCCAACTGCTTTAAAATCGCTTACCGAAATAAAATCTAAATCTATTTTTGACAAGTCTGCATACAAAGATTCTCCTCTACCATTCCTATACCAAAAATTGGCTTCTGCTAAAGTTATAATACCATCAGCATCTGGTCTTTCATTTTCCTGATCTTCCATGTTTTGTTTGTCTCCATCATTAGATCTGGATTTGATATAACTTAAAAAACTTTCCCTATATTCTTTACTATTTGCTGTTAGTTCTTCCAAATATTTTGCCAATGATACATCTTTTTCCTTTCCTTCTCTTTCATTAATGCTTTTTGACACATCAAAAGCTTCCATTCCGTCAGGATCATTAAATCGTAAAGGATTATTAAAGCCATAATTATAAGGAGTATATCTACGCATTTTTTCGGCCAAAGGGTCGATGTTCATCCAACGACCAATTGCAGGGTCATAATTTCTAGCTCCATAGTCATACAAATTCAGCTGATTCCCTCCAATACTCTCCTCTTGTAGTTCTTTCCCATTATACTTATACTTATTAGATGTTGGCAAATAATCATTATATCCCTTATGCTTTAATCCAAAAGGATAATAATTATTCTCTTCAACAATTTCAAGAACGTTTTGTGCATTTAGGGAGCAGCTTAAACGAATATTACCTAAATGATCTTTGTACTGGTAAACATACGAAAGAGCATTATTTTCACTTTTCACATATCCTTCAGCAGTTGGAAAAAATTCTAAAACATTATCTTTGTATTGGTAGCCTCCTAAATAATTGGTTACTGTCGTTACAGTACCTTCCGTTACAATTTTCTCTACTTTCTGTCCTGTCGCCGTGTAAATGTACTCAATAGTGCCAGCGCTTCCAAATATAATTTTCTTTGGCAGGTTTAAATGATTATAACTGATTTCCGTGATGTTTTTGTTTTTATCTACAATCAGATTCCCGTTGCCATCGTAGCTGTAATCATCATCTGTTTTATTAAAATCGTTAAACCCGCTGATGTTATTGGATTTATCAGTCACCGTTTTTAAGCTGGTTTGAATTAGCTGGATACGTATAAACCAAATCATCTAAGTCAATGATTCCAATCTGAGGGTCATAATCCCCTTTACGGCTCAATGTCTTGATGTTTCCGTTTTTGTCATATATAGCAGGTTTTCATCATATGCGCTAGTGGTTACGCCATTCTTTTCATAAACAGCATTTTTAAGTCTGTTTAGTTTATCATATTTATAGCCGTAAGCCCTCAAGTTTAAATCTGAAGCCGTCTTCCAGAATGTTTCAGAAATATTTCCGTTATAAAGTCCTTTAACATCCGATATTTCTGTTTCCACAGTATCGTAGTTAATTTTAAAAGCAAATAGATCCACAGGATCTGTACCTTGCTCTAAACTGTTTACATTGATAATTTCTTTAAGCCAGCCTCTTATATTGTATTTAAAATCTACCTTCTGCATGCTTTAGAAGCCGGCTGGCTAACGGATGAAACTTATACAAAAGTAAAAGTTGTCTGGTGTTACTTGTATCTAGCTGTTGATAATTGGGGTAATACCGTGCATTTTATTTTTACCAGAAGAAGAGAGAGAATGAGTGCACAGTCATTCTTAATTAAAAGCGATAAAAAAATAACTGCTAGCCATACGATTACAACAAGAAAACTAGGAGCGATTTTGAGACGGTTCCAATATAAATCCATAATATTGTTTATCTTAGGATATCACCTTCGCAATCTAGCATCTAAAGCCAAAATGGTTTTATGCAGCTTCGTACCAATTTAACAATGCAATTAACAGTTATTCTATCCATGGAAGCAAAACGCAAAAAATTTGATGCCGCCTTTAAAGTCAATGCCGTAAAATCAAGCTATGAAAAAAACAGTGTCAAAGCATTTTCAGAAGAGCTGGGAATATCCCCCAACCTAGTATGGAGGTGGAGAAATGAGTATAGAAAATTTGGAGAGGGAAGCTTCAAGGGCCCGGGCTACGACAGATTTCATCCCAAGGACAGACAGATTGTCGATTTAAGCAAAAAAGAAAGGGAATCTGAACTTCGATATGAAATCCTAAAAAAAGCATCACCCTATCTTTATCAGGGTAATACTGCGATTTACCGATTCATAAGGGAAAACGAGCACAGATATTCGATACTGAGAATGTGCCAAGTCCTGGAAGTGGGCTACGGAAGATACCATAGATGGAAAAAAAACGGCATTTCTGAAAAGCAGCTGTATATAATCCGCTTAAAGGAAACGATAGAATCATTATTCCTCAAGTTTAAAAAACACTACGGGAGAAACAGGCTTACGGAAGAGCTACACAAACTGGGATATAAAATCTGCAAGGAACAGGTATCATTTTACATGCGGGAGCTTGGGCTGCGCCGTGTCAAAAAAAGGAAATTCAAAATAACAACAGATTCCAAGCATGATTATAATGCTGCGCCAAATGTACTAAACCGCCAGTTTAATGCAGCAGCGCCTTCTAAAGCCTGGGTTTCGGATATTACCTACATACAGACATGCAGAGGTTTTCTATACCTCACCATTATCATGGATCTCTATGACCGTAAGATAATCGGCTGGAGCTTGGGCAATAAGCTTTTTGCAGGCACGACAATATTGCCCGCATGGCGCATGGCTGCGGCGAACAGGCAGATTCCTGCAGGTATGGTATTCCATTCAGATAGAGGCGTGCAATATGCCAGCAGAGCTTTCAGAAGGCTGCTGGAAAAATACGGATGCATACAGAGCATGAGCCGTAAAGGGGACCATTTGGACAATGCTGTTTCAGAGGCCTTTTTCAGCTCATTTAAAAGAGAGCTTCTTGACCGAAAAGGCAAACTTCTCTCCCAGAAAAAAATGAAGATTGATATATACGGCTTTATTGAAAATTGGTACAATAGGGAGAGAATCCATACATCTTTGGGCTATAAGACCATACCGCAATTTAATGCAGATAACAGTGTAGGGCTGGATAATGGCCAAACTTGAAACCACTTAAAATACATTTTTAGAAATAATACGCATTTATTCAATTAAGCATTCGGCATGAAAGCATATAAAAAAGCAATCATGCATACCTTACTTTCAATGAAACTGGCAAGAAAAAGATACGATACCGCCTTTATAGAAAAAGCTGTACTCTTAAGTTTTGAAAATGATAATCTGGCAAAACTGGATAAAGAACTCGGTCTATATCGCGGTGCGTTGAGCAGCTGGAGGGAACGGTATCAGTTCATCGATTTGCGGGGAGTTTCCGGCACGATAGAGCTAAAAAAACTGACTCAGGAAGAAAAGAAAATCCGCAGAATCCAGAAGAGGATTGAACGATCGGACCTAAAATTTCAAATATTGAAAAATGCCGCCCCATACATCCGCAACGGAAATTCCAGCATCTTCCATTATATTGACATGAACAGCAAAGAACACCCTATCCTGCTAATATGCGAAGTTTTGGGGGTAGACAGAAAATCCTATTACAATTGGAAAAACAGGCGTGTACCAGAAACAAACAAAAGAAAAATCTTAATCCAGCAGAAAATAGCCTCCATCTTTTTTGATGCCGAGCGGCGCTATGGCAGTGAGCGCATTAAGGTAGTGCTCCAGAAGGCAGGATATGAGATATCTGCTACTACAATAAAAAAATATATGAAGGAACTTGGCCTCCAGGCCAGATAGAAAATGACTCTGCTCTTCTCCATATAAAACGGCAGCCAATTCATAAAAGAAGTTTCGCAATGCTCATTTTTTATTACTGTTTCTTCTTTAATAGCTCTCTCTATGGCTCTATGGTTATATTTCTTTTTAAGACTTCTTTTACGGCTTTACGCCTGCGATAATCCATAAAAGCAATCCACATTGTATGCTCCTTCTTTTTTCCTTTGCAAGCATAATCATTGTACCTTCTAATAGAGAAAAAATTGAGTTCATTCTCCAGTGCTGCAGATTTCTTGATTAAATCATCTATGACCTCACTGTAAATTTCCATATCAGAAAAGACTTCACTGGTTTCCATGTAACTAACAACGGTTTTCAGTTCGTCAAAAAGGCTATAGCCTTTTTTCTTTCTGGAAATTGGATAATCTTCGAATATTTTTTCCGCTAAATCTGCTACATAGACGTAAGCATCAGCGTTTTTAGTGTTTACAAAACTGTATGTAATTAAATATTCCATTTCAGATATGATGAAATCAAGCAGATCAGTATAATTTTTTTCACTAAAATAGTTTCTGGATGATGTTCCGCGTCTGTTAGCTCTAAAAGTCTGCTCTCTAATATTCATTGCTTTAGCAGCTACTTCCGTTGACATGCCGAGCCTATCAACAATCATTACTATCTTATCTCTGGGCGTTTCCATTTTTAAATCGGTTAAAGACATAAAAGTAACAAAAAAGACAATAAAACACTAAATATCAACCAATTAAACATAAATAATATTTTTTTTTGTAGAGATCTAAAGATAAAATACATTCCAATTCGCTTTTTTATGTCTTTTGAAATTAAAATAAGATAGAACCTATATATTTGCACACTCTGTTCTGGATGCCAAAAACTTAAACGCATTCTTATTTTAAATACCCAGAAAATTAAGCTTATCCAGAACTGCTTTCGTGCAAGCATCAAGATCAGTTCCTTCTTTTTTTGAAGTTCTCCCGCTATTTGTACAGGAATCAGCGCTGTTACGCAATTTCTTCTGCCACCACCACTGCTTGTCACATCCTGGACTTGACACCAAAAGGCAAGACCTTTATACCACAAAACGCAAACAAGCTTTTTCTAATAATTTAATGTAGATATTTAAGATTAAATTTGCGCTGATCTTCCACGTAAAACCTATCTTTATACTACAGACATAAGTCAGCATTTAACTATCGTAATACATACAAACAACTTACGAGTCAAAGGGCCAAATAATTAACTTGAGAATACACCAATTTCTTTAAACCATTTTATGAATGATTTAAAGAAATTATGCAGTAGCGGAGAATAAAAAGTCCCTTTAACAAAAAGGGAACTTTTCTTGTTTCCATTTTTCAATAAAATTTATTGTCTCCTCAAACTAAGCTTTTTCTTCATTTCAACCAGCTCTTTCTCCATTCTCTCAATTGTTTTTAAAGTTACTTCATTCGAAACATCTTCCTTGTCTGCCAATCTCTGCTTTAACCCCTGCATTTCACGGCCAATAGAAATCTGTTCAGTTAAGGCATACTCTTCTGTCTGACTGACGGATTGATGCCCAAGCATTTCTTTAACTACATGGATTGGCACATTATTATTTAAAGTTATTGTGCTTCCAAATGTTCTTCTGGCTTTGTGGGTATTTAAATTGCTTTTAATGCCACATAAATCAGCTATTTCTTTAAGATACTCATTCATTTTCTGGTTTGAACTCACAGGAAGCACTGAATTTCTTTCAACACAAAGTGAATGATTTCTATATCTATTTACAATTTCCGTTGCCTTTGGAAGCAGAGGAATACTAATAGGACTTCCTGTTTTCTGTCTTTCAGTCAGAATCCATTGTTCTCCGTCAATACCCTCTTTTATATCTGACTGTTTCAGATTGAATACATCAATATAGGCTAAACCAGTGTAACACTGAAAGACGAAAACATCTCTTACCACTCCAAGGCGGTCGGTAGAAAATTTGTGTTTCTCTAAAAGCGATAATTCAAGACCCGTCAGCGGCTTTTTCAGCACTCTTGTCTTTTTACCTTTAAAACGCTTAAAAGGATCAATAGTCAAAAGTTCTTTATCCATTGCCGTTAGGACAATTTTCTTGAAATTAGTAATGTATTTAAGCGCCGTATTATTAGCGTTGTTCTTTACTGTTTTGAGATAAAATTCATATTCTTTTACAAACTCAAAGTTAAGCTCATTAAACTCCATATCTTCCACTCCGTATTTATGCATCATAAAATCTTTGACATGTTTTTTTGATATTTCAAAACGCACGTGCGTGCCAATGGCATATTCGCCCTTTTTCACTAAAGCCAGCATCTGATCATTATGGAGCTGAAATTCCTGAAGAACCGTAGTTTTCAGTCTGGTTTTGCCTAAAATAAAGTTGATCAGCTTTACGCTATTTATAGATTCCTGTTTTTCAACAAGATAATCCGCATGCTTTCTTAGTTTAATTTCCAGTGAGTATAAAAAGAAATTTAACGCTTTAGCATCTTCTTTGTTTCCTATTGCACGTCCTGTTTTCTGTTCCCAGCGGTTTACATTCCATTTTCGTTTCGTGGAGGTTTCTTTAGGCACGCCATTAACAGTAATCCTGATATAGATATACCTTTCGCTTGTGCTTTTTGCGGAGCTCTTCAAAAAGAAGATGATTCCAAAACTGTTTTCTAACATAATTCAACAATTTAAAAGTTAATAAATATCGAATTATAATATCTCTAAATCAAGTCGTTAACCATCTTTACATGCTGGCTAACAACAAATTAAATAAGTTTTTGTGGCAGTTTTTTTTGAAAGGATAAAATGCCACAAATAATCCACAAAAATTAGGGCACTTTTGAGCGTTTTTGAAAACATGAAAGGGAATAAAAAAACCCGCATCGTAGTAATGATGCGGGTTTTCAGCGTTTAAACTAATTTAAAAAATCAGTTTCAGTGATTCCAGAAGGATTCGAACCTTCGACCTACGCATTAGAAGTGCGTTGCTCTATCCAGCTGAGCTATGGAACCTTTTTTAAAAACTTTATCGCTAAAAGTTTTCGTCGGGGTGGCAGGATTCGAACCTGCGGCCTCCTGCTCCCAAAGCAGGCGCGATAACCGGGCTACGCTACACCCCGAGGCAAATTTAAGCGGAGAGACAGGGACTCGAACCCTGGCGACGGTTACCCGTCGACAGATTAGCAATCTGCTCCATTACCGCTCTGGCACCTCTCCTTGCTCAAGGAATTGCTTCCGTTTTGCGAGTGCAAATGTATAACAACATTCCTTTTCTCACAAGCTTTTTTTTGAGTTTTTTTAGTTTTTTTTTATCTTTTTTCAAAACCACTTCACAATCAAACATATAGAATTAACAAAAAATTCACTCAAATTTAAAATCTTCCCTATTCAATACAAAGTTTGAAAATATTTAAATAAACAGTAAATTTGCTTTATAACTAATATTAAACAGAAAATGAACAAAAGAGTTGTTATCGTTTCTGCCGTTAGAACACCTATCGGAAGTTTCATGGGAGGGTTATCTACTGTACCTGCTCCAAAATTAGGCGCTGCCGCTATTAAGGGAGCCCTTTCTAAAATTAACCTTGACCCAAAATTAGTTGATGAAGTTTTTATGGGGAATGTAATTCAGGCAGGCGTTGGACAAGCTCCAGCTCGCCAAGCAGCACTTTTTGCTGGTTTGTCTGAAGAAGTTGCTGCTACAACAGTAAACAAAGTTTGCGCCTCAGGAATGAAAGCTGTAATGTTTGCCGCTCAAGCAATCTCATGCGGTGATGCTGAAATTGTAGTTGCCGGCGGAATGGAAAGCATGAGCTTGATTCCTCATTATGTACAAATGCGTGCAGGAAACAAATTTGGCCCAGCAACAATGTTGGACGGAATGCAAAAAGACGGTTTGACAGATGCTTACGATAACAACGCAATGGGAGTTTGCGCTGATTTATGTGCAACTGAATACAACATCAGCCGTGAAGAACAAGACGCTTTCGCAATCCAATCTTATGAAAGAAGTGCAAAAGCTTGGGATGCTGGAAAATTCGACAACGAAATTGTTCCTGTTGAAGTACCACAAAGACGCGGAGAACCAATTATATTCTCTAAAGACGAAGAATATACTAATGTAAAATTAGATAAAATACCATCTTTATCCCCAGTTTTTACAAAAGACGGAACTGTAACTGCTGCAAATGCTTCTACAATCAATGACGGAGCTGCTGCTTTGGTTTTAATGTCTGAGGAAAAAGCAAATGCATTAGGACTAAAACCTTTGGCATACATAAAAGGATATGCAGATGCTGCTCAGGAACCAAAATGGTTTACAACAAGTCCAGCAAAAGCTTTACCAAAAGCTTTAGACAAAGCTGGAATTTCAATTTCAGATGTTGATTTCTTCGAATTCAACGAAGCTTTCTCTGTAGTTGGTTTAGCCAATGCAAAAATACTAAAACTAGATAATGATAAAGTAAACGTAAACGGTGGAGCTGTTTCCTTAGGACATCCTCTAGGAGCTTCTGGAGCACGTATTATTGTAACTTTACTGAATGTTTTAGAACAAAACAATGCTAAAACTGGAGCTGCTGCAATTTGCAATGGCGGCGGTGGTGCATCAGCAATTGTTATCGAAAGAGCATAAAAACAATATCTCAAAAAATCAGGAGTTATGAATTTAAAACTCCTGATTTTTCAACTTTATAAATTTCCTTACATGTTTGGAATTTGCAATTTAGCCATAGTACCCGTTCGAGCTGAAGCTAGTGACAGAAGTGAAATCGTTACGCAACTTTTGTTTGGGGAACATATCGAAATTTTAGAACGCCATAATCAATGGGCTAAAATAAGAATTCAATTTGATGACTATGTTGGATGGGTCGATTCTAAACAATATCAGTTAATTTCTGAACAGCAATTTAATCAGCTAAGCAAAGAAGCTATTATTTTGAATGCTGATTTAATTGATTATATCACTGCGCCAGATAATTTATTGCTTCCTATTCCACTTGGAGCTTCTTTATCTTTTTTGAATAACAGCGAAATCAATATTTCAAATTTTGATTTTGAAGGAACTAAAACCAGCGGTATAAAACCTAAAAGCGCACTGATTAAAACCGCTTTTATGTATTTAAATGCTCCATATTTATGGGGAGGAAAAACACCTTTCGGAATTGACTGCTCAGGTTTTACACAAATGGTTTACAAATTAAACGGTTACAAAATCCATCGTGATGCTTCACAACAAGCACTTGAAGGCGAACCTTTAAGTTTTATTGAAGAAAGTGAAGTTGGTGATTTAGCCTTTTTCGATAATGATGAAGGAAATATTACGCACGTAGGAATCATCATGGAAAACAATTACATCATTCACGCAAGTGGAAAAGTACGAATTGATCGTTTAGACCATACCGGAATTTATAATCCTGAACTAAAGAAACACACTCATAAACTTCGTGTCATCAAGAAAATTATTTAAAACACATATTTCACGAATTACCACAGATTAAAAATCTTTTTAATCATTATAATCTGTGGCAAAAAAATTCGTAGAAATTAGTAAAATCTGTATTTTTAAGCACTCAATCGAATCGTCTTTCTAAACTCAGATGGACTATATCCCTTTTGCTTTCTAAAGAACTTATTAAAATGACTTTCATCCGTAAAACCAAATTCGTACGCAATTTCATTAATACGTTTATCACTGAATTGCAAACGATGTTCAATCAGTTTTGTTTTATAATTACTGATATATTGTTGCATCGTTTCGCTGGCGTGTTTCTTAAAGTAACGGCCTAAATACGTATTCGAAATCCCGAAATAATCACTGATGGATTCCGCTTTAATTTTTTCAGGGAAATAAATATTATTCTGGATATATTGCAGAATATCCATAGCTTTTGCTTCAGTTCCAATGTTAACCTGCTCTGGAAGATATTTCGCAATATTTCTCGCCACAATTATAATCAAAGTATTCACCAACTGCTGAATCAATTCCTGATTGTAAACATCTTTATCCTGATGCTCGCGACAGATTGCTTCAATCATAACCTTCACCAAACACTTATCAGGATCATTTTTTAAGATACAGCCCGGCTGATGATTTGCATTTTGAAGAATATATTCTAATCGCTGAATATTTTCATTTTGCAGACTCGAATTTTTCAAATAAATATCATTAAACCTCAAAAAGAAAAACTTCGTTTCCGTTTCAATAGTAAAATTATGACAGTCCTCTGGTGTCAATAAAAACAAATGTCCTGGATCATATTCAAAAATATTCTTATTAATACATTGTCTTCCAGTTCCTTTTAAAATATAAACCAATTCAAAGAAATTATGACGATCACCCACATCAGGATACTCGCTTAAAGTTTCAAAAGAAACCGTAAAAGGTTCATATAAATTCTCTTTTTTCATAATTTGTTTTTATTTGAAGTTGCAAATATACCTAAAAAAGACAAATATATACCAAATTAAAACCTTAAAAATGGTATAATTTTGCCTCGTTAAATTAATCAAAATAAAATTACAATCATGGAATATAGAAAATTAGGCAATTCAGAACTAGAATTATCAGCTATAACATACGGTGCATTTGCAATTGGAGGAACCATGTGGGGCGGAACTGAAAAGAAAGATTCAATAGAATCTGTTCAAGCGTCTATCGACCACGGAGTAACCACAATCGACACCGCTCCTTTTTACGGATTTGGTCTAAGCGAAGAAATGATCGGAGAAGCTATAAAACCTTACGATCGTTCAAAAGTGCAGTTACTTACTAAATTCGGTTTAGTTTGGGACGGAAGCAACAAAGGAAAAGGTGACTTCTTTTTTGATGCTGATGATAACGGAAAACAAGTGCCTATTTACAAATACTCATCAAAAGAAAACGTAATTAAAGAAATCGAAGAAAGCTTAAAACGCCTTAAAACCGATTACATCGATTTATTGCAAATTCACTGGCCAGACAGTACAACGCCAATTTCTGAAACCATGGAAGCCGTTGAAACCTTAATTCAACAAGGAAAAATCAAAGCTTTCGGAGTAAGCAATTACAATATTGAACAAATTAAAGAAGCGCAAAAAACACTTCCGATTGCATCAGATCAGGTGGCTTATAGTATGTTAAACAGAAGCATCGAGAAAGACTTGCTTCCTTTTACCATCGCAGAAAACATCGGAATCATTGCGTACAGCCCAATGGAAAGAGGTTTATTGACAGGAAAATATTTCACCGACAGTAAATTAAAAGAAAACGACCACCGCAATGGCTATTTCGGAAAATTTGATTTACAAAAAGTAAAAACCTTAATCGAAGAATTAAGTTCACTGGCAAACGACAAACACATTTCTATCGCACAATTGGTATTGCGTTGGACAACATTACAAAAAGGAATCGCAATTGTATTAGCTGGAGCGAGAAATGCAGAACAAGCCATTTCAAATGCCAAAACTATGGATTTCGATTTATCAGCTTCAGAACTTACTTTCATTAATGAAGCGCTTTCTAAGCTAGATTAATTCTTTTTTTTAACACATAGAGACATAGAATTAGTTGCATCAAGATGCTTCACTTTTCTAAAAATCACATAGCTATCGGGACTATGTGTTAGAAACTAGTTTCTTTCAATTCTCTTTTCAAGAAAGAAAAATCTATGTTTCTATGTGTTTAAAAAATCTCAAAAATTAAATAATAATAAAAATTTGGGTGTGCCCCTCCGGGTCGGGCTTTCGGCTATATCTTTTGTTCCATTTCATTCCACAAAAGGATACCGCCTCAATCCCTCACACATCCATTTTCAAAAGAAAGACTTATATCTCAATTTAGGTAAATAAAAATTTTGCGACTCTGCGCCTTTGCTAGATTAAAAAATGAAAGAAAAAATGCGCCTTTAATTTCAATACAAAGACGCTCATAAAACCAACAATAAAAATGAAAAAGATATTTATAATTAACGGTGGACAGAAATTTGCCCATTCAGGAGGAAAATTCAACAAAACAGTTCAGGACTGGACAACCGAATTTCTTTCTAAAAACAACGAATACGAAATCAAAACAACTCACGTAGAAGATGATATCGATCTTGACAAAGAAGTAGAAAAATTTGTTTGGGCAGATGTTATCATTTACCACACACCAGTTTGGTGGTTTCAGTTACCAAACCTGTTCAAAAAATACATCGACGATGTTTTTACAGCAGGTCACAACAAAGGAATCTACAAAAGCGACGGAAGGAGCCGTGTAAATCCAGACATCAACTACGGAACCGGCGGACTTCTGCATGGACGTAAATATATGCTTACCACAAGCTGGAATGCTCCTGCAACCGCTTTTACACTTCCAGACGAATTCTTCGATCAAAAATCGGTTGATGACGGCGTAATGTTTGGTTTCCACAAAATGAACAAATTCACAGGAATGGAAAAACTAGACGGATTCCATTTTCATGATGTTGAGAAAGGCGCTACAACAGAAAATATCGCTATCTTTAAAGAGAATTACACCAAACACTTAGAGCAAACTTTTAAAAACTTATAATTATGATTTCTATTACCGCAATTTTAAAAAGTAAACCAGAGCATATAATTGAAGTTAAAAATATGCTTACTCATCTAGTTACTGAAACTAGAAAAGAAGACGCCTGCATTCGTTACGATTTACATACCTCCGAAAATGTTTTTATACTTTGGGAAGAGTGGAAAGATCAGCCAGGATTAGACCTGCATAATAATCAATCGTATTTACAAGAATTCATCAAAAAAACAGAATCCTTAGTTTCAACTCCAATACAGGTTTACAAAACCAAACAAATCTTATAATTTGATTGTAGACTCTCCTGCAAGGTTTCCAAAACCTTGTAGGTATAATTGAAACCTCTTCCAAAAAAGACCTACAAGGTTTTGAAAACCTTGCAGGAAAAGCTAAATTGCCTAAAATTCAGAAACATATATTTTATGAGCAAATACCATCTTGCCGAAATTAATATTGCCAAAATGAAAGGAGTCGACATCAACGATCCGATCATGAAAGAATTTGTAGATAATTTAGATGCTGTAAATAAATTAGCAGAAGAAAGCAAAGGTTTTGTCTGGAGACTAAAAGATGACACCGATAGCTATAATGCTACAAGTCTGAATCCATACAATGACGAGCAAATCATCATTAACGTATCGGTTTGGGAAAATATCGAAACACTGGAACATTATATGTACAAAACTTTTCACAGCGAGTTTCTAAGACGCCGAAAAGAATGGTTTCAAAAATTCGGAAAAGCCCATACAGCAATGTGGTGGATTACCGCTGGCCAAATTCCAAGCATGGAAGAAGCCGTTGAAAAACTAGATTACCTTCAAAAAAACGGGCCATCAGAATTAGTTTTTGATCTTAGAAACAAATATCCGATGCCTGTTGACGCATAGTTTTTTATCGCCACGAATTACACCAATTTTCCCTAATTTCTTTCCAAGTAAAAAAAATAATTCGTGTAAATTAGTGTAATTCGTGGCAAACAAAACTTTATTTAATTCCGCCAAAAGCTCCGAAACACATGTTTTTATGTAAAATTTCGACTTTTGAGAAACCAACTTTTTTCATCAAATCCAACTGATAATTCATAGATCTAGGCGAGTCTTCTTTCTCGATATAATCCAAAACTTTTTGACGATATTCCGCCCCTCCTATTCCTTCTAAATATTCGCCATATCGTTGCCAAGTGTATTCGTTTAATAATTCTGTGTCTTGCGTTATTAAGTCAGAAATCATTAGACAACCACCCGGTTTCAATAATTTAAACAACTTTACGAAAGTACTTTCCCAATCTTCATCATCACGCAAATGATGCAAAACGGCACCAGCCAAAATAATATCAAAACTTTTTTCTTCTAAATCCACTTCACGAATATCGCCTTGTTTGATTTCGACTTTGCCATTTGTTTCAGCCGAAACTCTTTGAAAAGCTCTGTCTAACATTGGCAAACTCAAATCGACCAAAGTGCAATTCAAATCAGGTACTTTAGACAGCATTTTTAAAGTATAATTTCCTGCTCCACATCCAACATCCAACACCTTTTTAGCATTCGGAACAATCCGTTTTGAAGCTTCAGTAATTAATTCTAAAGAAATAGTCGCATCAATTGTCGCAACTTGTCCTGTTTCTAAATTTGAAAACCGTTCAACATCATTGTCGAATCGTTCTTTGATTTCTTGAATAGTCGATTTTTCCATATTTCTTGTTTTTTTTAAACTCTCGCAGATCAAGCAAATCAAGCGAATCTTTTTGCTATTATGGATTGGAAATATTATGGTTAAGATAAATTTATCTAAACTAATAATCTGCTCAATCTGCAAAATCTGCGAGAGAATTGTTTTTTTTGTTAAAAGTTAAATGTTCGAAGTTAAAAGCTATGCGCTATGCTTAACCTATAACATTTTACTTCTAACATTTTACCTAAAAACAAAATTACCTCTTTCATAAATACTTTAAAAATACTATTTTTATCAATTAATAATACTTTAAAAGTATCATGGAATTACGTCATCTGAAATATTTTTTGGCTGTAGCCGAAGAACTGAACTTTACCAAAGCTTCTGAAAAACTATTCATTTCACAGCCACCTTTGAGCCGACAAATTGCAGAATTGGAAGAAGAACTGCAAGCAAAACTTTTCATCCGAAATAATAAAAAAGTCGAATTGACAGAAGCTGGAAAATATTTCGAAAAAGAAGTAAAAGACCTTTTTCAGAATCTCGAACACATTTCGTTAAAAACAAAAAAGATAGCTGAAAATGTTTCGGGAGAATTCAGAATCGCTTATATCAGCTCGATATATTCTGCCGTGATTTCAGATTTAATCAAACATCTAAAAACACAATTTCCGTATGTAAATTTTAAACTCTTCGAAATTTCTACAACTAAACAAATCACCGCTTTGGAACAAGGAAAAATCGAAATGGGAATTATCCGTTCGCCTATAACTTCACCAAAAATACAATCGCATTTATGGTTTCAGGACGGCTTTTCAATTGTTTACAATAAGAAAAATATTCAGCTAAAATCTGAAAAAGAAATTGCAGACTTAAAAGAGGAAACATTCGTTTTCTTCAACAAAGATTACGCACCACATTATCACGAAGTTTTATTGGAATTGTGTGCCTTTTATGGCTTTACGCCGAAGATTATTCACGAAGCCAATAACATCAATTCCATCGTGCAATTAGTAAAAAACGGATTAGGCATTTCTATTGTTCCTTCCAACATTGCGAGAAACAATCATGATCCCGAACTTGGATTCATCGAATTAAAAAAAGTCAATCTAAAAACCGATGTTTCGATTATCACTTCAAGGGAAGACGATTCTGAGATTACGAGATCTGCTGTTGCTTTTTTATTGCCACAAAGACGCTAAGGCTCAAAGTTTTTATTTAAAAAATAAGTTTCACGCAGATTTGAGCAGATTTGAGCAGATTTATTTTCAAAAATAATCTGCTGAATCTGCCTAAATCTCATAAAATCTGCGTGAAAGAAAAATCCTTTCCAATCCTTTTAATCTGTGGCAAAAAACTTCGTGCCTTAGCGCCTTAGTGGCCATAAAAAAAAATCGTTACAATTTAGTACAGAAATCCGCATCACAAAAAGAGAACTTTTAAATATCTTAGCAAATTCAAATTCTACAATTAAAATTCAATATAAAATGGCTGAACAATCTTCAATTCAGTGTCCAAACTGCGGAACCCCTATCGATGTCAATGATGTTTTAAAACATCAATTGGAAGATAGCATTCGTAAAGAATTCCAACAAAAAGCCAATATTCAAAACCGTGAATTAGAGCTTAAAAATGAGCAATTCGAAAAAGCCAAAGCCGAATTTGAAGCCAAAAAGAAACAAGAAAACGAACTTTTTGCAGAACGTTTAGAGCGTGAGAAAAAAACAGCTGAAAAAGAAATCTCTGAAAAACTAAAAGCCAAACTCGAAGAAGAAAACAAAGATCGTTTGCTTTTAATGGAAAAAGAACTCTCAGAAAAATCAGAAAAAATCAGAGAATTAAATAAAATGGAAGGTGAAATCGCCAAATTGCAGCGCGAAAAACTGGAAATGAAAGAAGCCATTCAAGCGGAAGCAGAAAAACAGTTAAACGCTCAACTTACTTTGGAACGCGAAAAAATCAGAAAACAAGAGGACGATAAAAACGAGCTGAAATTTAAAGAACTTCAGAAACAGCTGGAAGAACAAAAAAAGCTGACTGAAGAAATGAAACGCAAACAAGAACAAGGTTCGATGCAATTGCAAGGTGAAGTAATGGAATTAGCGATTGAAGAATGGCTAGCTAACAACTTCCCTCTCGATACAATCGACGAAGTTAAAAAAGGTGCAAACGGAGCCGACTGTCTGCAGATTGTAAACACTCGTGAACATCAAAACTGCGGTTCGATTTATTACGAAAGTAAAAGAACCAAAGCATTTCAGCCTTCATGGATTGAAAAATTCAAAAATGACATTCGCACCAAAAGAGCCAATATTGGAGTTTTAGTAACCGAAGTAATGCCAAACGGAATGGACAGAATGGGCATGCGCGACGGAATCTGGATTTGTACATACGAAGAATTTAAAGGTTTGAGTGCTGTTTTGCGTCAATCGTTGATTCAAATAAGTCAAGCTGTGGAAGCTCAGGAAAATAAAGGAGATAAGATGTCGATGTTGTACGATTTCTTAACCAGCAATGAATTCCGATTGCAGATTGAAGGAATTGTAGAAGGTTTTACACAAATGCAAAACGATTTGGAATCTGAAAAAAGAGCGATGCAGAGAATCTGGAAACAACGTGAAAAACAAATCGAAAAAGTGGTTCATAATACATTAGGCATGTACGGATCAATTCGCGGTATCGCCGGAAATGCGGTTCAAAGCGTAAAAGCTTTAGAATTGGATTTTATTGAAGAAGAACCAGAAGATGAAGAACCTAAGCAGTTGTTTGAGTAATTTTTTTATAAATTAAAATGACAAAATAAAAAAGGCTTCGATTGATTTCGAAGCCTTTCTGTTTTAATTAACCCTTTTTGAAAGACATTGTAAGTCCAAATTGATTCGCAAAGAAAAGTTTATTATCCTTAATAGAATAACCAGATGTTGTTTTTAGCAACTGTATAAATTCACCTTCTTTTTTTGCATCACACTTTTTAGTTTCTGATGTAAGATTTAAAAATTGAATTTTCTCATCGCCATTTGAAAGCAAATCCCCTTTAATAGCATTACATCCTGTCGTACCAGAAAATGAAGATGGCGCAATTACAATTTTTGGAAAACTTGAAAAATCCTTCTCTGTGATAACTTTTCCGTTTAAATTTTCTAAAATCCAGGTTTGCTGTAATTTCTTTTCAATCGCCTTTTCATTAGCAGAAGTTGTTGCTTTTGTTTCTTTAGTCGATTTACAACTGCAAACTAACGAGACAGCAACCACTAGCATTAAAATTCTTTTCATGTAAAATAAATATTATATAAGTTTTATTTTACAAAAATATTTTAGTGATAAGACAAGTCAGATCCGTATAGGTCTTTTTTTAGATACAATACGACATATTGAATTCTAATCTACCTTCTTAAAAACAGCCAATTTCCCCGAAGGATTAGAAAGAATCAATTGATTATTCCCAATAGAATAAGTAGTCGTACTCTGCAAAGCTTTTAAAAAATCACCTTCCTTATTTCCGGGAGGACAAGCCATTAAAGTTGAAATTACCTTAGTAAAGCGCAAAAGATCTTTTTCAAAAAAGATTTGCCCTGTTATCGAATTACAGCCACCAAAACCAGAGAATCTATTTTCAGTTGAATTAATTTCAAGTCTTGGAAATTCTTTCTGGAAATCGGTAGCAAAAACTTTGTAACCGTTTAATTCTTCCAAAACCCAAATATCATGAAGTCTATAATCGGTTAGATATTTTCCGCATCCACTTAATTTTTTCGTTTCTAATTCCGAATTATTTTTAATCTCTACTTTTACGCTATAAGGCGAAATCGCTCCCGACATAGAATCCTGACAATCCAATTGTTGAATCGTAATTGTAGCGGAAGCCGTTTCATTACTTACTCTATACATCTTTACATTAGCATCCATAGCTTTTATAGCTTCTACAGCAGGAAAAACTAATTTTTCTTTTCCAGATATTAATGATGTAAAGACAATTTCCTCATTTCCTATTTTGATTCCCCAAAACGGTTCGTTTCCTGTTCCTTTAAAATAATATTTTAAATCCTCTTCTGTAGAACTTACAGAAGATGTTGCGCCAGATTCTTTGCTTGCAGTCGTTTTACAACCAATTATTAAAGCTGATAATAACAATATTGAAAGTATTTTTTTCATGAGATTTTAGTTTAAAAATGTTCTTCTTCATAAAAAACCAGTAAAATTCTTATGAATTTACAACAATTTTTTGAAACGCTTATTTAGAATCCTTTCAAATTTAACCTTTTTACCGCTTTCTAAATTCTAGTAAAACCCGCACTAAGTAAAAGATTACGACAAAATACTTAGCAACAAAAACTTCAACTTACATAAAAAATAAATTAATTACGTATTTTTATAAGTATAAATACTTATATTTGCGTAGTAATACTTAATTAAAGAAATCATGATTAGAGTAATAGTAGTTGGAAACGGCATGGTTGGTTATAAATTTTGCGAAAAGTTTGTTGCAAAATCAGGACAAGAAAAGTATCAAATCACAGTATTTGGAGAAGAACCAAGAAGAGCTTACGATCGCGTTCACTTAAGTGAATACTTTGGAGGAAAAACGGCTGATGACTTATCATTATCAACAACCGAATGGTATGCCGAAAACAATATTATTCTAAACACATCTGAGTTAATTACAGATATTAATCGTGATTCAAAAACAATTCATACACACTTAGGCAAAACACATACGTACGACTACTTAGTTTTAGCGACAGGTTCATCTGCTTTTGTCCCTCCTATTGAAGGTGTAGAAAAAGAAGGTGTTTTTGTGTATAGAACTATTGAAGATCTTGACGCTATTATGGCTTATGCCAAAAAAATAAAAATAAAAGGCGCTACAGAAGCAGCAGTTTTAGGCGGAGGTTTATTAGGATTAGAAGCAGCAAAAGCGGTTCGCGATTTAGGATTGAATCCACATGTGGTAGAATTTGCACCGCGCTTAATGCCGAGACAACTAGATCAAGGCGCAAGCGATATGTTGCAATCAAAAATTGAAGAACTGAACATTGGAATTCATCTTAACAAAGCAACACAATATATTGACGGAAAAGAAAGTATAACAGGAATGATGTTTGCGAATGAGGAATTGTTAAAAGTAGACATGTTGGTTATTTCTGCCGGAATTAAACCTCGCGACGAACTGGCAAGAGTTTCAGGACTTGAAGTTGGTGTACGAGGCGGAATTGTGGTAAACAATCAAATGCAAACATCAGACCCTTCTATTTATGCGATTGGCGAAGCGGCTCTTTACAACCAAAACATTTACGGACTTGTTGCGCCAGGTTACGAAATGGCCGATGTAGCCGCTGAGCAAATCTTAAATGGTGATAAAACCATGAGAGAAACCATCGATATGTCAACACAATTGAAATTAATTGGTGTTGAAGTTGCGAGTTTTGGCGATCCTTTTATTGAAAATGAAAATGTAACAGCTATCATTTATGAAAATAAGTTAAGCGGAATTTATAAAAGAATCAACGTTACCAAAGATTCCAAAACACTTTTAGGCGGGATCTTAGTCGGAGATTCTAGTGATTACAATTCGCTTTTTCAGATTTATATTAACGAAATGACACTGCCTAAAAATCCTGAAGATTTAATTTTGGGTTCAAGAGACGGTTCTGAAGGCTCTTCTTTAGGAAGTGTTATGGATTTACCAGATACAGCTGTAATCTGTTCTTGTGAAAATGTTACCAAAGGTGCTATTTGTTGTAAAATTCTAGACGAAAGCTGTTCTTCTCTTTCAGATGTTGTAAAAGCAACCAAGGCAACTTCGGGTTGTGGGGGCTGTAAACCAATGGTTTCTGATTTGGTAAAAGCGACTCAAAAATCTTTAGGAAAAGAAGTTAAAGAGGTTATTTGTGAGCACTTTAATTACAATCGTCAGGAATTATTTGATTTGGTAAAAATCAATAAATACGAGAATTTCTACGATGTTTTGGATCATCACGGAAAAGGCGATGGATGCGAAGTCTGCAAACCTGTTGTCGCTTCTATTTTCTCTAGTATTTATAATGATACGGCCAATAAACACGTAACGACTCAAGATACAAACGACAGATTTTTGGCTAATATTCAACGAAACGGAACTTATTCTGTTGTTCCAAGAGTTGCAGGAGGCGAAATTACAGCCGAAAAACTAATCGTAATCGGCGAAGTAGCTAAACAATTCGATTTATATACTAAAATTACCGGAGCACAAAGAGTCGATTTATTTGGAGCGCATTTGAGCGATTTGCCTAAAATCTGGAAAATCTTAATCGACAATGGTTTTGAAAGCGGTCATGCCTACGGAAAATCACTTCGTGCCGTAAAAAGCTGTGTTGGAAACGCTTGGTGCCGTTACGGAATGGACGACAGCGCCGGATTTGCCATCGAACTAGAAAACAGATACAAAGGAATTCGTTCTCCGCATAAACTAAAAGGTGGTGTTTCGGCCTGCATTCGCGAATGCGCAGAAGCCCGCGGAAAAGATTTCGGATTAATCGCTGTTGAAGGCGGATGGAATTTATACATCTGCGGAAACGGTGGAGCTAACCCAAAACATGCCGTTTTATTAGCAGAAAAAATCGACAAAGAAACCGTTATTAAATACATGGACAGATTCTTAATGTATTACATCCGTACCGCTGGCCCGCTGATTAGAACATCAACTTGGTTAGAAAAATTAGACGGCGGTTTAGAGTACCTAAAACAAGTAATTATTGAAGACAGTTTAGGAATCTGCGAAACTCTGGAAGCCGAAATGCAAACTTTAGTAAACACTTTCGAATGCGAGTGGAAACAAGTGCTGGAAAAACCAAGATTATTAAAACGTTTCAATCATTTCATCAACTCAGACGAAAAAGACGACAACGCTGTGTTTGTTCCATTAAGAGACCAAAAAATGCCAAAAGCCTGGTCTTAAAAAAAAAATATCTTGCCACAAAGACGCAAAGTCACAAAGTCAAATTATCAAAACTAAAAAAAACTTAGCGCCTTTGCGCCTTAGTGGCAAAACACCAAGCTCCAAAAAAAAGAAAAAAATAAATTAAACGTTTGCTGTCCTTCTTGCCCTCTTTTTTACTGCGCCATCAAATCTCTCTTGATTGTAAAAAGAGGGACAAGAAACAGGAAATCAAAACAAAAAACAAAATGGAAGAAATCTTAAATCAATACGAAACAGTTCACGCAAGCGACGCTACAATTTGGTTCAAAGCAGGTAAAGTAGAAGATTTCCCAACCAATCGAGGCGGATGCATCAAATACAAAAACAAGCAAATCGCCATTTTCAATTTCACCCGACGCAACGAATGGTACGCTTGTCAAAACGCCTGCCCGCACAAAATGGAAATGGTGCTTTCAAGAGGAATGACAGGCTCTGCAGACGATATTCCAAAAATCGCTTGCCCTATGCATAAAAAGACCTTTTCATTAATAGACGGAACAAACCTAAACGGAGACGATTATAAAATAGCAACTTATCCGATAAAGATTGTTGAAGACGAAGTATTTGTTGGCTTTGTTGATTAGACTTTATTAGAGGCAAGAAGCAAGATTATAAAAGCTTTAAAATCTTGCCTCTTGCTTCTTTCATCTCATTTTCTACTAAATTCCGTATCTTTGAAATCTATTACTTAACCAAAAAAATGAACACACCTTTTCAAAAAGCAAGTGAATGGATTGATGCCGAAAACGCTCAGGATCCAAACATCGAAACCGATCAAAACAAAGAATATCCGAAAGAATTATTGTATTCAGACAGGATGTACAAAAGACTAATGGATTTTGAACCAAATGCATCCGAAGAAATTCAGATTGCATCGAAAGCCCAGCATATCTGCCGTTGGAAAGTTGCCCGCGAGTCTTATCCAATGGATCGTGTAGGTTATTTGAAATGGAGAGAAGAACTGAAAAAATTCCACTCTAAAACTACAGCCGAAATTCTGGAGAAAGCAGGTTACGATCAAGCTTTTATCGATCGTGTTTCTTTTTTGATCGAGAAAAAACTACTTAAAAAAGATGCTGAAACCCAATTATTGGAAGACGTCATCTGTCTGGTGTTTTTAGAGTATTACTTAGAACCATTCGTTCATAAACACGACGAAGAAAAACTGAAAAACATCATCAAAAAAACTTGGGATAAAATGTCAGACAAAGGACATCAGGAAGCCCTAAAAATCAGTTATTCCGAAGAAAATTTAAATCTCATAAAAGCCTCTTTGGGATTGTAAAACAATATGAAAAAAAGCAATCAGGAAGAAGACAAAATCACTTTCAAAAATTTACGCCGACTGTATTTTTTTGCGCTTCTTACTATTGCCTTAACTATAATAGTAAGTCAGGTTTTAGTGCAATACAACCTGAACCAGCAGTTAAGCGATTCAAAAATCATAAATTTCTCAGGAAAACAGCGAATGCTGAGTCAGAAAATCGTAAAAGAAGTTCTGATTCTGCATTACGTTTCAGATACTGCTTCTGCCAAACAAATTTCGCATTTAGAAGAAGTTTTAGCACTTTGGAAAAAGAATCAAAACGCTCTTGAAAACGGCAGTGACAGTCTGGCTTTTCCAAAAGAAAAATCAGAAACACTTTCTAAATTATACCTTGAAATCAATCCGATTTTCAGTAAAATTGCCGTAGCTACCGATTCGTTTTTACAGAATTTAAAACAGAAAAAACAATCAGCCGATAATCAAAAACAAGTAAAAACAATTCTGGAAAACGAAGGAGCTTTCCTTTCCAAAATGAATGAAATCGTAACACAATACGATCTTGAAGCACATGAAAAAGTAACAGAACAACGCCGAATCGAATATTGGATTTTCGGTTTTACTTTACTGGTTTTGCTTTTAGAATTCTTCTTCATTTTCAAACCAACCAACAAGAAAATCGAACGATTAATTGCCAAGCTTTTATCATCAGAAAAGAAAGCGTTAAAACTAGCATACGACACCGAAATTCTCAGCGAAATCAAAGAAAATTCTGTAAAAGAACTAAAATCGCTGAATTACGCAATGGAAAACACGTTGCTTTATTGCCGAATTTCGCCAGACGGTTCGATCATTCATATCGGAGAAAAATTTGCTAAACTGCTCAATTATACCAAATTCTCTTCCAACAAAAAATTCTCTGAAGTTTTAACCGTTGATGAAAAAGAACAGGTTAATTTCGACCGACTAATTTTCGAAAAACAGCGCAGTGGTTGGCAAGGAGAAATCAGTATTTTAAACAAAGAAAACGAAACCATTTGGCTCGATTTATCGATGGTTCCTGTAATGATAAAAAAAGACGAGTTGGAACTTTTAATCGTTTGTTTCAACATCACCGAGCGCAAAAAAGCACAACGCGAAGTTGAACGCCTAAACCTTGAAAACACAACTGAAAAAATCAACCAGCAAAAGATTATTTCAAGCAAAATCGTCGAAAATCAGGAAAACGAACAAAACCGAATTGCCAAAGAAATTCACGACGGAATCGGGCAAATGCTGACAGGTTTAAAGTTCAGTTTAGAAAGCATCAATTTAGATGACAGAGAAAAATCCGAACAAAAAATTGAGTATTTAAAGAAACTTTCGCTTGACATTATAAAAGGTGTCCGCACAGCAACTTTCAACCTAATGCCACCGGAATTAAGCGATCACGGAATCGTTTCTTCATTGTCAAAACTAACGCAAGAACTTTCCAAACTAACCGGAAAAGAAATCCTTTTCTACAACAAAACCGATTTCGATCAGCGTTTAGATTCATTAATAGAAATCAATATTTATAGACTTACGCAAGAGGCAATAAACAATGCCATCAAATATGCCGAGTCATCGCATATTATCGTCCAACTTTCCCACAGCGAATCCCTCTTAAGCATCATCGTAGACGACAACGGAAAAGGTTTCGACATCAAATCAGTAGACAAAAAACGCAACAGCGAATCTGGAATGGGCTTATTATTCATGAACGAACGCATCCAATACATCAACGGACGCGTTTTCATCAAATCAATCCCAGGCGAAGGAACGAGAATTACATTCAACATTCCAATATTGAAATAGGAAATTCCAATTTTTAAACTCCAAATTCCAAATACTTTACGTCACAAAACTTTGTCAAAGTTCTACAAACTTTTGTCAAGCTGAGCGAAGTCGAAGCCCACGCAAAGTAAATCAACAATCTTTGTAGAGCTACTTACGAAGGCTTCGACTTCGCTCAGCCTGACAATACAATATCTAGTTCTAGTTTAATTTTCTAATGATTTTTTAATCTTGGAATTTGGAATTTGAAAAAATTGAAACTTAAAACAAAAAAAGTACGTATATTAGCGTCTTCGTTATAGATGAATATACGTAAAAATCTAGAATCTAAATTAAGTAAATTATGAGTAATATCATTCGTGTAGTGCTAGCAGATGATCATGTTTTTGTTCGAGACGGAATCAAATCTCTATTGGAAAACGAAGCAAACATTGAGGTTGTAGGTGAAGCCATCGACGGTGCAGATGCACTTGAAGTTGTAGCCCAAACCAGACCTGATTTACTTATAGCCGACATTCGTATGCCAAACATGACTGGCATCGAATTAGTAGAAAAACTTAGAAGCGAAAACAATCCGGTAAAAATCATCATGCTTTCGATGCACGAATCTGAAGAATATGTATTGAAATCGATCAAAGCCGGTGCCGATGGTTATTTGCTAAAAGGTTCATCTAAAGAAGAATTCTTAAAAGCATTGCACAGCGTTTCGGCTGGCGGAAAATATTTTAGCGGAGATATTTCTTCCATCTTGATTGGTCAATTAACAAATCCTTCCAATCCATCAGAACCTAAACAAAACTTGGGCGAAGAAATGATGATTACCAAAAGAGAAAAGGAAATTTTAACCCTTTTATTATCTGGAAAAGGTAACAAAGAAATCGCAGAAGCTTTAGATATAAGTAAACGAACTGCCGAAGTACATCGTTTTAACCTAATGAAAAAACTGAAAGTAAAAAACTTGATGGAACTTTCTAACAAAGCTGCGGAGTATTCTTTAATTTAAAAAAAATACGTATAAATACGTAATTATTTTTCAAAAACTGCGTTTTCGCATCTTTTAACTAAGTTATAGTACTTAATTTTGATAAAAAATATAAGTACTATGAAAACGACAAACTCATTATCGCAATCTCACAAAATTTTATTTTTGAACACATTGGCTTTTACAGTGTGTTTTGCCTGTTGGACATTAAACGGGGTTTTAGTAACCTTTTTAGTCGATAACGGAATTTTCCACTGGAGCGTTGTTCAAGTTGGATGGCTTCTTGGTATTCCAATTTTGACAGGATCAATCATGCGTCTACCAATTGGAATCTTAACCGATAAATTCGGCGGAAAATATGTTTTTTCACTTTTATTATTATTAAGTTCGATTCCGCTTTTCCTTCTTCCTTATGCCGACAGTTTTTTTATGTTTGCGCTACTTAGTTTCTTCTTCGGAATGGTCGGAACCAGTTTTGCGGTCGGAATTGGTTATACTTCAATCTGGTATCCAAAAGAATGGCAAGGAAGAGCGCTCGGAATATTCGGAATGGGAAATGCCGGTGCCGCAATAACAACTTTTCTAGCTCCTTCCCTATTAAACCATTTTTCTGTAGATGATCCGCAAAATGGTTGGAAAATCCTTCCAGTTATTTATGCTGTTTCTTTGGTTGTAATTGGTGTCGCGTTTTTACTTTTCACTCAAAATAAAAAGCCAGAAAGCAGTACCAAAACGGTTTCTCAAATGCTTGTGCCACTAAAATCTCAAAGAGTTTGGCGATTTGGAGCATATTACTTCTTAGTATTTGGCTGTTTTGTAGCGTATTCACAATGGCTTTTACCAAACTTCATGAACGTGTATCAAACTAGTTTAGTAATGGGCGGTTTATTTGCTACAATGTTTAGTTTGCCATCTGGAGTTATCAGAGCCTTTGGAGGTTATTTATCTGATAAATTTGGAGCCAGAAAAGTGATGTATTGGGTTTTGGGTTCTTCGGTAATTTTGAGCGCATTATTATCAATTCCGAAAATGGAAATCACAACTTCAGGCCCAGGAATACTAGCCGCTAAAAAAGGTGTTGTAAATGAAATCAACGACAAAACGGTAAAAATTGGAGATAAAGAATATCCAATCGCACAAAAGACAGCAAATACAGCTGAAAATACAATTTTTCCAACCACTTCAAGCTGGCAGGATGTAGTCGTGGCACACAATCAAAGTGTTGCCAAAAAAGATCTGATAGCTAAAGGAGTTACAGTTATAAAGTTTGATGCCAATATGTGTGTTTTCCTTATTTTGGTGATTCTAATAGGAATTTCTTGGGGAATTGGAAAAGCGGCAGTTTACAAACATATTCCAGAATATTTCCCGAATGAAGTTGGTGTTGTCGGCGGAATGGTAGGAATGATCGGCGGATTAGGCGGTTTCTTCGGTCCAATTATCTTCGGATATTTATTGACTGCTACAGGTATCTGGTCAAGTTCATGGATTTTTATATTGCTATTTTCGATAGGTTGCTTAGTTTGGATGCATTATGCAATTACCAAAAGCATTAAAGAGAAAAAACCGGCACCCCAAAAAACAACCGAACAACAATTTATTCCTGTTACCAACTAAAAATAATAAAATTAAATTCAACAATATTAGTAATGGGTTAATTTTCTTATAAATTTACAATCGAAAAAATTACCAGGCCAAATGAAAAAAACCAGAATTATAATCCTTTTTATTCTAGGATCTGTTGCCTCAATGCATTCACAGGAACTAGATGTAAATTTACAAGTCAGGCCACGTTTTGAATACCGAAACGGTTACAGAACACTTTTACCAGAAGGGCAAAAAGGAACTTCTCAGATCTCACAGCGTTCCCGTTTAAATTTTAATTACAAACAAGATGAGTTAGTTGTAAAATTAACTTTGCAGAATACTAGAACCTGGGGAGATGTGCCAACAAATGCAGTAGCTGATAAAAACGGAGTAGCGGTATTTGAAGCTTGGGCGCAGTACAATTTCACTGAGAAATGGAGTGCAAAAATGGGACGTCAAGTACTTTCATATGATAACCAGAGAATTTTAGGAGAACAAGATTGGGGTCAACAGGCACAAAGTCACGATGCATTTACGATAACTTATAAAACTGAAAAACAGAAACTGGATTTTGGAGGCGCATACAACTCTACTGCCGAAAACACACTTCAGACACCTTACACTGTTGCCAATTATAAAGCGTTAATGTATGCTTGGTATCACAACCAATTCAGCGATGCCTTGGGTTTAAGTTTTCTTGCCTTGAATACCGGTTACGAATACGCAAATACCGATTCTAAACTTTTAGTAGATTACAAACAAACTTTCGGACCTTACCTAACTTACAAAACCAGTAAAATAGACAGCAATTTTTGGGTATACGGACAAACTGGAAAAAGCACTGATTTACAAGTAAGCGCCTGGAATGCGGCCGCTAATTTCAATTACGGCATAACCGATTCTTTTAAAGCTGGTTTAGGATACGAATTTTTATCTGGAAAAGCTGCAAATGATGGAAGTACAGTAATCAAATCTTTCAATCCAATTTTTGGAACCAATCACGGTTTTAATGGTTTTATGGATTATTTTTATGTTGGAAATCACTTAAATAATGTTGGTTTACAAGATGCTTTTATCAAACTAAGCTATAATGTAAATAAATGGCAATTTGCTTTAAGTCCACATGCGTTTTTATCCGCTGCAGATGTGGTTACGCCTTTAAATGAAAAAATGGATTCTTATTTGGGAACTGAGATTGATGCATCCTTTGTTTTTAATTTCAAAAAAGACATTACAGTTACAGGAGGTTACTCTCAAATGTTCGGCTCAAAAACTATGGAATTTATTAAAAATGGAGACGCCAATCATACCAACAATTGGGCTTGGTTGATGATTTCTGTGAATCCAAGAATTTTTAACTGGAAAAAATAATTTTCCTCCAAAATAAGCTTATAATTTTTACCCTTTTCCTAATTAAGGAAAAGGGTGTTTTTTTTTCACTTATAAAAGTAATTATATAATATAATTAATTATATTTGAACCGATTACGAACCCCAAATTCTATTCTAATGAAACCTTTTCTAAAATTATCCATGTTAACCTTCATGGTTACGCAAACTGGTATCGCTCAAAAATACAATGATGCCTTAGTTTCTCAAAACTCAGAAATAAATTTTGCAAAAACGCAAAAAAGAGGAATTAAAAAAAACAACATCGTCTACTATGTTGAAAATGATTTGCAAACAATATCTGCTTACAAAAAAAGTAAATTGAAATGGCAAACTAACGTAGTTTCTGTTTGTGGAAAACCTAAAAAAGGTGAACCTGAAATTAGATATGTTGGTTATAATTCAAACAAATTAATTATCGTGATGGGAAAACATCATTTTGCAGAAATTGATATTAATAGTGGCGCTACAACTATTGTTGGTTAATTTCAAAAAAGAATTTCAAACAATTAAACAATTAAACATATAAAATGCCCTTTTTCAGATTTTGAGAAAGGGTATTTTTTATTTAATACAAAATGTACTATTTCTTTAATTAGTATATTTGATACATGAAGACACTCAAAAACTTGGCAATTTTAGTAATAATTATCTTTTTTTCCAGCTGTGAAAAAAAAATCACAGATTTGGAATTTGAAAAAAATGTAATGACTGAAATTTTTCCAGCTTTAATTGATTCAACATGTATTGATTATAGGTTTTTCAGTGTTGTTAAACCACCGCTTTACGGAAAAATAATATTTGACGATAATGGGAATCGAATTGGTATCGATACAACAAATGCAAAAGCAAAATACGAACGAGAATTATTAGAACAAAAATCTAGAATGGCTCAAATCGAAAAAGATACTTCAAAATTAATTATTGCATTCAATCCCATTTTAAAGTATGATCAAGAAGATTTAGCAGAATACTTTAAAGCATATTTTAAAAATGCTAAAACTTTAATTCCTAAAGAAAAGAAAGACACTATATATACATTCGAATACAAAAACATCAATCTTCCAAATAAATTCAAACTAAAAGATATTTCACTATTTCCAAAAGGAGGAGAAATATGGAAAGCAAAATATCCATTTGTTTTTAATGGAGTTATCTATTTCACGAGAATTCAGTTTGATTTAGATAAAAGATTTGGAATTTTAAATGGTGGCTTTACTTGTGGCAGACATTGTGGACAAGGCTTCAGAATCTTTATAAAAAAAATAAACGAAAAATGGATTATAGATAAAGTAGAGAACACTTGGGTCTCTTGAATATTTAATTTTTAAAATTTAAATGAACTAAAAAATAATGAACAACTGGACCAAAAGATGGGACGATCGTTACAGCAACGAAACATTTGCATACGGTACAACACCAAACAATTACCTAAAGGAACAAATCGAAAAACTAAATCCTAGCTCAATTCTTTTCCCTGCTGAAGGCGAAGGGCGAAATGCTATTTTTGCTGCTAAACTAGGTTGGAATGTTTCTGCTTTTGATATTAGTGAAGAAGGAAGAAATAAAGCTTTAAAACTTGCAAAAGCCAACAATGTTTTTATAGATTATCAAGTTGGAGAATTAGAAACTTTAGATTTTGAAGAACAACAATTTGATGCCATTGCTCTAATATATGCCCATTTTCCAGCAGAAATTAAATCGGATATTCATAAACAATTGAATCTTTTATTAAAAAAAGACGGGATTATTATTTTTGAAGCCTTCAGCAAAAAGCATTTAGAATATGTAACTAAAAATGAAAAAGTAGGCGGACCAAAAGACATTGAATCTTTATTTTCTATTGAAGAAATAAAAGCTGATTTCTCTAATTATGAAATCATTGAACTGGAAGAAAAGGAAATAGAACTCAGCGAAGGCTTATTTCATAACGGGATTGGTTCTGTAATTCGATTTGTTGGAAGAAAAAAATAAAATATTATCGACGTGGAGACACCTTGTGACAAAGACGCAGTGCAGTGGGTCTCTACAAAAAAACATCTTTTCTTTATGTTCAAAAAAACTTTAAAGATATTCTTCGGATTACTTATCTTTTTAACAATCCTAATTGGTTATTTACTAAGCGATTTCAATCCAATTTATAAAAATGAAGAGTTTGTTAATCTTACCGATAAAATAAAAAATGCTCAAAACGAAGATTTCAAATCCATAATTGATATTCATAATAAAATATTTAAAGAGCTAAAAGAGCCTAATTGTCCTTGCCAAACTGCGGTGAATAATATTGGTCCATTTAGACATGGATATTCAATAACCAAATCACTTTATGACTTAAAAATAAAAAAGGATTTTACTCAAGAGGAATGTCTTAAATTTGTTCTAGTACACTATGATTTCGGATATCATCAAATTGGAATAAAAGCAGCATCAGAATTTTTCTTCAATAAGAACATCAAAGAACTTAATGAAAGAGAAAAAATAACACTAATTGCGATGCTTAAAAATTCTTCTTTGTATAATCCAATTCGAAATAAAAAAGGCGTAAAAAATAGAGTTTATTTACTGGAAAGAATTTTACACAAACAAAACAAACAAAATTAAATATCACTACGTACAAAACCTTAGCATCTTAGAATCTTAGCAACTTAGAACCTTAAATTAAAAATATTTATGCTCCATAATTTCAGCGCGCAAAGCTGAAACTTCTAAAATTCCAATTCGCTTCCCAACCGTTTGAATCAAAGCTTCCTTTTTAAGGCTTGAAATGACACGAATCGCTTGTTCTTCGGTCGTTCCAACAAAATCAGCAATTTCTTTTCGGGAAAGGTCAATATCTATTAAATCATTGATTTGTCCAAATTTGCGATGAATATAAAGTAGTAAATCAATTACGCGTTCGCGAACATTCATGTGAGCTATTTTACGAATATTGTTTTCGCTTTTGTTTAATTCTTCTGCGTAAAAAAGCATCAAAGCATAAGTAAATTCAGGAACTTCTTTTAAAATTTCAAGCATAGTTTCGTTACTGAAATTACATAAAATTGTATCTTCTAAAGCATAAGCGCCAATTAAGTATTTTTTGCTAGTTCCAAATCCACGAAAGCCGATAATATCACCATTTGAAGTCAAACGAACTATTTGTTCTCTACCGTTTATTCCCGTTTTTACGGTTTTAGCTTTTCCTTTACAGATAAAATAAAGGCCTTGCAAAGATGCTCCCTCCATAATAAATGGATCCGATTTTTTACAGATTACTTGCTGTTTCTTAGAAACATAACCATTCATCTGCTTCAAATGCAGGTGTTTCTTGATAAAACAATTTTCATTGACACAAGAATAACAAAGGGTTTGTTCTTCTTTCATGAGTACAAATTTTTATCAGATTAAAAACTAATTTGTTGTTGCTCATTTTATTGCATCAAAAATAAAAAAATAAATTTAAAAATTACGTATTAATACGTAAAAATACTTATTTTTGTATACGTAATTTATTTACATCTAAAATAGATTTCAGAATCAGTTCTAAAAAAGTAGGCTAATGCAAAATACCAAAATCAAAACTACCTGTTCGTATTGCGGCGTTGGCTGTGGTATTGTTGTAACCAATGATGCTAAAAATGGCGTTATGGTTGAAGGTGACAAAGATCATCCGGTAAACAAAGGAATGTTATGTTCTAAAGGAATGAATCTGCATTACGTAGCCAACGACACTTCAGACAGAATCTTATATCCTGAAATGCGTGGCAGCAAGAATTATCCACTGGAGCGAGTAAATTGGGATACCGCATTAGACCGTGCAGCAGCCGTTTTTTCTTCAATCATAAAAAAACATGGACCAGATAGCGTCGGATTTTATATTTCTGGACAATGTTTAACGGAAGAATATTACTTAGTAAACAAACTAGTCAAAGGTTTTTTAAAAACCAATAACATCGATACCAATTCCCGACTTTGCATGAGTTCTGCCGTAGTCGGCTATAAAAAAACTTTTGGTGAAGATTCTGTCCCTATTGCTTATGACGATATTGAACTGGCAGACACTTTTTTAATTACAGGTGCAAATCCGGCATGGTGCCACCCTATCCTTTTCAGAAGACTAGAAAAACATAAAGAGAAAAATCCTAAAACGAAAATAATTTGTATCGATCCAAGACGAACCGACACAGCTGCTTTTGCTGATCTACATTTACAGATTATTCCAGGGTCTGATATCATTTTATATCATGCTATTGCCAAAAGAATTATCGAAAAAGGTTATGTCGATCATGATTTTGTTAAAAATCATGCTGAGAATTTCAAACAGTATAAAGATTTGGTTTTAGGAACATCTTTAGAAAAGGCTTCAAAACTTTGCGGTATTCCTGTAAACGAAATTAAATTGGCTGCTGACATTATCGGAAAGGCTAAAGGTTTTATCTCACTTTGGGCAATGGGACTCAACCAAAGTGCCGTTGGAGTAGATAAAAATACAGCATTATTGAATTTGTCTTTACTAACTGGACAAGTTGGAAAACCAGGTTCTGGACCGTTTTCATTAACAGGTCAGCCCAACGCTATGGGCGGACGTGAAGTTGGCGGAATGGCAACGCTTTTGGCAGCACATAAAGATATTGCAAACCCAGCACATCGCAAAGAAGTAGCAGATTTTTGGGGCGTTGACGAGATTTCGGACAAACCAGGTTTAACGGCAACAGAAATGTTTGAAGCCTTAGAATCTGGAAAAATGAAAGCCGTTTGGATTATTTGTACCAATCCGCTTGTAAGTTTACCTGATTCCCGAAAAGCCGAAAAAGCGCTTCAAAATGCAAAATTCGTAGTTGTTCAAGATATTTCGCATAATGCTGATACGGCTAAATTTGCCGATTTACTTTTGCCAGCTGCTGGATGGCTCGAAAAAGAAGGAACAATGACCAATTCGGAGCGTCGTATTTCGTATTTACCAAAAGGTATTAATGCTCCAGGTGAAGCGCTTCCAGATATCGAAATTTTAATTCGTTTTGCTAAAAAAATGAATTTCAATGGATTCAATTTCAACAGTGCAGAAGAAATTTACAAAGAACATTGTGCGCTTACCAAAAACACTAACATTGATATTTCATTCTTAAATTACAATCGTTTAAAAACCGAAGGCACTTTTCAGTGGCCAGTTCCTGATTATAATCATCCTGGAACTCCAAGATTATTTACAGATAGAAAATTTTATACACCTTCTGGCAAGGCGATTTTCAATTTGCCAACTTCTATCGAAAACACTTCAGTTCAACCAAACGATGAATTTCCCTTTATTTTAACTACAGGAAGAATTCGCGATCAATGGCACACGATGACCAAAACAGGAAAAGTGTCTAGATTACTAACGCATATTCCTAGTCCGGTTTTAGAAATCAATCCAATTGATGCTTTCAAAAATGATATTAAAAACGGTGATATTGTTACTGTTACAAGCAAAAATGGAGAAGTTCGAGTAAAAGCAAAAGTGACGGATTCTATTAAAGAAAAAGTAGTTTTCTTACCAATGCATTGGGGGAAACAGCTTGAAAATGATTTAAACAGAACGAATAATTTAACCAATACTGTTGTCGATCCAGTTTCAAAAGAACCTGATTTTAAGTTCACTACAGTTTCGATTAAAAAATACGTAAAACCGTTTCAGAAAATTGCTATTGTTGGCGCTGGAGCAGCCTCTTTCCGATTCATTCAAAATTATCGTGAATTCAATACTACTGACGAAATTATTGTTTTTTCTAATGAAATAAATCCGTTTTACAATCGTGTTTTACTTCCCGAATACATGACAGGAGAATTTAGCTGGGAACAACTTTTAAAAGTCAGAGATGGCGAAGCTTTCAATAAATTAAATATTACTATGAAAGCTGGAGTTGCTATTGAAAAATTAGATTCGAACAAAAAGACAATTGTAGACAGTCAAGGAGAAATTCACACTTTCGATTCTCTAATTTTAGCTACGGGAAGCCGTCCTTTTGTTCCAGAAAATGCCCAGCTTCATCTTCCAGGTCGATTTACCGTTCGAAGAAAAGAAGATGCAGATCGTTTAAAGAAACATCTTGACAGTACCAATCTTCCGCCAGAAGAACAGCATGTAGTAATTATTGGAGGTGGATTATTAGGTTTAGAATTGGCTGCTGCTTTAAAACATAAAAAAGTAAAAACTACGATTATTCAAAGGGCTTCACGTTTGATGGAACGTCAGCTAGATCGAATTTCGAGCAAATTATTGGCTGAGGAAGTACAGCTTCGAGATATTCAGATTTATTTTGATAATGAAGTCAGCACTGTTTTTGAAACCGATAATCCGAACGAAATTGAAATTGCTTTAAAAAGTGGTAAAATCCTAACAGCAAATGCGATTGTTTACACTATTGGAACAATTCCGAATATTGAAATTGCCCGAGAAAGCGGTTTAATCTGCGGACGCGGCGTAAAAGTCAATCAATATTTACAGACATCAAATCCAGATATTTTTGCAATTGGTGAAATAGCCGAATTCAATAATAAATTATTCGGAATCACTTCTGCCGCCGAAGAACAGGCTGATATTCTGGCTAACTTTTTAGCTGGAGATATCAGTAGTTATTACAAAGGTTCGATTTTAATGAATATTCTAAAATTAGAAGATATCAACCTTTGCAGCATTGGTGATTTGACGATTCCAGAAAACGATGATTCGTACGAAGAAATTGTTTTCACAGATTTGAAAAAACGCTATTACAAAAAATGTATTGTAAAAGATGATCTTTTGGTTGGTGCTATTTTAATGGGAGATAAAAACGAGTTTGCCGAATTCAAGACCATGATCGAAAGCAAAATCGAATTATCAGACAAACGAAATACGCTTTTAAGAGGAAGTTCTAACACAAAACCGGTTTTAGGAAAATTAGTGTGTTCCTGCAGTCAAGTTGGAGCTGGAAACATTGAAGAAACGATTAAAAGCGGTGTAAACGATTTTACCGAATTATGCAAAAACACAGGCGCAGGTCTAGGATGCGGAAGCTGTAAAACAGAGGTTAAGGAGATTCTTGCAAAGTGTAGATAGGTTGTCTTTCTTTACTTTGAGTATAAATTTTAACGCAAAGAACACAAAGTTTTTTTCGCAAAGTTTCGCAAAGTATATTTAAAAGAAGGCAAAGTTCACAAAGCTTGAGAATAGATTTTAATCAAGCTTTGTGAGCTTAAAAAGAAAAAAATCACACACGGAATATAAACCTTAAAAACCTTTGCGAAAAATCTTTGCGTTCTTTGCGTTAAAATAAACACAATCCAAAACCTTAAACTTGAAACAAAGAAAACCTGAAACAAAAAACCATGGAACTAACAAGATTAATAGTAAAAGGAGGCGTTATTTCGCCGGGAGAGCTTAGAGAGGTTGTAAATATTGCTTCAGAAGAAGGTCTGGATTCCATTTCTTTTGGTTCAAGACAGGATATTATTTTTCCAAAAGGATTTAAATCTTTGGATAAAACTACTTTAGGCAAACATCATTTTGTTTATCCTGATCAAAAGAGCGGGAATAATATTGTATCGTCTTATGTTTCGACTGATATTTTCAGAAATACCAATTGGTTGACTGGAAATCGCTTTCTCTATATTTTAGAAGAATTTAAAGAACAGCCACAACTAAAAGTTAACATAACAGACCCAAAACAGCAATTAGTTCCTTTGTTTACGGGACATTTGAATTTTATAGCTTCAGAAATAGAAGATTATTGGTATTTATATATTCGTCTTCCTAAATGGGAAAAAATGGAAATTTATCCCGTTTTGCTTTATTCTTGGGATTTGGCAAAAATTTATTATCAAATTGAGAAAATTGAAGCAGAAGAATCAATTGATATCGAAATGCTTTTTACTTTGGTAAGTGAAGCATTAGACACCAATAATCGTACAATTGACAAACCATTAAATGTTCCTTTTTATCCATTTCCTTATTACGAAGGAATGAATAGAATGGGAATTGATCAATACTGGCTGGGACTGTATTGGCGAAATAATCTTTACGATTTAGATTTTCTAAAAGAAATGTGCGATTTGTGTTTTGAATGTAAAATCGGTAAAATCTGCATCACGCCTTGGAAATCTTTCATTATAAAAGGAATTCCAAAAGGCAGGAAATTAGAATGGGAAAAATTCCTAGGAAAACGTGGTATCAATGTTCGTCATTCTTTATTAGAATTAAACTGGCATTTACCTGTTGCAATGGAATGGGCTTTAAATCTAAAAACGTTTCTAGTTCGCACACTAGATCAATTTGACATTAGTACATACGGATTGAACTTTGGAATTTCAGAATACAATCGCGACGGACATTATTTTACGTCAATTGTAATCGAAAAAAATGAATTGCCAGCTGCTTTAGAATCTATTAAAATTAGAGATACTTATAATGTATTATTTGCTAAAAATTTTGATCCAAATACACGCGAATATATTGTGCATTCTCAAGATATCGATAAACTGGAATTGCCAACTATTTTAATTGAATTGAGTAAGAAATATTTTGAAGAGTTAGGAAATACGGCATCAGAAACAGCAGAAAATCTTCAGAAAAAAGAAAAACCACCATTAGATATTTATCAATGTCAAGAATGTCTAACACTTTATAATTCAGAATACGGAGATGAAACACAAGGAATTCCGAAAGGTATTTTATTCGAAAATCTTCCTGAAACCTATTGCTGTTCTTTATGCGAAGCTCCCAAAAGCAATTTTAGAATTTTAGAACTTGTTAAACAATAAAATTATCTTGTAAAAGCTTAACATTTATGTATTTAAAAATTCCGTATATTTAGCTAAGCTAAGAAATAACCATACGGCATTAAACCCCAAATGCCTTTATTTTTTTTAGTACTAAGCTATTTTACTCAATAAAAAATACAGTTATGATAAAACGAAATTCAAGTACTCCTGCTGTAAATAATACCGATATTCCAGCAGAAACAGTCGTAGAAACCACTACAGAAGTGCAACCAGAAGCAAAAGCAGTAGTAAAAAGAACTACGAGAACTGCAACAAAGACACCCGCTTCAAAAACCGCGGCTACAAAAACAACACCGGCTAAAACGGCAACATCTAGAACAACAACAGCAAAAACTCCAGCAACGAAAGCTCCAGCCGCAACAGTTAAACCTGCTGTAAAAACGCCAGTAAGAGCGGCATCGAAAGCAACTCCTAGAGCAACCGTTAAAAAAGCAACTACAACGCCAGTAAAAAAAGAACCAATAGTTTCCGAAATTGTAGAAATTCAAACAAATGATATTCCTACCGAAGAAAATAAACCTATTTTGACTGTTGAAAAAATTGGCAAAAAAAACGATATAAAATCAAAACTGAAAGCCAAACTCAAAGCTAAAAAAGAGAAAGAAAAGAAAAGAGAAAAAGCGATAAAAGCTGTTATTAAAAAATTAGAAAAAGCAAAAAAAGCGAAACTAAAAGCAGCTGAAAAGAAGAAAGAAAAAGCGAAAAAGGCAAAAGAGAAAGCCAAAGCTAAAAAAGCAGCTGAAAAGAAAGCAAAAGCATTGAAAAAAGCGAAAGCTAAAAAGAAAAAATAATTTTAAGAAAGGTTTGACGCAAGTTGAGCCTTTTTTATTGATATAGTTTGTCATTCCGAGGAACGAGGAATCTCCGTAAGAAGCTCGACAAAGATTGGTGACTATAGAAACGGAGTTTCGTGTGGAGATTCCTCGTTCCTCGGAATGACAAACTATACGGATAAGGCTTCGACTTCGCTCAGCCTGACAAACATTATATCATAAAGAAGAAGTATAGTTAATAAAATCCTTCAATCAACAATCAACAATCAACAATCAACAATCAACAATCAACAATCAACAATCAACAATCAACAATCAACAATCAACAATCAACAATTAACAATTAACAATTAACAATTAACAATTAACAATTAACAATTAACAATTAATATCACCCTCCAATCGCAATCATACTACGATTATCAAAATGAAGCGTTGGATCATTAATTTCATTAACTGTAGACATTCCTGCACGAACTTTCTTTTTATTTTGAATGGAATTTGAAATCAAATCAGTGATCGATTCTCCATTTCTAAAAGCGGTCAATAAATCGGTTTCTGAGTTAGAGAAAAGACAGTTTTTTATTTTTCCGTTGGCCGTCAAGCGGATGCGGTTGCAGCTGTCACAAAAGGGATTTGTAATAGAACTGATGATTCCGAAATTGCCTTGAAAATCTTTTATTTTATAATTTCTAGAAGTGAAGTTTTTTTCGTTTTCTAATTTTTGAATTACTTCTAAAGGAAATTGAGTTTCAACTAAATCTAAAATCTCTTTTTGCGAAACCATTTTACTTCTATCCCACTCGTTTCCAGCAAAAGGCATAAACTCGATAAAGCGTACAGAAATGGGCAGAAACTGAGTCAGTTTTATAAAATCTACGATTTCGTTATCATTAAAACCTTTTATTAAAACCACATTTACTTTTACATCAAAATCATGATTTAAAAGCAAATGCAAATTATCAATAACTTTTTCAAACTGATTTCTAAGCGTTATAGAATGAAATTTTGACGAAATCAAAGTATCTAAACTCAAATTAATCTTTTTGACTTTAAATTGCTTTAAAGTCTCAATATGACGATCAATTAAGATTCCGTTTGTTGTAATAGAAAGCGAAATTTCTAATTCAGATAATTTGGAAACAATTTCTGGAAAATCTTTTCTTAATAAAGGTTCTCCGCCGGTTAATCTTATTTTATCAACACCATTTTTTACGAAAGTTTGGGCAATAGCAAAAATCTCTTCGGCAGTCATTAAACTTGCTTTTGGAGAAAGTGCGATTCCATCAGCTGGCATGCAGTACGTACAACGCAGGTTGCATTTTTCCAACAGCGAAATGCGCAAATAATTGTGCTTGCGTCCAAAACCATCCGTCAAAATAGTGTTAGAGGCTGTCATGATTTTTTCCTTTTAAAATATGAAAAACGTGCAGCAAATGAGGAAAAACAGCATCCATAGATTCTCTTGCGCCGTTTGTTGAACCTGGCAATGCTAAAACGACAGTTTTTCCTAAAGTTCCAGCAACAGTTCTAGACAGCATCGCATAAGGCATTCTTTGTTGTCCGTAATTACGAATCGCTTCTTCTATTCCTGGAATTCTACTTTCTAATAAAGGAGCCAAAGCTTCTGGAGTGACATCTCGCGGAGATAAACCTGTTCCACCAGTAAAAATAACGAGCTGATTATCTTTAGCGAAAGCTTTTGTTTTTTCCTGAATAATATCCAATTCGTCTGGAATGATTTCGTAATGCGAAGTTTCAACTCCGTATGAATCTAATTTTTCAACAATAACTTTTCCAGATCTATCTTCTTTATCTCCAGCAAAAATTGAATCGGAACAAACGAAAACAGCGGCTTTAATAACATTCGAAAATTTATTTTTGAAAGACGATTTTCCGCCTTCTTTATTAACCAATTTAATAGTTGAAATTTCAATTTCTTTATCAATCGGTTTCAGCATATCGTACATTGTCAAAGCCACGATAGACGCGCCGTGCATAGCTTCGACCTCAACTCCAGTTTTGTAAACGGTTTTGACTTTGAAAATAATATGTATTTCTAAACCTTCAATATTGTATTCAACGGCTGTGTATTCAATAGGAAGCGGATGACAATCTGGAATCGATAAATGCGTATTTTTTACTGCAAACAATCCAGCAGTTTTTGCCATTTCAAAAACGTTTCCTTTTGGCACTAAATTATTCACAACGGCATCAACAGTTTCTTGTCGGCTAACTTTTACTATTGCAGTTGCAGTTGCTACTCTTAAAGTGCTTATTTTATGGGTAATATCTACCATTTTATTTTTTAACTATTTTGTTTCCAAGTAAATGTATCGTTTTCAAACATTTCTTTACCAAAAATCGGAACGTCTGTTTTTATCCAATTTACAATAGCTTCTGTTGCTTCATAAACTTGTTTGCGACGAGTTGCCGAAACAAAAACGAATAAACAGATTTCACCAGCCTTTACAACGCCTAAACTATGATAAATATGCATACAGGTTAAATCGAATTTAGCGAAAGCTTTTTCTCTAATTGTGTACAAAGCCTCATTTGCCATGTCTTTGTATGCCGAATAATCAATCGCCACAACCGTATTGTCATGAATCACATCGGCACGAACTTGTCCTAAAAAAATATTATGCGCTCCGATTGTATGTTTGGATTGATGTTTGGCAATCGATTCTGCTATAAATTCAGGAGAAATTGGCCCTTCTACAAATACATTTTTACTCATTTTTTATGTTTTTTATTTGCCACACATTAAAAGGATTAAAATGATTTTTACATCCAATTTGTCAGGCTGAGCGAAGTCGAAGCCCAATTCCAACTGGCGCACCCTTCAACTTCGCTCAGGGTGAAAATCTAAATTATAATCTTTTAATCTGCGACTATAAATATCTCTAATTCTTATTAAGAATTTTAAAAGCCATTCATCAAGCTTTTCAATTCTTTTGTTCTGCTAATTGTAAGCTGCATTCTACAATCTGCGTACATTTTACTTGCTATAACTCCACCCATACCTTCGGGATAAGATTTAAATTTACAATTAGAATCTCTAAACTTTATCCAATCTTTTTGGGCAGCAACTAAAGCTGTTTGATCTTTAGCACCTAATTTCTTTTTTAGCTGATTATAAACTTGATTCAATTCTTTATCTGCTTTATCATAAGCTTCATAAAGCTCTGTTTCGCCTGTAGCATCGACATGCTTCTGAGAAAACATTATTTGATTAAAACAAAAACACAAAAACAAAACCATGAATATTTTTTTCATCGTAAAAATTATTAAGTTTTAAATAGATATTTTTTCTTTCAATAAATTTTTCATTGCTAAAGCACCGCCAGAAATACTTTTTACTTTTTTAAATTGATGTTTTTGAAGTAATTCTGTTGCAATTTTACTTCTTATTCCAGATTGGCAAAAAATATAAATCCTTTGATTTTTATGCAGTTTTTCAATTTCATTTTCCAAATGCATTAACGGAATTTGAATCTGATTTTTTAAATTGATTTTTGGCGATTCATCTCTATTTCTAACATCTAAAAAGAGAATTTCATCATTTTCTATTTCATTTAAAATTGCATCGAATTGTACTTCATGAATTTGATTTCCCTCTGAATTATATTGTCGCTCAAAATCTTCTTTGGTTATTTCAAGATTAGCATTTTTTTCGAAATCATACTTTTGCTGTTCGCTGTTTAAAATATCGTAAACCAATATTTTTCCACTTAGAACATTTCCAATTCCTAGAATTATTTTTAAAACTTCATTGGCTTGAAGCATTCCAATCATTCCAACGGTAACTCCAATTACGCCAGCATCTTCGCAATTTAAAGCATTCTTATTTTCATCTGGATATAAACACCTGTAGGTTGGTCCGTTTTGATAATTGAAAACCGAAACCTGACCTTGAAATCTAAAAACAGAGCCATAAACCATTGGTTTATTGACTAAAAGACAAGCATCATTTATTAAATATTTAATGGAAATATTGTCTGTTGCATCGACAATAATATCATATTTTTCGAAAAGTGAAAGCGCATTTTTACCAGATAATTTTTCCGAAAAAGCAATTACTTTTATTTCTGGATTCAATTCTGAAATCATCAATTTAGCTTGATCTACTTTCGATTTTCCGACAGCCGAAGTTTTATAAATCACTTGTCGATGTAAGTTTGAAATCTCGATTGCATCATCATCCATAATTCCGATTTCTCCAACTCCAGCCGCAGCTAAATAAGGCAAAATTGCTGCACCTAAACCTCCAGCACCGATTACTAAAACTTTTGCTTTTGATAATTCATACTGTCCTTCTTCTCCAATTTCTGGAAGAATAATTTGTCGGTTATATCTCGTTGAATCTTTCATTATTTTTAATTAACCTCCTGCAAATGGGGGTAATAATGCTACAATATCACTTGTTTGTAAAGTATAATCTGAAATCTTTGAAACTATTTTTTGATTTACTGCAACGCTAAAAGTCAATGATTCAAATTCATATTTTTCGTTCAAATCCTGCAATAATTTTTGCAATGACAATTCTTCAGAAAAAGATAATTTTTCGAATTCACATTTAGTTTTTTCGGCTACAGCTCCAAAATATTTAACTTCAATCATTTTTATAAATTTAAATTCTGAAAAATAAATTCATCGTCAAAATGTTCCTGAAAATACTCCGTTAATTTTGACGTATTTTTCACTACTTCACCAATCACAATAATAGCAGGTGATGAAATGTTATTTTCGGATACCAATTTAGTGATTGTGTTTATAGTTCCAATCACTTTTTGTTCTGAATTTTTCGTTCCGTTCTGAATAATTGCAATTGGAAGATCATCATTTCTATTTTTCTGATAAATCGAAATGATTTCATCTAATTTATGCATTCCCATTAAAATAACTACTGTAGCAGCCGATTTTGATGCTAAATGAACATCTTTAGACAATTCGTGATTAGATGTAGTTCCTGTAATTACCCAAAAACTTTCTGCTATTTTGCGCTGTGTCAAACTAATTCCCGCCGAAGCTGGAACGCCTAAAGCAGATGAAATTCCTGGGACAACAGCCGTTTCTAATCCAAATTTTATAGCATAATCTATTTCTTCGCTTCCTCTTCCAAAAACAAAAGAATCGCCACCTTTTAGGCGAACTACATGTCCGTGAAGATTAGCCATCGAAACAATCAAATCGTTAATCTGATCTTGTGTATAAGCATGACAACCTAAACGTTTTCCAACAAAAACAATTTCAGCATTTGATGCATACTCTAGTAATTCTTCATTTACTAAAGCATCGTACAAAACTACATCGGCACTTTCTAAAGCTTTAATTGCTTTTATGGTAATCAATTCAACATCACCAGGACCTGCGCCTACAATCGTCAATTTCGGGGTTTTTAAATTTCGCATAGTCTTTTACATTAAATTGATATTCAAGTCGTTTAATTCATCAGCCGAATTAATATTAGTTAAATGAAAGTTCTCACTTTCTTCTATGTTGATAATTTGGTGCGGTAATTTAGCCAGCAAATCCATCATTTTCAATTCATTCGATTCGATTGCTTCTTTAATCGTTGGAACGATACTTTTAGAATAAATTCCGATTAATGGATGTGTTTTACTTTCGGAAGCAAAAACTGTAATTTCAGCTTCTTTTGTATGTTTTGAAATTAATTCCTGTAATAATTCTGTAGAAATTAACGGAATATCACAGCTTAATATGAGATTAAATTCGGTTTCAGAATGTGACAAAGCGGTGTAAATTCCACCAAGCGGACCTTTATCTATAACTAAATCCGGAATTTTTTCATACTCCAAATAATCATATTCTTTCGAAGCTGTAATTAATTTTATTTGATCTGTAATAGGTAAAATTGCCTGAATAATATGTTCTATGAAAGGTTTTTCCTGAAACAAAACCAATCCTTTTTCTGACTGCATTCTAGAGCTTTTTCCTCCACAAAGAATAAATACTGTTAGTGTTTCCATGGTTTTGTTTTTTTATTTTGTTTCAGGTTTCAAGTTTCAGGTTGATGTGCTATGTGTTTTTATTTATATAGCGTTTCTCATAATACATCTCAAATCTTTCCTCTTGCTTCTTGCTTCTTTCCCCTTTCCTCTTTCCTCTTGTTTCTTGCTTCTTCCCTCTTTCAACTCTAATCAATCGGTAATATCGTAACTAGCTGACCTTTTTTAATATTTTGTGCGTCCTGCGGTATAATGATTAAACCATTCGCTATAGCGAAAGAATTAAGCATTGCAGAACTTTGTCCCTCTAGAATTGTCACTGAAGTTTCATCATATAACGCTTTTAGAAAAAGTGTTTTCCCAGTTGTATTTTCAAAAGAGCTATTCAATTTACGAACAATTTTCGGCAGATGTGTATTCGAGAATCCCATTCTGTTTCTAATGGCTGGATAAACATAAATATAAAAATTCGTCAGCGATGAAGCCGGATTTCCTGGAAGAGCAAAAACCAAAGTTTCTTTTTTAGATCCGAAAAACATTGGTTTTCCAGGTCTTTGGTTAATTTTATAAAAAAGCTCTTCTACTCCATTTTTAATCAATGCCTCTTTAACGAAATCGTAATCACCAACAGAAATTCCGCCAGAAATCAAGACAATATCATTTTTTTTCAGAATGGATTTTAATGCTTTTTGTGTTGCTTTTAAATTGTCTTTAACGGTATGTATTTTTATCTTTTTAATTCCGATTGTTTGCAACGCTGCCGCTAACATCACAGAATTACTTTCGTAAATCTTCCCTTTTGAAAGTTTCTTGCCCGGTTTTACCAATTCGTTTCCTGTTACCAAAATAGCCACTTTTGGCTTTTTATAAACTGTAATTTCTGTAATTCCTAAACAGGCTAAAAAACCAATTGCAGCTGGAGTAATTACTGTATTTGCATCAAAAACTACATCTTCAATATTAATTTGTTCACCTTTATTTCTAATATTAGCAAAAGGTTCTGGCTTTGTAGCAATCAAAATTGATTTTTCGTTTGCCATAACATGTTCCTGCATCACAACCGTATCTGCATTGTCTGGAACATAAGCGCCAGTAAAAATTCTTATCGTTTCGTTTTCTTTAATTTTAATATTAGAATGATCTCCAGCTTGAGAAATTCCAACAATATCAAATTGATGTCTTTCTGAATGAATAAAAGCATAACCGTCCATTGCAGACTGTCTAAAAGGTGGCATCGAAATTGGCGAATAAATCGTTTCTGCGAGAATATAACCTAATGCTTTTTTTACCGCTATCTTTTGTGTCGACAAACTAGAGCTATTTGCTGCAACGATTTCTAATGCTTCTTTTACTTCTATCATTTTTCTAATTATAAAACTAAGTAAAAATACTTATTACAAATATAAGTATTTATTCTTATCATGAATAAAAAATTTTATTTTCTTTTAACCTCTATAAATTTACTCTAATTTATTCGAAATCACTTTTAAAATTAGTTTAGAAATTTCCATAATAATCTCCTTAAAAGCTTTTTGCTGACGTTTTTGAATGTTTTTTAAGGAAAATGAGTTTTGAAATCTTTTAAAAAAGAGCCTTAAAACCATGTAAAATACTACATTTTAAAGTTTATCTTAAATTTTATTTTAACATTTCTTCTCATTTAAAATCATTTCGCATCTCCTTTAAAATAAGGTAGTTTCGAAAGAATAGCGCTTTTGCAAGCACTTGTAATGGCAGTTTTTTCAAAAAAAAATCTTTAAACTTTTGGTTTTTATTATATAAAATTTAACTTTGTCTATAGGATTAGTAGAGTTTAAATAATGTTTCAAACATAAAAATTATTATTGTGAAAACGACAGAAAGCATATCGCATTACATTCTTCCTAAAGTATACACTTATAACACTTTCTGTTATATGTGTTTCTGTTGTTAAAAATCTACTTTTAATTTATGTGCTTTTTATTTCTTTTTTCAAAAGCAGATCTCTTAAAAATTCACCACCCAAAATATTTATTGAATTTACCCAAAAATCTTTCAGTTGCATTTTTATTGCATCTGATTGATTCTTGAAACCATACCTATATTTCAAAAATTAAAATGACTAACAATTAAAAAAACTAAAATGAAAACAATGCAAAGCTGTTGCTGTAAATAAAAAAAGCCATTTCTGCGGCAACAGAAATGGCGAGGCTTAAAGAACATTTATCACTAAATCAAGAACACTTTTAGAGTGCTGTATAAACAGTGCTCAGGGCGTCTTGTTAATTACTTAAAACCAACACAAAGAAATGAAAAAAAAGTTAAACATACACATACTGCTGTTTCTACTCTTCATAACGGCAGGCATACAAGCCCAGAATACAACCCCGCTCATTCAATCAAAACTAGATGGAACTGTAGTCGATGACATTACAAATCAGCCTATTATAGGCGCTTCTGTCACCATTAAAGGAACAACTCACGGCGTTGTTACCGATGCAGAAGGAAAGTTCTATTTTCAAACGGGGCAGAAATTTCCATACACCTTAATTGTAAGCTATATTGGTTACAAAAAGGCAGAAGTAATTGTAGAGAAAAATCCAATAATTATCAACTTAAAGGAAGAACGTCAAGAACTTAATGAATTGGTCGTTGTTGGATATGGAACACAGAAAAGAAAAGACATTACTGGTTCTGTAGCTTCTGTACCAAAAGCTAATTTGTCTCAAGTAACTTCTTCAGCCGATAATCTTTTAAGAGGTGCTGTTGCTGGGGTTGTAGTTACACAAAGTTCTGGACGTCCAGGCGCATCTTCGAGTGTTCGTATTCGTGGAGGAAATTCAATTACCGCTGGAAATGAACCTTTATACGTTGTAGATGGAATTTTAATTTATAACGATAATGCTAACAGTTCTGCTGGAGTTACTTATGCAGGCGCAAGTGTAAACGTTTTGTCTACCATAAATCCTGCTGATATTGAATCTATTGAAGTTTTGAAAGATGCTTCTGCAACAGCAATTTATGGTTCTCGAGGTGCCAACGGAGTTGTTATTATTACAACCAAAAAAGGAACAAAAGGACAAGACAATATTTCGTACCAAGGCTATTTCGGATTTCAAAATATCTCTAAAAAATTGAAATTAATGAATGCCAGCGAATGGGCAAGTTTACGAAATGATGTTCAGGCAAGTATCGGTCAGGCTCCTTCGTTTAGTGACGCACAAATAGAAGCATTAAAAACTTCTGGTAATTATGATTGGCAGTCTGCGGCTTTTAGAACTGCAGCGCCTGTGCAAAGCCATAATTTATCTTTCTCTGGCGGTGACGAAAGATCAAGATACTCTATTTCTGCAGGTTATTTTGATCAAGACGGAGTTGTTATAGCTACAGATTTTAAACGTATTTCTCTTCGTGCTAATTATGAAAGAAATTATTCTCAGAATTTCAAATTTGGTGTAAATGCCAATTATACAAATTCAATTTCAAATGGTGTAGGCGCCAGCAGCAGTGGAGGAAGAAATCCAAATCCTTTAGTTGGGGTTTTATTGACTGCTCCCGTAGTTCCGATAAAAAATGCTGACGGAAGTTATAATGTTACTAATAATCCTTATGCCACTTCTGTAAATGGTTATGTTCCTAATCCAATTAATGATTTGGAAAATACAATCAACGAAACTAAAATCAATAGAATTTTAACCAGCTTATTTGGCGAATACAAAATCACTAAAAAATTGACTGCCAAAGTTGCCGTTAGTGGAGATGTTATCAATACAAAACAAAACTACTATGCGCCAGCAAATACATCAAATGGTGCCGGAACAAAAGGTTTAGCTTCTGTTGGTGACAGAATTGTAAGTTCTGTATTGAATGAAAACACATTGAATTACAATACAAATTTTGGAGAAAATCATAAATTTTCTGCTTTAGGAGGTTATACACTTCAATACACAAAAGGCGAAGTCGTAAATGCAGGAGCACAGACTTTTGTAAATGATGCCAATACTTATAACGCCTTACAAGATGGTGTTGCCGTAAAACCTTATAGCGATGCTTACGAAAGTGTATTGAAATCTTGGCTGGCGAGAGTAAATTATTCTTATAAAGGAAAATACAATTTTACTCTTTCTGGACGTGCTGATGGTTCTTCAAGATTTGGTGCAGAGTCACTTTGGGGGTATTTCCCTTCTGCTGGTTTCTCTTGGAATATTACCGACGAAGAATTTGCAAAAGACATTAAAGGTGTAACCGAAGCCAAACTTAGAATTACCGCGGGAACAACAGGAAACCAAGAAATTGGAAATTACCTTTCTCTAGCTTCAATGGGTTCTGTAAACTATTCTTTTGGAGGTACATTATACACAGGTCTCGCTCCTACTCGATTGGCAAATCCAGATTTGAAATGGGAAAAAACAAATCAATATAATGTTGGATTGGATTTAGCTTTATTAGACCGAAAAATCAATTTTGTTTTTGATGTGTATTACAAAAAAACAAACGATTTATTGATCAGCGTTCCAGTGCCATTAAGTTCAGGTTATGCTACTATTCTACAAAATATTGGTGGTGTTGAAAATAAAGGTATCGAGATTGGTTTGACAACTGAAAACGTGAGAACAGAAAATTTTGCATGGAATTCAAACATTGTGTTTTCTGCCAACAAAAATAAAGTTGTCGCTATCGGAAATGGTGTAAATGAATTCTTTCCCGTAGTACCAAACGGTTCTTTATTACAACAGCAACCAGTAATTGTAAAAGTTGGTCTGCCTTTAGGAACTTTCTGGGGATACAGAACAAACGGAATTTTCCAAACTCAAGAAGAAGTAAATACACAGCCAAAAATCAACAGTTTAGCGAATACGAAAGTTGGAGATAGAAAATATGTTGATACAAACGGTGACGGCGTTATTAATGCACTTGACAAAGGAAATTTAGGAACATCACAACCAAAGTTTGTTGGAAGTTTCAGCAACACTATTTCATACAATGATTTTGATTTGAATTTTTCTTTCCAAGGTTCTTATGGCGGAAAAATCTTCAATGCTTTAAACCAACAATTAGAAATTTCAACTCTTGGAACTAATGCAGCAGCAACTTTAAATGATAGATGGACACCAACAAATCCAAGTAATGAAATTCCGAGAGCTACAAGTTCGCCTTTAGGAATTGTTTCTGAAAGATATGTAGAAGATGCTTCTTTCTTAAGATTGAAATTAATCACACTAGGCTACACATTACCAAAAAGTGTTTCTAAAAAATTCGGAACAAAAAGTGTGAAATTCTATGTCTCAGCAGAAAACTTAATTACATGGACAAAATATACTGGTTATGATCCAGAGGTAAGTTCATACGAACAAAATAACTTATATCCGGGAATTGACTTTGGTTCTTATCCAAATTCAAAAACATTCATCTCGGGCTTGAATGTAACTTTCTAAGTAAAAAAAAATATATCAAAATGAAAAAGATCATTATAACATTCCTTTTAAGTGCCGGTTTACTGGTATCGTGCACGGAACTTGAGGTAACACCGAACTCTTTTGTTACCGAAGACAATTATTTCAACACACAAGATGATGCTGTTGCCAGTGTAACTGCTGTTTATGCTTCCTTAAGTCTTGATCCTGGTGAACAAAGTTTGTTTGGAAGAAACCTTTATTTCTTAACTGATATGGGTTCAGATTACGCAGCTGCGGGAGTTTCTGCGACTAACCCGCAAGTAAGAGCGATGAGTGCATTAACTCACGATGCAACAACCGACCGCGTTCAAGTAGCTTGGAGACAGATTTATGCTGGAATCAATAGAGCAAATGTATCTATCGATAATATTCCGAAAGTAACAGGTAATGAAGTCATTAAAACAAGATTAATTAATGAAGCTAAATTTATTAGAGCATTACTTTATTTCCAAGCAGTGCGCCTTTGGGGTGGAGTTCCGATTGTTTTGCACGAAGCGACTTCAATTGATTTAGGCAGTTTAAAAACCAATAGAGCAACCGTCGAAGAAGTTTACACTCAAATCATTAAAGATTTGACAGATGCAGAAGCTTTGCCTGCAACTTATACTGCTGCAGATGCAGGACGCGCAACTTCTGGAGCGGCAAAAGCTATTTTAGCTAAAGTTTACATCACAAGAAAAGATTGGCCAAATACCATTTTAAAAGCCAGAGAGGTAATTAATGGCGGATATGGTTATGCTTTATTTGAAGACTTTCAAGATATTTTCACTAAAACTAAAAAGAACGGAAAAGAACATATTTTCTCTGTTCAGTTTGAGCCAAATCAAGCAGGAAATGGTTCTAGCGGAAGTACTTTTCAAGCAACTTCTTTCACTGGATTTACAGCAACTGAGCCAGCAGATATTGTATCAGATGTAGCTTTATTCTATGATATATATGCAGCAGGAGACAAAAGAAGAGATGTTAGTTATGCAAAGCAATTATTGAATCCAACAACAGGAACACTTTATACTTTTCCGAAACCGATTTTCAAAAAATATTTGGATTTAACTAATCTAGCTACTCCTTCAAACGTAGCAATCAATTTTCCGATTATTCGCTATGCAGATGTTCTTTTGACTTTAGCAGAAGCGATAAATGAACAAAGCGGACCAACTGCAGAAGCTTACGAATTGATAAATCAAGTTAGACGAAGAGCATTCGGAAAGGCAATTACAACACCAGATGTAACAGTAGATTTAGTGGCATTAAATCAGGCAACTTTTAGAGCGGCTATTCAGGAAGAACGTAAAAAAGAATTTGTTCAAGAAGGACAGCGTTGGTACGATTTGGTAAGATGGGGAACTTTGGTTACAGAGGTAAAAAAGGTAACGGCTAAAAACTCCGTTTCAGAAAGAAATAATCTTTATCCAATTCCGCAAAGCGAAAGAAATATTAATCCGGACGGTTTACCACAGAATCCTGGATATTAATGCCGAAAGCTTTTTAAACACATAGAAATATAGATTTTAAATTATTAAAAGGGAAAGTAAAGAGAAACTCGTTTCTCCACACATAGAACTATGAACATTTAAACAAGTGAAACGCCTTTTATCGATTCTAAAAGCTATGATTCTATGTGTTTAAAAAAATACAATTATTAAAAAAACTATATAACTAAAAAACTATAAAATGAAAAATTTAAAAAATAACAATAGGAGTAAAAGCTCTAAAAAAGGGCTTTTAATTACTGCTGTCCTGATTGCTCAATTGGGAATAGCACAAGAAAAAACAGAGTTTAAAGGAACAATCGGCAAGACTTTGGCTGATTCGAAAGAATATTGGCCAGATCCTGTAACGGCTCCAAAAGGTGCTCCGAATGTAGTTTGGATTTTATTGGACGATGTTGGATTTGGAGCTGCAAGTGCATTCGGTGGATTAATCAACACGCCGACTTTTGATAATTTAGCTAACAACGGACTTCGTTACACCAACTTTCATACTACAGCAATTTGTGCTCCTACCCGTGCCGCTTTATTGACTGGAAGAAATTCAGGAAGAGTTCACGTAAGCGGATTTTCTCATACCGTTTTATCTGCAGGTTTTCCAGGTTGGGACGGAAGAATTCCTTCTGATAAAGGAACAATTGCTGAGATTTTACGTGAAAATGGTTATAATACTTTCGCTGTTGGAAAATATGGTGTTACTCCAGATGAAGAAGCAACAGATGCTGGTCCGTTTGATAGATGGCCAACTGGAAAAGGTTTCGATCATTTCTATGGATTCTTAGGTTCTCAAACCGATCAGTACAACCCCGATTTGGTTGAAGATCAAGTTCACATTAAACCTGACGGAAGACATTTAAATGAATTAATTACAGATAAAGCCATTAGCTACATTCAGAAACAACAGAAAGCAGCGCCTGGAAAACCATTTTTCTTGTATTATGCGCCAGGAGCAGTTCACGCACCTCATCAAGTTGCTGAAAAATGGGTTGAACCATATAAAGGAAAATTTGATGAAGGTTGGGATGTTTACCGCGAAAAAGTTTTGGCAAATCAAAAGAAATTAGGAACTATTCCTGCAAATGCTGTTTTGCCAGAACGTAATGCTCTTATTACAGAATGGAAAAAATTAACTCCAGACCAAAAGAAAGTTTACGCAAGATTCATGGAAGTTTACGCTGGATTCTTGACTTATACAGATTATGAAATTGGTAGAGTTGTGGATTATTTAAAACAAAGCGGACAGCTTGATAATACTTTGATTTTTGTTGCTATTGGAGATAATGGAGCAAGTAAAGAAGGAACTTTACAAGGAACAATCAATCAGAGTTTATTTGCTCAAGGAAAAACAGAAGAGGAAAATCTTCAAAGCAACTTAAACAACATTGGCGAGATTGGAACTGCAAAAGGTTTAAACACCAATTATCCGTTAGGATGGGCTCAGGCGACAAATGCTCCTTTCAAAAATTGGAAACAAGATGCACATTCTGAAGGTGGAACTCGCAACCCATTGATTGTTTTTTATCCAAACGGAATTAAAGATAAAGGCGGAATTAGAAATCAATATAGCCACGTAACCGATTTACTTCCAACAACTTTAGATATTGTCGGAATTAAAGCGCCTGAATATATCAAAAACATCAAACAAGATATTATTCAAGGTTCTACTTTTAAAGCTTCTCTTGATAATCCGAAAGCAGAATCTTTACACAAAGTACAGTATTACTACATTTTTGGAAACAGAGCAATTTACAAAGACGGATGGAAAGCTTCTGCTGCACATTTACCAGATTCATTTGCTGTAAAACAATCTTTAGGAAAAAGCGAAAAACCAGCTGCAAGTAACTTCGATACGGATGTTTGGGAATTATACAACCTAAACGAAGACTTTAATGAACGTAATAACTTGGCGAAAAAATATCCTGAAAAACTAGCCGAACTTCAGAAATTATTTGACGAACAAGCCAAAGAAAACAACGTTTACCCGTTGATTGACTGGCAAGATGTTTATAATAGAAGAATTCACAATACTGCTGCTGACAAAGGAAAAACGCTTCAAGATTTAGTAAAACAAGTAACTAAACCTGCAGATACAGAAACTACAAAATAATGATTTCAATAACCTGCAAGGTTTTCAAAACCTTGTAGGTTTCAAATATCCAACCAGAAAAATCTTTAATGATTAATTAGGTTTGAAAATCACACCTACAAGGTTTTGAAAACCTTGCAGGATAAACTTATAAAGATGAAAAAAATAAATAATAACATAAAAAGTCATAGAAATCATCAAAAAGGGCTTTTAATTGCTGCTTTACTTATTGCTCAATTTAGTTTTGGTCAGTTAAAACCAGATCCAAATTACAAAGGTGTCGTTGGTAAAACTTTAGCAGATTCCAAAGAATATTGGATTGAACCCGTAAAACCTCCAGAAGGCGCGCCAAATGTAGTTTGGATTCTATTAGATGATGTTGGTTTCGGAGCAACTAGTGCTTTTGGAGGATTAATCAATACTCCAACTTTTGAAAAATTAGCAAATAATGGTTTACGCTACACCAACTTTCACACTACAGCAATTTGTGCGCCAACACGTTCCGCATTATTAACAGGACGCAATTCGCATGCTGTACACGTTGGAGGATTTTCGCATACTTCTATGTCAGCAGGTTTCCCTGGTTGGGACGGAAGACTTCCTTCTTCGGCGGGAACTATTGCAGAGATTTTGCGTGACAACGGTTATAACACTTTTGCAGTCGGAAAATATGGAGTTACTCCCGATGAAGATGCAACAGATGCAGGACCTTTTGACAGATGGCCAACAGGAAAAGGTTTTGAACATTTTTACGGATTCTTAGGTTCTCAAACCGATCAATACAATCCTGATTTGGTAGAAGATCAGACTTGGCTAAATGGAAACACAAAATTAAATGGAGCCGAAAAAGACCGATCTAAAAATGAGTTTACTACCGATCTAAAAGGAAAACATTTAAGCGAATTGATTACAGATAAAGCTATTACTTACATTGACCGTCAGAAACATGCGGCTCCTAATAAACCATTCTTTTTGTATTATGCGCCGGGAGCAACGCATTCTCCGCATCAAGTAGAAAAACAATGGAGCGATAAATACAAAGGCAAATTTGATGATGGTTGGGATGCTTACCGTGACAAAGTAATTGCTAATCAGAAAAAATTAGGTTTGATTCCTTCTGATGCTAAATTGCCAATTCGTGATTCTTATGTCCCTGCATGGAATACTTTATCTGCAGATGAGAAAAAATTATATGCACAGTTTATGGAAATATACGCCGGATATCTGGAATATACAGACTATGAAGTGAGCCGAATTGTAGATCATCTAAAATCAATTAATCAACTAGATAATACTATTTTCTATGTTATTTTAGGAGACAACGGAGCAAGTAAAGAAGGAACTTCAATTGGATTGGTTGATGAGTCTTTCAGAAAACTTTCTGATCCGAAGATTAAGGAAGAATCTTTGAAAAACAATTTATCTAAAACTAATTTATTAGGAACTCCAGCCGCAACAAAAGAAAATTATCCGCACGGATGGGCTTTGGCAGCTAATACACCGTTTAGAAACCTAAAACAAGACGCACATTCTGAAGGAGGAACTCGCAATCCGCTGATTGTTTATTATCCAAAAGGAATTAAAACACCTGGAATTCGTACGCAATACGGGCACGTAATTGATATTTTGCCAACAACTTTAGAAACTGTCGGAATCAAAGCGCCAGAAACAATCAGAGGAATTGCTCAAGATTCTATTCAAGGAACTTCTTTAGCTTATTCTTACACTGATGCGAAAGCGCCTTCTAGACATAAAATTCAACATTATTATATTTTCGGTTCAAGATCGCTTTATAAAGATGGTTGGAAAGCTTCGGCACCACATCACCCTGATTATATTGATATTACTCAAAATGATGCTTTATCTAAAAAAGACGAGCCAAGTAATTTTGATAATGATGTTTGGGAACTTTATAATCTAAATACCGATTTTAACGAAAGAATCGATTTAGCTAAAAAATACCCAGAAAAACTAAAAGAGCTTCAAGCAGAATTCGACAATCAGGCGAAGAAAAATAACCTTTATCCGTTAATCGATTGGCAAGATGTTCTAAGACAGCGTATTCACAAGAAAAACAAATAAAAAAATATAACAAAAAAGTTATCAGTTTAACATATTTAATTCTACTAAATCTATAGAATTAAAAGATATTTTGTTTAGTTTTACATTAACTATTAAAAATCAGACAGATGAAACGAGTAGACTATGAAATTATAGGAAAAAAGATTGTCGTTGGGATAATCTTGTTTTTAGTACCGTTAGCGATTTTAGCTGGAGGTTTAACAATAATTAATCAATTTTTAAAATAAGAAATCATGGCAATAGTTCAAAAAGAAAAGTTACCTAGAGACTTAACAATAAGTTTCTTTATTTATTCACTGCCAGTATTGGCAATTTACCTTTATTTTAAAATAACTGGTGGCGCTGTAAGCGAATCGCATATTACATTGCCAGCTTTTTTAGAATTCGCAAAACCAGCTTTCGAAAATATTCGAACTTGGGGATTAACTGCTTTTATGGTTGTTTTAGGAATTATAGAATTTGCCGCAGGTTTATATGATGACGAATGGACTGGCGAAGAACGCAAAATTGATATCGTTTGTTTCTTAGCGCCAAAATTAATTTTGCCTCCTATAATCGCATTTTTCAGTTTAACGGCTTTACCTTATTTATTGCCAAATGCTGCCAATGCATTATCATGGGTTCCTTTTTGGGGCGGATTTTTCCTAATCGCAATTGCAGATGATTTAACCCAATATTGGTATCATAGATTGCATCATCAAGTTCCATTTTTATGGCGTTTTCATAGAACACATCATTCGGCTCCATACATGGGAATGGCGATGGCTTCTAGACAAAATTTCATTTACACGGTTTTCTTTTCTCAAATTTATTTGACAGCAACTTTAACTTATTTAGGTTTAGGATTACCTGCTTTATTTGTTTTGGTAATTAAAAGTGTCATCACTTTAGGCGCGCATTCAAGTATTCCTTGGGATAAACCTTTTTACAAATACAAAGTTTTACATCCAATTGCTTGGGTTTTAGAAAGACTGATTTCAACTCCTGCAACGCATCATGCACATCACGCGGATACAAGCGGAGATGGTGTTGGACATTTTAAAGGAAATTTCGGAAACATGTTCTTCATTTGGGATATGATTTTTGGAACAGGATTGATTACACGTAAATATCCAGAATCTTTCGGAACAAAATCGTACAAACAAGAAGAATGGTACGCTCAGTTTTTATGGCCAATTTTCAAATCTAAAAAAGAAGGAAGTTCTTTGGCAGAAGGTGTATTATCATTTCCATTTAAAGCTAAACCTGTAGAAAATAAAGTAGAGACTGCAGAACCAACTCCAGTTTTGGAACAAGTCTAATATTTAGTAAGTAAATAAAAATATAAAATGTGGCAGTGTATTCAAATTGATCCTGAATACACTGCCGATTTTTATCCAAACTCTACTATTATGAAAAATAAAATACTTAAAAACAGTATTACAACTTTGCTTCTTCTGTTTAGCATTGCTGTTTTTTCTCAAGGAAAAAGTGCCAATTTATTATTGGATGCTTTTTATTCGAAAATTAAAAATCAAAAAACACTACAAATTATAGATGCGCGCGGACCAGACGAGTTTGCCTTAAACCATATTGAAGGTGCCGTAAATTTTAATTTGAAATCTGAAGATTATGAGAAACAAGTTGCTGCTTTAAATCCATCACAACCGGTTTTTATTTATTCAATTGCAGCTTACAGAAGCGGACTTCTATCAACTGATTTAGCCAAAAGAGGATTCTCTGAAGTTTATATTCTAGAAGGCGGAATCGCAAGTTGGATTGGAGGTGGAAAACCGTTTTACAGCAATCTAAAAAGTAAATTATCATTGGCCGAATACAAAAAAATTCTCGCTTCTAATAATTATGTTTTGGTCGATATTGGTTCAAAATACTGCGCAACTTGTAAAACAGTTAAACCAATTTTAGAATCGATTAGATCGCAATACGGAGAAAAGCTAAAAATCATTGAAATAGAATTAGAAGAAAGTCCGCAGGTTATTGCCGATCTAAAAACCGTAAAGGTATTCCCTACTCTGATTCTTTATGAAAATAATAAAATTGTTTTCAAAAAAGATGGATTAGGCGATTTGAAAAATGATGTTGATGTGGTTTTGGCTTCGAAGTGATAATCTAATTTCAGTATAAATTTAGCTGTAATCGTGTCAGGCTGAACGAAGTCGAAGCCTACGTTAGAAACTTTACAACGATTTATTTTTTTTGGGACGGAGCTACTTGTGTGGGCTTCGACTTCGCTCAGCCTGACAAACTGCGCATGAAAAAATTAAACAACGCAAAAACAAAATTCAAAAAATAATAACTCACCAAAATATGGCTAACTATAAAAAAATAACCAAAATAATTCTACCCATTTTAATAGTGCTTCTCATTCTCGCGGCGTTTCTTTTTTGGCCAATTAATACCGATGGCACTTTAGTCAAAGAAGATCAAAAATTGGCAGAAGGGAAAAAAGCATTTTTAGCTTCCAAAACTTCAATAGATTCACTTTCAGCAAAAAAACCTAATATTATCATTCTTCTTGCCGATGATTTAGGAAAATATGATATTTCGCTTTACGGCGGAAAATCGACACCTACTCCACAAATTGATTCTTTGGCCGCTTCTGGAGTCACTTTTACTGATGGCTATGCTTCTGCCGCAATCTGTTCTCCATCTCGCGCTGGATTAATTACGGGAAGATATCAAGAACGTTTCGGACACGAATATCAGCCAGGAGATCGTTACCCTAAAAACAACTTGGAATATTATGCTTTCAAGTATGTAATGAATACCAATAATTGGAGATTGAATGATAAAATTGAATACCCAAACGATGCTTCTATTAAAACACAAGGGCTTCCGAAATCTGAAATTACTTTTGCTGATTTGGCCAAAAGACAAGGTTACAGTACCGGAATTATCGGAAAATGGCATTTAGGACACAACAAAGGTTTCTTTCCTTTAGATCGCGGTTTCGATTATCATTATGGATTTTATCAAGCATTTTCGCTTTTTGCTCCAGAAGACAACAATCCAGATATTATCAATCATCATCATAAAGATTTTACTGATAAGATGATTTGGGGAAAAGGTCGTGTCGGAATCGGGCAAATTCGTCGTGATACAACTGTTATTGACGAAAAAGCTTATTTAACGGAAAAATTTGCCGAAGAAGCTGAAGCTTTCATTGACAAAAACAAAAAGAAACCCTTTTTACTTTACATTCCGTTTAACGCGCCACACACGCCATTTCAGGTTCGTAAAAAATATTACGATCGTTTTCCGAATGTAAAAGACGAAAACAAACGTGTTTATTTTGCTATGATCAGTGCGCTCGATGATGCGATTGGAAGAATCCGTGAAAAAGTAAAAAAAGAAGGTCTTGAAGAAAATACTCTAATCATTTTTGCAAGCGACAATGGCGGTGCCGATTATACTTTTGCTACAACAAACGCTCCATTAAAAGGCGGAAAATTTTCTCATTTCGAAGGCGGAATAAATGTTCCTTTTGCACTTTCGTGGAAAGGAAAAATTAAACCTCATACTGTTTACAAAACACCTGTAAGTACTTTGGACTTTTTTACAACAATTGCCGCTGCAATTGGTTCTGATTTACCAAAAGACAGAATTTATGATGGTGTCGATTTAATAAAAACGGTGAATGAAAATAAAGTCGCTCATCAAAATTTATATTGGCGTTCGGGCGACGCAAAAGCCATAAGAAGCGGCGATTGGAAATTGGTTATAAGCGGTAAAACACACGAAAAATGGCTTTATAATCTTGCCAAAGATAAATCTGAAAATATCGATTTGGCTTCAAAAAATCCTGAAAAGGTTAAAGAATTACAAACTGCACTACAGACTTGGGAAAAAGGATTAATAAAACCACTTTGGCCTAATCTAACTTATTATGAATTCGATTTTGGAAAACAGAAATACTTTGTTGATTTGTAATGACTTAAAGAAATAATTACTTTTTTTGATATTTTAAGTAATTATAAACAGAAGGCGATTGTACAAAATACAATCGCCTCTTTTATAAATATTTAGTAAGATGATTAATCTCTAAACTCGTTTAAAGATTTCTCGATAATTTCAAGACAATCTTTAATTTGCTCTTCTGTCATAACCAAAGGTGGCGCCAATCTGATTTTATTTCCGTGAGTTGGTTTTGCCAATAATCCGTTGTCTCTAAATTTTAAACAGATTACCCAAGCCAAATCAGATTCTTCGTCAGTATTGATTACGATAGCATTCAAAAGTCCTTTTCCGCGAACAAGCGTAATTAAATTATTTTTCTCAGCGATTTTATTCAATCCGTCTCTTAAAATAACGCCAAGACGTTCTGCGTTTTCGGCTAATTTTTCGTCTTTAATTACATCTAAAGCTGCAATTGCAACGGCCGCTGCAACAGGATTTCCACCAAAAGTAGATCCGTGCTGACCTGGTTTAATGACGTTCATGATTTCATCATTACATAAAACAGCAGAAACTGGATAAACTCCACCAGAAATTGCTTTTCCTAAAATTAAAACATCAGGCTGAACGTTTTCGTGATGAACCGCCAATAATTTTCCTGTACGCGCAATACCTGTCTGCACCTCATCGGCAATAAAAAGAACATTATGTTTTTCGCAAAGTGCTTTCGCTTTCGCTAAATAACCTTCAGAAGGAACATAAACTCCTGCTTCACCCTGAATTGGCTCTACTAAGAATCCAGCAATATTTTTTGATGAATTTAAAGCATTTTCAAGTGCTTCAAGATTGTCATATTCAATTTTGATAAAACCATCTGTAAAAGGTCCGAAGTTTTTACGAGCCGTTTCATCATTAGAAAATGAAATAATTGTAGTGGTTCTTCCATGGAAATTATTCTCGCACACAATAATCTGCGCTTGATTTTCAGGAATTCCTTTTACTTCATAAGCCCATTTTCTAGAAATTTTCAAAGCTGTTTCAACTGCTTCAGCTCCTGTATTCATTGGAAGAACTTTATCAAAACCAAAATATTTGGTTACGTATTCTTCGTAGTTTCCTAATTTATCATTGTAAAAAGCACGAGAAGTCAAAGTCAGTTTTTGTGCTTGTTCCACCATTGCATTTACAATTTTCGGATGACAGTGACCTTGATTTACCGCAGAATAAGCCGATAAAAAGTCATAATATTTTTTGCCATCAACATCCCAAACGTATACTCCTTCTCCGCGCTCTAAAACTACTGGAAGCGGATGGTAATTGTGAGCTCCATATTTATTCTCTTTTTCAATCAAAACTTCTGATTTTGACGAAAGTGCTTTTTCTGTACTTATCATAATCTGCTTTTTATTTTTACAAAAATATCAAAATTAAATTAAAAAGCGCTTTAAAAATTTATTTTTGACTTAAAAATAACAATTTTAAAGTCAAAAATTATATTTCACAACAACAAAAAGACAATATTTATTTTTAATAGAAAACCAGTTTTATAATCCATTATTAAAAAAAATAATTACTTTTATAAATTAGCAACAACAGATTTTAAAAGATTATCATTGAATGGATTTATTAGACGAATTTGATATTAGTATTATTAAAGAATTGGAAAAAGACGGGAGAATGGCTTTTTCTGCCATTGCCACCAATTTGAAAATATCAAATACAATGGTGCACCAGCGTATTAACAGGATGATAGAACAAGGTGTTATTGGTGGTATAAAGCCGATAATTCAGGAAAAGAAAATTGGATACGATTGGGCTTCTTTTACGGGGCTTACACTAAACAAAGATTCTGATTCTGAACGAATTATTGAAGCTTTAAAGGAAATTCCGGAAATTACAGAATGTTATTATGTAACAGGTTCTTTTACTTTATACATTAAAATCATTGCCAAAAATCACGAACATATGCGCCGTATTCTTTATGAAAAAATTGACGGAATTCCGGGTATTGATAAAACCGATTCTATTGTAGAATTAGGTTGTGCATTTAAAAGAAATATTTCACTATAAATATATTTTTATAGACTGAAAATTTTTGGTTATAAACCTCACAAGATTTTACTTGTGAGGTTTTTTTGTAACATAATATTTCTGATATTTGTTAAAAATTGTATAATTATGAAAAATACCGTACTAATTTTATTCAGTGCAATCTTATTTTCTAACCTTATGAACGCACAATTAAAACCTGTAAAATATACTGAAGGCAGCCAGCAATTAAATGGCTTTTTTATTAAATCTGCCAAAAAAAGCGCCAACAATCCTGGAATCTTACTTTTACCAGCTTGGCTCGGAATTGACAATGCTTCCAAAGGCATTGCAGAAGAACTATCTAAACTAGGTTATCATGTCTTTATCGCCGATATTTATGGAGAAGGAAACTATCCAAAAAATACTAGAGAAGCAGGAAAACAAGCTGGTTTTTATAAAACAAATTATGAAGCTTACCAAAAACGTATTGATACAGCTTTAAAAGAATTAGTAAAATCGGGTGCAAATGCAGACAATATAGTTGCCATTGGATATTGTTTTGGCGGAACTGGCGTTTTAGAAGCTGCTCGAGGTCATCTAAACGTAAAAGGTGTCGCTTCTTTTCATGGCGGTTTAGGCAAAGATGCCAGTAGAAAAATTGAATCAATTTCTACTAAAGTTTTAGTTTGTCATGGAGCTGATGATCCATTTGTTTCAAAAGATGAGATATTGGCATTTCAACAAGAAATGAGAGATTCGAAAGCAGATTGGCAAATGATTTATTATGCAAATTCTGTTCATTCGTTTACCAATCCAGAAGCAGGAAGCGACAACTCTAAAGGTGCTGCTTATAATGCTGTTGCTGCAAAAAGATCTTTTGATCATTTACAGCTTTTCTTAAACGAAGTTTTAAAGAAATAATACCACCCCAACCAAAAACAAATTAATCAAACCAGTTCAATGTCACACAACAAAATTAGAGAAGATAAAACCTGTTTAAATTGTAGACACGTTGTAGAACAAAAATTTTGTCCAAATTGCGGACAAGAAAATAGCGACAGCCGAAAAACTTTTCATCATTTATTTATTCATTTTTTTGAAGATTTAACGCATTACGAAAATGCCTTTTGGAAAACGATTAAAAACTTACTTTTTAAACCTTCAACTCTTACCAAAGAATATCTTTCAGGAAAACGTTTGTCGTATTTAGCGCCTGTGCGACTCTATATTTTTATCAGTTTTATTACTTTTTTATTGATTGCAATGTTTCCAAGTAAAATAACTGAGGATCTAACGAAAAATGACAAAGAAATCACTTCTAATTTTGAAAAAGAAATTAGCAGAGAAAAAGAAAGCTGGAAAGAAAAATCATATTTAAAGTCAAAAACCGTCGACAAATCATATTTTCATTTGAAACCAATGAAAGAAATTGATTCAATTCAGAAATATGGAAAGGAAAGCGAAAAACTAAATGCGACAACTTATTGGGTTTATGAAAAAGCCGTTCATGTTACGGAAAAATATACCAAAAGAGAAATCATTGAAAAATTTATTGAAGCTTTCTTTCATAATCTACCTAAAATTCTCTTTATAGTCATGCCATTTTTTGCTTTTTTCTTGTGGCTTTTCCACAACAAAAAGAAATGGTATTATTTTGACCACGGAATTTTTACCCTCCATTATTTTTCATTTCTGCTGCTCATTTTTCTTATTATGTTTATAATTGATAGGCTTCTTGGTCTTTTTGGAAACGAAAGTCCATTAACGTATGTATCAGGAATTACAACCTTTATTGGCACAATTTGGATGTGTTATTATTTTTATCCTGCACATCACCGTTTTTATGGTGAATCCAGAATTGTATCGTTTGCTAAAAGCGTTTGTTTATTCATAATAAACTCACTTTTTATTTTATTTTTACTAACCCTTTACGTTCTTTACACATTTATTAATTTACACTAACTATAGGAATGAAAAAATTACTCCTTTTATTATTAGTTGTTTCTGCGTATTCATGTAAAACCTCGCAGTCAACAGCAAACAAAGACAACTCAGATCCAACAAAATACATTAATGCTATTTCTGAAAAAGATCTTAAAAAAATGCTTTATACTATTGCTTCTGACGAAATGGAAGGCCGTGAAACTGGTTCTCCAGGACAGAAAAAAGCAGGTCTTTATATGATTGAACAATACAAAAAAAGCGGTGTATCTTTTCCAAAAGGAGCTCAAGATTATTACCAGCACATTCCTGCATCATACTTAAATGCAAGACGTAACGAGAATTTAGCTGACTCTGAAAATATCTGGGCATTCATTGAAGGTTCTGAAAAACCAGATGAAATTTTAGTAATTTCTGCTCATTACGATCACGTTGGAATTAAAAATGGTGAAGTTTATAATGGAGCCGACGATGATGGTTCTGGAACTGTAGCAGTTATAGAAATGGCTAAAGCTTTCGCGAAAGCCAAAAAACAAGGCCACGGACCAAAACGTTCTATTTTGTTTCTTCATGTAACTGGAGAAGAACATGGATTACACGGATCTCGTTTCTATTCTGAAAACCCATTATTTCCAATTGCCAATACAATTGCCGATATCAATATCGACATGATTGGCCGTCGCGATGTTGAACATTCAAACACCAACAATTATGTATATGTAATTGGTGCTGACAGATTATCTTCAGACTTACATAATGCTGTTGTAGCTCAAAATGAGAAATACATTAAAATGGACTTAGATTTTAAATTTAATGATCCTAAAGATCCAAATCATTTTTATGAGCGTTCTGACCATTACAACTTTGCAAAACATGGCATTCCTTCTGTTTTCTTCTTTAATGGAGTTCACGCAGATTACCACGGTAAAGACGATACAGCAGAAAAAATCGAATACGATGCTCTAACAAAAAGAACAAAATTAGCTTTCTCAATTGCTTGGGATTTAGCCAATAGAGAAAATAGACCAGTAGTGGATAAAAAATAAGTTACTAAGGTTCTGAGATTCTAAGGTTCTAAGGTTCTAAGGTTTCTTTAAAACGATTATAAAAAAAGGATGAGTAAAACTCATCCTTTTTTTATAATATATCTTCGGCTCTTATTCTAAAAGACACTAAAAAAAACTTAGAATCTTAGCATCTCAGAACCTTAGCACCTTTACTAGTCATTCATAGAAATCAAAAACTCTTCGTTATTTCTGGTTTTCTTGAAGCGGTCGTTCACGAAATCCATAGATTCTACTGGGTTCATATCAGAAAGATATTTACGCATGATCCACATTCTTTGCAATGTTTTTTCGTCTAATAATAAATCGTCACGACGTGTACTTGAAGAAGTAAGATCGATTGCTGGGAAAATACGTTTATTGGCTATCTTACGGTCTAATTGAAGTTCCATATTACCAGTTCCTTTAAATTCTTCGAAAATTACTTCGTCCATTTTAGAACCCGTTTCTGTTAATGCAGTTGCAATGATACTTAAAGAACCTCCGTTTTCTACATTTCTAGCTGCTCCAAAGAAACGTTTTGGTTTTTGTAATGCATTAGCATCGACACCTCCACTTAAAACTTTTCCAGAAGCTGGCTGAACTGTATTGTAAGCTCTAGCCAAACGTGTAATAGAATCTAATAAAATTACAACATCGTGTCCACATTCTACCAACCGTTTTGCTTTTTCAAGAACAATGTTGGCAATTTTAACGTGCTCTTGCGGTTCTCTATCGAAAGTTGAAGCGATAACCTCGCCACGAACACTTCTTTGCATATCTGTAACCTCCTCTGGACGCTCGTCAATAAGCAAAACAATTAAATATACTTCAGGATGGTTGGCTGCAATTGCGTTTGCAATATCTTTTAAAAGCATTGTTTTACCCGTTTTTGGCTGAGCAACGATCATACCACGCTGTCCTTTACCAATAGGAGAAAACAAATCTATAATTCTAGTTGAAACTGAACTTCCTTTTTCAGCAAGTTTAAATTTTTCTGAAGGGAAAACTGGTGTTAAGTGTTCGAAAGAAACTCTATCACGAACAACTTGCGGATCGTGTCCATTAATTTTTAATACACGAACCAAAGGGAAAAATTTTTCTCCTTCTTTTGGAGGGCGAACCACTCCTTTTACTGTATCTCCAGTTTTTAGACCAAATAATCTAATTTGCGAAGTTGACAAATAAATATCATCTGGAGAAGCTAAATAATTATAATCTGATGAACGTAAAAAACCGTAACCGTCTGGCATCATTTCAAGAACACCTTCACTTTCTATAATTCCATCAAATTCAAAATCTGAATCTCTGAAATTATTGCTTTTTTTATTTTTATGATTAGGGTTTTGATTTTGATTGTTATGATTTCCGTTTCCATTACCATTCCCGTTTTGATTTTGATTCTGATTCGGGTTTTGATTTTGGTTCTGGTTCTGATTTTTATTCTGATTCGGATTGATCTTTTTTGCAGGAGCAATGGCTGGAGTTTTTTCAGCAGTTTCAGCAGTTGGTTCTGAAATAACTGGCTCTGTTGTAGCAGTTTCTAAAACTGGTTCTGCTGTAGCTTCTTTTGTTGCTACTACTTTTTCTTTTTTCAGTGCTACTTTCTTCTCATATGCCGACTTATTGAATTTTACAATTTTAGGCTCTTTCTTTGCTACTGATGATTTATTATCTTGTGCTTCTACAGGCGTTGTTTCAGCAATTGGCTGCGTCGTTTCAGCAATATCATTTTTTTGAACAGTTTCCTCTACTTTATCAAATTCTAAAACGGGTGTATTTTTGGTATTTGCTGCTTTAGTTTTTGCTGGTGCAATTCTAGCACGTTTTGGTTTTTCTTCTTTTGATTCAGAAACTACAGCTGTTTGAGGAGCTTCTGCAGGCGCAAGAGTACTTTCTTGGTGAGCTAAAATCTGACTAATTAAAGTCTCTTTTTTGACACCATTAATCTTAATTGTTTTAGCTAACTTAGCTATTTCTTGAAGCTCAGAAAGCTTCATTTCTTTTAATGCAGAAATATCAAACATGAATATTCTATGAATTTAATTATTTTAAAAGGAAATACTGTAAAAAGAATAGGTAGATAATTAATTTGAATTGACCGCAGTATGAAGTGCTTACGGTATTATGATGCAATAATACGAATAAAATTTAATCATACAATAGTATTTTAAAAAAAGAAAATATATTTTTGTAAAACATTTTTAGACCATGATACAAAGAATTCAAACTGTATATTTAATTTTAGCTTTTGCAGCAACTGGCATTTTAATGCTTTTTGTTCCTTTATGGACAACTGCCGCAGGAAAGCCTTTCTTTTTTATGCAGGACCAACTTTATACTGTTTTATTAGGCTTAACAACTATGCTTAGCATTATTAGTATAATTTCATTTAAAAAGAGACAAAATCAGTTTGTTTTAAACAGACTAAACATAATATTAAACTTAATTTTATTAGGATTATTTGTATATCGATCACTAAATTTATCTGGAGAGGCAGAAGTCTCTGAGAAAGGTATTGGGATGTTTATGCCGATTGTTGCTATCGTGTTATTAGTTTTAGCTAATAAAGCCATCAAGAAGGACGAAGATCTTGTAAAATCTGTAGATCGTTTGAGGTAAACCTATAAACTTAATTTATTTGTGCGAAGAAAACCCGAATTTAACTATTCGGGTTTTTTTATGCCCTATTATATTATAAATCAAGCTTAAAGAGTATAATACAAATATACTTTTCATGATAAATTTGCATTTTCAAATTCAAATAATCATGACGTCAAAAATAAAGATTCATCTCGCTGATGATCATCAGGTATTGATTGATGGACTTTCTAATTTATTAAAAACTGTTCCTAATTTTGAAGTAGCAGGAAGCTCTCTTGATGGCACTACAGTTTACAACGATGTCATTTTAGATCAAGCTGATGTTCTAATTCTAGATATCAGTATGCCTAAAAAAGATGGAATTGAAACTTTAAAAGAATTCAAAGACAAAAAATCTACTTGTAAAGTGATTATTCTGTCTAGTTATGATGATTTAAAAATCATCAAAGAAGTCATGAAACTAGGTGCTAAAGGCTATCTAACTAAAAACTGCGCTGGCGAAAATATTATTGAAGCTGTTGAAGCTGTTCATGAAGGTCAAGAATATTTTAGCGACGCAGTTAGAAAAAAAATCTTCAACACTTTTAAAGATAATCCAAAACTAAACCAAAATGCAGCAATCGAAAATCCCATTTTAAGCCCACGTGAAATTGAAATCATCATATTAATTGCTTTGGAATACAGTGGAAAAGAAATTAGTGAAAAACTTTTCATTAGCTCACATACTGTAGAAACGCATCGCAAGAATATTATGAAAAAACTAAACATAAAAAGCACAATTGGCTTAGTAAAATATGCCCTTAAAAACAATTTGATAAATTCATAAAACAGCATTTATGTTTCGTTTTCATTTTCTCTTATGCTTATTTTTTTCTTTCGCTGTAAAAGGGACCGTTCTTTCTCAACAATTAGCAAGCATATATAAGAATGAAACCATTGCTGCAAATCAAATCAACGAAGCCAATAAATTAACAGACAAAAAGATAGTTAGTTTATCAATCATACTTATTATTATCCTTTTTCTTCTATTTTACTTTTTGTACCAAAACAACAAATTGAAAGAAAAAATAAAACGAAAAGACACGAAGCAAAAAATCCTGCTCAACATTATCAATTCAAGCATTGATTCTCAAGAAATTGAACGAAAAAAAATTGCTTCTTTTCTTCATGACAACATAAACTCATTACTTTCGTCTGCTGGATTACACTTAAACACTTTTACAGTACAGCACGAAATTAAATCTGAAGAAATTCATAAAGCTAAAACTATATTATCTCAAGCTCATGAACTTTTACGAGACATGTCGCACGATTTAGTTCCTTCTCTTTTAGTTCGTTTTGGATTGATTTACGCTTTGGAAGATTTATGCGAAAAAAACTCCAATTCGGCTATTGTTTTCAAATTCTCAAGTTCTATTCCCACAAATAAAAGATACACCGAAAAATTTGAAATGAAGTTATACTTTATAGTAACTGAGTTATTCAACAATATTATCAAACATAGCGACGCAAAAGAATCCAACCTTTCTCTAATTGAGAAAAACAATTTATTGATTCTCCGTATTGATGATGACGGAATTGGTTTTAAAACTCAGAAGCCAAAAGATTTAGAAGGTTTTGGTTTAAACCGAATTAGAGCTCGAATCAAAAAATATAAAGGCACCATTTCAATTACCTCAAAAGAAAACGAAGGAACTCAAATAAAGATCCAAATTCCGTTACCGCATTAAAAATTACTTTGCTCCAATTTCGACAATTTCCAAGTCTTTTATTTTATCATCATCTATTACAAAACGAAGCATAGTTCTTACTTTATGAAATCCGCTTTTTCCAGCAGCTCCCGGATTCATATGCAGTAAATTATTTTTCTTATCAAACATGACTTTCAAAATGTGCGAATGTCCACAAATAAAAAGTTTTGGCGGATTTTGAGTCATTTCTTCTCTTACATTCGGATTATATTTCCCTGGATAACCACCAATGTGTGTAATCCAAACCGAAACATTCTCGCATGAAAAACGATTGTTTAAAGGAAATTCCATTCTTGCCTTTGCATCGTCAATGTTACCGTAAACGGCTCTTAAAGGCTTTAGCTTCTTAATAGTATCCGTAACAACCAAATCACCAATATCTCCAGCATGCCAAACTTCATCGGCTTGATTTACATATTTTAAAATTGTGTCATCAATATGACTGTGTGTATCGGAAAGAAGTAGGATTTTGGTCATTTTCTCGAAGGAGCTAAGGTTCTGAAAAGCTAAGATACTGAGATTTTTTTTAAAGACACTAAGGAACTAAGATTGTAAGAGGCTAAGTTTTTTCTTTAGAGATGAACTTCTATGTTTTTAGCATAATAAAAAAACCGATTTGCTTTCGCAAATCGGTTTTGAGATTTAAACCTTTAAAAGATTTATTGTTTTTTAGGGTTTTTCCCTTCTTTTAATTCTTTAGTATCCATCATTTCCATTAGTTTTAATCCTAACAAACCACTAATAGAACCATCAGAACCACCGTTTCCAGAAATCAAGACATCTGGAATTACTTTGATATTCCCTTTACCAATTTCCTCAGTAACTTTATAACGGGTAAAATTATCTCCACCCATTGCGCTAACTTGTAATTGATAAGATTCTGCAGTAGATTTACCAATTGCCATAATTTTTTCGGCTTCGGCCAAACCTGTTTTAGAAATTCTTTCTGCTTCTGCACTTGCATTTAGCTTAGTTGCTTCGGCCTGTGCTCCCGCTCTTGCTTTTGTAGCTTCGGCTTCTGCGTTCGCACGCATTTTTGTAGCCTCTGCTTCTGCATTTACATTCAGTTTCAAACTGGTTGCATCACCTTCCGCTTTTTTAACAGTTGCGTCTGCGGTTCTTTGCGCAATTTCAACACTTTGTGATGCACGAACAATTTCTTTCTGCATATCAGCAATTGCAGTTTCTTTTTCCATTCCTTGACGCTGTTCTTGTGCCATTCTTTGGGTTTGATAAGTTTTTTGCTCCTCCTCTGCCAGTTTTCTATCTGTCAAAGTTTTCATTAAAGAATCTGGCGGAACAATATCACCAATCAAAGTATCTACAGCATTTACGTTATACTCATCAAGCACTAATTTAATGTGATTTTTTGCCGATTCCTGACGTTCTTTTCTTGTTGTCAAAAACGAAATCACATCGCTATCTTGAGCTGAGTTTCTAAAATAGTTACCAATTGTTGGTTCTAAAACTTGAGAAACCAAGTTATTCATACTTCCAAAACGTGCAATTACTTTTGGTGCTTCTGCTGCGGGAACATGAATAATTTGCGCAACATCCAAATTAAATGGGAAACCGTCTTTTGAACGCACTGTAATTGTAGAAAGATTTTTATCCAAATCATGTGATTCGCTTCTAGCATTTGCCCAGTTTAAAACCAAGTTCGTTGTTGGAACTGCTTCCAATTTTGTTGTATACTTATTCAAGGCATATTTCCCTGGCCCAAAAGGTTCCATCCAAACACCTCGCTGCCCTTTCGAAACAATATTTCCATGTTTAAACGTATCTCCCGTAACATCTTGACCATCTTCTCCAATATAAGAAATCACAACTCCAACGTAACCAATTGGCACATCTGTCATTGGATTTTGTTCTATTAAAATTCCCCATGTATTAATGTAATAAGAACCTGCTAACATAACTTGCGGTTGCAAACCACGATTTCCGCCATGCTCTAAAAATTTGTCAAAATCCTGAAAGTTGTTATGATCATCCACAAATTTACCCGCAATCTGACCTTGCGGAATCGGCTCACCATCAAGAGCTGTCACAATACCAATCATGTTTTCGTAAATCTTGATTTGATCTGCAACTACAATTTCAAATAAGAATGTGTTTATACGATATGATCCAGTAGTAATAAAAGCCGTTTGACGTCCTTTTTGCCCTCCATTATTTAGAAAAGAAGTGGCATCTTGAAAATTATCACTTTCTACTTTTCTGGCTAAGATTCTTCCGGTTGGGATTTCTTTACCGTCTTTACTTAAAACCAAACCAATTTTACCTTCTGGGATAATTGTGAAACCTGTCATATCAATTGAATACTGCCAAATCCACATTCCCCAATACAATCCCGGAGCCAGTGTTTGAGCTTGATATCCAGCTTCTCCTTTTGTAGCAATAATTCTGCCATCTGGGAGCGACCTATCCGCTCCAAATAAAACGAATTTTTTGGTTACTAAACCAATTTTATCCTCAGGAACAATGACCATTCCGAAGAAAACACGCAAAATAAATTTGTAAAAAACAATAGCGAATAAGATTAAAATTATCCACCAATAAGAAGTAATTTCATTCATAGTTTTTGATATTTAGTAGCACAAACATAATAGAAATATTTCCTGTTAAAATGAAATATTTTAAAAATTAACATTTGAAGTTTTTCTTGCAAAAAATGTTAAAAAACAGCTTCGTTTCCATCGTTGGAATTTTCGTTTTCTGACACGTTTTTTTGCTCTGTCAACTGTGATTTGCATTTTGCGTTTTAATAGATTTTAACACTAGTTTCATCATTCTGCTGGCCGAAGATGTCGAGTTTTGTTTTTAGTTTTTATCTTAATGACTGTTTTTTATTTTAAAAAATACCAAAGATATTCTACCTATTATATATGTATAATTTTCAATTTATTTTTACCAATACAATGCATCGTATTTCTACAGATACAAATAGTAAAAAAACTCAAAACCTTAGCATCTCAGGATCTTAGTATCTAAAAAAAAACTTAGCCCCTTAGCAACTCAGAATCTTAGCATCTTTTAAAAAAACCTTTGTACCTTTGCACCTCAGAACCTCTGTCCCTTAAAATGAGATATTTTATTCAATTTGCTTACAACGGAACACATTATCATGGCTGGCAGATACAGCCCAACGCATCTTCCGTTCAGGAAACTTTAAATAAAGCTTTTTCAGTTTTACTGAATGAACCCATAAGTATTATGGGTGCTGGAAGAACAGATACTGGCGTACATGCAACTGAAATGTTTGGGCATTTTGATACTGAAAAAACTTTGGACGTTTCTGTATTGGTTCATAAACTGAATTCTTATTTACCAAAAGACATTGCCATTTTTGATATTATTCTGCTTCATGACGATGCGCATTGCCGATTTGATGCTACAAGACGAACTTACGAATATCATATCAATACGGTTAAGAATCCGTTTTTACAGGAATTGAGTTGGTATGTAACTCAAAAATTAGATGTTGATTTGATGAATGAAGCAGCTCAGTTACTATTGAAACATACCGATTTTCAATGTTTCTCAAAAGTGAATACAGATGTCAATACTTTTGATTGCACAATTTTTGAAGCATTTTGGAAACAAGAAAAAGGAAAACTTATATTTACGATTTCTGCAAATCGGTTTTTAAGAAACATGGTTCGTGCCATTGTTGGAACTCTAATTAATATAGGTTTACATAAAATTACGCTGGAGGATTTTGAAAATATCATTGCCAGCAAAAGCAGAGAAAAAGCGGGATTTTCGGTTCCTGCACATGGTTTATATTTAACCAAAATTGATTACGATTATTTATAAGCTGTAAGCTGTAGGCATTAAGCTTTAATCTTTGCGCCTATAGCCTAAAGCCTATTGCTTAAAGCATAAAAAAATAGATGAAAGCAAAAGCATTCGATACAGGATTATTCAAACGAATTTTAAAATATACAAAGCCTTATAAATGGCGTTACTACGGCGTAATTGTATTTGCCGTTTCACTTTCTATTTTCGCTGCACTCCGTCCCTATTTATTAAAAGAAACGGTTGATGGTTACATCAAAACTCATGATAAAATGGGCTTATTAATGTATATCATTTTAATGGGAGTGGTTTTATTGATGGAGGTTTTCTCTCAGTTTTATTTTGTTTATTGGGCCAATTGGCTCGGACAGGATATTGTAAAAGACATTCGAACTAAACTTTTCAAACACATTCTGAGTTTTAGAATGAAATATTTCGATTTAGTACCGGTTGGACAATTGGTTACTAGAGCCGTTTCAGATATTGAATCGATTGCACGTATTTTCAGTCAAGGGTTATTTATGATTATAAGCGACTTGATGAAAATGATGGTCGTACTGATTTTTATGTTTTACATGAACTGGAAACTGACTTGGATTGTGGTTGTTGCAATGCCAATCTTGGTTTATGTTACGAGAATTTTCCAACGTAAAATGCAGGTTGCTTTTGAGGAAGTGAGAACGCAGATTGCTAATATGAATTCTTTTGTGCAAGAACGCGTAACAGGAATGAAAATCGTACAGCTTTTTAATCGCGAAAAAATCGAAGCCGAAAACTTCAAAGAAATCAACAACAAACATAGAGTGGCTTGGATTAAAACCATTTTGTACAACTCGATCTTCTTTCCAATTGCCGATATTATTTCTTCTATCACTTTAGGATTAGTTGTGGTTTATGGCGGTTTCAGAATTTTAAACGGAGATCATTTTACCACTTTTGGAGATTTGTTTTCGTATACAATGTTCATCGGAATGCTATTTAATCCGCTGAGACAAATTGCAGATAAATTTAACGAGATGCAGTTGGGAATGATTGCTGCCAATCGTGTTTTTGATATTATTGACACACAAGATCATATTCAGGATACAGGAAAAATTGAAGCTCCTGTTTTTAATGGAAGAATTGATTTTAAAGACGTTCGTTTTAGCTATATTCCGGAAGAAGAAGTGATAAAAGGAATCGATTTATCGGTTTCGGCTGGACAAACAGTAGCAATTGTTGGTTCGACTGGTGCGGGAAAATCTACGATTATTAATTTATTGAATCGCTTTTACGAAATCAACAGTGGTACAATTTGTATTGATGGAGAAAATATAGAAGACTATACTCTGGCTTCTCTTAGAAAACAAATTGCTGTCGTTTTACAAGATGTTTTTTTGTTCGCCGATACGATTTTCAATAATATCACTTTACATAATCAGGAAATTACCCGAGATATGGTAATTGATGCCGCGAAGAAAATTGGTGTGCATGATTTTATTATGAACCTTCCAAATAATTATGATTTTGATGTAAAAGAGCGCGGTGTTATGCTTTCATCTGGACAACGTCAGCTTATTGCTTTTTTACGTTCTTATGTAAGCAACCCAAGTATTTTGATTTTAGACGAGGCAACTTCTTCTATTGATACATATTCTGAAGAAATGATTCAGCGCGCAACAGAAACAATTACAAAGGGAAGAACTTCTATTATCATTGCGCATAGATTGGCAACAATTGTAAATGCAGATAAAATTGTAGTAATGGACAAAGGTTTGATTGTGGAACAAGGAACACATCAGGAATTACTCACTAAAACTGACGGCTATTACAAAAACTTATACGACTCGCAATTTTCGGTCGCTAATTAGCATTACGAAATCACTTACATTATTCATTGTCAAAATCTCACAAAAAATTAATACGCTAAAAGGACTATCTCTTCATGTATATTAAGAAAATTACTTTAATATAATTTAAAATTAAACGTTTATTCTTACAAATAAATAAGTATCTTTAAAAAATTAATTAATCATTTTTAAAAAATACTTATGAAAAAAAATTTACTGTTTCTCGTTTTCTTTTTAGCCTTTTCAGCGAATGCATTCTCAATGCAAATTTTTGTAAAAGTTGTTGGTTCTTTAGAAACTATAACTCTTGAGGTGGAGAGCTCTGATACCATTGATTATATCAAGTTTAAAATAATGGACAAAACAGGAATTCTTCCTGATTCGCAAAGGCTTATATTTGCAGGAAAACAACTAGAAGACAGCAGAACATTATCAGATTATAACATTCAAAAAGAAAGTACAATACATCTAGTTATTAGAAAGTCAATGTAAAAAATAATTTTTCTTATAGAGAAAAACAAAAACACACTTCTAAAAAGTGTACAATAATAAAATAGTAGGGTTTGACTTTAATTAAAAGGTTAAACCCTTTTTTCATAAAACCGTAGAATTGATTTTAAATTTTTATTCATTCGAATCTGATGCAATTTTCAGCAGCTAATTAATTTTACGAAATTTCCTATATACTTTAAATTCAAAATCTTACAAGAATTAAAACACCAAAAACACAAAAATCTACTATATTTTGGGAAAATTCATTTTAATATTTCTCAAAAACATTACTTGTATTCCTACAAATAAACATGTAAGTTTGATGAATAAATAATCATTTTTAAAAAATACCATGAAGAAAAAATTACTTTTTATCGTTTTATTTTTAGCGTTTTCGCTTAATGCATTCTCAATGCAAATTTTTGTAAAGACTTTGACTGGGAAGATCATAACAATTGAAATTGAAAGTTCAGATACTATTGATAATCTTAAGGCTAAAATATTTGACAAGGAAGGAATTCCAGTTGAATGCCAAAGAATAATATATGCAGGAAAACAGCTTGAAGACGGTAGAACACTATCTGATTATAACATTCCTAAAGAAACTACAGTGCATATGGTTCTTAGAACTCCTCCTTGTAATTAATTTGTTTCTCAAAGCAAATAGGATTAAAACCAGAAGGGTTTGACTTTAATTAAAGTCAAACCCTTTTTTTTCTATAATTTTTTAATAGATTCTAATTCCACTCTAATCATATATATGCATTTTTCCATGAACAAAAAGGAAATCATTAAATTGAAAACTCGGTTTTGACCAATAAAATAATGCTAATTTAATCTAAAATTGACGTTTGTTCCAAAATTAAAAAACTGCATATTTCACAATTTGTGATTTAAAATCCGACTAAAAACTGTCAAAATGATTTCAAAACGTTAAAATAGCGTTATAGAAATCATAAAATTGACATTTCAGTATCAAGTAGATAGCCGAAATTTTTGGTTTATTATTTATCTTTGAGAGTATAGAAATCAAATGTAAAAGAATATGCCACAAAACAGATTTTATCCAAACGAACAATTTAAAGAAATAGAAATAAACGCCTCATTACAATTAAAATATGCCATTTCAAACAGAGGAAGATTAATAAGTTTTACTGACGAAATTGAAAACGGCCGAATACTAAAAGGTGGCTTAAGTGACGGATATCCAACTTTCCGTTTTAAGGTTAAAAAAGACGACAAAATCGTAAACAAATACCTCTTCTTGTATAAATTAGTTGCTCAATATTTTATTCCGAAAGATTCAGAAGATCAAACTTATGTACTGCATCTGGATTACAACAGAAGCAACGATGACATCAGCAATTTACGTTGGGCAACCAAACAGGAAATGATGGCACACAGTCGTAAAAGTCCACGCGTTATTCAGGCGAAAAAAAACCTAATCGAACATAATCTAAAAGCCGACGGAAGAAAATTAACAACCACAAAAGTGATGTTAATTAAAAAAATCTTAGCGCGCCCTGAACAAAAAACACGTCTTAAAATGATTGCCAAACAATTTGGCGTAAGCGAAATGCAAATCAGAAGAATTGCCAGTGGAGAAAACTGGGGACACGTGAAAATTTAATTATTAATTGTGAATTATTAATTCATAAAACATAGTTATAAAAGCCACAGATTACACAGATTAACACAGATTTTTTTAAATCATTTTAATCCTAATAATCTGTGGCTTATTTTTTTTTTAGACTAGACGTTTTGTAATTATTAATCATATCATACGTTTATCAGCTTGCCAATTCAAAACTGACAACTTTTTTAGATTTATTTCCAAAATCACAAAAATCAATTCAGAATTCACAATTTACAATTCACAATTTACAATTCACAATTACTTCATTTTCTGTGAAAAGGTCAAAATCTATGTTTTTAAAAACAAATTTTCAGACGTTCGTTTAAAATAAATCCTTAAATTCGCAATCACAAATAACAAAAGAATAAATCGGAAGATGAGTTTCGGAATTGTAGACTTCATTTTTCGATAGTTAATACTAAAAACAAAAAAAATGAAATACGACGTTATTGTTTTAGGAAGTGGTCCTGGAGGATATGTAACAGCGATTAGAGCTTCTCAATTAGGCTTTAAAGTAGCTGTAGTAGAAAAAGAAAATCTTGGTGGAGTTTGCCTTAACTGGGGATGTATTCCAACAAAAGCACTTTTAAAATCTGCTCAGGTTTTTGATTATTTAAAACACGCTTCTGACTACGGATTGAAAGTTTCTGAATTCGATAAAGATTTCCCAGCTGTTATTCAACGTAGCCGTGGTGTTGCAGAAGGAATGAGCAAAGGAGTTCAGTTCTTAATGAAAAAAAACAAAATTGACGTTATCGAAGGTTTTGGTAAACTAAAACCAGGAAAAAAACTTGACGTTACAGATAAAGATAATAAAGTTACAGAATATAGCGCTGATCACATTATCATCGCTACTGGTGCTCGCTCTCGTGAGTTACCAAACTTACCACAAGACGGTGTAAAAGTAATTGGATACCGTCAGGCAATGACATTGCCAACTCAACCAAAATCTATGATTATTGTTGGTTCTGGAGCAATTGGAGTTGAGTTCGCTCACTTCTACAACTCAATGGGAACTGATGTTACTATCGTAGAATTTATGCCAAACGTAGTTCCTGTAGAAGATGAAGATATCTCAAAACAATTTGAGCGTTCTTTGAAAAAATCTGGAATTAAAGTAATGACTAACTCTTCAGTTGAGCGTATTGACACAACTGGTGCTGGAGTTAAAGCTTTCGTTAAAACAGCAAAAGGAGAAGAAGTTTTAGAAGCTGACATCGTACTTTCTGCAGTTGGAATTAAAACAAACATTGAAAATATCGGATTAGAAGAAGTTGGTATCGCTGTTGATAGAGATAAAATCTTAGTAAACGCTTACAACGCAACTAATATTCCAGGATACTATGCAATTGGAGACGTTACTCCAGGTCAAGCTTTAGCACACGTAGCTTCTGCTGAAGGTATCAACTGTGTTGAAAAAATCAAAGGTTTACACGTTGACCCAATCGATTACGGAAACGTTCCTGGTTGTACTTATGCTACTCCAGAAATCGCTTCTGTTGGTTTAACTGAAAAACAAGCAAAAGAAAAAGGTTACGAATTAAAAATTGGTAAATTCCCATTCTCAGCTTCTGGAAAAGCAAAAGCTGCTGGAAATGCTGACGGATTCGTAAAAGTAATCTTCGATGCAAAATACGGAGAATGGTTAGGATGCCACATGATTGGTGCTGGTGTTACAGATATGATTGCTGAAGCAGTTGTAGCTCGTAAACTAGAAACTACTGGTCACGAAATCCTTAAATCTATCCACCCTCACCCAACAATGAGCGAGGCTGTTATGGAAGCTGTAGCTGACGCTTACGGCGAAGTAATCCACTTGTAAAAATATACCGTTTTACGGTTATATATAATTTTTCAATTTATAAAAATCCGATTTACGAAAGTAGATCGGATTTTTTTATTTCTATCATTTACATCTCTCCATTTTTGTTTCAAAAGATCTTCGTTTTAAGGTTAACAAAACTTAAAAAAATCAAAAAGATAAAATAACGGCTTTATTTAAAGTAATAAAAAGATTACTTTTATAATTCATATAAAATGTATTCTAATGGAAGAAACAAAAATATTCTACGCCGACGGAGAAAATCCAAAAATGATCGAAGCTTACAGAAAAGCTCAAGAAACCTTTAAATACTTCTGGAGAGAATTATCTTGGGAATACAGACGCATAATTCCGGGATTGGATGTTGCTTGCGTAAAACTAGCTTTTACTCAGGAAATAGACGGAGAAACTGTTGTTGAACATATGTGGATTAATGATGTAAACTTTGATGGTGAAAACATTTACGGAATCTTAGTAAACGATCCAGACGAATTAACAAACGTAAATAATGGAGATGAAATAGCAATTCCAGTCAATCAAATCAGTGATTGGTTATTTGCTATCAATGGTAAAACTTACGGAGCTTTTACAATTCAGGCGATGCGTTCTGAAATGAGCGATGAAGAAAGAGAATCTCATGATGAAGCTTGGGGATTAGATTTTGGTGATTTCAATGACATTCTAGTGGTTAATGAACAAAAAGAAAATCCAGAAAACCTGATCGAACATCCGATGAGCAAAAACATGAAAGAAAGTCTTATTGAATTTCTAAAAAACAATCCTGAAGAAATTTCAGGGAAAGATGATTTAGGCTATACATTTCTACACCGCGAAGCAATTGCTGGAAATAGGAGTTCTGTTGAAATTATAGTAGAATCTGGTGCCGATTTGAAAGCAAAGAATCAATTTGGCAAAACCGCCTTAGATTATGCAAAAGAATTAAAATGGGATCATTTACTTCCCTTACTACAATAAAAAATCAAAGAATCCGATTTGCCAAGGTAAATCGGATTTTTTACTGGATTCTATGAGAAATAAAATTGATTTTTAATAACATTTTCGAGATAAATTTTTAATAATAAAGCAGTAGTTTTGCACCGCCCAAAACATATCTGCCATGAAAAAAATAATTTGCTTTTTATCTTTAGTTCTTTTTTTACCGCAACTTTTTTTTGCACAAACAAAGACCGAAACCCAAAACATCTTTGCAAAATCTTATGATTATGTAAATGATTTTGAACACATTCTTACACCAAAACAAGTCAAAGATCTCAATGATTTTTTAAAAGCAAGTGAAGCCAAAACCAAATCTAAAATCCTTATTGTTAGTGCGGCATCTGTAAGTCCGTACAGTGATTTAAACGAATATTCTAGACATCTAGACAATTATTTATTTTCTAAACTAAAAATTGATACCGCTGTGCTAATTGTAATTAGCAAACAGCTGAGACAGATTCAGTTTCAAGGAGTTGCTAAGATAGGCGCTAAAATTACTGATCCAGAATTAAAGGAGATTATTTCGACTTATGTAATTCCTGAATTGAAAAAAGGAGATTATTTTAAAGGTCTTCAAGCAGGCACGCTTCAATTAGTAAAAAAAATAGAATAACAAACACAATCCGATTTGCTCCAACAAATCGGATTTTTTTATGCTTCGAATTCAATTTTATCCAATAAAAACAATATCTTGTATAAGTTTTAAACTACAAATCTATCGAAATGAATTTAGATGAATATAAAAAAGCTTTTTCAGAAGACGACGCTGTTGGCTGGTTAGAAATTGATAAAGAATTTGATCAATTGTATCCTGGTCAAGAACCTAAACATTTTGCACCAGCAATTAGTTATATGCTTGGCGGAGAACATCCGCTTGACGGAGTAAGCTATTACGAAAGTAAAAATCAGGAAGACCATTATCATTTTGTCACTTACGGTTTTTCTGAATTGTATTATAATGAAGAAAAAGTAGAAGGCGAATTCAGCAAATGGGGATTCGAACTTACTTTCAGATTAAAACCTTTTGAAGCAGATAACGGAAACCCAAGTTGGGCTGTGGCTCTTTTACAAAACATTGCCAAATATGTTTTTAGCAGCGGTAATTGGTTTGAAGAATTTCATTATATGCCTGCAAACGGACCAATTAGACTGGATACCGAAACTGAGATTACGGCTTTAGTTTTTGTAAATGATCCTGAAGTTAAGAAAAAACAAACACCTCATGGAGAAGTTTCCTTTTTGCAAATTGTAGGTATAACATCTGAAGAATACGAAAACATTAAAGAAAATCCAGAGACAGTTGAGGCTTTAGTTAACAAATTAAAAGAGCATAATCCTTTATTAATTACCGATTTAAATCGAAAAAGCTAAATATCAAATGATTGATTATAATAACAAAATTTTCAAACCTGTAAGTAATACCGAAAACGGAGAAACTTCCAACGAAACGGTCTTTCATTACAAACAAGAAGGAAATATTTTAACCTCTGAATATTCTGGCGGAAAAATCATTAAAGGACATTTAATTGGCTTAGTTGATAAAATGGGAAATATCGAAATGAGATATCATCAAATAAACGAAAAAGGTGAATTAATGACAGGCTTTTGCAGTTCGAAACCTGAGATTTTATCAGATGGAAAAATAAGGCTTCAAGAAACCTGGCAATGGACTTCTGGAGATTTATCAAAAGGAAATTCAGTGCTTCAAGAACAATAATCAATATAAACTCGGTTAAACAATGAAAAAAAATCTGTTACTTTTTCTCCTTTTTACAAGTCTGTCGTACGCACAAACTAAAAAAGAAATTCTAGTTGGCGAATGGGAAGGAACTGATATGCATGGAACAAAAAATAAAATGATTTTTACTTCAGATAATTTTATTTCGATGACGATTAATGGCGAATTTATCGATGGGAAAAATTTTATAATCAGAGGTGGAAAAAATGACGGAAAAAAAGCGTTATTGAAATATGAAATTGACGAATCTAAAGTTCCAGTAACGTTAGATGCTATTGCAATTGCCATAGAAAAAGGTAAAGAAGTTGAAAAAGGTAGAATACTAGCTATACTAGATTTTAAAAGTAATAATGAAATCAGAATCAATCTTGGCTTAAACGGCACCAGAGCTACCGAATTTAATGAAGCGAACGAGGATAGCACAATTTTGTTAAAAAGGATTTAAATCTAAAAATGCATGTTAAGCATAGTCGAATTTAGAAATCAGGATTTAAAAGCGCTACAAAATATTTTCTTAGAAGAAAGAAAAAGAACTTTTACATGGCAAGATATTTCTCAATTTGAATTAGAAGATTTTATCAAACAAACTCAGGGTGAATATATTCTCACGGCATTTTGGAATGATATTCCAGTTGGTTTTATTTCGATTTGGATGCCTAATAATTTTATTCATCATTTGTATGTAGATTATAATTATCAAGGAAAAAATGTTGGTTCTGAATTATTGAAAGCGGCGATTTCGAAAACTAATTTTCCGCTGACTCTAAAATGTCTGGAAAACAATAAAAAAGCGATTGATTTTTATATTAAAAAAGGATTTATTGAAAAAGAAAAAGGACATTCTAGCAACGGAATTTATATATTATTTGAGTTAACAAAAGAGGTAAAATAATTAAATACGGAAACTATGAATCAGGAAATTCAAAATTACAACGATTCGCAAAGTTTAGAAGACAAAGAAATCTGCAATCTTCTTTATTCTATTATAAATAAAAATTTAGCTCAAGCCGAAAGCAAAATCTGGCACGCGCATCCGGTTTGGTTTCTAGACGGAAACCCGATTGTAGGATATAGCAAACTAAAGGGCTCAGTAAGATTACTTTTTTGGAGCGGACAATCTTTTGATGAAGAACAATTGCAAAATGAAGGTTCTTTTAAAGCTGCGGAAATGCGTTATACCCAAAGTGATCAGATCAACGAAGAGGATGTAAAACGCTGGCTCGAAAAAGCAAAAACAATTCAATGGGATTATAAAAATATTGTAAAAAGAAAAGGAGTTCTAATTCGATTAATGACCAAACCATATTAACCAAAAACCACAATGAAATTATTTCAATTATTTGCCTTTATTTTAATAACATCAACAAGCATTTCACAAACAAAAATGAAACCAGTAGAAGACCTTATAGATCTAAATGATTCTGGATGGAAATCGGTAAAAGAATGGAGCAAATCTGCTCAAAATAAAGTAGAAATACTTCCTGCCGATCCGCAAAAAGCTAAAAACGCTTTGTATAATACGCAAGTAACAACAGCATCGCCAATGGGTGCTATCATTTACAGAACAGGTGGAATTTTAATCGATAACGGTTGGATTCGAATTTTGGGTTCTGGAAGCGCCAAACTTAATCGAAGTCTTCCTGATTGGAACAAAGGAAAATCTTTTAAAGAATTTGGAGAAACGCCATCTTTTCTTTTAATCGCAGACGATGCTCTGGGCGGATTCTATTTATTAAATGGCGGTGCGCTCGGAACAGATTTGGGCAACATTTATTATTTTGCTCCAGATAATTTAGAGTACGAACCTCTCGACATTACATATTCTCAGTTTTTAGAATTCTGTTTTAATAATGATTTAGATAAATATTACTCGGGAAGCCGTTGGGAAAACTGGAAAAAAGAAGTTGCTACTTTAAAAGGCGATCAAGTTTTTAATTTTTATCCGTTTTTATGGACAGAAGAAGGAAGCGACATTAATAAAGTTGAAAGAAAAGCTATTCCTGTTGAAGAACAATATAATCTTAATTTAGATTTGAGAAAACAATTGGGTCATCAATAAAAAATTCCCAACTCATAAATAGTAAAAATGATACAAGAAGAAAACCCAGAAAAATCAGTTTTTGAAGAAATTCCAACCGAGAAAATCTATTCTAAAACAGCCGTAAGCGCCGGAACTTTCTTTGGAGGTCCATTCGTTGCCGGATATTGCATTGCAGAAAATTTTAAAGCTTTTAATGATTTCGAAAAAGCCAGAAACACCTATATCATTACAGTGGTTTCTACTATCTTAATCACTATAATTGCTTTTAATATACCTGAGAATTTTCCAAGTGTCGTTTTTCCTGCAGTTTATGCATTTATTACTTCTTTTATAATTCAGACTTACCAAGAAAAAGATATTGAAAAACATGTCAATAATGGAGGTGAATTTTTTAACGGATGGCGAGTTTTTCTTATTTCTATTATAAGCGTGGTTATTTTGTTAGCTATAATTTATGCTATAGCCTATTTATTACCGCAATTATAAATTATTAAAAAAGATGATTTTTCAAAAAGTAAAAGTTTATCATTTATTCTGGATTACAGCTCTAATTATTTTATTAATAGGAATCTGCATTTCAGAAGACACCCTAGACGTTAATATTCACGATACCTATTTTGTAATACGTTACTTTGAAATTTCGATTGTTCTATTTACCCTCTATTTTCTAATGGGACTTGGTTATTGGATTGTTCAAAAAATCTTTAAAAAACAACTCATACATCCCCTAACCGTTATTCATTCCTTTATTTTAATTGGAAGCTTTTTAATTTATTGGGGCATTTTTCTTTATAACAAACTTTTTAGAGATAATGATTTTCCTTTATTTGACAATTATTTACTAATAAATCTGGTGTTAACTTCAGAAATTTTCGTTATACTTTTTATTGCCTCACCAATTTATATTGCAAATTTTATGATTGCATTCTTAAAAAAAGAAAAAGCATAAATTGTCTGAAATGCACCTCAAAATAGTCTTTTAAACACCTCAACTATTTGATTTTTAGATTGTAATTTTACTTTACTAATTTCTAAATCAATCAAAATGAGTGCACAAGATTTTACCACAACCCTACTCGTTAATCAATCACCGGAAGAAGTTTTTAAAGCCATACAAAATGTTCGTGGCTGGTGGTCGGAAGAAATTGAAGGAAAAACAGCAAATAAAGGTGACGAGTTTAAATATCATTATGAAGATGTACATCGTTGTAAAATAAAGTTAATTGAAGTAATTCAGAATCAGAAAATCGTTTGGCTGATTGAAGAAAATTATTTCAGCTTTACTAAAGATGATACCGAATGGACGAACACAACTGCTGTTTTTGATATTTCAAAACAAGAAAACAAAACCCAACTTACTTTTACACATGTTGGTTTGGTTCCAGAATACGAATGCTTTGAAGTTTGTAAATCGGGTTGGACCAATTACATTCAAAACAGCTTAAGAAAACTGATTGAAACGGGAAAAGGCGAACCCAATGCAACTGGAAAACCACAAACAGAAACCGAAAGAAAGCTTTCTGAAAAATAATAGTTTTCTTCATTAATATTATTTTAGGCTAAGTCAATCAGAGATTTGGCTACATCTATTTGCTTGATGCTGCGCAACTTTGTATCATCAAAAAAATAGTATTATGAAAATTATCATTACAGGTTCTTTGGGGAACATCAGCAAACCTTTAGCGAAAGCTTTAATCAAAAATGGACATCAAATTACTGTAATTGCAAGTAGCAATGACAGAAAATCTGAAATTGAAAATCTGGGTGCTTCTGCAGCAATTGGTTCTGTAAACGATGTTGTTTTTTTAACTGAGACTTTTACAGGTGCAGATGCCGTATATTGCATGATTCCTCGTGCAAATTATTTTGATCCGAATCTTGATTTAGACGCATTTACACGAACAATTGGAAATAATTATGCCGAAGCCATCACAAAATCTGGCGTAAAACGTGTGGTGTTTTTAAGCAGTGTTGGCGCGCATTTAGAAAGCAATTCTGGAATTATTCAGCGTTATAACGAAATTGAGGCGGTTCTGAACAAACTTTCAGATGTGTCAATCACCTTTATGCGTCCAACTTCTTTTTATTACAATTTACTGGCTTATATTCCGCAGATTAAAAATAAAGGTTTTATTGCCACAAATTATGGTGCTGACGAATTGATTCCGTGGGTTTCTCCAAACGATATTGCAGAAGCAATTGCCGAAGAGCTTACAACTCCGCTTGACGGAAAAAAAATACGTTATGTGGCAAGCGAAGAACTTTCTGGACATCAAACGGCAAAAATTTTAGGTGAAGCAATTGGAATTCCGGATTTAAAATGGAATTTGATTAGTGACGAAGAAACCTTAAACGGACTTATTTCTGTTGGAATGCAACCCAAAATTGCAAAAGGTTTGGTAGAAATGTACGCTGGGCTTTACAACGGTTTATTGGCAGAAGATTACTATCAAAATCGTCCGGCAGTTTTAGGAAAAACAAAATTGGCAGATTACGCAAAAGAATTTGCTGCTATTTTCAATCAAAATTAATCTATTGGCTTCATTATTTTAACACATAGGGACATAGTCTTTTGATGCTTTAAAAAAGGCGTTTCACTAATTTAAATGCATATAGTTTAACTATGTTTGGAAACTTGTTTCTTTTGATCTCTTTTTCCACACAATCGCAACGCTTCAATACTATGTTTCTATGTGTTAAATTATTATTTTTTTTAATTACAACAAAAAGCTAAAATTAAGTAACTTGTACTATGGCAAATCAGCAACCTCTTCGATTTAAAAGCATCAGCGAATTTCATGATTTTCGAGATTTGCCAAAACCCGAACATCCTTTGGTGAGCGTTTACAATTTTGAAGATCTAAAATATTTAAATAGCGAAGAACCCAAAAGTTTAATGCTCGATTTTTATTCAATTGCGTTAAAAAGAAATGCCAATGCTAAAATGCGTTATGGCCAGCAGGAATACGATTTTAAAGAAGGGGTTTTGATTTTTCTTTCGCCTGGACAAGTATTTTCTATTGAAGGAAATTCCGAAATGCAGCACACAGGATGGTCTTTGTTGATTCATCCTGATTTTCTTTGGAATACGCCGCTTGCGCAAAAAATCAAACAATATGATTATTTTGGTTATGCAGTCAATGAGGCATTGCATCTTTCTGATAAAGAAGAAAATATGCTAATTGACATTATCAAAAATATTCAGCAGGAATATCAGTCTAATATTGATAAATTCAGCCAAGACGTTATTATTGCCCAAATTGAATTGTTTTTAACTTATGCCGAACGATTTTACAACCGGCAATTTATTACCAGAAAAATTAGCAGTCACCAGATTTTAGCACGTTTAGAAAAACTATTGGAAGATTATTTTACTGATGATTCTATAAAACAAAAAGGACTTCCGACGGTACAATTTATTGCCGAAAACTTAAATGTTTCTCCAAACTATTTAAGCGGATTACTGAAAACACATACTGGCCAAAGCACACAACAGCATATTCACAACAAACTGATTGAAAAAGCAAAAGAAAAACTTTCAACCACCAATTTATCGATTAGCGAAATCGCATTTGATCTTGGTTTTGAGCATCAGCAGTCGTTTAGTAAATTGTTTAAAACCAAAACCAATAGTTCTCCGCTAGAATTCAGACAATCTTTTAACTAATTGCTTTATTTTTCATAAATTCGTTACATAAAAAACGAAAATTATGAATCCATTTTTAAGAAATACTTTGGCCGTAATTGCCGGTCTTATAATCGGAAGTGTTGTCAATATGAGTATCCTTTTAATCAGCGGTTCTATAATTCCGGCTCCAAATGGCACAGACGTTAGCACAACCGAAGGACTAAAAGCTGCAATGCCTCTTTTTGAGCCAAAGCATTTTCTATTTCCCTTTTTAGCACACGCTATTGGAACATTTGCTGGCGCACTCACAACAGCTTTAATCGCCTTTAAGCACAAAACAAAATTAGCTTTCGGAATTGCAGCCTTCTTTTTATTTGGTGGCATTGTGACTATTTTCACTTTACCTTCTCCGATCTGGTTCAATTTTGTTGATTTGATTTTTGCATATATACCTACAGCTTATTTGGCTTCTAAAATTGCTGTAAAAAAGAAAATCTAAAATGAACACTTCTCCTAGTATAAAACCAGCAAAAAAATGTTACGAGCATTTAGGAGGAAAACTTGGCGAACTGCTTTTAGAAAACTTTATCGAGAAAAAATGGATTGCCAAAAAAGATCCTTCTGACAAGCATTTTTATATTACAGAATTAGGCGAAAAAGAGTTTTCTAAACTTGGTATTGATTTCTCAGAAATCAAATCGGAAGTCCTTTAATTTTATAAATTTCTTTGCTTTTTCTACAAATATTATAGCGCTTTATTTCATAACTTAGTTTGTTTTTAAATTTTGAATTATGACTAAGAAAGAAATCGCAAAAAACTTCCTGACATTGGCAGCAAAAGGACACTCTCACGAAGCTTTTCGATTATATGTTGGGAAGAATTTCAAGCATCATAACACGCACTTTAAAGGTGATGCCGAGACTTTGATGCTAGCTATGGAAGAGTCTGCCAGAACAAACCCGAATAAGGTTTTTAAAATTCATCATCTTTTGAGAGATGGAGATTTAGTTGCTGTACATTCGCATCTCAAACAAACTCCATCTGATATTGGTTTTGCTGTTGTTCACATCTTAAAATTCGAATCAGAAAAAATCGTAGAACTTTGGGATTTAGGACAGCCTATTCCGAAAAATAATATTAATGAAAATGGAATGTTTTAGATTAATTGTTAATGATTAATTGTTAATGATTAATTATAAAATGAGAATAAAAACTAGACCTATAAACTAAAAATAAAAACTATCAACTAATCAATGAACTCAATTTTTAAATTTTCTTCTTTTTTATCCTTATTACTAATTTTTTCCAGCTGTCAATCTTCCGCGCAAAAAAAAGATGATTATAAAAAAAGCATTGATAGTTTAGTTCAAAATACGAATCCTACATTTAATGGTGTTGTTTTGGTTTCGCAAAACGGAAAAACATTGTATTCTAAGGTTAAAGGCTATTCAAATTTCGAAACAAAAAAACCTTTAAAGATCGATACACAATTTGAAATTATGTCCAATAGCAAATTAATTGCTGCCGTTTTACTTTTACTAGAAGTCGAAAAAGGAAAAGTGGATCTGAATGCTCCAATTAAAAAGTACCTTCCTGAATTAAAACAAACTTGGGCAGATTCTGTAACGGTTCATCAGCTTTTAAATCATTCGCACGGAATTGTCGATTTACAAAAACCACTAATTTTTAAACCTGGAACCGATTTTAAATATGGAAATCTAAGTTTTAATCTTGTTGGAAAAATTGTAGAATTCAGTTCTAAAAAAAGTTATAGAGAAGTTGCCGAATCACTTTTTAAGAAATTAAAAATGAATCATACTTTTTGTTATTCAAAAGATAAAGAGCAAAATCTGGCAACGGGTTATTACAATATAAACAATCAGTTTAAACCCGATACATCAAGACAAATTAATGATGAAACTTTAGGTGGAGATGGCATAATTTCTACCGTTTCAGATTTAGCAATCTGGAATAATAATCTTCATAAAGGAAAAATATTAAAACCAGAATCCTATAAATTGTTAACCAAAAACACAATTCTATCACAACATAATTTCTTCGGAAAAGAAAAAGACGGTTATGGTTACGGCATTCGAGTTATAGAAAAAGAACTTTATAAATATCTTGGACACACAGGCTTAGGAGATGGATTTTCTTCTGTAAATTTGTATTTTCCGGAAAGCGATATAAGTTTAATAGTTTTAGAAAATCAGATGCCAGAAGATTCTAAATTGTTTTATGCCTCTGAATTTAAAATCAAAAACATCTTATTCAAAAGTGATTTATTAAATAAAAAATAACTCCAAATGGCAAAAAATAAAACTACCGAAACCGAAAGCAGCGTTGTTGATTTTATAAATGCTGTTGAAGATGACAAAAAGAAAAATGATGCTTTTGAACTTCTAAAAATAATCCAAGAAACAACTGGTTTCGAACCCAAAATGTGGGGACCAAGTATTATTGGTTTTGGAAGTTATCATTACAAATATGAAAGCGGTCACGAAGGCGACGCTCCATTAGCTGGTTTTTCGCCAAGAAAAGCTGCTACAACGGTTTATTTTTATTTGCCTGAAAAAGAAAGAGAAGAACTTTTACCCAAGCTCGGAAAACATACTTCTTCTAAAGCTTGTATTTATATTAAAAAACTAACTGATATTGATATTGAAATCTTAAAAAACATAATTTCACTTTCTATTGAATACACTCAAAAACTATATCCCTCAAAGTGAAAATACATGAACAAGCTATTTTTTTCAATTGCAATTGTGAGAACATCGCAAAATGAAATAGATGGTTTCATTTTGGAATGCATATTTGCATTAATTTTAATTACAGTTTTTATTTTGTGTCTTTACAATCGAAAAAAAGTTTATACATACATTATACAAAGGGATACTTATAATAATCTCGCTAATATTAGATTGTATCTTGGTTTACTTTTATTAATAACGGTATCTATTGTATTTATTTATCAATTTTTCAGCAAAATTTTTTCAAAAATATTCTAACAATAAAATTTTTCATTCTCAATAAAATGATCACATTCATAATTCTTATAATCCTAATAGCTTTCGCAGTTTACAGATTTCTTCAACATCCAAAATTTGGAAAAGCGCCTTCTGGAGAAAGACTGAATGTAATTCAGCATTCGCCTCAATATAAAAACGGAAAATTCGAAAATCAAAGTCTTACGCCAGATCTTGCCGAAGGAGAAAGTATGGCTGGAGTTTTACTTGAATTTTTCTTCAAAAAAGTAGAAAGAAAAACTCCTACAGATTTAATTCCGTCGATTAAAACCAATTTACACGAACTTCCAATTGATCAAGATGTTTTAATTTGGTTTGGACATTCGTCTTATTTTATTCAGCTTGAAGGGAAACGATTTTTAATTGATCCTGTTTTTAGCGGAAATGCCTCCCCTATTCCCGGAACAACAAAATCTTTTAAAGGTTCAGATATTTATACTGTTGATGATATTCCAGAAATCGATTATTTGCTGATTACCCACGATCATTATGATCATTTGGATTATGATACAATTCTGAAATTAAAACCTAAAGTAAAAAAAATAATTACGGCTCTCGGCGTTGGTTCGCATTTTGAATTTTGGGGATTTCCATCAAACAATATTATCGAAAAAGACTGGTACAGTACCATTCAATTAGATGAAAATCTCGTTCTTCATACTACTCCATCCAGACATTTTTCGGGAAGAAGTTTCAAAAGGTGCAATACGCTTTGGACTTCTTTTGTTTTAGAAACTAAAGATTTTAAAATGTATTTAGGCGGCGACAGCGGTTACGACAAACATTTTGCAGAAATTGGTGAAAAATATGGCCCTTTTGATATAGCATTACTTGACAACGGACAATACAATCAAAAATGGAAATATATTCATAATATGCCAGAAGATGTCATAAAAGCCATGAAAGATTTGAAAGCAAAAAGAGTTTTTCCCGTTCATTCTTCTAAGTTTGCTTTGTCGCTTCATTCTTGGGACGAACCTTTAAAGAAAGTTACTGAACTGAATAATTTAAGTGAAAATCCTATTCCGCTAATTACGCCAATGATTGGAGAAAAAGTGGAATTGAAAAATGAAAAACAAGAATTTAAACAATGGTGGCTTAACCTGAGATAATTGATAATTGATAATTGATAATTGATAATTGATAATTGATAATTGATAATTGTTAATTGTTAATTGTTAATTGCAATGTCACCCTGAGCGAAGTCGAAGGGCGCTCCAATTAACACTCGGGCTTCGACTTCGCTCAGCCTGACAATGAAACCAATACCTGAAGCTTCAAAGTCGAAACTTGAAACTTGAAACTTGAAACTTGAAACTTCAAACCTGAAACCTGAAAACCAATGAAACCAAAAATATACTATCTAGCAATTGCCTTTGTAATAACAATAAACCTATTTTCTCAAAATACTTATGTTTTTTTGGGTTCTTATAATCGTGATAAAACAGCAGAAGCTATTCAGGTTTATCAATTGGATACTTTAAGCGGGAAATTGACCAAATTTACTTCAGTTAAAAACATTGTAAATCCTTCTTATCTAACGGTTTCACCAAACGGAAAATATATTTATGCCTGCACAGACACCAAAACTCCAAATGCAGGAAGTATAAGCAGTTTTGAATTTAATCCAACAGCAAAAACACTTACTTTTTTAAATAGTCAAAGAAGCGGTGGCGAAAATCCTGTTTATGTTTCGGTTCATAAAAGCGGAAAGTGGATTGCAAATGCGAATTATACAGAAGGAAGCGTTTCTGTTTTTCCAATTTTAGAAAATGGCAAAATCGACTCGATTGCACAGAATTTTCAGTATATGGACGGAAGTGTCAATAAAGAAAGACAAACGAGATCGCACGTGCATTCGTCTGTATTTTCTCCGAATTGCGATTATTTGTTTTTACCTGATTTAGGTGCTGACAAAATTCGCTGTTATGCTTTTAATGAAAATCAGAAAAAACCTTTAGTTGAAACTAAAAACCCTTTCACCAAAACTGATTTAGAAGCTGGACCAAGGCATTTTACTTTTCATCCAAATCAAAAATGGGCATATTGTATTGAAGAAATGGCTGGGCAAATAAGTGTCTACAGTTATGACAATGGTGTTTTAAATAAAATCCAGCGCATTGCAACGCATCCTGATAAAATAAAAGACGGTTTTGAAAGCTCTGATATTCACATTTCGCCAGATGGAAAATTTCTCTATGCTACCAATCGAGGTAAAGAAAACAACATTGCTATTTTTTCAATTGATGAAAATGGACTTCTAAAAAACATTGGTTATCAATCGACTTTAGGAAAACATCCACGTGTTTTTGCCATTGATGAAAGCGGTAAATTTTTAGTGGCTTCTAATGTTCAAACTGGAAATGTAATCGTATTTAAAAGAAATTCGAAAACGGGGTTATTAAAGAAAGTTGGAAAAGAAATTAAAATGCAGGATGTCTCTTGTGTTCAGATTAAAAGGATTTGATATTTATTTCAAAAAACTAATTCAAAAAAAATAAAAAAATGACAACACCATATTTCAATTTACAGCCTAATAATTTAGAAGATAATGTTATAAAACTTATTCCTTTAGAAGAACAACATTTTGAAGGATTGTTTGAAGCTGCTTCAGATCCTTTGATTTGGGAACAGCATCCATCAAAAGACAGAAGCAATAGAGAAGGTTTTAGAACATTCTTCGATGCTGGACTAGAATCTAAAGGCGCTTTTTTAATTTTAGACAAACAAACCAACGAAATTATTGGAACAACTCGTTATTACGATTACAAACCAGAAAATTCAAGTATTGCAATTGGATATACTTTTTTAGCAAGAAAATTTTGGGGCGGACCTTATAATAAATCATGCAAAAAATTATTGATTGATTATGCCTTTCAGCATGTAAATTCGGTACTCTTTCATGTCGGAGCAGAAAATTTCCGTTCGCAAAAAGCGGTTCTAAAACTTGGAGCAGAAAAAGCAAGAGATATGATTATTACCGCAAATGGCGTAGATATGCCTTATTTTGAATATGAATTAAAGAAAAAAGAATAAATGAGAAAAGAAATAATAAAGAAGAAAGATTCTCTTGCATCTTTCTTCTTGAATCTTTTCCCTTTCTCAAAAAATAAAAAAAATGAAAAGAATAACAGTCTTCTGTGCCTCTAGTTTTGGTACAGAAAAAATATATGAAGAACAAGCTACTGCTTTAGGAAAAACTTTGGCAGAACAAAACATAGAATTGGTTTACGGCGGTGCAAATGTAGGTTTAATGGGCGCTGTTCCGGATGGCGCATTAAATGCTGGAGGAAAAGTAATTGGTGTGCTTCCGAACTTTTTACGATCTAAAGAAATTGCCCATTTGGGTTTAACCGAATTAATTGTCGTAGAAAGCATGCACGAACGCAAAACCAAAATGAATGATTTATGCGATGGTGTAATTGCGCTTCCTGGCGGTTTTGGGACTCTAGAAGAACTTTTTGAAATGTTGACTTGGGCGCAATTGGGACTTCATAAAAAACCAATCGCAATCTTAAATGTAAATGGTTTTTACGATTCGCTAATTGAATTGCTTCAAACAATGACAACAAAAGGTTTGTTAAAAGAAGTAAATAGAGAAATGCTTTTGGTTAGCGACAACATTGATGATTTATTACATCAAATGAGAAATTATACTGCTCCTACAGTTGGTAAATGGATTGATAAAAAAGAGGTTTAACAATAAAAAAGACACAAAGTTTACTTGTAATTTGATACATTCGCAATCCAATTAACTAACCAAAAAACATGAAAAAAATTACCTTTTTATTATTTGCCTTTTCTTTAATTACTTTTAAAACAATTGCACAAGAATCTAAATTTAAACTCGGAATACAAGGCGGTTTAAATTATTCAAGTTTTAGAGGCTATGATTCTTATGCAGACGAAAATCCAGGTTTTGCTTATGTGTTCGGAATTTCTTTACAACATCAAATTCAAGAAAACTTATCTATAAAAGCCGATTTGAATTATGAAAGGAAAACACAAAACTTTAAAGGTACAGTAGAAGTATTAAATCCAGAAGTTCCAACAGGACCAATGGAAGGCAATTATCGTTTTAAAACTACAGCTTATTTAAATTATATTGTGCTTCCGATTATGCTGAAATATAATTTTTCTGCAGATAAAAGTTTTTATGTAAATGGCGGACCATATTTGGGTTATTTATTGAAATCGGGCATAAAATCTAAATCCAATATTCCGGGCGTAATAAATGCAGACGATGAAGATACGGACCGTAAAAAATCTTTAGATTTTGGACTTTCAGCAGGAATTGGAAAAGAATTCAAATTAGATTCTAATCATCTGATTTACGTCGAAATAAGAGAAAATCTTGGACTTCAAAATATTTCTAAAACAGAAGTAATAAACGATGGCACGATAAAAACCAATTCATTAAATTTATTAGTCGGATTTACATTTAATTAAATTTTGACACTTTTACTGCAACTATTTCATAAATTAGAGGTCGCAAGAAAAAATTGAAGTTTACGTTGTAAACCAACTTCTTACATCTAACTCATAACTTCTAACCTCAAAAAAATGAAAACAGAAAACAACAAATTTGCAAGAGCCGAAATGCTAATTCGAAAACCTGTTTCAGAGGTTTTTCAGGCTTTTTTGGATCCACAGATTACTAGTAAATTTTGGTTTACAAAAGGATCTGGAAAACTAGAAGAAAACCAAAAAACAGAATGGACTTGGGAAATGTATGGTTTTTCACTTTCGGTAAGAACAGTGGTTCTTCAGGAAAATAAAAAGATTGTAATTGAATGGGGAAATCCAGATGAAATTACATTGGTAGAATGGGTTTTTAATCCGTTAAATGAACATGAGACTTTTGTTAGTATAACAAACTCAGGTTTTCATGGTGATACAGATAAAATAATCGATCAGGTGCGAAACTCTACTGAAGGTTTTACTTTGGTTTTGGCTGGAGCAAAAGCGTATTTAGAGCATAATTTACAGCTAAATTTGGTTTTAGATCGTTTTCCTAAAGGATTAGCGTAATGTTTATTTAAACGCAAAGGTTTTTAACGCAAAGACCGCAAAGATTTACGCAAAGTGCGCGAAGTTTTTTTGAGAATCATTAAAATGAAAAGTTCGCAAAGCTTTGTTTGGGTAAAACTTTTAGAAATAAAAATTATATGGACAAATCCTTTATAGACAAAGCTTTGCGAACTTAATAAAGATTCTGCTTAGGCTCACTTAAAAGATTTAACTGAAAAGGTTTTTAACGCAAAGCCCGCAAAGGTTTTACGCAAAGTGTGCGAAGTTTTTTTTTTGAGAATCATTAAAAATGAAAAGTTCGCAAAGCTTTGTTTAGATAAAACTTTTAGAAATAAAAATTATATGGACAAATCCTTTATAGACAAAGCCTTGCGAACTTAATAAAGATTCTGCTTAGGCTCGCTTAAAAGATTTAACTGAAAAGGTTTTTAACGCAAAGCCCGCAAAGGTTTTACGCAAAGTGCGCGAAGTTTTTTTGAGAATCATTAAAATGAAAAGTTCGCAAAGCTTTGTTTAGGTAAAACTTTTAGAAATAAAAATTATATGGACAAATCCTTTACAGACAAAGCTTTGCGAACTTAATAAAGATTCTGCTTAGGCCCGAAATTAAAAAAACTTAGCGCACTTTGCGTTAAAAAAAACGTCCTGCTTATAAAAACCTAAAACCTGAAACCTGAAACTTGAAACTTGAAACAAAAACCATGGAAACAAAGAAACCCGAAAATATCGATGAATACATTGGCGGATTTCCGAATGATGTTCAGGAAATTTTAGAGAAAGTGAGAATGACGATTCAGAAGGCGGCGCCAGATGCAAAAGAAAAAATCAGTTATTCGATGCCCGCTTTTGAACAAAATGGAATTGTAGTTTACTTCGCTGCCTACAAAAACCATATCGGATTGTACGCATTGCCAACTGGACATGAAGCTTTTGCAGCGGAACTTTCTAAATATAAATCAGGAAAAGGTTCTGTTCAATTTCCATTGAAAGAAAAAATGCCTTACGATTTGATTACAAAAATTGTAAAATTTAGAGTGAAAGAAAATTTGGAAAAAGTAAAAAAGAAATAGCTTAAATTTGAAGTATTGCTGACCACAAAACTCATATTCAATGAAAAAATTAAACCTTCTATTTATCGTTTCTATTTTTCTCGTAAGTAATTTGAGTTTCGCCCAGAATGAATCAGCAATAGAAAAAGAAATTCTAGAACTACACAAACCAACTAAAAAAATTCGGGATTCAATTGTTGCTTTGCAAAAAGGAATTGTTCCAAAAATAGAAACCGAAACAGATTCCATTGTAAAAAACCAATTAATACTTCGTCTGGATGATTTAGAAAATGCAAAAGATCAAAATGACATTAACGAATTAAAGCTTGATTTTGTTTTCGCTAAAAGTCACCCAAACTCATTTCGTTCTTTACAATTAATTCGAATTCATGTTAATCGTTTTATTGGAATGAATTTCTATGACACTTTTGTAGACGTTTTCAACAATTTTTCGCCCGAAATAAAAAACTCTGAAAAAGGACTTGAAATGGCAGAAAAATTGAAATATTTCAAACAAAGTAAAGTCGGAAGTCAAGCACCTGAATTTTCTTTAAAAGATATTAACGACAAAACTATTTCGCTAGATGAATTTAAAGGCAAACAATACGTTTTAATAGATTTTTGGGCAAGCTGGTGTGGACCGTGTCGCGAAGAATTGCCATACATTAAAGAATTGTATCAAAAATACCATCAGCAAGGTTTTGAAATAATTAGCGTTGCAAAAGATGACAAACCAGATCTTTGGAAAAAAGCTATAGCAAAAGAAAAAATAGAAATGTGGAGACACATTTTTACCTCAGAAGATACTAAAAGTATACTCACAGATTACTTTGTACAAGGAATTCCACACAAAGTTCTAATTGACAAAAATGGCATTATTATTGGGAAATGGAAAGGCAGTGGAGAAAACAACAAACACGATCTACAAAAGCAATTAAAATCTATTTTTGAAGCCGAATAATATATTTCTAATGAATAATCTAACCGAACACTACAACCAACTTTATAAAACTTCTGCTGAAACAATCTCAGCAGGAAAATACTCAATAGATTTAGAACTTAAGAATGAATCTGATTCTCGTTTCGGAATTACGTTACTCATACGTCCAAATGAAGAAATAAAAGCCAATATTCAGCATTTTATCAAAGAATTAAAAAAAGTAGAGCCGGAACAGTATTTTTACCCAGATTCAGACATTCACGTTACGGTTATGTCTATTATTTCGTGTTCTACAGCTTTCACTTTAGATCAGATTTCACCAAAAGAATACATTGAAATTATTTGCAGAAGTTTGGTAGATGTTGAGAAAATTAAAATTCATTATAAAGGTGTAACTGCTTCTCCATCTGCGTTAATGATTCAAGGATTTCCAAGTGATGAAACATTGAATAATTTACGAAATAAACTTAGAGAAAATTTCAAAAAATCAGGATTACAGCAAAGTATGGACAGCCGTTATTCTATCTTTACGGCACATTCTACTATAATGCGTTTTCAGGAACAGCTTCAAAATCCGAAAAAACTAATTGAAACTGCTGAAAAATTTCGTGATTATGATTTCGGAGAATTTGAGGTAAAAAATTTAGAATTGGTTTATAATGATTGGTATCAGCGTAAAGAAACAACAAGAGTTTTGGGAGATTTTGGACTGAGGTAATTTTTTTCTGCCACGAATTCACGAATTAATGCATTTCCATCTTATTAACTTTAATTATATATCACTCGAATCTTGTCAAAAATCAGATAATTTATTTGAACTTCCCAAAATGCCATAAAACTCCAGACGGATCGTGTAGGAAACATTCGCTTCCCCAATCTAAATATCGTATCGGAGTTAATTTTGCTCCTTCAAATTTTTCTGGAAGATTTAGAGCTAAAAGTTTACTATAATAACTTTCTACATCTTCAACTTCTACAAAAATCATGGTATTGTCAATCCAGTCTTTAACGTAAGCATCTTGCAGATAAAAGGCGATTTCATTAGCTTTAAAAACAGACATTTTTGCATCTAAAACCGTTTCTTCAAAACCTAAATGACTGTAGAAACTTCTTGAAATTTCGAAATTTTTAGAACCAATAAATGGTCTGATTGATTTTATATTCTTTTCCATTTTAGTTTAATTTTCAATTTAAAAATCTATGTTATCCAATTGACAAAACCAATTGGGCTGACAATCTGTAATGACGCAACCACCTTGTTTAGATGTTACTTTTTCATCTTCTTCTTTAGAAATTATTTTGCCATTTTTATCCGTGAGATTACCGTTCTTGTCTCTATATTTAATTTTCATAGTAAATCCATAAACAATTGGAATTACTTTATCATTCTTCTTACAGACAGGACAGATGTTTCCTTTACCTTCGCTGTATGGACAAACTGAAGCATAGGGAATTTCAATATGTTTAATTTCATTTTCTTTTAAACATAAATTATAAATAATATTGGTTAGATATGTTCTCGGTGAAATAAAAATTCTTAAAGTGTCAGTTCCTAAATTATTAAAAACAAAACTTAAATCATGATTTACTTTTACACTATCAATTCTTTTTCCTGCTTTTAATATTACAAATGTATTTTCAGATACACTTTTGTAATTTTCAACATCTTTTAAAATCAATTTCCCTGTTAGTTTTCCATTTTGAGAAAATCCAATAAGCGACATAAAAAGAAGAAACAAAAGTATATTAATCCTCATTGTTAAAGAATTACAAGTTTATATCATTATAAAAGATTAGAAACCATTTGTTATTTATTAGTTTAAACTGTCTTTCCACTTCAAAACCACTATCTGGAATCCAAAATTTCTCAGTAACTAAAGAATCTGTTTTTACTACTGAATGTTCATATTCTCCTATTTCCGTTCCTTCTGCTACGGGAATAACCTGAAATTGCCAGTTCTTTCTTGTCCACTCGTGTTGTTCAAAACCAGAAATATGTTTCCCTTCAATCGGAAAATCTACTCTTGAAACTTGGAATAAAGAATCTGCATGAAATTTTTTGTTGAAATCTTCAAAGTTTTCGGATTGTATTTTAGTTTTTACTAAATCCTTTTCGGCACTATCTTTCTGAGATTTCACATTCGCTTTGTCTTTATTTCCATTACAAGAAATCAAGACCAAAACAATTAAAATGACGATCTGCTTAGAAAATTTGATGTTCATTTTTAATTAAGATTCAATTCCTAAAGTTAAAATTGTATTTCCGTTTTCTTTATAAACCTGAATAGAAGATAGCGCTAAATCAGCTAAATCATGCCCCCAAATACCATACTTTCCATTCGTCTGATTTCTATTATACATTTTTCTCTCTTTCATCGGTACGGTTTTTATTGTTGCCGATTTTTCTTCATCTTGGTATAATTTCTGGTATTCTTTGGTTATTTCCTGCACCAATAATTCTCTATTAAATCCTTTTTTCGATTTTAAATCAAACTTATAAATGTTAGTCAAAGGATAATCTATTACTACGGTAATTTTCTCTTCCGCAATGACAATTTCATCTTTATTTATAAGATTTGGAAGTTCATTTTCAGACTTTTCGATATTAACCCAAGGCTGAATTCCATCTTCAAAATCCTTTTTATCTGCTTTTATCTGAAAAGAAATATCTTTCACAAACAAGCCAGATGATTTCGCTTGATTTTGAGCTGCTTTATTTTCTCTATCAATTAGCGTTTTCTCATACTCCTCATCTGAACTTATCGCATTTTGGCTAATCTTATTTTTACAACCGATAAAAAAAGAAACTGCTAGAATTATAACCAAAATTTTAAATTTCATACTCTGATTTACATTTTATTGAAACGTCCTCTACTCTTTCCTCTTTATTCTTTATTCTTTCCTCTTTACTCTATTCTCTACATTCTCTTCTCTCCACACCTAATTCTTCTTCAAAATACTTCCCAATCCGCGTCCAATTTGCTCAATTGCTTCAATTCCTTTTGCTAAAGGTGAAGCTGTAAAATCTTCGTAAGCATCCATGGCACTTTCTTTGCGATCGTCTTGCGGATAAACTAGAATTACATTGCTATCGTCAAATGATTTTTCGAATTTCTGAGGCAGTTTATCAAAAATCGATTGATACGAAACAGAGCCTTTTCTAGAAAGATTGAAAACCACTAAATCTGTTGATTTCATTTCGTCTGAAATAGACTCAAAATCTTCCCAATCTGAAACATTTTTAAAACCAAATTTGGCGTTCAATTTCAAATTATTAGCAATCTGCTGAATAGTTTCGTGCGTTTTATATTCGGCATAAATCACAATCGGAATACTTAATTCTTGTGATAAACGAGTGACTTTTTGTATCAATAAATGAAAACCGATTCCTCTTTCTGAAAATGGCGGACAAACAAAAACCAATCTTTTTTCTTCGATGAAATTCTTTTGAAATCTACAGATAAATAGATTTTTATCGACATTATTGATAATTGAATCTACGTTTTCACCAAAAATTTTATCCAAAAACCCAGTCTTTCTAGGCCATCCAACAATTACGATGTCAGACATAATTTCTTTTGAAGTTCTCGCAATTCCGCTTGCAGGATTATGATCGATTCGCGCAATTGTATTGATTTTTACTTCCGAAGCTGAACCTTGAATTACAAATTTATCGACCGCTTTTTTGTATTTTAAAATATTCTTCTCTGCTTGATTATTATTCGGAACAATCGTTAGCAAAGTCACAGGGTTTGATGATTTTTTATCTTTAATTAAAAGTGCAAAATCCAATAAACTAGCTGCGGCAGAGGTTTTAGCTAGCGGAATCAAAATATGCTCATCTAAAATCTGATCATGTTCTGTATCTTCATGTGAAATCTCTTCTTCGCAAATAGCAATTTTCTTTGCTGCTTTCTCTGTTGCAAAAGAAGCCACAATACAAGTAATCAGAATTAAAATAATAGTTCCGTTTAAGATATTTTCATCTAATATTTTTGCTTTAAAACCAACCAAAATTACGGCAAGAGTTGCGGCAGCGTGCGCACTGCTCAATCCAAAAATAAGCTGTCTTTCGGTTTTGCTATATTTGAAAACTACTTGCGTAAAAAACGCCGCAATCCATTTTCCGAAAATAGCAACAACACTCAAAGTTGCAGCCACAATCAAAGCTGTAGGTCCGCTAAGAATAACACTTACATCAACTAGCATTCCTACGGAAATCAAGAAAAACGGAATAAATAAAGCGTTTCCAATAAATTCTATTCTATTCATTAAAGCTGACGAATGCGGAATTAGCGGATTTAAAGCCAAACCTGCAACGAAAGCTCCAATAATAGGCTCTACTCCTGCTACTTCTGCCAAAAAGGCCGCGAAGAAAACGACAGAAAGTACAAAAATATAATGAGCGTGTTTTTCACTTTCCAGCTTCTTAAAAAACCATTTGGCAATTCTTGGAATAACCAAAAACATAATTGCAGAAAAAATAGCCAAAGAAACCGTCAATTTAATCCAAAACGCCTGATTTAGATTCCCTTGACTGCTTCCCATAATTACGGCAAGAATAATCAGAACGGCTGTATCTGTTAAAATAGTTCCTCCAACAGTAATGGCAACGGCTTGATTTTTTGCAATTCCTAATTTGCTTACAATCGGGTACGCAACCAAAGTGTGCGTAGCAAACATACTTGCAGTTAAAAAGCTGGCATTAAAGTCATATTGCAATAAATAATAACAAACAGGAAATCCAATTGAAAGCGGGAGAATAAAAGTAAAAAAGCCGAACAGAACACTTTTGTTTCTATTGGCTTTAAATTCATTCATATCCAATTCTAGCCCCGCAATAAACATAATGTAAAGAAGTCCGATAGTTGAAAATAAATCAACTGCTGAGTTTTTAGCTAAAATATTTAATCCGTGAGGACCAATGATAACACCTGAAATAATAAGTCCTATAATTCCGGGAATATTAATCTTTTTAAGTAAAATTGGTGAAAGCAGGATAATAAAAAGTATTAACGAAAAAATCAATACTGGATTGCTTAGTGGTAATTCGAATTCTTGTAATAGATGTTTGAAAAATTCTATCATATGGTAACTTTATCTTCTTGTGGCATTATAATTTGTAAAAAGACATTTCAGAATTAAAACAAAATCCAGGAAGTATTAATATTAAAAATCAAGTCTTTTGCGGACTCGTTCCTTTACAAAAATACCGAAAAAAGGTGAACTTTTTACGGAAACTGCATATTAAGGATTTAAATTTATTTTGTTGTCAAATTATTAAAATTTAATATATTTTTTAACAAATACGCAAGATTAACATTCAAAGATGAATATTCATTGCATTATTCAATTATCTTTGTCTTAACAAAAAACAAACAATGGAAGAATGTATCTCTGTTTTTGATATGCTTAAAATTGGCGTTGGCCCTTCAAGTTCACATACTTTGGGACCTTGGCGCGCTGCTGAACGCTTTCTTGAAGAGTTGAAAGAAGAAGCAATTTTAGACGATATTACACGAGTAAAAGTCGATTTATACGGGTCTCTTTCTTTAACTGGAAAAGGACACGCAACCGATCTTGCTGTTATGCTAGGTCTAAGCGGACAAGATCCCGAATATATTCCAGTTGAAGATATTGCGGGAATCATTAAAAAAATTGAAACGAATAACGAAATTAATTTGGGCAACCAAAAAGTGATTCCGTTTTTCTTTCTTCAAGACATTGTTTTCAATAAAGACTTTCTTCCTTTTCATGCTAATGGATTGAAATTTACAGCTTACAAAGCTGACGATTCTGAATATGAATCTACTTTTTATTCTATTGGTGGTGGCTTTGTGGTAAAAGAAGAACGAACCAATGCTAAACAAAAAGAAGCTATAAAGTGTGCTTTTCCATATCCAATTCAAAATGCTGCTGAGTTATTAAACTACACCATTTCTGAAAATAAATCAATTTCTGAAATTGTATATGAAAATGAAATTTCAATGCGTCCTGAAGCCGAAGTGCATTCAGAATTAATGCGTATTTGGAATACGATGCTGGAATGTATGTATATTGGCTGTCATTCGGAAGGAATACTTCCAGGCGGGCTTCATGTGCGTAGAAGAGCTTTCGATATGCATCAAAACTTAATTGGATTATCTAATTATAATGATCCACAAAGTTGGTTGCAAGAAATTAGAAAAACCGAGGTTAAATTTCGTCAAATCCTAAAATGGGTTAGTTGTTTTGCACTTGCAGTGAATGAAGTAAATGCTTCTTTAGGACGAGTTGTAACTGCTCCAACAAACGGAAGTTCTGGAGTAATTCCTGCAGTTTTAATGTATTATATGGTTATTGAAAACCATGATGCTGGCGAGAAAGAAATCAAACAGTTTTTGATGGTTGCTGGCGAAATTGGAAGTATCTTTAAAAAAGGTTCTACTATTTCTGCTGCAATGGGCGGATGTCAGGCAGAAATTGGCGTTTCGTCATCAATGGCCGCTGCCGCACTTTGCGAATTAATGGGCGGAACTCCTGCTCAGGTTCTTATGGCTGCAGAAATTGCAATGGAACATCATTTAGGGCTAACTTGCGATCCAATTGGCGGTTTAGTTCAGATTCCGTGCATTGAAAGAAATACTATGGGAGCTATCAAAGCCATTAATGCCGCAGAATTGGCTTTAGAAACCGATTCTAAAAATGCTAAAGTTCCTTTAGACAAAGTAATTAATACAATGTGGGAAACGGCAAAAGACATGAATTCTAAATACAAAGAAACCTCTGAAGGCGGACTTGCAATTGCCGTAAATATGGCTGATTGTTAAAAAATATTTTTTTGCCGCAGATTAAAGGGATTAAAATGATTTTTCTAATCTGCTGATTTTAGTAGATTTAAAAAAGTCAATTTTTCAATAAAAAAATCTGTAAAAATTCTTTTAATCTGTGGCTAAAAAAACAAACAAACTTCATTAAAAATACCTCATACCTATTCTATTGTAATGGAAGACAGTCAATTTAGATTAGATTTTAAGAAAGGAAAAACATTTTCTGCCGAAATATTCTATTATTGCTGATTCTCATCTTACAATTATTCAATACTTTTACAATATCAAAAACAAAAAAAATGTCAGTAGCAAAGAAAGATTATAAAAGAATCACAACTAAGTCATTAATTGAAATGAAAAGTAATGGAGAAAAAATCTCTATGCTTACAGCTTATGATTATACAATGGCAAAAATCGTTGACACAGCAGGTGTTGATGTTATTTTAGTTGGAGATTCTGCATCAAATGTGATGGCTGGTCACGAAACGACTTTACCAATTACTTTAGATCAAATGATTTATCATGCTTCTTCTGTTGTTCGTGCTGTCGAAAGAGCTTTAGTTGTAGTAGATCTACCTTTTGGAAGTTACCAATCGGATCCTAAAGAAGCTTTACGTTCTTCTATCAGAATCATGAAAGAAAGTGGCGGGCACGCGGTAAAACTAGAAGGCGGAAAAGAAATTAAAGAATCTATTAAAAAAATATTACATGCTGGAATTCCAGTAATGGGCCATTTAGGCTTAACACCTCAATCTATCTACAAATTCGGAACTTACAGTGTTCGCGCAAAAGAAGAAGAAGAGGCTGAAAAACTAATTGAAGACGCTCAAATGTTGGAAAAAATAGGCTGTTTTGCAGTAGTTTTAGAAAAAATTCCAGCAGATTTGGCCAAAAAAGTTGCTGATAGCATTTCGATTCCAGTAATCGGAATTGGTGCCGGAGGCGGTGTTGACGGTCAAGTTTTAGTAATTCACGATATGCTGGGAATGAATAACGAATTCAGTCCGCGTTTTTTACGTCGTTACCTAAATCTTTACGAAGAAATGACTAAAGCTATAAGCCAGTATGCAGCTGATGTAAAGTCTAGCGATTTCCCTAATGAAAAGGAACAATATTAATTTTTTTAAGATGCTAAGATTCTAAGTTGCTAAGGTTCTAAGTTTTTAGGTTCAAAGTGACAAAGTAACAAAGGTTCAAAGATTAAATTGAGAAGATAATTGCCTCCAGCTTTAGCTGGAGGTTTCTTTTTAAACTGCTACATGGCTTTAGCCTAACTTTTTCTATTCAAATTTTAAATAAAAAATGAAAATTCTTTCTAATAAAGATAACTTACAGATATTGCACGAAGACAATCATATAATTGTGATTAACAAGCGTGTTGGTGATATTGTACAAGGAGACAAAACTGGCGATAAACCTCTTTCTGATATTGTGAGAGAGTACATTAAAATAAAATACAATAAGCCTGGCGATGTTTTTTTAGGAGTAATTCATCGTTTAGACAGACCAACAACCGGAATTGTTGTTTTTGCAAGAACTAGTAAAGCTTTATCGCGAATGAACGAACTTTTCAGCAATCGCGAAACTAAAAAGACTTATTGGGCTGTTGTAAAAAATAAACCAAAAGAAGCAAAAGCAAAATTGGTTCATTATCTGAAAAGAAACGAAAAAAACAATACTTCAAAAGCGCATTCAAAAGAAGTTCCAGATAGCAAATTAGCGAGTTTAGATTACACTATAATCAAAGAATTGCAGAATTATACAGCTTTGGAAATCAACTTGCATACAGGTCGTCATCATCAGATTCGTGCACAATTAACTGCAATTGGCTCTCCAATCAAAGGTGATTTAAAATATGGTGCTGATAGAAGCAATCCTGATGGCGGAATTCATCTTCATGCCAGAAAATTGACTTTTGTACATCCAGTTTCGAAAGAAAACATTACGATTATCGCGCCTACTCCAGATGATCCGATTTGGAATGCTGTATGATTTTTATGATTTAATTGTTAATTTTTAAAATTTTATCGATTAACTTGCAGAGAGTAAAAAACAAGCTGATCGAAAAAATGGATTATAAAAGTGACATTGGTTATCGAAAAGAAACACTGAAAAAGTTATTGTACAACATTCAAAAAAGTGAAGATTTAATCATTCAAGCTTTATATGATGACTTTAAAAAACCAGAGTTTGAAGCTGTTGTTACAGAAACTCATTATGTAATTTCAGACCTTAAAAACACCATTAAAAATATAAGCTCTTGGGCAAAATCCAAACGCGTTTTCCCTTCACTTCTTAATTTTCCTTCTAGCGATTATATTTACAAAGAACCTTACGGCGATGTTTTAATTATTGCTCCTTGGAATTATCCTTTTCAATTGGCTTTATGTCCTTTAATAGCTGCCGTCGCAGCTGGAAACAAGGTTAGTTTAAAACCTTCGGAACTCACACCTCACACTTCTGCAATTATTGCAAAAATTATAGAAAAAACGTTTCACATTAATCATGTAGAAGTTTTTGAAGGAGGAATCGAAGTATCAAATAAATTACTGGCACAACGTTGGGATTATATCTTTTTTACCGGCAGTATTGCTGTAGGCAAGATTGTTGCAAAAGCGGCTGCAGAAAATCTGACCCCAATAACTTTAGAACTAGGTGGTAAAAATCCGTGTATTGTAGATGAAACTGCCGATTTAAAATTAGCCGCAAAACGTATTGTCTGGGGAAAATTCATCAATGCTGGTCAAACTTGTATCGCACCCGATTATATCTTGGTTCAGAAAAACATGAAAGTCAATTTTATAAGTTATTTAATTGAAGAAATCATTAAAGCTTATGGAAAAAAAATAGACAAATCTCCCGATTTTGCTAGAATTATAAATATCAAAAACTGGTATCGTTTAACAAATATGATTCATGGCGAGCATATTTTGTTTGGAGGAGAAAGTGATGCTAATAAGCTGTACATTGCTCCAACACTATTGGAAGATCCAGATTTAGATAGTCCAGTTATGAAAGAAGAAATTTTTGGTCCTATTCTTCCAATTCTTACATATGAAAACCAAAATGACATTGAAAACGTCGTTAGCCGTTATGAGAAACCTCTTTCATTTTATATTTTTAGTGAAAATAATTCTTTCGCCAAAAAATTAATTTCGAAGTACTCTTTTGGAGGAGGTTGCATAAACGATACTGTAATTCATTTCTCTAATAAAAGACTACCTTTTGGCGGAGTTGGACACAGCGGAATGGGCGCATATCACGGCCAGCGTAGCTTTGATACTTTTTCTCATCACAAAGCAATCGTAAAAAAAGGAAATTGGATTGATTTACCCATGAGATATGCCCCTTACAAAGATAAACTGGCATCGATAAAACGCATTTTAGACTGGCTTTAAAATAGTTACATTACGGCGGAATGTTTTGTAGATTTTTATACGGATTTGATTTAAAATATTATATTTACGTCAAGATACTTATAAAAGATTACAAGTCTATAAAACAATTTTACGCAAAAAATGAAATCTACACTTGATCAAATTGAGGACATTAAAAAAAATGGCTATTCTCTTGATTTTGCTACGACCTTTGATCACGCCTTCGAAAATTATAAAAAAATAGCCGTTTATTCTGGACTTATCTTTTTAGTCTTTTCAGTCATTGTTGCTATCGCTTACATGGGAACAATTACTGCTATTTTCGGTATAGAAAATATTAAAAAAGATTTCCTTGAAGAATACAGTAAACGAAAATTATCTGGAGAAGAACTTTTAGTTCACTCTATTGGTTTAGCAGTATTGACAGGTTTACTAGCTCCATTTATGGCAGGTTTTTTTAAAATGGCCGATCATGCAGATAGAGACGTAGAGTTTAAAGTATCAACAATTTTCAGTTATTACAAAGCTCCGTATTTTGTTCAATTATTTATAAATGCCTTTATTCCTGCTTTAGTTGGAACAGCTATTTCGGGCATAATTAAAAACATTGACAACACTGCTATCGGAAATACTATTTCTTTTGTAATACCGTATTTTATCTCTTATCTTATGTTTTTATCCATTCCGTTAATTGTATTCGGAAAACTAAAAGGTATAGAGGCTATAAAATCAAGTTTTATTATTGTTACCAAAAATCCGCTTACCATATTTTCTTTTTTCATTTTAGGATTTATCGGCTCTCTTGTCGGTATTATTGGCTGTGGTGTGCTTGTCTTTTTTACCATCGTCTTTAATACTTCAATGATTTATGCAACATATTATGCGATATTTGGAATTAAACAAGAAGATTCAATTGATTCAATTGGAAATTCAAATGTAGATTAAAATCGAAAAATCTCATTTTCGAAGAGACTAACCAACTCTTTTTAAGATTTTTCAAAGGCTTTTTAGTAAACCAACTACCCCAAATTCTATGGCCGTGGACTGTAGTTTTTTCAATTCGGTAATTTCAGGAATTTCCAGTATTGGAAATACCTTAGACGCTATTATGGCAAGTTGGAAACTAATCACTGCAGACATTATATTCTATAATAATCCTAAGCTTATTATTTTAGGATTATCTCTTTTTGCCTTTCTTGCATTACTTATTTATCAGTTTTTTAGAATTAAAGCAAAAATTGGATATTTTATTGAAAAAAAGAAAGAACAAGATACTGTTAGCAAAGAATATCAACTTTATATATTATTCTTTGGAATTGCAGTAATTGTAATCGAAATTATCAATGAAATTTTCAAAATTAGGCCTAAAAGTCTTTTAATTTTAAATGTTTCAATTGGCGTTGGCGTTTTGCTTATTTATGCTGTTACCGATAAAATAAAATGGCTACGAGACAAAATTCAGCAAATCTTTATTTTTTGTTTTTTCATTTACATGAGCTATGTAGGCTCAAATATTATCATACTTCGCAATGATGTTGTTCCGATAATTGTTTTTTTAATTTCTTTTTTCTTTTCTTACAACATCCTCAAACCAATAAAAATCTATTGGCTTTTTGTTGGTTTAGTTTTTACATTTCTAATTCTAACAATAGCTTTTCAGCTCATTCCCATAAAATCTTCTATTTTACTGATTAATTTCTGTATTTTAATTTTCATTATTAACCAAGTAAAATATGCCGTTTTATTAAACAATCGTGACAATTTTAGATTTGCTAATGAAATCGTACACAAAGGAAATTCACTTACCATAGCATCTAATCAGAACGGAGAAATTTTATTTTGCAGTGAAACTATAACCGATATTTTAGGTTATTTGCCAGAAGAAGTTATGGGATTGAAATTTTGGCAATTAACTCAAGACTCTGAATTTACAGCAAAGTTAAATTCTATACAGGATCAAGAAGACAAAATCTACATTCGTAAATTGAAATGTAAAAATGGAGAGTTCAAATACATTCAATGGAAAGACAAAAAATTCTCTGAGGATTTAATTATCAGCATTGGTCAAGACGTTACAGAGCAGATTATTGTTCAAAACCAATATAAAAATCTGATTCAGACAGCAACAGATATTATTTTTGAATTTGATGCTAATGGAAATTTTACTTTTATAAATGAATTTGGTATTTCAATTCTAGGTTATTCAGAAAATGAAATTATTAAAAAACACTATTCTAGCTTTATTCGAGAACAATACGTTAAAAGTGCAGCAGATTTTTATTCCAATTTAGTTATAAATGAAGCTAATAATCCAGTTATAGAAATTCCGATTTTTAAGAAAAATGGAAAAGAAATGTGGATTTCTCAAAAAGTTACTGTTCGCAGAAACGAATTTGGACAATTTGCAGGTTTCTCAGGAATAGCAAGAGACATTACCGAAAAAAAGAACATAGAAAAAGAGAAAAAAAGACGTCTTAAAAAAATTGAAGCCTATAATAATTCGACAAAAAAACTATCTACAACCGATTTTAGCAAATACGACAAACTAAATACCGTAATCGATTTAATTCTAAAAGAAGCAGCTACAATAAGTAGTGTAGACCGTTTAAGTTTCTGGAAATACGACAGCGATTTAATCACATGTCAAAACTTATATAGCCTTGACAATCAAAATCTAAACGATAAAAATATTTTAAACAAAGAATCGTATCCAATTTATTTTGAAACCTTAAGCAACAAAGCTATTATCAATGCACCAGATGTTTTCAACAAATTAGAAACGTCAGAATTTCAAAAATTATACTTTACCCAAAACAACATCAAATCTATGCTAGATGTCCCTATTTTCTTGACAGGGCAATTGGCAGGAGTTGTTTGTTTTGAAAGCACGGAGAAAAAACGAGAATGGGACAATGAAGACATCAATTATGCAAGAACAATCTCAGACGTTATTTCACTTGCCATTTCTTCGCAAATGCGATTAGAAGCTGAAAGAAAATTAGAATTCAAAAGCGATCTTTTATCGGCGCTTTCATTGTGTACCGAAAAATTCTTACTGAGCAAAACTACCGAACAAATGTTTCAGGAAACCTATAACATTATAGGAAGAGCTGCAAAAGTAGATCATATGTATTATTATGAAAAAGATCCGATCTATAATACTGTTTATCAAAAATACAAATGGTCTCGCGAAGGTGTCGCTCATCAGATTACGCCTCTGCGCCATATGACGGAAGAAAATTTGAAAGAGATTTACGATGCTGCGCAACAGAAGAAAATTGTAAACACTTTAACGAGAGAGCTTGGCGAAGGTTTCTTTAAAACCCTCTTAATCAATAACGAAATTCAATCTATCTTAATTCTCCCTCTTTACATAAATGATCTTTTTACTGGTTTCATAGGTTTTGATGATTGTTTTAATGAAAGAAAATGGTCTGAAGACGAAATCAATATTTTTCAGGTTTTAGCCAATAATATTTCTTCTGCTTTAGAAAGAAATCGCAACGAAAGTAAAATACTTGAAAGTGAAGAGAAATTTAAATTAATAGCCAACAATATCCCTGGAACTGTTTATCTATCTAAATTTGATGCTTTTTCTACCAAAATTTTCCTAAATGACGAAGTTTTGAATTTAACTGGATATTCAAAATCAGAATTTATAGAAAACAACCTATCATTTCTTTCTTTAATTCATCATGATGATAAAGAAGAAGTAATCAACAATCAAATTGATAATCTACAGAACGGAATGCCGTTGCATAATGTTTATCGAATTAAAAGAAAAACCGGAGAATATATCTGGATTGAAGAATTTGGAGATGTTATAAAACGAGATGACGAAATTGAATTTGTTGGCGGAATTTACTTCGACATTACCAATAAAAAGGAAATTGAAGATGCCATAAAAGCCAAACAATTAGCAGAAGCAGCCAGCAAATCTAAATCTGATTTCTTAGCCAATATGTCGCACGAAATTAGAACACCTCTTAACGGAATTATTGGTTTCACTCATTTATTAATGAAAACGGAACTGGAAGAAATTCAAGAAAAATATATGACTACGATAAATCAATCGGCGCATTCGCTGCTTGAAATTGTGAATGACATATTAGATTTCTCTAAAATTGAAGCAGGGAAACTGGAACTTTTTATTGATCTTTACGATATCAATAAGGTTTTGGCACAGGTTTTTGACTTAATTGTTTACGAATCAAATCAAAAAAATCTGAGCTTGGAGTTGAACATTGACACTGATGTTCCAAAATTCATCTGGACCGATATTGTCCGAATCAAACAAATCCTGATTAATCTTCTTTCTAATGCTATAAAATTTACAACCGAAGGTTCTATCAAATTAAATGTTTCTGTTCTAGAAAAAAAGAAAAACAATTATCATCTGATTCGTTTTGCTGTAATTGATACCGGAATTGGAATTCTCGAAAAAAACCAAAAGAAAATTTTCAAAGCTTTTTCGCAAGAAGATAGTTCTACAACGAGAAAATTTGGAGGAACAGGTTTAGGATTAACCATTTCAAATCAATTGCTAGCTCTAATGGAAAGCCGACTACAGCTTGAAAGCAAAATAGACGAAGGAAGTACATTCTTTTTTGATTTGAATTTAAAAACAAGCAATCAAAGCATTAACGATAAATACAACACAGAACTAAAAAGTCTAAATATCGAATTAGACTCCGAAAATGCAGAACGCGACGGCAATGCCATTACATTTTTGATTGTAGAAGACAATAAAGTAAATATGCTACTTCTAAAAACAATCATTAAAAACCTCTATAACAATGCTTTTATATACGAATGCGAAAATGGATATGAGGCAATACAAAAGTTTGAACAGATTAGTCCGACCATCATTTTTATGGATATTCAGATGCCAATTATGAACGGTTACGAAACCGCAAAAGCCATTAGAAATAGCCCTAAAGGTCGTGACATACCGATAATTGCAGTGACTGCTGGAACAGAAAAAGAAGAAAGAAACAAATGTATTTCTGCCGGAATGGACGATTATATTTCTAAACCTATTATGAAAGGAATTGTTGAAGAAGCATTAACAAAATGGCTGGGATAATATTTAGTTTTCAGTCACGGTCGCAGTTTTCAGTTTAAAACTTTCAAATACGACTAAATACCAAACATTAATCTTGCAATTGAGAAATTTATCATAAAAAATCTATAAATTCGTACATCCTTTTAGATAATCAGTTTAAAAACAAATCAATATGAAATGGCAAGGCAGAAGACAAAGTGATAATGTAGAAGACCGAAGAGGTATATCTGGCGGAAAAGCCGTAATCGGCGGTGGAATAATTGGTATCATTATCCTTTTAGTAAATGTTTTCGGAGGCGAAAATGCCCAAATGATTACTCCTGTTTTAGAGCAACTGCAAGGTGGACAAAATCAACAGACCGAAGCAGCAGCACCTTTAAGCAAAGAAGATGAAGAAATGGGGAATTTTGTGAGAGTTATTTTGGCAGATAATGAAGACATCTGGAGTAAAATTTTTGCTGAACATGGCATGACTTACGAAAAACCAAAATTAGTTCTTTTTAAAGGTTCTGTACAAACTGCCTGTGGCGGTGCATCATCTGCTTCTGGTCCTTTTTATTGTCCTGGAGACCGAAAAGTTTATATGGATTTAGCTTTTTTTGAAGAATTAAAAACCAAATTTGGAGCAAAAGGAGGCGATTTTGCCATTGCTTATGTAATTGCTCATGAAATTGGACATCATATTCAGACTTTATTAGGAACATCTGCAAAAATGCGTCAAGATCAGCAAGGAAAAAGCGAAGCAGAAGCAAATAAATTATCAGTCGCTTTAGAATTGCAAGCAGATTTTTATGCTGGAGTTTGGGCACATTACAATCAGGAAAATTTAGATCCAGGCGATATCGAAGAAGCCTTAAGTGCCGCAAATGCAGTTGGAGACGATGCTATTCAAAGTAAAATGCAAGGACATGTAGTTCCAGATTCTTTTACGCACGGATCATCTGAACAAAGAATGTATTGGTTTAATAGAGGTTACAAAACTGGCGATATTAAACAAGGAACTACATTTGAAGAAATTCGATAATACATAAACCAAATATAATAACCACCAAAAAAAGCACAACTTAGCAGTTGTGCTTTTTTAATTTTCAATATTTTAAATTCCAAATCTTACAAGATTGAAACCTTTATTTATAAAAAAGAAACATAACAAACTGATCTATTTTCGTCTTCGTCTAAATTGTCAATCAATATATGAAAACATAGCCAGCGGTTTCAACCTCTGGAACGTAACGTTACCAAAACGCATATCCACATCGTCAACGCGGTTGAAACCGCAAGCTATATTTTAAATTGGAATTTGGGATTTTGTGTCTTGAAATTTGTTTAAGTATAAAAACAAAAAAGCCTTGAATTTCTTCAAGGCTTTAAATCTGGGTGGCTGACCGGGTTCGAACCGGCGACCCGCGGCACCACAAACCGCTACTCTAACCAGCTGAGCTACAACCACCATTTTTCTGCTTAGCGAGTGCAAATATAGAACAAAGGTTGAGTTCTACAAAGAAAAAAATGAAAAATTTTCATAAAAATTATATCAAATCTTCTAAGCTGTTGACTGCCAAACATCTTTCAACTGTAAAACCTTCAGCAAAATCTTTCCCAACTAGTCTTCCTAGGTCTTGCGCACGATAATTTAAGCTTTCAAAGAAGTTTTTACTCGTAATTGGTGTTGCAGGTTCTTTCGAATTCGGATCATAAAATTGTGTTTTATAAGCCGAAATCGCTTCTACTTTCTTTTCTTCGAATCCCGTAATATCTACAACGAAATCTGGAGTAATATTTTTCCACTGAATATAATGATAAACCACTTTTGGTCTCCAAGCTTCTTGTGGCTTGCCATCAATCGAAGTTTCGATTTTCATTAAACCAGAAAGAAAACAAGCATCAGAAACTAATTTGCTTCCTTTTCCGTGATCGATATGACGGTCATCGATTGCGTTACACAATACAATTTCTGGTTTGTATTTACGGATCATTTTTATAACCTCCAATTGATGTTTTTCGTCATTTACAAAAAATCCATCACGCATGCGTAAATTTTCACGCACTAGAACGCCTAAAATCTTCGCCGCATCTTTTGCTTCCTGATCTCTGGTTTCAGCTGTTCCACGCGTTCCTAATTCACCGCGTGTTAAATCAACGATTCCTACTTTCTTCCCAAGAGAAACCTCTTTTAAAATGGTTCCCGCACAACCCAATTCTACATCATCCGGATGTGCACCAAAGGCTAATATGTCTAGTTTCATTTGTTTTTTGTTTGTTTTGTTTCAGGTTTAAAGTTTCAAGTTACGTGTAGAACGTGAAACCTGAAACTTTAAACTTTAAACTATTTTTAAGCTATTTTCAATACTCTTTTCATCGTCATCGATTTGTTGACGCTTTCCTCCCATTCTTTTTCTGGGATACTTTCTTTTGTTATACCACATCCCATGTACAGAATAGCTTTGTTTTCTAGGATTTGCATGCTTCGCAAATTTACGAATAAATCAGAACTAGCTTTGCCTTCATTAAAACTGCTATTAAGTTCACCCAAGAAACCGCTGTAAAAAGTACGATCATACTTTTCGTTTTCTATAATAAAGGCTTTTGCTTTTTTCTTTGGCAAACCACAGACAGCCGGCGTTGGATGAAGCGTATCGATCACTTCTTCCAAAGTAGAATTCTCTTTTAAAACTCCTGAAATATCCGTTTTAATATGCCAAATTGATCCAGCTTTCAAACTATACGGCTCAGAAACGACTACTGAAGCAGCAAACTCACGAAGTCTTTTTACAATAAAATCGGTTACAAACTGCTGTTCGTCTTTTTCTTTTTGCTGCCAAATAATTTCTGATTGATTACTGTCTTTCTGAGTTCCTGCCAAAGCCATAGTTTCAAAAACATTTCCGTTTGCTTTTAAAAGTTTCTCCGGCGTTGCTCCCATCCAAAAACCGACATTAGGATGAAAAAAGCAGTAACAGAATGTTGCAGGATATAATTGAACTAAATGCTGAAAAGTTTCAATAAAATCAAATTCGGATAAAAGCACTTCTTCACTACGTGACAAAACTACTTTTTTGAATTCCTCGTTTTTAATTGCTTGAATTCCCTGAGCGACTAAATATTCATATTGAAATTTAGCTTCGGGATCAAAACTCAAATCATCAATTTCGATTGAATTAAATGATGTAGTTTCTTTTTCAGACGTTATAATTTCAGATTCATTTTCTGGAATAAGAATCAATTGCCTTTCATCAAATGAAGCAAAAACAAATCCTTTTTCAGTGTAATCAGTAATCTTATATAAACTATTATTTTGCTGCAAAAGCCCGTATAGACTTTCAGCATTGGGTTTTGAGTAAATTACAAAAGGTAAATTTTTATTGTAATGTTGTTTTGTTTTTGAAAAAAAATTATTCATGTTTTAAAAGTTGAACTTGGTAATCTAAAAGTTCTTTTTTTGTTTGGAAGAAAGTTCTTGAAATAACAAAATGATAATTCATAAGTGATTCTGTTAATAATTGCAATACTTCTTCCAGATATTGATTGCCATTAAAATAAACCCATTCTTCAGATAAATATTTATTGAATGAAGCTCTTATTTCTACAGTTATCACTGGTTCATAAACAGCATCATCTAAGAGTTTTTCAATTTGTTTTCTAAATTTCACTTCTTCTTTTTTCAGAAGTTTCATTCCCTCATTAATCACTTCGACTGTACATGTTCTGTAAATAAACTCAGAAGCATGCATCATTTTCACATAAAAATCTATTTTGTAATCATAGCTTTTATCTAATTCGAAGATTTTTTTGTAAAGTTCATTTAGCTCAATATCTTTATTTTGATTTTTTGCCAATTCTAAAAAGTACAAATAGATTTGCTTGTCATTTTCAATGATTTCTTCTTTGATTTTCTTTAAATCAAGCTCTAATTCATTTACTAGTTCTTGAGCATTTTTAGCAAAAAACTTATGCCCATCATAAGAGAATGATTTTATTTTGAAATTTCCGCTTACAATCTGCTTCAATGTATTAATATCATTTTCCAAAGAAATTGTACTGTAAATTAAATCAACTGCATTATTACTAAACAAATCCTTAAGATTTTTTTGAGGTAATTTTCCAGCTAAAGAATTCAAATCGAGAACTTCAATATTTTTACTATCGTAATATTTGTTATAAGTAGCATCAAATGAATTAGCAAAAAAATCATTCTTGTATTCTTTTACAAACTCTTCATTATTATGAAAAACAACAGTATTCTCGTATGAGATTGAAGAAAACACTTTGTTTGTAAACTTGTTTTGCAATGCAACACCATCTTTAAATAACCCAATAGCTAACGCATTATTTTCGTTGATAACATCCAAATTCAATCTTTCTAGCTCCTTAATTCTGTCTTCAGTACTTGGATGTGTTCCCCATTTATTTTCAATTACCAGTTTAGACTTATTAAACCTGCTTAAAAATTCTGGTGTTAATTGAGGTAAATCATTTTCTACCTTTAAATTGCTATTTACAGCAATAAAATTCATCACAAATGCTTGTTGTGAATAGAGGTTCTCCGTTGTTATCGAATCTGGGATTTTTTTTCCGTAATACTCTAAAACGGTAGTAAAAGAATGATCTGCAAGATCTAGCCTTAATAACGAAGTAATTAAAGGTTTTGACCCAGTAACACTAGCTGCAACAGCATCTGCATGAAACTCCATTTGTCTCGATAATGCATGATAACTAATGTTTACAACATTATAAACTTGCTGTAAAATCCATTGAATACCTGCAACAATTTTAACGGCAAGCGCAGTAAAAAATGCAAAATATCCATTTACACTTCCCCAACTTTGAGCTATCGAGTTATACGAATCATTATCATAAAGCATATTATGAATAATTTGATTCACATTATAAACATAACTGCCCACTTTCATGCTTTTTTGTGAAAAATGTCCAAATTCGTGTGCAAGAATAGCTTTAAGTTCAATTTCTGAAACAGAATTGACAAGACCAACTCCTATCTGAAGATTTTTCTTAATTGGCAAAAACATACTCCAAAAAGTCGAATCGTAAAAAACACAGGCATTAACATCTGAAGACAAATACACTTTTTTGGGAAAATCAGTTTCTACAACATTTACAATTTCATCAATAAAAGCAAACAATTTGGGTTCGTCTTCACGGGTAATTTCAATTAAATGAGAGCGATCGATCTTATGTTTTACAAACATAAACTTAAAGAGAAAAATCAAAACAAGAATTCCCATGCACAAAAGCCCAGCACCAAGCATAACAGTTATAAATGTTGGTTTGGCAGCGATAATCATAATACCGCCAATAGCTGCCAAAGCTGTAATACCTACTCCGCAAAGAATTAGAAAAATATAAACAAAAAAGAAAAACAAAACAGAAAGAATCGCTTTTGTGGTCATCCTTTTGAAAGTCGAAGTAACTGGAGCTTTGTAATTTTGCGTCATTAAACTTGAAAAAGTTAGTTTATAATATATTTTAAATTTTCTTTCTTTCCAAAACCATATTCGTCAATTTGCAAAGCGAAACCAAATTACCTTCTTCATCGGTAATCTTAATTTCCCATAAATGCAGACTTCTTCCTTTGTGAATAATTCTGGCTGTGCCAAAAACATAACCTTCACGAATACTTTTTAGATGATTTGCTGAAATTTCGATTCCTCTTACCTCCTGCTCTTTCGGATTGATAAAAAAGAAGGAAGCCGCACTCCCAACACTTTCTGCTAAAGCTACAGAAGCGCCGCCGTGCAATAATCCCATTGGCTGGTGAACGCTTGGATTTACAGGCATTTTTGCAGTTAAAAAATCTTCTCCGGCGTCGATATATTCAATTTTCAGCGTTTCCATTAATGTGTTTTTAGAAAACTCATTGCAACGCGCCAAAATTTGCTCTTTTGTATAATTCATTAAAATAATCTTTAAAATCGTAAAATTAAAGAAAGATAAGATACAAAAGCGAAAAAACGGATTCTAAAATTAAAAATCAATTATAAACTTGTCAGTTTTTTGCTATTTTTACAAAAACAATAAACATAAATCTTGGCTGATTATTTTTGCCACAGATTTAAAAGATTAAAAAATATATAGCTACGAATTTCACAAATTTCCAAGAATTTTAACTCAATTAATTTGTGAAAATTCGCGTAATTCGTGGCAAAAAAAAGAAAAAATAATGCGTCAATACTTTGCAATCTTTGTTCTGGGTTTAATTCTAGCTTTTAGTTCTTGTAGAACGGACTTTGACACTGTTGCGAGTACTGGAGATTTGAAGTTTTCAAAAGACACGGTTTATTTGGATACTGTTTTTAAAAATATTGGATCAAGTACTTACCAATTAAAAGTGTATAATCGAAGTAAAAATGATATTTCGATTCCAGTTGTACAGCTTAAAAAAGGTTTAAATTCTAAATACCGTATGACGGTTGACGGAATGACTGGCAACAACGGAAAGATCTTTAATAATGTTACGCTTTTAGCAAAAGACAGTCTTTACATTTTTATAGAGACCACAGCCGATATTACAGACGCCAATCCGACAGATTTTTTATATACCGATGAAATTCAGTTTGACAGCGGCGCTAATCTTCAGGAAGTGGCTTTGGTAACTTTAATTCAAGATGCTGTTTTTTTATATCCAAATCAAAATCCAGACGGAACAAAAGAAAAAATAAACATCGAAGGCAAAGATGTTGACGGATTTTATCTCAGCGAAAATGATCCAGAAAACAGAAATGAACTTATTTTTACCAAACAAAAACCGTACGTAATTTATGGTTACGCAGGTGTTCCAGAAAACAAAACTGTAACTTTTGAAGCTGGCTCAAGAGTTCATTTTCATGCTAATTCAGGTTTGTATATAGCAAATAATGCTTCATTAAAAATTAACGGAACAACCTCAACAACAGATAAACTCGAAAACGAAGTTATTTTTGAAGGCGATCGTCTGGAATCACTTTACTCGGATATTCCGGGACAATGGAAATCGGTTCTTTTTGCAAACGGAAGTACCAATCACTCCATCAATCATTTGACTTTAAAAAATGCTGTTATCGGATTAGATTTTAAAAATCCTTTCAATACCATTACAATTCAAAACTCACAGATTTACAATTGCGCTGAATATGGGATTTTGGCTCAAAACGCTCAAATTGTCGGCGAAAACATTGTGATTAATTATGCTGGTTTAGCAAGTTTGTCTTGCGTTTATGGCGGAAATTATAAATTCACGCATTGTACTTTCAATAATAATTGGTCTAATCCTTCTCACTTTGCTGTTAACATAAGTAATAGTTTAAGCGGAGCTTCTCCAGAATCAAACGCCTTAACACAAGCAACTTTTAACAATTGTATTATTTATGGTTCAAATTTCAATGAATTCAATTTAAGTAAAAACACGGCTTCTCCGTTTGTCTACCAATTAAATAATTGTTTATTAAAATTTGGAAGCACAACAAATCCACTTTATCAATTTAAAACCGATACCGAACATTATAACAATATCATTCTAAACGAAAATCCAAAGTTTTATAATGTTTCTCAGAATAAATTCAATATTGATAAAACTTCTGCCGCTTTCGCGAAAGGGAATCAGGCATTTATAATTCCAACTGATATTTTGGGAATTACTAGAACTTCTCCGCCAGATTTGGGCGCTTATCAGAGTCAGGATTTCCCGAAGTAAATTTTATTTGCCGCGAAGGCGCTAAGTCACAAAGTTTTTTTTAACAAAGTATTCCACAAAGTTTGTCATTTCGACGAAGGAGAAATCTTCGCAAGTAGCTCCGTACAGAATATCTCTAATTTTTGTAGAGTTTCTCGTGAAGATTTCTCCTTCGTCGAAATGACATAAAATGACGGAAATCATTCCGTTTTTGACAAAAAATCTTTGCGACTTCGCGCCTTCGCGGCAAATAAAATTTTCCTCTTTCTGCAAATTTCTCGGATTTCCTTTAGAAAAATTTGTAATTAAATTTTAAGAATCCCTTCTTCTTCACGTGATACATTTTTGATTAAAATTTGAAAAACAACAGACGTTTACAAGAAAAAATTGAATGTCAAAAAATGTTAAATTTCGAGCATAATCAGAAGCAAAAAAATTGCATTTTCAGGGTAAAATAGAGTAAAAATAAATAATTAAAAAGGCGTTGTTCGTTGCTTTTTTTTTTGGTTTGAATTGACTAAATTTGCACCTCAATACAACAAACACACAAAATGATCCATTTCTTTGAAAACCAAAGCAAAACTGTTTTTGCCGTACAAACGGAAAACGAAATTTCAGCTCAAGACATTTCAAAATTAAACTGGCTTTTTGCCGACGCACATAAGATCGAGAAATCCGCTTTGACGGATTTTTTTGTTGGTCCGCGTGCAACTATGATTACACCTTGGAGTACCAATGCCGTAGAAATTACTCAAAACATGGGAATTTCAGGTATTATCAGAATCGAGGAATTTCATCCTGCAACGGAAGATTTCAATGATTTTGACCCAATGCTTTCTCAAAAATTTAATGGATTAGACCAAGAAATCTACACAATCAACATTCAGCCGGAACCAATTTTAGAAATTGATGATATCGCTGCTTATAACAAAGTGGAAGGTTTAGCTTTAAGCGAAGAAGAAGTTGATTACTTAAACAATCTTTCGACTAAACTAGGAAGAAAATTAACAGACTCAGAGATTTTTGCTTTTTCTCAGGCAAACTCAGAGCATTGCCGTCACAAAATTTTCAACGGAACATTTGTGATCGACGGAGAAGAAAAAGAAACTTCTCTTTTCAAATTAATCAAAAAAACATCTCAGGAAAATCCTAACGATATTGTTTCTGCTTACAAAGACAACGTTGCTTTTGTAAAGGGACCAAAAGTGCAGCAATTTGCACCAAAATCGGCAGACAAACCTGATTTCTACGAAATAAAAGAATTTGATTCTGTAATCTCATTAAAAGCAGAAACACATAATTTCCCAACAACAGTTGAGCCTTTCAACGGAGCTGCAACAGGATCTGGAGGAGAAATTCGTGACCGTTTAGCTGGAGGTCAAGGATCATTGCCATTAGCCGGAACTGCTGTTTACATGACTTCTTACTCTCGTTTGAAAGAAGACAGAAAATGGGAAAATGCAGTTGAAGAAAGAAAATGGTTGTACCAAACGCCAATGGATATCTTGATCAAAGCTTCAAATGGAGCTTCTGATTTCGGAAATAAATTTGGTCAACCGCTTATTACCGGTTCTGTTTTAACTTTCGAACACGAAGAAGAAAACAGAAAAATTGGTTACGATAAAGTAATCATGCAAGCGGGTGGAATTGGTTATGGAAAATTAGATCAATCTATCAAACACAAACCAAAAGAAGGCGATAAAATTGTAATTCTTGGAGGTGAAAACTATAGAATCGGAATGGGTGGTGCTGCGGTTTCTTCTGCAGATACAGGAGCTTTCGGTTCAGGAATTGAGTTGAATGCGATTCAGCGTTCAAACCCAGAAATGCAAAAACGTGCTGCAAATGCGATTCGTGGTTTAGTAGAAAGCGACAATAATCCAATTGTTTCTATTCACGATCACGGTGCGGGCGGACACTTAAACTGTCTTTCTGAATTGGTAGAAGAAACTGGTGGTTTGATCGATTTAGATAAATTGCCTGTTGGAGATCCAACACTTTCTGCAAAAGAAATTATCGGTAACGAATCTCAAGAAAGAATGGGATTGGTTATTGGTCAAAAAGATATCGATACTTTACAAAGAATTGCTGACAGAGAGCGTTCTCCAATGTACGAGGTTGGAGATGTAACGGGAGATCACCGTTTTACATTCGAATCTAAAACAAACGGTTCAAAACCGATGGATTATGCTTTAGAAGATTTCTTCGGAAGTTCTCCAAAAACGGTTATGACTGACAATACAGTTGACAGAAAATATGCTGACGTTGCTTACAACGCAGGAGATTTCGAATCATATTTAAAAGACGTTTTACGTTTAGAAGCTGTTGCTTCAAAAGACTGGTTAACGAACAAAGTGGACCGTTGCGTTGGAGGAAAAGTAGCTAAACAGCAAAATGCAGGTCCGTTACAATTGCCTTTAAATAATGTTGGAGTTATGGCTTTGGATTATTTAGGAAAAGAAGGTATTGCAACTTCTATTGGTCATGCTCCTATCGCTGCTTTGATTGATCCAGTTGCAGGATCTAGAAATGCAATTGCAGAATCGTTATCAAACCTTATTTGGGCTCCAATTAAAGATCAGTTAAAAGGAGTTTCTTTATCTGCAAACTGGATGTGGGCTTGTAAAAACGAAGGTGAAGACGCTCGTTTATACGCTGCAGTTGAAGGTTGTTCAGAATTTGCAATTGAATTGGGAATCAATATTCCGACAGGAAAAGATTCACTTTCAATGAAACAAAAATATCCAAACGACGAAGTAATTGCGCCAGGAACGGTTATTATTTCAGCTGCTGGAAACTGTACTGATATTAGAAAAGTAGTTGAACCAGTTTTACAGAAAAACGGAGATTCAATCTATTATATCAATTTGTCTCAAGATGATTTCAAATTAGGAGGTTCATCTTTTGCACAAATCAGAAATACAATCGGAAATGAAACTTCTACTATTAAAAACGCTTCTTTCTTCAAAAATGCATTTAATACCGTTCAGGAATTAATCGGCGAAAGCCAAATCTTAGCAGGACACGATATCGGAAGCGGTGGTTTGATCACAACTTTATTAGAATTGTGTTTTGCTGATGTAAATTTGGGAGCTAAAATTGATTTCAGCGCTTTCGCAGAAAAAGACTTGTTGAAAATCCTTTTCGCAGAAAACATCGGAATCGTATTCCAAGCTAAATCTGACGCGGCAGTTGAAGCTAAATTAAAAGCTAACAATATCGAATTCTTCAAATTAGGTACAGTTCAAAGCGTAGCAAGTTTGGAATTTGGAGCTTATAAATTGGATATTCCAACATACAGAGATGTGTGGTTCGAAACTTCTTATTTATTAGATCAAAAACAATCTAAAAACGGAAGAGCTCAGGCACGTTTTGAAAACTATAAAAATCAGGTTTTAAATTATACTTTCCCAACACATTTTACAGGAAGGAAACCAGAAATCGACAACTCTAAACCAAGACCAAAAGCGGCTATTATCCGTGAAAAAGGAAGTAATTCTGAGCGTGAAATGGCAAATGCTATGTACTTAGCAGGTTTTGACGTAAAAGACGTTCACATGACGGATTTAATTTCTGGACGTGAAACTCTTGAAGATATCCAATTCATTGGAGCAGTTGGAGGATTCTCTAACTCAGACGTTTTAGGTTCGGCTAAAGGTTGGGCTGGAGCTTTCTTGTACAACGAAAAAGCAAAAACAGCTTTAGATAATTTCTTCAAAAGAGAAGATACACTTTCTGTTGGAATCTGTAACGGATGCCAGTTGTTTATGGAATTAGAAGTTATTAATCCAGAGCACGAAATTCACGGAAAAATGCACCACAACGAAAGCCAGAAACACGAAAGTATCTTTACTTCTGTAACAGTTCAGGAGAATAATTCAGTTATGTTATCGACATTGGCTGGAAGCACTTTAGGAGTTTGGGTTTCTCACGGAGAAGGTAAATTCAAATTGCCTTATGCAGAAGATCAATACAACATTGTTTCTAAATATGCTTACGAAGGTTATCCAGCAAATCCAAACGGTTCTGATTACAACACCGCAATGATGTGTGACAAAACGGGAAGACATTTGGTTATGATGCCTCATATTGAGCGTTCGACTTTCCAATGGAACTGGGCGCATTATCCAAAAGACAGAAATGACGAGGTTACGCCTTGGCACGAAGCTTTTGTTAATGCCAGAAAATGGATTGAGAAAAACTAAGAAATATATTTTCACAAGAAGCGCCCGAATTTATCGGGCGTTTTTTTTTGATAGCCACGAATTACACGAATTTTCGCGAATTTTCTTTTGTTTTATTTGTGCAAATAAAAAGCAAGACTGTAATCATTTTAATCTGTGGCAAAAAAAATAATTCGTGAAAATTCGTGTAATTCGTGGCTAAAAAACACCTCGACGCTATCCCCACATCGTCAGGGCATTTTCATATTTTAATCTTTAAAAGCTGATGCTATTCCTGTTACAATATTAGCAGTTCCAAAAGCAAATAATCCTGAAGCGATTGCTGTTTGTCCAGAGAAATATTGACTTTCTCTAACTATAATACTAAAAATTGTTCCGCCGGCTAATCCAGCAATTAAGCCTAAACCAATTGTCGAAATAATCCACCAAGGCTCTGGTTCTGGAATTGGATGTTTTTTTAATAATTCGCGCCACCAGCCTGGGTACTTTGTACCGCACCATCCCATCGCTAAGAAAAAAGCAGTTTCCATAATATTCTAATTTATATAAAGCCTACTCTTTTGCTTTTCGGCTTCCGCATTATGACTGGGATAAAAGTAAGATTTAGGCTTTTTAATTATGCTATGAAATTTCCCGTTTTTGAGAGGGGAAAAATCCCCTTTTTACACAACTTAATTCTATTCAAAGGAAACCATTAATAAGCCCTAAGTCTAATTTAATAATATCTTAAGGCGCTTTATTCGGCTTTATTTCATTCGAAAAATAACTTTGTGACATGGAAAAATGGAAACAAAATTTAGTCGCAGCAATTTTATTATTTGCCTTTAGTCAGAACTCGTTTAGTCAGAAAAAAAATTCGATAAACGGAACCGTTTCGGATGGAAAAACTCCTATCGAATTTGTTGATGTTGTTTTAAAACCAGTTAGCGATACAACCAAAACGATTGCATACGCCGTTACGGATGCTACAGGAAAATTTATTCTCGAAAACATCAATCCCTCAGATTATATTTTAAAACTAAGATTAATTGGTTTTAAGACATTCACTCAAAAAGTAAAATATAGTGGAAATTCAATTTCGCTTGGAAATATAACTTTACAGGAAGATGCTAATCTTTTAAACACGGTCGTTGTAAATTCTCAGAAAAAACAAATTCAAAAAACTGCAGAAGGTTTTGTTTTTAATACCGTATCGAATATTTCACAATCTGGCGGAACAGCAATTGATATGCTAAAAAACATTCCAACTGTTGCTGTAGATGCTGACGATGCTATTTCACTAAGAGGGAAAACGCCTTTGATTTTAATTAACGGAAAAAATTCTGCTATTACCGATATGAATCAAATTCCAGCGAGCAGTATTGAAAGTATTGAAATTATCACAAGTCCGACAGCAAAATACGATGCTAATGCAGAAAGCGGAATTATAAATATTAAACTCAAAAAAAATAATTTAAACGGATTGAATGGTTCTGCGGTTCTTGGCGCTGGTTTTGGAGCAAAAGGAAGAATGAACAGTTCGGTTCTTTTAAACAATAAAACTGACAAATGGAATTTAGGAATTGCTTACGATAATCGTTTTGCAGGAAGAACTAAAAGCATAAAAGGTGAAAGAACAAATTATTTTATTGATGATGAACATTTTATCAATCAAAAAAGGCATGATCAGAGAACGGAAGGCTTGCAGAATTTAAAATTTAATGTTGATTTTTCTCCAAATGAAAAAAACACATTTTCATTTGAAGCACTTGGAAACCTTGAAAATAAAGACAATGATGAAACATTAAAAACAGATATTTTTAATAATTCAAATCAGTTTTTTTCTGGAAATCAACGTCATTCTATGGAAATACAGAAAGCTAAAGCGGCAGAAATGGCTTTCAATTATGACAGAAAATTTGCAGATGATCGAAAAAGCTTAAATGCAAGCATTACAACTTCATTCAATTTTGGAAGAGAAAATACCGATATTGACACCAATCAATACGATGAAAATGAAACTGTAATTGGCGATCCGTTTTTACAGCGAACGCATAACTATTCTAAAGAAAACATTTCTAACGCTATTTTAAATTATGCTTTTCCAATTTCAGAAAAATCGATGATTGAAACGGGATACAAAGGAACTTTCAGATTCTTTAATTCTGATTTTCAAAGTGCCGATTTTATCAATAATGAATATGTTGTAAATCCACTAACAAGCAATATTTTTGACTTTAACGAACAAATAAATGCTCTTTACGGACTTTGGAATTCCTATTCGGGTTCTAAAGAAAACCAGAAATGGAAATACAATATAGGACTTCGCGCAGAACAAGTTTCAAATAATGGAAAAACAGAAAATGGAAGCGATAACTTTTCAAATAATTATTTAAAACTTTTTCCGTCTGCATCGATACAACTGAATCTGCAATCTGACGAATCTGTAAAATTAGGTTACAGCAAACGTATTAACCGTCCAGATTTAGATGATTTAAATCCGTTTGTGGATATTACAGACGCTTTGAATCCTCATGGTGGAAATCCGTATTTGAAACCAGAAATTATTCATATTGCCGAATTAAGCTATAATAAAGATTGGGATAAATATTCTCTTTCTGGAAATGCATTTTATAGAAATGCCAACAATACGATTAGACAATATTCTATACTTCAGGAAAATGGAGCTGTTTTATTGCAACCACAAAACATTGGCAGCATGATAACTTACGGACTTGAAACTATTTTCACATTAAAACCAATTTCATTCTATGATGCGAATATTAGCCTTACTGCTTTTCAGCAAAATATTGATGTGGGCAATTTAGAAGGTGTAGAAGATGTTACCAACAATGCTTTTAGCTGGTACGGAAAAATCATCAATAATTTTCTTCCTTGGAAAGGCGGAAAACTTCAAATTATTGGAAATTACAATTCTGCCGTTGCCACTCCGCAAGGAAAACGAATTCCGATTTATAATATAGATATGGGTTTTCAGCAAAAATTAGGAAAAGGAAATGCCCGATTGGGATTAGTCGTTACCGATATGTTTAACACCTTAGAAAGTGGTTATAAAAACAATACTTTATTATTTAGAAACTACAGAACTTCTAAATCTGATACTCGCGCTTTGATGGTGACTTTTGCTTATACTTTTAGATCTGATTTTAAAGAAAAATTACTAGAAAATCAGTTTTCTACGGAGTAAAAACTTACCAAAAATCATTAAAAACTAAAAATTTCATTCTTGTATTTTTAACGTTCGATTCTATTGAAAATTTAATTTATATTCGCCAAACCAAAAATCGGCTATTAGATTTTTCAATCCCAAAAACATTAAACCTACATAGAATGAAATTTTTAAAATTACTTCTCTTCAGCAGTTTCTTTTTAACTGTTTTTCAAACTTATTCTCAAATCAAAGTCGATCAGATTACGTATAAAGTTCATGATCATTATATTACCACTACAATCGGATATCCTGTTGTTGGAACATTTTTTTCTGAAGGCAAAAAAGAACCTATTGTACAATTAAATGAAGACGGAAGCGGTGTTTTTCAATTTGAAGATTTAACAAAAGAAAATATTGTTTGGGGTATCGAATGCACAGAAGAAGGCGTTCCTACTTTTAAAGAAGGATTTAATAGTGCCACCTACACTTTTTGGTATAGAGATAAAAATAAAGAAGATTGGAATTACACTCAATTTTCTATTCACTTCAACAAAAAGAAAATGTTCATTATGGGCGAGCGTATGAAAGATTACGAAGATTATAATGATATGAAAAAACCATATAGTAAATAAATTTTTCTCTCTTTTTTGCAAAATTTACTATTAAAAAGAAAACGTTTTCGTTGAATTTTAATAGTACCCATAAAATTTGCCATTTTATTTTATAAAATTAAAAATCATACCCAAATTTTATTTAATTTGCAGTAAAATTCAATATTTTAAACATGGTTCCAATCACACGCCTTTTTGATTTTCCCTACTATCAACAAGAAACTTACAACCTTCCAGTCGCTCTTGCAACCAAAAAAAATGGAGCTTGGGAAAAAACATCTAGCCAGGAATATATTGCAAAAGCAAATGCTGTTTCGAGAGCATTATTGCGCATGGGCGTTCAGAAAGATGATAAAATTGCTTTAATTACTTCAAACAATAGAACCGAATGGAATATCATGGATATTGGTATTTTACAGACTGGTGCTCAAAATGTTCCTATTTATCCAACGATTGCTGAGGAAGATTATGAATATATTTTAAATCATAGTGGCAGTATTTACTGTTTCGTTTCTGATGAAGAAGTTTTACAAAAAGTAAACGCAATTAAAGCTAATGTTCCAACATTAAAAGAAGTATATTCTTTTAATGAAATTGCAGGCTGTAAACATTGGACAGATTTGCTGTTAGCTGGAGAAGATGAAAGCAATCAAAATGAAGTTGAAGCTAGAAAAGACAGTATAAAAACAGACGATTTAGCAACGATTATTTATACTTCTGGAACAACCGGAAGACCTAAAGGAGTAATGCTTTCACATAAAAATATTGTTTCAAACGTTTTGGACAGTGCGCCAAGAATTCCGTTTGATCCAGGAAAAAGTACGGCTTTAAGCTTCTTGCCTATTTGCCATATTTTTGAAAGAATGATTTTGTACATCTATCAATATTACGGTGTTTCAGTTTATTTTGGAGAATCTATTGACAAAATCAGTGATAACTTAAAAGAAGTTCGTCCAACTGTAATTACAGCTGTTCCGAGGCTTTTAGAAAAAGTTTACGATAAAATTTATGCCAAAGGTGCAGAACTAACAGGAATTAAGAAAAAACTGTTTTTCTGGGCAATTGATTTAGGTTTAAAATATGAACCATACGGCGCAAATGGAGCTTGGTATGAATTCCAATTAAAAATTGCCCGCAAATTGATTTTCAGCAAATGGAAAGAAGGTTTGGGCGGAAATTTAGATTTAATGGTTTCTGGAAGTGCAGCTTTACAACCACGTTTAACAAGAGTTTTTGCTGCAGCAGAAATTCCGGTTATGGAAGGTTACGGTTTAACTGAAACTTCTCCCGTAATTGCTGTAAACGATCAAAGAAATAAAGGTTTTAAAATTGGAACCGTTGGAAAACCAATTCGTAATCTTGAAGTTAAAATTGCTCAAGACGGTGAAATTTTAATAAAAGGTCCAAACGTAATGCTAGGCTATTACAATGATCCTGAAAAAACGTCTGAGGCTTTACAAGATGGTTATTTCCATACAGGAGATATTGGAGAAATTGATAGTGAAGGTTTCTTAAAAATTACTGACCGTAAGAAAGAAATGTTTAAGACTTCTGGAGGTAAATATATTGCACCACAAATGATCGAAAATGCTATGAAACAATCTCGTTTTATTGAGCAGATTATGGTTATTGGAGAAGGCGAAAAAATGCCAGCTGCTTTTATTCAGCCAAACTTTGAATTTGTAAAAGAATGGGCAAAAATCCATAAAATTACTTTAGGAAGTACAGATAAAGAAATCAGTGAAAATCCAGATGTTATTAAACGTATCGACGAAGAAGTTGAAGGAATCAACAAAAAGTTTGGACATTGGGAACAAGTAAAACGTTTTGAACTTACACCAGATGTTTGGTCTATCGACGGCGGACAGCTAACACCTACTTTAAAATTAAAGCGTAAAATCATTAAAGAAATTTACAAAGATCTTTACGCAAAAATCTACGGGAACAATTAATAAATCAAAATAATATAACCAAACGAAAACGGCTGTCAATTGACAGCCGTTTTTATTTAAGCCTTCTTTCCAGCTTTAATTTTATACTTCATGACATCTTTAAGCATTGATCTATTTTTTTCGTTAAAATGCAGTAACTCTAAAGCTATTTCCGGTTTCTTATCAATTTTATTGGCTACTATTTCGTAGGCAATATTTTTTGTCAATTCTTCCATCTTTTGATCTCTTTTAAACTCTTGCTTTATTGCTTGTAAAAAAGATTCTGAATTTGTTTCTGAAACATCTTTGCCATAAACCTCCGAAATAGTTTCTGCCAACTCATCTGTTGTTTTTATGTTACTAAAATAATTATTCAAACAATTGTAAGCATCTTTATTGGTTCGCCAGCCTTCTCTTAGTAGCACTTGTGCTTCAGAAATATTTCCAATCTTATTTTTGTAGATCAATGAAGCTTTTACATACTGAAAATTAGCTTTATACCTGTCAATCACTTTCTGAAAATATTTATCTGCTTCTTTCTTTTCTTTTAGAATCAAATACAAATCGCCAGTTTTTTCATCTTGATTTAATTCTTTATAAATTTCAATTGCCTGTCTGTATGCATGTCCTTTTTCATAACATTCCGCAGCCTTTGCTTTATTATTAAGGTACTTTAAATAAATTGCAGCAGCTTCATTATACATTTCTCCATTTTCAAGAACTCCTGCTGCTTTATTATAATTCTTAAGCAGCTTTATATAAATATGAGCCGCTTTGGAGTATTCTTTCTGCTCTATATATTTTTCTGCTAGTTTTTCATATCGATCTTGCAATGTATTAAAACGTTGCGAATCAAGCAAAGCAGAACTTCCAGAGCGTGAAATTGAGCGTGAAGAAGATCCTTGTAATGCAAGTGCAACAATAAAAACAACGACAAATAGAATTATTAGAACAGTAAAAAATGGATAATCACCAAAACTATTACTGTTAAAGCTACAGCCTCTAATTACAGATACAAAAATCAAAACAAAAATCCATCTTAATACTCCTGAAGCCGAAGAACTCAGATTTCCAATTATGCCTCCGATTCCTTGTCCAAAAGAACCACCATTCGAACCAAAATAAAATTTCCCATAAGCTCCTCCTCTTCCTGTTCCAAGTGTATCTAACGGAATTGCCATTTTTAAAGCTACTTCAGGTTTTTTTTCTAAAAAGGCCAAAAACTTGTCCATTTCCTTCTGATTTCCATTCAATAATTTTTGGATATTGAATGGCAAATTTTCAATCATTTCCTCTTCTGAATAGGGATTTTCAATGTTTTCCAAAATCTTTTCTGCATCAACTTCTAAACGGAAAGAAGAAATAAATTGAGGAATTGAAACTGTTTTGGATGGCTCTAGAATATTAATGCTTCTTTCTTCCGAAACCTCAACGAGATCATTCCAATTAACCTCTTCATCCAATTCTACCAAACCAATGTCAGGATGCAGAAAATGATAACATTCAGAGAACAATTTAGTCCATTCTTCTTTTGTTAACTGAGGCTCGATTGTCGTATATTCAGGAATAAAAAGTTTATTTTCTACTAATTGGCAACAGTTATTTTTATCAATATCTGTTAAACTGATTTTATTTTTATTGAAAACCAAGCAACCAAATAATTCATTCGCTTTTGAAGAAGGAATGGGAAAAACCTTGATACTATCAAGTGCTAGGCCCATTTTTTGAATTTCTTTAAGCCATATTTCCACAGAGGCACTTTTAATAAAAATGCCTTCCTTTGGAAATATATTTTTCGAATTTATCTTTAATTTAAGCTCCATGGTTTAATATATTCTGAATAAAAGAATTAAGATACTTTTCCCTAAAAACCTCGGTATCCATACTCATTTGCTGGTATTCTTTCGAAATAAAATAGTTGTTTCCTGTAAACTCTGTCTTTGATGCCATGGCAGTTGGAATATTAATTACAAAAGGAATATAAAACGTTTCTATCTGCTTATTGCTGCTTTCAAAAATCAGAATTCCATTTTGATTCGTTATTTTACTTCCGTCTGCAGTGATTAAATATTGTGTTTCTATGTAACAAACATCACCGTTTTTTTCTATTTCTTTCTTTAACTTTTCTGCTTCATCTCGATTTACGTTACTAAGAATGACACTAAAATCGTAGTCTATAATTTCTTTAATTTCCAGCGGACTTTTATCGGTAAATTGTTTTAGCGTTTTAAATAAATTAACAGCTGATGTTCCTTTGTTTTTGAGAATCAAATTCACTCTTTCTTCAAAAAAAACTTCAGAAGGTTTTCTCATAAAGTTTCTGTATTTCTGAAATAACAAGTTTGAAATGTAATAATCGTTTATTTTTAAATTTCCTTCTTCAATTACTGCAGCATCTAATTTTTTAATGATATTGTATTTTATTTTTGAACTTTTAAAAAGATTTACAAACACAGATCTTTTTTGAAAATAATTATCATAAACTTTTTTTATATCAACTCCATCAAGTTTGTTTGCCTTAAAATCATCATCAATAAGCCAAAAATTAATATTATCTGTAAAATAGAATTCGTTTTCATGTTCAAATACTTTTACATTTCCTGCATTTATTTCACTAGCAAAATCTCCACTGTTTTTTAGTTCATAAGTATTCAGATTAATTGTGCTAACATATTGCCTGAAATTAAAATAATTATACAACAAGATTCTTTCTCCTTCGCTATTTACTTTCATCGCAAAATTTCCATTTTTAAAAGGAAGATTCGAAGCTATTTTTACAAAACCTTTTTCAAATTTTTCATCACCAAACTTAAACAGACTATTATTCATGTAAACAAAACTCTCATTCTCATAAGAAAATATGTTTTGATAAGTTCTTTCTACAGGATAAAATAATGGAATTGTATTTTCTGAAAGGTCTTTTACGGCATACTTTTTTGTGTGGTCTCTTACCCACAATTCATCTAACGGCATAATAATATGCTGTAACATTTTCCTGCCTTTATTATGGTTTTTGAAGATTTTAATGCTTTCCAATTCCATTTCAAAAACATACTTAATCTCAGAAAAATAATCACTTAGCGCTTTTTGCATAGGAGCGAGTTTTAAACTTTCTTCTGAAGAAAAAAGAAACACTTCCTGATTTTTGCTTTCAATTTTATTTTCTTTAAAAAAGGCATCAAGTCCTTTTGAGCATTCTAGTTTTCCATTAAGTTCGCCTAAAGAATAAATTATTTCATTGATATTATCCAATGAAATTTCTTTGAATGAATCTCCAACGGCAAAAACTTTACACTCAATATCGGTCTTAGGATGTCTTGCAATCGCAATTGCTGAAGCAAAAGACAAAATTTTAGGATTTCCCCAGTTTTTAAGAGAAACGTCAATCAACAAAATACGCTGAAATTTATCTGCTTCTGGCGGAACTTCTCTTTGTATATATAAAGCTTCATTATTTGCAATTCTGGACATAAAAACATCGTCATCATGAGCAAATTCAGAGATGACCAGTTTATCAAAATCTCCTTTATTAGTCAAGTCTGAAATGCCTCCTAAAGGCTGTTGGCTAGGATGATTATGATGTAACGGAATATTTAAACCAGACCATAAACGTTTTATCAAACTTCCAACTTGAAATGTCCTATCATCTTCAATTAGCTGATCTACAAAATCGGTTACATTCTCAGATAGTTTTTTTTCTTCTAAAATTTCATCTTCCAACTTATCATTTAAATCCTGTTGCGGTAAATTTGCCATAGCATCTAAAATCGACTGAACCGTTGGAAACTTTGCTTTTAAAAGTGCGATTGTTCTAAAATCTTTAATAAAATTACCCAGATTAAAAGGCTGTTTGTCTTGAAATTTTATTCCATTTTTTTTCTTCTCACGATATTCATCAAGTATTTTTTTTGCCTTTTCTGACGAAACTCTTTTATGGCAATCATGAAAAATTGTCTGAAAAAGCTCTAAACGTTTTTCGCCTCTTTTATATTCTTCTGGTAGAGACGATAATATTTTTAAAAAGTCTATCACTGCACCAACTCTGAAGAACTCACCCTCAGGATTAGCATACGAAGCTTTGTTTAATTTAATCTTCTCTTCCGCTTTAAGGCTTATCACATAAATAGAACCTTCATTTTCTTGATTTGTTCCTATTATAGCAAGTAAAAGCGAGCCAAATGGCGGAAAACCATCATCAGATAAAAACTCTAAAATTTCAAAAATAAATTCTTCGTAAGCAATGGTAAATGTGTTCGGAATTGATATGACCTCACTTCCATTATCAGAAGAAAGCCGACTATCAAATTCCCAAAAATAATCTTCAAAAGATTGAACGTATTTTTCTAGTTCCATTTTATTTATGAAAAAGTTAAGCGAAATGAGCTTATAGAAAGCGGTTTAAAGTTTATAATTGGTATATTAAAATAAGTATTGTCTGTGTTCCAAAGCACAATATTTTCTTCTGTCGGGTTTAATTTTTTCTGCATTATTTTAGTTAAAGCATTCCATTCGAAATCATATCCAGAGGGCATTAGAAAATTATTTTCAAACCAATATGTATCGCCTTTTAATGGCAATAAAGGAGTTCCGATAATCAATGCTTTTTTATCAAAAACAATCCAGCGTAAAGGTTCCAATCTATATTTTGGAGCAGATTCGATATATGTTTTCAATTCTTCACAATCCACCAATAAGGCATATGCTTCTCTGGTATTTTCTGAAGGTTTCAAAGTCATCTTAACTTTTTGATTAATGCCAAAAAAGTTATGATTAAACTTTGGCAGCAAAATAGGTAAAGCCCTTAAAATTGGTGTCCATAATAATCCCGAAGGAAGCTTTTTTAGAGGCAGAAGTTTATCTTTTTCAAAAAGTAAATTTTCTTTTAGCTCATATAATTTTGTGTACGGAATTTGTAGCATTTCCGGTGAACTAATCTGTGCAAAAGAAAAATCTTTAACCCAAATCACATCCGACTCAAAAGCAACTTTTAAATTCTCCCAATGTCTTATTGCTCCTAAAAATTCCTTATGCTCTTTATTTATTTCTAAAAAATACATTTTAAATAGTTTGTAGAATTTTCTGCCACAAAGATTCTATATGATTCTGGATATACTTTTTTTGCTCTACATCTTTAATCCAATCACAACGTGTCTGAATATATCTCAGCTTATCTTTAATTACGTTTTGCTCTTCAAAAGAAAGGTTTTCATCTTGCCATTTCTCTGTTAGATAATTAACTTCTTTCATTACGCTTTCGGCATCTGGCGTTTTATTGTATAATGCCTGCGGATGTGCTGAGGCAGAATTATCTTTTTCGATAATCTTATTAATAATTCCTTCTAAAATTTCGATTTGTTCTTCGTTATCCCAAATATATTTCAGCACCCAAAAATCAGAAACAATTGCTTCATTTCGACCACACATTAAGGCACTTGCAGCTATAAGGTTTTGAAGCTTTACAGCACGTCTGTCAGACACTTTAATTCCTGTATTTCGAAGACTGTGGATAATATCAACATATTCTTTTCGAATTGCTGTTAAATCTACTTTACGGCAAAGTATCTGTAATTCACGGACTTCATCAGCCGAAATTGTTGGATTTTCTCTTACTTCAGAGCCTTCTAATCTCCATCCAGCCAATAAAACTTCGTGCAATAAGTCTGGTTCTACATAATCACAATTAATACGAATTAAGAAACGATCTAGCAAAGCGTTTAATGCTTCATCTTCAGGCAAAACGTTACTTGCTCCAACAAACATAAGAGCGGGTAATTTTTTAGTTTCTTTACCACGACGAAATATTTTCTCATTGAGCGCCATTAGTAAACTATTCAAAATAGCAGAATTGGCGTTAAAAATCTCATCTAGAAAAACCATTGAAGCTTCTGGCATCATCCCATCTGTATTTGTTACTAATTCACCTTCTTTTAGTTTTCGAATATCAAAAGGGCCAAAAATCTCATTGGGTTCTGTAAAACGAGTTAAAAGATATTCGAAGTTTTTATCGCCTTCAATACCTTTCGATAAAGATCTGACAATAGCACTTTTTGCAGTTCCTGGAGGTCCTAACAAAAAAGCATTTTCTCTAGCCAATAATCCAATTCCTAAAAGGTCTATAATTTCATTTTTTCCAACAAAAGTTTCTTTTATATGTTTTAAAACGGCATTTAATTTAGCTGTAGCATTCATTATTTTACTTCTATTTTTATTAATTCGTTTATTTTAAAGTTGTGTCCAAAATAGTTTTTGGTAGTCTCCAAATCCTATTTCTAATTGTTTTTTAATGAAATCTGACTGAGCAAATTTTATTGCTTTCCTATGTACAATACGATCAATGTAAAGCTGCAGCAAACAATCATTTTTGGCAATATTTTCATAATCTATATTTTCGATTTCGATATCAGATCCAATTGCTGAATAATGAAATCTTGAAATATGCTTCTCCAAAATTGGAACAACCAAATCTTCAGGATCTACTCTTTTCATTTCAGCTATAATTTGAGGTAAAAAACGAAGACACAAATCTGCAGAAAGAATTGCCGAGGCATTTTGCTTTCCTTTATAATCTGATAAAAGCACTTCAAGATCACTTATTTTATGTTCTCGATTTAATAGCAATTGTGCCGATATATATATTGTTTTAGCTCCCCATAAGGCCGCTTGTGGATTAAATTTTGGCGCTGTTCCGGGATATTCTAAAATCTCTTTTTCATATTCAGTTTCCAGAAACTGAATCGTTTCTGTTTCTTCCTTTTCAGAAATAGCTATTACTTTATTATACAAAATAATTTGCTCTATGGTTCTAAGATGGTAAATCGTTTCTAAAAAAGGTGTTTTTGGTTTACTCATAATCATGCAAATTATACCGCTTTTTTTTGACTTCTAATACTTTTTTAAAGCCAACTGTTTATAAGCCTATTCTTGCTAAATGCTTGGTAACAAATATATCATTAAATCTGAGATTTGCTAAATAATTATATGCTCGAAAACAACTGATTTCTATAATAAAATGGAAACTACAAATACTAATAATTTGCAGTTTCCTATTACAGCTATCCTTAATTAACTTGTAGTGTTTTTTCTTTATAAAATTCTAATTTTTCAAACACCAATTCAAAATCTTAGCAATGTTTTTTGCATCATCAATTCCACGGTGATGAGTTCCTTCTAGCGGAATATTAAGCAATGCAAGTGCACCATTCATTCCAGTTGGTTTTACTAGACCAAATTTCCCTGCAAAATATTCTTTTACATTAATGTGTTCATCTGCCATTGGATAGGAAACCCCAAACGATTTACATTGTTTTTTAAGCATATTCAAATCATATTGGCCGTAACTTGCCCAAGTATATAAATCGGGATTGTATTGATCAACTAACTGATTAATGGCGTCCTCAAAAAGAACTCCATTTTTATCAAGCAAATCCTGAGTTATCGTGGTTAATTCTGTACAAAACGGACTTACATTTGAACGCTGAGGCTTTATCAAAATGCCTTGATTCTTGCTAATTTCTCCCGTTTGGGTATCTAAAACCGCTAAACCGATTTCAATAATTTCATTTTCCTGCCCTTTTGGGACCGCACCCTGCCAACATGTGGCTTCTAAATCGATAATGATAATTTTATCTGTAGTTTTCATTTTTTTTTTTTTAAATATTTTATTATTCTCACATAAGGAGATTTTATTTCACGAAGATTTCCTTCAATTGACCAATTACGTTTCCGCCTCCTGAAATTGTAATTTCTCCAATTTTATCGGCAATTTTTTCAACGTATTCCATCTCTTTCAATTTCCACAACATTTCGTTTTCTTCCATCAATTTTGCTGTATTTAGCAAACTTCTTGTTGCGGCAGTTTCTTCTCTTCTCATAATACTATTGGCTTGCGCTTTTTTCTCGGCAACCAAAACTTGATTCATGATTTCTTTCATATCTCCAGGAAGAATTATATCTCTTATCCCAGCATCAGAAATATTCAAACCCAAATCTTTGATTTTAGCTTTTGCTTCTTCTAAAATAGCCTCCGCAATAGCATCTTTTCTACTCAATAATTCATCTAAAGTTAGTCCGCCAACAAAAGCTCTTAAAGCCAACTGCATGGCAACATACAACTGTTTTTCAAAGTCTTTATTTTCGACCAAAGCTTTCATAATATCAACAACTTGGTATCTCACAAAGAAATTGATTCTCAATCCAGCTTTGTCTTTAGTTAATAATTCCTGTCCAGAAATTTCTAGCTGCTGCTGTCTTGCATCGACAGTTTTAACTTCAATTGTAATAGCGTTATTCCAGAAATAATGCGTTCCAGATTTTAATTCTCGTATAAAAGTTCCATTCACAAAAAGCAATGCTTTGTCATTACTTGCCACGATAAATTTTCGAACAAAGTACTTTAATTGATTATGTTCCAATAAGTTTACTGAAATATTTTCTGTGATTTCAATTTTAGAAAGATCTGCTGTTCTAAATTCGTTTTTTACAATTCCTTTCCAGAAAGTATGTCTTCCAGAAGTCAGCGTTCCTTTAAAATTTCCGTTTATAAAATGTAAAACAATCTCATTATCGGCAACCTCAACAACGTCCAACATTGAAGCCAAAACTTCATTTTGCAATAAAATATTCAATTCAAAAGGCGCATTAAAAACTGCGTTTAAATCATAAATCGTTACATTTTTGTCTCGAAAAATCCAGTGCTGACCTTCTTCTAATACTTTTACTAATTTTCTGTTTTCGAAAAGCAATCCCACTTGGTACGCTTCGATTTTAATTCTTTTTATCATAATATTTTTGTTTCACGTTTCCTTTGTTTCACGTTTCAAGTTGTAAAACAGTCGAAAATCTTTGTTCTATTCTCTTGCTTCTATTCTATTCTACATAAAAAAACCTCCTTGCCTTTATCCTCGGAAAAAAGCGGGTGAAAAGTTTATTATCTGTATACCCGAATTGTTGACGATTGTATTTTGTGTAAATGATCCCCAAATCATTTTAACAATCAAATCGAAAAGAAAACAAGTATTTCAAAAAACATTACTTTTCACACTGGCTTTATCGTGAGTGTGAAATTTTAGATTCAAGAATCTTAATTTCACAGACAAAGACAAATCAGTTTTTCCTACTGGTCATCTTTTTAAGAGTGATGGTCTCTGTTAAAAACAGGTTTTGAGCCCGTCGTTGATTAGCCACTCATCCAACCGAAATTAATCGGTGCAGGATTCGAACCTGCGTTGACTTCTATTACTCTACCGGATTGAGTTACCGCATTGCTGCGAATGGGATTCGAACCCACAACACATAGATTGGTGATCATTTTTTGGAAAATAACCGAAACCTCAAACCAAGCTGCATAGAAAAACATAATACGCTTTCGCGGAAAGTTCCCTACAATGGTGCTATACAGAAACACGCAACTGGACTTGTTTGATATCTTTAATCAAAGCCGAAGCTTTAATGCATTTCATTTTATAAAAGAACTTGTTTTATTTCTTGAACAAATATTCAAATTGAACTGCGCAATTATTCTGCGCAGAAAATAAAAAAATTAAATTCGGGTAAATTCGTATTACTCGGTGTTAGACGCACAACTGTGCGTCTTTACCGAATATCCTCCTGTTTCTAGAAAAACAAGCTTTTAAAATCTAGAAAGAAACTTCTTTTCTTAGACTTTTTTTCAGATTTCTTTTTTTCAGAAACGACTTTAGATTTCTCCAATCGTTTAACTGGTTTTGTCCACTCAGTTTTAGAATTCTCGTAAAACTTTTTGAAAGGACGCAATTCAAAATCAACCAAAATTGCAGCCATGTTAATAGCGTCAATGTTTGACGGATCTGTTTCGCCTTTGAAGAATGTTTCGATAGGTCTGAACTTATCTTTCTTCTCCTTAAACTTATTCTTTTTCGAATGATCGAAATCTAAGCCCAAAAGGTTACTGAAAACGTTCAAATCCTCTTTCGTTGGGTTATTTTCGAAAATCAACCAGCACAAATCACGAAGTTTTCCACGAGAAGGTTTGTACAAATAATCAAAGTATTTCCCTTCTTTTTCGGTTTCGTATTTTTTTCTGATTGCGTTTTTATATTGTTGTAATGTATTGTTTTTCATGGTGTTTTTGGTTTTGTAATTCTTGGGAATCTCAGGAAATCGAAGGCTTTTCTAAGAAATCCAATATCACATCAATTCAAAAGCACCATTGCTTTACCAGAGAAATATCTCTAAATGATATATATAATTTTCCTAAAATTCACCTTTCCATTCCATAGGTTAATAAGTCCTAAATCCATTTTTCCAATCGAGGCAAATGGCGGCTCATTAAATTCCACTTTATCTGTTTGACTACTATCGTCTGACCTAAGTCCTATTTTTTGATTCATCCTTATTTTTTTTAGTTTCTAAGGGACTAAGATGCTGAGATACTAAGTTTTTCTTTTAGCACTCTGAACCTTTGTCACTTTGTTCCTTTGTTCTTTTGTCACTTACCATAATGGCATAAAAAAAGCACCCGATTAAAGGTGCTTCATAACAAATACGATATAACTATCCTATTGCTTATATTGATGCACCGACATGTAAAAGCATTCACGACCTGGAGTCGAGGCTACTAATCCTGCGTTGTGTATGTATAATTTAAAACTCATTTTATTTATTTTTTATAATTGTTGTTGTTGTTTTCTGAAACGCTATGTTTCAATTTTGTTGGGCAAAGATATGATAGAAAAAATCATATTTCCAAATATTTTTTAAGATTATTTTTCTGACTATCAGATAGTTACACACAAAATTAAGACAAAGAAAACCCTGTCCGCAAACTGGTGCAGATCTATCTTTTTAGCAATTGGCTGTCGCTCATTAGATTACTTTCCAAGACTATATTTTGCTATTTTGATTACTCATTAAACATTTGGTCAATTATTTTTTTAGTTTTTTTTAGTTATGGTTTGTTTTTCTATCATTTTCTGTCCTGTTGAGCGAAGTCGAAACATCTTTTTTTGTCACACTGAGCGAAATCGAAGTGCTTTTTAGGAGAAATCGAACTGCCAAAAAATAAAAAAAGCGTCCTACAATGTGGACGCTTTTCTATTTTATGATGAGTTTAACTCTAAATCTTAGATTTCAATTTCACAAAAATACATAAAGCATCCTGAACGTTCAACTGGAGAATCTCCGGCTAAAGTTTCAAAATTTTGTTTTGCTGAAAGTATCATTTGTGTTTTTCTATTTTTTAATTACAGATACAAATGTAGTATATTTTATATTAATTTAACAAATATTGGTAAAAATTAAATTTTTATAATAAGACCCTGCAAATACCAATTTGCAGGGTTTGGGTTTTTATTGCGTTAATTTACGATTGCTACTACAAGCCTTATAAATCTGTTTCTCTGAAAATGGCGATAAGGCTTCTGCCAGATTTCGGCTGGTTCTTAAACAGCTCAGAATTTTGTGCCTTAAATTGATATCGTCGCCAAACTCTGTATGCATTAAGAGCTCGAAGATTTCCTGCAAATACAGGGGCTGTTCTTTGTAATCCCCCTCAAACAATTCGTCTGAAAGGAAATTAATTACGGATGGCACTACATCATGATGTGTTGGTTTTTGATTTTCTTTTTGCATAATAGAAAATTTAGATGCGCGAATACCTCGCTTTAGGTGTGCAAAACATTCAAAGGAATGATTTAGGACAGTTTCCTGTTCCTTCACCATGACGAGGTATTCGTTTATGTTAACTTAAAAAAAGTTTTTAAGGATTTCTCCTTTGATTGTTTTGCACCGCAAAGATATACTTTTATTTTAAAAAGAAAGAAATAACTTACTTTTAAAAATAATATTAATAAAACGAAAGAAAATTTTACTGTCTTCATCACTTGATAAAGTTATTTATAAATTTGCAAAAAATTAAAAATCTAACAATTAATTAAATAATTTTTCTCTGAACTCTTTGATCACAGCTGTCCAAAATGCTGCTCTTTCAATTTTTGATACTTCTTTAATCTTATCATCTAAATACAATTGTTTATCCAAAGAAATATTTGTTCCTCTAAGGCTTGCATGATGCTTTCCTAATTTACTTGTTTCCCAATCACAAGGTTTTATAATAATTGGAATTATTTTTTTTCCTAATTCTTCTGCTTTATCAACCTCAAAATCCCTAATATACTTAGTATTTAATAAATCAACACTTACCAAAGCAACCATATAATCACATTCTGCTAGTTTACGTTGAATGACCTCATGTGAATCTTCACCTAGATCTATTTCATCACAATTAAATGGATCTATCAAATTATCATCTTTTAATGTGATTAGATGCTTTACAAATTCTTTTTTATAATCATCATCAAATTTTGAATAACTAATAAATATTTTTTTCATTTTCTCAGTATTTTTATTATTTGTAAAATTTCTGTATAAGATAGCGCTCTCTTCAATAACTAAATTTTTATTAAGTCGTCTAATTTCAATTTCCTTATCATTTTGTATTTCTTTTTTTATTTCTAAGCCGAAAGAAATTATTTTACTAAAGGTCCTATCTTCATTTTGTAATTCTTTATGGCTCGTAAAATACTTATTATCTACTGAAATATATAAATCATCAGGACTAACAAGTTCATTATAATTAGATCGAACACCGTCTTTTGACTCAGCTTTAACTATATTTTCAGTTTTAATATCTTTATGAGAAATACTAGCTTGTAGCGTACCTGAAATTAAATTTTCAATATTTATATCCTCAATATTTATATTTTCTTTTCCTATGTTATTTTGTTTAATTTCAACAGGTATTTTATCCCAATATAAATTAAGTATGTCTTTAAATATTTCTTTTTGCAATTTATCAAAACTCATACTATCTTTTGATTTTATAGAAACCGCTATTTCTAAATTGGTAAAATCTAATTTTATTAAAATTTTGCAATTATCTTTAGTAAACAATAACTGGTCTCTCCAATAATGTTTTTTATTTTTATTTTTACCATAAAAACATATTAGTTGATTAATTAATCCAAATGGAATAAAATATTCAAACTTCAATATAAAAGTTGGTTCAATAAAATCAAATGTTAGTAACTCGTATAATTTATCTTCTTCTTCTGTTAGCGGTAGATAACCAGGAATAATATAATTATTATCGTATTCATCTAAAAAAATGACTTTTTGATTAATAAGTAATTTTACTATTTTTTCATCAGCAAAACCATCAAAAATGTTTCGTTCAACAATTCCTCTCTTTGCGATAATGTTTTCTTTAGATAATATATTAGTATGTATATATTGCACTGTTTTAGAAGGATCTAACCATACCACATCTTTTAAATCTTCATCATCCTTATAATATAAAACAAGTCCTGTTTGACTCAATTCTCGCAAAACTTCTGGCAACAAAAGATTATCAGGATCACTCTCTCTTTTATATTCTGATACTACCTTAGATAATAATATATAATTTTCAGTGTTAGTCCTTAGTATATAATTCAAAAATTCTTTATACCACAAAGGCTCTTTTTTTATTATTTGTTTTTGTTGAATTAAATCATGTAACGTTTCCTCTAAATACTTTAAACCAATCTTTTGTATTACAGAACCTTCAATAGATTCTTGACTAAGAGAAATAAAAAATTCATTCTTAATGTTAAAAATCTCACAATCTCCTTTATAAGTGTCTCTTACATGTGCTTCCTTATCTGCATGAGTTTGAACTAATAAAATTGGTTCTCTTTTATTTCTATCAAATTCTAAATCTTTTTTTCTATTCCCTTTATCATACTGAAATTTTAGTTGGTTTAACCAATAATTACGATCATAATCTCTTGTTAATTGATTATTTCTATCTTTTCTAATTTGATTATTATCGTAATTTTTATTCCATAACAAGATATTAATTGAATCATTACTTAAGAAAGCTTTATAAAGTCCGTGATAATAATCTTGTCCGCCAAAATCATAAAAAACTGCCTTAGGTATTGCATTTTTTCTAAATTTAACGGGTAATGTTTCTATTTGAACAACATGTGTGCTACCAAGATTTTTTTTTAAAATTCTAGGTTCTTTTTCTTGTAAAATATAGTCCAATAATGTAGACTTTCCACTTTCAGTATTACCTAAAAAAAGCACTTTAGCTGGTAATCGATATGTTTTTTTGGATTCATCCAACTTTTTTAAGGCATTTAGAATAGTATCGTAATTATTACCTTTCTCATCAAGATGTATTTTATTTATATTAAAACAATTATTGTTATATGCCTTAATATGGAGTGAAGAAAATTGAACTATGAAGTTAAATTCTTCTACTTCAAAAATTTTATTTTCACTTAAATCTAGATTTCTGAGAAATTTTAGTTCCTTAAGTATGGAAATATGTGAAATTTTATTATTTTTTAAATATAAACTTTCAATTGTTTTCAAATCCTTCAAAATCTGAATATCAGAAATATTATTAGAGCTTAGATATAAAGTTTTCAAAGAGGTTAATTTCTCTAAAAAATAAATATTAGAAATATCATTACTTCCTAAAAACAAAGTTCTAATTTCTTTCATATTACTTAAGAATGAAAAATCAGAAATCTTTACACCATTTAGAAGAAGTACTTTTATTTTTTTTAAAAAACTAATAATTGAAAAATCGCCAATCTGTTGATTATAACTAACATCTAACTGAATTAGATTTTCTAATTCCCTAAGATTACTAATATCAGTAATTTCGTAATTTCCACTTACATTTAAATCTTGTAGTTTTTCCAATTTGGCAATAATTGAAATATCTGAAATTGCATTAAAGCTTAGATTTAAACTCTCCAAAGTTTTTAAATTTTCGATTATATCTATTTCAGAAATTTGATTGTTACTTAGATATAATTCTTTTAACTTATTTAAACTAGCTAAATGTGAAATATTAGAGATTTTATTTCTTGATAAATCTAAAAAGGAAAGTTCTGCGAAATCATAAATAAATGAAATATCTGAAATTTGATTACCATACAAATCTAGATGTACTAAATTTCTTAAAGGATGAAGAATAAAAAAATCAGAAATTTCATTTCGAACTAATTTTAATATTTTTAGTTTTGGTAAATTACTTATAAAAATTACTCCTGAAATTTTATTATCATTTAAATTAATATTATTTAAAACTGGAAGATTATCAATATCAGAAAAACTAAAAATCTGGTTATTACTTAAGTTGACTTCATTAATATTTTTTAAACTCTTCAAAAATGAAAGACTAGAAATTTGATTGTTACTTAAATTAAGTTCTTTTAATGATATTAAGCTTATTAAAACTGTCGGATCTGAAACATGATTATAACTTAGATCCAAAATTTCTAAACTTTTAAATTTCTCTAAAATTGAAATATCCGAGATGCTGTTATTACTTAGATCTAGAATAATCAAACTATTAAAAACGTCTAAAAATGAAATATCATCTATTCCATTTTTAGCTAATTTTAGCTCAACTACACTATTCTCGTTGTTAACAACATAAAATTCACTGGAAAGAAAAATTCTGTGTTTCTTCTCTAAAATTTGAATCTCTAAAGGTTTTTTCATTTTATTTTGTATGGTTTATTAGTATTAGAGAATTGAAAACAATTAGTTTTACTTATTTAAGAAATCAAATATATACAAACAAAAAGCCCTCAAACCAAGTACAAACACCTGATTTAAAAGCCAACAAATAATCTTTATAATTAAAACCTAAATCTCAAAAAAGCTTTTAGAATTCCTAGTCGTTTCCTCCGCCACTTTAGCTAAAGTAATTCCTTTAAACTGTGCAATTGTTCCGGCAACATACGGCAGAAAAGCAGGTTCGCAACGGCGTTCTTGGTATTTCTTCAAGAGACTGTTTGGGACATTTTTAGGAAGCATAAACGGGGCATCGGTTTCAATCATCATTCGGTCGAGCGGTACGTACTGAATGACTTCTTTTAAATGGCTGAAACGTTTGGCATCTGAAATCGCTCCCGTAAAACCCAGATAAAATCCGTTATCGAGATAGGTTTTGGCTTCCTGCAACGTTCCCGTAAAACAATGCACAACGGCTTTTGGCAGTTTCGGCAGATAGTCTTTTGTGATATTCATAAACGAACTAAAAGCACTTCTTTCGTGTAAAAACAATGGTTTCTGAACTTCAATCGCCAATTCGAGCTGGGCTTTGTAACATTCTTCCTGTTTGTTTCGGGGCGAAAAATCACGATCAAAATCGAGTCCGCATTCGCCAACCGAAACGACATGTTTCAGTTCTAATAATTTCCTGAGTTTCGAAATACTCTGTGCATCAAAACTCTTCGCATCATGCGGATGTATGCCCGCCGTAGCGTACAACACACCCGGATACTGCCTCGCCATCTTTGCAGATTCTTCACTATTTCGCACGCTGGTGCCTGTGAGTATCATTTGCGATACGTCGGCATCGAGCGCGTCTTGTACGACATCGTCTATGTCGTTTTGGAATTGTTTATTCGTTAAATTAATTCCGATATCTATATATGTTTTCATTTTTTTGTTTTTGCCACGAAGGCACTAAGACACAAAGTTTTTTTATTCTTTGAGTTGGTTATTATTTTTTAATCTCGCAAAGTCGCAGAGTCGCTAAGTTTTTTTGTTCCACGCAGATTTTAAACAGATTTAAGCAGATGCTAGCAGATTATTTATAAAAAAATCATTTTAAATCTGCTGGAATCTGTAAAATCTGTGTGAAAAAATTCTTTGCGAACCTTGCGTAAATCTTAGCGAACTTTGCGGTTAAAATTATCACAAAGCGTTAGACGCACTACAGTGCGTCTCTACACCGAATACTGTGACCGCGACTGAACACTAAAAATCAATCCTCACGACTTCCATCATCCGCCATTCTAACTAATTTCGGTGTAAACTTCGCTACAACATCTACTAAATCTTTCTGCGCTTCCATGACCTGATTGATATCTTTATACGCCATTGGGGCTTCGTCAAGACCTGCTCCGATAAGCGTAACGCCATGATCTCTCAGGATCGATTTCATTTCGGTTTGTGTGATGTTTTTTATGGCTTGGGTTCTGCTCATTTGTCTTCCTGCTCCATGCGAAGCAGAGTTTATTGCATTTTCTTGACCTTTTCCTCTCACCAAAAATCCTGGTGCGGTCATACTTCCCGGAATGATTCCCATAACGCCTTTTCCGGCTGGAGTTGCACCTTTTCTATGTACGATCACTTCTTCGCCGTTCCAGGTTTCTTTCCAGGCGAAATTATGATGGTTTTCTACTTTCGCTAAAATTGTCGCACCCAAAGCGCGTTCCATTTTGTTATGGATAATCTCGTGACAAGCCGAAGCGTAATCTCCCGCCAAATTCATCGCCATCCAGTATTCCTGACCCAATTGCGAATTCATATCCAAATACGCTAAATTTCTTGCCACTTCTGGAAGTTTACATTCTTCTTTGGCAATTTTAGTATAATGTCCGGCAATGGTTGCGCCCATTCCGCGTGAACCTGAATGCGTTAACAAAGCGACGTATTTTCCTTTTGGGATATTTAAAACCACATCGTCTTTAGCAAATTCCATGATTCCGAATTCCACAAAATGATTTCCACCGCCCGAAGATCCTAATTGCGACCAGGCTTTATCTTTCAGATTCTTCACAAACGGGTTCATATTGAAAGCTTCGTTCTCCAAAACCGCATGATCTGATTTGTACTGACCGTGAAATCCGTGACCTGCTCCAAAAATAGAATTCGCGATTAATTCTCTTTTGAATTTGGCTTCGTTTTCAAAGTAAAAATCCTCTGGAATATCGTAAACCGATAACGCCATTCTACACCCAATATCAACTCCAACACCATACGGAATAATGGCATTTTTTGTGGCAAGAACTCCGCCAATCGGTAATCCGTAACCTTGGTGCGCGTCTGGCATTAAAGCTCCGGCAACCGTAACAGGAAGTTTCATGGCCACTTCCATTTGTTTTCTGGCTCCGTCTTCGATATGATCCAATCCGTAAGCCGAATACGCATTCGGATTCTGATTTAAAGCAATGAAATCTTCTGGTTTTTCATTCGATTTTTCAATTAAAGCCACAGCCAGTTTGCTGAAGATTTTATCGTCTATATAATTCTCCGGAGTTTCTAAGACGTTTTTGTAATGAGTAATCATTTCGTCTCTTGTGAATCCGTTTCTTTTGCTGTTTATTTTTAAGGCAATCCCAATTATTTTTCCTTCAGGGAATCCTAATTCTAATATATCTGTACCGTTTATTTGTGTTTTCATTTTTTTTTATTTTGATAGTACAAAGGTTAATTACTACTGCGCAGTTATTTTGCGTAGTTTTTTTATTCCTAAGTTTTTTTTTCTCAGCGAAAGAGATGGTTCTCGCAAAGTCGCAGAGTCGCTAAGGTTTTTCTTTAAGTATTAAACACAAAGTTTGTCATTTCGACGAAGGAGAAATCTCCACAAGAAGCTCTACAAAGATTGGCTTTTCGTTGCGGAGTTACTTGCGAAGATTTCTCCTTCGTCGAAATGACAAGTATTGCGTAAAAAACTTTGCGACTTCGCGCCTTTGCGAGATTAAATTTACCAAACTCTGCAGAAACGCACAGAAGTGCGTCTCCACAAAACCTTTGAACCTTTGGACCTAATCTATTAACAACTGCGTAACAACCGCTGGATTCATCGCCCATTGCGCTGTATACACCTCATCAGCGATTTCATTTTCGGTGATTGTTAAACCTTGAGCTTCCGCTTTTAGCTGTAACAAACTACCAATATTCAATTTGCTGTTCAATTTTGCCAATAGTGCCTGAACTCCTTTGAAATCCAAACCACCTACAACCTGACCTCCGAAAGTCATCTCTAACCAAACGATTTCTCTTTTGGCTACATCCAACACTCCAAAAACCAAACCTTTGGCAACATTCTGCGTCACACGAACCTGATGATCTACACACGACGGATCGTATGCTACACCTGTTCTTTCCGAAATTTTCATCGGGTGTTTGCTGTTCATCCAACCTACGACTAGATTTGGCGTAATACTTCCGTTGCTGTACGCATTGCAAGTAAAAGTTACAAATTTTGCTTTGGCTTTCGCCAATTCGTCGATGTTGATGTTGATATATTCGGCTGTTCCAATTTTATTCGGAATGCTTCGGATATCACCGCTATGCTGACAACCTGTAGTCGTCAATCGGCTGTATGAGCAAATATCTGAACGATCTTCGTAGGCAATATGACAGCTCAAATCCATATCCAAATGTTGTGCAGGAAGGTCTTTACCCCACTGCATAAACAATCGTACTTCGTTACCTTCAACTGGGAAACGTGTTCCCATTAAAGCAACTGGCAAATCCTGAACTGTTTCGCTTCGATCTCCAATAGAAACCGGAATATTAAACAATTGCGGATCGATATAAATCGTTTTGTTGGTATTTGGAACCGAAGCAAATCGTTTTTTCATAGCCAAAAGGCACAATTCTTCGATTTTAGTTTTCATTTCTTCCAACTGAAAATCTTCGTATAATCCCAACAATTGATTTGCACCAATTCGTTTGTTTGTTCCACCCAAAGGTTTCACACTTCTCTGTATGTTTTTATCAAAATAATTTTGAGCATACATGTTCAAAGTAAACACCAAACGAGCTGGAACTTTATCGATGATTTCTTCAAAATGAGCAATAGTTTCTTCTGCTCCAAACCAAAGCATATTCGAAAATAACGAACGAGCAAATAATCCTGGACGCTGTTTCAATAACGCAAATGTCTTATCGGCATCAAATTTCAATCTTGACGAATTCACTTTGCTTTGCCAAACGTCGTACACTTGATTATAGAATACATCCATTAAAAAGTTCAATTTCTCAAACCCTTTTCTTTTGCTGTATTCTGCCAAACGCAACGCACGGATAAAACGAACCCACATTCCTCTTTTTGGATGCATCGTTTCGCACATGGCTTCAACGTCCATATCCATATCGTTCAACCAGTTTGCCACCATTAAACATTCTTTTCGGGAATATTTTAGTTTCAAATCTTTTTGAGACGCAATTCTTGCCTGAACACTTGTATCTAAAACATTATGAAAATGCTGTGCATTTTTTGATGTTCGTTTGATAATCGTTTTTGGCTCGATAATCTGAAGCATTCCTGTATTTTTGTACCATAAGTATCGTAAGATATCGGTTGGCGTTTTCAAAAACTGAGAAGCCTCATTTTCTTTACCGTTTTCAATCAAAAGATCGATCACTAGCATTAAAGTTTCCTTCATTGCTACTTCGGTTTTTGGTAAAGGTAAATATTGCATCGCCATTTTTAAACTATCTACCTGAGTAGCGTCTAAAGCGGTTTTTGATTGCAATAACGATATATAGAAATCATTTAAATCTTTTTCTGACCATAATTCCAACATTTTCAATTTGCTTCCTTGTCCGATATTTTCCAGTTTACCGAATTCAAACGGAGTTCCGCAGAACGGACAACCATTGTATCTTTCTAATGGGAAAGTATTATCTGGGATAATATGTCCGCATTGTAAAGTTGTTCCATTTCTAGTCTGGAAAACATTTCCGAAAAAAGTGATGATATGATCTACAACAGATTCGTTTGTTGGAACATTCCATTCTTTTACCAATGGTGTCCAGTTTTTATCAGTTCCCAAAACTTCTCTTAAAACTTCTAAAACCTCGATTTTATATTTTGGGTTTACGTTGTTTAGAGCATGAAGCAATGATTCAGAAAATGTAAATCCAAGTTTAGAAACATTGGCTAACAAAACTGATGTTGTTCCTGATAAATTTTTAGCGTCATTCGTAATCATTTCTGACGGAATGAAAATAGCATTTTGACGTAAACTGATTTTTAATAATTCTTTTGTTTTCATTTTTTTTAATTTTTAAAATTTAGATAATTGCGTTTCTGATTTCTACCTAAAAGAGTTTTGAAGTAAGAAACACTTGACCTGAAATTTAGTGTAATGAATTAGCTGATTCAAAGTGACAGTTTGGTGGGATTACCCCGAAGTAAGCTAATTTTGACCCTCGTTTTTTTATTAATGATGATTTTAAAACTATGTTCGGATTCGAACCGAAAGTAGCCGTTGTCTGAAGTAAGTTTTAATTGACCATTAATTGTGGAGCAGGTGGGATTCGAACCCACGACCCGGACATTAAAAGTGTAAGAAGTAAATTTTGATTGACCTTTGATTGATAATTTCAAAACTACCTGCTCTAACCGCTGAGCTACTGCCCCAATTATGATTGAAAAATAAAAAGGTAATGGTGTAAGTGGTACATTGGAAAGTGTTTTCGAAGTAACTTAAACTTGACCTGTTTTATTTTTTTCTATTTCTATGAACGTTTGTTTTTATTTCTTGAACAAAGATTTTAAAACTAGTACGCAGTTATTTTGCGTAGTAAAATTTTTGTTTCATTTTTTAGAAATACGATTTGTTTTATTTCCTGAACAAAGATTTCAAAACCACTACGCAATTATTTTGCGCAGTAAAAAAAGAATTTTAAATTTGAGTAAAAAACAAGATGAATTTAAAAGAAATTTATTCTGATTTACTCTCCAATATTGGCTTTTCAGTAAATGAAATTCAGCAAAACTGGCTGGATTTAGAAAAGGCATATTCCAAAAAATCAAGGCATTACCATAATCTCACGCATTTAAAAGAAATGATTGCCAGTTTTGAAGTCTATCGTGATAAACTTGAAAACCCAAACGAAATATTATTTTCAATTTTCTATCATGATTTTGTGTATTCGGCTTCTAAAAAAGATAACGAACTCAAAAGTGCTGAGTATGCTTTGGCTGTTTTACCTGAAAATGTCAGCTTAAATAAGCAATTAGTTTTTGATGCAATCTGCGCAACACAACAGCATCAGCAAAATGAAATTGGAGATATTAATTGGTTAATCGATTTTGATTTGAAAATCCTCGCTAAAGACTGGGAAGATTATAAAATCTATTTTCAACAAATTAGAAAAGAATATCGCATTTATCCTGATTTTCTCTATAAACCCGGACGAGCAAAAGCTTTGAAGCATTTTCTGGAGAATGAATTTATTTTTCAAACAAATGAATTTAGGAGTTTGTATGATGAAAAAGCTCGTGCTAATATTGAGAATGAAATAAAGTTATTAAGCTAAAAAATTGAATCTCGCAAAGACGCAGAGGCGTAAAGTTTTTTTATTTCACGCAGATTTTACAGATTTGAGCAGATCTAAAAATATTTTTATTTTTTAAATAATCTGCTGAATCTGCCTAAATCATTTTTAATCTGCGTGAAACAAATCTTAATAATCATTGAATTAAAAAACTTTGCGCCTTCGCGACTTTGCGAGCAAAACCACACACAGCCATGTCACAAAACAAAAACGCCTTAATACGCTACAAAACAATCGATAAATGTCTTCAGAATAAATACAGACAATGGACACTCGAAGATTTAATCGAAGAATGTTCTGAAGCTTTATCTGAATATGAAGGCCGTCAAAACCCAATCAGCAAGCGAACCATTCAAATGGATATTCAGCTGATGCGCAGTGAAAAATTGGGTTACAATGCGCCAATCGTAGTTTACGATAAAAAGTATTATAAATATGAAGACGAAGATTTTTCGATAACCGATATTCCGCTGACGGAAACCGATATGAATGTTTTGACAGAAACGGTTTCGATGCTGAAACAGTTTAAGGATTTCTCTTTATTTAATGATGTATCAGATATTTTACAGCGGTTGGAGGATAAAATCTACGCCGAGAAATCGCATACAAAACCTGTTATTTATCTCGATAAAAATGAGAAACTAAAAGGACTGCATTATCTGGATGAAATATATCAGGCGATTATCAAAAAAATGGTGCTCATTATTACTTATAAATCTTTTAAATCTGCTGAGGAAACGAAATTCCATTTTCATCCTTTTATATTAAAGGAATTCAATAATCGCTGGTTTTTGATTGGAAAAAGAAAAGCTTTACAACCTATTACCAATTTAGCCTTGGACAGAATTATTTCTATTGATTACGATTTTAATCTAACTTATATAGAAGAAGATTTTGATGCTGATGATTATTATAAAAATGTAATTGGTGTTACCGTAAATTCAGGTTTACAGCCTAGACGTATCGAAGTTTGGGTTGATGCTTCAAATGCGCCTTATGTACTCACAAAACCTTTGCACACTTCTCAGCGATTAATTAAACAAAATGAAGACGGAAGTGTTGTTATACATATATATGTAATACCCAATTATGAAATGGAACGTCTTCTGTTAGGTTTTGGAAGCTGTCTTGAAATTTTAAGGCCTGAAGGTCTGAGAAATCGTATGAAAAAGGTACTTCAAGAGGCACTTTTGCGTTATGATTCTGAAAACAAAACTGAATTAAATTCATAATTTTTTACAGAATACAGAATTAAATGCGTTTTAAAAACAAAAAAAGGATTTTTACCGCATCTAAAATGTTAAAATCTAAGAAAAGAATAGTATATTACACTTAAAACAAACAACCAAAACCCTCTAAATCAGGGATATTTTATAACTAACCAAAAAATTATTAAAAAATTATATGCATGCATAGTATTTTTTAATTATATTTGAAATCGATATAGTTACCTATGAAAGACAAAACGATAGATTATATTTTGAGAGCGACATGGCAAGCTGTTTCTAGAATGTATAACGAGGAAGCTGCAAAGTATGACGCAACAATGGCAACAGGATTTGCTCTTTTAAGTATGGATAAGGAAGAAGGAACTCCATCAACGGCTCTTGGCCCAAGAATGGGAATGGAAGCTACTAGCCTGACCAGAACATTAAAATCTATGGAAGAAAAAGGTTTAATTGTTCGCAAAAAGAATCCAAGTGACGGAAGAGGCGTTTTGATCTACTTGACCGAATTTGGAAAAGAAAAAAGAGATTTATCTAAAAATACAGTTCTAAAGTTTAATGAAACAGTAAGAAAACATGTTTCAGAAGAAAAGCTGAATCATTTTATCGAAGTTTCGGAAATCATCAACGAACTGATTCACGATAAAAACATATTTAATCAAACAGAAAACACAGAAAATAAATAGTCTTTAAAAGGCATTTATTTTTCCATACAAACAAATAATAACAATATGAAACGCACAATTAAAAAAGTTGCTGTAATTGGATCCGGAATTATGGGTTCAGGTATAGCTTGTCATTTTGCTAACATTGGTGTCGAAGTTTTACTTCTGGACATCGTACCGCGTGAACTGACCGAAGCTGAAGCTAAAAAAGGATTAACACTTGAAAGTAAAGCCGTTCGTAACCGTGTGGTAAACGACCATTTGGCGAATTCATTAAAATCAAAACCATCTCCTATTTACAGTCAGAAATTTGCTAGCCGAATCACTACTGGAAATACAACAGATGATATGGCAAAAATTGCTAATGTTGACTGGATTATTGAAGTTGTTGTAGAACGTTTAGACATCAAGAAATTGGTTTTTGAACAAATCGACAAATTCCGTAAACCGGGAACTTTGGTTACTTCAAACACTTCTGGTATTCCAATTCACTTTATGAGTGAAGGAAGAAGCGAAGATTTCCAACAGCATTTCTGCGGAACTCACTTTTTTAACCCTGCGCGTTACTTAAAATTATTTGAAATTATTCCTGGTCCAAAAACTTCAAAAGAAGTATTGGATTTCTTAAACGATTACGGATCTAAATTCTTAGGAAAAACTTCGGTTGTTGCCAAAGATACTCCGGCGTTTATTGGAAACAGAATTGGTATTTACGGAATCCAAAGTTTATTCCACCTTGTAAAAGAAATGGGATTAACGATCGAAGAAGTTGATAAATTGACAGGACCAGTAATTGGTCGTCCAAAATCGGCTACTTTCCGTACGGTTGACGTTGTTGGTTTAGATACTTTGGTACACGTTGCCAACGGTATTTATGAAAACTGCCCAAACGACGAACAACACGAATTATTTAAACTTCCTGATTTCATCAACAAAATGATGGAGAATAACTGGCTAGGAAGCAAGACTGGGCAAGGTTTTTACAAAAAAGTAGATAAAGATATTCTATCTTTAGACTTAAATACTCTAGAATACAGAGCTGCAAAAAAAGCAAATTTTGCAACTTTAGAATTAACTAAAACTATAGACAAACCAATCAACCGTTTTAAAGTTTTAGTAAAAGGAACGGATAAAGCGGGTGAATTCTACCGCAAAAGTTTTGCTGGAATGTTCGCTTATGTTTCAAACAGAGTTCCTGAAATCACAGATGAATTCTACAAAATTGACGACGCTATGAAAGCTGGTTTTGGATGGGAAAATGGTCCATTCGAAATCTGGGATGCTATTGGCGTTGAAAAAGGAATCGAAATCATGAAAGCAGAAGGTTTAGAGCCTGCTGCATGGGTAAACGAAATGCTAGCTTCTGGAAGTAAAAGTTTTTATACTGTAAAAGAAGGAGCTACTTATTTCTACGATATTCCAACAAAATCGCAAGTAAAAGTTCCTGGACAAGATTCATTCATTATTCTGAACAACATTCGCGAAAGCAAAAAAGTTTGGAGCAACAGTGGTGCAATCATTCAGGATTTAGGAGACGGAATCTTAAACTTAGAATTCCAATCTAAAATGAATACTATTGGTGGTGATGTCCTTTCGGCAATCAATAAAGCAATCGAACTAGCAGAAAAAGAACACCAAGGTCTTGTTATTGGTAACCAAGCAGCGAATTTCTCTGTTGGAGCTAATATCGGAATGATTTTCATGATGGCAGTTGAACAAGAATATGACGAATTGAACATGGCAATTAAATTGTTCCAAGACACAATGATGCGTGTCCATTATTCTTCTATTCCAGTTGTGGTCGCACCTCACGGAATGACTTTCGGTGGTGGATGCGAAATGAGCTTACATGCTGACAAAGTGGTTGCAGCTGCAGAAACTTACATGGGATTGGTTGAGTTTGGTGTTGGAGTTATCCCTGGTGGTGGTGGCTCTAAAGAAATGACTTTAAGAGCATCTGATTTATTCCGCAAAAATGATGTGGAATTAAACGTTCTTCAAGAGTATTTCTTAACTATCGCTATGGCTAAAGTTTCGACTTCTGGTTATGAAGCTTTTGATACTGGACTTTTACAACACGGAAAAGACATTATCGTAGTAAACAAAGATCGTCAGATTGCTGAAGCTAAAAAACATGCGTTGCTAATGGCTGAAGCTGGATATACACAGCCTATCAGAAGAAATGATATTAAAGTTTTAGGAAAACAGGCTTTAGGTATGTTCTTAGTGGGAACTGACCAAATGGAAGCTGGAAAATACATTTCTGAGCACGATAAGAAAATTGCTAACAAATTGGCTTACGTAATGGCTGGTGGTGATTTATCTGAAGCAACTTTAGTATCTGAACAATATTTATTAGATATCGAACGTGAAGCTTTCTTGAGTTTATGTACAGAACGTAAGACTTTAGAAAGAATTCAATACATGTTGACTAAAGGAAAACCACTTCGTAACTAGAGAATAAGATGAAAGAGCCAAGAAGCAAGACTTCAAAACAAAGTTTTGTCTTTCCTCTTGCCTCTTGCTTCTACCAATCTTAAAAAAAGAAAAACAAATGAAAACAGCATATATAGTAAAAGCATATAGAACAGCAGTTGGAAAAGCTCCAAAAGGTGTTTTTAGATTTAAAAGACCTGATGAATTAGCTGCAGAAACCATTCAATTTATGATGGACGAACTGCCTAATTTTGATAAAAAACGTATTGATGACGTTATGGTAGGAAATGCCATGCCGGAAGCAGAACAAGGTTTGAACGTTGGACGTTTGATCTCTTTAATGGGATTAAAAGTAGAAGATGTTCCTGGTGTAACTGTAAACCGTTACTGTGCATCTGGATTAGAAACTATCGGAATGGCGACTGCTAAAATCCAAGCTGGAATGGCAGATTGTATCATCGCTGGTGGTGCAGAAAGCATGAGTTATATTCCGATGGGAGGTTACAAACCAACTCCGGATTATAAAGTTGCGGCTGCAGGTCACGAAGATTACTACTGGGGAATGGGTTTAACTGCTGAAGCGGTGGCAAACCAATACAAAATCTCAAGAGAAGACCAAGATGAGTTTGCATACAACTCTCACATGAAAGCATTAAAAGCTCAGGCAGAAGGAAAATTCGACAAACAAATCGTTCCTATTACTGTTGAGCAGACTTTCATCAACGAAAATGGTAAAAAAGAAACAAAATCATATGTTGTAAATAAAGATGAAGGACCAAGAGCAGGAACTTCTAAAGAGGCTTTAGCAGGTTTAAAACCAGTTTTCGCCGCTGGCGGAAGTGTAACTGCGGGTAACTCTTCTCAAATGAGCGACGGTGCAGCATTCGTTTTAATCATGAGCGAAGAAATGGTAAAAGAATTAAACCTTGAACCAATTGCACGTTTAGTAAACTTTGCGTCTTCTGGTGTTGAGCCGAGAATCATGGGTATCGGACCTGTAAAAGCAATTCCGAAAGCCTTAAAACAAGCAGGATTAACATTAAACGATATCGAGTTAATCGAATTAAACGAGGCTTTTGCTTCACAAGCTTTAGCAGTTACTCGCGAATTAAATATTAACCCTGAAATCGTAAACGTAAACGGTGGAGCAATTTCTTTAGGTCACCCTCTAGGATGTACTGGTGCTAAACTTTCTGTTCAGTTATTTGATGAAATGAAACGCAGAGGTAATAAGTACGGAATCGTTTCGATGTGCGTGGGAACTGGACAAGGAAGTGCTGGGATTTACGAGGTGCTATAAGACTTTTTAGAGGAAAGAAGCAAGAGGAAAGACTTTCTCTTTGGGATAAAAGTTAGCCTGAGATGGATATTTTTAAAAGTAGTAAAAAACTTACTTTTAATTTTTCTTCTTATCTTGCCTCAAAAAAAATGAAACACAATTTCAAGAATTTGAAAATTTGGATTTTAGCTATGGAAATTACAAACGATATCTATAAACTAACTTCTACTTTTCCAAAATCAGAAACATATAGTTTATCAAATCAAATGAATAGATGTTCTGTTTCAATGCCTTCTAATATTGCTGAAGGTTCAAACAGAGGAAATAAACACTTTCAGCATTATTTGAATATTAGTTTAGGTTCGTCATTTGAATTACAAACACAATTGTTGATAGCTTGTCAAAATGATTATCTATCCAAAACAAAAACAGAAGAAATAGAAAACAAAATAATTGAATTTCAAAGGATGACAACAGGTTTCATAAGTAAGTTGAATTAAAATCTTGCTTCTTCCTTCTTTCATCTTTTACCTAAAAACATAAGCAATGGCAGATACAATCGAAAAAAACGTGACTCGTGGTGGTCAGTTTTTAGTTAAAGAAACAAAATGCGAGGATGTCTTCACACCAGAAGATTTCTCGGAAGAGCAGTTAATGATGCGTGACTCTGTAAAAGAGTTCGTAGACAAAGAATTATGGGCGCATAAAGATCGTTTTGAGAAAAAAGATTACGCTTATACAGAAGCTTCTATGCGTAAAGCTGGTGAACTTGGACTTCTTGGAGTTGCAGTTCCAGAAGAATACGGCGGATTAGGAATGGGATTTGTTTCTACAATGCTAGTTTGTGACTACATTTCTGGAGCAACAGGTTCTTTCTCAACTGCTTTTGGTGCGCACACTGGAATTGGAACTATGCCAATTACACTTTACGGATCTGAACAGCAAAAGAAAAAATACGTTCCGTTACTGGCTTCTGGAGAATGGTTTGGCGCTTACTGTTTAACTGAGCCAGGTGCAGGATCTGACGCTAACTCAGGAAAAACGAAAGCGGTTTTATCTGAAGACGGAAAATACTACTCTATCACTGGACAAAAAATGTGGATTTCGAATGCAGGTTTCTGCAGCGTTTTCATCGTTTTTGCTCGTATTGGAGATGATAAAAATATTACAGGTTTCATCGTAGAAAACGATCCAGCAAACGGAATTTCTATGAATGAAGAAGAGCATAAATTAGGAATCCGTGCTTCTTCTACTCGTCAGGTTTTCTTCAACGAAACAAAAGTTCCAGTTGAAAACATGTTATCTGAAAGAGGAAACGGTTTCAAAATCGCAATGAATGCTTTAAACGTTGGGCGTATTAAATTGGCTGCAGCTTGTTTAGATGCTCAAAGAAGAGTTACTTCTGGAGCTGTTAAATATGCTAACGAAAGAATTCAGTTCAACACTTCTATTTCAACTTTTGGAGCTATTCGTTCTAAACTAGCTGAAATGGCAACTAACGCTTATGCTGGAGAAAGTGCTTCTTACCGTGCTGCAAAAGACATCGAAGATAGAATCGCTGCTCGTGAAGCTGAAGGAACTTCTCACCAAGAAGCAGAATTAAAAGGTGTTGAAGAATATGCTATCGAGTGTTCCATCTTGAAAGTTGCTGTTTCTGAAGACGTTCAAAACTGTTCTGATGAAGGTATTCAGGTTTTTGGTGGAATGGGATTCTCTGAAGATACTCCAATGGAAAGCGCTTGGAGAGACGCTCGTATCGCTCGTATCTACGAAGGTACAAACGAAATCAACAGAATGCTTTCTGTAGGTATGTTGATCAAAAAAGCAATGAAAGGACACGTTGATTTACTTGGACCAGCAATGAAAGTTCAAGAAGAATTAATGGGAATTCCATCTTTTGATACTCCAGACTACTCTGAGCTGTTCTCTGAAGAAAAAGTAATCGTAGCTAACTTGAAAAAAGTTTTCTTAATGGTTGCTGGAAGCGCTGTTCAAAAATACGGTCCAGAATTAGATTCTCACCAACAATTATTAATGGCTGCTGCTGATATCTTAATCGAAATCTACATGGCTGAAAGTACAATTCTTAGAACTGAGAAATTGGCTAAAAAAGAAGGTGAAGATAAAGTACAAGAGCAAATCGCTATGGCAAAATTATACTTGTATAAAGCAGTAGATATTGTAAACTTAAGAGGAAAAGAAGGAATTGCTTCTTTCTCTGAAGGAGACGAACAACGTATGATGTTAATGGGACTTAAACGTTTCACTAAATATACTAACCTGCCAAATGTTGTGGCACTTAGAGAAAAAATTGCAGAAAAATTAGTTGCAGAAAACACTTACTGTTTCTAATTTCAAAATAGTTTTTAGATTTTAATTTGTTATAAACCCGCACAAGTCCGAAACTGTGCGGGTTTATTTTTTTTATTTTTAAAATAGAGAGATTTTAACTACAATTCGCAAGTTTTTTGCATCAATTTGCAAAATATTCGTTAAAATTATTATTTAACTTGATTAGACATAGTAAAATATCAAATTTATTGCAGTACTTTTAGCTTTCTAAAAAACTATAAAAAACCAGAAAATGAAACAAACTACTCTAATTGCTTTATTTTTAATGTGTTTTAGTATCTCCAATACTTTTGCTCAAAAAAATAAAAAAATGGACATTATTGCCTATTACACAGGCGATTCTAAACTAATTGATGAATACGAAGTTGGTAAATTAGACCAAATCATTTTTAGTTTCTGTCATTTAAAAGATGGTAAACTTACAGTTGATTCTCCTAAGGATTCAATTACCATTAAGCATTTAGTTTCGCTAAAAGCTAAAAATCCACAATTAAAGATTATCGTATCACTTGGTGGCTGGGGCGGTTGCGAACCTTGCTCTGCTGCTTTTTCTACTGCTGAAGGGCGTTTAAAATTTGCAAAATCAGTAAAGCAATTAAGTGATTCTTACAAGATTGACGGTTTAGATTTAGATTGGGAATATCCATCAATCGAAGGACTTCCTGGTCATTTATACCAACCAGCTGATAAACCTAATTTTACTGAATTGATTAAAATATTACGTTCTACTTTAGGAAAAAAATATGAATTAAGCTTTGCAGCAGGAGGTTTCCAGAAATGTTTAGATGAATCTATAGATTGGAAAGCTGTTGCTCCATTTGTAAACCGTATTAATATTATGAGTTATGATTTAGTAAACGGATATTCAAAAGTTACAGGTCATCATACTCCATTGTACAGTACAAATCCTAAAGAAGAGTCTACTGATAGAGCTGTTGAATTTTTATTAAAAGCTGGTGTTCCTGCTGAAAAATTAGTAATTGGAGGTGCGTTTTATACAAGACAATGGAAGAACGTAGAAAACATCAATAACGGATTATATCAGGCTGGAGAGCACTTTCAAGGTGTTGACTTTAAAAACTATGCTACAACATACACGGAGGCTAACGGCTGGAAATATTTTTATGATGAAAAAGCTCAAGCTCCATATTGGTATAACGCTTCAACAAAAACTTTTGCGACATCAGATGATTTAAGATCTATCAAAGCAAAAGCTGAATATGCAAAAGCTAAAAAATTAGGCGGAATTATGTTTTGGGAACTTACTTTAGACAGCTTCCGCGACGGAATGGTAAACGAAATTTACAAAGTAAAAACAGGAAAATAATCTTCGTTTTTTGTATATAAAAGAGGCAGTTGAATATAATCAACTGCCTTTTCTATTTTTTCTATAATAGTAAAATTTTATTGCACTTTCGATTTATCTAATTCCCCAATAAACGGAATAGCCTCCAATATTTCACTGCGAATAATAGTCTGAAGATAAACTTCCAACTGAATAAATTTGGCAGCATTAATTGACCCTATTGCTTTTTTAGCTTTTGAATATGTCTTGCAATAAAGCTTCTCATAAGCGATATGATTTTTCAAAGTTCCTTTGGCCAATTCATCAGCTTTGGCATCAGTCAACGTTTCATAATTGGCTGCATAATCATTAATCAATTTAAACTTGGTTTGTCCCAATACTTTTCGCTGTGTTTCATAATCATCATACACTTTAGCAAAAGCAGTCGCCTGAACATCAGACAAATTCATGTATTGTTTTACTAATTCACTTTTAGATTTTCCATAAACACTCTGCACTACTTCCAAATCTTCCGTAAAAGAAGATTGCGCATAAGATGAAAACGAGGCAATTGCCAAAATAAGGATAAGACTTAATTTTTTCATGGTTTCAATTTTAAATTTGTTTTTAAAAAATAATATGCTCTTCTCAAATATACTGATTTTTAACACATTAACACTTATAAATTAAAAAAATGAATATTGATAAGCCAGAGACAAAGCATAATAATTAAGTCCATTATTAGTGTATGCTCCTACATGATATTGTAATCTTATTGATTGTCCTTTTGCAATAGGCGTAGAAAAAGTTCCTCCTACTCTCCAATTATCGATTTGGCTGTCATCTGAAACTCCATCGGTTATCGTTTTTCCTCCAAAAAACCAATTGGTATTAAACCCAACCCACATTTGATTTTTAAAGTAATAACTCGCATGTGCCTGAAGACTATAAGTAGATTTCTGCTCGAGTTTTTTACCCATAAAATCATTATTATCAGTATAAAACCAAATTCCTGCATAAGCTTCAGCATACAAATGAGTAAAACGTTTAGAAACACCTATTTCAGGTTTAAATCCCCAACGGTTTGTTCCTATATTAACTTGTTTGTCAGAATAATATTTTCCTGTTGGAATTGAAGTTACAAAACTAACTCCCAAAATAGTTTTTTGCTGAAAATCACGAAATTCTGATTTATCCAAAGCGGGAGATCCGAGAAGATTAACTCCAAATCGAATCTTCGTATCTGCAAAACCTGTTCTTGAACCCGTTATCAATTCATCATTAATCGTTGCTGCTCCATCCATAAATGAATAAGGAAGAGTAACTTGTATACGAGCCAGTTTTTCAAAAAAACTAAATGTTCTAATATAATTTACTGCAAGATTGTGACTTTTAAGCGAGAAATCTTTTATGGGAAGCGAAGGGTCTGTCAATACATTTCCATTCGTAAAAACATAACCTGCCGCCACAACATTTAGATCTTTCGGAACATTAGCGTACGATCTTGGTTCTAGATCTTGACTATAGGAACTATATATTCCAAAAAGTAAAAACAAAGTAATCTGTCTTTTTTTAAAGAACCAAAACATTTTTCTTACCATACATTCCAACAAATTTGCGACAAGTTTATTAAATAAATTACTCCGCTTTTTTTTCCTTTTCTTCTGGAGCACGGATAATTCCATCATAGCTAATTGGCGCTCTGTTATTGCTATTTACAGATAATGTTGCCGTTCCGTTATAGAATATTCTAAACATCAGATCATAAGTATCGTTCTGTCCTTTTACAGTTGTCTGAAAATTAATGTTTTTCGATTTTTTCCCGACCTTAATATTTTCCGGTTTACCTTCAAATTTAATTCCGCCATCACCATTGTATCCCACATTAAAAGCACGTCCAAAAAAGGGTAAATCACATGAAACAGTATCACTATTAAATTTCAAGAAATAAGAATAATCATTTAAAATAATTAATCTTCCTCCTTGAGGAGTAACTTTTTGTGCTTCAAAAACAAAAGTCTTGGCATCAATCAATTCTTCAATTTCCTTTTGCTTTTTTTGAGCTTCTTCTGCCTTAAGTTCTTTCTTAGTTTTCTGTTGAGCCAAAGCGGGGAAACTTAAAAAACATACTAACAATAAAACGGATAATTTAGCTGACATAAAATATAGATTAAATAGAATTATTTTTCTTTTTTGGTAAAACGCATCATGGCAATATCTCCAGAAATAAAATTTAAAGTTTTACCATCATCAGTAATATCAAATGATGTTATCTTTTGAAGAGTATTCATATAAACCTGCTCTCCTTGATTATCTATACACATCATCTTAGTGACTGCCATTGGTTGTGTAAAATCAATTTTATTATCAGTTACAACCAATTTACCGGTGTAAGAATTGCAACTGTTATTTCCTGAAACCCTATTCTCTTTTGTATCAAAATTTATAGTAGGCTTTTTGTTAGGATAGAGACCGTCAAAGGTAATTCTAGGGCCAGTAATATAATTTAGTTCCCAAGTGCCGTCAAGTTTCGAAGCAGTATCAGTTTTTTTGTTTTTAGAACTATTGCAGGAAAACAATATTAAACTAAAAAAAACGAGGGTAAAAATCTTTTTCATCATAATCTTAAACATTAAATATGAACAAGTTAAAGAAGTATGGATTCTAAAAAAATACATAGAAACTATAACGAATTTAAGCAATATTTTTGGGTTTTGTGCTCAATCGGTATTAAATTATAACGTATAGTTTGACTTTTTTTTAACTTTTAGAGCTAATGTATTCCGTTATTTTATGTTAAATTTACTTAATCTTTAATTAAAAATGCCCGTAAATATGAAAAAACTAATCGTTTCTTTCGCTATAATTACAGCTTTAATCGTTGGCTGTAAGACAAATAACAAATCAAATGACGCAAAAACTTTAACTGTTGCCTTAGAACCAAAAAGCAATAGCAAGGTTGGCGGAACAGCTGTTTTTACAGAAAAAAATGGCAAAGTTACCGTTGTTGCAAAAATGACTGGACTTGAGCCAGGAGTACATGCAATTCACATTCATGAAAAAGCTGATTGTAGCTCTGCAGATGGAAGTTCTGCTGGCGGACACTGGAACCCAACATTTAAAAAACATGGAAAATGGGGAGTTGGTGAATACCATAAAGGAGATATCGGAAACTTCACTGCTGATGCAAAAGGTAATGGTTCTATCACATTAACTACAGATGAATGGTGTATTGGATGCGGAGACAGCAACAAAGATATTCTTGGAAAAGGTTTAATTGTACACGCAGGAACAGATGATTTTACAACTCAACCAACTGGAAATGCGGGAGGAAGAGTTGCTTGTGCAGGAATTATCAAATAAGAAAAATCATAATAACCGTTATATTTTCACAAAATATAGCGGTTATTTCATTTAAAATTAATTCTAAAACAAGAAAAAGACATAGCTTTGCATCAGCAAAATTAAGTCAATGATTAACCCATCAGCACCAGGCTGGATAGATAAGTTTTTTAGTGAACAAAAGTTTTCAGAGGCGATTCCTTTTGAAACTGTAGATTCTTTTTACTATAAAGTAAGAGAAACGGGATTTATTTATGGACATATCATTGCTATAGACTCGCAGATTCCAATTCCAATTAAAGGATGGTTTAAAACCGAAATTTCTAAGACAGCGTTACTAAATACGCTTTATCATGTTTTCTGCCTAGAAAAAAGAAATTCGGAACCTAAAAATTTCATTTCAGAAGTTTTAAAGTTTTATAAGCAAATGAATCCAGAAGGATTTAATTTGTTTAAAATCTTGTTACCAAAAGACACTCCTTCCCTATCTCTTGAAAATATAATTGATCAAAGAGTTCAAACAAATGATAGTATCATCAGCAAAAACTTTTCGCATTTGGTAACCAATGCTTTATTGTTTATTGATGTTTTGGCTTTTAGACAATATTTGGAACATGGCGAAATTCCTGAAAAATACTTAAAACGTATTGAAGAAACAGTTTTAGGAATAGTTGGTTTGGCTTTAAAAACAAAAACAGTTAAATCACAACATGACGATTTATTGATTAAGCTTTTTGAAGCTTCTATTCGATATTCTAAATTTTCAAAAGTTACCGTTGATACTTTAGAAAACTTACAATTACATTATTTCAGTAATAAATTGGAGCAATATTATCTAATTGATATGGCTGGAATGGCTCTTTGGAGCGATGGTGTTGTAGAAAATGAAGAAGCTTACTTTTTATATTCTTTAGGCACCACAATGGGAGTTCCTGATGATTTTGTAACCAAAAGTATGGATACCACTAATACTTTTATTACAACTCACAAAAAGAAGATTCCATATTTTAATTACTCAAATCCTGTTAAACATTTCTATGATCAAATGACGCATAGCGTTGTAAAACTGATAACTAGAAACAAAAACAGGTTAATTAGAGAAATTATGCAAAGTAAAGAACTTGTAGTTTTACTGGCATATTCTACGACTAGAGATTTAGACGCAAAAGAGAAGAAAAAAGTTAAAAAACAGCTTTTAGATATTTGTAAAACCATTCCGTCACTGACAATATTTTTACTCCCAGGAGGAAGTTTATTGCTGCCTATATTAATCAAGTTTATTCCAACAATGCTTCCATCAGCATTTAATGAAAACTTAGACGAAAACGAATAAAAAAAATCGCCCTTTTTAAGAGGGCGATTTTTTTTCTATCTATTAAAGATCCAATTGGTAAACTTCATCTAGTTCATCGTTCGAAGCGATATTTACATCTAAATCGGTTACAAAACCTGAATTTAATCCGTAAACCCAACCGTGAAGCATTAAATCTTGTCCGTTTTTCCAAGCATTCTGAACAATTGACGTTTTTGCCAAGTTGTAAACCTGTTCTTTAGTATTGATTTCAACAAAAGCGTTAAAACGCTCTTCTTCGTTCTCAATCGAATTCAAATATTTATCATGCAAACGATATTCATCTTTAATGTGACGAAGCCAGTTGTCAATAATCCCAACAGATTGATGTCCCATTGCAGCTTTTACACCTCCGCATCCGTAGTGTCCGCACACGATAATATGTTTAATTTTCAAAACATTTACAGCATAATCTAAAACACTCAACATATTCATATCAGAGTGTACAACCATGTTGGCAATATTACGGTGAACGAATACTTCTCCTGGTTTTGCACCAACAATTTCGTTTGCAGGAACACGGCTGTCAGAACACCCGATCCATAATAATGGAGGCTGTTGCCCTTTTGCCAAATCAGCGAAATAATTAGGATCTTTTGCTAATGAAGTTTCAACCCACTTTTTATTATTTTCTAATAACTGCTCATAAAATTTTCTCATTTTTTTCTTTTTTGTGTGGTAATTTCTAAGTTATAATAGTCTCAAAAAATGAACTTGAATGTAAAGTTACCTAAATTTTGAGACTTCTTTCGCTTTAAAAGCGCCTTATTTTAATTATTCGCCTCTAACAACTTCTTTTTGAACTACTTCTCTTTTTGCCACATCATAATAATGTTCAATCGTAACATGATTATTATTTTCTGGCGTATTTTCTAGTTCGTAAGCTTCTTTAAAGCCTTTTAGCTTCACTTTGATATTTTCATCAATTGCTCTCGTTTCTTTAAATTCACGAATTAAATCTAATACATCATGCGCAATATATTCCGTATCATGCGCATTGATAATTAATTTGGAATTTTCCGGAATCTCGCTTAAAGTTTGTTTGATAGCAGCTTTATTTAAAAATGAAACCTCCTGTGCTAAATCGATATGAATAATATCACCATCCTCATATTCTTCTTTTTTGAATATGTAGGCTCTCTTAAGATTTCCTCTTAAAACAAAAATAATACTAATGATAATTCCTAACGCAACACCTTTTAGCAAATCTGTCGCAACGACAAAGACCAAAGTTGCAATAAAAGGGACAAACTGGTATTTCCCCTTTTTCCAGAAATGCATAAAGGTTGCTGGTTTAGCTAATTTATATCCAACTAAGATCAAAACCGTAGCCAAAGTTGCCAATGGAATTTTGTTTAAAATCATCGGAATAGATAATACACTTATTAATAGTAGTACACCATGAATAATAGTGGACATTTTCGATTTTGCGCCTGCATTATTATTTGCCGACGAACGCACCACAACAGAAGTCATCGGAAGTCCACCTAAAAGCGAACTAACCACATTTCCAATACCTTGTGCTCTCAGCTCAACATTGGTATCTGTATATCGTTTTTGAATATCCATTCTGTCTGAAGCTTCGATACATAAAAGTGTTTCAATAGAAGCCACAATTGCAATGGTAAGACCAACAACCCAAACCTGAGGATTAGTAACTGAAGCAAAATTGGGCATGATAATAATCGATTTAAAATCATCAAAAGATTTTGGAACTGGCAAAGAAACCAAATGTTCTTTTGCGATTGCCAAACTACTTCCTGTTGATATAAATATTTCGTTTAAAACCACTCCAAGTATTACAGCAACTAATGCGCCTGGAACTAATTTTATTCTTTTTAGAAATGAAACTCTTTCCCAAGAAAGCAAAATTATCAATGATACAACTGTAACCACAACCGCTCCTAATTGAATATGATTTAAAACATCAAATAGAAATGAAAATGAATTACTTCCATCATTTTGTATAAAAGCTTGATCTCCTTCATAATCTGCATCGTAACCAAAAGCATGCGGTATTTGTTTTAGAATAATGATAATTCCAATACCTGCCAACATTCCTTCAATTACGTTTGTCGGAAAATAGTTAGATATACTTCCGGCTTTTAAGAATCCTAAAGCTAATTGAATCAATCCAGCAATAAAAACTGACATTAAAAAAACATCAAAAGCTCCTAAATCGGTTATAGCGGTTAGAACGATAGCTGTTAAACCAGCAGCTGGACCTGAAACACTAATGTGCGATTGGCTTAAATATCCAACTACGATACCGCCCACAACACCAGCAATAATTCCAGAAAATAATGGCGCTCCAGAAGCCATTGCAATACCTAAACACAACGGAAGAGCCACCAAGAAAACCACTAAACCTGAGGCAAAATCAGATTTAAGGTTGGCAAAAAGATTGATTTTTTTTGTCATAATACAATACTAAAAAATTATTCATTAAAGATTTACCGCATCTCAAAAATGAAATGTGGTTAAAGATCAAAATAATCGGAAGTATTATACTAAATTGGGAGGTGGAGCAAATATGCTCGGAGAAATATTGTCAAGTTTTACAATATTTTCAGAAATAATTGTTTTCTTCTCGATGCAAACCGGAATTAAAACTTCATGTTCTAAAATAGTAGGATGAACTACGTTTTTAAGTTCTTTATGAACTTCTTCTTCAGAAATACTAAAAGATATAGCCGCGCCATTTCCTTTCTTTAACGCCTGAACAATTGTTGGAGTCGATAAGAAAGCAATGAATATGAATAATAATATGCGGGCTACGAATTTCATCAAAACAAAAATAGCGTTAAACAAATAAAATCAAAGAAATTTTTATAGAAATTTAACATAAACAAAAAAGCAGAACGCAATTTTTATGCCGTTCTGCTTATAATTTACTAAAAAACAATAACTTAAAGAGTCTCTTCAAGCCATGCATTCATCATCCAGATTGTTTTTTCTTGTTCTGAAATGAAGTCACTCATCATAGAATTGGTTCCTTCATCATTGATTTCGTCAGATTTGTTTAATATTTCTCTTTCAATTTTCAATAGATCTGACAAAGAATGAACAATTAGCTGAACAGCTTTTTCATCATTAGAAATGTTTTTTCCAACAGTCAATTTATTGTTTTTGATATAGTCGTCAAAAGTATGCAAAGGTGTTCCTCCAATTGTCAAAACTCTTTCGGCTATCATATCTATTTTTAATTGCGCATCAGTATATAATTCTTCGAATTTTACATGTAAATCAAAAAAACGTTTACCACGAATGTTCCAATGAATTCCTCTCAAATTTTGATAATATACTTGAAAATTTGACAAAAGCACATTCAGTTCTTTTACTAATAATTCTGATTCTTTTACAGGTAATCCTAAAATATTTGTTTTCATAATCTCTTTTTTACACTAATTTACTACAAAATTAAAGTAACTTTCATAAAATAAATATAAATAAAAATTATATTTTCTTATTTTTGCATCACAAATTACTATCAACATGACTATAACTCAATTACAATATGTGTTAGCAGTTGCCGAACACAAAAACTTCACACTTGCAGCCGAAAAATGCTTTGTAACACAGCCAACATTAAGTATGCAAATACAAAAGATTGAAGAAGAGCTCAATATCTTAATATTTGACAGAAGCAAAAAACCTATTCAACTTACTGATATTGGTCAGAAAATAGTAAATCAGGCAAAAAACATTGTTAATGAAGCTGATCGTATTAAAGATATTGTAGAACAGCAGAAAGGTTTTATTGGAGGAGAATTTCGCTTAGGAATTATTCCGACAATTATGCCAACGCTTCTGCCTATGTTTTTGAATAATTTCATTAAAAAATATCCAAAAGTTAAACTTTTAATTGAGGAGCTTAATACAGAAGAAATTATTGTAAAGCTTAAAAACGGTCATTTAGATGCTGCAATTGCTGCTACTCCACTAGAAGATGAAAAGATTAAAGAAATCGTTTTGTATTTCGAACCTTTTGTAGCTTACATTCCAGAACAACATGCTGTTTTTGGGAAACAAGAATTGGAGGTTTCTGATTTAAATCTAAACGAAATTTTGCTCTTGCAAGACGGGCATTGTTTTAGAGATGGCATTTTAAATCTTTGCAAAAGTGTTTCTGATGCCGATCAGAGTAATTTCCAGATTCAAAGCGGTAGTTTTGAAACCTTAATTAAATTAGCCGACGAAGGTTTAGGCACAACATTACTTCCGTACTTGCACACCTTAGACTTAAAAGAATCCGATAAACTGAAACTTCGAAACTTTAAGGAACCAAAACCTGCTCGAGAGGTAAGTTTGATTTACCCAAAGAGCGAATTAAAAATGCAAATCATTGACGCAATCCGATCTACAATTGCTGGCGTTGTAAAGGGCGCAATTGTTTTTCAGAACGTTCAAATCATAAGTCCGCTACAAAAGAAAGCGTAAATAAAAAAGGAGCCAAATTGGCTCCTTTTTTTATACTTTAATTAGTAGTAGACTTTGTTTTAATTCTGGTTTTTCGATTACAAAACTTAATAACCATTCTTGTAATTGCTCCATTTCGTAAGGTAACAGTGTCTTGATAGCTTTTTCTAACTCTTTGCAGAAAAGTATCGGATCGAAACTAACTCTTTCAAGTATTGATTTCGTGTAATCAAACATCATTTTTGACATAATAAAATAAGATTTTCGGGGGTTATCTAATTTTTTAAACTCGAGCCAAATTTAAACAATTAACAAACATAAATTTCATTTTTAACTATTTTTTTTCAAAAGTTTAGCAACGAATACGTTTTCTTAAAACATATAAATCAATATAGAATCATTCTAAACAACTCATTTTTAAAGGCTTTTAGTGGCTCTAAACATTTCTCTTTTACCAGGAGGACCAGCTAATTTTTCTACGGTAAATCCTACAGAAATCATACTTCTTTTAACAACTCCGCGGGCTGCATAGGTAACTAAAACTCCATTAGGTTTTAAACTATTGTACATTTTCTGAAAAATTTCTGTACTCCAAAGCTCCGGCTGCACTCTGTATCCGAAGGCATCAAAGTAAATCAAATCAAAAATTTCAAAATCGTCTATTTCATCAAAAAATTGTTTCCTTTTGGTTAACGAGAACTGGTCGCAAATTTCTATTTTTTCGTTCCATTTCGATTTATGCATTTTCTCAAAAATGTTACTAAATTCCAATGCATTTAATTCTTCGGCATAATTCATTTCTAAAATTTCATCGGCGTCAACTGGATAAGCTTCTACTCCAACGTAATCGATTTTTTGATTTTTTTTAATGGCTTCTAAAAAAGTAATAAAAGCATTTAATCCTGTACCAAAACCGATCTCCAATATACTAATTGGTTTTTCAAACAAAGAAAGTCCGTTTTTTATAAATACGTGTTTTGCTTCTTGAATCGCGCCGTGTTTAGAATGATAACATTCATCCCATTCTGGCAAACGAATTGTAGTTGAGCCATCTAGCGTTTTAATTATTTCTCTTTTCACTTTTTCGAAATTTATAATCGATTTTTATTGATTTTCAAGGTATTTTAATATTCAAATTTAGTCAAAACTAATGCGTAAAGCCTTAAAAATCGATAGTTTTTTCATAAATTATTTATAAAAATCAACTAAATATTTGAGTTTATTATAGGATAAATAAATCTCAGTCAAAACCAGTAAATAATGAATTTTCACTAAGTATTTTACATATTTTTACTTAATTTTGCATTCTATAAATTCTATTTTCCATGATATCATCACTTTAGTTTTACTACAGTGAAAAATATCTCACAAAAAACTTACAGAACTATGAGTACAACTCAAACAAGCAAAATTGAAATCATAAAAGCTACTTCTACGAAAATAAACGAAGTAGATTTTGAAAACTTAAGTTTTGGTGCTGTATTTACAGACCATTTATTCGAATGCGATTTTAAAAACGGGCAATGGCAAAATCCTGTCATTAAACCTTATGCTCCTATTTTGATGGATCCATCTTCAAAAGTCTTCCATTACGGACAAGCTATTTTTGAAGGAATGAAAGCTTATAAAGATGACAATAATGATGTTTGGTTGTTTAGACCAGATGAAAACTATAACCGTTTTAATAAATCTGCTGTAAGAATGGCGATGCCAGAAGTTCCTGAAGCTATTTTTATGGATGGTTTAAATGAATTATTAAAATTAGACAAAGATTGGATTCAAAGAGGTAACGGCGCAAGTATGTACATCCGTCCTTTTATGATTGCTACAGGTCCTGGAGTTATCGCAAATCCATCTGATGAATATAAATTCATGATTTTACTTTCTCCAGCAAAAGCATATTATGGAGGAGAAGTAAAAGTAATTATTGCCGAGCATTTCAGTAGAGCTGCAAATGGCGGAATCGGAGCTGCAAAAGCTGCTGGTAACTATGCTGCGCAATTTTACCCAACTAACTTGGCGAACAAAGACGGTTTCCAACAAGTTATCTGGACTGATGATGCTACACATACAAAACTAGAAGAAGCAGGAACAATGAACGTTTTCTTCAGAATTAATGATACATTATTAACAGCTCCAACAAGTGAAAGAATTTTAGATGGTGTTACCAGAAAAAGTTTGATTGCTATGGCTGAAAAAGAAGGTTTAAAAGTTGATGTTCGTCCAGTAATTGTTTCTGAATTGGTTGAAGCGGCTAAAAACGGATCTTTAAAAGAAATCTTTGGTGCAGGAACTGCTGCTGTTATTAGCGTTATTAAAGGATTTTCATATAAAGATGAATATTATGAAATGGCTCCAATTGAGAATTCTTATGCTTCATTCTTAAAAGAGAAATTAACAAATCTTCAAAACAAACTTTCTGAAGATACTTTTGGATGGACAGTTAAAGTACAATAATTCCAAAACCATATAAAATGAGAAACCCGATAAATTTAGTTTTATCGGGTTTCTTTTTTATATCATTATTCCGTAAAATAAATTGTAAACACATAGCTATGTGTATTGATGCAAGTGAAAAGTCTTTTTTTTAATCTGCAAAAAACTATGTTTCTATGTGTTTAAATATACTTTTTCTATAATAATTTAGAAAAATCAGGTTTAAAATAGTTTGGGCCTTTCATTACCTTTCCGTCTTCGCGGTAAATTGGTTTTCCGTCTTCTCCTAATTTACTCATATTGCTACGTTGAATTTCATCAAAAACAGCTTCAATTTTATCTTGAAGACCATGCTCAATAATTGTTCCGCATAAAATATACATCATATCGCCAAGAGCATCTGCAATTTCAACTATATCATTATTCTGAACCGCTTCGTAATATTCCTCATTTTCTTCCTTCATTAAATTATAGCGAAGTAATTTCTTTTCTGCTCCCACATCGGCAATTGGAGTTGTGCTATGACCAATTTTAAAGGCAGTGTGAAATTCTGTTACGGCGTCGAGTTGTTTTTTCATATATGTAGGTTTCCTTTTTTTTGCTAATATAAGTCACTTTCTAATAAATTCGAAAATTTATTGGATGAAATGAAAAGCCAATTTAGCAGCAAATCGTATACAATTTTCTAAATTTGTCGAAAATAATTTTAAAACTATGTTTAGTCAAGGACAAATACTATTTGGAGTATGCTTTTTTATTGCATTTGTAATCATAATGATTTTTGCTTATCGAAAGGATTTAGCGTTGCATAAAATCTTTTACAAAGGAAATTATAAAGTACTTGTTGCCTTCTTACTCTTTATTGCTATTTTATTTTTGATTAAAATATTCTTTAAAAGATAATTTATAAAATTAAATAGAGTCTGTTTTTTTTATTAAAAAAGATTAATCGCTATAAAATAAAACCTAATAATTATTGGTTATTAGTAAGACTGACGATAAAATTTATAACTTTACGAACCAAACAATCTACCAATGAAAATTCTTAAGTATTTATTTCTTTTTGCATTACTAAGCTTTGTTGCTCTTACTGTTTTTGTTGCTACTCAAAAAGGAAATTTCTCTGTAGAAAGAAGTAAAGTTATTAATTCGCCTCGTTCGACAGTTTACAACTATCTTAATGACTTTAGAAATTACGAAGACTTCGAATCTTGGTCGGTTGAAGATCCTACTATAAAAATGACTTTTGCAAATAAAACAAGCGGAAATGGCGCTTCGTTTTATTGGGATGGTGTCGATGGAAAAGGAAATGCTATTACACTTAAAACAAAAGAAGGAGAAAGCATTGCTCAAAAAATGCAATATGACGGCACTGAAGCCGATGTAAGCTGGACTTTAAAAGATACTTTAAACGGAAAAACAAAAGTTACCTGGAAAGGAACTGGAACAATGAGTTTCTTGTTTAAAATTTATACTGCCTTGCATGGTGGTTCTGATAAAGTTATTGGAACTATTTATGAAAAAAGCTTAGTAAATATTGACAAAAACCTAGATTACGAAACCAAAACTTACGCTGTAAAAGTTGATGGAGTAGTTAAGAAAACGGAAACTCCATATATTCGTCAAACCTTTACAAGTGAAATCGCAAAAGTTAATAAGAATGCAAGAATTGTAATTCCGAAACTAATACACTTTAGCGAGACAAATGGTTTATCTGCTAATGGAAAACCGTTTATCATTTACCATACTTATGATACAAATACTGGTTTAGCAAAAATCTCAATTTGTTTGCCAATTAATAAAGAAATATCAATTAGCTCTGGAAGCGATATTTCATCTGGAAAACTAAATGGTTTTGATGCCGTAAAAACAACTCTTAATGGAGATTACTCGCATAGAAATGAAGCTATTGCTAAAACAACGGCTTACATCAATAATCAAAAAATAATTCCAGATTTGAGTTGGTCTCATCTTGAAATTTGGACGTTAAGCAAATTAGATGTAAAAGCTTCATCTAAATTAGTTACAGAAATTTATTTCCCTATAAAACCAAAAGTAGTTCCTGTCGTAACTGAGCCTGTTTACACACCAGAAACACCAAGCGAAACTCAAGGAGAAACTCCAAGCGAGCCTCGCCCAGAACCACGAAAAGAACCAGTTAAAAAGAAACCTGCTCCTGCTCCAACTCCTGCAGAGACAGAAGAAGACTCAGAATTTTAAATTTCAAAGGCTTATTAAACCTTTTGTTTACAATTCAGTCTAATGTATATTAAGAAGGTTTACATAACAAAAAAGTTTGATAGACGAGAAGGAATTTATAAAACAATTATTAGACCCTCAAACGCAAAATACAGCGTTTCAAAAACTCTTGTCCGATTATCAGCGTCCGCTGTATTCTCATATTCGAAATATTGTTTTGAATCATGATGATGCAGATGATGTCTTGCAGAACACTTTTATAAAAGTCTTTCAATATCTTAAAAACTTTAAAGGAGAAAGTAAACTCTTTTCTTGGATGTATCGTATTGCAACAAATGAAGCTTTGACATTTCTGTCTCAAAAAGCAAAATTGAGCGGTATCTCATCTGAAGATCTTCAAAATAAAACCATTGATAATTTAAAAGCTGATCTTTATTTTGATGGAGATGAAATACAGATAAAACTTCAAAAAGCAATTGTAACGCTTCCAGAAAAACAGCAATTAGTTTTCAAAATGAAATATTTTGAAGAATTAAAATACGAAGAAATAGCTGAAATTTTAGGGACTTCGGTGGGTGCTTTAAAAGCATCCTATCATCATGCAGTAAAAAAAATTGAATTATATGTTACATCAAATTAAACCTTTGGTAACTAAAACTATCTTATAGATATTATGAAAACATTTAAATTAGAAAACGAACCAAAAATAAAATCTGGATTTAAGACTCCAGACAATTATTTTGATGATTTTTCAGAAAAGGTTTTACAGCAATTAGATCAAAAAGAGGTTAAAGTAATTCCTTTTTACAAACGCAAAAAAACAATTTCTTTGGCTGCTGCCGCATTAATTGGTTTTGCTTTAATGATTCCGATCGTGAATAATTATAGAGCAACATCAAATGATCTTGACGAGGCTACATTGGAAACTTATTTATCTTATCAATCTAATATAAGTCAATACGATTTAATTCAAAAATTAGACGATAGCGATATCGAAAAATTAAACAACGACATAACTCTGGAAGACGAAACTTTAGAAGACATTTTATCCACAAGTCCGAATATAGAACATCTGATTTCAGAACAAAATTAAACTCAACTTAACTCAACAACTTAACTTAGCAATGAAAATAAAAAACATTTTACCGCTACTGCTCTTTCTGACAAGTATTTCCTTTTTTGCCCAAAATGGAAAAATTGATGAAAAACGTGAAAAAATCAAAGCTTTTAAAGTTTCATTTTTAACTACAGAATTAGAATTAACTTCTACAGAAGCTGAAAAATTCTGGCCAATATACAATGCTTATGACGACAAACAATTTGAGTTGAGGCATTTTAAAATGAAAACTTACCTGAAAAAGCTAAACGATGACAATCTAAAAAATCTTTCAGAAAAAGAAGCAGCGACATTATTATCTCAGATAGAAAGTACTGATAAGGAATTATATCAACTTAGAGAAAAATTTATGAGTAATGTAAAAAAGGTACTTTCTCCGAAGAAAATATTATTACTCAAAAAATCTGAAGATGATTTTAGCCGAAAATTGTTACAGCAATATCGCGATAAAGGCAACAAAGACTAGATAGCAAAGAAACAACAGCGACAAGAACCCTATATAATAATACTTACTTTATTATTTAGGGTTCTTGTTTTTTATTTAAAATTAAGTTTAACTACTTTATTGTGACCAGCAGCAATTGCCGTATTTCTATTTACAAAACGGATAGTAAAAAGAGTTGAATCTGTAGAAAGCTGCATCCAGTTTTCGCCACCATTTTGAGAATACTGAATCCCCTCAGAACCAACGCACACAATTTCTTTTCCATTACCTCCAGGAACATATTGCACACAAGACGCATATCCAAAACCCATGTTTTGCCCAATTAGTTCCCAAGTTTTTCCTCCATCTTTAGTAAAAGCTTTATTGTCTATTTTTTTGTTCGGATAATCATAGTCGCCACCGGCGATAAAACCTTGTTTAGAATCGTAAAAATCAGCTGTAAAAATTCCGGTCATCTGTTTTCCTTGAACAATTGGCGTTTCTACTACTTTCCATGTTTTTGCTTTGTCTGGAGAATAAAAGACACGTGCCTTTTTTCCACCTGAAACCAACCAAGTATCATTTCCTTTAATTACAATATTAGTATTACTTGCTGCAAAAGCCGCTTCGCCAGTTGTATTTGTAGGTAATTTATCTGATAGTAATTTTGTCCAAGTTTCTCCACCGTCTCGGGTTACAATAATAGAAAAGGTATCTTCTGTTGGATCACCAATTGCTATTCCTTCTTTGTCGTTCCAGAATTGCATACTATCGTAGAAAACTTTTGGATTGATTTCTTTGTAAACCAATTTAAATGTATTGTCTTTTTTAGAAACAGCATAAAGTAAAGCAGGATTTGCTACACTAAGCAGAAAAACATCTTTTGAAGTTTGTGCAATGCTTCTAAACTCTAAATTTAAAGTATCACGGTAAATATGCTCTTCAAATTTTTCTTTCTTAGTCAAATCATAATAGCCAAATCGAGAATTATCTGCGCCATACCAAACTTTATTTTTATCAATCAAAATGGCTCTTATACTAATTCTATCTTTAAACAAAGTATCCACCGTCATCGATGTAAAACCACTGCTGTAAGGTACTTCTGTTTTATGGTTAAATGCACTAAAAGACATCAATAAAATAAAAATACCACAAAATAAAGTTAGTTTTTTCATAGGAAATTAAAATTTGGTTAACGCTAAAATACGATTATTTATAAAATTTCAAATAAGTTTATTTTCTTTTCATAAAATAAAATTCACATTTCCCTATATCTTCCAAAAAAGCAAAGGCATTAAACAAAAACAACAAACAACTGATTTACAAAAACTTAAAAACCAATAATTCTTCAAAAAAAATTATGGCACAGTAATTGGATATTTACTATCAGAAAAAATAATTTAATACAATTAGTCATGAAAACGAAATTACTTTTAATAGCGATGATAGCCTTAGTTTTTGGTTCTTGTGCAGCACAAAGTCAAACTACAGTATATGCAAAAAACTCAGATATAAGCGATAACTTGGATTTAAGAGCAGTTGCTTCGATGTTTGGAGAATCTGCAAATCTTCAAGATTTTGAAAGAAGATTAAATGATCCTAAATATCAAATTTCAAACCTTGATTTAAATGGTGATGACGAAGTAGATTATTTACGTGTTATCGAATCTGTAGAAAACAGAACTCACGTTGTAATCATTCAAGCGGTTTTAGATCGTGACGTTTATCAAGATATTGCTACGATTGATGTTGAAAGAGATAATTACAATAAAGTAAGTGTTCAAGTTGTTGGAAACACGTATTTATATGGAGCGAGTTATATTTATGAGCCTGTATACAGTGTCGTTCCTGTAATTTATAGCTCTTTTTGGGTAACAAATTATAGACCATATTACTCAACTTGGTATTGGGGATACTACCCAACATATTACACAGCATGGAGACCTTATCCTGTTTACAGATACAGAAACAATGTAAATGTGTGCATCAATGTTCATAACAGTTACAATTATGTAAATGTTAGAAGAAGTTACAGAGCCCCTGCTATTTACGAAACAAGACGTACTTATGGTTATGAAAGAATGCGTCCAAACTATAGCTTTGCAGAAAGACATTCTAACACAACTAATAGATACGAATTAGATCAAAGACGTGTAGCTAGCAGAGAAGCTAACAGAAACTCTTATAACACAAACAGAAGCAATACCTCTAGACCAGTTTCTTCTGATAACAGAACTCCAAACAGAAATTATGCTGAAAACAGAAATTCTACTTATAGAACTTCTTCAGACAGAAACACTGATAGAGACTACAATTCTAGTAACAGAACTGTAAACAGAAATACAGAAGGAAACGTAAATAGAGACTATTCAAACAGAGGAAACAATTCTGCAAGGGTTGAAAATACTCCAAGAACTGAATCTGCAAGTAGCAACAATACTAGAGTTACTTCTAGAGGAAATTCAGAAAATAGAGGTTTTAATCGTGAGACATCTTCTCAAAGATCAGAGAATAGAAATTATTCTCAAAATAGAGTTAGCACAACGCAATCTGCTCCCGCTCAAAGAGCAGAAATGCCAAGAAGTAATTCGGAAAACAGATCAAGTTCTAATAGAGAATATTCTGCAAGACCTGCTCAAAGCCAACAACGCTCAGAATCGCCGAGAGCAAGTCAAGAGACTTCTAGAGTTAGCCAAGAATCAAGAGGAGGACAACCTCAAAGAGAAAGCGGTTCTAGCAATAGAGGCGGTGGTGGAAGAAGAGGATAATTTCATCAAAAATCATAATTAAGAAAAGCACAATTTTAGGATTGTGCTTTTTTTTATCTTTTTAATTATAATTGCTGCTAATTTGTTTTAAAACAGTAAATTTGCAACCGTCTTTTATAAAAATATACATGAGCGCATCGCATAAAAACTTACATAGTAAGTTGTCTATTGGGGGTTTATTGATTACTTTAGGGATTATTTACGGAGATATTGGAACCTCTCCATTGTACGTAATGAAGGCAATTTTGGGGGATCACACCATTAATGCTGATATTGTTTTAGGAGGTATTTCTTGTGTCTTTTGGACTTTAACATTACAAACTACAATCAAATATGTGCTTATTACTTTAAGTGCAGACAATCATGGAGAAGGAGGAATTTTCGCACTTTATGCATTAGTCAAGAAAACAAAAATACAATGGCTTATTGTTCCCGCCATAATTGGGGGTAGTGCCTTGCTCGCAGACGGAATTATAACACCTCCCATTTCAATTTCATCTGCTGTAGAAGGAATTAGAGCATTTTATCCAACTATGCAAACGCAAACTATTGTTTACATAGTAATTACTATTCTATTTGTATTATTTACAATTCAGCAGTTCGGAACTAAATTGGTTGGTAAATTCTTTGCTCCAATGATGTTAATTTGGTTTGCCATGCTTGGAACTTTAGGTACTATTCAAGTACTTAATTATCCAGAAGTTATCAAAGCGATCAATCCTTATTATGCTTACCATTTATTATCTATTCACCCAGATGGTTTCTTTGTTCTTGGTTTTGTATTCTTGTGTACAACCGGAGCAGAAGCGCTGTATTCTGACATGGGACACTGCGGTAGAAAAAACATTAGAATCAGCTGGATGTTTGTAAAAACAACTTTAGTTTTAAACTATTTCGGACAAGCAGCTTATTTAATTCATCATGAAGGAAGCACTTTACAGCAATTGGGCGGAGAAAATGGAAATCCGTTTTACTTAATCATGCCGCATTGGTTTTTACCATTCGGAATTGTAGTAGCTACTTTAGCTGCCGTTATTGCATCACAAGCATTAATCAGTGGTTCATTTACATTGATAAACGAAGCAATGCGTTTGAATTTCTGGCCAAAAGTAAAAATCAAATATCCAACAGAAGTAAAAGGTCAGCTATATATTCCGTCAATCAACTGGCTATTGTTTTTTGGTTGTGTGGGAATCGTTCTGCACTTCGAAAAATCTGGAAATATGGAACATGCTTATGGTCTTGCTATTATTTTATGCATGATCATGACAACTATTTTATTGAACTATTATTTAATTATGAAGCGTGTAAAACTGTACTTTATGGTGCCGTTAATTACAATTTATTTATTAATTGAATTTAGTTTCCTTTTTGCCAACATTACAAAATTTGCCGAAGGTGGTTATGTTACTTTAATCATTGCAAGTATGCTAATTTCAGTAATGACTATTTGGTACTTAGCTAAAAAAATCAACAAGAACTACACTAAAGTGGTTAAACTTGATGATTACAAACGAGTTCTTGTAGAATTGAGTCAAGATTTATCTATTCCAAAATACGCAACGCACCTAGTTTACATGACCAATGCAAATCGTGTTGATGAGTTGGAAGAAAAAGTAATTTATTCTATTCTTCAAAAACGTCCGAAAAGAGCAGATATCTATTGGTTTGTTCACGTTAATATTTTGACAGAACCTTATAAAACGCAATATAAAGTAACTGAAATTGCAAAAGACGATATTTATAGAATTGATTTCAATTTAGGATTTAGAGAACCAACCAAAATCAATTTAATGTTTAGAGAAGTAATCAAAGATATGGTAAAACGTGGCGAAGTGGATATTACCAGCCGTTACGAATCTTTAAACAAAAACAATATTATTGGAGACTTCAAATTTGTATTGTCTGAAAAATTCTTATCAAACGACAACGATTTGAGATGGCATGAAAATATTATCATGAATTCTTACTTCTTCATCAAAAAATTGAGTTTGTCTGAAGAAAGAGCTTTTGGTCTAGACAGTAGTTCAGTTAAAGTTGAAAAATTCCCAATGGTGCTTCATGCTCCCGAAAATATTGGATTAACGCGTATTGTTTCTAAAGAATAAAGCCTTAAAAATATTTCAAAAAACACTCTTAATTAGAGTGTTTTTTTTTCTTTAATAGCGATCTAAGTAAGATTCGGTATTAAAAATTTAACTTTCAATCAATTAATAGTACCTTTGCAACTCAAATAATAGAAATGAGATTACACAGAAATTTAGTTTATACTACCATTGACTCTTTGAATGCAATTTTCAACGAAGGAGAATATGCTGATAAAGTGGTAGCTAGAGCATTAAAAAAAGACAAACGTTGGGGAAGTTCTGACAGGAAGTTTGTTGCTGAAACCATATATGAAATTGTTCGTTGGAAACGATTATATGCCGAAATTGCCGAAGTAAAAGAACCATATGATAGAGATAATCTTTGGAGAATGTTTGCTGTTTGGGCGGTTTTACGCGGTTACCCAATTCCAGATTGGAGACAATTGGAAGGAACTCCAGAGAGAAAAATAAAAGGTCGTTTTGACGAATTATCTAAAACAAGAGCTGTTAAAGAATCTATTCCAGATTGGATGGATGAATTAGGAGTAAAAGAATTAGGCGAAAAAGTTTGGGCGAAAGAAATTGCAGCTCAAAATCAGCCTGCAAAAGTTATTCTTAGAACTAACACTTTAAAAGGAACTAAAGAAAGCCTTCGAAATACTTTAATGGATTTAAATATTGAAACAGAATATTTAAAAGACCAGCCAGAAGCACTTGTTTTAAAAGAAAGAGCTAATGTATTTTTAACAGATGCTTTTAAACAAGGCTTATTTGAAGTGCAGGACGCCAACTCACAATTAGTTGCAGGATTCTTAGATGTAAAACCTGGAATGCGTGTGGTTGACACTTGTGCTGGAGCAGGTGGAAAAACATTGCATATGGCTTCTTTAATGGAAAATAAAGGGCAGCTTATTGCAATGGATTTGTACGAAAGTAAATTGAAACAATTGAAATTAAGAGCAAAAAGAAATGGCGCTTTTAATATCGAATACCGTATTATTGACAGCACAAAAGTGATCAAAAAATTACACGAAAAAGCAGATCGTGTTTTAATTGACGCACCTTGTAGCGGTTTAGGAGTTTTGAAAAGAAATCCTGATTCGAAATGGAAATTACAACCTGAATTTATTGATAACATTCGTAAAGTTCAGAGCGAGGTTTTAGAAAGTTATTCTAAAATTGTAAAACCAGGCGGTAAATTAGTTTATGCAACTTGTTCTGTATTGCCATCAGAAAATCAAGAACAAGTTGAAAAGTTCTTGAAAACAGAAATCGGACAGCAATTTACTTTTATTGAAGATCGTAAAATGCTAGCGTCGGAATCTGGTTTTGATGGATTCTATATGGCACTTATGGAACGTAAGAAATAAATTCCAATTTTTGAAAATCCAAATTTCAATTTATTTTGGAATCTTAATACTAAAAAATCCAAATTCCAATTTTAAACTTGGAATTTGGATTTTTTTTATTTTATATTTTTCTACTTGTCCAACTTTGTCAAAGTTTGAAACTTTGACAAAGTTCTAAACGCATAGCATTGTAATTTGCATTTTTTTATTTTGGAATTTTAATCCTGCAAAGTAGGTTTGCGTAATAACTTTCCATTTTCGTTTTCTTTGAATTTAGTAACAAAAACTATTTCTTTTGGTTTTTCATATTTCCCTAAAACATCAAAGAAATCTGCTGGAAATTCTTGTTTTTCTCCTTCAATAACTAGAACTAACTTTTCTCCTAAAGTAGTATCAGGAAGTCCGGTTACAAAAAACCTGCTATTTATTTTCCCTGTCAATTTTGCTTCAATCTGCTCAGGAATCAGCTTTACTCCTCCACTATTAATTACATTATCTATTCTTCCTAAAAAAATAAATTGCTGATCGTTTAATAATTCTACTAAATCATTCGTTACAATAGCTTCATCAGAAATTGTGGCAACATTGATAACCAGACATCCACGATCGTCTTGCGAGATTTTCACATTTGGAAGAATTGAAAAAACAGAATCTCCCAAACGTTTAGCTGCAATATGCGTTATTGTTTCAGTCATTCCGTAGGTTTCATAAATCTCTGTTTTTAGTGGCAAAAGTTTTTCTTCTAAAGACGAATCCATTTTAGCACCTCCAATAATCAGCTTGCGAACATTTTTTAGTCCCTTTATTGAATTTTGAACCTGAAGTGGCACCATTGCAACAAAATCATATGTCGTTGTATTTAACTCAAGCGGGTGAAGACTTGGCGAAACAACATCTAATTCTAATCCTAAAATTAAACTTCGCACCAACATCATTTTGCCGGCAATAAATTGTGTTGGAAGACATAATAAAGCTTTGTCGCCAGGTTTCAAATCAAAAAAATCACCTGTTGCAAGCGCAGAATGAATCATTGCCTGTTTTTCTAATCTTACTAATTTTGGAAGACCAGTAGTTCCAGATGTTGTCATTTCGATATAATCCTTTTTATCAAACCAATCTAAAAAGAATTCACCAATTGATCGTTCGTATGCGTCACCTTCTTTAACATAACTATATGCAACGCGACATAAATCATTGGCATTTAAATGATAACCATTTAATTTAAAATAATTGTGTACATTTCTATGAGTCAAATTTGGCATAACTTTACTGTATTTCTTGAACATTAATATTTCCTGTCAATTTTTCTTTCCAATTTGTCCAGCCATATTTTTTAGAAAAAATAAAAAGCAAAATTGGATATATGATTACAACTGGCAAAATAACGTCTATTCCTGCCGATGGATCTGAAAGGTCTCTAAATATAGAATGTGTTTGAAAGACGGTCCAATCTGATGTAACTAAAAGCGCTCCCACAAGATTATTTGCTGCGTGAAAACCTAATGCCAGTTCCATTCCTTCATCCATTAATGTGATAACACCTAAAAACAATCCTGTTCCTATGTAATATATCATTACGATATTTCCCATTTTCCCTACTTCTGGATTAAACCAATGCATCGATCCAAAAATTACCGAAGTCATAACGAGCGGAAACCATCTATTGCGAGCTAAATTGGCAAATCCTTGCATAAGATAGCCTCTAAAAACATATTCTTCTGTACTGGTTTGTATCGGAATTAATATAGATCCTACTACAACTAAAATTAAAAACGGAATTAATCTAAAACTTAAAACAAATTTTTCTGGAGAACTTATATAAACAATAAAGAAACTTAAAAGTGAAATGAACGTCCATAAAAAGAAAGAGAACCAAATTCGCTTCCAGTCCGTTTTGGGTCTTGCTGTAGTTACAGATAATAATGTCTGATGATGAATAAATTTAACCACAAAGTAAACTCCTGCTAAAGCGAAAACAAACGAAATCATTACTAGAAAAAGAGTTATATTTGATTCAAACATTTTCATAACGCCATCGTTCGTTGTTGGAAATGCTTTTCCTTCGCTAAAAGCTTTATAAAACACCGCCGCGGTAAGTGGAATTTGTCCTACAAAAGAAGCTGCTATTATAAAAAGAGAGCCTACGAGATACTTCCAAAATTTATTTTCTGGCTTAATTCCTTGTTCTAAAAACATAAATCTAAAATTTTAAAAAAAATGAGAATTCAAATTTCATAAGTAAATCTTACTTTTGGCATTGCAAAAGTACCTCTTTTTTGCCTTACAAATATTTGAACCCTTAAATATAACAAAATGATACAAATTTATCATAATCCGAGATGCGGAAAATCAAGAAACTGCCTTGCTTTTATCGAACAGTCTAATCAAGAATTTGAAATAATTCCATATTTGACAGAAACCCCAAATGTTGAAGAACTAAAAAAGCTGTTGAAACAACTTAATTTAGAGCCAATTCAGTTGGTTAGAACCAAAGAAAAAATTTGGATTGAAAACTTTAAAGGAAAAACTTTAAGTGATGATCAAATTGTTAATGCAATGGTCGAAAATCCAATTTTAATAGAAAGACCTATTGTTGTAAAAGATGGAAAAGCTATTATTGGCAGAGATCCAGATCTAGTCGCTTCTTTTTTAGATTGATTCTAAAATACCTCATTAACATTTTTTTGTGATTTCTTTCTTTAAACCAAAAACTACATTTGCCGTCTAAAGAGAAAAGAAAAACCAGAAAATGAAAAAAATCAAATTTGCTGTACTGCTAGTATTCTTGTTTACAAGCATGTACAATTACTCACAACAAGGTCCTGGCGGCAACAAAGTAAAAGTCAGTGGAAAAGTTTTAGAAAAAGTAAGCAAACAGCCTTTAGAGTATGCTACTATTTCTATTACTGCTCCAAATGATACTAAGGTTATTGCAGGAGGAATTACCAATCCAAAAGGAGAGTTCGAAGTTGCTGTTGCTCCAGGAACTTACGATATAAAGGTTGAATTTATCTCTTTTAAATCGACTGAAATTAAGCAAAAAAGCGTTCAAGGTGATACCAATCTAGGTGTTGTCAATTTATCTGAAGATGCGGCACAGCTTAATGAAGTTGTAGTTCGAGCTGAAAAATCTTCAGTAGAAATAAAATTAGACAAAAAAGTTTACAACGTTGGTCAAGATATGATTGTAAAAGGCGGAAGCGTTAGCGACGTTTTAGACAACGTTCCGTCTGTTTCTGTTGATACTGAAGGAAATGTTAGCTTACGCGGAAGTGATAATATTCGTATTTTAATTGACGGAAGACCTTCGCAAGCTATTAATATGGCTGAAGCTTTAAGACAACTTCCAGCAGATGCTATCGATAAAGTAGAAGTTATTACCAATCCATCTGCACGTTATGATGCAGAAGGAGGTTCTGGAATTATCAATATTATACTTAAAAAAGGAAAAAATCAAGGTTTTAATGGAACTTTGATTGCTTCAACAGGATTACCAGAAACTTATGGTTTAAGTGCCAATGTAAATTATAAAACAGAAAAATTAAACTACTTTACAACTGCTGGATACAATTACAGAACAACAGAAGGTGCTGGTAAAACAAATTCTGAATATCTAAATACTGATGGCACGACAAAGAATTTCTTAGATGAAACTCGTGATACCAAACGTGTTAGAAATGGTTTTAATGGAAGAGCTGGAGTTGAATGGACGCTTACTCCAACTACATTCTGGACTAATGCCATTAATTATCAAAACAACACTGGTGACGATCGTGATTTGATTAATTACTACAATTATGATGCAAATCGCGCTTTTACAGGAACATCTTATCGTTTAAACAACGCTGATACAGGAAGTGAAAATGTTGAATTTACATCTAATTTAATTAAAAATTTCAACGACAAAGGCCATAAACTTACTGCTGATCTTTCTATTTCTAGAAATACAGATGATAGTAATAGTACGATTACAGCTTCTCCAAATTTTAATACAACTCTAAATAATCAAGTGCAAAAACAAGTCTTAGCACAAGTTGATTATGTTTTACCTCTTGGAAAAGGCGGACAGTTTGAGGCTGGTTACAAAGGAAGTTTTGGGGATTTGAATAACATTTATAATGTTAGTACTCTTGATTCGAATGGTCAGAATGTGACCGATCCTAATTTATCTAATACTTTAGAGTATAAAGAAAACATTAATGCGCTTTATACGCAATATGGTTTCAAAGTGAATAAATTCTCTTATTTATTTGGTTTAAGATGGGAAGACACTAATATCGAAGTTAACTTATTAGATAATAGCGATTTCAACACTAAAAAATACAACAATCTTTTCCCAAGTGCTTTTGTTAGTTACGAAATTTCAGATCAAAGCAATTTCTCTGCAAGTTATAGCAAACGTTTATCAAGACCTAGAGGACGTTTCATGAACCCTGCAGTAAACTATGCTAGTAACATCAACATCTTTCAAGGAAATCCAGATTTGGATCCTTCTTTAACAGACAAATATGACATCGGATACATCAAAAGATGGGATAAAGTAACTTTTAATACCTCTGCTTATTTTGAAAACACAAAAGACGTTTTCAGTTTTGTAAGATCTCCTACGGGCGATGTTGTTACTCCTGATGGTGAAGTAGTAACTCCTCAGCCAGGTGAAACAGTTGATGGTACGCCTGTGATTAAAAGTTCTCCTATTAACTTAGGAAGAGAGCAAAAATTTGGTTTCGAATTTACATTCAATTACACGCCTTACAAATGGTGGAAATTGAACAGTAACTTTAACTTCTTTAATGTAAAAACAACTGGAGAAAATAGCTATACAGACACACAAGGAAATGTGGTTGTTCAGGATTTAGACAATCAGGCTAATTCTTGGTTTGCAAGAGTAAACTCTAAAGTTACATTACCATACAAAATTGACTGGCAATTGACTGCTATGTATAACGGAGAGCAAAAAACAGCTCAAGGTAAAAACTTAGGGCAATTCGGAATGAATACTGCTTTTAGTAAAGATGTAATGAAAGATAAAGCAACTATTGCATTTAATATTAGCGACGTATTCAATTCTAGAAAAATGAGATCTTACACGTATTTGGATGATGTAAATTCATATAGCGAATTCCAATTCCGTAAACGTCAATTCAACTTATCGTTCACTTATCGTTTCAACAAACCAAAAGGTGAAAGAGATAAAAATATGCCTAAAAATGATGGTGGCGGAGATGGAGGAGAATTTCCTGGATAATCTCAGTTAAATTTCAATATTAAAATTCCAAATTCCAATTTTTAAGATTGGGATTTGGAATTTCTTTTTTAATTCATATTCTTAAAATCAAAAAGGCAAAGCTTGCTCGACTTTGCCTTTGATCAAAAAAAAAAAAAAAACAAAAAAGAATTAAAAAACCAGTTTTTAATATTTCTTAAGCAGTAACTTCTTGTTCTGCTGTATTTTTCAATTTAGGAACAGGAATTGCTTTGCTTGCTACTTTTGGTTTTGCAGCGGGCTTCTTTTTGCCCCATTTCTGTTTACCCCACCAAATTATAAATCCAGTTATAGGTAAGCTTGCAGAAATTAAACTGGCAAAAAATGCAATGAACTTTCCTGTTAGTCCAAGAACACTTCCTACGTGAATATCATAATTCATACGACGGATTTTGTCTGGAATATTTGCTTCAACATACTTTCCTGAGAAAGGTGTCTTAATTGAAATTTCTTTCAAAGTCTGTTGATCGTAACTGTAACGATCCATATTGTAATAAGTGTTTTTTTGCTTGTAAACAAAAGCACCGATTGGATCTGAAGGTTTTCCCGGAATGTTAATTAAAATACCAGATGCCTGTGGATTTTCTTTTCTTAAATTTAATAAAACTTTATCGGCAGTTGTAATATTAAACGTCGCAACGTGGGTAGTATCCGATTTTGGAGCTTCACGGTTATCAGACAAAGGTTTTCCTCCTGATGTTACCCAGTATAATGATTTACTCCACCATCCGAAACTCCATACTAAACCAGTAACAGCAATAAAGAAAAGAAAAATACAGCTGTAAAAACCAAATACATTATGCATGTCATAATTGACACGCTTAAAGCTCGCGTCCCATTTAATTTTAAAACTTTTATCAATAATAGATTTAATCCATTTTGTTGGCCACCATAAAACTATTCCCGAAATTAATAAGACCACAAAAATCAAAACTGCAACTCCCACAATTGGTCTTCCAATATCATAAGGAAGCCACAAAGCGCGGTGTCCGTTTAATATCCATCTGAAAAAATCTGGTGAATCACCTCTAGAAAACGTTTTTACATTTAATATTTCTCCTGTATAAGGATTCATATAAACACTGATAAAAGTTCCAGATCTTCTGCCTCCTTTACGTTTTTCGTCTTTTCCCTTTCCTTTTCCTTTTTCTCCAGGTTTTCCTTGAGATTTTAAGTCAGATTTAGCTTTTTCGCCTTCATTTTTAGCGAAATCTCTTTTTCTTTCTCCTTTTTTATGTTCTCCCCTTTTGTTTTCACCTTTTTCTCCTCGACCACCTTTTTCGCCATCGCCTTTTTTCTCAACAAAATAACCAACAATAGCCGCTTCGTCTTTTTCTCCGAATGTGACACTGGTAGCTTTTTTATCTTTCATTTTTTTATCTGCAATTGAAACCAATTGCGAAGGCAGCAAAAATGCTTTTTCTTGAGGCTTTACAAAACGCCAGTCTTCAATAAAATCTTTTATTTCGTTTTCAAAAACATAAATACAGCCCGTAAGGCTGACAATAACTACAATGATTCCAGACGCTAAACCAAGCCACAAATGCAGCCAAGCCATAACGCGTTTAAAAAGTGATTTTTTACTTTTTTTCTTATTGTTTGGGGTTGGTTTTGATTTTGATTTTAAAAAAGAAAACATATTTTGTGATAGATAAATAGGATAAATAAAAAAACCGTAAGTCCTCAAAATGAGAACTTACGGTAAAAAAATATTAGTATTTTAATTTCTGAATTGCAGTAATTTGTCCGCCTTCAACTTTCATTCCTTTTGTAGCAACAGCTGTTGTACCGTTGATAGAGTAAATCCAGTTTCCATCAGGAGTATTGATACCTACGATTGCAGAACTTCCATCTTCAGATGTAATATTGTAACGGCTTGTTACAGAAGTTAGAGTCGTTGGAGCATTAGTTACCCAAGTAAATGTTTGGTTGTAAACATCAGCGATAGCCATTTTAACTGCACCATTGTTTTTTCCAACATTTCCGTACATTAACAATAAGAATTTACCTTTAGAAATGTAACTTGTAGAAGAAATTTTATAACCTCCAGATTTTTCTTGAACATTGAAGAAATATGATTTATCAAACTCTGTAGTTCCTTTTTTGATTTTTACAACCGCAGATGGTTTTGTAGAAGTCAAAACAGCATTGCTAGTAGCGATAGCTCCAGAGAAACCGTAAGCATCTCCATTTTCATCTTGGAATAAACCGTTTGTGAAATAAGCTCCTAAATAACTTGTACGGTTATCTTTGATTACTTTTTCTAATTTAAGTTCTGGGTAGTTGTAAACAGCAACCCAAGTACTATCTGGATTTACAGTTCCGAAGTTATCAACTCCATCTCCTTTAATACTCATGTAAGGCATATAAACTTTATCTCCAACTTGAGTTGCCCAAGTAAAGAAAGCTCTTTCTCCGTTTTTAGCCAATACTTTAGTATCTTGTTGTGCCTCACCAGTAATTAATGATTTTTCAGCATCGATTTTGTACATAGAAGCGATAGAAGCACCACTTCTTGGAACTTTAATTGTCAAAATATCTTTGTTTACAGCAGCAAATACGTGTACCGTTTCTGCTTGGAAATCAGATTTTTTAACCAATTTCCCTTCAGCATTTAAGTTGTAAGTTGTTACAGCTCCTGGATTTCCTTGTCCATAAAGTAAACTAAAGAAGTTATTTTGTGCTGTAATGTAGTAACGGTAAGTCCCGTCTTGCTCTAATCCGTTTCCTGTAGTAGTGATAGATCCTGTAGAAACATCATCTGCAGTCAATAAATAATCTGCAATTCCTGCTGCTCCTGTAGTTGCAGTAATAATATATTTCGTTTTTCCTGTATCTGTTCCTCCTCCAGATTCTCCTCCTGAATTATCAGAATCACTGCTGCAAGAAAAAGCTGTAAAAGCTAAAACAGCTGATAATAACGCTAATGTGGTACTTTTTTTCATTGTATTATAGTATTTGTATTTAAATTAATTATTTGATTTACTGAAGTAATATCTCAATTTGATGTAAAAAGCTCTACTTGGTTTTTGTAATGAGAAATTGTCGTAAAGTTTATTGTCTAAGAAGTTTTTACATTCAAGAGCAATGTTGTATTTCCCGTTTGCCATAGTATAAACTGCATTCAAATCGTGGCTAAACTGTTGCGGAATTTCCAATTTACTGTCTTTACTTCCCATACTTGGCCATGATAAATAGTAAGTATGAACATAAAGCAGATTATAACCAACAGATAAATTGTTTCCTTTTTTCCAAAGATTATTAAAGAACATTGTGGCATCGGCATTTCCAAAAAGGTAAGGCATGTTCGGAATTCTGTCTTTATAAAATGGAGACACGTAGTTTTGATTTGGCTCATATTCGGTCATATTTCGAATATTCTGATAAGTTGTATTTACACCAGCCGTAAAACGATTTCCGTAAGAATATCTGATTTCTCCGTCAATACCATAATTTGTCACCTTTCCTTGATTGACATTGGTCGTCATGGTTTGATTATTGTTTAAAGTCGGACGAATGAAATCTGTTGCATTTCTATGTAAAAGATTTACATCAAATGATAAAGCATTTTTTTCGTTGAAACTTGTCTGATAACTCGCTCCAACATTAAAATTGTTACTTGTTTCAGGTCTTAAAGAAAGATTTCCTTCTAAGTTATCGTTTACATTTCCAAAGATTTCTTCAGGACTCGGAAGTCTGTAGGTCTTTTCATAAGATGCTTTTACCTGAAGATTTCGCTTTAAATAATAACTCGTTGCACCACCGTAACCAGTTGTAGAAGTATTATCGACATATTTTTGATAAGCGATATCTCCCGCATTTCCAGACGGATTGTAACTTCTAGAATATGTTGTTTTTAGTGAGTAATCTTTAATAAATACAGAAGTGCTCCATTTGGTATTGAAATCTAATTTATACCCAAGTCCTAAAACATTTTTTTGAGTCTTTTTAGGCTGTTTGTAAACCAAAGATTCAGGAACTAATTCATCACTTTCTTTACGATCAAACGTATTAAATGTGTTGTTAACCATAAAAGAGTGTCTCTCATTCAGCGTGTAAGTTGCATTGGCAGTTGCTACTCCATTATTGTTGTAGAATTTACGTAGTGTACGGCTTCTCTCTCCTCCAGTTCCTGCATACTGTTTGTAATCACCAAACCAGTTATATCTTCTAAAAACGGTATCAATATTTTGTTCGTATCCAAAATTGTAATTACCGGTAACATTTACATTCAATCCTTTTGTAAATAAATCTTTTACCTGATATTTAAGTGTTGGCATTACAATGCTACCTTTTCTATAAATTTTACCAAACACACTCACCATTCTCGCACCTGTCTGAATATCTGCTTGATTTTCACCACCAGTAAAACCGATCATCAATTTATCAGCATATTTTTTTCCAGTAACACCAATGTTAAAGATTACAGTTTCATTTCGGTATTTATCATGAAAACGTCTCACTCTCTGATTTGGAAAATAAGCTCCCGTATTCAAATCTGCTACGTCAACATTTACCCAATAATTATTGTCTGAATAATTTTGAAAAGCATTAATTTCTGTTGTAAATCCACTTTTTGCTGTATATCCAGCATTAAGACTTGAACGGTGCGTATTAAAAGATCCAAAAGAATATGAAGCATCAATGTAAGTTCTCGGCTTACTGCTTGTTACAATATTAATTGCCCCACCTAAAGCATCTCCACCTAACCAAATTGGCACAACTCCTTTGTAAACCTCTACACGATCAGCAAGATTAACCGGAATATTATTCATTTGAAAAGAAGAACCGAAATTATCCATAGGCACTCCATCAATAAAAACTTTAATCTGATTTCCAGCGAATCCATTGATAGAAAGTTCTGATCTAGAACCAACCCCTCCAGATTCTCGGTTACGAACACCCGAAACGCGGTCTAAAGCATGAGATAAATCTAAAGTTGAATTATGTAATTTTTTAGCATCAATTGCAGTTACGCTATAAGCTTGTTTATTTACTTTTTCTGTTTGAGTTCTTCCAAGTACTGTAACACTTTCTAACTCTTGTGATTCGGTTTCCATTTTTACAGGAATATTCAAATTGCTTCCTGAAACTTCGAATTGCTTTTTATGAACTGCAAAACCAATTGCAGAAATTTTTAAAGTGTGCTTTCCTGTTGGTACATTTTTAAAAATATAGTTTCCATTTTCATCTGAAATTACACTTAAACCCGTCTTTTCGATAATAATCGTTGCATAAGGAATGGTTTGTCCAGAATTTTCAACGACTTGACCAGACACTGTAAAACCTTGATTTTGCTGGGAAAATGAGAAGAACGTAATGAGAAGAAATAAACTGGAAAATAAAATTTTTTGAGTTGACATATCTTTAATTAGACTAATTATAAATAACTTTGCTGCAAAAGTACCATCAACGTCTTGAAAAAAGATAGGGAAAAACGGATTATTATTTTGTAAAAACGGATTAAATTTTGAAAATCGAAGCCACACTTTTAACACCAGAAACCCCAATAATAAAAATTAAAATTGGAGATAAATATTATCCCAAAAGCATCTTAACCGAAGAAAACATTAAAATCGAAAACAGTGATACAGAAAAAATTATAAGTCGCCATTTAATAACCGAAGGCCTAGTTTTACTGGATACTCAGATGCATTTTTTAACTGCTAAAACTGTTGTTTTTGAAATTGATGAAGAATCTGTAGTCATGAATTTTACTTACAGTAGTAACGTAGAAACTAAGATTAAACATCTGGAAGGCGAGAAATATTCTCAAGAAAATACACATAATATTTTTTACACAGACAATTTTAAAGCTTCATTTACTATTCCGCCATTAACACAAGTTAACTACTTATCTATAATTCTTTCTAAAGAGTTTTATTACAACATAATTAATGAAGATTGGCAGCTGCATGAAAAATTCTCGAAAAATATTTTAAACAAAAAACCGAGTTATATAAACTCAAAATACCTCCCTTTTACCCCTGCAATACAGTGGGTTACGCATGAAATAAAAAATTGTACAAGACAAGGCGTCTTAAAGCGAATTTATATTGAAACTAAAATAAAAGAGCTTTTAATTTACCAATTGGAAACTCTAAATACGAAACCATCTTCGGAAGAAAAAATTGACGAAGAAGATTACAATAGATTATTAGAAGCAAAAAAAATACTAGAAAACGACTATCGAAACACACCTACTCTACCTGAACTTTCACGACTTATTTCACTAAACGAATTCAAACTAAAGAAAGGATTTAAAGCTTGTTTTGGCACAACTGTCAAAAGCTATATCATCAAGCTAAGGATGGAACATGCAAAAGAATTATTTCAAAGTAAAAAAGCAACTGTAAGCGAAGCTGCCTATAAATGTGGTTACAAAGATGTTTCTCATTTTTCGGCTGCATTTAAAAGCTATTATGGCTTTTCTCCTCAAAAATTCAAACTCAATACCGATATTATACAATTTTGGTTAATTGGATTCTCACTTTTATTCTAAAAAAAAGGGTTTTAAAATTTCGCCCGTCGACTTAATCTTAAAACCCTTAAAAATTCGACATTAATGTATATTGCAAACTTATACAATTACCCACGATCAAATGAATATGTCAGAATTAATTCTAAAAAAATGTTTCTCCAAAAACAGTATAAAAATTTAAAATGACACCTAAAAAGGTAAAGAATGCCATCGTTTTTAAATTTCTACACGACAAAATTAGAAGCCCAAAAAGATATTACCTTACGGTTTTCCTCATCTTTACGTTAAAAAATAGCACATTAAAAGTTAATTTACTGTTTTACAAAACATTATCATTTCAACTTTAACATAATTTTAAAAAAAGAGAAATCCGTTAATTCTGATAAATCAATAAAACAGTAGAAAATAAACATTTTTCTTGTCCTAGATTAAGTTTGATTTAATTGATCCTTTATATTTTTGTTCGGTTAATTTCAATTTAAAAATAGCATCTCTTTTTAACTCAAACTGGATATTATGAAAACTCTTGAATTCTTATTACTTGGAAAAAACGAAGCCATTTTGGCCATTTTACTTCGTCTTGTAAATGCAGATGAAAACTGGAATGCAGTTGCTTTTAATAATGAAAAAGAAGCTCAGGAGTACTTTCAAAATAATAAAATCGACATTGTTCTTTTGAGTTCTGCAATTGAAGATAATGTTGAAAAAGAGTTTACTTCTTTTTGCCTAAAAAATCAGCCCGATGTTGAAGTTATTGAACATTTTGGAGGCGGAAGCGGTTTATTAAAATCTGAAATTCTGCATAGATTGCATTTGAAGGGAAAGCTTTAAATTTGCATTTAAAGCTAAAAAAATGGAAAAGAAGTATTCAATTGTTTTTTATTCAGAATCAGTCGTTGCTCCTGTCAAAGAAATGAAAAACCTCTTGAAAAGCAAAGTACCAGAAAATTGGTACAGCAGCTGCAATTCTGAAGCCCACATTACTATTTGCGAGTTTACAATTGATGAGTCTCAAATCGATTTTGTAAAACAAAAACTTACGAAAATTGCCAATACACTTACTCCCTTTCAGGTTGTTCTGAATGCCTTTGGATTTTACGAAACTAGTAACGCTTTTTTCATTTCACCAAGTGAAGATTCTAAAGTTGTTTTACAATCGATTATGAAGAAAACACAAAATGCGCTTAAGCCTTTAAAAATGTATAAGAGCATAGAACCTCATATGTCAATTGGACGAAAATTAACTCCCGAAAATCTCAAAATTGCTTCTGGACTTTTTAAAACAATTTATCTAGAATTTGAGTGCAATCAGATTGTTTTAAGAGAATTGGAACCTTTTAAACAGTATTTTATAATTGAGACTTTTAAATTTGGGAGTAATCCTGAACCTGAATTTGTGCAAGGAAGTTTGTTTTAACCGCAAAGTGCACAAGGTTATTTCGTAAGATTTGCTTCGCCTATTCACTATCGCTCGGGTCTCCTTCGTCGAAAGGACAAAAATGTTTATAAATCTTTGCGAACTTTGCGAAAAAACCTTACGTTCTTTGCGTTTAAACAAACACAAAGTTAAGCAACCTGAAACTTGAAACATTAAACCTGAAACAAACAAAAACCAATCTTCATTTTTTTCGTATATTTGAATTTTACAATTCGAACATTATGAAATCTCTAGATTCATTTTACCAAGACATTACCGAAGGCTCAACTATTGAACCTAATTCTTTACTTCCTAATGATATTAAGAAAGAAATCGGACATTTTAATGTTTTTGACATTAAAGAGCTTTTAGAGCGAATGAAGGAAAAACCTGCAATGCCTTATGATAGAAGAGCTTATTATAAAATAAGTTTAATAAGAGGACATAATAAAGCCGAATATGCTGATAAAGTAATTGAGATCGAAAAACAAGGATTGTTATTTGCAACTCCAAAAATTCCATACAATTATGTACCGCAAGACACCAATCAAGGCGGGCAATTTTGTGTATTTACCAGTGAATTTTTATCTAAAAGCAAAAGTGGAATCGATTTGGACGAATTGCCAATTTTCGCTTCAGATGGTTATCCAATTTTCCAGCTTTCGGATGAAGAAGTAGAAGAAGTGGCTTTGATTTTCAAAAAGATACAAAAAGAAATTAATTCTGATTATATTTATAAGTATGATTTAATCCGAAATTATGTTGCAGAGCTAATTCATTTCGGGCAAAAATTACAGCCTATAACGGCTTTATATTCAAAACACAATTCAGCAGCAAGAGTTTCTTCTTTGTTTGCTGAATTATTAGAACGACAATTTCCAATCGAATCTCCAAATCAGAGATTAGAATTGCGAACGGCTAAAGATTTTGCTGCTAGATTATCTGTGCATGTCAATCATTTAAATAAGGTTTTAAAAGAAAACACTGGAAAAACTACAACCGAATTAATCAGTAACCGATTAACAAACGAAGCTAAAATACTTTTAAAACAAACAGACTGGAATATTTCTGAAATCGCTTATTCTCTTGGTTTTGAAGAATTAGCACACTTTTCTAATTTCTTTAAAAAACAAACTTCTTTTACACCGATTGCTTTTAGGAGTTGATTTTGTTTCAGGTTTCAGGTTTCAGGTTTCAGGTTTCAGGTTTCAGGTTTCAGGCTTCAGGTTTCAGGTTTCAGGTTTCAGGTTTCACTGGAACTTTGTCAAAGTTTGAAACTTTGACAAAGTTTTTGGAATTTGGAATTTCAAAAATTGTGATTTGAATTTCGCAAACATCGGTTTGAAATTTACAACTTCCCATCTCTACTTCCATCCTACCTTTGTCTTATCAAATTAAAAGATCGAAAAGATGAATTTATCAAACAACAAAATTTTAATAACAGGCGGTGCAAGTGGTATCGGACTTGGACTTGCCGAAAGATTTATTCAGGAAAACAATACTGTGATTATCTGTGGCAGAAGAGAAGCTGTTTTAAACGACGTTAAAGCAAAATTCCCATCTGTAATTACCAAAGTGTGTGACTTATCTCTAGAAGAAGAAAGAATTGCACTTTACAAATGGATTGCAGAAAACCATCCTGATCTAAACGTATTAATCAATAACGCTGGAATTCAAAACTGGATTTCCGTAACAGATGACAATTTCTACGAAAGTATGAAAGCTGAAATCAGCACTAATATTGAAGCGCCTTTACATTTAACCTCGTTATTTATTCAGTTAAAATCTTTGACGACTGTAATGAATGTAACTTCTGGATTGGCTTTTTCTCCTTTTGCAAAAGTTCCGGTTTATTCGGCTACTAAAGCATTTTTTAGATCGTTTACGCTTTCGCTTCGTCATTTATTAAAAGCTAAAAATATTGAAGTAATCGAAATTATTCCACCAGCCTTAAACACAGATTTGGGCGGAATTGGTCTTCATGACGCGCATCCAAGTGTAAGCAGTTTTATCGAATCTATTTTTGAACAATTAAAAGAAGGCAGACAAGAACTTACTTTCGGAACCAGCGAAACAAGATTAAATGCAAGCGCAGAAGAACTGCGACGTCACTTTAATGCAATGCATTCGAATTAAGTAAAATGTGAAATGTGAAATGTGAGATGTGAGATGCAAAAGATTTTAGTCTTTTAAAGCTTAGAAAACATGACAACTATTTCACATCCGCATTCCATTTCACAAATAACATTTCACCTTTTACAAATTAACAATTATCAATTATAAACATGGCAGTAAATACAAAAATAGCTCTTGTTACTGGCGGTAGCAGAGGCTTAGGGAAAAATATGGCAATTGCGATTGCTAAAAAAGGAATTGACGTAATTATTACTTATAACAGTAAAAAAGAAGAAGCTGATTTGGTAGTAAAAGAAATTGAAAATTTAGGTCAAAAAGCGGCAGCATTGCAATTAAATGTAGCTGAATCAGGGACTTTTGATGCTTTTTTTGAAGAAGTAAAATTGGCTTTGAAAAGTACTTTCAATACTGATAAATTCGATTTTTTGGTGAACAATGCAGGAATCGGAATTCACAATTCTTTCATTGGAACAACTGAAGCTGAATTTGATCAATTGACTAATATTCAATTCAAAGGTCCATTTTTCTTAACTCAAAAAGGATTAAATGTAATGAATGACGGCGGTGGAATCGTAAATATTTCAACTGGATTAGCAAGATTTTCTTTCCCAGGTTATGCTGCTTATGCATCTATGAAAGGCGCAATGGAGACTTTAACTAAATATCAGGCAAAAGAATTAGGCGCTAGAAAAATCAGAGTAAATATTGTAGCTCCTGGTGCAATTGAAACAGATTTCGGCGGCGGAGTGGTTCGCGACAATGAACAGATGAATCAGCAAATTGCTTCAGTAACCGCTTTAGGAAGAGTTGGTTTACCTGACGATATTGGCGGAGTTGTAGCTTTCTTATGTACAGAAGATGCACGCTGGATTAACGCTCAAAGAATTGAAGCTTCTGGCGGAATGATGCTTTAATTGGTTTCGCAGTTTCAAGTTTCAGGTTTCAAGTTTCAGGTTTAACCGCAAAGTGCGCAAGGTTTTTTCTAAGCTTTATCCATAAAACGCAAAGTTCGCGAAGCTTTGTCTAAAAACCTTTGCGAACCTTGCGTAAACCTTAGCGTTCTTTGCGGTTAAACCTGAAACTTAAAACTTGAAACAAAAAACCAAAAACCAAAAACAAAACCCGATAAGCATTAAAAACTTATCGGGTTTGTCGTTTCAAAAATATATTTGAATTAGTAAGCATTCTTAATTTTTTTCAATGGAAACATCAAAATCTCCATCTTTATCAAAAACTACATCATAGAATTTCGTGTTTTTTATTACACCAATTTCGTAAGTTGTATTCTTCTTATCATCAACAACCATGGCGACTTCACGAATCTCTTTTGGCGCGTAATTCTTTTTCAGATAAGCTTGAGTTTTCGGTGGTAATTGACTAAATGGAATCTGCAATTCGTATGCTTTCATGTTTCCCAAATTATCATAAATCGCAACCGCTTTGGTTGAATTGGTAACATTATATTTTGCTTCAAAACGAACTTCATCTGCATCATCTCCAACATACTCTTCAGACCAAACAGGCACTTTTCCCGGATACTCTTTTTCAAAAGCAACTCTAACCAATTCTGGCGGAGTTATTACTTTTTTCATATTCGTTCCTTCTTGTGCAATTAAATAACTGCTGCATAAAAAAGTAAAAGCTAAAAACACGTTTTTCATGGTCAAATTTTTAAAATTAAACTTTAAAACAACGTATTAAATTTACTACTTTTTTATGAAGAATAAATGAAGTCGTAAAAAACTTATTTTTACAAAAAAGAAATTCATCGTAACAATCTGCTTTGGTTATCGTCATATTAAAAACCAAAACCAAAAAAATGAATTTTAAACCTGTAAAATTTGAGAGTTCTCCTCAAATGTATGCCCGAATAGCAGGATTATTATATCTTGTAATCATTGTAATGGGCGCATGTTCGCAAGCATTTGTTCGAAATAAACTATATGTTTCAGGTGACGCCATTGCTACTGCAAACAATATCATTCAAAATCCTTTTTTATGGAAAATTGGAATAACAGCTGATCTGATTATGCATATCTGCGACTTACCGGTTATGATTATCCTTTATTATTTTTTAAAGCCAGTAAGTAAAAAACTAGCATTGCTCAATTTATCTTTTAATCTAATTCAAACAGCAATTTTGGTTCTAAACAAACTAAATCTCCTGACTGCATTATTTTTTCTTTCAGATGTCGATTATTTAAAATCATTTAGTACAGAACAATTAGCTGGTTTATCCTATTTATCTATTAAAGTGCATAATTTTGGTTTCGGAATTGGATTGATCTTTTTTGGTTTTGTATGTCTTTTTGAGGGGTATTTAATATTTAAATCGGACTACTTTCCAAAAGCAATTGGCATCCTTATGGCAATTGCAGGTTTTTGTTATTTATTCAATAGTTTTGCTTTGATACTTGAACCTGAACTTTCTCATATTATGCTATTAATGCCTTGTTTGATCGCAGAATTATCGTTCAGTTTATGGCTAGTTTTTAAAGGAGTTAAATTAGAAATCTGGAAACAAAAATGCATTTGATTCGTTTACAAAATATAAAAGCCTGCAGAAGAACTAAATCTATACAGGCTTTTTTAAAAAATAATTGAATTAGTAAGCAATTTTATTTTTGACTTTATTTCTTTAATCGATCTGTCAATTCTCGTTTATAGGTAATTCCAATCGGAATTCTTTCATTTTTAATAACCACAAAATCTTTTTCCGTCGCATCAATTTTATCCAATGCAACAATGTACGATTTATGAATACGCATAAAGCTTTTTTCAGGAAGGCATTTCTCAAATTCAGTCGTTGTAATCGATGCCAGATAAGTTCGTTTTGTGGTATGAAGTTTTACATAATTTCCAAAACTCTGCGCAAACAAAAGCTGATCTAATTCTATTTCGATAAAATAACCATCAACTTTTACACTTACGGAATTGATAACTGTTTCTTCGGCTTTTTTGACATTTTCTGTTGCAAAAAAACGATCAATTGCCTTTAAGAATCTTGGAAAATAAATAGGTTTCAATAGATAATCTATTACACCGTAATCGTAACTTTCTAAAGCAAATTCAGAGTAAGCTGTTGTCAAAATAGTTTTTGGATGTGTCGGTAGAATTTTAAGCAATTCCATACCAGAAATCTCAGGCATATTGATGTCAAGAAACATTAAATCTACTGTATTTTCTCGCAGATAATCCATCGCTTCAATTCCGTTATATCCTTGAAAAACCAATTCCAACTGCGGATTTTGTTTGATATAATTGGCTAAAACATAATGCGCCGCCGGCTCATCATCTACGATTATACATTTTTTTGTTTCTCTCATCTTACAAACTTTTTAAGTTGTATTTCTAAATCAACAATATAGGTTTGTTTATCGTCCTGAATATCTAATTTATAGTCTTTTCCGTAAATTAAATTCAAACGTTCAATTGTATTTTTCAAGCCTATTTTGGTCGAAATCACATCATTTTTCTTCGGAATTGAATTGGTAACATGAAGATGCAATAATCCGTTTTCGACTGAAATCGTAATTTTTACGAAACAATTTTCAATCGCGCAAGTTCCATGTTTAAAGGCATTTTCTATAAATGCAATTAAAAGCATTGGCGAAATTTTATACGTATAATCTTTATCTACAGTACTCTCGAAATTAATATCGCAACGATAACCAACACGCTCTTTTTCTAGCTGAACGTAACTATTTATAAATTCGAGTTCATCTTCTAAAGAAACACATTGTTTACTGTTGCTTTCTAACTGATAACGCATTAACTGCGAAACTTTCATAATTAAATCGGGCGTTCTATCTGGAAATTCAAGACTGATTCCGTAAAGCGTATTAAATGTATTGAATAAAAAATGCGGATTTAATTGTCCTTTCAAAGAGTTTAACTGCATTTGATTGAACAATAAGGCCGCATCGGTTTGTTTTCTATGAATTCGATAAAACTTAAATACAATAATTGGGCTCAAAATGCAGACCAGAGTTCCTAAAACACTTGCCAACTGATAAGCATAACTTCTTTGATGTGAATTTTGATACAAATGGCATTTCGCAAACATATCCAACATTGTAATTTCATAAAGAACAACAGAAAATACAAAGACCCCGAAAAGCGTTAGAATAATATAAGTAAAAGGTTTATTGCCTTTGAATAATATTGGAAGTAGAAAAAAGCGGTTAAACTGCGCATGCATGTATAAAATGCAATAAAAAAAGATACCCATTAAAATAGAAATGAACGAACTGAATAACATCCAATCATTTTTTAAAGTGTAAATCGTAAAAGAAAAAAGGACAACAGCAACTTCTTGCCACCATTTGTTATCCAATATGTTATCAATCTTTTTGTTCATTCTTAATTTTGAAATAGGTTACAAAGTACGAACAAATATTTAATTTATATTTCGTAAAAATGACAAATTCAATTCGTCATTTACTAGTGCAGTACATCACTTAACATCACTTTTATCAGTGTAAGAGAAATAAATTTGTTTCATCAAAAACATTTCATATCACACCTTGAGTTTATGTATTTCAAAAAAATTACCATTTTATTTTTATTGATTTTTGCCTCAATCGGTTACTCTCAAACCCTTTCTCTTAAAGAAGCTGTAAAAACAGGGCTTGAAAACTACGGTTCGGTCAGAGCAAAAAACAATTACGCCAATGCATCAAAAGAAACTCTAAAACAATCTCGTCGCGATTATCTGCCCAACCTTAACTTATCGGCGCAGCAGGATTACGGAACTGTAAACGGACAAAACGGACCGCTTTACGGATTTGGAGGTTTAGGAGTTGCTTCATCAGGTTTGCCTCTTCCGGAACAAAACTGGAATTCGGCTTTCGGTGCACTTTATTTAGTCAACATGAACTGGGATTTTTTCACTTTCGGAAAAACACAGGAAAAAATCAATTTATCTAAAATTGATGTTCAGGCTAAAGAAAAAGATTTACAGCAGGAAAAATTCCAGCAAGAAATCAAAATTTCGGCTGCTTATTTGAATTTATTAGCAAGCCAAAGATTACTGATTTCACAGCAAAAGAACTTAGATCGCGCAGAAGTTTTCAAAAAGACAGCTGTTGCGCGAGTTAAAAACGGTTTATTGGCAGGAGTCGATTCTACATTGGCTACAGCCGAAGTTTCTAAAGCTAAAATTGCTTTAAACTTAGCAAAGAATTTCGTTAAGGAACAAAACAACAAATTAGTCGATTTAATGGGTGTTGCACCGCAAGATTTTGTTACTGATACGCTTTTTGTAACTCAGATTCCAAAAGAATTAGTTCAAGCAAGCGCAGCAAATGACAGTCTTCATCCTTTATTACAACTTTATAAAACCAAAATCGATTACAGCAATCAGCAGGTTAAATTATACAAACGTTTTTATTATCCAACAATGAGCGCTTTTGGTGTTTTACAAACCAGAGCTTCAGGATTTGAAAATACTTATGCTTCAGATCAAACCGCTTTCAGCAGAAATTATTGGGATGGCGTAAATCCAGATCGAACTAATTATTTAATTGGAGTTGGAATTACGTGGAATTTAACCACGCCGTTCAGATCAAGCAAACAAGTTAGCGCTCAGAAATTTGTTTCTCAAGCTTTGCAAGAAGAATACAATCAAGCCGATAGAGAATTGAAATCGCAGTTAAATTTTGCAGAAGATAAAATCAAAATCACGCTTGAAAACTATGCGGAAGCGCCAATTCAAGTTGATGCAGCAAAAAGAGCTTATTTGCAAAAATCAACTTTATACAAAAACGGTTTAACCGATTTGACCGATTTAACACAAACCATGTATGTTTTAAATCGCGCTGAAATCGATCGAGATATTGTCAATAATAATGTGTGGCAATCGTACTTATTGAAAGTCGCTGCAACAGGAAATTTTGACTTATTTATAAATGAATTTTAATTATAAATCCTAATGAATTTAATACGTTTTGCACTCCGCAAACCCATTTCCATTTTAGTATTGGTTGCGGGTCTATTTTTCTTCGGAATTGGTGCCATCAAAGACATTAAGGTAGATATTCTGCCAAAAATGAATTTGCCGGTTATCTATATTGCGCATCCGTTTGGAGGTTATACGCCAGACCAGATGGAAGCTTATTTTGCCAAAAACTACGTAAACGTTTTGCCTTTCTCGAACGGTATCAAATCGGTAGAAACTAAAAATATTCAAGGGTTAATGATTATGAAATTAACCTATTACGAAGGAACCAATATGGCGCAGGCTGCTGCCGAATTAAGTGCGCTTTCGAATCGTATTCAAGCGGCTTTTCCCCCGGGAACACAGCCTCCCTTTATCATTCGTTTTGATGCTTCTTCACTTCCAATTGGACAATTGGTTTTGAGCAGTAAAATACGATCAAATAACGAATTACAGGATTTAGCCAACGTTTATGTTCGTGCTTCGTTTACTGCAATTCCTGGTTTATTATCTCCAGCTCCTTTCGGCGGAAGCCCAAGAACAATTGAGGTAAACGTAGATCCAGATTTATTGCGTTCTCATAATATGACGCCAGACCAAATCGTAGATGCGATTCGTTTGAACAACCAAACGGCTCCGTCTGGAAACGTGCGTATGGGCGACAAAAACTATATTACGCCAACCAATAATACGATTAAAGAAGTTAAAGATTTTGAACAAATTCCGTTATTCAAAGGCGGTGTTCAAAACTTAAAATTAGGCGATGTTGCGTCTGTAAAAGACGGTGCAGATATTACAGCAGGTTATGCTTTAGTAAACGGAAAACGTTCGGTTTATATTAGTATTGCAAAAGCGGGAGACGCTTCGACTTGGGATGTGGTTCAGAAATTGAAAAAAGAATTGCCTAAAATTCAGAGTACACTTCCAGAAGACGTAAACATTACGTACGAATTTGACCAGTCGGTTTATGTAATCAACTCGGTTAAAAGTTTGATTACTGAGGGAATTATCGGTGCGGTTCTTACCGGATTAATGGTTTTATTATTCTTAGGTGACCGTCGTGCGGCTTTAATCGTAATTATGACGATTCCAATTTCGATTATTTCTGGAGTTTTATTCCTGAAATTATTCGGACAAACGATCAACCTAATGTCTTTATCAGGATTAGCGCTGGCAATTGGTATTTTGGTGGATGAAAGTACCGTTACAATCGAAAATATTCACCAGCATCTCGACATGGGAAAACCAAAAGCACTCGCCATTTGGGATGCCTGTCAGGAAATTGCTTTGCCTAAATTATTGATCTTACTTTGTATTCTAGCCGTATTTGCACCAGCATTTACAATGGTTGGTATTCCAGGAGCGTTGTTCTTGCCTTTAGCTTTAGCAATTGGATTCTCAATGGTAATTTCATTCTTGCTTTCACAAACCTTTGTACCCGTAATGGCAAACTGGATGATGAAAGGTCATGAAAAACATGCACACGGACCAGAAATCACAGATGATGAAGCTGAATTTAATGACAGCGGCATTACTCCAGAATCGGAACAAAATCTGATTACTCAGAAAAAAGGTTACGTAGAAAGAGAAGACACAAACAACAACGGAAAAATAAGTCCGTTTGAGCGTTTCAAAATTCGTTTTATGCGAACTTTAGATCGTTTGTTTGTTCACAAAAAAGCTACGACTATTATTTATTTAACTGGCTCAATTCTTCTGGCGGTTTTATTTATCAATTTTATTGGTAAAGATGTTTTTCCTAGAACAAATTCTAGTCAGTTCCAATTAAGAATGCGTGCTGTTGACGGAACGCGTTTGGAAAGAACAGAAGAACAAGCGAGAGTTGTTTTGAAAGAATTGGAAAAAATGGTCGGAAAAGAACATATAGGAATTTCATCTGTTTATGTTGGACAACACCCTTCTTTATTCTCGATCAACCCGATTTATTTATTCATGGCAGGTTCTCACGAAGCGGTTTTCCAAGTAAGTTTAAAAGACTTTGAAGAAGATATGGATGACTTTAAAGATGAATTTAGAGCAAGAATTAAAAAAGTATTGCCAGACACTAAACTTTCTTTTGAGCCAATCGAATTGACAGATAAAGTTTTAAGCCAAGGTTCTCCTACTCCAATTGAGATTCGAGTTGCCGGAAAAGACAAAAAGAAAAACGAATTGTACGCGACTCAAATTGTAGATAAACTAAAAGCAATTTCTTATTTCAGAGATGTACAAATTGGTCAGCCAATACATTATCCCGCAATGAATATTGATATTGACAGAACTCGCGCTGCCGAACTAGGAGTTGATATGAATGACATTTCGCGTTCACTTGTAGCTTCAACCTCATCTTCTCGTTATACCGAAAAAAATAACTGGGTTGATGAAAAAGCAGGATTATCGTATTCTGTTCAGGTTCAAGTGCCTTTAAATAAAATGAAAAGCAAAACCGATATTGGAGAAATTCCAGTCTTGAAAAATTCACTTCGTCCAGTTTTAAGTGACGTTGCTAAAATTACACCGGGATTTGTAAGTGGTGAAAATGACAATTTAGGAGCCATGCCATACATTACCGTTACGGCAAACATCTACCAGACCGACTTAGGAACGGCATCAAAAGATGTGAGTAAAACAATTAGTTCTTTGGGCGAGTTACCACGTGGTTTATTTATCACACCAATCGGACTAAGTACGGTATTAACGGAAACATTAAGCAGTTTACAGACAGGTTTGTTGGTCGCTGTTTTTGTAATCTTCTTAATGTTGGCTGCTAATTTCCAATCGTTTAAAGTTTCGTTAGTAATTTTAACGACAGTTCCAGCCGTAGTTTTAGGTGCTTTATTAATGCTGACTATTACAGGTTCTACGCTTAACTTACAATCGTATATGGGAATCATCATGTCGGTTGGGGTTTCTATTGCCAATGCCGTTTTATTGGTTACGAATGCCGAACAGCTCAGAAAAATAAACGGAAACGCCTTAGAATCTGCAAGAGAAGCAGCTGCGTTGCGTCTTCGTCCGATTATCATGACTTCTGTTGCGATGATCATGGGTATGTTGCCAATGGCAATTGGACACGGCGAAGGAGGCGATCAAGTTTCTCCATTAGGAAGAGCGGTTATCGGCGGATTATTATTTTCTACTTTTGCCGTATTGTTAATCCTTCCGCAGATATTTGCGTGGGCACAAGAAAAAACATCGACACAATCTGTTTCTTTAGATCCTGAAGACGAAGAAAGCATCCATTATATCTCATCTATCAGTAAGTCGAAAGTTGGAAAGTAATAAAGTCATAAAGCCGAAAGTTGGAAAGTCGAAAGTCATAACTCTTTGAGTGTAATTATTTTAACACATAGAAACATAAATTTTAATTTTAAATAAAAAAAGGTAAAAGAAAAAACTAGTTTTCACACATAGTCCCGAAGCTTCGGGATGTGTTTAAAAAAGTGAAATGCCTTTTATACGCAAAGAAAAGCTATGTATCTATGTGTTAAAATAACTACTCCAAAAGAGTTAAAAACATATTCATTATATAAAACCAAAAAATGAAAAGTAACATTATAAAATCATCTGCATTATTATTTACAGCACTAGTTGTATTAAGCGGTTGCGAAAAGAAAAAAGAAGAAACTGCAAAACCAGAAATCGAACCTAAAGTTGAAACTTTCCTTTTAGCGAAAGAAAAACTGACTACAGAATTGCGTTTGCCTGCTGAATTAACGGGTTTCCAACAAGTTGATTTGTACGCAAAAGTGAGCAGTTTCGTAAAAACATTAAAAGTTGATATTGGTTCTAAAGTAAAAAAAGGACAGCTTTTAATTGTTTTAGAAGCGCCAGAAATCAGTTCGCAATTGGCTGCTGCCGAATCGAGACTGAAATCTATGGAAGCCATTTATGCAACCAGCAAAAGCACTTACAATCGTTTGTACGAAACAAGCAAAGTGGAAGGAACGATTTCTAAAAACGACTTAGAAATGGCAAGCGGTAAAAAGAACTCTGATTACGCACAATACCAAGCAGCAATTGCAGCGCACAAAGAAATCTCGATTATGAGAGGTTATCTAGAAATTCGTGCTCCGTTTGATGGCGTTGTAGCGGCTAGAAATGTCAATTTAGGAACATTTGTTGGTCCAGCAGGAAAAGGTTCAGATTTACCTTTATTAACAATTCAAGAACAAAGCAAATTGCGTTTGGCGGTTTCTGTACCAGAATTGTACACAGGATATTTGCACCCAGGCGACAATATGAGTTTTAATGTAAAATCGTTGCCTGATACTTTTACAGCAAAAATTACCAGAATGTCTGGCGCTTTAGATTTAAAATTACGTTCTGAGCGTGTAGAAATGGACGTTCACAATACCAAAGGAAATTTATTGCCTGGAATGGTTGCCGAAGTTTTATTACCGCTTAACGCGAAAGACAGCACGTATGTAGTGCCAAAAACAGCAGTAGTAAATTCTGCTGAGGGTTTATATGTAGTAAAAGTAGTAAACCACAAAGCGACAAGAGTGGACATTAAAAAAGGAAGAGAAATCGAAGATAAAATTGAAATTTTCGGCGATTTGACTCCAAACGATAAACTGGTAAAAATTGCCAGCGAAGAAACTAAAGAAGGCGATCACATAAACGAATAACCTGCGTTTAGTCTTCTTTTTAGTAGATTACCCAAAAACTGTACGCATTCTTAGGAATGCAAATTTTTAAATTTGCCTAAAAGGGCAGTTCTTCTTTAATTGGAGGGACTGTCCTTTTTTTTGTTTGGTAAATATTAGTGAAAACTTATTTTCATTTTTATATATTTATTAATTATTAAAATGCTTTTATTCTATCTTAGAATTAGTTTTAAAAAAAATCAAACATTTTTATTTTTGGAGTAAATAATTCATAAAATAAATAGTTTTGACATATTAAACTTCTTTTATTTTAAAATCAATTATCATTTTTAAATTTTGTTTAAAAAATTATTAGTGGACATCTACGGTTTTCCGTAACGTAAAATATTTTTAAGCAAATACATTTATAATTGAATAACAATTAAAACAATAATTAATCTCTATAAATATGATTTTTAACATATATTACATCAACTTTCCTAAAGTTTATGAAATAAAAATGATGCTTAGTAATGTAGTTTCTTTAAGTAAAGAAATAACTAAAGATAATATCCTTGAAGGAGATGCGTCACTAAAAGCAAAATTTGGATTAAACTTTATGGATTTGTTTAAATTAGGAGACATTGAATCTGGAGGAAATATTAAGGGTTCAAAATCAAACAAAGTCTTAGAAACTTTTGAAATTAAAACAACTAAATCAGTAATCCTTGATGACGTTGTAAAAAATAGTAATACGATTATTTCTTTTGAAAAAATTGAGGAAGGAGAACTTATTAAATTAGATAACATAAAACTATCCCTTGAGAACGAAGCCGAACTTAGAATGGTCAAATTTATGAATAGTGGAGCTTTTAAAGATTTAATAGCACCTGGAAACAATGGAATGGATATGAATAATATTTTTAACTCTATGTTTAAAGACTATGCGTATAAAATTAAAGGAGAAAATGAAAATTTAGATAATAAGATTTTATTTAAAATCCCTTTAACATTTGAAAGTGAATTCGAGAGCTCATATAGCGTTGATGATCTATTCGTTGGAAGAGTTTCAATAGTTGGTCTTTATAAAGGAAAAATAAAAGTTGATGATTTAAAAAATTCCTTTGAATATTTCCAAGAGATTGGTCAACTTCAAAATTCTTTTAATGCTAATAAAGAAGATGAAGAAATACAAGATAGTCATTATTCACAAAATGTGAGCAGTACACCTTTTGATTTTAAAAGCTCTGGAGATGGAAATGACTATCATTACATTGATTTGTTAGCAATAGTACAGAATGTAAATATTTCATCAAAAAAAATGTAACAAATGAGATCTGAGTTATTATTTTATGAAAAAGACGATTTTTTCGACTATAAAGAACTTAAATATAGTGAAGGTTATTCTATTGCTAGTATTTCAAAATTTATAAAAGATAATGAGTTAATTTACGATCTAGATTCAGAATCTACAATTATTGATCTTTCAGTTCTTTCAGAATATGTCAGTCTTCAATTATTACCAGAACAAGTATTACCCTTATTTGATGATGAAATTATTTTTATTGCTGATAAAAAGCACAAAAAACTTTTATCATATGAATTACGTTTTGTTTTTGAATACTTTAATGATGTAGAAAAGAGCTATTTAAAGAAAGAAGTTAATTTAAATAGTGATTCTGACGAAATAAAACCACAAAAAAGACATAACAAAATTATAGACTTAGACAATGAAGATATTACAATATTTTTTCAAAATTTTAGAGAGAAACTATATGGACATCCAAAATTTAAAGATGATTTAGAACAAGAAATAAATACTTTCAGAATTTTCAATAAGCTAGGAGAACACAAAATACTTTCTTTATTTTTAATGGGTGATTCAGGGGTCGGTAAAACTGAAGTGGCACGAACAATGTTTAATTGTCTTAATGGAAAAAAGAAATTGGCTAAAATAAATTTTGGTAATTACAGTAATGAATTTTCCTTAAGTTCATTAATTGGTTCTGCACGAGGATATACAGGTAGTGACGATGGCGAAATATTTATGAAAGTTAGGGATACTGATGTAGGAATACTATTAATTGATGAATTTGAAAAATCAAATGCTTCTTTATTTAATTATTTTTTAGATGTATTAGAAAGTGGAAAAATGACAAGTTCATTGGGAGATGAAATCGACTTAAATGGTTTTATTATTGTTTTTACATCAAATATTACTAAAGAGGATTTTTCTAAAAGGATTTCTCCTGAATTAAGATCAAGATTTAATTATAAATGTATGTTTACCGTATTAAGCAATAAAGACAAAGAAAAATATATTGAATTCAGAGTTGGAAGTTTAATAAAAAAAGTCAAACAAGAATATAATATAGAATTTCCTGAAAATACGATTAATTATTTTACAAAATTGATAAATGTTTCAAAATATAAAAATATGCGTGATATAAATAAACAAATAAAAAAAGTTTTTTTAAAGTATATACAGGATAACAATTATATTGACATTGAGCATGAAGAAGTTGATTCTGTATCAAAATTTAGTGTGGGACGTAAAATTATTAATTTATTTAGATAAGTAATAATTTCCCTGTTAGTGCAAGTGTCTCGTTCGTGAACACAAAGAATTTCTAATCTTAAATAATTGTAAGAAGACTTAAGCTTCGATTTTAAATTTTACTCTAAATAAAACCTCGATTAATTAAAAATCGAGGTTTTTCCATTTTTATAAACCTTATTCCTCACTCAAATAAGGATTCAAAATCTCCGCCAATTCATTGAGCCAATAATAATTGTCTTCAAAATTGGTTAGGCCTATTTGGAGGGTTTCGTGCTGTCGCATTACGCCGAGTGCTAAAATGCAATTTACTTGTCTTAGTATTTTAGCCATATCTTCGGGATCTATAATATGGTTAAAAAAATCAATCAGCCTTCTTTCGGCTTCTTTGGAAAGGGTGTTTGTACTCATAATGTCGTAGTATTAGGAATATAAAAACCCTTGCATCTTAGTGTTCCTAACGCCTACGACAGCGTTTACGGTCGTTTCCGATACCGTACACATAATACAAGGGCAAATCTTGTTCTAATTTAAAGTCGTAATTATAGGAACTTCAAATATAGAAAAACTATTAAAAAGAAAGATTTTTCTTTCAAAAATAATATCTGATATTTCTAAAAGAACAAACTCAACTAAATGTATTAAATCACAATTGAAAATTATACATTTGAAAAGCTATTAAATATTTTAAATGATACGAATAGAATTCGAAGAGCCAAACATCGAAGTTTGCGACTGTTGTAACAACAAAACTACCAAATTAACTCGATTTGTATATAAAGATGAAGATGCATTCGCAATTTATTATTTAAAATTCACAAAAGGACACGAAGATAAATTTGCAGTTGGAATAATCAGCATTGGAGACTGGGGAACAGACGACGAACCGAAAAATAGATTTTCGTTTCCATTTAGAATCTGGCTCAGTGAAAATGACGAATATCAAATAGGCTTAATTGACAAAGAAGAATCACCATGGAATCACCCTCTTCTTGGAAAAATACTTGATAGAAAACATGCTTTAGAACATCCTTGGATTAAAGAAGTCTTTCATATAACAGATCATATTGTCATGGAGGATAAAGAATTAATTGAATATTTTGATTAACTAAAAAATTAGAATCATTTAATAAAAACAAATAACTTTCACTAACCCAAAAAACAAAACCATGAAAAAAACAATCATCACATTTGTAATTGCACTATTTACAGGATTCTGCGCAACTTCACAAACAAAATTTGATTTACCGCAAGACATAAAATTAAAAACAGAATCAGATTATGTCAAATATGAAAATGATATTGTTAGCGCTACAAAATGGCTTGAAGAAACTGATTTAGATAAAGAAACAGATAAAAGAAAACAAATCGATGCTTTTGTAATTAATTGGGTTTCGGGAACTCCAACTATCACGGTCGAAATGAATAGTTCTATTATGAAGCTATATGGTAAAAACAATGAATTATTGGTTTTGTATATGGGTAGCTATTCAAGTTATTTTATAGAAAATAAAAATGCAGATAAAACATCTGCCATTAAAGCTGGATTGGTTTCTATGATTAATGTTTATAAAAAAGGTATTTCGATTAAAAAAAATAAGGAAATGGAGAAAGTAATCGAAGCACTTGATCAAAATAAACTTGACGAATATATTACAAAAAACTTTGGATAATTTTCAGCAATTTTCTGCTAGCGTAGACCTAAAAGTTTTATTTACATTTTAATTAAAAAATCAATTGCCTCCATCTTTAGATGGAGATTCGCTAGACTATTATAAAGATGGCTTTAGCCAAAATGCGCATTTTGGCTAAAGCCTTGCTTATATAAACATTAGAAAATTCCCTAGTTGAAACTAGGGGCAATTTATCATCTGTTGGCGTGAGCTTCTCGCTCGTGTTAGCTTAAAGATTTATTTAGCGTTATTTATAATAGAACAACACTCCTGGAACCAAGTAAGAAAATAGAAAAATCTAATTTTGGTACATTTATCCAAAAATGATTAATAATGAACAAATTGCCTTTCCTACTATTACTGATTACATTTAAACTAATTGGGCAAACTTCTTCTCAAAAAGAGTTTACGGTAAATTATACTATTGGACACTACAATTTTGGACAAAAAGGAGAATATGAAAGAAAAGAAATTTTTAAGTTTCAAGAAAATGATTCTTACTTCGTTTTAACTGCCTCCTATTACATCACTAACAAATACGATTATAATCCTGAAACAACGAAAAACGACCTTAAAATTTCGGACACGATTATTAAATTATCAAACAAAAAAATTGAAAAGATCGGAACTGAAAACCTATTCGAAGAATTAAACCAAAATAAAAACAACTTCAATACTGATTTTATAGATTCTAATTTTTCAAAGAAAATTAGCAAACGAGAAATTTTAGAAGTTGCTAAAAAACGTGGTCAGCTATATTGGTTTATAGACGATGAAACAGGAAAATTAGATGACCTCGGAAAAGAAAAAATAAAAGAAATACAGAGTTTTAAAAACTACAACGAATATGTCAAAGAGACTAACCCTGATGTTAATCATATCGCTATAGTTTATGATGCATGGAATTTTGTCAATATAGAATATTCAGGCTCTACTTATAAATTGGATTTTCATTCTGTTCTCGGACAGCCTATCCGAATTGACAATTCTAAGCAATTAATAAATTTAAATGTCAATTTAATTTTCTCGAAAATACTGCCAAAAAAATCTCTTTTGTTAAAACAAATTTCTCTAGAAAGCATAAAAACGAGCTATTTACATTGGTTTATTGACAATATCAATAAGTAAACTATTTCAAATCTTTTTTAATAACCAAATATTTCAAATCGGTATTTCCTGCATTGCTAATTCCGTGTTCTGCATTTGGCGGACAATACAAGCTTGTATTTGGACCAACAACAACCGTTTTTCCATCTAAGAAAAAAGAAGCCGAACCTTCCAGAATATAAAAGAATTCCTCTTCTGGATGATGATGTGGCGCGTGGGTCGATTTTCCAGGTTCTACAATACTCATTTTGAGCGTATTTTCTTGAGTGAAATCTTTATCGGCAAACCAGTATTGATATCCAACTTTGGTTTTCTTGGCTTTATCTAATTCAAAATGGTTGACACAGTTTTCGATTGTGTATTGCGGAGTTTCTTTTTTGGCTTCCTGAGAGAAGGTCTGTTGGAAAAACAAAAAAGCAAATGTGGTTTTTAGGATAGTTAGCGTTTTCATTTTTTTTATTGTAATGATACAAAAAAATGCTTTTGGATAAATTGAGATTAAAATTTTATTTTAATCTCAATGCATTTAATATCAGAAATAAAAACTATTTTTAAAACCGCTTCAAAAGCAAGTTTTAATCCTTTTTATAATGAACCCACTCCAACTTAAAATAAAATCATACCTCATATTTGTTATTACTTTAGTTTTTACAAATTCCATAAACGCTCAAATAGTAGAAAAAGAAAAACATAATTTAATAGCACAAAACGCAGTTCTCACAAAACTATCAGATCAATTCAGTTTTACAGAAGGACCTGCTTCGGATAAAAAAGGGAATATTTATTTTACGGATCAGCCTAATAATAGAATCATGAAATGGTCGGTTTATGGCAAACTTTCTGTTTTTATGGAAAATGCAGGAAGAGCGAATGGTTTGTATTTTGATCAGAAAGGTAATCTTTTGGCTTGCGCCGATGAAAAAAATGAACTTTGGAAAATAGATCAAAACAAAAATTATACTGTAATATTAAACAACTTTGAAGAAAAAAGGCTCAATGGTCCTAATGATCTTTGGGTTGACCCAAAAGGCGGTATCTATTTTACAGACCCTTTTTACCAAAGGGATTACTGGAAACATACTTCTAAAGAAATAGAGAAAGAATGCGTCTACTATTTATCTCCAGATAAATCCAAAATTATCAACGTTGAGAATGATCTTGTAAAACCAAATGGCATTATTGGAACTTCGGATGGAAAAACCTTATACGTTGCAGATATAGCAGGAAATAAAACATACTCTTATACTATCGAAAAAAATGGGTTTTTAGATAAAAAAAAGCTATTTACTGAATCAGGTTCAGATGGAATGACAATAGACGAGTACGGAAATATTTACTTATGCGGAAAAGGAGTTACCATATTCAATCCGCAAGGAGAAAAAATATCTCATATTGATGTTCCTGAACCTTGGACTGCTAATGTTTGTTTTGGAGGAAAAAAATTTAAAACATTATTTATTACTGCTGGCAAAAGTGTTTATGCGATAGAAATGAACGTTCGAGGAATGAAATAATCGATAAATCATCAATTTTTTACAATCTTGTCATTTCGACGAAGGAGAAATCTTCGCAATCTAATTCGAAAATCTTTGTCGAGCTACTTGCGAAGATTTCTCCTTCGTCGAAATGACAAACTTTGTGACAACACTTTGACAAAGCTCTTATAAAAAGAGATGTTCTCTCTTAGCCCCGATCGAAATGGCATCCTTTTATGCCGGGGTTCGGCATAAAAGATATAATGTAGAGCGGGACAAAACGTTCTTAAAAATGAAAAATGTTCTGCTCCTGAAAAAATTTTAAAATCCAAAAAACCAATAAAATCAAGGCTTTTCAATCAATCTATCGTACGATAAGAAAATATTATGATAAAAATATTTTGAAATCCGAAAATCCGCCATACATTTGCCTAACAGTGTTAAACGATTTAATACTTGAATACAATGGCTAGCAAAGATCGAATTTTAAGACAAAAAGAAGAGACAAGGAATAACATCCTTGGCGCTGCTTATGATATCGTAAAAGATGAAGGCTGGAATGGTTTGAGTATGCGTAAAATTGCCGACAGAATCGAATATACTGCTCCTATTATTTATGAATATTTCTCGAATAAAGAAGCAATTTTAGAAGAACTGACTGGCAAAGGTTTTATTAAACTAACTAAAGAGTTACAAACTGCAATAGATAAGTTTGAAAAACCCGAAGATCAATTGGAAGCCATGTGGATGACCTATTGGGACTTCGCTTTTACTAATACTGAAATGTATCAACTAATGTTTGGTGTTCAAATGACTTGCTGTGCACAACGATGTTCGGCTCAAGAGGGACCTTACAAATTATTTACTCAGGTTATTGCTGAAGTAATGAAAGACAGCAATCCGAGTCAAGATATCATAAAACAAAAGTACTTCACTTTCTTTTCTGTTATTCATGGTTTAATCGCCATCAACATCATTAATAAAAGTGATATTTTAGAAACAATTAATGCTCAAATTTTGAAAGATGCCATTGGTGGTATCATCAAATCCATACAATAAAAAAATTTTCAATTTTACTTAACAGTGTAAAATGATTTAAACAGGATAAGATAGAATCCTTTTTTTTAGAAGTTTAACTTAACACTGTTAGAAAATTTAATCGAGGTAATAAAACTCTTTTTTTAGACTTTTACTTAACGCCGTTAAATATTTTAATACTGATTTAAGAACAATTGGAAATGATTAAAGTTTGGAAGTTTGTGCACTTTTACTTAACAACGTTAGATAATTTAATTCAATTAAATATGAATCCCGAGAATGCCAGAATGCCCAAAGAATTAATCCGAGAAAATGTTCAACCAATTAAAACCACAATGAAAATGAAAAATGTAATTATAACCAGTTTTATTCTGGCATTAGTACTAAGCAGCTGTGCTGATAAAAATCAGGCACCAACTGCTCCGCCTCCACCGGTTTTACCAGTTTTAGCTATCACGAGTGCAAACACTACTACAGACAATGAATATCCTGCTTCTATACAAGGAACTGTTGACGTTGAGATTCGTCCGCAAGTAAGCGGAAATCTTGACAGAATCTATGTAGACGAAGGGGCTTATGTAAGCAAAGGACAAACTTTATTCAAAATCAATGAACGTCCGTTCCGTGAGCAATTAAACAATGCTTTGGCAAGTCTTCATGCAGCCGAAGCAGCTTTAATCAACGCAAACTTAGAAGTTGATAAATTAACTCCTTTGGTTCAGAACAAAGTAGTTTCTGATTATCAGTTAAAAACGGCTAAAGCTTCTCAAAAAATCGCAGCAGCAAATATCGAACAAGCAAAAGCAATGGTTGGTTCTGCTAAAATCAACTTAGGATATACAAATGTAACAGCTCCAGTTAGCGGTTATATTGGAAGATTACCAAAAAAACAAGGAAGTTTGGTTTCTGCTTCAGATATTGAGCCTTTAACAACACTTTCAGACGTTCATGAAGTATTTGCTTATTTCTCTTTAAGTGAAACGGATTTCATCAACTTTAAATCGAAATACGCTGGAAATTCTTTAGGAGATAAAATCAAAAAACTGCCTCCAGTTAATTTGATTTTAGCTGATAATACTGATTATCCAAAAACCGGAAAAATCGATATGGTTGACGGCCAGTTTGATAAAACTACAGGCGCAATCACTCTTAGAGCGACTTTCCCAAACACAAACGGAACTTTACGTTCAGGAAACACAGGAAAAATCCGTTTAGGATTAAATCACGATGATGCGATTTTGGTTCCGCAGTCGGCTACAGTTGAAATGCAGGACAAAGTATTTGTATTTACTGTAGGTAAAGACAACAAAGTGACCAAAATGCCTATTACAGTTGTAGGTAAAAGCGGAACTAATTATTTAATTAAAGAAGGTGTAAAAACAGGCGACCAAATCGTGTTAAGCGGTATTGACAAGCTTCAGGACGGACAAGCGATTCAGCCTGAAAAATCAACTAAGGTTGCCGAAGTAACTAATCAAAAATAATTCTAAAACACAATGTTCAAAATATTTATACAAAGACCTGTACTGGCAACCGTAATTTCCATTTTATTGGTTATTCTGGGAGTATTAGGTTTAACTAAACTGCCTTTACAACAGTTTCCTGATATTGCGCCTCCATCGGTTTTGGTAACGGCGGTATATCCGGGAGCCAACGCAGAAACGGTTTTACGTTCTGTGGCGCCTTCTCTAGAAGAGTCCATAAATGGTGTAGAAAACATGACTTATATGAGTTCTACTGCCAGTAACGATGGTACTTTAGCGATTACTGTTTTCTTTAAATTGGGAACAGATGCCGATCAGGCTGCAGTAAACGTTCAAAACCGTGTGGCACAAGCGACAAGCCAATTGCCTGCAGAGGTTGTTCAGCAAGGTGTTATCACAGCAAAACAACAAAACTCTTTCATCATGGCCATTGGTATGTATACCGATGATGAAGCGAAATACGATCAGACTTTTGTTGCCAATTATGCACAGATTAATATTATTCCGGAATTAAAACGTATTCCAGGTGTAGGTTCTGCCAGTATTTTTGGTGGTGTAAAAGATTACTCTATGCGTGTTTGGTTAAACCCGACACAAATGGCAACTCATAATGTTACGCCAAGCGAAGTTATGGGAGCAATTCAGGACAAAAGTTTGGAAGCTGCTCCAGGGAAATTTGGAGAGCGAAGCAAAGAGGTTTTTGAATACGTTATTAAATACAAAGGTAAACTTACCAAACCAGAAGATTATCAAAATATCGCAATTCGTTCCAACGCAGACGGTTCTGTACTTCGTTTAAAAGATGTAGCCAGAGTTGAATTGGGTGCTTACTCTTATAACAGTTTAACTCGTTTGAATGGTAAAAAAGGAATTGTAATTGGGGTGATTCAGTTAGCGGGTTCTAACTCGAATGATATCCAGATTGCAATCAATAAAATGATGGAAAAGGCTTCTAAAGATTTTCCAAAAGGCATTAAACACAATATATTTTACAGTACAAAAGTTTCTCTTGATCAATCTATCGAACAAGTTGAACATACTTTGATCGAAGCTTTTATTCTTGTATTTATTGTGGTATTTATTTTCCTTCAGGATTTTAGATCAACTTTAATCCCGGCTATTGCTGTACCTGTAGCAATTTTAGGAACGTTCTTCTTCATGCAGTTATTCGGATTCTCGATCAACCTTTTAACGCTTTTCGCTTTAATTCTGGCGATAGGTATTGTGGTCGATGATGCCATTGTGGTAGTCGAAGCGGTGCATGCGAAAATGGAGCATAAACGTTTGTCTCCAAAAATCGCAACCCATGAAGCAATGCACGAAATAACGGGTGCTATTATCTCGATTACGTTGGTAATGGCTGCTGTATTCCTGCCGGTTGGTTTTATGGAAGGCTCAACAGGAGTTTTCTATCGTCAGTTTGCCTTTACAATGGCAATCGCAATTGTAATTTCGGCTGTAAATGCCTTAACATTGAGTCCGGCTCTTGCTGCTTTATTCTTGAAAGATAATCACGGAGCTCACGATCACGATGCGCCTTATGAGAAAAAAGGATTTAAAGAGAAATTCTTTACCGCTTTCAACAGCAGTTTCGAATCGTTGACCAACCGTTACGTTGGCGGAATTAAATTCTTAATCAGAAAAAAATGGTTGAGTTTAGGCGGATTAGCTGCTATTACTGCTGCAACAGTTTTATTGGTAAAAACAACTCCTGCCGGATTTATTCCGACAGAAGATCAAGGATTTATTGCAATTGCCGTAAATACGCCATCGGGAACTTCGCTTGACGGAACTCAAAAAGTAATGACCGAAGCTGAAAATACTTTAAGAGGTTTAGATGCTTCAAGATTCGTAACAGCGATTTCTGGTTTTAACTTATTGACGAATTCAACAAGTCCATCTTCTGCAGTTGTTTTCGTATTGCTTAAACCAAATGAGGAACGTGGAGAAGTTAAAAACATTGACGAGATCATGAATCAGGTTCGTGGTAAATTAGGTTCAATTTCTGGCGGAAGTTTCTTCGTGTTCAGTTTCCCAACGGTTCCCGGATTTAGTAATGTTGAAGCTTTAGATTTGGTTCTGCAAGATAAAACAGGAGGAAAACTGGATAAATTCAGTGGTATTTCTCAGGAATTTATCGGAGCATTAATGAAACGTCCTGAGATTGCTGTAGCCTTTACCTCTTTCAAAGCCGATTATCCTCAATTGCAATTGGAGGTTAATGATGAAAAAGCAAATCAATTGGGTGTTAATGTAAAAGACATTTTGCAAACTATGCAGGCTTATTTTGGTAGCGCGCAGGCATCAGACTTTAACCGATTTGGTAAATACTATCGAGTTGTAGTTCAGGCCGATATTGATGACAGAGCCGATCCAACCGCAATTGACCGTGTTTTCGTTAAAAATAAAAACGGCGAAATGGTGCCAATAAATACTTTAGTAAAACTAACTCGTATTTATGGTTCTGAAACCGCTTCTAGATATAATCTATTTAATTCAATTTCGATTAATGCCATTCCGAAACCAGGATTTAGTTCCGGAGATGCCATTAAAGCCATTGAAGAAGTAGCAGCACAACAATTGCCTGCAGGTTACGGGTTTGAATTCTCGGGCCAAACGCGTGAGGAGATTTCGTCTGGAGGACAATCTGCAACTATATTTTTACTGTGTTTGATATTCGTTTATTTCCTACTTGCTGCACAGTACGAAAGTTACATTTTGCCTTTGGCTGTAATCTTATCAATCCCTGCAGGTATTTTTGGAGTATTTGTAGCTATTGGTTTAACTGGAATTGAAAATAACATTTATGTTCAGGTTGCACTTGTCATGCTGATTGGACTTCTCGCCAAAAATGCCATCTTGATTGTGGAATTTGCGGTTCAGAAACGAAAATCTGGGCAGGCTCTGGTAAAAGCTTCTATTGAAGCAGCAAAATTACGTCTGCGACCAATTATAATGACTTCTCTTGCTTTCGTAGTTGGTTTAGTGCCAATGATGAGTGCCAAAGGACCTTCAGCACAAGGAAATCATTCAATTAGTATTGGAGCAGCGGGCGGAATGCTTTCGGGGGTAATTCTAGGATTATTTATTATTCCGGTATTATTCATAGTATTCCAGCATTTACAAGAAAAATTTAGCGGCAAACCAATCGCTGTAATTCATAATGAAGAAGAAAAATAAAATATGGAAAACTATATCACAACCATTTTAGTTGCCATCATAGTTGGCATTGGATATATATCGTACAGAATCTCAAAAGATCTTGAAACTAGAAAAGATACTTGTACAGAGATATAATCTGTTGAGGAAAATTAAACATATAGAAACATAGATTTTTAGTGTTGAAAAAAGAGATTAGAAGAAACTAGTTTCCACACATAGGACTATGTGTATTTAAGCAAGTGAAACGCCTTTTTAAAATTTGAAAAGAACTATGTCTCTATGTGTTTCAAAAAAAATTACCCCCAAACGGGTTAAAGGAATTTTAATAAAAAAACTAATGAAAAATCATATAACCAAAATCGTGACCTTCGCCATTCTGATCACGACTTTAATATCCTGTAAAGTCTCTAAGGATATTGAAACTCCAAAAGATGCATTTCCTGAGAATTTCAGGAATGCATCGGTTTCGAGTGATACTACGAGTATCGCCGATGTGGAGTGGAAAAACTTCTTTACAGAAAAAGATATTATCAAATTAATTGACAGCGCTGTTGCAAGAAACAATGACCTGCAGATTGCCGAAAAGAACATCGAAATTGCACAATACCGTTTTACGCAGTCAAAATGGGGAAATGTGCCTCAGGTTAATTTATTTGTAAACGCAAGCACAAGCAATCCGTCAGACAATAGTTTTACGGGATTGAACTTAAATCAGGCCATCGGTGCCAAACATATTGACGACTATTCTGCTGGAGCTTCTCTTTCTTGGGAGGCTGATATTTGGGGAAAGATCAGAAACCAAAAGAAAGGGGCTTACGCAGGATATCTTCAATCTGAAGAAGTAAAAAAAGCATTGCAGACCAATATTGTTGCCAATGTTTCGAGAGGATATTATAATCTTTTGATGTTGGACGCTCAACTGGATATTGCCAGACAAAATCTTCGTTTAAATGATAGTACAACAAATATTATCAAATTAAAATACGATGCGGGTCAGGTAACTAATTTGGCTATTCAACAATCTGAAGCGCAGAAATTAAACTCAGCGCAATTGATTCCGTTATTGGAACAAAATATTGCAATTCAGGAAAATGCTTTGAGTGTTTTAACTGGTTCATTTCCAAATTCTAAAGAAAGATCTGTTCGTTTAAGCGCACTTGAAGTAAAACATAATACAGCAATCGGCGTTCCTTCTGCCTTAGTAAGCAGAAGACCTGATGTAAAAAGTGCCGAACTGGCTCTTAAAGCTGCCAACGCAAATGTCGGTATCACGAAAGCGGATTTATACCCAGCTCTCAGAATTACGGCGCAAGGCGGATTAAACTCTTTCGAAACTAGTAATTGGTTCAATATTCCGGCATCATTATTCGGAACTGTTGCAGGAGGTTTAACTCAGCCTCTTTTAAACAACAAAAGAGTGAGAACGCAATATAATATTGCTGTTGCAGAAAGAGAAAAAGCAGTTTTGGCTTTTAGACAATCTGTTTTGGTTGCGGTAAGCGAAGTTTCGGATGCTTTGGTTAAAGTAGAAAAATTACAGCAACAGGAAACATTCTTAAAAGAAAAAGTAAAAACGTTGCAACAAGCAATTAAAAACGCTAACCTTCTATTTCAAAATGGTTTAGCAGAATATTTGGAAGTTTTGACAGCACAAGCAAATCTTTTGCAAAGCGAATTGGAACTTGCAGATATAAAAAGACAACAGTTAACCGCTAACACCGATTTATATCGTGCCCTTGGCGGCGGCTGGAAATAATACCCGTACCCGTTAATTATTTATTTTTTGAGAGGAAAACGCTGTGAGGCCATTTTGGTTTCATGGCGTTTTTTGCTTTTTGCCACGAAGGCGCAAGGGCGCGAAGTTTTTTTATTTGCCACGAATTTCACTAATTTTCACTAATTTCTTTTCTCTCTAATTATAAAAATAATTCGCGAAAATTAGTGAAATTCGTGGCAGTGAACTTTGTGTCTTAGCGCCTTCGTGGCAAAACCAAAACAATCTATGAATTTCAATCCAGAAATATACCTCAACAATCTAAAAAAAACCATCGAAAGTTATTACCCGCTTTCTGATCAGTCTTGGAAACAGATAGAAAGCACTACACATTTTCAAACTCTTAAAAAAGGAGAAACACTTTTAAGAAACGGAGAAATTGCTAAAAATCTTCATTTTATTGCAAAAGGTATTTTAAGAGCTTTTATTACAGATGAAGAAGGAAATTTCTATAACAAAAATCTTTTTATGGAAAATTATTTTGCGGGTTCTAAAGTTTCTTTGATGCTCCAAACTCCTTCTAATTTTACACTTGAAGCTTTAGAAGATTCCATCGTAATCAACATCGACTATAAAAAATATATGGAGTTGATCTATCAAAACGATGATCTTAAAAACTTCTATATCGCCCATTTGGAGAAAAACTGGATTATCGAAAAAGAACAAAGAGAAGTGGCTTTGGTAATGCAAAATGCAACAGAAAGATATATTAGTCTTCTTGAAAAACATCCAACAATTGCTGATCGCGTTCCGTTATTGCATATTGCTTCGCATTTGGGAATTACGCCAACACAGTTAAGCCGAATCAGAAAAAGTCTGGAAAAAGGTTCGTGAATCAACATATGTAAAGGCTTTTCTGAAAGACCAGATTTATCTTTGTTCTACAATTTAAACTCGTCACAATAATGGATCATATAAAACTCATCAAAGACAATATTGATAATCTTACAACGCTTTGGAAAACTGTTGCCACTCCTCTCCTATCTTATCATAAAAACGATCCTTTTGAATTTTCCCAAATCAAAAATTCTGGCTGGCCCAATAGATTATGGTCTCGAGAAGATATTACCGAAGAAAATTTTTCTCAGATTCAAGAAATTATGGCAAAAAATCCAGGTTTGGTTATTCCATACTGGGATATTTTTGGAAGCAATGCTAAAGAAATTTTCGAAAAAAATGGCTTTCATATCCGAATTCAACTTGTAGCGATGGCTTTAAAACTGGGAGAAAAATTTCCGCTTGAAAACAAACTTACTTTTAAAAGAGTTTTGAATGAAGAAGACGCTAAAACTTGGTCAGATATTTATCCACTGTCTTTTAGTTATGTAATCAGTAAAGAAACTTTGATTAACAATTACGAAAATGCGAAATTTTATTTAGTTCATTTTGAAGGAAAAGCAATTGGAACCTTGACTCTTTTTCAAACTGAAAAAATAATGGGAATTCATGGCGTAGGCGTTATTCCTGAAATGCGTAAAAGAGGTTTTGCCGAAGAAATCATGAAGTTTGCCATCAATGAAGCTGTAGATTCGGATTGCGAATATGCACAATTACAAGCTTCAGCTTTAGGAAAAGGGATTTATACCAGATTAGGTTTTGAAGATTTGTTTACGATTACGAATTACCAACTGGCGTAAATTTCAAGTTTTAAAATCCAAATCCCAATTAATCCTCTCGCAAAGACGCGAAGTCGCAAAGTTTACTTTTTTTAAGTTATTTTTCTTTGCGACTCAGCGTCTTTGCGAGAACTATTTTCAATCTAAAATCTACCTTCTATAATCTAAAATCAGAATCTTGTCCAAAATGCCCCTAAAATAGTCGTAAATGCGTATTTGGTTAAATGAAAACATTATTAGATTTGTAATACATTAACTAATAACTATTTAAAACAAATACCCAATGAAGACAACAAAAATTATTTTTTGGACTACTACAATTCTTATTTTTTTATTTGAAGGTGTTATGCCGGCAATATTTTCACAATCACATGAAGCCAAAGAAGGAATAAAACACCTTGGTTATCCGGAATATTTCGGAAATGCATTAGTAGTCTTTAAGATCCTTGGAGTTTTGGTTTTAATTATTCCACAAATCCCAGGACGCATTAAAGAATGGGCTTATGCCGGATTTGCATTCGATTTTATTTTTGCTTCAATAAGTCACTACGCTGTAGACGGACTCCATTTCAATACTTTTTTCCCATTGATAGTTCTAGCTGTTCTTGTGGTTTCTTATATAACATATCATAAAATACAGCGTTATAAAAACATAGCACTCTAAAAACCAAAACTTTATGATTGAAGTTTTTAAAACAAATGTTCAAGAAGAGTCTCAATGTCAAATAATCATTGAGAAACTTCTTGAGCATTTTCCAAACAGTTCGATCAGCTTCGATTTAGAAGATTGCGATAAAATTCTGCGTATTCATGCACCCTCTATTTCCAATACCAAAATTATTGCTGTTTTAAATCTTCATGGCTACTCTTGTGAAGTGCTTCCATAAAACCACAAACATTCAAAATACTGGTTTTTAGCATTTTATTATTTTTTATCGTATATTTGATATACCATCATTCCCCTAATTCTATACAATTTACTTTAACAGAAAATGCACTGTGGGTTCACAAAACCTTACAGCAAGCGTGAATGTTGAATAATTAATTTTTAAAAATTAAAAAGATGGAAAGCGCAATTCAAAATACAATATTAGAAACCTATACCAAGCTAAACGATGTTTTTTCTTCTTTTGCCGAAGATGAAATCAATATTGTACCTTTTGAAGGAAGCTGGACTGGCGCCCAAACCGTTCAGCATATTATTCTCGCTTGTTCTGGTCTTCCGCAATTATTTGCAGGAAAAACAGAAAAAACAACTCGCGAACCAGATGAAAACAGTAAAAAACTAGATGGAATATTTCTAGATTTTAATACCAAATACCAATCTCCCGAAAATATAAAGCCTGCTACTATTGAATATAATAAGAATGATTTATTGGCTTCGATAAAAAAAGTACAAACCGATTTATTTGAAGCTGCAGAAACTTACGATTTAACATTGACTTGTTTGGATGCCAAAATTCCCGGTTTTGAAAATTTTACTATTTATGAATGGTTGCATTTTGCAATTGTTCATTCGCAGAGGCACACACATCAGTTAAAATCGATTTATGAAATTCTCCACAAAAAATAAAACTAGCTTTCACCAAAACCATTTTTTATGAGATCAAAAGTAAGAACCATTGTTTCATCTGGTTTAGTTGCAGGTACATTAGATATTACCGCCGCTATATTAATCTACTCGGTGATTCTTCATAAAACAACAGCCGAAAAAATACTGCAATCTATTGCAAGTGGCATCTTCAAAAAAGAAGCTTATACAGCAGGAGCGGAAATGACTTTTGCAGGTTTAGGACTTCATTTCTTAATTGCATTTATATTTGCGTGGTTTTACTTTAAAATTTTCCCGTACATTCCGTTCTTCAGAATCAATACTTTTCTATCGGGGCTTTGTTATGGTTTCTTTATTTGGATAGTGATGAATTTGATTGTACTTCCGATAGTATTTCCAGTTCTTCCAGAGAAAAATTTAGACTTCGCCTTATTACTTTCTATCCTAATTATAATTTTTTGTGTCGGAATGCCGATAGCGTTTATTACAAGGAAATATTACGCAAAGTGGTATTGATGAGAAAAGCACTAAGGTTCTGAGATTCTAAGGTCCTGATGCACTAAATTAAAAACCTAAATTAGTAAACACTTTAAATCTTAGAACCTTAGAATCTCAGAACCTTAGCACCTTCTAAAAAACTATATTTTTCTTCTTCCTGTAATTAATGATATTATAAATAACACTAGAAAGATAAAGAATAGCACTTTTGCAATACTTGCGGCTCCAGCAGCAATACCACCAAAACCAAAGATTCCAGCTATAATTGCTAGAACTATAAAAATGACTGTGTAACGTAACATAATATTTAGATTTTAAGTTCTTAAATAAGACTAATTCAAGTCTGTTTTGTTTGTTACTCAAAATTCTTTTATTCCTACAAATCTTGTTAACTCAAAACCATTTTTTAATTAACTCAATTAATTAAAAAACAACGAAATACCTATTATTTTCACTATACTTTTTTTTTCTTACACAATTACCATGTATAAGCTTTTGAGTTAATTTTTTGATCGATTGGGTTAATTGTCCCTCTAGGGCTAAAGTAATTTTAGATAAAATTATTTACAGCAAGAGCGTTAGCTCAAAAACATATCAAATGTTATACACAGTAAGGTGTTGCCAAATTTTTATAAAGTGGTATTCTGAACCTCAACGAGTTATTAACCGAACAAAATTTATTCCTCATGAAAACAATATCAAATAAATCAAAAATAGTTTTTCTTTCTACTTTTCCACCGACACAATGCGGCATTGCAACTTATACGCAAGACACCATTAAAGGAATTACAGATGTTTACGGCAAATCTGTTCAATGCGAAGTTTGCGAGTTAGTTACCGAACCCAAAGAAAAACCAACACAAGCCTTTACTTTAAACACTAAAAACAGAGAAGAATACGCTAAAGTTGCAGAAGAAATTAATAATGATGAATCTGTAAAATTGGTGCATATTCAACATGAGTTTGGTTTGTTTTCTGGAAATTACGGGGATTACCTTTTAGATTTCTTAAATGCTATAAAAGTACCTGTTACCTATACCTTTCACAGTGTAATTCCAAATCCGAATGACGAGTTAAAAACGTTCGTGAAATTATTACTGACTTACAGTAATTCGGTTTTTGTAATGACGAATAAATCTAAAGAAATACTAATAAGCGATTACGATATTAATGAAGAAATAATTACTTGCGTACCACACGGAACTCATATTGTCGTTTATGAAAAACCAGAAACTGCAAAAGAGAAATTAAATATTCAAGACAGATTAGTACTTTCAACTTTCGGTCTTTTGGGGGAAGGAAAAAATATAGAAACAGGTTTGCAAGCATTGCCAAAAATTATCGAAAAAGCGCCAAATGCATTGTATTTAATTATAGGAAAAACACATCCAAACTTAATCAGAGATGGCGTAGATGCCTACAGAGATAAATTGGAAGGAATTGTAGCAGAATTAAATCTTCAAAATAATGTACGTTTCGTAAACCAATATTTAGATACCAATGAACTTTTAGAATATTTAAAAGCTACAGATATTTATATGTTTACATCTAAAGATCCGAATCAAGCTGTAAGCGGCACTTTTGCTTATGCAATGAGCTGTGCTTGCCCGATTGTAGCATCAAAAATTCCACATACTAAAGAAGTGCTGACGTCAGATTCTGGAATTTTGTGCGATATTGGAGATTCAGATCAGTTTGCTGCGGCTGCCATTAAATTGATTGAAGATGAAAATTTAAGACATGAAATGGGAATTAATTCTTTTACAAAAATGAGAGCTTCTTCTTGGGAAAATGTCGCCATTACACAAATGAACACTTATAAAAATTTGATTGATAACCCTACTGAAATTAAATTCAGCTATCCTGACATTCAATTAAAACATATCAAAAAGTTGACTACAGATCTTGGTATAGTGCAATTCAGTAAAATTTCTATTCCAGATTTAGATTCAGGATATACTTTAGATGATAATGCAAGAGCCTTAATCGCATTCTGTATGCACTACAAACTAACGCAGGATAAAGAAGATTTGGCTTATATTTTAATCTATCTAGATTTTATTCAACGTTGCCAACAACCGAAAGGAGATTTTATCAATTACGTTGACCAAGAAAATCGCGAACATGTAGAACAAAATGCAGAAGTTAATTTAGAAGATTCAAATGCAAGAGCGATTTGGGCATTGGGAACCGTAGTTTCTATGTCTGACATTCTTCCAGAAGCAATTGTCAAAAAAGCGGCAAAATGTTTCTTAACTTCATTAAAATGGGCAGAAAACATTCAATCGCCGCGTTCTATAGGCTTTGCAACAAAAGGTTTGTATTTGTACCATACTACCATTCCTAATCTGTATGTTGCTGCAATTATCAATAAACTTAATGCAAAATTATTGGCTAATTACGAAGATACAGCAACTGAAGACTGGCAATGGTTTGAAAACTATTTGACTTACGGAAATGGTATTTTGCCGGAATCTATGCTTTATGCTTATTTAATTACCAATAAACCCGTTTACCAAAAAGTCGCGCTAGATTCTTTAGATTTTTTAATTTCTAAAACTTTTGTAAAAGGAAATTTCAAAGCCATTTCTAATCAAAGCTGGCATCATAAAGGTTCTGAACCTCACGAATATGGCGAACAACCAATAGACGTAGCGTATACGATTATGACTTTAAATGCATTTTATAATGAATTTAAAACGCCACAATACAAGAAAAAAATGAAAGCTGCCTTTAACTGGTTTTTAGGTAAAAATCATTTAGGACAAATTATGTACAATCCAGTAAGCGGTGGCGGTTACGACGGACTTGAAAAACACAATGTAAACTTAAATCAAGGTGCAGAGTCTACCGTTTGTTTTCTAACTGCTAGATTATTAATGGAAAAATTAGCTATGTCTCAATCTAAAGTGATTCCAATAATGAAAAGCCGTTCTGGAATTGCTATTAACTCATAAAATCAGAAAACACTAACCGAACACTTCTCTTTTAAAACCCAGAAAATCCCTTTCTATACGAAAGGGATTTTTTGTTTTTTGAAATTTCCCTAACGTGGCTTTTTATTTTTTATTGTGTTTGTCGCGATGAAAATTATATAAAGTTGAAAAAAAGTTGTGTAAGATTTTTTACTCATAAAAAAAGTAACTTTCCTATAGAAATCAGAGGTGTTTTTAAGCCATTTTGATTTCAAATTATCAGTAAAATTAAAAACACAAACATTTTGATTCTCAGCCTAAAAAATATATTCACCGAAATTGGAGAAACAGCATTATTCGCCAAGAAGTTTTTTAAGGAGGTTTTTATTCCGCCTTATGAGACCAAAGAGTTTTTGAAACAATGCTATATAATCGGATACAAATCGTTGCCTTTAGTAGCCATTACCGGATTTATAATGGGTTTGGTACTTACCTTACAGTCAAGACCTACATTGGTAAAGTTTGGTGCAGAATCTTGGCTTCCAGGAATGGTGGCACTTTCTTTAATAAGAGAAATTGCTCCAGTAATTACAGCGTTGATTTGCGCAGGTAAAATTTCCTCTGGAATTGGAGCCGAATTGGGTTCTATGAAAGTAACAGAACAAATTGACGCCATGGAAGTTTCAGCTGTTAATCCGTATAATTATTTAGTCGTAACAAGAGTTTTAGCCTGTACGCTTATGGTTCCGATTCTTGTTTTTTTTGCTGATGCTATTGGAATTATTGGCGGATATGTCGGCATCAATATTCATGGCGATGTCAATTTCTACCGCTTTTTAACGCAGATTATTCAATCATTAGAGTTTTTGGATTTATTTCCTGCCACAATCAAAACTTTCTTTTTCGGATTTGTAATTGGTATGATTGGATGCTATAAAGGTTTTACAGCCTCAAACGGAACAGAAAGTGTTGGACAAGCAGCTAATTCCGCAGTTGTAACCGCATCATTAAGCATTTTTATTATCGATATGGTAGCTGTTCAAATAACCGATTTATTTTTTTAAAATGACCAAAGAAAAACTACATAAAGAACCTAAAACAAAAGAAAAAGATCTTACTCCTATTATCGAGATTAAAGATCTGCACAAAACTTTTGGAAAAGATAATGCCGTACTAAAAGGCGTAAATCTTACTTTGAACAAAGGCGAAGATTTAGTTGTTTTAGGACGATCCGGATCTGGAAAATCTGTTACTATAAAATGTATTGTTGGATTGATTGAGCCAGATCAAGGAGAAATTAAAGTATTTAATGAAAACGTTCTTAATATTTCAAAAAGCGAGCTGAATGAAATTAGAGTCCGAGTTGGTTTTTTGTTTCAAAGTGGAGCACTTTACGATTCGATGTCTGTTAGAGAAAATCTCGCTTTTACTTTGACTAAACACAAACGTGATTTGAGCGCAGATGAAATTGAAAAAGAAGTTATGGAAGCGCTCGAAAATGTTGGTTTAGCAGAAGCTGTCGACAAAATGCCTTCTGAACTTTCGGGCGGTATGAGAAAAAGAATAGGATTAGCCCGTACGCTTATTTTAAAACCCGAAATCATTTTGTACGACGAACCAACAACAGGTTTAGACACCATAACATCTAGAGAAATCAGCGAATTGATTTTGGATATCAAACACAAACAAAAAACATCGTCGATTATTATTACACACGATATGGCTTGTGCAAAACTAACAGCAGATCGAATTATCGTTCTTAAAGAAGGTGTTATTCACGCAGAAGGAACATACGAAGAACTAGAAAAAGACGAAGACGAATGGGTACGCTCATTTTTCGAATAAGCAAAATAAATAAAAGAAATCATGGAAAAGCAATCTGGATATACTTGGAAATTAGGAATGTTTGTAACAATTGGCTTAGTGCTTTTTGTTATGGCCATCTATTTTATTGGAAAACAAAAAAACCTTTTTGGTTCAACCTTTCATATTACTTCTCAATTTAAAACGGTGAGTGGTTTAGAAGTCGGAAACAACGTTCGTTTCTCAGGAATTAACGTCGGAACCGTCGAACAAATTCAATTGAAAAACGACTCAACGGTAATTGTTGTTTTGGTAATGAAAGAAGAGGTTAGAAAATTCATTAAAACTGACGCAACGGCAAGCATAGGTTCTGATGGCTTAATGGGGGATAAAGTTTTGACGATTTCTCCAGGTGCAAAATCTCAAAAAATGATTGAAGATAATGGCACTATCGCTTCTGTAGACGGAATTGAAATGCACGACATTATGAAAAGCGTGAAAAAAAGCGTGGATAATATTGGCGTGATTTCAGACGAAATAGCCATTTTCAGCCATAGTATGAATAACGGAAATGGAGCTTTGGCACGTTTAGTCAAAGATGATAAAATGGCCAATAGCGTTTCAAATACACTTGAAAACCTAGAATCTGGAACAAAAGGTTTCAGCGATAATATGGAAGCTGCAAAGAGTAATTTTCTTTTAAGAGGTTATTACAAGAAAAAAGAGAAACAAAAAGAAAAGAAATTAGAAGAGCAAAAAGAAAAACAGGAAGAAGCTAAAGAAAAAGCCGCTAAGGAAAAAGAACAGAAAGAGAAAGAGCTCAAAGAACAAAAAGAAAAAGAGGAAAAACAGAAGCAAGAAGAAGCTAAAAAAGCTGAAGCTGCGAAAAAGTAATTTGAGAGAAGAATGCCTGTTTAAAGAGAAAAGAGGAAAGATTAGAGAGGAAAAGATTTAAAATATTGATCGATTATAACTCCGAATTATAACTTACAACTTATAGTTTCACACTTATTTCATTTTACTATTTACTTTCAATTTGTTTTTAAACTAGGCCAAATTCTTAACAAGAAAAATTGATATATATGCCTACTTCATTTAAACATACCGCCATAAAAGTTTTAAAAATCACTGGAATATCAATTGCGGTGATTTTGTTTTTGTTATTTATTATTCCGTTGCTTTTTCCGGGGAAAATTGCTTCGGAAGTAAAGAAAATTGCCAACGAACGTCTTGATACCAAATTGGATTTTACAAATTCGAAACTTTCTTTTTTTACCCATTTTCCGTCTTTGACCGTTTCATTAGATGAATTGTCATTAACGGGTTCTAAACCTTTTAGCAACGATACTTTACTGAAAGCTGATCAGGTTGCATTTGGAATTGACATCAAAAGATTGCTATTTGACAATGAAGTAAAAATCAATAAATTATACGTTTCTGACGCTTTGATTAATGTAATGGTGAATGAAAAAGGTCAAGCCAATTATAATATTTATGTCGCGCCAGAAAAACGAAAAGACGAAAAAGATGCGCCAGAAGAAGGAACTGCCATAAAATTAGAAAGAATAGATTTAGAAAATTGTCATGTAAAATACAATGACCGTTCGGCAAAAATTTTGGTCGATGCAAAAGGTTTCAATTATGTTGGAAAAGGAAACCTAAGCGAAGATATTTTCGATCTTGCCACAGATGCTAAAATTGAAAATCTTGATTTCTTTTATGATAGAACAGGTTATGTACGTAAAAAAGAAGTTCGTGCTGAACTAATTACCAGAATCAACACAAATTCCCTTTCTTTTATTTTGCAAAAAAATGAATTGAGAATCAATAAACTGCCTTTAAAATTTACGGGCTTATTTACCATTTTACGAGATGGATATAAAATTGACATCAAAGCTTTATCAGAAAATACAACGGTTAAAGATTTATTGTCTGTAATGCCTCCAGAATATCTGACTTGGCTAGAAAAAACAGAAATTTCAGGAAGAAGCGATTTACTATTGACTTTTAAAGGTGATTATAACGTTTCGAAAAAACAAAAACCAAACTTGGCTTTCAATTTAAAAATAAATGAAGGTTCAGTAAATCATAAAGATGCTCCGGTTCCTTTAAAAGATTTCCAAATGGATTTGAATGCGCTTCTTCCCGCTTTAGATCCTGAACAATTATTGGTAAATCTAAGAACTTTAAAATTTAAAGTTGGCGAGAAAGATTATTTCAATGCGTATCTGCATAGCAAAGGTTTAAGCGAAATGAGTGTTAACGCGAGCATAAAAGGGGCTTTAGATTTGGCTGTTGTAGATGCCGCTTTGGGTCTAAGTGATTTTGATGTAAAAGGAATTTTAAAAACTGATATTCAGGCAAAAGGGCTTTTTAGCACTTCTAAAAAATTATTTCCAAAAACGATCGGCGGTATTTCTCTGCGAAACGGTTGGCTAAAAACGAAATATTATCCAAATCCAATTACCAATATCACTTTTGTCGCCAATATGCTAAACAAAGCTGGAACTTATCAGGATTTGATTGTGGCCGTTGCGCCTGCTTCTTTCACTTTTGAAGGAAATCCGGTTTATGTAAATGCCACATTATCTGATTTTAGTGATTTGGCTTATAATGCTAAAATCAAAGGAGAATTGAATGTGGGTAGAATTTATCAGGTTTTCTCCGAAAAAGGCTTAGACTTAACTGGTTACGCAAAAGCTGATCTTTCTTTAAAAGGAAAGCAAAGCTACGCTACCACTGGACAATATGATAAATTGGACAATAAAGGAACTTTGATTCTTAAAAACATCAAAGCGACGTCTGAATTATTTCCAAAAGCATTTTTTATCAAACAAGGAAATTTCCGTTTTCAAAATGAAAAAATGTGGTTTGAAAAATTCTATGCTTCTTACGGAAAATCTGATTTTGACATTAATGGCTATTTATTAAATACAATTAATTATTTCCTAGAATCTAAGGGAACTTTGAGCGGAAACTTCAACTTAAAATCGAAACTGATCAATGTTGATGAATTCATGGCGCTTGAAAAAGGTGAAAATACAGATCGAAAAACAGAAGTAGAATACGCCAAAGAAGACCATCCAAAAATGAGTGGTGTCGTTATGATTCCAGAAAATTTAAATGTAAGCTTGAATGCCAATGCTGACAAAGTAGAATATAATGGATTGACAATCAATAACCTAAAAGGAAAAACAGGTGTTAAAAAAGAAGGTTTTTACTTAGAAAACATTAACTTTAACATCATTGATTGTTTGGTAGGAATTAATGCTTTTTATAAAGATGAATCTCCTACTGCCGCACACTTTGACGCTCATTTCACTGCAAAAGATTTCGATGTACAAAGAGCCTACAAAGAAATTCCGATGTTTCACGATATGGTTTCTGCAGCTGAAAAAGCACATGGAATAATTTCTGTCGATTATAAAGTTAAAGGCGATTTGAATGGAAATATGGGACCAATTTATGCCTCGCTAAACGGTGGCGGAACCATAAATCTTCGTGATGTAAAAATTCAAGGCCTAAAATTATTTGATGGAATTAGCTCTAAAACTGGACAAGACGGTTTGAACAATCCTGATATGAAAGGAATTGAAATCAAATCTACTATTGATAAGAATCTAATAAATGTTGAGCCATTTACCTTTAGTGTTGCTGGTTTTAGACCAACAATTAAAGGAACTACAAGCTTTGATGGACTTCTAGATCTAAGAATGCGTCTAGGTCTTCCCCTATTCGGAATTATCGGTTTTCCTATTGTAATTACTGGAACGCATGAAGCGCCAAAAATCAAAATTTTCAGCAAAACTGGGCAAGAAATTAATCCTGCCGTTTATGATGAAAAAAAGAACAAAGTAGTTAAAAAAGAGAAAGTCAGCAAATCTAAAACCAAATAGCAATGAAAAAAAAGCAGCGAAATAAAGATGGATTTTTTGAGCGATTTGCTTCCAAAGTCACAAAAGCAACTGGGAGCACTGCAGCTTTTATCAGCGCCTTTTTGCTTGTGGCAGTTTGGGCTGTTTCTGGACCTATTTTCGATTATTCAGAAACCTGGCAATTGGTTATTAATACAGGAACAACCATTATCACTTTTTTGATGGTTTTCCTTATTCAAAAAGCACAAAATAAAGATTCACTTGCCATTCAGCTTAAGCTAAATGAACTCGTAGCTTCAAACGAAATGTCAAGCAATAGCCTGATAGACATTGAAGAAATGACCGAAGAAGAAATGATTATCATTCAAAAATACTACCGCCGCTTGAGCGAATTGGCTAAAAAAGAAAAAAGCATTAAAACATCACATTCTATTTCAGAAGCGCAAGAACTTCATGATAGAAAACATCAAAATAGCACCAAACACAAAACCAAAACTTAACTTTAAATAACCAGAAATGAAATTGAGCTCTACCGAAACGTATTGGCCGTTAAAAAATGCCATGAAACACAGTTATCCTTCTATAGCGTCAGATATTACTACCGATGTTCTTATTATTGGTGGAGGAATTACAGGTGCTTTAATGGCTTATAAACTTGTAAACGAAGGCAAAAAAATTGTGCTTGTAGACCGACGAGATGTTTGCGGAGGAAGCACCTCTGGAAGCACAGCTTTATTACAATATGAAATTGATGTTCCACTTCATCAGCTCATCAAACTTAGAGGAACAAAATGTGCCATAGAAAGTTATCAAAATGGTAAAAAAGCCATTTTTGATCTTAGAAATATTATTGATGCTGTTGGCTGCGACTGTGGTTTTGAATTCAAAAAAAGCATCTATTTTACGACTTTAAAGAAAGATGTCCCTTTTTTAAAAAATGAATTTAAATCGAGAAAACAACACGGTTTTGAAGTAAGCTGGCTTAGCAGATCTGAATTGCAGAAAATGGGTTTAAATGCTATTGCAGGTATCGAATCTAAAACAGCCGCAGTAATGGATCCTTTCAAACTCGCAAGTGATTTGCTGTTTTATTGCCATGAAAAAGGAATGCAGATTTTTGACCGAACAAATATTACCAAAATCCAGCACCAAAAAGGCAGAATTATTGCTACAAGCGAAAATGAATGCAGCATAAAAGCAGATCACATTATACATTGTACAGGTTATGAAAGTACCGAAACGCTACAAGAAAAGGTTGTCGATTTAAAAAGCACTTTTGTTATTGCTTCTGAAAGTCAGCCCGATCTACCTGAATCATTTAAACATGCCATATTTTGGGATACGGCAGCACCTTATCATTATATCAGAACTACAGATGATAATAGAATCATTATGGGCGGAGGCGACGAAGACTTTAAAGATGCCAATAAACGTGATAAATTGCTTCCTAAAAAAGAAAAATATCTTCTAAAACAATTCTTTAGAAGATTTCCTGATTTAGATTTTAAAATTGATTATTCTTGGGCAGGAACTTTCGGAGAAACCAAAGATGGGTTGCCTTATTTCGGAAAACCAAATTCGAGACGAAATGAACATTATTTTTTAGGATTCGGAGGAAACGGAATCACCTTTAGCGTAATGGGAATGAATTCTGTTTTGGATTCTCTAAACAATAAAAAAAATACAGATTTAGAATATTATAGGTTTGGAAGGTAAATTTAAGGTACTGAGATGCTAAGACACTAAGGTTCTAAGTTTTTTTTCTTAGAATCTTAGCATCTTAGAACCTTAGTATCTTCAAGAAAGAATCAACTCCATCTGAATATTACATCTTTTATAAGGAGTTTCTAGTCCAAAGACTTTTTCAAAACCTAGTTTATAATAGAGATTAATTGCGGGTTTTAAGATTGTATTACTTTCTAGATAGATTTTTTTTGCTCCAAGTTCTTTTGCTTTATCGGCAATTGCTTTTCCTAAAAGCCAGCCTATGCTTTTTCCTTGGGCTTTTGGAGAAACGGCCATTTTTGCCATTTCAAAATCATAATCGGCTACATTTGATTTTATTAATGCACAAACACCAACAGGTTCATTTTCATACAAAGCAACCAAAATTTTACCGCCTTTATTGATAATATAATCTTCAGGATTATCTAGTGCTTTATAATCAGATTCTTCCATTTCGAAATAAGTCGAAATCCATTCTACATTTAAGGCTTTAAATGCGTCTTTGTATTTAGAATCATATTCCACAATTTTAACGTTTTTGCTTTCGCGAAGTTTCTTCTGATCGCTAACTCTTTTAAATAGTGATTTCTGTTGCAATAAAAATTCCCATTCTTCGACCGCAGCCCAAAGATTGTGTTTTGCTTCAGAAATCAATCCTTCAACCGCAACATCGATATCTAATAATTGTTGTTTGATTTTCTCCGAAATCTCGATTCCTTTCTTCGTTAAAACAACATTATTTTTTCGCTTGTCTTCTGTTTTTAAACCTTCTTCAAGTATTCCTGCTCCAATCATTTCCTGAATAATTTTGCTAACAGAAGGTTGTGAATGCCCAATTTCATTAGCAATCTCGGTAATCGTAATTTCTCTGTCTTCCGCAATTGTATAAAACACAGGAAACCATTTCGGATTAAAATCTACTCCATACAATTCGTAAATTTTAGAAGCATCGTCTGTAAAAGATGCGGTCATTAAACGTAAACGACTTCCTAATGCTACTTTGCCAACTTTATTAAAAAATTCCATAATAATAATTAATTATATAACCAGTTATGCAAATGTATAAAAAAAATCTTTTTTAGCAAAAAGTTTTTTTTAGGTGCTAAGAAACTAAGGTTCTGAGATCCTAAGTTTTTTTCTTAGAATGTCAAAACCTTAGCAACTTTATATATTATGCTTTAAAGCTAACTACATTAATTTAGTTTACAAAAATAACCTCAGTCCCTTAGTATCTCAGAACCTTAGCTCCTTAGGCCGTTAGGCCGTAATTGCCAACGAGTTCAAATTAAATTTATATTCTTTTGGACTGCAATTGTATTTTTGTTTGAAGATTTTTGAGAAATAACTTCTGCTCGTAAAACCGATACAATACACAATTTCAGAAATATTAAGATCTGAAGTTCTAATTAAGACTTCTGCTTTTAAAACTCGCATATGCGTAATGTAATCGTTGACTGTTCGATTATGAATCATTTTGAAACCTTCTTGAAGTTTGTTTGGCGACAAGCCCGATTTTTTGCTTAAAGATTTAATAGAAAAAGCTTCTTCTGGAGTTGATTTTATAAACTCCGAAAGTTCTTTTATCTCCTCCATTTCTCTCAAAGTCAATCCGTTTGATTCGTTTGCAAAAGCATGTAAATCGTCAGAATGCTGCTGAATTTCCATTGCCAGAATAATTCTCATAATTCCTTCTTTCAAAAGATTTCGAACAATTCCGGTTTGTGTAATCGAGTTTAGCTGTTCGATTTTTTCGGCAATTTGTAAATTATAAGAGCCAATGTAAAAGAAATCTTGAACCAAACTATTTTCAAAAAAAGTATCTCTTACTTTTTGGTTTAAAGAATGAAGCTGCTCTTTGGCATCAACTTGCGTTCCGACAATTATTAGCGTTAGTTTTGTCTTTTTTCCTTTTTCAAAAAATAAAACATTATCCTGATTTTCTTTAGAAGTTACAATAGCAGTCTGAAAGGTTTTTAGTTTTCGCTCTTCTCCGTTCAATCCAAAACTGTGCGAAAGATTTCCTTTAGAACAATAAGCAAAATAAATAGGCGACGATTTTACGTTTAAAATATCCAATCGTACATCTGTAGAAAATGTCATATCAAATTGGACATAAGAAATTGCATCATTGAAAGAAGCTCCTATAATAGAACCTTCGGCAAAACTATTTTCGACTTCCAATGTGTATTCATCCAAGTCAAAAGTCACTTTTCCTCCAAAATTAGTATGAAGTTCATCAAAAATATTTTGAGTTTTTTCTGTATTTATAGTAACTATTTTCATGGTCGTCGGATTTAAATTCTATAATTTGCCAAACAGATTGTTTGTAAAAATCTGAAAGTCAAAGTTCGTTCAAAGGCAGACCAAAGTTGTTATATAATTTTCTGGTTTTGTTTTATAATTCCTTATAAATGCTTATTTTAACATACATTGAAAAATCATTTTTATAGTATGAAAAGCTTCTCATTTGCTCCTATAAGTTCACCCAATTCTAAAATTTTAATTTTAGGTACAATGCCTGGAACAAAATCTTTAGAACTGAATCAGTATTATGGTCATAATCAGAATAACTTTTGGAAGTTTATGTTTAAAATTCTACAAAAAGAATTCTCCGAAAATTACGAAGAAAGAAAAAACCTGTTAATTAAAAACAATATAGCATTATGGGATGTCTTACAATTTTGCGATCGTGTTGGAAGTCTAGATAGCGCGATAAAAAATGAAATTGCAAATGATTTTGAAAACTTTTTAGAATTACATCCTCAAATAACTGCTATTTTTTTCAACGGACAGAAAGCAGCTTCCTTTTTCAAGAAATATGTACATTTAAATAAGGATTATCAAACTTTTACATTACCATCTACAAGTCCCGCCAATGCCAGCAAGCCTTTTCAGAGCAAATTAGACCAATGGAAACTTATTGAAACGCATTTATAAATAATATCGTTTTATATAATTTAAATGCAAATATTGGAATCATGTAACTTTTTCCTTTTAAAGTATAACAAATTTCAACCACTCTTGAAGTAATTTTACAAAAAGAAAAATAAGCCATATTGAAGATTTGACAAATGAAAAGGAAAGGCTTTATTCTTATTAAAATTGAAAAAGCAAACTGTAAAAAGTTTAGTCTATAAAGAGAACATTGGTTATGTTAGTTTATTTTTGGGAAAAAGCTACTCTATAGAAATATAGAGTAGCTTTGTTTTTATAGGTTACCATAATAAACTAAAGCGTATGAAAATTCAGACCTATTATAATCATATTCGGTTTTACAAGCCACACCATTTTATCTATTATCCTGTTTTAATATTGTTTCTGATTGGCAGCATCTATTTTGCAATTACAACAGAAGATCATCTAATTTGGTCATTTATAAGCGTAGGTTTTATATTTCTATTTGCATTGGCATTGATGCTTCGACAACATTATGCGCTTACACTTCAAAATAGAATTGTACGCTTAGAAATGCGTTACAGATATTTTACGCTAACAGGAAAACGTTTCGAAGAATTTGAATACAAACTCACAGACGATCAAATATTTGCATTGCGTTTTGCGCCAGACAACGAATTGATTCCACTTTTAGAAGATGTTTTAAAAAACAACTTAACTGGCGATGCCATCAAAAAAGCAATCGTACATTGGAAAGCAGATTATCATAGAGTTTAAAAAAAATAATTGAAATCTTTATTGAATTTTCTTTTTATTGAAAATCAGATAAAACAGAAATAACAAAATCCAAACTACGGCAATTACAGCAAAGTAGATCCCGATGATATTTGGATGCAGATAATTGGGTTCGTAGAATAATTTATCCAAAGTCGTAAATTTTTCAATTAGCGCTTTTCGATCAAAATTATTTCTAATTCCGTTTAGCAGTTCATCATTATTATCTCTATAATGATAAACATCTTGCGTTAATTGTTTCGGAACTAAACTAGTTTCAATATTGTATTTTTTCAGAATAGTATCTAGTCTTTGAAACTCGTATGTTAACGAATCTTTCTTTGATTTATAAAGCAAATTATAACGGTCAATTGCCGCTTGACGCTTTTGTTTATCAATCGAATCTCCTTTTACAGCATTAAAAAGCGAATTATTTTCTAAGAAAATACAAATATCTCCATCATGTTCTGGATGTACAGGAACACTTTTGAAAACAATTTCTGTACTGTCATTAAATTCTCTTTTCGAAAGAATTCGTTTGTATAATTCGGCTTTATCAAAACCTAAAATATCTAGAATACTATCTGCTTTATTGGTGGTTTTATCAAAAGTATTAGTTAGCACTTTTATAGTATCAATGCTATAATAACTAGTTTCTGTGATTGGATATTCGCCTGGAGAAATGGTGTCTTCTTGTTTAATTACTGGATAAGGTTTCGGATATAAAATATTCTCATAATTAAACAATTTCTCCGAACTGTACGAAGTGTATCCATATAAAAACGGATTTAAAACATTCAGCAGTTTTTTATCCTTATTAAAATCATTTTCAGACAATTCTGTTTTCAGTTTTGCATTCATTCCGAAGCTGTAACTAATAAAAAACGAAAAAGTCAAAAAAGAAATTACTAGCAAACAAGCCGAAATTTTGAGCAAATTTGCACCTTTATAACTTTCTCGAGAATGGTTTTTAACTAAAAAAATCAGGAAGAATAACAAAAATAATCCGCTTACAAAAAAGTGCGAAATCGAAACGTCATCATAAAATTTAAATCTATAAAACTCCGTGTAGATATTTATTTTCCCTAAACCTTTGAAAGTAAAATAACCATAGAGAAAATAAAGAAAATGAATTAAGGCTAATATAATTATCGATTTTACGAAATAACGTTTTAGAGTTTTAGTCATAAAAAAAGGTTCTAAGGTGCTGAGATGCTAAGGTTCTAAGATAGGAAGTTTATAAGTTTTTAGCTATAAAAATCTATATTTTTTTGATAAAAAAAAGACGCACCAAAGTACGTCTATATAAAAAATCAGGAAAAACCTCAGTCCCTTAGCATCTCAGCACCTTAGAACCTTATTTAACCTCAAACCCTTCCTTAACAATTTCGCTTTCGACTTTATCAATTAATTTATTGGTTTTGCCTGTTAATCTTTCTTTTTTCCAATCGCCCTTTATGTATAATGCCAAAGTAATTAAAGCCGTAAGGACCGAAGCAATCGGGAAAGCCCACCAAATACCTATTTTGCCTAAAGAAGTATTATGCGATAAAATAAAAGCAAGAGGAAACTGAATAACCCATTGCGAAACCAGAGTCAACATCATAGGTAATTTTGTATTTCCAACTGCACGGAAAACGCCCGTTAAACAAAGCTGTAAACCTAAAAATCCCCAAGAAAGACAAGTAATTCTCAATAATTCTGTTCCGCCTTCGATAACCGCTTGATCATTTGGAACGAAAAAGGCAATTAAATAAGGCGCAAAAATAAAAGCGATAACGCCAAGTCCTGTCAATAATCCGAAACCTAAATAGCCACCTAATTTTGCAATTTCAGAAGCACGATCGATATTTCCGGCTCCAATATTTTGTCCGACCAAAGTCGCAATGGCCATGGATAAACCTAAAGCTGGGATCAAAATTAACTGAATCAAATTAGATCCTGCACCGTAAGAAGCAACCGTTAAAGTGCCAAAACGTACAATTAAAAACGTAATCGCCATCATTCCCAACGCTCTCATTGATTGTTCGATAGAAGAGGGAAATCCGATTTGAAAAGCTTTTTTGATATGTTTATAATCTGGCTTAAAATCTTTAATACGAAGATGAATACCGTGTTTTCCTCTAAACAAAATTGCAAACCCGATAGCGATAGCCAAAAGCTGTGTAGACAAAGTTGCCAAAGCCGCACCTTTTACGCCCATTGCTGGTATGAAATTCCATCCATAAATAAATAGCGGATCTAGAGCAAAATTCAAAATAACAGTTCCTAAAACAATATAAACAGGTAAAGTTACACGCCCCACTCCACGCATAATCGATTGGAAAATCATAAATCCGAAGCTAAAAACGAGTCCGACAAAAGCTACTCGCATAAAACCTAAAGCATCAACATAAACTTGCGGTGTCACTTTTAAGAGATATAAAAAATACGGACTTAAAATATATCCTATTATAGACAATACTATTGAGACGATAATAACCATAGATAAAGTCTGCGCCGCAACGTGATTCACCATAGTTTGATTTCCTGCACCAAAATACTGAGCGATTAAAATTGATCCCGCAATGGCTAAACCAGTTCCTAATGCAATAGTTAAAAATATAACTGGTGTACTTATGGAAACTGCCGCAACAGCATCTCCACCCAATCGGCCAACCCAAAAAGCGTCAACTAACTGGTATGCTGCTTGTAACAAATTGGCAATCATAATCGGAACAGCCAATTTTAATAATGAAGAAAGAATAGGTCCTTCTAATAATTCATTTTTTTTCATTTATTCGAAATAATAATTAAAAATAAGTTGATATATCAACTTTTAAAATTTAAAAAAAATTAAAGCGTTTCTAACTTATCTGCATACGATCTAACAATGTGCAGCGCTTCGATTCTTTCTTTTGGAGAAAAAACAGACATTACCTCATCTTCTGCTCTTTTCATAAGAGAACGAATTTCTTTTGTCATTGTAAAACCTTCCTCCGTAAGACTTACAATATTTTTTCGTTTATCGATTTTATCTTTTACGACCTCAACAAGATTCTTTTTCTCAAGAGCTGTAATGCTTCTCAAGATCGAAGATTTGTCTCTCATCGTCTTATCTGATAATTCTCGCTGAGAAAGACCTTTATGACGCAAAATCATTAATATTGGCAATTGTTCAAGCTGCAACGTAATTCCTGCTTCTGTCATTAACGCATTGGTTCTTCTAAAAATTGCCCTTTTCATGCGATGAATTTGAAAGAAGAAACTATCAGCTATTTCTTCTTTCCAAAAATTTGAAACATTTTCTTTATCTGCATTTACATTTTTCATATGGCAAATTTACAAAAAAGGATGACATATCAACTAATTTTTAGTTAATATCATATTTTATTGATATTCAATTATTTCAATTAAATAATTAAGATTAAAAAAGAAATTTGAACGATAAATTTTACTAACTTTAATGTTAAAATTTTCCTAATCAAATAAAAAATTAAACTGATGAAACAATTATTTATTTTTTTGGTAATGACGCTCTTATGGATTCCAGTAAATGCACAAACATTTGCAGAGAGCACTTCAATTGAAGATTTAACAACTGTTAAATCCGAAAGTGAAAATTTTCAGGATAATTATGCCGACGATCTTCCTTGGCACGCTAGAAGATTTAAGGTAACTGCTGGTGTTTTTTTTCCAGTTAATAATACAGAGGTCAAAGTCGGAAGCAATAATGGTGAATTTGGTAATTTAATTGATTTTGAAAAAGATCTCGGATTTAATAAAAGTACTACTTCCTTTTTTGGTGCTTTTGAATGGAGAATTTCTCGAAGATCAAGACTTGGTACAGAATATTACTATTTAAGTAGAAATTCTACTAAAACGCTTCAAAAAGAAATTGAATTTCGCGACCATGTTTATCCTGTTAATGCTACTGTTTATGCCTTTATGGACAATCATATCGGTAGAATTACGTACGGTTATGCATTTTTATCAAAACCAAAATATGAAATCGGAGCTCTTATTGGAGCGCACGTTATGTTTACTGATGTTGGAATTGGACTAACTGGTGAATTAGCAGATTTAGAATATAAAGATAGTTTCGGCTTTACTGCACCTCTTCCAGATATTGGAATTTGGGGAGAATTTGTTCTAGGCAGAAAAGTGGGTCTTTATGCCAACTTCAATTATTTTGCAATTAAAATCAATGATTTTGACGGAAGATTATTGAGTTACAATCTTTCTATTCTTTATAATGTTTATAAAGATTTTAGTTTAACAGCTGGTTATACAGGTTTGAATGTTAGAGTCGATATGGAAAAAGAAAGATTAAATGGTTTCTTTAAATGGGGATATAATGGCCCGACTTTAACAGCAACGTATAGCTTTGGAAATCATGTGAAGCTGTATAAGCATTAGTTTTGAGCTCCTAAGGTTGTGAGATTCTAAGGTTCTAAGTTTTAAAATTGGAATCTTTTTTTAACGCAAAGCACGCTAAGAATATTTAATAGATTGTGAATAGAAAACGCTAAGTTCGCAAAGCTTTGTGCAGATAAAGCTTTGCGAACTTAGCGTTTTTATAAAAAGTCGCTTATCCAAAAATCTTATCGCCCTTTGCGTTAAAAACTACACTCAAAGTGGAGAAAACTTGAAACCTGAAACTTGAAACAAAAAACTAAAAAAACAAACCCGACAACTCCTCAGTTATCGGGTTCACTTCCAAACTTAAACTTACTTAACTCAAAATAAACTAACTAATTTATTTTTCCTTTGGAGTGAATTTTATAGCTGTTCCTCCTCCAGCTGCCAATTTGATGTTTAACACGGTTTTGTTGTTTACTGCTTGTTTAGAGATTGTAACTGGATAAGGATTTGTTTTATAATTTGCTCCTGCTCCATCTGCATATATTTCTGCTTCATATTCTTTGTCTTTATCCAAGAATGAAAGTGCCACTTTTAAATCTCTCGCATTTCTGTTTGTGATAGACCCTAAGTACCAATTTTTCTCATCCCAATCTTTACGGGCAATTGTAGTGTATTCTCCAATTTTTGAATCTAATACTTTTGTATCCGACCAAGTACAAGGCACATCTTTTACAAATTGAAATTCAGGTTTTCCTTCATAGTTTTCAGGTAAATCTGAAGCCATTTGCAACGGACTGAAAATAATTACATACAACGCCAATTGGTTTGCCAAAGTTGTCTGCACTTTTGCTCCAGATGGTGTTTTATAATCAAAATTGAAATTACCGGGAGTATAATCAAACGGTCCAGAAAGCATTCTTGTAAAAGGCAACGTTGTTAAATGTTCTGGCGTATTTCCGCCATCTATAGACCAAGCATTATATTCTTGCCCTCGTCCGCCTTCTTGCGACATAAAGTTTGGATAAGTGCGTTGCAAACCAGTTCCTTTCATTGGTTCATGGTTGTCAATCATGATATGATATTTGGCTGCAGTTTCAATTACTTTTCTGTAATGACGCGCTCCATATTGGCTGTCATGCCATTCTTTTTTATCCAAATATTTATTTACATAACCTGTTTTAACCGAATTTACACCCATTTTCTGATACAGTTTGAAAGCGTCTTCCAGTTGGCTTTCATAATTTTTGGTCGCTCCAGCAGTTTCGTGATGTCCAATTAAACGAACATTTTTCACAGCTGCATATTTTGTAATTTCTTCCAAATTAAAATCTGGATAAGCTTTTACAAAACTAAATGCAGAACCGTCTGCCGTCCAATCGCCGTCCCAACCTTCATTCCAGCCTTCGACCAAAACGCCATCGAAACCATTTTTTGCGGCAAAATCAATATACTCTTTTGTGTTTTTGGTTGTTGCACCATGTTTTGGTCCTTGTCCCCAAGTGTATTTTTCTAGATGCATTCCCCACCAAATTCCAATGTACTTTGAAGGCGTGATCCAAGACAAATCCTCAATTTTTGATGGCTCATTTAGATTTAGCATAATAGTCGAAGTCGCTACTTCTCCAGGATTTTTACCAACTACAATTGTTCTCCAAGGCGTTTTAAAAGGAGTTTCTGCATATACTTTTACACCATCAGCCCAAGGCACTAAATCACTTTTGTATTGTTTGTCAGATGTTTTTAAAAGTGTCATCGAAGCAAAATCTGTTAAATTCGCTTCGTGAATCGCTACATACAATTTGTCTTTGGTTTCGAAAGTTGCTGGCGTATTAATTGTATCGGTTTTACTCATCAACGTTTTACGATATTCGCTTTCATAATAACTGTTTTCGCGGTGAACCGGAATCCACCAAACTTCATTATTATCTTTAAAAGTAAATTGCGTTATTTCATTAGAAATTTTCACTTTTCCTAAATGTGGCTGTTTTGGAAATTCGTAACGAAATCCTACACCATCATCAAAAACTCTGAAAATAATATCTACTAAACGCTCCTCGCCTTTTGCTTCTTTTAAATGAACAATCAATTCGTTATGATGATCTCTCACTTTTTTGAATTCGCCCCAAGGTTGTTCCCAAGTTTCATCTGCCGATTTTTCTTCAGTAGAAACTACTTCAAAACCGTCTGTCATTTTAGCTAATCCTTGAAACTCAAATCCCATTAAAGAAGGCTCAATAACTGATTTTCCATTAGAAGAAAAACTATATTGTGGCTGGCCAGATGGCGTTAATTCAAAAGTTAATTCAGAGACTTTTTCTGGAGAACTGATTTTATACGTTTTTTTAGTACTGCAGGCCAACATTACAATTGATGCTAGCGCAATTATACAGTATCTATATTTTCTATTTTTCATTATTTAAATTGTATTAATTACAGCTCTATTTTATTTCGCTCATTATTTGTTTTGCCTTTGCAGGCTGCATTGAAACATAATAATTAAACGCTTGATCGAGTTTTTTCTGGGCTTCGACATTTCCTTTTTTCTGTACGCGTAAATCATACAATTTGCTGATATCTGGAAATATATTATCAGTATTTTTTACTCCAGCATAAGTTTTTATTTTTTCTATGAAAGAATAACCAAACTCAACTGTTGGTTCTATCATAGTTCCTTCTCCGAAATCATTCCAAGTAATTAACTGTAGATAATTTACATTAGCATTTTTAGCAAGCGTAAGCGTTTCATCAAGCGTTGCCCCATTTTTATGATCGATTGTCCAGCCAATTGCTGCTCCACCGCCACCTTCTGCATAAAAATCTTTAAAACCCGGATATGCTCCTCCCATTGCAACACCTAATTTTGGTTTGGTATTGGTGTAAAAATTAGTCAAGAAACTATTGTCTTTATACACCCAAGCATATTCTCCTGAAGCATTATCTCCTGCTTTTACAGAATGATCCCAAAGGGTTAAGAAAGTTGGTTTTGCAGTTAAAGTATTAAATACATTCGTCCATTCGGCAGCTGTTTGCAGCACTATCGGACCAAAATTCATCAAAAGCGGTTTGCCATTAATTTTGATATAATTAGCATCAGTAAAATAATTATTTTGTACATAAGCTAAGTCTGTTTTTGCCGCAGCAGTTACCGAAATTGCTTTTCCTGCATTGACAACATTGGTTAAAAATCGATCTTCATATACAATTGCATATTCTAAACCTACTTTTTCGAGCATTTCAATTAACTGATCGGTATTTTCTTTTACCATTCTATAATCATTAACATCGTAAGTGCCGTACCAATCGATTAGAATTCCATCAATTCCTGAATATTTCATCAACAATAAATGATTTTCAATCACATTTTTATCGCCTGAATGATAAGGTCCAATCAACGGATAATAATACGATGCAATTTCTCTTCGGCCATTTGCTCCAACATTATTCGGATTTTTATTAGCCATTGTCCAATGATATCCCCATTTTTTATCGGCACTGCTTTCATTGGTTTCAAACCAAGGCATATAGTGCATATAAATTTTGGTGCTGTTGGTTTTCTCAATCGCAACAGGTTCTGTTTTTTCTGGTTCTGTTGGTTTGTCTGAACCTTTGTCATCGCTGCTGCAGCCAGCAACCATCACAATGCTCATTAAACCTAAAACCATTGATGTGATGTATCTTTTCATATTGTCGTGCTTTATGTTTTGTTTTTGTCGCAGATTATAAAGATTAAAAGAATGTATTTTGATTAATTTCTTTCACGCAGATTTAAAAAGATTTAAGCAGATCTACACAGATTAATTTTTTTCAACATTTAAAACTAAATCCGATTTAATCTGCTATTATCTGCAGAATCTGCGTGGAACAAAATCATTTTTAAATTCTAATAATTCAGTTACCAACCTTTTAAAATCTATGACAAGAAAAATTAAAAACATGTCAGCCTTCCACGACTAACCAACATGGAAGACTGACATTCATAAACCTAATACCCAGGATTCTGTTTCAGGTTTTTATTAGTTGTAAGCACTGAACTTGGAATTGGAAAAATAGCTCTGTATTTTTCGGTTGTTCCTTTTTCCCACCATGGCAAAAAGAATGTTCCAAAACGAATGTTATCAGTTCTTCTTCTTCCTTCAAATGTGAATTCTTTCAGCAATTCTTGATCAATAAACGCAAGGTCAATTGTAGTTGGCATTTCTTCTCCAGCGCGCGTAACTACTTGCTGTAAAAATGGTTTTGCTAAATCTGGCGAACCTAATCTAACGTAACATTCTGCCTGCATCATTAAAATTTCTGCATAGCGAATTAAAACAAAGTCATGATCACGCTCCCATTGTTCTCCGGCTTTCATTTCATATTTCGCTAGACGAACACCTTCATTTTCTTTAGCATCTGTCAAACTTGTCAAATTTTCTGTGTAAGTAAGCGGTTCTCCATTATCCATCATAATTACAGAACCAGTTGCTAGATTGATCTGATCTCCATGAAGCATCCCTTTTTTTCTTTTGTCTGTATCTGCAAAAGCTGAATATACTCCTGGCTGTGCGCACATTCCGTTGGCACTCCAAGGATAATTTCCTGTTGGAGAAATAGCCAATTTCTGGTTGTAATGTGCAGACATTGAGTTCATATAGTTTCCAACAGTTCCCGCTTTTGAGTCGTAAGGAATTGCAAAAATAATTTCAGAAGAAGTCTGATTTTCTGTCGCAAAATTGGCGAAGAAATCTGGCGTCAAAGTATATCCAGTAACTTTCTGACACATATTGATACAATCTTGCCAACGCGCAACTCCAATAAATGCTTCTGAATTAAGATATAATCTTGCTAAAATTGAATAAGCAACATTTTTTGTCAATTTAGAATAAACCACATTTCCATTTAAATACGGAATTGCATCTGTCAATTCTTTTTCAACAAAATCATATACTTGTTTTCTTGTTGAATTAGTCGGAAGATCGGTATCTTCAAAATTGGTTACAATTGGCACATTTCCGAATAAATCTAAAAGATTGTAATAGTAATATGCTCTTACTGCTTTCAATTCAGCAAAAATTGGCGCTTTTGCCTGATCCGTTAAAGTCGACTTATTTATCTGATAAATAATCGCATTGATCTTAGCAATTCCAGTATAGTTGTAACGCCAAGCCGAAAGAATCATTCTATTGTCAGCTTTCCAAGTATGTCTTTGTGCATCTTGATATTGTCCGCCGTCGTACCAGTTCGTACCTCTTGTTGGAATAGTCGCTTCATCTGAAACAGTTTCATTTAAAAAGAAAACATATTCGCAAGTTGGGTAGTTATTCGATATCGGATCTGCAAATCCTCTTAATGAAGAATAAGCTCCACCAACCAATGCATCAATTTCTTTAGTCGTGTTTCCAAAATTCCCATCTTCTACTTGATCATACAACTGTTCATCCAAATCAGTACATGATACCGTAAAAAGCATACTTAAAAGTATTGGTGCTATTATTTTGATTTTCATTTTTAGTATTTTATGGTTATCAAATTCGCTTAGTTATTCAGCGTAAAGTTTAATCCAACAGAAATCGTTGTTGGTCGAGGATAATTATTGTATCTATCAATTCCAGGAGCTGCTAAACCAGTCTGATCCATCACACCAGTCTGATTTATTCCGTCTTGAGCATTTAATCCAATCTCTGGATCTACACCTTTGTAACCCGTAATTACAAATAGATTTTCTCCCATTACATACATTCTAACTTTAGATTTTTTGTATTTCAATGGCAAAGTATAACCTAATGACAGAGTTTGAAGTCTGAAGAAAGAAGCGTCTTCAATCCAATAATCTGAATATTTCGGAGCAGAAGTAATACCGCTTGATAAGAAAGCATCTGGCACATTAAACGCAGGCAATCTATTTGGATCGTTTAACATCATGTTTGTTGCATTTAATGCTTTTTGGCCAAACATTCCGTATCCAGAAAGTCCAAGATCAAAATTTCCGTAAGTGAAATTCATTCCGATACCTAAAGTCAAATCTGGCTGAATATTTCCTAAATCTCTTTTGTCAGCATCAACTAAAGCACTTTCTGCCACTACTTCATTAGCAGCATTGTAATACTGAATTTTTCCATCTGCATCTAAACCAGCATTTTTGAATCCCCAGAAAGTTCCAACTGGATATCCTTCAGCAATAATCTGAGAATATTGTCCAGACATACCTGCCAAACCGTGAAGAGATCCGCTGTAAATAACATCTGTTTTATAAGTTGGATTAGAAAGTTTTTCAATTTTCTGAACGTTATGTCCCAATGTCAAATTAGCGTTCCAGTTGAATTTATCTCCTTTAATGATATCTGCATTCAAAGTCAATTCTACTCCTTTATTAGACATTTCACCAACGTTAGCTAGCATTGTTCCCACTAAATAAGGCGGTTGAGGCACTTCATACGTGTATAATAAATCTTTTGTTTTTTTAGAATAATATTCAAAAGATCCTGTAATTCTATTGAAAAGTCCGAAATCAAAACCAACGTTAATTTGCTCTGTAGATTCCCATTTCAAATCTGGATTTGGGTTTTGTTTTGGAGAATAAGCTAAACTCCAAGTTTTAGTAACTGGATCGTAGTAACTATCATTTCCAACTCCTAAAATAGAAAGCGATTTGTACTCACCAATTCCATCTTGATTTCCTGTAACTCCGTAACCAACTCTCACTTTCAAGTTGTCTAACCAACCTTTTGAAGATTCCATAAATTCTTCGTTAGAAATTCTCCACGCTGCAGAAGCAGATGGGAAAGTTCCCCATTTATTGTTTTCTCCAAAACGGCTAGAACCATCGCGTCTTACCGTCGCAGTCAATAAATATTTTCCATCGTAACCGTAATTCGCACGAGCGTAAAACGAAACTAAATTTGATTTTCCTTTGTATGAATAAACATCTCCTAAACGATAATTGTAACCAGCTCCTAAATTATTATAACCAAAAGCATCCGTTACAAAACCACCTCTTTGCGCTCCGAAACCTTCGTAAATATTTTCTAGATAAGAATATCCAGCCAAAGCACTAATATTATGTTTGTCGATTATTTTGCTGTAATTCACATAAAGTTCGCCTTGCGCATTTGTATATTCACCATACGTTCTTTGTGCAAAACCGCCTTCTGTTTGCCCTTCCATAACAGCGTACGAAGGTTTGTAAGTTCCTCCTTTTACAGCATTGTGTTCTAACGAAATATTAGCTGTAGCTGTAAAATCGTTCAAGAATTTTACGTCTGTTTTGAAATAACCCAAAAGTCTATGTCTTTCATTATCAAACGTTCTGTTGGTTAAAATCTCAACTGGGTTTTGATAAATATTCCCTGTTACTTCGCTGAAGTTTCCATTTGAATCGTAAACTGGAATCGTAGGATTTAAGTTGTAAGCTCTTTCAAAAATTCTGTAATCAATTGGGTGCCATTTGTCAATGTTTGCAAATAATCCCATATCGAATTTCACTTCTTTATTGTCGCCAAGAAATTGGTAACCACTTACGTTACCGCTTAATCTTTCTAATCCAGATTTTTTAATAACTCCTTCATTATTTAAGTATGAAATTGAAGTTCTAAAACCGCTATCTGCTTTACCAGAATTGATACTTAAAGTATGAGATTGAGAAATAGCTGTCTGCTCAATTGCTTTTTGCCAGTTTGTATTTCCGCCATAATCTACAGCATCTGCAACTCCATTCTGACGCACATAACCTCTCCACTGATTTGCAGAAAGTAAATCTAAATTATCATTAACATAACCGAAACTAGTTTGTCCGCTGTACACTACAGAAACTCCCTTTGTTCCCGATTTTGTCGTAATCATAATTACTCCGTTTGCACCTCTAGATCCGTAAATTGCAGTTGCCGAAGCATCTTTAAGAACGTCTACCGATTTAATATCTGAAGGCTGAACTACGTTGATATCAACACCAGCAATTCCATCTACAACAATAAGCGGACTGTTACTTGCTGTTAGCGAAGTTCCTCCACGAAGACGAATTGTAGAACCCGCCGCAGGATCTCCAGAAGGACGAATAATATTCAATCCCGCTACTTTTCCTTGTAAAACTTGCTCTGTTGAAGAAATTGTTCCTTTTAACAAATCATCTGCTCCAACGGTAGAAATTGCTCCCGTCAAATCTGATTTTTTTACTTTTCCGTAACCAACAGAAACAACTTGTACTTCTGCTAAAGCATAACCGTCATTTTGCAGACGAACTTCATAATTACTATTTCCTGTAATTTGAACTTTTTGAGTTGTAGCTCCGATAAACGAAATTTCAATTGCACTTCCTACGGCTACCTGAAGGCTAAATTTACCATCAAAATCTGTTGTAGTTCCGTTTTTTGTTCCTACTTCAATGATAGAAGCTCCTGGCAATACCGTACCAGTATTGTCATAAACGGTTCCTGTGATTTGTTTTTTCGTCTGCGCGAATGTACCGACAGCAAGAAAAAGCATAAAAATCATCAATACCGCTCCTTTAGCAGTCCACATTTGATGCTGGACGCTTTGTATATTTTTACTATTCATTAGAATTGGTGTTTTTAATTTAATAGTGAATTATTTGTCTAGAGTTTTAAGCGGAATCATCGTATCCGATATCGTTTTGTCTTTGTTGTCTTTTACCAAAACATGGATTTCGTTCAGATTCGGAAGTCCGTTTAATTCTGATACTAGATTGACAAAACCTTTAATCTCAGTAGTTCCTCCAGAAAACTCACCAGAAAATGTTTTTGTTCCAGCAGTAATCGTGTAGATTAGCTTGTTTACGCCTACTTCATTGTTTTTTCTAGACATTCCAAGAAAATCTCTTTGACTGATTTGCAAAGGGAAAAAGCTGAAACTTGGTGGCGGTGGTGGAATAAATTCTCCCGCATAAATAATCTGATCTCCAGAATTTGTAGTCCAATCTTTTGCGACCATCAAGAAAGTAATGTTTTCCATCACAAAACCTGCCGGCGGATTGTAATATTGCTGCGGAATCAAATCCATTCTATAAAAACCATTTCCAAGATCTTTCAGTTTTGTTTTCTCAGAAACATCTGGAAGCCAAGCCTGATATTCTTGTAAAACTGCCCAGTTGTTTAGTCCGCTATGAAAGTGCACACTTGGAACACCTGCAAAACCATCTTTTAAATTAGAATTGAATAAAATACTAACCGGTTTATCAATCAAAGGCTTTGAAGGATAAGATCTGATTAACTCATTTGAAGTATAAAATGATGAAAAATCAGTGTATGGCATATTGGCAACATCACTTTGTTTAGATCCGTTAAAGTTTTTCAAACGAAACCAAAATCCAGCACTTGCTGCAATTTCAGCAGGAGTTTTAGAAAAATAAACGGTTGGAGTCAAAGTAAAGCTCCACATTTTATTTCCTTCATATTTCAGTTTAGCAAAGCTTGAAGAATGTTCCCAGTTTCCAGCGTCTGGCTCAGATGGAGACCAAATCCAGATATAAAGATCTTCTGTTTCTGCAAAAGTAGTTCCCGAAAGATCGAAGTACCACGTAACTTGTTCGTCGTATTTGTAAACAACAGGATATGATGACATTGGTCCTACAGCTCCGGCATTTTCTTGTGCCTTCATAAAATTAGGAGCCATCAATAAGCAGCCAAGTAAAATTGTATATATAAACTTTTTCATGTTACTTTTTAATTAATAGCAGTTAATTTAAACACATAAGAAACAAAATCTACTCCGCCCGAAGTACGGGTTAATTGAATTTGCATTTCTTCATTTTTTCCTGGAACGGCAAGCAATCTAAGTTCATCTGTTTTTTGCGTTTTCTGCGCATCGCTGTACAAATAGATTTTATTTGTGCCTGTATTCGTTGGCTGAAAATCTGAACTTAATGCCCAGTATCCCTTTGGAGCAAATAACGGAGGGACGTTTCCGGTAACTTCATAACTTGTTGGCTGGTTCTTTTCGTCTACGTTGAATTTGATTTTAAAATCTTCGTAATTGAAATAAGTACTCAAGTTTTCTTCACTTGGTTCGATCTTGCTTGCCTTGGCAACTTCGTCGACCATTTTCAGATTTGTTAATCCCCAATTGCCATTTACTTTTTCATAAAGGGTAATCGGATCTACGTAGCTTCCGTCATCTGTGTTATCGCAGCCAATGGCAAAAAAACACATCATAAAAGCTAACCAATAAAGACTTTTACATTTCATAAATTTTGGTTTTTGTTAGTTTGTTATCCCCTTCAAAAGGATACAACGAAGCTAGAAGTTAAATAAATCCTAAAAAAAAAATCGGAGAAAAATCAAGATATTATTCAGACAATTTTAAAAACAAATAACTGATTATCAATATTTTATATTTATTTTTGTTTAGAAAAAATCAAGATGGTGTTTAGATGAAAATGAGCACTTTTTTAATGGTAAAAATGACAATATGTAAAATATTTGGTATATTTTTTTCACTATGCATTTATATAACCTCTTTTTATTGTATAATTGCAAATAAATTGACCATTTTTAACATTTATCGCTTGTTTTCACCTTAGAAATTCCCTTTTAAAGCGATGTTATTAAACAGATTATAAAATTCCAAACCATCAGATTTCCATTAATCTCAAACTTATTTTAATTTTAAAACGAATTAACTAACTATACAAAAAACCAACCTTACCCTAAACCAAAACCTAAATCATGCGAAGAATATTCATACTGTTTTTCTTCATTATAGGATTTTCTCTAACTGCGAAAGAGACAAATCCTTATTTAGAAGAATTGGATCAGGTGCTCTTGAAAAAAGAGATTTATCTGAAACAGAAATATCGAAAAATTGAATCTTTAAAGAAAAATGTATCAAAATTTACATTGAGCCAAAATAATGAAGCGCTCTACAATTGCTATATGTCATTATTTGACGAATACAAATCTTTCAAATATGATTCTGCTTATTACTATTTAGAGCAATCAAAAATCAAAGCCAAAGTTTTAAAAGACCCCAAATTTTTATCCAAAAGCCGAATTAAAGAAGGGTTTGTTTTACTTTCTTCGGGACTTTTTAAAGAAGCGATTGATACTTTGGATGTTATTGACGACACCAAACTAGATCTTAAAAACAAATTCGAATATTACAACATCAAAGCCCGTGCTTATTACGATTTAGCTGATTACAATCGTGATCAGCGATTTAATATTCATTATGTTCAGCAAGGAAATCATTTCTTAAAAAAAGCACTAGAATTAATTGGCACAAATACCAATGAATACTGGGCTGCAGAAAGTTTGAAACGACTTAAACAGCAAGATTGGCGCGGTGCAGAATTTGCTTTTAGTTATTGGATTAATAATTATAATCTTCCGCCAGACTATTACGGAATTGCTACTTCTAGTCTCGGATATATTTATTCGGAACGGGGTTATACCAAAAAAGCCATTCAATATCTGGCAATGGCGGCCGTTGCCGATGTGAAAAATGCGACTAAAGAAACTGTTGCACTTCGAAATTTAGCCAATGAACTCTTTAAAATGGGTTATTTAGACAAGGCAAACGAATACATCAATATTGCCATGGACGACGCAACTTTTTACAATGCAAGGCATCGAAAAATTGAAATTTCGTCGATTCTTCCTATTATAGAAAAAGCACAATTGAATAATGTAAAAGATAAAAATGATAAACTAGAAAAAATCATTATTCTTTTGACTATTCTTACGGTTATCATTTTTGTTTTTCTTGGAATAATTTTCAAACAGTTAAAAGAGAAAAATAAAGCCCGAAAAACTATGGCTGAATCTTATTTAAAACTACAGGAAATGAATGTAAGTTTAAGCGAGGCAAATGCTATTAAGGAAGAATATATCACGTATTTTATTAAAGCAACTTCAGCTTTCATTAATAAGATTGATCATATTCAAAAAAGTACGTTGCATAAAATCATCACTAAAAAAACAGATGAAGTTATTGCAAGTTTGAAACGTTATAATGTGAAGGAAGAAAGAGAAAATCTTTTTCATCAGTTTGACGAAATTTTCTTAAAATTGTTCCCAACTTTTGTGACAGATTTCAATAATCTATTTCCAAATGACCATAAATGTTTGGTTAAAAAAGGCGAACTTTTAAATACCGAATTGCGAATTTTTGCTTTGTATAGATTAGGAATTCAAGACAGCAATCAAATGGCAGAATTCCTGGAACTTTCTGTAGCGACAATCTACACGTACAAAACCAGAATCAAAAGCAAATCTGATTTTAAAGATACGTTTGAGCAGAAAATTATGGAGATAAAGACTATTTAAAGTTACTAAGATTCTAAGATGCTAAGGTTCTAAGTTTTTTTTAGCCACGAATTCACGAATTTTCTTTTCATAATCAGTTCGTGTAATTAAAGCGCGTAAATTTCACGTATCATTTTAAATAAAAAATTCGTGAATTCGTGGCGGAAAAAACTACTCAACAGGTTCCAACTGTAAAATCGTATTCTGGTAAATTTTGCTTAATGAAAACAATTGTTCTATAAAAATCAAAATCGCAATTGGAACAAAGAAAAACACAATTAGATCTTTTTCATATAGAAAGTAAGTAGAAATCATAGCAAGACGCGCATATTCTAAATAGTAAATCCATTTTCGTTGTTCAAGCAAAGCCCCGCAATTAATTAAAGTTAGAATGACTAGCGAAAGCACAAATATCTTGTCATAGCTTTCTAAATAATCAAAGTAATAGGTAAAAATGGTTAGAATTAACGTGCAAATTCCTAATTGTATGTAGAGGTAATTTTTAAATCTCAGTCTTTGATTTGGAGAAGCTTTATCTTGCAGAAAACGTTTTTCGAGAATTGGGCGAATATCTTGATCCATATCGGCTGGACTTCCAAAAACGGCTTTCCATCTCGCTTTAAATCCGCTAGAGCGCTTCCATAATTCATAAATTTCGAAGTAATAGTGGAAATGTTGCCATAAAAAACTATAGCTTTTCAGCGGATGCGTTAAACCATATTTCGGCTTTTCTTCTTCAGTTTGAAATGTTCCAAAAATCCGATCCCAAAAGGTAAACATATCGCCATAATTCTTATCCAGATATTTTTCGTCAGAAGCGTGATGAACGCCATGAACAGAAGGCGTTACAAAGACATATTCCAACCATTTTATTTTACCAATTAATTGAGTATGTGTAAAGAAAGAATAAGCGCCATGAACAATGAGCATTGTAATTACCATTGAAGGATGAAAACCAATAAAAGGCAAAACACACCAAAATCCTGTTCTAATTATAGCTTGAAAAGTTGTAATTCTGGCTGCTGCAGTAAAATTAAATTCTTCACTGTGATGATGTACAATATGCGCTGCCCAAAAGAAATTAACTTCGTGCCCTAATCGATGATACCAATACCAGACAAAATCTGTTGCGAGAATTAATGCAAACCAAATAAACGCATTTTTCGGAATTTCGAAGATTCTGTAATTATCATAAATAAAATAATACAGCTGATAAAAACTGGCGGCAATAAATAAGTTAATCAAACGCTCTGCGATTCCGATGCTGATATTAGAAACAGAACTTTCATAATTAAAAATTTCAGGCCTTTTTTTGCGTTGAGCAAGCTTATATTCTAAAAATAAAAAAAGAAAAAACGCAGGCATGGCGAAGGCTAGAAAATTAATGTTTTTCATCTTTTCAATACTTTATAATTGGAGATTTTAAATTAAACGAAAAGACACTTCCGTCAATTTAGCCTTTATAGGGAGAAAAAGCAAAATCAACGAAAATGATCTTTTACCAAGTAAACCTGATTATTAATTCTGTTTATATTGAGGAGCTTCTAACGCAATCTCTTTTACAGATTGTGTCTCGGCTACTTTTTTCAAAGCAATAATATAAGCAGCAATGCGAGGCGTTACATTGTGTTTTACTGCCACTCTAAAAACAGTATCAAAACCTTTTTCTAAAATATCCTCCAAACGTTTATTGATTTGGTGGATTCTCCAAGACTCCAAAAGTGAATTCTGAAGCCATTCGAAATAAGAAACTGTAACTCCGCCAGCATTGGCTAAAATATCAGGAACAACTAATATATTTTTATCATGCAAAATTTGATCTGCATCTGAAGAAACTGGTCCGTTCGCACCTTCAACAATAATTCTTGCCTGAATATCGCCCGCATTTTTCTGCGTAATCACATCTTCCTTGGCCGCAGGAATCAATAAATCAGTTTCTAAAAGCAATAAATCTTCATGTTTAATCGCAACCGAATTTGGATAACCCTTTATCGTTTTGTTATTCAGATTATAATACAAAATCAATTCTGGAATATTAATTCCATTCGGATTATAAAACGCTTCTGAAACATCGCTCACCGCAATAATCTTCACTCCTTTTTCATACAAAAACAAAGCCGAATGCAGTCCAACATTTCCAAATCCCTGAATTACTGCCGTCGCTCTCGCAGGTCTTATTTTTAGTTTTTGAAGCGCCAAAAGACTAATAATGCTTACGCCTCTTCCTGTTGCTTCCACCCTTCCCAAAGATCCACCTGAATGAAGGTGTTTTCCTGTAACAACGGCATGAATTGGTCTTCCGTGCAATAATGAAAATTCATCCATTAGCCAGCCCATTTCGTCTGGACCTGTTCCCATGTCTGGTGCTGGAACATCTTTTTCTGGACCGAAAATGTCAGACAGAGCTTTTGTATAAGCGCGTGTAATTTTTTCTAATTCAGTTTTAGAATGATTTCGTGGATCGCAAATAATGCCGCCTTTAGCCCCACCAAAGGGAATTCCAGTTACAGCAGATTTCCAGGTCATCCAGGCGGCAAGTGCTTTTACTTCATCCAGATTTACAGCGGTATCATAACGAATTCCGCCTTTCGAAGGCCCTAAAGCCGTATTGTGAATTACTCTGTAACCTTCAAAATTCTGTATTTCTCCGTTATCCAAAGTGATAGAGAAGTTTACTGTAATCTGTTTTTCCGGTTTTTGCAGTTTTTGTTTAATAGATTCATCTAAATTCAAAATATCTGCAGCTATATTAAATCGATCAATCATCGATTGAAAGGGATTGTGTTTTATAATTTCTGAACTCATAATATATAGTTTTTAGGTTTGGGTTATCTTTTTAGTAATCAATATTCTTCTTAATTATGAAGATTTTTTATTTCTATTTTTAAAAACAACTGCAACACGGAATCTTTATTAAACCGTTACGCATTAAAATTTTTCTATTTCTAATGGTTCTCATATTTCCATTTTTTAATGATTCAAAAAAAAGCCTTTCATGGTGCAATGAAAGGCTAAAAAAAAAAAAAAAATAACTAACAAGTACTTTCTCTATTAACGCCATTTCAAAACGTGATTCATCTTGCAGCACATCGCAAAGCTGCAATTGAAAGACATCATAATATTTCGGCTATAGTTTTTCATTGTTGAAGCAAAGCTACAAATTTATATTTATAAATTCTATAGAATTAGTAGAATTTAATTTAATAAATTCTCAACTTAACCTAAAATCAACTGTAAATTAAATAATTAGCGTTTAAAAAAAATTACTGTAATTGCGATAAAAAGATAAAAACAACCGCAATTAATGCCAAAAACAATCCGATAATATTAATTTTAGAAAGTTTTTCTTTGAAGAAATAAGCTCCCACTACGGTTCCTAAAACAATAACTCCCATATTCATTCCAGCAAAAACAGTTGATGGGTTTTCTGCAAAAGCTTTATGCGCTTTTAAATAGCATAGTATATTTCCGAAATTAAAAATCCCAACCAATAACCCAAAAGGAATATTTTTTACAGCAAAACTTTCTTTTGTGATGAATAACTTATACATAACGATAACCAATGAAACCGTAAACGAAATTAAGAATACTACAAACAAAGAAGTTGTGTAAGGAACGACGGTATATAAAGCTATTTTCTTAAAAAGAATATCAACAATTCCGAAACCTAATAATACCATTGCAGGATAAATCCATTTATTCTCTGTATTGTCAGTTGGCTTTTTTAATATGAATAAAAGTGCCGAGAATCCAACTAAGACTCCAATAACTTTATAGGTATTAAATGCTTCATTAAACAATAACCAAGCTGCTAAAATCGGAATAAAAAGTGACAATCGCTGTGCCGCATCGGTTTTTGCAATTCCCATAAATTTTATAGAAAGTGCTAAAAACAAAAATACAATTGGAAGTAAAATTCCGACCGCTGTATAAATTTCTAAAGGTGCATTATGATCCAAAGCATTCAGATCTGGACTAAAAGTGAAGTAACAAAGCGTAATCGCCGTTATATAATTGAATGAAATAATTTGAGACGGATTAGCATTATATTTTCTTGAAATTTTGAATATAACACCAACAATTACACTGCAAAGAATACTTAATATTAGGAATAACATAAATTCATTTTTGGATTGTAAAAGTAATCTTTTGTAAAATAAAAAAGCCCAGCCGGTTTTAAAAAACCAGCTAGACCAGATCATATCATAGAGCGTTGGAAAAAAATCTAATTAGATCTGCTGAAATCTTTTTAAATCTGCGTGAAAAATCTATGTGTAATAATTATTTCACGCAGATATACACAGATTAAAGCAGATTTTAGACAGATTAATTCTATCTAAGCTAATGTTATAAATTTGAAAAAAGTAAATACTTTTCTTAAAATTTACTAATGTAACTTCCGTAAATATCTCTAAACTGATTTCCTTTGGCAAATCTATCTTTGCTTAACTTTCTATATTCTACCAATCCCCATAAAACAAACTCTTTCAAGAAATACTCATCTTCTTTTGCTGTTTGTGGCTGATATTTTTTAATTAAATCATCCAAAGGCGTTACTTCGTCTAGAATACTTTTATATTCTTTATCGGAAGCATCGTCTAATAATTCGAAACCGCTTTCGGCAAAAAACCATTCTACTACATCAGAATATGGTGTTTTTTCGTCTGGTTTTTCTAATTTTTCAATTTTTGGAAAATATTCTGGAAATAATGTTCGAATTGCAGAACCAATTAAACTTTCTGCCACTACATCAGCTCCCTCCTGCTCTCCTTCGTAAACCAACTCTACTTTTCCAGTAATCGCTGGAATAATTCCGATAAAATCTGACAAACGTAAAGTTGTTTTGTCTACACCTGAAAGCAATGCGCGACGTTCTGCCGTACTAATTAAATTTTCAAAAGCCGTTATACTCATTCTTGCACTTACACCGCTTTTGTTATCTATATATTCACTTTCGCGGGCTTCAAAACTAATCTGTTCTAAAATATCTCTTGCCAAACTTGGCACATAAACAAGATCAGTTTGATTTTTATCCAATTTAGATTCCTGCTCTGTAATTGTTCTCGCAATTTCTATAGTTTCAGGATAATGTGTCAAAATCTGAGAACCAATTCTATCTTTTAAAGGTGTAACAATACTTCCTCTATTGGTATAATCTTCTGGATTTGCGGTGAAAACAAACTGCATATCCAAAGGCATTCTTAATTTGAATCCTCTAATCTGAATATCTCCTTCTTGCAAAATATTAAATAAGGCCACCTGAATTCTTGCCTGTAAATCTGGTAATTCGTTAATTACAAAAATACAGCGGTTGGCTCTCGGAATCATTCCGAAATGAATTACGCGGTCATCTGCATAGGATAATTTCAGATTTGCCGCTTTAATTGGGTCGACGTCTCCAATTAAATCAGCAACTGTCACGTCTGGAGTTGCCAGTTTTTCGAAGAAACGTTCGCTTCTATGTAACCATGAAATTGGCGTTTCATCACCTTTTTCATCAATTAAATCTTTTGCAAAACGCGAAATTGGATTTAACGGATCGTCATTAATTTCTGAACCAGAAACATACGGAATATATTCATCCAACAATTCGATCATTTTACGAGCTAAACGCGTTTTAGCCTGTCCGCGAAGTCCCAATAAATTTATATTATGACGAGATAAAATAGCTCTTTCTAATTCTGGAATTACGGTATTTTCGAAACCATGAACCCCTTCAAAAACAGGTTTCCCAGATTTAATTTTTTCACGAAGATTATTTCGCAATTCATCTTTAATGCTTGTACTCTTATATCCAGCGGCTTTTAATTGACCTAATGTCTTTATAGTATTTATTTCCATTTTATTGAAATATAGATTGTTTATTTATTGATTTGGCGCTTCGACTTCGCTCAGCGTGACAGTTGATATGTTAGACGCACTGCCATGTGTCTCTACGATATGCGTTATGTTTATCATGTGCAAAGAAACCTTAGTATCTTAGAATCTTAGCCACTTAGAACCTTTATTTAACCCTCTTCTTCCTATTCGCTTCATAATCTTCAAAAATCATTTCACCCAAACCTTTAATGCCGGTATAAAATGCTTTTCCCTGATTGGCTTCAGTAAACTGATTTACAAAACGCTGTAAATAAGGATCTCTAGCTATCATAAAAGTAGTAATCGGAATATGAAGTTTTCTTGCCTGCTGCGCCTGAGTGTAGCATTTGTCCACAATATATTCGTCCAAACCATTACTATTCATATAATAAGAACCGTCACGTTCGCGAACGCAGCTTGGTTTTCCGTCAGTAATCATAAAAATTTGTTTGTTGGTATTTCGTTTTCTTCGCAGAATATCCATTGCCAATTGTAAACCCGCAACGGTATTCGTATGATATGGACCAACTTGCAGATAGGGTAAATCTTTAATTGGAATGGTCCAGGCATCATTACCAAAAACCAAAATATCTAACGTGTCTTTTGGGTATCTTGTTGTAATAAGTTCCGCTAAAGCCATGGCAACTTTTTTAGCCGGTGTGATTCGATCTTCGCCATACAAAATCATACTGTGGCTAATGTCGATCATTAAGACAGTGCTCATTTGTGCTTTATATTGTGCATCTTCTACAATCAAATCGTTTTCAGTAAGCATAAAATTATCTACGCCATTATTGACCTGAGCATTTCGAAGACTTTCAGTTAAAGAAATTCTTTCCAAGCTGTCGCCAAAATTATATTCACGGAATTCTCCCGTATGTTCATCACCGCTTCCTGCGTATTTGGTTTTATGATTTCCGCTTCCAGATTTTTTCAAGTTTCCAAAGATTTGATCTAAAGCCTGCTGTCTGATCGCTCTTTCGGTTTTTGCCGTAATTCCGAAACCAGAACTTCCATCGCCTTTAACTTCATCTCTGATGTAACCTTTCTTTTTTAAATCTTCGATAAAATCGTCTATGGTGTAATTCTCGTCGGTAAGTTTGTATTCTTTATCCAGTTCCCTAAGCCAGTTTATGGCTTCATCAAAATCACCCGAAGTATGGGTGATCAACTCTTTAAAAATAGTAAAAAGTTTGTCAAACGGAGACTGAAAAGGAGCTTCGTAAGTCTTAAAATAAAAGCCTTTTTTAAATTCGTTTTTCATAAATCTAAAATTACGTCTTTTTAGAATTATGAAAAACGAATCGTTTATTAATTTTTAGTTAAAATATTCAACTAAAAATTGAAGTTAACAATGTTAGATATGTTAATTATTCAAACTTTCCGTCCAAATAATACCAAGCTCCATTTTCGAATTTAAAAGTAGAAAATTCATAATGAGTCTGAGGTTTATTATTTGAATCTAAAAAGTAAGCTTTAAATTCTACAGTATTTTCGGTGAAACTAAGAATTTCCAATTTCTGCCATTTATTAGAAACAGCCCATTTTAAAATTTCAGGTTTCGAATAATATTTTCTTTCAGAAACATAAGTGGTTTCCATTAAATAATCGGCATTATGAGTTGCATAAGCGGAATATCTGGAACGCATTAAACTTAAAGCCGAAGATGCTTTTTGACTTCCATTTAAATACAATCCGCAACAGTTTTCAAAAAGCAGTCCTGTGTCGCAGAAACATTTATTATTCTCCATCAACAGGTTCTTCTCCATTAATTTTTACGTGAAGTTGGTTCAATAAAACCTGATAACGAGTGATCTCTCTAACTTCTTCATCTTCTTCAGCGAAATCAATCATTTCGTCAAGAGTTTCACTTACTTCCAACAATTTGTTGTTTGCTTCTCTGTCATTTTTTGCAGCGATTAAATCAATAATTTCTTGTACGCTCGCTTTTAGGGTTTCGAATTTACTATTCATTTGTTTTTTGTTTCAGGTTTCAAGTTTCAGGTTTGCTTTGTTAACTTGTAACGTGAAACCTGAAACTTGAAACAATTATTTTATTCTTCGTTTTTACTTTCGTTGAATTTTTTCACAATTTCTTTCAGCTTTTCTTTGCGAGAAAGTTCGGCTTGTTTTTTCTTAGCCTGGGCTTTGTGCAATTTGTCATTGTGCTTTTTGATATTTCTTTCATTATTGCGTCCCATTATACTTCTCTTTTAATTTGTTCTAAACTTTTCTCTGTGAAAATCAATTCGTTGATAATTTGTTTTCGTAAATCATCAATATCCTCATAATCAAAATGTTTCGCCCAATTCGTCAGCTGCTGGAGATTTCTTATTTGTTTTAGCCTTTTTGTTGTATCCAAACTGGTTCTTAAAACTGCTTTTCCATCATAATCAGGATTATTTTTATGCTGATAATTGGCCAAGTTTTTTTCGTAATCCGCTTCGATATAATATAATTTATCTGTAGCATTGTCCGGATAAAACTCATTCCATTTAGCAAAACCAATCTTTGTTTTCGATTCTGTTTCTGGATCACGAGCAACTAAGCGCCATTTGCTGTTTGCCAGCCTTCCCCAGTGATTCGAAACACGATACATTCCTTCTTCTGTATAATAATATGTGCTTCCAGCTTTACTTTCAAATTGTTTTTTTAATCCTTTAATAGAATCTTGCAACACTTCATTAAAAGCACAAAATGTATTTTTAAAAGAATTTGGATGTGGTTTAAAATTTTTCTGCATGTGCAAATATACTCAGTTTACAGCGAACTCACTAAAACAATACTTAATTGCTTACCTTTGCCTTTTAATTTAAAAACAGAGAATCATGTCGAAAGATACACAACAATCAATGCCGCAAAAAGGAGTTTTCACAGGCATTATCGAAAAAGATGAAAATAACAATTATTTCTGCGGTGAATATCTTTTAGACTATAAAATGGTTCAAGCAAAGTTTAACGTCGGTGATTGGATTACAATAAAATCGGTTATAGAAAACCCAAGTGATATGAGCTACAAACAATATCCAAAAAAATCTAGAAACTTCGATAAAGCTAATCATAAACCAGAATAGTTCTTTTGTTTCAAGTTTCAAGTTTCAAGTTTTGTTGGAGCGTGTAATTTTTAACGCAAAGAACGCTAAGGTTATTTTTTTTGCTGAGTGTTATACATTGAGAATATTTAAGTTCGCAAAGCTTTGTGCTGACATAGCTTTGCGAACTTTATGTTTATAAATATTACTCAAAAAATCTTTGGCGCTCTTTGCGTAAGTCTTTGCGTGCTTTGCGTTAAAAAAAAAAAAATCTTCGCTCTGTTAGCAATGAAAATAAACTTACCGTTAACTTTTTTCAATATTTTTTCCATCAAAACTAAAAAGTTAAAAAAAAGTGTACCTTTGCAAAAAATTTGTCGATTTGAACTAATTAATATCGATTTCAAACTAATAGACAAGTAGTTACCTTTTATTTATGAAAAAAATAGTTGAATACCGTAAGTTACTAAACGTAGAGAAAACTGCAGAGTTAAAAGATTTAAAAACAATTTATCGTAATGCGATGAAAGAATCTCATCCTGATAAATTTGTTGGAAACGAGGCTGGTTTAAAAGAGGCAGAAGAAAAAAGTAAAACAATCATTGAAGCTTACCATTTTTTAGTAAGTATTCATCCTGATACTATCAAACTTAATTTACCTGAGTACACAGAAACAATTACAACTTGTTCAATCACAGATTTTAAATTTGTTGAAGGACGTTTAATTATCGATTTCTCTAACGGAAGTGTTTACGAATACATTAGTGTTCCAAAAGCAACTTACGTGAAAATGGTAAATGCTGATTCTCCAGCAAGATTTGCTAAAAGACATATTTTAAACAACTTTACTTGGAGAAAGAAAACAAACCAAGAATAGTTTTTAAACACTATATTTATAAAAAAGCACTCGTTTAATTGAGTGCTTTTTTTATATCTAAAAATTAAAATTTTGATTATAATGATTTAAAATAAGTTTCTCAATGATAGCTTCAAGTCAATTAAGGCCAACAAACATGCTGATTTAATGCATTTTAGACCTAAAAAAACTATAACAAAATTTTAGGTTACAAAATTCTGTATGTTTTATATTTTTAGATACTTTTGTTGCACAAATCAATTAACTAATTAATTTTTTATAATGAAAAAAATACTTTTTGTACTTACAGCTTCTGCAGCTATCATTTCTTGCAGCAAAGTTAAAGATGGAGAATACCTTATTACAGGTACAGCTACAGGGATTGAAAATGGAAAAACTATCATCTTACAAGGTGCAGACCCTGCTACAAGAATGCCAGTTTCTCTTGATACAGTAAAAGTTGAAAACGGAAAATTTGAAATAAAAGGAAAAGTAACTGAACCAGCTTTCCATACTTTAATTTTACAAGGTGCTAACGGTCCAATTCCATTTATCCTTGAAACTGGAGAGATCAAAATTAATATTGATAAAGATAGTATCCACAAATCTAAAGTTTCTGGAACTTACAATAACGATGAGTATGTGGCTTTCACGGAAGACATGACAAAAACTCAAAAAAACTTAATTGATTTTCAGAAAAAGAATAATCAAAAAATGCAACAAGCTCAACAAGCTCAAGATACAGCAACTATCAACAGCTTGATGAAACAATATATGACAATTCAAAAAGAGGTTCAAGAGAGCAGCAAAACTAAATATTTGAAATATGCTGAAACTCACCCAAAATCATTCATTACAGTTTTGATCGTTCAAAGTATGTTTAATGATCCAGCGGCTGATACAAAAAAATTGGAAACTCTTTACAATTCTTTAGATGAGTCTGTAAAAAACACTGCTCCAGGTAAAGAAATCAAAACTAGATTAGGTCAAGCAAAAATGCCATCTGTTGGTGCTACAGCTCCTGCAGTAGGTAGCCCTAACTGAAGAGCAGATTTTTCGGCTCCTAATCCAGAAGGAAAAGTAGTTTCTCTTAGAGAAAGTTTAGGAAAAGTAACTATTGTAGATTTTTGGGCTTCTTGGTGTGGACCATGCAGACAAGAAAATCCTCATGTTGTGGCATTATACAAAGAATTACACTCAAAAGGTTTAAATATCATTGGAGTTTCTTTGGACAAAGACGCAGCAGCTTGGAAACAAGCGATAGCAAAGGATGGATTAACTTGGACTCATGTTTCAAACTTAAAACATTGGGAAGAGCCAATTGCAAAACAATATCATGTTGAAGCAATTCCTGCAACTTTTATTCTTGATGCTAACGGAAAGGTAGTTGCTCAAGACTTAAGAGGTCCTGCGTTGAAAGAAAAAATCTTAGAGCTTTTAGCTAAATAATACTTAAGTATTCAGAATAAAAAAATCTCCCTTGTGGAGATTTTTTTTTGTTTTAAAACATGATTAAAAAAAATATAAATCCATCTTACCTCTATTTTTTTCGACTAAAGCAATTCCTAACCAATAAAATCAAATACTAACTCGTAAATAATTATTCTATTTTCCCAATAAAAACAGAGGTTAACGACTAAAAAAAGTCATTGCAAAAAATATAAACCAGAAAAATAAGCAGAAGAATAATCTTATATTTTAAAATAAACCAAAAAAAACTTAATCAATAATGTTTTTTATTTTATTCAATTCCAACTAATTAAAAAATAACTTTAAAATAACTTTAAATTAAGTGCTTTTTTTGTTTGGAAATGTAGAAAACCTTCCTATCTTTGCCACCGCTTAGAACAACAAAGCACAACAAGCTGAGATCGGGGAGATACTCAAGCGGCCAACGAGGGCAGACTGTAAATCTGCTGTGTGAACTTCGCAGGTTCGAATCCTGCTCTCCCCACCAAAAGGGTAAAAGAAGTAAAAAGGTCACTTTTTCAATCTTTTCAAAAACCCCTAAAAAACGTGGTAAAGCCTGCAAATCGTAAGATTCGCAGGCTTTTTTCATTTATGCTGCTTTTCATATTTTTTAAAACCGCTCAAAATCTCTATGGCAGAATCGTGGCACTTTTGGTTTCCACGAAAAACTGCCACAGAAATTGAATAAATCCCTTATAACCAAAGGGGTTAACGAGGTTAACGACTTGTTTTTTTGACGCTATAATTCTACATTTATTAATCTAAAAAGACTGAATTATGTTAGAAAACAGTTTTGGGTTAGTTTTCTTTATGAAAATAACCAGTAATGACAAAAGAATTAGAACGGTTTACTTTAGAATAACCGTAGACGGCATCCCTAAAGAAGCATCAACCAAACGCAAATGGGAGTATTCAAGATGGGACCAAAAAACCGAACGAGCGGTTGGCTCTAAAGAAGATGCAAAGTCTTTAAACTTCTTTCTTGATTCACTGACAATTAAAATCAATGAAATCAAAACTGAAATGCTCTACAGCGGAAAACATATAACTGCTGAAAAAATCATGGATCAAATTCTTGGAAGAACAGCACCAAAAATCAAGGTTCTGGAAGAATTTCAAAAGCATAATGACGAAATGAAGGCTCTTCTAGGAAAAGGATATGCAAAAGGCACTCTTGACAGGTTTACCATTACTAAAAACCATTTAACTGCTTTTATTAAATTCAAGTTTAAAAAAGAGGATGTTGAATTTGCGGATTTGAATCTCGAATTTGTTAAAGACTTTGAGTTTTATCTTAGAACAGTGCGAGACTGCAGCAATAACACTACACTAAAATACATTGCAAATTTCAAAAAGATTGTAATCCGCGCGATTGATAAGGAATTAATCACAAAGGATCCTTTTAAGAACTTTAAGGGGCGAAAAACAAAACTGGTAAAGAAACCGCTTAACACTCAGGAACTGTATGAACTGGAAAGGCATTATTTTACTACTGACAGGCTTAATGTTGTCAGGGACGTATTTGTATTCCAATGTTACACTGGACTTGCTTACATAGACGCTTACCAATTAAAGAAAAGTGATATCAAAGAAGGCATTGACGGAAACCTTTGGATTATGTCCGAAAGACAGAAAACAAACTCAACAACCAATGTCCCGCTGCTCCCTCAGGCACTTAAAATCATTGAAAAATATAAAGAACATAAGCTATGCATTCAGCGCGGAACGGTACTGCCTGTCTCATCCAATCAGAAAATGAATGAATACTTGAAAGAAGTGGCAGTTTTATGCGGATTTCCATTTACTTTAAATACTCACATCGCGCGCCGCACTTTTGGAAGCACCGTTACATTAAACAATAATGTTCCTATAAACGTAGTTAAAGAACTACTGGGCCACGCATCAGTAAAACAGACTGAAGCATACGCCATAACTGAACAGGCAACAATCGGCCGTGAAATGTCAATTCTAAATAAAAAACTCAATAAAACTGAGCCTAAAATGTCTAAGCCGGACTTGGCAGTTCTCAGTAGACTGGAAAAAGAAATCCAGGCAATCAAGAAAAAATACAACATTTCTTCTTGATAAATATTTTTAAGACATATTCAAACTTAAAAGAGGCTATCTCAAATATTTTGAGATAGCCTCTTTTTACATAGTTTTACTTCGCTCTTATAGCCAGGATGATACGAAGGGGTATACTTAACGTATCCTAGATCCTGAAGTTGTTTAAAATACTTATGATAAGTTGGCAGAGTGTTCACATGCGATAATTCCATAATTTTACTGCGACTTACTTTTATCCTCCTCCTCTGCCCCTGCTTGTATCCTAACCCCAGTATAGCTGTCAAAATTGACAGGTGCCAGACATTAAGTTTGGGATCCTTAGCGTACATAGACAAAAAACTCATTATATGGCTTTCTTTTAATCTATTAAACTTTGTCATCGCTAAAGAGTTTTTGAATATCTTCCCTGTTATAATAATAAGATCCAAGTACCTTTTTAAAACGTACTTTTTGCGAGGTTCTAAGATTCTGCACCGAGCCTGCAGAAATATCAAGCATCCTACGGACAGCTTTACTTTTCAGCCACTCAGATTCCCGCTCAATATTTTTTGGCTGAAATGCTTCCGCAACAGCAGTACGCACCGTATCGGCCATGTAAAGCCCGAACTGTCTTAAATCATCTTTCGTTATAAATTCTTCCATGAAATTCTGGTTTTACTCATTATAATATTTGATCATCTACTTTAAAACAAAACTCTGTCTACTTTCAATTTTTACAGTACAACTTATTCCAAGTGAAAATAAATACTGCTCCTTCTGTTCTTATTCTTAGTAGGCACATAAATCAAATAACCGTAGTCATCCAATTCACGCATACATTTTTGATAGGTTTTATGAGACATGATCTTAGCAATACTCTGGATTTCTATGCTGTAAGCCTGAATAGGATTTACAAAATCTTTGCTTGCACGAAATTGAAGCAGGGCTGCAAAAATTGCAATGTGAGTTGTGCTGATCCTGAAGTCATTTTCGATTGCCTGAAAAAATCCCGATAAAAGATTAAGATTTTCCATAACTGTATAAGATAAATAAACATCACATATGATGAGATTTTTTTGCGGTCTGCGACTCAATATTTTGCTGAGGCTTTAGCAACGGATTAATTTTACAGCCGTTTTTAATTTCCGCCAGACTAAGTTTCTGCATCCTGTCGTTATAAAAATTCAAGTTTTTAAAGCGTGGATTTGCTTCCAAAAAAACCTTCATTTCTCTCCCTTGTATCATAAGAAGAACTTCTTCCCTCCTGCCCTTTTTCAAAGAATCGGCCAGGGATTCAACTGCCTCATAATCATCATTTTTAAGAGGAACAGTCCTTAAAGCATCGCTTACATTGTATCCATACGATTCTGGAAACTCATGCATTCTATAATTGTCATTAAGATCCCTGTCGTTGAAGTTAAACTGTTTCCAAGTTCCGACTTTTAGGACTGCTCTCCCCGCAAGCATTCCGTATGCGTCTGCAGCGCTGAAGCCCTCAGTTTTCTCATTCTTAAAGTAATGTGTACAGCGTCTGGATGGCGACGAATCTGTGTAAAGAATTGATCTGAATCCATCAAATTGGTAAGCCCCCTGCGCATCTTTTACAAATTGAAGTGAATGTTCAAGTCTTTCATTCTCTGAGATGTGATAAGAAACAGGAATAGAAAAATTTAACTGCTGCTCCTGCATATGCTCCAATACTTTGCCATAAGCCACATGAAAACCGCTTTTTATAAGCTGTTCCTCTAAAGTTTTCTTGTTTAATTCCAAATCTTTAAGATAATCCTGTTTATCTATCCTTTGAAAAGCGACAGCACTAAGCGCTTCATTTACAAGTCTAACAATGATATTGGGATAGACTTGATGCTTCAATTTATTATATTCATGCTTAAGAAACCTGAGAGTTATTTTTTCATCTACAGCTTTCGTCTTTTTATATTTAAAAAGGAGCATCTTAAAAAATTTCAGTTTCTCTATGCCAAAAGAGCGTTCTATATTAGGGCTGTTCTGAAATAGAAATTTTAATTTTTCTTCCTTGCACTGCCAGACTTTTATCTCATTTTCTACTCTATTGTTTTCAGAAGACATAGCTGAACTCTAATTAATATTAAAACTTAAACCGATCTTCCTGCTTTTTTTGAACGGGAATTACTTTTTTTTTCTTTCTGAGAAGGCTCATCATTATTAGTGCTCTGCTCTGCACTCTTTTCTTTGGATTGGGACTGTTTCTCAGTCTTGCTTTCTCGGTCATTGATTCGCTGTAAAGAAGAATCGTAAACCTTTATGGTTTTAAACTGCGGATTAGCTTCAACGAACTGTTTTCTCTCCTCTCCGCCGACAACAAAAGTTACGGACTGAAGGTTTCCTTTTTTAAGCGAATTCATCAGATCTTCCTTGTACTGCGGTGTTAGCAGTTCTTTGATTGAATGCTTTTCCAGCGCAGCCTCCAAATCATAGCCATAGTTCTCATGATAATGCTGTAATTTGAAATTTCCATCATTTTCACTGTTTTTGAAGTCAAATTTTAACCAGCAATTATATGTTTCTCCTTCTTTAGTTTTTAAATCCTTATTAACTGATCTGCCCTCCATCAAATTATAGGCTTCTTTGAGTGTAATGCTGGTGTTATCGCTGTTTATATAAAACGTCTGCTCCAGTCCCGGCTTATTATCCTCTTTCTGGAGATTCACCTTATAGGAATTAAAAAAGTACATATCGCTCTGATCGGACTTTTTAAAATTCAGTTCAACGGTAACGGTATCCCTGTTAGGAACACCATTGTTCATAATGCCGGTATGGATCATTTTAAAATCTTTATCCCCTTTTAGGATATTCTCCCTTAATTCAGCATCGAAAGTTTCTCCGAAGCCGGTATATTTTAACTTGTCTTTCAGATACTGCACATTTTTCTCGTTCATGATCTTTACATTTTAAATTAGTACTAATTATAGGTTACCCAGTATTTCAAGATTAACCAGGTGCCTGTTCTTTATGTTAAGTTCCAGATGCCTGCCTCCATTTTTCTCAAAGACCTGCATTGTGAATTTCTTCTTTTCCGGTATCGTAAATTTAGATAAGGCAAAAACTACTATAGTTTGTGATTTGTCGGAAATCCTGCTAAATTCTCCGGTGCATAAAAGCGGTGTCTTTTCTATTTCCTGAGCTGCAGTTCTTTTGGATTTTTTCTGGTCTCGGATAAAAAAACGAAGCTGGTCCACATCGTAATTAATTCTGGAATCATTCCCTAAAAACACTCTGAAATACATCACGTCCTGATGAATAAATATGCCGTCAACCTTAAACTCAATTTCTGCATTTTTTGAACCCAGTCCGCTTACCTTATTTTTCTTGGATAGAGCAAGCAGGGCATATTCTTTTATTTCTTTCTGGTTTTCGTTCTCAAGAGAAAACAGCAGCGATTTATCGTCACCAATTCGTAACCGCGCATCCACATTTAATGTAGGACACAGATCATCAAAATTTAAAATGAAACTGTAAAGATTACCGTCGGAAGTTACAACAGTCAGGTTAGTCTGTGGAAAATTCTGCTTGTCAGCTTTAAGAAGCAGTATATTTTCCACTCCTTTAGCTTTCTGCACCAGAACATCACGGCTTCCGACATCCAGGCTTTTTACCGGATACGGAAATAAAATGCTTGTGGTTTTTGAATAGCTAAGCTGTATATTATTAAATTCAGCTTTAGCATCATACTGCGCTGAAACTGAAAAACCAGCCAGAAAAATAAATGTGATAATTAGTGTCTTTAAATTTTTCATTTTCTTTTAGTTTAAAGTTATTGTTCATTCTTTTCTTTTTCATCGTAGAGAAGCACTTTGTAACCTGCCTTGACTGCTACTTTTATCAGCTTAACTTTCCTGCTTAAAAGTGATTTGGCTGCCTCCACTCCCATTCCTGCCGCCTGAGCTCCCCAAGAATCACTGACTCCTGCCAGTCCAATACTCTGCATGGACCTGTCAGCGGATGCTTTTGCTACATCCCTGTTTATGGTTCCAGGAATGTAAATGCCTTTAATGCCGTCTATATCAAAGACGGATAGTTCAACCGGGAAAATGGAATTCTGGTATTTTATGGTATTGATCTTTATTTCAAGCCTTTCTCCCTTAAGTGACGCTGTCCCAAAAACGAAACTGTTTTTTGGAATTAGTACGCCATTGATAAAAACGTCACTTGCAAGTCTGATTTTTACAATAGAACCGTTGACAATCGTCTGCGTTTCATGAACCGCTGCCTCAACTGCGTTCTGATTTTGTTCATCGTTGATTTCACCATCAAGCGAATAAAATGAATTTGCTGACTGCTCATAATTTACTTTGTTGGTCTGAAGAGAGCTCAGGTTTTGCTCTTCAGCTTTTCTGTTCACTGAAAAAACTTTTCCTTTTTGAAGCTTTGAGTTCTGACGCAGTTTCTCCTGTACACGTTCTGGGTGCTGGATATCCAGAATATTTTCCAGCATGCCGCCAAGCTGGGCAAGTTCAGGATCAGGCTCAGAAGGCGCACTCATGGCTGCCATGAGCTGTTCAAGATTTTTTAACTCGGCTGATTCACCGTGAGGCATTTTCTGGTACTGAAATTCCCTCATATCCTGACCGCTCTGATATTCTTTTGGAGGTTCCGCAATAGCTTTCTGGAGCGCTTCAAGTTTCTGGTACATCTTCTTTTCATTCTCTGGTTTGAAATAGTCTGTTTTCAGTCCGTTTTGTTTATCATTCCATGCAACCTCATCCGTATCAAAAAAACGTTTTGATTCAAGATTATCATTATCTTCCGCACCAACCGAATAATTAGGATCTTTCTTTTTTTGTTCCTGCAGTTTTATAGAATCAATTGATGCCTGGTCATAATAGCTCATTTTATCCAAACTGGAATCTTCCTTTAGTTTTGGATTTGGAAGCAGCATATTAAATCCCTTTTTTTCAGTTCCTGAAATTGGATTTTCTGTTCCTTTGCCTCCTCCAAGCACCCAGAACAGCATGGTTATAAATGGAAGAACAAGCAGTGGAAGAACCAGCATCATACTGCGATTCTTTTTCTCTCTGGCTGAAAGTGTTTTATGTTCCATAATCTTATTTTTTATAGTTAGATGAATTCGTTTCGTTGAGCTTCGGACTGCTGCTAAAATCTTCAGCGTTGGAATTTTGATTTTTAAACAAATCGATTAAGTCTGCCGCATTTATCACACTGTCAATATATCTGCTGAGATTGGATCTCTCAGCATATTTGTTAAATGGAAGATTCAGAGAATGGATATGGCCTACCTCATCACTATAAGATGGCTTAAGCACTTTTACTGCATCAATGTTCATTGATTTTTGACTTTCTGACAGAAAACCGCTCAATGCGTTATAAACACATAAAATCGTTGCAAGGGCCGCAAAAATGATTACTGAAAACTTAAGCTGTGAATTTGAAAGGTCTCTAGTCAGCCTATTCATTTTTGTTACCCACCAGAATCTGATCATCAGATATGACCTTGAAGACTTTACATTCTGTCTTTGTTTCCGCATCAGACTTCTCATGGCTTTCGATTTACTGTTCCAAGATCTTTGTTCTCAAGAGTATTGAAGCGTTCAATCAAAAACCCATGCGGATTGTTATCGCTCCTTGAAACATTTCGCAGCGTTCCTTCTGTAATCAGATTTCTGTTCAATATGCTTGTTGTCCTTATGATGTTCTGCCGGGCATAGCATTTAAAGCGATAGGGATATTCATTAATATCAATGCGGACGCTGTCTACAATAACAGTCTGGCTTATATTTCCTGATATAATTCCCGAATAATATCCGTTTTCTTTTAAATCATCGTATATGCGCTTGACAGAATTATCAGCCAGATACAAGGCCTTGGTAACATTGGCTTTAATTACTTTATCATCTGGGTCAAGGCTGAAGAAAAACTTATGGAATGTCCTGACGTGATCCCTTGCTTCAACAGGTACATTATCCTTACGGTCTGATGCAAATGCCTCAAGCGCCTTTCCATTTGCGAGGATATAAACCTTGTCGTGCATCAAAGCGACGGAACTGAAACTTTTATAAATAGAATAAGAGGTTATGGCAGCGCAGCAAAGAATAACCAGCATTGTAAATCCTCTTATATGACGAAAAGCAGTATCTATATTTTTCATTTTACTAAACATAATCGAGTGCTTTTAATTTTTAGAGTTTCCCTTGAGCTTCTCGCTCATGTAATTTCCTTTTTCCTCAAAATAAGGCGAAGCAGCTGCTGAAGATGACATGCTCTGGCTCATTCTGCCTGCTGCACTTCCCATTGAATCCATTACCATTCCTGCTGCAGTGGCAGCACCACCAATGACAGTAGAAGTTGAACCGCCAAACAAGCTTGTCACTTTCTGTCCCAATGCGCTTCCTCCTGATGCATGCACGATATAATTGGCCACGGAAGGCACAGTAAAGTACCCCACAATTCCAATAATCATGAATATTAAGTATCCGTATCATCAGCGGACAGGTAAATGGTGATACTGCAAAACAGCTCTCCGAACGCTTTGGAAAAATAATGCAGGATCGTGAGAGCATTTCCATAAACAGCTCAGATACGTCCATCAGCAGATCAAAACAACTGGAAGCTGCCGTGCCTGCTTCGAAGATTTCCTGTTTGAGTTCCGGTGAATTTGTCGGCATTACAGCCGATAACCCAGACTGTAAAATTGAACTCAAAGCATTCCATTCGGAAATAATCAATAATCACGAGCAGCTTAAAAAAGAAGAAGACTCATATCAGGGAATTAGCCCGGTGCGTATTATTAACAATACCATGATTGAACGCAATTATCTGCAGATTAAAGAGGATATCTCCGAAATTGTAAATTCAGAATTTGAGCGTATATTGCACGACCCTGCACTTTCTCATTTGATTATCAAAAAAAAGAAATAATTCTTTCATACTTCTGATATTCACTTTACATGCAACTCCTTTTTACCTAATTTTGTACTGATGAATTCCGAAGTAGCTAAACGATATTTCATCTATAAATGCTAATTAAATATACTTTAGGAATTATATCCCATTCATATTTCTTGGACACTATGAAAAGAAAAATTGATATCACTATTAGTATTTGTCTTTAAAACATTGAATATAATTCATGACAGTATACACGTCCCCTGAATTTATATTTCTGCTTAAAGAACAATTTATCCGCATCATCAAAACCTTCTCTTATGCAACTAGCTAAAACCCTAATATTAGGAGGAATTTGATGCTCTTTAAATTTTTTCTGTTTTGCTTTTTCTAGTGTAATAAATGACAATATTCCTAAGCTAAAACTCAGTTCAGGAACGAGTCTCAAAATAAAACTTCGGGCTTTTATCAAATACAAGCTTTTATCTGGTGTTTTAGGATCCGGAATAATATCATTTATCTCTTTTATTGTTTTGCCTTCTACATATTTTTTTAAAATTTCACACACAACAGGAAGTTTCTCAAGTATTTCCTTGTCGCTATGAACCTTACTTAGTTGCATACCACAAGCTTTTCTAATTTGATCGCGCGTATTAGGTTTGGTGAAAATTCGGCCTAGGAATTTTTCATCCTTACCTAGCCACTTGAAAAACCAATCTATGAATTCAGATATTGAATAATTAATAAATTTTTCAAAATCCTCTTCATCTATATTCTCCGAAAGTTGTAAAATTAACGTTGGGTCCACACCCGTTTTAAAGCTGACTTCTTTTGTCCACAGAACATCTTCTGACAAATCATCTAATTGTTTTCTTCTTTCTAAAAATTTTTCAATCTGACTTTCAAAACTTTCAGATTTCAACTCTTTTTCTGCTTTAAAAGCATACAAAGAATTCCTCAAAAGCACTCTTGTATCAAATTCTGAAAGTTTTTCTGCTTTAAATCTATATAAGATATTTGCCTGATTTACATCGAGTGCTTCTGCATCGTCTTGAAGGGAATCAAGCAGATATTCTAAGGGGTCCTCAATTTTAAGACATTGGTCGCCTTTTGAAAACACACGCTTTTTTAAATCCCACCATCTACTGGAAATCACTAAATCCCGCATCGTTACTATATCGCCAGGTATTAAGATAACCGCTCCCTGTGATGAGAGACCCGCTCTTCCTGCTCTTCCTGCCGCATTCAATAGATCATGCGGTTTAACTGGTTCTCTATACCCTAATTCATCATCAAATCTATCATCACCCGCTATAATTACTATTTCTGCCGGTAGGTTAATTCCTTGGGCCAAAGTTGCAGTCGCCACCATCACGACAGCACCATCAGCTATTTTATAATATTCTTCAATTAAATTCCTTTCAGCAGGAAGAAGAAGTCCATGATGCACACTTACATTGTACTGCATGTAAAAATAGGAATGTTCTATTGCGCCTAATTCTTTAGCTAAAAGTTCAATTTCTTTATCTTTTTCTTTACAAAAATCGGTAAAACTATTTTCTCGATCTAAGTTGTTATTGATCTTTTTCCAGGTCGAGTTTGCTATTTTAGGATCATCTACAAAAACCAATGTTTTGAGCCCCAATCTCGCAAAATGGATTGCCAGTTTCGAAGCAACTTCATTTCTATTACTTGTTAACTGCCATTTTTTATTTATATCAAGCGCCACCTTACTATTAATAATAGATGTTCTCAAATAATCACTATCAGCAGTCGTTTCCCAAATATTTTTCAAACTGAAAAAACAGTATGGCATGATCTTCATTTCTCTTTTTAAACCTAATGACGGACCAATGGTATCACCTCTGTACCTAGCTTCATTGCATAAATTCCGTAGATCCGAAATCTCGCTTTCCTCAAAAACAATACATCCGTGGAGCTGTCTTGTTGGTTTCCACGAAGAGTTAAAGAGAAGGCATTCGCGATTGGTGATTTTTTCCACCCAAGAACATATCTCTTGGCCATTTTCAACCATTGCAGAGATCAACAAATAATCTGAATGTGGAATTAAGGTAAATAGCGACAGCAAACAGTACATCGCATCTATTGAACGTCTATCTTTTTTTATATCTGTTCCGTGAATTAAATGAAATTCATCAAAAACAACCAAACCAACATGATGGAATATCTCAGGATATAGATTAATTATGGTGAGACATCGTTCGGGTGTCATTACCAAAAAAGGGAAATTATTAAATTCTGCAAATTCAGTATATTCTCCATCAAATTCAAAATCCTCAGGATCGTAGTCTTCAAAAAGGTCCTTTAAATTTCTCTTTACCTGATCTTCTAAGGCATGTGTCGGCACCAAATAGATTGTTTTTTTTCCAGAGTATGCAGTTGAAGCGATCTTTAGCTCCGACAGTGTTGACTTCCCTGCTCCTGTAGGCAACGTTAAGACTGCAGATGTTCCAGGCTGTAAAAATTGCGTAGCAACTGCATCCTTATGATTTTCCCACAAATATGGACGTTGTGCTGCCAGCTTGCTTAAAAATTTATTCCAAAATCCGCTATCGACACCATCGGGAGTAGGAATATTGATAACTCCTCTACCAGTTATATCACTTCCCAAAATTTTTAGAAGTCGTGCTAACCTATATGGTCCAGCAAAGACACTTTTCTGACCCAAAAATGCTTCTTCCGAGATAGACAATTCTATTACGTTATCAAAATGTACTTCGTGATCTAATATTTCTTTTCCTGTTAAGGAGGAGGCAATAGACACAATTCCCAATCCCAGTTCCCTCCACAGAAAATTTAAAGCTATATCTTCCAGATCAGAATCAATAGAAATTTCTTTTTCACTGAAACTAGCTTTAGAGATGAAAGATAATCTCCCTTTCGCCAATTCAACTATTGAAGCTACAAGTCTCTGCTGTGTCAAATTTAAGATCTTTGATTCAGGCAGTGAATTGGTCATCTCTGCAGCATCTGCCTGACTGTTTCCAATCAAAAACAGTATAATTGAAGCAATATATCTTGATATTACATCCGCATCTAATATTTTACCTGACTTGACGTCCTCCGATAAGGTTATTTTATATAATAAGCTGTTAGCTGTTGCGGCTACAAAAGCAATGGACTCTTTTTGCTCGTGATTTGGAATGCTAATAAGAATGGTTTCTAAATTGTTCGCTAATTTCTGTAGCAACATGAGGGAATTTAAAAGACCATCATTTTCTAAATTTACATCTCCCTCAGTGATTTGTCGCCTCAAACTAACAACCTGCGCATAAATTCTCGTCAATTCCTGGGGCAGCCTTTCAATATCAATATCTCCGATCTGTGGAATGTCTTTAATTTTTTCTTCTGTCTTACTATTATACATCCTAGCTTTTTTTTGATTCAAGATAAGTAATTACTTTATTAGCAAAATCATTCATCCATACCCTCATATCTTCGATGTGTATGCTGGAAGCACTTCTTCTGACCGAGGAGTCCCCTTCAACTGATTTATCATAATTTAAAAATAAACTTATCCTGCCTTCCAAGGGATTGTGGTCTGCATTTCTTGTTATCCCAATTCTATAGAGACGAAATTTATTTTCAAAGATATCATTCTGCACTTTTTCTAAAATTTCTCCCGCATTTAATCCGCCAATTAGACTCGAAATGATTCCTACAAGTGCATTATCTTTGGCGCCCTTCTCAAATTCTTTAAATTCTGGAAAAACCTGCGTAACAATTTTATTTCTAGGATTAGCTGTACATTTATCTTCTGTAATTATAATATTTTCAATTGTATCATCTGAATTTAGAGTGATAGCTAACCCATCAATACCATGCTGTGCGGGAGCAAAATGTGGATAATTAGAAAAGAATGGTACTGCAGATTTGCTTTTCGCAAGAACGATCCATGAAATCATTTGAAAAAGCCAGCCATCACGTTTGGAAGCACTGGTAGATCTAATTTTTGCGATTATCTGATCTATAGAATCATTTTTTTGAACAGGAAAAGTAGTAGACAAGGACCTAATTATTCTTAATATATGATGATGATGACCTAACAGCATTTCTCCAACAAATTGCGCCAATAAATCCTTATCGACTATCTCATATTCATTATCTACAAATGAGGGTGAACCATTTATTACATTAAATTTAAAAGGCATATTAAATTTTATTATTTAGAAAATATTCTTCCAGCTCCCGATGCGGTGCTCGTTTCAAAAATAGTCATATCCAATTGATTCAACTTAAGTAAAAATACTTGATTTACCATTACAGCAAGAAAAATACTCGTCGATACTGTTTATGTGCAACCTTATTAAAAACTACTATTTGATAAGTCAGGGTCCAAATTACAGAGGGATTATCAATATCCAAAAATAATACTTCACTAATACAACAGGATTTAATGCAAGAAGCAGAAAATCATTTCATCCATTTGGAAGAATACATTATGAAGGAGTTTTGAAGCAGACACTTGTAAATAATAGAACATTTTTAAATTTATTTCATTAAATAATGAAAAAGGATATTAAAAAAACTAAAATTAATTAACCATCACAATACTCGAATCCGGAAAATCAATATCCAGAAATTTCTTGATCATTCCTGTCACAACATCGATCCGTGTTCCTATGATTATATTTTTGTTCTTAGCGAACCAGTCAGTCATTATCGCCGTTAGTTTGGGCTTTATGATTCCAGTTGACATATCCTCGGGATCGGTGAACCAGAGTCCGCAACCGCTGATGCCATAAAGGTCCGGGCCTGTGCCATAAGTGCCTTTACTACCGTTATACACGTGTTTTTTATTGTACGTCGCGATAACATTCACGTAAGGATTCCGCCCCAACTGTTCGTAATGCTCGGCTCCTATCGGTGCTGTAAAATGAAATAGCGTGGTGATGCAAAAAATGTCGGTTTTATATTTGACTTTTGTCTTGCTGGCGGGAAATCCAAGAAAAGCGTAATATTCCCAAGGCTGGAAGATGTGATTGATGGCCAGATCCTCTGCCTGCACAAAACTATAAGACCTCTTGATATGTGGCAGACACTCGTCGTCCAATCGGAGGACTGCAATATCCAGCTCATCCTTTTCGCGATTCTCTGTTCGATTGATGTAGGTATCACCACCCGGATATATTATCTCTTTTTCCTGAGACAGAAAAATAAAAAACTCTCCGTGCTTGTCCATAACATGGGCGGCCGACACAAGGAAATAGTGATTTTGAATCTGAATAAACACGCCAGTTCCATGGGCTTTATAACTATAGCTGGACTTGTCTAGCATGACAATGCACGTGCAGCTCCTTATTGCTTCGATACTGGCAAACTGCAGGTTTCTGTATGCTTCAGCAGATGTATCCATATAAAATTATATTAATTCTACAATTAATTTATTACCTGAAAAATAATCAAAAATCGGAAATATAAACAAACGATGACAAAGTTTAGGCATTTCAACTTCATTAAGAATATTTAGCCCGTACAACAATTTATAGAAGAGGATGACAATCTGCGGCACTGCTTATGTACTAACGAATATTATAAAAGGAAAAATTCGCTTATACTATCTATAAAAGTGCTAGGACAGTCCCTTAAAACCATAGAACTATTACTTAGAAAGATGGAAATCATCCAGTGCTGAGGATTGAAGAATAATTCTTCCAATCATCACAGGCAGATTGTGAACCTGATAAAGAGCAATCTTCATCAGCTAAAAGAGAAGATAAATAATAGAAAAATTGATGCATAATCTTAGAGCCGGTATTATTACGGGCTCTTTTTTTTTGCCGACGAAGACACTTTAATGCCATAAAGATCTGAAAGATGTATTGCTTTGGAAGATGAAAAACATTTGTAATACAACATCTCAAAAAAACAGATGAAAGTTAGATTAATTTGGCAAATATTCCTTTTTCAGTAACTACGCCAAATACAATCTGAGCCTCCTCTGTTTGGATCTCATCCAATTCTTCTGCTTTGCGAACCCTTAGATTATGATAATAAGCAAGTGTAGGAACTACTACTACGATCCTAACACTATCCATTTTCTTGGAAGATATTTTGGAAGTACCTTTAGCTAGTGAATCATTAATTTTTCGCATCAGTCTATAGACAGACATATTTGATGCTGAAATTACCTCCACGCCCTGTTTAGTTATAAAATCTTCAATTATAAAATCCGGAAAGCGATTGTTTCGTATTATTTCCTTATTTCCCTCCGTTTGTTTTAGCCATGCATAGACCGCCTCCTCCGCCTGGTATCCTTCCAAATCCAGAGGATATACATTTTCATTCAATTCTATTTCCATTATCTTTACTTCTGTAACTGCTTCCTCGGCAGCACCAAGTATATCTAAAAATTTCGATGATTTAATGATATGTAATGTTTTATCCTCCGTATAATTTTTAAACTCTGTTATAAGTTCAAATCTGGGATACAGGGACTGGCTATCACTCCTGTAAAACCAGTCATTCTTTTCATCTCCCGAAACAAAAACAATATCTTTATTTTTGTTTTTCGCTACAGCCAATATCGTTCTCCAGATTATCAGATCTCCTATCCCATAATCATCTTTCGCTTTATCCTTAAATCCAGGAGGAATATTGTGCTTGTTTCTTCTTTCCAGATCATCTATTAATTCATCTTGCGAAAGGTCAAGTTCTTGTATAATATTAGACTTGAATAACTCCTTATAGACTGCACTCACTGGATCATCCCAGCGCCATTTTTTCATATTTTCAAGAATATTGTCTATTTTTTTTGAATAATTTTTCTGTAGTTCCTGTATCTGCTTTTCAATATCTTTTGCTTCTTTGTACTCCGTCAAAGATTCGAGTAGCGGATACTGACCAGTAGCGGGCTTACTGATCTTGCTTTTCACCGCATTAAGCTGTTGAAATAATGTTTTCAAGTGCTCGGGCCTGTTTTTAGCAAACTCTCGGGCGACTTGCGCCGGGATTAGCAGCTGATCTTTTGCAATAAGTTTCGAAAATGCCTTTTCTATTTCTTCAAAACTTGAAGTTGAAGTTTTATAAGGTAGCAGCAAAACGTTTGTATCTATAATAAAAATACAGTCTTCTTTGATATCCTCAATTGATTTTATATCAACATTAAAGATGTCAGCAGCATTCGGATATATATCATGGTGCAGAAAAGCCTTTTCTTTGTCCATTAATGATGAGTTTATATTGACAGCTAATATAATATTTTTAAACGTGTGTGCTTCGCAGATGTTAAAGAAAAAATATAAATGCTTTTGTTAATTTGATAGAGTCATCACTGGATAGTTGAGTTAAATCGGTCATTCCAAACAAATTCATTATTTCTTTTAAAACCTTATAAAAAGCGAAAGCATTATTTTAATTATTACAGTAATAACTGGAAAAAACTATCTTTACAAAAACTCCATTTTTATCAATTGTAATGTAGTAAGTGTCTCTATACGAAACGCAAAAGACTGGCTAACTTGTAAGCGAAACTACTGATTTACTCAAGGTTAATTTGAAATATGGATTAGCCTGAAAAATGTCATAAATATTAGTTTAATGAGCTTTGTGGCAAAATCGTGGCACAATGTATTTTTTAAAATTTAAATCACAGCAAAATCAAGGCTTAATGGGTTTAGGTTCGAAACTGTATACGTATTTTTATTCTTATTTTACTGAGCTTCAAAATTGACTTATCTCTGTTCTGCTACCCTGCCACTTTAGCCCCGACAGAAGCGGAAATCCTTTTGCGCCGAACCTGGGCGCAAAAGATTGCTTCGCCGGTTCGCCAGCGCTTGGGTGAAACGCATAGATGGAACAGCTACAAAAAAATAAAATTAAAACTAAAACAGCGCAATACAATTGGCGGTGCTGCCCGCTCAGATCAGTGCAGCTTATCATAAAGGCTGCGCCATTATAAATAAAACCCCTAATTTTGCTTTCACAAAAGAATTAAAGCAACGCAGCCTTGACGGTGCAGGAGATATGAAAAAATATGAAATAAAAAAACAGCCCAAGGCGGCCGGCCGATCTCCCGCAATGAACATTTTTGGAACTTATGTTCACCGGAATTCAAATTTTAAAGCTGATTTATTATATAAGATCTTTCTGCAGATCTTTCAAGAGTCTTATTAAATCTCTTATTTCATCTTTCTCATAAGGGCTTCTCGGAGCATCTGTATACTCCCGGGATAAGATTTCAATAATCTCTGACTGGACTGTAATGATCTCAATTAGTTTATCTGCTTTCATAATAATAGCTTTTAACCAAATATAATCACTAATTTTGATACTTTAAATTCAATAATCACAAATACTGAAAAAAGGCTTCCGGACTCTGCCTGAAGCCTGCCCAGGGGCAGGCAGATCAAATACGCACAAGCCTTTGAATTACAATGTCCGATATATTCAAAAAACATATAGCCAAGTTCGCCAAGGTACCAGAGGATGACTTTGAGCAGATCATAAAATTCTTCGACATCAGAGAGGCGGGTAAAAAAGAAAATTTACTGGAGCAGGGACAGATCTGCCGGCATCATTATTTTGTCCTGGAGGGGCTGCTCAGAAAATTCTACATCAACGAGAAAGGCACCGAGCAGACCACTGAATTTGCCATAGAAACCTGGTGGCTCACCGATAACTTTGCCTACGAGAACCAGCTCCCGACAGAGTTTTATATTCAGGCAGTGGAAAAATCCACACTGCTCTGCATCACACCCGGGAAGTGGCAGAAGCTGCTGGAGGAGTTTCCGGTGATGGAGCGCTATTTCCGTTTTGTCTACCAGAGGGCTTATGCAGCGGCCCAGAAACGCATCAAATTCCTTTTCTCGTTCTCAAAAGAAGAATTTTATTTTCAGGCAGTCCGTAACCACCCTGAATTCATTCAGCGTGTTCCCCAATACCTGATCGCTTCCTATCTGGGATTCACCCCCGAATACTTGAGCGAAATCCGCAAGAGGGCTCTTTCTTAAACCAGTTTAAGTTTTTTGTTTTTCATATTATCCAATTTTGCATGGAACAATTTAAAAGAATAATACCATGCAAAAACGATTAAACATCAAGCAGGCCGCCCCTGATGCACTCAAAGCGATGATCGGCCTTGAAAGCTATCTTTCAAAGATTTCCATCTCCGAGACAGCCAAAGAACTCATAAAGATCCGCGCCTCTCAGATCAACGGCTGCGCCTACTGCATCAACATCCATACCCAGGACGCGGTTAAAAACGGCGAGACAAACCAGCGCATTTTTCTCCTGAGCGCCTGGAGGGAAGCGGGGGATATTTTTACAGAAGAAGAAAAAGCAGTGCTGGCGATAACGGAAGAAATAACATTAATACATCAACAGGGATTATCAGACCAGACCTATTCAAACGCCGTGCATTTTTTCAGCGAAAACCAGATTGCAGATATCATAACTGCCGTAATTACCATAAATCTTTGGAACAGGGTTGTACTGAGCACCCGACTGCCTATAGGACAAAGTCTGGCATAAAACTGCAAACAAGTGCGGGCTTAAAGAGACTCCATAAAAAACTTTAGAATTATAATCAGATCTGATAATAATGAGCCCGTCTGTTTCGGGCTCATTTCTTTTCCAGGAATACCAAAGCCAATCAGCAGCATCACAATTCAAAAATAAGAACTCAGCCCCGGCAGCATATGAATAAAATAAAATATGAATAAAATAAAAAAAGATTTCTTTTAAAAACTGCCTTTTAACACGGCCTTTCCTTTCAGGCAATGGAAAGGATGAAAACCCACTACGGATTTGACGTCGTGAGGAGATGCGCATGCGTCTCTTTCAAACCTAACAATAAACACGAAATTTTAAAACGCAAAAAATAAATCATGTTTCTCAACTGCCATGCCTATCATTCCCTGCGCTGCGGCAACATTCCGCTGGATGATTTTCACTGTGACAAATGTTCTTTTCGAGAGAATTATTGTTTGCAGCAAAGCAGCTTGATGCAGCAGCTATGCTGCATATCAGTATTTGAAGCATATATCCGTATGATATTGGATCTGCCTGCTTGTCTGATTGCTATTTTATAACTGGAATTCATTATTCTGTAAAGAAAATTGTACCTCTCCGCTATAATTTTGCTAAAGAAGCATTATGCATCCAGAGAGCTGCAGCGATCCTCCCTGCGGGGCAATCCCTTAGCGGCACGCGATAGCAAAAAAATAATTTAAAAATATAATGTGATGAAAACAGATAAAAAGGAAAATGAGCGTCAGAATGACAAAAATTTCCAAAATACAGATTCAGGCAAGCAGGGAGAGCAGAAAACCGCCTCCCCTTCCGACCACCCTTTTACAGAGAATGCCGAACCCGATTACGCAGATGATCTGAGCACGGAAGAGATCGGCAGCGGATCCGACCACCAAAAACCTTCAGACGCGGACCCGCAGAAATTAAAAGTCCGCAATTCAGACGTGCAGGACAGTGATAAAGACAGTAATCCATACGATTCAGAAAATCTTGATAATGAATCCGACAGCGGCTCGAAAGATATAACCGAGAAGGACATTGAAGAGGATCTTATAAATAATGATCCTTCTGAAGGTTTTGAAACTGACATTGACGCGCCCCAGAGTGATGAAACTCAAAGTGGCGGCTTCGAAACCATTGAACCCGATCACGATAACCCCGTTAACAAGGAATTTGAAATTGGGGAACTTGGCAACGAAGAGCTTAAAGAAGATGAACGCGTCAGAGATGAAACAGATAATGGTGCAGTCCACAATTACAGACCATCCCAACGAAAATTTTGATACACTTACCTTTTCTTTCCATATAAAACAGTTACGAATAACGGTTTTTTATATGATTTCGTTTTTATAACCGCATCAGACAGCTGAGGCCAAACTATATTTAAGAATCTGCCTATTGCTTATTACGCATACTGTTAAGTTGGAAATTAAAGACCATCTGCTTAAAATTATATAACAAAGTGCAAAAAAAATATAAGCTCAGAATTTTAGAGTACATTATTTTTATTAAGTGAAGTACTTTTAAGCTAACCCCAAAAAAAAAATTATGAAAGCACTATTTTCCAAAGTTGTTATACTATCAGTTTTAATGGCGGCGCTGCACATCAGCTGTGAAGCGCTATGCGAAGATGAAAATGATGCCTCGAACCGCAAAGAAAATTATATAATCAAAAACGACTCACTTACTGTTTCAAAAAATTAATGACTGCCGGAAAGCTTGGCAGCTCTCAGTCGCCTTATAACAGTTTCTGAGTCTGCATCCTTGTAATACGTCATTTCCCCATCATGATGCCTGCTAAAGTGCGCACAGCAATGACCTTTGCATTTAATTGGCTGACAGTTAAAACAATAATAATCTGAAAATAATGTAATTAAACAGATACAGACTGTAATATAATCCGGCTCTTTCTACCGTAACTTTACTGCTCTTTAAATTACAAGAAAGAAAAGACTGCAGATAAAGCAGCATTTATTAACTATCTAATTTTAACATTATGATACCACAAGAAAACTACGATACTTACCGTCAGGACGACAGTTTGTATCATATGGGGGAAGAATCCATCCAGTCCGAAACCATGGAATATACCGATCCGGGCGTGAACCAGCATTATAAGGACGAAAGGTCTGCCGACCACCAGCCTACCGAACTGGATCATGACGATGCCGACAGAAGAACTTTAGATGAATCTGAAGCCGATGAAGATGATGAGGATTAAAGATATTACTTTTTCCGAGAATGACCAAAGTATATAAGCCTGCGTGATGCAATCATCTCGCAGGCTTTTTTAATCTATTATTTTACGGGGCGGCAATTAATCTGGCAGCTGGTCAATGCTGACTGGTTCTATCCTTGCCTTAGCATTCATATGGTGTCTGTATCGGCTTGAAGTTTCATAGGCCAGTTGTCTCACCCGCATAATATTGCCCAGCGGACGATGATCAGCCAGGCTGTGAAACGGATTAAAACTCAACGTGTCGTCTGCATACACACGGCGCTCGGGACTGAAAGTTTGCTGCGGATGAAAAGTAATTTTACCAACAGGCTGATAAGGACTCTGGTCCTCGGGCCACTGCACGGATCCGTCTTCCACGGGCATGATTTCCAAATCGGTGCAGAGCTGTGCGCCGATTTCATATTCCGCTGTAGCAGACTGGAAAAAATCAGCTACAATTTTTGTTAAAAAAGCGTGCTCATCTGCGTCGATAATATCCTTATCAATTTTCTTCCCCGCTAATTCCTTTACATTATCCGAAAGTGGCTTAACATTTATTTTGGCCACATAATCCCCAAAACGCAGTGCTGCCATACTGAAATAAGTATCCCCAAGGATATGTGGTCCCGGTGCGCTCAATTGATTGGTATCATCAGCAAGACCTACTGCGGCAAGTACATTCTGCACCCCGACAGCGGCCTTCTGCGCGATTTCCTGAAAGAGCTCCCCGCTTTCGGCCTGCTTTTCCAGCCCCTCCTGCATCTTGAGGTATTCCTTTATCGTTCCGGTTGGAATGACAGGATAATTTACCATAAGAAAGTCCTGGGTCACAGCGTCTGAGAGTTCTGGCAGCAGCTTTTCTCCTTCCACTCCGATTACTTTTATGGCCATACCCCTGAATGCTGACATTTTATCGGGTACGATGGAGCCCTGCGCCGTTGATAAGCGCACAATTACTGGATAAGTTCCGGCCTTGGCAAACAACCCCTGCGCCAGATGTTCGGGCAGGTTATCATATACCTTAAGCTCGCCTTTCAATACAGCATGGCTTTTGGCATGCGCATCGCGTATGGCATGTCGGTATTTCTCGTACATCAGGCGGTTAACCCTTGCCATCGAATCCACGATCTTCCGGCTTATTTCAAGTTCATCGGGCTGTATTACTTCGATCGAATCGCTATAAGGAATATACTCTATCATGTATGGTATGGTATGTTATTGTTTTTTAATCTTTTATTTTTTTACAGGAGCAAACACGGCCTGCTGCAGGGAAAACTTTTTTGATGGTACGTTATTACCTTCAGTAAGTTCGCTGAAATTCGCATTCATGATCCAGGTTTCACTGCCCGAAACAGCCGCAGTAGAAGGAAAGGCAAAACGGTCTTCTACAGAAGTGGATTCCGAAACCTCCGCCTTAGTCCAATTATCGGTGCTTTTAATCTTGAATATTTTGTTTACTCCTCCATTCTACACTAGTGTCAAAGTGGAATTGTTATTTAAAAGCATACCGTCTGCGCTTGGAAAGAACTGGTCTATTTTTACCTTTGTCCCGCTATTGGGATTTGAAATCGGCAATTTTATAAGTGCTCCTTTCCCATTGTTTGCTGCCAGCAGAAAACCTTCCGGATGATAAACAATTCCATTGGGTCCGACTCCTGTTGTTTTAAGCAGTTCGTTTGTGCTGAACACAGACGCTGTTCCTTTTGTGTCCACTTTATACACAGCATAAGCATAACTATCCGTGATATAAGCATTCCCGTCTTTGTCAAAAGCCAGGTCATTAGGAAAATGTTCTCCAGCAATAAGGCCGGCCAGATCAATATCATTTAATTTCTTACCTGTTTTAAGGTCAAGTATAAGAAGCCTTGCCATTTTCTTTTTGGTATCAGGCGTGCTGAATTTGCTATAGTTGGCATCGCCTGCACAGACAAACAGCCTTTTTCCGTCGGGATGTACTTTAAGCCCATAAGTTGATTTCAGGGTTTTATCGGCATATAATTCCGAATACCTGCCCTCTTTGGTAACTTTTCCAACGGTACCCAGTCTTGCCGAGGATACATAAAACACATCGGCAGCCTTATCGAAAGCCACTCCCTCGGGATAACTTTCAGGCGCTTCAAATTCAATGCGTTTTGTCGGCTGCTGAGCCCATGTTAACTGAGCTGCTAACAGTAGTATAATATATTTTTTCATCTTTATTTTTGTTTGAGTGCGTAAATAATACCATTTGCATCATCTGATATATAAACCACATCAGAACCGATCGCCAGTCCGGCGGGTCTGCCAAATCTTTCGTTGCCAATTAGAAATCCCGTTAAGAAATCTTCGGACCCTGTGGGATTACCCTTGCTGTCAAATTTGATGCGTTCCACTTTGTAACCGCTCGGATTTTGCCTGTTCCATGAGCCGTGCCAGCACACCAATGCATCTCCTTTATTTCTGCCGCTGTCGAAAAATGCAAAAGCAATCGGGGCACTGTGCGCCGGGAAATCCAGTATAGATCCCTGGGTCGGTTTGACCCAGCCCTCCTTTGTATTGCCCACAGGGTCTTCCCTGCTCTGGTCCACTACCTTTTTACCGTAAGCGAAAGGAAATCCATAATTGCCTCCCATAATAATCTTATTTAATTCTTCAGGTGGCCAGTCGTCTCCTTTAGTGTCTCCTCCGTTGTCCACACCCCACATTTCTTTGGTCTGCGGCTGCCAGTCAAAACCGATCGTATTACGAAGCCCTGAAGCACAAAGCGTTCTTTTCCAAGTCTGAGGGTCCACCTGCAGCATGGCGGCAGTTTCCTTATCGCTTTCCTTACAGTCGTTGCAGACGCTTCCCACTGAGATATACAATTTGCCGTCAGGTCCGAAATCCATCGTGCGGTTCGCGTGCTGCCCGCCGCTCGGCAGATCTTTAATCAGCGTATCGGCGACTTTGCCCAAAGTTCCATCAGCATTTAATGCATATCTAAGCACTTTGTTGTTATTGCACAGGTACATAAAATCATCTTTGGCCGTAATGCCGTGTACTCCTGGAAAATCAGCTACACGTGTCATATCGTCAAACCTGCCGTCTTTGTCTGTATCGGTCAGCATCAGCACATCTCCAGCATCACGTCTTGTAACATAGAGCTGGCCTTTTTTGCCGATATACAGCATCCTTGGTTTTCCAAGTCCAGTCGCAGCAGGCGCTGCCTGCCAGCCATTTGCCGTTTTAAGGTCCGATGCGAGCGAGGAACTGTACTCAAGATGGGTAGGGAAATTGGTAATGGTCACTTTCTTTGTATCTTCTTTAGGAGGTATGCCTTTCTGGCCGTAGGAAAGCAGCCCCATCACACATAGAAACGCAGTAAACTGGTATTTCGTTTTCATATAGCGTAAATTAATTAGTTGTTAATAGTTACACAAATACTTCAAAATGAGAATATTATACGTTATTTACGTATCCAAAAGTATTACCAATAAATAGTAATCAATTACAAGATATGCTCTAATACTTATAGGATTTACAGCAGATGGGAAAATTCAAGTAGGACTGGAATGGGTAAAATGGTCTGGCAGGCAGAAATGAGTCCTCACCGGCAGTACTAGATAGTGAGACAGGACAAAAATTTTTACAAACTAAATTTCCTCGTCGGTTATTGGATGTATTTAATTTTTGATTTAGCAAATTCGTCCAAAATCAGCTGTACAGATCTTTCCACATCTTTTGCGATAAGGGAAGATTCCAAAAGGTAATTGTCGACGTAATCACAGACAGTCTTTTCTGTTTCGTCCAACTTTCTGATCGGATCTTCCCCATTGGACGATGCAAAAGTACTTTCTAGATGTATTTTCAAATCCTTTTCAAATTTTTCTAATAAATCTTTCATTTAATCTTGTAATTTTTAAATGTTGCATAATAAAAATAAGTATAATATCATATATGGAAAAATACAGTACTCCAAAACTTGCATCAGCTGGACATCTCTTATAAGTTTTTAATACAAATACTATAGGCTAACTGCAGGCCTGACCTGTAAATTTCACCTTCATTTCGATGAGCTGTAGATTATATTATAACCTGCGAGGTTCTGGATTTGTATTTATTAACCGGATTACAACACCTAATCTGAACTTCAGGTAATTTGCATATTAGTAACGCTTATAAAAAAAGCCCGTACTCACAGTACAGGCCAACTTTTATATTATCGTCATTAGTGATATTATTCCTAGGCCTAATCTTCCTCGTTTGCATCAAAATTGATGGTATTATAGGCTGCCTCGGTAAGCAGTGTATCTGCTTCTTTTTCCTCCGCCAATGTTTTCTCCAGCAGCAGTACCGCATCATCTTCGCCAAGTGTAGTAGCAAAAGCTGCCAATGTACCGTATGTTGCAATCTCGTAATGCTCTATTTTCTGAGACGCTGCTATGATTCCTGCGTCACGAACAGGTCCTGCTTCGGTTTCTTCCATAATGCTTTCTCCTTCCTTGATAAGTCCTTCCATTGCATCGCATTTCTTGGCCGTAGCCTTCTCGCCAATTAAAGAAAAAACCTGCTCCAGTCTTTTAACCTGTTCTTCTGTAACGCTAAGATGATCGTTGATAGCAGTTATCAGGTTCTCGGAAGTCGAATTCTTAGCCATTTTTGGCAATGCTTTAGTCAGGGCTTTTTCTGCCCAGTAAATATCTTTCAATGAATCTACAAATAGTTCTCTTAGTCCATCGGCAGCAGTCGATTTTGCTTTTACTTTTCCGTCTGCGCTCTTAGATGCTGTTTTTGCAGTATTTCTTGATGCAGTACTTTTGGATGCCGTACTTTTTACTTTATTCGCCGTAGTTTTTTTTGCTGTAGTTGCCATAATTTTTTAATTTAAGATTATATCCAAATTTACAAAGCCATCAACAGAGAGCCTTACATAATGATGCGTTATATCTTACAGTATTCAAACCTCATAGTAATAAAAATCAGCAGGTTACAGACGCGAATTAATACATCGGCAACAAAAGCTGCCAATAATTATTCGAAACTATTACACTTAAAAACACTAAAGGCTGCTAGTATTTTGAAGAACCAGTTTGCTTGAAACCGCCATCGCGCTTACTACGAATGAGAAAAACTATAAGAAGCATAAAATGTAGCAGCAGGCACCAAGGATGCACGGTTTTTTAAACGTTTAAATTCCAAAAGATAGAAGGATTGTGCACAAAAAAAAAATCTGCATCCAAACAGGATGCAGGTTTAAAGAGAAATATAAATAAAATCAACCTTGGCAACTAGTTACTGCCTTTACTGGTAGATGTCGAATCTTTGTTTATGGTTGTAGTCCCTTTCTGCGTAGTTCCATCCGAACCCGAACCAGTCGAACCCTCGCCGGTAGCACCAGTTGTTCCATTTGTACTTGTACGGGTCGTATCCGAGTCAGCTCCAATACTGTCAACAGCTGCCTGTGTTGAATCTGTTTCATCTGCGTATGGATCTGTGCTGGAATTCTGATTGTTTTTACAAGATAGTACCAGGGCAAAGATCAGTGTAAGGAATGAAGTTTTTAATATCGTTTTCATAATGTACTATTTTAGTTTCAATAAGCTCAAAGTTAATATCTTAGAAGTCGAGATCGTTATATCATTAAATGAAGTATTTACAGATTTAGTACTTTAAACAATTAATAACCAGAGCGATAATTATATTTAACGCAATCGGTTTTTAAATATAATAAGCATGACGCGTTGAAGAATTATTTCTATTTCCATGGATCAAGTACTACTTTTACACATCCGTCTTCACGTTTTTTGAAAATATCGTAAGCATGTGAAATCTCACTCAACGGCAGTCTGTGCGTTATAATGTCATCTAGCTTCACCTTTCCCTGAACCACATATTCTAAAAGTTTATCAATGTGTTTGTGAGCCGGAGCCTGCCCTCCTTTTAGGATTATCCCTTTATCAAAAAACTGTCCTATCGGAAAATTATCATAGTTGACAGGATAAACACCCAAAACAGAAACAATTCCGCTTCTTCTTACGGCGCTCATGCAGGCTTCTAAAACTTTTGTTGATCCTTTTTCGAAATTGATGGTTGCCTTTATACGGTCCGCTAAATTACGGTCCGGTTCAAATCCAACCGCGTCAATGCAGACATCTGCGCCGCGGCCATTTGTTAGAGAACGAATCTGTTCAACAACATCTTTAGGCCCATCCTGCCATTGAATTGTGGTACAGCCCGCTGTAGCTTTAGCTTTATCGAGTCTAAACTGAAGTGTGTCAACTACAATGACCTGCGCCGCGCCTCTAAGCCAGGCGCTTTTGGCCGCCATGATACCAACAGGTCCCGAACCAAATATCGCTACGGTTTCCCCGCCCTTGACTTCCCCCCAGTCGACCCCGGTATAGCCTGTCGGGAATATGTCGGTTAGAAAAAGAAGCTGCTCATCACTTAGGTCTTCAGGAACAACTCTAGGCCCATAATTGGCATATGGTACGCGCACATACTGTGCTTGACCTCCGTCATACCCGCCATAGAGGTCTGTATAACCGAAAAGTGCCCCGCCTTTCTCTGTGAGAATTCCACCCTCAGGACCGTAATGTTCCGGGTTGCTGTGCTCACAGTTGCCCGGAACATCGTGATTGCAGAAAAAACAATTCCCGCAGGCAATCGGGAAAGGCACCACAACGCGGTCCCCTCTTTTCAGGTGTGTGACAGCCGAGCCCGTTTCCTCCACGATACCCATAAATTCATGGCCAAGCACCATGGGAGCTGTTGGCATGGCACCAGAATAAATATGCAGATCCGATCCGCATATTGCCGTGGAAGTAACTTTTAGAATAATATCATCCTGTGCTATGATTTTTGGATCTTCTACCGTATCATATTTAATCGAACCAGGTCCGTGAATAACTGCTGCTTTCATGATGTCCTTTTTAAAATTAATAGACAGCTAAGTAACTATAATTTAAGGCATTAATTTTACAGGATCAGTTGCAATTCTTACAGATAAAACACTGTTGTGCAGGTATGATCCCCGCTCCGCATCACGTATTGGCAATAACCTGCAGACAATTTTATCTTAGTGAATCAGCCTAGAGGGCCCGTCATTGGCACGCGCAAGAAAGCCCAATAGGCATAGTATGTTTCCAATTTCCTTCTACAAGATTTTTATTTTACTGTCTCCGTTCTTTTTCTTGAGACCAGCTTTGGTCCAGATCTATTTCAGGAGAGTAATCATTTATCATGACCAATTCTCGGTCTTTGGAAAATCTTGTAAAAACAAGTATAAATTATGTAAGAAGAAAAATGAGCGATATGCCGAAATTTGATATAAACCAATTGGATGATGGATGCCTTTTTTAGAAATTACGGCCTATTAACTTATTTCCTTCTGCTCTCTGTAGGAGCGGTTGTTACTGGTTTTGTTCTCTTTACTGGGAATAATTTTAATGTGCCTCTAAAAACAGGCTGAATCTCTCATTCGTTATTCACTGGATATCACTTTTTATAAACTAAAAATGATCAATATGCATACAGTTACACCATGGAGCGCAACTGCCCAGGCAGATATTGAAAATAGTGAAATACTTTTGGAGAAAAAAATTCTTTCTTCCATTTATCAACTTTATAATACGGGCGATTCGCTTTGGATTGTTGCTATAATGCCCGGTAATGGGAAAATAGCCTTTCGTGCCGCATTTGCCATGAACAGCTGTTTTGAAGTTATCAATCTTTTTGAAGACCATGATATTGTAATCGTAGTACTGAATTCCAGACTTGGCAATTATGAGGTCCGTATTGAATTTCCCTCTGCCGAAGCACCAGTTTTGCATTACACCACATCCTTCAATGCTAATATTCCTCTTTTGATGCCATTTTGGCCGAGGGACATAATTCCGCTGACGCAAAGCGGGAATATTGCTAACACTTCCGGGAAAATTCACATGGAACAGTTCGGATCCCGCTCCGGACTTCTTTTTGCGAGCATTACAAAACCGCAGACAGGTTCGTTTTTTTATTTTCAAAACCTTACATCCCTATCCGAGTATTGTGAAGCTACGGAAACGGAATCCAAAAATACTGTAGGCGGAATCTGGCCCGAAATCGGGTTTCAACTCCCGACCACTGATAAACTGCCTCTTCCGGCGGGAAAAGCCTTCACTATCTCGAATGCCTATGTCGTTTTTAATACTGAGATATTTGATCAGACAACAACAATATGCGAGCATTTTTTAAATAACCTGGTCACGATATATAAACTGCTTGAACAGCCGCGGATCGAATACCACAACTGGCCGGAAATTGCCCAGAAAGTGGTTTCAGATTTAAAGACTAATAAGGGTTCTTGGACACAAAAGCAAGGAATCCCCTATTTAAATGCCTACTTATGCGGCTACGAAACGCCGCCCGAAAGTATGGTCCAGCTTGCCGTATTGGCTCCTTTTAAAGAATATGAAAAATGGGGCGGCGAAAAACTGCCTATCTGCGAAGATTTAATTAACGGATTACCTGCATTTTATGATGAAAAAATAAACTGCATAAACCGCTGGCTTCCCTCGATGGTTGACAAACTGGATCAGTCCGAAGAGCAGAAAAAAGAAATGGTGATGGATTCCTGGTATCTGCATCATCCATTGATGAATCTGGCCAGACTTGCCTTATGGGGTGATAAAACTTCAGAAAAACTTGTGCTTGACTCGATAGAATATGTTATAAGAACGGCGCACCATTTCAATTATGAGTGGCCTGTATTTTATAATATGGAAACCCTTGAGGTCATCAAAAAAGAAACGGCACCAGGCGCTGGAGGAGAAAGGGATGTTCCAGGGGCATACGCGCATTTAATGCTGCTGCTTTTTAAAATAACTAAAGAAAAACGATACTTGAACGAAGCAGAAAAAGCGGCAAAAAAACTGGAAGGACTCGGATTAAACATTCTGTATCAAGCCAATAACACTGCTTTTGCAGCCGGGGCTTTATTGGAATTATACAAAATTACCAATAAAAAACTTTACCTCGATTTAAGTTACACATGTCTTACGGGATTATTTAAAAATATTCAGCTTTATGACTGCAGATACGGATTTGGTAAAAATTATACCAATTTCTTCTCCATTTTTCCCTTGAATGATGCCCCTTATACCGCCGCATATGAGGAGATGGAGGTCTATGCTGCCTTGTCAGAATATATGGTTCAGGCAGAAGATATTGAGATTCTCCCAGCGCTGAGAACACTAATTCCCGAGTTTATAAAATATGCTGTCGGCAGGATTGCCTATTACTATCCCGCTATGCTCCCTTTTGATATGATTTCTCAAGAAGTTAAAACCGGAGAAGTTCAGGCTGATCTGTGGATTCCACTTGAAGATTTATACAACGGCTGGGAGAAAAGCGGTCAGGTCGGTCAGGAAGTCTATGGCGCCGGAATGGCCTTTGGTGTCGTGCCAAGGCAGTACATCAAAATTGGCGATGAGTTTCTACTTTTTGTTGATTATCCCATTATTCACCAAAGTAAAAGGGGAAATACAGTCACCATAAAATTAGATGGTGATAAAGACTTGAACTGCAATTTAAAAATTATAAAAATTAAAAACAGCAGCATTAAAATGGAGGTCTTGCAGGATAAGCAAACACAAAAACCTTTTACAGCAAATGCGAATATACACGAGTATAAAATTTCAGGCCGGGGTACCGTAAAAATTCAGTGGTAATTTTTGATCCTGCAGTTTAAAGGTCCAGAATGTAAAAATGAACATAAAGATCTACAGGAAAGAATGATCGCAGATATGTTTTTTTTTAGTATGTGCATCAGTATATAGTAATATGGCATAGATAAAACCAGATTTGCGCACCAATTTCATACTATGACACTGTATTACCGTGACATTTCAATTTGGTATGCCGGACAGAATAGATAATAATAACTTTAAAAAAAACACTTATGGAAAAATTAACAAATTACTTTGGACAGAACATCAGGGATAAAAAAATAGTTATAACGGGTGGAACAACCGGAATAGGAAAAGCAATTGCCGATGTCTTGGTTTCTCTCGGCGGGCGCGTACTTATTTTTGGAAGGGATAAGGAAGATTTTGATAAAGCCGTTGCAGATATAAAAAAGCAGTTCCCCGACAGCGAACTTTACGGTACTCCCGCCGATGTTACCAAAAAGGAGGACATTGACAAAATACTGTCAATAGCAGATACCAAGCTCGGTGGAATAGACATCCTTATTAATAATGCGGCCGTTGCAGCCCCGGGACTAACAGAGGAAACTTATGAGGATTACAAATATGCGATCGATACCAACATTACCGGCTATCTTGCCTTTGCTCAGGCAGCTGCTGCACGAATGAAAAAGCACAAATCAGGACATATCATCAATATCGGGTCAATGAGCGCAGAGAGCCGCACGGCGGAAAGCACCATTTATGTAGCCACAAAAACAGCCATTCGCGGATTCAGCACCTCACTTCGCAAGGAACTAAATCCTCTTGGGATCAAGGTTTCCCTTATTGAACCGGGCGCTGTGACAAGCGACATGCAGACCGATCCGAAGAAAGTGCAGCACGAGAAAGTTGAGAAACTGGAGATGCTGGAAGCTTACGATATTGCAATGAGCACTTTGTTTTGTCTCTCGCAGCCAAAAAGATGCGATATCGTTACGATGCAGATCCGTCCGCACCTGCAGATCATTTAATAGAAACGCATTTATTCAAGCTTTTGATAAAGATCCGTAAATATACATTTTATGGATACAGCAGTTTTTTTAATCCGTTCTCAATAATTTCCTCCAATCACCTTGGCACATTCTTTTTGAAATTAAATTTGGCAAAATCAAGTTTAAATAAATATGGTTTCGAATATTTCCAGATTTGGAGTTGCCTTCAATTTTGCCACAAAAAGTTAAGGCGGTTTTTAAAGATATTTCACCGGTCTAAGTTCTGTGGCAAAATCGTGGCGTATTGCCTTTCCATAAAATAGGAATCCAGGAAAATCAATTGCTAAAAAGCTTAGGTTTGAAACTTATACAAATATTTACAAGGCAATGGCTAAGCTGGAAAAAATTAAAAAGCCTGCAGAAATTATATTTCTGCAGGCTTTTCGAATTAATAATCACCATTTATTTTAATTAAGAACCTACTTTGCTGGCGGCGGAGTCATGGTATTAGAGGTATCGGTCCCAACAGTATCGGCTGGAACCGTACTGATGGTATCAGCCACAACAGCAGAGCTGTCTGCATAAGTATCATTGGTTTCAGCAGGAACTGTCTCATTTTTTTTACACGAAATGGAAAGCCCTGCAAGCACCAGCAGAACTGCAAACCCAGATTTAAGATTGATTTTCATAACAATATATTTTTTTAGTTTGAAATCCCAAGTTAAAAGAAAACCTGCTTATATTCTTACATAATTTAAGTGTTTTATTACAAAACTTTATGGTAAAATCTAAAAATCAGCAAGTTTTTTTTAAATAGACCGCCGTTACACTATTACTGAAACCAGCAGCACGGCAATAAAGAATACTATTGAAATGACCATTGCATTTATTATAGCTCCTTTTCTCTTCTGTGATTGCTGTGCACGGTCGATGATGTGCTTTTTATTGCTTTTAAATAGTTTCATTACGCTGTGGTTTTATAATTTTTAAAGAAAAAGTAAAAATACTGCCCCATGATTTAAAAAGCTTACAGCTTTAAAATCAGGTTTTTCATAATTGGAACATCCTGCATTCCTGTTTTATAAAATAGCCAGCTGGGAAAGAAAGCCCTATTTTTTTGACAGAATGCTTACATAATTAAAAATCAATAAATTAAATCCTTCCGTATGTGCAGAAAAAGATCCTTGTTTCAATGAAAGGCCGAAAATTGAAAACAAAATATTTAATCGGCTCTAAAACTGCTGTTTCTGCAGAGCATCAGAACAAGTGTTACCACAATACACGAAGCGCTTCCTTCAAATAAAAGGCAAAGGATATAGATGGGAACCGAAGGTTCCGCTCCGAACATAAAGGTCTGGGACAAGGATTCAACGTAATGGTCGCCTCCCCGGGCATAACTGTAGATCATAAGTGCAGCAAGACTAAGCACTACGCCTATAAAGGAAGTAATCATGGCTGATACCGCATTAAAAAGAAAATTATTCTGTCCTTGGGCAAGGTTAATGTTTAAAATCCTGTTTACGCCGTAAAATATAAAAAACACATTTAATAAACGCAGATAAAATACATGGGAGAGATTCAAAAACTCCATGAGTAAAAAGAAAAGCGCAACTCCTGCAAAAATGATCAGGCCGCTGCTTAATTCCTTAGGAACAGTGGATGAGTATGCTGTTTTCATAATAATTAAATTTTATTCATATAAACTTCAAATTTAACACAGCTTTTCCCCGCTGCGTTATAAAATTAAAATACAGCTCTTACAAAATACACAGCAATAAACCACTGATAATCTAATAATTGCACTTGAAATAAATACAATACTAAAATAAAAAAAATGAAAGAATTGCAGTTTTCTGATTTTCTTTGATGCGCATAAAGTTTACAGCGCACGTCCGCCGACAAAAAAAGCCCCTCAAAATTCAAGGAGCTTTCTGGCAGCCGGCGGGTGCCTGAAATGGTATGCGGTAACTAACTAAATCATTGTACAGAACCTTCAGACGAACCCCGCCGGTCCCCTGTTTTTTTTCTGACTGATTAAATTGCTGTTTACCTTTACCAGTATATAGCAAATTTACCAAAACCTAAGGCAGATCACTTACAGTATATCCTTTTAGAATTACAGCTTTTTAAGGCTTAAGCCCATTCTTTTGACAATTTGATTTAATCATTCTCCGGATCTGGCGGCGTACAAATGGTATTTATACGTCCTTAAAAAAAAAGGCAGCACGCTTTGGCCTTAACGATATAAAACCAAATCATTCTGGCAAAAAAGTACAGGTCAAATACGGGCAAAGGGCTGGGCTCCAGAATAGTGAAAAACCCTGATCGAAAATAGAAGCCCGGCGGGCTGTAAAAGCAATGCCTGCCTTGTCTGTTATATGGTTTTGGATTATTTTTGCAGCATGAATTACGAAGATATAAAAAGACATTTTGAAGCGTTTCCTCCTCCCCTTGAGGTGGAATGGAAGCCCTGGGCAAAGATTACAGATACGCAGCTTTTTTTGAAGAGCTGCTACATCGGCATCCGCAATTTCAACGGTCCTGTAGAGAGATGCCCGGCCTGGTGGCATCTCAAGGATTTTTACCTGCACATCAAACGCATCATGCCCAGTCAAGGGAGCTCTGAAAAAGAAACTGTACCTCAAGAATAAACCCCCGTCCTGTAAGATCTTGTCTGATTAAAGATCCGCAAGCATTCAGATCCCTCATCATTATTTTTATCTTTAACAGGCTGGCAGTTTTTTTTCCATCTCTTTTCTTAAGGTCTTAAGGTCCCTGTCCAAAATCCCCTTTAAAAGATCTTTCAATTCCATAAAGGTAGGCGGTTTTACGGCATAATAATCCGCCCCGAGATTATAGGCGGTCCGGATATGCATCGCACTGCTGCTGGTGGATAGCATGATAATCTTTATATTTTTGAAATCGCTGCCGCTGTTTCGAATTTCTTTAAGGCATTCAAATCCGTTTTTTCGGGGCATATTGATATCCAGAAATATCGTTTCAGGAAGATGCTTCGCCTTTTCAAGGGTTTCCAGCAGTTCGCAGCCGTCTGCCGTCTGCACTACCAGAACAGGCAGGTTTAATTCTTCGACAGCATCAGCAAACAGCAGTCTGTCATCTTCGTCATCTTCGGCCAGATAAATAATCTTCTCCCAATTCTGCTTTTGTGACATAGCTTTTAAATTTATAGTGCGGCAATTAAAAATAGATCTGAAAGCCGCAGCGGTTAAAAAAACTTAGGTCTTAGACTATTGAAAATAGAATTACATTTTTTGGTGGTAACTGTAAAGATAATTCTTTTTTTCTAAAAGAAAAAACTTTCAAAAAAAGATGATTTCTGTGGGCTGAAATGCCTGTTTGGAAAAATCAAAATATGCGGCGCCGGTTTAAAAAAATCCAAAATAAAGACCTGCCGTAAATTCTGAATAAAGTCTTTCTGCTTAATTGCAGCATAATCCAGACCGCCCGTAAAATCAGTATTTTGATTTTTTGTTACTATTTAGAACATAATATTTTTAAAAATTGTTATCATCTGTACTAATTTTGACAGGTATAAATGATAAAGATTATGAACCGGGCTATTGTGCACATTGATATGAACACCTTTTTCGTCTCCTGCGAAAGGCTTACCAATTCAGAGCTTAATGGGATTCCGCTGATTATCGGCGGGGGCGAGCGCGGCGTTGTGGCTTCCTGCTCCTATGAGGCGCGCCGTTTCGGGGTGCGCTCGGCCATGCCCATCCAGATGGCGCTCAGGCTCTGTCCGCAGGCCAAAGTCATGAAAGGCGATATGGAACTCTATTCAAGGCTTTCCCATGATGTGACCGAAATCATTCAGGAGAAAGCTCCTGTGGTGGAAAAAGCTTCCATTGATGAATTTTATCTGGACATCACCGGAATGGACAGATTCTACGGCAGCTACAAATGGACCGATGAACTCGCACAGCGCATCACAAAGGAAACCGGCCTTCCCCTCACCTTTGCCCTTTCAGTCAATAAAACCGTATCCAAGATCGGAACCGGTGAAGGAAAACAGAAACAGAACCTCGAGATCCCCGAACATCTGGTGCAGTCTTTCTTGAACCCGCTCTCAGTGCGCAAAATACCGATGGTGGGCGACAAAACCTTCCAGCTGCTCTCCCGCATCGGGATACGCACCATCAAGACCCTTTCTGAAATGCCCGCCGAAGCGCTCCAGCGCATGATCGGACAGAACGGGATCGAACTATGGAAAAAAGCAAACGGCATTGACAACAATCCCGTGGAGCCCTACACGGAAAGAAAGTCGATTTCCACAGAACACACTTTTTCTCAGGATACAATCGATATAGATAAACTGGGAAGGGTTATCCTTGGGATGGTCGAGAAGCTTTCCTATCAGCTGCGCTCCGAGCAGTGGCTGACCTCAACGGTTACGGTCAAGATCCGGTATGCCAACTTTGATACAGAAACAAAGCAGTGCAGGGTGCAGTATACCTCAGCAGATCATATCCTGACCCAGACCGCAATGGATCTTTTTGGCAGGCTCTACCAGCGCCGGATGCGCCTGCGCCTGATTGGGGTGCGTTTCAGCGGACTGGTGCGGGGGACCTATCAGATCGACCTTTTTAACGATACCCAGGAAATGCTGGCGCTCTATCAGGCTATGGACCGGATGAAAAACCGTTACGGCTTTGATGCGGTGATGCGATGCGCCGGCGCTTCCTTCAAACCCAATACCAAAAATGAAATCTTAAAACGCAAAAAATAAATCATGTATCTCAACTGCCATTCCTTCCACTCCCTGCGTTATGGCACCATACCGCTTGAGGATCTGATATCCAAGGCTGCTGCCCTAGATGTCAAAGCTATGGCATTGACTGACATCAATACAGTAACAGATATCTATGATTTTATAAAACAATGCCAGAAAGCTGGCATTAAGCCTATTGTGGGGATCGAATTCCGCTCACAGCATGAACTGCGCTATATCGGACTGGCGAAAAATGCAGCAGGTCTTGCTGAGATGAACCGTTTTCTGACCCATCATAATTTTGAGAATACCCCGCTTCCTTTGTCGGCTCCGGACTTTGAAAATGTTTTTGTGGTTTATCCCTTGGAGAATGTGCCCGCCGTTCTAAAGGGACATGAATTCATCGGCCTGCGCCCCGAACAGACCCCTATGCTGATTCTCAGTGACTGGAAGACCAAAACAGACAAGATGGTCGTGCTCCAGCCGGTAACCTTCCGCACCAAAACGGAATACAAGCTCCATAAGATACTGAGGGCTGTTGACCTGAATGTGATCCTTTCGCGCCTTTCTGCTACAGACTATTGCAGGCAGACGGAGGTTATGGTGGATCCCGGCAGGGTCCTTAAATGTTACGAAGGATATCCGCAGATTATTTCCAATACGGAAATGATTATTGAGCAGTGCAATTTTGAGTTTGATTTCAAAACGCCGAAAAACAAGAAATACTACACCAACAATAAAAAAGACGACTTGCAGCTGCTCACAACCCTTGCCCAGCAGGGGCTGGAATGGCGCTATGGAAAAAATAATGCAGAAGCAAAATTAAGGATGTTCCGCGAGCTCAAGGTGATTGACCAGCTGGAATTCAGCGGCTATTTCTTAATCACATGGGATATCATCCGTTTCAGCAACTCTCAGGGGTTTCTGCATATTGGGAGAGGAAGCGGCGCCAACAGCATCATCGCCTACTGTCTAGGCATTACCGATATCTGCCCTCTGGAGCTGGATCTGTATTTTGAGCGTTTTCTGAACCTGAACCGAAAAAGCCCTCCCGATTTTGATATCGACTGGAGCTGGAAGGAACGCGACGTGATCCTCGAATACATCTTTTCCCGCTATGGCTATGAGCATGTGGCTTTCTGCGGCACCAATGTGGAGTTCAAATACCGATCTATCTTCCGTGAGGTCGGCAAGGTTTTCGGGCTTCCAAAGGAAGAGCTCGATGCCTTGGCCAAAAACCCGATGACGCTGCATCCGACAAATGAAGTGGTCCGAGAGGTGCAGCACTATGGAATGATGCTGGAGAAATACCCCAACCAGAGAAGCATGCACTCCTGCGGGATCCTGATTTCCGAAGAGCCCATCACCAATTATTCCGTACTGGAGATGCCTCCCAAGGGATTTCCAATAGTGCTTTTTGATATGCATACGGCCGAAGATATCGGCCTTGAAAAGTTTGATATCCTGAGCCAGCGCGGCATCGGACATATTGACGACAGCGTAAAACTGATTGAGAAAAATCGCGGCATAAGGCTCAATATTCGTGACACCACGATTTCAAAAGATGAAGCCAGCTGCAACAGCTTTCTTTCAATGGGAAAAACCATAGGCTGTTTTTATATCGAGAGCCCTGCCATGAGAGGGCTGCTGCGGCGCCTGAAATGCGACAATTATAAAACCCTTGTGGCTGCCTCCTCCATTATCCGTCCCGGTGTGGCGCAGTCGGGAATGATGAAGGAATATATCTTCAGGCACAATCATCCCGACAGGTTTGAATATTTCCATCCGGTGTTCGAAGAGCAGCTCGGGGAAACCTACGGCATTATGGTATATCAGGAAGATGTCATTAAAATTGCCCTGCATTACGGCGGGCTTCCGGCCGCCGACGGGGATATCCTGCGCCGTGCCATGTCTGGAAAAGGACGCTCCAAAGCCGCATTGCAGAAAGTAAAAGACAATTTTTTTGCATCCTGCGCGGCCCAGGGGCACCCCTTGGCGCTCAGCCAGGAAATATACCGCCAGATCGAGTCCTTTGCAGGCTATTCTTTCTGCAAGGCGCACTCAGCCTCCTATGCCGTGGAAACCTACCAGAGCCTGTATCTGAAAGTGCATTATCCAATCGAATTTATGGTGGCGGTAATCAACAATCAGGGTGGTTTCTACCGCACCGAAGTGTATGTCCACGAAGCGAAGATGTCAGGGGCGGCAGTGCACAATCCCTGCGTGAACAAAAGCGAGTTGGAAACCACTTTGTATGGTTCTGATGTCTATCTGGGGTTCATGCACCTGCAGAGCCTTGAATCCAAAACAGCTGTTTTGATCCAGCAGGAACGGGAAAAAAACGGGCTTTACAAGTCATTGGAAGATTTTATCAACCGCATACCCATTGGAATTGAAGCCATACAGATTCTGATTTTCATCGGCGCATTCAGGTTCACCGGGAAAACAAAAAACCAGCTGCTGGTCATTGCCCGTCTAATTCTGGTAAACTTCAAGCCCGAGAACCGCGCACCGATGCTGCTTCATGAGCCTGTAAAGGAATTTGTTCTTCCCCAGCTGGAACGTTCTGCTTTTGAAGATGCCTTTGATGAGATTGAACTGCTGGGCTTTCCGGTCTCCTGTTCCCCCTTTGACCTGCTTCAGACTCCTTTCAGGGGCAGTGTCATGGCAAAAGACCTTTTGGACCATCATAAAAAACAGGTGCGAATGCTGGCCTATCTGATCTCGCGAAAGCATGTGCCCACAAAGATGGGCGCCATGTATTTCGGAACCTGGATTGATGCTGAAGGGCAGCTTTTTGATACGGCGCATTTTACCGACAGCCTGGCTCTATATCCTTTTCAGGGAGGAGGGTGCTACCTGCTGCTGGGCAGTGTGGAAGTGGATTACCATTTCCCCACCATAACGGTTACCAAGATGGCTAAAATGCCCTTTATACCGGATCCGCGCTATGAACAGGAGAACGACTGGAAATACAGGGCGCAGCAGAGAATACGCGAAGATGTGAGCATGACCCATCGCGCTCCCTATCCGCAGGAACATGAAATCAATATTCCAAGGCTTAAAATGAGCAATTAACAGGCTTCTTTCGGCTTTAGGCCTGCACTGAGTATGAACTAAAAAAATAAAGAACATGATGCTTTTTAATGACACCGAAATTTTTTCATCAGGCAATGGCGGCAGGAGAATATTTGACGTCCCTGATGCCGACCTGCTGTTGATTGATAATTTTTTCAGCAAAGCTGAATCTGATCATTACTACAATGTTTTATACCACGGCACACGGTGGAGGGAATATGAAATGCCCATGTATGACAAAGTGGTTACAGCCCCCCGCATGATCTCCTGGTACGGGGACAGCAGCAGGCCGGAGCGAAAATCCAATCCGGATTGGCCTTTGGAACTGCTCCAGATCAGGGAGCGCGTGGAAAAGGAAACCCGCATAAACTTTAACGGCGTACTGCTCAATTTGTACAGAGATGGCACCGATGGTGTAGGATGGCACAGCGACAAGACCTCATCGAGCAATAAGAATATGAACATCGCTTCTGTGACTTTCGGAGAAACGCGTTTGTTCCGTCTGCGCCATAAAATGCTCAAAGATATGGCGCCAATCGAGATTCCGCTGCACCACGGAACCTTTCTTCTCATGGCAGGCAGCACCAATACCTACTGGGAGCACCAGGTGCCTAAGACAGCCCGTCCCGTACTGCCTAGGATCAACCTTACCTTTCGTCAGGTCAGGTAAATATAAAATAACGACTCCTTTCTAACCAACTGAAAACCATAGCAATCCTATAATAATAGGGGCTTAAAATATAACAGCTTTATTTTTCTGTCATGTTAACTTTGGAATTAACTATTAAATTTTAAAAATCATGGAAAATCTACATAATAACGGACAAGAGCAGAACGCTCATATTGATATTTCACAGCAGGCTGAAATCCAGCAATGGGCTGAAAAGTTAAATGTGCCTGAAGAGATATTAAAAGATGCAGTAAGGGCAGCAGGCACTACTGAGGAAGAAGTAACCGGGCACTTGAATGAAACACCTCCTTCCAGAGAAAGCGCCTCAGAAACCGTCCGTTTGAAAGACGGTCCCTGGCATGATGAAAAGGAGAATAGTGAACATCACAATCAGGAAGGAAAAAGCATTGAAGAGGCAACAGACCCTTCAAAACTATCACAGCTTTAAGTTGCAAAAAACGTATCGGCATCCCTATTAATCATTGCTTTATAAAAAGTAAAAACAAGAAGATGGAAAAGATCCTGAAGGGCATTTTTTTGATTAAGCAGTCAAATGATGCTCTTCAGGATTTTATTTTAAGATAACCGCTTACCGCATTGAAGGATAGGTAAAGCATCCTGAATATAACAATTACTTCTCACCTTTCTTTTGAGTTAATTGCATAAATTTGTGCTGCAGACTCTTTGATCTGCCCCTCTGCTTTAAAAAATAAATAGAGATCAAAAACATTCCGTTTTAAAAATGAACGATCCAATACTAGAGAACCTTAATCCCAGCCAGCTCCAAGCCGTGAAGACCACGGAAGGCTATGTGCGCGTTATTGCAGGAGCCGGCTCAGGAAAAACAAAGGCCCTTACCTCCCGCTTTGCCTACATTGTGGACAGGCTGGGAATCAATTCTTCCAATATCCTCTGCGTGACCTTTACCAATAAAGCGGCGCAGGAAATGAAAAGACGCGTCAAGGCGCTCATTGGCGACCTTTTTGATGTCAGCTTCATCACAACCTATCACGGTTTCTGCGTGCGTTTTCTGCGTGAGGAAATCAACAAAATCCATTACCCGAAAAATTTTATCATACTGGATGCCGAAGACCAGAAAACCATTTTAAGGGAGGTGTTCAACGAACTGGATATCAATTCCAAAAACCTCACTTTCAAACAGGTGCTCCGCTTTATCTCCAAACAGAAAAGTACCTCCGATTATCTGGGATATATGCTCGAGAATAAAAGCTTTGAGCCCGATGAGAAGGAATCGCTCTCCAGCCGCGTGTATCAGAAATACCTCGACAAGCAGAAACGCAATTATGCGCTGGATTTCGATGATCTGATCCATTTTACGGCTTTCATACTCGACAGCAATCCTGATGTGCTTTTCAAATGGCAGCAAATGCTGCATTACATACAGGTCGATGAGGCGCAGGACAGCTCCGACAGCCAGTTCCATCTGGTGGAAATGCTCTCGCGTGTGCACCAGAACCTGTTTCTGGTAGGGGATCCCGACCAGACGATCTATGAGTGGCGCGGCGCGAAACCCGAATACCTGGTGGAATTCGACAGGATGTTCCCGGATACGGAAACCATTATCATGAACCAGAACTACCGCTCTACGCCAAACATCCTGAAAGTCGGCAACCATATTATCAAAAACAACAAGGTAAGGGTGGACAAGGATATGGTCACGGATAATCCCGAGGGGGTTGAAGTGGTGCATTTCCATGGAAAAAATGATTTTGAGGAAACCTTCTGGGTGGCTTCCGAAATCAAGGAAATCCTGAAGACCCAAAATGCCGCCTATTCTGATATCACTATCCTATACCGTTCCAATCATCTTTCCCGAAATATTGAACAGGCACTGATCAAAGAAAACATTCCCTATGCCATATTTGGCGGCGTACGTTTTTTTGAACGCAAGGAAATCAAAGATGTGCTTTCCTTTTTAAGGCTTATCGTGCAGGGCGATAATTTCTCTTTTCTGCGCATGCACAACCACCCTTCCCGAGGACTGGGGAAAAAGTTTCTCGAAAGGCTCAGCCTTCTGGCAGGCGAACAGAACCTGTCCCTGCTGCAGGCGCTGCAAAATAATATTGAGGATAAAGAGCTCAATAAAAAAGGGGCTGTAGATTTTCTGGCTCTGGTTGAAGAGCTGAAAACAGATGCCCAGACAAATTCCATTTCCGATCTGGTTAAGATAATACTCGATAAAAGCGGACTGTCAGAACTCTACCGTAAGGACGGTGATGAGGACAGATTGGAAAATATAAAAGAGCTCGTAAGCTCCATGCTGCTTTTGGAAAAAGAAAACAACGGCCCTGTAAATATTGCCGAATACCTGCAGGAAATTGCACTCTATACCGATCTGGACAAAGACACTGAAAATCAGGATAAGGTACGCCTGATGACCATCCACATCTCCAAAGGGCTTGAATTTCCCTATGTGTTTCTCTGCGGTTTTACCGAAGGGGTACTGCCAAGCGCCCTTTCCATAAAAGAAAGAAGAAAACGGGCAATCGAGGAGGAAAGAAGGCTGATGTATGTGGCAGTCACCCGCGCTGAGAAAAGGTTTTATATGACCGACTCGGAAGGCTTTAATTTTACCACAGGACTGAGCAAGTACCCGTCAAGGTTCCTCTTTGAAATCAAGGAAGAATTTTATGTGCGTAAAGGGAAACTGTCAGCAGAAATCCTTCAGGCGGCGCAGTCATCGGCAGCTGCGGCTCAAAACAGTGAAGATACCGCGTTCAATGAGGGAGATATTGTAATGCATCCTGTCTGGAACAAAGGAAAAGTGCTTGCTGTGGACAGGGAGAAAAACCAGTACACGGTGCATTTTTTTGAAATGGGAAAAGAGAAACCCATTGACTTTTCGTTTCGTTTCCTAACTGCCGCATCAGATGCTGAACCTGAGGGTTCTTCCCCTGCCGAACTTCTGGATATCCAGGAAAACTTAAAAAATGCACCGGATCCCTTTGCAGACCAGGAGCAGCAGAACGGCTTTGCTGACAGTGAGGATAGCCGTATTTTTAATGATTAAAATACAGACAGTAAAAAGGAAGAATGGTAAAAACCGGCTCATCAGAGCGGTATTGCCGTATCGGTACTTAAATCATTTTTTATACAAAAGCCCATTGTTTCAAACAGCAATGGGCTTTGTCTTGTATCGGCGTATAATAGGCAGTACCTGAAACTTTTTCATAAAAGGCATGCATGCGGTGTTATCTGAATGTACCTTAAACTATAACGCTGCAAAGCTGTATTTTAGTGTGCATCATCCTGTTTTACTCCTTGCTGTTCTCCATGCCGCTGATAATTTTAGCCACTTCAGTTTCGGTCGATTTTAGTTTTGCCTGGCAGAACTCTATCAGTTCAGATGCCCTTTTTACTTTGGCAGCCAGTTCATCCACAGAGATGGTTTCGTCTTCCATCTCTTTGGCGATCAGGGCCAGCTCTTTGGCTGCAGCCTCATAAGTCAGTGTGTTTTCCATCATATTCTATTTTTTCGTTGACCGTACTTTTCAGTACGGCATCTTTTGTTACTATTTCAATCTCTTCGCCTTCCTTTATGCTCCCTGCTCCGTTTACAATTTTATTGTTTTTTCGGATCACGGCATATCCTCTGCTGAGCACATTCTGCGGGGAGAGCAGCTTTATAGTTTTATGGTGGTCCTCCAATTGGAGTCTGCGGCTTCGCAGGTACTGGCTGGTAAAGATCTTCAGGTTCGCTTTTAAATGCTGAAGATTGCTGTTTTCCTGCTGGATGATGCTCTGCGGCCTTTGCAGTGCTTTTTGCGCAGCCAGCAGAAGATGCTGCTTTTTTTCTGCCAGCAGGTTTCGGCTAGCCTGCGAAATATGCTGCTTTTGCAGCATAAGCCCTTCTTTCTTCGCGGCAATCAGTTCCCTTGCATTATGGCTGACCAGATTTTTGATCTCGCTGAGTTCCTTGTAATGCCCGAGGAAAAGCTGCTGGGATTTGATGGCTATGGTCCTTTGCAGCGAGAGTATGTGCTGCTCGAAACTGCGGTTGTGCGCTATGATGAACTCCGCCGCCTTGGTTGGGGTTTTGGTATGGGTATGGGCCATCAGATCGGTAATGCTGACATTTTTCTGGTGTCCGATGCCGGTTATCACAGGGATCGGGAATTTTGCGACAGCCCTTCCGATATTGTAGTTGTCGAAAATCAGAAAATCAGACTGCGATCCGCCTCCCCTTGTAATGACAACGGCATCATAAGGAATTCCGGTATTATAGACTTCTATGAGTTTATTTAGGAACAGCTTGGCGTTATTGTCCCCCTGCACAACGGTATGATAGTCATCAATCTGAAAAACATAGCCAAAATCATTATGCTGCATCGTATGGCGGAAATCCTCATTCCCGGCAGAACTGCTTGAGGAAATCACCGCAACCCTCTGGATTACTGCCGCAAATTTAAGACGGCTGTTCAGCGTGGAGTATCCCTCGCCTTCTTTGTGTATAAAATCATTTTCCCTTACAAGCCTTGTAAGGGTAGCGTTGCGCTGCTGTTCCAGGATGCCGAGCATGAAATTGCTGTCGATATCCAGAAGGTTTACCGAGAGACCGTACAGCGGATGGAAATCCACGCTCACCTGAACAAGAACATGAAGGTTGTTGGTAAAACGCTGTCCGGTGATGATTTCAAAATCAAGGATCTTCAGCGCTCCTGCTCCCCAGCTCTTGCCCATTATTTTAGCAGTGATCACACTGCCTTTCTCTGATTTCTCCACCAGTTCAAAATAATGGATCTTTTTATCTGCCTTGAAGGAATGGTTGGTGATATCAGCCACTACCCAGTACGTCTGTCCCTTAAAGCGGGAATGGATCGTATCCTGGATCTGGCCGGTGAGCTGTGAGAGTCTGATATACTGGTCTGGTCCCATATTGTTTTTAGGGGTCTGCTGCTGTTTGTTTTTTCTTCTTCACCGCTAAGATAGCTATTCTCAGGCGGATCTCAAAAACAGAAAAAAGAGAGGTTAATTTTCAATTCAAAACGGGTTAAAAGGGCAGCCAAAGTAGTGCCCGCCCTCACCTGCATGCGCATAACGGCCCCTGGCCGCCCTTCGGGACTTATAGCACTCCGGTTCGGTATCCGGACACTTTTCTTCTGCTTTCTTTTTTCCCGTTTTTTCTTTTGAAAAATTTCATTTGGGAAGCAGGGGAAAAGAAAACTTAAAAGAGTATTCACTAAAACTTTATTGTCATGGAAATCACAGGACGAATTGTAAAAGATGCCTCCGTTTTCAAAGTAAAAGAAAACCGTGAGGTCGTAAACTTCTCCATAGCGGTCAACGACAGCTATAAACCCAAAGGAAGCACAGAGGTCAAAAAGATTGTAACCTATATCGACTGTTCTTACTGGCTCAGGTCGGGACTGGTGCAGTGGCTTAAAAAAGGTACTCTCGTCCAGCTCTTCGGACGCATCGGACTGAATGTCTATATCGGAAATGACGCCCGTGCGCACGGCGCTTTGACCTTTCACACCTCGGATATTAAAATCCTTGTATTCCCACAGACGCAGAGCACAAAAGCAGTACCCGCGGCTGAAAAGGACAATAAAAACGAAGAGCCTGACGACCTGCCCTTCTAATTGTTATCTCCATTAAATTTTTATACACGCCTAAATGAAATAGTATGAAAGCCTTAGAAAGATCAAATTACAGTGGGTACCGTGTAAGCGATGCCTTTAATGAAATTATCCTAAAAAGCATTACTTCCTACAGCGGAAAACGCAGGGAAAAGCTCAAATCCTTTTTCCTTGATTTGCAGCAGGGAGGATGCGTGAGCGGCATGATTTCAGAATTTATCTACCACACGGACTGCAAAGCGTTTTACATCGAACATATCGATGACCTTGAAAATATACGTACTGAATTGGAAGAAGCTGTCGGCGAGCCGATCGAAAACCGATTTGGGGCACCGCATTACACCTTTGTCTGCTGGCTCTGCTTCGAGGAATATTGTTATGAGCTCTATTCTAGGCTCTTTGAATAGAAATTTTCAACCTTAAATCTATTCTTATGAAAGCTTCTGAAAATTTTAAAAATGCCATAGAGAAATACCTCAGCACTTTGGCGCAGGGCGATGCCGCCTTTGAGACAAACTATGCCAAAGCTTCCAAAAACTTGGAAAGCTGCATCCATTATATCTTCGGCGAGGTCAAAAAAACAGGCTTGTGCGCCTTTGACAATCAGGAAATCTTCGACATGGCAGTAAAGTACTACACCGATGATTCTATCGGCAAGCCTGCATCGATTGCGTGCAGAGCCGTGGTGCAGACCCCTGCACCGTCCGACCTTTTTACGCAGCCCGAAATCCCTGCTGCGCCAGTCAAAAGCGAACCTGTTCCAACCGTAAAAAAAGACGTAAAACCTGCGGTGCAGACCACTCTGAAACTCTTTGACCTATGACACCCAAAACCATCATCGAAAAGCAGCTGACGGCGCTGAGCGCCTCTCTTGCGCCTATCAGAGAAGAGGTATTTACTTGGGCAGAGCAGACTATTTTTCTCAAATGGGGTGTGTTGTCCCGCAGCAGGTTCTACTGCCTGGACTGCGCCCACGTTTGGAAACCCTCCTGTCCAACCACCTGCGCCAAGTTCACTTCCTGCCCTGCCTGTGCAGGCAGACTCAAAATGATGCCTTATAATCAGGTGCATTTCAAAGAAAGCGAATATTTTGCCGTAGTGCAGCAATGTGCAGGGTATCAGGTGGTGCGCATGGTCATATCTCATAAACACATGAAAAAGAATTTCCTGCCCTGCTATTTCCATAAGGAAGTCATGCAGCATTGGATAAACCCCAAAGGGGAAGTGCGCACCCTTGCGCTCAGCACCAATGTGTTTTCCAGTAGCCTTGATGCTTGGAAATTCTATTCCCCGCTTGAAATAAAGCCAAAGGACTTCGTCCGCAACGCCCGATTCTATATCAATCCTTTCAAGGTCTATCCGCAGATGAAAGTGCTTCCGATTTTAAAACGCAACGGATTCAAGACTTCGGTATATGACATTGCACCGCACTTATTGTTTTCATCGCTTCTAAGCGACCCCATCGCCGAGACCCTGCTAAAGGCAAAACAGCTGAACCTGTTGCAGTATTACCTGTGCGCATCACGGCAGAACATCCGCCGCAACTGGCAGGCGGTCAAAACCGTCATCCGAAACCATTACAAAATTTCAGATGTCCCCGTTTGGGAGGATTATCTCGAACTGCTGCGGTATTTCAAAAAAGACCTTTCGTGTGCGCTCTATGTATGCCCCGATAACCTCAGTGAAGCGCACGACCATTTAGTAAAAAAGAAAAGGGACTTGCTTCGCAAGAAAAAACTCCGCGACCTGCGCCTTGAAATCGAAAAGGCGCAGAAAAGATATGCAAGCGACAAAAAGCGCTTTTTCGGGCTGTCGTTCCGCGATGGGCAGCTCAGCATTTCCGTTATTGAAGAAGTAAAAGATTTTATGGCCGAGGGCGACGACTTGGGGCATTGCGTGTTCACCAATGAGTATTATGTTAGAAAAGATTCGCTGATACTCTCGGCAAAGGTCTGCGAGAATTCCGTAGAAACCATCGAAATTTCACTCAGCCGTATGGAAATCCTGCAGTGCAGGGGAATGAAAAACAAGCCCTCCAGACATCACAGACAGATCCTGCAGCTGCTGAGCCAAAACTTGTATCAGATAAAGGAGCGCATGAAAAAAAGAAAACCCAAAATTATAAGCCGATAAGCATATCGGCTTTTTTTATGCAGTGAAATCAAAGCCCGAAAGCCCGCCGTCCTCCCGGACGGCGGGCTCTGGATTCCAATGCCTGCCAAAGCCGCATTACTTTAAGGTAATCGCATCGGCAAGGTTTTCCTGATCGATAAAGGCCGTTATATACTGCCGGGCTTCACCGCGCTTCTCCAGATCCGTTTCAAAGGTATTGAGATGATACTCCTCGTCCTGGTCCAGGATATGGATGATCTCGGTATAGCCTTTCGAAATCAGGCTCCCTTTGAGCTTGATCACGGTGAGCTGCTGGTGCGGGTCCAAATCTTTTCTCACCTTTAATTGTATTGCTTTTTCCATTGTGAAAGATCTGTATGTTAGGGTAGTTGTAATTCTCCTATCAAATATAGCAATTAAGACCGCAGCCGCAGCACCGGGTACTGTTAAAAAAAAGACAAGCAGCATTTTACCGTACATGTTAATTTAGTAAGAAAAATAAAATTTACTGTAAGAAAAAAATAAGGAAATGATTTAATTTTAGGAAGGCAGAATCTTAAAAACGTTTAGCCCTCACAATGGAAAATCAAAACTGGACAAAGCTAAATTACTTAATTTAAAGCGCATCTTTAAGACATGAGAAGTAACGGAGAAATAATAATAATAATCGAAGATGACGAGGATGACAGGCTCTTCCTTAAGGATATTTTTGAAAGCCTGGACTATCCCAACAAAATAAAATTCATTGAAGACCCAATGGATGCCTTTTCTTACCTTTCCAATTCGAAGGTGAGGCCTTTCCTTATTTTGTCAGATATCAATATGCCCAAGATTAATGGCTTTGAACTCCGCGAACAGATACTTGCCCTGACGGAAATCCGCGAGAAATGTACTCCTTACATCTTTCTTTCCACCTCGAAAAACCCAGAAAATGTGCTCAGGGCGTACCGCTGCCAAGTACAGGGATACTTTAGGAAAGAAGAAGACTTCTCAGTCTATCAAGCCATGATAAAAAACATTGTGGAATACTGGCGCCTAAGCCTTACTCCGGGATCAGCATTGTAAAAAGCACCTCTGCTTTATTTATATTGTACCAATCCGCCCGCTGAACTTCAGGTAAAATCTGTTGAGGCTTTCTATTTTTTTTCTTGCTCGAAACATCAAAATGTCTATGGCTGCAAAAGCGAATCCAGCTGGGAAAGAAGCTCGCCAAAACTGTTGGGCTTGCTGATATAGGCAAGGATGTTATGCTGCCCGATTTTGCTCTTCATGAAATCCGCTGAGGGGGTCGAGATCATCACTACAGGAATATCCTTCAGCCTTGCGTCATTTTTTAAAGAGACCAGCAGCTCCAGCCCATTGATTCTGGGCATATTATAATCTAGAAAAATCAGTTCGGGCAGCTTATCAGACCCCCTGAGTTCTTCCAAGGCAGTCTGCGGACTGCTCTCCCATCGCAGCAGTATGTTTTTATTGAGCTGGTCTACCGCTTCCATAAACAGCTCGGCATCTTCACGGTCATCATCGATAAGCAGAATATTTCTATATAACATGGCACATACATTTTTAAGCTCCTCGGCTGCAGTTAAATACGGTTTTTAGCCCGATGCGGTTTGGCGCGGCAGGCAAAAAAAGATAAATCACCTATAAAGCCGCCTTAAAGGTACGGCGATTTTCTGCGGCAAATGGATGCTGGCCTCCAGATGTGGAAATTTTACAACTCTATTTTGGAATTATATAAGAACAATGCTGCCGTGAAGATTATTTTTGCGTTTTTATAGGATTTTTCATCCTTGCCTATCTGTATTATTTTGGTTTTAAATTAGAACTGCAGACTATGAGAACCCTATTGCTCCTTTTTTGTGCACTGGCTGTCTGGGGGTGTTATCCGCAGCAGCACCATGATCCTAAAGTGCTTCTTGCCATGGAAACCTATGCTTTTTTGAAAGGACAGAGTGCCGCCCTGAAAAAGGCCGCCAGCCAATTCCCTGCCTTTGCAAAAGAAGCGGCCGACCTTCAGCAAAAGGCTCAGGCGGTATTTGGAAGGGCAGAGAAAAATGCGGAACTCTTTCTGCGGCAGCAGCTCGCTGATCCGCAGTTCAGCAGCTTTCAAAAACACATTGACTCCCTGATAAACCAGCAGCTGCAGCACCCTATTGAAAAGAAAGAATATACGGCCAAATTTCTTCAGGCCGTCAAAGACAAAATAGGGTTCAGCCCGGCTGCCGCTCTTCCCAAAGGCCTGCTCGCCTTTGCCTACCATGACGCGCCCCATCAGGAAATAATCGACGGCCATACGGTAAAATTCTCCACAAAGGGCCATCCCAAAGCAGACCAAAGCGTGGTTGTGCTGCCGATACCCAAAAGCTGGGAGGCGCAGGAAGCCCAAATGCCCGCAGCCGTGCAGCAGTTTACCAGCTGTGAGGGAAAAGGAAATGAAAAGATACTGATCGTAATTCATGATCTGCCCCAAGAATACCAAAACCTTGCACTTAATGAAAAATCCATGCAGGAAATGATACCCCCGCAAAGCAGGCTGATCCGCACAGAGCCGGTTACCATCGATGATATGCCGGGCATAATGGCGGAAATAGAGGAAATTTTGGACGAGCCCCAAAAAAACATGAAGGTGCGCATGCTCCAGTTTATGGCGGCAAGTGGGGGCAAGTTATACTGCCTGCAGGGCAGCATCGGCCCTGCTGCTGCGCACCAGAATCTGGATCACCAGCTGAGAAAATACGAACCTCTGTTTCGAATGGTGGCCCAAGCTGCCCGGATAGAGAATTAAAAAGCGGGACAAAAAACACAAAACGCTGTAAAAGAGGACCATCTAAATTTTGAGCTTCCCAAGAAGCGGCTGATCGCAATGCACAGCTGAAAACAGCAGATTACCATTCGATACTCTATATCTTGCAAAAAATTGCTGTAATCTTATAATAATGAAGGCTGGTTCGTTTTTTAAATTTGATTCCATTTTTTTTAGGAAAAAAGAAGATGATTTTTAAAAATGCAAAAAGTAAATGATTATGGAAAGCAAAAACAATATACCGCAGAATGCTGAGCAGACCGGTGTGGCACCTGCACTTGGAGAAAGCGCGCTGCACAGCGAAAACACCTTAAATCCAGCCGCACAGCAAAACAGCCATGCTGCTGAAATGCAAGACCCTGTCACCAAATATGCAGTACCGCCCTTCAATGAGCAGTCGCAGCCATGGCCGGGTCTTGTCAGTAAAATGGATCCGAGACCGGATCATGGTGAAGAAAGCTACAAAGGCACAGGACGATTAAAAGGCCGTAAGGCCCTCATTACAGGAGGCGATTCCGGTTTGGGAAGAGCCGCCGCAATTGCTTATGCAAGAGAAGGAGCTGATGTTGCCATAAACTATTACCCTACCGAAGAGGAAGATGCAAAGGAAGTGATCCAGCTCATTGAAGCCGCAGGAAGAAAGGCTGCTGCCATTCCCGGGGATCTCCGCGATGAGACGTTCTGCAGATCTCTTGTCGATCAGGCAGCCCAAGCCCTTGGCGGATTAGATATAGTAGTCAACAACGCGGCAAGACAGCAGGCTCACCAATCCATTTTAGATATTTCCTCAGAAGAATTTGACTGGACCATGAAAACCAATATTTATGCTCCTTTCTGGATTATCAAAGCGGCGCTGCCTTACCTGAAACCGGGATCATCCATCATCGGAACAAGTTCTGTGCAGGCCTATGCTCCCACCGAAGATTTATACGATTATGCCCAGACAAAAGCCGCCACTACAAATTACATCAAATCACTGGCCAGACAGCTGGCACCAAAAGGAATCAGAGTGAACGGTGTAGCCCCAGGACCAGTGTGGACTGCATTGCAGGTAAGCGGAGGTGCCAGTATGGAAAAACTCAAAGAATTTGGATCCCAAACTCCTTTGGGGAGACCAGGACAGCCGGCCGAACTGGCTTCCATTTATGTACAGCTCGCCGCTGAAGATGCCAGCTATGCAACTGGGCAGATTTATGGCTCAAGCGGCGGTGAAGGCAATCCATAATCAATCAGAGAGAGGATTTATAAAGTACAAAACCTCTGCAATAGCAGTCTGCAGAGGTTTTTATTGGCTGCAATAAAAATTTACATCAAAATACTCTATTTTTTATAAAAGCAATCAGAGACTGATAATGAGATACTGCAATTCTATATGCCGGCGATTTGATTTTGATGATAAAAAGTAAAACTAAATTAAATCTTCTCCATTTTTTTACCTAACCAAGTATTCCTGTAACAAGTCTTTTCTAAAAAAACATTTCCTATATTTAAAAAAACATCCCAGGAGGTTCTTTAAAAGAGTACTGTCCATCAAATGGAGATGTTCTGTTAATATTTTCCTGTTTCAGTACGTTTAAAAGTTTTCGCGGCTATCTGCTCTCCTAAATCATTGACGCTCATCAGCAGGTCCTTAATCTGATTGGCATAGAAGAGTTTAGCCTCTGTATTGTTGATAGGCAGAATAGCTAAAAAGTGGGACCATCTTAATTGCCGGGACAGTCTCGCGACAATTTCTTTGTCTGCAAACTCATCAGCAAACCGCATCATTGTCCGAAGATTTTTTTCTTCAAAATTGCTGCCGAATTTATCCGTTAGTTCCAACGACAAGGCAGTCACGATCTGTCGTGCGTTTTCTGATAGTTTTTTATCAAGTATTGTTTCATTAATTTTAAATCCAATTTCCCAAAAAAGCAGCACTGAAGAACTGTTAGCCTGCTGTTTGGTCTGCTCGGCAAGGCGGGATAACTCGCTGATTAAATCCGCTTCAATAAACGCTGTATTATTTATATTTTCCGCCATAGTATCCCATCATGCTTAACCAAATTACAGGGCTTCTAATTTAGTTGAAATCATCACAATTTTTATTAAAAGTTTCAGCTAAAGGCCTAAATAAAAATTGAATATTTCAAAGATAAAAAATCTAACAGCATCCGCCCTGCGTTTTTTTTAGAAATAAATAAGCAGTAAGACATCAGACACTCTTTAAAAGCGATGCGGATCAATGCTTTTAAAACAGCCAGGATTCTAAATTAACACATCCAAAAAAATGGTTAAAAAAAATAGTCGGCTCCGGCTTCCCACAGACAAAACCTTAAAATGCCAGTACAGTATGCAGATGTAGTGTTTGGCATTATTTAACTAAATTTTTATGCCGCAAATGCAGTTGAAAAACTAAAGACTTAAAAGTGACAATTTTAAAATTTTCCATAAAAATTGTATAAAAGCTGCCACAGCGGAAAAATTAATTTTACGCATGACAAAAACTATTTTTTTACGCTGGCTGTTAGGCAGAAACAGCATACCGGATGAAGAAGTCCGTTCCATCGGAACCGCAACAAAAAATAAAATTGCTTACTTTTACAAAAACCAAAACTGTTATCCTGTATGCAGCAGCCCTTCCTAAAACTAGAAAATTGAATCAAGAACCAAATACTTCAGACTTTTACTTTCTTCAAAATGGAGGTGAAGCCGCCGAGCTAATTGAAAAAATTGACTGGGAAAGCCATACTTTGGGCACTCCGGACAACTGGCCGGAGAACCTCAAAAACACCATTGCCACAATCGTGTGCTCAAAATTTCCGATGTTTCTCTGGTGGGGTGATCAGCTGATACAGTTCTACAATGATGCCTATCGTCCCAGTTTCGGAAATGAGGGCAGACATCCCAAAGCCATGGGACAGAAAGCCGTGGACTGCTGGCCTGAAATATGGGATTTTATCCATCCGCTGATTCAAAAAGTGCTGTCAACGGGAGAAAGCATCTGGTACGACGACCTGCTGCTGCCAATATTCCGAAACGGCAAAATGGAAGACGTATACTGGACTTTCAGCTATAGCCCGATAAGGGACGACCGCCGCCAGATCAAGGGTGTATTGGTAATCTGCAATGAAACCACTGAAAAAGTAAACAGCAGACTTCATCTGCAGCAAAGCAGCGACGAGCTGGAATTTGCCATCAACGCAGCCGAATTTGGGACTTATGACCTGGATCCAAGGACACGGAGCTTTTCTTCAAATGCAAGGCTCAAGGACTGGTTCGGGCTCAAAGCCGATCAGCAGGTGAAACTCGAACATGCCCTGGGGGCAGTCGCAGAGAAGGACCGTCAGCGTGTCACTGAATCAATTAATTATGCCCTCCGATACGAATCAGGCGGGCGATACGATATTGAGTATACCATCATCCACCCCATTACCAAAATACCGCGGATTGTGCATGCCCTTGGAAAGGCATGGTTTGACAATACTAAAACCGCTTACCGCTTTAACGGCATTCTGCAGGATATCACCCAGCACCGCAAAGCGGCTCAAGAGCTTCAAAAATCAAGACAGCTCACCGATCTTACCATACAGAGCATGGCTCTGGGACTTTTCAGCGTGGATTATGCCGCTGATACCCTGGAGTATTCCGCTGAATTCAGCAGGATACTCACCGGGAATTTTAAACCCGGCCTGGGCAGGAAGGATTTCCTCAAATACGTGCATCCCGATGACCTGCATCTGAGAACCGGCGCCATCAAAAGCGGCATGGAAAATGGCACCTTTAACTATGCCCCAAGGGTTATTTGGGACGACGGCAGCATACACCACATTGCCATATCAGCGGCACGCATCGTCAATTCCGAAGCAAAAGCACCGATGTTCTCCGGAACGGTCGCCGACATCACCGAAAAAGAAAACAGCCGTCTGGCCCTTGAGCAGGCACAGTCACGACTTGAGATGAACAAGCGGGAGGCAGACCGCCATTTTTCAAATGTAACCGACAGCTCCCCTACCGGGTTATGGCTTTCCAATCCGCAGGGAATGTTTACCTATTTCAACAAAACCCTTATTGATTTCACAGGGGTGCCCTACCAGGAACTGCTGGAGGGAAAATGGACCTGGGTCATTGCCGAGCAGGACTATAAAAAAACCAAAGAAGCATACCTTAAGGCCCTGGAGCAGAAAAGCCATTTTGATGTGCTTTTCCGGGCAAGGAAAAACAATGGGCAGCTGATCTGGTGCCGCGCCGCCGGCGACCCTTTTTATGATGCCGACGGACAGTACGGCGGCTACGCCGGGTTCTGCATGGACATCGATGAAATAATTTCCGTGCGCCAGGCCGTTATTGAAAGCCAGAACCAGCTCACCTCGATGATCGAGCAGTCCCCCGTGGGGATCTGCCTCTTTACAGGACTGGATATGAAGATCGAAATTGCCAATGATATCATGATTGGATACTGGGGCAAGGACAGCTCCGTGATAGGGCTGCCCTTGGAAGAAGCCGTTCCCGAATTAAGGGGGCAGCCTTTTATGGATATCCTGCAGCAGGTCTACCGTACAGGCGAAACCTATTACGGCCATTCCGTACCGGCGGACCTGAAGCTCGACGGAAAAATCAGCACCTACTACTTTGAGTTTACCTATACCCCGATCCGCGACTCCAAAGGCACGATTTACGGAGTTATGGACATTGCCATTGACGTTACCGATCAGGTCATCGCCACCAAAAAACTCGAAGAGACAAGGATGGCGCTCGCAGGGGCTATTGAACTGGCCGAACTCTCCACATGGACGCTCGACGCCGAAACTAAAACCATTACCTGTTCGGACCGTTTTAAGGAGTGGCTCGGTTTAAGCGCCGGCACCGCAGACCGGGAAGAGTTCCTGCAGCGCATCAGCGAACCCTACAGGCATAAAGTTGCCGCGGCCCTGGAAGAGGCCCTCAGCGGTTCGGCCGAACAATTTTATGATTATGAATTTCAGATTGTAAACAAAATAACAGGACAGCAGCGCATTATCCATGCCAACGCCCAGGTGCAGTACGGCAAGGATGGTGTGGTAAAATCACTCAGCGGCACGGCGCAGGACGTGACCAAAGAAAAGGAACTCCAGCAGGAGCTTACCTTCAAGGTAAAGGAACAGACCGCCGAGCTGCAGACTAAAAATGCCGAACTGGAGGCCAACAACCGCGAGCTTTCGCAGTTTGCCTATATCGCCTCCCACGACCTGCAGGAACCCATAAGAAAGATCAGCGTTTTTACCGATCTGCTGCAGAACAATCTGGGAAAGAACCCCGAGAAGGTAAATACTTATATCGACAAGATCAGCTCTTCTTCCAGAAGGATGGAGAACCTCATTAAGGATGTGCTGCAGTTTTCAAAGCTCACCCATATTTCACATCAATTTGTACCGGTAAACCTCAATACAGTGCTCAGCGAAATATTGGCAGATTTTGACCTGGTCATCGAACAGAAAAATGCCCAGGTAAGCATCGGGCAGCTTCCCCTCGTGCAGGCCATACCGCTTCAGATGTCACAGCTTTTCGGCAATCTGCTCTCCAATGCCCTGAAATATACCAAGCCCGGCACCAGGCCCGAAATCAGCATTAACGCACAGCCTGTTCCAGAAGCTCAACTCAGGCTGCATGCACTGGATCTGGAACTTCCCTATATCAAAATAGAAGTGCGCGATAACGGCATTGGATTCTCACAGCAGTACGCCGAACAGATTTTCAATATCTTCCAGCGCCTGCATGGAAACGACCAGTATTCAGGCACCGGAATCGGCCTTGCCATGTGCCGCAAGATCATGCAGAACCATAATGGTGAAATTACTGCCGCATCGCAGGAAGGCTCAGGCACTGTTTTTACTATTATTATGCCTGCAGTGCACGAAAAAAATGGGGGATGATAAAAAATTAGGAGGGAAAATAGTATATTTACACTCCATTATTACACATATGACGACCATTTTTTTAATTGATGATGATCCAGACGACCGCGAAATCTTTGCTGAACTGCTTGCCGAAGACCATCCCTCAATTGTTTTGCAGCAAGCCATAAATGGCGCAGATGCCTTTGAAAAACTTAAATCTGAAAACTTTACAAAGCCGGATTTGATTTTTCTGGACCTCAATATGCCCATAATGGACGGGCGTACCTTCTTGCAGCACATTAAAATGGATCCCGACCTGAAGGATATACCGGTTATCATATATACGACATCTTCAAGTGATTTGGACAGGAATTTTGCCATGGAAAACAAGGCCGCATTTTTCCTTACCAAACAATATTCGCTGCAGCAGCAGCGAAAGGATATTATGGCAGCCATAAAGAATTTCTAAACTGCAGATTTCCATTGCATTGCTTACAACTATTAAAAAGGGATTGTTTTTTATAAAACATGCCCTTTTTTAAATTTTGAACTCTTCACATGGGGTTTAATTCATTAAATGCAGACTCTTCTCTGCTGCAAGCCGAACAGCGGAAAGCTTCTCTCAACTTTGCGGCAAAAAGTTAAAGCTGTTTTTTCAGCGGCCCAAAAGCAAGAATTCATCCCGTCCTATTTGAGATTACCGATTCAAAGAATTTTAAAAGCAGATTCATAACTAAAGCATAAAAACTAAGCAGATTTAAAAAAATCTCCTTAGTTTTATTAGTTTTTTTGAATTCAGATGCAGCCCAGTAACAGCTGGAATTCTACATCCATCACACACAAGGGTCCAAATGGCTTTTTATTTTGAAAAAAAATAAATAAATGTCCAAAACCGGAACACCCAGATGTCTTTAATGAAATTTTAAAAATAATTTATTATGAAAAAGTTCCTATTATTACTTCATGAAGACATTGAAAAACTAAACGAGCTCTCTTCAAAAGAAATGCAGCAACTGGCTGATGCGCATATGAGGTGGGCAGAGAGATTAGCCGCGGCAGGACATTTGATTTCAGGCGACGGACTGCAGGAAAAAAGTGTTTTGATCAGCGGGAAAGACTGCATCATCAAAGACGGGCCTCATCTGGAATCCAAAGAAATTATTGGGGGATATTACTTACTGCAGGCAGAGGATTTAAAAACGGCTGTCGAACTGGCTAAGGAATGTCCCACGCATCTTTGCGGAGGCACTACCGAAATCCGTCAGATAATGGAAATGGAAGATTATGGGCAATGAAATGTTTTTCGGGGAAGAAAAGAATTACCGGGTCTTGTACGGAAAGCTGTTTGCAGCGTTATTAAATAAGTTTGGTGCAGATTATATTTCTGAAATTGAGGATGCCATTCATAATTCCTTATTAAAATCCTTAAAAATACGCAGCCAGAATACCATCCTGAACAATATGGAAAACTGGCTTTTCATCGTTGCCCGAAATGACCTTCTGAACCAGATCAAAAAGGACAAAGAAAAAAACAGTTTTTCTGCGGAACATATTGAAGGTTCTGCGGCGGAAAGCTGCCAAACTGACCTGCGGCTTCAGACCGTTCTCTTTATATCTGCTGTAGAAAATATTTCCAGCCAAGCCAAAATACTCTTTGTTCTTAAAGATATTTTTGGGTTAAGCCTATCTGAAATAAGCGGCTGCACCTTGATGGGTAAAGAAGCCGTTTACAAAAGCATTAACAGGACAAAGAAAAACATCCAGTCCCAATTTAAGGGCAAAACTGTCGAACTGGATTCAATAGCAGCGGTCAGGGAAGATATCGCCAGGGCAGAAGAAATATTTTACGCTGTTTTTAATATAGGCTACGACTGTTTTGATGAAAAGGCCCAAGGGGTTTTCAATGAAGATTTATGCCTGGACGCAATGGCTCTGACTAAACTTTTATACGGCCGCTATAAGTATGGCTCCACAGGCAGTCTGATGGCTCTTTTCTGCTTTCATGCCGCAAGAAGTGCAGCCCGGGTTGTCAATGGCAGGCTCATTTCTTTTTTCAGCCAGGACCGCGAAAAATGGAATACGGAACTGATAGCTTTAGGCTTTCATTATCTTAAAAAGCCCAAAACCTTAAACCGTTTTTATCTTGAAGCGGTTATTATCAGCAGGTACATTTCCATTGCGGAGCTAACACAAAATGACTGGCTTGATATTGTGAAATTACATGAAATCATGCAGCAGGTCTACCTGTCTCCTATTGCAAGACTGAACTATTGCTTTTGTCTGGCTAAAATTGGAAAAACGCAGCAGGCGTTGCAGATTCTTTGTCAGATTGAAAAAGAGCTGCCGGCCGAACATATCTATTTTTCTCTTGTAAAAGCTAAAATCTTAAAAGAAACCAGACCTGAAGAGTCCGATGATCTGTTCACATCGGTGCTAAGTAAAATGAACCAGAAAATAAGGAAAGAATACCTGCTGGAAAACGAGTCAGTCGGATTATAAAATAAAAATATTTCAATTGATATGTCTTTTTTGATTTCTACCTTTTCCGATAAGAAACATGATCTCCAGCCGCAGGCTTTAGAACTGCATAAAATTAAAAAAGCGGCATCATTTAAAGCCTGCCGGTCTTCACTTCTTTCCGCCGGGAAATCCAAACACTGAAAAGCATAAAAAAGCCCCTTTAAAAAAGGGGCTTATCACATACAATCTCTTTACAGTATTACATCTTTGGAAGCAGGACAGTATCAACCACATGGATTACACCGTTTGACTGGTTTACGTCCGCTATGCTAACTTTAGACTTATTGCCGTTCTCATCGCTGATATATAAATCCTTACCCTCCATCCAGGCTGTCAGCGTACCCCCGCTTACTGTTTTCAGCACTGCTTTTCCTTTTCCTGCTTTTATAACTTTTTCAATATCGGAACTGTTCATCTTTCCGGCAACCACATGGTAGGTCAGAATAGTCTGCAGCATTTTCATGTTTTCCGGTTTCAGTAAATTGTCTACTGTTCCTGCAGGAAGTTTGCCGAAGGCTTCATTTGTCGGCGCAAATACGGTAAAAGGGCCTTTTCCCTGAAGCGTCTCTACCAGTCCCGCAGCTTTTACCGCCGCCACAAGTGTGGTGTGGTCCTTAGAGTTGACTGCATTTTCTATTATGTTTTTATTTGGATACATTGCTGCCCCTCCCACCATCACGGTTTTCTGAGCGTTCATCGTAAATCCGAATCCCAATGCTAAGACTGCCAAGGCTAAAAAATTTCTAGTTTTCATAATTACATTTTTTTTAAAGTTATAAAGTCATCTACGCTTTAAACTGCTTTCTGGTTTTCATGAAAAAAAAATAATATTGAAAAAAATGAAATAAAAAAGCACAAATGCTTTAAATCCTGCTTCTTAGGCTTATAAAAAAAATAATTTTTCTTCTATTTTTCCAGGCGATATTGAAAAAGGCTCAAAAATTAAAAAACCCATCTTCTAAAATTTAGCTGGAATGTTCAAGGCCGGCAATATCACCAATATCTTTAGGCCTTACCTATCTATAAAAGCAGCATCATATGGATGAAGCTGTTTTTATCCAATAAATCTGGCAACTTCTTTACGCAGGCACCTTGAGTCCTTTATGAAAATGCATCAGTTTATTGCTGAACTGCTGGTGGTTTTATCGGCACATATGTAAAGGCCTTTCAAAATTGGTATTACATTAACATTATATCCTAGAGAGAACCGCGCTGGCGGTTTATATTTGCATTTCCACACCATTCCATTCAGGACAATGCTCAAAAAACAACTTTTAAAAACAAAACAGCTTTTACTGCTGGGCCAGCAGAAGCTGTCCCGAAAACAGTTTATATTTCTCTCAAGCGTACTCATTGGAATTACCGAAGATGAGCGGAAAAAATGCATAAATATTTTAAGGTTATCAGTTTTGTCATATTTACAAATTTAAAACTTAAAAACTGTTATTCCAACTCTAAAAACAACGTAAGCAACTCAAAAAATCAGCAATTCAAAGGATGTCCTCAAAATATAAGAAGGAGATCAGTTCAATGCCGTTGTGCATCTCTAAAAGCAATAATCCTATTTGCATGAAAAAAAATCAATCTCTAATGGAATGTAACTCTCTACTGAAAGGAGCCGCAAAAAAATGGATGCAGCTAAACAAGACAAAAGTTCTGCATCCGGCATTAAGAAAGAGGCAAAATTATCGATTTCTGCAAGATTAAAACAGCAGCACAGCATACACCCTCGAAAATTGGGATTTTTTAAAGTGATGCCCTTTATTTCTGCTTTTGGATTATTTGCGTAAAAAATAAATTACCTTTATCCGGCATTACCACTTTATACGAAATTAAAATTTATTTAAGCTTTAAATCCAATCCTATGAGCCAAGAAGAATTATTGGTATTAATCCGCAAAAAAGATGAAAGAGCTTTCACCCATCTCTACGATATGTACTCAAAAAGCTTGTTTTCGGTCATAAATGTTCTGGTAAAAAACCGGGAAGAAGCCGAAGATGTCCTGCAGGAAGTCTTTGTAAAAATCTGGAAAAACATCGATAGCTACAGTGAAAGCAAGGGCCGGTTCTACACCTGGATCCTTAATATTGCTAGGAATACATCGATTGACAAGCTGCGATCCAAAAATTTCAACAACACCCAAAAAAACCTTTCTTCGGATAATTTCGTAAATCTGTTAGATGACAGCAATAAATTAGCTAATAAACTAGATGCAATTGGTATTCAGGAGTTCGTTAAAAAACTGAAACCAAAATGCATTGAGATTATTGATCTGCTGTTCTTTAAAGGATATACCCAGCAGGAAGCTTCAGAAGAGCTAGCTATACCTCTGGGAACTGTAAAGACACAAAATAGAAACTGTATCAACGATTTAAGAAATTATTTAAAGATATAAATGGAAGCGAAGCAATATATTGAATCAGGCATATTAGAACTGTACGTTTACGGCCTGCTTACAGAAAAAGAAAACCTGGAAATTGCCGAATTGGCCAGAGAAAACCCCGAGGTTGAAAGTGAAATCATTGCTATAGAAAAAGCTGTTTCAGCCTTATCATCAAGCTTCTCGCCTTTCCATTCGGTTGCCAATTTCGACAAAATAAAAGCGCGTTTAGAGCTTAACGATGGTAAAGTTATCAATATAAAATCACCATCTAACCGTTCGCAGTACTTGAGCTGGGCGGCTGCCGTATTACTGCTCTTAGGTTTTGGATACCAGACTTTAGAACTGTCAAAATCTAAACAGGCACTCTCTGAGGCTGGAGGCGAAAAAAATAAAATTGAAAGAGAATATGCTTTTTTAGACCAGCAGAATAAACAGACTGAGAAAATCCTCAGCATTGTGAGAGACATTAAAAACACAAGCGTTGCTCTGGGCGGACAATCGGTATCTCCGGCATCATTTGCAAAAGTGTACTGGAACAAAGAAACAAAAACGACTTATGTCGACGCGGCAGGTCTGCCAAACCCTCCAAAAGGAATGGTTTACCAGGTTTGGTCTTTAAAACTAAGTCCGGTGCTTACCCCGACAAGTATTGGTCTGCTGGATAATTTTGAAGAAAACTCTCAAAAAATCTTCGCTGTAAGCCAAACCGATTCAGCTGAAGCTTTTGGCATCACGCTGGAACCTGCAGGGGGAAGCCTTGCACCTACAATGGAGCAGCTTTATACTTTAGGAAAAGTCTAATTCCATAAAAAGTCCTGACTAAAAAGCGCATATTGATCCTTTTCAATATGCGCTTTTTGGGATTCAATACTGCACTTTGGCGGAACTTTACCCAAATCCGTTAGCCGTAGTAAAAAAATCTAAAATCATCGTCAAATTTTGATTTGAATATTCTCTATGGTAATAGTTTAAATTTGTGCCGCCAAAGTAGAATTTTAAAGCCTGCTTTCAATAATTACATACTTTCCACTGATACTTTATTTGATTAAAAAGTTTAAGTTTAACGTTTTTAACGTTTAATGCCGACGATGCTTATAAACTATTTTTGACCAGCAATTTTAAATAATCATATTCCAAATTCACTTTAAAATAAGATAAAATTGAAGCTTGGCGTAAGTTAAAAGTCAACAGGATTCGAACACCAAAAATGGAATAGACTCATACTCCTTTTATTTGAATTTCTATTTAATTGAAATAATGAAAACCCATTAAAAATGGTTAGCTATTCATGATTTATTGAATTTTCCGCTCTCATTCTCTGATTATCAATTATTGCTCAGCTGAGGCAGAAAATTAGTTTACTCCTGAAGCGTTTGGTACGCCGGCCCGATTCTTTTATAAACATAAATCAATGATGTGAGGCAGTTTATAGTAAAAAAGGCTAATTATAAAATTAATTAATAATCATGTAATTATCACCAAATTAATTAGTATAACTTTACCAAATGAGGAATTGATTACTCCCATGCAGAATTAAGTAAACATTTTTTGGAAGATTATGTTTATGGACAAGCCCGTCGCAGCGTGCAGCGCAGCTGACGGGTTCTATTTTTGCATCACTTCCTTCAGAACTTTGCTGTAAGTTTGAAACTGAAGGGGATTAAGCATTTATGACAGATTGATTTTGTATTTTTCTTCTATTGGTGAAGAAGCCTTATTCGGTGCAAGGTGTCCTATCTGAAATACTTTTTCAATGAATTCAATACTTTGATCCACTGAAGTGTTTTCATTTTTTAAATGGCTGGCAAAATGGTTTGTTAATTTTTGAATAATTCTTGAACTGATTAAATCCATCTGTGCATCATCAAAATGGGCTGTTTTCTTTTTTTGAAAAGCAAATTCTGCCGATACAATATCATTTAGCTTGGATTTTAAGGCATGGATAGTTGGAGCACATTTTCGGCCGTTCACCCAGGTATTCAGTTCTAATTTCAGATCATCAATAATGGCTTCTGCAGCAGGAATATGCTGTTTTCTCTTTTCCAGCGTGTCATCAGTAATTTGAGATAAATCATCCAGTTGTATTAAAGTTACGCCGGGTATTTCTTCTACATTGGTATCTACATTGCGCGGGATGGATAAATCCAGAATCAATAAGGGTTTCTGTAAAGCAAGAGATGTTTTGTCAATAGTGGGATTTTGTGCTCCTGTAGCTACAACAAGCACATCGGCCTGCTGCAGTTCCTGTTTTAAATCAGCATAATCTTTTACAATAACATTCAGCTTACCGGCCAATAATTCGGCTTTGTTTTTTGTTCTGTTTATAAGGGCAATATGGCTGTTTTTAGTATGTTTTACTAAGTTTTCGCACGTATTTCTTCCTATTTTCCCTGTTCCGAATAACAAAATATTTTTGTTTCCAATATCCGCCACATTTTGGATAATATACTGCACTGATGCAAAAGAAACTGACGTAGCACCAGAAGAAATTTTCGTCTCCGTTTTAACTTTTTTGCTCGCCTGAATAACTGTATTGACCAGCCGGTCCAGAAATGTATTGACCAAACCTTCCCGTTTACTATTGCTAAAGGCGGTTTTAATCTGGCTGATGATTTCAAAATCACCCAAAATCTGACTGTCTAAACCTGTCCCTACCCGGAACATATGGCTGACAGCTTCTTCATTCTTATATATATAAGCAGCCTGCTGAAATTCTTCTACAGAGCCATTGCTGTTCTCGCAAAGCAGTTTGATCAGTTGATAAGGATGATGGGCAAAACCATAAATTTCAGTTCTATTGCAGGTAGAAGTAACAACCAATGATTCTATGCCTTCTGCCTTAGCCTGCAGCAATAAATCAGATTGTGCCTGGGCATCTAAACTAAATTTTCCTCTTATAACTGCATCTGCTTTCTTGTAGCTTAGCCCTAATGCGTAAAAAGTAGTGGATCCGGACATAGTAAAATTTTCCATATTTATGGTTTCCTTAAAAAGTTCAAAAATTAGTAACTGCAGATTTATATAACAGCGCCGGAAGTGCTTTTTAGATCACTGTGGAATAAATGGATTTAAACTGCGGTTTTATATAATTTACTTATATTATAAAGCTGACAGATTTTGAAAAATATTTATGTACTTCAAACAGTATTGAAATATAAAACGCTGCCTGAAAAAGGCAGCGTTTTTGAGAATAAACTTATTTTTGAACTATAGGGGTTCTCAATGATTCCAAAACAGCAACTATATCAGTATAAAGTTCTGTATTTGAAGCAACGCCATTCGCATTGGCAGCAGCTCCAACATATCCTTCAAATTTTGTATAATCTGCATTGCTGGATTTTGTTCCCATACGAGGATTTTTTGCAGGATCATGAGCTGCAACCATGTTCAAACCAGAATATGTATTTACAGCATTTGTTCCTCCCGTATTAAACGAAAAGAAATCAGTCAGATTATCTGATAATTTAGCAATATTGGTAGACTGGGTAGTTCCCGTTTCTGCCAGTAAAGGAGCAAAATGTGCCTGCAGATTGCCTGATGCGTTCGATTGGATATCAGCAACAATCAATCCGATAGTTGAATTTACCACTTTGCGGAAACTCAAACGTCCCTGTTCAATCATCTGGCCGGAATTATCAGGATCAGAAACCATTTTAGTTCCGCCTAATCGCTCATAGATAGAAGCCTTAACCGGTGCAGGGCTTTCATCGTCATTACTGCTGCAGGAAATCATAGCTGCCGATGCAGCAATTAGTACACTAAGTGTAAGTTTTGAATAAACTTTCATAAATTTAAAGTATTAAAGGGTTAATTAAAAAAACGATTTATTTTTTGAGACAGTCTATAGCTCAAACTATTTTGATTCATTGGGCATACTTCTTTGTCTGCTAAATTTGCCGGCAGTATATAACGCTGCGCATCATAACTTCCTTTAGCCATCAGCTCATTGAAAACTTTCTCCGAGTTTGTAATTTTATTATTATGGAAGTACACCACAACATTTCTTTTAACAATGATAGAGTCTGATGTCAGACCTTTTATGCTTCTCAGGTCGGCACAGATTTTTCTGGCCTGCAGAGAATCGATGTCTGATTTAAAATCGATTCTGCTTACCTGAAGATTTGGGGTGTCATAAACTGGGGGTTTGGCCGTTATAATGTGAAAAAGCAAAATCGCGGCAAACAGTACAAATATTCCGCTGAGAATTAAAAGTCCTTTTTTGATTATTTTATTAGTTTTCATAATTTTTATGGTTTTAAAATTATCTACGTGCACTTCATCGCTGCGGTTTTAGAAATAATAGAAAAACAATCAATTTAGAATCATTTTAAATACAGAAATTACCTAATAATTTAATTATAAAGAAGATACTAGAAAACCCTGGCAAGATTAAATCCAAAAAATATATCTCCTTTTGTCCAGTCGCCAGTGGTTCTTCCCAGATACCCAGCCTCATCAATTGCCTGTGAACTGGTAAAATGCATTTGGAAAACATGTCCGCCGGTTTCTAAATCAAAACCTATAGACAGCGGATTTTTATAAAGTGAATTTGGCGCTCTGTTTAAATGCGCCGCATAATCCATATTTAAGGACCAGCGCTTAGCGAATTTATATCTTCCTCCAAATCCTATGGCATATTGGGAATTGCTTTGGTCTACATCATCAACAAAGTTTTGATGAAAGAATGACGGCACAATTTCTAAAGACAGCTTTTCAGAAAATTTTCTGGAAATTAACAGCTGTGCTACATAAGTCAGCCTGTCTTTAAATTGAAGCTTCGGATAAAGGCTTTCTTTTAATGTGTTATTAATAGACAAACTATTAAATCCGGCAATAGTAACAGGAAAGCCGTCTTTTATTTGAGGAAACAGCATATATTTTGTTGCAAAGTCATAAGCAAATTCACTTCGGGCTGCACTTACATTAAGTCCATTTGTTACACCGTAAATAAATTTAATCTGCGTATTGGCATTATCGAGTCCATAAAAACCTTCAAAACCATCTTTAATAGAGCCGAATCGGTGTGCAACAACAAAATACAAATCGCCTTTTGCGGCCAATTTTGTAGATTCGAGATTAACGATTTTTAAGGCTTTGAATGCAGATGTCACTTTTTCTTTTGCAAAAGGAGTTTCTACTCCAGACAATAAATCGGTTTGGGAGAAGGTTAACAGCGGAAATAAAAAAAATAATAGAATAAAGTTTTTCATGAGGTTAGTTTTAAATTGTTATTTGTATTAGTGTACAACTGAAGATTGGTCTATTTTAAATTCCTGGAGCAATTCGTCATATCCTAAAAAACGCCCTTTAATTTTTAGGGTTTTTCCAGATATAATATTTTGCGGCAAACATTTTTTGAATGTCACAAATACTTTTTCGCTCATAACAATTCCATTACTGGCTTTATCAATACTTGTTACTCGTGCACATAGTTCAATTGTTTTGTCCTGATATTTGATGTAAGCCAGCCTGTCGTTTGAAGTAAACTCTCTTTCCAGTTCGTTAACGGTTACAACATAATCGGCAGTTTCTGATTCTATATTTCTATGCCCTTTGTAGATGTAGAGGTACGCTGAAATTCCGATTATTATAAAAAGGAAAATTGTAATTAGTATTTTTTTTCTCATAACTGGTTTTTAGTATTTCAAATTATCTACGTTAAAAAATACCTATTGGATTTAAATCATTAAATATGCCTCTTGCCAAATCTGTATTATTCTTTTCAACGTATATAATTTTGAAATGCCTGATGATCCTTAAAAAAATCATGCATTTATTTATAACTAAAAACCAATCTTATGAATTTAAAAACCCTTCTGGCCATCTCATCATTAGCTTCAATTTTTGTAAGCTGTGCCAACGATGATCCAAGTACTTTAATTGACTCTACACCAATTAATGGTTTGGCAACATACAACCAAAATGTAAAATCTATTATTGATAATAACTGTGTTGTATGCCATGCGGCAGTTCCTAAAAATGGAGCGCCGATGTCTTTAGTTACTTATGAACAGGTTAAAAATGCAGTTTTAAATCGTGGACTGCTTACACGAATTTCTTTAGAAAATGGAGATAGTTCCTTAATGCCGCAAGGTGGCCCAAGATTGCCTCAAGCGACTATTGACATTATAAATAAATGGAATCAGGATGGATTATTAGAAAAATAATCTATAACAGCAACATGAAGAAAATCATAATAATGCCAATGCTATTGGCTTCTTTTATTGTTTTTTCACAAGAAAAAATAGTAACCAAATCTGCAACAATAACTCTGGAAGCTTCAGTACCTTCTTTTCAGCCGGTTGCAGGAACTAACAGCAATGTAACTTTTGTTTTGAATCCCGCAACTGGAGAAGTAGCAAGTCTGGCTTTAATGAAAGGATTTGAATTTGAAATGGCATTAATGGAAGAACATTTTAATGAAAATTACATGGAAACCGATAAATATCCGAAAGCTATTTTTAGAGGGCAAATAGAAGGATTCGATATTAAAAGTCTTACAGAAGATTATAAAGATTACACCGTAAAAGGAAAGTTAGAAGTGCATGGAAAATCCAAGGATATAAGTGCCGATGCAAAAATTACAAGATCGGGTTCCCGAGTCACCTTTATATCTGATTTTGAAGTAAATGCGAGTGATTTTAACATTCCAATTCCAGCGCTTATTAAATATAAACTGGATAATAAAGTCAAAATTCAAATTATTGCAGTTTTAAAATAAGACTGCATAAAACAGAATGATTTTATAAAAAAATAAAGGCAAAATAATGAAAAAAACAATACTTATTGCAATGCTGTGTTTTTGCGCCATTGGCGTATCACAAGAAAAAATGATCAGTAAATCGGCAAAAGTCATTTTTGAAGCTTCCGTTCCTTCTTTTGAAGAAGTTAAAGCAGTAAATCAGAATGTTACTTTTGTTTTGAATCCAGCAACAGGAGAGATTGCAAGTTTAGCCCTGATGAAAGGTTTCCAGTTTAAGGTTGCTTTAATGGAAGAACACTTTAATGAAAATTATATCGAAAGTGACCAATATCCAAAAGCCGTATTTAAAGGAAAAATACAAGGGTTTGATCTTCAAAGCCTAACAGTAAATCCCAAAGATTTTATTATTAAAGGCAAATTAGAACTTCACGGTAAATCCAGGGATATAAATACTGCTGCAAAGATAAGCAGATCACCATCAGGTGTCAGCATTTCATGTAATTTCAGCGTAAATGCCAGTGATTTTAATATTGAAATCCCAAATTTGGTTAAAAGCAAGCTTTCCAATAAAATAAATATCCAGGTTGCCGCAGTCTTAGAAACCAATAGACAATAACCTCCTGAACACTATCTTGAAAAGTCAGTAATTTTTATATAAAAAAAATGGAGGAAGAAATACAAATTGAGGACGGCCTTACCCTTATCCGTTTCCAGAACGACAGCTCAGAATCTTTTTCTGCACAGCACGAAATAGATGCCGGCCTAATACAGTTTCATTTCGGACTAAAAGGCAATGCATTTTTTTTGTCCAGTCAGGATCATTGCACTTTAGAATTGAAAGAGGAAAAATCACTGATTTTGTGCAATCTGCAGCAACAGTCATTGCTTAAGTTAAAACTTTCTCCAAATTCATGGGTTATTTCTGTTATTGTTTCGATTAATAAATTTCACTCGTTATTTTCCGTTCAGGCAGATTATATTTCTATTTTAAGCCCCGATAGGAAGAAAAAAAAGTATTATACCGAAGGGAACATCAGTCCTTCTATGGCTGTTGTTTTGAGCCAGCTGTTTCATTACAGCCTTCATCCTTCCCTAAAGAACCTTTATTATAAAGGAAAAGGATATGAATTATTGAGCTTGTATCTCAATAAAATGGAAGATCCAAACGCAGTGCAATGTCCTTTTTTGATTGATGAAGATAACGTTCTGAAAATCAAAAAAGCCAGAGAAATACTTATCGCCAATATGGCCGAACCGCCAAGACTACAGCAGTTGGCAGATGAAATTGGACTGAATATGAAAAAATTAAAAATAGGCTTCAAACAAATTTATGGTGATACGGTTTATGGTTTTCTCTTTGATTACAAAATGGATTTTGCCCTAAAACTATTGGACAGCGGTTCTTACAATGTAAATGAAGTCGGCCTGAAAATAGGATATAGCACCGGAAGCCACTTTATTGCGGGATTCAAGAAGAAATTTTCCACAACCCCAAAAAGATATCTGATGTCCATTAATACCCATCATAAAAACAGTATCGCTTTTATAGATTAGAGCATAAATAAAAATATATTAATTAATTTCTAAGAAGCGGCAAGCACTGAGTTTGAGGAAAAATTAGAACAAATCTTAAAACAAAAAAGATAATGAAAGGAGTATTATTAGTAAATTTAGGATCTCCCGAAAGTCCCGCGCCAAAAGATGTCAAACCGTATTTAGATGAATTTTTAATGGATAAATACGTGATCGATGTTCCGTATTTATTAAGAGCTTTACTAGTTCGCGGCATTATTTTAAGAAAAAGACCAGAAGAATCTGCGCACGCTTACGCAAAAATCTGGTGGGAAGAAGGTTCTCCATTAGTTGTTCTTTCAGAAAGAATGCAGCAAAAACTACAGCCTTTAGTAAATGTTCCCGTTTCCTTAGCAATGCGTTACGGAAGCATGACCATCGAAAAAGGACTTCAGGAATTGAGCGATAAAGGAGTTACAGATGTAATGCTTTTTCCACTATATCCACAATATGCGATGGCTTCGACTTTGACTATTTTGGTAAAGGCTGAGGAAATTCGCAAGAAGAAATTCCCGCACATGACATTTACTGATGTTCCAGCATTTTATAATAAACCAGATTACATCAAGAATTTGGCCGATTCAATTCAGAAACATGTAGTTGGTTTTGAATATGATCATTTGTTGTTCTCGTATCACGGAATTCCAGAACGTCATATCCGCAAAACCGACGTAACAAAATCGCATTGTAAAATTGACGGATCCTGCTGCACCACGCCATCTCCGGCGCACGAATTCTGCTATCGCCACCAATGTTATGAAACTACAAGACAAGTCGTTAAATTATTAGGTCTTTCCGAAGATCAATACAGTCTGACATTTCAATCGCGTTTAGAAGGAGATAAATGGTTAGAACCTTATACAGATGTTGAAATTGATAATATGCCGGCAAAAGGAATCAAGAAATTGGCCGTTGTTACTCCGGCTTTTGTTTCAGACTGTTTAGAAACACTCGAAGAAATCGCTATGCGTGCCAAAGAAGATTTTGAAGCAAAAGGAGGAGAAGAGTTTTTAGCAATTCCATGTTTGAATGACGACGACCAATGGTGCCGGACATTGAGTAAATGGATTAGGGACTGGTCTGAATAATCCTCAAAGGGCACTTCTATCAATCCATTAAATTAATCTGATGAGATTTGAAATATTTCTGATATGCTTTATACAACTGATTAATTCCTAAACCTATAAAAAATAAAGAGATCATATTACAAAATAAAGACTGCAGCTGCCTTCAATTTTGCCACAAAAGATTAAAGCGGTTTTTAAAGATATTTTACTATTCTAAGTTTTGCGGCAGAATTGTGGCACATAGCACTTTTGAAAACCAAATAGTCAACAAAACCAAAGATTAAGCTGTTTAGGTTCGAAACTTTTAGATAACACTGGTAAGAGCACTTAGGAGTCCCCGCGAGATATATTCTTTTCAGAAACAAAAAATAAATTTTTAACCGGACCCAATAAAGCTTTGGCCCAGTGCAGAAAGAAGACCTTCTTTAGTACCAGTACAAAGCCATTAAAAGAATTGGGCTTCTGGACATAGAGGTCCGCCCCCTTATCAAAGGTATCTTCAATATCTGCAGGATGATCCCAGGTGGACAGCATAACGGCAGGAATGTCCCGAAGCTCTTTATCTCCCTTTATTTCTTCCAGCGCCTGCTTTCCTCCTTTAACGGGCATATTGACATCGATAAAAATAATATCGGGATCGCTCTGGGATTCATCCCTGAGGGTATCGAGGAGCTCCTGCCCGTTTTCAACGGTCGTTACCTCAGAAGCAATCTGCGCTTCATCCAGGGCATCGATAAACAATTCCTGGTCGTCTTTATCATCCTCGGCCAGCAGAATTTTTACCGGCTCTTTTTCTTTTGGGCTTTCAGCATCCGGATTCTCAGCACTTATCATATCAAGCGGTTTTGTAATGTCCAAATGTACTAAAAATGTCCAAATGAAATTATATGCTGCAAAAGATGCTCCCAGGATCTCATTTTACAAACCCTTTTAAACTGCAGAATATTAAAAATAAGACTATACCAGTACAATTCCCTGCCGTAATACAGTCCGGTGCCAGCCCATGTTGTCCGCTGTATCCTTAAATTAGTTTTTTAAGCATTCCATCAAATATAAAACCATGGAATGGCAAGACAGAATACCAATATATTTTGCCCATAAGTCCGCGCGGCTTAAAAGTAGCAGCCTGATATAAGGTATTGTTGATTATTTTAAATTCCAGCCAGGCTTCACCCGGAAGTTTCATTTCGGCATATAAAATCAATTTACCTTCCTTTTTATTGGCGTATACAACCCTCCAGAAATCGAGTGCATCTCCTGCATGTATTTCCTTTTTATGTGTTCTTCCCCTTCTGGTCCCCACACCGCCAAAAATCTTATCGATGAACCCACGCAAATCCCAAAGCCAGTCGGCATAATACCATCCTGTTTCTCCGCCTATTGACCAAATTCTTGCAATTGTATATTCCCTGTTTATAATTGTTCTTTTTCTTCTGTCTATATAACAGCCTTTTTTAGGAACCTTTAAATATTGAGAAACATTTCCTTTGAATTGCCCGCTTACTTGTGAATCTTTCCAGCTTGAAATAATATCATCATCACTAATCTTTTTCAAAGCCCTTTCTAATGCCTGTCTGTAAGAGATAGGTGTAACTGCCAGTAAACTATTAATCCTGTTATCGCTGCAGACGACTTCCACTTTCATACTGCTGACCAACGCCGAGGCCAGCTTAAAAGAAGTTGACGTCACAAAATACAGCCAGTAAGACGATAATTTTGGAGTCATCACCGGTACTGTATAAATATATCTTTGGAGTTTTTTTGCTTTGGCAAACTCCAGCAGCATTTCTTTGTAGGTCAATATATCAGGTCCCCCGATATCAAAACTTTCATTATACGTTAATGGATTTAACAGTGATCGGATTAAAAATTCTAAAACATCGCTGATCGCAATCGGCTGGCATTTCGTATTGAGCCATTTTGGGGTAATCATAATGGGGAGTTTATCCACCAGATCGCGTATTATTTCAAAAGAAGCACTTCCTGATCCTACTATAATTCCCGCTCTGAGTACAGTTGATGGAACTGCTGCGGTTTTTAAAATTTCTTCTACAGCCTTTCTTGAGGATAAATGTTTGGATAATGATTGGTCATTTACAATTCCGCTCAGGTAAATAATTTGTTTTGCATTTGTCTGGTTTATTTTTTCAATGAAATAATTTGCAGAAATACTTTCCAGTTCATCATAATTAGAAGCTCCTGACATCGAGTGGATCAGGTAATAAGCGGCATCTATATCATTGGGAATATTCTTCAGACTTTCCGGATCCAGAAAATCAACTTCGATAACCTTTATTTTATTTTTAAACTGTTCAGGAAAACAAAACCTGTTTTTATCCCTGACACAGCAGATTACTTCATTTCCATGATCAAGTAACAAGGGCAAAAGCCTCTTGCCGATATAACCTGTAGCGCCTGTTAAAAGAATTTTCATTTTTGAGCTGTTTTACAATTTAAAGCTTACCAAACCATAATCCATTGAGAGAACCTGACCTGAAATTGATGCTGCATCTTCAGAGATAAGATATCCTGCCATACGGGCAACCTCATGGGGTTTGAGGTAATTTTTCAAAGGGTGTCGTTCGATCATATTTTCTTTCATCCGGTCGTTTCTTAAAATAGATCCGGACAAAGAAGTTTCTGTAATAGTCGGCGCAATACCATTGATTCGGATTAACGGGGCAAGTTCAGCGCCGAGTGATTTAACGAGTCCCTCAACGGCAGCTTTCGCTGTTGCTACACTGGCATGAAAAGGCATTCCTAATTTTGCCGCAACAGTACTGAATAAAACAATCGAAGGATTTTTTCCTTTCTTTAATGCAGGCAGATAATGCTGAATCACTTTGACGGCGCCCACCACATTAATTTCAAAATCATTTCTGAAATCATCAAGACTTAAGCTCAAAATGGGTTTCAGGTTTATGGACCCCGGACAATACACCAGGGCATCAATACTTTCAAATTCAGGCAAAGGATCCCGGAGCACATCAACTGAAAAATGAATTAAGTTTGGATGGGTAATATCGGGAGCTGCCCTGCTGATATTAATAACCTTATAATTTTCCAGCTGCTGCACTAAAACACCATTACCGATTCCTTTACTGCCGCCAACAATTACAATAGTTTTCATTTTTTAAAGATTAGAATTAAAGAACCGTTCTGATTGTTTCTGCTATGATTTTCAAGAAAATAAGATATTATTTATTAATTATCAAAAAAGCTAAAGGGGTATTTCATATAAGATGATATCTTAATGTTAAAGGTAATAATTGTTTAACTATTTTAAATAAATATTAAACAAAATAAAAATTATTTTATCTAAATTAGCTATGCTTTGCTTAATTCCCTATTGGGAATCCCTCAAAAAATACAATTATGAAAAAATTAAAACGGCAATTTCCCGATCGTGACCTGGACCGAATCATTGAAATGGCATGGGAAGACAGAACCCCTTTTGAGGCCATTGCATATCAGTTTGAGCTTCAGGAAGCTGATGTAAAAATTTTAATGAAGAAGGAACTCAAACCCGGCAGCTATATACTTTGGCGTAAAAGAGTAGAAAACTGTCAAACAAAACATAAGCGGAAACGCAGTGACGCAACTAAACGCTTTAAGTGCAGCGAGCAGCGGGTCATTTCCAATAACAAAAAATCGAAGCAGAAACAATAGAAACAATCAGCTGTATTATTGGAATTATGATACAAAATGCAGAATTCATGTAACCATAAACATTTAAAAGCCAATAGCTTCGCCATTAAAACTATACCAATCAAATCTAACGCTATGTACCGTAATCCAGGGCTTCTACAAAATATAATTGATGCTATCCCTCTTCCCGTCGGAGTGTATGTGGGAGATAATTTAGAAATTGCACTGGCCAATGATGCCATGATCAAAACATGGGGCAAAGGAAATGATGTACTTGGAAAAACCTATCTCAGTGTCGTTCCAGAAATTGAAAACCAGCAGATTCTCGATGAGGCGCTTGGCGTTCTTAAAACCGGAACTGCCTTTCATGCTGTAGGAAAAAAAGTAGATTTGGTCATGCAGGGGATTATGACCGAACATTACTTTAATTATAGTTTTATTCCGCTCTTTGACGAGCATGGAAAAGTCTATGGCGTGCTTAATACCGGCGCCGACATCACAGATCTGCACAAAGCAAAAGAAGAAACCCTGAAATCGAATGAAAAATTAACCATAGCCATAGAAAGCTCCGGGATAGGAAGTTATGAAATAGACCTTGAGACCAAAAAAATCAAGACTTCAGCAAATTTCAATACGATCTGTTCCATTGGAAGCGAAACAACCAATGACGATTTAATTGCAAAACTTCATCCAGAGGACCTCCCGGCGCGCGAAAAAGCACACCAGCAGGCTGAGGCAACCGGAAAAATATGCTATGAGGCGCGGATTTTAAATGATGACGGCTCCTACCGCTGGGCTAAAATCAATGGAAAGATTATCAAGGACAAGGACGGGTCTGCAAAGACCATCATCGGGATTGTTCAGGATATACACGAGCATAAGGAATTTCAGGAGGAACTAAAAAAGCAGGTCGCAAGCCGTACAAATGAGCTCACGCGTTCTAATAGCGATCTGATGCATTTTGCCAGTGTAGTGAGCCACGATCTTCGCGAACCGTTACGAAAAATTAAATTTTTCAATACCCTTTTACGAAATGATATTGAAGACAATGTTAATGACAAATCTAAAAAATACCTTCATAAAGTAAGCCAGTCTGCCCAGAGAATGGAAAACATTATAGAAGGAATTTTGAACTATTCGACCCTGGATAAAACTTTACAGCATATCGAAACCATAGATCTCAATGAGGTGATTGAAGATATAAAAATAGATCTAGAACTGATTATAAAGGAAAAAGGTGCTATTTTAGTTACTTCTGATCTTCCCGAGATTCAGGGAGCGCCGATTTTAATTAACCAGCTTTTCTATAACCTCCTGCAAAATGCCTTAAAATTTTCCAAAGCGGACCAGCCTCCAAGAGTTATAATAACAAGCAGTATCATCAATAGTAACGGCCATGATTTTGTACAGATAAAAATAAAGGATAATGGTATTGGAATTGATGCAGAATTTGCAGAAAAGATTTTTACGGCATTTGAAAGACTTCATTCCAAAGATGAGTATGAGGGAAACGGCCTTGGACTTGCCCTGTGCAGAAAGATTGCCGAAAGGCATAATGGTAAAATAACTGCAGCCGGGGAAAAGGACAACGGCGCTGAATTTACGGTTACCCTACCCTTAAGGCAAACAGAGGATACAATTTAAGAAACTTTCTTTGTATTTATTTTTCATTGTGCATTATTGCTAACTTCAGATGGAGTTTATAATGGTGATGGTCCAATATTGGTTAAGATGTGTTTCTACAAATTATGTAAAATAAATTTATTTAGCTTTACAGCTAATCACCTAACACCATTTTCATATATCAAAATATTAGGATCTTATAAGATACAACTGGCAGCATAGATCTGAGATGATCTTCTGCATTTTAAAGAAACCCTAAGCCATAGCTTGACGAAACCGGTAAACAGATCTTGAGCTCATCATAAAAGCAGAAAGGAGAAAACTAAAGCTCATCAGCAAATCTAAATGAGCAGTTAGATCCTTAGCTCTTTATAAATTACAATTTTGCCTATGACATCAAAATCTAATTTATAATCAACAGTAAATTGGTAATTTTTATACGTTAATACAATGTCCATAGCATTATAGATAATAAAGTCTAAATTTAAGACTGGTTCTTTAGACAAGATGAGATATAAAGGCAAAGAGTTTTTTTGGTAATTACTTATTAATTCGTATGCCAATATTTTCTGTATGACTTCTTTCCACAAATTGATTACTTGGAAAATTTATTGGTCTTTCAATTATATAGGATTGCTATTGATGTAGTTCTACCTTATCAAATGGAATTGCCTGAATAGTTAATTACGCTTCTGGAAGCTCAAAAAATGCTTAATGATTAAGGAATGAATGTGACATTTGAAGAAGCAACAGATATTTTGAAATTTCTTGCTAAAATAGCAGATGTAGCAGTACGAAAATTTTTAAATGAAAAAGAAGAAAATTTATAACCAATTTAGATTTTTAGCAATCTATTTTAATATTTAAAATCTTGATATTAGTAATATTCGTGAGGATCGGTCGAAATTTTATTAGCATAAAAAGTTCGTCAAGTTATTGCTTTAAGTTTTGTGGCAGAATCGTGGCACATTTGGATTTTAAAAAGTTAAAACTTCAGCAAAATAAGGCTCTAAAAAGCTTAGGTTCGAAACTGTATTAACATCCTATTGTCTTATATATTTCTTGTTGTTCAACCGATGCCAGAAATTGAGTTATTTCATGGCTTGTTTTTTTGAAACTATAATTATAAGGAAAAAAAGGAATTAAATTTATAGTTTATGAAAAAGACAAGAAACAAGCACACCGGAAATTAAGATTCTCATGTCCTCCTTGAGCATCATCCACCTTCAGACGAAACCCGCAAGTTCCATCTTTTTTTCCTGATTAAAAAAGCTTTTTTACCTTACTTACTATAGGACAAATTTACCCTAATGCTGCTTCGATTCCCTACAGTTTATGATTTTAAATTACATATTTTTTATATCCATCACACTGGCACTTCAAAACAGGATACAGTATCAGCTGCGGATCCGCACCCCGGTTAATTCTTTTTTGCCTCTCGCTGAAAGTCCCAGTTCCCGCATATAATTTCTAACCGTTTTACTAGATATCTTATGCCCTGCATGCCTTAGTTCCACAGCAATTCTTTCGCTCCCGTAACGTCTTTCAAATGCAAAGAAGAGTCTGGTTATTTCCTGATGCATCAAGATCTTTCTGCGCTTTGTTTCATTAAGCGGATTTTTTTTCCATTTATGATACCAGTACCTGCTGGCCCCTAAAACTTCGGTCATTAACCGGATGGAGTAGCGCTTTTCATTCTGCAGGATGAAATCATGAAGCACGTCTTTCTTCTTCGAAATGCAGCTGCCGGCATTTTTCAAGATTTCAAACTTCAGTTCTGCTTTTTTAATCTCTAGTTCCAGACTGGCAGCATAAAGATCTGCAGCACTTTTTTTATTGTCCTGCTTCATATTCTAATCCCTGTTTCTAAGTAATAATCGTTATTAAACTGCTCTATCGTTTTATTATTCAGAGAGGTGTGAATTCTCTTTGTATTATACCAGTTTTCAATAAATTCATATATTTCCTGTCGCATCTTTCTGCGGGTAAATAAGCTATTTCTCGGATCTATTAACTCTCTTTTCAGCGAACTGAAAAAGCTTTCCGATACAGCATTGTCACAGCTGCATCCTTTACGGCTCATGCTTTTTATAAACTTATAGGAAGACAGCTCCTTAGAAAAGGCTCTGTTGGCGTACTGAACACCCCTGTCAGAATGAAAGATGAGGCCCTCAGCTGCAGTCCGGTTTGCCACCGCCATTTTGAGAGCCGGCAGAGTAGTATTTTTACCGGCGAGACTTGAGCCCAGGTTCCAGCCTATTATTTTACGGTCATACAGATCAATAATGATGGTGAGATATAAAAAACCTTTTGTAGTCTGAAGATAGGTAATATCAGATGCCCATACCTGGGAGTGGGAATGCACCTGAAAGTTTCTGTCCAGGATATTTGGAGCTGTGTAATAAGTATGCTTAGAAGCTGTAGTAGGCTTAAATTTTCTTTTTTTAATGCGGCGCAGGCCTAACTCCCGCATGTAAAAAGAAACCCTTTCCTGACATATAACATAACCAAGCTTATGAAGTTCCTTTGTAATTTTATTGCGTCCGTAATGTTTTTTAAAATAAAAGATGAATTAAGTCTAAATTGACTTATAAAGAGCAGATTACAGAAGTAGATAAACCTATCGGTAACGATTTAGTAATGGTGCTTATTACACTCGATTTCACCCGATTACCTTGTAAATCATTGTAACAAAGGTACTAAATAAATGGTTAACGTATAATAAATAAAGAAGAATTGGATATAAAAAACAATTGAATAAGAGAGGTAAATTGCAGAAATATAATAAACAAAAAGCTCCGAATTTATTCGGGAGACTGTAACGTGAGCTGTGTCAACGGAATAATTTTATAATTTTTTTTATATTTAATTATTCAGATTTCTATGTCTACAGTAAATACATATATGACTGTTGCACTTAAATCCATAAGAGATCATATTATAAAAAAACCATGATATAGGGATTCTATTAATAAGTGCTTACGCAGTTTCTAAAATTGTAAATTAATAAGTTTTTACATCCTACAAGGTGATAAAGTAAAAATAAGAATCGGATATTAATCCTATTGAGAGAATGGAGTTGATTTTGTATATAAATAATGTATTTTTACGATAATGAAAATTCTTGAATATAAATCAGCTTTCAAAACGTCTTGCATTAATATTTTTGAAAGTAATAGACCTAAGTTTTTTGCTGAGGGTGAATTAGAATTATTTGAAAAATATCTGGATCAAGTTACAGATGGTTATTACTTCGTTGTAAAAGAGGAAAACCAAATAATAGCCTGTGGTGGAATATTTTTTGATAAAAGTACAGATAGCGGTGGCTTATCATGGGGAATGGTCCACAAAAAATACCATGGAAAAGGAATAGGGTTATCTTTTTCAAATTATAGAATAAAGGAATTACAAAGAAAATTCCCAAATAAAAGTTACATAATTGAAACTTCACAACATACGGCTAAATTCTACGAAAAAATTGGTTTTAAGCTAAACAATATTGTTCCAAACGGCTTTGGTGATGGAATTGACAAGTATACAATGTACTATTCCAATTAGCATTATCATATTGTACAATTTTTACCAACTCTTACTATGTACAATCAATTTAAACCTAAACATTAGTCGAAAAAATAGTATTTAATTATGTGTTTAAATGAAAATAGTGTATTTCTTCGGGAAAATTTGTCATTTACCGGATAACTAAATTGACCCAATTTTGCAGTATAAATTTTATACTTCAAAAATATGGAACAAAAATCATTAACTGGAAAATTTCAATCGAAATTATTAAATCAAACCGCTTTTATTGAAGCGAAAAACTTACCTTTTAAAGCTGGGGTAGCTACTTTAGCGATCATGCTCCTGTGGGCAGGAACATATAAAATGACAGCTCCAGGTGCGGAAGGAATTATTCCTTTGGTAGAAAACAGTCCTTTAATCAGCTGGCACTTTAAACTCTTTGGGCCGTATATTGGTTCTGATTTAATAGGTGTTACAGAATGGGTTGGTGCTATCCTAATCTTAATCGGACTCAAAAAACCTAAAATAGGAATTTTCGGTACTTTCGTTACTATGCTGATGTTCTTTGTGACGGGCTCCATGTTGATTACTACGCCTGAAACAATAGTTAATGTGAACGGTATTGGTTACATGACCTTTTTAGGACTATTCTTGTTCAAGGATTTAATTGGTTTTTCATTGAGTCTGTTTATTCTACAAACTTTTAGAAAGAAAGCAATTGCTGAAGAATCAATCCAACCTTTTATAGCTTCGGAAGAATAGTTAATTAATTAATGTTTCTTACGTATTTAGCAGTGCTTATTAATGAGGTTAATAGATCATATTTGAATGGGCTGGAAAATTAAATATTTTTTCCAGCTCCACAAATGGCTCGGTCGAATATTAGGAGTAATCTTCGTAGTTATAAGTTTAAGTGGTACTCTTCTTTTATTTAGAAAAGATGTTGATCGGTATGTGAATAAAACTATCTATCATCGTGAAAGTCACAAAGTGAAATTATCTGTAGACAGTGTCTATCGAATAGTACAAGAAAAGTATCCTGATATTAAAAAAATTGTGCTTCATGATTTTCCTGAAAATCGCTATGAACCTTATGAATTTATGTTATACAGGTTTCAAAATGATTTATTCGATAACAGTTTGGCATACGTATTTATAGATCAATACACCGGGCAGGTAATTCGAGATGGCAATTATGAGGAATCCGTAGGAATGTTCTTTAGATGGCTTTATAGTTTACATTACAATCTTTTATCAGGACGTTTAGGAGAAATGATTGTTGTTATAGTGGGAGTACTTATGATGATTTCAATTATTTCCGGAGTAATCGTATATAAAAAGCATTTTTGGAAAACCCTCACATTTCAGATCACATTTAAAAAAAGAAAAAATAAGGCTTCTTTATGGCACAGGGTGTTAGGCGTATGGTCGATTGTTTTAAATAGCATTTTGATTATTAGTGGCATTTGGATCAATTGGCCATCTTTAACAGCTAGTCATACAAGTCATCATCAAAGGGATTACAGGACGGGTTCCATTGGAGCAAACCTGGATAGTATTTTAAAATACACGAAAGCATCATATCCTAGTTTTGCAGTAATTGCAATAGATATTCCCCAATTAAATAACATGCCCATTGTGGTTAAAGGACATATTTCCACAAATAAATTTCCGTTGTATGCAGGTAAATCCAGTTTTATTCTGTTTGATACTAAAACTGGCGCACCTATAGAATTTAAAAACATAGAAGAATCAAGCTTTGATAAAAGAATGTCATGGATAAACTACCAGCTCCATATAGGCGCTTGGGGAGGCTACCTAGTAAGATTTTTTTATCTCTTTATTGGTATGTTTCCTGTTGTCTTGGGCTTTACAGGTCTATACATATGGTATAAAAAAAAGGAAAAGCGTTAATGTCTATTATAAGACATTAACGCTCTTTCATAATGTTCAGCTATTCGGCTTCACCGATCATTGCTGTTTATTTCAATCCTACTAATTCTTGTGCGAGTTCTAGCAGGTTGGCTTTATCAAAATGTGGCTTTGGTGCTAACGGAAACAATGTTTGTCCAGGTCTTCGTAAGAATGCCCCTTGCCAATCCGCCCATAATGCTCCTGCTATGTCCCATCCATGAGCTGCAACGAGTAAACATTTGTTATTTGGCGTCTTCATTTTACGTGCGGCCCATTGATAAACGTTCATATCAGGCTTGAACTTACCAAAATCTTCAACACTTATACTGTCATCAAAAAACTCATTGATTGAAGCATTTTTTAATTGTTGCTGTACGCCAAAGTTAGAAGAGTTCGTAAATGATACCATTTTGTATCCTGCATTTTTCAAAAGTTGCAACCCTTCTTTTACATCTGGGTGTGGTTTTAAATTCAAAATATGCTTAACCACATTTTGTGCTTGCTCTTCAGTAATATTGATATTATTTGTATCTGCAACCATTTGTAAAGCTGATACTCCAATTTTTCCAAAATCAAAATATTGATTGGAAAGCGATGTTACAAAGGAATATTGTAGCATTGTAGAAAACCATAATGTTCCTAAATCGTTACTTTTAAGTAACGTATTTACGGATTTCTTTAGCGGTTCCAAATCTAAGATTGTTTCGTTTATATCAAAAAATAATACTTCCGGTTTTAAGATCTGTGTAGATATATTAGGTTCAGGTTTTGCAACACTAGCTGTTATCTGACTCGGTAACATCATTCCCATAGCACCTAATGAAAGACTGCTTTTAATGAATTTTCTTCTATTATTATTCATGAAATTTTATTTTCTATTACTATTTTGAGTGTCAATATTTTACTTAGCATGACGTAGTCTGCTAAAAATAGGCAACAAGAAAAGAAGATAACGCTTGGATTTTTTTTAGCAATTTGGCTGTATGGATTCCTGTTGTATTAGGATTCATAAAAGTTATGCGCAAATACACGTTGTCGTTTATTGTAGTTTGCACAATGTAAAAATCTCCTTCTTTTAATAAATATTCTCTTATTGCCCGGTTCAATTGATTCAACCTGCTATCTGTCCAGCCTTCCACTAAGTATCTAAAGCATACAATATTAGCTTGTGGCTGCAGCAGTAACTCAAAGTCTTGCCTTACCGCTACGTCAGTTGCAAACATTTTAGCTACATCATATAATCGGGTCACAAAATCATCGAATACTCCTTCACCATAAAACTTAAGTATGGCGTAAAATTGGATACTCATGATATTTTTTGTGCATTCAAAAGTACGCTTAGCTAAATCTTGCCATTCATTATTTTTTTCTTTGTCCCATAGATACGCAGCCCTTTGTTTAAAGGCTGCGTAAGAATCTGAACCGTTCTTAAAAAATAGAAAACTCATAATGGAAGGCATCATTAACATTTTATGCCCGTCTATGGTCACCGAATCTGCTTTTTCCAAGCCCGCTAATAGGTATCTGTATTTGGTCGAAAAAATAGCACCACCACCATGTGCTGCATCAACATGGAACCAAATACTATGTTCATTACAAAACCTGGCGATCTCCTCTAAATTATCATGTGATCCAGTAGACGTTGACGGAGCACTACCAACCACCGCAAATATTTTTTTACCATTTGCTTGTGCTTCATGATAAGAATCCTTTAAAGCACTGGTTTTCATATTGAAATGCTCATTTATAGGGATTTTAATAATATTTTCTTCTTCTAATCCCATAATTCTAAGAGCCTTTTCGATACTGTAATGGGCTTCGGAAGACACCATTACAGCTTGATTTCCGATTGGACTATCAACACATATTTTCTTCCTCGCAGTAAGTAAAGCAGTTAGATTAGCCAGAGAACCTCCAGAGGTTACAAAACCATCAGCATTTTCATCAAAGCCAATCTTTTTTGCAATTTTATTGATTATGACTTTTTCAATTGCTGTACCTGCAGCTCCCATTTCATATACAGCTGCACCATTATTAACTATGGATACAACTAAACTAGATAAAGCAGCCAATGGCGCGGTAGGTGAAATCTGATGCCCCATGTATTTGGGATGGTGAACATTGATAGATTTTTCCAATATATCGGCAAAAAACTGCTTTGGAGATGAGTTTGAGGTATCGTAATTCTCCCAGTACTCAAGTTGCTCTGATGGAGGGAGCCAGTTATTCACCTTGTTTTCTGCACGCTGAGAGTCTGTAAGAAAGTCTGCAAGCAAATCAATTAAATCGTAGCCGTTTTCCCGAAACGTTTCCGCGTTATATAGCTCTTTTAGCTTTTCGTTCATTTTTTATTGATTATATTCTTGTTAAAAATCTACTATTTCATTGAACCCATATTCATATTCATATTCATTCCCGCCATAGGATCACTTCCATTCCTAAAGACATACTCGCTCTGCAATAAGTATGCACCTGATATAACAATGACTTCGCCTTTTTCTACACCTGAAAGGACTTCAATCAAGCCATTACCTTCTTCACCTATTGTTACCATTTTGCTCTTAAATTTATCCGGTGCAATCTGGACCCAAACCGAAGCCATTTTTCCATTTCTTAAAACCGCATTAATGGGGAGAAATATTCCTTTTCGACTAGGGGATTGGATTGTAACATATGCGGCCATTCCCGGTTGCAACTTGTGATCGCCATTAGGGATACTCACCCGAATTAAATTTATTCTGGTTGTAGGATCTATCTCAGGATTAACGAACGTGATATTCCCATTTATGGTTTTATCTGACAGATCGGGAATGTTCACAATGGCTTTTGTTCCCTTTTCAATCCTTGGTAATTGCGAGGTGTATGCTTGTGCTTCTACCCAAAGAGAGGACAAGTTCGATAATCGTATAACAGTTGTTCCTTCAGACAGGTAATCACCTTGCATGATATTGATTTCAGTAATATAGCCCGACTCCTTACTATAAAAGCTAGTTAGGATATTGGACTGCTTCGATTGGTCGATATCATGTATCTGATTTTCAGAAAGTCCCCATAACTCCAGCTTGTTCTTTGCCGCTTGAATTAATTGCTTATAATCAACCATTGTATTGCCAAGCGTGCGTTCTTTTTCTAGTAGATTGCGATATTGCTCTTTTGCATCGTTCAGTTCTTCACTATATAAATCATATAATTTAGCACCTGCAGGCACAAATTCACCTAAAGCCTTGTAATAAAGTTTATCTACTCTTCCAGACACGCGCGCACTTACAGCACTTGCAGTCGTTTGATCATAAGTCAGGGTTCCAGTTAATACCTGCTGATTATTACCGGTACCCTCTGAGAGGGTATCGGTTTTAATATTACCTAATTGTATCTGTGATGGACTCAGCTGAACTTCTGTTGTCATTTGTTGCTGGCCTTTTTTTACGGCAATTAAATCCATATGACAAATTGGACAATGTCCAGGATGTGATTCATTAACCTGAGGATGCATTGAACAGGTATAATAGGTATCACTATCTTTTGAGCCTTCTTTTTTTTCGTGGGTACATGCCACAAAAAGGAGTGCTATAGTTGCAAAGACCATTAGCACTATAACAAGATATTTTGTTTTCATTGCTATGATTTTGAATTTTATTAATTTTCTGTTTTGATAAAGCTTTCACTATCTATCAGATATTGCGCATTAATCGCAACATTATCGTCTGATTCAAGTCCGCTCAAGATCTCCACTTTACCATTTATTGTAACACCCGTTTGAACCTGTTTTACCTGAAATCCTCCGCCTTGTTTCAAGAAAACAACGTGACGAAGTCCTAAAGATATTACGGCTGTTTCCGGAAGCCATCTCTTACCTGTGAGTGTTACATTCAGCGATGCTTTCACCTGACTTCCAATAGGAATTTTTAATTCGCTGTTATTGAAAAATGCTCTGGCAGAAAGGGTCTTACTGTTCTGTCTGTAAAATGGTTCAATAAAATCTATTTTGGCTTGAAAACTGCGGTCAGGCGCTGTTTCGGCTACGACTTTAATAGGCATTCCTTTTTTTATCAGTGAAGCCTGTTCTGCAAAAAAGTTAAGCAGAACCCAACTACGATCTGTATTAAAAAGCTGAAAAACAGTTTGACCACGCTGAACGTACATTCCTTCTTTAATGGGCAATTCTTCGCTCATACCTGATTGTCCCATAGCATTCGAATTACTTCCGCCCATATTTCCAGCCTCATGGACATGGCCAGAATAATTGCTATACACCGTTACAACGTAAGATGGTTTCCCTTTTCTGACCAGATCATTAATCTGAGATTGCGTCATCCCCAGCAACATTAGTTTGTTCTGAGCGACTTTTATCAAAGCACTATTTTCAGGATCACTTTTAATTAGAAATAGGTATTCTTGTTCTGCGGTAACCAGTTCAGGGCTATATATATCCATTACGGGCATTCCCTTATGGATATGTTGGTATCTATATTTTACATACAGCTTTTCAATTCTCCCTGCTATTTTAGAAGAGATTGTATTATTAAGCCTTGTGTCATAATCGATACGTCCTAAGGATTCTAAAGTCACTTCCTGATCCGCTGTTGAAACATTGGTTACAGGAACCTGCGAAACGACATAATCATTTGTTGGCTTTAATAAAGTCGCTAAATCAACATCTTTTACCGTTGCGCTCCCTTTTCCTTTTTTGACCAAGGGCATTCCACAGATGGGACAACTTCCTCCTTTATGTTCATGCACATGCGGATGCATAGGGCATGTATAAACGTCTTCTTCTCCATGATCAGCGTGCTGTTCATGTGAATTTTCTGTTTTTAAATTACTTTCTTTATGTTCTTTTTTCTGATCTGTACAGCTGGTGAGCAAAAGTGTCGAAAGTCCAATTGCTATCAAACTGCCATAAGATATCAGATGTAGAGATTTAAATTTTCTCATGATTCTTTTATTTTTGTTCCAGCACCCGGTCTAATTCAGCTTGCATATCTAAGAGCGACTGCAATTGCTCAAAATATTCCAATTGGGTCTTATTTAAGGTATCCCAAGCATCAAAAAGCTCAAATAGATCACCCGTATTCTGCTCGTAACTAAGTTGGGTTGTTTGAAAATTTTTCTTTAATGCAGGAACGATGTTTCCTTCATACAAAGCAACCTGTTGCTTTTTGTTAGTTATGGCTACCATCAAGCCTTCTGATTGTCCGGAAGCATCATTAAGCATCATTTGTTTCTGTGCCTGATATCCTTCCATTTTCCATTTTAGGCTTTCTATGTTTGCTTTGTATTGTTTAGATGACCATCCTGCAATAGGTAGTTTTACCATTGCCATTAATGTATATTGGCCAGGTACACCTCCAAATCCAAACATATGGTCATACCTGAAACCAAATTGCGGCTTCAGCTTTGTCCGCTCCAAATTTTGTTGCAGGCCAGCTAAACGAAAGTTACCATCAATGGCTTTAATATCACTTCTATGTTCACTGAAGTACGAACTGTCTACTTTATTGTAGTCTTTTAAACGGTATTCGGGATCTATCTCAAAATTTTCATTTTTATCCCTGTTCATCAGTGTGTTTAACAATATTTTTCGCTGCTGGATCTCATTTTTTAACATAATGCGTTGGTTTCCCAAATTTCCAACAGCGGCCTTTGCTTTATAGTAAGCATTTATTTTACCTAAACTATTTTTATACCTGATTTCTGCACTTTGGATCATGAAATTCAAAGCCGTTTCGCTTTCATCAATTACTTTTAACTTCTTATCCAGTAATATCCAGGCATAATAACTTTTCTTGGCAGCTGCATAAAGCTCGTTCAAGGAAGCCTTTTTAGCTTCACGGTCGTACACCGATACAGCCGCCATATATTTCGCATTAGCATCTAATTCACTTTTATTGGCAATCATCTGCTGAACAGAAATCATATATTGACCGGCTCCACTTGCTCCTGATGGATCACGTTTCCATAATCCCACATTGTAAGGTACCATATATAGTCCGGTACCAATTTCAGGAGCCATCCAGCTTCGAGCGCCTTTTGCAGCTTCATCTGAAGCACGAATGTTTGCATCGTACATTTTAGCCACCGGATGATTTACAGCTATTTTATTTAAAATGCTATCTAAATTCATGCGTGATTGGCCATATCCAAAAGCACTAAAACTTATTATGGAAATGACCGTTATAAGTATCTTTTTCATCGTCTTAATGTTTTACGTCCAATACTTCTATTTTTCCGTATTTCCTCAACTCGTACTCTTTACTCATTAAGAAAATAATTGGGGTGACTAACAGGATATGTATAGAAGATGTAAATACGCCTCCGATCATAGGTAGAACGATAGGTTTCATCACATCACTACCGACTCCGGAACTCCATAAAATAGGCACCAAACCAAACAATGCTACGCATACGGTCATCAGCTTAGGACGTAGTCTTTTTGCTGCACCATGTAATACATATTCACGGATATCTTCACGAGTAATGGTCTCGCGTGAATTCCCTTTTAGAGCAACCAATTGTTGCATGGCATCATTGAGATAGATCACCATGACAATACCGGTCTCGACCGCCAGGCCAAACAGTGCTATAAAACCTACTGCCACAGCTACCGACAGATTTACGCCCCAGAAATATACCATGTACGCCCCACCGATAAGCGCAAAAGGAATTGTAATTAAACTTAACAATGCTTCACGTGCGGAATGAAAAGCAAAATACATGGATACAAATATGATCACAAGCACTAAAGGCATAATCATCTTTAAGGTTTTCTCTCCACGAATCAAATTCTCATATTGTCCGCTCCATTCCAGAAAATAACCTTTAGGAAGTTTCGTCATCATATTATTTAATCGGGCCTGTGCTTCTTCGACAGTACTACCCAAATCCCGATCCCGCACATTAAACAATACTGTTCCTCGTAATAATGCGTTTTCAGAATTAATCATAGGAGGACCTTCCGACAGGCTAATGTCGGCCACAGCTTCCAAAGGAATAGGTCCAAATTGACTGGTCTGCACCTGGAGTCTTTTTAAAGCACCGAGATCATCGCGAAAATCCTGCGCAAATCGTGCATTTACAGAAAAACGCTGTCTTCCTTCGACCGTTGTAGTTAGACGAACACCTCCCAAAGCGCTTTCCACAATGTTATTTACATCATCTACAGTCAGGTCGTATCTTCCGATTTCCTCACGTTTAATCGCAATATCGATGTATTTACCACCTGTGATTGGTTCAACATAAAGGTCTTTAACACCTGTTATCCCTTGTAACTCCTGTTTGACCTTTTGTGAAAAAGCAGCTATGGTATCCAAGTTCTGTCCATATACCTTAACTCCGACATCGGTGCGGATACCGGTAGAAAGCATATTGATCCTATTAATGATTGGTTGTGTCCAACCATTTGTAACACCAGGCATTTGTAGCTTGTTGTTCAGCTCATTGATAATATCCTCTTTTGTCTTTCCTTTTCGCCATTCACTTTTAGGTTTCAATAGGACAATCGTCTCAATCATACTGATTGGTGAATTATCCGTTGCTGTATTTGCCCGTCCAGCTTTACCCAATACGTTCTTTACTTCCGGTACAGATGCTATTAATTTATCTTGCACCTGTAGTATTCTTTTAACCTCAGAATTGGAGACATCGGGCAGTGTTACCGGCATAAATAAAATTGACCCTTCATCCAGTGGTGGCATAAATTCTCGTCCTAGACTCATAATCATAGGAATACTGATGATTAAAGCCAAAATATTAATACCAATGGTGGTTTTTCGCCACTTCATACAGATTCTTAGTAAAGGCTCGTAAACACGTTCCAGTACGCGATTCACTGGATTGGCATTTTCGCTTCTGAATTTACCTTTCATAAAAAAGGAAATTAGTACAGGCGCCAGTGTAACAACCAAAATCGCATCCACCAATAGGATAAATGTTTTGGTATAAGCCAGCGGATGAAATAATTTACCTTCCTGACCAGTTAATAAAAACACAGGAAGAAAAGACGCTATAATAATTATCGTAGAAAAAAATACTCCTCTGGATACCTGTTTACAGGATTGTTCAATAATTGCTAAACGTTCTTCCTTGGGTATTTTATAATAACTATTGTCTCTGATTTTTCTAAACAAATTTTTCATTCTAATCTTTTTTAGGTGCGTGTTTAGCCTGCCAATCTGCCAGGTTTCGATAGGAGTTCTCAGCCATGATAATACCATTGTCCACAATTACACCAATTGCCAAGGCAATACCGGTCAGCGACATGATATTCGATGATAATCCAAATGCGTTCAATAAAATAAAACTGATCGCTATTGTAATTGGGATTTGTATAATGATACTAACAGCACTTCGCCAGTGAAATAGAAAAACAATCACAATTAAGGATACGGCAAGCATCTCTTCACCAAGCTTACCTTTGATGTTCTCGATTGCAGCTTCGATCAGTTCACTGCGGTCATATGCTGTTTTAAAATGAACGCCTTCCGGCAGTCCTTTTTCGATTTCCTTCATCTTGGCCTTAACAGCGCTGATTACTTTGTCGGCGTTTTCACCATAGCGCATCACAACGATTCCTCCGACAACCTCTCCATTTCCATTTTCATCAAAAATACCCAAACGGAGATCTCCTCCCATCTGAACACTGCCGATGTCTTTTACACGTACCGGAATACCGTTGTTATTGGCAACAGCTATATTTTCTATATCTGTTTTGTTTTTTATATAGCCCAAACCGCGGATAATATAACCGGCATCGCTCATCTCAAATTTCCGGCCACCGACATCGTTGTTGTTCGCTTTGACTTTATCTATGATATTTGTTAAGGAAAGATGATAGAATTGAAGCTTTGCGGGATCGACGATAAGTTGATACTGCTTTTCAAATCCACCAAATGAAGAAACTTCCGAAACTCCAGGAACAGTTTGGAGTGCTAATTTCACATACCAGTCCTGGGTAGCTCGTTGTTCACCTAAATCCATGCCTTTTGCATCCAATGTATACCAAAAAACATGTCCAACACCAGTTCCATCAGGACCCAATGTTGGCGTTACATTTTGAGGTAGTAGTCTCTGCGCATAGTTTAGTCGTTCCAGTACACGGGTTCTGGCCCAGTATATATCGACATCATCATCGAATATGATGTAAACAAAGCTCATCCCAAACATGGAAGTACCTCTGATATTCTTTACCTTGGAAATCCCTTGGAGATTCGATACTAAAGGGAAAGTCACCTGGTCTTCCATGATCTGAGGACTTCGGCCCATCCATTCTGTAAAAACAATGACTTGATTCTCTGATAAATCAGGAATAGCATCTATCGGATTTTGTTTAACTGCAAATACACCCCAGACAAACAGGGATAGTGCTATTGCTAGCACTATATACCTGTTTCGGAGTGACAGTTCAATCAATTTTTGAACCATGACTTTTTTATTTTAGTTTTTCCTGAACAGAACCACATGACAACATTGCACTACCGTAGTAAGGGTTTTTGATTTTGTTTTCACTACTTAACCAAATTGCTCCCTTTTTATCATTGTACATCGGGCAATGTGCTTTGTACATTGTTTTTCCTATACCTACATTTTTCGCCAGCTCGTAAAAACGCTCACTTAGATGACTAAATGCCTGTCTTTGTTTAGCAATATCAGCCTGATTGTTGATGATTTCAGTACTGTATTTTTTCAATGCCTTTAATTGCATTTCTACTGCAGCTTTTTTGGACGCTTCGACATCCTTTACTTTAACTTGATTCAACGCTTCTAAAATTCCAGAAGCTGCTGTTGATGCTTCTTTTGCATCATCGGACGCCAATGCACCAGAAAGGTGTTCATAGTGCATATATAAACCTGAGAAACTATTTGAACTTGCCATGTGGTCATCACTCATCTCCATATTTTCCATACTTGCCATGTGAGCATCATTTTTGTTGCTCATTTCATCAGTCTTCATGTTAGCCATTTCTTCTGCGCTCATAGATGCCATAGCGGTATCCATTTTTGAAGTTTCTTTTTGTGAGTTATTACTGCACGAAGCCAAAAAAGTTAACGTGATGATACTTAAGATTAGATATTTCATTGTATTCAATTTTTAGTTATTTGTTTATTGATTTTTAATTTTAATTGAAGAATTTTCTTCTTTTTTTAGGGCATAAAAGTCCCTGTCAATATGCATTAGCCATTGAAAGAGAAGGTAATTTGAATACCTTCTTCAGATTTAGGAAAAGATGATCTTTACGACTCGTTTTTTCCTATATCTACAAAATATCTATCTTGGGAGGCACCCATATCGGAATCACATGGGAGGTAAATTGCGGGTATATATTTTTACTCAAAATCTGATTACTATCAATAATGATCGAAGAGTTCTTCGCATCTGATTGAAAAATAAAAAAATGAGTTCTATGGCATAAACTCAAACAGCAATTTGAGTCACAGGTGCTTGGGCAACTTTTCCCCTGATGTGAATGTGGCTTACAACAACAATCCAAATCACAGTTTTTTTCTTGACTGCAATCTTTCATTGTTTGAGACATTCCACATTCAGAAACATCATTATGATGATCAAGCTGATAATGTGCAGAGAAAAAGAATATCTGACTTGAAAACGCAAGAATACATATCATCCAACTCATTGATCGAGCTAGTTTGTTTTTGATGGATGATATGAATTTAAAATGCGCCATTTTTAATAATAGAGAATCTATATGTTATTTGAAGTTATTTCGATACACTTCGGTCGTCATTCCACAGAACGATACCTAAACCTAGGGGAATCAGATCTTTTAGAATAAAAAAGTCCGTCACTGGAACGCCATCGACACTTTTCCACACACCTGGTGTTGTAAACAAGAAGCTAATCGTGATTACAAAAGTTAAGATTAATAAAGCACCAGCATACTTCAACAGTTTGTTTATTTTCAGTCCTACAATAAGCAAAACTGCGGTTGCAATTTCTACCAAACCAATGAAGTTGGAGACTCCTTGAACACTCAACACACTATACATCCATGACAATAATGGTTGATTTTCCATCAAAGGTTTTATTCCTTTAGCTTCAGTCGGTGTAAATTTGAATATACCGATCCATAATAGTACGAGTGCTGTCCCTAAGATCATCACAATCATACCGGCATTCTGTTGTTTTTTAGCTGGTGTTTTCATAACTATTTATTTTTAAAATATTTTAGTCCAATCGTTAGAAACGTCTTAAATTCATCCTTAGACATATAACCCGATACAGGTTTATTGATTACCTGTCCCTCAGGTGTAAGTAAAACATAATGCGGTTGCGAGTTATTATTAAAATTAATCTGCTGGAATAAGGACCATTTATCGCCTATGGTTTTAATCTTTTTCTTTTGACCATTACCCAGATCAACAGCCTTTTGCTCGGTTTTTGGTAATTCTTCCCGGTCATCCACATAGAGTGATACAAGAACTAAGTCATCCTGCAGAATGGGCAGTATATCATCTTTACTCCAAACAAACTCTTCCATTTTACGGCAGTTTTCACAGCCGTATCCTGTAAAATCTAGTAAAACAGGCTTATTTTCTTTCTTTGCAATTTCAAGACCTTTGTAGAAGTCATGCTCCGGATGTAATCCCAAAATACCATCACTCGGATTTGAATAGAGGCTGACATTAAGTGGAGGAAGAATTCCGCTTAACAAGGTCAAATTAGGTTTTGTTGTAGGAAATAGCCCTATTGTCAGATATGCAATGAAAACCGCTGTTAATCCTCCAATTATTTTACGGGTTTTTCCAATCTTTTCATCCTTCCGGTCATATGGGAACTTTATTTTACCAAATAAGTACAACACTAATGCGATTCCAATCACGACCCAAATCGCCACAAAAACCTCTCTTTTCAATAAAAGCGTTTTGGATACCAAATCGGCCTTAGAAAGAAATTTCAATGCCAGTGCAAGTTCAAGGAATCCCATCACTACTTTCAATGTGTTCATCCAGCTTCCTGATTTTGGCAAAGACGACAATACCTGTGGAAATAGCGCCAGAAACCCAAAAACCAAGGCCCATGCCAGTCCGAATCCTCCCAACGCAAACGTCAATAATAACGGAACATTGGTCGAGGTCGATGCGACACCTCCCAATAAACTGCCCAGAATCGGACCGGTACAAGAGAATGATACAATAACCAGTGTCAAGGCCATAAAGAATATACCTACGATTCCACCTGCTTCCTCTGCTTTTGAGGATTTGTTCAGTAACCAGCTCGGTAATGTAATGTTGTAGTATCCGAAAAAGCTCAGGGCAAAGAATAAGAAAACAACAAAGAATACCAGGTTTAACCAGACATTGGTTGCAATCTCGTTAAATACACTTCCACTGACACCCTGCAATAAGTGAAATGGGATACTCAGACTCAAAAATATACCTAAAATAAATACACCATAAATAATAGCATTTCTACGGCCTTTTGCCTTGTTTTCACTACCTTTTGTGAAAAATGATACCGTCAAGGGTATCATCGGAAAAACACAAGGCGTTAATAGTGCTATTAATCCACCTAAAAAACCTAGTATAAAAACCAATCCATTTCCTGATTCAGTTACAGATTCGACAGCGCCCTCCGTAGTTAACGGATGCGTAATATCTATACTTTGCACTTTAAGTTCAGTAGAGTTCAGTAATTCACCTGAACTTGCATTTTCTTGCTTTATCGCATCTTTTCCCTGTAATGGTGCATTAATGGTTTCTTCAAATTCTAGTGTATTAGGAGCCAAGCAGACTTTATCATCACAAACCTGATAAGTGATCTCGCTGCTGACTTTCGCTAAGGCATTCGGATTTTTTAATTTAAACTTTTGAACAAAATCAACTTTATCCGAAAAATAGACAATTTCGACACCAAAAGCTTTGCTAAATTCCCGTACTTTCTTACCCGCTTCTACGGTATTTCCAATCAGCTCGATATCAGGAGAATTAGTCTTAAATTCCGTCGGAATTCCACTATTCTTGGGCAAATCTTTTGAATACATGTGCCATCCTTTATCAATGCTCGCTGAAAGTACTGCCTGGTATTCATTGGCCCCGTTTTTTTCAATTTTATATTCCCATTTTACGACATTCTTTATCTGCGCATTAGCGAATGATATTGAAAAGATCAGTAAAATAATTGATAGCCAGTTTTTCATTTAATGTTAGATTTAGTTTTGATACTGTTTTTAGCTTGATTGAAAGGCTGAAAATCCAGTACATTTGAATTCATACAGAATCTTTTATGATTAGGAGCCGGACCATCATCAAAAATGTGTCCCAGATGAGAATCACATCTCGCACATAGTACTTCTGTTCTATGCATTCCATGCGAATTGTCTACCTTATATAATACGCTGTTTTTTCTCACTGTTTCAAAGAAGCTTGGCCATCCACAGGTACTTGAAAACTTTGCATCAGATCTGAACAGTTCATTTCCACATACTGCACAGTAATACGTCCCTTTGACATCACTGTCCCAGTATTTTCCGGTAAAAGCTCTTTCAGTACCTTTTAACCTTGCCACCTCATAAACACTAGGTTTTAATATTTTTTTCCATTCCGCATTCGAAACGTTTAGCTTACTTGTATCTGTACGCGAATAGTATGGATTTTGCGTCTGTGAGCTATTTGCCTGCGCTTTTGATTCAAAAGAACCCAAAAAACATAAGGCCATTATAATAGCTAAACTGTTGATGATGTTTTTCATATCCTTTATTTTAATTTTCCAGCGAAAGCCTTTTTAAATTTCTCTACCTTCGGTTTTATAATCAGCTGACAATACGGAACCTTAGCATTATTTTCGTAGTAATTCTGATGATAATCCTCTGCTTTATAGAATTTTTTGAATGGGCTCACTTCTGTAACTATTTTTTTCTGGTATGCCTTTTCTGTATCCAGCCTTGAAATATAAAACTGTGCTTCTTTCTTTTGTTCCTCATTATGGTAGAATATCGCCGATCGGTACTGCGTACCGATATCTTCTCCCTGACGGTTAAGCTGAGTCGGGTCATGTGCTACAAAAAACGCTTGTAAAAGTTCTTTATAACTTATTTTAGTTGGATCGTACACAATATTGCAGGCTTCAGCATGTCCTGTGATTCCTGTGGTCACATCTTTATATGATGGATTTTCTACATGTCCGCCTGTAAAACCAGAAGTCACTGAAATAACCCCTTTTAGCATTTTGAATTGTTCCTCCACACACCAGAAACAGCCTGCGGCAAATGTTGCTGTATCCACCTTATTTTTGTCCATCTTCAGTCTTTTGGATTTGGGGTTTCCACCACTCTGTACACTACCGTCTTTTTTTTGGGCGTTTACAGCTACTGAAAAACCCAGGATAATGGCAAATATGCCAATCATATATTTATAGCTAATTCTTGCTTTCATGGCTGATTCATTTTTTCCGCTATAGGAAAGTCTATAGGAACGTTAAAAACTTTAGTTGTGTAATTTGTAATATAGCTGTCACCTATAATATGCAGTATATCTATAATGTTTTCCTGACTGTATCCAACATTGAAACAGTTTTCCAGAAGATTTAGCTCTTTTTCTTTACCTGTGATCACGCCTTTAACAAAACTTACCAATACATTTAATTTATGGTCAAATTTCACTTGACCTTGACGTATCTGCATGATCTGCTCATCGCTGAATCCATTTAACTTACCAATCATCGTGTGTGCACTTAAACAATACAAGGATTGGTTCTCCTCAGAAACAACTAACATAATAGCTTCTGTTTCCTTCTTGGTAAGTGATACCATTCTCGTATGAAATTGATAATAATTACTGAGTGCATTTTTTGAATGCATCATCGATGCATATAGATTTGGCACCCTTCCTAATCGCTCTTTGAAATACAACCAGAAATTTTTGTTTTCTGTGTCTAAATCTTCTCCGTTGGGTATATCTATCGTTATCATTTTATTCCTTCGTTTTATTTTTTTGAAGCTTTATTTCTTTAAATTCGGATATGCTTAATCCTGTTTGGAGTTTAAAGAAACGACTAAAATGTGCGGGACTCTCAAAACCGATTTCGTAAGCAATTTCCTTTGCTGTTTTATCAGTATAGTGTAAGTATCTCTTAGCTTCCAGTATGACCCTTGTGTGGATAATTTTGGAAGGAGATGGCTGACCCAAGATCGCAAATATGTTACTTAATGTCTTGGGTGATTTGTTAAGTTGTTCAGCATAATATTTGACTCCGTGCTGGGTTTTAAATTTCTCTTCAAGCAGTAGTGAGAATTTTCGAACAATATCCATCTTTTCATCAGAGAACTTTTGGTAGCTATCATTCTGTAGTTTAGCCGTTCTAGTTACCTTTATGATGAGATATTTGAGTAATGTCCTAAGCATCTCTCCCTGAAAATTATCTTTGGAAGGCCACTCTAAGCTGAACATTTTTTGCAATTGTTCCATTTCATCAATTTCAGCTTGATTCAGCTGAATAAACATCGGATGCTCAATGCCATAAAATAAAAAACCAACACATCCCACCTCTGCATCATGATCTACAATACAATAAAACTCTCTGTTAAATTGCCAGGCGACAAGACGGTCTGGGTGTTCGAATACAAAATTTTGATTCGCCACTAGTGGCAAAATTGAACCGGCAGGCATGGTGTATGTAATTTCATCTATCTTCACCGATTGCTCTTGCCCCTTATTGTAGACAAAGGTATTTATCGGCTTACTCGGTTTCGTTAAACCTGGACCTTTAAACAGATTACAATTGACATGCATCGAGAACTGAGCCAGTGTATTATCTTTATATTCGCTTAACATTGTTTATAATTTGTATTTAATATTATTTTCAGTTACTATGTGGAACTTTTGACTTATTAAAAGATCTATCTATAGTATCTTTTCATTCTAGGGGTAGCTATTGGGGCTGAAATTCATTGCGTTATACTAAATTTACAAAATTGCAGCCGAAGCACCTCCATCAACGACAATATTTTGTCCATTTACAAATGAAGCCTTATCCATCGCTAAAAAAGCGATAACTGAAGCTATTTCCTTGTCATTAGCAACTCTCCCTAAGGGCGTTCTTGAAATAATTTTTTCAAGTTTTTCTTGATTTGTCAGCACACTTTCTGTTGCTGGTGTTCTGGTAAACCAAGGTGATACTGTATTTACTCTTATGTTATCTGTAGCCCATTCATTTGCCAAACTTCGTCCTAAATGAATTAAACCACTTTTTGAAATTCCGTAAGGAGCCCCTGTGCGGGCATCCATGATGCCCGCTACTGAAGCCACATTAATCACCACTCCCACAGTGGTCCCCTTTAAATATTGATGTAGTAACCTAGATAATTCAAATGGTGCAATTAGGTTTACCTCCAACAACTGTCTGTATTCACTCTCCAGGTAGTCTAATGTTGGTTTCCGAATATTTATTCCGGCATTATTTACTAAAATATCCAGTGATTTCCATCTGCTGTCAATCCAATCCTTCACTTTATGACGATGATCTGTGCTTGTCACATCGGCTTTTAATCCAAAAACCTGATGCCCCAATGCTCGCAGTTCCTGTTCTACCAGTTCTACGGTTTTCTCATCTCTTCCAGTAAATAATACCTGAGCTCCTAATTCAGCCAACTCAATTACCGTCGCTTTCCCAATTCCTTTAGTTCCACCTGTCACTAAAGCACGTTTATTGTTCAAATCCCAATTGCCCATCTGTTCTAGTTTTACATTTTTGCTAATGATTGTTTTCCAATTTCGATAAGTCTTGCTCCATCTACAAATCCCAAATGCTTCATAATAAGCTTTCCTTCAGGATTAAAGAACAATAATGTAGGGTAGGCAGTTACATCCCAGGTCTGGGCTAATGTCAAACCTTCACCTTTCTCCATATCTACGGATACATTAATGAAGTTTTTATTAAAGAAACTGATCACCTCTTTCTCTCTAAACGTTTGTGATTTAAGCAGCTTACATGGTCCGCACCATGTGGTATAGGCATCAACAAACACATATTTTTTATTCTTTTTTGCCATTGCTGCAATGTCTTTCCACTTACCGTCAGAAAATTTGATCTCTTTGGCCATAGTATCCATATGCTTTTTAGACATCTGTTGCGCCATAGCCATATTTCCTAAAGCGGTCAGTAAGAAAAACGCAATTGCCATTGGCAGTATTAATCTTAAACTTTTCATCTTCTTCTTTTTTATAAATCGTTAATAATAGTTTCCGCAACTACTTTCAAAAGCTGTGGTTTCAGTCTTTGCGTTATATCCGGATTGATGTATTCAAAATTTATTTTCCCTTTACGATCCAGTATAAATACGGATGGCACTGGTAATAATAATTCTGTGTTTTTACCACCACTTGATTTCGGTAATAAATCCCAGTATCCTTTTGGTGCTTTAAATGCAATACCGAATTTTTTCGCAACTGATACATCCGCATCTGACAGTAAAGTATATTTCAAATTTTCTTTTTGCGCGGATTCCATTAGCCCATCTGGCTTGTCGGTACTAACAGCCAATAACTGATACCCGATCTTGTTCAGATCCGCAGCGATTTCCTCCAGACCTGCTAACTGTTTTGAGCAGTAAGGACACCAGCCACCACGGTAGAAGATCAATATGGTGGGTTTTTCCGCAACTAGCTTATTTAAATCAACCATTTTTCCATTTTGATCCAGTAACATGGCCATTGGAATTTTTTCTCCAGCTAACAACGGACTGATATCTTCTGCTTTTTGAGGAATCATAGATGCTGTCATTTCCATATGCTCCATTTTCATCCCTTCTTGCATAGCCATCTTTTTCTCTTGGGCATTAACAGTTTGCCCTAACATTAACAGGGACAAACATCCCATCAATGCAGTGATTTTTTTTGCTATCTTATTCATGTTTTTAAACTGATTTTGCAATTGGGAAATCGATAGGCACCTGTGTTACTGCATATAGTAGATTACTGATCGTTCTGTCTCCAATAAGTAATATCAGATCAACCAGATTTTCTTTTGTGTAACCCACTTCGAAGAATTTTTCTAATGCATTGTCATTGACATGACCTCTATTCAAGGTGATTTGTTCCGTTAATTTTACCAATGCGTCAATTTTCTCTTCTGCTGAGAATTTACCCAATCTAATTTCTCGCGAATCTTCTTCTGTAATTCCTGTTGTGCGGGCAATTATGGTATGTGCACTTAAACAGTACAAACACTGATTTACTTGGCTTACGACTAAGTTCACTGCTTCAACCTCTTTTGGAGTGAATGAATTTGGTGTTTCTTCAAGCTTTATGTACGCATCCAACGCATGTTCTGAGTATGCAATAACGTTGTATAAATTTGGAACTTTACCAAAGTTTTTTTCCATTTTTTCAAAGACTTCTCTGTTCTTTGATGATAATTGCTCTTTATTTAAAAGACTGAATTGATTTTCCATTTTTTCTAAATTTTATAAATGAATAATTGTACTACAGTATCTGCTTACTGTAGTGTTACTTTGATTATATTTGGTATTGATGGCAATGTTGTGAACGCATTCGGATTAGGAACCTCCTCAATATTTTTATCTTCTGCGATTGGAGTTCCAGCTAGATTAAATTGGGTTATACTTGCACCCGGAAATTGATTTACTGCCGTTCCATTGTCAAATAGACCGATGGTATTTGAAATATCACCTTTTAACATTGCATCTACACCATTTCCTTTTGAAGCAAAGAACCAGTCATTCGATAAACCGTACATAGTCGCAATTGCGATTCGATCTCCTTTAGATACGTCAAGTTTTTGTGATACTTTACTACCTTCTTGATTACCAATTTTTGGTAACAACACAGTACTTCCTTCGGCACTTAATACGTAAACATTTTTAACACCTTTAGCGGTTTTCAGGTAATCAGCAAGGTCTGAGGCATTTCCCATTTGTGCTAGTTTTTTCAAACCTTTCCCTGCATCTTTTTGCCCCAATGTATATATCGGGTTTTCTATTCCATTATAAACAACCACAAGAACTGGGGATAATGGTGTAAAAATTCCAGTTTGTTCCTTTACATAGTTACCGATAAGACTGTTATCGCCCATTTCTGAAAGATTGGTCAGTCCATTTGCTGTTGGCTTACCAGATTCAAAAAGAATTTTTGAATTCAAAAGATTGCCTCCTGCTATATAAGATATAGCCCATACGCCTGGACTAAACGGTGTAGGATTAGTTGTACTACCAGATGTATTTTTTATTGTCAGAGTAAAAAGGGAATTACCGTCATAATGCAGTGTGGCATTTAGTAGATCTTTAGCTGGCGCATAAGTATTTCCTTGATCGTCAGAGCCGTTAACCTCTTTAATGTTTTTAGTACTGGTTTCAGCAACCCCTGGATGTGTTACAGACGCACCTGGATGTTGATTAATTCTAGTTCCGTTATCCCAAAGTTTAATTTGAGCAGACACATCGCCTTCAATTGGTGTTCCATCTGCTTTGTAAAGATTTATACCAGGGTTCTCCGGTGCAAAAAATAAATCATTTGACCAGCCATACATCGTTGCAAATGATATCGCCTGACCTTTACCCGCCGAGAATTGAAAAGATACTGATTCTCCAGGCATAATTAATGGAGATGCTCCTGTGTTTTTGAAAGTACCCGATTCTACAAGTGTTTTTGAATCCAGTACATTTTGAATGGTGATGCTATTGGATGTAATCATATTATCCATTTCATCCTCATTTTTACTACATGCCGCTAATAATAATGTTATACCTAATATTGAAAGCATGCCTAGTGATTTTCGTTTCATACAAATCTTGTTTTAAAATTATAAAGCAAAATTACCATGAACACCTGTTGCGATCGATGTCAGTTTTTCCCAAGAACATGACAGTTTTTCCCGAATATGATTTTTCTTTCTAATTTTCAATTCGAAATACATTGCAGAAGATGTATTTTTTCATTTAAGCCTTTCATTAAGTATTTGTATATTCTTAATAATTAGGATATGATCTAATTAATGCTTTTTTGACAGAGGGAATAATTGTCATCTCTTCGGGAAATTCTGTCATCAACAAATTCCAATGTCAGTTTTACCTTTGAAAACTATTACAGGTGATCTCGTTTTCCAAGTTGAGATTAAGATTTTCTGGAGAAAAATAATGAATTAGAATATTAACATTTAACAATTGAAAAATGAAAAAAATTAAGTCCTATTACGAATTAGCACCATTATTTTTGAGAGTGGCTATAGGTATTGGCTTCATTGTCCACGGTTGGGCTAAAATAAGCAGAGGTACTGGTGGTTTTGAAAAACTATTAACTTTAGTTGGTGTACCTTTTGCTCATTTGAATGCGCAATTTGTTCCTTATTTGGAATTACTGGGGGGTATAGCAGTTTTAATCGGACTGTATACAAGGTTTATTTCAATCCCTCTATTAATTACGATGTTAGTCGCGATGTTTACTATCCATATTAATTATGGCTTTAGTTCGGTAAATACGATAGGGCTAACTGAAATGGGTCCGAAGTTTGGTCCTCCAGGTTATGAAATTAATGTCATATACATTGCTGGGTTATTGAGTTTGATATTGACGGGAGGAGGTCAATATTCAGTGGATAATTTCATATCCAACTCTAAGAAAAAACTAAATAACTAATACATGTTTTAGGTATCAAAATAAAGAACCAGTTTGTGTTTTTGTATATTTGGAATCGGAATGAATATTCTGATTCCAAATTAATATCATATCGTGTTTAACTTCTTAATGGGCCGTCTGGTTCATTTAAAAACCAAAAAAATAGATGCAAAAAGTAATAGATGAAAAGACACCTGTAAAACCACTATTTTCAGAAGCCATAAAATTCTGGTTCATTTTAGGATGGATTAGCTTTGGAGGTACTACAGGACATATTACAATAATGCACGACTTCTTAGTCGAGAAAAAAAAATGGGTAAGCAATAGTAAGTTTTACCATGCCTTAAACGCATGTATGGTACTCCCTGGACCAGAAGCACATCAATTAGCCATTTATTTGGGTTGGAAACTTCATGGGAAAAAAGGAGGCATTGTGGCAGGATTATTTTTTATTCTCCCGTCCATGTTAATTTTATTAGGACTCAGTATTATTTATGCTCGTTATGGGAATACTTCACTATTGACCTCAATATTCAATGGGCTAAAGCCTGCAGTGTTAGCCATCATTTTATTTGCAACATGGAAAGTAGGTAAAAAAGCATTAATAACTCCATTTCATTTCTTCATAGCAGCTCTAGCATTTGTGCTATCTTATTTTTTTAAAATCCCAATGCCATTTATAATCTTTGGCATTATTGGTATGGGTATCTTAATTTATCTAACTGTCCCTAATTTCTTACTTCCTAAAGATAGGCTTCAACAAAAAAATGAAGAACGAATATCTGAAGATCTTTTCTACATTAATTCTAATCAGAGCAACCCAAAGATCTCATTAAAGAAATTGGGAATGCAAGCAATAGTTTTTATTGGCTTATGGCTTGTGCCTTTTTTGGTGGTCATAAACTTTTTAAATGATTCAGATTTTTGGAAAAGCTCATCCTTATTATTCACTAAAGCAGCTTTTTTTACAATTGGAGGGTCGTACACTGTTATTCCCTATGTAGCAAATGTAGTGACCAATAAAGTTATGTGGCTGACCAAAACGCAGATGATTGATGGTTTTGCGCTAGCAGAAACTACACCCGGCCCGTTGGTAATCGTATTAGCTTACATTGGTTTTATGGCAGGGTTTAATCATTTTGATGGGTCATTAATTATGGGAGTTATCGGGTTATTAGTGGCGGGGTATTTCACCTTTTTGCCAAACTTCATTCTTATTTTTATGGGAGCCCCTCTTATTGAAAGGAGTCAAGACAATCTTCTAATAAAAAGCGTGCTATCATTAGTTACAGCGGCCGTGGTGGGTGTAATAATAAATCTGGCCTTTTATTTAGGTGAAGATATTTTATTTCATAACCATGCAGTAAGCTATTTAAACATTAATGTCCTCTCATTAATTTGGGTGGTACTATCCTTGATACTGCTGTACAGATTTAAGCTAAGTATGATCTATCTTATAGTTTTAAGCCTTCTATTTGGACTGCTGAAATATTTTATAGGATTATAAGTTAGCTTTTTGAAATTTAAAGATCAGTCCGCCCAAGTGTAACTATATAGGAGTTATACTTGAAACAGCTTCAAATATACCTGCTTTGCTTTTATTGGTTTCTCATTAATATTATCTAAAGAGCAGAGGTTTCTTGGTTGATCGGCAAGATCGAACGTTTCTCATTTAAAAATCGGAAGAACAGTGAATAAATACTATAGAGAGTTAATTAAAGACTTACACGATACAACTTATTCCGACAGCGAATATGAAAGTAGCTTAATTGAGCTGGAAGAAAAAATAAACCTCATTGTTTCTAAACTTAGAGATGTAAGAAGCATAGTTCTCAAAAATGGATTTAAAGATATTAATGAGGAAATTTATTTTTTTAAACATATTAAACCTCAATTCGTTGCAAAGTTGATTTACTATAATTCGATCTATCGAATTTCGGTGAACTTGCCATTGAATAATCTTAAAAAACAAAAGAAATACATTAACAAAGAAATTTTCTACATAAGGAGGTTTTTAACTGAAAACCTATCATTTTATGGTTACTTCAGAAACAATGAGGTGAAATTTGATCATGAGTATTTTGTTCGGAAAGAATATAGTATAGATTTTCCGGTTGAGATGTACCATCTACACATAGATAATGAGTTTACAACACCATTGGATTATAAATTAGCCAAAATTATTTCGAATGATTTACTGCTTGTGTTTTTAGAGAATAAATTGAAAGAACTTAATTATATTTCTAAAAGTCCTGAAGGTCTACAGAATCAAAAAAGTAAGTTAGTATGGTCCAGCAGTAAATCAGCATTAATTGAATTAATTTATGCACTACATGCGAATGGTTCTTTTGATAACAAAAAAATAGACCTTAAAACTATCGTCAATGAAACAGAAAATATCTTTGGGCTTAGCCTAGGAGATTTCTATCATACATTCATCGAAATAAAACACAGAAAGATTAATAAAACAAAATTTTTGGACGAGATCAGAGAATCTTTATTAAAGAAGATCGAGTCTGAAGAAGATAGAAAATTTTAAAATACTCCATACTATTTCCTATAGTTTATAAAATTTATTTTTCCCAGTATATCCCAATATGGGGATAAATATTTGTTTTTAATTATAAATTTTGTCTAAAAACAACTCTATAATTATGATAAACAATGTTTTTACAATTAGAAATAAGGTACTAAGTATGGAGAATAAATTAGGCTTAGAATCTTTACCCGCTTTTGATGAGGCCTATAAGATGGTACTGTTTTTACAGGAACTTTTGGTTGAACTTAAAGCAGAAATAATACAACAGGGTTTTGTTAGTATACAAGATGAAATTGACTTTTTTAAAATAGTTAAACCAGAAATCTTAGGTAAACTAATTTATTATAATAAAATTTTTAGAATTGAGACGGGGTGTCCAGTCAGTAGTGGAAAAATGTATTTTAGGTATTATTTGAACGAGTTTAGATTGCTCAAGCAAGAATATAAAAATCACATTTCAAACTCAAATTTTTATAGGTATTACCGATCTGGAAGAACTGATAACGATGATACATACTTTCGACTGGGAAAAATTAATATTCATGATGGCCTAAATAGTTTTGTTTTTGAAGTAGAATCTAATTTTTCTACATATTACGACTATAAAGTAGCAAGAATTATCGCGAATGAATTCCTATACTCATATTTATTATCAAAAATAAATCAGAAGGACGAGCTTCATCATAAGTTTAAAAACTCGTATAATTCAAAAGATCTTCTTTGGACAGATAGTAAATCAGCCCTTGTTGAATTAATATACGCCCTTTATGCATCAGGAGTACTATCGCATGGAAAAATAAGTGCAAGGAAAATCGGTTCAGTTTTTCAAGCTTTGTTTAGGATTCCTATAAATGATCTTCACCATGCTTTTCATAGGATGAAGACTCGTGCTGGGTCAAGAACAATATTTCTTGATCATCTTAAAAACTCTTTGGAAGAATATATGGACAAAGAACCTTAAATAGTATTTATTTAAGGATAATAAAAAAAGCAATACAGAAACGTATTGCTTTTTTTTATGCCTAATGCCAATTGGCAGATACTATCTCTGGATTAAGTGGAAAGTCGTTCTGAGGAAGGAAACTGGATTTAATTTATAATTATACATATGAAAATAAATGCAAAACCAATTGGCATAGATTGGCAAATTAAATCATTGATGTGTATCAATTTTGTATAGCAATCTTAAAAATCGCAGAATGAAAATTATAACTATTGATGAAGAAATCTGGCAAAAGCTTAATAATGATATTAATGCAATTGCAGACTCGGTACGAAAACGAGAAGATCATAATTATGATGATTTATGGCTAAACAACCATGAAGTATGCCAATACCTGCATGTAAGCGAAAAAACACTTTGGCGAATGAGAACTAACGGTGATCTGGCCTATTCAAAAATCTATGGACAATATTTCTATACAATTGGAGCCATTAAGGATATGTTAAATGCTAATGCAGTACAGACCAGTAATGAGTATTTAAAAGAACTTATTGATAAAGGCAAAAGCTACGTGGAAAAAGGCAGAAAGTTAAAGTCTGATAAAAAATAGTATGAACCAATAAAAATATATCCTTATGAATATTGATCGAATCGAGTTTATAGCTTGGATGGAGCGTATTATGGATCGTCTTGACATCCTTGGCGACCATATGGATGATTTACAAAAGAAACGTAATAGTATTGATGGAGAAGAATTACTGGATAATCAGGATCTTCTTCAAATGCTTAAAATTAGTAATCGCTCTTTGCAACGGTATCGTTCCGTAGGAAAACTACCATACTACACCATTAGCGGAAAACTATATTATAAATTATCTGATGTACACCAGTTCATAAGAGAAAGCTTTACTGCTCCTTTACCTAAGTTGACAGCCAATAAGTGACAAACGCGGCCTTCAAGAGCCATTTAGCGCAAAACGATGTATGATTCCTTTACTTTCGGTTTTGAACTATAAATTTTTAGAACATGACTCAACAAACTTTAGATAAGCAAGAAAGTCCTGATCAATTATCTGATATACTATTAGTACTGGATAGGGACAAAAAGAAAATCCAGGCGGTAAAAAGTATTGATGAAAAAGGAAACATGGAAACGGTAGAACCAACAAAGAAAAATCAGAATCAGTTTATGCGCGTGGACAAAAGTGGTGATTTCTTCTCCAATTTTTTTTCAAACTTTTTTAGCCAGTTGAAAAATCCGACCAATTTTTCCTTTTTCAAAGTACCTGCACCTTTAGCAATTGATACCGCTAGTGCCATGCAGCAGCAGGTTATTAATCCTACGCCTGAAGGGAAACAATTGATGAAAAACCATGAAGTAAAAATAGAATCACAACAGGAAGAAAAACAAGTAAATCAAAATAATATGGAAACAACACAAGCAACACCGGAAACTAACGAATATCGCTATAAACCGGAGCAGATTGATTGGGAAACAATGAACAATCTCGGTTTGAGTAAGGATAAACTCGAAAAGATGAATCTACTTGATCCTTTGCTGAAAGGTTACAAAACGAATGAACTTGTACCTGTCAGTCTTAATCTTGGTACTGCCGTTACTAGAATGGATGCCAGATTATCACTTCAGGTAAATGACGATGGACAAGTAGTAGTAGCGATCCATGGTATTCGTAAGGAACCCAACTTGAACTTTGAGTTTTTTGGTCACAAGTTTACCGAAGAAGATAAAAATAATTTGCTTCAAATAGGTAATATGGGACGTGTAGTAAATCTGACTAATCCTAAAACAGGTGAAACTATTCCATCAATAATTAGTGTGGATAGACTTACTAACGAACTGGTTGCATTGAGAACCGATAAAATCAAAATTCCTGATGAAATAAAAGGAGTTAAACTTGATGATGGACAAAAACAAACTCTAGCGGAAGGAAAGCCACTTTACATAGAAGGAATGATTTCTAAGAAAGGCGCAGAGTTCAATGCTACTGTACAGTTTAATGCAGATAAACGTTATGTCGAGTTTCATTTTGATCGAAGTGGGTCTAATCAACAAATGCAGAGCCTCGGCCAAACTAATCAACAAAATGAGGTGCGAGAAGTTCCGAGAAAATTTAGAGGTAAAGAGTTGGACGATGACCAATACAATAAATTCAAGGATGGTCAGACTGTTTATTTAAGTGGATTAGTTGACAAGAAAGGTAAAGAATATAATGGCTATATCACCTTTAATAAGGAAGTAGGAAAAATAGATTTTTCTTTTCAAAATCCAAATAAGCTAAAAGAACAAGCTAAACCAACTGAAGCCCATAAAACACAAACAGCGGTTAACTCAGAAGGTAAAACGAACGAGGCAACTAAGCATATTAAGGAGCCCTTGAAATCCGGACAGAAAAGCCCCGATAGTAAGAAACAACAAGAGCAACAAGAACAGCCGAAAAATCCTTCTAAATCTAAAGGAGTAAAAAGATAACAACTAAAGACTGGTTAATATGAAAGTAGTAATAGCAGAAAAGCCCAGTGTAGCGAGAGAAATAGCAAGCTTGTTGGGAGCCACAGAGAAAAAGGAAGGTTACCTTACAGGTAATGGCTATTTTGTTACCTGGGCTTTTGGTCATTTGATAGCGTTGGGAATGCCCGAAGATTACCAAATTACTGGATTTGACAAGGCATCTTTGCCAATACTTCCAAATCCCTTTGTGCTTACTGTCCGAAAAGTAAAGAAAGATAAGCATTATACAGTTGACACAGGTGCATTAAAGCAACTAAAGGTCATAGAGCAAGTAATAAAACTGAGTGAAAGTATTGTAGTAGCTACTGATGCAGGTCGTGAAGGTGAACTCATATTCCGTTATATTTATGAATATTTGAAATGCAATAAGCCCTTTGAACGCCTTTGGATTAGCTCGTTGACTGAAAAAGCTATTAAAAATGGTTTTGAAAATCTAAAAGAAGGAAAAGAATTCGACGGGTTATATCATGCAGCACAAGGCAGAAGCCGTGCAGATTGGTTGGTAGGAATCAATGCTACCCAAGCTTTAAGTATAGCTGCTGGAAGTGGTGTCTACTCACTTGGCAGAGTACAAACACCTACATTAGCTTTAATATGCAAGCGTTACTTGGACAATAAGAACTTTTCAGTACAGAAGTATTTGCAGATAGAATTGTTACACCATAAAGAATCCATTGATTTTAAAAGCCTTTCTAAAATAAGATGGGAAGATAAAAACAGCGCAGATGAAGTCTTGAAATCAATTGAAAGATCCGGTATCGTTGAGGTCACATCTGTTGAAAATAAAAATATTACCGAACAACCTCCTTTATTATTTGATCTCACAGGTCTTCAAAAAGAAGCTAACAAAAAGCTCAACCTTTCTGCTGATAAAACACTAAATATTGCTCAAAGTCTGTATGAAAAGAAGTTTATCACTTATCCACGAACAGGAAGTAAATATATACCAGAAGACGTATGGTCTGAAATACCTAACTTGGTAAGAGCATTGCAAGATAGAGAAAATTGTAAGCAGGCTGTAACTAAAATGAAATGGGGAAGATTTAGTAAGCGTATCGTTAACGATTTACGAGTTACTGACCATCATGGATTGCTGATTACTGACAAAATCCCTTCGGCACTATCAGCAAAGGAAAACGCGGTGTATGATATGATTGCCTTTCGATTATTGGAAGCTTTATCTCAAGCATGTGTTAAAGAGATCACAGATATAGGGTTGCAAACATTGCATTATGATTTTACAGCAAAGGGTTGTAAAATCATTGAAGTTGGCTGGCGTGGTATAAAAGGTAGCTTCACAGATGAAGATATAGAGCCGTTAAAGGATATACCGGTACTGAAAAAAGGTGATGAACTTAAAATCAAGGAAGCATCTGTTCTGGAAAAGAAAACAAAGCCACCAGTGCTATATACCGAGGCCGGACTTTTATCAGCTATGGAATCTGCAGGAAAGGAAATCGAGAATGAAGATGAACGCAAAGCATTGCAAAATATCGGTATCGGTACCCCAGCTACAAGGGCATCAATTATAGAAACTTTGTTCACCCGTCATTATATTCAAAGGGATAAAAAATCTTTAATTCCAACCGAAAAAGGATTACAAGTTTATGAATTAGTTAAAGACAAAAAAATTGCTGATGTGTCAATGACTGCAGAATGGGAATTGGCTTTACAACAAATAGAGAATAACGAAAGTGATGCTGGTAATTTTCAAATTAAAATGGAAACCTATGCCACAACCATAACTCAGGAACTGTTACAGTCAGTTATTGTTCAAACCAATTTACCAAAGCTTATCTGTCCAAAATGTAAGTGCAAGGAGCTTGTAATTAAAGATAAGATTGTTAAATGCCCTGATGATACTTGCAATTGGTTGCAGTTCCGTAATGTGTGTGATGTACAAATCAGTATAGGCGATATAGAAAGCCTTATCAATAAAGGAAAAACTTCGCTCATCAAAGGAATGAAAAGTAAGGCAGGAAAGAAGTTTGATGCCTATATCATACTAAATGAGAAATCAGAAAGCTCATTTGAATTTGTGAACAATAAAAGCTCTAAAAAATAATGGATAATAAAACTATGATTAGTTCCCAGGAGATCAGGAATCTAATATATAACATACGTGGTAAACAGCTGATGCTAGACAGTGATTTAGCAGCCTTGTATCAGGTAGAAACAAAGAATCTCAATCGGGCTGTAAAACGAAACATTGAAAGATTTCCTGAATCATTCTGTTTCCAATTGACTGAAGAAGAAGTTCAAAACTTGAGGTTCCAATTTGGCACCTCAAGTTTAAATCACGGCGGTAGACGTTATTTACCAATGGCTTTTTCTGAATCAGGAGTAGCAATGGCTTCTGCCGTTCTACGATCTGAAATTGCTATTAAGGTAAGTGTACAAATTATGGAAGCTTTTGTAGAGATGCGAAGGGTGTTAATTAGCAATTCCCCTCTTTTTGATCGCTTGGATAGAATTGAATTAAAGCAACTTGATACGGATCAAAAATTCGAAGAAATCTTTAAGATATTGGAAAGCGATAAACTTCAAAGCGAAGGAGGTATTTTTTACAACGGGCAAGTTTTCGATGCTTACACTTTTATTTCTGATATTGTGAGAAGTGCTAATCATTCGATTATTCTCATTGACAATTATGTTGACGACACTGTACTAACATTACTAGGTAAGCGTAAGCCATCGGTAACCGCAACAATTTATACTAAGAATATCAATAATCAGCTACAATTAGATTTACAGCGTTACAATACTCAATATCCGACTATTGATATCCATCTTTTCACTCAGGCCCATGATCGCTTTATAATTATTGATGGACTAGAATTGTACCATATCGGAGCATCATTAAAAGACCTGGGTAAAAAGTGGTTTGCATTTTCAAAAATGGATATTGAGGTTGGGAGAATGTTACAGCTTCTAAACGGCATTTAAGTCTATTAAGATATTGTTCCCCAATCTTTCAGACCACTGGCTTAGAAATTTATAAGCTACATTTTGCACAATAGGAAGTTTGCTGATTACATTTTCAACATACTGAACATCTACAGTAATTCCGCCGTGAGCAATTTTATTACGTATGTCATTATTATCATTAATCCATCTTTCATCCCCGTCTATAAATTGCCAGTCCACACATTCACCCCAAAGAGTAATAAAACAATCCCATATTTTATTAATTATACCCTGTCTTGTTCTTTCATTGTCATTGCAGTAGCCATCTGCAACAACGCTAATGGCATTCCACAATGCTAAAAACTTATCGAATGGGTCTTCTGTATATAATCCCTTTCTATACCAACTAAACGCCCTCAAAAGCCTATTTTCGTTTAAATTTAGATCGCGTGCTATCCTAAAGCAATAAATAAATTCTGCTCTGTCAATAACTGCTCTAATATTATTTCCCCCCTCAATTTGCCTATATTCATTTAAGCTAACATTTAGGGGAGAATTTGTTCTCATCGCTAAAATATCAAGCATTTTACCTACAAAAAGTAATGCGACCTTATATGCACGGTCCTGATCTGCGGTAAACACCGTAGTGGATATTAGAAATCCTTGTTTACTAGGTCTTATCGAAATGTCGCTTTGAAAAATATTTCCAAGATCAAGTTCTTTCTCCGTACTAAAATCTATTGCCCTTTTTATCAAAACCGATCCATATACTAATAATTCAACATTAAATACTCTCATTCTTCCTCTCTTTTTTGAATTGGTTCTCTAAAATAATAGTGTCAAATAAAGGTGTGATTTCACTAAATGGTTTAACGAAAACTGATTTAGTACCAGCATTTACTGAACATAAAACCCCGATGCATTGTAAATTTTGATTTAAAACTGGAGAACCGCTAAGACCAGCCCAGTCCTCCGAATCAGTAATTTCTTCTTCGGTGTTTAAAAGCATATATCGACCATAGGTATCTATATATTTTAAATTATTCTTGAATGTGTTTTCTCTATGTAGGAAAAGCCCCTTAAACGTAGGTTTTATCTTTCCATAAACATAATAAGTATCTTCTAACGTGGGCTCTACAATGTGCTGATCCAAAAACTCAAATTTTTGTTCGTGTGGAGCCACCAAAAAATTACCGTTTTCGTCCCTAAAGCCTTCATCAGTTAAGAATGGAGCCTCGAATTTGGTGTTGTCAACTAAACTGACGGCAACATCAATTAGTTGAAAATTTAAATCCTTCTTTGAAATATCAAAACTCTCCATATAATAAAAGCCCCCTATTGGAGTCATTACAGTAGAAAAGTTCTCCTTGTTGCTTATATTATTAAATATACCTACAAAATTATCGACCCCGGTTCTTGCATTTATTTCATGATCTTCGATATGAATGTTATGGTCAGCGGTAACAAAGAATAAATTGTTTTTATAGTTTATAAAAAAACCTGCGCCAAACGCCAATGGCTTTGATTCAAAAGAATTCTCCTTTGAAATTGCAATCTGATAAGTTGTCTTTACTAGTACTTCAGTGAGTTGGAATTTCTTTTCAATTAGATTACTCATTATTCATATAATATTTAGAGAATTAAATCAGAACTTATTTTCTGTCAAGTTCGAGAAACTAAAAATACAAAATATTTCCCGACGTCTCGTGTTTTACGTCAAACCCTACCTTTCAAGGCCAAACCATTCCATATCTGTAAAGCCGTTTAATACTTACTCTAATTTTATGATTTAGGCAAAAATGCTAAACATAAACTTTATGAATACACAGCAAAAAGATCTATCGTATTTCAGATTACGATTACAGGAATTACTAAATACCAGCTTTCCCGAAAAAGCATATGATCAAAAGTTTATTGAACAACGATCATCCTGGGCTGCCAATGCCTATGAAGGTGCTTTTCGTTCCGGAAATGATACTGAGCAATGTGATGAGATTGCTAACTATATCCTTTTTGAAGGACTGTATTTTTCAAAATTTGATACAGTTTTTCAAGTAGTTTGTGGTGAGTTTGATACAATCATGGCAGACGAAGAATTGAGGCCGTTTGCCTTGAAAATGTTTCCTGTTTGTGAGTCTGTTTTCTCCAGCTACGAGCTAACTGATGACTTTGCTTACCATACAGCTTACGATCTGCTTTATACTGAACTGACGGGAACTATCGCAATCTGGATAGAGGAAAATGGGCTTCAGTAAAAAGCAACATCTCCAACAGAATATTGATGCCTTACGAATTGCTTTTAAACTAGAAAAGGAGAAACGACAAGCCACCGTAGGTGAAAGACTGCTAATGAAGCAATACAGCGGATTTGGCGGTCTTAAATTCGTGTTAAACCCAATCCAGAACGCAATAGACATTAATCACTGGAGAAAAACAGAACATGACCTTTTTCCTCTCACACAAGAACTTCATTCATTACTCAAAGAAAATTCCGAAGACGAGAAGCAGTACCGAAGGTATGTGGATAGCATGAAAAGTTCTGTACTAACGGCTTTTTATACACCACCACAAATCATAGATGCGATTTCGGCAACATTCCGTGAGAATGGCCTCGGTATTCAGAAATTCTTAGAACCCTCTGCAGGTATAGGCTCTTTTATACAATCATTTTTAGAAAAACAGGAAGTAACTACTACTGCATACGAAAAGGATCTGCTCACTGGTAAAGTTTTAAAACAACTCTATCCCGAAAGTAATGTCCGTATAAGCGGTTTTGAAGAAATTTCTGAAAAGGAACATAATAGCTATGATATTGTCGCCAGTAACATACCATTTGGTGATACATCTGTATTTGACATTTCTTATTCACGAGGCAAAGACGCGACCAAGGTACAGGCTGCCCGAAGTATACATAATTACTTCTTTATCAAAGGTATTGATATGCTTCGTGATGGTGGTTTATTAGCATATATCACTTCACAGGGCATTCTTAATAGCCCAAAGAATGAACCGATACGTAGAGCGCTGATGCAACATAACAATTTGGTTTCAGTTGTTCGCTTACCTAACAACCTCTTTACGGAGTATGCAGGTACAGAAGTTGGCAGTGACTTAATTATTTTGCAGAAAAACTCAGCAAAACAAAACCTGAGCGAAATTGAAGAACTTTTTTGTCAAAGCAGGCTCACCGAATATAATACTCCGGGAAATGCACTCTTTCAGGATAACAAAAGGATTGTCCATACCGATCGTAAATTGGATACCGACCCTTATGGGCAACCCGCCCTCATCTATACACATAATGACGGTGTTACCGGAATTGCTAAAGAGCTTAAACGGATGTTATTGGAAGATTTTGCAAAGCATTTGGATTTCAATTTGTATAAAGGACAGCAGAATGATGAAACTTTTATACAAATTTCTAAAACACTGCAACCTTTGATTGTAGAACCTATAATTATCAATCAGGAACGAGAGTTATTAAACACATCAACAATTATTCAGGAAAAAAAGCTGGAATTAAAACAGTTAAGTATTTTTGATCTGTTTGAAAATATAGATGAACCTACAGCGGTTCCTGCTTATCCAAAAAAAGCAACGCAAGCGAAAAGGAAAAGTACTAAAACAAACCGTCGTGCAATAAGTCGCCAGAACGATCTGTTCAGTGTGATGCAACAACCTTATACACCTCCAATTTCTAATAAGGATGACAGTCAAAATAAATTAAACGATGGAATTAAACAGGAAACTATTGGCGACCTGTTCTCAAGTATTAACGTCTATGACCAGATCGGTCAGAACAGCACTCAGATTACTATTCCCACATCTGCTCCGTATAATGGTGAATTGCAATCATTTCATAGAAACGACTGTCTTGTAACAGATAATGGTTGGGTTGGGCATTTGCAAGATGTAAATATATCAGGTGGCACGGCTGTTTTCCACCCTTTACAATTACCGCCTTTACAAAAAGCAAGAGCCGAGGCTTACATTGGTGTGCGTGACATTTACCACGGGCTTTACTACAAAGAGGCAATGCTTCATACTGAAAACAAGGAAGAAAGGGAAACCCTTAACCGTTTATACGATGCTTTTGTTAAAAGGTATGGTAATCTAAATAGTGCTGATAATATCAAACTTATAAAAACTGATAGTTCCGGTAAGGAAATCCCTTATCTGGAACGTGTTATTGGAGGTGTAGTTCACAAAGCGGATATCTTCAGCCATCCTGTAAGTTTTTCTACCATAACTATTGAAACTGATAATCCTGACGAAGCATTAGCGGCTTCGCTCAATAAATACGGAAAGGTGGATTTGAGCTATATGTCCGAAATCAGCGGTATGACCGATGATGCTTTAAAAGAAGCATTACATGGACGTATTTTCTACAATCCCCTGCGAAAGGAATATGAAATATCCGAACGATGGATTTCGGGTAATGTCGTCGAAAAGGCAGAGGAAGTTAAAGCTTATATCGAACGCTACCCAGATGATGTGTCGGCCAAACAAAGCCTTGCGGTCCTAGTAGAAGCTAGGCCGGGACGTATCGAATTTGAAGAACTAGATTTTAACCTTGGCGAACGCTGGATACCTACAGGTATTTATGCCCGCTTTGCTTCGCATCTTTTCGATACGGATGTTTTAGTTCATTATTCTGAAAGCTCCGATGACTTTTCTGTAAAATGCGATCAGAAGAATGTGCATATATGGGATAAATATGCTGTAAAAGCTGAAAGCCGGACGTTTGACGGTGTTGCGTTGCTTAAACACGCACTGGTTAATACCACACCGGATATTACCAAAAAAGTGATGATTGGTGATCAAGAGGTCAAGGTACGTGACATGGAAGCTATACAAATGGCAAATACTAAGATTGATGAAATCCGAACAGCCTTTGGCGACTGGTTTCACGGACAAAACGACGAATTTAAAAAGCGGTTGACGGATCAATACAACAATACTTTCAACTGTTTTGTACGGCCTAATTACGATGGAAGTCACCAAGAATTTCCGGGGCTTGATAGAAAAGGATTAAATATTGAAGATCTCTATTCAAGCCAAAAAGATACCGTTTGGATGATAAAGCTGAACAACGGTGCAATCTGCGACCACGAAGTTGGTGCAGGGAAAACCTTAGTAATGTGTACAGCAGCACAAGAGATGAAGCGATTAGGCCTAGCTCACAAGCCTATGATTATTGGATTGAAAAGTAATGTTCACGAAATAGCCGAAGCTTACAGAACTGCCTACCCACACGCCAAGATTTTGTATCCTGGGAAAGAGGATTTTACTCCCAAAAAGAGGATGCGGATTTTTGGCGATATTAAAAACAATGATTGGGATTGTGTTATACTTACACATGACCAATTTGGCATGATACCACAGTCACCAGAAATACAAAAAGAAATACTAGAAATAGAACTTGATAGTGTAGAGCGGAACCTTGATGCTTTGCAAGCTCAGGGCAAGGAAGTTACGAGAGGTATGCTGGCCGGAGTAATTAAGCGCAAAGAAAATCTAGAAGTAAAGCTCAAAACGCTGGAATACGATATTGAGAACCGTAAGGATGATGTAGTGGATTTTAAGATGATGGGTATTGACCATTTGTTTGTGGACGAAAGCCACCAATTTAAAAACTTAATGTTCAATACAAGGCATACAAGAGTTGCTGGTTTGGGAAATGTAGACGGGAGCCTAAAGGCAATGAACCTACTTTTTGCAATACGTACCATTCAGGAACGTATCAATGCTGATATGGGAGCTACTTTTCTATCGGGTACAACCATCAGCAATTCATTGACGGAACTCTACCTGCTCTTTAAATACTTACGCCCAAGGGCTTTAGAAAAACAGGGGATCAATTCTTTTGATGCCTGGGCAGCCATTTATGCAAGGAAAACCACCGATTATGAATTTTCTGTAGCAAACAACATTGTAGCTAAAGAGCGTTTCCGCTACTTTATTAAAGTACCAGAATTGGCACAATTCTATTCAGAAATTACAGACTACAGGACAGCCAAAGACATTGGGATAGACCGCCCCAATAAAAATGAGGTATTGTACAACATCCCACCGACACCTGATCAAGATGTATTTATTAAAATGTTAATGGAGTTTGCAAAAACAGGAAACGCAGAACTATTAGGAAGACCTCCGTTAACAGATCGTGAGGAAAAAGCAAAAATGTTAATTGCTACGGATTATGCCCGGAAGATGTCGCTCGATATGCGTATGGTAAGTGGAAGATACGAAGACCACCCTGATAATAAAGCTTCTCATTGTGCAACTAACATTGCCAAATATTATCAGAAATTTAGTGCGCAAAGAGGTACTCAGTTTGTATTTTCTGATTTAGGAACCTACAAACCCGGAGAATGGAATGTATATTCTGAAATCAAACGGAAACTTGTGGAAGATCACGGTATTCCTGCTCATGAAGTCCGCTTTATTCAGGAAGCCAAAAATGATAAGCAACGTAAAGATCTTATCAACGGTATGAACGAAGGTAAAATAAGGATATTATTTGGCTCTACAAGCATGTTAGGTACTGGTGTAAATGCACAGAAACGAGCTGTTGCTATTCATCATCTAGATACACCGTGGCGACCAAGTGACCTTGCTCAACGCGATGGGCGGGGAATCCGAAAAGGAAATGAAATTGCCAAATTTTTTGCAGATAATAAAGTGGATGTGATTATCTATGCTGTGGAAAAATCGTTGGACAGTTATAAGTTTAATCTGTTATATAACAAACAACTTTTTATAGACCAATTAAAATCTAATAACCTTGGTAAGCGCATAATTGATGAAGGTAGTATGGACGAGAAGTCAGGTATGAATTTCTCAGAATACGTAGCCATCCTTTCAGGGAATACAGATCTTTTGGATAAAGCCAAATTGGAAAAACAGATTGCAGGACTGGAGAGTGAAAAACAAGCGTTTAATCGTTCGAAATTCAGCTCCAAATATAAATTGGATGATATGACCGCTATGCTTAGCAGTACACAATCCCGTTTTGAACGCATGAGTCTTGATTGGGGAAACTTACAGAAACGTATACAGAAGCATTCAGATGGTACTATTGCAAATCCAATAGAGCTCAATGGCTTATCCTCAGATTCAGATGTAAAGCATATAGGAGCAAAACTTAACCAGATTGCTGATGTGGCTCGTACTGGAGGTGAATATCAAGAAATAGGCAGTTTATATGGATTCCAATTATTGGTTAAAACAGAAGTATCGGAAAAGGAAGATATAGACATTCGTGTTAATCGTTTCTTAATACAGGGCGAAGGTAATATAAAATACACCTACAATAACGGTATCATGGCTAAAGATCCGGAAACGGCCGCGATAAATTTTTTGAAAGCATTGGAAAAGTTACCTGGCCATATTGAGCAGGAGCAAAAGAAAATAGCTGAACTTCAAAAGGATCTCCCCGTACTTCAGGAGGTTGTTAATGGTACATGGGCAAAGGAAAGCAAGCTTGGTGAACTGAAGACTGAACTTGCTTCTATCGAACGAAAAATACAGCTATCTATAGCGCCAGAACCTCAAAACGAAACTATCGAACAGACTGAAAAGCAAAAGGAAGTATTGATAGATTCAGAGAGTATTGTACGGACTAAATGTATTCATTTACCACGATAGATACTATAATTCTGATTCTGCCCATGAATTTAAAAAGCGTATTTGTTATTTTAATTTCAGCACCAAAATTAAAATAACAAATACACTCTGCAAAAACGATATGTAAATTAATTTATTAAAGGTTGTTTATAGTGATTATCTTATCTTTTGGTTGTAGGATCAGGTTCTATCAGACCGTTTAAATCTTCTGAATAGGTTTTGACATTTTCAAATCCGTTTTTTTTCAAAATAGAATATGCCATTGCTGCCCGTGTCCCGCTTTTACAATGCACAATGACCTGCTTGTCTTTCCTAACTTTATTTAAGTTGTTTTTAAGGTCTGCCAATACGATATTTTCAGCTTTTGGGATATGACCTGATTTGTATTCGTCTTTACTTCTTACATCTATAATCTGAACATTTTTATCATTTAGATAAGGTTTGAAATGTTGTTTGTCCAATACGTCAGATTGTTGTAAGGCTAGGCCTAAAGACGTTACATCAGTTACAAAACCGTAAATGTTATCCATACCTATACGCATCAACTTTCGGGTCAGTTCGTCTGTATGTTCCGCATCTGCAATCAGTACAAATTGTGTCTGATAATCCAATAACCAACCCATAAAAGTTGAGAATGAATTATTATCTTCGATATGCAGGGTTGAAGGAATATACCCTTTTGCAACGAGCTCTTTTTTACGTGTATCAATTATCGTTAATCCGTTTTCCTGTGCTGTCAGAAATTCTACTTTGGTCAATATAGAATGTTTAGGAACCTGAACCAATAATGGGCGTGGCATTCTATTCCAATTTTTCATCGTGGCAAAATATTTTGGAGGTTCGGGTTGTCCGTCCAAAATGTATTTCACAAAACCATTTTCATTATCTGCGAACTGAAATGCTTTATTGGTCAGCATCTCTTGTTTCAATGTAGATGAAGGAACATCACTCAAAGCCTTACCGCAAAATGAACCCGCTCCGTGTCCGGGAAATATTTCAAGGTTATCAGGAAGTTTTGAAAAACGTTGGATAGAAGCAAATAATTGTTTAGCCCCTATATCCTGTGTACCTATCTGTCCTGCAACTTTCTCCAGTAAATCGGGACGACCAACATCCCCTACAAAAACGAAATCGCCAGTAAATGCTTTTTGTGGCTTGTTGGAAACCGATAAATCTGTCAGCAAAAACGTAAGGCTTTCAGGTGTATGACCAGGCGTGTGCATCACTTCCAAAACGATGTTACCCATTTTGATTTTATCGCCTTCTTTCAATGGAGTGTGTGGGATTTCGTATTTCCAATTAGGATCTGTTTCTCCCGAAAGCATCAATTTTGCCTGCATAGCATATGCTAATTCGCGTGCTCCGCTGAGGTAATCTGCGTGAATATGCGTTTCTGATACCCTTGTGATTTTCATGTTATTTTCTTTAGCAATTTTCAAATAGGTATCAATGTCCCTTTTCGGGTCAATTACGATAGTCTCCTTGGTTTTGGTACTTCCTACCATATAACTTGTCTGTGCAAGGCTCTCATCAAATACACGCTTTAAAAATAATTCCTGAGCATTTGAAGCTGTCGGAAGCATAAGTAATACCCCAAGTGTCTTGATAATATTTGATTTTTTCACTGTACTTTTCATACGTATTTATAATTAGAAATTAATTGGTTTCTTGCTTTGTTTCTTTCATTCTTATCCATACTACAATGCCAGATAACAGTGTAATAATTCCGGCAATATGTACTGCATACATCAACCCGAAGAAATTACCGCTAATACCTGCCATTAATGCTCCTATGGCATAGCCCATATCTCTCCAAAAGCGATATACCCCCAGAGATGAAGCACGCCAACTTGGGTGTGCAGCATCGCTTACTGCAGCTAATAAGGCGGGGTAAACCATTGCTGTACCTAGTCCTAACAAGACGGAACCGAATAATCCTGCAGTTAATGGGTTGTAGATTTCTAAACTGATAACAATATGTCCCAAGACCTGCACAAACATTCCCCATACAATTAAGGGTTTTCTACCAAGTTTGTCGGCTAATGGTCCTGTAAAGATTTGCCCGATACCCCAAACAACGGGGTAAATAGCCTTAATCCAACCTACGCCCTCCAAACCAACACCCATTGACATAAAGAGTAACGGGAATACACCCCATGACATCCCATCATTTAAGTTGTTTATCAGTCCTGCTTGAGAAATGGAAAACAGATTTCTGTTTTTAAATGAAGTTTCTTTGAATACCCACCATAAATTGGGCTTATGTGTATACTCGCCCGATGCAGTTGCTTGGATTTGTTGAACCTCTAATTCTGCGTGTTTTCGGGTATCTTTTATTACAAAAATGGAGAGAAGCAGACCAATAATCGTGTACACTATACCGATATAAAAAGGCTGTGGTCGCAATCCGTAATGTGATGCAAGATAGCCTGTAAGCAAAGCAGTCAGTCCAACTGCACCATAGCCTGCGGCTTCGTTCAATCCCATTGCCAGACCTCGGCTTTTGCGACCTACAAGGTCTATCTTCATATTGACGGTCATAGACCAGGCTAATCCCTGACTAACACCCAGCAATACATTGGCAAATAAAATCCAATTCCAAGAGGGAGCAAAAGCCAATAAAAATGGGACAGGTAAACCTACTAGCCACCCCAAAATCAACACTTTCTTTCGTGTATATCGGTCTGCCAAAACACCCGAAATCAGATTGGTAAATGCCTTTACTACGCCAAATGCGATGATAAACGAAAAGACAACCACATCTGATTGTATGTTAAATTCTTCTGTTCCTACTAATGGCACTACAGTTCTTTCCAAACCAACCATACCGCCCACCATCATATTGACAAGGACAAGCAAGGTAAATTGCTGCCAGTTTTCTTTTAATCCTAATCTTATTTGTTCCACTAGATTATTATTTTAAAATGTTAAGGTCTGTCGGACTTTGAAAATCCAATTGCTCATTTTTTTCCTTTGATGATTAGCTCTTCTTTCAAAACTCTCACATCGGAGTAACTGCAACAGAGTGATCACTTGTTCTAAATTTGATCGTTTAAAACGTTCTTATGAAACAGCACATCTGTTTGCTCCTGCTTCCAAATCGGCAGGATCAAAACCTTCATAGTTTCCACTTTTGTTGAGGGTTGCAATTTGGATATAGTTTGGTGGGGTGGGTGGAATACGTTTCATAGTCTGCTCTATGAATGCTTCTTTCTCCAATTGAAGCAATTCTATTTTTGCAGACAGGTTAGAAAGTTTATCTCCGATGATTTTTCTATCAAATGCGATGGTAGTCGAAGTGTGGGCTGGAAGGATAAACGGGTCGTTGTTGCTCAGCATTAGAATCCTACCCAATGAATTAAATAACTGTTCTGCTTTTTGTAATCCTTGTTCATAATCAGCTTTTAAATCTGGTCTGCCCACGCCATCGGTAAATAAGGTATCTCCTGTAAGGAGGTATTCATTGTTTATAAGGTAAGAAGTACTTTCGGGCGTATGACCAGGTGTAAATACTGCGGTTAGATTAGCTGAACCAAAAGGTACAATATCCCTGTCGCTAAGTGGTGAAAATTTATAATCTACATCTGCATTTTCTGCAAACAAATGTGTTGCTCCCGTGGCTTTTGCCAAGTCAATAGTTCGAGAAATGTAGTCTGCGTGGATATGGGTGTCCATTACATATTTTATTGTCCAACAGTTCTTTTGTGCTAATGCTAAATAAATGTTTGGGTCTAAGGAAGCATCAATTACAATGGCTTCGCTTTCAGAAGCAACGATATAAGAGATACAGCCTTTAGCTACGCGTCTTATTTGCATTATAATTACTTCTTTAGCTTTTATTTCTGCGATATTCCAGGCGTAGTTCCAAGCTTTCATTCCACCCTGCAAAGAGTAGGCTTCGTATCCCTTTTTATTCAATATTTCGGAAGCTATGAGGCTTGTTTTTCCACCTGCACATACGGTTACAATAGGAGTTTCTTTAGATAAGGAGATGCCATCTAATGCATTTTTATCGCCTGCTATAAGACTATTGTAAACATCTTTGTAAACGCTTTGCGCTATTTTCCAGTCTTCTCTTTGCTCTTGTGGTCTAATGTCTAGTACTACAATATCTTTATTATCCTCAAACATTTTTTGAAGCTCTGCCACGGTTATTTCGGATGTATCCATTTTTAACTGATTTTATTTAGTGCAAAGCTACGTAAACAAAAACAACTATTCAATAATTCTATTGAATAGTTGCATGTTTTTGCAAATACTCCTTCAAAAAATCAAGAAGAAGGAGAAGATGTTTTGCCAATTAAAAAGGGTATCCCAATAAATTGAAATACCCTTTTACAAACTTTTATATGTATTGTTTATGAAACTTAGATGTGTTCAACAGGATAACCTTTTAATGCCCATTCAGGATAACCCTCTTCCAATCTTACTGCATTGTAGCCCTTTTGTGTCAGTATTGCAACTGCTTCATCAGCATAAACACAAAACGGACCACGGCAGTAAGCTACCAACATTTTTCTTTTTGGAATTTTTTTTAACGAATTACCTAATTTATCTATAGGCGTGGATAATGCCCTATGGATATGTCCTCTACTATATTCTTCTTCAGGTCTTACGTCCAATAATATTACTTCGTCATTTTCAAGCATTGTTACCAATGTTTCCGCATCAATAGCACGCATATCTTCCTGTTGACCATTACGAAAATCGCTTATTACCTTTTTTACTTCAGCATTAAAGGTCATACCCAACTCCCGAACGCATATCAAGGCATTATAAATTTGTTCGCTGGCCAATGAGTAGTTGATGAAATTACCTTTACGGTTTATCTGTACAAGCTTTGCATTTTTAAGGTTCTGCAAGTGTTGTGAAGCGTTTGCTACGGAAAGCCCCGTATTATTGGCTATTTGTTCAACAGTAAACTGACCTTGTGCCAACAAATCTATAATTTCCAACCTATGTGGATTGGCTAATGCTTTTACTGCTTTTGATAACTCGATATATACTTTATCTTTAAACTCTCGCTTGTTCATATGGATGATTTATAAATCATTTTCTTAAACAAAGGTATGAAACACCTTTGTCTATTCAATAAATAAATAGAATAGATGTATAGGAGATATTAAATAATGTTTGGTTTATTCCTTTTGAACTAAATGCTGTAGATCAGGATCATTTTTGATACGTTCAAGCTCTGCTTCGATAACTTGTACAATGTCTTTTTTTATCTGCCGGTAATTACTTTCGATTTCCTGTTTCATGTTATCATTACCTTGCTCATCAGTAAAAGATAATATTTCAGGTATTTTTTTATAGGTTTTAGTTTCAGCAGCAACTCTTTCATTATCTACCACAATTTCAGCATGAAATATTTTTTGTTCAATACGTTCATCAAAATTGTCGGAAACTGCGCCAACAAACATACCTTGTGTAAGCGTGGAAATTTTAGAAGCAGGAATAAGACTATCCAATTGGGTAGATATGGATGTGGACTTATCATTCCGATTGATGGTAAGGCTTTGGCGTTTTTGCAATACTTTACCAAAGCGTTCAGATAAGTTTTTTGCTGTTTCTCCAACAACCTGACCACTAAAAATATTACCAACCGTGTTTTGAATTACTTTACTTTCTTTATCGCCATAATCCCTTATTAATTGCGAATAATCCTGGAAGCCTAAGCAAACTGCAACTTTATTACTTCTAGCAGTTGCGATAAGATTATCCAGTCCCCTAAAATAAATGGTAGGTAGCTCATCTATTATAACCGAACTTTTTAATTGTCCTTTTTTATTGATGAGTTTTACAATCCTTGAATTGTACAATCCCAATGCTGCAGAGTAAATATTTTGGCGATCAGGATTATTACCCACGCATAAAATCTTAGGTTCGTTAGGATTGTTAATGTCGAGTGTGAAGTCATCCCCGGTCATTACCCAATACAGCTGGGGACTAATCATTCTTGATAATGGAATTTTTGCTGATGCAATTTGCCCCTGTAATTGATCTTGCGCTCCTCCCTGCCAGGCATCCATAAACGGTGAAAGATAGTTTTCCAAATCAGGGTAAGAAGTCAGGATGGTAAAAACATCCGAATATTTCTTGTTCAATAATTCAATGGCGTGTGGAAACGTACAGTATTTGCCGTTGTCATAGATTTTTAAAAACCAGATGATAGCTGCCAATAAAATAATTGGCGACTCCACAAAGAAATCGCCTTGTTTCTGAATCCAGCTTCGGTTAAGATTCAACATAATTGTATAGGCTGATTCATAGGCATCGGATATATCAGTCATGAAATTGGGGTTAATAGGATTACATCGATGGCTCCTGCGAGGGTCGTCAAAGTTGATAACGTAGAACTTTGGCTTTACTTTATACTTATCTGTATGTTTCAACAAATGGTTATAAGCGATAGTAGATAGATCGTCAAATTTGAAATCATAGATGTACATCGAAAATCCCTTTTCTATTTGCTGCTTGATGTAACTATTTACAATAGCATAAGATTTACCTGAACCAGGGGTTCCCAAAACAATAGTTGCCCTGAAAGGATTCACAATATTGATCCAACCTTTATGTTCTTTCTTATTGTACCAAAATTTAGTAGGCAGGTTAATGGAATATTCGTTCTCCATTAGTTTAGTTTCCTGCATAAAACTTTCGTTTTCATTATTGAACACATCGTCCATCAGATTAGTACGAAGCAAACGGGTAATCCAAACGCCCGCCATCATCAGAAAAATATATCCTAGAGAGGTTGTTAGAATATATAGCGTGGTTGCCATCTCCACTGATAATTTGAGTAGTGGTGTAGCGAAGAAGAAAAACAGTATTCCTATGGTTAAGGATGTGTAGATCTTTGGCCAGGTAATTTTTTCATCTTTTACCCCTTTTGTGCCCAAACAACTTAATGCCAGCAACACCAACGCAAATATTTTGGTGTAGATTGTATTAGAAAATAAGCTCGCGGTACGTTGAAAGTTTCCTAATATTTTATTCACTATTTCTAGTGTCCAACCTCTTTCTAAAAAGAACCCATAACAGAACCAGTAAAAGTGCATTAGCATCAGGAGGATGCTTACTGCTCTCATAAAGGCCATAATCTTTGCTAGGCCTCTCAAATCGTCTTCTCCCTGCATTTTTCATTTTTTTAATGTTCGGGAGTTAAATTAAACGCTGTAAAGACTAGCTATAAGAATATGGCACTCAATGGCGCTGGGTGGTATTGTTTGGCTTGATTGTTACTTTTGACCTCTTTGGCGTTTTCTTTTCTTTTTCATTTTATTGGCAAAATCTTTCTCTTCATAATCTTCTCCTTGGGCATCTGGAATTAAACCACCTAATGCTTCAATAAGGCCATCTTCATGGTTTTCTGAAGTATTCAAAAAGTCGAACAAATGATGTGGTTTTTCCGAAGGAAGATCCTCATCATTTGATGCAATTATTTTAGATTGTAGTTCAATTGGCGCTTTAATCTCCGGTTTGATATTATTGTTCCAATAGTCATTGAAGATATTGGCAGAAAGCTCCTTGCTTAAACGTGAACCATTATAGACTGTCTTAGAATTGTGGTCTATAAACGTCATTCCATAAATACGCCCTGCATCATTTCGGCGTACTACCACGTTAATACCCTGGTCACCTAGTTGTTTTTTAAAAGCCTGTTCATCACTTGTTGATCTCAGTGCAGTAGTAACGGCAGCTTTAATGGTCGGCTTTGTTGGATGATCTTTTAATGCCTCTTTGCTTTTTGCAAAATGCAGTTCCAGTGCTGGAAGCCCTGAGTTCTTCCCGAAAAGTGAAGCCTTGAACGGGTGACCGGCCCTTTCGCCCTTTTCATTTAAAGGGATATAAAGTAATCCCTGCTTCATCTTTCCTTGCAATTCGCCCTCCACTTTTTCAATGGTAACATTGAAAAGAGAGAGTAAAGCATTATATTCTCCCAAAGTTTGGTATTGATAATAGTTTGGTAGGTGTCTTACTACGGAAGCTATCTGACTTTTCACATCTCCTGCCCGATAATCTACCGGACGGAATACTTTATCATTTTGCTTATGCTCTTTATCCGTGACTGGTATCAATCCGTGTTTTCTTTCGAGTTCACGGCATATATTCATAGATTGCATTTTCTCGAACTTGTCCGAAATTTTTTTGCCATCTTCGTTTACACAAACCGATACAATATGTATATGGCTGCGGTCAATATCAGTATGTTTAAATACCACAAATGGCTGTTCGGCATAACCCATTTCGCGCATATACTCTTCAGCCATTTCCCTAAACTTGTCATCATTAACCTTGTCATTTGGGTCAGGATTGAGCGAAATATGTAACGTATGCTTTTCTGTATTGCGGTTAGCTATCAGGTAAGGTGCAAAAGATTGAGCTAGTTGTGCAACAGAATAATGACCGTTAGCCGTTTCGATCATCTTATTAGCAAACAAAATTTGTCCATTCTCATTCTCTACTTTTAGCTGATTGTACGCCAATGCACCGTATAAATTTCCGCTTCTTCCAATTTTTGCTATCATTTATAAGGTTATTTTTTTAGATAGTTTGTCTCAAATTCCTCACTTATCTGAATGATTTTTTTGCAAAGAGCAGCCATTTCTGCCGTATGTTTTTCCAATTTGTAGAGAAAAGCAGAAGCCTTTTTCTCGGAAAAATGACGGTACAACAGCTTCACAATCTGATTGTAATTCACACCTATAGAACGGAACTGACTATGAAAAGAAGTCAAGCGCATATAAAAATCAACCGTTCCTTTGTCAATTTTCACTGATTTCATTTCCTTACTAAATAGCACAGAAATAATAAATCTTGCTTTGTTAGGCATCCCAGATGCTTCAAAAAGCGATAAAAGTTTAGCATTTTCCTCGTCTGTAAGACGGAAAACGTGGCGGTGGATGCTTGGGTCTGTTTTGGGTGTCCTGCCGCCTTTATTCTGTTTTTTCTTACTATTATCATTCATCACTTATCCATTTTTAATCTACACAAAACCTCGACTTCGGAGAGCGTTTTCTGCCCCCTGCAAAGGGCAAGTTGTTTTGAGGCACTAACTCGGTTTCGAGTGCCTCAAAACACAACTTGCCGTGTTCTGGTGAACACAAGAATCCGCCCTGCGGGACGGATTAAATGTAACAGGGAAAAACGGCTCGATGCCGTTCTCGTTACGCTCCATTTTATCAAGATGCTTTTGCATAAATCTGTTCATAAAAATCATTTTACAAAGTAAAAGCCTCTTTTTGAAAGCACTGTACTTGTCACAGTGCCAAACACTTCCTCTAAGCGCCAAGTAATGCCACACCGCCATCAGAGGCCAAATCAATTGCTTTATTTGCGTATAGTTTTAATGCAGGTAATAAAAAATGGAATCTGGCAAAAAGATAATCTGGGTTTTAATACAAGAAGTTTTGAGTAAAAGCATAAGGTTTTAAAAATATAAAACCAGCTAAGTGTAAAAGCATAAAAGCGGTTAAGCAGTTTACCTGCTGCAAGTTTTCCCTTTTTCCAAAAAGGAAGCTTGGCAAAGTAGCCATACAAGTATGCAACAAAGAATAAATACACACAAAAAGTAACCTATGAATATAGGAAAAAGACAATATACTGGTATCCGAATATGCAAACCTGCCAAATAAATAAAATTTATAACTGTAAAATTTTAAATAATGGAAACAAGAAAAAAAACTTTAAAAATCAGTCTCTCAACGCCTAAGGGCGGTGTTGGAAAATCTACAATGACGGCACTACTTTCAAGTGTATTGCATTATCGTTTAGGATTTAATGTACTTGTACTGGACTGTGATTTTCCACAACACAGCTTAGCCAATATGAGAGAGAGGGATTTGAAAATGATTATGCAAAATGAATATCATAAAAGAGCTGCCATGAAGTTGTATCAAAGCATCAATAAAAAGGCATACCCCATTATCAGTTGCAAAGCGGAAGATGCTTTGTCAAAGGCTTTGGAATACGTCAATCAATCGGCTGTAGAGCCTGATATCACATTTTTTGATCTTCCAGGTACGGCAAATACGAAAGGGGTGCTTACAACTTTAAGATCGATGGATTTTATTTTTTCTCCAATCAGTGCAGACCGTCTGGTTATGGAAAGTACACTGAGCTTTGCTAAGGCATTTCTTAGTTTACCCGAAACAGACGAGAGTAATAAGGATCAGAAAATGTGGATGTTTTGGAACCAGGTAGATGGCCGAGAGAAAACAGGGATATACGAGGCTTATCAAAGTGTGATCAACGAGCTCGATTTATCGGTGATGGATTCTCGGATAATGGACAGTAAACGTTTCAGAAAAGAGACGGACGATACCCCCAACAGTGTATTTAGATCAAGCTTGTTGCCTGCCGAACCTCAGCTACTGAAAACAACCAAACTGGATTTATTTATTGAAGAGTTTTTAAAAATTATTAACCGCTAAAACAGTTAAATATGTCAACAGATAAGAGAAGAAAAGACTTTGATAAGCCCGTTGTTGATGAAGAATTAATCATGAATATCATGAGTGGTAATCAGTCTGCGGCTGTACCCGAAGTGATTCAACAACAGGAAATACAGCAAGAGATTAAGCCAAAAGAAAAGACACGCAATACGACCTCAAAGAAAATCGATTATGAAGAGACCTTTTTGGTTAATCGCTTTCCTTCAGGCCGAAGTGGAAAGGTTGTTTACATACGTCCCGAATATCACGAAAGGTTGTTACGGATCGTACAGTTGACAAGAGAAGAAAAGACCACACTCTATTCTTACATCGACAATATTCTTGAACATCACTTTAAGGAGTTTGGCGATGATATTACGGATTATTTTAACGAACGTTTTAAACCTATTTTATAAGTTATGGAAATCGTAATTGTAGTATGCCTGCTGATCGTGATTGCTTTGCTTTTACAAGACAAAATTATCATAAAAACAAAGTCGAAACATAGCCCAAAACAGGAGAAGACCAATCCAATTCTGCCTGATATTATGGGACAGCCAAAACCTAAAAGAAGTCAATCTCTACCAAACACTGCCACTGAACGCCAAATTGATGAATCAGAGATAAATCCCGATAATTTATACATTGCATACGACGAAAATGAAAACGTCAGTATTCAAATTCCGCAGGAAGAGCTGGATGAAGTTTTTAGTAATATACCTGATTTTGAAGAAGAGGAAGAAGAATGGAACAGGTACGGAATGTCCGATGGCGATACTGGTTTAGCCCAAGGGGTTACTTTTGAAGAACTAAGCACCGTGGGGATGTTGCTCCAAAAAGAAAAATTGGAACGCACCCAAAAGGAAACAGCGGTTGCTTTAGTTCAAAAATTGCAAGGAACCGAATTATTCAGCGTACTGGAAAATTCCATAGACGGTGCATCCAGAAAAATTGCCGAGCTTTTGGATAGCACACTCTCAACTGAAATGGAAAACAGTTCTTCCTCCTTGCGGAAAAGTGATTTGAGTGATTTTGACATTGGGGAGTTTGTGTAAACAAACTCCTTTTTATTTTGGTATAGGTTTCTAAAGTTAATTGCCAGCACTTAATTTTAGAAACCTGTATCAAACGCTTTGTTTGTATTGTTTTAAAGCTTAAATTCGCATGAAATGCGTATTAAATAGTGTTAAATGAAAATCAACAGACTGAAAATCATATTGGTTGAGCAATCAAAAACTAGTAAGTGGTTGGCTAAAGAGTTGGGGAAAAGTGAAAGTACTGTGTCTAGGTGGTGTACAAATGAAATACAGCCATCCGTCGAAACATTCGCACAAATAGCCCGGCTTTTGAAAGTAGATATCAAAGATTTTTTTAACTCAACTATTTTAAAATAAATTTATCTCAAACTAATAATTCTGAGGTAAAATGCATAATCAAGATCTGTGAAAAACAAATCTTTTGCAAAAGATTTAAAATGAAAGAACAACAATTAACATATGTTTTACCAAAGGGATGGGCTTGGACAACGCTAGACAAAATCTGTTATAAAATAACAGACGGGTCACATAACCCTCCCCCAAAACAAGACAAAGGTATTCCTATGCTTAGTGCTAGAAATATTGAAAATTATACTATAAATTTTGATAAAGATGTACGCTTTATAAATGAGGAAGATTACATAAGAGAAAAACAAAGAACCAACATAGAGCAAGGAGATGTATTGCTAACAATTGTTGGTACAATAGGAAGAGTATCTGTAGTTGAACAAACTCAAGAATTTGCTATACAAAGAAGCGTCGCATTACTTAAACCTATATTTATATCGAGTAGATACTTAATGTATTATCTGTCTTCTCCTTTTTCCAATAAAATGCTTGTAGATAATTCAAAAGGATCTGCTCAAAAAGGAATTTATCTTTCGACTTTAAAAAGCATAAGTATTCCAATAACGAATTTACATGAACAACACGCTATAGTATCTCAGATTGAAACACTATTTAGTAAAATTGATGAGTCTGAAAAAATTTTAAAAAAGGCAAGCTATAGTTTAAAAATTTATAAACAAGCATTATTGAAAGATGCATTTACAGGAAAATTAACAAATAAAATTATTAAAGAAGGTAAACTGCCTAATGGTTGGGAAATAATCAAAATTTCAAATATTTCAAATGTAGTTAGAGGTGGTTCGCCTAGACCCGCAGGCGATTCTAGATATTATGAAGGTAATATCCCATTTCTCAAGGTAAAAGATTTGACTAAAGATGAAAAAGTACATTTAACTACATTCGAATATACTATTAAAGAAGCTGGACTTGTAAAAACCAGAAGAATAAGGCCTAGAACCTTACTATTAAGTAATAGTGGTGCTACATTAGGTGTTCCTAAAATATGTCTAATTGATGCAACTATCAATGACGGCATAGCAGCATTTTTAGATTTAGATGACAGAAGTATTTATTACCTATATTACTTTTTTCTATTTAATACTCAGAAGTTGAGAGACATCAGCATGGGAGCAACTCAACCAAATCTGAATACAACGATTATTAAGAATATAGAGTTACCGTATTGTTCATTCGATGAACAAAAACAGGTGGTTGAAATCATTGAGTCGAGATTTACTTTAGCTGATAATTTAGGAAAAACAATTGACAACGTTTTAAATGAAATTATTGCACTAAAACATTCAATCTTAAAAAATGCATTTGAAGGCAAATTAGTCAACTATACTTCAAATGAATCTGTAGAAAAACTGTTGGACGATTTAAAAGAAGAAAAAAGATTATATCTTGAAAATCAAAAACAATTAAACCTTAGTAAACTCAAACCGAAGAAGAAAATGGAAGAAAAACAATCTATTATTGATATTTTAAAAAAATCTAATTCTCCTATATCTGCTCAAGAGCTTTGGGAAAAATCTACAAGTGAAGGAGATATTGAACGTTTCTACAGCGAAATAAAAGAAATCTACCATCAAATTGATGAGTTGAAATCTAAAACAGAATCACTTTTAACTTTGAAAGATGAAGATAAATAACGTACACATAAAAGGAAGATTTAAAAATCTAGAGGATTTTCATTTTGATTTTGGTGAAAATTCCATGGAAACGGTATTACTCGGACTGAATGCTACTGGTAAATCTAACTTTATGGAAGCAATAGTTATAATCTTTAGGGATTTAGATTTAGAAAGAGCTCCAATTTTGCATAAGCAAAGTCAATCTTTCGAGTATATTATTAATTATACTTGTCGTGATAAAAGCATAGAAGTTGATTATTCCGAAAAAAAAGGATACATTTTCTCTATTGATGGAGAAAAATTGAAATCAAAAACTCAGTTTTTCAAAAATAAAAATGAATATTTACCTAGCCATGTTTTTGTATACTACTCTGGGTTGAGCGAACGCCTAAGGTCTTTGTACGCAGATCACAAAGTTCAGCAATTTAAAAAAATGATGGATCCAACATCAAAGTATGAGGACTTTAAAGAAATGCCTCGTATTTTCTTAGTGGAGCCAATCCATGCCAGTTTTGCTTTAATCGCCTTTTATTTATTTGATGAAAGAGAAAAAGAAACTATAGATTTTCTAAAAAAGGAACTTAACATAGTTGATTTTGGCTCCGCCCTTTTTATGTTGAAGCAACCCAATTGGTCAAAATCTCGTAAGGATCCAGATCATTTTTGGAATACCGCAGGCTTAGTCCGCAGGTTCATTGAAGATTTATGGAATTTTTCTATTGTACCTATGTTCTACAAAGAAACTGTAAGAGGGGCATTAAACAAAAGGGAAACATTAAACAGACTCTTTCTTTTCCTCAAAGACAAAGAAGCTATAAGAGCGTTTGTCGAAATGAAATATGAAAACAAAATTACGTTGTTTAATGCTTTATGCAGTCTTCATTATTCTGAATTGGTAGAAGATCAGGATGTTAGAATAAAAGTTCTAAAAGAACATGTAGAAGGCGAATTGGCTATGGGTGAATTAAGTGAAGGTGAAAAGCAATTGATTACGGTGCTTGGTTTGCTTAAATTCACAAAAGACGATGAAGCGCTTATTCTCCTTGATGAACCGGACACACATTTGAATCCCTTGTGGAAATGGAAATACCTTGAATTTTTAGAAAATGTGGTTAGTAAATCTGCTAAAACTCAAATTGTTTTTTGTACGCATGATCCATTAGTTATAGGTGGTATGGAGAAAGAACAAGTGAGAGTGTTTAAAAGAGATGCTGATTATAATACTGAAGTAACAGAACCGGATGTAAGTCCAAAAGGTCTTGGTGTGGCAGGCATATTAACCAGTCCTTTGTTTGGTCTTCCTACGATATTGGATAAAAAAACTCAGGAAAAATTAAATCGTAAAAGATACTTGCAAGGTCGTTTAATGAGAGAAAAATTAAATAAGGCTGAATATGATGAGTACCAGAAATTAAAAGCAGACTTAGAGGATTATGGTTTCTATGAAGAGGTTGAAGACAAGTGGTTTAAAGCATACTTAGCCGAGATGTCAAAATTAGAAGCTTTTGGAAAAACTGAATTAACCGAATCAGAAAAACAGTTATTAGCCGATGAAAGTACTAAAGCAGCAGAACGTGTTCTAAAATTAATTCAAAAAGATGGGCTATCATGAGAGTAATAAATTTATCTGACTTACGGGCTAAATTCGATAGTCTTGAAGGAAACCACGCTGGTAGCTTTGATGCTTGGGTTCAACGAGCAGAACAATGTTTGGATACCATTCGCCCGATGACCAAAAAACAAAGGAGCAATTATTGGTCTACAAATAATATTTGGAGAGAATTATATCCAGCATTATCTGAATTATCAGGACATAAATGCTGGTACTCCGAAGCGCCTGAAAGTTCAAGTGAATGGGAGATAGAGCACTTCCGACCTAAAGCGGAATCTAAATCTGAAGATGGGGCTGTAATTCTTGAACATGGTTATTGGTGGCTCTCATATAGTTGGACTAACTTTCGTTTAGCAGGTTCATTAGTTAATAAGCTAAGGAAAGATAGATTTGACACTGGGAACGAAGTTTATGGAAAAGGAAATTTTTTCCCATTAGATGGTGATGGTTTGGCTCAAACAGATGACGAAGAATGCGATTGCGAAAGACCTCTTCTTATTGATCCGATAAAACCAAGAGATGTAACGCTAATATCATTTGATCAAAATGGAGATCCATATCCAACTTATAATGAAGAAGACAGTCCATTATATAATAAAAAGGCTACACTTTCGATAAAATTCTATGGGTTGGATCATACCCCATTACGAAGAGGAAGAAGTAAGATTTGGTCAAATTGTGAAATGGCAGTGAAAAAAGCACATAATTATATAAAAAATAATATTAATGATCCTGTAAGAAGAGATGAGAAAATAGATGAATGTTTTCTACTCCTTCATAACTACTCGAAATACACAGAACCTTATTCAATGATCGTAAGAAATTTTGTAAAAGAAAAAATTAAAGATGATGAATATAGCTGGCTTAAAGATGTAGAACGAGTATTAGTATAATAAATTGAGAAATAATGGCATCAACAAACATATTAGTAGCAAAAATCTGGTCATTTTGTGATACCCTTCGTGATGACGGATTGGGATATGGAGATTACTTGGAGCAGCTGACTTACTTGCTGTTTCTTAAAATGGCAGATGAAAATAAGAGTCAGTATCAAATTCCAGATGGTTGTGATTGGCAAGAATTAAAATCATCTAGTCAAATAATTGAGACCTACGAATTAATATTAAAAAAACTTTCTAATTCAGGAGGTATGCTAAGCAAAATATTTGCAGGAGCACTAAATAAAATACACGATTCAGTTAAGCTTAAAAGATTAATCTATCTAATTGATGAAGAAGACTGGACTTCGCAGGAGATAGATGTTAAAGGAGAGATTTACGAATCCTTATTGCAAAAAAATGCTGAAAACAGTGGAGCCGGACAGTACTTCACACCTAGATCAGTGATTAATGCAATGGTTGAATGTATACAGCCAAAAGCTAAAGAAACTGTTGCAGATCCTTCATGTGGGACAGGTGGCTTCTTTTTAGGAGTCCTTAATCATCTAGCAAGAACCAAACTAACCACATCGCAACAAGAGTTTTTAAAATTCCATACGTTCAAAGGTTGGGAAATTGAGAAAGCTACAGCTCGACTTTGTTTAATGAATCTCTTTCTACATGGTGTAGGTGATTTAAAAGAAACTCCGGAAATAGAAGTTACAGATAGTTTAAAAAGGGCTAATGGAGAGGTTTTACAATCAGAAAAAGTAGATATAGTACTCGCAAATCCTCCCTTTGGGATAAGTAGTAGCGATATACCAACTATTGATAAAAAACAAGCTGAGAAGGATGGCTACTTCTTTAGAAAAGATTTTTGGGTAACTACAAGCAATAAACAACTTTCATTTTTGCAACATATAGTGACAATGTTGAAAGAACATGGAAGAGCAGCTGTTGTTTTACCAGATAATGTATTGTTTGAAGGAGGTGCAGGCGAAACAATCCGGAAAAAACTTCTTGAAAATACAAATTTACATACAATACTTAGGCTACCCACAGGTATTTTTTATGCTCAAGGCGTAAAATCAAATGTATTGTTTTTCCAAAAAGAATCTGAATCAAGTACTCCTTTGACTAAAGGGGTTTGGATTTACGATTATCGAACAAATGTAAGGCATACTCCTAAGAAGAATCCATTAAAATTTGAACATTTAGAAGATTTTATATATTGCTATAAGGCAGACAACATATCGAAAAGAACAGAAACTTGGAATAAGGAAAATGAAGTCGGTCGTTGGCGTAAATATTCTTATGAAGAGATTATTGAGAGAGATAAGACAAATTTGGATATTTTCTGGCTTAAAGATGATAATTTGATTGACTTAGATAATCTTCCTGACCCTGAAGTCATGATTGACGATATAATTGAGAATATCGAAAGTGCATTAGCTAACTTTAGAACAATTAAGGATTCTCTGAACTAATCTCAGATTTGAAAATTATAGTATAATTAGGCTGTTTCTAGAAATAGAAACAGCCTAATTTCGTTTGTGGTAAAGCCACCCACAGCCAAACAATTCCTCTAACTGCCAAATTATTACAACCCCTCAATTTCCGAAACACCTTTGTTCCCAAAGCCCGCAAGGCGCGGGAAATCCTAACAAATTAATGTGTTTCAATTATGGAAAAACAAAGAAAAAAAGTTTTGTTGGCAGCCTTGGCTGTACTCTCAGGACTTAGTGTGCTGGCACAAGGAAATGGTTCGGCAGGTATCAACGAAGCGACCCAAATGGTAACTTCTTATTTCGACCCTGCTACAAAATTAATCTACGCCATCGGTGCTGTTGTCGGCTTAATCGGAGGTGTTAAAGTTTATAACAAATTCAGTAACGGTGATCCCGATACCAGCAAGACCGCTGCGAGTTGGTTTGGTGCCTGTATTTTCTTAATCGTTGCAGCGACCATCCTGCGTTCATTCTTCCTTTAATTCCTTGCCTTATGAATAGTTATAACATAAACAAAGGCATTGGACGGACAGTAGAATTTAAAGGATTGAAAGCACAATACCTGTTCATCTTCGCTGGCGGACTGCTTGCTACACTGATCCTGGTCATGATTATGTACATGGCTGGTGCCAATTCCTATATCTGTCTTTTCCTTGGAGCTGGTGGATCTACAATAATTGTGTGGCAGACCTTTTCGCTAAATAAGAAGTACGGTGAACATGGACTGATGAAAATTGGTGCGAGCAAAAGGCATCCACATTACATCATTTGTCGCAAGGCTATACACCGCTATTTAAAATTCACTCCAAAATCAAAAGCCGTATGAAGAATGTAGCAAAAACCAGTACACTGGAAAGCAAATTTCCACTCTTGGCTGTAGAAAATAACTGTATCCTTTCTAAAGATGCGGATATTACCGCCTGCTTTAAAGTACAGTTGCCCGAACTCTTCACGATAGCATCGGCGGAATATGAAGCCATTCATTCTGCCTGGCATAAGGCGATTAAGACTTTGCCTGATTTTACTATCATCCACAAACAAGATTGGTATATCAAAGAGAATTATGCGCCCGATTTGGCAAAGGATGATCAAAGCTTTTTGGCAAAATCCTACCAGCGTCATTTCAACGAACGCCCTTTTTTAAACCATTATTGCTATTTGTTTCTGACGAAGACCACCAAGGAAAGAATGCGGATGCAAAGCAACTTCAGTTCGCTTTGCAAAGGTTCGCTGATACCCAAGGAAATTAGAAACAAAGAAACAATACAGCGCTTTATGGAAGCGGTAGCACAGTTTGAGCGTATTGTGAACGATAGTGGATTTATTACTGTTCAGCGTCTTAGCGAAGATGAAATTATCGGAACGGACAAGCATCAGGGATTACTGGAGCAATACCTTACGCTCTCAAGAGAAACAGGAACCCCAATGCAGGATATCGCTCTGGGGGCTGAAGAAGTCCGTATTGGCAATAAGAGATTATCACTGCATACCTTATCCGATACGGATGATTTGCCAGCAGCGGTATCGGCAGACACCCGTTTTGAAAAGCTATCTACGGACCGGAGCGACTGCCGTCTATCGTTTGCTGCTCCTGTAGGCTTGCTGTTAAGCTGTAATCACATCTACAACCAATATTTGTTTTTAGATAACAGCGAAGAGAACCTTCAAAAGTTCGAGAAGTCTGCAAGAAACATGCATTCTTTAGCTCGTTACAGCCGTGCAAATCAAATCAACAAAGAGTGGATAGAAAAGTACCTGAACGAAGCCCACAGCTTTGGACTCTCTTCTATTCGTGCGCACTTCAACATTATGGCCTGGTCGGAAGATCCTGCCGAACTGAAACAGTTGAAGAATGACTGCGGTAGCGCCTTGGCACTCATGGAATGTAAGCCTCGGCACAATACTACAGACGTAGCCACTTTGTATTGGGCAGGAATGCCAGGCAATGCGGGTGATTTTCCTGCAGAAGAAAGTTTTTACACTTTTATTGAACCAGCCTTGTGCTTTTTCACGGAGGAAACAAATTACCACAATTCTCCCTCGCCTTTCGGCATCAAGATGGCGGACAGACTAACAGGCAAACCTATCCATTTGGATATTTCGGATTTGCCGATGAAACGTGGCATTATCACCAATCGCAACAAGTTCATATTGGGGCCTTCAGGTTCGGGTAAATCATTTTTCACCAATCACATGGTAAGGCAGTATTATGAACAAGGCGCTCATGTTTTGTTAGTGGATACCGGTAACTCTTATCAAGGCTTATGCGAACTAATCAAAGGAAAGACCAAAGGCGAAGACGGTGTTTATTTCACCTATACCGAAGACAATCCAATTGCTTTTAATCCTTTTTATACCGATGATGGTGTTTTCGACATCGAGAAACGCGAAAGCGTTAAAACCTTGATTTTGACGCTTTGGAAACGGGATGACGAACCGCCGACCCGTTCAGAAGAAGTTGCATTATCCAATGCGGTAAGTGGTTATATCGAACGTATCAAACAAGATAATCTTTTTCCATCCTTCAATGGCTTTTATGAATATGTTCAGAACGATTACCGTAAGGTATTGGAGGAAAAACAGGTTCGGGAAAAAGACTTTGACATCGCCAATTTCTTAAATGTTTTAGAACCTTATTACAAAGGTGGTGAGTATGATTACCTGCTCAATTCAGACAAGCAATTAGACCTTTTGAGTAAACGCTTTATTGTGTTTGAAATTGATGCGATCAAGGATCACAAAATTTTATTTCCGATTGTCACCATCATCATTATGGAGGTGTTCATCAATAAGATGCGTCGCCTAAAGGGTATTCGAAAGCTCATACTCATTGAAGAAGCCTGGAAGGCGATTGCCAAGGAAGGTATGGCAGAATACATAAAGTACCTCTTTAAAACTGTCAGAAAATTCTTTGGAGAAGCCATCGTGGTAACGCAGGAGGTGGACGACATTATTCAGTCGCCTATCGTTAAGGAAAGCATCATAAACAATTCCGATTGTAAGATTCTGCTCGATCAGCGCAAATACATGAACAAGTTCGATGACATTCAAGCCATGCTGGGACTGACCGACAAAGAAAAAGCGCAGGTACTTTCTATCAACATGAACAACGATCCATCACGTCTTTACAAGGAAGTCTGGATTGGTTTGGGTGGAACCGAGTCTGCGGTGTATGCCACGGAAGTGAGTTTGGAGGAATATCTCGCCTATACGACCGAAGAAACCGAAAAAATGGAAGTCATGCAACTCGCCGCAGAATTAGACGGCAATGTAGAACTCGCCATCAAGCACATCGCTATGCAAAGACGTGCTCAATCCAATCAATAATCATTAAAAATTTTAGAATAATGAAAAAAGTAATGTATCTGCTGTGTACGGCATTAATACTTGCCGCAGCACCATCAGCAAAAGCCCAATGGGTAGTAACCGACCCCACAAACCTGGCTTCAGGTATCCTCAATAGTGCGAACGAAATTATACAGACTTCTTCCACGGTGAGTAACGTCGTGAAGAATTTCAAGGAAGTGGAAAAGGTGTATAAGCAGGGAAAGGAATATTACGATAAGCTGCAGGCCATAAACAATCTGGTGAAAGATGCCCGTAAAGTTCAGCAAACGGTACTCTTAGTGGGAAATGTTTCTGAAATGTATGTACAGAATTTTGGCAAAATGATGAATGATCCCAATTTCTCTCCGCAGGAGCTTACTGCTATCGGCAATGGTTATTCGGCACTGCTCAATGAAAGTACAGAACTGCTTAAAGAATTGAAACAGATCGTCAACTCTTCAAGCCTTTCGCTCAATGATAAAGAGCGCATGGATATTATAGACCGTGTATACAAAGAAGTAAAGGAATACCACAGCCTTGTACGCTATTATACCAACAAGAATATATCGGTGAGCTACCTGCGAGCGAAAAAGAAAAACGATGCCAAGCGGGTGCTTAATCTATATGGAACTTCTAATCAAAAATACTGGTAAAGATGGAATGGAATAATCTTCACGAAGTTTTGCGTTCGCTGTACAACGATATGATGCCGCTTGCAGGCGATATGGCAGCCATAGCTAAAGGACTTGCCGGATTGGGGGCGCTGTTTTTTGTGGCATTAAAAGTTTGGCAGGCTTTAAGCCGTGCCGAACCAATTGATGTATTTCCGCTTTTGCGCCCATTCGCTTTGGGACTTTGTATTATGTTTTTCCCAACTATTGTATTGGGAACCATTAATGCGGTGCTAAGCCCTGTGGTAACAGGAACGCATAGCATACTCGAAGGCCAGGTACTTGACCTAAACAAATTGCAACAGCAGAAAGACCAATTGGAATACGAAGCCATGGTCAGAAATCCTGAAACAGCCTATATGGTATCGGACGAAGAGTTTGATAAAAAATTAGATGAGTTAGGCTGGTCGCCTTCTGACATCGGGACAATGGCAGGAATGTATATGGACAGAACAGGCTATCAGATAGAAAAAGCCATCAAGGACTGGTTTCGCAATTTGTTGGAGATACTTTTTCAGGCAGCGGCTCTGGTGATTGATACGATACGAACATTTTTTCTGATCGTCCTTTCCATACTCGGTCCAATAGCTTTTGCCATATCCGTATGGGATGGCTTTCAGTCTACGCTCACCCAATGGATTACCAGGTATGTAAGCGTTTACCTCTGGTTGCCTGTTTCTGATCTTTTCAGTTCCATGCTGGCCCGGATACAATCACTGATACTCGAACGGGATATACAAATGCTTGCCGATCCGACTTATATACCTGACACAAGTAATACGGTTTACATCATATTTATGATTATCGGTATCGTAGGATATTTCACTATTCCAACGGTAACAGGCTGGATCATTCAGGCAGGTGGTGCAGGAAATTTTACGCGTAACGTAAACCAAACAGCGATGAAATCTGGAAACATTGCCGGAGCTGGAGCCGGTTCCGCAGCAGGAAACATTGGTGGCAAATTAATGGGAAAATAAGAACAATTAAATCATTCAAAAATGGAATTTAAAACATTAAGAAATATCGAAAACAGTTTTCGCCAAATCAGGCTGTACGCCCTTGTATTTGCCGTACTCTGTATAAGTGTTGTAGGATATGCCGTATGGCAATCCTACAGCTTTGCAGAGCAGCAACGTCAAAAGGTTTATGTACTTGATAATGGAAAATCATTGATGCTCGCCCTGTCCCAGGATGCAAGTATTAACCGCCCGGTAGAGGCAAGAGAACACATCAGGCGTTTTCACGAACTCTTCTTTACACTTGCTCCCGACAAGAATGCCATTGAAAGCAATATGAAAAGGGCATTCAATCTGGCCGATAAAAGTGCCTTTGACTATTACAAAGACCTTTCGGAAAAAGGATACTACAACCGCATCATATCGGGCAATGTACAGCAGCGTATTGAAGTGGATAGCGTGGTCTGCAATTTTGATACCTATCCCTATGCGGTACGCACCTACGCGAAACAATTCATTATTCGTTCCAGCAACGTAACCAGGCGCAACCTGATAAGCTCCTGCTATCTGGTCAACTCTGTTCGTTCGGACAATAACCCTCAAGGCTTTACTATCGAAAAATTCGCAGTGCTGGAAAATAAAGATGTCGAAATCATTGAACGCTAAAAAAGAAACTATGAAAAAATTAAGCGTAGCCCTAGACAAGTGGTTTCATAGACTGGATGAACGCTGGCAAATGTTACCCATTAAAAAGCAACATCAATACACCTTGTATTTTTTTATCGCTTATCTCGTGCTCACCGCAGGCGTACTCATTAACGTGTGGTACGATGCAGAAAAGCCTGACAATACGATAAGCATCGAGCATATTGAAAATCCAGTCCTTAAAAAGAATGTGCCACAGGACACTTTATCAACAATTTCAAAAAATAGGATTTATGAAAGAAAATGAAAACAAAAAAACGGTTGTTCGGGTAACAGAAGGAAACCCAGAAACAACCGCTGATGTACTACAAGACAGTACACAGTCTAAAATCGATAAACTGAAAAAGCCATTGATATTTGGATTAATGGGCATCGTTTTCGTGGGTTGTATGTACCTCATATTTAAACCATCAGCAGACAAGAAGCAAATTGAGCACCTTGGTTTGAACGATGCCGTTCCACAAGCTACCGAAGCGGGAATGCAGGCAGACAAACAAAAGGCTTATGAGCAGGAAATGCTAGAACAAAAGGATGCTGAAAACCGCAATGCACTGACAACACTAGCTGATTACTGGAATACTGATAACAAAAAAGATCCTACGCAGGAAACAGGTAATGAGCCAGAGCGCAATTTTAGCAAAAGATCTAGTGAATACGGCAATCCGACAGTAGGTAGCTACCGCAACGCACAGGCTACTTTAGGTTCTTTTTATCAGGACGATCAGCGTGAAACAATAGAACTCCGCAGACAGCTGGACGATTTGAAAGCGCAGCTGGCAGAAAAAGAGGTACCTAAACCTGCAACGGTAGATGACCAATTGACACTCATGGAAAAGTCTTACCAGATGGCGGCGAAGTATCTTCCTACAGCTACAAATTCACCCGTGGCAGTACCTGCAAAAGAGATGGTTCCGATTTCAAAAATTTCTTCACAGAAAGAACATTTTGTATCGTTTACATCCGCAAAGAAAAATGCCGTATCTGCATTATATCGAGAGCCTACCGATAGCGCCTTTCTAGCCGACTGGAGCCAGACTAAAAACCGAGGTTTTTATACAGCTGGTGCCAGCCAGCAGGTTACAGCACCTAAAAATAGTATCAAAGCCTGTGTGCACGAACAGCAAACGGTAGTTGGCGAAGCAGGCGTTCGATTGCGTTTACTCGAGGCCGCTCAGACTCCCAATCGTACCATTCCAAAAGGAACGATAGTAACTGCTAATGCTAAATATCAGGGAGGACGTTTACAACTAAAAATAAGCACAGTTGAATTAGATGGCAACATTATTCCAGTTGAAATCACCATTTACGATCTAGACGGACAGCAAGGATTGTACGTGCCATATTCTGCGGAAATGAATGCCCTTACCGAAATGGCGGGCAATATGAGCCAACAATCTGGAACAAGCTTGATGCTTACCCAATCTGCCGGACAACAGGTAGCGGCTGACTTAAGTCGTGGCGTAGTACAAGGCATTTCGGGCTATTTCGCAAAAAAGGTGCGCACACCAAAAGTTACGCTAAAGGCAGGATATCAGGTCTTTCTCGTTTCTAAACAATAATGTATCACTCAAATCATATAAGAAATGAAAAATATTTTTAAAACCTTTGGGGCACTTGCCTTAACCATCGGCTTTGCCGTAAGCACTTTTGCCCAAGACACTATACAATCAAAAACTCCGCTTGCATTGGGCAAGATAGAACCCTATAAAATGGAAGTTACCTATGATAAAACTTCACATCTAATTTTCCCTACCGCCATTCGTTACGTGGATTTGGGAAGTGAATACCTGATTGCAGGAAAAGCAGATGATGCGGAAAATGTACTGCGTGTGAAAGCATCAGTCAGGGATTTTGAAGCGGAAACAAACTTTTCTGTTATTACCAATGACGGACGTTTCTACAGTTTTAATGTGCATTACAGTTCCTATCCAGAAGCACTCAGCTATGACCTGTTAACCATGCAGAAAGCGGTAGATAAAGCTAATGGAAACGATGTTCTTTTTGAAGAATTGGGAAGCAATTCTCCATCGCTCGCAGGTTTGCTTTTGGAAACCATTTACAAAAACAACAAGCGTATCGTAAAGCATATCGGAGCTAAAAGTTTTGGGATTCAGTTTATCCTAAAAGGCATTTACATTCATAATGGTAAATACTACTTCCATACAGAACTCGGAAACCGTAGCAATGTGCCATTTCAAATTGATTTTATCAATTTCAAGATTGTGGATAAGAAAGTAGCCAAACGCACCGTCGTGCAGGAAAAACTGCTCACACCCTTGCGTACTTACAAACCATTGGAAGGCATTGCCGGAAAATCGACCGACCAGAATGTGTTCCTGTTAGACCAGTTTACCCTAGCAGATGACAAGGTGCTTTTGATTGAAATTTTCGAGAAAAATGGCGGTAGGAATCAAACGCTTCAGATAGAAAATTCGGATCTAATCAAAGCTCGTTTGATTGATGATATGCACCTAAAATTTTAATAACGCTTTAAAATAATGACGATGAAAAAATATATCTATACCGTGATGCTGCTCTTTATAGCCATCACGGTTACACAGGCACAAAGAATGTTACCCAAACAAAAAGGTTTGGAGATCAGCACAGGCATTTTGTCTGATAATAAAATCGGTAACGATTACTACATCAATATAGGAGTGACTGTCAACGGAAAGAATGGAAATTATCAGCTGTCGGCGTTGGAATATACCCATCAATACCACAACTATAAAGACCTCCGCATACCACAGGAAACCTATACAGCCGAAGGTGGTTATAGCTTATTCCTATTGGGCGACACCCGAAAAAATATTACATTGAATGCCGCAATAACGGGCGTAGTCGGTTATGAAAGCATTAACCGTGGCGAAGCTTTGTTGTACGATGGTGCAAAAATAGTAAGTGAGGATAATTTCATCTACGGAGCTGGCGGTAGAATCACCTTTGAAACCTACCTGTCAGACCGATTTGTATTTATCCTGCAAGGGCGGACAAAGGTTTTGTGGGGTACAGATCTGCGACAATTTCGACCATCTGCAGGTGTAGGATTAAGGTTTAATTTCTAAAGCGTAAAACGATGATAGCAATATTCAAAAAATTCAGAATAGGATTACAGCCAATTTATGTATTCTTGGCAATCCTCACAGCTTCGGTTTCGCTGGTATCTTGTAGTAAAGATGATGAACTAGAAATACAGAATGATTTTCCTTTTGAGGTTAAAGTAATGCCCGTGCCGAAAAATATTACCAAGGGGCAAACCGTAGAAATACGCATTACTATACAGCGAAAGGGGAATTACACGGGTACGCAGTATGCTTTACGCTACTTTCAGTACGATGGTCAAGGTTCCTTAAAACAGTATGATGAACCGCCATATTTACCAAACGACTTGTACCCATTGCCTGCTGAACAGTTCCGATTGTATTACACTTCTACATCTGCCGTATCACAATCTTTTGAGATTTGGATTTCGGACAGTTTTGGAAACGAAAAACAGTTGAGTTTTCAGTTTAACACAAGTGACTAAGTTAATATATACACAGATCAAATGGCTTATCGAAAGGTAAGTCATTTTGATTTATAGGGTTTTAGATAGGGATAATTTTAAAGGGTCATCAATATTTTTTAAATTTATCAGAAGAAAAAATAAAAGAAAAGACTATGGTTGCATCATTGGTTATAGGGATATTATTTTTGGTTTTAGGCTTAGGACTACGTTACTGGATTAACCGTCGAAAGTTTTACAGGCGAGATTCTATGGGGGCTGAAGGTTTCTCATCTTATGAAAAATCCGTCGCTATAAAGTTTATTGAACGATTAGGGAAATGGATCGCTTATGCAATGATTATTTTTGGACTACTATCATTGTGGGCTTATTCGCATGAAAAAAAAGAAAAAAAGAAGCATATGACGGCAGTGGAAAGTACTCATTAATACAACAATTAATCATATCTAATACGATAGATAAGTGGTTATTTGTCTAACTTTGAAATCTGCAAACGAGTTCTACAGCTTTTCCTAATCAAAATATACGCAAAAAATGAAGTCAACATCTAAAAAGATAACAACTAATACACGAGTAATAAAAGACCTCTTGACGAAGTATAGAGATACATTTCAGGCTTTCCGTGAATTAATTAACAATTCATTGCAAGCGGAATCAAAAAATATTAAAATTAACATTGAGTACGTTAATGAAGCAAATATTAAGTCGCCTATTAAGAGTATTGAAATAATAGATGACGGATTTGGAGTTCCGTTCAATGAATTTGATAAGAGGATTTTAGAAATCGGAACTACTTCAAAAGCAAGTGGTCAAGGAATTGGAAGATTTAGTTCTTTACAAATTGGAGAATTGATGCACATTGAAACTATTGGATTTGATAAAATCAAAAAACAGTTTTCAAAGACTAAATTCAGTATGGACACATTGGACTTTAATGATGCTCAATTAGAAGAAACTGAATTTAAAGTTGACTATGAGTATCTTGAAGGAGAACACAACCCATATTACAAAGTTGTTATCGAACAACTTCATCATAACAAACAGGAGAAGCTGGCTAAAAGAAATAAAATACACGAACACTTTTTATCTCAAAATATTAATCAAGCAATATTTGAACATTACCCATTTGAGATTTTTCACAATACCGTAAACTTCACTATAAATGGAAGTGCTTTAAAAAGGGAACATTTCGTAATAGACAAGCCTTCAAAAAAGACAATTGAATACGTCGATAAAAAAGGTAAAGCCCATGAGTTAAATTTTTACTTCTATAATATTAATTCAAGTTTAAACAAAGTAAAGGTATTTTTTCAAACTGATAATGCAGGTTTAAAAAGTGTTGCACACGAATATACCTATTCTTCTGATTGGTATACGTCAGACTTAGGGACTTGGTTTATTTATATAGAATCTCCAATGTTGAATGCCGATTTATTTAGAAATTTGGATTTAGAAGCACTGGGAGAAGCAGAAATAAATAATCTAAAAAATACTATTAAGGATACAATTAATAATTTTTTCAAGGCTAAAAACAAAAGGTTCGAGAAGTTCCTAAATTCTTTAGAAAGTGATAAATATTATCCTTACCAAAACAATGAACTGCCTGCATCGAAATCACAAGAAGTTCTATTTAAAAAAGTAGCTTATTTACTAGAAGATGAACATCAACTTATTCAAAAAGATGATAAAATAAGAAACTTTTTATATCCTTTACTCGACAAAGCGATTAGCAATGGGAATATTGAATATATATTTAATAAGGTATTAAAGCTTTCTGAAGAGAGTTTAGAAAAATTTCAAAATTTATTAGAGAAAACAGATTTAGAAGATGTGGTTCACTTTGCTAGTGTTGTAGCGGATAAAACTGAATTTTTGGATTTTCTTCACGAGTTAACATACGGAGAGCTATCAAAACACTTAAAGGAAAGAAGTCAACTACATAAAATAGTTGAAGATGAACTGTGGTTATTCGGAGAGAATTATAATGGAACACCTAAATTATGGTCAGACAAGAAAATTGGCAACATCTTGATTGAGTTAAGAGATAAACATTTCAATTATGAACCAACAAAAGACGATGATAATTTAATTGAATTGGGTGAAGACGGATTAAATAATATAACCGATTTATTCTTTTTCAACGAAAAGATAACTGATTCAGATGTCAAAGAAATAATGGTTGTAGAATTGAAATCTCCCAAATGTGCAATTAGCAAAAAAGAGTTAAATCAAATTGATGATTATGCTTTTACAATTGAACAACATTCTGCATTACCAAACGAAAAAGTAAAATACAAACTGCTTTTAATCTCATCACGTTTAACAAAATATGCTAAATCACAAGTAAATTCTCGAAGATTAGGCTTTCCTGATAATCCATTTATGTACGATAAAAAAACCGAGAAGAATATTGAAGTTTATGTAATGGAGTGGTCAGAGCTGATAGAACAGAATAAGCGAAAATTGAGCTATCTAGCTAATAAATTGGATGTGAAAGATAAATCCGTAAAAAACAAGTTTGAACAAGAGTATGCTGAATTGGTTGATGAAAAAATATCAGCACAATTAAGACTTGTAAAATAACTACGCTGATAGAACCGCATATATAAATCGGATAGTCTATTAAGGCTATCCGATTTGTTATATAAGTTAGTAACCTGTCAAATAGCGCCTTCCAAAGCCAAACCCGACAACATTCCACGACCTTGTTAAAACCCTTAATATCTTCGACTTTCACAGAAAAATGAACAGGCTATGGAAGTTATCGCAATACAAAAATCCGCATTAGAAGGAATAAGGAAAGATTTAAAGGAGCTTTTGGAACTAGCTGAAAGTGCTACTTGCAAATATACCCCAATTTTCAACGAAGAGAAATGGCTCGACAACCAGGAAGTGTGTTTGATGATGAGCATTACCAAACGTACTTTACAAACCTATAAGAACAAAGGTTTATTGCCTTATTCCAAATTGAACCGTAAAAATTACTACAAACTCTCTGACGTACAGGCTTTGTATAAAGCCGTATATCAGAACAATATAAATGAGAATGGATTTACTGACCAATGAAGCCGAAGAGATCATTGTCCATAAGGAAATGATAACACGGTTGAGAAACCGTATAAAAGAAATACTGAAAAACTACCGTCCTGTAATGAACGGGGAAATTTACCTTTCTGGTGAAGAGGTGTGCAAACTACTTCATATCAGCAAGCGAACTTTACAGCAATATCGTGATGATAAAATAGTTCCATATATACAAATAGGTGGTAAAATTATTTTTAAACAAGCTGATTTGCTAGCCGTATTAGAGAAGAATTATGTAACTAACATTTCTAAAGACTAGCTAATTTTTTTTTACTTATTTAAAGAAGTGGTGCGTATAAAAAGGAGTTTAGTATCTTTGTAGCAACATATAGAAAATCTTAAAGTGTTTTTGCTTTAAGTCCCACATTGAAAACTGGTAATTTTTAGACAACGGGACAATAAGGAAGAACGCTCATGCCATAGGCGTGGGCGCTCGCTTATTCGTTGTCGGGTATACCAGTGCCTCAATGTGCGGTAAGTGTAGTTGCCTGCGCTTCTTTTTTGGAGCAGGGCTACATCAACTTCAAAAGTATGATGATATGGAAGCTATTAAAAACCTACAAAAAATTACCCTCGCATTTATCTATGATAAAAGCCCAATTTTGGATCTGATTTGCAATGACCTCATTGTTTCAGGAATTGAAGTATTGTTCCGGTCGGAAAACATTAAAGAGGGATTATCACAATTATACGCCTTACAAGCTCCTCCCAATATTTGTATTATCGAACTCGATTTTTACGACAAGAATGTGCTGGTAGAACTGCAAGAATTAAGGATAAAATATCCCAATATCAAACTAATTGCTCATAGTGATATCGATAATGAGAAGGTCGGTAAGACTCTTTTAGACATCGGTTTTGTAGGTTACTTACTAATTGGCAGCGACGCAGATGATTTTAAAAAAGCCATTGACAAGACTGTCAATAGCTCTTTTTCATATAAGAATTTAAAAATGAAAAAGTAGCACTAAAAAGCTACGTAAAATTCTGATGTATTCTTACGCTATAGGCGGTTTTGCTTTTAGTCGGTTCCTTTTCAATATTGTTTTTTTCATAACTAAGAATACTAAAGGAAATTAACCATACAAATAGCATTGTAACTTGATATTTTTTATTATCTGAATATTTCAATCCGGTTAAAAACTCATGTAAAAGAGTGAAAATTATTAAGGAAAAAAATAAACAAATTTTTATGTAAGTGTTTTGGTTATCTATGAAACTAATTAAAACCAATAACAATAAAGGTTGAATAGCCCACATAGTAATGAGCTGTAGATAATTTTCACGTGGGAGTTCTTCGTCAATTTTAATTTTTATATCTCCAAAAATATGATCCTTAGTCGCAATTCCATTGTAATAGTTTTCTCGATTATTTCTCTCTATTTCTCTTTTGATATAAATTATTGTAACAGTAAGAACAATCGAAAATATTGCACTTAAAAACTGATAAAAAATACTTTCATTAAAATTTAGTAACCTGTATAAATATTCCATTTTAGAATCTATTAGTAACCCAATTATTTATTCTTTTATTCCTCTCGTTCAGTAAGGTTTTCCACAATTTATTTGTTTTAGACCCATCAGAATCTGAATTAGATTTCAAATATTCAATAGAAACACCAGGAGTTAAAAGAGGAATAAAATAATTTGTTAATTGTTCAAGTTCTGTCACGATATTAATTCTGCATAAAAGATTTACATCTACTAATTTTTCTAATAATGGTTTGTTTCCTGAATCTATAATATAATTTTCGTTAATTAGATATATTGTATTTTGAACTCGTGGAGTATAATTCCAATCCACAATGAACTCATTATATAAATTTGTCTTGACATCTAAATCGTGTGGATTCGACAGGCTTAATTCAAGCCAGTGATAAATCAAAACTAAACTTTTAAATGCTTGCTGTTCATAGAAATTTGCTAGAGCCCATTCTCTATAATCTAACTCAAAAAATTTAAGTTTCAAATCATTAACTTCAGTTCCTCTTATCTTTTCGAATACCGCTATAAGTTCATTTCGATTCTTGAAATTAAGGTTTTGAATTGATGAATGTATTTCAATAGGATCATCATATTTGAATGTACTACAAAGTTTAATAGAATCTGTAACTGAATCTCTATTAAAACTTTCCTTATTAAAAGTAACTGTTATATTTTGCATATATTTTATTTAATAGCGTTAGCATACAAGATAAAACGTTTCTTTATAGCTAGACTTTTTTGGAACCACAAATTTAATAAAAATAACACCTTAAATAACTGGAATTAAATCAAAATCCATACCTAATCAAGCGACGTTCTTTTGCTTCTTTTCTTTGGTCGCAGATGTTGAAAGAAAAGAAGTTTGCCAATACAAAAAATGGGATGATGAATATCCCACCAAGAATCTTGCAATCTGTTTGATAAAATGTAAAGAGTGGAATTTGTGAAACGGCACATTTTGGCAAAGTGATTGTACCGATTGAACGCAAAAATGCGTTTCCGACCGTAGGGAAGAATTGCATTTTTGCCGCCCCGATAGCCATCAGGAGCAGTTTAGGCGACTTTTATTGGATGGGTACGAAAGTCTTTAAGATTGTGAAAAAAGCCTTTATATTCGGTCATTCCTCTGCGAAACAAGTTCCATAATAAGGAGCAACCCATTTGTGTTAATGATGAATTGATAAACAAATCTTGGTGTTCCAGTGCTTCGGCAAGCGAGCAACTTGGCGTGTTGTCTTTTTGTTCGGATTGCTTGAATAATTCTCCAAATTCATCGGTCACAAATGGTAGACTTGCCACAGTTTGGTATTTCTCTGAATTGGGTTGCTTTATCTCTCCGATAGTAGATAGTAACACTTGCCCTGTATCTTGGCTATTACCAAAGTCCAACCAATATTTTGGTTCGTCTTGATAGTTTCTGCGGTGGCTTGTTTCTTTTAGGATTTCAGCAACGCCAAACCTAGCTTGTACATTATCCACACAAGTAATAGTAATACTTGCCCTTGCTTTTTCGGATATTTTGCCAAACTTGTCTTTTTCAAATTTTACGGTTTCTGCTTTCCAATTCGTACCTGCCCAACGGTTGCAACGATTGATTAAAGCAACGGATTTGTACAATCCTGTTTCGCTTTCGGCAAAGCGTTGTCTGCCTAAATTGGCGCTTGTGATAACATCATCGTCCCACAGGCGTACTTGTAAGCCTGCGTGCCCTAACTCAATTAAACTATAGTTCATTTCCATCAAAGCGGTTAATACTTTTGAACCTGTGCCACCTGCACCGATAAGGTTTACCGAAATTGGATTTGTCGGATTAAGCAGATAGTTATCCGTAAAATGAACGGCTGTTTTTTCTGTATTCATCACAATAGGTTTTTAAGGGTTTTATTATTCTTTTTCAATACCTCTTTCGGAAAGGGTTTATCTGTATTGATAAGGTCTTTCCAAACGTTTACGCAATTTCCTTTTATGGGGCTGTAGCTTCCTAATAAGTGGCTGAAATAGCTATTAAAAAAATAGCTTTCCCATGCCTGTACAAATTTTTCAACCGAAGATGAATTTTTGATGTCAATAGTTACCGTACCCATACACACTTTGCCATCTTCATAGATATTGAAGAAAGGGGCATAATACAAAGGTGTTTTCTCTGTGGGTCTTCTGTCGCTTGCCAAAGCAAAGACTGTAAGGCTGTTTTTACCCGCAAACCAAATCATTGGCGGTACTTGTGCCGTGCCGTTGGGTATGCCCAAACTTTCTACAAAATACATTTTCCGTTCCTGTGCTTTGGTGTACCAAAGCACCGTGCCTTTTTCGCTCGGGTTGATATGCAAAATATTGGTCGGTAAAATGCCCTTTGGTTTTAAAAAGGCTTTGCTTTTTTCTTCATCGGTCTGTAAAGACTTTGCCAATATATTGGCTTCTTTTACAGTCAATGGATGGGCGTTGATAGGCATTCCGTTGCTATCCATATCAAAATGCTCCACGTACAGATCGGTGTGTATTCCTGTGCTTTCGTAGAAAACCAATGCAGATTTGGGATGGTATAGTGTTCCGAAATTCTCAGTTATGTTATTTGTGGTGTTCATTTTCTGTTGTTTTATATTCGTATAGCAATCCGCATAACTCGTTCAAAAGGGCAAACAAACGGTTTTCAAAATCAAGGTTGGTGGCTGTTATTTCGCTTCCGTCAAAACATTTGCTGATGGTTGGTTCTTCCATTACACCATATTCGTTAAACTCATTATTGATACTGTCCGAAAGACTTTCATACAGCCAGCCTTTGGTATCGGCTATAAAAGAGATATACTTTTCCATTCCAATAGCTTCATTTTCGGTATCATCGTTATCCGGGTCTTCCTTGTACATCGGTGCATTTCTGAAAATGCTTGCTGTTGGATATTCCGTATAAAGGGCGAACATATTGCAAGCTATTTGGTAACACTCTTTGTCGAATGTATCACGGCTTTTAAATCGGTTCAAACGCTCTTCAAATACCTTTAAATTGGTTCGGTTAAATAGTCGCTGTTCTATGCTGTCGCCTATATATTCAGCTATCTGAAATTCACGTTTATAATTTTGAGTATCTTCTGTTTCATCATCCTGTTCTATCCAATCTTTGTGCATTTCATACATCCAATACAGATTGCTTTCTTCCTGCCTGTAATATGGTATATCGGCAATATGATACAGATAACTGCATACTGATAATAATAGCTGTGCGGTCTTTTTACGCTTTTTGTTTTTGAGCATTTGAAACAATGGCACAATTGGTATATAATACAGGGTTGTGCCTGTATTATATCTTTCCTCACTTGTCAAAAAGGTTTTCTTACTATCCTGTATCAAATTGAAACCATCCCAATTTGTGTTGATGCGTTTTACTTTGGTTTCCATATCCCACATAGACAATGCTATATTGTAGGGATAGCCAAAATCTTTGGTTGGCATTGGCTCGATACCGTAATGCTCGGCAAGTTCGGAAAGGGACTGATAAAAATCCCTCTCTGTTTTTACTGTTTCCTCACAAGCCTGTACAGATTGTGCTGTTTTCAGTTTAGGCAAAAACGTACATTTTAGAATACCATTGGTAGCATAGCTATCGGTACGGATTTCTGTTTGTCTTTCTGCACCTGGCTTGCATCTTTTGGTCTTTGCATCCACTTTGCGAACTCGCCCAACTGTCGGTGCAATTGCTGTTCTCGTTTCTGTTCGGGCAGGTTGATAGTTCCCGATATAATGTTGCGTTGCATAAATCATCTTTTTAAAATTTTGGTTTAACCTTTCGTACCCATTACGCTCTCAAATTTGTACTCTACAGCATCATCTTTGATTTGCGGTGCAGATACTTTTGCCGTGGTTAAAATGGGGTATAAATTGGCGTAAAAATTCATTACCGCTTCCACGCTCCAACGTGGTTCGGGGTCGGTCAGTTTAATATCCTGTCCTTTATCTTTGAGTATAAAAACTCGTTCTAATTGCGTTGCTAATAACATAGTTCTCGTTTTTAAGTATTAATACTGTTCTTCTTCGTCCGTTTCATCAATCGGATAATCGGCAGTAACTTCTTCCTCTTTTTGCTGTTCGGGTTTTACTTCTTCCATTGCACCGAAAAGGCTCGGCGTTCCAAATTTGTCGGATAGTGATGTCTTGCGTTTGCGTATCTCGTCTGCTTTTTCGGGGAACTCTGCTAAATCGGGTACTTTCATCCACGCTTCACGGAATTTGCCTTCTTTCTCCAGTTCGTCCGCTTTTGACATACTTTCTTTAAACTTCTTGTCTTTGGCTTCCTTCTCTTTTTTAGCTTTCTCTTTTTTTTCTTTCTCCATTGCCGATTGTTTTTTGACTTCGTCCAACTGCTTTTGGAATTTTTCCATATCAACCATTAAGCCCGATACCTTTTGTATAGGCGTGGTTATCTGCTCAAAAAATCCCTCGTCAAACTCCTGCGGTGTGGCGTTAAATGTTAATGGGGGAATACCGTTTTTGGCACTATCTCCGCATTGTTCGTTATTAAGCAATACCGTTACAATTAGGTTGTTTTCTATACCTTTAGAAATATTCAGTTGCAATACGCCTGTAAAGTCCAAAGCCTGTATCTGATTGAAAAAATTGGCATTCATTGTTCTAAAATTTTAATGTGTTGTTACTTGTTCTTTAATTGCTGTTAGTTTTTCGTACATATCCATCCAATAGGCTTTTTGCCTTTTGTCGAACTCAGAAAAACTTTTATCCTCGTGGCGGTATTCTTGGTATTGCTTACTAATTTGTATCGCTTCGTCAAGGTTGGTTACTTCGATTGAGCAACCGTTTAAATCTGTAATTTTCATAGCTAATAGAATAAAGCTACCACCGTTTAAGGCGGTAGCCTGTGGTTAATTAATTAAGGTTTAGGATTTCCGCACCATCCAAAGCAAAAGCGGTACATAGGTCAAATGCTTTCTGTGATTTGAGTTGGGCAGTACCACCCAATACAATGCTTTGTAACTTGGCTTCGCCATCCTTGTAACTGCGTACATTTTGGAAATAGCCTGTAACGGCATTATATGCGCCAAACAAAGTTCCTTTGGTCGTGTCCATCTGTTGCGTGTCGCTTGTCATTGCATAGGCAAATGCATCGCTTACGGTATTTTTAAACATGGTGGACATTTCATCTTCCGCACCTTTTTTGATAAGGTCAAGCGTTTCTTTGTTTGGGCAAAGTGCCAATTGTATTAGTTTTTTGACATCGTTGTCAGTTGCTTTTACCTTTGTCCAATCGTTAAAAATTCCTTCTAACTGAATGCTTAATGTATTCGCTAATCCCATAATCTTATGGGCGTTCTCAATACGCTGTTTTGCTCCCGAAGTGTGTTTAATACGCACGACATTCGTCATACTGCGTAATGAAGCGTTAAGCGTATTTTGGCAAACTATTCTGATAGGCGTAAAAGCAGCTGTAATACTTCCGCTACCATCGTGTGAAGTGGTTAGGAAAATGTACTTTTCCGTTACATCATCGCCATTTCCTACACGGATATAGTCAGGCAATTTCGCTGTGATAAAAATGCGCTCTCCGTTGCCTAATGCTCCTGCGGTTTCGTATAGAATACCCTCGCCACTGCCTACAATAGCATCGAAGAAATTAAAGGCTTCACGGTTTTGTACAATGTGGTAATCCTTACCAACCACACCCAATACTGCATTGTTATCGGTACGTATGTTGGCAAAATAGTTGGGAACTTCAATTTCAGTATCTTGTATAACAATGCCTTCGGCTATTTGAATAATGCCCGAACCGTTAGTAAATAAGGGTGTTTTTACGACTTCGTAATCTAAACCTGCGTGTCTGATAGCTTCCTCGCTTGTTGGGTATTGTTCTACGATTTGCCCTAAACCGTGCCACGCTTTTTGTTGTACTGAAAAGAAACTATACTTTCCTGTTCTCTCGTTGAAATTGATATTATGTGCCATAATGCTAAAATTTTGATATTAAAAAATGAATGAATATTTATTGTTAGAATGGTAAATCGTCATCTGTTTCCTGTGCTGTAGCCTTGTTGTTTTCGGCTTTTGCAGTAGCTTGTACGTTTTCTGTTTTTCTACTACCTCCGTGCAGTTTGATTTGTGAGGTATGGAAATTCAGTCCTGCTCTTGGCTCTCCGTCATTGCCTGTCCACGCTCTTGTGCTTACTCGACCTGATAGCTCTACCAATGTGCCTTTTGTGAGCAGTTTGGCTACATTTGGAGTTATCCAATAAGAGCAATCAAAATAGGTTGTCTGCTCTATGCGTTCGCCCTGCTTGTTACGGTAGCTGTCGTTTGTCGCTACTGAAAAGTTTACGACTTGTTTTTCCTGTGACGTTGTGCGTACTTCCGCATCCCTTGTCAGTCTTCCTGTGATGTTCATGATTTCGATTTTTACGTTGTTAAATTCCTGTTTGATTTTTTTTGATTTATTCGGCAATGAGAGGAGGTGCTGAAGTTTCGTTTCACTTTTTTACCAATTCCAATGCTGTATTTTTTCATTTCTGACATTTTTTTTTATTCGTCTAAAGAGCCGGAGTATGCTTTGTTTCGTTTCACGAGCATAAAAGGTTCGTGTTTAGCAGCAGCAAGGTTTTGTCAAAAAAATACGACCCGAATGGGTGGAGATTATTTTGCAAACCCGAAGGGCATGACCTTGCTGGTGCGTTAAAAACACGGAAATACCTTTGCTCTTGAAATGGGACAAAACAGCATACTGGCTTCTTGAATAAAACCTATGTGGAGGCCAATGAAAAAGGCATTTGAGAAATGGTTTATGTGATTACAAAATCTGCATCCTTGCAGCAGAATTTTTTAAACTATACTATTACAATAGTGGCTAGGGGAGCCACATAAAGGATATTGAACAATATTGAAGAAGGTTGTGCAGGGGATATTTCAGTATGCTTTACTAAAATATCATATCAAAGCTCTTTTATGAAGAGTGGGATTTATGCCGGAAAGTAAATGTGTTTTGAGGCTAAATAAGGACATAAAAAAAGCAGGATCGTTAAATCCTGCTCGCTATTTTGTTGTAATAATTATTAAATGATTGATATAAAGGCTTCTTCCATTGCTTTAAATTTATGGGAAACCAAATCCATATCCTTACTGATTTTCTGGCTGGTGATTTTAGCATAAATCTGTGTGGTCGAAATATTTTTATGTCCCATCATTTTACTAAGACTTTCAAGTGGTACGCCTTCGGTCAAAAACATCGTTCCGAAAGTATGTCTTGCTGTGTGAAAAGTTACTTTTTGTTCTGTTAGAATTTCAACTTCTTTGATTAATATATCAATATAACTATTGCAAACCCTATTTGTCGGTACCGGGAAAATAAAGTCATTACGGGTAATATCTTTATATTTTTCGATTAATCGTTTAGGAATTTCCATTAACCTGACATTTGAAGCAACATCAGATTTTTGCCTGCGACTTATAATCCACTCATGCCCGTCAAAGAAAGATTGGATATTACTTTTCTTTAGTTTTTTGATATCAATATATGATAAACCAGTGAAGCAGCTAAAAATAAAAAGATCTTTCACAAGCTCATATTTTTCCTTCATAGGAGTATGAAAAATAAGTTGTTCTACTTGTTCCTTCAATAAATAGCTCCTGTCATTTTCCTTCATGGAAATCTGATAGTCCTCAAAGGGATTTTTTCTTATAAGGCCATTCTTGATTGCAATCTCTGACACACGATAAAGAGGCATAGTGTAAACCCAAACCGTATTATGTGCGCATCCCTTATCTACACGTAAAAACAGATCGAATTCTCTAATAAAATCACAGGTCAATTCTCTAAATGCCATATCATCCCTAAAATATCTACAAGTGATAAATTCCTGGAGGTGATTATAAACAATTTTGTATTTGTAATAGGTGCTTTCTGAGCGTTCTCCTTTGGCAACCATTTTCTCGAAATCTTCATTATTCTTCTTAAAAACTTTTAATAGAGAGTCATCCATTACACCAACGCCTAAAAATGAAAGTTTTAATTTTTGCGCAGTTGCGAAGCCTTCGTCTTTAAGCATATCATCATAAATCTTATTGATACGCACACGGATTTTATCCAGTTTTTGATTGGTACTTAAAGCTTGGCTGCTCTTTCCCAATACACGTCCGTGTTTTAAATCCCAGCTATTGGGATCGATTTCCAGCTTGGTTGCAAATGTTTTAGGGGTTCCGTCAATGGTAATCCTTCCCATAACAGGAACATTACCGTTTTTTTTTGGTTCATTTTTCTTCAAGTAAAACAATAACTTGAAGGTGGATCTTTTCACTGTCTCCATAACTCAATTGTTTAATGTTTAAAATTAACTATCAATGAGTTACAAGGAACTATGAAAAATAATGCAAAAGACTGAATTATAAATATTTATACTAATCATTACCGACCTAAACTGGTAATGATTTAGTAACCTAACCTTGTCTTTTTAAGCCCAAAACCTATCGTACACCGACTTCCAGCTTTAGACTACAAATTTATAAAATACTGTATAGTAACGGGTTTAACCGTTTTGCCTATTTTTGCTTTTTATTAATCTTTTTTAAATAAAAAAAAAATTGATTTAAGATCTTCCTTAAAAAGAGCTGTCCGCTGCTGTTTTAAAGAAATGCCGTTTTTCTTCCACCTGTGGTATCTGCCGTAACCCACCTCCAAAATGCTGCACATTTTTAATATGGAATAACTGCGTTCATTTTCTCTTATGAACTCATAAATCATTAAATTTCCCTGATAAAGATAGGGTGATGCTTTTTTTAAAATTTCATATCTCAGGGCAGCTTCATTTAATTTCTTTTTTAGATTAAAAACTTTCTGATCATCGGGATGATATCTGTCATATCCAATACCTGGAAAACTTCCCTTTCCGAATTTTTGATATTCTTTTCTCCATCTGCACAGCATGCTGGATCTTATTCCAAGTTCATCTGCTGCTGCTTGCAATGTATTTTTTTCATCGATCAAACCAACAGCTCTCTCTTTAAAAATGCGGTCATATCTTTTATATATTTTTGCCATAATCTTAAAATTTCTATCTGATTTCCGGTCAGTTGAGAACTAAGTTACTAAAATACATCATACTTTATCTTGAGTCACTTCTAATTTTGCAGCAAGAAGCTAAGAGTTTTTTTTATTTGCATCTTATACAATTTTAAAAAAAGGACAAAACAATCAATTTTTTAAAAATTTACTTATATTTACAGCATAAAGAATTACAGCAGCAAAACAGGAATACAAATCATTAAAAATCAAAGGATTAACACTTAAAAATCAACAATTTTATTTTAATGGCAACATCGTGGCAACACAGGTTTTAAAAAAATATAAATGCAGCAAATACGCGGGTTCCAGGCTTAAGGTTCGAATCCTGCTCTCCCCACAAAAAAATGTGGACAAACCTGTAAATCTTAAGATTTGCAGGTTTTTTTGTTTTATAACTTGCCTTCAAATTTTACAAAAGTGCTCAAGACAAAAACTGAATCTTCTTACTATATTTAATTCTTAAATCTGTTTTATATACTAATATCAAAACTAATACATTGAATAATTCTGCTTTAATCAAAAATTACGGTCGAATCTCCTTTTCCCATTATAACTTTACTTGTCAGACCAATAAATATTCCATGTCCAACAATTCCGTTAATCTCATTTAATTTTTTAGATAAAGAAGCAGGATCAGAAATGAGGCCAAAATCAGCATCTATAATATTGTTTGCCTGATCCGTTTTAAATGGTGTATCTCCTGTCATTCTAATTTTTCCAATACCATTTAATATTTTAATTTGATTTAAAGCATAATTAGAAGCAAATGGAATTACTTCAATTGGAACTTTGAATTTCCCTATTTGTTTTACTTCTTTTGATGAATCCGCTATTATAATTTCTTGTTTTGTTAATGAGGCTACAATTTTTTCTCTAAGCAGTGCTCCACCACCTCCTTTAATTAAAATTAAGTCAGAGGTAAATTCATCAGCTCCATCAATTGTGATATCTATTGAATTTATCAAATTAATATCAATCAAAGGAATATTTAAAGCCTCAGCAAGTTCTTTAGTTTTATTCGAAGTTGGCACTGCTTTTATTTTTAGGCCATTACTGACAAGTTTTGCAATCTCTCTTATTGCATAAAAAGAGCTTGAACCTGTACCTAATCCCACAATCATATTATCTCTTAGTAATTTAACCGCTTCCTTAGCTGCAATCTCCTTTTCTTGTTCCAAATTCATAATTTTTTATTTTTTGTATCATCAGTTAAAAGTAGCCGTAAATTCAATTATAAAGTATATTTTTTTTTTAAGAAATTGTCTTCTTATTAAAAACACTGATTCTAGTTTATATTTTACTTGTCATTAAAATAGTTTTTTTATCTAAAAACAGCTTAAAGGACACCTTCACCATTTCAACGATTCATTTTGCCTGTTTACCTAAAATCATACCTTTTAAAGAAGTTTTCTAAAGACCTTTACATAAGAAAACAAAGCATTACTGCTTACAACTTAAAAACTTGAAATTATGAAAGCAACCATTGGCCTTACAGAAAAAAATACTGACGCTGTTTCTAATCAATTAGCAAAACTACTGGCAGACGAATTTGTACTTTATACTAAAACCCGAAATGCACACTGGAATGTTACGGGTGATAATTTTCATGCCAATCACATTTTCTTCGAAAATCAGTACAAACAGCTAGATGAAATCATTGATAGCGTTGCAGAACGTATCCGCAAAATTGGCCACTATGCTCCTGCAACTTTAAAATCATATCTTGAACTTACACATCTTACCGAATATAGCGAAAGAACAAACGATGGTTTAGGATTTATGAAAGATCTATTAAAAGACCATGAAAGCATTATTGATTTTATCCGTGGTAACATTACTCCTTTTGCTAATGATTACAAAGATTACGGATCAAGCGATTTTATTACCGGCTTAATAGAAATTCACGAAGAAATGGCTTGGATGATACGCTCTTACTTTAGATAAAATAACAAGGAATAAGTATATTTGTCTAAACCAAAAACCAAATACCATGAAAGCGTTAATTGTTGATGACAATGATATTGCAAGAACAACTTTATCTCATTTGGCTAAACAAATTCCGAATCTTACTGTTGTAAATGAATATTCGAATGCCATTGAGGCTTATCATCATTTACAGGAAAATCAGGTAGATTTGATTTTTTTGGATATCGAAATGCCTGAGATGACAGGAATCGAATTGACAAAAAACCTTTCAGGCAAAGATATCATCATCATTTTCACCTCTTCTAAAAAAGAATATGCACTGGAAGCATTTGAACTGAATATTGCTGACTATATCCTAAAACCAATTATGCCTGCACGATTTTTACAGGCAGTAAGTAAAGCGCAGTCTATCATTGAAAGCAGAAAAGAGAATGTGCAATTTGGTAAAGAAGAATTCTTATTCGTCAGAGATTCTAATATTACAAGGCGTTTAAAGCTGGACGATATTTTTTATGCAGAAGCAATGGGCGATTATGTAAAGTTTTATACGAAAGAAAAAATGTTTGCCATACACGGCAAAATGAAAACAGCTGAAGAACGCCTGCCAAAAGATGATTTCATTAGAGTTCATCGTTCCTACATTGTTTCTATTGGTAAAATTGACACTTTACAAGATGGCGGTATTATGATTAATAAAAAATTTATTCCTGTTGCAGATGCTTACCGAAAAGCGCTTAATACAAGAATGAATGTATTCTAAATGCCATTTCGTTTTGTCTTTTGGGTAAACTAGGATCCTGTCTTATTGAATTAAGATAATACAATTTCATTTACACTTATTTTATGATAAATACGTCTACCGTAATGGGTAACAAACGCTTTAGTTATTTTATAATCAGCAGTTTTATTTTATGCAGTATACTATTGATTGCTGTACAAATTAATTCGGCTCAGAATACTAAAGAACTCATACGAAATAATAACACACTTTTAAACGAACTGCGTTCAAGCAATCATTTAAGAGAAATCGACCGTGATATTTTGGGAGTTGAAAGTAGAATTCGAGCTTCTATCGCAACCAATGACACTACGCATCTCGAAGGAATTGATCAGAAAATCAGACAGATTAGAAATTTCCTAGATTCATTGTCTGTGGATAATTCAGATCCTGAAGAAGAAAAATTAATCCAAAGACTTGGAGTTTTGGCACAGGATAAAATGGTAACAAAAGGAAAACTGCTGCATCGTTATGATTCTGTTGGAAATATGGATGATGACAGCTCGATAGCAAATCCGAGAGCCAGAATAATTTCAAATGAGATTACCGACATTACAGCAAAAATTTACCACAAGCGTCAATTGCATATGGTTGAATTGCGAAACCTTAGTTTGGAAATGGGGCAAAGAGCAAAACTCTATGACATTTCATTATTAGTTTTATTAGTTGTAAGCGGTGCCGTTATTGGGTATCATATTATGCGACAATTCAGAAGACAGCATTTTCTAATCAAAGAATTGGATATTGCAGAAAAAAAAGCATCGATTGCCGCACAAACCAAAGAAAATTTTCTAGCTAATATGAGTCATGAAATCAGAACTCCTTTGAGCGGTATTTTAGGTTTTACCAATTTATTACAGAAAAGGAATTTGGACGAGACTTCTGCAGAATTTGTGACTTCTATTCAGCGCTCGGGCGAAAATTTAATGACGATTATTAATGATATACTCGATTTATCTAAAATTGAAGCAGGAATGATGCGTATCACGCCAGGAATATTCAGCATTAACGGACTATTAGATTCAGTTGAAACACTTTTTCTGGAAAGAGTAAAAGAAAAAAAACTAACCATTTCCAGTAAAGTCGATAGTTCAATTCCGGATACTTTGATTGGTGATGCTACCAGACTAACTCAGATCTTGGTAAACCTGATTGGAAATGCCATAAAATTTACGCATCAGGGATCTGTAAGCATCGAAGTTTACAACAAACTGCAAAATGAAAATCAGGTTATTGTGGGTTTTAAAATTACAGACACCGGAATTGGAATTGATAAAGAAAAACTTAATGAAGTTTTCGAAAGATTCAATCAGGGTGAAGATTCCACAACCCGAAATTATGGAGGAACTGGTCTTGGATTATCAATAGTAAAAAAACTGATTTTATTGCAGGACGGCGATATCGAAGTATGCAGTGAACAAGGAAAAGGAACCACTTTCAGTTTTCATATTCCGTACGGCATTGCTAAAGAACAGCTTCATTCTAAACCCATTGCAAATATTAGCCAGTTTAAAGATATCTCGAATACTGCTTTGAGAATTTTGGTTGTAGATGATAATGCGATCAATCAAAGTTTGATGAAACATTTACTTTCTCAATGGAATGTTGATTTTGACATGGCTTCTAATGGCTTGGAAGCAGTTGAGTATCTCAGAAAAAAAGATTGTGATCTGGTATTAATGGATCTACAAATGCCTCAAATGGATGGATATACTGCTGTACAGCAAATTCGAGAAATTTTAAAACTGGATATTCCGATAATTGCTATGACGGCACATGCGCTGCCTGGAGAAAGGGAAAGATGTTTGAGCCAAGGCATGAATGAATACATCTCAAAACCAATAAAAGAAGAAGAACTTTTTAAACTGATTGCTAATTTTGGACTGAAAGAATCAAATTCGGAAACAACAGAAATTCTACAATCTAATCCTGTTTTTGAGCATATTGATCTTTCGTATATGCAATCGGTAAGCGGCGGCAACAAAACATTTGAACAAACTGTGACCAAACAATTTATTGACAATGTACCATTGCATTTGGAACAGCTTATAAGAGCTTATCAAGATCAGGATTTTAAAATGGTAAAACTCAGAGCGCACGATTTACAATCTAGCGCCGCTATAATGGGGTTACTGCCTCTCTTAGAAGAAAAACTCGATATTCTTGAAATGGCTGTCGAACAAAACACAACTTTACAGCAGATTTTAAATGATGTTGAAAAGATTCTGAATTTATCTCTTTTAGAAGCTAAAATACTTTTTGAATCGCTGCAAAATAAATAAGAAAACAACTCGTTTTTAGTAAAACAAATTATCTTACTATATATTATTCAATTGAGAGACTGTTTCAAAAGGCAGTCTCTTTTTTCATTTGTGCCTTTCTGTTTTCTAGCATAAACTAAGGTCTCAATCTTTGAAAACATATTAAACTTACATTATGCAGATTTAATCTTCTTTGTGTCCCAGTGGCTGAAACCACTGGCTATGCTTGCTCAAACGAGGTCTTTTTTTGCTCTTCATTTTGAACTTCAAAAACAACAAACGATTGATTTCGCTTTTTCAACGAGTGCTTTTGCCCATTCGATGAATAGTAGGACGTTACACCGTTTTAAGGAGGTAAATTTACTTCAGTTAAACATTTAAAACCAAGAAATCATGGAAATCATCCAAACCAAAGAAAATGCATTATCACATTCAGCAGTTACAGCAATTATTAATGCTCCTATAGAAAAAGTAAATATCGCAGACTGGCTTTTAAACCTTCCAGATGCTGAATACCAACGTTGTTCTACACAGCATATCGGCGCAGGAATTACGAGCACTTACGAAGGCGAACCAATGTCAATTAATGTAGAGACAATCGGAGATGCTTTAATGGTACAGCATTATGTGGCAACCGTTCACCGTCCGGATTATTGCCGTATGTTGTCTATCTCAGATTCAATTACTAAAAACGGACGTACTAAAGTTCAAGTTTTATGGGAACTTAAAGTAACCAAAATCGACGATAATACTTGTCTTTATACTAATGAAATTCATGCAACTGCGACACCAGAAATGTTTGAATATTTAAAAGAACACGGTGTAGATTTAGCAGGCGCGGCAGCTTCACGACAAGCAGCTTCTGACGCTCACAACCACGAAGAAACTCCAAATTTTGCTAAAAGTATCGAAAACAAAGCATTGACTGGAAAATACAATCAGCCATTTTAATAGCACAGAAATCGAGCGCACCAATGTGCGCTCTTTTTATTTTAAGCATCATGAAAAACAACTTGTTTGAAAAACTACTCGGATCCTGGACTTTAGTTGAACTGATTGAAGTACCTTTAAAGGATGGAGAAATTACAAATCCAATGGGGATCAAACCAAAAGGCATTATCATTTATAATCTTGACGGCTATATGTCGGCACAAATAATGAATACTGATTTTGAAAATTCTGATACAAAAAATAATAAACCGTATCTCGCTTATTCCGGTCCTTTCAAAACTGATGATGAAAAACAGATAGTCAGTCATACCATGTCGGTTTCGCTTTTTGAAAATTGGAGAGATCAGACACAAAACAGAAAAGTTCTTTTTAAAGATGGATTACTGCATTTAGAAACTGAGAAACCATTTATTAGTAATTCTCGTTTAGTGATTCATAAACTTATCTGGAAAAGAATGGAACAGTCAAATAAAAACCATTAATCAAAAACCAAATGAAAGCAATAGTCATAACGCAGTCTGGAGGTCCAGATGTATTAAAATTACAAGAATATCCAACTCCAAAAGTAAACGGAGACAAAGTATTAATAGAAGTAAAAGCGGCGGGGTTAAACCGTTCTGATATCTTCCAGCGTGAAGGCAATTATCCTGCACCAACTGGAGTTTCATCTGAAATTCCCGGTTTAGAAGTTTCCGGAATTGTAGTAGAATGCGGACCAGATGTTACCGATTTTAAAGTTGGTGATAAAGTTTGTGCTATTCTTGCAGGCGGTGGTTATGCAGAATATGTCAGCGTTCGAGAAGGCCAATGCCTTCCTATTCCATCAGGATTAACTTTTGCAGAAGCGGCAAGTCTGCCCGAAACGGTTTTTACAGTTTGGTCAAACGTTTTTCAAAGAGGCGCTCTTAAATCTGGAGAAACCCTTTTGATTCACGGTGGTAACAGCGGAATTGGTATTACCGGAATCCAAATCGCTCATGCTTTAGGCCTGAGCGTAATTGTGACGGTCGGGTCTGATGAAAAAGGTCAGAAATGTCTCGAGCTTGGTGCTGATTCTTATATCAATTACAAAACTCAGGATTTCGAAACCGTTTTGCAAGAAGAAGGAATCGATGTCATTTTAGATATGATTGGCGGCAATTACCTCAGCAAAAATGTAAACATACTAAAACCTGAAGGCAGATTAGTTCATATTAATGCCGTAAGCGGCAGCCATGTAGATCTTGATATCTGGAAAGTGATGCTGAAACGCTTAACCGTTACCGGAAGCACATTAAGAAGTAGAGACTATGATTTTAAAAGACAATTAGCGAAAGAAGTACAAAAAAACGTCTGGCCATTGATCGAAGCGAAACAGTTTAAACCGATCATTTTTGAAACCTTTCTCTTTACAGAAGCTCCCGCCGCACATCGATTATTGGAAGACGGCAGCCATACAGGTAAGATTATATTAGTTCGATAATTATTTCGAAGAAACCTCAACACAAACAACAATATGGAAAATCAAGGCGCATCTGTTGTTATTACGCATCACATTCTGGATGGAAAAGAACAGGAATATGAAAAATGGCTGGATGAAATTGTTCCCATTACCAAACACTCAAATGGTTTTATTGATTTGCAGATCGTACGACCAATTCCGCATTTAACGTTTGTTTACACGGTTATTATCCGATTTGATACTATTGAAAACCTTAAATCATGGATGGAATCTGAAGATCGTAAAATACTCATTCAAAAAGCAAATCCTTTATTTAGAAAAAATGACAATTACCAAATAAAATCGGGGTTGGATTTTCTTTTTAATGCCGAAAATGAAGGGAATAAAGTTCCTGTTCGCTGGAAACAATTTCTTGTAACTTGGTCAGCCATATATCCATTGTCACTTCTAATTCCGTTGTTAGCACTCCCCTTTCTAAGCTTTTTTAAAATCCCTCAAAATCATTACTTTGACGGGCTAATAATTTCGGGAATCATCGTTTTTTTAATGGTATTTGTAGTAATGCCGAATTATACCAAACTCATCAAAAAATGGCTTTACAAATAATAAAGTCTATCTCATATATAAAATCAAAAATCACTGTTTATTGCAGTGATTTTTTTGTTTTGAAATCCTTAAAGAACAAACTCATTATAGTTTAATAAGCCAAATAATTTCCTAAAGTTTCTCTTACTAAATTCAACGACTCATTTTGCCCATCCAACGAATTCAAACTATAGCCAGCATATATCTTTAATAGCTTTACAATAGAATTACAAACCAATATAATTAATCATCAAAAGCTATTATTATGACAACCGAATTATTAAGTTTCAAATACGAATTAGAAAAAAAAGAACCACGCACCAATGATGGCGGCACAACAAGAGGAGCTTCTGTAAAAGATTTTCCTGCTTCTATTGGCATTGCAGGAGTTTCAATGCGATTACAACCCGGAAGTATGCGAGAATTGCACTGGCATGCAAATGCAGCCGAATGGGCTTATGTTATTTCAGGAACTGTGCGTACGACTATCATTCATCCAAATGGCAAAAGTTATACTGATAATTTCGAACCGGGCGATGTTTGGTATTTTCCAAAAGGATACGGCCATTCAATTCAAGCAACAGGAACAGAAGAATGTCATTTTATTTTAATCTTCGATAATGGTAATTTTTCTGAAGATCATACCTTCAGCGTAACTGATTTTGTATCCTGTATGCCACCGGAAATTGTTGCTCAAAATTTAGGAATTACACTAGAAGAAGTCGCAGCATTACCTCAAAAAGAAGCCTATTTTGCTGCCGGAATTGTTCCAGATGAATTATCCTTTACTGCCGCTTCCCGACCTGAAGAATCAGATATCGAATTAACCAATTTACATCGCTATCCATTACATTCCCAACAGCCTAGAATAATTCCGGGAGGTGGTTTGCAACGATTGGTAACCAGCAAAGAATTCCCTATCAGTACAACAATGGCAGGATCAATTATAGAATTACAGCCAGGTGCTTTGAGAGAAATGCATTGGCATCCAAACGCTGATGAATGGCAATATTATATTTCCGGTCAAGCCGAAATGTCTGTGTTTTTGGCAGAAAGTACAGTGGTAACCGAGCAATTCAATGCAGGAGATGTAGGCTATGTCCCAATGGGCGCCGGACATTATATTAAAAACACCGGAAATACTGTTTGCAAAATCTTAATCGGATTTAATAGTGGGGTTTATCAATCTATTGATTTGAGCGAATGGCTTGCAGGAAATCCAAAAGATGTGGTGGTAACCAATTTTGGTTTGGCGAAAGGTGAAATCGAAAAATTTCCTAAAAGTAAATTGTTCATTCAACCTTAAAAGTAAGCATTGTGGCTGCCGAAACTCAGTTCATTGATTCGTCTGAACAAACCAGATCGCAAGAGAAACTAGCCATATTTATAGCGTTTATTGCTGGCTATCTTGATGCTGCCGGTTTCCTGAAATGGAAAGTATATGTCTCTTTTATCAGCGGAAACAGCACGCAATTGGGAATCGCTTTATCAAGCGGTAAACTAAACGTACTTATTTCATCTTTAAGCGTTATTGGCTGTTTTGTCTTCGGAATATATGCGGGAACTTGTATTTCGTTATGGAGAGAATCTAAAATTCAGACACTGCCATTTTATATTGTTTCCGGTATTCTGATTGTCTATACAATGGTATCCAATTATTATAATATAAATAATGGATTGTCGATTCCTATAATCCTATTTTCAACTGGGGTTATGAATACCATTGTAACAACAGTCGGAAATCAAAAAATAAATACTGATTTCGTAACAGGAACTCTAAATAGTCTCGCCAGAAATACAGCAATGCTAAGTTTGTCCCACGATAAAAACAGTCGAAAGTTTTATAAGCTCAATGCCATCCGGCTTTTGCTATTATGGATTGGTTTTTTACTTGGAGCATCAGTTGTTCCGATTATGCTTCCATTATTAAAAAACTGGACACTTATTCTGCCCGCCGCATTATTAATTATTTGCGCATTGTTCCTGCTTATAACTGACTTTAACCTTAAAAATAAATCTTATGCTGAAGAAAAATGACATTGCACCAGATTTTACATTATTTGCAACACCAGACCAAAAAATCGCTTTATCCGAATTTAAAGGAAAAAATGTGATCCTGGCTTTTTACCCAGCCGACTGGAGTCCGGTTTGCAGTGATCAAATGGCACTTTACAATGAAATGCTGAAATTTTTCAAGAAATACGATGCTGAAATTTTCGGCATTTCTGTAGACAGTAAATGGTGCCACATGGCTTTTTCTCAATCCAGAAATCTGCATTTCCCTTTATTGGCAGATTTTGAACCGAAAGGAGAAATATCAAAAAAATACGGCGTCTACAATGACACCGAAGGCGAATGCAATCGTGCTCTTTTTGTAATCGATAAAGAAGGAATTATACAATGGAGTTATCTCTCTCCAATGGCGGTTAATCCAGGAGCCGATGGAATTCTGGAAGCTTTAGAAAAACTTTAAAACAAAGTGTTGCGTTTTTTTAAACACGTAGAAACATAGTTTTTTACAGATTAAAAAAAGACGTTTCACTTGCCAAAATACACATAGTCATATGTTTTAGAAACTAGTTTCTTTCCATTTTCTTTTTGTCACTAACAAAACTATGTTTCTATGTGTTTAAAATTTATTCTCAACCATTTAAACCAATTAATTATGTCACTACAACCAGAGGTCAGTAAAACTGATCATATACAAGGAAAAAAAGATGCTAAAATAGTAATCGTAGAATATGGAGACTATCAATGTCCGTATTGTGGAGCAGCATATCCTGTTCTCAAAGAAATGATGGAAAAATACGGAAAACGAATAGAATTTGTTTTTAGAAATTTTCCATTATCAGAAATGCACCAATACGCGCGTCCCGCAGCAATTGTGGCAGAAGCAGCCGCTTTACAGGGAAAATTTTGGGAAATGCACGATGCTATTTACGAAAATCAGGAATATTTAGACGAAGCATTTTTGTTAGAATTAGCAGACAAATTAGGGCTTGATTCTCGTCAGTTTAATATGGATATTAAAAAATCTGAACTCGCTGCAAAAGTAGATTCTGATTTTGAAAGTGGTGTTATGAGCGGTGTAAATGGTACTCCTTCTTTTTTTGTAAATGGCAGAAAATTCAATGCTGGTGCAGATGATCTGCTTCAGCTGATGAGCGAAATTGTGAAATAAACACATACTTATAAGTATCTATTAATTAACGCAGTAAATCTATTTTTGATCTGATTTTTAATTAAATTTACGTGAGAACCTTAATTATCAAACTATGGAAATAAATTATTCGGAATTAGTTTCCATCAAACACGTAAACGTCCAAAGAATAGACGGCAACGAGATTTCATCGTTTTTAGACACACTTTCAGTTGAAGAACCTTTGGAAATCAGGCTTTCCTATGGTTCTGATTCAGAGAGAATTCAAAAGAATATTTCGGTTACGATGCGAACTCCGGGCAATGATATTGATCTGGCAATAGGTTTTCTGTTTACAGAAGGAATTATTACTTCTTTTGAAGATGTCCAAGATGCTTATGCTTTAAAAATGAACTGTGTTTCTCAAAAGCAAAACATTGTACAGGTTGATCTAAAGGAGAATTTCAGTCCAAATTTAATGCAGACAGATCGAAATTTCTATACGACTTCAAGTTGTGGCGTATGCGGAAAAAGTTCGATTCAGTCTATAAAAACAGTAAGTCGTTTTAGCAATTTAGTGAGACCAAAAATTGCTATTGCTGCATCTGTTTTTTATAAACTTCCTGAAAAGTTAAGAATTGCACAAAGTGATTTTGAATCCACTGGAGGTTTGCATGCTTCGGGGCTTTTTAATAGGCAAGGCGATTTAATTACTTTAACTGAAGATGTTGGAAGACACAATGCATTAGACAAATTAATTGGAAGATCATTAATAAACCAATCACTGCCTTTAAACGAACATATTTTGCTTCTAAGCGGAAGAGCAAGTTTTGAATTAATCCAAAAAGCAGCAATGGCTGGAATTTCTATCATTGCTTCCATTGGCGCTCCGTCAAGTTTAGCAGTCGAACTTGCAGCAGAATTCAACATCACTCTTTTAGGATTTCTAAAAGATAAGAGATTGAATATATACAATTCATCGGATCAAACCGTAATCGTAACACAATAGCCATTAAACCAAAATGTAATGAAGAACGATCAGCAACAAAATACAGACGATTTAACCCATAAATTACCTGAGGCAGAAAATCCATACCAGCTTTCTAAACTTAAATTAACTAAAGTTGAAAAATGGGCCGCCGGTGTTCCTGCGGTGATGGCGGCGGTAAGCGATCTTATTGAAGACAAAACAGTTCTTAGAGGCGGGAAAGCTTTGTTTAAGATGAATCAAATGGGTGGTTTTGACTGCTCCAGCTGTGCATGGCCAGATCCTGATGACGATCGGTCTCCTTTGGGTGAATATTGCGAAAACGGAGCAAAAGCTTTAGCCGAAGAAGCTACAACCAAAAAAGTGACAGCGGCTTTCTTTAAAGAAAATTCTGTTTATAGTCTTTCACAATTAGACGATTATCAGATTGGAAAAATGGGAAGATTGACGGAACCGATGTATTTGCCTGTTGGTGGAACGCATTATCAGCCCATTAGCTGGAATGATGCTTTTGCAAAAATTGCTTCTCATTTAAATGCACTCGAATCTCCAAATGAAGCTGCTTTTTATACTTCGGGTAGAACCAGTAATGAAGCTTCGTTTCTTTATCAGCTTTTTGCAAAAGAATTTGGAACCAACAATATGCCGGATTGTTCTAATATGTGCCATGAAACTTCCGGAACTGCTTTGAAAACGACAATCGGAATTGGAAAAGGAACGGTTACTTTAGAAGATTTTTACGATACTGATCTGATTATAATAATCGGACAGAATCCGGGAACTAATGCACCCCGAATGCTGAGCGCTTTAGAAAAAGGCAAAAAAAACGGTGCAAAAATCATAGCTGTTAATCCACTGCCTGAAGCTGGTTTAATGGGATTTCATAATCCGCAGGCGATAAAAGGTATAATTGGTTCGGGCGGAAAACTAACAGATCTTTTTCTTCCTATAAAAATAAACGGCGATATGGCTTTGCTGAAAGCTATTGAACTTTTGTTAATTGAAATGGAAAAGAAAAATCCGGGACAAGTTTTTGACCATGAATTCATCAAAGACAAAACAACTGGTTTTGAAAATTTCCAGAAACAATTCGAAAATTTAAATTTAGATCATCTTGCTTTTCTGTCCGGAGTTTCCAAAGATTTAATTATCGAAGCTGCAGAAATGATTGCTTTCAAAAAACGGATTATCATCTGCTGGGGAATGGGACTTACACAGCAGCCAAACGGAGTTGACATGATTAGAGAAATTGTCAATATTTTACTAATCAAAGGCAGTATTGGAAAACCTGGCGCTGGAGTCTGCCCAGTTCGCGGACACAGCAATGTACAGGGAAACCGAACCATGATGATTGATGAGAAACCAACAAATGAACAATTAGATCGTCTACAGGCCTATTTCGGATTTAATCCCCCGCGAGATCACGGTTATGATGTCGTTGGAACTATAAAAGCAATTCATGAAGAGAAAGTAAAAGTTATGTTTTGCATGGGAGGAAATTTTCTGTCGGCAGCGCCAGATACAACTTATACTGCTGAAGCATTTAGAAAACTCAAACTTTTGGTTTGTGTATCTACGAAACTTAACAGAGGTCATTTAATACACGGTAAAGAATCTCTGATACTGCCAACGCTTTCTCGAAGTGATATGGATATCGTAAACAACGAAATACAGATTATCAGTACCGAAAATTCTATGGGCGTTGTACAGTCTTCAAAAGGTGTGCTGCAACCTATATCAGACCAATTTCTAAACGAAACTCAAATTGTCTGCCGTATGGCGATCGCAACACTTGGTGAAAAATCTGTTATTAATTGGCCACTTTATCATGACAGTTACGATGCCGTGAGAGATGCAATCGAAAACTGTATTCCAGGTTTTGAAAATTACAATGTCAGAGTTAGGGAAAAAGGCGGTTTTTACCTCCCAAATGCTCCTCGTGATGGTCAGTTTAAAGCCAAAGAATCGGCTAATCGCGCTTCTTTTACTTTAACAGAAATTCCCGATAATGAATTAGAGGCAGATGAATACATGATGGCCACAACGCGCACACATGATCAGTTTAACACTACTATTTATGGTATGGATGACCGCTATAGAGGAATAAAAAATGAACGACGCGTTATTTTTATGAATCAAAAGGACATTGATAAAGCGGGATTCAAAGCGGGAGACAAAGTAGATTTATTTAATTATAATGACGGCATCGAAAGAATTGCACCTCTATTCCTTATCGTTTCGTATCAGATTCCAGAGCGTAATACGGTAACTTATTTTCCTGAAACAAATGTCTTGGTTTCTGTCAACAATGTCGTGAAAGAAAGTAATATGCCGGCTTCTAAGTACGTGAAAATAAAAGTAAAAAAACACGATCCTGCCATTTACGAAAAGATAAAACGAATGTAATTCTTTTCCATACAAAAATATTTAACGGAAGATTTTTAGAGCATTTATCTCAGATTAAAAAATAAAATTTTTATTACTTAATCTAGGTTAATCGAGTGCTCTTGGCTTCCCCTATAAATTTGTCAAAGAAACCTAAGTCAAAAAAAACAGATAAAAACTTAGAATTTAATGACCATACAAAGAATTAGGATACTCCTAATTTTATTCATCTTAAAACCATAAAAAAATGAGTACAATTACAACCAAAGACGGAACAGAAATTTATTATAACGATTGGGGAAAAGGACAGCCGATTGTTTTTCACCACGGATGGCCTTTATCGTCTGATGATTGGGATGCACAAATGATGTTTTTCTTAAAACAAGGATACAGAGTTATCGCTCATGACAGACGAGGACACGGCCGTTCTGGTCAAAGTTCAGAAGGAAATAATATGGAAACTTACGCACAAGATGTAGCAGAATTAACTGCAGCGCTAAATTTAAAAGATGCCATTCATATTGGACACTCAACTGGCGGAGGTGAAGTAATTCGTTATGCGGCAAAATATGGAAAAGGCCGTGTTGCAAAAGCAATCATTATTAGTGCTGTAACACCAATTATGATACAAAATGAAGCCAATCCGGAAGGTGTTCCATTATCCGTTTTTGATGAAATTAGAGAGGGAACCGGATTTAGCAGAGCACAATACTTTTATGATTTCCCTATTCCATTTTACGGATGGAACCGCGAAGGAAAAACAGTTCAAGAAGGAATTAAACACAATTGGTGGCGTCAGGGAATGATGGGTTCTGTACTTGCTCATTATGAAGGTATTAAAGCTTTTTCTGAATCTGATTTTACAGAAGATCTTAAGAGTTTAGACATACCAGTTTTAGTACTTCACGGTGAAGATGATCAAATTGTTCCTTACAATCAGGCACCTAAAGCTGCTGCACTTTTAAAAAATGGAAAACTAATTTCTTATCCTGGATTTCCACATGGTATGCCTACTACAGAAGCAGAAACTATTAATAAAGATATTTTAGCTTTTATAAAATAATTACGAAAGTTATTTACAATATAAAATTAAGTCCTTTAAAGTTTTAAGGGACTTTTTGCTGTATAAATGCACTTTGAAATTGCTTCCGTTTTTATCACAGAAGTTAAGATTGTCTAAATGTTTTTTTTAATTGCTGAATTTACATTTGCCCTCGCTATCTGCTTCTTTAAAATAACTTCAAACCTTAAATTAAAAGAGAATCGATAAAATATGCTTTCAATCTCTATAGAAAAATTGCGGCACATCAAATTTTAAAAAATTAAAAGTACGAATGCATCTTTACTATTTACAGGTCACACATTACAAACAAATAACATAGAAAACAATTCTTTCCTGTTGAGTTTGAATTCGTATATTCGGCCTTTATTTTGAAAAAAGAGAATGATTGCTAAATTGAATGAAAAAAAATCCTATCCATGGATTGTTGTTGGCTTGCTATGGTTTGTTGCTTTATTGAATTATTTAGACAGACAAATGCTCTCCACCATGAAATCAGCGATGATGGATGATATTCCTGAATTAGCTAAAGCTGAAAATTTTGGTCTTTTGATGGCTATTTTTCTTTGGATATACGCTCTTATGAGTCCTGTTTCTGGAATTATTGCAGATCGGTTTAACCGAAAAAGAATAATCATTGGAAGTCTTTTTATTTGGTCAGGCGTGACTATGGCGATGGGTTATGCCACAACTTTCAATCAGATTTATATTTTGCGTGGTATTATGGGCTTTAGTGAAGCTTTTTACATTCCAGCTGCATTATCTCTAATTGCAGATTACCATCAAGAAAGAACACGCTCTTTTGCAATTGCAATTCATACTACCGGAATTTATTTAGGACAGGCGCTGGGCGGTTTTGGAGCTACTATCTCTAAGCATTTTTCTTGGCATTTTAGCTTTCACTCCGTAGGTTTACTCGGTGTAGTTTATAGTTTACTTCTTATGTTTTTTTTAAAGGAAAAGAAAACCTACTTTTTTGATCCTTCAAAAAAGTCATCTGTCAACTATGAATTCAAGCAAATGTTTAAAGGATTGGGAATATTATTTGGTAATATCTCCTTTTGGGTTTTACTCTTTTATTTTGCTGCGCCAAGTTTACCGGGTTGGGCGGCTAAAAACTGGTTACCAACCTTATTCACTGAAACGTTACATTTAGACATGTCTCTCGCGGGACCAATTGCAACGATAACTATTTCAATGTCTTCTTTTTTTGGTGTTTTAATTGGCGGTGCCATTTCAGACAGATGGGTGATGAAACATCTTAAAGGACGCATTTATACCAGTGCTATTGGATTATTTCTTACCATTCCTGCATTGTTTTTATTTGGTTACTGCTGCAGTATAGAGGCTATTATTTTTGGCGCTATCCTTTTCGGACTTGGATTTGGAATATACGACACGAATAATATGCCAATTCTTTGCCAGTTTGTTGCGCCTCGCTACAGGGCTACTGGATATGGAATTATGAATTTTGTAGGTATTTCGGCTGGAGCCGTTATAACCGAGTTTTTAGGAAAGGCCGCAGATAATGGCGGAATGAGAAATGTTTTTGTACTACTATTATTTGTAGTGGTTACTGCCATCATTTTACAACTCGTGAGCCTACATCCAAAAACTATAGATATGACTGAGGATAATGAGGTTACAGAGAATTGAGGCCATTGAAGAAAAATAGAAATATATGGGTTTCAGACTTAAAGCTAGAATCCTGCTCTCCTTACAAAAAATGTGGAAAAACCTGTAAATCTTAATATTTACGGGTTTTTCTTTGTTTTGCACTATTTTTAGATTTTTAAACCTGCATTTAAAATCTTCAAATAGCTATTTTATAAAATAATCATTTAAAAACATCTTTTACCTCAAAATTAAATACTGATAATTTTCTGACGAAAAAATAGTAGTTTGAAGAACGGCAATTTTATGTCTTTTATAAAAATACTTTAAAAAAAGATGAAATTTCAATTCTATTCTGATCAATTTCTAATAAAAACAAGACTTAACCTACAATATATTAAATATCAAACTAAAGCGCTATTGAATGTTATTCAAAAGAGCATTACTTATTTTTACGATAATTTATTATTTTAATGATATAATGGTAAAACAACATTTTTCGAGGCTTGCTATCGATAAATAATCTTCATTTCAAAAAAAATAGATAATATTGCGGAATTGATTGTTACCAAAAACATGGCTCAAAATTCGAATATTGACGAGAAAAAACTTCTTCTTGAATTATCTCAAGGAAGCGAGCTTGCGTTTACCAATATCTACAATCGATATAAAAATAATGTGTACGCTACTGCTTTACGAATCACAAAATCAAAAATTCAAGCAGAAGAAGCTGTTCAAGATGTCTTTTTGAAAATATGGCAGAATCGAGAAAATATAGCTGAAGTAATTGATTTCGAGAATTATCTCTTTATAATATCCCGTAATCATTTATTCAATTCGATTAAAAAAATTGCCAAAGAAACTAGTCAGATAACTGAAATAGATAGAAAAGAAGCTGGCTTTATAGATACTGACATTACTATTAAAGACGAGCAATACAATACTATTTTAAATCAAATTGTAGAGCAACTTCCTCCTCAACAGCAAAAAGTCTATCAAATGGCTAAAAGAGACGGACTAAGTCATCAAAAAATTGGTGAAGATCTAGGCATCTCTACAGAAACAGTAAAAAAACACATGGCTCAGGCTTTGAAGTTTATACGTCTTAAAATTTCTCCTTACATGAATATGTTCATGTCGCTTCTACTTTTTTTCAAACTTTAGCATAAAGGTTTTTCTTTCAAAAAAAGCATAATCCGCTTTTTTTACGTTTTTTTTACATTTTTTTTACTTTCAACTACTCCCTCCCCTTTTTTAAATGGTCTTTATATAAAAGGAACATACTTAATGTGCGTTGTCCCCCAAAAAAGAAAGAAAAAAAACTCCAAACTATCATTTACAAACAAGTACTAATTTAATTAACGAAACAAATGCAGCAAAAAAAGTTCGAAGAGTTATTTGAAGGCTATTTGCAGAATAATCTATCTGATGCAGAAAAAGAGCAAATGATGAGCATTATTCAGCAGGGCGAACATGATAATTTTCTTAAAGAAAAAATTCATGAAATGCTGAAAAGTGATTATGTTACAGATGTAATGGATAAAAAACAGAGTGATGATATTTTAAATTACATTTTGTCTAAACCGCAAAACGAACCTAAGGTTTTAGATTTAAATCCGAAGCGAAGAAGAAAAGTAATTTTTCAATCACTTTTTGTAGCAGCCAGCATTGCTTTACTAATTGCTTTAGGAAATACATTATTCTTTAAACAAAAAGCGATTCCAACCATTACACCAGAAACTCCGGCAGTTGTAGCGCAAAATACCTTAATTGACTTTAGCGGAAAACAATTGGTTCATCTTCCTGATGGAAGCACGGTTCTTCTAAATGATAATAGTACCCTAAAGTACGATCAGAATGCTTTTAACTCTAAAACTCGCGAAGTAACATTGACGGGTGAAGCTTTTTTTGACATTAAGCATAATCAGGAAAAACCTTTTATCGTGCACACGGGTAAAATTCAAACTAAAGTTTTAGGGACTGCTTTTAATATTAATGCTAAAAATTCATCGAACAACATTGAAGTTACTGTTGCTCGCGGTAAAGTTCAGGTTGGAGATACCGAAAAAATATATGGTGTAATTACTCCTAATCAGCAGATTAAAGTTAACAAAAGCACTTTAAGCTTTGAACAAAATAATGTTAGCGCTGCCATTGTAACCGAGTGGAAAAGCAATTACCTGATTCTAGATGATTTGAATATGGCTGAAGCTGCTTCTCTAATAGCTCAAAAATACAAAGTGCAGATTTTAATCTCGAATGATAAAATTAAGAATTGTCGAATCACAGCTAGTTTCTTAAATGAAGAAGATTTAGATCATGTCTTGAAAGTAATAAGCAGTGTTATCGAAACTGAATATCATTACAACAAAGCTGGAGCCGTTATTTTGGACGGAAAAGGCTGTGAGAAAGAGTAAAGAAGCTTACTAACCTCCTACTTAGAAAGCTTAGAAAATAAATATTAACCTTAAAACAGAGAACAAATTAACCAAAACCAAAAGTAAAAAAGCCATCTAGCTCCTACACCAGATGGCCAAGATTTTTAACAATTAATCCAGTAACCATTAAAAAACAAGCAAATTTATGAAATTACGCTGTAAAACAACCATGTTTGGCAGTGAAAAGAATTCGTCTTTTTTTCATTTGTCAAAAAAAACCATTATGATTATGCGAATCAGTTTATTCCACATTTTCTTGCTAACCTGCGGTACTCATATGATTTTCGCTACCGAAATGAGTGGCCAGAATTTAGAGTCGATATCTGTTGACATTGAACTGCATAATCAGGATATTAAAACGCTTTTTAAAACTATAGAAAACAGAACAGGATTATTGTTTGCCTATCAGCCGCAGATCATAAAAGATTTTCCAAAAGTTACTACTCAAAGAGGAAGAAGAAGTGTTAGTGAAATTTTGAATTCTGTATTTCAAGGAACTAATCTGGTCTACAAACAAGTTGACAAAAATGTAGTAATCTATAAAAAAGAAGTTGCCAAAACTGCTGAAAAAACAGAGAGTGAAAAAGATGTCAATTTTATGCTTAACGGAAAAGTGCTAGATGAAAACGGACAGCCTCTTCCAGGAGTTTCTATTGCAGTTGCAGGAAGCAATAAACAAGGAATTACCGATTTTGATGGACAGTTTTTTATCGAACTTCCAAAAGGAAAACATGTCTTGAAAATATCTTATATAGGATATAAAACTCAAGAAGTTACCGTTGAAAATCAGACTACAATTACCATTAAAATGCAGCCCGATCTAGCAAAATTAGATGAAGTTGTAATTATCGGATATGGAACCACAACTCGAAGAACTTCAACTGGATCTGTAGTTAAAATTACTGCTGAAGATATTGAAAAACAACCTATAACTAATATTTTACAAAGTTTACAAGGAAGAACTCCCGGTGTATTTGTAACGCAAACTTCTGGATATGCAGGAAGTAACATGAATATTAGCATTCGAGGAACAAATTCAATTGCTGGAGACAATCTTCCGTTATATGTAATTGACGGTGTTCCTTACATTGGCGACGATATTAAAGAACAAGTTCAATCTGATCGAGTGATTAGAGGTGCTCAAAAATCAACAAGTCCATTGAATGTTATTAATCCGAATGATATTCAAAGTATTGAAATCCTTAAAGATGCAGATGCAACTGCGATTTATGGATCAAGAGGAGCAAATGGTGTTGTTCTTATTACGACAAAAAAAGGAGAAGCAGGGAAAACAGAATTTACTGTAACTACAAATTCTGGAGTTTCTGATGTGGCACATATGATAAAAACTTTAGATACTCCAACTTATCTAAATATGCTTCGCACAGCACTAACCAATGCTAATGCACAGCCAAGTAATTTCAGTACAGGAATTGCTCTAACAGCTTTCGATCAAAATGCATATACAGACTGGCAGAAAAAATTAATTGGAGGTACAGCCGATTTCACCAATTTTTCTGCAAGCTTAAAAGGAGGTAATGAGAATACTAATTTCTTATTAAGCAGTGCGTATCATAAAGAAACGACTGTTTTACCTGGAGATTTCGGATACAATAAATTTTCTACTAATTTTAATGTAAACCATTATACTTTAGATAAAAAACTGAAAATAGGAGCTTCGGTTATTTTTTCTGCAGACGATAACAAACTGCCTTTTTACGATATTACAACTTATGCTGTAAATACTGCACCAAATCACACCATTTATAATGCAGACGGATCATATTATTGGTCACCTACTTATTTTAGTGATGTAAATCCGTTAGGAGCCTTAAACAGAAGAGTTGAGGATAAAGGTAATAATTTAATTACAAGTTTCAGTATCAACTACGAAATTGCAAAAGGATTATCTTTTAAAACTGATTTAGGATACGGAAGAGCTCAAATGACATCTGAACAATTTTTGCCTGCGTCGGGGATGAACTATGCATATTATACAGCAAATAATATTACGCTAAATACCTCAAGAAGTTATACAGTTTCTATCAATAATACCAACAATTTCAGTATTGATCCACAATTAAATTATAGCACTTCTTTATGGAAAGGAAACCTTACTGCTTTGGTTGGTGGTTCTTGGCAAAATAGAAAATCGCGCATGCCATCTTACGTAAGTACTTCAGGTTATAGTTCAGATAATCTTGTTGGAATTACAGGAACTGCAGCAACAGCAACAATTTACAATGGCTCTTCAGAATATAAATATGCTTCTCTTTTTAGCAGATTGAATTATAATATTCTAAACAAATATATTCTTAATGTCAATTTCAGAAGAGATGGTTCTTCTCGTTTTGGAGCTAATAACCGTTATGGTAATTTTGGTTCTGTAGGTGGAGCTTGGGTTTTCTCAGAAGAAAATTTCCTTAAAGATAACGGCATATTGAGTTTTGGTAAACTTCGCTCAAGTTACGGAGAAGTTGGTAGTGATGCCATCGGTGATTACGGATATGCAAACACGTACTCAACTGCAACTTATGGTGTTGGAAACTCTTCTATGGCCGCAACAAGAATTGCTAATCCAAATTTCCAATGGGAAGTTACTAAGAAATTTGAAGTTGCATTGGATTTGAGTTTTCTTAATGACAGAATCTCATTTACGTCAGCTTATTACAGAAATGTTTCAGGAAATCAGTTAGTAAGCGCAACGTTAAGTCCGCAAGCTGGATTTACTTCTTATCAAGCAAATTTAAATGCTGAAGTTGAAAATAAAGGTTGGGAATTTACATTGGCTACAACCAATATTCACACTAAAAACTTGAATTGGACTACTTCTTTCAACATTTCGACAAACTCAAACAAATTATTGTCTTTCCCAGGCATAGAAACCTCTAGCTACTACTCTACTTATGTAGTTGGAAATGCTTTAAGTGGCAGGTATCTATATAATTTTACTGGAGTAAATGCAAGTGGTATAGCACAGTTTGAAGATGTAAATGGAGATGGAAGAATCTCAACTGGATTTGCCCAAACGGGTCTTGGTGATAGAAAATATTATGGCGCTACTTACCCGAAATATTATGGCGGAATTTCAAACTCAATTTCATACAAAAATTTTGCTCTTGACTTTTTATTCCAATTTGTAAAACAAGATGGAAGAAGTCTTCTTTCTTCAATTGCAGTACAACCAGGTTATCCTTACGGACTTGCAAATTATCAGGTTGATGAATACAATGATTATATAGCACAAGGAAATGTATTGAGCGCTAATTATCAGTCTAGTTTCGCAAATTATGCTGGATCTACAGCTACTATTGTTGATGCTTCTTATATTAAATTAAAAAATGTAAGTGCAACTTATAATATTCCGTTAGATCAAAAGACTCAAAAATTTATACAAAATATACGTCTTTCACTTCAGGGACAAAACCTAGTCACTTTTACTAAATACAAAGGATTTGATCCGGAAACCCAAGGTTTAAATTTACCTCCGTTACGCACCATAACTTTAGGAACACAGTTTACATTTTAAATCTAAAAGACATGAAAAATACATCGATTAAATACACCTCTATATTTTCGTTTTTCCTTTTAATTGGATTTACGAGCTGTGAAGAAATGCTTGACGTTAATCTTCCAAGTAATGAATTATCTTCTGTTACTATTTACGCTTCCGATCCAACCGCAGAAGCTGCTGTAAATGGTATATACCAAAGTATGGTTGCTAGTACATATTACGGATCATTGCATTATGTTCTTGGAGAAACTTCAGACGAACTTATTCTTAAAACACAGCTAACAAACGTTTATACGACTAACGAAATTCCAGAAACTGACGGTACAACAGGTACTATGTGGACAGAGCTTTATAAAACAATTTATAATGCTAATAGTGTTATAGAAGGAATTAGCGGAAGCAAAACGCTTACGTCTACCAAAACTCCTCGTTGGATTGCAGAAGCCAAGTTTTTAAGAGCTTATTGCTACTTTTATCTAACAAACATTTGGGGCGATGTGCCTTTGGTTCTTACAACAAATGTTGATCAGTCTGCTTTAGCGCCGAGAACAACTCAAGCGGAAGTTTACAATCAGATTTTACTTGATTTGACAGCTGCCGAAGCCGACCTTCCAGTAAATTATTCTAATTACAATTCACAAAGAATTAGAGCTACAAAATGGGCCGCAGACGCACTATTAGCAAGAGTAAATCTTTATTTAGGGAAATGGAGCGAAGCTTCTGCATACGCAACTTCTGTAATCAATCAAACTGCTACTTACAAAATGATTACAGGATTGACATCAGCAAATAGTCCATTTATTGCCGATAATACTGAGGCAATTCTTCAAATTCCTTATTTTACAACTGCATATACTTACGAAGGCGCGGCATTGTATACAACTGCAGGAACTTATATGCTAAGAAAAGGAAATACAATGTTTGAAACTGGTGATGCTAGAAAAACAAATTGGACTATCAGTGTGGTTGCCTCAGACGGTTCTACTTTTTTAGCGCCAAGAAAATATAAAAACTCTTATGTAGCAACTCCTGTTGAGCGCTCTACAGTTTTAAGATTAGCTGAACTTTATTTAATTAGAGCGGAAGCAAAACTAAAATTAAACGATATAACTGGTGCGCAGCAAGACATCAATGTAATTCGCAACAGAGCATTATTATCTTCAACTACATTAACCGATCCAACGCAATTGGCAGCTTTAATTTCGCTAGAAAGAGAACGCGAATTATTTGGAGAATTTGGCCACAGATGGTTCGATCTTAAAAGAAGCGGTACAATAGATCAAGTTCTTGGAGCTACAGCTGGAAAAATCTGGTCTTCTACAGACAGTCTTTTCCCTATTCCAGACACGGCTATTCGTTCTAATCCCTTCTTAACCCAAAATTCAGGATACTAAACATTAAAAGTAACGCAGGAATGATTGTGTAAAAATACATTCCTGCGATTTTAAAAAACACTATGGAAACAACTACAATTGTAAGAGTTGAGGACTTGTCGCATCAATATAGTAAGGATTGGGCAATTCAAAATATCAATTTCGAAATTAAAGAAAATAGGATTTTAGGCCTTTTAGGATCTAACGGAGCCGGAAAATCGACAACTATGAATATTCTTTGTGGCGTTTTAAATCAAACCAAAGGAAATATTTTTATTGATGGAATTAACTTGAAAGAAAACCCTGTTGAAGCCAAAAAACTAATTGGTTTTTTACCACAAACGCCACCGCTTCATTTGGATTTAACGGTTGATGAATATCTGATTCATTGTGCGCAACTAAGATTAGTGCCAAAAGAAAACCTTAGAAATGCTGTCGAAAAAGCAAAAGAAAAATGTGGTATTTCGCATTTCAGCCATCGTTTGATTAAAAATTTATCGGGAGGTTACAGACAACGTGTGGGCATTGCGCAGGCCATTATTCACGAACCAAAATTGGTAGTTCTAGATGAACCAACAAACGGATTGGACCCAAACCAGATTTTAGAAGTTCGAAATTTAATTAAGAAAATCGCACAAGATAAGGCAGTCATTTTTTCTTCACACATTCTTTCTGAAGTTCAGGCAACTTGCCAGGATATCAAAATGATTGAAAATGGTCACATGGTTTTTTCTGATACGCTAGACGCTTTCAACAATTATATCGAAGCAGATAAATTAACGGCAAGTTTTGAAAATCCGCCAGCAGTTGAGGCTTTTAAAGAAATTTCAGAAATCACAGAAGCAGTTTATCTAACTCCTAAAAAAGTACAGATTACTTTCAGCGGAACACAGGAAGTTGCTGAAAAAATCGTCTCAATAAGCGTTCAGAAAAATTGGAAACTTCGTGAAATTCAATTTGAAAAAGTTTCATTAGACGAAATCTTTGCACAATTATCTAAAAAAGCCCCATCTAAAAACGCTATCCTTTCTTAAATAAAAAATATACAAATGAAAACAATATATAGAATTGCTAAAACAGAACTCAACACGATGTTCTACTCGCCTGTTGCTTGGGTTGTTTTAGTAATATTTTCAATCCAGTCAAGCTGGAAATTTTTCAATACCATCGAACGTTTCGAAAAAGCACAGAAAATTGGACAAAGTATGGACAATTTATCACAGGTTGTTTTTTCTGGTTTTAGCGGATTATATACTGAAATGCAGAGTTATCTTTATCTATATGTTCCGCTTTTAACAATGGGATTAGTAAGCCGTGAAATTAATAGCGGTTCGATCAAATTGTTACTTTCTTCACCAATTAGAATTAAAGATATTGTATTAGGTAAATATTTAGCTATTGCCGCTTATTGCCTTTTATTCATTGCGATTTTAGGCTTGCAAGTTGCTATTGCTTATTTCTCAATAGACAATTTAGACCTTAAGTTTGCTATTTCTGGTTTAATTGGTTTGTATTTGTTGGTTTGTACTTACGCCGCAATCGGACTTTTTATGTCGTGTCTGACTTCTTATCAAGTTGTTGCCGCTATTAGTACTTTGGTTGTTTTGGCTGGTTTAAATTTTATTGGAAAACTTTGGCAAGATGTCGAAATCGTAAAAGATATTACCTATTTCCTTTCAATTGCTGGACGTGCAGACGAAATGCTTGAAGGTTTAATTATCAGCAAAGATGTATTTTATTTTGTTTTAGTAAGCAGTCTTTTTATTGTACTGAGTATCTACAAATTACAAACTGGAAGAGATGCGCAAACTGTATCAAAAAGAGTTTTAAAATATACTCTTTTAATTACTATAGTTTTATCTCTTGGATATATTACATCGAGAGCGCCACTTACATTATATCATGATATGACGCGCACGAAAGACAAAACACTTACCAAAACCAGTTTAAACATTGTTGAAAAAATTGATGGTCCAATTAAATTAACTACTTACGTAAATTTATTAGACATTAATTATTTCATGGTTTTACCAGCTTCCCAAAACTCAGATATTGCAAGTTTTGAAAAATATACCCGTTTTTTGCCTCAAATGGAAATGGAATATGTGTATTACTATGATAAATCGAACAACGAAGCTTTATATGCTCAGAATCCTGGATTGAATGACAAACAATTGGCTGAGAAATTGATCGAAACGCAGAATATGAAACTGAAAAAGTTATATTCTCCTGCAGAAATGAAAAAAATCGTCGATTTAGGACCAGAACAAAACCGTGTTGTAAGAACAGTTGAATACAAAGGGAAAAAAACTTTCTTAAGATTTTTTGATGATTTATTTAAAGTTCCATTAGAAAAAGAAATTTCAGCTTCGTTAAAACGTTTAGTTGTTTCGCCTCCAAAAATTGTTTTCGCAACCGGAAATATGGAAAGAAGTGTTGACAAAAACGGAGACAAAAATTACAAAACTGGTTTTAATGAAGTTTCTTTCAGATATTCTTTTATCAATCAAGGTTTTGATGTTTCTTCTGTTGATATTAATGCACAGGATATTCCAGCCGAAACGACTATTTTAATCATTGCAGATCCTAAAACGCAATTAAGCCAAGGCGCTGTTGATCGTATTACAAAATATATCGATCAGGGAAAAAATTTAATGCTTTTGGCAGAACCTGAAACAAATTCGGCTCTAGCTGCAATTACAGATAAATTGGGCGTGAGTTTTACCAAACAGACTTTAGTTCAGGAAAGCGAAACTAATTCGCCAGATTTCTTAGTAACCGAACTTCAAAAAAATGTCGATTCAACTATCATCAAATTCAGTAAAATCAATAACCCAATTCCGCTTTTAGGAAGCAGTGGAATTACAGCGACAAAAGATGCAGGATTTAAAATTACGCCTCTTTTAAAAACTAATAATCAGCCGGCGTGGGAATCTCAGGCAGGAATTACTTCTATTCCAGAAGAGTTAAAAAAACAGCCTTCTTCAAAAGAAATCCCGTTGGTAACTGCTTTAACTAGAAACATCAATGGCAAAACACAAAAAATAATTATTGCTGGAGATGCCGATTTTATGGGCAATGCCGAATTAAGCCGTGGAGGATCTGGAACTTTCCAATTTGTAACCGATATTTTCAGCTGGTTTAGTAATTCTGAATTCCCAATAGATACAACACGTCCAGAGCATACCGATAATAAAATTACAATAAATGCTAATCAGGTTTTCATCAACAAAATTGTATTTATTGGTTTGTTTCCGTTATTGATAATCTTAAGCGGTGCTTTTATACTTATTAGAAGAAATAGAAGATAAAATTCAACAAAATGAATACTAAAAAAAATATCATCATTGCGATTATGGCCTTGTCTTTTCAAGGCGCATTTTCGCAGTTTAAAACCACAATTCCGCTGAATAAAGACGTTACGACTGGAAAATTAAAAAACGGTCTAACATATTATATTCTGCATAACGAAGAGCCAAAAGACAGAGCGAGTTTTTACTTTGTTCAGAATGTCGGCGCTATTTTAGAAGATGACAACCAAAACGGATTGGCTCATTTTCTGGAACATATGGCGTTTAATGGAACAGAACATTTTAAAGGAAAAGGCATTATTAAAATGCTGGAAAAAAACGGTGTAAGTTTCGGAAAAGACATCAACGCTTATACGGCTCAAGATGAAACGGTTTACAACATCAGTACTGTTCCGGTTACGAACGAAAAACTAATCGATTCTACCCTTTGGGTTTTGCACGATTGGTCGGGCTCTCTTTCTTTAACCAATGAAGAAATTGATGCCGAAAGAGGCGTTATCCGAGAAGAATGGAGAACACGCCGTACAAGTGATTTTCGTCTAAAAATGCAAACGGACCAAGTTTTGTATAAAGGTTCAAAATACAGCAAAAGAGACGTTATTGGTGATTTAAATATCATCAATTACTTCAAATATGCTGAATTAAGAAACTATTACAAAAAATGGTACAGACCCGATTTACAAGCCGTAATTATCGTTGGAGATATTGACGTAAAAGCAATGGAACAAAAGGTAAAAGCGATTTTTTCTAGAATCCCGTTAGCAAAAAAAGTTGCACCGCGTACTTATTCTGAAATTCCGAAACACGATGAATTGTATTTTGGAACGGCGTCTGACAAAGAAGCTTCATCCACAACCATTACATTGAAATATGTTTTGGATGAACCTTTGGTAAAAGACAGTATACTGAGCCGTAAAAATGTGATGAATTCTTTTTACACGAGCATTTTAAACAATCGTTTCAAAGAATTAATTCTAAAAAACCAAAGTGCTGCTTTAAATCTTACAACCTTTTTTCAGCCAATTTCGAGATTAAATACTTCGTTTAACATTTCGGCAGCAGCCAAAAAAGGAAAAACTCTAGAAGCTTTTGAAGATGCTTACACCGAAGCTGAACGCCTAAAACGTTTTGGAATTGCACAAACAGAACTGGACAGAACTAAAAAACTGTTTATAAGTTCTTATGATGATTTTTTAAGTAATAAAGATAAAGTTGACAACGATACTTGGTCAGACAAACTGACGAATTATTTCCTTAAAGCAAAACCTTTTCTTTCTGCCGAAGACGATTATAAATTGATTGTAGGCATAATCAAAAGCATCACTTTAGAAGAAATAAACGCTTATATAAAAACCATTCAGAAACCAACTAATCAAGTCGTTTTGGTAACAGGTTCTGATGAAGATAAAGTAAATTTCCCTACTAAAGATGCGGTAGTTGGAGTAATGAAAAAAGTCGAAAGCAAGACTTTAGAACCTTACACCAAAAAGGAAAACAACGAACCTTTGATTTCAAAAGATTTAAAACCTGCAACTATCAAAAAAACATTTGAAGTACCAGGAATTGCTGCTGCAAAAGGATATACTTTAGAAAATGGAGCTAATGTAATTGTATTGCCAACAACTTATTCGCAAGATCAAGTTGTATTGACAGCATTTTCTAAAGGCGGTAAATCTTTAATTAAAACCGAAGATTTAGCTTCCGCTGAAATTGCGACAACAATTGCAAGATCGTCTGGTTTAGGGAATTTTGATAACATCGCTTTAAAAGAAAAATTGACTGGTAAAGTGGCACAATCTGCTCCTTTTATTGGCGAAAACACGCAAGGTTTTCAAGGAAGTTCTAATAAAGCCGATTTCGAAACGATGCTGCAATTGCTTTATCTTTCTTTTGAAGCGCCACGTTTTGATGCAAATATCTTCAGCATTTTAAAAGAACAGTATAAAAACCGTTTGGAAACTATCAAAAAAGACAACGGAAATACGTTTAAAGATTCTGTTTCATTAGCCAATTCAAATCACAATCCGAGGACTTTTGTTTTTGATGAAAAGTTTTTACAAAACATTGATTTGAAGAAAGCGGAAAGCATTTACAGAGATCGAATTAAAAATGCTTCAGATTTCACTTTTGTATTTGTTGGGAATATTCCTGATGGCGCTTTAGAAATGATTCAGAAATATATTGGGAATTTAAAATCAAATCCTGCTGTAAAAGAAACTTTCGCAGATCATAATATTGGTCCGAAAAAAGGAAAAACAGTTGTGCATTTCAAACGTCCGATGGAAGTTGTAAAAAGCACTGTTTATCTGAATCTTTCAGGAAAAACAGAATACAGTAAAGAAAATGCCATGACGATGTATATTATTGGCGAATTGCTTTCAAAACGTTTTCTTCAAACCATTAGAGAAGAAGAAGGCGGAAGCTACGGCGTAAACGTTGGCGGAAATCTAGAAATTATTCCAAAACCATCTTTCAGCCTTGCGCTTACTTTTGACTGTAATCCTGATAAACAGGAAAAATTAATGCAGATTGTCTGGAAAGAAATCAACGATTTAAAATCAAATCCAGTAAACGCAAATGATTTGGAAGACATTAAAAAAGCGTTGCTAAAAAACCGAGAAGAATCGCTTAAAACGAATACTTTCTGGGCTACAACTTTATACAATTACAGCTTAAATCAGATTCCGTTTTCTACAGACGAAGAATATAAAAATTTAATTTCTAAAATTAATCAGAAAACTATTCAGCAGTTTAGTAAGCACATTTTGAATAGTTCAAGTAGCGTCGAAGTTATCATGAGCCCTGAAAGCCAATCAGGAAAATAACTTTACAATACATTTATTTTATTTTATTAGTCATTAAAGGTTGTCTTTGCCAGACAGCCTTTTTTGTTTATTACAAAAGATTTAAAACGAAACCAATAAATCTTCTAGTTTAGTTTTTAAGATTTCCTTATTCTGATGTCCGAAATAATATGCCATGACATTGTAATTGTCATCGAAAACAACAAATGACGGAGTCCCTCTTAACTGATTCATTGTAAATGTTTCTGCAATTAAAGGTATCTCAGAGTAAAATTCTTTTACTTTTTGTACTACAGCTTCTCTTTCTTTTGGAGGAAAATTTTCAAAATTGGGAATAGCACTACAAATTAATTCTATCTTATTTGAATTAATAAATTCTTCCGCAGAAACAATATTATCAAACGCTACTGGAAAGTTTAGAGTTTCTGTATAATTAGAAATTCCGTAGTTAGAATGATAATACTTTTTAGTTTCTCCGACTAATTCTCCGCTTTCTAGAAGCAATTTCAAACTTGCTTCATTGTTGTATTCAAAGTCTTCAAAAGCGGTAGCTACTCCAATAAAACCAATTTTATCATTAAATGATTTATAAAGTTCATTAACAATTGGAATTCCATAAATGAAACAACCCGGGCAATTTACCTGAAAAACAAAAGCTAGATTAACTTTATTTATTTTAAATTCTCCTTGAACTAATTCTTTAATATTGAGATGAAATTTTGACATGACTTAAATAATTTTGAATAGTAAAATTTACTATTCAAAATTACTTCATAATACTAACTTTCTGATAGTCCAGTTTTTGTATTAATTCCTCTTTTCTGGTTTCACTACTTATTATTTTGCTTTAAGAACTCCAGCAAATCCACCTCGAGGAAGACAATCTATTTTAATCGTTTCTCCTTTTTTAACTTTCAACATCTTAGAATCTAAGGATTTACTATCCTTTCCGTCTGTGATTAACTGTAATTCGTAATTTCCGTTAGAAAGAAAATCAAAAGTCAAAGTCAAAGTTTGAGTGGTGTCTTTTCCGTTTAATCCTGCAATATACCAAAGATCATTTTTCTTTCGTGCTATAACAACTTTTTCTCCAGGATAACCGTCAATCAATTTAGTATCGTCCCAACTTGCAGGGAAATTTTTAAGGAATTCTTTTGGTGCTAAAGGCAAATCATAATACGCAGAAGGGCGATCTGCAAAATGCTGCAAACCTGATTCAAAAACGACAGCCAGAGCCAATTCATGTCCATAAGTTGTAATATGCGGATTTTGACTATCGGAAAAAGTAACGGGCGTATAGTCCATAGAACCCACAACGTTTCGTGTAAAAGGCAATGTCGTGTTATGAACCGCCGCTTTATCTGTCAAAACAGCATTATTATTATACCATTCGGCACCATAAACCGCTTCTGTAGTCATTAAGTTCGGATACGTTCTTGCCCAACCGCGAGGTACCGTTGCCCCATGGAAATTTACTAATAAATGGTATTTTGCAGCATCTTTTAAAATATCAATATAATATTGCATCATATCCTGTTGGTCCCCCGCAAAAAAGTCAACTTTTATTCCGTAGATTCCAATTTTATTCAGCCACTCGAATTCTTTTTTTCGCTTTTCTGCAGTAAGCAATCTGTCCACAGGCGTTGGTTCCAACCAGCTTGTTCCTGAGTTGTACCAAATAAGCGGTTTGATTCCTTTGCTTTTAGCATAATTGGATGCATCTTCTAAATTACCGCCATTAGCCATAACATCCCATTCCCAGTCAATTAAAACATAAGGCCATTTCATTTCTACAGCCAAATCAACGTATTCTACAACTTTTTTATAATCTTTAGAACCGTGATTGTTCGCCCAATAAATCCAAGAAACTGCGCCTGGTTTTATCCAATTGGTATCTTTTAATTCATTGGGTTTACTAACGTCTGTAACCAAATTTGACTCTGTTATATCGGATAAACTTCCGATTGCAAATGTATGCCAAGGAGAACTCCAAGGTAATTTTGCAACGGCTCCGATCTGTTTAAAATTCTCTCTTGCAGCTGGATAAGTTACTTTATATTCCGATTGTTTTTTACTGTTATTCAACATCGTAGCGCAATGATTCTCTGTAATTCCAGCCTCAGAAATAAGTACCCAAATCGGGTTTTCGTTTACTTTATACAAAGCAGGAAACCCCCAATTACCATTATTTTTATCTGAACTTACTCCTGTTTCACTTTGAGGATAAAATGCTTCGTATGAAGGTTCAAACAGCTGTATCCATCTTGAAGTTCCTTCTTGAATAACGTAGGTTGTGAGTTCTTCAATTATATTAACTTTCTTTTCTGATGAATTGGGAAATACATATTGAAAAGCAACTCCGTTATTATAAGCACGAAAAACTATTTCAAGCTTTTGATTGTTTTTATTTTTAAAATTAAATGTCTTTTGATTTCCAAAATTTTCGCAATGCTCACGTTTACCAGAAATCATTATATAATCATCGTGTATCTCGATAATTTTAGATTCTCCAATGAAAACAAGATTATCAAAACTTTCGTTTTTCTGAACAATTCCAAGTTGAGATTCTGGTAAAACTTCGGTGTAGGTTTCTTTATTTTTATATAATATTTTAAAATAAACCTTATCTGCTTTTCCTTTTGAAGTTTTTAATTCTACTTTAATTTTTTCATTTGGCGACACCAATTCTTGTGCATTTAAAATGAAAAAATTTAATATAAAACTTAGAATCAGGATTTTTTTTGTTGCTTTCATTACGGAATGTTTTTCTACCGATCAAATGTCCCGATGGGACACGAATTGATTTATTATCAATACGTTTTTTCTACCGATGAGATGTTCCGATGGAACATTTATGATTTTTTATCAATAATATTCCATCGGGAAAATTTTTATTTTACATTAATGGTAACCTCAACTGGTTTCAGCCATTGACTTGTGAATTTGACTTTTATAGGTTCTGTCGAATCTCCTTTTGCCTGAATATATGCTGCAATGTGACCGTGGAAAACTCTCTGTACATTATCGGTATAATCCGTCATATCGCTGTTGTTTCCTGCTTCAAGACCTAATAATGTTCCTGGACCAACAATTGTGCAAGTTACTTCATTGTCAGAAAGCATTACCGGAAGTCCGTTTTGATCTTTCACCTGAACCATAATTTTAGCAACACCTTTGTCTTTACTGATCGTGATGTTTTTCTCTGCAATTGTTAATTCAACAGGTTGTTGTGTTGAATTAATTGCATAGCGGCTGACTTCTTTATCGTTTTTATCTAAACCAATAACTTCTAGTTTTCCTGAAGTAAAAGGAATATCCCAATAAATAATTCCTGTTTTTTCGTCATATAATTTCGTTTCACCAACTACTTTTCCGTTCAATTCTAAACGTGCTTTTGCTGCATTGGTATAACAAACCACACGGATTTTTTGTCCATTTTCGTAATTCCAGATTGCCCAAGCATCTTTAGAAATATCTTTTTCATTTACTAAAGGATATGTTCCTAAATATGCCATTGGCTTATCTGACCATAACGACTGACGGAAATAACCTCTTGGCTTGATAACTCCAGCAAAATCAACTAAGCCAGAGTAAAATCCTCTTGAAGGCCATCTTCCAGATTCTCCTAAATAATCGATACCTGTCCAAAGAAACTGACCAAAGATAAATTTGTTGTTTTTTACGGCTAACCAAGGTTCCATGTCATGAACATTTTCACTTCCGTAAATGACTCTTTTCGGATATTTTTCATGATCTGATTTATATTTGCTTTCCGTATAATTGTATCCTGTAATGTCCAAAGCACCTGGATATTCCGTTTCATTAGACATCGCAACTCCTGCTAAACCTGCTGTTGTTGGACGTGACTTATCGTATTTTTTAACCGCAGCAACCAAACGTTTTGCGATTGCTCCAAGGCGCATGGCATCTGGTGCGTCTTTTTTGTAACCACCATAAGCTGCTTGCCCAAAACCGTCTTTTCCTTTGTCTAAAACGGGATGAGAATATGGATCGTTTGGATAATCTACTTCGTTACCAATACTCCATCCAAAAACCGAAAGGTGATTTCTGTCGCGACGTACAAAATCTTCAAGGTCTTTTTCGGCATAATCTGCAAAAATATCAAACGAACCTTGAAATCCTGGTGTTCCGTAATTCCAACCTTCTAGCCATTTACGTTTTGGAAACTCCCATTCGTCATAAGCTTCGTTTAAAACCAATAATCCTAATTCGTCGCAAAGTTCATAAAAATCAGGCGCTTGCGGATTATGACTTGTTCTGATAGCATTAACTCCAATTTCTTTCAATGTTTGCAATCTGGTTTTCCAAACTTCTCTTGGAACCGCAGATCCTAAAACTCCAGCATCGTGATGTAAACAAACACCTTTCATTTTCATCCATTTTCCGTTAAGGGCAAAACCATTGTTTGGATCGAATGTAAAACTTCTGAAACCTGTTTGTGTTGTACTTTTATCGATTTCTTTTCCGTCTTTTAAAACGGTTGTTTTTAATTCGTATAAATTCGGATTGTCTAAATCCCATAATTGTGGATTTTTGACATTGATTTTTGTCGAAATTTTTCCGCTTTGATTCGCTGCAACTTCTACTTTAGATGATGATTTTCCAACCGATTTTCCATCTTTTGAAAACAGTTCGTTTACAACAGTTAAAGATGATTTTGAAGAAGATCCGTTTTCAACATCAACCTCAACATTCAAAGTTCCTGTTCCTTTTTTAACTTCAGGATAAGCATAAACTCCCCATTGCGCAATATGAACCGGATTTGCGTAAACTACCCAAACATTTCTGTAAATCCCTGAACCAGTATACCATCTTGAATCGGCACTTTGACTGTGATCGACACGAACTGAAATCGTATTTTCTCCTCCAAATTTAACAAAAGGCGTTGCATCATAAGCAAAAGAAATATAGCCATTTGGGCGTTTCCCTAATGATTTTCCGTTAATAAAAACTTCACTTCTATTGTAAACACCCTCAAAATACAAATACACTTTTTCGCCCGATTTGCTTTGCGGAATATTAATTGATTTTCTATACCAAGCAATTCCTCCAGGCAAATATCCTGTACAACTTGCCAATGTTGGACTCAATTGTCCTTTTACACTCCAATCGTGCGGTACATTTACATTTTGCCATTTGTTATCATCAAAACTGGCATTTTTTGCATCAGAAACATCTTGAAGATTGAATTTCCAATTGTCATTTATTTTCTTCGAATCTCCAAACGAAATCTGACTGCTCGCAGAAAGACATGAAAAGAGTAAAACAGGGATTAAGGTTTTCTTGGTTAACATATTTTTTTTGCTATTTTTTTGTTTCAGGTTTCAAGTTTCAGGTTTCACGTTCCAACCAAACCTGAAACTTGAAACCTGAAACAATTTTTCTACTATTGTAATTCTCCCACAAACGTCACTACTGACTTCGCAGGGATTTCTAAATTATTAATTTTCTGCGAATTGGCTCTTTTTAAATTTGACGTATCAGAAGTTACATAAGGAATAAACTCGTTGTTTTTTACACGTCCTTTTGATAGATCAAATTTGTATTTCTGAGCTTCTTTTCCGCAGTTTACTGCTACTACAATAAGTTTTTTGTTTTGAACATCTTTATAGGCCGTCAACATTACGTCATTTGCCGAATCCAATTCTTTTTGGTTTGGAATATCAACTCTAAGCATTCCGGGACGAACAAAAAGTGAATAGTTTCCTAAAGCCCAAAGGAGTTTTGAATCGTGAAATTCTCCGTCATTTTTTACATAATTTGGCTCAGTTCCACCGTTGCTTTTTCCATCATCCAGATAAATTAATCCATCTTTGTAATCTACTCTTGTGATTGATGTCCACCATTGCCATGAAGCTGCATTTGCCACCGCAATATCATTATGAATTAATCTCGCTACAAATAAAGCGGTCTGCATTCCTAAATCTCTTCCTCCGCCAGAACCTCCCGGAATTTCAGCTTCTCCTGGATTTTCTAATATACAATATTCCGATTGCCAATATTTTAAACCTGGTTTTTGTTTTACTTCTGCGGCAATTAATTTTCTGCTTAAAACCTGTTTTTCAATTGGCCAAGTTGTAAAATAACTATGTCCTAGTATTACATTTTTTACATTCGAAAATTGAGTCACATTGGTTTTGGTTTTTCCAAAGAAATAATCAATCTGATTGTCGCGGTTTTCAGCATTTACATTTTCATATAAATAATCGATTTGTGCTGCTTCTGCAATCACAATTTCGGTGCTCATTTTTTTAGCTTTCAACTTTTCAGAAAGTGCTTTCGTCAGATCAAAAATTTCCTGATTGGTCGCTGGCGTTCCTTCTTGACTGTTGGTGTCGCCACTTTTTGGCATCCATTCCCACTGCGGCTCATTTATCGGACTAACATAATCGAATTTGATTCCTTCTTTTTTCTCCAATCCTTGAATACTTTGAACTAAGAAATCGGCAAATTTTGGAATTGCACCATCTTTTAGATTCAGTTTATTCTTTTGAGAAGCAAAAGACAATCCGTTATTTGTCATATGAACTGGAGGGCTATTCGTAAAAATCAAGAATTTTTCGACTCCACGTTTTTTAGCCGCCTGCAAAAACCATCTCTGACCTTCTTGTTTTGAAAAATCATAAGTCCCGTCAGCATTTAAGAAACATTCGCTTCTTCTCCATTCGTCCGAAACTTTACTTTTTTCTCCTTGTTCTGTACTTCCCGCTCCCAGATTAAATCGCCAGATTGAAAGTCCGATCCCTTTCGGATTTCCTTGTGCATCGATTTCTTTACTGAACAATAAATCTGCGATTGCATTCTTTTTCTGCTCTGGCCAATTTTTACCTACAAACTGTGTTCTCCAAGCATCAGAACCTCCAAAACCGTCCATAGTTTGCACTACATTATCTGTGCTAATAGTAACCGTTCGCTGTGCAAAAGACAGCGAACTGATTACCAATAAAAGCGAGACGTATATGTTTCTCATTTATTCTTTTTGTTTTTATTTAACCGCAAAGACGCTAAGTTTTACGCAATGTTCGCAAAGTTTTCTATCATCTTTGCGGTTAATTTTCATTCTTACTTTATGCTTTTCAAAACCTTAGAATCTTAGCATCTCAGAATCTCAGTATCTTATTTATACGTTCCTACATAAGTCACTACCGATCTCGCTGGAATTTCAAAACCAGAAACATCAACCGTTGTTCCTTTTTTCAAACTCATTGTTTCAGAAGTAATGTAAGGCGTTAATTTGTTATCTGTTACCGTTCCGCCTGTAAGATTTAATTTATAAGCTTTCGCTGATTTGCTGATGTTAACCGCAACCACAACTATTTTTTTGTTTGCTACATCTTTATAAGCCGTAACCATAACATTGTTTAATTCTGCTGTATTGTCAATGCTTGGAATTTGAACTCTAACCATTCCAGGTTTTACGAAGAATGAAAAGTTTCCTAATGCCCAAAGCGTTTTTGAATCTCTAATGTATCCATCATTTTTACAATAATCTGCATTTCCAGCTCCGTTGCTTGCGCCATCATCTACGTGAATTAATCCGTCTTTGTAATCACCACGGCTTATCGCTGTCCACCATTGCCAAGAAGTCACACCTCCAACAGCAATATCGGTACTGATAATACGCGCTGTCCAAAGTGCTAGAGACATTCCTAAATCTCTTCCTGAACCTGCTCCACCGGGAAGTTCAGCAGTTCCTGGACTTTCTAAAACACAATATTCTGATGACCAAAGACTTAATCCTCCAACAGATTGCGTTCTCGCTGCTGCATCTTGTCTTGAAGAAATTAGTGTACTTAAAGGCCATGCTTGCCAATAACTATGTCCAGAAATAGTTCTTTTTACATTGCTTAAATTTCCAATATTTTTAGAAGAATTAGCCGCAAAGAAATAATCAATCTGGTTTGATCTGCTTTCTTTTCCTGAAGTCGTTTTATACAAATACTCATAAGCCCCAGATTCACCTACAACAATTTTAGCTAGTAAATTTTTCGCCTGCAATTTTGGAGATAAAATGTTTACGAAACTGTAAATATTGGCGTTTGTAGCTGGAGAACCTTCTTGCCCAGATCCGTCCCACTCATATTGCGGTTCGTTGAATGGACTCACATAATCGATTGTTAAACCGTGTTCTGTTTTTAATTTATCTAAAGATGTAACCCAGAAATCGGCTAGATCAGGCATTTTACCATCTTTCAAATTATAAAATTCTTTGATAGAAGCATGAGCTTTTCCATTTTGAGTTAAATAAACTGGAGCGCTGTTAGCGAATGCTAATAGTTTATCAACGCCACGTTCTCTTGCCGCTTTCATAAACCAAACCTGACCGGCTTGTTTCGTCATATCATACGTAACTCCGTTTGTTGTAAAACATTCAGATCTTCTCCATTCATCCGTTATATCGCTTGCATCGCCTTGTTCTGCACTTCCTGCTCCAAGATTAAAACGCCATAACGATAATCCGATTCCTTTTGGATTTCCCTCAGCATCTAAACCTTGGCTGAACAATAAATCGGCAATTTTATTTCTTTTATCTGTTGGCCAGTTTTTTCCAATAAAATTACATTGCCAAGCATCCGAAGCTCCAAAACTTTCCATAGTTTGAAGATTCATTTCTAAACTAACATTCAATTCTGTTACAGCGTTTTCTGAATCCGAATTTTCAGATTTTTCAGAATCGCAGCTTACAAAAAGAGAGCTTGCGAAAAGTAAGCCTGCACACAGCAGACCTACTTTATTTTGATTATTGAACTTCATCTTAGTATCCAGGATTTTGCTTAATTACACCGCCACTCAAATCGATTTCCAATTGTGGAATTGGCCACAATAAGTTTTTCGCAGGATTAAAATTGATTCCTTTATCCTGAGATTCTCTCAAGTTTGTTGTTTCATAAGGGTCTGTAGAACTCAAATTATATTGAACGAAAGTTCCGTTTGGTCCCATTAAAGATTCTATAACTGGTCTTCCTGTTGTTGGATCTTTTTCACGGCGAATATCAAATAAACGTAATCCTTCAAAAGCCAATTCTAAACGACGCTCTTTATAGATTTGTCTCAAAAGTGTTGGTCCAGAAATTCCTGTTTTTGGATCTAATTTTACACGAGCTCTGATGATATTGATGTCTGCTAAAGCATCTCCGCCTGTATGATAATTAGCCTCTGCTCTAGTTAAATACATTTCTGCCAAACGAATCAACGGAATGTTTAATGGCAAATGGCCGTCTTTTTTATCTAATGAACGACGTGTCGCAATTGGAATATAATATTTACGGCATATACGTCCAGATTTATTATCATTTAAACTGAATTTGTGTGTCGGATTTAAAGTCTCGTCTCCGTAAGCAGCTTCTCCCCATTTTGTAATCGTACTTCTGCGACGGATAACATCATTTTCAGACAAATAAGCATTTTCTAAATCACTTGTTGGCATACACCATCCCCAACCGTCTAGAACGTCTGCGGCATCATTACTTGGAAAATTCTTTTTGTCTTCTCCTCTTGCGCCAGATAAAGTTGGCAATGCTGCACCTAAACTTTTATCTTGAACTGAAGACGACTGAGCTTCTAAAATAGATTCAATTCCGTTATGATTGTTAACATTCCAGATATTTAAGAAATCTGATTCTAATTGAAAAGGTCCTTCCGTAATTACTTTGTTAGAATAAGTCTTTGCCTCAGCCCATTTTTCTTGAAACAATGAAACACGAGCCAATAAAGCATAAGCTGCCCATTTGTTAATTCTACCATTTCTTGCTACGGGAGCACTTTCTAGTTTTGCTGCTGCATCTTTAAGATCGGTTTCTATCTGAGTGTATACTTCTGCAGCTGTATTACGCGATAATGTTAAATCTCCAGTTCCTAAAGATTTTGTATAAACTGGAACTCCTCCAAAAAGGTTTACTAACTCATAATAACAATAAGCGCGGACAAATAAAGATTCGCCCATATACTGATTTTTTTGAGCATCGGTAAGTGGCGAAACGGCCATTCTTTCTAAACCAACATTTGCAGATTGAATCGTATAAAAATGTGCTGTATAAATACTATTCATATCTCCCATATTATCTGGAGTAATGATGTATTGCGAACAAGGTCTGTGCGCGCTATTATCTTGACCTGTATTTCCCATCCAAGCATCATCGGTTGACATTTCGTTGGTTACTCTCGGAGCCGTTAATGTCCACCATTCTTTTGCTAACAATAAGCGCTGCGTTAATTCATTTGCATAATTCTCGCATTCTTGAACTGTTTGAAAATAATTTTCTAAAGTCTGAGTTCCTCTTTGGTCTTTTTCTATAAAATCACTGCAAGATGCCGAAAATAGAGAAAAAGCTATTATTGATACTATTATTTTTTTCATGATCGTTTTGATTAAAATGCAACATTAAGTCCCATCAAGATTGTTGGCTGTACTGGATAATTCCATCCTCCAAAACCTGATCCTTTTACTCTGTCTCCATTATTTGGATCTCCTGCCCCAACTTCAGGCTCAACTCCTGTATATTTAGTCCATGTCCATAAATTTTGTCCTGATAATGACAATCTTAATTTATCTAATCCAAATTTGTTGTAGAAAGAATATCCAATTTGAAGATTTTTCATTCTAACAAAAGATCCATCTTCAACATAAAGAGAAGAGAATTTTGTAAAGTTCTCGTTGTTATCATCTTTTGATAATCTCGGAATATAGTTTGAAGTTCCTTCTCCATGCCAAGCCATTTGCTCTAATCCGCTTACTTTGTTTGTCAAACTTGCACCATTGTATAAATCTGAAATATTTTGATTCACAATTTCATTTCCAATACTTGAGTAAAAATTCGCTACTAAATCAAAGTTTTTGTAGGCAAAGTTTAAGTTCAAACCAATATTGTAATCTGCCCAAGGAGAACCAATTTTAGTTCTGTCTTTATCGTCTATTTTTCCGTCACCATTAACATCTTTAAAACGAACATCTCCTACTTGTGCATAAGGCTGCAATTTGGTTCCATGTTCATCTGTATGAGAATTTAACTCCGTTTGGTTCTGAAATAATCCATCGGCTACATAACCATAAAAATATCCTGGTTCATCTCCTTTAACCGTTAAAGTTCTATTGCTTGAACCGTATAATTTTTCTCCATCAGCAGATAAAGAAATCATCTCTACATCTACGGTTGTAAAAGTTAAATCTGCACCATAAGAGAAATCTCCTTTTTTATCTTTGAATGAAATCAATAAATCGATACCGCTAGATTTCATTGAACCCACATTCGTCCACATCGTAGAATATCCTGGAAATCCGCTATATGTTGGAAATTGTTTTAAGAACAACATATCTTTTGTTTTCTTTTGGTAATATTCAAGAGATCCAGACAATTTGTTTTTCCAAAATCCGTAGTCTATACCAAAACTCATATCTTCTACCGTTTCCCATTTAATGTCTTTATTTGCCATAGTCGATGGATAAGAAGTATCTACCACCTGACCGTCAATTACATAATATCCTTGTCCGATATTTGATTGATAAACAGCATCCGGCAAACCTTGATTACCTACTTTACCCCAACCAGCTCTAAGTCTTAAATCACTCACAACATCTTTAGCAGATTCCATAAATCCTTCATTTAAGATTCTCCATGATGCAGATGCCGATGGGAAGTTTGCCCATTTATTGTTTGCCATAAATTTAGAAGAACCGTCACGTCTGAATGTTCCTGTAAAATAATATTTCCCATCATAATTATAAGAAAGACGTGAAATATAAGACATCAATGAACTTGACCAACTAGTACCACTACTATTACGATTTTTAGTAGCTGCACTCAATTCTCTCATTAAATCTGAATTATTTGGAACTCCTTCGCCATAACCCCAAACATCATTAGCATTGTATTCCTCCATAGTGCTACCCACCATAAATGAAGCGTTATGTTTTTCGGCAAAAATTCTGCTATAAGTCGCTGTAGTTTGCCAAGTCCAATCTGCATTTGTAGTGTTTTTTCTTTCTACACTATTAATTTCTGCTTTTTCGTGCGCTGCATCAATTATAAAATCTGGTCTGAAAATACTTTGTGTTTTATCACCAACTTCAATAGATGCCTGTGTACGAATTACCAAACCTTTTATTGGTTCATATTGTAAATATCCATTTGTATTTAAGTTGTACTGGTTTGTAAAATCATCGTATCTTTTTACAGCAGCAACCGGATTCCAAACGTAAGAAGGAGAACGTGCGTAAATACTATATTCATTTTCTAATCCAGTTAACTGATCAGCTGGTTTGTAAATTGGTGTAATAGGATCAATTTTATCAAAATCTGCCCAGTTTCCAGGAGATCCCCAAGTTTCGTAACGAGGATTTAAAGTAATTCCAGCAGAAAATTTATCCGAGAATTTGAAATCGTTCGCAATTCTCATTGTCACTCTTTCCCAACCGCCAACTTCATAAATTGATTCTGCATTATAATAGTTTAAACTAATGGCATAAGTATGTTTATCAGAACCACCTGCCACACCAAAAGAAGCATTAGTTACTGGAGAGGCTTTTCTAATTCCTGCTTTCCACCAATCTGTTGTTTTTCCTCTGTATTGAGATGGATTTGGCAAATAATCTGAATAACCAGAATTGTTATAAGCTGTATTCATGATTGTTGCATAACCTTCTGCATCAGCCATATTGTACGGATTATTCATCATCTGCATACCAGAACTCAAATCAAAGTTGAATCTTGCTTTACCAACTTTACCTTTTTTGGTTGTAATCAAAATAACCCCGTTTGAAGCTCGTGAACCATAAATAGCACTTGCAGAAGCATCTTTTAAAACCTCCATAGATTCAATTTCATTATTACTCAAGAAATTGATGCTGGTTCCCATCGGAATTCCATCTACTACATAAAGCGGATCTGTATTTAAATTTAAAGTCGAAATACCACGAATCAAAACTCTAGGTTGAGCTCCCGGTCCTCCAACCCCCGTTACTTGGACACCGGAAACTTTCCCCTGTAATGATTCGGTAACGTTACCAACTGTCATGGTCTGCAATTCTTTTCCTTTTACAGAAGAAATTGAACTCGTTACATCACTCTTTTTTACGGCAGCATAACCTACCACAACTATCTCATCTAATGCTTGGCTTGATTCCTCAAGAATAACATTAATCTCTGTTTTATCTCCAATTGATTCTACTTTGGTTGTAAAACCAACAAAAGTAAATTCAAGCTGTGCATTTTTATTTGGAACATTTAGCACATAATTACCATCAAAGTCAGTTGCTGCTGAGGATGAAGTTCCTTTTACCAATACGTTTACTCCCGGAATTGGCACATTGGCTTTATCCTTAACAGTTCCTTTTATTTTTATTTGTCCAAAGGATACGGCAGTACACAAAAGGGCAATAAAAAATCCTATATATTTAAATTTCATATTAAGCTGTTTTATTTGTTAAATGTTACAACAAGGTTATAACCAACTATTTTTTTGTAATAAATACTCTTTCTAATTCGGTATCTAAAACCACTTTGTAAACACCTGGAGCTGCTGCATATTTAGCGTTTCCATTTTCTCCTGGAGACATTGTTGCAATTCCGTTTTTAATCAATCTCCAAGAAGGATCCCACCATTGACCCGTGAAAGTCGCTTCCATAGTTCCTGTTAAAGTATATTCTCCAACTAATTGATATGGATTTGCGGCATTATTAGCCAAATGAAGTTTTGTAACTACCCAAGCATTCCACGTATCCCAGTTAGCGCCGTCAATTCCGCCCCCGCAAACACTCACGAAAGGTTTTCTTTGTGCGGCATCATCATGCCATAAACCATTTGCTACGTCTGCCCAAACTTTACTTGTTGGTGTATATTTTTCGGCAGTATATTTCAGCGTATTCGGATTCACTTTAATTTTATAATATCCTTTTGTTGGTAAAACAATCGCTGTAGAAGCAACATCATCAACCAATTCTCCTGAAGCATTTAAACCAAAACAATGCGGTGCAAAATCTGATTCTTGACCTAAGAAATAAATCTCTTTATTGTCTTTATCAGCATAATATTTGAATTCGAAATCTTGTCCGGTTTTTTCGTGGAAATACATCGGAACTCCAACCGCATCTGTTGTCAAATTAGTGCCTTTTGGCTGATCGCATAAATAAATAGCTGGATATTCATTCGTTGCTACCACATTAACATTTAAAGATCCTGTATTTGGAATAGCAAATTTATCTTTAGCCGTAATCGTTAAAACATAATTTGCGGCCGTAACGGGTAAAGTATAGGTTTTATTGAAAGTATAAGATTGCGGAGAACCTGTTAATTGTACAGTTTCATCAATACCCAATTCTGTACATTTTATTTGAACATAATCAATTCCTGAATCATCATTTACCACAAAATTTACTGGCATTTTGTTACTTGTAGACAACAAGATAACCGCACCTTCTTTTGGCGTAATCATAGTGATGCTTGGAGCGGCAAATTCTCCATCAAGACGTAAATTGATTTCTTCGTTTACAACATTTCCAGAAACGTCTGTAATGATTAATTTTATTTTGAAAGTTTCTGATGTTCCTCTTCCCGCAGGAACTTCAAAAAAGTAACTAAGATCATACGTTTCTAAAAGCGGATCTGTAGCAAAACTAATTGTCTTGTCTAATGATAATTCTGGAATTTGAATCTCTACACTTTTTAATCCTAAATCATCGGCAAGGGCTGCTTTGATTTCAAATTTTCTACTTGGCGCTCCGTAAATTTCTTTTGTCGAAACTACCACCGTAGGGTTATCAGAACTTGGAAATCCTGATTCGTTATTTTGACAGCCTGTAAAAAGAATGCCAAAAAGAGCAAGAAAAAATAAAAATACATTTTTTTTCATTTCTTTAATTTTAAGGTTTAGTTAGTTAGTTTTCTTTCTAAAGCGAAAGTTTGCTTTTATTCTCGCAGGTTTAATTCGAGATTGGTTTTTCTGTTTTCTTGAGGCAGAAAACAGACAGGGTTAATCATGTGGTTACTTTCATAATGAATTACGTTTGGTTAATTGTTTGGCTATTTTTTCCTTTTTTTATTTCTTAAACTATTAATAAGTGTTTTTAAATTAACCCGCAGCTTACTTCTAAACTGCGGGTTCAAAAAGTAACGTAACCAACCATTACTTTTAAAATTTTAAAGAGTGCTCAGCTCTTTAAAAAGAGATAAAACTTTATCTTGAAACTAACACTTATGACTAACAGCAATTCTGTAATAACCGATTGCTATAAGTGCAAAGAAATGTTTATTCCACACTTATAAGGAGGGGTAAATTCGAAAAAAAAGGAGGTCAAAATTGTAATTAACCATAATTTTGAAATATTTTTTACTGAGTATTTAAAAATAGATAGTGATTTTTGCATTATATGCAATTATTGAAAAAACAGTAATTTTTCAGCAAAAACAATTAAATGCAGTAAAAGATTTTAATCGTTTAATTAAAATTTAAAGAAAAAATGCAATGAAAAGATAGTTTCGATCTAGCTATTTAATGATATTTAGATCAGAATTGAAGGAACTTTTATACTTTTTAATATATTCTGATGGCGTCATTCCAAAAAGTTTTACAAACTGCTGTCTGAAATATTTTGGATCTTCAAAACCAACTTCGGCACTTGCTTGTGCGATATTCATTTCTTCGGTTAGCATTAACATTGCAGCTCTTCGAATTCGTAAGGAACGAATGAAAGCATTTAAAGTTTGTCCCGAAATAATTTTGATTTTGGTATAAAGCGTTCTGTGGCTCATTCCCATTTCGAGAGCAAAAGTTCGAATCGTAAAATCTTTTTTATGAATGTTTGCTTCTACAATATCAATACATTTTTTTAGCATCTGCTGATACTCTACTGGAACTTTTTGAGTGTTTTCCTTTAATGTAATGCTATCTAAGAAATAAGCTCTCAGATTATGTCTATTTCGGAGTAAAGATTCCACACGAGCAGTTAGAATATCGTCATCAAATGGTTTTGTAATATAATCGTCTGCACCTTCATTAATTCCCTGCAAATGCGTTTCAGGATTTTTAGATGCTGTCAATAAAATAACTGGAATATGAGATAACGCATTGTCTTCTTTTATTTTTCGGCACAATTCCAAACCATCCATTTCTTCCATAGTAATATCACTAATCACAAGATCTGGCATGTGTTTTTTGGTTAGCTTTAAGCCTTCTTCTCCATTTTCTGCACTATAAACAATATAATTACCTGAAAACAATTTGATTAAATACGCTCGAATCTCGGCATTATCATCAATAATTAAAACCGTGCGTTTTTCGGTTAACATTATCTTTTTAAAATCGCTTTCAGAAACTGAATTTGTTATAGCTGGCTCTTCAATTTCATCTGGAATCAATTCATCAAATAATTGACTTCTTTGCGGTTTTTCGTTTGTTATTTCAGCATCTTCAAAATGACTGTCTCCTTTTAAAAATGTCAATTTAAAAGTACTTCCTTTTCCTGTTTCACTGCTGCAGGTTACAGATCCTTTGTGTTTGTCTACAAAATATTTCACAATATAAAGTCCGATACCGAAACCTGTTCCAACTGAAACTTTCGAATTAATCTGTTTGAATTTTTCGAAAATAACATCGATATCTTTTTTATCGATTCCGTCACCATTGTCAGATATTTCAAGAATAACCTCATTATCATTTTCGGTTACTTTCAAATTGATTTCCCCTCCAATTGGCGTGTACTTAAAAGCATTCGACATTAAATTGAAAAGGGAGATTTCTACCTTTTCATAATCGCCAATAATGGTTATTTCGTTATCTGGAATAATCAAATTATAAGCAATCTGTTTTTCTTTTGCCTGATTAACAAAACATTGATAAACTTCATTAGAAAGATTATTAACATTTATAGGAGACAATCGCAATGCATCGGCATCATTTTCTGCTTTTCTCAGTAAAAGCAATTGATCTACCAAACTGAGAAGCCTTCTGGCGTTTCGATGCGCAATAGCCAAATCGCTTCCCGAAGAACCATTCTCAACAATTTCTTTTTGAACCGCTTTTTTCAACGGATTAATTATCAGCGAAAGCGGCGTTCTAAATTCATGCGATATATAGGTAAACATAGACGCCTGTTTTTCGGCTATCTCTTTTTCTTTTTTGCTTTCCAGTTCGGCAATTTTGACTTTATATTTTAATTTTTCTTTGTTTCTGCTGTAATCCAAATACAGAAATAAAATACCGCCAATAGCAGCCAAGTACAACGTATATGCCCACCAAGTTCTGTACCAAGGCGGTAAAACGGTTATTGAAACCAAACTGACTTCTTTATTCCATCCGCCTTTAAAACTGGTTGTTTTTACTTTAAAAGTATATTTCCCTTCTGGAAGTCTGGAGTAATTTGCTTTTCGCGCTTGTCCAACGTAATTCCATTGTTCGTCCCAGCCTTCTAGAAAATAAGCATAATTAATTTTGTCTGAATTATTATAATCTAACGCAACAAATTCTAGTGATAATGTAGTTTGATCATATTCTAAACTAACATCTTTTATTTTATCGGAATCAATATCTACTTCTGCTTTGCTTTCTTCAATGAGCTGATTGTTTACATAAAAATCGGTCAATAAAACATTATTCTTCTGATTAAAACCTTTTATCGCTTCTGGATAAAAAATATTAAAGCCGTTAATTCCGCCAAAAAGAAACTCTCCCGAAGAAAGCTTAATTCCGGCATTAAAACTAAATTGATTGCTCTGAAGTCCGTCGTTTATAGAAAAATTGCGGAAAGTTTTACTCTTTTTATCGTATCGGCAGATTCCGTTATACGTGCTCATCCACAAATTACCATATTGATCTTCCAATAATCTTAGGATAGTATTTGAAGGCAAACCATCGTTAATGGTTAATCTTTTAAAAGTATTCGTTTTTCTATCAAACAACAGTAAACCTCCTTCTTGTGTTCCGACCCAAAGATTTTTGTCTTTATCTTCATAAATACATCTTATCGGATTTCCGATTGCTTTCTTGGTAATTTTTCTAGATTTTTTTTCGATAGATAAAAGCGAAGTATAATTTCCTGCCCATAACTTTCCATCTGAAGTTTCGGTCATACATTGCAGATTATCAATACTTTTATCAAAAAGAACAAAAGTGTCTGTTTTTCGATCTAAACAATATAAAGAACCTTCATTTGTCGCACTTGCCCAGATATTGTCTTTTGAATCTTTAAACACAAACCAGATATTTTTCTCTATTTGTTTCGTAAAAGTATTGTAGCAAGAATAATACTTTACAGTATTGTTTTTTTTATTGATACGATTAACTCCGCCAGCCCAAGTCGAAACCCAAATATCATTATTATCATCTCGGATTATTCCAGTGATAAAACTGCTTGAAAGTGAAATTCCGTAATTTGAATAAGTATTTGTAGTTCTATTCCAATATTTTAATCCAGCACCGTCTGTACCTACCAAAAGATTCTTTTTTTCATCTTCGCAAAAAGACAAAATAAAGTTATCGGCAGGTTCTTTTGAATTGTATCTAATGCTTTTAAAATATTTTGGCGTATCACTCAGCATACTGATTCCGCCGCGAAGCGAACCAAACCATTTATTACCCGATTTATCTTCATAAAGGCTCCAAACCGAATTACTTTTCGCTAATTGTTCATTATAAGAAAGAAGTTTTTTGGTGTTAGGATTGATGTAAAAAATCCCGCATCCGTCGGTTGTAACCCAAGTTTTCCCTTTTTTATCAGTTAAAACATCCGTTACACTGCATTTACTTGAAAAATAATTATCTGAAACAGAACCTGTTTTGGTGTTTAAAAGAAAAAGACCTTCATCGGTTCCTAACAAAAGATTTCCATCAGTTGAAAGTTTCATCGCTTTTACTTCGATAGAAAGCGGAAAAACTATTTTTAAATTTTTCGTTTTATAATTATAGTTGCAAACTCCAACGTTTCGAACATAAATCCAGCATCCCGATTTTTCTTTGTTTTCCTGAATGGCAACAGCATCATAATTATTAATGTTGATTTTATTTCCTAATGCATTTAATGGAATATGATTTCCTATGAAAGAACCATTTTCAAAAGCTAACAATCCTGATTTTTGAGAAGCAACAAGTACCAGCTGATCAGAAACAGAACGCATTTGGTGTATAATTCCTTGAAGTAAAACAGTTTTTTCATCTAAATTCTTATAGTGAACGGAATGAAATATTGCTTTTTTCTTGTCATAAACACAGATTCCATTAGTACCTCCAACCCAAATATTATTCTTAGAATCACCTTCAATATTGTAAATCGTATTAAACAACAATGACTTTGGATCGTTGATTCGATTTCGGAATACTTTAAAATTATAACCATCGTATCGGTTTAACCCATCATAGGTTCCAAACCACATATAACCTTCGTTATCCTGATAAATGGTAATAATAGAATTGTTAGACAAACCGTCTGATATATCTAGAAATTTTACGGGATAATCCTGTGAATATCCTATTGGACTTAAACCCAATATCAAGAAAAGATATAAAACAAAATTCTTCAAAGTTTTTAATAATTTATTTCTGTACCAATAGTACAATTATAAGCTAATTTTAGGGGAATCTGTAAAAAAAGATGATCTAAAAAGTTTTTTTTGAGACAGTCTAAAAAAAAACTTGCATCAAATTTTAATTAGCCGTATCTAAAAATTCCATCTTATTTTGTGGTATTTTCTATTGTTCACATTTGTAAAAATGGTTGCAAATTATAATCTGAAACATCTAAAAATTGAACTCAGGTTAATCTTTCCGTAAATTTGATAGGTTCTCACGTCACTATAAGTAAACTCTAATTTTTTAAAGAAAGACCAAAGCTTGATTTCTTATCAACAGCTTTTTCTTTAAACAAATTTCATATCCTTTATGCTTATGGATCAAACTATACCTTATCAAGATTATTTTAAAAAGCTAAAATTAATCCTAGCTGCTTTCGTTTTTTCTGTATCAATTTACGGCCAGAACTGTACGGTAAATGCTGGAGTTTTAAATGTTACTATATGCGAAACTGATGCATTGGTTTTAAGCGGTAATAATCCATCTCCTATTATTGGAAATGTTTTATGGACACAAATATCAGGGCCAACGGTCGTTATTGATACTCCAAATAATTCAAGTACTATTGTAACAGGCTATACGGGAGGAAATACATATATCTTTAGATATAGTGCAACTTGCGGTGACGGAGTCTTGACTTATCAGGATAAAGTTGTAAATGTACAACCTATTACTATTGCAAATGCTGGCGGTAATATAGCAAGTTGTCCAAATAGTACAGGAAATCTTTCTATAACAGCAAATACGCCTCAAAATACAGGAGAAACTGGCTATTGGGAAATCGTTGGCGCTAACAATGCAGGAGTTGTAATTAATTTTCCTAATTTACCTACGTCTACGATAACTTTACCCGCTACAAGTTGTGGTGTGACTACTGTGCAATGGGTTATTGAAGGTCCAGAATATGCTCCAGGACAGCGATGCAGAACCACATCTCAAATAACAGTAACTAATTATGGAGGTGTAACTCCAGTTTCCGCTGGGTCCGATCAAACACTTAGCAATTGTTATACTACCACTCAAAATACTAATCTTACTGGAACATATGGCGGTTGTGGCCTTAATGGACAAAGCGGTCAATGGACATTTGTTAGCGGTCCAAACACTCCTACTATTGGCACTCCAAACTCAAATAATACGCAGGTTTCAAACTTGGTACAAGGTACATATACCTTTAGATGGACGGTTTCAGGACCATGCGCTTCAGGTAATGATTTGGTTACTATTACAGTTCCTGAAGCTACACAAGATGTAACTACACTTCCTGGTGGAGATGAAGATATTTTCTTTTGTGACAATACCATAAATCAGGTTACTTTGGTAGCCCAAACACCTCTATATGCAGGAGAAACTGTTCAATGGACCCAAATATCTGGAGATCCAGGAGCAATAATTGTTTCTCCTACTAATCCAACTACTTTAATTACTAATATTTCAGATTCTGGCGACCCTTATAAATTTAGATATACCCTTACAAACAATAACACAGGCTGTATATTTACGAAAGATTATAACATTCAATACAATGGTCCGACGCGAACTATTGTCGCTAATAATGGTAATGATATTGCTGGAAGTTGTAATGCAACAGTATTTACGATTCCGCTTACTGTAACAGGAACAGGAGTGAATCAATATAGAATTGTAACTGGACCAAGCACATCGCCTCTTGCTCCCTTTCCTACTGCATTGCAAGATGTTGGAAATTCATTAACACTAACACTTACTGAACCAGGAGAATATACGGTTGAATTTATCAGAAGTCAAAACGGAACACTTCCTGTTGGTTGTGATTATGGTTTTGATACTTTAAATATAATCGTTTCAGGAGATCCAGTTCCGTCCAATGCAGGATCTGATGTAAGTTTGCCATGTGGAGATACCAGTACCACGCTTTCAGGAGTTGTAACTGGGGATGGAATGCACTTTTGGAGTCAGCTAAGCGGTCCTAATCAAGCGACAATTACCGATAATTTTGCTGTAAACACTCAGGTAACTGGGCTTATTCCTGGAACTTATGTTTTTCAGTACATCACAAAAGGTGGCGGTGCAACTTGCGGTTTTTCGGTTTCAACAGTAACGATTTATGTTTCTGATAGTACTTTAGGCGTAATTGATGCAGGTCCAAATCAAGTTGTTTGTGCTAATGCTCAAGTTCATTTAGCCGCAACACCAGCCCAAAGTGGAGAAATTGGAACATGGAGTCAAGTTTCTGGTCCGAGCACAATTATATTTTCAAATGTAAATGATCCAAATGCTGTTGCTAGAGGTTTTACAACAAATTTATCACAATACGAATTGCAGTGGTCGCTTTCTTATCTTCATCCTGGTCCTTCTTGTAATTCAGCCATATCAGATACTGTTACCATTGTAACAAATAATTCTACAGCATCATCCAATTCAGATGCAGGCCCCGATGCTTGTTATCCTTCTGGAACAACATCATTTAATCTTAGTGGTAATACTCCGGGAACTTTTGAAATCGGTTTATGGTCTGTTACTCCTTCAGCTGGGGTTGTTTTTGCCGATTCAAGCGATCCTAATACTTTAGTGACAGTACCAGGAAACGGAACATACACTTTTACATGGGCAATACAAACCATTACAAGATTATGTGCTCCTAATACAAGCGAAGTAACGGTAACCATTGCCGATACTCCTCCAGCTGCAAATGCGGGACCAGATCAGGAAATTTGTGGCAACACTATAACAATGGCGGCGACATCCACCAGTGGTGCCGTTGGAACTTGGACTAGAATTTCGGGTGTAGGAAGTTATACGATAAGTGATATACATGATCCTAATGCTGTTTTCACTTTTACCTACAGCGGTTATTATATTTTTAGATGGACAGTTGATGCCGAAGTCTGTGGTGAAGCTTTTGATGATGTTAATTTATCAATTGGAATTCCACCTCATCAAGCTGTTGCTGGACCTGACCAAAACGTATGTAATAATACAAGTGTAACTATGGCAGGAAGTGCTTACGACAGTTTTTTTGAAGCTGGACAATGGTCTGTTCTAACTGGCGCACCCAATCAGCCAACAATTGTTGATTCTACCAATCCAAATACTTTAATTAACGGACTTGTTGCAGGAACTTATACTTTTAGATGGACTGTTACTGCGAAAAGTATCTTCTTGTGCCCAGGTACTTTTGATGATATGATTGTGACAGTAACACCAACTGCGAATGCAGGAATTGACCAATCATACTGTGATGTAACCAGCGTTCAGCTTAAAGGAAATGAAAATTCAACTGGAACTTGGACACTTACTAGTACTACTGGAAATCCTGCAGACGTTACCATAACACAATCACCGGCTAATAGCTATATCGCTAACGCAACTGTAGTTCCTGGAAACAATTATGTTTTTACGTACACAACCAGTTCTACAGTTTTTCCTGATGGTTCTACTTGTTCAGGATCTTCCGATTCAGTAAATATTAATATCTTTAGTGGGGCAAGTATTCCTCCCGATGCTGGACCAGATCAAACGCTTTGTATATCTGATGTCGCAGGAACCACTACATTACAAGGAAATGCACCTCCACCAGATGTTTCTAATGCTCAATGGCGTTTTGTTTTTCAGCCAACGGGAAGTGTAGCAGTAATCGATACCCCTTCTTCCCCATTGACTACTCTTAGTGGCTTAACTGTTCCAGGATTATATATTTTAGAATGGGGTTTTGAAAGTACTTCATGTAGATCTTTATCAGATATTGTCAGAATAGAAATGAACGCTGCTCCAAGTACTGCTAATGCTGGTCCTGATGACGCTGTGGCTTGCCAAACCACTTATCAGACAGCTGCTATAGCTCCAACAGTTGGTATTGGAACATGGACCATCACCAGTCAGCCTGCAGGAGCCGCAGCGGTTATAGACAGCCCTAATAGTCCGATTACAACTCTTTCAAATGTTACAGTCTTAGGGACATATACTTTAACGTGGACAGTAACAAATGGACCTTTTACAAGTCCATCATTGTGCCAGCCATCTTCAGATACGGTTGACATTACTTTTAACGACGATCCTCCGACAGTAGCCAATGCGGGTCCTGATCAAGAACTATGTGATGTAACTTCAGTAACTATGGGAGCAAATGCGGCTGTTATTGGCACAGGGACATGGACACAAATTTCTGGTCCTAATACAGCTACAATCGCTTCTCCAAACAACCCTAACTCACTAATGTTGCAATTAATTCCTGGCACTTATGAATTTAGCTGGACAATTGCAACAACAGGATGTACTTCTGAGGATAGAGTTATAGTAACGGTTTACGACTTACCTTCAACTGCTAATGCTGGGCCAAATCGAATTATTCCACAATTCTCTCCAGTTAATATGAATGCAACAACACCTACAGTAGGTACTGGAGTTTGGACTCAAGTATCTGGACCAAGCATTGTAGGATTTGTTGATGATACTTCTCCGACTACAGCTGTAACGGGAACGATTTCTGGAATATATGTTTTAGAGTGGACTGTAAGCAACGGTAATTGTGCAGTTTCATCTGATACTATGACCTTAACCATATTGTCTGTTGCTGATCTAGAATTAACGAAATCTGTTACTCCCGTTACCGGAAGTGCAGGAGACACAGTTACTTTCAATCTTCAAATTTTCAATAATAACTCTTTGGGAGGAACAGTAACTGCAACTGGAGTTTCTGTACGAGATTATATTCCATCTGGTTATACCATAGTGCCAGGCTCTGTAAACTTAGCAGGAATTTATAATGTGGGCGATAATACCGTAACTTGGAATAATCTTTCAATTCCTGTTGGAAGCAGGCTAACATTATCTTTTCAGGCAGTAATTAAATCCACAGGATCCTATGTAAACAATGCTGAAATTATTGCTTCAGATCAATTTGATCCTGATAGTACCCCAAATAACAATATTGCGACCGAAGATGATCAGGATGATGCCTCTATTATATTGGATGTTGCCGATTTATCATTGCAAAAAACAGTTTCGCCTGCAACGGTAAGCATAAACGACAATGTTATTTTCACAATTAGAGTTACCAATAGCGGTCCTAATAACGCTACCGGAATAACAGTATCCGATCAACTTCCTCCTGGGTATACTTATGTGAGCGATAATGGTGCTGGAAAATATAACAGCACTACAGGTATTTGGAATGTTGGCAATCTCAACAACGGAAACTCACTTGCTTTACAGATTACAGCAAAAGTGAATGTTGTTTCAAATGTAAACGACTACATTAATATAGCAGAGGTTGAAACTGCTAAACAGCTTGATCCTGACAGTACTCCCGGAAATGGATTACCGGAAGATGATAGAGCCAGTGCTACTGTTTCATTAAAACAAGCCGATTTAGAGCTAACGAAAATAGTGGCTCCGTTAACAGCCGCTGCAGGAAGTCAAGTTGATTTCATCATAAATGTACTTAATCGAGGTCCCGGAAATGCAACAGGTGTTGATGTCCAGGATGTTATTCCAGTTGGATATACGCTCATTCCTGGATCAGTTTCTTCTGGCGGAACGTATCAAGCGGCAACTGCTACCTTAGAATGGAAAGATTTGTATTTAGCTGCTAATTCTAATTTAAATTTAACCTTTAGTGCGCTTGTCAATCCATTAGGAAATTATTTAAATGTCGCTCAAATAACAGCTAGTGATTTACCTGATCCTGATTCAACTCCAAATAATAATGTAGCTTCTGAAGATGATCAAGATGATGCAGGAATTATTTTTATCGGTCCATCTGCCGACTTATCTTTAGTCAAAAATGTTGTAGCAGGAAACACAAGTCCTGTTGTGGGAAGTCAGGTTTCTTTTGAACTTATTATTACCAATGATGGTCCAAATAATGCAACAGGAGTTCAGGTAACCGATTTACTTCCTTCTGGCTTTCAATATGTAAATTACAGTTCTTCGGCAGGTTTATATGACAGTGCTACAGGAATTTGGAATGTGGGAACAGTAGATGTTGGAGTTTCAGAATCGCTGATACTAGATGTCAAGGTATTGCCTACAGGAGATTATTTTAATGTCGCTCAAGTAACTGCAAGTAATCTTCCAGACCCTGACAGTACACCAAATAATGATGATGGAGATCAGAGTGAAGACGATGAAGACAATGCCGTTGTAACACCAATTCAACCTTCAGCCGATTTATCGTTAACTAAAACCGTAAGCAATCCGACTCCACTTGTTGGTTCTATTGTAACTTTTACCATTATAACCACAAATAGCGGACCTCAGGATGCAGCACTTGTTCAGGTAACCGATTTACTGCCTTCAGGTTATACTTTCAGCAGTTTTAATGCAACAAGCGGTACTTATAATAGTACAACTGGATTATGGACTCTAGATATTCTCGAAAGCAGCGAATCTGAAACACTTCAAATTAATGCAATTGTCAATTCGACTGGGAATTACATCAATATTGCTGAAGTTACCAATAGCGATACTCCAGATCCAGATTCTACTCCAAATAATGGAGTAATCACTGAAGACGATTATGGAACTGCAACCACTACTCCTATTCCGCAATCTTCTGATTTGTCTTTAGCAAAAACAGTTAATACCACAACTCCATTGGTTGGATCACTTGTTACTTTTGAAGTTGTTGTAACCAATAATGGACCTCAGGATAACTTTGGAGTTCAAGTAACAGATGTGCTTCCTTCGGGATACACCTTTACTGGATTTACAGTTTCTACAGGAACTTATGATACCGCTACAGGAATTTGGACAGTTGGTAATCTAGTAACTGGTGATGCAGAAACACTTCAGCTTGTTGCAAGAGTAAATCCTACAGGAAATTATACTAATACCGCTGAAGTTACAGCTGCTAATCTTCCTGATCCCGATTCAACTCCAAATAACGGAATCACAACAGAAGATGATTATGCTGAAGCTACTACAGTTCCTGTTCCAACATCAGCAGATTTATCATTGACAAAAACCGTGAGCAATGCCACTCCACTTGTAGGCTCTTTAGTAACGTTCAGTATTCAGGTAACAAATTCTGGCCCACAAGAAGCAAATGGAGTTACCGTAACCGATTTACTGCCTTCTGGCTTTACTTATGTGTCATACAGTGCCACAACAGGAAGTTATGTTCCTACAACAGGACTTTGGACAGTTGGAAATATGCCAATCACAGATTCTTACACTTTACAAATAACGGCTCTCGTTAATGCCGCAGGAAATTACACCAATAGTGCCGAAATTACAGCAAGCAGTCAGCCTGATCCAGATTCTACTCCTAATAATGGAATTACAACAGAAGATGATTATGCAGAAGCAACAGTAGTTCCGATTGCAACATCGGCTGATTTATCATTAACTAAAACGGTAAACAATACCACTCCTCTGGTAGGTTCTCAGGTAACTTTTAGTATTCAGATAAACAATGCAGGACCTCAAAGCTCAGAGAATATAATTGTTACCGATTTATTGCCTACTGGTTATTCTTATGTCTCCTATACAGCAACAGCTGGAAGTTATGATGCTGTTACGGGACTTTGGACTGTAGGAAGCATGCCAGTCTCTACAGCTCATACTTTACAAATAACAGCTGTGGTTAATGCCACAGGAAACTACACCAATAGTGCCGAAATTACAGCAAGCAGTCAGCCTGATCCAGATTCTACTCCGAATAATGGAATTACAACAGAAGATGATTATGCAGAAGCAACAGCAACACCAACAGCACAATCCTCTGATTTATCATTGACCAAAACAGTTAATAATAACACTCCTTTAGCAGGATCTCCAGTAACTTTTGCGGTTGTTGTTACCAATAACGGTCCGCAAGACAATACAGGAGTTCAAATTACTGATTTACTGCCTTCTGGATATACTTACAATAGTTTTACAGTTTCTACAGGAACTTATAATTCAACTAACGGAATATGGAATATTGGTAATTTGGCGAATGGAGAATCAGAAACTTTGCAAATTACTGCTATTGTAAATGCATCCGGAGATTATTTAAATATTGCTGAAATTACTTCCGCAAATCTTCCTGATCCTAATTCAACTCCAAACAATGGTGTTCCAACAGAAAATGATTACGCAACAGCTACAATAATTCCAACAGCACAATCCGCAGATTTATCTTTAACTAAAACAGTTAATAGCACTAACCCTTTAGTAGGTTCTTTAGTAACTTTTGAAGTGATTGTGACAAATAACGGTCCACAGAATACTTCAGGCGTTACTGTTACCGATTTGCTTCCAAACGGTTATACCTACTCTAATTTTACCATTTCCACAGGAACTTATAATCCTGTAACGGGTTTATGGACGGTTGGCAATTTAATCAACGGAAAGTCAGAAACCTTACAAATTTTAGCTGTCGTAAATCCGGCCGGCAATTATGTAAATGCAGCCGAAGTAACTGCAAGTGCTCTTCCTGACCCAGATTCTACGCCTAATAACGGAATCACAACCGAAGATGATTACGCAACAGCAACAGTAACTCCAAATGCACAAGCGGCTGATTTAGCATTAACCAAAACCGTTAACAATCCTACTCCATTAGTAGGTTCTCCAGTTATTTTTGAAATAATTGCAACTAATAATGGACCGCAGAATACAACAGGAGTTGAAGTTACAGATCTTCTGCCTTCCGGATATACTTTTGTAAATTACAGCGCAACAAAAGGTGTTTATAATGCCACAACTGGAAAATGGACAATTGGTTCATTCTTAAATGGAGATTCTCAAGTTTTGAGAATAACTGCGATTGTTAATCCAGCAGGTAATTATGTAAACATTGCAGAAGTGACTGCCAGCAGTTTACCAGATCCAAATTCAACACCAGGAAATGGAGTTCCTACTGAAAATGATTATGGAACTGCTACAACTGCTCCTTTAGGACAATCGGCAGATTTATCTTTAACTAAAACGGTTAATAATGCTACTCCTTTAATCGGTTCTTCTGTAACTTTTGAAATTGTTATTTCTAATAATGGTCCACAAAATGCAACAGGAGTTGAAGTTACCGATCTGTTGCCTTCTGGATATACATTCAGTAGTTTTACCTCTACAAAAGGAACTTACAGCAATACGACTGGAAAATGGAATATTGGCTCTTTGGTTAACGGAGATTCACAGACACTGCAATTAACCGCTATTGTAAACGCAGCTGGAAATTACTTGAATACTGCAGAAGTTACTGCCAGCAGTCTTCCAGATCCAAATTCAACTCCAAACAATGGAATTATTACCGAAGACGATTATGCTAGTGCAGTTACAACTCCGACAATTCCGATGGCTGATTTATCTCTTATTAAAACAGTAGTAGGCGGTAATTTAAGTCCGATATTTGGAGCAACAGTAACTTTTGAAATAACGGTAACCAACAGCGGTCCCCAAAATGCTACGGGAGTTCAAGTAATGGATCAGCTTCCAAGCGGATATGAATATATTGTTTACAGCTCAACTGCTGGACAATATTATAATACTACAGGAATTTGGGATATAGGAACTATACCTAGCGGAGGTTCAGAATCTTTACTTATATCTGTTAAAGTAAATAATACCGGAATTTATCAAAATGTTGCAGAAGTTTATGCTTCTAATGAATTAGATCCTGACAGTACACCAAATAACAATGTGAGCGGTGAAGATGATATCAGCTCAGTAGTACTAAATCCAGTTCCCGCTGTAGCTGACCTTTCTATAGAAAAAAGAGTCATTAACAACATTCTGACTCCAAATGTTGGATCGCAAATTACATTTTCTATCACAGTAACGAATTCAGGTCCTAGTATTGCTACGGGAGTAACAGTAAGAGATATTATTCCTGCTGGATATGAATATATCTTTTATAATTCAACTTCCGGAGCATACGACCGCTCAACTGGTGAATGGAATCCAGGAATTATTCTGCCTGGAAACAGTCATACTTTATTGCTAAATGTGAATGTAAAAAGCCCGACCGGTGTGCCTAATGAATATTTGAATACTGCTGAAATTATGAATTCAGATCAATTTGATCCCGACAGTACACCTGGAAATGGCATAACTACCGAAGATGATTATGACAGTATTTCTGTTACTCCAGTAATTGTGATGGCTGATTTATCCATCAGTAAAACGGCACTAAACCAAAATAATGTTTATGATGTTGGAGCAACCGTTATTTTCACCGTTACCGTTAAAAATGATGGTCCTGCCAACGCAAGTGGTGTGATGGTCAAAGATTTGCTACCTCCTGGATTTACTTATTTAACCAGCAGTCCAACCAGCGGTTTATATAACTATATAACAGGAGTTTGGAATGTTGGTAATATTGCTAACGGAACAGATCAGTCACTTGATATCTACACTCGTGTCAATCCGCCGTCTGGAACTGCAAATGATTATACCAATGTAACAGAAGTCATTGCCAGCAACCTGCCCGATCCAGATTCTACTCCAAACAACGGAGTTACAACAGAAGACGATTATGACAGTTTAACCATCAATGTTGCCGTAGCCGATTTAAGTCTGGAAAAAACAGTAAACAATAAAAACGCAAACGTAAACGAAGTCGTAACATTTACGCTGCAGCTTAACAATGAAGGACCAAGCACAGCAACGGGAGTCGCAGTTGAAGATATTATTCCGCTTGGTTACAAGAATATTTCGAACATTAATAATGGTGGTATTTTTAGTCTGAATACCATTAAATGGGTAAACTTAACGGTTCCCGTGGGCGGAATAACATTGACTTATCAGGCCACTGTTGCCAATCCGCTTGGACTAGAAAGCGTAGATTATGTCAATATTGCCCAAGTTACGGCAAGCAATCAGTTTGATCCCGATTCGACGCCAAATAATGATAACGGAGATCAAAGCGAAGACGACGAAGATTCTCAATCTATCAGCATTCCTTCTACTGATATTGCCATCAACAAAGAAGTAGACAAAACAGATGTTCCAATGGGCAGTCAGGTAATTTTTACCATTACAGCTGAAAACCTAGGAAATCTAACGGCCACAAACGTTGAAGTTCAGGATGTACTTCCAAAAGGATATTCATTCGTAAATTCAACTGTAAGTTCAGGAACCTATAATTCGACAACAGGTATTTGGAATATTCCATCAATCAATACTGGCACTTTGCAAACATTAACCTTAACAGTTAAAGTGGTTGATTTTAATGATTATCTGAATACCGCTCATTTGACAAAACTGGATCAAATCGATACTAATTCGGCAAATAATCAGGACAGCGCTACGGTTTCTCCAAACTGTCTGAAAATTTACAACGAGTTTTCACCAAATGATGACGGTCAGAACGACTTCTTCTACATTGATTGTATTGACAGATATCCAAACAATCAACTGGAAATCTTTAACCGCTGGGGTAATTTGGTTTACTATAAAAAAGGCTACAACAATACTTGGGACGGAAAAGCAGACGGTTCTGCCAAAACACTTCCCGAAGGAACCTATTTCTATATTCTTGATTTAGGAGATGGATCTAAAAAAACCTCTGGATGGCTTTATCTGAAATAAAATCATCTCGAAAAACAAAATTAAGAATAGGATTAACCAAAATAAATTGGCTATGATTAAAAATATAAAAAAGGTTTTCGCGCTACTCACTCTATTCTCGGTATATGGAGCCTTTGCACAGCAAGACCCGCAATATACCCAATACATGTACAATACGCTCACGGTAAACTCCGCTTATGCGGGTTCGCTGGGACACTTGGCTATAACAGGAATTTATAGAACACAATGGGTTGGTCTTGAAGGCGCACCAGACACACAAAGTTTTACACTCGATACTCCTGTCGGAAAAAATGTCGGTCTTGGAATTTCGATTGTAAATGAAGAAATCGGACCAACAGAAGAACAATACTTAGATGCCAATTTCTCTTATACCATCAGATCTGGCGAATCACACAAACTCTCTTTCGGAATAAAAGGAGGCGGACGCGTTATCAATATCGATTGGTCCAAAGGAAGCCACAAAGATCCAGATGTACAATTTCGCGAAAACATAACCAATAAATTCCTGCCTGTTGTAGGCGCTGGATTATATTGGCACGGCGAACGAGATTATATTGGATTGTCTGTTCCTAATTTTATGACACGAGAGCGTTATACTTATGACGATATTGCTGATGATCTAATTAACGAAAGAATACATTTATATTTAATCGGGGGAATTGTTTTTGACCTATCAGCACATACTAAATTCAAACCTGCCGTTTTATTCAAATATGTTGCCGGCGCTCCTATTATTGCTGATTTCTCAGCCAATTTCATGTTTAATAATGCTGTAACGGTCGGAGCTTCTTATCGTACTTCAGATTCGGTAAGTGGACTTATTGGAATCCAAATCACACCGATGATTATGGCTGGATATGCTTATGATTATACCACAACAGCATTGCAGAATTACAACAGTGGCACACATGAAATCATGCTTCGTTTTGAACTGGTTTCACGCAAAAAAGGACTTAAATCACCAAGATTCTTCTAATACGAATAGTCTATGAAAAGAACAATTACTATACTCGCATTATTGGTTGTACAGCTGATTTATTCGCAGACCAAAAACAAAACTGCCGATGCTCTTTTTGATAAGATGTATTATGTTGAAGCCGCAAAATCGTATGAGCTTTCTGTAAGCAATGGAGATACTTCAAAAGAAATACTGCAACGACTTGGAGATGCTTATTATTTTAATACCAAAATGACAAGTGCTTCAAAATGGTACGGAAAACTGATTGCCGAATATCCAAACGAGATTTCTGCCGAATATCTATTTCGTTATGCACAGTCGTTACAGGGAGTTCAGAATTATGAACTGGCTAAAAAATGGATGAAGGCTTTCGCCGAGAAACAAAAATCAACTGATGCGAGAGCTAAAAACTTTTCGCTAAAAAATGTCACTTTAGAAGATATCGAAAATATAAAACCTTCTTTTCTTCTTGAAAATTTAGATATTAATTCTGCTTATTCCGATTTTGGTCCAATGTATTACAAAGGCGATTTGGTTTACTCCACTACTATTGATTCTTCTTATTGGAAAACAAATAAATACGGATGGAATGACCAGCCTTATTTAAATATGCAATTGGGTAAAATCAGCGAAACACAATCGAATGTTACTTTTAAAGAAAAATTCGGAAAAGAAATCACTACACAGTATCACGAAGCCTGCATTGCTTTTTCTCCCGACGAAAAAACCATTTATTTTACCCGAAATAATTATAACGGAAAACTAAAACGCGACAGTAAAGGCATCAATAATCTGAAGATTTTCTCGGCAACAGCGGTTGAAAACAATAACGGAACGGTTTCTTGGAAAGATGTAAAAGAACTGCCTTTTAACAGCGATAATTATTCCGTTGGGCATCCTTCGATAAGTAAAGATGGTAAAAAGCTCTATTTTGTTTCGGATATGCCTGGTACAATTGGTTCTACAGATATTTTCGTAGTGGATATTTTAGGCAATAATCAATTTTCAACGCCTAAAAATTTGGGAGAAAAAATAAATACGACCGGACGTGAAATGTTTCCATACATTACCGATCAGGCACTATATTTTTCTTCTGATGGTTTTTTGGGTTTAGGAGGTCTCGATGTTTTTGAAAGCCGAATAAATGACGCTGTTTTTGATGTTCCTGCAAATTTAGGCGCGCCATTAAACAGTAATCGAGATGATTTTGGTTATATCGTCAACGAAGCCACTAATAAAGGGTTTGTTTGTTCTAACAGAAAAACAGGAAAAGGCGATGATGATATTTATTCTTTCGAAAGATCTTGCAATCAAGCAATAAACGGTTACATTTTTGATGCCATTTCCAACAATAGAATCGCTGGCGCAATGGTAACTCTAAAAAATTCAAACGGTATCAAAGTAGCTGAAACCGTTTCTCAACTCGACGGAAAATATGATTTCAACAATAATGTAGATTGCAATACACCTTACACAGTTGAAGTCTCGAAAGAGAATTATAACAACAATACTAAAGCGATTATAACAGCAAACAGTTCAGGTAAAACCGAAGCACTTGTTGGTTTAGATCCAGCTTTAATTGCACGTGAAAATGGTATATTGAAAATAAAAATCGGCATCATTTTCTTTGATTTAGATAAATCTGATATTCGTTATGATGCTGCAATAGAATTAAATAAAGTTGTTCTTCTTATGACTCAGTATCCAACTGTTGTGATTAAAATCGAATCGCATACCGATTCGCGAGCTAACGATCAATATAACTTAGAATTGTCCGACCGAAGAGCAAAAGCTACTCGAGATTATATTATTTCACAAGGAATAGCAGCAGAAAGAATCGAAAGCGCCATTGGTTATGGAGAAACACAATTAATCAATAACTGTTCAAATGGTGTTCCGTGTACCGAAGCACAGCATCAAATAAATCGAAGAAGCGAATTTATCATTACAAAAATGTAAATTCATCACATATCAAAATAAAAAAAAGGACTCGTAAAAACGGGTCCTTTTCTTATGACATCAATCTAAAATTAAATAGACTGTTCTTCTTGTCTTCTTTTAGCTCTCTTTTCTTTGAAAAGTTCCCAGCTAGCTCCCGTAACCCAATAAGATACGAAACCAACCAAGAAAAACATTAACCAAAATCCTATAGTAAGAATGGTTAAGAAAAGTAAAAAGCCTAAGTACTGTGAAAATTCAAACATGTTTTCCGGAATTTTTGAATGTTAGGACAAATGTAGGCTATATATTTTTTTTCAGCAATAAAATCTAAATCAATTTTCGTTAAATAACATTTATATGTATATTTATACTCATTTTAAATAAGGATTTTTTTGAGTCGTGAAACCTTTCAAATAAAGAGTTCTTTAAAGTTATAATAATTTTTAGGAGCTATTTCCTGCTGTCCGCTGTATTCCCGATAAACAAAAACTACGGCTAAAAGCCTTGTTTTTCTAAATCGGGAGATGCCGCTCCCATCAGGGCTAGGGCACTCATTTTCAAAAGAACTTTCAGTTACAACCTTATAAACAACATTTTATATTTTACAAATAACATTTTACAAACAACAAAATGAAATACCGCATAGAAAAAGACACCATGGGAGAAGTACAAGTCCCAGCCGATAAATATTGGGGTGCACAAACAGAACGTTCTAGAAATAATTTCAAAATCGGACCTTCGGGTTCTATGCCAAAAGAAATTGTGGAAGGTTTTGCTTATCTAAAAAAAGCTGCTGCCTACGCCAATTATGATTTAGGTGTTTTACCAATCGAAAAAAGAGATGCCATCGCTGCAGTTTGCGATGAGATTCTGGAAGGAAAACTAGACGATCAATTTCCGCTTGTAATTTGGCAAACTGGTTCTGGAACACAGAGCAATATGAATGTGAACGAAGTGATTGCAAACCGTGCACAAGTTCTTAAAGGTTTCGAGATTGGTGAAGGCGAACAATTCATCAAAGCAAACGATGACGTTAATAAATCACAATCTTCAAACGATACTTTCCCAACCGGAATGCACATTGCTGCTTACAAAATGGTGGTAGAAACTACAATTCCGGGAGTTGAGAAACTTCACGCTACTTTAGTTAAAAAAGCAACTGAATTTAAGGATGTTGTAAAAATTGGAAGAACACACTTAATGGATGCAACGCCATTGACACTTGGCCAAGAAATTTCTGGTTACGCTTCTCAATTGGCCTTCGGATTAAAAGCTTTAAAAAACACTTTAGCTCATTTATCTGAAATCGCTCTGGGAGGAACCGCAGTAGGAACTGGACTAAACACACCAAAAGGTTACGACGTAAAAGTTGCCGAATATATTGCTGAATTTACTAATCATCCATTTGTAACAGCGGAAAATAAATTTGAAGCACTTGCTGCACACGATGCAATTGTAGAAACGCACGGCGCACTAAAACAATTGGCCGTTTCATTAAACAAAATCGCAAATGACGTAAGAATGTTAGCTTCTGGACCACGTTCTGGAATTGGAGAAATTCATATTCCCGAAAATGAGCCAGGTTCTTCTATCATGCCAGGAAAAGTAAATCCGACACAATGTGAAGCTTTAACAATGGTTTGTGCTCAAGTAATTGGAAATGATATGGCGATTGCTGTTGGCGGAATGCAAGGACATTATGAATTGAATGTTTTTAAACCCGTTATGGCGGCAAACTTTTTACAATCTGCTCAATTATTGGGTGATGCTTGTGTTTCTTTTGATGAGCATTGCGCACAAGGAATCGAACCTAATTATAAACGTATCAAAGAATTAGTTGATAATTCGCTAATGCTTGTTACTGCTTTAAACACTAAAATTGGTTATTATAAAGCCGCAGAAATTGCGCAAACTGCCCACAAAAACGGAACTACTCTTAAAGAAGAAGCTGTTCGTTTGGGCTACGTAACTGCAGAAGATTTCGATGCTTGGGTGAAACCAGAAGATATGGTTTAGAATTTTTGCTTCAAGTTTTTCTGTTTCAAGTTTCAAGTTGAAATACTGAAAAATCAAATTGAATCTATTTATAAAAAAGGGAGAAAACTTTAAAGTTTTCTCCCTTTTTAATTTGCTGAAATCAGTAATCTATTGGTTATTCCTAATTATCAATTGGTTTCCATTTTCCTTTCTTAAAATAAACGTTATTAAATTTTGGAGAATAAAACACCAGATAAAAACTCCAAGCACTGCGATAAGTTGTTGGATTGCTAGACATTATATGATGAATCGGCTGATTCATATTTAATATCAATCTTTCTGAATTATAAGTTGTCGTTGTTTTAATTGTACCGCGATATCTTTTTACTATTCGATCTTTATCTGTGACATAAAAATAAATGGAATCGTTTTCTTTAATTTCAAATCTAAAATTGTCATACTGCCAATCAGATTGTTTTCCAGGAAAAAAATCACGGTCAACAATATATTGTCCATAGTAATCCTTTTTCTCCAATTCGGTTTTACCAGTCAACCACCGAATTGTTACTGAAAAAAGTACAAGGCCAAATATTCCTAACCACAACAAACCGATTGTCTTACCAAAAACTCTTTTCCGTTTAATCAACCAAATAAGCAACAATAAAAATGTTAATGGAAGAAGAATAAAAACGAAAAATAAATTAAAGCCAAATCCCATTTTATAAGATATTTAGTTATTGTAAGTCTTTAAATAAATTTACAATTCACCATTATCAACATAATCCTGCAAATAGCTAAATCTCTCTGTAAGTTTTCCATTTTCTGTGATTTTGGCACGTTTCAGAATTCCGTCTTTATCTCCGTTGAAGAAAGCAGGAATTACGTGTTCCATAAATTGTTCACCAAAACCTATACTGGCATCTTTTGGTATTTCGCAAGGCAAATTATCGACTGCCATTACAGCAACGGCAGCGGGATGAAAAAAGTCTACTTCTCTATCTTCTAAAGGAAAATATCCATATAAGGGTTCAGCGATTGTCGAAGAACGAACAGTGCAGGCAATTGGTCCATTTACATCGCACGAAATATCAGCTACTACTTTTAGTTTACAATCGCTTGCATTAAGCATCTCTTTTGTAAGAATTATTGGTGCGTTGCTTGCATAAAAATGTCCCGCAAAGTAAATATCTGAAACTTTAGTAAATCTTTCAAAATCTGACTCATATTCTTCAGGATGATGAATAAAATCGGTAAAATCTAAAACCTGTCCATCTTTTCTTCGATTGTACTCTAAAACATCCAACTGTACATATACAGCTTGTGCATATGTTTTAGTCAAATAATTATCGATTGTAATCTCTTTTATTTTAATAGCGTCTAAAATTTCTTTAGCTCCACTCCCAACCTTTCCAGTTCCAGTAACTACAAATTTTAAAGCTGGCATTGTAATGCGTTTCAAATGCTTTATTAAATCTTCTTTTCCAGAAAGAGTTTCAGCTTTTGGAAGTTTAAAAAGTTCAAATTTAAGTCCAAATGCTCTAATTCCGTTATACACGCCAACCATACCTGCATATCTTCCAAAACCAATTAGACGGCGATCTAGTTCGTCTACTATTGTTTCATGATCATACAAATCAATATTCTTCTCTAAAATAGCCTGAAGTAATTTTCTGTTATGCGGTTGCTTCTTAATGGTGTGAGAAAAGAAAAAATAAGCTTTGTTTGGAATTAAATTTTCTACGGGAACCTCTTTCACACCAAATAAAACATCACAGCCTGAAACATCTTCAGTTACTGTAATTCCCATATTTTTATATTCTGCATCAGTAAAAACTCTAATATCAGAGCTTTCAACTTCAACTGAAGCTTGATGATAAACCTGCTTTAATTTTGCTAATTCATCAGGAGAAAATACAACTCTTCTATCTGGCGGATTTTTTCTTTCTTTTATAATTCCAAACTTCATTTTAACTGATTTTAATATCTAATAATATAACTTTTTAAACTGTATTTGTTTCAAATATAACAAATTTAGTTAAATTTTTGTTTCTAAAATTCAATTTAGAATGCTTCAAATTCGTTAAAAGCTGAAAAACAAACGACTAAATTTTATAGCTCTTAAAAAAATGTTAAAAATCACAATTTAAAGCCTCAGAATTAAGAAAACAACAAAATTGAATTCGATATATTTGTTTTTAAAGAACGATGCAAATGATTTTCCTTAAAAAAACAAAGATACCACAAATACTTTTCTCAGTATTGGTTTTAAGCTCATGTGGTGAAAACAAAAAAACAACAACAGATACTACCCAAACGGTCGAAGATACATTACCTAAAATGAAGCCTTTAGGGGCAGAAAAAAAGATTTCTCAGGCTTATATAAACTCGGTTACAGGCAGAATAAATCACTTTTATAATAAAAACTGGCCTAATAATACTATGAATGGAAGCTTTCTGGTAGCTAAAAATGGCCAGATAATCTTTGAAAGATATAATGGATTTGCCAATAAAAATGAAGGCACAAAGATTACAGCTGAAACTCCAGTACAAATTGCTTCGGTAAGTAAAGTTTTAACTGCGACAGCGATTTTAAAATTGGTTAATGCTGGTAAAATAGATTTAGACCAAAAAGTAAATACAATTCTAAAAACATTTCCTTACGAAGAATGTACCATTAGAATGTTATTGAGCCATCGTACCGGAATGCGCAATTATGCCTATTTTACAGACCGTGACAAATCGGTTTGGGATCGACATAATCAACTAACAAATAAGGATATTCTTGATATTCTGGCGACAAAAAACATTGGTTTAGAATCTAAAACGGGAACACGTTTTAGCTATTGCAATACAAACTACGCAATGCTGGCGCTTATTATTGAAAAAATTACTGGCTTAAGCTATAAAGAAGCAATGTCTGAAATGATTTTCAAACCTCTTGGAATGAAAAACACTTATGTTTTTGACGATGATAAAGACAGAAAAAAGATTGTTCCTTCTTATAAAGGAAACGGCGTAGAAATAGGATTTGATTATTTAGATAATGTTTATGGAGACAAAAACGTGTTTTCTACTGCACGAGATCTTTTAAAATTTGATCGTGCAAGACAATCTCCAGATTTCCTAAAACCTGAATTATTAAAACAGGTTTATACTGGTTATAGCAATGAACGTAAAGGCACTAAAAATTATGGCCTCGGAATTAGAATGATCAACTGGGAAACGGGGCAAAACTTCTATTTCCATAACGGTTGGTGGCACGGAAATACTTCATCATATATTACTTTAATGAAAGAAGGTGTTACAATTATTGCACTTTCTAATAAGATGACAAGAAATACTTATGCAGTCCGCAAATTAGCACCAATTTTTGGAGATTACCCATTTAATTTTAAAGACGAAGAGTAAAATTTTAGTCTTAAAGCCGAAAGTCAAAAGTCGTAAAGTCTTAAAAACATTGCCAATGCCGACTTTCGACTTTCGACTTTGGACTTTATGACTTTTTTTTAAAATTTTTAATAGAAAGTAATTTCAAATATTCTACATTTGCAGACTTATTTTTTGGGGTCGACTGGTTTTGACAGCAAGTCGAATTGAACAGTAAGCACGTCGAGCATTGAGACCTTGCTCGTAAATATAAGATCTCGAACTTTTACACGGCGAAAATAATTACGCTTTAGCTGCATAATCCGAATCATAGTACGATTGCGCCACGTCTCTACAAGGTAGGGAAGCTGGATTCTCCTGGAAAGCCTTGGTTTGTGGCGTTCCGTTCAGGGGAACCGTAAAAATAAACCTAGATACTCATGAGCTTCGGGTGGGTTTCGAAACTTAAGAAGATAAGTGTTCGGTGGCTGTTTCTGGCCTAGCTTAACATCGAAAATCTAATCAGGAAATAAGCGTGTAGAAAGCTCTTTAGTTGCTTGTTTGGACCCGGGTTCGATTCCCGGCGACTCCACAAAAAAGCCTGTAAACTCTTTGTTTACAGGCTTTTTTTTATATTAATCTAATTTTAATATTTTATTTTAAACTTATACAACAATTTCCCAACTCTCGAAACTGCAATCATGCTTATATCCTACTTCACACATTTCTGCAACCCATTTGCTTAAAGATTCATGCATCATTCTAACCTCTGTTGTTCTTCCTGAAATTACAAAAGCGTTTTTATCATGAGATGCTATTGCGTAATTCACGGTATATCCAATATTTTGAATTTCCATTTCTAATGCCTCAGCTTTTAGAAACGAATCAGAGTGGAAAAAATAATCAATTTTCAATTCATCTTCTTCTTCTACCTCTGCATCTCGAAGGCTTACTAAAGATTCTGTAGCAAGTCTGTAATGCTTAACTAAATTTGCATTAAAATCGTTTTCAGAAACTAATCTTTTATCTTTTTTTGGCTTTAGGAAATTTAAAATACTCATTTTACAGCTTAATGTTTTAATTAATTTTAACAAACATATATAAATATTATGTTCCAATAAAGCTGATAATAAAAACTTAACATTGAACATTTTAACCCTAAAAAAACTTACCTCTAGGAGCCATTTTTTTAGACTAGTTTATTTAATGGTTAATAAAACATAAACTTTGAAATAGATATAATTCGCATCTTAAATTCATTCAAAAAATGGATTGTTAATAATATTTTTCAACAAATAGTTCTTTCTATCCCCCTAAAAACAAGGCTAAGTGAAAATAAAGTTTGTTATTTATAATACAAACCATATTATAAACACCTGTTTTTCAATTTTTTATTTAACTTTAACGTCCCACATCTAAACTCAGATATTCGTATCTGAACAGCCTGACCATCTAAATTTTAAGATATGAAATGGTTTGTCTATTTAGGAATTCAATCTAAAAGTAAAATCTCAGAGTCCACATCTGGAGAATATGATACAGATCTAGAAAAAGGAAAACAACTTTATCTTTCAGACAGATTTGATGAAGCTTTGTATCATTTGGATATTGCCGTAAATTCTGGCTTTAACACTGTAGTTTATGAATTGAGAGCAAAATGTTTTCAAAAACTAAATTATCATTACAAGGCTATTGATGATTTAGATAAAATAATTGAAGATAATCCATTAGAATTTTCTTATTACTACAGTCGAGCCGTTTCAAAAAATGCATTATCTGATATCAGTGGACAGATCGAAGATCTTCAAAACTGTATTTATTACTATAAGAAAAACAAAAATATCGAAAACAGTATCTTAAAAAATCTCGAAACCGATTTACTAACAGCAGGAAATTATGTAGAAGAAATAAAAAATACAATCGTTTCTATTCACAATGTTTCCTACTCTGAAATAAAAAGCCTTATAAACGAATGTCTTTTTCAAATAAAAAGAATACGAATTCGGACTAGAAGGTTTAATGTAATGAAAATAAAGGAGCCGGTTTAAATGACGATGAATTATTAAGAAATTCTATTATCAGCAGCAATCCAATTGTAGATTTCTGTCTGCGCCCTTCTTGATACGATATTATCTTCTATTTCCAATTCATTCAATCCTTCGCTGTTGATAGTTCTTCTTTTGGTATTATCTTCTAACTGCAACTGAATTATTTTGTTTATTTCTTTAATATGTTTTTCATCATATAATGGAAACGCCACTTCTATTCTTCTGTTTAGATTTCGGCTTAACATATCTGCAGAAGATAAATAGATTTTTTCCTGTCCGTTATTGGCAAATTTATAGATTCTGGAATGCTCTAAAAACATATCTACAATTCGATAGATTTTCATATTCTCGGATACTTTTTTAATTCCTGGCAAAAGTGTGCATATACCTCTGACTATTAATGTAACCTCAACACCTGCCTTATCTGCTTCAATAAGTTTATCAATAATATCTTTTTCATCTAGTCCATTTATTTTTAAGAATATTGAGGCTGGTCTTTCTGCTTTTTTATTTTTTATTTCGGTATCGATTAATTCCAGTAATTTTTCTTTCATATTAAAACCTGCGGCTAAAATATGTTTTGGTTCAGCACTTTTTTTCTTGGTTTTTAAAAAAGTAAAAATCTTTTTCAAATCGTTAGTATAAGCTGTTTCTGCAGTAAAAAAACCAAAATCTGAATAGATATTTGCTGTACTTTCATTAAAATTTCCTGTTGACAAGTACCCGTAATTCTTTTTATTGCCGTATTTGTCTTTCATCGTAATCATGGCTGCTTTGGCATGTACTTTTAAATTAGGAAGACTTTGAATAATTTTAATGCCGGCATTTTTCATTTCTTTAGACCAGAACAAATTATTATGTTCATCAAAACGCGCTTTCACCTCAACAAAAACGGTTACTTTCTTTCCATTCTTAGCCGCACTGATTAAAGCATTTGCTATTAAGGATTGAGAAGAAATTCGATATAACGTAATTTTAATCTCTGTAACATTTTTATTAATTGCCGCCTGATTAAAAAACTGAAGTACATAATAATACGATTGATACGGAAAATGAAGCAACTGATTTTGCTTCTTTATAACATCAAAAATTGATGTAGTATTTTCAAAAGGCAGATGAGGAAGATTTGGATAATACTTTCCTTGTAAATTTGGCTTAACAGGATTCGGAAACTTGAATAAATCGAAAAAATTATGATGACTTCCGCCCTTTATCATTTCACTTTTATAAAGTTTAAATGCTTTTTTACAAATCGAAAAAGAATCTGCGTCCATATTCGAATCGTATAAAAATCTTGTGGCAGAACCTCTTTTACGCTCTTCCACTTTTGCTTCAATTTTTGCTATTAAGTCGCCTGTACTTTCGTCTTCAATCAGATAATTTTCATCTCGGTTTAATTTTATGGCATTGCAGGAAATAATTTTATCTGCTGGAAATATGAATGCTAAACAATTTCTAATTATTGTATCGATTGAAATAATGTAATGTCTGTTTTCTATGCTTTGCAATTCTTTAAAACGATCTAATTTATCTGAAGGAATATTTAAATAAGCAAAATTATAATTGCCTTTGCTGTCTTTTAATTTTACTAAAAAATATAAACTTCGGTTATTTAAGAAATATGTTTTGGGTTGATTTAAAGTGATGTAAACAACTTGAATATAAGATAGAATGATACTTTTAAAATAATACTCAATCTCATTTGAATGTTCCGGTAATAATTCCTGATATTCATAATATGTAATATCGTTTAAAGCCAATTCGGTCAGAATGGAATAACTCCATATCTTTCCAAATCTATTTTGCTGCCGATTTACTTCTTTTAAAACGTCTTCCAAAAGATGACTGTTTTTCTTAGTCTTCTTTTTCTGCAGTTTATTAATCTTGACTCTAAAAAATTCATCTAGATTAGAAGAATGAATAGCCAAAAATTTGATTCTGTCATATACTGCATTATTTAAATCTTCGGCTTCATCCAAAATACAATTGTTGAAAGAAAGCCAAGACATTTCTGAAGGAATAAGATGGTGATGCACGTTTTAGGTTTTGATGGTTAAAACTGAATTAACAATACTAACTTCGTAAATTTAAATCATTAATTTTTCTCTGTTTCATTAGAAAACCAAGTAATTAACTAAAAAATAATCTATTACTAACATAACATAATGCATCGAGCCTGTTTGTGAAATTATTTGCATCAAAGATTAACTACAGTTTAAGAAATCAAAAAAAATAAGGAAACGAAAAAACCTCCAAGTAATTAAACTTGAAGGTTTTGCAACCAAAATTCAATTGAATAAATGAAACTAAAAATTTAATAAAGGTGGATTTTTTTGCAGCTCAGAAAGCAATTTTCGGTTTCCTTTGTTTACTGCTGTTCGTACTCTTTTTTTCTTTCCTTCATATTCCTTAATACATTTTTCGAGTTCTCCGTACAGCTTGTTATATTTCTCATATAACTTTTCTAGGGATTCCATACCTTCTCGGATTTCTGATTCTTGTGATTCTTCTAACACATAAGAAAATACAGAAGACATCGCTTCAAATTTATCAAAAGCCGCTGCAATAATTCGGTGCTCTCTAGCACTTATTCCATTCATTATTAAATCTTCTTTAATTAATTATTCAAAAAAATATTCTTTTACAAAGACAGTTTCTGCAATACTTTTTCGGGATAATCTGTAATAATTCCGTCAACCCGAAGCTGTATCATATTATCAATTGCTTTGTCGTCATTAACAGTCCACGGAATAATCTTCATCTTCATCAATCGAAGCGAATCCACTTCATTTTGGTTCAATAATTTATAATGCGGACTGTAAATTTCTGGCTTAAAATCAAGCAGTAAAAGATTTTTTGAGATACTGCCTTCTCCAACCAAATAGGCAATTTTCGTTTTAGGGTATCTTTTATGCATTACATTTAATACTGTCGGATCAAAAGACTGAATATTGATTTTTCGCTCAATTCCTTTGTCTTTAATGATTTTCATTACCAAATCAGTAAAAGCTTTTGGCTCTGGCTGTCTTTTACCATAATCCGATTTTTCAGATTTGATTTCGATATTGTATCGAACTGGTTTTAGATTGTTTTTGGCAATATAGTCTTCAACGCTGACAATCACTTCTGATAACAAAGGCTTGTATGTTTTTTGTTTCTGCTGCATCGGAAAAGCGTTATTTCCTCTTGAACCGCCGTCAAACTTTCTAATGCTGTCATACGTCATTTCATAAAGGTTATAACTCTTTTCTTTATCCTTTGCAATTGGGTTTCCTTCGCTGTCAAGCATATATTGCGAGGACATAAAAGCTTCATGAGAAACCACTACTTTCTGATCTTTAGAAATCACAACATCCAATTCTACAACATCTGCACCTTTTTTTACAGCACTTAGAAAAGCAGGAATAGAATTCTCTGGAAAATTCCCTCGATCACCTCGATGTCCCTGAACTTCAATCGTTCTTTTTGCTATAACTGCCTTTTGATTTCCGCAGGAATATGTTGCTGATACCGCAATTAAGAGACAAATTATCTTTTTGAATTTTAGCATTTTATTTCACTTTATCAATTCTGTAAGTGGTATTTGCAGTGTGCGTTTTACCAAACATATCTGTTGCTTTGATTTCAATAGCATGTTCGCCAATAGCAAGATCAGAAGGGATATTTCCTCTCCAAACGTGGGTGCTTTTTTCAGGATCTGACGAACGTTTTCCTGGCATAAGTACCTCAGATAATTCCCATTCATAAACCAATTCAACATACGATGGGTCTTGTACTTCTACATATTCCATTTCTTTCCATTCTCCTTGATCCACGCGATAAACCACTTTATCTTTTTTACTTCCCATAAAAAAATTGGCAAACACTCCAGATTTGGTACGTTTTGCTTTGGCTACCACTTTTGGAGCGAAAACTTTCATCTGATAATCTTCTGGTTTTCCAGCCACTTTATAATCAACGGTATATTTATTTCCATTAAAATGAATGAAAGCATACCCTTTTGGAGTTCCGTCTCTCATAACCGAAATTGGAATTCCTTTTTCATCTAGTTTTCCTGAATACCAGTCACCCGATGTAGTTCCGATATTATAATGATGATGCGGTGTTTCCTGCAACCAGCCATCTTTCTTTTCGAAAAAGTCCTGTCTTTGCATATGCGTGTGCGCCGAAAGCGAAAGCGTATTTGGAAAATCTTTCAATAATTCAAATAACTTTTGGCGGTCTTCATCTCTAAAAGAATCGTCTTTACCGTCTGGCTCGCTAATCGGAATATGAAAAGCTAATACAATTAAATTTTCCTTTGGAACTGTTTTAAGATCGTTTGCTATAAACTGCATTTGCTCTTCTGTAAAACCTCCCCAGTAGCCATCATGATCTCTTGGATCTGGATACAAAACATCATCTAAAACAATAAAATGTACTTTTCCGTAATTGAAAGCATAATTGGCTGGTCCAAAATGAGCTTCGTAGGTTTCATCTGCCAATTTATCTTCTTTGGCATCAAAATTTAAATCATGATTTCCCAAAAGATTGTACCATGGAATTCCGATTTTTTTAATTGCCTGAATATATGGATTGAATAAACTAAGATCATTTCCAACCAAATCTCCCATACTTAATCCAAATGGAATATTTTTAATGCCTTCCACTTCGGCAACAATTCCTCTTGCAAAAAAATCCACCTCTTCAAGGGTGTAAGGTTGTGGATCTCCAAAAATAAGGGCTGTAAAATCATTGGTTTCTTTCTGCGAAAGCAATCCAAAATCTACAGATTCCGGCAGTTTTCCTGTTGGCGCAACGCCTTCAAACTTTCCTTTAGGAGAACCCGCTGGCTTATGATTATAGAAAAACTGAGGCAGATTATCTTTATTAACCTGAATTTTATAACCAGAAGGTTTGATTACGGCAATTATAGCATCACTTTGCAACGGCAATTCGTAGTTTCCTTTTTTATCCGTTAAAACTACTTCACGGCCATTGGTTACTGCCACATTTGCAATTCCTTTTTCTTTCTTTTCCTTTTTACCGTTTTGATTCAAATCTTCAAATACGATTCCTTTTACACTTGTTTGAGCGGTCAAAACACCACAAAACAATAATGCGCTGTATATAAATGTCTTTTTCATTTTTATTATTTTATTTATCCCACCAAACTTTAGTATTGATATTATCGCCTCCAACCATTTCAACTGCTTTGTTATAGTTTTCAGTGTTTTTAATCTGCTGATTATCTGGATAAGTGAATCTTGACGGCATGATTCCGTTGTTTAGCATAGCTGTTGTTGTTGGCAATACAGGAAAACCTGTTCTACGGTATTCAAACCATTGCTGATAATCTGTAAAATATAAAGCGTAATATTTCTGCAACATGATTCTTTCTAGAGTTCCATCGTATTGTGCTTCTGGCTTATTAAAGTATGTTGTCGGAGTTGTCGCTTTTAGTTGTTCAATTCCTGCTCTCACTCCTTTTTCATAATGTCCTGCAGCATCTGCTATAAGACCTCTCTGTGCTAATTCTGCTTTAATAAATTCAACTTCAGCATACGTTAAAAGAAAGATCTGCATTGGATTTTGCACCTGTATATTATAAAGTGTCGAAGCATTGTATTTGAATTGAGAATCAGAACCAGCATAAGCACTTGTAATTCCTTTAAATCCAATTGGTGCATTAGTAACTAACGCTGTCGCACCTGTTGCAATTATCGCTCTTCTTGGATCTTCTAGCGTATTCAGATTATCGATAAAAAAAGAGGCCATTTTGATATTCAAGTTAAAATCCTGCGGTCTTCCCCAAGGAGAAACATTTGGTGCAACACCAGTTACTTTCAAAATTGCACTTTCAGCAGTATTGGTAAAAACAGGATAAATTTCTGGATGATCTGCCATGTAAGCCAGTTTTGCAAAAGCTCCCGTTTCTGTTCTGTTTGAAACTCTTAACAGCAATCTCATTTTTAAAGAATTGGTGAATTTCTTCCATTTTAAAACATTGTTTTGAAACAAAATATCTTCTGTATAAATCATTGCTTTACTTGTGTCATACAAAGTATTCGCTCTTTCTAAATCAGCTAAAAGTGTTTCATAAATAAACTCCTGTGTATCGTACTTTGGATACAAAATACCATCTTCTCCACTCACAGCCTCGGTCATCGGAACCGGTCCGAAAAGATCCGTAAGATTGGCATAAACCAAAGCGTTAAGTGTTAATGCAACTGCCTCATAATTGCCATCTCCTGCTTTTACTGAGGCCATTCGCATTTCTCTGATATTATTCAGCCATTTGTAATAATTATTCCAAGCTGAATTTCCAATATTATTGCTTACATCATAACGATGCAAACCTCCTGAAATACTTGGAAAAGGAAGTGAAACCTGCATTAGATTGAAAGTAACATCTACACTTTGTAGTGCATTCTGTGAAGCCACTCCATAAATAATTGGATTGATTAAAGTTCCTGGACTTATTTCAGTAATAAGATTAGGGTTTTCGTTAAGCTCTTCATAACCTCCTGTACAAGAAATTGTAAACCCTGTAATTAGTAATAGTATCGCTGTAATTTTTATCTTTTTCATTGTCTTATTATAAAGTCAAACTTAAATTGAAACCATAAGTAGCTGGAGATGGCATTTGTCCCATTTCAATACCTGGCAAAATGGTATCTCCGTTTAATGCTGCTGTTTCTGGATCGTAAATTGGAAAATCTGAAACAGTTGCTAAATCTCTTCCAAAAACTGAAAATTGAACCGATTGAAGTCCTGTGTTTTTCAGCCATCTTTTTGGCATATTATATTGAAGACTGATTTCTCGAAGTTTTCCAAAAGAAGCGTCAAAAGAGTTCGACTCGATATTTGCTCTTCGGTAATAACGAGTGTACCAATCTGCTGTTTTTACTTGTTTCGTATTTGGAGAATAAGAACCGTCTGCATTCTGAACCACACCTTCACCAATGATAAAGCCAGTTTCTCTACCCATACTATTTGAATTTAATTTTCCTTGTTCAGAAAGTTTGTGATGTGTCTGCGAATAAATGATTCCTCCGTACTGACCATCCAAAGTGACATTCATAGTAAAGTTTCCGATTGAAAAACTATTGGTAAAACCCGCTTTCCATTTTGGACTTGCATCGCCAATGTATTGAATTTCTTCAGGATATGCTGGAAGACCTGCATTATCGTAAACAATCTGGCCATCAGGAGAACGAACAAATCCGAAACCGTAAATAGCACTAGTTGTTCCGCCTACCTTTGCAATAATAGAAGCCGTTCCTCCTGTACCAATAATCTGCTGGCCATCGATTCCTTCTGGAAGTTCCATTACTCTATTCCAGTTTCTTGACCAGTTTACGGTCGAATTCCATTTAAAATTTTCACCGTCAATAATTTTTCCGCCAAGTGTAATTTCAATCCCTCGGTTTCTTACTTTTCCTCCATTCAAAACCGCTCCGCTGTAACCTGTTGAGAAGTCCATCGGAATATCGATAATCTGGTTCTTTGTAACACTCTCGTAAACCGTAGCATCTCCTGTAAGTCGGTTTTTAAGCATTCTGATTTCAAAACCTGTCTCAAAACTTGTTGTAATTTCAGGCTTAAAATGATTGTTGTATAAAACTGTTAGAGTCTGTGCAGAACTTGGGAAGGCACTTTGTCCGTAATATTTCTGCGTTTTATAAGGTTCTGTATCATTTCCAACCTGAGCGAAAGAAAGTCTGTATTTTAAGAAATCAATTGATTTTGGAAGCGAAACCATTTCAGAAATAACCGCACTTGTATTAATCGACGGATAGAAGAATGAATTATTTTCAACCGGAAGCGTACTTGTCCAGTCATTTCTTCCCGTAATATCAACAAAAAGCATATCGGCATAAGACATAGATACTAATCCATACAAACTGCTCATTTTTTTGTAAGCATCACCTAAAGTTAAAATTGGTGCGCTAGAACCATTTGAAAGTTTGTAAACTCCAGGTACAACCAAACCTGTAACTTCGGCTTCTGTTCTTCGGTATTTATAACTCATCGCATTTCCTCCGGCTGAAGCTGCAAGTGAGAATTTATTTCCAAAGTCTTTTTTATAAGAAAGTAAAAAATCGGAGTTGATTTCTTGTTTGAAAACATCTTGTCTTTCATAAAATCCCTTCGCGTATCTGTTGATGCTGTATGGCCTTTTCTGCTCTCTTGTCTGATTATAAGTGTTCATTGAAGAACGAAGCATTAACTCCAGATTTGACGATAAAGTGATATTGGCAAAAATATTCCCCACAATCTGATCACTATCTAATGTATTCGTTGCTTCATAAGCAATCAAATACGGATTATCAATAAAAGAACTGAAAGGATGTAATTGCTCGATTTGCTCTTTGCCTTTCACCCAAATTGGACGATACCAATCTAAATCGATATTAGGCTGCTGAAAAATCATAAAATAAGCGATAGAACCATTGTTGTAACCTGTAGAAGGTAAATTGTCACTATTTCTTGTATTATAATTAATCGCTGTTCCTAATTTGATTTTATCTGACACTTGATAGTTGGCATTGACAGCAGCAGTAACTCTATCAAAACCAGTATTAGGCATAATCCACTCATTTTTTTGATTTCCAACAGAAAGACGCATTGATCCTTTGCTGTCGCCTCCTTGAATAGAAATATTATTGTTCAAAGTCACACCGGTTCTCCAGAAATCTTTTCGGTTGTCTCTGTAAGGCTGCCAAGGCAATCTCTGTGCTGATTGTCCTTCGAGAACTGGATCATATTGATAGAAATTTTGTCCAGTAAAAGCTGGTCCCCAAGCACTGCTGGTTCCGCTGGTCGAAGTCCCGTCTGCAGAATTTCCATAAGAATAATACTGATTACCAGAAGCGTCAGGCGAATTTCCTGTTCCTTGTCCATAAGTATATTGGTAATCTGGCCATCTTTGAATCACATCAAATGTAGCTCCTGTATTTACTGAAATTCCTAAACCTTTGTTTTTCTTTCCAGATTTTGTGGTAATAATTAAGGCTCCGTTTGCTGCACGGCTTCCATAAAGAGCAGTTGCACCAGCTCCTTTTAAAACTGTAACAGCATCGATATCATCTAGATTAAGATCTGAAATTCCGTTACCGTAGTCAATTGGAGAATCTTCTCCCATATAAGCACTGCTCGATCCAGAAGTTGTCATTTCAGCATTTACGGGAACACCGTCGACAACAATCAGCGCATAATTTCCTTTTGGGCTTAAGGATCTGTTTCCTCTAAGCGTAATCTGCTGCGAATTTAATGGTCCAGAACCTGTAGAAGTAATGCTTAAACCTGCCACTTTTCCTTTTAATCCAGATGACCAGTTGTTTGGTCGTCCCTGAGATAAATTATCAGATTTTATAGTCTGCTGCGAGAATCCTAATTTTTTTTCTTCTCTTTTAATTCCCAAAGCTGTTACCACGACTTCATTAAGTTCGCTTGTACTTAATTTCATTACAACTGTAATTGGATTAGCACTCGCTTGAACCTCTTGAGAAACATATCCCATATAAGAAACGACAAGAACAGCCGAAGCATTTACAGCAAAGCTGAAATTTCCTTCCATGTCTGTCATTGTATTGGTTTTTGTTCCTTTTTCGAGAATCGTAACTCCTGGCATTGGCATTCCGCTTTCGTCTAGAACTTTTCCTCGCACGTTCATTTGAGCGCGAAGATTTCGGGTAACTGTAATCGTGTTGTTGAGTTTTTTAAATGAAAGACCTGTTTTTGCTGCTACTTTTGCAAGCACTCCGTCAAGGCTTTCTTTTTCCGCATAAATGGAAATGCGCTGTGAACTTCCAGATATCTTTTCGTCAAAAAGAAAAGTAAAAGATGTTTTCTGTTCTACTGCATTGAAAAATTCTGTAATTGCAGCATCTTTTAGATTAAGGCTAATCTGCACATCTTTACCCGAGTGCGTAGAAGAAAATCCTTTAAAGGAAAAAATTAATAAAATCATTAAGTAAAGATTTTTCATCTTTATATACTTATTGAAAAAAAATTGTAGTTTCGTATTCATTACTATTAGGCTATAAATTTTATTTTTAGTCTTTTAAAATCGCCCGTTTTCGTTGCACCGAAAGCGGGTTTGTTTTTTCTGTTTTTTTAAGGTGTCTTTTTTCTTATAGTGATATGGTTTTTAGTGGTGTAATTTATTTTTAGTTGTTTTAAATAGGCAATACTTTCTAATACATTCTCCAGTTTTTCATCTTTAAATTTTCCTGAAATCGTAAGATCATTCAATTCTTGATCTTCAATATCAATACTTACATTATACCAGTTTTCAATAATTTTAACCGTTTCAGAAAGTTTGGTATTTTTAAGCATAATGGTATTGCTGATCCAAGCAATTTTATCGTCGCTGTTTTCTGTAGAAATTTGAAAATCAGAATTTTGAATTAAATCAGCCTGCTGATTTTTAGTAATCTGAACCTTTTTACCCGTTGGTGAGCTTACTTCAACTTTCCCGCTGATAACGCTTACTTTGGTATCGTGATGGTTATAGGAATTAATATCAAAAGAAGTTCCAAGCACTCTAACTTTTACGTCGTGTGTTTGTACAATAAAAGGACGTTTTACATCTCTGAAAACTTTAAAATAAGCCTGTCCAACAAGCTCTATATTTCTTGTTTTATCAAATTCTTCAGGATAAGTAACACTACTATTTGAGTTAAGTACAATGACACTTCCGTCTTCAAGGAAAATTTCTTTCTTTTCTCCTTTGGCCGTAAGTTGAGTGATTTTTCTAGGTTGGAAAACAAACTTAGCTGCAGAAAATGCAATCGAAAGTCCGACAACTAAAATTGCCGCAATTTTCAACGCTTTTCGGATAGTATATTTTTTTGGTTTTACCTGTAATTCTGAAAAGATCTTATTTAGAATTACATCACCTTTTTCATCAGATAGTTCTATGTCTGATGATTGTTCCTGCATCTTATCAAAAAATGATTCAACTGCTATTTTTTCTTCAGGCGTGCAGGTACCTTCTTCGTATTTTTTTGCTAATTGCAAAAAGATTTCTTTTTTCAAAATATGTGCTTTTATATACAAGTCACATTTTTTGAATTGAACAAGTAGTCGAAAATGCAGGCTTAACGTTTTCTTAAAACCAGTGTTTTTTAGTTAACATAAAAGAACGCTGCCCAGTAAAAAAGAAGATAATTATAAGATGTGTTATTAAGACGAAGCTGCTTTAGAGCATTGCTAATATGCTTCTCTACAGTATGAATTGATAAATTGAGTTTTGTTGCAATTTCAGCATTTGTAAAATGATCCATACGGCTGAGCAGAAAGACTTCTCTGCATTTAGGTGTCAATTTATTAATCTGATCGTTGATATTTTTCTCTAAATCAATATACTCCAAATCATTTATAGTTAGGCTTGAATCTGGAATACTTTCTAATATTTCGATATGCTGCTGGTCAAATTTCAGGTTTCTGATTTGATTCGCAATCTTATATTTTACGGCTCTAAAAAGGTAAGCTTCAAGGTTTAGGATTACGGTACTAGAGGCATTTTTCCAAAGACTTATAAAGATTTCCTGAACGATATCTTCGCAAATTGCTTCATCTTTATATATTTTGAAAGCGTAAGTATAAAGCTTTTTCCAATAACGGTTAAAAATAATTGAAAACGCAGTATCGTTTCCTTCAAAAATTAATTTCTGAAGTTCATCGTCAGGCATTTTCAAAAGATCTTTTTCCATGAGAGATTAAAAAAGCAAATGAAAAGGAACTGATAAAAAATACCTAAGAAGTTAATTTAACTTTGTGTTAAATTAACGATCCAAAAATCTATAGATTAATCCAGTTCTTATAATAATTCATCTGTTCTAGTTTTAGATTCCAGTACTTTTTTAAACTTAGGTAATAGCTTAATATTTCTACTTTCATTATGATTTGAATCATAAATCTGAGCTTTGGATGCATTCTAAATTTGCAATTATTGAAATGGTAACAGCACTATTTCAGCAAATCAAATATTTAATCCAAATATTATTAAAAAATGAATTCAGATCAAAAAGAGCTTATAAAAGCTACAGTTCCTATCTTAAGATCAAGCGGAGAAGACCTTACAAATTACTTCTATGCCCGAATGTTTAAACATCATCCAGAGCTACAAAATATGTTCAATATGGGAAATCAAGCCAATGGAAGACAAAAATCAGCTTTAGCAAATGCCGTACTTGCTTATGCTGAAAACATCGATAATCCGAGTGTTCTTTTGGGAGTGCTTAAAGGAATCGGAACCAAACACAGAAGCCTTAATATTCAGCCAGAACAATACAAAATTGTTGGAACCCATTTAATCGCCTCTATTGGCGAAGTCGTTGGCGAGGCAGCAACACCCGAAATTCTCGAAGCATGGACAGTTGCATTTTATCAGCTTGCACAGATTATGATCGATCTCGAAAAACAATTATATAACGAAAATGAAGCTAAACCAGGAAGCTGGAATGGCTGGCGAAAATTTGTAATCAAAAAAATAGTCGAAGAATCAACTGAAATAAAATCTTTCTATCTGTATCCCGAAGACGGAAAAGAAATTGCTGATTTTCATCCCGGACAATTCATCAGCGTTCAGGTTTTTGTAGAAGAATTAAATCTTTTACAACCGAGACAATACAGTTTATCAAGTGCTTTTAATCCTGAATACTACAGAATTTCTGTAAAAAGAGAAAATGGAATTGCTCCTAATCCATCTGGAATGGTTTCTAATACTCTTCATTCCAAATCAGAAGGAGATGTTATTTCTATCTCTTCTCCAGCAGGAATATTTCATTTGGAAAAAGATTCTGAAAATCCATTAGTCTTAATAAGTGGCGGAGTAGGTTTTACACCAATGCTAAGTATGCTAGAAACTAATTTAAATGCATTGCAGAATAAAAAAACCGTTTGGATTCATGGTTGTCGAAATGAATCTGTTCATGCATTTAAAAGTCAGATTTCGAATTTAAAACAAGAAGTAAAATGGCTTGAAACTTTTACATTTTATGATAGCGTTGATAATCTTGAAAATTCATCAGAGCAAATTTTACAAGGACGTGTTGACCTTCATAAATGTAAAGAGGCTATTTTATTGGATGAGGCCAAATTCTATATCTGCGGTCCAGAGTTATTTATAAGATCTCAATACGAGTCATTACTTAATTTAAATGTTAAAACAGAAAACATTTTCTACGAAGAATTTGGACCTCAATTAATCAATTTAAATTAAAGTGAAAACTAACACATTCTCTATTAAGAAATCTTGGGTATTAGCTTTTAGAAATTTGATTACAACTTTATTCATAACCTTGATTCTTGCTTGTTTAAACTGCACAGACCAATCAAATTTTTTCTTTTTTTGGATGCGCTCTTGGATTGTTGCGAGTTTAATCTCTAATTTCTTTTCCTTTGTAATATTTTCAAATAGAAAATAATAGAACGTAAAGGCTGCTTTCAATTTTTGAGGCAGCCTTTTTTTATAATTCAATTTCATATTAGATGAAAATCTAACAAGACTATAAAAAAATTATATAAAACAGTTGACGGACTTTGGATGTACTTTTAGAATAATCTAATCAAACAATTAGAGATAATTATCATTCATCCTTTAAACCGATTAATATGAGATATGAAAATTACACATCTGAAGAATTTGAATTTGACATGAATTCTTATGAGGAACAGCTATTATTAAATTATGACGATTATCTAGAAGGTGATTATACCAATAGACTGAAAGCCTCCAATCACTACAATCTAGAACTTGGAGAATTGGAAGATAATCTTGAGTATGATTTCGAGTCAGAATATGATGAAAATGACTGGGAAGAAGAGGATTTACCTGTAGGTGAATATGATGAGAATGAAGAAAAACCTGGGAGCTTTGAAATGTTAAGCTAAAAAAAATAAGGCTCTGTAAAATTATGCTTTAATTCTTTTTTTATTTCTCGCCCAATACAAAAGATAAAAAATCCCAAAAAGCAGCACCAAAATATCAAATCGAATGATTTGCGGTATGCGATTAATTTGATCGTTATAATAAGTTCCGCCCAAAAGCGCGCCTGAACCAATTCCGAGTTCCATCGAAATATACATCGTCGCAACTGCTTTTCCTCGGTGGTCAGGATTACTCAAATCAATAGTCCATGCACTGACGGCTGGAGATAAAATTCCTGTACCAACTCCATAAATCCCAGCTCCAATTAACAACATCTGAATATCTTTTCCCGCACTGATTACAAAAAGTGCAATACTCATTATAATTAATCCGGCAAAAATCACTTTTGGTCTTCCGTGTCTATCTGAAACTTTTCCTGCACCAAAACGAACCAAAACCGAAGCGACTGTAAATGCCGTAAAAAAGATTCCTTTATTAGTCGCCCCCAAATGCTCACTCCAATCTGGAATTAAAGTCAAAATAAGTCCAAATGCCGTGTAAGAGAGAAAAGTAATAATCCCTGCCGGAAACACATTTTTGTCCACAATATCTTTTCGCCCAATGTAAAACATCGATTTGTTGAGTTTCACTTTCGTCGTAAGCGTTTCTTTCATATTAAAAACAATAATAATCGATAGAAAAGCAAGAAATGAAGAACTGTAAAACATCACATTCATTCCGAAAGCATTAACAATCATACTTCCTAATGCAGGTCCGAGCGCGCCACCGATTCCAAAACATAATCCGTGCATTCCTAGTGCTTCTCCCCATCTTTTCTGCGGAATGATATCAGCCACATAAGCAGATGTTGATGTAGGTTTAAATCCTGTAGAAAAACCATGAACCAAACGAAGCAATAGAAATCCAGAAACCGAACTTAAAATCGGATACAGAAATCCGCAGATTACACAAACCGAAGAGCCAATTGCCATAACAGGAACGCGTCCCCATTTATCTGTCAATTTTCCGCTAAAAGGCCTTGAAATTGCCGCCGTCAATGTAAATAAAGATATGATTAAGCCTTTGTATTCTGCACCTCCGAGACTGCTTAAATAATTTGGAAGTTCTGGAATCATCATGTTAAAACTAGAAGAAAACAGCAGAGAACTTAAGCAAAGTAAAATAAATTGAAGCGTGTAAATTGATTTTTCGTTTTGTGACATTATTGGGTTTTCATTAAATCATTGCAAAAGCAAATTGATAGTAAAATTGTATTTTTTAAAACAGTTCCAATTGATTATTGGGACTGCTTGGTTTGTTCTTTTTTGGTTTTACATCATCAAAAACGGTTCTGCCACCGTAGAGATGAGAATTCTCTCTTTCCCTTTGAATCAAAGCATCAAAATTAGTATTGGGCGTAAAACTTTCTTCAGCTTTTCTTGAAATTTCAGATAGTTTCTGAATCGCACTTAGTTTATCGCTATTCCCAATCTTTGCCCGACTTATAGCTCTTTGCAAAGTATCGATAGTTTCATCATAAATTTTAACTGGAACAGGAAACGGATGTCCATCTTTTCCGCCATGAGCGAAAGAAAAACGAGCAGGATCTTCAAATCGTGTTGGTGTTCCGTAGATTATTTCGCTAACTAAAGCTAAAGATTGCAAAGCTCTTGGCCCCATTCCTTTTAAAAGCAATAATTCTTCAAAATCTTCTGGTTTATTATCGTGCGTTGCCCAGAGCATTGCGCCAAGCCTTTTCATATTCACATCTTCCATTCTCACATCATGATGCGCTGGCATAGAAAGATGCTGCATTTCTTTTATAATTTTTGCTGGTTCTTCTTTTACTAATTCTAAAATTCCTTCTCTAGATTTTGTAGCAGCGTCAGCAGTAAGATTCAATATATTTCCCTGATTTTCTCCATAAATAAAAGTGTGCGGCTCATTTATAAAAGATTTCAAATCTTGCGAATGCCAATGGTATCTTCTTGCGGTATTCGAATTCGGATTCATTCCTTGCTGAATAACCGCCCATTGTCCTTTATTATCAACAATAAAATTATGCTGATACAATTGAAATCCGTCTTGAATGGCTGTATTGTCTACTTTTGCCGTAAGTCTGCTGCAATTGGCTAAATTATTTCCGTCAAGGCCTGTTTTTTCGCCTACTAAAAGAAGTTCTTGTGGCGTAAGCATAGAGTGTTTTCCTTTTCCTCCGCAGATATAAATTCCAAGTTCTTTAGAATGCGGATTGACCGATCTTTTCAACGCTCCCAATACAGAAGTTGTAATTCCAGACGAATGCCAGTCCATTCCCATAACAGCTCCAAAACTTTGAAACCAAAAAGGATTGCTCAACTTACTGATAACTTCGGAAGTAGAAAATTCTAAAGCAATGGTTTCTACAATAGCAAAACCTAATTTTGACATTCGTTCAGCAAGCCACATCGGAACATGTCCATAATGTAAAGGAAGATCTGCTGTACCTGAACGTTTCATCTGTCAAATTATATGCTACAAAAATAAGGAAAATACAACTGTTTATTTCTTAATAAAGCGGTAAGGTTTGTAGAATGTTACAAAATGAAACAATTTATAATCATAGAGAACATTAAATCATCTTACAGAAACAAAACTTTGCTTAAATTTACTTTTATGGAAGAACTGCGAAAACATATTGAACAAATTACGGCCGTAACAGATGAAGAATTTGAGTATATCAAAACATTTTTCAAAGAGAAAAAGGTAAAAAAACACCAATATCTACTCCAAGATGGCGACAAAGTAACTTCCGAATATTGGATTGTAAAAGGCATTTTTCGTGCTTTCCATATTGATAAAGACGGAAAAGAACATATTGTGCAATTTGCACTTGAAAACTGGTGGCTCTCAGATTACAATGCTTTTTTCAATCAAACAGAATCTAATATCAATATTGTTTGCATGGATGACGCAGAAGTTTTATGCCTGACACTTTCTGGAAGAGAACAATTGGCTTCGGAAATGCATAAAATGGAGCATTTTTTTAGAATGAAGTTAACAAGTGGTTATTCTGCACAACAAAGAAGAATTATTTCACTTCTTTCTAACAATCCCAAAAAACGATATGAAGAATTTGCCAATCTCTATCCGAACATTATGCAAAAAATACCTAAAAAATATATCGCAGAATATTTAGGCGTTAGTCGAGAAACTCTCAGTCGACTTTATTCTAACACTTAAAAACTCCAATAAAAGACTTCAAGCGTGATTCTACATCACGCTTTTTTTATGCTTTAATTTTTAGAAGAAAAAAACTTTCTTAACCAAAGTCAATGATTTTTAATGACTTACAAATATAATTTTGCCTTGTAATAAAATATTATTGGTATTCTAAAAGTGCTAAATCTTATGATTTTAAAAGGCTTACCGCAAAACTGTGATTCAAATCACACTTTTAAAGTGAGTTGGCTCAACCTCCAGGTTCTAGATATGGAGGAACTTTGTCTCAGATATAAAGCTAATTACAGATTACAAAATTTTAGAAAACAAATAGATTCATTTAAAATCAAAAATCATGAAAACAAAAGCTTATAAATCAATTGCCCAAAAAGGACTTACCATCGCAGCATCAGTTTTTCTTTTAGCGATAAATAATGTAAAAGCTCAAAACGGCATAAAAGTGAAAACAAAAGTGCTGACTGAAGCAGTTTCCAAAATGACGATGTACGAAGTGAAAGACGATCAATTGTCTTCATTCCAAAAAACATTGAAAGATTATGTACAACAATCTATTGCTTCTAAAGACAATATTATGGCAGAAGCATTTTACGAACAAGAAAAACCTAATGTGTTATGGCTTATTGAAAGATGGAGCGACAAAAAACAATTCGATGAATTCAGTAAAAGCAAATTACCAAAATCTCTTCTAAAACCTTCTAAAATCTATTATCTAAAAGATCTTGAACCATTGACGAAAGAACAGTGGCGCAAAACAGCAAAAACAGAAGACAATCAGCTTGTTATTATGTTATTTGTTGATGCAAAAAAAGGTACAGAACAGAATTTTAAAGATACATACCATATTGCGATGCCTCAATTTAGAAGCGAACCTGGAGTAGTAACGTATCAACTTTCTGAAATTGATGGAGATGAAACGCAATTTGTGACTTACGAAAAATTCAGAAGCAACGACGCTTTTCAATATCATCTCAACTTTCCTCCTATTAAACCCGTAATCGAGTATTTAGAAACAAGCATCAAAAAACCGCCTTTTCAAAACGGATTGCATAATCTGATCGAATTTGCGCCACTAACAAGAGAATAATCTTAAAAAATAAATTAATAAAAAAACAATTATCAACATTTTTAAAAATTAGAAATCATGAAAAATTTAAAACCAATTATCGCAGCAAGTTTATTTGGAACAACAGCTATTAATGCTCAAGCAAGTCACGAATTGAATGTTATGAATCAATTAGCAACTCCTTCACACGTATCTGTAATGCCAGTTTCGCAGTTATTAAATGCGCCTGGAAATGAAGCTTTAAGAGACTTCTTTTTTACTCCGGTAAAAGACAAAACAATATTAAAAGGTAAAAAAATCGCTGTACTGGCTGCAGACGGTTTTGAAGAAATTGAACTTACTGGCCCAGTTTGGTACTTTAGAGAACTTGGTGCTCAGGTTGACATTATTGCTCCAAAATTTAATCCTGCTCCCGCTAGATACGGATTGAGCACTCCAGAAATGGCAAAAACTCATATTATGGCAATTCAGTATTTACAGCCTGTTGGATGGATTAAATTTGACCGAACTGCAGATCAAATTAAAGTAAGCGATTATGATGCAGTATTTATTCCTGGTGGAGCGTGGAATCCAGACAATCTTCGTTACGACAAAGATGTAATTAAATTTATCAAAGATTTTAATAAATCAGGAAAACTGATTGCCGCTATATGTCACGCGCCAGTTGTTTTAGCTTCAGCTGATATCTTAAAAGGAAGAAAACTTACAGGATATTGGAACATTCAAATTGATTTAAAAAATGCTGGCGGAATTGTTTCTGACCAACCTGTGGTAGTCGATGCAAACATTATTACTAGCAGACACCCAATTGATGTAGCTGATTTTTCTAAAGCTGTAGAAAGCTGGTTAGCTAAAAAATAATTTTCATAGAATAAAAAAACAACGGAAGGTCAATTTTATCTTCCGTTGTTTCAAAAACTTAAAGACATTAAAACAATGAAATCAACAATTTTTAAACCAGTTAAACTTGGTTCTTTAGAACTAAAAAACCGTATTTCAATGGCTCCAATGACAAGAGCAAGAAATGCAGATGGAATTCCGAATAGCGATAATGCTTTGTATTACGCACAGCGTTCTGGAGCGGGATTAATTATTACCGAAGGAACTGCTATTTCTGACACTGCAAAAGGCGTTCTTTACATTCCTGGTTTATATACAAACGAACAAATTGAAGGCTGGAAAAAAGTAACAAAAGCGGTTCACGAAAAAGAAAGCACCATTTTTACACAATTGTGGCATGTTGGGCGCGTTTCTCACACTTCAAATCAGCCAAACGGAATTGCGCCGGTTGGTCCGTCAGATATTCAGGCAGCAACTTCTTTTGCTTGGGGTTATGACGAAAATGGAAAAGAAGGTCCGGTACTTTCTTCTAAACCAAGAGCGCTTTCGACTCTTGAAGTAAAACAAATTGTAAAAGACTTTGTAACTGCTGCAAAAAATGCAATCGATGCAGGTTTTGATGGCGTTGAACTTCACGGAGCTAACGGTTATTTGATTGAACAATTTTTAAATCCTTTTGTGAATAATCGTTCTGATGAATATGGAGGTTCTATCGAAAACAGAGCACGCTTTTTATTGGAAGCAATTGACGCTGTTATTGAAACTGTTGGTGCTGAAAAAACAGCAATCAGACTAACACCTTACGGAGGTTTGGGAGATTTGCCTCATTATGATGAAATTGAAGCAACTTACCAATATTTAGCACAAGAATTAACGAAAAGAAATCTGGCTTATTTGCATTTAATGGATCAGCAATCTAAAGGAAGCCACGCATTGCCTGATGGATTTTTAGAAAGATTCCGTACTTGGTATGATGGTATAATTATTTTAGCCGGAAGTATGAACAGAGAAAAAGCGGAACAACTAATTAAGGCAGGAACTATTGATATTGCAGGTTTTGGCGAACCTTTTATTTCTAATCCTGATTTAGTGGAACGTTTAGAAAACAATTGGGAATTGACACCGCCAGACAGAAACTTACACTACGGTTTAGGAAACCATGGTTATACCGATTGGAAAACCTATCAGGAATTACAAATCGCTTAATTTTTACTTCCCAATCATTCTTTTACGAAGTCTGCTAAGAGATTCTGGCTTAATACCAATATAAGACGAAAGCTGATTCTGCGATACCATTTGAAAAAGATAAGGCTCTTTTTTTAGAATTGTTTTATAACGCTCTTCTGGAGTTTGAAAATGAAGCATTTCTTGCCTTTCAATGATTATGAGGTATGCAGATTCGGCAATTAGTCTTCCAAATTTTGACCAATTCGGACAGCAATTATACAAAGCTTCCACTTTCTCATATTCTAGCGAAATTACTGTCGAATCTTCCATCGCTCTACAGCTATAATGTGCATTTTTTTGCGTAATAAAACTAGCAAAATCAACCAGAAAATCATTCGATTTTACAAATCTGCTATTGATTTCATTTCCTCTAAAATCAACATAAAACATCCTGAAAAAACCACTTTCTATAAAATAAATGTGGCGGCAAATTTCTCCTTGCAATAAAAGATCCTTGTCTTTTTTTACTTCAATCTTATTAATAATCGGAAGCATCAAGCTATACTCCTCATCAGACATTGGGACAATTGATGTAATCACGTTTTTGAGCGCATCCATAATATTACTGTTTAGAGAAATAAATCGTTTAAAATTAGATTCAATTATTCGTCATATTTTTTTCTTAGAATAATAAAAACATGTTCTTAACCAAAGTCAACGGCATCTGTAAAATTACGGGGCTACATTTGTCATGTAAATATATTGAAAACCAATTATTTATAGCATCTAATTTTTAAAAAAACTATTACCAATAATTTAAAATTTTATAATCATGAAAACTACTTTCAACACCGAAACAAAAGCAAACAAAAATCCAAAATTAGGATTCAAAATTCATCTACTTGTATTTTTATTGGCAACCCCAATCGTATTTATTGTTTGGTATTTAACTGATACTACGTACCCTTGGCCACTTTGGTCTACACCAGCTTGGGCAGTAGGGATTGTATTTCACTATTTGGGCGTATTTGTATTTAATAAAAACAATGCTAAAGTTTATTGTAGCAGAAACAAATCTTACAGCATTTAAGAATCGGTTTTAAATCCATATTCTTTACTTCTAAACAATAAAAAAGTCTTGAAAACCAATCGCTTTCAAGACTTTTTTTATTTTATACTTTTCGCACTACAAATTGCTTTCCTGACAAACAAAAATATGCTGTAATCCACTTGTTTGCAATGTTGCAATAGCTTCTTTAATGTTTCCTAAATTAGATGTTATAATTTTCAGTACCTGCTTTAAATCCTTAAAATTATTCGGTTTTATAAAATAACAGACGGCACCTAAACTTGTCGCATTATCCATATCGTTTTTATGAGAAGAAGTAGAAATCATAATCACTGGAATATCTTTATAACGCTGATCTGATTTTAACTCTTTAAGACATTCCCAGCCATTCATAATTGGCATATTTAAATCTAAAAAGATAACTCCTGGCTTTTCGTCAAGATTGTTAAGAATCTTTAAAGCTTCACTTCCATTTTCTGCGCAATGGCATACAATATCTTCATCAATATCTGCCAATGCTTCGCAGAACATTTCTGTGTCATCCATATCATCGTCGGCAAGCAAAATTATCCTTTTCTCCATATTAAATGTCATTCTCCTTTTGTTCTAATGGCAACTTTATTATAAATATAGCACCTTGATTTGGTATTCCAGAAGCGCTTATACTTCCGCCGTGACGCTCCGCTATTTTTTTACAAAGCGAAAGTCCTAAACCGGTTCCTTCATAACGATCCTTTGGATTTAAGCGTGTGAAGGTTTCAAAAATATGATTCGTCTGATTGGAAGCAAAACCAATTCCATTATCTTCTAAATTAATTCGAGCCATTTTTTTGTCCTGCTCATTTATTATTTCAGCCGATATCGTAATTACTGGTGGTATTGTTTCTTGAGCAAATTTAATCGAATTATTGATAAGATTATAAAATAATTGATAAAGCAATACAGAAGCTCCCTCCAATTTAGGCAAATTCTGATAAAGAATTTTTCCGTTTGATTTTTGCAGTGCAATTTCTAAATCGGTTTCAATATTTCTTATAATTTCGTTTAAGTCAACTAAAGTCGTTTTTTGCGAATCGGCATTAATTTTAGAATAAGCCAAAACGCCATCAATCATATTAAACATTCTATCTGCAGCGACATGAATTCTTTCAATAAATCTTGTTGAAGATTCGTCTAATTTTCCTTCCAAATGATCTTCTAAACGACTAACAAAGGTTTTGATTTTTCTCACAGGTTCTTTCAAATCATGCGACGCAACATGAGCAAATTGCTGTAAATCATCATTAGAACGTTGTAATTCCTTGGTACGATCTGCTACCAAAATTTCTAACTTTTCAGTAGTAGATTTTTGTTCATGAATATCAGTGCATGTTCCGAACCAATTCGTAATGACACCCGATTTATCTTTTATTGGAACGGCTTTACTTAAAAACCACCTATATTCGTTTGTATAAATATTTTTTATACGAAATTCAAGCTGATACGCATTTCCGTTTTCAACACTGTAATACCAAAATTCCTTAACCAAATCCACATCATTCGGATGCACGACAGGAACCCAACTAGAATCGCCAAATATATCTTCGTTTAAACCGGTATATTCGTACCAACGGCTATTATAATAATCTATAAAACCATCCGGTCTTGCTGTCCAAATAATTTGAGGAACAAGATCTGCGAGCTGACGAAATTTCTCCTCACTTTCTTTAATTACTTCTTGAAGTTCTTTTTGCGAAGTAATATCACTTGCTGTACCAAACCATTCTACTATTTTATCATTTTCATCTAAAATCGGAACTACTCTCGAAAAAACCCAACCGATAGAACCATCTGGATTTGTTACTCTATGTTCCATCTCAAAGATGCTTTTATCAATTATAGATTGAGAAATAAGATTAACCGCTCTTTGCAAGTCGTTAGCATGGATAAATTTATCTAGCCAATTGACAACTGGTTCTTTGGAGTTAGATAGCGCTCCCGCTCCTTCCAAATCATGCATAATCATCCAATCAGAATCCATACGGTAAACCAAATCAGAAGATGCATTTACCAAAGCTCTGAAACGGTTTTCACTTTCTTCCATTTTTTGGCGTGCAACAACTTGTTCTGTAACTTCAACAGCTACCTGAATCATTCCTGTTATCTGTCCTTCTTCAAGAAGCGGACGATATGCCAAATTATAATAGTAGTTTTTTAATTCTCCTGTACGATTGTGCGGAACCAAAACTTCGCTTTGATCAAACGGAATTCCTTTATTGTAGACGTTGAGAACTTGTTCCCAAACATATTGCCCTTCTAATTCTGGCAGTACATCAATTAATCGCATACCGATAATTTCTTCTCCGCGGCCAATCATCTGTAGCATATGATTGTTAATCTGTTCAATAACTAAATCATCACCTTTAAGAATTAAAGTTGGCGCTGGAGTCTGATGAATCATTTTACGAAAACGGCTTTCGCTTAATTGCAATTTCCCTTCGGCTTGTTTGATCTCCGTTATGTCTCGTGTTGTTCCTGCAATAGCTTCAACATCTCCTTTTTCGTTAAAAACAGGCGCAAAAATATAATCGTAAATACGGCGCCCTAATTCTGCATGCGGAAAAGATACCGTTCCTCTAATTGATTTTTTGGTAGAAACCACTTCGTCAATTTCTCTTTCGTGCATTTCGGCGTGCCATTCTTCATAACCATTTTCTCTTAACCCTTTGCCAATTGCATCTTCTGCAGATTTACCCCACATGTTTAATAACGCTTTATTGGCATAAGTAAAAATATAATCGAGATCAAATACATACACCAAATCTGGAGTTGTATTTATAATAGAATCATAAAGTCTTTTTTGTTTTTCGGCAACTGTCAGGGCATTATTCAAAGCCGTTTCAGCTTGTTTTTTTTCTGTGATGTCTTCTGTTGTAAGTACCAGCAAATCATCTTGTTTGACAGCAGTATAGAGAAACCACTTTTTTGTTTCATCAATTTCATGCCATTGTTCATAATGGAAAGAAGTGCCTGTTTCTACGGTTTCAATAAGTTTCTCCAAAATATCTTTTTTGATCCATGGAAAAACTTCGCTGTATTTTTTGTTTTTATAATTAGCATCTTTAACCCAACTAATCATAGCGGAGTTTAGCAGTAATATAGAAAAATCTTGTATGCTGTTTTTACTATTGTATAAAGGCTTTAAAACTGCAATACCATTAGGTGCAGCATTAAAGACAGTTTCAAAAAGATTTAGATTATTTAGTAGCTCCATTGGTATTTCAACATATAAGAAAAGCTGTTTTACTTTTTAAAATTTTAATTATTAATTACTTGTATGCGAAGAATACATTCAATTAAAACAAAAACAATTTTTAATGCTGTCCAAAATATTTAATATCAAAAAATATTAGAATGTTAAATAGCTTACTCAAATATAGAGAAAAAGCCTTTCAATTGTTTTTTTATTTTATGGAATCTCGTAATTGCTTTTCGTTTATAGAATTAAAAAAGCCAAATCTAATTAGATTTAGCTTTTTTCAATTTTTATAATTCTTTAAAATTACTTCTTATTTACAGCATCTTTCTTGACCTCGATTGTGTCAATTGCTACTTCGTCGATAGTGTCCCCCATAAGTGTATCTACTTCTGGTCCAACTGTATCAATTGTATTTTGAATAGAATCATATGTAGAATCAGCTGGTTTATTTTCGTTTTTTTTACAAGAAAATGCTAATCCAGCTAAAAGAAATAAGAATATAATCTTAGTATTTAATAGCCTTTTCATAAATATTTATTTTTAATTGATATTTGTTATTAATATTCATAAAAATAAAACATCATGAGATAATTCAATTACAGAATTTTGACTGGCATTTATAGAAATCAAACCTTATAAATTGCTTTTAAAATACTATTTATGTCCTATTTATTCTTTTTCGGCACTTTTTGTTCTGGTCTCAAACTATCTTTTTGAACACCTGTAGAAGTGGTATAAGTTGCACCGTCTTGCGAACTTTCTCCGGGTCCGCTTCCAGTTCCTGCCGAGCTTTCGGAACCGTTTTTTTGTGTGGTTTCAATATTGGTAGAAATATGTTCTTCGCTTTTTAAACTATCTGTTTTTTCTTCAGCTTTATTTAATTTGCTATCCATAGGTGAGATAACTGTCTCTATTTCGTCACTATATCCGTCCTGATTGTTTTTACAGGAGAAAAATAATCCTGAAAGAAAAATTAAAATCAGAATTAGGATTCCTTTTATTGCCTTCATAATAATTCGTTTTTCGATTACTAAAATTTATTTGAATTTCATTTAAGCTAAGTAACTATTTATAAAACGGTTAGGCTTATAGCTTTTTTACTATTTCTTACATAAAACAATACTGGCAATCCTATAAAAATTAGGAATAAAAACTATAAAGCCGTTTCAAATCAAGTTGTTATAATAAAAAAGGGAAGATTCCGTAGAATCTTCCCTTTTAAGATTATTATTCTGTGTAAAATTTAGAATTAAAAAGTAACCAGTTTTACTCCTAAAGTAAACCATCTTGAAGGCAATGGCACTGCTCCAACTTCATAATAAGTCGCATTAAATATATTTTGAGCATCTAAAAAGATCGTAAATTTATGAATGTTCTGACTTACTCTAAAATCATTTACCCAATAAGAAGGTCCCGTAATTCTTTCGTTAAAACGTGTTGCAAATAAGATAGAAAAGTCTTTAAACTGATAATCGATCGTATTTGTAATCTGATGTTTTAGAGAAGAAATGGCATATTTTGAATAGATTTCTGTACGAGCGCTTTTAAATTCTGAATCTAAATAAGTGTATCCTAAAAGAATATTCAATCTTGAATCTTTAGAGAAATCGAATCTATAAGTTCCTCGTAAATTAAATCCGTTTGTATTTAAATCTCCTGTGTTCTGACTTTGCCAAGGCACCGTTGTCGCGTTACGCATCCAGTCGATATAATTGTCAATTTTTCTGTAGAAATAATTAGCATTTAAGCTCAAAGCTTTTTTATTGTATTTAAATCCAATTTCGCTTTGGAAAGCATTTTCTGAATCTAAATCAGCATTTCCGATGTTTCCTGTTTGTTTCAAATACAAATCTGTAAACGATGGAATTCTTTGGCTTGTTCCAACATTTCCTATAATTTTAAAGGCATCTGTAATAGCATAACTTGCATCAATTCCTGGGTAAACCTGCCATTTATAATCAGAATTATAGTTCAGATAAGTTCCTAAATTAATGTCTAATTTTTCGAAGAAACTTGTTCTGTATTCTGCATATACACCAACATTATCGCGGTCATGATCTCCAATATTCGAAGAATGGATATTTTCATTTCTAAATTCAGCTCCAAAACCAATTTCACCTTTAGACAATTTTACAGTTGAATTTAATTCTGCTGCAATTGAATTGGTATAATGCTGACTTCTTCCAACTGCCAAATTAGAATTTCCAAGGTAACGATAATCATCGTAATTATATCTATAAGTCACTCTCGGCATAATTTTCCAACTATCTGTAATCGAATGTTTCGATTGAATATTAGCGAAAGTAGTTTGCACAATTTCAGTAGAATTTCTATCGCCAGGCGCTGCATAAAATCCGTTCGCACCAAATCCGTTATTGATGTAACCAGCAGAACCTAAAATTTCGTTAGAATCATTGATTTGTACATTTCCTTGATAGAAAATTTTATTGTTTTCGAATGCTGTATTGTAACGGTATCCGTTGCTTTTATCGTGTGAAGCAAAAATCAAATGCTGTTGTTTTTCTTTACCCAAAACAGCTCCTGCCTGAACGCCCATTCCATAAAAGGTATCGCCAGTATCTTGCGTATCTTTTTCAAAATTAGAACCTGCATAAGTGCTAACTAAAAATCCAGAATCAGTTGGTTTTTTGGTGATAATATTAATTGCTCCAGTCAAACTGTTAATTCCGTAGATTCTTGCAGCCGGTCCACGTACGATTTCAATTCTTTCAATAACTTCAACCGGAAGAGGCAAATTCAACATATTATGCGCTGTTTGAGAATCGATTACTTTTGCGCCGTTTAAAAGAACAACAGTTTGCTCAAAACTTCCTCCATCGACACTAATATCCGCTTGAGTTCCAAACGGACCTCTTTGTCTAATATCTACTCCATTTGCATATTGTAAAACTTCTTGAAGCGTTCTTCCTGGCAGTTTTTTTATGGTTTCGCTAGAAATAACATATACATTTCTATTTTGTTTTGAAATTGGCGTATTAAAACGACCTTCATTAATTACAACCTCGTCCATTTGGTTTATGGAATCCTTTTTGGTTTGTGCGTAAAAATTGGTACAAATTACTGTAAAGACAGCAAAATAGATTTTTTTCATTTTGGTTTACTATTTTTTTTGGCAAAAGTACTACCTTGCCGTACTAACAAAGTATACCAGTTTTATAATTATGGATAGTCCGGTTGAAATTCCTTTTAGAAGTTTTATTCATTTAAAACCAGAACAAAATACCGCAATTTATCTGCAGATTGTTTTTGAGTTTATAAAAGCCATCCAAACAGGATTTCTTCCAGAAGGAACAAAGCTTCCTGGTACACGAATATTGTGCAAAGTTTTAGATGTTAATCGAAATACGCTAATTAAAGCATTTCAGGATTTAGAAGCCCAAGGTTGGATTGAAACGCTTCCTAATAAAGGAACTTTTATTTTATCGCAACAAAAAAGCAAAGCAGATTTTCCGCTTTCCAAAGAGCAAAATACATCCCAAATTAATACTGGTTTTACCTTTCAAAAATCTACTATTCTAGAAAATCCAATCGAAACTAGCAATTTGCCCTATCAATTTAATGATGGAATGCCCGATTGGAGATTGGTTCAGACCGATGTTTTGGCAAGATTATATGTTTCGAAACTTAAAAGAAGAAAAAGTTCTAAAACCTACGAACAGATTCAGCTTCGTTCGCATTCGAATTTTAAAACTCATTTTTCTAATTATCTGAATCTGACCCGCGGAATTCGTATTTCGACTTCAAATTTACTCACAACCAGCAGTCACGAAATAAGTTTATATCTGGCTACAAAAGTGCTTATTAATCCAGGTGATAAAGTTGCTGTAGCTTCTCCGGGTTATTATATGTCAAATATGACTTTAACCAATACGGGAGCACAAATTATTCCTATTCAAGCACATGAAGATGGAATTGATACCAAACAGCTGAAAGAAATCTGCGAAACTTCAGAAATCAGAGTGTTGTATCTTACTTCCAATTATCATTATCCAACAACCAATTCGCTTAGCGCTAAAAAAAGAATGGAGGTTCTAGAATTAGCCAATCAATTCGGATTTATTATTCTGGAAGATGATTACGATTTTGATTTTCATTATGATAACAATCCCGTTTTGCCATTAGCCGCTTTTGATTCGAATCAGAAAGTGGTTTATATCGGATCTTTTGGGAAATCGCTTCCGTCGGGATTCAGTTATGGTTTTGTAGCCGCTCCATCTGAATTTATCAAAGAATTAGAAAAACATCAAAACATACTCGAACCTAGTATTGATGTCTTAAAAGAACAAGTTTTAACCGAATGGATTACAGAAGGCGAAGTGCATCGTCTTTCTAAAAAAAATAAAAAAATCTACAAAGAACGCCGCGATTACTTTGCCTCGCTTTTGAATGAAAAATTAAAAGACAAAATTAAATTTAAAACACCTCCTCGCGGATTAGCAATTTGGGTAGAATGGCTGGATAATTTCAATCTTATTCAATTTCAGAAAGAATGTGCTGCACATGATTTATTTCTGCCAAAAACCATTTTGTATCAAACCAAAAATCTAACTGCAACACGTCTAGGTTTTGGACATTTAGAAAAAGAAGAAATGGAAAAAGCCGTTGACATTTTAAGTAAATGTTTAGAAATCATTACGCTAAATCATTAATAAAACAGATAAAAATTGCATTTTTAATAAAGAGAGATATTGGGCAACAAATTATACACAAAATCTTAACTTTCTTATAATTCTATAACTAAAAAATATTTAATTATAAGTATTATATTACATTTTTATAGTAACTTTGATAGGATTAAAAATATTTTGTAATGGACCCATATCTAGTAGTACAATTAGTTTTAATTTCAATAGGAGCAACATCGGCTATGACTTGGTTTAGTTATTTTGTCTCCAAAAAATTTCTAAAATTATACAAAGAGCCCGTTCTTTTGTGTACTGTGTTTACAGAATTAGAAGTCGATCTCTCACCAGGTTCTAAACGGAAACTGGGATGGCTGTTTCATTATCTAATTGGATTCTTGTTTGTTGTAGGATATCATGTAGTATGGGTAAGGAATATACTATCAATTTCACTGCTAAGTGCTCTCATTTTGGGAATTATCAGCGGTGTAATAGGTATAATCAGCTGGATGTTTCTATTTAAAATAACCCATTATCAGACCCCAATTGATTATTTGGGTTTTTATATTCAGTTATTCTTTGCCCATATTATTTTTGCTCTTGTAGCAACTCTACTTTATTTTATTACGATGCTTCTTGTAATTATCACAAAAGAGTATATCACCTAACAAAAAAGCAGGGATAATTTCCCTGCTTTTTTTATATAGAATAATCAAATTTTACCAGCCTTTAACTGCTCCGCCCTTAAACTCGCGGATAGCAGCTTGCTCAACCTCTGGAGATTGAAACGCTTGCAGAAATTGTTTTACTTTTTCTTCATTTTTATTGTCTTCTCGGCTCACAACCAAATTCACATAAGGAGATTCTTTATCTTCAACAAATAAAGCGTCACGAGAAGGCACTAATCCAGCCTGAGAAGCAAATGTATTATTGATAATCGCGATCGAAACATTTTGATCATCTAAAGCTCTCGGTAACTGAGGCGCTTCTAATTCTAATATTTTTAAGTTTTTAGGATTACTCACTATATCCGTTACTTTTGGCAATAAACCTACTCCATTTTTCAATTTCAATAAACCATTTTTCTGTAAAAGCAATAGAGAACGTCCTCCGTTTGTTGGATCATTTGGAATAATAATCGTGCTTTCGTTTTTCAATTCAGAAAGGTTTTTTATTTTTTTAGAATAAGCAGCAATTGGGTAAACAAATGTTTTTCCGATAATTGCCAATTTATAGCCTCGCTGTTTCGATTGTTCCTCCATGTAAGGTTTGTGCTGAAAAGCATTTGCATCGATATCACCTTGACTTAAAGCTTCGTTCGGAATTACATAATCGTTGAATGATACCAATTCTACTTCTAATCCGAATTTTTCTTTAGCCACTTTTTTAGCTGCTTCTGCTACTTTTAATTCTGGACCAGCAGCCACTCCAACTTTAATAAAATGTGGATCATTTTTTTTATCATTTCCACAGTTTGATAAAACAAGTGCCAAAGCCAAAACTCCAGCAGTTTTTAAAATATTTCGTTTCATTTTTGTAATTGTAAATTGTTAATTATAAATTGTTAATTGATGATTATCTATGATCGAATCGTTTTGATAATTTGTCACCTGCGAATTGAATCAGGAATACCAAAACAACCAGTAAACCTAAAACAGAATTCATCGTAACGGCATCATAACCAATATATCCGTATTGATAACCTACTTGCCCTAATCCGCCAGCTCCAACGGCACCGCCCATTGCAGAATAACCTACAAGCGTAATTAAAGTAATCGAAGCCGCATTTATTAAAGAAGGCAACGCTTCTGGAAGCAAAACTTTATACACAATCTGAAAAGGAGTTGCGCCCAAAGCTCTCGCTGCTTCTATTAAACCCGATGGAAGGCTTAATAAACTATTTTCTACCAAACGAGCAATAAAAGGCGCTGCACCAATACTTAACGGTACTAAAGCCGCACTAACGCCAATTGAAGTTCCAACTAGAGCACGAGTAAACGGAATCATCCAAACGATTAAAATAATGAATGGAATAGAACGAAAAACGTTTACCAAAACCGATAAAATTCGGTTTAAAACTGGCTGTTCTAAAATTTGATTTTTACGAGTCAGAAAAAGTAAAATTCCTGTTGGCAAGCCTAGTAAAAAACCAAAAAAGCCCGATACAAAAGTCATCACAATGGTTTCCCATGTTCCTTTTAACAATAAATCTATAAGAGAATCAGACATAACCTATAATTTCTGTTTTAATATGTTTTGAATTAAAATATTGAATTGCAGCATCATAATTTTCGCGTTTTCCCGAAAGTTCAATCAGCATTACACCAAAATTTACTTCGCCCGCCTGATCCATTTGTGCACTTACAATTTTGAAATCAGTATCAAAAAGTCTAGAAACTTCTGAAATAACAGGTTCGTTAACCGATTTCCCAGTCATTTCCAATTTCAATAATGGATTCAGATTTCCATTATCATTGTTCTGTAATCTTTCTTGATAAACAGACGGAATTTCAATGTGTAAAGAAGAAGAAATAAATTCTCTCGTCAATTCTTGTTTCGGATCTGCGAAAATGTCGCCAACACTTCCCTGTTCAATCAATTTTCCGTGGCTGATAACAGCAACTTCATCACAAATCGATTTTACGACTTCCATTTGGTGCGTTATCAATAAAACAGTGATATTTAATCGCTTGTTAATGTCTTTCAGTAAATTCAAAATCGAACGTGTAGTTGCTGGATCTAAAGCGCTTGTCGCTTCATCACACAATAAAACTTTCGGATTATTTGCCAAAGTTCTCGCAATTGCCACTCTTTGTTTTTGACCTCCAGAAAGACTTGCTGGATAATCGTTTGCTTTTTCAGCCAAACCAACCAATTGCAATAATTCTAAAACTCTCGTTTTAATTTCAGCTTTTGGAGTTCCAGCCAATTCTAAAGGAAAAGCAACATTTTCGAATACCGTTCTCGAAGAAAGTAAATTGAAATGCTGAAAAATCATCCCGATTTGTCTTCTTTCTATCGCCAATTCTGCATTTGATAATTGCATCAAGGCTTTTCCATCTACAATAATTTCTCCTGAAGTTGGTCTTTCCAACAAATTCACACAGCGGATTAAAGTACTTTTTCCTGCACCCGAAGTTCCGATTACACCAAAAACTTTTCCTTGCGGAACTCGCAGCGAGACATCAGACAAAGCCGTAACAATTCTGTCTTTCTGATGAAAAGTTTTGGTTACATTTTTTAATTCAATCATTTCGTAATCAAGATTAAAACAAAAAGCCTTTCAAATATTCATGAAAGGCTTTTTGAGATAAATAATATAGTTTTATATAGAAGCCAGATCAATGAATTGCATTACAACAACACAGCACATTATAGCGCTGTTATAATAATTCTTCATATTCTGGTCGTTTTTCCTCATTGCGGTTGCAAATTTAAGCAGTTATTTTCAATTTTAATGCAAAAATCATTAAAACTTTTATTTTCCTATCAATCTAATAGACTACTATATCGTTTGCAACTTAATTTAATCATTCTTAGCATCCAATAAAATAGCTAATTGAATGCAAGGCAAATCAGAACGATTACTCCATGCGTGGTTTGTCCCACGCTGAATTACAATGTCTCCAGCTTTCAACAAAGTTTCTTCTTCATCAACAATCAGATAAATTTCTCCAGAAATAATAATGATATAATCCAAAGTATCAGTCTGATGCATTAAAGGATGCAGCTGTCCTTCTGTCGCGACAATTCCTAAATCTTTATCTGGTGGAATTTGTACATAACGGAAATAACTTCCATTTTTTGGCGTGTTTGGAAAAGCAGTATTTTCTATTCTATTTTCTTCGAATTTTGCGGGCGTACTATCTGTTGACCAAATATCTGAAATAATCAATCCTGGGAAATGCTCTGAAACATTGCTTACTATTGCATCTTGTTCTATAATTGATTTTCCATTTTTAATTCCTGTAACTATTCTTCTAGGTATTGTTTTCATTCTTTATTAATCTGCATAATTAATTTTTTCCCATACGTTTTATTTTCACGCAATAACCAAAGCGCTTTAACGACCGTTCTTGTATTTAATTCTCCAATTATCGAAACATTAGGTGGCGTAATGATTTTACTTTCTAATAAATGTCCTAACTCGGTTAAGCCATTTTTATAATAATCATATCGTTTTTCAAGACCATAAGCATAATTGGAAATGTTGTGTATGGTAGCACCTCGCGAAAAAAGAATATTTCGCGATTCTGGAGTCGAAAAATTCGTTACGTCTATGTATGTTCCGTTTATTTTTAAAAGTTTAGCAGCAACTTCCGCAATTTTATTTCCGACTAAATCTACTGCAATGTCAAATTTTTTATTTCCATTTAATGAAAGTGCAGCTTCGTATATTTCTTCTTTTTTATAATTAATGATTTGTTGCGGTTTTACGCCAAGATTAATTAAAGAAGCTATACTTTCCTCATTTCCAGCAGTGACTAAAAAGTTTAAAAATCCTTTACTGATCAAGAGTTTTACAAAAAAATTTCCAACTCCACCAGCTGCTCCAGTTATCAATATCGAATCTGTTAGAGAAGCTTTCATTCGTTTAAATGATTGCAGAGCCGTTAATCCAGCGGATGGAATTGCGGCGGCTTCTTCAAAAGAAATGTTTTTTGGTTTCTTTACCACAATTTCTTCTGGAATACATATATATTCGGCATAAGTTCCGTTAGATCCCATACTTCCTGAACCACAAAAAACTGCATCGCCAATTTTAAAATCTCTCACATTTACTCCAATTTTTGTAATAATGCCTGAAAATTCTCTTCCTAAAATAGGCGAATGCAAAAGCTTTCTTTCTGAACCATTTTCTGTCATTTGATAATCAATTGGATTAAAACCAGAAGCTACAATCTGAACCTGAACTTGATTTGGTTCTGGTTGTGGAGTTGCAATTGTTTCCATCTGAAATTGACGGTTTTCCTGTAATAGAATTGCTTTCATTTTTAAATATAAGTTTCTTAATCCAACTCAAACCATTCGTTTACTTCTCTTTCGATAGTATCTTTAATTCTCGGATTTTCAAATTCATTTGTTGCTGGATTGTATTCGTAATCTTTTTGCCATTTTTTATAATGCAAAGCCACTTGCTGAATGGCATTACAAATAAATAAAAGCTCTTCGTCTGTTGTAATCGGATGAAGCGACAAACGAACCCAACCCGGTTTATTGGTTTGATTTTTCTCTAATAATTCATTCGTAATAGCTTTAGAACGCTTTTCATCAATATTGAACAAATAATGAGCATAGGTACTTGCGCAAGACCAGCCACCGCGAGTCTGAATTCCGAAACGATCATTTAAAAGTCTTACGATTAGATTGTAATGAATATCTTCGATTACAAAAGAAACACAGCCAATTCGCTTACTTTTTAAATCTCCCAAAATAGACAATCCTTGTATTTTTTGAAGTTTAGAAAAGCAAAGATCCAAAAGCTCTTTTTCTCTTTTAGCAATCTGCTCCACTCCCATTTTTTCTTTTAATTCTAAAGCCAAAGCAGTTCGAATTACTTGCAAAAATCCTGGTGTTCCTCCATCCTCTCTCACTTCTATAACATCGCTGTAACAATAATTCCCTAGTGGATTAGTCCATTTTACATTTCCTCCGCCAGGATTATCGGGAAAATCAGATTGGTATAATTTTTCGTTGAAAACCAAAACACCACAAGTTCCGGGTCCGCCCAAAAATTTATGCGGAGAAAAGAAAATGGCGTCTAGTTGTTGTTCTGGATCTTCTGGATGCATATCAATTTTGACATAAGGTGCTGAAGCCGCAAAATCTACAAAACACAATCCGCCATTTTGATGCATAATTTTAGCCAATTCGTGATAAGGCGTAATAATTCCAGTTACGTTCGAACACGCGGTAAAAGAACCAATTTTTAGGTTTCTATTACCGTATTTTTTTATTTCTTTGGCAAGAGATTTTGGGTCTACTAAATTATCTTCATCAGGTTGAAGAATAACTACATCTGCGTTAGTTTCGTACCAAGGAACTTGATTCGAATGGTGTTCCATATGTGTGATGAAAACTACTGGTCTGTCGTTTTCATTTTCGTATGTTTTTCTTAAACCAATAATACGCTGTAACTTAGATAAAGCGGCAGTCATTCCGCTTCCAGTTGTTACCAGAACATCTGATTCATTGGCATTAACCGACTTTTTAATACTATCTCTGGCGTATTGATATGCGTATGTAGAAGTTTTTCCAGTCTGACTAGAAAGTGAATGCGTATTGGCAATCATCGGACCTATTTTATTTAGCATAATATCTTCAATCGGCGTGTATAATCTTCCGCTTGCAACCCAATCTGCGTAAATCAAATTTTGTTCTCCATAAACCGATTCGAAAATATGATCTATTCCTACTGTGTTTTCTCTAAATTTAGAAAAGTAACACTCAGATTCTGTTGTTTTTGTTGTTGGCTCAATAGCATTCATTTCCCTAGCATTTTTTAAATTAACGAATTGTATTATTGGTTGAATTCTTTAAAAATTCAAAACTTTGAACTTAGTTGTTGCTTACTTTTTTATCCAAAAGTGATTTAAGTGTTGCTTGCAATTCTTCTCCATGCAGATTTCTTGCCACAATTATTCCTTTAGAATCTACCAGATAATTGGCAGGAATTGCTCTTACGCCATATAATTTTGCAACGGCGCTATTCCAGAAAAGCAGATCTGAAACGTGTGTCCAAGTCAAATGATCATCTTGAATTCCTTTGATCCAGTTTTCTTTCTTTTTGTCTAAAGAAATAGCGATTATGTTAAATCCTTTATCGTGAAATTCTTTGTAAGCTGCCACAATATTCGGATTCTCTCTTCGGCACGGACCGCACCAAGAAGCCCAGAAATCTACTAAAGTGTAGCCTTTTAAATTTTCGTAAAAACGAATTGCTTTTCCTTCAGGATCATTTGCGGTAAAATCGGGAGCTTTTTTTCCAACCGCTAGTCCGTCTAGAACAATTGCTAAGTCTTTTAATTCTTTCACGTAAGTGGTACTTTGAAGGCTTTTATCCAATAAAGCTATATTTTGCGTAATCTGTTCTGGAGTTAAACGATAAGACCAGTTTCTGTATAAAACATAAGCAGATACAATAGATTTTGGGTTTTCTGTAATGAATTTACTGATTTCTACGTCTTTTGTCTTTTTGTATGTTTCAAACAAATCTTGTGTTGCAGAACCTTCAACAACAGAATTGGTGTAATACTTTTTTGGACTTAATTTGACTGTAATCGGTCCTTTTTCAAGGAAAATATACAATGGAGAATCTGCGGTGTTTACGCTCAATCCGTATAATTCTGGAGTTTTGACTTTGGTTTTAAAACTAAAACTTCCGTCTTTTACTTTTACCGAATCAATTGTGGTAAACATTTTATTGTGAAACTTTTGCAGGTAAACATATTGTGCAACGGTGTCAACAACAGTTCCTTTTAATTGTAAATTATTTTCTTGCGCCTGCGTTTGACTTACAGCAAGAAACAAAGCTAAACCGAATAGTATTTTTTTCATTTTATTTTTAGTTTTAAGATTATGTAAAAGAATATCTGGCCAATGTCTGAACCATCAGCTAATAGTGATTAAAAAGGAATTTTAAGAGAGGAATTAATGCTTTCGCATTCGGAAAACAGCAAGACTATTTTCTTCAAACATCAAATTCAAAAGCTCATAACCAGCGTATAAAATAGATTCTGTTTTCATTTTAAAAAAATAAAGATTTTTAATATTGACAACTTATTCAGATTTTGAGCAAATCTTTTTCTTATCTGTCCCGTAAAGCGGGAAGGATTTAGCACCTTATTCGGCAACAGGTTGCTAAGACTTCATTGGGCCTATTCCCTCAGTCTTTCTGGATAAGTATCATTTTATAATTTTTCTGCATTACAAATATATACTAATTCTACCAAATTAGTCAAGTTTAGATTGCTTTTTTTTATTATTATTTTTAAAAAATCTTTAAAACAAATTATAAACCTTTAAAAACAAGATGTTTAAAACAAAAAAAAGGTTGCTTTTAAACTAAGCTTAAAGTCTCAATTTTAGACAAATCATTATTGAATTTCACGAAAGAAGCAGGAAATCCTTGTTTAATTTTTCCGATTTTATCTTGCAGCCCGATAGCTGCAGCTACTCTTGTTGTTGCCATTTTGATAGCTTCATCTGCTGGAACATGAAGATTATTAAAAGCATTCTGAACCGCTTCTTCCATAGATATTGTTGCACCTGCAAGATTGCCGTCTTCATTTCTGTAGAAACCATTTTCTAGATGCGCATCAAAATTATCCCATTTAAAATTGGCAACTTTTCTGCCTAGAAATGTCGCATCGCTAATTAGAAAGAATTTATCTTGTTTTAATTTGTAAGCCACTTTTGCCGCAGCATAATCGCAATGAACGCCATCTAAAATAACGGGAGCGTAAACTTCGTCATTTTCAAAAACAGCCCCCACTAGACCGGGTTCACGATGACCAAATTGTGTCATTGCATTAAACAAATGCGTTACTAGATTTATTCCTTTAGAAAAATAAAATTGTGCTTCTTTATGTGTTATGGTCGAATGTCCGATTGAAATTGTTATTCCGCTATTGATCAGCATTTGCAATTGTTCTTCTGTAAAACATTCTGGAGCAATTGTAATGACTTTAATAACATCTTTTCCTTTACTGATAATTTCTTCAAGCTCGTCATTTGTTGGCTTTCTAACCTGATCGATACTATGCGCGCCACGTCTCGCCGGATTTAAAAATGGTCCTTCTAAATGCATTCCGATTACACCATTATTGTGTTTTTTCATGTAATTGCGAACGGCTTCGATTCCTTCTAAAATGGTTTCTTTTGAAGACGAAATCAAACATGGCAAAACGTGTGTTGTACCATATTTCATACTGGCATCGTAAATATCCTGAATTGTTTCTTCGTTTGGAGTTTGGCTGAAATAGTACTTTTCTCCCCCATTTATCTGAATATCTATAAATCCAGCTGATAGATGATTTCCTTCCAAATCTATTGTTTCAATATCGTTTGGAATTTCCTTTTGAACTGAAATAATGGTTCCGTTTTCAACAATTACAACTCCGTTTTCAATTATTTCTTCTCCTGTATGTATGACTGCATTTACAATTGCTTGTTTCATGTTTTTTATATCTATTTCTTTTTTCAAATTTAAAAAGAAGTTGCATTAATTTCTAAATAAAAAAAGCTTCAGAAAATTTCTGAAGCTTTTTTAAAATTAAATTCTGAAAATTAATATAGTACAGTCATCGCAAACTGCATATTTTAGGTCTTAATCTGGATTTGCCAAGATTTTATACAATTCGGCATTTGAAAGATAAAATTGATTTTCTAAGCTGATTTGAGACAATTTTGCACTTACCAAATTATTCTCTCTAGAATTGATTAAGAAAATAGAACTTTCGCCAAAAGAGAATAGTTTTTCTTCTGAATTCAGCATCGTCATATAATCTTTTACCAAATTATCAATTACCACTTTTTGTCTTCTTAAAGAGGCAATTTCAGTCTGCTGCGCTTTGATTTTGTTTTTCAATTCTAATCTTTGCTGACCAATATCAAACTGCATATCTTGAATTTTCAATTTAGCCATTTTCAAGTTTCCGCGTTCTTTTCTCAAGAAAATCGGAAAACTAAAATCGATATTGAACTTATAATCATCTGAATTAAAAGTATTCCAATAATTAGGGTCTGAAATGTAATTATAACCGACATTCACTTTTGGCAACAATGAATTAGCTTTCAGCTGACGATTTACTTCCAAAATAGACAATTTGGTTTCCATAGATTGAATTTTCGGATGCGCATCTAAAGACTCGACATCAACCATCATAGCGTCTGTACGCAAAGTTTCTTCGATTGTCTGACCTAAATTCTGCTCTGGTTTTACTAATTCGCCCAATTCTACAGGAACATTTTCAATCCATAAAAAATTAGCTAGTTTAAGCTTTGCTTTAGCCAATTTTAGATTTCCATTTTCAACATTCAATTCTCTATTTCTAACGGTAATTTTAGCCTCTACACTATCAATGGCTGGAGCATCTCCCGATTCGATTAGTTTTTTAACACCAAGAAAACGAGTACTCGCAAATCCTAGATAATTTTTATACAATTCTGCTTCGTTGTAGCTTTTTCTCCATTCAAAATAAGCTTCACTAGCTTGATACAAAACTTCTATAGCTCTTAACTTACGCTGCGCATCACTTAGTTTCACATTAAGCTTTCCTTCTCTTACATCGGCCATTCGCTGATTAATAAACATTCCCTGCCCTAGTGCCACACTAATTCCAAGAGAAGCTAAACCTGCTTCTGGCGTACGATTTTGTGGGTTATAATATTGTCCGTCAGTATCGTCAAAACCAGCTTTTACCTCAATTCCGTACCAAGTCGGAATTTTAAAACTGCTGTTTAATAACGAATAATATTCTGTGCCTTTAAATTCTTTCTTATTGTAATCTACTTCAATTTTAGGATCAAATCCGCCACGCGCTGCCATTAACTTGGCTTGTGCATTGGTCACTTCAAGATTTGCTTGTTTTACCAGCGGATGATATTTTTTTACATATCCCAAATACTCGATAAAAGTTAACTCTTCTTCACTGAAGTTTTGACTTTGCATCGTAGAAAAGCAGAGTAGCATTAAGAAAGAAAGCAATTTTACAAGATTTCTCATTTTACTTTTTCTCCTTTCCTTTTGCTTCTTTTTCTCCTGAGTTATAATAATTTGGAGGGAAACCATTTAAGTTTCGCCAAATCTCGTACCATACCGAAACGGTTTCTAGCAAGGCAATACTTTGCGCTCCTGCACCAATGCTCAATTCTTTTGGCCAATGACGATCTTCTCCGTCAGGCGAAACCAAAATTCTGTATTTTCCGTTCGGACTTATAAAGTTTTCTATCGCTACCACTTTTCCTCCGTAAGTTCCGTAAGACAAACCAGGCCATCCAGAAAATACAATTCTAGGCCATCCGTCAAACCAAACACGAACTTTTGCACCGCGATGTACCAATGGTAAATCTATTGGATCTACATAAGTTTCTACCGCAATATCATATTTAGAAGGCATAATGCTCACAACCGAAGTTCCTTCTTTAATAGTTTCTCCAATACCTGCCAATAAAGCACGGTTGATGTAACCGCTTTGTGGCGCTGTAATGTAATACAAACCATTTCTAAGTCTGTAATTCGTATACTGATTTTCTAGTTTATTAACCTGAGCTTCAGTATCATATTGTGTACTTAAAGCGGTGAATTTATCACTTCTAGATTTTGAAATTTTCTCTGTGTATTCAGCCGTAATTCTATTGATTTCAACTTTTGCGTTAATCAACTCATTTCTGCTGCTCAATAATTTATTTTCTTGTGTGATGATATATGCTTCAGATTCTTGCAGTTTTAATCTCTTCTGCTCAACATCTGTCATCGGTTTTAATCCTTCTTTATTTAAAGCTGTAGAACGATCAAATTGTGTTTTTGCAATTCGCAATTGTGTTCTAACGGCAACCAAATCCATACTATCGCTTTTTATTTTCAGTTGAGCTTGACGAATTTTATTTTGTGCCTGCTGTAATTTCAACTGTCTTTCTGTATTCAAAGATTGCGCTTGAACATCAAGAGAATTTACTTTATCGCTATACGATTCTGCCGCCATTTTTTTAGCATCAACCTGTTGTTTGGTGTTTCCAACCAAATTAGGATCTAAGTAATCTTCTTTAATCTCTGAAATAAAAAGAATTGTATCTCCTTTATTTACATAATCTCCCTCTTTTACAAACCATTTTTCTATTCGACCTGCAATAGCATTATGAACAGTTTGAGGTCTTTGATCGGGCTTTAAAGTTGTTACAGAACCACTTCCTGAGATATTTTGTGTCCACGGCAGAAAAAGACAGCAAACACAGAAAATCAGAAATCCGATTATAACTTTATTTAAAATTCTATAATGGGGTCTTCGAGCAACACTTGTAATCGATTTGTATTTGCCCGGAGTTATAAGTACGTTATTATCTTTAGATATATTGAGCATGATTAAATCTTTATGTCGTTAATAATTTTTCCGTCATCAATCGTGATCATACGGCTGCATTTGCTTTTCCAAATATCATTTTTAGAAGTAACAATTACAGTCCAGTCATTCTCTTCGGAAAGTAAAAAATCAACAATTTTATTCGAAGTCAATTCATCCATTTTATCAACAGGATCTTCTAAGAATAAAATATTTGGTTTGCCCACAATACTTCTTGCCAAAAGAATTTTCTGTACATCAGAAGCAGAAAGTTCACGTCCTCCCGGATGAATCTGATTTTCCAATCCATTCTCGAAAGTTTTAATGTATGGTGTAAGACCAACATTATCTAAAGCCCATTTTAAATCGTCGCTATTTAGTTCTTCATTTCCAAAAACAATATTCTCACGAATTGTTCCCGCAAACAAGGTATCGCCTTGCAGATAAGTTCCAGACTGCGCTCTGTATGTATCTTCGCTCAAACGATTCATATAGTTGTCCGTCACATACATCGCACCGCTTTCTGGTTCTAAAACTCCTGAAAGCAATCTCAATAATGTACTTTTTCCAGCACCGTTTGTTCCTGTAAGAATGATTTTTTCGCCTTGAGAAATTTTCAAGTTAATATTCTTAAGCGATTTTTTATTGTGTTCTGGATAATTGTAATTGATGCTTTCTGTTTCAATATTGATTCCTTTTTCTGTTTTGTCTGAAGTTTCAGGAATACATGAAATTTCCATGTCTGTAACTTGTCCAATTTTTTCAACAGAAGTCAAAACGTCGTAGAAAGATTCTAATCCGAAAATGATTTTTTCTACCGAGTTGATCAATAATACAATTACGATTTCAGCTGCTACGAACTGCCCTATGTTCATTTGGTGGTGAATTACCAGAAAACCACCGATCGATAATAAGGCAGCAGTAACAATTACTTTAAAAATAGTAAGCTGAATATATTGTTTTTTCATTACCTGAAAGTGTTTTTCACGGTAATTTACGTACTTGCTAACATAGCCGTCATTTCTGTCTAAAGCATATTCAAAAGCTCCTTTTCTACGGAAACTTTCTCTGTTTCTTGCAATTTCCTGAAGCCATGCTGCTACTTTATATTTAAATTTCGATTCATTAAGACTGGTTTCTAAACCGTCTTTGTATGAAAATTTAAAAATAACCCATAGAATAACAATGAAAAGTAGTCCGATAACCATAAAGAAAGAATGGTATAAGACTAATAAAATAATACCCAAACCAACTTGAAGAAATGCTGTACAGAAATCCAAAAGCAATTTTGCTGTTCCTTTCTGTACCATCAAAGTATCAAAAAAGCGGTTTGCTTTTTCTGGAGCGTATTCAGAATACATTTCTTTAAATTTAATTAAAGGCATTCTGTAAGCAAATTCAAAGGAAGAACGAACGAAAATTCTCTGTTGTAGATTTTCTACAATTCGTAGCTGTAAAATCGTCAACACGCCGCCAAAACCAACTCCAACTGTAACCAAAATTACCAGAATGATCCAAGAAACGCTTAGCTGTCCACTTTGAATGAAATTAATAATAGCCTGAATTCCTAAAGGCAGTGATAGGTTTACTAAACCCGCAAATGCAGCGTAGAAGATAATTTGATATACATCGCGCTTATCGAGCTGCAGTAAGTTATAAAAACGTTTGAATGGTGTCATGAATTTAAGTATAAATACAAGATTATTACATAGAATAAATATACGGCAAAAACCGCATTTAGGATAAAGAATTTTGTTCTAATCCTTAAAAAACAAGTATTTATGAAATTGCCCGAGGAGGCGGTATATCTATCTTACCATGAAAACCAAATGAAAAGATTGTATTATCAATATATTTTTTACCTTCAGATTCTATTAAAAAATAAAAACTAGGCAGTAATGATTCTGATGAAATCAAATATTCCATTAAGGGAATTCCTTTTGCTAATTTGGCTGTTTTGGTGTCTTTGGTTTTGTAGTCATCCAGTTCTTCTGGAATTCCATCACATTTGAAGATTTTTTTTAGAAAATTACAAGTAATCCCTTTTACAGTATAGGTTTCGGCATTATCGCTAATAATTCGAGCCATACTATTTGATATATTAAGACTGCTGATTAGAAAATAGCCAACTAGCAACACCTGAAGGCATTTACAAAAAAAGCTATTTTTAATTCGATTCAACATACTCTAAAAGGCGAAAATTTAAATAAAACCACTGAAATTCAATTTAAAACTCCAGTGATTTAGGGCAATTATCTTGATTTTTCTAAGCGCGCAATTTAGACCTAAATATTTTCTCGAACATTAGAATAACATTAGAATTTGGGTATTTGCAAAACTTTAAAAATAAATTAACAAGGTATTCTTACACTTCCTTTTTATCGTAATTATGTAACGACAACACGAAAATTCTATAACTATCTCACCGATTTACATTCTACTTTTGAATTCGATAATTATAAGCATAAAAACAATAAAAGTGTTACTAGAAGTATTACCAATACAAGAAACTCCATTTATAAACGAATTAATACAAAATCAAGATATGACTTACGCACAGAATGATTTGACCCGATTTTTGGATGCTCAGAATAAATTGTATTTAACTGCTTTTTCTGAAATTAAAAAAGGTAAAAAAGAAACGCATTGGATGTGGTTTATATTTCCGCAAATTAAAGGTTTAGGAAAAAGTACGCTTTCTGATTATTATGCTGTTGCCGATTTGAAAGAAGCGACGGAGTTTTTAAATCATCCTATTTTATCGAAACATTTAATTGAAATTTCGAAATTGATGCTGACTCTAAACAAAAAATCTGCTGAAGGAATTTTAGGAGAATTAGGCGCTAAAAAACTACATTCTTCTATGAGTTTATTTGTTCAGGTAGAAAATGCACATCCTGTTTTTCAGCAAGTTTTAGATACTTTTTTCTTCGGACATTTGGATCAAATGACTTTAAACTTTACTCAAAAAAATACTGTAAATCTGCCAGTTGCAGTACTTTCTTAATATTCTTAGGGCTCTAAAAAAAGCGGTTATTTCAAAAATGAAATAACCGCTTTTTATTTTTATATATTTTCTGCAATCATTCCGTAGGATTTTTTGATGTAACAAATGCCAAAATGATTTAAAATCAAACGTTCCTCTGGAACGTTGAATAATCACAATAATCTTTTTTTTCTACCGACGAAATGTTCCTATGGAACATAAATAAATGCGGAATAAAAACTTTTATATTAAACAAATAAACGCTTTTTTACTTCTATACATTTTCCGCAATCATTCCGTAGGAATGTTTGGTCGGTAGAAAAAAATAACGGCCAATCGCATGACGTTCCATAGGAACGTTTGATATAACGAATGTCAAAATGATTATAATCAAACGTTCCTACGGAACGTTGAATAATCACAATAATCTTTTTTTTTCTACCGACGAAATGTTCCTATGGAGCATAAATTTGAATAAAAAAGGCTGTCTCAAAATTTGAAACAGCCTTTCCATCAACAATAATAAATATAAAATAAAGGTAAAAACTCTAATTATGAACTTTTTTCAAAATTGGAAACTCCTTTTTGAAGCCAATTCAAATATTCTTTAATATCAGGATTATAAGCCGACGTTTCGTTCAATGTTTCTCCATTATGATTAACCAAAACGTAAAAAGGCTGCGCATTGGTTTTATATGTTATCGTTTGAAATTCACTCCATTTTTGACCAATGTATTTTAGTTTTTTTCCTGTCAATTTTGATGTAATTTGTTCTTTTGGATTCAATTCTCTTTTATCGTCTACATAAAGTGAAATTAAAACCAAATCGCCTTTTAATATCTTCTGAATTTTTTCGTCTGACCAGACATTGTCTTCCATTTTTCGGCAATTCACGCAGGCGTGACCTGTAAAATCGATCATAACAGGTTTTCCTATTTTCTTAGCATATTGCATTCCTAAATCGTAATCTGTAAAAGCCATAATATTATGCGGTCCGAGTTCTGCGCCTTCTGGAAGATTTTGCGCCATTTCTTTAGAAGAAGAATTATTTAAACCATTTGGAAGTTCGCTATAATGCATTGGCGGCGGAAAACCACTAATCATTTTCAACGGCGCGCCCCAAATTCCTGGAATCAGATAAATGGTAAAAGCTAGAACTACAACGCCAAGTCCTAATCTTGGAACACTAATATTCGAAACTGGACTATCATGCGGTAATTGAATTTTTCCAAATAAATAAAAAGTCAGCGTTCCGAAAATGGCAATCCAAATGGCAAGAAATGCTTCTCTTTCGAGCCAATGCAATTGTAAAACCAAATCGGCATTCGATAGAAATTTAAAAGCCAAAGCCATTTCTAAAAATCCTAAAAACACTTTAACCGAATTGAGCCAACCTCCCGATTTTGGCAACGAATTAAGCCAGCCCGGAAAAGCTGCAAACAAAGTAAATGGCAAAGCCAATGCTAGTGAAAAACCAAACATTCCGACAAAAGGCGCAATTCCTCCGCGAGAAGCGGCTTCGACTAATAACGTTCCAACAATTGGTCCCGTACACGAGAACGATACAATTGCAAGCGCCAAAGCCATAAATAATATTCCTACAATTCCGCCTTTATCTGCCTGAGAATCGACTTTGTTTGCCCATGCATTTGGAAGCATAATTTCGAAAGCTCCTAAAAACGAAAAAGCAAAAATCATTAGTAAAACAAAAAAGATCAAGTTAAACCAAACATTTGTAGAAAGCGCATTTAGAGAATCTGCTCCAAAAGCCCAAGTTACAATTGCACCCAGAAAAATATAAATGGCAATAATGGCAATTCCGTAAAAAATGGCTTTTCTAATTCCTTGCGATTTGCTTTTGCTTTGTTTGGTAAAAAAACTCACCGTCATCGGAATCATCGGAAAAACGCAAGGCGTTAACAAAGCTGCAAAACCTGAAAAAAAAGATAATAGAAAAATTGTCCATAAGCTTCTTGATTTCTCTTTAGGTACAACTTTTTTAATGTTTGGCTTTACAAATTTAGCTGTTGCTTCTTCTGACTTCGAAACAACTGAATCTGATTTTTCTTCGACAACTAAATCTGGAACCGCTTCACTTTTATGCTCGTTTTGCACTTTGTTTTTTTCTTCAGAAGCAAAAGGTTTTACGGTAAATTCCAGTTCGTCAAAAGTTGGTGGCAAGCAATTTTCATCATTGCAAACCATATATTCCACTTCGGCTTTTATTTTAAAAAGTTTTAGAGAACTAATTTTAATTCGCTGTTTAAAAGTGGTTTCTTTTTCAAAAAACTTGATTTGCATTTTGAAGACAGGATCGTTAACCATTTTGCCTTTCTCTTCTTTTACTGCTCCAAAAAACTCACATTCAGAACTTTTCACAAAAGAAAAACGAGTCGGAATTGGTCCGCCGTCGAGCACGCTCTGACTGTACAGATGCCAGCCAGGTTCTATAATGGCTTTTGCCTGCAATTCGTATTCATTTTCAGAAATATTCTCGACATGGGTTACCCATTTTATCGGATTGTAGATTTGAGCTTTAACGAATATGGAAAACAACAGGAAGAAGCCCAATAAAAATATATTTTTTTTCATGGGTCATAATTTTTAAAAGAGGGTTGAATAGCTGAAACAACCCTCTATGAAATCCGCTATACAAATTACATTGCTTACTAATTCAAAATATTATTTGATAGGGAAATACAAATTAAACTCTAATAAAAATGGGTTAGATTATTTCTTCGGTTTGAAGACAATTTCATAAGTTTCTGCTTTGCTTAAGAATAAGTTTGCAAAATCTTGAATGTCTTTTGCCGTAACAGATTTTACAATGTCTTCATAATTTTTAGGATCGTCCATATTATAATTTTCCTTAATGTATCTGTTAAGTAACTCAATAGAATATCTATTGAAGTTTTTTCTATCAGCTTTTGATTTGAAATAGTTCGTTCTGGTTTTTTCTATATCTTCTGAAACAATTTCACCCTTTTTAATTTTATCCATTTCCTGATAAAGAACCGGAAGTAATTGATCTACGCGATTTGCATCACAATCAAATGAAATTTCAAGTCTAAATGCTGGAATAGGCTCTTTTGCCGCTAAAGCACTTACAAATGCACCATAAGTTCCCCCTTCCTTTTCACGAAGGCTTTCTGTATATCTCAATTTTAAAATATCGTTCAAAAAGTAAATTAAAATCTTATTTCTCTGAGAATAGGCAATCTCTTTTGAATAGTAGCTCACTTTTACAGTACTTTTTGGCGTTTCCATTTCAATAAAAATCTCTTTTTTGATTTTATTCGAAACTCGTTTAGGTTCTTTATATTTAGAACTTTCTTTACGTTTAACACCTTCTATGCTAGCAATATATTTTTCAAGTAAAGGTTTTAAAATCTCAGGCGTTACATCTCCAACTATTTCAAATTCAAAATTCGAAATATCAGAAAATCGATCCTCGTAGATTGCCTTCATTTTATCAGGAGACAATTCTTCAATATATTTTGGTGAAAGTGAATGTATTTGCGGATTGTCTTTTCCATAAACAGCTACAGATAAACTATCCATCATTTTAAAATTGATATCTTTTTCTCTATTTTTTAAAGAGTTTAGATATCCCTGTTTCATCAATAAAAATTGCTCTTTGTCAAATCTCGGATGCTTAAAATTTAAATAAACCAATTGCATCATCGTTTCAATATCTTTTACATTGCCAGAAGCAACTAAAAATTCGGTCTTAGATGAAATTCCTGTGTTACAGCTAACTAATTTTCCTTTCAAAATTTTATTTAAATCAGTTTGCGTAAATGATCCAAGACCTGACTTCATAGCAAATTCTGTACAACGCTGAGCAGAAGGTATATCTTGTTTATTATACAAAGAAGTACCGCCATCACTTTCGGCCTGAAGATTTACTGTCTTTTTATTTTTATCGGCAAATTTATAATGCACTTTTGCGCCATTACTTAAGATATATGTAGTCGCACCAATTTCTTTTATCTCCTTTTCAGAAACAATTTTACCTGGTTTTAAATTTACGCCGTCCATAAGCGATTTGGTCACAAAAGTATCTACGTAAGGCTGCAATGAAGCATCGTTTTCTGCTTTTTGAATAATATCAAAAGCTTTTTCTTGCGTTAAATTTTCTTCGCTTTCGACACCCGTTACTGCAACAACACGATTTTGCTGCGAATACAATTTGCTAATTTGCTCTTGAAGAATTGCAGTATCAATATTCTTTAAAATACTTTTTGCCATTTCAAATTCTGCCGCAGGGTCTGCTATTATTTCATGGTTCAAATAATCAGATTTTACCATTCCTATTACTTGTTGATGCGAAATTTCATTTACTTTATCTAAATAATTCTCATATCTCGAAGTAGTTTCAGTCACGGCTCTTTCAATTTCTCCTTTAGAAAAACCAAATTTATACGCTCGAACCCATTCATTCATTACCAAAGCAAAAGCTTCGGCTTGTTTTTCTGGTTTTGGAGAAACATTTAAAATCCAAATATCATTTAAACGAGAATAACTTTGATAACCGATTTGTGCTCCTTTAAATGGACATTCTTGTTTCTGCGTCAATTCAGCCAAACGATTATTCAAAATAGAAAACGCAATACTTCTTTGAGTAGATTTTTCTAATTCTGCAAAGGTATTGGTTACTTTTTCAGCATTATGGCGAATCATAAAACTGATATTTGAACTTGAAATTTCTTTATCTAAAGCCAATTTAAAAGTTGGTTCCGTTCTTTCTGGAATCGCAATTTCAAAACGCTTTTTCGGATTTACTGGCGTCGGAATATCTGCAAAAAGTTTTTTGATTTTCGCTTCAATTTCATCAGCATTAATATCTCCAACAATCGCGATTGCCTGCAAATCTGGACGGTACCAATCTTTATAAAAATCCTTTAAAACCTGATATTTGAAATTCTTAACGATTTCCATATCGCCAATTGGCATACGCTCTGCATACAGCGAATTGTTGTAATAATAAGGCGCCAACTGATTGTAAATTCTAGCTCCAGAATTCTGTCTCGTACGCCATTCTTCGGTGATTACGCCACGTTCTGCGTCAATTTCTTCATTCGTAAGAGATAAAAAATTAGACCAATCGTGCAAAACCAACAAACAAGTATCGACAACTCCGCCATCTTTTGACGGAATATTGTCTAAGTTGTAAACTGTTTCGTCTGTGCTTGTGTATGCATTGATATTTTTTCCGAAAACGGCTCCTTGTTTTTGAAGCGTATTCAAGATTCCTTTTCCTTCAAAATGTTTGGTTCCGTTAAAAGCCATGTGTTCCAGAAAATGAGCCAAACCTTTCTGCTGATCATTTTCAAGAATAGAACCTACATTCTGAATGATGTAATAACTGGCTGTATTTTTATTTACCTCGGTCGGATAAATATAATACGTCATTCCGTTTGGCAAAACTCCTTTTTTTACTTTCTGATTAATTGCGATTGGGTCAGTTGCTTTAAAGTTTTGCGCTTTCGCGGATGAAAAACACCCAACGACAAACAGTAAGATTGCTATTTTTTTGCTGTATTTCATAAAGCTAATTATTAACTTTTTAATAGTTTATCCAACTGAACTCTCAACTCAGGATTTGACGGACGAAGGGCATCAGCATTGATAATGTTTCCTTTTGGATCAAATAACAAAAATCTTGGAATAGCATTTACTTCATAATTTTTAGCCACATCAGAACCAAAATCTTTATCAGCCATTAACTGAATTCCTTTTAATTGTTCTTTCGTAACATAATCTTTCCATTTTTGAGCATCTTTTGCTTTATCCAATGAAAGGCTTACAAACACAATATTTTTTCCGTGGTAATCTTCTTCGATCTTTTTCATGTGAGGAATCTCAGCTTTACAAGGGCCACACCATGTTGCCCATAAGTCGATGTAAACAAATTTTCCTTTAAAATCTGAAAACGAAACTGGTTTATCGTTAATATCTTTATAAGTAAAATCTAAACCTTTCTGTCCTACACTTTTGTGCAATACTTTTTCATATTCTAACAAAAATGCTTTACTAGCATCTGAAATCATAAACGGTTTTATGCTTGGCGCGATTTTCTCATATTCTTCAATTTTCATTCTTGAATTAGCAACTGCGTCGCGCAGGTAAACATCTTTTAAAGCAGGGTCTGTAATATGATCTAGTGATTCAACAATATCAATACGTTTTACAGGAGAGCTACTGTTCATGCTAAGGTAAAAGAAATAGTTTGACATTAAAGAAACCCCGTTTTGCAGTTTTAACAAATCTGGGTTAGTAAACTTTTTATCTTTTATCCACGTATTTATAACAGCTGGACGGTCATCTTTATCAGGAAATGCACTTCTAGGCATTCTAAAAAAAGTATAAGTCAATTCTTCAACATCTGTCGCAACTGCCAATTTTAACAATTCATTGAATGCCACATCTTTTGTTTTAATTGATTTTGAAAATTCTTCTGCTTTTGCAATTCCTTTGTCAATAAATGGATAAAACTCTACGTAAGTTACATTTTCGCCAATACGGGCAAAAGGTGCAAATTCGTTGTAGATTTCATTTGCTTTCTGAACTAAAGCATTTTGTCCAATATTTTTTCCGCTTAAAACATAATTGTTTTGATTGATTACCAAACTGATATCCAATTTAGGCTCTAAATACAAACGGATTAATTGTTTTTTATTTTTAAATTGTCCGTAATCGACATAATAAAAGCCAGCAGCTGAAACTGGTGTCAAAAAGCCAAACTCCCCCAGAGAATTAACTTTTGCGGTAGCCGCAACGACTGGCTTTCCTTCGTCAACATTGTAAAGCGTGACCTCTTTAGCCTTGAAGTCAGGAATTGAAATTATTCCTTTAATTACCGTATAATCTGAGAGATTTACAGCATAACTCATTTGAACCATAATGAAGGTCATAATGAAATAAAAAGCGTTCTTTTTCATATTTTTTTGTTTTTTAAGTTGCTATTTTTAAATTGAAATTCGCATGGATTGATCGCCTTGTTCGATGATAAAATCTTTGCTTTCTTTAGATTCTTTAAGCTTTTTTAGATTTTCTGGTTTCAATAAATCTTTGGCTTCAAAATCATTTATCTGAGTGACTTTTGCACCAGATTTTACTTTCTTTAAATCCTCATTTTTTTGATCTATAATTCTTTTTACTAATAAATTCTGATTGTCATCAAAATCTAAATCCATTCCGCCCAAGTAAAAAGAAGAAGCTTTTTTGAAATTCTTATTCGGTTCCAAATAAACCGTTTTGTGCAAAAGATCGATTGTAAAATTGAAACGTTTAATCAAATCGATTCCCAGAGATCCATCGGCGAAAGTGGCCCAGTTTTTATTAGCTTCATCATATTCCTGAATTGCTATGGTTACGTTTGGAAAATTATTTCCGTTAATCGCAACATTCGGAATGGCGCCACCAACAATTTTGGTTTGTTTTCCTAAACTGTAATTCGTAGAAGTATATTCTGTTTTTAAAATTGATTCCAGATTATTTTTATGATTGAAAGGTCCGTAGGCAATTAAATCGTAACCTGCTCCAGTATCAAAAGTAAAACTGCCTTCGACTGTTTTTTTATCCTCAAAAGTCAGATCCATTTTTACGACCGGAAGTCCCGATTTATAATCAAAAATGAAAGGTTTTGCTTTTCCCCAATAATTGAAATTTCCAAAATTGTACAAGTCAATTGTCATCGTATCAAAATTGACTGAGGTTATGAAATTACGCAGTAAATTAGCTCCAAACAATCCGTCGTAAACGCCATGTTTTGGAAAAATAACTAAGGCTTGATTTTTCAAAACCTGATCGCCGATATAAATCGTATTATCAGCCGAATATTTTACTTCCTGACTGCCACCAACCACAGAAGCCGATTTAGTTTTTGTTATCACAACTCCCGCTTTGTAGGCGCTGTCTGGGTTTAAGGCCATTCCGTCTGCGCCAGTATCAAAAAGCATTAGAAATTCGCGATCGGCTTTGTTTAGTTTTATTTTAATAGCGATTCCGTTTTCGATAATTTGAAAAGGAATGCTTGCCACTTGCTTTACTTTTGCATGTCTATCAACTTTATACAAACCGTCAAAAAAAGTTACATACAAGATTTTTTTATCTGAATTGAAAACAAACTGAGATGGCTTTTTTTCTTTTCCTTTAAAACAAAAATCTGCCAAAACATAGGTTTCGTTTTTCATTTCCACTTTTTTTCCAATCTGAATGGAATCTAGAACTGAAAATGCGTTAAAAATTCCGTTTAAATAATATTCATTCGAAGAAACATCTCCAACACCAACCGTAAATTCTGGTGCCAAAAGATTCTTCATACTATTATAATCTTTATTTTGAAATGCTTTTTCGAAAATTTCAATAGATTTCTGAATGCTATTTTGAGCATTTACAGAACAGCCAAAAATCAATATTGAAAACAAGAATAACTTTTTCATTTTGGCTTATTTTTGCGAAGTAGACGGATTAACTACCACTTTTTCTACTCCAAAATCTTTCAATAAAATACTAGAATATTTATCGAATTCCTCTGGCGTATAAAGCTCTTTAGAATCATTTACTAATTCTGTAAAACCTTTTAAATCCTTCTTTTTTTCGTATTCTTTTTTCTTACGCTGTAAAATAGAAAATACATGAGTAGTCACATTCCATCTTCCGTAATCTTTCGCCAATTTTTTACTGTTTAGCAGAAAGGCATCATCGTATTGTTTGCCGACTCTTAATCCGGTAATTATTACAAAAGAAATTTCATCAGCAACATCTTTAGATTTTAAATAAGCATCAATGACTTCAAAAGGCACATTTCTTTTTCCGTCTAAATATGCTTGCTTGTAAAAATCTGGATAGTCTTTTTCCTGAATTTCAGGACTATACTTTTTGAAATTTCCTTTTTTAGCCGCTTCTTTAGCATTTTGAAGCAAAGCCAAAAATTGCTCTACATTATGAAAACCGCCAGCAATGTCAATTACTTTACCGTCGGCATTCATCAATAAAAATGTTGGAAAACCAGTTACGCCATATTTCATGCATAACTTTTTACCAATTTCTTCTTTCAAAATATCCGATTTGAAAGTGACAAAATCAGCATTTAAAACAGCAGTTACTTTCGGATCTGGAAATACCTCTTTGTCCATTTGTGCACACGGCATACAGCCTGTGAAATACAAATCGACAAAGATTAATTTTTTCTCCGTTTGTGCTTGTTTTTTTGCTTGTATCCAGCTTTCTTCGGTTGATTGTGTCTGTGCTTTTAAGGCAATAAAAGGACAGGCAAGCAGCAAAACTGCGCTTGCGATTTTAAAAAATCGTTTCATAAATGTGGGTTTTAAAGAAACCGAATGAAGAATGAATTCTGTTCTTCATTCGGTTTTGTTTTTTGGGTTATTAATTATCTTGCACGGAATGCTACATCAACAATTTTACTTAATCCGGTGTAGGTATTTAACAGAATCAAATCTCCGTTTACAGGTGGTACAGAAAACAATTCAAGTTTTCCAACTTTACCATCATAACTTCCTACTACTAAATTTTTTGCATAACTCTTCGATCTTGCGTGGAACTCTATATAAGTGATTTCTTCAGAGCCTTTGTCTAGCATTAATTTTGCAGATTGTGTACCATTATCATATTCGTACAATTTGCCTCCCACTACATAAAATAAATATCCAGCGTCTGGGCTTACAGCAAATTTGGTTGCTTTGTCGAAATCTGGTGCATTAATGATTTCTTTAAAATAATTCTGCGCTAATGCTCTTGAGAAACGCAATAAATGATATTTTCCAGTTGATATATTTCTTAAGACCGCAAAATTTTCGGCAGAGTTAAACGCAGAAGTTGTCATATAAACCAAATCAGAATTGGTATTGCTCCAATCTAAAACTGTAGCAGAACCTGTTACAGGAGGCATTGTTGAACAAACACTTGTTGATACATTGTAACGCAGAAAACGACGATTATCTTTATCATAAAAAATCGGTGATCCTAAACCTCCTCCGTTTTCAGCAATAAAAGGAGATGCATAGAAATTCTTCGTTTCCGTATTTACTTTATTTTGAGGCAAACCATATTTAACTTGGTACACTCTGTAATATGAAAAAATATCTCCTTTACTGTAGATTAAATTTTCTCCCGCAGATGCAGATTTCATAAAATCGACGCCAAAGTTTGTTTCAAAAGCTCCTCCTACAGTTTCATACGCCAAGTTTTGTGACTGAACCCAAGAGAATGAATCAGGGTCAATTCTTGCCGTTCCAGATTCAGAAGCTGTTACATAAATTCCGTAAGTAGTTCCTACTGCTTGTATAACGCAATCTACATCTACAGCCTTACCACTTAATTTAAGAGCAGATCCCGAAGCATCCAAAACATCTGTAATAACACGCGACGGCGCATTTGGAATATATGAAATCATATCTAAACGTGCCTTACCATTTACATCGCCGAGCACAAGCCATCCTTCATAAATAGAAGACACTACATTTAGTGTAAATGTGGGCTGTTGCCAGTTTACTCCCGTTACTTTATCTTTAATAAAATAATAAACCGTGTATTTTGCCGGTGGAAGTTTTAGTATTCCGTCCAAATCTTTTGTTGTTGAAATAATAGTTCTGGAATCGATTGGTAATTTGGCCGGATTTACAGCGACCCAGCTATATTCATATCGATTAGGGTCACTGCCATCATCCAAAGTCGGATTTAAATTTGGTGCTATCTTAAAATAATCTCCCGTATAAACCGTATATTCTTTTTCTATACCGGTTACATTGAACTCGTTTATCTCATTGTAGTCATAATTACCTTCGTCGCTGACACAACCGTAAGTAAAAACAATAACCATCAATAAGGTTATTTGTACTTTTATATTTTTAAACATCGTTTCTGTGTTTTTTGAGTTAAAAAGAATTATTTTCTAAGGAAATATCATTTCTGTTCCGTTATCTTCATAAATAGTATTTCCAGAAGCTTTTTGGTCTGCCAGATAACGTTTCATAAAACTTTGATAATACTGAACATCTGGAACAGTAAGACCAACACCTCCCGTTTGCTGATTAAACATCATCGGATCAAGATCCATCAATTCACACATTAAAAAGAATTTCTTTGCCGAAAACGTTCCAAAAAATCCAACTACCCAACCTTTTGGCTGCGTTAACTGATCTGTAAAACTCAGTTCAAAATTGATGAAACTCAATGTTTTCCCTGTTAAAACATTTACTACTCTAGATTTCATATTGGTAGTAAAAGATTCATTTTCTTCAAGATTTAATACTAAAGTCAATGATTTATTTTTTAAATCTGCCGTTCTGTAAACGGTAATTGGGATAGTATCTACTGCTCTTCCAGCACGCATTACAATATTTTCGGGTAAAGAAAAATTCGTTCCTGCGACCGCTGTACTCGCAGGATCTACGGTTAATTTTATCTTTCTATCAACATCGCTTACTTTTCCTTGAACTCTTACAGGAAGAAGATATACTCTTTCTTTAATCGTTGCCGGATCTAAACTAAAACTAAATCCGGTGCTGTCAATAAGTGTTCCGTTGGTTATTAAAGGGTAAACAGATGGGGAGAAATAAATGTTATCTGTACTGCTATACGCTTCAATTTCTTCCTTTTCACAAGATGTTATTCCTAAAAGAGAAAGAAAAGTGATTCCTAAAATCAATATTTTTTTCATGATTACTTTTTTAAATTATTGAAAATTAATCTCAGCATCCGGCAGTGGCACAACGTATTGAAGTGCTGTCATACTCACATTTCCAGAAGCAGCAGATCCATTCGGAATTGTTGTAGAATTGATTCTTTTGTAATAAAAGAACAATTGTCCTTCGCCTATAAATTCTTTTCTGTATTCTTTGGTAATTTCTGTTGCTAATACTGCGGTCGCCGCAACATTTGTTAAGCCTCTATTAAATCTTAGTGTATTTAAAAAAGTAAAACTTTCTGCTGGAGTCGCTGCTGTTTCTGTAGCGATTAGATACATTTCTGAAAGCTTAAACATTGGAATCTGAAAACGAAACAGTTTAGTTTTATCCGGCACATCTTCATATTTATAGAATAATTTCTGTGTTTTTCCTCCCGTTGATGGAATTTTCCAAGTTGGTAAACTTCTGTAATCATTATCATTAGATTCAAAAACTGCATTTATTCTGCTTAATAAAGGAGAATAAATCTCAAATTCAGATATACTGGCATCAAACAAAGCTCTTTGTTTTAAATACAAAGTGAAATCGCTTAAAGAGAAGAAATTTTCTGAAGAAAAAATTCGATCTGGATTAGCCGAATTTGTAGCATCTAAATTAGAAGTCCAGCCAAATGAAGGAACCGTTTTAGCGGCATTAATTACTTCATTGGCAACTGCAGAAGCTCCAGTTTTATCTCCCGCATACAAAAGAACTCTTGCCTTAAGACATTTTGCAGCCAATAAATTCATTCTTTGTCCACGATTTGCAGCATAATACGGATTGCCGTCAAATGCTGTAGAAGCGGCATATCTTCCATTCGTAAGAATTGGATCATTTTGCAAAAGAACAATTGCATTATCAAGGTCTTTAACTACTTTTAGTATCACTTCAGTTGCCGGCAAAAGCTTATTATTGCTTGTTACAGCTGCATCATAATAAGGAATTGAAGGATCTGCAGGAGCAACTTTATAAATTGGTCCGTACATGCGTAACATGTCAAAATGCAACATAGCACGAATTGCAATAGCTTCTCCTTTTAATAAATTAGCTTTTTCAATAGATATTACTCCTGAATGCTCTTCAATACTTTCTAAAAATTTATTTACAGATAAAATCGTGGTGAAAGCGCTTTCCCAAATATTCGAAAAAGTACCCTTCGGAACCGATTCAGCGTACGCATAATTTGCAATTCTATTTTTTACGTGAGATCCACCCATATTATATTGTTGTCCTAAAATCTCAACAGCATCCATAGAAAGATGGCCACCGTAAAGATTATCTCCAGATAACTGAAGATAAATCCCGTTGTGAACATTTTGCACTCCGGCTTCAGAACTATAAGTCTGATCTTCTAAAATTTTGTCCTGGGGTACTACATCCAAAAAATCACTACAGCTTATTGCCGTAAGAGATACAAGAAAAACGAATGTAATTTTATATAAATACTTGTTCATAGTCTCTTTTTTAAAATGATACATTTAAAGTAAGTGAATAGATTCTCGAGAAAGGATAGTCTATACCACGTTCTGCTTTTATAGTCGAAACACGGAAAAACTCATTTGCCAAAGCATTAAATCCTAAAGCCGTTAAACCGTTTCTTTTTAGCCATGCTCTGTCTGTAATTCTATATCCTAAACGAATAGATTCTCCTGAGATATAATCGTCTTTTTGGATAAAACGAGACGAAATTGGTGTAGAGTTGGTCATACTTATAGCTTTAAATTGAGCCATTTGTCCAGGTGTTGTCCATCTGTCTGTAAAAGCTCTTACATCCTGATTGTCGAAAACTGTCGATCTAGTAATATTTTCAACCTTATTATATAATGCACTATTAAATCTATCAGCACCAAAACTGTAACGAACAAATAATCCGAAACTGAACCCTTTGTAAGTTAAATTGGTATTTATAACTCCTGTTACTGTTTCTCTGGCATTACCCATTACTACTTCATCCTTTTTGTCAAGAATAAAAGTGGTTTGTCCGTTCTTCTTTAAAAAAACTTCTCTTCCCGTTGCAGGGTCAATTCCTAATGAAGGTACAGCCCAAAGATCGTTGCTGCTTGCTCCATCATAATATCTTGTCATACTTGTTGATTTTTGCGCAGCGTCATTTAAAGAAGATAATGCGTTACCAAAACCACCTAATTCATTATCTCCCGTAGCGCCCATAATTCCAACTCCCCAGATAAAATTTTTCTGTAAATCGTAGATAAAATTGTAATTCAATTTAAATTCAAATCCTTCAGTAGTTAGATATCCAACGTTTAAAGGATACGCATTTACTCCTGTAGAAGCTGCCAAATCTATAGATACAATTTGTGGAGATGTTTTACGTTTGTAAGCTCCTAAAGTCATTGTTAGTCTATTTCTGAACATTGCTAAATCTAGTCCCAGCGATAAATCCTTAGTTCTTTGCGCTTCTAAATTTGGATTTGCCAATTGCGAAATCGCTAATCCTGCACCAAATACATTCGTATTAGGATCATAAGTATATACATCATAAGAAGCAAAACCCACTAAGTTTTGGTTTCCGGTCTGACCAATATTGGCACGCACTTTAAAAATGTTGACAATATCTTCATTCATTTTAAACTCATTGTTTAAATTCCATCCAAAACCAATTCCCCAGTAAGGCGAATATTTTTTATTAGTTCCAAAATTTGTTGCTCCAGAAATTGTTTGCGTAAAATCGAATAAAAATCTACGGTCGTAAGCATAGTTAATTTGGTTGGTCAAATCGACACTTCTAATTAACTCTGTAAATATTTCTGGTTTTCCATTTGGTTCATATCCAAAAGCAAATGAAGGATTGCCAGGAACTCCACTAGGAAAACCTGTTAAAAATGATTGATAAGAATTATTTTTTGTTTCTAAAGCCGATGCTCTAATCGTATAATTAAAAGAGTGAACATTTTTAAAAACATTAGAATAAGTTGCTCCAAGATTAGCATTCCACTTGTCTGAAAGGGCTTCATATCTACTGTAAGTTCCTTTTTCTGTTGTAATATTATTTATAAAACGAGTGTCTTCTGGAGAAACAAAAACTGTACTGTAGCTATTTAATCTTGAAACAGATAATGCTCCGGTTGCTTTAATATGCGGACTTACATCATAGTTGATGGCAAAATTGTTTGTAAAATTAAAATCGCTTCCTTTATTGTAACTTGGTAAAAACACATTGTACAATGGATTGGTCGGACGATTTACCACAACCGCTTCATTAATAGGTGTCGGAATCGAACTTCCGTCTAAGTATCTCGCTATTTCTCCATTTTGATTGTACTTTTCATAATACGGACTTGTTTTTGCCCACGTTTCAAATGATCCGTATGGAGATTCCTGATTATTCCCTCCAGATACAAAAAACTGATTATTAAGACTTAATCTGCTTTTTCTGTATGTTATTGTTGCATTATATCCCCAAGTATCATGTTCAGAACCTTTCATTGTTCCAGTAAGGGTTTTATAATTTCCTGCAATATTAAAACGGAACTCATCAGAACCTCCGCCAAAATTTAAACTGTGTCCAGATGTAATTCCCATCTGAATTGGTTCGTTTAACCAGTATGTATCAACACCACGCTGAACGGCTGCCAAACGTTTGTTATATTCCTGATCCCATTTATATTGTGTTGCAGCAAGTGCTCCGTCTCCAGCATAATACGCATTGGAAAGTCTTTCAAACTCCAGCTTTTGTGCAGCATTCATTAAATTGTAAACACTTAAATCTGCTAATTCATAAGAAGAATTATAAACATAAGAAAATTGTAATTTTCCAGGAATTGGCTTATTGGTTTCGATAACTACAACTCCATTTGCAGAACGAGAACCGTATAATGCTGTAGAAGCAGCATCTTTCAATAAAGTGATACTCGCAATTCTATTGATATCTAAATCGACAACTTGCTGTAATGTTGTTGGAAATCCGTCCAAAATAAACAAAGGCTGATTTGGATCATCTCTAAACTGACTACCAACTTGATTTGCAGTTAAACTCGTCTGCCCTCTCACCTCAATTGTTGGCAGAATATTAGGGTTTGAACCTGTTATATTGTTATTTACAACAATAAAAGATGGATCTAAAGATTTTAAAGCCTGAACAGCATTTTGAGTAGAAACCTGTCTTAATTCCTCACCTCTAAAAACAGTTACTGCACCCGTAATTAATTCTTTCTTACGAACGGTAACCCCAGTATTAATTGTAACTCCAACAAGTTCTTTAGTTTCCTGAACCAAAGACACATTGATTACTCTTCTTTTGTTTACTTCAATAATCTGTGCTCTGTGTCCGATGTAAGTAAACAAAAGCTGACCATCTTCGGGAGCATTAATACTATATTTTCCGTCAAAATCGGTTTGGGTCGCTACGGCACTTCCTCTTACCTTTAAGTTTACTCCAGGCAGCGGTTCTCCCTTATCATTGGTAACGGTTCCTTTAATTTCAATTATTTTAGACTGAGTAACAACCACAGTTTCTGGTTTCTTTTCTCTAACTAAAATGGTATTTCCGTTTGATAAACTAAAGTCGAAATCTTTACTGGAAAAAGCCGTTTTCAAAAGTTCGTTTACTCTAATTGTCCCCTTTTTTAAATGTACTTTAGGTAATTTTTTAAATAAATCTTCCTGATAAATAAAAGTATAATTTGTCTGCTGCTTGATAATATCAAAAACTTCATCGACAGATACCGTTTTATCAGCCGCAATTACAACTTTTGAGTTCTGTGAAAATAGATTTACGGGAGAAAAACCAAAAATTGTAGTACAAAACAAGAAGATAAAAGTTCTCATAATGTTAATAATTAGCCTCTTTCTTAAATAGAAATAGGCGCTGGTTAATTTAAATTTCATAAATTTACATGTTAATTGGTTGGTTGGTTAATAACTGACTTACTGGTTAATACACAGAAAGGGATAAAGCGCAGTACGGTGAGAGGTCTAAACTTTAATCCCTTTTCTTTTTTTATTTGATTATAATCTTATCATCTTTTTTCTCATAGGCATTAATAAAATTGATGTTTTTGATCGTTGTTAATATGTCTTCTAATTTTTGATTTTTGTTTAAAACTCCATTAAACTTAACATTCCCAAGAGCTGGATCTGCAAATACAATATCTACATCATACCATCTTGACAATACTCTTGCGATGTCTTTTAGAGGCATTCCTTTAAAGACAAACAAACCTTTTCTCCAAGAAATTTCGTTGTAAACATCGACTTCAGAAACAGTAATATTTCCGTTATATTCTGAAATTCTAGATTGCTCATTCGGAACCAGTGTTTGTCTTTTACTTCCATTACTGACAGCGACAACTCCTTCTACCAAAGTGGTATAAATAGTCGATTCGTCTCGATAAGCTTTAATGTTGAATTGAGTTCCAATAACTTCGACGTTTTGGTTTTCTGTTTTCACTTTAAATCTTGAACCTTTATGTTTGGTGCTTGGCGAAACTTCAAAATAAGCTTCTCCATAAACCAATTCAACTTGTCGTGTTTCTCCATCAACAAAAGCTACTGGATATTTTAATTGCGATTCTGAGTTTAGCCAAACTCTAGTGCTGTCTGCCAATTGAACAAAAAACTGTCCTCCTCTCGGAATTGTCAAAAGATTATTGGCAATGGTCGCTGTTCCATTTTTTGAATTGTAAACTAACTTTTCTCCATTGCTTGACGCGTTTCCTTTTGTATAAGATTTTCCTTTTTCTAGAGCGATAACAGAACCGTCTTCTAAAGTCAAAGTTGCTTTGTCACTTCCAATTAGAATTTCTTTGTGTGCCACTTGCGGAGTTTCAATCTTAAGCGGATTTGTCTTATTGATAATTAATGAAATTGAAATCAGTAATAACAATGACGCCGCCATTGCAATCAGTTTAAATCTGTTTGTGGCATAAAAAGGCTTAAGACGAATAACTTCTTTTTCTTCAGATTGAATGGCATTTTGAAGACGCATTCTCATTTTATGTTCCATTTCTTCTTTAGAACCAAGCGCGTCATTCCAGTCTTCACCTGTTTGAAAACTCTCGTAAAAATTCAATAGTTTGCTATTCTCCTCGAGATTGGTATCACCGGAAAGATATCTATTTAGTAAAACTAAAAAATCCTCTTTTTTCATTTTTTTTTGTATTATTCGGGGAGTATATTAAGTAAGTATCCAAAAAGAAACATACCCCCTAGTCGAAATTGTATTTTTTTTGATTTTTTTTTAAAACGACGAAAAAAAGAAGAAAACTCACACCACATTAACCCAAATCCTGCATTTTGTTTTTAATTAAAAGATGTTTTTTGTAAGCCATAAAATCATTGCCATACTCATACTTTCTCCCATAGAAGATCGAATGGTATGCAACGCTTTTGTAATATGATTTTCGACTGTTTTTGTAGAAATATTAAGTCGTTCGGCAATTTCTTTATGACTAAGCTGTTCTTCTCTGCTTAGTTTATAAACTGCCTGACATTTTTCTGGAAGAGATTCAATAATTAAATTCAATTGCTGCACTAATTCTTCGTGCATTAACTGAGTTTCTGGCGTAGAAGATAAAAAGCGTTTTTCTAGATCGTCGAAAAGTTCAACGTGAATCTTGTCTTTATTTTTTCTTAAATGATTAAAAACCTGATATCTGGCGCAGGCATACATATAACCTTTTAAAGAAATATGAATTTCAATTTTCTCGCGATTGTGCCAGATATTCATGAAAATATCCTGAATAATATCTTCGCACAATTCCTTGTCTTTGATAACATTATAAGCAGACATAAAAAGTGCCTGCCAAAATTTATTATACAATTCTGTCAATGCCGATTCGTCGCCGTCGCGAAGACGATCAATTAGAATTTGATCTTGATTTAAGAGGACATTCGACAATGATTGTGGTTTTTATGGAAATTGAATAATTCGCAACAAACATAATAAATTTGCTGATTAATCCTAATTTGTTCTCGACAACACAACTTTATAATCGACACAATTCTTAATTTTAATATCGAAAAAAAATTAAAAAATTAACAATTATAACTCTTAAAAAAATTAATATTTTCAATTTACACAAACTGTTTTCTCAAAATAAAATGAATTTTACAAATTATACTTCACAAAATCCTGTTAAGTTAAAATTGTGTTTTTATTAAATTTTATAAAATTACCGTAGCCAATTTCTTTAAATCTGAAATTAAAAAGAAACTTTCGTTTTTCTCTAAGCTAAAGAAAAAACAAAAAATAGTTACAGCCTTTTTTCTTACCTTAAGTCAAGGCCATAACTTTTTCATACCCATTACATTTGAGCATTATAAATCAAAAAAACTTAAATGTATTTTTTATGAAATCATCAATCTACCTTAAAATTTTACTTTTTATTGTCGGTCTAATCGGCTTTTCAATTGGCATTGCCCTTTTATTTTTTCCTGTTGAGTTTGAAGGTTCTGCCCATATTTATCTGAATCGAAATGATTTTAGCTTATTAAGCGAAATCAGAAGTTCGGGCGGAACATTAATTGTTTTTGGAGCTATAATTGTATTGGGAGCTTTTAGATCTTCTTTGACCAAAATCTCTTTACAAACTGCAATTCTACTCTATTTTGCGTACGGATTTTCTAGATTGTATTCGATAATTGTAGATGGAATACCGAGTTCGACCATTTTTAACGCGGCAATTGCTGAAATCGCAATTGGAATTATTTGCACTATTTTTTATCTAAAGCATAAAGAATGAAAATCATTTCTGTACAATTCTTTTTCTAATTCTACTCAACGATTCTGGCGTAACATTCAGATAGCTCGAAATATGAACCAGCGGTATTCGATTTAAAAAATTAGAATGCAATTTCATGAATTTTAGATAACGTTCTTCGGGATTGTAATTGTTTAGTAAAGCAATATAACGTTCTGCTTTTCTAAAATCCGACATCATAATTAAAGCCGTTAATTGTTCTAAAATCGGGCTTTTTAACTGCATCTCTAATTCTTTTTCACGAGTGCCGCTTACTAAAATGGTATCTTCCAGACATTGAATAGAAAATTCAGAAGGTTTTCCGTCTAAATAACTTGAATAAATTACCATTGGCATTTCTTCGATAAAAAATCCAGACGTTTTCTCGGTTTCGTCAACAATTTTAAATTGCCTCAAACAACCTTTTAAAACCAAATAACATTTATCACTGATTTGGCCTTCTACAACAACCAATTCTCCTTTTTTAAAGGTTTCGATTGTCGTATTTTCTATAATCAAATCAATATCTGCAGCTTTAAATCTGTTGAATTGTTCTAAAAATTTTCGAAGCAGATCGTTCATAAAATCACTTTAATGGATTTGCTTTTACGCCTTCATTTGTCAACACAACAGGTTTAATCAAACCATTTTCATCAAAAAACATTTCTTCTATGCAAGTTTCTCTAGAATGCATTATCGTTTCTGTCAAAGGTCTTCTGTGGTACACAATATAATATTGCTCTTTATTTGGCACTTTTATAATAGAATGATGTCCTGCAGCGCGTGCAATCTTAGGATCAGATTCTAGCACTTTCCCGATTCTTTTAAAAGGTCCCATTGGCGAATCTGCAATTCCGTATGCTACACAATAATCTGGTCCGCCCCAATCGCCTTCAGACCACATAAAATAATATTTATTGTTTTTAATGAACATGAAAGGCCCTTCGGTATAGTTGTCTGGCGTCATTTCTTTGAAAATCGTTTTATCTTCAAAAGGAATAAATCCTGTAAAATCTGGTTTCAACTTGGCAATATTGCAGTGTCTCCAACCACCATAAATTAAATAATGCTGACCATCTTTATCTTTAAAAACAAATTGATCAATGGGTTGCGCTCCATTAATGATTTTACCAACAAGAGGTTTTCCTAAATAATCTTTATACGGTCCTTCTGGTTTTGAAGCTACAGCCACTCCAATTCCGCCAGTTTCGCCTTCGTGAATATCATTCGCACCAAAAAACAGAAAATATTTATTCTTATTTTTAATAATCGATGGCGCCCACATGGCCCGTTTTGCCCATTTTACGGCAGTTGTATCTAAAATTCTAGAATGTTTTGTCCAGTGCACCAAATCTGGCGAAGAAAAAGCATCGAAGAAAACTTGCTCATCAAACGGTGCTGAATAAGTTGGATACACCCAATATGTTTTATCAAAAATAATTCCTTCGGGATCTGCATACCAGCCTTTAAAAATCGGATTATTTTGTGCAAAAGTGTGCAGCGAAGTAATCATCAGAAAACCGAAGAAAATCTTTTTCATAGTTTATTTTTTTATTTTAAAAGTAATAAAACATTTCAATGTATTGAATTTGAGTTTCAAACTTTTCTTAAAATGTATTTTCAATCTATTTTTCATTTTATAATTATCGTATTTTTGGACTAGCAAATTCATTCTATTTACAAATAAAAAACAGTCCAGATGCTTCGCCCTTGGCCATTAGAAATTCTGCTTGATAAAAAATCAGACAAAGCAATTTATCTGCAAATTGCCGACGCTGTAATTGATGCTATAAAAACAGGAAAATTAGTGAGTGGCAATGCACTTCCAGGAAGCAGACAATTGGCACAATTATTAAAAGTGAACCGCAATACAGTTGTAGAAGCTTTGGATGTCTTGACCGCAGAAGGATGGCTTGAAACTTTTGATCGAAAAGGAACTTTTGTAACAAACGCGCTTCCTAAAATCGATCATTCGTTAGAAAATAAAAAAGAGGCAAAAACTATAATTGAAGAGCAGAAAAGCTATTTAGTTTTTGATGACGGACTTCCCGATAGCCGACTGGCGCCAATGAACGATTTGGCAAGAGCGTATCGCGAATTGTTTAGTCGAAAATCGCGTTGGCAGATTATGGGCTACAGCAGCGAATTGGGAAATTTGGAATTTAGAAAATCTATTACTCAAATGCTCAATTTCAAACGTGGTATGAGCATTTCGCATGAACAGATTTGCATTACGCGAGGAAGTCAAATGGCGATGTATTTGGCTTCGCATTGTATTCTTGAATCTGGAGATTTTGTTTTGGTCGAAAATCCTGGCTATAAACCTGCTTGGGAAACTTTCGAAAATTCTGGAGCGAATTTACTCCCAATCGATGTTGAATCTGACGGATTAAATGTGGATCAAGTCGAAGAATATCTTCAAAAGCATCAAAATATAAAAGCCATTTATGTTACACCTCATCATCAATTTCCAACGACGGTAACATTGTCTTTAAAAAAGAGATTGAAATTAATCGAACTTTCAAATCAATATAATTTTACGATTATAGAAGATGATTACGATAATGAGTTTCATTTTGGCCAACGCCCTATTCTTCCTATTTCAAGTTATTCGGCGCTAAAGAATTATATTTATATTGGCTCTTTTAGTAAAATTGTGGCGCCCGCACTTCGCATTGGTTATTTGGCCAGTTCTAATGAGAATATTCAGAAAATTGGAAAACATCGAAAAATAATTGATGTTCAAGGCGATAACATTATGGAAGAAGCGATTTTAAACCTCATCAACGATGGAAAAATAAAGCGCCATCTTAAAAAAGCTAATCTGATTTATAAAAATAAAAGAGATTATTTTGAAAGTATTCTAAATCAGTATTTAAAGGAAAAAATCATCTTCACAAAACCCGAAGGCGGACTTGCTTTTTGGATTGTACCAAAATCTGAAATAAATGTTTTGGATGTTTTTGAAAAACTAAATTCGCAAGGTATTCAAATTATGAGTCCAGATCGATTTAGTTTTAATAAAACAATTAAAGGTTTTCGTTTAGGTTACGCTTCACTTTCTGAAAAACAGATCGAAGAAGGGATTAAAGCGCTTGCTAAACTTTTATAGAAAGATTTTTGCATCTAAATTTAGACACAGATTTTACGGATTTGCTATCGCAAAGACACGGAAAAAAACTGATTTTTTAAAATCTGTGTTCATCAGCGTTTTCGCGATAGCGAATCTGTTTTATCTGCGTTCAATTAATTTAATTACAGTTTTCCATTTCAATAATAGAAAAACCATTTGCCCGAACTTGATTTTCAACTTCAATTGGCGCTTTATCAATGTGACAGAAACGGCATTCTTTAGAAGATAAAGCTTGTCCTTCCTGATTGACACTTTTCAGGTATAATTTACCATATTCATAAACTTGTTCTGCATCATTCACATTTTCATCTACCAAAATATCAAAGTGCATAATTTTTCCGTCTTTGCGGGTTACATAAGTATCCCAAACTGCTATTTTCATTTTTTCTTTTTTAAGGTTCTAAGCTGCTAAGCAACTAAGGTTCTGAGGTTTTTACTTTGCAAATTTATATTGGTTTTTAAAATGCAAAATCATCCAGTTTTTTCATTTTTTGAAATATACTGGTCCAGTATGATCTCTTCGTTTAGATTTAATTTTGCGATATGAAAAACGATATTATTTTTAATCTAATAAAAGTGCATCAGCGTATTGAAGACGCTTGCAAAACGGCTGGGAGAAATCCTAAAGAAGTGCAACTTTTATTGGCAACTAAAACCGTTCCTGCAGAAAATATACGCATTGCAATTGAAGCCGGAGAAACTTTAATGGGCGAAAATAAAATGCAGGAATTACGAGATAAGGATAATGAATTGAAACATCTTCCTGTAGAACGCCATTTTATTGGACATCTTCAGACCAATAAAGTGAAAGATGTTTTAAAATATGTGACTTGTATTCAATCTTTAGATCGATTAAGTCTGGCTGATGAATTGCACAAACAGCTTCAAAATCAAAATAGAAAATTAGACGTTTTTATTCAAGTGAATACATCGTACGAAGAAAGCAAATTCGGATTGGCGCCTGAAGAAGTTTTATCATTCATTAAAAAAATAAAAACTTACGATACTTTGCAGATTAAAGGTTTAATGACAATCGGACTTTTAGATGTTGAAAAAGAAAAAATGATTCCGTCGCTAAGGCTTTTGAAAACAATTCGAGATGAAATTTATAATGAAAAAATCGAAGGTTTGTCTGATTTAAAACTTTCTATGGGAATGTCTCAAGATTTGGAACTTGCTATTGCTGAAGGTTCTAATATAGTAAGAATTGGCACATCGATCTTTGGAAATCGTTTTTTAGGAAAAGAAATCTGGAACGAAAACATTGCAGAATAAAACTTAATTTTGCACCAAATAAAATGCAGATGAACTTGAATGAACTTACTGTAATTGATACTGAAAAAATAGCTTTAGACGATTTGTTTTTTAGCGAAGAAAACAAAACTGCTTTACTTCAGATTATTAAAGAACATCAATATATTGAAGAGTTAAAAAAGTACAATCTAAAAGTAGACAACAAAATTTTATTGCACGGAAGTTCTGGTTGCGGTAAAACGACTACAGCAAAGGCGATTGCTCATACTCTGAACAAAAAAATAATTATCATTAACCTCAGCACTGTTATTGATTCTCGAATTGGTGAAACTTCTAAAAATTTAAAAGCCATTTTTGATAAAGCGATTCGCGAAAGATCTGTTTTATTTTTAGATGAATTTGATCAGATTGGAAAAAGCCGCGACAGCGACGATAAAGATGTTGGCGAAATGAGACGTTTGGTGAATACAATTATCCAACTTTTTGATTATTTCCCTTCAGATAGCTTATTGATTTGCGCTACAAATCATTACGAAATTATCGACAGCGCTTTACTGAGAAGATTTCAGCTCCGTTTGAAATATGAAATGCCTTCTGAAAGTCTATTGGATATTTATTACGATAAAATTTTAAGCCAATTTCCAGAACAATTTCAAAACATTGAAAGACGTTATGCGATTTCCTACGCCGAAGCTTTAGATTATATTCACACATCAATGAAAAAGCAAATTATCGATTCAATAGAAAATATTCCGTTAGGAATATCTGATCGGTAGAATAAATTTTGCGTCTAGGTTAGCACATTCCGTAGGAACGTTTGATTAGAGAAATTGATAAATTAATATGCATAAATATCAAGTGTCCCTACAGGACACATGCCAATCGGTATCATTTTTTTTACCGACGAGATATTCCTATGGAATATTTTAAATGTTATAAATCAAAAAAACCGTTGCAAATGCAACGGTTTTTTCTTTACGGAGTTTTATATAATAGAATGAATAGTGTACAAATTTACAATCCTCTTGTCAACCATCCTTTTTTGCTAGCGGTTGCAATTGCATAAGGCGCAATCCAGAACAAACTGAAAGTGTAGAAAACACTATAAGAGTAAGCCCAGAAAGACTCAGACAAGTTGTATCTTTTTGCATAAAAGATCATAGAAAAACTTGAGAAAATTAAAATCCCTAAAAATGTTGAACTTAAAAACAATATTGGGTGAACTGCAATAAAATAAAACATAAATAAGATAAATGGATATGTCATTGCGATTTTAAAGAACTGGTTTAAGAATAACATTCTTGCACCAAATTTTGACTCTTTTCTAAAATCTGTGAAAACATATTTCGCCATCATCAAGTTCTCACGAACATTACTTCTCGCCCATCTGATGAACATTTTGTATAAACCTTTATATTCTTCAGGAACATTTGTTAATACAACTGCATTTCTTTGGAATCTAACTTCAAAACCTTGTTTTAAAATCATATTGGTCAAAGCACGATCTTCTCCAATGTCAGATGGCTGCCCCATAAAAGTTTGGTTGATCCATTCTGGAAGACAGTTGAATACAGCATCTCTTTTGTAAGCTGCCAAAGCTCCAGGCGTACATAATACAGAACCTAACTGACTTTCTACAGAACGTTGAAATTCGAAACTCATTACAAAACTTACATTCAGCATTTTTGGCAAAATAGCCGATTTGTTGTTTAAAACTTGAACGTTTCCTGCAACTGCACCACATTTTTCGTTTACTACAAACGGACTAACTAAGTTTCTTAAAGTATCTTTTTTCACAATAGAATCACTATCTACGGTTACAAAGATCTCACCAGTTCCCAGTTTAAATCCTCTATACAAAGCTTGACGTTTTCCTTGATTTTTTGGCTGTTGGAAAATCGTAACTCTATCTCCCAATTTTGCTTTTGCTTCTTGCATCCAGTACCAAGTATCATCTTTACTTCCATCATCAATAGCTAAAAGCTGTAATTTTTCTGCTGGATAATTGCTGTCTGCAAGGCTTAATAAAGTATCCCAAACTAGTTTTCCTTCATTATAAGCTGGAACGATAATCGTACAAGTTGGCAATAAATCGTCTGAAACCGATTCAACTGGTTTATATTTTAAGTATAAATAAGAACTGTACAAGAAAACTCCTGTCTGATAAAAAAACAAAAGTGTAGTGATGATTAAAAATGGTAATCCCCAAGTTGATGCTATTCTTTCAAAGTGAAATTGCTCAAAATCATCTTGAAGTAAAAATACCGAACAAACACCACCTATCATTAATAAAAATGTAGCAACAATAACTGCTAATCCTATCGAACTTTTTGGTCTTTCTACGTGTATTTTTTGTGTTTTTTCTTTAGTGCCGAAAAAAGTGCTATTTAGTGCTTGTTCACTAATTACCGAACTACTGTTCGTGTAAAATTGTTTTGAGATAATTGTTTCGCTTTCCATGCTTATACTCCTTTTTAATTTCTTATAATTTGGCTTTTAGTAAAATCTTCTTTCTTAATATTTAATTTGAAACTCGTATGGGGGAGAAAAAATTAAAAAACAGATTTATCAAAGATTTTGACATAAACACAATTTACAAGCGTCGTGCCAATACGGTTCTAAGCTGTTCTAAAGGCTTTTAGAAAAAAGAGCATAAAAAATAGTGTATAATTATTTCACACTTTATGGATACGGTATACACAAAAACTAAAAAAATTAAGATTGTAAAGCGTGATTTTTAAAGGGATTTTCGGCATTACATTTTGCGGAAAAATAAAAATCAGAAGAATTATGAAGAAGAAAATCTTTCGTAATTTTTAATAACGCTAAACTTTAAATTAAATTGTTTGAAAATGCAAAAAACGCTTTTACCGTATTTTTTTTCATATTATTCAAAAAACATCTTTATAAAAAAGAGGAAATCTTGCATAAAAAAGTTAAATTTATCAAAGTATAATTAATAGTAAATTTTAGGAGACTAAAAAATGGTTTTAAAGCACTACAAACTTTTATTAGCGGATGACGACGAAGATGATTGCGATTTCTTTAAAGAAGCGCTAGACGAAACGGCAATCAAAGCAGAACTTTTTATGGTGCACGATGGAGTATAATTGATGAATTATCTAGAAAATAGCGATTTAGAGATTTTTCCCGATGTCATTTTTCTTGATTTGAATATGCCTCGTAAAAATGGTATAGAATGTTTAATCGAAATTAAAGAAAATGAAAAGCTGAAACATCTTCCTGTCATTATTTTTTCTACCTCTCTTGATAGCGAAATTGTAAACAATCTCTATCAAAAAGGCGCTTCTTATTACATTCGCAAACCTGGAGAATTTTCTAAACTCAAAACCGTTATTGAAAAAGCATTAACAATAGCATCTGAAAATAATTTCAAACAGCCCGAAAGAGCCAATTTTATCCTGCAACCCTAAATCTTCTTTGGATGAACCGCAATAAAAAGGAACATTATTTTCTGTCCGAAGGAGGAGAAATGGGCAGTTTAATTCGTTCCGCAGACTGGAGCAAAAGCCCATTGGGCGATCCTGAAAAATGGCCTCAAAGCCTGAAAACTATGACGGCTATGATGCTCGCAAACCCTTTTGGGATGTATATTGCTTGGGGAAAAAGTTATACGCAATTGTACAACGACGCTTTTCGTCCAATTTTAGGAGCTACAAAACATCCAGAAGCTCTCGGTGGAAGTTCTCAGAAAACATTTGGTGAAATTTGGGATCAGATTGGCCCAATGTTCGCCGACGTAATGAAAGGAAAATCAGTTAGTTTTCCTGATTTTAAAGTGCCGCTTCATCGCAATGGTTACACGGAAGATTGTTATTTCGATTTTTCATACAGTCCGATAAAAATTGAGGATGGCTCGGTTGGCGGTATTTTAGTAACCGTAATTGAAACCACAGAAAAGAAAATTGTTGCCGATGCCTTGCAAGAAAGCAATGCAAGATTTGTCAATAATATTATGCAAGCTCCCGTAGCGATGTGTATTTTTAGAGGCGAAAATCATATTGTAGAAATCGCCAACGAACAAATGATGCAGCTTTGGGAAACAAAAGCAGAAAACATCATCAATCAGCCAATATTTAAGGTTTTGCCAGAACTTAAAAAACAAGGTCTTGGCGAAATTCTTCAGAATATTTATACCGACGGAAAAAAAATTACGACAGACGAGACGTTTGTTCAATTGAACCGAAACGGAAAAACTGAAAACACTTACATCAATTTTGTTTACGAAGCCTTAAGAGAATCTGACGGAACTATTTCTGGCGTTGCTGCGATTGCTACTGAAGTTACGGCACAAGTTTTGGCACGCTCAAAAGTTGAAGAAAGTGAGCAAAAAATAAGACAATTGGTAGAAAACGCTCCTTTTCCAATCGCAGTTTATGTGGGAAAAGAAATGCGTATTGAACTCGCCAATGAATCTATAATCAAGGTTTGGGGAAAAGGTCCAGATGTAATCGGAAAAACCTACACAGAAATTCTTCCCGAACTAAAAGATGAACCGATTTTTAAACAAGTTGAAACGGTTTATAAAACAGGACAATCTTTTCATTCTAAAAATACTAGAATTGATATTCTTGTCGACAATGTATTAAAGACCTCCTATTTCAATTATAGTTTTACACCTCTTTACGATACAAATGGTAAGATTTACGCTGTAATGAATACCGCAGTAGAAATAACCGATTTATTTTTAGCCAAACAGAAAATTGAAGAAAGCGACAAACGTTTCCGAGATACCGTTCGCCAAGCACCAGTAGGAATTACAATTCTTCGTGGTTCTGATTATGTTGTGGAAATGGCAAATGAAGCTTATCTTAAAATTGTCGATCGTGAAGAAAAAACTTTTGTCGGAAGACCTTTGTATGATTCACTTCCAGAAGTAAAAGAAACTGTCAGTGGATTACTTGATGGCGTTCTAACTACCGGAATTCCGTTTCATGGAATTGAAGTTCCCGTTCCATTAAATCGATATGGAAAAATAGAAACTTCTTATTTTGACTTTCTATATCATCCTTTAAAAGAAGAAAATGGAACCATTTCTGGTATTTTGGTAACTGTTACAGAAGTTAGCGAAAAAGTAGAAGCTCGTAAAAAAATCGAACTTAACGAAGATCGTCTTAAAATTGTAGTCGAAGCCAGTGAATTAGGAACTTGGGAACTGAATGTAAAAACTAGAGCTCCAATATATTCGCAAAGATATCTTGAAATTGTTGGTGGCTACACAGAAAATATTATGTTAACGCATGAAGATTTATTAGGACATCTTCATCCTGATGACATGCATATTCGCAATAAAGCTTTTAAAGATGCTATAAAATCTGGTTTTCTAAACTATGAAGCACGAGTAATCTGGAAAGATAAATCGATTCATTGGGTTGAAGGAAAAGGCAAAGTTTTTTATGATGAAAATAACGAACCAGAAAAACTTATTGGAACGGTTAGAGATATCACAAAAGAAAAAAGATACCAACAAAATATTGAGGAAAGTGAGAAAAAATTGCGAAACCTCATCATGCAATCTCCTGTTCCTAAAGTTATTTTAAGAGGAGATGATTTTGTTATTGAAATGGCCAATTATGTTCTTTTAGATAATATCTGGAAAAAACAGCGAACAGATGTTGAAGGAAAAAATCTTTTAAAAATCTTTCCAGAACTTAAAAAACAGAAATACGGCAAATTACTAGAAAAAGTATACGAATCTGGCGAAGTTTATGCAGAGTCCGAGTCTTTACTTTTGATTGAAAATGAAAACGGCAATGATCAATTTTATGTTGATTTTGAATTTGCTCCACTCCGCGAAAGCGATAATTCTATTTCAGGAATCAGAATGACGCTTATTGACGTTACGGAAAAAGTTGAAGCCAGAAAAAAAATCGAAGAAAGCGAAACACGTTTTCGTACCTTGACAGAAAGTATTCCGCAATTAATCTGGGAAACTGATGCTGAAGGAAATTCTTTATTTACATCGAGAAAATGGTTTGAATATACTGGAATTGAGCCCGGACTTGAAGGTTCTTGGCAAGCCATGATACATCCTGACGATTTTGATGAAAATGTAAAAGTTTGGCAGCATGCACTGGCAACTGGAGAAATTTACAGATGCGATGTAAGAATGCACCGAGCAGACGGCTCATATAGATGGCATGCCGTTATTGGCGAACCTGTTTATGGACCTGATAATAAAATTATAAAATGGGTTGGTGCTTTTTCTGATATTCATACCGAAAAGGCTTTTACGCATGAACTAGAACAGCAAGTTACGGCAAGAACTAGAGAATTAATCCAGATGAACGAATCCCTTCGAAAAAGTGAAGAACGTTATCATTTGATGGTTGAAGAAGTTCAGGAATATGCCATTTTATACCTGAATGCACACGGAATTATTGAAAATTGGAACGTAGGTGCTGAAAAAATAAAAGGCTATAATGCAGATGAAATTGTCGGTAAATATTTTGCAATTTTTTATACTGAAGAAGACAAAAGAAATAAACTTCCAGAGAAACTCTTACAACTTGCTATAGAAAATGGAAAAGTGGTTCATGAGGGCTGGCGAGTACGAAAAGACGGAAGTAAATTTTGGGCTAGTGTTGTCATTACTGCCGTACACAACAAGCAAGATGAAATTATCGGTTTCTCAAAAGTGACGCATGATTTAACTGAAAGAAAAAAAGCGGATGACACACTAAAAATGAATGCGCAAGAATTGGAGCAGAAAAACAACGAACTGGAAGAAATGAATAAAGAACTGCAGTCGTTTGCTTATATTTCTAGTCATGACTTGCAAGAACCGCTTAGAAAAATACAGACTTTTGCTTCTCAAATTATTGATAAAGAATCAGAAAGTTTGTCTGAAAATGCAAAAGATAAATTTAAAAGAATGCAGAATGCGGCTCAGCGAATGCAAACTTTAATTAATGATCTTTTAGCTTATTCGAGAACAAATAGCCAAGAACGTATTTTTGTAAAAACGGATCTTTCGCAAATCATAAACGAAGTTCAAGATGATTTGTCTGAAGAATTAGAGCAAAAAAATGCTGTTATTGAGATAGAAAAAACTTCTACCGTCGATATTATCCCGTTTCAATTCAAACAGTTATTATATAATTTAATTAGTAATTCACTAAAATTTTCTAATCTTGAGATTCCAATTGTAATTAAAATTAAAAGTGAAATAGGTTTGGCTGAAGAATTCGATAACGAAAAACTTATTCCGAATAAAAAATACTGTCATATTCAGGTTTCAGATAACGGAATTGGTTTTGAACCTCAATACAATAAAAAAATATTTGAAGTTTTCCAGCGTTTACACGGAAGAGATCGCTACAACGGAACAGGAATCGGACTAGCAATTGTAAAAAAGATTGTAGAAAACCACAACGGAATTATAGCCGCTTCGGGAATTCTAAATGAAGGTGCTACTTTTGACATTTATATTCCTGTGAGTTAAACTTCGCTTTTTAAAACTAAAAAAAACGGAAACTGCATTAGAGCTGTTTCCGTTTTTCCATTTCAAAGCACATTGAAATTATCTCAAAACAATTTTTCTTATCGACTGTAAACTGTAATCATACCAGTTGTTTTGTCTTTTAATTTTAATTCTTTGTTTGTTAGATTCATAATATCGCTAGTTGTAGTAACTCCGCCAATAGTAAGAGTTAAATCATTATGAGATCTCACGTAAGTTCCTGTAGTTTCAACTAAAGCACAGTTGCTACCATTATAATCTCCGTAAACTGCTGCATTACTTAATCTAAGATCTAAGTAATCTGTAGAACAGCCGGCTTGATTTGCAGCTGCATCGACTAATACTTCTTGTCCTCCAACAATTGATCCTGTTTGTCTAAGGTTATATTTACCTTGTAACGGAATAATTGTTTCCCCTTCATTATCATCACTGCTGCAAGATGTTGCAAAAAAACCGATGCTTAATAGTCCTAATAATATTGCTTTATTTTTCATGGTAGATTTTTTGTTTGATTTTATATTAATTTTAATACTGCTAAATTAAATGTATAATCTTACAATAAATTCCATGATTTTAGGATTATTTTACATAAATCGCATTTTAACTTTATTTTAATGATTTTTTGTCAATAAAAATCAAACTACACTAATTATGTTAAAAAGAATCTCAAAAACAGGCAATCCGCTCGCATTTTTATATTTAATCATTTGATAATAATCACTTTACAATAATTTCACATTAGTTTTATTAATTTGATTAAAAACTAATCGTTATGAAATTATTCAACCTAAATTTTCTAGTATCATTCAAAGAGTGGCTTTTTTTAAGAGCAATGCAATCTTCTTTCCTACACTAATAACTCGTTTAAAATAAAGGAAGGTACAGATTGAATGAATAAAATTGAAAGCTCATTTTTGAACAAAAACCAATTTGGTGAAGATTTCTTGTGGGGTGTCTCAACCGCCGCTTTCCAAATTGAAGGTGCACATGATTCTGACGGAAAAGGTTCTTCTATTTGGGATGTTTTTACTTCTCAAAAAGGGAAAATAAAAAACGGTCATCATGCCTTGACTGCCTGCGATTTCTACAATAATTATCAGGACGATATCAATCTAATAAACGAATTAAACATTCCGAATTTTAGATTCTCTATCAGCTGGCCTCGAATTATGCCAACTGGAATTCATCCTATAAATCAGGCAGGAATAGATTACTACAACAAAATTATAGATTCGCTACTCGCATCTGGAATCGAACCTTGGATTACTTTATATCATTGGGATCTCCCACACGCTCTCGAAGTCAAAGGAGGTTGGACCAATCGTGAATCAGTTTCTTGGTTTTCAGACTATGTAGAGGTTTGCGTGCAATATTTTGGTGATCGTGTAAAAAACTGGATGGTAATTAACGAACCTTCTGTTTTTACAGGTGCTGGTTATTTCTTAGGAATTCATGCGCCAGGCCGAAGAGGAATCACTAATTATTTAAAAGCCATGCACCACGTAACTCTTGCAACTGCTGCTGGAGCCAAAATAATTCGGGAACGCATTCCTAATGCCAACATCGGAACTACATTTTCATGCACACATATTGAACCCGCAACAGAAAGTTCGAAAGATATTGAAGCCGCAAAACGTGTTGATACACTTTTAAACAGAACTTTTATCGAACCTATTTTAGGATTGGGTTATCCGCAGAAAGATCTTCCGGTTCTAAAAAAACTCAATAACTACATTGCGCCAGACGATTTGAATAATCTGGCTTTCGATTTCGACTTTATAGGTCTGCAATGTTACACTAGAGAAGTTGTAAAATCGTCAATTCTTACGCCTTATATTGGAGCCGAATTAGTTAGTGCAGAAAAACGAAACGTAATCTCAACCGAAATGGGCTGGGAAGTTTATCCGCCAGCGATGTATCATGTGCTGAAAAAGTTTAATGAATACAAAGGCATTAAAAAGATTATTATTACCGAAAATGGCGCAGCTTTTCCAGATGAAGTGAAAAATGGAAAAGTTCATGATATTAAACGAACTCACTTTATTCAAGATAACTTGGAACAGATTTTAAAAGCCAAAAATGATGGGGTAAATGTCGATGGTTATTTTGTTTGGAGTTTGACTGATAATTTTGAATGGGCTGAAGGTTATAACGCCAGATTCGGCTTAATTCACGTGGATTTTGAAACACAAAAAAGAACCATTAAAAATTCTGGATTATGGTTTAAAGATTTTCTTTCTTAAAACTATATTTAAAAATATAAAAAGGCTTTCATAATTCAATTGTGAAAGCCTTTTTTACTTGAAATACCAACCATTCTTACTGAAGCCTAAATTTATAAGGCTGTTTTAAAATTCCGATATGCACTTTACCATTGTTTTTTAAAAACGCCGTAACCAGAACATATCTTTCTTCTGGATAACTTATGGTATAACTAAAGGTCGTATCTTTCGTTTTAACCTCAAATAAATGCTTTCCTTCGTCTGAAACTGACAAACCTATGGTTTCGTAAGTTGGCAATGCATTTGTGGCTTTTAAATTAAGATCTTGAATTTTCTTTTTATCTAGAAATACTTCCAGCTTTAAATTATCTAATTTCATATTGGTTGGCTGTTCAAATGATACTACATATTTTTTACACCCAAAAGTGCATAATATAATTCCTAAAAGGAGAAGCTTTTTCATAAAAATACTTTTAAATGAGTCGTTATTAGAACCAAAAATCTCTTTTAAACTTTTATAAATATAGAGAATTTATAACAAAATAAAGCTGATAAAAAAGGGAAGTTTTATGCCACTTAAAACCAGCATTTTATAGACGAAAAAAAATCAAAAAAAAGATAAAAAAAGTAGCTAATTTATTGAAAAACATTAGGTTTATAGAATATTTTTTCTTATCTTTATAGTGTAAATAACAGTAAATATATGCCGAAAAACAAACTTTTTAAAAGCCAAAATTACACTTCAAAAAACTACTCTTTTAAGCATTTTTTTCAAAATGTTTTTCAATCAAATCTTTTTTCTGTACAAAATATAAATTGGCAGAAAATAGTTGGACAAATGCTCCAATTTCAATCTTAATTAATTTTTGAGGATTTATTTTCTGAACTCTTTTTAAGAAAATAATCCTTTTTAATCAAACGAAAGATTTCCTTTTCGGGAATTTCTTTTGATTCTTCATGTCTATTATTCACCAAAATCATTTTTATATGCCATTATTTTTTACTTCAGAAATTCATTCTTTACCCACAATTTCAATTTTTGGTTCAATTCTATATTTTTTAATGATTTGAAACCAACTTTTCACAGACTTTTTGCATCTATTAAAATAGAGATTAGTTTCAGCTTCAATAACATTTAACAACCAAAACAAGCTTTATAAATTAATTTTTCTGGGAATTCTTAGGAATCTCTGGGAAATGCAGGAATTCTGGGAATCCCTTATCAACAAAGGCCTCAAAGTGCCTTTCCTTTGCATCAGAAATTAGTTCAAGTTTTGTCTGCAGACTAAAACGATATGTGAAACTAGTTCTAATTAACCTTGTGAAAAACCGTAAGACCGAGTTTATTCGGGAAGTATAAATTACGTCTTACAGTTCTACACAACTACTTCCCTTAAAACAATTTGGTGTCGCCAAAAAAGCTCTGGACAAGTCCGGACAGCCACACCTATGTCTAATTTCTAAATTAAATTAAAATGAAAAAATTTACACTATTGTTCGCTTTTGCGATACTTTTTACTATATTTTCTTGTACTCCTGATGAGTACGAAACTCAGCCAACGAAAAAAATCGAAAAACCAATCGATAAATCTCGCGCTGATGGTGACGATGGACCTGGAGATACAAAACCACCTATCAAACCACCTACTGAATAAATATATTTTTAGTATGGAATTAATTACTATTTTCGGGGAAAGTAAATTTATATGTTACGGTCCCCGATTTTTTATTTTATAATAGTCCTTTTTATTTCTTCTTGTGAAGAAAAAAAGACTATAACCCCTGAGACCAAAGCTATACGAAAAGAGGCATTTTCACTAAGAGAAAAAGCAGATGAAAACTACCAAAAACAAAATTTCAACACTGCCTTTTACGAGTTTAGTAAATCTAAAGCAATTTTTGAATCATTAAAAGATAGTCCAACTTCTTCAAAAGATAGCGCCAATATTGGATATATACTCATTCAAATGGCATCAATACAACAAGTTAATGGTGATTATTATGGTAGCAAGGAAACAGTAACAGAAGCACTACCTTTCGTTAAAAACAACAAGAACTATATTAGCTGTATAAATAATCTATTAGGAATAGCAGATAAAGAACTTTCTCTTTATGATGATGCCATTTATTACTATAGAGAGTCTGTTAAATATTCTAAAGATCTTGCAGAAAAACAATACCCTTTAAGCAATATTGCTGCTCTTTACATTCAGCAAAAAAAATACAATAAAGCCATTTCAATTTTAGAATTTCTACTAGAATCTCCTTTAAGCAAAAAAATATTAATGGAGAAAACTAAAGTGAATACAAAAGCCACATACCAAGATAACTTAGGTTATGCCTATTTTAAGAATGGAAATGAAGAAAAAGGATTTGATTTAATGCAAGAAGGGCTTCGACTTAGAATTGAAAACGAAGACACTTACGGAAGCATTGAAAGCTACTTACATCTTGCTGATTATTACTCCAAAAAAGACCTTAAAAAATCAGATGAAAATGCTCTTAAAGCATATACCATTTCGACAAAACTAAATAGTGTTGATGAAAGATTAGAAGCGCTTCAAATTTTAATCTCAAACAACAACAGTCCGCAAGACACCAAATATGTTAAAAAATATTTTACGCTAAACGATAGCATTATTAAAGTTAGAAACAACTTTAAAAATAAGTTTGCTAAAATTAAATACGATTCTAAAAAAGAAAAAGACGAAAACGAAAAGCTTCGTTTAGAAAAAGCGGAGAATCAATTATCATTACAAAGAGCTAGCTATATGCGTATCGTATTTGCGATTGTTTTTGTTTTCTTGGTTATTTTAATTGCTATTCTAATTCGTTACTTTAAAAACAAAAACAAGGCAATAGAGTTAAAAACTTCATACGATACTGAAACCAGAATTGCCAAAAAAATTCATGACGAATTGGCTAACGACGTCTTTCAAGTAATTGCTTTCGCAGAATCACAGCCTTTGTCTACAGAAAACACTAAAGAAAACCTGCTTCAAAAATTAGATGATATTTACGGGCGTGTAAGAGGAATTTCGAGAGAAAACAATAGTATTGATACCGGAATAAATTTTACCCGTACGATAAAAGAAATGCTTTCTGCTTATAATACCAAAGAAAGAAACATTATGGTAACCAATTTAGAGCAAATAAATTGGGAAACTATTGATGATATGAAGAAGATAACGATCAGCCGTATTTTGCAGGAATTAATGGTTAATATGAAAAAACACAGTGGCGCCAATCTTGTCGTTATAAAATTTGAAAGCGATCAAAAATCAATCTTAATCAATTATATGGATAATGGCGTGGGTTGCGAAAAAAGTACGATTGTAAAAAATGGTCTTCAAAACATGTCAAACCGTATTCTCGCCGTCAACGGAACTTTTGATATTGAAACAGAAATCGGCAAAGGATTTAAAGTCAAAATAACAATGCCAGAACAGACACAAATTAAGGCTTAGAATTTTTCTTTTAATTATAAAAATTTAAAAAGCCTTTCAGGATTACTCCCGAAAGGCTTTTTCACTACAAATTAATTGGCAAAATTATTTCCATCCGCCGCCCAAGTCTCTGTAAACATGAACCGCAGCATTCAATTGCTCTTTTTTAGTATCTACTAATTCTAATTTCGCTTCTAATGCATCTCTTTGTGTCATTAAAACCTCGAAATAGTCAACTCTTGCCGATTTAAACAAATCGTTTGAAACATCTATAGAAGTATTTAACGCATCAACTTGTTTCGATTTCAAATCGTAACCTTTTTGCAAATTATCAATTTTAGACAATTGGTTTGAAACTTCTAAATACGCATTTAAAACCGTACGATCGTAATTGTATAATGCTTGCAATTGTCTCGCATTGGCACTTGCAAATTCTGCTTTGATTGCATTTCTGTTAATCAAAGGAGCAACAAGATCTCCAGCCAATGAATATAAAAGCGATTCTGGCATTGTAAACAAATAAGATGGTTTAAAAGCTTGTACTCCAATTGCAGCTGTAATATCCAATGACGGATAAAACTCTGCACGAGCTACTTTTACATCTAATTTTGCTGCTACTAACTCTAATTCAGCTTGTTTTATATCTGGACGATTCTCTAATAATTGAGAAGGAATTCCAGAACTAACAGCCGCTGGTAATAAGCTTAAGAAATTATTATTGTTTGTTCTTTTAATTTCCTGAGGATATCTACCCAACAAAAAGTTGATTTTATTCTCAGTTTCTTTTATTTGCTGTAAAATATCAAACTCCATGCTTTGTGAAGTTAGAACTTCAGCTTCAAACTTTTTAACTCCCAATTCGGTTGCTCTTGCAGCTTGTTTTTGAACTTTTACAATTTCTAAAGCGTTAGTTTGCAATTTGATTGTTTGTTTTACAATATCCAATTGATTATCTAAAGCTATTAATTCGTAATAAGAATCGGCAACTTCTGCGATGAGGTTTGTAATTACAAAGTTTTTACCTTCAACTGTAGCTAAATATCTGTTTAAAGCCGCTTTTTTAGAATTACGCAGTTTTTTCCATATATCTACTTCCCAATTTGCGTAAGCAGAAATAGTAAAATCTCCTAGTGGATCTGGAGTTTCTACACCAGGTTTAATTTCTGTCGTAGCATCACCAGCACCTTGACTCGTGTATCTTCCCACTTTTTCTACTCCAGCGCCAGCGCGTAAGCCTGCAGTTGGCAATAAAAGTCCTTTTTTTACACGAATATCATTCTTTGCAATTTCGATTTCCTGCAAAGTAATATTCAGTTCCTGATTATTTTTAAGAGCAATATCTATTAAATCTACAAGATTTTGATCTTTAAAGTAATCTTTCCAGTTTAATGCTGCTGTATTATTGTTTGCATCCTGAGTCTGAGTCATTCCAAACGAATCTGGAACTGGCGCAGTTGGCGTTATTGCTGCCTCAGGTGCAGGGGTTTTACACCCTGCAACTGTAAGACATACAGCCAATGCAATACTATATTGATATGTTTTGAATTTATACATGATTGTTGTCAATTTCTTCTGTTAATGGATTTTCTTCTTCATGTTTTACCAATTTGTATCGCTCAGCAATTTTGGCAAAAATGTAATACAATCCCGGAATTACAAATACTCCACAAATAGTTCCGATAAGCATACCTCCTGCTGCAGCAGTTCCGATTGTTCTGTTACCAATTTTACCAGGACCACTTGCAAAAACAAGCGGAATTAATCCGGCGATAAAGGCAAACGAAGTCATCAAGATAGGACGGAACCTTGCTTTTGCACCTTCCATTGCTGCCTCTAAAACAGTTCTTCCAGCTGCGTGCCTTTGTATCGCAAACTCTACAATCAGTACGGCATTTTTACCTAATAATCCAATAAGCATTACCATGGCAACCTGTGCGTAAATATTGTTTTCTAATCCTGCGATTTTCAATAAAAGGAACGCTCCGAAAATACCCGCTGGCAACGAAAAGATTACTGACAATGGCAAAATAAAACTTTCGTATTGCGCTGCTAAAACTAGATATACAAATCCTAAACAGATTAAGAATACCCAAATAGCTTGATTCCCTTGTGCTACCTCATCGGCAGAAATACCTGCCCAGTCAATGTCATAACCTCTTGGTAATTTTTTTGCTGCAATATCCTGAATCACTTTAATCGCTGTTCCAGAACTGTATCCTGCTGCTGGCGAACCACTAATTTGCGTTGAGGTATACATGTTGTGACGTGTAATCTCCGAAAGTCCGTATACTTTTTCTAATCTCATAAAAGCAGAGTAAGGTACCATTTCATCACGATCGTTTTTCACATACAATTTCAAAATATCGTCTGGCTGTGCACGATACTCTGGCGAAGCCTGCACAATTACTTTATAGTTGATACCGAATTTGATAAAACTAATTTCATAATTACTACCCACAAGAGTTGACAACGTATTCATCGCATTTTCGATAGAAACTCCTTTTTGCTGAGCCAAATCATTGTCTACTTTCATCATATACTGAGGGAAACTAGAGCTATAGAAACTAAATACGTTAGATAATTCTGGCTGTTTGTTTAATTCAGCAACAAAATCATTATTTACTTGCTCCATTCTCTTATAATCTCCAGAACCTGTTTTATCTAACAAACGAAGCTCAAATCCTCCAGCTGCTCCATATCCAGGTACCGCAGGCGGTTGGAAAAATTCGATATTTGCACCAGTGATATCTTTACATTTTTCCTCCATTTCATGCATGATCTCCACAACAGATTCTTTTCTGTCATTCCAATCTTTAAGGTTCACCAAACAAGTTCCTGAGTTTGCACCAGTTCCTTCAGACAGAATTTCGTAACCTGCCAACGAAGAAACAGATTTTACTCCATCAATCTCTTCAGCAATTTTTTGAACTCTCTCTGCAATATTATTTGTTCTTTCTAAAGACGAACCTGGAGGCGTCTGAATAACGGCATAAAACATTCCCTGATCCTCATTCGGAATAAATCCAGAAGGAACATTACTACTTATAATCCAAGTTCCTGCACAGAAAACTAAAAGCGCTACAATAGTAACAACTCTTCTGTTTACAATTTTACCTAATAGATTTTGGTATTTTCCTTGTGCTAAATTGAATTTTTCGTTGAAAGCATCAATAAATCTATTCGCAGGTGTAGTTTTTTTAGGTTGTCCGTGATTATTTTTTAACATCATTGCACAAAGCGCTGGTGTCAATGTTAAAGCCACAATACCAGAAAGAATAATCGCAGTTGCCATTGTTACAGAAAATTGTCTGTAGAATACTCCAACTGGACCAGACATAAAGGCTACTGGAATAAATACTGCCGCCATAAGAAAGGTAATTGCAATAATTGCCCCCGCGATTTCATGCATTGCTTTCTTAGTTGCTTTGAATGGCGACAGATGTTCTTCTTCCATCTTGGCGTGAACGGCCTCGATAACTACAATCGCGTCATCGACGACGACCCCAATGGCTAATACTAACGCAAATAGTGTAATTAAGTTCAACGAAATATCGAAGAATGTCATGAATACAAATGTTCCTACCAATGAAACGGGTACTGCAATTGCAGGAATAACAGTTGAACGCCAGTCTCCTAAGAAAAGGAATACTACCAAACCTACCAGAATAAATGCTTCAACTAAGGTGTGAATTACTTTTTCAATAGAAGCATCAAGGAATTTAGAAACGTCATATGAAATTTCGTAATCCATTCCTTTTGGAAATCTTTGTTTGATTTTTTCCAGTTTTGCTTTTACTTCTTCAATAACTTGATTCGCGTTACTTCCAAAAGATTGTTTCAATACAATTGCCGCAGAAGGTCTTCCATTCAAATTAGAATAGATATCATACATTGAACTTCCAAATTCAACTTTTGCAACATCTTTCAGTCTTAAAAGCTCACCATTTGCATTTGCTTTTACAACAATGTTTTCATATTGCTCTTTTGTTGTAAAACGTCCAGAATATTTCAATACATACTCAAATGCTTGAGAACGTTTACCAGAACTTTCTCCTGTTTTACCTGGAGAAGCCTCCAAACTCTGACTAGATAATGCTTCCATTATTTCGTCAGCAGAGATTTTATACGCTAACATACGATCTGGTTTCAACCAAATACGCATGGCATATTCACGTGTTCCTAAGATATCTCCAGAACCAATACCATTTACCCTTTTCAATTCAGAAAGAACGTTGATATCAGCATAGTTATACAAGAACTTCATGTCGGTATTTTTGTCTGTACTGTAAAGGTTTACATACATCAACATACTTGGAACTTCTCGTGTAATTTTAATACCTTCTCTAATTACTAAAGGTGGAAGTTTATTGGTTACCGAAGCCACACGGTTTTGAACGTTTACCGCAGCTTGATTAGGATCTGTTCCTAAGTTAAATACCACTTTAATTGTTGCTTCACCATCATTTCCGGCGTCAGAAGCCATATATTTCATTCCTGGAACTCCGTTTAAGGCTCTTTCCAAAGGAATAACAACCGCCTTAACCATCAATTCACCGTTAGATCCAGGATAATCTGCTGTAACATTCACCATTGGTGGTGAAATCGTAGGGAATTGAGTAATTGGTAAGCTTAATACCGACAATACCCCTAAAAAGACAATTATCAGCGATATTACTATCGACAGAACAGGTCTTTGAATAAATTTATTAAACATTTTAATATCTTTTAAATGATTAAACTTATTGAAGTTTAAAATTGTTTCACGTTTCACGTTTCAGGTTCTGTACGTAACTTGAAACCTTAAACTTGAAACTTTAGAAACAAAAAACTATTCTGCTTTTAAACGTAAATGATTGATTACCTCTTTTGGAGATTGGTACTCGTATTTAATTTTGTCGTTTTCTTTTACTTTCTGAACTCCTTCAAGCAAGATTCTGTCATTTTCAGAAATACCACTTTTAACTACGTATAAATCAGGAATTTCTCCAGTAATTGTAATTTCTCTTGAACTTACTTTGTCGTCTTTACCAACAATGAAAACATATTTTTTATCTTGAATTTCGTAAGTAGCTTTTTGTGGAATCACAATAGCATTTTTCAACGGAACATTCATCTGAACTTGTCCTGTTTCACCGTTTCTAAGTAGTTTTCCAGAATTTGGGAATCGTGCCCTAAAAGCGATATTTCCAGTTTCGTTGTTGAATTCACTTTCTATAACTTCAACATTTCCTTTTTCTTTGAAGATGTCTCCATTAGCCAAAACTAAATTCACTTTATTGTCAGCACGATCTTTAATATTCGTTTCATAACTAATGTATTCTGGTTCAGAAACATTGAAATAAGCAAACATCTGACTGTTGTCTGAAAGGCTTGTCAATAATTCTCCTTCATCGATTAAACTTCCTAATTTTAATGGAATTCTATCGATTGTTCCGTCAAACGGAGCTCTAATTTCTGTGAATGATAAATGTAATTTTGCCAATGCAACTTCAGCTTTTGCTGACTGTAATTTTGCTTGAGCTGAACTCAATTCGTTTTTAGAAACGATATTTTTATCTGCCAATAATTTTGAATTTTGCAATTCAATTTCTACTGATTTTTGTTCTGCCTGCGCTTTAAGCAATTCAGACTGATACATGTTTGGCATAATTTTAAACAACAGCTGCCCTTTTTTTACAAACTGTCCTTCATCGACATATATATTTTGTAGAAACCCTTTTTCTTGGGCACGCAGTTCAATATTTCGAACCGATCTTATTTGTGAAACATATTCTTTTGTGAATGAAGTATCAATTTTTATCGGATTAGTAACCGTAAATTTTTCAACTTCTTCTTTTTCTTCTTTTTTAGATGTACAGCTCGTTAAGCACACCAAGGCCATTAAGCCTGTGAAAACAATGATTTTTTTCATGATTTAGTTTGGAAATTAAGCTTATGAATGCTTTTGGAATAAAAATTCCTTTTGGATGTTAAAATGCATCAGTCAGCCTTAGTCCAGACCTTAAAAGTCATATAAGCGGAAGTAGAAAATATACAACAGCAGATACGCAGATCGAAACCCAGGTAACCGATGTATACTTTAAAATCAAATTCTTAATACTTGTTGAGTAATGTATAAAGGATTTGAATGCCCTAAAACAGGCGTAGAATTTTTAAAACGATTGAAATCATTCGCAGCAGACTGATCTGAAAGTGCCAGATATAAGGTGTCTACCAAACTATACGAAGCAGCAAAGAACTTGTTCGTAAGTACATTAGTATCATCATTTCCTAAAAGATCCTCTTCAAGATCGATATCTGTAGCATCTTCAATAGTTGAAGATCCACGATCCTGATTAGTGAATTTTACTCTATGTTTTTGAACATGATGATTTTTATGAGGACCAAAAGTATTTGCATTCAAATATTGGCCTCCGCCAAACAGAAGCATATTCATGAATACTAAAAATACTATTAACTTTCTCATTTCGGTGCGAAAGTAATAAAAGATTGGAACAAAAAAAATAAAATAAGAAAGTCTTAACATTGAATATCAAACGAAAACGTTTTCAATAAAAAACAAAATAAAACAAAGGACTCGAAATCCTAAAAACAAGTCACAACACTAAATATCAACAACTTATAACAAAATTTCCATTATAGTGTATTCTTGTCCTGCTTTGGTAAAAACCTCTTCAGTATCAACCATTCCGAATTTTTCGTAGAATTCTTTTTTTTCTTTTCTGGCGTTACACCATATTTTTTGCAGTTTTTTTTCTCTTGCAACCTCAAAAATATATTTCAATAAATGAGAAGCAATTCCTTTTCCTTGATAAGATTGTAATGTAGCTAATTTTCGAAACTGCATTTCATTATTCGAAATAAAACAGGAAACAATAGAAACTAATTTATCATTTTCAAAAACACCATAATGCAGTCCAAAATTATCTTCTTCTAGCTGAACAAATTCAAAAGGTTGGTCTGGCCACATTACTTCGTGTCTAATCTGCCAAGTATCTGATGCTTTGATGGCTTTAATTTCCATTTACAATTAATTTCAAGTTTTGCCAAAAATAAACTATTTCGTTGTGAGTTAGAAAGGCTAAATCTTTTTTATCCCTTTTTAATTCTTCACAAAAAAAGGGAATCAGCTGATTCCCTTTTTTTATATTTTAACGTAGTAACTTTCTTCGTTATCCATTTTTATTTTTTCGATTCCATTTTCGGTTTTAACCGCCACGTTAATAACGTGGAGTACATTTGCTTTTTCATCTAAAGTACAATTCCAGATTGTGCCGTCTGAAAGTATTATTTCCGAAAACAACGATACGGTACTATTCGCATCATTATAAATTAGATTTTCTGCTTTTAGAAGCTTCTTTTCTTTCGTTTTTTTATCTACTTCATAAAACAAAATCTGATCTTCTTTAATTTCAATTAGTTCTTCAACTGCAGATTGTTTTTCATCAGTTGCGGCAGTGCTTGCCCAAACTGGTTTATTTCCTGATTTTTTCCATGTACCAAGAGCTTGATCAAGCACTTCTTTTCTTAGAACTTGACGTAAAGTATCTACTTTGCTACTTGATTCTTGACCAATTTCATTTTCTGGTTTAATGTTAGCAGCTAAGGAAAATAAGTCAATAGCTTTAACAAAATCAGCTTTTTTGTAGTAGGACACAGCTAATTCGTATTTGCTTTTCTGAAACACTGTTTTTTGATCATTCTGTCCGAAAAACTTTAGAGTAATCAAAAAAACGATTAGGGGGAATGTTTTTTTCATTAAAATAGTGTTTGATTAGTTAATTTGCAAACCTACTTTTTTTGAATAAAGTTTCCTACTTTTTTTTGATATTTTAAATCACTTAAAGCAAAAAGAGAATCCAAAATATTGAATTCTCTTTTTGTTTTACTGTAATCTTTTATTAATTAGAAAATAAATTCAGGATTTCGATCGCTTTTTCTGCATCTTTTTTATTTACAAAAATATGATCGTGATAATAGGCCGCTACAACATTACAGCTAATTTCATTTTCTGAAAGTGCTTTCGAAAATGCCACTGTCAGTCCAACTGCTTCTAATGATGAATGCACTGTAAGTGTTATCCAAGACATTATAACCGAATAATCTAACTGTAGAGAATCTGCAATATCTTTTTTAAGGATTAAAGTTATTGCTTCTTTCTCCTTAAAAAACATTTCAATTTTATCTAAATCTATATTTTCAAGTTTTTCAACTTTACAAAAAACATAATCACCAGAGTTCAATTCAGGTTTCATGCTTTTTAGTAATTGTTGTAAATCTTTCTCTCCAGACATTTTAAATTATTTTACTGATAGTATATTATTACTTGGAGTTGCATCCATAAAAATACCTCCGTCAAGTTCTATCTGTTCGATTTTTTTAGTGCTCTTCAAAATAATTTTAGCATTTTTTGGACTCTTTTCCCAAATTGCTGGAGTCTGGTGTATTGTTGCTTTCGTATTATCAGCATAAGTAATAATTACATCAAAAGGAATAGCAAAACCACCAACATTTTCTACAGTAATCACTTTCTTGTCTGGAGAAATACCTTTTATAGCAATATCTAAATAATTATTAGTGAAAAACCAGTTGTTAAAAAACCAATTCAGATTTTTTCCTGTTGAGGTATTAAATGAATTAAAATAATCCCATGGAATTGGGTGTTTTCCATTCCAAGTTTCCATGTAATCATGAAGTGCTTTTTTGAATAAATCATCTCCTAATAAATCTTTTAAAGCTAAATAAGAAAGAGATGCTTTTCCATAAGAGTTATTTCCATAACCCGCTCCAGAAACTTGTGTAGACATTGAAATAATAGGCTGATCTTCTTCTGTAGAACGGTCATTTATATATCCTTTTACTCTAAAATCTTTATAAAACTTATCTGCAGCTTCTTTACCATGTTCAGCAATTCCGATTAAATATTCAAAAGTTGTTGCCCAACCTTCGTCCATAAAAGCGTAACGTGTTTCATTGATTCCCATATAAAAAGGAAAATAAGTATGAGCTACTTCATGATCTTGTACCAATTGCGCAAACACAGGATCTCCCATTTGCGAATCGTTACACATCATTGGATATTCCATATCTGCGAAACCTTGGAAAGCCGTCATTTTTGAAAATGGATACGGAACTCCAGGCCAATTGTTAGAAAACCAATCCAATGCATATTGATTATTTTTTACTGAATTTACGAAATCAGTTCCTGTAACATTGTACGCTGCCTGAACACTTGCGCGACGATTTGTTTTTTTGTCTACAACAACACTGCTGGCATCCCATAAATAATGATCGCTTAAACCAAATGTTACATCCGAAATATTTTTAGCTTCAAACTTCCAAACATTCCAATCGTATTGTTTAGTTACGATGCCGCTCTTCATTTCTTGTTCGTTTGCAATATGAAGAATTTCATCTGTAGTGTATGATTTTTTTAAACGTGAAGCAAATTCCGGTTGCAAAACCTCGTCTGGATTTAATAAATCTCCAGTCGCATATACCACGTAATTTTTTGGTGCTTTTACAGAAAAAACATAATCATTAAAATCATTATAAAACTCCTGACGATCTGTATGAGGCAATCTGTCCCAACCATTATAGTCATCAAAAACTGAAACACGAGGATAACTGTATGCTACAAAAAAGGTTGTTTCATCAATCTGTCCTTCTCTTCCACTCTCTTTAGACAAGGGATAATTCCACTGAATGTTTAAAGTTATTTTAGAATGCGGCGCGATTGGTTTTTTCAACTTTACATTTCCGAAAGTCCCCCATTTTCTTGCATCTTCTTTATAGATTTCATTTTCTATTTTTAATGAAGTAATGGTTAATCCGTCGCTTAAGAAATCGTCACTTACTTCACTTCCACGTGGTGAAGAAGGTTTATGAAGATTATTTACAAAACGAATCACTAAATTTCTTAATGTATCCTGGCTGTTATTTTCATAAATAATGGTTTCGGTTCCGCTTACTAATCTCGTTTTTGGATCAACTGAGATTTCCATGTTGTATTTTCCGCGATTCTGCCAGTAGTTTTTGCCTGGTTTTCCATCTTTAGAACGTGTTCCATTTGCATATGCTTGTTTTATATTTCTTGGCGTATAAAGTTCTTGTGCAAAGGTATTTTGAGTAAAAAGAACAAATGCTAGTACTGCAAATTGCAATATTTTCTTTTCCATAAGTAACTCTTAAGTATTTTAAATTAGTTTTTGATAACGTATTAGTGGATTTTTTTCTACGAATGTTACAAATTTAGTTATTAATTGTGAACTGTAAATTGTTAATGGTGAAATGTGAAAAGTTAGAGGAGAGATGGAAGAGGAAAGATGGAAGAGGAAAGATGGAAGAAGAAAGATGAAAGATGAAAGATGGAAGATGAAAGATGGAAGATGGGAAAAAGCTTCTGTTTAATTGAAGTCTTTGTTCTTTATTCTTTATTCTTATCTCTATCTCAACACACAGAAAAAAACTTAGAACCTCAGCACCTTAGAACCTTAGCATCTTAAAAAATAAAAAACCGTCTGCCACAAAAAGCGACAGACGGCATCTACAATTAATATATAACTTGAATTATTAAAGAATATAATCGGTATTAATAAAGTTCGATTCTTTGCTGTTTAGTAATTCTTGCAAAATCTCATTATTATAATCGATATCTTTTGAAGCTACAAACGTACGGATTGAGAAAGAACGCAAAGCATCTGGAATACTTAAAGTTCCTACAGCAGAATCTTTTCTTCCTGTAAAAGGGAATGCATCTGGCCCTCTCTGACAAGAACTGTTGAGGTTAACTCTGCACACTAAATTTACCAAAGCGTCAATAAGCGGTGCAAGCGTTTTGATGTCTTTACCAAACAAACTTACTTGCTGTCCGTAGTTTGATTCGGCCATATCTTTCAATGGTTCTTTAATATCTTTGAATGAAAGAACTGGAACAACTGGTCCGAATTGCTCTTCGTGATACACACGCATTTCTTTGTTTACTGGGAATAAAACGGCTGGAAAAATATAATTATCGGTATGCTTTCCTCCTTTTTCATTGATGATTTTTGCTCCTTTAGAAGTTGCGTCATCAATTAATCCCTGAATATAACTTGGTTTTTCCGTTTCTGGAAGCGGTGTCAAAGAAACTCCTTTTTCCCATGGATTTCCGAAAACTAAACTGTCTACTTTTTCAGCAAAACGTTTGTTGAATTCTTCTCTGATAGATTCGTGAACGTACAATACTTTTAAAGCCGTACAACGCTGACCATTGAAAGACAAACTTCCTGTAATACATTCTTGAATAGCCAAATCTAAATCGGCATCTGGAAGAATAATAGCTGGATTTTTAGCTTCTAAACCTAAAATCAAACGCAATCTGTTTTTGTTCGGATGCTGATCTTGTAAAGCAATTGCCGATTTACTGTTTCCAATTAATGCCAAAACATCAATTTTTCCAGATTTCATAATTGGCGAAGCCACTTCACGGCCTCTTCCGTAAACGATATTAATTACACCTTTTGGGAAACTGCTTCTAAACGCTTCCAATAATGGAGAAATACATAAAACACCATGTTTAGCTGGCTTGAAAATTACAGTATTACCCATAATCAAAGCTGGAATTAGCAACGAAAATGTTTCATTTAAAGGATAATTATATGGCCCAAGACACAACACAACTCCAAGAGGTCCGCGGCGAATCATGGCGTTTACACCTTGCACTTTTTCAAAATGCGAACTGCGTCCGTTTAATTCTTTGTAGCTTGCGATTGTATCGTAAATATATTCTACAGTTCTGTCGAATTCTTTTTGCGAATCTCCTAATGATTTTCCGATTTCCCACATCAAGTATTTTACTACTTCTTCGCGGGTTTCTTTCATTTGTTTCACAAAATTTTCCATGCTTTTAATACGATCAGCAACTTTCATAGTTGGCCATAATCCTTGCCCCATATCGTATGCATTGGTAGCAGCTTCGACAACTTCTGCCGCTTCTTTTTCTCCCATAAAAGGAATAGATCCTAATAAGGTTGGAGAATATTTCTCTGTAGAAGAAATAGTAGAAAACACAGGTGTGGTTTGCCCTGTCCATTGTTTCAATTCTCCGTTTACAAGATAAGTGTCTTGGTTTATCAGCGTATTAATCTGATATTCTTCTGGTATAAAACTCATAGTTTGGTTATTTAATGGTCTGGTAATTTTATATTCAAAAGAAAAAAGAGGCTTTTTTATGCCTCTTCTTCTTTTATGGTTGTACTGTTTCGCCTTCCCAATCCAGGATTCCTCCAAGCAGATTGTAAGCATTTTGTATACCCAATTCGTTCATAATCTGGCATGCTTTTGCACTTCTAGCTCCAGAACGGCAGTATACATAGTAATTTTTATTTTTATCTAATTCTTCAATTTCATAAATAAAACCTTGCCCTTTATTGATATCAATGTTTAAAGCATTCTCAATGTAGCCATCATTAAATTCGTCTTCAGTTCTTACGTCAAGTATAACTGCATTTTCGTCAGCTTCTAACTGAGCAACCCAATCTTCTTGTGATAAATTCATAATAAAATGTGTTTTTGTAAAATTACGACGTTTCTATATATAAAAAACGTACCAAATGCGATTTCGATTATTATTCTCAGAAAACGTTTTAGAGAAATAATTATAATCAGTGAATTACAAATTTAGTTACTATTTTTAAAAATTCAGTCCACAAAATCGATAGAAAATAGGATTTTTTCATTTACAGAAAATTGATATTAAATCTAGTTTTCTGATAATTAATCCCATTTCAATCTATTATCTTTGCAACAAATCGCAAGTTTTAATTTCTTTTTGACAAAATACTCTGCTACAAAATACACATATCTCTATTTACTGATTTGTTTAATTTCTGGCAAAAAAATATAGTCCATGCAACATTCATTAAAAAATATTTTTCCAAATTTCTCCAACGAACTTATCGAAACTATTGAAAAAAATGGAACTCTTCAGGATTTCAAAACTGGAACTATTTTGATGCGTACAGGGCAGTACATTAAAAATACAGCTCTAATCACTAAAGGTAAAATCAAAATTTATCGTCAGGGAGAAGATGGAGGCGAATTTTTATTGTATTATCTACAGCCAGGTCAGGCATGTGCGATTTCGATGATTTGTACAGCTAAAAGCGAAAAAAGCCAAATTATGGCCAAAGTTGTCGAAGATGTTTCTGTAATGATGATTCCGCTGCAATCAATGGATAAATGGATGATGGAACATAGAAGCTGGTACGAATTTGTAATTGAAACGTATAGAAGCCGTTTTGAAGAAGTCTTAGAAGTTGTTGATAATATCGCTTTCCGTTCTATGGATGAGCGATTAGAGTTTTACTTAAAAAGACATTCTGATGCTTGCGGATGTTCTGAAGTAAATCTTTCGCATCAAGAAATTGCTAGTGAATTAAACACTTCTCGTGAAGTAGTTTCCCGATTACTCAAAAAAATGGAACAGCGCGGTTTGGTCAAACTTAACCGAAACCAAATTGAATTATTAAAATAATTTTTTCAGCCACAGATTAAAAAGATTATTAGGATTTCTTTTTATTAAGAATAGAAAAATCCATCTAATCCTTTTAATCTGTGGCTAAAATATTTCTTTTTGTCAGGCTGAGCGAAGTCGAAGTCCACAAAGCATTTCGACTTCGCTCAATGTGACAGAATAATTCGTGCTAATTTGTAAAATCCGTGGCAAAAAATAAAAAAACCTTCTGTGATAAATGTTACTGTAGGATTCTAATTTCCGAAGCAACTTTGCATTAAAATAAATGCAATGGAATATTTAGGCTTTTTTGCGGCAATTATAATCGGAATTTCACTTGGCTTAATTGGCGGAGGCGGTTCTATTTTAACTATTCCAATTTTAGTTTATCTCTTCAAAGTAAATCCAGATCAAGCAACTTCTTACTCTCTTTTTATTGTTGGAATGACAGCTCTTTTCGGAAGTTACAGCCATTATAAAATGGGAAATCTTAAACTCAAATCGGCGCTTTATTTTGCAATTCCTTCTATTATTTCAATTCTTATTATTCGCGAAGTAATTTTTCCTCAAATTGCAAAAACCCTATTTTGCGTCGCATCATACAATGTTTCAAAAGATTTTCTAATCATGATTATCTTTTCTGTATTGATGATTACGGCTGCAATTTCGATGATTAAAAAAAATCAGCCTGAAATAAAAAATGCCGAAACCAATTATCTGCAACTTAGTATTATTGGCTTTTTGGTCGGAATTGTAACAGGTTTTTTAGGTGCTGGCGGCGGATTTTTAATTATTCCTGCTTTACTTTTTTTCGCCAATTTACCTATGAAACAAGCCGTTGGAACTTCATTATTAATTATTACGATTAATTCTTCAATAGGCTTTGCAGGCGATTTATACATCGGAACACCAATTAATTATAGTTTCCTCTTAAGTGTTTCTGCCATGGCTTTAATCGGAATGTTTATTGGAAGCCAGCTTTCTAAAAAAATAGACGGAGCAAAACTGAAACCCCTTTTTGGCTGGTTTGTTCTCGTAATGGGATTTTATATAATTACAAAAGAAGTTTTGTTTTAGAATTATCGCATCACACTGGTCGTGCAGATCTTTGTCGATTTTAATTTATATTTTGAATTTAGTTTTTACTTGTAGAGTAATCTTTGTCAAAGTTTGACACTTTGACAAAGATGAAACTAAAAATTTATCGCTTTTAAATTTCTCCAAATTTATCTTTATAGCGCTCCAACTCATTTTCGGTAATATTGAGAAGTTTTTCTAACAGCTGGATTTTGTCTTCGTAAAGTTCTTTTAATTCAGATGAATTATCGGCATTAATTAAAATACTTCCATTATTATTTCCAGTTATTTTATTGAAATTATTAAAGTATTTATCGTAGTCAAAACTAATAATATCTTCTACACTGACATCCAAAATTCTTCCTATTTCAACCAGTTTTTCATAACTCAGAGAAGTCTTTCCTTTTTCAATTTTGCTGTAACCAGCCTGCGTTACACCTAATCTTTCTGCCATATATTCTTGAGTGTAGTTCTTTAACTCTCTAATGTTTTTTATTTTGTTTTTAATTGTTGCGGCCATAATTTCGATATTTGGGGTCCGTATAGTTAAAACAGCCCGCCATTAAACTCATTAACAGCATAACTATACATATTCTTGGTATTCTAAAGCTACTTCATAATTTATAAAATATGACTTAGCGTTTCGTTAATTTTTTTCTTTTGGTTATAAAAAAACCATAAATCAGAGCTGACATTATGAATAAAACATCATAAAGGGAAATATCAAATACAAACATTTTTAATTCTTTTAAGCTGTTTTTTGAATATTTCTCTCGAACTGAAGGTCTAAATAGTAATCTATTTGTTTACCAACTAAAGCACGATCTTTTGATTCGATTTTGGTTTTGATTTCGTTTTGATAAATATCTTTCACAAAAACGAAATAAACAAATTCTGTCGGATCGCTAAATCTAACAGTTATAATAATCGTATAGCATAAAATTGCTGGAATGATATAATATAAATCCATTATATCGGAAAATAGCATACAATAATAAGTAATTGCTGTTACGACGGCAAAAGCTGCGTTTTCAAGATAGTATTTTTTTCTTTTTTTTAGGAGTCCAATTTCTTTAATTTCGTCAAAATCGTACTGCCAATTTTTAGATTTATAAGAAAATCTAATTTTGTTTGGTAAAATTGTTAAGGGCATATAATTGTAGGTGAAAATGATTTAAGCTTTTAATAAAAAAATCAATTTCTAAAAATTCATTTGGGGGGAAAAATTCTTAGATACGCAATATTACGCATTAACTTATTTTTTTTTCTTACAATAAAATTATACAATATAACTTTTGGTTGTAATTAAGTCTTTAATAAACAATTACACTTATAAAGTGTCCTCAATAAGGCTTTTTCTATAGTGTTTCCTACGTATTTTTACATTTACCAAATTGCCAATGAACATAAAATTAAGGCTAGAAAGCCTTGCTTTTCTAAATCGCGATGTACCACTTCTATCTCTAACGAATAATTAGGTAAAATGATGTTTTTGGATTTAAGTTGGCAAACTTATGCAAATAAAAAACTTTAGCCAAACTTATAGATTTTGGCTAAAGTCAAATTATCGATTAAAAAAAAACCTCCAGTTAAAACTGGAGGCAACTAAAATTTATGTAAAAAAATCTAATTTTCATCAGATTCTAGTAGTTTGAATTCCAAATTTCCAGAATCAGTTAATTTATAACTATATAGACTTTTTCCTTCCACATGTCCGTCTTCATAATCAGCAATTAGAAACTTGCTTCCTAATAGCTGGATTGTACCAAAAGCCATTTTACCTCCCAAAGTTGGCTGTAACGGAATTAAATCTGTTCTCTTTGCTAATTCTTGTTTTATAAATTTTTCCGGATCAACGATTCCTTTCTTTTTAAAATCGGCATTATCATATTCAGAATCGTACCAAACATTTCTATCTTGTAAAATAACGATAGCTTCTTTTGCAATTTCAAGTTTTCTGCTTAGCGAATCATTCTTTTTCTTTAATAATTCATTTTCAGATAAATTTTTATTCTGTTTTTCACAGCTTGCTAATAAAAGGCAAATAAATGTCAAAACTGTAATTAGTAAGTTTTTCATTTTAAAAGAGGTAAAAATTAGTGAATTGCTCTTTGTCTGTCTCGTCATTTTTATTTTAGAATGTGAAAGTAAAAATCTTTTTTATCTATAATTAATATTCCACTTTTCCTATTTGAAGGAATATAAAACGTTAAAAGCTTTTTTTTGTCTTCAAAGTTCTGTCTAGAATAAGAATAAAAATTGAAATTAAATTTATACTTCTGTTGCATTTTACCTTTCTCAACAACTCCAATAAAAACATTGTCTTTATAAGAATATAAATGAAACAACTGATCTTGAACTACAAATGAAGTTTCAATAGCTATTCCGTCGGCTTCAAAAACTATATCTACACCTTGATCAAATTCGCTGCTTTCGTTTTTACTAAAATCAAGAATACTTTTATGAAGTTTGCTTGGATCAGAAATTTTCAAAACATTAGACGAAAACATTCCTTTATTTGAAATGTAATATTCGTTCTTAATTTTATTTATAGCTACAGGAAAATTTGAATAGGCTTCAAAAACTTCTTTTGTTTCGTTGTTCTCAAAAAAAATTGTTCCGCCCCACTCTCCTTTAGTATCAGAATAAACATTGTAGATTTCATCTTTAAAAATGCAAAAATCTCTTGTTTTAACTTGCTCTAAATCGGCAACGTATTTTCCTAGAACAAAGTTTTCTTTTTCAAACTGAGATTCCTTAACATATAAATCGTCTTGATCAACTATTAAATCATAATGAGGCATCTTTTGAATTTTCTTCGGCACAAAAACATCTTCGACAAATTTACCTTTCTGGTTTAATACAACCATCTTAATAAACTGTTCGGAAGTATTTTTTCGTGAGGTTTCAAACATGCAGTAAAAATCATTTTTAAACAAAACTGCTTCAGTCAAATCGCCATGTATACCTGCGTTGAAAGTGTCGATTTTTACATTAAACTCATTATGTTTTAAATCATCTTTATTCTTATTTGAATCGTTTTTTTGACATGAAATCTGAATCAGAACAATAAATAGTATTACAAAATATTTTTTCATATTGAATATGATTCGTTTACAGAACAACTAAAAATCAATGTTCGCCGTATCCAATATCATCCATCTTTCCGCTGAAAACTCGATATTGAATTATAAAATAAATAATAACAAGAAATAATGCTACAAAAAACCAGCTCAATCCGGCATTTAAACCATATTCGTGTGCTGCAGTATTATAAATTGTTAAAGACGGATTTACTTTATTGGTTGAAGGCAACACATTTGGAAAAATGGAAACGGCTGTAGAAGCAAATCCTCCAACTAAAAATAGGGTTGAAAAAATAAATCCATGACCGTCTTTTTTGAAAGAACGAACCTTAAACAAGCCCAAAATTCCAACAAAAGTCATTAAAGGAAAAAACCAAAGAATCGGATTTTCTACAAAATTATGAAACGGTTTCGGCTCAATAAAATGCCAAATCTGCAACGAAATACAAACCAAAATCAGTAGAACAATATTCAAACCAAAAACCACTTTTTTTAACTTCGGATTCAGCGCCGAATTTGTTTTATAAATAATCCAGTTTGCACCGTGAATGGTCAGTGCGACAACACTTACAACTCCAAGAAAAAGCGTAAACCAGTCAATAATTCCCAATTCATTTGCTTGCGGACTAAAAGTTGGATTCCATAAAGGCAGAAAGAAATAATGTGCTTCTTGCGTTGAAACTCCATTTTGAACCATTCCGAGATTTACTCCACGAACAATATTTCCTAGTGCAATTCCAAAAAACAACGCCAAAAGCAGGCTTGCGATTCCGAAAGCTTTATCCCAAATACTTTCCCACATATGATTGTGCACTTGCCCGCGCATTTCTAAACCGATCGCACGGAAAATCAAAAGCCATAAAATCATTATTAAAGGCAAATAAAATCCGCTAAAAGATGAAGCATATAAAGTTGGAAAAGCAAAAAACAAAACACCTCCCGCTGCAATCAGCCAAACTTCGTTGGCATCCCAAAACGGACCGATTGCATTTGTAATTGCTTTTTTGTCTTTTTCTGTATCAGCAAAAAATAAATGAATAATTCCTGCACCAAAATCGTAACCGTCTAAAACCAGATAAACGGCTAGAATTCCCATTAAAACTACGTACCAAAAAAATTCCATACTTATATTTTTTCTGTTGAAAGTTCCACTTTGTGAGGTCCTTTATTGATAATTTTTCCAACTAAAAGCAAAAACAGCATTCCAAGCAAAAGATACAATCCGATAAATCCAAGCAATGTAAATAAGGTATTTCCTGAAGAAACCGTTGGCGATGCACCTGCCGCTGTTCGCAATAAATTATAAACCAGCCAAGGCTGTCTTCCTAATTCTGCCGTGTACCAGCCTGTTGTATTGGCGATGTAAGGAAATGGCATCATGAACATTAATGACCATAAAAGCCATTTGGTTTCAAATAATTTCCCTCTGATTAATTGAAAAAGAGAAAGCACCATTAAACCAATAAAAACTGTCCCAAGTCCCACCATAATATGATACGCGTAATACAAACCTGAAATATTGGTTGGATGCAAATCTTCTTCAAACTGATCTAAACCTTTAATTTCTTGATCCCAATTTCCGTAAGTCAGGAAACTTAAAATATTGGGAACGGCAATTTTATTATCGAGCTTTTTATCTTTCACATCGGGCTGACCAATTAAGACGATTTCAGAACCTTTCTTTTCGGTATGAAAAATTCCTTCCATGGCTGCAAAAGTTACCGGTTGATATTTGACAACGTTTTTAGCTGCTAAATCTCCCGTTGGAACGGCAACTATTATACTCGAAATCAATCCGAAGATTACACCTGTTTTAAGAAACAATTTCCCGAAAGTAACGTTCTTTTTACTTAAAATATAAAAAGCTCCAATTCCGGCAACTACAAAAGAACTCGTTACCAAAGAAGCCGCTTGATTATGCAAATAAGAAGGCCAAAGCCACGGATTTAAAAATAAAGCCTGAAAATTATTCAGAACAAATTTTCCGTTTTCCAGAATTTCATAACCAACAGGATTCTGCATCCACGAATGGGTGGCAATGATTAAGAATCCACTTGCCCAAGAACCAATCATAATTAATAATCCAGTTACAAAATGCCATTTATGTCCCAGTAGTTTTTCACCAAATAAAAACAAACCTAAAAATGAAGATTCGAGAAAGAAAGAAAACATTCCTTCCATTGCCAGCGTCTGTCCAATAATTCCACCTGTTAATTCGGAGAATTTGGCCCAGTTGGTTCCAAATTGAAATTCCATCGGAATTCCGGTTACAACGCCCATTGCAAAATTGAGAGCGAAGATTTTCATCCAGAAATGTGTGGCGTGATTGTAGTGTTCTTCTTTTGTTTTAAGATATTTCCATTTGAAGTAAACAATGATCAAAGAAAGACCCATTGTAAGTTGTGGAAAAAGATAATGAAAAGTAATGGTAAACGCGAATTGCATTCGATCATAAAAGAGCATTTCTTCCATAAGTGGTAATTTGTTTATGAAGTTCCACAAATTTAACCATTACAACCCGAATTAACGCCCTTTAAAAAAAGTTTATCGTCTGATATTTGTTAAACTTTTCAACAATTTTAAAAGTAGAAATGACACTTATACTTTTTACCGTTGACATACAGTTTGTCATTTCGTCGAAGGAGAAATCTCGACGAGAAACTCCACAAAGATTGGATTTTCGTTACGGAATTATTTACGAAGATTTCTCCTTCGTCGAAATGACAAAATTGTGTAGAGATTTGCGTGCTTAAACATAACCAGTGGTTCAAACCGCAGGCTATATTTTATTTATGTTGAAGCAACTTTGTCAAAGTTTGAAACTTTGACAAAGTTTTCGATATAAAATATTATTCTTTCTTCAAAATCCCTTTTTCAACGCTTTCATTAATCAAACCTTCGGCGTAATTCCATAAAGAAGTTGATCCATTTTTTATGACGCTTTTCTTCGCGTAAACTTTATCATAAGTAACGCCAAACTCTTTCCATGTTCCACCATTGTTAGACGTGTTTTGCAATAAAGGTTCTAATCTGTCCATAGATCTGGCAAATTTTGCTTCGTTGGTTTCTCCTGCTTCAAATTCTTCCCAGATTGCAATTAATTTTTCTGCTTGATTTTTAGGCAATAAACCAAAAATTCTATTGGCAGCTAATCTCTCTTCATCGGTATTATCATGACTTTTTACAGTATCATAAATGAAAACATCGCCAGCATCAATTTCTACAATATCATGAATCAAAACCATTTTTACCACTTTCAAAACATCAATCGGCTCATTCGAATGTTCAGCTAAAACAATAGCCATTAATGCGAGATGCCAACTATGTTCTGCGTCATTTTCGCATCGGTCGCTATTAAATAATTTCGTTTTACGCTGAATGTATTTTACTTTATCAATCTCTTTTATAAAAGCAATTTGATTTAATAAGTCTTGTGTGTTCATTTTTTTTTGTTTTGAAATGATATTCGTCATACGCAAAATTAAAGCTTAAAGCGTAATTGCTGTACTTTAAATTAATTTATATCATGAGAATATGAGAAAACCCATAATATTTTACACAAAAACCTAATTTCTGTAACATAAGTCACCTATTTTTTTAAAAAACAAAGTTACCTTTGTAACCCATCATTTTACAATATCTATCATGAAAATAGAGCAAATTTACACCGGATGCCTTGCGCAAGGTGCATACTATATTACTTCAAATGGCGAAGCGGCCATTATTGATCCGCTTAGAGAAACACAGCCTTACTTAGACCGTTTAGAACGTGACGGAGTAAAATTGAAATATATTTTTGAAACGCATTTTCACGCCGATTTCGTTTCTGGACACGTTGATTTAAGCAAAGAAACGGGAGCACCAATTGTTTACGGACCAAATGCAGCTTGCGAATTTGACTGTATTTCTGCAACTGACGGACAAGAATTTAAAATCGGAAAAGTAACTATTAAAGTTTTGCACACTCCAGGACATACTATGGAAAGCTCTACTTTTTTACTTATCGACGAAAACGGAAAAGATCACGCGATTTTTTCTGGAGATACTTTATTTATTGGAGACGTTGGCCGTCCCGATTTAGCTCAGAAAGCTGCAGGAATGACACAAGATCAATTGGCTGGAATTTTATTTCATTCTTTAAGAGATAAAATCATGACTTTGGCCGATGATGTAATCGTTTATCCAGCGCATGGTGCAGGAAGTGCTTGTGGAAAAAACATGAGTAAAGAAACTGTTTCCACGATTGGAAATCAGAAAGCAACCAATTATGCGCTTCGTGCCAATATGACCGAAGAAGAATTCATTAAAGAAGTTACTGATGGATTATTGCCTCCGCCAGCTTATTTCAGCATGAATGTCGCTATGAATAAACAAGGTTACGAAAGCTTTGAAACTGTTTTACACAACGGAATGAAAGCCATAAATGTAAGCGAATTTGAAGCTGTTGCAGAAGAAACTGGCGCTTTGATTTTGGATACAAGAAGTGCTGCTGATTTCAGTAAAGCATTTGTTCCGCAGTCTATCAATATCGGAATTAATGGCGATTTTGCTCCTTGGGTTGGAACTTTAATTGCTAATGTAAAACAGCCTATTATATTAATTACGACAACTGGAATGGAAGAAGAAACCGTAACACGTTTAAGCCGTGTAGGTTTCGATACTATTATAGGACATTTAGAAGGCGGTTTTGAAGCTTGGCAAAAAGCTGGTTTTGAAACAGATTCTGTTAACCGAATCACTGCTGAGCAATTTGCTAATGAAGTAGATATTCAAAAAAACAAAATAATCGACATTCGTAAAGAATCAGAATACGAAGCAGAACATATTGAAGATGCCTATAGCAAACCTTTGGCTTACATTAATGACTGGGTAAAAGACATTGATCCGAATGAACATTTTTATCTGCATTGTGCTGGTGGTTACAGAAGTATGATTGCCGCTTCTATTCTTCAAGCAAGAGGCTTTAGAAATTTCTCTGAAGTGGAAGGTGGTTTTGGAGCGATTTCAAAAACCAATGTTCCAAAATCAGATTTTGTTTGTCAAAGCAAGATTTTGAAAGCATAAACATTGAACATAAATTTTACCATATAAGTGATATAAGTTCATTTTAGTTTGGGGTGTTTTTAAGCCCGATCTTATATTTACTTAATTTTTATAAGTTATATAAGAAACTCTAACTTATAATTTCTTACACAACTTATATGGTGGAAAAAATACTTAATCTTTATTTTTTTTATGAGTTTACTAGAAATTATTCGTGAACCTTGGCCATGGTATATAGCTGGACCTTTAATTGGATTAACTGTTCCAATTTTATTGATTATCGGAAATAAATCTTTCGGGATTAGCTCGTCGCTTCGTCATATTTGCGCAGCTTGTATTCCTGCAAATATTTCATTTTTCAAATATGATTGGAAAAAAGAAAGCTGGAATTTATTTTTTGTTTTCGGAATTTTTCTTGGTGGTGTTATCGCTGCTTATTTCTTATCTAATCCTAATGCTGTTACAATAACTCCAGAACTTTCTGAGCAATTGGCAACTTACGGAATTACAGATCATACCGGTTTAGTGCCAGTACAATTATTTTCTTGGGAAAGTTTATTTACGCTTCGTGGATTTATTATGATGGTTGTCGGCGGATTTCTAGTTGGTTTCGGAACGCGTTATGCAGGCGGATGTACCAGCGGACATGCCATTATGGGATTATCAAACTTACAATGGCCATCTTTAGTAGCTACAATCTGTTTTATGATTGGCGGTTTTGTAATGTCACTTTTGATTCTTCCCTATATTCTTTCACTTTAAAATTTCAAAAATGAGTAATCTAGAAAATAAAAATACAGACAGCGAAGGAATCAACGCAAGCCATAAAAAAGAAAACGCTTTTGCTAACATTAAATATTTAATCGTTGGAATCTTTTTCGGAATTGTATTCGTAAAAGCTGAAATTATCAGTTGGTTTCGCATTCAGGAAATGTTTCACCTTGAATCGTTTCATATGTATGGCGTAATCGGAAGCGCAGTTGCAGTTGGTGTGATCTCTGTTTTTATCATAAAAAAATTCAACATCAAAACCCTTCAAGGCGAAAAAATAGAAATTCAGCCAAAGACTTTCAACAAAGGACAAATCTATGGCGGATTGATGTTTGGTTTTGGTTGGGCTATTACTGGAGCTTGTCCAGGTCCACTTTTTGCTCAAATTGGTACAGGTGCGACTGTTATTGTAGTTACTTTAGTAAGTGCTATTTTCGGAACTTGGGTTTATGGATTGATTAAGAATAAATTGCCGCATTAAAATTTGTTTCAAGTTTCAAGTTGATTTAACCGCAAAGAGCGCAAAGATATACGCAAAGTCCGCAAAGTTTTATCATAAAGCTTTGCGGACTTTGCGCTTTATAAAAAGCCTTAATAAAAAAACCTTGCGAACTTTGCGTTAAAAAATATTCGCCGTTAATCAATATTAAACTTTAAACCTTAAACTTGAAACAAAACAATTCTTCATCAATTTTTAATTTCATTTCGTTAAGTTTGTTTTAAACAAATATGTCTCGAAAAATATGAATCGTTCAGAGCTGTTATCCAAATTAAAAAACACCGAAAATTGGGACGTAATAATTATTGGCGGAGGAGCAAGCGGACTTGGAACTGCAATTGATGCTGCAAGTCGCGGTTATAAAACCATTTTATTAGAAGCCGTAGATTTTGCCAAAGGAACATCTAGCAGAAGCACAAAATTAGTTCATGGCGGAGTACGTTATTTAGCCCAAGGCGATATCCATTTGGTGAGAGAAGCTCTAAAAGAACGAGGATTATTAGCTCAAAACGCCAATCATTTAGTTAAAAATCAATCCTTTGTTATTCCAAATTATCATTGGTTTAGTGGTTACTTTTACACAATTGGACTAAAAGTTTACGATTTACTTTCGGGCTGTTTGAGTTTGGGGAGTTCTAAATACCTTTCAAAAAAGAAAACCATCGAAATGCTCCCAAACGTTGAAGAAAACGGATTGGTAAATGGCGTTATTTATCATGATGGTCAATTTGATGATTCGCGTTTAGCAGTTAATCTTGCCCAAACTGCTGTAGAGAATGGAGCTTGCGTTTTAAACTATACTAAAGTTGTCAATTTACTAAAAGACAAAAACAATCAAGTATTTGGCGTTCAGATAACCGATCAGGAAACTGGAATTACTTATGATCTAAAAGGTTCAGTTGTAATAAATGCAACAGGAGTGTTCACCAATGCCATAATGAAGCTAAATGATACCGTTTACAAAAAATACATAGTTCCAAGTCAAGGAATTCATTTGGTGTTTGATAAATCATTTCTTCCAGGCGAGCACGCATTAATGATTCCGAAAACAAAAGACGGAAGGGTTTTATTTGCTGTTCCGTGGCATAATCGAATTGTTGTCGGCACAACCGATACTTTAATAAAAAAACAAAGTTTAGAGCCAATTGCCTTAGAAAGCGAAATTGAATTTGTTTTGGAAACTGCACAGCGTTTTCTAGCTAAAAAGCCAACAAGAGCCGATGTATTATCTGTTTTCGCAGGTTTACGCCCGTTGGCAGCACCTAAAGAAGAAGGAAAAAGCACCAAAGAAGTTTCTAGAAGCCATAAAATTATAGTTTCTGAAACTGGTTTAATTACTATAACTGGCGGAAAATGGACAACTTACAGAAAAATGGCTGAAGAAATAATTGATAAAGCTATTTTAAAAGGTAAACTTCCTAAAAAACCTTGTGTTACAGAACACTTGTCTATTCACGGAAACAAACCAACAAATAATCTTGATCGTGAAAATCATCTCTATATATATGGTAGCGATATTCCTCAAATATTAAAATTACAGGAAAATGAACCTGACTTAAAAGAAAAACTCCATCCTGATTACGAATTTACTTTAGCTGAAGTTGTTTGGGCGGTACGTCATGAAATGGCAAGAACGGTTGATGACGTTTTAGCAAGACGGGTTCGATTACTATTTTTAGACGCCAGAGCCGCAATTCAATCTGCCGAAAAGACTGCTCGAATTATTGCTAAAGAACTTGACTACGATGAAAATTGGATTGCCAAAGAAATTGAAGGTTTTAATATGATTTCCAAAGGTTTTCTGCTCTCTGAATTCAGAAACAGCTCAAAAATAGATTTTCAAAATCTTTAATTTTCTAAAATAACTTAAAAAAAGTAGCGTTTTATACTTTTTGATGTATTCCTTTTTTTCAAATATTATCCCTGTTGAGATTTGTTCACCAAAACTTACAGCTAAAATTATTTTTAAGTTAAAATATTAAATATCAACATTTTAATTCAAAAAATAAATCTAAATTTATTCTCATTTCGCTCTAATCTGTTCTTTGAATTCTCACAAGTTTTTATAATTAACAAATTTTTAACATGACATTTGTATATACAACTATTAAAAGTTCTACATTTGTATATACAAATTATACACTTACGACTATGACAATTGAAGAGGTTATTAAGAGTACAGTTAAGATGGATAATGCGAAAAAAGTTATTCTGAATATCATGTACACACAGAATGTGATTCAGGATCATTTCAACGAGTTGATAAAACCGTATGATCTTTCTGGAGAACAATACAATGTGCTGCGTATATTAAGAGGACAAAAAGGAAATCCTGCTAATATGTGTGTCATACAAGAACGTATGTTAGCTAAAACGAGTAATACAACCCGATTAGTTGACAAATTATTATTGAAAGAATTCGTTACACGAAATGTCTGCCCTGACAATAGAAGAAAAATCGAAGTTTTGATTACACAAAAGGGATTAGATGTTTTAAAAGAATTAGATCCGAAAGTAGATGCTCACGAGCGCGCATTTGCTGAGAATATTAGCCCGGAAGAATTAGAATTATTAAACAAATTATTAGAAAAATATAGAACTCAACAAAATTAATATTATGAGCACATTTTTAGAAAGTCTTAATTGGAGATATGCAACAAAAAAGTTTGATGCAACAAAAAAAATATCTGCTGCTGACTTAAATACTTTAAAAGAAGCGGTAAGATTGGCGGCTTCATCATACGGATTGCAACCATTTAAAGTAGTAGTTGTAGAAAATCCAGAAATTAGAGAAAAATTAAAAGCTGCGGCTTACGGACAAACTCAAATTACTGATGCTTCTCAATTATTCGTTTTTGCAAATGACTTAAACGCAGGACCAGAATCTGTAGCTGCTTACATTAAAAACATTAGCGAAACAAGAGGTGTTCCTACTGAAGCTTTAGGCGGATTTGAAGATATGATGAATAATGTAATTTCAAACTTATCTCAAGAAAATAAAAACATCTGGACAGCAAAACAAACTTATATTGCTTTAGGAACTTTATTGGCAGCTGCAGCAGAATTAAAAATTGATGCTACACCAATGGAAGGTTTCAATCCAGCTCAATTCAACGAAATTTTAGGTTTCGATAAATTAGGTCTAAATGCTTCAGTTATCGCAACTGTGGGTTACAGACATGATGAGGACGACGCTCAGCATTACAAAAAAGTTAGAAAATCTCAAGAAGAATTATTTATCACACTATAATTATTTATTAATCAAATTCAATTTTTACAACATGAAAAATTTAAAAACAATTGCAATAGCATTATTCGTAGCAGCAGCTGGTATCTCAGTAAACGCTCAAACTAAAAAAATCGACGTAAAAGCGTCTACTATCAAATGGGTAGGTAAAAAAGTAACTGGAGAGCACTCTGGAACTGTAAACTTCAAAGATGGAGCTGTAGTTTTAAAAGGAAATAAATTAGTTGGTGGTAGCTTTACTGTTGACATGACTTCATTAACTTCTACAGATTTAACTGGAGAATACCAAGGAAAATTAAACGGTCACTTAAAAGCTGACGATTTCTTCGGAACTGACAAATACCCAACTTCAAAATTAGTTATCAAAAAAATCGGTTCAAAATCTGCTGATGTTTACACTGCAACTGCAGACTTAACTATCAAAGGAATTACTAAACCAGTTACTTTTGATATCACTGTAAAAGGAAACACTGCTACAACTGCTTTCAAAGTTGACAGAACTAAATATGACATTAAATACGGTTCAGGTAGTTTCTTTGAAGGTTTAGGAGACAAAACTATCAATGACGAATTCGAATTGGCTGTATCTTTAAAATTCTAATTTTATAGACTTACTAATTCAAAAAATATAAGAAACCCCGACAGTATTTAAACTGTCGGGGTTTCTTTTTTATAAAAACTTTTCATAAGCTTAACATTCTTAATATTAAACTAACGCATTCGTAATAAACATCAGGACTTTGATTAACATAGGGCTTCTACTTTTGGGACAATTAAAAAAATCAAAAACTAGAAATCCAAATCATAGTTATGAAAACAAAATTACACATTGCTCTTATTACCCTCACTTTCAGCTTTTTTGTACACGCCCAACAACAACCAAAAGGAATAATTGGCACCAATAACTGGATGAACAACTGGACCAATTTTAATCCTGCAAAATCAGAATATAACGAAGCAACAAATATTATTGCTGGAACAATTGATAAAGATACAAGATTGGTAAAAAGAAATACTTATCAATTAGTTGGAGTTGTATATGTTACCAATAATGCTACTTTAACTATTGAACCTGGAACTGTTATTCGCGGAGACGACAAAACTTGCGGAACTCTTGTGATTACTAACGGAGCAAAAATTCTTGCAGAAGGTTTAGAAACAGATCCAATCGTATTTACTTCAAACAAAGAAAAAAACATCAGAAAGCCTGGAGATTGGGGTGGAATTATCGTTTTAGGAAAAGCGCCAATAAATGCTCTTGGTGGTGTGCACACTTTACCTTTTGATCTTGAAGCAAATTTAAATCACTATGGAGGTCAAGATGCAGAAGATAATTCTGGAATTTTAAAATATGTTCGCATCGAATATGCCGGAAGAAAACTAAGTTCTACTAAAGAATTAAACGGTCTTTCTTTGGCTGGAGTTGGAAGAAAAACACAATTAAGCAACATTCAAATTAGTTTTTCAAATGATGATTCTTTCGAATGTTATGGCGGAGATTTAAATATGACTAATTTAATTTCATACCGCACAACAGATGATGATTTTGATTTCACTCAAGGTGCTCAAATCAACATTTCTAACAGTATCGCAGTTCGTCATCCTTTTTCGTCTGACATTTCAGGATCAAGATGTTTTGAAGTAGATTCTTATGAAAAAGTTGCTACTACAGATATGACTAAAAAAATGACTAAAATAAACGCTACTAATATTACTTTGGTCAATTTAGAAGAAAACAATCAAGGTCTAGTTAGAGAATCTATTTTTGTGAGAGAAAATACATTTTTTAATTTAAGTAACAGTATTGTTTCTGGTTTTGCTCCATTCGTTTTACTTGAAGGAAACATTGGAAATGGAGATGTAAATCTTTCCAAAATGAGTTTCAAAAACACAATTGTAAATAATTGTAACGGCGGAATTACAAGCGAATCAGCAAGTAGTAATGATTCTATTCAGAATTATTACAACCCAAATTCTGGCTTAGAATACACAAAAATGAAAAATACAGAGTTGTTTGCAACGCCAAGCATTAAAGGAAACCCAGATTTTAGAGCTAGCACAAACAATACAATAGCAATTGGAAATTAAGGCTTTACAACAGCCTTAGTATTTAAAATTTAACAAATTTTCAGTTTTAGAAAAGTTTTTTTTTAATTTTTATATACTACAATTCAAATTACATTTATATATTTGTCACAACAAAAACAGATATGAAAACATTATTAAACAATTCTTGGTGGTGGAACAATTTACGTCAGACGTCGTGAACAAAGCTTCCTATGGTATTGTAAAACTATAAATATAAAAGGCTTGTCATCACGACAAGCCTTTTTTTTTGGTCGAAATTGAAATTAAAAAAATAACGAAACAACATAAAACTAAATATTTTGAAACCTTTTATTCTTAATACACATTACAAGCAAATTCTGGCAGATACGGTTACACCGGTGAGCATTTACTTTAAAATCAGAGATAAATTTCCGAACAGCTTATTATTGGAAAGTAGTGATTATCACGGAAATGACAACAGTTTCTCTTATATCTGCTGTAACCCAATTGCAACTATAAAAATCGAAAATGAAGTTATCTCAAAAACTTTTCCTGACGGAACTTCAGAGAAAATCAACATTGATGCTTCAACAAATATTCCGCAGGTAATTCAGGAATTTTCAAGTCAGTTTCAATCTGAAAAAAATGATTTCAAATTCATTAATAACGGTTTATTTGGATATATTTCTTATGATGCCGTTCGTTATTTTGAAAAAGTTTCAATTGCAAAAAAAGACAATGCTACTTCAATTCCAGATGTTTTTTATGCTGTTTATCAAAACATTATTGCAATTAACCATTTCAAAAATGAAGCTTACATTTTCTGCCACAGCGTTGATGGGAAAAACAATATTGCAGAAATTGAACAATTGCTTCAATCTAGAAATATTGCTTCATATAAATTCTCAAAAGAAGGTGAAGGTTTTTCAAATTTGACAGATGAAGAATTTAAAGAAAATGTAGCTTTAGCTAAAAAACATTGTTTTAGAGGTGATGTTTTTCAATTAGTATTATCTCGTCGTTTTACACAAGGTTTCAAAGGTGACGAATTTAATGTTTACAGAGCTTTAAGAAGTATTAATCCTTCTCCGTATTTATTCTTTTTTGATTATGGAGATTTCAAAATATTTGGTTCTTCGCCAGAAGCACAAATTATTGTAAAAGATAGAAAAGCAGAAATTCATCCAATCGCTGGAACTTTCAAAAGAACTGGAAATGATGAGCAAGATGCACTTTTAGCCAAAGAACTTTCTGAAGATAAAAAAGAAAATAGCGAACACGTTATGTTGGTCGATTTGGCAAGAAATGATTTAAGCCGAAATGGTCACGATGTAAATGTAGAGAAATATAGAGAAGTTCAGTTTTTCTCGCACGTAATTCACTTAGTTTCTAAAGTTACAGGACATTTGCATGATAAAGCTACAACGATGCAAGTTGTTGCAGATACTTTTCCTGCAGGAACTTTGAGCGGTGCGCCAAAACACAGAGCCATGCAATTGATTGAAGATTGCGAAAAAACAAATCGTAATTTTTATGGCGGTGCAATTGGTTTCATGGATTTCAATGGCAATTTTAATCATGCGATTATGATTAGAACTTTTCTTTCTAAAAATCATCAATTGCATTGTCAAGCTGGAGCCGGAATTGTTGCTAGTTCAGATGAAGAAAGCGAAATGCAGGAAGTTTATAACAAGTTAAGAGCTTTGAATACGGCTTTAGAAATTGCAGAGAAAATATAAGTTTTTTTTGTTTCAAGTTTCAAGTTTCAAGTTGTTGAAACGTAAAGCAAACCTGAAACCTGAAACCTGAAACCTGAAACCTGAAACCTGAAACTTGAAATCTGAAACTTGAAACCTGAAACAATTAACTAACAAATCACAAAACCCATGAAAAAAGCATTATCCATTTTAGTTTTAATCATTACAATGACATCTTGCAATTCTGAAAAGAAAAATCCGATTGAAGGAACCTGGCGTCTTATATCAGCTGAAACGACCGAGCGAGATTCCACTTTTTCAACTTTCAATCGACATAATAAAATGATTAAAATTATTAATGAGACCCATTTTGCTTTTTTAAATCATGATTTGAAAAATGGAAAAGACTCAACAACAGCATTATATTTTGCTGGAGGTGGAAAATATACTTTGAAAGACAGTATTTATACTGAAAATCTAGAGTTTTTTAACAACCGCGATTGGGAAGACAATAAGTTTGAGTTTGTAGTAAAAGTTCAAAATGACACCTTAATCCAAAAAGGTATTGAAAGAGTAGAAAAATTAGGAATAGATCGAATTATAGTTGAAAAATACGTTCGAGAAAAATAAAATTTAGTTGGCAGTCTCAGTCTCAGTTTTCAGTAAAAACTTAGAATCTCAGAACCTTAGCAACTTAGAACCTTAGAAAAATGAAAAAAATATTAGTTATAGACAATTACGATAGTTTCACTTACAATTTAGTGCACTATTTAGAAGATTTAAACTGTGAAGTTACCGTTTACAGAAACGACGAATTTGATATTGATGAAATTGCTTCTTTCGAAAAAATATTACTTTCTCCAGGACCAGGAATTCCAGATGAAGCAGGTTTATTAAAAGCAGTAATCGAAAAATATAGTCCAACAAAAAGCATTTTGGGAGTTTGTTTAGGACAACAAGCTATCGGAGAAGTTTTTGGCGGAACACTTTCTAACCTTGATAAAGTATATCACGGAGTGGCTACAAATGTAAAAACGGTGGTAGATGATGAAATTCTTTTTGATGGTTTAGGAAAAGAATTTGAAGTTGGAAGATACCATTCTTGGGTTGTAGATACAAATCTTCCTGACGAACTTGAAGCAACTTCTTTTGATGAAAACGGACAAGTAATGTCTTTAAGACATAAAAATTATGATGTTCGAGGCGTTCAATTTCACCCTGAAAGCGTATTGACTCCAAACGGAAAAAAAATGTTAGAGAATTGGGTAAAGAGTTAGTATACAGTCGCAGTAAAAAACTCAGAACCTTAGTCTCTTAGCAACTTAGAATCTTAAAAAAAATGAAAACTATATTAAACAAATTAATCAACCACGAAGTGCTTTCAAAAGAAGAAGCAAAACAAGTATTGATTAATATTTCGAGCGGACAATATAATCCGAGTCAGATTTCGGCATTTTTGACCGTATTTATGATGCGAAGCATAACAATCGATGAACTTTCTGGCTTTCGCGAAGCTTTATTAGAATTATGCATTCGTGTCGATTTATCAGCCTATAACACCATCGATTTATGTGGAACGGGTGGTGACGGAAAAGATACTTTCAATATTTCGACTTTAGCGTCATTTGTTTCTGCGGGAGCAGGAATTAAAATTGCAAAACACGGAAATTACGGAGTTTCATCTATTTCAGGATCAAGCAACGTAATGGAAAAAATGGGAATTAAATTCAGTAATGAACCTGACTTTTTAGAAAAATGTATCTATCAGGCTGGAGTTTGTGTTTTACACGCTCCCCTATTCCACCCAGCCATGAAAAATGTTGGTCCAATCAGAAAAGAATTGGCGGTAAAAACATTCTTTAATATGTTGGGGCCCATGGTAAATCCTTCGTTTCCACAAAATCAATTGGTTGGGGTTTTCAACTTAGAATTAGCGAGAATGTACGCTTATTTATACCAAAATACAGATGTGAATTTCACGATTTTACATTCGCTTGACGGATATGATGAAATTTCATTAACTGGCCCGACAAAAACAATTTCTAATCATATGGAAGGAATGTTAAATCCGGAAGATTTTGGCGTTAATCTTTTATCACAAACTGAAATTGAAGGTGGAAAAACAATTGAAGAATCAGCTGAAATCTTCACCAACATCATTTCAGGAAAAGGAAACGAAGCTCAAAATAATGTAGTCTGCGCCAATGCTGCAATGGCAATTGCAACAGTTACAAAATGTTCTCCAAAAGAAGGTTTTGAATTAGCGAAAGAAAGTCTTCTATCTGGAAAAGGATTAAAGGCTTTACAAAAACTACAAGAATTAAGCAGATAAATAAATTGTTTCAAGTTTCAGGTTTAAAGTTTCAAGTTGTTGGAGCGAACCTGAAACTTGAAACCTGAAACAACATCAAAATGAATATCCTAGATAAAATAATAATAGACAAAAAAAGAGAAGTTATTCTGAAGAAATCAATCATTCCGGTTTCTCAGTTGGAAGCTTCTGTGTTTTTTGGAAAACAAACTATTTCTCTTAGTCAGAAATTAAAAGAAAGCAATTCTGGAATTATTGCAGAACACAAGCGCCGTTCTCCTTCAAAATCCATCATCAACAATAATTTTACAGTTGAAGAAGTAGTAAAAGGTTACGAAAATGCTGGCGCTTGTGGAATCTCAGTTTTAACCGATGGAAAATATTTCGGAGGATCTTTAGACGATTTATTATTAGCAAGAGCTTCGGTAAATATTCCGCTTCTGCGAAAAGAATTTATTGTAGACGAATATCAAATTTTAGAAGCCAAAGCACACGGAGCTGATTTAATTTTATTAATCGCGGCAGTTTTAACTCGTGAAGAAATAAAATCTTTATCTGAATTTGCTAAAAATTTAGGTTTAGAAGTTTTATTGGAAGTGCATAATCAAGAAGAATTAGAAAAATCGATTATGCCAAGTTTAGACATGATTGGCGTAAACAACAGAAACCTGAAAACATTCGAAGTGAGTCTGGATTTCAGTAAAGAACTAGCATCACAAATCCCGAATGATTTTGTGAAAGTTTCTGAAAGTGGAATTTCTTCTGTAGAAGCTATTCAAGAATTAAAACCTTACGGTTACAAAGGTTTCTTAATTGGAGAAAACTTCATGAAAACCGACAACGCAGGACAAGCCGCAACGGAATTTATTAATCAGCTATAGGCTTTAAGCTGTAAGCAATAAGCCTTCTTAACATTACTAATTTAGCCTAAAGCCTAAAGCTTAAAGCTTAAAGCATTTAAAAAAATGAAACTTAAAATATGCGGTATGAAATATCCTGAAAACATTCTAGAAGTAGGCGCACTTTTGCCTGACTATATGGGATTTATTTTCTGGGAAAAATCCGCGCGATATTTTGATGGGATAATTCCTGAACTTATAAAAACAGTCAAAAAAGTAGGTGTTTTTGTAGATCAGAGTCAGGACGAAATTCTGGAGAAAGTCGCAAAATACAATTTACAAGCCGTTCAATTACATGGAAATGAATCCGTTGAATTTTTATCAGAACTAAAAGAACAATTGCCTAAAAAAGTCGAAATTATAAAAGTGTTTTCAGCCGATGAACATTTTGATTTTGAAATTATAAAGCCTTTTGAGCCTGTCAGCGATTATTTTTTATTTGACACCAAAGGAAAATTACCAGGCGGAAACGGAACAACTTTCGACTGGACGATATTAAAAAAATACAATTCCAAGAAACCTTTCTTTTTAAGCGGAGGAATTGGAATGAAAGAATTAAAAGCTATTGAAGAAATTTCAAAAACCAATTTACCAATTTACGCTGTCGATGTAAATAGTAAATTTGAAATTGAACCAGGGCTAAAAAACAGAAATTTATTTAGCAATTTCAAACGCAAATTTGATGTTGCCAACTTTTAAAATTTAAAAAAATGAGTTTTAACGTTAATGAAAAAGGATATTACGGGGAATTTGGCGGAGCTTATATTCCAGAAATGTTATATCCAAATGTAGAAGAACTACGCCAGAAATACTTAAGCATTATGGACGAACCTGATTTTAAAGCAGAGTTCAATCAATTACTTAAAGATTATGTAGGACGCCCTAGCCCATTGTATTTTGCAAAACGTTTGTCTGAAAAATACAATACCAAAGTTTATCTAAAAAGAGAAGATCTAAATCATACTGGAGCTCATAAAGTAAACAATACAATCGGGCAGATTTTATTGGCAAAACGTTTAGGCAAAAAAAGAATTATTGCAGAAACTGGCGCTGGTCAACATGGTGTAGCAACAGCAACGGTTTGTGCTTTAATGGGAATTGAATGTATCGTTTATATGGGCGAAATCGACATTGCGCGTCAAGCTCCCAACGTGGCTCGTATGAAAATGTTAGGTGCCGAAGTTCGTCCGGCTCTTTCGGGATCAAGAACTTTAAAAGATGCTACAAACGAAGCAATTCGTGACTGGATCAATAATCCTGTAGATACGCATTACATTATCGGATCGGCAATTGGACCGCATCCTTATCCGGATATGGTAACTCGTTTTCAGAGTATTATTTCAGAAGAAATCAAATGGCAATTGAAAGAAAAAGAAGGTCGTCAAAATCCTGATTACGTTGTAGCTTGTATCGGTGGAGGAAGCAATGCAGCTGGAACTTATTATCATTTCTTGCACGAACCAAAAGTTGGAATTATTGCCGTTGAAGCAGCTGGAAAAGGTGTTGATAGCGGTCATAGCGCAGCAACAAGTAAATTAGGAAAAGTTGGAGTTATTCACGGTTGTAAAACACTTTTAATGCAAACGCCAGACGGACAAATTACAGAACCGTATTCTATTTCAGCTGGTTTGGATTATCCTGGAGTTGGACCTTTACATGCGCATTTAGCTCAAAGCGGACGCGGAGAATTTTTCTCTGTAACCGATGATGATGCCATGAATGCAGGTTTACAATTGACAAAATTAGAAGGAATTATTCCTGCCATCGAAAGTGCTCACGCATTTGCGGTTTTAGATCAGAAAAAATTTAAACCGACTGATGTTGTTGTAATAAGCCTTTCTGGTCGAGGTGATAAAGATTTAGATAATTATATTGATTATTTTAAATTGTAATAAAAGTTATACTTTTGAATAATCTACTTGTAACAAACAAAGTTTATTCAAAACCAAACTAATAATGAGAAAATAGTAATTATGGAAAAGTTATTCTCTTACGGAACATTGCGATCAAAACAAATTCAAATGCAGATTTTTAATAAAGTTTTGAACGGAACTCCAGATCAAATTCTGGGTTTTAAACTTAAAAGTTTACAAATCGAAGAAGAATTTGGAATGGCAGATTATGTTGTTGCGGTTCCAAGCGAAAATTTGGAAGATATTATACATGGTGTTGTTTTTGACGTTTCTAATGCAGAATTATTGAAGGTTGACCAATTCGAATCTAATTCATACAAAAGAGTTCAGGTTAAATTAAAATCTGGAATACTGGCGTGGGTTTATACAGAAAATAAATAATCAAAAAATGATTTTAGCTGCGGCGCAAACAAAACCTAAACGAGGAGACATATCTTCTAATTTATTAAATCATTATCAACTTATCGAATTGGCTGCTCAAAATGGCGCCAATTTGATAGTTTTTCCAGAATTATCTATTACGGGTTACGAAAGAGAAAATGCTGCATCGTTGGCTTTTACAGAAGATGATTATAGAATTGATCACCTAAAAGAATTAGCTGTTAGAAATAATATTATCATTATTGCTGGTGCGCCAATTCAAAAGGAATCTCAACTATTTATTGGCGAATTTATAATTTCTCCAGATAATTCGGTTTCGATTTACACCAAACAATTTTTGCATGAAGGAGAAGATGAATTCTTTGAATCTTCATTCGAAAACAATCCGATGGTTCGAATTGAAAATCAGAATATTTCTTTTGCCATTTGTGCCGATATTGACAATCCGTTACATCCAGAAAATGCTAAAAAGAAAGATACGGATATTTATATTGCGAGTATTTTCTTTTCGCCAAACGGAATTCCGAATGCGTATAGAAATTTGCAGAATTATGCTCAAAAACACGAAATGAATGTTTTAATGTCCAATTTTAGTGGAGAATCTTGGGGTTCGCCTTCAGCTGGTCAAAGTGCCTTTTGGAATAATAAAGGCGAATTAGTTGGACAGATGAACGATTCAGATTCGGGATTATTATTAGTTGAAAAACAAAATGATAGTTGGACAACTAGAATCATTTTCGATTAGCAGAATTTCCTGCAAGGTTTTCAAAACCTTGTAGGTCTAAAAACAATTAAACAAAAATACCTACAAGGTTTTGAAAACCTTTCAGGAGAAAAACATACTAAAAATGAACAGAATAACTCAAAAATTACAAGAAGATAAAAAGATCCTTTCGATCTATTTTTCTGCTGGATATCCAAGTTTAAACGATACTGTGCAGATTATTCAGGATTTAGAAAAAAACGGAGTTGATTTAATTGAAATCGGTCTTCCTTTTAGCGATCCTTTGGCTGATGGGCCAACAATTCAGGCGAGTTCTACACAAGCTCTTCATAACGGAATGACAACTCAAATTCTTTTTGACCAACTGAAAAACATCCGCGAAAGCGTAAAAATTCCATTAATTATTATGGGATATTTTAATCCGATGTTACAATATGGCGTTGAAGCTTTCTGTAAAAAATGTGCAGAAATTGGAATTGATGGTTTAATTATTCCAGATCTTCCAGTTGATGTTTATGCTGATGAATATAAAGCGATTTTCGAAAAATATGGTTTGATTAATGTGTTTTTAATTACACCTCAAACTTCAGAGGAAAGAATTCGTTTTATCGACAGCGTTTCAAACGGATTCATTTATATGGTAAGTTCTGCGAGTGTTACGGGATCACAATCTGGATTTGGAAATACTCAAGAAACCTATTTTGAAAGAATTGCCGAAATGAATTTGAAAAACCCTCAAATCGTTGGTTTCGGAATTTCGAATAAAGAAACTTTCAATCAGGCTACTAAATATGCTAAAGGTGCTATTATTGGAAGTGCTTTTATTAAACATTTAAGCGAAAGCGGAAGTGGAAAAATTGAAGAGTTTGTTGGAGAAATTCGATAAATACATCTTTCATGACAAAGAAAACTAAACGGCTGATAAACTCAATTATTGGAGGATTATTTTCCACATTATTTTTCTTTCTAGCTTATATAGGTAACGAAAAAAGAAACATTGACTTATCGAAACAAGATCAATTTGAAAGTATAATAATCGATAAAGGAATCGATATTCATTATGGAAGAAAAGGTCAAAAATCAGATGTATTTTTTATATCTCTAAAAAATCTAGATGAAGATTTAGGTGTATATAGAATGTCTAAAGACTATAATGATTTACTGCAAAAAATAAATATTGGAGACAAGGTTAAGGTGTATTATCAAGCAAATTCTAATGAAGATGAAAATATAAATATTGATCTAATTCAACTTGAGAAAGATGGAAAGATTATAATTAATAAAAGTGAATACGAGCAGAAAGAAGGCAGTCTTTTATATATTGGATTAATTGCTGGTTTTTTTATTCTTTATCTCTCATATCGAAATTACAAAAGATAATCTGAGAGCGCCAAAATTTGATAAAAGCTGAAATACCAAAGTATTTCAGCTTTTTTATTTTAACCAGTAAAGCATAATTTAACATAAATTACCGAAACCGTTTTATGTTAATATTATGTTAAAATAAAATTAAACAAGTGTTTAAATTAAACAAGTGTTTAATTTTGTATCCGATTAGAAACAATACCATGTCACAGATTGAATTGAACGACAAAAAAATTCAGATTCTAAACGTCGCTGAAAAGCTGTTTTCTGAGAAAGGATTTGAGGGTACATCTATACGGGACATTTCAAAAGAGGCAAAAATCAATATTGCCATGGTTTCGTATTATTTTGGTTCAAAAGAAAGACTACTTGAAGCTCTGATTTTTTACAAAACTGTTGATTTAAAACTACAGCTCGAAAATTTATTACAAGAAAATCTTCAACCTCTTGAAAAAGTCAATAAATTAATCGAAATTTACGTGAACAGAATTTGCCTTAACAAAGGGATTTACAGGGTTTTACATTTTGAACTATACAATAAGAAAAGAGAAAAAAGCCTTGAAGCTTTTACTGAACTTAAAAAAGGAAATTTAAAATCGGTAGAAAGCATTATTAAGCAAGGTCAGACTCAGGGAGTTTTTAGAAAAGATATTAATATCCAACTGATTACACCAACAATTATTGGAACCTTTTTTCACTTTCATATGAATCGCTCTTTCTTCGAGGAATTATTGGATTTAAAAACAGAAGAAATGTTTAACAATTACATTAAAAACGATCTTACAAAGCACATTCAACAAACTATAAAAGCGCTACTTGTTTATGAAAATTAGTCAATTAATGCTCTTTGGAGTTTTCTTTATCGGAATATCTTCAATGGAAGCACAAGAAAAAACAAGTTTAACTTTAGATGAAGCCGTAAAAATGGCTTGGGAAAAGAGTAACGAGGTTACACTTGCCAACACTAAGGTAAACACCAAAAAACACGAGTTAACAGCCGTAAAAAACAATCAGTATCCTGATCTTAAAATTTCTGGACAATATCAGCGACTTACAAAAGCTTCGATTGATATGCACAATGAAGGAGAAAGTGCTGCTACTCTAGCATCTCCAGACCGCGCTATGTTAGGAATGGCAAACTTAAGTTTACCAATTTTTGCCGGATTTAAAATCCAAAGCAGTATTGATGCTTACGATAATTTATACGAAGCTGAAACTGCAAATGCAGCAAAAACAAAAGAAGATGTAGCTCTAAAAGTAATTACTTATTACACTGCATTATACAAAGCGCAAAAAACTTTAGATGTTCTAAATGAAAATCAGAAAAGTGCTAAACAGCGTGTAACAGATTTTACAGAATTAGAAAAAAACGGAATTATTCCGAGAAATGATTTGTTGAAAGCGCAATTGTTAGTTTCAAAAACTCAATTATCTATTGATGAAGCAACTAACAATTTAAACAACATTAATTTTTATTTGACAACTTTATTGAAATTAGCTCCTGAAACAAAACTTCAGGTAAATGAAGATGATTTCTTTAATTTGAAAACAAATAATGCACCAACAACAGATGCATTGGCATTAGAAAGCAGAAAAGATTTGGAAGCGATTCGTTTACAATCTAAAGCTTCTGAGGCAAATGTTAAGATTGCAAAAGCGGGTTATTACCCAACCCTTTCTTTACTTGGAGGTTATACTGCTTTAGATCTTAAAGACATTATTACTGTAAAATATGCTATGAATTTTGGTTTAGGTCTTTCTTATGACTTATCTGGAATTCTAAAAAATAGTGCTCACGTAAAAGAAGCTGAAAGTAGAGCTCTAGAAGTAAAAAACACAGAAGCTATTATGACAGACCGCATTAAAGTTGAAGTTCAGAAATCTCTTGAAGATTATGACTTGGCAATTAATCAAAGCGTGGTTTATGAAGAAGCACTTCAACAAGCAGCTGAAAACTACAGACTTGTTAAAGACAAATTCGACAATGGATTAGCAGATACCAATGATTTGGTTGAAGCAGATGTTGAGCAATTAAGTGCTAAAATAAATACAGCGGTTGCAAAAGCAACAATCATTCAAAAATATTACGAATTACTTTCAGTATCAGGACAATTATCACAATCATTCAATCTTTCTAAAATATAATCGATAGCTCTCATGGAAAAGAAAAAGACAAATAAAAAATTCATCATCATATTAACCGTAATGGTTTTATTGGGAGGAACTTACGGAATTTCTAAATATCTACACTCTCAAGCACACGAAGAAACTGATGATGCTCAAATTGAGAAAAGAATGAATCCGATTATCCCGAGAGTTTCTGGATATATCAGCAAAGTTTATGTGAAAGATAATGATTATGTAAAAAAGGGAGATACTTTATTTACTATCGATAAGAGAGATTATCAATTGAAGATTGATGAAGCTAATGCTGCATTATTAGGAGCTGAAGGCCAGTTTGAAGCTGCAAAAGCTGATATTGGAAGTGCTTACGCAAGTATTTCAGTATCTGATGCTCAAATGAGATCTGCAAGCGGTTCTATTGAAAGTGCTAAAATTAGATTGAGACAGCTTACAAACGATTATAATCGTTACAACAACTTGTATAAAACACATACAATTACTAAACAACAGTATGAGCAGGCTTTAACAGCAAAAGAAGAAGCTGAAAATCAAGTGCGTGTTTTAGAACAACAGCAAAAAGCGACTTCTTACCAAAAATCGGTTATCCAATCAAAATCTAAAGTTTCTGACAAACAAACTGAAGTTGCTGCAGCAAACATCAAAAAAGCAAAAACTATGCTTGACGTTGCTCACCTAAATCTTTCTTACACTGTGGTTACTGCTGCAATTGATGGCCAGGTTTCTAAAGTAGATATTCAGCCAGGTCAATTGGTTCAGCCAGGTCAATCATTATTCTACATCATCAACAATAATGAAGCTTGGGTTGTAGCTAACTTTAAAGAAACACAATTGAACAAAATGGTTGTGGGACAAAAAGTAGGTTTAAAAGTTGATGCTTATCCTAATTACGAATTTCAAGGAACTGTATCATCTTTCTCTCCTGCAACAGGATCTCGTTTTTCTTTATTGCCTCCTGACAATGCAACAGGAAACTTCGTAAAAACAATTCAGAGATTACCAGTAAAAATTACAATTGACGCATCTAACGATCCTGAAAAAGTAAAACTTTTGAGACCAGGGATGAATGTTGATGTAGATGTACATTTGAAATAAAATAAATGGCAGCAGCAGTACAAGATGACGATTTAGTAGAATACGGTTTCAGACGTGTTATCATTACGATTACGGCAGTACTTTGTGCATTGCTAGAAATTGTAGATACGACGATTGTAAACGTAGCACTAACGGACATGCGAGGAAGTCTTGGGGCAACCCTGACTGACGTTGCATGGGTAATTACAGCATACGCAATTGCGAATGTTATTGTAATTCCGATGACGAGCTGGCTATCGCAGCAATTTGGACGACGTAATTACTTTGTGGCTTCCATTATAATATTTACAGTCTGTTCTTTTTTGTGTGGTAATGCCACCAATATTTGGGAACTTGTAGCCTTCCGATTCGTACAAGGTATGGGTGGTGGAGCGCTACTGGTAACAGCCCAAACGATTATCACAGAAAGTTACCCTGTAGCAAAACGTGGAATGGCTCAGGCTATTTACGGAATGGGGGTAATTGTTGGTCCAACTCTTGGTCCACCTTTGGGAGGATATTTAGTTGACAATTATTCTTGGCCTTATATATTTTACATCAATATTCCATTAGGAATTATTGCAACCATTTTGGCTTTAACTTTTGTTAGAAGCCCTAAATATGGAGAGAAATTAAAAGCTAATCAGGTTGACTGGTGGGGAATCATTTTATTGAGTGCCTTTATTGGATCTTTACAATTCGTTTTAGAACACGGTCAGCAAGACGACTGGTTTAATGACTCTCTTATTGTAACACTAAGTGTCGTAACTGTTTTAGGATTGGTTTTATTTATATGGAGAGAGCTTACCTATAAATATCCAATTGTAAATTTAAGTGTATTGAAAGACGGAAATTTAAGAATTGGAACTGTAATGTGTTTTATTCTTGGTTTTGGTTTATACGGTTCAACTTTAATTATCCCGATTTACACGCAATCTATTTTAGGATGGACAGCAACTGATGCCGGATTATTATTAATTCCGGGATCTATCACAACGGCGATTATGATGCCTTTTGTAGGTAATATGATTCAGAAAGGTGTTCCGCAAGCTTATATGGTGGGAGTTGGATTTTTAGTTTTCTTCTTCTTTACCTTTATGATGTATTCAAGAATGACGCCTGATACTGGGGTTGAACATATGTATTGGCCTTTAATATTGAGAGGAATTGGTTTAGGATTACTTTTCGTTCCTATTACAACTCTTTCGCTTTCGACTTTAAAAGGAAAACAAATTGGTGAAGGAGCAGCATTTACTGGAATGATGCGTCAGTTAGGTGGATCTTTTGGTATTGCAATTATTACCACTTTCATCACCCGTTTTAGTCAATCTCACAGAGTTGATTTAATTAAAAATTTAGATCCAGCAAAGTTTGATGTACAACAACGTATTGCAGGAATGCAACATGCTTTTATGGCAAAAGGATATAGCTCAGATGTTGCTTTGAAAAAAGCATATCAAGCCATAGAATATTCAATAATGAAACAAAGTACCGTAATGGCCTACATGGATATCTTTATGTATCTAGGTATTATGTTTTTATGCTGTATACCGATTATTCTCTTTATCAAAAAAGGGAAGAACAAAATTAATGCAGCCGACGCAATGCATTAATAATAATAATTTTATAATACGCAGAAACGCCGAATTCATCATTTAGAATTCGGCGTTTATTTTTTTTGTTTAATCGCAAAGGACGCAAAGAATTTTAATTCCGTGAATCGTTAAAACGCAAAGTTCGCAAAGCTTTGTGTAAAACCTTTGCGAACTTTGCGTAAACCTTGCGTCTTTGCGTAAACCTTGCGTCTTTGCGCTTAAAAAACTTAGTCCCTTAGCATCTTAGAACCTTAGTACCTTTACAAAATCTATCTTGTAAAAACCAAATGATTTCCTTTAGAAAGATTCGCATCAAACTGATATCCTTCATAATTAAAACCTTTTAAGTCATCAATCGTTTCTGCATTAGTATCTATAATATAACGAACCATCATACCTCTCGCCTTTTTAGCAAAGAAACTGATCATTTTTAATTTTCCGTCTTTGTAATCTTTAAAATCTGGCGTAATTACAGGAACTTTTAAAGCTTTTACATCTACAGCAGAAAAATATTCGTTACTCGCTAAATTCACAAATAATTCATCTTTTTTCAATTCTTTGTTTAAAGCTTTTGTAACGGTTGGTTTCCAGAATTCGTGCAGGTTTTTAGATTCTCCAACTGGCATTTTAGTTCCCATTTCTAAACGATACGCCTGCATTAAATCAAGAGGTTTTAAAAGTCCGTAAAGACCAGATAGAATTCTCAATTTATCCTGCAAAACATCTAATTTTTCTAACGGAATGGTATAAGCGTCTAAACCTGTATAGACATCGCCATCAAAAGTATAAACTGCCGGACGTGCATTTTCTGGTGTAAAAGGTGTTTTCCAGTCTTGATTTCTTTTCCAGTTTAAATCGGCTAGTTTGTCTGAGATCGACATTAGTTCTGATAATTCAGCTGGCTTTTTTGTTTTTACTACTTTATGAACCACTCTCGCTTCTTTCAAAAGTGAAGGTTCAGTATATTGTGGAGTTGGTAATTCTTTTTCGAAATTCAATGATTTCGCTGGAGATATAACAATTTTCATGTGTGCTTTTTTCTATGATTCAAAAATACAAATTGCAATTTTAAAAACTGATTATTGTAATTGATTTGTTTTATTGTGGTATATTTTTTTTAGCCACGAATTCACGAATTTATTTTTTACAATCTTTGAGTTTATTTTCTACATAAATTAGGGTAATGAATTACACGATTTTTTTTTAATTAATTAAAAATAATTCGTGAATTCGTGGCGGAAAAATTTTAGATCATGTAAAAATTCATGAATTTATTTTTTAAAATCTAACTATAATTTCGAATGAATTCGAGTAATTCATTATCCCGTTTTTTAAATCAATTAAAAATAATTTGTGAATTCGTGGCGGAAAATTTATATCAATTCGCATAGTACACCACCAATGATTTTTATTTCCATAAAATTCAATTGAAAAATTGTGAATTTATTCAAAAAAGTGACCGATAGATTATAATAGGCATTTTCTATGTTGTAAATTTGCAACCATAAAATTCCAAAAACATTTTCAATACAAAAATTGAAAGTTGTATTCTAAATAATAGCCAAAAATTCACGAATTAACTTTTTAAAAATTAATTAGAAAAAATCGTGAATTCGTGGCGGAAAAATTTAGATCATGACAAAAATATTGTATCAGCAGGAAAGTTATCAAATAATGGGAATTTTATTCGATGTTCATAGAAATTTAGGTGGAGGTTTTTCTGAAATTGTTTATAAAGATGCTTTAGAATATGAATTTAAGAAAGCCAATATTCCATTTGAAAGAGAAAAAGAATATTTGGTAAATTATAAAGACATAATATTGGATCACAGATTTTACGCTGATTTTGTTTTGTTTGATCAAATTATACTTGAAATAAAATCAAGTGATTTTTTGCATCCAAAATATATTTCACAATGTCTTAATTATCTAAAAGTTTCCAAAAATAAATTAGCAATTTTGGCAAACTTTAATTCAACCTCACTTGAACATAAACGTATTATTTTATAAAAATTAGTGAATTCGTGGCGATACAAACAAACTATAAAACTGCTTTACAAAACAAAATCTTCGATATCATTTCGAAAGCTTCTCAAGAATTAAAAGTTGACTCTTATGTGATCGGCGGATTTGTTCGTGATTTGCTTTTAAATCGAGGTTCTAAAAAAGATATTGATGTAGTTGCTGTTGGTAGCGGAATTGAATTGGCGCTTAAAGTTTCTGATTTACTACCGAACAAACCAAAAGTTCAGGTTTTTAAAACTTACGGAACAGCCATGCTACGTTTTGAAGACACGGATATCGAATTTGTTGGCGCTCGTAAAGAATCTTACACTCGTGACAGCCGAAATCCAATTGTAGAAAACGGAACTTTACAAGATGATCAAAATCGTCGTGATTTTACGATCAATGCACTGGCTTTATCATTAAACTCAACTAATTTTGGTGATCTTTTAGATCCATTTGACGGATTAACTGATTTAGAGAATAAAACAATCAAAACGCCTTTGGATCCAGATATTACGTATTCTGATGATCCTTTGCGAATGCTTCGTGCGATTCGTTTTGCTACACAATTGAATTTCGAAATTGAAGAAAATTCTCTGAATGCCATTACAAAAAATGCAGAGCGCATCAAGATTATTTCTGGCGAAAGAATTGTAGACGAATTGAACAAAATTCTTTCTACACCAAAACCTTCTACAGGATTCTTGCTTTTATACAAAACCGGACTTCTAGATTTAATCTTACCTGAATTAACCGCTTTGAATCAGGTGGAAGAAATTGAAGGTCATACACATAAAAACAACTTCTATCATACGCTTGAAGTTGTCGATAATATTTGTCCAAATACAGATGATGTTTGGTTACGATGGGCAGCATTATTGCACGATATCGGGAAAGCGCCAACAAAACGTTTCACTAAAAAACAAGGATGGACTTTTCACGGACATGAATTTTTAGGTGGAAAAATGGCAAAGAAAATCTTCGAACGTTTGCATATGCCTTTGAACCATAAAATGAAATTCGTACAGAAAATGGTCATTATGAGTTCGCGTCCGATTGTTTTGGCACAGGATATTGTGACTGACAGCGCAGTTCGTCGTTTGGTTTTTGATGCCGGCGAAGATGTAGAAGATTTAATGACTTTATGTGAAGCTGACATCACAACTAAAAACCCTGCAAAATTCAAGAAATATCATAAGAATTTTGAAGTTGTCCGCAAAAAAATTGTCGAGGTTGAAGAACGCGATCATGTACGTAATTTCCAGCCACCAATTACAGGAGAAGAAATTATGGAAATGTTTGATTTGAAACCTTCACGAGAAATCGGAATTTTAAAAGAAGCTGTAAAAGAAGCTATTTTGGAAGGAGATATCCCAAATGAATATCAGGCCGCTTATGATTTTGTGATTAAAAGAGCTGCGAAGTTAAATCTAACTCTTAAGAAATGAGAGATGTTATAGTTGTGATTTATTGGATTTTAATTGCATTCATTATAATACATCCAAACTATATGTTTTATAAAAAACTGAAAAATATTGCAACAAAATCTTTTATCCATAAATTAATATTTTTCTTAATGAGTATCTTTTTGCTTTTTATATATATGTGTTTTTTTTTGTTGATATTAATAAATCCATATATTAACCAAATACTGGGCTTCAAAATTGATCCCGAAGCTTATTCTGGAAGAATTATTTATGCAAGTTTGACCTTCCCTGTTGCTTATTTAACAAATATATCTATTGCAAAATTCTATATAAAAAGAATTTCCAAAACAAAAAACAAAAACGAAATCGAATTAATCGGAAAAGAATGAAAAAAGAGAATAAATCAGTAATCATTTGGTTACTATCGGGTTGTGTTTTATTATTTTTAATGGTTGTTGTAGGCGGAATTACTCGTCTAACCAATTCAGGTTTATCAATGACCGACTGGCATTTGGTAACTGACACATTTCCACCTTTAACAGAAGCCAAATGGCAGGCCGCTTTTGATGAATATAAAAAGTTTCCTGAATACCAAAAAATCAATATTCACAACGATTTCCAATTAGCCGATTATAAATTCATTTACTTCTGGGAATGGTTTCACCGTTTTATTGGTCGTATCATCGGATTGGTTTTCTTTGTGCCATTTGTTTACTTTTTAGCTAAAAAGAAATTAGATACACCAACCATTAAAAAATGCGTAGTTCTTTTGGCAATGGGAGGTTTCCAAGGATTTTTGGGTTGGTTTATGGTTCGTAGCGGATTAATCGACAATCCAGATGTAAGCCATTTTAGACTTTCTTTACACCTAACTTTTGCGTTTATCACATTTGCTTATACGCTTTGGGTAGCTTTAGATTTAATTTATCCTGAAAGGAATATCAATAAAATATTACCGCTTCGAAAAATTGCTCGTTTTGCTTTAGTAGCATTATTAATTCAGATTATTTATGGTGGTTTTGTTGCTGGACTAAATGCGGGATTAATTCACAATCACTGGCCTTTAATGAGCGATGGAGAATTTATTCATGAATCTGTTTTTATTGAGCAATCGTCTTTAATCAAAAATTTAATTGAAGGAAAAAGTGGTGTTCAGTTTGTACATAGAACTTTTGCCTACGTTGTTGTAGCGATTATTCTTTTTCTTTTCTTTAAAAGCAAAAAATATACACTTACAAGAACTCAAGCAAACGGAATAAACACTTTAGTTGTTTTTGTATTCATTCAATTTTTACTGGGAGTTTTTACTTTATTGTACAGCGTTCCTTTGGCTTTAGGTTTAATTCACCAGATTATGGCATTTTTCCTTTTAAGCGCCATGACATTTACATTACATAGATTGAGTAAATAAAAAAGAAATCAAATAGAAAAGAGCTTCAATATGAGGCTCTTTTTTTACATAAACACAAGATAATTCTCTCAAAAACACTATCTTGCATCATTAATGATTAACTAAATAATTATTAGATGAAAAAAATTTTCGCTGTTTTAACTGTATTTTTTACTTGTTTTATTTCTGGACAGACAAAAGACAATCCATTAGTTATTTTAGATTCAAAAAGTATTGGCTATATGGATCAAAATAAACTTAAGCATATTGATCCAAATGATATGCAGTTATTTATCTATAAAGGAACTCGAAGCGAGATTTTAGAAAAATTCGGCTCAAATTCAGGCGTGGTTATCTTTGCTACCAATAAATATATTTTGGAAACATTTTATAAAGATAACATCGAAAATTCTTCATTGAAAAAAGAAATTCCAACAGTTGATCGTTTATCTAAAATTGGTGTTATAGGAAGTAAAGCTGAAGTTAAAAATTTGCCTTATGCTGAACTTGTTAGATACATCAAAACCACTCCAAATAATGATGATGTACTTAAAATAACATCAATTGCTTTTATAGAGCCTTCTGTTGCGGTAAAAATGAATCCCGATTGGAAATTTGGAGCGATAGAAATTATGTCAACTCAGGATAGATAATTATCCTAGCCAAGCTTTAAAATCCTGCACTTTTTCACGACTTACAATTACCTCATCCTCTTTGTAACTTGGTAAAATTACTTTTAAACGTGAATTAGTGTAAACCTGAATTTCTTTAATCGCTTTTAGCGGAACAATAAATTTTCTGCTTACGCGAAAGAAATCCTTCTTGTCTAATTCTTGTTCTAAGATTTCTAAAGTCGAATCGATTAAGTAATCTCGATTATCGTATGTATGAATGTAAGTTCCTTTGTTTTCACTAAAAAAACATTCAATTTCTTCTGTAGTAATAACTTTTAGATGCTGACCAATTTTGACCGTAAATCTCTTTTTATATGATTTTTCGAAAGGATTTGAAAGCATCTGTCGAATCTGTTCAAAATCTAATTGCAGATTTGAAGTTTCTGCCGTTTTTGGAATTCGAGTTTTAAATTTAGAAACAGCGACTTCCAGATCATCTTCGTCAATTGGCTTTAATAAATAATCAATACTATTTAATTTAAACGCTTTTAAGGCATATTCATCGTACGCTGTTGTAAAAATGATAGCACTTTTGATTTCGATTTTCTCAAAAATTTCAAAAGACAAACCGTCAGATAGCTGAATATCCAGAAAAATTAAATCCGGATGTGGATTATTTTCAAACCATTGAACTGATTCTTCAACCGAATGAAGCATTGTTTCTACAGTTACCTCTAACTTTTCAAGTTTTCTTTGCAACAATCTCGCTGCCGGTTTTTCGTCTTCTATAATTAATGTGATCATTTACTATACTATGAAATTTGAAAGAATATTTAGGTCAAAGTTACTCCCATTTATTTTTATTTGAAGCGTCTCTATCCATGTATTTTTGAATTTTTCTTTGTTCCCAATCTGAGTTAAAGAACCATTCAGAAGCAAAAACAGACAATCCGTGCGCTACTAGACCAATTCCCCAAAAGAATGCTGTAGAATAAGTATGCCATTCGTATAAACTGCTGAAATCGATTCCGCTTCCTAAATGATTTCTACTTAAACTTGATACAATAATAATCATATTTACAATGAAATACACTTTTAAATGTGAATAAAAGCCTTTAATTTTTTTTACTTTTCTATATGCCGCATTGTAGTTTTCATCGTTAGTGTATTCTCCCGAATGTTGCTTAGCATATTCTTCGTACATCTCTCTTCTAAAACGTCCCATAACTATATTTTTATTTTAATAAATTATTTCCACTTGTTTTTGTTCTCTTTTTCTTTCTCCATAAATTCTTGGATTTTTCTTTCTTCCCACTCTTTACCCATTCCTGGGAAAACTTCGAAAACTTTTAATCCGTGAAAGATAACTCCAACTCCCCACCATAAAAGTGGCCAAAAAAACCATAAGTATTGTGGTGATGTATATAAATTGATAAAGATTAAAATTGCGTTTACCAGTATATAAGAAACTAGATTTCCATAAAATCCTTTGATATTTTCGACTTTCTTTTTAGCCGCAATATATCTTTCCTCTTCGCTTAAATTCCTTTCCATTACTATTCCCATTTTTGTTTTTTATATTTTTTTTCTAAAATGCTTTTCAGTTTTCGTTGTTCCCATTGTCTGCCAAAAATTTTATACGAAGCAAACATATCAATTGCAGAACCCAATATTACGGCCGACCAAATAATCATAACCACCCAATTGATATATTTAATTGGAAAAAATTGCAGTGGCAAATCGGTATATTCTTTAAGAAGAAATACAATCATCGAGATAACATAAACAAATAAATGATTGTAAAAAGACTTTAGCTGTGTTACCTTCTTACTTGCCATTTCTTTCAAAATAGCTTGTTCCTGATTATTACTCAAATTTGTTTCCATGATTACTTTCAAGTCTTCGTTTATTTTCTTTTTCTAGAAGTTCTTGTATTTTCTTATCCTCCCATTTTCTATTAAAAAAAGGCGGATATTCAAAAGCTTTCAATCCGTGTAAAACTATCGCAATTCCCCATCCCATCACCGACCAAATCCACCACAAATATTCTGGAGAAGTCATATAATTAACAATAATTACAATTGGGTTGCATAAAACATATACGGTAAGATGCTCATAAAACCCTCTTATTTCTTTTACTTTTTTCTGAGCATCATAATAACGGTCTGCTTCAGTAAAATCTTTTTCAGTCATTATTTCCATGTTTTTTGTTTATTATCTCTTTCTAAAATCTCTCTTATTTTACGTTCTTCCCAGTCTGAACTGTATCCAAAAACTTTGAAAGCATGCATAACTACGCCAAACCCCCATCCTAAAGCAGAGAACCAAAACCATTGAAATCCTGGCGAAAATCTTAAATTGATAAATACTAAAAACGGAATCACACAACAGTATGCAATAATATTTCCATAAAACCCTTTTAGTTCTTCAACTCTTTTTTTGGCTCTATAATAAGCTTTTGCTTCATCTGTATATTCTGTACTCATTTCCATAACTGTAATTTGTTTGGTTAAAATTGGAATTCTAACTGTGAAATTCTTTTCGTCCTGATCAATTTTTACTCTTCTGTCAGTTACAATTCCGTATCGGTTTACAATATTTTGCAATCCAACACCTTGTCTGTCTTGCAAAACTTCTTTTTTCTGAAGATCATTTTGAATTGCTAAATAATCTCCGTCAATGAATATTCTAATATGTAATGGCTTCTGTTCGCTTACAATATTGTGTTTCACTGTATTCTCTAACAAAAGCTGTAAAGAAAGCGGAACTACTTTTGCTTCTGGATTGGTGTTTTCTGTTGGCAATTCGTAAAACAAACTATTTTCGAAACGCATTTTAAGCAGATTCATGTAAGTTTTTGCGAATGATAATTCATCTTCAACAGAAACCAATTCTTTGTCTTTTTGTTCTAACACATATCTATAAATTTTAGATAAAGAAGTGGTAAAACGTTGCGCATTATCTGGATTTTCTTCAATCAATGAACTTAAAACATTCAAGCTATTAAAAAGAAAATGCGGGTCAATCTGGTTTTTTAAACTTTCAAATTTTGCACTTGCTGTTCCGGCTATGATTTTTTGTTGTGTGATTTCAACTTTCGAAGCTTTTTTCCATTTTACCATGAAACTTCTGGCTTGCAAAAAAGTCGAAACTCCTAAGGATAAAATGATATAAAAAAGATGTACCCATATCATTCTTGCTCCAAAAAACACCTCTAAACTCACATCTTGCAATACCACAAAAATGAAATAGTTTATGGCTAGTACTACAGGAACGGTGTACAAAACAGTTACCAGAATTCCGTAATAAACTCGGAGATTCGTTTGTTCTAGCCAATCCCATTTTCTATCTAAAAGCACATTTAGGAAACCGTTTCCAAAACCTAATCCGAAAGAATAAATACAGCTTATGAAAAAAGTCAAAAGAACATTTCTAACATTTAAATCGTCTCCTAAAGAAGCTGAAAATATTACAGCAAAGATCATAGAAATCTTCAAACAGACTATTGTTCCACTTTTCAGATCTGTAAATATTCTTCCATCTTCTTTCATTTTATACTGCTTAAATTAATTTATTACTTACAAGTTTTTTGGATTTCCAAAGCTCTTTCTAATCCCCATTTTGGAGAAAAAGGAGTTGCTGGCTTAAAAGTATTAAAAAGTTCAATAGATTTATCAACTTGCGCACATAAAGGTTTTGTATCAACTCCTGTCCATTTTGCGCCTCCTAACTGGTAATCTGCTTCTCCAAAAACAGCTCTCGGATTGTTTGGATCTAACGCTTTAGCTTTCGCGTAAGCTTCCATTACTTTTGCAGAATATTTCATTCCGTTTGTCATTGGATCAGCTACAACGTATCCAGTGTAGATTAAAGCCTGCATTACATATAATTCTGAATTGCTTTGGTCTTTTATCAATTCTACGTCTAAAGCATCTTGAGCTTTTGTTAACAACAAAGCAATTTTTGTTTTGTCTTTTTCTGTAAATACTGCCGTAGTATTAATCAAAGCGACGTAATAATTTGGCAAGTAACTGTTTTTTTCAGCGGCAGCAATTCTTTCAAATAATTGAGAAGCTTCTGTATTTTTTCCTTCTTTCCAAAGCCCAAAAGCTTTTGTCATTCCTTGCTCAAATTGTGTTTGTGCAGATAATAAACTGCAAACAAATAATGTAATAACGGTGATAATTTTGGTCATGATTTCTTTTTTTTAAAGTTTCTAAGTTACTAAGGTTCTGAGGTTCTAAGTTTTTATTTTAAAGATTCTGAGATTCTAAGTTGCTAAGCTTCTAAGTTTTTTTTCTTAGTATCTTATAATCTTAGCAATTTATTCTCTCAAATTTCATTGATGATTAAAACTCTTTTTTTTTAGTCTCCAAGTTTTTCAGAAATCTAAAATTCTAAGCTTTTTTACTTAGTCTCGTAGAATCTTAGTCTCTTAGCGACTTTTAATTTATACTTCAAAAGTATGTCGGTTTTTACTCTTTTAAAATTAAATGATACTGAGTTGTTGATTTTGGTTACTGAATTGTTTTTTTTAAAGATTCTGAGGTTCTGAGATGCTAAGGTTCTAAGTTTTTTTCCTTAGAACCTCAGAACCTTAATATCTTAGAACCTTTAACAAGAACTACAAGTTTTTCAACTGATTCTCATTTTTATTCTGGCTGATTGTCCAGAAGAAACCTACGAAGAAAAATCTGTCTGCTGTCGGAATTACAGCTTGTCTTTGATAAACTCCGCTTGCGTCTGGCGTTCTGGCATAATCGTATCCGAAAACGTTCTGTGTTCCTAAAAGGTTTGAAACTGAGAAATAAAGGATTTTTTGTGTTGTCAATAAGTACGCCCAGTTGAAACTCAAACTATTGTACGATTTTGTTTTTCCATTCATAAATTGTGTTTGATTCGGATCATTGTACGGACGTCCCGAACTGAAACTATTTGTAAATCCGATTTGTGATTTCCAATCTGTGATAAAATATTTGGTTACAACAGATAGATTATGATTGGCAACAAAACTCGGAGTTACCATACTTGGAAAGTTTTTATACTGTCTTTCTGAATCGATGTAAGAATATGAAATCCAATATTCTAAGTTTTTGTACAGATTACTGTCTCTCCAAAGCAAATCGAAACCTTTTGCATATCCCGATCCGTTGTTATTGAAAACCGAATTGTATTGAATATCTCTTGTATCGTACTGAACTAAATTGCTATAATCTTTATAATACAACTCTGTTCTAAGCAATTGTCCAGGTTTTGTAAACGTATAATTTAAAATATAATGTCTTGCTTTTTCACTTTCAAATTGATGGTATTTTGAATATTTAATATAATCTACAACCGGCGTCTGCGTAAAATCTCCGTAAGCAAAAGAGAATTGACTGCTTTTTGACACTTTATACCCCAATGAAGCTCTCGGCGCAATATTATTTTCATTTAATAAACTATTGTTTGAATATCTTAAACCAACTTTTAAAGCTAAATTTTTAGAAAATGCAATATCTCCTTCTGCATACGATGCGAAAATATTAGAGTCGTAACCGTTATTAACATTAAGAGAAGCATTGTCGGTAATATTTTCATTGAATTTTGTAATGAAATAATCGGCACCAAAAGAAAATTTAAAATAGTTTGATACTTTTTTTGACAATTTCAATTTTAGCTGTGCAGCATTTTCTTGACTGTCTATTCCAGTAATATCATATTTCAATTTATTTTTACTGTAACCATAACTAATTCCAGAAGTTAATTGCCATCCTGGTCCAATACTTCCTTTGTAAGACGAATTTAAATAGAAGTTATTGTTGTTCATATCCGTTCTAATCGGATTTTCAAAATTGATGTTTTTCTGATTTAAATCGAATCTTTCTGAATCAAAAGAAGCATATAATTTAAATACTCCGTTTGTAAATTTATATCTATAAACAGTCTCTCCTCCAAGCGATTGATACGGATTATTCCAATCTACGTTTTGCGGAATTACAGCTTGATAAGGCGCTAGATTTACATACATCGCATTAACACTCAATGAGCTTTTTTCCCATTTCTGAGTATTTCCTAAACTCAAACCAACCGTCATAAATCCGATATCTGTTTTTTCGTGATCTTCTTCGTCATTTGTATTCAAAAGCAAAACACTCGACAATGCTTCGCCGTATTCTGCAGAATAACCTCCTGTAGAAAATGCGATTCCGCTAAACAAGAAAGGAGAAAAACGGCTTCGAGTTGGTAAATTATTTGTAGTTGCACCGTATGGTTGCGCTACACGAATTCCGTCTACAAATGTTTGTGTTTCATTTGCTTCTCCTCCACGTACAAACAAACGTCCGTCTTCACCCACACTTTGAGTTCCTGGCAAAGTCTGCAAAGCTGCCACAATATTTCCAGCTGAACCTGCAGTTGTTACAATGTCAAGTGGTTTTAAAACAGAAACTCTTGCTTTCTCTCCAGATTCAAGAGTTCCAGCGGTAATAACAACTGCATCTAATGCATTTACGTTTTCTCTTAGTTTTACGGTTTGATCTTTATAATTCGCAACATCAATTTCTTGTTTGAATGTTTCAAAAAGTAAAAAACTAACCACTAAAAATTTATTTCCAGTTTCTGTAGTTTCAAAAGAAAAATCTCCTGTTTCAGAACTTGTTGCTCCGTCGTAAGTTCCGTCAATATAAATATTAGCGCCTGCAACTGGTTTCCCTTTTTGGTCTACAACTTTTCCCGAAATAGTATTCTGAGCAAAAATTAAAGCTGTAAAAAATAAAAAGCTAATGGTAAAAAATAATTTGGTTTTCATATCATCTTTGGTTTTGATGAGGCAAATATATTTTAACATTAAACGTTAAAAAATATATAATAACCCAATTGTAGAATTTCGAGGATGAGTTGTAAATGACTAATTTGTATCTTAGCTAGGAATTCCAAAAAATTACCATTTATGTCAGAAAGCACTAGAATTTCAAATTTATATCAATCCATTTATAATGGAAATCCTTGGTTAGAAGTAAACCTAGCCAACACTTTACAAAATGTAACCGCAGAACAAGCTTACAGAAAAATAAATCCAAATTTAAATACGATTTGGGAAATTGTAAATCATTTAATTCAATGGAGAAGAAATATTTTGGAGCGTATGCAGGGAGAAGTGATCAAAACTCCAGATCATAATTATTTCGTTCCTGTCTTAGATCCGTCTGAAGTTGCTTGGGAACAATCGCTTCAAACATTAGCAAAATCACAAGATTCTTGGACTGCTTTTTTTGAAAATTTTGATGATGCTGATTTAGCCAAAATCTATGTTAATAATGGTCATACTTATTATGAACACATTCACGGAATTATTCAGCATGATGTATATCATTTGGGACAGATTGTTATTTTGAAGAAATTACTTTAAACTTCATTTATGAAAAAACTACTTTTTGTTTTCAGTTTTTTATCTTTTACGTTAATCGGATTTTCTCAAGAAACCGAAGCAAAATACGACGAAGCTCTAGCAAAATCACTTCACGCCGACGAATACGGAATGAAGAAATATGTCTTTTGTCTTTTAAAATCTGGAAGTAATACAACCGTTTCGAAAGAAGAAAGCAAAAAGCTTTTTGAAGGCCATATGGCTAATATTAACAAACTTGCTAAAGAAGGGAAACTTTCTGTTGCTGGCCCTTTTATGAAAAATGACCGAAATTATCGTGGCATTTATATTTTTAATGTCGAAACGGTAGAAGAAGCCAAAAAACTTGTTGAAACTGATCCTGCTATAAAAGCCAATTTACTTGAAGCCGAGTTAACGCCTTGGTACTGCACAGCAGCATTGCAGGAGATTCCAAAAATGCACGATAAAATTGCTAAGACGAAAATGTAAATTTTATTCTATACTATCTATACATTCTTGATTTTCTTATGATAAACAAAATATCTATTCGTTGCTCTTTATTCAGTTTTCTTCTGATTGCTTTTTTTCAGTTAAGTTGTGCAGGAAAAAATAATACTGATATATCTGAGGAAACTAATCTAATTGTAAAAAAGATAGAAAAAATAAATGTTTTGATGGGATCTGCTGTAGGTTATGGCGGAAATAGACCTGAACAATATGATAATTTTGAAGAATTAAAAAAAACTGCTTCACAAGAAGAATTATTGCAATTAACCAAACATTCGAATGCAGTTGTGCGTTGTTATTCTTTTTGGGCTTTAGGCAATTACAAAAATTTTGATTTGTTTTCGTTAGTAAAAGATCATATTAATGACGATGCTCCAGTAAAAACGCAATTTGGCTGTATAATTTCAACCGAAAAAGTAGGCGATTTTTTCATTAATCTTGTAAATCCTGAGAATGAGAATTCTGAGATTAGGCAACTAACTAAGAAGGAATTTTCGAAACTAGAAACTATCTTAATCAATCAAGAAAACAGTCTTTATGCTTTAAATAATGCAATTGAAAGCGCAACGCCAACGAAAGCTTTATATCCTAAATTACGCGCTTTAGTTATAAAAAAACATAACCAAAGCGCTTTAGTTACTTTATCTAAATATAAAAACCCAAATGATATTGAGCTCATTCTTACCAATAGAGAGAAAGAGCTAGACGATGATGGCGAAAGTGGCTACTTTTATACTTATAAAGCCATTCAAAATTTTCCCGATCCGCATTTCTTTCCTTTTTTAGAAAAGAGGTTATACGAAACTTTAGATAATGATCATTTTTCTAATGAATGGTTAGAAATGTATGCCGCAATTGCTGCTTACAAAGATGCAAAAGCATTAGAATTATTAAAAATTCCTTTTACAAAAGTTCAGCATCAAAACATTAAAGAATATCATATCAAGTTTGTTTACGAAGGCATTTTAGTAAATCCATCTCCATTATATGATGATTTGTTGTGGAAAATTTGGCAAGAAGAACATATTATTACCTTGGAAGGATTTACATATTTACTGCAATTGAATAGTGGTAAAACTTTAGAGTTTTCTAAAAAGGAACTTATGCCGAATTATCAGATAAAAAACACAAAATCAACTGCGAGATTCACTCAGGGAATATTCACTGAAAATCTCGAAGAAACTATGCTGAATTTTTTATTAATTAATGACAAACCATTTACTTACAAAATTCTAAAAGAAAAAATTGCAACGGCCTATGTCAATGATTTCGAAATTTATTGTGCAAAAGTTTTAGAACTGGGTGATAAATCTTTCGCAGAAAGTCTTTTTAAAAGACTAAAAAATGAAGGCAATCCGCATGTTTATCTCCAAATCGTAGAAACACTAATTTCTTTTAAAGACAAAGCTATTAACGAAAGAATTCTAGAAGTTAGAAAGCAAAATAAAAATATGAATGTAGATTGGGGAAGTTATTCCTTAAATGCAATCCTCGAAAAAAACAACATTAAATAATGAAAACAGAAAAAGAAAAAATGATCTCTGGCGAATATTACAATGCTTTTGATCCTGAACTATTTAAAGGTCGCAGAAATGCTAAAAATCTTTTGCATAGTTTAAATGTAAAAGAATATAGAGTTACCAAAAAGGCAAAAGAAATTTTAAAAGAACTGATTCCAAATGCTGGAGCAGGTTTATATATTGAGCCTCCTTTTCATTGCGATTATGGTTATAATATTTTTTGTGGAGAAAACGTTTATTTTAATGTGAATTGTGTTGTTTTGGATTGTGCTCCTGTGAATATTGGTTCGAATGTATTCATTGCGCCAAACGTTCAAATTTATACGGCATCTCATCCGCTTGACGCTGAATTGAGAAAAACACTCGAAAATGCTTATCCCGTTACCATTGGCGACGATTGCTGGATTGGCGGAAATTCGGTTATCTGTCCTGGAGTGACAATTGGAAAAGGTTGTGTTATTGGCGCTGGATCTGTTGTAACAAAAGACATTCCAGACAATTCACTTGCTGTTGGAAATCCAGCAAAAGTTATTAGAAAATTAAATCAAGAACCTGAACAAGAAAAATAATGCTTACCCTTAATAAAGTCCATCATATTGCCATTTTGTGCTCCGATTACGAAAAATCGAAATATTTCTACACGCAGATTTTAGGTCTGACTATTATTAGAGAAATTTATCGTGAAGAACGCCAATCTTATAAGTTAGATTTGGCTTTAAATGGTTCTTATGTTGTCGAATTATTTTCATTTCCTAATCCGCCGCAACGACCTTCAAGACCTGAAGCTGTTGGTTTACGCCATTTGGCTTTTGAAGTTATCAATCTAGAAGAAACGATTGCTTTTTTAACTTCAAAAAATATCGAATCAGAACCAATCAGAATTGATGAAACTACCGAAAAACGTTTCACTTTTATTGCTGATCCTGATTTATTGCCGATTGAGTTTTATGAGCGCTAAGCTCTTGCCACAAAGACACTAAGACACGAAGATTTTATCTCATTTTTGTCATTTCGACGAAGGAGAAATCTTCGTTACTAGATCGACAAAGATTGTCAATTTTGATTGCGGAATTACTTGCGAAGATTTCTCCTTCGTCGAAATGACAAACTTTGGCTTTAACCATCCATTTAAGAAAAAAACTTCGTGTCTTAGCGCCTTTGTGGTAAGCCTTCTCTTGAATGATTTTTCTTCCTTATATCGATTTTAACACACTAAAATCAAGATTTATTATAAAAAAACCAATTTTGATGCTTAATTTTGTAATCCGCATAAAAAAAGTGCGGAATCAAATTTACTTCTGATGAACAAAACGGCGCAAATCAAAAAAAATCATCAATTCATTAAATTCCGAAAATTAGTTATTGTTTCTATTTTAATTGGTTTTCTTTCAGCCTTTCTCGGAATTTCACTCAAAAAAATCACAGAATATTACGAAGAGATTTTCTTTCATGAAGTTTCAGTTCATCCATTCTTTTACATTATTTTCCCTGTTTTCGGATTATCTGTAATTTATTTTCTAAGACAATATCTTTTCAAGAAAAAAGAAAATAAAGGAATTAAAGAAGTTTTTGAAAGCACACAAACTAAAAAAAATCTTCCATCTTATAAAATTCCATCTCACTTTATAAACGGATTATTGACTGTTATTTTTGGAGGTTCGACCGGAATCGAAGTTTCTACCGTTGTTGCTACAGCTACAATTGGTTCTGTGGCTCACGAAAAAGAAAATGTTTTCCGTCAATACAAAACAGAATTAATTTGCGCAGGAGTTGCAGCTGGTGTTACGGCACTTTTCAGCAGTCCGATTGCGGGCGTTTTATTTGCTTTTGAAGTCATTTCCAGAAAAGTTACTCGTGCTTTTGTTATTTCCAATTTAATCGCCGTTTCAATAGCTTTTGGATTATTGACGATTTTAAAAGAAGAACCTTTATTTGCGGTTTCCATTACAACATGGCATTTAAAAGCGATTCCTTATTTCATTCTTTTAGGAATTCTAGCTGGAATGAATTCGGTTTATTTAACTAAATGTGTTTTATTCATTAAATCACAATTCGGAAAAATCAACAAACACTATTATAAAATCATTATCGGATCTGCGGTCTTAAGTGTTTCACTTTTCTTTTTCCCTCAATTATACGGAGAAGGTTATCATGCTATAAAAGGAATTTTCGGAACTTCGAATCAGCTTCCTTTAACTATAACTCTAGCTTTAAGTTTTATTGCAATATTGATTTTAAAACCAATTGTAACTTCAATTACGCTTGCTTCTGGTGGTGACGGAGGTGTTTTTGCTCCAAGCTTATTTATCGGAGCATTTTTAGGATTATTATTGGCTTCTGTTTTAAATACTTTCTTTCATGTAAATGTAATTCCAGTGAACTTTATGATTATCGGAATGGCAGCTGTTTTGAGCGCTAGTATTCATGCGCCTTTTACAGCCATTTTCTTAGTTTGCGGATTGACAAATGATTATACCTTGTTTTTTCCAATTTTAGCAGTTTGTCTGATTTCAAAATATACAGCAAAAGCAATTTATCCTTACACTGTTTACAGTTATTCGCCAAGTTTGGTTAAATAATTGAAGATTTATAAAACAGTAATAAACAGCGAAAGCAAAGTGTATTTAAAAACATAACGAACAAAAAAACATCATATTACCAACTATGCCTGTTCAAAAAATAAAAAGAAGCTACAGAAAGACACGTTACATTTTATACAAAGAAACTTTAGTAGATTATAAAGAACATTTTTGGTCATTTTTAGGGTCTTTTGTCGGCATTGGAATTCTCGCTTATCTTGAATCTTCTCATTTTTATGGTCCTGATGCCGTTTTCTTAATAGGCTCTTTTGGAGCTTCAAGCGTTTTGGTTTACGGAATAATTCAAAGTCCGTTTTCTCAGCCTCGTAATTTAATTGGAGGTCATTTGATTTCAGCTTTTATTGGCGTTACCGTTGGCAAACTGGTTCCTGATATTGTCTGGTTAACGGCTCCGCTTGCTGTTTCGCTTTCGATAATTTTCATGCAGATTACCAAAACGCTCCATCCGCCGGGAGGAGCTACAGCTTTGATTGCTGTTACAGGTTCTGCCCAAATAAAAGGCTTGGGATATATGTATGTAATTTCGCCTGTTTTAACTGGAGTTCTGATTTTATTTGTAACGGCTCTCATTTTTAATAATATGACTTCAAGCAGAAGTTATCCGAGTCATAGTACTTATCATAAACATTATCATAAAATTCGAAAAAGAATTACTGGGAAGTAATTTTATGTCTTTCCTGCAAGGTTTTAAAAAACCTTGTAGGTATAACTTTAAATATAATTACAAACCTACAAGGTTTTGGAAACCTTGCAAGATCTCCAATCCAAAACAACAGTAAATCAAAAGATTAAAATCTTTTCAACAAATCGTAATTCAAAATTCGTATTTCGTTTTTTATATTTTACCTTTGACCTCTCAATAAAAACAAAGATTATGGTTTATAAATTTAGAGTTATTCTAGACGCCGAAGAAGATATTTTTAGAGACATCGCAATTCTTGAGGAAGATACACTTGAGGATTTACACAATGCAATCTTCAACGCTTTTGGTTTTGACGGATCAGAAGTAGCATCATTCTACACTTGTGATGACACTTGGAATCAGGAAGATGAAATTCCGCTTTTTGATACTGGAGATGTTCCTGGCGAAATAAGAACCATGAACGATTACCCATTATCTAGTATCTTAGACAAAGAAAATACTAAAATCATTTACGTTTACGATTTCATCAGCATGTGGACTTTCTTAGTTGAATTGGCTGCAATCGAAGATGAAGCTGTTGGAGCAACTTACCCAGAAACTTTGTTTTCTCACGGAGAAATGCCTTCAGACGCTATCGAAAAAAACTTCGAAGCCGATGATATGCACAATGATATCTACGGAGAATTTGAGGATGACTTAGACGAAGATGATCTTGATATGTTCGAAGGAGACGACAGCTTCGAAGATTATGGATTTGAGGAGAATTGGAATTAATTTTTGAGGTTCTAAGGTTCTGAGATGCTAAGGCTCTAAGGTCTTTGCTTTGACAGACTTTTCTTATTTTTATACTAAATTTAAAAATAAGAAAAGAGCAATTTTAGAACTTTATTGGTCTGGCAAAAATCGATGGCTTTGACGACCAAAATTTATTTTTCAACAAACAATTTTCCCAAAGAAGAAATCTTCGGATTAACTTCACAAATTAGACGCAGTTCAATTTCTATCCCGAGTAATATTGCAGAAGGATTTGGTCGAGAAAGCGATAAAGAACTTTTACGTTTTTTAAACATTTCTGTAGGATCATTATTTGAAATGCAGACTCAATTAGAAATAGCAAAAAACATATCTTATTTAAAAGAATACGATTTTAACAACTTATATGAGGACAGTCGCGAAATAGAACGAATGTTAGTTTCTTTTATCAAAAAAATAAAAGAAAGAAACTAAACCTTAGTACCTTAGCTTCTCAGAACCTCAGAACCTATATACACATGATAAATCTTTTCAATACCCACATCGACACGCTTTCGATACACCGCGTAGGAAACAAGAGCCGTAACGAAGCTATTTTTTTATCAGAGCAGCCATTTAATCTTAACGATGAGATTGTTCCTTTGATAAAAGAGTTCTTTTTTAAGCCTTTTAGAGAAAAAGAAGAAAACTATTATCAGTTTGCACACGAAGTGGACTTGGATTACAATGACATGTTTAAATACGCAACAGAGATTTTTGCTAATCCAGCGAATATACATGAGATTTCGAAAAACATTACTAAACATTTATACGAACAATCAAATCATCCGCACATTAAAAATGGTGAGGTTTATGTAACGTATTTAACCAATCTGAGTATTGATAATAATGTTGTTGATGCTATCGGAATTTTCAAAAGCGAATTGCAAGCTGACTTTTTACAATTTGAAGAAAAGGAAAGCAACCTTGAAATGATTCTGCAACAAGGAATCAACTTGAATAAATTAGACAAAGGATGTTTGATTTTCAACTACAAAAAAGAAGAAGGATACAAAATTTTGACTGTTGATAGTAACCGTTATGATGCGCGTTACTGGTTAGAGCACTTTTTATCTGTTGACGCATTTGAAGATGAAAATTTCATCACTAAAAAATATTTAAAATTCTGTCAAAACTTTGCCAAAGATGTTGTTTTGCCAGCAGAAGATAAGAAAGAGGAAGTAATGTTTATGAACCGATCTGTGAATTATTTCGCTAAAAATGATCAGTTCGAAGAGCAGAATTTCTTGAATGAAGTACTAGATAATCCTGATTTGATTCCTGAATTTAAAAACTATAAAGTTGATAAAGGAGAAAAATACAGCATCGAAGATGTTACATCATTCCCTATTGCCAACGCAGCAGTTTCTGACGCTAGAAAATCGATTAAAAATGTGATTAATTTAGATACTCACATTCAAATCAAAATGGATTTTATTAATCCAGAAAGTGCAGAAAAATTTGTTGAAAAAGGCTGGGATGAAGAAAAACAAATGTATTACTACTTAGTTTACTTCAACAAAGAAGAGAAAAGCTAAGAAGTTTTCATTTTCTATTACTTACTTAAAACAGAAAACGGCAGTTACGTTTGTAACTGCCGTTTTTTATTTGCTTAAATTCTTTCTAAAATAAAGAAAAAATTGCTTTTAGAATATCGTCATAAACTTTTTTGTCTTTCTCGCCTGCTCTCGCCAAGACCCGAATTCCAGAATAATTATTAAAGATAAAACGCGCTAACGATCTAGCTTCTTGTTTATCTGAAATCTGACCAGACTTCTGCCCTTTTTCTACTGCATTACAAAAAATATCTTCAACAGCTTTTTGGTTATCGTGAACGATTTTTCCAATTTCAGGGTCGTGCATCGCCAATTCAACCGCAGAATTTACCATAAAACAGCCTTTCGTAATGCGATCTTGAAGACTTTCTAAAACAGCTTGTTTGAAAATTTCAGTAATCGTTGTTCTAATATTCTCAGATTTTTCAAAAAGCTCTATTAGATTCTCCTGATTTTGCAGCTGATACCGCTTTAACGACTTAACAAAAAGTTTTTGCTTGTCACCAAAAGTATCGTAAAGACTAGAGCGACTTAATCCTAAATGTGTCACCAAATCTTGCGCAGAAGTTCCGTTGTAACCTTTGTGCCAAAAAATTTCAATTGCTTTATCTAAAGCCTGATCTTCGTTAAATTCTTTTGTTCTAGCCATTGCTTTAAAATTAAAATCCTTTTCAAAGATACTAAAAATACGGAACAATCGTTCCTGAATTTGTCAAAAAAATTATAATACTGTATTTACAGTAAGTCCACCGTCAATAACAATTTCTGTCCCTGTAATGAATGAAGAATCGTCTGAAGCTAAGAAACTGATTGTTTTAGCAACTTCCGCAGCTTGTCCAAAACGTTTCAATAAAATTTTGTTTCCTAAAGCAGCTCCTAAACCTTCTACTTCTTCTTTTTCTAAACCAACTTTTCCATATAAAGGTGTTTCAATTGGACCAGGAGAAACCGCGTTTACTCTGATTTTTCTTCCTGCTAATTCAGCTGCAAAGATTCTGTTTAATGATAAAACTGCTGCTTTACTTGCTCCGTATACACTTGAACCAGGCATTCCTAATTGAGCATTTACAGAAGTATTAAAAATAATAGAACCACCATCATTTAAAATTGGTAATACTTTTTGAACAGTAAAATAAACTCCTTTTACATTCACGTTCATAATACTGTCATAATGATCTTCTGAAGCAGAATCTACTGGAGCAAAAGCTGCGATACCGGCATTCAAAAATAAAACATCAACTTTTCCGAATTGTGCTTTTACTTCTTCTACCAAACTGTCAATTGATTTTAAATCAGATTGATCTGCAACAATTCCGGTAACGTTCAATTCTGTTTCTGCTTTTGCTAAAGCTTCTTTGTTTCTTCCTGTTACAATTACTTTTGCTCCTTTTGAAGCTAAATCAGCTGCTGCTGCGTATCCTATTCCACTGTTTCCACCTGTAACTATTGCTACTTTGTTTTCTAAATTTTTCATTTTATTTGTTTTTTAAGTTATTGATTATTCAATTATTATGGTACAAAGATATAATAACGGAACGATCGTTCCGTTATTATTATTGTTAAAAATAAGTTAAAATTAAAAGCGCGTATTTTAAAGCCTTTATTTATAAGGGATTTAGTTATTTAACTATAAATGAAAGAAATCGTAAAATGTCTGAGATTCTTAATTTATCATTAATTTTGCATTAAAAATAAACTAAGATGGATATTCAATTTTTTAAAGAAAGTCCTTTCACTACCATAATCTCTTTTCATAAGCTAATTGAATCTTTTGAAGAAATTGCTTTGTCTGATGTTGATTACAGATCAAATTATGCCAAAGCGATTTTAGAACAAATTGAATTGATTCCGGAATTAAGGACAGGAATCCAAGATTATTCAGTAATCAAAAACAATGAAGCTTTAATCAAAAATATTTTAGCCGATTTATTTCCGACTGCATTAACGCATAACGAAATAAAAGCGGTTACCATTCCATTTCAAAATATCTCTTTTAATTATACTGAACGTTTCAAAAAAATTCTAAAAAACGCAGGAGACGAATTTTATATGGAAATTCGTGATTTTAGTGAACATCAATTTTACATCAATAACTGTTGTTTAATTTTAAGCTATTATTATAACCAACATATCGATTTTAACCAGCCTTTTTTCTACGATATTCCAGATGAACAAGGTGTTGAAAGACACTACCGCATTTTATACAATGCTGATTTTATGGAAATAATCCCAACTGAAAATTCTGTAGAACTAACGCAGCAAGATATCGACCAGCTTATTGACAATTATAATGATATCGATTTATGGAAATCTAAATTTCCTTCTGGAAGCTGGATTTTAAGAGGTTTCGGAATTGTTTCTCTTTTTGATGCTACTACCGAAAGCGCTATTTCGACTTTAAAAAGTAATTTGCTCAAACCAGGAGAAAAAACTGTTGCCACTGGTGAAGAAGTTTCTAATATTTTTCAGTCAATCTTTAATCTTCCTAATTTAAAAGTTGGTTTTATTGTCTATAATCCAGAAGAAGAAAAATTCCTCAGACCAGCAAAATACAATGACAAACTTATAAGCTATCTGCTTTCATCTGATCAGGAAATAGATTGCAAAAATGCTTTCTTTGGCTGTTCATTCGAAAATCTATTAGACAAAAAAGAGCCTTTTGTTATTTCTAATGTGAAAAAATTCACAGAAGAATCTGTGAACAAAAGACTTGGAGAGCATTTGTTAGCACAAAACATTCACAGCTGTATTTTTGCACCAATAATAAAAGACGGGCATTTATTAGGAGTTGTCGAATTGGTTTCTGAAAATCCGAGAGATTTAAATAGTGTAAATGCGACAAAATTAGAATTGGTTCTTCCGTATTTAACAGATACAATTGACCGATATAATACGGATATGCAACACCAAGTTGAAGCGATTATTCAACGTGAATACACGACAATTCATCCTAGTGTTTACTGGAAATTTAAGAAAGAGTCTCAGAACTACTTTCAAAATTTAAATCATACAAAAGATTATATTTTTAAGGAAATTGTTTTTAAAAATGTATTCCCGCTGTATGGACAAATTGACATCAAAGGTTCTTCTGAACATCGAAATGAAACGGTAAAAACAGATTTAAAAAGTCAGCTTTCTGCTCTTTTAGAAATTTTCGAAAATCAGGATTCGAATTCAAATTTAGTTCTTTTGGAACAAAGAAAGTTTGAATTGGAATCTCTCAGAAGCGAATTAGATTTCCCTCTAAAAGCAGATACTGAACAACACATTCAGCGTTATATTGAAGAAGAAATTCATCCGATACTTAAAAACACAAAAAGCAACCCTAAAAACGAACAATTAGAAAAACTTTACTTTGAAAGTCTGGACGAAAAAACAGGAATGTTTTATCAAGAAAGAAAGAAATTTGACAATGCAATGTCAATCATAAATAAAAGATTGGCAACGGTTTTAGATAAAAAACAAGTTGAAGCACAGCAGATTTACCCTCATTATTATGAGCGTTTTAAAACGGATGGTGTAGAACACAATCTATACATCGGAGCTTCAATTTCGCCAACAAAACCATTCGACATTATGTATTTGCATAATCTTCGTTTATGGCAATTACAGACTTTATGCGAAATGGAATTGGAACATCACGACCTTAAAGAATCACTTCCTTACGAATTGGATGTGACTTCGTTGATTTTAGTTTTCAGTTCTCCCCTTTCTATTCGCTTTAGAATGGACGAAAAACGTTTTGATGTTGATGGAACTTATAATGCACGATATGAAGTAGTTAAAAAACGTATAGACAAATCTCATATTAAAGGCACAACTGAACGAATTACTGAAAAAGAGAAAATTACAATTGTATATTCTCAAAATAGCGAAGAAGCAGAATACCTAAAATACATTAAATATCTACAGCATAAAAAAGTTTTGGAACCTGCTATTGAACAATTTGAGGTAGAAGATCTTCAAGGAGTTTCTGGTTTGAGAGCGATTCGCGTAAAAGTGATCAACAACAATGCAAAACCAGGTGTAAAAAAAATAACCTATCAAGATTTATTAGATGAGCTCAACTAACCAGTTGGGCTTTTTTTATATTTAAACACATAGAAACATAGATTTCGAAACTTTAAAGAGGCGTTTCACTTGCATCAATACACATAGTTATGTGTGAGAAACTAGTTTCTTTCTTAATCCTTTTTTGATAAAGAGAAAAAACTATGTTTCTACGTGTTTAAAATACTTCTGCAAAAAAAAAGAGCTTTGTCAAAGTTCCAAACTTTGACAAAGCTTTAATCGTAACAATATTTTCTAATTTTTTAAATCGATTTAAAAGCAATCACAAACGCAATTACGGTGATAATAATTCCGACCATAAAAAAGTTGTAGGCAATTCTGAGTAGATTGTATTTTCGCTGTAAAACCAAACCTAGATAATACAAATCTTTGATCATTGTAGAATACAGATAATCTCTGTCTTTCATCATTTCATTCATGGCCCAATCATAATCTTCTAAAGGCATTTTATAGAAATTTCCGAAGAACATTAAATTTACTTTTTTCGCTTCAACATCATCGCGAGTAAAAAAACCTGAAGTTACTTTTGGTCTTGTAGAAAGAATTGCAAAAATAATTGTGACAACACTCGACATCAGCATAATAAAAGTTGGAACAACTAAATGTGCATTTTTAGGACTATCCAATTTAGGTATAATTGAAGAGAGTGCAATCGAAATGATAATCGCATTTACAGATAAAAGAATATTTGCTTTACTATCTGCAATGCCGCTTAAGCGTGTATGATTCCCAAGTGTAACACGAAATAAAGTATCAATTCCGCGATCTGGTTTTTCTGTTTTATCTTTCTTTTTATTTTCTTCTTCGATTGCTGCGGCCGCTTTCAATTCTTGTTTATTTATTTTTTTCTGAATCAAAAGCAGATTTTTTTCTTTTAAAGGTTGCCATTTTCTTAGAGCATAGTCGGTATAAAATCGATGTTTATTCAATAAGAAATTCAAATTTTCTCTTGTCCATTCTGCATTTGAGAAGTTTACAATTCCAGTATTTTTCAATTCTAGTCGTAATAATTCGCAAGTTGTGGTATATTCAGTTCCCATTAAATGTGCGTAATCAGCATCTTTAATGATTTTTTCTAAATGCGTTTTAGGCTCATATTCTTTAGCTGTAGCTAAAATTAAACTCGAAACAAGAGCAATAAATTCTTCTGATTTTCCCTTTTCTTTTAAAAAATCTTCTGCAATTTTCACACTTTTACTTTCGTGGTTTTCGTAACCGTCAACATATCCCGTATCATGAAACCAAGCAGCAACTAAAAGTGCCTCTTTATCACCATCTCCGACATCTTCTTTTTTACAAAGTTCTTTTACCGCAGTAACCACTGTGAAAGTATGGTTAAAATTATGGTAAGAATATAAATTAGAAAGTTTATCTTTGAGTAAATTACTGACGAAATCTTCGGATTGTTCTATTAGATTCATAAAGAATATTTTTATACCACTAAATTATGAAATTGTTTTTGGATAATCATTTTATTGCCAAAATTAAAACTGGAACGGTTACTCTACTTCTACTTTTCCTAGTTTATTCTTGTGCAACTCACAAGCCCCAATACGGAAAAAATGTAAGCTCGATCGAGAATGAAAACGCAACAGATACCATAAAAATTGCGCATACTTTCTATCTTGTAGGTGATGCTGGAAATGCTGACGAAGAACAAGCACAGCAAACACTGGAACTTTTACATCAAAGACTGAAAAAAGCCAGTAAAAAATCGACTTTGCTTTTCTTGGGAGACAATATTTATCCTAAAGGTTTTCCGAGCGATAAAAAGTCTGGAGACAAGGCTTTAGCCGAAACAAAACTTACTAATCAATTAAAATTGGCCGATGGTTACAGAGGAAAAACCATCTTTATTCCAGGCAATCATGATTGGTACAGCGGTATTAAAGGTCTTGAATTACAAGCCGATTTTGTAACAAAACATCTAAATGACAAGAAAGCTTTTTTACCTAGAAAGTCTTGCCCGATAGAAGATGTGAAAATTGATAGTATTACAACGTTAGTAACTATCGATAGCGAATGGTTTCTAGAAGATTGGGATAATCATCCAACAATCAATGATAATTGCGAAATCAAAACCAGAGAAGCTTTTTTTGAAGAACTCGAAAACATTTTAAACAAAAATCAGGAGAAAACTGTTGTTCTGGCTATTCATCATCCTTTACTAAGCAACGGTACTCATGGTGGACAATTTTCATTAGAAAAACAATTATTCCCTTTAGAACAAAAAATTCCTTTACCAATTATTGGTTCGTTCATCAATTTATTACGAAAAACATCTGGTGTTAGTCCACAAGATATTCAGAACAAACAATATACAATTTACGCTAAGCGAATTAAAACACTTTTGCAAAAGCAGAAAAATGTTATTGTAGTTTCTGGCCACGATCATAACTTGCAGTACATTAGCAATGAAAATATTCAGCAAATTATAAGCGGTGCAGGATCTAAATCTGAAGCTGCCAGAGCTGTGCATGACAATGACTTCTCTTATGGTGGAAATGGTTATGTAAAACTGACTTTATTTAAAAGCGGTGATGCCAAAGTTTCATTCTATGGAAATGAAAACAATAAAGAAAAACTTCTTTTTGAACGTGAAATTATAAAAGCCAAAGAAATTAACTGGGCTTCAGATATTCCAAATAAATTTCCATCAAAAATTACAACTTCTATCTATTCGCCTAAAATGACAGATAAAAGTTGGTTTCATAGTTTCTTATTCGGAAAACATTACAGAAAATATTACAGTATGCCCATTGAAGCAAATGTTGCAACTGTTGATACGCTAAAAGGTGGACTGAAACCAATTCGCGAAGGCGGTGGACATCAATCGGTTTCTTTAAGAATGTCTGATCCTAAAGGGCGTGAATTTGTAATGCGTGGCATGAAAAAAAGTGCGACCGTATTTTTACAATCTGTTGCTTTTAAAGATCAATATGTGGTAAATGATTTCGAAGATACTTATACAGAAAGTTTCTTGTTTGATTTCTACACTACTTCTCATCCATATGCTCCATATGCAGTTGATGGTATGTCTAACAAAATTGGATTACTACATACAAATCCAATTCTATATTACATTCCACGACAAAATGGTTTGGGTGAGTTTAATGCAGGCTTTGGAGATCAATTGTATATGATTGAAGAAAGACCAGCTGATAATCATTTAGATGGCAAAAACTTTGGTAATCCAAGCAATATCATTGGCACAGATGACATGATGCTGAATCTCCATAAAGATGAAAAATATTCAGTTGATGAAAAAGAATATATAAAAGCTCGTTTGTTCGACATTTTAATTGGTGATTGGGACAGACATAGCGATCAATGGCGTTGGGCAGAATTTAAAAAGGATGGAAAAGTAATTTACAAACCTATTCCGCGCGACAGAGATCAAGCATTTGTAAAATATGATGGGGCTTTGCTTTCTATTTTAATGAATATTCCGGCATTGCGTCATATGAGAACTTTTAAGGATAAAATTGGCAATGTAAAATGGTTAAGCAGAGAACCTTATCCGATGGATTTGGCTTTCTTAAGAACCTCAGATCAAAAAGATTGGATTGAACAGGCAAAATATATTCAAGATAATTTATCTGATGCTGATATCGAAAAGTCTTTTAAAAACATGCCAAAAGAAGTTCAGGATGAAACTGTCGATGAAATTATTCGAAAATTAAAAAACAGAAAAAAAGAACTTCAGAAATATGCTGCCATTTATGCTGATGTTTTAAGCAGAACGGTTATGATTGCCGGAACAGACAAAAAAGACAAATTTGTTCTAAATCATAATGCTAAAAAAAGTATAGAAATTCAGGTTTTCAGAAGTAAAAAAGAGGGAGACGATTTGCTTTACTCTAAAACAGTTACAGATGCCAAAACCAAAAATTTATGGATTTACGGCTTAGATGATAATGATATTTTTGAAGTAAAAGGCAATTACAAATCAAACATTAAGATTCGTTTAATTGGTGGACAAAACAATGATACTTATAATATCGAAAACGGAAGAAAAGTTATTGTTTACGATTTTAAATCAAAAGAGAACACCTATAATTTAGATTCTAAAACTCAGACTCAATTAACAGACGATTACGATGTTAACTTATACAACTATGAAAAACCGAAATACAATGTCGTTTCTGGGCTTCCAAACATTGGTTTTAACCCTGATGATGGAGTAAAAGTTGGTATTAATTTCAATTATACGGTGAACAATTTTAAACAAAATCCGTATACGCAAAGACATGTTTTAAATGCTTTTTATTATTTCGCAACGGGTGGTTTAGAGTTTAATTACGCTGCACATTTCCCTGGATTACTCGGAAAATGGGTTATTGATGTTGAATCTCTTTATACTACCCCAAATTTTGCCATGAATTATTTTGGCTACGGAAATGAAGCTCAATATGATGATGATTTAAGCATGGATTACAACCGTGTTCGAATCAGAAAATTTAATGCTTCTGGAGCTATCAGACACGTTGGAAGATATGGTAGCGAATTTAGCATTCAACCCATTTTCCAGAGAATGACGGTTGAAGAAACTGAGAATCGTTTTATCAATCTTCCGAATATTGTAAATCCAGATGTATTTAACAGTCAGAATTACGGAAGTTTGAAAGTAAAATATCTTTTCAAAAATTCAGATTTTGCAGCAAAACCAACTCTTGGAATGTTTTTTATGATTGCTGGAACATGGACAACCAATCTAGAGGAAACCAATAAAAACTTTCCAACTCTAGAAAGTGCTATAGGTTTTACACATAAAATTGACAAAACAGGAAAACTGATTTTAGCAAGTTATCTGAAAGGAAAAGCCATTTTTAATAATAATTATGAATTTTATCAAGGTGCAGCTTTAGGAGGAGATACAGATTTAAGAGGATTTAGAAACGAACGCTTTTTAGGAAATTCGTATTTTTCTCAAAGTTCTGATTTACGTTTAAGCCTGGGCAGAATAAGAAAAACAATTGCTCCTTTTACTTACGGAATTCTAGGCGGTTTTGATTACGGAAGAGTTTGGCTTGATGGCGAAGATTCTAAAAAATGGCACCACGATTACGGCGGCGGACTTTGGTTGAATGCAATCAACGTTTTAACTGCACGAATCTCATACTTTAAATCTCCTGACGAAATTGGAAGGGTGATTTTTGGAGCAGCATATAGTTTTTAAGTTCCTAAGGTTCTGAGATGCTAAGATTCTAAGTTTTTTTCTTAGATACGATAAAAAAAACAGCCATGCATTCATGGCTGTTTTTTTTGAAACTTAGTTCCTTAGAATCTTAGCATCTCAGTAACTTAGAGCTTAAATTCGTAGACCTTTCCTCCTATCTTATCGGCTTTTTCATCTGCGATCAAAAGGGTGTTATTATCTTTAAAAACGATGGCTTCTTTTTGAGAAAAATGATTTAGTTCTATTTGCGTATGAGTTCCTTTGTGAAATAAATCTCCTTTAAAACCTTTAAATAAAAGCACTTTATCATGACTAAGCAAGGCCACTTTTTTTCCGTCTGGACTAATTGTGGCGCTCGTTAAAACACAATGATTGTAATTACTACAAGTTTTAAACTCTCCTATTCTCACTGCTTTTTGAGTTCCTGCGACATTTTTTATTTTGTAGATAAACGCAGTTCCATCAAAACCTTTACTTCTGTTTTTGGTAAAAAGATAGAAATAACCATTGAATTCAAAGAAACCTTCTACATCATAAAACATTTCTTTTTTCTTTGGCGGAAATTCTTTTTGTTCAGGATACGAGAATGAAATTTTATATTCGGCTTTAGCCAAATCATTATTCAATTGATTTTTGGCAACTTTATAAATGCATAGATCTCTTCTTTCGTTGTCATTATTTCCGAAATCGCCTATGTAAATATTTCCTGTTTTATCTTTTGTAATATCTTCCCAATCTACATTTGTAGCGTTCGAAATAGTTATGGTTTTAGCTAATTTCCCTTTTGAATCAATAGCGTAGATAGCATTTTTGTTTCCGCTATCTTCCAAAGTATAAAGAATATTTGTTTCAGGAAAATAAGTAATTCCAGAAGACTCTTTTATTTTTTTTGGAAGCGAATAAAGCTCTTTTAAGTCAGAACTAGATTGTTGCTGACAAGCCAATAAAATTAAAGAAACGACTATTAAAAAAGATTTTTTCATAAGATTTATTTTTTTTTAGCCACAGCTTAAAAGAATTATAATGATTATAAAATCTTTTAATCTGTGAAATCTGTGGCAAAATACTTTTAAACTAAATGTGTGTTTTTAAAATTACGCGTAATAAATTCGAATGCTGCGTGCATAATATGTCCCATTGATTTTGCATTTTTAAACTTCATATCGTTTGTATATCTGTACAATTCCATTTTTAACTGCAATAAATGTTCTTGAGTCGAAATCGTGTCATGGCACATTATATTTAGTAATTTATTAATTCTGGTTTCTGCCGAATGGATACGTTTTGCCAAAATAGCTCTTTCTTCATCTTTATATTGAATAATTGAACGCTCTTCTAATTTCTCCTTAATCAATTGAATCATCGGAAAATTTTCTTTAAAAAACTGCGGGCGATAAACTTTGAAATTTCCCTCATAGCATTGCTGGTCAAAATCGATTGGGCGAATTTTATAAACTACCTGATCAAAATCGTGAATTGGAACAATTACATAATTGTAAGCACGCATATCGCCTAAAAGACGAATCATACAGCGTTCATTAAATTTTACAAACTCTTTAGCAATTTGCGCTTTTTCGGTTTCAGAACAGCTTTCTAATAAAGTATCCATAAAAACATCGCCTGGAATTCCGATAATATGCTCCTCGATCAAAGTGTCTTTATAAACTAAAAAATTGATTTTATCTGGCGAAAGAATATCTTCCAGTTCTAATCCATAAATCCTCGAAGCATCGGCTTTTTTAATGTAAAAATGAACGTAATTATCGTTCAGAATATTTCTAACTTTTATTCTAAAAGGTTTCGAATTTCCGAAAGTACAATAATCAATTGCATCGACATTTAGATACTGAATAATTTCACTATTTCCATCAGAATGCAAAAGCGAATAAATTTTCTTTAGGTTTAAATCAATTTCATTGCGTTCAAATTCGCCGTAATACACTCTAATCCAAAGTGTATCGGTGTCATTTTTATCATAAACATTTATGGAACCCGAAAAACGAAGCAGATCATCATAAAACACAGAAACCTTAGAAATACGCTCGTATCTTTCTAAATAACTTAAAAGTGGCTGTGTTAAAGGATAAGACGGTTTTTTTAAAACCATTAAAGGCTCGCTCATTTTGAATATCTTTAATACAAATTTACATCAATACGATTGAAAGTTAGAATTTAAAGTAACAAAAATCAAGTTGATTCGTCATACTAAAAACTAAAACCAGAAAAATTTGGAAACCATATTAACCATTGAGAATCTAAATAAAAGATACGGCCGAATTCAGGCTTTAAAAAATGTGTCTTTTACTATACAGAAAGGTCGTGTTTATGGCATTCTTGGCCCGAACGGCAGCGGAAAATCGACTACATTAGGTATTGTGCTTAATGTTGTAAATAAATCGTCTGGAAATTATAAATGGTTTGACGGAAAAGTAGAAACACATGAAGCCTTGAAAAAAGTTGGAGCAATTATAGAAAGACCCAATTTTTACCCATACATGACAGCAGAACAAAATTTGAAATTGGTTTGCAAAATCAAAAACATCAATTATTCTAAAGTAGCAGAAAAACTAGAATTAGTTGGTCTGGACGATAGAAAAGACAGCAAATTCAGTACTTTTTCTTTAGGAATGAAACAGCGTTTGGCAATTGCATCTGCCCTTTTAAACGACCCTGAAATTTTAATTTTAGATGAACCAACCAACGGATTAGATCCGCAAGGAATTCATCAGATTCGAGATATTATTAGAAAAATTGCTTCTCAAGGAACTACTATTTTGCTTGCTTCACATTTATTAGATGAAGTCGAAAAAGTTTGTTCTCAAGTAATTGTATTAAGAAAAGGCGAAATTTTATATTCTGGTCCTGTTGATGACATGGCTTCAAACGAAGGTTTTTTTGAAATTCAGTCTAATGACAATTTGCTATTAAAAACAGCTCTACAGGAACATTCTGCAATTGATCACGTTTCTGAAGAAGATGGAAAAGTTTTAGTTTATCTGAAATCTGAATTATCTGCTTCTGATTTAAATCAGTTTTTATTTTCCAAAAATATTGTTTTAAGCCATTTGGTAAGACGTAAAAACAGTTTAGAAGCTCAATTTTTAGAATTAACCAAAAATGCTACCGCTCAAAAAAACTAAACCATGAAAAGACTTCTTTCTATAGAATTGCAAAAAATCTGGATGAATAAAGCCAGTCGTATTTTAACCTTAACTTACTTTATATTACTTTCTTTTATAGCCTTAATTGCATCCATAAAATTTGATATTGGGCCATTTAAATTTCATTTAGCAGAAATGGGAATCTTTAATTTTCCTTTTATTTGGCATTTTAATACTTATGTAGCTGCTTGGTTAAAATTCTTTTTGGCGATTGTAATTGTTTCTATGATGGCTAATGAATATAGTTACGGAACTTTAAAACAAAATCTAATCGATGGATTAAGTAAAAAAGAATTTATACTTTCAAAATTCTTGACAGTAGTTTTATTCGCCTTCGGATCAACTGTTTTTATTTTTATCTTGAGCCTAATTTTAGGATTATTTTATTCTTCTTACACAGAGTTCAGCATTATATTTAGTGACTTAGATTACCTCTTAGCTTTCTTTGTAAAACTCACGGGTTTCTTTTCTTTTTGTTTATTTTTAGGAATTCTTGTAAAACGTTCTGCTTTTGCTTTGGGATTTCTTCTGGTTTGGAGTATTATCGAAGGAATTATAAAAGGAACTTTGGCATTTAAAATTTTCCCAGACAGCAATACAGATGAAAAAATAATGCAATTTCTGCCTTTAGAAGCAATGTCAAATCTAATTGTTAATCCTGGGCCAAGACTCTCTGTCGTTAAAAATATTGGTTCACAAATAGGAATTGAAACAGATATCGATTACAGTATAAACTATACGGCGATTTTTATTGTTCTAGCATGGACATTCATATTTATATCTTCTGCATACAAATTATTAAAAAATAGAGATTTATAGTATATTTGTTACTATGAATTATGTAAAAGTAATACTCCTTATCTGCCTTTTGCTTTGTATCGGGTCTAAAACCAGCGCCCAAAATATTTCTGTTGATCCAACTGTAACGCCAGATGTTTTAGTTAAAAATATTTTGATAAACAGCTCTTGTCTTAGTATAGATAATGTAAGTGCATCTGGAAATCCACTAGCAGGACAACAAAGCTATGGTTCTTTTACAGGAGGGAGTAATTTTCCATTTTCTACAGGACTTGTTTTAGCCACTTCTGCTAGCAAAAATGCCGAAGGACCATATAATCAAGCAACTTCTATAGGTGTAAAAGTATTTTCATGGAATGGCGATCCAGATTTAAATACCGCATTAGGAACTTCTACGAGTACACACGCAACAGTTTTAGAATTTGATTTTATACCATCTACTAATTCAATAAGCTTTAATTATTTTTTTGCTTCGAATGAGTACCAATCGTTTTACCCCTGTTCTTATTCAGACGGATTTGCTTTCCTAATTAAAGAAGTAGGAACAACAGATCCCTATAAAAATTTAGCCGTTCTACCTAACACAACTACTGCCGTTTCTGCAACGACTGTTCATCCAAAAATAAACAGTGCCGTTGTTGAAGGAACGCCAAAACCAGGATGTGAAGCAGTTAACGAAAACTATTTTAACGGCTATAATCCTGCGTCAAGCCCAATTAACTACGCAGGACAAACGGTAGTTATGAATGCTTCGACCGATGTTGTACCGAACAAAAAATATCATTTGAAATTGGTTGTCGCAGATGATTTAACTAGAAATTTTCCTTCAGCAGTTTTTATAGAAGGAGGCAGTTTTTTAAGCAAAATAAATTTTGGAAAAGACAGAACATTTGCCAACGATAATCCGGTTTGCTTTGGAGAAAATTTCGTTTTAGACACAAAATTAAATGGTGCTGATTACACTTTTAAATGGTATATAAAGGATGCTTCTAATAATTATGTTTTATTATCAGGCGCTACAACTCCTACTTATGCGGTGATTACGCCAGGAACATACAAAGTTGAAGCTACTTTAAATAGTGCTTCTTGTACAGCAACGGGAGAAATTTCAGTAGAATTTACCCAAGAAATTAAATCAACAAATACTTCTATATTACAATGTGACGATGATACTGACGGAATCACATTTTTTGATTTAACTAAAGTTGCTAATATTGTAAAAAACAACGTTTCTCAGATTACCAATCAAGGTTATTATGAAAGTTTGGCAAATGCAAGAAACAAGGTAAATCCAATTCTTAATCCAAAAAAATATTTTAATAAATATCCGAATCAGGTTGTTTATGCTCGAATTGAAAACACTTACGGCTGTTTTGCCACTCCACAAATTGCGCTTAATGTTTCTCCCTACATTATCCCCGATCAGCCTCCGTTTACAACATGCGATGAAGATCAAACCCAAGATGGTTTATATCAATTCAATCTAGCGGAACAAGTAACGCCTCAAATCACATCAACACTTCCTTCTGGGCTTGTTGTCAATTTCTTTTTAACGGCAGATGATGCTTTAGCAGAAACAAATCCTTTAGCTAATATCTTCAAAAATACTGTTCCCTTTAATCAAACCATTTATGTTAGAGCTATAAATGGCCCTGATTGTTATGATATTGCTCCTGTAGAACTGGTTGTACATACTTTTGATCCACCAAATTTTGAAGACGAAACCTTATATTTATGTAAAGGAGAAGAAATGAGTTTAACAGTTGCTTCTGGTTTTAAAACGTATCAATGGTCAAATGGTGAAACTAATAATTCGACAATAATTAATACTGCAGGAGATCATACAATTTCGGTAACCGACTCAAATGATTGTCAAAAAACAAAAACATTCAAAGTAATTTTATCTGAACCTGCTACTATCACAGGTGCTGACGTAAAAGATTTTTCCGGAATAGATAATTCTGTAAAAATTGTATATACTGGTGTAGGAGATTATGAATTTTCGCTTGACGGATCTGTTTTTCAAGACGATCCAACATTTACGCAAGTACGTCCAGGAATTTATAATGCGGTGGCTGTAGATAAACATGGCTGTGGTATTTCAAATTCATTTTTACTTTACGTATTAGACTATCCTCGTTTCTTTACTCCTAATGGAGATGGCTACAATGACCTTTGGACAATTCAGAATATAGATCAAATGCCGGATTACAGCGTTTCTATTTTTGACCGATATGGAAAATTATTAAAACAGATGAATCAAAACAGTTCTGGTTGGAATGGAATTTTCAACGGACATGAATTGCCTTCAGACGATTATTGGTTTACTCTTTTATTTGTCAACGGAAAGATAGTTAAAGGACATTTTTCATTAAAAAGATAACTTTTAATAAATTTCAATTTTTTAAAAATCCAAATTCCAATAATAAAAAGAAATCCCAAAATCTAAATTAGAATTTGGGATTTTTTATATTGAAATTTAAATCGAATTAGATTTTATATCTTTTTCTATCTGTTTCACTTAAATAAATCTTTCTTAAACGTAAAGATTTTGGAGTAACTTCAACATACTCATCTTTTTGGATGTACTCTAAAGCTTCTTCTAAAGAGAATTTGATAGCTGGAATAATTCTAGCTTTATCATCAGCTCCAGAAGAACGTACGTTAGAAAGTTTTTTCGTTTTAGTAACGTTAACAGTCATATCGTCGCTACGAGTGTTTTCTCCAATTACTTGTCCTTCGTAGATATCCTCGTTAGGATCAACGAAGAATTTTCCACGGTCTTGTAATTTATCGATAGAGTAAGGAATTGCTTTTCCGTTTTCCATAGAGATTAAAGAACCGTTGTTACGTCCAGGAATTTCTCCTTTGTATGGTTCGTACCCGATGAAACGGTGTGCCATAATAGCTTCACCAGCAGTAGCAGTAAGTAATTGATTTCTTAATCCGATAATTCCACGAGATGGAATATTGAATTTAATAATCATACGCTCACCTTTACCTTCCATAGAAAGCATTTCACCTTTACGGATAGTTACGAATTCAACCGCTCTACCTGAAAGGTTTTCTGGCAAGTCGATAGTTAATTCCTCAATTGGCTCACATTTAACACCATCAACTTCTTTGATGATAACTTGTGGCTGACCAATTTGAAGCTCGTACCCTTCTCTTCTCATTGTTTCGATAAGAACAGATAAGTGAAGTACACCACGACCAAAAACCATGAATTTATCAGCAGAATCAGTTTCTCCAACTTTCATCGCTAAATTTTTCTCCAACTCTTTTGTTAATCTTTCACGGATGTGACGAGAAGTAACAAATTTACCTTCTTTACCAAAGAAAGGAGAATCGTTAATTGTAAATAACATACTCATTGTTGGCTCATCGATAGCGATAGTCTGTAAAGCTTCTGGATTTTCAAAATCAGCAATTGTGTCACCAATTTCAAAACCTTCAACACCTACAACAGCACAAATATCTCCAGCAATAACTTCTTCTACTTTTCTACGGCCTAAACCTTCAAAAGTGTGTAATTCTTTAATTCTAGATTTGATGATTTTCCCATCTCTTTTTACTAAAGAAATTGGCATTCCTTCTTTTAAAGTTCCTCTTTCAAGACGTCCGATAGCGATACGACCTGTAAATGAAGAGAAATCTAAAGATGTAATTAACATTTGAGGAGTACCTTCAGAAACTTTAGGAGCTGGTACATTAGCAATAACCATGTCTAATAAAGGTTCAATGTTTTGAGTTTGAACTTTCCAGTCTTCAGACATCCAGTTATTTTTAGCAGAACCGTAAACCGCTGGGAAATCCAATTGCTCTTCAGTAGCACCCAATTCAAACATTAAATCAAAAACTTTCTCGTGAACTTCTTCTGGAGTACAGTTTTCTTTATCAACTTTATTAATAACTACGCATGGTTTTAAACCTAAGTCAATAGCTTTTTGTAACACGAAACGAGTTTGTGGCATTGGCCCTTCAAAAGCATCCACTAGCAAACATACACCATCGGCCATGTTCAATACACGTTCTACTTCACCTCCAAAATCCGCGTGGCCAGGAGTATCAATAATATTGATTTTTGTTCCTTTGTATTGAACTGATACGTTTTTAGAAGTAATTGTAATACCTCTCTCACGCTCTAAATCGTTATTATCAAGGATTAAATCACCTGTGTTTTCGTTTTCACGAAATAACTGACAGTGATACATAATTTTATCAACCAAAGTGGTTTTACCGTGATCGACGTGGGCAATAATTGCAATGTTTCTAATAGATTCCATCTGTGATTTTTAATGGGCGCAAAGGTACACTTTATTTTGATAAAAAAAACGTTTCTATTATAGTTTACGTATATACAATCAATTAGTTAATATAAATCACCAAAATATAGCCTTTAAATTGACATTAACATATGTTTAGTTATAGTTAATTTAACTATATTTGGAGTAATGAAAAGTAAAACTCTCCAAATTACTCTTATTTACACCATCATAACGATAATTATGGCAATTATTTGTCATCAATTACTAACAACCTACTTTTCTCTTACTCAATACCCAACTTTATCTCTCATAAAGGACATTTTAATCATTTTAATAACCGGAGTAGTTTTTAGTTTTATCCTTTCAAAAAATGAAAAAAAGAATATTACGATTTTTGAGAAGTTAAACAAGACTAATGAAGAAATAAAGGAATCCAATGAAAAGTATGACATTGTAGCAAAAGCAACAAGTGATACCATTTGGGACTGGAAAATCCAAGAAGACAGCATAAATTGGAACAAAGGAATAGAAAGCGTTTTTGGATACAATCCTGAAGAAGTTGGCAAAACCTCTAAGTGGTGGTTTGACAAAATACATCCTGAAGATAGCATCCGAATGTCTATCAAATTATACTCTTTCATTGAACAAAAAACTCAAAATTGGCAGGATCAATATCGTTTTAGATGTGCAGATGGAACTTATAAATATGTTCTCGACAGAGGATTTCTATTAAAAGATGAAAAAGGAAGAGCCATCAGAATGATTGGAGCTATTCAAGACATTACCAAACAAAAAGAAGAAGAACAGCGTTTAAAACTTCTAGAAACAGTAATTACCCAATCTAAAGACTCTATTTTAATAACCGAAGCTAATTCGCCAGACGGCAAGATACCAAGAATAGTGTATGTCAATCCTGCTTTTTCTCAAATGTCTGGCTATCTATCTAATGAAATAATCGGAAAATCACCTAATATTTTTAAAGGGCCAAAATCCGATTCAGATGAATTGAAGAAATTATTAAAAGCCATAAAAAACGAAGAGGAATGCCTGATTGAAACTATTACTTACACCAAAAACAATGAGGAATACTGGGTGCGTTTCTCTATGATTCCAATTTTCAATAATGAAGAAATAATCACTCACTGGATTTCTATACAACGAGATATTACTGAGGAAAAAAAATTAGAAACAGAAAAAGAACATCTTATTCGAGAACTTACACAAAACAACAAAGATTTAAAACAGTTCTCTTACATTACTTCTCATAATCTTAGAGCTCCATTATCTAATCTTATCGGTCTTTTAAACCTAACAGAAGATATTCCGATAGAAAATGAAGAACTACAAGAAATTTTAGCCGGTTTTACAAAATCTACGCATTTACTTAACGAAACTATTAATGATTTAGTAAAAGTAATTATCATTAAAGACAACCCTTCGATGCAAAAAGAAGTGGTTTCATTAAAAGAGGTTTTTGAAAATGTGTTCAGCCAATTATCTTTCCAAATTGAACTGCACAAACCAATTATCAAACTTAAGTTTGACAAACTACCACAGCTAACCACAAACAAAGCTTACATAGAAAGTATTTTACTTAATCTGCTCACCAATTCAATAAAATACAAATCTGAAAATAGAAAACTAAAAATAGCGATAACCGCCGAACAGATAGACAACAAAGCAGTACTAACCTTTAAAGACAACGGAATTGGAATTGATCTAGAAAGAAACCGAGATAAAGTTTTCGGGCTATATCAAAGATTCCACAATTACCCAGACAGTAAAGGATTAGGTCTTTATCTTGTCAAATCACAGGTAGAAACAATGGGAGGAGTAATTGCTATAGATAGTGAAGTTAACAAAGGCACCACATTTACAATAACATTTAAAAACTAATTATTATGCTTGAGCAGATTTTATGCATTGACGATGATCCAATCACATTAATGCTATGCAAAAAAGTAATTTCAAAATCTTCATTTTCACATGAAATTATTACAGCTCAAAACGGTGAAGAAGCACTCCATCATTTCAACACCTTAAAATACACTAATGACAAAAACAGAAGAAAACCCGAGCTTATTTTCTTAGATTTAAATATGCCTATTATGGGTGGCTGGGAATTTTTAGATCATTTTACTTCTTCTGCTTACAACGAATTTAACGCTGCTCCTGTAATTGTCTTATCATCGACTATTGATCCTGAAGATCTTGCCAAAGCAAAAAAATACCCAATCATAATTGATTTTCTTTCAAAACCAATCACGCAGCAGATGCTAGAGTATCTTAAAAAGAAAATAAATCTTTAAACAAAAAAATCAATATTTTAAAACCCAAATTCAGACTTAGTATTAAACCATCGTTTTTTATTTGATTTTAAAATATTGACCGATAACATATAAACAAAAAAAGTCCTCTAAAAGAGGACTTTTATATTTTTAGCAAATTGCTTTTAATTACAATTTAGCAACGTGTTTCGTTAATTTAGACTTCAAGTTAGAAGCTTTATTATCGTGAATGATGTTCTTTTTAGCTAATTTATCAATCATAGAGATCACAGTTGATAATTTAGCAGCAGCATCAGACTTATCAGTAGCTAATCTTAATGCTTTAATAGCATTACGAGTAGTTTTGTGTTGGTATCTGTTAAGAACTCTTTTCTTTTCGTTACTTCTGATTCTTTTTAATGCTGACTTATGATTTGCCATTTTCTTTAATTTTAGATGTAATAATTATTATAAATACTAGTTAAAAAAGAAAAACCTCCCACAATTATAAAAACAATCACTTTGGTTTTAACTAATAAAACAAAAACCGAGACACCAATTTTTGTTTTACAAAACTTATTTACAACTAATTTTGTAGTCCGTAGGGGAATCGAACCCCTGTTACCAGGATGAAAACCTGGCGTCCTAACCCCTAGACGAACGGACCTAAATTCTCCTAAGTTGGAAACTTTTCAATATGTATATAACTTGTAGTCCGTGGGGGAATCGAACCCCCCTTACCAGGATGAAAACCTGGCGTCCTAACCGATAGACGAACGGACCGTGCTTCTCTAATGCGGATGCAAAGATACATCTATTTTTTAGTTGCACAATAGCTGATGCTATTTTTTTTATCTTTTTTTAATAAGCCTTTGCAAAAAGCACTCTTTTAGAAGAAGGATTACCAGTAAACACACAGCTTCCCGCCTCTTCAACAGCATCCAAAGGGATACAACGAATCGTCGCTTTTGTCAAATCTTTTATTTTTTCTTCAGTCGCTGCGGTACCATCCCAATGAGCTGAAATAAAACCACCTTTTCCTTCTAAAATTTCTTTAAATTCCTCAAAACTATTTACTTCCGTAATATGTGTATTACGATAATTCAAAGCTCTATCAAATAAATCTTTTTGAATCTGTTCTAAAAGATTATTAACGTGATCAACAATATTTTCATTTGAAACGACTTCTTTCGACAAATTATCGCGTCTTGCCACTTCAAAAGTTCCATTTTCTAAATCTTTTGGACCAACAGCAATTCTAACCGGAACACCTTTTAATTCCCATTCAGCAAATTTAAATCCTGGCTTTTGAGTTGTTCTATCGTCATATTTCACAGAAATCTTCAGCTTTCTCAATTTAGCAGTCAACTCATTAACCGCAGCTGTGATTTCAGCCAATTGCTCATCCGTTTTATGAATAGGAACAATAACAACTTGAATTGGCGCTAAATTCGGAGGAAGAACCAACCCTTGATCATCTGAATGCGTCATAATAAGAGCTCCCATCAAACGAGTTGAAACTCCCCAAGAAGTTCCCCAAACATGTTCTTGCTTTCCTTCTGCATTAGCAAACTTAACATCAAAAGCTTTTGCAAAATTCTGACCTAAGAAGTGAGATGTCCCAGCTTGCAACGCTTTTCCATCTTGCATTAATGCCTCAATACAATATGTTTCATCCGCACCTGCAAAACGCTCTGTTTCTGTTTTAATACCTTTTACAACAGGAATAGCCATGAAGTTTTCAGCAAAATCCGCATAAACATTCATCATTTTTTCAGATTCCTCAATTGCTTCTGCTTTTGTAGCGTGAGCAGTATGCCCTTCTTGCCATAAAAACTCGGCCGTTCTTAAGAATAAACGCGTACGCATTTCCCAACGAACTACATTGGCCCATTGGTTAATTAATAAAGGTAAATCTCTATAAGACTGCACCCATCCTTTATATGTAGACCAAATAATTGCCTCACTAGTTGGACGAACGATAAGCTCTTCTTCCAATTTAGCATTTGGATCAACCATTAATTTCCCCGGTCTTTCCTCATCATTCTTTAATCTATAATGTGTCACAACAGCACATTCTTTCGCAAATCCTTCAGCATTAGTTTCCTCAGCCTCAAACATACTTTTGGGTACAAACAAAGGAAAGTACGCATTTTGATGTCCAGTCTCCTTGAACATACGATCTAATTCAGCTTGCATTTTTTCCCAAATAGCATATCCGTACGGCTTAATCACCATACATCCTCTAACTCCTGAATTTTCAGCTAGATCTGCTTTTACAACCAGCTCGTTATACCATTTCGAATAATCTTCTGATCTTGTAGTAAGGTTCTTACTCATATTATATAGTTTGGCACAAATTTTGTTTTAAATAATTTTAACTAAATAGTTTGACAAAACTAACTATTTTTGTAATGTGCAACAATAAAAAACACCACAGATATGAAAACTAACATTTCTATTCGCCAAAACTCTAATCATTTTTACTTAATTGGATTATTGAGTTTATTGCTTACGTCGTGTGGTTCTTACCAAAATTCATCTTATCATGACAATGATGGTGTTTATGGTAACTCATCAAACAACTATGTGCAAGCTACTTCTAATGGCACAAACAATCAATACAAAGAATACTTTAAATCTTTGCAAGACGACAATCAGCCAACTGAAATTTTTACAGACGTTGATAATTACACTAACTACGCAGAAAATGACAGTACTCAAACTGCATCTGTAGGCTACCCTGCTTGGGGAAGCAGCAGTTCTGACGTTTCTGTAAATGTATATTCAGATCCAATGTGGTCATTCGGATTCGGAATGGGTTACCCATACTATGGATGGGGATACGGAGGTTATTATGGCTGGGGATACCCAGGAGGCTACTGGGGAGGTGGCTGGGGTTATCCAGGTTATTGGGGACCAGGTTGGGGCTGGGGCTACCCAGGATACTGGGGTGGCGGTTATTACGGCTACAACAACTATAACTACACTTACGGAAGAAGAGGTTCTGCCGCATATTATGGAGGAAGAAACTACGCTTCTGACAGATCAGGCTATATGTCAAGTAGAGGCTATGCTACTAATAGAAACTACTCTAGCAGAAACTACACTACTAACAGAAGTAGCTATACAACAAATAGAAATTACACAACCAACAGATCTAGTAACGGCTATACAGATTTCAGAAGAACTTCTACAGTAAACGGAAGAACATCAAGTCCTACCTTTACAAACAGAAGATCTAGCACAAACGGATCTGATTACAGCAACAGCACTTATAGCAACAGAAGATCTTACAACAATAATAGTAGCGGAACTACAAACAGAAGTTACACACCTAGCAGCAACAGCAACTCATCTAGAAGCTATAGCCCTAGCCCATCACGTTCAATGAACAATAGTGGCGGCGGAAGCATGAGATCGTCTGGCGGCGGCGGAGGCGGCGGAATGAGATCTGGCGGTGGCGGTGGAGGAAGAAGATAATTTTTTTCTCAAAACAATTTCAAACTAAAACTTATCAAAATGAAAAAAATATTATTCCTATTTATAACAGGACTAACTGTCAGCGCGTCATATTCTCAAGAAGTTTCAGATGCTTTACGCTATGCACAGGACAATCTAACTGGAACTGCTCGATATAGAGCAATGAGCGGTGCTTTTGGTGCAGTTGGTGGAGATTTATCCGCTTTAAGTGTGAATCCTGCAGGTTCAGCAATTTTCAACACGAACCAAGTTGGAGTATCTTTCAGCAATCAGAATATTAAAAACAATTCTAATTATTTTGGCACTCAAACTTCTGATAAAGAAAACTCATTTATCTTAAACCAAGCTGGAGGTGTTTTTGTTTTTAAGGATCATAATCCTAAAAATGGATGGAACAAAATTGCTATTGGAGCAATGTATGAGAATACAAACAATTTCAACAACAATATTTTTTCTGCAGGAACAAATCCAACGAATTCAGTTGATGGTTATTTCTTATCTTTTGCAAATGGAATTCCATTAGGAAATATAACAAACAACCCTTACGAAGATTTAACTTATAGAGAGCAACAAGCATTTTTTGGTTACGAAGGTTATGTAATTAATCCTGTCGCAAACAATAACAACAACACAGCTTACACCTCTAATGTACCAGCTGGAGGAAACTATTATCAAGAAAATGAGATTTACTCTAGAGGCTACAATAGCAAAGCAAGTTTTAATATTTCAACTTCCTACAAAGACAGACTTTATTTTGGTGCCAATTTAAACGTCCACGTAACTGATTATAGAAGAACTTCAAGTTTTTATGAGGACAACATAAACCCTTTAGAAACTTACGATACAGTTTCGAATTTGCGTTTTAACAATGAATTATACACTTACGGAAACGGGTTTTCTTTCCAATTGGGAGCAATAGGAAAAGTAACAGAGGCTCTTAGAGTTGGTTTATCTTACGAATCAAACACTTGGTACACACTATATGACGAAGTTACACAAAGCTTATTTACTACAACTGAAAATAGCGCAGGTGATTCATTTGACAATCGTGTAAATCCAAATGTTGTAAATGTATATGACTCTTACACTTTACAAACACCAGACAAGTGGACTCTTAGCGCAGCTTACGTTTTTGGGAAATCAGGTTTAATCAGTATTGATTATTCTACAAAAAATTACGGAAACAGTAAATTCAAACCTACTAACGATGCTGGTTTCAGAGGAGTTAATGCTGACATAAGCAATGACTTAAAAAGAAATGACGAACTTAGAATTGGTGCAGAATACAAAATCAAACAATTAAGCTTAAGAGGCGGATATCGTTTTGAAGGAAGTCCGTACGAAAACAGAAGAACAATAGGAGACCTTAATAGTTTTTCTGGTGGTTTAGGATATGATTTTGGAGGAACAAAATTAGATTTAGCTTATTCTTACGCTCATAGAAAATCAAATCAAGGATTTTTCTCAACAGGTTTTACAGACGGCGCAAACATTAATTCCAAATTGAACAATGTAACGCTTACCTTATTATTCGCATTGTAATTAAAATTAAATAGATTTATGGAAATTTCCGTCAGGTTTTTATCTGGCGGATTTTTTTTAAACCATTATGAAAGCTTTTTCAACGCATTAACTTCATAAAAAACAGCTAAAACAACTTTAAAACTAGTGCTGTTTGAATAAAAAAAGTGTAATTTTGCACTCCAATTTATAAAAGTATGAGAACCAAGTCTTTAAAAAAGAACAAAATTAACGTAATCACTCTTGGGTGTTCAAAAAATGTTTATGATAGTGAAGTCCTTATGGGACAGCTGCGCGCTAATGGAAAAGAAGTTGAACATGAAGCTCCTGCAGAAAAAGAAGGAAACATTATTGTAATCAATACTTGTGGTTTTATTGATAATGCTAAAGCAGAATCAGTAAACATGATTTTGGAATACGCTGATAAAAAAGACAGAGGAATTGTTGATAAAGTTTTCGTTACAGGATGTTTATCTGAACGTTATAGACCCGATTTAGAAAAAGAAATTCCGAACGTAGATCAATATTTCGGAACTACAGAATTACCTCAGTTATTAAAAGCTCTTGGAGCAGATTATAAACATGAATTACTTGGAGAACGTTTAACAACAACTCCAAAAAATTACGCTTACTTAAAAATTGCTGAAGGTTGCGACAGACCTTGTAGTTTCTGTGCAATTCCTTTGATGAGAGGTTCTCACGTTTCTCAGCCAATTGAAAAATTAGTTAAAGAAGCTCAAGGTTTAGCTAAAAACGGTGTAAAAGAATTAATCTTAATTGCTCAAGACTTAACTTATTACGGACTTGATCTTTATAAAAAAAGAAACCTTGCTGAACTTTTAGAAGAATTAGCAAAAGTTGAAGGTATCGAATGGATTCGTCTTCACTATGCCTACCCTACTGGTTTCCCAATGGATGTTTTAGAATTAATGAAACGCGAGCCAAAAATTTGCAATTACATTGATATTCCATTACAGCATATTTCAGATTCTATTTTGAAATCAATGCGTCGTGGAACTACTCAGGCCAAAACAACTCAATTATTAAAAGACTTCCGTGCTGCAGTTCCTGGAATGGCAATTAGAACAACTCTTATTGTTGGTTATCCTGGCGAAACTCAAGAAGATTTTGAAATTTTGAAAGATTTTGTTCAGGAAATGAAATTTGACAGAATGGGTTGTTTTGCTTATTCTCATGAAGAAAACACTCATGCTTATTTACTAGAAGACAATGTTCCAGATGATGTAAAACAAGCAAGAGCTAATGAAATTATGGAATTGCAATCTCAGATTTCTTGGGACTTAAATCAGGAAAAAGTTGGTAAAGTATTTAGATGTATTATTGACAGAAAAGAAGGTGCACATTTTGTTGGTAGAACTGAATTTGACAGTCCAGATGTCGACAATGAAGTTTTAATAGATGCCTCTAAACATTATGTAAAAACTGGAGAATTTGTTAATATCAAGATAATAGAAGCAACAGAATTTGATTTATACGGAGAACCTGCTTAAATTTACACTGAACAATTCTTAATTAAGATAAAAATACTTTTATGAAACCAACTCAAACTTTATTTATTTTAGTTTTTAGCTTATTCTGTTTTACTGCTTCTGCACAGTATGGTGGAGGCTACAACAATGGCTATGGTGGTTACGGAAACGGCTACGGAAGAGGTGGCGGAATGGGAATGGACAGAAGTATGATGGGAGGACAACAGCAAGGAACTCCAAGCAAACCAAAGGAAACTCCTCCAGAAGAAACTGCAGCTATAGTGGTTGAACAAATGAAACCTCAAGTAAATCTTGACGAATTGCAAGCAATTGCAATTACAAATGTTTTAGCAGAAAGCATCAGAGAACAAGGTATTTTACTGAAAAACGAAAGTAGCAGCCAAGATCAAAAAATTGAGCAAATAAAAGCTTTAAGAGAAAATACAGATAAAAAAATTACAGCATTCTTAAATCCAGACCAAGTTGAGAAATACAAAACTTTTATGGACACTTTGAAAGAGGTTAAGAAAACTAAATCTAAAAAGAAAAAAGACAAAGATTCTAAAGATACTAAAGAAGTAAAAGAAAATACAGATACGAAAATCTCTGAATAATCGTTTAAACTTATAAAACAACGAATTATGACAAAAAAGCTTTTTTGTTATCTGATTTTAGCTGCTATAATCAGTTCCTGCTCTACTAATCCGTATAAAAGTACGGAAAAGGCTTATGACCAGCAGTTAAAGACTTTAGAAAACCAAATTACAAGTAAAGAAGCAAAACCAATTCCAGCTACAACAGTTGTTATTGATACTTCTTATGCGCAACAATTGAAGATTGTAAAAGATACTTTATCTAAAACAAATTCAACTTATTTGCAAAACGGGATTAATACCGAATGGATTGGCACGGTAAATTTTAATTTAAGAAAACCAAGCTTCGTTATTATTCATCATACTGCTCAAGATTCTCTTCAACAGACAATTAATACTTTTACAAAAACGAAGACACAAGTTAGCGCCCATTACATTATTTCAGAAAATGGAAAAGTGGTACAAATGCTTAATGACTATCTAAGAGCGTGGCATGCTGGAAATTCTACTTGGGGAAAAACAACCGATCTAAATTCTTGTTCTATCGGAATTGAATTGGACAATAATGGTTTTAAACCTTTTACAGAAGCACAAATTAGCAGTTTAGTAGCTTTACTAACTAAATTAAAAAAGGATTACAACATTCCGACGCAAAACTTTTTAGGTCATGCTGACATCGCTCCAGGAAGAAAACAAGATCCAAGTGCTTTATTTCCTTGGAAAACACTTGCCGAAAAAGGATTCGGAATTTGGCCAGATGAAGTTCTAGAGCCAGCACCATTTGATTTTAAAATCGAACCAGCGCTTAGGATCATTGGCTACAATACCAAAAATTTAACAGCCGCAATTCAAGCTTTTAAACTGCATTATATTCAAACAGATGCAACATCTGTTTTAGACAGAAAAACAATCGATACGATTTATTCTATTTACAAAAAACAGGTTCAATAAATAATAATTTGAATTCAAAATATGCAACGCATTTCTAAATTAGAAATGCGTTTTTTTTTATTATCAAAAGAAGCTATCATATACAGAATTAGACGCACTGCGGTGCGTCTCCAAAAGTGAACTATATCGGTTAAATTATATTAGAATAACCTCTTTTCCAAAACTAACTTCAATGCACTAAAAAGAATATCAAAGTAAACCTTATACAGTTTTACATCAGTTTAAAGTAAGAATCCAATACTTCATCATAACCAAATTAGTTTATAACTGCAATCTTAATTCTTAATTCTTAATTCTTAATTCTTAATTCTTAATTCTTAATTCTTAATTCTTAATTCTTAATTCTTAATTCAAGCAAAATAAAAAAGCTGCCAAAACATTAGTATGTTTCGACAGCTCCAAAAAAAAAAAAAAATATCAATCTTTATCTCTAGAAAGAGTATGTTGTAGCAATTAATCCGTAGAAGCTTCCTCCTGTTGGCATCACATCTTTATCTAAAAAGATATCTTCTGATGCAGCGTCGTATCTTAACTCTGGGATGATTGTTAGTTTTCCAACTTTAAAGTTCAAAGAAACTGTATTTGCAAAAACACTTGATCCAGCTAATGTTCCAAGACTTGGAGCAGCATCTTTTGCATCAAAATATTCCATTCTGTACGCTAAAAGAAGAGATGGGCTGAAAGAGTAGTTTGCATATCCTACGATAGAAAACCATTCTCCATCTAAAGCGCTATCAAAATCGTTAGTTGTTTTAGCATATGTTGCATTTAAACCAAGTGCAAAACTATCGCTGATGGTTTTAGAAGCAGTTAAATCAAACTGTGTTTTGTTTTCATCTGAAACTGGAATTATACTTCCTGGAATTGGGTTAGTACTTCCTGTTGTAAAATTCAAGTAAGCACTTCCTGTTTCTCCAATATATCCCACTTGTCCGATAAATGTTTTTTGGTAAGATCCCGCATCCATAGCTGATTTAAAATCTGTTGGATTTGTAAGTCCTAACATAGCAGTAAATTTACCAGAAGTATATTGTGCTTTCAAACCAGTATTAAAGAATGGTCCGTAAGAGAAAGCATAAGACATACTATAGTTTTTATTATCTACAGCATCTAGTACCTCATATCCGATATGAGTTCCGAAACTACCTGCTACAAATTTAAATTCGTCAGTCACGTTATATGTAAAATATAACTGTTTAATTAAAAATTTTGCACTTGCATCTTTATCCGGTGTTTCATTATATGAAAACTCTGCAGCTCTTTTTCCGAAACCTAAATCTACAAAAACAGATGCTTTTCCGAAAGTATGCCCTGCTTCAATAGATGCCATTCCTAATTCAAATGAATTCTGAGAGTTGGTAAAGCTCGTTAATCCATTCATTTGTTTTGAAAAATCATATTTATAATACGCATCGGCAGAACCTCCCCAAGTGGTTGCAGGTGGAGCAGCAGCTTCATCTTCTTGGGCAAAGGCAAAAGAACTTGTTAACATGGCGGTTAAAATGTAAAATGCTTTTTTCATGTTTTAAATTGGTTTTTAGTTATTAAATTGATTCTGGTTAGTTAATCTTTTATATATCTATGTAATAGTATAAGTCATTTCTAAAAACTTTCAGCGCCTCAAATCATCATCATTTTCATTAGCGAATTTATTAACTTTTGTATCATCAGAATAATTCAAAACTACTTTTTTGACGTTTTAAGCGAAGAATTACGGATTACAAAAATTAATCTTCCAATAATCGTTATTTGATATTTATCGATAATTGTTTTTGAAAATTCAATAACAAAATTTTAAGAGTTTTTACAAAATAAAGAGGGTTAAAAGTAAATTTTACTACAAAAACAGGACACAAATAATCAAAAAACAGATTAAAAAACATACTACCCCCAAAAAAATAGGGGGTAAATACAAATTAAAATAAAAAAAGCAAAAACACAGAATAACCTAATTAAGGAATATAGACTAAAAACCCATTAAAAAAAATTCTTACAAAATATAACTCTCAAATTACTACAATTTGTGATCTAAATGAAGTGGTTTTAATTGACCTAAAAATGCTTTTTTAAAAGAATAAAAAAAGCCCGCTCATAAACGAACGGGCTTTTTAATGCTAAAAAAATATCTTTATTTATTCCTTATTATACTTGCGTAGAAATTCACGCACTTTAATGCCCGAATCTTTTAAGTCTTCATTTTTCCATTTTCCTTCAGAATTGGCTGATTTTTTCAAAATAGAACAAGTTTCATCTTTATCTGAAACTGACCATGTAATCCAGCTCAGTTTTTTAGATTCCATCCAATCAATATAATCCTGCCAAGCTTTATAATCTAAAGGTCCGTCACCAGAAGCTTCCATCCCAGCCGATTCTGATATAAAAACAGGCAAACCTCTTTTTATGGCTTCATCTGTTCTATCTCTTAAATATTTTCCGTGAGTTGCTGCATAAAAATGCATTGTATACATTATATTAGTATAACCTACTATAGGATCTTCGGCTGGACGATCAATATCCTGATCCCAATGCGGGCAGCCAACCAATATAATGTTGTTAGGATCGTTCTTTCGAATAACCTTTATTATTTCTTCTGCGTATGCTTTTACTTCTCCCCAAGTTTCATAATCAGGTTCATTAAATACCTCATATATAATATTAGGATACTTAGCGTACTTTTTTGATACCTCATCAAAAAACTGCTTGGCTTCTTTTAGATTGATATTATGGCTGTGCCAATCTATTATTACATAAATATCTGATTTTATAGCTCCCTTTACGACAGCCTCTACTTTTTCTTTAGAAAATTCTGGATCTTTTATATAAGAATGATCTCCAAGCTCAATTCCCATTGCGGCACGAACTACATTACAATTAAAATCTTTTTTCAGCCAACTTACCGCTTTTTCGTTATAAAATCTTGGCCACAAGCTATGCCATCCAAAACTTAATCCGCGAAGTACTATTGGGTTATTATTTTTATCTACCAATTGCGTGCCTTGAACACTCAGTGGCCCGTGCTTTTTTACAAACTGCGCTTTAGAAACATTTACAATCATTAAAAGAGAAAAAGCGACATGCCAAACTTTTGATTTCATAATGATAGTTTTTAAGGAATTAGTTTTAATGTTATAACATCGTGTGAAGCAATTTCGGCAGTAAAAGCTTTTTTAGTATTTCCTGCTTCTTTATTTTTCCAAAGATCTTTTATTTTATAAGTTGCTTTAGCAAAATCTGCTTCATATCCGAAATCAGCATCTTTAATACTGTTTTTCTTCCAATCAAAATTGATTTTTTTAGCACTTTCGGTTCTATTTATAAAACTTACTGCCCACGCTCCATCTGAAAGCGGTTTAACCCAAACCTCTACTCCATCTAAAATAATATATTTAAATCCTTGAACTCCTAATTTATCCTGATTTACAGCTAGCAGTTCTTTATTTGTCAAAATCGCTAATGTTTCTTTTGACATTTTTCTATAATCGTTTCCTGTGAACAATGGCGAAGAAAGCATACACCACATAGCAAAATGGGTTTTATCTTCGGTATCATTCATTTCATTTCCAACTTCCATCATATCAAAATCGTTCCAATGATCTGGACCTGAATATTTACGGATGTCTTTTCTCATATCAGCAATTTTCATAAATCCCCATGAAGACCAATTTTCAGGGTGTTTGAACTCGCAATCAAAACATGGATAAATATCTCCCGAAATTCTCCAAAGATTTCCAATAGGTTTTCCCCATTCCCAAGGCTGATTATCTCCCCATTCGCAAAGACTAAAAACGATTGGTCTTCCAGCAGTTTTAAGCGCATTGCTCATAGTTGCATACGCTTCCTTTGCAGTAATTCCTTCTGTATTACACCAATCATATTTTAGAAAATCGATTCCGAGTTTTGCATAAAATCTTGCATCCTGATATTCATAGCCACGCGTTCCAGGATAACCTGCACAGGTTTTTGTTCCGGCGCAATTGTACAATCCGAATTTTAAACCTTTATTATGAACATAATCGATAAGAGCTTTCATTCCGCTTGGAAATTTCTCAGGATCTGGCACCAAATCACCATTTGCGTCGCGTTCGTGCGTCATCCAACCATCATCTAATACAATATAATTGTAACCAGCAGCCGCCAAACCTGAAGAAACCATTATATCTGCAGTTTCTTTTACCAATTTTTCATCAATATTAGTTGCAAAGGTATTCCAAGAATTCCAGCCCATTGGAGGTGTCATGGCGAGACCTTCAAATTTTCCGGCTTGCTGTTTATGTGTATTTCCTTGGCTAAAACTTAAACTAGACAAACTTAAAGCGAGCAACAAAGCGATTTTTTTCATTTTATAAAAACTTAAATTATTATAAAAAGATGTTCCCTAATTTCTCAACTAGGGAACATCTCACAAACTAACTCAAAACAGAATCTTATTTTAATACAAATCCTAGATCATCAAACAGTACGACGTTACCGCCATCATTATTTGATTCTTGGAAAGTAATCATACTTAAAGTTGTAGGATTTCCTAATTTATCAAATGGAATTTCCATATAAACCCATGTTGTTGTTACAGGAATTACATAATTAGCTCCTCCATTCATACTGAAATTTACTTGACCATTTTTAGCTCCTTTTACTGCAATCCTGAAAGCCTTGTATTTAGACAAATCAATATTAAAGCCCCAGTTTCCGCCATCCCAAGCACTGAAAGTCCATTGCCAAGATTTTTCACCTTGATAAGAATCTCCATCAAAATCAAAATTTACACCTTTTCCTGCCCAAGGTCCACCCCATTGCATTCCATACAATTTATCATCATATAAAGCTGTACCAATTGCTTCTTTTGAAACTGCAGTACCTGAAATATTAGTTACAGCAAGATTTCTATAATCAGCATTTGCTGGAATTTTCACTACAATCTGTTCTAAAGTTGAAGAAACAATTGTAACTGGAACTTCTGGCAACGTTGCTGTTTTTGCAAGTGTTACAACCGGATTTAAGAAATATTTACCTTTAATAATTACCTCATCGCCTGCCGCACAGTTGATATAATTAAATCCTGAGAAAGTAGGAACTGGAGGTGCAACCGTAAATGGCATTGTCACAGTTCCATTTTTTGTAACTATTTTTAACTCATTTGAAGCATTTGCATAAGGCGTATTTTCATCAATTAAAACAACAATATCTGTATCTGTAACAAATGTTGGTCTGAAATAAGTATCGTAATCATTAAAGTAGATTTTTTCTGTAGTTAAGAAACCTTTTCCATGAATGATATAATAGTTTTTAGGATCACCAACAGTTACAGGAGTTGAAGGAAACATATTTCCATTCTCATCATAACCTGAACGCACAACACTTTCTATAACAGGCGCACCTGAATATGCATCGGCACTATCATCATTGGAGCATGAAGTAAAAAACATTAAAGAAAGCATTAATGACATGCACGCTGCTAACGAAACAATTTTTATATTTTTCATATTTATATTTTTAAAAATTATTTAAAAGTATACGGTGCTACTTCTTTTAATTTTGGATTTTTAATTAAATCATCAGCTGGATAAGGCAATAATAAGTTTGTTGCAGATATCGTGATGTGTCTCTCATTTTCTTTATCTCCTCTATTTTGAGCTTCTAAAATTGCTTTAGCTTGAGCGAAAGGAAGACGACCTAAATCAAAATAATAATCTCCTTCGCAAGCCAATTCTGCACGTCTTTCTTTGAAAATATCATTGAAAGAAATTGATGCTTTTTCAGATAAACCAGCTCTTTTACGAACTGCATTGAACGATTTTAGAGCACCAGCATCTGTTGTACTTCCTGATTGAGATCCTAAAGTAGCTTCTGCATGAATTAATAGCAATTCCGCATAACGCATCATATAGCTATTCATACTGCTTTCTCCATTAAAAGGCGCATTAAAGGGCCCAGTTATTGGAAGATTTTCTTTTCCGATTACATATTTTTTAAGACCAGCTCCAGAATTTTGCGCTTCATTTGCCAATTCAAAAGTGTACCCTAAAAGCTTCGGAGAATCTACTGCCAATGTTTGTGCGTAAGTTAAATTTGGATAGTAATCTCCTGGAAGCATAAAAGTTTCAATTCTTCTTCTATCTCCATTTTCAAAAACATTATGAATTAAATCTTGAGAAGGCGCAATCTGCCCAGAATAAGTAGTTTCTACTAATCTGTTTTCTGGCGCAAATAAAGTATTCGAAAAATTTCCTTCAAAATAAGTTCCAGCACCTGTCCATTGCCAAGAAAAAATAGATTCTTCGTTGTTATTATTTTTTTGAAGCCATAAATCTGCGAATGATTTTGTTGGCAGCTCTTCTCCTCCCAACAATTTAAACTCTCCACTATTGATTACTTCTTGTGCCATCGCTTTCGCTAAATCATATTTCTTCTGATATAGATAAACTTTTGCAAGAAATGCTTTTGCAGATCCACTTGATACGTGTGCGTTTGAAGCGTAATCAGAACCTCTATTCTTTTGTCTCAAATTTGCAATTGCATATTTCAAGTCGTTTTCTATGAATTTATAAACGTCTTCGACAGGATTACTTGGAATTACAAAATTTTTAGAATAATCTGCATTGTTTTCAATAATTGGCACATTTCCCCATAATCTTACTAAGAAGAAATAAGAGAAAGCTCTAATAAAATGTGCTTCTCCCAAAGCATTATTCAAAGCTTCTTTACTAACATTTGGACCAACACTTTGCGGAAGATTACTAATGTAAGCGTTAGAATTTGCAATTGCTCCAAAACATGATCTCCATGCGTCAGAAATAAAAGCTTGAGAATTTGTAAAACTCAAATCGGTAAACTTACCAAAGTCATTGTATTGGCTTGCGTACATATTGCCAGAAATTACATCTGTAATACCATAAAAAGCCGATTTATTCATATTAAACCAAACGATACCGTACAATCCGTTTGCCGCATTATCCAATTTCGTATCCGAATCGTAATAATTACCAACAGTTGGTGCTCCTTCGGCTGGAACATCAAGGAAATCTTGAGAACAAGAAGAAGACATTAACATTAATAATGTCATAAAAACTGCACTGCTTCTTTGTATTATTTTTTTCATCTTTAATTCGTATTAAAATTCAACATTAAAACCAAAAGTGATTTGTCTTGGCACAGGATAACGCCCGTTATCGACACCAGACAACAATGCATCTTGGTTAAAAGAACCTACTTCAGGATCGTATCCTTTATATTTCGTAAACGTGTATAAGTTTTGTCCAGAAGCATAAATTCTCAATCTTGTTAAACTTAGTTTAGAAATCATTTCTGAAGGAAGCGAATATCCTAGAGTTACGTTTTGAATTCTTAAATATGATCCGTTTTCAATGTTGCGAGTTGAAATGGCATTATTGATATGATCATAAGTTGAAGGTCTAGGAAGCGATGCATCTAAATTTGAAGCAGAATAAAAATCAGCAGCTTCAGTTAAATAATTTGTTCCCATATAACTGTTCATCGTACCAGACAAACGGGTTAAGTTCATTAATTTATTTCCTGCAGTTCCTTGAAGGAAAATAGATAAATCGACATTTTTGTATTTGAAATTATTAGTTAACCCATAAGTGAATTTTGGATTTGGATTTCCAATTGGAACTAAGTCATTCAAATCAATAACACCATCATTGTTTTGATCTTTATAAATCACATCTCCTTTTTGGAATGCCGGCTGTAAAGAGTTTGTTCCATCTTTTAAAACAACTTTAGTTCCATTCCCATCCGTATGACCATATTTTGTCAAATCATCATCAGTTCTGTAGATTCCTAAAGCTTCGTAACCAATAAACGAACCAATCGGAAGACCTTCTGTTGTTCTAGAAACTGTTACCGTATTATAAGCTAGAGTATTCATTGTTTTTACAATGTTTAAGCCAGCCATATTAGTCACTTCATTTACATATCTGGTGAAGTTACCGCTCACATTCCAAGAGAAATTATCAGAGAATTTTTCTGTGTAACCTAATGTAATTTCAATACCTTTATTTTCCATACTTCCAAGATTAAAGTAAGGAGGATTTACACCACCTTCGTAATCTCCACCTCCAGAAAGGTAATTTGGAAGCGGCACTTGGTACAAGAAATTTTTATTGACTTTTTTATACACATCTACCGTAGCAGTAAGTTTTGAACTAAACATATTAAAATCTAGACCGATATTCGTCTGATCTTGAGTTTCCCATTTCAAATCTTTATTTGGCGTATTTGCAGGAAGATAAGACGTTCCCATTGTGCTATTTACTAAGTGCAAATTAGAATCGTATAGATTATTTCCGATTTGATTATTTCCTGTTTGTCCCCATCCAACTCTAATCTTGATACCGTCAACATATTTTCTTGTGCCTTCCATAAATTTTTCATTAGAAAGTTTCCAAGAACCACTTACAGAACTAAAAACACCCCATTTATTTCCAACAAAGAATTTAGAAGAACCATCCGTTCTAACAGAAGCAGTCAAACCATATAAATCTCCATAATCATAAACTACCCTTCCTAAATAAGAAGCTAAAGTTTGTGTTCCAGAATAAACTCCGCTTGTAACTGCTTTAGACAAATCTGAAGCTGAAAGCGATTTATCATTATTGTCTTTATAACCGTAACCCGTTATAGAATAACCTTCCCAGTGCGCTCTGTTCGATTCCTGAACGGCTAAAACTGTAAAATTGTGTTTACCAATTGTATTCTTATAAGTAAGCATGTTTTTTAAGTTCCAAGAATTTCCAGTTGATGGATTGTAATATAAGTTAGCATAACTTTTTACAGCATTTCCTAAAGAATACATCGGATCAAAACGCTGTCCTAAATTGTCATAAATATATCCACCTGCTTCAAAACGATATTCTAAACCTTTTAAAATATCAATTTGCGTGTAGAAATTTCCAGAATAGTTTTTTCTAACTAATGTATTCGAACCTAATAAAGAAGTCGCAACAGGATTTACAAAAGAAGTCTGTCCTCCCGCCGGCGGACCTGCAAATGCACCTGACAATTCTCTAACAGCAACATCTGGAGTTGCCAATAATGAAGTAGCAACAACACCATTGAATTGCCCGTTTAATGTTAATTTTTCATCTGTAATAGCTCCGCTTACGTTTACACCAACTCTGATGAATTTGTTAACCCTTGCATCGATATTAGATCTAAAATTATATCTTTTAAAACCAGACTCAATTACAATTCCTTCCTGATTTAAAACTCCTCCAGAAATATAATAATTGATTCCGTCTTTACCTCCAGAAAAAGACAACTGATTCGATTTCATGATTCCAGTTTCATAAATCGCATCTTGCCAATCTGTTCCAGCACCCAAAATCTCTGGATGAGCAAACTCAGGACGTTTTGCAGTCGGATCATAAACATCTGCCAAAGCGTTTTGGTGAACTGCATATTGCTGTAAATTCATTGAATGCAATTTTTTAGGCAGATTGCTAATAGAATAAGAGTTCTCGAAAGTTAATTTCCCCGTTCCTTTTCTACCCGATTTTGTTGTTACAATTACAACTCCATTCGCTCCTCTAGAACCATAAATTGCTGTTGCAGAAGCATCTTTCAAAATATCGATAGATTCAATATCATTTGGATTGATTAATGATAAAGGACTTATTGTGATATTTCCCGCGTTAGAGAAGTTAGAATCTCCAGCCGCATTTCTTCCAGAAGTAGATGAATTTCTTGCATCTCCAGAAATCGGCACACCATCAATAACGTACAAAGGCTCATTTGTACCTGTTAGAGAAGAAACCCCACGAATTCTTACCGAAACGTTACTTCCAGGCGCTCCAGAGTTACTATTTACGACTACCCCAGCAGCTTTACCTTGCATCATCTGATCAAAAGAAGCTACTTTTAGATTTTCAATATCTTTAGAAGCAATACTAGAAATCGCACTGTTTACATCTTTACGCTTTTGAGTTCCGTATCCAATTACAACTACGTCTTTTAAGTCTTCTGCATTAGATTTTAAAATTACGTTAATCGTTTTTTTACCTTCTACAGCTACCTTTTGTGTTGTGAAACCGATGAAAGAAAATACTAGAGTCGAATTTGGCGGAACATCAATAGAATATTTACCATCAAAGTCTGTTGAAACTGTTGTTTTAGAGCCTGCAACCGAAATGTTTGCTCCGGGAATCGATAACCCTTTTTCGTCAGAAACAGTTCCTGAAACTTTTACCTGAGCTGTAATAAAATTACTTGCCAGCAACAAAAATAATATCAATGGAACTGCTCTGTGGTTAGCCTTCCAATGAATAAAGTTAGTCATTAGTTTTTTCATAATAAATGTTTGGTTAGTTTAAAGTGTTTATTGCCAATCTAAAAGATAAAACGAGCCTGGATATATTTTATCTTTTAAATTATTTAACAAATCTATAACACTGGGGATTATCAAATCGATAATATTATATCATTTAATGATAATATTTTTACTGTAAACGATTTAAAAAACACATATGAAAATAAAATCATGTATTTTTTAAATTATTCGCAATGACAATCCTCAAAAACAACCTGTAGTATGAATAAAAACCAACGAAAAGCTAAAAATCAAACGTTTTCGTTAAAAATAATATTTATTAGTGACAAAAAAGTACCACTATAAAATACGCTTCAATCCTGAGAAATCTTCTCGATATTGACTCGGAGTGCAGTTTTTAGTAGCTTTAAAACTGCGGTTAAAATTGGCTATATTATTAAATCCAGATTTAAATGCAACTTCAGAAACGCTCATGTCTTTCTCTACTAGCCAACGAGCCGCATAACCAATTCTAATATCATTTATATAATTGACAAAAGTTTTACCTGTACGTTTTTTTATAAATCTATTAAAAGAAATAATCGACATACTCGCCACATTTGCCACATCTTCTAAAGTGATTTTTTCAGCAAAATGTTTTTGCACGTATTCGTAAACTAATTTCATTTTATCATAATCATCGAAAGTATCGTAATCAACTGTATAAGTCGAAAGCAAACGCTGATTTCTCGAATTTGCCAAATCATATAATAAAGAAGTAATTTCTAAAAAGTAGTCCATACCGTCAAGTTTTGAAAGCCTCACAAGTCTTGGCGTTAATTCTTCGGCCGTTTTTTTGGAAAAAAGAATTCCATGAATAGATCGGTTAAACATATCTCGTATCGGATTCATAATACGTCTCGACAACAAAGATTCATGAAACAAATCATTATGAAACTGAATGGTTATTTCGTGAATTTTTTTACTTGTACATTTATTAAGCTCCCAACCGTGATATAAATTCGGACCAATTAAAACCAATTCGACGTTATCAATTTCTTCAATATTATCTCCAACAACTCGTTTTACACCTTTACCATTCAAAATAAAATTAATCTCAAATTCTGGATGATAATGAACCGGAAAATCAAAACTATCTTTTACGCGATCAAAAACCAAAAAGCTGTCACTTGACGCAAGGGGCGCAATTTCTCTATAAAAATTCTTTGTAGTACTCATCTTAAAAACTATTTTCAGGAAATCAATATTCTTTTTTTGACTGCAATAATATGATATATAATTGATAAAATAATATTAATTACACTATATTCATCCGTTTATCTTTGAAAAATCAAATTATCAATTCTTTAAAAAGACCATTAATAATAAACATTAATCATTTTTAATTAAATAACTTTTTATAGTTTTAATAATTTTAACAGCATAACGCTGAAAAAAATTCGGACTAAAAAACGAAACGCTTTTAAAACTATAATTAACTGTATATTTTGCTTTTAGCAGAAACCAATTAAACCATTTTCTAATGAAAAACCATTTTCTAACCCTTTTAGCAACAGCAATTGTGAGTTCTTCTTGCCTATCGCATAACAGCACAAATAATACTAATTTGTCACTTTCTGACAAAAAAGCAACAGCAGAGACAAAAGCTCTTTACCAAAAACTAAATAATTTATCACAAAAAGGTTTTCTGTTCGGACATCAAGATGATTTAGCTTATGGCGTGAAATGGAAATATGAAGATGGAAGAAGCGACGTAAAAGAAACAGCTGGAGATTATCCTGCGGTTTACGGTTGGGATATTGCTGGTTTAGAAAAAGATAATGCTAATAATATAGATGGAGTTCCATTCGAAAAAATGAAACAATATATTATTGAAGCCAATGCAAGAGGCGGAATTTCTACTATAAGCTGGCATTTTGATAATCCCGCAACAGGAAAAGACGCTTGGAATAATGTTCCAAATTCTCTAAAAACTATCCTTCCTGGCGGAGAAAACAACCAAAAATTTACTTCATGGCTAGATAAAGCTGCTGTTTTTTTTCTTTCTTTAAAAGATAAAAACGGAAAAAATATTCCAATTCTATTTAGACCTTTTCATGAACTTACCGGCGGATGGTTTTGGTGGGGAAAAGGAAATTGCACTCCAGAAGAATTCAAAACGGCTTGGAAGTTTACTTTTGATTATTTGCAGAAAAAAGGAGTTCACAATTTAATTTATGTTTACAACACAGGCGGTTTTGGCAGTGAAGAAGATTTTCTAACGAATTATCCTGGAGACAACTATGCAGATATTTTAAGTTTTGACAGTTACCAAAACGGTAATGATCCGAATGGTGAAAAATTCATTCGTGAAGTTCAAAATCAATTTAAAATACTAAATGAAATCAGCCATAAAAAAAATAAATTGATGGCTTTGGCAGAAGCGGGTTACGAAGCCGTTCCAGATCCAAAATGGTGGACAGGAACTTTATTAAAAGCAATTGGAGATTATAAAATTTCTTATGTGTTATTATGGAGAAATCATGGTTGGCAGGAAAAAGAACAAAAAATGCATTATTATGCTCCGTTTAGCGGACAAGTAAGCGAAAAAGATTTTAAAGATTTTTATAATCTGGATCAAACTATCTTTGAAAAAGACATTCCTAAAAAATTAAAATAATTGCCTCAAATTTAAATTTCAATCATTAAAAAAAATCTAATGCACGACAAAATTAGTTTAAAAGAAAAAGTAGGTTACGGTCTTGGAGACGCTGCTTCCTCAATGTTTTGGAAAATTTTCAGCATGTACCTGCTATTTTTCTATACCGACGTTTTCGGATTGGCGCCTGCCGTAGTTGGTACAATGTTTTTAATTACTAGAATTTGGGATTCTTGCTTTGACCCAATTGTTGGAATTTTAGCCGACAGAACTAAAAGCAAATGGGGAAAATTTAGACCTTATTTACTTTGGGTTGCCATACCTTTTGCCGTGATTGGAGTTTTAACTTTCTATACTCCAGATTTTGATGAAAAAGGAAAAATCATTTATGCTTATGTTACTTATTCCTTAATGATGATGATTTATTCTTTAATCAATGTGCCTTATGCATCGCTTTTGGGCGTAATGTCTTCTGACAGAAAAGAAAGAAACACGCTTTCTTCTTACCGTATGGTTTTTGCATTCGGCGGAAGTCTTCTAGCACTTTGGTTAATCGAACCTTTAGTAAATTATTTTGGAGGAAATTTAAATTCTAAAACGGGCTGGTTGGCTACAATCGCTGTTTTCGGATTAATCACGACTATCTTTTTCTGGGCTTGTTTTTTATTCACTAAAGAAAGAATCAAACCTATCGAAAATGAACAAAATAACTTAAAAGAAGACTTAAAAGATCTTTGGAAAAATAGACCTTGGTGGATTTTGCTTGGCGCAGGAATCGGAGCTTTAGTTTTCAATTCCATCAGAGATGGCGCTGCCGTTTATTACTTCAAATATTATGTAAGCAGTGCCGTAAACTTCGATTTCTCACTTTTCGGAACCGATTTTCATATGACTCCCACTTCTATTTATTTGGTTTTAGGACAAGCAGCAAATATTATTGGAGTAATCATTGCAACACCGATTGCCAATAAAATTGGTAAAAAGAAAACCTTTTTTGGCGCTATGGCAGTAGCGACAATTTTAAGTTTGATTTTCTATTTATTCGGAAAAGAAGATGTAATGCTAATTATGAGTTTTCAAGTTTTAATCAGCATTTGTGCGGGTTGCATTTTCCCTTTAATCTGGTCAATGTATGCTGACAGCGCTGATTACTCGGAATGGAAACAAGGAAGAAGAGCAACAGGATTAGTCTTTTCTGCTTCTTCAATGTCGCAAAAATTCGGATGGACAATTGGAGGCGCTGGCGCTGGATGGCTTTTAGGTTATTACGGTTTTCAAGCCAATGTTGAACAAACTGCAACAGCTCAAAACGGAATTCAGTTAATGTTAAGCATACTTCCTGCAATTGCTGCGGCAGTTTCAGTAGCATTCATTTTATTTTACCCTTTATCAGAAGAAAAATTACAGATTATAGAACAGGATTTAAACGAAAAGAGAAATCAAAACCATTAAAAAATACAGACAAAGAAATCAAATCATATGACAACAATAACCTCTTCAGCTACTTTTCAAGAAAGAAAATCGGCGTTAGAAAAACAGCATAAAACATTAATAGAACAAAAAAATCAGCCACAGCAAACTATCGGAAACGGAATTTACGAACGTTACGAAAACCCAGTTGTGACAGCAGCGCACGTGCCATTAAACTGGCGTTATGATTTTAACGAAAATACAAATCCATTTTTACAGGAAAGAATCGGCATAAACGCTGCTTTCAATGCTGGAGCAATGAAATGGAACGGAAAATATCTTTTGGCTGTTCGTGTAGAAGGAATTGATAGAAAATCTTTTTTCGCAATTGCTGAAAGCCCAAACGGAATTGATAATTTCAAGTTTTGGGACAAACCTTGCGTAATTCCACAAACAGAAGATCCAGATACCAACGTTTACGACATGCGTTTAATAAATCACGAAGACGGATTTGTTTACGGCATTTTCTGTACCGAAAGAAAAGATCCAAATGCACCAAAAGGAGATACGAGTTCAGCCGTGGCAAATGCAGGAATTGTCCGTTCTAAAGATTTGGTAAATTGGGAAAGACTTCCTGATTTGATTTCAAATACGGGACAACAACGAAATGTAGTTTTACATCCAGAATTTGTAAACGGAAAATATGCTTTATATACACGCCCGCAAGATGGTTTTATTGATGTTGGAAGCGGCGGCGGAATCGGTTTAGGTTATGTTGAAGACATGAATAATCCAATTGTTAAAGACGAAAAAATCATTTTCGGAAAACAATATCATACCATTTATGAATTGAAAAATGGTTTGGGTCCAGCTCCAATTAAAACATCAAAAGGATGGCTACATATGGCGCATGGAGTTCGTAATACTGCTGCAGGATTACGTTATACATTATACCTTTTTATGACTGATTTGAACGATATTTCTAAAGTTACTCACGTTCCAGCAGGACATTTTATGGGACCGGAAGGAATTGAAAGAGTCGGTGACGTATCAAACGTTTTATTCTCAAACGGTTGGATTGAAGACGAAAACGGAACAGTTTACATTTATTATGCTTCATCAGATACGAGAATGCATGTCGCTGTTTCTTCTATAGATCAATTAGTTGATTATGTAATTAATACACCAGCCGATACATTTATTTCTGCAGGTTCTGTACAGACAATTATCAATCAAATCGAAAAAAATAACGCAATTTAAAATATCGTGTCACTACAAAGAAAGCTTTTAAAATCTGAATTGAATGCAGAATTAGAATCCATTTTAAACTATTGGTCAGAACGAACTTTAGACAATCAAAATGGTGGTTTTGTCGGACAAATTGATTTTAATGATCATCAAATTGCCAATGCTGAAAAAGGTTCGGTTTTAAATGCCCGAATTCTTTGGACGTTTTCTGCCAGTTATTCAACCACAAAAAACGAAAACCACAAAAAACTGGCAAAAAGAGCATTTGAATATCTAGCCGAAAATTTTTATGACACACAGTTTGGAGGTCTTTTTTGGAGTATTAATGAGGATAAAACTCCAAAAGACACCAAAAATCAGATTTATGCGCTAGCCTTTGCGATTTACGGATTGTCTGAATATTATGCGATTTCTAAAGACGAAAAAGCCTTAGAAATTGCTAAAAATTTATATTCAAAAATTCAAGAACATAGTTACGACAAAGTAAACAAAGGTTATCTGGAAGCTTTTACCAGAGATTGGCAACCAATTGAAGATTTACGCTTAAGCGAAAAAGATGCCAACGAAAAGAAAACTATGAATACACATCTTCATATTATTGAGGGTTATGTGAATTTATATAAAGTTTGGAAAGACGAAAATCTGCTAAAAGACATTATAGAATTATTAGAAACAATCGAAAAACATTTTATCAATCCAGAAACAGGGCATTTACATTTGTTTTTTGATGAAAATTGGGTCGAAAAACCAGATGTGATTTCATACGGACATGATATTGAAGCGGCTTGGCTTTTACAACAATGCGCTGAAATTTCAGGAAATGAAACTTTAATTGCCAATTATAAAAAATACGCGATTCAAATTGCAGAAGCCACAAAAGAAGGTTTAGATACCGATGGCGGTTTATGGTATGAATTTGATCCCGAAAAAAACGAATTGATTCCAGAAAAACATTGGTGGCCACAAGCAGAAGCTTTAATTGGTTTTTACAATGCTTATCAATTAACTGGAAAAGAAGAATATTTGGATATCGTTTATAAAATCTGGAAATTCACAAAAAAATATATTATTGACCAGAAAAATGGCGAATGGCATTGGGGAATTTTCAGTGATTATTCTCTAATGAAAAAAGATAAAGCCGGATTCTGGAAATGTCCTTATCATAATAGCCGCGCTTGCCTAGAACTTATTACCCGAATCAAAGATTAACCTATTTAGTTTAAAATCTTAGCATAATATTATCATGAAACAGCTTTTACTTTTTAGTTTATTATTTCTTGCCACAATGTCAAACGCGCAAATGAATCTCGTAAAAAATTCTGGTTTTGAAAGAGATCTTATCAATTGGACTGGACAAGAAAATGCAGCACTTTCATCTTACGATAAAAAAACGGGAAGAAGCAGCGCCTTAATCAATCAATATACGGGAGCAGAATGGCGCGCTTTAGATCAAACCATTTTAATTCCGAAAAACAGTTACGCCGTTGAATGCAGTGCTTGGATGAAAACGGATCAAGTAGAAAGTCAAAAAGAAGATTATAAAGCCGCTGCAATCATTATAGAATTTATCAATGCAGCCGATAAACAAATTAGCTCAGAAACTATCGGAAGGGCAAAAAACACAACCGACTGGACCAATTACAAAAAAGCTGTAAAAATTCCAGCAAATGCAAAAAAGGTAAGAATCATGTTGGCATTAGCGCAGACAAATGGAACAGTTTTTTTTGATGATGTCAATATGATAGCGCTTGGTGAAGAGGAATTTGCAAAATTAAGTCCTGAAACAAAATAGTGAACCATGAAAAAATCTTTTCTTAAAATACTATTTCTGAGTTTATCCATTTTAGTTCTGGCCGGATGTTCTTCAGATAATGATTCGACCGATGAAGTTATAGTAGATCCACCAACACAAGATGATCCTTTAACGACATCAAACGTTACCAATTATATGGTTGATCCAAATGCAACAAAAGAAACCCAAGCTTTATTTTATAACTTAAAAAAACTGGCAAAAACCAAAACAGCAATTGGTCAACAAGATGCTTTTAATAGCTTTTATCAAGATGCTGGCGGAGATTCAGACATTAAAAAAAATACAGGTTTTGATCCAGCAGTTTTAGGTTCAGACTTTATGTTTATCACTGATAAAACCAATAACGAACAATCGAACAACTGGTTTTATCAACAAGAACAAAAAATAATTGCAGATACCAAAGCCGCTTACGCGAAAGGAATAATCAATACTTTCAGTTGGCATTTGAGAGAACCTAATAAAGAAGAGTCTTTCTATGCTACAGATATTACGGCTGAGCAAAAATCGACTGCTTTTAGAAGCATTCTTCCAGGTGGAGCAAATAACGAATGGTATAAAAAGAAATTAGATAAAGTAGCCAAAGTTATTTCAAATCTAAAAGGTTCGAATGGCGAATTGATTCCTGTAATTTTTAGACCTTTTCACGAATTTGACGGAAGCTGGTTTTGGTGGGGAGCCGATTTTTGTACTCCAGATGAATACAAAAAAGCTTATCAGTTTACGGTTGATTATTTGAAAAACACAAAAGGAGTTCATAATATTCTCTATGCCTTTTCTCCCGATAATTCATACACAACGGAAGTCAATTATTTAAGCCGTTATCCGGGAGATAAATATGTTGATATTATCGGAATGGATAATTATGGTGACTTTAATAATCAAGGTCAAACGGGATCTGACAAAGCAAATTCTAAACTAAAAATCCTTTCAGATTACGCAAAATCTAAAGTAAAAATCGCGGCTTTAACCGAAACTGGATACCGTGTTACCAATACAACGCCAGCCATTACAGATTGGTTTTCGACTTTATTATACAGCGCTTTGACTAAAAATGATATTCAGATAAGTTATGTCATGTTTTGGAATAATACTGTAGATGGCTATTATGTTCCAAACGGAACGGTTTCAAATACAAGTGATTTTAAAACATTCAGTTTAAAAACTAAATCGGCTTTGGTCAATTCGTTGCCAAAAATGTATGAAATGCCTAAATAGTTTTTTGTTTCAGGTTTAAAGTTTCAAGTTCAAAATAAAACGCGTAATATAACGGATTGCCCTAGCCCCGATAGAAGTGGAAATCCTTTTTGTGTCTCGTTTCTTTAACGAGACACAAAAAGATTGCAACGGATAGCGGGAATAGCTCCTTAAAATATAAATTATGAAAAATAGATTTTTTAAAACACTTTCTCTTGCCTTGCTTTTCTCAGTAATTGCTTGTCAAGCGCAAGAAAAAATTAGTGTAAAAGGAAACCAGTTTTACAAAGGCGATAAACCTTATGCATACATCGGAACCAATTATTGGTATGGAAGTATGCTTGCTTCAAAGAAAATTGGCGATCGCAAAAGACTGCTTCGTGAATTGGATTTAATGCAGAAAAACGGAATCGATAATTTACGCATTTTAGTAGGTGCCGATGGCGGAAAATACGACTTTACGGTTCGTCCTGCATTGCAATATGAACAAGGAAAATACGACGAGGATTTGTTGGACGGATTGGATTTCTTGATTAATGAAATGAGCAAGCGTAAAATGTACGCCGTTTTGTATCTGACCAATAACTGGGAATGGTCTGGCGGTATGTCACAATATTTAGAATGGAATGGTAAAGGTCCTGTTCCCGTTCCCGCTATTCCGCCGAATACTTGGCCACAATTTATGTCTTATACCGAGCAATTTCATAGTTGCGAACCTTGTATGGAGGCTTTGAATAATCATGTTAAGTTTATTATTGGCAGAACAAATGCTTATTCTAAAAAGAAATACAACGAAGACAACACCATTATGGCGTGGCAAGTTGGAAATGAGCCGAGACTTTTTACCGTAGAAAACGAAGCAAAATTCACAAAATGGCTAAATAACATTGTCGATCTGATTGACAGTTTAGACAAAAATCATTTGGTTTCAACAGGTTCTGAAGGGAAAAACAGTTCAAACGACAGCATGGAAATTTTCGAAAGAACACACAAAAATCCGAATATCGATTATTTGACCATGCACATTTGGCCTAAAAACTGGAATTGGTTTAAAGCTGATAATGCAGAAGCGACATTTCCAAAAACAATTGAAAATGCTGGAAAATATATTGATGATCATATTAAAGTAGCCAACAATCTGAAAAGGCCTATTATTATTGAAGAATTTGGTCTTCCAAGAGAAAACGAAAATCTAAACGCAGGAGCTTCTTCCGTTTACAGAGATAAATTTTACAGCTATATTTTTGGAAGAGTTGTAGAAAGTGTTAAAAATGGCGGACCATTAAGAGCAGCAAATTTCTGGGGTTACGGTGGAGAAGGGAAAGCTATTCATCCTGATGGAAAATGGAATCCGGGCGAACCTTTTACAACAGACCCACCGCAAGAACCGCAAGGTTTAAATTCTGTTTTTAATGGAGATCTATCGACATTGAAAATTGTGAAAGATTACAATTTAGAATTAAAAAAATAGAATAGAATTCATCCCTATTTTCTGTAGAGACGCACCGCAGTGCGTCTACACAACAAATATCCACAATACGTTAGACGCGCTGCGATGTGTCTCAACAGAATAACAAAATCAAAATTTGATAAAAACACAACATGAAAAATACATTTATTCTTTTCTGTTTTCTAATCATAAACTTTTCTTTCGCACAGAAAAAACAGGATTTTAGTGTAGTCTCTCCAAATGGAAAAATTGAAGTAAAAATTGCTTTGAATGATAAAATCTCTTGGTCAATTTCACATGAAAAAGATTTGATTTTGGCTCCATCTGAAATGGCTCTGACTTTGGATGGGAATGTTATTTTAGGACAGAATCCAATTGTTTTAAATTCGAAAAAAGAAAGTATCAATACTTCTTTTGAAACACCTTTGTACAAAAAGAAAACCGTAAAAGATCAATACAGCAAATTGACGATTAATTTCAAAAACGATTTCAGTCTTGAATTTCGTGTTTTTGATGATGGCGCGGCGTATCGTTTCATCACAAAAAAGAAAAAAGAAATTACAGTTAAAAATGAAGAAGTTGTTTTAAATTTTGATCAGGATTACAACACTTTGATACCTTACGTTCGCGATTTAAGAAACCCAAAAGATCAGTTTATTTCTTCTTTTGAATCACATTATGAAAACAAAAAAATAAGCGGATTTTCGAAAGATACTTTGGCATTTTTACCTTTTTTAATTGATTATAAAAACCATAAAAAAGCTGTCTTCTTAGAAGCAGATTTAGAAGATTATCCGGGATTATTTGTCACCAACAATAAAAATAAAACAGGTTTTGAATCTCGTTTTTCAAAGTATCCAACTCAAGAAACCAATGGTGGATTTAATTTCCTAAATAAATTAATTACCGAAAGAGCTGATTATTTGGTAAAAACCAAAGGCACAAGAACTTTTCCGTGGAGAGCGATTGTTATTGCTGAAAACGACGCTGATTTAGCTAATAATGATATGGTTCAGAAATTGGCAGCACCATCAAGAATAAAAGACGTTGCATGGATAAAACCTGGAAAAGTCGCTTGGGATTGGTGGAACGACTGGAATATTTATAACGTCGATTTTAAAGCGGGAATTAATACCCAAACCTATAAATACTACATTGATTTTGCTTCTAAAAACAAAGTTGAATATGTTGTTTTGGACGAAGGCTGGAGTGTTGAAACCGATATTATGAAACACAATCCGAATGTGAATTTGGAAGATTTGATTGCTTACGCGAAAGAAAGAAACGTTGGTATTATTTTGTGGGCTTCGTGGATGGCAATAAACAATAAAGTAGACGCCGTTTTTGACAATTATGCAAAACTGGGCGTTAAAGGCTTCAAAGTTGATTTTATCGATCGCGATGATGCAAAAATGGTCAATTCTGTTTATGATATTGCACAAAAAGCAGCAAACCATAAACTAATCATTGATTTCCATGGAATGTATAAGCCAACTGGAATTCAGCGAACTTTCCCAAATATTTTAAATTTTGAAGGTGTAAAAGGTTTAGAAAATAATAAATGGACACCAAATGACGATGTGCCTCTTTACGATACAACAATTCCATTTATTAGAATGATGGCAGGCCCAATGGATTATACGCCTGGTGCGATGCGAAATGCAACCAAAAGCGAATTCAAACCAAGTCATTCGACACCAATGAGTCAGGGAACGAGATGTCATCAATTGGCACTTTACACCATTTTTGAAGCGCCTTTACAAATGATGGCGGATAGTCCAACCGCTTTTATGAAAGAACAGGAAAGCACTGATTACATCTCTAAAGTTCCAACTACTTTTGATGAAACCATTGCTCTTGATGGCGAAGTTGGAAAATACGTTTCCATTGCCAGAAGAAAAGCAAACATTTGGTATTTAGGCGCCATCACAAATTAGGATTCCAGAGATATTACAATTGATTTTTCTTTCCTTGAAAAAGGTAAAAAATTCCAAGCCGAAATTTTCTCAGACGGACTAAACGCAGACAAAGCTGCAACCGATTATAAAAAAGAAATTATAACTGTTGATTCAACGACAAAACTAAAATATCATTTAGCAAGCGGTGGTGGATTAGCAATGATTATTAAATAAAAAAGGAGAACAAATTGTTCTCCTTTTTTATCATTTTACATTTTACAAATAACATTTTACGCCAGTATCTTCTCAATAGCATTCAATTCATCATGCGTAAATTCGGTATTCTGCAAACAGTCAATATTATTACACAATTGTTTTACAGAACTTGCTCCAATTAAAACCGATGTAATTCGTTTATCTTTCTGCAGCCAAGCCAAAGCCATTTGTGCCAAAGACTGGTTTCTATTTTTAGCAATTTCATTCAGCTGAATTAATTTCTCAATACGTTCCTGCGTCACCTCATCTTCTCTCAAATGTCCGTTTGGATTATGCGCACGTGAATTTTCAGGAATTCCGTTTAAATATTTATCAGTCAAAAGTCCTTGCGCCAAAGGCGAAAAGGCAATACAGCCAACTCCCTTTTCTTCTAAAACATCTAACAACCCATCTTCTACCCAACGTTGTAGCATTGAATATTTAGCTTGGTGAATCAAACATGGCGTTCCCAATTGCTTCAAAACATCAACCGCAACACGAGTCTGTTCCGCAGAATAATTACTGATTCCAACGTACAAAGCTTTTCCACTTCTAACAGCATAATCTAAAGCCATCATAGTTTCCTCAATCGGCGTTTCTGGATCTGGGCGATGCGAATAAAAAATATCAACATAATCGACTTTCATTCGTTTCAAACTCTGATCTAAACTTGACAATAAATATTTTCTAGAACCCCAATCCCCATAAGGTCCGTCCCACATGGTGTAACCAGCTTTGGTTGAAATAATAATTTCATCTCGCAAATTTCCTTGAAAGTTATGCCAAAGAATTTTACCAAAATTAGTTTCGGCAGAACCTGGAACAGGTCCGTAATTGTTCGCTAAATCATAATGAGTAATTCCTTTATCAAAAGCTTCTACAGCAATGCTTTCGGCATTATCAAAATTATCCACCGATCCGAAGTTGTGCCATAATCCTAAAGAAATCTCTGGAAGCAGCAATCCGCTTTTCCCGCATCTGTTATATTTCATTGTTTTAATTTTGGAGTTTTAATAGATTTTAAAGGTAAAAAACAAACGCCAATAATTAAAAATCTAATTCATTTTAAATTTTGTAAATTTGTTTAAATTCTAAAATTATGAATACTAGCTGGCAAAACTTAATTTCAATAAATCCTGATATCAGATTTGGTAAACCCGTAATAACAGGAACTAGAATTTGTGTTTCGGATATACTTTCATGGCTTTCTACAGGAATGTCGTTCGAAGAAATTATTGAAGATTTCCCTGAATTAAATAAAGAACATATTCTTGCTGCTTTAGCCTTTGCTGCTAATAGAGAAAATATCACAAAAATAATTGCAGCATAATGAAACTGCTTTTAGATGCCAATATTTCCTGGAGAATAACCAAACTTATTGAAACTGATTTTCCTGATTGTTTTCATTCTAAAGACATTCCCGTAAATCAGCCTGCAAAAGATTTGGAGATTTGGGAATATGCCAGAAAAAACAATTTTACCATTCTTACCCATGATGATGATTTTGAAAAATTATTACTTCTTAGAGGAGTTCCTCCAAAAGTAATTATTTTAAAAACTTTCAATAAAAACACTAAACAAATAGCTGAGCTGCTTATTTCAAAAAAAGATATTATAGAATCATTTAATCTAAATGACGAATTAATGATTTTAGAAATCTATTAAAAGAAATCGCCACGAATTCACGAATTACTAGTTTCAAAATTCGTGAATTCGTGGCGAAAAAACCTTTGTCTCTTTGTCCCTTTGAACCTCAAAAAAACTATTCTTTAATTTCAAAACCACTTTGCAACCCTTTATCAGAGCTTCCTCCAACCATGATTTTAAAAGTTCCCGGTTCAACTAAATAAGCGCCTTCATTATTATAAAATCCAAGTTCCTTATCCGTTAAAGTAAAGTTTACCGTTTTTGTTTCTCCTTTTTTCAGATTTACCAATTCAAAGCCTTTTAATTCTTTAATCGGACGAACGATGCTTGCGTATTCATCATGAATGTATAATTGCACCACTTCTTTTCCGTCGTAATTTCCTGAGTTTGTAACCTCAACACTTACTTGAACATTTTCTCCTTTTGCAAAAGCAGGTTTATTAATTTTAAGGTTTTTATAATCGAATTTAGTGTAGCTTAATCCAAAACCAAACGAAAATTGAGGTGTTTTTTCCACATCCATGTAATGTGACCAGAAAACATTTTTATCACTGTCAATTGGTCTTCCTGTACTGTATTTGTTATAATAAATCGGCACCTGACCTACATTTCTAGGAAATGACATTGGCAGTTTTCCGCTCGGATTATAATCTCCGTATAAAACCTGCGCTACAGCATTTCCGGTTTGAGTTCCTAAATGCCAAGCTTCCACAATTGCTGGAACATTTTCTGCAGCCCACGGAATACTCAACGGACGGCCATTATTTAAAACCAAAACTACATTCGGATTTACTTTAAAAATTTCTTCTAATAATTCTTGCTGTAATCCTGGCAGATTCAAATCGGTACGGCTTCTTCCCTCTCCACTTTGGAATCCGTATTCACCTAAAACCATTACCACAACATCGGCATTTTTTGCAGCTGTTTTTGCAGCTTCAAATCCGCTTTTATCTGTGGTATTGAAAACTGTTTCTGTTAAGAAAGTCGCTTTTTGTTTCAATAAATCAACTCCTTTTTCAAAAGTCAACTGATTGTTTTTGTATTGCTGCATTCCTTCTAAAACCGAAACCGCAGTGTCATCAGAAGCGGCAATTCTCCAGCTTCCCAACGGACTGTTTTTATCATTTGCTAAAGCTCCAATCAAAGCGATTTTCTGTCCGGATTTCTTTAGCGGAAGTAGATTTTTTTCATTTTTTAATAAAACGATAGATTTCTTCGCCATATCCAAAACGCCCTCATTGTTAGCTTTGCTTCCAACAACTTCTTTTTCACGTTTTTCGTCACAATATCTGTACGGATCATCAAATAATCCTAACTCAAATTTCACTCTTAAAATTCTGCGAACAGCATCATCAACCAAAGATTCTTTTACTTTTCCAGATTTTACTAAGTCAACTAATTTGGCAACATATAAATACGATTCCATATCCATATCAGAACCTGCAATAACCGCTTTTGCCGTTGCATCAGCTTCGTCTTTTGCATAACCGTGCGCGATCATTTCGCGAATCGAAGCGTAATCCGAAATTACAAATCCGTCAAACTTCCATTTTCCTTTTAAAATATCTCTTTGCAAAAAGGCATTTCCAGTTGCCGGAACACCATTCAAAGTATTAAACGAATTCATAAACGTACGAACTCCTGCATCAACAGTGGCTTTAAAAGGAGGCAAAACCGAATTGTACAATTTAGAATTACTGATATCTACAATATTATATTCCAATCCTGCTTCCACATAACCATAAGCGGCAAAGTGTTTCGCACAAGCCGCAATAGTATTTACTTTAGCCAAATCGGCCACCGTTTCTCCTTGAAAACCTTTTACTCTGGCATAACCCACTTTGCTTCCTAAATACGGATCTTCTCCTGCGCCTTCCATAACACGTCCCCAACGCGCATCATTCGCAACATCGACATTTGGACCAAAAGTCCAGTTAATTCCTGACGCAGAAGCCTCATCTGCCGCAATCGCCGCCGATTTCTTAATCGCTTCTAAATCCCAACTTGCTGCTTCAGCTAACGGAATCGGACTTAACGTTTTATAACCATGAATTACGTCAAAACCAATAATCAACGGAATTCCCAAACGAGTTTCTTCCACCGCAATTTTCTGTACGGCACGCACTTCTTTCACGCCACGCACCGTAAGCATCGATCCGACTAATCCTTTTCTTAAATGTTCGTATTTTAATTCTGCCGTTCCGCCTTTTGGCGCTGGCCCCGTAACATCCCAAAAACCATTATATTGGTTCATTTGCCCTACTTTTTCTTCCAACGTCATTAACGGTAAAAGCAGATCTATACGTTGTTCAACAGTTTTATTCTTATCCAGATACGGCTTTTTTTGTGCATTCATATTTCCAACAGTAAACAGAGCAAAAACTCCAATAATTAGTATTTTTTTATTTTTCATATTTGTGGTTTAGTTAGTTTTTTTTTTAAGATTCTAAGGTTCTGAGGCACTAAGATTCTAAGTTTTTTTTGGGCGTGTCCCTCCGGGTCGGGCTATCCGTTTCAAGTCCTCGCCTGTTCGTTCCTCACGGCTGTGGGCTTTCCACTTCTATCCCTCACGCAAATCGTTTTCAAAAGAGCATTTTGGTTATCTTGTCATTTCGACTGGGAGAAATCGCACTCGTGATTCGACAAAGATTGGCGACGTTCTGTGTGGAGTTTCTAGTGTGATTTCTCCTTTCAGTCGAAATGACAAAAAATGCGGGACTTCGACTTCGCTCAGCCTGACAAAAAATCTAAAATCTAAAATCTAAAATCTTTATTCTTGCTTCTTTCTTCTTTACAAACTCACTCAGAAACAAAACAAGAAGCAGGCAAATTCGCTTTATTAAACAAATCCGATTGCGTTGTGTTTCCCCATGCAAATCTCACTTTTGCCGGAGAAGCCACTTTTTTACTTGTCAAAATCACTTCGTTATTTTTAATTGAAGCTTCGGCAGGATAGAAAACTCCATCAGTTCCTGCAACTTCAAACTGATTTGATTTTTTGTCTTTGAAATACAATCCGTCTCCATAATCAAAAGAAACGGTTACTTTATTTTTATCTATTTTAATGGATTTGAAGAGCGGTCCATTAACTAAATTAGAATTTACTTTATAAGTTTCGGCAAGAGCCAAATTCGCCAGACGAATTCCAACCGACTTTTTGTTTTTTGGATGAATATCAATCGTATCCGAAATATCACTGATTACGACCATTCCAGTTTTCGGAACTTCTTTCAGCAGTTTTCTTTGCGAATCTCTAACCGTAACATTTGAAAAGTTATTACTTCCAGTTTTAAAAGGCGCAATCTGAACATAATAAAACGGAAATTCGTCTTTCCATTCTTTTCTCCAAGATGTAATTAAAGCACCTAAAGTTTTATCATAAACCAACGATCCAACATTAGATTCTCCCTGATACCAAAGCGTTCCTGCAATTTTAAATCCGATAATTGGATAAATCATCGCATTGTAAGCGCGTCCAGGTTGTCTTGGTCCGTATTCTTGTTCGTTGAGTTTTTTGGCGTTTTCTAATAAAACAGGGTCGTTGTTTACTACATCTGCTGACATCCAGATTTCTGCAGGAGTTCCGCCCCAATTGGAAGAAATTAATCCGATGGGAACATTTTTTAAATCTTCGCGAAGACGTTTTGCAAAAAAGTAGCCAACTGCACTGAAATACTTCATAGTTTCAGGAGTTGATTCAACCCAGTTTCCTAATAAATTATTCTGCGGATTTTCGGCTGTTAATTTCGGAACGGTAAAAAATCTAATGTTTGGATTTGTAGCATTCTTAGCTTCTTCTTCCCCATCGTCAATTCCCCAGCTTGCAGACATTTCCATATTAGATTGTCCAGAACAAAGCCAGACTTCACCAATCAAAATATTCTTTAAAACTACCTCGTTATAACCTTTTATAGAAATGGTAAAAGGCCCACCGGCTTCAGGAGTTTTAATCGTCAATTCCCATTTTGCTTGATTGCTCGCCACGGTTTTATATTCCTGATTATTCCAGCTTGAAACCAATTTGATTTCTTCTTTTGGATTTGCCCAACCCCAAATTTTCACTTCAGAATTGCGTTGTAAAACCATATTATCACTAAAAATATTCGGAAGCGAAACGTTTGCCATCATAGTACTGGAAATCAATAAAAAGAAAACAAACTTATAGATATTATTTTTCATTTAGCAGTTTCTTTAAAAATGGTGCATATTCATTTGCCAAAACCTTATGATCTGCCACATCCGGATGTCCAGAACATCCATTTGGAGTCATTGGTTTAAATTTGAAAATCTGAATGGTTTTGTGTGCTTTATCATCCGCGAAAGCGTTTTTAACTTTATTCAGACATTCTTCAAAAATTATTGCTCTGTCTCCGCCAACCATCGGACTGTTTGTAATCACAATTTGTGCTTTTGGATTGTGTGTATAAAGCATTTTTATAAAATCAATATAATTAGAAACATACTTTTCTGCATTAAAAGGAAGACGTTCTTTTTTTCCATCTCCACCAGAAAAATCATTTGTTCCCAAAGCAATACTGATGATATCTGGCTGAAAAGCAAAGTCGTATTTCGGTTTCGAAGCATCTTTTGTCAGATATAAATTTTGATAAACATCTGGCATTATGGCTTCGTCTTTATGCTCGTCATTCCAGTTTCTATACATTCCGATTCCCGAAACACAGCTCATTAAATAATCAACACCAATTTCACGAGAAAGCGTTGGTCCGTAAGCATAATAACCATTATGATGATCCATATATTCGCCTTTATCGCAAGGTACGTCTGATGGATCGCTCGCCGCGCCACAGGTAATAGAATCGCCTATGAATTCGATTTTCTTTTTCTTCTTAAATGAAATCGGAATTAGTTTCGCCGTTGTTCCTGCAAATAAAATATTTCCGCTTTGGGCTTCTGTATTTTTGTAAATCTCTAATTGATGTTCTTTTTTGTTTGAAGTCACTTTTACTGGAAAAGATTGTACAGCTCCTTTTTCAACTTTAATCTTTCCAATAGATTTTCCGTCCAAAACTAATTGAACATAATTATGATGTTCGTAAGCATCTACACTTTGAAGCGAAATTGAACATTCATTTCCTGTAAAATTAAAAGCAACCGAAGATGCTGTTCCGATTAAAATTACTTGGTCATTTTGAAGCTTATCCACTCTTCCTTGATACAAGAAAGTTTTAGCAGCATTTTGAGTTTGAGCATTCGAAAAGGCTGAAATCAGCAAAAACGAAATTAAAACGGCTATTTTTTTGGGAAACATAATTTATTTGTTAAATCTAAATACGATTCACAAATATATTTGAAATGAATTATACAGAAAGATACTAAAATGTCAAAATGCAATAAAAAAACACCACATAAACACATCATTTGAAGACCAAATGGCGCACATTCGTACTTTTTAGGGTGTAGTTGTTCTTTTTAAAGTAAAATAACGGTTTATATTTAGCGTTTCAATTTATATAAAACTAAAAAAATGAGATTGCGCTTACTATTATTTCTTCTGTCTGTTATTTTACTTTCTTCTTTTACAATCAAAAAGAAAGAACCTCAAATATTGGATCCAAAAACTAAAATTCAGACCGAAATAAATCGTGATTCTATTATTTCTTATGCAAAACAATATTTAGGAACTCCTTATGTATACGCAAGCAGTAATCCGAAAAAAGGATTTGATTGTTCTGGATTTGTAAGTTACGTTTTCAGCAATTTCGGAGTGACTTTGCCAAGAAGTTCCAACGGATATAAAAATTTAGGAAAGGCTTTAAAACCAGAAGAATTTAAAGTGGGTGATGTTTTAGTTTTTTATGGATATAAAAACAGAAATATTGTCGGCCACGTCGGGATTATTTGTGAGGCCAACGGAATGCAGTCCAAATTTATTCATGCTTCGTCAGGAAAAGCACAGCAAGTCACTATAACTGCACTTGATACAGAACATTATACCAAACGCTTTTATAAATGTGTTGATGTTTTGGCTAAATAGTTTTATTATTATTTTTTCACGCAGATTTTACAGATTAGAGCAGATTCAATTAGATCTTTTTACTAACTGCAATAAAAAATCTGCGAACATCTGCTTAAATCTTTTCAAATCTGCGTGAAATCAACTTTTATTCCTCTGTCAATAATTTGATCAAACTTTCATCTCTTCCGTAAATATCTTTATAGAAATTCAAATTTCCTTCGCGATCTACCCAAGCGGTAAAATAACCAATATAAACCGGAACTTTTTTCTTCAAAGTATACCAGCTTTCTTTTCCGGCGTGCATTGCTTTATCAATTCTGGCAGGATTCCATTGTGGGTCAACTTTTAACAATTCAATTGCTAATTCTCTTGGTTTTGCTACACGTACGCAACCGTGGCTGAAAGCTCTGCTTTCTCTTTCAAACAAACTTTTTGAAGGCGTATCATGCAGATAAATATTGCTTGAATTTGGGAATAAAAACTTTACCAATCCCAAAGAATTATTTTTTCCCGGAAGCTGACGAACAGAACCATTATTCCATTCTAAGTTTTTCTTTTTTAGATAGTTTTTATCTCTAGCCATTCCGGGTTTTATTTCCGATTTTATAATACTCGGCGGAACATTCCAATACGGACTAAAAACAATATTGCTCATCATTCCGCTAAAAATCACCGTTTTTGTCATCGCTTTTCCGACTACAACTGCCGATGTAAAAGCAATTTTTCCATCTTCAATTATATACAATTTAAATTCTGGAATATTAACTTCGATGTATTTCTGACCTTTTTCTAATTCGGGATCAATCCAACGACAGCGCTCCATATTGGCAATAATGGTTTTGATTCGATCTGAAACTGGAATATTTAAATCAGTAATATGTTCTTTTAAAATGATATTTTTTGGAGTATAACCATGACGCAATTCGTAGTTTTTCATGGCTTTCATCAAAATCGTATCGCAGACAGCGCTTTTTGTGTCTTCTTTCAAATCTTTAGTAGCAAAAAGCCTTTCTCTAATTTGAGCAACAACATCTGAGGAATCACCAACTTTTAGACTTTTATAATCTTCTCCCGTTTCTATTGTTTTCCAACCACCATTTTTCTCTATTTCTCGATATTCTTTTAAAGCATCACGAAGCTTGTAATACTGACTGAACATCTTTTTTTTCTTATCATCCAAAATGGTTGATTTCTTAAAAATAGAATCAGATAGCACTTGATAATTGAACTTTTTTCTAGGCAAAAGCCATTCCATCGAAATACTTGTTTTTTCGTCAAAACCTGCGTAGACTTTCTCTGCATAATAGTAATACAAATTAGAAAGCAGTAAATCGGTATCTTCTTTAGACAGTTTTTGAGTCGGATTATTTTCAAAAACGGCATTTAACTCTTCTTTATAAGGATAATTGGCTTTTAGTCCTTCTTGATCTAAATTTTTGTATTGATTGAATAAAGTATTTCCGAATTCGACAACTCCTTTATTATCCTGCCAAAGTTGAGTCGATTTATTCTTCTGATATAAAGAAATTACATCAGTCTTGTATTTTACTAATTTCGGATAACTTTCATAAAACTTTGCGATACGAGTTGTATCGATTGTAAGTTTCAATTCTGGAATCTTCTCCACTTTTTTAATTGCATTTTCTTCCTTTTTATCCGCTTTCGAATTACACGAAAAAATCATCAAAAAAATAACTGCTATAAAGGGCGTATACCAAATTTTCATAAGTAGGATTTTTTATTAAAAGTAAAAAAAAATCTATTAATTAAAAATGCTCTTGAATGAATATTAATGTTGCTATTTTTATCTGTTTCAGAAGCTTTAAAAAGTAAAAAGCTCCAAACAATTTCTTGTTTAGAGCTTTCGCCATATAACCAACCTATTAAAATTTTTAAATAACCGTACCTTTTAAAGTAAGGATTTTTGGTGTAGTTTCTGCACTAGTTGTTACAGTAACTGTTTTTGTAAAAGCACCTTTGTTTGCAGCATTGTAAGTTGCAGTAACTTTTGCAGATTTACCTGGCTGAATTGGTTCTTTTGTGTAATCTGTAGCTGTACATCCGCAAGATCCTTGTACGTTTGTAATAACTACGGCAGTTTTTCCAGTGTTTTTAAATTCGTAAACAATTGCTTTTGGAGTTCCTTGCGGAATTTGTCCAACATCAATAGTTTCTGCTTTCCAAACAATTGTAGAAGCTGTAGTTGCTGAAATTGCAGTTTCAGAAACTAAAGATTTTACTGGAGCAATTGCCGAAAAAGACATTAAGCCAAGAGCTAAAGCTAACATCGAAATTTTGATCATTTTCATAACAGTTATATTTAAAATGGTTTATAGTTCAACTTGATATTACAAAGGTAATTCAGACAAAATAAAATCGCTGTTAACTGCTTTCAAACGTTTGTTAATGACTTGTTAACCGCCTGTTTTTAGGCTAAAATTGATTAATATTACACTCTCAAAATTGCTTATTCTTGAAAATTAATAAACTCAACAGCATCATTCTCTTAGGATTGGTAGCCATCATTAGTATTTTGGTGGCGCAATTGCTATGGACAAAAGAGGCTTTTACGATTGAACAAAAAAAACTAAGTCAGAAGGCACATATTGCTTTATTGGAAGTGGCGAAAAAATTGTACGAAGGAACCAATCACGAACTTCCTGTACAAAATCCAGTGCAGAAAATTGCCAACGACTATTATATTGTAAATGTTGATAATGAATTTGAACCTGAAATTTTAGAATTCTATCTAAAAACAGAATTCAAAAAAATGAACATCACTACAGATTTCGAATACGCGATGTACAATTGCCAAAGCGACGAAATGATTTATGGTGATTATATTACGTTGACAAAGAAAAAATCAGAATGCAAAAAGACTGTTTATTTCCCAAAGCATAAAAATCTGGTATATTATTTCGCTGTGCGTTTTCCGAACGAAACTACTTATTTATTTAGTTCGATGCGATTCTGGTTTATCCTTTCGACAGCTTTGATTTTAATTTTACTGATTTACGTTTATTCTATTTTTAAACTTTTACAGCAAAAAAAATATTCCGAATTACAGCGTGATTTTATCAATAATATGACGCATGAATTTAAAACACCTTTGGCATCGATTCTTATTGCATCAAAATATCTGATTGAACAAAAACCTATTAAAGAGGACAAAAAACTTCATACCTATACCGATATTATCATCAATCAAGGAAATAAACTGAATAGTCATATTGAAAAAATTCTAAACATTGCTAAATCAGATTATACCCCTTTGGAACTTAAAAAAGAAAGTCTTTTGATTGTTCCGATTATTGAAGAAGCTATAGAAAATATCAAACTAAAATATCCTGAAGCTACTCTTTCTATAGAAACGGCATCAACTCAATATTTAATTGATACAGATGCTTTCCATTTTGGTAATCTGGTTTATAATTTATTGGACAATGCAGTAAAATATTGCAATGAAAAACCTGAAATAAAAATCACTATTAAGGAAGAAAATAATTGTTTAAAACTAGAGTTTAATGATAACGGAATTGGCATTAATCCTAAAAAAATATCTTTTATCTTTGATAAGTTTTACAGAGTTCAAAACGAAAAAAGCAATGAAGTAAACGGATTTGGTCTTGGTTTGTATTATGTAAAAGAAATCTGCAGTCTTCAGAGCTGGAAAATAAAAGCCGAAAATAACACAGAAAAAGGCGTTACCATAACTTTATCTATTCCTTATAAAAAATGAGAAATTTCAAAATACTTTATGCCGAAGACGATGAAACCCTTGCGTTTTTAACCAAAGACAATTTGGAGCAAAATAATTATGACGTAACGCATTGTTCTGATGGAAAATCTGCTTTAAAAATTTTTGAAGAAGAAGAATTCGACATTTGCATTTTTGATATTATGATGCCCAAAATGGACGGTTTTGATTTGGCTGAAGCTGTTCGAAAAATCGATCTTGATGTTCCGATTATTTTCCTTTCGGCTAAAACTTTAAAGGAAGACAGAATTAAAGGCTTACGACTTGGAGCAGATGACTATTTGGTTAAACCTTTCAGCATTGAAGAATTATTATTGAAGATTGAAATTTTCTTAAAACGTTCGCAGAAAAATATTCCAGCGGTAAAAACCATTTACGAAGTCGGAAAATATCAGTTTGACACTAAAAATTTTATTCTTTTTAATGATGAAGAAAAAGTCGGACTTACACAACGCGAAGCTGAATTATTGAAGTTATTTCTAGATCACAAAAATTCTGTTCTAAAGCGCGAACAAATCTTAACCTCTTTATGGGGCACAGATGATTATTTTATGGGAAGAAGTCTCGATGTTTTTATTTCGCGTCTGCGTAAAATCTTAGCCAACGAAGATGGAATTTCGATAGAAAACCTACACGGAATTGGATTTAGGTTTTCTATTGGGTAAATCACAATTCTGTTAAAAATAAAGAAAAATCTGTAAACAATTTTTCGAAAAACTTTGTATTTTTAATATCTAATTTTCCTCGATATGAAATTACATCATTTGCGAAATGCCACTTTGGTGATTGAAACAGAAAAGCATGTCATTTTAATTGACCCAATGTTAGGTAAAAGGAAAACAATTCCGCCTTTTACAATTTTCAGATATAAACCGAAAAGAAATCCGCTGGTAGCACTGCCTAAAAACAGTCGTGAAATTTTGAGCAAAGTCACACATTGCTTAATTACGCATTTGCATCCAGATCATATAGATAAGGCGGGCGAGGTTTTTTTGAGAAGAAAAAGCATTCCCGTAATTTGCAGTTCTAAAGACGAAAAAGCTCTTGTACAAAGAGGATTAAGTGTGATTCAAACTTTAGAATATTGGCAACCTCAATTATTTTTGGATGGAAAAATAACTGGAATTCCTGCAATTCATGGTTATGGTTTTGTTGCAAAATTAATGGGAAATGTAATGGGTTTTCTTATCGAATTAGCCAATGAAAAATCGATCTACATCAGTTCTGATACAATTTTTACCGAAGATGTAGAAAAAGTTCTGACACAACTTAAACCAGATATTTCTACTGTAGCTTGTGGCACCGCTAGATTAGATTTCGGACAGCCTTTATTAATGCGAATGGACGATATTTTAAAATTCGTCACGCTTGCTCCAGGAAAAGTAATTGCAAATCATTTAGAAGCTTTAAATCATTGTCCGACAACAAGACTGCAATTGAGAACTGCACTTGCAGATCATGGACTTTTAAACAAAACGGCTATTCCGAATGATGGAGAATGTTTGGAATATTGATTTAAAGCACCAATAATCCGAATTCGCGTAAAGTATTTACAGGCTTTGAATACCAAAACAATTCGAAATCTTCTAATTCAGATTCGAAGTCATTTTTTATTTCTTGGAAAGTATAATTTTTAGAACCAGAAACAGCTATTTTTGACAAAATCGAAATCAGCCATTCTCCTTCTTCTTTGCTAGTTTGGATATCGAAACTTTCTTTTTTATCATGAAAAGTCAAAGCCATCATTTCCCAGCTTCTTCCTTTTTTTGATTTTGTAAAAAGTTCTGATGAAGGTTTTCCGCCAAGCCAAACTACTTTTGCATTTGGTTTTGTATTAAAATCGTTTTGTTCCTCTAAGGCATTAAAAATAAAATCGGGATGAATTTTTGTTTTCGGAATTTTAAAATCGAACCATTCTTGGAGTTCGTAATCAAAACAAATTCCGTGCATAAAATTGAAAAGCGATTTTTTTAAGCCAAAGCTAAATTTATCGTGATTGATTCCTGTTGCATCAGTATATTCAATGTCATTATTAGCAAATGCTCCAATTGTTTCTGTTTTCTTGGTAACACCAAATTGTTCCGGATATAAACCAACCGGACTATGTGCCGTCAAAGCAAACTGATGCCAAAAACCTGATTGTAAAACTCCCGCTTCAAACAACTGACGAACCATTTCCAGACTATCAACTGTTTCTTGTATCGTCTGTGTTGGATATCCGTACATTAAATACGCATGAACCATAATTCCGGCTTCAGTGAAATTTCGAGTCACTTTTGCAACTTGTTCAACCGTAACTCCTTTATCAATTAATTTCAATAATCGATCCGAAGCAACTTCTAAACCGCCTGAAACGGCAATACAGCCAGAAGCTTTTAAGAGCAAACACAAATCTTTAGAAAAACTTTTTTCGAAACGAATATTGGTCCACCATGTCACTGCCAGTTTTCTTTTTAAGATTTCAAGCGCTAAAGCACGCATTAAGGCTGGTGGCGCAGCTTCATCAACAAAATGGAATCCGTTTTGACCTGTTTTTTCAATTAATTCTTCTATTCGATCGCAAAGCAAGCTTGCCGCAACGGGTTCATAAACTTTTATGTAATCTAAAGAAATATCGCAGAAAGTACATTTTCCCCAATAACAACCGTGCGCCATTGTCAGTTTATTCCAACGGCCGTCACTCCACATTCTATGCATCGGATTTACAATTTCGATAACTGAAATATATTTATCCAAAGGCAGATCGGAATAATCGGGCGTTCCAACCTGAGATTGTTTATAATCATGTTTTAGAGAATTATTTTTATAGACCACTTCTCCATTTTCTAAAAGAAAAGTTCTTTTATAACGCTTCTCGTCCCTCGACTCCGCTCGGGATGACAAATTATCAACAAGTTCTTCAATTGGAACTTCGCCATCATCCAAAGTGATAAAATCGAAAAATTCAAAAACACGTTTATCTGAAAGCGAGCGCAATTCGGTATTTGGAAAACCTCCACCCATTGATATTTTTATTTCAGGATGGTTTTGTTTTACCCATTGTGCTGCTCGAAATGCACTATATAAATTTCCTGGAAACGGAACAGAAATTAAAAACAAGGTTGGTTTTACCGTTTCAATTTTTTCTTTCAAAAGTGAAATTAAAATTGAATCGATGTAAGTTGGTTCTTTTTGAAGTTCGTTATATAATTCGTCAAAAGAATTAGCGCTTCGTCCTAAACGTTCTGCATAGCGGCTGAAGCCGAAATTCTCATCGACACATTCTACAATAAAATCTGAAATATCTTCGAGATATAAAGTAGCTAAATGTTTTGCTTTATCTTGCGTTCCCATTGTTCCAAAAGCCCAATCCAATTCTTCTAACTGTGCAAAACGAGAAGCCTCAGGCAGAAAATCTTCCTGACAAATCTGTAAAGCCAAAGTTGGATTTTTTCCCTGCAAAAACTGAATTACAGAATCAATCGTTTTGATGTATTCGTCTTGTAAAGCAAAAATACGTTTAGAATTATCGGAGATTTCGTTTCCAACAATATCAAACTTGAAACCTGAAACCTGAAACAAACTTTCTAATCCTTTTTTCGAAAACAATTCTAAAATCACATCGATACCCAAATCAGCCTGAACCGATTCGATATTTTTGGTGTTTAGAAAACCTTTTATATAAGCTGTTGCTGGATACGGGGTATTCAGTTGCGTAAATGGAGGCGTAATTACAAAAAGTTTTGTTTTCAAAAGGGAATTATTTTTTTGCAAAAATACAGGTTATTAGGGACTTTTTCGCATTTCATTTTTTGATTTGAAATTGTAAACATTTAATTACATTTGTCACCGACCAAATTATTCAAATGAAACATAAATTACTTTTTCTTTTCCTATTAATTACAATTCCATTATTCTCTCAAAATAAAACACAATCAATTGGTTTTAAAGAGAATAAAGGACAAATTATCGATCAAAATGGAAAACCTAATACTGCTGTAAAATATTTACTGAATACTAACGGTTTGGGTGTTCAACTAAAAAAGAATGGTTTTTCTTATGATGTTTATGAAGTAAAAAAGACTCCAGTTGTTTGCTCATCAACAACAAAAAAGATTCCTTATGCAATTCCTGAAAAAGACGATGAAGGAAAAGAAGAATCTAATTTAGAATATATTTTTCATAGAATAGATATTGACTTTTTAAATTCTAATTCTAAAGTTGAATTAATTACGGAACAGAAATCAACCGATTTTGATAACTATTATAATATTCCAAATAAACCTGAAGGAATTATTGGAGTTCATCAATACAAACAAATTACCTATAAAAATATTTATCCGAATATCGATGTTGTTTTTACAATTCCTGATGATCCCAAAAAGACCGTTGAATATAATTTTGTAATTCATCCAAAAGGAAATATTTCAGATATCCAGTTAAAATTTAACGGTGCAGAAACTAATTTGGTCAATAATAAAATCCAAATGAATGTTCGCTTTGGAAAAATGGAAGAAACGCTTCCCGCGAGCTGGATTGAAGAAAAAGGTCATAAAAAAGAGATTCTTGTTGGATACAGAAAAATTAAAAAAGATATTTATGGATTTCGCTCAGCCAATTTTTTGCGTGGGAAAACAGTTGTAATTGATCCTGTTCCGACAAGACTTTGGGGAACTTTTTATGGCGGACAGGATTGGACAGAATCTAACACACTCGATAAAGATGATCTAGGCAATATCTATTTTGGAGGTAAAACCGCCAGCGTTTCTACTATTGCTACTTTGGGTTCCCATCAATCATCTGCAAGCTTTACCAAGTATCCAGGCTACATTACCTGGGATGGCTACATTGCCAAATTTGATGCTAACGGAAACAGAATTTGGGCGACCTATTACGGAGGAAACTATGACGATAATATTAAATCGATAAAAGTATCTCAAAATAAAGATTTAGTTTTTTGTGGAAACACCAACAGTTTAAATAATATTTCGACTATTGGTTCTTTTAAGGAAAATAAATCAGGCTCTTATTCTGAAATGTTTTTAGGCAAACTAAATTCAAACGGGGTTAGACAATGGGCAACCTATTATGGAAATGATAACGGATTGACTTTTGCTAACAGCGTCTCAGTTGACCAACAAAATAATATTTATCTTTCGGGCGCTACAACAAGCGATGAATTTATTTCGACTCCTAACTCATTCAAAGAAACAAGAATAGACAACAATCGCTTTGACGGATTTTTAGCAAAATTTGACCGTAATGGCAATAGAATTTGGGGAACTTATTTTGGAGGGGATAAAGATGATTCTTTTGAAGATTCAGCTATTGATAAAGATGGCAACATTATTTTAGTCGGATACACATTAAGCGAAAACAATATAGCCACGGCTAATTCTTATCAACCTTCTTATCATGTAGGAGATTTAGCTTCTGCAGGAGATGGAATGATTGTAAAATTTGACCCTAATGGCCAACGTATTTGGAGTACTTATTTTGGAGGTATAAAAAGTGATTGGATATATACTTGTAAAATTTATGGTGATAATTTATACATAACAGGTAAAACTGAAAACAATAATATTTCGACACCTGATACATTTGAACCTACAATGAAATCTTCTAGAAGCAGTTATTTTGCTAAATTCAATTTGAACACACAGAAATTAGCATGGTTAAGTTACTGTCAAGGAGATGCAACTTCAATTTATCCGAAAAATGATAGCGAAGTTTTTGTCACAGGAATATCCACTTATGGGTTTGAAATTGCATGCTCAAATGCTTATAATCCCGTAAATAGATCATTTTCTGGTTTTATACTGAAATTGGATGGAAATTGCAGAAAAACTTGGGGAACTTATTTTGGAACAACAAACGTCGTCAGAGATCCTATTATCATAAGTGAAGGCACAAGTAATATTTTTGTAACAGGGAGTGTTTTTAGCGGTTTTGCTGATTATGATATCGCAAGTCCAGGAGCTTTCATTGAAGTCCCTAATGGTAGTCCATCAGGTTTTTTAATCAAATTTCAAGATTTGCAACAATCTTTAACCCCATCAGCATTAAGTAATTCTCCAATTTGTATTGGCGAAACATTAGAGCTTAAAGCATCTGGAGGAACGAGTTATTTATGGACAGGACCAAATGGTTTTACCTCCAATTTGCAAAATCCAAATATACCAAATACCTCAGCAATCAATAGCGGAGAATATTCCTGCACAATTTTGGGAACTGATATTTGTGATAATGTAAAGAAAATTAATGTTGTAATTCAAAATACTTCTGAACCAACAGGAAACATAAATCAATCTTTTTGTACAGGGCAAAATTTGACTATTTCAAATATTGAAATAACAGGAACTTCAATAAAATGGTACGATGCATTAACCAATGGTTCTTTACTATCAGAGACAACAACTCTTGAAAATGGAAAAACCTATTATGCTTCACAAACAGAAAACAATTGTGAAAGTCCAAGATTTGGAGTTACTGTTTCAATTGTCAATACACCTTCTGTTCCATCGGGAGCTCCAGAGCAGTCGTTTTGTAAAAAAGAAAACAAAACCCTTAATGACATTCAAATAATGGGACAAAACATCAAATGGTTTGATACCATGATGTCTGCATCAACATTACCCAATACCACTCTGTTAGAAAACAACAAAACCTATTATGCATCTCAAACTGTTGGATGCGAAAGTGACAGGACGCCAATTTTGGTTCATGTTTACGATACACCTTTGCCAACAGGAAATAACAATCAGCAATTTTGTATTGATGAAATTGCTATTATTGAAGATCTTAATATAAACGGAACTGCTTTAAAATGGTATGATTCGGCTCTGAATGGGAATCTGTTGTCTGAAACGACTTTATTGCAAAATGCTGTTTATTATGTCTCTCAAACTTTAAACAATTGCGAAAGCGAAAGATTAGCCATTACTGTCAAAATACAAGACACTCAAATTCCGAGTTCTGACTCTCCGCAACAATTTTGCATTCAAAAAAATGCCAAAATCAGTGACATTGATATTATCGGACAAAATATTAAATGGTATGAAAGTTCTTCATCCACAAATAATTTATTTGAATCAACTTCATTGGAAGACGGAGTAACATATTACGCTTCTCAAACCATTAGTAATTGTGAAAGTGACAGAGTTCCTGTAACTATAAATATTCTCGCGACAATTGATCAAAATTGTATCAATTTAGTTGACGAACTTCCTTATCCAAAATTCTTTACTCCAAATGAAGATGGTTTTAATGATACTTGGACCATTAATCCTTCTTATTTGGCTCCAAATTCATCGATCAGAATATTTAACCGTTATGGAAAATTACTTAAAGAATTGGCTCCAAATACAGCTTGGGATGGGACTTTTATCGGTCACCTGCAACCTGCGACAGATTATTGGTTTACTGTAACAAGAATTAATGGAACAGAATTTAGAGGGCATTTTACTTTAAAAAGATAAAAAAATAAAAGTCCGCAAAGTATTTAACTTGCGGACTTTTATAATTCTTAATATTTCTTTTATCTAAAATTTATGCTCATCTTTACTAATCACCAAAAATGATATTAAAGATATCAGTGCGGCTGTAACTAAATAAAAACCTACATAACTGACATCATAGGTTTTTGCCAACCAAATTGCAATCATCGGTGCAAAAGCTGCTCCAAGAATCCCTGCCATATTGAATGTTAATGAAGCTCCAGAATAACGAACTGTAGTTGGGAACAATTCGGATAGAAAAGTTCCTAATGGTCCATAAGTAAATCCCATTAAAGACATTCCGATACAAGCGAAAATCGTAACTAAAACTATATTTCCTGAGCTCAAGAAGTATGAAAAGAAAAATCCGAAAATAGCAATTGCTGCTGTTGCCAAAATAAGCATTTTACGGCGTCCAATTTTATCGGCAACTACAGCAGAAACAGGGATAAAAAGTGCAAAAAACAATACCGAAAACAACTGAATTAACAATCCGTCTCTTTTTACAATTCCTAAATCTGAAGTTGCCCAGCTTAAAGTAAATACTGTCATTAAATAAAAAACCAAAAATGTAGTAATGGCAGCAAATGTTCCGAAGATCAACTGATTTTTGTACGATTTCACCAATTCTAAAAAAGGAACTTTTACTTCTTCCTGTTCTTTTTTAGAATTTTCAAATGAAGGCGTTTCTGTAATTTTTGTTCTAATATAAAAACCAACAATTACCAAAAGCGCACTTGCAATAAAAGGAATTCTCCAACCGTAATTCATAAAATCTTCATTGCTCATAGAATCGGTTAATAACAAGAACGTTCCTCCTGAAAGCAATAATCCGATTGGAGCTCCCAATTGTGGAAACATTCCATACCAAGCGCGTTTATTTGGCGGTGCGTTCTCGATTGCCAATAAAACGGCTCCACCCCATTCTCCTCCCAGACCAACACCTTGTCCGAATCGACAAAGCATTAATAATAAAGGCGCAGCAACACCGATACTTTCATAACTTGGTAAAAATCCGATTGTAACTGTCGAAATTCCCATTGTAAGTAAAGCGGCAACTAAAGTAAATTTACGGCCAATTTTATCTCCATAATGTCCAAAAAATGCCGAACCTAAAGGGCGTGACAGAAAAGCAATAGAAAAAGTAGCTAAAGATTCCAGAGTTGCCATTGTCGAATCTGAACTTGGAAAAAATAATTGAGGAAAAACCAAGACCGCGGCGTTGGCATAAATATAAAAATCAAAAAATTCGATTGTGGTACCAATAAGGCTTCCAAAAAGAACATGTTTTAGAGAGTTCTTTTTATTTGGGTTAGTTTTCATGTAAAATAGATATAACTTTTTTTTTGCTTACAAAAATATAGTTTCATTATTAATAATTCATATTTACAAGAACTAGTTTTAAAACACTTAGTGTTTTTTAACAAATTTCATAAGTTTTCCATTTTAAAAACAGTAATTGAAACCAAAAATAAAAACCTGATTATCGGAACTTTAAAACAAAAATGAAAATATCAATTCTTAAGCAATTGTTAATAGCGTTTTTAACTGTATATTTTCATTAAATTTACAGCTGTCAAAAATAAATTTAAAATTATGCCTACCGACTGTATCAGCTTTCAATCTTCTGGATATTTTTCTAAACTAATGCAAGATTATTTAGATGAAAAGGAAGAATTAAAACCGCTGTACAATAATTTTCCAACTCTAGAAAATTTCGAAAAACAAATTGCCGAAAAAGCAGTTAATTTTGATAACAATAACCGTACTGCATTGGTTGAAGCTTTGCAAAAGCAATATCAAAATATTGAAATATCAGATGCTACTAAACAAAATATCACGCTTTTAGCACTCGAAAATACTTTTACAATTACTACAGGACACCAATTAAATCTTTTTAGCGGACCACTGTATTTTCTATATAAAATTATTTCTACGATTAATTTAACTAAAGAATTAAAATCAAAATATCCTTCATACAATTTCGTTCCTGTTTACTGGATGGCAACTGAAGATCATGATTTTGAAGAAATTAATTATTTTAATTTTAAAGGAAAAAAAATTCGTTGGAATGCCGAAAGTACTGGACCTGTAGGAAGACTTTCTACAAATGGATTAGATGATTTGTTTGAAGTTTATTCTAAAGAATTAGGTTCAAGCACTAATGCCAATACACTTAAAAAACTTTTTGAAGAAGCTTATTTAAAACACGAAAATCTTGCTGATGCGACTCGTTTTTTAGCCAATAGTTTATTTTCAAATTATGGTTTAGTAATTCTAGATGCAGATAGTGTTGATTTAAAACGTGCTTTTATTCCATTTGTCAAAGAAGAATTAGAAAATCAAACTTCATTCAAAACGGTTCAAAAATCAATTGATAAACTTGAAAATTATAATGTTCAGGTCAATCCACGTGAGATTAATCTTTTTTATATTGAAGATAAATTGCGAGAAAGAATCATTTTTGAAAACGACAAATATGTAGTTAACAATACCAAAATCTCATTTTCTAAAGAAGAAATTTTTAAACTACTAGAAAGTAATCCTGAAAAATTCAGTCCGAACGTGATTATGCGTCCATTGTATCAGGAAATTATTTTACCAAATCTTTGCTACATTGGCGGAGGTGGAGAAATTGCTTATTGGTTAGAACTGAAAGGTTTCTTTGATGCAGTAAACATTACTTTCCCGATTTTATTGGTTCGAAACTCCGTACTTCTAGCAACAGAAAAACAAGTTAAAAAAGCAGATAATTTAAATTTATCATGGAAAGATTTATTTAGTAAATCGGAAAATCTAATTAATGAAATTACCCATAAACTATCTCCTTTCCCAATTGATTTAACCGCTCAAAAAGAAGCTCTTGAAAAACAATTTGCTTATCTTTTTGAATTGGCAGAAAAAACAGATAAATCTTTTTCTGGAACTGTAAAAGCGCAAGAAGTAAAACAAAAGAAAGGTTTAGAAAATTTAGAAAAACGTTTATTAAAAGCTCAAAAAAGAAAATTACAAGATCAATTACAGCGCGTTACAGATTTGCAATGCGAATTGTTTCCAAATTATGGACTTCAGGAACGTCAAACCAATTTTTCTGAGTTTTATTTAGAAAAAGGAGAACAGTTAATCCCTCTTTTAATTCAAAAATTAAAACCTTTAGAACAAAATTTTGACATCATAATAATCTAAAATAATTATCTTTAGAAATTCAAAAGCGATAATTTAGGAACAAATAACCAGCTCATTTCCGAGATTATCACTCTCTCAAACCAAATAGAATTATATTTTATAACCTATTAACTAACTAACCAAATGGTAAGAGAACGCCTAATTTCGCTAGATGTCTTTCGCGGACTGACAATTCTATTGATGACTATTGTAAACAATCCCGGTGACTGGGGAAATGTTTATCCACCGCTTTTGCACGCACACTGGAACGGATGCACGCCAACAGATCTAGTATTTCCTTTTTTTGTTTTTATAATGGGAGTTGCTGTTCCGCTGGCAATGCCTGAGAAAGTTTACGATAGTACTACATTTAATAAAATTCTAATTCGTTCTTTAAGAATGCTTTGTCTCGGAATATTCTTTAATTTCTTTGACAAAATTCAATTATTTGGTTTAGAAGGAATTCCTCTTCTCATTGGCCGTTTAGCCATTACTATTGCGGTTGGTTATGCTTTGATGGGAAATTTCAGCAATCGATTAAAAAGTATATTCGCTGTCGGAATACTTTTAATTTATCTAATTTTAGCTTATGGAGGTTTTGAAAACTATCAAGACGTAAGACTTCCAGGTGTTTTACAACGTATTGCAGTTGTTTATTTTGTAGTTTCTCTTTTATATTTAAAAACATCTCGAAAAACACAAATCATTACAGGAATTGTTTTACTTCTAGGATATTGGGCAATAATGACTTTAATTCCAGTTCCCGGAGTTGGTGAAGCAAATCTAGAAAGAGGAACCAATTTAGTTGCATGGGTTGATAGCGTTCTACTAAAAGGACATATGTATCACGAAACCAAAACTTGGGATCCAGAAGGAATATTAAGTACTTTGCCTTCAATAGTAAATGGAATAATTGGATTATTTATAGGGCAAATTTTATTATTGAATGCTAGCAAAGTCCAAAAAGCGTTGACAATGGGAAGAATTGGAACTGTACTTCTTTTTCTTGGATTAATCTGGGATTTAGTTTTCCCGATAAACAAATCTATCTGGACAAGCAGTTATGTTTTGTACACAACAGGACTGGCAACTGTGTGCTTAACAGGTTTATATTATTTAATTGACATTAAAGAATACCAAAAAGGTTTTAAACTGTTTATAATTTGGGGAGTAAATCCGATGATTGTTTTCTTTGCATCTCAGATTATTCCGCAGGCTTTGGTGATGATCCGTTTTCAGAATCCTTCAAATCCAGAAGAACAAACCAATTTATTAGATTATTTATACCGTTTCGGAATTGCGCCTTTATTTTCTAATCCAATGACAGCTTCTTTGGCTGGAGCATTAACTTATGTCGCAATCTGGTCTTTTATACTATGGATCTTCTACCGAAACAAACTGATTTTCAAAGTTTAAAAATTTCACCATATAAGTGATATAAGTTCATTTAAAAGCTTTGCGCAGAAATCCCAAATAAACTTTACAGCGTTCTAAAATGAACTTATATCACTTATATGGTTTCCATAAAAAACATTTCTTGCTCAAAACAGCATTTGAATACATTTTAATTAAGAATTTATTAAAATCAATTGATAAAAAAAGTATACTTTTGCACAAAATTTAATAAAATACAAAATGGCAACAAATAGAACTTTTACAATGATTAAACCAGATGCTGTTGCAAACGGACACATCGGGAACATCTTAGCAATGATTACTAATGGTGGTTTCAAAATCGTTTCATTAAAATTAACTCAATTAACTGTAGCAGATGCAAAAGCATTCTACGCAGTTCACGCAGAAAGACCTTTCTACGGAGAATTAGTTGAATTCATGTCTCGTGGACCAATTGTTGCTGCTATTTTAGAGAAAGATAACGCAGTAGAAGATTTCAGAACTTTAATTGGAGCTACAAACCCAGCAGAAGCTGCTGAAGGAACTATTCGTAAAGCATATGCTACTTCTATCGGAGAAAATGCTGTTCACGGATCTGATAGCGACGAAAACGCTGCTATCGAGAGCGCATTCCACTTTGCAGGAAGAGAGCAATTCTAATAATTTTAGATTGTAGAGTTAAGATTTCAGATTGTTGAACTTAATGATCACAAATAAAAAAATCCATTTCAATTGAAATGGATTTTTTTTATATCGAAAAATCTAAAATCTAAAATCTAAAATCTAAAATCTAAAATCTAAAATCTAAAATCAGCGAAGCACTACATCTTTAATAACTTCTCGTCCTAATTCTTCATTAATCATTTTAACGATTTTTGACTTTCCGTGGCTCAATTCTTCGCGTAAAACTGCAGAACCTAATTCAACATAAAGTGTACTTCCTTTTAAAACTACATTTTTCGTGTAGGTATTAACACCACTTCCCATAAGATTTTTCCAAGCATCACGCACATCAATTTGATCCATTCCTGGCTGTAGCTTATTCACTTGAATAATTTGTTGTAAAACTGCGCTAATAGTAGATTCGTTATTTAGTCTTTTCGCCATCGTTTAAAAGATTTATTGGTGCTGCTTTTTTATAATGATATTCAATTTTTTGCTGATTTCTAGTTACCAACTTTTCATCAGAAATTGAAACAATTTCTTCACTCCATTTTGCATAATCTGTTTTATAATCTAAAAAAACCTGTTCATCTTTAAATCGAACTGAAACATTTTCAAAAGTATCTGTTGTCAAAAATGTCCCATCAAATTGTGGCATCACTTTCGTTCGAACACCCTTGTTGTCTTTAATTTGAAAAAAATCAAAAGTCTCATTCATTTTATACTCTTTCTCTTCTCCTTTTTCAAAAACCACTTTTTCGATTTCCCAATAGCCGTTTAGTTTTTTAATATCATCAGGCTTAATTTCTTGTTTACAGCTCACAAGTAAAAGCGACAAAACCAAAATCATAAAAGTGTTTTTCATAAATCGTGCGTATTTTTAAGCAATTGTTTACCTCCTCAATCTGGTGTAAAATATGCCATCTGTTACCTTATGTAGAAATTTTTCTCGGACTACAAAGATAACCTTATAATCATCAAAAGAAATATTTTGCATTGATTATTTCATTCTAAAAAAACAAAATCCTCAAGAATAAAAAAAACAAGAAACACCTTATTTTAACAGCATAATAACTTCCATAGGCAATTATCTTTTTAAAAGATCGAGATTTTTATAGCACAATTACCATAGTGGCAAATTGAATTAAAAAAATCTAAAATTCCCATTTTCAACTAAAAAATGAAAAAAATAGCACTTCTAGTTTTTAGCACACTATTTCTATTTTCAAAATGCGACCAATCTAAACAAGAAAAAAAAGCCCAAATTAATTCCGAAAAATATTCAATAGAAGACGAAAGCAAAGGAATTCAAACTGATACGCTTCTAACAAAAAAAATCACCTCAAAAATTCCAAAATCAGAAGAATTTCCCATAAAAATTTTAAACGCTACCCTCTTAAAAAACAGCTATTCTCACCATAAAGACATTAAAATAACCTATAAAAATCTAAGTTCCAAATCGATTAAAGCAATAAAACTAAACTGGTTTTGTCTAAATGCCTTTGAAGAACCTGCAAGTGGAAATTATTTTTATGGCGAAGGAAATTTTAAAGGCAACATAATAGACTTAATAAAACCCGGGCAGACTAAATCTGAAATTTGGGAAGATTTCTCAACAGATGCAGATAAAATTATTCATGTTACTGTTTATTATATTGTCTATAATGACGGTACAAAATGGAAATTGCAGAAAGATAAAACTGCACTATAATCTTTTTATAAACCTAAAAATAAGTTTGTTAGCCGATTAAACTTTTTTGTATATTTTTGGTCAAACCCCAAACCAAAAACAAAAAACATGACCAAATCAATTTGCACAATCTTATTAGCGCTATTTTTTATAGCCTGCAGTAAAGACTCATCTGAAACAGATCCGACTCCAATTCCTGATGAAACCATGTATTTCCCTCCTTTGACAGGAACGAGCTGGGAAACAAAATCAATTTCTGATTTAAAATGGAATCAAAACGCCGTCCAACCTCTTTTAGATTATTTAGAACTCAAAAATTCTAAATCTTTTATAATTTTAGTTAATGGCCGAATTGTGTTAGAAAATTATTTTAACAAACATACTGCAACAACAAACTGGTACTGGGCCAGTGCAGGAAAAACATTAACGTCTACTCTTACTGGAATTGCACAGCAAGAAGGACTTTTAAACATCAATAGTAAAGTGTCTGATTATATTGGAACAGGATGGACAAGTGAAACTCTTGCCAAAGAAAACCTTATAACCTGCAAACATCTTTTAACGATGACATCCGGTCTCGATGATACTACAGATAACGTAGACCCAGAAGACTTAATCTACAAAGCTGATGCTGGAACCAGATGGGCTTACCATAATGTATATGTAAAACTTCAAGATGTTGTAGCAAAAGCTAGTAAACAGACTTGGGAAAACTATTTCAACACCAAATTAAGAGACAAAATCGGAATGGACGGCAATTGGGTTCAACTTGGCGTTAATAGCGTTTATACAAGTACAACAAGAAGCATGGCTCGCTTCGGATTGTTAATGCTAAATAAAGGAAAATGGGAAAACACAACCATTTTAAACGAAACTTTCTTTAATGAAGCAACCTCAACTTCGCAAAATATCAATTTAGGATATGGCTATTTATGGTGGTTAAACGGAAAAGCAAGCTATCATTTGCCACAATCACAGCTTAACTTTCAAGGAAGCGTGATTCCAACAGGACCAAGCGATATGTTTATGGCTTTAGGAAAAAATGACCAGAAGATTTATGTAATTCCGAGTAAAAAAATGGTGGTAATTAGAATGGGAGATGCTGCTGATAATGTAAATCTTGCCTTATCCGATTTTGATAAAACTTTGTGGGAGAAAATTAATGCTTTATATCAATAAAAATGGAGTTCAGAAAAACTAGATTTACTATAAATCTAGTTTTTCTGAACTCCATTTATTTTCAAACTATGTAATTATTTATTAGTTCGAATTCTTTTAAGAACTCCTAAAAAGAACAAAATGATTCCAGCTACCAATAAAATATAATATACTGAAAGATTCTTATCCTTTAAAACATTTGCCAGAACAAAAGATATTACACTAGCAAAATAAAATGTTAAAGCTGATATATTTTTCATTATAAATTATTTAAAAAAACTGTCAACGAATTCATATTTATTAAAAACCTGTAGATCTTCAATTCCTTCACCAACACCTATATATTTAACCGGAATCTGAAATTGGTCAGAAATACCAATTACAACTCCCCCTTTTGCAGTTCCATCTAATTTAGTTACAGCCAATGAAGTCACTTCTGTTGCTGCTGTAAATTGTTTCGCTTGTTCAAAAGCATTTTGACCTGTAGAACCGTCCAAAACCAAAAGCACATCGTGAGGAGCATCGGCAACTACCTTTTGCATCACACGTTTTACTTTTGTCAACTCATTCATTAAATTAATTTTATTATGAAGACGTCCAGCTGTATCAATAATAACAACATCAGCATCTTGAGCAACAGCAGATTGTAAAGTATCAAATGCTACAGAAGCAGGATCGCTTCCCATTTGCTGCCTAACAATCGGCACATTAACACGATCTGCCCAAACTTGCAATTGGTCTATAGCCGCAGCACGAAATGTATCTGCCGCTCCCAAAACTACTTTATGTCCAGCTTTTTTAAACTGATAAGCTAATTTACCAATTGTTGTTGTTTTCCCTACTCCATTTACTCCAACAACCATTAAAACGTAAGGTTTTTTATCTTTCGGAATTTCAAATTCTGTTGCTTCACCTGTATTTGTTTCGGATAATAAAGCACCAATTTCATCACGGAGAATTTGATTTAACTCTTCTGTTCCTAGGTATTTATCTTCAGCAACTCGCTTTTCGATTCTTGAAATGATTTTCAAAGTTGTATTTACACCAACATCCGAAGCCACAAGAACCTCTTCCAGATCATCTAAAACATCGTCATCAACTTTAGATTTTCCGGCAACCGCTTTGCTTAACTTCGAGAAAAAAGTAGTTTTCGTTTTTTCAAGACCTTTGTCTAAAGTCTCTTTTTTTTCGGTAGAGAATAATTTTTTAAAAAAACTCATTTTTTGTAGATTATTTAGATTTATTAGATTTCTTGATTTTCATACAAGAAATCCAAATCTTTAAAGAAAGCGCAATTGTTTTTCAAAAAAAGGTCAATTGTTACGATTCTTTAAATTTTTAGACAAATATAGGTAATAAAAAAGCTACTTCCGAAATGAAAGTAGCTTTTCTATATAATGTAATTGTAATTATTTCTTTTTCAAGAATTCATCAACTTCTTCAGGAGCCATAATAGATTCTACGAATGTATATGCACCAGTTTTAGGAGATTTTACCATTTTAATGGCTTTTGACAATCTCTTAGAAGCTGTTTGTAACGATGCTACGGTTTTCTTTGCCATGATTCAAATGTTATTTGAAGTTTTCCATAAAACTCGAAATGGCTAAACCATTTGAGATTTATAAAAATCTCTAATTATTACTTAATTTCTTTGTGAACAGTTACTCTTTTTAAGATTGGATTAAATTTTTTAATCTCTAATCTATCTGGAGTATTTTTTTTGTTCTTAGTTGTAATATATCTAGAAGTTCCTGGAACACCAGAAGTTTTGTGCTCAGTACATTCTAAAATTACTTGGATTCTATTACCTTTCTTTGCCATCTTGCTATATATTTATTTAGGAAAAGATTATTTGATAAATCCTTCTGACTGCGCTTTTTTCAAAACTGCAGTGATTCCATTTTTATTAATTGTTTTTATCGTAGATGCTGCTACTCTAAGAGTAATCCATCTATCTTCTTCTGGAAGATAAAAACGCTTTTTAACTAAGTTTACAGAAAACTTTCTCTTAGTTTTGTTCATAGCGTGAGAAACGTTATTTCCTACCATCGCTCTTTTACCTGTAAGGTCACAAACTCTTGACATTATACTTATCTTTTATCGTTATTCAAAATCAGGGTGCAAAGAAAAGAAAAATAAACCATTGTAGCAAAAAATTATTGCACAATTTTTAAAATTTCTTTCTGCAGTATTTCCAAACTCTTAACTGATGCCCTATCTATCACTTTTTCACGCGGTTGTCCGAAGTTAAATTCTTCAACAATTACATCATTAGGCGTTGCTAAAGCAATAAAAACAGCACCAATTTCGGCATCAGAATCGCCTTTTGACGGACCAGCATTACCCGTCGTTGCTAATGCATAGTCAGTTTTAAGTAAGTTTTTCACATTCAAAGCCATAGCAGATGCAACTTCAGCACTTACTACCGAAAATTGACCAATTAAACTTTGAGAAACACCAAGTACATTTACTTTTGCTTCGGTTGCATAAGAAACAACACTTCCTTTAAAATAACTAGATGATCCTGGTACAGCAGATAAAAGCGACGCAATTCTTCCTCCTGTACAACTTTCTGCCGTTGAGATCGTTTTATTTTGTTTAGAAAGTAATTTACCAATTACAGTTTCAATTGTTTCATTTTCTTCATAACCTACAATAATATCATGAATTATCGCATCCAATGATTGCACATTGCTCTCTATAGCTTCTTCTAATTCTTCTTTATTAGTTCCTCGAGCAGTCAAACGAAGACGAACTCTTCCAGGATTTGGCAGATAGGCTAGCTTTATAAAGTCAGGAAGATTATTTTCCCATTGCTCTATACGTTCTGCCACTAAACTTTCTCCTTGACCATAAGTCAAAATGGTTTTATGAATAATATAAGGGCGTTTATATTCTCGAACTATTTTCGGAATTATTTCTTCTTCTACTAAATATTTCATTTCATACGGAACACCCGGAAGCGAAATAAAAACAGTATTTTCTTTTTTCATCCACATCCCTGGTGCTGTCCCAACTTTGTTATACAAAACAGTACACGTTGAAGGAACCAAAGCCTGATCTTTATTCAACTGAGAAATAGGTCTTTTATAAAAACCTTCAATTAATTGCGTTACATGCGCCAAAACTTCTGGATTTACAACTAATTCATCGTCAAAATATTCACAGAACGTTTTTTTTGTCACATCATCTTTAGTTGGACCTAATCCACCAGTAACTATTACAACGTCAACCTTATTTTGGAGATTGGAAAAAGTATCTAAAATATGTTTTTTGTCATCGCTTATTGACAGCATTTCTGCCACCTCAACTCCAATTCTATCTAAAGATTTAGCAATAAAAGCTGAATTTGTATCTACGATTTGACCAATTAGAATTTCATCTCCAATTGTTATGATTGCTGCTTTCATATTTATTTAAGGAAAATTTTACCCGACTTGAGCAGGTTATTATAAAGGAAGAAAATTCAGCACTTGAATCTTATTTTACAGAAACAGTAGCTTTTCAAAATTAGAAAACAAAACCCAATTCTTTCTCAATACAAGAATTGGGTTTTAATTATATTTTATAAATCAAAGTCTTTTTTTATCTCTTTAATTGCCTCTTTAACTTGTATTTTGATACTCTTAAAAGTTTCAATAATATCTTTTTTCTTGCCCTCAGCTTTTGTCCAGGCTTCCACTTGAAGAATTTCCTCAAAGGCTACATTTAACCCCATTAAATCCAAAGTAGGCTTTATTTTGTGCGCATAAGAATAAGCATATTTATGATCCTTTTTCTTAATTCCTTCTTTGATTTGTTTTAAATCTTCCGGAACTTCTGTAACAAATAAAGTTAAAATCTGATTTACAAATTCAGGATCGTTATCTGAAAGTGCATACACTTTCGAAAGGTTGTACTTTAAAGCCATTATTTTACTTGTATTCTGAATAATTTTTTATCTTCTAAAAAGCCTTCTAAAACATCATTTGGTTTTACAGCAGAAACCCCAGCAGGCGTTCCTGTAAAAATAATATCTCCAATTTTTAATGTAAAAAACTGAGATACGTGCGAAATTAATTCATCAATCTTCCAAAGCATCATCTCAGAATTTCCTTTTTGAACCGTTTCGCCATTTGTTTTCAATTCAAAATTAAGATTTTCCATAGAAACAAAGTTAGTTTTTGGCAAAAAATCACCAATTACCGCAGAACCGTCAAATGCCTTAGCTTTTTCCCATGGAAGACCTTTTTCTTTCAGCTTACTTTGTAAATCTCTAGCTGTAAAATCGATTCCGACACTTATTTCATCATAATACTTATGAGCAAATTTAGGTTCGATATACTTTCCGACTTTATTAATCTTTACAATAATTTCTATTTCATGATGAACATCTTCAGAAAACTCCGGAATAACAAACGGATGCTGTTTCAACAAAACCGCAGAATCAGGTTTCATAAAAACTACCGGCTCGCTCGGACGTTCGTTCTTTAGTTCTTCTATATGATTGGCATAATTCCTGCCGACACAAATGATTTTCATTCTTTTTAGTTTTCAGTCACAGTTTTCAGTCGCAGTTATCTAAATACAGAAATAGTCTCAGTCAAAACTGAAAACTGAGACTGCGACTGATAACTTACTTCGTATTTAATTTTCTTAATTTAATTGCTGTCAAAACTTTTTTGGTATACAAAGGAAAATCAGCATTTTGAATCCAGCTGAAATAACCTGGCTCTGATTCTAAAACTTTTTCCACTTTAGCACCTTTATGTTTTCCAAAAGTAAAAATTTCTTCGTCATCTTTATCAAAAGCAATCATTCCAGCAAAATCTGCGATTTTTTTACGGGTTGTAAATTCAGACAACGATTTCATATCGTTTTCTAATTCAGGATAACGATCTAATTGCGCTTTCAGAATTTCGTAAGTCGCCATTGTATCAGCTTCTGCAGAGTGTGCATTATCAAGGGTTTTTCCACAGTAAAATTTCAAAGCCGCACTTAAAGTACGCTCTTCCATTTTATGAAAAATGGTCTGCACATCTACAGAAACTTTATTTTTCATATCAAAATCAACTCCCGCACGAAGCAATTCTTCTGCCAAAAGCGGAATATCAAAACGATCTGAGTTGAAACCGCCCAAATCACTATCTTTAATCATATTATGAATATGAGGAGCAAGTTCAGTAAACGTTGGTTCATTTGCTACTTTTTCATCAGTTATGCCATGAACTGCAGTAGTTTGCGGAGGAATTGGAATTGTTGGATTAACCAGCCAGGTTTTACTTTCTTTGTTTCCGTTAGGAAAAACTTTGAATATTGAAATTTCTACGATTCTATCTTTACCGATATCAATTCCCGTTGTTTCGAGATCAAAAAAGCAAATTGGTTTGTTAAGTTTTAATTCCATTTCTAATTTTTATAAGTTTACAAATGTAATTTTTAAAGCCGAATATCCTCCTTTATTCTCATTTTTTTTGTCGAAAAAAGCTTTCATTTAACGATTTTAACTTTTAAGAAATACAACAATAACCTCTTCAGGCATTACCATCTAACGCTTTTCTTACAAAACATAAAAAAATCCGATCAGTATTACACTAATCGGATTTGAAAAATTTTTTATAATCGATTTAGAAATCTCTATCCACATCAAAAGCTTCTAAATATTCTGCTACTCTTTTCACAAAACTTCCTCCTAAAGCTCCATCTACTACTCTATGATCATAAGAGTGAGACAAGAACATTTTCTGACGAATTCCAATAAAATCCCCCTCAGGAGTTTCTATTACCGCAGGAACTTTACGAATTGCTCCAAGAGCTAAAATACCCACTTGAGGCTGATTGATAATCGGAGTTCCAAAGACACTTCCAAAAGTACCTACGTTTGTTACTGTATAAGTTCCGCCTTGCGTATCGTCTGGCTTTAATTTTCCAGCTTTTGCACGATTTCCTAAATCGTTAACCGCTTTTGCCATTCCAACCAAATTCAACTGATCTGCATTTTTAATTACAGGAACAATTAAATTTCCGTTTGGTAACGCCGCCGCCATTCCTAAATTGATATTTTTCTTTTTGATGATATAATCGCCATCAACAGAAATGTTCATTCCTGGAAAATCTTTCAAAGCTTTTGCAACTGCTTCCATCATAATTGGCGTAAAAGTCAACTTCTCACCTTCTCTTTTTTCGAAAGCAGTTTTTACTTTATCTCTCCATTTTACAATGTTCGTTACATCAACTTCTATAAAAGATTGAACGTGAGCCGAAGTCTGAACTGAAGCTGTCATGTATCCTGAAATCAGTTTACGCATTCTGTCCATTTCGACAATTTCGTCAGCTCCATTTACAGAAACCGGAACTGCCTGTTGGCTTTTTTGAGCAACTGGCTCAACTGCTTTAGGCGCTTCAGTTTTTGGCGTTTCTGCAACTACTTTCGGAGTTTCCTCAACCGCTTTTGGAGCTTGTACAACCCCAGATTTACGGTCTTCTATATATTTTAAAATATCTTCTTTAGTCACGCGTCCGTCTTTTCCTGAACCAGATAAATTTTCTAATTCACTCAAAGAAACGCCTTCTTCTTTTGCAATATTTTTTACTAATGGAGAAAAGAATTTTTCTGAACCTGAAAAATCTTGAGAAACAGCAACCGTCTCTTTTATTTCTTCGATTGAATTTTCAATTTCAGTAGCTTCGGCAGGAGCAACGGTTTCTTCAACTTTATCCGCTTCTACAACTGGCGCATCTCCGCCTTCAGTTTCAATAATAGCAATAGTCTGTCCTACCTGCACCAAATCATCTTTTCCAAACAACTGCTCAACTAAAATTCCTGATACTTCGCTAGGCACTTCGCTATCAACTTTATCGGTTGCAATTTCGAGTACAGCTTCATCAGCTTCAATTTTGTCTCCAACTTCTTTCAACCAGTTTGTAATGGTTGCTTCAGCGACACTTTCTCCCATTTTCGGAAGCTTTAATTCAAATCTTGCCATATTGTTAATCTAAAAGATGTTTTTGATTTTCAGATTGCGAAATTAATGAATATTTTAAACATAAATTACACTTAATATAATTTTTTACTCAATTTTTATAATTTGCCCTCTGTCATTTCTGGAATTACTTCCAATAATAAAACCCGTTTTTTTGGGAAATATTTTAAAAGTAACCTTCTTATCTTTAAGAGTTTCTATGATTTCGATACATTTTTTGAATGAAATATAGTGATTATCCAAAATGATCTCTGTCTTTTTACCCTTTAAAACAAGGCACGAATTTACCATTTTTTCCTCTTTGAATTCTAAAAAACCAACTTTATTTTCCAAAATCGAAGCCAGTTTTTTAGTGAAATTCTCATTTTCGGAGCATAAAAAATAGCTTTCCAGCAATGGATTATCCTTTGGTTTTCCTTGAAACATTTTCGCAATAGAAAACAAAAAAGTACCAATTTGTATAAAAAGGCTAAAAAACCAAGATTTCTTAAAATGCTTCTGATAAAAGAAATTCATAGCTTCCTGAAAACGTTTCATGTACATTTCATCTTTTACTGTACTTTCTCCTTTGTAATGTAAAACTGTTGTTTCATGAAAATAAAAATTAGTCTTTTGTAATAGTAAAGCACGATAAGACAAGTCGATATCATCTGCGTACATAAAACAGTTTTCGTCAAAACCATTTAAATCTTCGTATAGTTTTTTTTCTAAAAACATAAAAGCACCAACCAGAATATCAACTTTTCCGGTTTCGTTTTCATTTAAATGCTGAGCATAATATTGATTGAAAAGTTTTGTTTTGGGAAAGATTTTATACAAACTAAAAATCTTTGTAAAAGCGACCCAAGGCGTTGGAATTCCTCTTTTACTTTCGGGAAGAAATTCTCCAGTTCCGTCAATTAGTCTACAGCCGATAATTCCGAGATTGTTTTGCCTTTCGGCGAAAGCCAGAATTTTAGTAAATGTATCTTCGGCAACAACGGTATCGGGATTTAAAATACAGATGTACTTTCCTTTCGCTTCACGAAAACCTATATTATTTCCTTTTGGAAAACCAAAATTCTCTTTGTTTTCAATCAGTTTTACGTCTGGAAATTTCTCTTTCATCATCAAAACACTGTCATCTGATGAATTATTATCTACCACAATTATCTCTGCATCGATTGTTGTGATTGCTTCCTGAACACTTAAAACGCATTGTTCCAGAAAATAACTTACATTATAGTTGAGAATAATAATCGATAACTGCATGAATAATTGATCTTGTAGATTTTGGCCGAAAGTTAGAAATTTTCTGATAACCCCAAGCGAAGTGACCAGTCGTTTTTACTAATTCCGTAATCTAGCGCCAGATTACTGCCGTTACGTTTGTTCCATTTTATGCGAATTCCGGTTCCAACAGCAGGATTCCATTTCTTAAATTCATAAGTGTCCAGTTTTGAAACTGATGAAATATTGGTAAAAAACACGGCTCCAAAAAAGCCATTTCGACTGATATCTGTTCTGTATTCGGTTTCAAAATAAATTAAGGCATTACTTCGATATCTGTTTTTGGTAAAACCGCGTCCTGTTTTTCCGTCACGATCCCAGCCAATACTTGGCAAATCTAAATAATGCGGTTTTCCTCCAAAAGTAGACCAATAAAAAGCTCTCGAAGCCCAAACTCTATGTTTGGTCTTACTGAAAGAATGATATTTTCTGGCGTCTATATATAACGATTGCCACTTATCACCTTCTACTCCACTGGTATTAATACGCAAATCGGCCTCAACATATAATCCTTGTTTTGGATTGATGATATTTTCCCGTGAATCATACAAACCCTGAATCGCAAATCCGAATGAAGTTTCATCTGTGTAATCTCCGTTCATATATTGATCATAATCAGTTTCCTCGTCTACATAAGATTGCTCCGAAATATTTTGATAATTATCTAAGAGGAAACCCATTCCTAACCTATAATTCCCAACAATTTTTCTGGTTACAAATTGATAAAAACGCCATTGTTGATAATCGAGTGTTGACATTTTTTCTTTAGAATCATGTTCGCCTAATCCGTAAGTATCCTGTGGATAAATCATATAGCGATAATCTCCAATAAAATTCCATTTGTTCTCACTTGTATAAACATAAGATTGTATTGGAAAAACATATTGTTTGGTAAAACTAAAATAAGGCGAAAAGGTAATCTGAGACATTTTGGTGTTTTCGTGATCTTCGTCTAAATAAAATGTAGTTAAAAAGGAAACCACTAAACCCGTACTGGAATTGACGTCGACAGGAACTGGAAGTAAAGAAAATGCTAACTTTTTTTGATGATCTTTTTTAATGGTATCATTCTTATCAAAAATTTTATGAATAACATCTAAGATATCTCGATTCCCCACAGCTGTACTATCGTTCTGAGCTGTGCAAAACGAACTTATTAATAAAACACCGAAAATACATAGACTTTTTAAACTATTCATTCACAATATTTTAAAAACCGACTCTTACAAATTTAAAATTTTAATTAAGAATTATACTTAAAATTTTAAGTGAATAAAAAAGATTTTTAAAAGGCTAAAAAAAGTACATTTGAGTTTCTAATTATCTGATTTTAAAAAGTAATATGCGTCAATTATTTATCTGTTTTTTAGTTGTTTGTTTTGTTAGCTTTTCGGCAAATGCCCAAGAAAAAAAAGAAAATCTTGTACAATCTAACAAATGGTTTATCGCTGGTCCATCAAAGGAAAGTGAAGAAACAATAAATGATGTTCGCTTAAAAAAAGGAATAATTACGATAACCGCAAAAGACAACCCGAAAGGTGAAATTGAACTTAATGTGATGATTACTTCATCTGAAACCAATGATGGAATTCCGACCAATCTTTCTAATGAATCGAAATTTGTAGAAATCACTTATCAATCAACACAAATTATAAAACTGCAAGCGAGAGAAGGAAATTCTGAAGGAACTGGATGCGTGCATGGCGGCTCGCATCCGAGAATTAGTTTGCCTGCTTCTCCAAATCAATTTAAAACGATAAAAATTCCTTGGTCAAACTTTAAACAAGATGAACTCGCTGATGGAAAACTTCTGAATATTCACAATTTATGCAAATTCAATTTTGTGAATTATAATCCAGTTTCTGGATCTGTATTGAAGATTAAGTCTGTAATTATAGATTGATATTTTAATTTTAACGCAAAGAGCGCAAAGGATTTTTCGCAAAGGGCGCAAAAGTTTTTTCTTAAGTGAGTTTTACAAACTGCGAAGTTCGCAAAGCATTATGTAAATAAAGCTTTGCGAACTTTTATATTTTTAAATATTCCGCTCAAATTCTTAGCGTACTTTGCGAAAAATCCTTTGCGCCCTTTGCGTTAAAAAAATCGTTTTAATAAAACTATAAATGCAACTGAATCTTATACTTGTTTAAAATTTTCATTACAAAAAGCATAATGGTAGAAAAAACCAAAGACCAAATAATTCCTGGAACACCTACTCTGAAATATCCTGGAATAATATGAAAATTAAGCATTTTGCAGAAATAATAAATTACTCCCGGCAAAATATATATCAAAAGCGGATTTGCCGCTGCGGGCATAAAAAATTCACTCCATTTGGTTTGTTTTTTAACTTCCATAAGCCAATACAAAAAGTAAAACAGAATAGTACAAATTCCCGCTGAAATCATTGTCCAAGATGGAGTTCCTTGAATTTTTGAAATTCCGAATAAAGGTCTTAAACCAAATCCAACGGCAAAAAACAATATGATAAAAGCAATTACAGGCCAGTTGATTTTATTTTCAATCTTTCGGTCAAAGAAGAGCAGTGAAATTACAATTCCGGCTGAAACCAAAGCGCCATGCGTAAGATGACCAGCAATAAAACTCAGCCATGAAGTATTTTGAACAAAAGAATTTTCAGTCAAGTTTAGAGAATTCATAGCAACGCAGAAAACCAAAAAACCAATCATTGCCCATAAATTTCCAGAAACGAGCCAATAATAGATAACCGTAAAAAGATACGCCCAACCAATTAAACCGAGAATTCCCCACCATTTTGGAGTCATTCCCCTTTCTCCAGTATCCTGAATATATAGAAAGTAAAGTGTTACAAGAACTACGATTCCTCCGTATTGCAACACATTTTTAAGCCAAAGAGGAAAATCTTTAGGGTATTTATTCCAAATCGGAATTGGCATTGTATAGGCTAAAAGTCCCCAGAAAGCTGGTGCAATTATCATTTTTGTAGCATCATAACCATATTCGGCATTGACCATAAAAACACCAATGATTATAAGAGCCAAAGCTCTTTTTAAAGTGTGAGTCCAAATAGTTTTGGTACTGTCTCCTTTTAGTAATCTGGCATTAAATGCAAACGGAACGGACATTCCGACAATAAATAAAAAAGCAGGAAAAACTAAATCGACAAAAGTCATTGCATCTGCATCTGCTGGCATGTGTTTCATCCATTGAGGAACGTTTTGAATACTTGCCAACTCATTTACAAAAATCATTACAAAAATGGTAATTCCACGTAAAGCATCAATAGAAATAATTCTCTGATTGAACAAATTCTCTTTTATTTTCATAATTTTTTACAGTTTTACTAAAAATCAAATATAACATAATTCTAAAACGGCTAATTAGAATTTCTACATTAATTTTGTAGTCTATAAAATTGAGTTATAAAGTTTTGCCCCAATGCTATCTTTTTTCAAATCTAAACCTATCTTAAAGGATCTATTAGACGGAAGTTTTGTAGATATCCATTCTCACGTTTTACCAGGAATTGATGACGGAGCTCAAACTATTTCCAATTCTATTGAACTTGCAAGATCTCTAGAAAAAATTGGCATTTCTCAAATTATTACTACACCGCACATTAATCATTATGTTTGGAATAATTCTCCAGAAATTATAAAATCTAAACTCGAAGAGACACAAAACGCATTCTCAGAAAACAATATTCAAACACCAATTCAATCTGCTGCTGAATATTTTATAGACGATTGGTTTACGGAACACTTAAAAGAAGGAAAGCTTTTAACTTTAAAAGATAATTACATTCTGGTTGAAATGTCTTATCTCAATGCACCTTTAACGCTATACAAAACGATTTTCGAATTGCAAGTTGCAGGTTACATTCCAGTTTTGGCACATCCTGAGCGTTATACTTTTTTTCATAAAAAATTTGATGAGTACAAAAAACTGAAAGATGCGGGATGTCTTTTTCAATTAAATCTGCTTGCGACTGTAGAATATTATGGTTCAAAGATTGCCAATACAGCCGATGAGCTTTTAAAGAAAGGAATGTATGATTTTTGCGGAACTGATGTTCATCACAAAAACCACATTAGAGCATTTGATAAAAAAGTAAAAATTGACAATATTGATGCTCTAAAAGAGATTATTTCTAATAATGAGTTTTTTAGATATTGAATTGACTAATAGGCATTTTCTTCGCCTTTAATAATATTGATTACCGTTTTTATTACAATTTTTATATCGAGCAGAAAACTCCAGTTTTCGATATACCAAATATCATATTCTACACGATTTTCCATATCACTTAATACTTTCGTTTCACCTCTAAAGCCGTTTACTTGCGCCCAACCCGTAATTCCAGGCTTTGCGTACTGGCGAACTAAATAATTGCTGATTAAATCACTATATTCTTTAGCCAAATTAACCATGTGCGGTCTTGGCCCAACTACCGACATATCGCCCCAAAAAACATTGAAAAACTGAGGAAGTTCGTCTATACTTGTTTTACGGATAAAGGCTCCAAATTTAGTAATTCGGCTATCTCCTTTTTCGGCTTGTTTATTGTCAGCTAAGACATTTACGTGCATACTTCTAAATTTCAAACACATAAAAGAATGATTATCTCTTCCCGCTCTTTCTTGTTTAAAAAAAACAGGACCAGGAGATTCTAATTTAATGATAATCATAATTATAGGAAAAAGCCAAGGAAAAATCAGCAAAATAACTAAACCTGAAAAACAAACATCAAAGATTTTTTTCAGAACCCTGTTAGAAGCGTATTCCATAGGTTCTGTTCGAAACATTAGTACAGGTGTATTTTCATAAAAGCTTACTTCAACTTTGCTTGCTTTTGTGTAGAGCTGGAAATCCGGAATAAATTTGATACGAATCATATTCTGTTCGCAAATTTCAATCAATTCATTAATTACCTCAATATTATCAATATGTAATGCAACGTACATTTCGTCTATTTTGTTGTCAATCGAAAACTTTTTTACGTTTTCAAAAGAACCCTTAATCATTGCAGAATCAACTGACGTCTGACTTTGTTTTTCGTCAAAAAAGCCTAAAAATTTATATCCATAAGTTAGATCTTTTGCTAACACTTTTCGGATTTTTTCGCCGCTTTCATTAGCACCAACAATAATAAAGGTCTTAAAATTATAGCCTTTACTTCGAATGTATTTTAGAAGCTTCATCGATAAATACCTCGTAATCATCAACAATCCGAAAAAGATCAAATAAAAATACACCATTCGAAGTCTTGAAATATCAGCATATTTTAAATAAACCACTGAAACAGAAATTAAAGCGGCATGAATAGAAATCTTTTTTATCGTTCTCCATAAAATAGATTCAATTGGCTCAACGCGAATACTTCTGTTCGAATCATTTTGAAACAATAAAACAATCCAGACAAAAATTGCCAAAAGCGAAATAGTCTGCTCTTCTTTTGTCAGCAATTTATTTAGACTTCCAAATCTTGCCAATGAAGAAAGTACCGTTGCTAAATTAAGTAGTATCACATCGACTATAACAAACAAAAGTTTGAAGTAACGTGAGATTCGGTAATGCGACAGTTTCTGTAAAATCTTCATTCTGGGTTTGACTTTATTCTAAAGAATAGAAAACAATGGTGTTTTTAGTGTTGCAAAGTAACATTTAAATTATATTTTTTAATACTATTTTTATTCTATTATTTAAAACTTTACTTTTAAGGTATGCAAATTTAATATTGCAATCATGCTAAAATTCTTTTTCTTCTTTCTCACCATAACAACGGCTGTCAATGCGCAAATTTCTGGCTGCACCGATCCAAAGGCTGAAAATTACAATTCTGATGCTACAATTAATGACGGAAGTTGCAGTTATAAAAACTTAAAACTAAAACCAGAATATTCCATTCGCTTAAACGATTCTATAAAAGAAACCTCTGGATTAATCGCTTTCGAAAATTTATTCTGGACACATAATGATGATCACGATCAAACCATTTACGGATTGGATTCTTTGGGAAAAATCAAAAGAAAAATCATTCTTAACGACATCATAAATAACGATTGGGAAGAAATTGCACAAGACAGTTCGCATATTTATATTGGTGATTTTGGCAATAATTATTCAGGAAACCGATCTGATTTAAAAATATTTAAAATTGAAAAGAAATCATTTTTAGAAGAAAAGCCCAAAATCGAAACAATCAATTTTACTTATGCTGACCAAAAAGATTTATCTGCTTCAAAACCCAACAAAACCGATTTTGACTGTGAGGCTTTTATCATTTTAAAAGACAGCATATATTTATTTACCAAACAATGGAAATCTTCTAAAACTTCAATTTACACTTTGCCCAATCAAGTAGGAAATCAAATTGCCACATTAAAAGCTACACTCGACACCAAAGGTTTGGTTACTGGCGCGACATTTTTAGAAGATAAACATTTGATTACTTTGTGTGGCTATACCAAACTCGGAAAACCGTTTATTTATCTTCTTTATGATTTTAAAAATGATGATTTTTTATCTGGAAACAAGAGAAGAATCGATTTAAAACTTCCTTTTCACCAACTTGAAGGAATTGCAACTAAAGATGGATTACATTATTTTTTGACAAATGAAGCGCTTATTCGCAAACCTATAATTAATGTTTTACAGCAGATTCATTATTTTGATTTAGCTCCAGCACTCGATTTGTATCTCCATAAATAATTCGCAAATCGTAAGATAATAGTTTACTTTTGCAAAAAATTTTATTCTTGTGAATTATTTATCTGTAGAAAATATATCGAAGTCATTTGGCGAAAGAGTCCTTTTTGACAACATTTCTTTTGGAATCAACAAAGATCAAAAAATCGCTTTTATTGCTAAAAACGGTTCTGGAAAAACAACTATTATGAGTATTATTAATGGTTTGGACGAACCAGATACTGGGCAAGTTGTTTTGAGAAAAGGAATCAGAATGGCTTTTCTTTCTCAAGATAACAATCTGCAGGATGAATTGACAATTGAAGAAAGCATTTTCGCTTCGGATAACGAAACTTTAAAAGTTATTGAAGCTTACGAAAAAGCGCTTGAAAACCCAAATGATGAAGAAGCATATCAAAAAGCTTTTGATGCAATGGATCAGCATAATGCTTGGGATTTTGAAACACAATACAAACAAATCTTATTCAAACTGAAATTAGAAGATTTTAAACTTAAAGTAAAAAATCTTTCTGGAGGACAGAAAAAACGTCTTTCATTGGCAATAATCTTAATCAACCGTCCAGATTTATTGATTTTGGATGAGCCAACTAACCATTTAGATTTGGAAATGATCGAATGGTTGGAAAGTTATTTTGCCAAAGAAAATATTACCTTGTTTATGGTTACGCACGACCGTTTCTTTTTGGAGCGTGTTTGTAACGAAATTGTCGAATTAGACAATGGAAAATTATACCAATACAAAGGAAATTATTCTTACTATTTACAGAAAAAAGAAGAAAGAATTACTTCTGAAAATGCGAGTATTGACAAAGCTAAAAACCTTTTTGTAAAAGAATTAGAATGGATGCGCCGCCAGCCAAAAGCGAGAACAACCAAATCTAAATCACGTCAGGATGATTTCTACATTATTAAAGAAAAAGCACAAAGCCGACGTAAAGAAAACAAAGTTGAGCTCGAAATTAATATGGAAAGAATGGGAAGCAAAATTATTGAGCTTCATAAACTTTCTAAAAAATTTAAAGACAAAGTTATTCTTGACAATTTCAGTTTCGATTTTCAACGTGGAGAACGAATTGGAATTATTGGTAAAAACGGAACAGGAAAATCGACTTTCTTAAATCTTTTGACAGGAACAATTCCGCCAGACAGTGGCCGCGTTGTAAAAGGTGATACTATAAAAGTTGGTTATTACACGCAATCTGGAATTAACCCAAAACCAGGACAGCGTGTTATTGATATTATTAAGGAGTATGGAGAATATATTCCGTTGGCAAAAGGAAAAATTATTTCGGCTTCACAACTATTAGAGCGTTTTCTTTTTGATGCCAAAAAACAATACGATTATGTAGAAAAATTGAGCGGTGGCGAATTAAAACGTTTGTATCTGTGTACGGTTTTAATTCAGAATCCGAACTTTTTGATTCTCGATGAGCCAACAAACGATTTGGATATTGTAACACTTAATGTTTTAGAAAGTTTCCTTTTAGATTATCCAGGCTGTTTATTGGTTGTTTCACACGACCGTTACTTCATGGATAAAATTGTCGATCATTTATTTGTTTTTAGAGGAGAAGGCGAAATTGAAAACTTCCCAGGAAATTATTCTGATTTTAGAGCTTATGAAGACAGCGCCGATGTTACTCAAAAAGAAGAAAATAAAGCCGAAAAGAAAGACTGGAAACAAAATAATCCAACAGGAAATCTAAGCTTTAACGAACAAAAAGAATATCAGAAAATCGAAAGAGAAATTAAAGATTTAGAAATCGAAAAAACTAAAATCGAACAACTATTCTCTGACGGAAAAGTCGCAGACGCCGATATTGAAAAGAAAGCAAACGAACTTCAAAATATAATCAATAAAATAGATGCCAAAGAAGAACGTTGGTTTGAACTTTCGGCTAAACTTGAAGGGTAATTTTTTAGTTTTCAGTCACAGTGACAGTTTTCAGTTTTTTTCTTTAAAAGTAAACTTTTTCTTTCTTTTTTATTATTCTTGCAAAAAAAATAATATATGGATTTTAAAGAATTACTGGCATACAAGAAATCTTTTGAGCTTGCGATGGAAATTTTCGAATTATCAAAAACTTTTCCTGTAGAAGAAAAATATTCATTAACAGATCAAATAAGAAGATCTTCTAGAAGTGTTTCAGCAAATATCGCTGAATCTTATAGAAAAAGAAGATATCCAAATCATTTTGTGAGTAAGTTAACTGATAGTGACGCTGAAAATTCAGAAACATTTACTTGGCTTGAATTTTCAATGGAATGCAAATACATCAGCAAAGAGACATTTGAAAACTTACATCTAAAAAATCTTGAAATAGGAAGATTAATAAATTATATGATAAATAATCCTAGTAAGTTTGGATGCAGCTAAAACTTTTAAAGATTCCAACAAACTGAAAACTGTCACTGTGACTGCGACTAAAAACTAATTTCCCTATATTTACCAACATTAAAAAAATAAAATACCACAATGAAAAAATTATTAGCCGCATTATTTAGTTTAACGTTATTTGTTTCTTGTGTAAGTTCGGACAAAGATTCAGCACCAGAACCAGCAAAAGATTACAGAGAACAAAACGAACAAGAAATCAAAGATTACATTGCCAAAAACAATTTAACTGCACAAAGAACAGATTCTGGTTTGTATTACATTATTAATGAGCCTGGAACTGGAAAACAGCCAACATCTACTTCATCTGTTACTGTAGCTTATACAGGTTCTTTCACAAGTGGAAAAACGTTTGACCAAAGTAGCAGCGCCGGAATTACTTTCCCTCTAACGCAAGTGATTCAAGGTTGGACAGAAGGAATTCCGTTATTTAAAGAAGGCGGCAGCGGAACGCTTTTGATTCCTGCTCATTTGGGATATGGAAGTTATGACAGAAGTGGAATTCCTGGAGGTTCTGTACTTATTTTTGATGTAAAATTGATTAAAGTAAACTAATCACTTATTGCAAATTTTTAAATGCTTTTTCAAATAAAATCTTATCTAAAGTTCCTTTGGAATTCTAAAAATGAACACGCCGTTCATTCGCCTTTCGTTTTTAATTTATTAACGAAATGCTTCTACGATAAGAAAAGAAAACCTGAATATCGCATTCTTGAAAATTACAGAAAGTCACTTTTAAAGAATAAGAATTTTATCGAAGTAACCGATTTTGGAGCTGGTTCAAGAGTTTTTAAATCGAACCGAAGACAGATTTCTAAAATTGCTCAAACAGCTGGAATTTCTCCAAAACGAGCAGAATTATTGTTTCGTGTAACGAATTATTTTCAGCCAGAAAATATTTTAGAAATTGGAACATCTCTAGGATTAGCAACTTCAGCTTTAGCTTTAGGAAATCCGAAAGCTAAAGTAATTACACTTGAAGGTTGCCCAAATACAGCTGGCATTGCAAAAAATCAATTAAATCAATTTGATTGTAAAAACGTAGAAAATGTAATTTCAGAATTTGAATCATTTTTAATTTCAGAAAATCTACAAGCTACAATCTACAATCTAATATATTTTGATGGTAATCATTCAAAAAAAGCAACTTTAGCTTATTTTGAACTTTTATTATCGACAATTAACAACGATTCTGTTTGGATTTTCGACGATATTCATTGGTCAAAAGAAATGGAAGAAGCTTGGGAAATCATTAAAAACCATCCTAAAGTAAAAGTTACGATTGACACTTTTCAATGGGGATTTGTATTCTTCAGGCGCGAGCAAGAAAAAGAACATTTTATAATAAGAGCATAAAACAAAAAAAAGACAATCATTTCTGATTGTCTTTTTTATTACTAATTCAAAATTTTAAAGCTTATTTTTTAGCTTCTTTATTCTCTTCTGCTTTTGCTCCCATTCTATTTACAGTGTACATAGGCGCAAATTTAATTTTCAGACCAGCAATTTTTCTGTTGTCTTCAGAAGTTAAACCTTCTTTTTCAACCGTATTTTTTCTGCTGTCTAATGCTTCATATAATACTTTAATTTCATCCCAGTCTTCTCTAGAATATTTATCTTTATTATTCTCAACTGTATGAACGAATTGTTGGTACACACTGTGAATATTTTGTGCGTTTACCCAAGCAAAACTCATATCGTCTCCAATTTTTCCTTCACCAAACAAAGCATTTCTCAATTGTTGTTTAGGACTTGGAGCAGGTGGGGCTAAAAGGGTGGCCATTTCGCTTTTAAAATCTTCGTATTTCGCTTTGCTTGCATTTATTTTTTCTGTTTGAGCAGCATTGTCTTTAATATCAGCCAAAGCTAAATTTGCCTCTGCAGATCTTTTATCATATTCAGCTTCTACAGCTTGCCAGTTTTCTTTCAAATCATCGGCTTTTACATTTTTTACCGAATCGACGTAGGTTACATAAGAGTCGATTGTTTTCTGTGCTTTTTCTTGTTTTTCATCTTTACACGATGTAAAGCTTAACGCTAATAATGCAATTCCTGTAGCTATTTTGATATTTTTCATAATCTTGATTGTTTAATTAATAATACCAAAGTTACTTAAATCATAATGTCAAAAATTACATTATTACCACGTTTTAATCGATAAAAACGTATTAAAATTATAAAAAACAGCAAATAATGATAATTACATAAAATTCACTTCAAATATTATAACGGTTTTAAAAAACATCTTTTTATGTAAATAGACGCACTAATTGTTTTTGTAACAAAAATCAATAATCGGCTACTTATCATTTTTATTCAAAAGTGTTTTTGTACTTTTAAATCCAAAATTGTAAAGCAAAATGGCCGAACCATTAATTAAAATAACCGACATCAAACGAAATTTTGTTTTAGGAAATGAAATCGTATATGTTTTAAAAGGAATTAATTTAGAAATAAACAAAGGTGAATATGTAGCTTTAATGGGACCTTCGGGATCCGGAAAATCTACTCTTATGAATCTTTTAGGTTGTTTAGACACTCCAACTTCGGGGCATTACGTTCTGAACGGAAAAGATGTCAGCCAAATGAAAGACGATGAATTGGCCGAAATCAGAAATAAAGAAATTGGTTTCGTTTTTCAGACTTTTAATTTATTGCCAAGAACAACTGCTTTGGATAATGTTGCTCTTCCTATGATATATGCAGGTTACGGAAAAACTGATCGAATTGCGCGAGCGACAGAAGTTCTAAAACAAGTAAATCTTGCAGACAGAATGGATCACCAGCCAAATCAGCTTTCTGGAGGTCAGCGTCAACGTGTTGCAGTCGCAAGAGCTTTAGTAAATAAACCTTCGATTATTTTAGCCGATGAGCCAACAGGAAACTTAGACAGTAAAACTTCTGTAGAAATCATGAAACTTTTCGGAGATATTCACGCGCAAGGAAACACGGTTATTCTAGTTACTCACGAAGAAGATATTGCTGCTTATGCACATAGAGTTATTCGTTTAAGAGATGGATTGATAGAAAGCGATACGAGAAAATCTGTTTAATCGTTTAATTGGTTAATCATAGCAAAGGAAAAACTTAGCATCTCAGCACCTTAGAACCTTAGCATCTTAAAAAAAATGAAAGTATATACCAAAACCGGCGACAAAGGTACAACAGCTCTTTTTGGAGGAACCCGAGTACCAAAAGACCACATCAGAATTGACAGTTACGGAACTGTTGACGAATTAAATTCTTATATTGGATTAATTCGCGATCAAGATATCGATTCTCATTACAAAACCATTTTAATAGAAATTCAGGATCGTCTATTTACCGTTGGTGCCATTTTGGCAACTCCACAAGAAAAAGAAGTTCTAAAAAACGGGAAACTTCGTTTAGAAAATCTCGGAATTATAGTTTCTGATATTGAATTATTAGAAAACGAAATAGATAAAATGGAAGAAAGCCTTCCACCTATGACTCATTTTGTTTTGCCAGGCGGTCATCCTACCGTGTCACATTGTCATATTGCGCGCTGTATCTGCCGTAGAGCGGAGCGTTTAGCGGTTCATTTAAGCCATAACGAACACGTTCCTGAAATCGCAATTATGTACTTAAACCGACTTTCTGACTATCTTTTTGTCTTGGCACGGAAGTTGTCGTCAGACTTAAAAGCGGAAGAAGTGAAATGGATACCGCGTAAGTAAACAGTTACGGTTTTCAGTTTTCAGACTGCAAACTATCACAAAAACTGGATACTTAAAAACACAGTAATTTAGTAGTAAACATCAGTTTTTGTACTGCAAACTGCCACTGAAAACTGACCACTAATAAGGACGTTCTTAAATTTTATTAAAATAAATCAAAATTTACTTGTCTTTTTCAGTAAAAAATTTATTTTTGCACAAACTAAACAGATAACAGATGTATTGGACATTAGAATTAGCATCTTATTTAAGTGATGCGCCATGGCCTGCTAACAAAGATGAACTTATTGACTACGCCATTAGAGCAGGTGCTCCATTAGAAGTGGTTGAAAACCTTCAATCAATCGAAGATGAAGGCGAGATATATGAATCAATGGAAGAAATTTGGCCTGATTATCCAACAGACGAAGATTATCTTTGGAATGAGGATGAATATTAAAAAAATAAACCAAATGAAAAAGTCTCTCATCACAGAGACTTTTTTTTTGGTTCAAATACATATTAAATAATAAAGAAATACAATAAATCATGAGTTTCATAAATAGTATTATTAAAGTCTTTGTAGGTGATAAATCACAAAAAGATGTCAAAGCTTTACAACCTTACTTAACTAAAATTAAAGCATTCGAAGCTCCCTTAATGAATCTTACTAATGATGAATTAAGAGGGCGAACTGTGTATTTTAAAGACAGAATTAAAGAAGCTAGAGCTGACAAAGATGCTAAAATTGCTTCGCTTAAAGCGGAAGTAGAAAACATCGAAGACATCGATAAAAGAGAAGATATTTATGATGCTATAGATACTCTTGAAAAAGAAGCTTACGAAATTTCAGAAAAAACTTTATTGGAAATTCTTCCAGAAGCGTTTTCTGTAGTTAAAGAAACGGCTCGTCGTTTCAAAGAAAATTCACATGTTGAAGTTACAGCAACTGCAAAAGACCGTGAATTCTCAGCAACTAAACCATATATTACAATTGATGGAGAAAAATCTATTTGGGCTAACAAATGGAATGCTGCTGGAAAAGACATTACTTGGGATATGATCCACTACGACGTTCAGTTGATTGGTGGTATGGTATTGCACGAAGGTAAAGTTGCCGAAATGCAAACGGGAGAAGGTAAAACTTTAGTTGCTACTCTTCCACTTTATTTAAACGCATTGACAGGAAACGGAGTTCACTTAGTAACAGTGAATGACTACTTAGCAAAACGTGATAGTACTTGGAAAGCTCCTTTATTTGAATTCCACGGTTTATCTGTTGATTGTATCGATAATCACCAACCAAGTACAGAACAAAGAAAGAAAGCATACGACGCGGACATCACTTACGGAACTAACAACGAGTTTGGTTTTGACTATTTAAGAGATAATATGGCGCACTCGCCTAGCGATTTAGTTCAGAGAAAACACAATTTTGCAATTGTCGACGAGGTGGATTCTGTATTAATTGATGATGCTAGAACTCCACTTATCATTTCTGGACCAGTTCCTCAAGGAGATCGTCACGAATTCAACGAATTGAAACCAAAAATTGAAAACTTAGTTGCACAACAACGTCAGTTAGCAAATGGTTTCTTAGCTGAAGCTAAAAAATTAATTAAAGAAGGAAATACTAAAGACGGAGGTTTCTTATTATTAAGAGCTTACAGATCTTTACCTAAAAATAAAGCATTAATTAAATTTTTGAGTGAAGAAGGAATTAAACAATTGCTTCAAAAAACTGAAAATCAATACATGCAAGATAACAACCGCGAAATGCATAAAGTTGACGAAGCTTTGTATTTTGTGATTGAAGAAAAAAACAATCAAGTTGAATTGACAGACAATGGTATCAAATACCTTTCTGGAGATACAGATGCAGATTTCTTCGTTTTACCAGACATTGGAACAGAAATCGCTGCGATTGAAAAACAAAAACTAGACAAAGATGCTGAAGCAGAAGCTAAAGAAAGATTATTCCAAGATTTTGGAGTAAAAAGCGAGCGTATTCACACTTTGACTCAGCTTTTAAAAGCGTATGCTCTTTTCGAAAAAGATGTAGAATACGTTATCATGGACAACAAAATTATGATTGTCGATGAGCAAACAGGTCGTATCATGGATGGACGTCGTTACTCAGACGGTTTACACCAGGCGATTGAAGCAAAAGAAAATGTAAAAATCGAAGCTGCAACTCAAACTTTTGCAACTGTAACATTACAGAATTATTTCAGAATGTACAGTAAATTAGCTGGTATGACGGGTACTGCTGTTACAGAGGCTGGTGAGTTATGGCAAATCTATAAATTAGATGTTGTTGAAATTCCAACAAACCGTGGAATTGCAAGAATTGACAAAGAAGATTATATCTACAAAACAACACGTGAGAAATTCAACGCCGTTATTGAAGACGTTACTGAATTATCACAAGCAGGAAGACCAGTGTTGATTGGAACAACTTCTGTAGAGATTTCAGAATTATTAAGCCGTATGCTTAAAATGAGAGGAATCACACACAACGTATTGAATGCTAAAATGCACAAGCAAGAAGCACAAATCGTTGAAGAAGCTGGTAAAGCTGGAGTTGTAACTATTGCAACAAATATGGCTGGTCGTGGTACCGATATCAAATTATCTCCAGAAGTAAAAGCTGCGGGAGGTTTAGCAATCGTGGGTACAGAGCGTCATGATTCTCGTCGTGTAGACAGACAGTTACGTGGTCGTTCTGGTCGTCAAGGAGACCCAGGAAGTTCTCAATTCTACGTTTCTCTTGAAGATAACTTAATGCGTTTATTCGGTTCTGAAAGAGTAGCAAAAGTAATGGACAGAATGGGACTTAAAGAAGGTGAAGTTATTCAGCATTCTATGATGACTAAATCTATCGAACGTGCTCAGAAAAAAGTAGAAGAAAACAACTTTGGTGTTCGTAAACGTTTATTAGAATATGATGACGTTATGAACTCTCAACGTGAAGTAGTTTACAAACGTCGTCGTCACGCATTATTCGGAGAGCGTTTGAAACTGGATATTGCTAATATGCTTTATGATACTTGCGAACTAATCGTAAGCAACAATAAAGTGACAAACGATTTCAAAGGATACGAATTTGATTTAATTCGTTATTTCGGAATCACTTCTCCAATCTCTGAAGCAGATTTCGCAAAATTATCTGATATCGAAGTTACTGGAAAAGTATACAAAGAAGCTTTGGCTTTCTATACAGAAAAAACAGAAAGAAGTGCAAGAGAAGCTTTCCCAATTATCAAAGGAGTTTTTGAAGAGCCAAACAATCATTTCGAAAGAATCGTAGTTCCATTTACAGACGGAATTAAAACTTTGAATGTGGTAACTGACTTGAAAAAAGCTTACGAAAGCGAAGGTGCTCAGTTAATTGCTGATTTCGAGAAAAACATCACACTTTCTATTGTTGATGAAGCTTGGAAAAAACACTTACGTAAAATGGACGAATTGAAACAATCTGTTCAATTGGCTGTTCACGAGCAAAAAGATCCATTGCTTATTTACAAATTAGAAGCTTTCAACTTGTTTAGAGGAATGTTAGATAACGTTAATAAAGAAGTTATTTCATTCTTATTTAAAGGTGATTTACCTGCTCAAGAAACACCTGAGATTCACGAAGCAAGAGAAATTTCTCGTCCTAAAGAAAATTTACAATTAAGTAAAGACGAAATTCCAAACAGCGAAAGCATCAACCGTGAGGCCGGAGAAACTCAGCAACGTCAGGTTACAGAAACTATCGTTAGAGATATGCCAAAAATCAACAGAAATGACACTGTTACAGTTCAAGAAGTTGCAACTGGTAAAACTGAAACCATGAAATACAAAAAAGCTGAAAGTTTACTAGCAGCTGGAACTTGGGTTTTGGTTAATGAATAATTTTTTAAGTATTCAGTTGCAGTTTACAGTCAAAGTTTACCAACTGATGTTTTTAAATCCATAAAAAAAGACCGATAGTTAAACTATCGGTCTTTTTTTTATCTAAATTTCTAATTTAAAATGCCAACACTGAGACTTTAAACTGCGACTGAAAACTAACTCTTTGGATTATCCTGATAATATCTTTCTTCAATACGTTTTATATCTCTTATTGAATTTTTAGCCCAATCTAAGCGTTTTGCTAAAATTTCTTCCTCACTTAATTTCCAGTCAATATCAGATCTTCTCAATCTGTTTGTTAAGCTTTGAATTATGATTGCTGCCGAAACAGAAATATTTAAACTTTCGGTAAAACCAACCATTGGTATTTTTAGAAAACCATCAGCATTATCCATAATTTCTTGAGACAAACCTTCTTTTTCTGTTCCGAAAAACAATGCACTTGGTTTTGTAATATCGAAATCTTCCAACATACAATCTTTTTCATGCGGTGTTGTCGCAATAATCTGATAACCTTTATTTCTTAAATCAGAAAGACAGCCTGAAACCGAATCAAATCTATTAATGTCAACCCATTTTTGTGCGCCTAACGCAATTTCTTTGTCTATTCTTTTTCCGAAACGTTGTTCAATTACATTCAATTCTTGAATACCAAAAACTTCACAGCTTCTCATTACAGCACTTGTATTATGCATCTGATAAACATCTTCAACCGCAACTGTAAAATGTTTTGTTCTGTTCTCTAATACTTTTAGAAAATTAGCTTTTCTATTTTCAGTTAATATGTTTTCTAAGAATGCGAGGTAATCTAAATCAATCATTTTTAATATTTTTATTGGCAATAATAGTATTAACTACGTTATATAAAACAAATGTATTCCAGTCTTTTTGATAGGAATAACCACGGTTAAAATCTAATGGATTTTCTTTTGAATAAACAGAAAAATAAGTGGCATACTTTCTAATTCCTACATCATTCCATGCAATTAGTTTTTTTTCTTGTTTAAGAAGTTTCGATACTGTAATAATTATTCCTTCTGGATTAATCTCGGCTTCTCCGATAAAGAAAGATTTGCCTTGTTTAAAATCTTCAATAAATGCTATCGTTTTTTCTTTAAAATACAAATCCCAAACTGAAGTTATTATTTCAGAATAAAGCTCGTGGACTTTAAGTTTTTTAATTCCAAAATAACTTGTAAATTTTATTTTTAAAATTTCGTCATCAAAATTTTTTATCCAAACTTGATATTCTCTTCCAAAAACAAGACGATACTGATACAAAGTTACACCATAACAAAATTCTTTTATTTCATTGGTTTTAAAAGAAGTAAACCCATCATTTACCAAATCTTTATCTTCGAATTTAATAAAATCAGGATGCAGATGTAATTCTCTTTTGTAATTATCTAGAAAACTTCTTTTAATCTTTAATCTCAGTTCCGTTTTCAAATCAATTAAATTTAGTTTGCGAAAATAACTATTTCATTTGAAAAATTTCTCATTTCCTTATCTTTGAATGAGAATCAACCAATCATTCATAAAAATGAAAAAGAAACTTGTAGTCTTAACAGGAGCAGGAATTAGTGCAGAAAGTGGCATCAAAACTTTTCGCGACAGCGATGGTTTATGGGAAGGTCATGATGTAATGGAAGTTGCGACTCCAGAAGGCTGGCACAAAAATCAAGAATTAGTTCTAGACTTTTACAACAAAAGACGTCAACAGTTAAAAGAAGTAAAACCAAATCTTGGCCATATTATTTTAGCAGAATTAGAAAAAGATTTTGATGTTCATATTATTACTCAAAATGTAGACGATTTGCACGAACGCGCCGGAAGTACTAAAGTTTTGCATTTGCATGGAGAATTGTTAAAAGTTAGAAGCGTTCGGGATAAAAATCTAATTTTAGATTGGACTGAAGATTTATTTACTGGAGATTTTGATTCAAACGGACATCAGCTCAGACCTCATATTGTTTGGTTTGGCGAAGAAGTTCCAGCGCTTGAAGAAGCAATTGACATTACAGAAACAGCCGATTATTTTGCTGTAATCGGAACTTCACTTCAAGTTTATCCCGCAGCAGGTTTAATTTCGTATACTCCAAGCACAACACCGGTTTTTTATATTGATCCAAAACCAATCTCAATTCCGAACATTCGAAATAAAGTAGAAACGATTGCTAAATTTGCTTCTGAAGGTGTTGCCGATTTAAGAACGCGATTAAATTCATTTTGAATGCACAAATGAACGTTTTAATTACCTGTAATCGCTAAATTCTGTTTATATTTGCACCTTTCGAAAAACAACATAACAATGACTACTCTAAACGAATTGAATGCTATATCGCCAATTGATGGAAGATATAGAAATAAAACCCAAAATTTAGCACCATTTTTCTCTGAAGAAGCATTAATTAAATACCGCGTTTTGGTTGAAGTGGAATACTTCATTGCGTTATGCCAAATTCCATTGCCACAATTACAAGGTATTGATTCTAGTTTATTTGAAAGCTTGAGAAACATCTACAAAAATTTCTCAACTGAAGATGCTCTTTGGATTAAAGAAACAGAAAAAGTAACCAACCACGACGTAAAAGCGGTTGAATATTTCATAAAAGATGCTTTTGAAAAATTAGGTTTATCTCAATACAAAGAGTTCATTCACTTCGGATTAACATCTCAAGACATTAACAATACTGCTATTCCGCTTTCTACAAAAGAAGCGTTTGAAGAGGTTTATATGCCAACTTTAATCGCAGTAATTGCTAAATTAAAAGAATTATGTATTGAATGGAAAGACATTCCAATGTTAGCGCGCACACACGGACAACCAGCTTCACCTACTCGTTTAGGAAAAGAGATTTTGGTATTCGTTGAGCGTTTAGAGGAGCAAATGCGTTTATTATTCAATATTCCGTTTGCTGCTAAATTTGGTGGCGCTACTGGAAATTTCAATGCACATCACGTAGCTTACCCACAAATTGATTGGAAACAATTCGGAAATAAATTTGTTGAAACTGATCTTGGTTTAAAACATTCATTCCCAACAACACAAATTGAGCACTACGATCATTTTGCTGCTTTCTTTGATGCTTTAAAAAGAATCAACACGATTATTATTGATTTAGATCGCGACATCTGGACATATGTTTCGATGGATTACTTCAAACAAAAAATCAAAGCGGGAGAAATTGGATCTTCTGCAATGCCACACAAAGTAAATCCAATTGATTTTGAAAATTCTGAAGGAAACTTAGGAATTGCCAATGCTATTTTTGAGCACCTTTCTGCAAAATTACCAATCTCGAGATTACAGCGTGACTTAACAGACAGTACTGTTTTACGTAATGTTGGAGTTCCGTTTGGACATACCATTATTGCTTTTGAAGCAACTTTAAAAGGTTTGAACAAATTGCTTTTAAATGAAAGTAAATTTGCTGAAGATTTAGAAAAAAACTGGGCAGTTGTGGCTGAGGCAATTCAGACAATTTTACGTCGTGAAGCATATCCAAATCCTTATGAAGCTTTAAAAGGTTTAACAAGAACGAACGAAGCAATTGACAAAAATGCGATTCATAATTTCATTGCAACATTAGAAGTTTCTGATGCTGTTCGTGCAGAATTATTGGCTATAACTCCTAGTAATTACACAGGAATTTAGAAAAAAACTAAAATATTTTCCCAAAAAAAGCTATCTTTATCGAGATAGCTTTTTTTATTTAATTTGGAGTTATTAGCCCAGATTACTTCGTGCAACTTTATAGTTTTTTCCTAAGTTCTGCGAATTTCATTTCAAATGAAAGACTGGATTTACTCCTGAAAAAATACCACGTTTTTATATGATTGCATTAAATGCCGCAGCCGAAAGTACACACCATCTACAACCTTTAATTAGTGATTTGGGTTTAATCCTAATGACTGCTGGAATTGCCGTTCTATTGTTTAAAAAACTAAAACAACCTTTGGTTTTAGGTTACTTAATCGCAGGATTTTTAGCCGGAAACCATTTTGATTTTTTCCCTTCGATTACCGACATGAAAAGTGTCGAAGTCTGGGCCGAAATTGGGGTTATATTTTTGCTTTTTAGTTTAGGACTCGAATTCAGCTTTAAGAAACTAATGAAAGTTGGAGGAACCTCTTCTGTTACCGCCATAACCCAGATTCTATTTATGATATTAGTGGGATTTTGCGTTGGACAATGGATGGGCTGGGGAAAAATGGATAGTATTTTTCTAGGAGCAACACTTTCAATTTCTTCAACAACAATTATCATTAGGGCTTTTGACGAATTAGGAGTTAAAGGAAAAAAATTCGTCGGAATTGTATTTGGAGCTTTAATTGTTGAAGATATCGTTGCCATTTTAATGCTCGTTTTATTATCTACTATCGCTGTAAGTGATCAGGTTTCTGGAACTGAATTACTGCAATCTGTATTAAAATTAGTTTTCTTTTTAATTATTTGGTTTTTGGGAGGAATCTTTATCATTCCAACAATCTTTAAAAAAGCAAAACACCTTTTAACTGATGAAATGCTTCTCATATTATCATTAGCATTATGTTTAATGATGGTTATTTTTGCAGCGAATGTTGGATTTTCTCCAGCATTGGGAGCTTTTATAATGGGTTCTATTATTGCCGAAACGACAATGGCAGAAAAAATTGAACATTTAATTCAACCTGTAAAAGACTTATTTGGAGCGGTTTTCTTCGTATCGGTAGGAATGTTAATTAATCCTGGAACGTTGATTTCTTATGCGCTTCCAGTTGCTTTGATAACCTTAATTACCATTTTCGGAAAAGCACTTAGCTCTTCTTTTGGTGCTTTGCTCTCTGGACAACCTTTAAAACAATCTATTCAGACCGGAATGAGTTTGGCACAAATTGGGGAATTCTCTTTTATTATTGCAACTCTTGGTATGACATTAAAAGTAACAAGCGATTTTTTGTATCCAATAATCGTAGCCGTTTCTGCCATTACCACATTTACAACACCTTTCTTAATTAAATATTCTGAAACATTTGCCTTGTATTTAGAATCAAAAATGCCAAAAAGATGGGTTAAAAACATTAATCGTTATAGTGTCAATGCACAAGCAATTAAATCTGTAAGCACATGGCAAATTGTACTTCGTTCTTCAATAACGCAGATTATTCTTCACACTATAATTATTACAGCCATTATTTTATTGTCTTCTAAATTTGTTGCGCCTTTAGTGGCCGATACGAGATTCGGAAATACTTTGGCCGCTTTATTAACTTTGGTAGTTATTGCTCCATTTTTATGGGCGCTTTCTCTAAGACGTGTCAAAGTAGACGAAGTAGAAATTTTGTGGGAAGAACGTAAATATCGTGGTGCCTTATTGATGTTGATTTTAATAAGAATGAGTCTCGGATTGTTCTTTGTTGGTTTTTTATTGAATATTTTCTTCTCTCCTTTAGTCGCTTTTATAGCCTTGATTATTGCAATTGGAGCGTATCAAATTTTCCCTAAAAAATTAAATGAGCAATATCATAAAATCGAAAATCACTTTCTAAAAAATCTTAACGATCGCGAGAATAAAAAAATCGACAGAAGATATGCCAACTTAATGCCTTGGGATGGACACATGTCTTTTTTCGAAATAAAAAAAGAATCTAATTTGGTTGGACAAACATTACAAGAACTTAAAATTCGTGAGCAATTAGGTATAAATATCGCTTATATCAAACGCGGAGAAGTTACGATTCCGATTCCGACCAAAAACGAACGCTTATTTCCTGGAGATGAAATCTGTGTAATTGGTACAGATGCTCAAATTGTTGAATTCACAAAATACCTAAACCAAAATGAAACAGAAGCCCGCGGAAAAGTTGAAGAAACTGACATTGTACTTCGCCAGCTAGAAGTTTCGCAAGAAGAATTTATTCAAAAAAGCATAGGTCAATTTAGAGCCAAAACAGACGGAATGGTTGTCGGTATCGAACGAAACGGAAATCGTATTCTAAATCCAGAATCTAGCTTGATTTTAGAAAAAAACGATATTCTGTGGGTTGTGGGAGATAAAAAAAGAATGACAGCTTTGTTGGCGGTTAAATAAGGTTCTGAGGAACTAAGTTGCTAAGGCACTAAGATTTTCCTTCAACACCTTTAAAATTTTGCAAAAAAAATAAAGCGCTAAAATTTCAACAATTGAAATCTTAGCGCTTTTATATTTAAAAACCTTAGAATCTAAGTTCCTTAGTCCCTTAGAACCTTAAAAATTATTTATTCGGCTGCGGAGTCAAACGTAAATAAGGTTTTATTGGTGTATGTCCTTTTGGGAATTTTGCAGGAATATCACTGTCTGGAATTGCAGGCGCGATTACTACATCTTCTCCATCTTTCCAGTTTGCAGGAGTTGCTACACTGTAATTTGCCGTTAATTGCAAACTATCAATAACGCGAAGCAATTCATCAAAATTTCTTCCTGTTGAAGCTGGATAAGTTAAAGTCAATTTGATTTTTTTATCAGGTCCGATAACAAAAACAGAACGTACTGTAAATTTATCACTTGCATTTGGATGAAGCATATCATATAAATTCGCTACCTTTTTATCTTCATCTGCAATAATTGGGAAATTAACTTCTGTATTTTGAGTTTCATTAATGTCTTTAATCCATTCTTTGTGCGAATCTAAACCATCTACACTCAGAGCAATAACTTTTGTATTTCTTTTGGTAAATTCAGGAACATAATTCGCTACAGTTCCCAATTCAGTTGTACAAACAGGAGTAAAATCTGCTGGATGCGAAAATAAAACACCCCAAGAATCTCCTAACCATTCGTGAAAATTGATTGGTCCCTGCGTGGTTTGTGCGCTGAAATCTGGTGCTATATCGCCTAATCTTAATGTTGACATAATTTATCTTTTTTAGTTCCTCTAAAATTAACTAAAAAATACATGTAGAAAACATTCAAAAGGTAAAAAAAAGTTAAAATTCTACTTTATCTATCTAATTAGTATTTTGAATTAAATAAAACTCAGGATAAAGTACCAAATAGCAAGAGTTAAGAAAGAAATCGGAATTCCAAAACCAATCATCATACTGCTTAATTTTGGCTTCAATCCGTAAGTAGAAGCTAGAATTGCACCCGTGATCATTGGAGCCATTGCAGTTTCCATTAAAGTAATTTTAATAGCCTCCGAACGCTGATTGAAAATAAAAACATACAGTACAAAAATTACAAACGGAACTAATAGCAGTTTAAAGAAAAGTCCCAGCCTTAAGAATTTCCAGTGCTGGCTTTTTCGATCAAAAGTCAATTGCAAACCAACTGAAAGTAATGCTAGTGGCGTAACTAAACTTCCTATCTTTAATAATACATTTTGAATATTTTCATTTAAATCGTAATTCATAACATTGAAAATACAAGCCAAAACAAACATCAGAAATGGCGGAAATGTAATAATCTTTTTAAATATCCCTAAAAAGTTTGGACTTCCTTTAGAATAAAAAGCCGCTGTAAAAACGCCAAGTGTAGAAACCACCACAAAAGTCCCCGGCTGATCTACTAAAACTGCCGTTTCTAAACCTTTTTTTCCAAACAAAGCTTCAATAATCGGATAACCTAAAAATGAACTGTTACTTAATCCTGCGGTTAGAATCAGACAGCCAATCAATTTATTCGACCAGCCCTTTTTCCTTCCTAAAAAATGAAAAAATAAAAAAGCCAAGATATAAGTAATCCAGCCCGCTCCTATTGGAAACAGCAATTCGTTGCTCCATTTTATTTTAGGAATATGATAAAGTGTAATTGCCGGAAGACAGAAATAAATAACAATTTTATTTAATGTCTTGTAAATATGAGTCGGAAATTGCTTTACTCGTTGTAAAACTAAACCGAGTGCAAGGAATAAAAATATTAGAAGAAAATTGTTCATATCTATAGTTCATCACAAAAATAAGTATTTATAGTTTAGTGATTAGTAAAAAGTAATTAGTAATTAGCTCTTTTAGTAAATAGTAACTACTGCTTTTCTTTTGTTAAACCTATAACAATTAACAAGGAACTTTTCAAATCAACTTCAAAACTTGAATTGGCTTTTCACATCTCAAAAACAACTAGTTACTAGTCACTTTTCACTAATCACTTTTTACTAATTTCAAAAAAAATAGTTAAATTAGTATTTTGTGTAACAAAAAAATGTAAATTTGTAACATATTTTATTACAGTATGATTTCAGGTAAATTTGCCATTACGATTCACATTCTTACGCTACTGCATAAGTTTCCTAACGATTATTTATCGTCGGAATTTATTGCAGGAAGTATGAATTTAAATCCTGTTCTGGTTAGGAAAGAAATTGCCAATTTAAAAGCACATCATGTTGTAGAGAGTAAAGAAGGAAAAAATGGCGGAACAAAATTGGCCGTAAATGCTTCCGAATTGACATTAAAAGAAATATTTGAAATGACTTTTGAAACCATTGGTTTAGGTTTTGCTAAAAATCAGCCAAATCCTGATTGTCCTGTTGGAAAAAAAATCAATCAGAATCTGGAAGCTTTATACAGCGAAATGAACGAAAAAGTAGGTGCTCAATTGCAGAATATTTCTTTGGAAGACTTTTCGAATCAATTTTAAAACTATTTTTTTAATCAAAACTGTAACATTTTTTATTACTAAATAAATTTATATATTATGAAAATCGCTATTATTGGAGCAACAGGATTTGTTGGTTCCGCACTTGTAAACGAATTCTCAGACAGAAAACATGAAATCACTGCTATAGCAAGAACTCCAAAAGATACTGCAAATGCTACTTGGGTTGCTGCAGATGTTTATAATGCAGACGCATTGGCAGAAATTTTAAAAGGACATGATGTTGTAGTAAACGCTTTTAATCCAGGATGGTCAAATCCAAACATTTATGAGGACTCAATGAAAGGTTCTAAAGCTATTCAAGAGGCAGTAAAAAAATCTGGCGTTAAAAGATTTATCACTATCGGTGGTGCAGGAAGTTTATTTGTTGCTCCAGGTTTACAAGCAATTGACACTCCAGATTTTCCAAAAGAAATATTCGACGGTGCAAATGCTGCAAGACATTATTTAGATATCATTAAAGAAGAAAAAGATTTAGATTGGGCATTTTTTAGTCCGGCTTTTGAAATGCACGCAGGCACTAAAACAGGAAGAACTGGAAAATACCGTTTAGGTTTAGATAATCCGGTTTTCAATGATGAGCAAAGAAGTATTTTATCTGTAGAAGATTTAGCGGTTGTTATTGCTGATGAAGTGGAAACTCCAAAACATCATCAAGTTAGATTTACAGCGGGATATTAAAAAAGATACTAAGTTTCTAAGAGGGTAAGATTCTAAGTTTTTTTGCCACTAATTACACTAATTTTCACGAATTATTTTTATAAGTTCTAGATGTCATCCTGAGCGAAGTCGAAGGACTCACAAAGTAATTCCATAATAATATTCAAACCCGACAGGTTTTTGAAACCTGTCGGGTTTCTTTTCATTAAACAAGCTTTGTCGAGCTACTTGCGTGCCCTTCGACTTCGCTCAGGATGACAAAAAATTGATAACAAATTCGTGAGAATTCGTGGGATTCGTGGCTAACTAACTTTTTGAAACTGTTTTTGTTTTCAGTACTTTTACATTTCTAAATAATGTATTTTGTCAAATTTGAATAAACAAGCTGGAAACATCTCTGAGAAACCTGGGATTTCATCTCCCGAAATCACCAATATTTCGGCTATTAATCAAATTAAAAACAAACGCAGGCAACAACCCACTTCAGAAGAATTAATTAACGGAATTTTAGACGGCAATAGAACTTTTCTAAGCCGTGCGATTACTTTAATTGAAAGCACAAATCCAGATCATTTTGAAAAAGCCAATGAAGTAGTTCAAGGCTGTTTGGCGCACGCAAACAAATCAATTCGCATTGGAATTACGGGTGTTCCCGGTGTTGGAAAAAGTACATTTATTGAAGTTTTTGGAAAACATCTTACTCAGTTGGGCAAAAAAGTTGCCGTTTTGGCCGTTGATCCAAGCAGTTCTCTTTCGCATGGAAGCATTCTAGGCGATAAAACTCGTATGGAAGAATTGGTTAAAGATGAAAATGCATTTATCAGACCAAGTGCTTCTGGGGAAACTTTAGGCGGTGTCGCACGTAAAACTAGAGAAACTATTATTCTTTGCGAAGCCGCAGGTTTTGATACTATTATTATTGAAACTGTTGGTGTTGGCCAAAGCGAAACCGCTGTTCACAGTATGGTCGATTTCTTTTTACTTTTAAAAATTTCTGGTGCTGGAGATGAACTTCAGGGCATTAAACGGGGAATTATGGAAATGGCAGATGCCATCGTAATCAATAAAGCGGATGGAGATAATATTAAAAAAGCCAATCAGGCGAAAGTAGATTTCAATAGAGCTTTGCATTTATTTCCTCCCAAAAAATCAAAATGGGAACCAAAAGTAACGACATGCAGTTCTATAACTAAAGAAGGTATTTCTGAAATCTGGAATACAGTTTCTGACTATTTTGAATTGACTAAAGAGTCAGGTTTCTTTCAAGAAAAAAGAAACGACCAAAATCATTTCTGGATGATGGAAACCATCAACGAACAATTGAAGCAAAATTTCTACAATCAATCTGAAATTATTTCTCTTTTAGAAGAAAATAAAAAAGCAGTGCAAAACAATGAAATCTCACCTTTTGCAGCTGCTTCTGAGTTGTTAAAATTATATTTTAAAAAAGATACTAAGTAGCTAAGATGCTAAGGTTCTAAGGTTTTTTCTCGATATTCTCACATTGAGCGAAACCGCAATGCATTTCGACTTCGCTCAATGTGACAATGTTATATAAATCCTCTAAATAAAAACTTAGAATCTTAGCAACTTAGAACCTTAGCGTCTTAATTTATATTTACTTTCTTTATATAAATTTCCAGCCGTAATTACATGCGCTAAAGCATCTTTTGCCAATTCTTCATTTAATTTTACTGGAATTAATGTTGTATCATTTTTAACTTCAAACTGAAGCGGTTTCAAATTCGGTTGCATAATGACAACTTGATTTTCTACTCTAAAAGCATTGATGTCATTAAATTGCATAATAGCTCTTCCCTGTACTTTTGGATCTAATTTCGCTAAATTTCTACCAACCATTGGTGTTTCAAAAGGAATTCCTAAATAAGCTAACAATGTTGGAGGAATATCAATCTGACTTGCCAATCTATCATAAACGGCATTTTTTGGAACTCTAGGTCCCATAATAAATGCCGGAATATGGAATTTATTTATTGGAACTAAATTCTTTCCATACGTTCTGGTATTATGATCTGCAATTACTATGAAAATAGTGTTTTTAAAATAAGCTTCTTTTTTAGCCAATTCAAAGAATTTTCCAATTGAGAAATCGGCGTATTTCATAGCATTGTTTACCGTTGCAGGTTTTTTATCATAAGGTTTGATTCTTCCGGCAGGATATTCAAATGGTTCATGATTGGAAGTGGAAAACATCAGAGAGAAAAATGGTTTATCTCCTTTTGATTTAAAATATTGATTGGCTTTCGTTACTAAATCTTCATCAGAATATCCCCAAGTTCCTTTGAAAGCATATTTATTTCCATCAGATTCGAAATCGGTTTGATCTACAATATCCTGAAATCCATTTCCGTTGAAAAATGATGCCATGTTATCAAAATTTGCCATTCCGCCGTAAATGAAACTAGTGTCGTAACCTTTTTGTTTTAAGGCATCTGCAAGTGTGAAAAATCCTTGTTGCGAATTTCCTAATCTTACAACACTTTCAGATGGCGAAGGTAAAAATCCAGTTACAACGGCTTCAATTCCGCGAACACTTCTTGTCCCTGTGCAATACAAATTGGTAAATAAAGTTCCCTCTTTAGATAATTTATCAAATTCGGGCGTTAATGGTTTCCCTCCTAAGATTCCAACATATTCTGCACCTAAACTTTCTTGTAGAAAAATCACCAAATTATATGGCTTTTTCATCACAGAATCTGGTTGTCGTACATGTAAAAACGGAATCTCAGCATCTGTAAAATCATTTGGTCCAGCAATCATGTATTTTTTTACACGGGCGATTGCTTCTGCTTCATCCATTTTACCGTACATTTTGGTGTTTCCTTCATTTTTGATAGAATACGCGGCAAAAGCAACCGTATAAAACGAATTCAAACCCAAAGTATTTGTCAGCTGATCTGTTGAGAAAACAGCATTACTGGCATTGATTGGACGTTTGGAAGTTAAACTTGAACGTGCTCCAAAAAACAACAGAAAAGCTACTAACGGAAAAACGATTAGTTTAAACTTATAATCTGCATTTGTTGTATAAAAAAACTTTTTCCCTTTTTTGAAAGCAAAATAAAGTACTATTCCCAAAATTAGGAAAGTCACAATTATAGAAGTCTGATAACTTTTCAGAAGCATTCCGACAACTTCTTTTGGATAAATCAGATAATCTAAGAAAATCTTATTTGGACGTGTGTCGTATTGTTTAACAAAGTCTGGCGAAGCTAATTCTACAAATAAAATTAAAAACAGGAATAAAAAGCTGTAAATCACCAAAAACTTATTGGTAAATTTTAGCCATTTATTTGGAAGAAAAGTGATTAATAAAGCAGGCAGAAATGACAAATAACAAAGCAATATCAAATCCATTCTAAGACCGATTGGAAAAATATACCAGAAATTTTCGGTCTGCTCTACTCTTTCTTTAAAAAGGAAAAATAAAAAAAGACGACTTAAAGTGGTAATCAATAAACCGACTAAAATAAAATTGAAAATCGGCTTTAAATAACTTAATTTTTTCATTGAAAAATAAAATAAGAACGTAAAAAATCAATAAAAGTAAAGACACAAAAGGTGCATCTTTACTCTTCGTAACGATTCACTTCTCTGTCATAAAACTCATTAGCTTTCTCGATCAATCCTTCCATTTCTGCATTTAATTCTGCCTCATCAAGATCTTCTGCTTCTTCTAAAAACTCTACCTCATCGTCTTTCAAATTGATGATAAATCTTGGATAATCTAAGTGAATGATAAAAATATCATCTGGAAAATCAGTGTTGTCTCCAAGTAAAAATTTAGGTAATTCCATATTTATTATTTTTTATTAATGGTTATTTTTTGAATCTAAAATTTTTTCAAAATTAGTTATTTGAAACTGAATTTGTAATCAATTTCTTAGTTAGATAATTAAAACGTAAATATAACATAACTGCCGCTGCGGTTAAACCAGCCAAAAGTCCGATCCAAACACCTTGCGCTTTCAATTCGGTATGTTCTCCTAAATAATAAGAAATAGGAAAACCAATTACCCAATACGCTACAAAGGTAATATACATTGGGATTTTTACATCTTGTAATCCTCTCAATGCGCCTAAAACAACAACTTGAATTCCGTCGGAAATCTGGAAAACTGCTGCGATTAATAATAATTTGGAAGCAATTGCAATAACCTCAGTATTATCTGTAAGCTGAATTGTGTTTTCCATATTTAAAAAGATATGCGGCAAAACAGTGTGAAAAGTAATAAATACCAAAGCAAAGAAAACTTCTAAAATAATGGCCAAAAGAAAAATAGATCTTGCCACAACAAGCAGTTTTTTATAATCTGTTAAACCTCTCTGATTACTCACACGAATCATCGAAGTTACGCTTAATCCCATTGCAAACATAAAAGTAAGTGAAGCTAAACTCAATGCAATTTGGTTTGCTGCCTGACTTGTTTTTCCGATATTTCCGCAAAGCCAGATTGAAGCCGTAAACAAAACCACTTCAAACAACATTTGCATTGCCGATGGAAAACCTATGCTGATAATCTTCTTTATTGTTGCTTTTTTAATTTCATTAAAACTGAAACCTTTAAAGAAACGTTTTAAATCTTCTCTTCGCGAAAGCATAATATGCATAAACATCACCAAAAATATTCTCGAAATTACGGTACCAAGTGCTGCACCGATAATTCCCATTTTTGGAAAAATCCAGATTCCGTAAATCAAAACATAATTGATTCCGACGTGTAAAACATTTGCCATAACCATTGCATACATAGAATATTTAGTCAACGACATTCCGTCTGCAAATTGTTTATATCCTTGATACATTACTAACGGAATCAACGAAAAAGCAACCCAACCTAAATATGGTTTTGCCAAAATAATAACGTCTTCAGGCTGTTTTAATAATTCCATTATTGGTTTTGCACACATAATAATACTGAACAAAACTAATCCTAAAATGGTACATAGAAATAAACCGTGATGAAACGCAGAACGAATTTTAGAGTCATTTTTTTCTGCATCTCCTTCTGCAACAATTGGTGTTATAGCAGTCGAGAAACCAATTCCGAGAGACATCGCGATAAAAATCATGCTGTTTCCTAATGAAACTGCAGCCAATTCTGTACTTCCGATTTTTCCCACCATAATGTTATCGACTATACCAATTAAAGTATGCCCAACCATTCCCAAAATAACAGGATATGCTAGTCTCAAATTATACGAAAACTCTTTGGTGTACTGCTTTAAATTCACTTCTACTCGATTTTAGTCGGCAAAGATAATCAGAAGCTTCGAATTCTATCCTATTAATAAAATTATATCCCAATCTTAAGGCAAAAATAAGGTGAACTCAATATTATATAAAGATTTTTAAAAATTGTATAACAATCTGCCAATACCTCCGTTTTAATTTTACAATATTAATAATTCAAATATATAAGCCATGAAAAAATTACAGATTATTTGCCTAGCTGCTTTTGCATTTTTATTCTCTAACAACACATTCGCTCAAGACACAGCAGCAACAAATTACGATCAAGGATTTAGATTAGGATTCGGTTTAAACGGCGGATTACCAACAGATGGCGATTACGACTGGGCTCTTGGAGGAGACGTTCGTTTACAATATGACCTTTCTAAGAAAACATCTTTAACCTTAACAACAGGTTTTACAAACTTATTCATGGGAAAAGATGATTTAGGAAACAACATAAAAGATGTAGGATTCATTCCGGCAAAAGCAGGTTTTAAAGCTTTTGTATTAAAAGATCAATTTTATGTATTAGGAGAAGTTGGTGCCGGTTTTGCCGTAACAAATGGTTATGATAAAACAACATTTTTATGGGCTCCAGGAATTGGATACGCTAACAAATTTATTGATTTAAGCGTACGTTACGAAGATTACCACGACTTTAGAACCAACCAAGTAGCGCTTCGTGTTGCTTATGGTTTTAAACTATAAAAAATAGGTTTAATTTATTATTTTGTTTTTGGATAAAAGCCGACAGATCTGCATAATCTGTCGGTTTTTTATTTTTTTTGAAAATTATCTAATTATCAAATTGACACATTTTCTAATTTAACTATTCTCCAAAGTCTTCTTGTAAGTATCAAAATTATCCAGAATTTCTTTGTCTAAAGCAGGAACCTGAATATCGGTATATTGCTTCATTTCTTCCCAAATAATCTTCGCTACAATATAACGCGCCATATCTTTATCATCTGCAGGAACAATGTACCAAGGCGCATGTTCTTTAGAAGTCTGATTGATGGCTTCTTCGTAATATTCCTGATATTCATCCCAATGTTCGCGTTCTCTCAAATCTCCAGGCGAAAATTTCCAATTGTGTTTTCCTTCTTCCAAACGACGCAGTAAACGGCTTTTTTGTTCGTCTTTACTTAAATGCAAAAAGAACTTCATCACAATCGTTCCGTTTTGTGCAATGTGTTTTTCGAAATTATTAATTTGATCAATTCTCTTTTCCCAGAATTTAGGTGTAATATCATCTACAGAATTAATGTCTGGTAAATTCTCTGCCAAAATAAATTCAGGATGCACGCGAGTCACCAAAACATTTTCGTAATGCGTTCTATTAAAAATCGCAAATTTTCCTTTTTCAGGCAATGCAATATAATGACGCCATAAATAATCATGCTCCAATTCGGTCGAATTTGGTGTTTTAAAACTATGCACCACTACTCCACGCGGATTAAATTCTTTAAAAACTTCTCGAATCAAACTATCTTTTCCCGAAGTATCCATTCCTTGAAGACAGATTAAAACCGAATATTTGTTGTGCGCATACATAATATCTTGCAAATTGCTCAATTTAGCCTGTACCTTATCTAGTTTTTCTTCTTTTTCATCATCATCTGCATCGACATTTAATAAAGTCGGAAGCTTTTTTAATTTTACTTTATCTACAACTTTAAAATCTTTTGGATCTATTGACTTCATATTTTCAAATTTTATATCATAAATATACTAATTTTACGAAGCAAATTCCTGCTATTCATTGCAATACTTTTCAATAAACTGCTTTTTTCCAAAGCCATAACAAGAGCTTCTTTCAGTCGCTTTGTTCTGTCAGGAAAAAATGCAATTTCTTTTCAAAGTATTTCTCCCGAAGCGTCGGGACTATCAGGGCTAGGCAATCGTTTTCAAAAGAACTTTCTGAAATTTCAAAATTTATAATGACGAAAAGAATTCTATTTTTATTTCTTATTTGTGTAATGTGCATAGGAAACGCACAAACAAATCAAAAAGTTAAGATTGATGAATTAGTTTCAGATTATATTAAAGAACTTCAATCTCAAAAAATTGATACTATTTGTGTTTATGAAAGTTATTGTGTTGGTTACATAAAGACTTACGATGAGCCTATCAATGGCACTAAAGAAACTTGCATTGATTATTTAACTAATGAACCTGTTTATGTATTTTGGAAAGAAGATGGAAAAACTTTTCTAACTAAAATTAATTACTGCTGGAAATTTTCTAAAATTGAAATCCCTAAAGATGATTTTTGGCAAATATACATTTTAAACAAAAAGATTATTAAGGAAGAAAAAATCCTGTCTTATGAATATGAAACTTTTGAAAATTCCAAAAAAGTAAAGTATAGAATTGCGGTTGACCATTCATGCCATAATGATTTTAGATTATTATTAAATGGCGAAATAATTGAGAAACGTTTTCATGATTTTGTTCTTCAAGAAAAAGATCAAGATTCATCGAATTTAAACATAAATTACAAACATAATATCAGCTTAAAAAGTAAACTAATAGTTGATATTCTCAAGAAAATAACTTCAGAAGCAGAAAAAAACAATACATTTAAAAAGATAAAGTCACGTTAGTAAAAGACTTTCAAAACAAAATTCATGGAAAAATTCACCTTAGAAATATTATTTCAAATTATCGGAATCGGTTCGGCATCAGGATTATTTTATAATAACGACGCACTTTATGTAATTGGCGACAACAGCGGATTTTTATACGAATACAATATGCAGAATCAGCAATTGAACCAACACGCTTTAATTGACAACCCGACGCAAAATATTCCGAAAAACCTAAAACCAGATTTTGAATCGATTACACATCATAACGATACGCTTTATGTTTTTGGTTCCGGTTCAACAGAAAACCGAAACAAAATGATTGAGTTTGATTTAAAGTCAAAAACTGTTTCAAAGAAAAATAATCTTGTCGATTTATACGCTTTAATGCAAAGTTTCGGCGAAATAAAACCAGAAGATTTCAATTTGGAAGGCGCTATTTTTGATGGAGAAAATTGGTATTTGTTCAATCGCGGAAATGGCGTTTCAAACAAAAACACGATTTTTACCATTCACGCCAAAAAATTAGATGAAGAATTTGCCTTGATTTCTGTCAATTATAAACTGCCAAAAATAAAAGGTGTTCGCTCTAGTTTTACAGATGCGGTTTTAGTTGAAGATAAAATTTATTTTCTTTCTACAGCCGAAGACACCAAATCGACTTATGATGACGGCGAAATCTTAGGAAGTTTTATTGGCAGAATCGATCTTAAAACGATGAAAATCGATTTTACGCAAAAAATAACTTCAACCAATAAATTTGAAGGTTTAACTTTTTATAAAAAAGAAAACAATAAAATCGAGTTTTTGCTTTGTGAAGATAATGATACGGAAGTTTTAGAAACTAAGATTTATAAATTGACGTTGCCTATTAAATAATCATTTATGAAAAAACTAATTCTTCGTGTCATAATAGTTTTCATGCTTTTTACTTTTATTCCTATTTTTTATTCTTTTGGAATACATAAAGCAGAGCAAGAAAATCATAAAATATTATATATAAAAGATTTAAATCCAAAATCATTTATTACCCTTTGTAAAGAACGACATAATAAAACACCAATAAATAGTGTTTCGATGGCTGGAGAATTCCCAGATAATTGGGTAAAACAAAATGATGTGCAATACTTAATATCAATAATGCATTCTAAAGAAAAATGTTGCGGATATATGAATATCCTTTCCTCTCATATTTCGAAAGATGATGCTGAAGTCGGAGGTTTTGCTATAATTTTCCTAAATTCTTATATCAATAAAACAAAGATAAATTTAGGTTTAAACAGTTATCCTAAAACGGATAAAGAATCAATTAAAAAAATAGAAAACTGGTATAAAAAAACAGCAAAGTAAATTGAATTCATTTTTCTCATTTCTAGGAATGACAAATTTTGAGAACAATTAGATTGCGTTAGACGCACTGCGGTGCGTCTCTACAGTAAAAAAAAAAACTTTTTTTCACATCCATCCCAACCTTTTTATCTTTTTATCTCTCTATATAAGAAAGACAACAATTGTGATAAACGAGACTCAAATAGCAAACTGTAAAAAAATGCATCGCGATGCCCAGCGCGAGGTGTACGAATACATGGCGCCTAAGTTGTACCGCCTTTGCAAAAGATATTTAAAAAAGGAAGAAGAAATTGAAGAAGCTCTTGCCGATGCATTCTTTACTATTTTCACCAAACTAGATCAGTTAAAAGAAGCTTATGCTTTTGAAGCTTGGGCAAAAAGAATAACGGTCAATCACTGTTTGGCAACGATTAGAAAAGCAACCAATTTTAATATGTATCTCGACGACGTGAAATTGCTTTCGCAACCTTCTGTCGAAGAATTAAACACATTAGAAGAAGAAGATTTACTTAATTTATTAAACCACATTCCAGACGGCTGTAAAACGGTCTTTAACCTTTTTGTTATTGAAGGTTACGGACATAAAGAAATAGCCGAAATGCTGAAGATCTCCGAAGGCACCTCAAAATCACAATTGAATGCCGCTAAGACCAAACTGAAAGAACTGGTTAATAAACTGTATTATCAAAAAGCAAAATAGTCATGGACAATCAAGATAAATTATTCGATAAAATAAAACAAGCTTCGCAAAATGCCGAGTTTAAAGACTTTCCCGGAATGGAAAAAGTCTGGTCGCGTGTTGAAGACAAACTGGACAAAAAAGAAGATAAAAAAACAATCGCTTTGTGGAAAAAAATTGCTGTTGCGGCTTCTCTTCTTTTACTGATATCTTTAGGTTTTCAATTTTTACGCACCGATAAAAACGTTGTGAATGAAACTCCTAAAGTAGTCATTCAGGAAAAAGAAAAATATCAAGAAACAATTTTAGAACAAAAAAATGCAACACCATCTTCTGGTTCTGGAATTGTTTCGAATGAAGAAGCTGTTAAAATTTTAGAAAATCAAACTAAGAATAAAGAAAGCATTGGTCTTCAAGAAATGGCAGTTCCGAAGGCAGAAGCTATTCAATCTGCACCAGCGCCGCAAATCACTTCAGAAGCTGTTGTTTCTGCAACTGCACCGCTTAAGGCTGAAGATATTGAAGAAAGTGACAATATGAGTTCTAAGAAAGACGCTTTTTCTGATAGAGCCTATTTACAAAAAAGAGAAATGGAATCGGCAAGAGTGGCTTACGCTTCTGAGTCAGCTCAAAAAGCGAAGAAAAGCAATCCTTTGGTAGTTCTTAACGGAAATGCAATGGCGCATAGTGACGATGCCAAAAAAGATAAAATGCTTCGAGAAGAAATGCCAAATTTTGCTCCAGAAAATGTAGATTCGCTTGTAATTTTAGATGAGCCTTTATACATCATCGATGGCATTTATTATTCTGAAAATGATTTATTTGGAAAGAATCCAACGAGTCCATACGCGCCTTTAGACAAACAAGAAATTAAAACTATAACTATTTTACAAGACCTTGAAGCTACAGAAAAGTATGGCGAAAAAGGTAAAAAAGGAGTTGTCATAATCACCACAAAAAACGGAAAACCAGCTCCGAAAAAATAATCTCAAGCTTTGTCAAAGTCTGCAGCTTTGACAAAGCAAAATCCGAACATTAATCTTAAAACTTCTTATCATGAAAAGTCTAAAACTTATTTCATCAGCTATTGCTATGCTTATATGTTTCGTAAGCATGGCGCAAGAAAGAACTATTACAGGAATCGTTTCAGATGAAACAAAACAACCACTTCCAGGTGTAAACATTTTCAATCAGACAGCAAAAACTTCGGCTTCTACTAATTTTGATGGACAATACAGCATTCAAGCTAAAAAAGGCGATCTTTTGATTTTTACTTTTATCGGTTACGATTCACAAAGACAATACGTACAAGATTCTAATATCATTAACATAAAAATGCGTGCCTCTCAACAAAGTTTAAATGAAGTTGTAGTTGTCGGATACGGAAGAAGTACTTCTGAATACGAAGACAGAAGTTATGCACGTGCCGAAAAAAGAAAAGAAAAAAGAGAAGCTTCAAAAGCGCTTCAAGGAAAAGTAGCGGGAATTCAGGTTTCTAATAATATTGCATACGTTGCTGCTCCAAGTCAAAATTTTAAAATGCCAAGAGAATCTTCGTCTATATCTCCAAAAAATGAGCCTTTATATATCATTGACGGAGTTCCTGCAAAAGCGAATCAAATAGCCAAAATTAACCCGAATGATATTGATAATGTTTCGGTTTTAAAGGACAAAAATGCTACTTCAATTTATGGAAATAAAGCTTTAAATGGCGTCGTTGTGATTTCGACAAAAAATGAACTTTATAAAAACCTTTCTGAAAAAGAATTGGATAAAAAATTAAATATAATGCCAATTCCAACAGAACCAACTCAGGAAGATTATGATGCTTTTGTGGAAAATGCTTTTGAAAGTCCAAAAACAGCGCCGCTTTCTACTTTTTCTATAGATGTTGATAATGCTTCTTACACAAATATCAGACGCTTTTTAAACAACGGACAGCAAGTTCCAAAAGATGCTGTTCGCGTAGAAGAAATGGTTAATTTCTTCAAATACACGTATCCGCAGCCTAAAACTGAACATCCGTTTTCTATCAATACAGAAGTAAGCGATTCGCCTTGGAATTCTAACAATAAAATCTTGAAGATTGGTTTGCAAGGAAAAAACATTCCGACTGAAGATTTACCAGCATCAAATCTTGTTTTCTTGATTGATGTTTCGGGTTCAATGAGCGACATGAACAAATTGCCTTTATTAAAACAATCTTTAAAAATTTTGGTGAATGAATTAAGACCAAAAGATAAAGTAGCCATTGTCGTTTACGCTGGCGCAGCAGGAATGGTTTTGCCTCCAACTTCTGGAGACGAGAAAAAAACAATTATTGATGCCTTAGACAAATTACAATCTGGTGGAAGCACGGCTGGAGGCGCAGGTATCGAACTGGCGTATAAAACGGCTACAGAAAATTTCATTAAAGGAGGAAATAATCGTGTTATTCTAGCAACTGACGGAGATTTTAACGTAGGAAGTTCTTCTAATTCGGATATGGAAAAACTAATTGAAGAGAAAAGAAAAACAGGTGTTTTCTTAACTTGTTTAGGTTACGGAATGGGCAATTACAAAGACAGTAAAATGGAAATTTTAGCAGACAAAGGAAACGGAAATTATGCTTATATCGACAACATTCAGGAAGCGAATCGTTTTTTAGGAAAAGAATTTAAAGGTTCTATGTTTGCGATTGCCAAAGATGTAAAAATTCAGATCGAGTTTAATCCAAAGCAAGTTCAAGCTTATCGTTTGATTGGTTATGAAAATAGAAAACTTCGTCCAGAGGATTTTAAAAATGATGCGATTGATGCAGGAGAACTAGGAAGCAATCATACTGTTACGGCTTTGTATGAAATTATTCCAGCGAATGTAAAAAGCAACTATTTAGCAGAACAGCCTGATCCTTTAAAATACACAAAAACAGAAACTAATTCTAATACTTACAGCAATGAATTGGCAACTATAAAATTCCGCTACAAAAAACCTGATGGCGAAAAAAGTATCGAAATGATCCAAGTAATTGAAAACAAATCAGTTGCTTTGGAAAAAGCGAGTGATGATATGAAATTTAGTTCTGCCGTAGCTTGGTTCGGATTGAAATTAAGAGATTCGAAATTAATTGCAGATAAATCTACTGAAGAAATTGTAAAACTAGCGAAACAAGGAAATTCTAACGATGGCGAAGGTTATAAAGCAGAATTTATTCGTTTAGTTGAAACTTCTAAGCAATATAATTAATAAATATTTTATTACATTTACGGCTTTATTTTTTAAATTTTATTACACACGTATGAATCCCATTTTAAGCCAAAATCTATTTTTAGTAAAAGAACATGTCGGAATGTTTAAAGCTGCAAACAATTACGACATTTACAATCCGGAAACCAATCAAATTATTATGAACTGTCGCGAAAACAATTTGGGATTTTTTACCAAAATGTTGCGATTCACAGAATATAAAAGAGCGACTCCATTTAATGTTGAAATTACAACTGCTTCTGGCGAAAAGTTAATTACCGTAAGAAGAGGTGTTGCAATATTCAGATCGACGGTTGAAGTTTTAGATGAAAAAGATCATTTGGTTGGAACCTTCAAACAAAAATTCTTTTCTATCGGAGGAAAATTTGAAATCTTAGATAAAAATGAAAGACCTGTTGCCACTTTACAAGGAAAATGGACTGGCTGGGATTTTAAATTCTCACACGAAAACAAACAATTGGCTCAAGTAAGTAAAAAATGGGCAGGATTAGGAAAAGAGTTTTTTACTAGTGCCGACAATTATGTACTGCAAATTGAAGAAACCATAGCAGCTGACAGTCCGTTGAGACAATTAATTTTAGGAGCTGTCATGTGTATTGACATGGTTCTGAAAGAATAACAAAAAGTTGTTAAACTTAGATTAAGAATAACTGACAAAGCATCATTTTAGTTTTCAAAACCCTATTTTTGTAAGACTTAAAATGATGCTTTCTGCATTTCTAAAAATTACCATAATGACCGACTTAAAAAATAAAAACGCCTTTATTACTGGCGCTGGAAAAGGAATTGGAAAAGCCGTTGCTATTGCATTGGCAAAAGAGGGCGTAAACCTTGTTTTAGTTTCTAGAACTCTAAAAGATGTAGAGCAATTGGCTGATGAAGCTTCTAATTTAGGCGTGAAAGCTTTGGCTTTAAGTGCCGATGTTTCTGATATTAATTCTATAAATGCTGCAGCAGAAAAAGCTATTGCGGAATTCAAACATATTGACATTCTAATAAACAGCGCTGGAATTGCTTCTTTTGGAAAATTCTTAGAATTAGAACCAGAAGCTTGGGAAAGAATTATTCAGGTAAATTTAATGGGAACGTATTTTACAACTCGTGCCATTATTCCAAATATGATCGAAAGACAAACTGGTGATATTATTAATATTTCTTCTACTGCTGGATTAAACGGAAACGCATTGACGAGTGCTTACAGCGCTTCTAAATTTGCTGTTTTAGGTTTAACCGATTCTTTGATGCAAGAAATGAGAAAACACAATATTCGTGTTACGGCTTTAACGCCAAGTACAGTTGCAACTGACATGGCAAAAGACTTAAACTTAACTGATGGAAATCCTGAAAAAGTAATGCAGTCTGAAGACATGGCCGATTTGATTATTGCACAGTTAAAATTAAACCGAAGAGTGTTTATTAAAAACAGCAGTATCTGGTCTACTAATCCTTAAAAAATTCCAATTTTGAAATTCCAAATTCCAATTATACTGCAATTGAATTATGAATTTTAAAATATTAAAGTCTTCAAAAAAATTCTGACCAACTTTGTCAAAGTTTAAAACTTTGACAAAGTTCTAACCAATCCTAAGCTTAAAATTTAAATTCAACCACAATTGGAATTTGGAATTTAAGTATTGGAAATTTAAAAAAATACAATGGAACAATATTTAAGACAATTAATCGAAATAGAATTTCAGGATAAGAAACAAATCTATAGCGGATTTTTAATTGATTATTCTGACGATTGGATTTTGCTTCGAAATAACCCGGTGGATTTTATTTTGGATGGTTTTGTTATTTTGAGAAATAAAAATATTGAAGCAATTCACCGAGATGAAGAACACATTTTTACTGAAAAAGTCATTCGCTTAAAAGGAATAAACATCAACACCGAAGACATTATTCCTATTCAGGATTTAAACTCGATTTTGAACTTTCTTGATCGAAAGTACACTATTTTTCAGCTTGCAAAAAAATCTTCTAAAGCGGTTTATTTAGGAAAATTAATTTCTCTTACTGAAGAAGAATTACTAATTGATTTCTTGGAAACAAGAGGTAAATTTGGAGGCGAATTAGGTTTTAATCCAGAAAAAATTCGAGTTATAGAATTTGATACAGATTATATTAATTCTTTGAAATTGCTTATTCCTGAAGATCAGAAGTAAGATGTTTTAAAATAGAAAAGCCCTTTTTGAAAAGGGCTTTTTTATTTTTATCATTCGACCGAAGGGAGAAATCTCCGAAATTAACTCCACTCTTAAAATTGCCAATCTTTGTAGAATTCTTTGCGGAGATTCCTCGTTCCTCGGAATGACAAACTTTATGTTTAAACTTTGTCAAAGTTTGGAACTTTGACAAAGTTCTTAAAATCGTTAATTAAGCTTCCGCCAATTTATTTAAAAACTCCAAACGAACGCTTCCGTCTTCGTCTATTTTAGTCAAATTGATTTCTTGCAAGGTATTTACCAATTCTGGATTCCAAGGCGTTTTTACCTTTACGTAGTTTTCAGTAAATCCGTGAATATAGCCTTCTTTATTTTCACCTTCAAAAAGAACCGTTCTATTTGTTCCTAATTGGCTTTCGTAAAAAGCACGACGCTTTTTAACAGAAAGTCCACGAAGCATTTTACTTCTTTTTGCTCTTACATTTGAAGGAACAACACCTTCCATTTCTGCCGCTTCTGTATTATCTCTTTCCGAATAAGTAAAAACGTGCAAATAAGAAATTTCCAATTCATTTAAGAAATGGTACGTTTCTAAGAAATGTTCGTCTGTTTCTCCAGGAAAACCAACAATTACGTCTACACCAATACAAGCATGAGGCATTACTTCGCGAATCTTATTTACGCGATCAGTATAAACTTCACGCAAATAACGACGTTTCATTAATTTCAAAATATCATTGCTTCCAGATTGTAGCGGAATATGAAAATGTGGTACAAAAGTGCGGCTTCTAGAAACAAATTCTATTGTTTCGTTTTTCAATAAATTTGGCTCGATTGAGGAAATCCTTAAACGTTCAATTCCTTCTACTTTATCCAAAGCCTGAACTAAATCTAGAAAAGTATGTTCGTGTTTTTTGTTTCCGAACTCTCCTTTTCCGTAATCTCCAATGTTTACACCCGTTAAAACAATTTCACGGATATTTTGAGCCGAGATTTCTTTGGCATTTTTCAATACATTTTCTAAAGCATCACTTCTAGAAATTCCTCTCGCTAACGGAATTGTGCAATACGTACATTTGTAATCGCAACCGTCTTGAACTTTTAAGAATGCTCTTGTACGATCTCCGATTGAGTAACTTCCAACGTAAAAATCGGCTTCAGCAATTTCGCAAGAATGCACTTCGCCCATGTCATTTTTACTCAAATCATGGATATAGTCGGTGATTTTGAATTTTTCTGTCGCTCCCAAAACCAAATCTACACCATCAACAGCAGCTAATTCTTCTGGTTTTAATTGTGCATAACAGCCAACAGCGGCAACAAAAGCTTTATCGTTAAGCTTCATTGCTTTTCTAACTACTTGCTTAAACTGCTTATCTGCATTTTCTGTTACAGAGCAAGTATTAATTACATAAATATCTGCTATTTCTTCAAAATCAACGCGGTCGAAACCTTCGTCATTAAAATTTCTGGCAATTGTAGAAGTCTCTGAAAAATTCAGTTTACAACCCAGCGTATAAAAGGCAACTTTCTTTCTATTTTCCATAATCTGTCTTAAATTAATGAAATCGTTGTCAAAAAATTTAAGGCTGCAAATTTACAAACAATATTCATCAAAAGAAAGCGATTAATCAACTTCGAATCAATTATTTGCGCCAATGTTATTAATAATGCATTCCTAAATTAATTTTTATTCCTTAAATTTAAGAGCCAGAAATGCACTTTTGGATGCTTTTTTTAACATTTCAATAAGAATAAAATGACAAAATAATCGATTAAGTGCAAATTTTATCGATTAAATACATTTTTTTCGTTTATAAAATCTAAATTTCTTACATTTACTTTAGTTTTAAACGAAATTGGAAATAATTTCTTATTTAAGAATTTTAATAAGCTTTAATTAATTTAATAATAATTCGGACATAACAATTTTGAATTTTAGCCGTTATGTTGTTGTTTTGTGTTACAAAATGAAATGGGAAAGCCGAAAACCAAAGAGAGTAGGCAAAATTAAATTACAAATACCACGCTTTATGAAAGCATTTTTACCCACGATCTGCTTGATGTTCTTAACCCTTTTTAGTTCGCAAGCGCAAACTAATACTCCAGCTGCAAATCCGTTTCCTACTATTAGTACATTAACGACTTGGGCTAGCTTTAATTCACAACAGCAATTTGATGTTGCTATTCGTGCTGTAGGGTTTAAGTTTGAAGTTAAAGAACCAGGTGAAGGATCTACAGCTTACACTTATATTCGTAAAGTAACTGTAAATGAAGTAAATTATACTGATAGAATTGTATACAGAATTACAAATAATAATTCTGCAAGTATCATTTCATTAGTAACGGCTTCTACAGACTTGGTTAGTTTGTATACTCCACAATTAACAACTTTCAAAAACAACAACTGTAAGACAGAAATGTCTAAAGACAAAAATACAACTTGCAGCTGTTACGAAAGTGCTAATTTTGCTATCGATCTTTGCGATGAGCGTGTAAAATTGACAATGGGTGACGGAAATAAATATTTTGTTTCTGTAGCTAAAAAATAATATTCAAAATATTATTTCTTTAATTGATTCCAAATCTTTACTGACTTTTAAGTATGTAAAGATTTGGAATTCGTTTTTTATAATGAGTTCGGATTTTTAAGTTCGTACCAAACTTCAAGTTCTTCATTGTATTCGAATGAATTCACAAAATGAAAACCTAGTTTCTCAAGAATTTTTCTAGAATTTTCGTTTCCTGCATCTGCGTAAGCGTAAAGCGTTTCGACCTTCATTTCGTTAAAAGCATAATCAACAAAAGCTTTTCCAGCTTCAGAAGCATAACCTTTTCCCCAATGTTTTTCGATAAAACGATATCCTAATTCGTAAAAGTTTTTATGATTATTGATTTCGTCTGTAATATATTTTATTCCAGACCAGCCAATAAATTCGTTAGTTTCTTTTAAAACAACTGCCCAGCGTCCAGTGCCAAAATCCTTATATTGTTTATGAACGAATTTGATATACTCAATACTTTCTTCAATATGTTTGACAGGCCTGTTACCAACAAACAAATGCACGTTAGGATTAGAATCCAACTCAAACATACCTTCGGCATCAGAAAGAAGTAACTCTCTTAAAATCAAGCGATCGGTTTCAATTGGATTTTTCATTTTCTTTAATTTAGAATATAACGGTTAATTACCTCAGCAACACCATCATTGTTATTTGAAGCTACAATTACATCAGCTTTATCACGCAATTCTGGCGTTACATTATCGACCCAAACACCTAAACCTGCATATTCAATCATTGTTAAATCATTTCCTGCGTTTCCAACAGCGATAATTTCACTTTGATGAATTCCTAGCTTATCTGCCAAATATTTTAAACTTGCCGCTTTATCAATTCCTTGCTGCGCGGCTTCTAAGAAAAATGGCTTAGACATCGAAACACTCAAATGTGGCATTTCTTCAATTAAATCATTTTCGACTGTTTTTAGATATTCAGGCTTTTCAAGTAAAATACATTTTACAGCTGGTCTATCAACATAACTTTTAAAATCAGAAACTTTACGATGTACCATTCCAGTAATTTCTTTTTCAACTTCGATATATTCAGAATCTGTCTGGCTGATAATTTCGTCATCTAAATAAGTAATGATATCGGTTTTCATTTTAACGCTGTAATCATATAAATCATGAATCTGTTCTACAGTAAGCTTTTGTTCAAATAAAACCAAATCGTCTTTTACACGGCTTATTATTGCACCATTAAACGAAATGATATACGAATCATTTAAGTCTAATTCCAGTTCTTTAGCGTAGGCTGTCATTGCGATTGTAGGTCTGCCCGAAGCCAGAATCACATAAACTCCTTTTGCCTGTGCTTCTAATATTACTTTTTTATTTAAATCTGAAATTCTGTGGTCGTCTGTCAACAAGGTGTCATCCATGTCGAGCACTAACATTTTGTATTGCATATTTTTTTTAGTTTTCAGTCGCAGTCACAGTTTACAGTTTGAATACTGAAAACTGTGACTGCAAACTGCGACTTCTTAAAGACTCATTCTAAATTTTTCTATAACAGGATTTGCTTTTGCAAAATCAGTTTCTTGAATAAAAATCTCAACAGCCAAATCTGTTCCGCCGAAACCTCCTAAACGAGCCGATTGAATATTATCTTTTTTCACTGTTTCTACGCCAGCTTCTTCTAATCTTTCTTGCAAACCAATTGCTAATACTTCACTTCCCGAAAACACTTTCATTAATCCCATGATAATCTATATTTTATTCTAATATTATAAATCAAAAATCCCGCTTTCCAATAACTGAGACTGAAAACCGGGACTGTATACTAATTTTATTCCTCTTCAATATCGTCTTCCTCTTCGTCAAGTTCTTCTCCTTCTTCATCCATATCAAACAAATAAGGCTCAACTAACATTTTGTCTGCCAAAATTTCAACACGCTCTGTCAGTGTTTCAGCAAAAATAATTCGCTGCGTTTTAGCAATACTGTTGGAAATACGCATAATTTTTGGTTCATGACGCAATTTTAAAATTGGATCAGCATCATCTAAAATAAACATTTTAAGACGATTTACGTTGTAACCTGCCGTACTAAACATATCGTTTAGTTTTGTTGGAGTTCCGATTAAAACATCAATTCCGGTTGAAACGTAGTTTTTATCATAATCCATATCACCTTTTTCATTTACGCCGTAAATTTCTAAATTGGTATATTTTCCATATTTATTAAAAAGATCAACCATTTCTAAAACCTTAGCCTTGTCTTCAACAATAATTAAGGCGCGAGGCGATTCTTCAGTTTTCCCAGCCAATTGCTGAATTACATTTAAAACAATTGTTGTTGTTTTTCCACTTCCTTTTGGCGAAACAATTACACAGTCGGCTCCACTTTTTATAGTCGAAAAAGTTTCTAACTGCAGAGCATTTGCTTCTGTTAAACCGTTTTCAATTAGTCCGTCTTGTAATTTCTCGTTTATCTTTTTTAGTTTCATTTCTTTTTAGCTTTAAGCTTTAAGCTATACGCCTTAAGCAAAAATTATTCATATTTTTTTAAAGCTTAAGCCTGTAGCTTATAGCCTAAAGCGCGAAGCTTTTATTTGCTTGCGAACATTTTCACGTCGCTTTCTGAGATTTCGCTTCCTCCTAGAATAATTAATCTTTCGACCACATTTCGAAGTTCACGAATATTTCCTGTCCAATCGTATTCCTGCAATAATTGTATGGCTTGTGCCGAAAATCCTTTTACTGCATTTCCTTGCTCTGAAGCGATCTTCTCTGTAAAATGCTTAATTAATGCTGGAATATCATCACGTCTTTCGTTCAAAGGTGGAACTTTTATCAAAATTACAGCCAGACGATGGTACAAATCTTCTCTAAAACGACCTTCAGCAATTTCAGTTTTCAAATCTTTGTTGGTTGCCGCCACCACACGAACATCAACTTTAATATCTTTATCTGCACCAACTCTAGTAATCATACTTTCTTGAAGTGCGCGTAAAACTTTGGCTTGCGCCGAAAGGCTCATGTCTCCAATTTCATCTAAGAAAATAGTTCCTTTGTCTGCTGCTTCAAACTTTCCAGCACGATCTTTTACAGCCGATGTAAAAGCACCTTTTACATGTCCGAATAATTCACTTTCAATCAATTCGCTTGGAATTGCCGCACAGTTTACTTCGATTAAAGGAAAAGCAGAACGTTCACTTTTTTCATGTAATTGATGTGCTACTAATTCTTTTCCAGTTCCGTTTGGCCCTGTAATTAAAACTCTAGCTTCGGTCGGAGCGACTTTATCAATCATTACTTTGATGTGATTGATTGATTCGCTTTCGCCGATCATTTCGTAATTCTTACTAACTTTTTTCTTTAAGATTTTATTCTCAACAACTAATTGTTTTTTGTCTAAAGCATTACGAACTGTATTTAACAAACGATTTAAATCTGGCGGTTTAGAAATATAATCAAATGCTCCTAAACGCATGGTTTGAATCGCAGTTTCCATATCTCCGTGACCAGAAATCATAACCATGGGAATTTCTGGCTTGATTTTTTTTACCTCTTCTAAAACCTCAACACCGTCCATTTTTGGCATTTTGATATCACACAAAACCAAATCGTAATCGTTGTTTTTTATTTTTTCAAGCCCCGCAACACCATCTTCGGCTTCATCAACCTGATACGAATCATTTTCTTCTGATAATATTTTAACCAAAACTCTTCTGATCGCCGCTTCGTCTTCGATAATTAGTATTTTACTCATTTCTTTTAAGGTTCTGAGATTCCAAGTTACTAAGGTTCTAAGGTTTTTACGCAAGAAATTAAAAAAATCTTAGCATCTCAGAACCTTAGAACCTTAGCAACTTTAAAAAGTTAATATTTTAGCCACTTATACAATTCCTTCCAGCTTGGTTTTTTGCCGTACATTAAAATACCTACTCGGTAAATTTTGGCCGCGAACCAAACTACAAGGAAAAAGGTTGCAAACAATAATGATACCGAAATTGCAATTTGCCACCACGGCACTCCAAACGGAATACGCATTAGCATTACGATTGGCGAAGTAAGCGGAATCATAGAAAAGATTACCGCGATACTTCCGTGCGGATCATTTACTACTGTAAAGAATCCGATGTAAACACTCAAAATTAATGGCATTATGATTGGCAACAAAAATTGTTGTGAATCGGTCTGATTATCTACCGCCGCTCCAATTGCAGCATAAAATGAACTATAAAGAAAATATCCTCCAATAAAATAAACTACAAATCCGATGATAATACTGGCTATTGGCAGATTCCAAGCTTCTCTCAATCCCATTTGCACTACACCTGAAAAATCATGCTGGGCAGATTGGGCTAATACTGGCGGAATATTACTTCCCGCACCAACGTTTACACCAAAAAATGCAGAAGCAGCAAACATTAATCCCAAACCAATAATGGCCCAAATCATAAATTGCAGAATTCCAGCTAATGAAGTTCCAACAATTTTACCAATCATTAATTGAAATGGTTTTACAGATGAAATAATGATTTCGATAATTCGGTTTGTTTTTTCTTCAATAACGCTTCGCATTACCATGTTTCCGTAAATGATAATAAACATCATAATTAAATAACCAAAAGCTCCACCAATTCCGATTTTAATTTCATTTAAACCTTTTAAACTTTCTTCTCCAGAAGCCTTCACCAAATGAATATTAACCTTTGATTGTGCTTTCTGAATTGCCAAAGTATCTAGTTTTGCTTCTTCGAGATTTAATTTGGTTATTTTTTTTGCAATTACATTCTGAGTTCTTTCAATAAAAGAAATACTTGGACTGTTATTTGAAATAAACTCTATTTTATTTTCTAAATCATTAACATTATTTGTTTTTGGGATAACAATTAAACCGCTAAAACGCTCTGTTGTAATACTATCTTTTAAAGCTTGAACATCAAAGTCGGACAAATTGTAAAATTTAAACTCCGAACTATTTTTATTTTCCTTTAAAAAATCGGAAGCAAAAAGTCCAGTTGCGTCATGAATCACAATACTTTTCGTTTCGGCTTTCATGGAACTTAAATAGCCAATAAATACTGCAATAGCCACAAATAAAAGCGGACTTAAAAAAGTCATGACAACAAAAGATTTATTGCGGACTTTGGCAATAAATTCTCTTTTTATAATTAATGAAATAATATTCATAAATATTTAAATTTTCAAATTCCAAATTCCAATTTTGAACATTTTGCCATTGGAATTTGGAATTTATTTTTTGGAATTTTAATTTTTATTTTCTGTTACTGTTTGAATAAAAATATCGTTTATGCTTGGAATTTTCTCTACGAAATGTGTTACTTGTCCGCGTTGTGTCAAAACGTTCAATAATTCATTTGGCGAAGCATTTCCTATTTCAATATTCAATTTCAAATCATCATTAAGAGATTTAAAATTAGCAGGAGAAACGGTAAACTTTTGAGTAATATCATACATCAAACCTTCAACGTTGTTTGTTAAAATTCCAACTTCAAAACTGTTAGTTCTAAATTGGCGTTTTACATCAGTCACTTTTCCTTCGATCAGTTTATTAGATTTGTGAATCAATGCAATGTTTTCGCAAAGTTCCTCTACACTTTCCATTCTGTGAGTTGAAAAAATAATAGTTGAACCTTGTTCTTTTAAAGCTAAAATTTCGTCTTTGATAATATTTGCATTTACAGGGTCAAATCCAGAAAAAGGCTCATCCAGAATCAGCAATTTTGGTTTATGCAAAACACAAACCACAAACTGGATTTTTTGCGCCATTCCTTTAGAAAGCTCTTGAATTTTCTTATTCCACCAACCTTGAATTCCTAAACGGTCAAACCAATAATCTAATTGTTTTTTGGCTTCAGCTTTAGAAAGTCCTTTCATTTGAGCCAGATACAAACATTGTTCTCCAACTTTCATCGAACTGTACAAACCTCTTTCTTCTGGAAGATAGCCAATTGTTTGCACATGTTTAGGCTGTAGCCTTTCTCCATCTAAAATTATTTCGCCACTATCAGGCAATGTAATTTGATTTATGATTCTTATAAGGGAAGTTTTTCCAGCTCCATTCGGACCTAAAAGTCCATATATACTGCCTTTTGGCACATTTAATGAAACTTCGTTAAGCGCTACATAATCGCCGTATTGTTTTACGACCTTATGTACTTCTAGTAAGTTGCTCATGTTATTTTTAAGGATTTACTGCGTCACTTAGCCAATTACGGCTCAGCGACTGTAAAAGTAAATAATTACTAGCGAATCTGTGTCATAATACGCAAAAAACCCATTCTAAATCTATAGAATGGGTTTTTAATATATTTAAACTTTTAAAAAAGTTAGATTATGAAAACATATCTTTTACTTTTTCAAAAAATGATTTCTCTGATTTCTCAGGACTTGGAGCAAAGTGCTCGTCAGTTAAAGCGTTTTCAAAGAATTGTTTTTGTTCTTTATTTAATGTTCTTGGAGTCCAAACATTTACGTGAACTAATAAATCACCATTTCCGTAACCATTTAAACTTGGAATTCCTTTTCCTTTCAATCTTAAAATTTTTCCAGACTGAATTCCTTCCTCTAACTTAATACGAACTTTTCCGTTAATAGCTTCGATATCTTTTGAAGCTCCTAAAACTGCTTCTGGGAAACTGATGTATAAATCAAAATGAACATTTTCACCTTCACGTTTCAAGAATTCGTGTTCAATTTCTTCAATTGCAACAATTAAATCTCCTGGAATACTATTTCCTGGCGCATCGTTACCTTTGTTAGAAACTTTCAACTGCATTCCGTCAACAACTCCCGCAGGAATTTTGATTGATACCGTTTCGTCTTCCTGAACCATTCCTTGTGCATCTGCCTCAGAAGGTTTTTTATCTAAAATCTGACCAGAACCGCCGCAAGTAGGACAAGTTGACGCAGATTGCATTCTTCCTAAAATGGTATTAGTAACACGCATCACCTGACCTTGACCATTACAAGTTGTACAAGTTTTATACGTTACACCTTTAGCTTGAACTTTACGTTTTACTTTTACTTTTTTCTCCACTCCATTTGCAATTTCTTCTAAAGTCAATTTTACTTTAATTCGAAGATTGCTTCCTTTTGCACGACGAGGACCACCGCCTCCGCCTCCGAAGCCGCCAAATCCACCACCAAAAATATCACCAAACTGACTGAAAATGTCATCCATATTCATACCGCCATGACCACCGCCAAATCCGCCAGAACCATCAAATGCTTGATGACCGTATTGATCGTATTTTGCTTTTTTCTGCGGATCACTCAAAACTTCATAAGCTTCTGCCGCCAATTTGAAGTTTTCTTCTGCCTCTTTGTCGCCTGGGTTTTTATCAGGATGGTATTTTAGCGCACTTTTTCTGTATGCTTTTTTAATTTCGGCAGCGTCAGCATTTTTTGAAATGCCTAGTATTTCGTAAAAATCTTTTTTCATAATTTAGGTTAAATTCTAAATCTAAAAATTCCAAATTCCAATTTTAAAAACTGAATTTTGAACTTTTATTGCTTCTTAGTTTCCAACAACAACTTTAGGGAAACGAATAATTTTGTCTCCTAATTTGTATCCTTTTTCAATAACATCAACGATTTTACCTTTTAATTTGTCAGATGGGGCTGGGATTTGAGTAATCGCTTCAGCAATATCAGCATTAAAAGCATCACCTGCTTGAATTTCAACTTGCTCTAAACCTTTAGAAACCAAAGTGTTTTTCAATTTTTCATGAATTAATTCAACACCTTTTTTCAAATTTTCATCATCAGATTTGTTGATCTCTACAGCTGCTCTGTCAAAATCATCTAAAACTGGAAGCATAGCCAATAAAACTTCTTGGTTTGCTGTTTTAAATAATTCAAGACGCTCTTTTGAAGTTCTTTTTTTGTAATTTTCAAATTCAGCAAATAATCTCAAAAACTTATCTTTTTCTTTAGCTAAGTCTTGAGCTAATTGCTCCTCAACACTTAATTCTTCAACAATTAATTGCTCTCCATTAGCGTTAGTCTCTATCGTTGCATCATCTAATTCCTGATCGAATTCTGTATTTTCCGTAGTCATATTACTTTTATTTTTAAAAATATTTTTAAACTTCATTTTTTATTTCTTTCTGTTGGATTGCAAAAGTACTGCCAAATCTTATAAAATGTCAAATTGTCACTCTATTAATTATGAGACTTTTAAAAAAGGAAATTAGACAGTCAAAATTTAGTATAATTTTAAGACTATTACGTTATAGTTTATTTTATCTTTGATTGCGTAAAACAAAAATTATTACCACCAAAATTGAATTTAAGGGTTGGCTTTGGCCTCAAAATAATTATTAATTCAAATTTACCTTATATTAAAAAAAGCTTCGCCTACAGAGACGAAGCTTTTTTTTATGCTTTAATGAATTAATGACAAAGTCTGACTAACAAAAAAATTAACGCAAAGTACGCTAAGTTTTTTTTTCACTCTTAAACTTTTACAAAAAATCAAAAAGTTCGCAAAGCTTTGTATTAATAGCTATGCGAACTTTGTAAAAATTATTCTTAGATAAAAATCTTTGCGTTCTTTGCGTTAAAAAAACAATTGCACGGGCGGAGGGATTCGAACCCCCATCAACGGTTTTGGAGACCGCTATTCTACCCTTGAACTACGCCCGTAACTTAAGGTGGGCAAATTAAGAGTTTTTTTTCTTTACTGGCAACTATTTTCTAAAGAGATTTTAAAAGAAATTCCTTTAAATATGCGCGATTCCAAGCAAAAACCTTTGATTCAAACAGTTAACCTATATTTTATTTCACGCAGATTTAAAAAAAGATTTAGGCAGATTAGCGCAGATTTTTTTAAACAAAAAATCAAATATAATCTGCTCAAATCTATAAAATCTGCGTGCAAAAAACTTATAAATCTGATTTTTAGATCAATGCATTTTTTAATCCTTCAAAATCTACAGAAATCTGTTCTCCTGTCACTAAATTTTTAAGTGCATAAGTATTCGAAGCTATTTCCTGATCTCCAGCAATTACCGCAAACGGAATCAAGCGTTTATCTGCATATTGAAATTGTTTCCCAACTTTTACATTGTCTGGATACAACTCCACTTTTACATTTTCTTGTCTTAATTTCTGAATTGCTTTTGAAGCATATAAAGCTTCTTTATCTCCATAATTGATAAAAATAGCTTTAGAAGTAGCCGCTACAGTTTCTGGAAACAATTGCAATTCTTCTAAAACTAGATAAATTCTATCCAATCCAAAAGAAATTCCGACACCGCTCATATTCTTCAAACCAAAAATACCAGTCAAGTCGTCGTATCTTCCGCCACCGCCGATAGATCCCATGGCAACTGTTTTTGGAGCTGCAACTTCAAAAATTGCTCCTGTGTAATAATTTAAACCACGAGCCAAAGTCACATCTAAGTCTAAAATTGCTGTTGACAATCCTAAAACTGCAACATTGTCACATATAAATTTCAATTCTTCAACACCTTTCATTCCTTCTTCAGAAGAAGCCAACAAATCTGAAAGCTGATTGATTTTATCTGCAAAAGTTCCAGAAAAGCTAAAAAGTGGCTGCACTTTTACTAAAGCGTCTTCAGAAATTCCTTTTTCAATCATTTCTTTCTTTACGCCATCTTCTCCAATTTTATCTAATTTATCTAGAGCAACTGTAAAATCGATTAATTTATCTGAAGCGCCAATTACTTCTGCAATTCCAGATAAAATCTTTCTATTGTTGATTTTAATGGTTACGCCTTCTAAACCTAAAGAAGTAAAAACAGTATCGTATAGTTGAACCAATTCTACTTCTTGCCATAGAGATTTTGAACCTACAACATCGGCATCGCATTGAAAAAATTCTCTAAAACGTCCTTTCTGTGGATTATCTGCTCTCCAAACTGGCTGAATTTGATATCTTTTAAATGGAAATTCTATTTCACTTTGGTGTTGCACAACGTATCTAGCAAACGGAACTGTCAAATCGTAACGTAGAGCTTTTTCAGAAATTTTTCCTGTAAATTTATTTAGTTCGATTCTTTGTTCTAGACTGATTTTTTCAGCCGAATTTATTTGTAATTCTTCAATAGATTCTGGCAATTCAATTTTACTTTTATTGTAGAAAAAATTCCCAGAGTTTAATATTTTAAAAATCAGACGATCTCCTTCTTCTCCATATTTCCCCATTAAGGTATCTGAATTTTCAAACGAAGGTGTTTCGATTGGCTGAAAACCAAACTTTTCAAAATTTGCTTTTATGGTCTGAATAATATATTGACGTTTTGACACCTCAGCAGGCGAAAAATCTCTTGTCCCTTTTGGAATACTTGGTTTAGAAGCCATCTTCTTTATTTTAGATTGTCGATTTTAGATTTTAGATTTCTTTTTGAAACTTAAATTCAAAAACCTTAAAAATTAATTTATTTATATTTTTTTTGATTGCTGGCGTTTTTAGACTTTCCAACTTTCGACTTAATTTAAGTCTGCAAATATCTTACTTTTTAAAATAAATAATAGCAGTTCGAAAACAAACTTGTAACAAAAAACGTATTTTCGTGACAAATTGGTCATGATGCTAAAATTATTTAAAGAAAATATCCGAATTGCGTTTGGTTCTATCAAAACGCAAATTCTGCGAACTATTCTTACTGTTTTAATTATCGCCATCGGAATTACCGCTTTGGTTGGAATTCTTACTGTGGTTTCTGCTTTAGAAAATACTATTTCTAGTGATTTTGCATCTATGGGAGCCAATACTTTCAATATTAATCAATACGAAAATAAAGTTCGTAACCGCGGCGGGAATGAGAGAGAAGTTATTAATCCAATTATTTCTTATCCTGAAGCTGTTGCTTTCAAAAACAAATACAAATATCCTTTTACCGAAACTTCTCTATCGTTTACAGCAACTTCAACCGCCGAAGTTAAATATTTGGGCGAAAAAACAGATCCGGAAATTACAATTGTTGGTGTTGACGAACATTTTATTACCAATTCTGGTTTAGAAACTAGTTTAGGAAGAAGTTTCAACCAGTTTGATATTGACAATAACACTTATTCTTGTATTGTAGGTTCTGATTTTGAAAAAGGACTTTTGAAAGATGTAAATCCAATTGATAAAGTAATATCAATTCGAGGTGCAAGATTTAAAGTAATTGGAGTTTTAAAAGAGAAAGGTTCAACGTTTGGAAACAGTCAGGATTTACGTGTTCTGATTCCAATTCAGGTAGCACGATCTTTATTTACAGCGCCAAATATTAATTACACCATAAGTGTCATGGTTTCTAAAAAAGAAGTTTTAGACCAAGCTATTGACAATGCGACCAGTACTATGCGAAGAGTTCGAAAATTAAGTCCTGTTCGTGATAATAATTTTGGAGTGGTACGAAGCGATGATTTGATTAATCGTATTCTTGGAATCACAAAATATCTTGGATGGGCTTCTTGGATTATCAGCATTATCACAATATTAGGCTCTTCTATTGCTTTAATGAATATTATGATTGTTTCGGTTACTGAACGAACTCGCGAAATTGGCGTTCGTAAAGCTTTGGGAGCAAAAAGGACAACGGTCGCTTTTCAGTTTTTTATCGAAACTTTGCTAATTGGACAAATCGGAGGTTTGGTCGGAATCATTCTCGGAATACTTCTTGGTTTTGCAATTGCAACCGCAATGAGTTTTTCATTTGTAATTCCGTGGATGGCTATTTTTGCCGCTTTTGCAACTAGTTTTTGTGTTGCTTTAGTTTCTGGTTTATATCCAGCAATTAAAGCTTCTAAGTTAGATCCGATTGAAGCGCTTCGCTATGAATAATTTTTTAGTTTTCAGTCACAGTCTCGGTTTTCAGTTGTTGACTGCGACTGAAAACTGCGACTGAAAACTTTTAAATATTCCCTTTAATCATTCTGTCGTTATCGTAAATATCTTTTCGAAGTTCTACATTATTGAAATTCATATTTTCAAGCAATTCGATCATTTCTTTACCAAGATATTGATTGATTTCAAAATATAATTTTCCTTTTCCGAAAAGGGCTTTTTTTGCCAGTGAAGCAATTTTTCTGTAAAAAATCAACGCATCATTATCTTCTACAAAAAGTGCCAAGTGAGGTTCGTAATTCAAGACATTTTTCTTGATTTCTACTTTTTCTAAATTTCGAACATAAGGCGGATTCGAAACAATAATATCAAACTGGCATCGTAATTCTTCTTCTTTCAGAATATCCAGCAATACAAAAGTTACATCGACGTTATTTCGAACAGCGTTTCTTTTAGCAGTTTCAATTGCTTTTTTAGAAACATCAATAGCAACAACTTCTGCATTTGGAAGATTCTTCGCCAAAGAAATAGCAATACAGCCGCTTCCGGTTCCAATATCTAAAATTTTTATTTTCTTGGATTTTTCTGGACTTGCATTCTCGTTAATAATCCATTCTACCAATTCTTCCGTTTCAGGTCTTGGAATTAAGACATTTTCATTTACTTCAAAATCCAATCCATAAAAATGTGTTTTTCCAAGTAAATACTGGATCGGAACTTCATTTTTAAGATGATTTACAAGTTCATCCCACATAATAAAGTCGTTTTCCTCAAAAGTTAATTCATGATTTAACGCTAAATCAATCTGGCGAAGTTTGTGCCGATCTTCTAAAATCAAATAAAAAAAACTTTCCGCTTCGTACGCATCGTAAAAAGGCGATAATTCTTTGATAAATTGAGTGCGGTATTGTTTAATCTTCATTTTAATTTTCTGAATATTATTCCATCAGCAAAAAGCTGTTTTAATCTTTCCATAAGTCTTACCCATTAAGATTTGTTACAAACTTTAACTATAAAACTTTCAACATCCACACGGGACAAGAACTATGCCCAGTTGATCCTAACGGAGCGTCTAAATATTCAAAACCCGATTTTTTATACAGCTTTTGGGCAGCGTGCATAAATGGCATCGTTTCTATATAACATTTTTCAAAACCAAATTCTCTAGCTTGCTTCAAGCAAATTTCCATCATTTGAGTTCCAATTCCTAAACCTCTTGTTTGGGGCAAAAAATACATTTTTTGTAATTCGCAGATTTTCGGATCTCCATTTTCTAGAGATGCAATTCCAGCGCATCCTACTATTTCACCATCATTTTCAACAACAAAATATGCTGATTTCGGTTTACCATATTCTTCAAACATCAAATCCAAATAAGGATCTTCGTAAGCAGTTCCAACTTTCGGAATTTCCATTTCGTCAAAAACTGATTGTATTAAACTCGCTATAGCTTGATTGTCTTCTTTTTTAATTTTTCTGATAATCCAGTTTTTCATTTTTTCTTTACCATCTTTATCTTTACAAAAATAAAAATACTTTTCTGATAGTATCATAACTATTTGGATTGTTTCACAACTTAAGCCTAAACATTAGACAAAAAAATCAAAAATAATTACTTTTGCACTGTGAATATACATGAAAAATACATAAAACGCTGTATCGAACTAGCACAGAATGGGCTCGGAAACACGTATCCGAATCCAATGGTTGGAAGCGTAATTGTTTACGAAAATCAGATTATTGGCGAAGGCTGGCATAAAAAAGCAGGAGAACCTCATGCAGAAGTTAATGCGGTTCGTTCTGTAAAAGACAAATCATTACTAAAAAAAGCTACTATTTATGTAAGCTTAGAACCTTGCAGTCATTTTGGAAAAACACCTCCGTGTTGTGATTTGATCATTGCTAATGAAATTCCGAATGTTGTTGTCGGAACGGTTGACCCTAACGAAAAAGTAGCAGGAAAAGGGATTCTAAAACTAATTGAAGCTGGTGCAAATGTTACTGTCGGCGTTTTGGAAAATGAATGCAACGAACTGAATAAGCGCTTCTTTACCTTTCATCAGAAAAAGAGACCTTATATCATTTTGAAATGGGCCGAAAGTCAAGACGGCTTTTTATCTCCTGAAAAAGTTATTGATCAAGATCGAAAGCCAATTTGGATTACAAATCAATATTCTAGACAATTGGTTCATAAATGGAGAACAGAAGAACAAGCCATTTTAGTTGGCACACAAACTGTTGCAGATGATAATCCGAAATTGAATGCGAGAGATTGGAGCGGAAATGATCCTGTTCGAGTAATTATAGATCGAAACAACAGAATTGACAAAAATAGTTTCGTTCTTGATGATTCTGTTAAAACTATTATTTTTTCGAATGGAAATTTAAAATCATCCACCGAAAACACAACCTTTGAAGCAATTGATTTTAACCAAAATATCATTCCTCAGATTTTAGATGTTTTATATCAAAATCAAATTCAATCCATAATAATTGAAGGCGGAAGACAAACAATTCAATCTTTTATAGATGAAAATTTTTGGGACGAAGCTCGTATTTTTATCGGAAAAACAAGTTTTCAATCTGGAACAAAAGCCCCAATTATTTCAAGAAAAAACATTATAAAAACCAACATTTCAAGCGACGAATTAATACAATTTAGAAATTATGATTGATGCAATAATTTTTGACTTTGGAGATATTTTTATCAATTTAGATAAACCTGCGACAATTTCTGGTTTACAAAAATTAGGAATGACAGAATGGAATACTGAATTGGATCAATTAAATCTTTCTTTTGAAACAGGATCAATTTCACCAGAAGATTTTATTGGAGGCTTCAAAAAACAGCTCCCAAACGCTTCTGAAGAAGAAATTTTAAAAGCTTGGAATGCTATTTTGGCCGATTTTCCATTTTACCGTTTAGAATTCCTTCAAGAATTAGCTAAAAAATACCGTTTGTTTTTACTAAGCAATACCGATTCTATTCACATCAACACTTTTGAACAGAAAAGTGGCGTTTCTTTCTACAAAGATTTTTACAATTGTTTTGAAAAAGTATATTTTTCATTTGATATCGGAATGAGAAAACCAGATCCAAAAATTTATGAATTTGTTCTTGAAGAAAATAATCTGATTGCTGAAAACACTTTATTTGTTGATGACAAAAAAGAAAATACAGATAGTGCTGCCGCTTTAGGAATAAAAGTTTGGAATCTTCAAGTTGGAAAAGAAGATGTAATTGATCTTTATAAAAAAAATATACTTTAAGAATACTGCTTTTGGAAATTAATGATACTTATCAAACTATTGCAACTGCATCTGAAGAAATACTGTTTAAGGAAAAAGGCAGTAAATTCTTTGGCTATGCATTTCCGATAGATCATGAAGATGAAGTAAAACCAATTATAGAAGACCTTAAAAAACTGCATCCTCATGCTGTGCATTATTGTTATGCCTATCAGTTGGGAGTTGGAAACAAAATTTCTTATCGCGCCAATGATGATGGCGAACCCAGCAATACAGCAGGCGCACCAATCTACGGACAAATACAATCTTTTGGATTAACGAACGTTCTTGTTGTAGTCGTTCGAATTTTTGGAGGAGTAAAATTAGGTGTGGGCGGTTTAATTTCGGCTTATCGAACAACCGCTCAATTGACACTAGATGTTTGTGAAATTGTCGAAAAAACAATAGATGTTGAATATTTAATTTCTTTTGACTACAAAAATATGAATAAAGTAATGCGCGTTATCAAAGAAAAAAAACTAGAAATAACATCTCAGGAAATGGAAATGGATGAAATTTCAGGCTTACCAATTGGTAAAATCACGATAAAAACGCGAAAAAAAAATGCCGAAACAGTGTTCAGCATTTTTGATTTAATGTTCGAAATTGATATTAAATTAATATAAATTAACATCAAAATCTTATTCATTTTAACAATTATTCAAGCGATTTAAATATTTCCAAAATATAATCTGGAGGGGCAGTTGGACGACCTGTTTTTAACGCTACAAATACTAAAATAAACGTCGCAGTTGTTAATAACTCATTTGCCTCATTATAGATTGCACAGTCGAATTCAATCTTAACAGATGAATGACTTTTGAAAGTGGTATGAATTGTTAAAAGTTCGTCATATCTCGCCGACTTTTTGTAATTTATATTCATATTTACAATCGGAAGTCCAATTCCGCTTTCTTCCATGCTTTTATACGAAACTCCTTTATTTCTAAGCCATTCCACGCGTCCAATTTCAAAATAAGGCACATAATTTCCGTGATAAACGACTCCCATTTGGTCTGTTTCGGAGTAACGAACTCGCACTTGAGTCTGGTGATTTTTCATTGATAAAATATTAAAAAAATTCGAATTTAAAAAGCCTTATTACAACTTTTTTTTATAAAATTAGATACCAAAATATTTTTTTTTACAGAAATTTGTTCACATATTTGTTATCCCGAAATACGGAATAAAATTGCTCTTAATTTATTAAGAGAATCTTTATAACAATAATAAAAAATTTATCTGAATCTATGACTAAAACTGCTCAATCGGTATGGGAAAACTGTTTGTCCTTTATAAAGGATAATATTCAAGACCAAGCATATAAAACTTGGTTTGAACCAATCAAATCAGTTGAGCTAACCGATAACGCGTTATATATTCAAGTTCCAAGTAAATTTTTCTACGAATGGCTCGAAGAGCATTACGTAAAATTGTTGAAAGTTGCGCTAACCAAAGAACTGGGAAAAAACGCAAAGTTACTCTATAAAATTAAAATGGAGAACACTTATGGAAATAAACAGCCGTTTACCGAGCAGCTGCCAAGTTCTAATAGAGTTCCGATGAAACCTCAAGAAGTTGATGCTCCATTTAAAAACTTAAATCCTGAATTAAAAAATCCTTTTGTAATTCCTGGAATTAGAAATTTAAAAATTGAGTCTCAGTTAAATCCGAACTACAGTTTTGATAATTTCTTAGAAGGAGATTCTAACCGTTTGGCTCGTTCTGCGGGTATGGCTGTTGCTAACAAACCAGGAGGAACTTCATTTAATCCGTTATTGATTTTTGGAGGAGTTGGTTTAGGTAAAACACACTTAGCGCATGCTATAGGCGTAGAAGTAAAAGATAAATATCCTGAAAAAACGGTTTTATATATTTCTGCTGAGATTTTCACACAACAATATATTGATTCGGTAAAAAAGAATAATCGTAATGATTTCATTCACTTTTACCAATTAATTGATGTTTTAATTATTGACGACGTTCAATTTTTATCTGGAAAATCTGGAACTCAGGATGTATTCTTCCATATTTTCAACTATTTGCACCAAAACGGAAAACAAGTAATCTTAACTTCAGACAAAGCTCCTGTAGATATGCAGGATATTGAACAAAGATTATTATCTCGTTTTAAATGGGGATTGTCTGCAGAATTGCATCAGCCTGATTACGAAACTCGTATTTCGATCTTAAAAAACATCTTATATCGTGACGGTGTAGAAATGCCAGAAGATATTTTAGAATATGTAGCTCGTAACATTAAAACCAATGTTAGAGAACTTGAAGGCGCTATTATTTCGTTAATTGCTCAATCTTCTTTCAATAAAAAAGAGGTTACAATTGAATTGGCAAAAAGCGTTGTAGAGAAATTTGTTAAAAACGTAAAGAGAGAAATCTCAATCGATTATATCCAAAAAATCGTTTCAGACTATTTCCAATTGGACATCGAAACGCTTCAATCTAAAACTCGAAAGAGGCACGTGGTTCAGGCAAGACAATTGGCTATGTTTTTTGCAAAGAAATTTACAAAAGCTTCTTTAGCTAATATTGGTTCGCAAATTGGAGATCGCGATCACGCTACTGTTCTTCATGCTTGCAAAACGGTTGACAATTTAGTTTCTACGGACAAACAATTTAAAAAATTTGTTGAAGACATCAATAAAAAACTAACGCTTTAATACATCTCATGCCTGTAAAAATCTTAATGGTTTGTTTAGGAAATATCTGTAGATCTCCTTTAGCAGAAGGAATTTTAGCTTCTAAATTACCTAAAGACAAATTCTTTGTAGATTCTGCAGGAACAGGTTCTTGGCATGTTGGCCATTGTCCTGACAAACGTTCGATTGAAGTAGCTCGAAAAAACGGCATCGACATTAGCAAACAAAAAGGCAGACAAATCAAAGTTGCCGATTTTGACGAATTTGACTACATCTATGTCATGGACAATTCCAATTTTAATGATGTAAATCATCTTGCTCAAACTCCTGAACACAAGCAAAAAGTTCATTTAATTTTGAACGAATTATTTCCAGACGAAAATGTCGACGTTCCAGACCCTTACTTCGGAGCATCAAACGGATTTACCAACGTATACCAAATGTTGGACGAAGTAACCGATTTGATAGCAGAAAAACTAATCAAAAAACACGCATAATACAATTCAATTATTTCAGTATATGAAATGATTGAATTTTTTAATTTTAAATACTTCCACACATGAAACTTCTCGGAAAATTATATTTAATTCCTACTACAATGGGCGAAAGCGATCCGATGGATGTTTTACCGCAAACTGTTAGAAGAACCATAGAAGTTATTGACCATTATATTGTTGAGAATGATAAAACGGCTAGAAAATCGATAAAAGCAGTTTATCCAGAAAAAAAACAATCAGAATTGATTCTCTTTACTTTAAATAAAAGAACTGAAACGCACGAGCATTTAGAATTCATAAAACCTTTATTGGAAGGAAAAAATATGGGTTTAATGAGTGAAGCAGGATGTCCGGGCGTTGCTGATCCTGGTGCTGTAATTGTAAAACTGGCGCACGAAAGAGGAATTCAGGTTGTGCCTTTGGTCGGACCTTCTTCTATCTTATTGGCTATGATGGCTTCTGGAATGAATGGTCAGAGCTTTACTTTCAATGGTTATTTACCAATTGATAAAGACGAGAAGAAATCGGCAATTCGTCATTTCGAGAAATTATCTTACGATAAAAATCAATCGCAATTATTCATTGAAACACCATACAGAAATAATAAACTGATTGAAGATCTTTTACAGATTTTAAGTCCTGCAACTCATCTTTGCATTGCTACAGATATTACTTTGCCAACAGAATTTATTAAAACTTTAAAAGTAGCTGATTGGAAAAAATTAAAAATAGACATTGACAAACGTCCAACTATTTTTATTATTCATAAAATGTAAACCTACTATCTAAATGCATATGAAAAAGTTAACAATTCTAATCTTAATTTGTTTCGCACAAACAATTTGCGCACAGACTTCCAAAACAACAACCACAAAACCAGCCATAAATAAAGAATCTCAAAATGTAGATAAAAATAAAGTCTACAATATAGATGCTGTAAATGTAAAACCTGAATTTGAGGGAGGGTTAAAGAAATTTCAAAAATTTATCAGCAATAACACAAGGTATCCAGACGAAGAACTTCAGGTAAAAGGAACAGTTGAAGTAAATTATATAGTAGAAAAAGACGGTACATTAAGCAACATAAATGTTACCAAAGATATTGGTTACGATACAGGAGCAGAAGCAATTCGTGTTTTGAAAAAATCTCCAAAATGGATCCCAGGAACGCATAACCACAGACTTGTTAGAGTACTATATTATTTATCGATACCTATACCTCCAAATAATCCAAACTAAATTTCTGTTTTTTAATTCCAAAAAAAACGCTCAATACACTTTTTTTTAGGTTAGCATGTTTCAAAATTTAATGATAAAACGTTTTTTTTTTAATGACGACAAAAATGACAACTGGGTTTAATATTCATATCTCATAATCATGAAAAAGTTTTTAATTCTGATTTTAATTTGTCTTTCTCAAAGTGTGTTTTCTCAATCTAAAAAAAACCAGATAACTCCAGATAACTTAAAAGACAATTTAGAAAATTACAAAAGTGAAGAAGTTATTATTGATGAAAATCATGTCTACAATACTGCCGGACTAGAAATTCTTCCTTCTTTTCCCGGAGGAAAAGATGCGTTAGATCGTTTTATTAAAGAAAATTACAAAAACCCAAAAGATAAAACGCTTAAAGGAAACGTATATCTGACTTTTATAATAGAAAAAGATGGTTCATTAACTGACATTAAAGTATTAAGAGATATTGGTTTCGGAACTGGATCTGAAGCTATTAGAGTCTTAAAAACATCTCCTAAATGGATTCCTGGAAAACAAAACAACATTGTGGTTAGAACTTTGTATTCATTACCAATTTCTATAAATAATTTCTTAAAGTAATTATTCAATAAAATTTGTCTTAAATTGTACTCACAAGTTCTACTAACCAAACTTTATCATGAGCAAACTACCAAACGTAACCACAAGCATTTTCACGATAATGTCAAAAATGGCAGTAGAATACAATGCTATAAATCTTTCGCAAGGATTTCCAAACTTTCCTGTTGATGAAAGATTAACCGATATTGTTTCAAGATTAGCAAAGGAAAACGTTCACCAATATACTCCAATGGCAGGCTATCCTCCGTTGATGAACAAAATTGCAAAACTAACTCAGGATTCTTATAACAGAATAATAAATCCTGATACAGAACTTTTGGTTACTGCTGGAGCAACTCAGGGAATTTTTACTACAATTCTAGCTTTAGTCAAAGAAAATGACGAAGTAATTATTCTCGATCCGAGTTACGATTCTTATGAATCTCCTGTTTTATTATGTAAAGCCAAACCTGTTCGAGTTGCCTTAAACGATGATTATACTCCAAATTGGGAAAGAATTGAAAAAGCTTGTTCGGCCAAAACCAGAATGATGATCATCAATAATCCGCATAATCCGACGGGGAAAATTTTAACTGAAAACGATTTTATTCAGTTAAAAAATCTTCTTGAAAAATATCCTGACATTATTATATTGTCTGACGAAGTTTATGAATACATCACTTTTGAAGAAAAACACATTTCGGCACACACCAAAAGTTTTCTTTTAGACCGCTGCGTAACCGTTTCCTCTTTCGGAAAATCATTTCATATTACAGGCTGGAAAATTGGCTATACCATTGCACCTGAATATTTAATGAAAGAAATCAAAAAAGTACATCAATTTTTAGTTTTCAGTGTAAACAGTATTTCACAATTTGCTATCAGCGAATATTTAGATGTTGTTAATGTAAATCTACTTGGGAAATTCTATCAAGAAAAACGAGATTATTTCCAGAAACTGCTTCAAAACAGCCGATTTGAATTAAAACCATGCGAAGGAACTTATTTTCAAGTTGCGTCTTATGCAGCTATTTCAGATGAAGACGATGTGACTTTCTGCAAAAACTTAATTATTAATCATGGCGTTGCAGCTATTCCGATTTCTACTTTTTATTCGGATCATAAAGACCAGAAATTAATCCGTTTTTGTTTTGCGAAAGATGACTTTACTTTAGAGTCCGCAGCAAAAAAAATATGTCAAATATAAAATTTTTTGAAATTTTATAACAATATTATGCGTGCATCCTATTTTATTTAATTAATATTGCAAAAAAAGAAAAAGTATGAGCTATACAGATAAAATGTTGCGTGATGATGCTTTAAAAGGCAAAGTCATTGTCGTTACAGGCGGCGGAAGCGGTTTAGGCAAAGCCATGACCAAATATTTTCTCGAATTAGGAGCTCAAGTAGCGATAACTTCTAGAGATTTAGAAAAGTTAAAAACTACAGCTGCTGAACTGGAAAGCCAGACTGGAGGCAAATGTCTTCCTTTGCAATGTGACGTTCGTCATTACGAAGAGGTTGAAAATATGCTTCAAGAAACTTTGAAAGTTTTTGGCAAAGTTGACGTTCTTTTAAACAATGCGGCAGGAAATTTTATTTCGCCGACAGAAAGATTATCTGCAAATGCATTTGACACTGTTATTGATATCGTATTAAAAGGTTCTAAAAACTGTACACTTGCTTTTGGAAAACACTGGATTGATACCAAACAAACTTCGGCAACGATTTTAAATATAGTAACAACTTATGCCTGGACAGGATCTGCTTATGTAGTTCCTAGCGCAACGGCAAAAGCTGGAGTTCTAGCCATGACAAGAAGCCTTGCTGTAGAATGGGCCAAATATGGAATCCGTTCTAATGCAATTGCACCAGGACCATTCCCTACAAAAGGAGCTTGGGACAGATTATTGCCAGGAGATCTTTCAGAAAAATTCGACATGGCTAAAAAAGTGCCATTAAAAAGAGTTGGAGACCACCAAGAATTAGCAAATTTAGCAGCTTATCTAGTTTCTGATTTTTCATCTTACATCAACGGAGATGTAATTACGATTGATGGTGGTGAATGGCTAAAAGGCGCAGGACAATTCAACTTATTAGAAGCAATTCCAGAAGAACTTTGGGATCAGCTTGAAATGATGATAAAAGCAAAAAAGAATAAATAATTACAAGTGCTTACTAAATTCAGAATATTTTTTAAAACTATACTGATTGCACGAAATCCCGAAGGTTTACTTTCGGGATTTTTTTATGCTTTTTAACCATATAAGTGATATAAGTTCAATGAAGTAAAAAAATGTTTAAAAATCTGATTGCTTAAATTTACTTACATTACTTATATGGTTAAATTACATTACATGTTTAGCAATTCAGTTAAATTATTATTTTTGCGTAACAAATATCAAATAAAAATTTTATGCTCATTATCGGACTTGCAGGAGGAACAGGAAGTGGAAAAACTACAGTAGTACACCAAATTATGAATGAATTACCAGATACAGAAGTTGGAGTAATTTCTCAAGATTCATACTACAAACAAACCGATAATTTATCGTTTGACGAAAGAGCATTAATCAATTTCGATCACCCACGTGCAATTGATTTTGAATTATTGGTAAAACATTTAAAAGCTCTTAAAGCTGGAGAAACAATCGATCAGCCTGTTTATTCTTTTATTCAGCATAACAGAACCGATGATACCGTTTCAACTCATCCAAGAAAAGTAATGATTGTGGAAGGAATTTTAATTTTAACAAATCCGGAATTACGCGATATGTTTGACATCAAAATTTTCGTTCACGCAGATTCAGATGAAAGATTAATTCGTCGTTTAAAAAGAGATATTTCAGAACGCGGACGTGACATCGATGAAGTTTTAAACCGTTACCAAACAACTTTAAAACCTATGCACGAGCAATTTATCGAACCATCTAAGGCTTTTGCTGATATCATTATCCCAAATGACAAATACAATACAGTAGCAATTGATGTCGTTCGTGCCGTAATTAATCAGCGAATTTCATAATTTTTATTGTAAATTTAAACCATAAAATCATAAGCATCCCGACCAATGTCGGGGTTGCTTTCTATAACGTCTAAAAAAACAATTCAAAAGAAATTATCTTTTATGAAATTTAAAAATCCATACAAAGACAAAAAATGGTTCAAATACCTAGGCAACAAATACGTTTGGGTTTTACTTTTTTTTATTGTTTGGATGTTATTTTTAGACAATTACTCTTATTTTGATCATCGTTTCTTAGATGAACAAATAAATGAACTTCAGGATAATAAAAAATATTATCAGGAAGAAATCAAAAAAGATCAGGAGCAAATTAAATTGCTTAAAAATCCGGAACAAATTGAGAAATACGCCCGCGAAAAGTATTTCATGAAAAAAGACAGCGAAGATATCTATATCATTCAATTTGAAGGAGACACAATTCAAGAAAAAGAATAATCAATAAAAATACAATGGCCACTAACCTATTCGACGATTTTAATCCGATTTCATCCAAACAATGGAAACAAAAAATTCAGTTTGAATTAGATGGAGCCGATTATAACCAGACTGTTATATGGAATTCTCCAGAAGACATTCAGGTAAAACCATTTTATCATAGTGACGAATTTTCTAAAGCTGCCACTGTAAACACTAAAGCTGCTGATTTTAAAATCTGCCAGAATATCTTTGTTTTTGATGTTGATAAATCTATTGAAAGAGCTTTAAACACTTTAGAAAGAGGTGCAGAAAGCCTTCGTTTTACAATCCAAAATGATAAAATCGATGTTCAAAAACTATTGGAAAATCTTCCTTTAGAAAACAAAACCGTTTACTTTAATTTCAATTTTATCTCAATCGATTTCGTTAAAAAATTAGATACGATTTCGATTCAGAAAAAAGCCATTTTTTACTGTAATTTTGATCCAATCGGAAAATTGGCTCGTGAAGGAAATTGGTTTACAACTTCAGAAAAAAATAATTTTGAAACTTTAGCTTTACTTTTTAAAAATACCACAAATTTAAATCTGCTGAGTGTCGATTTAGGTTTATATCAAAATTCGGGCGCCAATATTACACAGCAAATTGCATATAGTCTAGCACATACAAACGAATATTTGAATCGTTTTTCGAATCAGACAAAATCTATAGTTTTTCAAATTTCGGTTGGAAGCAATTATTTCTTTGAAATTGCCAAACTTCGTGCGCTTAGAATGTTGTTTGATTTAATTGCGGGAGAATATAATTCCGATATCAAATGTCATTTTTTGGTGACGCCAACCAAACGAAATAAGACAATTTACGATTATAATGTCAACATGCTTCGAACTACAACCGAATGCATGTCGGCAATTTTAGGAGGAGCAGATGCAATTGCCAATTTACCTTACGATGCTTTATATCATAAAGACAATGAGTTTGGAGATCGAATAGCTCGAAACCAGCTTTTGATTTTAAAACATGAAAGTTATTTTGACAAAGTAAACAATCCAGCTGATGGAAGTTATTATATCGAAAGTTTGACGATGCAACTGGCTGAAAAAAGTTTGAATTTATTTAAGGAAATTGAAGCCAATGGAGGTTTCCTAAAACTTTTAAATGAAGGCACGATCAAAAAGAAAATACAGGAAAGCGCCAATAAAGAACAAGAACTCTTTGATTCGAAAAAAGAAGTTCTTTTAGGCACAAATAAATATCCAAACAAAGAAGACCGAATGAAACATGATTTAGAATTGTTTCCTTTTGTAAAAATCAAACCAAGAAAAACATTAATTACACCAATTATCGAAAAAAGATTGGCAGAGAAAATGGAGCAAGAGCGATTAGAACTTGAATAATCTGGAACGTAATTAATTACAAATTCAAATAAAGTGTCTCGATGATAAGAAAAGACCTTAAACATATAAAGTTAGATGTAAAAAGTGAAACGTCAGATAAACTGACGCATAACTCAGAACCTTTAACTCAAAACTTCACGACAGCCGAAGGAATCGAAATCAAAAGAAACTATTCTGAAAAGGATATAGAAGAGCTAGAATTTCTTGATTTTGGAGCTGGTTTTGCACCGAATTTACGTGGTCCGTATGCAACAATGTATGTAAGACGTCCGTGGACAATTCGTCAGTATGCAGGATTTTCTACAGCGGAAGAAAGTAATGCTTTTTACAGAAAGAATTTAGCAGCAGGTCAAAAGGGACTTTCAATTGCGTTTGATTTACCAACGCATCGTGGTTATGATTCTGATCATGAAAGAGTTGTTGGTGATGTTGGAAAAGCAGGAGTTGCAATCGATTCTGTTGAAGATATGAAAATACTTTTCGATCAGATTCCGCTTGATGAAATGTCGGTATCCATGACTATGAATGGAGCCGTTTTACCAATTATGGCTTTTTATATTGTTGCTGCCGAAGAGCAAGGCGTTTCTCCACAAAAATTAGCAGGAACAATTCAGAACGATATTCTGAAAGAGTTTATGGTTAGAAATACTTATATCTACCCGCCAACTCCTTCGATGAAAATAATTGCTGATATTTTTGAATTTACAAGCAAAAAAATGCCAAAATTCAACTCGATATCTATTTCTGGATATCATATGCAGGAAGCTGGAGCAACAGCAGATATTGAGTTAGCTTATACTTTAGCAGATGGTTTAGAATATATTAGAACTGGATTATCAACAGGGATGACTATTGATGAGTTTGCTCCTCGCCTATCTTTCTTTTGGGCAATTGGCATGAATCATTTTATGGAAATTGCTAAAATGAGAGCGGGACGAATGATTTGGGCAAAATTACTAACACAGTTCAATCCAAAAAGTGATAAATCTTTAGCTTTAAGAACACATTGCCAAACCAGCGGATGGAGTTTAACCGAACAAGATCCTTTTAATAATGTAGCCAGAACTTGTATAGAAGCCACTGCAGCTGTTTTTGGGGGAACACAATCACTTCATACCAATGCATTAGACGAAGCTATTGCACTTCCAACAGATTTCTCTGCGAGAATTGCCAGAAATACTCAAATATTTCTTCAGGAAGAAACTAAAATCACTAAAACCGTAGATCCTTGGGCGGGAAGTTATTATGTAGAAAGTCTGACAAATGAAATCGTTGACAAAACCTGGAAACTAATTGAAGAAGTTGAAGAATTAGGCGGAATGACCAAAGCAATTGAAGCTGGAATTCCAAAACTTCGAATTGAAGAAGCTGCAGCAAGAAAACAGGCAAGAATTGACAGCGGGCAAGATATTATTGTTGGAGTAAACAAATATCGTTTAGAAAAAGAAGATCCGTTAGATATTTTAGATGTAGATAATCAATCGGTTCGAAGACAGCAAATAGAACGTCTGGAAGAAATAAAAAGAACACGAGATACTGAAAAAGTAAATCATTCACTGGAAAAATTAATCCTTTGTGCGCAAACGGGAGAAGGCAACTTACTAGAAATTGCAATTGATGCCGCTAGAAATAGAGCAACACTTGGTGAAATAAGTAATGCATTAGAAACTGTTTTTGGCCGTTTTAAAGCACAAATTAAATCTTTTAGCGGTGTGTATAGTGCAGCAATAAAAAATGACGAAAATTTTGAAAAAGCAAAGCAACTAGCTGATGTTTTTGCTAAACAAGAAGGAAGACGTCCTAGAATTATGATTGCAAAAATGGGACAAGACGGTCACGATCGCGGCGCAAAAGTCGTTGCAACAGGTTATGCCGATGTTGGGTTTGATGTGGATATTGGGCCTTTATTTCAAACTCCTGCAGAAGCAGCAAAGCAAGCAGTTGAAAATGATGTGCATATTTTAGGTGTTTCGTCTTTAGCCGCGGGTCACAAAACATTAGTGCCACAAGTAATAGAAGAACTAAAAAAACATGGAAGAGAAGATATAATGGTAATTGTTGGCGGAGTAATTCCGTCTCAGGACTATCAATTCTTATTTGATGCAGGAGCTTCTGCGGTTTTTGGTCCTGGAACTAAAATTAGCGAAGCTGCTATAAAAATCTTAGAAGCTTTAATAGATTAAGTTTTCAGTCTCAGTCTCGGTTTTCGGTTGTTAGCGCGATAGATAAGATGAAAAAAAAATTAAAGATTGCACATTAAATTTACGACTCATTAAATAGAAAAAAGGTTATTTCATAAATGTGAAATAACCTTTTTTAATTTAGTCGTTTACTGTTGCGTTATAATCTGCCTCGATAAAAGAAAGATCATAACCTGCAAAATCTTTCATATAGCTTTTTAAGGAAGTTCCGAAAGCATCTCTAAAATGTCTGCTTCCTTTGTTTTTAAAAAAGTTCTTTACAGAACCTGCACCACCTAAATGCGCTGCAGCTAAAATTCCAGATTCGGTAATTTCGATACCATTGATAATTTTACCGTTGTACTTTGCGATTTCGTAACGTAAAATCCATTTGTTTTTGGCTAATAAAGCCATAAAAGCTTTTTCTTGTAGAGCAGGATCTTTTAAAAAGGCTTGATTATCATTAATTCCGATTGCTCTTAAAGCTTTAGAACCAAATTGATATTTACCCATGTATCCAAGAGAATTGATTAATCTGTATTTCCCTTGTGATTCTTTAAAAGCTACAGCTTCTTTAAATCCTATAAGACGATTTCCTGTGTATGGGACGTTGCTGATTTTTGGATAATCCTCTTTTTCTTTTGATGGAAAAATGTATTCTGTTCCATCTGTTTTTTCAATTAAAAACCAAGGTTTGGTTTCTTTTTCTGAGGGAATAAATCCCAAACTTAAAAATGTAATAATAACGACTAAACTCGCATAAAAATACCATTTCTTTATCATAAATTGTTTTTCTTCAAAAAGCTGTCACCCTCTTGAAATTTCTACGGTGCAAAGATAAGACATTTTCAAAATATGCTATAAACCAACATTTTAACATTTTCAAAGAAAAACTAAGATTCGCTTTCATCCCAGTTATACTAATGGATTCCGAAAGATTTTAATAACGTTTTTTTAACCTTAAAAATTGAAAATCTGGTTCAAAAAAAATCCAATTTTATATAAATTTTAAGCAAATTCATTAAAAAAGAAAGAAATAACTCACATTGAAACTGTCTTTTTTATGTCAATTTTGAAAATGAGTTTTTGAATTTTATAAAATTTGAAATGAAAAAAAGTTTAAATTTTAAAAACTTTTCATTCAAAAAAAGCCAAAATAATAATTCGATAAATTTTAGCTCAAAAATAGTTTCTTGTAAAAATTAGACATAAAAAAAACCGAAGTAAAATTGACTTCGGTTTTTAAATATTTTCGGACTGAAAATTTATCTTGTCACACCTTGACTAGCAATCCAATCAGAATATTTTTTTGCATTTACATTATGCTCCGCTAAAGTTGCTGCAAATTCGTGATATCCAAAACGATCTACACTAGCACAGAAATAGATATAATCGTTCTTTTCAGGATTTAAAACCGCTTCTAATGCAGTAATATCAGGCATTGCAATTGGTCCTGGAGGAAGTCCTTTGTTTACATAAGTATTGTATGGAGATCTCATAACCAAATCATTATAAAAAACTCTTTTTATAACTTGATCAAAATTATTATCTCTAAGCTTTAATGCATAAATTACAGTTGGATCTGCTTGCAAAGGCATTTCTAAACGCAATCGGTTTAAATAAACACCCGCAATACGAGGTCTTTCGTCTTTCTTCACTGATTCTTTATGAACAATTGAAGCTAATATTGTAGCTTGAACAGGAGTTAATCCTTGTGCTTTTGCTTTAGCAATTCTTTCTTCTGTCCAGAAATTGTGATATTCTTTTATCATTTTATCACGGAATTTCTCCGCAGAAGTATTCCAATAGATTTCATAAGTATTTGGAATGAACATTGCAAAAACGTTGTCTTCATTAAATCCGTTTGCGGCTAAGAATGTAGAATCTTTTATGGCTTTCACTAAAGACAAACTGTCAGCTTCGATTTCTGAACCAATTCTTCCTGCAAAGTTTTCTAAACGTTCTTGATTATTAAATACCAACTTAACTGGAACATTTGAACGCATTGCTCTCACCAAATCGATATTATTCATATCTTTTTTTAGAAGAAATCGACCTGATTTTACATTCTCTGGATAATCTCTTTTTTCAGCGACTAATTCAAAATTGTCAAAGTTTTTTACATAGGGAGCTAATATCTTTTTTACATCTGAATAGTTAGCGCCAGTTGGAACATAGACGTATAATTCTTTTTCCTCAAATTTAGTATTAGAACTAAAAATTTTACTGATTAAAATAAAACCATAAATCAATAAAACTGAAATTATGGCCACTGCACTTATTGTGATTATTTTCTTTAGACTCAAAGCTTAAAATTTAAATTTGTTTATTAATTAATTGATAAAGAGCTTCATCTTGATAGTGGTTTTGAAGCAAAATCCAATCTTTTTTTATTCCGATTTTCTCAAAACCAAATTTAGTAAAAAGTGCGATACTTGCTACATTTTCTACTCCTATATTTGCGTATAATTGATGAAGATTTAAATTGTAAAATGCATATTTTATCAAAAGCTCTAAAGCCTCAGAACCAATATTTTGACCTTTATTTTCCTCTTTTTGAATTACAATTCCAATTCCTGCCCTATTATTTCTAGGATCAAAATCAAATAAATCGATCAATCCAAGCGCAGGAAAATCTTCGTCTTGACAGATTGCCAAACGAAGTTGTTTTGCTTCATAAATATCCTGATGAGCATTTTCTAAATACTGTTTAATCAGAAAACGACTGTAAGGCGTTTGTGTATTACTAACTTCCCAAATATTCTGATCATTTTCAATAGCATAAATAAACTCTAAATCCTGAGGTTCAAGAGCTCTTAAATAAATTGATTCTCCTTTTAATGTTATCATTTACAATATTTATATTTTTCCTTATTCAAAAATGAAATTTACAAGTAAATAGTCTTTTTATTTTCTTTCAAAATACAATCAATAAAGAGGTATTTGAATAAATTAAAAACAACAATATTCTTAAATTATTACAAACAACGTCATTAATTATAAAACTCTAGCTACATTTTACATATTTTGAAACACAAAAATACGAACTATTAATTAAGGAAATGTTAATCATTGTTAAAGAGCGTTAAACCATTTTTACAAATAATTTTTTGAAGTAATTTTACGTTAAATAAAACATGAACATAAATTCTAATAACTTAATTACATATTTTAATATGAAAAGATTTTCAGCCTTATTTTTAGTGTCATTATTAAGTGGTGCTATTACTCTTGGTGCTTACAAGTTATTATTTGAAAGCAACAATTCTTTTTTTGGAAAAGGAAATTCTGTTGTAACTCTTGCCCCAAACTCTTATGGAAAAAATGTTGGTTTAGGAGCTGAAACAGTCGATTTTACCGAAGCCGCAGACAAAACAATCCACACTGTTGTTCACGTTAAGAACGTTTCCCGAAGAACTGTAAGCAACCCAATGCTTGAGTTTTTCTATGGATATGGAGGCCAGCAACAACAAGAACAAGTAGGAACTGGTTCTGGAGTAATTATTTCTGAAGATGGGTATATTGTTACTAATAATCACGTGATTAAAGATGCTACAGAAATTGAAATTACTTTAAACAATAAAAAATCATACAAGGCAAAACTTATTGGAACAGATTCTAAAATGGATATTGCATTGTTAAAAATCAATGCTGACGAAAAACTTCCTTACACTGCTTTTGCAAACTCCGACAGTGTAAAAGTGGGAGAATGGGTTTTAGCGGTTGGTAATCCATATAATTTAACTTCAACTGTTACTGCCGGAATTGTTTCAGCTAAAGCCAGAAATTTAGATCAAAGTGGCATTCAGTCATTCATTCAAACTGACGCAGCTGTAAACCCAGGTAATAGCGGTGGAGCGTTAGTAAATGCTAGAGGAGAATTAATTGGTATTAATACTATGATTTCTTCTATGACAGGTTCTTATGTTGGTTATTCTTTTGCGGTTCCATCTAATATCGCCAGAAAAATTATCGAAGACATAATGGAGTATGGAAATGTACAGAGAGGAATTTTAGGAGTTGAAGGAGGAGAATTGAACGCAACTGCTTCTAAAGAATTAGGCGTAACAGAAACACAAGGTTTTTACATCAATAGAGTTTCTAAAAATTCTGGCGCAGAAAAAGCTGGTTTAGGCAAAGGTGATATCATCATAAAGTTGGATGACCAGAATATTTCTACTTATGCTGATTTATCAGGTTATATCAATACAAAACGTCCAAATGATGTGGTAAAAGTAACTTATATTAAAGATGGAAAAACGAAAACAGTTCCAGTTACTTTAAGTAAAAATGAGTTTTACAGCGCCGAATTCAAAGGAATCGAATTAGAAAATATAGATGCTGCGGATAAGAAAAAATTCAGAATTGATTATGGTGTAAAAATCAAGAATATCACGAATGAGAATTTGATGCAATACCAAAATGAATTACAAGGAAATATTATTCTTAGCATTGATAATGTAAAAGCTACAAATGTTGAAACTGTTTCAAAACTATTGAGCAAAAAAGATGAAGGACAAAGTGTTCGAATCGAAATGATCAATAGAAACGGAGAAGTTTTTAGAATAATTATTTAAGCCAATAGATTTAGTCACAGTTTTCAGTCACAGTTTTCAGCTTTAAAGACTGAATACTGTGACTGCTACTGAAAACTTATAAAAAAGCCATCTTAAGAAATTTAAGGTGGCTTTTTCATTTTTAAAAATAAATGCTAAAATAGTTTACGAAATCGATTGAAATAGATACTTTTGCGCCAAATTATAAAATAAGTGAGTGTTTTATTATTTCAATTAATCCATTATGAACAACAAATCTTTGTACCAAAAAGAGGTATCATTACAAGTCGACCGAAGAAGAGCTGGTGTCGAATTAATCAAAATTATTAGTGATTTATGGTATGATAAATCGATAGAAATGGTTTTATTTAAAAACCAGCTATTAGATAAAAATGTCAGCGATATTATCAACCTTCATCAATATGCCGGCGAATTTGTTGGCAAACCAATCACAATTTTTGACTCTGTTGAAATCGCAAAAGTGGTTTTATCTTTAGATCTTCCGCCTGCGAAAATTGATCTTGGTAAATTAACCTACGAATATGGTTTAGAAGACGAAAAATATCCCGATGCAAGATATTTTGTTATCGAAAAATTAAAAAAGGCAAAATCATCAAAAGAAATTCACCCAAAAGATGTCATCCTTTATGGTTTTGGAAGAATTGGACGATTATTAGCAAGAGAGCTAATGTCGAAAACCGGAAAAGGAAACCAACTGCGTCTTCGAGCTATCGTGACGCGCGATAAAAATGACGCAACTACTCTAGAGAAACGAGCTTCTCTTTTGCGTTACGATTCCATTCATGGTGATTTTCACGGATCGGTAATTGCTGATCCAAAAAACAATGCTTTAATTATAAATGGAACCACAGTTCATATAATTACAGCAAATTCTCCAGAGGAAATAGATTATACTCAATATGAAATTAATGATGCTTTACTAATTGATAATACTGGTGCCTACACAACTGAAGAAGCTTTAAAAAGGCATTTGAAATCTAATGGGGTCGAAAAAGTTCTATTAACAGCTCCAGGTAAAGGCGTTCCAAATATAGTTTATGGAGTAAATCAGAACGATTACAATCCAGATGAAATTGACATTTTTTCTGCCGCATCTTGTACAACAAATGCGATCACACCAGTTTTAAAAGTAATCGAAGATACTTTAGGAGTTACTAAAGGACATTTAGAAACCATTCATTCTTATACTAATGACCAAAATTTGGTCGATAATATGCATAAAAAATACCGTCGCGGAAGAGCGGCAGCTCTAAATATGGTCATTACGGAAACAGGTGCCGGAAGTGCTGTTGCAAAAGCACTGCCATCATTAGAAGGAAAATTAACCTCTAATGCTATTCGTGTTCCAGTTCCAAATGGATCATTAGTTGTTTTAAACTTAGACGTAAAAAAAGCGACATCTATCGCTGGAATTAATAAAATCATGAAGAAATATGCTCTTGAAGGCGAATTAGTAGAGCAAATAAAATATTCTTTAAACAACGAACTTGTATCATCTGACATTGTGGGAACTTCTGCCCCAGCAATTTATGACAGTAATGCAACAATTGTCTCTAAAGACGGCAAAAACATTGTACTCTACATATGGTACGATAATGAATATGGTTATAGCCATCAAGTAATTCGTTTAGCAAAATATATTGCCAAGGTAAGACGTTATACTTATTATTAATTCAACCAAACTAACTACTATTTAAAAACCATCAAGACTTCTTGGTGGTTTTTTTTATAGATTTAAATTGGCAAAACCGTAGTACTTTTAACTTCGGAAATTACAAAAACGGTATTGATTAAAGAAACCTCAGGCAAAACAGATAATTTCTTTTGATGAAAATGATGATAGCTTTCCATATCAGGAATTATAATTTTAAGCATATAATCAAAATTCCCTGAAACATAATTACACTCCACAACCTCTGGCAGATTTAGAATCGACTGATTAAATCCTTCCGAGGTATCATAAGTCTGTTTAGTTAAGGTGACCTGACAATAAACTGTTAGATTATTGCCCAATTTTTTCTTATCCAAAAGAGTGACATATTTTTCTATAATTCCATCTTTTTCAAGACGTTTCACTCTATCATGAACAGGAGTCAGTGACAAATTTATTTTGTTTGCAATATCCTTTAAAGTATAATGCGCATCTTCTTGCAAAAGACGTAAGATTTTCTTGTCAATTTCATCTAAAGCCATAACGAAAACGTTTTATTAAAATGATCAAATTCAGTCTTTTTTTCTTTTTGAAGAATATTTCTTGACTTCAAAAAGAAAATTTTTCTGTAAAAGTAAAAAATAAAATAATATTTTCTTATTTATCAAGCATTAAACCATAATTTCTTCTCTATCTGTAGATTTGTAAAAACAATTTCAATAAAACAAAAAAATATAACAAAATGATAATAGGTGTTCCAAAGGAAATTAAAAATAATGAAAACAGAGTTGCATTAACTCCTGCTGGTGTATCAGAAATGAAAAAACACGGCCATACTGTTTATGTTCAAGCGACTGCTGGTTTAGGAAGTGGTTTTGCTGACGAAGAATATACTGAAGCTGGCGCAGTAGTTTTACCAACTATTGAAGATGTTTATGCAATTGCAGAAATGATTATCAAAGTAAAAGAGCCAATTGCTTCTGAATACCCACTAATCAAAAAAGATCAATTATTATTCACTTACTTCCACTTTGCATCTTCTGAAGAATTAACACATGCAATGTTAGAAAAAGGAGCTGTTTGTTTAGCTTACGAAACAGTTGAAAAAACAGATAGAAGCTTACCATTGTTGGTTCCAATGTCTGAAGTTGCAGGTCGTATGGCAATTCAGCAAGGAGCAAAATACCTTGAAAAACCATTGAAAGGAAGAGGTATTCTTTTAGGTGGTGTTCCAGGTGTTCCACCAGCAAAAGTATTAGTATTAGGAGGAGGAATCGTAGGAACGCAAGCTGCAAAAATGGCTGCAGGTTTAGGAGCTCAGGTAACAATTATGGATTTAAGCTTACCTCGTTTACGTCAATTAGATGACATTATGCCTGCAAACGTAAACACAGAGATGTCTAACCACTACAACATTACAAGAGCTATCAAAGAAGCTGACTTAATTGTTGGAGCAGTTTTAATTCCAGGAGCAAAAGCACCTCACTTAATTACACGTGATATGCTTAAATTAATGCGTCCAGGTACTGTTGTTGTTGACGTAGCTGTAGACCAAGGAGGATGTATCGAAACTTGTACTCCTACAACACACGAAAATCCAACTTTTATTATCGATGATATTGTTCACTATTGTGTAGCTAATATGCCTGGAGCTGTTCCTTACACTTCTACTTTAGCTTTAACAAACGCAACTTTACCATACGCTGTACAATTAGCGAATAAAGGATGGGAAAAAGCATGTGCAGAAAATGAAGAATTGAAAAAAGGATTAAATGTAGCTAACGGAAAAATCCTTTACAAAGGAGTTGCTGAAGCTTGGAATCTTCCTTTTAACGAAGAAATAGTATTAGCAAACGCATAGTGCTACTACTCAAATAAGTGCTTACAGTCACTATTAAAAAGGCTTTCTTAACTGAAAAGCCTTTTTTTTTGTTACATAAAAAAAACCTGTCTAAAAGAAGACAGGTTTAATTTTATTTTTTCTGATCCAAAACCTCAGTCATTACTTTAGCTTCAGTTCCATTAGGAAAAGTAACTTTAATTTTTTGAGCTATTGTTGGTGCAATCTCGGTAATCGCTTTTTTATCATACGATTCACCTTTTTTAATGTGCCATCCATAAAAAATAGCAGGAACATGTGTATCATAGCTGTAAATTGTTCCGTGTGAAGTTCCTGTAGTTGAATATTCGATATCACCAGGTTTATCAACAATTACTAAATCTCCATTTTGGGTAACATCATATCCTTTAGCAACGAAATTTAAAGAATAATCATTTCCTGCATTAGCCAAAATTTCTTCTTCTGTATATACCTTTTTTACTTGTGGCTGTGAAATTAGAAATTCTTTAAAAGCTTGTTTTACTTTAGTCAATTCTAAACCTTTGTCTTTTATGATCTGTTTATTAAAAAAAACATTAAAGTTTGAATAATTCTGAATTAAATCAACTCCAAAAGTTTTTGTCGAAAAATCCTGTAAACTTTTCTTAACTTCTTTTGAAGGATAATTATCTACATTATATTTACGATCTTTCAAATAAATTACATTTTCCGCTCCAGCATGATCAGCTGTTAAGAAAAGTAAATAATTGCCTTTTCCAACCGTTTTGTCTAAATAATTTAAAAAGTCAGCAATTGTTTCGTCTAATCTCAAATAAGTATCCTGTAATTCCATAGATCTTGGACCAAGTAAATGACCTACATAATCTGTAGAAGAAAAACTTACCGTTAAGAAATCAGTAATATTATCTTTACCTAGCTCTTCCTTTTCAATTGCTCTCTTAGCAAACTCAGCTAAAAGATCATTTCCAAAAGGAGTTGCACGAATTACACCAGCATCATTTTTCTCATACATTGATTTTAAATCGTACGGAAAAACTGGAGCAGCACTTCCATACAATTTACCCTCATAAGGATTATTATCTGGAAGGCTTTCATTATAAACAGAAGCAGGTCTAGACAAATCCCAACCTTTATTAATGTATTTTAAGTATTTTTTTTCGTTATTGAATTCAGACACCCATTGAGGTAATTTTTCACCGTAAAAAGTACTCGAAATAAACGTTCCTGTTTTACTGTACCAAAAAGCCCAATTAGCAAAATGTCCAGCAGGTAAAATTGCGCCACGATCTTTCAAACTCATTCCGATAACTTTTCCGTTAAAGTTTGTAGCCATACGAACTTCATCTGTTATTGTAGTACTTTGAAGATTTTTAGGAGACATTGCCCCTTCTTCGGCAGTACCATCTCCTACCGTTTTTACACCTGCATCGTCTGTACAGTACATCTCTTTACCTAGAGTTCTACTGAACCATTCGTTGCCTACAATTCCATGGGTAGCAGGAGTAGTACCAGTATAAATTGAAGCATGCCCCGGTGCTGTATAAGTTGGCATATAATTATAATGCATGTTTTGAAAAACAAAACCATCATTCATCAATCTTTTAAAACCATTTGGAGAGAAATCATCTGAAAAACGATATAAATATTCCATTTTCATTTGATCGACAACTATACCTACAACTAATTTGGGACGTTGTTGCGCACTTAAACTTGTAATAATAAAAAGTGCAAGCAGTAAAATACTTTTCTTCATGTTTAATAAATAATTTAAACACAAAAATACTCATTCAAATTCGAAAATTCTAAAGTATTGATACCTAAGACAGACAATTCACTATAATTTAACAAAAATTGAACGTAGCAAATCTGAAAGTAATTGCAGAAAATGTTTCCGTCAAAGTAGATTCGACTATAAGCTAAATCCACGTGTTCTCTGCACTAAAAGCAAAAAGGGTACAAAACAAAAAATCCCCATCAAATAAATGATGAGGATTCCAAAAAGAAAGGCGACGACATACTCTCCCACATAACTGCAGTACCATCTGCGCAGGCGGGCTTAACTTCTCTGTTCGGGATGGGAAGAGGTGAGCCC
>NZ_JACHLB010000001.1:870722-1590064 GCF_014207905.1 Flavobacterium notoginsengisoli | reverse complement strand
GCTCACTTTGCACCGAAATTAGATGGTCACTTTAAACCGAAACGAAGTGGTCACTTTAAATTGGAAAACAGTGGTCAATATGACTGAGTTTTACACATTAATCAAATCTTATTGACTAAATGTTGACTAAAATCTTTAAAAACCCTTTAAAAACAATGTTTTTTTGTTAGCTTCATGGGATTTTTAAATCATGTGTAAAATGGTTCGAGAATTGTCCCGTTAGGGATACTAGTAAAAAGTTTCAGAGAAGTCTGGAGCTTTTTTTGTTTTAGTTAAAACTTTAAACTTGTTATGTTCAAAAACGGGATGATTACTCGAGCGTCGGAGAGTCATTATTTTTTTTCTGTTTCCACAGTAATTGACTTATCTAAATCTTTGAAAACTATAGAAACAATATTATCAGAAGTAACAATTTCAGCAAAGTGTAGAGACAAAATCATTTTTAATTTACTTCTAAGATTTTCATCTGTAATACTATCGGCAAGTTTTAATGATTCTTCAATTTTCCTATCAGCTCTTAATTTTTCAAAAAATGTAGACATTAATTCTCTACTTTTATTGGACTGAACAAAAAACAGAGCCGAAACTGCATCAATTATAGTACCTGAGATCAACGAAATTATTGAACTAGGCTGAGTTAAAAAACTTTTATTATTGTCAACATTTAAGATTGATATCGCAATTACTGCAAATCCACAAGTAGCAAAAATTAGACTAAACCAAAAACTAATTCTAGACTGACCTAAACCTTGTGCGTGATATTGTTTAAGAAGTAAAAATTGTCTCTCATTAGTTGTTAACGAGATATCACTTCCATTATCTGAAGAAGAATATTCCGCAGTATCTTGTGCTTTTTGATCATCTTTATCCAAGTCAATACTTAGTTTTCCGAACTGGACTTGTTTAGCTTTTAACAATACGATTGATGAGATGATTGCTACAAAGACTGGAATTATTATTGCGAAAAAATCTTTTAATTCAGAAAAACTATTCATTCTTTTCTAAAATAAATGTAATAGTGACACAATATAATTGAGGACTTGGAGCAATTTGATAAACGTTTATAATATTATACCCCTCAGACAAGTAACGATTTAAAGTTGGGAATTCAAGTTCTTTAAATTCAGCTGAGCTAGTTGACCCTACTCGGGAAAGCACATTAACTGTTACGACTTTTTGAATTTTCATATTTAAAATTTTCAACAAAAGTACTAAAATTACTCTAAAAACGAAGTGTCAAAATCGCAAGAATTATGCATAAATGAAAATAAAGGCTGGTTTAATTTTATCCAATAACTCTTTGGATTACGAGCGGGAAGCTCACATTAACAGTCATTTCCCAAAGTTTATTTTAATATTTTTTTGTGAATTTACATATTGGATACGATTTGCATCCAAAAAAACTTCCGAATTGTCCTCTTCTTTCAACCAAATTATTGCCACATTGTGGACATTTGTTTTCTTTAATTTTTTTTTCTCGGTTTCTAATTCTTCTTTTAATATAATTAATATGTTCCCTTTTATTGAACGAATCAATGGTATTAGAAGCATTAATTCTTTCAAAAACACTATTCTTATCGTCTTTTGAGAGATTTATAGTAGAGTATTTTTTAATTGTTCTTAAAAGACGATACACATTAATAACATCTACACTGGTATCAATCTTTATTTCCGCTTTCGCCGAAAAAACAATAACAGATACATATTCAAGATCGCTATATTCGTTTAAACAACTTTTCAAAGCTCGTATATGTCCCGCATTTTGAAAAATTGGATTGTAAAATTTCGTTCTGTACTTATATATTACTTGAGTCCAGTACTCCGAGTCTTCATGTCCAACAATCCATCCTTTGTAATTTTTGGTTTCAATAACAAATATTCCAAAACTAGAAATCACCACATGATCGATTTGAGCAGTTACTTCCCCTCTTCTTAAAACTACATTATTAATTACTTTATAATCTGACTTATTTAAAAAATATAATACTGACGAAACTGTTTTCTCTCCAACTATTCCTTTAATTTTTGTTTTGTAAAAACAAAAAATTAAAATCAGAAAAAGGACTACAATTAGTAAAATTACTTCCATAAAATCTTAGTCTCTTAAATTTCAACTAAATATAAAGAAATACTTTTAACTAACAATTTTATAAAAATCTTTAATAATTAGGTTAGATAATTGAATGCTTCCCGCTAAAAGTTCCAAAGAGATCTGTAGCTTTTTTTGTTTGGATAAGAATTTACTAAAATTGATTCAGATTACGAATGCAAAGTCAGAGAAATTTGCACAACTTTAAAAAAACATCCCATATATCATGGTACTATATTCGCAAATTTAAGCACCGTTTAATTTTTATCTCCTTGTGATTATGCTATAGGTATGGCTTTTGAATGTAGACAGCAGAATAGTTTGCATTAAGAATTAAACAAAACCAAATATGGATGCTCTCAAAACCAATTTATCTGCAGAAGTAAATTAATTCTAAAGCATTTTAAAAAGGTAAAATTACGTAATACTAAAAATTTATATGTTAAATTTTACATTTTTACGGAAACCCGTAAAGTTTCATTTAATAAATATTTAACATTTGTTTTATTTTTTAAAACTTTAAATTACCATTTAACCCATGAAAAACTTTCTGCTAATTTTATTTTTTGGGGCTTTCTTCACATCCCAAGCACAGTATAAGCTCAAATTTTCTTACGACCCACTGACAGGCAATCAGGTTGTCCGTGAGTTATGTCTAGGCTGTCAGTCAACTGGCAAACCTGCGAAAGAAGTTAAAGAGATTGAAGCACTCACAGAGGATGACCTTTTAAAATTTTCGCCTGAAGATATTATATCCTACTACCCAAATCCAGTAAAAGAGGAACTCTTTTTAAAATGGGAGGTTACAGATCAGAATTCGGTTAATTCTATTCAGATTTATAATATTGGCGGACAGGTATTAAATAATTATTCCGGCACCAAAACAAACAGTATCAACATTCCTTTTCAGAATTATGGCAGCGGCGTATATCTGGTGCAGTTAAATTATGACAAAGGGAACTCAAAAACTATAAAAATCATAAAAAAATAAAGCAAATGAAACAGTTTTACTTTTCAATTCTATTTTTAATCTATGGCTCTTTTCTTTCTGCTCAGACATATCCAATTAACAGCTCCTCAGAAGTTGGCATAACAGAGGGCAAATTAAACATTTCCCTAACTGGCGCAGCCAATTACTCAATACCAATAGCAGTGCCGCCAGGAATTAATGGGGTTGTGCCTCAAATTAGTGTCGACTACAGCAGCCGAAGCCCTTTTCAGGGAACGGCTGCCCAAGGTTGGAATATTGGCGGAATTTCTTCCATCACGAGAATTCCATCTACCAAGTTTCATGATGGAGTGATTGATCCTGTTGATTTCGATGCTTTAGACAGGTTTGCCTTCAACGGCCAGAGACTAATTGTAAAGAACGGAACAGATGCATATGGTGCAAATGGCACCGTATATGAAACGGAATACTATTCTAACCTTAAAATAACATCCTATGGAATCCACCCAAATGGAGCTAACTATGGCCCCGCTTACTTTGTAGTTGAATATCCTGACGGCGCAAAGGCTTATTATGGAAATTCTGCAGACTCGCGCTGTGTTACTGATTGGTCAATTACCAGCTGGACAAGCCCTCAAGGAGCACAGATTAGTTACGAATATGTAAATTCAACCAATTCATTATACATCTCTTCCATAAAATATGGAACCTTATCTCCAGCCGCTCCTATAAATGAAATCCAATTTATTTACAATACAAGAACAACTGCTGAAAATGGATACTTCGGTGGAATAAATATAATCAGGGATAAAAATTTGTCTCAAATAAAAACAATCGGAAATGGAGTTGGTTTTAGAAATTATCTGTTAAAATATGACGAATTGGATGTAATAACTCAGATTGAAGAAAAAAGCGGAGATAATTCCAAAACCTACAACCCAACTGTTTTCTGGTACACACCATTAGTGGATGGGATTCATCACCTGCCGGCTACATCAAATATAAATTTAGCAGATGTTACCACAAAAAATACGGCTAGTATTTCTGGCGATTTTGATTCGGATGGGAAGATGGATTTAATCCTGTACCGAACGTCAGGTACTGACATGAAAAATAAATATTGGCTGTACACCAATATAAAATCTGACAATAATAATATCGCTACTCAGGAAAATATTGGTACTTTCGAAGATATTTTTCCTGTAACAGCTCTAAGCTCTGCTAATATCGTTATGCCGCAGGGATGGGCAATCACAAAAAAAACAGATACAAATTATACTTTTACGGTCTACAGCAAAGGAAGTACTTCTGCAATTGCAACACAATACAGTAAAGTTGTAAATTTTCCTCTAGACCTGATAGATGAAACCTGCACTTCTCTCTGTGCATTGACAAGCCAGACAGGTAGAATATTTCCTAAAAAGATTATATCGGGTGATTTTAACGGCGATGGCCTAACGGATGTAATAGCATTTGACTTGAGTGCATCACACAAATATTGCAAAGAAAACATTTCGACTGGCCGATGTACCGCCAGCACTGAAGACGCAGCATCACGAAAAGCTTACTTTGTTGATTTAAAGAGAGATCTTACCGCAAACTTTCTATTTTATGCGGGTGAACTTTCAAATGCAATAAGTGCGACTACAAGAATTGAAGTGGCAGATTTTAATGGTGATGGAAAGTCTGATTTTTTTGTTTTTGACCAGGGTTATGTTAGAGTCTACACCTTAAGCGAAACTTACACTCTAAATCTGTTATATCAAAATACTGCTTCAGATCCTGCAATTACAGCTGGAATGCCTATATTAATGGGAGACTACAATGGAGATGGCAATTTTGAATTTTTGATTCCAAATGCGTTTAACAGTACTATCTGGTCTAAATATACTTCGACAGGTATTTCTCTGACAAAAGAAAGCCTGACAACAGCTCCAGAATATAGTGCAAACAATGCTTCAGTCACCAATAATTTCTTTAGTACAGATCTAAATAATGACGGCAAAACAGATCTTGTAAATCTTCGAAGCTACAGCTCCGGAATTGCAACTTTAAATGTTTACACAAATCGCTATAATACATTTGCACAATATCCTCAAACTTACAGCGTCAACGATCCAAGCATTAATATAGATATGCTTCCCGTATATTTGCCTCAGAGTATGCAGAGCTTGTCAAATACAGTAAACAGTGTAAATTCAACGCTAGAAATTGCATTTATTACGCAAAGCAGAATAAATTATTTCACAGCCGAGCAAAACCTGAGACAAAATGCCCTGCTTGCCCAAATTTTTACAGGAAACGGAGTTGAAGAGACTATCGAATACAGTACTTTAAAGCCTCAAAACATTGATTCCAATGGTAATTACATCTACACGCCAAGTACAAGCTTGACCTACTATCCTAATTTAGATATCAAGTTAAGCCCAAACACATATGTTGTTTCCAAAATACAGCAGAAAAGTAAAGATGGTACGCGAAAAAGACAGTTTTATTATTACGGTGCAGTATCAAATTTCCAAGGGCTTGGATTTATAAATTTCCAGTCTGTAAATCAGACGGACTGGTTCGACGATACAACTGCATTTTTTTCCAATGTGGTTAATAATCAGATTAATTTAAGGGGAGCAGCTGTCGAAAGTTTTAGACTAGCCCGAGAATATGCTCCTGATGGAAGTTCTGCTCCTGCTGATTTTATTACTAAATCCATTATTACATACAACAGTCCTGCAGATGCCTTGCAGTCTAATAAAGTGTTTAGATTAAAGACCTTAAATTCTAAGGAATTTAACAGTTTGAACAACTCAAATAGTGAGACTGCAAATATAGTTTATGATACATTCAATAATATAACCTCTTCTACTACTACAGTAAAAGAAGGAACGTCTACTCTCCAAACTACTAATGCTGTAACTGAATATTTTAATGCTCCCTCATCTTCTTCTTACATAATAGGCAGGCCTGTAAAACAGACACAAAGCGTAAATGCTTCTGGTGATACAATGGCCAGCGAGCTATTGTTTACCTATACAAACAATTTATTAACCCAAACTAAGAAAAAAGGAACAAATACAGGATACATAACTGAAGACAATGAATATGATGCTTATGGAAATCTTAAAAAGCAGACAATTTCTTCTCCTAATGTCACTTCACGGACAACTTCCTATGAATATGACTTAACAGGCAGATTTGTCACAAAAATTACTGATCCTGAATTGCTTTTTTCAACATTTGAATACAATGCAAATAATGGGACGCTTACTAAAAAAACCGATAAGTATGGCCAGTCCATATCCTATACTTACGATTCATGGTTTAAAATGTTAACATCAAAAGATGACCTTTTGGTCAAAACTAAAACATTCACATATAACAGAAATAATGAAAAAACAAGAGTTACTGTAACTGATGACTTGGACGGAAGTGTTTCTGAGGAAACATTCGATGATTTAGGCAGAAAAATAAAATCTGGTACTAAAAATTTAAACGATGCTTTTTCATACGTTTCCTATCTGTATGATATATTTGATCGAAATTATAAAATCAGTGAGCCATATATGGGTTCTTCGCCGACACAGTGGAACGAAACCAAATATGATATTTACAGCAGAACCACTCAAAATATACAGTTTAACAGCAGATCGGTATCCAGCACTTATTCAGTCTTATCAGCTACTATAACTGATGGCCAAAAAAGCAAAACAATTTACAAAAACGCCCTCGGTCAAATCTCATCAGTGAATGAAACTATAGGAGGAACTATTGATTACGCGTATTTTGCTAATGGAAATCTAAAGAAAACATCCTATAATAATCAGGATATAATTACTGAACAGGATGGATGGGGAAGAAAAACAAAACTAACTGATCCTGCTGCAGGCGTTTTCACATATACAAACAATGACATAGGCGAACTTACCCAGGAAACTTCACAAAATGGTGCCGTAATAACAACAATAACTAGAGATCCATATGGAAGGCCTACAAAAAAAACAGTTGCAGGAGGTGGCACAAGTACAGAAACAGATTTTACCTATAACTCTTTAAAGTTGCCTCTCACTATTAAGTTTAAAGATCTTAATGAACCAGCGGGTAGTAATGAAACTTTAACTTCATATATTTACGACAATCTTTATAATAGACCAACATCTATAATTGAAGAAAAATTTGGAATCTCAAAATTTACAACTTCTTTTGAATATGACAGTGCTGGAAGAGTAGCCACCAAGACAAAAAAAGCAGAAGTTGGCGGTAAAATAAGCACAGTTGTTTCTAAATACGCTTATAAAAATGGCGCTTTATATAAAATTTCAGATGCTAATGATCAGCCTCTGTGGCAGGTAAACACTATAAATGCTAAAGGGCAGGTTTTAGAGTCTATATGTGGCAATGGAATAAAAGCGACCAGTACATATGATCCAGACGGCTACGTGTCAAAAATAGAGTATAACAAAACAATTTCATCTACCGATAACTTGCTAACTCTGACTACCGAATTTGACAAAAATACAGATAACCTTAAGAAACGTATAAACAGTTCTTTTGGAAATTACACTGAAACATTCTTTTATGATGAAATTAACAGACTAAAAGAATTTACAAATAAATCAGGTGTTCAGGAAATACAAAACTATGAACCATTCGGGGTTATTAAAGACAATAATTTAGGAACATATGGCTATGACCCTTCCAAGCCTTATCAGAATACTTCCATAACGCTTTCTGCAGAGGCTGCTGATTATTATGCTAACCGTGGTAGTGGCAGTATGGCAGAAAAAAAACTGATCATATCATATAATGCCTTTAAAAGTCCAATACAAATTGAAGAGTCAGGAATTGACAAAATCAGTTTTACATATAATGCAAACAACCAGAGAAGCACTATGTATTGCGGTAGTCTGCAGGACGAAAAAGAATTGAGGCCAATCCATAAACACTACTCTGCAGATGGCACGATGGAGGTCAAGCAAAATATACTTACAGGTGAAACGGAATTTATTACTTATATCGGCGGTGACGCCTACACTGCTCCGGTTGTTGTAAAAAGCAACGGAATTAATCAATCAGATTTCCTATATTTACACAGGGATTATCAAGGCACTATTATGGCCATAAGTAATTCCAACGGTGCACTGATTGAAAAAAGATTATTTGATGCATGGGGTTCTATAATACGTGTGGAAGATGGATCAGGAACTTTATTATCTGGGCTAACTGCTATTGAAAGAGGATATACTGGACATGAGCACCTTCAGGCGATAGGCCTCATAAATATGAACGCAAGATTATACGATCCTAAAATCCATAGGTTCTTGCAGGTTGACAATTACATACAGAATTTAACCGATACGCAAAATTACAACCCATATGGCTACGTCTTAAATAATCCATTATTATATACTGATCCTAGTGGAAACCTGACAAATAAATTCTGGAATAAGCTATGGGAAGACAGCGATAATCAATCTGGCGACACAATGTGGTACGGCGATGGCTTTGGTAATTTTAATAAAGCGGGGACTAACAGATATATCAATCAAGAGGGTGAAATTGGAGAACAATTACCCAATATTACTATTAACAGTAAAAATGGTGACGCAGCGAATGCAAAACTGATTCAAAATCATGTTTATAAAAACAGTCCTTATTATTCAAGTAGCAGTATAGTGTACTATGCCCCTTTAGGAATACTTGAATATAGAAATGCCCTTATCGAGTGGGAAAAAAAATCGTTTTTTCAAAAGTTAATTTCCGAACGACCTCATTATCCAGGCATGATTGCTAGCTCTGGAGGTTTGGAGTGGATTTCAGGGGCAGGTGCAGTAAAATTTGTTCAATATTCTGCAGAAGGATTAAAACTCTTAAAAAGTACAGAAATAGCGGCACAAAATGAAGGAAGAATAGCAGAACTTATAGATATGTTGAAATCAGGCGATACCGCTTTTTACAATGAGGGCATTTATGTCTATCTTTATGAAGGCGAAAAATTTATAGTCGATGGACACCATAGAATAGAGGCAGCTTTAAGATCTGGAGAAACTATTGAAGCTATTGAATTTAGCGGAATGAAATTTTATACTAAATTTGCAAGTAAAATTGAGGAAATTTGGGCGGGGTTACATTTTTAATTTTTTGGCATGGAAAAAATTTTAAATCAATATATTAATTTTATAAGATATTTTGAAAATTCTTTAAAAATTAAATACAATACAAAAAGAAATCCATGCGAGGTAGCTGGATCTATTTTTGAGCGGAAAGGTGTTATTAATGAAATAAATTATTGGTTTCATGGAACAGGCTGTACTGCTGAAAATAAGGGAATCATTTACGAATATAATATCTCCATATTTAAAGATGATGAAATAAATTTTTCACTTTGGAAATTTTCAGAATTTATTAGAACTCACCCAGAGTACAGTAACTTAAATTATAAAATGCATGATATAGAAGATGAATTAGCTAAACTAATCGACCAAGGTATTTTAGCTTGGTTAGTTATCATGGGACGAACATACAAGACATACAGAGTTGTTTAAATTATTCATACTATCTGTAAAATATTTTAGAAGCCTGGGAAATTACAATTTTACAGGCTTCTTTATTTTAAAAAAATTAAGAAAAATCGCCAAAAATATGATCAGACTTCTATATCCAAAAAATAAAGAATTAATGCCAATTTGAAAGATGCAGAATGATTATCTTAATATTGTACATCATTTGGTAGAATAAAGTTCAAATAGTTAATATATCAAAAATATTTGTAAAGAAATAAAAAAGAAATGAAAATATATTCAGCAATACAAATTGGAGAATATCATGAAAACAACTGCGAAGATCATTTGTATGTAGGAGAATATGGGAAAAATAAAACTCTTTGTGCAGTAATGGATGGCTGTACAACTGCATTAGAAAGTCATTTTGCGTCAGTTTTAATTGGTAAAATTCTTAAAAAAATATGCTTAGAAAAAGGCTATAAAGAATTTATTGAACCTAGCAACGAATCATTGAGTTTAGATGAAAACTTAAAATTAATTTTAAAGAATCTTTTAAATGAACTTAAAATAGTGAAAAATCAATTAATGCTTGATAACAAAGAATTGTTAACCACTTTGATCATAATTTTATATGACAAAAAGGAGGAGCATGGAATTGTTCTAATAATTGGAGATGGTTTGGTTAATATTAATGGAGTAATAACAGAGTATGAACAGGATAACAAACCCGATTATTTAGGATTTCATTTATCTGAAGATTTTGAAAAATTTTATAACTCGCAAAAACAAAAAATAGAATTTAATGATTTAGCAGACATAAGTATTTCTACAGATGGAATATTTACTTTCGAAAGGGTAATGTCAAAAGAGAGAAATGATGAAATAAATGTAATTGATTTTTTAACTACTGATGACACATATTGTGAAAAAGAAGAGATGCTAAATTTAAAATTAAAAATATTGCAAAATGAGTTTGGGGTAAAACCCACTGATGATTTTTCTATGATAAGAATAATTAAATAAAGATGCAGCTTATGAAAACTTTACATTTGATTAAATTTTATAACCAAAAAAATGCAATTAATTTAATATGCGAATGCAAAAATCGAATAATAATCCTCAATAAATCGGTTAGATATTTGAATGCTTCCCGCTACAAGGTAAAAGACCGATCTTTAAAAAAGATCGGTCTTTTTTTATGGCTTTTTTATCAATAACAAAGCTTTAGCTTACAAAAACATAATGATTCATCAATCCTTTTAGGTTGACCAGATGGGATTCGAACCTATTTACCAATCATTTTTAGAAGAAAGAAGCTAATAATTTTATGTCAAGATTTACAAACATAAAGCCTACAGTCCATCTATAAATTTATATGCAAATCTTGTGAGAAATAAATTATATTAGCACTTCATAAACTGATAATTAAATAAGCTTTTTTTCAGTTATAGCTTAATTTATTATGGAAATCACTTTTAGTCCCAGAGCTTTTTATCCTGCTGAATTAAAATTATTAAAAAAACTAGTTGCACAAAATGAAAAAATGGCGAACAGAAAAATAAAATTTTCTCATTTAATCATCGCCGGTGTAATAGGAATCGGATGCGCTTATGTTGCGATTAAAATACCTGAGAGTTTCTGGACATTCCTCTTTGGAACTCTTGGAGTTTTTGCATTTTCATTTATTGTATTTATGCCTTATGAAATTTATAAATTGACAAAAGAGCATAAAATTATATTGAATCAAGTTAATGAAATAATAGATAAAGGTGTAGTTCGTACTTGCAGAATTTCTGCTGAAAGAATTGCTATAGCACCAGAATATGAAGATGAAAGTGATTTGTATATTATTGAACTTAATAAAAAAGAAGTACTTTATTTATGGGATATAGGATACAATTTGAATAAAAAATTTCCATGCTCAGACTTTGAAATTTATGAAAATACTTTTTTCGATTGTACAAACATGCGAATTTATCCTCTAAGTGATAAAACAAAACCAATTAAAATTGACAAGAAAGCAAAATGGGATTATATGAAGAAATTTGGCGCGCCTGGGAATTTAGAAATTCGCAAAATTGCTTTTGATGAAACATTGAAAATTAGTTAAATAGTATACAAAAAAAGAACATGAATAAAAAAGTCCCTAATAGTGTTGAAATTGTTGATAATCATTTAGATCATTTTTTTGACGAAAATGAAGATATTGTTGTATTTGATGAAATAGAATCAGAAATAATTCATAGAGATATCTTTTTCATAAAAGCAAACCAAGACAGACCGTATCATATTTTATTAAGCTGTGGGATGAGTGCCTTACCAATGGATGTTCCAAAAGATACTGAATCATCAGAATATGTCGAAATAATGATTTTATTACCAAAGGAATGGAATTTAGAATATGATTCTTTTAGTGATGAAAAAAACTACTGGCCTATTAGAATTATGAAAGAAATAATGATGTCACCTCACGAAAACAAAACTTGGTTTGGTTTTGGGCATACTTTTGGATATGAACAAGATGATGAATTTGCAGAAGGTGTTGGATTCAATTCTGTAATGCTGGCGCATTCTATGGAATTGTCAGACGATTTTACTCAAATTCAATTAGAAAATGAAAAAGTAGTTGACATTTACACATTAATCCCTCTCTACAAAGAAGAGCTAGAATTCAAGAAAAAAAATGGAGCATATGCTTTACTTGAACATTTTGACAAATTTGGAATTGAAGAAATAGTGGAAATTGGGCGAAAAAATGTGTGTAAATAAGAATCTAATAAATTACAATTATCTTATTAATTAGCCTTTAATTTTTACTTTTATTTAATTCGATTTAGCCACTTCTTGAATAGTAGTGGGAATCTAAATCTCAAGGTTAAATATAAAACTTTATCGAACTTAATTTCTTTAGATCATTGTCAAAATGGTTCGAAAATTGTCCCGTTGGGGCTACTAAAACAAGTAAAAGCCTGAGAAATATAGATTTCACAGGCTTTTTTGTGATTCGAAAAATCTTGTTTTATTTTTTCAAAATAAAAACTCCCAGTGTTTTCAAGGAAAATTGGTTCAAGTCCCGTTAAGTTTAATTCTCTAAAAAAAATTAACTTAATAAACTCAAATCCAAAAATAAATCTTCAAGACGGCATTAAAAACAACTAAACTTTTACTGAAGCAGATTGTACGTCTGTTGAGTCTTTTCAGATGAGTTCTTAGCGTCAGATTTTTCCTTTCAATATGATTGGTGCCAAAACGTTTTACAGAATGCAATTTCTCATCAATTAAATATCTGTAGTTTTTTAGTCTGTCTGTGAATATTTTTTTAGCTTCTGATAATTTTAAAGTATCCAGAACTCGGCTCAGTGTTTTGTTGGTTCGCTTTCCAAAATTAAAGCTCACAACAGTTTTAGATTTCTTTTCTAAAGCATAGACTAGCCAAATATAATTTTTCTTGTTTCTAATATAAGTGCAAAGTTCATCGACTTCATAAGTTTTACCTTTGCTGCTAATTGGCTTGGCAATGTTTCTGGCAATTGAAACAATTCTTTTTAGTAATGTTGTAGCTGATATTTTCAATATTCTTGCCGTGCTTCTTATTCCTAATCCTTCTCTGGTGAACAACACTATTTCCTGATTGATATCCTTTTTGTAAGCGTTGTAGCTATATTCAACCTGCTGTCTTTTTTTGCAAACACAACATTTATAACGCTGATTTCCGTTAGATTGAAATCCATTTTTTATGTATTTACCATTGCAAAAATTACATTTTATTTTCATGACCTAATTTGAAACACTAAGCTAAGGTAAAAGCATTTTAAGGCTTATTAAAAGACAAAAAATGAAAGAGACGACCTGATGTCGTCTCTTTTTCTATTCAATAATTTAATTGTAATATTCTTTTTCAGTTAGTTACATGGATATACTATCAAAACACCTAATCTGGAACACTACCCCTAATGTGCAATACTACATTATAAAACAATATTTGCCACTTCAAAGTCAAACCCGCTTAATTTTTCCTCCTCTACAATTTTTCTAAACTTTGTAGAACAAAAGTATACGGGTTCAGGAATCAACAATCCTCGTCTCACACCCAATTTTTGTTTACTAACAAAAAGATCAAAGTCATTAATTATATCGCTATTAATTACAGATGCTTCTGATAAAAGATTTAGTCCTATTAAATGTCCATAAGGGCATATATAAACCTCTCTTTCCAATTTAATATCATAACCGGAAACATTAAACGTACCTCCTTTACTGCCAGTAGTAAATGTAAAGGGATCATTACCTGTAGTGATTCTAGATGATAGATCCAACTCATTATTTACTAATAATTGTGCGTATGTTGAAGTTTTATTATTGAAAATTAGCTGCTGAAGCTCCAATCCCTTTAAATTTCTACTTTTAAACACTTCTATAAACTTATCTGAGACAATAATTTCGCCTCCAATTGTTTTGGCTATATCTTTTTTTGGTAAAGAATTACCTTTCAATTTTAGACTACCGATCTGTTGTCTATTGGCCCCGCACAAATGGCACACATTCGCCTCATCATATTGCGTTCCACTCTCTTCTCCTGTCGGCTGAAAAACAGTTTTTATCTTCAATTGAAATAATTGTGCACTATTAATTTCACTTTTCGTATATTTTCTGATAATTTTCCATCCAAAAAAAAATGCGCGATCATATTTTTCCTTTACCATTTTTGCTACTTCAGGAATCCTAACATATCTTGGGTCGTCTTTTGAAATTTCGACAACCTTTATTGAGGCACCCATTTTTTTTCCTTCATTTTCTTCAAACAGAAGATTAGAAAAATCACTATTTATTCTAAATTCAATTGTTTCTTTCATTTTTCATTTTTATTAAAAAGTAAATCCCGGAGGAAGAGGATATTTAGAGTAGACCTGCTTCATAATTTCAAGTTGCATCGAGGCATCAACTGGTCCCGATCCATAAGGTTGAATGCTTCTAAATTCATTTGTTATTACCTGATGATATGATGCATCAAGAGGAACTAATTCACCATCAACTGCACCACCTAAATATTTAGGATTAATGTGATGTAATTCAATTCGTCCCGCTTTATTTGGATATAATTCTTGTGCTTTTTTCACTAAATCATCTGAATATTCAATAATATCATCCGCCTTATCAACGATTTTGTTAAATTCAGGTCTATTACTTAAATCAACATATCCCTTTTCTATATCGATATTTTTTGATAAATTATTCGATGATGTTGGAGATGTTGTTGTTTTTGTAGAACTTGAAATCTTGTAATCCCCTGTTTTAATGTCACTTGCATCATCAGCATTTATTTTCTGAAGCCCCGCCGGTTTCGGCAAAGTTACTGGCTGAACTGAAATTCTTGGAGGTGTTCCTGTCCAAAAGCTATTACCATTAAGCAAAGCTGCAACTCCGTTCATCATTCCGCCTGTCAAGGCACCGAAAGCCACTCCCTTAATCATCTCTTTTCCAGACATTACCGGATCTCCAAATGCCATATTATTTCCAAAACTCAAAAATGCTGAAGAATAGAGCGATCCGACTCCTCCTCCAAAAGCCCCCGCAACAAAACCTCCAGCGCCACCAGCAGCTCCGCCCATTCCCGCAAATGCGGCTCCACCCGTAGCAGCTCCTAAAGCACCGGCACCGGCACCAATTCCGAATGCCTTCAGACCTTGCATATCAAATCTAAAACCATGAATTCCCCAATTCACTACTCCTCCTATCACCGCTCCAGCTACTATGTGAATCCATTCACCACTGACATCAGTATATCTTAGAGGGTTGTTCCAGCAATATCCATATCGGTTATAATTTTGAGTATTGTAAGGATCTTGAACAAAATTATCGGGCTGCATAAATCGGTGCAGTTTTGGATCATACAAACGTCCGTTCATATGTATAATTCCAACACTCTGCAGATGTTCGTGTCCTGTATAACCCCTATCTAAAATAGTTAATCCTGAAAGAGAATTCCCAGCTCCATCCTGTACAGATGAAATGTTACCCCAAGCGTCAAAAAGTCTTTTTTCTACGATTCCACCTGATTGGTCAGCAATAGCAACGATTGAACTTTGATAATCACGCAGTAAATAAAAATAATTTTGGGTAGTTCCGTCACTTTTTAATATCAATGGCGCACTGTAAGCATTACCCCCAATATAAGTGGTAATATCAACCGCCCCGTTTGAAAGATTGTGCTTAATTTCCATCGAACCATCCTCTGAATAATATTTCCCAAATGCCCTTTGGAGTTTATTTGTCTGAAGACCGCCATAGAAAATCGCGCTTCTCGAATTATTGTCATTATAGCCAAAACTGACTCTATCAATTCCCGCTTCGTAGATCTCAAAAGGACTTTTAAATGCATTATAAGTAACATCTAAAACTTGTCTTCCTGTATAATATGCTAAAGCAGCAGGCGTAACATCTAGAGAAGTATTTCGATACAGTGCGTTGTTATTTGTGTAATTATACGTCCCGAAGCTATTTTGAAGAATTCTACCTCTGTCATCGTAGGTCTGATTTTCTTGGCTTCCTGAAACATTTGTAAATTCCGTTAAGCGGTCCAATCCATCGTATTGAAAAGTTTCATTCCTATTAAAGAGGCTATTATTTCTGCTGTTCAAATTGGCTTTTTGTGCATCAAAAACAGTTGACAATTTCAAAATATTTATGGAAGGTACAGCCGCATTATTATAATTAAACTCTGAAGCGTAACCATTAGAATCATATAAATTAGATATAGCAATGGGACCGCACACAGCAGTTAAAAGCTTTCCTCTAGCATCTAAAGTATTCGTCTGCCATAGAACAGCAGATGTAAGATCATCTAAGATCTGCCAGTGCATTCCATTTTTGTAGATATTTCTGATTATTCTTGCACTTCCTTTGCCAGCAGCTTGAGCTGTTAAAGTATTTGTATCAACCCGACCAAATGCATCGTAAGTAAACTTCTTTTTAAAAAGCGCATATTGAGTTGTTTCAATCGTTTCATCAATTCTTTTGAAGGGGTCGTAAGTATATTCATTAGTAATACTGCCCCCATTAATGAAATCATCAAATTTTATCTTTATGAGCAGTTTTGAAGCTGCATCATATGTGTAAGTAGTATAACTGTTTGTAGTACTCCCTCCTGCAATAGTCTTTTCTTTAACTTTACCATAATCATCTAAAACATATGTTGTAGTTCCATTGGGAGTTGTTTGTTTTGTGATTTCTCCTAAATCATTATATTCATAAGTATATATCCCTGCTGAAGAATCGTTTAACGCTGTCTTTCTTCCCCATCCATCGCGCGTAATTGTTATTTTAGATCCAGAATAATCAGATTCCTTCAAATCTCCATTAGCATAGTAAGTATATATTATTGTTCCTCCAGGAGAATCTGTCAATGACACCGTATTCCCCATTACATTCTTAACAATTGTTTTAGTCTTTGAATTTTCAGTAATTTCTGACTTCGTTGTAAGAGGAAAATATTCACATTTCACTATTTTCCCGGTAAACAAAATACTCTTTTTAAATCTACCGTATACATCATATTGTGTTTCATTGAACTGCGAAGAACTGCTGCCAAAATAAGGTTCACTTATTTTATAATTCCGATCATATATATCATAAAAGTAATCAGTAGAAGAAAAATTACCGGCTACATCTTTAACTTTTACTTTAACTTTTCTCCCTAAATCATCGTAAGTTTCTTCAATTATGCTATTATCGTCACCTGTATTAGTAATTATGCTCTTTTGCGCATTTTTTGAGTAAACATATGTATTGCTATTTCCAAGATAATCAGTTGTTTTAATTTTTTTGAACCATGTATCATACAAATAAGACGTTGTAAGTCCATTCTGATTCGTCTCAGAGTTTAACGCTCCAGAATTTGAGTTATAATCAAATGTTGTAAATAATCCATCAATATCTGTACTTTTAATTAAAAATCTTCCTGAGAGATCATATTGATAACTCGTCTTGCGGTCAACGAGATTAGTTGCTGAAATAGTCTTCTGTGTAACATTTCCAAAACTGTCATAATCATTTTTTTCTGTCACATAATTTGTAGAGGCATCCCCTTTCTTTCTAATTCTTTCTAACAGTCCAAAATTAGCTGAAGTATAGTCATAGCGCTCTTCAGAAGACATCGTGCTACCGTTGACTACTAAAGTTATTGTTTTTACATCAGGAAGTCCTCTGTAATAAGGTGAAGAATTTTCAGTTTTATAACCAATTACGGTTGTTGCAGTCTGAATAACGTTTGTATTTTCTTTAAGTTTAGTTTCAACGGACGTAGGATTATTATATTGATCTAAAATATTAGTTGTTATACTGCTTGTATCCTCTAAACCGTTAAACTTACTGATACCTGTATTTTTAAGCTTAAAAACTTTATTTCCCTGTAATGCATCCGCCGCGCTATTATAATCCAAAATTGACCTGGAAATAAATGCAGAAGGTGTTTGAATTGTCGGGAGCTGAAGATCTAATAATTCAAAATTTTCGATATTTGCTCCCCTAAGCGCAATGCTGTTTTTAGAGACTGTCGATATTATTGGCATAGTGTCATTGTGCCAATTTGTTTTCATTGTTGTTCTAAAACCAAGAAAGCCCAATCCCTCTGTATTTATAACCGCACCTGAATAATTGAATAACTGTTTTTTATACTGGCTTGCACTCTGCTCTTCAATTTTAGTAACAATTTTCAGATTAGGTGCAGCCACTATATCAACGTTGGGAAAGGTTTCAGTAAATATTGTCGGACTATAGAACGGCTCATACGGATCCTGTTTCATAGGACTGTAAGTTATACTCTCCTTTACTCCATTACCTATCGTGATACTCTTCAGTAGTCCTTCTTTGCTGAAATCATCTTGTGAGTCAAAATTATAAAGCTGACTATTGCTGATTAAACCAACAGATAAATATTGATTATTAGTTTTTGGAGAGAGAAAAATTGGAATTGGGTAACTTTTTACAGCACTTGTTGATGCCGTCTGATAAGTAGGTACGGCAGATGCTGTAAATGAAGAGTTTACATTTTTAAAGACATTAATTATAGCCGTACCTTTACCCTGCGATTTTGCATAAATTGATCTGAATTGAACAATATCTGTTTTACCGTCCGCATTAATATCAAGTGGAATAAGTGTTCCATTGTAAATTCCCTGAGCGTCCTCACTGTTGCCTATATTGGAGAATGAGTAGGTCTGCGGGATTTTTTCGAATCCAGTTCCTGTTGACAGATATTTGACGTAGTCGTAGGCGAGATTACCAATACCTTTACTTATTATAAAATCCATTTTACCATCTCCATTATAATCTCCAGGCAATATTGATTGCGCAACTTTAATATCTGCATCTGTTTTCTGCCAGAGAAGTTCAAGCTGGTTACTGTTATTTAAAGTATAAACGGAGACCTTACCGTTCTTAAAATGAAGTATATCTGTTTTACCATCACCATTAACATCAAAAGTTTCGATCCTGCTGTCATGAGATATAAAATAATCTTGAAGAGTCCCTGCAAAGTTGACAAAATTTGTCTGCTTTCTTCGATCTAAATCAACAAAATACACCCCTCCAGTACTATTATAAGAATATATATACCTGTTCTCACCTGTATAAGGATCTATTTCACAAAATGCCTCTTCTATGTCTTTATCTATAGCAATTACATCAGTTAATCCATCTCCATTAAAATCACCATTAAAAAAATATTTACGCTGTCCTTGATTATATGTATATTCACAAAATTGAATATCACGGTTTGGAAATATCGCTTTCTTAGTCTGTTCTATGCCAACCCCCATTCCTGAATTATAAAATGTATTAAAATTTACAGCACCATAATCATTGGCGTCCATTTGTGCCGCAGTAATTCCTTGGCTGTAAAACATTTTGCTGTCACCACTTAGAAATGTTGAAGGAAAAATCGTCTCAAAAAGACCTGTTGTCGTTTTTGCAGGAGTAATGAGAGAAGAATTGGATATATTTTTGAATAACCAAAATTCTTTTTTAGCATTAGTCCCTGTAGTAGGATATAATACGAAATCCATTTTAGCATCGCCATCAAAATCACCTGAAACTATAGCTGAATTTTTTGAATTGATTTCACCCATTGATATATTTGAAGTAATCTCCTTGGGAGATATCGTCTCAGAATTAGTGTCATATTGAAATAACGTTGGACTATATGACTTTGAATTATCCCCATTTTTTTCAGTAATTCCAGATAATTGTTCGTAACCTGATTTCGTAAGATAATAGCTTAAAAAATAATTCCTAAAACCAACTCCGTTTCCAGTTACACTAATATTCGACAATTTTTTCGTTTTAATAAAAGTTTGTCCGCCTATGTAGCTTTGTTCTGTCCTTGCTCTATTTTCATAATTAAATTTAATTTCATTTATTGGTGTGGAAGCTGATAATGCACCGTATTTAATTGATAATATATCAAGAATATTGTTTGAAATAGTGTAATCGTAACTTATTCTAACGCCCTGCGCATTTTCCCAATATGCGATAGCCCAATCTGTAAGAGATTGAGAATTTGCATTACTTCCGTAATATGCTTTAGACCCGTCAGGATATTCAATTAAAAAATAAGAAGGTCCATAAGCTGAACCATTGGAATTAACTCCAAACGAAGTAATTTTTATATTCGAATAATTCTCAGTTTCATAAATTGCTCCATTTCCTCCATATCCAGCAGGACTATCAGATTTTAAAATAAGGCGCTGGCCATTAAAAGTAAATCGGTCAAGGTTATCGAAATCAACAGGATCTATAATTCCGTCATGAAATTTAGTGGAAGCAGTTCTGCTAATTGTTGATATGCCACCGATATTCCAGCCGTAGCCTGCATTTCCATTTCCTGCTTGGCTGTTATATGTCAAATTAACTTGAGGAACAATCCCATTAATCCCAGGAGGCACTAAAATTGGCACAGTATAATTTGCAGCGCCAGTCAAAGAAACTGATAGTTCTCCATGAGTTACACCAACTTCCGCAGATTGAGCAGAAAGAATATTTAAACTGAAAAGTAATATTAAAATAGAGTAAAATTGTTTCATATGTACAATTTATTGTTTAATAATTTTGATTGTTGTCTGTTTGCCATTCTTATAAGTGAGCGCAATAAGATATACTCCACTCGGATATTGGCGAAATGGAATATTTTTGGCACCAGTATTTTGAAGATCACCATAAGATTCCAAAACCTGTCCAGTTATTCCATATACATTTATGGAACTTATTCTATTATCCGCTGTTTCCCATTTTATAAAAAGTTCTTCTTTTACAGGATTTGGATAGTAGGAAAAAGTATCCTCAGGTGAAAATTGCTGCATATCTTCTTCAGCCAGAACTTCAATTTCTTTAATTTCTTTCACTTGTTTACCAGTACATCCGCTTAAACACAGAGTACGGCTAGTTTGATTTCCTGCTACATCGTAACCAAAAATAATCTTCTGCTGGGAGTAAGATAAAGTACAAGATGCTATTAATATTATAACTAACAATTTTTCTTTCATGTTTTTTTAATTAAAAGATTCTTACAAAAAAAAGCAAAGAAAAATAAATTTCACTTTCGCTGCAAAAAGCTATTGTTAAATTTTTGATATTAGTTTTATGTAAAAAAATGAGCAGAAAAAGAGGGATAGATATACTATTTAAGTGAATTAGCGAATTTTGCAGAGGCTTTAAAAGATGTATTTACAATCTTACTAATAACTTTAGTAATTCAAAATTATTCTACTATTCATTCTAAAAGAGGACGGAGAATACCAAAAACTCATCAATGTTTAAAAAATTGTTTTCTCAGAGACTAGAAAACGGTGCAAAATGACGTTAATGAGGACGAATTGATAAGATTCAAAAGAAAATGATTTCTAAATAATCAACAATTTGGTGATGTAAATATGCTTTACAATGTCGTTTTATTTACCATTTCTTAAGGATAAAATTTTAGATAAATTTAAAAAGTGAAAAGAAAAAGATATTAAATAAGTGGGCTTAATATTTTTAAATCATCTGCAAAATGGTTCGAGAATTGTCCCGTTAAGGCTACAACGATAAAAGCTTCAGAGAAATCTGGAGCTTTTTTTGTTTTAATAGTTGTGTAAAGATTTTGATTTTATTTAGCTCACAAACAAGATGGTGCTAACAAGAGTATAATATTTATATTTGTTTAAACAATTCTATTAATGCATTTTTTGTTGCAAGATGATGCGCAGTGTTTTCAGACGTTTTCCAGTCACCGTCGACAACTGAAAATTTTAAAACAACATTATTGTTATTGCTAATTGTCGATAAAACTTCGATAAATCTTAATATCACTGGTTTAATATATTCTTCATGGTATTTCGGAAGTTTTTCTTCTTCAGCTTCCCATTCGTATGTATAACAATTAATAGAATTATTAGTCTTACTATATAGATCTCGAATATATTCTATTTTTTCATTATCTCTCTCAATATCTAATTTTATTTTGACTTTACCATATCTACCTGCATTCATTCTGTAAATCTCATTTTCTCCGTATAAGGGAAGTTTAGACAAATCTATTTCTCTCAAAAGATTATCTAAAATTTGATGATATTCACTTCCAAAAATTATTTCGCTCATTTTAAAAAAATCTAAATTTTATTAAACCATAAAAAATATGGTTTTTAATAACTTAACTAAAAAGATAAAATGACATCCTTTTATATCATAGTTTACCTTTTTGTAAGCGAATATAAGGAATGTTTCTAATACAATTTATGCAGATAAAATTTCATTAACATCATAAACAAATCGGTTAGATAATTGAATGCTTCCCGCTACTAAGTAAAAGCTTCAGAGAAATCTGGAGCTTTTTTGTTTTTAACTATATTTAATCTTTATCAGCATCTCGTTGAGTTCACGAGCGGGACGCTCGCGCTAGCAGGGGAAACAAAGCTGATAGACTTAAATTTTTAATAAAATATTTTTCTCACAACAAACATTACAATTGAAAATACGCATGCAATTACTACGAATAAAAGACGGTAAAATCTTGAATTTTGATAAATGCCATAGATATTATCATTTGATACTTTTTTAGAATTGATTAGTTCCCTTATCGAAATAAAAACAACTATAATCAATAAAATAATACATAAATAATCCATATTCCAAAATTTACTTTAATTTATCAATTTGATTATTAGTCTAATTGACGGGAAGTTTAGACTAACTTATTTCGCGCTATTTAAAAAATTTAAATTTTATTAAACTATTGAAAGATGTGGTTTTGGCAACTTAACTGAAAAGCACTAAAATCACATCATTTTAATATCATAGTTTAACTTTTTATAAGCGAATATAAGGAATGTTTCTATACACAATCTATGCAGATAAAATTTCATTAAAATCATAAAAAAATCGGTTAGATAATTGAATGCTTCCCGCTACTAAGTAAAAGCTTCAGAGAAATCTGGAGCTTTTTTTGTTTGTTTACTTTATAAACTAGCGAACGGTATTTTTTTATTCTTCAAAATCAACAGACACACCACCTCTAAATATTTTTAAATTAAGCATAAAAGTTTTACATTAGCAATGCAATCGATTACATTAATTTAAAAATTAATCAAATCATGAAAATAAAACATTATACATTTTGTTTAGTAAGCCTTTTTATTGCTTCTGTTTATGGTCAAAAGCCAGTTCCTATAAAACCAAGAATACTTATTAGTACCGATATTGGCGGAACAGATCCAGATGACAATCAATCTATGACGCATTTACTAATGTATAGTGATAAATTTGAAATCGAAGGTTTAATTTCATCCCCCTCTTATGGAAATGGAAGTAAACAAGAAATAATTCGAATGATTGATTTGTATGAAAAAGATCTTCCGAAACTTCAAAAACACCAGTCTGGATTTGCATCTCCTGATTATCTGCGTTCTATAACAAAACAGGGATATCACGGAAATGTTTCTTTTATTGGTTATTCGAAAGCTACAGAAGGATCTAATTGGATCGTGAAATGTGCTCAGAAAAAAAGTTCGCAACCTTTATGGGTGTTATGCTGGGGAGGTTTAGAAGATTTAGCACAAGCTTTGCACGATGCGCCTGATATTCAAAATAAGATTAAAGTGTATTGGATAGGTGGTCCAAATAAAAAATGGAGCGCTAACAGCTATGCTTACATTGTTGCTAATTTTCCCAATTTATGGTTTATCGAAAACAATTCTTCTTATTATGGGTTATTTTCTCCAAGTGATGAACCTGATAATGTGCTTATTTCAAATTATTATTCTAAACACATTAAAGACAAAAGCTTTTTAGGAAAAGATTTCATCAACTATTATAAAGGAGAAGTCAAAATGGGAGATACACCTTCCCTCCTCTACATGATGGATGGAGATCCCAACGACCCAACACGCGAAAGCTGGGGCTGTAGTTTTGAAAAATTCAATTACAGTCCTCGAATGGTACTTGACAGAACAACAACCATTAAAGACACGATAGCTTTCTGTTCTATAATGGAACTACGATTTACTGTGCCGAAATCAAAAGCAAAAAAAGAATCTATAGGCTTTTGGATGGAAGTCCCTTATGGAAAAACAATTCAGAAATGGCCAGGATATTATATCGGAAATGATGTTTATGCTATAAGATATATTCCCAAAAAGGCAGAGGTCTTAAATTATAAATTATCTTCTGATATTCCAGAAATTAATGGAAAAACCGGCGCATTAGTTGCAACGAACTTATGGCCTGGAAAAACGAGTCAAAAAGATTACCAATTAGGCAATAATTGGTTTACTGACAAACATGATTCAAATCTTTATTTTGGTAAAATTCAAGGAGGAAAAACAATTTCAAAATGGAGAGATGAAATTCTATTAGACTGGAGCAAAAGATGGGAATGGTTAAATGAATAAATCTCTATTTTTTTAGCCAATAATAATGTTTAAAGAGTTTTTACAATAAAAAAAGCTTCAGAGTTCTCTGAAGCTTTTTTTATTAGATAAAGTAATATTTATTTATGAGCAAGACACTACCAAATCGTTATCCTATCTTTCTCAGGCAAATACATTTTATCACCTTGTTTTACATTAAATGCATCGTAAAAAGGTGTCGTATTCATTAGCGGACCATTAACACGCCAAGTTGGTGGTGAATGCGGATTATTGTTAATCCATAAGCGCAGGAATTCGTCTTTCATTTTTACTCTCCATATTCTGGCTATAGAAATAAAGAATCGCTGATCTGGGGTAAAACCATCAATTTTTTCTTTCCCTTTTCCTTGTTCTGTCATTTTAAAAGCATCGTAAGCAACGGCTATTCCAGCAATATCTGCTGTATTTTCGCCAACTGTCATGGCACCATTAATATGTAAATTATCTAAAACGGTATAGGTACTATACAAATTGATAACTTGCTGTATTCTTGATTTAAACTGCGCATAATCTTCTTTTGTCCACCAATTTTTTAGGTTTCCATCCTTATCATATTGAGCACCTTGATCATCAAAAGTATGGGTTATTTCGTGACCTATAACCATTCCGATTCCTCCATAATTAAGTGCATCATCTGCATCATTATCAAAATACGGAGATTGTAAAATACCGGCAGGAAAAACAATTTCATTTGCCGTAGGATTGTTATATGCTGTGACAGTTGGCGGTGTCGTATACCATTGTGATTTATCGACTGGTTTTCCCAATTTTGCTAATTGAAATTGATATCCAGCTTTAGCAGCCGAAACCACATTCTCAAAATAGGTATTTCTAGCTATATCTACATTACTATAATCTCTCCATTTATCTGGATATCCGATTTTCTTTGTGATGGCGAATAATTTTTCTTTCGCTTTTTGCTTCGTAACAGGACTCATCCATTTCAAATTATCAATTCTTTTGGCGTAAGCTTTTTGCAAATTATTCACCAAATCTAACATACGCTTTTTGGCATCTTCAGAAAAGTATTTCTTCACATACAATTCGCCCAACGCTTCGCCTAAATAATTATCAATAACATTGGCCATTTTTTCGCCACGTGATTTTTGAACGGCTTGTCCAGAAAGGACTTTTGTATACTCAAATGAGGCATCAGCAAAAGGTTTGCTTAAATAATCTGCATATCTTTCTAGAGAATTTGCTTTTAAATAAATCTTCCAATTATTAATAGGAATGGTTTTTAAAAGTTTATTGAGAGCATCATAATAAGCTGGCTGAGATACATTAATAAAATCAGTCTTTGCTCCTAAATTATTTAGAAAAGCAGTCCAATTTATATTAGGATGCCTTTTTACAAGGTCTGCTACAGCTATTTTGTTATAATTAGCATGAACATCACGAAGCTCCACTTTTGTCTTGTGCGAAACTGCAATTTGTTTATCAATACTATAAACCAAATCAGCGTTCTTTTTAGCCTCATCGGCATTGCTGCCTGTTTGCTGAAATAATGTAGCAAGGTACTTTTTATAAGCTTTCTGTATCGCAACAGTCGATGAATCTGACTTGAAATAATAATCTCTGTCTGGCAAGCCAATACCCGTTTGATAGATTTGGGCAATATTCATTTTGCTGTTTTTATCATCAGTAGACACTCCAAAATTTACAATAGAAGAATTGTCAGCTTTCACCTCATTCACTACAAAATTCATTAGAGAAGGCAAATCGTTAATTGCGTCAATTTTAGCAAGCAAGGGCTTGATAGGTTCGTAACCGCGTTTGTCTATCATTACAGTATCCATACCAGATGCATAAAAATCTCCGACCTTTTGTGCTATACTCCCTTCTGCATTTTTACTTTTAGAAATACTGTCTAATATTCCTTGCATTCGAATTCGTTGCGGAAAATTCATAAACATATACGCCCCTACTCCAGATTGAGATGCAGGTATTGATATAGAATCATACCATTTTCCATTTACATATCTAAAAAAATCATCTCCAGGACGTAATGTAGAATCTATTCCCGTGATAGTTATATTTTTTTTCCTTTCATGTTTTGAACATGATGTAAAAGCTAAAAACGCAATAAAGAGCACTAATGATTTTTTCATAATCTAGATGGTTTCTATTAAAATGAATCTATTTTGGATAATTAATTTAGTAGAACAAGATAAGAATTCAGTTTTTAATTATAAAGTTTTCCTTAGAATTACTACTGATGAAAATCAGAATTTTAAGTTCTGACCTCAACAGGATTATGGCCAAATCAATCCTATTTTTAGTTAATCATTTCTTAATCTGTAAAAAAATTCATTCGTATTACTATAAATTCGCTCTGTCAATTCGTATGAAATAAGCTATATTTTAAAGAACGACGCATTACCATAATATCCAAAAAACAAATCTTAAACCAACTTTTATCTAAAAAAATTGATTTATACAACACTTTTAAATATTGCGGTTTTTCAAGGAACAGTTTTAGGCTTTATTATTCTAAAATCTTCCATTTTCAATAGTAATTCAAATAAATATTTAGCGTACTTACTATTTACACTTTCAATTATTTTACTAAATCATGTTTTTGAGGTTGAAAATGTACTCACCACCTATCCTTTTCTGCACTTTATTGACAACATCGAATGGATATTTCTATTACCTCCATTTCTATTCCTATTTATTATAAATCGGATTGATAAAATTGTAAAAAACAAGCAAAAATTCTATTGGTATTTCATTCCATTTGTTTTTTCTGTCCTCCTTAATATTGCTCGTGATCTAGATCATGTTGCAGGATTTTATACTATACCAGAGTCGAGCATCTATCTATTCAAAATACTTGGTTTAATTCATCTTATCCTAGCAGTCACTTTTATTCCGTTTCTTATTTGTTACTGTTATTTTTTAACAAGGTATTTAAAAGATCCACAGGAAAAAAAATGGATTATTACCTTACTAACAATCATATCTTCATCGATATTTGCTTTTCTTATTATCTATCTAACAAGCTTATTTATACAATTTGACCTTTCTGCCACTATGAGCATTTTGGCTTTAGCTGCAACATTCATAATTCACTGGACGTCTTACATGGGCATATACAAATACAAACTTGCCAAGAATAAAGAAGCCGTCTACAATTTTCTAAACCACGATTTAACTATTTCATATGGCAATTCTCAAATTTTAGAAGATACAAGAGTTGAAGAATATAGAGAATCCATCACAGCAGATAATCCTTATTTCCAAAAACTAGAACTTCTTTTTAAAGAACAGCATATTTATACTGACAGCACTTTAAACAGAGAAAAAGTTGCTGAAAAACTAGGCATAAGCGCAGGATATTTATCCCAAATTGTAAATACAATAACAGGAGACAACTTTGCCAATTATATAAATTGCTACCGAGTTGAAGCCGTCAAGGAAATGATCTCAAACCCTGAATATGAAAATTATAATTTGCTTGCAATGGGTTTAGAATCTGGCTTTACTTCAAAAACAACTTTTTATAAAGCATTTAAAAAAGTTACTGGCCAAACACCAAACGAATACAAAAACGCAAGTAAATAAGTACCGATTTGTACAGTTTTAAGCTTTTGAAACCTCTTTTAATTTTTCTTGAATGAATTTTGGCCTAAATAATTCAAATCACTTTTTATGAAAAAAATTTTATTACTAGCTGTCTTTACAGTTTTAGGATTTATGAATGTCAATGCTCAAGAAATTAAATTTGGAGCTAAAGCAGGTTTAAACTTTTCAACTGTTAATGGAAGTAACACCGATAACATTGATTATGTAACATCCTATCATGTTGGTCTTGTATCGGAAATTCCAATTTCTGAAAAGTTTTCTTTTCAACCTGAATTGATGTATTCTCGTCAAGGTTATAGCTTCAATAATGATGTAGTTGCTATGAATTATTTAAATATTCCTTTAATGGGAAAATATTATGTAACAAAAGGATTAAGCCTTGAAGCTGGACCTCAAATAGGTTTTTTACTTTCTGCTAAAAACGAAGAAATGAAGGTAACAAATTCATTCACTACTTTTGATTTTGGTGCTAATTTTGGCATAGGCTATAAACTAGAAAACGGACTTAATTTTAGCGCAAGATATAACTTAGGAATAACTAGAGTTGATACTGATAATAGAAATGGAGTATTTCAAGTATCGGTTGGTTACTTCTTTTTCTAAAATGGAATAATTCAACGTGATATAAAAACTGCGCAAAAGTATAGACCTTTGCGCAGTTTTGTTACTTTTCTGAAATCTCTTTCAATTTATCCAACGCTTTAGGATAAGTATTTTGAAAGTAATCCAAATATTCATCTATAGTATCCATATCTACAATTACGGTTGTTAAGCCATTATTTTCTTGAAAGGTATAATTTTCGTGTCCACCCGCCCATTTTTCTACCTCTTCGCCTGTCGTAACTTCAGTATCTCCGACCAAAAATCCGTAATGACGAATAGAAACAAAATTAGCAGGTTTATGTTCTTCAATTTCCGAAATCATCCCCCCTTTTTTACCATTTTCATCCGTACCTACAAAAAGAATTTTACTTCCTTTATCCCAACTGCCTTCGTATGTCGAAGTCGGATTAAAAGTGGCTACCCAATATTCATAAGTAGCTTTGTCTTTTAAACCCAGCATCGTTTCATATACCTTTTGAGCCGATGCGTTAATCTCTTTCTTAAATTGTAATTTTTGCATTGCTTTTTATTTTAGTTTTCAATTATTCTTATAGCAATATATTTTCGCATTCAATAAAATTACATATAATATCCTGACATTCTTTGTTTTTGATTGCATTTTTAAGAAACATAGAAAACCTCAAAACTGCACAAATTTGTGACAGTAATGAGGCCCGCTAAAAACTATATATTAGCCGATTCAAATTGTTTTAGATCTCTGGTGTTTTTTTGTACAGCAAGAGCAGAAAACAGTCCGAGTACAAACGACATTCCGAAAAATCCTTTTTCACTGAGCAATAAATCGGCGTTCCAAAGTCCTATTATTAGCAATACTATTGAAGCAATTGTACTAAACCAACTTATACTGTAATACAAATCGGTTACTGGTATTCCTTCTAATCTGTCACGCACACTTTTTTGAACAGATATGACAGAAAAAAGTCCAAAAAGAAGAATGGTAAAATAATACCCTTTTTCGTTGTAAGCCATATCAGAATTATAAAGTCCGATGCAATAAGAGGTCATACCTATAAGCAATGTCATCCAAGATGCGCCAACAAAAGCGGCACTTGGCTTTAAAGGACTATTCCCATTATTTAATCTTACATTTTTTGATTCTGAATTGTTGTTTGATTCATTTGATTTTAGCGGTTCCATAATTTTATGTTTTATAATTATGAGGCAAATGTCAGAAGGAATGAGAAGTTGTAAAAGTCAATTTACATTAAAAACTGACGACATAAAAATACATTTTATTATATTTACTTAAATAATTTTATTTTTATGAATGCGCTACAAGAGATATCAAACATAATGAATGAAACTGAAAAAAAGCTATTTATTCAGTATTTATCGCAAAAAAACAAGCGCAAAGATGTTGGTAATATCGAATTATTCAATTCATTAAAAACTGACGATATAAATTATAAAAATAAACTTTTAAAAGACAAAAAAAGTATAGATGCTTATCATGCGCTCAGAAAAAGACTTTATGACAACATGATTGATTTCATGGCGAATCGGACTTTTGAAAATGATACTTCGCAAGAAAATACTATACTTCGTCTTATTGTTGTAAGCCGTTTGTTTTTTGAACATCAGCTCATAAAGACAGCTTTTAAATGTTTGGCTAAAGCCGAAGAAATTGCATTAGAGATTGAGCATTTTAGTCTTCTTAACGAAATCTATCTGACTCAAATACAATTCGCTCATTTCAATCTCTCTGAACCAATTGAAAAAATTATAGTAAAATTTAAAACAAATAAAAAAAGACTAGAATATGAAGAACAACTCAATTTAGGGTATGCAGTTTTACGCCGTGAACTTGCTGCTATTTACCACAAAGGAAGAATAGTAGATTTTCAAGCGCTCATAAAAAACACGATTGAGACACACGGAATATCATTAAAACAGGGATTAACTTTTAAATCTCTGTATCAAATATTATTCATTGCTAACGAATATGCTTCGATAAACAATAATTTCTCGCTCATTGAACCTTTCGTTCTTAAAAGCTATCGATTCATTAGCAAAAAAAACGATCTCACAGATAGGCATCTATATTACCATATATACATCTTATATTTTATAGCAAATTTCTATTTCCGTAATGGCCAGTTTACTGAATCTCTAAATTATCTGACTTTGATGTTTGCAGAACTCCAAAAACAATCTGGAAAATATTACCAGCGTTTCTGCCTTAGATATTTTTTATTGTTAGCCTTTAATGAAAATTATATTGGCAACTTTCAAAAAGCAATCGAAATTGCCGAAAACTCACTTTCGTCACACAAAAAAGCTGATCCAAACGATAGTAACGACATTCGCCTCATGCTTATTGTTTTTTATATACAGCAAAATACAGGACGAAATGCCGCAAAAGAAATGGCAAAATTAAACCATACAGACAGCTGGTACGAAAAGAAAATGGGAATGGATTGGACCATAAAAAAATGCCTTGTCGAGATACTTTTGCATACACAACAGGAAAATCCAGAACTGGCTTTATCCCGAATAAAGAGTTTTAAAAGACGTTATAAAAAATATCTTTTAACAGTAAATGAAGAACGCGTTGTGCATTATCTTTTATTTGTGGAACAATATGTACTGAAACCCGAAATTGTAAAAACCCAAAAGTTTCAAAATGCAATTGAAGATTTCATAATTGCAGCGCAAAACGGACCGAAAGATATTATAATAATGAGTTTTTTATCCTGGCTGCTCGCAAAAGTGAGGCGAAAAACGGTTTACGAAACGACTTTGGAACTTTTAAAAACGTATTTCTCTATTTCCTACCTTAAATAATTGACGAAATAAAAACATTTCTCAAATAAAACACGCAAGAATATTCTTTAAAAACAAACGAAAATCAATTTTTATTTATTTTTTTTCATTCAAAAAAAACCTGCCTAATCAACTTTCTTTATACAGAACAATCAATTATTACTCAAATAAATACAATTCACACAACTCAGTTTATTTACTGTAAACTGTCTTTAAAATTGATATTATTTAAAACATTAGAAGAAAGTTTTTCTAAAAAGTCTCTTGTATAATTCAAAATTAATTCTAATTTTGCACCCGCAATACAAAAGCAGGTCCGTTCGTCTATCGGTTAGGACGCCAGGTTTTCATCCTGGTAAGGGGGGTTCGATTCCCCCACGGACTACTTTCAAAGACAAAGCTTCAGAGAAATCTGGAGCTTTTTTTGTTTATATTTACTCCGCCTAAAATGTTTGATAAAAATCATAGTATAAAACAATACTGAAACCAAATCTAGTAATGAAACAAAAACTTACAGCTCTTTTATTTGTATTTACTGCTATAAATATGTTTAGCCAAGCGCCTGCCAGTAAAACTAATTATTCGAATAAAACTTTGACTGCAACAGACATGGTGACTAATAAAGCCTTAAAACCGCTTAAAAAAGTTCCATTAGACGAAGCATCAATTTTGATTTATGATTATGACGGTTCTCTTTTTTCATGGGATTTAGAATCAGAAACTATTGTTTGGACTGTAAAAGCCGCAGATGCAAGTTCTGAAATGTGTGCCAACAAAATAACTCTGCAAGATGGAGTGGTTTATGTTCCATTTATTAATGGTGAAATTTTTGCGATAGACAACCAAACTGGCGCCATTTTTTGGAAATCTAGATTAGGTTCTATCACAGATCAAATTGTTTTAAAAGATCAAACACCAATTGTTAGCAACGGAAAATTATTCATCATTGCTCAAAATCAAAATCAGAGCAGTAATTTGTATGCGCTTGATTTAAAAGACGGCAGTTTAGCATGGAATTTCAAATTTGATACTGCAATTAATGACACAACACCGCTTTTATTCGACAATAAAATTTTCACTCAAAGCGGAACAAATGCTTATGTTTTTGAAGCCAATACAGGAAAACTTATTAGCCAAAAAACTTTTGAGGAAGCCATGACTGGAAATGCCGTAACAGACGGACAAAATGTATTTATGGCAAGTGAAAAAAACAATCTTTTCGCTTTAAATCCGAATAGTCTGGATATTGTATGGCAGTTTAAATTTGATGAAAATCAAAACAATGTTAAGGAACGCATAATCTGTAAAGACAACAAAATATATATTGGAGCTCAAGGTTCTCAAGTTTCTTCTCTTTATGCAATTGATTCAAAAACTGGAACTCAGCTTTGGAAAACAGATTTTAAAGATGATAACATCGAATACATTGTCAAAGAAAATGAGAATATCTGGGGCTACACTCGTAAAAAAAGACTTTTTGAATTGGATTTAGCAAACGGAGAAATCGCATTTGAAGCTAAACTAACAACATTGCCAATTTCAAATTTTGAATTCCCAAAAGAAGATAATTTATTATATTATTACTGTGATGCTGGATTAATTCAATTTGATTTGAATGAGAAAGACGAAAACATGTATTATATGAGAACTTCTCTTGCTGATAATCCGTACAGTGCTTATTTAAAGATAATTCGATAATTTTTTAGAAATAGAAAGCAAAAAAAAGCGAAAGAATCACTTTCGCCTTTTTTTATTTAGCAATAAACTCAATTGCTTTTTGCAAAACCTCATCTTTTCCTTCTTGAATTCCTTTTATAGTTGGATTGGCTTCAATATCTATTTTTAATCCTTTTCGTTGCGTTTCAGATTTATTAGGATAAAAAACTCCGAGACCACTCATCTTAGATTTAAAACCAACAAATTCAATCTCAGAAACATCTCCATCTGCACCCGAAGTCTGACTGCCAATTGTAGTTACATTATCTCCTGCTTGAAACATCATGGTAGAATATTCAGATGAACTTTGTGTATTTGAATTTACTAAAATAATAACTTTTCCAGAATAATACTTACCACTCATTGGCGTTATTGTCTTGGGCTTCTTTTCAAAAAAATGACCTGGATAAGAGAGATCTGGCTGAATTACTCTTGCAAATATTTTTTCATTTTTAATAAATCTTCTTGCAATTAAAAAAGGCATAAAATTCATAAATGGCCCTCTATAATCAATTATAATTGCTTTTGTGTTTTTAAAATCTGTCATCATTTTATCGACATCTTTCATTTCAAGCAAATTCATATCAGCATAACCGATATTTCCTTCCAAAATTTTATACTTTTCTCCTGTATCTTCTTTTATTTTAAAATCCTTAAAATAATATCTCGCCCAGTTTTTTTCCGAAATCACTCCGTTTCTATTCAAAGTTACTTTTACAGAATCTGTAGAGCCATTAAAAATGAAAGCATAAGCATTTTTCATTTTCACATTCAAATTCGAACCGTTGATGTACTTTGCATTTTCATTAAAAATATCAATAACCTTTTTGCCATTAACTTTTTCAACGACATCTCCAATTCTTATATCTGATGTTTTCGAAAGACTTTCATCATAAAAACCATCTATAACAACCTTATTATCAATTATTTTAAATGTCGCTGGAATATGTTTTCTGCCAAAAAAATCGCTTATTTCTTTTGAATAAAAAGTAGCATGAGAATCATCTAACTTCATAATCGTTTCTGATATTGCCAACTGATATTCTATTGTATTTTTTGCTTCCAAAAATCTCGGAATCATTTCGATCAAAACGGCGTCCCATTTTTGATCCATTTGATATTTGTACGGAAAAAAATATTCGACTACATTCCAATATCTAAATAATCCTAAAAGTCTAACATTCTGTTCTGGATACTCAAAATTTGGATATTGAATTTCGTTTTGGATTTCGACATTATCATTCGTCGCAAATTTTACATATTTATTGGATCCTTGAGATCGGTTGTTTTCGATGTATTTTAATTTTGAAGTTAATTCCTCAGTGTACAAATTCGTGTTTTGTATCCATGAAAGATCAAAATTTTCATCAAAAGATTCTTTTTTATCAGCTGCATTACAGGATTTACAAGCTTTAACTTCTCCCAAATCTGCAATCCAATTCAAGTATACTTTTGATAATTCTTCTTTATTTTCAGATTTTAAAACTTTCGGAATCATTAGAAATAACTGCTCATCCCAATTAAAATTTCCTTTAGCAACATTAGGATGATAATATTTTAAAAAGCCCCATATTTTACACAAAGAAGCCATTCTTTGCACTTCATTTTCATTCAATTTTACAACAGATATATTTTGACTAAAAGCCAATGGCATAAAAAAACAAATAAACAATACGGCAACGATTTTTTTTCTCATCATTTGAATAAAGCTTTTTAAAATTTAAAACAGTTTTTTAATTCGAAAATAAACAATTTAAAAATGCAATTTAGTCGATTGTTTGATGTAACTCATTACAAAAGAACTCTGTACTTTACTGATATTCGGAATATCAGATAATTTTCTAATAAAATCATTAAACGCTTCTGGGTCTTTTACTACGACTTTCAAAACGTAATCAAAAATTCCGCCCGTTACATAACCTTCTACAACTTCATCGAGTGCGGCAACTTGTCTCGAAAATTCTTCAACAAGATCTAAACGCTGACTGGTTAAAGAAAGATTAATAATGACCGTAAAATTCAATCCTACTTTTTTCGGATCAATTATCGCGACATAATCTTTTATATAACCTTCGTTTTCTAGTTTTTTGATTCGTTCATAAACAGAAGTTCGCGACATATTTAATCGTTCTGTCAAGTCTGTAATATCGAATTTCGAATTTTGCTGAAGTATTCGAAGTAATTCTATTTCTTGTTTGCTTAAATCTTGCATCGGATTTTTTCCAGTTAAGGTATAAATTTTATTCCATTTTGGGACATAAAACCAAATTTAAATCAATTTAAAGAATTAAATACATATTTAAATTCAAAATTACGCTCTATATTCTTTGTTTTATACTTTTGAATGAACAAAACATATTTTCAATTCAAAAATGAACAAATATATTATCATCGTAATTTTAGGCGCATTGAGTTTCGGAATGTTGTCTTCATTCGCCAAAATCGCTTATGGAGAAGGTTATTCTCCAGCCGAAATTACTTTAACGCAAGCTCTTTCAGGAACCATAATTTTATGGTCGATTGCTATTTTCAAAAGACTCAAAAATGGCACAAAACTGCAATTAAATTGGAGATTGCTTTTAGCAGGAACTACAATGGGTTCTTCCGCATATACTTATTATTTATCTGTAGCTTATATTCCGGCATCATTAGCCATTGTTTTATTAATGCAGATTACTTGGCTGAGCATTTTGGTCGATTGGATATTCTTTAAGAAAAAACCAAGTGCAATAGAAATTAGCTCTGCTCTTTTTATCATTTTAGGAACTGTTCTCGCAGGAAATCTTTTAGATTTAAACAGTGCGAATATTTCATTTAAAGGAATTGCCTTAAGTTTATTATCTGCTATACTTTATACGCTTTACATAGTTTTTACAAGCAAAATCGGAAAAGAAACTCCGATGTTTGAAAAAAGTGCTTTAATGACCAGCGGATCGGCAATGATTATCTTTTTAATAAATTGCGAAGCCATTACAAACAGTACACATCTGGATTTCGGATTATTGCAATGGGGAACTTTTCTAGCTGTTTTTGGAACCGTAATCCCTCCTATCTGTTTCACCGTCGGAATGCCAAAAATTGGCGCAGGATTGAGTTCTGTTTTGTTAACTTTAGAATTACCTGCCGCTGTTTTCTGTGCACATATTATTTTGGGCGAAAAAGTAACTTTTTTACAGCTTATTGGAATTGCCATAATGCTTGGCGCTATTGTGTATCTCAATATTTCAAAAAACAAAAAAGAAAACGCAATTAAATCAAAAACTGCGGTATGCTAATTAACATCAACGGAAACAATCTTTTTTACGAACATCAAAACGATTTTGAAAATCGCCCGACAATGGTTTTCTTACATGATTCTTTAGGATGTGTTGAACTTTGGAGAGATTTTCCTAAAAAGATTGCCGAATCTTGTCAATGTAATATTCTAATTTATGATCGATTAGGTTATGGCAAATCTGATGCAATGCCAACTTACATTCGACCAATACATTATTTAGAATTAGAAGCCGTAATTTTAAATGATTTAGTAGAAAAACTATCTATTGAAAGTCCTATTTTATTTGGTCACAGCGATGGCGGTTCAATTGCTTTAATTGCCGCAGCAAAATATCCAAACAAAATAAATGGAGTTATTTGCGAAGCCGCTCATATTTTTGTAGAAGACATCACACTCAACGGAATCCGCAAAGCTGTTGAAGCCTACCAAACAACAAATCTAGCTGCAAAACTTCAGAAATATCACGGCGATAAAACCCAAACTATTTTTAAAGCTTGGACAGAAACCTGGCTTCGAGAAGATTTCAGAAAATGGAATATAGAATCTTTACTTCCTCAAATTCAATGCCCTCTTCTATTTATTCAAGGTAAAAATGATGAATACGGAACTTTAAATCAAGTTGAAAGAACAATCAAATTAGTTCACGGAAAATCTCAAAAACATATTCTTCCAGATATTGGCCACACTCCGCATAAAGTAGCACCAAAATCTGTAATAGATATGGTTAAAAAATTCACAACCAACTATTAAGCTGCTTTTTTGGCCATTCTTTTTTTACACTCTAAAATCCTAAGTTGATTTTCGGCACAAAGAAGATGCTCTTTTGTACCATTTTTTTGAATTTCGATTAAATAATGAAAATCTCTCTCTTTGGTTGTAGATTTTATTATTAATCCTTTTTTAAAATCCATTTTTCTTTCTACTACCGTAGCAGTGTAAGATCTCCCGCTCAATGCAATGTAGGTTACATTTTGTCCTTTTAAAAATTTCATCGTTTTAGCTTTTCAGTTAAAAAATGTTCGTAAATGCTAATAAGACAAAATCGATCTTAAGGGGGATTAATCAATTTCTTCTTTAGTGCTGCAATATAGAAATATTGAAAAATTCGGTACCCCGTATTTATACCTGTTTTTGCATTTTGAAAAGTTAAAGTTTTGGAAGTCCATTTTTTTTGCTTATAGAAATTTGATACAATTTAGAACAGTCATTTTCAATTCCTTTTCACCTCAAATGAGTAGTTTTGAAAGAATGATTTTCTTTTTAAAAATAACTAAAATTCGGGAAAAATGGTACATGAAAGAGTGATGGAAAAACTAGCAATTTTAGCAGATGCAGCCAAATATGACGTTTCTTGTTCTTCGTCTGCAGGTCAGAACAAACGAAAAAATTCAAACAAGGGATTGGGCGATACAGGAAATGGAATTTGTCACGCTTACACCGAAGACGGTCGCTGTGTTTCGTTATTAAAAATCCTTCTTACCAATCATTGCATTTTTGACTGCGCTTATTGCGTAAGCCGAAAAAGCAACGACATTAAACGTGCTGCCTTTACAGTTCAAGAAGTAGTAGATCTTACTATTGGTTTTTATAGAAGAAATTATATTGAAGGATTATTTCTGAGTTCAGGCATTTTTGACAATCCTGATTTCACTATGGAACGTTTGGTTAGAATCGCAAAGAAATTACGATTAGAAGAAAACTTTAATGGATATATTCATTTAAAAGCTATTCCCGGCGCAAGTGACGAACTTATAAAAGAAGCTGGAATGTATGCCGATCGTTTAAGCGTAAACGTCGAAATGCCAACAGAAAAAAGCCTGAAATTATTAGCTCCAGAAAAAAATCATGCCGATGTAATTAAACCAATGGAATATCTGAAAAATGAAATTATTGGTTATAAAGAAGAAAAAAAATCCAATTTTAAAGCACCGCTTTTTGCTCCAGCCGGACAAAGCACGCAAATGGTAATTGGCGCAACGCAAGAAAATGATCTTGAAATTCTCGGAATGGCAAATTATTTTTACGAACAAATGAATATGCGTCGCGTGTATTATTCTGGTTATGTGCCAATAAGTTACGACAGCAGGCTTCCCGAAATTGGAACTCCCGTTCCGATGATTCGAGAAAATCGTTTGTATCAAGCTGATTGGCTTATTCGCTTTTATGGTTTTAATGTTAATGAAATTGTAGGCTTTGATCAGCCAAATTTAGATCTTGATATTGATCCGAAATTAGGATGGGCTTTGCGAAATCTAAATCAGTTTCCTGTTGATATTAATTCGGCAGATTTAGAATTGATTTTGCGTATTCCTGGAATTGGAGTTACGAGCGCCCAAAAAATTGTCAGAGCACGAAAATTCAAAAGATTACAACCAGAAGATTTGAAAAAATTGGGAATAGCTTATAGTCGTTCAAAATTTTTCCTTGCCTTTTCTTCACCTTTTTATTTGCAGAAAGATTTGTCTTCGATGCAAATAAAAGAACAGATTCTAAACATCCAAAATAGCAAATACAAAAACAATTTTTCGAACCAGCTTTCTTTATTTCAATAATGACACTTTTAATTTACGACGGCACATTTGGAGGCTGGCTTACAGCTGTTTTTGAGATTTATGAATATAAACTCAAAGACGTTGTTTTTGCCAAAAATGAATCTTCAAACTCATTACTTTTTTCGAATACACACCATATTGAAACAGACCCTAAAAAGGCAAATCGAGTTTTAAATGGCTTGAAAAAACATCTTTCTACACATGGAATTACAAATCTCTACCACGCTTTTTTTTCTGAATTAGATCAAATCGAAGAAAATCTATTTCGCTTTGCAGAATATGTTTTGTCAAGCCCCGTAAATATTGAGGGAGATTTAAGCAATAATGCAGTTTTAAACGTTAGAAAAGCGGCTCATCTAACAGGAAAAGAAAGTCATAGAATGAAAGCTTTTGTTCGTTTTAAACTAACAAAAGACAATTTATACTACGCCATTGTTGAGCCAGATTGCAATGTATTGCCATTGATTCAAAAGCATTTTAAAGATCGTTATGCAGACCAGAAATGGCTTATTTATGATTCCAAAAGGAAATACGGAATTTATTATGATTTAGAACAAGTTGCTACGGTCCAATTAACATTCGATTCAAATCCTTCGTCTTCAAAATTTCTTGCCGAAATTTCAGATGAGAACGAAGAATTTTTTCAGAATTTATGGAGAAACTATTTCAGCAGTGTCAATATTGAATCTAGAAAAAATACCAAACTTCATATTCAACACATGCCAAAACGATATTGGAAAAACTTGACAGAAAAGATTCCAAATCTTAAAAAATAGGATTTATTTCTTGTAACTTTTTTTCAAAGCATCTAATAATTCTACCATATCTACAACACCATAAGTCGAAGAATAATCAGAAACGGCGTAAGGTAAAATCAAGCTATTATTGTGAATAATGGCTCCGCAAGAATAGACAACATTGGGTACATAACCTTCGCGTTCGTCTTCTAAAGGAGACAATAAAGGTTCAGCAAGCCTTCCGATTTCTTTTGAAGGATCATCCAAATCAAATAATGACGCGCCAATGCAATAACGTCTCATTGTTCCGACACCGTGCGTAATAACAAGCCAGCCTTCTTCGGTCCAAAGTGGCGAACCGCAATTTCCAATTTGGGTTAATTCCCAAGTAAATCTTGGCTGTTGTAACAAAATTGGAGTATTCCATTGCGTAGCTCTATCCGAATACATAATGTAATTGTTAACACCGTCAATTCTTGCCAACATCGCATATTTACCTTTTATTTTTCGAGGAAATAAAGCTAAATTTTTGTTTTGAGCACCTTCCCCATGAAGTGGCATTACTCTAAAACTATAGAAATCTTCCGTAGAAATTAATTTAGGTAAAATTGTATGTCCGTTATACGCCGTATAGGTTGCCATAACACGCACAGAATCATCATCATCTACAAAACGCACAAAACGCGCATCTTCGATACCTCGGCTTTCTGAGTCTGAAATTGGAAAAATAACACGCTCTGTAATGTCTGAATCGTGTTTGAACTGCAAATCATAAAAAGAATTCGCCAGCCATAATATTTCCTGCAAAGCTGTTTTTCGCTCTTCCCTATTTGTTGGGTCGCTCAAAGCGTTATTGAGCATATTCTTTAAAATGGCAAACTCAAATTCATCAGGAAGATCTTGCATTATCTGGACAATATATTTGTCCGTCGTATGCATTTCTGATAATTTGGTTAAAAAACGTTCTTTATTAAATAATGTTTTATGTTCGATTTCGGCTTTATCAATATGATTTCCGATTTTCATTATTTGAAGATTGTTATCTCTATCTAAAATTCCTCTTCTAAAAACAATAGAAGAAATATGCCCTTCGCCAGTTGCACGAAAAGAAATAACAACGCGTTTTTCGCCAGCTTCCAAACCTGTCTGATCAAAATCTTCTACAATTGAAGGGTTAAAAATAGCGGCAGATTCTATTGCATATTCCATTGTGCAATAAGATCCGATAAGCATTTTTCGATCTAAAGAAAGTGAATCAAAATCAATCTGCATTTCCTCAATAATCGGTCTGATTCGCTCACAATGCCTGAAAAAAACAGCCGAAATATTTCTATGGCGTCTTGCAAATTCGCGTAGTGTCTGCTCTAAGGTTTGCAAAACCTCTTTTTCTTCAAGAGTCATTATTCGAAGAACCATTTGTTGGGTTCTTTCAATGCCATTCATAAAATATCTGGCAACAACTCTTCTGGAATCTGGTGTAAATTTTATACTTTTTCGAACTACTGATACTCGCATAGTGGCATTTTTTAAGAAAATTATATTAAGTGAATCATTTATTCTACAACAAGTTAGTAATTTTTGTTAAAGAAAAAAACTTAATTTTTTATTAAAACTCCCATTTCACTTCAAAAAACAAACACTTTCTGGCATATCCAATTGATTAAACTTTTTTATAATTTCGTTCCTCAACCACATTCAAAAAGCAATGAAGAATAAAGTTAAATTTTTGAGGGAAGAAAAAAACATGACTCAAAATGAACTTGCCGAAAAATCTGGACTTTCGTTAAGAACGATTCAGCGAATTGAAGCAGGTAATATCTTAAAAGGATTTACTTTAAAAACCATTGCGCAAACTTTAGAAACAACACCAGAAAATCTTTTTGACAAAGCCGATTTTTTCGATGTAGAAAGAGCCAAAATCATCAACATTTCTATTATGATGGGCTCTGTAATTCCGTTTGGAAGCATTATAGTACCGTTAATTTTAACCAATAAAAGTAAAGATTCTAAAACCAAAGAAATCGGAAAACAACTAGTAAGCGTTCAAATCATTTTGAGTCTTTCGCTTGCCATTTTACTTATTGTAAGCCCATTTCTTCAAAAGGCTTTTTCTTTGCAATTTCCTCTTTTTCTTGTGCCGTTAATTGGTTCTCTTTGCTTAAAATTAATTGTTGTTTTAATAAACGGAATCAGTTTAAATCAAAAACAAGAATTATCTATAAAACTGAAAAACAACTTCTTATAGCTAAAGTCACAAAACTGTCGTAAAACTGTCGCCTAGTTTTTTCGCTCAAATCGGAATCAAAACCCGAATCTTGCAGAAAAATTTAGACATGAAAATATTGAAGAAAATTGCAATCGCCAGTTTAGTTATAATCGTTTTATTTTTGTTGGGAGGATATTTTTATTTCCAAAAGAAATTCACTCCGCCAGAAAATTATTTAACCGTTTCTGGAACAGCAGAAAATATTCCGATGAAATGGATTTCTTCCGATGAAAATCTACATTCTGCATTACTTTTTCCAATAAAACTAGAGGGAATTAATCAAACGTTTTACATGCAATTTGATTCTGGTTCGCCAATTACTGTTTTCTATAAAAATGCATTAGAATCGATTTCAAAAAAGCATCAAAATCAACTGCATTTCAATTCTGAAAAAAATCAAATTGCGACACATTTTACAATTGGAAAAATGGATATAATTTCTAGCAATTTCGAAGTTTTAAATTATGGAAATAAAGTAGATTTTGAAGATCCAAATGCCGAGAATATAATCGGAACGATTGGAACCGATTTATTAGAAAAACGGATTACTGTTTTAGATTTTAAGAATAATAAATGTTCTTTTACGGAACAAATTCAGGAAAAAAACTTCGTGGATTTTGAATTCAAAAAACGTAAAATTTTAATTTCGGCAAAAGTAGAAAATGAAAATTTAAAGTTGCTTTATGATTCTGGAACAAGCGGTTACGAATTGATTACAACAAAAGAAGTTTGGAAAAAATATAAAAATACAAACAGTAAAATAAAAACTGAAAAAGGAAATTCTTGGGGAAATACATTGTCGGTTTTTTCCGCTTCCGCGAAAAAGAAAATCCTGTTCGGAAATTTAGAATTAAATCTTTCGGAAGTTACGCATATTGAAGGCACATCGGACTTGCAAAAATTCTTAATGAAACGTTCAGGAATGCAGGGCATGATTGGAAACAAACTTTTCCTCAACCATAAACTGACTCTCGATTGCAAAAACCAAAAATTTAAACTGGAATAAAAGTATAATTTGACCTTAAAAGCGAACTTATATATTAACCGAAATAATTCTTTTTACGTTCTCAATAAAAGTCTGCGTATCTTTTATTTCTTGTTTTATCGTAACATGATGATCATCTAAATTATATTGCTCAATCATGTCTTTTTTCAAATATTTTATCATTGATTCAAGACTGCGCGTATCATTTTGACCTTGATTTTTTAATTCACGATCTTTGCTTTCTAGATATTTTAAAGTTTCTTTTAACTTCTGAACGTTTAATTTTCCTGTCATAAATACTGCTTCAAATTATAAAAAAAAATGGCTAGGAATGCTGTAAGATTCTGTTCTTCCAAAAACTACTATCTTTTGAATTTGCCTCATTCCCAACCACTGTATTTCCCCAATTACGTTGAATTCGAATATTTGGTTTTAAGGAAAATTCATTTTTTTAGGGAATTCAATTATTAAAAAAAATAAACAATTGAATTACAAATATTTACACTCAAAAAATATTTTCAGTTTTTTATAATTAAAAGGAATGAATGCGATTACAAAACTTTCTGAAGAAAAAAAACACAACTTTCAGGCATTCAAAAGATTACCAAAAAACACTCAAAATTGTGAATATCTATTTCGATATTTAACTATTTATTTTCCTGTAAAATTTATCTTTGGCATCCTTAAAAATTTAAAAGAGATGAGCGTAGTTTGGTACGAATGCAAAGTAAAATATAGAAAAACAGATGAAACTGGCGGACAAAAAGTATTAACAGAACCGTATTTGGTTGACGCTTTGTCTTACACAGAAGCTGAAAAAAGGATTAATGAAGAAATGGCCGCTTACATTAGTGAAGAATTTAAAATCACGGCTATTAAAGTGGCAAATTATGCCGAAATCCATCCTTTTGAAAATGCGGACAGATGGTTTAAATCTAAAATCACTTTAATTGCTTATGATGAAGAAAGTGGTAAGGAAAGAAAAACAAGCATGTATATGCTGGTTCAAGCAAATGATGTGCGCGAAGCTTATGACAACACAATTCATATAATGAAAAATACGATGGGAGAATATTCTATTCCGTCTATTTCAGAAACACCAATTATGGATGTTTTTCCTTATTTCAGCGGTGAAGAAGGAGAAACCGAAATGTTAGAAAGATTTAATGCTTTAAAAGCTTCTAAACCAGACAAACCAGAAACAGAAATTGTAGATCACATGGAATTTGAAACTGCAATAGAAGAATAAAAATTCAACTAAAGCTTCAGAGAAATCTGGAGCTTTTTTTATTTGCTATAACAGCGTTTTCATCGTTTTTCAATCAAAATAAATCTTATATTCGTAATACCATTAAACTGACTTGAAACCACTTACCGCAAACCAACGACTTCATGACCAAAAAAAAACTGATTTTAATTGGGTTTATTCTCTTAAAATTTATTCTGCAATATGTTTTAATTAGTCCCGAATACGATTTACAGCGCGACGAATATCTTCATCTCGATCAAGCGCATCATACGGCTTGGGGGTTTTTATCGGTTCCGCCTGTAACTTCGTGGTTTTCGTGTATTATTTTACTTCTCGGAAATTCTGTTTTCTGGGTTAAGTTCTTCCCTGCCCTATTTGGCGCTTTGACGCTTTTGCTTGTCTGGAAAACAATCGAATTGTTAAAAGGAAATCTTTATGCTTTAATTCTAGGCGCTTTATGTGTTTTGTTTTCTTGTCTGCTTAGACTTAATATGCTGTATCAGCCGAACTCTCTAGATGTTTTATGCTGGACTGCAGTTTATTATGTTTTAATTCAATACATAGTTTCGGAAGACACGAAATGGATTTATTTTGGAGCCATTATTTTTGCTTTTGGATTTTTAAACAAATACAATATCGTATTTCTATTATTCGGATTATTTCCTGCCATTATACTTTCTAGTCAAAGAAAAATGTTAATTAAAAAGCAGTTTTATTTTGCTTTAATTTTTGGCATAATGCTAATTCTCCCTAATCTGGTTTGGCAATACCGAAATCAGTTTCCAATCGTGCATCATATGAAAGAATTGGCAGAAACACAATTGGTAAATGTTGATTTAGGAAGTTTTATAAAAGAACAGATTCTATTTTTCATTGGTGGTTTATTGGTTATTTTGGCCGGACTTTATGCTGTGATTTTTTATAAACCGCTCAAAAAATTCCAAGTCTTTTTTGCTTCGTTTGTTTTTACTCTTTTCATATTTATTTACTTCAAAGCCAAAGCGTATTATGTAATTGGCCTTTATCCTATTTACATTGCTTTTGGTGCTGTTTTTCTGTCTGAGGTTTTAGATGAAGGTTGGAAAAGGTATTTAAAACCTATTTTTATTATCATTCCGATTTTACTATTTATCCCGATGTACAATATTGCTTTTCCTAATAAAAGTCCAGAATATATAGTTTCGCATTCAGAGAAATATCAAAAACTTGGAATGCTTCGTTGGGAAGACGGAAAAGATCATCAATTACCGCAGGATTTTGCCGATATGTTGGGCTGGAAAGAGTTGGCAAGAAAAACAGATTCTTTGTATACTTTAATTCCAAACAAAAAAGAAACTATTGTCCTTTGTGATAATTACGGACAAGCCGGCGCGATTAATTATTATTCTGAAAAAGGAATTAAAGCAGTTTCTTTTAATGCCGATTATGTAAATTGGTTTAATCTTAAAATTCAATACAAAAATCTTATTCGAGTTAAAGAATTTGATGAAAACAACGAAGAACTTAAAGAAACAAGTCCGTATTTTGAAAAAGGATTTATTGGCGGTAAAATTACAAACCAATATGCAAGAGAATACGGAACGACTATTTTTATTTTTACGAATGCCAAAATCGACATCAACAAACGATTAGAAGAAGAAATTAAAGAAGAGAAAAATTATAAAAAGTAATGACTGATTTTACAGATATTTCATATTTAAAAACAGGAAATCTGAAACAGCAAGCTTCATTTGAAGTTTTAACTAAGTATAATATTTTAGAAAATCTATCTGACTTTGATCCTATTTTAGTTGGCACAATTCCGATAAATATTGACGTAGAAAACAGTGACTTGGATATTATTTGTTATTGGAAAAACAAGCTTGAATTCGTTGAAAAGATTAAAGATTTATTCTCAAAAGAAAACAATTTCACCATTCGAGAAAATCTCATAAATAATCAAGAATCTGTTATTGCAAACTTTTATCTTGACGATTTTGAAATTGAAATTTTCGGACAAAACACTCCAACTCAAGAGCAAAATGGCTACAGACATATGCTTGTTGAAGCTCAAATTCTTCAGTCAAAAGACGAAAACTTCCGATTAGAGATTATTAAATTAAAAGAAAGCGGCCTAAAAACCGAACCCGCTTTTGGTCTGTTATTAGGCTTAAAAGGAAATGTTTACGAGGAATTGCTAGACTTTAAAGTTCAATAAAATCTGCGTTTTAAATCAATTTTAAAAAATAAATTACAAAAATAGCTTGCAAAACCGCATTTAGTGTGTATCTTTGCACCCGAAACATCGCGGGATAGAGCAGTAGGCAGCTCGTCGGGCTCATAACCCGAAGGTCACAGGTTCGAGTCCTGTTCCCGCTACAAGTAAAAAGCTTCAGAGAAATCTGGAGCTTTTTTTGTTTTAACTATCTTTATCAATATCATCTTTGCGTTCACGAGCGAGACGCTCACGCTAGCAGGGATTAACATTAAATTCTATTTTTTTTTAAAACAATGTGTAGTCTTTCTTAGTATATTAAAAAAAAATGCTAGAATAAAGGAATTTATAATTGTTTAAATTCTAGTAACTCAACCATTAAAAAAATTAACAAGAATTACCAATCAATTGCTTTTAATATATGAAATGTATACTTTTGATTTTAGAAAGAAAAAACTGTAATAAATATGAACAACAACAAACCAAAGAAATTAAAATTTACAAAGAAAGCATTTCTTTTTGTTCTGACATTGATATTAACTAATTGTCAGGACAGTGAAAATATAACAGAGCAAAAACAGAACAATATTAAGACTGTAAGCATCAGTGATGCAAAAGCATTCTTAACAAAGCCAACCAATAGTTCTTCAGCTAAATTATCAAACGGTGAAATAAGTAGTCTTGAATTCGATAAAGCAACACAGGAAAAAATAAACGGTAGTGACCAGCTATTAACCGTAATTCCTTTTACAACAAATAATGAAGTTCGAAACGATCGTGTTTTAGTTGTGAAAATTGATGATGAAATAAGAAGCGTTATTTACAGTATGCAAGCTGATGAGAAGCTTATTTTTGGACTATTTACTGGAAACATTTTTATTTACTCACTCGAGGGCGATTTCATTAACGGGTTTAGAGCAGAAGATGGAATTATTGAAACCCAATATGTAAAAAGTAGCACAGCAACATCTTTAACTTCAAAAACAAATATAGATTTAAAAGAAGTAATTATTCCTGCTAAACCTAAACTTACAAACGGTACTGACTGGGATATGATTTGGGGTAATTCAGGCACAAGTATGGGCTGGAGCCCTGTAGGCGGTGGAGGATCAGGAATGTCTTGGGATTCTACAGGCGGTGGAGGCAATGGTAATGGTATTACTGCACCACCCATGGCACAAATTATTGATGAACTAAAAGGAAAAGCAAAATGTATCTTTGAACAATTAAAAAATTCGAGTTCGGGATTTGAAAATGCAATAAAAAAATTTGACGGAGAGTTTACAGTAAGTCATCTTAAATTAACTATTAACAATAACCTAGCTTCAAATGTATATGGAGAAACTCAATTACCTATAAATTTTGTAACAGAAATTCAAATAAGCAATAGCAATTTAAATAATTTATCAGATTTAGGTGCAGCAACAGTATTTGCTCACGAAATAATTCATGCTGAGATATACCGAAAAATGTTATCAGCTGCACAGATAGGTACTTTAACACCTGATGGCAGTAATATGACTCCACAACAGCAAATAAATTATATTAATTCTATGAAAGATAATTTTCCAGGCTTGTATGATTACTACTTTAAAAGATATAAACCAACATGGAACCATGAAATGATGGCAAATCATTACCGAAATACTCTAGCTGATATTATTCAACAATTTGACGGCAATAGACTTCCAAGATCAACATACGAAGCCATCACTTGGTTAGGTTTAGGAAAATTAGACAGCAATAACACTACTTTAGCATGGGATAATTTACCTGCTTCAGAGAAAATTAAAATCACTAATTTGATTAATGAGAATTTTTACAATGGCCCTTCAAAATGTAATTAATTATGACAAAAAATATCTACTTATTAATATTGCTAACTATTAATTTTATTAGCGCACAAACAAAATCTAATGATTACTTTTCTTTTTACAAAGGAGGAGAAAAATATTTAAAACCTATAAAATATCTCATGTTTGATTCAAGTAAAGATGATAACATAAAGACAACCGATAATGCTCAAATTTACTTTAAAATTAAAAAAGAACACTTTAAGTATAATCCACAAAAAAATAAAGCCTCTACTTATTCTATTGATTTTTTAGAAAAAATAAAATTAGAAAAACCTGATGACTTAGAAAATGATGCATATAAATTTTTTAAAGCTAAAAAAGAAGAAATCGAAAGGAAAAATAAAATTAAACTTGTTTATCCTCCAGCAGGATATCAATCATTTTATAAAATTTTCATTATTGAAAAAATAAGTACAAATAAGATAGTCAAGTATGAAGTTAATTGGGAAAACTCTAGTTTTTAATTAAAATAAACCGATGTGTAAAATCAGGTCTATCTCGATCTGGCATGGGGAGGACTTACTGGAACTGTGATTTTCAACGAAAATTATCCTAATGACCCCAATCATAAAAATTATAATGACCGAGAAAGAATTCGCAATAGAATTAATACTGAAAAATTAGGATCTATATACGGTATTAATACGCCAATAGGTACACCTTGCAAAAGGTAAATATTATGACATACTTAAAAAAAATATTTTTAGTAATTCCTTTTTTCCTTTTATCTTGTTCAAGTAACTTATATGTGGAAAATTATGATCCCATAAATAAATTTTTAGACACTCAAAATCTGAATAAGAATAAAGTGTATATTTTACAGAGTGATAAAGAATTAAACAAACAAGCTCTAAGAATTTTTAATGGCGGTGAAGGAAGTGAGCATACTATTAATCTAACAGATCCGACAGACTATACTTACGGGTTATTTGTCGAGAAATACTGGAAAAAAATGTACACTGATTATGCTGGTGATACTTTAAAAAAGTATTGGAAAAAAGAAGATTTTCCTAATTATAATTTCATTTTAGAAAAAGGAACCGGCTTAACATTAAAAGAGTCTTTTCTAAAAAAGTACAAGAACAGTAAAATTAATGAAATGATTATTCTGTCTGAACCAATGTATTACCACAATAAAAAATACATTATGTTTTACTATCTAAAAATATATTTTGAGAGTAGCGGCACTTCTCAAGTTGTCATTATGAAAAAAAACAAAAATAAATGGGAAGTTGCTAAAATAGTCGGGGATTACATTTACAACTAATTACATAACCCAATCTCACAGATTTATTTTCGTAACGATAGCGCGGATTTGAAAACCTTTTGTAAGCGATGTAATTAATAAAAGAATGATAATGAAAAATATTTTTATATTATTAATAACTTTTTATTGCTGTTTAATATATGCCCAAAAGGATACAAATAAAACTTTGACTGCACGTGATTCTTTTGATGTAATAAACCAATATTTAAATTCGCAAATCAAAGATAAAACAAGTGAAATTATAGTGATTAGTGAAAAATTGAACCCTAATATAACTTTAAAATTTTTTGAAGGACAATTTCCTAGACCAGAAAATGAAAAGGCAGACTATAATGAATTATACGGTGGAGCTACAAGACCTTTATTTAATGATAGGGCTTATAAGATTATGAAAAATAAATTTTATGATAGTAAAAAATATATTTTACCTGACATTACTGATAGGCAATGGACAAAAACTGATCTAGAGTTTGATAAGATAAAATTCATATCTTATGTTCGTTTTGTTTCCAATTCAAATAATGCAGATGATGTAGAAATAAATAATTTACCTAATTTTTTACCTGTTTTTGGTATATCGGAGCCAATTATATATGACAAAAAATATTTAGTCTTTCAATTTCATGCCGCACGAACTCCATTTTTTGGATTTTCTAATTCAAAAGTGGTAGTAATGAAAAAAACAAAAAATAAATGGATTGTTGTTCAAGAGATTCCAAGCTACGAATTACATTAAGTCCCGAAAAATTGTTTAGATTTTTCAATACTTTCCGCTATAAAAAAAGCTTCAGAGAAATCTGAAGCTTTTTTGTTTACTGAAAAACAAGCAAATACAATCGTACATATTAGTTCATAAAAAAATAATTCCTATTTTTAATCAGTATTTGATTTCAAAAAATAACTATCTAAACGACCAAAAATGAAAAAAAACTTGCTTTTATTGCTAATTGCTATTTTATACTCCTTCACTACTCCCGAAAAAGCAACAACTGTTTCTGGCAAAATTATAAATGCCGAAAACAAAACAATTAGAATTAAAGGAGAATTATTTGACAAAGAAATCAAGCTAAAACCAGATGGCAGTTTTTCGGAAAATTTAGGATTAGAATCTGATCATATTTATACAATTGAAACTACTAGGAATAGTTTCCAAATATACCTAGGCAAAAATTCCAAATTGGTAATAAATGCTGACGATTTAAACTTGTCGTCAACTTTGAAATTTACTGGCAATGGAAACATAGAAAATCAATATTTAGCAAAAAAACAACTTATAACTTCTGCAACTCCAGACAGGGAACTTTACAAGCTTAGTGAAAACGAATTCCTGAAAAAACTTCAGGAAATAAAAACTTCTGTCAACAACTTATACAGTAAAACAAAATTTACTAATGTCAGTTTCAAAGAAAAAGAAGCCAAAAGCATTTATTACTTAGAACAAAAACACTTATATTTCTATACGAAATACCATTCTAAAGTTTCTGAAACGTACCCAAAGATTGATGAAACAATCAATCTGGATAATGATTCCGATTTTTTATTTTCAAACGAATATCAAGAACTTGCTCTATATAAATTCTATGAAAATGTAAAAGCAGATGAAGATAGTTTTTATGTTACGGCTAAAAATGCAATTCCGAAAATTAAAGCATTAAAAACTCAAAGCATAAAAAATCGGTTGATAGAACGTTCGGCAAGCGATGTAAGCATTGCAAATACAAATTATGAAAAAATATATGAGGAATTTTTATCGATTACAAACGATCCGCTCATCAAACAAAAATTGACTACAAATTATAATTTGACAAATGCATTAAAGCCAGGAAAACCCTCGCCAACATTTAATTATGAAAATCAAAAAGGAGGAAAAACTTCTCTCGAAGACTTAAAGGGAAAATATATTTATATTGATTTTTGGGCAACTTGGTGCGCTCCTTGTGTTAAAGAAATTCCATTTCTTCAGAAAGTCGAAGAACAATACAAAGGAAAAAATATTGAATTTATAAGCATTTCAATCGATTCAATGGAGGATCAACCTAAATGGAGCAAATTTGTCACAGAAAAACAATTGGGCGGGATTCAATTATTGGCCGAAAATGAATGGAATTCAAAAATCATAAAAGATTATGGCATTAATGGCGTTCCAACATTTATTCTTCTTGATCCCAATGGAAATATTGTTAACGCACGAGCACCAAAACCTTCAGATCCTAAACTTATTGAATTATTCAACAGCCTAAAAATATAATTCTAGAAATGAGTTTATAACATCACCAATAAAGCTTCAGAGAAATCTGAAGCTTTTTTTGTCTTACCTTTTCTCTGATTCTCTCTAAGGTCACAGATAACAAATATGCGTTATCGTTGTCCAAATATTGGAGTAATCAGGTTGATTTTTGTTTAGTTTGTAAAAACACTAATTTTCTTATATTTTTACTTCGAAACATATAAAAATTTAAAACCCCAATTAATAAAAAACATCGCAAAACATGAAAAAAACTTTACTTCTTATTTTTTTAATTTCTTCAATAGCGTATTGTCAAAAAAGCAAACGGCAAATTGAATCTATAGAAGATATCACAACTTATAATGAATCAGAAACTACATCTTATAAATTTGAAAATGGTAAATTAATTTCGAAAAACGTCGAGAAGAAAAAGCCAATTTATTTTTCGTATAATCAAAAAGGATTACTAGAAAAAGAATCGAATACTTACGATGATGGCGAGATTCAAGACGCATATTTCAAGTATAATGACGATGGTTACTTAATTGAAATTATTAGAACAGGAAAAAAAAATGGTGCATCGGAGTTTAAACCTTGGGGAAAAACGGTAATTACTTACAGTATTAAAGATGCTGATCATTATACAGTAGAAAGTTCTTCTGGTAATATTGATTTTTCTGGTAATATTGATAATAGCAGATACGTGCAAAAAAACACTTATGAAATGAATGGCAATATCTTAAAAAAAACCACTAAGGGAGCAAGCTATCAATACACTATGCAAAATGGAAATATTGTAAATATGGAGCAATTAAGTCCTTCTAAATCGAATCATTCTGTCGATTATAAATTTGACAATAGCGAAAGCATAAACAAAATTATCGCTTACAATATGTATGGCGACAAATATTTTATTACTTCATTAATATGCCAGCCTCCGTTATTCGATTTTTACTCCGATTTTGTAAATCAAAACAATTGTATTGAGAGAAAAAACAATAAAACATCCCAATATTCTAGACATAGTGAAAACACAAGTTTAGTAGTTTATGATGAAAAAAAATTACCGATAGAAATAAAGACCGAAAATAATCACGGCCATAAAAAAGTAATCAAAATAAAATATAATTAACGTATAGATTAATTTCTTCCTTGCTGATGTGAGCGTCTCGCTCGTGCTTGCTATTTGGATGCTGCATTACGGGCTAAAAGCTTCAGAGAAATCTGGAGCTTTTTTCTTTCACTTTTTTTGATTCTCTTTTCCATGTAAAGATTACTATCTGCGTTCTTAGCTTTTAATACGCATAAAGTCTTCATTTTTGGTAAAATACTCTAATCCTAAAACTAAAAGTATCGCGCTTGCATTGTATACTTTCTGCATAATGATTGCCGAACTCAAATAACCAAACCCAAATAAGATAAAGAAACCGTAAAAAGTCAATAAGCAAAAAATACAGCAAAATTTAAGAAAATGAAGTTTTGACTTTAGAACAAATACAGTAATTGTAAATAATCCAAACAATGTTAAAACGATCGATATTGTTCCGACGTCGTGTAAAGGTGTCGCAATTAGAAAAATAAATAATATGTTGGCAAAACCTATATATTTTAAAATATTAGCCCAACTTGAAGCTATTTTTTTTGACATATGAATAAAGAAAATACCATAACCAACTGACTGAAATGCCATTCCGATAACTGCCCAAATTCTTCCTGAGTTTTCTGAACCATTTATGGCTTTTGCTGCAAACAAATTGCTTACGAAATTTTTTGACCAGCCAAACCCAATAGAATTTTTATCCAATAATGAACCGCCTGGATAAAGTGAGGCTGCTATTACGATCAAAACCAAGGAAATGACCATACATATTAAAACCGAATATTTCTTAATTGTTTGCATCAAGTAAATTTACAATAACCATTAACTTCTCAATCTATTCAATTCACATCACAAATTTCATAAAAAAACTTCCATAATAGAAGCTGAATTTCTTGATTTTGTGTCCTTCAATGTTAAGTTTTAAATAAATCGCAAACTTTTTCTATTATTTTAAAAAATCAACATTTAAAAAATGATTTGGGATGAGTATCTTTGCGCTCGCAAATGCCCCCTATTTTGAATGGGAGAAAAACCAATTATTGAACATTCTTTATTTTAAATTTTATTACAACACAATGCTTAAAAAAAACAATCCCCAAATTTTATTTTTTATTCTAGTCAGTTTATTTTTTTCTATCAATTCATTCTCTCAAAAAAGCATTTATGCTGGAATTGAAATCGGACGTAGAGCTATAAAAGTTTCTGTTCTTGATGTAAATAATATCAGAAAAGCTGATTATAAAATTCTTTCTTTCTGGACAGACAGAATTCCTTTTGCAGATCATATTGGCGCTACTGGCCAACTTACTCCAGAAGACATCAACAAAACAAGCATTATTGTTGTCGACCAATTGAAGAAAATTAGAACAGATTATAAAATTCTTGATGAGAATATCTTTATCGTAGCAGCTCCGGTTTTTGCATCTGCAAGCAATGTTGATGTTTTAAAAAACAAAATCAAAATGTTAACTGATAAAAACCTAGATGTTCTTAACGTTAACGAAGAGGCTAAAACATTGGTAAAAGGCGCGATGCCTCCTGTTGATTATGCCAACGCTTTCCTTTTAGATATCGGTGCTCAAACTACAAAAGGTGGTTACATTGATGAAGGAGACGACAATAAATTAGAGTTCATTCCTTTAGAATTAGATTTCGGAACAATGACACTTACAGATGCTGTAAAGAAAACGGTAGCAAATCCAAATCAAGCAAATGATATGTCAACTTATCAGGAAAAATCTTTTGACTTTAATCCAATTCTGCGCAAAAAAGTAAAAGAAATGATTGATGCAAATCCGCTTTTGGCTAAAAAAGATAAAATCTATTTATCTGGGGGTGCAGTTTGGGCTTTTTCAACGCTTTATTACAATGAAAATGTAAAAGAACATTATGTTACTTTAACAATGGAAGACATTATCAATTATGATGCGATTCTAAAAAACAACTTCGTTAAGTTTACAAACCTTGCTAAAACTAACAAAGAAGCTGAAAGAGTTTTAAAAACATACGATCAAGCATATCTTATCTCAGCAAATAACATTTTATCTACTTGTTTAGAAGGTATTCCAAACTTAAACTCTAAGAAGGTTTATTTCGTAAAAGACGGACAAGTTACTTGGCTAATTTCTTATATAGCAGACCGTTCTAAAAAAGTAAATACAAATTTCTAAGTATTTGCCTTTTCAAAAATTAAAAAGCTTCAGAATGTTCTGAAGCTTTTTTTTGTTTATATAAAAAAGACCATTTTAAAAAATGGTCTTTTCTAATCTTATTTTGAGAAAAATTATGCTCTGAATAAAGCATATTTATTGTAGTTAAACAAAACTCTATCGTAAGGAACGTAAAGAGAAACAATCTTTTCTGTTGCTTCGTCAAATTTGATTCCGTTGTGTTTTCTAAACAAATAAATCTCTTTTAGGCAATTAGAAAGACTTTGATGGATTTCTGTTGTAAAAGTTGGTACTTTTTTGTCGTTTACTAAAAGATCAATCTGATAATTTGAACTACTTTTTGATAAATTATTACCAATAATTCTAATTGTAAAAGTTGCAGACTTTCCGTATTGTTCACCTTGATATTGTAGTGTCATAATTTTTATTTTTAATTGGTTAGTAATACAGCCGATTGCTCAGCTTTTATCCTTTAAATTCTTATATTAAAGTTATGAAATATTTAAACAAACATAAAAAATCATTTCTAAATTAAATGTTATTTTTTTTAAATACTTATGTTCTATAAAAACAAAAAACCGTAAACGAATTACGGTTTTGCAATTAACTAAATATATTTAATCAACTTGTTTAACGAGTGTAAAATTCATTCATAAGCACGATTAATTTTGGGTAACAATTGTAATCTATTTTTTTGGTTATGTTTGTGCTAAAAGACTTTTATTATCAATTTTTCATTTATAATAAAACTATCGAAATTTTCACCAATCGATTTTGTCTCTTAATTCGTCGGCTAAATTATGGATTTCACGGATATAATACTCATAATGTCGACAATCTGTTAATAAATATTTATTTAACAAGACTTATACTGCTTTTTAAAAACATACTCATAATAATCTATTTTTAACTACATTTGACTAACTAATTCTAAAAACCTCACATTATGGAAATTAACTTTTACGCATTCCTGATTTCGGCTGTTGTAACACTTGTTGTTGGTTTTATCTGGTACAACCCAAAAGTATTTGGAACTATCTGGATGAGAGAAAACAACTTCACTCAAGAACAACTAAGAAGCGGAAATATGCTCAAGATTTTTGGGTTTACTTATATTTTTGCTTTAATGATTTCAATGACGTTAATGTCTTTGACAATTCATCAGTCTGGAGCTGTCGGAATGGTTGGCGGACCGCCATTAATAGCTAGCGCTAAACCTTCTTTTGCGGCTTTTATGGCAGACTATGGTACGGCTTATAGAACATTCAAACATGGTGCTTTACATGGATTTATGTCTGGACTGTTTTTTGCTTTTCCGCTAATTGGAATTAATGGCTTATTCGAAAGAAAATCTTGGAAATATATTTTCATTCATGCAGGATACTGGATGGTTTCACTAACCTTAATGGGCGGAATTATCTGTGCATTTGCATAAAACAACTTTATAGAAACTCGTTTGGTTTAAGAATCAAACGAGTTTTTCTTAATAATAACTTAAAGACATCTCGTTTTTACAATTATTATCTAATTTTGACGAAATTAGTCTACTCTCTTGAACACAACTTTTTCTTTCCAAATTTACAAAAGAGCTTCTCTGCTCCCTTCAGAATGGAATTCGCTTGCCGAAAACAATATTTTTTTGACAAGAGAATATCTTGAAGTTCTGGAAAATTCTTCTCCAGTAAATATGACTTGCCATTTTATCGGAATTTTTGAAGAAACTAAACTTGTCGGAATCGTTTTAACACAATTTTTGTTTGCAGAAAAACTAGAGTCTTTTGGAGAACGAGACAAATGTTTAAAAACTTCTGTTCGTAATTTTGCTTTAAAGAATTTTGCTTCTCACGTTTTATTTGTGGGAAATAATATGCTTACGGGTCAAAACGCTTTTATTTTTGATAAAAACATCAAACAATCAAAAGCAATAAAAACACTTCACAAAGCTATAAATCAGTTGAAAAAAGACTTGAAAGAAAGCGGAAAAAAAGTTCATATAACAAGCATAAAAGATTTTACGGCAAAAGAAATCGAACCTTTACAGGAAGAATTCAAAAACAATTATACGTTTTCGACTCAGCCCAATATGATTTTTGAAATCAATGAAAATTGGAAAACAGAACAAGATTATATTGATGCTTTATCTAAAAAATATCGTGACCAATACAAGCGCGCCAGAAAAAAATCAGAAGGAATTGTAAAACAACAAATGTCTCTTTCGGACATTAAACAATATGAAGATATTATTTACGATCTGTATTTTCATGTTGCCAAAAATGCTCCTTTTAATACTTTTTTTCTAGCTCGAAACCACTTTAGCTTTTTCAAAGAAATCATGGGGGAAGATTTTCTTCTTTACGGTTATTTTTTAGATGAAAAATTAATTGGTTTCAATACTTTGATAAAAAACGGCAACGTAATGGATACTTATTTTTTAGGTTATGACGAAAGTGTTCAGCGCGAAAAAATGCTGTATTTAAATATGCTTTACGACATGATTGCTTATTCTATAAAAAAAGGTTTCAAGGAAATTGTTTTTGCCAGAACAGCACTAGAAATTAAAAGTTCTGTTGGAGCTAAACCTCTAAAAATGTATGGTTTAATTACACATAGCAATGCACTAATAAACCATAACATTTCAAGATTTTTTAATTATTTAGAGCCAAAAACAGAATGGCAGGAAAGAAATCCGTTTAAATAAAGAAATTAAGGAACAGCGATTTTCATTTGCTTGTGCAAAATATGAATTTCTAGAGATTTCTGTGCTCCGCAATATTCACCATCGATTTGAAAATTTACAGGATAATCGGTTTTTATTTCTGCTTTGTCTGTCGAAATAATGATAATATCGTCTGAATCAATTGGCATATTTCCAGTAATAATTTTCCCGATTAATAATAAATCAAGGCTTTTTAAAATCACCAATTCAAACTTTCCATCGTTCATAGCGCCATTCGGATTTATGATAACGCCAGTTCCATACTTCTGCGAATTGGCAATAACAATCATTCTTGCTGTATGCTCAACAATTTCATTATTAGCAGAAATAGTTGCAACAAAAGGTTCTTCTGATTCTTTTAGAGTTGTAAAGGCTTGCAATGCATATCCCCAAAAACCTCTAACGTCACTTTGCTCATAATTTTTAACCAAATTGGCATTCAGTCCCAGATCGCTCAAATGAATGCTTTTTTTGCCGTTGATACAAATCATATCCATTTCGATATAATGATTTAGAAAGGCAATTTTTAGATTCTGTTCAATTCCATCGGGAAGATTTAAATCTACCGAAAGTCCGTTTGCCGAACCCGCTGGCAAAATCCCGATAATAATATCGTGTTCTTCCATCGCTTCAGCAACCATTTTAATGGTTCCGTCTCCGCCAGCGACAATAATTCTCTCTGGTTGGAATTCATCATAACGCGTCTGTATATTTTTAATATCATTTTTGCCAGTCGTTTCATAAACTTCAAGTTCAAAATGATTTGTGATTGCAAACTCTTCGACAGCTCCAATTAAATCGGATTTATCAAGGTCACCCGATATCGGATTGACTACAAATAGGATATTCTTTTTCAAAATTTTATTTTTAAAACCAATTAAATTGAGTAAATTACAGTATACATAAATATACGTAAATGAAACCAATTCTACAATTATATCGAGGTTATGCTAATGAACAAGAATTAATTGTAATGGGACACGTTTTAAAAAGAGAAAATAATTATGATTTTCAGAGGAAAAACCTAAAAAATGCTACCTCAATTCTAAAATTGTTCAGAATAAAAACCATTAAAAATTTTGATGTTTATCTACATTATAATGACGAAATTATTCATACCAAAACTTTAGACGATGGTTACTTCAATTTCTGCATTCCGTTAGAAAAAGAAACTCATTTTGGTTGGATGCCGTACGAAGTGAGCTTGAAATACAACAATGAAACTACAATTTGCAAAGGCAGTTTTATTAGACCTCACAAAGGAAATCTCGGAATTATATCGGATATTGACGATACCTTTTTGATTTCGCACACCAATAACTTTTTCCGTAAACTTTATATTTTATTGTTTAGAAATGTAAATGACCGAAAAGTATTCAAAGACGTTGTTTCTCATTATCAAGCATTAAGTTCGGCTGGACGTCAAAATACAGAAGAAGTAAACGCTTTTTTCTACATCTCAAGCAGTGAATGGAACTTGTATAGATTTATTGCAAAATTCACTAAAATAAACAAACTACCTAAAGCAGTTTTTTTGCTAAAAGATATTAAAAGAGGAATTACCGATTTTTTTATGAGCGGAAGAGGAAATCACGATCATAAATTTGAAAAAATAAAACATGTTGTCGAATTTTATCCTACGCTGAAATATGTTTTAATGGGCGATGATTCACAGCATGATCCAATTTTATATGAGCGAATCTGCAAAATATTTCCTGTTACTGTAATTGCAGTTTACATTAGACAAACTGGTAAATCTCAGAAGAAAGAAGTTGCAACGATTTTAAAAAATTTAGAAAGCTTAAATGTTTCCGTTTGCTATTTTAAAGATAGCAGCAAAGCGATTGAACATTCTAAATCTATTGGGATTATTAAGTAGTTTGTTTCAGGTTTCGAACTGAGTGAATATTTTGACGCAAAGTTCGCTAAGATTTTTGATCTGAGGGGCTTCAAGAAAAACACAAAGTTCGCAAAGCTTTATCGATAAAGCTTTGCGAACTTAAATATTCTCAATGTATATCACTTAGTAAAAAATAGCCTTAGCGAACTTTGCGTTAAAAACTATTCGTCCCAACAAAACTTGAAACTTGAAACAAAAAAATTACGCATTAAAGTTATCAATCTCTTCCTGCACAACTTCCCAATCAATTAGTAATTGATCTAAGTCGGATTTCTTTTTGTTGTAAGCAGTAAAGAATGAAGCGTCTTCGATATGTTTGTCGTAGTTAGTTTCCAACATTTTATCATCATGCTGAATTTGTTTTTCTAACTGCTGAATTTGACTTTCAATTTTACTTAACCTGTTTTGAAGTGCTTTTCCTTTTTTCTGATCTTCGTAAGATGTTTTAGTATTTTCTTTTGGTGCAGCCGCTTTTACAACATCCTTCTTTTCAACTTCACGCATATTTTCAAGATTACGCTGTTCCAAAAAGAAATTAATATCACCTAAATATTCTTTGATTTTTTGATCTTTAAATTCGTAAACGATATTCGACATTCCTTGAAGGAAATCCCTGTCGTGAGAAACTAACAAAAGAGTTCCACCAAATTTTTGAAGTGCGGCCTTTAAAACGTTCTTAGATTTAATATCTAAGTGGTTCGTCGGCTCATCCATCAATAATACATTTATAGGCTGTAATAACAGTTTACAAAGCGCCAAACGGTTTCGTTCTCCTCCAGAAAGTACTTTTACTTTTTTCTCTACATCATCACCACGGAATAAGAAAGAACCTAACATATCACGTACTTTCATACGATTGGTGTCGGTTGCTGCATCTTCCATTGTTTGAAGCAACGTAATTTCACCATCTAAATATTCTGCCTGATTCTGAGCAAAATATCCTAACTGTACATTATGTCCTAATTTTATATTTCCTTGATATTCGAATTCATTAACTAAAGCTTTTATGAAAGTAGATTTTCCTTGTCCGTTTTGTCCAACAAAAGCAATTTTACTTCCTCTTTCAACCAATAAACTAATATCTTTTAAAATCGTTTTGTCTCCGTAAGCTTTTGTTACGTTTTCTGCTTCGATTACTACTTTTCCAGGTTCTTTTGAAACAGGAAAAGAAATATTCATAACCGAATTGTCGTCTTCGTCAACTTCGATTCTTTCTACTTTATCTAATTTTTTAATTAACGATTGTGCCATCGAAGCCTTCGAAGCTTTCGCACGGAATTTCTCGATTAATTTTTCTGTTTCCTCAATCTTTTTCTGCTGATTTTTTTGAGTTGCCAACTGCTTCTCACGAATTTCATGACGCAATTCTAAATATTGAGAATATGGCTTATTAAAGTCGTATGCCTTTCCTAAAGAAATTTCGATTGTTCTATTGGTAACATTATCTAAAAACATCTTATCGTGCGATACGATTACCACAACTCCAGGATAATTTCTAAGAAAGTTTTCTAACCAAATAATACTTTCAATATCTAAGTGGTTCGTTGGCTCATCCAGAAGCAATACATCATTAGATTGCAATAAAAGTTTTGCAAGCTCGATACGCATTCTCCAACCTCCAGAAAATGTTTCTGTTTGATTATTGAAAACCTCTCTTTTGAAACCTAATCCTAAAAGAATTTTTTCGGTATCTCCCACATAATTGTAACCTCCTAAAAGTTCAAAACGATGCGTGTAATCAGAAAGATCTTCAATGATTTTTGCATATTCTTCACTTTCATAATCGGTTCTGGTAACCAATTGATGATTGATTTCTTCTAATTTTTTTTCTACAACTTTGATCTCAGTAAAAGCTTCATAAGCTTCTTCTAAAACGGTTCTTCCTTGTTCAAAATCAATATCCTGACGTAAGAATCCCATTTTGATATCTTTCTCTTGAGAAATAACTCCTGAATCTGGTTTAAAATCTCCAGCCAACATTTTTAGCATTGTAGATTTACCTGCGCCGTTTTTGCCCACAAGACCAACTCGGTCTCCAGCTCCTAAACGAAAAGTAACTTCTTCAAATAAATATGTTCCTCCAAAAGAAACCGAAAGATTGTGTATATTAAGCATAATTTGTGACTGTTGTTACAAGAAATAAAGGCGTAAAAATGTACCTTTGATAAAATTTTTGCAAATGTTAAAAAAAGGATCGAAACTAAATAGTATTTTAACAGGAAGTTGTCCAAAATGCCAAAAAGAAAGCATGTATGAGGACAAAAATCCGCTTCATTTGGGTAAAGTTCTCAAAATGAACGAAAATTGCAGTCATTGCGGATTCAAATACCAAATTGAACCTTCGTTTTTTTATGGTGCCATGTATGTTAGCTACGCATTGAATGTTGCAGTCGGAATTGCAGCTTTTATTGTTTCTTTTGTATTTTTCGGAGCTACTATCGAACAATCATTTTTAGCAATTATTTTAACGCTCGTAGTTTTATTTCCATTTGTATTGCGTCTATCAAGAAACTTGTATATAAATATGTTTGTTTCTTATGATCCTATGGCCGGTCGGGAGTAAGACTTTTTAAATACCTTTTGTGAAATCTCTTAATATCGGCTTCACGATCTATAGGTGCTCCATTTTCAATATTATCATATAGCATTTTTGCCAATGCTGGGCCAAGCATTACACCTCGTGTTCCTAATCCGTTAAGAATATGAATACTATTATACGCTTCGTGCGTACCAACTAAAGGCCTTCTATCTGCAACTGTTGGTCTTACACCTGCAAAATGTTTTATAATTTCAAAATCGCAGTTAATGATTTCTTTAATACGGTCTACAAGCTCTTGTTTTCCTTCCTCTGTAGGAAGATCTGTTTTATCATGCCAATTGTAAGTCGCACCAACTTTAAATAAACTACCACCTACTGGAAGAATAAAAACACTGGTATTAACAATTACATCCAGTTTCAAATCGGGTGCTTTTATTAAAAACAATTCTCCTTTCGTGCCATCCAAAGGAAGATAATTAAAATATGGATTTTTGTGCAACCCAAAACCTTCCGCAAATATGATATGGCGAGCTTTAATATTTTTGTATTGAATTCCCGACTCAAGAATATCTAAAAAAGAACTGTGAAAAGATTCTTCTAGCAGCAAGTTATTCTCTTTTAAATAGGTATTGTAACTTTCTAATAACTGTCTAGTTTTAACATAACCTGTATGTAAAACTTCTCCATAATCATTTGGGGAATCAATACTTTGATACTTTTTAGTAATTAATTTAGTTGATAAAAAAGGAGCTAAATTTACTTTATCAGAAGCGGCAAACCAGTTATTTTGTTCTTCGATTGAAAAAAACTTTCGAAGAATCGGCATTTTATAATTGAATTTCTCCTTTAATTTATCCTCAACTTGATCATAGAACTCATTCATTAAAACCAAATGCTCCCTAGCATTCCAAACTTCGCTAAAACGCTTTAAAATCACTGGATTGTATAATCCGCCAGCAATTCTCGAAGAATTCTGAGATTTATCGTCTATAAGTAAAATAGTTTTATTGTTTTTAAGGGCAACTTCGGCAAAAGAAATTCCAGCCAATCCAGACCCAACGATTAAATAATCAAGCATTTTGCAGTGTATAAATAAAATAGAAAACTCTCACTACAAAGGTAGCAAGAGTTTTGTTTATAATTAAGTCAGAATCTTAGTAATTCCACATATCTTGTTCAAAATTACGAATCTTCTCTTTTACCCTTTCAGATTCGAGCAATTGACTTTGAGCATCATCACGAATATAATCTTTGATTTCTCGATCTCCGTATACATTTTCTTCTTTGTATATGACGCTATTAAATCTTCTTGAATTTAATATCTGATCGAATGAAATAGGAAGGGCAGAATTTTGATCATTAAAAGCCTTTGCTTCATGCAGAACATCTCGCGCATTAGGAAAGAAAACCCAGAAAAGCTCAATGTAATCTTTCTCGTCGCTATTCATCGTATAGACATCTGGAGTGACAGGGCAAATTCCAAGTAAACGATATTTCAATTCACTTTCACGTTTGTCAAAATACCAAAACCCTTTAATCTTATATTGGCTAACATCTGCTGCAGTTAAATCCTGTTTCAAAATATATTCAGCAGGAACTGTTCTTGTAGGCCCGACCGTTTCTTCGACATAAGAAACACTTTTGTTTTTTCCTTTTCCAGTAACTACTTTTTTCTTAACCACTCGCGATCTGTAGTCATCTGGATATTGGTTAATCAATTCCCTACCAGCATCTGTCGTATCCACACGAGATAATGCACCTTGAATATCTTTTAAAGATTTTTTAGTATTGAAATAACTATCCGTGTAAACTTCCGTAATCTTACCATCTTTTATTGCTTTCGTCAAAACATCATAAAGCGAACGTCTATCCGGGCCAATATTCGCAGTATCTACTGGAAAATACAACGGAAAATTGATCTTTTCATTCAAATCAATAATCTCCCAAGTTGTCTTCCCCATTAAAATATCTCTATCGTTTACATAACCATATGCCAATGGTTTATCATTATCCGATATCATTTGCGCCGCCGTCTTTATTCCAATCTGATCAGCAGTTTTTGCATTTAATAAATTAGATTGTGCTTGAGAATTAAAACATCCCGCAACAGAAACAATAGCTATTAAAAAATCTCTTACTTTCATCATGATACATATTACAAGAAGTTAAACGTAATTTTCTAAATTATATTGTGATTTTTTTCTTACATAATTTAAAAAATATACAAATAGACCAAATCAATAAATAATATCAATTTAAAATGGAGATATTTTTTACATGCAAAAAAAAAACTCTTACTACAAATGTAGTAAGAGTTTTTTAATTATGATGCTATGTATCAACTTAGTAGTTCCACATATCTTGTTCGAAATTGCGAATTTTTTCTTTTACTCTTTCAGATTCTAACAATTGATTTTGTGCATTGTCTTTCATATAATCGCTAATCGCTCTATCTCCATAAAGGTTTTCCTCTTTGTAAACAACAGCATTAAAGCGTCTAGAATTCAAAATCTGATCGAATGAAATTGGAAGAGCTGAATTGTTGTCATTGAAAGCTTTTGCCTCATGCAATGCTTCTCTGGCATTTGGGAAGAAAACCCAAAATAATTCAATATAATCCTTTTCATCACTATTCATCGTATAAACGTCTGGAGTAACTGGACAAATTCCAAGCAAACGATATTTCAATTCACTCTGACGTTTGTCAAAATACCAGTACCCTTTAATTTTATACTGAGTAACATCTGCAGCAGTTAAATCTTGTTTTAAGATATATTCAGCAGGAACCGTTCTAGATGGTCCAACTGTTTCTTCAACATAATTTACTTTTTTGTTTTTTCCAGTTCCAGTAACTACTTTTTTCTTCACAACACGTGATTTGTAATCATCTGGATATTGATTAATCAACTCTCTACCAGCATCTGTCGTATCAATACGAGATAATGATCCTTCGATGTCTTTCATAGATTTTTTAGTATTGAAATAACTATCTGTATACACTTCAGTTATTTTTCCACCTTTAATAGCTTTAGTCAAAACGTCGTATAAAGAACGTCTGTTAGCACCAATATTAGCTGTATCTACCGGAAAATATAATGGAAAGTTGATTTTCTCATTTAAATCAATGATTTCCCATGTAGTTTTTCCCATCAAAATATCTCTATCATCCACATAACCGTAAGCCAAAGGCTTATCATTATCAGATATTAATTGAGCAGGAGTTTTAAGTCCGATCTGAGCAGGAGTTTTAGCGTTAAGCAAATTAGATTGCGCATTAGAAGCAAAACCTCCAGCGATAGAAACAATAGCTATTAAAAAATTTCTTACTTTCATCGTGGTATCATTATAAGATATTGAATGTAGCTTTCACTACTTTATTATTGTATTTCGTAAATTACTGGAGCAGTTCTTGGCAATAAGTAACTACCAGCTCCAACAAGTTTAGTTTTAATTTCAGAAATAGTAACTTGGTCTCCTTTACCTGCTCTTGAAAGTACTTGTTTACATTGTGCATTCATTTTATTTCCTGTAACAACAACTGTAGGCTGTCCAGCAATTTTCATATTGAATCCAACAACATCTAAACCAACTTCAAAATCGAAATCAAGTAATTTAGCTCCAATAGTAGCAATCTCTAAGTTAGATTTAGGACCTTTAACAACTCCCATTTCTCCTCTGATTGTTCCTGTTGGACCAGGAATACCTTTAATTCTAAATGTTTTCTTGTCTGATACTTTATCACCGTTTGGCAATGTCCCAGTTACAGAAATTGTAGCTTCAGTACCTTGACCTGGGCTCATGTTATATTTTCCTGGTTTTCCAGCTGAAGATAATCCTGGAGCGCTAGCAACAACTTTGTTATCAGCAACACCAGCAAAAGATACAGAGATTGGGTTAACAACACCTCTATACACAACATTCATTTTATCAGCAGAGATTGTAGCAGAGTTTGGTCTTGGAACTACAACGTAAGTACCATTGAAAGGCAATTTAATTGGTTTACCATTTTCCATAAAGTTAAATGAACCTCCAATTTTTTGCTCTCCAACTCCACCAGCAGTCATTTCTAATACAGCCTGACCATTTACTAATTTACCAGGACCTTCAAATCCACTGAATTGTGCATTAGGATCATATTTACCTAAAACTACTTTACCAGTAACTTTTTCTCCTTGGAAGTAAGCATTTTTATCTAAAACTACAATAGCTTCAAATTTGCTATAAGAAGCTTCATCTACAGCAGCTTTTCCTAAAGCACGGTTGTACACGTCAGCCTCAATTTTTTGAACATCATTTTGCCATGTTGAAAGTTTTGCAGCTGTCGCGATTGCAGGAAAACCTTTAAAGTGGTATGCTAAGTATTTTTCTTTAATACCTTCTTTATTTTTCACATCAGAAACATCAAATTTCTTAGCTACTTCATTTGATATATCAGCATATTTTGAACCTAAAGCAGCTTTCATATCCGCTTTATACTTTTCAATTTTAGCTATAATCTCATTACCTTTTGCAGTATAACCATCTCCTGTGAACCAATCATCTATATTATCACCTCTGTCCATAGACTCGTAAGGTAATTTTCCTGTTTCACTATCAACTTCGAAACCTTCAATAGCTTGAGATTTCAAACCTGCTATATAAGTGTAAAAATCTTTAGAAATAGTCTGAACTTTATGAGCAATTACTGAAGCTTCAGCAAATTCTCCTTTAGATTCAGAAGCTTTTAAATTTAAAGTTTCTAACAATTTTGCATTTGTAGTAACTGAAGAAGTGTTTGCTGCTTCGAATTTTTCATTCATCAAACCAAAAGCCGAAATAACTTCTTTTGATACGTTCATTGCTAACATCGCGATGAAAACCAGATACATCAGGTTAATCATCTTCTGTCTAGGGGTTAATTTTCCTCCTGCCATTTTTTTCTAATTAGTTCTTTATTAATAAATTTAATATTTAGTTAAAAACTAATTATCCTTTGTTACTCATTGCAGAAAGCATACCACCATAAACGCTGTTTAAAGAAGCAATGTTTGCAGTCATAGACGCCATTTGCTCTTTTAATTTAGAAGCATTTTCAGCGATTTCTTTGTTAGCTTCAGCGTTTCTAGAAGCGCTTTCTAACTGTACTTTATATAAACTATTTAATGATTCCATTTGAGCTGCAGCAACAGATAATTCTTCAGAATATTTCTTTTGTCCTGCAATTGAATCTACAGTTGGAGCAATTCCTTTAGCAGCAGATTCGAAGTTTTTAATACTATTTCCTAAACTTGACATTAATTCACCGTCAATTTTAGCTTCTTTTAATAATGAATCTAATTTTTGAGATAATAATCCTTGAGCGTCAGTTGGAGTTTCAGCTTTAGCTTCTTTCTTTCTAGCTTGTCCGTTAGCTAATTCTGGGTAAACTAAAGTCCAATCTAATTCGTCTTCAACTGGTTCGAAAGCAGAAAGAGCAAAAATTAATGCCTCAGTAACCAATCCAATTGAAAGCATAACTGTTCCTGTTAAAGGTCCAAGTTCAAAGTGAGTAATTTTGAATAAAGCTCCAATAATTACCACTGCCGCTCCCATACCATAAGCGAAATTCATTGCTTTTTTACTTAATAATGCCATAATACTTTTTTTTAGGTTTTAAATAGATTTGTTGGATATTGATAAAATTATAAAATTACTTTCTTTTGCTTCCGTTTCCGTTACCTGTTACTTGAGTTCCCATGTAATCTTGTACAGTTCTGAAACCGATATAACTTCTAGCTGAATCAGCGTATTCGTGATCACGAGTACTTACCTGTAGGAAATAAGCAACGTCTTTCCAAGAACCTCCACGAACCACTTTTCTTTGATTTTTACCATCAATTACGTTTGGATTCATAGTTGAAACATATTCGTAAGCGTTTGGATTGTAAGCTGAATCTGTCCACTCTGAAACGTTTCCTGCCATGTTATATAATCCGTAACCGTTTACTTCATATGATTTTGCTTCAACAGTATATAAAGCTTCGTCAGCCGCATAATCTCCTCTACTTGGTTTGAAGTTTGCTAAGAAACAACCTCTATCACTTTTAGTATAAGGACCTCCCCAAGGGTAAGTTGCAGATTCTAGACCACCTCTTGCCGCATACTCCCACTCTGCCTCAGTTGGTAATCTGAAAGCATTTACTAAGTCACGACCTTTTTTCTTAGATTTGATATAACTGTTTTTGTTTAAAGTTCTCCAAGCACAGAATGCTTTAGCTTGTTTCCAAGTCACACCAACTACAGGATATTCACCATAAGCTTTGTGCCAGAAATAATCATTATGCATTGGTTCATTATATGAATAAGCAAAATCTTTAATCCAAACTGCAGTATCAGGATATACATTTACCTGCTCTGTTTTTACGAAGTCACTTCTTTTTCCAACTTTAGCTTTTGCAGCAGCTTGAATATCCATCCAAGAATAACGGAATTTCAATTTATTTACATCAATTGTTCTTAATCCATTGTAAGATTCTTCAATTGGCAAATACATAGAATCCATTACTTCAGTGTAATACTCATCTGGGTATGCTTTAGTATCTTTAATTAATTTTACTTTTTTGTTTAATTTTCTTCCAGCATACGGATCATCTTTTGTACCAACACTGTAATAGTTGTCGTACATATATTTATCATAAGCTGTCATTTTTTCTGGATCAGAATCATTAAAAGCATAATCAGCAATACTTCCGCCTTTTTTACCTTTATCTCCTGTACTTTTTTGTCCAGTTTCATCTGCTAAGATTGCTAAACGAACTCTCATTGTAGAATCTTTTACCCATTCTACAAATTGACGATACTCACTATTTGTAATTTCAGTTTCATCCATATAAAATGAACGAACAGTTACAGTCTTAGTTGGAGCATCTTCCACATTAGCTAAATCTGCATCTGATTTACCCATAATAAAAGATCCACCCGGAACCAAAGTCATCCCATAAGGTTTTTCAGGATGCCATTTCCCTCCTGTAACACCAACTAATTCACCTTTGTCACCTGACTTACCACAGCCAATTACCAGTGTTAACATTGCTGCAAATGCAATAAACTTCTTCATATAAATTTGGATTATCTATTCATTATTAAAAGTCCGTAAACGTATTTATTATTTATCTAAAAAACAATACTACTTGCGAAATTTATTTTACCGTTCAAAAATAATGTTAAATAAAATAAAAAAAAAATATTTTATCGATAAACTGTGTCAAAAAATCGATGTAAAACGTTAATTTTTATCATATGTAATAATTTTCTCACTAATTCAATTTAACTATTTTTCTTAGTTTTTAAAAAATTAAGATTTACCTTAGTTTTTCAAACTACAAAGCATTTTTACGCTGTGCTTTCCACCATCTTTCTGGCAATTCTTGATTGCAAGCAGCTAAATATTCATCGTAAGAACACGGTAATAACGTATTTCTTTTTAATTTATTGCTACCGTTTGATTCAAATGGAATTTCGATCCACCAACGATCTGTTTTGTCGCTTTTATAAAATATAAGTTCTTCATCTTCAAGCGGCACTATATACTTCAAATAATTAGCACGACTTCCGAAAGGATATTCTTTAGAACGGTAGTGAAAACCTTCAATAAAATACCATACAATCTGCGAAATAATTACAGATTCCGCCATTGTACTATTATGATTAAAAACTCCAAAAGAAGATACTTTATCACTAATACCAGCGTATCTAGCTAAAGCACAAATTTCTTTACCATTAAATCCGTTTGGCTCAAATGTAACCGTATTTCCAGAAGCTGAAGATTTTACAGAATTCAAATCAATACTAACCAAATCTGCATCTCTAAAAACTGGCTCAGCCAAAGTAATCTTGTTCGAAATTTCGCCTAATCGATAAGCGTCAAAAAATAATTTTTCGATTAGATCTATTTCTTCTTGAGAATTATAATAGGTCTGATATCCTATATTACAGTAATTGAAGAGATTATTTGGCTCATCAATAATAATTTTAGTCAAGTAAGAATTAGCCGAAACTGACTCATTTTCCTTACCAAAATCAAATTTATTATCGACAGCAACCAAATTTACCATTTGCTCTAAATCATCGTAGGCACGATACAAAGCATATGTTAAATCCTGAGAACCTCCCAGAACTATAGGAATGACTTTATTCTTAATTAAAGATGCTGTTACCTTCTTTAATGCAAAGTAAGTATCTTCAACAGAATCACCAGCTAGTATATCTCCAAGGTCTGCAATTGAAGCATCCCAATTACCTGGAAACATACTGTATAATTTTTTACGAACAGCAGTAAGATTAACTTCATTAATCATATTGATGTTTGTTCGATCTTCTAAAACACCAATTATAGCAATATTAATTTGTTCTATATCTGGAAATTGTTCTTGCGTATGAAAAACAACTTTACTTCCAAGCTCTTGAGAAGACAGTCCTCCGACGAATTTTACAACTACATCATTAACTGGTTCTAGAAAATCAAATTCCATCTATATTATTTCTTTTTAGCAGCTGTTTTTTTAGCTGGAGCTTTTTTAGCTGTTGTTGTTTTTTTAGCCGTGGTCTTTTTTGCTGGTGTCTTAGCCGCAATCATTTCTTGAACTTGAGCCAATGTTAATTGCGTCGCATCAACATCTTTACTCAATTCAATTTTGATTTTTCCTTTTAAAATTACAGAACGTCCCCAACGAGCTTTTTCTACTACAATCCCTTCTTCTTCCCAGTTATGGAGTACTTTATCAATATTTTTCTGAAGTTTTTCCTCTATAAGTTCTTCTACATCAGCCTGCGATAAATTGTCGAAATTATATTTCTTATTGACATTCACAAAAAGCCCGTTCCATTTAATGAATGGACCAAAACGGCCCACACCTTTTTGAACAGCTTCTCCTTTATAAACAGCGATTGGCGCATCGGCAAGTGCTTTTTCGTCAATCAATTCTTGTGCTCTTTCTTTAGAAACACCTAAAGGATCCTCTCCTCTTGGCAATGAAATAAATACACTTCCGTGACGAACATAAGGACCGTAACGACCATTATTTACTTCTACTTCTTCTCCTTTATATTCACCTAAACTTTTTGGGAGTAAAAATAAGTTTAGAGCTTCTTCAAGCGTAATATTTCCAATATTTTGATCTGCCATTAAGCTAGCAAATTTCTTATCCTCGTCGTCTGCTTCTCCAATTTGAGCCATTGGTCCAAATTTCCCTAAACGAACAGAAACCTGTCTTCCATCTGCATCTTTACCAAGAATTCTTTCTCCGCTTTCACGCTCAGCATTTGCCTCAACTTCTTTCACATTTGGATGAAACTGATTATAGAAATCCTGCATCATTTTTGCCCAGTCAATATTTCCTTCGGCAATTTCATCGAAATCCTGCTCTACTTTTGCAGTAAAATTATAATCCAAAATGTTTCCGAAATTCTTTACTAAGAAATCAGTAACAATTGTTCCGATATCAGTTGGAACTAATTTTCCTTTATCAGAACCTGTATTTTCTTTTAAAAGCTTCTCTCCTACTTTACTATTTTGCAAAGTAAGTTGTGTATAATTACGTTCTTGACCTTCTAAAGTTCCTTTTTCAACATAATTTCTATTGATAATAGTAGAAATAGTTGGCGCATAAGTAGAAGGACGTCCAATTCCAAGCTCTTCCAATTTCTTAACCAAAGAAGCCTCAGTATAACGTGCAGGCGGTCTAGAATATCGTTCTGTAGCTGTAATATAATTATTGGCTAATTTTTCATTTACTTTTAATGCCGGAAGCATTCCTTCTTGTTCTTCTTCGTCGTCATCATGACCTTCCAAATACACTTTCAAGAAACCTTCAAAAAGTAAAACTTCTCCTGAAGCAGTAAAAAGTTCGCTATGATTATCTGCTTCGATTTTTACGTTTGTTCTTTCTAACTGCGCATCGCTCATTTGCGAAGCCAAAGTTCTTTTCCAAATCAAATCGTACAAACGAGCTTGATCACGGTCAATATTTACAGTATGACGTGACATATCTGTCGGACGAATTGCTTCGTGCGCTTCTTGTGCTCCTTTATTTTTATTAGCAAAAACTCTCGGTTTTGAGAATTCTTTTCCATAAGATTTGATAATTTCAGCTTCTGCAGCATCCATTGCTTCTTTAGAAAGATTTACGGAATCGGTTCTCATATAAGTAATAAGTCCCGCTTCGTATAAACGCTGCGCTAATTGCATCGTAATTCCAACTGGCAAATACAATTTTCTTGCAGCTTCCTGTTGAAGTGTAGAAGTTGTAAAAGGTGCAGTTGGTGATTTTTTGGTAGGTTTAGTTTCTAAATCAGCTACCTTATATTTAGAACCGATATTTTGATTTAAGAAATCTTCGGCTTCTTTTTTAGTATTGAAGTTCTTAGGCAGTTTTGCTTTGAAAGCTTTTCCAGCTTCATTTACAAATTCTGCAACAATTGAATACGTTGCAACTGCATTAAAACTTTGAATTTCGCGTTCTCTTTCTACAATTAAACGAACAGAAACAGATTGTACACGACCTGCTGAAAGTCCGCCTTTGATTTTTCTCCATAAAACAGGAGATAATTCGTAACCCACCAGACGATCTAATACTCTTCTCGCCTGTTGCGCATTAACTAAATTATAATCAATTTCTCTTGGATTGTCGATTGCTTTAAGAATCGCAGATTTTGTAATCTCGTGAAAAACAATTCGTTTGGTCTTTTTTGTATCTAATTTTAATTCTTCCGCCAAGTGCCATGAAATAGCCTCTCCCTCGCGGTCCTCATCGGATGCTAACCAAACCGTTTCGGCATTCTTAGAAAGTGATTTTAGTTTCGTTACCAAGGCTTTTTTATCCGGAGAAACTTCATATTTTGGTTTAAAACCATTTTCTACATCTACTCCTATTTCCTTTGATGGTAAGTCGGCTATGTGACCATAACTTGACTCCACCTGAAAATCGTTTCCAAGAAATTTCTCGATCGTTTTCGCCTTTGCAGGTGACTCCACTATTACTAAATTCTTTGCCATTGCTCTATTTTTCTGCAACAAAAGTATTTATTTTTTTTAAATATTAACCTTACGAATGCATTTTTGAAGTATTTTGATATTATGAAACTTAAAATTGCAGATTTATCTGTAATATTCTCTATTATATATATAGGTATAACTTTTAATGATTTCTGACCGAGAAATTCCTTTTATTTTTGATTTTGAAGTAAAATTTTGGATTAAAAAAACAGACTCTCATAATCTAAAAATAGTTTTACAATTCCATTTTATTAAAATCATAAAGAATATTTTCTTTTGAAACCGATTTACCTAGCCCAGATTGTAGTGAAAAGCCCGGAGTAAAAAAAGCATAAGTTTCTTGTTTTAAAAAAGCGACCAACGGAAGCTCTTTTTAAAACATTAGAAACTTTGCTTTTTTTATGAGGACTTGTAGCGAAAAGCTGGAAATAGCTTCTAATTATTATAAAATTGAACTCAAAACACTAACTATCAATATTTCTCAAAACATTGTTAATTCTTTATCTGACATCTTGTCATATTCGTTTCAATTACCCTATCTTTGCACTTTGAAATTTTGCAATGGAAAAGATTATTGAAGAAAGCAAACAAGGCGAAAGTCTTGTTTTGGAAAATAAACCTGAGAATACTAAAAAACTTTTTATAGAAAGTTACGGCTGTGCGATGAATTTTTCGGATAGTGAAGTCGTAGCTTCCATTTTGTCTGATGGAGGATACAATACAACTTCAGTTTTAGAGGAAGCTGATTTGGTTTTGGTAAACACTTGCTCCATTAGAGATAAAGCCGAACAGACTATTCGTAAACGTCTTGAAAAATACAATGCGGTAAAACGCACGAATCCGAAAATGAAAGTAGGCGTTTTGGGCTGTATGGCGGAACGTTTGAAAAGTCAATTTTTGGAAGAAGAAAAAATCGTTGACCTTGTAGTTGGTCCTGATGCTTATAAAGATCTTCCAAATTTATTGGCAGAGGTCGAAGAAGGACGTGATGCTATCAATGTTATTTTATCGAAAGAGGAAACTTACGGAGATATTTCGCCTGTTCGTTTAATGAGCAACGGAATTACTGCTTTGGTTTCTATCACTCGTGGATGCGATAATATGTGTACGTTTTGCGTAGTACCTTTTACGCGTGGACGCGAAAGAAGTCGCGAACCTCAAAGTATCATGAAGGAAATTCAGGATTTATGGAATAATGGTTATAAAGAAATCACACTTCTTGGTCAAAACGTTGACAGTTACCTTTGGTACGGTGGCGGTTTGAAAAAAGATTTTGTAAATGCTTCTGAAATGCAAAAAGCTACAGCGGTAGATTTTGATCAATTATTAGAAATGGTTGCTGTTGGTTTTCCTAAAATGCGTATTCGTTTTTCGACTTCAAATCCGCAGGATATGCACGAAAGCATTTTGCATGTTATGGCAAAATATCCAAATATCTGTAAACATATTCACTTGCCTGTTCAATCGGGAAGCAATAGAATTTTGAAAGAAATGAATCGTTTGCATTCTCGTGAAGAATACATGGCGTTAATTGACAAAATTAGAACTATTGTTCCAGATGCTTCGATTTCGCAAGATATGATTGCTGGTTTCCCAACAGAAACGGAACAAGATCATCAAGATACAATGAGTTTGATGGAATATGTAAAATATAATTTTGGTTATATGTATTCGTATTCTGAACGCCCAGGGACTTTGGCTGGAAGAAAAATGAAAGATGATGTTGAGGAAGAAACTAAAGCGAGAAGATTACAAGAAATTGTTGATTTACAACAAAAACATGCGTGGTTTAGAAGCGAGGAATTTGTTGGAAAAACGGTTGAAGTTTTAGTAGAGAAAGTTTCTAAGAAATCTAAGGAAGAATTCTCAGGAAGAAATTCTCAAAGTATTACTGTAGTTTTCCCAAAAGAGAATTACAAAATTGGAGATTTCGTGAACGTAAAAATCACAAGCTGTACTAGTGGAACTTTAAAAGGTGAAGCGGTTGGGTTAAGTAGCATGAATTAAAAAAATGTTTCAAGTTTCAGGTTTCAGGTTACAAGTTCTTTGCGTAACTTGAAACCTGAAACTTGAAACAAAAAAATATAAGCCAAAGTTTTAAGTTTTAGAAAGAACCTGAAACCTGAAACAATAAAAAACTTGAAACAAAAATCTATATGGAAACAGTTCAAGCAATAAAACAGCGATTTGAGATTATTGGTAACGATCCAAAATTAAATCGCGCTATCGAAAAAGCCATTCAGGTTGCTCCAACTGATATTTCAGTAATGGTAACTGGAGAAAGTGGTGTTGGTAAAGAAAATATCCCTAGAATTATACATTCGCTTTCGCATAGAAAGCACGGAAAATATATTGCAGTAAACTGTGGAGCAATTCCAGAAGGAACAATTGACAGTGAGCTTTTTGGACACGAAAAAGGTGCTTTTACAGGTGCGACAAGCACTCGTGAAGGTTATTTTGAAGTGGCTGACGGCGGAACTATCTTTTTGGATGAAGTTGGAGAATTACCTCTAACAACTCAAGTAAGATTATTACGTGTTTTAGAAAACGGAGAATTCATTAAAGTTGGATCTTCACAAGTTCAAAAAACTAATGTTCGTATTGTTGCTGCGACAAACGTAAACTTATTTAATGCTATTGAAAAAGGTAAATTTCGTGAAGATTTGTACTATCGTTTAAGTACAGTCGAAATTACTTTACCGCCTTTGCGTGAGCGTAATGACGACATTCATTTATTGTTCAGAAAATTTGTGGCCGATTTTGCTCATAAATATAAAATGCCACCTTTAAGACTTGACGATGATGCCGTACAACTTTTACAAAAGTTCAGATGGAGCGGAAATATTCGTCAGCTTCGAAATGTGGCAGAACAGATTTCTGTTTTAGAAACTAATCGTGACATTAGTCTGGCGACTTTACAATCTTATCTTCCTAGCGAAGGAAGCAACTTGCCTTCTGTAATTAGCGATAGCAAAAAAGAAAGTGATTTTAGTACTGAAAGAGATATTTTGTACAAGGTCCTTTTTGACATGAAAAGCGATTTGAATGATTTGAAAAAACTGACTTTGGAATTAATGAAAAATGGCACTTCTAAAGTACAGGATATTAATCCGAATCTAATTCAGAAAATATACGGAAATCAACAAAACGATAGTGAAATTGATTTTGAGGAAGAACCAAGAACGGCCGTAATGACACCATCTGTTCGAGAAGAAAACTATCAAATGCCCGAAGACAATTATTTGTTTGCCGAAACAATAGAAGAAGAAGAAATTTTACGTTTGGAACAAAAAGAAATCGAAATGATCAAAAAATCATTAGAAAAAAACAAAGGAAAACGTAAGGCGGCGGCAGATGAATTAGGTATTTCGGAAAGAACTTTATACCGTAAAATCAAACAATTCGACCTATAATAAATCTCAATATTTAAATTCCAAATCCCAAATTGGTATATTTGGCAAGATTTGGAATTTGACTAATAAACATTATGAAAAAAATATATTCTCTTTTTGCCTTTTTAAGCCTTTTTATGTTGAGTGGCTGTTCGGTTTACAATTTTACAGGAACAGGCCCAATTGATGCCAAAACGTTTCAGGTTAATTTCTTCCATAATAATGCAGATTTGGTTGAACCAGGAATAGACAGAACTTTTACATTGGCTTTACAGGATTTGATCATGAATCAAACCAACTTAAACTTGGTTCCAAATGGAGGAGATTTAGTTTACGAAGGAGAAATTATCGATTATAGAACCACTCCAATGACAGCCACAGCAGTTGGATCAAATGGTGAGGTTGGTGCGGCACAAAACCGTTTAACTATTCGTGTCAATGTACGATTTACCAATAAAAAGAAAGAAAAGGATGATTTTGAGAAATCTTTCGAATTCTATTATGACTTTTCTGGACAACAACTTCCTTCGGGAACAGTTTTAAATGATGCTATAAAAACTATTTTCGAAAGAATCACACAAGACATCTTTAATGAATCTTTAGCAAAATGGTAAAATGTTTATTTGTTGAATCGGTTATTCTTTAGTCGATTTTCAAAAACAGTTAAACAAATAAACCATTAAACGATTAAACAAAAAAAGAATGAACGTTACCGATTATACCTACTTAATGAACAAACCCGATGCTATTACAGAAAAGCAGGCGGATGCATTAGGAAGTGTTTTGAATGAGTTTCCGTATTTTCAAAGTGCACGCGCATTACGATTAAAAGGCCTTTACAATCAAAACAGCTTTAAGTATAATTACGCTTTAAAAGTGACGGCTGCACACACATCTGATCGTTCTGTTTTGTTTGATTTTATTACTTCGGAGGCTTTCACCTCTATTCAAAACGATTTTTACGAACAAAAACTAAGAGATCTTCTCGAAATTACTGTTTTTGAAAGCGAAATAATTTCACCTGAACAAATTAGAAAAGCTATTGAAATAAAAACGGAAACTGAAGAACAACCAGTTTCAGAGACCATTAAACCTACTGAAACTCCTGTTGTTGAAGAGTCTGTTAAAACTGAACAAACTAAAAATATTCCAGAAATAGATCCGGCTATTTTTCTTGCCATTAAAGAAGCTCAATCTATAACTTTTGAAAAACCGATAAAACAAGAAGAACCAAAAACACTTCCTGTAATTGATGAATCTATTTTTAATGCAATTAAAGAAGCACAATCTGTAACTTACGAAAAACCAGTTGTAGAAGAAGAAAATAAAATCACAGTTGCAGAAGAAACTTTCAAAGAAAAAGAAACTGAGTCAATTTCTGAAACAATTAAAACGGAAGAAACTAAAATTGACCGCATTGAAAACTCTATTTTAAGTTCAATTAAAGTTTCAGAAACTCCTTCTATAACTGAACCTGAGGTTATAAATCCAGTTGAAGAACAAAAATTTGATCGTGTTGAGAATTCTATTTTAAGTTCGATTAAAGAAGCCGAATCTGTAAATACTGAACAGCCAGCAAAAACTGAAGAAATAAAAGCCGAACCAACTGCAGAAGAGCCAGTTCATAATTTGGCTGAAGATGAAGATGACAGCGTTATCGAAGAAATGATAATTCCGGAATTTAAAATGAATCCCGTTGAACGTTCTATACTTTCTTCAATTAAAGAAGCTGAAACTGCTACACCTGAACAGCCAAAAGAAGTTGCTCAAGAGCAAATATCAAACGAAATTGAACCTGAAATTGAAGAAGTAATTCAAGTTCAAAGTGAAGAAACCAATGAATCTGTAAAAACAGCTACTGAGCATTTAGAAATAGGAACTCCTTTAGATTTTTCTCTTAGCGAAAAACATTCTTTTCAAGAGTGGTTGCAATTATCTCGAACAGAACCAATTGATCGTTCTAACGAAATTTCAGAAGAAAAAGACAGTAAGACTGCCGCTGAAATTGAAAAAGAAGAGCAGTTAATTATGGAAGAGAGACAAAAAAAGGCTGAAATTATCGATAAATTTATTGAAAATAATCCGAAAATCTCTCCTATAAAACCAGGCACAAGTGCTCCAGCAGTACAAATTGAGAGCAATTCTGAGGACAATTCTTATCTCATGACAGAGACTTTGGCCAGAGTATATCTGGAACAAAAGAAATATACAAAAGCAATTCAAGCTTATGAAATATTAATTTTGAAATATCCAGAAAAAATTACTTTCTTTGCAGACCGCATATCGGATATAAAGATTTTACAACAAAATAACAATAACAATAATTAAGTAATGAGCACATTTTCAATTTTTTTAGTTTTAATCACAATAGTTTGTTTTCTATTGATCGTAGTTATCATGGTACAAAACCCTAAAGGAGGCGGATTGTCTTCTACTATTAGTGGAACACAAATGTTAGGTGGAGTACAAAAAACAACTGACTTTTTAGATAAAAGTACTTGGACTTTAGCTACTGTTTTAATTGTGCTAATTTTACTTTCTAGTTTAAGTTTTTCTGGGGCTTTAAGCGATACAGATTCTAAACTTATTGACAAAACAGAAGCTCCTGTAAATACACCAGCAGCTCCTGCACAAGGAACTACTCCTGCTCCAGCAGCACCAGCAACTAAATAATTTTAGTTCAACATAAAAATTCTAATGCCAGCCTGTCAAAGCTGGCATTTTTTTTAGGAAATAATGTCAGTTTTAACAGCATGGCATAATTTCTGAAAGTTTATAGAACAGAAAAAAATGTATAACTTATAATAATATAAAATCATGGCTTTAAACATTAAACCGCTTTCAGACCGCGTACTTATTGAGCCTGTTGCAGCTGAAACTAAAACTGCTTCAGGTATTTTTATTCCAGATACTGCCAAAGAAAAACCACAAAAAGGAACTGTAGTTGCAGTAGGAAACGGAACTAAAGATCATACAATGACTGTAAAAGTTGGTGATACTGTTCTTTATGGCAAATACGCAGGAACTGAGCTAAAATTAGAAGGCACTGATTACCTAATCATGCGTGAGGACGACATCCTTGCGATTATCTAAAGATTGCTATAAGCTATAAGCCGTAAGCTATAGGCCTTACTGAAAAGCTTAAAACCTACTGCCTAAAGCTTAAAGCCAACAAAAAATGAGAGATTTTAAAAAATATGATATTTGGCAACTCAGTCATTCTTTAACTTTAGAAATCTATAAACTAACTTCTTTTTTTCCAAAAGAAGAACTCTATGGGTTAACAAGTCAAATAAGAAGAGCATCTTCTTCAATCCCAACCAATATTAGTGAAGGATGCGGAAGAAATAGTGACAAAGAATTTAATCAATTTCTCAACATTGCTTTGGGTTCTGCAAATGAAACCGAATATCTTTTGATTTTAGCTAAAGATCTACAATATCTCGATAATGTAATTGCAGAAAATAAGCTCGAAAAAATCAACAGTATAAAAAGCAAAATTTACAAATTAAAACAATTGCTGACGCAGCAATAAGCTCTAAGCTGTAGGCTATAAGTCTTTCAAGAAAGTATAATGCCTAAAACTTAAAGCAAAAAAAACAATTACTAATCAAGCAGTAGAAAATGCCTAAAGCGTAAAGCCTACTGCCTAAAGCAATAAAAAAATGGCAAAAGATATAAAATTTGATATTGAAGCACGTGACGGATTAAAACGTGGTGTTGATGCATTAGCAAATGCTGTAAAAGTGACTCTAGGACCAAAAGGTCGTAACGTAATTATCGGGAAATCATTTGGTGGACCTACAGTTACTAAAGATGGTGTTTCTGTTGCAAAAGAAATCGAATTAAAAGACGCATTAGAAAATATGGGTGCGCAAATGGTTAAAGAAGTTGCTTCTAAAACCAATGACTTAGCTGGAGACGGAACTACAACTGCTACAGTTTTAGCTCAAGCTATCGTAAAAGAAGGTCTTAAAAACGTTGCTGCAGGTGCAAATCCGATGGATTTAAAACGTGGTATCGACAAAGCGGTTGAAACAATCGTGGCTGACTTAGCAAAACAAGCTAAAGTTGTTGGAAGCGATTCTGATAAAATCCAGCAAATTGCTTCTATCTCTGCTAACAATGACGAAGTTATTGGTGAATTAATCGCTACTGCTTTCGCTAAAGTTGGAAAAGAAGGTGTTATCACTGTTGAAGAAGCTAAAGGAACCGACACTTTCGTTGACGTTGTTGAGGGAATGCAGTTTGACAGAGGATACCTTTCTCCTTACTTCGTAACAAATCCAGAGAAAATGGAAGTTGAATTAGACTCTCCATACATCTTATTATACGACAAAAAAGTTTCTTCTTTAAAAGAATTACTTCCAGTTTTAGAACCAGTTGCACAATCAGGAAAACCATTATTGATTATTGCTGAAGATGTTGACGGAGAAGCTCTTTCTACTTTAGTAGTAAACAAATTAAGAGGTGCTCTTAAAATTGCTGCTGTAAAAGCTCCTGGTTTCGGAGACAGAAGAAAAGCAATGTTAGAAGATATCGCAATCTTAACTGGTGGAACTGTAATTTCTGAAGAAAGAGGTTATACTCTTGAAAATACTACTATCGAAATGTTAGGAAATGCAAAAAGAGTTTCTATCGATAAAGATAACACAACTATCGTAAGCGGTGCTGGTGAAGCGGATATCATCAAAAACCGTGTAAACCAAATTAAAGGTCAGATGGAAACTACTACATCTGATTACGATAAAGAAAAATTGCAAGAGCGTTTGGCTAAATTAGCTGGTGGTGTTGCTGTTCTTTATGTTGGTGCTGCTTCTGAAGTTGAAATGAAAGAGAAAAAAGACAGAGTTGATGACGCTTTACACGCAACTCGCGCTGCTGTTGAAGAAGGAATCGTTGCTGGTGGTGGTGTAGCTTTATTAAGAGCTAAACTTGCTTTAGCTGACTTAAAAGCTGACAATGCTGACGAAGCTACAGGAATCCAAATCGTTTCTCGTGCTGTTGAAGCTCCATTAAGAACTATCGTTGAAAACGCTGGTCTTGAAGGTTCTGTAGTTGTTGCTAAAGTTTCTGAAGGAAAAGGTGATTTTGGATACAACGCTAAAACTGACGAATATGTAGATATGCTTACTGCTGGAATTATCGATCCTAAGAAAGTAACTCGTGTAGCTCTTGAAAATGCTGCATCTGTTTCTGGAATGATCTTAACTACAGAATGTGCATTAATTGATATTAAAGAAGAAAATGCCGGAGGCGGAATGCCAATGGGAGGCGGAATGCCAGGAATGATGTAATTCATTCTCTTCTTAAAACTTAAAAGCGCCGGATTTTTATCTGGCGCTTTTTTTTAGCCACGAATTCACGAATTATTTTTTTCAAATCTATGTAATTTATGGATAAAGATATCCGCAAAGATTAAAAAAAAATAATTCGTGAATTCGTGGCTATTTTTTTTATTTAACATTCTCTTTTTCTTTAAAAAACCTGTTATTTCTACCTTTGCAATTCTATTTAAAATTGCACAATGAGAAAATTCATAACTCACCTTTTATCTTTTACATTCTTACTTCTTGCTAATTTTTTACAAGCCCAAAACAATAAAGACAATTATGTAGTTTTAGTCTCTATGGATGGTTTTCGTTGGGATTATCAAAAACAGTTTAATCTGCCAAATCTAAAACAAATTTCAAAAGAGGGCGTTCATGCCAAATCAATGAAACCTTCATATCCAACTAAAACATTTCCTAATCATTATGCAATTGTAACAGGGCTTTATCCTGATCATCATGGGATTATAAATAATGTTTTTTACGATGCCGCTCTCAACGAATCTTTCTCATTATCATCTAAAGCAAAAAATGATTCAAGATTTTATGGAGGAAATCCTATTTGGAATTTGGCAGAACAGCAAGGTGTAAAAACCGCTTCTTTTTTCTGGCCTGGTTCTGATATTGACAAAAGAAATCCTAGTTATTATAAAAACTACGATAATAAGATTCCATATGGAGCTAGAATTGACACCGTTTTAAAATGGCTGCAACTTCCTGAAAAACAAAGACCTCATCTGGTTACTTTATATTTCGACGAACCAGATCATTCTGGGCATAATTTCGGCCCGCTTTCGCCAGAAACTAAAAAAGCAGCAACCAAAATGGACTCTATTATGGGGGAATTATCTCGTAAATTAGATCAATTACCAAATGGAAAACAAATCAATTTAATTATTGTTTCAGATCACGGAATGGCCAATATCAGCAATGATAAAAAAGTAGCTGTTTTAGATTATTTAAAACCAGAATGGTTAGGTTACAAAGATGTTATTAACCCTATTATGAGTTTACAGGCAAAAGCAGGTTTTCAAGATTCTATTGCCAATACTTTGAAAAAAGTACCGCATATTAAATACTGGAAATCAACTGAAGTTCCTGAAAGATTGCATTACGGCACAAATCCGCGTGTACATGATTTTGTTATTGAAGCTGAAAAAGGATGGAGTTTAGTAAGCAAAGAAAGTACACATATAAAAGGCGGAACTCACGGCTATGACAACAACAATAAAGATATGCATGCCATTTTCTATGCTAAAGGGCCTGCTTTTAAAGTAAATAAAGAAGTTAAAACCTTTCAAAATGTTTCTGTTTACCCTTTAATCGCACACATTTTAGGTTTACAAGTTGGCGAAATTGATGGAAAATTCAGTGATGTAAAGTCAATGCTTCGTTAATTAAGATAATGTGTCAATTAGAAAATGTGATAATTTGATAATCTTACAATTAGAAGATTTTATAAATTGAATTGCCTCCAGATTTATCTGGAGGTTATATGTCGAAACACCAAAAGGCTTTAGCCAAACTTTATAGTTCGGCTAAAGCCTTTTCTCTTTAACAAAATCTATTCCTCCAGATAAATCTGGAGGCAATTCAAAAAAATGGAATTATAAATTAGACCTTTTTTAAATTCTAATTTGAATTATCTAATTTTCTAATTGCCACATTATCTAATTATAATGCTGTTGAAACAGAAACCGATTTCCAGCTTTCTAATTCTCCTTGAACACTTGCTATTTTTTGATTCGCCATATTATAAGCATCTTCACCTAAAAACAAATGCAATGGAGGATTCTGATCTTCACTTACTTTAATTAAAGCTTCTGCTAATTTAACTGGATCTCCAGGCTGATTTTCATTAATATCGTCCTTGTGAGCGCTTTCAGATTGTCTTACTTCTTTATAATCTGCAATTGGATTTTGTGGCAATAACAACGAACTGTCCTTTAAGAAGTCTGTTCTAAAATATCCCGGATAAACGATTGTCGCATGAACTCCAAACGATTTTACTTCTGCAGCCAAAGATTCTGTTAAACCAGCAACGGCGAATTTTGTGGAACAGTAAATTCCCCAACCTGGAAATTCTCCATAATAACCTCCAACTGAAGAAATATTAAAGATATGTCCAGATTTGTTAGCACGAAGAATTGGCATTGTATTTCTGATTACATTCAGTAATCCGAACACATTTACTTCGTAGTTTTTTCTAGATTCTGCATCGGTTAATTCTTCTAATGCTCCTAATAATCCGTAACCGGCATTGTTTACTAAAACATCAATTGTTTTGAAATGATTGATAGTCTTACTGATTGCATTTTTAACGCTTTTTTCATCAACTAAATCCATTTCTAAAGGAAGAAAACTTTCTGATATAGCGCCTAATTCTTTTACTAAAGAAGCCTCATTTCTTGATGTTGCCGCTACTTTATAACCTTGTGCTAATAATTTTTTAGCTAATTCTAATCCGATGCCTTTTGAAGCACCTGTGATAAACCAAACTTTTTTATTGTCCATGATTTTAATTTTTTACGTTTAAATTACAGGACAAAGGTATTGGCGAAGTGCTTATCAAATATTAAAGCAATCAAGCAAGAAGTTACAAAAATCAAACAATTTCTGCTAAACGATAGTTTTTGGGTGAAACCTGAACATTTTTTTTAAAGAAATTGATAAAATGAGATAATTCTTCGAAGCCTAAACACCATGCAATTTCATTAATATTCCAATTGGTTTGTTTCAGCAGAATCATAGCTTCTTGAATAATTCTTTCTGAAATAATCTGAGAAGTCGTTTTTCCTGTAGTTTCTTTCAATGCTTTATTTAAATGATTTACATGCACATTTAATTGACTTGCATATTCCGAAGGCGAACGAAAATTAATTTGCTGAGAAATCGATTCAATCGGAAATTGTCTTTCTAATAATTCCATAAACAAAGAAGAAACACGAATTGTAGCATTCGATTTACTATATAATGAAGCAGTTACAGTCTGCGTTTTCAAAGCTAAATGAATAATTTCAAAAACTAGATTGCGAAGCACATCATATTTAAAAGCATAATCAGAATTAATCTCATCCAGCATTCTTAAATAAACTGCTTTTAACGATTCTGTTAACTCCGCAGAAATTGGAACAACAGGATTACCGCCTGGTTGGAAAAGTGGATATTCTTTTAAATTCCCAAACTGACTAAAAAAAGCATCTGTAAAAATACAGAAAAACCCTGTTTGATTTTCATCAATATGCTCCCAACTGTAAGGAATCTGCGGATTTGCAAAGAACAAAGCCTGATCTTCAATCGCAACAACTTTATCCGCGTAGTGCACTCTATTTTTTCCAATGATTAAACTGATTTTGTAAAAGTCTTTTCTTGTGTAAGGCAAAGGATTACAAGTACTTCCAATATAATCATCCAGTTTAAAAACATTAAAATGCCCAATCTCTTTTTTAAGATTTTCAGGCATTCCATTTATTTTTACTGTATAAAAATCTTCTAAAGTTTCTGTGAGTTTCATTTTGTAAAGTTACAAAAATCAATCTTTCTAAAATTAGAAAATTGACAATTGATAATTAACAATTCACAATTATTAAGAGACCACTTTATAAGTTGGATCTTCAATAACGTTTACTTTAATAACTGCATCAGCATTTTTAAGCAATTGTCTGCAATCAGAACTTAAATGCTGTAATTCTACCGTTTTATTTTCCTGATTGTATTTTTTCGTTAGATTATTTAAAGCTTCTATAGCAGACATATCTGAAACGCGGCTTTCTTTAAAATCGATTATGATATGATTGGGATCGTTTTGAATATCAAATTTCTCTAAAAATGCAGTTGTTGAACCAAAAAATAAAGGCCCGTAAATTTCATAATGTTTTATTCCGTTTTCATCAATATAATGACGTGCACGGATTCGTTTGGCACTTTCCCAAGCAAAAACTAACGCTGAAATAATCACACCAATTAAAACTGCCAAGGCCAGATTATGCAGTACAATTGTAATTAGAGCAACAAGAATGCCGACAAAAATATCATGTCTTGGCATTTTATTAATGATTTTAAAACTAGCCCATTCGAAGGTTGTAATAGCAACCATCATCATTACGCCGACTAAAGCCGCCATTGGCAATTTACCAATTACTGGCGCACCAAAAAGAATAATAATCAAGATCGTCAAGGCGCCAATAATTCCAGAAAGTCTCGCTCTCGAACCAGCGCCAAGATTCACAAGTGTCTGTGCGATCATTGGACATCCGCCCATTCCATAGAAAAAGCCATTTAAAATATTAGAACTTCCTTGAGCAATGCATTCGCGATTACTATTTCCTCTTGTCCCTGTAATTTCATCAACTAGATTTAAAGTAAGCAAACCTTCTGTTAAACCTACTGCAGCAACAATTACTGAATAAGGAAAAATAACTTTTAACGTTTCAAATGAAAATGGAATATTAGGAATATGAAACGGAGGAAATCCGCCTTGAACAGACGCAATATCTTCTACTGTTTTTGTTTCGATATTAAAAACAATTACCAAGGCAAAAACTACCATAATGGCAACTAAAGATGCTGGAATTGTTTTAGTAATCTTCGGAAAAATCAGAACAATAGCAATTGTTAAAGCTACCAAACCTAACATCGTATATAAAGGAGTTCCTTGAAGCCAAGAAACTTGTCCGTTTACAATTGTTTTAAACTGTTCCAACTGCGACATAAAAATTACAACAGCTAAACCATTTACGAAACCAAACATAACAGGCTGCGGAACAAGTCTTATAAATTTTCCGAGTTTAAAAAGTCCGATACAAATTTGAACTACGCCCCCAAGTGCGACAGCCGCAAAAACATATTCTATTCCGTGTGATTTCATCAATGCAATCAGAACAATTACAGTTGCTCCTGCTCCACCCGAAATCATTCCAGGTCTTCCTCCAAAAATAGCAGTAACTAAACCCGCAATAAAAGCTGCATATAAACCAACTAGCGGAGGAAATCCAGCTAGAATTGCAAAAGACAAAGATTCAGGAATCATCGTCATGGCAACAGTTAAACCAGCTAAAATTTCATTTTTGTAATTTACCTTTTGAGTGAAGTCGAAGAGTTGGAAAGCTTTTTTCATAGGGCACAAAATTAAAAAAATTATATGCAAAAAAAGCACAAACCTTTCTGTAATAGAAAAGCATTATTCGCCATGAAAAAGACTAAACAGTTATTTTTAATTTAACTGTTTTAAAAGAAAAAGGAAGATTGAAAGAATAACGTTTATCATTTTAAGAATTTAGTTCTTGTCAAAAATTTTTCACAAAATACTTACAAAATAAACAAATGCACTAGCGTATTTACACCTGTTTTTTTATTTCATTACAAATCAAAATTTAATCTATTCTCTCGCAAGTATAACCTAAGCAATGCACATAATCCATAATATTTTCGCATTGTAAATCAATACCTTCTACCCGAAGGATTTTATCGCAATCTTCCAAATCAAAATTAATTTTATAGTCAGGAAATTGAGATTGTATAACTGCGATTACATAATTTTTATCAGATTCTTTCTGAACATTTGTTTTAAAAATCTCCACAACCATATCTGCCTCTTTTAATTCTTTAAACTGGTACATATCACTTTGATTAAAAAGATTATACAATTTTTCTAGGGTAAAAATACCTTACGAGTTTTCTTTTTGATCACAAATTCTGCTTTGATTTTGAAAGGCTTAAAATTAAGTAAAAACTTTCAATAAAGGCTTTTTTATTTAAGTAAATTCTTCTTTTTTATAATTATTAAAAAGGGAGTTTTACTTTTAAATTTATCATCCAAACTCAATTCAAAAATAAATCACAAACCGCTATTACAATAGCAATTTTATACCAGTGGCGTATGATTTATACGAATGGCGTTAGTATAAATTATTCTTTACAAATGACTAAAAACTATACGATTATATTATTTTTGCCGTCATGAAAATTCTCAAAATCTATCAAAATTTCTTTCTTAGAAATCTCATTGTACACACCTTTATACTATTGGTGATTTTTGCCTGTGTTTATGATGAACTTCATTTGGCAGGTCATAACTTTTGCTACATGGCAAGTAAAATTGCAATAGGATATTTTCCATGTATTCTTTGGATTACTGTTTTTAATCTATTTGTAATTAAAAAGCTATTATTCAAAAGAAAGGTAAAAGTATTTTTTCTGCTGTTTTTAACTTACTGGACTTCTTTTTATTTTTTTATTAATTGGTTTTTCCCTTTGGTTGGCTTTGGAAATTTCAAAACACTGCAGATTTTATCGCTTCTTATTAACGGAATGTTTTTCTATTTTATTCATGTTGTGATTACGAAAAAAATCATGGATGCAGATAAAGATATTATGAATTTCAAATCGGAACTTTCGTTTTTAAAACAACAATTGAATCCGCATTTTTTGCTAAATGCCATGAATAACCTTTATGGAGAAGCATTGGCAGAACCTGATAAAGTTCCCGATCGAATTCTGAATCTTTCGGATATGCTGCGATACCAAATTGAAGCTTCAAAAAAAGATTATGTTTTATTGGAAGAAGAAATTGCTTTCATTACAAAATATATCGAATATTATACGTTTAGAAATGAAAGACTTGCTGTAAAACAAAACATTGAAGGATTGCATGATGAAATCGAAATTCCACCTTTGTTCTTTTTACCTTTGGTTGAAAATGCAGTGAAATTTTCTGCGGAAACTGCAGAACCTTCCATCAATCTGGATTTGAAAGTAAAATGTCGAAGTGTAATTTTTACGCTAAAAAACAACTGTTTAGATTCTGAATCACGACTTTCGAGCACCGGAATCGGGATTGAAAATCTAAAAAGACGTTTAGAAGTTTACGGCCTAAAACACACTTTGAGCTGTAAAAAAGAGAAAAATATGTTTACCGTAAAATTATGCATATGGCACTTACCTACCGCTGTCTTATAATTGATGACGAATCTCCTGCTCATAAAGCTTTAATTTCGCACATTTCTAAATTTGACGAATTAGAACATTCTGGAAGTGCTTTTAATGGTATGGAAGCCATAAAATTACTCAACGAAAATCAATACGATATTATTTTCCTCGACATTAATATGCCAGTGATTTCGGGTGTAGAATTAATGGAATTACAGCCGAATCGTCCGCTTACAATTGTGACAACGGCTTATTCTGATTTTGCACTTTCTGCCTATCAAAATGATGCGATTGATTATCTTTTGAAGCCCATTTCTCCAGATAAATTTGCTAAAGCCATAGAAAAAGCAAAAACATACCATTCTGGAAATAACCTAAAAAAAGAAGATAGCAACGACGAAAAAATTCTTTCGTGCCGTTCTAATGGACAAGTAATTGAAACGGCATTACCTGATATTTTGTATATAGAAAGTCTTGGCAACTACATGAAATTGTACAGCCGAAAATTAAAATCTCCTATTATTATTTACGGTTCACTTGCCAGTATTGCTGCAGAAATCGACTGTTCTCATTTTGTTCAGGTGCATCGTTCGTTTATTGTAAATACACGTGAAATAGTCTCTATTATCAATAAAATCTTAACAATGAGTAATGGAGAAAATATTCCTGTTGGAAGAAAATATCAGATTTTGTTAGACAATTTACCTATTAAATAAGTTGTCTCTTATTTCGATTGTTTGTTTACCTTTTACATTATGAGAATTAAACAAAATATTCAACTTATTTCTGCGCAAAGAAAAAAGAATTATTTTTCTTACAATAAAAATTCAGGAAACTAAATTATTTTTGTACTAAATCTAATACATATTAAAATCTTGTATCCTCAATAATTACAGGCTTTTTCAATTTTACGAAAACGTTATATTGATTTAATTTAAATAAAGTGAAAATATATCTACATGCAATTTTGTGAATTATTTTCCTAAAAAATATACTAAGATGAATAACTTTTCTTACTTAATTATTTAAATTCGCGAGATACACAACTACTAAGATTATTTTATAACCAATGCGCATTTTTAATTTATTTAAACGATCAGATATAGAATGTCCGAGATGTCTTGGAAAAGGATTTGTTGACTGGGAAGATATTGCTCGATTAAATCGAAGATTAAAATGGGTTCCTGCACCTTGCGCCTATTGTAACGCAACAGGAAAAGTTGAGAAAGAGATGCTTTCTAAAGTTGCTGTAGATTGCATGTACCTTACCATTGATTTACCAGAATCTGTAATCGAAAAAATAAAAGAGGGTGATCGTGAAACTGTAGAAAAAGGCAAACAGCGCGAACTCTTTGTTGAATTTTTAATCCAATATGCAGAACATCATTATTTTACTCAAAATATGGATGCTGAAAGTATTGCAAACTTATACTTGAAAAACGAAGCCGAAAATGCGCCCTTTTCTGCAACACGAGAAGAATTAATAAAATACATTCAGGGTGTAATCGAATTAAAAAAATCGGTATTAAACTAAGCTTTGTTACTCTGTTACTTTGTTTCAAAAAAAGAAAAACAGGTATAAATACGTATAGCCAGAACTTTATTTTGGCGTAAACTTGCTGTGAATAATTTTTAGTTTAGAATAAGGTTTTCACCTAGAAGGCTTTTAAATTTTTTGTCACTTTTTTTGGAAAACAGAAGTGGGATTTCAAATCGCTGGTACCGATTAGAAATCCCACTTTTTTTGTTTGATGTTTGACCACATTTTTTTAAGCAGGACTTCCTGAGAATAACGCAAAGTTCACCAAGTTTTTTGCTGAGAAATTTAGGAGGTCTTAAAAGCTTTGCATACTTTGCGATAAAAAACATCACTTTAAAAGTCTAAAATCAAATTTCAGGCAGTATTTTTGCGTTCTGTAAACGCCACGAAATTAAAGCCCAAAATCAGCATGAAACGAGAACATTATATTCCGTTCAACAAAGAATTTTTACTAGAACAGCAAATTGCAATCTTCGCCGAAGATGCTAAAAAGGTAGAAGGTTTTAAAAAACTTTTCGATATTATCGAACATTATTACCATTACGAATCTTTTAATCTGAATCGAAATCTAAAGCAAAATTATGCGCTCTACGATCCTGATTTAAGCGAAAAAGAGCGTGAGCAGTTTATAAACAAAAGTGATTTTCCTATTTTTAAAGAAACGCTGCTAAAGGTTTTAGAACGTGGCAATTATTACAGAATTGATCAAAATGCTTTAGACAAAGCTTTTAAAGAATCTGATTTGATTGGACTGAATCTTTCTATAGATTTTAATGCTTTTAAGGATTACGAACTTTATGCAAGAGGGCATCATAAAACCAGAGAAAAGATTAAAAAATATTTTTTCTGGAAAAAAGAAGTCGAAATTGAATATTACGATCGTGTCTTAATTTATTTAAACTACAGCGACGCAGATTATCTTAAAAGCAAGAAAGTCAAATTAGGAAAAATGCCAATCGATCCAGGTTCAATTGGATTGAAAATCTTCAAACGAGTTCCTAAAAATGATCTCGAAACGATTTTCCCAAATGCGATTCCGAAAATGTCTTTAAAAGACAAAATGCTGCTTTGGGTTCCGGGTGTTTTTGGTGGACTTTCGTTACTATCTGCTAAAGTAATTCCGGCTTTAATTAATATGTATGACGCCTATCAAACGGGCGAAACTATCGATTTATTAAACAGTAAAACTTCCTTAAATCAAGGTTTAATTGCATTAGGAATTTTGGGTGCGTATTGCTTTCGCCAATACAATAATTTTATAAATAAGAAAATCAGATATTCTAAAACATTATCGGATAGCTTGTATTTTAAAAATGTTGGAAACAATAGTGGCGCCTTCTACTCTCTTTTAAATTCATCTGAAGAAGAAGCTCTAAAAGAAACGATTTTAGCTTATACTTTTTTACACGAAAGTGAAAAACCGATAACAGCAGAAGAACTCGACAACAAAATAGAATCTTGGTTTAAAACAAAATTAAATACAGATTTCGATTTTGATGTAAACGATGCTTTATTAAAATTAAAAAGCATCGGACTTGGTTTAGAAAACAATGGAAAATGGTCTGTCCTTTCGCTAAGCGAAGCACTTATTACAATTGATGAGTTATGGGATAATGTTTTTCAGTATAATTTAAAATAGTTTTATTCTTAGTTAGCAGTTATTTATTCTCCGATTAACGTAAAAGAAATTTCATTAGATTTACTGCAACCTAACTATAAAACCACAAAAAATGAGAACATTAGACCAATGGTTTGCGGAATATGCTGTAAGTCACCAAAACCCCAAAAACAAAGCTATACACTATATTTGTGTACCAGCAATTTTCTTTTCTATCGTCGGATTAATAATGAGTATTCCGAGTTCGATTATTTCAAACACGTTAAAACTAAATGCGCCAATAATCGAAAATTGGGCTTTTGTTGTTTTACTTTTTGTTCTTGTTTTCTATATCAGACTATCTCTTTCAATGGCTATTAAAATTGCTGTTTTTTCTATGCTTTGCTTAGTTATAAATTATTATATCGGGCAGTTTGTTCCGTTGTGGGCATTTTCAATAGGCGTCTTTGTTATTGCTTGGATCGGACAATTTTACGGACACAATATCGAAGGAAAAAAACCATCTTTTCTTAAAGATCTTCAATTTCTATTGATCGGTCCTGCTTGGGTTGTGGAAAATTTATTTTCAAGAAAATCAAATTAAAGTGAAAGCAGAAAAGACTAGCAGGACAGCACAATATATGGCGTTCTTTAGAGCGTTGGAAACACAGCGAAAAGATAGATTGTTTGTAGACCCATATGCAATTCATTTTATAGATTCGAAATTGAGACTTGCAACCCGTTTGTACAAATATTCAGTTGTTGCAAAATATATTAATAATACTATACAGGAAAAGATTCCGGGAGCATTATCTTCCGGAATTGCAAGAACAAAATATATTGATGATTTGCTTAAAAATGCTATTTCAAAAGGCGTAAAACAAGTTATAATTTTAGGTGCCGGTTTCGATACTAGAGCCGTACGTCTTGATTTTCTAAAAGCTATTCCAGTAATAGAAATTGACCATCCGAATACATCAAATTTTAAAGCTCAAGTTTACAAAAACAGAATTGGAGAAATTCCTACGAACATCCGTTTTCTTCAAATTGATTTTAACAAACAAGATTTAGATCAATTGGCATTAGAAAACAATTTGGATTTTTCTAAACCAACTGCCATTATCTGGGAGGGCGTGACTAATTATCTAACCGAAGATGCTGTAAAAAACACCTTTTCGTTTATTTCAAAATTTGCTTCCAACAGTCACATTATTTTTACTTATGTTCATAAAAATATACTGAGAAATCCAGCATCTTTTTTGGGTGGCAAAAAACTTCTGGAAGATCTTGAAAACCTCGAAGAACATTGGACATTTGGCTTTCTTCCCGAAGAACTTCCAAACTATCTAAATCAGTTTGACATTGCGCTTTTAGAAGATTTAGGAGCCAATGAATATCGCGAAAAGTTTCTCCCAAATCGCTCAGAAAAAGGATATGAATTTTATAGAACTGCTATCGGAATAAAAAAATAATCGACTCATTATCAGCAAAAAATATACTTTGTATATAGAATTAAGCAAAATTAACAGATGGTTTTTGCTAATATTTTCTTAATAAAAAAACAACGAATGATATAATATCTACTTTTACAATTCGTTAAACAATTAAGAAATAAACAAACAAAAAAACCACAACAGATGAAAAAAATCTACCTTTTGTTATTCTTTGCCGTTGTTAGCAACTTGTTTTCTCAAAACGGAAAAATCTATCTAAAAAATTCAAAATTCAACGTGGGTAAACCCAATACCTATGTTTATGAACCGCCTCAAGGTCTTGTAATAGAAGACAATGCTAAAGCAAATTTCCTGTATATTACTCCCTATGATTTTTCTTCTGATATAAGTCCGCTGAAAAAAAGTGGAAAACGTTATGAGTTTACCGTAAAAGTTCCCGATTCTGTCAGAGTGATTCTAGTCACTATAAACGATTCGCAAAAAATTGCAGATAGCAACAATGAAAAAGGCTACACTGTACTTCTAAAAACACAAAATGATGTTGAATTAGGAAAAAGTTTAATAAACGAAATTTCTGTTAGAAGTAATGGAGGTTACTTTTTTAGACTAAAATCAGAATCAAAAAGAGAAGATTTAATTGCTGAATATGATGCCCTATTTGCAAAATATCCCAAATTAAAAGACGACATCGTTTCTTTAGAATATTTCTACACTAAAAAGTCTCTCGACAAAGAACAAGGAGAAAAAGATCTTCTAGCTTTTGCCGATAAATGTGTAAAAAAAGATACCGAAGAATATTTGACTTCTGCTTATTACATCTATAGTTCTAATAATGACACGCAAGATCAAGCGAAAAAATTAAGAAAAGAAATTTCAGAAAAGTATCCTGCAAATAGAATTGATGCAATGGATTTTATTAGAAATTTCTTCGATCAGCCTGATAAAACAGAAGCTTCTGTTTTAGAAAGCCTTAAAGCTTATAAAACAAAATATCCTAACGATACTTCTAAGAGGTCTCTAAGCTATTTTTATTCTGTTTTGGTGCCTATCTATCTAGATAAAGGAGAATTGGAAAAAGCTATAGCCTGCGAACCTTATATAAATCTTCCAGAAGACACATACAATAATTTTGCTTGGGGCCAATCTGGCGGTGATTTAACAATGCCAGTAAAAGATATTGATTTTGCCACAAAAGTTTCTAAACGATCATTGGACATAATCGAAGCAAAACGAAAAGAATCTTACACTCCCGATTACAATGGCAAATTTAACATGTTTGCTGATACTTATGCTCTTCTACTTTATAAACAAGGCAAATATGAAGAAGCTTTTAAATACCAAAGCGGCGTGAAAGCTCTTGACGGATTGGACGCTGGAGGCAAAGAACGCTATTTGGCAATGCTTGATAAAGTAAAAAGTAAAGACGAAGTAAAAGCTTATATCGAAGACGAAATAGGTAAAGGCAATACATCTCCTGCATTTATTGCTAAACTAAAAGAGATTTATATTGAAAAGAAATTGCCGATGGCTGAATTTGATGCCATTCAGCAAAAAACAGAATTATTAGCACAAGAAAACAAGAACAAAGATCTTCTTGAAAAATTTGGAAGCAATAATGCCATTGACTTTACCTTGAAAAATCTAGAAGGAAAAGATATAAAACTTTCAGATTACAAAGGAAAAATTGTTGTTCTTGATTTTTGGGCAACTTGGTGCGGGCCTTGCAAAGCTTCTTTTCCAAAAATGCAGCATTTAGTGACTAAATACAAAGATAAAGATGTTGCTTTCTTGTTTGTAAACACTTGGGAAAATGGTAAAGAAGAAGAGATTTTAAAAAAAGTAAGTTCTTATATTACAGAGAAAAAATTTGACTTCAACGTTGTTTTTGATCTCAAACAAGAAGTAGTTGGCAATTATAAAATTCAAGCTATCCCGACACGTATCGTAATTGACAAAAAGGGCGATATTCTCGCTTATGACAATTCAAATACTGACATAGGAAAGATTATTGAAGAACAATTAAAATAAGTATTCTCTTATTTTTAAAACAAAAAAATGTATTTTTGGTATACCGAAAATAAATTTATGATACAGCTGATCTGGGGAATACTAAATATTGTTACTTTTTTTGCCATTGTTATTTTTTGTATGAAAAAAGCGGTCGAAATTCGTCAAAAAATTGGCCTTTTTGCAGCTATTATTTTTTCATTTTTTGCCTTGTCTTTTATTTCCAAACCTAGCAATAGTTCAGATTATAAAAAATTTGAATTTAAAAAGAGGAATCCTAATCAAGATACGTTTTTCTCAAAGGTTATTTTAGAAGAGGATTTAACAACAAAAATTGAGTTGGGCGTAATTCGTGATGAAGAAAATGCTATTTCTGCTATTGTGACCAGAAACGGTTTTGTAAGCGGTACAGAATGGCAAACTCAAAGTATTATTGTAAATAAATTGGAACCAAAAGATACATATCAATATATCGTAAACGGCACAAGAAAATGGAAAATTATTGGTATTGATATATATTCAGAATTTAAGGAATTTAGAGGAGTAAAAGAGTTGAAACCTAGATAAACTCTATACTTTCTTTCGAAAAGATTCTCAAAAGGACAAAGAAGAATTCTATCTTTTTTGTCCTTTTTTAATAATCAAGATTTATCAAAATAATTATATTAGTAAAGCGCATCAACGCTCTTTTTTAGTCAAAGTTCATTATCAATTCTAATTAACTTATAATAAATGAGAAAAATTATCAGCCTAATAACAGTAGTCATTTTATTCTCTGCTTGTAAAAAATCCGAAAACACTACGGTTTCTAATACTTCGACAACAAAAACAGATAGTAGTTCTGTCGATCATTCGGCACCAGTTACAACGTCAAATTCTGGATCTCTCTTGGATTTATTTACAAAAAGAAAAGATGAGATAGTTTTAAAATTAAAATCTATTTCTGCTGAACAAGCCAATGCTTTATACGAAAAATATCATGAAGAAAATGGTTATTTACTTCACCAGATAGACGAAAAAGAAGATTATTTACTGCAAAATTTTTACAGTGAAAAAGACACAGATAAAAAGGAAATCAAACTTTTAAATGATAAACTTTTAAAACATCAACTGCAATTTGACGAACTAGGCGAAGGTATTGTTGAAATCACGACTAAACCCGATTTTTATTATTCGATTTTTAAAAACTATGTAACGCCAGATTACAAAGAGTATCTGTTTATGCAAAGTGAAGAAAACAAAGAAACTTATTCTGTTGATGCGGGATTGGTTATCTCTTTTAAAGATTTAGGAGACCGTGTAGTTTCCTGGGAGAATTTCATGAATAAATATCCAAATTCAAAACTGATGAAATCGGTAAAAGAGGACTATAAAATGTATCATCTCGATTATTTAATAGGCGAAGACAATACTCCAACTTACGAAAGAGCTACCGAAGAGAAATACATTTATCCGGAAAACATTCAGGAATTTAATCGTTTTCTAAAAAAATATCCAAACAGTCCGACAGTGCCTTTTATTCATACATTTATGGAAAACTTTAAAAATGAAAATATAGCAGAAATGCTACGTGAGGCTCAAGACAAATTGTAATAAAACAACCAATAAACCAATAATTTCTAAAACTAAAACCATGGAAAATAAAAAACCAATACTATTTATCTTTTGGGTTATCGCTATTATTTTGGGCGTAACGCTGTTTAAACAATTCGATTTCAAAACATTTAAATTTGAAAAACCAGCACTAGATTTTATTTATCTAGTTGTATTTCTATTTTCAGTATTTATAATTATCAAAAATTCGAAAAAGAAATGAAAAAAATTATAACTGTGATTTTGATCTTTTTGTGCACGCAAATGGTTCAATCACAAAAAGGCTTTAAACCGCTTTTTGATGGAAAAACACTAAAAGGCTGGCATATTTACAGTGAAAAAACGGCAGAATCTGGATGGAAAGTAGAAAAAGGCGGAATTCTTCATTTTGATCCTAAAGCTATTAAAAATGGAAAAGGTGGAGATTTGGTAACGGATGCTGAATTTGAGAATTTTCATTTAAAACTAGATTGGAAAATCTCACCAAATGGCAATAGCGGCATTATTTTTTATGTGAATGAAAATCTTCCCGAATACAAAAACACGTATAGCACTGGCTTAGAAATGCAAGTCTTAGACAATGATGGCCATCCAGACGGAAAAATCACAAAACACCGCGCCGGAGATTTATACGATTTGATTAAAAGCAATTCTGAACCTGTAAAACCTGTTGGAGAGTGGAATACCGCCGAAATTATCAATAAGAATGAAAAATTAATACTAATTCTAAATGGCGTAAAAGTAGTTGAAACAACACTTTGGGATGATAATTTTAAAAAATTAATCGCCGAAAGTAAATTTGCTACTTGGCCAGGTTTTGGAACATTTAAAAAAGGAAAAATAGCTTTACAAGATCATGGAAACGATGTCTGGTTTCGTAATATTGTGATAAAGCAGTAAAAATTACATTCGGAAATTAAAATCCTAGCTTTTAACTTAACAAAAAACAAACAGCAGAAAATGGAAAATAATTTTACAAAAGTAATGTCAAATAAAACGGATGAAGAATTAATTAAAATTGTGACCGTAGATATTGGAAAATATCAAATATTGGCCATTGAAGCTGCAAAAGAAGAAATTGCGTCTCGAAATATTGACATAAATCGAATTAAAGAAATTGAGGCAAAATTAGAACTTCAAAAACAAAAACTTGATAAAGTAGAAAATAATACGGTTCATTCAAAAATTAGATTTGTAAATTTTCTGATAGATTTTATACTAGTATTCGTTTTATATTTTTCTATTAGTCCCAACATAGAATCTTTACTTTCTCTAACAGCTCAATATGAAAGAGCAATATACAGAATCGCAGCACTATTAATCTTTATTGCAATCTATTATATAGTTTTAGAACACAAGTATCAAAAAACATTGGGGAAAATTATAACCAAAACCAAAGTTGTAAATTTAGAAGGAGAAAAAGCAGAACTGAGCGATATTGTAAACAGAACATTTTGCAGATTAATTCCTTTTGACAGGGTTTCATTCTTTTTTTCAAGAAATGGAATTCATGATGTAATGTCTAAAACGAAAGTAATAAAAGATTAAAAATCAACATAGGGTGTAGCAAAAGCCTGTTTTTGAAAATCAAAACTAAGCAACAACAAATGAAAACATTCATCACATTTATAATAATTGTCTTTGCTCAAAATTTCTACTCTCAATCATTTGACAAAAAAACATATGAAAAGCTATTAAAATCAGATAAAATTGAATTTGTGGAATACGCCAAATCTGTTGGTTTAACCATTGAAACAGATTCGATATCTGAATCTATTTTTGCAAAAAGAAAGGGCTGTCTTTATTTAAAACCAACTGGAACTAAAAATGACAATGAATACTATGAATTAGCTCTAATTGTATCTACCCTAAATAAAGAAAATAATAAGCTCATACTTGAAAACGCAAAAGAAAATCCTGAAACGAAAGGAGTTTGGACAGATAATGAATATTTATACAGAGAATGGGACATGGAAAATCCTATATCTAAAGAAATGTGGTATAAAGTTTTAATATATAAAAGAAAATAAAACAACTTATGAAAAAAAATATCTTACTCCTTTTACTTCTTATTGGTACTTATAGCTTTTCACAAAATTTAAATAAGGAAAAAAGGTCTCAGGCAGAAATCAAAACCTTCATTCTTGCTGAAACAAAAGAAGGTGGAAAATTAGACTTTTTCACAAAAATCAAAGGAAAAGAATATAATGGATTACAAGTAAAACCTGGACTAATTATGACAAATTTAGAAATTGCATTATATAGCTGGGGCAAAGCAAATTCTGAGCTTGGTATTGAAAATAGTGAGAGCGCATTATTAATATTCCAAGAATTCAAAGGAAAAGAGCTAAATCTTAGAGAAAAAGATTTGATTCCTATGGGATTTAGAAACGACTTAAAATAATCGTCGGTAATAATATCCACTTTATTAGCTAAATGTAAAATTTACAAAACATAAAAAGCCGGAGCAAAAGCCAAAAATCCAAATCAAAAATCAATCAAAAAAAGTACAGAATGGAATTGAATTTTAAAGATTTCCCTAAACTAGTTACCGAAAGATTAGTATTAAGAAATATTGAAAAAACTGATGTTGCTTTAATTCATAAATTACATTCTGATGCAATTGTAAATGCTTTTGTTGGAAGAGAGAATTCCTCAAGTTTAAAAAAAGCAGAAGAATATATAATCAAAATGCAAAATTTAATTGCGAAAAATGAATGCATTTATTGGATTATAACTGAAAAAGGAAATAACGATCTAATTGGTTCGATTTGTTTATGGAATTTTGATATCGAAAATGAAATTGTAGAAATAGGATATGAAATGTTGAGTGAATTTCAAGGCAAAGGAATAATGACTGAAGCAATCAAAAAAGTAATAGAATATGCATTTGAAAAAATAAAAGCAAAAATCATAACTGCTTTTCCGTCTTCTGACAATATTAATTCTGTATCAATATTAAAAAAAATGAACTTTGAATTGGAGAATAAAAAATATAATAATACCCATGAGAATATAAAAAATCTGGTAACTTATACTTTAAGAAATAGTCTAATTAAAAACCAGAATCGCTAGGCAGTAATAGCACTAAAACTACATTTAGCATCAATGCGTTTTGCACAACAATTTTTAAACACTACTGATATGAAGAAAATACTCATTATAATTTTTTCAATATTGACCTTATCAGTTTTCGCCCAAGAAAAAACGGTTTCTGACTTCAAAAATGATTTTGAAAAAATTGTAAAATCTGATTTAACTGAAGAAAAACTAAATAAATTATTTCAGGAATACCCATTAATTTTAACTCCCCATAGTGACAATACTCAATTGTTTGAGTCTTTGAAAGGAACGGACTTTAATAATTATTCAATGCTAAATTTTAAAAATGAAAATCTTTACAAATCAAACATTGATAATTTATTGAATTCCCAAAATTCATACAATCGAATTCTCGCCTATTTATTAATTGCATCAACAAATGACAAATCCAAGGAAAACACTCTTTTAGGAAAAATAAAAACGGAAAAAGAAAAAGGAAATTTAATTTGGTCAGGAATGGCTTTATTAAGTTTGAAAACGAACCATACTGATGAATTATTTGATTTTCTGGTGAAAAATGAAGACTTTGGGGATGCACATATGTTTCCAATGTATATGCAATTGGACAAAGACTCAATTAAACAAACTGCTTATCGAAAAATAAATTTAGATAATAATAAGGCAAAAGTCCTCGCCATTCAAAGTCTTTCTAAAACAGCCAACAATTTTCAAACAGAAAAAATTGTAAAAGACGCAGTTGCAACTTGGGATATTAATTTAAAAGGTTATGCCATATATACAGTTAAAGAATTACAAATGGGAAATCTTTTGGAATTACTCAAACCTCTGATTGAAAATGAAAAAACAAAAAGAATTTCTCTAGAAGCTCTCGCAAATAGTCCAACTCAAAAAGACAGAAAATATTTGATTTCTTTAGTGGATAAAAACAAAATGGATGAAGATGTTTTAGAAGCCCTATTCAATTCAAAAAACATTGATAACTTGAAGCTATGGCTGTCAATAATCGAGAACAATCCTAAACCTGAAAATTATTATTTTTTTGCATTTGAACAGCCTTTATTAGCAAGTGATGAAATTTTGGAAAACTTGCAAACAGCATTGAAAAAGACAAAAGACAAAGACTCACTTGGAGAACTTGTAAGGGCTTTGAATGGCAGAACTGATAATGCAAGTATTGATATAATGCTATCTCTGCTTAAACATCAGAGTTCATCGGTTCGCTATTGGACTGCTCTTACTTTGGAAAACAATCCAAGTCCAACACTTAAAACTAAAGAAAATCAAAAACTAATTGAAAAAGGGCTTGAAGACGGCAATAACCCCGATTAATAATATTCTTGAAAACAACAACGTTTGGCAAGACGAGGAAGTTATGCATAATTTGAAAATGGTTTTGTATTTAGACTGTTTAGGGCTAATTTAAAATAATTGATGCAAAAAAATCCTTGATGGGATTCCAACAAAAATTTCCTTTAAATATTGGTATTTTCAAAATCTGAAATGAAGAAAATTCTTTTTTTTATCGTTTTATCAACTTTGAATTCTTACTCACAGGATTCGAATACCTTTTATACTTCATTCTCATCGGAAAATCCAAGAGAACATATTATTAGATTTTTAAATGATTCAATAGCTGAATTTCAAAATATACCAACTCACGGAAGTAAAATCTTTAGTTTTAAAAGAAAGTATTTCAAAGAAAATGGAATCTTAACAATTGAAATTGGAAACTTAACTGATGTAGAACAAAACAATCTAAAAATATATAATCTAGACTATTTGGAAAACAAAAGAATATATTTAGCTAAAAACAAAAAAGAACTTGTTGATAAAAGCAATGGAACTGTATATGTCGATAGAAAAATTCTCAATAGAAATTATATAAGACGTAAATCTATCACAATAATTAACAGTAAAAAGTATATAGTTGATAGAGGGATTACAAACGGTTATGGTTTAATAGAAAAATTACCAAAAGGAAATAAAAATGTAGCAAAATTTATAATGGAAAATGCTGAAGACCCTAAATTCAAAAGCGAAGTAATTCGCGGCTTAAAAGCTTATAAAAAATATGGCATTTTAGGAATAAATGGTGTTTGCATTATTACAAAAACTGAATAAAAAAAGCCTGAGAATGTAGATTCTCAGGCTTTTTTTATTTTATAGTGACCCTGACGATACAGAATTCGAACCACTTGTTAGAAGATTTAAAGATTTTAAATGATGCCTAATTTTGTGATTTGAACTATTGATTAGTCTTGAGTTATCACTAATTCATTAAATAAAACCTCTTTTAAGTAGTTCATTTATTGTTTTATCATCAAGCATATCATCAGATAGACTTAAATCCAGAATAGCAATATCATTAGAAAGCTCGACAGATTTCAATTTATTATTTTCTAATTCAAGTCTTCCCAGTTTCTTGTTTTCTGAAAGATTGATGCTTTCCAACAATGTATTTTTTATACTTAAATCATTAAGCAAAATGTTTTTTGACAAATCAATTAATATTATTGGATTTTCATCAATATAAAGTCTTTCAAGCAACGAATTATTGGACAAATCAACTTTTGACAAACCACTTGAACTAATAAACAACTCAAGTAATTGGGTATTATGTGTTAAATCTAAATGAGTATGATTAATTTTTTCTAAAGACTCAGGCTCCGTATCTCCACCTAAATGAAGATATTTTAAGTTAATATTTTTTTCAAGATTAATACTTGAGAAGGCATTATCAGTAATACGTAATTCTTCTAACAGAATATTTTGAGAAAGGTTTATTTCGGATATTTGATTCCAAGTTATATCCAATTTCTTTAATTTTGGAAATCTTGTAACATCTAACGAATCTATTTCTACATTTTCTAATGTAAGATCTTCTAATTCGGCTAATCCATTTTCATACCAGATGCAATGACCGCCATATGAGCAATAGATTTTTTTAAGCATTTTGTTATTCTCATTTACCCTGGCTGAGATTAACATATGACCAATATGTAATTCTTCAAGATTTATATTTAAACTTAAATCTATATCATCTAGCTCATTTAATCCATCCAAAAATAATTGTCTTAGATTTAAGTTTGCTTTTAAATCTAAATTTTCCAGCAGCAGATTATCTAGTTTTAAAACTTCAAGCGCTATATTTTTTGAAAAATCAATTTCTGTAAGATGCTCACTTCTTTCAATGGTAATTATTTTTAATTTTTCATTAAAAGTCAAATCTAGTTTTTCTAAATCATAAGAATCTATAATTAGTACTTCTAGATTGGGAAAATACTTAATTTCATCGATACAAGTCAAATCATGACCTTCACAATTAAGCTCTGTAATTGATGTAACAGATGCTATATTTAAATCAAGTATCATTTTTTTAAAGTTTTCATCTTTAAAATTAATCTGTGATATTTTCTTTTCTATTGAATCCGATTTAAATCGACCAAACCAATTTAATATGCTATCCATCTAATATTTTTTATGTTTATATCTCTTAACCTTTTGAATATGTAAAAAAAATAGAATTTTGTTTTAAAAATAAATCTGTCTCTAAATTCGTCAGACCGTTTATCGAAACTTACACACTCACTCGTCTTTAAATCACACTACCCTAATTCATAATAATTACTTTTTCTTTTTAATTAGAATTCATTTTTTAATGATACAAAAAAAGCCTGAAAATCAATATTTTCAAGCTTTTTTTAGTGACCCCGGAGGGGTTCGAACCCCCAACCCTCAGAGCCGAAATCTGATATTCTATCCAGTTGAACTACGAGGTCAAAATATTAAATTCCAAATTTTTATCCCGAAGCCTCGGGACCAAATTCCAATTTTAGTATTGGAATTTGGAATTTAAATATTGAGATTTTTAATTTGGAATTTTATGATAATAATTTCTTTACAATTGTAGAAATGGTTTTTCCTTCAGCAGTTCCACCCAATTGAGCAGAAGCTAATCCCATTACTTTACCCATTGAAGCAATTCCTGAAGCTCCTGTTTCAGCAATGATTTTTGCGATTACAGCTTCTACTTCTTCTTCACTTAATTGAGCTGGTAAAAACTTCTCGATTACAGCAACTTGAGCCAATTCTGGTTCTGCTAAATCAGGACGGTTTTGTTCTGTAAAGATTCTTGCGCTCTCTTTACGAGTTTTAACTAATCTTTGAAGCAATTTAATTTCTTCGTCTTCTGATAATTCTTCTTTAGAACCTGAAGCTGTTGAAGCTAATAATAATTCAGATTTTACTGCTCTTAAAGCTTCTAAAGCAACAGTATCTTTTGCTTTCATGGCGGTTTTAATTTCGTCCATGATTTGTGCTTGTAAACTCATGTTTATGTTTTATTTTAAATAAGCTAATGCCTATTAATTGATTATAATAATTTGTTTGTTCGACTAATAGTATAGTCTGTCAGGCTGAGCGGAGTCGAAGCCCTTTCCAACGAGAAGCCCTTCGACTACGCTCAGGGCGACAATATTGTCTTTAAAATACTATTTTAAAAGTCAAATTTTGAAATTCTGTGCGAAGATAAAAAAAATAACCCGAAAATTAAATCCAATTTTCGGGTCATCTATTATTATGATGCTAAAAATTAATCTACGTTATCGTGCAAAAATGAATTGTTAGAACGTATTTGTAAATCATTATTACTGTCTGTTCCAACAGAAATTCTAGAATTTGCATTATTTGATTGCGAATTAGACAAGTCAATTCCTAATCTTTTGTAAGCTGGTTCTTTTTCCAGCTCGTCTATTCTAGAAACATTATTATGGAATTTATAGTTAAACTCTTTTAGTTTCTTTCTTCTTTCTTCAGCTCTCAAACGTAATGTTTCTTCAATAGTTAATTCTAAAGGAGAAACCTCAGAAGTTGTAGAGAAATCTGGTTGGCTAGCAAAATCAACTCTTGGTTTCAAAGTGATATTTAATTCTTCTGGAACAACATCTTCAACCACTTTTTCAACTGGTTTAGAAGCCAATAAATCGTTTTCTACTTCCATATATTCTTCTAGAGAATATCTCACAACTCCGTTATCTGAAACCTCTGTTACAGGTACAAACTGCACAGGATCATTAACTTTGATTTCACGAGTTTCATTTGTCAATTCGAATAAAACTCTATTATCTTCTACAACAGGCTCTCTTTTTATAGGCTCTTGTTTAAACAAAGGAAGATCAAAAGAAAAAGTTGTTTGTTCTTCTTTTTCAAATACTCTTTGCTGTTGTACTGGCTGTTGCATTTGCTGAACAGGTACTTCTGGTGCAGAAATTGTAAAATCGATATCTGTAATTGGCGAAACAATTTCGAAAGTTACATCTAGATTTTTGATGAACTCAGACATTACTACCAATTCTTCCTGATTGATTGCTGGAGCAACAGCTTGAACCGGAGTTGGAGCAAATGTTTCATCTTCATCATCCGTTAAATCAAAAACAACTTTATCTTCAACCTTTGCTGTTGGTGTATCAACTGTTAAGTCGAAAGAAGAAAGTGGCCTGTTCGTCAAATTATGAACACTTCTTTGCTCATCTTCCAACGTATGAATGATTTTTTTAGGTTCTGTATTTACAATTTCATTTTGTTGTTCTACATCAAAACCTGTAGCAATAATAGTTACTGCAATTGCTTCACCAAGAGTTTCGTCTTCACCAACTCCCATGATAATATTTGCATTATAACCAGCCTCAGCTTGAATGTGATCGTTGATTTCTCCAATTTCGTCAAGAGTAATCTCATTAGTTCCAGAAACGATAAGCAACAATACGTTTTTGGCACCTGTAATTTTATTATCGTTTAACAACGGAGAATCTAAAGCTGAGATAATTGCATCTTTTGCTCTGTTTTCACCTGCTGCCACAGAAGATCCCATGATCGCAGTTCCACTGTTTGATAAAACAGTTTTTGCATCACGTAAATCGATATTTTGAGTATAGTGGTGCGTAATTACTTCAGCAATACCTCTAGAGGCAGTTGCTAAAACTTCATCCGCTTTCGAGAATCCAGCTTTGAAACCAAGATTTCCGTATACTTCTCTTAATTTATTGTTGTTGATTACAATTAAAGAATCTACCTGCTTACGCAATTTCTCGATTCCAATAATCGCTTGCTCCTGACGTACTTTCCCTTCAAATTGAAAAGGAATCGTCACGATACCAACAGTTAATATTTCTCTTTCTTTAGCTAATTGAGCAATTACCGGAGCTGCACCAGTTCCAGTTCCTCCACCCATACCAGCAGTAATAAATACCATCTTCGTATTTCTATCCAACATCTTTTCGATATCAGAAATACTTTCGATAGCAGACTGCTGACCAACATCAGGGTTTGCTCCTGCTCCTAATCCTTCAGTCAAATTAACTCCTAATTGGATTTTATTTGGCACTGAACTATTTTGAAGCGCTTGCGAATCGGTATTACAAACGATAAAATCTACGCCTTTAATACCTTGCTTAAACATGTGGTTGATTGCGTTACTACCGCCTCCACCAACACCTATGACTTTGATTACATTTGATTGATTTTTTGGTAAATCAAATGAAATACTTCCAAATTCTGAGTTGCTCATCATCTTTTTGGTTTTTGAAATTCTTATTTAGTACATTTTTTACTTCTTGACTTGGGGCAAAAAGTAATATCCTTCTCTTGTTATTCTATTTATTCTGCGTTGTCTAAAAACTCTTTGATTTTGTCGACATAACGATCAAAAAATGATCTCCTTATTTTGGTTTCTGTAGATTCGTCTTTAGAAGCTTTCTGACTTACAAGTTCTCTATCTTCTTCAATCGTTTCTACTTTCTCAACGTAATTTTCCTCAACTTCGTATCGTTGTACTGGAGGGGCGTTTCTATAAACAACTTTTGGCTGTTCATTAACCAATTCCATTCTAACAGCACTTTGCGAACTATTTTCGATACTGTTCATTACCAATCCAACTGCTGTTGCAAATAACGGACTAGAAATTTCTTCTCCTGAGTTTCCTGCCAAATGCTCGTTTGGATAACCAATTCTGGTATCCATTCCGGTAATGTATTCAACCAATTGTTTGATGTGCTTTAATTGTGCACCTCCACCAGTTAAAACAATTCCGGCAATTAGCTTTTTACGAGGATCTTCGTGACCATATGCTTTAATTTCTGCAAAAACCTGTTCTACAATTTCCACTACTCTTGCGTGAATAATTTTAGAAAGATTTTTTAGTGAAATCTCTTTTGGCTCTCTTCCTCTTAAACCAGGAATAGAAACAATTTCATTGTCTTTATTCTCTCCTGGCCAAGCAGATCCGAATTTTATTTTTAAAAGCTCAGCTTGTTTTTCGATAATTGAACATCCTTCTTTGATATCATCTGTAATCACATTTCCTCCGAAAGGAATTACAGCTGTATGACGAATGATACCATCTTTGAAAATAGCTAAATCCGTTGTTCCACCACCGATATCGATAAGCGCAACACCAGCTTCTTTTTCTTCTTGACTTAAAACAGCATCTGCCGAAGCTAATGGTTCTAATGTTAATCCAGACAATTCAATTCCTGAACTCTGAATACATCTCCCAACATTTCTGATTGAAGATGCCTGACCAACTACAACGTGAAAACTAGATTCTAATCTTCCGCCATACATTCCAATTGGCTCTTTAATTTCAGACTGTCCGTCGATTTTAAACTCCTGAGGTAAAACGTGAATGATTTCTTCTCCTGGTAACATCGCTAGTTTATTTACCTGATCGATTAGAAGCTGAATATCATTTTCACCAATTACTTCTTCGGGATTATTTCTGCTAATGTAATCCGTATGCTGAATACTTCTGATGTGCTGTCCGGCAATACCCACAACCACATCTTTAATTTTGTATCCAGAATTATTTTCTGCTTCGATTATAGCCTGTTGTATAGACTGAATCGTCTGCGTAATGTTGTTTACTACTCCTCTGGCAACACCCAAACTTTTGGATTTACCAATGCCCAAAATCTCCAACTTACCATACTCATTTTTCTTGCCAATCATGGCAACGATTTTGGTTGTTCCAATATCTAGACCTACTGCAATATTATCTTTTTCCATTTTCTATTATTTAGTGCAAACTACTTGTTCCGTAAACCTAAGGTCAATCTTTTTGTATTTGTATAACGAACTATCTAAAACTGCTTTTTGAAAAAACGCTTTATAGTTTTTAAATTTCTTATCAACATTCATTGTTCTTCCGAAATCTATAAAGTAATCATAGTTACGGTTAAACATTTTTAGGCTTCCATTCGGCATAATCTCTATAGCAATGATGTTTTTTTTCAAAAACGCATCGTCATAAATTGTGCGAAATAAAGCGGCTAAATCTTCGTTATTTTTTTCATTAATTGCCCCTGAAACAAGAGGAACTCTCGCAGTGAAATTGTCAGACAAAGGCATTTTATTACCCTCGTAATCAATATAAAAAGAAGAACCGCCTTCATAAACTCTTGCTATGGGCGTCTTCTGTTTTACTACTGCTTTTAGAACTCCATCGATACTTACAAAAACATTTGACTTTTCAATCATCTCTTGTGTATCGAGGGTTTTCTCTATCTTATTCAAATCTACTTCATCTTTTCTAATACTGGAAGCGTCTCTTTTATTTTCTATCAACAATTTATTAACCGTTTCGGGCTTAACAAAAAGCGTATTTTCTCCTACAAAAACGACCATAGATTTTTTCAATTTTCTATCTCCATTTCGATGCTGAGCGAAAGAATATAGAAAAAGAACAAGTCCAATAATGAGTACTAATCGAATATTTGTCCAATTAAATATTTTCATTTAAAACCTTTTTTATTGACGGAACCATTTCTCCCAGATCACCAGCTCCAATTGTTACAATTATAGGCGCATCACTGGCTTTGATTTCACCTAATAAATCTTCTTTTGCAACAATTTTTTTGTTCGTATTTGTCATTTTACCCAAAAGCCACTCAGAAGTCACTCCTTCCATCGGAAGCTCTCTTGCAGGGTAAATATCCATCAAAAACACTTCATCAAATTGCGATAAGCTTTCAGCAAATCCGTCAACAAAATCTCTAGTTCTGCTGAATAAATGCGGCTGGAAAATTGCCAAAACTTTACGTCCCGGATACAACTCTCTAACTGCTTGATGAACAGCATTAATTTCTGTTGGATGATGTGCGTAATCATCAATATAAACTAAATTTTCACTCTTAATCTGATATGAAAAACGTCTTCTAATTCCGTTGAATGAAGCAATGGCTTTTGCAATAGAATCGGTCGGGGTGCCGAATGTCTTAGCCATTGCAATAGCCATCAATCCATTCATTAAATTGTGTCTTCCAGGCAATCCGAAACGTAAATCCTTCATAATCTCTGATGGCGTCTGCACATCAAAAACATAAGCCCCATCCTCAATACGAACGTTGAAAGCCTTAAATACAGCATCTTCATTTACAGCACATTGAACACCCTCTAAAGGCAATTCTTTTGTAATGAAGAGATTATTTTTATCCTCTACTTTTGAAGCAAATTCTCTAAAAGAGGCCTGAATTGCATCGCTAGTCCCATATATATCCAAGTGATCAGCATCCATAGAAGTCACGCAAGCAATATCTGGACGCAAATGCAAAAACGATCTATCAAATTCATCTGCTTCTACAACCGTTACTGTTTTTCCGCTTCCAATTAAATTTGAATTATAATTTTCTACAATTCCACCTATGAAAGCCGTAACATCAGCTCCACTTTGAAATAAAATATGGCCTAAAATACTAGATGTTGTTGTTTTTCCGTGAGTTCCTGCAACGGCAAAACAAAATGTATCTCTACTAATAATTCCTAGAACTTCTGCACGTTTTTTAACCTCGTAATGTCTTTCTATAAAATAATTCCACTCTGAATGTGTTTTTGGAACAGCTGGCGTGTAAATAACCAATGTATTCTCAACATAATAATCTTTTGGAATTAAGTTTATATCATCCTCAAAATGAATATCAATACCACTTTCAATCAATTCATTAGTTAGCATTGAAGGCGTTTTGTCGTAACCTGAAACTTGTTTTCCAATAAATTTGAAATAACGAGCCAGAGCACTCATTCCGATTCCTCCGATACCAATAAAATAAACGTTTTGTATTTGATTTAAATTCATTTTTTATTTGCTTTTATTTGCTTTAAGCTATAGGCAGTAAGCTTTAGGCCTTTCTACCTTTGTCTTTATTATTTGATTCTTTTTTACTTTAGGCCATATACAAAAGCTTAAAGCTTACTGCCTATAGCTTACCGCTTAATAAGCTTTACAATCTCAGCAACAATAGCCTGAGTTGCTTTTGGCATTGCTAATTTTTTAATATTCGCACTTAATTGCTTTTGTTTTCCTTCATCTTTCAGCAACGCTTCAAAAACAATACTAAACTGCTCGTTAAGTTCAGATTCTTTCAACAAAATTGCGCCTTTAGCATCAACAATTGCCTGCGCATTTTTTGTTTGATGATCTTCGGCCACATTTGGAGACGGAATAAAAATTACTGGTTTTCCAACAATACATAATTCCGATACCGACGAAGCTCCCGCTCGCGAAATAATTACATCTGATGCTGCGTAAACAAAATCCATTCTTTCAATAAAATCAACCACTTTTACATTTGACTGATTGTATTTTTTATATTCTTCAAAATATAATTTTCCGCATTGCCAGATTACCTGAACATCTTGCGAAAGAAAATTTTGCAACTCTTTTTCAATTAACTGATTGATTCTTCTAGCTCCTAAACTTCCTCCTAAAACCAAAAGTGTTTTTTTGTTCGGATCTAATTCATAAAAAGCAATTGCTTCATCTCGTTTACTATCAATATCAATTAAATCTTGACGAACCGGATTACCTGTCAAAACAATTTTCTCTTTTGGAAAAAATCGCTCTAAATTCTGATAAGCCACACAAATTGCATTTGCTTTTTTGCTTAACAATTTATTTGTAATTCCAGGAAATGAATTCTGCTCCTGAACCACTGTCGGAATTCCTGCCGAACCAGCCGCTTGCAATAATGGTCCACTGGCAAAACCGCCCGTTCCAATTACCACATTTGGCTTGAATTTTTTAATTATCCTTTTTGATTCCAATAAACTGCTTGCCAGTTTAAGCGGAAACATTAAGTTTTGTAAAGTCAATTTTCGTTGCAAACCTGCAATCCAAAGGCCTTTTATTTCGTAACCTGCCTGAGGCACTTTTTGCATTTCCATTTTGTCTTTGGCACCTACAAATAGAAATTCTGCATCAGGAAATTGTAATTTTAATTCGTTCGCAATCGCAATGGCAGGATAGATATGTCCTCCCGTTCCTCCTCCGCTAAGTATGAATTTATACTTTGTCATCTTTATAAAAATTACAACTTTTTTAAATTTTATTATATTTTAACTTTATTTATTCAAAACTGCATTCATTGGATTCCTTGAATTATCTTCTATTGAATAAACTGGTTCTTCAGCATATATTTCTTCAGGAATCACATCGTCTTCTGCCAATTCTTTATCAATCAATCGCTGTAAAGCTTCTTTTCTTTTTGCTTTTTCTGCTTTCTCCTCCGCAATTTCTTCTTCTTTTTTCGTCACACTGATGATAATTCCAAGTCCTAAACAAGTCATCCAGATCGAACTTCCCCCACTACTTATTAAGGGTAGTGTCTGTCCTGTTACAGGCAATAATTCAACAGCAACCGCCATATTAATCATGGCTTGAAATATCATTGGAAACCCTACTCCAACTACAACCAATTTACCGAATAAGGTTGGCGCTTTATGCGAAGCAATTACAAATCGAAACAAAAGCAATAAATACAGAATTACAATTGAAATTCCACCAACCAAACCGTATTCTTCGACAATAATCGCATAAATAAAATCGGAAGAAGATTGTGGCAAGAAATTTTTCTGAACACTTTTTCCAGGCCCTAAACCTCCCAATTTTCCAGAAGCAATTGCAATTTTCGCTTTCTCTATCTGATAATCGTCTTCGTCTGGCTTATCTGTTGTAAAGTTTGTAATACGACTTTCCCAAGTAGAAACCCTGCTAAAGAATCTTGAATCTGGAAAAGCTTTTGCAACCAAAAGGAAAAATGCCAGCATCGCTATTCCTGAACCAATAATAAATCCAATATATTTTAAAGGATATTTTCCAATGAACGTTAACATTAAAACCATTGCAAAAATCAACGCTGTGGTCGAAAAGTTTGCAGGTAAAATCAGCATTAATGTGATAAATACTGGAATCCAAAGCTGAATCAACGAAGTCTGAAAAGGCTCATTTTCTTCTTTAGTTTTCGATAAATATCGCGCTACATAAATAAAAAGAACAATCGATGCTAATGTTGATGTTTGAAATGTAATTCCAATAAAAGGCACCTGAATCCAACGACTTGCATTTGCTCCTGCAATTACAGTTCCTTTCAATAAAGTGTAAAGCAATAAAAACCAAACTATAGGCAGTGCAATTTTTGAAATCGCTCTGAAATAATGATACGGTACTTTATGAACCCAATAAATAATCAAGAAACCAATACAAATATGAGCCAGATGTTTTAACAAATACCCCAAAGTATTTCCCGTTCCGTGGCCAATATAAGCCAAGTTACTACTCGCACTAAAAACAGGCATAAACGAAAACAGCGCCAATAGAGCCACGAATGACCATATTACCCTATCTCCTTTTAGTTTGTTTACTAGCTCCTTCATATTTCAGATTTTAGAGTTTAGATTTTAGATTTTTTCTCAACTAAACTTTTATACTAATTTTTATTATTGATTCTGTTATTTACTGTCTTTAAACTGCTTACAAAAATGGCTGTTAACTCATTTCCTTCTTTCCAAATTGTTTCTAATTCAGATTTTGCAATCCACATTTTTTCTTTTATAATTTCTAGCCAAAATAAAGTTTCATCAGCTTCCTCTAAAACGATATTCATTTTGGCTATAAATTCTTTATCACTTCTAGCTCTACAAACAGCTCTATAATTTGCCCCAACAGATGTTCCACTTCTAACTATCTGATTAGTAATTGACCTAATCACATTTGTATTAGGCATTTTCTCTGCCAATTCAATTATCATTAAAGAGAACTTTTTTGTTCTCAACTTCATTTCATCCGTCGTCATTATCAAAAGAACTTATATTACTAATTTTTAAATTCAAAGCTTAGAAAAAATCTAAAATCTAAACTCTGAAATCTAAAATTATAAATTGTGTACCGCTTGTTTAAATTGTTTTCCTCTGTCTTCGTAATTTTCGAATAAATCGAAACTTGCGCAGGCTGGAGACAATAAAACAGCATCACCTTTTTCTGTTAATCTTTGAGCTGTTTTTACAGCATCGTTCATATTGTTAACTTCAACCATAATATCAACAACATTTCCAAAAGCATCAATAATCTTACGGTTATCAATTCCTAAACAGATAATCGCTTTTACTTTCTCACGAACTAAAGACATTAATTCGTTGTAATCGTTTCCTTTATCAACACCTCCAACAATCCAAACTGTTGGAACGTTCATGCTATCTAAAGCAAAGAAAGTAGCGTTTACATTTGTCGCTTTTGAATCGTTGATATATTGTACATTCTGAATTTTAAGTACTTTTTCTAAACGGTGCTCAACACCTTGAAAATTAGATAAACTTTCGCGGATTGTTGCATTTCTAATTTGCATCAATTTCGCTACAGAGCTTGCTGCCATTGCGTTTTTCATATTATGTTTTCCTTCTAACGCAATGTGTTCTGTGTCCATTGTAAACTCTTCTTGGTTGATCTTAATTTCCATTTTGTTGTTATTTATAGAAGCCCCTTCATCGAATGATTTTGTCAATGAAAAAGGAATTAATTTTGCTTTTGTTTTGTTCTTTTTTAACCATTCTGTACTCGCTTCATCATCTGCATCGTAGATAAGATAATCGCTTTCTGTTTGGTTCATTGTTATTCGAAATTTCGAATTGATATAATTTTCATACTTATATTCATATCGATCTAAATGATCAGGACTAATATTCGTTATGATGGCAATATCTGGCCTGTAATTTATAATTCCGTCTAACTGAAAACTGCTTAATTCAAGAACGTAAACATCATATTTATTTTCTGCAACTTGCCAGGCAAAACTTTTTCCAATATTCCCTCCAAGACCAACATTCAAACCAGCATATTTCAGCAGATGATGTGTTAACATGGTTGTGGTTGTTTTACCATTGCTTCCAGTAATTCCGATTGTCATTGCTTCTGTAAAAGGAATTGCAAATTCAATTTCCGAAATCACTTTTACTCCAGCCGCAATTAGCTTTTTTACTATTGGAGACTTATCCGGAATTCCTGGGCTTTTCATCACTACATCAGCATTTAGAATTAAATCTTCTGTATGCTGCTCTTCTTCCCAAGGAATTTTATTAATGATAAGAACTTCTTTATAACTCTCTTTTATCTTTCCGAAATCAGACACAAAAACCTCGTATCCTTGTTTCTTCCCGAGGATTGCGGTTCCTACTCCGCTTTCTCCTCCACCTAAAACCACTAATCTCATTTATCTTAATTTTAGGGTGATGATTGACAAAATGGCTAACATTACGGCGACAATCCAGAAACGAGTTACTATTTTACTTTCGTGATATCCTTTTTTCTGATAATGATGATGAAGAGGCGCCATCAAAAAGATTCTTCTTCCTTCACCAAAACGTTTCTTCGTGTATTTAAAATAAAATACTTGTATAACTACTGAAGCGCTTTCTGCTAAGAAAATTCCACAGAACAAAACAATCAATATTTCTTTTCGAACTGCAATTGCTAAAACTGCAATGATTCCTCCAATTGTCAAACTACCAGTATCTCCCATAAAAACCGATGCCGGATAAGAATTATACCAAAGAAAACCAATCAGTGCTCCAACAAAGGCTGATATAAAGACCGTCATTTCTCCCGAATTCGGGATATACATAATGTTCAAATAATTCGAGAAAATGATATTACCAGAGACAAACGTAAATATTCCGAGTGCGAGGACAGAGATTGCCGAGGTTCCTGCTGCGAGTCCGTCAATTCCATCTGTCAAATTTGCTCCGTTCGAAACTGCTGTGATAATAAAAATTACTACGGGAATAAATATTAGCCAAGCCCATTTTTCATATCCATCTCCCATAAAAGACAATACTTCAGCATAATCAAATTCGTTGTTTTTTACGAAGGGAATTGTTGTTGCTGTAGATTTCTCTTCAACTGGAGCAGGAAGTACAACTGTAGTATTTGTTGCTGTTCTAAAAACATCTGTACGACCTGTATCTGTTCTTACTGTAACTGCAGGATTGAAATAAAGAACTGCTCCAACGATGATTCCCAAACCAACTTGACCAATTACTTTAAAAATTCCTTTTAATCCTTGTTTATCTTTTTTGAATATTTTGATATAATCATCCACAAAACCGATAGTTCCCATCCATAGCGTAGTTACAATAAGCAATACGATATAAATATTATGTAATCTTGCGAATAACAAAACCGGAACCAATGTAGCAAAGATGATAATTAATCCACCCATTGTTGGCGTTCCTGCTTTTTCATTCTGACCTGCCAGACCAAGCTCACGAACTGTTTCTCCAACTTGCTGACGGCGCAAAAAGTTAATCACTCTTTTACCATAAATAGTTGATAAAAGCAGTGAAAGCATAAATGCTAAAGCTGATCTAAATGTGATATATTGGAAAACTCCTGTTCCAGGAAGATCCAATGTCTTGTCAAAATATTCAAATAAATAGTACAGCATATTTCTTTATTTTTTTAAATTCCAATTTTGAATGAAATTCCACTTTTTAAAATCCCAAATTCTAACTATGAATTGATCTTGGAATTTGGAATTTCTATTTTGTTATTTGTTTAATTGTTCTAAAATTTCTTTTACCGTCTCCATATCATCAAAATGATGGCGAACACCATTTACTTCCTGATAGGTCTCGTGTCCTTTTCCTGCAATTAGAATGATATCCTTAGACTGAGCTAATTGACAAGCGGTTTTAATCGCCTGTTTTCTATCTGTAATTCGCAGCATTTTTTTGTAATTCTGAGGCTCAACTCCCTGCTCCATTTCATCTAGAATAACCTCTGGATCTTCATTTCTCGGATTATCAGAAGTTAAAACTGCTTTATCACTTAAATCTGTAGCCATCTTCGCCATAATCGGACGTTTCGTTTTGTCTCGATTTCCTCCGCAACCTACTACAGTGATCAATTGTTCGTTTTTAGTACGGATATCATTAATCGTTTTTAGAACATTTTCTAAAGCATCTGGTGTATGTGCATAATCTACAACAGCAGTAATTCCTCCATCTGAAACGATATACTGAAAACGACCCGAAACACTTTCTAAATCAGACAACAAACGCAACGCTTCAAGACTATCAATTCCAAGCTCTACAGCCGTCCCATAAATCGCTAAAACATTGTATGCGTTGAAAGTACCAATCAGTTTTACCCAAACTTCATTGTCATTAATTTTCAACAATAATCCAGACAATTGACTTTCTAAAATCTGCGCTCTATAATCTGCATACGATTTTAAAGCGTAAGTCAGTTTTTTAGCAACCGTATTCTGCAACATTACAGAACCATTTTTATCATCAATATTAGACAACACAAATGCTGATTTTGGAAGCGAGTCAAAAAATGATTTTTTAACATCTCTATATTCAGCAAATGTTGGATGGTAATCTAAATGATCGTGAGAAAGATTCGTAAAAATTCCGCCTACAAAATGCAAAGCTTCTGTACGTTTTTGGTGAATTCCGTGCGAACTAACTTCCATAAAGCAATGCGTAACTCCAGCTTCAATCATTTCATTCAGATAATGATTAATAGTCAAAGAATCTGGTGTTGTATGCGTTGCTGGATATTCTGTTTTATCTACTACAATTTTTACAGTTGATAATAACCCAACTTTAAAACCTGCTTTTTGAAACAACTGAAATAATAATGATGCAATTGTTGTTTTACCGTTTGTACCCGTTACACCAACTAATTTTAGTTTTGCAGAAGGATCTTCAAAATAATTAGCTGCCATAAAAGCCAATGCCGTGTTGGTATCTTTTACTTGAATATAAGTTACTTCACTAGCTATATTTTCTGGAAGCGTATCACAGATAATCGCTTTTGCTCCCAACTGAATTGCTTTCTCTATATAATCATGCCCATCTGAAAGCGAACCTCTAATTGCCACAAAAACATCATTTGCTTCTACTTTACGTGAATCAAACTCAATTTTAGAAATAGCAACATCTGTTGAACCTTTTGCAGATTCAATAGCTACTTTATATAATATGTCTTTTAGTATTTTCACGATAATTCTAATACTATAGTTGAATTTTTAATTATAGTTTCTCCCGCCTGAATAGATTGCTTCTTTACTTTGCCAACACCAATAACTTTAACCTTGATCTTAACATTAAGATTTTCAAGCAAAGCCACTGCATCCATTCCTGGCATTCCTTTTAAATCAGGAATTTGATTTGTTTTTTTACGAGATTCTAAATCGTATTTATCATAACTGTTTTCTTGTTTCGCAATTTTAGAATCAAGCTGTTTTATTTTATTCGTCGAAGGCGCATCTGTAAAAATCTTTTGAGCGATTCTTTTAAAAACCGGTCCAGCCACATCTGCTCCGTAATAATTGTTTTTTGCTGTATTTGGTTTATGAACAACCACAATACAAGAGTATTTTGGATGGTCAGCTGGAAAATACCCCACAAATGAAGACGCATAATATAAAGCTGATTTTCCTTCTTTTCCTCCATAATTCATCTGAGCCGTTCCTGTTTTCCCTGCCATCGAAAAATCTTTCGAATACAACTTAGAACCTGTTCCCTTTTTTACCACATTAAGCAAAACTGCTTTTACTTTTTTTAATGTTTCTGGAGAACATACACTTGGATTTATTACTTCTGTATCAAACTTTTTAATGGTTTTATTCCATTCTTTTATCTCCGAAACAAACTGTGGTTTTACCATTACACCATTATTAGCAACTGAATTGTAAAATGCTAAAGTTTGCATTGGCGTTACCGAAACATTATATCCAAAAGCCATCCACGGAAGTGTAGTTCCAGACCAATGTTTATCACCAGGTTGCGGAATATAAGGTCTTCCTTCTCCTTTAAAATGCAACCCTAAAGTTTTATTCAATCCGTAGCTATTAATATGATTAACAAATTTTGAAGGATTATTTTTATAACCTTCATAAACCGCCTGAACCATTACTGTATTTGATGAAAGTTCGAAGCCTCGAGCTAAAGAAACTTTTCCGTAACCGCCATTATGCGAATCACGTACAGATCTTCCATAATATTTAACAACACCACCGTGACTATCATAAACCGTACTAGTATCTGCTACTTTATCTTCTAAAATCGCCATCAAATCGACTAATTTAAAAGTCGATCCTGGCTCATGAGATTCTGCAATTGCGTAATTTGTTGTTTCATAATACGAACCGTCTTCTGCTCTTCCTAAATTTGAAATTGCTTTTACATGGCCCGTTTGTGTTTCCATAACAACCACACAACCGTGATCAGCTTCATAATCTTCTAATTGCTTTAACAAAGCGTGATGCGCAATATCTTGAATGAAAACATCTATAGTCGAAATGACATCATAACCATCAATTGGATCTACTTCATTTACATCACGAATAGGTTTCCACTGTCCTTTGGCAATTTTTTGTTTTAGAATTTTACCGTCTTTCCCGTTTAGATAGTTTTTAAAAGCCCATTCAATTCCTTTTCCAACTTCTACTCCAGTTGCTGGATCAATCTTGTCATAACCAATAGTACGTTCAGCGATTTTACCTATAGGATGTTTTCTAACCGTTTCTTGCTCAACTATAATTCCGCCTTTAAAAGCTCCTAAACTGAATAATGGAAAGCTTTTTATTTTCACATATTCTGTATAACTCAATTTACGAGCGATTAAATAATAACGGTTTTTATTCTCACGCGCTTTTCTTAATTCTTTTTGAAAATAACTGCTCGGCTTATCTAAAACTGTTGCCAATGAATCTGACAATGGTTTCACATACTTTTCAAACGTTTCTGTTTTTGGCGCCTTTGCATCAAAACGAATCTCGTAATTCGGAATTGAAGTTGCCAGCAAACTTCCATCTGCAGAATAAATATTTCCTTTGTTTGCAGGAATTACAAAGTTTCTCACAGTACGCTGTTTTGCCAGCTTTCTGTAATAATCTCCTTGAACCCATTGAATATTGGTTAATTTAACGACAATAGCAATTGCCATCACAAAGATGAAAACTGCTACGAGGTAAATTCTGTAGGATATATGTTTATCTTCTACTGCCATATTCTTTTAAAGAAACTTTTTTCTTCTTCTTTTTCTACTTCTATTTTTACTGGAGGTACTGTCGATGGAAAAATTTGCTTTTCTAGCATTTTATCCGAGATAGTTGACTCCATTTTTAATTTCATCAATTCTGAGCGTCGATCTACAAATTCAGATCTTAACTCTTTTGTTTCATTACTTAACTTCGCAATTTCAAAAACCTTTTGTTCGTATCGTTGCGTATTAGCAATCATCAAAATGGCGAGTATTATTATGAAAACAATAAAACGCCAATTCTTTACCGCATCTTCATGAATCAGAAATCTTGCTTTTAATATGCTAAATACACCGCTTTTCATTTTTCTATACCTTAATATATATTATAGCTTTTCTGCAACTCTTAATTTGGCACTTCTTGCTCTATTATTTATTTTGATTTCTGCATCATCTGGAACAATCAATTTTCCTATTGTTTTAAATGGAACTGAAAAATTTCCGTAAAAATCTCTTTCTGGCTCTCCTTCAAACATTCCGTTTTTGATAAATCTTTTTACCAATCGATCTTCTAACGAATGATAGGATATTACTGAGAATCTTCCTCCTGGCTTTAAAATCTCTAACGACTGCTCGATAAATTCTTTTAAAACATCCATTTCCTGATTTACTTCGATTCTGATTGCTTGATAAATCTGAGCCAATACTTTATTTCGAACTTTTTCTGGCAAAAACCTTTTAAGAACTTCTTTTAATTCTTCAGTCGTTTTAATTGGATAATCTCTCCTCGCTTCAACGATTGTTCTTGCCAAGACTGGTGCATTTTTCAACTCCCCATAATCAAAAAAAACACGACGTAAATCCTGTTCTTCATATTCGTTAACCACCCGATAAGCATTTAAATCATTTTTTTGACTCATCCGCATATCTAGTTCGGCATCAAATCTTGTAGAAAATCCTCTTTCCGGAACATCAAACTGATGCGATGAAACTCCCAAATCTGCCAAGATTCCATCAACTGCCTTTATTCCGTGAAAACGCAAAAATCTTTTTATGAACCTAAAATTCTCATTTATTAATGTAAACCTTTCGTCTGGCAAAGCATTTGCAAGCGCGTCTTCGTCTTGATCAAATGCAAACAGCTTTCCGTTTGGCCCTAATCTTCTTAAAATCTCCTTTGAATGACCACCGCCTCCAAACGTAACATCTACATACACACCATCAGGTTTAATATCTAAACCATCTACAGTCGGATGAAGCAAAACCGGATTATGATATTCCATCTTCGTCGTCATTAATATTTCCCATTACTTCTTCGGCTAAATCTGCAAAATCCATATCTTCGCCGCTTATTGATTTTTCGTATAAATCCTTATCCCAGATTTCTACTATATTAACCGCCGATGAAAAAACTACATCTTTAGAAATACTTGCAAACGTTACCAAATCTTTTGGCACCAACAATCTTCCTAATGCATCAACCTCAACCACTTTAACACCAGCCGTAAATCTTCTAATGAAATCGTTGTTCTTTTTTACAAAGCGATTAAGCTTGTTGATTTTTTTCATCATCAAATCCCATTCTTCCATAGGATATAATTCTAAACACTGCTGAAAAACAGAACGCTTCAAAACGAATCCGCTTTGAAGAGAAGCCGTCAATTGCTTTTTTAAAGGCGCAGGCATCATTAGCCTTCCTTTAGCATCGACTTTACATTCATATGTTCCAACAATTGTGTTCAAAAAAAACTAGTTAACATGTTATACAGCAAAAATATAAAAAAAAATACCACATTTTACCACTTTATACCACTTTGTTAATAAGTTTAACCACTTTGCTACCACTTCTCATAATTACCAATCAATCAATATCTTAACTATTAATTAACAGATTAATAAATACGTTAATCATTCAAAAAAATAATGCCCTAATTTTCTTAAAAAATTGATTATTCTTCAGATTTCTTAACATTCTATTAATTTAACAAATAGCGCATTAATTACTGATTTTTAGACTTTTATAAAAGAAACGTAAATATTGTCGTTAAAAAACAGTAGCAAAAATTCATTTTTATTTATTTAACCCTATATTTGTCGAAATTGAAATTGGCATTAGATTAGATGGACAAACACTATAAAAAAGAAGGCAAATACAGCTATTTTGAAGCTGGAGAAGGAACTCCAATTGTTATTCTGCATGGATTAATGGGAGGTCTTAGTAACTTTGATGGTGTAGCACAATATTTCCCGACAAAAGGATATAAAGTTGTTATTCCGGATTTGCCAATATACACACAAAGCATTTTAAAAACGAACGTAAAAAGTTTTGCGAAATACGTAAAAGACTTTATCACTTTTAAAGGTTTTGACAAAGTAATTCTTTTAGGAAATTCTCTTGGAGGACATATTGCTTTGTATCATACAAAACTTTATCCTGAAAAAGTTGCCGGACTTGTAATTACCGGAAGTTCTGGACTTTACGAAAGCGCAATGGGCGACAGCTACCCAAGAAGAGGCGATTACGAATACATTAAAAAGAAAGCTGAAGATGTGTTTTATGATCCAAAAATCGCAACTCCAGAATTAATTGATGAAGTTTACGCTACCGCTAATGACCGTATCAAATTGATTAAAACCTTGACGATTGCAAAGAGTGCAATTCGTCATAATATGGCAAAAGATTTACCAAAAATGGATGTGGAAACCTGCATTATTTGGGGTAAAAATGACTCTGTAACACCACCAAATGTTGCCGAAGAATTTGATAAATTATTACCAAATTCGACCTTGTATTGGATTGACAAATGTGGGCACGCAGCTATGATGGAACATCCAGATGAATTTAATGAAATTCTGGAAAAATGGCTCACCGAGCAGAAATTATAGTGACAAACTTTCGATTTTTAAGGAGGTTTTAAAAACAAAAGACATGAAAATTAATACCGCCGAATTTATTATCAGTAATTCTGATGCTTCAAAATGCCCGACTGAATTCTTGCCGGAATATGCGTTTATAGGCCGATCTAATGTTGGTAAGTCATCTTTGATTAATATGCTTACCAACAATAAAAACTTAGCAAAAACATCTAGTAGACCAGGAAAAACACAATTAATAAATCATTTTAAAATCAATAATAATTGGTTTTTAGTCGATTTACCTGGTTATGGATATGCTAAAGTTTCAAAGAAAACAAAATCTGTTTTCCAGCAATTCATTACCGATTATTTTGAAAACAGAGAACAGCTTGTTTGTGCCTTTGTTTTAATTGACATTCGTCACGAAGCTCAAAAAATTGACATTGAATTTATGTCTTATATGGGAGAAAGCGAAATTCCGTTTTGCATTATTTTTACCAAAGCCGACAAAATAAGCCGAACAAAAATAGACTCTCATATTGCAGCCTACAAAAAACAAATGTACGCAAACAATTGGGCAGAAATGCCACATTATTTTGTAACCTCATCTACAGAATCAACAGGAAAAGAAGATGTTCTATCTTACATTGATGAAGTAAATCAGGAAGTTTTTAAAAACAACTCAGGGTTTTAAATAGAAAATCTCAATAAAAAAATCCCAAATTCCAACCTTATAATTGGAATTTGGGATTTTCTGTTTATTGGAATTTCAAAATCAATCTGCCATTTTATTTTCAAAATTCTTTTTAGCTGTTTGTCTAAAATTTAAAGCTTTCCATTCTTTATAAATTAAAACTTGATAAAGAATATAAAATAGAGAATTAAAAAACCACAAATCGAGTACAAATGGTTCTGTAAAGATTACCGAATCTGTATTTCCAGACAAAAAAATACTGGCACTGCTTGTTAAGTAAATAATTAATCCGTTGCAAAAATAGAAATAGTCGTGCTTAATATTTTTCAAATTCGAAACGATATAATAAAAAGCATAAAGCAATAAAGGAATTGAAGTTATCGCGATTTCAATCAAATTAAATTCCCAATAAAGTGACGGAATAAGATAATACTGAATACTTAAAAACAGTAAAACCAAAATCAGTACTGCCAATATAATTTTCCTAAATATTTTATTTTCAAAAGAATTATAGAAAAACAGACTCAGCGATATAAACTGAAAAATAAAGTAATAATGCGAAAGAAAAAAATTGGAATTAGGATAGAGAAATCCAATAATGTTGCATAATAATTCTACACAAAACAAAAGAACCAAATATGCTGTAACAATACGATATAGCACATCTCTTTTTTTGCACGTAATATAAAACCTAATTGCATTGGCAAGTAAAAAAAATAATCCGACTAGACTTACCAGAAAAGGGAATAGCATGTTATTAATTTTGGGGATGATATTGCAAATAAAATACAAAAATCCCAAATCTCACTTTTAAGGATGAAATTTGGGACTTTTTTTATTGATTTTTAAGCTTCTTCTTACTTTGTAAGCTCTAATTTTTCTGCGAAGTAGTCACAGAAATCTTTCATAGTATCCGACATTTTTTCGTCGTCTGTTGCACGTTTAAAAGTATCTGACATTGCCACTAAAGTTTGGTGAAAGAAAATTTTCATTTCGTCTACCGGCATATCTTTTGTCCATAAATCGATACGCATGGTTTCTTTAGCTTTGCTGTCCCAAATAGACAACATAATTGCTTTTGCTTCTTCAGCCTGAACACCTCCATCTTGTGCGCTCCAAGTTAGTTTTTCTGGAACACGGTTTTCATCTAATTCTATATTGAATTTAATCTCTGAGTTTATATTTGCCATTATTTCTTAGGTTTATATTTTGATTTTTCGAAAATCTCTTTTGCGTCAGTTTTAAATAAATCTGCTAAAGAAACTTCGCTATTATTTTTCATGTAAGCACGCACCATTTGCCAGCCAATCCAAGCTCCAATTCGGCCAGGAGAATCATTATCAATTTCTAAAAAGAATTTAGAAAAAGGTGCTGGTGTCATAAATCGTGTTCTAAGTTTAGGATCATCACTATAAAGCATTTCATTTTCTATAAAATACCTCCAGATATAAGCTTCATTTTCTTCGCACCATTTTATTTGTTCTGGCATGTAGCCCATTTTTTCTGCATCGGTATAATCTGGAAGCAGTAAATCTTTTGCGTAAAGCTGTTTTCCTTCAAAAACCATTTGCGCTACTAGGCTTCTATCAGGAGAATCTGGAATATTACGATAAGAAAAACTAGAAACCACATCTGGCATAATCTGTCTTTCTTCGAAGTTTTGTTTCAAGTAATTTGGAAACTCGTAAAACTTATGCTCTTTTCCTAAATAGAGTTCCAGCGCCACAATTACAAGACTGTCTGCATAAATTGCTTTTGCGTTATAGTCCATTTCTCCAATTACCGTAATTACCTTTGGAATTTTAGTTTTAGGAAAATAATATTTTACATGCTGAAAAAGCGCATCAAATTCTTTGTGAACTGGCTCAAAATTACTGTACTTTTTTTGTACTTCATCATAAACCTCTCTCCAAATTGGATCGTTCATTTTTTGCAGCCAGACATTATCATCATTACCTGCAGGAAAAAAGAACGGATATTGTTTTTTTACCTGCGCGAGGTCTTGGGGTTTAGTTTCAAAAAACACCTTATCAAAACGCTCTACTTTAATATCAACAGGGATTTCTTCTACTGCTTTTTCGACCTTACTTTTTTGGTTGCAGGACAAAAAAAACAGGCATAGAACCACTGCAAAGCGATAAATTTTCATTTTATTTTAATTAGATTTGTGTTATCAGAATTTAAAGTAATTGCATACTAAAAATAATTCTGCAAATATACATCCCTGTACTTTAAAACTTAAACTATTATGGCTAAAAAAAGCACAATTCAGACAGAAAAAGTAAATACGCATATTGTAGAGTGGCTAAAAGACTACGCTAACAAGGCAAAAGTAAACGGTTTTGTAATTGGAATTTCCGGAGGTGTAGATTCTGCAGTAACTTCAACTTTATGTGCGCAGACAGGACTGAAAGTTTTATGTGTCGAAATGCCTATTCATCAGGCAGAAAGTCAAGTAAATAGAGCTAAAGAACATATTTCGCAATTAAAAAGCCGATTCTCAAATGTTTCTGAAGTTCAAACCGATTTAACAGCTGTTTTTGAATCTTTTAAAAGTGCTGTACCAAAAACTGATGATGAAGCAAAAGTAAATTTAGCATTGGCCAACACTCGTGCGCGTATCAGAATGACTTCTTTATATTACTTAGCAGGAATTCATGGTTTATTAGTTGCCGGAACAGGAAATAAGGTTGAAGATTTTGGCGTAGGTTTTTACACTAAATATGGAGATGGAGGAGTCGATTTAAGTCCAATTGCTGATTTAATGAAATCGGATGTATATGCTTTAGGAGAATTTTTGCAAATTCCGCAATCAATTTTAACAGCTGCACCTACAGATGGATTATTTGGAGACAACCGTACAGATGAGGATCAATTAGGAGCAAGTTATGACGAATTAGAATGGGCAATGTTAGCTGCGGAGTCAGGAAAGACGGTAGCTGACTTTGAAGGGAGAGAAAAATCTGTATTTGAAATTTATAAACGATTAAACACCAACAATAAGCACAAAATGGATCCAATTCCAGTTTGTAATATACCCGAAAAGTTAAAATAATTTTTTTTAACATTTGTCAGCTATAAACTACAGAATTTATTTATTAATTTTACAGCTCCAAAAACATGAACAATTCTAAAAAAGGTAAAAATTATGATTAAAGTATGTCTAGCAGACAATCATCCTGTTACGCACTTTGGCGTTAAGTCTTACTTCAAAGACCACGATCAAATTTCAATTGTTGCCAACGTCGGCAATTTTTCAATGGTTAGAGATATTCTTCAAACGAAGGAAATCGACATTCTAATATTAGATTTAGAATTAGAAGGTCTTTCGAGTATCTTCGAAATCAAATCAATCTTGAAAAATTTCCCAAAAACAAAAATTGTTATTTTTAGTGATCTTGCTGAGCAAATGTACGCTCCAAACGCAATTAAAGCAGGAGTTTCTGGGTATGTACACAAAACAGAAAAACTTGAAACATTAGGTCATTCTATTATTAAAGTACACGAAGGAAAAATTATCATCAACGAAACAGTACGCAAAAACATGGCACTTATTGCGAAACAAAGCAAAAGCGAGCGTCTGTACAGAAAACTTTCTAACCGTGAAATCGAGGTTTTACGTTATTTAAGTGATGGTAAGAAAAACAATGAAATCTCTAAAATCTTAAATCTGAACGAAAAAACGATCAGTACTTACAAATTGAGATTATTAACTAAATTAAACGTTACTAATTTAGTTGACTTAGTTAACAAAGCGAAGACTTTAGAAATTATTTAATTACAATTCGAAAATCTTAATCTTTAAGAAATTCGAGAAACTATAAAAACTCTATCTTTTTTGATTTATTCAGATTAGATAGAGTTTTTTCCTTTTTAGTGATACGGTACAACTACACGCCCCAATTTCTTAGAAAAATTATTCAACAATTTGGAGTAATCTATAACCATACTCAAAACTTCTGAATTATCTTCTTGCGGATCTGTTAAAAGAGAATTCTTTAATTCTGCAATGATCGAAGACACCAAATACCATCTCATAGCAAATATGGTCTCTGAAACATTCTGCTCAATCGTTTCACTTTTTTGTTTTGGAAAAATATTCTGCCCTTCCCAATTATGTATGGTCAATCTTTCATCTTCCATTAATATATTCGTTACTTCTTGAGCAAATTCAGGCTCTAAATGCATCAAATATTTGTCTAAACTAAAAGTCTCATTCTGATTATAAAAATCAATAAGATTCGTGTAAATATTCTGAAATAAAACATTCGATAACTCTATCTCATCTTCCTGAAGACTTAAATATATTTTTTGGAATACTTTGTATTGTCTTTTTTCCGAAACTTCTTTTACATTTCCTTCTTCATCTGCTTTCAAGAAAACATCTTCAAAATCTTCTACTACATTTCCGTACAAAAGTAAAACCTCAATGACTTTTCTTTCGAAACCATATAAAATATCAACTTTTTGATTTTGTACTTGCGGAGAATATCCCGAATCTCCCGGATAATCGTAACCTTCCGGCGGACCAGTTCTTGGATCTTCTGGATCTCCGCCCGAAAAAGTTCCAGCTTGCGGAGGCTGATTTCTATGAACTTCAAAAGGTTTTTGTTCTTGTTTCTGTTTTTTATTCGCTTCGGCAATATCTTTCTGAATCAATTGCGCTAAAGTACTTGTTAGAACCTGCTCGGAAATATCCATTATTCGAGCACATTCCTGTATATATACCTCTCGCTGAATACGATCTGGTATTTTAGAAATACTCGTAACCATATCACGAATCAAGTCTGCTTTTTTAATAGGATCATTTTTAGCTTCACCCATTAAAATCGACGCTTTAAACTGTATAAAATCTTTACTGTTGTTTTCTAAATAAGCAACTAAATCTTCATGAGAATTTTTTCTAGCAAAACTATCTGGATCTTCTCCATCAGGAAAAGAACAAACTCTCACATTCATTCCTTCTTCTAGAATCAAATCGATTCCACGAATTGAAGCTCGCAAACCTGCAGCATCTCCATCAAAAAGAACTGTAATATTTCGCGTTAAACGGTTTATCAAACGAATTTGATCTGGCGTTAATGCCGTTCCAGAAGAAGCCACAACATTCTCTATTCCAGCTTGACTGAACTGAATAACATCGGTATATCCTTCTACCAAATAACAATTGTTTTGTTTGGCGATGGATTGTTTAGCATGATAAATTCCGTAAAGGACTTTACTTTTATGGTAAATATCACTTTCTGGCGAATTCAGGTATTTTGCTGCTTTTTTATCATTGGTTAAAATACGTCCTCCAAAACCTAAAACACGGCCCGACATACTTTGAATCGGAAACATTACACGACCTTTAAATCGATCAAATGGACGATCTTCTCTCGCGATTGTTAAACCTGTACTTTCTAAAAATTCTAATTTATAGCCTTTTCCTAATGCTTCTTTTGTCAAAGCATCCCAAGTTTCGGGAGAATATCCTAAATTGAATTTTTTAATGGTTTCATTCGTAAATCCTCTTTCTTTAAAATAAGACAAACCAATTGCTTTTCCTTCTTCAGAATTAACCAAAACATCTTGAAAATATTTGGCAGCAAATTCAGAAACCAAATACATACTTTCGCGAATATCTGTATTTGCTTTTTCGGCTTCCGTTTGCTCCGTTTCTTCTATTTCGATATTATATTTTTTGGCTAAATATCGAATGGCTTCTGGATAAGTAAACTGTGAATGCTCCATTAAAAATTTAACAGAGTTTCCTCCTTTTCCTGTACTAAAATCTTTCCAGATTCCTTTTGCAGGAGAAACCATAAACGAAGGCGAACGCTCATCTGAGAATGGACTTAAACCTTTAAAATTACTTCCTGCACGCTTTAAATTCACGAAATCGCCAATAACCTCCTCTACTCGAGCAGTTTCAAAAACAGAATCAATGGTATTTTGTGAAATCAAAATGTTTTAAATTTTAAAAGTTGAGAGCTTGCAAAAATACGTAAATCTTGTTGGAATTTTAATCATTTTAAATCAAAAAAGCATCTCAAAAGAGATGCTTTTTTCACTAACTAAACGACCAGTATTTTAGTTTAAATCTACTCTAAGTCCTAACGAAACGTTATTCTCTTTTACTAGATTATTCTGAAACAATGGGTTCAAATCATATTTAAAGTACAAACTCAATTCTCTGTAGCCGATATAAGAACTCAGACCGTAAACAAAATTATTTACATTGTAATCGCCTTTTATTGTGGTTTTGTATTTTAAATCGTCTTCTTCAAATTTTAAAATCTGTTTTGACTTTACATTAACTCCTGCATAACCTCCAATTCCGAAACGGAAACTTTTATGAGTTTTAAAATATTTTACACCATCTTTTTCTGTCGGTCTTGTAAAATCGAATTCCAAATGCACGGGCGCAACCAAATACACATTTCTAAAACGAGATTCTGTTAAATGCACTGGATTTACTTCCAAATTAGTTTGATCACCATCTACTACAAAACTCCTATTATCTGTCGGACGAATATTATTGTACATTAACGAAAGACCGTATTTAGCATGTAGTAAATTATCGTTTTTCATTAATCTCGAATTGTATGTAAAACCCCATTCGTAAAAATGCGACCCCATAAAACGATAATTTGAATCTTGAAGTTTTCCGTCAGTCATTATATTATTTAATCCCATTGCAAATACGAACTGAGAAGTTGTTCTCCTTTCGCCACGAATAGAATCTTTATGATGTTTAACAACCTTCCAGCTTATTTTATATACTTTCGATGAATCCTCTTTTATTTTGCCGTCTACTTTTTTCTGAACCAAATCATTTAGTTCATTTTGAGCCAGAGTTATTTTTTCTTCCATAACTACAGCTCTTGCCTCTGCCAATTCTTTTTTACGCTTTTCTGCCTGCTCCTGCGTAATTTTTCCTTCAGATAACTGAACGTTTACCGCTTCAACTTCTTCTTTTAAAGCTTCTTTTTCTTCTTTCGTAATTTTCTCGATTTTATTGGCGATTCTTTTTGTTTCAGATTCAAATGTTTCTTGACCTAAAACCTTACTGACAAATAAGAAGACTAAGATTACGAGATAAATGGTAAAATTTTTCATGATTGATTGATTTAAAATATTTGATGATGATTAATGGTAAATTGATAATTGTTAATTGTTAATTGTTAATTGTTAATTGTTAATTGTCTTGATTCTTTTCTTGCTGATTTCTGTTTGACAAAGCGACTTTAACATCTTGAAAATTTTTGTTCACTTTTGCAATCATTTTTTCTCTAAAAGAAAGTTCTAGTTCTCCGTCAACTTGGTTCAGCAGTTCGTTGGCATTGATTTTAATTTTTGTTTTTTTAACTCCGCTTTCTACTAAAACTTTATTTTCTGCTGTTTGCAATAACTGATCAACATTATCCTTTTTAGGATTTTCTGCAATTGCACTTTGATTGTTTACTGATTGTTTTTCTTGATTGTTTTTGATGATGATTGAAGACTCCGCTATTTGATTTGATTCATTTTTAATGGTTTTATTTGAGATTTGTCCCGAAGCTTCGGGATTCGCTTTTTCTACTTTATTTGAAATCACTTCTGAAGGTTTTTCAGAAATAGCAACTTCCGTTTTTACTGAATCTGTAGTGTTCAAAATTGGTCCTGTAACCGAATCTTTTTCAATTTCTTTATCAACAACTACCGTTTCTGGCGTTTTAACCACATTTTTATTTTGGTTGAAAAAAATTGTTCCAACCAATAAAAACCCAATGAAACTTGCTGCGATGTACAGCCATTTTCTATTTTTCTTAGGTTTCTTTTCCTCTGCCACACTCAACATCGCGTCCAATCGATCCCAGGCTTTGTTACTTGGTTCAATTTTGCGTTCGTTTAGTTTTTCACGGAAATCCTTTTCAAAATTATTCGGTTCCATTATCTTGTCTTTTTAAAATAGTAATTTGTGTTTGGAGCATTTTTCTAGCGTGCGATAATTGCGATTTTGATGTTCCTTCATTAATTCCTAACATCTTCGCAATTTCATTGTGTTTGTATCCTTCAATTGCGTATAAATTGAAAACCATTTTGTAGCCATCTGGCAAAGCATCAATTAAATACTGAATTTGTTCTACTGTAAACTGGCTGTCGATTTCATTAAAACTTTCCTCGACAAAAAATTCATCTTCGGCAAATTTTACTTTTTTCTGAACTCTTAAATAAGAAATGCATTCATTAACCATAATTCGGCGGATCCAGCCTTCAAAACTTCCTTTGTGTTCAAAGTTTTTTAAATTCGTAAACACTTTCATGAAAGCCGTTATCATCACATCTTCTGCCAATTGAATGTCCTTTATATATTGACGACATACACTTAACATTTTTGAAGAATACTTACCGTAAATCTGCTGCTGTGCCTGACGATTATTTTCGACAGCCAACTTTATGATTTTGGTTTCTTCTTGATGTAACGAAATAATTTTCATTAATAAGCTTTGGTTTTTGGTTTTAGAAACAGACTTCTATTAGCATAGACGATTGTCGATTTGAAATGGTTGCATGAGGTTTGAAAAATTTCAATAAAAAAATTCCAAATTCCAACAATATAGAAACAGATAGTTGATTTACAACAAAGTAAATCAATTATCTAATTGACAAATTTTCTAATTATTTAATTAAAGAAATTATTTTTTTCTTTCAATAACGTAGTTTACCATTAAAGTAAGCGCCGCTTTGAACTCAGAATCTGGGTAATTTTCAAGAAGAGAAAGTGCTTCCTGTTGGAATTCGACCATTTTATTTTCAGCGTAAGCCAAACCATTATTGTTTTTTACAAAAGCAATAACTTCTTTTACGCGTTTTTTGTCTTTGTTGTGGTTTTTGATGGAGTTTATCAACCACTTTTTTTCTTGCGGAGTACAAGTATTTAAAACGTGAATTAAAGGCAAAGTCATCTTTTGCTCTTTAATATCTATTCCGGTTGGTTTTCCGATGGCTTCTTCGCTGTAATCAAATAAATCGTCTTTGATTTGAAATGCCATTCCGATTAATTCACCGAATTTACGCATGTTTTCTACCTGAATATCATCTTCGATTACGGCTTTCGCGCCAAGCGCACAACAAGCTGCAATAAGCGTTGCCGTTTTCTTTCTGATGATTTCGTAGTAAACATCTTCGGTAATATCTAATCTTCTTGCTTTTTCGATTTGAAGCAATTCTCCTTCGCTCATTTCGCGAACGGCAACAGAAATAATTCTCAATAAATCGAAATCGCCATTATCTATAGAAAGCAATAAACCTTTTGACAATAAATAATCTCCAACTAAAACAGCAATTTTATTTTTCCAAAGTGCATTGATTGAGAAAAATCCGCGACGGCGATTACTGTCGTCAACCACATCATCGTGTACTAAAGTTGCAGTATGGATTAACTCGATAACCGAAGCTCCGCGATACGTTCTTTCGTTTACAGTTCCGCCAGAAACCATTTTTGCAGTAAGAAAAACAAACATCGGACGCATTTGTTTTCCCTTGCGGTTTACGATATAATAAGTGATTCGGTTTAGTAATGCAACCTTTGAAGTCATCGATTCATGGAACTTTTTTTCGAAAAGTTCCATTTCGTTAAAAATAGGCTGCTTTATTTGAGATGTAATATTCATTTAAACACCAAATATACTATTTTAAATAAAATTACGTTGTGTATTTTAGGTTAGGATTTAAATAATTTATGTTCTAACCTGAAAAAACACCAAAAATAGTTCTAACTAATACTGATTTGAATTCATTAATTAAAAAAATAACCCAAACTATTTATTTATGAAAACAAAATTTTTATTAATTGGCACTTTTATTACAATGTCTTTTTTCATTAGCTGTAGTTCTGATGAAAAAACAAATGACGGATCTGGAAAAGCGATTACAAACGCAGAAATTATAACCAATTCTAAAATCGACGCTTCTGTTGAAGATGTTACAAATATTGCTGAAGATCAATTTAGCGCACAAGTAAATGTAAATTCAAAACCTGGCGGACCAATCAAGAATTTCTTGCCAAGTTGTGCTACAATTACAACGGTTTTAACCAATAATACTTGGACTAAAACGGTAGATTTTGGTGTTGAAGGCTGTACATTAAACAACGGAAATACGGTAAAAGGAAAAATGGTTGTTTCTTTTTCAAATGATTTTACCTCTTCTACACAAACTATAAGTTACACTTTTGACGGATTTTATCACAATGGCAAAAAAATTCAAGGAAGTAAAAGTATTGTGCGAACAATTAAGGAAACTAATATATTGGTAACAGCGCATCCGGTTTCGACAGCTTCAATAGATTTAACAATCACTTTTGATGATGGTGGTGTTTATACCAGAAAAGGAACTCTTGTAAAAGAAATGACTTCTGGATATGACACTTGGTTTGATTGGGATGATAATGCTTTTGTAGTAACTGGAAGTGGTACAACAACTTTCCCGAATGGAGATACTTTTTCTGCAGAAATTACGACTCCTTTAGAATTTAATGCATCTTGCAGAAAATCTTTTGCAGTAAAAGGAATTGTTTCTATTACTAAAAATGAAGCCAAAGCAACTATTGATTATGGTAACGGAGAATGCGACACACTTGCTAAAGTAACAAAAGACGGAGTTACAGAAGAAATAGATTTGAAAAAATAACATCCTTTTTGCCCAGCAAAAAAGCATTAAGAACAAGAATTATTTCTCGTTTTTAATGCTTTTTTTATTTGGTTAATATTCAAATGTCCCGAAGGGACATAAAATCTTTGACGAATATTTTTTTTTCTACCGACGAGATACTCCTAGCGGAGTATATTTTGCAATTATTTTTTTTCCACGAAATATTCCTAACGGAATATTTTGGCAAATTTTTATTCTGCTTCTTTATTGGCTAATTGTCCGCAAGCGGCGTCGATATCTTTTCCTCGGCTTCTTCTCACTTTTACTACTACTCCAATATTTTCTAAGGCTTTTATGTATGCCATAATTGATTCTTCTGAAGCTTGCTGAAATTCTCCATCATCAATTGGGTTGTATTCAATTAAATTGACTTTGCAAGGAACATATTTACAGAATTTTACCAAGGCATCAACAGAAGCTTTGTCGTCGTTAATTCCTTTCCAAACTACATATTCATATGAAACTTTGCTTTTGGTTTTTCTGTACCAATATTCCAATGCTTCACGTAAATCTTTTAAAGGGAAATTTTTACTGAAAGGCATAATTCGCGCACGAGTTTCATCAATTGCAGAATGTAGAGAAACTGCTAATTTGAACTTCACATCGTCATCCGCCATTTTTTTGATCATTTTCGGAATTCCGGAAGTAGAAACCATAATACGTTTTGGAGACATTCCCAAACCTTCTTCTGAAGTGATCATATCGATTGCTTTAATGACATTGTTATAATTCATTAAAGGCTCACCCATTCCCATAAAAACAATATTAGAAAGCGGATGATTATAATACAGACGACTTTCTTTATCAATAGCCAAAACCTGATCGTAGATTTCGCCAGGTTCTAGATTTCGCATTCTTTTTAATCTTGCTGTCGCACAGAAATTACAATCTAAACTGCACCCAACTTGACTCGACACACAAGCTGTTGTTCTAGTCTCTGTCGGAATTAAAACAGATTCAACTACTAGTCCGTCATGAAGTCTAACGGCATTTTTTACAGTTCCGTCGCTACTCTTTTGCATCGTATCAACCTTAATATGATTGATTACAAAGTTGTTTTCAAGCATAGACCTTGTAGTCTTTGCCACATTTGTCATATCCTCAAAACTGTGAGCACCTTTACTCCACAACCACTCATAAACTTGATTTCCGCGAAAAGCTTTATCTCCATTTTCAACAAAAAAATCACGAAGCTGATCTTTTGATAAAGCGCGTATGTCTTTTTTCTCCATTTGCATGCTGCAAAGTTAATCACTTTTGTCATTTTTCTTAGCATTTTAAATACATTCTTAAAACCTACTTCAAAAAAGACTCTTCTTTTGTTTTTTTGAAAATCCTCTCAACTTAATAATAAACAAATATTTACACTTAGAATAACGCTTCAAAAGTTTCTAGATTTAGCTTGATTCAGCCATTCATTCATTACTATAAAAATTTAATAAAACTTTAGCCATGATTTTTATCATTCCTTTTGGTTAATGTGCTCAATAATTTTGATCTAAGAAATAAGGTCAGTTCGCAACCACTTCATCGAACTCCTCCCGATTAAAATTAACCTATACATTATTAAAAATGAAAACAATCAAATCAATCCTATTAACTGTAATTTTTACAACAGCTTCTTTACAAATAAATGCACAAAGAACTTACAATGTAACTGCAAATTCCACTTTTGAAGTCGCTGGCACTTCTACCGTGCATGATTGGGTAATGAAATCTACAGAAGGAACTGGCACAGCTAACTTAACTATTAAAGATTCTAAACTAGCAGGAATTAACAGCTTAAACATTTCTTTATTAGCCGAAAGCTTAAAAAGGTACAAAACCAGTATGGACAAAGTTGCTTATGAAGCTCTCGATACTGAAAACCATCAAAATATTGAATATGTTTTAAAATCTGCTGTAAAAGTAGACGAAACAACTTGGAACTTAACTGGTGTATATACTATTGCGGGTGTAAGCAAAGAATTTACTACTCAAGTAAGGATAACAATTTCCAATGGAACTTTTATTCTTCAGGGTTCTAACCAAATTACTTTTGGCGATTTTGAAATGACACCTCCAAAAGCTGCACTTGGTGTAGTAAAAGCGGGTAAAGATTTAACGGTGATTTTCAATATTATTTTAAGCTGATACACTTTTCTTCAGTGTTAAAAATCCGCTAAATCAGAATTGAAATTCTTACTTCCAAAATCTTAAAATTTAAAAATTTAATAAAATACAACGCTCTTTTTTATCGTAGTGATCGATTTTGTAAAAAATGAAAACGTTGTAGTTATTAAATACCTATTTAATAAAATTTTAACAATGATTTTTATCATGTATTTCCCTGATTTATAGGAAGACCTTTGATACAAGTTAAAACAACATTCTTAGTACTAAATAGAAACTGGCCGACACATTAACTTATTTTTTAAAATAAAAAACATGACTAACATGAAAACAAATACAATTAAACTTTTTGCAATTGTTACAGCATTTTTAGGAATAACTACAATTGCTACCGCACAAAAATCATACACTTTAGACAAATCAACTTTTTCTGTTGCTGGAACTTCAACGCTACATGACTGGGAAATGAAATCTGCTTCTGGAACTGGAACTGCTTCCTTAAATATTGCTAACGGAAAATTAAGCGATATCGAAGCATTAATCATAACGCTGCCAGCAGAAACTGTAAAAAGCGAGAAAAAAAGTATGGATAAAGTAGCTTACGAGACTTTAAAAACAGATAAAAACAAAAACATTAAATATGTCTTAAAATCTGCCGAAAAAGTAAACGAAACAACTTGGGAACTTACAGGAACTTACACGATCGCAGGAGTAAGCAAAGTGTATAAAACAACTGTAAAAACAACTGTTACTAAAGATGGTTTAAACCTTCAAGGAACAAATAAAATCACTTTTGCAGAATTCGGAATGAAGTCACCAACCGCAATGCTTGGAACTATTAAAACCGGACAAGACCTAACCTTAAAATTTAATTTAAACTTTAATTTATAATTGCCATGAAGAAGATTTATATCCTATTTATTACATTAATAAGTACGTTCGCTGTTGAGGCACAAGTTAGCTTTGGAAATATGCAAAACCAAATTTCTAGAAGCAAAGACGGTATTAACGTTTTCGACGTACAAAAAGACAACCGAGAATTTAAAGGCCTAAGCATTGATCTTGGTGGTGCTTTCAACATGGATTTCCAAGCAACAAATTCATTCAACGATCAATCTGCTAATTCTACTACTGTTACTACAACACCTACTGGGACTACAACTAGAACAATTACAGGATATCGTTTAATGAATACTGAAAACAATTTTACGCTACCTGCTGCAGATATGTACATTGGCGCTCAATTGTTTGATGGAGTAAGAGTAAATCTAGATGTGTATCTAGCTTCTAGACATCACAATGATTCTTATGTAAAAGGCGGATACTTACAAATTGACAAATTAGACTTCATTAAAAAAGATTTCTTGGCTGATGTTATGAAATATGCTACAATTAAAATTGGGCAAATGGAGAACAATTTTGGTGATGCGCACTTTAGAGCTTCTGATAATGGTAATACAATCCGAAATGCATTTGTTGGGAATAATATCATGAATGCATTTACTACAGAAATGGGTATGGAGGTTTACTATAACAGAAATGGATTGGTAAGTATGTTAGGTGTTACAAATGGTAATTTAAATCAAAGTAACGAAGAAGTTTTTTACACTTCTGGACCAAACACTAACACAACGCACAGCCCTTCAATCTTAGCAAAATTGGGTTATGATAAACAACTTAATAAAGATTTGAGAGTAAGATTAACTGGTTCTCTTTACCATAACGCAAATCTTGGAAATGCAAACATATATTCTGCTAATAGATCAGGATTTGGTTATTGGGGTATATTGAATAATAACGCTTATAAAAATACCATCACTAAGACCGATGCTAATGGTAATGTTATTTCTACAACTACGACTGATGTTGCAACTACTTTTAGTAAAACATCTACGCCTGAAGCAACATTCAATCCTAATTTCAAAAACTGGGCTACTACTTACATGATTAACCCTTTTGTAAAATATAAAGGACTTGAATTTTTTGGAACTATCGAATTAGCTTCAGGAGGAGATAAAGCAGGTTCTGACGATAAACGTACTGCTAATCAATACGCTTCAGAGCTTATTTACAGATTTGGAAAAACAGAACAATTCTATATCGGTGGAAAATACAACACCGTATCTGGAAAATTATCTAATGCCGATGCTAAAGAAGTTACCGTAGATAAATTTGAAGCAAGTGCTGGCTGGTTTATGACTAAAAATATCTTAGCTAAATTAAACTACGTTAATCAAAACTATAAAAATTACTCTCAATTTACTGGAGATCCTGCTACTGGAAATCTAAATAACTTTTATGGCGGTAAATTTAATGGTTTAGTATTCGAAGCAACCATTTCGTTCTAATAAAAAATAAAATGAACACGAGATTTCAAATATTAATTATGGGTTTAGCAATATTCTTTATACTAGGAAGTGCTAAACCCACTTTTTTGCCAGAAGATAATGCTGTGGTGATAAATAAAATTAAAATAGAAATCACAGGACTATCTACAGTTGGCAAATATAATTGCTCTAACACCTTTAATATAAAGGATACGGTTTATGTAAATTGCACAAAAAAGAACACGTTCAATACTGATATTAAAATGTCAAACTTTGATTGTGGCAACAAAATAATGACAAAGGATTTGCAAGGAACCGTAAAAGTGAAAAAATTTCCAAACAGTACAGTAAGCATTACCGATATCAAAAGAGACGGTAAAAATTACAAATGCAGACTCAACTTTTACATTACTGATAAAACGCTCAAATACAAAGATTTTGTCTTATACAATTCTGATGATAAAATTCAGGGAACACTGAATTTAAAATTCTCTGATATTGAATTGGAAGCTCCAGTTAAGATGGCCGGATTGATAAAAGTGAAAGACGATATTATTATCAATTTCAGCTTATATAAAAATTAAAAAAAAATTATCGTCTCATTTCAAAATTGACTTTTTTTGGCATAAGAATTGTCTTGCTCTCGAAAGAAAAATAATCTTACAAAGAGCTCAATCATTTTAAAATTTGTATTTTTATTTTTCAGCCATTTAACCTTTAAGTTTTATCAACCTAAAAAAAATTGAAATTATGAAAAAACAAATTTTAAGTTTAGCTGTTATCGCATTATTAGCATTCGCAGTTCAATCATGCGAGAAAAAAGAAAACAAACCAGCTGAAGATGAATTGACTCTTGGCAACAAAGTAGATTCTCTAACGTCTGATATCGAAGAAGTAAAAGATAGCGCAGTAAGCAAAGCAGAAAGTGCTGCAACTAAAGCAAAAGATGCAACAGAAACAGCAGCTCAAGATGTAAAAGACGCTACTAAAAAAGCAGCTGAAGACGTAAAAGATGCTACCAAAAAAGGAGCAGAAAAAGTTGAAAATGCTGCTAAAGCTGCCAAAGACGGAACTGTAAAAACAGCTAAAGAAGTAAATGAGGCTTTAAAAAAATAAAAAAATTAAAAGCTAATAACTAGAAACCATCCGCCACGTCGGATGGTTTTTTTATGCTAAATAGTTCGCCAATATTTTTTGTATTTTTGTCTCTGAAATTACAAGATACTACAACATGCATTTTATATCACAAGAATTAGAAGATTATATCGAACAGCATTCTGAAAACGAACCAGAATTATTAGCAAAACTCAATAAAGAAACCTATCAAAAAATACTTTTACCGAGAATGTTAAGCGGTCATTTTCAAGGACGCGTTTTGAGCATGCTTTCTAAATTAATTCGTCCTGTAAATATTTTAGAGATTGGAACTTATACTGGTTACGCTGCTTTATGTTTATGCGAAGGAATGCAGGAAAATGGACAATTGCATACCATTGATATCAAAGAAGAATTGGTTGATTTTCAACGAAAGTATTTTGATGCTTCACCTTGGGGAAAACAAATTTTTCAGCATTTAGGAGAGGCTGTAAATATTATTCCAGATTTAGATGTAAAATTTGATTTGGTTTTTATTGATGCAGATAAAGAAAACTACCTAAATTACTGGGAAATGATTGTTCCAAAAATGAATAAAGGCGGAATCATTTTATCTGATAATGTTTTATGGAGCGGGAAGATTTTGGAGCCAGTTCATCCAAATGATGTTAGCACAAAAGTACTTTTAGAATACAATCAGCTTTTGAAAGATGATCCGAGAGTTGAAACGGTTTTATTGCCAATTCGCGATGGATTGACGGTTTCAAGAGTACTGTAAAGAAATCTAATGAATTGCCTCCAGCTTTAGTTGGAGGAACAAAATCAAATAAATATTTAGAGGCTTTAGCCAAATCAAAGAATCGATAATTCGGCTAAAGCCTTTTCTATTTCCCAATAAAAAAACCTCTAGCTAAAGCTAGAAGCAATTCAAGAACTTTTTTAAACATGAATCATAGTACCGAAATAAACTCTGAAGGATTCTCAATAATTAATAATGTTTTTACTGAAAATGAGATTGAACAGTTAATCACATTAATTGAAAATGCAACTGAAAGCGATTCTAAAAATGCAACTTTCAGAAAGTCACAAGATTTATTTGCCATCAGACAATTTCACAAAGAAATACCTGAAACTTTAGATTTTATTTTTAATGAAAATTTAAAAGAAATTATCGAGTCTAATTTTGGAAGTGGTTATTTCATAACTAAATCTATATATTTTGATAAACCTGAAAAATCAAATTGGTTTGTAGCCTATCATCAGGATTTGACTATTTCGGTTGACAAAAAAATTGAAATTGAGAATTTTGAGAATTGGACTTTAAAACAGAATCAGTTTGCGGTTCAGCCTCCGACAGAAATTTTAGAAGACAATTTCACCATCAGAATTCATATTGATAAAACAACTAAAGACAATGGTGCTTTGAAAGTTATTAATAACTCACATTCGAAAGGAATAATTCGAATTGAGAATCTGGATTTTGAAAATGAAAAAGAAACAATTTGTGAAGTCGAAAAAGGCGGTATAATGATTATGAAACCCCTACTTTTTCATGCCTCTAACAAAACTACAAATAACGAAAGAAGAAGAGTTATTCATATTGAATTCAGCAAAAAACAACTTCCAGCTGGACTTGAATGGAGCGAGAAAACGGTTTTTCAAAATTAAAAATATATAAAAACAAAAAACCTCCAGCTTATACTGGAGGTTTTTTATTATAATTTAAAAATTTTCTAATTTAATGTTAGACGCACTGCAGTGCATCTCCAAGGAAAACATTGTCAAAAAAAATCTTAGAATCTTAGCAACTCAGAACCTTAGCCCCTTTCAAAAAACTCTATCCCGGAAAATATTGCGGTTTCAATTTTCTATACACTAAATAAATAAGCGATCCGAAAAGTGCTCCAAAGAAATATCCAGCAAGAATATCGCCTGGGAAATGCAATCCTAAATAAATTCGGCTATAAGCGAAGATTAAAGGCCATAAGAATAAGAAACCTATATATTTAAAATAGCGTCTTAAAACCCAAAACAAGAAAGTTGCAACTGCCATTGTATTTGCAGCATGCCCAGAGAAAAAGCTAAACGATTTTCTAGTCTGAACAACTCGAATAATAGTGTTTACTTCTGGGTCGTTACAAGGACGCAAACGCTGAAAAGTATGTTTGAATAAATTACAAGTCTGATCTGTAAAAGCAATTAAAACAGCTATAAAAAGCAATAAATACAAAGTTTGCTTGCCTCCTATTTTTTTATAAATAAGATAAAAAAGCAATAGAAAAAACGGCGTCCAATATAACTGATTGGTAATAACGAGCCACAATTTATCGTATGTTTCAGAGCCTAGCCCGTTAAGAAATATTAGAAGATCTTTATCTAATTCCTGTATTTTTTCAAGCATTATCTTTGGCGTTTTATAGGTCCAGAAAGAGAATCAATATCTTCTTTTACTTTTTCGATTTCATTAGTTGTATCTCCTAAAAGATTTCCTGTATCTCCAAGTAAATTAGATTTTGCATTATTAATTTCTGCGTTGATATTTCCAGTAATATCATTCAAAGATTTAGAATCAAGACCATTAGCCTCTGCTCCTTTTTGAATTTCACTTTTAATATCATTGGTTGCATTTTTTAATTGCGCCATGGCTTTTCCCATTGTACGGGCAATTTCCGGCACTTTATCAGAACCAAAAAGCATAAGCACTATAAATAGTATGAAAATTAATTCTCCTCCTCCTATACCAAACATAACTTTTATTTTTGTTGTCGCAAAGATATTAAATTTTGGAGCTTAGAGTTTTAAAATTAACTTAAAAAGTCCTTTAAAATGCATTTATAAAAAGAAAAAGTTCATCAAGCTTTTTCAAACCTGATGAACTTTTTACAATAACTTTTTATTTATTTAGTCAAATTTTGACTTTGTTTCTACTTTTGGCCAAGAATTATTAGTTACGTCGATATCTGCAGTCAACAATTGTGGATCAATCTGAATGCTTTTAATTGCCTTAGTTGTAGCATACACTTTTCTAGCCGACTCATTACCTTTTCTCCAAATTTGAGCTGGATATTTGTAATTATCTTTTGTACCGTCTTCGTATGTAATTTCAACTAAGATTGGCATAATCATTCCTCCTGGTTTATTAAACTCAACTTCGTAGAAATATTTAGGAGATTTAATAGAAGCTTTTTCTTCAGCTGTAAAAGTCTGATTTACGTAATCTGCCAAAGTTTTAAAATCTTCTACTTGTAAAGCTTTTTTAGAAGACGCTTTTACTTCTGCATTATCTCCAGCAACTAAGTAAACGAAAGGACCTTTTTCAAATCCGAAACGACCTTTTCTAACTTTTACATTTTTAAGATCTGCGGTTGGCGTTTCTGAAACATAATATTGTTTTACCTCTTTAATTCCGATATCTACAAAATCAGTTGAATAAAACCATCCTCTGAAAAACCAATCCAAATCTACTGCCGAAGCATCTTCCATTGTTCTAAAGAAATCTTCTGGAGTTGGGTGTTTGAATTTCCATCTGTTCGCATACGTTTTAAAAGCATGATCAAACAATTCTCTTCCCATAACCACTTCTCTCAAAATATTAAGACCTGTAGCTGGTTTTCCGTAAGCGTTATTTCCGAACTGATGAATCGTTTCTGAATTCGACATAATTGGCTCCAAAAATTTCTGATCACCACTCATGTAAGGAACAATATTTTTTGCAGGCCCTCTTCTTGAAGGAAAATTAGAATCTAATTCTTGTTCTGCTAAATATTCTAAAAACGAATTTAAACCTTCATCCATCCAAGTCCACTGACGCTCATCAGAATTTACAATCATCGGGAAGAAAGTGTGTCCAACTTCGTGAATTACAACACCAATCATTCCGTTTTTAACCTCTTTACTTGTTACACCATTTTCATCTGGACGGCCATAATTCCAGCAAATCATTGGATATTCCATTCCTTGATCTTCTGCTGAAACTGAAACTGCTTTTGGATAAGGATAATCAAAAGTATGCGAAGAATAACTTTTTAAAGTATGCGCCACAACCATTGTAGAAGTTTCTCCCCAAAGTGGATTTGATTCTTTTGGATAAACAGATTCTGCCATCACAGTTCTGTTTCCAATTTTTACAGCCATTGCATCATAAATGAATTTTCTAGAAGAAGCAATTCCGAAGTCACGAACATTTTTAGCGCTGAATTTCCAAGTTTTTTTCTTTTCAGAAAAGCCTTTTTCAGCCGCCTCTGCTTCTGCTTGCGTTACAATAACAACAGGCTTATCAAAAGATTTCTGTGCTTGTTCGTATCTTTTTACTTGTTCAGCAGTAAAAACTTCGCTTCTATTTGTCAATTCTCCTGTTGCATCAATTACGTGATCTGCAGGAACTGTAATATTTACATCAAAGTTTCCGAAAGGAAGAGCAAACTCTCCACTTCCCCAAAACTGCATATTCTGCCATCCTTCAACATCATTGTAAACTGCCATTCTTGGATAGAATTGAGCAATTACATATAATTTATTACCGTCTTTTTCGAATAATTCATATCCCGAACGACCGCCTTCTTTTCTGTAGTTATTGATATTGTACCACCATTTTATAGAGAAAGAAATTTTTTCTCCAGGTTTTAAAGGTGAAGTCAAATTGATACGCATCATAGTTTCGTTGATGGTATACGACATTGCGTTTCCTTTCGCATCTTTTACCTGCTCGATATTAAATCCACGCTCCAAATCTTTCTTCAAATATTTTGAAGAAAAACCATCAAGCGCTAAAACCTGACTTATCTTATCGCTTTCTGCTAATGAAGTTTGCGTATTGGCTTTAGCTTGATTTTGATCTAATTGCACCCATAAATACTCTAACGAATCAGGAGAATTATTACTGTATGTTATAACCTCAGATCCGCTTAATTTTGAGTTTTTATCATCCAATTCAATATCAATTTTGTAATCTGCTTGCTGCTGATAGTAAGCTGGACCAGGAGCTCCAGAAGCTGTACGGAACATATTTGGAGTCGCCAATAAATCATACATTTGGCTAAATTTATTGGTATCGTATTTTCCTTGTTGTCTAACAGGAGCTGTTCCTGCATTTTCCTGCGCAATTAAAATTGCTGGAAAAAGCAATAAAAATGAAAGTTTTTTCATAAAATCTTAAAAAGGTAATTTGTCAGGCTGTGAAAATAATAATTAAAACATAATTTCCTGACTTCATTTAATATTTTAACACTTCTTTCCTTGAAGATTGTGTAAAAAGAACACTCTTTTTTGTGTCAAATGCTGAAATATGTGTAATGTTTTGCTGTTCTGAGTTCCAATCTACTAAGATTGTGTTTGAAATTTCTAATGTTTTAAACTTGTCAACATTCGTAATTCTAGAATAACAAACTAAAACATCGTCAGCTTCTGCCTCTTTAGATAAAAAAGCTATCGTTTTTGACTGACCGTTGACTTTTATGGAGAAATTTTCAGAAAGGTATTTTTTGAATAAATCAATATCTGCCTGCGTTTCTTTACTTGTACCAATAAACGTCTTTTTATTATACTTTTTCTCCATCGCATTATTCAAATCATCAATAAAAATGCGGGAAGTAATTTGAAACATCTTTTTTTCGGCAGCATAATTGACCTGAAAAACTCCGACATAAAATTTGTGAAAAGTAAATGCCGAAGTGGATACAAATAAAACTGCAAGCAAACAGTAAACTAATTTATTTTTCATTTTTGAACAGCAGCAGCTTTCTTAAATTCTTTATTCTTATTAATCATGAAATCTATCAATTGGAATTTCTGATCAGGATCTACCATTTGTTTTGAATGCGGATCGTTTGAGCAATACATTAAAAACAATTCGATTTCATCTTCCTTAAGATTTAATGTATTCGTGTAAAAATCTTTAGTGAAATTATCTTTAGCATATTCTACAAAAGCAATATCTGTAATTTCTTCATCTTTTATATCATCTTTCTTCTTAAGAAGTTTTTTAACATCTTTAAAAATACGAACGAAATCCATTCCATATTTTATCGTTTGATCTGAAAGCATGGCATTATTCTTTGCCGTAGATTGCTTATCATCTTCAAACTGCATATCTACAATTCCTTGTGAACCGCCTCCAAGTGCTTTGACTTTTAACTCTTTATGAACAACAACTTCTTTAAGCTGATTATTTACTAAATCTAATTTTGCTACGAAAAGAACTTCAGCACAATCTTTTTCTGTTAAAATGATTTTTTTCGATTGAAATGCCAATCCAGAGAACAACAAAGTGTCTTTTGGCCGCGCCATAATATCAAACAAACCACCAGAACCGATAAATGTTCTGACATTGGCATTGATATTCATAACATAACCACTTTCAATAGATAAAAAGTCATTTAAAACCTGACCGTGTAATGGCTTTCTTGAACCGTTTTGCCCTAATACAATTTGGCAAAATAAGCAGACAACGAGTACTCCTAATTTATTTTTCATTTTCGAGAATTGTTAGATATTTTCTTGCTAGATCTGTGATTAAAAACATACTCATTGTTTTGTTTTTACTATTCAAAGATACAGCAAAATCGGCATCATCTACACAAAATAATTGAAATCCTTTAATATCATCAACCGGAATCTTCAATCTATCTGTGTAATAATTCTCCTCAAAAAGATATTCTAGTTTTCTAAAAAGCGCTTCTTTTTTCTCCACATTTACCTCTTTTTTCAACATAGTGGTTCTTCCTGAAATGGCATTCAAAAGCTTGTCTACAGAAGTCGAAGTTGCAGTATAAACTTTTCTTTCGGCTGGAGTGTATTTTTTTTGTCCGTATGGAATTATTCCAAGATTTTCGGCCGTTATATTGGCATTCTCATTTACAACTACCTCTTTTAATGCTACTTCTTTCGCAGTCATTTTAACAACCAAAATATTAGGATACAAATCACCAGAAACAACTCTATGATTTTGTGGCTCAAGATTTACAGCAGAAAAAACCAAAACATCTCCCTCTTTCACCTGCATCGAAAAATTACCTTCAGAATCTGAAACGGTTGCTACTTGGGTTCTATTATTAATGATATTAATTCCTTCAATCGGAGTGGAATGTTCTACCACTTTTCCAATTAATTGCTTCGAATCGTTCTTTTGCCCAAAACAGATTTGAACAAAAAACACAAGAGCGATTAGAGATATGTTTTTACTTATTTTCACTAGAAATTATTTCTTTATACTTTACAGCCAATTCTCCTAAAAGAAATGCTGCAGAAGTCTTATTTTTTGAATTTAAAATTGCACAAAAATCTGTATTTTCAGTTACAAAAAGCTTAAATTCATTTACATTTTCTTCAGGTATTTGCAACTTTTGGACAAAATAGGCATCATCAAACAAATAGCCTAATCTTTGAAGATTTTTTTCTCTTTTTTCGATTTCAACATTTGCTTTTAATCTTTTTGTCCTTCCGTTGATTTTATTAATTAACGGATCGAGTTGCATCGAGCCTCCCAAAAGCCCCAATAACATAATCGGCTTAAAATCTCCAGCTGTCGCTAATTGCCTTTCTGCCTGCGTATATTTCTTTTGCCCTTTAGGAATTATGCCTAAATTTTCAGCCGTAATAGCTGTATTTTCATTTACAACAACTTCTTGCAATTCAAGCTCTTTAGTTGTCATTTCAACTATCAATAGTTCTGAAGACGCAAAATCATCTTTTGTAATTCGCCTTTTCAGAGGATTTAAATTGACTGCAGAAAAAACCAAAACTTCATTTTCTTTTACTGGAATTGAAAAATTACCTTCTACATCTGAAATCACATTTATTTGTGAATTGCTATTGGTTATATTAATTCCTTCTACCGGTTTAGAATTCAATATTACTTTTCCATATAATTGCTTTAATTCTGTCTGCCCAAAACCAGTTTGAACAACAAACAGAAAAAAAACAGCTGATATGGTTTTACTTGTTTCCAACAGCAAGCATTTCTTTATATTTCACTGCCAATTCTCCCAACAAAAATTCTGTAGAAGTTTTATTTTTCGAATTTAAAACAACCGTGAACTTATCATTTTCTATGGCATAATATTCAAACCCTTTTACATATTCTGCCGGAATTTTCAAGCGTTCTATAAAATGTTCCAAACTAAACATATTCTCCAAAAGCTTCATTAAAAACTCTTTTTTCTCGACAGCAACCTCTTTTTTCAACATTGCTGTTCTTCCAGAGAAAAAATTAAGCAAAGGATCTGCAGAAATAGATCCGCCAACCATTCCTCCTCCATTTGCTGTAGCATTTAATGCCGTCGCTGTATGCAGTTTTCTTTCAGCTTCAGTATATTTTTTTTGACCGTAAGGGATTATACCTAAGTTTTCCGCATTTATATTATCATATTTTTTAATCACAACTTCTTGTAATTGATACATGACCATATTCAATTTTACAGTAAAATTTAGATTAGAAAAATCCTCCGCCTTCAATAAAATTCTTTTTTCCTTGTAACTTATTGACGAAAAAACCAGCACATCATCTGGTTTTGCTAAAATCGAAAAAGATCCAGAAGTATCTGTTGTAACAGTTTCTTCTGTTTGAGCATTAATAACATAAATACCGCTCAAATCGGAAGTATTTGATTCAACCTTCCCATTAATAATGGATCGGTCTTGTACTTGAGAAAAGCAAGTCTGAACCGTTAAAACAACTAAAAAGCAAGTAATTTTCTGAATCAAAATGAAATAAATTAAAAATATTCTTAAAACGGTAAAAATATCTCAATACGCTCCAAATTTAATATTAACGACTTGGTAAAAAAATGTTAATTAAAATTTTGAAAATCGACACGAAAACAGAGTTTTTAATATCTTTAACAAACAAAAATTACCCGTTTATAAATCATGAAAAGCATTATCATCGCAAGTACCTCAACATTACACGGAGGAGGATATTTAGAATATATTTTACCTGTTTTACAATCGCATTTTAGAGATTGCAAAAGCATATTGTTCATCCCATACGCACGTCCAAGCGGAATTTCGCATGACGAATACACACAGAAAGCCAAAGAAGCATTTGCTACAATTAATATTGACGTTAAAGGAATCCATGAATTTGAAAACCCTCAAGATGCAGTAAAAAATGCAGAAGGAATATTTACAGGAGGCGGAAATACTTTTTTGCTCGTTACACAGCTTTACAAAAATAACGTTATGCAGTTACTTTCTGAAACTGTAAAAAATGGCACACCATATTTAGGCTCAAGCGCAGGAAGCAATATTTGCGGATTATCAATGCAAACTACTAACGATATGCCTATCGTTTATCCGCCAAGTTTTCAGACTCTAGGATTAATTCCTTTCAATTTAAATCCGCATTATTTGGATGCTGATTTGCAGTCTAAACATATGGGAGAAACGCGCGAAACGAGAATTAAAGAATTTCATGCTTTTAATTCCATTCCAGTTTTAGGCTTAAGAGAAGGAAGTTGGCTTGAAGTTAAAGGAGAAAAAATCACTCTGAAAGGAAACTTATCAGCTCGCTTATTTCAACAAAATAAAACTCCAATTGAACTAGAAACCGAAAGTGATTTAAGCAATCTGAACTAATCCTTAAACCATGTAAGTTATATAAGTTCATTTAAAAAAGGTTTCAACCAAAACTTAATTTACTTAAATAACTTATATGGTTTAAAAAAAGAATAAAAACAAAAAAGCCTCAAACAGTGTTTGAGGCTTTTGAAGAGCGAAAGACGAGGCTCGAACTCGCGACAACCAGCTTGGAAGGCTGGAGCTCTACCAACTGAGCTACTTTCGCATTAACAGGGTGCAAATATAAATAATTTTAATCTTTAAAAAAATAAAAATCTAAAAATTATTTATTTTTAGAGCGAAAGACGAGGCTCGAACTCGCGACAACCAGCTTGGAAGGCTGGAGCTCTACCAACTGAGCTACTTTCGCATTGGTGGTGCAAAGATAAAAAGAAAGTTCAGTTAAAAACAAGCTTTTCCTCAAAAAAATTCAATAAAAAACAACAATTTTTTATAACTTATTTAAAATTAAAAAGTTATAAAAGTAATATTTTTCAAAAAAATCATGATTACAATTAAAGAAATTACATCAAAAGAAACTTTTATCGTTCGTCAGCCAGTTTTAAGAGCGGGAAAACCAATAGAAAGCTGTATCTTCGAAGGAGATGATTTGGACACAACCCATCATTTTGGATTATTTGTTAATAAAGAATTAATAGGAATTATTTCCTTATTTCAAAAAATCAACACTATATTTGCCGAGCAAAATCAAGCTCAAATTCGTGGGATGGCAGTTTTAGAAACGCATCAAAAAATGGGATTTGGAGAGGCTTTGGTTAAACATTGTGAAACCTACTGCAATGCAAACAAAGTTGATTTGATTTGGTTTAACGCCAGAACGGCAGCTGTTGGCTTTTATCAAAAACTGAATTACCAACCCCTAGGTGAATCATTTGATATTAAAGACGTTGGCGAACATTATTTGATGTTTAAAAAATTATAAGAATGAAAAAACTTTACTTTTTATTGGTAATATGCATTGTTGTGGGCTGCAAAAAAGATACGCCCAAACCTGTTCCTGCTGCTCCTAAAAAAGCACCAGCAATTATACTTACTGATGAAAGAAAAGTCGATATAGATACTGCTATAATTGGCGCTTACAAGAGCGAAACACTCAAACAATTTTACATTGCTTCTGAAAACCAAACCGTTTGGGGAAATCTTCAAAAAAGAAAATATGTTTTATCTCAATTAGAAAAATCAGATGAATTAGGCTTAAATCCAGAGGATTATAAAGCATCTCAACTGAAAAAATTTGAAACTAAAATAGGTTCTCTTAATGATAAAGATTTAGCAACTTATGATATTTTGCTGACTTATAATTTTGAAAAATACCTAAATGATCTATATAAAGGAAAGCTTGACCCTAAGAAACTTTACGGCAATTGGGATCTTGATGAAAAAGTATTTGATGTAAACAACGTCTTAATTAAAGCTTTCAATAAGAACAAATTAGATAGCATCGTTGATAATATCCAACCTAAAACACAAACTTACAAACAGTTGCTTAAAGCACTTGAAATTATAAATACTTTTCCTGATGATGAAATTAAAACAATAGAATCGGTTGAAAAAATTGTTTTAAATGACACCAATTCTGCTTTAATTAATATTAAGAAGAGATTGCGCTACTGGAACGATTTAACCGGAAGAGATAGCCTTACAAAGATATATGACAGTAAAACTTTTGAAGCCGTTAAAAAATTCCAAGAAAGACATGGATTAGCTGCAGATGGAGTGATTGGAGTTGGAACGATCAAAGCATTAAATTATTCAAAAGAACAAAGAAGAGAACAGATTATTGCCAATTTAGAGCGTTGGAGATGGTATCCGAGTGAATTTGCAGAAAATTATTTTATTATAAACATTCCCGATTACAGCTTAAATGTTGTTGAAAATCAAGATACCACTTTGGTTAGAAATGTTGTGGTAGGAACAAGCAAAAGAAGAACTCCTATTATTACTTCTGTTTTAAAAACTGTAGTTTTTAATCCGACTTGGACCGTTCCTCCAACAATTTTAAAAGAAGACGTTGTTCCGGCTATGAAACGAAATCGTAATTATTTAGCCAAAAAGAATATTACGATTTATGATTCGTCTGGAAATGTTGTCGACCCGGTTAATTGGAACGAAAACAAACCGAACAATTATCGCTATGTACAAAGTCCTGGATACTACAATTCATTGGGTTTAATGAAAATTTTATTCCCAAATCACCATAGCGTTTACTTGCACGATACGAATCATCGTAATATTTTTGGAAGAAACAATCGTTCCATGAGTTCTGGCTGTGTGCGTGTTGAAAATCCGTTAGAATTGGCGCAGCATATATTAGATGTAGATGGCAACTGGCCTCAAGACAGAATTGACACCATTATTGCGACCAAAAAAACAATGAGTTTTAAAATCACCAAAAAGTACGCGCTATATCAATGGTATTGGACCGCTTGGAGCAAAAAAAATCAGCTCCTTTTTAGAGCTGATATTTATAATTTAGATTCGGATTTATATGCTAAATTAAGAAATTAGCCTTTCTTCCATCGCAAAACTTCTTGACGGATGATAAATATATAAACACGATTTGTCTTTTATTAATTGAATGATTTCATTCGTCAATTCAACTGGAAGTGCAGGACATCCTTGGCTTCTTCCTAATCTTTTGTGATCTCTGATGAAAGATTCAGACACATAATCTGCCCCGTGCATTACAACACCTCTTTCGCGTGCATTATCATTCACACCATCTTCTAAACCATCTAAACGTAATGAAGCACCATGTTTCCCTTGGTAAATTTCTCCTGTTGCGTAAAATCCTAAACTGCTTTTGAAAGATGAATTAAGATTTGAAAATGCCGTAGCAAATTCTTCTCCAGTATTTCTTCCGTGCGCAACAAGTGAGTTGTATAAAATGGTATTTGTTGTCAAATCAATAACCCACAGACGTTTTGTATTTGATGACAAACTAAAATCAATAAGAGTCAAGATGTTTTTCTTGATAACTCCTCTCTCTTTCAACAAATAAAATCCCTTTAAAGCTTCCGAAAAAGTTTTAAGTTCTGGCATTTTAAAATTGTTTGAATTAAGGGCACTGTAAACGCTTTCGATTTTTGAATCAACAGTTACTTTTTCAACTTTAGCAATCGTTTTTTCAGTCGCGTTCTTTTTTAGATCGGCAGTGTTTTTAGAATCTTTAGCAAAAGACAATAGCAAAAACACGAATAACGGATAAATCTTGTAAATCATTGAAATTCTTTAGGTTAAACAAAAATTTGGGTAAGGCAAAAGTAGAAAAAATTCATTCCTTGCAAAATACAACCCTGATTTTCAGGCGTTTTTTGCCTAAACTTTAACATTATTAACATAATTATGTCGATTCTGTAAGATTTTTTCTTATGGTTGAAAACTTAACATTTTGAGGAATTTTCTTAAGAAATTCAAAAAAAAGTGGGAATTTTGAAACTTAAACTGTAACAAGTAGAAGAAAATGATGTCTATATTTCATAAATTAATGTGCTTTTAAGGGCATTTTGCATAAAACTTTAATGAAAAAATTAATTTACTTCGGTTTCTTTTTATTGACCATGTGGAGTTATGGGCAGAAAAAAACTATTCTTGCTCAATCAACTCCACAAAACATTATTATTGACGGAAAACTAGACGAGGCGGCGTGGCAAAATGCACCAATCGCTACAGATTTTGTGATGTTGGATCCCGACAATGGAAAAGCTATTCCGCAAGAAAAAAGAACAGAAGTCAAAGTACTCTATAATAACGATGCCGTTTACATTGGCGCTATGATGTACGATAATGAACCATCTAAAATTTTAAAAGAAATCTCGCAACGAGACAATTTTGGAACGGCAGATTTATTTGGCGTTTTCATAAACGGTTTTAACGACGGACAACAGGATTTTATGTTTTATGTCTCTGCTGCCGACGTACAAGGAGATTGCATTATGACTGATGCAAATGGAGAAGATTATTCTTGGGATGCTGTTTGGATCAGTAAAGCCACTTTGACTGAAAATGGATGGATTGTAGAAATAAAAATTCCTTATTCTGCCTTGCGTTTTTCGCCAGAAAACAAACAAACTTGGGGCATCAATTTTTTTAGGGAAATAAAACGTGAACGCTATAAATACACTTGGAATTTTGTAGATGGAAAAATTGGCAGTTTTACACAACAGGCAGGGATTCTAGAAGGAATTGAAAATATCAAACCTCCTACTCGATTGTTTCTTATGCCTTATGCATCCTATTATCTAAATGCTGCAGAAGGCCAAAAAACATACGGAACCATAAAAGGTGGTATCGACATAAAATACGGAATTAATGATGCTTTTACTGTAGACGCCATTTTAATTCCTGATTTTGGACAAACAAAATATGATGATCAAATATTGAATCTTGGACCTTTTGAACAACAATTTAATGAAAACAGAGCCTTTTTTACAGAAGGAACCGATTTGTTTAGCAAAGGAAAAATGTTCTATTCTAGAAGAATCGGCGGCGCGCCCTCTGCCGAGCCAGAACTAAACGAAAATGAAGAAATCAGTGAGATTCCGTCTGCTGTAAATCTTCTAAATGCTTTAAAGGTTTCAGGAAGAACAAAAGGCGGATTAGGAATTGGAGTTTTAAACGCTGTTACCGAAAAAACCTTCGCTGTTATAAAAGACACCATTACAGGAGAAACCAGACGAGAAGTGGTAGAACCTCTTACTAATTATAATGTTTTGGTTCTAGATCAACGTTTCAGAAAAAATTCTTCTGTTACTTTAATTAATACAAATGTAACCCGAAACGGTCATTTTAGAGATGCAAACGTAACCGGCCTGGCTTGGGATTTAAACACTAAAGCCAATACATACAGTTTATTTGGAAATGTAAAATACAGTTTTATTAATGATGTTGAAGACAAAACCGGCGTATATTCTACCATAACTTTTGCCGAAACAAGCGGAAACTACCGATATAGTTTTGGAACTGATTTTGTAACTAAAGATTTCGATCCGAATGATTTGGGAATTAATTTCTACACTAATTATTATAATTTTTATGGAAATGCCAATTATAGAATTTTAAATCCGACCAAGCGTTTCAATACTTTTCGGATTAACTATAATATGTACACAGAATTCAATAAAGAATCTGGAAAATTACAAGACAACAACATTAATGCAAATCTAAATTTAACTACGATAAAAAATAATTATTACGGAACAGGAATTACTTTTTACCCTTTAGAAACTTACGATTACTACGAACCACGCGCCGATAATAGATATGTTGCCATTCCGAGAAGAATCGAAACTTGGGGAAGTATTTCAACAAATTACAATCATAAATTTGCCATAGATTTAAATGGAACTTTTAATGTTTTCGATGAATCTGAGAGGATTTCATACGGCTTTGATATTGGTCCGAGATACCGTTTTAGCGACAAATTATTATTGACTTATTTCTTTAGCTATTTTAGAAGAAATAACAACAAAGGTTATATTGATCAAATTGATTCTGACGATAATTCAAATACACCTAACGACATAATTTTTGCAAATCGCAATGTTATTACCTACTCCAACACTTTAGGCGGAAAATATGCCATAAACAGTACAATGACGATTAATTTAGCTGTTCGTCAATATTGGTCTTATGCTGATAATAAAAATATTTTAATGCTAGAATCAAATGGAGATTTAAGTCCGTATCCTGACTATACAACCAATAAAAATTCCAGTTTCTATTCTTGGAATGCCGATTTATCCTACTCTTGGTGGTTTGCCCCAGGAAGTCAGCTCTCTGCTTTGTACAGAAATAATGCTGCTAATTTTGAACGAATTATTGATAAAGATTTCAAACACAACGTTTCAAATCTTTTAAATAATGACGCTTTAAAACACATTTTTTCTATCAGCGTAAAATATTTTATTGACTATAATGCTGTTAAAAATAAAGTTAGAAGAAGAGCTTAGTCTGAATTAATTTTAAAAAATAAAGATTTCTATAATTAAATTACTATTTTTTGTTACACTTCATTTTATTAAACATAAATGTCGCAAAGCTTTCTCTTCAAAGTTTAGAAATGACTTATCTTTGTAGAAAACAAAAATATAATGAACAAAAAAGTTATCCTTATGATTTTAGACGGTTGGGGAAAATCTCCTGACCCTAAAGTATCTGCAATAGACAATGCAAATGTTCCTTTTATAAACAGTCTTTACAAAAACTACCCAAGCGCGCAGCTTAGAACTGACGGATTAAACGTTGGTTTGCCTGAAGGCCAAATGGGAAACAGCGAGGTTGGACATATGAACCTTGGTGCAGGAAGAATTGTATATCAGGATTTAGCCAAAATAAATTTAGCGGTAGAACATAAAACACTAGCAAAAGAGCAAGTTTTAATTGATGCTTTTACTTACGCTAAAGACAATAATAAAAAAGTACACTTTTTAGGATTAGTTTCAGATGGTGGTGTTCACTCACATACTTCACACCTTCGCGGATTAATCGATGCTTCTCAAGAATATGGTTTAGATCAGGTTTACGTTCACGCTTTTACAGACGGACGTGACGTTGACCCAAAATCTGGTGGAAAATACATTCATGATTTAGAAGATTATATTAAAGATACTCCAGTAAAAATTGCTTCTATCATTGGACGTTATTATGCAATGGATCGTGACAAACGTTGGGAACGTGTAAAATTAGCTTACGACTTAGTAGTTAACGGCGTTGGAACTCCATCTACAAATGCTGTTGCAAGCGTACTTGACAGCTACGCAAAAGACGTAACTGACGAATTTATCGAACCAGTTGTTATTGTTGATGAAAATGCAAAACCGCTTGCAACAATTGTTGAAGGTGATGTTGTAATCTTCTTTAACTTTAGAACAGACAGAGGTCGTGAACTTACTGAAGCACTTTCTCAGCAGGATTTCCACGAACAAAATATGCACAAACTAAACCTATATTATGTAACATTGACAAACTACGACGAAACGTACCAAAACGTAAAAGTAGTTTACAATAAAGATAACATTACAGAAACTCTTGGTGAGGTTTTAGAAAAAGCTGGTAAAAAACAAATCAGAATTGCTGAAACTGAGAAATATCCACACGTTACTTTCTTCTTCTCTGGAGGTAGAGAAACTCCTTTTGAAGGTGAAGAAAGAATCTTAAGAAATTCTCCAAAAGTAGCAACTTACGATTTAAAGCCTGAAATGAGCGCTTACGAATTGGCTGATGCTCTTGTTCCTGAATTAAACAAAGGTGAAGTTGATTTCGTTTGTTTAAACTTCGCAAACGGAGATATGGTTGGACATACCGGAATCATGGAAGCTGCAATTAAAGCTTGTGAAGCTGTTGACGCTTGCGCGAAAAAAGTAATCGACGCCGCTCTTGCTAACGATTACACTACAATTGTAATTGCGGATCACGGAAACTGCGAAACTATGATCAATCCTGATGGTTCTCCAAATACAGCACACACGACAAACCCAGTGCCGATTATTTTAGTTGACAAACAACTAAAAAGTATTCAGGATGGTGTTTTAGGTGATATTGCTCCAACAATTTTAGAATTGATGGGTGTACAACAGCCAAATGCAATGACTTGTCATTCATTATTGTAGAAAATATTTTTCTTTATATAAAGAGGCTAATTTAAAAATTAGCCTCTTTTTTTTACGCCTTTTTTTGTCATTTCGACGAAGGAGAAATCTTCGCAAGTAGCTCTGCAACGAGAAGCCAATCTTTGTAGAGTTTCTCGCGAAGATTTCTCCTTCGTCGAAATGACAAAAGCACTTGTTAATTCTAGGGAATCTTAGAAAATAAAATAATGATAAATCTGCTCTACCCCGTAAATAACAAGCCCGATAACACCACCAACCAAAGTTCCGTTGATTCTAATATATTGAAGATCTTTTCCAATTTCTAGTTCTAGTTTTTCAGAAACCTCTTTTCCGTCCCAAGATTTTACAGTTGAAGAAATCAGGTCGCCAATTACTTCTTTGTTATTCAAAAGAACAGAAAGTAAATCATTTTTGATGAAATTATTGATTTTATCAATCATTATAGGATCTTCTTTAATTCCGTTTCCAAAGGTTTGAATTAGACCTGAAACACTATTTTTGATAGAAGAATCTTCTCCTTTATCTAAATCATTTGTAATTGAGAGTTTGATTTCGTCCCAAATTCCATTTATGTAATCCTGAACTTCTTTTTTGCCTACAAAACCTAAAATCATATCATTGATTTTAATTCTCATTTCTTCGGAGTTTTTGACCTTTTCTAAGAAATTAAAAATATACTCATCAATTTTTAACCTCACAGCACTTTCAGGCTTTTTAGCTTCGTTTAAAAAATCTTGCAAACCATTAAAAACTCCTTCTGTAATACTTTTGTCAGCCAAACCAAAACTCAAAAGCGGTGTCGAAGCTTTTACCTTTTGACGAATTAAATCTTTATTATTGGTCAATTCAGCGCTCATTACCTCCAGAAGATTAGTCAGCATTTGATTTTTCAAATCTCCTTTTTGCAAGGGTTCCAAAGCCAAAGCCACCCAGTCGCCAAAATTTATTCCTTCCAGTTTTTCTTTAAACTGAACCTGAATAAATCGTTTTACATCTTCATCTTTAATAGTTCTTAAAATTCCCGGAATAATATTAACCGCTACAACATTGGCAATTTTATCGGCATTTTCTTGTTGCGAAAGCCAATCAGAAGCTTTGGTTGCAAAATTGAATTCGTCTAGTTTGATTTCCAGTTTTTCGCGATTCAGAAATTCTTCTGAAACAAAATTTCCAAGATTCTCCCCTATTTCATTTTTCTTAGTTGGAATAATAGCCGTATGCCAAATCGGAATTCCCAAAGGATGACGAAACAAAGCTACAACCGCAAACCAATCTGCGATTCCACCCACCATCGCGGCTTCGCTAAAAGCCTGAAGCATTGGAATTTTAAAATAAATTGCTACTATAAAAAGTAAAACTGCAAAACCTAAAAGCGACAATGCTGTTGCTTTCATTTTCTTTAAAGCCTTAACTTTTACTATATCTTGATCTGTAATAGTTTCCATAATTACATACGTTTTTACTACTAATTTAGGGCTTTTTTCTGAGATAGCTTTCCCTTTGCATTCTTTAAATAGCCACGAATTCACGAATTTTATTTAAAAACAAATACTTTATTTGTGTAATCTGCTTTTTTAAAAATTTTGTTTTGTTATAATTCGTGAATTCGTGGCGAAAAATTTTACATAAAAAATATCATTAAAAATTGTACTTTTGCCAACTGAAAATCTGAAAAAATATGATCATCCAAAAAACCAGAGAGGAAATCGAATTAATGCGCGAAAGTGCTTTAATCGTATCAAAAACATTAGGAATGATTGCTTCTGAAATTAAAGAAGGAGTTACTACATTATATCTTGACAAATTAGCGGAAGAATTTATTCGTGATCACGGTGCTGTGCCAAGTTTCCTTGGTCTGTATGATTTCCCGAATTCACTTTGCATGAGCCCAAATGCTCAGGTTGTTCACGGTATCCCTAATAATGTTCCTTTGAAAAGCGGAGATGTTATTTCAGTAGACTGTGGTGCTTTTAAAAATGGCTATCACGGAGATCACGCTTATAGTTTCGAAATTGGAGAAGTTGCTCCGGAAGTTAAAAAACTTTTAAGAGTGACTAAAGAATCTCTTTACGTTGGAATTAGAGAATTTAAAGCTGGAAATCGCGTAGAAGATGTCGGAAATGCGATTCAAAAATATACAGAAGCTCACGGTTACGGAGTAGTTCGTGAATTGGTTGGACACGGTGTTGGACAAAAAATGCACGAAGAACCAGAAATGCCAAACTACGGAAAACGCGGTCGCGGAAAACTTTTTGTGGAAGGAATGGTTGTTGCAATTGAACCGATGATTAACATGGGAACAAGAAACATCAAACAACTAAAAGATGGCTGGACAATCCTAACTGCTGATGGAAAACCAAGTGCACATTTTGAACATGACGTTGCCTTAGTTGATGGAAAACCAGAATTATTATCGACTTTCCAATACATCTACAAAGCTTTAGGAATCGAGAGCAATGAAGAAGATGAATTTAGACAAGTTCCTTTAGTACTATAATACAACCCCGAATCAAACCTGTGAAAAAACTTTTTAAATTCGTTTTAAATACAATTCCACGTCCACTATTAATTCGTTTGAGTTATGTGGCACGTCCAATTTTGGCTTTCTCTTTAAGAGGAGATAAATTTACAGATCCTATCGATGGAAAAAGCTTTAAGTCTTTTTTGCCTTACGGATACGGAAAACAGCGTAATAATGTACTTTCGCCAAGTACACTTTCTTTAGAAAGACACCGTTTGCTTTGGCTGTATTTAAAAGATGAAACTGATTTTTTTACAGCACCTAAAAAAGTATTGCACTTTGCTCCAGAACAGGCTTTTTACAAACTATTCCGTAAGCAAAAAAATCTTGATTATACGACTACAGATTTGTTATCGCCTTTGGCCGATGTAAAAGCAGATATTTGTAATTTGCCTTTTAAAGACAACGAATACGATGTGATTTTATGTAATCACGTTTTAGAACATATTCCAGATGATACGAAAGCGATGCAGGAATTATTCCGTGTTTTAAAACCAGGCGGAATGGCGATTCTTCAAATTCCTCAGGATTTAAATCGTGACGTTACATTTGCAGATGATTCTATTACAGATCAGAAAGAGCGTGCTAGAATTTTTGGTCAATACGATCACGTTCGCATTTACGGGCGCGACTATTTTGACAAATTAAGAAGCATTGGCTTTATTGTAATTGAAGAAGATTACACTAATAAAATAGCACCAGAATTGGTTGAAAAATATTGTTTGGCAAAAGGCGAAATTATCCCTCTTTGCTTTAAACCACAGGAAAACTAATTTTTTCTACCATATAAGTGAAATAAGTTCATTTAAAAAGTTTTCAGAATAGCCCTATTTTGAAAACTTTTTAATTTTTATAAGCCTAACCAAACCTACCCTAAAATCTTGGAACCTACAAAATCATTTCAATTTTGCTTTGACATCAGTTTAGAAAAAAACCTCAACACTTATATTCCGACCGCCTACATTGTTGAGCATACTGATGAAGTTAAATATCTGGATAAAAAAGCAAGTCTTGGCGTAATGCAAAGCTTCGGGATTGTTTATGATAACTTAGATTCTAATTCAAAAAAAATTCTGACTGCCTGCGAATCTTTGAAACCTGAATTTATCTTTAAGAAATTCAGCGCCAAAATCAAATCGGCTAAAACTATTGCCGATTTACAAAAAGATTCTAAAATTGATTTTGCAATTCGTCAGCATTTAAAATTTCATCTCGGTTCCTTTTATGATTTAATTGTAAAAGAGCAATTTCCGTTGTCTTTAAACATCGGACCAGAAAAAGATTTTTATCGTTCCAGAGTTGATGTGAGCCCGCTTTGTTTTGAACCGCAGATTCAATTTGACAAACACGATGAAGGAATTACCTATACCCTTTCTCTAAAAGAAAATGAAAAAGCTTTTTTACCTATGGATAAAAAAGCGGATATTCTTTTAGACGAACCGGGCTGGTTAATTATCGATAAAAAATTAGGTCAATTAACAGCCCTTAACGCTAAAAAACTGATGCCTTTTTTAAAGAAAAAATCAATTGAAATTCCGTCAAAATTAGTTGATGATTATTTCAAAAGTTTTATTCCCGAAATAGCAAAAAAAATAGACATCGAAGCAAACGGTTTTGAAGTCAAAAGTCGCGATGAAATCATTTCCTGCACGATTCAGCCTGTTCATGATTTTTTCAAAAACTGTTATTATCTTAATCTTTTCTTTGATTATGATGGTTATACTTTTGACGCTTCCAAAACTAAAAAAACGCATTCATTTGTTGATTTTAGTATTGCGAATCAACCCAAAATTATTCAATTTAAAAGAAGTTCTGAGGAAAGTTTTTATACTGATAAATTAGCTGAACTCGGTTTAACGATAATCAAAAATGAGTTTTACGGATTAGATTCTGAAACTGAAAATTCAGATCCCTACACCAATATTCAATTTATTATTGATCACAAAGAAGAACTTGAAAATCTAGGATTTACAATTGAAAATCTGAAAGCCGAAAGCAAAGAAATTATTACTGAAAACCATATTGTTTCAGCTTCAAAAGAAACTGCCGGAGATTGGTTTGATATTAAAATCATCATTACAATTGGTTCGTACAAAATTAATTTCAGCGAAATCATTCCAAACATAAAAAGCAAAGAAAGACTATTCCAATTGCCTGACGGAAACTATTTCTTGATTCCGTTGGAATGGTTTAGCAAATACAGTTCACTGGCAAAATTAGCCAAAACAGAAAACGGAAATCTGCTGTTGCGTAAAAGCAATTTTACCGCTTTGGACGCCATTCCAGAAATTAAAGACGATATAACTCATAAAGCAGAATACAAAGCTTCAGATTTACTGAAAGCTACTTTGAGACCTTATCAAATTGAAGGCGTACAATGGCTTCTGGGGCATTTCAATTCCAATTTAGGTGCTTGTCTGGCCGATGACATGGGACTTGGAAAAACATTGCAGACTTTGGCTGTTTTAGTTGCGGTGCAGGAACAATTAGGTTTTACAACCAAAACAACCAATTTTGATTTGTTTTCAAACGAAACTACAATCGAAAGAGAACCTCTTAAAACTTTGATTGTTTTGCCTTCGTCATTGGTTTTTAACTGGTATAATGAATCGTTGAAATTCACTCCGCATTTCTCAAAAATGCAATATGTGGGGAATGACCGAAAACAATTGGCAAGCAGATTAGAATCTACAGATTTGATTTTTACGAGTTACAGCATTGTTCACCGTGATATTTCAATATTAGAAAAATACGATTTTAGATATTTAATTTTAGATGAAAGTCAATATATAAAAAATAAAGATTCTAAAATTTTCAAAGCTATAAATAAGATAAGTACGTCTCATAAAATCGCGTTGAGTGGTACGCCGATCGAAAATTCGCTTGACGATTTATGGTCACAAATGCAATTTATAAATCCAGATATTTTGGGGAATTATAAATTTTTCATGGACAATTTTAAAACTCCAATTGAAAAAAGACAAGACGAAACTATTTTATCAGAACTAAAAAACCTTGTTCAGCCTTATATTTTGCGACGAACCAAAGAACAGGTTTTAAAAGATTTACCCGAATTATCTGAGCAGATTTATTATTGCGAAATGGATCCTGAACAGGAAAAATTATACGAAAAAGAAAAATCTAAAGCACGTAACTTTTTACTAAAAACCGATGGCTCAAGTCCTGATAAAATCAGCATTATTAATACGCTGATGAAATTAAGACAATTGAGTAATCACCCGAAAATGGTCGATCAGGAATCGGAAATTGATTCTGGAAAATATATTGCGGTTACGAATTATCTGGAAACTTTGGTCCACGAAAAACAAAAGGTAATTATTTTCAGTTCGTTTGTTACTAATCTTGGGTTTTACACCGATTGGTGCAAGGAAAACAAGATTCAATATTGCGAAATTACGGGAGAAACTCCTGCAAGCAAAAGAGAACAGCAAGTAAAACTATTTCAGGAGAAAGAAGAACCTTTGTTGTTTTTCATTTCGTTAAAAGCGGGAGGCGTTGGTTTAAACATTACTAAAGCATCTTACGTTTTATTTTTAGATCCGTGGTGGAATCCTTTCGCAGAAAAACAAGGAGTCGGACGAGCTCATAGAATTGGACAATTGAACAAAGTAAATGTCGTTCGATTTATTTCTAAAAATACGGTTGAAGAAAAAATCATCAAACTGCAGGAAAACAAAAAGCTGTTATCAGATTCGCTTTTAGAAGAAAGTTATATTAATGACGAAATTGAAGCGAATTTAGAATACATTTTGAACTCTTAATAAGTTAAACCAATAAATCTGGCTATTTTTCGTTGTATAAAATTGTTATATTTACAATCTTTCAACGTAATAAGATGCCGAAATTTTTATATACAAGCTTTATTTTTCTTTTTATTTTCACTTTCGCGAAAGCGCAAGAAAAAGAAATTGTTCCTCCTTATAATATCAAGACCGTTTCCTTTGTTCAAAATGGCAATAATGTTGTTCCCATTTTTGAGTTAGGTTCGACTTTTACGTTTCAATTTGATGATTTATTTGGAAATGAAGCCAATTATTATTTTGAAGTAATTCATTGTGATTACAATTGGAAGCCAACGGAGATTCCGAAAACAGATTTTATTTACGGCCAAGACAATCAAAGAATTACAGATTATTCAAACTCATTTAATACTTTGCAGATTTATTCTCATTATAACCTTTCTTTTCCGAATCAATTTACAACTCAGTTGCGTCTTTCAGGAAATTATATGCTTCGAATTCTTAATGAAGATAAGGAAGTAATACTTTCAAGAAAATTTATTCTCTATGAAAATCATTCAACCGTTACAGCTCAGGTAAAGCGAAGTCGAAACCTTAGTAATATTGATTTTAAACAAAATCTTGATTTTGCCATACTATCTAATGATATTGTATTTCAAACACCTTTACAAAATGTAAAAGTACTTTTGCTTCAAAATGGAAATTTTAATACTGCAATAAAAAATGTCGTTCCGCAATACACTATCGGCAATCAATTGATTTACAAATATGATCAAGAAACGCAGTTTTGGGCTGGTAATGAATTTTTATATTTTGAAAATAAAGATATTCGTGCGGCAAATAATTTTGTTGCCAAAATAGGTTCCAATAATGATATTTATAACGCTTATCTTTATACGAATGCGGCGCGAGGAAATCAGATTTACACTTTGTATGAAGATGTAAATGGAAATTTTGTAGTCAAAAATATCAACGGTTCTAACAACGATATTGAAGCGGATTATGCTTGGGTTTATTTTACACTTTCTGCACCTGCTTTCAGATTGAACAAAGACATCTATATTACTGGAATGTTTAATAATTACAGTCTTTCTCCAGAATATAAAATGGAATACAATACTGATAAAGGAGTTTTCGAAAAAGCGATTATGATTAAACAAGGTTTTACAAATTTCCAATATACTGTCGCCGACAAAAAAGGAGTAATTGATAATGAAAATGCTATTGATGGAAACTTTTATCAAACTGAAAATGAATACACCATTTTAGTCTATTACAAGGAAGCAACAGATCGTTACCAACGTGTAATTGGAAAAGGAAATGCAAACTCTATCAATATAGTCAACTAAAACAAATGTTAAGGTTCTAGATTAAACGATTTTTTTTTGTAGCTTTGCCACTATAACACTCACATATATACTACTTTAGTATGGTTTCTCAGATAACACGAGGCATAAAAATATCTGTTTTGACTAGTTTTGAAGGCACTTACTTCAAGAACTACAAGATTCATTTTGCTTTTAGTTATGTAGTTACGATTGAAAACCACAGTAAAGATTCTGTTCAATTAACTTCACGTCACTGGGAAATTTTTGATTCTCTTAATGACTTAGAAGTTGTAGATGGTGAGGGCGTAATTGGCAAAAAACCAGTTTTAAAACCTGGAGAAAATCATACTTACAGTTCGGGTTGTTTATTATCATCTCCTTATGGAGCAATGAAAGGTCATTTTAATATGATCAATTTTACCACAACAAAAATATTCAAAGTAATTGTACCTACTTTTAGAATGTGCGCTCCTTTTGCATTAAACTAATTTGCATTTAAGCAGCAGTTTCTTTTTATTATTCCATTTATCATATCGTTTTCCATAAATTGTATTGGCTTTTTACAACCAATTTGTTAATTTATTACCAACCCACAGCTATGATACAATAAAATACAACTTTTTAATATTGTATTGTGATATATTCAAATTATCATTTGTACTTTTGTAAAAAATTAAACAAATCGTAATTTTAAAATATCTTATCCCATGTTAAAAGGATTCTTTCATGTACCAAAAGCGGTAAACGAGCCTGTAAAAAGCTACGCACCGAACTCGCCAGAAAAAGCAGCTGTTCAGGCAGCTTACACCACAATGTGGAATTCTCAAATTGACGTTCCTCTACATATTGGAAGCGAAGAAATTAGAACTGGAAACACAAGAAATATTACTGCACCACATGATCACCAGCATGTTGTTGGAAAATATCATTTGGCTGAAAAACAACATATTGAAAAAGCAATTGCAAATGCACTTGAATCAAGAAAAGCATGGGCAAATATGGCATGGGAACAACGTGCTGCTATTTTCTTAAAAGCTGCAGAACTTATTGCAGGGCCATACAGAGCTCGTATTAACGCTGCTACAATGATTGGTCAATCTAAAAATATTCACCAAGCAGAAATCGATGCTTCTTGCGAATTAATCGACTTTTTACGTTATAATGTTGAGTTTATGACTCAAATCTACAACGATCAGCCAAAATCTGATTCTTCTGTTTGGAATCGTGTAGAATACAGACCATTAGAAGGTTTTGTTTACGCAATTACTCCATTTAACTTTACTGCCATCGCTGCAAACCTTCCTGCAAGTGCTGCTATGATGGGTAATGTTGTGGTATGGAAACCAAGTGATAGCCAAGTATTTTCTACTAAAATCATTTTAGACGTTTTTAAAGAAGCTGGAGTTCCAGACGGTGTTATTAACGTAGTTTTCGGAGATGCTTTAATGATTACTGATACTGTTTTAGCAAGCCGCGATTTTGCTGGAGTTCACTTTACAGGTTCAACTCATGTATTTAAAGATATCTGGGCTAAAATTGGCGCTAATATTCACAATTACAAAACTTACCCAAGAATCGTTGGAGAAACTGGAGGTAAAGATTTCATCATTGCCCACCCTAGTGCAAACGTAAAACAAGTAGTAACTGGAATTACTCGTGGTGCTTTTGAATTCCAAGGACAAAAATGTTCTGCAGCTTCTAGAGCTTATATTCCGCAAAGTTTATGGCCAGCTGTAAAAGAGCAATTAATTACTGACGTGAAATCTATGAAAATGGGTTCTCCAGAAGATTTTGGAAACTTTATTACTGCGGTTATCCACGAAGGTTCTTTTGACAAATTAGCAAGTTATATCGATCAAGCTAAAAAAGATGCTGATGCAGAAATCATCATCGGAGGAAATTATGATAAATCTGTTGGATACTTTATTGAACCAACAGTTATTGTAACTACAAACCCTAAATATACTACAATGGAAACTGAGTTATTTGGACCAGTTATCACTATTTATGTTTATGAAGATGCTAAATGGGAAGAGACTTTAGAATTAGTTGATACTACTTCTGAATATGCTTTAACTGGAGCAGTTTTCAGCCAAGATCGTTATGCTATTGAAGTAGCTACAACTAAATTACAAAATTCTGCTGGTAACTTCTACATTAATGACAAGCCAACTGGAGCTGTTGTTGGAATGCAACCATTTGGTGGAGCAAGAGCTTCTGGAACTAACGATAAAGCAGGTTCTGCATTGAACTTATTGCGTTGGGCTTCTCCGAGAACTATTAAAGAAACTTTTGTAACGCCAGAAGATTACAGATATCCGTTCTTAGGTTAATTTTTGTTTAAAGTTTCAGGTTTCACGTTTGTGACCTGTTCATATAAAAAGGCCGAATCTTTTAGAAGATTCGGCTTTTGTTTTTTAATCTGAATTTACAAAAAGATTACTTCACCAGAATGCAAATCATAATAAGCGCCAATAATTTTGATTTCGCCTTTGTTTGCCATTTCTTTCAAGATTGGGCTTCTTGCTTTAATATTTTCAATTGTTTCTAAAACATTAGTTTTGGCAACATGCTCTACAAATTCATCATTTTTAGAAGTTTTATTTCCTTTAAAATCTTGAGATTTTGCAATTGCTGGTTTAATCTTAGAAAGCATTGCAGTTATATTTCCCATCTTCACATCATCTATTGCCGATTTTATGGCACCACAGGATTCGTGCCCTAAAACCAAAATGAGTTTGGCTCCAGAAACTTTACAGCCAAATTCCATACTTCCTAATAAATCTTCGTTAACAAAATTACCGGCAACTCTTCCCACAAAGAGATCGCCAATTCCTTTATCAAAAACATCCTCTACAGGAATTCTGCTATCTAAACAGGAAAGAATTACCGCTTTTGGAAACTGCCCTTCTGTAGCATCTCTTACAAGTGCCGAATGATCTCTCAAAGTTAAATCATTATTCATGTAACGCTTATTGCCATCTTTTAGACTTTTAATCACTAAATCTGGCGTAAGAGCCTTTTGTTCTTCCGCAGTTAAAACTTTTTCCTTTAGAGGAACTAGTTTCGATACAGTTTCAGAGACCTCTTTTTCTTGGACTGTTTTTGGTTCAATCCCTTCTTTTTCCTGCTGTTTCTTTTCGCAGGAAACCGTCATAAATACTACTGAGACAATCATGCAAAATGTTTTATTCATCTTATCCAATTTTTAAATTAAACAATTTAGAAGACACTTAAAAAAAACAATCCACTGAAATACAATTTATTACATATTTAATTAAACTAATTTAGAGAAAAAACAAATTACTTTCACAAAATAAAAACAACTATTATTTTGTAATACTTTTCTTATTTTATTGATTTTCAAACAAATAGAAATCCTAAAAAGCTTATAATGATAGTTTTAAAACTTATAGTGTCTTTATAAAAAAAAACACACAATTAAATTTGCTCTAACTAAAAAGTTCAAAAGAAAAAAAAATAAAGACATGAGAAATTTAAACAACGTTCCAAAAGTTATTATGGAATCAAAAAGCATTGGACATCCAATTGATTTTAAATGGACTAAAAAGAAAATAGACCAATTACTGGATCCAATTGAAAGAAATGAAGATTTAGAAAACTTATTAATGCAGATTAACCATAAAGGTTCAATTGGTCTAACTGCGGCATTGCTAGAATGGGTTTACTGGCGTTTTACTGGGTACAGTCAAGCAACAAATGATACTCAAAAACGTATTGAAGCTTTATGGTGTTCTATAAATAATCTTGAACAAACTAATCCTTTGCTATTTGATACCGATTTTGAAATACCAGCAACTGGGTCTGTAAATGGCGCACTATGGATCGCCTTAATGAATGTTAGAATGATCGATGTAAGATATAGAAAAGGTTCTTATTTTTTACAAAATGAACTTGTTGGATTAGTTTTACTGGCGCGCCATATTACGCCAAGAACGAAAAAATTTGATAATTGGTTTAGCAGAATCATGTCAGAACTAATACATACTCATCCAAATCCGTACAAAAACGCTAAGTTAGATGAAAGCGATGAAGCTGTTTATGATTCTACAAATGAACCATCAATTTCTCGCGAATATTTCTTTGATGAGACATTTAATTATACTGTTGAAGCTTCAGAAAATGCACTTCACAGCTTCATTGATAATTTAGATCATAAAGCAAATGCTTTTTTAAATTTTTCTAAAAAGGCATCTTAATTGTAATTGTTTATTTTAATTCAAAAATAACCCGATCGAATAATTTTCTGATCGGGTTTTTATTTTTGTATAAAATCTAGGGTTTAAACTTTAAGGGAAGATGCACCACTTTTTTAGTTTCAAAAAATTCATCTTCAAAATGATCTGCTAAATTGTATAAGGTGGCATTTGGAAAATCTTTCAATTCTTCTGCCAAATCTCCTCCTTTTAAATAAAGGATTCCATTTTTTAATTTATGCTTATGCTGTTTTTTAATTTTATCTTTTATCCAGGAAACAAAATCAGGCATATTCGTTACAGCGCGACTAACAATAAAATCAAAATCGCCTTTTACCAATTCTGCACGTTTTTGTTCTGCTTTTACGTTTTTTAATTCCAAAGCATCTGCTACACCTTGAACAACTTTTATCTTTTTTGCTATAACATCAATCAAATAAAAACGCGTTTCAGGAAAAAGAATCGCCAACGGAATTCCAGGAAAACCGCCTCCAGTTCCAACATCCAAAACAGTTGTACCCGGCTCAAACTTCATAATTTTAGCAATTCCTAAAGAATGCAAAATATGCTTTGTATATAAAGAATCGATGTCTTTACGCGAAATAACATTGATTTTTTCATTCCAATCGTGGTATAAAAAGTCTAATTTTTGAAATTGTTCGATTTGAAGATCGGTCAAATCAGGAAAATATTTCAATATCTCATCCATTGCTGTAATTTTTTAACAAAAGTACTACTTTACGATTGAAATATTTAACTCAATTTTGCAAATTGAAAATTTATAATAATTACCTTTGAAAACTATTTAAATTAATTATGAATAACAACGCTCCAATTTTTGCAAGGCAAGACAATCTGAAGTTTTTCAGAACCCTTAACTCTCGAGTAAACAATTACTTCAAGGAGAATAATATTCAGAAAACTGGAAACTGGAAACTACATTTAAAAGCTGTTATTCTTTTTGCGGTTTTCCTTACTCCTTATTTTTTAATTCTTACTCTTCCAATGCCTTTTTGGGTAATGTTATTATTATCTATCGTAATGGGTATCGGAATGGCAGGCGTTGGAATGAACGTAATGCACGATGGAAATCACGGTTCTTATTCTAATAAAAACTGGATCAATAAATTTATGGGCGGTACTATATATGTCCTAGCCGGAAACGTTTACAACTGGCAGGTACAACATAATGTATTGCACCACACTTATACAAATATTCCTGGCCACGATGAAGATCTTGACGCGGGAAGAATTATTCGTTTTACAGAACATGCAGAATGGCATAGTTTTCACCGTTTTCAACATTATTATTCGGTTTTCTTATACGGATTACTAACTTTTAATTGGGCAATTACAACCGATTTTAAACAAATGCGTAATTACTTGAAAAGAAAATTATCTTACGGAGAACCAAAAAGCCCAAAAATTCTTTGGACAACTTTAATTATTACCAAAATAATTTACGCTTCCATCTGGATTGTTTTACCAATGGTAATCGGAATTACTTGGTGGAAAGTGCTTCTTGGATTTTTTGTTATGCACTACACAACAGGATTAATTTTGAGTATTGTATTTCAATTGGCACACGTTGTAGATCATACTACAAATCCAGCACCTAATGAATTAGGCGAAATGGAAAACACTTGGGCTATTCACCAATTGTACACCACAACTAATTTTGCACCAAAAAATGCAATCGTAAATTGGTACACTGGCGGATTGAATCATCAAATAGAACATCATATTTTCCCACATATCAGTCACATTCATTATGGTAAAATTGCAAAAATCGTGAAGGAAACTGCAAAAGAATGTAATTTACCTTACTATGAATACAAAACAATGCGAAGTGCTATTGTAGCTCACTTCAAGCATTTACGCGAATTGGGAATGAAACCTGAATTATCAGTTTAAAAACTAAAAAAAATCTATTAATAATAACCTTCCTTAAACAACACAGCAATTTAAGGACATCAAAATTTTTATAATGAATCATATTCTTTCGGACAGAATCAACAACTTAGCGACTTCGCAAACATTAGCAATGGCTGCTTTAGCACGCGAATTAAAAGCACAAGGAAAAGACATTATCAGCTTAAGTTTAGGTGAACCAGATTTCAACACACCTGACTTTATTAAAGAAGCTGCAAAAAAAGCAATCGACGACAATTACAGCACATATTCTCCAGTTGATGGATACCAGGATTTAAAAGAAGCAATTTGTAGAAAATTCAAAAGAGACAATGATTTAGATTACAAACCATCTCAAATTGTAGTTTCTACAGGAGCAAAACAATCATTATACAACATTGCACAAGTAATGTTAAACGACGGTGACGAAGTTATTTTACCAGCACCTTACTGGGTTTCTTATTTCGAAATCGTAAAACTTTCTGGCGGAGTTCCTGTAGAAGTTCCAACTTCTGTAGAAACAGATTTCAAAATTACTCCAGAACAATTAGAAGCTGCTATCACGCCAAAAACAAAAATGATGTGGTTTTCTTCTCCATGTAATCCATCAGGATCTGTTTACAGCAGAGAAGAATTAACAGCATTGGCAAAAGTTTTAGAAAAACACCCAAATATTTACGTAGTTGCCGATGAAATCTATGAGCACATCAATTTCTCAGGAACTTTCTGCAGTATCGGTTCTATTCCAGGAATGTTAGAAAAAACTATTACTGTAAACGGAGTTGCAAAAGCATTCGCCATGACAGGATACAGAATTGGTTACATCGGAGCTCCTGAATTTATTGCAAAAGCATGTACAAAAATCCAAGGACAAGTAACTTCTGGTGCAAATTCTGTTGCTCAAAGAGCTACAATTACAGCTGTTGATGCAGATCCAAGCGTATTAAACGAAATGGTTCAGGCTTTCCATGGTCGTAGAGATTTAGTAGTTGGATTATTAAAAGAAATTCCAGGAGTAAAAATCAACGTGCCAGAAGGAGCATTCTACGTATTCCCAGACGTTTCTTCTTTCTTCGGAAAAACTCTAAAAGGACACGAAATTAAAGATGCAAACGACGTTTCAATGTATCTTTTAGCTGAGGCAAACGTAGCAACAGTAACTGGAGATGCTTTCGGAAATCCAAACTGTATTCGTTTCTCTTATGCAACAAGCAACGATATTTTAAAAGAAGCATTACGCAGAATCAAAGAAGCTTTGACTGCATAAACATATTCTAAGTTTTATTAAAACGGCTTAAGGTTCAAAAGTTTCATCACTTTTATACTTTAAGCTGTTTTTTTATGAGCATATTTTGGGCGTGTCCCTCCGGGTCGGGCTTTCGGCTATATCTTTTATTCCGCTTCGCTCCATAAAAGGATACCGCCTCAATCCCTCACGCAAACCGGAAAAACGAGAAAATTCATTTTCAAAAGAAAAAAATCTGCTAAAATCTGCTTAATCTGCGAGAAACAAAAAATATAAGTTTCAAAATTCCCATTCTACAATATTGTAAAACCTCGTTTGCAATCCTGTAAGACATAACATTTTAGAAATCGACAACTTTGTAATGTATTAATTTAAAAACTATTATGTCATGATACATACAGATGAAACCACAAAAGAAGCAGTTAAAACTCTGGAAGGATTAATTTCAATTCTTGAAGATGGAAAACTAGGATATACAAATGCGGCAGAGCATGTAGAAAACCCAGCAATGAAAACTGATTTCCTTGAATATGCACGAGAAAGAGCTTTATTTATTGTAGAATTACAAGACGAAATCAACAAACTCGGAAAATCAACAGACACTTCTGGTGGAGGACCATTAGGCGCTTTACACCGAACTTGGATCGATATCAAATCATCTTTTACAGGCGGCGACACAGAAGCTATCATTAATGCCTGTATTACAGGAGAAGAAGCCGCTATTGAAAAATACAAAAAAGCGCTCGAAGAAAATGAATTGGAACACAGCCAAGTTTATGTAGTTTCCAAACAATTAAATAGTATTCAAAATACTTTATCACAAATTAAAAAGAGAGTGAATTAATATCATTGTTTCTCCATTTTAGAAAAACTGCTTTGTCAAAAAACAAAGCAGTTTTTTTGTTTTATTAAATTTGAAAAATAAATCTTACTTTCGTCGCAACCAATTTACTACCTAAAGACTAAAAACCATATGAGATTAACTTTACGTTTTTTTGCCATTTTTCTATTTACAGTTTTATTTTCTGCATTAACACAAGCACAAACAACTGGCAATTTTATAAAAGCCTCTATCGGTTATGGATCCAGCAGTTCTTATTACATTGAAGATTATGGAAGTCAAGACGAAGTAGATGTTATGGGTGGCGGACTTTATCTTCAAGGTGAATACATTATCGGATTAAAATCATGGTTTAGTATAAGACCTTACGCTGGCGCCATTTTTGAATCTGTCGATAAAAATCAAAATGTACAAAATCAACCTCAATATAAAGTAACAACTAACGCTTTTTTAATGGGAGGAAAAGTTCGCATTTGCGCTCCAATTCCATGGGTTGCCCCATTTATTGAAGGTGGTATTGGAACTTCAATAGGAAAATTCGAAACTTTTACACCCAACATGAATTTCAACAAAAGTGATGTTTTATTGCATATTCCATTCAGTATCGGATTAGCAATTGGCAGACATAATAATTTTGAGATCGGAATTTCCGGATACTTTCATCCTGCTGCAAAACAGTCGACTGGGGTATTTGCTCTCGGATATAACTTTCCTTTAGATTAGCTTTTTTAAAATCATTCCTATAAAATCAACTGTAAAAAAATGATCCAACAGAAATTCCCAATTGCTATTTATCAAAAACCAACCATAATAGAAGGCTTTTTTGTTATTCTATTCGCATTAATCATTTTTGTACCTTTTATTTATGGAATAAAGACCAAACAGCCTATTTTTTGCCTTAGCATGATTATAGGAATTATTTGCTTTAAAATTTTCAATGAAACTACCAAAAGTAAGTTTCTACCATCTGGAATTATAAAAAAAGATATACTCATAAGTTTTTCTGAGAATGGTATTGAAATCAGCAGTAACGAAGAAACTACTGAATACAAATGGAGTAATCTGCAAGAAATAGAGATTAATATTTACGCTTATAAACAAAGATATTATACAATCAACAAGTATTATTATGGATATGAAAACTCCATAAAATTCATGGAGAACGGAGAACAATTTAAGTATCGTTTTTACATTGAAAATGTTGATCAATTTAAATTACTAAAAAAACAATTCAGTACGATAATTTTGCCTTTGTTAAATGAATATCAAAATTTAAAAGAAGAAAGTTATTTACAAGCACAATTCAATTTTGCAAGAAATTACAATAATTTAAACAATGATACAGATTATATTTAAAACAAGTTTTAGAATTATTAAGACAAGAAATTAATTCAATCAATTTTAGTATCATTCCATATTAAGTTAACAATTTCAAAAAAATCGCTTCATTGCTAGCAAACTCGAATAATTTATTAGACCTTTGCACACTTTTTTTCGGGAATACCACAAAAGTCTAAAGTTTTAGAAATGAAGAAGAAAATCGAAATATTAGCTCCTGCTAGAGATTTAATTGGAGGAATTGCAGCCATAAATAGTGGTGCCGATGCAGTTTATATTGGTGCACCGCAATTTGGAGCGCGTTCAAATGCCAACAACTCAATCGAAGATGTTGCAGAATTGGTAAAATACGCACACCTATTTAATGCTCAAGTTTTTGTGGTAATGAATACCATTTTGTACGATAACGAATTAGAAACTTGTCGTGCCATGATTTGGGAATTATATGATATTGGTGTCGATGCATTAATCATTCAGGATATGGCGATTATGGAAATGGACTTACCTCCTATCGTTCTTCACGCCAGTACACAAGCCAACAATCGTGATGCTGATAAAATTAAATTCTTAAAAGACGCTGGTATCAAACGTGTGGTTTTAGCACGTGAATTAAACTTGCATCAAATCAAAACAATATACGATCACGCTGATGTTGAATTAGAGTTTTTCGTAACGGGAGCTTTATGTGTATCCTTCAGCGGAAACTGTTATATGAGTGTGGCAAATGGAGAACGTAGCGCGAATCGTGGTTCATGCGCTCAAAACTGCCGTTTACCATACAACTTAATTGACGGAAACGGAGATACTTTAATCAGAAACAGTCACTTGCTTTCTATTAAAGATTTAGATATTTCAGATCAGATTCCAAATTTGATTGAAGCTGGAATTGTTTCTTTCAAAATCGAAGGTCGTTTAAAAGATGTGGCTTACGTCAAAAACAACGTATCATATTTACGTCAAAAATTAGATAGTTATTTAGAAGGTCCAGGAAGCGATAAATACACCAAAGCTTCTTCTGGAAAATGTACTTATACTTTTGATTCTGCATTAAACAGAACTTTCAACCGTGGTTATACGGATTATTTCGTTAACGAAAGACACAGCTCTATTGGTTCTTGGGAAAGCCCAAAATCAAAAGGTCAATATATTGGTAAATTAATTCGAACTGTTGGAGGCGCGTACGAAATCGAAAACGGCGAATTATTAAACAACGGTGACGGACTTTGCTTCATCAACGAAAATAACGAAGCCGACGGAATTTACGTAAACAAAGCCGAAAACGGAAAAGTATATCCTAACGTTCTAAAAGAAGTAAAAGACGGAACTTTCATTTACAGAAATAACGACGCCGCTTTCATCAAAATTGTTGAAAGAGAAGATAGTGCCGTTCGTAAATTAAGCACGACTTTATTGCTTACAGAAACTGAAACTGGTTTCCAATTAATCGCAACCGACGAAGATGGAAATGTAAGTACCGTAAATTTAGAACATCCAAAAGAACAGACTAAAACTGGCGAATCTATCGAAGAAAACATCAAAACGCAATTAGCAAAAACAGGTTTCACACCTTATACTGCTGATGAAATCAATATTATGTTTTCTCAAAACTGGTTCCTTCCTATTTCAAAAATCAACGAAATGAGAAGAACAGTTTACGATCAATTGACAGAAATTCGTTTGGCAAATTATGTTCGCGAAGAACACCAATTGGTAAAAACGTCACATCCTTATCCAGAAACTAAACTGGATTTTATGTACAACGTTTCAAACAAAACCGCTCGTAAATTCTACGAACGCCACGGTGTTACCGAAATCGAAAAAGCATTCGAATTACAATGGGATCCAGGAAAATCTCGTGTAATGACGACTAAATATTGCATTAAATACGAATTAAAAAAATGCCCAATTCACCAAAAAGATATTGTAGGTGTTAAAGTAAAAGAACCATTGGTTTTAAAACAGGGAGAATTGGAATACAAACTAAAATTCAACTGCAAACCCTGCGAAATGGAAATCTGGGAAAAAGATGCTGAATTTGAGATTGAAGAAGATCATTTTCATTAATATGATTTAACAGCAAAGTTCTTTTACCGCAAAGGCCGCTAAGAAATACGCAAGGTTCGCAAAGATTTTAAATTAATCTTTGCGAACTTTTTCTTTTTTATCCTGCCATTTCCTCAATATTGTCATTTCGACGAAAGAGAAATCTTCGCAAGTAACTCCGTATCAATAGGCCAATCTTTGTAGAGCTTCTCGTGGAGATTTCTCTTTCGTCGAAATGACAAACTAGACGGTTACTTTGTCTAAAAATCAAATTAAAATCTGCTTGATCTTCAAAATCTGCGTGAAACCATCTATACGCCTTTCTTTAACTTTAAAACAAAAACTTAGCGCTCTTTGCGTAAATCTTTGCGAACTTTGCGGTTAAAAAAAGCTTTTTCCCTACTTTTACTACTTAAACACTACAACACTCCAAAATGAAAATACTACTCCTAGGCTCAGGCGAATTGGGCAAAGAATTTGTCATTGCTGCACAACGAATCGGACAAACGGTAATTGCGGTTGACAGTTACGAAAATGCACCAGCAATGCAAGTCGCACACAGTTTTGAAGTCATCAATATGCTCGACGGCGAAGCACTTGACCGAATCGTAGCCAAACATAAACCAGACTTTATAGTTCCAGAAATAGAAGCCATTCGAACAGAACGTTTTTACGATTACGAAAAACAGGGAATTACAGTTGTTCCTTCAGCGAAAGCGGCAAACTTTACCATGAATCGTAAAGCCATTCGTGATTTAGCATCAAAAGAACTAGGATTACGTACAGCAAAATACCAATACGCAACTTCAGCCGAAGAACTGCAAAAAGCCGTTCAGGAAGTTGGAATTCCTTGTGTGGTAAAACCTTTAATGTCTTCATCTGGAAAAGGACAATCCACAATCAAAACAGAAAGCGATATTGAAAAAGCATGGCAATATGCTGTTGCGGGTTCACGTGGAGATGTTATCGAAGTGATTGTAGAAGCTTTTGTCAATTTCGATTCGGAAATCACTCTTTTAACGATTACACAAAACGGTAATCCGACTTTGTTTTGTGCTCCAATTGGACACAGACAAGAACGTGGCGATTATCAGGAAAGCTGGCAACCTGCTTTGGTTTCTGAAAAAGATTTGTACGAAGCGCAAGATATGGCCGAAAAAATTACCGAAGCCCTTGGTGGCGCAGGACTTTTTGGTGTTGAATTTTTCTTGACTAAAGAAGGCGTTTATTTCTCTGAACTTTCTCCACGTCCGCATGATACCGGAATGGTAACTTTGGCTGGAACGCAGAATTTCAACGAATTCGAATTGCATTTAAGAGCTATTTTAAGTCTTCCAATTTTCGAAATCACTTTAGAAAAAGCCGGAGCAAGCGCTGTAATCTTAGCCTCAGAAGATTCTACAAATCCAACTTTTACCGGAATCGAGAAAGTAGCTGCTTTACCAAAAACCGATTTCAGAATTTTTGGGAAACCAACTTCAAGACCATACCGAAGAATGGGCGTTGTTTTAAGTCACGACACTCTTTCTACTCCAATCAACGAAGTAACTGAACGCGCCAAAGAAACGGCAAAATTAATAACTGTAAATTCTTAAAAATGAAAAAACTTATATTTATGATTTTCCTATTTATTGGGATTTCAGCGCAAGCACAAGACAAAAAGAAATTTGACAAACCAACAATCGTTGAAGCTTCTTGTGGCGAATGTAAATTTGGAATGAAAGGCAAAAGCTGTGATTTAGCCGTTCGTATTGACGGAAAATCATATTTCGTTGATGGAACAAAAATTGACGAACATGGTGATGCCCACGCAGAAGACGGTTTCTGCAACGCTATCAGAAAAGCTTCTGTTACTGGAGAAATCAAAGGAAACCGATTTATCGCTACTTCATTCACTTTAATCGACGATAAAAAATAATGGCATTAATATTAGAAAACATTGCTAAACACGTTTCTCTGACTCCAGAAGAACAAGAACTTTTTTTATCCAAATTAGAAACCAACACTTACAAGGCCAAAACACTTTTACTAAACGCTGGCGAAGTCTGCAAACATTCTTATTTTGTAAACTCAGGTATTTTGAGAAGTTTCAATATCAACGATAATATTGTTGAACATGTGCTTTCATTTGCCTGTGAAGGCTGGTGGATGAGCGACATGTACAGTTTTTTTTCGCAAAAACCAGGTCAGCTTTTTATTGAGGTTTTGGAAGAAGCTGAAGTTGTTTCTTTATCCAAAGAAAATCAGGAACAATTGTATCTTGAAATTCCAAAATTGGAACGCTTTTTCAGAATTTTGATTGAAAATTCTTTAGTAGCAAATCAACAGCGATTAATGGACAATTTAAGTTTACCTGCTGAAGAACGTTTTGAGAAATTCACTAAAAAATACGGAACATTGGTTCACAAAGTTCCTCAAAAACAAATCGCTTCTTTCATTGGTGTAACACCTGAATTTTTCAGCAAAATGAAAGCTCGTCTTTTGAAAAAATAAAGTTTTCCGCCACGAATTCCCGAATTATTATTTTATAATCTTTGAGAATAAAAATTCGGGAATTCGTGGCGGAAAAAAAATTAAAATTGCTCAACCTCAGTAGAATGCTCCATTGCTGTTATAGCTGATTTCCCTAACATAACGGTGTTTTGAACCGCATCAAAATAAGAAGTTCCAACAAAAGCTTGATGTTTTACCGCTCTGAATCCGTTTTGCTGTAAAGCGAATTCTCTTTCCTGTAATTCAGAATAACCAGCCATTCCGCGTTCTTTGTAAGCTTTAGACAATTCGAACATACTCGTATTTAAAGCATGGAATCCTGCCAAAGTAATGAACTGGAATTTATAACCCATTGCAGCCAAATCTTCTCTAAACGTTTCCATTTCGGCAACAGTTAGTTTCGCTGCCCAATTGAAAGACGGCGAACAATTATACGCTAACATTTTATCTGGAAATTCTTTTTTCATGGCTTTTGCAAACTTTCTTGCGTAATCTAAATCCGGATTACTGGTTTCCATCCAAATTAAATCGGCATAAGGCGCATAGCTCAATCCTCTTGCAATTCCTTGTTCGATTCCGTTTTTTACATAGAAAAAACCTTCACTTGTTTTTTCTCCAGTCAGGAATTTTCTGTCTCTTGGATCTGCATCGCTGGTTAATAAATTTGCAGCATCAGCATCTGTTCTCGCAACAATCAAAGTTGAAACTCCCATAACATCTGAAGCCAATCTTGCAGCAATCAATTTATTTATTGCTTCCTGAGTTGGAACTAAAACTTTTCCACCCAAGTGGCCACACTTTTTAGCAGAACTTAATTGATCTTCAAAATGAACTCCAGAAGCTCCAGCTTCTATCATTGATTTCATTAATTCGAAAGCATTTAAGTTTCCTCCAAAACCTGCTTCGGCATCAGCAACAATCGGAACCAAGTAATCTTTTTTATCTTCAATTTTATTTACAATCTGAATTTGATCAGCGCGCAATAAAGCGTTGTTGATCTTTTTTACCACCATTGGAACGCTATTTACAGGATAAAGCGATTGATCAGGATACATTTCTCCTGCCAGATTTGCATCGGCTGCAACCTGCCAGCCACTTAAATAAATCGCTTCTAAACCCGCATCCACTTCCTGAATCGCCTGATTTCCTGTCAAAGCCCCCAAACCCGCAACATAATCCTGACTTTTTAACTTTCTCCATAATTTTTCAGCCCCCATTTTCGCAATAGAATGCTCAATTTTATATGACCCTTGAAGCGTTACTACTTCACTCGCAGTATAAGGACGCTCAACGCCTTTCCATCTCGGGTTCGTAATCCAATCGTTAATCAATTCCTGAATTCTGTCTTCTGTTGTTTTCATAAATGATATAGTTAAGTTGGTTAGTAAGTAATCGTGTTGTGTGATTTCCTGCAAGGTCTTTTTTTGACCTTGTAGGTATTTGCGTTCTTGATTAAAATACCTACAAGGTTTTTAAAACCTTGCAGGAATTCAAATCAATTCTTTTATAAATATTTATAGCAAGGAATCGTTAGGAAATCTACAAAGTGCAGGTTTACTACTAATCTTTCTAGCATTTTTTCTGCTAATGGAAATTGCTGTTTTTCATGATTTTCAGCTCCTAATTCTTCCTTGATTTTTCTGCATTCATCTAAAGCCAATTCATGATAATAAGCCAAATCTAATTTTCTGCCATTATCCAAAATCACTTTGTTTTGAAGCCATTGCCATAATTGTGATCTTGAAATTTCTGCTGTTGCCGCGTCTTCCATCAAATTATGAAGCGCTGCTGCGCCTTGCCCGTTCAGCCATGAAGCCAAGTATAAAATGGCAACATTAATGTTTTTTCGAACGCCGTTTTCTGTGATTAATCCAATTGGTGGTTCGATTAAATCGGCTTCTGTGATTCTTCGATTTTCTCTTTTTACATGAATCTGATTTGACGTTGGCATTCCTTTATCAAAAATCTCTTTTGCTATTGCAACCAAATCGGGATGCGCAACCCAAGTTCCGTCGTGACCGTTTCGCACTTCCCGTTCTTTATCGGTTTTTACTTTTGCGAAAGCAATGGCATTAGCTTCTTCATTATTCTTAATCGGAATCTGTGCGGCCATTCCGCCGATAGCGTGAATTCCTCTTTTATGACATCTTTGGATTACCAAATTCGAATACGCATTCATAAATGGCGAAGTCATATTTACCTGATCACGATCCGGAACGATGAATTTTGGATTTTTTCTAAACTTTTTGATGTAAGAAAAAATATAATCCCAACGTCCGCAGTTCAGGCCAACGATATGTTCTTTTAATTCATAAATGATTTCATCTAACTGAAAACTCGCCGTTATAGTCTCAATTAAAACCGTCACTTTTATCGTTCCTCGTTTCAGATTTAGATAATCTTCTGTAAAATCAATTACGTTATTCCACCATCGTGCTTCCAGATAATGTTCCAATTTCGGAATGTAGAAATACGGTCCAGAATTGTTTTCTAAAAGTTTTTTATGATTATGAAACACGTACAAACCAAAATCTACTAAAGAACCTGAAACTTCATTTCCTTCAACCAAAAGATGTTTTTCCGGCAAATGCAAACCTCTTGGACGAACAATAAGTGTTGCGATTTTTTCATTTAAATGATAAGACTTTTGTTTTACCAAATCTGTAAACGTGATGGTTTTGTTTACTGCATCAATTAAATTTACTTGTCCGTCCATTAAATTTTGCCAGGTTGGAGAAGTGCTGTCTTCAAAATCGGCCATAAAAGTTTTGGCTCCCGAATTCAAAGCATTGATAATCATCTTGCGATCAACTGGCCCAGTAATTTCAACTCTTCGGTCTAATAAGTCTTTCGGAATTTCGCCAGCTGTCCAGTTTCCTTCTCTGATACTTTTGGTTTCTGGAATAAAAACCGGCATGATTCCTTGATCAAAAGTGACTTGTTTTTGTTCGCGCTGCAAAAGAAGCAGTTTACGCTGTGATTCGAATTTTCGGTGTAATTCGGTTATAAAAACAATCGCCTCTTCTGTCCATATTTTTGGATAACGAAGCTTTTTTTCGGCTAAAAATTCCATTGCCGTTTCCATAATTTCAGTTTGGTTTTTCATAGCTGTGGTTTATTTTTTTATTAACCAGCCATTCAATTGTTTTTGAGTTCGACTTGCATTAAAAAAGCAAAATTCATCTAACAATTTAATAGCTAATAAGTTTTACACCACAATGTTACAAAAAGTTTTTGAGAAAAATAGCGAACGTTCGCTAAAATTTAAAAATATTTTTTTGGCGATTATTTTTAAATCGATTACATTTGGTATTATGGATATCGAAAAAGACTATATAAAGCTGATATTTGGGCTAAAACTGAAGCAGGTTAGAATTCAAAAAAATCTTTCGCTTTTTGGTTTAGCCAAATTGACCAATCTTTCAAAATCGTACTTAAACGAGATTGAAAAGGGAAAAAAATATCCAAAAACAGATAAAATCCTTCTTTTATGCGAACATCTGGACGTGACTTACGATCAAATGGTGTCGCTAAAACTCGATAACAATCTGGCTCCAATTGGAGAAATTTTGAAATCCGGAATTTTAAAAGAGATTCCGTTAGAGCTTTTCGGAATTCAGGAAGCTGATTTAATTGATATTATTGCCAATGCTCCAGCAAAAGTCAATGCATTTATCAGTACCATTTTTGAAATTGCCCAACATTATAACTTAAGCCGTGAAAGCTTCTTTTTGGCTTCTTTGCGTTCTTATCAGGAAGCGCACAGCAATTATTTTGAAGATTTAGAAGAAAAAGTGATTTCATTTTCGAAGTCATTTCAGATTAATTTGGATTCTAAAATAAGTATTGAGGAACTAGAAGCCATTTTAAAAGAAGAATACGAATACATTATTAAGGAAATTGCTTTTAAAGATCAGGAAGCATTGGGCGATTTACGTTCAATTTATGTCCCGAAAAGCAAGACTTTACTGCTTTCTACAGAACTCGATGATCCACAGAAAGCTTTTATTTTAGCCAAAGAAATTGCTTATAATTATTTAAAAATTTCCGACCGTCTGCTGACTTTCAGCTGGATTAAGTTTGATAATTTTGACCAGGTTTTGAATAATTTTTACGCTTCTTATTTTGCAGGCGCTTTAATTTTACCAAGAAAATTAGTTGTCGATAAAATCAATTCTTTTTTGGAAAATGAAAATCCGAAACCGGAAGAATTTGTTCAGTTAATTGAAAGTTTTGAGGTTTCGCCTGAATCTTTTTATCAGCGATTGACCAATTTATTGCCAAAAGATTTTCAGCTGAAAAACTTATTTTTCCTAAGATTATCACATAAAATAGGTTCCGATTTTTATCAGATAAATAAAGAATTACACATTACGCATCAGCAGGAACCGCACGCCAATGAAACCAACGAACATTATTGCAGAAGATGGGTTTCGGTAAAAACGATAGACGAAGCCATCAAACAAAATAAATCTCACTTTTTTGATGCTCAAATTTCTAGCTACGCTAACAGCGGTAATGAATATTTAGTATTTTCGTCAGCAACCAAAGATCCTTTTTTGCATGATACTATTCGAAGTATTTCTGTCGGGATTTTGATAAATCCAACAATGAAAAAGAAATTCAAGTTCATTGAAGGAAAACCTTTGGTCAAAAGAATTGTTGGTGTAACTTGCGAAACCTGTGCCGTTCAGGATTGTTTAGAAAGAGCTGCTCCTCCCGTTGTTTTAGAAAGAAAAAAACGTCACGAGAATACAGATTTGGTCGTGCAGCAGTTTATCAATCAATACAGTTAGAATCTTATGAAATATTTTGCTTTAATAATGACACTGTTTTTTATCAACTTCAACCAGAAAACAGACAAACTAACTGGCCGTTACAATTATTTAATTGAAGACGAAGGCACTTATATCCTGAAAGATAAAATTACTTTTACTGATAGTATTTTTAAGTTTGATAACAAATATCTGCCGAAAGGAAAAATTTCATATGGCAATTCAATATTGCTGGATAACTTCATTAATACTGATTTGATTATTAGCATTCCTAAAGATCAAATTACAAAAGATACGATTCCTTTTTTTATGCATGATAAACAAAGTCCTGTTGCGAATTATCTTGATGTAGTAGTTGGAAAAGGGAAATTGGTTAGAATTAAATAGTTTATTTTTTTATTATTCGACACAATCTTGTCATTCCGAGGAACGAGAAATCTTCGTGAGAAGCTCTACAAAGATTGGCGACATGCTACGCGGAGTTACTTGCGAAGATTCCTCGTTCCTCGGAATGACAAAACTGTGTGATTACTTTGTCTTGAAAATTTTCTAATTTCCAATCTTTATCGAGCTACTTGCGAAGATTTCTCCTTCGTCGAAATGACAAACTATACGATTATACTTTACTTACAAAACGCAACTTCTGAAAATGAAACTTCTAATCTAGCCCCGATAGAAGTGGAAATCCTTTTATGCTGGGGTTCAGCATAAAAGATTGAAACGGATAGCGGGACTAAACGTCTTTTGAAAACTACACTTCTGCTCCTGAAAAAAACCTTTATACCTCTGCAACTCTGAACCTTTGTACCTTACAAAAATCTTTTCTTAACCTAGATTAAGTGCTTTTCATCTATGTTGACTGTAACTTTGTACTATCAAAATCAATAAAAGACAAAATCATGGAAAATATAATATTGCACAAAGCAGACACAAGAGGAAATGCAAATCACGGATGGTTGAACGCTTATCATAGTTTTAGTTTTGCAAGTTGGTACAATCCAGACAGAATTCAGTTTGGAGCGCTTCGTGTTTTAAATGACGATACGATTGCCGCCGGAATGGGGTTTGGAACTCACCCTCACGATAACATGGAAATTATTACGATTCCGTTAGAAGGAGATTTGGCTCACAAAGATAGCATGGGAAATACGGAAGTAATTAAAAACGGAGACATTCAGGTAATGAGTGCCGGAACCGGAATTCAGCATAGCGAGTTTAACCCGAATGCAGATCAGCAGACTAAACTGTTACAGATTTGGTTGTTTCCAAACAAAAGAAATGTTACGCCACGTTATCAGCAAATTACTTTGAATGTTGCTGACAGACACAATAAATTATCTCAGGTTCTATCTCCAAATGCAGATGATGAAGGAGTTTGGATTCACCAAGACGCTTGGTTCAATATGGGGAATTTTGATTCTGGAGTTACTACTGAATATAAAATCAAAAAAGAAGGAAACGGAGTTTATGCTTTCGTTTTAAAGGGAAATGTAACGATCAACGGTCAGGAATTGAATTCTCGTGATGCGGTTGGAATTTCAGGAACTGATCTTTTAAATATTAAAGCGAATACAGATGCTGAATTTTTATTGATGGATGTTCCAATGAATTATTAATTCAAACAAAAACAATTAAATACCTGTACCTTGAAACGATAATAAATCTGTAAATCAGATTGTTATCGTTTCTTTTTTTACTTAAACTTTACATTTAGCAGAAAAAGAAAACTTAAATTTATAATTTAAAGTCTGTTTTACAAAAAATTCAAATTTTTCATTTCTTAATCTAGGTTAAGTGCTTCAGGACAACTGTCACCGTAACTTTGTCCTATCAAAATGAAACAAATTAAATTATTTAAAATATTAAAAAATAAAATTATGGCAACTACAAAATGGTCAATTGACCCAACTCACTCAGAAATTGGTTTTAAAGTTAAACACATGATGTTTACTAATGTTTCAGGAAAATTTGGAACTTATGATGCTTCTGCAATCACAGAAGGAGAAAGTTTTGAAAATGCAGATTTCAGTTTTTCCGCTGATATCGCTTCAATCGACACTGCAAACGCAGATCGTGACGGACATTTAAGAAGCGGTGATTTCTTTGACGCTGAGAATCATCCAAAATTAACTTTCAAATCTTCTTCTTTCAAAAAAATTAATGATGGAGAATATGAATTAACTGGAGATTTAGACATTAAAGGTGTTTCTAAAACAGTAAAATTCCCAGTTGAGTTTAGCGGAATCATGACTGATCCTTGGGGAAATACAAAAGTAGGTTTAAGTATAGAAGGTAAAATTAATCGTAAAGATTGGGGTTTAAACTGGAACTCAGCTCTTGAAACTGGAGGCGTTTTAGTAGGAGAAGAAGTTCGTTTGAACATTGAATTACAATTTGTAAAACAAGCCTAATCTATTTGGTTTTAGATTTAATTGGTTGGTTATTGAAAACCCTGCGTGAGGACGCAGGGTTTTTTGTTTTTTCCGCCACGACCCGAGGGATAGCGAACGGACGAAGTAATTCACAAATTATTTTTTATTTCACGCAGATTTAAAATGATTTTAGCAGATTTGCGCAAATTTATTTTAATCTGCACAAATCTGCTAAATCTGCGTGAAACCAAAAAAATAGCAAACGATTAATAAAAATAATTCGTGAATTCGTGGCTATAAAAAAAATCAACGTACAGTATTTCTAAATTCTGTAGGCGACATTCCTGTTTGTTTTTTGAAGAATCGGGAGAAATAGGAATAATCTTCGTAGCCGACTTTGAATGCTACTTCGTTTACAGCTAATTGTTTATCGATTAACATTCTTTTTATTTCCAAAATTACTCGGTCTGTAATTACTTCTGTCGCCGTTTTTTGAAGGATTTCATTGCAGATTCTGTTTAGATGTTTTAATGTAATATTTAATTTTTCGGCGTAGAACGAAGGTAGTTTTTGGGTTCTAAAATATTCTTCTAAAAGTGATTCGAATTTATTGATTTTAATATTGTACGAATGGGTTTGATGAGAATAGGTTTCGCCATATTTTCTCGAAACTTCAATATGAATACAATCCAGTAAATTCAACAATTTATCTAATTGAAATTTATTGTCCTGACTATTTTCCTGAATCAACAGATCGAAATACGGAAGAATTTTTGGAATTTCTTTTTCTTCAAAAACCATTTCTGGCCTATTATGTATGGAGTTGTAAAAATTATAATCGTTGATTTTTTTCTGTCCGAAATACAAATTGTATAATTCCTGCGAAAAGATAATTACAAAACCTTCAATATCTTCAGACAAACTCCAATGATGCATTTGTCCTGGCTGTAAAACAAAAAGACTTCCTCTCTTTATTTCAAATTGGTCAAAATCGACTTCATGTAATCCGGAGCCTTTTGTAAAAAATACCATTAAATAAGAATCGTGCCGATGCGGTTCTTCTACAAAACTGTGACTTTTTAAATGTTCTTTAAAAGTATTCACATAAAAATCCCTGTGAATATCGTTACAACTAAAATTCTGAACGCTATAAATGGGGTATCTTTTCATTTGGGATTTGGGATTTAACCTTTGAAATTTAAATTAAAAATGTCTTTATTGTGCTATAATAAGCGAAGATATAAAAAAGAGTTTTACAAAGCTCTGATTTACCTTTGTATAAACAAAAAATAGCAAGATTATGTCACACGCATTAACTCATATTTTAAAAAACGAATGTCCTGTTTGTCATAAAGGAAAAGTATTTACAGATAAAAATATTTTTCTGAATTTCAGTTTTCCAAAAATGAACGAATACTGTAGTCATTGCCATTACAAATTCCAAAAAGAGCCTGGTTATTTCTTTGGTGCCATGTACGTAAACTACGGATTAACCGTGGCTCAGGGAATTGCAACGTATTGTATTGCACAGTTTTTCTTTGAGAAAAATTTCGATTTGCGAATTCTTCCCATCATTGCTGTTGTGATTACTTTATTGACTCCTTTTAATCTCCGTTTTTCAAGATTAGCATGGATTTATATGTTTAAAGATTATACAAACTAAAAAAATAGTACTTTTGCGCACCAATTGAAACTAATTTTCAATTTTAAAAAAAGTAAAAATTAAATTAGACAAATGAAAGCATACGTATTTCCAGGTCAAGGTGCGCAATTCACAGGAATGGGTAAAGACCTTTATGAAAATTCGGCTTTAGCCAAAGAATTATTCGAAAAAGCTAATGAAATATTAGGTTTCAGAATTACAGATATTATGTTTGAAGGTACTGCCGAAGAACTAAAAGAAACTAAAGTTACTCAGCCAGCAGTATTTTTACATTCTGTTATTTTAGCTAAAACTTTAGAGGATTTCAAACCAGAAATGGTTGCAGGACATTCATTAGGAGAATTTTCAGCTTTGGTTGCTAACGGAACTTTATCTTTTGAAGATGGTTTAAAATTAGTTTCTCAACGTGCTTTAGCAATGCAAAAAGCCTGCGAAATCACTCCATCTACAATGGCAGCGGTTTTAGGTTTAGCTGATAATGTTGTGGAAGAAGTTTGCGCTTCTATCGATGGTGTTGTGGTTGCTGCAAACTATAACTGTCCTGGACAATTAGTAATTTCAGGAGAAACTTCAGCTGTTGAAAAAGCTTGCGAAGCTATGAAAGCAGCAGGAGCAAAACGTGCTTTAATTTTACCTGTTGGAGGTGCTTTCCACTCTCCAATGATGGAACCTGCAAGAGAAGAATTGGCTGCTGCAATTGAAGCAACTACTTTCTCTACTCCGAGCTGTCCAGTATATCAAAACGTTACAGCAAATGCTGTTTCTGATGCTGCTGAAATTAAAAAGAACTTAATCATTCAATTGACTGCTCCTGTAAAATGGACGCAATCTGTACAACAAATGATTGCTGACGGTGCTACTTTATTTACTGAAGTTGGTCCTGGAAAAGTTTTAACTGGTTTGATTAATAAAATTGATAAAGAAGCTGCTACGGCGAATGCTTAATTAGTATTCAGTCACGGTCGCAGTTTTCAGTTAAAAACTATACAAAAAAGCTCTGAAAAATCTATTTTTCAGAGCTTTTTGTCATTTCGACGAAGGAGAAATCTTCGCGAGAAACTCTACATAGAAAGTCCACAAACTTTGTCGAGCTACTTGCGAAGATTTCTCCTTCGTCGAAATGACAAACTAAAGAAAAAAAAACACAAAAAATAGTACTTTTGAACGCTCATATTACAAAGCTTTCTTTTCCTTCTTCTTATAATTTACAATAAAAACTCCAAGAATAATAAGCGCTGTCGCAATAATAAAATCGACTGTAATTACCTCATCTAAAAGCAACCAGCCTAAGAAAACAGCAATTATTGTATTGATATACGATAGAATTGAAACCTGAACCGCTGTAACATGCTTTAATGCATAATTATAACAAAAGAAAGCAATCACTGAACCAAAAACAGATAAATATAATGCCGCAAAAATACTTTTAGAACTCCAGGAATTAAAATCCGGATTTGGAGAAAAAATAGACGCCAAAACCAACTGAATACAAGATGCGATTGTAAATTGGTAAAACAAATTGAGCGTTATATTTTTCGATTTATTAGCATGCGTTTTGGTATAAATTGTTCCTGCTGCCCAAGCTAAAATGGCAAACCCCATAAACATCATTCCTGTTCTATAATTAACATCTAAAAACGAACTTAGTCCATCTTTAAAAATAAAAACTACACCGGAAAACCCAATAATCACACCTACAAATCCCTTTAAACTCATTTTTTGTAATCCAAACATAATACTGCCCAAGAAAATAAGAATTGGAGTCAGCGCATTTATTACAGATGCTAATCCACTTGGGATATTCTGCTCTGCAATTGTGGTAAAACCATTTGCAATCACGAGCATTAAAACAGAAGCAATGAGCTGTTGTCTAAAATTCCCCCAGCCAATCCATTTCAATTCTTTTTTGAACAATAAAATTGTCATCATAATCAATCCCGCCAATCCCTGACGAATTGAAGTTACAAACCAAGGCGGAATCGTTTCAACCGCAACCCTAATTCCCAAAAACGTTGTACCCCAAACAATCCCAACAGCTGCAAGAGCAAATATTAATTTATAATCTAAATTTTGTTTCATAAAAATGCCATTAAAAAAAAGTCCCAAACTATATTGCTATAATCTGGGACCTTAAAATTTTATAATTTTATCTGAAAAACTATTTGTTCCTCACTTTTTGTTCCCATTTCCAAGCACTTGCCATAGCTTCGTCTAAACTTAGTTCAGCCTTCCACCCTAAAACATTATTTGCCTTATCAGTATTTGCGTATGCTTCCGTAATATCACCTTCACGACGTGGCTTAATGACGTACGGCAATTTTTTATCGCTTACTTTTTCAAAACTATGAATGACTTCCAAAACAGAACTTCCTTTTCCTGTTCCTAAATTGAAGGTTTCTACTTTTGCTAAATTTTTCTTATTCAACAAACGTTGTAATGCAATTACGTGCGCTTTCGCTAAATCTACAACATGAATATAATCGCGAACAGCTGTTCCATCTGGCGTTGGATAATCGTTTCCAAAAACAGATAACTCCTGACGTAATCCTACTCCAGTTTGTGTAATAAACGGAACTAAATTTTGAGGAACTCCTAAAGGCAATTCTCCAATCTCGACAGATTCGTGCGCTCCAACCGGATTAAAGTAACGCAATAAAATAGCACTGATATTGGTAACTTTTGCAGTATCGGTAATGATTTCTTCTCCAATTTGTTTGGTATTTCCGTAAGGAGACATTGCGGTTTGAACCGGAGCATCTTCTGTAATGGGCATTTTTTCGGCTTGACCGTAAACCGTACATGAAGAACTGAAAATAAAACTTGCTTCAGATTTTTGTTGTAATTCCTGTAAAAGATAAACTAAACTGCTAATGTTGTTTTCATAATACAACAAAGGCTGCTCAACACTTTCACCAACAGCTTTTGAAGCCGCAAAATGAATTACTCCTGTAACATCATTATGTTTTTTAAAGAAATCCTGAACGGCACTTTTTTCTCTTAAATCAATTTTTTCGAATAGAGGCGTTTTTCCTGTAATCGCAGTAATTCCTTTTAAAACATCTTCTGAAGAGTTCGAAAGATTATCAATGATCACTACTTCGAAGCCTTCATTTTGCAATTCGACTACCGTGTGAGATCCAATAAATCCTAATCCTCCTGTTACTAATACTTTCATTTTGTGGTTGTTTTTCTTGTGGTTATTTAGTTTATAGCTTTTTATTTATTCAAAAATTCCCAAACTGAGTTTGCAATAAATTTAATTTGCTCGTCGTCAAGCTCTGTATGCATTGGCAAAGCAATTACTTCTTTCACCAACTGATTTGTTACTGGAAATTGTTCTTCTTTATAACGAGGATCTAAATATGCTTTTTGAGAATGCAGTGGAATTGGATAATAAATAGCGCAAGGAATTCCTTTACCCAATAAATGCTGCATTAAAGCATCACGATCTGCATCAATAATTCTTAATACATATTGATGAAAAACGTGATCATTTTCATTTACATCAAATTCTGGAGTGATAATATTTTTATGTCCAGAAAAAGCAGCATTATATTTTGTTGCAGCCAAACGACGTGCTTGATTATACTCATCCAACAAAGGAAGTTTTGCATTTAAAACCCCAGCTTGAATACTGTCCAAACGAGAATTTACACCTACAACATCGTGGTGGTAACGCTCGTACATTCCGTGATTTACAATTCCACGAATGATGTGAGCTAAATTGTCATCATTTGTAAAAATTGCTCCTCCATCTCCATAACATCCTAAATTCTTAGATGGAAAGAATGAAGTTGCTGCAACGTGACCAATTGTACCTACTTTAGATTTTGTTCCAGATTTAGAAATATAATCTGCTCCAATTGCTTGTGCATTATCTTCGATTACATACAAATTATACTGAGCTGCAATTTCCATAATCGCATCCATATTCGCAGCGCGACCAAATAAATGTACAGGAACAATCGCTTTAGTTTTTGGAGTAATTGCTTTTTTTACTGCATCAATATCGATGTTCATATTATGCAAATCAACATCAACTAAAACCGGAGTTAGTTGCAATAAAGCAATTACCTCAACTGTAGCCGCAAAAGTAAAATCTGCAGTGATTACTTCGTCTCCTGGCTGAAGACCAAGCCCCATCATAGCTATTTGCAAAGCATCTGTTCCGTTGGCACATGGAATAACGTGTTTCGCCCCCAAATAATCCTCAAGATTCTTTTGAAACTGATGAACTAAAGGTCCGTTGATGTAAGTATTTGTATCTAAAACTTCTTGAATAGAAGCATCTACAGTAGATTTTATTTTCTCGTATTGACTTTTTAAGTCAACCATTTGTATTTTTTTCATTTTTTGAATTTATTTTAAATTAAAGACACCGTTTTCATACAGAAATCTCTAAAAGGAGGAACAAAAATAGTTATTAATAGCTTCAAACCAATGAAAATAGTCGAAAGAAATGTAATTTAGCTGCAAAAAAAATTACATGCTTTTTTTATATAATTTAGTAATACACGTCGCAGGATTTTTCTTAAGAATTATAGCCTTATTTAGTCCGAAAATTAAGCTTTTTGTTGAAGGGAGAAAAAATGTTTTTTCTACTCTAGAAGAAAAAATAAAGCCAGAAGACAAAACGATTTGGTTTCACTCTGCTTCTTTAGGAGAATACGAACAAGGCCTTCCTGTTATAGAAAAAATCAAAGAAAAATATCCTTCGCACAAAATAATTGTCACCTTTTTTTCACCATCTGGATACGAAGTGCGTAAAAATAACACAGTTGCAGATGTTACTATTTATCTTCCTTTAGACACAAAAGAAAACGCAAAAAAATTCATCAAATTAGTTCATCCAGAATTGGTCTTTTTTATTAAATATGAATTTTGGCTAAATTATTTAAAGGAACTAGAAACCAACAAAACCCTAACTTATCTGATTTCTGGAATTTTTAGAGACAATCAAATGTTTTTTAAATGGTATGGAGGATTTTATAGAAAAGCATTAAAAGCATTCACATACTTCTTTGTACAAAACGAAAAATCGAAACAAAAAGTCGAAAGTCTTGGTTTTAATAATGTTATTGTTTCGGGCGACACAAGGTTTGATCGGGTAAATGCTATTTTAGAACGCGACAATAGATTAGATTTTATTGAAAAATTCAAAAATGAAAAACCTGTAATTGTTATTGGAAGTTCTTGGCCAAAAGACGAAGCTATTCTTGCTGAATATATCAATCAAGCATCAGAAAATACAAAATTCATAATTGCTCCACACAACATTAAAGCTGAGCAAATTGCAAATCTAAAATCTCAGATTACAAAATCTACCATATTATATTCTGAAAAAGAGAATAAAGACTTATCAATCTATAATGTTTTGATTGTAGACACTGTAGGTTTATTGACCAAAATTTACAGCTACGGAACTATTGCCTATGTTGGAGGCGGATTTGGAAATCCTGGTATTCATAATATTTTAGAACCAGCAACATTTGGAATTCCGATAGTAATTGGCCCTAATTATGAAAACTTTGCTGAAGCCATTGCTCTTGTCGATTTAAAAGGCTGTAGCGTTATCACAAATAGCGGAGAATTAAAAAATGCCTTTGACAAATTATTATCCGACCATGCTTTCTTTACAGATAAAAGCGAAATATGCCGTTCTTTTATTCAAAATAACAAAGGCGCAACAGAAACAATTATGAAAAACATTCGATAAAATAATAGCATATTTTGATTTTCAAGTGATAAAAAATAGCTTTTGTCATTATTTAGATAGTTTAAAATTCACATTTAGCCATTTTTTCTAAAATGAAATAATTCCTAAAAAACAAAACAAACCACAACAAATACATTCAAAGAGCCAAAACAACAGCAGAATATTCATCAAAAAATAAATTATGCAAAACATATTACAATATGAATTATTTTTCCTATTTTGGCATATTATTTGATAAATAAGATAATCGTGAGCAAGGAAAATATTTTAAAAAAAAAGTGAAAAAATATTTTACATATTAAAAAATTTATATCTTTGCCACGAATTAATAATTAACCTTTTATAATAAAGTAAGATGAAAAAAGTATTTTTAAGTTTAGCTGTTGTTGCTGTTTTAACTGTTGTATCTTGTAAAAAAGCTGACGCTGCTGCTACAGAAGCTGCTGTAGATTCTACTGCTGTAACTGTTGATTCTGCTGCTGCTGTTGTTGATTCTGCTGCTGCAACTGTTGATTCTGCTGCTGCTAAAGTTGATTCTGCTGCTGCTAAAGTAGAAGAAGTAAAAAAATAATTAGAACCTAAGTTCTAACGATTTTAAAACCATCATTGAGATGGTTTTTTTTTGACTAATTCTGAAATTAGTCAAACTTCAAACAAAAAAAGCGTTTACAATTTGTAAACGCTTTTTTTTTATTCCGCTGCTTCTTCCAGCTCCTCCTCAGACTCTTCATCTCCAAAAATAGATTCACTTGATGAAAAATCTAAAATCTCCGATTTAGAAGAATAAGTCACGATCTCTTTTATTCCTTTTTGCAAAAGCAATTCGGTGCTATATTTTCGACTTGTCGCAAAGTGAACCTCACCCAACATCAATTTAAAAAAATACTTCCCTCCAGAGCCTTTAAATTTCAAAAATTTCGCAAGCTCAATATTAGCTTTAAACTTTTCAATATCCTCTTCACATTCAAATCTCAACTCATAACTTAAACTCGTAAAAATAACTTTTCCTCTACGCGAAGTAAAAGTAAATTTATATTCATCATTAAATCGCTTGCTAATTACAAAAGCACCCATTTATAAATTTTAGATTTTAGATTGTTGATTTTAGATTTTCCTGAGTTCTTAAAATAAATTTACTTCACAAATTTATTCCGCACAAGTTTAGACAATAAAAAAAGCCTCTTCAAAAGAAGAGGCTTCAGTACTCAGAGCGGGACTTGAACCCGCACGAACATTGCTGTTCACTGGATTTTAAGTCCAGCGTGTCTACCAATTTCACCATCCGAGCATTATATGGTTTTGAGCGAAAAACGGGGCTCGAACCCGCGACCTCGACCTTGGCAAGGTCGCGCTCTACCAACTGAGCTATTTTCGCATTTTCAAATCTTAAAAAGAACTCGCAACACTTGATTTGTTTCGTATTGCGAGTGCAAATTTAGGACATTTATTCAATTAAACAAGTGTTTTTCGAAAAAAAAATCCAGTTATTTTATAACATTCTGATAACCTAAACTTTAAAATTGAATTTTTCTTGAATTTATTTTTTAACCAACATTCTTTTAATCTCATTCAGTTTCATTAACGCTTCTACAGGAGTAATTGCATTAATATCGAGACTTAAAATTTCTTCTTTTATTTCTTCCAACAAAGGATCATCCAAATTAAAGAAACTCATTTGCATTTCATCATTTGCAGCTTTAATCCCGTTTAAAGCATCACTCGAATGATTCTTTTCTAATTTCTTTAAAAGTTTTTGTGCTTTCGAAATAACTAGCTGTGGCATTCCAGCCATTTTTGCTACATGAATTCCAAAACTGTGAGCACTTCCACCTTTTACCAACTTTCTAACAAATAGAACCGTGTCTTTCAATTCTTTTACCGCAACATTGAAATTCTGAATTCTTGGCATTGATTCGGTCATTTCATTCAGCTCATGATAATGCGTTGCAAAAAGTGTTTTTGCCTTTGAAGGATGCTCATGCAAAAACTCCGCAATCGCCCAAGCAATCGAAATACCATCATAAGTACTCGTCCCTCTTCCAATTTCATCCAACAACACCAAACTTCTGTCTGAAATATTATTCAAGATTGAAGCCGTTTCATTCATCTCAACCATAAAAGTAGATTCTCCCATCGAAATATTATCTGAAGCTCCTACTCTGGTAAAAATCTTATCCACAATCCCCATTCTAACGCTATCTGCAGGAACAAAGCTTCCCATTTGAGCCAAGAGCACAATTAAAGCCGTTTGTCTTAAAATAGCCGATTTACCAGACATATTAGGTCCAGTAATCATAATAATTTGCTGTGTTTCTCGATCTAAAAAGACATCATTAGCAATATATGGAGTTCCAACAGGCAATTGTTTTTCAATTACAGGATGTCTTCCGTTTTTAATATCTAACTCAAAAGTCTCGTCAATTTCAGGACAAACATATTGATTCTCTATAGCCATTTGTGTAAACGAACACAAACAATCTAACTGTGCCACCAAATAAGCATTCATTTGAACTGGCTTAATATAAGTTCCAATCCAAGCTACTAATTGCTCGAAAAGCTCACTTTCAATCTTGTAAATCTTTTCTTCAGCGCCTAAGATTTTAGTCTCATATTCTTTTAATTCTTCTGTAATGTAACGCTCGGCACTTACTAAAGTTTGTTTACGAATCCATTCTTCTGGAACCTTATCTTTATGCGTATTTCGAACTTCGATATAATATCCGAAAACATTATTAAAGGAAATTTTCAAAGAAGAAATTCCAGTTCTTTCAGATTCTCTTCTTTCAATTCCTTCTAAAAATTCTTTTCCAGAAGTAGAAATCGCACGCAATTCATCCAATTCTGGGCTAATTCCACTTGCTATTGCATTTCCTTTTGCAATGGCAACTGGCGCATCTTGATTTAAAGTGTTTTTAATTTTTTCGCGAAGTAAATCGCAAGCATGCAAACTATCTCCTATGATTTTTACTGCTTCTTGCGGACTTTGAAGCGTTAGTGTTTTAATAGGAATAATTGCGTCTAGAGATTCTTTCAGATAAACAATTTCACGAGGAGAAACTTTACCCGCTGCAATTTTAGAAATCAAACGTTCTAAATCTGAAATCTGTTTGATCTGATATTGAATATTATGCAGAATCTCTGGATTCGACTTCAAATAAGCCACAACTTCATGACGGCCTTTTACTTTATTAGCATCTTTTAGAGGCAATGCCAACCATCGTTTTAACAAACGTCCTCCCATCGGAGAAAGTGTTTTATCAATAACATCCAAAAGCGTAACTGCATTTGGATTATAGCTGTGATATAATTCTAAGTTTCGAATAGTAAAACGATCCATCCAAACGTATGCATCTTCTGCAATACGTTGAATCGCTGTGATATGTTGCACACGATTATGCTGTGTTTCTGATAAATAATACAAAATTGCTCCAGAAGCAATAATTCCTTCTTTCAATTCCTCAACCCCAAATCCTTTTAAAGAATTAGTTTGAAAATGCTTGGTCAATGTTTCTAAAGCGTAATCTTCTTTATAAATCCAATCTTCTAAGTAAAAACTATGAAAATCTTCTCCAAAAGCAGCTTTAAAATCTCCTTTATTATTTTTAGGAACCAGAACTTCGCTCGGATTAAAATTCTGCAATAATTTATCAATGTATTCTGCATTTCCTTGAGCAGTTAAAAACTCTCCTGTGGAAACATCTAAAAAAGAAATTCCTATATTTTTATTAGCAAAATAAACAGATGCTAAAAAGTTATTTGACTTTGATTGTAAAACCTCATCATTAAGAGAAACCCCTGGAGTTACCAGTTCTGTCACACCTCTTTTTACGATTGTTTTAGTCATTTTTGGATCTTCTAACTGATCGCAGATAGCAACACGAAGCCCAGCTTTTACCAATTTTGGCAAATAAGTATTTACAGAATGGTGTGGAAACCCAGCCAAAGCCGTTTCAGAATCAGATCCTGCTCCTCTTTTAGTTAATGTTATTCCTAAAATTTTAGAAGCTCTAATGGCGTCTTCTCCAAAGGTTTCATAAAAGTCTCCTACTCTGAAAAGCAGACATGCATCAGGATATTTAGCCTTGATTTCGTTGTACTGTTTCATTAAAGGTGTTTCCTTCACCACTTTCTCTTTAGCTGCCAAATTATTATATTTTAAATGAAAAATTAAGACAGCGAATTTATGATTTTTTAACGGCAAATCGAAAGCTTCAAAAATTAAAATATTTTAAGATATTTTTAGGTTGTGATTTAAGTTTTTTCTATAGCTTTGTTTATCATTTAAAAAAAGACCCTTAAAGATGAAAAAAATAATCTTATTTGCTATGTTAGCTGTTGCTGGTATCACAGCTACTAATGCACAATCAACTAAAAAAGCTAAAGCTACTAAAGTTGCAAAAGTAGAAGGAGCAGGAATGCTTTTTGAAACAGAAACTATTGACTACGGAACTATCGCTCATAATGCTGATGGAAAACGTGAATTTGTTTTTGTAAACAATGGAACAAAACCATTAATTATTACTAACACTCAAGGATCTTGCGGATGTACTGTACCAACTACTCCAAAAGAACCAATTGCTCCAGGAGCTAAAGGTGTTATTGGCGTAAAATATGCTACTGATAGAGTTGGTGCTTTTACAAAAACTGTAACTGTAACTTCTAACGCTGAAGGACAACCAACAAAAATCCTTACTATTAAAGGTACTGTTTTACCAGATCCAGTAAAAAGCTAATCTGAAAAACATTTAAATAATCAAAAAGCTTCCTTATCTTTGGAAGCTTTTTTTATGATTACAATTTAACACCAATGAGAAAACTCGAAAACAGCGAACTAGACCGTAAATCAATTGAAGATTTTAAAAAATCTGAAAAAACTCCCTTAATTTTAGTTTTAGACGATATTCGAAGTCTGCACAATATCGGTTCTGTTTTTAGAACGGCTGATGCGTTTTTAATTGAAAAGATTATTTTATGCGGTATTACTGCAACTCCTCCAAACAAAGAAATTCATAAAACGGCTCTTGGTGCTACTGAAACTGTAGCTTGGGAACATCATGAAAATGTTTTGGAAGTAATTGAAAATCTGAAAAAAGAAAACATTTTAACCATGGCGATTGAGCAGGTTGAAAGTTCTATTTTTCTGCAAGATTTTAAAATCGAAAAAAATCAAAAATATGCTTTAGTTTTTGGAAATGAAGTCTTTGGAGTTGCTCAAGAAGCTGTTGCAATTTGCGATGGTTGTATTGAAATTCCTCAACTTGGAACCAAACACTCTCTTAATATTGCCGTAAGTGCCGGAATTGTTGTTTGGGATTTATTTCAGAAGATAAACTGGGCAAATAACAATTAAAGAATATTTTTACATTATAAATGTGATTTTAACATATTTATAAAGCATTAAATGTTAGAAATATAAAAATATTTTTTTATTATTATAAAATTGATACTTTTATAAAATGAAAAACTCTATTTTCTTAAAAGTATCATTCTTATTTCTTGTACTGCTTTCCAGCTCTATTGGATTTGCACAATACACCCCTATTCCTGATGCGAACTTCGAACAAGCTTTAATTGATTTCGGAATTGATTCTGGCCCTATAGATGGTCAAGTTTTAACATCAAGTGCGGCAAGCGTAATTAGTTTAAATATTTCTACTAGAGGAATTACAAACTTAACCGGTATACAAGATTTCGTTTCGTTAAAAGAATTATACTGTGTTCAAAACCCAATATTTACTTTAGATCTCTCCAAAAATATTGCTTTAACCAATTTGAGCTGTAGCCTAACTCAGCTGTCGAGCTTAGATTTGTCTAATAATATTGCTTTAAAAGAACTTGAGTGCGAAAAGACCAACCTAACAAGTTTGGATCTTTCTAAAAATATTGCACTGACAAAGTTATATTGCGCTGAAAATAAATTAATCTCTTTAGATTTATCTAAAAACACACTGTTAGATTTTGTTCAATGTAACAAAAATCAATTAACTGCCTTAGATGTGTCGACTTGTGCCGTTTTAAAAAGTTTAAACTGTGCTGATAATCTAATAACCAGCCTTAATTTAAGTTCTAGCACAATTTTAACCAATTTAGATTGCAGCAATAATAATTTATCGAGCTTAAATGTTACTAATAGTCCTGCCTTAATCAATATTTATTGCAGCCACAATCAAATAACTGAATTGGATTTTTCTAAAAACACAGCAATTCAACGTTTATTAATAGATGACAATCAGCTTACTAAATTAGATTTAAGAAACGGGAAAAATAATTTGCTTTCTATTGGTAATTTTAAAATAAACAATACCCTTACCTGCATAGATGTTGATAATGAAATCTACTCCATGACGAATTGGTCAACATATAAAGACGGAACCGCTTTTTATTCGAACGATTGTAACAAAGTCATTTATAGTATACCAGAATTAAACGCAACAGGTGATCAAATATATTGCCCCGGCTCTGAAATAAAGATAGTTGAAACATTTTCTATTACTCATGATCCAAATGAAACAGGAACACTGGCTGGTTACATTCAAATCTCATCCGGTTATTCTAATGGGGATCTTCTTACGCTTTCAAATTCGACTCTGTATCCAACAATCGTAACACAATGGGATGCTGTTGCTGGAAAGCTAACAATTTCAAAATCAAACGGAACTGAAATTTTATACTCGGATTTAGAATCGATTATAAAAGATATTGTTTTTTCAAACCCTTCTACTACGTTAACGGGCACAAAAACTTTTTCGATAACAATTGGAAAAGCTAATTATTTAGCCTCTACTGGCCACTTTTATGTATACATCCCCTCGCTTGGCATTAGCTGGTCAGATGCAAAAGCAAATGCAGAGACCCTTAAATATTATGGACTTCAAGGATATTTAGCTACAATTTTATCTGCTGATGAAGCCAAACTAATTGGAGAACAAGCCTCTGGAACAGGATGGATCGGCGGAAGTGACGCCGAAACTGAAGGTGTTTGGAAATGGGTTACTGGTCCAGAAGCTGGTACTATTTTCTGGAATGGAAACGCAAATGGTTCAACTCCTAATTTTGCATTTTGGAATACAGGAGAACCAAATCAGCAAGGAAATGAGGATTATGCTCATATTACACAACCTGGAGTCGGAATAAGTGGTTCTTGGAACGATCTCTCAAATACGGGAGATCCTAGCGGTAATTACCAACCAAAAGGATTTGTTGTTGAGTTTGGAGGAATGCCGGGAGAAGCTCCATTAAAAATTGCAGCTAGTACTCAAATTACAATTCCAGTCGCAACGCCTGCAGCAAATCCTGCTCCACTTTGTGATTCTGGAAGTTTTAATCTTACTGCAACTGCAACAGCTGGAGCTACAATTAGCTGGTATGATGCCGCAACTGGAGGAAATTTATTAGGAACCGGAAACACTTACACAACTCCAACAATAAGCACAACAACGACTTATTACGTAGATGCTGGTTGTGAGGTAAATCGTAAATCTGTTGTTGCTACCATAAATCAAACACCAAGCGATCCAATTGCTACGAATACCAATGTTTCAAGATGTGGTGCCGGAACTGTAACACTTCAGGCTTCATCAAACGCAGGAACAATAAACTGGTTTACCTCTTCAACTGGCGGAACAAGTGTTTTTGCAGGAACAAATTTTACAACTCCTACTATTTCTTCCAATACAACTTATTATGCCGAGGCGTCAAATAATGGTTGTATCAATCCGAATAGAATTGCTGTAAATATTACTATCTACACACCACCTGTTGTTACTGACGAAACTTTAACTTTATGTCAATTTGAAACCATAACTCTCGATGCTGGAATTTCTGGAATGAACTATTTATGGTCTAATGGGGCAACAACGCAAACTACCGTTGTAAACGCAGGAGGAACTTATACAGTCAATGTAACAAGTCCAGCTCCTGAAAGCTGTACAAGCAGAAAAACTGTTGTAGTCGAAGAACATAAAATTCCGCAAATAGACCGCGTGAATGTTGAAGGAACAAGAGTGATTATTTTTCCTGTAAAGGCTGAGGAATATTTCGAATATTCTGTCGACGGAATTGAATACCATAATTCGAACATTTTCTTTGATGTTCCTGCTGGATTGCACACTGCATACGTAAAAGAAAAAAGCGGTTGCGGAGAACACACTAAACAATTTGTAGTACTTGTTTTTCCTCCTTTCTTTACTCCAAACAATGACACTTATAATGACGTTTGGGAAGTAAGCGGAATGGAACATTATCCGCAAGCACAAGTAACCATTTATGATCGATACGGAAAATTGATAGCAGTGTTAAGCCAATCTAACATGAGTTGGGATGGTACTTCAAATAAAACTCCTCTTCCCTCTTCAGATTATTGGTATGCTTTAAAAGTAGATGATACAATGCCTATTTTACGAGGGCATTTCACTTTAAAAAGATAGAATTTAATTAGAGAATGTGAAAATTAGACAATTAGATAATTTAAAAACAATTTTCTAATTGACACATTAGCTCAGCTTTTTCTTGATTTCATTCAAAATAAAAATGTAGTCTTCGTGTTTTTTCACAAAATCACGATCAGAAACGTCAATAATTAGAACATTTAAATCTGTTTGCGATTTTATATATTCTAAGTACCCGTTATTAATTTTTTCCAAATAAGAAGCTTCTATATTCTGTTCGTAAGCACGGCCTCGTTTTTTAATGTTCTGCAAAAGACGTTCTGTATTCTGATACAAATAAACATACAAATCTGGCTTAGGCATTTCTTTGTAAATGATATCAAAAAGATTTCTGTACAAACGATATTCATCTTCCTGCAAAGTGATTTTGGCAAAAATCAAAGATTTGAAAATATGATAATCGGCAACAATAAAATCTTTAAACAAGTCAAATTGTGCTAAGTCATCTGATAGTTGCTGGTAACGATCAGCTAAAAAAGACATTTCTAAAGGAAAAGCATATCTGTTTTGATCCTTATAAAATTTAGGCAAAAACGGATTATCAGCAAATCTTTCTAAAACTGTTTTCCCGTTAAAATCTTCTGCAATTTTATGAACTAAAGTAGTTTTTCCTGCACCAATATTTCCTTCAAAAGCAATATAATTAAATTGATTTAACGGGATTTCATCAATCGGTCTTTTCAAATCTTGAACTACCGTACAAACGCTTTCATCAGGAGTAATTGCAATCAATTCTAAAATTGTTTTATGCAGAATAGGATGCTTCCAATTTAATTTCAAATCACGAATTGGCAATAAAACAAAATTTCTGTTTTGCATTAAAGGATGTGGAACTTGCAGTTTTTCTGAATCGATAATTTCATTATCAAAAACAATCAAATCGACATCTATAATCCTAGACTGATACCCTTTTTGATTCGATCGGATTCTGCCAAGTTCTTTTTCAACCTTTAAAACCTGATTCAGAATCTTTTGCGCAGATGAATTTGTGTATAAAAGAAGTGCACAATTATAAAAAGCATCACTTTCAAAACCCCACGCAGGAGTTTCGTAAAGTTTGGAAACTTTTACGACAGACCCAACTTTTTGATGGATTAAATCAATACATTTTTGGATGTTTTCTAATTTGTTGCCTTGGTTGCTGCCTATCGATAAAACGACTTGATGCTGTAATTTCATAATTAATGCAAATTAACTAAAACTATTTTAGAATTAACCAATATATTTGTGAAACGAGGTCTGGTTTAATCAAAAATTTTAGATTTCTAATTTGTAACATTTTACCCCTTTTCACGACTTATTAAAAAAATATACACATGAAGTTTTTAGGAAATGTACTTGCCACCGTTATTGGTATTTTTGTATTTATGATGCTCTTCTTTTTTGGAGTAATTTTTATCGGCGCTCTTTTTGGAGGTGACGATACTGTTTCTGTTAAATCTGATTCGGTTATTGAATTGAACTTAAAAGAAATCAACAACGATTACGCCGGAAAATATAAAGATCCTTGGGTAAGCGTCTTCTCAGACAAAAAAGGAATTGGCTTAACCGATGTAATCAATGCTATTGATGCGGCTAAAACCGATGACAATATCAAAGGTATTTCTATTTTAAATGATGAGTCTTCTTTAGGTCTTGCGCAATACAAAGACTTGAGAAATGCTCTTGAAAGATTCAAAAAATCAGGGAAATTTGTTTGGGCTTACGCGAATACGTATTCGCAAAAAGAATATTATTTAAATTCTGTTGCCAATACTATTTACATCAATCCAGCGGGAGATTTAGACTTTAAAGGTCTTTCTTCTGAAGTAATGTTTTTCAAAGATTTTCAGGATAAATCAGGTATTCATATGGAAGTAATTCGCCATGGAAAATACAAAAGTGCTGTTGAACCTTTCTTAGAAAACAAAATGAGCGACGCCAATAGAGAACAAATGACAGCCCTTTTGAACTCTATCTGGACAACGGTTTCAACCGATATTTCGAAAAGCAGAAATATTCCTTTGCCAAAATTAAACGAAATCGCAAACGGTCTTTTAGCTAGAACTCCAGAAATGGCAAAACAACAGCATTTAGTTGATATTATTGCTTACGAAGATGTTTACCACAATGCAATCAGAAAAGCGTTGAAAGTAAGCGGAGATGAAGATTACAACAAAATCTCTATTTCAGATTATACTCAAAACAATGTTACTACAGCTTTAGCTAACACAGCGACTGATCAAATTGCCATTATTTATGCACAAGGCGAAATTGGCAGTGGTGAAGGCGATGTAAATACAATTGGCGAAGGATCAATGCGTCGTTCTTTGCAGGAAGCAAGAAAAAATGACGATGTAAAAGCAATTGTTCTTCGAATTGACAGTCCAGGAGGAAGTGCTCTAACTTCTGATTTGATTTGGAGAGAAATTGAAATTACCAAAAAAGTAAAGCCTGTTGTGGTTTCTATGGGAAATTATGCCGCTTCTGGAGGTTATTACATTGCTTGTAATGCGAATACAATTTTTGCAGAAAACAATACGATTACAGGTTCTATTGGTGTTTTCGGAATGCTTCCAAACTTTAGTCCGCTTGCTAATAAATTAGGAATCAATTCTGAGCAGGTTAAAACACACGAAAATTCAGCAAATTACAGTCCGTTTGTGCCTGTCGATGAGAAATTCAAAGCTTTTACTCTAGAAGGAGTTGAAAAAATATACCACACCTTTGTTACGCATGTGGCTGAAGGAAGAAAAATGACTTTTGAACAAGTTGATGCAATCGCTCAGGGAAGAGTTTGGTCTGGAACAGAAGCCTTAAAATTAGGTTTAGTAGATAAAATCGGTGGATTGAATGATGCCATTGCAGAAGCTGCTCGAATTGCTAAAATAAAATCATACAGCACTCAAAATTATCCAGAATACGAAAAGACTTTTAATGACTTGATTTCTGGATTGCCTTTTGCAAAATCTAAAGAAGCTTTCTTGAAAGAAGAAATCGGAGAAGAAAATTACCTTCTTATTGAACAGGTAAAGAAATTTCAGAAACAAAATGGTGTTCAAGCCATTATGCCTTTCGGAATCAATATTTATTAATTCAATTAAGAAATGAATAAAATAATTCTTTTTTTGACGGTTTTGTTTTTGAGTGCTTTAAATGCTCAAACCAAAAAAGATTTGACTTTTAAGGAAAATCCAGCGGTACTTAAAATCAATAATGACCAAATATTTGGTACATTGACTACGCCAGATTTAACTGGCAAAGTTCCCGTTGCTTTGATTATTGCTGGATCTGGGCCAACAGACAGAAACGGAAATAATCCGATGATGAAAAACAATTCGTTAAAAATGCTGGCCGAGGCTTTGGCTAAAAACGGAATCGCATCATTACGATATGACAAAAGAGCTATTGGAGAAAGTAAAGCTGCTGGTGGTTCAGAAAGCAGTTTGGTTTTTGAAAATTACATTCAAGACGCAAAAAGCTGGATCAATTATTTAAAGCAAGACAAACGTTTTTCTAAAATTATTATAATTGGTCATAGCGAAGGTTCTTTAATAGGAATGGCAGCCAGTGCAAAAGCAGACAAATTTGTTTCGATTGCGGGTGCAGGGGAACCAGCTGATCAGATTATAAAAACGCAGATTGCTGCAAAAAATATGAAACAATTGGACGACATGACTTTTCCTATTATTGATAGTCTAAAAAATGGATTTGAAGTAAAAAAAGTAGATCCAATGCTGAATGCACTTTTCAGACCAAGCGTGCAACCTTATTTAATTTCATGGTTCAAATACAATCCACAGACAGAAATTGCAAAACTCACCATTCCAATTTTAATTTTACAAGGAAACAATGATTTGCAAATTGCGGTTAAAGATGCCGAAAATTTATCTCAAGCCAATAAAAATGCTGAAAAGGTAATTATTGACAAGATGAATCATATGATGAAAATCATTGATGGCGATCAAAATGCAAATATGGCAAGCTATAATAATGAAACACTTCCACTATCGGAAAGACTCGTAGAGAAAATAGTTTCATTTATTAAGAAATAAATAAAATAAACCAGATCTAAAATCCGTTTGAAACTATTTCAAACGGATTTTTTTATTTAACAAAAACAAGTAATATTCTTACAATTTAAGAAAACTTTATCTTCAAACTTTTGTAAAAAAAACTATTTTTGCAAGGTCGATTTTAAGAAGTTAAACCCTCAAATCTAATTATATGCTAAAGAAAGTTTTAAAAATAAGTGCCATTGTCATTGTGGTACTTGTTGCCGCCTTATTTGCCTTACCTTTTTTATTTAAAGATCAGATCAAAGCGAAAATTGTCGAAGCCATTAACGAAAGTGTTGATGCTAAAGTAAGTTTTACAGATGCTGATTTAAGTTTGTTTAAGAATTTCCCAAATGCAACTGTTGGGATTGAAAAATTGGTTATCATAAACAAAGCGCCTTTCGAAGGTGATACTTTGGTTTCGCTTGGCGAATTAAACTTAAAAATGAGCGTTAAAGAACTTTTTAAAGGAAAAGAAGAACCATTAAACATTCAAGGAATTAGTTCAACAAACGGATTAATAAATATCATCTTCAACAAAGATGGTGTCGGAAATTTTGACATTGCATTAAAAGATAAAAAAGAAGATAAGAAAGACGAAGCAAGTAAACCGCTTTCTTTAAAAATCCAAAACTATAAAATCGAGAATTTCACTTTTAGATATATCGATCAAGGTTCTAAAATCAAAATGGTAATTGACAGTTTAAATCATGAAGGAACTGGAGATTTCACCAATTCAAAATTAGATTTGAACACCAAAACGACTGCTAAAGTTTCATTAGACATGGACAAAATGAATTACATGAAAAATGTAAAACTGACTTTAGACGCCATTCTTGGAATTGATTTAGACAAAAGCAAATATACTTTTAAAGAAAATAAAGCTTTAATTAATCAATTGCCTTTGGAGTTTGACGGATTCATTCAAATGGCTGAAAACAAACAGATTTACGATTTGAAATTTAAAACTCCAACTTCTTCTTTTACTAACTTTTTGGGTTTAATTCCTTCTGCGTATGCTTCTAGTTTAGACGGTGTAAAAACGACAGGAGATTTTACTGTAAACGGTTTTGCCAAAGGAGAATTGACTGAGACTACAGTTCCGAAATTTAATGTAGAAATTGCATCAAACAATGCTTCTTTCCAATATCCGAATCTTCCAAAATCGGTTCAAAACATTGTTATTGATACGAAAATCATCAACGAAACTGGAATTTTAAATGATACTTATGTGAATCTAGATAAGTTATCTTTTAGAATTGATCAGGATGTTTTTAACGCTAAAGCGAATATCAAAAACATTACTGTAAATCCGATCATCGATGCAGCATTGAAAGGAACAATCAACTTGGCTAATCTTTCAAAAGCATATCCAATTAAAATGGATAAGCCTTTGGCAGGTATTTTAAAAGCCGATGTTACTACCAATTTTGATATGGCTTCTGTTGAGAAAAGTCAATACCAAAACATAAAAAATGCCGGTACAATGAGTTTGTCAGGATTTAAATATACTGATGAAAATAATAAATCGATGAATATCAGCACCGCTTTAGTTGAGTTCAATCCTAGCAGAATCAACTTAAAACAGTTTGATGCTACAACTGGAAAAAGTGATATTAGTATTAATGGAGTCTTGGAGAACTTCTATGGTTTTATGTTTAAAAAACAAGAACTTAGAGGAAACTTCAACATGAGTTCTAACCAATTGGCAGTTGATGATTTTATGACTGCCGGAGAACCTGCAAAAGCTGAAACTAAAACTGCCGCAAAACCAGCAGAAGCAATGAAAATTCCAGCTTTCTTAAATTGTACTTTAAATGCGAAAGCAACAACAGTTTTATACGACAATTTAAAACTAAAAGATGTTTCTGGAAAACTGCTTATTAAAGATGAAAAAGCAACTTTAGAAAACTTCAAAACGAATATTTTTGGAGGATCTATTGGACTTAACGGAGCAGTTTCTACAAAAGAAAAAGTACCAACTTTTGATATGAATTTAGGTTTCAATCAAGTTGATATTGCGCAGACTTTTACTCAATTGGATATGATGAAAAAAATCGCTCCGATTGCTGGAATTATAAACGGAAAATTGAATTCTACAATTAAATTGAATGGAAATTTGGATGCTAAAGAATTAACTCCAGATTTGAAATCTATTTCTGGAGATTTGATCGGACAATTGCTTTCTACAACTGTAAATTCTCAAAATTCAACTTTACTTAAAGCCTTAAGTTCTAATGTAAAATTTGTTGATTTAAACAAAGTAAATCTAAACGATATTAAAGCAGCTTTGACTTTTGATAATGGAAAAGTAAACATCAAACCTTTTGATATTAAATACCAAGACATTAAAGTAACTGTTGGTGGAACTCACGGTTTTGATCAAACGATGAATTATAATTTAAAATTTGATGTTCCTGCTAAATATTTAGGAACAGAAGCAAATAATTTGATAGCTAAATTATCTCCTGCGGACGCAGCAAAACTGGATAATATTCCGATTAATGCAACTTTAACTGGAAACTTCTCGAATCCTAAAATAAGTACAGATATGAAAACTGCTGTAAATAATTTAACCACACAATTGGTTAATCAGCAGAAAGAAAAACTGACTCAAAAGGGAACTTCGGCACTTACTGATTTAATCAACAAAAACACAAAAGCGAAAGATACAACTCAAGCTGCAAAAGCAGAAAAAGAGCAAAAAACTCAAGAAGTTACCAAAAAAGCAAGTGACTTATTAAATGGTCTTTTTAAGAAAAAGAATCCGTAATTTTTTAAGATCCTAAGGTTCTAAGATACTGAGATTCTAAGTTTTTTAAGCCAAATTAATTGATGAGTAAGCTTCGGAGAAGCAAAATATTTATAGAATAAATAATATACATGTACAATATAAAGCTCCAGCGGAGCGGTACATAATTTTTGATCTATAAATATTTTACCCCGCTGGGGCTTTTTGAAAATCAATATTGTACGAATAAAAAAATCCTGTTCTTTCGAACAGGATTTTCTTTTTATTTATAATTTGAATTCTACTTTTTTAGAACTTCTTTTATCGCTTTTATAAAATCTGGAATACCTAAAACGTTGGTATCTAAACCTACGCTTCCATTTCCGTAAGGTTCGTATTTTTTCATGTTGGAACCTGAAAACAAACCTAAAGTTGGAGCTTTTGAAGCGCTTGACAAATGCATAATTCCACTATCTGCACCAACAAAAACATCTACGTTTGCTAAAACAGAACCAATTTCGCGAACATCTTTACTGTAAAAAGTTGGTGCTTCAAAATTGATTTGAGAAACATTTTCAACTGGTAAAACTTCAAAGATATTTTCGTTTGGAAATTCGTTTTTCAATGCGGTATAAAACTCTGCCCACCAATCAGTACTGTAGCATTTTTCTCCAGTTGCAAAGGTAAATATCGCTATTGTTTTTTTGTTTGGTTCAATGATTTTATCTAAAATTTGTTTGCCAGTTGCTATTTCTTTTTCAGACAATTTTAAATCTAAAAGCGCAATGGGTTCATTTTTATCTTCAAGACCAACTTGGCTTAAAAAATATCTAAAATTATAAACTGGATATTTTGCAATATGTTCGTAATCTTTATGCTGTAAAGCAACACCTTCAGGTAAGTTTCCAAAGAACTTATACTTAGCTGTAGAAAACTTCACGCCAAGTCTTCCTGAAGAAGAATTCTGATCTACATTTATAGCTAGATCATATTTTTGTTTTCTAATTAAAGTCCAAACCTTAAAGTATTTTACCAATTCTTTAAAAGGTTTTTTAGGGAGTGGAATAATTTTATCTACGTTATCGTAATTTTCAAAAACAATTGGAGCAAGAAAACCTTTTACAAAAATATCAATTTTGCATCCAGGAAAAGTTTTAGTTACTTCTTCTACCAAAGGAGTAATCAAAAGCATATTTCCCAATCTGCCGTTCGGTCTGCATATCAAAACTTTTTTAATCTTGCTTTTATCGATTGGTTCGATATTTCTAATGTCTAAATTTCCAACATTCTTGGTTAAATTCTGCATTAGAGAACGCCTTAAAGCGTTGACCTTTTTTTTACTACTCATGTGGTATTTGTTTTGTACTAATTGTTTTTGGAGCTATAATTTGCTTTAGCATTCCAAAGCTATAATTATTCATCAATTAATTAACACAAAACCATGAAATAAATTGTAATTTTTAAATTAAAATAATTTTAATCTAAAAAAAGATAACAATTTAGTAATAAAACCTTACACGCTTATCGTAACTACATATCCTTCGGAACCACGAACATTAAATACAGTTCCGTTTTCAAAAAGTAAATATTGCCCTTTAATTCCAGTTAATTTTCCGCTGAAAGAAGGAGTTTTGTCCAAATTTAAACTGTTTACTTTTGAAGGGTAACTCAAAACTGGATATTGTAAATCGTACAAATCATTTTTTTGAGAGTAAAAATAGTCTTTAACTTCTGATGGAATTAGACTTTCGATTTTAGCTTTTTCTGCAACTAAATCAAAAACTGAAATGTCGTTCTGCAACATTTTTCTCCAATTGGTTTTGTCTGTATAATGATCTTTTAAAGCTACCTCAGTAATTCCTGCCAAATATCGATTTGGAACCTCAACAACAGCAATTGCCTGCGAAGCGCCTTGATCGATCCAACGTGTTGGAACTTGTGTTTTACGAGTTACTCCCACTTTTATTTCGCATGCGGCTGCCAAATAAACAATATGCGGCTGCAATTGAACTTTAGATTCATAATCTAAATCTCTATCAGCAATTCCCAAATGTGCTGTACTCAATTCTGGTCGCATAATCCAATCGCCAACGGCTGGACTAGAGTAAAAGCAATCATAACAAAAACCTTGTCGGTATATTTTTTTCTTTTTACCGCAGTTCAAACACTGATAGCCAATAAAATTAATTTCAATCTCTTTATCTAACAATTGATTGACATTTAAAAAACTATCTTCGAAAACCAAATAATATTGAATTGGACTTCCAAGTTCGGTTTGCATTTTTGTCAGGACACCTTGATATTGCATTCGTATTTTTATTTATTATTGCTGATTTAGACCAATCAAAGAATTAAAATTTTTAGTGTTAAAATTCGACTTATTAGCTAGAATAATTGTTCTAAATCGGATTGTTTTTTACAAAAAAATGTTATTTTTGATATGAAGACAAAGTTACTATTTGTCTCTCGAAATTCAAATTTTATGTTTTTTGTTTTTACGTTAATCGCGTAACTCAAAACCTAAAATCAGTTAACTAAAAACCAAATTCATGCCTTTATCCATAATCAATTCGTTTGCATCTTGGGTTCTTAAACAGAGAATTCATCAAATAGAGCTTTTTTTAAAATACCCAAATGAAGTTCAAGAAGAATTATTGCACAACTTATTGACGGCATCAGAAAATACAATTATCGGAAAACAATATGATTTTGCGAGCATTAATTCCTATCAGACTTTTTCAGAAAGAGTTCCAATCTCGACTTATGAAGAATTACAGCCATTAATTGAACGCACTCGTCTGGGCGAACAAAACGTTTTTTGGGAAACGCCAATTAAATGGTTTGCAAAATCGAGCGGAACCACAAACGCAAAAAGTAAATTTATTCCGGTAAGTAATGAAGCTTTAGAAGATTGTCATTATAAAGGAAGTAAAGATTTATTATGTCTTTATTTGAATAATAATGAAGATTCTGAATTATTTTTGGGAAAAAGTCTTCGCTTGGGCGGAAGCTCGCAGATTTACGAAAACAACAATACTTTCTTTGGAGATTTGTCGGCAATTTTGATTGAAAACATGCCTATTTGGGCAGAATTCAGCAGCACTCCAAGCAGTAAAACTTCGTTAATGAGCGAATGGGAAACCAAAATTGCAGCGATTATTAACGAAACTAAAAATGAAAATGTAACTAGCTTTGCAGGCGTTCCGTCTTGGATGTTGGTTTTAATGAATAAAGTTTTAGAAAATACAGGCAAACAAAACTTATTGGAATTGTGGCCAAATCTTGAAGTTTATTTTCATGGAGGAGTGAGTTTTTCTCCTTATAAAGAACAGTACAAAAAAATTCTGCCAAGTTCAGATTTCAAATATTATGAAATTTACAATGCTTCTGAAGGCTTTTTTGCCATTCAGGATTTGAATTATTCTAGTGATTTATTGTTAATGCTAGACTATGGAATTTTCTACGAATTTATTCCAATGGATACTTATGGAACTCCAGATCAAAAAGTAGTTCGTTTGGCAGATGTCGAATTAAATAAAAATTACGCTATTGTAATCACGACAAATTCTGGTTTATGGCGTTATTTAATTGGTGATACTGTTCGTTTTACATCTTTGAATCCGTATCGAATTCGAGTTACAGGAAGAACCAAACATCATATTAATGTTTTTGGGGAAGAATTAATGGTAGAAAATACCGATCAAGCCATTGCAAAAGCGTGCCAGGTAACACAAACTGAAGTAATTGATTATACGGTTGCTCCTATTTTTATGCAAGACAAAGAAAAAGGTGCACATGAATGGATGATCGAATTCAAGAAAAAACCTGCTGATGTTGGTCTTTTTCAAAAGGTTTTAGATGAAACATTACAAACTTTAAATTCTGATTACGAAGCGAAGCGCTACAACAATATGACTTTAAATCCTTTGGTGATTAATGTTGCTAGAGAAAATCTTTTTTATGACTGGCTAAAAGAAAGAGACAAATTGGGAGGTCAGCATAAGATTCCGAGACTTTCGAACCAGAGAGATTATTTAGAGCAGTTGAAAGAAATGTGTTAAAACTTCCAATACTAAAACTTAATGAATAAACTGTTTGTCTTTTTTTTATTAGTTACTTTTCAAGCATTTTCCCAAAGCAAAAAGGAATGTATTAATGTGATGACTAGCTATGTTAAAAACTACAATACACCAGAATATTCATTTGACTTCGTTGATGACAAACTAAATCCAACTTTAACAAAGGTTCAAACTATAGTTTGTAAAACTAAGGATAAAGAACTTTTAGAAAAATTTCTAGAAATGATTCTAAAAACTTCTGGTTCAGCAAATGAACATCCGGCTGATGTTTTCGGACAAATATTTATTTGCAATCCAGAAATTGTAGAAGAACAATTAAAAGGAAAATTTAAAAACGAAATAATTTTTGACAATCTCAAATTAGGCTTTTTAAACAATACGTTCGATTGGCCTGCAAGCGACAAAAAGAAAAGCTTACAAAACAGAATGAACAAACTAATAAATCAAAAATGAAAACCACCAAATTCAGCGAAATGAGTACAGAAGAACTCATTAAAAATCAGAAAACATTAAAAAGGGTAAATACTATCTTTGCTGTTGTATTATTTATGCTGTTTGCTCTTAATATTTTCATTGTTTTTATGAAAGGATTTAGCGCGATGAATGTTGTTCCGATTGCTTTGTTGCCTATTCTCTTTTTAAATATGAGTAATTTAAAGGAGATTAAGAAGGAATTGGAATCGAGAAAATAACGATGAATAATATTCAATATCCATACTATGCTCTCAAATTATGGATTGATTCATTCATTTTTCTACTTATTTTTAGCGGGATGATAATATTGTTTCTTTTAGCGGACAATCAGCCTTTAGGAATTATTGCAGCACTCATTCTATTAACAATAACAGGTAGACATTTTAGAAAAACAACCAAAAATTTATATCGAAATTTAAAAAAACGACCTGCATTAGAATTGACAGAAGGATATTTATTTGATCACATCAACAATATCAAAATTTACTGGCACAATATTGATAAATTAGGTATAATTACAATTAAAGGAAATACATATGTAAATTTTGTATTGAGAGATAAAACAGAATACTCTAAACAATTAGACGGTTTTCTTTCAAAAATTCTCTTCAAACTTCCTGATCCAGAAGAATTATCTACAAAAATTGAAATAAGCTTAGTTAAAGGGAGAAATGAGGATATCTATAATTCTATTTACAAATTTAGAGAGGCTAAAAAACTCTATAATTTTTAAAACGATAATTCCACTAAACCCGCATGAGGGATAGAAGTGGAAATCCTTTTGTGCCGGGGTTCGGCACAAAAGATTGCAACGGATAGCCCGACCCGCCTTTTTCTGGCGGGACATGCCCAAATAAAAAAACCTCAGCTCTTAATTGAAAGACTGAGGTTTTGTTTTTTAAAAGTTATGTATGTCATTTCGACGAAAGGAGAAATCTCCACAAGTAGCTCCGCAACGAAAAACCAATCTTTGTCGAGTTTCTTGCGAAGATTTCTCCTTCGTCGAAATGACAAAAATGATGTAAAATTGACTTTCTACATCATATCAATATATCGATCGTGATATCCTAAAAGATATAAAACACCGTCAAGTCCTAAACTTGAAATAGAAGTTGAAGCGCTTTCTTTTACTTTTGGTTTGGCGTGGAAAGCGATTCCTAAACCTGCTAAGTTCAACATTGGCAGATCGTTTGCTCCGTCACCAACTGCAATAGTTTGGTTGATGTGAATACCTTCTTTTTCTGCAATTGCCTTTAAGTATTCTGCTTTTTTCTGACCGTCAACAATATCACCGATATATTTTCCAGTTAGTTTACCGTCTTTTATTTCTAATTGATTCGCGTGAACGTAATCTATTCCTAATTCTTTTTGAAGGTATTCTCCAAAATAAGTAAATCCTCCAGAAAGAATTGCGGTTTTATATCCGTAATATTTTAGAGCTTTCATTAAACGATGCGCTCCTTGCGTAATTGGCAAATTGATAGCAACGTTTTGCAAAACTTCTTCACTTAAACCTTCTAACAAAGCCATACGTTTTTTGAAACTTTCGTTGAAATCAATTTCTCCGTTCATTGCAGATTCTGTAATGGCACGTACTTGATCGCCTACTCCATTTAATTCTGCTAGTTCGTCAATAACTTCTGTTTGGATTAAAGTAGAATCCATATCGAAACAAACCAAACGGCGGTTTCTTCTATAAATATTATCTTCTTGGAAAGAAATATCAACATTAAGCGTTCTGGAAATTTCCATGAAACTTGCCGTCATGATGATCTTGTTTACAATTTCGCCTGTTACAGACAATTGAATACAAGAACGCGGATATTCTTCTTTTTCAACAACAGAAGTTCTTCCCGTTAATCGGATAATCGAATCGATATTCAGGTTTTGATCTGACATTATTTGGGTTACGGCAGACAATTGAGAAGCTGCTAGTTTTTCGCCCAAGATATTAATGATGTAACGTTGTTTAGATTGCGATTTTACCCACTTTTCGTAGTCTTCAATAGAAATCGGAATGAATTTCACTTTGATTTCTAATTCGTAAGCTTTAAACAAAAGATCTTTTAAAACAGGTGCAGAAGAAGATCCAGCTTCAATTTCGAACAAAATTCCTAAAGAAAGCGTATCATGAATATCGGCTTGACCGATATCTAATATATTTGCATCGTAAGCTGCTAAAACAGCTGTTAAGCCTGCTGTAACTCCGATTTTATCGTGTCCAGAAACTTTTAATAAAATTATCTCTTTGTCTTCTGCTGCCATTTTATCTTTCTTGATTTTTGAAGCGACAAAAATCGGCAATCTCTTGTTTATAAAAAAGAATAATCATTGTTTTTTTAAAACGAAAAAGCACATTTTCATGTGCTTTTTTGAGTAATTTAACAATTATGCTTTACTATTGAAAGAACTTAACTTTTAAATTATTTCATTGGTTCATTTTTATCGAAACTTACCATCCAGTTTACTCCGAATTTGTCTTTAAACATTCCGAAATAAGAACCCCAGAAAGTATCGTCCATCGCCATTTCTACATGTCCTCCAGCCGAAAGTCCACTAAAGATTTTATCTGCTTCTTCTCTACTTTCTGTGTTTATAGAAATAGAAAAATTATCTCCAAAACCTACATCTCCGTATCTCGGATGACTGTCACTTCCCATTAAAATAGTATTTCCAATTGGAAGCGAAACGTGCATTATGCGATTTAATGCTTCTTCAGAAAGCACTTCTCCTTCTTCTGCCGGAGCATCTTTATATTTTCCCATATATGGAAAATCTCCACCAAAAACTGATTTATAAAACAGGAATGCTTCTTCGCAAGTTCCGTTAAACATTAAATATGGATTTATTGCTGCCATTTTTTTAATTATTAATTGTTAATTATAAATTATTAATGTCTTTGACACTCTATTCCTCAGACAATTGCTTGATTATTTCTAAGCTTTTGGGAAAAGCTTCTTTAAAATAATCGATATGTTTTTCCATTACATCAACCTCAGCTTGAAGATCAACTTGGTCTCCTTTTTGAGTCAAGCGATAGGTTTCCATTGCGCCAACCCATTTCTGAGTTTCTTCGTTTGGCGGAACTTCTTTAAAGTCTTTGAGTTCTCCCATATGCTTAAAAGCCATATACTCATTTGGAATTTTAGTTTCTATTATACTATTCATTCCTTCTCCGGTTGGACCCAAAAAATAAATTTTATCTCCTTCGTTCCAAGTCGTTTCTACATAACTTCCTTCACAAAAAGCGCTTGTCCACTTTCTGTAAGTTTCATCATCCCATAAAACCTTCCAAATCTTTTCTTTAGAAGCTTTTATATCTATATTAAATACTAATTTTTCCATTTTAACTCGGTAATTTACTAAAGTCCATAAATAAAACATTCCAACGATGACCATCCAAATCGGCAAAACCGCAACCATACATCCAGCCTTGACTTTCAGCAGGAGGCGCAAAAACAGTTCCGCCAGCTTCTTTAACTTTTTCTGCTAATTCGTCTACTTCTTCTCTGCTTTCTGCATCAATCGAAATCAGTACTTCAGAACTTGATTCCGTATCTGTAATACCATTTTGTGAAAAGCTAGAAAAAAGCATTTCTTCAAAAAGCATTACCACAAAATGCCCTTCACCTACAACCATACACGTCGAACTTGGCGTGTCGTGCTGTTCATTAAACGAAAAACCAATTTTCCAGAAAAAATCTTTCGCTTTTGCTACATCCTTTACAGGAAGATTCAACCATATTTGTTTTGTCATTTTTTGTTTTTTTTTGTTGGGTTAGATATTTAGTTTTTTCTTTTTTAAACCATATAAGTAATGTAAGTTATTTTAAGTTTTTAATCTTTGAACCTTAGTTATTCTCAACGTAACTTTTAAAATTATCTAGAATTGCCTGCCATCCTGCACGTTGCATTTCTTCTGGATTTTGTGATTCTGGATCGAATTTTTCAATTATCTCAACGCCTTCAGGAGTTTCATTAAACGTGATTTCGGTTTTTCTTCCGTCTCCCATTGTATAATTAATTGCTTGATTTTCTTTCACCAAAGTATATTCTCCTCCAAAATCAAAACTCATGCTTCCGTCTTTTGCAGCCATCGTTGTTGAGAATTTCCCTCCTTCTCTTAAATCATTTTCTGCTCGAGGCGAATGCCATTCTGGAGATGCAAATGCCCATTTTGTGATATGTTCAGGTTTATTCCAGAATTCCCAAACTTTGTCTATTGAAGCGTTTATAGTACTTTTTATTGTTATCATATTATATTTTTAATGGTTACTCTTTTTCAAATTTTACATTTCATTTGGATTATCTGGAATTTGACTTTCATCCATATGAAAAACTTCCCAATGGTGCCCGTCTACATCTAAAAATGTTTTTTGATACATCCATCCATAATCTTGTGACTGCAAATAATCTGTTCCACCAGCTTTAACTGCTTTCTCCATCATTTCATCTACCTGCTCTCTTGTATCTACAGAAATAGCCACAAGAGCTTCACTAGATTTTTTAGGATCGCAAAGCTCCTTTTTTGTAAAAGTTTTATAAAACTCTTCTACCAAAAGCATTACAAATATATTTTCGTCAATAACAATGCAAGCTCCCTTTTCGTTTGTGAATTGTCGATTGGTTGGAAAACCAAGTTCGTTATAAAAAGACACCGCTTTGTTTAAATCTTTTACGGCAAGATTTAAGAAGATTTTTGTTTTCATCTTTATAAAATTACGAATTAATTAAAACAAATTTAATTTTTTAAGATTAGTTTAAAACGACAATAAAAGTCATTTTTAGGGGCATTTAAGACAAAATGATTATTTTTGTTAGGCAGTAAATCTTCAAAAACAATCAAAATCATGAGCAAGAAATTAGGATTAATCGTGCCTCACGACTACAAATTATTAAGTATTGCAGCTATTTTAGAAGTGTTCGAAACAACCAATAAATTGACTTCTGGAAATGAAAAGCCATTCGAAATCATGATTTTTCAATCTAAAGAACAATCGGATCAAGGAAATATATTTGGCTATAATTCTAACGAAATTGAAACCTCTGATATTGTTTTAGATCTCATTTTGATACCCGCTTTTACTACCGACAATATGAGTGAAATGATAAAGAAAAACCGAAATTTCATTCCGTGGTTACAAAAACAGCACAAAGCTGGAGCCGAGTTAGCTAGTTTCTGTACGGGAGCCTTTTTGTTTGCTGCATCAGGTTTATTAAATGAGAAATTGGCAACTACACACGTTGACGCGTGCAGCGCTTTTACCAAAGCATTTCCGATGGTCAAATTAAAAGCAGAAGAAACCTTAACTGCCGACGGGAGTTTGTATACTAGCGGTGGCTCAACCTCAACTTTTCACTTATTGATTCTATTAGTTCAAAAATTCTGTGGCAACGAAATGGCAGTTAATATTGCCAAAATATTCTCTATTGATTTAAACCGCTATAAGCAAAGTTATTTTAGCACTTTCAGACCCAATCATTTGCACAATGATTCTTTGGTTGCTATGCTACAGCAAAAAATAGAAAGTCAGTATCATTCTATAGAAAAACTGGAAGAAATTACTAAAGATATTCCAACGAGCGCTAGAAATATGACACGCCGTTTTAAACAAGTGACAGGAATTCCGCCAATCGAATATCTTCAAAATATAAGAGTTGAAAGTTCGAAGAAATATTTGGAACAAACTCAACTTTCGATTTCAGAAATTATAGAAAAAACGGGATATAATGACCCAAAAGCTTTTAGAAAAGTATTTTATAAAATGGTTGGAATGAAACCAATTGAGTACAGAGAAAAATTTAGAGTGCAGTAGTTTTATCGTAGAGACGCACCGCAGTGCGTCTAACAATTGATTTTAAAATAATTCAAGGTTTAATAATCCACATTAAAACCTTTTTGTTTGTTTTTAAAAGTTCGTCGATTTCTTTCATGCTTTCGTTTGAAACCGCCGGACAGCCCCAACCTTCTGGTGTTCCTTCTGGATAAACTTCATTATCTGAAATAGCGTCCCAAGAATGCAGAACGATGGCTCGACTTCTTGCATTAGAATTTGTTTTGTCTTTTCCTTGCAAAATATAATTGACTTTTATTCCCCATTGACTCACGCCACGATCTAAAACAACATATTTCCCAACCGAAGAACAATGCGAATCAAATTCATTACTAATTTGAGGTTTTTCTTTAGAAGAAGTTCTTCCCCATTGATTATCGCCACAACCATGACTTACCATATAAGATTTAGAAACTGCATTCTTTTTAAAATCGTAAACAAAAAACCTTTTTAGGCCAGAATGCAATCCTAAATCTATTAGAATAAATTTCTTTGTATTGAGATTGTTTGTTTTGCAGTATTGTTGTGCTTCTTTATAATAATTATTGTAATTGATTTCAATTCGAGGTTTTTCTTCTGAAACTGTTTCGGTTTTATTTTGAGAAACAGTTGCAACTTTATTTTCTTTATTACAAGAAAAAATCAGAGCAAGACCAATTATAAAAAGCATTTTTTTCATGTTTAAATTTACATAAAAAGATGAACGAAAATTGAACTTAAAAAGTATAAAAAAAAACCTGCTCAAAAATGAACAGGTTTTAGAAATATACTTTTCAATCTTTAAGAAGCAATTTCCATACGCTTCAATAAGTTTTTACTTAAAGTATGTTCTGCATATTCTTTGTCGATTGTCAAAGTCGTGTCATCTGAAGTTGGCAGTTCATACATTGCATCAGTTAAGATAGCTTCACATAAAGAACGCAATCCACGAGCACCTAGTTTGTATTCTAAAGCTTTGTCTACAATAAAATCTAAAGCTTCGTCTGTAATTGTAAATTCAACATCATCCATTAAAAATAATTTCTGATATTGTTTTATCAAAGCATTTTTAGGTTGTGTTAAAATGGCACGAAGTGTTTCTTTATCCAAAGGATCCATGTGCGTTAAAACTGGTAAACGACCAATAATTTCTGGAATCAATCCGAAATCTTTAATGTCTTTTGGGATAATGTATTGAAGCAAATTATCTTTATCAATATTATCCACATTTTTAGAAGTCGAATAACCAACTGCCTGACGGTTTAAACGTTTTGAAATAATACGTTCTACTCCATCAAAAGCTCCTCCTGCAATAAACAAGATATTTTGAGTATTTACCTCAACAAATTTTTGGTCTGGATGTTTACGCCCTCCTTTTGGCGGTACGTTTACCACTGTTCCTTCCAATAATTTCAATAACGCTTGCTGAACACCTTCTCCAGAAACGTCTCGCGTTATAGATGGGTTATCGCTTTTACGGGCAATTTTATCAATTTCGTCAATAAATACAATTCCTCTTTCGGCTTTAGCTACATCGTAATCTGCAGCTTGCAAAAGACGAGTTAAAATACTTTCAACATCTTCTCCTACATATCCAGCTTCTGTTAATACTGTTGCATCAACAATAGCCAAAGGAACGTCTAACATTTTTGCAATAGTTTTTGCTACCAATGTTTTTCCTGTTCCAGTTTGACCAACCATGATGATGTTACTTTTTTCAATCTCAACTTCATCGTCTAATTGCTGTTGCATTAAACGTTTGTAGTGATTGTAAACGGCAACTGACATCACTTTTTTAGTCTGGTCCTGACCAATAACATATTGATCTAAGAAAGCTCTAATTTCTTTTGGCTTCTTTAAAATTAAATCACCAACTAATTTTGTACTTCCGCTAGATTTTAATTCTTCTAAAACAATTCCGTGCGCTTGTTCAATACATTTATCACAAATGTGTGCATTGATACCAGCTATTAATAAATTAGTTTCTGGCTTCTTTCTTCCACAAAACGAACATTCTAATACTACTTTTGCCATTCTTTATTTAAGTTACTAAGCTGCAAAGATACTAAGTTTCTAAGCTTTTCAATCTAAAACTTAAAAACTTAACTTCTTTACAGCTTAATATTTTAGTTTTTGTTTCAAGTTTCAAGTTTCAGGTTGGCACGTTATCTACGCAACTTGAAACCTGAAACTTGAAACAATTTAAACTTTAAAAATTATCCTCTTCTCAAAACTTCATCAATCATTCCGTATTCTTTTGCTTCGTCAGCAATCATCCAGTAATCACGCTCACTGTCTTTGTGAACTCTTTCGAAAGACTGTCCAGAATGGTGCGAAATGATGTTGTATAATTCATCTTTTAATTTCAACATTTCACGTAAGTTGATTTCCATATCTGTTGCAACACCTTGTGCTCCTCCAGATGGCTGGTGAATCATTACTCTTGAGTGAGGCAATGCAGAACGTTTTCCTGCTGCTCCAGCACATAAAAGAACTGCTCCCATAGAAGCTGCCATTCCTGTACAAATTGTAGCAACATCTGGTTTGATATACTGCATAGTGTCATAAATTCCTAAACCAGCATAAACGCTTCCTCCTGGAGAGTTTAAATAAATTTGAATATCTTTTGATGCATCAGCACTTTCTAAGAACAATAATTGCGCCTGTACAACATTTGCAATCTGGTCATCGATACCTGTTCCTAAAAAGATAATTCTGTCCATCATTAATCTTGAGAAAACGTCTAAAATCGAAACATTTAATTGACGTTCTTCGATAATATTTGGAGTTAAATTCGTCGGCGTCATTGCGCTGATGATTTTATCATAATATAGACTATTTACTCCGTGGTGCTTTGTAGCAAAATTTTTGAATTCTTTACCGTAGTTCATATTTTTAGTTTAAAGTTGAAAAGTCTAAAGTCAGCAAGTGACTTAAACAAATTTAACAAAGTTCGTACCTTTTTACAAAGGATGCCAATTTGTCTTCTTTTTTTAAGATGTTAAGATTCTAAGGTACTAAGATTCTAAGTTTTTTTAAACTTAGAAACGTTTATTTACTTGAAACTTGGAACAAAAAAAAGAACGTCAATAGAAGAAAAACTTCCATTGACGTTCAAATATAATTATTTTTATCTTTCAGTTTCTGTAATAAAATCTTAATTTTTAAAAAGTATACTTCTTAACTTTTGACTTTATAACTTTCAACTTTCAGACTTAAATTTATTCTCCGTAAGACGCAGCGATAAATTCTTCGTAAGTAACCTCTTTAGTTGTTGGGTTAGCTTTTTCTTTGAAGATATCTAACATCTTAGCTGCTACAACTTGCTCAGAAAGTCTTTTTACTTCTTCTTGGTTAGATAAAACTCTAGCCACGATTCCTTGAACTTCTTCGTCAGTTGGGTTTGTTTGACCAAATTGAGCCATTTGTTGTCTGATAGCGTTTGAAGTAAACTCTTTCAAATCTTCAAATGTAATTTGGATATTGCTTTGTGCTAATGCTTTTCCTTCGATTAATTGGAAACGTAAACCTTTTTCAGATCTTGCGTATTCAACCTCTGCTTCTTCAGCAGTTAATTTTTTCTCTCCAACAGTTTGTAACCATTTTTTCAAGAATTCAGCTGGTAAATCGAATTTTGTGTTTTCGATTAAGAAATCTTGAACGTCTAGTAATAATTTTTGGTCTGCTTGTTGTGCGAATTGAGATTCAGCATCTTCTTTAATTTTAGATTTTAAATCTTCTAAAGAAGCTACTTTTCCTTCACCAAAAAGTTTATCAAATAACTCTTGGTTTAATTCAGCTGGCTCAGATCCGTTGATTGCTTCGATAGTGAAGTTTACTTCAACATCTAAACCGTGAACACCTTCGTGACCAACTTTTAAATAATCCATTAATTGGTGATCGTCTTCAAATAAACCTTTTGTGCTTACCGTAACAACATCTCCAACTTTTTTACCTGTGAATTGTTTTTGAGCTTTTTTGCTGAATGCATCAACAGCAATTGTAGTTGTATTGTTGATTCCGTTTGCTTCGCTAGAGAAAGTTCCAGTTAAGTCAGATTTAGCATCAGAAACTTCTTGTGGAATTGCTTTTCCAAATTGTTTTTGGATACGCTCTACTTGTCCGTCGATTAATTTATCGTCTGCAGTAACGATATATTTTACGATATTATTTTTAGCTTCAAGATCAATTTCGAAGTTTGGCACTAAACCAATTTCGTATTCGAAAGTTAATTCTTCAGCATCCCAGTTAAAATCTTCGTTTACTTTTGCAAGAGGAGTTCCTAAAAGGTTTAATCTTTCAGATTGAATATAACGCTCTAAAGCCAAATCAACTACTTTTTTGATCTCTTCTTGCTTAATAGCTTTTCCGTATTGTTTTTCAACAAGATCTTTAGGCACAGCCCCTTTTCTAAATCCTTTTACTTGCGCTAAAGGCATTTTTTCGTTAATTCTTTTTGCTACTTGACCTTTATAATCCATGTGAACAACGTTCATCACAATTGTCTCGTTAACAGCGTCTATTGCTACTCTTTTAATATCCATCTTCTTCTTTAATTTACATAATAAAATTGGGTTGCAAAATTATAAAATTTTTGCAACCCAACCAAGTTTTTAATCTATTGTATTTGAAGCAGTTTTAATCTGCTCTATTTACTTTATTTATCGTCTCCAAGAATTTTGTAAGTGATCGATTGTAGAATCGATAAAATAACACTAAAAATCAATGCCGTCCAGAACGAATCGACAACAAAACCTCCAACGATCTTAGTGCACAACAAAATAATTATAGCGTTGATTACTAACAAAAATAATCCAAGTGTTATAAACGTAACCGGCAAGGTAAGCAACACTAAAATTGGCTTTATAAAAATATTCAGCAATCCTAAAACTACTGCCACGATTACCGCAGTACCAAAACTTGCAACATGAACTCCAGTCAAAATGTGAGATAACAATAGAACCAAAGCAGCGGTAACAAGAAGTCTAAGTAATAAATTCATAATTATTCAGGTTTTAATTTTATTTAAAAATACTAATTTTTTTATCAAATCTGATTATTCTTTTAAAAACTCCGTTGTCATCTCAAAAAACATTTTAGGGTTTTCTGCATGAAGCCAATGACCAGCGTTTGGAATTGTTTCTAATTTTAAATTCGGAAAATGTTTGCGAATTTCATCTAAATCTGAATCCTGAATATAACCCGAATTTCCTCCGCGAATAAACAATGTTGATTTATCAAAAACTAAATTATCGGGAAGAGGTTTTCCTATCGCATCCAAATTATTATTGAAAGCTTCTAAATTAAATCGAAAAGCCAATTGTCCCGGTTCTTTCCAATATAAATTCTTCAACAAAAACTGACGCGTTCCAAAATCAGAAACATATTGCGATACTATTTCTTCAACATCATTTCGGCTTGGTTTTACAGAAAAATCAACAGCATTTAATCCTGCCAAAATATCTTGATGATGCTGTTTGTAAAATCTCGGACCAATATCTGCTACAATTAATTTATCTACAATTTCTGGATGTGTCGTTGCGAAAAGCATTGCCACTTTCCCTCCCATCGAATGTCCTAACATATCAATTCTAGTCAAATTATTAGCTTGGCAATATTCATAAACATCCTGAACCATTGCTTCATAACTCCATTCGTCTGAATGAAAACTGCGCCCGTGATTTCTTAAATCTAAAATATGAACCTGAAATCCAGCTTCCACATATTGACCTGCTAAAGTTTTCCAGTTATCTGACATTCCAAGAAAGCCGTGCATGATGACAAAAGGTTTTCCTTCGCCTTCTATTTTTGAATAAAGCATATTTTATTTTTTATTTGAAAGAATTACTTCAATTTATTTAAATACATATTGACCACATTATCCAAACCAAGGTAAAGTGCTTCTGCAATTAAAGCGTGTCCGATTGAAACCTCTAATAATCCTGGAATATTTTGTTTGAAAAACTGAATATTATCTAAACTTAAATCATGGCCCGCATTAATTCCTAATTCTAATTCATTAGCCAAAATCGCAGCTTTAGTGTAAGGTTCGATTCCTTTTTCGTTACCTAAACCATATTGATGCGCAAAAGATTCTGTATATAACTCAATTCTATCAGTTCCCGTTTTTTTTGCTCCTTCGATCATTTCTAAAACAGGATCAACAAAAATCGAAGTTCTGATTCCGTTTCTCTGAAATTCCTGAATTACTTCTGTCAAATATTCTTGATTTTTAATCGTATCCCAACCTGCAGAAGAAGTAATAGCGCCAATTGCATCTGGAACCAAAGTAACCTGATCTGGCTTGCATTCTAAAACTAAATCAATAAAATTATGCTGAGGATTTCCTTCAATATTATATTCTGTTGTAACAATTGCTTTTAAATCTCGCGCATCCTGATAGCGAATATGGCGCTCGTCTGGACGCGGGTGAATCGTAATTCCTTGCCCACCAAAACGCTGAATATCTGCAGCTACTTTTAATAAATCTGGAACATTTCCTCCACGAGCATTTCTAAGGGTTGCAATTTTATTGATATTTACACTTAACTTTGTCATATAAATAGATAATTAATTCTAGTAACATTATATTTGTTACGACAAAAATACAAAGTAAAACAGAGCGGTTTTCGGTATTTTTTGATTATTTTGCATCTAAATATCTTCAATTGATTTATGACAGAAATTACAAACTATATCACAAACGATTTCAGAGCGATTGATAGTCAGGAAACGATAGCATCGATTCAGGACTTTTTTATCGATGTAAATTTTTCTCATTTCCCGATTTTAGAAGATGGGATTTTTATCGGAAGTATTTCTTCTGATGACGTAGAAACATTTGATGTCGACAAAAAAGCGATTGACTATAAATATACTTTAGAACGTTTTTTTGCTAGAAAATCTATGATTTGGTTAGACGTTTTGGAAGTTTTTTCAAAAAATCATACCAATACAATTCCAGTTCTTGACGAAAATAATACTTATATAGGTTATTACGAAATGGAAGACATCATGAAATTTTTTCAGGAAACTCCATTTTTAAAAGAACCAGGCGCTATTATAATTGTTCAAAAGGGTCTTTTGGATTATTCTATGAGCGAAGTAACTCAAATTGTAGAAAGCAATAATGGTAAAGTTTTGGGCTGTTTTGTATCTGAAGCTGATACCGAAAATGTTCAGATTACCATAAAAATTGGTTTAGGCGCAATAAATGAAATTATTCAGACCTACAGAAGATATGGATACGAAATTATTTCAGAACATCAAGAAGACACTTATATCAATAGTTTAAAAGAGCGTTCAGATTATTTAGACAAATACCTTAATATTTAATTAGATAATTAGTTAATATGTCAATTAGAAAATTTCTATTTTAACTGGCATTGTCTAATTTTCAAATTGCCACATTATCTAATTTAGTAAAGAATGAAAATAGCCATTTACGGACAATATTATCAAAATAGTACGGAACCAATTATAAAAGACATTTTCAAGTTTTTCAATTCCAATAACGTAGAAATGGTAATTGAAGAGAACTTTCTAAAAATGCTTTATGAAAAACAGCTTGTCAAAAAAGAATACAAAACATTTCCTTCTAATTCTGCTTTAGACAACAGTTTCGAAATGCTTATTAGTATTGGAGGTGATGGCACGATTTTGAGAGCCGCTGCTTTTGTTCGTAATTCTGGAGTTCCTTTATTAGGTATAAATGCAGGAAGACTGGGATTTCTTGCCAAAGTGCAAAAAGAAAACATCGACATTTTACTCCAGTATGTTATTGATCAAAATTACACTACGTCTGAGCGTACTTTATTAGGACTAACTGCCGACCCTAAAAATGATGCTTTTGAAGAACTAAATTTTGCAATGAACGAAGTTACCGTAAGTAGAAAAGATACCACTTCGATGATTACTGTAGAAACGTATTTAAATAACGAATATCTCAATTCATATTGGGCAGACGGATTAATTATCTCTACGCCAACTGGTTCTACAGGATATTCTTTAAGTTGCGGCGGACCTATTTTAACTCCAGATGTAAAAAGTTTGGTAATCACGCCAATTGCCCCACATAATTTGACCGCCAGACCACTTGTTATTCCAGACGATACAGAAATTACTTTGCGCGTCACGGGGAGAGAAGATCAATATTTAGTTTCGCTCGACTCTAGGATTTCCTCAGTTAAAAACGAATCTGTTTTAAAAATTAAAAAAACAGATTATAAAATTAAAATGGTCGAAATACCAGGCGAAACTTTCCTAAAAACTTTAAGAAATAAATTGCTCTGGGGAGAGGATAAAAGAAATTAAAATCTTTTCTGAACACCCACTATACGATAATAGCACATTTTCTCGTTCTGCTTGTAGTGAATCATCATTAAATGGCTCTAAATCATATTATAAATTGAAAAAAAAGCACATTTAACCAAAGGAACTTTGATTCGTATTGATAATTATTATATTTGCACGCAATTTTGAATTAAATGAAGAAAATTTTTAATTTATTGTTATGTTTTTTCCCCTTTATTACACTTAATGCTCAAATTAACGAGATAGGTGTTTTTCTTGGTGGAAGTAACTTTGTTGGTGATGTTGGAAAGACAACTTACATTGCCCCAGAAAAACTAGCTTTTGGTGTTCTTTACAAATGGAATAGAAGTCCGAGACACTCTTGGCGTTTCTCTTACACACAATCAAATGTTAGTGGAAATGATTTTAAATCAGACGAAACAGGAAGAAATCAAAGAGGTCGTCGTTTTGATAATGATATAAAAGAACTTTCTGCAGGATTAGAATTTAACTTTTTCGATTTTAATCTACATGATTATCATCCAAAAATAACACCTTATATATTTTCGGGATTAAATTTCTTTCTCTACGACAATCTATATCGCTATGACTCAGCTCCAGACGTAATATATTCTCAAAAAAATGTGCACTCATTTGCTATACCTATTATATTAGGCATAAAATCGAATATAACGCCTCGTCTTATTTTAGCCGCTGAAGCTGGAGTTCGTTATACTTTTACCGATAATATCGACGGAAGCAATCCTAATACAAGTAATACGGATATTTTAAAATTTGGAAATTTAAATAATAATGACTGGTATGTTTTTTCGGGTGTTACCTTAACTTATACCTTTGGAAAAAAACCTTGCTATTGCGCAGAATAAAATGAATTTAGTAGAATCAATAGATCACACAAACTTACCTAAACACCTAGCCATTATAATGGACGGTAACGGACGATGGGCAAAACAGCAAGGCTTTTTGCGCGCGTTTGGCCATGAAAATGGAACAAAATCCGTAAAAGAAATAATCAAAACCACGGCAAAACTGGGAATTGAATATTTAACCCTATACGCTTTTTCTACAGAAAACTGGAATCGCCCAAAATTAGAAGTTCAGGCATTGATGAAAATATTGATTAATTCATTAAAAAAAGAACTAACTACGCTTCAAGAAAACAATATAAGACTAAATGCAATTGGAAATCTTGAGAAATTGCCAAAAACAGCCCAAAAAGAACTTTTGGATGTTATGGAAAAGACCAAAAACAATACGAGATTAACACTAACACTGGCTTTAAGTTACGGATCACGAGAAGAATTGGTAAATGCCGTAAAAATCATCAGCGATAAAGTTAAAAATAATATAATTTCAATAGACACTATTGACGATTCAATTATAAATGAGCATCTTTACACGCAAAATTTACCAGACGTAGATTTATTAATACGAACAAGTGGAGAACATAGAATAAGTAATTTTTTGCTTTGGCAGATCGCTTACGCAGAATTGTATTTTACTAATGTCTTGTGGCCAGACTTTAAAGACCAAGATTTATATGAGGCTATTATTAGTTATCAAAAAAGAGAACGTAGATTTGGAAAAACCAGTGAACAAATTAAATAATTTTTTAGTGTTGCAAAAAAAAATACAAATAGTCCTTACCCTTTTACTTTTGGGTAGTTTTTCACAAATTAAAGCACAAGAGAGAGTTCCTTTTGATCAAGGGAAAAAATATATTCTAGCCAAAGTTTCTGTTGTTGGTAAAATAAGCTTCAACGAGCAAACAGTTGTAACCTTTTCTGGACTTCAGAAAGGTCAGGAAATCACAGTTCCTGGAGAAGAAATTAGTAGTGCAATTAAAAAATTAGGAAAGTTAGGCCTATTTGACGAAATCTCTTTTTACGTTAATAAGGTAGAAAATGATAGTATCTATTTAGACTTAGATATTGTTGAGCTTCCTAAATTAAACGAAGTTAAAATCGTTGGTGTCAAGAAAAGCAAAATTGAAGGCTTAATTAAAGATAACAACCTGACTAAGAACAAAATTGTCAACGAAAACTTAATTACTACGACAAAAAATTACATAGAAAACAAATATAAAAAAGAAGGTTTTTATAACACAAAAGTTACTATAACAAATACTCCCGATACTATAGCTGGAAATCAAGTTAATATGCTTGTCAGGATAGATAAAGGAGACAAAGTTAAAATTAGCAGTATTGATTTCACTGGAAATAAACAACTTACAGGCACTCAATTGCGCGCTGCAATGAAAGATACGAAGCAGAAAAACTTTATTCGTGTATTCAAAGCCTCTAAATTTATTCCAGAAAAATACAAAACTGACTTAGAGAAAGTTATTGCTGCCTATAAAGAAAAAGGATATCGAGATGCACGTATTATCTACGATTCTGTTAAATATAATAAGCAAAAAAACACACTTGCAATTAAAATTAATGTAGAAGAAGGAAACAAATACTACTTCGGAAATATTAAATTCTTAGGAAATACCGTTTATTCAGATCAGCTTTTAAGCCGTTATTTAGGCATTAAAAAAGGAGAAACGTATAATGGAGTTTTATTAGAAAAAAGAATTGCTGACAAGTCAAAACCAGACGCAGAAGACATTACCAACTTATACCAAAACAACGGTTATTTGTTCTCAAACATTAACGCTGTAGAGGTAAAAACGGTTAATGATACTATCGATTTTGAGATTAGAGTTACAGAAGGTCCGATTGCTTATTTCAACAAAATTACTGTTGTTGGAAATGACAAAACAAATGACCATGTTATCTATCGTGAGTTAAGAACAAAACCGGGAGAAAAATATAGTAAAGAACAATTGGTAAGAACTATTCGTGAGATTGGACAATTAGGTTTCTTTGATCCTGAGGCAATTGATCCAAAATTCAAAAATGTTGATGCTGGAGCAGGAACTGTTGATATCGAATATAATGTTGTAGAAAAGGGATCTAGCCAGGTCGAGCTTCAAGGAGGTTACGGTGGTGGAGGGTTCATCGGAACATTAGGACTTTCGTTTAACAACTTCTCCGCAAGAAAACTATTTGATAAGGAAGCTTATAAACCTTTACCAATGGGAGACGGACAAAAAGTAGCACTTCGTTTACAAGGAAGTACCTATTTCCAAACGTATAGTTTATCGTTCTCAGAGCCTTGGTTTGGAGGAAAAAAACCAGTACAATTTAGCTCATCTATTTCATACAGTAAGCAATTTCTTAACAATTACATTACCAGAACTGTTGATAAAAGCAAAAGTTTTAATATTTTTACAGTACAAGTTGGTTTAGCTAAAAGGTTAACTGTTCCTGATGATTACTTCGTATTATCACAATCTGTAAGTTATCAGCATTATGATTTGAACAATTATAATACAGGTTTATTTACATTTGGTAATGGTGCATCAAGAAACTTAGCGTACACTATTGGGCTTTCAAGAAGTAACAAAGGGGTAAATCCAATATTCCCTACTTATGGTTCTGAATTCAGTATTTCTGCTAAGGTTACTCCGCCTTATTCATTGTTTAACGGAATTGATTACGGCGATTTGCAAAACCAAAAAGAGTACAAAACACAATATACTGGAACGTCAACTACCACTGGTATTGACGGACAGGCAATAAATCCAGGCGATTACACTAAGACTGAAACTGTAAACGGTCAATCTGGAACTGTAAGTGTAGGATCTGATTACGCAAGTGCAGACACAGACGTAGCAAAAGTCGATCAAAAGAAATACAATTGGCTGGAGTATTATAAAATTAAGTTTAAAGGAGACTGGTATACTAAAGTATATGGAAAATTGGTCTTAAGAACGCTAACAGAATTTGGATTCTTAGGAGCTTACAATCAAGAAAGAGGTGTAATTCCTTTTGAGCGTTTTTACTTAGGAGGAGATGGTATGGCAAACTACTCAATGGATGGTAGAGAAACTATTCAGTTGCGAGGTTATCCAAACAACTCTTTAACGCCAGTGAATACAGCAGGAGATGCAATTGGGGCAACTATTTACAACAAGTTCTCAATGGAGCTTCGTTACCCAATTACATTAAAAGCGTCGGCTTCTATTTATGCTTTAACATTCTTAGAGGCAGGTTCATCATATGCTAATTTTAAAGATTATAACCCGTTTGATCTAAATCGTTCTGCTGGTGCTGGTTTACGTGTATTCATGCCTGCATTTGGATTATTAGGAATTGACTTTGGTTACGGATTTGATGCGCTTCCAGGACAAACAAAAGCTAACGGTTGGGAAACACACTTTATCATTGGACAACAATTTTAAAGAAATTACGTTTGGTTAAAAATCATCAAATAAAGTTATGTTATGAGAAAACAATTTTTATTTATATTTTTAGCCTTGATTGTAGCAAATACAAGTCAAGCGCAAGGTAAGACGACTAGAATTGGCTACATCGACATGGAATATATTTTAGAAAATGTTTCCGATTATAAAGAAGCTAAATCACAATTAGAGCAAAAAGCTCAAAAGTGGAAACAAGAAGTTGAGGCTAAAAAATTAAATATAAATTCATTAAAGGAAAGTTTAAAGACTGAAAAAGCTTTACTTACCAAAGAATTAATAGAAGAAAGAGAAACTGAGATTAAGTTTCTTGAACAAGAAATGATTGACTATCAGCAGAAACAATTTGGTTCTGATGGTAATTTGATGAGACAAAAAGCAGCTTTAGCAAAACCAATTCAAGATCAGGTTTTTACCGCCGTTCAAGATATTGCAGAAGCTAAAAATTATGATTTTATTTTTGATAAGTCATCAGATTTAACAATGCTTTTTAGCAATAAAAGATTTGATATTAGCGATCAGGTTTTAAGAGTTATAAATCGTTCTGAAAAACGTGAACAGCTTACAAAAAAACAATTAAAAGATCAGGAAGCTAAAGAAAATCTTGAAAATGCAATTGATGAAAATCCAGCAATGGCAGAACGTCAAAAAGCACTTGATGAGAAAAAAGCGGCTAGAGAGAAATTAATTCAGGATAGAAAGTTAGAGCAGGAAGCTAAGAGAAAGGAATATGAAGACAGAAGAAATGCTTTAGCAGCTGAAAGAGAAGCTAAAAAAAATGGCACGGTTTCTGGAACAGCTAAAACAGCAACAGAAACTCAAACCAATACAGAAGCTGCAAAAACAAGCACCACTGCTAAGCCTGCAGCAACCGGAACTGAGCAAACGCCAACCGCTGAGCCAACAATGACAAAAGCAGAAGAAAGACAGATGCTTTACGAACAGCGTAAAAAAGAGTTGGAAGAGAAAAGAAAGAAAATTTTAGAAGAAAGAGAAGCGGCTAAAAAAGCAAAAGAAGCCGAAACACAAAAAACAAATACGACCAATAATTAATTAATATTTTAAAAATGATGAAACAAATCAAAACTTTACTAATTGCTGCAATTCTTATTTTAGGAGCAAGTAACACAATGAACGCGCAAGCGAAGGTAGCTCATGTTGATGTAAGCGAGATCATGTCGAAAATGCCTGCTATGCTAGATGCTCAAAATCAACTGCAAAAATTAAGTGGTACATATGATGCTGAATACAAAAAAATGGTTGACGAGTACCAAGTAAAAATCAAAAAATACGAAGCTGAAGCTGCAACTGTAACTGATGCTGTAAACGGAGATCGTTCTAAAGAAGTTCAAGATATGCAAAAAAGAATTGTTGACTACAGAGACAATGCACAAAAAGAACTACAACAAAAAGAAACTGATATCGTAAAACCTTTAATGGAAAAAGTAAGAGCTTCTATCCAAAAAGTTGGAAAAGCTAAAGGTTTCCAATACGTTTTAGATGGTTCTACTTTATTATTAGCTGATGGTCCAAACATTACTGCTGATGTGAAAAAAGATTTAGGATTCTAAGAAATTCAATCCTCTAAATTAAACTGCTCAATTTTATAATTCGAGCAGTTTTTTTTTACAAAAAATTAAAATTATTCTACTCCATTATTTCTAGATTTGAATTAAATTAGAGTAAAAAATTATATTAAATTTGCTTTATGACAAACAACAATCCTATAGGCGTTTTTGATTCTGGAATTGGAGGAACTTCCATTTGGAGCGCTATTCATGACTTACTTCCTAACGAAAAAACGATTTATCTGGCTGACAGCAAAAATGCTCCTTATGGCCAAAAAAGTAAAGATGAAATTGTTGCCTTGAGTAAAAAAAATGTAGAGTTTTTACTCGATAATAATTGCAAATTAATTGTTGTTGCTTGTAATACTGCTACAACAAATGCAATACGAGAACTACGCGCTGATTACGACATTCCTTTTGTTGGAATTGAACCTGCTATAAAACCTGCAGCAAACAATTCGCAAACTCAAGTAATTGGAATTCTAGCCACAAAAGGAACTTTAAACAGTGAGTTGTTTAACAAAACTGCAGAAATGTTTCAAAACACCACAATTATTGAGCAGGTTGGTTATGGACTTGTACAGTTAATTGAAGATGGAAATCTGTATTCTCCAGAAATGACTCAACTGCTAGAATCTTATTTACAGCCAATGATTGATGCAAATATCGATTATCTTGTTTTAGGTTGTAGCCATTATCCGTATCTAATTCCGCAGATAAAAAAAATTCTCCCAGATCATATTAAAATAATAGATTCAGGAGAAGCTGTTGCTAGACAAACTAAAAATTTGCTTCGTGATAAAGTCGGATTTACAGATAGTTTAGAAAATGATCCCGTTTTCTATGTCAATTCTAATCCTGCTGTTTTAGAATCAATTTTAGATTATAAATATCCCGTTATCCAAAAAGACTTTTAAAGTATTATTCAATCTTTCGCTTGACGAACCAAATTCCGTCTAAAGATAAATTGAGTGATATTTTATGATAATTCTCTTTTATTAAATCATTTGCAATTCTTCCTTTTTGTCCATAAGAATAAGAAATATTTAAAGAAGAGAAAGTGTTCTCGATTGGTAAATTAAGTCCAATAGAAAAAGAAGCATTATTGATACGTTCTTTATTTATTTCAAGATATCCTGTATCGTAACTTATACCAGCAGCATACCCTACTCTATCCCAATATTTTCGGATATTTTTCTTAGCACTATAGGTAAACCCAAGTGCAAAACGATCCTGGTTTACAAAATTTCCGTATAGTTCAGACTGTTTGGTGTCGCTCCAGAAACTTTTCTCATAATCTAAAGTAGCATTCAAATTGTTTTTGAATCTTTTGCTAACTCCAACACCAATTTCAAGAGGCATATAGTAGTCGTCTGTATCTGAAGGCTGTTCAGATTCGATTGTTGTTTCAACTTCATCGGCAATACTGGTTACCGTTTGAATTTTTGATGCCTTTACTCTTGTTGGAGCTTTAAAAGTTGATGCAATTGTAAGTGTAGAATCTATTTTAAATTGCGCTCCTAATGTAGCGCGAACACCACTGTAGTTTGTTTTTTTATTTACTGTTGTAATCGCATCTGAAATTAAAAAAGCACGTTGATCAACTGTGTTTCCAAAAAGTGCCGTTGCAGTTACTCCTAAACTTAATTTTTTTCCAAATCGATAACCGTAGGAGAAATCTAAATTATTTAATCCGCCCGATCCTTGTGCGCTCACATAATAATAATCCTGACTATCAGCGATTGGCAATTTTAAATTTGAAATTTTAAAAACAGAGCTAGAATAAGGCTGAAGCGAAAAACTGAATCCCGAATTTTTAGTTACAGGAAATGCCAAAGCGATATGTGAAAATTGAAAATTATTTCGACTCTCTGTTCTTGAACTACTTTGATAAGTTGTCGCAATTGCTTTTCCTCCAATATCAAAAAGAAAATGATTTTGGTACATAAATCCAAGCGATGCTGGATTCAGATTATTAATAAAACTATCCGAAGGCAATGCCATACCAGAAGAACTGGTTGAAGACAAATAACCAAAATTAGAATCGTACAAACTTCCAACTCCATATAAAGAATAAGGCGAACTGGAAATACTTTGAGAAAACGAAGTCAGCGACATCAAAATGAAGCAGCTCCATAAAGCAATTTTATTTTTCATTTAATATGAGATGTAATAAATTTTCAGCTGAATTTTATTGTTCAAATGTTTTTGATCGCCTAAAACAATTCTATTGACTGATTTAGAAATTGATGGCAAGGTTAATATGAGCGAAGACCTTGAATCTGATTGTTTCAGCATTTCTTTCTGCAGAAAATTTCCGATCGGAATTGTGTATCCGATGTTTTCATTAAACTCGTCACTTTTTTTATTTAATATTCCATAAACTGTAGAATTCGCAGAGTTTACCAATGTCGAGCTTATCCTATTCAAATTATCACCGACATAAACACTTAAAGAATCTGCCAGAGGATATTTCTCGGAATAGGAATTATTTACAGGCTTCAGAACCAATTGCGCATCAACGATAGCTCCATTTGTAGCAATATTTTTGAATTGTTTAATATTCGGAAATTCAATTTTACAAGCTACACCAGTTCCAGATTGAATAAATCCTTGATTATTGGTTAATTTGCTGGATAACTTGCTGCTGGAGACGGGGAGATTTTGAAGAATTGTTCCGGTCCTATCCAAAGAAATCGAATTAAACTGTTTTGCCACATCTGCAATGGTAAAATCAATTATATAAGGCTCTTCATCTGCTTCTGCCTGATACTTTGAATAATACATTCTAACTTTACTTGTAGAAACATTAAAACCAATTACATTGGCAGAATTAGATGTGTCGGGAACTAAAACCAATCCTTTTAGATATTCGGTAAAACTGTCAAAATCTGTAATTTCTCTTTTCTTGATTTTTTGAAAAAGAGCCGACCCAAATTCATCATTCATTCTAATATTAATAGAATCTTTTTCTGTAGGTCTAGGCTTAAAAGATATAGTTCCTAAACTCTGAGAATCGTATGCTAAAGTTGAATTATTGTAAAAATTACTATCATCGGTATTGGGCTTAACTTTTTGAGTTAATCGATGAATATTGAAAGTTTGTACTCTAGTCGTATCTCCGTAATAATAATTATCATATTTCAGAATCATCGAAATTGAGTCGAAAACATAATTTACTGCTTGTGTATCTGAACCAGTATTATTTAGGGCATAAGTAGTTGTTGAAAGCTGAAAATAACTATCAGATTTTACTTTACCAAAAACAGGATCATCATAATTTCCGATTAAAATTCTTGATCGGTTTGATGTTACAAGCGAATCAAAATTAATAGTTGACATTTCTACTGTAACGGTATCAATCATAATAACTTTATTACTTAAGGCCAAATAATCTGAGCCAACAGTAAACTCACCTGTATCCGTATCTGTACCACATGAAAATAGTGTTAGTACAAAAAGCAATATCAATATAAACTTCTGCATAATTTATTTTTTGAGCAAATATAAAATGCAAGCTTTGGTGGCACACTATAACATATACTACCGCCCTTTTTCTCGCTATAAACCGCACAAAATTATCTATGAGCTCTATTGGCTTGCAGAAATTTAATTCAACCTTAAAAAAGCCGATTTTGTCTATCAAAACACGTCATATATATATCTTCTTTTTTTTAAGACGGTCATCCGCCTAATTTTGAGCCAATAAAATAAATAATGAAAGTACGGTTTTTAATTTGTTCTCTTTTTTTGGTTTGTATTGTAAGTACGAAAGCTCAAGAAAATTTTGCCGCTTATGCGAATATCAAAATCGAGCCAACTGAAAAAATAAATTTCAGCGAAACCAACATTGGTGTTTTCTATCAGAAAAAGCTAGGGACAAAAAACAAAATCTCGAATACACTAGAATATTCTAGTCTGAAAGCAAATTATGATTTAAATCAATATGATTTTTATGAAGATCAGGAACGATTCAATCAGATTCAAAACAACTTTCAATATTCGAATCAAATATTAGAAAAAACAAAACTGGGAATCTCGGTTATACCAACAGTAAATTTTCAGGAGAATTTAAATTTTGAAGACATAACCGTCTTAGGAAATCTAGAAGTCGAACAACAATTAAGTTCTAAAATAATGGTAATACTTGGTGCTGGACGAACAACCGTTTTTGGTGCACCAAAAGTCACTCCAATTATTGCTTTTAATTATAATATGAATGAGAAAACAAATTTTAGAATTGGATTTCCAGATTCGAGAATTTCTTACTCAAATAATGACCGAAATAAGTTCAGTTTAACAAATAGTTTTAATGGTAATTTTTATCATTTAGACGAAACAAATAAAGCTGAAAAAGCTGCTCTGTCGCAAATGACATCGGCGTTAGAATACGAAAGAAATGTCTGCAATAATTGGTTTTTGAATTTTAAAGCTGGTTATGATTTTAATAAAAAATACAATTTGTTAGACAGTAGCGACCATAAAGTTTATGACTATAATACTGGAAATGGTTACGTTTTAGGAATAGGGATCAAATACAAACAATAAATATTAAATACACTATGATTAATCTAAAAAAAGGAATTTTATTCACAGCGCTTTTTTCGTGCCTCTTTTTTGTAAGCTGCAGCAATGATGACGATGACGATGATTTAATTGGGAACTGGATAAAAAAATCAGCTTTTGATGGCCCAGCAAGATCTAGTGCTACAAGTTTTGTTATTGGAGACTACGCTTACATTGTTGGCGGTTATACCGGAGATGTCTATTTAAAAGATTTATGGGTTTATAATTCAAATGGAGATTACTGGGAACAAAAAGCAGATTTTGCCGGTGTAGGAAGAAGTTCTGCATCTAGTTTTGCTTTAAACGAAAAAGGCTACGTTGGACTTGGTTATGATGGAACAAATAAATTGAAAGATTTCTTTCAATATGATCCAACTTCTAACAGCTGGACACAAAAAACAGATTTTGGAGGAACAGCTCGTTATGCTGCTGTTGGTTTTCAAGTTGGAGGAAAAGCTTATTTTGGAACAGGTTATGACGGAAATTACCTGAAAGATTTCTATCAATACGATGATCAGGCAAATACTTGGACTCTTGTAAATGGTTTTAGCGGAAACAAAAGACGTAACGCTACCGTTTTTGTAATTGCAGACAAAGCATATTTGGTAACTGGAGTAAACAACGGAACTTATCAAGAAGATTTCTGGGAATTTGATCCTTCAAATGATACTTGGACAAGAAAAAGAGATGTTGATAAAGATACAGACGACGATTACACTTATAACGACGAATATGCAATCGTACGTGCAAATGCTTCAAGTTTTTCTATGAGCGGTTTAGGTTATATTGTCGGTGGAGAAAATATCAAAACAGTTTGGGAATATAATCCAACAACTGATTTATGGGTAGAAAGAACCCCAATGGAAGGTGCAACAAGAACTGACGCTGTTGGTTTTGCAATCAACAATCGTGGTTTTTATATGTTAGGAAGAGTTGGTTCTACTTACTTTGATGATGCATGGGAATTTAAACCATTAGAAGAGCAAAATGACGATGACAACTAAAATTAAACAATTCTTCTGGACTAACATCCAGAAGAATTTACTGCTTTTTGTTATACTGCTTTCTTTTGCCGCTTGCACAAAAAAGGAAGTCTTAACAACGGCAGTTTTTAAAACAAATTCAGGATGGGGATACACCATTGCTTACAAAGAAAAAGTACTGATTAAACAGTCAGTCATTCCAGTAATAACTGATAATAAAAGTTTTGAGACCGAAAACGATGCTCTAAAAGTCGCCGATTTTGTAAAACAAAAACTCAAAAAAAACTTATCTCCAACGGTAACCAAAAATGACTTAATTTTATTAAAAATAAAATTCTAAATGCAGATCGATACCATTAAAAATACTGGCTACAACAAAATCTTATTTCATTGTGCTATATGGATTTTCTTTATTTTGACTTCGTTAATTCAATTTTACGAAAGTCCTTTTAAAATAAATAATGACTTTTATGCTCAATGGTTTACAGGGATTCTATTGTTTTATCTCAACTATTTTTATTTGGTTCCTTCTTATTTGCTGCAAAAAAAATATTGGCTCTATTTTACTTTTGCCCTTCTTCTGATTGCCGTTTTTATGATTGTTAGAATGAATTATTTCATGCCTGAATTTAGACATTTAAGGCCTGGAAACATGATGCCCCCAAGAATAATGCACGACATGCATTTTGTTCCAGGAGGTGGCAGAACGCATCATAGATTTGAAATGAGACAGCCTTTTTTCTTCAAAATTGCTCCGTCGTTTTTCTATATTTTGATTATTACTATTTCTGCCATTATTAGAACACTAACTGAATTTTATAACAATCAACAAAATAAACTGATTGCCGAAACACACAGAACAAATACCGAATTGATTTATCTGCGAAAACAAACCAATCCGCATTTTTTATTCAATTCTTTAAACAGTATTTATTCTTTGGCTCACAAAAAATCTGATTTGGTCCCTGATGCCATCGTGACCTTATCTGAACTTATGCGCTATATGCTGTATGAAACAGATAACAAAACGGTGGCTTTAGAAAAAGAGGTCAATTATATTCAGAATTATATCGAGTTGCAAAAACTGCGATTAAACAACATTGAAGACATTATCATCAATGTACATGGCGATACTAAAAACAAATTTATCGAACCATTATTGCTGATTTCTTTTGTCGAAAATGCTTTCAAATACGGAACCGACTATAAAGGCGCTGCTCACGTAAAAATTAAAATTCTGATTACCGATAACAATCTCGATTTCTGGATTGAAAATTCTATCGAAAATTATGTAAAAGATCCCGAAAACTCAGGAATTGGATTGGTCAATATTCAAAACCGTCTTGATTTGCTTTATCCAAATGCGCATGAATTAACTATTAATCAAGACAGCAATTATTACCGAGTTCATTTGAATTTAAAATTAGACGAAATCAAAACTTCAATACATTAATAAAAACGAATTATAATTCTTTGGTAAAAAACTACTGCTGTTAACGTATAATTTTAATTAGCTGAACCAGTATTTTATGAAAATTTTAAAACTTAATTTACTGGTTTCAAATTACTTTTGAATGCCGAAACAAAATTATAAACCTAATTCTGAAAAAATGAAATGTGTAATTATTGATGATGAACCTCTAGCGGTAGAATTATTGCAGGATTTTGTCAAAAAAGTAGACTCATTAGAACTGATCAATTCTTTTAATAATGCGATTGATGCAGTTTCATTTATCAATCAGAATAATGTTGATTTAATTTTTCTAGACATCCAGATGCCTCATTTTTCTGGAATTGATTTTCTAAACACCATTGAAAAAAAGCCTTTAGTAATTTTTACAACTGCTTATTCTGATTATGCCGTTGAAGGATTTAATCTTGGTGCGGTTGATTATTTGGTAAAACCAATTCCTTTTCATCGTTTTTTAAAAGCGGTTGTTAGAGCACAGCAAATTCTTCAGCCAGTAGCTATTCAAACAAATGCTGAGAACACAAATACACCAGAAATTGAACAAGATTTCATGTTTGTTAGAGCCGAATATGAAAACGTAAAATTAAACTTTGCAGATATTCTCTTTATCGAAGGATTAAAGGATTATGTAAAAATTTATACCACAGATAATAAATTTACTCTAACACTAATAAGTTTGATTAAACTTGAAAACTTACTTTCAAATAAGGGTTTTGCCAGAATTCACAGATCATACATTATCAATATCAAACATGTAAAATCTATTCAAAAAAATAAGGTTTTAATAAGCGATAAGAGAATTCCAATTAGCGAAAGCTACAAGAGCACTTTCTTCGAAAAAATAAATCTATAATTTTTTTAAATTCCAATAAAAAAAAATTCCAAATTCCAAGACTGAGCTCTTTCGGAATTTGGAATTTTTATTTTTGAAATTTTGTTATAATTATTCTTCGTTTTTAAACCAACTCGAATACATTACATAATTATTTGAAATACGCTCAATTTCTCCCGCAAAATCAGACTGATCAATATCTTTCACTTTTTTCGCTGGAACACCCGCATAAATACTTCCTGAAGACACTACAGTGTTTTGTGTTACCACGGCTCCAGCTGCAATAATAGCATTACTTTCAACAACACAATTATCCATAACAATTGCGCCCATTCCAATCAAAACATTATCGTGAATTGTGCAACCGTGTACAATTGCATTATGTCCGATTGAAACATTATTTCCTATAATAGTGGGATGTTTTTGATATGTGCAATGAATAATTGCACCGTCTTGAATGTTTACTTTATTTCCGATTTTAATAAAATGAACATCACCTCGAATAACTGCATTAAACCACACGCTGCAATTTTCTCCAAAGCTTACATCTCCAACTATTGTTGCATTTTCGGCAACATAACAATCTTCTGGAATTGAAGGTGATTTTCCGTTTACAGATTTAATCAGCATAAAATAAAATTTAATTAATTGCCGGACAGTTACAGTCGTAACGTGCTTTTCTACAGAATAAATTAACTCCTAAGGTAATTTGGTGATAGCCTCCTGTGTCAAATTTCACATCTCCTGTTACTTGAGAATAAGTATAAGCAAACATAAAGTTCTTAAAGTTTACTCCGACAATCGGCGTAAAATATTGCAATTTTTGAGATGCGACTCCCGTTCCCGAAAGATATTGTGCACCATCGAAACTTCTTCTATAAGATAATGCCGCCCATAAACTTCCAAAATCCATGTTTTTGTAGGCTTTCATATTCAAATCGAGTGTTTTCTCTTTTGTTTGGTCAAATAATTGAAAAAGAATAGAAGGCTCCCAAGTCCAATTATCATTTTTACCAAAAACATAACCTGCACTCAATAAAAACTTTCTCAGATTATCACTTTCATAATCTGTATATAATTCTCTTCTGGTTTCTAATAATCCCTGAACGGTTGCGTGAGCATAAAAATCCAGATAGTTATAAGAAGCTCCAACATCTACGTTAAAATAAGAATCTTTTTGAATTGAACCGAAAACAGTAGGATCAAAAGTTCCTCCGAATTTAGTTTCATCCAATTGATTTTGTATCAACCCTCCGCTAATTCCAAAAGACAACTGATTTAAATCGACTTCATCTCTAGAAAACATAATATGATGGGCGTAAGTTAGTTTTACACCTTTTTGAGAATGGTACCCATTTTTATCATTAAAAACAATTATACCAGCTCCAGAACGTTCACCCAGTCTTCCGTTAAAACTTAAAGTCTGCAAAGTTGGCGCATCTTCTTGCCCAAACCATTGCTTTCTTGCTGTCAATCTGATTTTAGCACAGTTAGCTGCACCAGCCATTGACGGGTGAATTAAATAATAATTATCAGACAAATAATCTGAATAAACAGGTATTCCTTCTTGAGAATAAGAATAAAAAGTCGTAATGAGAAAAATTAATAAAACCCTGATTTTAAATTTCATAAAGGCAATTTTGTATCCATATAATTTTCACTCCTGCAATTTAACACGATTTCTTTGAGAAGAGTCTTAATTATTTCATTAAAAAATCAAATATAGTTATTAGTAGAAAATAACTTTAGTAAATTTGCAAAAAATATACAATCATGACAAAAATCACTATAAAAGAGACTCAAAATCCGACTATTTTAAAGTTTGAGTTTGAAGACTTTATTACACAGAATCAAAATTTTGAATTCAAAAACATTGATGAAGCTCAAGCTTCTCCTTTAGCTCAGCAATTATTTTACTTACCATTTGTTAAAACTGTTTATATTTCAGGAAATTTTATTGCTATCGAAAGATATAGCATTGTAGATTGGGACGACGTTAAAGATGCTGTAGCAGAGCAAATTAGTGCTTTTGTTGAAAAAGGTGGCGTAATCATTAAAGTTGACGAAAATAAAGCTAAAAAGCAGCCTATTACTGTTTATGGAGAAACTACTCCAAATCCTTCTGCATTAAAATTTGTTGTAAGCAGAATGCTGACTCGCAACGCTGTAGAATACAAAAATATCGACCAAACGGCTTCTTCTCCATTGGCTCAGGAATTATTTAAATTTCCTTATGTAAAAGAAATTTTCATTGACGAAAACTATATTTCTGTCACTAAATATGAAATCAATGACTGGTCTGAAATTACTTTAGAATTAAGAACATTCATTAAGCAATTTATCGAAAATGGAGGAACAGTTTTAGACGAAAGTCTAATTCAAACTGCTACCAAAAATGAAGCTACAAAAGACGAAGCTTTCGACAAATTAGATGTTACTTCTCAGCAAATCATTAATATTTTAGAAGAATATGTAAAACCAGCTGTAGCTGCAGATGGTGGAAACATTGCTTTTGAATCTTATAATGAAGAAGACAAAACGGTAAAAGTACTTTTACAAGGTGCTTGCAGCGGTTGTCCTTCTTCAACTTTCACTTTAAAAAGCGGAATCGAAAATATGTTGAAAAGCATGTTGAATGATGAGGCTATAAAGGTTGAAGCTTCTAATGCTTAATTTTTATAAAAGATAATATTTTAAAAAAGCGTCTCAATGAGACGCTTTTTTATTTTTAATCGCTTAATATCAATTATTTAAAAATAAAAAAACGACAAATTCTATAAAATTAATTAATATTGTAATCTTAACCAATTAATTAAAAACCATGGGATTATCTTCATTTTTTAAAAATTTATTTGGCTCAACAAAAGAGTCTGCCACAGAATTGGCTAATAGTGCTGAAAGTACTTTAGAACATGCAAAAGAAGCCGCTGCGCCTTATATTGAAAAAGCAGAAACTTTTGCAGAAGAAGCTATCGAAAAAGTAAAAGAAGTTTCAGAACCAATTATTGACAGTGCTGCAGAATATGCTGAAAAAGCAAAAGAAACTGTAACAGAATACGCTGAAAAAGCGACTGAAGCAGTAAGCGACGTTATTGATTCTGTAAAAGAAAAAGCAGCCGCTTTAACCAGTGACGACAGTCCAGAAGTTATAACAGAAAATGTAGTTGATGTAAGTGAAATTAGTGACGAAGAAGACGGTAAAGCCTAAACATCATTTTCTAATAATGTAAATATTTCTATATTTGCAGTACCAATTTACCTTCTCTTTGAGAAGGTTTTTTTATTTTAAAAATCATGAACCTTAGCCCAGAACAAGTCAGTAAATACATCTCTAGATTTATTGACATTTTAGTTGATTATTCACCAAAATTAATTTCTGCATTTTTAATCTTATTTGTCGGTCTTTATGCCATCAGATTGATTAATAGAATCATCAAGAAAATAATGATTCAGCGAAATTTAGACCCAACATTAACAAAATTCCTCTCCGATATTTTGTTATGGGCCTTAAGAATCTTATTGTTTGTAACCTTTATTTCTAAGTTAGGTATTGAAACTTCTTCTTTTGTAGCCATCTTAGGAGCAATGGGACTTGCAGTTGGTTTATCATTGCAAGGGTCTCTTTCTAACTTTGCTGGCGGAATGCTGATTATTGTTTTTAAGCCATTTAAAGTTGGAGATACAATAGAAGCGCAAGGAGTAATTGCAACAGTTTTGGAAATTCAGATTTTTGTAACCAAAATGCTTACTGCAAATAACCAAACAGTATTTGTTCCAAACGGTTCACTTTCTAACGGAAATATTATTAATTATTCAATGCAGGGAGAAAGAAGAGCAGATTTAACTTTTGCTATTTCTTATGATTCTGATATTAAAAAAGCAAAGGAAATACTTTTAGATGTTCTGAATAAAAACCCAAAAGTATTAAAGAAGCCTGCTCCAGAAGTTTTTGTAAAAAACCTATCTGCTAGTTCTATCGATTTTGCAGTTCGTCCATGGGCAAAAAATGCCAATTATGGATCTGTTTTTTCTGAAACCTTAGAGAATTGTAAAATAGCATTAGACGAAGCCGGAATCGCAATCCAACCGTACACAATACAGAAATAATTATTGCTTTTTTGGAGGAGCAATCATAAAATCTTTTAAATAATAAGGCTCAAAATAAGCGACATCTACAGTGTCGCTTTTTTGATATTTATCATAACTGATTTTACTCATCGCTTGTGCTGAAGGATATTTTACATCTTCTAAAAAGACAAAATTATCCTTCGTTAAAACAGCTTTACATTTGTCGGCACAATCTCCAACAAAGTAAAGCTTGTCATTATATTCTTGAAATGAATTTTCGTCAATAATCTCCGCTTTAATACCTCTGTCAATTGTCAAATCTGAATTGAAAATGGCACTGTAGACTTCCATTCTGCGTGCATCTAACATCGGAATAATTTTTCCATCGGTAACTTCTGCCTGAGAAGCTAAAGTTTGAAGTGTATCTACAGCAATTAAAGGAATGTTTAAAGCGTAACATAAACCTTTTGCCGCCGAAACACCAATTCTCAACCCAGTGTAAGATCCTGGCCCTTGACTAACAGCAATTGCCACCAGATCCTGAACCGAAATTTCTGCTTTTGCAATTACTTCTTCAATAAAAACATGAAGTTTTTCTGCATGCGAATATCCTTCGTCTGCAAGTTCGTTGCAAGCAATTGTTTTTCCATCTTTTGCGACAGACACAGAACAATTTTTAGTAGCCGTTTCGATGTTGAGAATAAAAGACAAGGTATTAAATTTTAAATATTATTGAATTCTTTTTATTATTTTTTAGGAGCTTCTGCTTTCTTAATTTTTACTTTATCTCCAGAATTAAGATCTTTAGAAACAGTTGTATATGGTCCCGTAATAACTACATCTCCTGCTTTTAATCCAGACATTACTTCAATATTAGTATCGTCTTGAATTCCTGTTTTAATTATTCTTATTTGAGCTTTATCACCCACTTTTACAAAAACGCATTCGAATTTTTTATCATTCTTTGGAGCTGTTTTTTTCTCTTCGTCTGGAGACTCCATTTTAATTTCTTTTACAGCTGCCGTATCAGATTTTACTACAACAGAACTAATTGGCACAGCTAAAACATTTGCTTTTGTTGTTGTAATAATATCAACTGTTGCCGTCATTCCTGGTCTAAATGGAGAATAAGTGCTTGGTTTTCCTTCTAAAAGATCTTGATAAGATTCTTTTAAAATACGAACTTTTACTTTGAAATTAGTTACCTGATCTGAAGTAAGTGTTGTACTAGCAGAGTTAGAAATACTAGTTACAATTCCTTTAAACTTCTTTTTTAAATAGGCATCAACTTCAACATTTGCTTCGTCACCTATTTTAATCTTTACAATATCATTTTCATTTACATCTACTTCAACCTCCATATTGTTAAGATTTGCCACACGCAAAAGTTCTGTTCCCGCCATTTGTTGCGTTCCCAAAACTCTTTCACCTAATTCTACATTCAAAACAGAAATTGTTCCGTCTGCTGGAGAATAAATGGTAGTTCTGCCTAAGTTATCCTTAGCTTCTGTAACAGATGCTGAAGCACTTTGAACATTGTAATAAGCACTTTGTTTTGTGGCTTTGGCAACTTCATAAGTAGAAACCGCTTTGTCCCAATCAGATTTTGATATTACACCTTTGTCGTACAATACTTTATTACGGTCGTAATTTGCTTTTGCTTCTTTAAAACTTGCATCAGATTGCGTTAGACTAGCTTTTGTTCCAGCTAAATTTGCAACAGATCGATCTAAACCTGAGGTATATAAGTCTGGATTTATTTTTACCAATAATTCTCCTTTTTTAACAACCTGTCCTTCTTTTACATTTAATGCTATGATTTCGCCCGAAACCATCGAAGCAATTTTCACTTCAATTTCTGGCTGAATTTTACCTGTTGCCGAAACAGTTTCAACAATTGTTGAAGCCATTACTTTTGAGGTTTCTACTTCTTTTCCTTCATCCTTATTTCCTATTACTCCCGCTTTTGAAAGACCGATTAAAGCTATAATGAGCACTAATGCACCACCTACTAAGAAATAAATTGTTTTTTTTGACATAATAGATTATTTTGTAATAATTGGAACAATTGGAATTCCGAAATAAAATTCAAGTATTTTAATTTTAAACATGTAATCGTATTTTGTTCGAATTACATCAGATTGTGCATTAGTCAATAACGTTTGAGCTTGCGTGAAATCAAATGCATTCATCAAGCCTACATCATATTTTTCTTTAGCAAAATTGTAAGCTTGCTGTCTAGCTTCTAAAGTAACTGTCGCCGCTTCAAAAGTATTTAAAGCTCCTCTTGCATCTGTAAAAGCCGTATAAACGTTACGTTGCAAATCTAAACTTTTTTGTTCTAAATCTATTTTAGATTTTTCTAAACTTACCTTGTTACGCTCGACATTGTTTCTTGCTGAGAAACCATTGAAAATTGGCACAGAAAGCTGGAAACCAAAAGACTGTCCTTTATTATCGTTAAACTGATCAAGTATCGGATCTGCTTTTCCTAACACAGGAACATAATTATCTTGCAAAACAGCCTGATTAGTTCCCTGTACATAACCAATTTGTGATGTTGGGTTTGCAGTATTTGGAACCGATCCTCTTATAACATCAGAATAACTTGCTCTGGTATTAAAGCTGTAAAAAGCACTCAAAGTTGGCTGGTAAGCACCTTTTGCAATTGCTACATTTTTTTCAGCAATTTCTAGATTAGCCTGAGCTAATTTCAATTCTGTTCTGGTCTCTTTGGCTTTGTTGTAAATTTCAACAGGAGATTGAGCTAAAATATTGTTTTCATCTTTAACATTTGTATCATCAACTACATCAAAATCAGCAAACTCTTTTAATTGTAAAAGTTGTGCTAAACTCAATTTTGAAATCAATAAATTATTTTCTGAAACAGCAATATTTTGTTTGTCTGTTGCAACGGTTGCTTTTAAATCGAACAAATCTCCACGAGGAATTGTTCCTGCTTTTACCATTTCTTCAGAACGGGCAAAACGTTTCTCGTCAATAAGCAATTGTTCTTTTTTTACTTTTAAGTCTTCTTTATTAGACAAAATCTGCAAAAATGCACTTGCTACATTCAAAGAAATATCTTCTTGCATTTTCAACAATTGATATTGCGAAGCAACAATAGACAATTTAGCTTTTCTGTAAGCATTTTGATTTTGAAGTCCTTTGTAGATATCAACTCCAGCACTCACTCCAAGTGAAGAATATTGTGTAGTTGAGTTACGCAAAATACCTGTAGTAACATCCTGGTTCAAACCAATATTCCAAGAGTGAGAAGCGTTTCCATTAACAGATGGAAGATAATTTCCTAATGCCGCTTTTTTATCAATGGAAGTGTTTTTTAAATCTAACTCCGATTGTTTAATCGTAATATTATTTTCTAATGCGTAGCGAACACATTCCTCCAAAGTCCATTGTTTTGATTGCGCTTGGCTAGTTAATCCGAAGCCGAATAACATTGCAAAAACTAGACTATTATATTTATTTATTTTCATATTTTTTTAATGAAAGCGCAGTAAACCGAACCACGCAAATTTAACATTTTTTAAAACCAAAAAACCCTTTAAACTTTCAAATTAGCTTATTTTTTTTCTTTGTCCGTTTCGTTAATTAAGCCTTGATTCCAGATTTTTATTTTATCTGTATCTTTTAAACCGCTTTTAACTTGAACATAGATTCCGTCACTAACTCCAAGAACCAAATCTCTTCTTTGAAATTTTTGCGGAGCCGTTTCAATTTCCACATAAGGCTTTTGTGTTTTTTTGTCAAATTGAACCAATGATTCTTTAATAGCCAGAATTTTATCTGCTTTTTCTAAAATAATAGAAGCATTTGCACTCAATCCAGCTCTAATAAAAGTATCGTCTCTATTAATCATTTGTGCTTTTATTTCGAACTGAATTGCGCCATTTTCGGTTACTCCTTTTGGTGCAATGTAATTTAAAACTGCTTCAAATTTTTTGTTTTCGATAGCTCCAATCGTAATTTCAATTGGCATTTTCTCTTTGATTTTTCCAACTTCAGACTCATCGATTTTTCCAATAAAAATCATTCTTCCAACATCTGCAACACTTGCAATTGTTGTTCCTTCGTTAAAGTTATTACTTTCAATCACTTGATTTCCAACTTTTACCGGAACGTCCAAAACCATTCCGTTTACTGTTGAACGAATCAACGTATTGGCATAATTTCCTAATGAAGAAGTTGTTCCTGTTTTCACAATATCCAAACTTTGTTTTGCTGCCAAATAAGTTTGTTTCGCTTGATTGTAAGCAACTTGCGCGGCATCAAAATCGTTTGCAGAAATAACATCTTTTTCAAACAATGTCTTTTGTCTCTTATACAGTTTTTCTTGATTATCTAAAGCTATTTTTGCCGTTGTAACCTGATTCTGAGTACTGCTTACATTAGAAACATTTGCTACAACCCTAATTTTAGCAATCATATCACCAGCTTTGATTTTTTCACCAGCTTTGATATATACTTCTTCAATAATTCCTGAAATGTTTGGTTTGATTAAAACCTCTTCATCAGGCTGAATATTTCCTGTCGCAATGGTATTCTTTACGATAGTTTTAATTTCTGCTTTCTCCGTTTTAAATACAACTGGCGGTTCTTGATTTTTAGCATACAAATAATAAAGTGCGCCAAAAAATACAATTGCAATAAATATTAAAATGGTTACCGTTACTCCTTTTTTCATTTGTTTTTGGTTTAATCGATTTTATTTTGATTGATAATTTTATTCTGTTCTTAAAGCGTCTACTGGCTTCACATTAATTGCCGTTTGAGCTGGAATAAATCCTGCAAGCAAACCTGAACCAACCAATATTAATAAAGCCACAAATACTACTCTTAAATCTACACTCGGATTGGCAAACATGGTGTTTCCGTCGGAGGGCATTGAATCTAAAGCCATATTTAAAAGTGCTATAATTCCTGTGGCGACGGCTATTCCGAGCATTCCAGAAATGATGGTTAAAAATATAGATTCTGATAATATTTGTGCTCTAATATTTCCTGGTGTTGCTCCTAAAGCTCTTCTAATTCCGATTTCCTTTGTTCGTTCTTTAACAACAATAAGCATAATGTTAGAAATTCCGATTACTCCAGAAATCAAAACTAAAGTTCCAACAAAATAAGCAATCACTTTTAGGATATTAAATAGACTTTGTACTTTATTAAATTGCTCATACAAATCAAAATTTCCGACTGCACGTTCATCTGTCGGATTAACTGAGTGTAAAGCTTTTATAATCTCTAAAATTTTTGGCTTTAATTCTGTTATAGAAGATTCGTCTTTTGCTGTTAATGCCATCCAACCAACTTTATCTCCATAGTTAAAAGCCTGCTGAAAAGTAGTAAAGGGAATAAAGATATTCTTTTGTTCTTGTTCGGCATTTCCTCCCTGCTGCTTGGATTTATAAACTCCAACTACCATAAAGTTAATCCCATTAATCTTTATATAAGTCCCTACTGCTTCTTCTTCTTTTCCGTAAAGTTCGCTGATAACACCTTTTCCAATTACCGCAACTTTTCTGCGTTCATTAATATCTTGCTGATTTACAAAACGCCCTTTAATGATATCCATTGGCTGCTGTTTGATCAGTTCAGGATAATCTCCATAAATTGTAAAAGCTGAAGTTTTAGTCCCTCTTACAACATTATTTGTCCCGTTAAAATCTCCAAGCTGATTTCGTGGCGAAACATACAACAAATCTGGAATGGCTTGTTTTAACGCTGCTACATCACTATTCCTAAAATCATAACGACGTGTTTTTGGCAAACCTTTATACGCTTTTGATGTCGTTTGACTCCACATAAACATCGTATTTGTTGCTATTCCATCAAAACCTTTTTTCACACCATTTTCTAGACCATTTCCGGCAGCAAGTAATATTACCAAAATAAAAATACCCCAAAACACTCCAAAAGCAGTCAGTATCGTTCTGAATACATTTGCTGTTAAAGCCTGTAAAATTTCGTCCCAATTATCTTTACTAAACATAATTATTCGTCTCTAAGTGCTACAATAGGTTTAATTTTGGCTGCTCTGTAAGCTGGAAAAAATCCAGCCATTGCTCCTGCAAAAACAAGCAAGATTAAAGTGGTCAATGCCACACTAAAATCTACTTCTGGATTTCTAAAGAATTCACTTTGAACCATTGGCCCAACAAATTCTAACAAAAGTAAGCTACCTAATAAACCAACAAAACCAGCAATTGTTGTAATAAATATTGATTCGTGAAGAATCATTGAAATGATTGAAAATGGCGAAGCTCCAAGCGCTTTTCTAATTCCAATTTCTTTCGTACGTTCTTTCACTATAATAAGCATAATATTACTTACACCCACAACTCCAGCGATAATGGTACAAATACCAACCCACCAGAAAAACAATCTGATATACAAATTCAAGTCATAAAATTGTTTAGCATCTTTAACCGAATTATAAGCACCTATCCCACTATCATCTTCAGGAGCAACCATATTTTTGCTTTTCAGCAGATTTTTCAAATCTTGGGTAAACTTTTCAGATTGCGCTAATGCTTCATCGTAGTTATCTGTCTTTTTTAATGTAAAAAACAGATTGCTAATTTTATCGCCTGCACCAAAAGTTTTCTGAACAGTGGTTAACGGCAAATAAGCACGAGTTTCTTCTCTTTCTCCTCCCGGATCGGTAAAAACTCCAATTACTTTAAAACTAATATTGTTGATTAAAATTTCTTCACCAATAGCATTTTTATCTTTAAGCAAATCGGTTTTTAATTTCATCCCAATAACAGCAACTTTTGCATTACTTTCAATGTCTTTAGCATTTACATAACGCCCTTGAACTATGGTTAAGTTTTCAATTCCGCCATAATCCGGATTCACTCCTCGATACTGATAATTGCCAGATTCTTTTCCGTAAGCAAAAGACTGTCCCCAATAATTCTGTGTCGAAGCTCTTAAATCTAATTTGTCTTCAAATTTTTGAACAGATTGATCGTAATCGCTATTTCGAAATTGAATTTGACGACCAGGATTTAATCCTTTATATTCTTTAGTTGTTGTTCCCGACCAAACCTCAATAATTCCAGCAGCATCACGTTCAAATTGTTTTTCAATTCCGTTCTGGAGACCTTTACCCGCTCCGAGTAAAATCACCAAAATAAAAATTCCCGAAGCCACAGAAATTCCGGTCAAGAATGTTCTTAAACGGTTCTTAGAAATAGCTTCAAATATTTCCTGCCAACGTTCGATATTAAACATAAGACGAAGCTCTAACTTGTTCTACTTTTTTATCGTCAATAATTAGTCCGTCTTTTAGGACCACGTTTCTTTTGCACATTGCGGCAATATCAGGTTCATGTGTAACAATTAGGATTGTTTTTCCTTCATCATTAATTCCTTGAATAAGTTCCATTACTTCATAAGAAGTTTTCGTGTCAAGCGCACCTGTTGGCTCATCCGCCAATAAAACTTTCGGATTTGAAGCAAGTGCTCTAGCTATAGCTACACGTTGTTTCTGTCCTCCAGAAAGCTCACTTGGCAAATGATGCGAATGGCTTCCTAAACCTACTTTTTCTAAATATTTCATTGCAATTTCATAACGCTCTTTCCTTTTTATACCTTGATAGTATAAAGGCATTGCAACGTTATCCAAAGCACTTTTATAATTAATTAAATTAAAAGATTGAAAAACGAAACCTAAGAATTTGTTTCGATATCTTGATGCGATGGTTTCGTTTAATTTTTTAATTGGTGTTTTATCCAAAATATAACTTCCAGAATCTGCCTCATCCAAAATTCCTAAGATATTTAGAAGCGTCGACTTACCAGAACCAGACGAACCCATGATTGCAACTAATTCACCTTCTTCAATATTAAAATTAATACCTTTTAATACATGCAGTTCAGAACTTCCCATTTTGTAGGACTTGTGTAAATCTTTAATTTCAATCATGGTATTGTTAAATTTTTAGACAATAATAACATTTTTATTAAGTAATTTATGATAATAAAAAGTTAATACTTTCGTTACATTTTTGTATAAGACTTCAATCTTTACTAATTGTTACACTTTTTTAAGAAAATATGATTGTTTTTGTAATTTTACTCCAGTATTAAAAATTCATATTAATGAAACTTACTTCGATCATTTCAGTATTTACTGCTCTTATCCTATTTGCAGGCTGTTCATCTTCTCAAAAATTAGAAACATTAAAACCAGAACCAGACGATGCAAGTCCACTGATTTACGATATCACTCCTTCCTTTATCAATCTACCTATTACGATAAAACTAACCGATATTGAAAACCAAACCAATGCCGTTTTAAATGGATTGATTTACGAAGATAATACAATCGATGATGATGATATCGAAATGAAAATCTGGAAACAGGCTCCTATTAAGATTCAAAACGATCCTTCAAATCCAGATAAAAAACTTAAAACAATTTTACCGCTTAAAGCGAACATCAAATATCGTATTGGCACAAAAAAATTAGGTGTGGAATTATATGATATTAGAGAATTTAATCTAAACGGAACCATTACATTGTCTAGCGAAGCTGCCTTGACAAATTGGAAACTTACCACCAAAACTGAATTTAAATCTTTAGATTGGAGCGAAAGTCCAACAATGACCGTTTTTGGTAAAAATATGCCAATTACTTACCTAATAAATCCTGCTATTTCTATTTTTAAAAGTAAATTGGAAAAGAAAATAGATGAAGCCATTGAAAAATCAATGGATTTTAAACCGAATGTTCTTCAAGCTGTTGAAAAAATCTGCACGCCTTTTCAAATGAGCGATACTTATGAGAGCTGGCTTCGAATTGTTCCTATCGAAATTTACTCAACCAACGCTAAACTTAAAAATGATTCCTTTTTATTAGATATGGGAATGAAATGCAATATGGAAACAATTGTTGGCAAACAGCCAGAATCGAAGTTTAATGCCAATAAAATTGTTTTAAAGCCTGTTGCAAAAATTCCAAACCAAATCTCTGCTAATATTGCCGCAATTTCGAGTTATGTTGATGCTTCAAAAATTATGACCAAAAATTTTGCCGGTCAAGAATTTGGATCTGGAAGCAAAAAAGTTACTGTAAAAAATGTATCTATCTGGCACAAAGACGGCAAAATGGTAATTGCATTAGATGTTTTAGGTTCTATAAATGGAACACTTTATCTGAATGGATTTCCACAATACAATCCTAAGACCAAAGAAATTTATTTCGACAAATTAGATTATGTATTAGATACCAAAAGCAAACTAATGAGAACTGCAAATTGGCTTGCTCAAGGATATGTTTTAAGAAAAATGGAGGAAAGCTGTCGATATTCTATTCAGCCAAATTTAGAAGAAGGCAAAAAAAGTATGGCTAGTTATTTAAAGAACTATTCTCCAATGCCTGGTGTTTTTGTAAATGGAAAAATGGAAGATATTCAGTTTGATAAAATCCAGCTAACGAATCAAGCTATAATCGCTTTTATCAAGATAAACGGAACTGTAAATGTTTCTGTGAATGGATTAAAATAAAAAAAGCAGTCTAAAATTTAGACTGCTTTTTTACTTTTAGATTTATACATTTTATAAATCAAATAACCGATTATTACTACCAATAAATAAGGAATTACCATTAAATAAACAATTCCATCATTTACTGCTTCTGCTTTTTTAGCATTTGAATCTCCAGATAAAGCTGCACGACACATGGCGCACTGGGCATTCATTGAAATTCCAATAAAGAAAAAACAAATTCCAAAAAAGAAAGTTTGAAACTTTAATTTAGAACTTCGACCTATATTTTGTTTATTAATTAGCATAATAAGGAGAAATCATTAAAAATACCACAACACCTGTCACAGCAACATAAAGCCAGATTGGAAAAGTGATTTTAGCTATTTTTCTATGTTTATCAAATCGCTGTCCAAGAGCTCTCACGTAAGTAATTAAAACAAGAGGAATAATTGCTATTGAAAGCAAAATATGCGTAATCAGAATAACAAAATATACCAATCGAAGCGATCCCACTTTAGCGCTTTCTAAAACATCCAAAACACCATCATGATTAGAATCTCCAAATTTAGTAGAATCTGCAGTCATGTGATACGCAACATACATAACTAAAAACGCAACAGACAATGCAATTGCAAAAGTCATTAATCTTTCATGAAGTTTTTGTTTGCCATTTTTAATTGCTAAAACAGCCCAAACCAAAACCACAGCCGTGATTCCATTTGTAGTAGCGTAAATGGGAGGTAAAAATGACAATGGCTCAACATCGAATCCAAAATCCTTAAGCTTAACTCCAAATAAAATTGCAACAACAACCGGAATTACAATTGAAACTGCAACGATTAATTTATTATATTTTTTTTCTAAAGAATTATCTTCCATCACTTATTCTGCTAATAAAATTTTAATGTCTTCCTGAATATCGCGTACTCCTTTTTTATCTAAACCGTCATAATAAATATTCGGATTCCCAAATTCGTCTTTTCTACAGCGAATATTTCCATTTTTATCAATCAAAGCAAACAAACCTGAATGTTCAAATCCACCGCTTACTTTATCATTTGCACCTGCATATAAATTGAATCCTTTGTTAGAAAGATCCATAATTACATCTCTATCGCCTGTTAAGAAATTCCAGTTTGAAGATTTTACACCAAGTAATTTTGCATGATCTTTTAAAACTTGTGGCGTATCATGTTTTGGGTCAATTGTCACAGAAACAATACCAAAGTTAGGATTTCCGAAAAATGTCTTTTCAATTTCTAACATACTCATATTCATCTTTGGACAAATTGAAGGACAAGTTGTAAAGAAAAATTCTAATACGTAAACTTTACCTTTGTAGTTTTCATTAGAAATCTTTTGATTGTCTTGATTAGTCAATTCAAATTTTGGAGCTGGACCAATCGTTAAAAGCTTTGTATCTTTTGAAGTTTTAGCTCCAACATTATCCAAGCGATTTCCTTTAACAACATCACCGTTTTTAACTCGGTCAACAATTTTAGGAATTGCGTAAATCCCAAAAATCAAAATGACAAAAGAGATTCCGATATATGATTTATTCTTAAACATTATAAATGAATTTTAAAGTTGCTTTGTAGCGTTATGATTTTTCTTTAAAGCTGCACGGTATTCATAAAGAATTATTTTAAAATCATCCAGCATTTCATTACTCAACTCTGATGGATGAAAAGTATCATAGCCTTCTTTATATTCTTCTTTATCTTTTCTCCCTCTCAGATTACGTTCTTTATCGATGATATAAACATTTGACGTACCAAGATGTTGATCTAATTTTTCTTTTAAGTGAAGCTGATCATAAAACTTTTGAATTTCTTCATTCGATGCAAATACGAAATTCCAGTTTTTAACATCCGTAAAAGGAGATAATGCATCAACGATTTTCTGAGCTTCATTTTCTGTTCCAAGCGGACAAAGAACTACAAATTGAAGATCTTCAAAACCATTATAGCGTTTATATATTTTTTCGTTTAAGTTGAAATAATTCCCTCGATTTTCTAAAATATTTGAACCTGCAAAACCAAGAACAGTAATTTTTTTATCCAATAAGACTTTTTTTCCATTTAGGGATTTCCAATTTCCAAAGTCGGCAACTTTTGGAGTTATTACAGGAAGTGTTGTAAAACTATTTACACCAGAAGCAAAAAATAAATACGCTACAATTGGAAGAACAAAAAGTATAAATAGAACTATATTTTTTTTCATTGTTTTAACGGAAATAATTGAGGTACAAAAATAAAAAAATCCCGATGTTATCGGGACTCTTTTCGAATTAATATCATGTTAAAAATTCCATTTAATAGTAGAATCTTTAAAAACCCCATAAATATAATGTCCTTCTGTTAACAGAATAAACAATAAATATAAAACTAGGAAGATAACAGGAGAAACTACAGACCATCTAAGGCTGCTTTTTTCACCTTCCATGTGCATAAATGCCCATACAATATAGTATGCTTTGAAAACTGTTAGGATATAGAAAATCCAGTTCAATAAATTCAAACCTATAAAATGCGTAAACTCTAATGATTCAGGCTTGTAGATACCTAAAATAACTTCTACTGTAGTTACTACTGAAAGTAATCCAAAAACAAACCAGATTCTTTTTGTATTTGATACGTGCTCGTGTGACATAATAATTAAATTCTAAAATTAAACTAGGTAGAAAACTGTAAATACAAATACCCAAACTAAATCTACGAAGTGCCAGTATAAACCAACTTTCTCTACCATTTCGTAGCTTCTTCTCTTCTCGTAAGTACCTAATAATACATTAAAGAAAATGATGATATTAATGATAACTCCTGAAAATACGTGGAATCCGTGGAAACCAGTAATAAAGAAGAAGAAATCAGCAAATAATTTATTACCGTATTCGTTTCTAATCAAGTTAGCTCCTTCTACAACATATTTAGCGCTCGCTAAGTGTGTTTCAGATTCTTCTCTAGACAAAACTGTTTTTTTCTTTTTATCTGTAAGTTTTTCTGTTCTGATTAATAATTCAGGATGAGCTTTAAATCCAGCTTGAACTTCAGCAACTGTATAAGTTGGAAGTGATTGAGCATCTTCCATAAACCAAGTAGAGTGGCTTCTAGTTAAAGCTTCTCTTTGTTCTGGCAATTTAACTGCAAAATCAGCTAAAGCAACTCTTTTTCCGTCTTTATCAACAAATTGAAGTAAACTTCCTCCAACAGTTTCAACTGCTCCATATTCTCCTTTAATGAAGTTTTTCCATTCCCAAGCTTGAGAACCAACGAAAATAAGACCTCCAATAATAGTTAAGAACATATAAATAGCAACTTTTGTCTTTTTCAATTGGTGTCCTGCATCAACAGCTAAAACCATTGTTACAGATGAAAAGATCAAAATAAAAGTCATTAATGCTACATAATACATTGGAGCCGCAACACCATGCATAAATGGAAAGTGAGTAAACACTTCATCAGCCAAAGGCCAAGTTTCAATAAATTTAAATCTAGAAAAACCGTAAGCTCCTAGAAATCCAGAGAATGTTAAGGCATCTGATACGATAAAAAACCACATCATCATTTTACCATAACTTGATCCTAGTGGCTGGATCTCATGACCGCCTCCCCAAGTTTTTTCGTCGTTGTTTGCAGTAGTAACTGTCGCTCCCATAAAAGATATTCGTTAAAAAGTTCCCAAATTTACGTTTTTTTCTTATTTAAAGAAAAATAAAAATAAAAATAAATACACCCACAATAAGTCTAAAAAGTGCCAATACATCGCACCTAGTTCTATACCAAGAGTTTGAGTCGAATTGTATTTTTGTTTAAAATGATTATAAATTATAATTAAAAGTGAAATTAATCCGCCAGCTAAGTGCAACAAGTGTGTAACCGTTACTACGTAAAGGAAAGTTGTAGTAATTGAACTACCTTGTCCTGTAAAATAATACCCTTGTCCAATGATTTGTTCAAATCCTTGAAATTGAAGTATCACAAACAGAATCCCTAAAGCCAAAGTTCCTAAAAGCAAACTTGTTACTGCGCTTCTATTATCTTTCTGAATGGCTTTTTTTGCCAAATGGAAAGTAACACTACAAGCAATAATCACAGCTGTACTCCAATAAAATGCAGAAGGAAGCTCAAAATTCTTCAACCAGTCTGCTCTTGACTTACTTACTACAAATGCGCTTGTTAATCCAGCAAACATCATAGTCATACTAACCATTGCAAAAAGGAGAATCAGTTTTGCTGATTTTGATTTTCTTGCTTTTTCTTCAGTTGTTGTTATCGTCATTTCCATAACTATCTTAAAAATTTATCTACAATATATACAATCTGCAAAAGCGAAATATAAGAAACACTTACCAACATTAGTGTTCTCGCTGCTTTTGCGGTTCTTAATTGATACAATTTTACAGCATAAAATAGCATCCAAATTCCTAAAAGAAAGACTAAAACTGCTGCAATTGGCGAAATAAGCAATTGTCCCGTAAAACCTAACACTGGTAAAAGTGATGCTATTATCAGCCAAACTGTATACAAAATAACCTGCAATGCAGTTCCTTTATCTTTTCTTCCAGTTGGCAACATAAAAATCCCTGCTTTCTCATAGTCTTCATACAAAAACCATCCAATGGACCAAAAATGTGGAAACTGCCAAAAAAATTGAATTAAAAAGAGTGTTCCTGCTTCAATACCAAATTCTCCTGTAGCAGCAACCCAGCCTAACATGAACGGAATTGCACCAGGAAACGCACCAACAAAAACAGATAACGAAGTAACTGTTTTCAATGGTGTATAAACACTTGTGTACAAGAATATGGAAATAGCAGCAAACATTGCTGACTTTGCATTTATTGTATAAAGTAATGCTATACCAATAATAGTCAGTAGACTAGCCACTAGCAATGCTATTTTAGGACTCATACGTCCTGATGGAACTGGACGATTTTTAGTACGATCCATTAAAGAATCAATATCTTTCTCAATTACCTGATTAAAAGCATTTGATGCTCCAACCATACAATATCCTCCAATAGACAAAACAATCAAAACAGTCCAACTAAATGGATGTTCAGAATCAACACCTAGTAAATATCCTGCTATAGATGAGAACAAAACACTAATAGCCAAGCCGGCTTTAGTAATCTCTTTAAAGTCTAGAAATATTGATTTGATTGATAATGTATTTTTTGCAGCGTTCAATATCGTTGATATTTTTGTATTTTTTTTTGAGTGGTGCAAATGTACAAATTAGATTGTAGAATTTAGACCTATAATTTTAGATTTTTTTCAATAAAACCTTTACAAACCAAGATCTCAACATTCTTTAACACTATTATTTCGAAAAATCTTATTAAAAATCCTAGTAATCAAAATACCAATTAAAAATATCTGATCTCAAACCGATACTAAACCATGTTGTACTTTGTTTAAATGTAGATGCAGTTTCTTGTGTAGGATCAAAATTTCTATAAATAAGACTTCCAAATAATTTCAAATTAGTCATCGGATTAATCAAATAACCTCCCTGAATATCTGCAATAAAAACACTTGTTTTATTTCCCTGCCCAACTTTTACACCAGTATCGTATGGACGGTTTTCATCATAACTTTTATAAATATTTCCACCATAATTATAAGAATCCTCAGCCGTATCAAAATCCAAACCTCTAGTTCCCATTGTGAATTTTGCATCTCCAAAAATTCTACCTTTATGATAGCGTCCAATTAAAATAAGCTCTTTAAAATTACCACCCCACTGATGCCCAACACTTTGATTATTATGCCCATAATTAGTAATCACTGCGCTATGCGAATAAACATAAGGTCTCACATGATTAAACTCCACTTGAATTAATAAATCTTTCACATCAAATGCATTAAAGTATTTTGCCCCAAGCTGAAATCCAAATTTATTTTTCCAGCTCTTATTTCCAGCTCCAACATCAGAAACCGAAAATTCGTCGATCAAAAATTGCGAATATAAATTGATACTGTTGTTCCACTTATATTTTCCTGTAATTCCCAAAAGAGCATTTCCGCTTCTAGAAGAAGAACCGAATTCTACTGCACGGTAAAAAATAATCGGATTTACAAAATTGATATCAAAACCTCTATTATTTGTATCAGTCCAAACTACCGATTCAAAGAAACCTAAATTCAATCTATTCGAAACATTCCAGCTTAAATAATGATTCGCCATAAATTTAGTTGCATATGTTCTATCAACAGTTACATCTGGACGAACATCTTTCAACCACATATAGGTATTAGTATATTTTATCTTCCAAAATTTGGTGTTAATTTTAAAGTAAGGATACGGACTTGCTCCATCTCCCTCTAAAAGAGAACGATAACCGTCTCCAATAAAATTCCTTCCGTAGCCCAATTGCAAATCAAAGATTTTACTTGGCGTGTATGTTATGTTAGCTTCCGCTAAAGGAAAATCATAAGCATCTGTTTTAAAACCTTTTGCAATTCCAATTCCTGGAATTATTGCAGGGTTTCCTCCAGAAGGCTTTATAGATTCTGCATAATCATTAAAATAACCTGCAAATCTTCCTTGGCTTTCAAAAAATGTTGTTGTAAAATTAATTTGTTTACCTAATCCCCCTCTAAAATTCAATGCTCTTGTATTGACGTAAGTATAAGATGCATCAATATCTGAAGCTTTACCCAATTGCAAATCAACAATTGGATTTAAAGAAAACCAATATCCTTCGCCTTGGATCTGAACCATGTTTTCATTCCACCATTTTCTCCCCAACCAACTCGAAACATTTTTCTGCAGAGATTGATTAACTGCTTTCAAATTATAATATTTCGAAACCTCTTCATAAGTATATGGCTTCGAAGCAGTATGATTATTACTTCCAACCTGATTCATTGCACCATCAAATTGGGCGTAATAGCTATGTGAAAATGGAATATTTAAATGACTATCAAATTCTGGATTATTATATTTTTTATAAACAATACTGTCCAATTCTGTCATTGGTTTTTCAATTGGTTTCAAAATCTCTGCCGCCGCCAAAGCTTCGGCAGCAATTTGTTCTGAACTTTTTAAAGGTATGTCAATTGAAATAGTGTATTTGGAATAGGTTGGTTTTCCATTATAAGTTGATGGCTTAATTTTTGGAAACTTTCCAAAAACACGTTTTGCTTCTTCTGATAATTCTTCGCTTGCAGCTGAAACATAAATTACCTTAAACTCACCTGTCGCATCAACCTCGAAAAGAACTTTTACTTCTCCTTTATATTTTTTTTCCTTTAAATTTTCAGGAATTTGAAAATTACTAAAAACAAAATCTTGAACTTCTTTATAGAAACAATTCTCTAATTTTTTGCCATCTAAATTTTCACAATTTAGAAAAACAGGAAACATCTCAGCAGTAAAACTCGGCCGAATTGAAGAATCGCCATTTTGTTGTGCGGAAACATTTAAAAACAAAAAAATTAAACCAAGGGATAGAAAAAACTTATTCACTAAAATACCGGTATTTATTTAATATTGATTTGGGGAAATTTGTCCGTTTGCAATTGCTTTTGCAGCCGAAGTGCCAATTCGCTGCACTCCTAAATTAATCATTTCTACTGCTTCTTCAAACGAACGGACACCACCTGCTGCTTTTACAGGCAAAGGCGATGCATTTTCAAGCATAATAATTATAGACGACGCCGTTGCTCCATTCGGCTGTCCATTTTCTGTTTTGTAAAATCCGGTTGACGATTTAACAAACACAGAAGAAAAATCTTCTTCATCAAAATGAGACACCACGACATTTTTAATCAAAGCAGATAATTGTATGATTTCTTTATCAGTTAAAGCGGCTACTTCAATAATCCATTTTACTGTTTTATTATGAGCCAAACCAATCTGGGTTCCAATTAAGATTTCGTTTTTTACCAAATCTATTTCTCCATTTTTAAAAGCTTCGTAATTACAAACAAAATCTAAATCATCAGCTCCATTTGTAATGGCTTCATTCGCTTCTTTTATCTTGGTTTCTAAGTTTGATTTTCCTTCTGGAAAATCGATTACAGTTCCAACTAACAAAATAGATTTCGCTTCTGCAATCATTTCTTTAGCCATTGCTACAAATTCTGGACGAATCATAACCAATTTAAATTCTTCTTTAATTGCTTCAACGATTACATTTTTAACCACCAAAGCATTTTCTGCATCTGACAAACCTGCCTGAGATGCTGTTTTTAAATACGTAGAATCTAAATATTGTTTTACATTCATAATGATTGAAATTGCAGAAAACCAGCACAAAAGTACATTTTATATTCAAAAAACACAGCTTTTAAAAGGTTGAATTTGCTGTATAAAAAAACCCACCGAAGTGGGTTTTGTATCATATCCTATTGATTTGTCTTCTAAACGCAATTGCCGAAAAAACAGCTACAACCGCGCCAAGTGCATTTGCTAAAATGTCAGAAACATCAGCAGCCCTTGTAACAGTAATGGCATTCTGCAAAATTTCAATTGTAATTCCGAAAAAAACAGAAAAAATAAAGGAAATTAAATACGCTTTAAAATCTTCTGATTCTTTCCCTTTCAATTCTTTTTTGAAAAACAAAATCCAAGAAATTGTAAATCCAAAATGAAAGCAGAAATGTACAATTTTATCAATACTTGGAAAATTAACTACCGGAATATTGCCAGAATCTGTTAGACAAAAATACGCAATAATTCCAGAGCAGATAATTGCCCAAATTAACAGCAGTTGTTTAGGCACCGATCAAATCTTTATAAGCTTCATCAGATAATAACGAATCAATTTCTGATGCATCAGCAATTTTAATTTTAATCATCCATCCTGCTCCGTAAGGATCAGAATTTACAGTTTCTGGAGCACTTTCTAAATCTTCATTAAAAGCAATGATTTCACCTGTTAATGGTAAAAATAAATCTGAAACTGTTTTTACAGCTTCAACAGTTCCAAAAACCTCATCTTTTGAAAGTGTCTGATCTAAAGTTTCTACCTCAACATACACGATATCCCCTAACTCTTTTTGTGCAAAATGAGTAATTCCTACAGTCGCAACATCTCCTTCGATGCTAACCCATTCGTGATCTTTTGTGTACTTTAAATTTGCTGGTATGCTCATAATAGTATGTTTGAAAATTGATAATTTAAAATTTAAGCCACAAATGTAATAATCTTCTAATGAAATCTAGTTTAGAAACCAAAAATTAATTTCCAAAATTATAACGAAGTGTGAAACCTGATCTGATATTCGTTAAAGGAAATGAAGTTGAAATAACTGCTTTCGAAAACGAATGATCATAATAAAATATTGCCGTCAAGTTTTTACTGAAAGCATAATCAGCTGTTAACTTTAATGTCCAAATATTCTGTCCTGCCGCTAGCTGATTATTATCGTAATCTAAATAACGAACCAAGGTTTCATTATTTCTAAATGAAAAATCTGCTTTTATATTAATATCACTTTTGATAATTCCTGTTGGATTATCTGCAAGTCGCGAGGAAATAATTACATCCTTAAAACGATATCCTAACCCAACTACATACTCTATTCCTTTTACTTCTGTCAATAAATTATTATCAAAACTCATTGATAAAGCTCGGTCTTTCTTAATTTCAGTCAACAGTCGAAGCGAGCTTTTCAACTCAAAATCAACTCTAATAAGTGGACTAAACTGTTCTACCAAGTTGACATTCGACATTACTGTTTTATTGTAGAAATTTGAATTTACGTCTTGTCCGTTTGGATTTTCAAGATAATCAAAATTCGACCTAAACTGGCTAACTGTGTAAGAAGCTCTATAATTGTGTTGCAAAGAAAAACGCTTAAAGTGATCTTTAAAATACTTATAACGCATTAATCCATTATATTTTATCGACCAATTTGGAATAGGGAAATTCCTAAAAATGCCTGTTGACACATTGGAAGCGTCACCTCCTGTATAAGCCGCTAAAAATGCAGGAAGCAGTACCGCCTGATTACTTTTGCTATAACCAATTGGATAACCATCATTAGCCTGAATTAATTTTCTTTCGGTATTATTAGGATTCGCAATATTATCTACTGGCACTGAAGTGTCTTCTGGAGGCAGGGTCGAGGCATCGTATCTCGGAATTGGCATTCCTGGCCCATAATGTTCTTCAGCCAAACGATTTGCGATTACTAAACGATTATTCCTAAAATCATCAAAAGCTGCCGATTGCATCTCATTACTAGTTGAAAAAGCTGTTTTTATTAATACTGTCGAAATAGAGAACATCCCATACGTATAAGGAGACAACGGTTGATAACTCAAATTTCCGATAGTATCTCTAACAACACTATATTGTTCTGAAGAATTTTGCGAATAAGAACGATCCATTGACAAATCAACTTTCAAATCAGGAAGAACATCAAGATTAGCAGTTACTTTTAAAAGCTTACTATTTACTTGCGAGAAGTTTTGATTAAAATTTTGATAATCGGTCAACCAGCCATTTTTAGCAGCTTCGTAACGAATATCATCTTGACTACCAAAAACAAATCCTAACGATGGTTTAGACGTTCCAAAGAAACCAACTCCTGGTATATAACCTGGTAAAACCGTTCCGCTGTTTTCAGTATAATTAATTTGAACATTTTTAACACTAGTCAAAACTCCAATTAAACCATCATAAAAAGGGCTTTTGCTTACAGTTGGTTTAGCCGTGTTTACAATTTTCTCTCCTGGTTTTGGCGGTGCAACTGGCTTTGCCTTAGCAGGTTTACCTCCAGGTGTTAAACCTAAATATTTATAAAGCAAATTCATGTTTAACGTTGCCGCAAACGTGTTTGAATTGGCATTCTGAATCGTATTACCTAAATTCCACGTTGTATCATCTTCTACATATTGAGAAAATGCGGTAGAAGATCGCTGCCAGTTATAATCTGCAGTATACGAATAGTTTGCTTTTATAAAACTAAAAATTGGAATTTTATTAATTGGAATATCATAATTTACAATCAACTGTTGCAAATGCTGATTTGGCGTTCCGATATCAAAATAGTCGTCCCAAATATTAAAATCTTCTTTAGGCGTGTTGTCATCATTCAAAAAGTTTCTCACAATATTATTGGAAGCGGCAGTATAATTTAATTTCAATGATTTTGTCAAATTAAATCCAAAACCGTATTGATAATTAAATGCAAAATTCCTTCTATAAAGCGGGTCTAAACCAATTCCTTCTACAGACTCAACCTGTCTGTATTGCTGGCGATTACTTTGTCTTAAAATATTACTGTTAAAAGAAATATTGGATGGTAAATAATTAAAATTTAAATCACTTAACATTTTCCAATAATCACTTTTTTTCATGAATTGGTTGTTTTTAAACGGAACAACTTCTTTAGGCTGGAAAGTATAAGCATAATTAACAGCCGTATTTGATTGTTCATCGTTATAATTTTCCACCTCGTAATCATGTCGTTCTACTTGATTGTAAGATTGTGAGAACGTAAAATTCTCCACATCATAAACGTGAGGTTTTTGTTCTAATGCTCTATCTTTTCGTACTCCGATAAAGTTAATACTCTTACGTTTTGTGTAATCTACAGCACGAGTTCTAATATTATCTTTTTCAGCTGGATCCGTAGTTTCAGCAATTAATTGGCTAAGTTTAATATCTTGATTGAATGGATCATATTCTGGCGTAATAACTTCCTCTCCAATAGCATAATTAAACGGAAGATTAATTCCCCATTTTTTAGGAAGTAATTTTCCTAAATTCATGTTAGTAACAATATTATATTGTTGAATATCTTCTCTATCTCTTTCATTTGCACCTTGTTCCAGAGAACCAAAACCTATTGTGCTCTTTTTTCCAGAAGCAGATAACGTTGCAAAATCAGCCATATTGGTATCTATATTCAATAGAGCCGCCATACCACCTTTGTTCTCAAGATCAGACATACGAAGCTCATTGAACCAAACCTCTCCTTTTATGTTTTTATGTTCAGCTGTACTTTTTACACCGACCATTAAGTTTCGGACCAAACCAAAATTAGGATTTCCTTTTATACCTAATCTCAATTTAGTATCACCATCACCGTCACTTGCATCAGGATCATCATCAGGGTAATAAATACCATTAATATCTCTTTTTGAAGAAGTAGGATCTATCGTCATGGCCTTAATTTTCATTGCTGTTAACAAAGACAATGCAAGATCAATATTATTTTGATCCAACCAAACCTGATCTGGACTAATTGTACAAGATCCACCAGTTGGTGTTACTTTTAATGGAATTTCAATTTGATAGAAATTTTGTGTAAAATCGTTACCGAAACGAATAAATCCAACCATTTCATCATTTTCAAGCTGAGTTTCATAAGGAAGTGATTCTGCATGTAGGAACATTTTCAGTTTCTTGTACTGACGCATATCTACACTCACATTTTTGAAAACAGCTCTCGAGTCACGATATTCTAATCCTGTACCACCAATTCTTACTGCTAAAGATTGTTCATTTTGATTAATAATCGTATTATTATTGTAAAGTTGCTCTCTTTGAACTCCCGGCGGGATAACATAATTTACTGGACATTTTGTTCCATTCTCTTGAATATTAACTGCTGCCACATCAAATTCTGTTCCGTCATCATCAGGAGTTGTATCGTTTGCATCTAGTGTTCCTGTATATCTTCTCCACTCTCCTCGTACCAAATCTAAAGCTCCAAAACGAACCGTCATTTGATCATTAAATCCAGTCATGAACATTCTCATAAAACGAATCGATCTAAAATCGGTAATATTACCAATCGTATTTTTAGGCTGAGAAACTGGAATTTTAAATTGAATCCATCTTGCACGCGTAGTCGATCCGTTTGGCAATTCAACATTTCCGATATCTTCTGGTTCACGAATGTCAGTAATGTAGTTTTCTCCAATCTGCATTCCCGGTCTCATTTCAATGCTATATTCATAATAAGCATTAATAGTACTCATGGTGTTGTCACGATTGATATCTTCAACATCAGGAAGCGTCGTAGAACCGCGATTTGGATCATCTACACTAACTGCTGAGTTATTTTCTGTACCGTTGTAATTTTTATAACGATTTAGAACACCTCCGTCAGTATTTAAATAATACGTATAGTCATCTGCAGCTGGGTCATTTTCAGCAGCATAGTTCGTGTAAACCGCACCTTCTCTAGAACTTGGAAGACCATCTAAACCAACATCTTGATTTTTACGATTTTCCGGATTGGTATCAAATGCATAAATCAAAGATTGAGATGCTGGAACATCTCCCCATTGTGGTTGCGGATTTACCATAATTTGACCTGGCCCTAATCCGTTTTCATATTGCTTTCTTTCGTCTTTTAATATATCTTCCGAAATTTCTCCTAGGTTAAAATAGATTTTTCCTGTATTACTTGCTTGTGCTTCTCCATTTCCTACGTACGGGTCAAGCACCCAAAACTGAATATATTCTACGTTTCCTTGTTCAAAATTTGTTGAATTCAAAGCACGCATAATACCTCCAAAATTTGTAGAAGGATTGGTTAATGAAAAGTCCGGATTATTATTGTAAGGTCCTCTATCTGATGGATAGTATGATAAATCAAGTGTATTTATAACTTGAATTTGTCCTTGAGCGATATCTGTATTCGGATAAAGTTCTCTACTGTAAATTCTTCTTGTTGTATTGAACGACAAATCATCATTTGAAATCCCTGATGGTTTCGATGTGTAAAAGATAGGGTCAATAGTATACCAAGCTAATTTTGCACGTTTAAACCCGTATGCTAATGTATTTGAACCTGCGTTAAAAGTATTATCTGTTGCTGAATTGATAAACGGTGTTGAAGCCAAACTCCAAGCATAAGCAGATCGCATATCTATTGTTGTTTGCGAACCTTCAAAGTCGTCTATGTAAATAGTTGCTTCTCCTTCAAAATCACTAGCTTTTGGGGCGTCTGGTTTTAAAAAGGCAACCTCTCCTCGAATAGAAAGATTAGAAGGAACATCGGTATCGATGTTTGGAAGTTTATTAGCCAATCTTGTCAAAAATGGAACTTCGGTTGCATAATTTCCGTTGAAACCAAAAATAGTATTGTTTACAGATTCTTGTCCGTAACTAGATTTTTGTGTAAAAGGACGTTCTGTCATTTTTAAGAAAGTTCCTCCGACAACGAATTTATCTGAAATTTTATGTTCAACATTTAATCCCATAAATCTTCTGGTCTGCTGTCCGAAGATTGAATTGTTTTCTAAAGAAACTTCAATTGGTGTATTTGAAGCTTGAAGTGAAGCATCTAGAATCTGAACTCTTCCTAATTGATAATCGACACTATAGTCAATTCCTTCAACTAAAACTCTTCCCGCAGCTGTAACAACGACAGATCCTTGAGGAACGTTAAATGCTCCGATAGGAATACCGTTACTACCCGAAGATTTGTATTTTCCTCTTAATAAGAATTTATTTTTATCACTATCTTGTAAAGCACCTGCTTGTGTGCTTCTATACATAGTTCGGAATACATATTTACGCTGATTTGCATTATATGTCGCTGGATCGTTATAGTTTTCTCCTGATCCTGTATTTAATTTTCTAAATAAAAGCTCTCCAAAAGGTTCTTTCGTCGTGAAAATGATTCGGGCATTTTGAACGTCTACAGTTACTCCAGGAACATAATCGAAGAAACCATCTCCTCCAGTCTGTGGATCATTGTTATAATTTAAACGATCTAAATTAAACACATTTAATAAAGGTGTATTTTCTACCACATCATTTGGAGCAGGGTTTGGCGGAAAAGTACTTCCTGTTGCAGGCGTGATATAATTTATTGGTGAAGGATCTGTATAAAGAATGTTTAGTCTAAAATCTTCTTGCTTAATTTGATAAGCTTGTGGAATTTGATAAACGTTTTTCATCATCAAATTCCAAACTGGATTGTTAACGTTTGTCAAACTGCTTTTCAGCATTTTTAAAACTAAACTTTGCGTAACAATTGCTTGATTTCCGTTAGTATTATTTCCTGTAACTAACGTTGCATCTACACCATCACTTCCAAATTCTCCAACTTGGTATACTTTACCTCCAACAGTATATTCAAAAGCAACTGCCAAAATTTCGTCATTTGCTAAACGTTGCTGTAACGAGATATATCCTAATTGTGGATTAAAAGTATATTCTTGAGTGGTTAATTTTCTAGCATTTTCTAAGATTGAATAATCCGTACCTTCTGCTACGTTTGCATTATTAAATCCTGTTTTTGCTGTAACAATTTCTCTAATATTATTATTCAGATAACTGTCTCCTTTGCCAATTGACGCAGGATCATATTTATTATTTGTATTATCTGTTGGAGAATCTAGAGTATTAGGATTAAAAAATCCTGTTGGATTAGTAATTACAACTACTTCATTATCGGGAACTCCTGAAATCTGAGCTTCTCCCAAATCCTGAAGTGCGATAATATTTCTTAAATTGTTATTATTAGTAGTAACTCTGTTTTGCTTATTGGTTACCCAAACTTCAATTCTAGTTACCTGAACTCGGCTATCGATTAAAGGATAATTTCGTAAAGACGCATCATACTTATTTCTAAAATATTGAGACAAGAAGAAATGTCGATCATTATCATAATCTAAAGCAAACAAATCAAAGTTTTGAACTGTTCCTCCACTTTCTGCGACTATACTTTTGGTTTGAGATTTCTGTTCTGAGAAAACTCCCGTAATTGTTGTTTTACCAAATTGCAATTGTGTCTTAACTCCAAATAAACTTTGTGCACCTCGAATCAAGGTACTATTTAATGGCATGCTAACATTACCAACCTCAACTTTCTGAACAATATCATCTTCTGAAGGCGTATAAGCAAGTTTAAATAAGTTTTGAAAAGCAAATGTTGATTGGGTATCGTAATTGGCATTAACTTCAAGACGAGTTCCAATTTTACCCATCAAACTCATACTGATTCTTTGATCGAAGTCGAAAGTAAGACTAGATCTATTTCTTGGAGAGAAAGAAGGATTGTCTTGTTTTGTATACCTTAAACCTAAGTCCATTTCAACTGATCCTGTAGGTTTTACATCTATGGTATTACTTCCAAAGATGCTTTCAAACAAACTTGAATTTACATAATATCTTGGAAGCAAATCTTTCTTGGCCGCTTCTGCGCCAGTTTTTTTACCATCGATTGCATCAGATTTTTTTCTAAAATAATTCCTTCTAGATTCTTTTAGAAGTAGATCTTCATATTCTCTTGGAGTTAAAATCAGCGGATAGTTTATAGAAACGCCCTCTGCCGAATTGGTGTAAATATAACGATCGGTAATAGGATCATATCGGTAAGCCGACATTACACTTGGAGGATCTTCAAGCTCAATTTTACCAACTGAAAACTGAGTTTTAGTTGTATCTTGAGTTGGCGGATTTACCTGCGCACGCAAAACTGTACCACAGAGCAAAACCAGCAACAAAATACAAATTTTACGCATAGAATTCTTTTATATAAAATGAATTTATAAGCTTTTTAAAGCCTTTTTGATGATTGTTTCTACAGTAGCTTCTGGATCTTCTTTTACAATCTTTTCAACTACTTTTTCAGAAGCTTTTCGAACAAAACCTAATACTTCTAGAGCAGATAACGCTTCATCTCGATTTCTATTGTTTTGAACAGCAAAAACTTCGTCCAAATCATATAATTTAACAACTTTATCCTTTAAATCAAGTATAACTCTTTGTGCTGTTTTGTTCCCTATCCCTTTGATAGACTGTATTAAACCAACATCTCCAGATGCAATGGCATTAATAATTTGTTTTGGTTCTATCGACGAAAGCATCGTTCGAGCTATTCCTGCTCCAATTCCTGAAACGGAAATTAGCATTCTGAAAATTTCTCTTTCTGATTTTTCGGCAAAACCATATAAAGTATGCGCATCTTCTTTAATTTGAAGATGCGTATACAGTTTTATATTTTCAGAATTTGGAATTAAGGAGAAGGTATGCAGGGATATATTTACCTGATAACCAACACCTCCACAATCAATTACAACCTCTGTAGGATTTTTTTCTACTAATTTGCCTTGCAAATGTGCTATCATAAATGTAATTTCTTAGTATCAAATATAACAAAAATGCCATAAAACTACGACAAATTTGCCCAATCCTTTTAGAACGCTTATTGTGCTATTTTATTCTTTTTACTTTCTTTTTCTTGCGCATCAATTACTGCAATGGCAGCCATATTGACCATTTCTTCTACGCTTGCACCTAATTGGAAAATGTGAACTGGTTTCCCCATACCCATCATAATTGGTCCAATAGAATTCACTTTGTACAATTCTTTTAACAATTTGTAAGTGATATTTGCAGATTCAAGATTAGGAAAAATCAAAGTATTTACTTTTTTACCAGCCAGTTTTGAGAATGGGAATTTCTCTTCAAGCATTTCTTGATTTAAAGCAAAATCTGCCTGAATCTCTCCATCAACAATCATTTCTGGGTGATTTTTGTGTAAATAAGCAACTGCTTCTCTAACTTTTGAAGCGCTTTCGCTAGTTGAAGAACCAAAGTTTGAGAAAGAAACCATTGCAATAACAGGCTCAATTCCGAACATTCTTGCCGTTTTAGAAGTCATAATTGCAATATTAACCAAATCTTGTGCAGATGGATTAATGTTGATTGCAGTGTCTGATAAAAACATTGGCCCGCGTGAAGTTAGCATCATGTTTGCCGTTGCAATAAGAGATGCATTTTGTGCCTTCGGAATTAATTGCATCATCGGTTTCACAACAGAAGGATAACTCCTTGAATGTCCAGTAACAACAGCATCTGCTTCGCCTTCATTAACCATCATAGCTGCAAAATAGTTTCTTTCGCGCATGAACTTTTCGGCATCTAATTTAGAAACTCCTCTTCGTCCTCTTGTTTCCCAAAATGATTTTGCAAATCGGTTACGTCTTTCTGCTTCTTCATCAGTTTTAGGATCAATGATTTCAAGGTCTGCATCAAAACCTAACTCTTCTTTTAGTTCTAAAATCTGCTCTTTGTTTCCTAATAAAATTGGGAATCCAATTCCATCTTCATAAACAATTTGAGCTGCTTTTAATACATTTAATTGGTCTGCTTCTGCAAAAACAATTTTCTTTGGATCTAATTTTGCACGGTTTGTAATTAAACGCACCATTTTATTATCATTACCCATGCGCTCACGAAGTTTATCTTCATAAGCAACCCAGTCTGTAATAGGATTTTTTGCTACTCCAGATTCCATTGCAGCTTTTGCAACTGCAGGTGCCACAACGGTAATCAATCTAGGATCGAATGGTTTTGGAATAATATATTCTTGTCCGAAACCTAATTTTGTAGCTCCGTAAGCAACGTTAACCTGCTCTGGAACTGGTTCTTTTGCTAAAATGGCCAAAGCTTTTACAGCCGCCATTTTCATTTCTTCGTTAATTTTTCTTGCTCTAACGTCTAACGCTCCTCTAAAAATATATGGAAAACCTAAAACGTTGTTTACCTGATTAGGAAAATCTGAACGTCCTGTCGCCATAATAACATCTTTACGAGTTTCGACAGCAAGATTATAATCGATTTCTGGATTTGGATTTGCCATTGCAAAAACAATTGGGCTTTTTTCCATAGAAAGCAACATTTCTGGAGAAAGAATATTTCCCGAAGAAAGTCCGATGAAAACATCTGCTCCTTTTACAGCTTCTGCCAAATCTATTTTTGCGCCATCAATTGCATATTTCAATTGAAGATCTGAAAGCGAAGGATTATCTTTTGTTAAAAGTCCTTTACTATTAAACATTAAAATGTTTTCAACTTTTACTCCTAAAGAAACATATAAATCTGTACAAGCAATTGCTGCCGATCCTGCTCCTGAAACTACCATTTTTACATCTTCGGCTTTTTTTCCTGCCAATTCTAATGCATTGATTAAAGCTGCAGAAGAAATAATTGCTGTTCCATGCTGGTCATCGTGCATTACTGGAATATCCAATTCTTCGATTAATCTTCTTTCTATTTCAAAAGATTCAGGAGCTTTGATATCCTCAAGATTGATTCCACCAAAAGTTGGAGCAATATTTTTTACAGTTTGAATAAATTCTTCAACATTTTTAGTATCTACTTCAATGTCGAAAACATCAATATCAGAGAAAATTTTAAACAATAAACCTTTTCCTTCCATAACAGGTTTTCCTGCTTCTGGACCAATATCTCCAAGTCCTAAAACTGCTGTACCGTTTGAAATTACGGCTACTAAATTTCCTTTTGCTGTATATTTATAAACGTCTTCAATGTTTTCTGCAATTGCTAAACATGGTTCTGCAACTCCTGGCGAATAAGCCAATGATAAGTCTCTCTGGGTTGCATATTTTTTTGTTGGAACTACCTGAATTTTTCCTGGAGTCGGTTCTGAATGGTACAGTAACGCTTCTCTTTTTTTACTCTCTTTATTCATTATTTTAGCTTTTATTCTAGCTTACAAAGATATAAGTCTTGTTGGAAAAAGGAGTCTTTTTAATACTTTCTTTTCTGAAAATCCATTTTCAGAAATAAAAAAAGTCCAATAGAAATTGGACTCGTTTTAAATTTTTATTGTTTTTATTTCCTTTTTATTGAGAAATATAAGAATTCAAATGCTGAATAGTATCTTTTTGAGTTTCTATAATCGCCTTAACTACATCGCTGATTGAAATTATTCCAACAACTGTTTCATCTTCTACAACTGGCAGGTGTCGTATTCTTTTTTCACTCATCAATTGCATACAATCTTCAAGATTATCTGAAAGTTTTACTGTAAAAACATTACTTTCCATAATCTCATTTACCAAAGTTTCTTTAGAAGATTTATCCTTTAGGACAATTTTACGGGCATAGTCTCTTTCGGACAATATTCCCTTTAAAACTCCATTATCAATAATTAAAATTGCTCCAATATTCTTTTCTCCCATTACCTTTAAGGCATCATAAACCGTTAAATTAGAGAAAATCGAATAGACATTTCTTCCTTTTGCTTTAAGTATTTGATCTACAGTCATAATGAAAAATTTTTAGATTTATAAAGTTAAAACAAAAACAAACACAATCGGCAACGAAATCGATTTTTTAAAACACAACTAATTCATTTTAAACATAATACATCAAAATTCAAAATTTCAAAATTATAACGTAAAGAATGATTTTTTTTAGAATTGTTTTTTGATGAAAATTTGATTTTTTAACGTTTACAAATATTTCAATACCAATTAGTTGAAGTTGTTTATTGGAGAGATATTTTTCTATAAATATTAAAAAAATAAAAACCCTTTTCTGATTATTAAGAAAAGGGTTTTAAAATTTTATAAAAAGTGCATTTTACATGGCAACAATGATAAACTCACTTCGTCTATTTTGCATATGTTCTTTTTCGGTACATTTCACACCATCTGCACATTTATTTACTAATTGTGTTTCTCCATAACCTTTGGCAGTTAATCTGTCTTCACTAATTCCTTTTTGCACTAGCCATTTTTTTGTTGACAACGCTCTCATGTCCGAAAGAATTTGATTGCTTTCTGAAGAAGAACGACTGTCTGTATGAGAACGAATATCAAGTTTCATGTCTGGATATTCTTTTAAAAGATTCACCACTTTCATCAATTGAGGCTCTGAAGTCTTTTTTATGGTCGCTTTTCCTAAATCAAAAAAGTTCATCGGAAGGTTTAAAAGTTTTGCGACATCAACCCCAACTTTCATAGAAGCAAGTTTTACTGGACTAATAGCAACTTTTTTAATTGCAACCGTTTTTGCTGTTAAAGGAACAAATACTTTATTTAATGCAATCATTAAAGTGGTTTGTTGATCTCTTAAAATATTTACAGAAACTTCTTTGGCATTGTAATCTGTTTTTGAAGTTCGAATAGTATATTTTTTACCACATTTTACAGCTGGGAAAACATAATTTCCTTTTTCGTCTGTCGTGATTGTACCAACTGGATCAAATTTTTCGTTGAATAAAGTTAAAGCTGTATTGGCAAGGACTGCATTTGATTCTGAATCGGTTACTGTACCGCTTAAATTCTGTTCGCAAATTAATCTTCTCGTTTCTGTAAATCTATAAATATCATCTAAACCTAAACTGTTTTGTCTGTTTGAAGAAAAATAACCGCTTCTGGTTCTGCTATCAATACTGAAAGCAAAATCATCTTGTTTACTATTTACAGGTTCACCAACGTTTAAAACTTCATCATAAGTTCCGTTTGCTTTTATTCTTGAAGCAAAAATATCCAGACCGCCTAAACCAGGACGCCCGTCTGAAGCAAAATAAAGTTCATTATCTCCAGAAATAAAAGGAAATGTTTCTCTACCTTCTGTATTAATTTCTGGTCCTAAATTTTCTGGTGTTCCAAAAGAACCATCTTCATTAATTGCCACTTTATAAATATCTGATTGACCTAATGTTCCTGGCATATCAGAAGCGAAATACAAGAATTTTTCATCCATGCTTAAAGCAGGATGTGCAGTACTATATTGATCGCTGTTAAAAGGAAGTTCTCTAATGTTCTTCCATTCATCATCAATCAAATCTGCTTTGTATAATTTTAAAAGCGTAACATTTTTATCATTTTGTCCTCTTTTTCCATCCGTGAAATTATTTCTTGTGAAATACATTGTTCTTCCATCTTTTGTAAAAATTGGAGTAGACTCATTGAATTTATCTTTTTTCCTTTTTATAAAAAGTTCCGGTTTTCCAATACTTCCGTCTGGCATTAAAACTGCACTGTATAATCTCGAGAAAGATCTGTTTGTCCATTGAAAATTAGCTTTAACAACTCCTCCTGTATCGCGAGCAGAAGTAAAAATTATTTTGTTGTTATAAACTGTACTTCCATAATCTGAAAAACGAGAATTAACTCCTGCATCTGCTATTTGGAATCTTCCAGAATTTTCTTTTATTATTTCCAGATAATTTTTATCATTTCTAATTAGATCCGATCTTTTTTCTGTTGCAGCTTTTTTATTGAATTTTTCTAAAACTTCATCCGATTTACGATAATTACCCGCAGATTTTAAACATTGTGCATAACGGTAAAAATATTCTGCTTCTTGGTCTTCATTAATTAAAAATAATTGTTCATACCATTTTAAGGCACTTGTCAATTCTCCATTAAAATAATACGAATTTGCCAGACGCTTTACGACTCCTTCGTTATTACTTTCTTTTTCTATTACACTTTCATATGCTTTTATGGCATCCGCGTAAGCGTATTCCTCATATTTTTTATCTGCATATTTTACATTCATATTTGTAAATGGATTTTGAGCATTTACATTTAGAAAGAAGCTACACAGCAAAACGATTAAAATTATTTTTTTAAGTTTCATAGTTTTTATTAAAAGAATCTTGGAGATATCATTTTATTATAATTATTGAAGAAATCGAATCTTAAGAAGATTTCATGAGATCCAGAATTGTACTTTCTCAATTGAGTTGTTTCATGATCGTAACCATATCCTAAATACATTCCTTTTGTCACTTGAAATCCTGCCATCGCACTTACAGAAGCACTCCAACGATAAGCAAGACCTAAAACAAATTTATCATTGAACATGAAATTACCTGAAACATCAACTTGCAATGGAGCTCCTTCAACCATTTTAGTCATTAAGGCTGGTTTGAACTTTACATACTCTAAACGATCTAGATTAAATACGTAACCAGCTATTAAATAATAATTGATTTTTTCTTTAAAAATGGCCACATCTTCAGCATCGTAACGGTTTGTTTCGATAAAATTTGGAACAGATAATCCGACGTAAGCACGGTCTGAATGAAAATAAATTCCGGCACCTACATTTGGCGAGAACTTATTTTTCAGGTTTTGAAACATTTCATCATTTTGATCTTCCATACTCAATTTATTAACATCTAAGTTGAATAGGTTTGCAGTTCCTTTAATACCAAAAGACAAATTCCATGATTCTGAAGTTGGAATTGTATACGATAAATCTGCCGACAAAGTATTTTCATTCGTTGGTCCGATTTGGTCGTTTACCAAAGATACCCCAAGACCTAAATCGCTATTGTTTAAAGGTGTATTTACAGAAAAAGTACTTGTTTTAGGCGCTCCTTCTAATCCAATCCATTGAGTACGATACAATCCGAAAACGCTCATAACTCCTCTTGAACCTGCGTAAGCTGGATTGACTTCGATTGTGTTGTACATATATTGCGTAAACTGTGCATCTTGCTGCGCATTTGACACAATCGAAAAAAACATAAAAAATATGATTAATTTTTTCATTTTTAAAGCTTTAAAAACGGCCTAGCTTTACTAAGCCGTAATCTATATTATTTGTTGATGTATAAGTAACCTGATTCCTGATGTGGCGCTTTAGCATTGTCTTCATATTTCAGGATGTAGAAATAAGTTCCTACTGGCAGTCCATCTGTTTGTTTAATTGTTGAACGTCCGTTAGAATATCCAACAAAAACTCTATCGTTGTTATTATATCCGTCTACACTGAAAACCAATACTCCCCAACGGTTATAAATTTCTACTGTATTATTTGGATAACATTCGATACCTCTAATATAGAATCTCGTATTCTTGTCGTCTCCATTTGGCGAGAAAGCTTTGAATACTTTGATTGCACATCCATCTAATTCTACTACAGTTGGATTATCAGCCGTATTACTTGAATGATCTGATAAATCTTCTACAACAATTCCTTTATCGCTGCTTCCTTGTGCAGTAGCTTGATTTGTTACTTTAGTAAGATTGATATCTTCTTGCGTTATTTTGTAAACTGCTGAGAAATTAGAGCTGTTTGCTTCTCCAACTTCCAAAGTAATTGCTTGTCCAGAAACCACTACTCCTGTTAATGGATCTTTTACTATTACATTTTTAAGCGGAACGTTTCCTGTATTGGTTACTGTAAACGTATACGTAATTGTTTCTCCTGCATTGGCAAAACCACTGTTATTCTCATCATTAAATTCTGCCTTTTTGATAATTGCAATTGCTGGAACTTCAACAAAAACATTTAGAATCGCTGTTGAACAATTTGCTGCATTTGCTTTTTCACAAACTTGATAAGTAATTGAATAATTTCCTCCAGGCGTGTTTGGCTTAACATTTACTGTTCCGTCTGCATTCCATTCAAAATAAGTATTGTTTCCTAATGGTTTGATTGTTACATCCGCTGGATTAATCGGCTGTCCGTTTATTAGATCATTATCTAAAACATTAACAAATTCTAATGCACCGTTAATTCCGTCAGCTGTAACATTATTGTCATCTACTAATGTAATTGCATTTGATGTTGGAGGCGCAGGATCAACACTATTCAACACTGTTACTTTAACTACAGCCTGACTGCAATTTGATGTATTTGCTTTTTCGCAAATTGAATAAGTTAATTCATAAATTCCGTTTGGAGTATTTGCTACAACTGATACTGATCCGTCTGCGTTTAAAACTAAATTTGGATTTGCAACAATGGTAGCTAAAACAACATTTGAAGAAGTTGGTTTCACTCCATTTAATTTATCATTATCTAAAACATTGATTCCGGTATCAGTACCTTTTTTAGCGTCAATTGGTCCTGCAACATCATTATTAGCCTGAATCGTAAATGTTGGATTCGGATTACATCCCGAAGTCGCTGCTGGGTAGGCAACAGAAACAGTTACTGTTGGATTTAATGAAAATTCCATTTTTACTCCGTTTCTAGTTCCTTCAAATCCATCAGTTCCCAATATCCATTGTCCATTATTTAGAACCCATCCCGGCCAATCTACTCCATTTCCATTTCCGTCTACAACAGCACCAGGCCAAATTAGATTTCCGCTCAAATCTAAATTAGATTGTGTTGCTACAACATTATTTGAGCTGTCAATCCATTTTACTGTTAATTTATTATTTGTTGTAAAATTATCTGGTGTAACTGTGTAGTTAACATAAGGAACATTATTTGAACAATAGCTATTAGCAGTTACAGTCATTTTTGGCTCCGTTACCGTTACTTTTACAATATTTGAATTACAGTTTGATGGATTTAATTTTTCACAAATTGTGTATGTTAATTCATAATCTCCTGCAGGTGCATTAGGTGCAAGTATTGCATTTCCGTTTGCATCAACTGTTAAATATCCTTTTGGATCTGCTGTTGTTACTGTAAGATTTACATCTGACGGCACTAATGCATTCCCATCTTTAGTATCGTTTGCAAATACATTAATTAATGTTTGAGAAACATTTACTCCAACCGCAGATGGAACAATATCTTGATTTGCAACAAGATTTCCTCCTGTAACTGGCACAACTATAGTAACCGAATCACAATTTGATGGATTTGTATTTTCGCAGATGCTGTACTCCACATTATAATTTCCTGCCGGCGTATTTGGCGCAACCGAAATCGTATAATCTGGGTTTAATACCAATCCAGCTGGAAGTGTTCCAACAATATTGAATGTAACTTCTCCCGGAGCTGTTCCTACAACTACTGGATTTCCATTTAGTTTATCGTTTGTAATTAATGATATTGTTGTTCCTCCAATATTTCCATTAATTGGAGTTATTGTATCTTCAACTGCATCAATAATTGGCATATCAACAATTACTCTTACTGTATTTGAACTACAATTGCTTGGATTTAATTTCTCACAAATTGTGTATGTTAATTCATAATCTCCCGCTGGTGCGTTAGCTGCTAGAATAGCATTTCCGTTTGCATCAACTGTTAAATATCCTTTTGGATCTGCTGTTGTTACTGTAAGATTTACATCTGACGGCACTAAAGCATTTCCGTTTTTAGTATCATTCGCAAAAACATTGATTAATGTCTGCGGTGCATTTGATGCTATAATTGATGGAATAAAATCTGTATTTGCAACCAATGTTCCATTATTTACTGCAACTTTTGAAATTGCAGTATCACAGTTTGAAGGATTATCGATTTCACAGATACTATATTCAATATTGTAAATTCCTGACGGAGTATTTGCTGCAACAGTTACTGTTCCGTCTGCATTTAATGTCAATCCTGATGGAATATTTACAGCTGTTAGTTTTACTTGACCTGAAACTGTACCAATAACTACTGGATTTCCGTTTAAGGTATCATTATCTATTACCGAATTTGTCGTCGTTCCTCCTACGCTTCCATTGATTGATGGCGATAAAGTTTCTGCTATTGCATTGATAATAAAGGCATCAACCGTTACTCTAACTGTATTTGAGCTACAGTTTCCTGGATTTAATTTTTCACAGATTGTATATGTCAATTCATAGTCTCCTATAGGTGCGTTAGCTCCTAAAGTAACTGTTCCGTCTGGATTCAAGACTAAATATCCTTTTGGATCTGGCGTTGAAGTTGTCAGTGTTACATCTGAAGAATTTAATGGCTGTCCGTTTTTAGTGTCATTATCAAACACACTGCCTGTTAATGTCTGAGGTGCATTTGACGGTTTAACAGAAGGAAGAACATCTGAATTTGCAACTAGAGTTCCATTGTTTACTGCAACTTTTGAAATTGCAGTATCACAATTTGAAGGATTTGTAATTTCACAAATACTATACTCAATATTATAAATTCCTGATGGAGTATTAGCTGCTACAGTTATTGTTCCGTCTGCATTTAATGTTAATCCAACTGGAACATTTACAGCTGTTAATTTTACTTGACCATCTAGTGTACCAATAACAACTGGATTTCCATTTAAGGTATCGTTATCTATTACCGAATTTGCAGTGGTTCCTCCTATACTACCATTGATTGATGGTGTTAACGTTTCTACAACTGCATCGATAATTGGCAAATCAACAGTCACTTTAACGGTGTTTGAACTACAGTTCCCTATATTCAATTTCTCGCAGATTTCATAAGTAACCTCATAATCTCCTGCCGGTGCATTAGGCGCTAATATTGCATTTCCGTTTGCATCAACTGTTAAATAGCCTTTTGGATCTGCTGCAGTCACTGTAAGATTTACATCTGATGGCACCAAAGCATTTCCATTTTTAGTGTCATTTGCAAAAACATTGATTAATGTCTGCGGTGCATTTGTGCTAACTACTGAAGGTACAGAATCTGCATTTGCCACTAAGTTTGCCGCAGTCACAGGTACAACTATTGTAACTGAATCGCAATTTAATGGGTTTGTATTTTCGCAGATGCGGTATTCTACATTATAATTACCTGCCGGTGTATTTGGCGCAACCGTAATGGTATTATCTGGATTTAATGTCAATCCAGCTGGAAGTGTTCCAACAATATTGAACGTAACTTCTCCTGGAGCTGTTCCGACAACTACTGGATTTCCATTTAATTTATCGTTTGCAGTTAATGCAATTGTTGTTCCTCCTATATTTCCATTAATTGGAGTTATCGTATCTACAACAGCATCTATAACTGGTGCTGTAACTGTAACCTGCACTTTATTGGTGCTGCAGTTTCCTGGATTCAGCAGCTCGCAGATTTCATAAGTCACTTCATAATTACCTGCCGGTGCGTTAGGTGCTAATATTGCATTTCCGCTTGCATCAATTGTCACATAGCCTTTTGGATCTGTGCCAGGAGTCAGCTTAACTTCTGACGGATCTAATTTTACTGCGTTTTTAGTGTCATTATCAAAAACATTGATAAGCGTCTGAGGTGCATTTGCTCCAACTACAGAACCTGCATTGTCCAAGTTCGCCGCTAAAACTGCCGCTGTTACCGTAACTGTTGAAGTCACTGTTGAGCAGTTTCCTGCATTTACGTTATCGCAGATTGTATATTCAACATCGTAGCTTCCTTCTTTTACGCCTTTGCCAACCGTTACCGTTCCGTCTGAATTTACCGTTAGACCAGCTGGTGCCGTTCCCGTTAGGGTAACTTCTCCAGGAGCTGTCCCGATAACCGCCTGAACTCCGTTTAGCTTGTCAGATGCGATTAGCGATGAAGTTGTTCCGCCGATGCTTCCGTTAATTGGGCCTAAATTTTCTTTCACTGCAAGGATTACTGGTGCTGTAACCGTAACCTGCACTTTATTGGTGCTGCAGTTTCCTGGATTCAAAAGCTCGCAGATTTCATAAGTCACCTCATAATATCCTGCCGGTGCGTTAGATGCTAATATTGCATTTCCGCTTGCATCAATTGTCACATAGCCTTTCGGATCTGTGCCAGGAGTCAGCTTAACTTCTGATGGATCTAATTTTACTGCGTTTTTAGTGTCATTATCAAAAACATTGATAAGCGTCTGAGGTGCATTTCCTCCAACTACAGAACCTGCATTGTCCAAGTTTGCCGCTAAAACCGCTGCTGTTACCGTAACTGTTGAAGTCACTGTTGAGCAGTTTCCTGCATTTACGTTATCGCAGATTGTATATTCAACATCGTAGCTTCCTTCTTTTACATCTTTGCCAACCGTTACTGTTCCGTCTGAATTTACCGTTAGACCAGCTGGAGCTGTTCCCGTTAGGGTAACTTCTCCAGGAGCCGTTCCGATAACTGCCTGAACTCCGTTTAGCTTGTCAGATGTGATTAGCGATGAAGTTGTTCCTCCAATGCTTCCGTTGATTGGACCTAAGTTTTCTTTCACTGCAAGGATTGCTGGTGCTGTAACCGTAACCTGCACTTTATTGGTGCTGCAGTTTCCTGGATTCAACAGCTCGCAGATTTCATAAGTCACCTCATAATTTCCTGCCGGTGCGTTAGATGCTAATATTGCATTTCCGCTTGCATCAATTGTCACATAGCCTTTCGGATCTGTGCCAGGAGTCAGCTTAACTTCTGATGGATCTAATTTTACTGCGTTTTTAGTGTCATTATCAAAAACATTAATAAGCGTCTGAGGTGCATTTCCTCCAACTACAGAACCTGCATTGTCCAAGTTCGCCACTAAAACTGCCGCTGTTACCGTAACTGTTGAAGTCACTGTTGAGCAGTTTCCTGCATTTACGTTATCGCAGATTGTATATTCAACATCGTAGCTTCCTTCTTTTACCCCTTTTCCAACCGTTACTGTTCCATCTGAATTTACCGTTAGACCAGCTGGAGCCGTTCCTGTTAGGGTAACTTCTCCAGGAGCTGTTCCGATAACCGCCTGAACTCCGTTTAGCTTGTCAGATGCGATTAGCGATGAAGTTGTTCCGCCGATGCTTCCGTTAATTGGGCCTAAATTTTCTTTCACTGCAAGGATTACTGGTGCTGTAACTTTTACTTCTACCGTTGCAGAATTACAATTTGAAGTATTTGCAACTTCACAAATTTTATAATCAAATGAATAAGTTCCTACAGGTGTGTTTGGTTTAACTTTAACTTCTCCTGTTGCAGTATCAAAAGTTAAAACTGAAGGTAAAGTCGAATCTAAACTTAAAATAACTTCATTTCTTACTACTGCATTACAATTAAGCGAATCGTTTGCTAAAACATTTGAAACAGCTGTTCCTCCCTCATACCCATTAATTGAAACTGCATCTTTATTAGCAATAATTGGACCTACAACTTTTACTGTTTGAGTACAAGTTTGAGTGTTTCCTGCTGCATCTGTAGCTGTCCAAGTTACTGTTGTGTTTCCGATTGGAAAACTTGATGGCGCATTGTTTGTTACCGTAACTACTCCACTGCAATTGTCTGATGTAACTGGAGTCCCTAAAGTTACACCAGTTGCTGTACATGAATTTGCATCAGTAGAAACTACAACTGTCGCAGGACAAATAATAGATGGCTTTTGAGTATCATTTACTGTTACTGTCTGTGTACAAGTTTGAGTATTTCCAGCCGCATCTGTAGCTATCCAAGTTACTGTTGTATTTCCAATTGGGAAACTTGAAGGCGCATTATTTGTTACCGTAACTGTTCCGCTACAATTATCAGATGTCACAGGAGTTCCTAGAGTTACTCCTGTCGCTGTACATGAATTTGCATCCGCAGAAACTACAACTGTTGCTGGACAAGTTATTGATGGTTTTTGAGTATCTTTAATAATTACTTTTTGAGTTGCAGTTTCAATGTTTCCATTTCCATCATTGAAACTCCAATTAATAGTATAATTTCCTTGTGCAGAATAAGTCAATGGATCGCTAGTTGTTCCTGTTACAGTCCCTGTACAATTATCTGTTGTTGTAGGAGCTGTTACTGTTGCTGAACATTCTGCTGTAATATCTGCTAAAACTGGTTTTGCAGGTTTTTCAGTATCACTCACTTTTACTGTTGAAGCAGCTGAAGTAGCTTCACATCCTGTAGAAGTATTAGTAACTTTTACTTTATAATCACCATCAGAGTTTACCACTAATGATGATGATGTTTGACCAGAAATTACAACATTATTTTTATACCAAACATAGCTTGGTGAACTTGCATTCGTTGTCGTAGTTAAAGTAGTTGTTAAACAAGCTGTTAATGTGCCTCCAATTGAAATTGTTGGATTTGGATTAGTTGTAATATTAACTACATTACTTTTCACAGTACAATTTGCAGCGTTGGTTGCGATTACATAATAACCGTTTCCTGCATTAAGATTTGTCCAAGTTAATGCAGATCCGTTACCAGATTTGGCACTTTGAATAGCAACATCATTCGAATCAAACAACTGATAATTTACATTATTTACTGAAGTCGATGAAGAAATACTTCCGTTACCACCAGGTGAAACGCAAATTACGCTTCCTGTTAATGCAAGTGCTGTTGGATTTAAAGTTGTCGCAACATTAGCTGTATTACTTGTAGAAGAACATGTAGTTGTTGCATTTGTTCCAATTACATAATAATTAGTCCCAGCAGCAAGATTAGTCCATGTCAAAGCTGATCCGTTACCTGATTTTGCAGATTGAACTGCTACATTGCTTGAATTATATAATTGATAATTTATTCCGTTTGCTGATGTTGAAGAAGTGATCGTTCCGTTTCCTCCTGGCGAAACACAAATGGTGCTTCCTGTTAAAACAAGAGCATCAGGATTTGGATTGGTTGCTACATTTACTGTAGCGCTTGTAGAAGAACATGTAGTTGTTGCATTTCTACCGATAACATAATAACCATTTCCTGCAACAAGATTAGTCCATGTCAATGCAGATCCGTTACCTGATTTTGCAGATTGAACCGCTAAATTACTTGAATTATATAATTGATAATTTATTCCATTTGCTGATGTTGAAGAAGTGATCGTTCCATTTCCTCCTGGTGAAACACAAATTGTACTTCCTGTTAAAGTAAGTACAGCAGGCAAAGCATTTACAGTTACCAAAACAGCATCAGAAAAAACCGCAGAACAATCTCCATTCTGAACAATTGCTCTGAAATAAGTATTTGCTGTTAAGTTTCCTATATTCGCGCTTGTTAATGTTGTTGAAGCAACATTAATATCAGTTCGAGTTGAAAAACCTGAATCTGTCGATTTCTGCCATCTTAAAACAGAACCGTTATTACCGCTAAGCACTAAATTAGCTGGAGAAGTTCCAGAACAAATTGCTGCTACTGATGCAATTGTTCCTCCAACTGAAGCAGCATTTATACTTAATGTAACATCTTTATTAACTGTACTCGTACAGCTTGGTGTTGCGCTTGTTGTAGTAACAGTTGTTACTCTTAATGTTTTACCGTTATTCGCTGCTGTTAAAACTACAGTTTCGAAAAATCCATCTCCAGAAGCATCAGATGTAACACCAGAAACTGATGGTTGTGCAACCCCGTCGATAGAATATGCAATAGTAGACGTAGTGTTTGGTAATAATCCTTTTAAATTGATTCTTGCAGGAGCTCCCTCACAAGTTGTTGCAAATTGTGAAATCGTTCCCAAACTTGGAACTGGACTTATTGTAATTAAAACTGACGTTGAGTTTGCTGCCGTACATGATCCACTTTTTACAACTGCTCTATAATATGTATTTGCAGTAAGTGCTCCCATTTGAGCACTTGTCAAAGTAGCATTTGTAGCACCATTAATATCTGTAAATAAACTATTATTTGTTGATGATTGCCATTGAATTGTTCCTGTATATCCAGTTAAAGTCAAATCTTGAGGAGAAGTTCCAGAACAAATAGTTTGTGCAGAAGAAACCGTTCCTGCCACTGATCCATTCCCTACAGTTACTGTTATTACATTAGAAGCAGTTGGTCCAACTCCACATGAATTGTAAGACCAAACTTTAAAATAATAAGTCTGTCCTGAAGTTAATCCAGTAACATCTACTGAAGTTGAAGAAGAACCTAAATTTCTTCCATCAAAATTTCCTACGTGAGTATTAAAAGTTGAACTGCTAGAAACAGATAATCCATAAGATGTTGCATTTGCTACAGCATTCCAATTTGCTGTAAAACTGTTACATGTTATCGCTGTTGCTGCTGTTGCAGTTGGTGTACTAGCCTGGCCAAAAACAATCGAAACGACATTACTCACATCTTTACAAGTTGCAGAAGAAACCACTCTTCTATAATAAGCTGTAGTACTTGTGCTTGGTGGATCGTAGCTTACAGCTGTTGCTCCCGAAATAGGGCTAAAGTCAATATTATTAGTACTAACCTCCCATTGATAAGTCAACGTTGAAGCTCCTCCACTACTAGTTGAACCGCCTGTTGCAGTTGAACCTGTAATAACGCCCGGATCATTCGGTGCTGTACAAAAAGAACTTGTGGAAGGTGCTGTAATTGTATTATTAGCAATAGCCGTATAAGTATTATATGTTATTGTTGATGAATTAGATGTCTTATCGTAAGTATCATTAAAAGTATAATTTATCTGAACTGGACCTACAACAGTATTGTTTAGCGGAGTAAAAGTGACAGCACCAGTAGAAGAATTATAAGTAAAAGTCCCCTTGTCTGCAACTGTCTTTGAAGTTTGAATTCCAGCCACAGCAGGATCTAAATCAACTGTCGATTTATTAATTGTACCTAAAGTATTTACAGATCCATTATCATTTGCAGTAATATCTCCAGAAGTTGCCGCTAATCCTATACAGCCAGTAAAAGTATCTGCATTAGCAACAGGAGTTAAAAGCGTAGATTTATCAACTGTAATGTTTAGATTTCGGATTTCATGAAAATTATTAGATCCCCCTGTCGAAGAAGAAATTGCAAATTTTAGATTAGAGGGTGCTTCTGTTTTATACTCGTAATTATTTATTATTAGCTCTCTTACAGTGCCGTGTGTTAAGTAAACATCAATAAAAAAACCACCTCCTGATCGTGGTTTTAAAACAACTTCCATTTTTCTAAAACCGGATTTAGAATTGTCCGTAGCATTTCTATCCCCACCTGCAACATTAAAAGAACTTGCTAAATCTGTTGTTTTCACCGAAATTAAATGCGGATACCCAGATGTACCCGTTCCAGCACCTCTTAAAGTAACATTACTAGGCATAACACCTCCTGGCGCTCCACCACTTTTCCCTTCATTATTGGCAGAAAAATTTCCATATTCGTCAATTCCGATACCCAGATACCCTTTAGAAAAACCTGTTTCTGAATTTCGTTGTGCATAACCCAAAGATCCTCCAAAAGCACCTACTGCAACGGGAGAAGCCGTTGCATCAAACAAAATAAAAGCAATACCATCGGCACCGTTTCCACTATGGGTATAGTATTCAAATGTAATAGTCATTCCATACGCAGATGGAAAAGAATACATATCCGAATAAACAATTCCTTTCTGGCTGCCTTGTCTGTTGGTTAATCGCAAATATCCAGAACCATTTGCATCATTATAGCCATCTCTTAAACCAGCTCCACCAGTTAAAAATGCAACTGGTTCACCTCCAAACAAAACACCTGGAGCCGTTGAATTTTTAAATGATTGTGAATAAGGAAATTGGGCCCTAGTTTGAGCCGTGATAAAAAATAATGAAATAACAAAAAACAGTTTAAATAAATTAAACCTTTTAAAAGTAAAGTTACGCATAGACAACTTGAGTTTGTGGAACAGAAAAACAATACACTAAAAAATGGATGATCATTTTTAGCGTATTGGTGAAATACGAAAAATTGAAATAATTGGTTTTCGAAAAATCATTAAAAATCTTGGAATGATTTCTAAATGAACATTGTAGCGCTTGGACCATAGTCATGATAGGTTCAATACACAAAATCGTGTTTTAAGTTTATAAAAATGTAGTTTTGGAAGGACGAAAGTAAATAAATGATGAAGCATCAAATACATTACTCGATAAACTGCACATAAACTCGTCAAAAAGCAATATTTAACAACTGTTGAGTGTTAATTATAACAAAAAAAGATAATAATTTGATAATAAAAAGGTTAGTAGACGTTAAAGAATTGCAAATAAATCATTTCTTACAGAAAATATTGACAATTATTTAATAAATTGTAAGAATTAAAAAATAATCTTTTATTTACAGAAAAAATATTAAATCAATGAATATCAAATAGTTAGTTTTTAAAATATTTTTTAAAAGTATTATTCCAAAAATTTGATATTTCGTTTTAATCCGTCGAATTTTGTTCTTTTAATTGGAGAATTTTTGAAAACAAGTTTAAAGGTTTCTTCTGTTATTTCAATCCAATCTTTTTTACTAAAAGAAAGCAATTCAGGATTAGGATTAAACAACGGTTCTGAATGAGGTTTAGAAAATCTATTCCATGGACAAACATCTTGACAAGTATCGCAGCCAAACATCCATTCATCAAATTTTCCTTTCATTTCATAAGGAAGATTTTCTTTTAATTCGATGGTATAATAAGAAATGCATTTGCTGCCATCAACAATATAAGGCGCAACAATCGCCTGCGTAGGACAAGCGTCTATACAAGCTGTACAAGAACCACAATGGTCTGTAACTGCATGATCATATTCTAAGTCTAAATCTATAATAAGTTCGGCTATGAAGTAAAAAGAACCGACTTTTTGGGTTATTAAATTACTATTTTTTCCGATCCATCCCAGACCGCTTTTTGCTGCCCAAGCCTTATCTAAAACAGGCGCTGAATCAACAAAAGCACGACCAGAAACGTCTCCTATATTTTCTTGAATAGAATGTAGAAACTCTTTTAATTTATCCTTAATAACAAAATGATAATCCTGCCCATAAGCATATTTTGAAATCTTAAAGCTTTCATCATTTTGCTTAACTTCTGGAAAATAGTTTAACAAAAGTGAAACCACACTCTTCCCATCCTCTACTAACAACGTTGGGTCTAATCGTTTATCAAAATGGTTTTCCATATAAGCCATTTGTCCATTCCGATTATTTTTTAACCAGTTTTCTAGTCTTGGTGCTTCCTTTTCGAGAAATCCAGCCTTCGATATTCCACAAGATAAAAAACCAAGTCTTTTGGCTTCTTCCTTTATAAATTTTGAATATTTTTCTTTAGAATTAATCATTATCTTTCAGAAAACACGACTTTAACACCAACAGGTTTTAAGGTAATTAGAGGATTAAAATTGACCTCTGTACTCACAGATTTAATTTTGTATTTTTTAATAATATATGCAATAGCAAGGCCCATTTCGTAAATAGCAAAACCTGCTCCAATACACATTCTTGGTCCAGCTCCAAATGGGTAAAAATATTGCATAGAATGCTTTTTCTCTTCTCCTAAAAAACGCTCAGGATTAAAAATATCGGGATTGTCCCAATACTTTGGATTACGATGCAATTCATAAAAAGAAACACCTATTAGAGTTCCACTTTTTATATTGAACTGCCCCAAACTATCATCTTCAACATTCTGTCTATCTGTAATCCAAGCAGGTGGATATAATCTCATAGATTCATTTAAAACAGCATTGGTATACACCATTTTTTGGAGTTGCTCTATGACATCATCAGTTTGTTCTTCAATTTTACTAATTTCATCAAACACTTTTTGTTGAACATCAGGATGGTTTCCTAATAAGTGCAATGTAAATGTTAAAGCATTTGCTGTAGTTTCATGACCAGCAATAAAAAGAATTTTTATCTCATCAATCAATTGCTCAACAGACATTCCTTCACCAGTATCCTCATAACGAGTTTCAAGTAGCATATTAAGCAAATCATTAATCTCTACTTTTGAAGCGACACGTTCATCAATAATTTCTCTGATAATCCGATTGTTTTCTTCTGCAAGTCCAAGATGCTTCTTGACCTGACCACTTATTGAAAACCACCACGCTTTATGAGGAAGTCTAATTTCTTTTATTAAAAAATTTTGAACTGTTTCAATGATATATTTTATTCTATCTAGTTTTTCTTCTGCTATAGAAAACTGAAACAAAGATTTAGCCACAACATTAAATGCCAATTCACTCATTACAGGAAAAAGATCAATTTCTTTATCAATTTCCACATCATCTAACTCAGCTATAATTGTCGACTTCATGTTCTCGACCAACTGATTCATTTTTTGTTTGTGAAAAGCTGGCTGAATAAGTCTTCTCTGTTTTAACCAAAATTCACCATCAACTGTCAAAAGGCCTTTTCCTAAATATTTAGAAAGATAAACAGATTGAAATTTAGATTTATAATAGTTTTTTTGATTTTTCTGCAATATATATTGAGCCACATTATTATCTCTAGATAGGATAATATGCTGTGATTTTCCAATTCTTATTGAAAAAGAATCGCCAAAAATTTCAAAATATCTTTTATGGTAAGGTATCGGATTTTTACGTACACCTTCTGCATCAACAAAAAATCTAAGAATAGAAAGTTTTGGGGGATAATTATATTTTTCTTGGGTAGACATGAAATCGTAAACTAAAACAAACCACCTTGAATATTAGTATTAATTTTCCCTAGATGTTTATAAGCCTTATCTGTCACTTCTCTACCGCGAGGTGTCCTCATAATGAAACCTTCTTGAATCAAAAATGGTTCGTAAACTTCTTCAATTGTTTCACTGCTCTCGCTGACAGCAGTAGCCAAAGTAGAAAGACCAACAGGACCACCTTTAAATTTATTAATAATCGTTAATAAAATTTTATTATCCATCTCGTCAAGTCCATGCGCGTCAACATTTAATGCTTTCAAAGCATATCTAGATATTTCTAAATCGATAGTTCCGTTTCCTTTAATTTGTGCAAAGTCACGAACTCTACGAAGTAAAGCATTTGCGATACGAGGTGTTCCTCTACTACGACCCGCAATTTCAATTGCAGCATCCAATGCAATTGGCATTTTTAGTATTGAGGCACTTCTTTCAACGATAGTTGTTAAAAGTTCGGTTGTATAATATTGTAATCGTGAAGAAATTCCAAAACGTGCACGCATCGGTGCTGTTAATAATCCAGATCTAGTTGTTGCACCAATCAATGTAAACGGATTCAAATTGATTTGAACAGTCCTTGCATTTGGACCAGATTCTATCATAATATCTATTTTGAAATCTTCCATTGCAGAATATAGATATTCTTCTACTACTGGACTAAGACGATGAATTTCATCAATAAACAAAACATCTCTTTCATCCAGATTAGTTAATAAACCAGCCAAATCACCAGGCTTATCTAAAACAGGACCTGAAGTAATTTTAATACCAACTTGTAATTCATTGGCAAGGATATTTGCTAATGTTGTTTTCCCTAAACCTGGAGGCCCATGAAATAAAGCATGATCAAGTGCTTCACCTCTTTGATTAGCGGCGGCAACAAATACTTTTAAATTTTCTAAAACTTGATCTTGTCCTGCAAAATCATCAAATGATAGCGGACGCAGTCTTTTCTCAAGATCTAATTCTTCCGAATTATACCCTTTTGTAGTAGGATCTAGATTTTCATTCATCTTACAAAGATATAGAAACTAATTAGTTTTGTAAAATTGTAAAACTGAAGGTTTAAAATTTTAACTAATAAAAAAGACCGTCATCTCTGACGGTCTCTTAAAATATTTTTAGTGGTGTAAAACTTCTTCACCTTCTTTCATTGGTACATTTTGAGGAACAAAATCTACATCATGATTTGGGTTACTATAGTCATACGGCCAACGGTATACGTGAGGAATTTCTCCTGGCCAGTTTCCGTGAATATGCTCAACTGGAGTAGTCCACTCTAAAGTTGTAGATTTCCAAGGATTCTGAGTTGCTTTTTTACCGTAGAAAATACTACTAAAGAAGTTATATAAGAACACTAATTGGAATGCACCTCCCACAAGAGCGAATGTTGTAATTAAAACATTCACATTTTGTAAATCATCAAATAATGGGAAGTTAGTATTTGTATAGTAACGTCTTGGTAAACCAGCTAATCCGATAAAGTGCATTGGGAAGAAAACTCCATAAGCACAAACTGCTGTAATCCAGAAGTGAATATAACCTAAGTTTTTGTTTAACATTCTTCCATACATTTTAGGGAACCAGTGGTAAATACCAGCAAACATTCCATAAAGTGCAGAGATACCCATTACTAAGTGAAAGTGAGCAATTACAAAGTAAGTATCGTGAACGTTAATATCTAAAGTACTATCTCCTAAAATGATTCCCGTTAAACCTCCAGTGATGAAAGTTGAAACCATTCCGATAGAGAATAACATTGCAGGGTTGAATTGTAAGTTACCTTTCCATAAAGTTGTAATCCAGTTGAATGCTTTTACAGCAGATGGAATTGCAATCAATAAAGTTGTAAAAGTAAATACAGATCCTAAGAAAGGATTCATCCCAGAAATAAACATGTGGTGACCCCATACAATAGTAGATAAGAACGCAATTGCAAGAACCGACATAATCATCGCTCTGTATCCAAAAATTGGTTTACGAGCATTCGTAGCCATAATTTCAGAAACAAGACCCATCGCTGGTAAGATTACAATATAAACCTCAGGGTGACCTAAGAACCAGAATAAGTGCTCAAACAATACAGGAGAACCTCCTTGGTAGTGTAAAACCTCTCCAGCAATATAGATATCAGACAAGAAGAATGAAGTACCAAAACTTCTATCAAAAATCAATAACAAAGCTGCAGATAACAATACTGGGAACGAGATAACACCGATAATCGCTGTTACAAAAAATGTCCAGATTGTAAGTGGAAGTCTAGTCATAGACATTCCTTTAGTTCTTAAATTAATTACAGTAACGATATAATTTAAAGATCCCATCAAAGAAGACGCGATGAAGATTGCCATAGATACCAACCATAAAGTCATACCTGTTCCAGATCCTGGAATTGCTTGTGGTAATGCACTTAACGGAGGATAAATTGTCCATCCCGCAGATGCTGGTCCAGACTCAACAAATAAAGAACATACCATGATAACTGCTGATAAGAAAAATAACCAGTATGAAATCATATTCATAAATCCTGAAGCCATATCTCGTGCTCCAATTTGAAGAGGAATAAGTAAATTACTAAAAGTACCACTCAAACCTGCCGTTAGTACAAAGAATACCATTATGGTACCGTGAATTGTTACTAAAGCTAAATAAATATCATTTGCCATTACACCATCAGGTGCAAATTTATCTCCTAATAAAACATTAAATATCTTAAAAGACTCTTCTGGCCACGCTAATTGCATTCTAAAAAGCAAAGACATTGCGATACCAATGATTCCCATAATAATACCAGTAATCAAGTATTGTTTAGCAATCATTTTATGATCAATACTAAAAATATATTTAGTAATGAACGTATCTTTATGATGATGTTCGTGCTCGTGATCGTGTCCGTGATCGTGATCGTGCGCTTCTGCTGACATATATGTGTACTTTAAATTTTCTAAATTATATTATTTCATTGCAACTTTAGCTACCGCCGCTTTTACAGTATCAACAACTGCTTTCACAGTATCAATTACTTTAGTAGCACTATCTGTAGCTGGTGCAGTTCCTTCAGCTGGTTTTTCAGCCGCCGCAGCTGCTTTAATATCTTGAGCTAAAGTTGTTTTCTCACTTAACCATTTTTTATAATCCTCAGGAGTATCAACAACAACTTTCATTTGCATATTGTAGTGAGAAGCTCCACAGATTTTATTACATAATAATAAGTAATCAAATGTATAAGGATCTAAAGCTGTACCACCTTTTTTAACTAACTCAACGCTTTTTTCAGCTCTAAGTTTATTAATATGTGCAACTTTTTCAACCATAAATGGTAATTCTCTATATTCTGCTGTAGTATAAGTTGGAACAAAAGCAAATTCAGTAACCATACCTGGCACACAGTTCATTTGAGCTCTAAAGTGAGGGAAATATGCTGAGTGCAAAACGTCTTGAGAACGCATTTTAAAATGAACTTTTTTCCCTTTAGGTATATGTAATTCAGAAACTACAATATCATCTTGAGAGTTTTTATCAGACATATCAACACCTAAAGTATTAACACCTTCAATTAATCTCACGTTTGCTTTACCTAACGTATTATCAGCTCCCGCATATCTTGCAGTCCATTTAAACTGTTGAGCATATAATTCAATTTCAATAACATCTTCATCTTTATCAACAAACATAATGTTATTCCAAGCGTACAATCCATAAAGAATTAAACATGCTAAAACTACAGAAGGAATAATACTCCAGATAGCTTCTAATTTATTACTATCAGCAAAGAATAAAGCCTTTCTGTCTTTATGTCCTCTATTTTTAAAAGAAAACCAATATAATAAACCTTGCGTAATAACTTGAACAGTAAAAATTAAAACCCAAGTAATATTCATTAAATTATCTACTAAAAGTCCATGCTCTGACGCAGGAGTATGAAGTGCTAAATTACCCCATTTTAGTAAACCATAAATAGTAAATATATAAATGAAAGCTAAAAAGCCAAACATAATATATCCCTGAACGTTATTGTCATTATCTGATGCAACCTGAGAATCGTCCGAAGATGCTCCTACTTGCGTAAGATCAAAAATCTTGGTCAATTGCCATAATGCAACTGCTAATAAAACTAAAACTATAATTACCAACAAACTTGTCATCTGTTTACTTCTTTAAATATTAATAATGAAAATGTTTACTTTCTTCAATGAAAGGATTTCTTTTTGCAAGCAAAGGAGATTTAGTTAATGCAGTAAATACAACAAATATAAATAGACCTAAGAAGAAAAGAATCGATGCAATTTCAGGAACTCCAATAAACCACTTATCTCCAACTGTTCCAGGCATAATCATATTAAAGAAATCAACATAATGACCTAATAATATTACAATACCTGCCATTACAACAACCCAGTTAAGACGTTTGAAATCAGTATTAATTAATATTAATAATGGGAAAACAAAGTTCATAACAACCGCTCCAAAGAAAGGAAGGTTATATAATTGAATTCTTGTTACAAAATAAGTTACCTCTTCTGGAATATTAGCGTACCAGATAAGCATAAATTGAGAAAACCATAAATAAGTCCAGAACACACTAATACCAAACATGAATTTAGCTAAATCATGAATATGGCTATTATTTACATATTCTAAATATCCTTTAGATTTTAAATAGATAGTAACTAATGCAATAGTAGTAATACCACTTACGAAGAAAGATGCAAATACATACCAAGCGAACAAAGTACTGAACCAGTGAGGATCGAAAGACATAATCCAATCCCAAGCCATAATTGATTCAGAAACGATAAAGAATACTAAGAATCCTGCAGAAGCTTTGAAATTCTTTTTGTAGTAAAGATCATCATTTGCTTCATCTTGAGCTAAACAGTTTTTTCTAGAAAAATGACGGTAAATATTCCATCCTAATAGAAAGATAAAAGCTCTTATAATCCAGAAAGGGAAATTTAAATATCCAGATTTTCCAGCAATAATTTCATCATAATTAGGGCTACCAGGTTTTGTAACACCTTCACCTAACCAAACAAAAATATGATTAAAATGTAATCCACATAATACTAAAATCACAAAGAAAATTACAGAACCTGCTGGTAAATAAGCAGTAATACCTTGCATAACTCTAAACAAAACTGGAGACCAACCTGCCTGAGCCACTTGTTGGATAGCATAAAAAGCTAAAACTCCCATAGAAAGTAGTAAAAAGAAAATACAAGCTACATATACTGCAGACCAAGGTTTGTTTTGCAATTGGTGCAATACATGTTCTAAATGTTTTTCGTGCTCATTTGCACCAGAAACTTCAGCATGTCCTGCTGCTTTGTGAGCGTCATGCGACGCTTCAGCAGCTTCATGATGACCTGCTTCTTTGTGAGATGCCTCCGCTTTTTCTTCATGTGCAGCACCATGAGAACCATGTTCATCTGCAGCTAGTATTTTTTCAACTTCTTGAATATCTTTTGGTGCACTTAAAAAACCATACCCAATTCCTAATAAACCAACGGCCATTAAGATGATAGAAAAAGTTTTTAATTTACTTGAAAATGTATACATATCTATTACGATCAGTTTGTTCAACAATTATAATTGGCTTTTTAGTTTCAGAACATAGTCAGCAACTAACCAACGTTCGTGAGCACTTAATTGATTTGCATGTGAACCCATTGCATTTAAACCATAAGTCTCAACGTGAAAGATACTTCCTTCAGTGATTTCTCTGTCTTTATAGCTAGGTACTCCAAGAAATTTTTCTCTTTCAACCAATTTACCTTTACCATTACCAGTTGCACCATGGCAGCTGATACAGTAAATTTCGAAAAGTTCTTTTCCTTTTCCAGAATTTCTTTCAATAGAATCCAAAGGAGATTTTAAATTAGCTTTCGCTAATTCGTAACCTGCTGTTGAATTTTCATATTCATAAGGTTCAAAACCTCTATTAATAGTTCCTGCAACAGGAAGCTGTCCTTCTTTTCCTCCTTTAAATATATTTGCTTCTGTATATGGCTCATAAGCCACAGACTCATACATATTTGGGAAATACTGATAGTTCGGTGCCGAATTATTGTGGCAAGATGAAACTAAAATAGTTATACCAACTAAAAGTGTTATTTTATATATCCTTTTCATAGCTACAATTAATTCTTTTCTATTACTTTAACTTCAACAGCTCCAGTTCCTTCAAAGAAAGAAACTAATTCTGTTTCGTTATCATTCACTGCCACTTCCATTAGGAAATGATCATCTGTTGTTCTTACATCTGGATTTTCAGCTTCTTTAAATGGCCATAATCTACTTCTCATGTAAAAAGTAATTACCATTAAGTGGGCTGCAAAAAATACAGTCATCTCAAACATAATTGGCACAAAAGAAGGCATGTTTTGTATAAAACTAAAACTTGGTTTACCTCCAATATCTTGTGGCCAATCGTGAATCATGATATAAGACATCATTGTTGTTGCAACAGAGATACCAACACATCCGTATAAAAAAGCACATATTGCTAATCTTGTTGGTGCTAATCCCATGGCTTTATCCAATCCGTGAACCGGAAATGGAGTAAAAACCTCTTCAATATGATGATGAGCAGCTCTAGTTTTCTTTACTGCATTCATCAAAACGTCATCGTCATTATAAATGGCGTATATAACTTTATTACTCATGATGTGAATCTTTACTGTTTGCTCTTTCTCTAATATAATTATCTCCAGTTCCTTTCAAAATTGTTTTAACCTCTGCCTGAGCAATTACAGGGAATGTTCTAGAGTATAATAAAAACAATACGAAGAAGAAACCAATTGTTCCAATGAAAATTCCAATATCAACAAATGTTGGTGAGAACATTGTCCAAGAAGATGGAAGGTAATCTCTATGTAAAGAAGTAACAATAATTACAAATCTTTCGAACCACATACCGATGTTTACAACAATCGAAATGATGAATGAGAACATGATACTTGTTCTTAATTTTTTGAACCACATGAACTGAGGAGAGAACACGTTACATGTCATCATCGACCAATATGCCCACCAGTAAGGTCCAGTAGCTCTATTTAAGAATGCATATTGCTCATATTCTACTCCTGAATACCAAGCTACGAATAACTCAGTGATATAAGCCACACCTACAATAGATCCAGTAATCATGATAATGATGTTCATTAACTCGATATGTTGTAATGTGATATAAGCTTCAAGATTAGATACTTTTCTCATAACGATCAACAATGTATTTACCATCGCGAATCCAGAGAAAACCGCTCCAGCAACGAAGTACGGAGGGAAAATTGTTGTATGCCATCCAGGAATTACAGAAGTAGCAAAGTCCATAGATACAATTGTGTGTACAGAAAGTACAAGTGGAGTTGCTAAACCAGCTAATACTAAAGATACTTCTTCAAAACGTTGCCAATCTTTTGCTCTACCGCTCCATCCAAAACTTAAGATAGAATAAACTCTCTTGTTAAATGGAGTAATAGCTCTGTCACGTAACATTGCGAAGTCAGGTAATAAACCAGTCCACCAGAAAACTAATGATACTGAAAGATAAGTTGAAATCGCGAATACGTCCCAAAGTAATGGTGAGTTAAAGTTTACCCAAAGAGATCCAAACTGGTTTGGAATAGGTAATACCCAGTATGCTAACCATGGACGTCCCATGTGAATAATTGGAAATAGACCTGCTTGTACTACTGAGAAGATAGTCATTGCTTCTGCAGAACGGTTAATAGCCATTCTCCAACGCTGACGGAAAAGTAATAATACCGCAGAAATTAATGTTCCGGCGTGACCAATACCTACCCACCAAACGAAGTTAGTGATATCCCAAGCCCAACCAACTGTTTTATTTAATCCCCATGTTCCGATACCGGTAGATACGGTGTAAATTATACAACCTAACCCCCAAAGGAAGGCTACTAATGCGATTGTAAATACAATCCACCATTGTTTATTTGCAGGTCCTTCAACAGGCGCTGCCACATCTACAGTTACATCGTGATATGATTTATCACCTATAACTAAAGGTTTTCTAATGGGTGCTTCGTAATGAGACGACATAATCCTTTATATTGTTTCTTAATTAATAATTTTTCTAAGTATTTCTAACTTTTACATGATAGAAAACATTTGGTTTTGTACCCACATGCTCTAATAAGTGATATGCTCTTTCGCTTTCAGCAAGTTTAGCAACTTCACTTTCTTTATCATTTACATCTCCAAAGACCATAGCTCCAGAAGAACAAGCAGCAGAACAAGCACAAGCATTGTTGAACTCATCTTTTGCCACTACTCTACCTTCACGTTTTGCTTGAAGAATTACAGCTTGAGTACTTTGGATACAGAAAGAACATTTTTCCATAACACCACGAGAACGAACATTTACGTCTGGGTTTAATACCATACGTCCTAAATCGTCATTCATATGATAATCGAATTCACTATTCTTGTTATATAAGAACCAGTTGAAACGACGTACTTTATAAGGACAGTTGTTTGCACAGTAACGAGTACCAACACATCTGTTGTAAGCCATGTGGTTTTGACCTTGACGACCGTGAGATGTAGCAGCTACAGGACAAACTGTTTCACAAGGAGCGTGGTTACAGTGCTGACACATTACCGGTTGGAAAGCTACCTGTGGATTATCTCCAGGTTTTTCCATTTCATTAAATGTAGATAATGAACTAGATAAACCAGCAATTCCTTCTTTTCTTTCATTATCACCTTCAAAAGTGCTTTCAGAAGAATAATATCTATCAATACGCAACCAGTGCATGTCACGGCTTCTTCTAACTTCTGCTTTACCTACAACTGGAACGTTGTTTTCAGCGTGACAAGCGATAACACAAGCACCACATCCAGTACAAGCATTTAAGTCGATTGAAAGATTAAAGTGGTGACCAGTTGTACGATCAAATGATTCCCAAAGATCAACTGTTGTCGCTTCCACTTCCTGGTGATCTAAAGATACCATTGGTTTTTCATTCCAATGTTCAGCATCTTCAGTATTAAATATTTTTAAAGTAGTTTCTTTAATGATATCTCCTCTACCCATTAAAGTTTTCTGGCCTTGAACACAAGCAAACTCATGTTCTCCACCAGCTTTAACAATAGAAACAGATTGAACACCATTAAATCCTTTATATAAAGCGTAAGCATTTAAACCTACTTGCATTTCTTCTTTTAGAGAAGCTTTACGTCCATAACCAACAGCTAAACCAATAGTTCCAACTGCTTGACCTGGTTGAACGATAACTGGAACGTTTTCTAATTTAACGCCATCAGCTGTAGTAATTGTAGCATAACTTCCATTTAAACCACCATTTGCAACAATTTCATTTGATAGTCCAAGTTTTTTAGCATCAGCATTTGAAACTGTTACATAGTTATCCCAAGAAACTCTTGTAATTGGATCAGGGAATTCTTGTAACCATGGATTGTTTGCATGTTGTCCATCTCCTAAACCTGTTTTAGTGTACAATACTAATTCGTATTCTCCAGCAGCTTTTGATTTTGCAACTGCATTTGCAGCAGAAGCAGCATCAATAGCACCTCCAGATAAAGCAACAGATCCAAGAACAGCTACACCATCATGCAATACTTTATTCCAAGAAGATCCTGCAGTGTAAGCTCCAGAATTAACTTTTAAATAATCATAAAAAGTACCAGCAGTACCGTTTAATGACAATAAAACATCTTGAAATTGTTTCGTATTGAAAATTGGACGAATAGTTGGCTGTGTTAAACTGTAAGTTCCACTTGTTATCTCCACATCACCCCAAGATTCTAAATAATGAGGAGCTGGAGCAGCAACAGTAACAATTGATGCAGTCTCATCTTCTTTTAATGCAAAAGCAACAGAAGTTTTAACTTTTTTCAATCCAGAAACAAAAGCAGCAGAATCAGCTAATGTATAAACTGGATTTACACCGCTCATAATTAAAGTATGAACACTTCCTGCATTCAAATCTTTAACTAACTGTGCAACAACAGCGTTAGAACCTTTTCTAATTTGTCTTGCTCCAGCAGTACTAAAAGCTTCACTAGCCAATATTTGATTGATAGCTAAAACTAATAATTGAGCATTTTTATCTTCAATTCCAGATACTAAAACTCCTTTTGATCCAGCAGCTTTAAGCTGTTGTGCAGCTTTTACTACTTCAGCTTTAGCGTTTCCTTCTAAAGCAACAGGAATAGAAGCACCTGCAATAATGTTATAAATTTGAACTAAAGCTTGTTTTTGAGCAGCTGTAGTCATTGGAACACGCTTATCAGCAGCGGCTCCAGATAATGTCATGTTTGATTCAAACTGGAAATGACGAGACATTTTTCCGTTTTGAGGAATACGTCCTTTTGCATATCCAGAATCATATCCACCACCTTGCCAGTCTCCTAAGAAATCAGCTCCAACAGATACAATTAAAGAAGCTTTTGAAAAATCGTAATCAACTAAAGCTCTTTGTCCGTATACAGCTTCAAAAGCATCTAAAGCTTCAGATGAAGAAACCGCATCATAAACAACGTGTTTAGCATTTGGATTTTTAGCAATAAACTCAGCAATTAATTTCTCTGTAGATGGACTTGCTAAAGTATTAGTTAACAATACAACTTGACCTCCTTTAGCTTTTGCATCAGCTAAACTTGATTTGATTTTTAAATCAACAGCAGACCAAGTAGAATTTTTACCATCTACTTTTGGCTCTTTCAAACGACCACTATCATACAATCCTAAGATAGACGCATGAATTCTCGCGTTTGCAGCAAATTTAGCTCCTGCAATTGTATTGTTTTCAATTTTAATTGGACGACCCTCACGAGTTTTTACCAAAAGGTTTGCAAAATCAAAACCATCAAAAACGGTAGTTGCATAATAATCTGCAACACCAGGAATGATTTGCTCTGGTTGTAATACATAAGGGATAGACTTGTAAACCGGACCTTCGCAAGCAGCTAAAGTAACAGCTGCAGTACTAAATCCTACGTACTTTAAAAAGTCACGACGTGAAGTTCCAGATGTAGATAAAGCCTCAGCGTTACCTAAAAACTCATCAGTAGGAATTTCTTCAACAAACTCGTTATTTCTAAGCGCCTCAACAATAGAGCTATTTTCTAGCTCCTCAACACTTTTCCAGTATTTTTTGTTTGATGACATTGTATATATATATTAAAATCTTAATAAATCGATTAATAGTGGCATTTACCGCATTCTAAACCTCCCATTTGCGCTGCAGTTAATTTCTCTACACCGTATTTTTTAGAAAGTTCAGCATGAATCTTATCATAGTAAGCATTACCTTCCATCTTAACATCTGTTTTTCTATGGCAATCAACACACCATCCCATTGTTAATTTAGAATATTGCTTCATGATTTCGAATTCCTGTACCGGACCATGACAAGTTTGACATTCAATTCCAGCAACAGAAACGTGTTGTGAGTGATTGAAGTAAACAAAGTCAGGAAGATTGTGAATACGAACCCATTTTACTGGCATTGTTTTTCCAGTATAAGCCTGTTTAGCCTTGTCCCATCCAACAGCATCATATAATTTTTGGATTTGCGCATCGTAGAAAGCTTTACTGTACTCTGGAGTAGCAGTTGTTTCAGCAACCTCAGAAATATTCTTATGACAGTTCATACAAACATTTAAAGAAGGAATACCAGCTGTTTTACTTACACGAGCAGCAGAGTGGCAATACTTACAATTGATTTCGTTATCACCAGCGTGAATTTTATGAGAATAGTGAATTGGCTGAATTGGCTCATAATTTTGATCCACACCTACTTGCATTAAGTAACCGTATACAAAATAACCACTTGCCAAAAGCAAAAAGATAGAAGTAACTAAAACCAAAAATTGATTTTTAACAAAAGCTTTCCAAATTGGATTTCTCGCTTCTTTTGGAGCAACTTCGACACCGTTTTTATTTGCCACTTTAGTTAATACTTTGTTCACCATGAACAACATAACTACTAAAATAGCCATTACAAGAGCAAGAGCTCCTAGAATAATATTATTTGAAATTCCACCACCTTGAACATCTGTACCTGGAGGAGTTGCAGCAGTACCAGTACTTGGAACTGGATCTTTCTTCACTTCAGAAGTATAAGCTATAATGTTATCAATATCACCTTCAGATAACTGAGGAAAAGAAGTCATAACAGATTTGTTATTTTCCTCGAAAAGTTTAACAGCAACAGGATCACCTGACTTAATCATGTCAGAACTGTTATGCACCCACTTGTAAATCCAAGCCATATCATGCTTAGCAGCAACACCCCTTAAAGCAGGACCTGTTGACTTAGCATCTAATTTGTGACATGCAGCGCAATTTGCATTAAAAAGTTCTTTCCCTTTTACTGGATCACCGCCTCCCGCAGCTGGAGCAGCAGCCGCAGCTTCAGGCGCCGCCGGAGCAGCAGCATCTTGAGCAAATGAAGTTAGGGAGAAAATTAACGTCAGCGATAAGCCAAACAGCAATTTTCTTGAGATCGAATTATGGTTACCCACCTTTTTCATATAGTATAAATAATTGTCTACTAATTTTTGGTATGATTTTTTCTGTATTAAAACAGTAAAAACACACACCCTCTTTTAAAACTTGCACAAAAATACGACTTATGAACTATTCTCAAAACCTTAAAATACCCTTAAATATCAATTTATATCAATTCTAAATAATATTAAAATTTTACACTCAAACTTTAAATAGTATTTTTGCATAAAAACCATCACATTATGAGAATTTTAAGTCCTTCAAAAAAAATGTTATTAGCAATTACAACGATTGCTTTTGCACACAATATTAACGCACAAGACCAAAATTTAACATTGAATCAAGACCCTAAATTTGAGCAGTTGTTAAATGAGAAGCGTAAAATTAACACGTCAATAAATACAAACGATACTTATAGAATCCAAATCTTCAGTGGCAAAAGCGACGAAGCAAAAAAAACACTTTCAGATTTTAAAAGAGAAAATTCTAATATCGACGGAACAATAATTTTTAACACGCCAAATTATAAAGTAATAGTTGGCAATTTTAAAACCCGAATTGAGGCAGAAAGAAATTTAGCAGAAATTAAAAAACGATATAAAACTGTTTTCCTTCTTAAACCAGGAAAATAAGAAGTTCTAAAGAACAAAAAAAGCGGGAAACTATCCCGCTTTTTTATTTTTAAAATATACCTGAAGTAACTAATTAACAACCTTTATACCGCTCGCCATAAATCGTATTTCTTCTTTTGGCGTTTTGATTGCATCTATTTCTGCTTTTGATTTTTTAGCATCTTTTGCATAATGTTTTAACTCTTCAACAGAAGTAACTTTTTTCTCCGCTACACCCTCCAAAACAATATTTTTTCCTTTCGCAGCGGTAGGTACAAAAAAAGCATAATCTTTCATCTTAACAAAGAAAGAAGAACCATCTTCTGTCTTAAGACTTACCCAACAACCTCTTTTTGGACACACACCTGTCACCTCGCCTTTTACAATGACATTTTCAATCTTATTATCCTTTTTCAATTTATCATCTAGCTCACGAACCGAAATAGCATTACCCACAGAAGATACCGAAACATCCGTTCCATAATAATCCCCCACCAAAGCATCTCCTTTAGGTGGAGCAGGTTTTTCCACATCTTCTTGACCAAAACAAAAAGAAGAAAAACTTAAAAGCAAAACAACTGAATATATTCCTAATTTCATCTTATATTAATTTAGTTATATCAAAAATAAGATTAAAAGCCCAAAGTAATCACTCCAAACAAATTCTTTAACAAAAAAAGAGTCCCAATTTTCATTGGGACTCTTTATATACTTATTGAATTTTATTTCAATTTCTTTTTAATTGCTACTTCGTGGTAAGCCTCAATAACATCGTTAATCTCGATATCATTAAATCCTTTAATTTGAATACCACAATCATAACCTTTCGTCACCTCTTTTACATCGTCTTTGAAACGTTTTAAAGCAACAAGTTCTCCAGTATGAACTACAACTCCATCTCTAATAACTCTAATCTTAGATGTTCTTAAGATTTTACCATCTGTAACCATACATCCAGCGATAGATCCAACTTTAGAAATTTTGAAAATCTCACGGATTTCAGCATTTCCTAACACCTCTTCTTTCATCTCTGGAGCCAACATTCCTTCCATTGCATCTTTTAAGTCATCAATAGCTGCATAGATAATAGAATAGTAGCGGATATCGATTTCTTCTTTATCTGCAAGTTGTCTTGCATTTCCAGCTGGACGAACGTTAAATCCAATAATGATTGCATCTGACGCAGAAGCCAAGTTTACATCGGTTTCTGTAATCGCACCAACTCCTTTATGAATGATATTAATTTGAACTTCTTCAGTAGAAAGTTTAGAGAACGAATCTGATAATGCTTCAACAGATCCATCAACGTCTCCTTTAAGAATTACATTTAATTCTTTAAACTGACCAAGAGCTATACGACGACCGATTTCATCAAGAGTAATATGTCTTTGTGTACGAACTGACTGTTCACGCATTAATTGAGAACGCTTAGAAGCAATTTGTTTTGCTTCTTTTTCATCTTCAAAAACGTTGAATTTATCACCTGCTGTTGCTGCTCCATCCAAACCTAAAACCGATACTGGAGTCGAAGGACCAGCTGTTAAAACTGTATGCCCTCTTTCATCATGCATCGCTTTAACTTTTCCATGGTGTTTTCCAGCAAGCATGTAATCTCCAATTTTCAATGTTCCTTGTTGAACTAAAATTGTAGAAACATAACCTTTTCCTTTATCAAGGAAAGCCTCTACAACAGTTCCTTGAGCCGCTTTATTTGGATTTGCTTTCAAATCTAAGATTTCAGCTTCTAATAAAACTTTTTCCAGCAATTCTTTAACTCCTGTTCCAACTTTTGCAGAAATATCATGTGATTGAATTTTTCCACCCCAATCTTCAACAAGTAAATTCATACCAGCCAAACGCTCTTTAATTTTATCAACATTAGCATTTGGTTTATCAATTTTATTGATTGCAAATATAATTGGCACTCCCGCAGCTTGTGCGTGAGAAATCGCCTCTTTAGTTTGTGGCATGATATCATCATCCGCCGCTACAACGATAATAGCAATATCCGTAACTTGAGCTCCACGTGCACGCATCGCGGTAAACGCCTCGTGACCCGGTGTATCTAAGAATGCAATTTTTTGTCCATTATCTAAAGTTACTCCATAAGCTCCAATGTGCTGTGTAATACCTCCCGACTCACCAGCAATAACATTTTCTTTACGAATATAATCCAGTAAAGATGTTTTACCGTGATCGACGTGACCCATTACAGTAACGATCGGCGCTCTAGTAACTAAATCTTCTTCTTTATCTTCAACTACCTCGATAGCTTCTTCAATATCAACTGTGATAAATTCAACTTCATAACCGAATTCGTCAGCCACAATTGTTAGAGTTTCAGCATCTAGACGTTGGTTCATGGTAACCATGATTCCAAGAGACATACAAGTTCCAATTACTTTAGTAATCGGCACATCCATCATAATTGCGATTTCACCTACTGTAACGAATTCCGTAACTTTAATTGTTTTACTTCCTTCATCAAGAGCTCTTTGCTCATCATCAGATTTCTGACGGTGTGTTTCTCTTTTATCTCTTCTATATTTTGCCGCTTTAGATTTACCTCCTTTACCTTGAAGTTTTTCAAGAGTTTCTCTAATTTGGTTTTTTACTTCTTCTTCTGTCGGCTCAACTTTAGCTACGATTGCCGGACGGTTTCCTTTTACAAAACCTGGTCTCTGACTTCTGTTAGCATTAAAACCTCCTCCATTATTATTTGGCGTAATTTTGTTTGGATTTGGCGTTCCAGGAGCATTATTATTACCTGTTGCAGGTTTTGGTGCTCCAGGCGTACCAGGTTTAGGAGCAATTCTTTTACGCTTGTTTTTATTTGCGTTATTACCACCTACCCCAGGAGCTCCAGGCTTATTATTTTGAGCTGCTTTAGGATCTTCTTTCTTTTTCTTAGGCTTATTAAATTGAGACAAATCAATTGTCTGCCCAGTAAGAGTAGTTCCTGAAAGCTTTTGATATTGTGTTGTGATAGTTTCTTCTGAAGTATTTGGATCTGTAGACACAATAGGCTCTTGTGCTACTTTAGAAGATTCAGCTTTAACCTCTTTTTTCTCAGTAATAACAGGCTCTTCTTTTTTAGTCTCAGAAACTGGCGGAGTTACAACTGGCTCCGGTTTTACTGTTTCATTTTGAACAGGTTTTTCTGGCTGCACAGGTGCAACAACAGCTTTTGGCTCTTCAGCTTTAACTGTTTCCTCAGAAGGAGTAATCGCAGGTTTTTTTGGATTTAAGTCAATTTTTCCAACTTGCACAGGCCCTGAAACAACCGCTCTCGCTTTAATTATTTCTTGCTGTTTTTGACGCTCTTCTTCTTGTCTGCGTTTGTCTTCAATCTCTTTCTCACGTTCTACACGTAATGCTTCTTTTTCTTTTCTTTTCTCTTCTCCAACCTCTTTAGAAGCCTCTTTATTCCCCTTATCGCCCGCAAATTGGCTTTGAAGGATATTAAATTCGCTATCAGAAATTTTTGCATTTGGATTTGCATCAATAGCAATTCCTTTATCTTTTAGATAATCTACAGCTCTTTCTAACGAAATATTTAATTCCCTTAAAACCTTGTTTATTCTTATTACTCTCTCTTCAGACATATAACCTTTTTATTATTACCTTTTTCGTTGTGTTGTTAGAGCAGATGTTCAGCTATTGACTAACTATCAAACTCTTCTTTTAGTATTTTCATAACATCTAGAATAGTTTCCTCTTCTAAATCTGTTCTTCTTACTAAATCTTCTACATCGTGTTTCAAGATACTTTTTGCAGTATCCAAACCGATTTTTGCAAACTCTTCAATTACCCACTCTTCGATCTCATCTGAGAACTCTGTTAATTCAACATCGTCTTCATCTGCAACAGTACCGGCAACATCTCCTTCACGAATAACATCTAACTCATAACCTGTCAATTGACCAGCTAATTTGATATTGTGACCACCTCTACCGATTGCTTTAGAAACCTCTTCTAATTTCAAGAATACTTCAGCACGTTTGTTATCTTCATCAATTTTGATTGAAGAAACTTTAGCAGGGCTTAAAGCTCTTGTAATAAATAATTGAATATTGTTTGTATAATTGATTACATCAATATTTTCATTTCCTAATTCGCGTACAATTCCGTGAATACGAGAACCTTTCATTCCCACACAAGCTCCAACTGGATCAATTCTATCATCATAAGAATCTACAGCTACTTTTGCTTTTTCACCTGGAATACGAACGACATTTTTAACTGTAATTAGTCCGTCGAAAACCTCTGGAATTTCTTGTTCAAATAATTTTTCTAAAAACTTCTCAGAAGTTCTAGACATGATAATTTGAGGTTTATTTCCTTTTAATTCTACGCTTTCAATAATTCCACGTACATTATCTCCTTTACGGAAGAAATCTGACGGAATTTGTTTTTCTTTTGGAAGTACAATTTCGTTTCCTTCGTCATCTACTAAGATAACTACTCTCGGACGTACGTGATGTACTTCTGCTGTATAAATATCACCGATAATATCTTTAAATTGTTTGTAAAGATTAGTATTATCGTGTTCGTGAATTTTAGATATTAAGTTTTGACGAAGTGCCAAAATAGCTCTTCTTCCTAAATCAATCAATTTAACTTCTTCAGAGACTTCTTCGCCAATTTCAAAATCCGCCTCAATCATTCTTGCTTCGGTCAAGGTAATTTCTTCGTTTTCAAAATCCAGATCTTCATCAGCAACGATTACTCTTCTTCTCCATATCTCCATATCTCCTTTATCAGGATTTATAATAATATCGAAGTTATCATCAGATCCGTATTTTTTCTTCAATGCATTTCTAAACACATCCTCTAAAATTGCCATAAGCGTTACACGATCAATAAGTTTATTATCTTTAAACTCTGAGAATGAATCGATTAATGCTAAATTTTCCATGCGAATTCTTTAATTAAAATTAAAATGTTACTGTAACAACTGCCTCTTTAATTTCTGTATAAGGTATTTGTTGCTCCTTTTGAACTGTTTCTTTTCCTTTTCCTACTTTTTTCGGTTCCCTTGCTTTCCAAGACAAAATTATAAAAACATCGTTAGCTTCTATCAATTCTGCTTCAATTTTTTCAGTATTTGTAGTAACAATCAGCGTTCTACCAATATTTTTCTTGTATTGTCTTATCAATTTCAAAGGCGACCCTATTCCAACTGACGCTACTTCAAGCGAAAAATCCTGTTCTTCACGATCTAGATTATTCTCGATTGCGCGACTAATATCGATACAATCCTGCAGTGCCACTCCATTATCTCCGTCTAAACCAACACTAATTTTGAAAGAATCCGAAACTGCCAAATCAATCAAAAAGATTGATGGCTTTTCCAGAAGAGCTTCTGTAATTAATCCGTTTACTTTTTCTTTGAATGTCATAATTTTATAAAAAGAGGGGACACTTAGTCCCCTCATTATTTAGATTTTAATAAATAACTGTGCAAATATAGTGTTTTTTTTATAAATCAAATAAATTGATTGCTCTAAAAATATTTCTTACCTTTATAAGAGCATTAAAATAGAGAATTATTCATATAATTAACTTCAAAATTATGAAACGAATTTTAGTACCTACCGACTTCTCAGAACATGCAGAAGATGCTTTAAAAGTTGCCTCCCAAATTGCAAAAAAAAATAATTCTGAGATCATCATACTACACATGCTCGAATTACCGCATCAATCCAACGATGCCATCATGGGCGGAATCAGTATTCCTGAAACTATGCTTTTCATGAAAAAAGCAAACGAAATGCTAGACGAAGTTTCTTCAAGATCTTACCTTGACGGAATATCGATAACCGAAGTTGTAAAAATGGACAAACCAATACACGGCATTACACAAATAAGCAAAGATTATGAAGTCGATCTAATCATAATGGGATCACATGGATCTTCTGGCATTGAGGAATTGTTAATTGGCTCTAATACTGAAAAAGTTGTTCGAAATTCTGAAATTCCCGTTTTAATCATCAAGAAAAACATTTCAAATTTCGACGCTGCTAATATTGTTTTTGCATCTGATTTTTCAGAAGAAGCAAAAAAACCTTTTGAAAAACTTTTAAACTTCACCAAATTATTTGATTCAAAACTACACTTAGTAAACATTTGCACACCAAACAGTTTCAAACCTACTCACATTGCCGAAAAAGCAATGAATGATTTTGCATCTCATTTCAACATTAGCAATTACACTACTCAAATTTATAACGACACTAATATTGAAAAAGGAATTATTAATTTTTCTAATAAAATAAATGCTGACATCATTGGAATGTGCACACACGGCAGAACCGGATTCGCTCATTTCTTTAACGGAAGCATAAGTGAAGGATTAGTTAATCATGCCGTTAGACCGGTTATCACACTAAAGATATAAGAGCTATACAATTATAACACAAATAAAAAGCTTCTCAAACGAGAGGCTTTTTTTATTAGCAAAATGAGCTTTTCAACAAAGTAAAATTGAGCTTTTCAACAAAGTCAAACCTCCATTTATTAAAGAAATTTGTCAAATAAAAATTCATTAAAACTTACAACATGAAAACAATAGACAAAATTTACATTAATGGAGAGTTTGTTACTCCAAAAGGAACAGAATATTTTGACCTTATCAGCCCCACAACAAATAAAAAATTAGGAAAAGTACTTTTAGGAAACACTGAAGACACTCAAAAAGCAATTGACGCAGCCAAAATCGCTTTTAAAACTTTTTCAAAAACTACAGCAGAAGAAAGAATTCAATTTCTTAAAAACATCAAAACAGCAATTGAAAAAAGAAAAGATGATTTTATAAATGTTGTAACAGAAGAATACGGAGGAACATTTCAATTCGCATCCAATAGCTTCATTTACATGCAAAAGAGTTTTGACTCTGCGATTCAACTACTAGAAACTTACGATTTCACCAAAACAATGGGAGAATCAGAAGTTCAAATGACTCCAATTGGCGTTGTCGGAATCATTATTCCTTGGAATTCTAGCAATGGTTTTATCTGCAGTAAACTTTCAACCGCAATTGCCGCTGGATGTACAGTTGTAATTAAACCAAGCGAAATGAGTGCTCAACAAACACAATTAATCACAGAATGCTTACATGAAGCCAATCTTCCAAAAGGCGTTTTTAATATTGTAAATGGTTTAGGCGAAGTAGTCGGCAGCGAAATAAGCCGCAATCCCGATATTGCCAAAATATCATTTACAGGCTCAACAAACGTTGGAAAAATCATTGCGAAAGAAGCCGTGAACACGATGAAACGTGTCACACTGGAACTTGGAGGAAAATCTCCGAATATTATTTTAGATGATACTGACTTTTCTAAAGCAATTCCACTTGCAGTTATCGCCGCATTTATGAATAGCGGACAAGCTTGTATTGCAGGAACAAGATTATTAGTTCCAGAAAACAAATTAGAAGAAACCAAAACCATCATTAAAGAAGTCCTTTCAAATACAATTGTAGGCGACCCAAGAAATCCAAACACCGCAGTCGGACCAATGGTAAGCGCAAAACAATTTAATCGCGTTCAAGATTATATTAAAATTGGAATTAACGAAGGTGCAGAAATTTTAACCGGCGGATTAGGAAAACCAGAAGGTTTAGAAAAGGGAAATTTCGTAAAACCAACCGTTTTCATCAATGTAAATAACAAAATGAGAATTGCTCAAGAAGAAATATTTGGACCTGTTTTATCCATCATTACCTACAAAACAGAAGAAGAAGCAATTGAAATTGCCAACGACACTACATACGGACTACAAGCCTATGTAAGCTCTGCCGACGCGGAAAGAGCTCACCGTGTCTCTTCACAAATTAATGCAGGAAGAGTTCAAATAAATGGAATTAGTCACGATCCGATGGCTCCTTTTGGAGGATTTAAACAATCTGGAATTGGCCGTGAATTTGGAGAATTAGGGCTTGAAGCTTATTTAGAACCTAAAGCGTTAATTCAACAAAAATAATTCTGTAGATACGGAAGTCTTTTCTCAAAAAGATTTTCCGGATCTTTTAGTAACTTTACGATATGAGTACAAAAACCAATACAAAACCAAAAATTCTTTACTCCTGCTACTATTCTCGCAGCCGAGAAGGAGAACATTTTATACCTGAACATGTTTTTAGTTACCAGATTTCTGGAGAAATGATTGCTTCTGACAACAAAAACACTTTTCATTCCAAACCAGGAGATTTTCGTTTTAGCAGAAGAAATCATTTAGCAAAATTTACTAAAATACCGCCTGATGGAGGAGAATTTAAAACCATTTCTCTTTTTTTAGATCAAGAAATTCTACGCGAAATCAGTAAAGAATACAACTATACCGCCAGCAAAAAGACCGATTCCGAAGCAATGTTTTCTTTATCTCCGAATCCGCTTTACCATTCTTTCATGGAATCGCTATTATCTTATCTCGAAGTTGAACAGGAAAGCAACGAAGCTTTATTTAATTTAAAAATAAAAGAAGCCGTCCATCTTTTATTAAAAGTCAATCCAGAGCTAAAAGACATTTTATTTGATTTTAATGAGCCCGGCAAAATTGATTTGGAAGCTTTTATGAACAAAAATTTTCATTTCAATGTACAAATGCATCGATTTGCCTATTTAACAGGTCGAAGCTTAGCCACATTCAAAAGAGATTTTCAGAAAGTGTTTCAGGAAACTCCAGGAAAATGGCTTTTAAACAAAAGACTGCAAGAAGCATATTATTTAATCAGCCAAGGAAAACTACCTTCCGAAGTCTACATAGGAGTCGGCTTTGAAGACTTATCTCATTTTTCATTTTCATTTAAAAAGAAATTCGGAATCGTTCCTTCTTCTTTAAATCAAAAATACGTTTCCCGTGGTTGAAACCACGGGCCATATTTAAAACACAAAATCAACAAAGTCCATAATTGACAAAGCTTTGCGAACTTCACGTTCTTATTAGACAAACTTCTTTGATTATACCTTAGCGTTCTTTGCGTTAAAAAAAGAAAATACATCTGAATTCAGAGCATAAAAAAAGCCTCTCATTTCTGAGAGGCTTTTTATGTTGGTCTACTAGGACTCGAACCTAGAAAGACGGCACCAAAAACCGTAGTGTTACCATTACACCATAGACCAGCAGTGCTGTAAAGCGGGTGCAAAATTAAAACTTTATTTAGTTTATGCAAATTTTAAAACAACTTTTTTTGCATAAAAAAAAGTCTCTCATTTCTGAGAGACTTTTTATGTTGGTCTACTAGGACTCGAACCTAGAAAGACGGCACCAAAAACCGTAGTGTTACCATTACACCATAGACCAGCAGTGCTGTAAAGCGAGTGCAAATTTAAGGCTTTATTTAGTTTTCGCAAACTTTTTAACTAAAAAAAATCACTTTTTTAGTTTTTTTTCATTTCAAAACTTTTCGTAACCTCAGAAGCAACTCATACACAACAAATTACTTTTTAAATATAGTTTTATAGAATTTTTTGTTAATGCTCGATTCTTTACATAAAAAAACATTTTCTTTGTAGGATAGAAAACTTTCAAATTTTTAACACCTAAATATGGCACAATTCAATTTCAATAAATGGAATACAATTATTGGTTGGTTTGCATTTGCAATCGCTTTAATTACCTACACATTAACAGTTGAACCTACAATGAGCTTTTGGGATTGCGGAGAATATATTGCTACCGCAGCCAAACTTGAAGTAGGTCACCCACCGGGAGCTCCACTTTTTCAAATGATGGGTGCATTTTTCGCAATGTTTGCAATAGATGCTCAACATGTTGCTCTTATGGTTAATATGATGTCTGTTTTTTCTAGCGCATTTACCATATTATTTATGTTCTGGTCTTCTTCTATGATTTTGAAAAAGATTGTAGCTCGTTTTGCAGAGATTGACCAAAATAACTCGATTGTTATCTTGGGAAGTTCATTTGTTGGTGCTTTGGCCTATACATTTTCTGACAGCTTCTGGTTTAACGCAGTTGAAGCCGAAGTTTATGCAATGGCATCTTTATTAATTGCATTGCTTTTCTGGCTTGGTTTACGTTGGGAGCAAGATATGGACAAACCAAAAGGAAATAAATGGCTTCTTATTATTTCTTTGGTTGTGGGACTTTCATTTGGAGTTCACTTTATGGCTCTTTTAACCATTCCATCAATTGGTTTTTTATACTATTTCAAACACTATGAAAAAGTTACAATAAAGAATTTTATAATTGCTAACCTTGTTGTTGTTGGAATTCTATTGTTCATTTTCATTTTACTTCTTCCTTTAACCATGGCATTTTTCGGAAAAACTGAAATATTCATGGTAAATAGCATGGGATTACCTTTTAATTCAGGAACTATATTTGTTGCTTTAGTATTTATTGCTTTCTTCTATTTTGGATTAAAATACACCAAACAAAAAGGCTTAATATTTTACAACACTATTATATTATGTATTTTATTCATTCTGATTGGTTTCTCAACTTGGTTAATGCTACCAGTTCGTGCAAATGCCAATACAGTTATTAACGAAAATAAACCTTCGGATGCTTCAGAAGTTTTAGCTTATTATAATCGTGAACAATATGGTGCAAATCCATTATTTTATGGACCACAATATACTGAGGTTTATGCAGGACTTGATGCAAAAACGCCATATTTAGACAAAAAACCAAACTACGAAAGAGATTATAAAACTGGCAAATACGTTATTACCAATAACTATAAAAATGCAGAGCAGAATTCTGATGACAACCAAAAGACATTTTTGCCTCGCTTATGGAGCACTGAAACAGCTCATATTCAGAACTACATCAACTTTACAAATCCTCCTAAATTCAAAATCAACCCAAATTATGATTATGATGAAGAATTGGCAAAATATGGAATTGACGCAAGCCAATTAAGTGAAGACGAGTACAATAAAGCGACTGCTCAATTGCGTAATGAAGTTGAAAAAACGGTTTCAGAATTCAGAAAAGCATACGCTCAAAAACAAATTGATAACGAAGGTTATGTTAAATTTTTAAGCAGTTATAAAGATTATTTAATTATCGAAAAGCCTTCTGCTGCAGATAATTTTGGTTTTATGTTTGAATATCAATTCGGTTACATGTACTGGAGATATTTGATGTGGAATTTTGTTGGGCGTCAGAACGATATTCAAGGTAAATATGACAATCTAGACGGAAACTGGATCAGCGGCATCAAGGCTTTAGATTCAATTCATTTAGGTTCTCAAGATAATTTGCCATCAGATGTATTAAACAACAAAGGAAGAAATGCATATTATTTCCTTCCATTTATTTTAGGTTTAATTGGTTTAATGTATCACGCCAATAAAGACCTTAAAAGCTTCTATGTACTTTTGGCTTTATTTTTATTCACAGGAATCGCATTAAAAATATACCTTAACGAAAGACCTTTTGAGCCTCGTGAAAGAGACTACGCACTTGTAGGTTCCTTCTACGTCTTTGCAATCTGGATTGGTTTTGGAGTTTATTCTTTATATGAAAGCTTCCAAAAATATGTCGCTCCAAAAATTGCTGGACCAGTTATTATTGCAGGAAGTTTATTAGCTGCTCCTGTTCTTATGGCTTCTCAAAACTGGGATGATCACGATAGATCTGGCAGATACACGGCTGTTGCAATGGCAAAAGCTTATTTAAGCTCTTGTGACAAAGACGCTATTCTTTTTACAATTGGAGATAATGACACGTTCCCGCTTTGGTATGCACAGGAAATTGAGCATTTTAGAACTGATGTTAAGATTGTAAATACTAGTTTATTTATGACTGATTGGTATATCGATCAGATGAAAGCGAAATCATACGAATCTAATCCACTTCCTATTTCTTTTGAACATAAACAGTATGTTGGAGATAATTTGGATTACACAGCTTATATTCAGAAAATTGATACTCGTTGGAACATCAAAGATTTTATCGATTTTATTAAAAACCCAAAATCGACAGTTGGTTTACAAAATGGGCAAACTATTCACTTTTATCCAACAAATAAAATTAGAGTGAATGTTGACAAAAACGTTATCATTCAAAACAAAATTGTTAATCCTAAATACAACGATTCTATTGTTCCTTATTTAGATATTGATATTAAAGGAAGTGCTTTATACAAAAACCGTTTGATGATGTTGGATATCTTGGCTAATAATAATTGGAAAAGACCGATTTATTTTAGCGGAGGTGCATTTGACGATGAAGATTATTTATGGTTAAAAGACTATTTACAGTTAGATGGAATGGTTTACAAACTGGTTCCTGTAAAAACTACTCCTTCTAAAGATGGAGGTCCGTTAGATATGGGACAAATTGATTCTGAAAAAATGTACAATATTGTAATGAAATGGGATTGGGGAAATAGCAATGGCAACATCTATCACGATCCAGAAACAAGAAGAAACAGTATTACGTACCGTACCAATCTTTCTAGATTAATGAATCAACTTATTGAAGAAGGTAAAATCGACAAAGCTAAAAACGTAATTAATTTAGCGATGACAAAACTGCCTTTAGACAAATATGGCTATTATTCTCTAGTTGAACCTTTTGCGGATGGATATTACAAAGTTGGAGAAACTGCTAAAGCTCAAGATTTGTTAAACAAATTAGTTAAGAAGTATAACGAAAACCTAAACTATTACGGCACGCTAACTCCTTCTGATCAATCTGATTTGGCAATTGATATTATCACAGATATTGAGCGCTACAGAAGTTTATTGCACGTAATGCAAGAAAACAAAGACAATGCTTTTTACAACAAACACAAAGCAACATTTAATACTTATGTAAATGTTTTTGAGCGTTTTGGACGTGAAAAAGAATAATATACGAAATTTTTAACAATTAAAAAAATGCAGCACTGTTTGATAAATAGCGCTGCATTTTTTAATTTTATACATATAATTAAACTCAACTCAAGATGGGCTTTTATTGGGTAAAAACGAATTCATTCATTAAAAGGGTATTTTCTAAATATTGTTGGGACATTCCTAACAACGAAAAGAAAATATACCTAACATTTGATGATGGCCCAACTCCAGAAATCACAGATTGGGTTTTATCAGAATTGAAAAAATTTGATGCAAAAGCTACCTTTTTCTGCATCGGAAAAAACATTAAAGCCAATTTGGCCTTATTCGAAAAACTAATTACAGAAGGCCACTCTATTGGCAACCACACAATGAATCATGTTAATGGATGGAAAATCCACACGAATGATTATATCGAAAACGTAAAAAACTGCGCTGAAGTTCTAGACGAACAAGAAAAAGCACCACGCCGTTTATTATTTCGTCCTCCGTATGGAAAAATCAAAAAAGCACAATCTAAAGTCCTTAGAAAATTAGGCTATAAAATAGTAATGTGGGATGTTTTGAGCGCTGATTTTGATCAAAGCATCACCCCTGAAAAATGTCTGGAAAATGTAACCAAAAATGTAAAATCAGGCAGTGTAATTGTTTTTCATGACAGTATCAAGGCTTCTCCAAATTTGAGATTTGCTTTACCTAGAACGCTTCATTTTTTAAAAGAAAATGGATATAAGTTTGACATTATTCATTAAATAACATCACAAAGAGAAGTTATTTAAACGTTGAATTGATCTTGAACAATTCCGATTATAGTATTCGCGTCAAGTTCTCCAGATTGTCTCCAGATCATTTGTCCATCTTTATAAATCATTAAAGTTGGAAGTCCCTTTATACGAAGTGCTTCTGCCAGTTCCTGATTTTTATCTACATCAATTTTGATCACTTTGGCTTTATCGCCAAGCGCAGCCGCAACATCCTTAATTACAGGATGCATAGAAACTGAAGATTCATTCCAATCGGTGTAAAAATCAATTAACACTGGAACTTGAGCATTTATTAGTTCTCCAAATTTTGACATAAAACCAAAAATTTTAAGTTTTTAAATCTATTAATAGAATTAAATATAATACAAATTTAGCATTTTTAACGAATTAAGCGACATTACGGCCCTTTTTTAGTTCAATAACCGTTATTTCTGGCATAATTCCAACGCGCCCTGGATAAGCATGAAAACCAAATCCGCGGTTAACATAAACGTATCTTCCGAGGTTTTCGTACAATCCTGCCCATTGTTTATAGATATATTGCGCTAAACTCCATTTGAAATATCCTGGAATTTCGATTCCGAATTGCATTCCGTGTGTATGTCCTGCAAAAGTCAGATGAAAATTCTTTGGGTGTTCTTTAATTTCAGCATCCCAATGACTTGGATCATGGCTCATCAAAATTTTAAAATCATCTTGATGCACATTTTCTGAGGCTTTGTTTAAATCTCCAGCTTTCTTAAAATTTACACCCCAGTTTTCTACTCCAATAAGAGCGATTTTATCTGCGCCTTTTTGAATATACGTATGTTCATTCAACATTAATTTGAAACCAATCTGGTCATATAAATTTTTAATAGCCTTAAAATTTTCATCTTTTTCTTTTTCAGAAGGCCAAGTTACATATTCGCCGTAATCGTGATTTCCTAAAACGGCAAACTTTCCGTATTTATAATCTTTTATTCTATTGAAAGTTTCTAGCCAAGGATGCATTTCTTTAGCATGTGTATTTACAATATCTCCTGTAAACAAAATCAAATCCGAATCCTGCTGGTTTATCAGATCAATCGCGTAATTTATTTTTTCATGATTATCAAAACTGCCACTATGAACATCTGAAATTTGGGTAATTTTGAAACCATCAAAAGCATCTGGAAGATCAGGAAAAAATATAGTCTGTTTAAAAACCTTGAAATTATATTTTCCTTCAAAAATTCCATAAATCAAGGATAGAAAAGGAATCGCCGCCAAGCCCAAAGCAATCTGACTTACAAATTTTCTTCTATCTGGCATCATTTCTTTTCTTGGAGTATTATAAATGAAATAATTTAAAATACTTGCCCCTATTCTAAAAATATCCTCACCAAACATCACCAACGTAAGTACGATTTTGGGTACGTAAACCAGCAACATTAAACCCATAGTAAACATGGTCTGTTTGGTTTGTCCAACAGATCGGTCAAATTGCGTAAAAGAATATATGATAAAAAGTAAAAGCAGTAAGCTTATAACTTGATAACTTATTAAAGCCCATCTTACTTTAATTAAAGTTCGGAAAGCTTGATAAGAATAGAACTCAATAAATAAAAAAAGAGCGCATAGAATTACAAAACGAAGGATCATTTGTTATAGTTTTAAGCAAAAGTAACAAAGAAAGAAAATGCTTTTGCTTTTCATTATAAAAAATTTAACGCTATTAAATAGAAAAAGCCGAAAGAAGACTCTTTCGGCTTTTTCACCTACCAACCTTTTTAAAACTATTTAATCTTCAGCATTTATGCTATTTTATTTTGCTTTTGGAGCTTCTGCTTTTACAGCTTCTGCTTTTTTCTCTCCTTTAGCTTTTTTATTTCCTTTTTTATCGTGTTTAGCCACTTTTACTTCTTTTGCTGGCGCTGCCGCTGGAGTTGTTTGTGCGTTTACCATTGAGAATGTTCCTAGAACTGCTACTGCTAAAATTGCTAATTTTTTCATGACTTTAAATTTTATTGATTATTATTATTTCATTATTTATAAGTCAAAGATATAATCGCAAAATGAAGACAAAATGAAGAAAAAGTCTTACAGGAAATTTTAACTTTTAATTAGCTTTTGAAACCATAGTACAAAAGAAGTTCCTTTTCCTATTTCAGATTCTACTTTAATTTCAATATGATGGAAAGAAGCAATACTCTGAGCAATTGCAAGCCCTAATCCCTGCCCTTCTTGATCGGAATTAATTCTGGCAAATCTGCTAAATATTTTTTCTAATTGCGATTCGTCCATTCCGATTCCAGAATCTTTTACTTGTATAAAATAATGTTCATCCACAAAACCATCTTCTATAATGATATTCCCGTTAGGTTTATTGTATTTTATGGCATTTGTAACCAAATTATAAATCAAAATATGAATTAACGTTTTGTTTCCTAAAAAGATAAAACTGTTTTCCATTTTATTCACAAACTGAATTTCTCTGTCATCAATACGATCTTGAAGATCTTCTTGTAAATCGACAACAATTTCCCGAAGATTTATTTCCTCATTGGCTTCATATTGATTATTGTCTATTCTAGAAATCAGCAATAAATTATTAATGATTTTTTTCAGCATATCTAAGGTCTTGAGCGAACCTGCTATTTTATCGAAAGCATTATCGTCTAAAGATTCGTTTTGCAATAAATTTTCTAGTTTATTCTTTAGAAGTGCAATTGGCGTTAGAAGTTCGTGCGAAACATTAGAAATAAACTGTTTTTCTTTTTTGAAAACCTCTGCAATACGATCCATCATTTGGTTTAAAACAAAGTCCAATTCTCTAAAATCGCGAGAAGCGGCTTTTATTGGAGTATGGTCAAATGTTTCTGGTTCGTTTACACGCCTGATTTTGGTATCAATAATTTTATAAAATGGCTTAAGAAGATATTCTATATAAAAAGTGTCTGCTAAAAATGTTATTAGTAGAATTACAACAAAAACAATGAGGATAAAAAAGCGAATGACAAAAGTCAAATCATTTACTTCGCTTAAACTACTTCCAATTTCAAGCTGATAATCTTCTCCTTCATAAGTAAAATGATGTTTCAGAATTCGATATTCACTTTCTTCATTTTCAATTTTACGATACTCGTTTGTAAAAGTTGTTTTCTTCTGACGAGGTTTTATTGGAACACGCGATAAAACCAGAAATTCACTATGAAGAGTTGAGAACTCAGAGAAAGTTTCAGTTGAATCATCTGGATTTTCTATGAAATCGTTGATTTCTTCCTGATTAAGATGTTCAATAAATTTCTTCTTTTTTTCGAGAAGACTATTATTAATATGATGATACACGACATTTTGAACTAAAATCGGCAACATCAGCCACAAAATCACAATGACCAACAATCTTGTCAGTGCGTTAAAAATGGCTAATTGATGTTTTATTTTCACAAGACTATTTTATTCGTTTATACGATAACCAACATTTCGAACCGTTTCAAACCAGTCTATAGGTGCATGTTTATCTAATTTTTTTCTAAGATTTCGAACGTGAACATCGATAAAATTAGAATCGGAATTGACTTCTAGAATATCTCCCCAAATATGTTCTGTAAGCTGAAGACGCGTAATTACACGATTTTTATTCAAAACCAAATATTGAAAAATATCAAATTCTTTTTTGGTTAAATTAATTGGCTGTTCATTAAAACTCACTTTATAATCTTGAAGCTGCAAAACAAAACCATTAATCGTAAGATTGTTCAAAGTAAAACCGTGTATTCTTCTGATAACGGCAAATAATCTGGCACTAAGTTCAGTTAAAGCAAAAGGTTTGGTCAAATAATCGTCGGCGCCAAGATGAAGACCGTTAATTCTGTCGTCTAATTCGCCTCTTGCCGTTAGTACGATAACCGCCATTTTCGATTTTGTTTTTCTAACGGTTTGCAAAACCTCAAATCCATCGCCGTCAGGAAGTCCTAAATCTAGAAGCATTGCATCATAATCGTTACTATTAAATTCTTCTAAAGCATCGGCACAGGTATGCGCAATTTTACAGATATATCCAGCATTACACAAAAAATCATAAACTTCTACTGCGAGTTCTCGATTATCTTCTACAATTAAAATATTCATAACCAAACGTGTTTAAGCACAATTAAAAGTAATCATTTATAAAAAGCCAAATTGTGCGTTATTAAAATATTAACGAAAAAAGCTGACAAATTTCTTTATCAGCTTTTCGCATCTGCATTCTTCATAATTATCCTTCCTGTTTTGCTTTCTTAATACTCTTCAGAAAACAAAACAAAAAACATACTATTTATTCATTTTTGCAGTTTCTGTTTTTGGGGCTTCTGTTTTAGCTTCTGTTTTTTCTGATTTGGCTTTTTTAGAAGATTTGTGTTTAGGATGTTTAGTTGCTTTTACTTCTTTTGCTGCAACTTCTTTTCCTGTTTTTGCTGGAAATGCCTGAACCATTGCACTTGTTCCTAAAACTGCTACTAGTAACATTAATAAATTTCTCATGATTTCTAAGATTTAAGAATTAATAACCTTTTAATTTATAGGTCAAAATTACCTTCGTAAAATGAAGAAAAAATGAAGAAAACACCATTATTAAAGACTTTAACTTGATATTAACGCTTTGTCTTTTTTCTACCATATAAGTTATATAAGTTCATTTAAATATTGAGCGTATAAAATTTAGACGCACTGCGGTGCGTCTCTAAAATGTGCGCCTCCACTAAAATGAACTCATATAACTTATATGGTAAAATTTTTCTTTTTTGATTAATTTTTCAAACCTCAATTGTTTATTTTTACAGACTAATATTTTTTATATGTCGACTCAAAAACGCCTTTTTCTTCTAGATGCTTATGCATTAATTTTTCGTGGTTATTATGCATTTATAAAAAACCCGAGAATCAATTCTAAAGGAATGGATACATCTGCAATTATGGGTTTTATGAACTCGCTTTTGGATGTAATTAAAAGAGAAAAACCAGATCATTTGGCCGTAGCTTTTGATAAAGGCGGAAGCCATGTAAGAACCGAAATGTTTGTTGAATACAAAGCCAATCGCGATGCAACTCCAGAAGCTATCAAGATTGCAGTTCCTTATATTCAAGAATTATTAAGAGCCATGCATATTCCGATTATTGAAGTGGAAGGTTGTGAAGCTGATGACTTAATTGGAACCATCGCAAAACAAGCCGAAAAACAGAATTACAAAGTTTTTATGGTAACTCCTGATAAGGATTTTGCGCAATTGGTTTCTGAGAATATTTTCATGTACAAACCTGCCCGTATGGGTAACGGAATCGAAATTTGGGGAATTCCTGAAGTTCTAGCAAAATTTGAAATCGAAAGACCTGAACAAGTAATCGATTTTCTTGGAATGATGGGCGATGCTGTCGATAATATTCCAGGTTTGCCAGGAGTTGGTGAAGTTACTGCTAAAAAATTCCTGAAAGAATATGGCACTATGGAAAACCTTTTAGCCAATACGGACAAACTAAAAGGCAAAATGAAAGAAAACATTGAAGCCAATAAAGAAAAAGGTATTTTATCTAAAAAACTAGCAACCATTATCTGTGATTGCGATGTTACTTTTAATGAAGACGATTACGAACTTTCTCGTCCAGATATTGAAAAAACAGATGCTATTTTTCAAGAATTGGAATTTAGAAGAATGGCTGAACAATTTGATAATCTGTTTAAAACAGATGGAACTCAAACTACTGCTCCAGAAGTTTCAGACGCAAAATTATACAAGAAACCACAGCCGAAGAATGAAGATCAATTTGATCTTTTTGGCGGAGGAAATACAAATGGAGAAAATGCGGAAATTGAAAGGACTTCATTCTATAATACTTTAGAAAACACAGCGCATTCTTATCAGACCGTTCAAGGTGATTTAGGAGTTAGATTGCTTTTACAAAATTTAGAAAAACAGACCTCTGTTTGTTTTGATACTGAAACAACAGGAATTGATGCGCTCCATGCAGAATTGGTCGGAATGTCTTTTTCTTATGAAAAAGGAAAAGCTTTCTATGTTCCGTTTCCAGAAAGTCAGGAAGAAGCTCAAACTTTGATTAATAAATTTGTTCCATTTTTTGAAAATGAAAACATTGAGAAAATTGGACAAAATTTAAAATACGATTTAAAAATCCTTTCTAATTATGGCGTAACCGTAAAAGGAAAGCTTTTTGACACCATGATTGCGCATTATTTGATTAATCCAGATATGCGTCATAATATGGATATTTTGGCAGAAACATATTTGAAATATTCTCCAAAATCTATTGAAACTTTAATTGGTAAAAAAGGAAAAAATCAGCTTTCTATGCGGGATGTTCCTTTAGAAGACATTAAAGAATATGCTGCCGAAGATGCCGATATTACTTTACAATTAAAAGAAATCTTTACAAACGAATTAGACAAAACCGAAACCAAAAAGCTTTTCGACGAAATCGAAATTCCGTTAGTAAGCGTTTTAGCCGATATGGAAACGGAAGGTATTCGTTTAGATGTTGATTTCTTGAAAGCAATGTCTTCGGAAATGGAAGTTGAAATCAAATCTTTAGAAGAAAAAATATACGAAACTGCGGGCGAGAAATTCAATTTGGCTTCTCCAAAACAATTAGGAGATATTTTATTCGAAAAACTAAAAATTGGCGGAGCAAAACAGAAGAAAACCAAAACGGGTCAGTACGCAACTGGCGAAGAAGTTTTGACTTATTTGGCAAATGACAATCCGATTGTAAAACAGATTTTAGATTGGCGCCAAATGGTAAAACTGCAAAGCACTTATATTTTGGCTTTACCAGAACAAGTTGATAAAAAAACACAGCGCGTTCATACCGATTATATGCAGACGGTTGCTGCGACTGGGCGTTTAAGTTCTAATAATCCGAACTTGCAAAATATTCCGATTCGTACCGAAAGAGGTCGTCAAATTCGTAAAGCTTTTGTGGCTCGCGATGAAAATTACACTTTAATTTCTGCCGATTATTCGCAAATTGAATTACGAATTATTGCCGCTTTAAGTGGCGAAGAAAATATGATTAAAGCTTTCCAAGACGGAGAAGACATTCACAAAGCTACAGCTGCAAAAGTTTTTAATGTGGCGCTAGAAGAAGTTTCTCGTGAACAAAGAAGCAACGCTAAAACCGTAAACTTCGGAATCATATATGGTGTTTCTGCTTTCGGTTTAAGTAGTCAAACTTCGCTATCAAGAAGCGAAAGTGCCGCTTTGATTGATGCTTACTACAAAACATATCCAAGATTAAAATCATACATTTCTGAGCAAGTCGAATTTGCTCGTGAAAAAGGTTATGTACAAACTATTTTAGGCCGTCGTCGTTATTTAAAAGACATTAATTCTGCAAACGCGGTTGTAAGAAGTGCTGCCGAACGAAATGCTGTAAACGCACCAATTCAAGGAAGTGCTGCCGATGTGATTAAAATAGCGATGATTAACATTCATAAAAAACTTCGTGACGAAAACTGGAAATCTAAAATGCTGCTTCAGGTGCATGATGAGCTTGTGTTCGATGTTCATAAAGATGAACTCGAAAAAATCCAGCCTATGATTAAACACGAAATGGAAAATGCCTTTAAAATGTCAGTTCCGTTGGAAGTTGAATTAGGAATGGGTAAAGATTGGTTAGAAGCGCATTGATAGAATTTTAGATTTTAAAATTATAAAAAGCAAGAATGATAGATAACTTCAAACCTCCTATAAAAAGCAGAACAACAGAGGAACTTTTAAATATCGTTGGTTCTCCAAAAAAATGGAATCGTGACGCCGTTTATTTAGCAAAACATGAATTAGCCAATAGAAATGTTGATACTTCAGAAATAGAAAATGCAATTAAAGCTGCTGAAAAAGAAGAAGCAGAAGAAATTTTAAGAAAGGCAAATAAGAGTTACCAAATCTCAGATTTCGTACTCACACCCAAAAGCACATTGCTTGAACTGCTATTTACATGGGAACTAAAAAAAGATGGCTACATTCTAAAAGCTAAACAACAAAAAACATTTAGAATCACACTTATAATTGTCATTCTTTTTGTTTATCTAATTAAATTTATACAAGAAAGCTAAACAAAAAACCCATCAATTATGATGGGTTTTTCTTTTATTTAAACTTTTCTAGTAGACTCTCTTTCTTTCAATTTTGTTTTAATAACAATTGTTTCATATTCTGAAACCGTTCCTTCCGGTTCTTCTAATCTTTCAATTAATCTTTTTGCCGCTACTTCTCCAATTTCAACTCCATGCTGACTTACTGTTGTCAAACTTGGCGATAAACGTCTTGAAGCTAAAATTCCGTCTGCGAAACCAATAATAGATATGTCTTCTGGAACTCTGTATCCTTTTTTCAAACTCACTCTTAAAGCAGCCACAGAGTCATTTTCATCCAAAGCAAAAATTCCGTCAATTTTATGATCAAAAATCCCTTCGATTTTAGCTTTCATATCTTCTTCAGAATCGGTACGAAGAATAATTTTTTCGTTTACAGGAATATTATTGTCTTTTAAAGCTTTCAAATACCCTTCTGTTCTCAATCTTCCGACACTAATATTATCTACAGAAGAAATCAACGCAATATTTTTACATCCTAAATCAATTAAATGTTGAGTAGAATTTATAGCAGAATCAAAATCATCAACTACAACTTTATCACAATCTACTTCATCTGCAATACGATCGAACATTACAATTGGCGTTCCATCATTAATTATTTCAGAAAAATGATTGTAATCTTGAAGTTTTTGCGCTTCTTGAGAAACTGACAAAATGAATCCGTCAATTGTTCCGTTACTTAACATTTCTAACGTATGAACTTCTTTTTCTAGAGATTCATTCGAAATACACGTAATTACATTATATCCTTTTTTATCAGCAACTTTCTCAATACCGCTAAAAACTTTCGCAAAGAAAGAATTTAAAATATTAGGAATAATTACTCCAATCGTTTTTGTTTTACGATTCTTTAAATTAAGACCAATAACATTCGGCTTATAATTTTTGAGTTTGGCATACTCTTTAATCTTAACCTTCGTTTGCTCACTAATTTCCGGGCTGTCATTCAGAGCTTTAGACACTGTTGACACAGAAACACCTAGTTCTTTCGCAATTTGTTTTAGAGTTGCTTTAGCTTTCATCTATACAAAGTTTATGTAATTAATACAAATATAGTAGAATTACCGAAAATAAAACAAAAAACAACTATCAGTCTTTCAAATTATGCCCTCTATTCGAAATAAAATCAAAAAAGCAGATTTTTCTGAAACCGCATCTCCTAAAATTTCGTTAATAACTAAATACCTAAGAACTAAACCAGTGTTGTTAACTATTAAAAAACTTACATTATGAAAAACGAAGTTAAAATTCAGGAAGTTAACCCTTCCCTGGATAGCAGAAGGAGCTTTCTTAAGCTCAGCGGACTAACATTAGTTACCGCAGGTTTAGTTTTAGCTGGATGCAGCGACAATGACAACGATGATAATACAGAAGACACTTCTCTTCCAGGAATTAGAAATGGTGTCTTCGATTTAGGTTCTGGAGATTTTGGCGTTTTAACTTACGCATACGCTCTTGAACAATTAGAAGCCGACTTTTATACCAAAGTTGTTAATGCCAGTAGTTTTAATACTGTTTTCAGCAGCCTTGAACGCGAAGTTCTAACCGACTTGTACCACCACGAAGTCGTTCACAGAGATTTTTTTAAAGCTGCTTTAAATCGAGCACTTCCAGATCCTAGCTCACAATTACTTCCTTCTTTAGCTTTTAATTATGGTTCTTTAAACTTTAATAGTCGTACCGAAGTTCTTGCTACTGCAAAAGCATTAGAAGATACTGGAGTCGCTGCTTATAATGGTGCAGGAAAATTAATTAAAACAGCTGACTATCTATTATTAGCAGGAAAAATTGTTTCTGTAGAAGCAAGACACGCTGCTGCTATACGAAGTTTGATTAATCCGAATTCTAAGGATTTTGCCGGAGATGATATTGTAAATATGTCAACAGGTTTAGACGATGCAAAAGATCCGTCTAAAATACTGCCGATTGCTGCTGGTTTTATTACCACAAAATTCACAGCTAAATACTTGCCTTAATCTTAACCGCTAAAACTTAGAAATTATGAACATTTTAAAATTTATAGAATCCTTTACTGATGACAATTTAATGAATAGTACTGGTTCTCGAAGAGACAGTTTTTCACAGTTTGGGAATATTGGAAAAAATTTAGCCTTAGCTTCAATTCCTTTCGGATTGTCGGCTCTTACCAATAAAGCTTTCGCTAAAGACATAACCGCCACGCCAGCAACTCCTATAGGGGCTTTGCAATTTGCCTTGACTTTAGAATATCTTGAAAATGAATTTTACGCGATGGCTTTAGATTCAGGCGTTATTCCAGCTTCTGAAAATGGTGGACGCGATTTAAAAGTATTCCAGCAAATTGCGGCACACGAATCAGATCACGTAAAATTCTTAATTGCAGGCTTAGGAGGTTCAGCAAGCGCTAACTTTGTACCAAAACCAACTTTTGACTTTACTGTTGGAGGTGCATTTAACCCTTTTGGAGATTACCCAACGTTTTTGGCTTTAGCACAAGCTTTTGAAGACACAGGAGTAAGAGCCTATAAAGGACAAGCGGCCAACTTGATTACAACACCCGATTTATTAACTGCTGCATTGCAAATTCACTCTGTTGAAGCACGTCACGCTTCTGAAGTTAGAAGATTGCGAGGTTTAAAAGGATGGATATCCAACTCAGAAAGAGGCGCAGGTATGCCAGCGGCAACACAAGCTGTTTATGATGGTGAAGGTGTAACTGTTCAGGCAGGATTCAATACTGCGACCGCTTTTGGTGCTGCGGCAGGCTCCGAAGCTTATGATGAACCACTTACGACACAACAAGTAGTTGATATTGCCAATATATTTATTGTATAGTCACTTTTTTTGTAAATATTTAACCGTCTTCACTTTATTGTGGAGACGGTTTTTTTATTCATCAAATAATTAAAAAACAGAACCCCTGATTTTCAGCAGATAAAATATTCTTTCAGGTATTTGGTTTTAAAATAATTAATTGTACTTTTGCATCCCCTTTATTGGGGATGGAATGTTTAATTAAAATAATATTATGGACGCATTAAGCTACAAAACAGTTTCAGCTAGCAAAGCCACTGTAACTAAAGAGTGGATTGTTGTTGACGCTGAAGGTCATAACTTAGGACGTCTTGCTTCTAAAGTTGCAATGATCTTAAGAGGTAAGTACAAGCCAAGTTACACACCGCACGTTGACTGTGGAGATAACGTAATTGTTATCAACTCAGAAAAAATTAACCTTACAGGTACAAAAATGAATGACAAAATTTACATGCGTCATACAGGTTACCCAGGAGGACAAAGAACTTTAACTGCTAAAGTATTACAAGCTAAAAATCCAGCTGCATTAGTAGAAAAAGCTGTAAAAGGTATGTTACCTAAAAACAAATTAGGTGCTGAACTTTTTAGAAATCTAAATGTTGTTGTAGGAGCTGAGCACAAACACGGAGCTCAAAAACCTAGAACTGTTAACCTAAATGATCTTAAGTAATGGGAGTTATTCACAAAATCGGTAGAAGAAAAACCGCTGTTGCACGTGTATACGTTTCTGAGGGAACTGGAAACATCACTGTAAACAAAAAAGAATTCGCAACTTACTTTCCAACTGCAACTTTACAATACAAAGTTTTACAACCGCTTTCTATGACAGAAAACGCTAGTAACTTTGACGTAAAAGTAAACGTTTACGGAGGTGGTACAACTGGTCAGGCAGAAGCTGTAAGAATGGCATTAGCACGCGTAATGTGTGAAGTTAACGCTGAAAACAGAGCTATCCTTAAACCAGAAGGTTTATTAACAAGAGACCCAAGAATGGTTGAACGTAAGAAATTCGGTCAGAAGAAAGCTCGTAAGAGATTCCAATTCTCTAAACGTTAATATTACCTGTCTTGTTCAGATGGGACAAGACATTATCAATTATTTATTGAAATTAAAAAACACAGTTATTGTTGCTCTCCTATCGAGGTAGGATATAGTTTAGCATCTAAATGTATAAAGCCAGAGAAATCGCCATTTATACATTGCTAATCAACAGAACGTAAACTAGTACAAAAATGGCAAACAAAATAGAAGTAAAAGAATTACTAGAAGCAGGTGTTCACTTCGGACACATGACTAGAAAATGGGATCCAAACATGGCTCCTTACATTTATATGGAGCGTAATGGTATTCACATTATCAATCTATATAAAACTGCAGCTAAAATTGAAGAAGCTAACGAAGCTTTGAAAAAAATCGCTGCATCAGGTAGAAAAATCTTATTCGTAGCTACCAAAAAACAAGCTAAAGACATCGTTGCTGATAAAGCAAAAGCTGCAAACATGCCTTACATCACTGAAAGATGGCCAGGTGGAATGCTAACTAACTTCGTAACTATCAGAAAGGCAGTTAAAAAAATGTCTTCTATCGATAAAATGAAGAAAGATGGTACTTTCAACACACTTTCTAAAAAAGAGCGTTTACAAGTTGATCGTCTTAGAGCTAAATTAGAGAAAAACTTAGGTTCAATTGCTGATATGTCTAGACTACCTGCAGCATTGTTCGTAGTAGATATCAAAGCTGAACACATCGCAATAAAAGAAGCTCAAAAATTAAACATTCCAGTTTTCGCAATGGTTGATACGAATTCTGACCCAAGAGAGGTTGATTACGTGATTCCTGCAAATGATGACGCTTCTAAATCAATTGACAAAATTTTATCTTTAGTAACTACTGCTGTAATCGAAGGTCTATCTGACAGAGGTGCAGAAAAAGAAGTTGAAGCTGCTGAAGAAGCTCCTGCTGTTGAAGCTGAAGCTGCTCCTGCAACTGAAGAATAAATCAAAATTTAAATTCCAAATTTTAAATTCCAAAATCCAACCAGAATTAAAAACGTTATGTTGATAATTTATTAAAATTGGAGTTTGGGATTTAAAAGCTGGAATTTTTTACTTTTAAACACATTAAAACTTAAAATATTATGGCAACAATTACTGCTGCAGACGTAAATAAATTAAGACAATCTACAGGTGCTGGAATGATGGACTGTAAAAAAGCCCTAGTTGAAGCTGAAGGAGATTTCGACAAAGCGATCCAAATCCTTAGAGAAAAAGGACAAAAAGTTGCTGCTAACCGTTCTGACCGTGAGTCTTCTGAAGGAGCTGCTGTTTCTTTTATCAATGCAGATAACACTAAAGGAGCTATCCTTACTTTAAACTGCGAAACTGACTTCGTAGGTAAAAATGAAGCGTTCGTTGCTTTAGCTAAAGATTTAGTTGAAAAAGCGATCAACTTCTCTACTAAAGAAGAATTATTAGCTTCTGATTTCAATGGAATTACAGTTGCTGAGAAATTAATCGAGCAAACTGGTGTTATCGGTGAGAAAATCGAAATCGGTGGTTTCGAAATTTTAGAAGGTGCTTTCGTCGGATCTTATGTTCACGTTAACAAAATTGCTGCTTTAACTGCAATTTCTGCTCCAGTTGCAAACGCTGAAGCTTTAACAAAAGATATCTCTATGCAAGTTGCTTCTATGGGAGCTGACACATTATCTTACAAAGATTTTGATCCTGCTTTCGTTGAGTCTGAACTTGCTGCTCGTATTGCTGTAATCGAAAAAGACAATGAAGAAGCAAAACGTTTAGGAAAAACTTTAAAAAATGTTCCTAAATACATCTCTTTCTCTCAATTAACTCCTGAAGTTATCAAACAAGCAGAAGAAGATGCTAAAGCTGAATTAAAAGCTGAAGGAAAACCAGAGCAAATCTGGGACAAAATTCTTCCAGGAAAAGTTCAACGTTTCATTTCTGATAACACTACTTTAGATCAAGAGAAAGCTCTTTTAGATCAAAACTTCATCAAAGATGATAGTAAAAAAGTTGGTGATTATGTTAAAGGATTCAACGTTGAAATCACTGGTTTCAAAAGAGTAACTTTAGGTTAATCTAAATTTCCAATATAACAAAAGCCCGAATATTAATTTATTCGGGCTTTTTTATTGATTTTCGATATAAAAAACTGGACTGAAGTCCAGCTCTACAATATAATTTGTTCCTTTCAGAACTACTAATGAGCTTCTAGCTTAAATACATTTCAATAAAAAAAACCTCGAATAAATAATTATCCGAGGTTTTTGATCAGATTTTCATCTTACTATTTTTTATCCTTAATAGGGAAATTCCTTGCACGCATTAAAGCATCAGATTTTGGAGCTCTTCCTCTAAAATTCTCATATGCTTTTTCCTGATCGATAGTGTTTCCTACACTAAAAACAGTTTCATAAAGTCTTTTAGCCACTTCTTTATCATAAGGTCCTTTTCCTTCTGTAAAAGCTTCCCATGCATCTGCATTGATAACATCTGCCCATAAGTAGCTATAATAACCCGCAGCATAACCATCACTTGAGAAAATATGTCCAAATTGTGGAATACGGTGACGCATTACGATTTCTGAAGGCATATGAAGCGCATCTAAAGTTTCTTTTTCAAATTTATGAGGATCAATAGGCTGTGTAGCTAAATGAAGCTTCATATCAACTAAAGAGCTTGAAATGGTTTCTACAGTAGAAAAACCTTCTCCAAAATTTGATGCTTTTTCAATTCTGTCAACTAAAGCTTGAGGCAATGGCTGATTTGTTTTATAATGTAACGCAAATTTATTTAACACTTCCGGAGTTGACAACCAGTGCTCCAATAACTGAGATGGAAACTCAACATAATCTCTAGCTACAGAAGTTCCTGCTAAACTTGGGTAAGTCACATTGGAACATAAGCCATGCAGTGCGTGTCCAAATTCGTGGAATAAAGTCGAAGCATCTTCCCAAGAAATTAAAATTGGTTCTCCTGGAGCTCCTTTAACAAAATTACAGTTGTTAGAAACAATTGTCAAAACATCTCCTTCAAGTCTCTGTTGATTACGGTATGCATTCATCCATGCACCAGAACGTTTTCCCGCACGAGCATAAGGATCAAAATACCAAAGTCCGACTGTTTTACCAGTTACTTTATTACTCACTTCCCAAACACGAACATCAGGATGGTAAACCGGAACATTTGTAACTTGTTTAAAGTCTAAATTGAACAATTCTCCTGCAACCCAGAACATTCCTTCACGAAGTTTCTCTAATTGCAAATAAGGTTTAACCTCATTTTGATCTAAATCGTATTTTGCTTTTCTAACCTTTTCAGCATAGAAACGATAATCCCAAGGTTGAATTTTGAATTTCCCTCCTTCTGCATCAACGATTTTTTGCATTTCAGCAACATCTTGGTGCACTTTTTCTACCGAAGGCTCCCAAACAGACATCATCAAATCTAAAGTTTTCTGCGGATCTTTTGCCATTTTGTTAGACAAACTCCAATCTGCAAACGTTGGATAACCCAAAAGTTTTGCTTTTTTAGCTCTTAATTCTAAAATAGAAACTAAAGTTGCGTTATTATCATTAGCGTTTCCATTATCTCCACGCTTTACAAAAATATCAAACGCTTTTTCTCTTAAATCTCTACGGGTAGAAAAAGTCAAAAAAGGCTCAATTGACGAACGAGTATTCGCAATGCATCCCATTGCATCTAGTTTTCTTTCTTTAGCTTCAGCAATTGCAGCGTTTTTAACCTCAGTTGGTAAACCATCAAAATCACTTTCCGTTTTTAATGCTAAATATTGATTATGCTCTTCTGCCAATAAATTTTGACTGAAACGAGTAAAAAGCGATGCCAATTCTTTATTAATAGCAGCAACTTTTGCTTTGTCTGTGTCGTTTAATTTTGCTCCCTGGCGCACAAAATTAGTGTAGTAAAGCCAGATTAAACGCTGTTGTTCTCCAGTAAGCTTGTTTTTATCTTTTGAATTATAAACAGCTTCGATTCTAGTAAATAATTTTTTATTCTGATTGATTTTGTCGCTAAATTCAGAAAATTTAGGCGACATTTCTCTATCAATCGCACTGAATTCAGGACTACTTAAGTTAGATCTATAAATCCCGTAAACCGTCATAATTCTTTCGATTGTACTTCCTGAACGCTCTAAAGCAACAATTGTATTATCGAAAGTTGCTGGTTTTGTACTATTGGCAATAGCATCTACTTCATTAAGTTTTTCCTGAATTGCAAATTCAATTGCTGGTTTAAAATCTGATACTTTATACTCATTGAAAGCTGGAACACCTCCGTAAGGTCCTGTCCATTTCTTCAGCAGAGGATTATCAGAATTTGTTTGTGCGTTAGACGCAAAAAAAGTTGTACTCATGATAAAAATTGATAATATTTTTTTCATTCTCATTAAGTTGATTTAATAATAGAACTAGTAATTGTTCCAAAAATAACTAAAAAGAAAACTAAAGGATAATTTTTAACTATTAACTTGACCAAAGTGCAAATTCAAAAAACCACTTTCAGTTAAAAAGGAAATAGTTTAAATTTGAAACATCAATTATTAAATAAACATGTTTAAGACCAGAAAAGAGATTGTTTTTGTAATTCTAGCAGGAATATTTATCACCAATGCTGTTGTAGCAGAACTAATTGGAGGAAAATTAATTCAGATTGGACCTTTTGTAATGAGCATAGGAATTTTACCTTGGCCAATTGTATTTTTAACAACAGATTTAATCAATGAATACTTTGGAGAAAAAGGAGTAAAAAAACTTTCTTTTATAACTGCTTGTTTGATTGCTTATGCTTTTCTGATTTTGTTTATGGCCATTACAATTCCTGCTGCAAAAGGAATTAGCCCTGTAAACGACGAACAATTTCAAGCGGTATTCGGACAAAGTATGTGGATCATTGTGGGAAGTTTAATTGCTTTTATGGCATCTCAGCTCATTGATGTTTGGATTTTTTGGTTTTTCAAGAACAGAACAGGTGAAAAGAAAATTTGGCTTAGAGCGACAGGTTCTACTGTAATTTCGCAATTATTTGATTCGTTCATTGTACTTGGAATTGCTTTTTGGCTTCCAGGAAAAATAGATTTTGATACGTTTATTTCTTCAGGTTTAATCGGATACACTTTTAAATTGGCAATTGCAATTTTGTTGACTCCAGCTATTTACTTAGGGCATCATTTAATTAAAAAATATTTGGATAAAGACAATTTGCAAAAAAACGAGGACCATTTACAATAATGAAAAATTACAAAATATACTTTTTAGTAATTACTACAGGTTGTATTATAGGCTGTTCCAAAAATGCTAAAAAACAAATGTTAGAAGTTACGGATAAGATTTCTAACCAAATTGAAACGATTTCAGAAAACACTATTGAAACTGTAAAACAATATAAAAACACAATTGTAGATAAAATTACTACAGAAGAAATTCAAACCGAAAGCATAACAACCTTAAGTGATAGCATTGCAAAACCTGAAGTCGAAAATGATAAGTTTTTAGGAATTACTTCTTTTAAAAAATTTATGTCGGAATGGAAAACTGGCGAAACTTTAACTCAAAAAGATCTTATAGAAAATCATGATGTTCCTGCCGATGGAATAAAGCTCATCAAAAGCATTACCAAAACTGCTGAGGATGAAATTGAAATAAAATGGAAATCTACTTGGTTTATTGAAACAATTTCTGATGCTAAATTTAAAGATGCCAAAATAAAATTCAAATTTGAAGCCAATAAAATGTACACTTCTGGAAATGCTATTGGAATTAAATACAAAAAGAAAATTTATACCGATTTGATCATAATTGGAACAAAAGCTTACATACCAAGCGTAAAGGGTTATCACTGGAAAATTGGAAAATAAACAAATTTTTCAACATAACTTATTAAATGGTTAAATACACAAAATCAATAACTGAATATCAACAATACAAATAAAAGTAAAAATAAACCTACATTTTTATTTTTTTAACATGTAAATACTTTGTATTTTAGCAACTTGTTTAACAATAAATTTATAAGTAAAATCAAAAAGTTAGCTCTTTTATTTGTTTCAGTTGGTTTATTACTTTCATCATGCAGTAGTAATGATAATGACGAAAATAGCTCTGAAACAAAAGCATCAATCATTGGCAAGTGGGAACTCACAAAACATGGAAACATTTTAAATGGTTCTGAACTTCTTTTAACAATAAGTCCAGATGGCGGATGCAGTAATGACCAAATTGAATTTTTAGAAAATGGAAATTACAAAGAATTACAATATGAATATGCTAATTCAAAATGTAAGGAATACAATAACGACGGAACATGGTCAAAATCAGATAATATCTTAAAAACTAAAGATATACTAAACAATGAATTTACTTATGAGATTTTAAAATTAAATGAAACAACGTTAAGATTAAAAATCACTAAAGGAAATGATAATAGTATTTATGCCCTAACTGAGTTTACAAGAAAGTAAATTATTACAATTAATTATATTAAGTCTCACTTCATTTTGAAATGAGACTTTTTTTTATACTTTTAAGTTGACCAAAAATAATAAAATGGAACCAATAAGATGTGGCTGGTGTTCAGCTAGTGATTTGTACAAAAAATATCATGACGAAGAATGGGGAACTCCAGTCTACGACGACCCTACCATTTTCGAATTTTTAATATTGGAAACTTTTCAAGCAGGTTTAAGTTGGATTACCATTTTAAATAAAAGAGAAAATTTCAAAGCTGCTTTTGACAACTTCGACTATAAAAAAGTTGCCAACTATTCTGAAGATAAAATCGAAGAATTGCTGCAAAATACAGGAATAATTCGTAACAAACTTAAAATAAGATCAGCAGTTACAAACGCTCAGGCTTTTATGAAAATACAAGAAGAGTTTGGAACTTTCTCTCAATACATTTGGAAATTTGTTGACGGAAAACCAATTGACAACAATCCAAAAACATTAAAAGACGTACCTGCCACTACTCCAATTTCTGACGCAATCAGCAAAGATTTAAAAAAACGCGGATTTAAATTTGTAGGTTCAACCGTTATTTACGCTCACATGCAAGCAACAGGAATGGTCAATGATCATGTCGAAAACTGCTTTACTCGGGCTAAGTAGTTTTCAGTCTCAGTCTCAGTTTTCAGTCTCAATTTTCAGTTTTCAAAACTTGAAACATGAAACTTTAAACTTTTAAACAAATTTTTTATTACATTTGCTTCACACTTTAGGGGTGTCTACAAACATGTAGGCTGAGATTTTACCCTCTGAACCTGATCTAGTTCATACTAGCGTAGGGAAAAGTAAGATGACTTCTTAAACGCATTTCTATGCGTTATTGTAGCCATTCCTATCGTGTATCTATACACAAAAACTAAAAGGAATGGAACTAAAAATCAATCAACAAACAAAAAAAATCAATGCCGAATCGCTAAGCATTCAGTCATTGCTCGATCTCGAAATTCCGCACAAACAAAACGGAATCGCCGTTGCTGTTAACAATACTGTTGTTCCAAAAACCAATTGGAACGAATTCCTCATACAAGAAACTGACGAAATTCTGATTATTTCCGCTACTCAAGGCGGTTAATTTTTGAAATTCCAAAAAAGAAAATTCCAAATTCCAATTCATACAAATTGAGAATAGATTCGCTGCAGTCCATAACCTGAAACTTCAAACCTGAAACAAAATCAACAAAAATGAAAGAAGAACAAATATCCAGAACTCCATTTCCAAATTCTAAAAAGGTTTATATCGATGGAGAAATTCATCCCATAAAAGTGGCGATGCGAGAAATTGCATTAAGCGATACCAAACTTTCAAACGGCGGAATTGAAAAAAATACTCCCGTAACTGTTTATGATACCTCCGGTGCATATACTGATCCAAATATTGAAATTAATATTAGAAAAGGATTGCCACGCCTACGCGAAAGTTGGATTCTTGACCGAAATGATGTTGAAATCTTAGAAGAAATAACTTCCGATTACGGACAAAGCCGATTAAAAGATGAAAGTCTGAATCATTTACGATTTGAATATTTACATCAACCAAAACGTGCCAAAAAAGGCGCCAACGTAACTCAGTTATATTACGCCAAACAGGGAATAATTACTCCAGAAATGGAATATATCGCAATCCGTGAAAACCAAAGAATTGAACTTTTAAATGAACAAACTAAAGCTATGCAATGTCAACATGGCGGAAATAGTTTTGGTGCCAATACACCAAAAAACAAAATCACTCCTGAATTTGTACGTTCTGAGGTTGCTTGCGGAAGAGCCATTATTCCAAACAATATCAACCATCCAGAAAGTGAACCTATGATTGTCGGTCGTAATTTCTTGGTAAAAATTAATGCTAATATTGGAAATAGCGCGGTGACTTCGAGCATTGAAGAGGAAGTTGAAAAAGCCGTTTGGGCTTGCCGTTGGGGTGCCGACACCATTATGGATCTTTCTACAGGAAAAAATATTCATGAAACCAGAGAATGGATTATTCGAAACTCTCCAGTTCCAATTGGAACCGTTCCGATTTATCAGGCTTTGGAAAAAGTAAAAGGAATTGCCGAAGATTTAACTTGGGAAATTTTCCGTGATACTTTAATTGAACAAGCCGAACAAGGTGTTTCATACTTTACAATTCACGCTGGAGTTTTACTTCGCTATATTCATCTAACTGCTAATCGTGTTACAGGAATCGTTTCTAGAGGCGGATCAATCATGGCAAAATGGTGTTTATTTCATCATAAAGAAAACTTTTTATACACTCATTTTGAAGAAATCTGCGAAATCATGAAACAATACGATGTCGCTTTTTCTCTTGGAGATGGCTTGCGTCCAGGTTCGATTGCTGATGCTAATGACGCTGCTCAATTTGCTGAATTAGAAACTTTAGGCGAATTGACTAAAATTGCTTGGAAACATGATGTTCAAGTTTTTATCGAAGGTCCTGGTCACGTACCAATGCACATGATTAAAGAAAACATGGACAAACAATTAGAACATTGCCATGAAGCGCCATTTTACACTTTAGGCCCATTAACAACAGATATTGCGCCAGGTTATGACCATATTACTTCTGCAATTGGTGCCGCGATGATTGGATGGTACGGATGCGCCATGTTATGTTATGTAACTCCAAAAGAGCATTTAGGTTTACCAAATAAAAAAGACGTTAAAGACGGCGTCATCACTTATAAAATCTCTGCTCATGCAGCCGACTTGGCAAAAGGTCATCCGGGAGCACAATATCGCGATAATGCATTGAGCAAAGCACGTTTTGAATTTCGTTGGGAAGATCAATTCAACTTGGCCTTAGATCCAGATACTGCAAGAGAATTTCACGACGAAACTCTTCCTGCTGACGGCGCAAAAGTCGCACACTTTTGTTCGATGTGCGGGCCTAAATTCTGCTCTATGAAAATATCACAAGAAATTAGAGATGTCGCTGCTGCAGAAAAAGGAATGCAGGAGAAGTCGGAAGAATTTATTGAACAAGGGAAAGAGATTTATATTTAAGTAAAAAGATAATAGAATCAAGAAGAAAGATATGATTGTGATTACAAATCCTTTTTTTATTGAAGATGAAATTCAAATTCTTCACTCTTTATTAGAAGAAGGTTTGTCGTTACTTCATATTCGGAAACCTGATTTTTCTGAACTGGAAATGGCGCAATTTCTTCATCAAATTAAATTAGAATTTCGAGATAAAATGGTTTTGCACAATCATCATGAATTAGCAGAAGATTTTGGAATTAATAGATTTCATTTTTCTGAAAAAGAAAGAATAAACGATACAGATTATCCTGCAAGGTTTTCAAAACCTTGTAGGTCTAAATCGACTTCAACACATTCTATAAAAGATTTTAATTCTTTAGAAAATAATTTTGATTATGCATTCTTAAGTCCAGTTTTTAAAAGTATTTCAAAAGAAAATTATTCGCCTAAAAAAGACCTTTTCAAAGAAATAAAATCAAGAACAAATTATAAAACAAAAATTGTCGCTTTAGGTGGAATTCATTCAGAAAACATTCAAAAAACACTCGAAAATGGTTTTGATGATATTGCACTTCTTGGAGCTGTTTGGAATAATAAAAATCCTTTAAAAGAATTTAAATCATGTCAGAAGATCGTCCTTTCGCACTTACAATCGCAGGTTTAGACCCATCTGGTGGAGCTGGTATTTTAGCCGACATTAAAACCTTTGAACAGCATAAAGTGAGTGGTTTTGCTATTTCAACCGCAAATACCATTCAAACTGAGAATAAATTTTATGAGATTCAATGGACAGATCTAAGTTTTGTTATTCGTTCCATCGAAACACTTTTTTTAAATTATAAAATAAGTGTAGTTAAAATCGGAATTCTGCCTTCTTTACATGATTTGAATCGAATTGTTTCAACTGTAAAACTTTTTTCTCCTTCAACGAAAATTGTTTGGGATCCTGTTTTAAAATCTACTACTAAATTTGAATTTCTTAACATTAAAGATTATCTGGATTTGAATAAAATCATATCCAAAATTGATTTGATTACGCCCAATTATAATGAAATCGAAATACTTTTTCCTGGAATTATTTCAAAAGATTATTTAAAAGAAAATAAAATCTCAACGAATATTCTTTTAAAAGGCGGACATAATACAAGCGCTCTTGGTACAGATCTTTTATTTCTAAAAGATAAAATTGTGGAGTTGCTTCCATCGAATAAAATATGTTTTGAAAAACATGGTTCCGGCTGTGTTCTTTCATCAGCAATCGCTTCCAATTTAGCTCTGGACCAGACCTTAACTGAAGCTTGCAAAAATGCTAAAAACTACATCGAAAACTATCTTAATTCAACCTCAACCTTAATTGGATACCATTATGTATAACAAACTGCAATACATCTCGCAAGGCAATACTATTGAAGAACAATTGTATAATATTCATCAAGCTCTTGATGCTGGATGCAACTGGGTGCAAATGCGTTTTAAAGACCAATCGTTCAAAGACACTTTTACTTTGGCGGAAGGAGTAAAATCTTTATGCGAAGAATATCTGGCTAATTTTATTGTAAACGACGATTTACATCTTGCCGAACAAATTGCGGCAGATGGTGTCCATCTAGGATTAACCGATACCAAAATTGACGAAGCAAGAGCGATTTTAGGCACAACAAAAATTATTGGAGGAACGGCAAATACATTTGAAGATATCGAAAATCATGTAAAAAATGGTTGCGATTATATTGGTTTAGGGCCTTTTAGATTTACTGCGACTAAAGAAAAACTGAGTCCGATTTTGGGTTTATCCGGTTATTTTGACATTCTACAGAAAATGAAAAAGAATAAAATTGAAATTCCTGTTTATGCCATAGGAGGCATCACTTTAAGAGATGTTAGTCCACTCATGGAAACTGGAATTTACGGAATTGCCATTTCAGGAATTATTACAGAAAGTACCGAAAAGGAAATATTAATTCAACAATTAAACGAAAAATTATATGCAAAAGCCATTGTTTAATATTGGAGATAAGAGCCTCAAATCTCGTTTGTTTTTAGGAACGGGCAAATTTGGTTCTAATAGAGAAATGGAAGAGGCTATTTTGGCTTCGGAAAGCGAATTGGTAACAGTTGCTTTAAAACGTATTGATTTGGAAACTGATACAGATGCTATTTTATCACATTTGAAACATCCAAACATCAATTTACTACCTAATACATCTGGAGCTAGAAATGCTAAAGAGGCCGTTTTTGCAGCACAATTGGCTCGCGAAGCTTTAGAAACCAATTGGGTAAAACTAGAGATTCATCCAGATCCAAAATATTTAATGCCCGATCCAATTGAAACTTTAAAAGCGACAGAAGAATTAGCAAAACTTGGTTTTATTGTTCTGCCTTACATTCACGCTGATCCAGTTTTATGCAAACATCTTGAAAGCGCTGGAACAGCTGCCGTTATGCCTTTGGGTTCTCCAATCGGAAGCAATAAAGGCTTAAAAACCATTGATTTTCTTGAACTAATAATTGAACAAAGTAATGTTCCCGTTATTGTAGACGCAGGAATCGGAGCGCCATCAGATGCCGCTAAAGCAATGGAAATAGGCGCCGATGCTGTTTTGGTTAATACTGCAATAGCTGTCGCAGGAAATCCGAAATTAATGGCTGAGGCTTTTAAAGAAGCTGTTATTGCTGGAAGAAAAGCTTTTCAAGCCCGAATTGCTAATCAGCAGAACTTTGCTTCGGCTTCTAGCCCATTGACTTCTTTTCTGTATGATTAATTTTAAACGCAAAGTTCGCAAGGTTTTTTCGCAAAGCACGCAAAGCTTGGCGAACTTTTAAAGCAAAAAAAAAAGAACTCAAAGCTTAGCGTCCTTTGCGTATTCTTAGCGCACTTTGCGCTAAAAAAACAAAAACAAATGAACACATTCAAATCAACTTTTGAACAATATAACTGGGATGACATTCAAACCAAAATATACCAAACAACATCAAAAGATGTCGAACGAACTTTGGCCAAAACCAAATATAATCTCGACGATTTTTTGATTTTGATCTCTCCTATTGCTCAAAATTATTTAGAACAAATGGCACAAAAATGCCATGAAATTACCAAGAAACGTTTCGGAAAAACAATCCAAATGTACGCTCCATTGTATTTAAGCAACGAATGCCAAAACATCTGCACGTACTGCGGATTTAGTTTAGATAATAAAATCAAAAGGAAAACATTAACAGATTCAGAAATAAAACTAGAAGCTGAAGCTTTAAAAAATATCGGTTTTGATCATGTTTTGCTTGTTACAGGCGAAGCGAATTATACAGTAAACATCAACTATTTTTTGAATGCGATTAACTTGATTAAAAACGATTTCTCGATTATTTCCGTTGAAGTCCAACCACTTTCTTTAGAAGATTATGAACGTTTACATAATGCTGGAGTTTATTCTGTTTTAGTTTATCAGGAAACTTATCATCAGGAAGTTTACAAAAAATACCATACTAAAGGTAAAAAATCAAATTTCGATTATAGATTAGAAACTCCAGACAGAATCGGCACAGCCGGAATTCATAAAATTGGTTTGGGCGTTTTATTGGGTTTGGAAGATTGGCGAACCGACAGTTTTTTTAATGCCTTGCATTTAGATTATCTTCAAAAAAAATATTGGCAGACTAAATATTCGGTTTCTTTTCCTCGTCTTCGCCCTGCTGAAGGCATAATCGAACCTAATTTTATTATGGACGATAAAGACCTAACACAATTAATTTGCGCTTACAGATTGTGGAATGAAGATTTAGAAATTTCAATTTCAACTCGTGAAAACGAAAAATTCAGAAACAATATAATTCCAATTGGTGTTACAAGCATGAGCGCAGGCTCTAAAACAAATCCGGGCGGTTATGTTGTCGATCCGCAATCTTTAGAACAATTCGAGATCAGCGACGAACGTTCGGCAGAAGAAATTTCAAAAATCATTAGAAATAAAGGCTACGAACCCGTTTGGAAAGATTGGGACAAAAGTTTTGGTACAAATTACAATATTTTAAATCCCAAATTCCAATCTAAAATCTAAAATCATCAATCTAAAATTAAAAAATGAGCATTATTCAAGAATTTCTGCGTTACGGCAGACAAACTATTCTTCCCGAAATTGGCGATGAAGGTCAGGAAAAACTAAAAAAAGCAAAGGTTTTAGTGATTGGAGCTGGCGGTTTAGGTTGTCCGATTTTACAATATATTGCTACTGCTGGAGTTGGTTTTATCGGAATTATGGATTTTGACACCATTGAAATTCATAATCTGCATAGACAGATTTTATATACTGAAGATGAGATTGGAAAACCTAAAGCTATTGTCGCACAAAAAGTAGTTTCAAAACTAAATCCGTTGATTGAAGCTGTTGCCATTAATGAAAAACTGACGACAGAAAACGCTTCGGAAATTATAGAACAATTTGATATTGTTGTAGACGGTTCCGATAATTTTTCGACCCGTTATTTGGTAAATGATACCTGTGTTAAATTAAAAAAGACTTTAGTTTATGGAAGTATTTTAAGATTTGAAGGACAAATAGCAGTTTTCAATCATAACGGAAGTAAAAATCTTCGCGATTTATTTCCAGAAATGCCAGATCCTAAAGATGTTCCTAATTGCAATCTGAATGGCGTTTTAGGAACTTTACCTGGAATTATCGGAAATATGATGGCACACGAAACACTGAAATTGATTCTAGAATTGCCTTCATTAAAAAATGAATTGGTAATTTTTAATACTTTAAATTGGAACTTCACAAAATTGAATTTCTAAAAAACTAATTCATCGCCCACACTAATAATCCCTGAATTTAAACTCACAATATTAGTCCCAAATAAAACCGAATTATCTACATTTCTGTATTTACTTAAAGTTTTAAGAGGTTCTTTTTTTACAATTCCTTTTTGCGGATCATTATTAACCATAATACATCTTCCGCAGGGCTTTATATTTTTAAATTGAACTTCTCCAATCTTGAAAGTTTTAAAATCATCTTCTTCGTGAGCATTTTTTGTACTTACAACAATATTTGGACGAAACCTCTTAATTGTGATTTTTTCTTCTAGCTTTTCATTCAAAAAATCAAGACTTTCTGTTCCGATTAATAAATACGGATATCCGTCGGCAAGGCTAACATTGAAGGTTTCTTTTAATTTAGAACTTTCATGTTTTCTGTCGCCATTTTTAATGATTTTCACGAGTTTACATTCAAAACCTAACTTATCGCTAAACCATTTTGATGAATTTTTATTGACTTCGAAAACTTCACTTTTATCGTCCCAAACTTGCGAATCGATTGATTTTTCAAGATGTTCACTAATTAAAAATTCGTGAGTTTCGTCTTCAAAAACAATTTTAATTTTATCTCCTGAAATTTCAGGATAAAACTGACTCATTTTTGGATATTCTCTTTGAGTTACATGTACATTTTCAGCGTTAATAAGCATCCAGCGACGGTCATTTTCAAATCCCATTTCTTCTGCATTGGCACTTTTTAAACTAATGCCTGCCAAACTTTTTACTGGATAAATATAAATTTCTTTTACATTGTAAACTGTGCTCATTTTCATTTACTTTTTAAAATGGACATAAACTCTTCGCGATCAATTTCACGACAACCTAAACTCTCTAAATGAGGATTATAAACCTGACAGTCTAGTAATTTGTACTTTTCTTTTTGCAAATATAAAGCTAAAGCGATAAAAGCAACCTTTGATGCATTTGAAACTTTAGAAAACATACTTTCTCCGCAAAATATATTTCCTTTTCCTAAATCAATTCCGTACAAACCACCAACCAAAGTTTCGTCTTGCCAAACCTCAACAGATTTAGCAATTCCTTCTTCATTTAATTTGCAATAAGCGTCAATCATTTCATTAGAAATCCAAGTTCCATTTTGTCCATCGCGTTTTATTTGTTGGCAATTAGAAATGACTTCTTTAAAATTTTTATTATAAGTAACTTTAAACATTCTTCTATTGAGAATATTTCTCATGCTTTTTGATATTACTAATTCATCAAAAAACAATACCATTCTTGGATCTGGTGCCCACCAAAGAATTGGTTCTCCTTCATTAAACCAAGGAAAAATACCACTTTTGTAAGCCAATTGTAAACGCTCTGAACTTAAATCGCCTCCAATTGCCAAGACACCTTCTTCGTCCGCTTCGGTAACAGGCGGAAAAAATAAATCGTTAAACAGGTAATACATCTTTCTAAAATAATCGATATCAAAAAGTTGAAATAAAAAATTCCAAACTCCAAATTCAGTCGAATGAATTGGAATTTGGAATTTAAAATATTGTAATTTCTAAATTCTTAGAACGGTAAATCGTCTGGTTCGTCTTCGCTTACATTTGTTGCAGGAGCAAAAGTTTGTGCAGTTGGCATTGGCGGTGCTTGAGTTGGCGCTTCGTTACCTACTCTTTCGATTCTCCAACCTTGAATACTATTGAAATATCTTGTTTCTCCTTGTGGATTAACCCACTCTCTTCCTCTTAAATTGATAGAAACTTTTACCGGCTCTCCTTGCTTATAGCTGCTTAATAAATCGCATTTATCTTGTGTAAATTCGATTAAAATATGCTGTGGATACTGCTCATCTGTAGTAACAACCAATTCTCTTTTTTTGAATGATGCACTAACTTGCTGCTCTGGGTTAACCACTTTTACTTTTCCTATAACTTCCATCTTCGTTTATATTAATTATTGTTTCTATTCTTTTTATTTTTTTGCTAAAAGCACTTTCCAAGCCGATTCTACATCACCACTATCTAAGTACTTTTTTGCTTCTAAGTGCACTTTTTTCTGGTCATCAGAGCTTAAAACTCCTTTTACTGAAAAATTTTCCTTCACAAATATACTAACTTCTTCTTTTGTAGGCAAGACTTCAATATTGCCTAATTTTCCTAAATCATTTCCATCAAAAACGTCACTTTGTTTTACAAAATCTGGAATTGCATCTACACCTACTCCTAATGTTGTCAAGGGTTTTGCTACTTCAAAAAGCCCTTGATTGGATCTAGAATACCAATCTTTTCCTAATCTTGAAACCAAATCAATTTTATGCTGATCTATTGCTCCATTTTCGTCTAAAATTGATTCATCGATATGTATTTTTACAACTTCACACAAAATCAAATTTCCTGCTCCTCCTTCAGTTCCTAACGGAATAATTTGCGTTATCTTGCATTCAAACTGAACTGGAGATTCTTTTACTCGATAAGGTTTTACAATATCTGAAGGAATTTGTGTTAAACCAGCTTTTATAAATTCATTTACACCTTCTGCATATTCTGTACTTGCTAATGAAGTTTGCTGAACTATATCGTAATTTACAACATTAATTACAACTTCTCTAGTTTCTTCAGCATTAATCAAAGTGTGTTTTATCGTATTGTCTCGAACACGTCTTGAAGGTGAAAAAACCAAAATTGGCGGATTGGAACTAAATACGTTAAAAAAACTGAAAGGCGACAAATTCGGAATTCCTTTTTTACTTATTGTACTTGCAAAAGCTATTGGCCTTGGACCTACAGCACTTTGTAAATAACCTTGTAATTTTACTGTTGGTATCTCCTTCGGATTGATGCTAATCATAAATTTATCTTTTTAACCAAACCTCATTTTGGTACTTGCAAAAGTATTGAAATCGTTTAACTAGAAGAAATACTTTTGGAGATAAAAACTAAAAATCTTTCAGTATACGCAAAATATAAAATGTGTATATTTCGTTATATTTATACTTCAAAATAATTGATATGTCTTTTTCTGAAAGAACAAATACAACCCGCTGGATTATTATTTCGGTTTGCTTTATTATCATTTCTCTAATTCTTTGGAACACTTACACTTTCTTCCAAATATTTAAAATTGAGGAGCGTTTAAAGATGAAGCTTTTTGTAAATGCTCAAATTACGCTTGTAAATGCTAACGAAAACACCGATGTAGAGCTACCTCTTCAAATTTTCAGCAATAATACTACAATTCCGGGTATTATAATGCTGTATGATAAAGTGGTGAGCGCAAAAAATGTTCCTGACGAAGTGCTTAATGACAAGAAAAAAAGAACGGCTTTTTTGAATAAGTTAAAGGGAGAAAATGAACCTATTACTTTTGAATATGCGCCTGGAAAATATCAGACATTATATTATGGAAATTCAGAATTACTCAATAAACTTAAGTATTATCCGATTGCTTTAGCACTTATTATTTTCTTATGTATTGCCCTGATTTATAATTTTTATAAAAGCACAAAAATGGCGACTCAAAATAAACTTTGGGCAGGAATGGCAAAAGAAACGGCTCATCAAATCGGAACTCCTTTGTCTTCTCTAATTGGTTGGGTCGAGATTTTAAAAACAGAAGAAATCGATCCGTCCATTTCTATAGAAATAGAAAAAGATATTGAGCGCCTGCAAACTATTACAGATCGTTTTTCTAAAATTGGTTCTGTGCCTGTTTTAGGAATTTATGATATTGTTGAAGAAACCAAAAATGCATACGAGTATCTTCAATCTCGATTTTCTAAACAAGTTGCTTTTTCGTTTAAAGCTCCAGAAAATCCAATTTTAGGCATGATTAATCCGACTTTGCATAGCTGGACTATCGAAAATTTGGTTAAAAATGCCATTGATGCGATGAAAGGAAAAGGAACCTTAGATCTTCAAATTGAACAAGACACTCATCATGTAAAAATCAATATTAAAGATTCTGGAACCGGGATTTCTAAAAAACAATTTAAAACCATTTTCGAACCTGGTTTTACCACCAAAAAACGCGGCTGGGGACTAGGACTTTCTCTAACTAAAAGAATTGTAGAAGAATATCACAACGGAAAAATTAAGGTTTTGAATTCAGAAATTGGCAAAGGAACTACGTTTCAGATTTTATTAAATAAAAAAGTGCAGTAAATAATTTTACTGCACTTTTTTATTTATTTTGTCAGACTGAGCGAAGTCGAAGTCTTTATAAATTCGCTTGAATATCTTTTGCTAAAGCTTCAAATTCTTCTTTAGAAAGAGATACTTTATCAATAAAACGCATTTCATCCATATGGTTTAAAGGAATCAAATGTACGTGTGCGTGTGGCACTTCAAGTCCAACAACAGCAATTCCGACTCTTTTGCATGGAACTGTTTTTTCTAAAGCTGCAGCAACTTTTTTAGAAAACTTCATTAAACCTAAATACAGCTCTTCATCCATATCAAAAATCTTATCGATTTCTTGTTTCGGAATACAAAGTGTATGTCCTTTCGCGTTTGGATTTACATCTAAAAATGCTAAAAATTTATCGTCTTCAGCAATTTTATAAGCAGGAATTTCTCCGTTTACTATTTTAGTGAATATTGATGCCATTTTTGTTTATTTGTTTAATCGTTGATTCGTTTAACCGATTAAACAATTAACCGATTAAACAAAAGAAAATTTAGTCTCTCGAAATTTCAAGAATTTCAAATTTCAAAACTCCATTTGGAACTGTAATTTCTGCTACTTCCCCAACAGATTTTCCAAGTAAACCTTTTCCGATAGGAGATGTTACAGAGATTTTTCCTGTTTTTAAATCTGCTTCGCTTTCTGCTACAAGAGTATATTTCATCTCCATTCCGTTACTTTGATTTTTGATTTTCACATTAGATAAAACCAAAACTTTAGAAACGTCTAATTGAGATTCATCAATTAATCGTGCATTTGCATAAACTTCTTCTAGTTTAGCAATTCTCATTTCTAATAAACCCTGTGCTTCTTTTGCTGCATCATATTCCGCATTTTCAGATAAATCTCCTTTATCTCTTGCGTCTGCAATATCTTGAGATGCTTTTGGACGCATTACACTTTTTAAATGCTCCAACTCATCTTTTAATTTTTTTAATCCTTCAGCTGTATAATAAGATACTTTACTCATAACTTCATCGTTTATATAAATACAAAAAATCCCATCGCGACGGGATTTTCTTACCACAAATATACTATTATTTTTAATAGTACATAATTATATGTTAATCATATAGATTTCAAATCTAAATAAATTATTTTTGTTTTAACTAAATCGTATTCAAATAATGAAAAAAATCTGGTTCTTTATCGCTTTTACCGCTGTTTTATTCTCTTGCAGCGACAACAACAGGAGTAACAATAATCCGTACATTCCGAATTATGCTATAAACGTATATCTGGATAGCAATCTTCCAACATATAACAATTTGAAATTTGTAAGTAATCCTGTGTATGTTGCCAACTATGGAGCAAAAGGAATTATTGTAATGAAAACTGGTGAAGGAACTTACACCGCTTTTGATGCCGCATGTCCAAATCAGGCAATTACATCTTGTGCAGCCATGACCATTAGTGGTATTTACGCAGTGTGTTCTTGCGATAAAGTGCAATATAATTTATTTACAGGATTGGGAGGAAAAGAATATCCGATGAAACAGTATCGCGCAGAAGGATCTGGAACTGTGATTCATGTTTACAATTAAAATAAAAAAAAAGCCTGAAAATAGAACTTTCAGGCTTTTTTTATAGGTTTAATTTTATTTAGAACTTCAAACTCAATCCAATCAAGAAATTCCTTCCTGCTTGCGGATAATAGTATGGATAAATATCATACATTGCTCCGTTTGAAATGTATTTTTTATTGAAAATATTATTCACTAAAGCAGTAACTGTAATTGATTTAAATATTGATTTCGGTTTTATCTCATAAGAAGCATTCAAATCGTTTACAAAGTAATCTGCCAATTTTGCTGCGGGAAGCTCAATATTATTCATGAATTGTTCTCCTACATACTTTTGTAGCAATGACAGATATAATCCTTCAATTGGTTTGTAAACAATTACGTTTCCAGCAATAATTTCTGGAGAATAGGCAATTTTTGTTGTTCCGTAATATTCGCCATCAACTGCTAAATCTACATTTTTATTGCTACTTAAAGTAAAGTTTGGTCTAAAAAAGATCTTATCTGTAATAGCAATTGTCGCATCAATTTCGACACCTAAACGATAACTTTTTTCTGAATTGGCACGAATCGGATTTCCAACATCATCTAATGTTCCCGTTAAAATTAATTGATCTTTGTAGGCCATATAATATACATTAGAATTCAATTGTACGATTTCTGAATTGAATCTCCAGCCTAATTCATAATCATTTAATTTTTCTGGTTTCACATTTCCGCCTTCATAATCAGTTCTGTTTGGTTCGCGATTAGCTCTTGCGTATGAAAAGTACAAAGTGCTTTTTTCACTAAAAGCATAGTTCAGACCAGCTTTCGGATTAAAGAAATTGAAATTATCATTTACTAAACCAGTATCTGCACTATTGGCTTTGTAATGTACATTTCTGTATTGCAAATCGCCGTACAAACTCAATTGTTCTGTTAATTGATAATTGGCTTTTGCGAAAATATTACCATCAGTTTTTGTTGAGAAATCATCATAGTAGTGATCTCCTAATTCTGATGTTGAAGCATATCTCGCCCAAATTACTTTTCCAAAATGATCGCCTTCGTATTTATTCCATCCTCCACCTAAGATAACATCTAAACCATCTGTTACATATTTTGCAGAAAAAGTAGTTCCGTAAAAATCGTTGTCTAACCATTTTTGACGTATCAAATCTGTTGTCGTTATTGTTCCAACAGGAGCTAAAGCATATTCAGACATTTCCGCGTCTTCTTTGTAATTTTCAAAATAGCCTTTTCCTTTTGTATAATGAAGTGCAAAATTTGTGCTCCATTTATCAGAAATCGATTCGCTCCAATGTAATTGATAATGATCTTGGTTGTAATTATCGGTTTCATTATCATAATAACGTTTAACACCAAATTCATCCGTGTATTCTCCTGCTGAATTATATCTGCGATTTTCGCTTAATTTTTCGCTATCAATTCCGTTCCAAGATTGATATGTTTTCTGAGTTCCACCAAAAACCAAAGCCTTAATCAAAGTTGTTTTTCCAACATAAGTTCCTTGCAAGAAATACGATTTTAAATCTGCGCTACCACGATCGATATAACCATCTGTTTTTATGGCAGACAAACGACCAGCAATTTCAAAATGATCGTTTAATAAACCAGTACTAAATTTTACTGTATTTTTTAATGTATTGAATGATCCAGCAGAACTTGAGATCTCCCCTGTTGCTTTTCTAGCATAACTATCTGTCAGCATATTTAAACTTGCTCCAAAAGCACCAGCTCCGTTTGTAGAAGTTCCTACACCACGCTGCAATTGAAGGCTTTCTACAGAAGAAGCAAAATCGGGCATGTTTACCCAAAAAGTTCCCTGACTTTCGGCATCGTTGTATGGAATTCCGTTTATGGTAACATTTACACGTGTAGCATCGCTTCCACGTACACGGATTCCTGTATAACCAACACCATTTCCAGCATCGGAAGTTGTTACTACAGATGGAAGATAGTTCATTAAGACTGGAATGTCTTGACCTAAATTTCTGTATTTAATTTCCTTTTTATCCATATTACTAAAACTCACTGGAGTTTTTGAAGTAACACGAACCGCCGAAACTAATACCTCGTCAAGAGAATTTACTTTTGTAGAATCTTTCTGTTGCTGTGCAAAAGAGCAAAGAGCAAAGAATAGAGAAAATGTAGAAAAGACAAATTTGGTTCCGACTTTCTTTTGAGCCTTTGAACCTTTGAACCTTAGTACCTCAGTACCTAAAAAAAAAGTTTTCATTCGTAAAGAATTACGAATAAAAGGGGGAATTATTCTTTTGTTAAATTAATAAATGTGTTTCACGACAAAATAAAGTGTGCACGCTCGATAGTGTCGTTTTTCCCTTAGCAACATTACTCGCTCAGGTTCTTTGGGTATGATCTCAGCTCGTTATTTAGAGCACCCCTTTGAGACAGTGCAAATTTAGTGTTAAAAATTTCAAAAATCAATAGTAACGTCAAAAATCAAAACTCGCAAGTGATTTTTATTATTTTTACTTATAAATTAAGATACTTATATCTGCTTTTTGCAATATAAAGCTTTCGCATTAAATCCTTATATTCATAAATTTCGAAGGAATTAATTTTTACTTTTTTACCTGAAAACAACTGAATTACAGCTTCTTTCCCTTCATGAACATTATAAACAGTTCCGTTTACATTTGGTTTAACTTTATAATCTTTCTCCAAAATTTTATCAATATCTCCTAAGCAAATTGTTTTTTTCAGAAAGAAAAAAGGATATTTAATAATAAGATTAGATGATGTTAGAATTACAATTTTCATTTTTAAAGCTAATGATAAAGACCACAAACAGAAGAAAATGAGTATCGTAAAAAAGGTATAATATAAAACTTCAGCTGTTTTTAAATCTACTGTTGTTGTTGCACGCAACCCTTTAGATCTAGAATTATATAATAAAAAGATTATCCAGCCAAAAAAGGCACCTCCAATAATTCCCCAAAATATTGACATAAAATTTGGCAAAGTTTTAAATAACACTTTTTTCGATTTTGGATTCATTTACTTGAAATATTAAAAAAATGTTTTTTTTAAACTATTTATACTCTCTTCTTAAACAACAAAATCAATCCAAATTTGGCTTTTTACGAGATTGTTTCAAGTCCGAAACATTCTTTTTATCCTTAATTCTTTTTTTAATTACCGATTTTGGAACTTTTGTAGCCTTCCTAACTTTTGGAACATATAATCCTTTTTTGATTATTTCTAAAAATCTTTTAATAACAATTTCTTTGTTTTTAAGCTGGCTTCGATCTTCGTCACAGTTTAAAATTAGAATATTTTCAGAAGTTAATCTTGTCAATAGATTTTCTTTTAAGAGTAATTTTTCTTCATCAGACAATGCTTGAGAAGCATTCAAATCAAAATTCAAAACAATTTTTGACGAAACTTTATTTACGTTTTGCCCACCAGCTCCACTACTTCGAACAGCCTTAAAACTTAATTCTGATATGATTTTTTCTACATTCATATTATTGTGGCTGATGCGCCGCTTTCAATAAATCATTTACCGTTTTTACTGGATTAAAAGTAATTAAAGGAACCGCAACAAAAGCAGTAAGCCAATTTGCCATAGAACCGTTCCATAGTCCAGGCAATTCGTAACTTCTTACGGTATTTCCGTCAACACTTTTTTCTACAATAAATCCAGCATTTTGATCTACAAAACGTAATAAATCGAATTTTTCGTTTTTATAGTTTTTCGTTCCACAAACTAAATCAACTGGATTAAAATGCGTAGCTGCCTCCAAAACTGCAAGCTGTTTTTTATTAACTAAATCTACTTGGGAAGTTTCTACAATTTGCAATGAGGCATTTCCTTTATCGTTAATTACCCAAAAAGGGCCTCCGCCTGGTTCTCCTTCATTTTTTACCATTCCGCAAACTCGAATTGGTCGATCCAATAACTCTTTTATTTTGATTATTTTATTTTCGAATGTAAACTTATTAAAGTCGTCATTCATTGCAATACTCAACTTTTCCTTTAGAAAAACAAGAATCTCTTCTAATTGATTCTCTTTAATTTCATTGCGATCTATAGATTCCAAACATGAGAAAACCCATTCTTGTATTTCAATTAAAACACCTCCTAGTGCTTTTTTATAAAGTGTAATTTCATCAATATGATTTTGAATTACATTATCAATATTTTTAATAAAAATAAGATCAGCATCGAGATTATTCAGGTTTTGAATTAAAGCGCCGTGTCCGCCTGGTCTAAAAATTAGATTACCATTTTTATCTTTTACTAGTTGATTTTTTGCGTCAATAGTAATAGAATCTGTACTTTTATTTTGATATGAATATCCTATATTAATGGTAATTCCCGAAGGTTTTTCTACCTTATCTTTAACTTCAAGAACTGCTTTTTCAAACAAATCTTGATGTATTTCTGAAACCGTAAAATGCAAATGAGATAGATTTTTTGATGACGCATAATGTACACATTCATTCAAATGTTCTTCAATCGGATTAGCAATATGAGTTTTATATAAATGAAACGGCAAAACTGCCTTTGGCTTATTTGCTGAATTAAAATAATCTGGAGATAGTAACAGTTTTATAAAATAATAGTTTTTATAATCTCTTTCTAAACTCTCAAAATCAGGATAAATTGCTCTAAGTTTTTGATCAACTTCTTTGAAAAAAGGAAACTTCTCCATTCCAACAATAAAAATGGCAAGTTCTTTATCATTTTTTCTGTTGATGTAAGCATTTATAGTTTCTTTTTCGATATCAAAATCATTTAGGAAAGCACTCAAAAACTTGTACATTCTGGTAGCAGCGCCAGAAGCGGGAACAAATTTCTTGATTTTAAACTTATCTTTCTGACTATCAAAAATCAATGCTTTTTCTCGAAATTCATTTTCAGAAAAACTTAGAATTCCATCATTAATAGTTGCGGGTCTAATTAAATTACTTTTAGAAATTCCTTTTTTAAAGCTTTCCAATTGTTTTAAAACCGTCTTAAAAGAAATTCCTTGATTGTAAATCTGTACAAAATCTTCAGACGAAAAATCATTCTCTTTAGCCAAAGCCAAATCATTTACAATTGAAACTGCTGTTTTTAAACGGCATTCTTTGTCTCCCGAAAGTGTTATAAAAGGCTTTTTAGTATCTATTAAAGTTTGTTTAAAAACAGAAAAAACTGTTTCTCTTCCGTTTGGAGTATCTCGAATATCATCTTTTTCCCAAGGAACATCAATGTCTGTCAAAAAGAATAAATCGTATTCATGTTTTAATGCTGCTTCATTTAAAAGAGGATCACAAAAACCATAATACATTTCAGAAAAAACTTTGGTTACCATTAAGTTGGTATCGCAAAACAAATATTTATTTGCTTTTTCAAGCTTTTCATTTTCTAGTGCCGTTTGACCGTAGGCAATTGGCATCATATCTTCAGCTACACAGATATGCTTATTTTCTTCCCACTTTTCTTGCAGATAATCGCGTGCAAACTCAGGAACCCATTCGGTTTCGTAGTAATCTGCGAGCTGTTTTGCTAATGTAGTTTTACCTGTACTCTCAGGACCAAATAAAGCAATTTTTATGATAGTTGTTTTTTGCTGTCTAAGATCTTTCTCCATTCTATATAAGCTGAAATAGCCAAAATTGTAAAAATTAAATATTGAAGTGACAGCATCCCTAAACCACGATAAGCATAGAGAGGTACAACAATAATATCACCAATAATCCAAAGTGTCCAGTTTTCTATTTTTTTTCTGGCCATGTACCACATTCCTGCGAAAAAAATTCCTGACGAAATCATATCAACATAGTTGTCTTTATGAATTTCGTAATCAAAATATTTATAAATCCCGAAAACTACAAAAACGGTTACAATAAACAGTAAGATTCCAATTATTTTTTCATTAAAAGTTGTACGAGTAATTGGAAGGTTATCTTCAACCGTTCCACCTTTTGCCCAAACGTACCAACCATAAATGCTCATTATCGAAAAATATCCGTTTATAATCATATCGCCAATATAGCCTGCTATATAGAGCAGATATACCGAGATTACCGTCGCGATCAATCCGGTTGGGTACACCCAAATGTTTTCTTTTTTAGCAAACCAAACGCTTAAAATTCCAAAAACAAAGACTAAAAACTCTAAAGCAATATGCCATAAAGGTGCGTTTTTATAACTATTCAGAAAAAAATCGATCATTTTGTGGTATTTAAAGGCGTTGAGATTTTATTTATAAATCAAAAAAATGACTGTTATTTTCGAAAGCAGTTCCAATAACAACTAAGTCTGCACCGGCGGCGTACGCTTTTTGAATTCCGTGCAAATCTACAATTCCTCCGCCAACAATTACAGGAATTCTGACATTTTGCGCAACTAATTTGATCATTTCTGTCGGAACGGGATGTTTGGCTCCGCTTCCAGCTTCCAAATAAATCAATTGATTTCCTAACAATTCTCCAGCCTGAGCAGTTGCCAGAACTAAATCAAGATTTTCTCTGCTTAAAGGTTTGGTTTTACTTACCCTTGCTACTGCGGTTTCGTTTCCGCTTTCTATCAAAATATAGCCTGTTGAAATGACTTCTAAATTTGTTTTCTTAAGAATTGGTGCTGCTTGAACTTGATATTCTATTAAATAATCTGGATTTCTACCAGATAATAATGATAAAAACAAAATACCATCTGCTTTTGGGGAAATTTGCGAAGGATCTCCAGGGAATAAAATAACTGGAAGATTCGTTTTTTGCTTTAATATCTCAATCAAATCTTCCAAGATTGTATTACGAACAATACTTCCTCCAACAAAAATATGAGTTGCCGGAGACTGATTGATTTTTTCAATTAGCTGCTCTAAATTTTTCAATTCAATTTTATCAGGATCTAAAAGTATTGCCAATAGTTTTTGACCACTATTTTTAGCCTCTAAAATTTGTTGTCGTATAGTGAGTATTTGTTCTTGCATCTTAGGTGTAAAAGTAAAAGTTTTTTAATCTCGTAAAACTATTTTGAATGAATTATATTTGTATTGCGTTTTTTGATAACGTAAATGACACATTATGATTACAGTCGAATTAATAGAAAAATATGGTGCGATTAAAAAAACGTTCGACAAAAATGATCTTGTTTTTGAAGAAGGAAATCTCCCATTGAACTATTATCAAATTATTTCGGGCGAAATCAAAATGAGCAATTATAATGATGATGGCCGTGAATTTATTCAGGGAATATTTTATAGCGGACAATCTTTTGGCGAACCACCATTATTTCTAAATCAAAAATATCCTGCCAACGCCATTGCCGTAGAAAATGCTGAAATTTTTATTCTTCCAAAAGAAAACTTCATGAAACTTTTAGAAGAAAATCCGAAGGTGAGCATTAAAATTATTGAAAATCTTGCACAGCGGCTGTATTACAAATCGGTTATGGCGGCAGAAATATCTACACAAGAACCCGAACATCGGGTATTAAAATTAATTGATCATGGAATTGCTTACTTCAATTTCCAAAAAGACCAAAATGGCTATCTGATTAATTTTACCAGACAGCAAATTGGAGATTTGACTGGTTTACGGGTAGAAACGGTTATTAGAACCATAAAAACTTTGGAGAAAAAAGGCGAATTGAAGATTATTAATCGAAAAGTATATAGATAAAAAAGTTCTTGTTTTATGATTTTAATCATAAAATGCAGTTGAAATGTGGGTGTACCTTTGTCATATAAAAATCTGAATATCATGACACTATATCAAACAACATTCGACATTTTCAATAGAAATTATATGGGTTCTGCTGCAATGGCAGTAATTGGACAAAGCTGTTTAGGAGGCGCTGCAGCAATGTACGTTTTGGCTAACGGAACTTCAATTCCGCAAATGATTCAACTCGCAATCATTGTTTTAACTTGTATCTTTGTAAACACTTCAATTTTGGCACAAATGAAACATAAAGTAGTTTTTAACCTTTTACTTTTAAGTTCAATTTTAAGTGTAGTTTTCATTCTATTAAACACTTTAATTCTGTGAAAAAGCAAATAGAAAATAGAGCTGACGTAGCATTTTTAGTCCATCAGTTCTACGATAAAATAAGAGCCGATGAAGAAATCGGCTTTTATTTTAATGAAATGATTTCTGATTGGGATACACATCTAGAAAAACTAACTGATTTTTGGGAAACCAACCTTTTTGGCGTGCGCAAATACAAAGGAAATCCGCATGCCGTACACAATGAAGTAGACGCTCATTTTGACGAAAAAATAACGGCAAATGAGTTCGGAATCTGGCTAAATCATTGGTTTCAAACTATTGAAGAATATTTTGAAGGCGAAAATGCTGAAATTTTAAAACGTCGCGCTCGTAAAATGAGTACTTTTTTATTTATGAGCATGTTTCAGCACAGGCAAAAAGAAAGTGAGATTTAATATTTTTAGTCAAAGTATGTCATTTCGAGGAACGAGAAATCACACCAGAAGCTCTGCGCAAAGTGAATCGTCAATCTTTGTCGATTTACGACTGTGACTGAAAACTGAGACTGTCAACTATAAATTATTTCTCAAAAGCATACACTAAAGTAAAAGTTCCATCATAATTATCCGATTTGATTTCTTGATAATGTACATCAAAATCTTTAATCAGATCATCAAAATGAAGACTTGCCTGCGTTTGGGTTTCATATAAAGAAAAGTTGTTTACATTAATGTGATCTTTAAAACTTATTCCTTTTTCATTTCTTATTTTAAAGATTGCTTCTTTAGCTCCCCAGATAACGGTAAGTTTTTTTATGTATTCTTCGATAAATTTCGGTTCTAAATAATTGCATTCGTAATCTGTAAATTTATCTGCAATTCTCTGAATTTTATCGCGTTGCAATTCCATATCAATTCCGACCTTTTCATGGCTGATAATTATAGCTGCAAAATGATACGAATGTGTAATTGAGATATGATTATGACAATCAAAATAAGGTTTTCCAAACTCATCATAATGCAGATCTTTATCGGTAAAACCCATTTCCTGAATTAGCATGCGAACACTCAAAAAAGCACGCTGATGCATTTGAGATTTCATTCCGTCTAGTCTGCGCTGTGTTTTTTCTTTCAAGGTCACGCTACTATACAACTCGTCAAAGGATTCTGTTATTTCCCAAATTAAGATTTTAGTAGTTTCGTTGAATTGTATGGTTTGAAATAGAGGCATTTTATAATTGTGAATTGTAAATGGTTAATTGTAAGTTTATGGATGGTAAATTTTAAACCATATAAGTTATTTAAGATGATATAACTGTTGGGTTAAAAAACACATTAGTAAATATAAGCAATTCATAACAAAGGTAATAGTTTCAGAATCTTTTTCAAATGAACTTATATTACTTATATCATTCAAAACGATTCTTAGAGTAACATTCTAGGGATTAAGAAATTAAAGATTTCACAAATCTTATAGAAATTAGTAAAATTCAAAAGCTATTCCTTAAATTTGCAAAAAAATTACAATTATACAAATATACTATAAATGAGTACAACGACTACGCCTTATGTGGCTTACAAAGTAAAAGACATTTCTCTGGCAGCTTGGGGAAGAAAAGAAATTGAACTAGCTGAAGCTGAAATGCCAGGTTTAATGGCACTTCGCGCTGAGTACAAAGACGAACAACCATTAAAAGGTGCTCGTATTGCTGGATGTTTACACATGACAATCCAGACTGCTGTTTTGATCGAAACTTTAATTGCTCTTGGTGCTGAAGTTACTTGGTCTTCTTGTAACATTTTCTCTACTCAAGATCAGGCTGCTGCTGCTATTGCTGCTGCTGGAATTTCAGTTTATGCTTGGAAAGGTCTTGACGAAGAATCATTTGACTGGTGTATTGAGCAAACTTTATTCTTTGGTGAAGACAGAAAACCATTGAACATGATCTTAGATGACGGTGGAGATTTAACTAACATGGTTATTGATCGTTACCCAGAATTAGTTGCAGGAATTAAAGGTCTTTCTGAAGAAACTACAACTGGTGTTCACAGACTTTACGAAAGAGTAAAAGCTGGAACTTTACCAATGCCTGCAATCAATATTAATGACTCTGTTACTAAATCTAAATTTGACAACAAATACGGATGTAAAGAATCTGCTGTAGATGCTGTACGTCGTGCAACTGACTTAATGTTAGCTGGAAAAAGAGTAGTTGTTTGTGGATACGGTGACGTTGGAAAAGGAACTGCTGCTTCTTTCAGAGGTGCTGGTTCTATCGTAACAGTTACTGAAATCGATCCAATTTGTGCTTTACAAGCTGCAATGGACGGTTATGAAGTTAAAAAATTAAACACTGTAATTGCTAATGCTGATATCATCATCACAACTACAGGAAACAAAGATATCGTTCTTGGAGAGCACTTCGAGCAAATGAAAGACAAAACTGTTGTTTGTAACATCGGACACTTCGATAACGAAATCGACATGGCTTGGTTAAACAAAAACCACGGTGCTTCTAAAATCGAAATCAAACCTCAGGTTGACAAATACAACATCAACGGAAAAGATATCATCATCTTGGCCGAAGGTCGTTTAGTAAACCTTGGTTGTGCTACAGGTCACCCAAGTTTTGTAATGAGTAACTCATTTACAAACCAAACTTTAGCTCAAATCGAATTATGGAACAACAGCGCAGCTTACAAAAATGAAGTTTACATGTTACCAAAACATTTAGATGAAAAAGTTGCTGCTTTACACTTAGCTAAATTAGGCGTTGAACTTGAAGTTTTAAGAGAAGATCAAGCTGCTTACATTGGTGTTGAAGTTCAAGGTCCATTCAAACCAGAATACTACAGATACTAATCTAATTTTAGATTTAAGATTGTAGATTTCTGATTTTTAGAAATACATTTCAAACCCTACAGGTTTATAACCTGTAGGGTTTTTTATTGCAATAAATAGTTGTAAATTAAATAAATCAATTTTATTTTTGTAAGAAAATTATTTTTAATTAAGCGCTTATGATTTCAACAAAAGATTTAAGATTAATGCCTAAAAAAGATGATCTACAACAGATCTGTAAAGCAATTTCTGTTTTAGATGCTATTTTTTGGGCTGAATGGGACGGGAGGTTTTACTCATACAACTCAAAATGGTTTGAGAATGAAGAGTTTTTCGAAATGAGAGATGGATGTGGAGATCAAATGATGATTCTTTTTCTTAAAAACAATTGCGTAATAAACGGACTTGCACACGAGTTTTATTCTGGAAGTTCAACAAAAAAAGACTTAACGCAAGGAATGCCAGAAATATATAATGAATTTATTTTCGGAGAACCAGTGTCATCAACTGGAACAAATTTTTGTTTATGGATAAACAATGATGGAGAGTGGCAAAAAGGAAAAATTGATACAAGTAATGATGGCTCAGAAGAACTTTTAAATATTTTTGATGGAAATCCTCAAACTTACATTGATTGGGCAATAGATTATTTTTTTGATGGGACTCAAGATGAAGATGAAGAAGAGGATGATTACAGAGCTAAACCTACTTCATTAGAACCTGTATTTGAAATTTATAAAGGAAAAAAATTAACTAAAGAAATGGTTTTATTACTTGATAAGAATTTCGATGACTGGAAAAGACTTGAAGAAGATCTTAAGGAAATTGATTAAGATTATAATTTTAATTAAAGTTAAATTATAAGAATCTATATTCAAACCTGATAGGGTTTAAAACCTGTCGGGTTTTCTTTTTTAAAGAATATTTCATTTTAAAAAACGTTGTGTATCTTTAAAGTAAAAATATTCTTTATGAATCGTCTTCTTTTTGTTTTCACTTTTCTATTCCTGAATTTTTCTGTATTTGCTCAAAACAATGATATCTGGACTTCATTTCCAAACAAAGACACAACACTTATTGGGTTTAAAGACAAAAATGGAGTAATCAAAATAGAACCTAAATTTACAGGTTTTACAACGGCACAGAAATTCGAAAATATTATTGCTGTTACAGAAGAAAAAAATGGAAAGTGGGAAAGCTATTATTTAACTAAATCTGGAAAAATAGTTGGGCGCGATAGTCTATATATTTTTGACAATGGCCCTGATTGTGAAAACGAAGGTTTTATAAGATTTACAGATCGTAAAACCGATAAAATGGGAATGTTTAATGCTGAAGGAAAAATAATTATTCCAGCGGAATACAGTAATCTGACCAAAGCCAAAAACGGAATGTTCATCGGATTAAAAGATGCTAAAAAAGAAACAGATGGAGAACATTCTTTCTGGAAAGGCGGAAAAGAATTCTTAGTTGATATTCATAATAAAATCTTAGTTGAAAATTTCGCTCACAATGATGATTTGAACTTTTATTCTTTAGAAAAATCAAAAGAACCAAGTAAAGATCCCATAAGAGATAATTTTCTGGGAGTAGATGGACAATATTATTCGTTTATCAATTTTGACAAAGAGTTTAAAGAATGGCTTAAAAACACCTTTTTTAAAAACTTATCCAAAGCCAATTTAGAAAAACATTCTTTTGATAAAATAACCTTTTGGAAAGAACCAAACGGATGGATAAGCGAGCCTAAAACTAAATTCATCAATCAGAATTATACTTATCTGAAATTAAAACTGGAAGAACTCAAAAATCCGAAAACGGATTATTTCATTACTTCAGACGGATTGAATCAGTTTATTTTTGAAACAGAAGAATACGATGTTTATTTCAACAATTGCAACGAATCTAAAGACTGGATTTATCCCGTAAAAAGCATCATTATCAACCCAAAAAACAAAGTCGATTTCAAGCAAGATCATTTGCAGTTTCTACGAACCGAAAACGGCTATAAATTGATCAGCGTTTCTGCTGCAAAAGATAATCTTAAATAATTTTTCTCTTTTCAATAAAAGCTAACTTTGTAAAAAAGTTAGTCATGAAGAATTTTTTGTTTTTATTCATTGCCATTGTATTCGAAATCATCGCCACAACAGCATTAAAAAAGTCTGAAGAATTTACCAAACTGCTTCCAAGCATTATTACAATTATTGGTTATTGCGGTGCATTTTATTGTTTAAGTTTCGCCATTAGAACTATTCCTGTTGGGTTTGCATACGCCATTTGGTCGGGAGTTGGTATCGTTTTAATAACTGCAATTGGAGCAATTTTCTTTAAAGAAATTCCAGATTTACCTGCTATTATCGGACTGAGTTTAATTATAATTGGAGTTGTTGTAATTAACGTTTTTTCTAAAACTACAGCACATTAAGAAATAATGCCACGAAGGCGCAAAGACACAAAGTTTTTTTAATCTTATGGACTTATACTTTACTTAGAGTTACAATATTTTAAAAAAAACTTTGTGTCTTCGTGCCTTTGCGGCAAAAAAACAAAGCAAGTTTCGGATTTTATTCCCGCCAAAACCAATCGATCTTTGTCTTATAAAATTGAATGAAGATGAACACACAGGAAACCATCAATTATAATCGCATTGCAGAGGCTATCGATTATATCAAAGCGAACTTTAAAGATCAGCCTAATCTCGACGAAGTGGCCGAAAAAGTGCATTTGAGTCCGTTTCACTTTCAGAGACTTTTTAGCGATTGGGCAGGAACAAGTCCGAAGAAATTTTTGCAGTATACGAGTTTAGAACACGCTAAAAAATTGCTTAAAGAAAATCAGGCAACTATTTCTGAAACTGCTTACGAAACTGGACTTTCAGGTACAAGCAGACTTCACGATTTATTTGTAAATATCGAAGGCATGACACCAGCAGAATATAAAAACGGCGGAAAAAATCTGGCTATAAATTACAGTTTTGCCGAAAGTCCGTTTGGAAATATTATTGTTGCTTCTACTCAAAAAGGCGTTTGTTTTATGGCTTTCGCCGAAGACGAAGCAAACGGATTTTCTGCTTTAAAAGAAAAATTTCCAAATGCTGACTTTTCAAGAAAATTAGATTTAGTACAACAAAATGCCTTGTTTATTTTTCAAAATGACTGGAGCAAATTATCTGAAATTAAACTTCACTTAAAAGGAACCGATTTCCAGCTAAAGGTTTGGGAAACACTTTTAAAAATCCCTATGGGACAACTTTCTACATACGGAACAATTGCACAACAAATTGAAAAACCTAATGCTTCCAGAGCAGTTGGAACTGCAATTGGAAGTAATCCAGTTGCTTTCTTAATTCCATGCCACCGCGTTATTCAATCTTCTGGAGTTTTTGGCGGTTACATGTGGGGAAATACACGTAAAACAGCTATAATTGGCTGGGAAGGCGCGCAAACAAATCTTCAATTATAATTTATACACAAGTCACATCTGTAGAGACGCACCGCAGTGCGTATACGCAAAGATTATCGACAAAGAAATCCTTTGTTATAAATACAAGACGTTAGACGCACTGCGGTGCGTCTCTACAGATAAACGGTATGAATTATTTATCATTTTTTTTTATTCCTCTAAAAAAATATTATGCAAAATATACAATCCAGAATTGCTTCTCAAAACTGGGAAAGCATCACCGAATCTATGCACGAAAATGGATTCGCTATAATTCCAAATATTCTCAATAACGAAGAATGTGAAGACTTAAAATTCGATTACGATAATCCAATGATATATCGAAAAACAGTTGTAATGGAACGTTATCGATTTGGTTTAGGCGAATACAAATATTTCAATTATCCTCTTCCCGATTTAATTCAGAACATACGGACTTCGATTTATCCAAAACTGGCTCCAATTGCAAATGCATGGATGAAAGCACTAAATATCAATACTTCTTTTCCAAATGAACATCCAGCATTATTGAAGCAATGCCAAGATAACAATCAGCTTAAAGCCACGGTTTTAATTCTAAAATACGGCAAAAGCGGTTTCAATACTTTACATCAGGATTTATATGGCGATGTTTATTTTCCGATTCAAATCGTTCTTTTCCTTTCTCAACCTGATGAAGATTTTACGGGTGGCGAATTCGTATTAACACAACAAACTCCGAGAGCGCAATCTAAAGCTATTGTTTTAAAACCTAAAAAAGGAGATGTTTTAGTTTTTACAACTAATTTCAGACCAATAAAAGGAACGAAAGGTTATTATCGGGTCAATATGAAACATGGCGTGAGTGAGGTTCATTCTGGTGAAAGATATACATTGGGAATAATTTTTCATGATGCCTTATCATAATATAAACGTATAGCAAATCTGTAGAGACGCACCACAATGCGTCTAACGTTATGTTATAATCTATGAGGAACATCTTTGTGTAGACGCACTGCGGTGCGTCTCTACAGAATAAAACATCTAAAAAAATAAATGATAAAACATTGTGAAATTTCAGATTCAGAACTGCGTAATAAAATTAAAAAAGGCGAAATTTGTTTCGGTGGCAACCAAAAATTAAAAATCTACGGAACACTGAAATGTTCTTCTGGAAAAAGAATGAAACGAGAAAATCGTGTTTTCTTTTCTTCAGAAAATGAAGCTAAACAAAGTGGTTTCAGACCTTGCGGACATTGCATGAAACCCGAATATTTAAAATGGAAAAATGGACTTATTTAATCCTCATACAGACGAAAATACCAACTTACTTCCGCAAGACGGAACTGTAAATTACTACGGAAAATTGTTTTCGAGAGAAGAAGCTGATTCCTATCGTGATACTTTATTGGAAACAATTGAATGGAAAAATGACGAAGCCATCATCTTTGGAAAATTAATTTTAACCAAACGAAAAGTAGCTTGGTATGGCGAAAGAGAATTTGAATATACTTATTCCAATACCACAAAAAAAGCGCTTCCGTGGACTCCAGAATTATTAAAATTAAAATCGATTATTGAAGAAAAAACAGGAGAAACATTCAATTCTTGTCTTCTCAATTTGTATCATTCTGGCGAAGAAGGAATGGCTTGGCACAGTGATGGAGAAAAGGATTTAAAGAAAAATGGAGCTATTGGCTCACTAAGTTTTGGTGCCGAACGTAAATTTGCTTTCAAACATAAAGAATCTAAAGAAAAGGTTGCTCTAATTTTAGAACACGGCAGTTTATTAGTCATGAAAGATGAAACACAAACGTACTGGCTTCATCGTTTACCGCCTACAAAAACTACTCAAAAACCACGAGTAAACTTGACTTTTAGAACTATTGTGAAATAAAATTTACTTCTTTTTTGATGCAACATTTTCATACGAACGAATTAATGCATCTTCAAACATTTCTAGTCTAACTCTCGCCAATTCTACGATGGTCCAGCCTTGTTTTCCCCATTTATTTGGGATTGGATAAAAAATCTTTTCGCTTGACGAACAAAAAACAGACTGATCTATTTCGTTTAATTTTAAAACTGCATGATTATTCTTTTCATCAAAAGTGGCAAAAATTTTCTTTTTGATTCGAAAAGAAGTTTTCTCAAAATGAGGTTCTTCTATAGCATCAGGAAATGATAATGCTAAATTTCTAAAGGTTTCAATTGAAATCATATCTCCAATTTTTAAAGTTCAACCTTAAATTTACCAACCTTGATTTAGTCCATTTTTTAAAACCTCATCATATTTTTCTTTATCAAAAGAATACAGATTTGGTGCTTTGTGCGCTACATTACTTTTCTTTTCGTCCAGTTTGGTAAGAATTCCAATATTGGTTATTTTTCTTAAAAAATTTCGACGATCTAGTTTTTTGTCCAAAATAGTCTCATATAATTTCTGAAGCTCCGGAATTGTAAATTTCTCTGGAAGCAAATTATAACCAATTGGCATTAAATTTAATTCTATTCTCAAAGTATCGAGAGCTTTATCTAAAATTTCTCTATGATCTAAAATCAATTCGGGAACTTCTTTGTGATCAATCCATTCTACGACTTCATTTCTCCCTAAAAGGTTTGGAAGAATCTTCGAAAAATCGACCAATGCATAATATCCAATTGTAACAAAACGACGAGTTAGCCATTTTGCTTTTTCTTCTTCGATTTGAAAATATTCTAAAGCTTTCTTGTCAAAATGCTGATGATTACGATTTACTTTACCAAAGGTTGCAAATTGCCTCAAAAATACACCTTCAACGCCTGTTCTACTATTCAATACTGTAATAGCTGCCGTGTCTATATCTTGATCTACGGGAATAAATCCGCCAGGTAAAGACCACTTATTGGCTCTTTCTACTTTTATCAATAAAACTTTAAGCTGATTGTCGTGAAAACCAAAAATCACACAATCTATTGAAAGTCCAGGTTGGTAATTTTCGCTGTTATCTATAATGTCTTTTAACATTCAATTGAGTATAAATCCTTCTTAATAACCTCGCAATTTACTTCATTTTTAGAAATTCGAATCATTTTTCAAAAATTTATAGAAGTGTGTAAATCACAATTTAACTAAAATTTAAAGTCAAATTTAAAAAAAATAATTACATTGCGTCATAATAACACATTAATCATTTTAATTGTTATTTTTTGATTAAAAACCAAGAAAAATAATACAAGCTGGTCCATTTTTCTTCAAAGTGAGTGTAGAAAGTAAAAATGTAGAAGTTATGATTACCAATTCATTAAAAAACATCAATAAAAAAATTAGAACTAAAATCTGGACTTCTTTCGGATTTGTTTCTAAGACCTATCTTTTGGAAGCGTCTTTAAAATATAGCGCAGAACAAGAAAGAATTTTCAACGAAATGTTTGCTGAAACTGACGCCAAAAATAAAAAGGCAAAACAAGAAGCTTTTGACAAAGCCTTGTATGCCTCTTATAAAGGAATTGGCGCTATGGATTTTGTAAATACTGTTTTAAAATAACCTGTTACCCTGTTAATAATTTATAATGTGGCCTCACTTTTTTAGTGAGGCTTTTTTTGTTCAAATTATTATATAAAAAAAGGGACTTTAAAAGTCCCTTTTTTTTTTTAATTTGCTGTTAATTCAAAATCTGATCTTAGTTTAATATCTGCTGATGAAGTTCCGATCATTACTTCGAAATCTCCAGGTTCAGCAACCCATTCTAATTTATTATTGTAGAAAGACAATTTTTCTTTGTCAATTGTAAATTCGATTGTTTTAGATTCTCCTGCATTTAATTTCACTTTTTGGAAATCTTTCAATTCTAAAACTGGTCTTACTACAGATCCAAACTTATCTTTCAAATACAACTGAACTACTTCTTCTCCAGCTACTTTTCCAGTATTTTTCAATTGGAAAGAAACTTTAATAGTCTCATTGCTTTTTATTTTAGTCGAAGATAATTTCAATCCTGAATAATCAAAAGTTGTGTAGCTTAATCCGTATCCAAAAGGAAATTTAGGCGAATTTTTTAAATCAATATAAGCTGAAACATAGTTGGTAGAATTTTCATCTTTTGCTGGTCTTCCTGTGCTAAAGTGATTGTAATAAATTGGCACTTGACCTACTTCTCTTGGGAAAGTCATTGGCAATTTTCCAGATGGATTGTAATCTCCAAAAAGAACATTGGCAATTGCATTTCCAGCTTCAGTTCCTAACCACCAAGTGTATAGAACTGCAGGAACATTGTCGGCTGTCCAATTGAAAACAAGTGGTCTTCCAGCATTTATTAAAACTACAACTGGTTTTCCTGTTGCTTGAATCGCTTTTACTAAATCTTCTTGAACGCCTGGTAAATGAATATCGCTTCGGCTTTTTGCCTCACCGCTCATATCGTGTCTTTCTCCAATACTTAAGATAACAACGTCAGCTTGTTTAGCGGTTGCAACTGCTTCTGCAAAACCATCTTTATTATCGCCCGTAACATCACATCCTTTTGCGTACAATAACTTGGTGTTTTTGCCTACTTTGTTTTGTAAACCGTCCCATTGCGAAACTACCCATTTATCATAATTCACTTCTGGTAATTCTACAGCCCAAAATCCCATATTGGCTTTGTATTCTTTTACCATTGGCCCAATAAAAGCAATTGTTTTAGTACTTTTTGAAAGTGGCAAAGTTTGGTTTTCATTTTTCAATAAAACAATACTTTTTTCAGCCATTTCAAGTGCTGCTTTTCTGTGTTCAGGATTTGATAAAGCTTTCTCTTCTCTCTTCGGATCTGAATATTTGTATGGATCATCAAATAAGCCTAATTCATATTTTTTGCGAAGAATACGTCTTACGGCATCATCAACCAAATCAATAGAAACTCTGCCTTCTTTTACTAATTGCGCTAAGTTGTAACGATATGCATTGCTTTCCATATCCATATCACTTCCAGCTGTAATCGCTGAATAAGCTGCTTCTTTAAGATCTTTAGAATAACCATGAGCAACCATTTCTCCGATTGATCCCCAATCTGAAACTACGAAACCTTGAAAGTTCCATTTTCCTTTTAAAATATCTCTTTGTAAATGTGCGTTTCCAGTTGCTGGAATTCCGTTTATATCATTAAATGAGTTCATGAAAGTTGCAGCTCCAGCGTCTAAAGCGGCTTTAAAAGGAGGCAAATATGTTTCTAAAAGCATTCTTTCGCTCATATCTACAGAGTTGTAATCTCTTCCTCCAACTCCAGCTCCATAAGCTGCAAAGTGTTTTACACAAGCCATAACTGAGTTTAAGTCTCCCAATTTAGCTCCTTGAAAACCTTTTACTCTTGCATAAGCAATTTTAGAACCTAAGTAAGTGTCTTCTCCTGCTCCTTCCATAACGCGCCCCCAACGTGGATCACGACCAATATCAACCATTGGCGCAAATGTCCAATGAATACCGCTTGCTGCCGCCTCTGTAGCAGCAACTCTTGCTCCTAATTCGATAGCGGCTAAATCCCAACTTGCTGCTTCTGCAAGGGGAAGAGGAAAAGTAGTTTTAAATCCGTGAATAACGTCTTGACCAAACAACAAAGGAATTTTAAGTCTTGACTGCATCGCCAATTCTTGATATCCTCTAGTATATTTTGTTCCGATTACATTTAGCATCGAACCAATTAAACCTTGTTTGATTTCGTTTTGTTTGTTCGGATTAATTGTAATTGGCCCAGTTGCTTGATTGTCGCCAGTGTACTGAGTTAACTGACCAATTTTTTCTTCAATTGTCATTTTCTTCAACAAATCATTGACTTTCTGATCTATTGACTGCTGCTGCGCCGAGGCGAAAAGCGAAAGCATAAACAGCGTAATTGTGGTTACTCTTTTCATAGTTTAAGTTTTTACCAAACGTAAGTTGCAACTGCCCCAGCGTTTAGCGTGGTTGTGGTTTGTTGTTGGTTGTATTTAATATTAAAAGTTTCCGGAGCAGCTCCGTCATTTTCTACGATTAAAACGATTTGTCCAGATGGTGTTTTAAATGCCGCATTATATAAATTTCCACTTATATTACTTGCTATTCTTACTGAACCTTCTGGAACAAATTTAGAAGCATGTCCGATAATATAATATCCCACTTCTCTTTTGATATTTTGATTTTGATCGATCATCAAAGCACCTTTGCAAGTTGAACATCCTCCTGGCGTAAAAGGTTTGTAATTTTCATCATTTGCTAACCCCCATGAAAGTGCGTTTTTACTCCAATTACGCATTGAACCAATTACTACATTTTTTACACTCCATTTCAAATCGGTTTCAAAATTAGTTCCTGTTCCTGTATATTGTTCGGTAAAATACAAATCTTTATCGGGAAATGCATTATGAACTGTCGTTAAAGCGCTAATATCTCCTTCATATAAGTGAAAAGCAGAACCTGTTACATATGGATTTGCTTTAGGATCTTTTAAAATCGTTAGCGGATATTCTGGTTTATTACAGTTGTGGTCGTAAACTATAATTTTGGTTTTAATTTTTGCTTTCGCGAAAGCGGGACCTAAATGATTCCCAATAAAATCTGCCTGCTGTTCTGCCAACATTAATAAACTCGGGTTATTTCCTGGGTGTAAAGGCTCATTTTGTGGTGTAATCGCGTCGATAACAATTCCGTGCGATTTCATTGCTTGAATATATTTCACAAAATATTGCGCATATACTTCATAATATTTTGGTTGTAAGCTTCCGCCTTTTGAGCTTCCGTTGTCTTTCATCCAAACTGGAGGCGACCAAGGAGAACCCATTATTTTAATCTTCGGATTTATGGCTAAAATTTCTTTTAAAACCGGAATTACATCGTTTAAATCTGGACCAAGATTAAAGTGCTCCAAATTCATATCGGTTTGTCCTTCTGGCATATCATCATACGAAAAAACTTTTTCATTCAAATCAGATGCTCCAATACTTATTCTTAAATAACTTAACCCAATTGCATCATTTTTTCTAGAAAACAATTCCTGAAGCAATGCTTCTCTTTTTGGTTTGTCTAATTTTATGATTGCTTGAGCGCTTCCTCCTGTTAAAGAAAATCCGAAACCTTCTATGGTTTGGAATTTTTCTGCTGGATTTATTTCAATAGTCTGATTTGAGTTTGTTTCTGAACTAAAAGCTAAATCAGTTTGTTTTTTAAGTTTTGAAGTTTCATCTGTAGTGGTAATCCAAGATGCTACTTTTCCAGAATTAGCTGTTGCATTTTTTGAAGATCCGCAATTTAACTGCATTGCAATAAGAGGCAATAAAAGCAGAATTTGAAGTTTTTTGTTGATGTTTTTCATTTAATCTATTTCTATTAAAACAGGCAAATGATCCGATGGATATTTTAAATCTTTAGAATCACTTAGCACTGCATGTTTTTGAATTGTGAGTCCGCTATTTTTTGATACAAAAATGTAATCCAATAATAATGTTACGGGCTCATTATGTTTAAAATCATTGAACGTTCCTGATGGACCAAAAGGTTTTTCTTTAGAAACATCTTTGGTGTCATTCATCACTTTTTTGATTTCAGCAATTTGTTTTGTTTCTGGTTCTGAGTTAAAATCTCCCATTAAAAAAACAGGATATTTTTTTGTATTTAATGCCTCGATTTTAGATAAAACAAGTTCTACACCTTTTACTCTGGCTACTTCTCCCATGTGATCTAAATGAAGATTAAAAACCCAAAACGTTTTTTTAGTTTTTAAATCTTTAAAAAGTCCGTAAGTACAAACTCTGTTGCAAGCCGCGTCCCAACCTCTTGAAACTACGTCTGGCGTTTCAGACAGCCAAAATGTATTAGATTTTTCTACTTTAAAACGGTCTTTTTTGTAATAAATACAACTTGCTTCTCCCAATCCTCCTTCTTCTCTTCCTATACCAAATCTGTTATAATTTGGCAAAGCCGATGCAATATCTGTTACCTGATTTGGCGTTGCTTCCTGTACTCCAAAAATATCTGGACTGTAAAATTGAATTTGGGAATTAAAATAATCCTTTCGTTTTGGCCATGCATTTTCTCCGTCAGATGCTACATCTAGACGAATATTGTAAGTCATAATTTTTAGGTTTTGACCATAAAATGTATTTCCTGCTAAAAGGAATAGGAATGCTAAAACAAGTTTGTTTATCTTTTTCATGTTAAAAAATTTTAATCCGTAAAGCTAGTTTTTCCTAGACTTTACAGAAAAAAATCTATTTAAAAGTTATGTTAATTAATCTATTGGAAGTGATTATTTTTAAACACATAGAAACATAGTTCTGTAACCGTTGAAAGTCATTTCATTTGCATTAATAAACATAGCAAACTATGTGTTAGAAACTAGTTTCTTTTTATTTTCTATTTCAGATAAAGAAATAACTATGTTTCTATGTATTTATTTTTTAATCACAACAAACAAATCGTTAATTATATACTCTTACATAATCAACTTCATAAGTAGCGCTTTTAAAATTTGGATCTACTGCTCCACCAAAATTTCCTCCCATTGCAAAGTTGATAATAACGAAGAAATTGTTGTTAAAAGGAGTTGTACTTGAGTTTTTATAAGTATAAAACAAGTTATCGTCTACAAAAAATTTGATGCTTTCTGCGCTCCATTCTGCTGCATAAATATGAAATTCTGTTGTTGAATTTGGAGCTGTCGTTGTTTTGGTATCTGGTGTATTTCCCGAACGTCCTGGAGAATGTAGTGAAGAATGAATTACGTTTGGATTATTCCCTACAGATTCTAAAATATCAATTTCTCCACAACCTGGCCACGGTACCGTATCGATATTTGCACCTAGAAGCCAAAATGCTGGCCAAGTTCCACCTCCAACTGGAAGTTTTGCACGAACTTCGGCTCTTCCGTATTTAAACGAAAATTTACCTTTTGTCAGCATTCTTGTCGAAGTGTACTGGCTTCCTTGATAGTTTTCTTTGATTGCCGTAATCTTCAAAAGACCACCTTCAATTTTTACATTTTCAGAACGATTTGTATAATATTGCAATTCATTATTTCCCCAGCCATTACCGTTTCCTAAATCGTAACCCCATTTTGAAGCATCTGGAGCACCGTCAACGTTGAATTCGTCTGACCAGATCACTTTTCTTGCAACAAAAATGTTTACAGTTGTTGAAGTACTGATGAATTTTGAGCCATTGTATGCCGAAACAAGAACTGGATAAGAACTAGTTCCAGACGCTGTAAATTCATATGTAAAATCTCCAGAAGTACTTTCTTTAAGTTCGTTATTAATAAGCACTTTATATTGCGTTGCATTGCTCGCGCTGATGGTTAACTTTACTTTTCCGCTTCCATCTCCATTCGGATTTTCTGCTGTTTTACCTACAACATCAACTTGAACAGAAAGATTGGTTGGGGCAGCATTTGTTGGTATATCTTCACCTGCATCATTACTGCTACTACAAGATTGAAAAACAAACAATAGGATGAGTGTAAATACACCTGCCCTATTTACAAGATTAATCATTTTCATCGTTTATTAATTTAAGTGGTTGAGTTAGTAAACTGATTATCAATATAGATATTTTTCTTCTATTTTTTGATTTTGTTTAAAACAAAATCAAAATAGTTCAAATTAAAGCCGCATTTTTTGAATACGGCTTTAAATATATTTTGTTCTTTCCTTATGAAATTTATTTCCAAGTGTAAGTTCCAACAGATCCAGCTTCTAAAGAAGTCGCAACCCATTTTCCATCATATTTAATGTTGAAAGTTTGAGTTGAATTTCCATCATTTTCTACAATTAAAACTTTAGAACCTGACGGTGTGATAAAAGCTACGTTCTGTAAATCTCCGCCAGAATTACTTTGAATTCTAACTGAGCCCATCGGAACGAATTTAGAAGCGTGCGCAATAATGTAATAAGCAACATTACGCTGATAGCTATCTGTTGAAGTTATTGTAATTGCACCTTTACACATCGTACATCCTCCATCTGTGTGAGGTCCGAAATTTGCATTATTGGCTACATTCCACTCTAACGCATTTTTACTGTAATTTCTAGTTGAACCGATAATTACATTTCTTACATGCCATTTTAAATCGCCACCAAATTGACCTTCAGATGAAGTCCATTGTTCTGTAAAATATACATTTTTAGCAGGATATGCATTGTAAACATTTGTCAATGCACTAATATCTCCGGCATATAAATGAAAAGCCGATCCGTCAACAAAAGGATATGCATCAACATCTGCCAAAACGGCTTTAGGATAATTGGGATTATCGCAATTGTGGTCGTAAGCAATAATTTTCACGTTTAGATTTGCTGCTTTGAAAGCTGGCCCTAAACTGTTTTTAATAAAACTTGCCTGATCTGCAGCAGACATATACATACTTGGATTGTTTCCATCGTGCAAAGGTTCGTTTTGAGGAGTTAAAGCATCAATTGTAATTCCAGCTGCTTTCATTTCCTGAATATATTTCACCAAATATTTAGCATATACATTATAATATTCTGCTTTCAATTTTCCTCCTTTAAAACTAGCTACATCTTTCATCCAAACTGGAGCAGTCCAAGGTGTTGCCAAGATTAAAATTTTAGGATTAATTGCAATGATTTCTTTTAGCATCGCAATTAGATCTTTATTTTTTTCTAAACTAAATTTAGCTAAGTTCAAATCTGTTTCTCCAGCTGCAAGATCGTTATAAGTAAAAGGTGCCGCATCAAGATCTGATGCTCCAACGCTAATTCTTAAATAACTTACTCCAATTGAATTTTCTCCAGTACCAAAAAGTTCCTGCAAAAGAGCAGTTCTTCTTGTTGCATTTAATTGATTGATTACTTCGACACTTCCTCCAGTTAAAGTGTATCCAAAACCGTCAATAGTTTGGAATTTTTGAGAAGCGTTAACTTCAATATTTGTATTAGAATTCACTGTTGTTCCAAATCCTAAAACTCCAGTTTGTTTGGCAAGTAAAGCACTTAAATCACCTTTTGTAAGCCAAAAATCAACATCGTTGGTTGTTGCTGGCGGATTTACAACTGGAGGGTTTACAACCGGAGGATTGTTTTCTACAGCATCATTTGATGAAGAACATTTTACTTGAGCCAAAACAGCTGTCATAAAGAAAAATGCTTTTATGGTATTATTTAAAGTCAATTTCATTTTTAGTGGTTTTTAGTTAGTTGCACAATTAATACACAATAGTCTGTATGGCATGTGGCGGAATAGTAATTGTATTTTTTGAATTTTGAATTTCTAAAGCATAAACAATCTCATTTTCAGATTGGTTCATAACAATAGTAATCAATTGTCCGTCTGCGTTCTTGAAAGAAGTGCTTATCAAAGATTTATCACTTATAGTTTCTATAATTCTTTTGGCATTAGGTCTAATGAACTTTGAAAAATGTCCGATATAATAATACATTGGTGTATAAATTAATTCGTCTTTTGTAGTGTCTGCGTGAATAGGCGCAAAACAGAAATTCCCAACATGATTAGGCCCTCCATTCTGATCTAGAAGAATATTCCAATCTGTCCAAGCAACTGTTCCGTTATTAAAATCATTAATCATGTTGATTCCATAACGCTCTGCATTGCCCCAGAATTGATATTTTGAAGCATCAAATTTTTCGATGCAGCCTTCTGTAAAAATTAAATTTTTGTTTGGAAATGCTTCGTGAACTTTTCCAACAGACTCAAATTGTGGCGGACCACCATTCCAAGTTTCGTACCAGTGAAATCCAATTCCCCAAGCATATTTTGAAACTTCAGGATCTGAGAAAACAAGATTCGCACGTTTTTCCAGCATATCTCCTCTGTTATGATCCCAAATAATAACATTTTTAGATCCTAATCCTTCTTTTTCTAAAGTTGGCCCTAAATGATTTTTAAGAAAATCTCTTTCTGCCTCTGGTGTATAGATACAAGATTCCCAGCTTTGTCTTGCCATAGGTTCATTCTGCACTGTTAATCCCCAGATTGGAATACCTTCTTTTTCGTATGCTTTTATAAATTTTGTGTAATACAATGCCCAAGTAGCAGCAAACTCCGGCAACAAAACGCCGCCGTGCAAAATATCATTATTGTCTTTCATGAAAGCTGGGGGACTCCATGGACTGGCAAATAATGTTAGCTTTCCGCCGGCAGTTTTGATTGCTTTTTTGATTAACGGAATTCTATATTTTCGATCGTGGTTTATATTGAAAGTTTTTAATTCTTTGTCACCTTCAGAAATATAAGTGTAACTATCACTGCTAAAATCGCAACTGTGAATGTTTGTTCTGGCTAAAGAATAACCGATTCCTTTGTTTTTATCGTAATAAGCATTTAAAAATTCCTGCTGTTTTTTAGGTGAAAGTTTAGCAAAAACTTCAGCACTTGCATCTGTGATTGCTCCTCCAATACCCAAAAAAGTCTGATCTGTTTTTTCAGTATTTACAATAATAGATACTGTGGCTTTTTGTTGTGTTGTGTTTTTGTTTGAAATAAAATCATTTGACAATGACAATTTCAAATTGGTTTTTTCGGCAGTAGTAAAAACTTTTATTTTATTGTTTTTTTGTGAAGAAGCATTGTTTGTTTGAGCCGTTGCTTTTGAGGTAAAACAGCTTAATTGCATCAAGATAAAGGCTGATAGAAATATTTGAGTGGTTCTTTTCATATTACTTAAAAAAACAGTTTAAAATTTAAAAGTAAAGAGAAGACTAAAATGGATGATTCAAATTAGTCCTCAACCTTACTTTCCTACAAAATATTAATAAACAAGCGTCTGTATAGCATGCGCTGGAATTTTAACTACCGATTTTTCAGCTCCAATAATCAAATTATAAGTAAGTTCATTGGCTGACTGATTCATAACAATTGTTGCCATTGTTCCGTCAGTATTTAAGAATGATGTACTTAATAAGGCACTTCTGCTAACAGCAGTACTCACGCGAACAGCATTTAAATGAATGAACTTTGAAAAATGTCCGATGTAATAAAAAGATGGCGTATAAATTAATTCGCCAGTTGTTGTATCGGCATGAATAGGTGCAAAACAGAAATTTCCAACGTGATTAGGTCCTCCGTTTTGGTCCAAAAGAATATTCCAGTCCGTCCAAGCAACTGTTCCGTTGTTAAAATCGTGAATCATATTGGTTCCGTAACGTTCTGCATTACCCCAAAATTGATATTTAGCGGCGTCAAATTTTTCGATACATCCTTCAGTAAACATCAGTTTTTTGTCTGGATATGCTTCATTTACTTTACCAACGTTATCAAACATTGGTGCGCCTCCAGACCAAGTTTCGTACCAGTGAAATCCCATTCCCCAAACATATTTTGCTGCTTCAGGATCTGAGTAAATTACATTGGCACGGTAATTCATTAAATCACGGTTATGATCCCAAACGATAATTTTTTTATCGCCTAAGTTTTCTTTTTTCAAAGTTGGCCCTAGATAGTTTTTGATGAAATCTCTTTCGGCTTCAGCCGTATAAATACAAGATTCCCATGTTTGGGTTGCCATTGGTTCGTTTTGAGTAGAAGTTCCCCAAATTGGAATTCCCTCTTTTTCGTAAGCCTTAATAAACTTAGCATAAAAATTAGCCCAAGTTTGATAGTATTCAGGAAGTAAAGTTCCTCCTTTTAATACATTTTTATTGCTCTTCATAAATGCATTTGGAGACCAAGGCGCAACATAAGTTGTCAATTTTCCTCCCGCTTTCTGAATAGCTTGTTTTATTAAAGGAATTCGATATTGTCTATCGTGATCAATAGAAAAAGTTTTCAAATCTTTATCTCCTTCTTCGATATAAGAATAGCTTCCACTGCTAAAATCAGAGCTTTGAATCGTTGTTCTTAGCAAAGAATAGCCAATTCCTTTTTGCTGATCGTAATAGGCATTTAAAAATTCTGCTTGTTTTTCTTTTGAAAGTTTAGCAAATATTTCGGCACTTGCGTCTGTAATAGCGCCTCCAATTCCCATAAAAGTCTGAAACTTTTTAGCTGGTTCTACAAAAACTGAAAATTCAGTTTCCAAAGGTTGTTTTGCTGCAGAAAAAGTCAAATTATCTGTAGATGTTAATCTCAATTTTGAGTTTTCTGCTGTGGTATAAACGGTTATTTTTTTGCCACTAGTTGTAAATTCTTTTTTTGTTTTTGGCTGTTGTGCAATAGCTGCAACGGAAAACAAAAGGCATAAAATCTTTAGACTATTTTTTTTCATTCGCTTCCAATTATTATTGTTTTAATTGAAGTTTTGGAGAAATCTAAAAACTGGTTTTCCACCTTTTAAAGAATTTAAAAAATAGCCCATACTCATAATGATTATGGGCTATTTACAACCAAACTTAAACTTAAACTTAACTTAACTCTTTATTTTCCTCGGAATTCAATTTTTGAAACTGTGATTCCGTCTTTTGTAAACTTATTACCACCACAACGGATAAGTAAATAGATTTTTCCTGTTTCTGTGAATTTAACTGTGTTTGAAACTGTTCCTGTTTTGTCGTTTTTAACACATCCAACAACAGAAAGCATTCCAGAGAAACCTGTTTTTGCACAGCCATCCCAAGTACTTAATCCCATAACTTTGTTGTCTTTGTATTCAACACCAGATGCAGGGAATGATTTACCAGCATATACTTCAAACCAAGTTTCATCAGATCCGCTTGGAGAAGAAACTTTCATATCTATTGTATACTCTTTGTCTTTTACAACATCAATTGCTTGATAAATTCCTTCTTGAGCCCATCCTCCAGGAGAATGAAGTGTAGCGCTGTTATTTGCATAAGACCAAAAAGCAGCACCAGTAGGGCTAAGATTTAAAACTGTCCATTTTGCTTGATCTGCAGCAGTTGCAAAAGAACCACCTTGAACTAAATTTCCTTTTAAAGGATCTGAAGTCGCAACCACAACATCTTTCGAAGCAGTACCTGTAGCACCTCCAGCACCAATCGCAGTATGTGTAATTGTATAAGTACCTGCATCTGGAAGCGAAATTTCTTCTTCCATTTTTCCTGCATAAGCACCTGCTCCTTTATCCCAAATTGATTTTAAAACTCCTTTTGGCTGAGCCACTAACTTATAAGTATTTACTTTTCCTTCAACTGGAGTAATCGTAAACGATGCATCAACAGTTGCTGGGGTTAATCCATTATTATCAATGGAATCATCTGGTTGACAACTCGTAACACTTAATACTGCTGTCATAAAAAACAATGCTAAAAACCCTTGTTTTTTCATTAAATTTATTTTCATATGATATTGTATTAACTGATTAGTAATTAGGATTTTGAACTAGTTTTGTGTTTTCTAAATCTTTTTGTGGAATTGGCCAAATTTCATTTTTACCAGCCACAAATCCGCTAGAAGCAAGTACAGAAGCTGCTTTTCCAGTTCTAACTAAGTCGAACCAACGATGTCCTTCTCCTGCCAATTCTAATCTTCTTTCGTTAGCAATAGCATCTAATGAAACTGGTACAGAAGCCAATCCAACTCTAGCTCTTACCGCATCTAATAAAGCTTGCGCTCTAGCACCTGTTCCGCCTAAAGCTTCTGCTTCCATTAAGTATGTATCAGCTAAACGAATAGCATAAGTATCTTGTTTGTAATTTAAAGCTGCTGCTCCTCCACCTTGAGAAGTATCACCATTTAAAGGCATAAATTTCTTTAAGAAATATCCTGTATCTTGATCTCCAGGAGCATAATCCGCAACACCTGAAGCTTTTAAAGCAAGCAAATCAACAATTGTAGCATCAAAACGCGGATCACCTTTTAGAGCATTGTATAAACTAGGAGTTACTGGATTAAAACTCCATCCTGAGATATAGTCTACAGCTGCTCCCGTTTTTTTAGTATATCCTCTTGGACCAACCATGATGTTAACAGAGTTTCCTTCGTCGTTTCCTCCGCCCCAGAATCCCCAGTCTGCATTACTTTTATCAGTATGCATAATTTCGATAATTGCTTCTGAGTTGAATTTGTTGCTGATAACCCATAAATCTGCAAAGTTGCTAAGCAGTTTATATCCGTACATGCTAGTTCCTCCTGGAGTACCGTTCACATCTGCAAATTCAGCAGCAGCAAGAGAATTTTTTCCTTCGTATAAATAAACTTTACCAAGTAATGCCTGTACAGCTCCTTTAGAAAAACGTCCTCCTTCAGTTGCAACATCAACTGTGTTTGGCAGAACTGCTTTTGCTTCAATTAAATCTTTCTCAATTTGTGCATAAACTTCTTCTGGCTTAGATTGCGTGATTGTGTAAGTTTCAGCTGGTGAAAGTGGCGCTGTAATTAATGGCAAGTTTCTAAAAGTTCTTACTAATTCAAAATAGTAATATCCGCGCATTGCTTTAGCTTCTGCCGCAAAACGAACTTTTTTTGCTTCATCCATTTTTACACCTGGAAGTTTTGCCAATAAAATGTTTGCTCTTGCGATACCTTGAAAGAAATCTCCCCAGAAACTTCTAGGCATATTAATTTTATCAATAGTATAATTATCAAAAGCATGGATTCCGGCTCCATCTCCAGGTCCTCCACCTCCGGCATAGAAATCATCTGAACCTGCATTCATCATACAGATCATGTTTTCGAAACCTTTAGATTGTTTTCCCATGACATCATAAACAGCAACTAAACCAGAAAAAGCTTCTTTTTCATCTTTATAATAGTTGTCTACTAATGGTAGTCCTTTTGGGTCTACTGTTAAAAAGTCTTCACCGCAAGAAGAGCCAAGAAGCAATAATCCTGCTGCGACGAATGAATATCTTATATTTTTAATTTTCATGATTCTTAATTTTAAAATTGTAAATTAACCCCTAACATTAGTGTTCTAGCTTGTGGATAATATCCTTTATCAATACCTAAAACTCCTCCTCCAATTTCTGGATCATAACCAGAATATTTTGTAAATGTCAATAAATTTTCTCCTGTCATGTAAAGTCTTACTTTAGAAAGACCTCCTTTTGAAATAACATCACTTGGCAAGCTATATCCAATTTGAACTGTTTTGATTCTCCAGTAATCTCCATCTTCTAAATAAAAATCTGATGGATTAGAGAAGTTTTTGTTATTATCTACAGAAGATAAAATTGGATAAGAATTAGTAGATCCTTCACCTGTCCAACGTCCTAATGCAGATGTTTGATAGTTTGCATCTGTGATATCAAGACGACGTAATCCTTGGAAAATTTTGTTTCCAATTGCTCCTTGAGTAAAGATTAATAAATCAAAGTTTTTGTAATCTAAATTAATCGTGAAACCATAAGTGTATTTTGGAAGTGGGCTTCCTAGGAAAGTCTTGTCATCATCATCAATTTTACCATCTCCATTATTATCTTTCCATCTGAAATCACCAGGTCTTGCATTTGGTTGGATTAAACCTCCTGCTGCATTTGTATAAGCATTAATTTCTGCTTGATTTTGAAAAATACCTTGTGTTGTATATCCATAAAATGAATTATAAGATTGTCCAACTTGTGTTCTAGTTACTGCACCCATATTTTGGAAAGAAGCATCTCCAGAAATAAACTGAATTCCTCTTCCTAAATTGGTAACTTCATTTTCTAAGTAAGAAATGTTTCCGCTTACGTTTAAGTTTACTTGACCGATTTTTTTGCGGTAAGATAATTCTACGTCAACACCTTTATTTTGCATATCTGCAATGTTTGCAGAAGGTCTTCCTGAGCTACCTACGTGACCAGGCAAATCGACATCTTGTAAGATACCTATAGATTTTTTAACATAAAAATCTGTAGTTAAAGACAAATCATTGAAGAATGTAACATCAAATGCTACGTTTGCTTGTCTAGTTTCTTCCCATTTCAAATCTGGGTTAGCAGGAGCATTCGGGCTATTTCCAATTACAACAGAACCTTGATTTCCGATTGTATAATTTCTACCTGATCCAATTGTAGGTAAGAATTTGAAATCTCCAATAGCATCACTACCTGTAATACCATAACCTCCTCTAAATTTCAATTGTGTTACCACTTTATTTTCTGGCCAGAAGTTTTCTTTAGTTGGTACCCAACCTAAAGAGAACGATGGGAAAACTCCGTATTTGTTGTTTTGACCAAAACGAGAAGAACCATCACGACGTACGATACCAGTAAGTAGGTATTTTTCTTTGTAATCATAGTTTAATCTAGAAAACAATGACGTTACTTTATGCTCGTATCCGTTGTATGCAGAAGCAGTAATATCATCTGTTACAGCACCTGAATTAAATGTTGCTTCGTCAAAATTAGTTGCTGGAAGGTTTTTGTAAGTTACAGTAGATCCAGAAGTAATATTATCAACATAAGCTCCTTGTCCAACTAAGATCGAGAAGTTATGATCACCGATTTGTTTTGTATAAGAAAGTGTGTTTTCAATATTCCATCCAAAACCTTTGTTTGAGTTTCTTGTTAAACTATTGTTTGGATTAATAGTAGAAGAGTTGAAGTAATATACTGGAGTAAAACTTTCAGCTCCCCAATAAGCTAATTTACCTCCTAAAGTAGTTCTAAATTTTAAACCTTTTATAGCTTCTAATTCTAAATATGCATTTCCAACAAAATTGTCAGACCATCCATAATTTCCTAATCTTGTTTGAATATAAGCTAATGGGTTGCTCATCTCTTGAGTTACTTTTGTAGAAATTCCGTAAGGATTTCCATTTGCATCTCTTAAAACATAAGGCAATGTATATGGTGATTGATTTGCGACAGTTGGATCTGTAACAATAGCCGGTGTAGTTGGATCTAAATTGATAGCAGAACTTAAAGGTCCACCATATTCGTTATTTGTATTTCCAATACCTACATTTTTCTCATGAGAATAACCTAAAGTCTGACCAAAAGTTAATCCTTTTACAATTTTATGAGTAGAGTTTAAACGAATGTTTTTTCTGTTGTAGTTAGAAATTTGCGGTGCTACAATACCTTCTTGATCTAACAATCCTAAAGAAACATAGAATGTAGAAACATCATTTCCACCAGACAAGCTTAACTCATGACCTGTTCTTTGAGCATGATCGTTAAAAATTTGATCTTGCCAATTTGTACCTACGCCATAAGAAGATGGATTTTGGTAAGGAAGTGTGTACGGTTTGCTTGGATCTGGCGTATAACCGTTTGCATATCTTTCATTCATTAAAGTAGCATATTCTGTAGCATTTAATAAATCAAGTTTTCTCGCTGCTTCAGAAAAACCAGTGTATCCGTTATAGTTTACACTCATTTTACCAGATCTACCTTTTTTAGTAGTAATAAGAATAACCCCAGCTGCTGCTCTAGCTCCGTAGATTGCTTGAGATGCCGCATCTTTTAAAACCTCCATAGAGGCAATGTCTGATTGATTTAAAAAACCAATTCCTCCCGAGTCAACAATTACACCGTCAACAACCCATAATGGTTCGTTGTTACCGAAAGATGTAATACCCCTAACTCTAATTGTAGAAGAAGATCCAGGTTGTCCTGCATTAGCTGCAATTGTAACCCCAGAAACTCTACCTTGAAGAGATTGCTCTACCCTTGTTATTGGTAAATCTTCAAGATCTGAAGCTTTTACACTAGAAATTGCTCCAGTAACAACAGATTTCTTTTGAGTACCATATCCAACAACGACAACCTCATTTAAAGATTGTGATTCTGGTTTTAATTGAATTGCAATTTTAGTTCTTCCGTTTACAGCTTCAGTTACTGTGGTATAACCAATAAACGTAATTGTTAAAGTTCCGTTTGAAGGCACTTGGATCTGAAATTTTCCGTCGAAGTCAGAAGCCGTTGATTTAGTAGTACCTTTTAATAAAACAGTTGCACCTGGAACAGGCATTCCACTTTCATCATTAATTATTCCATTTACTGTGACATCCTGAGCCACAGCTATAACCGAGAATAATAAAGATGAAATACAAAAAACAAGTAATTTTGTTAATTTCATTTTTCTAAAAATTTTGGTTAATTAATTAGTAATTTGATGCAATACTAAAACTAAATTTTTACTTTTCGCATTTAAAAATCCATACAAAAACACATCAAATTAAAAATTTTAATATTATAAAAACACATCAAAAAATACACAATTAACTGATTTTAAAAGATTTAAAAAAATAAATAATAGTACTAAAGAAAAGTTAATTACAAAAATAAACACTACATCAAAAAAATAAGTTTGTAAATTATTAAGAATCGACCAAACTACAACGTGATAGTAGCGCTACACATACTGTAATCATTTATTATACAAAGGATTACTTATATTTTATCTAAAAAATGGTCATATTGACCAAAACCAAGAATATCATATTTTTATACATTTTTTTTTACATTATTCTCAAACAAAAACATTGAAAGAAAATACTTATTTTACAAAAATTTAAGAGAATTAACTTACTTTTTATTAGTGTAATTGGCAAATTTCACGGTTATTTCAACTGCTGAAAAAGCTAAAAAGCTGGTATTTTAATTATTTCTTAGAATTTTAGAAGATTAAATTGGTAAATGGATGCTATAGCGGAATCGTAGTGACTTAATTTTCGTTTTACTGATAGCAAAGTTTGTTAAAGCACAATAATAGCATTCGAGAGAAAAAACAAAGTCCTTAAAGACTTTATGGCATTAAAATTAGAAACAAGGCGTTGAGAATCTCATATTTAAAAATTGCATTGGCCAAACTCCAAATATTGGCTTAAAATAGCATCCTAAAAAGCATCGGCATTCTATAAAGCATATATTTAAGGATGTTTTTAAAGAGTTTTGCCACACAAATGAAGCAGAATAGAGAAAATACCGTGTAAAAGCCTAAAGAGGCTAATTAAACAATAAATAAGTTTATAAAGACATTAGAAAGAAGTAGATATAAATAGACTTAGAATCTATATAAAAACAATAGCCCATAATCGAAATTATGGGCTATCCAGGCAATAAACTTAACTTAAACTAACCATAGTTTAAATCTTATAGATATTTCATCACATATAATGAAATAAAAAATGTTTGAAAATTCGAAAAAGGAATGTTTTAATCTTCCTTTTTCGAAAATAACTAACATGAAATTATGGTTGAGGAACGAATACAAATGTCCAACCTGTTCCGTATGTCTCACTATTATTTAAATACAATACCATTTTATTAGCCTCAAGACTAACAATAGTGTAAACACCATCTTTGTTACCTGCAGCAGATCCTAACATTGTTGAATTGAATATTGTCAATTGTTTGTTTTTAATATCCAATTTAAATGTTCCTTTTTTCGGAGTTGCAGTTGCTGTTTCGTAATGATTATAGTTAGCAGCTCCATTCAGGTCAAAATGCATTTGACCTTTTGCATCACTTGGCGCACAGCAATCACCGGCATTCCACCAAGCTGTCATAGCACTTTCAGCACTTCCATTCGGAGACATAAACCACCAAAATCTTCCTGATCCTTGCTCTCCATCAAATACCCAAGTTTTACCAGCTACTGTATTAGTTCCTACTAAATCGTACCAATCTTGATCTAAAGGTGTATCTAATTGATTGATCTGAACATCTATAGTTTTAGTAAAAAACTCAGCGCCTAAACTTCCAACAAAAGTAAATGTAGCTTTACCAGGAATAGGATAAACAAAAGTTACTTCGTTTGTCAGTGCTTTATCCAATCCATAATCCCAATACCCAGTTATTCCTGGAGTATTCATACTAAGAGTGATTTTATTTCCTCCCGGTGTGCTTTGAGTTGCGACTAATTCAACTCCAGCAACATCAGTAGAATTCTCTAAATGCTTTTCATCAACTATCGGATCACATGCTGAGAAAGTCAGCATAAAAAGAGCCAATAGAAGGTATATTATTTTATTGATTTTCATAGTTATCTATATTAATATTGTTAAATTTTACCAACCTGGATTTTGTGTATAAACTCCATTAGATAATCTAAGCTCCGTTTCAGGAAGCGAAACCAAACCTTTAGTTTCTGGTCTGTATTTTACACTGTAATTTGCTGAAGTACCAGAATTTCTAACTGGAATAGTGCTATTAAATGCATTATCAACATCTCCCCAACGAATTAAATCAAACCAATGTAAACCTTCAAAAGCAAATTCGTGTAAACGCTCGTCTTTAATTGCTTCTAATGAATATCCAACCGGCCCTAGTTTTGCTCTAGCTCTAACAGCATTTAAACCTCCAGCTGTTTTAGTAATTTCCGAATGCATCAATAAAACATCTGCATAACGCATGTATATAAAGTCTTGCGCATGCATTAACTGCATATCACCATTTGACCAGTTATACAATTGAACAAACATACCTTGAGTTGCCCCACCAGCATTAGGATATTGTAGTGAAATATATTTTTTATTAAAATATCCTGTTTCGTGATCTCCTTTATCACCAGCATAACCAGCTGTTCCTACATCTGCTTTACCAACTTCAAGGATCGAACCTCTTTTTCTTGGATCAAGTTCTGACCAGTTACTGTATAAACTTGGATTTACAGTACACCAACCCCATCCTTCTCCAAATGGCACTAATGAATTACCACGTAATGCAGAAAACAGACACAATCTATTAGTATAAATATTACCATTCGTCCAGCCCCAATCTCCAAAAGAAAAACGCTGTACAAACATAGACTCATAATTACCTGTACCAAAAGTAGGTGCTGCTCCATCTTGGCCAACCCAAGATAAACCTTCAGTAGCTGCCCATGGTAAAACATTATTTCCAGATGCTTTATTCACATAAGAATAAGGCCAAAGATTTCTAAAATCTGACGCTAAAGCATGACCACTATTAGTCATACAATCAGTTAAATAACTTGCCACTTGAGTTGCATTAAGACTTCCTCCTTCTGCTAAAGGCAATTCTTCAGTAGCTTGTTTTTCCATATTTGTCATGTAACCTGTATAGAATAAAAATACACGTCCCATGTAAGCTTCTGCAACCCATTTGTTTGCATGTCCATATCTTGATGTAGGAATACTTGGAAATGGAGTTGCCGGCATTGTTTCAATTGCCTTTTTTAAGTCTGATGCAATCTGAGCAAATGTTTCGCTATATGTATTTCTTGGTCCATCTTTTTTTCCATCAATACTTGTAATCAAAGGCACTCCTCCGAAGAATTTACCTAATCTGAAGTAGAAAAATGCTCTCATAAAATAAGCTTCACCAATGGCTTGCTGCTTAAACTGATCTGCTTCAGCTGGAGTATTAAAATAACTAGTAAAATCTGCTAAAGGTGTTTTTTCGATAATAGCATTTGCTCTCGCAATACCTCTGTAAGATTGAACCCATAAATCTAGATAAGTATCATCTACCGGATCTTCAAAATTATCAACCCATTTTGCTGTTTTATCATCAGGACCTCCGCCCCCTAACATCATATTATCCATTAGGTTGGCAGCAATCTGCTCTTCACTATGTACGTTATTTGTATAAATAGCATTATAAACCCCAGCAGTTGCTTCTTCAATGTCTTTAGGCGTCTTATAGAAAGTCGATAAACTCTTTTCTGTTAAGTTATCGGTATCAAGATAGTCATTACAGCTTGATACAATAAGCACAGACGAAATTGCTAATAAATATTTTATTTTTTTCATTGTAATTGTCTTTATATTAAAAATCTGCACTTAAACCAAACATCACCGTTCTAGCTTGTGGATACAAACCTAAATCAATTCCTGAAGCCCATGGAGTATTTGTATTATCTCCTGACCAACGAACTTCTGGATCCATACCATCATATTTGGTAAATGTGTATAAGTTATTTACAGCAACATAAAACTTAAGATTAGAGATAAATTTGAAGTCTTTTAATACTTCGCTGAAGTTATAACCTACCGTTAAGTTGTTTATTCTTAAGTAATCAGCATTCTGCATAAAAATGTCAGATACAAGTTGCGTATTTCTGTTAGAAGCCGCTCCTAATCTAGGCATTTTATCAGATGTACCTTCTCCATGCCAACGATTAAACACATCAGAAGTATAATTCTGAGCAGGGCTATCAGCAAAAGATCTGTATGACTGCATAACTTGCATACCGAATTTACCTGCCATAGTAGTGTTTAAGTAAACATTTTTATATTCAAAATTCAATTGGATACCTAATTCATAATCAGGATTCGGATTTCCAATATAAGTTTTATCATCTTCGTCAATAACGCCATCATTATTTAAATCTACAAAACGCACATCTCCAGGACGTTGGTCAGAAAAATAAGGTTGTCCACTCGGACCTACATATTCATCAACTTCTTTTTGATTCTGTAAGATACCTGCCGTTTTAAATCCGTAGAAATAACCTAATGGAAGACCTACCATACCTCTAGAAATTTCTCCTGTTCCTTGTGATAATACATTTGAAGGACCATGAAGTATTCCGTCAGCATTAGCAATTCTAGTAACTTTGTTTTTATTGAAAGCTCCACTTACAGTTGCACCGTATTTAAATCCTCCAATTTTATCGCTCCAGTTTACAGAAAACTCAAAACCTTTATTTTCGATATCTCCACCATTGATATATGCAGGTGCAGCTCCATCTGTTCCTCTACCAGCGGCTAAAACCAACCAGTCTTTTGTAGTTTTATTGTACCAGTCCAAAGTAATGTTTAATCTTGAATTCAATAAACTTGCATCAAGACCAAAATCTAACTGTTCTGATGTTTCCCAAGTTAAATCTGGGTTAGTTACCCTAGCTGGGTAAGCTGTTGTTCCAGAAACTGGTTTTGTATCTCCAAAAAAGTATCCAGGAAAAACATAAGAGATATTAGATGAATAATAGAAGTTAGGAATATCTTGATTACCATTTTGCCCCCAGCTTCCTCTTAATTTTAATGAATTAAGCCATGAACTAGTGTTATTCATGAAGTCTTCTTTAGTAATTACCCAACCTGCTGAAACAGAAGGGAAATAACCCCATCTTTTACCATCTGCGAAGTTAGAAGAACCGTCAGAACGTATTGTAGCAGAAAGCAGGTATTTTTCTTTGTAATCATATTGCGCTCTAGCAAAGTATGACATAATACCACCACCTCCAGCAGAAGTATCCATTCCGTTTGTGCTAAGATCATTGAATGTCTTTGGCGTAGTGTTATTTAAGTAAGCATATTTCGGATCTTCTCCAAAATTCAAATTATTTCTTGAACCACTAACGCTATTATTTACTAAGTATTGAACTAGCTCAGTTCCTACTACAGCAGAAATATTGTGGTTTCCAAATTGTTTTTTGTACGAAGCCGTATTAGTCCAAGTTGAGTTTGCACCAATATAAGAATATTGAGAAGCTCCATTAATAAGTTTAGTATAAAGCACTCCTAATCCGTATGTTGGGCTCATAGATCTACCGTATCCAAACCAAGAGTCAATTCCATAAACCGTTTTAAATTTCAAATCTTTAATAGGTTCAACTTCTAAAAATGCATTTCCAATTATTCTATTATCTTTTGGATAGTTGTAATTACTTCTGTAATACATTATAGCCAATGGATTTGTTTGTCCTGTAGAAATTCCATCCAAAGTTGGAGTAAATCCAAATTTATCAATGTTTCTATCAATAGAAGTTTGCCAGTAAGCTGGTTGTAATGGATTCGCAGTTAATGCATTGTGCAAATCGTTTCCATAGATATTACCGTTTGAAACTCCTCTGTTTTCAGAATTAGTATAAGTAACATTCTCTCCAACAGTAATAATAGCGTGACTTTCATTTTTCTTCAATACCATTTGAGTATTTAATCTTGTAGTCAGCCTTTTAAAGCTAGCATCCACTATATCACCTCCAATAATACCTGTTTGATCAAAATAAGAAACCCCTAATGAGTAAGTGATATCTTCGCTTCCACCAGTAATATTAAGAGAGTGATTCATGATAGGAGCATTTTTTTTGCTCATTTCATTAACCCAGTTTGTACCAGTCCATCCATTTTGCAATTTTTCCCAAACTTCATTACCTAATTGCGTTCCAGCACCAGGAAATTGATTATTTAACCATGAATTGTTAGTTAAAACTGCTTTCCAATCTTGGCGTGGCATTCCATCATTTACTCTTCCCTCATCAATAATGTACATGTATTCTTGCGCATTTAAAGGATCAAGGTTTTTGTATGTATTCTGAATACCATAGTAGCTGTCATAAGTAATTCTAGCAGCTCTACCTTTTTTTCCTTTAATGGTAGTAACCAATACAACTCCATTAGCAGCTCTAGATCCGTAGATTGCAGCAGAAGCAGCATCTTTTAATACGTCAATGGATTCAATATCTGAAGGGCTTAAATAGTCAATATTACCAACAGAAACACCGTCTACGATATACAAAGGATTTGAGTTTCCATTCGTACCCAATCCACGAATAGTTACCTTAGTACCGGCTCCAGGCGAACCATTTGTTCTTGTAATACTAATACCAGGAGCAATACCTTGAAGCGCTTCCATCGCAGATCCAGTGTTTAACTCCTTAATCGTTTCTCCCTTAAGATTTGTAGAAGCACCGGTGATAAGACCCTTTTTCTGAGTACCATACCCCACTACAACAACTTCATTCAAGTTTTGAGAAGTTGTACCAAGAACAACGCTCATTTTTGTTCTCCCGTTAATAGCCTCATTTAGTGTATTAAACCCAACAAAACTAATAACTAAAGTACCATTTGAAGGGGCACTGATCTGAAATTTCCCATCAAAATCAGAAGCGGTAGCTTTATTGGTTCCTTTAACTAAAATTGTTGCCCCTGGGACGGGTAACCCACTTTCGTCACTAACGATTCCAGTTACCGTTACATCCTGAGCAAATGCGACAACTGAAAACAATAAAGACGAAACACAAAAAATAAGTAATTTTGTCAATTTCATTTTTCTAAAAATTTTGGTTAATTAATTAGTAATTTAATGCAATTATAATGTTAAATTTTAAGTATAGAGAATTAAAATTCTTTACAAAAACACTTCAAGTTAAATTTTAACACCCTACAAAAACACAACATTTTTTTTTTAATTAACTGATTTATTGTATTTTAGATTTGAGAAAATTTTGTTATAAAAATGTTAATTAAAAAAAACGTATATTACATTAGTTTAACAACAACTAAAACGTTGTAAATTAAAAATAATTTAAAAAAAGAGATTTAAACCGATTGAAAAATCAACAATTTAAATAGAGAATAAAGCATTTTTACTAAAAATACATTTAAAATTTTATGAAATTCACAGTTAGAACTTTTACAATAATATTCGTATTTTTCTTACACATAAAAGGATTTAGTCAAGTAAAAAATATTGGAATTCCAGATATTAAAAATTACAAAAGATCAGAATATAAAGGTGGAACTCAAAACTGGAGCATAGATCAAGATAAAAATGGAAATATTTACTTTGCTAACAATAGCGGTCTAATACAATTTGATGGTTCCAATTGGCATAAATACTCACTCCCAAACAAATCTGAGATACGAAGCTTAAAAATAGATGCTATAGGAAGGATATTTGTAGGTGGAAATAACGAATTTGGATATTTTAAAACGAATGAAAAAGGAATCTTAAAATACCATTCTTTATACAACCTATTAAGTCCTATTGATAAAGAAAACATTAATTTAATCTGGAGAATTCATATTTTTAATGGAGAAATCATATTCCAATCTTTCAGCAAGGTTTTTTTTCTAAAAAATGAAAAGGTTACTACATTAACGGCTCCTCACAAGTTTCAGTTTTCATTTTTAGTAAACAACCGACTTTATTTTCAAGATAAAACTTTAGGATTGCTCGAATACAGAAACAGAAAACTTACCACAATAAAAGGAACGACTATTTTTAATGACAAAGAAATCTGGTCTCTTTTTCCTTTGCCAAATAATCGCATATTATATGCAACTCTAGAAAAGGGATTGTTTGTTTCAGAAAACGGAATCATAAAACCTTGGGCAACTGAGGCCAATGATTTTATCAAAAAAAACACATCTCTTGGAGGATCAATGATCAAAAACAAATTTATCATCCTAAATTCTGTATTAGATGGCGCAATAATCTGTGATTTGAACGGAAAAATAATTCAGCATTTAAACAGACAAAAAGGCATTCAAAATAATACAATTTTAGCCTCATTTATTGATAACAAAAACAATATCTGGCTTGGTCTTGACAATGGTATCACTTTCATAAATGAAAATTCACCTTTTTCTTATTTTGATTATAGCTACAATATTGGAACAGTTTATGCCTCAACAACACATAATGGAAATCTATATGTTGCAACCAACCAAGGATTATTTTACCATCCTTGGGGACAATCTTTTAAAGACAGTCCTTTCTCAAGAGTCGAAGGAACGATTTCTCAAGTTTGGAATATTCAAGTTTTAAACGATGTACTAATTTGTGCAAGTAATAGTGGTGCATTGGTGATACAAAACAATAGGGTTTCGAAAATTTTAGACACAAAAGGATATTTTGGTTTTAAAAAAATTCCCGATCACGAAAACTATATTATAGGAGAAAGTTATAACGGATTTTCAGTATTTAAAAAATCTGCATCAGGATACGATTACCTACATCAAGTAAAAGGTTTTGACGAAACAACCAATAATTTTTCTGTCGAAATAGATGAAAATTATTTATGGCTTAAGAAAAACCCTTTCTTATATCAGGTTAAATTATCAGAAGATTTATTACGCTTTGATTTTATAAAAAAACACGTCAATATATCTGACAAGTATAAAGGAATTAATAGTTTACAAACAATTAATAACAAAGTATATATTCAAGTTCAAAATCATTTCTTTAGATATTCCGTAGAACAAGAGACTTTCTTTGAAGACAAAAAGATCACTAAATTATTCGAGGGAATTCCAACTATAAATACTTTAATTGAAGATCCATCTGGTAGTTTATGGTACGCATTTAATGAATCTTTAGGAGTTTTAGCCAAAAATAAAAATGGAACTTATACTAAAAAACAAGCTATATTTTCAAATTTATCTGGAAACCTCGTAAACAATTATATTTCTGTAAACGCTATTGATCCTCAAAATATATTTATAGGATTAACAGACCGTTTAACTCATTATAATTCTACCATTCCAAACACTTTCATGACAAAACCGAAAGCTTTTATCGAGAGCTTTTCGTATCCAGGCGATACTATTCTAACTGGAAATCTGCCTAAAAACGTAGATTCTTATACTATTCCGTACAAATATAATCGCGTCAAATTTACGTTTGCATCGCCAACCTACGAAAATCAAGAAAATGTAATGTATTCGTATAAACTGGAGCCGTTTGAAGAGAATTGGCGTGGCTGGTCTCAGACGGCTATAAAAGAATATACCAATCTTAGAGAAGGCAATTACGTTATGAAATTAAAGGCCCGAAATAGCTATGGCATAGAATCTAATATTACTGAAGTGGAATTTACAGTGTCTCCACCTTGGTACAGGCATTTTCTAGCTTATCTATTTTACTTAATCCTAGTTTTATTGGGTGCATATTTAATATCTATTCGAATTAAACTAAAGATTAGAAAAAACAGATATTACGAAACAATCGAACAAAGAAGACTATATCTCGAAAGAGAATCTAAAATTAGACACGAACAGCATGATTTGGAGAAAGAAATTGAAAAATTGAAAAATGACAAACTTCAGATCAAAATATTAGCAAAAGATAAAGAGCTAGTAAACAACTCCTTACAAGTTGTAAAAAAGAATAAGATTTTAAATGGTATTATACATAAATTAAAAGATATCGATACTAATATATTAGACGATAATACTAAATCTGAGTTTAGCAAACTCCATAAGAGTATTGTAAAAGAGGTAAATACAGACAAAAGCTGGAAAGATCTTGAAAAACACATCAAGAATGTCCATTTTGAGTTTTTAAAACGATTAAAAGGGCAATATCCAACGATCTCGCCAAGAGAATTGGATTTATCGACTTATTTACTAATGAATATGTCGACAAAGGAAATAGCAGAAATCATGAACATCTCAACTGGAGGTGTTGAGCTTGCTCGTTATCGTCTGAGAAAAAAATTAGGACTGAATAAAAAAGAAAATCTAATTGGTTTTTTAATGACCATCTAAAAGAAAAAAGCATCAGCCGTGGCTGATGCTTTTTTTATGAAATATACTCTAAGGAACGTTCCAAAGCCATTCCTCGTGATCCTTTAATCAGTATTGTGTTTGAATTAAATTCGTAGTTTTTAAGGTATTCTGCAAACAAATCAAAGGTTTCAAAAAACTGAACGTTTTCGTTTGAGATTTTATTCGCATAAAAAGATTTTCCAATCAAAAAGCACAATGCTTGCTTTTGATCAACTAAAGAATCAACTAAAACTTTATGTTCATAAAGGCTTTCGTCACCTAATTCGAACATATCGCCCAGAATCATAATTTTATTCTTTTTATCCAATTGAAGAAAATTAGTAATAGCCACAGCCATACTGCTTGGATTGGCATTATAAGCATCTAAAATAATCTCATTTGAGCCTTTTTGCATCATTTGAGATCTATTATTAGCTGGAATATAATTTTCAATAGCGCTCTTTATATCACTTTCCTGAACTTGAAAATATTTACCTATAGCAACTGCTGCATTAATGTTATTTGAATTGTAAAGTCCTATTAAATGAGATTCTATCTGAAAGTCATTATAATTAATAATTACAAACGGATTTGCCTCAATCCGCTGAATATTTAAATCCGCATTTTGATTATTAACTCCAAATGTAAAAGATTTGATGCCTTTAGATTTCTCAACTTGAATTGGGTCTTCAAGATTAACAAAAACAGTTTTCTGATTTGCAGAAAGATATTGATACATTTCGCTTTTTCCAGCAATAACTCCTTCAACCCCGCCAAAACCCTCTAAATGAGCCTTCCCAAAGTTGGTAATATAACCATAATCTGGCTGTGCAATCTGGCAAAGAAATTCGATTTCTTTTTGATGATTGGCCCCCATTTCAACAATTCCGATTTCCGTTTCTTTTGTAAAAGAAAGCAACGTCAATGGTACACCAATATGATTATTTAAATTTCCAATTGTTGCTTTAGTCTTAAACTTTTTCGATAATACAACATTAATTAATTCTTTGGTAGTTGTTTTTCCGTTACTTCCAGTTAAGGCTACGATTGGCAATGCCAAATGAGAACGATGAAATTTCGCCAGTTCTTGAAGCGTTTCTAAGCTATTTTCAACCAAGATAGTCCTTTCATCAATAAAGTAAGATTCATTATCTATAACAACAAATAAAGCACCTAAATCTAAAGCTTCTTTAGCAAATGTATTAGCATCAAAATTTTCGCCTTTAATTGCAAAAAACATCGAATTCTTTTCAATCTTTCTGGTATCAATAGAAAGCGAACTGCATTGTAAAAACAGGTTATGAATGTCTTGAATATTCATTTATAATTTTTTTAATAGATGATAAAAGTAGAAAAAAAACAATAAAAAAATTCCAAATTCCAGACTGAATATTCAGCTTTTGGAATTTGGAATTTTCTATGTTAGAATTTCTAAAGATTAGTTTCTAGGTGATTTTCTTTTTTCAGCTTTAGAACCTACTCTAGACATTGCACATCTAAATCCGATATAATCAGTTGCCATATCTTGAGGGAAATATCTTCTTTGAGCTGGATCTAACCAGTAAGCTCTATCTCTCCAAGAACCTCCTTTATAAACTCTTACTTTATCATCGATTAAAGTAGTACGTTTACTAGAGTTGTCATATTTTCTAATCATTTTTCCTAAACTATCTGTTGTAACATTATGTTTAGGAGAGTTGTACATTGCTTGATCAGCTTTAGTTCCAGACTCAGAGTCACCAAAATCAAAATATCTAGAAGATTGTTTATCACCATCTCTGTAATTGATATTGTTACTTGTACTGAAATTAGTTCTCAAATATGTTTCTTGATCATCAACTGGCACTTGAGCGATTTCTCCTGGAAGATTTCTCGCAATCACTTTACCATTACTTAAAGTATCATATTTAATAGTAGAAGTTGTAACAATTTCTACTTTACCGTCTTTACCAATTTTGTTTTTAGCATATTGATTTCCTCTGTAGTAGTTAAAATCATTTGCTTCATTATCAATAATAGGTCTGTAAACATCGGCAACCCATTCTGCAACGTTACCTGCCATATCGTATAATCCGAAATCGTTAGGTGCATAGCTTTTTACAGAGTTTGTAATATCTGCTCCGTCATCTGACCATCCTGCAATTCCACCGTAATCACCGTTTCCTTGTTTAAAGTTAGCCAATTGATCTCCTCTATTTTTACGTTTTGCTGAACGAGTATAATCTCCAGACCAAGGATATTTCTTTTGTCCTTTGTAGATGTTATATTCTCTTTGTCCAACATCTGCAGCTGCTGCATATTCCCATTCTGCTTCTGTAGGAAGTCTGTATTCTGGCAAGATGATTCCTGAAGAACGTTGTGCATAAACATTTTTCTCTTCCGGCACAACACCATCTTTACCTGCTTTAGGTCTTCTTCCAGTTTGGTTTTTCTTCAACACGATTTCTTCGCTACCACCACGTGATGTGCTAGGAGACATTAAGTAACCTTCTGTGTTGAATGCATTATCTGCACTAACTTCGTTAGTTTTAGCTCCTTTTTTAAGATAACCATTTTTTTCTAAAACAGCCTCGTTAACACGGTCTGTTCTCCATTTACTAAATTCAACTGCTTGAATCCAGTTAACACCTACTACTGGGTAGTTAGCATAAGATGGGTGTCTTAAATAGTTATTTGTCATCGTTTCGTTATATCCTAAACGATTTCTCCAAACAAGGGTGTCTGGCGATGCTCCTTCGTAAATATTCTTGTAATTTTCTTCTGTCGGTGGAAAAACTTTCTTCAACCACTCTAGGTATTCTAAGTACATACCGTTTGTAACTTCGGTTTCATCCATATAGAATGATTGAACGTGTTGTTGGGTTGGCGTGTTATTCCAATCGTGCATAACATCATCCTGTACTTTACCCATTGTAAACGTACCTCCTTCAACAAAAACCAAACCAGGACCAGCCTGTTGTTTTTTACCTGCATTTCTAGCAGCAGTTCCATTCTGACTATCTACATCCCAACCAGTTGCTCTAGAAGCGTGAGTGGAACTCGATTTTTTGCTACAACTAGCCGTGCCCAACATCAATACCATTGACATCATTAATTGCAAGGCTACAATTTTGTTTACTTTCATACTCATTCTTAGGTGATAAATTTAGGTGTTGCAATATAATAATTAACATTTAATTAGCAACATCCGTTCTCATAATTTTATTTCACTGTTTTTTTACCAGAAAATAACCTATAGTTACGAACGCAAAAATATACTTTTTATTATTACTATAACATGAAATACTATATTTTTACTTACTAAAATATTTTTAAATTAAACCCGTATTTTTGAAGCATGAAACGAGCCTTACAAATATATCTTTTTTTACTACCATTTCTCTGTGTTTCTCAGATAAATGGGACCTTCACAATAGATTGGCAAGGCAAAAAAGAGATGAATTACGGGGAGCAAAAACTCATCATTCCTTATTTTTCTGGCAATAGTTTTCGTTTCGACACAGCTAAGAAAAGCATAACATTAATGCTTAATTTGAACCAATCTCTGTTTTCTAGTTCAAATTCAATACAAATAACAAATGTCTTTTATGAGCAAATTTCTGCAGCTGATTTGGGTGATTTAATCCAAAATAACATCCCAGAAAAGCCAAATGAATCGCTAAAAGTAGTTAGCTCACGTGGAAATCAACAATCTTTTTTAATTCTTTCTCCAATTATTAAAGACGGAAACGGGTTCAAAAAAATTAAATCTTTTTCATATTCTTCTACTGGCTCAACTTCAAAAACTAATAATTCGACACTTACTCAAAAAAACGCCATAATTTCAAATTCTGTATTAGCTTCTGGAGATTGGTATCGTTTTTATGTAGAAAAATCTGGGGTTTACAAAATCTCCAGATCTTTTTTACAAAGCCTTGGTTTTGACCCTTCTAAAGTTGACCCAAGAAGAATTAAAATCTACGGAAATGGAGGAAGAATGCTTCCATTGGCAAATAATATCTATTATCCTGAAGATTTAATTGAAAATGCCATTCAGATTTCTGGAGAAAATGACGGCGTTTTTAACAACGAAGATTTCATCCTTTTTTACGCCGAGGGAGTTGACAATTGGAACACCGAAAGTCAAACCAATATCAATTTATACAGCACAAAATCATATTATTACATTACAAGCGTAGGGAATGAAGGAAAACGAATTCCGAATCTAATTCAACCTACGGGAAATGCAACTTTAGAACTCAACACGTTTGATGACTATCAATCGCATGAAACCGACTTAACAAACATTGCACATTTAGGAAGACAATGGCTCGGAGAATCATTTGACATTAATCAAGAACAGGAATTTTCGTTTAGTTTTCCAAATTTAGAAACTTCTGTTCCCGTTAAAATCGAAATAAATGCCGCTTCTGCCGCTTACACCCCTACTTCATTTACCATTTCTTCCAACGGACAAAACATTGGAAACATCTCTTTTAATGCTTTAATCACCAATTCGGACACTAAATATTACAACGGAAAATTACCTGCAAACACCACTTTTACAGGAACCGACAATATTAAAATCAAACTGAACTACAACAATAATGGCGTTCCTGGATCAAGAGGCTACCTTGATTACATTAATTTAATTGCAAAACGAAGGTTATTAGGCACAGGAAAACAATTTAAATTCCAGTACGACTTAGCTGGCTCCACAATTGGCATTGTAAATTACACGATTGGAAACGCCGCAGCTATTTCGCAAATTTGGGATATTACAGACATATATAATGTATCAAAAATAGACAACGCTGGACAATCTTCTTTTAGTTTTAAAGCAACTCTTGGCGAAGTCAGAAAATATATAGCAGTTGATGCGGCAGATTACTACACACCTTTAAAGGAAAGTCAGTCAAAAATTGCTAATCAAAACCTTAAAGGCACACTATTAAAAAACAACCAAAATAGTTTTCAAGATGTTGATTATGTCATTATAACACCAAAATCATTAAGTTCTCAGGCCGAAAAATTAGCTACTTTTCACCGCACGAATTCTAATTTAGTTGTAAAAGTAATTGCTTTAGAAAACATCTATCAAGAATTCTCTTCAGGCAAACAAGACATTAGCGCTATTAGAAACTGCATTAAATACATTTATGAAAATGCATCTTCACCAGACAAAAGATTAAAATACATCAATCTTTTTGGAGATGCTTCATATGATTATAAAGATCGCGTTACAAATAACACCAACATTGTTCCTATTTATCATTCTTTAAACAGTAACACCGTTGGCGAATCTTCTTTTGCATCTGATGATTTTTTTGGATTAATGGATGCTGATGAAGGAAACATCATTTCTTTTTTCGGAGGAATAGATATCGCCGTAGGAAGAATGCTGGTTTCGGACAATGCGCAGGCAAGCGAAATGGTCAATAAAGTACTAGAATATCACGACATTAAATCTTACGGAAACTGGCGAAATAATTTTGTCTTAATAAGCGACGATTCTGACCAAAGTTCAGATGCAAGCTTACAATCGCGTCAAAATGCTTTGGCAGATGTTATTGCTACAGAAAAACCATTTTTCAATATTGATAAAATATTTTTAGACGCATACACACAAGAAGCTTCTGCGGGAGGCTCTCGCTATCCTAAGGCAAGAACAGACATCTTTGATGCTTTTGAAAAAGGCGCTTTAGTTTTTAATTATTTAGGGCACGGAGGCGAAGACGGCTTAGCAAGTGAACGAATTTGGGAAAAATCGGATGGACAGAATTTAAATAATCAATATAAATATCCATTATTTATAACTATAACCTGCGAATTCTCACGCTTTGACGACCCAACACGACCGACAGCTGGCGAATACACTTTTTGGAACCCAAAAGGAGGTGCTATTTCGATGCTAACAACAATCCGTTCGATTGGACAGTTTAATGCTGAGAATTTTAATGACAGCTTAAGCAAAAACTTGCTGTCTTATGGTTCAAACCAATATAATACAATTGCAGAAACATTGCGAATTTCAAAAAACGAAAACCCAAGTTCTTCTAGCAACGTAATCTTTTATCTAGGCGACCCAGCATTAATGCTCGCAATTCCTAAGCCTCGAATTAATTTAACAAAAGTAAATGATATTGCTATTTCGCAACCAATTCCTGATTTTAAATCACTTTCAAAAATTAAAATTTCAGGAGAAATAACAGATGAAAACAACGCTCTTTTAAGCAATTACAATGGAGAATTAGCCACCGCTATTTTCGATAAGATGATTACATCTTCTACTTTAAACAATGACGGAAATAGTCCTGTTATGCAATTTAAGACTTTAGGAGAAACCATTTTTAGAGGAAATGCTTCTGTAACAAACGGACAATTTGAATTTAGTTTTGTCGTTCCGAGAGACATTAGGATCCCTGTTGATAATGGACGAATTAGTTTTTACTCCAAGAAAAATGAGGCTTTAGAAAATCAAACAGGTTACAATAACGTAATTAAAATTGGAGGAATTAACGAAAATGCGCCTCAGGACAATATAAGTCCAAAAGTTAAGTTATATATGAACGACGAAACTTTTGTATCTGGAGGCATCACAAACGAATCTCCATTCCTTTTAGCTTTCTTAGAAGATGAAAACGGAATTAACACAGCAAGCGGAATCGGGCATGATATTGTAGCAATTTTGGATGGTGACGTAAGTAATCCTTATATTTTAAATGATTATTACCAGACAAAATTAGACGATTACACCAACGGAAATTTACGTTTTCCGTTTAGAAATTTAGCTCCGGGATTACACACTATAAGCTTTACAGCTTGGGATGTTTACAATAACCCTGTAACAAGCGAAATTCAGTTTACAGTTGTAGGAGACGACTCATTAACACTGTCACACGTTCTTAATTACCCAAATCCTTTTTCAACCTACACTCAATTTTGGTTTTCTCACAATAGACCATATGAACCGCTAGACGTACAGGTTCAAGTAATGACTATAACAGGAAAAGTAGTTTGGACCAAAAACCAGACCATCACGACGGAAGGATTTTTATCGCGAGATATAACATGGGACGGAAAAGATGATTTTGGAGACAGAATCGGAAAAGGAGTTTACATTTATAAACTTACTGTAAAATCCAATTTAACAAATAAAAAAGCAGAAAAATACGAAAAGCTTGTCATCCTATAATATTATATATATTTGCACCACCAAAAAAAAAATTTAGTCCCACCAATGAAAAAAACATCACTTTTATTAATCTGTTTTTTTGTTCTTTGCAGTTTACAAGCGCAAGAATCAAGACCTATCGTTACTGGAGTCCCGTTTTTAATGGTCGCAGCAGACGCTAGAGCAGCAGGTTTAGGCGACCAAGGTGTCGCTACTTCTGCAGACGTTTTCTCACAACAATGGAATCCTGCAAAGTATGCGTTTTCAGAAGACGCTCAAGGCCTTTCTATCAGTTACACTCCGTATTTGACAGATCTTGCCAATGACATCTCTTTAGGTCAGCTAACCTATTACAACAAAATCAACGAAAAAAGTGCTTTTGCTACTAGTTTTCGTTATTTCGGTTTTGGAGGAATTGAATTAAGATACACAGGAGATCCAAATGAAGCAGTAAGAGAAGTTAGTCCAAATGAATTTGCACTAGATGGATCTTACTCTTTAAAATTAAGCGAGAAATTCTCAATGGCAGTTGGAGCTCGTTTTATCAACTCTAATTTAAAAGTCGCATCTGAAGAAGTAGATGCAAGAGCAGCAAAATCTTTCGCAGTCGATGTTGCAGCTTTTTACCAATCTGAAGAAATTGCTTATCAAGATTTTAATGGAAGATGGAGAGCGGGAGTTAACTTTCAGAATTTAGGTCCAAAAATAAGCTACGACAATGATGATATGAGTTCTAATTTTTTACCTGCTAATTTAAGAGTGGGTGGAGGATTTGATTTCATTTTCGACGAATACAACAAACTTACTGTAAGTGCTGAACTTACAAAACTTTTAGTTCCAACCCCTCCAGGTATCGGAACCCCAGTTGACGGAAATGGAGATGGTGATTATGATGATCCAGAAGACATTTCGCAACAGCAAGCAACCAATAATGGATACCAAAAATACAATGACATTGGTTGGTTCGAAGGAATATTTAAATCATTTGGAGATGCACCAGGCGGATTCAAAGAAGAAATGAAAGAGGTTACATACAGCCTTGGAGCCGAATACATGTATCAAGATTCGTTCGCAATGCGTTTAGGTTATTACCACGAAAGCCCTGAAAAAGGAGCAAAACAATTTTTCTCTTTAGGAGCAGGATTTAAATATAATATCATGAAAATTGATGTTTCTTACCTGTTCTCAGCATCGAAAATAAAAAATCCTTTAGAAAACACGCTTCGTTTCTCTTTAACGTTTAACTTTGGAGATAAATACGAAACGTACTAAAGACCGAGATAAAATAAAAACAACTTAATCCAAATTCCTAAATAATGGGAATTTGGATTTTTTTTCCTCAATAAAAAATGAAAGAAATAAGCATAACAACTTCATTTACAATATTTGAAAACCTAAATGAACTTCCAAGCGATATTCAAGAGTTAATGAATCAAGCTGTTGAAATCAGAAAAAAAGCCTACGCTCCTTATTCTAAGTTTAAAGTTGGAGCCGCTTTACTTCTAGACAATGGAAAAGTTATATTAGGTTCTAATCAAGAAAATGCCGCTTATCCTTCTGGGCTTTGCGCGGAAAGAACAGCAATATTTTACGCTGGAAGTGCTTATCCTGAAGCAAAAATCTTAAAAATGGCTATTACAGCAGCCTCAGACACCAATCAAACTACTGCTCCTATCCCGCCTTGTGGTTCTTGCCGACAATCGATTGCAGAATATGAGATAAAACAAGAAACACCTATTGAAATTTATTTTATGGGCGAAATTGGCGAAGTTTATAAATCGTCATCATTAAAAAATTTGCTCCCATTAATGTTTGATAAAAAGTTCTTGTAAAAAAAAAGCCAAAAAGTATCGTTTAAATTTTAGTTCTTAAATGTAATGTCTTATTTTTGCATCCCGAGCTTTCGGGCGCAAATTTGTGGGAGGAAACTATTTTGCGTTACAGGCAACAATAATCGATAACACAAACAACTTTAGCAAAAGAAAGAATTCAGATGAAAGAAGTTACAAAAGAGGTATATTTAAAGTGGTATGAAGACATGCTACTTTGGAGAAAGTTTGAAGACAAACTTGCAGCATTATACATTCAACAAAAAGTTAGAGGTTTTCTACACTTATATAATGGTCAGGAAGCTGTATTAGCGGGTGCACTGCACGCTATGGACTTGACTAAAGACAAAATGATTACTGCTTACAGAAACCACGTTCAGCCAATCGGTATGGGCGTTGATCCAAGAAATGTAATGGCTGAGCTTTTAGGAAAAGCAACAGGAACTTCTAAAGGTATGGGAGGTTCTATGCACATTTTCTCTAAAGAGCACGGTTTTTACGGTGGTCACGGAATTGTAGGTGCTCAAATTCCTGTGGGAGCTGGTATTGCTTTCGCAGACAAATATTTCAACACTGGTGGTGTTACCATGACTTACTTTGGTGATGGAGCTGCTAGACAAGGTTCTCTTCACGAAGCTTTCAACATGGCTATGTTATGGAAACTTCCAGTTGTATTTATCGTTGAAAACAACGGTTATGCAATGGGAACTTCTGTAGAAAGAACAGCAAACCACACTGACATCTGGAAATTAGGTTTAGGTTATGAAATGCCTTGTGGACCTGTTGACGGAATGAACCCAGTAAAAGTTGCCGAAGCAATGCACGAAGCTATCGAAAGAGCACGTCGCGGAGACGGACCAACTTTCCTTGAAATGAAAACGTACCGTTACAGAGGACACTCTATGTCTGATGCACAATTATACCGTTCTAAAGAAGAGGTTGAAGAGTACAAAAAAATCGACCCAATTACACAAGTACTTGATGTAATTATGGATCAAAAATATGCTACTGCAGAAGAAATCGAAGTAATTGACCAAAGAGTTAAAGACTTAGTTGAAGAATGTGCGAAATTCGCTGAAGAATCTCCATATCCAGACTTACAACAATTATACGATGTAGTATACGCACAAGAAGACTATCCATTTACACCTCATAAATTATAAGAATTATGGCAATTAAAGTAACAATGCCTCGTTTGAGCGATACAATGACGGAAGGAACGGTAGCAACTTGGCTTAAAAAAGTAGGCGACAAAGTAAGCGAAGGTGATATCTTAGCTGAAATCGAAACAGACAAAGCAACAATGGAGTTCGAATCTTTTAACGAAGGAACTCTTTTACATATCGGAATTCAAGAAGGAGAAACTGCTCCTGTTGATTCATTATTAGCAATCATTGGTAAAGAAGGAGAAGATATCTCTGCTCTTTTAGCTGGTGGTGATGCTCCTGCTGCCGAAGCTCCAAAAGCGGATGCTCCAGCTGCTGAAGCAAAAACTGAAACTGCTGCTCCTGCAAAAGCAGCTGAATTACCAAAAGGTGTTATAGTAGTAACTATGCCACGTTTAAGTGATACAATGACTGAAGGTACAGTAGCAACTTGGTTGAAAAAAGTGGGCGATACTGTAGCGGAAGGAGATATTTTAGCAGAAATTGAAACAGACAAAGCAACTATGGAGTTTGAGTCTTTCAATGCTGGAACATTATTATACATCGGAATTCAAGAAGGAAGCACTGCTCCTGTTGATAGTTTATTAGCTATCATCGGACCTGCAGGAACTGACATTTCTGGAGTTGCTGATAACTTTACTGCTGGTGGCGCCGCAACTGCAAGTGCTCCTGCTGCTGAAGAAACAAAAGCTGCTGCTCCTGCTGCTGCACAAGCTACAGAAGCTGTTGCTGAAACTTCTTCAAACGGAGGAAGAATTTTAGCTTCTCCATTAGCTAAGAAAATCGCTTCTGACAAAGGAATCTCTTTAAATCAAGTTAAAGGAACTGGAGAAAATGGACGTATCGTAAAAAGCGATATCGAAAACTTTACTCCATCTGCTCAAGCACAAACTGCTGCTTCTGCTCCTGCTGCTAAACAAGAAGCATCTGCTCCTGCCGCACCAAAAGTATTCGTTCCTGCTGGTGAAGTTTACACAGAAGAGATTAAAAACTCTCAAATGCGTAAAATCATTGCAAAACGTCTTTCTGAATCTTTATTCACTGCTCCTCACTACAACTTAGTGATCGAAGTAAGCATGGACGAAGCAATGCAAGCTAGAGCTGCTATAAACAGCGTTCCGGATACAAAAGTATCTTTCAACGATATGGTAATCAAAGCTTGTGCTTTAGCATTGAAAAAGCATCCAAAAATAAACTCTACTTGGAAAGAAGATGCTATCATCATCAACCACCACGTAAATATTGGTGTTGCCGTAGCAGTTGAAGACGGATTAGTAGTTCCTGTATTGAAATTTACTGATGCTATGAGCTTATCTCAAATTGGCGGTTCAGTTAGAGATCTTGCCGGAAGAGCTAAAAACAAAAAATTGGGACCACAAGAAATGGAAGGAAGTACTTTTACAGTATCTAACCTTGGTATGTTTGGTATTACTGAATTCAATTCTATCATCAACCAGCCAAACTCTGCAATCCTTTCTGTAGGTGCAATCGTTGAGAAACCAGTAGTTAAAAACGGCCAAATCGTAGTTGGAAACACAATGATGCTATCATTAGCTTGTGACCACAGAACAATTGACGGTGCAACTGGCGCTCAGTTCTTACAAACATTAAAACAATACATCGAAAGCCCAGTTACAATGTTGGCGTAATCGTTGTTAATTTTATAATTAAATCCCGTTTTGTTTATTCAAAACGGGATTTTTTGTTTAATTTTCATCCTCAAATTCAAAACCTCACAAAATGAAGAAACTAATTCTTGTCGCTTTATTTCTGACAGCAATTGCTTGCCAGAAAAAAGAGCAAACAGAAAAAGCAGTAGCTGTTACAGACGAACACAGCTATTCTAAACCCGAACTTGCCGTTGCAAAACATCTTGACCTTGATATCAAAGTTGATTTTGATACGCAAACTATTTCAGGAAAAGCATCTTGGACAATTGACAATATCAGTAAAGGAAATGAAATTATTTTCGACGAAAACACTTTAAATATTACCAAAGTTACACTTGGCGATGATGAAAAAGAAACCAAATTTGAGCTTGGAAAAGACGTTGAATTTCACGGAAAACCACTTCATATTACTATCGAGCCAAATACGACCAAAGTAAACATTTACTACAGTACTACTAAAGATGCCGTAGCTTTACAATGGCTGAAACCAGAACAAACAGCCGACAAAAAGAAACCTTTCTTATTTTCTCAAGGAGAAAGTGTTTGGTCAAGAACTTGGATTCCTTGTCAGGATTCGCCGGGAATTCGTTTTACTTATAATGCAAAAGTTACAGTTCCTAAAGATTTATTAGCGGTTATGAGCGCTGTAAATCCGCAGAAGAAAAATGATACCGGAGTTTATACTTTTAAACAAGACAAAGCGATTCCTTCTTATTTAATGGCAATTGCGGTTGGAGATATCGAATTTCAAGCAATTGACAACAGAACAGGAGTTTATGCTGAACCATCAGTTTTAAAAAGTGCCGCTTATGAATTTGCTGAATTAGGAAAAATGGTAAATGCGGCGGAAAAATTATACGGCCCATACAGATGGGGACGCTATGATGTTTTGGTTTTACCTCCAAGTTTCCCTTATGGCGGAATGGAGAATCCGAACTTGACTTTCTTAACTCCGGGAGTAATTGCTGGAGATCGTTCGCTGACAAGCTTGTTAGCCCACGAATTAGGACACAGCTGGAGCGGAAATTTAGTTACAAATGCTACTTGGGACGATATTTGGCTAAACGAAGGTTTTACAACTTATGTCGAACACAGAATTGGCGAGGCTATTTTTGGAAAGAAAGAATTTGATATGCAGAATGTTATCACCAACAAAGAATTGACTGATAATGTTGCGGAATATGGAGACACAAATCCAGATACAAGATTAAAAGTGAGTTTAACTGGCAGAAATCCTGACGACGGAATCAGTCAAATTCCTTATGTGAAAGGATATGCTTTTTTAAGAGTTATTGAAAATGCTGTCGGACGCGATAAATTCGATCCGTTTATTAAGAATTATTTTGATTCTCATGCTTTCCAATCTATCACAACAGAAGATTTTGTAAAGTATTTAAATGATAATCTTATCAAAGGAGACAAAGCTTTAGCTGATAAAATCCAATTAGACAACTGGATTTACAAACCAGGAATTCCGTCGAATATTCTTCCGGTAAGTTCTCCAGAATTTGATGCAATTGACGCAATTCAAAAAAGCTGGAGAGAAACTGGAGTTGCAGGTTTGAGCAAAAAAATCACAACTACTGCCGAAAAACAGCATTTTATTGATCATTTGCCAACTGATATTACAGCGAAAGAAATGGAAGCGATTGACAAAGAATTCAACTTTACAAAAGGCGGCAATTTCATCATTAAACGTCAATGGTTTGTACAGGCAATTCGTCATCAGTATAAAGTTGCTGATCCTGCGATTGAGCAATTCTTAATTGGAATCAGTAGAACAGGTTCTGTTATGATGCTTTATAAAGAAATGGCTAAAACTCCGGAAGGGAAGGTTTGGGCTAAAAAAGTATTTGATAAAGCGAAATCTGGTTATCATGCGACTACTATCCAGGCTGTTGAAGGGGTTTTGAAATAAACTTTTCAAGAATATAATTTTAAAATAGGTTGTTCCCAAAAGGAACAACCTATTTTTTTTCGTTTTGTTTGTCATTTCGATGGAGGAGACTCGAGCGATAGTGAACAGGCGAAGCAAATCGCACTAGAAATTCCGCAAAACAATCAACACAATCTTGTCATTTCGAGGAACGAGAAATCTCCACAAGTAGCTCGGCAAAGATTGGCGATTCTGATTGCGGAGTTACTTTCGGAGATTTCTCGTTCCTCGAAATGACAAACTGGAAGGAAAATTAGACAGAACAACTCCAATCTTTGCCGAGCTACTTGCGAAGATTTCTCCTCCGTCGAAATGACAAACTAAACGAAAACATTCTTTTGAAAACGAGTGCCCTAGCCCAGATTGAAGTGGAAAGCCCGGAACTGCAAACCTTGATTTTTCTTGCCAGAAAACAGCGACCAACGGAAGCTCGTTTTATGGCTTAGAAAAATCAAGGTTTGCAGTGAGGACTTGAAACGGAAAGCTGGATTAGCTCCTGAAAAAAATACCAGGGAAAATTGTCCATCACATAGCGTGCTTTCTCCATGTTTTAAAATCTGTAATCGTTGCAACTTTGTAATGTCAAAAGACAACAACTCATAATAACATTAAAAATTAAATACAATGGCACGATTAACAGCATTAAACCTAGAAGAAGTAACAGGAAAAACTAAAGATTTATTCAACGCAGTTCAGGCAAAATTAGGCGTTGTACCAAACATGATGAGAACAATGGGAAATTCTCCAGCGGTTTTGGAAGGATATTTGAATTTGAGTGGCGCTTTGAGCCACGGAAAATTAAGCGCTAAAACAGGAGAATTAATTGCCTTGGCAGTTTCAGAAAGCAACTCTTGTGATTACTGTTTAGCAGCTCACACTTTTATTGGAGAAAAATTATTAAAAGCAGATCCAGTAGCTTTACACGCAGCAAGAACAGGAAATTCTACTGATGCAAAGACAGAAGCGATTTTACAATTAGCAAAAACATTAATCAGTAAAGGAGGCTTAGTAAATGACGAAGATGTAAACAAAGCTAAAAACGCTGGAGTTTCTGATGCAGAAATTGCCGAAACTGTTGCACATACAGCTTTGAACGTATTAACAAACTACTTTAACAATTTAGCGAATACTGAAATTGATTTTCCTGCAGTATAATTAAACAGCACTTTCACAATAACAAAAAACAATGTATAAAGATAGCTCTGAATTTATTTGAGAGCTATCTTTATATTTCCAAAAATGAAATAAATTTATGAGTTCTCAAAATGTTTTCACTTTAATCAATCCGCAGAATGGGAATTTGGCTTTTAAAATTCTTCCTTTTGATGATAACAGCCACTTTGACCATTTACAGCGCAATAATTACTACTCTTTAATTTGGGTAACAAAAGGAAAAGGCAAAGTAAAAGCCGATTTTGCAGAGCATCATTTTGAAGAAAACTCACTTCTTGCCTTTTCTCCTTATCAACCGTTTATGCTTTGTGTGAATGAGTCGATTGAAGGAATTGCAATTCATTTTCATCCTGATTTTTATTGCATTCATATGCATCAAAAAGAGGTTTCCTGCAATGGCGTTTTGTTCAATAATATTTATCAGCCACCGTATGTTCAGGTTACAGAACAAGCAGAACAGACTTTTAAAATGGTGATTGAACAAATGAAAGCTGAAATTCAGAATGCTGAATTGGCGCAGTACGAATTATTGATTTCATATTTAAAAATCTTTTTAATCACAGCTTCAAGATTAAAAACAGAACAATTGGAAGAAATGAAATCGGTTCCAGATTCTAAAGAACCTTTGATTCTCCAAAATCTAAAAGATGCTATAGAGCTTAATTTCAAAACCAAACATTCGGCTGGAAATTATGCTGATTTATTGAATATTTCTCCAAAAGCATTAGCGAAATTGTCTAAGAATTATTTCAATAAAACTTTAACCGATTTGATTTCGGAAAGAATTATTATTGAAGCCAAAAGAGAACTTTATTTGACCAACAAAACGGTAAAAGAAATTGCGTACGAATTAGGTTATGATGACGAACATTATTTCAGTCGTTTCTTTAAAACGAATGCCGATGTTTCTCCTCAAATGTATCGCGAAACTGTTGGTTTTGGTAAAATGGACACTTAGTTTAGAGTTTTCAGTTTTCAGTCACAGTTTTCAGCAATTACAGACCTGAAAACTGTGACTGAAAACTGTGACTATTTATTTTTCGCTTCAATCCATTTTGACATATACATCGTGCTTTTAAAAGCGTGATGCTGAAGCATATTTCCCATAAAATTATGTAAACGATGACTTTCAGAATCTATCAAAAGTGAATTTACCACTGAAATCAATTGAGCTGAATAATTGCTTTTTTGATAGCATCCATTAATAATTGTAATTCCGTTTTTCTGGGCTTGTTTCCAAAGATTCTCATCTTGATATAATGCAATTGCTTTTTTTGAGAATTCCTCTGGATTATCTTCAATAAAACCATTCCAAGGTAAATTGGCATGCATGGCTTCTGAACCAATCGATGTTGTCGCGCTCGGCGTTCCGCATTGCATGGCTTCTAATAATTTTCCTTTCAGACCCGCTCCAAAACGAATTGGCGCCAAAACAATTCTTGATTTTTTTACAATTTCATTGGCATCTTCAGCTCTTCCCATAATAAAAAAGCCATTTTTCGGCTGATGCAATTGCAATACTTTTTGTGAAGGATATGCGCCATAAACTTCTAAAACGGCTTCTGGAAAATTCTTTTTTAACGAAGGCCAAACGGCTTCTTTTAAATATTGAACCGTATTCCAATTCGGTTCATGAAGAAAATTTCCGATGAAAACAAAATTTTTTCGCTCTTCAAAAGAAGGTAATTTCTGCAACTCTTCTTCATCCATTTTTTCAACTAAAAAAGGAAGATAAAACAGTAAAGTTTCATTGATTTTGAAAACATTTTTTAGAATATCCATTTCAAATTCAGAAATAATTAAAGACACATCGCAACGTAAAATACTGGCGATTTCTCGTTTTGCAACTTCTTCAGATAACAAATCAATAAGTTCAAAATTTATGTTTTCTTTAAACGCTTTTTGTCGCGCTGTTCGCAGACAATGCAAATCTTCCGTATCAAGAATTCTTATTGCTTTGGGGCAGTTTTCAATCACTCTCCATCCAAATTGTTCTTCGATCATAAAGCGATCAAATAAGACAACATCTGGATTTAATTCTTTTATAAAGCCATCAAAACTCGAAGAATTCAGTTCGATGTTTCTTTTTATTACTCCAAATTCAGCTAAATCAACCATAAAATCGCTATCCTGAGCCGCGCTCGCAAATGTAATTTCAAATCCATTTTCTTTGAAAATAGAAATCAACTGCATCATTCTTCCGCCTGCCGCAGAAGACTTTGGCTCGGGCCAGACAAACCCAATAATTAAAAGTTTTTTTAGCTGATTCATTCTAATTGGTTTCAACTTACAAAATAATGCTTTTTTCCGCGGATTTGCACCCAATTTCCTGAAATTCGGTCGTAAAAAAACACTAATTTTGCAAAATCTAAATGCCTGGAAATTATGTTAGGATTAAAATTAGCTACAGACCCTCGCTGGGTAAATATCGTTGAATCAAATATCGAAGAAATTTTAACGGATCACGCCTGGTGTGAACAAAAAGCGGCTTCAAATGCCATTAGCATCGTTACTTACAATTCTGAAATTGAAGAATTGGTAACAGAAATGTTAGTTATTGCTAGAGAAGAACTGGAACATTTTCAAATGGTTCACGACATTATAAAACAGCGCGGACTTACTTTAGGGCGTGAGCGTAAAGACCATTATGTAAATGAACTTTTTAAATTCATGAAAAAAGACGGAAGCCGAAGAGATGCGCTTTGCGACAGATTATTATTTTCTGCTATGATTGAAGCGAGAAGTTGTGAGCGTTTTAAAGTGCTTTCTGAAAATATTCAGGATAAGGAATTGGCTAAATTCTACCGCGATTTAATGATTTCTGAGGCTGGTCATTATACAACATTTTTAGGATTCGCCAGAAAATATCAAGACAATATCGATATTGATAAAAGATGGAAAGAATGGATTGAATATGAAGGTTCCATCATTACCAATTATGGTAAAAATGAAACCGTACACGGCTAATTTATACTCGTTTTTTGACTTTATTTTTATACTCTAATACAACAATTCGTTATGCAAAAAAGTAAATCCAGATCAATCGTATTTAAAATTGCGAAGTATTTCGGAATCACTTTCGCTGTTCTTTTAGGATTACTATTTTTAACGCCTATCGTTTTTGAAGATCAGATTAAGGAACAGATTAAAAAAACTGCTAATGAAAGATTAAGTGCAGAGCTTAATTATTCTGATGTTTCTGTTTCGTTTTTCCGCCATTTTCCTTCGCTAACGCTTACACTAGACAATTTAAGTCTTAATGGTTCGGCTCCGTATAAAAACGAAAAATTTATTACTGCAAAAGAGGTTTCTTTTGGGATTAACGTTGCTAGTTTGATTTTCAGCAAGTCGGTAAAAATTGATCAGATTTATTTGTCTGATTCTTTTATCAATGTAAAAGTGAATCCAAACGGAGAAGCCAATTACAATATTTACAAATCGCAGGAACAGGCTTCAAAATCGAAAGACAGCAGTGATACCGCATTAAAACTAGAACGAATTGAAATCTTAAACAGTAAAATTGTTTACGACGATAAATCGACAAAAGTGCATTTTGATGCCTTTGGATTTAATTATTTAGGAAAAGGAGATTTAAACAAAGCTGTTTTTGATTTGTATTCTAAAGCTAAAATCGAAAAATTAAATATCGTTTATGAGGACGAACCTTATTTAATGAACAAAAAAATTGATGCCGATTTGATTACAAAAGTAAACATCAACTCGCTTTCGTTCTTTTTCCAGCAGAACAATTTAAAAATCAATCAGCTTTTGGTAGATTTTAAAGGAAAATTTGACATCCTGAAAGATGGTTACAATATGGATTTTGTAATTAAATCGGATAACAGCAAATTGTACGACGTTTTTACAGCTTTCCCGCCAAAATACATTACCTGGCTGGCTCAAACTGAATTAAAAGGAAACACCAATCTTCTTTTTACTTTAAAGGGAAAATATATTGCATCGCAAAATATAGCTCCGGATTTAAATTTGGACGTAAAAATAAACGACGGATTTGTCAATTATAACAAAAGCGCCTTTCCGGTTTCTAACCTTAATTTAGACATTAAAACTAAAGTTCCGTCTTTAAATCCGGACTTAGTAATTGTTGATGCTCAAAATTTATCTTTAAACATTAATCAGGATTATTTGAAATCGAAGTTTATGGTTAAAGGTGTAAATACTCCGGATATCAACGGTGATTTTAAAGCTAAAATTGATCTTGAAAAACTAGTGAATGCTCTGGGAATTCCAGATATAAAACTAAAAGGATCTTTAGCCAGCGACATCAAAACAAACGGAGTTTTTGACCAAAAGAATAAACGTTTTCCTGTAACCAATGGTACAATCAACTTGGAAAATGGATATTTAAAAACACCTTATTATCCAAATCCGATTACGAATATCATAATCAAATCTAAAATTGAGAATCAAAAAGGAACTTTCCAGGATTTGAAAGTCAATTTAAAACCAACTCAATTTACTTTTGAAGGAAAACCAGTTTTTGTTGAAGCTGACTTAAGCAATTTTGATGATTTAACTTATGATGTAAAAGCAAAGGGTGAATTGGATGTTAATCGAATTTACAAAGTTTTCTCACAGAAAGGACTTGATCTGGATGGTTTCGTAAAAGCCGACGTCGTTTTAAAAGGAAAACAAAGCGATGCCGAAAAAGGACATTACAGCAAATTGCACAATAAAGGAACACTTGAACTGAGAAATATCGGTATCACATCTGAATATCTACCTAAAAAATTCATCATAAAAGAAGGAATTTTCAAAATCAATCAGGATAAAATGTATTTCAATAACTTTTTAGCCTCATACGGCCAATCTGATTTTACAATGAATGGCTATCTTCAAAATGTCTTTAATTACGCAACAACAAATACAGGCGTTTTAAGAGGTTCTTTCAAATCTGCATCACGCTATATTAATGTTGATGAATTTATGTCAGAAACAAGTTCTGAAACTTCTGTAACACAAACTTCAACCCCGAAAACGGAAACAAAACCAGAAAACACACAAACTGGAGTAATTATCATTCCAACAAATTTAAATCTGAACTTTACTGCTAACGCTCAAAAAGTAAATTTTGACAAATTAAAACTTCAAAACGCTGTTGGAAATTTAAGCATGAAAAAAGGCAAACTAACAATGCAGAATACAGGTTTCGACCTTATTGGTTGCAAAGTTACAATGAATGCCAATTATCAAGCTGTAACAACTAAAAAAGCTAATTTTGATTATGCTATCAAGGCAACTGATTTTGATATTAAAAGAGCATATAACGAAATTGACGTTTTCAGAAAAATGGCCAGTGCAGCCGAAAAAGCACAAGGAATTGTTTCTTTGGATTATCAGCTAAAAGGCCGCTTAAATGCTAATATGGAGCCTGTTTACCCTTCACTTGTGGGAGGCGGAACACTTTCTGTAAAAGATGTGAAAGTTCGCGGATTGAAAATGTTTAATGCCGTAAGCAAGCAGACAAATTCGGAATCTATGAAAAATCCAGATCTTTCGAAAGTAGATATAAAAACTACAGTTAAAAACAATATTATAACTGTAGACCGTTTTAAATTTAAATTTGCAGGCTTCAGGCCTAGAATTGAAGGAACAACTAGCCTTGATGGAAAACTGAACTTAAAAATGCGTTTAGGATTGCCTCCATTTGGGATTTTCGGAATTCCGTTAACAGTTACCGGAACTCAAGATAATCCTAAGGTAAAAGTTGGACGTAAGACCGAGGATTTGAAAGAAACTGAAGATACTGAGGAATAAAATTTCAAACTAAAAACTCCAAATTACAAATTCCAAATCGTGTTTCAACATATAACCTTTGTCAAAGTTTTAAACTTTGACAAAGGTTTTTTTTTGCACAATCTGTCATGGCGAGGAACGAGGCAACCTCACTAATAAAAAGACCTCTAATTTGATTAGAATGTGAGATTGCTTCGTTTCTCGCAAAGATCAATCTTTATGGAGCTTCTTGTGAAGATCCCTCGTTCCTCGGGACGACAATATTGTGATTATCCCTTCTTAAAATTTTAAACTATAATAAAAAACAAAAAACCCGATCTTTTCAGAACGGGTTTTTTATAAAAAGTAATCTATGATTATTATGCCTCGAATGGGATAATAGATACATAAGATTTGTTATCTCTTTTCTTTTGGAACTTAACAACTCCTGCTACTCTTGCGTGTAGTGTGTGATCTTTACTGATGTAAACATTTTCACCTGGATTGTGTTTTGAACCTCTTTGTCTAACGATGATGTTCCCAGCAATAGCAGCTTGTCCACCATAAATCTTAACGCCTAGACGTTTTGATTCTGATTCTCTACCATTCTTCGAACTACCGACACCTTTCTTGTGAGCCATGACGTATGAGTTTAAATATTGTTATTATTCTTTAGTAGCTTCTTTTTTTGCTTTTGGAGCTGCCTTTTTTGCTTTTGGAGCTTCTACTTCTTCAGTAGCTGCTTCTTCTGCTACAACCGCTTTTTTAGCTGCTGCTTTTTTAGTTCCTCCTGCTGCAGTAATACCTTCAATTACAATTTGTGTAAGATATTGTCTGTGACCATTTCTCTTTTTGTATCCTTTTCTTCTTTTCTTTTTGAAAACGATAACTTTATCACCTTTTAAGTGTTGTAACACTTTAGCTTCTACTGAAGCACCTTCTATAGCTGGGGCGCCTAAAGTTACATTTCCGTTATCATCTAATAAAAGAACTTTGTCAAAAGAAACTTTTGAACCTTCTTCGTTAGCTAAACGGTGAACATAAACCTTTAAGTCTTTGCTTACTTTAAATTGTTGCCCTGCTATCTCTACGATTGCATACATATCAAATTGATTTATTGAATTTTAAGGTTGCAAATATACAACTAATAATTTACTATGCAACCTATAGCTGCAAAAATATTTTATCCATAAAAAATACTGGTTTTCAAGCCTTTTATCATAATATTTCCGTTTTATTTAAAGTAAAAGATTGTTAAAATAATCGGAATTTGAAAACAAAACTGCAATACGTAATTAAAAAAAACTATTTTTGATGTAACTAAAATCAACTCTGACCTACCTACTCTTTGTTTGATATATAAAATTATTAATCTTTATGAAAAAATCAATAATGATGTTAAGTGCTGCATTAATGCTTGGCGGAGTAGCTCATGCTCAAAAAGTAGCTTTTGAAGAATACAATTTAGATAATGGCCTGCATGTCATTTTGCACAATGACCCATCGGCACCCGTTGTTATTACATCTGTAATGTATCACGTCGGATCAAAAGACGAACGCCCAGACAGAACGGGATTTGCACACTTTTTTGAACATTTATTATTTGAAGGAACACAAAATATAAAGCGTGGCGAATGGATGAAAATAGTTACTGCAAACGGGGGTGTTAATAATGCAAATACTTCTGATGATAGAACCTATTATTACGAAGTTTTCCCTTCCAACAGTTTAGAGCTTGGTTTATGGATGGAATCAGAAAGGCTAATGCATCCTATTATTAACAAGGTTGGTGTTGACACTCAAAATGAAGTTGTAAAAGAAGAAAAGAGAATGCGTTATGACAACCAACCATATGGAAATATCCTGGCAGAGGTTAAGAAAAACATGTTCAAAAATCATCCGTACAGATGGACAACTATCGGATCTATGAAAGATTTGGACGCGGCAACTTTAGAAGAATTTCAAGCTTTCAATAAAAAATTCTATACTCCAAACAATGCGGTTTTAGTTGTTGCTGGAGATTTTGACAAAGCAAAAACCAAAGAATGGATTCAGAAGTATTTTGGACCAATTCCAAGAGGCGAAGAAGTTAAAAAACAAACTTTTACTGAGGAACCAATCACACAGACGATTAAAGCAACTTATGAAGACCCAAACATTCAGATTCCTATGGTTGTGGCTTCATACAGAACACCTTCTATGAAAACTAGAGATGCGAGAGTTTTAGATTTAATTTCTTCTTATTTGAGCGATGGAAAAAGTTCTAAACTTTACAAAAAAATCGTTGACGATAAAAAAATGGCCTTACAAATCGGTGCGGTAGGTTTTAGCCAAGAAGATTACGGAACCTATATATTATACGGATTGCCAATGGCTCCAAATACAACAGCCGATATTTTAAAAGAAATGGATGAAGAGATCGTAAAAATTCAAACTGATCTAATTTCCGAAAAAGATTACGAAAAACTACAAAACAAATTCGATAATAATTATGTGAATGCAAATTCAAGTGTAGAAGGAATTGCAGAAAACCTAGCTTCATATTATTTGCTTTACGGAGATGTTAATTTAATCAACACCGAAATAGACATTTATCATTCTATTACAAGAGAAGAAATTAGGGAAGTTGCCAAGAAATACCTTAATCCGAATCAGCGCTTAATTTTAGATTACATTCCTACCAACAAATCTCAAAACTAAGAATATCGAATCATGAAAACAATATATACTTTTTTAATCCTTTTATTCGTAACTGGAATTATGCAAGCACAAGATCGTCCACAACCCAAACCAGGAAATGCCCCAGTAGTCAACATCAAAAAACCGCAGACTTTCGTTTTATCAAACGGAATGAAGGTTTTAGTTGTTGAAAACCATAAATTACCTAGAGTAAGCTTTACTTTAACTTTAGATAACGCACCATTTACTGAAGGCAACAAAAAAGGAGTTGACGAATTAACAAGCAGTTTAATCGGAAACGGAACAAAAAAAACAACCAAAGAAGCTTTTAATGAAGAAATTGATTTTTACGGAGCTAATATCAACTTTACTTCGCAAGGAGCTTACGCAAGTGCGTTATCAAAATATTCTGGACGAGTTTTAGAACTTTTAGCAGAAGGTGCTTTGCAACCAAATTTTACTCAAACAGAATTTGACAAAGAAAAAGCAAAACTTTTAGAAGGTTTAAAAGCTGACGAAAAAAGCGTTCCTGCAATCTCAAACAGAGTTGTTGATGTTTTAGCATTCGGAAAAAATCACCCGACAGGAGAATATCTTTCGGAAGAAACGGTAAAAAATGTAACATTAGAAGATGTTCAAAACAATTACAAAACGTATTTTGTTCCAGAAAATGCCTATTTAGTTGTTATCGGTGATGTAAAATTTAAGGAAGTAAAAAGTTCTGTAGAAAAATTATTCAAAGACTGGAAAAAACAAGCCGCTCCTAAAAACAGCTACCCAGATCCTGTGAATGTTGCAAACCTTCAAATTGATTTTGTTGATGTTCCAAATGCAGTTCAATCTGAAATTTCGTTAGTAAATACAGTTAATTTAAAAATGAGCGATCCTGATTTCTTCCCTGCCGTAATTGCTAATCAAATTTTAGGAGGAGATTTCAACAGCTATTTAAACATGAATTTACGTGAACAGCACGCTTGGACTTACGGAGCAAACTCAAGCATTGGAAGCGGAAAATATGTAACAAAATTTAAGGCTTCTTCTGCCGTAAGAAATACTGTTACAGATAGCGCTGTTGTTCAGTTTATAAAAGAGATCAAACGCATTCGTACAGAAAGAGTTGATCCAGAAGTTTTACGAAATGTAAAAGCAGGTTATATCGGAAGATTTGTAATGCAGGTTGAAAAACCACAGGCTGTAGCACGTTATGCCTTAAACATTGAAACAGAAAAACTTCCAGCTGATTTCTACGAAAAATATATTCAAACAATCAACAACGTTACAGCAGACGATATTTATCGCGTTGCAAACAAATATTTCCTTTTGGACAATATGCGAATTGTAATAGTTGGAAAAGGTTCTGATGTTATTTCTAGTCTAGAAAAACTAAATATTCCTATTTCTTATTTCGATAAATTCGGAAACCCAGTCGAAAAACCTTCTACAAAAAAAGAAGCTCCAAAGGATATAACTGCAAAAACGGTTTTCGAAAACTACATCAAAGCAATTGGTGGAGAAAAAGCTGTTACCGCAGTTAAAACACTTTACATGGATGGTTCAACAACTATTCCGCAAGCTCCTACTCCATTGACTTTTACATCTAAATTAGATTCTAAAGGAAAAATGATGGTTTCTCTTTCTATGGGAACTATGAATTTAATGAAACAAGTTGTAAATGAAAAAGGAGCTTACGTAGAACAGCAAGGTCAAAGAAAAAATCTTGAAGGCGCAGATTTAGCAGAAATGAAAGCCAACGCAACTCCATTTGAAGAATTACAGCTGGCTAAAAGAGCAGATTTAAAAGTTGAAGGAATAGAACCTATTAACGGAAATGATGCTTATGTAATTAAAGATGGCAAAACAACTTACTATTACGACGTTAAATCTGGTTTAAAAACAGCAGAATCTAAAGTTCGCGAACAGGGCGGAAAATCAACTACACAAATCACTAATTTTGGTGATTATAAAGAAGTAAAAGGCGTTAAAGTTCCTTTTAATCTAGTTCAGAATGTTGGTTTTGAATTAGACATCAAAATGTCTGATATTAAGATTAATGAAGGAGTTTCTGAGAAAGATTTTTTGTAGAAGATACTAAGGTTCTGAGATACTAAGATACTAAGATTTTTGAAGGCTTTGTCAAAGTTTAAAACTTTGACAAAGCTTTTTTTTATTTCATAACTTTTTTTGTCAGGCTGAGCGAAGTCGAAGCCCCGTTTCAATTAGCACTCCCTTTGACTTTGCTCAGGGTGACATGTATCATACTTTATTTCTTAGCCGACAAATAAACACCAATCAAAATAACAAAAGCTCCAACAGACTGAATTGGCGTAAGCATTTCATTATCCAAAAGTCCCCAAAAGAATGCCACAATCGGAATTAAATACGTTACCGATGTTGCAAATACAGGTGATGAAATTTGAATTAATTTAAAGAAAAGCACATTTGCGATTCCCGTCCCTAAAACCCCTAAAATCATTACAAATAAAATAGAATGCTGGGTTTCTTCGGCATGAAAAGTTTGACTAATATTTGTTGTGCTCAAAACCATTAAAGCCGGCAAGAATAAAACAGCAAAATTTCCTGTTGTAATGCTAAGTGAGTTTAAGTCATGCAAGTATTTTTTAATTAAATTTACATTGATGGCATAACTAAGCGTTGCAATTACTACTAAAAGAACATATAAATAATTTTGAGTGCCAGAAGTAGAATCTCCGCTTAAAACCAAAAGCAAACAACCAATCAAACCAATAAAAACGCCAAAAACTTGACGCTTCTGAAATTGAATACCAAATGCGACAATTCCTAAAACTAATGTATTTAAAGGTGTAAGCGAATTTAAAATTGCTACAATTGAGCTATTAACTTGAGTTTCGGCAATGGCAAAAAGATAGGCTGGCATAAAAGTTCCGAAAAACGAGGTGATTGCAACATATTTCCATTGGCGACGGGAAATTTTTCTTAAACTATTAAATCCCACTATTAACAAAAACAACGCCGCAAAGATGATTCTGAATGATCCGACCTGAATAGCAGTTAACCCAACCAATCCTTTTTTTATCAAAATAAAAGAACTTCCCCAAATTAGAGAAAGAATTGTTAAATAAATCCACTTTAGCTGTTTTGTTTCCATAAATTGCATTTTACTGCAAATTTGTAATTATTTTGCGAACTGACCGCTGTCTTTTTACTAATTTTGCAAGAAAGAAATCGCAATTTAAAATTTATATATAATGAAAATTTCAAAAATATTAATCTCTGCCACAATCGCTGGTTTAGTATTTGTTGGCTGTAAAAAAGAAGAAGACAAAAGCCTTCAGGTTGTAAATGCAGAAAAAAGTGCTCCAAAAGAACACAAACCAATTGCTGCTGAAAACCTACAAACTGCAAGTTTTACAATCGAAGGAATGACTTGTGCTGTTGGATGCGCTAAAACAATCGAAGAAGAATTAGCAAATCTTGACGGAGTTGAAAAAGCAACAGTTGATTTTGACAAAAAAACAGCAACGGTAAGTTTTGACAAAACAATCCAAAACTCAGAATCTTTGACAAAAGTGGTTCAAGAAACTGGAGACGGAAAAACATATAAAGTTTCGAATTTTAAGTCTTAACTTTAAAACTTAGTCATAAAAAAAGGAATCCAATTGGATTCCTTTTTTTATTTCCATTTCAATGTTTCCATTAAACGCTGCATATCATTTTTCACATAACTTGCCGCCGGCATAATCGAATCAAAATTTGGTTTTGCATAAAAATATACAGAACCTATTAAAAAGTGTTTCGTACTGTCTGTAACGTAAAATTGTGAATTCGTAGCTGCATTTCCATCAACTTGATAAAACATTCCGTAAACCTTTTTCTGCGGATTTAAATACGGTTGTTCTAAAATATCATCAGCTTTGATAACGTGCTCGTAAGTCAGTTTTTGAGCATCTCGCAATAACTTATCAATATTATTATTTACGGGTTTATACGTCAAATAGATTGTGGCTTTCATTTTAGGATAATTAATTGCAAATCCGCATTCTTTTTCTCCTTTAATAATTGCCGATTCATTCATTTCAAAAGTGAAAGGACAATTGTTTTCAAAATTCACATATTTTGCTTCTGGATAATCTAATCTTAGATAACTTGCCGGTTTTGGCAAAACATCATTTTTACAGCTTATAACTGTAAGTGCAAGCAAAATTGCAGCTATTGAAAGTATTCTATTTAACATTCTAATTTATGGTTACTTTTATTTGTTTTACACGCTTTTTGTCAACGGTTTCAACGGTGAAAATACAGTTTTCAAAAGGCACTTTCTGATCTTTTTTCGGAAAATTACCTAAAATCTCCAAAATAAATCCAGCTAATGTTTCGGCTTCTCCTTTATGAGATTCAAAAACATCTTCATCAACATCTACAATTCTGTAGAAATCTTTAAGGTTAATTTTTCCCTCAAAAAGGAAATTATTTTCGTCAATCTGTGAGAAATTCAGGTTTTCATCGTCAAACTCATCACTTATATCGCCCACAATTTCTTCAATTACATCTTCTAAGGAAACCAATCCTGAAGTTCCGCCATATTCATCAACTACAATTGCTAAGTGGCTTTTTAAACTTTGAAAATCCTTCAACAGATTATCCAGCTTTTTATTCTCAGGAACAAAGAACGCTTCTCTTATCAAAGATGCCCAATCAAATTCTTCTTTATCAATATGAGGCAATAAATCTTTCACAAAAAGAACTCCTTCAATCTGATCAATGTTATCACGATAAACTGGAATTCTAGAAAAACCTGTTTCAATTATTTTAGGATAAATCTCAGCAAAAGTCTCTGATATTTCTAATGCAAAAATATCAATTCTTGGGCTCATTACTTGCTTTGTGTCGGTATTTCCGAAAGAAACAATTCCTTCTAAAATTTTTTGTTCTTCTGTAGAAGTCCCTTCAGAATCTGTCAATTCCAAAGCCTGAGACAGCTGATTGATTGAGAAATTATTCTTTTGTTTTCCTAATTTATCTTGCAAATATAGAGTAAGCGCTCGCATTGGCAAACTTATTGGCGAAAGTACTTTATCTAAAAACGCTAATGGATAAGCAACTCCTTTTGCAAAACGCACACTATTTCGGCTTGCGTAAACTTTCGGAAGCACTTCGCCAAATAGCAATATTAGAAAAGTGACTAAGATAACTTCTAATGTAAACTTTAAAGCGACAGAACTAACATTGGCAAAAATATTTGGCCCCATGTAAGCAAACAAGATAACAACGCCAATGTTGAAAAAATTATTTGCAACCAGTAAAGTTGCCAGAAGTTTTTTAGGTTTATCTAATAAATTGGATATAATTTTTCCTTTAGCCAAATTATCATTTAAAGTATCATCGATATCTTTTTGAGATAAAGAAAAAAGAGCAACTTCAGCACCTGAAACGATAGCTGAGAGAAATAACAAAATAAAGATTGAGACGGAACCAATTATAAAATTAGCGTCAAAATTTGTAGTAAAAAGTAAACTGGGCTCTGGGTCCAAATTGCATAAAATTAGTTAAACATCTTAGAAAGGCAAGTCATTAATAGGAAGCCCCTCATTTGCAGCATCAAAGTTAGTGTTTTTTGCTGGTTCTGTATCTTGATTTTGTCTGGTATGTGCAGTTTCTTTTTTGGTAGTCAAGAAAGTAAACTCTGTCACCTGAATTTCTGTTGTATATTTTGTTGTACCATCTTCAGCCTGCCATTGACGAGATTTTATTCTTCCTTCAACATAAATTTTATCTCCTTTCGAAAGATATTTTTCGCAGATTTCTGCTGCTTTATTACGAACAACCAAATTATGCCATTCGGTCGAAGTAATTTTTTCGTTGGTTGTTTTGTTGATATAAACTTCATTAGTAGCCAGCTGAAACCGTCCGATACAGTTTCCTCCATCAAAATAATGCATCTTTACATCATCTCCCAAATGGCCAATAAGCATCACTTTATTTAATGTTCCGTTCATAGTTTAGGTGGTATTTCTACCAAAGATACATTTTTTTAGCAATTTATTTCTTGCTTTTCTATAAAATTATAAATCACGATAGGAAAAGGAAAAGTCTTCAGTTTTTCAGTATCGATTCCGTTTTCGATTTTCTCTTTTATTTTTATTTTCCAGAACTGTATATGTAGGTGCTGGTGCGAAAGTTTATGCACAACTGTAGATTCTTGACAATCTTCTATACCTATTATAGTATAGTTCGTAAAAATTTCTTCTTTTGCTTTTTTTGAAACTATTTCAAAATCGACGATAGATTCTGTTTCTAAAAGTGGAAATTCATAAAGATTATGCCAGATTCCTTTTGCCGTTCTTTTATGTATTATTGTATTTCCTGAAGCATCTTCTAGAATCAGATAATTAAAATAGCGATTGGTTACTTTTATCTTTTTAGATTTTATAGGAAGTATATTTACTTTACCTTTTTGCAATGCTGCACAACTTTCATTAAAATCACAAATAGAACAATCTGGACTTTTAGGCACGCACTGCAAAGCACCAAATTCCATTATAGCCTGATTAAAAATCGCTGGATTATCTTTTGGCATTAATTCTTGAGCCAAAGCCGCAAACTCTTTTTTAGTAGCAGGCAGCGCAATATCAGATTCAATATCAAAATAACGCGATAATACTCGAAATACATTTCCGTCGACAACCGGAACCACTTCATTATAAGAAAAAGAAGCAATTGCAGCCGCCGTGTACTCACCAACTCCTTTAAGTTTTAAAAGTTCCTTGTATGAATTTGGAAAAACACCATTTAGATCATTACTTATAAATTGAGCCGTTTTATGAAGATTTCGAGCCCTTGAATAATACCCCAAACCTTGCCAAAGTTTTAAAATTTTCTCTTCTGAAGCATCTGCTAAATGTTTTACAGTAGGAAATTCCTTAGTAAAAGAGAAAAAATAAGGCATTCCTTGCGCAACTCTTGTCTGCTGAAGCATAATTTCTGAGAGCCAAATCTGGTACGGATCGACTGTTTTTCGCCACGGCAAATCACGCTTGTTTCGTAAATACCATTTTATCAATATGTTATGAAAATCCATTGCAAAATACTTAGAATACAAAAGTAAATGTTTATGTAATTAAAATTTAACGAATTAGCTTGATTAATTATTTTTTTAATTCCTATATTTGCAAACTCAAAAAAATAGTACACCATTTATAAAATAAAATAGGAAAGAAAATGACGAAAGCAGATATCGTAGCGAAAATTTCAGAGAAATTAGGTCTTGAAAAAGGAGACGTTCAAGCAACAGTTGAAACTTTTATGGAAGAAGTTAAAACTTCTTTAGAAACTGGAGACAATGTATACCTAAGAGGTTTTGGTAGTTTTATCGTAAAAACTAGAGCTGAAAAGACTGGAAGAAACATTTCTAAAAACACTACAATTAAAATTCCAGCACACAACATTCCTGCGTTTAAACCTGCAAAAGTTTTTGTAGAAGGAGTTAAAACAAACAACGAAGCAAAATAATATTAATTAACATAAATCAGACACGATATGCCAAGTGGTAAAAAAAGAAAGAGACATAAGGTAGCGACTCACAAACGTAAGAAAAGAGCGAGAGCTAACCGTCACAAAAAGAAAAAGTAGTTTTAAACTACTTTTTTCTTTTTAAACGTTCATTGAAATTTGGGAAATTTCAAAAATTCCAAAAAAGAAAATCCAAAATCCAGAAATTAAGGCTTCAATGCCGATTTTGATTGGAATTTGGAATTTAAAAATTGAAATTTAACTTTTCCCTCCGGGTTAATACCTGTTAAAAATATTGTTTAATCCATCTGTAGATAAGATTTTAGATTTTAGATTTCAGATTTTAGATTTTTATAAGTCTATATTCTTTTTTCTTTCTTCTATTTTCTGAAAAAACAGATAAAAATTTACAGTGTGAATAAAGAATTAATCATTAGATCTAGTTCTGAAGCAGTAGATTTTGCCTTATTAAAAGATGGAAAACTAATTGAATTACACAAAGAAGAAGAAAAAAGCAACTTTCAGGTTGGTGATATTTTTATTGCCAAAATCAGAAAACCAGTTGCTGGACTTAACGCTGCTTTTGTGAATGTAGGTTTCGAAAAAGATGCCTTTTTACATTATCACGATTTGGGTCCAAATCTAGCTTCTCAGCTGAAATTCATAAAACTTGTAAGCGCAGGTAAATTAAAAGATTTCTCCCTAAAAACCTTTCAGTTTGAGAAAGAGATTGACAAAGATGGCATCATTACTGATATTTTAAGTGCCAATCAATCTGTCTTAGTTCAAGTAGTTAAAGAACCTATATCGACCAAAGGCCCAAGAATAAGTGCTGAGCTTTCTCTTGCCGGAAGATTTATCGTTCTAGTTCCTTTTTCTGATCGTGTTTCTATTTCTCAAAAAATAGAAGACAAAAAAGAAAAGGATCGTCTAAAAAAACTTGTTCTATCGATCAAACCTAAAGGATTTGGTGTTATTGTTCGTACAGTAGCCGAAGGCAAAAACGTAGCCGAATTAGAAAAAGATTTGCAGAACCTGCTTGGCAGATGGTCTGCAATGTGTAAAAAATTACCAACTGCTCATCATCCATCAAAAGTATTAGGAGAGCTTAACAGAGCTTCTTCGATATTAAGAGATGTATTCAACGATACCTTCAGCGGTATTCAAATAGATGATGAAGAGTTGTACCATCAAACGAAGGAATATCTGCAAGAAATTGCACCTTCAAAACAATCAATTGTCAAGTTTTATCAATCAAATGACACTCCGATTTTTGAGAAATACAATATAGAGAGACAAATCAAAACTTCATTTGGCCGAACTGTTTCCATGAGCAAAGGTGCTTACCTAATCATAGAACACACTGAAGCGTTGCACGTTATAGACGTAAACAGCGGAAACCGTTCCAACAAGGCGACCAACCAAGAAGACACAGCCATGGAAGTAAATATGATTGCCGCAGCAGAAATCGCAAGACAATTACGTCTTCGAGATATGGGCGGAATCATAGTAGTTGATTTTATCGATATGTCTAATCCTGAAAACAGGAAAGTTTTGTTCGACTTCTTGCGAGAAGAAATGAGCGACGATAAAGCAAAGCATAAAATATTACCGCCAAGTAAATTTGGACTTGTCCAGATTACTAGACAGCGCGTAAGACCAGAAGTTAATATCAAAACCAGAGAAGAAGATCCTGACAAAATTAATGGCGAAATTGAAGCGCCAATATTAATAATTGACAAGATCGCCGCTGATTTAGAAAGACTTTTAAAAACCCACAATAAAGTTGTGCTTAACACACATCCGTTTGTGGCTGCATACCTCAGCAAAGGTTTTCCATCATTACGTTCAAAATGGTTTTTTGAACATAAGAAATGGGTGAAAATCATACCTCGTGACGCTTACACGTACTTAGAATACCATTTCTACGATAAAAAGGGAAATGTTATTACAGAATAAAAAACAAAACCGCCTTTCGAAAGATTGGCGGTTTTTTTATGGCTTTTTTTAGCTATTTTTTTTCCGCCACGAATTCACGAATTTTTTTCAAATGTTTCTGAAAACCGATGTCACCTACTCACAAAATCAAAGTTTTGGAATTTGGGATTTAAAAAATTGGAATTTGCTTTTAAAATTTATTCCCTCACAATTTCAATTTTTCTTCTAATTTCATTTCCGGAAGCATCTACAACTGTAATATAATGCGTTCCTGTAGTTGGAGTTATAGGTAGTTCATGAAAAGTTTTGGTAGTTGCTTTGTAGACATCATCTATATACCAAAATAATTCTTTATCTCTTTCAGAATAAGCTACTTTTAAAATTACAGGCTGAACGTTACTATTGAAATCTTTCGTCAAATAAATTTTGCTGTTTGCCTTCGGATAAATAAAATCCATTGTTGTAGTCTGTGTTCCTTCACAACCTTCTTTAAACGGAGGCAATGGTAAATATTCTATATGCTGGCTTTTGTAATACCAAGCCATAACAGGAGGCAGTACAAACCAGTTTTTGGTTACTATGTTATCTATATTTTCACAACTGCTGTTAACCTGAAACTGCTCCGTTTTATCTAAATGAATCGTTCTATGATACGGACAAACTTTAGTCGATTTTCCCTTTTTAGTAACCCATTGTTTTATTTTCGGGCAATTGTCTTTTGCTAAATATCCACTTAATCGGCAAACCTCAACTTCTGCTAAATCTTTGTAAGGTGTATCAAACCATCTTTGTCTTGGCAGTAAATTAAAAACATCAAATAAGATTGGTGCGGCACTAGTTACACCTGTTAAAGTTGGTCTTCCCTCTCCTGTTGCATTTCCTACCCAAATTCCAACCACATATCTTGAATTGGTTCCAATTGCCCATGCGTCGCGATTTCCGAAACTTGTTCCAGTTTTCCACGCAATTTTCAATGAACTATCATAAAATTTCCACGCTTCGTCTCCTTCAGGTCTGTTAACCTCTTCCATCGCGTTGTAAGTCAGCCAAATTGACCCAGCACCCAAAATATTCTTCTGATCGGTTTCGGAGCCAAAATCAGGTTTGAAATCATTTTTGTAATTGAGTTCTGTAAACTCATTTGTTCTGTATTTCGCCTGATGTTTTGTAAAATAATTTAAGGTTGAAGATAAATTAGCATAGGTTCTGCATAAATCCCAAAGATTACTTTCGGCACCTCCTAAAATAAGCGACAAACCATAATGATCAGGTGTTTTGTTAATGTTCTTTAACTTGAATTTCTGCAATTCTTCATAAAATTTATTTACAGTAAATTCCTGAAGCATTAAAACTGCCGGAATGTTTAGCGAACGAGATAAAGCACGATGCGCAGGAACCGCTCCGTCAAAAGTCAAATTAAAATTCTGCGGTGTATAACCCGAAATTTGTGTGGGAATATCTGCCACTAATGTATTCGGTAATAGTTCGCCATCATCCAACATTGCCCCATATAAAAGCGGTTTCAAAATACTTCCCGTACTTCTTGGCGCATCAATAATATCGACATCTTTTTGGTGATCTTTATCTGTGGGAGAATTGCCAACATAACTCATCACATTTCTGTTCTGAACATCAATTACCAAAATGGCCAGATTATGTACTTCATTCTGCTTGTATTGATTGTAATAATACCTCGCAATCTGATTGACACGATTTTGCAAAGCGTAATCAATCGTGGTTTTTACTCTCGTTCCTTCTTCATTTTTTGCTACTCTCTGCAACAAATGTGGTGCAATCTGTGGCAAATCATACGGTTTTTGAGGCAGAGGTTCTTCTATTGAAAGCTCATAAGTCTGCTTATCAATAATACCTTCCTGATGTAGTTTTAATAAAAGTCGGTTTCGTTTATTCAGTAATTTTATTTGATTTTTTCCCGGATAAATTAAACTTGGTGCATTAGGCAAAACCGCCAAAACTGCATTTTCTGCCCAAGATAATTGATTGGATCGCACTCCAAAATAGCGCCACGAAGCCATTTCCAATCCAACAACGTTTCCTCCAAATGGTGCATGTGCAGCGTACATTTCAAGAATTTCGTTTTTAGAATAACCTAATTCTAATCTTGTCGCCAGAATGATTTCGATTATTTTTTCAAAATAAGTTCTGTTTTTTCCTTTTCGGGAAAGTCGAATAACCTGTTGTGTCAATGTACTTCCGCCTCGAACTACTTTTCCTGCTTTTCTATTTTGTTTAAAAGCATTGATCATTGCTCCCGGATTAAATCCCGGATGTTTGTAGAAATACTCGTCTTCAAAATACACAATGCATTTTTTGAATTTGTCTGGAACGCTATCCTGAGCAGGAAAACGCCATTGTCCGTCGTGGGCAATTTTAGCTCCAAGCAATTCTCCTTCTTTACTTTCAATAACAGTTGAATATGGTTCTTTGAATAAAGTTCGGGGTATCGAAAAATAGTAAATCAGCAAGAGCAAAAATGCAATTGCTGATTTTATTTTGTTTCTTTTTATCCAGTTTATAATGCGTTGAAGAAACGCTTTTAATTTATTTTTCAATGCTAATTATTTTACCGCAAAGGCGCAAAGATTTACGCAAAGTTCGCAAAGTTTTTTTGCCACAGATTACACGGATTAAAAGGATTTTTTTTCATTCGCCACGAATTCACAAATTAATTTGTCATAATTTAAATTCGTGAATTCGTGGCTAACAATTTTACTTCACAACCTCAACCCAGAATCCTTTTGTTCTAGCTAAGAAAGTATTATCATACATTGCTTCACATTGTAAGCCAGGTAAATAATAATTTCCTAAATACGATGCGTTCAACAATATTCTGAAAACTTTTGTTTCTCTGCTTGCCAGACTAAAATAGAAATTTGTTCTGTCGTCACGAATATCAATATAATCGGCAATATTGTTTACAGCGTCTCCGTAATCTGTAAAACGGGTATTTACAATTTCGAATCCTGAAGGCAGAATCTGAGATAAAGCAACATTCTGAACCCTTTCATTACGCTGGTTTTTAATCGTAACCTCAGCGATAAATTCAGTTCCCTGATTTATTTTGGACACATTGATTACGCTACCTTTTCTATTTTTGAATACAATACTTGCCGAAACATCATTTTGTGTTGCGTTTTCTTGTCCGACTGGAAGAATTCCTGTGTTCAGCACACGAACATAAACCGTATTATTTTTATTGTTTTTCAACGTAATACTGTTTGTCCCACTTGCAGCAGATAAACTGCGGTCAGCAACTGTTTTTTGAGTGTTTATACTTTCTCCTTTACCATTTTTACTGAACTGGATATTGATTCCTTTTGGTCCGTTGTTTATCGCAAATTTCGACATTGCATATAAACAATAAGCTGTTGTCTGCGTACTCATCCATTGATTAGCCGACATTTCTTTGGCCAGTTTTGAAGCCATTACAAATGCTTTTTGTTGTTGACCTAAAAGCAACATCGTCTCCAAAGCCATTGCTCTGTTTCTTTCGCTTGAACCATAATAGTAATAATTATAACCATCAGAGCCATCGATATTGGTGCGCAGCAATAAATTCTGTCCAGCCGATTTTTGACCTGCCAAAACATAAGCCGCTGCTAAGCGAAGCATACTTTCGTTTGAAATACCTTTTGTTTCTCTCAATCTGTTCATCGATGATAAATCGGCATTTCCTGCTAAAGCCAAAGTATATAATCGATAGGCTTGTGCTAGATCATTTCCGTATTTTGGTTCAAAACGCCATTGTTTTGCTTCTTTTTGCTGATATGACAACCATTTTGATTTGAAATTAATTGGCAGTACATATCCTTTTTTCTCTGCTTCAATTAAGAAATGTCCAGCATACGAAGTTCCCCAATCGTCTGGAACTGCATTTCCTTGCCAGTAAGGCAATCCGCCATTTGATAATTGGAAATTTCCTAATCTCGCGATTCCGGCTGCGATATTTTTCTGAATTAAATCTTTGCGTTTCGCATCAATATCAGCAACATCACTTAAGAACAATTGCGGGAAAACAGAAGAAGTTGTCTGTTCTACACAACCATGCGGGTACTGAATCAAAAACTGTAGTCTTCCATTCAGATTCATCGAAGGCATAGACGAAACTTCCAGTCTAGCTTTATTACTTCCTGCCACACCAAAGGTTTTCCAGGAAAGTGTCTTAGAACTGTTTGGCCCTAAAACCACATCAGTAAAAGTACTTGTAACCGGATTTGGATTAGTCATATCAATTTCAACATCATACGTTGATTTCTCACTTCCTGATGTTGCGACAACCTGTACTTTTGCAATTCCAGTTGTGGCACCTACTACCAAATTAAAATAAGCCATTTTTTCATCAGGCTGTGCAAAATTCAGTTTCTGAACGGCACTTCCTGCCACTTTCAATCCGTTGCTTGTTTTTAGCTGAATCGTTACATTTTTAATTTTGCTTTCAGTTGCAAAAACCGTAACCGGAAGTGTCACTTTTTCTGATGGCGAAATTTTTCTTGGCAACGAAGCCAATACCATCAATGGACTCTTAACCTGCGTTGCTTTTTCTGCACTTCCGTAAGCACTTGTAGCTGCATCTCCAGCAACCACCATAGTTCGAACAGATCCAATATATTTTGGAAGTTTTAATTGATGCGCCTTTGTTTCTCCTTTTCCTAATTTAAATGGCCCATAATACAATACCACTGGTTTAAAGCGGTTGGCTTTTTTCGCTTTTCCTCCACCTAAATCCTGATCTCCTCCAATACTGAAAATCTGATTTATTTTTCCGCCATATGCACCAATAACGTCATCGTAAACATCCCAAGTTTTTACGCCCAAAGCTTCACGAACATAGAAACTGTCCCATACATTTGGTGTTTTGAAACGGGTTAAATCTAGAAGTCCTTCATCGACAACTGCGATTGTGTATGTCATTTCTTTCCCTGATTTCTCTCCAACTTTAACAGTAAAAGGTTGTTCTGGCCTCAATACGTCTGGCATGTTTAACGTTGGAGCTAAAATTGTGTTTTTATCCACCACTTCAATCGGAACAATTCCGTACATACGAATTGGCGAATCGTTTTTGGTTGAAGCGTGTGGCTGTAATAAAGTGATATTAAAATACACATTTGGCGCCATTGCTCCTGTAATCGGAATTTCGACTTTTGTTTCTCCTTTTTTAGTTTCTGCCCAAAGGGTCTGCACTACTCTCGAACCATTTTCAACTGAGATCAAAGCTCGTCCGCCTTCACTTGAAGGGAAAGAAATCTGTGCTTTTTCGCCAACTGCATAATTCTTTTTATCTGTTGAAAAAACCAACATATTAGCAGTTGAAGCATCTCTGTTTCTTGTTTTTCCAGACCAGATCGGCCAGTCGATATTAACCGTTAACGAAGTTGCATGTCCGCTTTCGCCGTCTTCAACACGAATCAAATAACGTCCCCATTCTTCATCGCTTAAAGCAAATTGGAAACTACCTTTTCCACTGGAATCGGTATTAATCACAACTGTTTTATACGATGTTGTTGAATTTGAAGAATTATAATTTGATAAATTATCGCTTGACGAATCCCACCACCATCTCCAGTCTACTTTATAAATTCTAACTTCCAGATTTCTAACCGATTTTGGTCTTCCGTTTTCATCTACAGTTACCACATCAAAACGGTTGTTCGTTCTGGTTTCAAGCATATTATACTTGTTTAATTCAGGCGTTTTAAGTCCAACATAAGTTTTGTATGGCGAATAAGTTGTTGACATAACATCAGTACTAAAGTCACCTCCTTCTTCATACACTTTTGTAATGAATGCAGCGCGAAGCATCCCCGGAGCCTGTCCTTGTAATCTTGGCTGAATATTCACAGATGCTTTTCCGCTTTCATTTAATTTTCCGGAGAAAACATTGATTTCTTCTGTACTAAACTGACGCGTTAAGTCATCAAAAGTATATTTATCATAACCTTTAAAAGCAGTGGTTTGCTGTGAAAATTTAGCTTGCATTTCTACATTCAGATTTTTCGCAATCGCTCCATGAAGCCAAGTTACTTCCAGATTATCTGTATTTGGATAAGATGCTGAAAGTGTTTTTCTGCTAAAGGTATTTTTGATTTTTAAACGATTTGGCTTAATCGTTTCTATTTTAATGCTCTTGTAGAATTTAGCTCCACCAACGCTTACCATTGCTTCCCAATTTCCTGTTGGAGCATCTTGGTTTGTTGGCACTATAAAGGCATAATGATTTAAATCGTTTGTTTTTTGAACCGTTTGATAAACCGTTTTACCATTCGGATCATTCAATCTGAATTTAATTGGATGCGATTTTGGAAGTTTATTTGCCGCATCATTCAAAATAAAAGACAAATACAAATTATCTCCTGGACGCCAAACACCTCTTTCTCCATAAATAAAGCCTTTCAATCCTTTTTGCAAAGTCTCTCCCGAAACATCAAAATTGCTGACAGATAATGAAAGTCCGTCATCTAGTTTTACATACGTTGACTGATCTCCTAAAGTCACAATAGCAAAATAAGCGAATTTATCTAACTGGAAAGATGCAATACCTTCACTGCTTGTCGCCTCAGTTGCTATTTTCTGCTGTTGGAAATTGTATAAATCTACTCTCGCGTTTGAAACTGGTTCTGTAGTCACGATATTATTTACAGCAAATAAATAGGATTTATTTTCTCCTCTTTTCGCAATAACTCCTAAATCTGAAGCTAAAATATTAGTCGCAATTCTTGCATTGTAATAATATGAACCCGTACAAGGATCCTGACTTTCTCTCCAGTCGTAATCATCATAATAGTAATAATCGTCATAAGAGTTTCCGCTGTAGTTTACATCATTTTCATCTATTTCTTCCTCTTCTGATTCATCATCATTCCCATCAGATGTTTCACATTTATAAAGAGAGTATTTCTTTTTGTAAACAAATTCCACTCTGTAAATCGCTCCTGGTTCCGGTTTGATAATTTTAGATAAATCTAAAGCATAGGTATTCCATTTGGATAGATTGACAAGTGTGCTCTCTCTTAAATTCAGAGTAGTTTTAGCAATTGGCTGTGCAACTTTTTTAAGATTTTGTCCGCCGTTTAATTCGTTGTATTGTAAAAACTGAAGGATATTGTTTTTGTAAATTTTATACACTTTTACATCAACAGCGCTTAAGTTTACAGCTTCAAAATTCAGTTTTAAATTGTTTGAGCTTGGCAGAATAGTTCCGTTTTTAACAAAGCGGATATTTGGTTTTATCTGATCAAAAGAGATTTTTTCAGAATAATTGTTTTCCATTTTTTTACCATACTGGCTTTCAATTCCCTGAAAAACTTCAAGTAGCAATTCTCCTGTAACAACTTGTTCAGGTTCTTCATCTGGCACATATTCAACAGCTTCGTCTGCAACCGCAGCAGCTGAATCTACGGCAACCGCAGCCGAATCAACCATAACGGCAGCCGAATCTACTGCCACAGCAACAGGTTCTGTTACAGCTACTGCTACTGGCTCTTCTTTTTTAGGAGCATTTTGGTTTGTAAAATACACTTTCAGTAAATTTCCTTGTGTTGAAAATTTCAAGTTATTGGTATTTTGAATCGAAACCAAGCCAGCAAAATCCTGTCCTTTTTCCAAAGGTTCAGAAAAGTTTATCAAGACCTGCTGATTGTTTCCGTCTGGAACTTCAACTTTTATGACTTTAAATTCGTTGATACTCGTAATCGGGAAATCGATTTGTCCTTTCTGATCAATATCAAAATCACTTCCGTCATAAATAATTTCTAAGTTTGAGGCCTCTGACTGACGTTGAATACTATCAATTATAAAACGGAATTCTTTTGCAGGACCGTTTGTTTTTTCAAACTTAATTTTAAGATTATTGCCATTATGTTTGGCTTCAACCAGCTTTTGAGCAGTTTCTAAATCAATATTGTCTGCTGTTTTTAAAACACAATTTAGATATTGATATTCTTTGCTGTACGATTGAATATCGCCCGTATTGATCGTAAAATCCTGTTTTACCGTTTTAACTGTAAAATTAAATTTAGAAAGTTCCTTTTCTTTTTCTTTTGGAATGGCAGTCAGTTTATCTAAGTTTAAAGTAACCTGATATTCTGTTCCCATTTTTAGTTTTTTCTCCGGAATAAAAGCTAAAGTATTGGTTGAAAGCGCTACGACTTTTCCACTTACGCTTGGCGAAATATCAAACAAATCATCATCTAATTCCTGATTTGGTTTCCAATCGTTTTTGTCGAAAGCCAAAACCACACGAATATCAGAATCTGCAGAAACGATTCCACCCGTAAAACTGGTAATGTAATCTTTGAATAATGAAAAATCGGAGTTGAAATCTGCTGCTGATTTTCTGCCGCAAGATTGAAAAATAAAAAACACAAAAAATACGAGAATAAGTCCTTTTACTTTCACCTTTAATTTAGAGTTAATTGGTTAATAAACTAAATTTTTAATTGAATTGCTATCAAAAGCGATAACAGCAAATTACAAATTAAATTACGATAAAAGTAAAATATTTTCAGATTACTTTAAGAAGAAAATTCTCAAATAATAATCATTTAACTTTTGTTGAAGTTTAATAGAAACCAATTACGAAATATCCTATATTTCACTGTTTTTAATTTTAAAAAAAATGTCAAACAATTCGAGAAAACATTCCTCTGTAAATGAATCAATTACAAAAGACAGACCCGTAATTATATATCTTTTATTGGTTGTAACATTTATTATATCACTGGCTTTTTTTGACACTTATGTTTTACCATCTTCTAAAACAACAGATATAATAACTAGTTATTCTGTGAGAACTTCGGGTGGAAAAAATGGCACTAAACCACAAACTGTTTCTTATCATTATTTCACACAAAAAGGATTTGCTTTTTCGACTGTAAAAAATTACATCGAAGAAAATGATATAGAATTAGAGTATTCTTTATTATTTAAATCTGTAACAAAAGTTAAATCAAAGAGTAATGATTATACTAATCGTCTTTCTAACGGCTTAAACATTAATGGAATACAATTTTACTTTTGTCTCGTACTTCTTCTTTCTATAGCTATAAGTTTAAGAATACTTCTTTCTAAAAAAGGTTATACCGAAAATGCCTATTACAACATTATTTGTTTTAATGGTTTTATGGTAGCAGTATGTATTTATATGACTTACTTATTTTAACGCTATTTTCTTCTTTCCAGAAAAAAACGTTTCATTAAATCGGCTGCTTCATTTGCCATTACACCTGAAACAACAGTAGTTTTAGGATGCAGTTTTGTTCCCATATTGATAAAACCGCGTTGTTCATCTCTTGCACCAAAAACAATTTTTGAAATTTGGCTCCAATACAAAGCTCCCGCACACATTTGACAAGGTTCAAGCGTTACATAAAGCGTACAGTCTTTTAAATATTTTCCGCCAAGAAAATTAGCCGCCGCAGTAATTGATTGCATTTCGGCATGAGCCGTAACATCATTTAGCAATTCTGTCAAGTTATGACTTCTTGCAATTACTTTATCTGCAACCACAATAATAGCTCCAACAGGAATTTCGCCTTTTTCAAAAGCTTCTTCGGCTTCCTGTAAAGCCTTTTTCATAAAATATTCGTCGGTGAAAGGATTTTCCATAACTGCAAAAATAGGATTTTTACATCGTATTTTTTATTACATTTAAATTTTGATATTTGAATATGGAAAGAAATTACAAAATCAGTATTCCTGAACCATGCCATGAAAACTGGGACGAAATGACTCCCAAAGATAATGGTCGTTTCTGCGTGAGCTGTTCTAAAACGGTTGTTGATTTTACTGCTATGCTTCCAGAGGAAATTCAACAGTATTTTATTTCCCATAAAAATGTCTGCGGAAGACTTAAAAATGAGCAGTTAGGCAAAATAAATATTCAGATTCCGTCTCAAATATTGTACAGCCAAATCCATTATCACAAAATGTTTTTATTGGCACTTTTTATCGCCATGGGCACTACATTATTTAGCTGTCAGGATAAAGATGGAAACAAACAAAAAATAGATAAAGTTGAAGTTGTAGAAGATGTCAAACCAGAACAACACGCTACAACTGGAATTATTATGGTACCTCTAGAGAAACAAAAAACTGACCAAAATTCTCAATATGAACAAGAGGAATCTCAATCTGGACGTTACGGAATTATTTATAATCCAAATGATTTAGATATTGCATCTGTTCCAAAAGATGGAATGAAAAAATTCAAATCCAATTTTTCAAAAAAGCTTATTACTGCAAAAGAAGGAGAATTATCGGTTTTATTTGTAATTGAAGGCGACGGAAGTCTTAGTAATTTTAATATCCTCAAAAATACAACTTCGGCAAGCGAAAAAGACATTATCGGAATTTTAGAAAAAACTCCAAAATGGATTCCAGGTAAACGAAAAAATCGAATTGTGCGCTCCACTTACACTTTGCAAATTCCATTTAAGTAATAAAGAATGAAACATAAAATAACAATTCCCGAACCTTGTCATGAAGATTGGAACAAAATGTCTCCAAATGAAAATGGGCGTTTTTGTATGAGCTGTTCTAAAACGGTTGTTGATTTTACATCGATGCTGCCTGAAGAAATACAGCACTTTTTCATTCAAAATAAAAATGAAAAAATTTGCGGAAGGTTTAAGAAATCACAATTGGATTCTATTACAATTCAAATTCCTAATCGAGTTTTGTATTCGCAAACTCATTACAGAAAAATATTTTTGCTTGCTTTGTTTGTCGCAATGGGAACAACTCTATTTAGCTGTCAAGGCAAAGACGGAGCAAAACAAAAGATTGAAAAAGTTGAAATTACCGACGAATCATCTCAACTTGATAGCCCTATCGGGAAAGCCAGAATAAGCAAAAACGATTCTACAAACGAAATTCCACCGCCTCCACCGCCTCCTTCACGAGTACATGACAACTCCACACCATCTGAGAAATATAAGAAAATGGTTAGCGGTGAAGTGATTTTAGAAGATCAAAATGAGTCTAACAGTAAATCGAAAAAAGAGAAGAAACAACAAAAGTCTTCGGCAGATAAAATCAAAACAGAGGGATGCACATTTTCTAATAATCACGAATTAAATATCAACGCAGAATTTCCAGGTGGTATTGATCGATTTTATAATTATTTTTCGAAAGAATTTAAAAAACCTGAAAATTTAGAATCCAATAATTTGAAAATCAATCTATCATTTGCAGTAGAAAAAAACGGTTCAGTCACTTACTTAGAATCTGTACCTCCTATTGACAAAGCATTGGAGAATGAAATTATTAGAGTTTTAAAATTATGCCCGAAATGGGTACCGGGGCAAACTGATGGCAAAATAGCAAAAAAACAATATTCTGTACCAATCGTATTACAATAGATCTCGGTAATAAAATTTAAATTTAAAACCGTAAATTTGCTTTTTACCTTACAATGAAAAGCGATTTACTTTCAAACATATACAATCCAGCCGATTTACGTCTTTTAAAAGAAGAACAGCTTACTCAAGTTGCTCAGGAATTGCGTCAGTTTATTATTGATGTCGTTTCTGTAAAAGAAGGGCATTTGGGTGCCAGTTTAGGGGTTGTAGAACTTACTATTGCTTTGCATTATGTTTTTAATACGCCCGAAGATTTATTGGTTTGGGATGTTGGCCATCAAGCTTACGGTCATAAAATCTTAACAGAAAGAAGAGAAAATTTCCACACCAACAGACAAATAGACGGAATTTCCGGTTTTCCTAAAAGAATAGAAAGTGTTTATGATACTTTCGGTGTCGGACATTCTTCAACTTCTATTTCTGCCGCTCTCGGAATGGCAATTGCTTCCAAATTAAAAGGTGATTCCAAAAAAGAACATATTGCAGTTATTGGTGATGCTTCTATTGCAAGCGGAATGGCTTTTGAAGGTTTAAACCATGCCGGAGTTACCGATGCCAATATTCTAGTTATTTTGAATGACAATGCAATCGGAATTGACCCGAGCGTTGGAGCTTTAAAAAAATATCTCACTTCGGTTAAAAACGGAAAAAATCCTAGACAAAACAACATTATAAAATCGTTGAATTTTGATTATTCAGGACCAATTGACGGACATGATTTATCGAAATTAATCAAAGAATTAAACCGACTAAAAAAGATAAAAGGACCAAAATTTCTTCATATTGTAACTACTAAAGGAAAAGGATTGCAGCAGGCAGAAGAAAATCAGGTAAAATATCATGCCCCTGGAAAATTTGATGCTTCGACTGGAGAAATTCATCTAAAATCGGAAGAAAATCTTCCTCCAAAATATCAAGATGTTTTTGGTTTAACCATTTTAGATTTAGCCAAAAAGAATGAAAAAATAATCGGAATTACACCTGCAATGCCATCTGGAAGTTCTTTAAAATTTATGATGGAAGAACTGCCAGAACGCGCTTTTGATGTTGGAATTGCCGAACAGCATGCTGTAACACTTGCTGCCGGAATGGCAACTCAGGGCATGATCGTGTACTGCAATATTTATTCGACTTTTTTGCAAAGAGCTTACGATCAGGTTATACATGATGTGGCTTTGCAAAATTTGCCTGTTATTTTTTGTTTAGATCGTGCAGGATTAGTTGGAGAAGACGGAGCAACACATCATGGCGTTTTTGATATAGCGCATCTTCGTTCTATTCCAAACATGCTGATTTATGCACCGCTCAACGAAATAGAACTTCAAAATATTCTGTACACCGTGCAATTAGGATTGGATCATCCGATTGCGATTCGCTATCCGAGAGGACGCGGTGTTATTTCAAATTGGGAAGTAGCAAATTTCGGACATTATGAAAAAATTGAAATTGGTCCTGCAAAATGTTTAAAAGATGGTACGAAAATTGCTGTTCTGTCGGCCGGAACAATTGGAAATAATGTTATAGAAGCTCTGAAAGAATCAACCAATTCTAATGAGATTGCCCATTATAACTTTAGTTTTATTAAACCACTAGACGTCAATACATTAAATCATGTTTTTTCTAATTTCGAAAGTATAATAACAATTGAAGACGGAGTAAAAAAAGGTGGTTTTGGAAGCGCTGTTTTAGAGTTTGCGGCATCAAATAATTTCAAAAATAAGATTGAAATATTAGGTATTCCAGACGAGTTTATTGAACATGGAACCGTACAACAGCTACAACAATTATGTAATATTGACGTTAAAAGTCTAGTAAATCTTTTTTCTAACGGTTCAAAATAAGTATTTTGCGACACCAAAAACAATTACCAAATGAAATTATTACGTTCAACCCTTTTATTATTTTTACTGCTGAGCACATCTACCATCTTCGCCCAAATCATACAGACCACTTTAAGTCCAAATCAAGCGCCTAAACCGCCTTCCAATTGGTCAAAAAAGAACCAGTTAGGCTTTGATATCTCTGAAATCGCATTTGTGAATTGGAGTGCCGGGGGAACAAGTTCTATCTCAGGTTTATTTAAAGGTGAATTTGGAAGAACATACGCAAAGAAAAATCACAAATGGGTTAACGAACTTATCGTAAAATACGGTCTAAACAAACAAGACGGAACCGAATTAAGAAAAACAGACGACGCCCTCCAGTTTAACTCGACTTATGGTTTCAGAAAAGATACAGCCTCAAACTGGTATTACTCTTCAAAATTAAACTTCAATACACAGTTTACAAACGGTTACAATTATCCAAACCGAGATGTTGCAATCTCTAAGCCTTTTGCACCTGCTTATATCTTTCTGGGAGCTGGAGCTGAAAATGCTAACAAAGCTAAAAACAGAGTATTTTACTTCTCTCCAATCACGTTAAAAACTACTTTGGTATTAGATCAATATCTTGCAAATCAAGGTTCTTTCGGGGTTAAGAAGGCTGTTTATGCGCCAGACCCATTAGATCCTACACAACAAATATTAATCGAAGAAGGTCAGAAAGTAAAAGCCGAATTTGGTATACTTTTTACGGCATACATGAAAAATGAAATCTATAAAAACGTTTTTTACGAAAACAGATTAAGTTTATATACTGACTATCTGAACAAATTCGGAAATGTCGACATCGATTATGATACGCGATTAGATCTTGTGGTAAATGCCTACGTAAAAGCCAATATCGGAGTTCATTTAATTTATGATGACGATATTAAGACCAAAAAAGATGTTGTTGATCCAACTACAGGAACAAAAACTCAAGTAAATGACGGTCCAAGAATGCAGTTAAGACAAGTACTTGGAGTTGGTTTAGTTTACGCCTTCAAATAATAAAAACAAGACTACATAAAAAAGCTTCTTTTAGAAATCTAAAAGAAGCTTTTTTTATTTCGGGCTGAAGTCAATTAGCGCTTTTTCTGCCCTTGAATTGTTTCATATAATTCTAAAGCATTTCCATCTGTCAGCAAAGAAACATAATGACAAATATGCAGTAGACGTTCGTATAAATTACCTTTATCCAAATGATGTTTTTCTGGCAGCATTTTCAAAATCAATTTATCATAATTAGAAGCAGTTCCTTCAAATTTATTATTGAATGCTGTAATGAATTTATCTAAAAGCGTTTGAATGATTTGATATCCTACAATTTCTTTCTCAATCACTTCGCGGCTTTGATAAATTTTCTCGATACTCAACTTGATTATATCGTTCATCTGTGCTTTGTATTTGCTTTTATCTGTTAAAGCATACGGGAAATTTCCAGCAAGAATCGCTTCTTCATTTTCAATAAAAACATCAACTGCATCATTAATCAAGGAATTAATTGCAAGCGCACGTAAGTAGCTTATTCTATCTTCTTTCGTTTCTAATGTTTTGTATTTTGCAACCCAAATATTATCTTTTACTAGCTTAATAAGATATTCTAAAGCATAATCTTCAGATACTAAACCTAGATTTATTCCGTCTTCAAAATCGATAATTGTATAACAAATATCATCTGCAGCTTCAACCAAATAAGCCAACGGATGTCTTTCAAAACCAATATCATCACCAGATTTATTGGCAATCATTCCCATATCTTTGGCTACTTCTTCAAAAAATAATTTATCAGACTGAAAGAAGCCGTATTTTTTATCAGCAATATTATTAGTTGGTTTCTTTGGAAGACTTTCTTTTGGATATTTCATAAAAGCGCCCAAAGTAGCATACGAAATACGAAGTCCGCCTTCAATTCCGGGACGGCTTCCGGTGAGCACAGAAAATCCGTTTGCATTTCCTTCAAAATCAATTAAATCTTGCCATTGTTTATCGGTCAATTGATTTTTAAATTGCTGTCCGTTTCCAATAGAAAAATATTCTCCAATTGCTTTTTCACCAGAATGTCCAAAAGGCGGATTTCCGATATCGTGTGCTAAAGAAGCCGCAGCAACAATAGCACCGAAATCATTCATTTGATATCCGTGAACTTCTTTTAAATAAGGATATTTTTCAATTAATTTTTTTCCTACCAAACGTCCAAGCGAACGTCCAACTACAGAAACTTCCAAACTGTGAGTCAATCTTGTATGAACAAAATCGGTCTTAGAAAGCGGAATAACTTGTGTTTTATCTTGTAGACTTCTAAAAGCAGAAGAAAAGATAATTCGGTCGTAATCAACCTCAAAACCTAAACGAGTATCATCTTGTTCTATACGTAATCTTTTACTTGTGTCGCCCTGTTTTTTAAGAGATAAAAGTTGTTCCCAGTTCATTTTTGAATTTTAGATTTCTGATTTTAGACTTTAGATTTTCATCTAAATGTCAAAAATACGTTTTATTTTAAGATTTTGTTGCGATGTTTTCTATTGTTGATGATTTATTCGTTGGCATCGTTTTTAGAAGCAGAAGATTTTCAATTTCAAAAGACGTTCTGTCCCGCTTTCCGCTATATCTTTTCCTGGTTAAAGAAACCAGAAAAAGGATACCGCTACAATCGGGGCTAAACTAGACTTTTTAGTTTTCATAAGAACTTTAGCAACAAAAAAAGCACTCCAAGTTGAAGTGCTTTTTATATTTATTAAAATTCTAAAAATTAGAAGTTTTTAGAAATACCTATCGAAAATGCTTGTCCAAAACTAAAATTAAACCTTTTTACATCTGCACTGCCATTATTTTCGTCATAACTTAAAGTACTATAACCTAGACCACCAATATTAAAATTTAGACCGAATCCTTTATTAATATCGATAAAAAGAGCTGGGGTCAAATCAACATACATTCCATTTCCTTTTCTAACACTTTCATTAATTTCGTTATGAAAGTTGTCTTTTTTATTTTGATAACCTACTCCAAAATCAGCATAGGCAGAAAAAGTCTGGTTAATGGGTTTAGAATATCTCAAAAAACCTCCAATCGAAAAAATATTGTATTTATACTCCGTATCCATATAAGATTGCTTCTGTTTATTAGCATAAAAATCAGACTCAACACCTGCGGTCCAATTTTCATGAAATTGATAACCAATTTTAGGAGCGAAACCCAAATTAAAGTTTTTGTTCTCTGAATTAGGTTCGGATGTATTTTCAGAATTGTAATAAACACTTCCCATAACTAAAATAGATCCTTTTTGAGCATTTGCATAACTACACAGAGCCAATGCAAGAATAAGTAACATTTTTTTCATATTTGTATGTATTAAAATTTTGTAAGTATTTCGCAACAACAATGCCACTATTTTTACTCATTCTAAAGAGATTTTACAGATACTTAATTTTCAACACTTTAAATACATCAAAAAAAATAATCAGATTCTCACAAAATAAAAAAAAGCATTCGCCATGGCGAATGCTTTCTGAAATTGAATTTATAAAACTAAGCTTAAAAGTTTTTAGAAATTCCAATGTTAAATGTCTGACCGAAGTTGAAATAGAAACTACTAACATCTGCACCATTGTTATCATAACTTAATGTTTCGTATCCTAAACCACCAATGCTGAAGTTAAGACCAAAACCTTTTTTCATATTAATGAAAAGAGCTGGAGTTACACCTACATACATTCCGTCTGCTTTTGTTTTTCCGTAGTTATTTCCTGGACCGTAAACTTTATTTTTTAAATTTTGGAAACCTGCTCCCATATCTGCAAAAACAGAAAAAGTTTGGTTTAATGGTTTCGTGTAACGAACAAATGCTCCTAATTTAAAAGCGTTTGCTTTTAACTCTGTAGTACCGTTGTCATTATTAGATGAAGCCACTGTGAACTCTCCTCCAACTGTCCAGTTTTCGTGGAATTGGTAACCGACTTTAGGAGAAAAGCTAAAAGTGCTCGTTGTTGTTTCGCCAAACTGTTCTTCCACTTTATCTGAAGTGTATCCGATGTTACCTCCAACTAAGATTGTTCCTTTTTGTGCGTTTGCAAAACTGCAGATAGCTAGGGCAGCTATCACTAAAATTTTTTTCATGATTTGGGTTTATTTTAATTTTAGCATTCCTTTAACAACAACAATGCCGTGAATTCTGGGCATTCTGATTTTTTTTATAAATACTTTAAAAGACAAATTGTAGCAATCGAAACTATTTCTCGTTACTTTTGTAGCAAATAAAAAGTCCATGTCGATAGAAGTAAACAACATATCAAAAAGTTACGGAACGCAAAAAGCATTAAATTCAATTTCTTTCTCTATTCAGAAAGGAGAAATTGTTGGATTTTTAGGTCCAAACGGAGCGGGAAAATCTACTTTAATGAAAATTTTGACTACTTATTTATTGGCAGATGAAGGCTCAGCCCTTGTAAACAGTCACGATGTCATGACGGATGCAAAAGCAGTGCAACGTTCGATTGGATATTTGCCAGAACATAATCCGCTGTATTTGGATTTGTATGTTCGTGAATATTTGGCATTTAATGCAGATGTTTATAACGTACCAAAATCTAGAATTGAAGAAGTAATCCAACTGACAGGACTGACACCAGAAAGCCATAAAAAGATTGGTCAGCTTTCTAAAGGATACCGCCAGCGTGTTGGATTAGCGAATGCTTTATTGCACAATCCGGATGTCTTAATTTTAGACGAACCAACTACAGGTCTGGATCCGAATCAGTTAATGGAAATTCGTAATGTGATTAAAAATGCTGGAAAAGATAAAACGGTTTTTTTATCTACGCACATTATGCAGGAAGTCGAAGCCATTTGCGATCGTGTCATAATTATCGACAAAGGACAGATTGTTGCCGACAATAAATTAGACCATTTAGTTACCGCAGACAAAGAGCAAGTTATTGAAGTTGAGTTTGATTATAAAGTAGAAGAACAGCTTTTAGCAAAACTCGAAAACATTTCTTCGTACATTAATACGCATGACATGACTTGGGAACTAACTTTTGTTACAGACAAAGATATGCGTCCTGCAATTTTTGACTTTGCCAACGAAAATGGATTAAAGACATTACAATTGAATCAGAAAAATAAAAATCTAGAAGCTGTTTTTAGAGAAATTACGAAGTAAGTTTTTAGTCACAGTCACAGTTTTTCAGTAGAAAAGCGGTTTGTTTTATATTAAAACAAACCGCTTTTTTTCATTTCTTTTCACTACAAATCAACAAATTAAGGCATTTCAGAAAAAAATAATTACTATTTTTATTTAGACTTGTTATAAATAATATTCTCTTTGGCAAATCAAATTTTAAATGCCACAGTATGTTACCTATACTCCAAACCCTCAAAAAAACTATTTCTGTTGTTTTAAATCAAGCTATAAATCTTCAAAAAAGGTTTTCAGAAAAATTAGAACAGATTGTATTGCAATAAATTCTAATTAAAAAAATACCAAGATTTAGATTCTGGATTTCGATTTAGAATCAGCCAAATTACAACAACATGAAAAATATTATAACCTCCATTATGCTTGCTTTTTCGGTATATGGATTTTCTCAAACAGAAAAAGAAACAGATAGTATTGTAGAAACTATAACAGCTTTAGATGAAATCGTGATCAGTAAAAAGAAAGTATTATATACTCAAAAATCGGATCGTCTTGTTTTTAATGTAGAAAACAGCATCGTTTCTGAAGGCGGAACTGCACTTGACGTTTTATCGCGTGCGCCGGGCGTTGTCGTTTCTCAAGATGGCGATTTATCTATTCGCGGACAGCAAGGTGTTGCCGTTATGATTAACGGAAAATTGACTCAACTTTCTCAAAAAGAATTGGCTAATTATTTAAAAGCGACTACCTCATCAAACATCAAACAAATTGAAGTAATTACAAATCCTTCTTCTAAATATGATGCTGCAGGAAAAGCTGGAATCATTAATATAATTCTAAAAAAACCAAATGCTTCTGGCTTAAAAGGAACAGCTTTTACGAGTTATGGAAGAGGTAGAAAAAACAGAACAAACTCTGGTTTCAACCTAAATTATAACAAAGACAAATGGGGCGTTTTTGGAAATTACAGCTACACGTTTCGTGGAGAAGAAGAGAAAAAAGAATTTAATCAAATTCAATATACCGACCAGACTCGTGAGGAAATTGCAAGTAAAAATCATCAAACTTCTATTACTGATGAACCTTTAACTTCTAATAATTTCAAAATTGGAACTCAATATGAAGTGTCGCCAAAAACAAGTTTAGAATTTTATGTTGATGCTAAAATCGGACGTTATGAGAACATGGCCGATGGAACCAATACGGTTGTGAATACTTCAAATCAGCCCATTTTTGATGCTGTAACTTATAACGACAGTAAAGAAAAATGGAACGATTATACGTATGCGTTTTCTGGATTACATAAATTCAATAACGAAGGTAAAAACATGGCTTTTGACTTTGAATATGAAACTTCTAAATTCAGATCTAATCAATTTCAAAGTGCAGACAATACGGCAAATTCTACTGTTGTAAATGATCGTCGTGGTTTTATTCCCTCACAGCTTAAAGTTTTTACCGGTAAAATTGATTTTGTAAATCCGTTTAAGGAAAAACAATCGCTGGAATATGGTGTAAAAGCAAGCATAAAAAACAATGATAATCCATCTGTTTACGAATATTATGAAAATAATCAATGGTTAATCGATTTTAATTCGACCAATCATTTTGAATATAATGAACAGATTTATGCTGCTTATGTAAACTATAAATATCAATTAGAAAAATTGAATATTCAAGCTGGTTTAAGAAGCGAATATACAGCAATTAGTATCGATCAGAAAACATTAAATGAAGAGCATAAAGACGATTATTTGAAATGGTTTCCTAGTCTTTCTTTAAAGTATGAATTCACAAATAATCATTCTGCACATGCTTCTTACAGTAAAAGAATCAATAGACCGAGCCAGTTTGATTTGAATCCGTTTCGTTTTTATGATGATTCATTCAATTATTCGCAAGGAAATCCGAACTTGATTCCAGAGATTACGCATGCTATGGAAATTGGTTATGCGTGGAAAAGTAATTTTATGGCTTCTGTTTATTTTAACAGCACAAAAGATGTTTTTACAGAAGTGTACAATTATAATCCAGACACCAATACAACGGTTACAACACAAATAAATGTTGACAAATCATACAATTACGGAATCAACATTACTAATACGGCTGAATTTTACAAATGGTGGTCTGTGAATACGTTATTCAACGTTTTTGAAAATAAATTTATGGGAAATGTTTTAAACAGCAACACCATAGATCCGATTATGACTTTGAATCTAAGCGTTCAAAATTCATTTACAATTACCGAAACTTGGAAAGCAGAAGGAAATGCTCAATATCAATCTAAATCTAATCTTGGCGTCTACCAAAGAGACGGTTTCTTTGATTTCAGCATCGGAATTTCGAAACAAGTTTTAGCTAAAAAAGGAAACATCAAATTGAATTTTACGGATGTTTTCAATACCAATAACTTCTACATTAAATCTGTCGTTGCGCAAACGGGAATAGATAAAAGATATGATCTAGACAATCGTATTGCGACAATTGCATTTACATACCGCATTTAAAATTCGTTCTTTAAATACCTTGTTTTTTGTTTTTTTTTGTGTTAGTTAAGAGCCTGTTCCTTCAAACAGGCTCTTCTGCTTTTATATATTTTAGATTGTAGACTTTAGATTGTAGACTTTAGATTGTAGACTTTAGATTGTAGATTGTAGATTTTAGATTGTAGATTTTGGAATTTGGATTTTGGATTTTGGATTTTGGAACTGAGATAATAGAACATAAAAAAGTCTTTTTAAAGCTTATCCGCTTCAAAAAGACTTTTAAATAATAACTTGAAAAACAATCTCTAGCTTTTCTTTGTTTTTTTCTTTCTTCCCCACCAAATATAAAAACCAGTAATAGGAAGACTGGCACAAATTAAACTGGCAGTAAAATAAATAATTTTAGTTGTTAATCCCCCAATTGCGCCTACGTGCAGGCTGTAATTTGAACGGCTCATCCAATCATGAAATTTTTCGTCGCCAATGTATTTTTTTGAGTTTGGAAGTAATTCTAATGTTTTCTGGTCAAAATATAAATCTCTCCAATTTCCGTTGTGCATATCAGTACAGGCGTAAATATTGTCTTTTGGTTCGTCTGGAAAATGAATTATGACAGCTTCTTTATTCTGTTTGGCAATTTCATTTCTAACTTTATTAAAAATTATATCAGCAGAAGTCAGCATATCGTATTTTGGTTTTGAAAGAGAATCTTTTTTAACTGCTATAATCTCTTTCTTTTCTTTTTCGTTAGCAAAACCACCCGTTATCCAATACGTACTTTCTCGAACCCAATGAAAACTCATAATTAAACCAGTCAACGCGATTAAGAACGCCAGCAAAAGCGAATAAAAACCTAAAACATTATGTAGATCGTAATTGATTCTTTTGAAACGTGCATTCCATTTTATTTTGAAACTGCTGTTAATAGTCGTTTTATTCCATTTTTTTGGAAACCATAAAATCACACCGCTTATTAAGAGTAAAAAGAAAATTAAGGTTGCCCACGAAGTTATAGTTGTTCCTATTTCTCTGCCAAGCCATAAATAGCGATGCCCTTCGTCAATTTCATGAAAAAAATCTTCATGATCGACCATTCCAGTTATTTTTCCGTTATACGGATTTACATAAATCAATGAATCTGATTCAACATCAACCTTTATTGTTTTATCTAAACCATTATACCATAAACCGTGAATATCTTTTTCTGGCAAAGCTTTTTTAACCGAAGCATAGATTTTAGAAGGAGGCAAAACCTTTTCTGGAATTTGGGCTTCGACCTTTAACCAAGGCGAAGTCAGTTCTTTTATTTCTTGTTCAAAAACCAAAATGCATCCTGTTATTCCCATTATAAAAACGACAATTCCAGAAGCTAGTCCGAGCCATAAATGAAACCAAGCATTTATTTTACTAAAACGTGATTTTTCCTTTGTTTTTGATTTTGGTGATTGTTTGTTGATGACATTCATTTTATACGTATTTTAAAAACATGACAAAACCATATAATCAAAGCTTTTCAGCAATGATTATATGGTAGTTGTATGGTAGAAAAATTAGATTTTACTCTAGTATTTCTATTATTTTTTCTTTGTCAATTTTGTAATTGCAGGTAAGTTTACACCACCAGTAATAACAGCTCCTTTTACAGCAACTCCAGTGTTTACATCAATTTGATATACACGTCCTTCGTCGTTTGTTACGAAACTTTTGTAAGTTTTTCCATTTTCTGTATAAGCACTTCCAAAACCGTAGTAGTTATCTCCAGCGTGATCAGGTAAGTTTGTTACTTGTGTAATAGATTTTGCACTTAAATCTAAGATAGCAGATTTAAATTTGAATGTTCCGTAGTTTAAGAAACTCCAGTTTCCTTGTGCAGCGTCGATATCTGCAGGAATGTAGTTAATTAACACTTTCTCTCCTCCAACTGGGTAAGCAGATAAAACTCTTCCTTTTAGAGTACTAGCTTCGATATCAAAGAAGTAAGAAGTATCAAATTCTGATTGTCCTTTTTTGATTCTAAGAATTCCAGAGTGACCACTTGTAGCAGTATAACCAGCAGTACGAGAATTTGAAGAAAAAGTATAAATATCTCCCGATTCTGTTTGTACCATACCTGTATTTGTATAGTATTGACCGATAGTTGTTGTACGAGAATCTGAAATTGTTTTAAGGTAAGTTAAAGATGGGTATTCGTAAACTTTTACAGTAGCATTTCCGTTGTAAAGTTTCCAAGCAGCATCACGCTCAAATGTAGATACAAAAACTCTGTTTCCAGATACATTTACACTAGTTGGCCATAAGAAGTGACCGTTATCAATTGCGAAATCATTGAATTTACGGTTTGTAATACTAGCAGTTGCAGGATCGTAAATAATCAATTCGTTTTGTGTTGAACTTGCATCCCATGGAGAATTAACCAAGATTAATTTATCATCATCTGTTGTTCCGTAAGCATAAGTATCTCCTGTAAAAACGTTTTTGTTTGTTACCAATTTACCTTCTGCATTAAGATAGTATCCAACAGATCCTTCATTTTCTCCAGATAAAGCAAAAAATGTATTTCCTACAGGTACACCAGCACTAGCAGCTTGCTCAATACCTTTTCCAACCATGTTAATATCTCCAGTCATGATTTCATCTAAAGATTCAAACTGCCAGATATACGTATCCCAGTCATTTGTTTGGTATGCAAGTACATAACTTACGTCAGCTGGATTTTCTACTGTAGAGCTATCATCACTGCTGCAAGAAAATGTAACCGCAGATAAGATGAATAACGCTAAAAGTGATTTAGTTCTAGTTATCATTGTTTTAAAATTTAAAATTATTTATTTAGTTTATAAAGTATCTGAATTTAGCCGTAAATGATCTTCCTGGTTTTTGTACCATGAAGTAATCATATACTTTTTTGTCGGTAATATTGTTGCATTCTAAACCAACATTGTATTTTCCTTTTCCGAAAACATAGGCAGTAGCAATACTTTGTGTAAATTGTTCTGGTATTGTTCTTCTTGTGCTCGGATCACCATTTTTTGTTGATTTTAAATAGTATTCACCAATGTAGTTTGCAAATAGATTAACGCTCAGGTTATCATCAGCAGTTCTAATTTTTCTGAAGTTGAATCCTAAATTGGCGTTACTGTAGAAAATTGGAATATTTTCAATTTGAGTTCCTTTGTAATCGTTTTTGATGTTTGTCCAAGGCGGATCAAAATCTCCTTGATTAAGCGATCTTTGCTGAGTTGCATTTATCTCAAATGTTAACCAATTTTTGTAACCATAATGAAATGAACCATCAAAACCAGTAACTCTTACGTCGGCTAGGTTTGAATATAAAGCCAAAGCTCCTTCTGGTTTGCTACGAATAAAGTTTTTTGCATTTCTGTAAATGAAGTTTCCTTGAAAACCAAATGAATGTATTTCGTAAGATTTTTTATAAGTAAAACCAATATTGAAATTATCACTTTCTTCTGGAACCAATTCGATTGCAGGTAAGATGTTAAGTCCATCACCCAGCATTTCTTCTGCAGTTGGAAGACGGAAAGCGTGTTCGTAAGATGCTTTTAATTGTATTTCACTAGTTAGGAAATAAGCCAAAGCTGTACCGTAACCCCAGTTGTCAAAAGAATTTTTTAAAACTGTATATTCTTTTTCATCTGCATAATCATCTACAACATCTATCATTCTGCTTTCTAAAAAGTATTTTTTACCAAATGCTATAAAAGATAATTTTCGGTCTAAAGCAGCAAGATTATAAGATAATCCTAAAATATTTTTATTCAATGTCGGAGAACCAGGTCTACGAGGATCATCTCTGTATTGTTCTTCTTCTTTACGTTTTAAATTATTTACAGAATAATTAAATGCAAAATATTGTCTGTCATTCAAATCGTATTTAAAATTCGTATTAGCTTGAAACGAATTATCATCATAAGCATAAATCGTTTTTTCACGGTTAATTTCTCCACTACTACTTAATTTATTGTAAGTACGGCTACCATCCCATTTATATCTGTATGAAGAAGTATCTACCGAACGACTGTTAACAATATTGTATGAAGCAATAAAATTTACCGATAAATTCTTTGTAAAAAGACTGTCTTTACGATATTTAAGAGTTGGAACAAAAGCATGGCTATCTCTAAAGGCATCACCTACAACATTTTGCATAGTCGCTCCGGTTTGAATTTCTTTTCTGTTAGCAGAAACCATCATACCTAAAACAAGATAATCGGCAAACTTTTTATCTTTTACCCCAACTTCTCCGATAATAGCTCCAGACTTATATCCATCATGAAAATGTTTATAGGCTTTTACAGGACCAAAATTTCCTAGCTCATCAGCCACGCTTACATCTACTTTATAGCTGTTGTCAGAATAATTTCCAAAAGCGTTTAGATTAGCCACAAATCCTTTTTTACCGCTAAAACGGGTATTAATTGCCAACTTGTGCGTATTGAAAGAACCAATACTATATGAAGCATCAATATAACGTTTTACCGATTGGTTTGTAATAATATTAATAGCACCTCCTAAAGCATCACTTCCCAATTCTACAGGAACAACTCCTTTGAAAATTTCGATACGTTCTGCTAAATTAACTGGTATATTATTTAATGTAAAAGAAGAACCATAACTATCAATTGGAATACCGTCTAAGAAAAATTTAACCTGATTTCCAGAAAATCCGTTTAGAGAAAAATTAAAGTCAGATCCCATTCCTCCTGTTTCTCTAACTCTTACTCCAGTTGTTCTATTTAAAACCTGATTTAAATCTGCAGAAGTATTATGAACCATTTTTAAGTTAACAGCAGTAATATTAAAAGGTTGCTCTTTTACTCTTTCAATTTTAGATTTTCCTGTTACTTGAACCTCTTCTAAAGCCGCCATGTCTTCTTCTATGGTAATTTTTGGCGCAGTTTGGTTAGATTGAAGATTGATTTTTGTCTGCTTCGATTTGTAACCTACATAATTAATAACTAAAGTATAATTACCAGGTTCTGCAGTAATTTCATATTCACCATTTGCATTGGTTAATGCTGCGTAGCTAGTTCCTTTTAAGGCTACAGAAACATTTTCTGCTGGTTGGCCATTATCTGCCATTACAACTCCACTTAAAACTACTTTGGCTTTTTGCGAGAAACCTTGAACTGATGAAAGTACCAGCAAAATCAAGATTGCAATTCTTTTAATTTGCATTATTTAGAATTAGTTTAAATTAAATTTGGCACAAAATTAACATCCACAATTAGGTTTGGCAAATTATTTTTAACTATTCTAAATAAAAAAGTTTATTAACGTAAAAAATGTTTTTCTTCTAAAAAAAAGATCAAATCTTAAGATTTAATTAATTTTAGATTAAAATCGCATTAAAAAAAATAACTAAAGAATTAAAATTCAAAAACTCATTTTATAAAAAAACCTACAAAAAATAAAAAATCCTGCTAGGTAAAGCAGGACTTCAAAATTTTTAAAATCATAAGATCAGATTGTCTCCAGTACATTTTTCATTTCTTCAATTACAATTTTTACATCTTCTTCTGATGTTCGCCAATTCACAAAAGATGCTCTTATTCCTTTTCTATTTTGATATAAAGTTGGAGTCATAAACACTTTTCCTGTATCATTTAAATTGATTAAAAATTGAGATACTTTTTCTTGATTTTCAATTCCTTTCAAGGTAAAACAAACATTATTTAAACGAATTGGAGCAAGCAATTCAAATTGTTCTTCTTCAATTAACGCATTGGCAAAGTGTAACGCAAGAGAAGTGCTATTCTCGACTATATCTCTATATCCCTCTTTTCCATACGCTTTAAGCGAAAACCAAGCAGGCAATGCGCGTAGTCTACGAGAATTTTCAGGAAGGACATTTAGATAATTAAAATTCTCCAACGGATTTCCTAAATAAGGTGCATTCGAGTTTTGGAATGTCTCAATCTGTAAATTAATATGTTCTTTTTTAATTAGATAGAAAGCGCTTTCATAAGGTACATTCAGCCATTTATGACAATCAATTGTAATGCTGTCTGCTGCTTCCCAACCCGAAACAAGATGCTTGTATTTTTCTGAAACTGCCGCAAATCCGCCAAATGCGGCATCTATATGCCACCAAAATTTATATTTTTTTCTGAGTTTAGAAATGGCTTCAAAATCATCAAAGTCGGCTGTATTTACAGTTCCCGCACTCGAAATTAAAATAAAAGGTTTTCCGTTTAGTTCTTCAATATTTCTCTCCAAATCAGCAATATCAATCGCTTCTCTATTGCCTTCAATTGTTTTGACTAATGTAAAATTCTGACTTCCAACACCAAGCATCGAAAGCGATTTTACAGAAGAAGAATGTGGTGTTGCGGTTAGAATATTCATTTTCTCTGAAATTCCATGTTTCGCAAAATCTTTTCCAAATTGCGCTCCAAACCATTGCCTTGCCACTCCCAAATTAGTAAAATTTGACATGGTTGCACCTGTTACAAATCCGCCTGAGAAATCGTTTGGTAAGTTTAAAAGTTCTAAAAGAAGATTAATGGTTTCTGCTTCAATTAAAGCCGATACACCGCCTTGCGCACTCAAAGCTTGAGGGTTTTGATCATAAACTGCGGCAAGCCAATCTCCAACAATTGATGCAGGAGTCGAACCTCCTGTAACAAATCCCCAATATCTTGGACCAGGCGAAGCCACCATTAAAGGCGCTAATCTTTGATTGAATTCTTCTAAAGCTCCCAATGAACCTAATCCAAGTTCATTTAACTCATTTTGGGGATCTATCGAATATTTATTTGAAGTTGGAATATCTTCTAAATTACTTAGAAAATCAATTCCTGTTTCTTTTGTTTTATCTAAAATATTTTGGAAATCGTTTAAATCTTGATGTAAAACTGTATTCATTTTTTTGTAGACTAATTTTTCTTCTAATTTAATGAATAAAACTTCTTCAATCCTGATTTTTTTTAGCGTTTTAACGTAAAATGTCCTTTGTAAATTTTCCCATTGGCTCTTGTTACAACAAACCAATAATCTGTTGAAGGCAATTCTTTTCCATTAAAAGTTCCATCCCACGATGTATAGGCATTTAATTCTTTTAGAAATTTTCCGTATCGATCGAATATTTTAGTGTTGATTGTAGGCTCTGTTTCTGAAAATTTTATTGCCCAAGTATCATTGTAACCATCTTGATTTGGAGTAAAGAACTTGGGATAATTCAATAGAAATACTTCTTGATTTACGGTTCCGCAACCATTTTTATCTTGAACATAAACAACATAATCTCCCGTTGCCAATCCTGAAAAAATATTACTTTCTTGATAAACATTTCCGTCGATTGAATATTCGTAATTTCCAAGACTTGTATCTGCTAGCTGAACTTCGATTACATTTTCTGAATCTGTCCAATCCTGAACAACAAGATTCTGAATAGTGGCACTATTGGAAAGTTTTACCTGAAAATCTTTTACCGAAGAACAAATTACATTACCATGATTTTGAGTAACCGTAACCGAATAATTCCCTTCATCAGCAATTACAATTGATTCTGATGAAGATCCATTAGACCATAAATAGCTATCAAAACCAGCACCGGCATGAACCTCAACATCTTTATTTTGGCATAAAGAAACGACATCTGAAATTGATATTATGGGTACGTTTACCAAAGTCAAACTAAGTTCAGCAATTTGAAAACATTTATCAGAAGAATCGATTCTAACATAAATTATTGTTGTTCCTGCACTCAAATTGTAATTGGAAACATTATTAATTTGATTAGTTGCTGTTTGATTTTCAGCACCAATTAAAGAAGTATAATAACTAAAAACGCAAGAATTGCAAGACGTTATTTCTGCATTATAACTTGTTAAATTTATAATTTCTGTTCCATCATTAGATTCATCACAAACATTTGCTGAAACATTATTGAAAGATAAAGTTGGGGCAACTATTGAAACCGAAACTGCCAGACGATTTACACTTTCGCATCCATTAATAGTTTGCGAAGCATAGTAGGTTGCCCCATTTATTAAACTTGTTGTCGATGGTAAAATGGCACCATTTGTAGCATTATCATACCAAACGACATTTGTACCCTGTGCAACTAAACTTTCAATTGTTGGTTTTTGAGAAGTACAAAAATTTTGATAGGAATCTCCAGTTGGGGTTGGTGTATTTTGAATATTAACAACAATTGGAATTCTTTCGCTTTCGCAAATAGAAATGGTTTGCGAAACATAATAGGTTTTACTTTCTAAAATTGTTGTATTAGGTAATAGATTTCCGTTTGTTAAGGCATCATACCATTTTACATTTTGTCCGTTTACAAGAATGTCATTTAATGTTGCATTTTGCTGTACGCAAAAAGTTTGCGGACTCACGGCTGTAACCAGTGGCTCTTGATTGATATAAGCTTTTATTTCTACTTCATTAGCTACCAAAGAATTACATCCTAAATTATTTTTAATAAGGATTTTATAAATATTTGGAACTAAATCCGTTTTTGAGTTTGAAGTTGTCCAAGTTTCGCCATTATCAAAACTATAAGAAGCAGCCGAATCTGAAATTGTTATTGTTCCCGTCGCCGTTATACAATCTGGTTGAATAACCGAAACTGTTGGAGTTGGCGGATATCCTGGTGGCACTAAAATCGAAACTAAAACCGCCGTTGTCTCACAACCTGAACTGTTTCTAGTTTTTATTAAATAATCTCCCGCTACCAAATCGGATCGGGAATTATTCGTTGACCAATTTGTTCCATTATCAAAACTATATTCATAATCTAAACTTGTAATTGTAATTGTTCCTAATGGATTTGAACAAATTACAGGTTGAATTACTGAATAAGTTGGAGTAGCACTCGATGAAGCTACCGAATTTATATGCGCAACCACAGGAGTTGATGCACAACCCGAACTTAATTTCGCTGTAACATTATAATCTCCTCCCGCTAAACCAGAAAAAACACCAGATGTTTGGTAGTTCGTTCCATCAATACTATAAGTGGTATTCGCAGTTGTGGCAACATTGATTGTTCCAGTTGGCACATCGCATGTTGGTTGCACTGTTGTGAAAGTGGGGGCAATGGAACTTTCATTAACTTTAAAACTAATAGTATTTGACACGACCCTACAAGTAGCCGAAGAAATATTACTGCTCTGCGCCACCGCCATACGATACAAATATGTGCCTACTGTTGAAGCGGGAACAAAAGAATACGTTAAACTATTTGCTCCTGCAATATCTGTCCACGTTGTTCCTCCGTCATTGCTAACTTGCCATTGATAAGCAGGATTTGAATATCCTGAAGAAACCGTTCCAGAAAGGGTATAACTTTGTGTATCTCCCTGACAAATCGTTAGATCTGTATTGGTATTATTTTGTACTGATGAAGTAACGGTTGGTCCGCATGCTCTAAAAGTAATATCATCCAAAGCAATATCATTTCCAGGTGCAGCACCAGCTTTATTATTTCGCATTCTAATTACTACCGTCGAAATCCCAGTTGGAGTTGTAAAATAGAAACCATATTGTTTCCAAACAGCACTGGAACTTAATCCGATATCTCCAGTGTTGTAAGTCCCTAGAATTGTTCCAGAAGTCGATTCTATAGTAAATGTAATATTTGGCGGACTGGTATCGTTTGATCTCAATAAGTTCATAATCCACGCTGCGAACTCATAAGTTGTATCTGGACAAAGCCCCGTAACCGTATTTTTATAAAAATAATCTGTTGTAGAAAGACTTGCATTTACAACCATCATATAACCTCCGCCCGTATGATCTGTTGTTGTCCACCAAGTTCCAGGTGTATTGGTTGCTTTTTCTATGGTATAAGAACCATCATTTGGAAAATCTGCCGTTGTGTAAGTGTAACTTGTAATTCCTGTTCCTAACGCTGTTCCGTGCGATGCAGTTCCTGTTCCGAAATCAATTTTAACAACAGCATCGCCTAAACTTCCTGTGCACAACTGGGCGTGCACATGGAAGCAGACAATAAATAAAAATACAACAAAAATAGTTTTACCTTTCAAAATAAAAATCATTTTACTGAGTAAAACTACTGTTTAATAAGCCATTGCATTAATGTTTTAGACTAATCAATACAAAATCTCGATGTATCCAAAAGTATTATCTACTAATGCATTATTTTTCATTTTGAAATTTATTCCCATTTCGTTTTCTCCGAAAATCTAGAAACCATCATAGAACAAATTACATCTCCATTAGCATTTAATAAAGTCGCAATTGGGTCAACTAAAGTTCCTAAAATCATGGCAACTGGCAAGGCCTGCTCCATCGGAAAACCGTAAACAGTAATCGCCAATATTTCGCCAATATAACCTCCGTTTGGAATTCCGCCTTCTACAATCGAAACGACAACAGTAATTCCTAAAGCCAGAAGAATGGTCATTGGATCTGAAAAATCTTTCCCAAACATAGCAAACAAAAAAGTTATTTTTAAGATGGATGACATACTTGAACCATCTTTATGCAAAGGCGCTCCAAGCGGAATTACTAAGTTTCGAACATGCGATGGAATTCCCATTTTTTCTGCAGCGTCCAAATTGGCTGGAATTGTTGCGATACTGCTACAGGTTCCTACTGCTGTTAAGGATGGTGTTATGTTATTGCTCCAAAAAACTTTAAAAGCTCTTTTACCTCCAGCGACAAATGCATACAAACTGAAAAACACAAAGAAGTAAAAGATACAAGCTGCATAATAAACCGCCATTGGTTTTGCATAAACTCCCAACAATTGCGGTCCAAAAACTCCAACTTGATAAGCAAAATAAGCTCCTAAACCAATTGGTGCCGATTTCATAATAATATTCAAAAGTTGCTTCATGACTTCGTTTCCTGAATCCAAAAAACTTTTGAAAGCTTTTCCTTTTTCTCCCGACTGCAAAGTGGCGAAACCAACCAAAAAAGAAAAAATAATCAAGGCTAGCATGCTTTTTCGAGACAATAATTCGAAGAAATCATTTGCGGTAAGCAATTTTGCAATCTGATCTCCAGCTGATCCTGAGACTACTTCTTCAAAAGGAACTTTTGCAATTGCTATATTTTCATGAATCGGGAAAAGATAAACGGCGCAAATCATCACAATGGCCGAAATCAAAATTGTAGCAAGAAAAACCAAAATCATGATAACGAACAGTTTTCCTAATTTTTCTGTTCGTTCCAAATTAGCAATAGAAGAACCAATCGTGAAAAATATAAGCGGAATAATGGCAGTAAAAAGTAAATTCAGAAATATATCACCAAGCGGTTTTATGATCAAAACATCTTCCCCAAATACTAATCCGAAAATACTTCCGATTATAATACCGCCCAGAAGCCATAAAATACTACTGTAACTCTGTAAAAAATTGATTTTATTAACTTCCATTATTTTAAAAGCATTAGACTTGGTTTAAAATTAAATAAAAAAAGAGTATTAAAACTAATACCCTTTCTTTTATTACTTTTCGAGAACGATTGTGGTAAAAGCTCTCTCCACCAATTCTCCTGTTTTGCTTTTAACTTGTTCTTTCTGTGTTTCGGAATAAACGATTTTAAAATCTGATTTTTTAATTAAATTCTGCGCTTTTTCTGTACTGTACAATTCAAACTCGAATTGTGTAAAAGGCAGTTTTTTCATAAAATCTTCTTCTGCAAATGTCAAACAAAAATTGCCATTTGGTTTTAAAACCCTGTAAATTTCCGAAAGTAATTCTTCAGGCTTTTGCCAAAAATAAATCGTATTTACAGTAAATATTTTATCGAATAATCCATCTTCAAACGGAATCGTATTTCCGTCATAAAGTGAAAAGAAAGCCTGTTTTTGAGAAACAAAATTTCGGTTGATCTGGCGTGCTTCTTGAAACATCAGTTCCGACATTTCAAGTCCGTAATATTTCAGTTTTTCGGCCTGTTCAAACAAAAATTCTACGTGGCCTGCGTTTCCGTGACCTAATTCCAGAATTCTGTTTTCATTTGAAATATTAAGATTCAGAATCGAATGTTTGGTCATATTGATGTTCGTTTCGTTCATCATATTTCCCATTTCAATTCCTTTTTCTCCTGTTGGATGTTTTAATTGAGAGGCTATGGCTTGTAGTTCTTCTTGTTTCATGATACGAAATTTAAACTTCTAAATTAAACAAAAATCCTTCAGCAATTTATCGTCATTTGAATTGAGATTCCAACTAACGTTTGTTTTGTCATTCCGAGGAACGAGGAATCTCCGCAAGAAACTCGACAAAGATTGGCGATTCACTGAAGGGAGCTACTTGTGGAGATCCCTCGTTCCTCGGAATGACAAACTATACTTGAATAACTTTGTCAAAGTTCAAAACTTTGACAAAGTTCCTCGTAAAGACTTTAAAAAACCTGACTTGCAATCTGGCGGATATTCTCAGATTTACCCATTGAATAATAGTGCAAAAACGGAACTCCAGCGGCTTTTAATTCTAATGACTGCTGAACTGCCCATTCGATTCCGACTTGTTTGATTTCAGCGTTATTTTTGCATTTGTCTACAGCATCGATTAAATCTTCTGGTAAATCGATTCTGAAAATTTGTGGTAAAACTTGTAAATGTCTTTGAACTGCGATTGGTTTAATTCCAGGAATAATCGGAATTGTAATACCCATTTCTCTAGCTTTTTCTACGAAAGCAAAATATTTAGCATTGTCAAAAAACATTTGAGTTACTACGTAATCAGCTCCTGCATCTACCTTTTCTTTTAATCTTTTTAAATCTGATTGTAAAGAAGGAGATTCTAAATGTTTTTCAGGATAACCCGCAACTCCAACGCAAAAATCAGCTTTGTTATCAACGTCCATTAATTCGTGAAGGTACTTTCCGTTATTCAAATTATTAATTTGTTTAACCAAATCAATTGCGTAATGATTTCCTCCTGCTTTTGGCGTAAAAGACTGTTCGTCTTTCATAGCATCTCCGCGAAGCGCCATTACGTTGTTAATTCCTAAATAATGACAGTCAACCAGCATATATTCAGTTTCTTCTTTGGTAAAACCACCGCAAAGCAAATGCGGAACCGTATCTACATTGTATTTATGTTTTATAGAAGCGCAAATTCCAAGCGTTCCCGGACGCATACGAGTCAGTTTTTTGTCCAAAAGTCCGTTGCCTTTATCAATGTAAATGTACTCTTCACGAGAAGTCGTTACATCAATAAACGGCGGATTAAACTCCATCAACGGATCAATATTATCGTATAATTCCTGAATGCTTTTCCCCTTTTGAGGCGGAATAATTTCAAATGAGAATAATGTTTTTCCTTTGGCGTTTTCTATATGTTCTGTTACTTTCATTTCTTTTTTTGTTTCAGGTTTCAGGTTTAAAGTTTCAAGTTGCTGTAGAGAACTTGAAACCTGAAACCTGAAACTAAAATAACTTTTTCGTTAATCTGCTATATTAGGGTTTAACCATTTCATTGCGTAATCAAGCGGTACATTTCGGCGTTTGGCGTAATCTGTCACCTGATCTTCTTTTATTTTTCCGAGACCGAAATAGCGACTTTTCGGGTTTCCAAAATAATATCCTGAAACCGATGAAGCCGGCCACATCGCCATACTTTCCGTCAGCTTTACTCCTATTTGTTTTTCAACATCCAAAAGTTTCCAGATTGTTGGTTTTTCCAAGTGATCTGGACAAGCCGGATAACCCGGAGCCGGACGAATTCCTTTATAACTTTCTTTAATCAGTTCTTCGTTGGTTAAAGATTCTTCGCTGTCGTAACCCCAGAAATCTTTACGCACTCTCTCGTGAAGATATTCGGCGAAAGCCTCAGCAAAACGATCCGCAAGGGCTTTAACCATAATCGAATTATAATCGTCTAAGTTCTTTTCATATTCTGCAGCCCATTCGTCAACACCAAAACCAGTTGTTACACAGAAAGCTCCCATATAATCGGTTACACCGCTGTCTTTTGGCAGAATAAAATCGGCCAAAGCGATGTTTGGAGCGCCTTTTGTTTTTTGCGATTGCTGACGAAGTGTTAAGAATTTCTCCAACACTTTTCCGTTTTCATCACGCAATTCGATATCATCGTCATCCACCTGATTCGCTGGGAAAATTCCGTAAATACCTTTTGCTTTTAATTTTTTCTCTGCTAAAATTACTTTTAACATTGCCTGAGCATCATTAAAAACAGAAGTTGCTTCTTTACCTACAACCTCATCCGTTAAAATTGCCGGATATTTTCCGTACAATTCCCAAGTCTGGAAAAATGGTGTCCAGTCGATATATGGAACCAAAACATCTAATTCTACTTCGATGGTTTGTGCGCCAATTACTTTTGGTTTAACTGGAGTATATTCACTCCAATCCAATGGCAATTTGTTTTTACGAGCATCTTCAATCGTTAAGAAATTTTTATCTCTTGAACGATTTAAGAACGTTTCTCTAAACGAATCGTATTCTGCACGAATATCGGCAGCGTATATTTTTCTATTATGATCTAACAGGTTTCCGGCAACGGTAACGGCTCTCGAAGCATCATTTACGTGAATTACCGTTTCTCTGTATTGAGGTGCAATTTTCACGGCTGTATGCGCGCGCGAAGTCGTTGCCCCACCAATCATAATCGGGATTTTAATATCTTGTTTGTCTAATTCTTTGGCCAAATAAACCATTTCGTCAAGCGAAGGCGTGATCAATCCGCTTAAGCCGATGATGTCTACTTCATGCTCAATCGCCGCTGCAATAATTTTCTCAGGAGCAACCATTACACCAAGATCCACAATCTCGTAATTGTTACAAGCCAAAACTACCGAAACGATGTTTTTACCAATATCGTGAACGTCACCTTTTACGGTTGCCATCAGGATTTTTCCGTTTCCTTGTTTGTCTCCGGCTTGTTTGCTGGCTTCGATAAAAGGCAGTAAATAAGCAACGGCTTTTTTCATTACACGAGCCGATTTTACTACCTGAGGCAAGAACATTTTTCCGCTTCCGAATAGATCTCCAACCACATTCATTCCCGCCATTAAGTTGATCTCAATAACTTCGATTGGTTTTGTTGCTGCCAAACGTGCTTCTTCAACATCTTCTTCAATAAAAGTGTCAACTCCTTTCACTAACGAATGCGTAATACGCTCCTGAACAGTTCCTAAACGCCATTCCTGAACGGCTTTTTCGTCGCTTTTTGCTTCGCCTTTTACACTTTCAGCAAAATCCAAAAGTCTTTCGGTTGCATCGTCGCGTCTGTCCAGAATTACGTCTTCAACGTATTCTAATAAGTCTTTTGGAATATCATCATAAATCGTCAACATTTCTGGGTTTACGATTCCCATTGTCATTCCTTCTTTGATTGCGTGGTATAAAAACACGGAGTGCATCGCTTCACGAACCGTATCATTTCCTCTAAAAGAAAATGAAACGTTACTTACTCCACCGCTAATATGTGCATGCGGAAGATTTTCACGAACCCATTTTGTCCCTCTAAAGAAATCCAAAGCGTTCAATCTATGCTCTTCCATTCCCGTTGCAACTGGGAAAATATTCAAATCGAAAATAATATCCTGTGGAGGGAATCCAACTTTGTTCACCAAAATATCATACGAACGCGCACAAATTTCCACACGACGATCGTAATTATCAGCCTGACCAACTTCGTCGAAAGCCATAACGATAGCTGCCGCTCCGTAACGTTTGATTAATTTGGCGTGGTGAATAAAAGCTTCTTCTCCTTCTTTTAATGAAATCGAGTTTACAACGCTTTTTCCTTGTACTACTTTTAGACCAGCTTCAATAATTTCCCATTTCGAACTGTCAATCATAATTGGCACTCTCGAAATGTCTGGTTCAGCCGCAATTAAATTCAAAAATTTAGTCATTGCCGTAACGCCGTCAAGCATTCCTTCATCCATATTAATATCGATGATCTGTGCTCCTCCTTCTACCTGCTGTCTTGCAATATCAAGTGCCTCGTCATACTTCTCTTCCTTGATTAGTCTCAGGAATTTTCTTGAACCTGTTACGTTTGTACGCTCACCAACATTCACGAAAACACTTTCCGGCGTAATAATCAACGGTTCTAATCCTGATAATACAAGGTCTCTTCTTTTTTCTGTCATTTCTTTCTAAGTTACTAAGATTCTAAGATGCTTAGATTCTGAGTTTTTTTATTCTTATTTCTTTCCTGCAAGGTTTTCAAAACCTTGTAGGTATTTATGTTTATTATTTTGGGCGTGTCCCTCCGGGCCGGGCTATACGTTACAAGTCCTCGCACTTCCTTCGTCAGGCTGTGGGCTTTTCACTTCTATCCCTCACGCAAAATCGGTTTCATAAGACGATTTATGTTTTCCAAGTTTCAATTCTTAATTATTGATGGAAAAATTTCTAAATCAACATAATACTATTTCATTCCTATGGAGCTTTATTTCCATTTTAATTTTTCTAAATATTTAGTTGACCGATCATCATACTCATAATATTTAGTTTTTCTAAAACCAGATTTGACTAGCATTAAAGAATCCAGTTCTAATTTTTCCCTAAAGAAAATTTCATTTTCTTCAGGTTTATTCAAATTGTATTTTACTTTAAAGAACTTGTTTACTAAATCATTGGGATTCTCTTGATAATTTCGTATCCCCATTCCTGATAAAATCCTTTTATCGTCTATATAAAAATAATATCTCAAACATTTAGATCTATTACAATTCTCAATTCTCGTTACCAGTCCAATTGCTTCTCCTCTAAACGATTTTGAAAAATCATCTGGCTGGTTAGTGCAGATTAAAAATATTGCCCAGCCAACCATAAAAGCCACAAAAATGATTAAATTCCATTTATCTTTTTTGTTTTGCAACCTGATGTCTTCCTTTATCAATTTTATATTTTTTATTCAAAAACAGGCGCAACTCTCGGTTTATAATCCTTCGCAACCTCAGCCATTAATCGAATATGATCTGGAGTTGTTCCGCAACAACCACCGATGATATTAATTAAATTATCTTCTAAATATTCTCTAATAAAAACTTGTGTTTGTTCTGGTGTTTCATCGTATTGTCCGAAAGCATTTGGCAATCCTGCATTTGGATGCGCCGAAACATTAAAGCTTGTGTTGTGCGCTAATGTTTTTAGATACGGTTTTAGCAAATCGGCTCCAAGAGCGCAATTGAATCCCACACTTAACAACGGAATATGCGAAACTGAAATCAAAAACGCTTCAACTGTCTGCCCAGAAAGTGTTCTTCCTGAAGCATCTGTAATCGTTCCTGAAACCATGATTGGAATATCCAGATTGCGTTCTTCCTTAACTTCTTCAATTGCAAAAAGTGCTGCTTTTGCATTTAAAGTATCGAAAATTGTTTCTACTAAAAGTAAATCACAGCCTCCATCCATTAACGCTTCTACTTGTTGTTTGTAAGCAATTCTTAAATCGTCGAAAGTAACGGCTCTGTACCCCGGATCGTTTACGTCTGGTGACATACTTGCCGTACGGTTTGTCGGTCCTATTGAACCGGCTACGAAACGTGGTTTTTCCGGATTTTTTGCAGTAAACTCATCGGCAACCTCGCGTGCAAGTTTTGCCGATTCGTAGTTTAACTCGTAAACCAAATCTTCCATGTGATAATCGGCCATACCGATTGTCGTTCCTGAGAAGGTATTGGTTTCTACGATGTCAGCACCTGCTTCAAAATAAGCGGCATGTACATCGCGGATCGCTTGTGGTTGTGTTAGGGATAGTAAATCGTTATTTCCTTTTAACGGATGCGGGAAATCTTTGAAACGCTCTCCTCTGAAATCTTCTTCTGAGAAATTATAGCGTTGCAACATTGTTCCCATTGCTCCGTCTAGGATTAGGATATTTTTTTTTATTGCTTCTTGAATAGTAATCGACATAGTTCTCTTTCTTTTAGCTTCTAAGATACTGAGGTTCTAAGATGCTAAGTTTTTTTATTATGATTGTGAAGTTTAAACCTAATAGGTTTGCTTCGGATATTTTTTTACATTAATTCCAAAAATGCACTATTGCTTACTCATTAGCCCCGATTGAGCCGGTATCCTCGCAGCGGAGCGGAGAGATATAGGCGAAAGCGGGAACTATTGACTGCAAAAATGCGCCAATGATTCGCTCCTTCTACTGAATTGCTTCGGTAAATATTGTATGTTGTCTGGAAAAGTTTTGAGAAATACTTGTGTGTATTTGTGTTATCTATCTTGAATACTGGAAAATATCGTATAAAAGTAGAATTTAGCACCTTCTTTATGGTAAAGGGTTGCTAAGGTTTCATCGGGTCTATCCCTCCGCCTTTCGTGATAACGAACAATAATTTTAAGAACAGTGCAAAGGTATGAAATAGGGTTTCGATTTGCAAATGTTTTTTTTGTAAGGTGCTGAGGGACTAAGGGACTGAGGTTCTAAGGTTTTACCTTGCATGTGATTTAGCTCCGGAGGAGCATAATATTTATAGAAAAACAATCAACACAACGCAAAAGCTCCAGCGGAGCGAAATATATGTCGCTCCGCTGGAGCTTTTTGTCAAAAGACATCAATTTTATTCTATAAATATTTCATCCCTCTGGGATTAATAAAAAAAGCTCAAACTAAAAGTTTGAGCTTTCTATATAAAAACCTTAGCGCCTTAGTCCCTTAGAACCTCAGCCCCTCAGATTAAACAATCGCTTTAACAACCGCTTTTGGAGCTTCTTTACGAGTTCCGTCGAAACCGTCTACACCAGAAACTGTTGTATATTTCAATACGTATTTTTTACCTGGGTTGATGATTCCGTATGCGGCCTGGCACATTAAAGTTGCTTCGTGGAAACCGCAAAGGATTAACTTTAATTTTCCTGGATATGTGTTTACGTCTCCAATAGCGAAGATTCCCGGAATGTTAGTTTGGTAATCTAATGCATTGTTAACTTTAATGGCATTTTTCTCGATTTCTAATCCCCAGTCTCCAATTGGACCTAATTTTGGTGTTAATCCGAAAAGCGGGATGAAATAATCACATTCGATTTTACGGTGCGCTCCGTTTTCTTCGATGTCTAATGACTCTACGTGCTCTGCTCCATTGATTCCGATAACCTCAGCTGGCGTAATCAATTTGATTTTCCCTGCTGATTTTAATTCTTGCACTTTTTCTACTGAATCTAAAGCTCCTCTAAATTCGTTTCTTCTGTGGATTAATGTTACTTCTGAAGCTACATTTGCCAAGAAAATTGACCAGTCTAATGCTGAATCTCCTCCTCCTGCAATTACAACTCTTTTGTCTCTGAATTTCTCAGGATTTTTGATGAAGTATTTTACTCCTTTATCTTCATAAAACTCGATATCTTCGATAAGTGGTTTACGAGGCTCGAAACTTCCTAATCCTCCAGCGATTGCGATAACCGGTGCGTGGAATTTAGTTCCTTTGTTTGATGTTACAATGAATGTTCCGTCTTCTTGCTTTTCAACTGTTTCAGCACGTTCTCCTAAAGTAAATCCTGGCTCAAATTGTTTGATTTGCTCCATTAATCCGTCAACTAAGTCTCCGGCTAATACTTCTGGGAATCCAGGAATATCATAAATTGGCTTTTTTGGATATAACTCTGAAAGTTGTCCTCCTGGTTGTGGAAGTGCATCTAAAATGTGGCATTTTAATTTTAACAATCCTGCCTCGAATACGGCAAATAAACCTGTTGGTCCTGCTCCAATTATAAGTATATCTGTTTTAATCATTATGGTGTTGTTTATAATCATTCTTAATAACGCAAAGAAACGAATAAATCCTTGTACTTTCAATGATTTTTGTCATTTATTTCTTTTACGAAACTTTTTTACTCTTTATTTTTTAATGAAGAGGTAATCTCATTCATTCTTTTAACCTTTTCTTCAAAATTGCCTTTTAAGGTTTTTCGGTATTCATTCAGGTTCTCAACCATTTGATTGATATCTTCTGGAATTACTTCTTCAAAAAACTCACGCAATCTCTTTGCCGTTGTTGGCGATTTTCCGTTTGTTGAAATGGCAATTTTTACATTTCCTTTTGTTACGATTCCGCCCAAATAATAATCACATAAATCTGGTGTATCGGCTATGTTGCAAATCAGATAACGCTTTCTTGCTAAATCGTAAACCTTTTTATTTACTTTCAAATCGTCTGTACAGGCAATTACCATGTGACGCTTTTTGAGCATTTTCTTTTTGAACTTCGATCTTGTTAATGTTATCGAAGGATGCTTTTCGGCCAGAACTTTTATTTCTAAATGAAATTCTTTTGCCACTACCTCAACATTTGCATTCGGACTTGACTTGAGCAAGAAAGAAAGCTTTTCCAGACCTACATTCCCTCCACCTACAATCAGAACATTTAGATTGTGAAGCTTTAGAAATATTGGATATAATTCGTTTTGTTCCATTTTAATTTATTTTCATCTAAACAAAATTAGATGATTTACCAATCAGATGTTCCTAACGGAACATTTTTATTGGGAACACTCTTTTTCTACCAACCACTTATTCCTAACGGAATATTTTAATTCTATCGATTATTTTTTGTCAACAAATTGGTTCTGACGGAACATTTTATCAAGCTCTTTCTTTTGACAAAATTCTTCGTAAAATCCTTTTAATTTGTTGCTTTCGCGAACCACTTCGCCTAAAACAATAATTGCCGGAGAACCTAGTTCTTTTTGTTTTACAACTTCTAAAATCGAATCCACAGTTCCAACGCCTACTTTTTCTTCTGCTGTTGTTCCGTTTTGGATGGTTGCAACGGGTAAATTTCCTTTATCTTCTTTCTGAAACAAATCGATAATTTGAGGCAGTTTATGCATTCCCATCAAAATTACAACGGTTGCAGATGATTGCGCTGCAAGAGCTACATCAGAAGATAATTTCCTGTCGGAAGTTGTTCCCGTGATTACCCAAAAACTTTCTGAAACTCCACGTTTTGTAATCGAAATTCCCTGACTTGCCGGAACTGCAACTACTGATGAAATTCCCGGAACTACAATGGTTTCTATTCCGAAACTTTCTGCAAAATCAATTTCTTCTCCGCCTCTTCCGAAAATAAATGGATCTCCGCCTTTTAATCTCACTACGTTTCCGTATGTCAGTGCATTATCTACAATCAGCTGATTGATTTGATCCTGCGTGTAAGCATGATTTCCGATTCTTTTTCCAACAAAAATTCTAATCGCATTTTTAGGCGCATAATCCAGAATTTCTTCGTTGGCTAAAGCGTCGTATAAAACCACATTTGCTTCAGCCAATGCTTTTACAGCTTTTAGCGTCAGTAAATCGGGATCGCCCGGACCTGCACCGACTAAAGTTATTTTGGGTTTTATATTATGCATTTGCTAATTCCTGTGCTCTGAAAGTTTCGATTTTATCAAAGAAAACTACTGCCTGAGCAATGTAATCTTTAGCGAAAGCTTCAGATGGTTCATTTCTATTGATTTGGTAAACCAAATCTTTAAAAGTTGAATTCAATTCGATTTTACTTGTTTCGATGAAAACAGTATCAAACAAATCAACGATTCCTGCGTGGTGGTTTGTTTTTTGGTTTTCTGCCAATAACAATGCTTTTGCACCGTTTACAAATCCTGCGTAAGCATGGTAAATGGCATCTGACCATTTTTTCTCGTCGAAAGATTCCTGAGCCAAAATCAATTTCTCTTTAGCTTCAAACAATAATGTCGCTACTAAATCGATCACCACTCCGGCGCATTCTCCAACTCCAACTGCTTTTACGTAATTGTCTGCATTACCCCAATCCACAAAATCAGCTTCTGTTAAATTGGTTACATCTGCAAAAGGTTTTAAGATTTCGTAGAAATATTTCTCTCCTTTTAGATCGTAATAGTTTAGGAATTTTTCTCCGTTTGCATTCGCATCAAAATCATTTAAGATCGTACGCAAAGCATCTGGCCCTCTACGGCTTGGAATCTTAATTACTTTATCAGCAAAACGTCCTGCTCCGTTTCCTAATCTTCCTCCACCCAATAAAACTTGCAAAGCCGGAGCCACTAGTTTTCCTGAGTTAATAGACATTCCTTGGAATCCAATTGCAGACATATTATGTTGCCCGCACGCATTCATACAACCTGAAATTTTAATTTCGATTTCGCGGTTGTTTAAATACTGTGGATATTCTGCACTTAAAACTCTTTCTAATTCTTCGGCAATACCTGTACTGCTTGCAATCCCCAAGTTGCAAGTATCTGTACCAGGACATGCCGTAATATCTCCAACTGAATTATATCCTAATTGAACAAAATCCAATTTGGCTAATTCTTGATAAAAGAAAGGAAGATTCTCTTCTTTTATGTTTCGTATTACAATATTTTGACGCAATGAAAAACGCAATTCATTTGCTCCGTAATTTTTAATTAAATCGGCTAATAATCTAGCTTTATCCGTATAAAAATCTCCTAATAAAACTTTGATTCCAATAGCATAATAACCGTCTTGTTTCTGTTTGATTACATTCGATTTTCTCCACGCTTCATACGATTCTGTATCATCGATTGTAACTTGCGGAACTTCTAATAACGGTTCTGTAATTGGCCCGTCGAAAGCGGTTGTATCAATTTCGTATGTTTGAAAAGCGATTGCTTTTTTCTCTTTTTCAACCAAATCAAGGAAAGCATCTTTCCCCATTTCTTTGATTAAGAATTTCATACGCGCTTTCATTCTTTTAGCACGTTCTCCGTATCTGTCAAAAATACGAATGATTCCTTCTGCTGTTGGAATGATTTCGTTTACAGGAACAAACTCCGAAAGTAATTCCGCATGCGCTGGCTGAGATCCTAAACCTCCACCAAACATGATTTTGAAACCTTTTTGTCCGTCTTTAATTTTCGGAATAAATCCTAAATCATGCAAATAACTCAAAGCCGTATCTTCGTCTGAAGATGAGAACGAAATTTTGAATTTACGCCCCATTTCCTGACAGATTGGGTTTCTTAACAAATATTGAAAAAGTCCGTGTGCATAAGGCGAAACATCAAATGGTTCGTTTACGTCAACTCCAGCCAATTCGCTTCCTGTAATATTTCTAACGGTGTTTCCACAAGCTTCACGAAGTGTAATATCATCTTTAGCCAAATCTGCCCAAAGCTCAGGAGTTCTGTCTAAGCTTACGTAGTGAATCTGAATATCCTGACGCGTTGTAATGTGTAAACGTCCTGTAGAATATTTGTCTGAAACTTGTGTGATACGCACTAATTGCTCGCTGGTTACTTTACCGTAAGGCAATTTGATACGAATCATCTGAACGCCTTCCTGACGCTGACCGTAGATTCCACGCGCTAGACGAAGACTACGAAAACGCTCATCATCAATTTTTCCTCCACGGAATAAGTGAATCTTTTTTTCTAATTCGATAATCTCCTTCTGAACTACCGGATTTTCTATTTCTGTTCTAAAACTTTCCATTTTGTTTTTTTAATGCTTTAGGCGTTAAGCAATAAGCTTTAGGCTTTCTTGCGTAGCTTGTTATACATTTTTGCAAAAAGCTTAAAGCCTATAGCTTAAAGCTTACAGCAGTGAAACTATCTAATGAATCCTACTCCTGCTGTTGTGTTTGTTGCTGTATCAATTAAGATGAAAGCTCCGTTTGATTTGTTTTCGTTGTATGAATCAAAATATAACGGTTTGCTTAATTTGATTGTCACTTCTCCAATTTCGTTGATTGCTAATTGTGAAGCTTCTGTCGTTCCTGAGTAATCTGTAGCAATTGTATTTTTAATACTTTCTACTTTTGCTAAAACTCTGTTGGTATTGTGTTGTACCAAATATTTAGTTCCCGCAACCAGTTTTTTACTGTCCATCCAGCAAACTGTAGTTGTGATGTCTTTTTCAATTTTTGGAAGTTCGCTTGATTTTACAATCATATCACCTCTCGTTACATTGATATCATTTTCTAATTCGATTGTGATTGAAGAACCTGCTGTAGCTTCGTCAAATGTTTTATCGAAAAAGTGAATTTTTGTAACTGTTGATTCTGTTAAAGAAGGAAGAACCGTTACAGCATCTCCAACTTTAATTGAATTTCCGTATAATTTTCCTGCGTATCCTCTGAAATCGTGGTATTCTTCTGTTTTTGGACGAATAACCGTCTGAACTGGGAAACGTGCTTTTCCTGCTTCGTAAACATCATGAGAATGCAATCCTTCTAAATGTTCTAAAACAGTTTGTCCTTCGTACCAAGGCATATTTTCCGATTTGTCAACCACGTTTCCACCATTGATTGCACTTAACGGAATATAGCTTACGTTTTGTTCTTTGAAAGTACTTTTTGCATTTAAAGCCTCAAAATCAGCTTTGATTTTATTGAAAACTTCTTCTGAGTAATCTACTAAGTCCATTTTGTTGATGGCAACGATTACTTCTTTTACTCTCAATAAATTATTGATAAAAAAGTGACGGTATGTTTGCTCGATAACTCCTTTTCTAGCATCAATCAAAATGATAGAAACCTGAGAAGTCGAAGCTCCTGTAACCATGTTTCTTGTATATTCTACGTGACCTGGAGTATCGGCAATAATGTAACTTTTCTTTGCAGTCGAAAAATAAATATGCGCAACATCGATCGTGATTCCTTGCTCTCTTTCTGCTACTAATCCGTCAGTTGCCAAAGAAAAATCAAGATAATCGTATCCTTTTTGTTTACTGCTTTTTTCGATTGCTTCTATTTTATCAGTTGTCAACGATTTTGTATCGTACAATAATCTCCCGATCAAAGTACTTTTTCCGTCATCTACACTTCCTGCTGTTGCTATTTTTAAAACGTCCATCTTATATATTGTTTCAGGTTTAAAGTTTCGGGTTTCATGTTCTCTCGAAACTTAAATCTGTATGTTTTTGTTTTTTTGATTCTTCTTACTTCTAACTTTTAACTTCTTACCAAAAATTAAAAATATCCCTGTTGTTTTCTTTTCTCCATCGCAGCTTCAGAACGTTTGTCATCGATTCTGGCTCCTCTTTCAGAAATTGTTGATGATCTGATTTCGCCAACTACTTCTTCGATTGTTGCTGCGTAAGATTCAACAGCTGCTGTACAACTCATATCTCCAACGGTTCTGAAGCGAACAATTCTTTCTTCGATTTGTTCGTCTTCTTCTTGGTACACAAAAGGAGAATGCGACCAGATTAAACCGTCTCTCAAAAAAACTTTTCTTTTATGTGAGAAATAGATTGACGGAATCTCGATTTTTTCTTTTTCGATATAACTCCAAACATCTAATTCTGTCCAGTTTGAAATTGGGAAAACACGAACGTTTTGTCCATTTTCAATTTTTCCATTTAAAATATCAAACAACTCAGGTCTCTGATTTTTTTCGTCCCATTGTCCGAAATCATCACGAACAGAGAAAATACGTTCTTTCGCTCTTGCTTTTTCTTCATCACGACGCGCACCACCAATACAAGCATCAAACTTAAATTCTTCAATTGCATCTAAAAGTGTTGTTGTTTGTAAACTGTTTCTACTAGAATATTTTCCAGTTTCTTCAACTACTTTCCCTTCATCAATAGCATCCTGAACATTACGAACGATCAACTCTAAACCTAATTCTTCTACCAATTTATCTCTGAAAGCAATCGTTTCAGGGAAATTGTGTCCTGTATCAACGTGCAAAAGAGGAAATGGAATCTTAGCAGGGAAAAATGCTTTTTGCGCCAAACGCACCAATGTAATAGAATCTTTTCCTCCTGAGAAAAGTAAAACCGGTTTGTCAAACTGTGAAATTACTTCTCTGAAAATGTATATCGCTTCACTCTCTAAAGCGTTTGTTTTTAATACTGAACTCATTGTTTTTTTGTTTGATATTTTGTTGTGGAAAATTTTTGTTTCAGGTTTCATGTTTAAAGTTTCAAGTTGCCTGATCTAAAAATCTCCACTCTTTATTCTATAATCTATTTTCTATTCTCAAAAAAAATCTTGCCTCTTGCCTCTTTCTTCTACTACTCTTTCTTAGCGCTATGCAAACCACACTCTTTATGACTCGATTCCCACCACCATCTTCCGGCTCTGATATCTTCTCCTGGAAAAATCGCTCTGGTACAAGGTGCACATCCAATACTTACGAAACCTTGTTTGTGTAAAGCATTCTGCGGAACATTGTTTTCTGACAAATACGTTTCAACTTCTTCTAAAGTCCATTTTAATAACGGATTGAATTTGATAATTTCGAAACCTCCATCGTATTCAAACAGACTTAAATCTTGTCTGTTTTCTGATTGTTCTGCTCTTAAACCTGTAATCCAAACTGAATTTCCTGCTAAAGCTTTTCTTAACGGAACCACTTTTCGAATAAAACAGCATTCTTTTCTATTTTCAACTGAATCGTAAAAGCTGTTTGGCCCTTTTTCCTGCAACAATTTTTCTACTGATGCTGCTTCTGGAAAATAAACCTCGATTGGTCTTTTGTATTTTTTTAATGTCTTATGAAAAACATCATACGTTTCCTGAAATAATCTTCCCGTATCTAAAGTGAAAACGCTAATATCTGTGTTACTTTTTGCTATAAAATCAGTAATTACCTGATCTTCCTGTCCAAAAGAAGTCGAAAAAATTACTTTTCCCGGAAATTCTTTTGCTAAAAAAACTAAGGTTTCGTCAAGCGAAAGAGCTGCAGTTTTCTCTAATAATTCTTGTACAATACTCGCACTCATAATCTCTTCCTTTCTAAAATTATCTTTTACAATAATTTAGATAATGTTTTTAAACTCAATAATATAATTAGAATTCCAACTGCAACCATCATTGGTTTTCTCTTGATTTTATTTACTAGAAATGCTCCTATTGGCGCAGCAATTACGCCTCCTAAAATCAAACCGATAATAACCTGCCATCCGTGGATTCCTCCAAAAAGCATAAATGTAATTCCGCTCGCAAATGAAATCGCAAACTCAGCTGCATTCACCGATCCAATGGTATATCTTGGATTTCTTCCTCTTCCTAATAAAGTAGAAGTTACGATTGGCCCCCAGCCTCCGCCTCCAACAGAATCCATAAATCCGCCAAAAACAGCCAAAGCGCTTAATCTTTTTGTTTTCTTTTTTACAATATTCTTTTTTAATGCTTTTCTAATAATGATAATCGCTAAAACAATCATATAAACAGCAATAAACGGCTTGATTATATCTCCATCAATTACATCTGATAAAAGATAAGCTCCTGTAATAGAACCTAAAACTCCTGGAATCAACAAATGCTTTACCAGTTTTTTATTGATGTTTCCAAAACGATGATGAGAAAGTGCCGATGCTCCCGTTGTAAACATTTCTGAAACGTGAACTGCTGTACTACTCACAACTGGCGGAACTCCATAAGCCAATAAAAACGATGTTGAAGTTGCTCCATAACCCATTCCTAAAGTTCCATCGACCAACTGAGCGAAAACTCCAATGGCAAAAAACACTAAAAATTCCTGATTGAATCCTGCTACAAATCCGTCCCAGGAAAATTCAGCGTGATGATTGTATATTAAAACAGATAATAAACCTACTAGTAAAACAACAGGAATTCCAATCCACAGCTTTTCTTTGAAAGCATCTGCATTATTTATTTTCAGTTCTTTTTCCATATTAACAAGTTTTAATTTGTTTTGAAAACCTATTACCCTATCGGGTTAGTAGATTACTTTGCAAAAATACTACTTATTTCTAAATTACAAAGCAATATTATTATTTTTTTAAGCCCTCAATTAACCTTTTATTACATTCTAAAAGAGAGTTTTAAGAATTATGCAGTATAATTTCACAAATAATACCGTTTTACAAGTAATTGCAACAATTTAAACGCTAAAAATGTTTGTTTTTTAAATACATTTTCTAATCTCTATAAAATCGATAGGATTATTATAAAATTGTTGTATTTTAGCCCCAAATTATTTTTTATGGATTTTCAAATAGGTCTTGTAATAGCAGGATTAGTTGTTGGTTTTATTGTGGGACTAACCGGAGTTGGCGGCGGTTCTTTAATGACTCCAATTTTATTATACTTCAACATTCCGCCAACAACCGCAGTAGGAACCGATTTATTATACGCCGCATTTACCAAAGCCGGGGGTGTATTTGTACACAACAAAAAAGGAAACATCAACTGGAAAATCACAGGCTGGCTTACTCTTGGCAGTGTTCCTGCTTCTTTAATAACTTTATGGATTTTAAACAGTATCAAAACCGATATTGAAACCATAAACGGCGTAATCAAGTACAGTTTAGGATGGGCATTATTATTTACTTCAGTCGCGATTATATTCAAACAAAGAATTTTAAAATTCTCTCAAAAACACGCTGGCGATAAATTTCACAGTGAAAGCACAACTCAAAATGCATTGACTATTGGAATTGGAGTTTTATTGGGAGCTACCGTAACATTGACTTCAATCGGAGCTGGAGCTTTAGGAACTGTAACTTTATTTTTCCTTTATCCATTATTACCAACTCCTCGTTTGGTTGGAACTGAAATTGCACACGCTGTACCTCTAACATTGGTCGCAGGAATTGGACATGCTTCTATGGGAAATTTAGATGTCGGTTTATTGGGGCAATTGTTAATGGGATCACTTCCTGGAATCTACATGGGAAGTATGTTGAGCGGAAAAGTTCCAGATCAATTTCTTAGAAATGCTATAGCAGTAATGCTTTTCCTTGCTGGATATAAATTGATATTTTAAATAATTTAAACCATATAAGTAATATAAGTTCAATTTAGACTCTATCGACAGCTATTTAAATGAACTTATATTACTTATATGGTGAAAAATTAAAAAGCAATATCTGCCAAAGAATTACTTTCTAATATTTTAAGTGTGTTATCTCTAACTTCGGTCATTAATCGGCGAGCCGCACACGTCGCTTCGTCATCACAATCATCACATCTTTCGTAGAAATTATGACTGGCGCATGGTAATAATGCAATTGGCCCTTCCAGAATACGGTAGACTTTTGCCATACTGATATCTTTCGGATCTTTTATCAAGTAGTAACCGCCACCTTTTCCTTTTTTTGCGCCAAGAAATCCAGAATTTCTTAAGAGCAGCAAAATACTTTCTAAAAATTTTATCGAAATGTGTTCACTTTTCGCAATTTCGGCAATCTGTACTGGTTCATTATTTTCGCGTCTAGCTAAATAAGTCAAAGCTTTGATTCCGTATTTTGTCTTTTTTGAAAGCATCTTTATGTTTTAGATTACAGCTTCAGGAGTTATTTGAATGCCGTAAATTATTAAACAACAAAAATATGCTTTTTGTTTGAACTATCACAACAGAATAAAGTTAAATTCTACTAATTCTATCAAATTACTTCTTTTGTTCTTTTCTAATCATACAAAAGTAGACTTTTTATAATAACCCAAGAATCAAAAAAGACGATTTTTAATAGTAAATCTCACTATCAAAAATCGTCTTTATATAGAAATTGAAAATAAAATCTAAAGTCTAAAATCTGCAATCTAAAATTAAGAAAGCGCTTGTTTCAAATCTGCGATTACATCTTCTACAGTTTCTAGTCCAACAGAAACACGAACCAAACCTTGCGTGATTCCAACTGCTAACTGATCTTCTTCAGATAACTTACTGTGCGTTGTTGAAGCTGGATGGGTTACAATTGTTTTTACATCACCGATATTTGCCGAAAGAGAACATAATTTAATTTTATCTAAAAATTTTCTTCCTGCTTCAAGACCACCTTTAATTTCGATTGCAATAATGTTACCGCCTAAACGCATTTGTTTTTTAGCGATTTCATATTTTGGGTGTGATTTCAAGAATGGATATTTCACACTTTCTACATTCGGGTGGCTTTCTAAAAACTCTGCTACTTTCAAAGCATTTTCGCAATGTTTATCTACACGAACAGCTAAAGTTTCTAAACTTTTTGACAAAACCCAAGCATTAAACGGAGACATCGCTGGTCCTGTATTTCTTGAAAACAAATAAATTTTACGAATCAATTCTGCTTCTCCAACAGCAACTCCACCTAAAACACGACCTTGTCCATCTATTAATTTTGTTGCTGAATGCACCACAATATGTGCTCCATATTTTATAGGCTGCTGAATATAAGGTGTCGCAAAACAGTTGTCAATTATTAAAATCAGATTGTGTTTTTTTGCAATTTGCCCTAACAATTCTAAATCAATTACATCTACACCTGGATTTGTTGGTGTTTCTGCGTAAAGAATTTTAGTATTTGGCTTAATGAAACTTTCTATTGTTTCTGGTTTATTGATATCAAAATAAGTTGTTTCAATATTCCATTTTGGAAAGTAGGTCATAAACAACGCATGAGTTGATCCAAAAACACTTCCTGCCGAAACGATGTGATCGCCTGAATCTAACAATGCCGCAAACGTTGAGTAGATTGCAGCCATACCTGTTGCGAAAGCATAACCAGCTTCAGCGCCTTCCATTGCGCAAACTTTATCTACAAATTCTGTTGTATTTGGATTGCTGAAACGAGAGTAAATATTACGAACTTTTTCTTCTGTAAATGAAGCTCTCATATCCTCTGCATCCTCAAATATAAAACTTGAAGATAAGTACAAAGGTGTTGAATGTTCCTGAAATTGTGTCTTTTCTAAATGTGTTCTAATGGCTTGTGTTTCAAAACCAAATTCTTCTGTATTCATTGTGTTGTTTTTTTGTTTTTTGTTTGAAGTTTCAGGTTTAATGTTTCAAGTTATTACAAAACCTAAAGTTCAAACTGTCTAAAGAAATTATCTAATTCCTCTAATTGACTAATTATCTAATTTACAAAGCTTCGTTATTCAGGACAACTTTGTATTTAATCGTAGCTGTTGGCTCAACTGTTTTGGCAACTGAACAGTATTTCTCGAAAGAAAGTTGTGCCGCTTTTTTTGCTTTTTCTGGATTGATTTCTCCTTCTAAATAGAAAACCACATCGATTTCTTTAAAAGGTTTTGCCTCTTCAATCTGAACGCGTGTTCCTTCAACCTCAGCGTTAAAAGAAGTAATTTCCTGACGCTGTTTTTTTAAGATCGAAATCATATCGATAGCGCTGCATCCTGCAACTCCCATTAAAACTAATTCCATTGGACTTGCACCTAAATCGCTTCCGCCAAATTCGGCTCTGCTGTCAACGTCAACTACATGTCCGCGTTCATTTTTTACTTTGAAATGAAATGCATCATTTACTCTGTTTAAACTTACTTTCATTGTGTTGTTATTTTTTTGTTTTTTATTCTTCTCAATTTTGTCATTTCGAGGAACGAGAAATCGCACTAGAAATGCCATAATGAATTTCGTCAATCTTTGTCGAGCTACTTGCGAAGATTTCTCCTTCGTCGAAATGACAAACTGGGCTTATAAATCTGCAATCTAAAATCAATTACCCTTTATCTGACAATCTCAAAATATCTCCAAAAACTCCTCTTGCCGTTACCGCAGAACCTGCACCAGCTCCCTGAATAACGATTGGACGATCTCCGTAAGATTCTGTGTAAATTTCGAAGAAAGAATCAGAACCTTTTAAGCCACCTAATGCAGTTTCTTTTGGAACTGAAACTAATTTTACTTCAAGATTTCCTTTGTCATTCTGCAAATCTCCAGACAATTCACCAATGTATCTCAACACGTGATTTGGCTGTTGATCTGCTTTTATTTTAGCATAAATTGGATCGAATTCTTTTAATTTCGTCAAGAAATCTGAAACATTTCCTTCTCTTAAATGTTCCGGAATTAGGTTTTGAATTGAAATTTCCTCAAACTCATTTTGCAAATCTAATTCTCTCGCTAAAATCAATAATTTTCTTCCCACGTCATTTCCGCATAAATCCTCACGCGGATCTGGTTCTGTATATCCGTTATCAATTGCTTCTTGCAAAATTTCGCTGAAAGGCGCATCTTTCGCAGAGAAATTATTGAATAAATAACTTAATGTTCCAGAGAAAACTCCTTTAATTTTTGTGATATTTTCTCCCGAAAGGTGCAATAATTTAATCGTATCAATTAACGGTAAACCTGCACCAACATTAGTTTCGTATAAATAATTCTTTTGGTTTTCTGCTAAAGCTTTTCTCAATTCTTTGTAAAAACCATAGCTTAACGTATTAGCCACTTTATTCGAAGAAATCAAATCGAAACTGCTTTCTACTAACGGAATATAATTCTCAACGAAAGCCGCACTTGCTGTATTATCAATTGCAATTAAGTTTTCTAAATGATGTTCATTCGCGTAAGCAATAATATCTTTTATAGTATAAGCTTCACCTTTGGTTTCAATTTCGCTTTTCCAATTACCATTAACACCATATTTGTTTAAAAGCAGTTTTTTAGAATTCGCTATAGCGAAAACATTCAGCTTAATGTCTTTACGTTTTTCAATTGCTGAAGCCGATTCCAAAATCTGATTAATTAAAGTTCCTCCCACTAATCCGTGACCGAAAATCGCAATGTTGATTTTCTTAGAAACTCCAAAGATTTCTCCGTGAATTACGTTCAGCGCTTTGTTTAATTCCTCTTTTTTAACAACCAAACTCACGTTTTTCCCCGTTACAGTGTTGTTGAATAAAATCGGAACAATTTTATTTTTGATTAAAGCCGTGTAAGGCTTATGGAAAGTACTTAAATCTTGTCCGATAATCGAAATTACAGATACATTATCTGTTACAGTAATCTGATTTACATCTTTAGAATAAAAGTCATTTTCGAATTCTTTTTCTAATTCTACAACCGCAGTTGTTGCTTTATCAGTTGCCACAACAAGTCCAATTCCTCTTTCTGAAGAACCTTGAGAAATGATACTCACACTGATATTATGATCTCCCATTACTTTGAAAATTCGAGCATCAACTCCCGCTTTTCCAAGCAATCCGCGTCCTTCAAGGTTTACAAGAGATACATTTTCTAAAACAGAAAGTGTTTTAATTCCTTCTTTAGAAGAATCTGAAGTAATTAAAGTTCCGCGGTTTTCGTGGTTGAACGTATTTAAAATACGAAGCGGAATATTTTTTTCCAATAAAGGAATAATCGTTTTGGCATGCAAAATCGTTGCTCCAAAATTAGCTAGCTCGTTTGCTTCATTGAAAGATAAATATTCAATTTTCTTAGCATCGGCAACTAAATCTGGGTTTGCTGTGTAAATTCCGTCAACGTGCGTGAAGTTTTGTAATTCTTCAGCATTTAAATAATTTGCGATTAACGAAGCGGTATAGTTACTGCCATTTCTACCTAAAGTAGTTGTGTCGTTGTTGTTGTTGGAACCAATGAAGCCTGTAACTATATTAACCGTTTCGCCGTTATGTTCTTTAAAATAATTTACTACATTTTTCTTAGAAAGCTGCTCTAATGGCTGTGCATCGCCAAATTTAGAATCGGTTTTCAATAAATCTCTCGTATCTACAAAATTGGCAGGAATTCCTTTTTCTACTAAAATAGCCGTCAATAATTTAGCTGAAAGCAATTCTCCTTTAGACAAAATCTGATCTTTGATTTTTTTGCTGTAGTCGCCAATTAAACTTACGCCTTCGAAAAGTTTATCTAAGACATTAAATTCTTCAGACAAATCAACTTGAGGATAATCTGATATTTGATATTTTTTGAAGTTTTCTAATAATTCTTTGTAACTGCCGTTTTTAGCAGCAATGCTTAAGATAAATTCTAATTCGTCAGTAGCATTTCCGCGCGCAGAAACTACAACGGCAATTTTTTCACCTTGATTTACTTTATCAGAAATGATAGAAACAACTTTGTTAAGTCCTTCTCCGTTTGCTAACGATTTACCTCCAAATTTTAATACTTTCATTTTATTTCTTTATTGTTTCTGCCTTAAAAATATCGGCAAGTAAATGATCTAATTGTTTGTACTCGATTAAAAAAGCGTCATGTCCGTGAACCGAATCAATTTCGCTATAGAAAACATTGTCTTTAAATTTCTTTAATTCTTCGTAGGTTTCGACATTTTCTTTGGCCGTAAAAAATAAGTCTGAATTAATTCCTACGATATGAATTGAAGCTTTTGTTTGAGATAACAAGTTTTCAAAACTTTCACTATTTCTCGTAATATCAATTGTTTTAAGCAACTGATTCATTAATTTATAAGAAGACAACTGAAATCTTTTCTGTAGTTTCTTTCCGTGATGCGCGAGCCAACTTTCAATATTAAAAATCAGTAGCTCCTGATTGATTGTTCTTTGGAATTTCTCTTTGAAAGATTCTGGCGAACGATAACAAAGCATGGCGTGGATTCTGGCATCTTCGATTGGTTTTGAAGAATTATTCAGGATTTGTTCTTGCAGAAAACAATTAGCGATAAGCCAGTCGGTAGATTTCCAATCGCTCGCAATCGGAATAAGGTTTTCTGTAATGTTTGGCGCTAAAGCTAAGATTTCCCAAGCAATTCCGCCTCCCACTGAACCTCCGATAATCGCAAAAAGTTTTTCAATTTGCAAAGCTTTTACACCTTCGATAAAGATTTTTGCAATATCTCTAGCTGTAAAATCAAGATAATTTTCGATTAAAAAAGAATTTGTTCCATTTCCTGGAACATCAAAAGCTAAAATAGTATAAACAGAAGTATCTATAGTTTTACCTTCGCCAATTAAGTCATTCCACCAGCCATTTTCTCCAGTAACTTGGGAGTTCCCTGTTAAGGCGTGATTAACCAAAACGATTGGCGCACTGTGCAAGGGTTGGCCTGCCAATGTAAAATGTAAGGGTATAGAATGATAAGATGCACCACTTTCTGTGATGAATTCTTGAATTATAATAGGGTTTGGTATATTTTCCAATTTCAAATCTGTTGTATTATCTGATTTGTATATGGAAATATTAGAAAGAAAAAACTAGAGTAAACTAGAAAAAAAATCTTGTTGTTATCTTTCCACGTTTAGGCGTGGTAGAATGTAGCACCTTCTTCGTTTTACCGAAGGGTTGCTAAGGATTCATCGGGTCTAATCCCTCGTCCTTTCTTTATAACATTTCAATACGTGTTTGAACTTAACGAGTGCAAATTAACTACTAATTTCTTAAACAAACAAATTTATTCTAAAACAGTTTGTTAAATTTTCTGAACATCTCTCAGCAAAAACTATTATACGCAAAAAATTACCGAACAGGAATGCCCAGTAAAATTAAGCAGGTTTAACCTAGTTTATGTCACTTTTCTGTTTAAATGAAAAGCGTTTCATTCTCTTTTGAATACATCAAAAACAATAAAGAATTTGGCACTTTTTTCAAAGTACTTTTATCTTCTTCTGTAATTCCGAATCTAGGGTGAGCCAATTCATTTGTTGGCGGTGGCGGATTATTGTTTTTTCTTGTCCTTCTGTTTTTCAAATTTGAAATTTTTTCTGCTAAGTAGTTCAATGTGCTCATGATATTAAGTTTTAGTTCAGTTTGCGTTTTATAATCTTTATTTCTCGTTTATTTTTGTGTTAAATCGTTTAGAAGAATAAAAAAACCCTTTTGGATTTTTAGATACCAAAAGGGTTTAAGTTTTTAAACTCATTTATACTTTTTAGTATCAACAGACCAGCACGCAAATAAGCGCGACAGTAAACATCTTATTGTTCATCTGTAAGGATTTATTCATCTGTGATTTATATTTTATTTTAAAATTCTGCATTTGTGTAAAATTAAAAAGCCTCCCAAAATTTTTCGGGAGGCTTTTACTATATATTGTGTTTTTCTTACAATTTTCAAGCAATAGACAACCCAGCCTCGGTAATAACCGAAATGGCACAAAACATTTTGTTGACTTTTAAGTTCATTTGATTTCTAGTAGTTTTTGGGTATAACAAATATGCAACTATTTTTTTTATTACACAAATGAATATCAAGAATTTAATTACAAAATTCGTTAAAATTGTGTTTTTTTACGACAAAACCAGTCTTACAAAAATAAATAGAGTAAAAAACCTACAAAATAATTGATTTTCTTCTCGAATTCCACTTGACAAATCAGTTTATCAAAGAACTTTAAACTTTTTTTCTTCTTTTTCAGTAAAAAATTAGAGCCAGATTGCCTCTTTGTTTCTAATTTTTTCGGCAATTTTTAAAATATCACTTATAATTCCTCTAGAAATAGCTTGTTTACATGGCGGTGCACTTTGAATTACGATTGGGACATTGGCATACGATTTTGTGAAAATTTCAAAAATAGTATCCGAACCTTTCAATTGCCCAATAGCAGAATCTAATGGTTCAGAAATCAATTTGACTTCTAAACTGCCTTTTTCTACATCAAATTCACCAACATATCTTAAAACATGATTTTCTGCTTGAGTGATTTTAGCAATTTTAAATGCTTTATCGAGTGCATCTTTATTCAATACACCATTCTTTTCTAAATGCTGTTCGGTAATAAAAGGCTTGATTTTAATATCGGAAAGCTCAAAATCTTTTCCTATTTCTCTCGCAAGAATCAGAAGTTTTTTGGCGGTATCATTTCCTGATAAATCTTCTTTGAATGTAGATTTCATCAAACCTAAAAGACTGGCATCTTTTAAAACAGATGAGAATGAAACATCTTCTGACGAAAATCGATTAAAAACATAACTTAAATTATCTGAGAATACACCTCGAATTTTTGTGATTTTTTCTCCCGAATAATATAGCTCTCTTAAGGTCTGTAAAACCGGAATTCCGGTATCAACCGATGTTTCATACAAAAATTCTTTATCATACTTTTTAAGATTTAATCGTAATTCTTTATACAAATCAATTGGCAATGTATTTGCTTTTTTATTTACTGCTACGATATTAAATCCGTTTTCAATCAGCGTATTATAATGCTTTACCAATTCATCACTAGCAGTTGCATCTACAGCAATGAGATTTTCGAATTCATTTTCTTTAGCAAAATCAATAATATCTTCTACTTTAAAAGGAACAGCCAATTGTCTAAAATTGGTTTCCCAAGAATAGCCAACTCCTTCTTTTTCAAAAAAAGCAACCGTCGAATTGGTTATAATTGGAAAATGAAAATCGACATTCTTACTTTCCAGAAAAAACTCCTGACTTTCGATAATCTGATTAATCAAAGTACTTCCGATATTACCTATTCCGAAAAGGATGATGTTTATTTTAAGCTTTGACATAATTTCTAATGTTTTTTAACCATATAATTGATATAAGTTCATTTAGGACTGTCGCATTTATGTGCGTGTAAATTTTAGCGCAAGAAATTAAATGAACTTACATGCCTTATATGGTTTAATTTTTTATAATGGTGTTTTTCACAAAAAATTACCTTTAGCACTTTGGCTAAAGGCAATCTTTCAAACAAAAAACAAAAAAACCTAGTTTTTATTTATGCTGAATTGAGAAAGCGAAACACTTTCAAAAACAGCTTGAAGATCTGCAATCAAATCTTCGATATCTTCGATTCCGACAGAAAGACGAACTAAATCTTTAGAAACTCCTGTTTCAAGTTGCTCTTCTTCAGTTAACTGCTGGTGCGTCGTACTTGCAGGATGAATAATCAGCGATTTTGTATCGCCAATATTTGCTAAAAGCGAGAATAACTTTGTTTCGTCTACCACTTTTTTCGCTGCATCAAAACCTCCTTTTAATCCGAAAGTGATAATTCCACTTTGACCTTGCGGTAAATATTCTTTAGCCAAATCATTATATTTACTTGATTTTAAACCTGGATAATTTACCCACACAACCTCATCTTGTTTTTCTAACCATTCGGCCAAAGCCAAAGCATTTTCACTATGTTTCTTAATTCTAATTGGAAGCGTTTCTAATCCCTGAATAATCTGAAAAGCATTAAATGGGCTTAATGCAGAACCAAAATCACGCAATCCTTCAATTCTTGCTTTTGCAATAAAAGCAGCATTTCCTAGAGCTTCATGATATACTAATCCGTGGTATCCTGCAGATGGTTCAGTAAATTCTGGAAATTTTCCGTTTGCCCAGTCAAAATTTCCGGCATCAATGATAACGCCTCCTAATGAAGTTCCGTTTCCTGCGATATATTTAGTTAAGGAATGAATTACAATATCGGCACCGTATTTAATTGGGTTTAATAAATAAGGTGTCGCAACTGTATTATCTACTATAAATGGCACTTTGAATGCTTTGGCTTCTGCCGAAATACCTTTTAAATCCAGTACATCTAATTTTGGATTTCCAAGAGATTCAACAAAAAAAGCTCGTGTATTTTCTTTTGCTGCTTTAGTAAAGTTTTCTGGTTTTGAAGGATCTACAAATGTTGTTGTAATTCCTAATCGAGGCAATGTAACTTTTAGCAAGTTATAAGTTCCTCCGTATAAACTGTTTGAAGCCACGATATGATCTCCTGCTTTTAATAAAGTCAATAATGTAGTCGAAATTGCAGATGCTCCAGAAGCCGTTACAACTGCTCCGATTCCGCCTTCGAGTGCTGCAAGACGCTGTTCCAGAACATCATTTGTTGGATTATTTAATCTTGTGTAAATAAATCCAGATTCTGCAAGACCAAATAAATTGGCTGCGTGATCAGCATTATTAAATACGTATGAAGAAGTTTGATAAATAGGCACGGCTCTAGTTCCTGCGTTTTTAGTTACGTCGTGTCCTGCGTGTAGTGCGTTTGTTGCAAATTTTTGTGTGCTCATGATTTCTTAGCTTTTTAATATTGTTAATACGTTTATATTTTATAATTGATATTGATTCTTGAAATTGAATTTGATTTAAGCAAATAGATTTTCCGCTTCTTCTTCCAAATCATACAAATGAAACAGCAATGATTTTTGAGTTTTAACACTCTGTTCAGGATTATATCTTACCGTTTCTACTGATGATTCGTCAGAATTATTATTTAGAGAATTATTTCTTAATAAGTATTGAAATGCGATTGTATTGATATCTAATGTATTCATGGTTTTAATTTTTAAGAGATTGAAATAAAAAAGCCCTTTCGGATGGCTTACCAAAAGGGCTTTATAGTTGAAACTATAACAAAGATTCTATCTTCACTTTTGGCAACAGCAATTCTGGATACACATTGGCATCTTACAACACATCATCATTTTATTTACTGTTGAATTTTTCATTTCTTAATTATTTTATTTTTTGATTCCATAAAAAAACCTCTGCTGTTAGGCAGAGGTTCTTATTGTATTTTGTAGACTTAATTACTAAACAATAGGTTACTCTGCGGATAATTCCGACATCATGCAACACATATTTTTAGCAATTAAATTCATTTTCTTTTTGTTTAACAAGGCAAATTTGAGAACTTTTTTTGAAACCACCAAACAAAAATCAAATTATTTTCTATTACCCTATCAAATTAATATACTACTGTTAAATTTCTGCTATAAAAAATAAAAAAAGTTGAACTTTAATTTGCAAATCAAAATGGTTTTATACCTTTGCACCCGAAACAGAGGAAAAATTTGAACTGATTGCAACCTCTTCATAATGAAATGATTTCGTTATGAATACTGAAAAATTGATTTCAGTAGTAAAAAATGCTAAAGCAGATACTCTCCTTTAGCCCTTTTTAGCAATCATTTCCTCGCTTAAATTTTAAATTAATACATTTTTATTACATTATTATGGCTTATTTATTTACGTCAGAATCTGTTAGTGAAGGGCATCCAGACAAAGTTGCAGATCAAATTTCGGACGCTTTAATTGACAACTTTTTGGCATTTGACGCTGACTCAAAAGTAGCTTGTGAAACTTTAGTTACAACTGGTCAGGTAATTTTAGCAGGTGAAGTAAAATCAAATACTTATCTAGATGTACAGCAAATTGCACGTGAGGTAATCCGTAAAATTGGATATACTAAAAGTGAATATATGTTTGAAGCAAATTCTTGTGGAATTCTTTCAGCAATTCACGAGCAGTCTGCAGATATCAACCAAGGTGTTGACAGAGCTAAGCCAGAAGAGCAAGGTGCAGGTGACCAAGGAATGATGTTTGGTTACGCTACAAACGAAACTGAAAACTACATGCCATTGGCATTAGATTTATCTCATAAATTATTACAAGAGTTAGCTATTTTAAGACGTGAAAATAAAGAAATCACTTATTTACGTCCAGATGCTAAATCTCAAGTAACTTTAGAATACAGCGATGATAACAAACCAACTCGTATCGATGCGATTGTTATCTCAACTCAACACGATGATTTTGATGAAGAAGCTGCAATGTTGGCTAAAATCAAAAAAGATATTATCGAAATCCTTATTCCAAGAATTATCGCTAAAAATCCAGAGCACGCTCACTTATTTAACGATAAAATCAACTACCACATCAACCCAACAGGAAAATTCGTTATTGGAGGACCTCACGGAGATACTGGTTTAACTGGAAGAAAAATTATCGTTGATACTTACGGTGGAAAAGGTGCTCACGGTGGTGGTGCATTCTCAGGAAAAGACCCAAGTAAAGTAGATAGAAGTGCTGCTTATGCAACTCGTCATATCGCTAAAAACTTAGTTGCTGCTGGTGTTGCTGACGAAATCTTAGTTCAGGTTTCTTATGCAATTGGAGTTGCTGAACCAATGGGAATTTTCATTGAAACTTACGGAACTTCTAAAGTTAACTTAACTAACGGTGAAATCGCTAAAAAAGTAGAAGCTATCTTCGATATGCGTCCTTACTTCATCGAGCAACGTTTGAAATTAAGAAACCCAATTTACAGCGAAACTGCTGCTTACGGACACATGGGACGTAAACCAGAAACAGTTACTAAAACTTTCTCTGCTCCAGGTGGAAACGAAAAAACAGTTACTGTTGAATTGTTTACATGGGAAAAACTTGATTTTGTTGACCAAGTAAAAGCTGCATTTGGATTGTAATTCAATCTAAATTTTAAATATAAAAAAACCGATTTCAAATTGAAATCGGTTTTTTTATTTTATGAACTTATCTTTCTAATTGCACATTTGGCAATGTTTTAGGGCGATTTGGATCATTAGATAAAATCCAACCAGTTCTGTACATCCACTCTGTCATTTTATGCAATTTTACGTAATCAATGTTTTCAGATTCATCCATTGGTGTATGATATTGACTGTGCAAAACACTCGTAAAGAAAACCGCTGGAATTCCTTTTCTTGCATAAGGCAAATGATCTGAACGGAAGTAAAAATATTCTGGATGTTCTGGTCTGTCCCAAAGTTTATCCAAATCAAATTTTGGCCCTTCATCATTTGCTCTTTTAGCAATTGCAACTAAATCTGAAGAATTTTCATGCGGAGAACTTGAACCTAATAAAGCCGCCTGATTTACATTGTTTCTTCCAATCATATCGCCATTTAAAACCGCAATGATATCTTTTTCAGGAACTGTTGGATGAGATGCATACCATCTTGAACCTAATAAACCACGTTCTTCAGAACCGTGAAATACAAACAAAGCTGTTCTTTTTCCTGGCTGTTTTTTATAAGCTCGAGCAATCGCCAACATCGCAACACAAGTACTTGCATTATCATCTGCTCCGTTATAAATAGAATCTTGCCCATATTTTTGACGCACTCCATCATGATCTTGGTGTCCGCTGAAAAGAACGTACTCATTTTTTAGTTTTGCATCAGTTCCTGCAATTGTACCAACAACATTTACTGAAGGATATTTATAAGTTTCAGAAACTACTTCTGCTGAAAGAATATCTTTCGTTGTTTTCAAGTATTCTAACTGATTTCCATGTACCCAAAAAACAGGCATTGTTGAACCAATTTTATCACGAACACCTTCAATTCCATAAATTCCTCTTGTCATTTGTGGTTCCACTTGAGACCAGCTTTGTTCTGCCAATTCATCTGCAACCATAATAAGTGCCACAGCACCTTTTTTAACTACAAGATCATAATATTTATTTCTTACCAAACCTGGATAACGTCTGTCAAACAGCGAAATATCGTCTGCAATTCCTTCTTTCGATGCCAATAAAACAACCGCTTTTCCTTTTATATCGGCTTTTTCAATTTCTTCTTTAGTTGCAGCTCCTAAGTATACTAATGAACCTTCAACTTTTATGTTTGTTGTTTCTGCTACCAGAACATCTTTCCATAATTTAAATTCTTTCTGGCCAATTTTAAACTTTGTATTTGGCGTAACCTGATGTCTGTACAAATCAAAAAACTGGAAATATGTTCCATCATCACCTGCTGGCGCCATTCCGGCTTCTTTGGCTTTATTTGCAAGCCACATTGAAACTTTTAGTTCATCTAAAGTTCCTGCTTCTCTACCATTAAAATGGTCACCTGCCATTTGATACATATCAGTTCTAAGGTCTTTATCCGTTATCGCAGAAACTAGTGGTTTTTTAACTGTCTGTGCAAAAGTCATTGCTCCACAGGCAAGTAAAACAAGAGTCATTTTGTTTTTCATACATTTTAATTTTATGTCATAAATTTAATCATTTCATATAAAAATTTTGACTTTTTACTACTTAAAACAGCATTTACAAATAAAAAATTAAACAAAAATGGCTGTCCGAACAGACAGCCATTTTTGTTTAATTACGATTAAATTTTAATAAGTTCCGTTTTGCATTTTAGTTAAAACTTCTTTTATCTCAGTTGCCGTAACTTCATCTGTATTCGCATCTAAATATTTGACTGCTAAAGTTTGCGTTTCTATCGCTTTTTGTTTTTGTCCATCCTTATAATATAACTGAGCTAACGTATCTAAATAATAAGGATTGTTTTTTGTTACTGCCAAACTATATTCAGACCATTTTATAGCGTCTTTTAAATAGTTTATATTCATCTGATTCGTAACAACTGTCCAAGCTGCAGAATTAGCCGTACTAGAATGATAATCTTTGAATGAATTCCATCCATCATAAGAATAACTTGAACTTGAATCTAATTTAGAAAATATAGCATCTAATTTCTCGATTGGACTTCCTCCAGCAAGAGTTGAATCAAAATAGGTGTTGAACTCTTTTAAATAAGTTGCATTAGAACCATCATTTTCTTGAATCTGGCTTAAATAGTAAAAGTAATTTCTATAAGCATCAAAATTTCCTTTTCCAGATGCGATGATCTTTTTATATACAGAATTAATTTTCTCTTTATTCATTTCTCCCGTTACTCCATCTTGAGATGCGTACAGGTTTTGCTGCAATGCGTTAGAAACTTCAGAAATAGCATTATTAAGAGCGTGAATTTCTCCTGCTTTGGTATTAAATGCAGCTCGATTATTTTCTATTTCTTCAGAATGTTTTAAAAGATAATCTATCGCTAAGAAATCGGTATCGTTTAAAATTTTGTCTTCATTAAAAAGCTGTTTAGTAAATCCTAAATTGCTAATTTCTTTAATGATAGTTTCCGCCAAATACATATTTACCTGCTTATCTTTTTGATGCGCTTCAATCAATTTTTTCCAAGCTTGCGCAACTTCTTTTTTATCTAAAGCCGTTTTAGTAATTACAAATTCTGTTGTATTACCATTTTCTAAACTATATTCTGAGCCATAATCATAAGAAGCTTCTAAAGTTGCAGCTTTGTTAAAAGCATCAATTAAATCTGCATCTGATGCTTTTTTGCTTTTTAAAACACTATTTAAAGAGACAAAAGCATCTGCTCTAAGAAGCTTACGATAGAAATCATCATAATAGTTGAAATGATATTTCTGCGTTTCTAAATCAGATTTTGCGACCGCCAGTATATCTCCTTTTCCGTTTAAAACCACAACACTTGGATCGTCTGTAATTTTATTGTTTTTGAGCCATTTTTTATCTTCGGCTCCAGCCAAATAATAATTAAAAACATCATAAAGAGCATTGTAACCATCGTACATGCTATAACCAGTTTGGGTTTCCTGATCTTTTACAAAAAAATCAAAACGCTCTTTGGCTGTTTTTTTACTGTCTATGCAAACACCTAAAAACTTATTTTTATTCGAATCTTTAGTTGCTGAAATCGCTTTGTTTAAGCTGTTTTCAATTTTTAATTTAAAATTATATTGATTGTAAGCTGGCGGAGCTATGGTAAAATCTGTTACTGTAAGAGCAGTATCAACCGCTGTAACTGTACCATAATCATAACTTGAATCTTCTTTGCCTGGATAAGTCCACTTTTCAATAGATTTAGTTTCTAGCGGAATTACTTTTGAAATTTTCTTAACTGGCTGTGGATCTTTTTCATTAGTAAAAACTAAAGGATTTAGCCCAGATTTCTCTGAAATTCTCAACTCGTTTGTGTTTTTATCAAAAAAGCCGAAAATTTTTAAATCTCCTAAAACAGCTAATTCATAAGTGATTGTTATTTCAGAAACATCTTTAGGAATTTCATATTTAAAAACATCACTTTTTCCATCGTATTCTTCATAAACTAAATAAAGGAAATCTGTTTTTTCTATTTCAAATTCAATGTTGGTTGCCGTCCAGTTTGGATCTTGCTTAGAACGAATATCAGAAAGTCTTTGGTACTTAACCTCTTCTTTTCCTTTTTGTGTCCCAACATAAAATGAATAGTACGATGGATCTACAAAATTCACTTTGATATTTTTAGCTTTTTTATCGACTTTGAAAGCAAGATCGAAGCTATTTCCAGATGGTGTGTTTTTAATAAATAATAATGAATCTCCTTTTATGGCATATTCTCCAGAATAAAATACCAATTCATATTTATTGTCGTCTAATAAATTCAGCTTAATTTTTTGACCTTTATTGTTTGACAAATAGGTTCCCTTTTCAATACCTTTTGTTTGAGAAAAAGACGTAAAAACTGCCAAAGCAGATAGCAGTAAACTCCAAATAAAATTGCGCATAATATAAAAATTTGGCTATTAATATTGACGTAAAGATATTTCATTCCTTTTAAAATTAAAGGTCTAAACTCCAAATTTTCAGCCAAATCTCTTATAAATTATACTTCATCGAAAAGATAATATAACGCGGTTGAACCGTATATTGCGAAACTCTTGTAGAAAACTGCGTAAAGTTATCATCGTTAAGATATCTTGTGTTTAACAAATTGGTTGCCGAAACTTTATACTCCCACTTACTATTTTTCTTCTGATAAATTAAACTGGCACTTAAGAAATCATATTCATTATCAACAGATTTATCTCCATTGTAATAATGGTAGAATTCGTATTCTGAAACAAAAGAAAAACTGTCTAAGAAATAATAATCTAACTTAGCAAATGGTTTATCGGTATAAAAAGTAGATCCGCTGTATTTGTTAATTAAAAGATTATATCCAAATTCGATATTCGGAAGTTTTTTATAATTTGTCGAAGCTCTTACCGTGTAGCTCTGCACAAAACTTTCGGTCGTTCTTAATTCATCGTTTTGAATATTATTGAATTTTGACCAATTTAAACTTGCGTTTGCCGAGGCTTTATAGTTTTTCAAAAAGGAACGTCCGTAAGCTCCCATTCCTGAAAAAGTCTCATCAGCTAAATTGGAATTATAAGGAACAGAAGACTGATTAATTCCATCAAACTGAGCAGCAGTTTTAATGGCATCTACTTTTCTAGTATAAGTTGCATTGGCAAAAATGTTCTCAAAATTGAACATATTGTATTTAAAATAACGAAGCGAATGCACTTGCGAAGTGGCATTTTCTAACAAACGATTTCCGCGAAATAAACTGCTATAATCAGACAGAACATAACCTGCAGCCAATTGGTTAATATCTGTAAAATCATTAGTTAGGGAGAAATTATAAGTCAATGTCTCCGATTTTTTGATTTGATATAAAGCAAAGAAATCTGGCAATATTTTAGTAAAACTTTGAGAATAATCTGTTCCCAATTGTCCATTTGTCATTTGATAAGTATGCAGACTTACTCCAGGAGTAAAAGTAAATTTCCCTGTTAAGATTTTATAATGAAATCCTACGAAAGCATCATTAAATCTATAATCTACATCATTATTATTTTCAGTATTATCCAAATCGTTTCTTGTTCCGTTATCTAACATCTGAAAAATATGGGAATTGAAGTTTTGATATGAATATGTATTACCTAAAGTAATATTAAAATTGCTTTTTGGTGTTACCATATAATAGTAATCCAATTTTGCATCCAGTTTATTGGTTTTCACAAAACGATTCTGATTGTAATCGTTTCTAGATTGCGTGGTATCATAGCCTGACAAAGCAAAAGGAAGCGTTTGCAAATTGGCATTATAAAATGGGTTTTCATCCTGATACAAATGCTGCGCTTCAAAAGCAAAAATATTTTTGGCGCTTTGTGTATAATACAAACTCAAATTCTGATTAATAGATGTCGGATCTTGTTTTTTAGTTGTAAAAATATCTTCAGAAGTCGCAACATTCTGAACAATTTGCTCTCTAAACAAATCTGAATATTCTTCTTGTTTTGTCAGTTTTGTTAAAATATCGTAATCAAACTGAAATTTGTCGCTTGGTTTATAAGTAGAACTTAATTTAAAAAGTCCTAAATTATTCTTTTGACTTGTATTTTCGTTACGTTTCTGCTGATCCCCAGAATCTAAAATCGTAGTCTGAGATTTGGTTTCCAATTGAGTTTTTGAAGTTGAAAGAATTCCGAAACCGCTCAAATTCCAAGCTTTATTAACGGAATAAGAAAAGTTTGTTGCTCCAAATTTGGTTTCAATTTCTTTCGCTCTATTATTTCTCAGAAGCGAAATTCCTAAATCATTAGAAGAAACATTAAAGCTGCTTCCTCCTTTTTTCATCACGTTCTTAAATCCGCCCGTAAACTTAAAATAATCTTGAGCTGTTAAAGGTAATTCACCAATATTATTAAAATTGGTAATTAAATTGACACTGTATTTCGGACTGTAATAAAACAGTTTCGGGTTGATAATATAACGACTGTCTAATTCTGCAACACCAATTCCTGCCGTCACATCTCCAAACCAAAAGTTCTTTTTACCTTCTTTCAGTTTAATATTCATTGCCACATTATCTTGATCATTTTCTAAACCTTTCAATTGACTTACTTCGTTAAAATTTCTTAGAACCTGAACTTTATCAATTGCATCTGCTGGAATGTTTTTAACGCCTAATTTGGTATCTCCGTCAAAAAAATCTTTGCCTTCTACCATTAATTTGCTCACTTTTTTCCCTTCCACTTCAATTTCGCCATCTGCGTTTACCTCAACACCTGGAAGTTTTTTCAGAACATCTTCTAATTTTTTTTCTGTTCCCGATTTAAAAGAATCTGCATTATACACAATTGTATCTCCTTTTATTGAAACAGGCATTTCGCGAACAATTTCTACCCCTTCCAATTCAATTCCAGCTCCATCTAAAACAATATTTTGAGTCATGTTTTCAGATTTTGTTGCAACCGGAATTTCTTTAGATTTCATTCCGAGATAACTCACTTTAATCGTATAAGCTGTATTTGGCTTTAAAGTAAGCTGAAACTTTCCTTTATCATTGGTAATTCCGTAAGAATCCATTGCTTTCGTGCCATTGTTAATTGCCATAATATTGGCCATTTCTAACGGATTTTTCTGTTCATCTTGAATTAAACCATCAAAACGAACACTTTGAGAAAAGCATATAGAACTAAAAAGTAAGGCAAAAATAAATAGCGTTTTATTCATTATAAGATATTAGAATTTGAACCCGAACGGATAACGAACAGGCGAAGCAATTTTTTAAACTATTGGAATTTTATAGATATTATCTTCCCATTGGAGGTGGCGGTCCTCCAGCGCGACCACGATTCATTTCTCTAAATTCCTCCATTTTTTTAATTACGGTTTCATCGTAATCTTTCTGAGAAATTACTTTTCCTTTTTTAGATGGCTTTATTTCTACTTTTTCTTTAGCATTTAAGACAATTTTCGAACATAAAATTGTAGTAGTTCCGTCGTTGATTTCTAAAATCAAACCTGGAAGTCCCCAATAATTTTCTGGTCCTTGATTTACAGGGATTTCTGGTGTATACCAAGCCGTCACGATAATTTCTTTCGGGATTTCAAAATTATCAGTAAAATTGGTTTTAGTATCTCCTGATGTCTTTTTGGTTTCCTCTTTTTTATCGTCGTTGTTTTTAGGTCTGAAATTTCTAAAATCGGTTTTACTTGCTTGTTTTACTGCAGTCGCCTTAAAACAATTATAACCTCCGATTTGCTTGGTTTCTTGCTCTAATTTCCAGTCTAATTTGGGAAGAGAATCTACAACAAGAAACTCCTTACCCATAAATTCTTTATCAACTGTATACGATTTTGTCTTAACATCTTTATAGAAAGTACCTCCACCTCCAGTTAATGAACCAAACATAATACGCATACCATTTTGTTGCCCAGGCGCTTCTAGTTTTTCTTCTTCTTTATAAATAGAGGCTGATTTGTCAAAATTTAGAATGAATGTTTTTTCGAGCATTTTTTTCATTCGCTCTTCCATATTTTTTTGCATTTCTGGAGTAATGTCTCTGTTTCCGCGCATTCCTTCAAACTTTGGAGCCTGCGTTTTTGACTCATAAACTGCCATTCCTTGAAAATCTTTTTGAGCTTGGATTTGTACAGAAACAAGCATCAATATCATATAAAAAAATAATTTCTTCATTTCATTTTCTTTAAAGTGAGTAAATCTGAGAAAACTTACATTCAAATGTATTACTAATTTTAAAATCCTAAAAATTAAATATATTAACGGGTTTATGATATAGATAGAACCGCTTATTTTTTAGACTATTAGAATAAAAAAAGGTTTAAGCGCTAAAAGTGATTTTCTAACAAAGGTTTTTTGTAATTTGGTACTCTTATAAATCAATTTTCTAATGTCTAAAAGGGTGCAAAAATTTCTATTTTCTTTTCTTATTTTCTGCACTATAAATGCGATTTCTGCCCAGAATTCTAGCGTTAGTCCCACCCTACTTTCTCATTTTAAAAATAATTTTGATGAATTTTTAGGATTTGATGCTTTTGGCTATTCGTATCAAATTAAAAATAATGTTTTTAGTAAAGTAAAAGGCAATGAACTTTTTGAATATAAAAATGTTTCGTTAGGAAAAATCACCAAAGTCGATTTACAAAATCCTTTAAAAATAGTGCTGTTTTATGAAGATTTCAATAGTGTTATTTTGTTAGATAATCAGCTCAATAAAATGACTGAAATTAATTTTTCTCAAAATCCAACACCAATTGTAGTTACAGCTATCGGAATGTCTACACAAAATCAGCTCTGGATTTACAATACTTTAAATCAACAAATTAGTCTTTTTGATTATTTAAAAAACGAATACAAAACCGTTTCTATACCGCTAACAGAGCCAATTAAATATTATCAAACTGATTTTAATACCTTCTTTTGGATTGATAAAAAAAACAATTGGTACTCTTGCGACATTTTTGGAAAAATAACTCTCTTAGGCAAAATAGCTGATTTTGATAAAGTTGTACTTGTGAGTTCTTCGCAATATCTTTTCGCAAAAGATAATTTATTGTATTTTAAAGGAATTGACAAATCAAATCCTAACGCGATTTCGGAGATTAAAATTTTAGAAAAAACCTTTGACAATTTTTATTACAAAGAACAAATTTTATCTATTTTTACAGCTACAGATATATCAAATTATAAAATCGTAACACCGTAATGCACATAGCAATAGCAGGAAACATAGGCGCAGGAAAGACCACTCTGACGAAATTATTAGCAAAACATTTCAAATGGGAACCCCATTATGAAGATGTAGTTGATAATCCGTATTTAGATGATTTTTACCATCAAATGGAGCGCTGGTCATTTAATCTTCAAATTTATTTCCTGAACAGTCGTTTTCGTCAAGTGCAGCAAATTCGCGAAAGCGGTAAAAAAATCATTCAAGATAGAACGATTTATGAAGATGCACATATTTTCGCACCCAATTTATATGCAATGGGATTAATGACGAGCCGTGATTTTGAAAATTACACGTCTTTGTTCGAATTAATGGAATCGTTGGTTAAAGCTCCTGATTTATTGATTTATTTAAGAAGTTCTATTCCAAATTTAGTAGGCCAAATTCACAAACGCGGACGCGAATATGAAAACTCAATTTCTATTGATTATTTAAGCCGTTTGAATGAAAGATATGAAGCTTGGATTCAGACTTATTCAAAAGGAAAACTTCTAATTATTGATGTTGATAATATCAATTTTGTTGACAATCCAGAAGATTTAGGAGATATTATTAATAGAATTGATGCTGAATTGAATGGGTTGTTTTAAAACACGAATTCCACTGATTTACACAAATAAAAAAATGCCTCTAAATAATTTTAGAGGCATTTTTTTATTTAATCTTTTTCTTACTTTTACAGTTGCCTAAAAATAATTTCCCTTTTTGGGAAAAATTAAGTAAATTTGTAAAACTACATTTATGAGAATAATAGCAAAAAGAACGTTGCAAAATTTTTGGGAGCGATTCCCAAATTCAAAGCAACAATTATTAGCTTGGTACCAAGTATTCGATAAAAATAATTTTGCTAATTCTAATGCTATAAAATTGCTATTTGGCACAGCCGATTTTGTAGGAAACAATAAAGTAGTCTTCAATATTTGTGGGAATCATTATCGCTTAATTGTAAAAATCAATTACGACACACAAATCGTTTATATTCTTTTTGTTGGTACACATGGCGAATATGATGATTTAAAAAACATTAAAAATTTGTAATTATGGATGTAAGACCTATAAAAACAGAAGATGATTATAATATTGCTTTAGAGAGAGTAAATTTTCTTTTTGATGCAAAACCAGATACTATTGAAGGAGATGAATTAGATATTTTAGTAACACTTATTGAAAAATATGAACAACTAAAATATCCGATTCCTGATCCTGATCCAATTGAAGCAATCAAATTTATGATGGAACAAAATGGATTAACAGATGCCGATTTAGGAATTATTTTAAATAGCCGTTCAAGAGTTTCTGAGTTATTCAATAGAAAAAGAGCATTGACAATTAAACAAATTAGGGTTCTAACAGAAAAACTTCATATTCCCGCCTCTGTTTTGATTAAAGAATATGCATTAATTTCATAAAAAATGCCTCTAAAATTATTTAGAGGCATTTTCTGTTTCAAGAAGCTTTCTCAAAGTTTAAAACTTTGACAAAGCTATCATGTTATTGTTATTTCGCAGCTTCAACTTTTGCTAAAACTTCTTCTTCTGTTCCTTCAAAAACTTCTGTAGTTGTTTTACCATTTTCTGTTTTAGTTACAGTTCCGGTAGTTTTTCCGTTTATATTTTTCACTTCTACTTTCACAGATGATTTTTTCTCATATTTGCTCGTGTCAAAGCAATCTGTTTTTTTATAAGGATTTCCATTTTCATCAAAATGAGCTAAACATTTAGCAGTTTCTTCTGGAGAACAGCCTTTTTCTTTACACATTTTAATACACTCTTCTTTTGTCATTTTAGACATGTCACCACATTTAGAAAAGCCATCTGCATGCATTTCTGTTTTTGCACAGCAAGAAGCTTTTCCTGCAATGTCAGAATGTGTACTTCCTTCGCCTAAAATTGGAGCAATCACTAATCCGATCAAACAAGTTAATTTGATTAAAATATTCATTGATGGCCCAGAAGTATCTTTAAACGGATCTCCAACAGTATCTCCAGTCACGGCCGCTTTGTGCGCGTCTGAACCTTTGTACGTCATTTCTCCATTAATCATAACACCAGCTTCGAATGATTTTTTAGCATTATCCCAAGCTCCTCCCGCATTGTTTTGGAAAACTGCCCAAAGAACTCCAGAAACGGTAACTCCAGCCATATATCCTCCTAACATTTCAGCAATCAACTGGTTGTTGTCTGCGTAAACTAGCTTTCCTATAAGTACAATTAAAATCGGGAAACCAATCGTTAGAATTCCAGGAAGCATCATTTCGCGTAAAGCGGCTTTTGTAGAAATTTCAACACATTTTCCGTATTCAGGTTTTCCTGTTCCTTCCATAATTCCAGCAATTTCTTTGAATTGGCGACGAACTTCGTACACCATATCCATTGCTGCTTTTCCAACAGAATTCATTGCTAAAGCAGAGAAAACTACTGGAATCATTCCGCCTACAAATAGCATCGCTAAAACCGGTGCTTTAAAAATATTAATTCCGTCAATTCCTGTAAAAGTTACGTAAGCTGCAAATAAAGCTAATGAAGTTAATGCCGCAGAAGCAATTGCAAAACCTTTTCCAGTTGCTGCAGTTGTATTTCCTACTGAATCTAAAATATCGGTTCTGGTACGAACTTCTTTTGGTAATTCGCTCATTTCGGCGATTCCTCCAGCGTTATCTGAAATTGGTCCGAAAGCATCAATTGCCAATTGCATAGCTGTTGTTGCCATCATAGCCGAAGCTGCCAAAGCAACACCATAAAATCCTGCCAAAGCATATGAAATCCAAATAGCTACAGCAAACAAAATTACTGTTGGAAAAGTAGAAATCATTCCTGTTGCTAAACCTGCGATTACGTTTGTTCCTGCTCCCGTAGACGATTTTTGAACAATTGCTAAAACTGGTTTTGTCCCTAAACCCGTATAATATTCTGTTACGGAAGAAATAGCTCCACCAACAACTAATCCGACTAATGTTGCGTAGAAAACTCGCATTGAGGAAATGGCTTTAGATCCTTCTCCAAAGAATGTCATTTGCATAGTTTCTGGAAGCATGTGCTGTACTAAAAAGAAACAGGCAACAGCAGTTAAAACAATAGAAACCCAGTTTCCTATATTTAACGCTTTCTGAACCTGTGCTTCTTTAGCATTGTCATCTGAAATTTTTACTAAAAAAGTTCCGATAATGGAGAATAAAATCCCGAAACCGGCAATAGCCATTGGAAGCAAAATTGGTCCGATACCGCCAAAAGCATCATTGATGCTTCCGCCCATATCTTTTATAACATAGTTTCCAAGAACCATTGCTGCTAAAACTGTTGCCACATACGAACCAAATAAGTCAGCTCCCATACCTGCAACATCTCCTACGTTATCACCTACGTTATCTGCAATTGTAGCTGGATTACGAGGATCATCTTCTGGAATTCCTGCTTCTACTTTACCAACTAAATCGGCACCAACATCGGCAGCTTTTGTATAGATTCCTCCTCCAACTCTGGCAAACAAAGCAATTGATTCAGCTCCTAGTGAAAAACCTGCTAAAGTTTCTAGAACTACTGTCATGGTATCGGTATCTTTCCAAACTCCATCAGAAAATAGATTAAAAAAGATTATAAAAAAAGCTGTCAATCCTAAAACTGCCAGCCCTGCAACGCCTAATCCCATTACCGTTCCTCCACCAAAAGATACTTTTAAAGCCTGAGGTAGACTTGTACGCGCAGCCTGAGTAGTTCTAACGTTTGTTTTAGTCGCTATTTTCATTCCAATATTTCCCGCATACGCTGAAAACAAGGCACCAAAAATAAATGCAATTACGATTAATAAATGTGTTTTAACTCCTGGGATAAAAGTAATTCCTGCTAATGCTAAACTGGCAATAATTACAAATATGGTTAATAGTTTATATTCTGCTTTGAGGAAGGCTAAGGCTCCTTCGTAGATGTAATCTGAAATCTCTTTCATCTTACCGTCTCCGGCGTCTTGTTTTAAAACCCAACTCCTTTTTATTCCCATGAAAAGTAATCCTAAAACTGCCATAACAATTGGCAGGTAAATCATAAATGCATTCATAATATATTAATGGTTTTGGTTAATAGTCAACAATCTAACTAAAACGAATTTAAACAAAAAAGCAATACTCCTGACGGCAGTATTGCTTTTTTTATATATTATGGGTGCTTAAATTATTTAATGCTAAATAATCCTGCTGGTTTATTTTCAATATCATCAAAACGTTTTGTACACTCAGCGATAATGTCGTAAGCTTCTTTTACGTCTCCCCATCCTTCTACATCTACTTTTTTGTTTTCAAGGTCCTTGTAAACTTGGAAAAAGTGCTCAATTTCTTTTACTAAGTGTGGGTTAATATCTGAAAGATCATTTAATGAATTCCAAATTGGATCTGAAACTGGTACACAAATAATTTTCTCGTCTGGTCCTTTGTCATCTGCCATGTGGAAAACTCCGATTGGCTTAACTTCCATAACACATCCAGGGAAAGTTGGTTCGTTTACCAAAACTAATACGTCAAGAGGATCTCCGTCTAAAGCTAAAGTTTCTGGAATAAATCCGTAATCAGCTGGGTACATCATTGAAGAGAATAACATTCTGTCGAAACGCATTCTTTTAATTTCAAAATCGTACTCGTATTTATTTCTGCTTCCTCTTGGTATTTCGATTAATACATCGAAAGTCGTTAATTTGTCTGCGGTCATTTTCGTTTTTTATTGTTTCTATAATTTCGGTTGCAAAAGTAACTAAAGAATCCCTTTTTACAATGAAAAAAGTACATTAATCTATGAAGTTTATTCATAAATTAATGTACTTTCTATGTTATCTAACAGAGAGTTAATAAAAGTGTTTACAAATTAACATCTTCTATTAGTTCTTCGCTTAAAATACCAGAACAAATTTCTCTAACTTCTCCTGTCATTCTAATATTAAAATCAGAATCAACTTTAATTTTTAAAGTTCCACCCTGCATTTTAATTGTGATATTTTCATCTACCAACCCTTTCTTTTTCATTACACTTGCAACGGCACAAGAAGAGCTTCCTGACGCAAGGGTAAATCCGGCTCCTCTTTCCCAAATCAGCACTTCCACTTCATTTCTGTTAATCACTTTTGCAAACTGCACATTGATTCGATTTGGAAACATTTCGTGATTTTCTAAAAAAGGACCAAATTGTTTGATTTCATCAATACTTAAATCCTCTTTCAGAATAACGCAATGTGGATTTCCAACTGAAACACAATTTACATCAAAAGATTTACCATTTGCTTCAATTGTAGCATTATTAACTTCCGGAGTTTCAAACTTTGTAGGAATCAAATCTGATTTAAAAATCGCCTGTCCCATATCGACAGTGATGATTTTTGCTTTATTATTCACCGTTTCTTCAATCGTAGCTTTTACGATTCCGCCTTTTGTTTCAACAGTAAATTCGTTTTTAGTTATGATTCCATAATCAAAAACATATTTGCAAAATATACGCAATCCGTTTCCGCTTTTCTCTGCTTCAGAACCGTCCGGATTGAATATCTGTAAACCGATATCAGCACGGTCAGAATCAACTAATAAAAGAATACCGTCAGAACCTATTCCGAAATTTACGTTACAGATTCTTGTTATGGCTTTTTGAGTTAGTTCAAATGTAATATTCTTGCCGTCAAGCACTATATATTCATTTCCTAATCCATGAGTTTTTACAAAGAAATTCTTGTTCATTTGTTTCATTATATTTTATTAATCTGACTAGAAATAGAATCCGAAAGATCCTTTTATAGCAAATTTATGAGCATCCGGCATATCTAGATAATTTCCTCTCCAGGAGAAATCAAGACGAAAAACTTTAAAGATATTTCCAATTCCTGCATTATATTCCCAATACACTTTTTCTGGAGCATTGTATGGCAAACCAGAAGCATTGATGGCACGATTGGCATCAGAAATAGTTCCGTGAACAGCTCTAATTCCAATAAACTCTCTCCAGTTTAATTTTCTCATAAATGGAATTCTAGCAAACAATCTTCCTCCAAAATCGTGATTCCATTGTAGCGTAGTATATTGATCGGTAACGAACTCATAAAAATTCAAGTTACTAAACGTATTTTCAATTGTAAAATAAGTCTGGTTTCCAGGGATAACACTCATTAAACCTAACGGAATTGTTCCAAATGTTTTTCCAGTTTCAATTGTGATATTTGTTCTTCCTAAAGGTCCGATAATAATTGGCTGTCTGTAGAAAACCTGAATTTTCTCGTAAGCAAAATCACTATCAAAAACACCTTTAAGTCCATAACTAAAGTTTACAAAGAAATGGCTGAAAGGGCTGTCTACTAGATCTCTTTCTACACCATAACCAATAGTTTTTCTATTTGGCATATATTCAAACTGAATATTAGCTTCAGATTGCTTTACCATACTTTGAACAACTCCGGCTGGATTTGCTGCACTAGGTAAGGTTGTGTAATAGTCTAAGCTAAAAGTTTTAGATGCCGATTCTAATGTTCGATACGAAAGTCCAGCCTGAATAATAAAGTTCTTCTTGGCTTCCATCTCAATAGAGACATTACTCAAATTAATGTTCGTTAATTTTCCATTGCTTCCTGTTGTAAACAAAGCAGAAGATGCAAAACTTCGACCTAAAACATCATTTGTTGTGGTTAGACTGGCTCCAATCTGTTCGATATCCCGCCTATTTCCTCCAGAGATAATAACTCGATTTTTCTTATCGACCATCCATTTTCCAGAAACACCATATTTGAATTTATTATCATCAAATCCGTAAGCCGTATAAGCCTGAATACGCCATGGGTCATTTGGTCCGAAATAAGTTCTTCCTCCAACTCTCAATCTTAATCCTTCAACTTCATTATAGCCAAAAGTGGAGAAAATTGGTCCGTAATCAAAATTTTTAAACTCAATATAACCACTTCCTAAAATCGAGACGAGATTGTAAAGTTGCTTGAATCGTTTGACGGTTTGCAAGGTATCAAGCATTTTATAGATGCCCGCTTCGTCTTTATTTAGTTTTTCGAAACGATTTTCTTCCCAGAATTCTGGCGGCCGTTCATAAACTGCGTTATCAATAAAATTGACTTCCTCTTTATAAAACTTCTCTGGTTTCTGGATATTGAATTTATGATTTCGATATAAAGTAGTACGTTTTCCGTAAACTCCTTTTGATTTTTCTTTTTTGTTTAAAGCAAAATCAGACATCATATAATCTCGTGTCAAAAGAAAAACAGAATCATTTTCTACTTCAAATTCCTGTTCGATATAAATATCTTTTACCCAGTTAATATTGGCACTTTTAGTAACACCCATATTAATTTTCTTGATCGCAAAAGTGGTATCATTAACCCAAAAATCCCCTTTAAAGGTTAATTCATTTTTACGTCTTGGATAAAAAACAATATTAAAACACCATTTTTTATCAATATAAGCACTGTCTTTCAACACATAATTATATACGTCAATTCCTGTTTTAGAAAGTGGACTCGTAAAGCTTTTATCAAAAAACTTAAGATGATTGTCGTAAATATTATAATCAGAATAAAGGTCTTTTACAAAAGATAAAATCTGCTGATTCCCATTGAAACCAGACATTTTATTTCCAGTTAAGTTTTCTTTTACCTTTTTAAGTTTATTATCTCCATAAACATCGTAAACCGATTCGTTTATAAAAATTGGAAGATAGGTTTTTCCCGTAACATCAGAAGTATCAACGTGATTGAAGACAAACTCCATACCTTTGAAAAGTTTGTTTTTCATGAACGCGCTGTCAATCGTGTTCATATCAAACTCAACCTTTTCATACTTTTGCATTTGATATTGATTGAATTGGTACAATCCGTTTTTACGTTTTCGTTCCCAAATTTTCCTCAAAATATCCAATGCCGGATTGTTTTTTTTAGAAGTTTTGCCCGTGTAAATTACAACTTCATTAAGCGCTTCAGCTTCGCCTAAAACAATTTTAAAATTATAATTAACCGCTTTTTCTAAAGGAACTTCCTTATCTGAAAAACCAGCAGAAGTAACTACTAGCGCTGTGTAGGTATTTGGAGATTCCAGATAAAAACGTCCATCTTCATTAGAAACGATTCCAGTATTAGATCCCTTGAATACAACATTGGCAAAAGGTATCGGTTGATTTGACTTATCCAAAACAATTCCACTCACTTTCGTTTGTGCAGTAGCAATAGCCGCAAATGCGAATACAAAAAATAGGCTGAGTAAAATTATTCTTTTCATTGTCTGGGCAAAAAAAAACTTCATCAATTAACTATGAATTATGAAGTTTTGTGAGTATTTTAAATATGTATTATTTGTACAATACTTTTTTAACTGCTTTTACTACATCACCAGCGTTTGGCAACCAGTCTTTTAATAATACTGGAGAGTAAGGCGCAGGAGTATCTGCAGTTGTAATACGTTGAATCGGCGCGTCAAGGAAGTCGAATGCCTGCTCTTGAACGATATAAGAAATCTCAGAAGAAAGGCTGGCAACTGGCCAAGCTTCTTCAAGAATTACTAAACGATTTGTTTTTTTAACCGATTTTAAGATTGCGTCTTTGTCCATTGGACGAACTGTTCTTAAGTCGATAATCTCACAAGAGATTCCTTCTTTTGCTAATTCATCAGCAGCGATAAAAGCTTCTTTGATGATTTTTCCGAAAGAAACGATAGTTACATCAGTTCCTTCACGTTTAATATCAGCAACACCTAGAGGAATTGTGTATTCTCCATCTGGCACTTCGCCTTTGTCTCCGTACATCTGCTCAGATTCCATGAAAATAACTGGATCGTTGTCACGGATAGCTGATTTCAATAATCCTTTTGCATCGTAAGGAGTTGAAGGAACCACAACTTTAAGTCCTGGAGTGTTTGCAAACCAGTTTTCTAAAGCTTGTGAGTGAGTTGCTCCTAATTGACCAGCAGAAGCTGTTGGTCCGCGGAAAACGATAGGCACATTAAATTGCCCTCCTGTCATTTGACGCATTTTAGCAGCGTTGTTTATAATTTGATCAATACCAACTAAACAGAAGTTAAATGTCATATATTCTACAATAGGGCGGTTTCCGTTCATTGCAGAACCTACTGCAATTCCTGAAAAACCAAGCTCAGCAATTGGAGTATCGATTACTCTTTTTTCGCCAAACTCAGCAAGCATTCCTTTTGAAGCTTTATAAGCTCCATTGTATTCTGCAACCTCTTCTCCCATTAAATATATGGATTCATCGCGACGCATTTCTTCGCTCATTGCTTCACAAATGGCCTCTCTAAATTGTATTGTTCTCATATTTTATATTGTATGTTGAATTTTCTGAAGAGCAAAAATAAATATTTTAAATAACTTAAAAGCATAAATTAGATTTAAAATCGCACTAACTTCTCACCATCTTTAGCTTTTAACTTTTTAAACTTAATTGTGATATTTACGAAAACGATATAATAGCATATAATTCACACTTAAAACATTATAATTATTTTTTTTTACAAACTTTTATTTATTTGTTTAATTATTGTTTCTTCAAAATTCAATGCTTTAAACGAAAAAAATAAAAGCTTAGTATTTATCGGACAAAAAATAAATGCACTCAACGAATCAGAATATTGCAAAATTCCTAACAATCAGGCAAAATGAATGATTTTTTATTTTTAGAATCCGATTAAATTCACTCAAAACAACACAATTCACGAAATCGTAATAGTTTTAAAAAATATTATGCATGCATAGTATAATTATTCCAAATAATATTCTAAATTTGTAAAAGCATATTATAAATTCAAAATATATACTTATGAAAATACTAGTTTGCATCAGCCATGTGCCTGATACTACTTCAAAAATCAACTTTACAAACGGCGATTCAGAATTTGATACAGCCGGCGTACAATATGTAATTAATCCTAACGACGAATTCGGCCTTACACGCGCTATCTGGTTTCAAGAACAACAAGGTGCAAATGTAACAGTTGTAAACGTTGGAGGTCCTGATACTGAACCAACATTGCGTAAAGCTTTGGCAATTGGTGCGAACGAAGCCATTCGTGTAAACGCAAATCCAACTGATGGTTTTTTTGTGGCTAAACAATTAGCAGAAGTAATTAAAAACGGAGGTTACGATCTTGTAATTGCAGGAAAAGAATCTTTAGATTATAATGGAGGAATGGTTCCTGGAATGATTGCAGGTATTTTAGGTTCAAATTTCCTAAACTCTTGCACAGGTTTAACTGTTGACGGAAACAACGTAAAAGCTGTTCGCGAAATTGACGGAGGTAAAGAAACTGTAAGTACTACTCTACCTTTAATTATTGGAGCCCAAAAAGGTCTTGTAGAAGAAAAAGATTTACGTATTCCAAACATGAGAGGAATTATGACTGCAAGAACTAAAGCTTTAACTATTCTTGAGCCAGTTGATGCAGCAGTAAATACAAAAGCGGTGAAATTTGAAAAACCAGCTCCAAAATCAGCAGTAAAATTAGTTTCTGCAGATAATTTAGATGAGTTAATCAATTTATTACACAACGAAGCGAAAGTAATCTAGTAATCAGTTTTCAGTCGCGGTTTTCAGTTTACAAAACTTTAAACCTCAAACTTTAAACCTCAAAACAAAAAAATCATGTCAATATTAATATATGCAGAATCTGCAGAAGGAAAATTTAAAAAAGTTGCTTTCGAATTAGCTTCTTACGCTAAGAAAGTAGCAGAATCATTAGGGACAACTGTTACAGCTTTAACAGTGAACATTAGCGATGTAAGTGAATTAGGAAAATACGGCGTTGATAAAGTTCTAAAAGTAAATAACGATAAATTAGCTGGCTTTACTGCTAAGGCTTATGCTGATGTAATCAAACAAGCTGCTGAAAAAGAAGGAACAAAAGTAGTTTTACTTTCTTCTACAACAGATAGTATTTACCTTTCGTCATTAGTTGCAGTAGCTTTAAATGCTGGTTTTGCGTCTAATGTTGTTGGATTACCAGTTAGCACATCACCGTTTCAGGTAAAAAGAAATGCTTTTTCAAACAAAGCTTTCAACATTACACAAATCGATACAGATGTAAAAGTTCTTGGTTTGGCTAAAAACTCTTACGGAATTTTCGAAAGCGCAGGAGCTGCTGCTGCAGAAGATTTTAATCCAACTCTTGGAGACAATGACTTTGGAATTAAAGTTGAATCTGTAGAAAAAGTATCTGGAAAAGTTTCTATCGCCGATGCTGATATCGTAGTTTCTGGCGGACGTGGATTAAAAGGTCCTGAAAACTGGGGATTAATTGAAAACTTAGCTGAAGTTTTAGGCGCTGCAACGGCTTGTTCTAAACCAGTTTCAGATTTAGGATGGAGACCTCACAGCGAACACGTTGGACAAACAGGAAAACCAGTTGCAACTAACTTATACATTGCGGTTGGAATTTCTGGAGCTATTCAGCATATTGCCGGAATTAACTCTTCAAAAGTAAAAGTAGTGATCAATAATGACCCTGAAGCTCCTTTCTTTAAAGTTGCTGATTATGGAATTGTTGGCGATGCTTTTGAAATTATACCTCAATTAACAGAGAAATTAAAAGCTTTTAAAGCTCAACATTCTTAATTCAAGAATTCTCTTCAAAATAATTGCTGCCTAAAAACAAGATATCGTATCTTTGTTTATAGGCAGCTTTTTTGTTCCATATTTTTTGATTAAAATTGCAGCTTTATTTTCCAATCAAAAAAAGCAAAAAAATGAGGCGCTAAGTGCCCGTTTTACAAACATATATGAGTCTAGTAAAATTATCTATAAAAGGAATTTCATACAGTCAAACTCAAAATGGCGCTTATGCCTTAATTTTGAATGAAGTTGATGGCGAAAGAAAACTACCAATCGTTATTGGCGCTTTTGAAGCCCAGTCAATCGCTATTGCTTTAGAAAAAGAGATAAAACCGCCTCGTCCGTTAACACACGATTTATTCAAAAATTTTGCTGAAAGATTTGACATCGTGGTAAAACAAGTTATCATTCATAAACTTGTAGATGGTGTTTTTTATTCTAGTTTAATCTGCGAAAGAGATAAAATTGAAGAAATTATCGATGCTAGAACTTCTGATGCTATTGCATTAGCTTTGCGATTTAATGCGCCTATTTTTACTTATAAAAACATTTTAGATAAAGCTGGAATTTATTTAAAATCAAATACTGCTGAATCGGATTCTGGAGCTCAAGAAATTGACGATGTGCTTTCTAATCCTGAAACTTTTGGACGCGAAGAAGAAAGCAACCAATCTGGCGATGTATATTCTAAACATAGTTTACAAGAATTAAATGATCTTCTTGATCAAGCAGTTTCTCAAGAAGATTATGAAAAAGCAGCAAAAATTAGAGACGAAATCTCTAGAAGATAATTTTAAGGCTGTAAGCCATAAGCTTTAAGCTATAAGCCTAAAGCGCAAACATAAAAAAAACAAGCTGAAAGCATTAGGAAAAAGCCTAAAGCTTAAAGCCTAATGCCTATAGCAATAATGAAACAATACTTAGATTTAGTAAAACACGTTTTAGAAAACGGCAATCAAAAAGGAGATCGTACAGGAACGGGAACAAAAAGTGTGTTTGGATACCAAATGCGTTTTGATTTAAGCGAAGGTTTCCCAATGGTTACAACCAAAAAATTGCATTTAAAATCGATTATTTACGAATTGCTTTGGTTCTTAAAAGGCGATACGAATATAAAATATCTTCAGGAAAACGGAGTTAAAATCTGGGATGAATGGGCAGATTCTAACGGAGATTTAGGACCTGTTTACGGTCATCAATGGCGCAATTGGAACAGTGAAGAAATTGATCAGATTTCTGAATTAATTACAGAATTAAAGACAAATCCGAACAGCCGTAGAATGTTGGTTTCTGCTTGGAATCCTTCGGTTTTACCAGATACAAAAAAGTCTTTTGAAGAAAATGTAGCCAACAATAAAGCTGCATTACCTCCTTGTCATGCATTTTTTCAGTTTTATGTGGCAAGTCCAGATCCTGAAAAAGGCGAAACAAAAGGTAAACTTTCATGTCAATTATATCAGAGAAGTGCTGATATCTTTTTAGGAGTTCCGTTTAATATCGCTTCATATGCACTATTAACCATGATGATTGCTCAAGTATGCGATTTAGAGCCGGGAGATTTTATCCATACATTTGGTGACGCGCATATTTACAATAATCATTTTGAACAATTGGAATTGCAATTAACACGCGAACCAAAACCATTACCAAAAATGATTTTAAATCCAGAGATTAAAAACATTTTTGATTTTGATTTCAATGATTTTACATTAGTTGACTATGATCCGCATCCTGCAATAAAAGGAAGTGTTGCTGTATAAAAAATAAAAAATCCGCTATTAAGCGGATTTTTTTATACAACTAAAACACTGTTTTCACTTCCAGCATAATCATTCCATTTGTAAAAATCTGCTTCAGGATCGTTAACATAGATTCCGTCAATTACGTATTTAAATTCGTAAATCGCGTCTTTAACCAAATCATAAGTTGCTTTAAAAGTACCGTTTTTCAACTTACTTAAAGCTCCTTCTTCAACATTCCAATTATTAAAATCTCCAACAACTGCTGCCGAATCAGCATCTTTGGCATCTATAGAAAATGTAACTTTACATACCGGTTTCGTTTTTACGAATTGCTTCTTTAAAGACATAACTATTTAGTTTTTAGATTTATATCTTTAAAATTAATCAAATTAGACGAAACGTCCACCACTTCTCTAGCCGATTTATCATAATATTAAAAACAGTATCTTATTTTAGCTTTATCCGTAATTTAAAGTGCATAAAATTTTACATTTCAAATTCGCGGCGATTTTAAAGGCAAATATTCTGGAGTCAAAATATTGACTTTCAAAAATAAATTTTAACTTTATAATCTCATTTTTATCTTATGGAAAAAGAAGTGCACGAACAGTACGAATACGCCAGACGACGATTAAGGCAAAAAAAGGTTTTATATTTTCATTTTGTTCTTTTCCTGCTTGGAAGTTTATTTTTATTTATTGCCAATAGATTTTTTGGTTTTGGAGAAGGCACAACCCAAAATTGGTGCATTTGGGGCATAACTATCTGGCTCTTTATTTTCATCCTTCATTTTATTAAAGTGTATATAACAGATCGCTTTATGAACAAAAAATGGGAAAGAGAGCAAATTGACAGGTTAGTTGCTTTACAGCAAAAAAGAATCAGTCAGCTTGAATCTTCTATCAACGAAGAGAATCAAAGTAAAATTTAGTATAAGCAAACCATGATTATAATGATAGCGGCTGCAGCCGAAAATAATGCGCTTGGAAAAAACAATGAATTAGTATGGCATCTGCCAAATGATTTTAAGAGATTCAAATCTCTTACTACAGGCCATTATATTATTATGGGCAGAAAAACTTTTGAGAGTTTTCCAAAACCATTGCCTGATCGCGTGCATGTTGTAATTACCCGTCAGGAAAACTATAAACCAGAAGGCTGTATTGTAGTCGATAGCATTGAAAAAGCGATTGCGGTATGTCCTGAAAATGAAGACAATTATATTATCGGGGGAGGCGAAATTTACAACTTAGCACTTCCTTTTACAGATATTATTGAACTTACTAAAGTCCACCATACTTTTGAAGCGGATACTTTTTTTCCGAAATTAAATAAAAATGAATGGGTTTTGGTAGAGTCTGAGGAAAATTTTAAAGACGAAAAACATCTTTACGACTACACTTACGAAACATATATTAGAAAATAAAAAACATCCTCTTTTCAGAGGATGTTTTTAAAATGATCGGTTTTCTAACCAGACTCGTTCAAGAATTAGCTTTGTTAAAAATCACAAATGTTAAGACATTTGAAATAACTGAATAACATTTAATGTTAATTTGAGACCTACATCTCAAATAAGCCTTTAATAACAAATACCACTAAGATATTAAAGGCAGAAAATTAAAATTTCCAAAAACAAATTTAATCCTAAGAACGTATTTTGCACTTTTAAATTAGTATTTCCCCCCAAAGAACAATACTTTACAAAACTTTTTCAAGAACAGATAAATTACCAGCGCAAAAAAGTAATTATCTGCTTTAAGTCATTTTGGCTTACCAATCATTTAAAACTTAATCATTTTTACTTTAGCAAAGTTGTTCAAAATAGAGACGTTGCACAATACCAGTTTTTAGTGATTTTATCAAAATACCTAGATTTAGGGATGTCTTGAAAAACGTAAAAACAGATCTATTTAAAACATTTAATTACTAAGCAAAAAACTCAATTACAGTTTAACTAGATTGTTTATATTTGCCTAAATAAAAAAAATGTCTGAAAAAATAACTCCGTATAAAGACTCTTCTTTAGGTAAAAAAGAGCAAGTAACCCAAATGTTTGACACTATTTCTGGGAATTACGATAATTTAAATCGTGTCATTTCATTTGGAATTGATGTAAAGTGGCGTAAAAAAGTATTAAAAATAGTCTCAGACAAAAAACCAAAATTCGTTTTAGACATTGCAACTGGAACTGGAGATCTAGCTATTTTATTGACACAGACTAAGGCAGAAAAAATTATAGGTTTAGATATTTCTGCAGGAATGCTAGAGGTTGGGAAAAAGAAAGTTGAAGAAAAAAATCTTTCTAATATAATTGAATTAGTTTTAGGAGATTCTGAAAATATGCCTTTTGAAGACAATTACTTTGATGCCATTACTGTGGGCTTTGGAGTGAGAAACTTTGAAAATCTAGAAAAAGGTTTTGCTGAAATTTTAAGAGTTTTAAAGCCTGGTGGTGTTTTTGTAATCTTAGAAACTTCTGTGCCAGACAAATTCCCATACAAACAAGGCTACAATTTTTACAGCAAAAACATACTTCCATTAATTGGAAAATTGTTTTCTAAAGACAATGAGGCTTACGGTTATTTATCCGAATCTGCGGCCGCTTTTCCTTATGGAGAAGCTTTAAACAATATTTTGAGAAAAACTGGGTTTATAGATGTTGTGGCTATGCCTCAAACTTTTGGTGTCGCAACAATTTATTCTGCATCTAAAAAATAGTATGAAAAAAGCTGTAATCTTATTTTTATTAGTCTTAACGACAAAAGGGCATTCGCAATTTGCTAAAAATTTGTTTAGCAAAGACCCTATTATTAATCTTGAAAACTGGCAAAAGCAACGTGTTTACTTTGGCTACTATTTAGGTTTTAACAGTTTTGACTTTAAATTTGATTACAAAACACCACAGCCTGACGACATTCAGGTAAAAAAAACTACTGGTTTTAATGTTGGTGTTGTAGCCGATTTGAGATTACAAGAATATATTAATCTTCGTTTTGAACCTGGATTGTATTACACAAAACGTGATTTATACTTTCCTGGTGTCGGAACATCAGAGAGTGACTATTTAAGAGAAGTAAACAGCACTTATATTCACTTTCCTTTATTACTAAAATTCTCTGCTTTACGAACAGGAAATGTTCGTCCTTATTTGGTTGGCGGTATGTCTACCACTTTAAATTTATCTAGTAATGCCAAATCTCAAGATGATAATTACCAGCAGAAATTTAGAGTAAAACAATGGACAGCCGCTTATGAACTTGGTTTTGGAATCGACATTTTTACCGAATACTTTATCTTTTCTCCTTCTGTTAGAGGTATGTTCGGCATAACTGATGAATTGATTCGAGACAATACATCTCCTAGCGGCTACACAGATAATATTGATTCGATGAAATCTAGAGCTATTTTAATAAATTTCACTTTTCATTAAAACAAAATCTTAACTATTTCGTTTAAATTCACTAAGAATAATTGCTGTTGCAGTAGCTACATTTAAACTTTCGGTTTTTTGAAGCTCTCCAAATCTAGGAATTGTTAGACGAGAAGTTACTAATTTTTCGATTTCAGACGATATCCCATTGGCTTCATTCCCCATAATAATGATTCCGTCTTGAGGTAAACTGGATTGATAAATATTATCTCCGTCCATAAACGTTCCAAAAATAGGCAGTTTAGTTTGAGCTAAGAAAACATTCAAATCAACATAGTTAACATTTACTCTAGAAATAGATCCCATCGTAGCTTGCACCACTTTTGGATTGTAAATATCTACTGTTTCTTTTGAGCAAATTACTTGTTTAATGCCAAACCAATCGCAAAGACGTAAAATGGTTCCAAGATTTCCTGGATCTCTAATATCGTCTAAAGCTAAAATCAAGCCTGAATCGATAATTTTCTTTTCGGCTGGAATTTTAAAAACTGCCAAACAAGAATTCGGAGTCGATAGAGCACTTATTTTTTTAAGTTCTTGCTCATTAATTAAGGTTCGTTTTGAAGATTGAACTGTTTCAAAATCATTCAAAGTCGTGTATAAATGTTCTAATTCAAAATTGGATTGCAGCAATTCTTGAATTACTTTTACTCCTTCGGCAAAAAATAATTGATTAACAAAACGCTGCTTTTTTTGATGTAAGCCAGAGATAAGCTTTATTTGGTTTTTACTAACCATAAAATAATGTACTTTTGAATTAAATATTTAACAACACTTGAAAAATAATTCCACAAAAATAATAGCATTTCTTCTAATTGCAATATTAATTTGCGCTTGTAATGCCGTAAAAAGAGTTCCCGATGGAAAAAACCTTCTTGTAAAAAATAATATTTTGGTAAATGGAAAGTCGACAAATGATGAAACGGCTTCTAATCAAATGTATCAAAAACCAAACGGCAAACTGTTAGGATACAAACTTCGTTTAAATTTATACAATTTAGCCAATTTAAATCCAGATTCTACTTATCAAGCAAAATTCAAAAACAATCCTGGAAAATATGAGCGTATGTCTAAAATATTTTCAGCGAAACAAGTTGATCGTCTTGGGCAATCATTTTATTATAAAGGAATTCATGAATTTTTGAAAAATACTGGAGAACCACCAGTAATCATCGATACAGCAAAAACTAAAAAGTCATTATTGCGTTTGAAGTATTACTATTTCAACAATGGTTATTTTAATGTTCTAACAGACTACACCATCGACACAGTTGGCCGCAAGAGAGCTGCAATTAATTACAATATTACGACTGGACCGGCGTATAAATTAGATACTATTAGAACAAGCATAAAAACTCCTGCTTTAGACTCTTTATACAGAACTAATCCTGAACCTTCATTATTAAAATCTGGAAATCAATATAGAACCACAGATTTTGAAGATGAAAAAAATCGTATTACAACTTACTTTAGGAATCACGGAGCTTACTATTTTCAGCCAACTTACGTAACTTTTGATATTGACACTATTGGCAAAAAAGCAAAGGCTGATGTAACTTTAAAAATTAGCGACAATATTATTCAAGGAAGAGATTCTAGCCGTACTGAACCTTTTAAACTATACACAATTAGTGATGTAAACATTTACACTGATTATTCGGCTGCAAATGCGAAGAAGAAACCAACGGATAGTACAACTTACAACAACTTCAATCTTTACAGCTATAATAAATTAAAGTATAAACCACGCGCTATCACTGACGCAATTTTTATAACTAAAGGAAGTACTTTTGCCGACTTTAGAACTACTCTTTCTTCAAGATATCTAAACAATTTAAGGATTTTTAATTATCCATCTATTCAATACGAAGTTGACAAGAGAGATTCTACAGCACAATCTCTTATTGCAAATGTTTACTTGACGCCTCGAAAAAAATATAGTTTTGGAGCTACTCTCGACTTGACGCATTCTAATATTCAAGATTTTGGAATTGGTGCTTCTGTTTCAGAAACCATTCGAAACGTTTTTAATCGCGCCGAAACTTTAGAAATTTCAGCACGTTTAAATGTAGGTTCATCCCGTGATATGGCAAATCCAAATGATAATTTCTTTAATGTTTCAGAATATGGTTTGGATTTGAAATTGAATTTCCCAAGAATTTTACTGCCTTTTGGAACAGAGAAAATTATTCCAAAAAGTATGATTCCTTATACTTCTATAACATCTGGTTTTTCGAAACAGCGGAATATTGGTTTGGATAAGGAAAATTTCACAGGAGGTATTTCATACAACTGGACACCAAAGCGTCATAATACTGCAAAATTAGAATTATTAAATGCACAATTTGTACGCAATTTAAATCCAGACAATTATTTTAGAGTTTATACTTCTTCTTATAATGATTTAAATAATATTGGTAAAGATTATAATACCGATGATCTCAACTGGGGGCTAACACCAGAAGAACAAGCAAGAAAAAATCTTGTCATACCTACAGGAACTGCAGGTTTTACAAATGATGTTTTAACAAATCAAACTGCTTTAGTCCCAGGCGATGCAGAATACGAAGAAGTAAAAAGTATTGAAGAAAGAAGAATTCGTTTAACAGAAAACGATTTTATTTTAGCAACAAGTTATACTTTCACCAAAACGACTAAAAAGGATTTGGCTGATAACAACTTTTATCAATTTAGAACTAAAATAGAATCAGCAGGAACATTATTGACACTGGTTTCAGAAATTGGAAATCTTCAAAAAAATACTAGAGGCAATTATGAGATTTTCAATTTAGAATATTCTGAATATGTCAAAACCGAATTTGATTACATCAAACATTGGGATTTTGGAAAAGAAAAAGTTTTGGCTGTTAGAAGTTTCTTTGGTATTGCAATTCCTTTTGGAAATTCAAATTATATTCCGTTTTCACGAAGTTATTATGGCGGAGGTTCCAACGATAACCGTGCATGGCAGCCTTATGCTTTAGGTCCGGGAAGCACAAATGCTGTAAATGACTTTAATGAGGCTAATATGAAAATTGCAGCAAGTTTAGAATATCGTTTCAAAATTTTTGGAGATGTCAAAGGAGCACTCTTTGCAGATGCCGGAAATATCTGGAATGTGCTCGATAATGTGACCGATCCGAAAGCAAAATTTGACAACTTAAACGATTTAGAAGAAATTGCCTTGGGTACAGGATTTGGTTTAAGATACGATTTAAGCTTTTTTGTGATTCGCTTAGATTTAGGCTTCAAGACCTATAATCCGGCGCATGAGAAGGGAGACAGATGGTTTAAAGAATACAATTTTGGTCATTCGGTTTTAAATTTTGGAATAAATTATCCGTTCTAATGCTAATTAATTCTTATTTTTGCAACCTAAAAACTAAAAACAACTATAAAAAAAATTACAATGGCACATAACATTAAACCAGGAGTAGCTACAGGAGATCAAGTACAAGAGATCTTTAATTATGCGAAAGAGAAGGGTTTTGCTCTTCCAGCAGTAAACGTTACTGGATCAAGCACAATTAACGGAGTTCTTGAAACTGCAGCGAAACTAAACGCGCCAGTTATCATTCAATTTTCTAACGGAGGAGCACAATTCAACGCTGGAAAAGGATTATCAAATGCAGGTGAAAAAGCAGCAATCGCAGGAGGAATCGCGGGAGCAAAACATATTCACACTTTGGCAGAAGCTTACGGTGCAACTGTAATCTTACACACTGACCACTGTGCGAAAAAACTTTTACCTTGGATTGATGGTTTATTAGATGCTTCTGAGAAACATTTCGCAGAAACAGGAAAACCATTATTCAGTTCTCACATGATCGATTTGTCTGAGGAGCCAATCGAAGAAAACATCGAGATCTGTAAAGAATATTTAGCTAGAATGAGCAAAATGGGCATGACATTGGAAATAGAACTTGGTATCACAGGTGGTGAAGAAGATGGTGTTGATAACTCTGATGTTGACAGCTCAAAATTATATACTCAACCAGAAGAAGTAGCTTATGCTTACGAAGAATTATCTAAAGTAAGCCCTAAATTCACAATTGCTGCTGCTTTTGGAAACGTTCACGGTGTTTACAAACCAGGAAACGTAAAATTAACTCCAAAAATCTTAAAAAATTCTCAGGATTTCGTACAAAACAAATTCAACACAGGACACAATCCAGTTGATTTCGTTTTCCACGGAGGTTCAGGTTCTACACTTGAAGAAATCAGAGAAGGAATTAGCTACGGAGTTATCAAAATGAACATCGATACAGATTTACAATTTGCATACACTGAAGGTATCCGTGACTATATGGTTAAAAATTTAGATTATTTAAAATCTCAAATTGGTAACCCAGAAGGTCCAGATGCTCCAAACAAAAAATACTATGACCCAAGAAGATGGGTACGTGAAAGTGAAGTAACATTCAACGCAAGATTGGAACAAGCTTTTGCTGATTTAAATAACGTAAACACGCTTTAAATTTTAGATTTCTGATTTTAGATTTCAGACTTCTAAAAAAGCCTGAAATCTAATTTCTGAATCAGATTAAAAATCTAAAATCTAAAATCTACATTCTAAAATTAAAAAAATGGCTTGGTTTAAAAGACAAGAAAAAGGGATTACGACCGCGACAGAAGACAAGATGGACGTTCCGAAAGGATTGTGGTACAAATCTCCTACTGGAAAAATTATTGATGCTGACGAATTAGCGAGAAATTTATTCGTGAGCCCTGAAGATGATTTTCACGTTCGAATTGGAAGCGCAACCTATTTTGAAATTTTATTCGACAACAACGAATTTGTTGAGTTAGATAAAAACATGACATCAAAAGATCCTCTGCACTTTGTGGACACAAAGAAATATGCAGACCGATTAAAAGATGTAATGGAAAAAACTCATCTTAAAGACGCTGTACGCACGGGAGTAGGAAAATCTAAAGGAAGAGAACTTGTAATCTGCTGTATGGATTTCGCTTTTATCGGTGGATCTATGGGAGCAGTTGTAGGTGAAAAAATTGCAAGAGGTATTGATCATGCAATCAAAAATAAACTTCCTTTTGTAATGATTTCTAAATCTGGTGGAGCTCGTATGATGGAAGCTGCTTATTCTTTAATGCAATTAGCAAAAACTTCTGTAAAACTTGCTCAATTAGCTGAAGCTAAATTACCTTATATTTCTCTTTGTACAGACCCAACAACTGGAGGAACAACTGCATCTTATGCTATGTTAGGAGACATTAATATCTCTGAGCCAGGCGCTTTGATCGGTTTTGCTGGTCCTCGTGTTGTTCGCGATACTACAGGAAAAGATTTACCAGAAGGTTTCCAAACTGCTGAGTTCTTATTAGAGCACGGTTTCTTAGACTTTATCACGCCTAGAAAAGAATTGAAAGATAAGATCAACTTATATATCGATTTGATTCAAAATAATGATATTAGAAAATAGTTTTAAAACTATTTCAATACATAAAATCCCAAGAAATTGCTTCTTGGGATTTTTTTATATCTTTATTTTAAATCTTATTTCTATGACGAGAATTTTTATTGGGCTTTTGATTTGTTTACTTTTTTTGAATTGTGACAAGAAAAAGGAAAAAACTGTTATTAAAAACAAACCATACATCATCTCTTATGAAAACAAAGAACTTAAAAGACATTACGATTCATTAGCAGTACGTCCTCCATCAACAAAAGGTTTTTTCTATGGGGAAAGCCAATTAATAATTGACCAAAAAGGGAATTTATATTTTTATCAAAAAAGACACATTCAAATTTTATGCAGTTATGGTAGTGAAAACGATACACTTCCACATTTTCTTAATTTACAACCAAAAGACATTGTCAAAATTCCGAAAAAATGTCTAAAGGATTTTCTATCAGAAAATATTTTATCAAAAGAGAAAAAGAGACATATTTTAATAATAGGCTCACAAAGCGATACAATTAAAGACCCATACTTTTTGGATTTTTTAAAAAGTAACATTATACAAACGTACTACATAAGGAGAACCACACAAGAAGAAGACACTGTTTTGAAATACAAAAATAATAGTGATTACTATTACTCTGATTCTATCAAATGGGACAGAACAAAGATTAAACTCCCGAACAAATAATAATATGCATCATTCCTACGGAGTTTTCATGAATATAATTCAAAGCATAAAATCCTAAAACAATTCGACTAAAGTCTCTTTCTAATTTTATAATAAATCTCCAGCTAAAGCCGTAGGCAATTCAAAAAAACTTAGAATCTTAGCATCTCAGCTACTTAGCAACTTAAAAAAAAACTACATTCCCGTTCTAATAGCTTCCACGGGATCAAGTTTTGCAGCAGAAATCGCAGGAAGAATTCCTGATACCAAACCAATAAATGCAGCTAGACCAGTTCCTAAAATAATATTTCCAAAACTTAGAACGAATTCGAAGTCTAGTAATTTTGTGAGCAGAAAAGCTATTCCCCAAACCATCAAAAGACCTATAATTCCGCCAATTACAGATAGAATCACCGCTTCAAACAAAAACTGGAATAAAATAAACCTATTTTTAGCTCCTAACGATTTCTGAATTCCAATAAGATTGGTTCTTTCTTTAACCGAAACGAACATAATATTAGCAATTCCGAAACCGCCAACAAGAAGAGAAAATCCACTAATAATCCAACCCACAACATTCATCTGACCTAAAATTCCATCAATGAAATCAGTAAATCCTGAAAGTACATTAATGAAGAAATTATCCATTTCTCCTGCTTTCATTCCGCGAATTGCTCTTAATTTTTGTGCAACTTCTGCTTTATAAGCTTCCATATCTACACCTTTTTCAGGTTTCAACACAATTACTGGCGTCATAGCATCGCTGTCGCCATACATTCTTCTTAAAAAATTAGCAGGCAGATAAACAGATGTATCATTACTATCTCCAAAAAAACCTGCTCCTTGTTTTGCCATTACTCCAATAACAGTAAAACGCTGTCCGTATAAGCGAATATTTTTTCCAATCGGATCACTTGAACCAAAAAGGCCGTCAGCTATATCATATCCTAAAACAATAACTGGAGTTCCTGAGTTAGATTCAGATTCATTATAGAACCTTCCTTTGTCGAAACTCAATCCGTCAATATCGACCATTTCGCTTGACGAAGGAATGATATTTACATCGCTAACTGTTTTAGAGTCATATTTTAAACTTTCTCTATTTACAAAAAGCTGGTAACCGACTTGATCGGTGTTATTCATTGAATTTTTCAAGCCTATATATTCATCATATTTCACATTTGGAAATTGTTCGCGTTTCCATTGCGGAATATTAGATGGCCCGAAGCAGAATTTCATTAAATAAATTGTATTTTTATCTAAGCTGCTTAAATCTTTCGAAATCTTTTTGTCTAAAGAATCAACAGCCGCCAAGACTGCTATAATTGAAAAAATACCGATAGTTACGCCTAATAAAGACAATAAAGTTCTCAATTTATTATTTCGCAAAGCATTAATGGCGAAACTCAAACTTTCTTTTAACAATCTAAGATAAACAAGCATATTTTCGTATTTTTCAATAAAGTAAAATTCAATAATTTAAATTCAAAAACCTAATAAAAGTTAACTTACTCATCAGTAGATTTTTTTAGCATTTTGTTACACTAATTTCTTTAAAATAATATATAAAAAAACTACTTTTGCAGTCTGAAAATCATAACTACACAATGAGCACAACAAAAAAAATACAATCAGCATTAATTTCTGTTTTTTCTAAAGATGGATTAGAACCAATTGTTAGAAAATTACACGAACAAAATGTAACACTTTACTCAACTGGAGGAACAGAAGATTTCATTAAAAACCTTGGAATTCCGGTAGTTCCTGTTGAAGATATTACTTCTTTTCCAGAAATTCTTGGAGGAAGAGTAAAAACATTGCACCCAAAAATTTTTGGTGGAATTTTGAATCGTCAAGATAACGAGAACGATGTTCAGCAAATGAAAGAATTTGATATCCCTCAAATTGATTTAGTAATTGTTGATTTGTACCCTTTTGAAAAAACCGTTGCTTCTGGAGCAAGTGAACAAGATATTATCGAAAAAATTGATATTGGCGGAATTTCATTAATTCGTGCTGGTGCAAAAAATTTCAAAGACACTGTAATTGTTGCTTCTGTAAACGAGTATAGTTTGCTTTTAGACTTGATTACAGAACAAAATGGAGCAACAACTCTTGAGAACAGAAGATTGTTGGCTACTAAAGCTTTCCACGTTTCATCTCATTACGATGGAGCTATTTTTAACTATTTCAACACAGACGAGACTATTTACAAAGAAAGCATTGCAAATGGTCAAGTTTTAAGATATGGTGAAAACCCTCACCAAAAAGGATTCTTCTTTGGAGATTTTGATGCTATGTTCAACAAACTTCACGGAAAAGAATTATCATACAACAATCTACTTGATGTTGATGCTGCAGTTAACCTAATTGCCGAGTTTAAAACTGACGGACCAACATTTGCTATTCTAAAACATAACAATGCTTGTGGTTTAGCTTCTAGAAAAACAATCAGCGAAGCATATTTAGCAGCTTTAGCTTGTGATCCAACTTCTGCTTTTGGTGGAGTGTTAATTTCTAACACAAAAATTGATTTAGAAACAGCACAAGAAATCAACAAATTATTCTGTGAAGTGGTTATTGCTCCAGCTTACGATGATGAGGCTGTAGCGGTTTTACAGGAGAAAAAGAACAGAATCATTTTAGTTCAAAATGAAGTTGAATTACCAGCTCGTCAAGTAAGAACTTGTCTTAATGGTTTGTTAATTCAGGACAGAAATAATATTACGGATAATAAAGAGCATTTAAAAACCGTTACAATTACAGAACCTACTGCTCAAGAGATCGAAGATTTGATCTTTGCTTCTAAAATCTGCAAGAATACAAAATCAAACACTATTGTATTTGCTAAAAACGGAACATTGATTTCTTCTGGTACAGGTCAGACTTCAAGAGTTGATGCTTTAATTCAAGCAGTTGATAAAGCAAAAGCATTTGGATTTGATTTGAATGGAGCTTCGATGGCAAGTGATGCATTTTTCCCATTTCCGGACTGTGTAGAATTAGCCAAAAAAGCAGGAATAACTGCTGTAATTCAGCCAGGAGGTTCTATTAAAGACGAATTAAGTATCAATTATTGCAACGAAAATAATCTTGCAATGGTATTTACAGGAACACGTCATTTTAAACATTAATTTGTTTAACTTTGTTCGATAAATAATTTATAACATTTTAAACCCCTAAAAAACTTATGGGATTTTTTGATTTCATGACCGAGGATATTGCAATAGACCTTGGTACCGCAAACACTTTAATCATTCATAATGATAAAGTTGTTATTGACAGCCCCTCTATCGTAGCACGCGACAGAGTTTCAGGCAAAATCATCGCTGTTGGTAAAGAAGCCAACATGATGCAAGGTAAAACACATGAAAACATCAAGACCATAAGGCCTTTGAAAGATGGTGTAATTGCCGATTTTGATGCTTCGGAAAAAATGATCAATATGTTCATTAAAAGCATTCCTGCATTAAAAAAGAGAATGTTTACTCCAGCTTTAAGAATGGTAGTTTGTATTCCTTCTGGAATTACTGAGGTTGAAATGCGTGCAGTAAAAGAATCTTGTGAAAGAGTAAACGGAAAAGAAGTTTACCTAATTCACGAACCAATGGCTGCGGCAATTGGTATCGGAATTGACATCATGCAACCAAAAGGAAACATGATTGTTGACATCGGAGGTGGTACAACTGAAATTGCCGTAATCGCATTAGGCGGAATTGTTTGTGACAAATCTGTAAAAATTGCAGGTGACGTTTTCACAAATGATATCGTTTATTACATGCGTACACAACACAACTTATTTGTTGGAGAAAGTACTGCTGAAAAAATTAAAATTCAAATTGGAGCGGCTATCGAAGATTTAGATGGACCGCCAGAAGATATGTCTGTTCAAGGTAGAGACTTACTTACAGGGAAACCAAAACAAGTAGATGTTTCTTACCGTGAGATTGCAAAAGCATTAGACAAATCTATTCAGCGTATCGAGGATGCTGTAATGGAAACATTATCTCAAACTCCTCCAGAATTAGCAGCAGATATCTACAATACTGGTATTTATTTAGCAGGTGGTGGATCTATGTTAAGAGGTCTTGACAAACGTATTTCTCAAAAAACAGATTTACCTGTTTATATTGCTGAAGATCCATTAAGAGCTGTTGTTCGCGGTACAGGAATGGCACTTAAAAACATTGCAAAATTTAAAAGTATCTTAATCAAATAAGATTCAAAATAACAATCAATTTACTTTTATAAGGGTCGAATTTTTAATATTTGACCCTTGTAAAACTTGAAAACTTAAAGCATATCCTGAAACAAAATAACCAGACAAGAAATGCAGCAAATATTTAATTTCATTATAAGAAACAGTAATCGATTGCTGTTTTTGCTGCTTTTAGGTATTTCGTTAGGACTCACTATTCAATCCCATTCCTTTCACAGAAGTAGAGTAATAAATTCAGCTAATTTTTTAAGTGGCGGTGTTTATGAAAAAATCAATCGTGTTAACGAATACTTGAATTTAAGAGCTGAAAATGACGAACTTGTACTTGAGAACGCAAGATTAAAAAGTCTTTTATTCAATAAAGAAGACACTACAAAATTACCTTTACCAGATACTATCAAAGGTGTAAAACCTGCTGATATTATTGTTTCAAAAGTAATTCACAATACTTACAGCACACACGAAAACTTTCTTACTTTAAACTCTGGTTCTAATGAAGGTGTAAAACCAGATATGGGAGTAATAAACAGTTTAGGAATTGTCGGTATTGTCGACAATACATCTCCTAGATATTCTACTGTCATTAGTATTCTGAACATGAAATCTCAGATTAATGCCAAGTTAAAAAAATCAAATCATTTCGGTTCTTTAACGTGGGACGGAGTAAGTACTGGTTTTGTACAATTAAAAGATGTTCCAAGATTAGCCTCAGTTAGAAAAGGCGATACGATTGTAACAGGAGGACAATCTGTAATTTTCCCTGAAGGAATAAACATTGGAACCGTTGAAACCATTTACAGAGAAACGGAAACAAGTTTTTATGTCATAAAAGTGAAATTGTTTAACGACATGACAAACTTAGGACACGTTTATATTATCAAAAGCAAGGACAGAGAAGAACTTATTAATTTAGAAAAAAAGGAAAAAGATGAATAGCGCAGTGTTACTCAATATTTTTCGATTTATCATACTGCTAGCGATTCAGGTTGTTATTTTCAACAATATGAATTTCTTAGGGTACATAAGTCCTTTTCCGTATATTTTATATATAATTCTTTATCCTGTAAACAGCAATAAAGCTGGTCTGATTATTTCGAGTTTCCTACTTGGATTAATAATGGATATGTTTTGTAATTCGGGCGGAATACATGCTACTGCCTGTGTTATTCTTGCATATTATAGGCCGTATATTTTCAAATTTTCATTTGGTCTCAGTTACGAATATCAAACTATTAAGCTAAATGAATCTTTAACACCAGAACGTTTTTCATTTATTCTGGTTTCGGTTTTAATGCATCACATTGTATTATTTGTTCTTGAAGCATTCCAGTTCAAATTTATTTGGGACATTTTACTCAGAACTTTATTTAGTTCTATTTTTACTATAATCACTTCCATAATAATCATATATCTTATTAAGCCCAATAAACGATGAGAAAAGTTCTGCTGCCCACTATAATAATTATTGCAGCATCTTTGCTAGTGATCAGAATCTTTTACCTTCAAGTTATTGATGATTCTTTCAAACTAAAATCAGAAAATAACGCGATAAAGAAAGTCTACGACTATCCTGAAAGAGGTTATATCTACGATCGACACGGCAAACTTCTTGTTGCAAACCAGGCTTCTTATGATATTATGGTTATTCCGAGAGAAATAAAGAAAGACCTTAATATAGCTGAATTCTGCGCATTACTGAATATTACACAAGAGGAATATCACAAGCGTATTGAAAAAGCAAAAGTTTATAGTCCAAGGCTTCCTTCTGTATTTTTATCTCAATTGAATAAGAATGAATTTGCTGCTTTTCAAGAGAAAATAAGAAAATATGATGGTTTCTATTTCCAAAAAAGATCTCTCCGTGATTACGAAGTAGATTATGGCGCCAATATTTTTGGTTCTATTACACAAGTAAATGAAGCCCAAATTGCAAAAAATCCATACTATAATAGTGGAGATTTAATCGGAAGACAAGGTGTAGAAGAAAGTTACGAAGAAGTATTGCGCGGTATTAAAGGCGTTAAATACATTCAAAAAGATAAATACAATAGAGAAATTGGCTCTTATAAAGAAGGGAAATACGATACAATTGCCGTTGCGGGAGAAGATATCAATTTAACAATTGATGCTGAACTTCAAAAATATGGCGAGGAATTAATGATCAACAAAAGAGGTGGAATCGTAGCACTTGAACCAAAAACTGGTGAGATTTTAGCGCTTGTTACCGCTCCATCTTACGATCCCGGAATTTTAGTTGGAAGACAAAGATCCAAAAACTATACTCTTTTATATAATGATTCTATTGCGAAACCATTATATGACAGAGGATTGCTTGCTGAATATCCTCCAGGTTCTCCTTTTAAAATTTTGACTGGTTTGATTGCACTTCAGGAAGGTGTTGTAAACGAACAAACGACATTTATGTGTCATCATGGTTTTAGTTATGGAGGAGGCCGATTCATGAAGTGTCACGGTTTTGGTCCGCACCAATTGCATAACGGAATTTACAATTCCTGTAACACTTATTTTGGCCAAGCTTATATGCTTACCATCAACAAATACAAAGATCCAGGTCAAGCTGTTGATGTTTGGAGCAGTCACGTAAAAAGTTTTGGTTTAGGTCAATTTATGGGTTATGATTTACCTACTGGAAAAAGAGGAAACATTCCAACTTCTAAAACTTATAAAAGAATTTATCCTAATGGCGGATGGAGAAGCTCAACAATTGTATCTAATGCAATTGGTCAAGGAGAGGTTTTAATGACTCCTGTTCAGTTAGCAAATATGATGGCTACTGTGGCCAATCAAGGTTATTATTACACACCTCATATCATTAAAAAGATTGAAGGCGAAAAAATAGACGAAAAGTTTACCACAAAACATGTGACTTCTATAGATCAGAAATATTTCCCGCCAGTTATAAGCGGATTATTTGATGTATATAATAAAGGTACAGCTTACGCTCTAAGAGTGGAAGGAATTGATATTTGTGGAAAAACAGGAACAGCAGAGAACTATGCAAAAATCAATGGCAAAAGAGAAAAACTAAAAGACCACTCTATTTTCGTAGCTTTTGCACCAAAAGATAATCCAAAAATTGCAATTGCAGTTATGATTGAAAATGGAGGTTTTGGAGCGACAGTAGCAGGGCCAATTGCAAGTTTAATGATTGAAAAATATCTAAGAAAAAAAATCACAAGAACTGATTTAGAAATAAGAGTACTAAACAAAAGTTTAGCTGCCGAATATGCTAAATTAGGTGGAATGAATGCAGCAAGTGCAATTGAATCTGTACCTAAAGATTCTGTTTTACAAGCTAAAATCATAAAACCAAAAGCCCCAGTTACAACGGCACCAAAAACAGAAGTTAAAAAAACAGCAGTAGACACAACTAAGAAAAACTAAGAGAAAGTATTTCAAATGAAAAATCAAAGTGTAAAAAATAATATTGATTGGATAAGTGTTTTTATCTACGTTGCGTTGGTAACTTTAGGCTGGCTGAATATTTATTCGTCTTCTTTGTTGTCAACAGATGGAACTTATCAAAAGCAATTGATTTTTATTTGCTGTACAGTTCCTTTGATATTTGTAGTGCTTTTTGTTGACGGTAAATTTTACGAAAAATATGCCAGTATCATATTTGGTGTTTCTTTACTGTCCCTTGCAGGATTATTTCTCTTTGGAAAAACAATTGCTGGACAACGATGCTGGTACGCAATAGGAAGTTTTACTTTGCAACCGTCAGAGTTTGCCAAAGCCGCAACTTCATTAGCTTTGGCTAAATATCTAAGTGATACGCAGATTAATCTAAAAGAAACAAACAGACAGATTCAGGCTTTAGCAATTATGTTATTGCCAGTAATGCTAATTTTACCTCAGCCTGACCCAGGAAGTGCTTTAATATATAGTGTTTTCATTTTAGTATTATATAGAGAAGGATTACCTTCTTGGTATGTTTGGACAGCCTTTATAACAATAGCTCTATTTGTACTTACATTAGTACTGGAACCTTATGTTGTTATTGGAATAGCTTTTATTATTCTAGCTATTATTCATTTTAAAGGAAGAGTTGTTGACCGTAATCTATTACTTAGCGCAATCTTGTTGGCATTAATCTCTGGTTTTGTTTTCTCTGTTGACTATGTTTTTGATAACGTTTTCAAGCAACACCACAGAGATCGTTTCAACATCTTATTAGGTAAAACTGTAGACATGAAAGGTATTGGATACAATACCAATCAATCTGAAATTGCGATTGGATCTGGTGGATGGATCGGAAAAGGTTTTCTTGAAGGCACACAAACTAAAGGCGGATTCGTACCAGAACAACATACCGATTATATCTTTACGACTGTAGGTGAAGAATGGGGATTTGCAGGTTCTGTGGTTGTTATTGCGCTTTTTGTTGGATTATTACTTAGAGTGATTTATCTAGCCGAAAGACAAAAAACCAAATTCAGCCGAGTCTACGGATATTGTGTCGCTGGAATTTTATTTATACACTTCTTTGTAAATATTGCCATGGTAATTGGAATTTTCCCGACAATTGGTGTCCCTCTTCCCTTCTTTTCATACGGAGGTTCTGGACTTTGGGGATTTACGATATTGTTGTTTATTTTCCTTAAAATGGATGCCAATAAAGTGAATGAATGGTAAGTCTAAAACATTCAATTCTTAAATTCCAAATTCCAAGCTAGACTTACAAATAGGATTTTTAAAACACGAAAGAATCCATTTAATTATAAAATTTATAACCATAAAAAAATCCGAAGCTTAATTAACTTCGGATTTTTTTATGTCTTATTTTTAAATTATATCTGTTCGTTTGGTCTCTTTTTTAAAAGCTTTAATAGAACTGGGAATGTTGATATGATGATAATAATGATAATAATGTATTCAATGTGTTTTTTCAAATCTATTCCTTGCTTCAAAAATACTCCGTATAAATAATGTCCTGCAAAGATTAAGATGAATGACCAAAGGAAAGAACTCAAAATATTATAAAACATAAACTTCTTTTTATCCATTGATACAATTCCTGCAACTATTGGAGCGAATGTTCTAAAAATTGGAAGGAATCTCGCGTAGATAATTGCTTTTCCACCATACTTTTCAAAGAAATCTTTCGACTGAAGAAGGTATTTTTTCTTAAACCAAAACGTATCTTCTTTTTTAAATAAATAATAACCGCTTTTTGCTCCAAACCAATAACCAGTCATATTTCCTAAAACTCCCATTATTGCAACAGCTGTTGCCAGTAAAAACACGTTTACAAAGTCGTTTGGAATAAATAAAACATTTTCAATTAAATCACGACTGTAAATACCTGCTAAAAAAAGCAAACTGTCTCCAGGCAGAAAAAAACCTGCAAAAAGTCCTGTTTCAGCAAAAACTATAAACAGCACAATAAACAACCCAATTTGAAAACCTCCGACACTTAAAGTAATATAAAATTCAGGGTTTAGTAACTGGGTCCATTCAAAATTATTCATAAAACGAGATTGGTTATCTTTATAAGTCTGTGAAAGTAACAATAATTTACTTTAACTACAATTAAATGCGGTATTTTAAACATAAATTAACTATTAAAAAAAGCCCAAACTAAGGTTTGGGCTTAAGCAATAATTATTCTCTTACATACTTACAACAGCTATGCAAGTTGTCATAATCTTCTGTTGTAGCTTTAACTTCCTTAGTATCATGACCTACTTTGGCAATTGCTTTGTTTAAGTCTAGAGGAGTAGTTTTTTCTTCATTCAAAATAACAGAAAGCTGATGAGAACTGATATCCCAACTTGCTGTCTTTACACCTGGAACTCCGTAGGCTGCTTTTTCAATTCTTTTTTTGCATTGCTCGCAGTTACCGTTTACCTCTGTTGTATATTTTAAATTTTTGTTCTTTTTAGTTTGTGCTTGAGCTGAAAATCCTAAAAAAGTAATTATCGCTATTAAAAATAATTTATTCATTTTATTAAAATATTTATTGTTGTTAATACTATTATTTAATCTTAAATCGTAATCCCGCATAATACATTTGACCAAAAATAGGCGCGTATGCAACCGACGCATCAAAATTAGGACCAAAAGGATTATCTGCTCCTAAAATTGCTTTTTCTTGTTTATAATTTCCAATATTTTCCCCTCCGATATACACTTCGAAAACTGAAGAAAAAACACGTGTTACTTGTGCATTCATTACTGCATAAGCTGGTGAAAAATCTGGAAATTGATCTTCTACAGGATTTGATGCCGTGTAAGGCAATTGCTGCTTTCCTGACCAATTATAAGTAAAATCAAATCTCCATTGTTTATCATCATTTAAAGTTGTTTCATACTCTAAATTCCCTAAAAAACGATGTTTTGCCTGCAAAGGACGCTGAAACGAACCTCTTAAATAATCTGTTTGAATATCGTAATATTTGTAAGCCGTTCTTAAATTTAAATTATGAATCAACTCATAATTAAACTCAACTTGTAGGCTGTTTGCAAACGAACTTCCTTTTAAATCATAAAACAAAACTTGCTGTGGACTCTGCATCACATCAACCACTGCCTGATTTTGAAAATCTGTTCGATACAAATCGAAACCTGCATCGGCATTTTTACCAAAAATCTTGAATTTCTGTGAAAAACTTACTCCGTAATTCCAAGCAATTTCTGGATTTAATCCATACACTTTTCCATTTGAGTCTAAAACTGAAAACGTTCTTGAACTTGCAAAAAGCTGCTGATTTTCGGCAAAAATATTCGCAGAACGTTTTCCTCTTCCTGCTGAAAAACGCACAACTCCATTCTTCCAAGGATTGTATCGCATGTGTAATCTTGGAGTAACAAAAAATCCTAATCGATTATGATTGTCTACCCTTCCTCCTAAAACCAAACTGAAATTATCGGTGTTATCGTATGTATATTCAAAGAAAGCACCAACTGAATTATCGATTCGGCTTACATCTGTTAAGTTTACAAATTCTTGATATTGATCATAGCTAAAATTCAATCCCGTTGTAAACTTGTGCATTGTATTGTTTATAATCGAGTTGAAAATCAAATTAGAATAAAAACTATTTTGTTTTATATCGTATTGATTTAAACCGAAATAAGAATCTTGTTTATGACTATTAAAAGCATTTTGAAAACCAATACTTTGATAAGGCATATCTTTAAAAACATATCCGATTTTAGTTGAAACATCAAAGCGTTCGGTATTAATTTCTGAACCCCAATAATTTGTAGTTCCGCGATCACGATCTTTATCAAAATCAAGTTCTCCTGTCTGTTTTTTATCATTCATATATCTGAAATTGATAAAACTTACTAAACCACTTTCAGGATTATAATATTGATAACGGTTTAAAACATTGATTTGTTTTCCTAATGGATTATCTAGAAATCCATCATTGTTCATGTCATTTTTTGCGACACGAGTATTTCCGTGAACAAATAAACTTGTTGCCCATTTGTCAGACAGTTTTTTATTGAAATGGGTATTTAATTCAAATCGAGAATCGGTTGAGCCATAAGCATTCAGAAAAAATGGAATATCACTAAGAGGCTTTAAAAGCTCTGTGTTAATCTGTCCCGAAATGCTTTCGTAACCATTAATCACACTTCCCGCCCCTTTTGTGATCTGAACACTTTCAATCCAAGTTCCTGGCGTAAATGATAAACCATAAGCTTGAGAAGCTCCACGAACAGAAGGAATATTTTCTTCTGTTATCATTAAATAAGGACTTGTCAAACCAAGCATTTTGATTTGTTTAGTTCCCGTTAAGGCATCAGAAAAGTTAACATCAATTGATGGATTAGTTTCAAAGCTTTCGGCTAGATTACAACAAGCGGCTTTTAGCAATTCTTTGCTTGTAATTAGAGATGTATTGGCAGTTACTGTAAAGGATTTTTTAATTCCTTTTTGCTTTTTATTGATTTTTACTTCCTCTAAATCTTCTTGTGAAAACATAGAAACAGAAAGCAAAAACGCTGCAAAAAGCATTATTTTTTTTTGCATAAAAAATGATTTTAATGTTGAAATAGAATTACATTCTTGATGTTTTTTCAAAATGAAAAACAATCAAAATGTACGTACAAAGTCTTGACCAAGACTTGCACAGCATCTTAACATTAAAATCAGGAATAGAAAATATACTGATGATATAGTTTGAATAAGGGGGGCGCATTTGCATCGGCATAATACGAAAGCGTTTGTCTAGTTTTAAAACTAGATACCGCAGCAAAAACTAATGGTTTATATTCCTGTATTACGGCAGGAAAATCAAATTGAAAAAAGAAAAACTTAAGTGTTGCATTTTCAGACTTTTTCTCAATCTGAACATGTTTGTCTTTGCAGCAGGAATTCTTTTTCTCTTTAGAACCACAGCATTTTTTTTCAATTACAGGTTTTGAAGTTGTATTTAATGAAATAGAGGCAATTTTTCCTCCGCAATAGTGCACATCAAGAGCAAACCCGATATTGGAAACCAATAAAAGGAACGCTAAAAACAGACCTGTACACTTTTTAATATTCATACCGCAAAATTATTCAAAAAGGATTTATAAAAAAACTTAAACAAATGTTATTTTTTTGAATTTTGAAGTTGATAATAGAATCCAGGAATAAATAGCAATATTAGTATTGGCTGAATTATAAATCTTCGAACATAAAAAAGAAGCCAGCTGGCAGTTGGAAAAAAGTCTAAAACAATAAAAAATGCTATTAGAAGAATTAAGAGAAACAGACTATATAACAGTGCACTAAACTTTAAAAAATCACGATTTTGAAACAACACATAAATCAAAATCAATGACAAAATCGAATTCAAGATATATCTAAAAAACAAACTGCAAAAAAGCTTCAACTTATCGACTTGCGGATAAGGCAAATTTTTAAAGTCATTCTGAAAATAATTTAAAAAAGGATCATAAAACAGCTGCAACTCAAACATTCTGACCAATGCAAAACCAAGCACAATAAGACATGCACCAATAAGTTTAAATTTATTTTCGAGTAATTTATTTAGCATATTTTGAAAATCTATTGATCCAAAAAATCCATAAAAGAAAAACATAACCATATATAACTAATGGAAATATAATATCATGAACTAATTTGTTGTTTTCTGGAAAATTGTACAAAAGTACTACCAATAGCGCAATACGCAATACATTCAAAATATAAATAGAAACTACTCCAAATAGAATGAATAAGATTGTTTTCTTAGGTTTTCCTGAAAAAGCCGTGACAAAGGAAACAAAAAGAATCATGACACTTACAGCATTGCATCCTTCAATTAATCTTGCTAAAAACAAATTATTCAGGATAATCTCCAACCATGGATTTTGAGAGCTTTTTTGAATAATAATATTATAATCAAAAATCTTCAATAATGATTCGACATTTTTACCAACAAATAAGGAAATGCCATCAATATCATTGATTTCATAACTATTTAAGTAGAATTTATAAAGCATGGTCAAGACAATATAAGTCAGAAAAAAGATGCTTACAAAAATCAAGAAAGGCTTAAATTGAACTAAATATTTTTTCAAGAGATTTTTTTTTCAAATTTATATATTTTTTGAGTTTAGCTTTAAATACTTTTGTATAAAATTTTACATTATGACATTTCAAGAATTACAACCAAAGATAAGCAGCATTGTTGCTGATAATGAAAACAGTAGAGACGAAAAATTATTAGCAATCTGCCAACTGCTAAATGAAAATGTGGATTATTATAATTGGGTTGGTTTTTACTTTGCCAATCATGAAGCTAAAACTTTACATTTAGGACCTTATGTTGGTGCAGAAACAGACCATACCGTTATTCCTTTTGGAAAAGGCATTTGCGGACAAGTGGCAGAAAGTAATGCCAATTTTGTAGTCCCAGATGTTAAAGCACAAGACAATTATATTGCTTGTAGTTTGACCGTAAAATCTGAAATTGTAGTGCCTCTTTTTGTAAACGGAGTAAATATCGGGCAAATTGACATTGACAGTCATGTTATCGATCCTTTTACAGAAGCTGATGAAAGATTTTTAGAATTTGTAAATCAAGAGGTTGCTAAATTATTTTAGAAGTCCTATTTTTAGTTTAAAAAATAGAACTGAATGAAAAGAAACATCCTACTCTTTTTGCTTCTGATTATTTCAGTCAGCCTTTCTGCGCAAATTAATATGGTTTCTAAAAAAATATTTTTAGATTCTTTAAATCAGGAATGCAAGCCAGAAAACTATACTTACACAAGAGTCATTACCAATTATTCTCAAAAAAGCTTGCGTTATGTTGTAACAGATTATTACAAAAATGGAAGAAAGAAAATGACAGGATCTACTTTAGATCGTGATGTTTTGAAAAAAGACGGAGAGTTTATTTATTACTTCAAAAACGGCACTAAAGAATCGGTTATAAATTATGTTGAAGACCATAAATCTGGCAAAGAAATTAATTGGTACGAAAATCAAAATAAGAAATCGGAGAAACAAAATTTGTGGGATCCAAAAACAAAAAAATCTCAACTCTTAATTCTTAATTGTTGGGATCCAGACAAAACTCAAACTGTAACCGATGGAAATGGAGAATATGAAGAAACCATTGGGTTTGTAACTCAAAAAGGCGAGATAAAAAATGGTTTAAAGCAAGGCGTTTGGCAAGGAAATGATTCTTCTAAAAACATTTCGTTTACCGATAATTACGATAAAGGGATGCTCGTTTCCGGATTTAGCATTGATGCAAACAATATTAAGACTTCTTATTCTTCTTTAAACGAGAAACAGACTGGTAAAAAAACTCTAAAATCAAAATAAAAAAACTTAAAAACATATTCATTTCAATGAAAAAAAAATTTGTCTTTCTTCTTATAATTTTTCCAATCTGGATTTTTTCACAAAATACAACAGACAAAACCATTTATTATGACTCAAAGGGAAAAGAAACCTCCAAAGGCGAACATAGTTTTTATAGAGTTATAAAAGATTATTACACAGAAAAAGATTTATATCAAATTAAAGATTATTATAAATCTGGCGTTTTAGAAATGGAAGGAAATTCTAAAACAAAAGAGGGTTTTTCTAGAGAAGGTGAATATGTTCATTATTATGAAAATGGCAAGAAGAAAAGAGTTGAAAACTATGTCAAATCAAGACTAAACGGACCATTTCTGGAATGGTATGAAAACGGAAAACCTAAATTGAAAGGGGAATATATTGAATCTGAAAACGGATTCATTTATACTTTAAAAATCTATGATTTTTGGAATTCTAAAAACATGCAAACCGTAAAAAAAGGAAATGGCACATATGAAGAAGAAGGAACACATTCAGGAAAAGGCAATTTAAAAAATGGCTTTAAGGATGGCGAATGGAACATTTTCGACGAAGAAAACAACCGCCGTTATGTCGATATTTATGCTGGAGGAAAATTTATCTCGGGGAAGACTATAGATTCTTCTGGAAAAGAAACACGATATAATGTTTTAGAATCAAAACCAATTCCACAAAAAGGAATTAATGATTTTTATCAATTTGTTGGTTCTAATTTTACGAAAACAAAAGCGGCAGAAATTAATAAAATAGCAGGAAGAGTAGTTGTTCAGTTTGTAATTGAAAGAGACGGAAAAATTGTTGAACCAAAAATTCTAAAATCATTAGGTTACGGGCTTGACGAAGAAGCTATAAGAGTTGTTACTAGTTACGAAAACTGGATTCCTGGACAACAAAGAGGGGTACCAGTAAGAGTATTATATTCAATTCCAATAACCGTTTCAAATTAAGACGAGAGAAACTTAGAATTGTTCAGAAAATAAAAATCGACATGCTATTTTAAGATTCTTTTATTTTTGTTTGATTTTTTTGTTTTTTTAATCTAATTTTGCACCCGTCTTACAAAAGTTGTATTGACATACATAAAAATCATTTAAAATAATATTGGAATGTATTTAACTAAAGAAAAGAAAGAAGAGATTTTCGCACAACACGGTGGTGCAACAAACACTGGAAGCGCAGAAGGTCAAATTGCATTGTTCACTTACAGAATTGCTCACTTAACTGAACACTTGAAAAAAAATCGTCACGATTACAACACTGAGCGTTCTCTTGTACTATTAGTAGGTAAAAGAAGAGCGTTACTTGATTACTTGAAAAAGAAAGAGATTAACAGATATCGTGAGATTATCAAAGTATTGAATATCAGAAAATAATCAATATAGAAAAGAGGTGCGAAAGTGCCTCTTTTTGTTTTTACATTACACGCATACTATTACAAGAAAAAAAGTTTGGTTTTTCATTGGGTTTTAGATAACAACAACTACACACAACAACTACAACACAACTAAAACCCATTGTATAATCAAAAAGGAAAAAATTTATGATTCCACAATTATTTGTAGAAAAAATCGATTTAGGTGATGGCAGAAGCATCACAATCGAGACAGGTCGTTTAGCAAAACAAGCTGACGGTTCTGTAGTAGTTAGAATGGGCGATACTATGATTCTTGCAACAGCAGTTTCAGCTCGCACATCAAATCCTGGTGTTGACTTTTTACCATTAACGGTAGATTATCGCGAAAAATTCGCAGCAGCAGGTCGTTTTCCTGGTGGTTTCTTCAAAAGAGAAGCACGTCCAAGTGATAGCGAAATATTAACAATGAGATTAGTTGACCGTGTATTGCGTCCACTTTTCCCAGACGATTACCATGCTGAAACACAAGTTATGATTCAGTTAATGTCTCATGACGAAACTGTTATGCCAGACGCATTAGCTGGTTTAGCTGCATCTGCAGCATTAGCTGTTTCAGATATTCCATTTTACAACTTAATTTCAGAAGTACGCGTTGCTCGTATTGATGGAAAATTAGTAATCAATCCAAGCAGAGAAGAATTAGAAAAATCTGATATCGACATGATGATCGGTGCATCTATGGATTCTGTTGCAATGGTTGAAGGTGAGATGAAAGAAATCTCTGAAGCTGAAATGATCGAGGCTATTAAATTTGCTCACGAGGCGATCAAAGTTCAAATTGAAGCGCAACAACGATTAAGAGCACAACTTAGCTCTCAAGAATACAGAACTTACGAAGGAGAAATTGAAGACGAAGCTGTTTATGCTAAAGTAAAAGCTGCTGCTTACGACAAATGCTACGCAATTGCGCAAGAAGCTTCTGGAAAAGCTGAAAGAGGCGAAAAATTTGCTGCTGTTAAAGAAGAAGCAAAAGCTTTATTTACTGAAGAAGAATATGCTGAAAATGCAGATTTAGCAGGCTTAGTTGGTAAATATTTCTACAAAACGAACAAAGAAGCTGTTCGTAACGTTGTTTTAGAACTAGGTGTTCGTTTAGATGGTAGAAAAACTACAGATATCAGACCAATCTGGTGTGAAACTGATTATTTACCAAGAGTTCACGGATCATCTTTATTTACACGTGGAGAAACTCAAGCTTTGGCTACAGTAACTTTAGGAACTTCTAGAGAAGCTAACCAAATCGATTCTCCTTCTGAACAAGGTGAAGAGAAATTCTACTTACACTATAACTTCCCTCCTTTCTCTACTGGTGAAGCAAAACCACTTAGAGGAACTTCAAGAAGAGAAGTTGGTCACGGTAACTTAGCTCAAAGAGCATTAAAAAATATGATTCCTGCAGATTGTCCTTATACAATTCGTGTTGTTTCTGAAGTTTTAGAATCTAATGGTTCTTCTTCTATGGCAACAGTTTGTGCTGGAACAATGGCTTTAATGGATGCTGGAGTTCAAATGACAAAACCAGTTTCTGGCATCGCTATGGGATTGATTACAGATGGAGAGAAATTTGCTGTATTGTCTGATATCTTAGGAGATGAAGATCACTTAGGAGATATGGACTTTAAAGTAACTGGAACTGCTGACGGTATCACTGCTTGTCAAATGGATATCAAAATTGATGGTTTACGTTATGACATTATGGAGCAAGCTTTAGCTCAAGCTCGTGATGGACGTTTGCATATTTTAGGAAAATTAACTGAAACAATCGCTACTCCAAGAGCTGACGTAAAAGCACACGCACCAAAAATCATTACTAGAACTATTCCTGGAAACTTTATTGGAGCATTAATCGGACCTGGAGGAAAAGTAATTCAAGAATTACAAAAAGCTACTGGTACAACTATCGTTATCAACGAAGTTGACGAACAAGGTGTTGTTGAAATTTTAGGAACTGATCCAGAAGGAATCAAAACTGTATTGGCTAAAATTGACGCTTTAACTTTCAAACCTCAAATGGGAGAAGCTTATGAAGTTAAAGTAATCAAAATGCTAGATTTCGGAGCTGTAGTAGAATATACTGCTGCACCAGGAAACGAAGTATTGCTTCACGTTTCTGAATTAGCTTGGGAGCGTACTGAAAATGTTGCTGACGTAGTTAAAATGGGAGATGTTTTCCAAGTGAAATACTTAGGAATTGATCCTAAAACGAAAAAAGAAAAAGTGTCTAAAAAAGCGCTTGTTCCAAGACCTCCACGTGAGGAGAAAAAAGAGTAATCAGATCTTAGTTTACTAAAGGTTTATTCATAGGAAACCCCAATTCAAAATTTGAATTGGGGTTTTTCGTTTTATAATTTAATTTTGTGGATTACCCATTTTGTGGAGATGCGTAAAATGAGAAAACATCATTTTAAACAAGGTTTTATGATGATATGGCTGCTTAAACTCTTTTGTTGTTTCTTCTATTATCGAATTTATCTCACTATAGTTTGTATGGCATATATTTGGAAAGAGATGATGTGCCGCATGACAATTTGAACCTCCGCTTAAAAATCTAGCCCAACTTTTATCTGCATTCCAATCACAGCTAGTATGAAGCTGATGAACTGCCCAAGTATGTTCTAAAAACTCTCCCTCGGGTTCTGGATAATCTGCGCCGTCAAAAAAATGTGTTCCTACCAACATGATGATAAAAACCATTGACGTAAAAGCACTGGCAGTAAAGTAACTCAAAACGACAAAGCTCCAATCAAAATGAGAAAACAAAATAGGAAGAATTAAAACCAGAGAAAAATAAATCATTTTATATAATAGAAATCTAAAATATAATTCCGTCTTTGGAACTCCTCGTTTCATCCAATCATATTCGTTTGAAAATAAATACACCCAATCACTCATAAAAACTGAATGCAATAAAGTAAACATATAAACGAAAGGTGCATAATAGACTTGATATTTATGCATGGGCTTCCAAGTATGTGTTGGCCCCAATCTCAAGAAAGGATTTTTATCAATATCTACATCACTTCCCTCTACATTAGCATATAAATGATGCGATCGTATATGCCTTAATCCCCAAAGCAACGGATCAATTCCGACGGTTAGAAAACTAAGAAAATGCAGAACCGAATTTGCTTTTTTATTTTTGAAAGCCGTATTATGCGAAGCATCATGACCAAAACTAAATCCTATTAACAATCCAGATAATTGAAAAACAACATACAGCAGCCAAAAACTCATTTTACTTATAGAATCCGAAAAAAGTGCAATGTATGATAAATAACAAACGAATGTCCAAAACAGGCCTTTAAACCAAAATCTGGCATCTCCATAAGAAATAATTCTCCCTTGAAGCTGTTCATAAACTCGTTTCTTTAATGTAGAAAAGAAGAGTTTTTCTTCTTCAGATTTATTAAAATATTTAGCTTTCATAAAAATATCTTTTTAAAATTACAAAGCAAACCTATTGCATTTATCGCATTTCAATTTGCGTAAACCAATAAAACATTTTCTTATATTTGCGATTATCGCAAAATATGAAAACGCAAGATTTATTTTTAAAAGCAATTAGACAGAAAATTTCAGACTCTACTTCATTGATAGATAAAATTGCTGGAGTTTTAGAAATCAGCTACGACGCCTCGCATCGAAGAATTTCTGGAAAAAGTAAATTTTCTATAGACGAAACAATTAAACTGGCTGGTCATTTTAATATTTCGTTGGATCATTTATTTTCTAATAAAGAAAAAGTGATTGTAGAAAAAACAATTGAAATAGAGAATTTAAAAGACATGCTTCAGTATTTCAAATCTTCTGCTGAAAATATCGAATTGCTTACAAAAAACAAGAAAACAGAGCTTTATTATTCAGCAAAAGATATTCCGTTATTCTATTTTATGGACGGCACTATTTTATCAAAATTTAAAGCTTTTGTATGGCTTAACCTTTTAAATTCAAGTCAAAAGAAAGTAGCATTTGAGAATTTTGTAATTGATGAATCTTTTACAGAATACATGCAAAAACTAAAAAAAATCTACGAAACTACAATCGTAAACGAAGTCTGGAACGACACAACCATAAACAGCAGTTTACAGCAAATTCTTTATTTTTATGAAGCTGGGCTCTTAAATCTAAAAAATGCCAATGCACTTTGTATTGATTTAAAAAGAATTATCAACTTAATAAGAACAAAATGCAACGAGTCTAATGATACGTTTTCTATTTACTATAACGAACTTATTTTACTCAACAATAACATGCTTATAGAGACTGATAACAAACTGACAATGTTTGTCCCTTACACGCTTTTAGGCTATTTTATTACAGACAATGAAGAAAGCTGTAAAAATGTGCATCAGTTTTTTAAACAGCAGATTATCAACTCTATTCCACTCGGAAAATCGGGTATTAAAGAGCAAAATCTTTTCTTTAATAGAGCTATTAGAAAAATAGATTATTATATAGAAAAGATAAATTCACAAGTAGATTTACTATTTTAAAAACCCTGTTTTCTTAACCATCATTTAACAGCGTTTAACTTATTTATACAGCAAAATCAAGCTTTTTCAATTAAATAATATCACTTTTTTATTACATTTTAACATTTACCGTTCGCTTTTTAAAATATATTTTTAATACATTTGGAAACATCAATCCAAAAACAGAATATTCCTTGAAAAATCACAAAAAAAAGTACATCCTTATAGCAATATTTGGATTATTCTTAAACATTTCCAATTTATACAGCCAAAACGCTAAAGAACAATCAATACACAATTTATTTGACAATACAGTTGGCATAGAAAATTTAGGCATCAGCAATGGTTACGCCTACAAAGACCCTTATAATACAATTGATGGCAATAATATGTATTATATTTCGAATGATTTCAGAAAAGGTTCGGTGACCTATGAAGGACAAACCTATTTTGATGTAAACCTAAAATATGGCCTGTACAAAGATGAATTGATATTTAGCCCGCATGGAGAATCTAAATACTCTAGCATTTCTTTGATTCAAGACAAAACAAGCGCTTTTACTATAAATGGTAGAAACTTTGTCAATCTAAATAAAAAAGTCTCGCCATTACCAGAACTAACTACTGGTTATTATGAAGTTACAGCTCTTAGAGAAGGCTTTAATTTCTATATCAAACACTTCAAAAAACTTGAAAATAAAACGGTTGACAATAAAGTATATTCCAATTTTATCGAAAGCAATACTTATTTTATTTTTTACAAAAACACCTATTATACTAGTAATAGCAAAAGTGAAATTCTAAAAATATTTCCAAACCAAAAAAAACAGATTAATGATTTTTATGCAATGAATAGAGGGATTAGAAAATCAGACAATGATCAGTTTATGATCAATTTACTTAAACACATCAATGCATCTCTATTACTTACAGAAAAATAAACCATATGAGAAAATTTCTACTTATTCTATTTGCCTTTATTTACAATCAACTCCTTTTTGCTCAAAATACCGATGAGAAGTTATCAATCGAATTGAAAAACGCAGACTTGACGACTGTTATTCAAACTATTGAAAAATCATCATCTTACCGTTTTTATTTCGATTCAGAATGGATAAAAGCCAACAAAACGCTATATACTGCCAGTTATAAAGATGTTTCTATTGATGAAATTTTAAGCAAAATATTCACCAATACGAATCTCAATTTTTTTGTTTTAAAAAAGAAAGTAATCTTAACGAGTAATAGCAGCATTCATGACAAATTGCCTGCAAATTATTTCCCTGAAGCCAATGATTCTGCCAATCAAATTAGCAGAAGAGCTCAGAATCCTGTTTTTTATCAGCAGTATGATTCTTTAAATAGTATCAGTTCTAAGAAAAATAACAGCATCATATTTATTGGCAAGGAGTCTGATATTACGGATAAAAAAACCAGCGTTTTATCTGGTTACATTAGAGATGTTGCGACTAACAAACCTGAATCTAATGTCAACATCAAAATACGCAATAAAAACATTAGCACCGTTAGTGACAATGAAGGACATTACAGCCTTCAAATGCCTATTGGAATTAATGTTATAGAAATAAAATCAATTAATTACAAAAAGAAAGTGCAGACCGTAATGGTCTATAATGATGGAACTCTTGATTTTGAGATTCACGAAGACAGAAACCAGCTGGACGAAGTTGTCATTAAAAAAAGAGGAAAAAGAATTACCGAAACTGTTGTTTCCGGTTTAGTATCTATTGATATCGAAGCGGTAAAAAATGTCCCTCTGATACTTGGAGAACGTGATCTTTTTAAAATTGCGACTACTTTTCCAGGAATCAAAACTACTGGCGAAGGTTCTGCAGGATTTAATGTTCGAGGCGGTAAAGAAGATCAGAATTTGATTCTTTTGAACAATGCTGTACTTTATAATCCGCAACATTTCTTAGGTTTCTTCTCTGCGATAAATCCTTATGTTACCAAAAAAGCAGATATTTATAAAGGAAGTATTCCTGTAGATTTTGGAGGGCGTTTGTCTTCTGTTTTTGATATTAGTACCAAAAATGGTAATGCCGAAAAGGTTTCTGGAGAAGGTTCTGTTGGACCTATAACCACTAATATTACGGTAGGATTGCCAATTCAGAAAAACAAATCAAGTATTCTTGCTGGAGTTCGAGCAACTTATTCTGACTGGATTTTAAAATCTTTAGACGATGAAGATTTAAAAAATAGTGAAGCTGGATTTTATGATGTTTTCTTGAAATACAACAATACGATAAACAAAAATAACGCTGTAGAAGCAACTGCTTATTACAGTAAAGACCGTTTTAGAATAAGTTCGGATTCTTTGTACAAATACAGCAACCGACTTATTTCTGCGAAATGGGATCACACATATGATAAAAAAAACAAATCATCTTTAATCTTCACTAATAGCGAATATCGATTCAATATCGACTACGATAGTCGTGATGTAAATGCTTTTGATTTTGGATATAAAATCAATGAAACGCAGGTGATGATGAAATTCAATTATGCTTATAATGAAAAGCATAACATCAACTATGGAATATCAAGTAAATTGTACAATGTAAATCCTGGTTATCAAAATCCTAAAGACCCTGAATCACTGTTAGCTCCAATTAATATTGATAAAGAGAAAGGTTTAGAATCGGCTATTTTTATCGCAGATAACTTTAAATTGAATGATAAATTAGAAATTGATTTAGGATTGCGCTATTCTTTTTATGCTGCTTTAGGAGAAGCCAATCAGCATATTTATGAAGATGATGCTCCACTAAATGAAGGAACGCTTATTGACACAAAACACTATGGAAATTTTGAAGTAATGAAAACTTACGGAGGAATAGAACCTCGTATTTCTGCTCGTTATTTTTTCAGAAAAGACTTTTCTATAAAGGCAAGTTTTGATCAAACGAGACAATATATTCATCTTTTATCAAACAACACCACACAATCTCCAACAGACACTTGGACATTATCTAATACGAATGTAAAACCTCAAAGCGGTAAACAATATTCTCTTGGTTTGTACAAAAACATATTTGACGATGAAATTGAACTTAGCTTAGAAGGATATTACAAAACATCCAAAAATATAATGGATTATAAAGTTGGCGCAAATCTATTATTAAATGAAGCTATAGAAACGCAGCTGTTGCAAGGCGATGGAAAAGCTTATGGAGTAGAATTTTTACTTAGAAAAGATGTTGGTAGATTAAATGGATGGATTGGATATACTTATTCTAGAACACTTATAAAACTGGATAGTAAATTTGATTCTGAAAGAATTAATAATGGCGACTTCTTCCCTGCTAATTTTGATAAACCGCATGATTTAAGCACTGTTTTAAATTATAAATTTACAAAGCGTTATAGTATTTCTACTAATTTCATGTACCAAACAGGACGCCCAATTACGTATCCTATCGGAACTTATCAATATGGAAATGCAGAATACACTTTATATAGTGATAGAAATAAATACAGAATTCCAGATTACATTCGTCTAGACATCGGAATTAACATTGAAGGGAATCATAAAATTAAAAAGCTGGCGCATAGTTTCTGGAACATTTCTGTTTACAATGTCTTAGGCAGAAATAATCCTTACTCAATTTATTTTGCAACAGAGAGCGGACAGGTAAAAGCTTATAAAACATCTATTTTCTCAATTCCTGTTCCAAGTATAACTTATAATTTTAAATTTTAAAAAATGTATCAAAAAGCTATAAAAACCAAATACTCAAGTAAAATTATTCTTTTACTTCTATTAAGCTTATTGATTAGTAGTTGTACAGAAACTTATAATTTACAGACCAATACTTACGAAGAAGCTATAGTTATTGAAGCTACGATAACTAATGAACTTAAAAAACAAGAAATAAAGATTACTAAAACTGCTCGTTTTGAAGATGAAGGAATAACTACTGTATCCGGAGCGACAGTTATTGTAAAAGATAATCTTAACAATCAATACAACTTCGTAGAGCAATCTGATAGATATGTTTCTGAAACAGAGTTCCAAGCCCTTGCTGGAAGACAATATCACTTAGAAGTGAAAACTAAAGACGGTAAAGTATATGAATCATCGAATCAAACTTTAACAACAGTAAGTCAGATTACCGAAATTGTTCCAACTGCTGTTACAAAAGACAAAGAAGGACTTGGCGTTCAAATTAATGTAAATAGCTACGACCCAACGAGAACTTCAAAATATTATAGATATGAATATGAAGAAACTTATAAAATTGTAGCTCCAAAATGGTCTTCTGAAAGAGCTATCGTTACAGGACCACAATCAATATCTGTGCGAGAAGATAACGATCCGAACAAAAAAGTCTGTTATGCGACCAAAAAGAATACAGACATAATCGTTACTTCTACAAACAATTTAACTGAAGATCGCGTTAATTTTCCTGTAAGATTCATCAGAGAAGATGATTACATCATTGCTCAGAGATATAGCATTTTAGTGAGACAATATGTAGAAAATCAAGAAGCTTATTCTTTTCATAAAATCATGAAAGAAATGGCAACTTCTTCTAGTGTTTTATCGCCAAAACAGCCAGGAGTACTTTCGGGCAATATAAGATGTACCAGTAATGTAGACGAAAAAGTGATAGGCTATTTTGATGTCACATCAGTTTCATCCCAAAGAATCTTTTTTAATTACACCGATTTATTTCCGCCAACAAATACTCCAGCGTATTTGAACCCGTGTGAAAATATTTCATATAGATATTGTTTTCAACTTAACACAGATCCTCCCTGCGATGGACCTCTTTTAATTTCTGGTATACAAAACAACGCCATTACCTATATAGCCGGCGAAGGATCTGCAACCTTTACGATGGTAGAGGCTGCTTGTGGAGATTGTACAACATTTGCGTCTAATATAATACCTTCATTTTGGAAAGAATAAAATACCTTTTATTATTGATATTGCTTATCAATACAAAACAGATTGTAGCTCAAGAGGTTTCTCTAAATGAAACCTTATTTATCCATGCAAATGCCACCACATTTGTTTCTGGAGAAACTTTATTATACAAAATCTATTGCTTAAAAAATACAGACAAAACGCCAAGTACAATTAGCAAAATAGCTTATGTAGAACTTGTAGATAGTCACAGCAATGTTGTTTTTAAAAACAAATTACGTTTAGAAAACAGTAGCGCATCGGGAGATTTTTTCATTCCAACGACAGTAAAAACAGGAAATTATAAACTGATAGGATACACCAATTGGACTTTAAATTCGTCTACTTCTAAAATCTTCCAAACAGATGTAAAAATCATAAATCCTTATGAGGTTGCTGAGACTAATGTCGTAAAAGATAAAAACACTACAGTAAATACTACATCAGAAAAAGCAATTCTACTGACAGCATCACCTATTAATAAAGAAGAGCTAGTAGACAACAATTTCAAAATAAACGTAAATAAAAAAACCTTTTCAAATCGAGAAAAAGTTGTTTTAGAAATTGCTTCCGCGAATGCAGTTCCAGAAAAAGGAAATTATTCTCTTTCTGTTAGAAAAATAGACAATTTGTCTTTTACAAAACAGCCAACTGCCAGCGAATTCTATAAAAACTCTGGCAGCATTGAAACTTTAAATACAAAAGAGAAAATAATTCTTCCAGAACTTCGTGGAGAAATGATTTCTGGTAGAATTATTCCTAAAGACAATTCTTCAAGTGTTCAAAACATCAACGTGGCTTTATCTCTAACAGGAAAATCATTTGCTTTTAAAGTAGTAAAAACAGATGCTGCAGGTCATTTTACATTCAATTTAGATAAAAATTATGTTGGCAATGAAACTGTTTTACAAGTTTTAGGAGAACAAAAAGAAAGCTTCACTATAGAATTAGACAAAATGAATGAGCCAGAATATTACAAACTGTCATTTCAGCCTAATTTTAGATTACCAATTGAATTTAAAGAAACATTGCTAGAACGATCAATTGCTAGTCAAATTGAAAATGCTTATTATTTGAACAAAACAGATAGCATTATAAAACCAGAAAAAATAGATCCGTTTTATTCACCACTTGCAAAGGAGTATAATCTTAAAGATTTTACCCGATTTCCTACTTTAAAAGAAACCATCATCGAAATTGCGACAGTAGTTTCTTATAAACAAAATGGCAAAAATTATAGTCTACATGTGGTAGATTACAGTACAACGTTTCAGTCTCCAGAACCAGCATTAGTTATTATTGATGGTTTAATGCTCCAAAATGTAAACGAACTTTTTACGTACAACATGGACAATGTACGTAGTATCAACGTTCTAACTGGAGGATATTATGTTGGACCAAAAGTCTTTAACGGAATAGTTAGTATTATTACCGAAGAAGGTAATTATGTTAGTCCACAAAAAGAAAATTATATCTTAAAACCAGCACTTTTAAGACCATCATTAAAAAAATCATATTATAAAGCTGATTACGCTGATAGCGCCAAATATGAAAGAATTCCAGATTACAGAAGTCAATTATTTTGGAATCCAGAATTAGATTTTAGCAACGGAAAATCTATAACTTTTTTCACTTCTGATCTTTCTGGAACTTATGAAATCAGCATGGAAGGTTTTACAGAGAAAGGAAATCCCGTTTCAATTAAAGATTATATTGAAATAAAAGACATCTCATCAAATTAAAATTCAAAATAATGCCTCTTAAAAACTCCACTGCATCAATGCTTTGGAGTTTTTTTTTATTTTTTTTCTAATTAATTGTAACTTTTTTGACACTCTTTACGTATAACCATTTGTACACTTTAAAAAATAGGGAGACAACAACATGAGACAACTTAAAATCACCAAGCAGGTAACTAATCGTGAAACTGCATCGTTAGATAAATATCTACAAGAAATTGGAAAAGTTGACCTAATTACCGCTGATGAAGAGGTAGAATTAGCACAAAGAATAAAGGCTGGTGATCAAAGAGCTTTAGAAAAACTAACAAAAGCCAACCTACGTTTCGTAGTATCTGTGGCTAAACAATATCAAAATCAAGGATTAACTCTTCCGGATTTAATTAATGAAGGAAACTTAGGTTTAATTAAAGCAGCTCAACGTTTTGATGAAACTCGTGGTTTCAAATTCATTTCTTACGCTGTATGGTGGATTCGTCAATCGATTCTTCAAGCTTTAGCTGAACAATCTCGTATTGTACGTTTACCATTAAATAAAATTGGTTCTATCAATAAAATCAACAAGATGTACGCATTATTAGAGCAATCTAACGAGCGTCCGCCTTCTGCTGAAGAAATTGCAAAAGAACTTGACATGACAGTAAATGACGTAAAAGAGTCTATGAAAAACTCTGGACGTCACCTATCTATGGATGCACCTCTTGTTGAAGGTGAAGATTCTAACCTTTATGACGTATTGCGTTCTGGAGAATCTCCAAATCCTGATAGAGAATTAATTCACGAATCTCTTCGTACTGAAATCGAACGTTCTTTAGAAACACTAACTCCAAGAGAGGCAGATGTTGTACGTTTGTATTTTGGTCTTGGCGATCAGCACCCAATGACTCTTGAAGAAATTGGAGAAACTTTCGACTTAACTCGTGAGCGTGTTCGTCAAATTAAAGAAAAAGCAATCCGTAGATTGAAACACACTTCTAGAAGTAAAATCCTTAAAACTTATTTAGGATAAACAATATTAAATTTCAATATTTAAAATTCCAAATTCCAATCTAACTGGGATTTGGTTATTTTAAAATTGGAATTTTACGGTAAACAACAGTTTGATTGACTGTTCGTTTTTTGATTGATGATTGAAACTCCGGCTGATTACCGGAGTTTTTTATTTTTCTTTGTTTAATTTTTTTAACGCAAAGCACGCTAAGAATTTTCGCAAAGTTCGCAAAGTTTTTTGTTTGAGATTCTTCAAGAATAGAGAGTTTACAAAGCTTTGTGTTCTCTGTATACTTTTAAAATAAAGAAAAAACTTTCCGAACTTTGCGTAAAATCTTAGCGCACTTTGCGGTTAAACTTTATCTTTGCTATAAAACAACACTAAAATGAAAAATACATTTATTGCTCCTTCTGTTCTTGCAGCCGATTTCGCAAATTTACAGCGCGATGTCGAAATGATTAATAACAGTCAAGCTGATTGGTTTCATATCGATATTATGGACGGAGTTTTTGTACCTAATATCTCTTTTGGAATGCCAGTTTTGGAAGCTATTTCAAAACACGCCAAAAAATATATTGACGTACATTTAATGATTATTGATCCTGATCGCTATATAAAAACTTTTGCCGATTTAGGCGTGAATGGCTTAACGGTGCATTACGAAGCTTGCACGCACTTACATAGAACACTTCAAGCCATTAAAGCAGAAGGAATGAGAGCTGGAGTAGCAATGAACCCTCATACAAATGTCGATTTATTAGAAGACGTTATTAATGATATTGATGTGGTTTGCATTATGAGCGTGAATCCAGGATTTGGCGGACAATCATTCATAGAAAACACTTACGATAAAGTAAAAAAACTAAAAGCTTTGATTACACGCAAAAACGCATCAACATTAATTGAAATTGACGGCGGTGTAACCAGCAAAAATGCCAAACAATTAGTCGAAGCCGGAGCAGATGTTTTAGTAGCTGGAAGTTTCGTTTTTAGAGCCGAAAACCCAACAGAAACGATTGCCGATTTAAAAGTCCTTACTACTTTTTAAGTTTTTAAGGTTCGGAAAGAAATCAATTCCAGTCATTTTTTCTAAAGTCTCAATCGGAACTACGAAATCGTAAATAGATTTGTCGCTTTTTTCGTTTGGAACCAAAAATGCAATTGCTTTGTGTTCTTTTCCAGATTTAGCCAAAACAATTTTATAGAAATATTTAGGAACAGCAACTTCTTCTGTTCCTATTTTTTTATCTGAATCTTTCGCAATTCCACCTGTTACGACGTAAATATCATTATATTTCTCTGCCCAATAACGCGTCTTTTGCTCTATTCTATTCCAAATTCCGGCATTAAATTCTTTTTTCTGAGGGGAAATATTCGAAGTGTAAAATGTATCATTATAAGCCTCTTTACTGAATTCCATATCTCCAGCTGGACAAAGATGTCCCTTATCATAACCAGATTTTTTGTAATTTCTCCAATCGGCAGAACCTGTAGTTACTTTTGGATCTTCAATAAAATAAGGCCTTTTAAAATCGTTATTTTTTAAATATTCCTTTTTCAATTCGTATGCAACCCATTCGGCCTGTTCGAATTTTTCATTATAAGAAAGCGTATAATATTTATGCTTTACAATTTGTTTGGTTGTCGAAGTCGGAAGATAAGCAAATGTGTATAAAGAATCTTTCGTTGTCGAATTTCCTTTAAAAGAAACAACTTCTTCTTTAGTTATATTTTCATTAATTTCTGCATTTTCTTTTTTGCACGAAAACAGAGTAAAAACCAGCAGTAGTAAACTAAAACAACCTTTCATAATAACTTTTTTAAGAAGTTAAACTTACAAAAAAACGCTCCATAAATTAAAATTTATAGAGCGTTTTTAAACAAATTAAATTCCTTTAGAACTTAAGACTTTACCAATTTATCCTTTTTCATTTTAGGAGAAACGTTATTTTTCACCAATCCTTTTGTTTGCAAATCATCCAAAACATTTAAAGCTTCTTCAACATAAACATCTTTAGATAAAGCTTGGTGCCAAGCATCTCTTTTTTCCTTTAAAGCCGCATCATTAGCTGTTTCAGCATCTTCGTATGGAAGAGATTTGAAAACTAAATTATTTTTATAATCAGAAATTGGTTTGTATTTTTTTCCTTCATTTTCAACTTGCTCTTGAGTTTCTTTAAAACTCTTAATATTCAAGCTGTATGTGTTTTCTTTATTTTTTACATCAATCCATTTTGCATTGTCTTCAATCAATTTGAATTGAGCATTTTGAGCAATTCTATTTTTACTGTTTAAAATCGCTTTATTAAAGTTTTCACTAGAAGTCCAAGTTGTGTAATCTGCCGGGTCAATTTTATCCCAAGGCATTGCATTATCAATATCTCTTTCTCCCATTTTTAGGTAAGCATAACGATCTGGCATAACTACATCACTATGAACACCTTCTAATTGAGTAGAACCTCCATTAATTCTGTAAAACTTCTGACCTGTAATTTTCAAAGCTCCAAGGTCTCCGTAATTTGCATTACGCACAAATTGATTTAAGTCTAATACATTTTGAACAGTACCTTTACCATAAGTTTGTTTACTTCCAATAATTACACCACGTTTGTAATCCTGAATTGCAGCAGCTAAAATTTCAGATGCCGAAGCAGAGAAACTATTTACCATAATTACTAACGGACCGTCCCATTCGATTTTTTTATCTTTATCGTATAAAACTTCTTTCTTTTTACCAGCAGATTTTACCTGAACAATTGGCCCTTCTTCGATAAATAAACCAGCAATATCAACTACTGTAGAAAGAGATCCTCCACCGTCATCACGAACGTCTAAAACAATTCCGTTTATATTTTCTTTTTTCAATCTTTCTACCTCAAGCGCGATATCTTTTCCTGCATCACGACCATCTTTGTTTTCAAAATCGATATAGAATTTAGGAAGATAAATTACTCCATATTTCAAACCGTTTTTCTCAACAATACTAGATTTTGCATAAGTTTCTTCGATCTCAACAACATCACGAATGATTGAAATTACTTTAATAGAACCATCAACTTTTTTAACTGTAAGTTTTACTTCAGTTCCTTTATGTCCTTTAATTTTCTTAACAACATCGTCTAAACGCATTCCGACAACATCTACAGGCTCTTCATTTCCTTGAGCAACTTTCAAGATCAAATCACCTGCTTCTAGCTGTTTTCCTTTCCAGGCTGGACCTCCAGAAATTAATTCGTCAATTTGAGTAAAGTCGTTTTTCTTAGTCAAACGAGCTCCAATACCTTCCAATTTACCACTGATATTCACATCAAAACGGTCTTTTTCTTCTGGTGCAAAATAACTTGTGTGTGGATCAAAACGAGCCATAATTGAATTCAAATACACAGAAAACCAATATTCTCTATTTAAATCTTTTATAACACTAAAATTGTCATCTAAAGATTTTAAAGAGCTTTCGCGCGTTTCTTTTTCTAAAGCATCAAAAGTTTTCTCTTTATATGAAGGATCTTTTTTCTTCTTTTCCTCTTCAATTTTTTGTTTCGTTACCAATGAAGAAAGTGTCGACAATTTAATTTGCTTTCTCCATCTTTCATTGATTTCAGTAAGATTTTTTGCGTACGGAATATTCTCGTAATCAGCATTAAAAGTCTCATCAACATTGTAGTTAAAAGGCTGTGCTAAAATCGTTTTGTAACGTTTTTTACTTTCTTCCATACGTTTCATCAATCTTGTATAAGTAAGATTGAAGAACGTGATATCTTTATTCAAAAATTGATCATCAAGCATTAATTCATATTGCTTAAATTCATCAATATCAGATTGAAGGAAAAACCTTTTTGAAGGGTCTAATGCATCAATATAATCCTTAAAAATACCTTTTGAAAATTCATCATTTATTTCTGCAGGGCTGTAATGTCCTTTTTCAATAACAAATGCTAATAATTCTAAAAGTGTTTTATCTCTGTTCGGATCCGGATCGATTGTCCTATCGGCATTCATCTTAAAAGCGAATAATGTCAGCGATAAGCACAACACGGCTATAATTATCTTATAATTTCTTTTCATAAACTTTATAATAGCATTCATCAATTTTTTTATCTAAGTTACGTTAAAAACTATGCCACGATAGCTAACGTCACGATAATTTTTTGTTAAAGATATAAAAATGTTTAATTCGCAAAAAAGTTCTTTAAATTAGTTGACAAATTTTACAATATTTGTGACTTATCTCAAAGAATCTGTCACTACATTTGTTTTTAAAATCTTACAATTGTTAAAATTACACATAATATTCATAAAATGAAAGCCGAAAAACCATTAATACTTGTCACTAACGATGACGGTATTTTAGCCCCTGGAATTAGAGCGCTAATAAGTGTTATGGAAACCATCGGCGAAGTTATCGTCGTTGCGCCAGACAAACCTCAAAGTGCAATGGGACACGCCATTACAATCAACAACACTTTATTTTTAGATAAAATTTCGAAAGATGGCGATGCAATTGCAGAGTACAGCTGTTCTGGAACGCCTGTAGATTGTGTAAAATTGGCTGTGAATGAAATTTTAAAACGCAAACCCGATCTATGTGTTTCGGGTATTAATCACGGCTCTAACTCTTCTATAAATGTAATTTATTCAGGAACAATGAGCGCCGCTGTAGAAGCAGGAATAGAAGGCATTCAATCGATTGGATTTTCTTTATTAGATTTTGACTGGAATGCTGACTTTGAACAAATTAAATCTTTCGTAAAAAAAATAGCTTTGGAAACTTTAGCTAATAAACTGCCACCTGGAGTTGTTTTAAATGTCAATTTTCCGAAATTAAAAGAATCTGAAATAAAGGGAATTAAAGTTTGTCGTCAAGCGAAAGCATATTACGCACAAAAATTTGACAAAAGACAAACTCCTTTTGGAAAAGATTATTACTGGCTTGCCGGAAAATTTGTCAATGAAGACAAAGGCGAAGATACAGACGAATGGGCATTAGAAAATGGATATGTTTCTGTAGTTCCTGTTCAATTCGACTTAACGGCTCATCACTCAATTCAGCAACTTAACACTTGGAAATTAAATGATTAAAGAAATAGCAATCGGTTTTATAATCGGAATTTTTACAGCACTTTTAGGAAGTTATTTATTCATCACTTTTTTTACCACTTTTGATGTTTCTTCTGGAATTCATGTCATGAAAGAGTATGGATATCTTGGAAAAATAATCACTTTAGGAACATTACTTGATCTTGCTGTTTTTGCCATTTTATTAAAAAGAAATAAAGAATTTATGGCACGAGGCGTAATTTTAGCGGTGATTGTACTGGCAATTTCTACATTAATTGTTTAAAATCTTATCTTTGCGAAGTTAACGCTAATGCGGAATTACAACTTTAGCACATTCAAAAAAACCAACATGAAATATTACATAATTGCAGGAGAAGCCTCTGGAGATTTACACGGTTCTAACTTAATGAAAGCCTTATTGGTTGAAGATCCTGAAGCCGAAATAAGATTTTGGGGAGGCGATTTAATGCAAAAAGTTGGCGGAACTTTAGTGAAACACTACCGTGAACTGGCTTTTATGGGATTCATTGAAGTTGTTTTTAACTTGAAAACCATTTTAAACAATATCAAAATCTGTAAAAAGGATATTTCTGAATTTCAGCCTGATGTAATTATTTTTATTGATTATCCAGGTTTCAATATGCGAATTGCAAAATGGGCTAAAGAATTAGGATACAAAACGCATTATTATATTTCTCCACAAATTTGGGCATGGAAAGAAAATCGTATTAATGCGATCAAACAAGATGTTGACAAGATGTTTGTTATTCTTCCTTTCGAAAAGAGCTTTTACGAAGACAAACACCATTTTCCAGTAGATTTTGTTGGACACCCCTTGATTGATGCTATTCAGAATCAACCTGCTTTTGATGAAGCTTTATTTAGAAAGGAAAATAATTTAGGTGAAAAACCAATTATTGCTGTTTTACCAGGAAGCCGCAAGCAAGAAATTACCAAAATGCTAAGTGTTATGCTAAGCGTTGTTGATGATTTTCAAGATTATGAATTTGTAATTGCTGGAGCTCCAAGTCAGGAATATGAATTTTATCAGCAATTTCTAAAAAATAAAAACATTGCCTTTGTTTCGAATAAAACTTACGACTTGCTTCGTTCATCAACCGCAGCTTTAGTTACTTCTGGAACTGCAACTCTTGAAACGGCACTTTTTAAAGTTCCCGAAGTAGTTTGCTATAAAGGAAGCGAAGTTTCGTATCAAATTGCAAAACGTATTATTACTCTAAAATACATTTCTCTTGTCAATTTAATTATGGATCAAGAAGTTGTGACTGAATTAATTCAGGGCGAATGCAATAAAAAACGAATTAAAGAAGAACTTCAAAAATTACTAGAGCCAGAGTATCGCAAGAAAGTACTTCATGATTATGATGTTTTAGAACAAAAATTAGGAGGAATTGGCGCGAGTAAAAAAACCGCAGAATTGATTGTTGCCGATTTAAAAAAATAAATTTAAAACTTCTGTTTTGAAAAGAATTATAATTTTCTTGCTGCTTGCCGTTGCTTTTACTTCTTGTAAATCGACTTCTGCGGTTGCAAACAAAAACGAATCAAAAAAAGAAAATCGAGCTTTAGTCAATAATCTAATTGAAAAAGCAATGGACAATATTGGCGTTCGATACAAAGCTGGTGGAACTACAAGAAATGGTTTTGATTGCTCTGGATTAGTTTACACCACTTTTCAAAGTGAAAATATAACATTGCCAAGAGCATCTTATGAGCAGGCAAAAATCGGAAAAGTGATCCCACTAAATGATGCAAGAAAAGGCGATTTGATTTTCTTTAAAACCAATAAAAGCAGACAAATCAACCACGTTGGACTTATCACAGAAGTCAATTCTGATGAAATAAAATTTGTTCATTCTTCTACTTCCAAAGGCGTAATTATTTCTTCGACCAAAGAAACCTATTATAAAAATGCTTTTGAACAAGTAAATAGAATTCTTCCGTAAAAACATTTTTTTATTATTTTTCTTACAAATATTTAATACTTTTGTCACATGAAAGTATTAGATTTTCCGTTAGCAAAAGTTACAATTGCCTTTTTAAGTGGAGTAATTACTGCCTATTATCTTAATTTTTCGATCACCACAATATTAATAGCACTTTCCTTTTCATTAGTTTTATTTTGCTTCTCCTATTTTTGGAATTTAAAATACCGCAGAAACAATTTTCTGTTTGGAACTTCAACTTATTTTCTCGCTTTTTTTATTGGTGCTTTAACCTTATTTAGTCACACCGAAAGCTTTCAAGAAAGCAATTACACTCATTGCAAAAAAGCATTTGAGAAAAAACAGCTTATAACTTTAATTCTAAGAGAAAAACTAAAAGGAAACGATTATAGCGATCGCTATATTGGCCACATAAAATCTATTTCTGGTAAAAGTTATTCAGGCAAAATAATCATCAATATTCAAAAAGACAGTGCAAAAAATCATTTGATAATTGGTAATATTATTAAAATTGAAACTGTTTTACAACGCAGTCCATCCAATAAAAATCCTAATCAGTTTGATTACAGCAAATATTTGTCTAACAAACAGATATACGCGCAAATCTATTGCCGGAAAAATGAAATATTGGTTAATAAACTAATTCAAAAAGACATCTGGTATTACTGCGCCAAATTACATTCGAGAATACTTTCAAACCTTGAAAAATCAAATTTCAATAAAGCAGAAATGAATGTTGCTCTTGCATTGATTTTAGGACAACAACAAGAAATTTCACAAGATATTATTCAAGATTACCAATATTCTGGAGCAACACATATATTATCGGTTTCTGGATTGCACGTTGGCTTTATAATGCTTTTTATAACTTTTATTCTAAAACCAATTCCAAACACAAAAAAAGGATCGTTATTTAAGCTTTTATCCGTTTTAATTTCTTTAGCTGGATTTGCAATTATTTCTGGTTTATCACCGTCAGTTTTAAGATCAGTAGTTATGTTTTCTTTTCTCGCAATTGGAAATCATTTAAGGAGAAACGGCAATATTTACCATACTTTATTGGTTTCAATTCTACTGATATTATTATTCGAACCTTACTTTTTATTTGATGTCGGATTTCAATTAAGCTATTTGGCATTGTTTTTCATTCTTTGGCTTCAGCCACTCCTAAAAAATCTTTACAAACCAAAATACAAACTAACAAATTACATTTGGGAAGCCTTGACCGTTTCTTTTGCAGCTCAAATAGGAACTTTACCTTTATGTCTTTATTATTTTCATCAATTTCCAGGTTTATTTTTTGTAACGAATATTATAATTCTCCCCGTTTTGTCTTTTATAATGATTGCCGGAATCGTAGTAATTATAATTGCCATTTTTACTAGTCCGCCATTATTTATAACCATGATTTTTGAAAAGAGCATTTATCTTTTAAACCTGATGATACACGCTGTAGCCTCAGCAGACACATTTGTTATTCGAAATATTGGTTTTAATTCTTATTATCTGCTAGCCTTTTATCTTTTGATAATAAGCACTATAATGTGGCTCAAAAAACCAAATTTTAATAAAACAATATTTGTTTTGAGTGCCGTAATTTTAGTGCAGTTGTCATTCATTATAACTAAAATTCAAACTGAAAAAGGGCAAGAATTTATTATTTACAACCAAAAAAAGAGCACATTAATTTCTACTCGCACAGGAAAAAACATTGTGTTTTATAAAAGAGATACTTTATCTAAAAACGAACAAATTGACAGAATTATAAATTCTTATTTAGTTGGAAATTCGGTCACTTTCAACAAAAGTGAAAAGCTAAAAAACCTAATGTATTTTAAAAACAAAAAAATACTCTTGATAGACAGTTCTGGAGTTTATCCTTCTAATTTATCTCCAGATCTGCTGGTCATTACCCAAAATCCTAAGATAAATCTAGACCGATTATTAAACAAAATACAGCCAAAAATTATAATAGCAGACGGATCAAATTCCAATTCCATTCAAAAATATTGGGAAGAAAGTTGTTTCAAAAAAAATATCCCTTTTCATTCAACGAAAGAAAAGGGATATTATAAATTCTAATTGGATTATTCTTTATTCAACATAGAATTACATTCAGCGATCCAAGATTTCACACCCAGTTGATTATCTGTCATTAAACCTAATTTATTAAAGCTTGTTCTTCCTTTCCTTAAATAAACTTCGGTTAAACATACTTGCGGAATTTGTTCAACTCCAAAAGCATTTTTTAATCGTATTGTCTGTTCTTTGATGTTTTCAGAAACTGTTGGATCTGAAAGATCAAGTTTTACTAAAACAACATTTTTACGAGACCAATCTTCAAAATCACGAGTAGCAAAAATCTCATTTTGAAATTTCTGTCCAACACCTTGACCCGTAAAAAAAATGAGCAATGGCTTTCTTTGTTCTGAACTTACTGTAACAGCATCATTAATATCGGTTCTCCAAACTAAACCTTGAGAACGCACAAAAAAGGAGCTCAAAAAGAGCACTAAAATAAGTAGTTTTTGGAGCATAATAAATTGGTTTTGGTTAAGTTATTACGACTAAAATAATATAAAAACAACACCAAACTAATTATTTAACGAATAAAAAATACTCATTTAATAATTAAAATCACATTGATAATAAACGATTCTTATTTTAATAATTTTATAAAAAACAATGCCATAAAAAATCAAATTCTCGGTTCGAAATTTTTAAATTCAAAAAAAATACCTCCCTGTCGGGGACAGAGAGGTATCAAAAAAAAATTAAAATAAAAGTTGAAATGAAATCTTTATTCAGGCGGATGTAAAATCGTATTCGATTCTGCAATCCAAGCTTTTGCTCCTCCAGGTTTATAAGCTATTTTCCCTAGGGCACTGAATGTTGTTTTGTTTTTTCTAACTGATGCCATGGCAAAGCATACTTCTGGAAGTTCTTCGACACCAAATGCATTTTTCAATTTTAAATTTTGTTCACGATCACTATCAGAAGCATTCATGTCTGATAAATCTAATTTTACTAAGACCACGTTATCGCGCGACCATACGGCAAAATCTGGAGTCTTAAAAATTTCGTTTTGAAGATTGTCTGGTACACCTGAGGCAGTGAATAAAATCAACATTGGTTTTCTTTGTTCATTACTAATTGCAATTGCATCTGTCATGTTAGTTCGCCATGCCAAATTTTGCGCTTGCATAAAAAATGAACCCAAAAAAAACAGTAGGATAAGTAGTTTTTTGGTCATATTAATTGGTTTTGGTTAGATTAGCGAAACGAAATTAACATTATATTTTAATTATCCAATTTTTATTAGCACAAAAAATACATTATATGTTTTTTTAATAACAATAAAATATAAAAATCATAATTAAACCTTTTAATTGAAATTATTTTCCTACTAAACAAAAAAGTCCTTTGCTTGCACAAAGGACTTTTTTTATAATTTATGATTGTATTTTTAAGATTTCTTCGGATGAACAATTCCGTCTGCGACTGTTAACCAAGCAGAAGGTCCTCCAGCCACATATCCTGTTTTGCCAAGACCTTTAAAATTAACTTTTCCATCTTTAGCTTCTGCACTAGTAAAGAAAATAGTCGGAAAACCTTGAATTTGGAAAGCTTGTTGCAATTCAAGATTTTGATTTTTAAGTTCTGGCGTTTGAGCAACAGCTCTTGGATAATCTAATTCGACCAAAACTACGTTTGTTACCGCCCATTTTTTAAATTCTTCCGTCTTTAAAACCTCATTTTGCAGACGAATACACCAACCGCACCAATCGCTTCCTGTAAAAAACATTAACATTGGTTTCTGTTCTTTATTGCTCACAGTAATTGCTTCTCTAACATCTGTATACCATTTTAACTCTTGTGCTTGAAGGTTCATTGCACCAAGTAAAAAGAAAGCGATAAGTATTATTTTTTTCATAATGAGAAATTTTCCACAAATTTATGTAAAAACTAATTACAATCTAATTATTTAACTTCTTGCATTAATCTTCTAATTAACGGAGTTAAAACAATAAAAGCAATACCAGCAACAAGTGCATATACGGCTAATTGATAATATCCGCCAGTGTAAGCAATAAGTTTAGACATTAATGTTGTTCCAGTATTCGAATCAGACATTTCGGCTCCTAATTTACCTGCTGCAAACTGGCCAAATGCACTCGAAAGAAACCATAATCCCATCATCATTCCGAATAATCTTTTAGGAGATAATTTTGTAATTACAGACATTCCGATTGGACCAATGCACAATTCTCCAAGTGTATACAAAAGATATCCTAAAGCAAATACATCTAGAGAACTTAAGCCATCTTGATTTACAAAATATCTAGCAGCATAAAAGATAAAGAAACCTGCCGCCAACAAAATAAATGACAAACCGAATTTGATAACCGTATTTGGTTCTATTTTACGTTTAGACATGTAAATCCACAAAAAGCCTACTAATGGACTAAAAATAATAACATAAAGAGAATTTATACTATTATTAACCACATTTGGATCAATATTGAAAAACAACAGTTTATTCGTTAAATTATCTTTAGCAAATAAAGACAAAGAACCTCCCGATTGCTCAGAAATTGCCATAAACATAAAATAGGCAAAAATAAAGATAAAAGCAGCCAAAAACTTGAGTTGCTGTTTTCTCTCTTTTATCATTATCAATTCATATAAAAAATATACTAATGCCAAAATTCCAATGGTATACATAAAATACTCTGTAAAATCGGAATTAATAACCATTATGTATACTAACGGCACTACAACAAAAGAGCCTACATAAACGGCAATTTCATACAAATTACGTTTTTTAGGTTCATGATTTTCTAAAGGAGAATTTCCAATTGGTGCTAAATGTTTTTTTGTTAAAAGAAAAGTCACCACTCCTATTATCATAACAATCGCTGCCGAAAGAAAACATAGACTCCATGAATAATTCTTTCCTAAATAAATTGGTATTGCGCCTCCTAGCATTCCACCAATATTAATTCCAGCATAAAATAATCCGTAACCTGCATCACGACGACTGTCGTTTTCGTGATAAAGCTCCCCAACCATTGAAGAAACGTTCGGTTTAAAAAAGCCTGTTCCAATAATAGAAAGCGTTATTCCGTAATAAAAGAAATCATGTGGATTTGCAGCAATTAGCAAATTCCCCAGAATCATAACGATTCCTCCAAAAAGAAGTGATTTTTTAAATCCTAAAATTTTGTCGGCAAAAATTCCTCCAATAAATGTAAAAGCATAAACAAAAGCCTGCACAGCACCATATTGAAGATTTGCTTTGCCTTCAGCCAGACCTAATTGATCTACCATAAAAACTGCTAAAACCCCTCTCATTCCGTAGAAACAAAAACGTTCCCACATTTCCACTAAAAACAAATACCATAATTGCTTTGGGTAATTGCCTTTAAAATTTTGAATTTCTTCTAAACTTAAATTCTGACTCATTTTACTTTATTATTTAAAGTACTAAATAAAAAACATCATCTTTCATAATTATATAAAAGATGATGTTTTAAAAATATTTTTATTTCATTAATCTATCTAACACCGTGCATCATTTTTTTCAACAATGGAGTCAAAGCAAATAATACTATTGCAGCAATTCCAGTAAGCACTACAAACACCATGAAAAACTCATAAAGGTTGTGAATTTCAAATCCAGCAAAAAAGTGATTTGCTGCACTAATTTGGTGTTTTTCCAAAAGAGCTAATTGCTCTGCAGTTGGCGTAACAGTTTTATCTAAAATTGCTTGAAGATCTATTCCTAATTCTTTTGCTTTTGCAAATTTGTCTCCTGTTGCAGGAAGAATAGAACCTAAAGTTCCTCCTAAAGCATAACCAGAAGCATTAGACAAAAAGAATACCCCGTATAATAAAGATGCAAAACGTTTTGGAGATAATTTACCAACCAATGACAAACCAATTGGAGATAAGCATAATTCAGCACAAGTGTTCAAGAAATATAATAAAATCAACCATTTTACCAATAACAAACCTGAAGTTCCTAAACCAGCAACTTGATTTGCAATCATGAAAAAACTGATTGTAATAATAACTAAACCAACTGCTAATTTTACAGGAGAAATTGGCTCTTTACCTTTTGCTCTTAAAGTATCCCATAAAACACTAAAAGGAACCGCTAGCAACACAACGAACATTCCATTAAAAATTTGAACCATAGATGCTGGCATCAAAAATCCAAAGAAATTTCTATCTGTTTGATTATCTGCTATAAATGTTAAAGAAGAACCTGCTTGCTCAAATGCTGCCCAGAAGAAAATAATAAAGAACGAAACGATATAAATTACAAAAATTCTATCACGCTCTATTTTAGTTAAAGATTTATCCGAAATAATTAATCCGGCTAAAGCCAAACCACTTGAATAAATTAAAGTATAAATTAAATTTTGACCTACAACGTAGTGAAAAAACAATCCTAACACTAAAAATGCAACTCCAGCGATAGTTAAAGATTTAGAAGAAAAATTAGCTTGTTGCGCTTCACCTTCTTCAAAGTCTTCTGCCACATTTTTAGAAGGCAATCCTCCTAATGGCCTTCCTTCTGGAGAAACAACATATTTATTTTTCAAAAAGTAAAATAAAATTGTTCCTAAAAGCATTGCAATTGCCGCTGCCAAGAAACCCCATTTAAAAGCGTGAACATCTCTAAAACCGCCAGCATCTTTAACATCTCCTAAAAGCGGACAGATAGATTGTCCTAAAAATGCTCCGATATTAATTCCCATGTAGAAAATTGTAAAAGCAGAATCTAGTTTTGTTTTCTCTTGTTTTGGATACAAACTTCCAACCATACTAGAGATATTTGGTTTAAAGAATCCGTTTCCAAAAACGATTGTTCCTAAACCGCAAAACATGATTATTCTAGCTAATTCTTGATTTCCTTCAAAAATACTTCCACTTGTAAACAATAATAATTGCCCGCAAGCCATCATTAAACCTCCAAGTAAAATACAATTTCTATTTCCAAAATACCTGTCAGCAATAAAACCTCCAAGCATTGGCGTTAAATAACAAAGTCCTAAGAAACCTCCATAAATTAATGACGCTTCTTCTTCTTTCATTAATAATGAATTTACAAGAAATAAAGTCAATAAAGCTCGCATTCCATAAAAATTGAACCGCTCCCACATCTCCGTTCCAAACAATACCCAAAGTCCTTTTGGATGCGCAGTTTTTACTTGAGTTTCTCCCATATTATTCGCTTATTTAATTAAGTTTAAAAGATTTAAGATTATAGATTTTCTTTGATAAAATTAGTCATTTTATTGTACAGCTGGATTCTAGTAGCCCCACCATAAATACCGTGATTTTTATCTGGATAAATTTGAGAATCAAATTGTTTATTTGCCTGAATTAAAGCTTCCATCATTTGCATTGAATTCTGAACGTGAACGTTATCATCACCAGAACCGTGAATCAATAAAAATTTACCTTTCAATTTATCTACGTGATTAATTGGTGAATTTTGATCGTATCCGCTTGCATTTTCTTGTGGAGTCTGCATGTATCTTTCTGTGTAAACGCTATCGTAGAATCTCCAGTTAGTTACAGGAGCAACAGCGATTGCCATTTTGAAAACATCATTTCCTTGGAAAATACAGTTTGAAGCCATAAATCCTCCATAACTCCATCCGAAAATTCCAATTCTTGCAGGATCAACATAAGAATAAGAACCAATTACTTTTGCAGCATCGATTTGATCTTCTACCTCATATTTCCCTAATTCTTTTTGAGTCACTTTTTTGAAATCTGCACCTTTAAAACCAGTTCCTCTTCCGTCAACACAAGCTACAATGTAACCTTGTTGCGTAAGAGATAAAAACCAATAATCGTCAGTATTATTCCAATCGTTGTTTACCTGCTGAGATCCTGGACCAGAATATTGGTACATAAAAACTGGATATTTTTTTGAAGGATCAAAATCTTTTGGTTTTAAAATCCAAGCGTTTAATTCGTTTCCTTTTGCTGTTTTTAAAACGATAAACTCTTTTGCTGGCAAGTTGTATGCTTTTAATTTATCAGCAAGAGCTTGATTGTTTTCTATAACTTGAATTTCTTTTCCTGTTTTAGACTCGTTTAAAGTATAAGTCGTAGGCACTAAATTACTTGAGAAAGTAGTAATAAAATATTGAAAGTTAGGGCTGAAAGTTGCAGCACTTGTTCCCACTTTTTTAGACAAACGCAATTTGTTTTTTCCGTCTAATGAGATTCTGTAAAGATCTCTGTTAATTGAACCATTTTCTGTAGATTGGTAGAAAATAGTTTTTGTTTTTTCGTCGAAACCGTAGTATGAAGTTACTTCCCAGTTTCCTTTCGTAACCTGATTTTTAAGTTTTCCTGTTTTATCATAAACATAAATATGATTAAAACCGTCTTTTTCGCTTGTCCAGATAAAACTGTTATCTTTTAAGAAAGTTAAATTATCTGTTACGTCTACGTAAGCTTTGTCTTTTTCATTTAAAACCACTTTTGCAACTGCAGTATTTCCATCAACAAACAATAAATCTAAATTATCTTGGTGGCGATTTAAAACTTGTGCAGAAAGCACATTTGCATCGTTAGTCCATTGTAATCTTGCAATATAGAAGTCATTATATTTTCCTAAATCAACTTTCTTAGTTGCACCTGCTGCTACATCATATATATATAATGAAACATCTGAATTTTTTTCTCCTGCTTTTGGATATTTAAAAGTCTCAATTGTTGGATACAAATCTTTGTGAAACATTGACATTGAAAATTCAGGAACCTGGCTTTCGTCAAAACGAATGTATGCTACTTTTTTACTGTCTTTACTCCAATCGAAAGCACGAACAAATGCAAATTCTTCTTCGTAAACCCAGTCAGTAATACCGTTAATTACAGCATTCTTTTTACCATCAGTTGTAATTGGTGTAGATTTTTTTGAAGCTACATCGTATACATATAAGTTATTTTCTTTTGCATAAGCGATTTTTGATCCGTCAGGAGAGAAAGTTGGCTCTTGAACTTGAAAATCAAAAAGTTTTGTTAGCGATTTAGAAGCGATATCATACAAATAATAATCAGCTGTGAAAGAATGGCGGAAAATCTGATTGGTATTGCAAGCAATTAAAATTTTCTTTTCCGAAGCATCAAATGTATAACTATCAATACCTTCTGCTAACTCTCTATGATTTTTTGTATCAATTAAATTAGATACTTTTTTTAAAGTGGCAAAATCATATAAATCAATCTGCATACTTCTGCTTGCTCTATCGATATTTAATACAGTATATTGATCTGTATTTTTTAAAGACTGCAGCTCATCCATTCCTTTTGCTCGGAAAGCGCCGCCATAAATATTTTCGATAGTGATTTTTTGTTGACCAAAAACGGTTGCAACTAGAAATAAAAGTATTACAGTAATTTTACTTGTATTCATTACAATTAATTTAAATATAAAAAAGAGCCCAATTTTAGTAAAAAAAATAAACATAATACACATTTTAAGTGTTAAATGTTAAAAAAAATAACGATTGCGTAGTACCTCTTTTTAAAATAGATTTTAAACAAATCTCTTAAAATGGTATATTTGCCGCAACATTATTATTTAATATACTGAGAATGAACAACGCTGTTGCCGGATTTTCTAAATTATCCAAAAAAGAAAAAATCAACTGGATTGCAAATGAATATTTTTCTAACCCTGAAGAGGCCAAAAATATTATAAGAAATTACTGGAATTCAGATGAAAAGCTTCAGCAACTTCATGACGAATTTATCGAAAACACCATTACAAACCTCTATATCCCACTTGGAGTTGCTCCAAACTTTTTAATCAACGGAAAATACAAAACCATTCCGATGGCAATTGAAGAGAGTTCTGTGGTCGCTGCGGCATCAAAAGCGGCAAAATATTGGTCAACTCGCGGTGGCTTTAAAACTACAATCATTAATACCGAAAAAATTGGTCAAGTTCATTTTAATTATAGCGGAGATGCAGAAAAATTAAAAACTTTCTTTGATCAAATTAAACCTAAATTCTTTTCAGAAACGCAAAGCATTACCAAAAATATGCAACAGCGTGGTGGTGGTATTTTAGATATTAAACTAAAAGACAAAAGAAGTTTACTTGAAAATTATTATCAGCTGCATGCTACTTTTGAAACAAAAGATAGTATGGGAGCTAATTTTATAAATTCTTGTTTAGAGCAATTTGCTACGACTTTAAAAGAAGAAGCACACAATTCTGATTTGTGTGAGAATGGAGAAAATTTGGAAGTTGTAATGAGCATTTTGTCTAATTATGTTCCGAATTGCCTTGTAAGAGCAGAAGTTTCTTGCCCGATTGAAGATTTAACTGAAAAACATATTTCGAACCCAACAGCATTTGCCGAACGTTTTGTTCAAGCCGTTCAAATTGCCGAAGTAGAACCTTTTAGAGCGGTAACGCATAATAAAGGAATTATGAACGGAGTCGATGCAGTAATCTTAGCAACTGGAAATGATTTTAGAGCTGTAGAAGCTGGCGTTCATGCGTACGCAGCAAAAAATGGACAATATGCGAGTTTATCTCACGCCAAAATAGAGAACGGAATTTTTACTTTCTGGCTTGAAATTCCGCTTGCGTTAGGAACTGTCGGCGGACTGACATCTTTGCATCCTTTGGTAAAACTTTGTTTAGAAATTTTAGAAAAACCATCTGCACAAGAATTAATGGAAATTGTTGCCGTTGCAGGTTTAGCACAGAATTTTGCAGCTTTACGTTCCTTAACTACAACTGGAATTCAGGAAGGCCACATGAAAATGCACCTAAACAATATCATCAATCAATTTGAAGCTACCGAAGAAGAGCGTCAATTAATAAAGACGCATTTCAAAAAAACAGCCGTTTCTCATAGTGCTGTGGTAGAATTTATTGAGAATCTAAGAAAATAAATAAAATTCCAAAAATTATAGCATTCAACAAAGTACCAAATCCCAATCTTAGTTGGAATTTGGAATTTTTAGATTTTGGAGTTTTAAAAAAAATAAAGCATGAAGAACACCTTTTACAGTAACGGAAAACTTTTTATCGCAGGAGAATATTTGGTTTTAGACGGAGCAGAAGCTTTTGCACTTCCAACAAAATTTGGTCAAGATTTAATTATAGAAAATCTTGAAAACAAAGAAATTGAATGGAAAAGTTACGATTCTGACGGACATTTATGGTTTCAAGAAACGCTATCTTTTTATGAAGTTATTAAGGGTTCTAATTTGCAAATCGATACTGTAAAATCAACTTTAATTAATATTCTACACGAAGCATATATTTTAAATCCAAAGTTTATTGACAATTCTAATGGTTACAAAGTAAGCACTCACTTGACTTTTCCAAGAAATTGGGGATTAGGAACTTCTTCTACATTAATCAACAATATTGCACAATGGGCAGATGTTAATGCTTTTACCTTATTAAATAATAGTTTTGGAGGCAGTGGTTATGATATTGCATGCGCACAAAATAACACTCCTGTTTTGTATCGCATAAAAGACAATTTAGTAGAACAAGTTGAGTTTAATCCAGATTTTAAAGATCATATTTATTTTGTTTATTTAAACAAAAAACAAAATAGCAAATCAGCTATATACGCTTACAATAATCATAAAAACAATCATTTAGCGCAAAGTGTTGCTGAAAATGACAAAATAACTCACGCTATTCTAAATGCCAAAACATTAAAGGAATTTGCATCAGCAGTTCAGCGACATGAAATTCACCTAAGCAATATTCTGGAAATGCAAACAATAAAAGAAGCCGTTTTTCCAGATTTTAATGGTGTAATCAAAAGCCTTGGTGCTTGGGGAGGCGATTTTGTTATGGTAGTTTCTAATGAAAATCCTAAAGAATATTTTGCTAAAAAAGGCTACGAAACAATATTAACCTACTCTGAGATGATTTTATAACAAGAGATTTAGAAGTTATTAATTCTCTTTTTTTTCGTTGGTTTTATATCCAAACGGCGTACTGTTTGATCTTGCTCATTTGACTCTATAAGTCTATTGTGCAAGCGCTCAGCCATTTTCTCTATACTATTTGTAATAGAATCGTACACAAGTTCCATTCTACGATGTTTTTCTTCTTTTACAGCTTTTAGAACATCTTCAACAAAAACCTTATCGTATTTCTCGGCAACAGAATCATGTGTATTAGTTAACCTAATAACATAATCATTACTTAAGATCGTAACTTTAAAGTGTTGTTCTTCATTACTTAAATAATACTTTCCACCCAATTCATCTACATTGATGTCGGTGCTGCTCACTTTTAAAAGTTCTATAATAATACCATAAATATGACTTTCTATTTTGGTATATTCTCTTTGCTTTCTTCTAAAAAAATTAAACGTAGTAAACATTCAAATAGCTGATTATTAAAGCAATTCGTTAATAATGTATTTCGTCGATTATTTTACACTGAAAAATCCCGTTAAACGAGAAAATCGAACAAATTAACTGTAATAATTTGAATATCACAAATTTTTTAGATTAAATATCTACTTTCCCTACAGACTTTCAAAAAATTAACTAAAAAATATTACAAAACGAAATTGTATAATATCCATAAAAAAGAAGCCCGAAACTTTCAACGAAAGTTTCGGGCCTTTATAGAGTAGATTGCTAATTCTTAGTAATTGAATTGTAATCTGTTATCTTCAATTTTTGCATTGTTTTTCAACGCTGGTAATACTCTGCTTCCGTCTGCTGCACTTTGAGCTTTTACTTTCTCTACATAAGCAGCGTGATTTGCAATTGCAGGTGCTTTTACCGTTTTAATGTTTTTTACAACATAAACTCCAGTATTTCCTTCAATTGGAGCAGAAACTTTATTTGCTGTTAAAGCAAATGCATTTCCAACAACTCTTGGCTCTTGCCCAACTCCTCCAGGTAAAACTGGATTATCCAAAGTTACATCGGCTGCTTGCTGAACAGCAACTCCTACAGCTTTAGCAATAGCATCAAGATTAGAACCTGTCATTTTAGCTTTTAACAATTCAGCTTTTTTCTTGTTTTTCAAGATTGGCTCAACATAAGGTCTTGCCATTGTAACAGAAACTAAACCTGATTTGTTTTCACCTTTATATTGTGCAATTACGTGTCCGATATTTGCAATTTCAAAACGTTTAACATCTCCAGTGCTAGTTTCTTTATCAAACGCCCATCTAACAATGTTACGTTGATTTCCTAATGGTCCAAATGCTTCATCCATAGCTTTAGCGTCTACCGGTGGAGCAACTTTTAAACCTAGTTCTTTTGCAGCAGCATTAAAATCTTTGCTTGCAGCATCCATTTCAAATTTAGTTGCTAATGTAAATACTTTATCAGAAGTAGCTTCAGAAGGCTCAATTTTTTGAGCGATTGTAGCTAAACGAATTCCGTCTTGTTTATCAGTAATTTTAATTACGTGAAATCCGAAAGGAGTTTCTACTAAACCAACTTTACCAATTCCGTTGCTGAATACAAAATCATTAAATGGTTTTACCATTTGGTTTGGACCAAAATATCCTAAATCACCACCTTGTTGTGCAGATGAATCATCAGAACTTGTAAAAGCCAACATCATAAAACTATCTGGATTAGCTTGTACTTGAGCTAAGATTTCTTCAGCTTTAGCTTTAGCTTCTTCTTTAGTTCTTTTTTCTTTTTGGTTTGGAGTTTGAGATCCTTCGTAACCAATTAAGATATGGCTTGCTTTTGCATTAACTCCAGCTTTAAATCCTTGAGATTTAGAAATAGCATAGTATTTTCCGTAAACATATGGACCGTAAATTGCTCCAGCTGGTAAGCTGAATAATTTATCAGCATCAACTGCTGGTAAAGCATTTTTAGGAACATAAGTAGAATCGTAAGGAACGTCAGAATTTGCATTTACAAATTCAGCAACGTTTGTAGCATTTTTGAATCCAGGTAATGTATCATTTTTACCAGTTTTAGCATTGTAAACAACACTTCCAGATAATAATGCAGTTAATTTACCTTTAATTTCAGCTTCATCTTCTTTAGAAGGTTTGTCTTCAACTAAAACATATTGAATTTCGCGAGTTGCGTCTGCTTTGAATTTTTTCTCATTTTTCTTCATGTAGTCTACAATCTCTGAATCAGAAATTTTAACTTCACTATCTTTAATAGAAGAATAAGGAGCTGCAGCAAATGCAAAAGTAACTTTGTTTGCTTCCATTTCGTACTTCAATTTCCCTTCACTAGCAGTTGTGTAAAGTCCTGATTTGATTAAAGTATTATAGATTTGGAATTTTGCATTTAATTCTGCGTCTTTTTCTTTTTCAGCAATAAATTGTGCCGCTTCTGGATTTGCTTTGAAGTAATCTTTAAATTTAACTACGTCAAAAATTCCTGCTGCATTTAAGAACATTGGATTTTTACCAATATTTGGATCTGATTTTAAAACCTCTAATAAGTGTTTCTCACCTACTCTCAATCCTAATTTTTCAAATTGTGATGACAATAAAGCGATTGAAACTTCTTGATCCCAAACTCTGTTTGCAGCTTCAGTGGAAGTAATACCTTGCCCACTTTTTTCAAGATTACTAACTTTAATTCTAAAGTCTTCAAATGAAATATCTTTTCCGTCGATGCTTCCTACATCTTTTGAACTTTGACTAAATGTTCCTTTACCGATTAAGTCTTGTATTATAAATGCAAATAATGCAAGTGCAATAACTCCTATCAATAAAGCGGAACGCTGTCTAATTTTTGCTAAAACTGCCATTTTATTATCGTTAATTTTATATTCAGTTTGCGAAAATACAATTATCTAGTTAATAACAATACAACTAGCGTTTTATTTTCAACATTTTTTTTCATTAATTTAAAAAATCACTCTTTAATTGTTAATTTGACCAGTTCAATTTTCTTATTTGAGGCCTCTTTTATAAAAAAATGATACTTATCTATTACAATTTTATCTCCTTTTTGTGGGATTTCCTTCGTATGATTAACAATAAAACCTCCTAAAGTTCCGTAAGAGTCTTCTTCGGGAATCATTAATTTGTACGTTTCATTCAAATATTCCACATCTAATCGGGTTGAGAACAAATATTTCCCTTCTCCTATTTCTTCTTCTATTAATTCTTCATCCAAATCATGTTCGTCCTCAATTTCCCCAAAAAGCTCTTCTACAATATCTTCAATGGTCATAATTCCAGAAGTTCCTCCGTATTCATCCAAAACAACTGCGACATTTTTTCGTTTTTTGATCAGTAAATTCAAAACATCTTTTATCAAAATGGTTTCTGGAACAAATTCTACTGTCATCAGAACAGATTTGATTGTTGCTGGCTTTTTAAACAAATCGAACGAATGCACATAACCTACAATATCATCTAAAGAATTCTGACTTATAATTATTTTAGAATATCCTGTCTCAATAAACATCTTTTTCAGATCGTCGACCGAGTCAAAAAGATCCATATCTACAATTTCCGTTCTTGGCGTCATGATATCGCGCGCTTTTACAGCAGAAAATTCTAATGCATTCTGGAAAATCTGAATTTCAGAATCGACCTCTTCATCTTCTTCAACAGTGCTCATTTGTTCTGTGATATAATTACCCAGTTCACTTCTGCTAAATAAATGAATCTGACTTCCTTCAGTTCTAAAAAATTTACTTAATACAAAATCTGCAATCCAAATAAAGAAAGTAGAAATGTAATAAAACAGACGATAAAACAAATAAGCTGGAAGCGCCAAAATCTTAATTAACGAATTGGCATAAATCTGAAAGAACACCTTAGGAAAAAACTCAGAAGTCAGCAAAACTATAAATGCAGCAAGCAAAGTCTGAATTAAAATATCCCACCAATCAGAAAAAACGAAACCGAGTTGAGTGATCCAATTTAGAATCAGATCGCCCATAAAAAAACCGTAAATTACCAAAGCTACATTGTTGCCAATAAGCATTGCGGCAATAAATTTCGAAGGATTTTCGGTGAGTTTAGTTAAGATTCGAGACAAGAAATCATCCTGCTTTTTCTCTATTTCAAGGTAAATTTTGTTGGAGGAAATAAAAGCGATTTCCATTCCAGAAAAAAAGGCTGCTAGTATTAAACATATTATTATAATACTAATCTCCATTTTTATTGCTTTTTGTTACGATTCAGAAATCTTCTTCTAAAGAAAAACATAAAAACGGCCATCCCAGCAATTACAAAGCTTAACGGATACCCTTCATTTCCTTCATTAAGTTTTATTACACCATCATAAATAAAGAAAAGTGCAAAAAGGATGTAAACGTATTGTGTATATTTTAAATAAGCCATAATTTATAATTTTTCTTCTGATGATTCAAACTCGCCGTTTACACGTTGCGAATTAATCACTTTAAAGTCTTTACTAAAATCTATTCCTTGTCCAAAAGAAACTCCTTTGGTGTCGGTAAGTTTAAATTTTCTTTCAGTGTAAAACCATTCGTTTTTCTGATCGAAATACAATTGTTCTGTTTCTAAAACCTGACCAGCTTCTGAAGTAATTACTACTTTTCCAATCAAATCGATAATTTGAGTTCTTTTATACGAAATAGCATAATTTGCTTTTATAAAAGTACGTTTTTGCTTTTTATCGTATAAAGTTACATCAATTCCTCTTGGAAATTCTGTAAACGGAAAATCAAGATTAGAATAATCGAGCATTTTACGAGCAACTAAAATACCTGTAATTCGGCCTGAGTCTGTATATTTAATATTGGCATTATCTGCATCGGTCGCAGGAACAAACTCTGAGAAGTTAATTTTTTGAACTTCTTTAAAATTACTTTCGCAACCAAAAAACAGTGTCACAGCAATAACTGTGACAACCATCAAACTATATCTCTTTGGTAAATTCATTTGCCAAATGTAGTAAATTGTAATGAGCTTAAAAAAGGTAAAACCGTTTCTTATTGGAATTTACTCTTAACAAACCATCTGTCGTTGAAAGAGAAGCTTAAGCTAAAATTCACGTAGTTTTCTTGCACTAAATTAGAAGAAACTGTACCACGTTTACCAAATTCAATTCCGAAATTGACATTTGAATATGATCCAGGAATTGGAATTCCAGCTCCTAAAGTCATTCCGACGTCTTTAATAGATTCGTTATTCACTATAAGACCAATTTTTTCATATTTCAAACCAGCTCTATAGGTAATTCTGCTCATATAACTTGTAAAAGAGTTATAATTAGGAAGGTAATAACCACCTATTGAGTATTTAGAATAACTTTCATACTTCACATTCTCAGCTTGATTGTAGTAATTCTCTAACTGTCCCGTTTCTTGAAAAGCCATATTTGCACCAACCAACCATTTTCTTGCTTCTCCAACTCCTAAACCAATACTTAATTTGCTCGGAATTTTTAATGTTTTCGGATCTACAGGATAAACATAAGGATCTGGATCTCCTTGTACAGAAATTACTCTAGTGTTCTCAGAATTCAAATCGCCTCCAAAAGAGTAACTTAAACTAGAAAAAATACTCATTTTTTTGTATATTTTTTTCTGATACATTGTTCCGATGCTAAAATTCATTCCAGACAATTCAGATGTATTTACTTCTGCTGTACTATTTTGAACCCCCGAAATACCTTCTACGGTTGTTGTTGTAATTTTTCCAAAATTATATTGCGCATCAGCTCCAATGTTCCAGCCTTTTGTAATTTTATAAGCCAAACCAAAGTACACTTTATTTACACCACCTTTTCCATCAAGTTGTGAGCTTACTGCACCTTCTGTTGCCGAATTATCATTCAAAATTTTATATCCTACCGACGTTACTGGTATTAAACCAAAAGAAGCTCCAAATTTCCCCATCGGAATTCCTAAAGCTAAATAATCAAAAGTAGAACGCTGCGCTTTTTCAGATTGAGAACTTGTTTTTAAATTAGAAGTAGCAAAAGTCCCTCCAACTGTAAAAGTAGTCTGAAACAAACTAGCATAACTTGCAGGGTTTTCTATATTTAAATGTATCGAATCTTGCTCGACAGCAACACCTGCCATAGATCTGTTTTCAAGAGTTCCCTTGAATCTCACATCACCAATTCCGAAAAAAGAATAAGGTGAAGCAGTACCTTGTTGAGCGAATGAAACGAACGATATAAGCAAACAAGCGCTTATTATTACTTTTTTAATCATTGTCGATTTTATATTGATATGTTTGGCTCAAACTTTCTAAAAGGAAATTTGAATTGGCAAATATGGTATTTTTTAATCGTTTAGCCAAAAATTCTGCATCGCCTCCCGTTAAAATTATGATAAAATTTGAAAACTGCTTGCGATATTCATCGATAAAACCGTCAATCTCATAGACGAAACCGTTGACAACACCAGAATGTATCGCTTGTGGCGTTGAGTTTCCTACATAATTATCTGGAGCCTCTAAAGTAAGCAAAGGCAGTCTAGCCGTGAAATTATGAAGAGATTCGTATCGCAATCGAAGGCCTGGAGAGATTGCTCCTCCTAAATAATTATCATTTTCGTCGATAAAATCGTAGGTAATACAAGTTCCGGCATCTATAACGAGTCTATTTTGTTTTGGAAATTGCAGGGTTGCTCCTCCTGCCAAAATCATTCGGTCGATTCCTAAAGTTTTAGGAGTTGCATATTTATTGTGGAATGGAAATACGTCTTCGTGTGTAAAAAAATGAACTTTTAACCTGTTTTCGAAAGTTAAAAAGGCTTGTTTTTCGATACTTCCCACCGAAGCAACTACCAAATCAGAGCAATCTGGAAACTTTTTTAAAATTTTTTCAATTTTTTTTTCGAGCTCGTTTTTCTCAAAAACAAAATTTTCAAGAGCATTATTCCCCTCAAATACAGCTGCTTTAATTCTAGTATTTCCGATATCAACCGTTAAAATCATATTTGCTTTTTTGCTTTTGCGAAGATACGAATAGATTTTTTCTAAAAAATGTTTTGCTCAAACCAAAAATGATTATATATTTGCACCCGCAACAAGCACGGTACCTTAGCTCAGATGGTAGAGCAATGGACTGAAAATCCATGTGTCCCTGGTTCGATCCCTGGAGGTACCACAAAACCCGAATAGAAATATTCGGGTTTTTTGTTTTAAAAAATTATTTATAATGCATTACCTATACATTCTTTATTCAAATTCTTCTCAGAAATTCTACATTGGAGAAACGAATAATATAGATGAAAGAATCTCTAAACATCAAATGCATTTTTACTCCAATTCCTTTACCAAAATAGCTGATGACTGGCAAATAGTCATGACTTTTACCTGCAACAATAGAGAAGAAGCAGTCTATTTAGAGAAATTTATTAAAAGAATGAAAAGCAAAAACTTCAATAACAAAATAATAGCCGATCCTTTTATATTGAAAGATATTTTATCTAAAAGAAAATCATAATGTGTCTCTGGTTCTCCCGAAGCCTCGGGACTGGAGGTACCACAAAACCCGAATAGAAATATTCGGGTTTTTTGTTTTAAAAAATTATTTATAATGCATTACCTATACATTCTTTATTCAAATTCTTCTCAGAAATTCTACATTGGAGAAACGAATAATATAGATGAAAGAATCTCTAAACATCAAATGCATTTTTACTCCAATTCCTTTACCAAAATAGCTGATGACTGGCAAATAGTCATGACTTTTACCTGCAACAATAGAGAAGAAGCAGTCTATTTAGAGAAATTTATTAAAAGAATGAAAAGCAAAAACTTCAATAACAAAATAATAGCCGATCCTTTTATATTGAAAGATATTTTATCTAAAAGAAAATCATAATGTGTCTCTGGTTCTCCCGAAGCCTCGGGACTGGAGGTACCACAAAACCCAAATAGAAATATTCGGGTTTTTTGTTTTTATACTTTTCTGTTTTTTTAACCGCAAAGAGCGCAAGGAAAAAAATGCAAGGTTCGCAACGTTATTTTTAAACTTTGCGAACCTTGCATAAATCTTTGCGCTCTTTGCGGTTAAATTCTTTTTTACTTTGAAATCAAATGTCAACAAATAAATAGTTTTTGTTAAAAAAGTATTAACTGAATAAAAAAATATCTTCTATATTCGTAAAACTATATTTTTAGCATTCATTTATTAACAAGATCTCAAAGCGGTTTTATGAGCAAAACTTCTACTAAGGGCATTTGGAAAGTAATTTCAGCCTCTTCTATGGGCACCATGATTGAATGGTACGATTTTTATATTTTTGGCAGCCTTGCTGTTGTTATTTCTACTAAATTTTTTCCAAGCGACAATCCTACCGCTGCATTCTTATCTACTTTAGCGACTTTTGCTGCCGGATTTGTAGTTCGTCCTTTTGGAGCTTTATTCTTTGGAAGGCTTGGAGATATCATTGGCAGAAAATATACTTTTATGGCTACCTTATTATTAATGGGTGGCTCTACTTTTTTAATTGGCTGTATTCCGAGTTATGAAACCATAGGCTTTTTGGCTCCTTTATTAGTTTTGATTCTGAGATTATTACAAGGACTCGCTTTAGGAGGTGAATATGGCGGAGCAGCCACTTATGTTGCTGAACATGCTCCTGCTGGCGAAAAAGGCTATTGGACTTCTTGGATCCAAACTACTGCAACTGTTGGTTTGTTTATTTCTTTAATGGTTATTCTAGCTACTAAAAGTGTGCTTTCTGCAGAAGATTTTGATTTATGGGGATGGCGTGTTCCATTCTGGGTTTCCGTTGTTATGGTTGGCGTTTCTTATCTTATACGTAAAAATATGGACGAATCTCCTGTTTTTGCAAAAGCTAAAAAAGAAGGAACTACAAGTACGAATCCTCTAAAAGAGAGTTTTGGAAACAGATATAATTTAAAGTTTGTTTTGTTAGCACTTTTCGGAGCAACAATGGGACAAGGTGTTGTTTGGTATACAGGACAGTTTTACGCAATGAGTTTCATGAAAACTGTAATGAATGTAGATTCTTCTCAAGTCGATGAATTGTTAGGAATTGCGCTTTTAATAGGAACTCCTTTTTTTATTGTTTTCGGATGGTTGAGCGACAAAATTGGCCGTAAATATATTATGATGTTCGGAATGTTGATTGCGATATTATCATACAGACCTATTTATAAAACAATGTATGAAACAACTGATATTTCTAAAAAAACTGAAATTTTAGAAAATCCAAAAGAAACTACTGAAAACAAAGAAAATGGAAGCTCAATTGTAACGACTGAAAAAAAATATACAGATGGTACATCCGCAATTGAAAAAAAAACGTACATGGATAAGAAAGAAGTGCAAAGCAGCATTTCTGTCGTAATTAATTCTAGCGATAAATGGACTTTAATTTTCTTAGTATTTATTCAAGTACTCTTTGTAACCATGGTTTATGGTCCAATCGCTGCATTTTTGGTCGAAATGTTTCCAACTAAAATTAGATATACTTCGATGTCACTTCCATATCATGTTGGAAATGGAATTTTTGGCGGATTGCTTCCTGCAATTTCCACCTATTTTGTGACGCATGCCAAAGCAAGCGGAAAAACTGATTTTTATCTTGATGGATTATGGTATCCTATAATTATTGCAGGAATCTGCTTTGTAATAGGAATGATATATATTGACAACAAAAACAAAATTAATCACCTTTAAAATTTAAAAAAATGAATGTAATCAAACAAGTTTTAGGGGCGTTATGGATTGCTTTAGCGGCAGCTGCTGCTTATTTTTGCATATTTGAATTTGGCTTGCCTAAGTTACTTTCAGACCAGCAAGACGATTTAGTATTTGGAGTTATTATTCTCTTTATACTAACCCCACTAATCACTATGGGATTAGGGACATTTGGGTATTATTCTCTCATTGGAGAATACAGCGATAAAAAGAAGTAAATAAAAAATACCCCAAACAAAAAACACAAAAAAAAGGCTGTCCGTTTCCAGACAGCCCTTTTTCATTACTAACCTAACCTACTTTTTAATAAACTTCACTACTTGAACTTTATTGTTTTCATCTAACGTTTTCACTAGATACAATCCAGTATTTAAATCACTAACTGAGAATTGAAAATCTGTGTTTCCGTTTGTATTAAATATTTTTACCAATTGTCCTGTTACAGCATAAATCTGCACTTTTGAAGCCACAAAATTTAATGTAAAATAATCTGCAACTGGATTTGGATATAAACTCACAGCATTTCCTTTTTCAAAATTTTCAATTGCCAAATTCGCTTGTTTATTACCATAAATTCTATATTCGCCTGGAGGTAAATTTATAGGAGCGTTTACATCTGTAACATTTATAGTTGTATTGTCCATTAAATTGTACCAAGCTCCCACGTAAGGAAAACCTGTAGCAACATTTTGTGCTGTAGTATCAAAATTGGCAAGAATTACAACATCTTTTAATTGTGTTGCAGTTAAACTAGCATTTGTTATTTTGATATTTACAATTTTAGAATTCGAATTTGTTATAGTTGAAGTCCCTAAAAAAACAGGTTCTACTTTTTTAAGCGTAATCATTTTTGCCCAATCGTTATAAATTTTATTACGATTTGAATCCCCCAACCAATTATTAACCCATTGAGGCTGTGGTTTAGTATCCAACTTACAATCTCCACCTATCGCATCTGAATCTGTATTTACCGTATTGTCATTACAGGTAAAGATTGAACTTTCCCAACCTAGTTCTCCAAAATGCCAAATCATTTTTGGCCCCGGAACTAATAAGGAAACTGCTCCAATTGCAGACATTCTAGACAAAGCGGTGTTTAATGTTTTTACATTGTAAGTTCCGTTTGTTGCTCCATATTGGACATTTTTATACATTAGACGCTCTTCATCATGACTTTCTGCATAACCAATCAAACGGTTAGCTGCAAATCCCCTGCTTGCACTCGACATTCTGGTAATATTACTTGTATATCCCATTGACAATTCATTATAAGGATCTGTCATTTTACCCCACATCATAATTCCTTTACTTGGACTTTCTGTAACTCTGTAATCTGCCCATTGTTTTTCTTCAGCATCTGTTCCTAAATGTTCAAAAATGGTATAATGAGTCGGATCTAAACTCCATGAATAATCTGCATACTTTTTCAGGATATCAACTCTATCCTGCTGATATGCATTTGTACAACTTTCGTCTGATGCTGTACAAGCTTGAGTAAATCCTTTCGTTAAATCCCAACGGAAACCATCAATTTTATATTCTTCGATCCATTGTTTAACCACTCGTTCAACATAATATTGTGTTTTGGCAGACTGATGATTAAAATCTTCTCCTACACTATAAGTATGTTTTGCGACTGTATTAAAATAAGGATTTTCAGCTGTTGGCGATCCAAAACCATCACCGTCTGGGTCATTCATCCACATTCTAACCATCGGATTTCTTCCAAAAGCATGGTTTAAAGCGACATCCAGAATAACTGCAATTCCGTTTTGATGGCATAAATCAATAAATTCTTTTAGTTTATCAGAAGTTCCATAGAATTTATCTAAAGCCATATGAAATGAGGTATTATAACCCCAGCTTTCATTTCCTTCAAATTCCATTACAGGCATTAATTCGATTGCATTGATTTTAAGATTTTTAAAATAATCAATTCTATCGATCAAACTTTGGTAACTTTTAGAAGCATCAAAATCTCGAACCAAAAGTTCGTAGACTACTAATTTTTCTTTTTCTGGTTTAATGAAATTAGTTACTTGCCAATTGTATGGAGTTTGCCCTGTTTTTAAAACGGTAACTTCAAAATTTTGTCCTGCTGGATAAGCTGGCATATTTGGATATTTTGAAGTAGGGATGTAAGGATCATCATAAGGAGACAAAACCAATGTAGAATACGGATCGGCCGTTTTTACCATTGACGGCGAATTTGCCAATGGAGTTGTATCAACTACCCAATATTGATAGGTATTATTTACACCCGAAACCAATCCCGTAAGTTCTAACCAAAATTTTCCAGAAGTTGGATCTTTTTTCATGGCATAAGCCGATGTTGGCTGCCAATTGTTGAAACTTCCAGCAACGTAAACAAAATCTTTTAAAGGTGCATCTAAAACTAAAGTTGCTTTTGTAGCATCGGCTGTATTATAATTAATTCCGTCTACTAAACCAGAAGGCATAGCTTGAGAAACTGTATTCGGATTTACAACAACTGAAAATTTCTTGCTAATTGTTGTCGTGCCTTGAGTTACCGTCAATTCATAACTTTGATTTGCTGTAATATTGGTATGTGAATACGAATAACTAGAAGTACTTGCATTGGTATTAATTATTGTTCCGTTTGCTTTCAAAGTATAACTTGCCGCTCCATTTGTATTTGTTGCACTGATATTCAAATTACCTCCAGATGCAATAATTGAAGTGCTATTTTCTGCTGGAGAAGTTAGCGAAACTTGAAAAGAACCCACTTCGACAACAATATCTTGTGATTTTTTATCACCAGTTCCATCTTTCGCTTTAACCAAAAAACCAATTCTTCCAATTCCATTTCTTGAGAAATAGGTAGAAGGCGTAATTGTTTTGGTATACGTATCTGTCCCTGCATTATAGGTAAATTTTGCAGCTTCGTTTGATGCAGTCCAAGTTCCATTAGAAGGACTATCCGATTGATTGGTATCATTTATATCATAGGACCACGACCAAAGATATAATGCGTGAGTGGTACTAATTCCCCATGAAGTTTCATTAACACTATTGCCATTAATAGTAATAGTTATAGGCGTTGTATCTTCAAAAGTGGATGGGTTTATTGAATACGTAACCGTTTGTTGTTGGGCAAAAACGGTCACTGCCATCAATAAAAATATTGATAGTAAAGTTTTTTTCATAATCGTGTGGTTATTTAGTTAGTCGATTAAAAAAGGGCTATCTCGAGATAGCCCTTTTCAGTTATTAACTGAAGTTTATTGATTAGGAATCATCAAGTAACTTCCGTCTAAATCATTAAAATAAATAAGATATTTTGATTTCGAAACAGGAGTGTTGTCACCAGTACTAACACCTGAGAAAGGAGTTTTTCCTCCCCATGAAACATCCCATGCATCATTTGCTCTGAATTTTATTTCTCCATCGTTTAAAGGTGTTACACCTAAAGTCCAAACGTGTGCGTTGAACGTTGATTTTACCATTGGAGTTGAAGCATCCCAACCTTTAGAAGTAGCGCTTCCAATAATACCAATTGTTGAATAAGTTGGAGCTGTAGCACCAGCAGCATATGCATCAAATGTATACGTTAACTTTTGCACATCCATTTTAAATTTATAGTATCCATCAGCAGGCACTTCGATACTTGCAGGATCAGCATCACCGTCTGTCGCTCTATAAACTAAAGTACCATTAGAACCTCCATACATTGGAGCCCAATTTCCTAAGTTTTTAATAGCTTTGAAATATCCTTTTTTAAAGAATCCTGTAAAGGTATATTCGTTAGAATTTGTTGCACTTCTGAATAATATCTGGTTTCCTTTATTATTATCCCAACCAGAAACTGTAGCATCTCCAACTAAGTACCATTCAACAAAGTCATAAGGAACTTTTCCTGTGTAAGGAGTTACACTAATAGTAATTAAGCCTTTAGATACTTGAACAAATTCTCCTGAAACGTTTGCTGTAACCTTTACATCATATTGAGCAGCAACCTCTGGCTGACCTCCTAAATCAATAGCTGCCTGATTTAATTCTCTAGCTAACACTGAAACTTCTTTAATACTATTTGTCGTAGTCTGTAAGGTTACAGCAGATTTAAAATCGCCACCTTTTTTATCAATCAATAAAGTATACTTAACTGCAACTGCCGAAGAATACTGAGCAGCTGACCAAGTGAATTTAGCAACTTCTTCTCCAGCTTTTTCAACATCCAGAACGTAGCTTTGTCCTGTTGCCGGTGCAGTAATTTCTGGAGCCGTACCCACACTAAGAGTTGGTCTTTCATCTACAGAATCCGTATTACACGACACTGCTAATACACCAACAAATGCGATTAAAATTTTATATATATTTTTCATTTTACAGTTCTATTAGATATTAGTATCCAGGATTTTGCTTCAATGTCGGATTCGCTTGGATCGTCTTAGCAGGAATTGGCATTAAATCTCTGTATGATTCTGTTGCCACACCGCTCATTGTTCCACCTTTCCACTGCCAAATTTTGCTTCCTCCTGTGAATTTTCCAAAACGAATTAAATCTGTTCTTCTATGACATTCCCAGAATAACTCTCTTCCTCTTTCTGCCAAGATAAAATCAAGATTCAAATTTGCACTTGATATTTGAGAAGCCTGAGCTCTTGTTCTTAATTGGTTGATATAACCAACAGCAGTAGCAATATTTCCTGTTGATGCACCTCTAACCACAGCTTCAGCATACATTAAATAAGCATCAGACACACGGAAAACAGGAAAATCTGTATCAGGAATATCTGTTCTTTGAGCTGGAGAACCATCAGATTTTTTGTTAATATATTTAGTTACAGCATAACCATCTGTAAATGTTGATATATTAGTAATATCTAAAGCTTGTCCATCAGTATGGAAAGTTCCTCTTTTATCTCCAGTCGCAGTTGCATCAGGAAAAAGAGCTACAAATTCTTTACGAGTTCTAGTACCGAACCAACCACCGTCCATTCCTCTAGACGCAGCATCAATACTTCCTCCAATAGAAGCGTGAATAATAAAACTCATTCCTCCACCTGTTGCACGAATAGCATTTCCATCACTGATGATTGGGAAAATAAATTCATTTTGCGCACCATTTTTATCATTATCTGCAGAGAATAAATAAGCATAAGGAACGTTTGCAAACGTATATCCAGAATTAATAATTTCAGTACATAAAGTAGCTACTTCATTATTTCTTTCTGTTCCAGTATAAACTTTAGAGTTTAGATAAATTTGAGCTAATAAAAATTTAGCAGCTACTTTATCAACTCTACCATATTCATTTGCTCTTGCATTTGCTAAACTGCTATCTAAATCTTTCAATTCAGACTCTACGAAAGCAAAAACTTCTGCTCTTGTTTTTTGCACTGGATAAAAGAATCCAACTGGGTCAGCTTCTGTTGTAATTGGCACATTACCAAACAAATCCATTAAATTCACATAAGAATAAGCTCTTAAGAATCTTGCTTCTGCTCTAAAAGTTGCGATTTCAGCTTTTAAACTTGCATCAACTCCTCTTGAAGTTAATTTCTCATCTGTAGTTTGTCTTAAAAATTCATTTGCCAAACTAATATGGTAAGATGCTCTTGAATAAGTTCCATATAAAAACTCATTAGCAGGAGACCATGTTTGTGTATTTAATGTTGGCAAACTACCATCAGCCCAAGCAATAACAGCTTCATCTGTAGGCAATTCCTGAGTTACAAAAAGTAAACGCAAGTAACTGCTGAAATCTCCACTAAGACCAGCAATATCTGCCTGCCCGTCACCATCATTTCCTCCTACATATAGTCCTGCATATAATTTTGCTAAAACTTGTTTATAAGATGCTGGATCTTGAAAAAAGGTTTCAGATAAAAACTCATCGTCATCTTTTGGTGTCACGTTTAAATCGTCAGTACACGAAGTAAGCGTCATACTTATTCCTAAAATAAATAGGAAGAAATAAGATATATATTTAAATGATATTTTCATTTTGTATGTTTTAAATTTTGTTTTTCAATGTACTATTAGAAACTTGCATTTACTCCAAACAAGTAAGTTCTTGCTCTTGGATAAACGTTACCATCAATTCCGTTGAATTTCTCCGGATCTAACCCATCATATTTTGTAAGTACAAAAACGTTCTGAACACCTGCTGAGAATCTTAAAGAAACATCTTTTAATAAAGATTTATCTAAAGTATATCCTAGAGTTACGTTATCTAATTTGATAAAAGAAGCATCTTTTACATAGTAATTAGATAAATAACGTTGTGTTCCGTTATCTTCAAAAACAAATCCAGTATTTAAGTAATCTGAACTTACGTTAGATAAATCTGTTTGTCTTCTTAAACCAGCATCAGAATATCCTAAGTTAGAATTTACGTTATCGAAAATGTAATTTCCTAAACTTGCTCTCCAGTTCATTGTAAAATCAAACTTTTTGTAGTTTAAAGTTGAGAATAAACCGAATGTATAATCAGCTGTTGGTTTTTTATATCTGTAACGATCGTTTGCATCAATTTTACCATCTCCGTTTCTGTCTACATAAGCACCAGCAATTGGTTTTTTATTAGCATCGTACAATTGTTCGTATACGAAGAATGAATTTGGAGCAGAACCAACTGTATTAATAAGTACTTTGTTTCCGTTTCCTCCTTTGATGTTATCTCCTACTTCATAACCTTGAAAACCTTCAACGGTTTGACCTAAACTTTCAATTTTCTGATCTAAATAAGTAGCATTAACCGCAACATTCCAAGTTAAATTATCCTTTTTAATAATATCTGATTGTAAACTAAATTCAACTCCTTTAGTTCTTAAATCTCCAATATTATTAAATCCTTGATTTCTTAAGTTTGCTCCATCAGGAACCAATACATCAGCTAACAAATCAGATGATTTTTTATCAAAATAGTTAACAGAACCAGTAATTCTATCTCTCAAGAATCCGAAATCTAAACCAATGTTCATCTCTGCTAACTCTTCCCATTTGATATTTTGGTTATATCCTTCTGGTCTAGCAGTTCTGTACACAACACCGTTAAAAACATACTGTGTATTTACTGTACCAAGCGTAACTCTTCTTAAATAGTCATACTGAGCAGAAATATCCTGCTGACCTGTTGTTCCGTAACCAACTCTTAATTTTAAACTAGAAAGTGTTTCGTTATCTTTTAAGAAAGATTCTTCAGCAAGATTCCATGCAAAAGCACCTCCCATAAAGTTACCCCATCTGTTTTCTTCAGAAAAACGTGAAGTTCCATCTCGTCTGTAGTTCAATGTCAATAGATATCTACTGTCCCAACCTAAATTCAAACGACCAAAATAAGATTGTAAATTGATGTCTGGGTCAGTAATAACGTCTTCATTTCTACTAGCAGCAGGTTGCGTAAGCTCTCCTGACTGATATTTTTCTTTTTGAAACAACTGATAGTTATAACCAGCAGTAGCGTCAAGTTTAAGTTTTCCAATATTTTTAGAATAAACAAAATACGTATTCAAGTTTTTGTTTTGAAGATCATCTGTGTACGTATTATTGTTTCCTAAATTCACCCAATTTCCAGAACTGAATGGATTTGGTTGGTATCCTAAAGCACTTTCTGTACTTTGTCTGTTGTATCCACTGCTATCAAATCTGTCAATACCAGCTTCAGCAACAATTCTTAAATCTTCGAAGAAGTGGAATTTATAGTCAATACTAATGTTACCCCATTTTCTTGTAGATTTAGATCTTTTATCTTCTTGGTTTAATCTCGCAACTGGGTTTTTTGCAGGTAATAATGCTAAGTTTCCGTTTGGCTCCAACCATTCAAAATATCCTCCATAACGAGAACCTGCTTGGTAAGGAGATTGTGTTGGATCAAAACTAATTGCAGAACCAATAACAGCATCTTCATCTTGAAATTGATTTTTACTGAAAGATAAGTTTCCGCTAATATCAATTTTTAAGTGATTGTCGAATAACACTGGGTTTAACGATATCGATGTCGTAGTTCTTTCAAAAGAAGTATTTCTAAGAATTCCAGGATTATCAACATTTCCAACAGATAAACGAACTGGTAATTTGTTAAATAAAGCACCACTTACAGAGATATTATTATTTGTTGTTAATGCTGTATGAAAAATTTCATTCTGCCAGTTTGTACTTGCAGTTCCCATTAATGCTTTTTGAGCATCACTTCCTTTTTCATTTACGAAAGCACGGAATTGATCTGCACTTAAAACATCAACTGTATTAGCAACTGTATTAACCCCAACTTGAGAACTGAAGTTAACTTTTACACCGCCTTTAGTTCCTTTTTTAGTCGTAATTACAATTACACCATTTGCTGCACGAGAACCATAAATTGCCGCCGCAGATGCATCTTTAAGAACTGTAAAAGACTCAATATCATTAGGATCAATAGTAGACAAGATACTTGTAGCACCACTTGGAACAGCATTACTCAATGGAAGTCCATCTAAAATAATTAATGGATCGTTTGAAGCACTTAAAGAAGATCCTCCACGAATTCTAATATCTGCTTTTGCTCCTGGAGCTCCTCCACCTACAACATTTACACCAGCAATACGACCTCCAATTAAACTTTCTGGAGTTACGTTAATACCTTTATTGAATTCTTTTGCAGAGATTTGAGAAACAGAACCTGTAGCATCTTTTTTCTTAACAGTACCATAACCTACTTGTACAACTACTTCTTGTAATTGGTTTGTATCCTCTTCTAAAGATACTGCTAAGTTTTTTTGACCATTAAATACGATAGTCGATGTTTTGTATCCAATAAATGAAACTAAAATTTTGTCTCCATTTTTTAGATTAGGCAATTGAAATTTACCATCAAAATCAGTAGATGTACCACCTGGGGCACCTTGCACATTTACATTTACCCCCGGTATTGGCTGACCTGTGGCAAGATCAGTTACTGTTCCACTTAAAGTGCTTTGAGCTAACACTGTAAACGGAAGCAGAAGGAATAAAAATAACAACTTTTTGTAAATTGTTTTCATACTTTTTGTTTAAATTAGTTTGAGTTTGTGACTGTTAGTTAAGTTTTTAATTTTACTTCGAATTTCAAAATTATGAATTTATTAACATGCTCGACCAACGACAATTTTTATTGCTTTACGAAAACGTGGTAGTGTTGAAAACTTTCTATATTTTGTAATCTTTTCGTATGAAAATTGTCAATTATAAAAATTTCAGATACCTTTATTATTAATTAGATTTTTTTCAACTATTCACATGAAACGCAAAATAACTCTAAAACAGATTGCAAAGGAACTAGATGTATCTATTTCAACTGTCTCAAAATCACTTAGAAACAGCCTTGAAATTGGAGAAGAAACTAGAGAAAAAGTTCAGGCTTTTGCAAAGTTTTACAACTATAAACCCAACAACATTGCTCTTAGTTTAAAGAACCGAAAAACGAAGAGTATCGGTATTATTATTCCTGAAATTGTACATTATTTTTTCTCTACTGTAATCAACGGAATTGAACAGGTTGCGAATGAATATGGATATAGTGTTGTCATCTGCGTATCTGATGATTCTTTCGATAAAGAAGTCCTAAATATGGAAATGTTAGCCAACGGAAGTATCGATGGTTTTATCATGTCTCTTTCCAAAGAAACTCAGTACAAAGGCGACTTCCACCACATAACCGAAGTTATAAATCAAGGAATGCCAGTTGTTATGTTTGACCGCGTTACCAACGATATTTTGTGTGATAAAGTAATTATCGATGATAAATCTGCAGCTTACGAAGCTGTTCAGAGTTTAATTGACAGCGGACGAAAAAAAATCGCACTCGTAACAACAGTTGATTATGTAAGTGTTGGAAAACTACGAACAGACGGTTACGAAAAAGCGTTATTGGATAACGGACTGCCATTTAATGAAGATTTAATCATCAAAATCGAAGATGTAGATACTTGTGAAATCACTATTTCTGAGCTTTTGCACGCCAGAGCTTTTGATGCTGTTTTTGCAGTAAATGAACTTTTTGCTGTAACTATCATCAAAACAGCCAATAAAATGGGATTAAAAGTTCCTGAAGATTTAGCCGTAATCGCTTTTACTGATGGAATTATCTCCAAATATTCTACTCCAACTATTACAACCGTTAGCCAAAGCGGTGAAAAAATGGGGAACAAAGCGGCTAAAATGCTTATAGAAAGAATAGAAGCCGAAGATGATGATGATGAAGAACACAATGAAAATTATATTACTGAAGTGATAGAGACTCATCTAATAAAACGAGAATCTACTGACTAATTTTCTAAAAATCAATACTTTCTAAAGCCATAAAAAATTTTTATGGCTTTTTTATTAGCATAAATAAAAAAATAATTTATAATTTTACGCCCGTCAAGGCTTTTAGTTTTACTTCGAAAGAAACAAAGTTTTGATAAGCAAAGCGCTTATCGTATAATTTTCAAATTACGATAATGGAAAAGCGTAAATTAAGTTTCTGGGAAATTTGGAACATGAGTTTCGGTTTCTTAGGAATACAATTCGGTTTTGCACTGCAAAATGCAAACACTTCTAGAATTTTTGAAACCCTTGGTGCTAAAATTGACGAAATTCCAATTTTATGGATTGCTGCTCCTGTTTCAGGATTAATAATCCAACCCATAATTGGCTATTTCAGTGATAGAACTTGGACACGTTTAGGAAGACGTCGCCCCTATTTTTTAGTTGGTGCAATTCTTTCTTCTGCCGCATTGTTTGTAATGCCCAACTCTCCAACTTTATGGATTGCTGCTGGAACTTTATGGATAATGGATGCATCAATAAATGTTTCAATGGAGCCTTTCCGCGCTTTTGTTGGCGACAATTTACCAGAAAAACAGCGAACATTAGGTTTTGCCATGCAGAGTTTCTTTATAGGAACTGGAGCAGTTGTCGGATCTGTACTTCCTTATCTTTTTTCAAATGTTTTTGGAGTGAGCAACACAGCTCCAGAAGGAATTATTCCAGACTCTGTAAAATGGTCTTTTTACATTGGCGGAATTGCTTTTCTTCTTTCAGTTTTATGGACTGTCTTCAAAACAACAGAATATACTCCTGATGAGCTTCATCAATTCGAGAAACAAAGCAAAAAAGAAAAAGAAGCATTCGTTAACAATGAAATCGAACCTAGTGTCAGTATCAAAAAACAGCTTTCCATGGGAGTTTCTCTTGCTGTTATTGGTGCATTAGTTTCTTTTTTGATTTTCGAAAACAGTTTGGCAAAAGAGCTATACATTCTATTCATCGGACTAGTTTTTATGGGTGTTTTGTTCATAATTGCATCACAACTTCGAAATTCTAAAGTTGATAACGGTTTCACTGTAATCATGACCGATTTATTGAATATGCCTGGAACAATGAAAAAACTAGCTTGGGTTCAATTTTTCTCTTGGTTTGCACTTTTCTCCATGTGGATTTACACCACACAGGCAGTTACACAACACATTTTCGGCACAACAGATACAACTTCAAAAATATACAATGATGCTGCAGACTGGGTTTCTGTATTGTTTACTGTTTATAATGGAATTGCTGCTGCCGTAGCCTTCTTGCTGCCAATTATCGCAAAAAAAGTTGGGGTTAGAGCTACACATTTATTAGCCTTATGTGCTGGAGGTGTCGGACTAATTTCAATTTATTTTATTGGCGACAAACAAATGTTGATTCTGCCAATGTTAGGTGTTGGTATTGCATGGGCTAGTATTTTATCAATGCCTTACGCTATGCTTTCTGGAGCTTTGCCAGCTGCAAAAATGGGCTATTACATGGGAGTTTTTAACTTTTTTGTAGTAATTCCACAAATTGTAGCCGCTACCATATTAGGATTTATAATAAAACAATTCTTTAATAGTGAACCTATTTACGCTTTAATTATTGGAGGAGTGTCTATGATTTTTGCTGGATTACTAACTCTGAGAGTAAATAACAAAACTAAAATTGAAATTCATGAATAACAAAAAAGCATTCATCTTCGATCTTGACGGAGTAATCGTTGATACCGCTAAATACCATTTTTTGGCTTGGCAAAAAATTGCCAAATCACTAAACATAAATTTTACACTTGAAGATAACGAACTTTTAAAAGGCGTAAGTCGTGTTCGTTCTCTTGATATTATACTTGGATTAGGAAAAGTTGAGGCTTCGCAAGAAGACAAAGACAAATGGTTAATTCAAAAAAATGAAGATTATCTATCTTATTTAGTTGACATGGATGAAAGTGAGGTTCTTCCAGGAGTTTTAAAAATTCTAAAACTATTAAAAGAGAAAAATCAGGGAATTGCATTAGGCTCAGCGAGTAAAAATGCAAGACCAATTCTAGAAAAAACAGGCGTTCTGTCTTACTTCGATGTTATTGTTGATGGAAATGACGTTACCAATGCAAAACCAGACCCTGAAGTATTCTTAAAAGCGGCTCAATTATTAAATATTGATCCAAAAAATTCAATTGTATTTGAAGATTCTGTTGCCGGAATTCAGGCAGCAAACATAGGAGAAATGGTAAGTGTGGGAATTGGTGAGGAAACAATTTTACATGAAGCTGACTATATTTTTAAAGATTTTACCCAAATCGAAACAAGCTTTATAGAGCAGTTAATTGGATAATTAGAAAATGTGTCAATGAGATAATTATGCTCGCTGACAAATATTCTAAGACTCTAATTATTGAAATGAATGTAAAAAAGTTATTAAAAAACAAGGCAATTATCTAATTATCAAATTGCCACATTATCTAATTTAGAAGATGAACCAAGATTATATAAAACCAGACAATTGGTCAATTATCGAAGAAGGATTTGATGCAGAAAGAGTAAAATCTTCTGAAAGTCTTTTTAGTATCGGAAACGGTGCTATGGGACAACGCGCCAATTTTGAAGAAACTTATTCAGGCGAAACTTTCCAGGGAAGTTATATCGCCGGAATTTATTATCCCGACAAAACAAAAGTGGGTTGGTGGAAAAACGGTTACCCAAAATATTTCGCCAAAGTATTAAATGCTCCGAACTGGATTGGAATTGACATTGAAATCAACGAAGAAAATCTTGATTTAAACACTTGTACAGAAGTTAGAAATTTCCGCAGAGAATTGAATATGAAAGAAGGATGGTACAACCGTTCTTTTGAAGCTGTTCTAAAAAACGGAACTGAAATCGCAGTAAACATTCGTCGTTTTCTTTCACTAGATTTAGACGAAGCTGGAGTTATAAAATACGATATTACACCTTTAAACAAAGATGCTAAAATCGTTTACAAACCTTATATTGACGCTGGTGTAACCAACGAAGATGCCAACTGGGAAGAAAAATTCTGGGAACCGCTTGAAGTTAAAAAAGGCACAAACGAAGCTTTTGTAACGGCTCAGACTTTCAAAACGCATTTCAAGGTTACGACTTTCATGCACAATACGATTTTAGCAAACGGAGAAAACATCAATGTTTCGCCATCTACAATCGATTCAACTACAGATAAAGTTCAGTACACTTACGGAACTATTATCGCAAAAGGACAAACCTCATCAATTCAAAAAATTGGTGGTTACACTGTTTCTTTGAATCACGAAAATACTTTGGCTGGAGCCGAAAAAGTAATCAAATCTGCTGTTGCTTTAGGATATGAAACCTTGCTTCAAAACCAAATCGATGCTTGGGCAAAAGTTTGGGAAATGTCAGATATTACAATTGAAGGCGATGTAAAAGCACAACAAGGAATTCGTTTCAACATTTTCCAATTGAACCAAACTTATTCAGGAAAAGATTCTCGTTTAAATATTGGTCCAAAAGGTTTTACTGGAGAAAAATACGGAGGATCAACTTATTGGGACACTGAAGCTTATTGTATTCCGTTTTACATGGCTACAAAAGATCAGCAAGTTGCGAGAAACTTATTGACGTACCGCTACAATCAATTGGACAAAGCAATTGAAAACGCTAAAGATAATTTAGGTTTCAAAAACGGTGCAGCTTTGTATCCAATGGTTACCATGAATGGTGAAGAATGCCACAACGAATGGGAAATCACACACGAAGAAATTCATAGAAATGGTGCGATTGCTTTTGCGATTTACAACTATAACCGCTACACAGGAGATTACTCTTATATTCCAGAAAAAGGTTTAGAAGTTTTAATTGGAATTGCGCGTTTCTGGCATCAGAGAGCTTCTTTCTCAAAAGATAAAAATCAATACGTAATTCTTGGCGTTACAGGTCCAAACGAATACGAAAACAACATCAACAATAACTTCTACACCAATTATATTGCAAAATGGTGTATCGATTTTGCTGCTGAACAAATCGAAAAAGTAGCTTCAGAATATCCTGCAGATCACAAACGTGTGATGGATAAAGTTAGCCTTTCGGCGAATGAAATTCAGGAATGGAAAAAAGTGGCCGATGACATGTATTTCCCGATTTCAAAAGAACTTGGAATCTACTTACAGCAAGACGGTTTCTTAGACAAAGATTTAGTTCCTGTAAAAGATTTAGACAAATCACAGCGTCCAATCAACCAAAAATGGTCTTGGGATCGTGTGTTGCGTTCGCCATACATCAAACAGGCAGACGTTTTACAAGGTTTCTATTTCTTCGAAGATCATTTTTCGAAAGAAGAATTAAAACGCAATTTCGAGTTTTATGAATCATTTACGGTTCACGAAAGTTCGCTTTCGCCTTGTGTACACTCGATTCAGGCTGCAGCTTTAGATAAAATGGACATGGCATATACATTTTATTTAAGAACTTCTCGTTTGGATTTGGACGATTATAATAAAGAAGTAGAAGAAGGTTGTCATATCACGTCAATGGCCGGTACATGGATGAGTATCGTGGAAGGCTTTGGAGGAATGCGTGTTAAAAACGACCAGCTTCATTTCTCACCAAAAATTCCAAAAGAATGGAAAGGCTATTCGTTTAAAATCAATTTCAGAAACCAAATTCTTAAAGTTGCTGTAAATCACAACGAAACAACATTTACTGTAGATGGCGATCAAGATTTAACAATTATTGTTAACGGAAAACCTGAAATTGCAAGTAAATTTGTACAAATAAATTAAATTACAATACACTAAAAATCTAAAAAACATGAAAAACTTATTTTTCGCAAGTTTAATCTTGTTTGCTTTTAGCTCTATTGCAGAAGCACAACAATTAAAATCACCCGAAGGAAAGTTCGTAATGGAATTTTCTCTTCAAAACGACGGAACTCCAGTTTACAATTTAAAATACAAAAACAAAGAAGTTGTAAAAACCAGTAAACTAGGTCTTGAACTTAAAGATGACAAAAAATCTTTATTGAACGACTTTACAATTACTGATACAAAAACTTCAACTTTTGATGAAACCTGGAAACCAGTTTGGGGAGAAGTAGATCACATTAGAAATCATTATAATGAATTGGCGGTTACTTTAAACCAAAAAAGTACCGACAGACAAATCGTAATCCGTTTCCGTTTATTCGATGACGGTTTAGGATTCCGTTACGAATTCCCAGCGCAAAAGAATCTTACTTATTTTGTAATTAAAGAAGAAAGATCACAATTTGCTATGACGGGAGATCACACTGCTTTCTGGATTCCAGGAGATTATGACACTCAGGAATACGATTATACAAAATCGAAATTATCAGAAATTAGAGGTTTATCTGAAAAAGCATATACTGCAAACGTTTCTCAAAAATCTTTTTCACCAACAGGAGTTCAGACTTCTTTGATGTTAAAAACGGCTGACGGAATCTACATCAACTTACACGAAGCGGCTTTGATCGACTATTCTTGTATGCATTTGAATTTAGATGATAAAAACTTAGTTTTCGAATCTTGGTTAACGCCAGATGCAAAAGGAGATAAAGGTCATATGCAGGCGCCAAATCATTCGCCTTGGAGAACAATTATTGTAAGCGACGATGCTAGAGAAATCTTAGCTTCAAAAATGACTTACAACTTAAACGATCCATCAAAAATTGAAAATACTTCTTGGATTAAACCAGTAAAATACGTTGGTGTTTGGTGGGAAATGATTACAGGAAAAAGCTCTTGGTCATATACAAACGATTATCCAACAGTTCAATTGGGTGTTACCGATTTCGCGAAAGCAAAACCAAACGGAACACACGGAGCTAACAATGCTAACGTAAAAAAATACATTGACTTCGCTGCTGCAAATGGTTTCGACGCTGTTTTGGTTGAAGGATGGAACGAAGGTTGGGAAGACTGGTTTGGTCATTCAAAAGATTATGTTTTTGATTTCCTGACTCCTTACCCAGATTTCGACGTAAAAGGTCTTCACGAATATGCTAAATCTAAAGGTGTAAAAATCATCATGCACCACGAAACTTCTGGATCTGTTCGTAACTACGAGCGTCACATGGATGCTGCTTACAAATTCATGAACGATAACGGATACGATGCTGTAAAAAGCGGTTATGTAGGTGATATTTTGCCAAGAGGCGAAAACCACTACAGCCAATGGATTGTAAACCATTACCAATACGCTATCGAAAAAGCAGCTGATTACAAAATTATGGTGAACGCTCACGAAGCGGTTCGTCCAACAGGAATCGCAAGAACATATCCTAACTTAATTGGAAACGAAGCAGCAAGAGGAACAGAATACCAAGCGTTTGGTGGTTCTAAACCAAATCACGTTACTGTATTGCCATTTACACGTTTAATTGGTGGCCCAATGGATTACACGCCTGGAATCTTCGAAATGGATATCAGCAAAATGAATCCTGAGAACAAATCGCATGTAAACAGCACATTGGCAAATCAATTAGCATTATACGTTACGATGTACAGCCCATTGCAAATGGCTGCTGATACTCCAGAAAACTACAACCGTTTTCCAGATGCATTCCAATTTATTAAAGATGTTGCTGTTGACTGGTCTGAAAGTAAATATATCGAAGCTGAGCCTGGAGATTTTATCACTGTTGCGCGTAAAGCAAAAGGAACAAACAACTGGTTTGTTGGAAATGTAAACGGAGAAACACCGCGTACTTCTAACATCGATTTCAGTTTCCTTGAAAAAGGCAAAAAATACACAGCTACAATTTACGCTGATGCAAAAGATGCGCACTACAAAACAAATCCGCAAGCTTACACTATCAAGAAAATTGCTGTAACGAATAAATCAAAATTATCTCAGTTTTCTGCTCCAGGAGGAGGATATGCGATAAGCATTATCGAAAACAAATAATTTTTTTCAAAGACAAGTAATTTCCCCCATATTACTTGTCTTTTTTTAATCTTTTTAGTTGTCCTGCAAGGTTTCAAAAACCTTGTAGGTATTTCAAATTGAGTAAAATTGTAGAAAACCTACAAGGTTTTTGAAACCTTGCAGGAAATCGAAGTAAAAACAAAAATTATGAACAACCTCAAAATAAACCATCATATCTTTAGATTAGCACTAATGGTTTTGTTGTTTTCCGCTTCCGCGAAAGCGCAAATCCAAAAAGTAGAACCTCCGTTTTGGTATGCCGGAATGAAAAATTCGGAACTGCAAATTATGTTCTACGGAAAAAATATTGCACAATACGAAGCTTCAGTTTCTAATAATGTTGTGATTAAAAACGTTGAAAAAACAGCAAACCCAAACTACCTTTTCGTAACCATCGATACAAAAGACGTAAAAGCTTCTGAATTAACTTTTTCATTCAAAAACAAAAATAAAGTTGCTTTTACTCAAAAATATTCGCTTAAAGAAAGAAGAGCCAATTCTGCCGACAGAAAAAGTTATGATGCTTCTGATTTGATTTATTTAATCATGCCAGATCGTTTTGCAAACGGAAATCCTAAAAACGACAGCAATGCTTCCTTAACCGAAAAAGCAAACCGCCAAGATCCCAGCGGACGTCATGGTGGAGATATAGAAGGAATGATCAAAAATCTAGATTATATTGCGTCTCTTGGCGCAACCACAATTTGGAGTACACCTTTATGCGAAGACAACGACAAACAGCATTCGTATCATACTTACGGACAATCTGATGTTTACAAAATTGATCCGCGTTACGGAACGAATGACGATTACGCTCGTCTTTCTGCAGAAATGCACAAAAAAAACATGAAACTGGTTATGGATTATGTGACGAATCACTGGGGAATCACACACTGGATGATGAGTGATATTCCAACTAAAACTTGGTTCAATCAGTTTGAAACTTTTACACAAACTCATCACCGTCGTGAAGTTATTACAGATATTCACGCTTCAAAAACAGATCAGGAAGTTTGTATTGATGGCTGGTTTGTTCCTTCAATGCCAGATTTGAATTTAAGAAATCCATTAGTTGCAAAATACTTGACTCAAAACGCAATTTGGTGGATTGAATTTGCCAACCTTGACGGTTTCAGAGTAGATACTTACAACTATTCAGATAAAACTGCGATGGCAAATTGGGCGAAATCAATTACAGATGAATACCCGAATTTCAATATCGTTGGAGAAATTTGGATGCACAATCAGGCGAATTTAGCTTTTTGGCAGAAAGACAGTAAAATTGGTGCGATTGAAAACTACAATTCAAATCTTCCAAGTGTAATGGATTTTACGCTTCAAAGTCAGATTACTTCTGCTTTCAACGAAAATGAGCCAAGTTGGGACAACGGATTGATAAAATTCTACAACAATTTTGCAATGGATTTTCTATATCCAAACACGAATAATATTTTGGTTTTTTCCGAAAATCATGATACCGATCGTATGAACGATAAGTTCAAATATGATTTACCGAAATACAAACTGGCGATGACTTTGTTGGCAACAGTTCGTGGAATTCCGCAGATTTATTACGGTTCAGAAATCGGAATGGGTGGTGATAAAGGCAAAGGCGGAGATGCCGATATTCGTCAGGATTTCCCAGGCGGATGGGCTGGTGATAAAAACAACGCTTTTACCAAAGAAGGAAGAACGGCTGAGCAAGCTGCATTCTTTGATTTCAGTGCAAAACTATTCAACTGGAGAAAAACAAACGAAGCGGTTCATTTCGGAAAAATGACGCATTATATTCCAGAAAATAACACTTATGTATATTTCAGATATACAGATGCTAAAACGGTAATGGTCGTTTTCAATAACAATGCAAAAGAGCAAGTTGTAAAAACCAATCGTTTTAAAGAAAACATCAAAAACTACAAATCAGGAAAAGATGTTATCACAGGAAAAACATTCGATTTAGCTTCTGAAATTACTTTAGAACCAAAATCAGCTTTGGTTTTAGAATTGGAATAAAGCTTTTATTTAAACACATAGAGACATAGTTTTTCTAGCTGGATAAAAGGCGTTTCACTTGCATCAATACACATATCTATGTGTGAATGACTAGTCATTTATTTCAATCTTTTAAGACAAAGAAAAATCTATGATTCTATGTGTTTAAAATTTTATTGCCACAGATTAAAGGATTATCACAGATTTTAAAAAATCATTTTAATCTTGTAATCTGTGGCAAAACTTTATTATAAATCTTCGTTAAATTTGAAATAAATGAAAAAATACACTTTCCTTTTTTTATCTTTAGTATTCATAATTACGGGTTGTTCTGGCTCAAAATCAGTTACAATGAATGATACTTCAAAAACACCTTTCGTTTGGGAAGGAGCAAATGTTTATTTTTTACTTACAGATCGTTTTTACAACGGAGATACTTCCAACGACGTCAATTTTAACCGAACCAAAACTCCAGGAAAACTCCGCGGATTTGAAGGCGGTGACATTATAGGAATCACAAAAAAAATAGAATCAGGATATTTTGAAAAACTAGGAATAAATGCCATTTGGCTTACGCCGATTGTCGAACAGATTCACGATGGCGTTGATGAAGGAACCGGATTGAGTTACGGTTTTCACGGTTATTGGGCAAAAGACTGGACAGCTCTTGATCCCAATTTCGGAACCAAAGAAGATTTAGCCAATTTGGTAAAAAAAGCACACGAAAAAGGCATCAGAATAATTTTAGATGGTGTAATCAATCATACCGGACCAGTAACTCCGGAAGATCCTGTTTGGCCTTCTGATTGGGTGAGAACTGGCGTGGTCTGCGATTACAAATCGTTTGAAAACACAACGATGTGTACTTTAGTAGAAAATCTTCCAGACGTAAGAACTGAAAGCGTTCAGGAAGTTGAACTGCCTCCTTTCTTAATCGAAAAATGGAAAAAAGAAGGCCGTTACGAAAAAGAAATCGCTTCATTAGATGAATTTTTCAAAAGAACAGGCTATCCAAGAACACCAAAATATTATATCATAAAATGGCTTACCGATTATATTGTAGAATTTGGAATTGACGGTTATCGTGCCGATACGGTAAAACATACCGAAGAAGGTGTCTGGGCTGATTTTAAAAAAGAATGTGAATACGCTTTTGAAACTTGGAAAAAACATCATCCGATGCAGGTTTTAGACCAGAATCCGTTTTACACTATTGCAGAAGTTTACGGTTACGGAATTAGTGGTGGTCAGGATTATGATTTTGGAGATCGAAAAGTAAATTATTTTCAAAATGGTTTCAACAGCATGATCAATTTTGAGTTTAAATGGAATGCGGGTCAAAACGATTATGAAGGTTTATTTTCGAAATATTCAAATGCTTTAAATAATGAATTAAAAGGCTATTCTGTCCTTAATTATATGTCTTCACACGACGACGGACAACCGTTTGATGCCAATAGAACAAAAAGCATCGAAACAGCCAATAAACTATTACTTTCTCCGGGAATGTCTCAGGTTTATTACGGAGACGAATCGGCAAGATCTTTAGTTGTTGAAGGCACTCAGGGCGATGCAACTTTACGTTCGAATATGAATTGGGACGATATTCAGAACAATCCAGAAACTCAGAAAACACTTTTACATTGGCAGAAATTAGGTCAGTTTAGACGAAATCATCCTGCCGTTGGTGCTGGTATTCATAAATTGATTAATCCATATCCTTATACTTTTTCGAGAACCTTTACTCAAGGTACTTTTACAGATAAAGTAGTTATGGGAGTAGATTTACCAAAAGGCAGAAAAGAACTTCCGGTTGGCGACGTCTTTCCAAATGGAACGAAACTAAAAGACACTTATTCAAATCAGGAAGTTGAAGTAATTGATGGAAAAGTGATTATCGACAATGATTTTGATATAGTTTTATTGGAAATTATTTAACCGCAAGGAACGCTAAGATTTACGCGATGTTCGCTATGTTTTTTTTAGCCACGAATTCACGAATTATTTTTTTACAATCTTTGAGAATAAAAATTCGTGAATTCGTGGCTATTTAATTTTCACAAATCATTGCGTTCTTTGCGTAAAACTTTGCGACCTTTGCGGTTAAACTCGCAACAGATGCTCAAGATCGCACATAGAGGCGCCAAAGCCTACGAACCTGAAAATACTTTACAAGCCTTTCAAAAAGCCTTAGACCTAAATTCAGACGGAATTGAACTCGACGTTCATTTGAGCGCTGATGGGCATATAATAGTAATTCACGATGAAACCATCGATAGAACAACTAATGGAAAAGGAGAAGTAAACACTTTTACTTTAGCAGAATTAAAATCGTTTTTGATTGATGGAAAATACCAGATTCCAACTCTAAATGAAATTTTTGATTTGGTTGATAAAAAATGTCTAATCAATATCGAATTAAAAGGTTTAGGAACTGCTCCAAAAGTTGTGGCTTTAATTGAAGAATATATTGCAGTAAAAAACTGGAAATACGAGGATTTTATCATTTCAAGTTTCGATTGGAATATGTTGGAAGAAACATCAAAACTAAATCCAAAAATTCCAATTGGTATTTTAACCGAAGAAGATATTGAAACCGCTTTGGCTTTCGCCGAAAAAATAAAAGCAAAAGCCATTCATCCCGATTTTCAGTTATTAAACGCTGAAAATGTGAGCGAAATGCAAAAAAAAGGTTTTCTAGTTTTACCATGGACAGTAAACAGCGAAGAAGACATTCAAAAAGTAAAAAGTTATAAAGTAAACGGAATTATCTCTGATAATCCAGACAAAATATAAAGTTTAAATAGCCACGAATTCACGAATTTTTATTCTCAAAGATTGTAAAAAATAATTCGTGAATTGCTTCGCCCGTTCGCTATCGCTCGGGTCGTGGCTAACAAAAAAATATGATCAAAAATTTCGACATAATTATAGTTGGCGGAGGCGCAGCAGGTTTTTTTACTGCAATTAATATTGCAGAGAAAAATCCGAAACTGAAAATCGCCATTTTAGAAAGAGGAAAAGAAGTGCTTTCTAAAGTCCGCGTTTCTGGTGGTGGAAGATGTAACGTAACGCATGCTTGCTTTGAACCAAATGAACTGGTAAAATTTTATCCTCGGGGAGAAAAAGAACTTCGCGGGCCATTTCATCAATTCTGTTCGGGAGATACTATCGAATGGTTTGAAAAACACGGTGTAGAACTTAAAATTGAAGAAGATGGCAGAATGTTTCCTGTTTCCAATTCATCACAAACCATTATTGACTGTTTCTTAAAAGCAACAGAAAAGTTAGGCATAAAAGTCTTGACTGGACAAAGTGTACAATCGATTTTCAAAAAAGAAAATCATTGGAAAATTGATACTCAAACAGATAATTATGCTGCCGAAAAATTAGTAATGGCAACAGGAAGCAATCCTAAAATATGGGAAATGCTTCAAGAACATGGACACGCTATTGTAAGTCCCGTTCCTTCCCTATTTACTTTCAATATCAAAGATTCTAGAATCAAAGAATTGCCTGGTGTTGCAGCACAAGTAACGGTTCATGTAAAAGATACTAAACTAGAATCAACAGGGCCTTTATTGATTACGCATTGGGGAATGAGCGGACCGGCAATTCTAAAACTTTCGGCTTGGGGTGCGCGTATTCTGCATGATAAAAATTATCAATTTACCATTTTTGTAAATTGGCTAAATGATGTTGATTACGAAGATGCCGAAAAAATCCTAAAAGATTTAAAACAAGAACACGCTAAAAAAGCAGTTTCTAAAAAATCTCCTTTCGACTTCCCGAATCGTTTGTGGGAAAGTCTGGTGTTAGCTTCGGGAATTGATTCTGAAACCAAATGGGCAGATTTATCTAAAATTCAATTACAGAATCTAACTTCACAACTGACAAAAGCCGAATTTAAAGTCAACGGAAAAAGTACTTTCAAAGAAGAATTCGTAACCGCTGGCGGAATCGATTTAAAGGAAATCAATTTCAAAACCATGGAAAGCAAAATTCATGAAAACCTTTATTTTGCTGGTGAAATCGTAAATATAGACGCTATTACAGGCGGATTTAATTTTCAGAACGCCTGGACAAGCGGGTTTATTCTGGCTCAAAATATTTAATAGAATGAAATTTAAAGGAATTATATTTGATTTAGACGGAACTTTAGTCAACTCATTACACGACATTTCAGATGCGATGAATAAAGTACTTACTGCTTTAAATTATCCTACACATACTTACGACACTTATCAATATTTTATCGGAAGCGGTTTACGAAATTTGGTGAGCAAAGCATTGCCAGCCACAAACAATTCTGATGATGAAATTGAAAGCTGTTTTGAATGTATGGTCGATGAATACACTAAAATTTGTACGCTGAAAACAAAACCGTATGAAGGAATTGTAGAATTGTTAGAAAAACTAACTTCACAAAATATCAAAATGGCGGTTTTCTCCAATAAAGCCGATGAGTTAACTAAGAAAATTGCTCATGAATTATTTCCTGAACAATTTGATACAGCGGTCGGTTTAAGCACAGAAGAACTTAAAAAACCAAATCCGTTTGAAGCGATTGAAATCAGTAAAAAATGGAATTTAAAACCAGAAGAAATCCTTTTTGTAGGCGATTCTGATATTGATATGAAAACAGCTGTAAATGCGAATATGTTTCCTGTTGGCGTTACCTGGGGTTACAGAACCGAAGAAGAATTGAAAGCCAGCGGTGCAAAAACAGTTATTAATACTGCTTCAGAACTGATTGATATTTTATAAATCGTGAATCCTTCTTTACAAAAACAAATTATATCAATCGCTTCGTTTTCTGAAAATGAAATCGAAATGATCGATTCTTGTTTTGAATACGAAAGTTTTACTGCCAAAGAATTTCTTTCTGAAATGGGAAAAATCAGCAGTAAAATCTTTTTTATTGTTCAAGGTTTAGCCCGCGTTTATTATTTGAAAGACGGAAAAGAAATTACAACTTATTTAAGCTCTGATGAAGGTTTTATCGCTTCTTATTCTAGTTTTATAAATCAATCCGTTTCTTTTGAAAATATTCAATGTATTGAAGATTGTGAAGTGCTTTCGATCACTTTCGAAAAAATGCAGTTTCTGTATAACGAAATTCCAAATTGGGAACGTGTCGGGAGAATTCTAGCTGAACAGAATTACCTTTGCATGGCCGACAGAGTTTTAAAACTGCAAATGATTCCAGGAAAAGAAAAATATCAGACTTTTTTAGCTTCGGCTCCAGCCAAAATAATTCAGCGAACACCTTTAATTTATATCGCTTCTTTTCTCGGAATTACACCCGAGTCTTTGAGCAGAATTCGTCAGGACATTTCTTAACATTTATCAAGTGAGTTGAGAAACGGAATTCAAATCTTTGTCAAAATAAAATTTGAAAAAGATGAAAAATATTGCCCAAGACGTTTACCAAATTCCTTTATTTCCAAGAAATGCTATTAATTGTTATTTGATCGAAGATGTTTTAATTGATGCCGGAATTCGAAGTTCATCAAATACCATTTTAAAAGCTTTAAAAGGTAAAATCGTAAATAAACACGCCTTAACACACGCTCATGCCGATCATCAGGGAAGCAGTAAAATTATCTGTGAAACCTTAAATATTCCGCTGTTATGTAGTGAACCTGAAAAAGAATTTGCCGAAAACGGAAATGTGATTATAGAGTATCCAAATCCCAATCATATTATTTCGAAATTTCAGAAAAACTTCTGGGCAGGAAAAGGACATCTTATTTCTCAAACTTTAAAAGAGGGCGATCAAATTGGAGGATTTACCGTTATTGAAACCCCAGGACATTCTAGCGGTCATTTGTCTTTTTTCAGAGAAAAAGACGGTGTTTTAATTGTTGGCGATGTGATGACAAATATGAATCTGTTAACTACAAAAGTTGGTTTACATGAACCTCCGAATTTATTTACAGCCGATAAAGAAACCAATCGAAAATCGATTATCAAACTGGCATCATTAAAACCCAAAATATTATGCTTTGGTCATGGACCTGTTTTAATGAATAATGGTGAAATGGAAAAGTTTATTCAAAAACTCAAACAAATTTATTAACAAGAATTTACATATTCTGTAGGTTTTCGTTAAGACTATTCTAATAATTTTACTCTCAACTAATTAATCCTATATGAGAGTAAAATTACTTACCACAATTTCTATTTTCACTTACCAATTAAGTTTTTCTCAAACAGATAAACTACTTCATGGAAAAGTTCTTTCACAGAATGTCCCGCTTAATAAGGTCGAAGTAATTAATAAAACGGCCAAAACCAGCACAAGAACAAATGAACATGGCGAGTTTTCAATTCTGGTTCGACCAAAAGATAGTCTGTTGTTTTTCTCTAAAGATTATTTCTTTAAAAGGATGAAAATTTCACAGGAAAATATTGATCAGAACAATATTATCGTAAATATGATTCTGAAACCCGAAGAACTCGATGAAGTTTTAATTACGGAGATAAAATTTCCTAAAGTTAGCGCAGCTGACGAAAATTCTACAGTAATACCAAGGCCCCCAATATCTAATCCTGGCGTTTATTCTGGTGGTATTGCAAACGGAGCAGATTTGCTTGCTATATTCAGTTTGTTTAGAAAAAAGGATAAAAAAATAAAAGCTATTAAATTCAAAGAATTAGATTTTAAACAATTGGCTGAGGCAACAGTTCCATTAGATTTTTTTACGAATGACTTAAAAATAAATTCTGAAGAAAAAGATTTGTTTTTACAATTCTGCGATGCCGATCCTCAAGCTAAAGAACTTGCAAAACGGAAAAACTTACTTTACACTATGGACTTTTTAAACACTAAAAACAAAGAATTCAAGAAACTAAGTTCTGAAATCAAAAACTAAAAGCCCTTAAATGAAAGTAAAACTACTCACAACCATTTCTTTTTTCACTTATCAACTTTCAATTTCTCAAACCGAAAAAGTATTGAACGGAAAAGTTCTTTCTCAAGACATTCCGCTTAACAAAGTTGAAGTAATTAATAAAACTGCCCAAACTAGTACGAGAACAAATGAATTGGGAGAATTTTCAATTTTGGTAAAAGAGAAAGACAGTTTATTATTTTTTTCAAAGGATTTCTTATTTACAAGATTGAAGCTGACTTTGAAAGATTTAGAAAAAAATTATCTGATTGTTGAAATGACACCAAAAGCCGAAGAATTGGAGAATGTTTTAGTTTCTAGATCTGTTTTTAATAAAACTCAAATTAAAAACATCGCCAATAATAAGGAAGAAATAAATAAGATTATAGTTAGAAAGAAATTTGACGAAGTAGCTTCAAAAGTTAATGTTTATGATGGTAAAATTAAAAATGGATTAGATTTTAGTTATCCCATTTTTGATAAACCGAAGAAAAAAATTGAGCCTCGTGACGATAGTTTTAAGAAAGTTATAAATGCATCAATTTCTCCAGATTTTTTCATTAAAAACTTAAAAATAAAACCAGAAGAAAAAGAACTATTTATAAAATTCTGTGATGCCGATCCGAAATCTAAAACACTTTTAGTAAAACCAAATATTTTAGAATTAATGGATTTTTTATATGCTAAAAATGAAGAATTTAAGAGGTTGGAGTAACTCTTTTCAACTTCTTCCATTTTATAAACATTACGACAAAAGCAATTAATATTATAAAAAGTATGGTAGACAAAATGATCAAACTGGTTTCTAATTGATAAACATAATCTAAATCAATTCCTTTTTTAGTTTCTCTAAGAGATTTCAGTTTCGTACCAAACTCTATCGTTTTTTGTTTATAATATGCCGCTTTGCCTTGAGCACTAAAGATCATTCTTGCAACAATCAAATCATTATCAAAACCATAAACTCTTGCCTTATTATAAATTCGAAGTGCATTTTCATGCTCTCCAATTAGCTGTACAAGATTTCCTAATTCAAAAAGCAAAATAGAAATAATTTTATCCTTTGGTTCAATAAATGAAATTCTTTCATTTACCTGATAATAAACCTCTTTTGCTAATTTTTCAATCTCTTCTTTAGATAATTTAGTCTCAGGAGTAGCAGCAGTTCCAAAATTAGTATTAATCAAAAATTGCCCCGTTACATCGGTTAGTTTTTTAATTTTAGCTTCTAAAATTTTCAAATGCAACCATTCAGAACCATTATGCGATTCTGGATTAATTTCGATTGATTTTTTGATCCAGTCATAGGCTTTTTGGTTTTCTCCCATTAACTCATACAGAGTTCCAAGATTTGATGCAGTAGAATATCGATTAGGTTTTATCTTTTCAATATTCAAATAGAGATTTTCGGCTTCATTATACTTCCCTAATAAAATTAAAAGATATCCTTTATCAGACAAGTAATCAAGATCGTTTGTTTTTTTATATAGACCTTCAAGTTCTTTTATTACTGCGGGATATTCTTTAGGAAAAAAATTATGGCCTTGAGGAACTAATCCGCGATGGTCCATGTAAGCTATAAATTCATTTTTAAGAATTTTCGTGTCACCATTCAAACAAGCAAAACTTTTAAATGAAATTAAAATCAACGCAACAAGAACTAGAAATCTATTCATAAACTAAAATGTATTGATTAAACCTGAAATAAAGAAAAACCTGAAACCTGACTCGAAGCTTTAGCTGAACAGACGAAGCAAACAAAAACTATTTATTCAACCACCAAATACTGGCATTTAAAACCGTTGCAAACCCTACCCAAGCCAAATAAGGAATTAGTAAATAGCCTGAAATTTTATTGATTTTAATGAATTTTAAATACGTTTCGTAAATCATCAACCATAAAAGAACAATTTCGATTAAAGCCAACATCGGATTTTTTAATCCAAAAAATAAATAAGACCAAATCGAGTTTAAAATCAACTGAATTATAAAAAATAGCAATGCTTTTTTAACTTCTTCAGTCTGTTCTTTTATTTTATCCCAAACCAATGCCGCAGCAACTGCCATAAAAATATAAAGAATTGTCCAAACTGGCATAAAAATCCAGTTCGGCGGATTAAAAACTGGTTTTTCTAGCGTTACATACCAAGTTTCAATACTTGGTTTTGTTACTACTCCTGCAGAATAACCTACTGTTAGACAAATTACTAAAGCTATAGCGATTTTTACGAACTTATTCATTTTATTACATTTTGAATTCAAAAATAGTCAAAAGAAAAGTTTAAACCATATAAGTGATATAAGTTCATTTTAGAAAAGCTTGCTTATATTTTCTTATATAACTTATATGGTGGAAAAATGAAAAAGTTATCTTTGCCAAAATTTTATAATTCATGTTTACAGCAGCCGATTTTATTCCAAATAAATATACTTCAACAATCGAAAACGGAAACTTTGAGTGGAGCGCTCCAAGTAATATTGCCTTAGTAAAATATTGGGGTAAAAAAGACAATCAGATTCCAGCAAATCCTTCGGTTAGTTTTACTTTGAACAATTGTAAAACTATTACAAAATTGGCTTTCTCTAAAAAAGAAAATCAGGAGAGTTTTTCATTTGATTTACTTTTTGAAGGAAAACCAAAAGAAGATTTCAAACCAAAAATCCAGAAGTTTTTAGAACGAGTTGAAGTTTATCTGCCGTTTTTAAAAGATTATCATTTTACAATTGATACTCAAAATACATTTCCTCACAGTTCAGGAATTGCATCTTCGGCATCTGGAATGGCGGCTTTGGCAATGAATTTTATGAGTTTAGAAAGAAAACTGAATCCAGAAATGACAGATGATTATTTCTATCAAAAAGCATCTTTTTTAGCTCGTTTAGGTTCAGGAAGTGCTTGTAGAAGTGTGAAAGGAGAAATGGTAGTTTGGGGAAATCAGGCCAATATTGAAGGAAGTTCAGACTTGTTTGGGGTTGAATATCCGTATGCAATTCATGACAATTTCAAGAATTATCAAGACACTATTTTATTGGTTGATAAAGGCGAAAAACAAGTTTCGAGTACAGTTGGACACGATTTAATGCACAATCATCCGTATGCAGAAAGACGTTTTGCACAAGCGCACGAAAATTTGGATAAATTAATTGCCATTTTTGAAAATGGAAATCTAGACGAATTCATCAAAGTTGTAGAAAGTGAAGCATTGACTTTACACGCTATGATGATGACTTCGATGCCATATTATATTTTGATGAAACCGAACACGCTTCAAATCATCAATGCAATTTGGAAATTCAGACAAGAAACCCAAATTCCTGTATGTTTCACATTGGATGCGGGCGCAAATGTACATGTGCTTTATCCCGAAAACGTTACAGAAAAAGTATTACAATTTATTCAGGACGAATTAGTTGTATTTTGTCAGAATCGTCAGTACATTTGCGACAAAATTGGAAGTGGCGCATTATTAATTGACAATTGTTAATTGTTAATTAATAATTGATTAAATTTATGGAGAGAAAAAACGTTATTAAAGAAAAGTCTTTTGCTTTTGCAATTGAAGTAGTTAATCTTTATAAAGTTTTAGCAGAAAAGAAAGAGTTTGTTTTATCAAGACAAATGTTGCGATCAGGAACATCGATTGGAGCAAATATCAGAGAGGCTGAACATGCTCAAAGCAAAGCAGATTTTATTCATAAATTATCTATTTCATTAAAAGAAGCAAATGAAACTGAATATTGGTTAGAGTTGCTACATGAAACAAAATATCTATCAGAGATAGATTTTCAGAATATTAAACCAAAAATAACAGAGTTATTACGATTGTTGACAAGCATTGTAAAAACTTCGAAAAACATATAATTATCAATTGTTAATTATCAATTTTCAATTATGAAAGGACCATTATTTTATTCAAAAATATTACTTTTTGGAGAGTACGGAATTATTCGTGATTCAAAAGGGCTTGCTATTCCTTATAACTTTTACAATGGCGCTTTAAAAAAGTCTGAAGAGCCTTCAGACGAAGCTATTGCATCAAATAAAAGTTTGAGAAGTTTTGCTTCTTACCTTGAAGTTTTACAAACACAGCAGCCAGATTTGGTTACTTTCGATTTAGAAAGTCTTAAAAATGATGTAGAAACCGGAATGTATTTCGATTCTAGTATTCCGCAAGGATACGGAGTTGGAAGCAGTGGTGCACTTGTTGCTGCGATTTATGATAAATATGCTGCTAACAAAATTACGGTTTTAGAAAATCTGACACGCGAAAAGCTATTACACTTAAAAAATATATTTTCTCAAATGGAAAGCTTTTTCCACGGAAAAAGCTCTGGTTTAGATCCGCTAAACAGCTATTTGAGTATTCCGATTTTAATCAATTCTAAAGACAATATCCAGACTACTGGTATTCCGACTCAAAGCGTTGACGGAAAAGGCGCTGTATTTTTATTAGATTCTGGAATTGTAGGAGAAACTGCTCCAATGATTAGCATTTTCATGGAAAGCTTAAAAGATAAAGGTTTCCGTGCTATGCTTAAAAATCAATTTGTAAAATACACCGATATCTGTATCGACAACTTTTTGCATGGTGATATGAAGTCTTTGATTGGTAATACTAAAAAACTTTCTAAAGTTGTTTTAAATAACTTCAAGCCAATGATTCCGGAACAGTTTCATGCAATCTGGCAACAGGGAATTGATACCAACGATTACTACCTAAAACTTTGTGGTTCTGGCGGAGGCGGTTATATTCTTGGTTTTACTGAAGATTTAGAGCGTGCAAAAGCTTCTCTGAAAGATTATAAATTAGAAGTTGTTTATCAATTTTAATTCCTTAAATCCGCAAATTATTTGAGTAGATCTTTCTAAGTTTTCATCCTAAAAAGTTATTTATTATGAAAAGTATTTTTAAAATAATCAAAGCAACTTTTTTAGGAGGAATTCTATTCTTAGCGCCTTTGGTGGTATTGCTTGTTATTCTTGAAAAAGGATACGGTATTATTCAAAAAGTCACTATTCCTCTGGTAAATAATCTCCCCAGAGTTCATGTTTTAGGAATTGCACTTCAGGAACTTGTCGGAATATTAATTATTATTCTGGTTTGTTTTATAGCTGGTTTATTGGCAAGAACTTCAAAAGCAAAAATGCTGATTCAAAAATTAGAAGACGGCATTTTAAGTTTTGTTCCTGGTTATTCCTTTATGAAAAGCATTAATGAAAACATTATGGGACTAGAATCTAAAGAAGACTTAAAAGTAATTCTGGTTCCTACTGACGCTGGCTGGCAATTTGCTTTTTTAATAGAACAGATTGACGAAAACAATTTTACGGTTTTTGTTCCAGATGCCCCAAATCCGTGGAGCGGATCTGTGGTTTTTGTAGAGAAAAAAGATATTAGGGAAATCGAAATGACTCAAAAACAAGCTTTGGCGTGCATTAGAAAATTAGGATTTGGCTCTAAAGAATTGTTAAAAAACAAACTCTAAATTTTTAAAACCAAAAATATCTTTTAACTTCCCTTATCTAAACCTCTACAAACTATAATTTATGTTAAGCAGACAGCACAAACTTTTAATAATGAAAATTGTTAGTCTGTTTTCTGTGGTTAGAGGTTACAATATTCCAATTATCGTTTTAGCCCAATATTTATCGGCAATTTTTATATTGGCTCCAGAAATTAGAGCGTTAGATATCTTACTTGATTTTTATTTATTTCTAATTGTCTTTGCTTCGGCTATTACAATTGCTTCGGGTTATATTATCAATAATTTTTATGATAGTCAGAAAGATTTAATAAACAGACCCAATAAATCTATGCTGGACCGTTTAATTAGCCAGAAAACTAAATTGACGGTTTATTTCTGCTTAAACTTTTTAGCTGTTTTAATGGCTTCTATCGTTTCTTGGCGTGCTTTTTTATTCTTTTCTGCCTACATTTTCTTGATTTGGTTTTATTCTCACAAAATAAAAAAATACCCGATTATTGGAAATTTAATGTCGGCATTGCTTGCTGTAACTCCGTTTTTTGCAATTCTATTGTATTTCTACAATAAGATTTCGTTTGAAGACATCGAGAATCATATGAGTCATTTTGTGGTAATTTCTGCTCATGCTGTCTTCTTGTTTTTGCTTTTGCTGATTCGTGAAATGATAAAGGATTTAGAAAATCTAAAAGGTGATTTAGTGACAAATTATAGAACGATTCCAGTAATTTATGGGGAAAAAATATCGAAACAAATTATTACTGCTTTGACTATTTCGACCATATTTCCCGTTTACATTTTAGTTAATGTTTATGACGTTGGCTACATGGATATCTATTTTTATGTTTGTTTTGGAGTTTTACTGTTCTTCCTTATTTTTCTATGGAAATCTGATTCTAAAGAGCAATTTTTAAAACTTCATAATCTTCTGAAATTCCTGATTGTTTCTGGGGTTTTCTGCATTGTTCTGATCAATCCTAGTGTTTTGTGGCACGGAAGAGAATTGATTTCTAACTACTAAAGTTTTTTTGTTTCACGCAGATTTAGCAGATTTTTTCTTTGTGAATTGATGCAATTTTTAAAAATTATGGTAATGCTAAATATTTAAAAGAAGCCAATTGTTTGAATTCTAGCCCCGATTGAAGTGGAAATCTTTTTATTTTTTTCTTTAAAAAAAATAAAAAATTGAAACGGAAAGCGGGAATCCATGCTTTAAAAAAAGCCTGTTGTGATGCTTCAAATTCATATAAAAGGAATACCTATTAATCTAAGAACATTGAACTTAAGTTTTATTAGCAGGAAAAAACTATCTTTGCACAAATTAATGATTTTATGAACAACAAGGAAGGCAATAATAAAAGAGGCGGATCGAGACCAAATAGCTCAAGATCAAACTCAAGCAAGCCAAAACCTCCTATGGCTAAGCGTGCGCAAGGGCCTAAAAAAGTAAAACCTGAAGTTAAAGCGGCGCAGGAAGCTGCTGCTGAAAAATTCAGAAAACAAAACACACCAGCAAAGAGACAAAAAGCTTCTGACGAAATTCGTCTGAATAAATATATCTCTAATTCTGGCGTTTGTTCTCGTCGTGATGCCGACATCTATATTCAGTCTGGAAATGTAAAAGTTAACGGAACTGTTATTACCGAAATGGGTTATTTGGTAAAAATTAATGATGTTGTAAATTTCGACGGTGTTACTCTTACTCCAGAAAAGAAAGAATATATCTTATTGAATAAACCTAAAAACTTTACAACTGCATTTGATGAAGGGCAGGAATTTCGTAACGTTCTAGAACTTGTTCGTGGCGCAACTAATGCAAAAATTGCTGCAGTTGGAAGAATGGACAAGAATACAACTGGTTTATTATTGTTTACAAATGATACTGATATGATTCGTAAATTTACTTTACCGAATCAGAAATCGTCTAAAATTTATCAGGTTTCTTTAGACAAAAACTTGAAGTTTGAAGATTTAGAAAAAATCAGCAAAGGCTTAGTTCTTGACGGACACCGTGTTTCTGTTGAAGAAGTAAGCTACATTGATAACGAACCTAAGAGCGAAGTGGGACTTAGATTGCGTACAGCAAATGTAAAAGTGGTTCGTTCTATTTTTGAATCGTTAGAATATAATGTTTTACGTATAGACCGCGTTTCTTTTGCTGGATTAACCAAAAAGAATCTTCCTAGAGGAAATTGGCGCTTTTTGACTAATCAAGAAGTTATTAATTTGAAAAACATTTAAGTTGTTTTTCAAATTAAAAATCATATTAATTAAATCCTGTTTTCTCTGAAAATGGGATTTTTTTGTTTTAGAAACTAAAGAAATTGTGTCCGAAAAGGGTAAATATTGATCTTCCGATAGATTGGTTCTTCTCTTCTACTGTTTCGTAACTTGAAAAACCTAGGATAATTTTTATTCCGGGAGGAATGCTGTTTAGAATATCTCTTTTTTGATCTTCTAGAAGAAGTTTTAAGCTTTCTAATAGCTGAAGATTAGCTCTTAAGTAAGAGATTACAAGAAGTGCAGAAAAGTTAAGTATTTCTCTGGCTGTTTCGCTTTTGATTCCGACTTCGTTTGAAACCATTTCCGAAATTCTTCCTTTTTTGTTAGCAAATAATTCTTTTAGTAAATCATTTCCTTCCAAGCGATAACAATCGTCTACTGATAAAATTCTGCCTGCATTAAAATCGACTTCCTGATAAAACGTAGAATCTTCTTCTACCATTGCCACTATTTCGGAGTAAAAATCAGGTTCTTCTGCTTTGTTATAGAGTCCCATTAAAATTGTACCTATCGAGACATCAATTCCTTTTATTAAAAGTGCGTCATTCTCGAAATAAAACTTGTTTAACTTGGAGACCACATTTGAAGAAATAAAGCGTCTAAGTTCAATCTGTAGGTTGGGGGTCATACTCATAACTTAAAAAAATGATTATTTATACTCGTTTAAAATAATCGATAAAGTGAGGCTTTTTATCGTTTATCGTGATAAAAATATAAAATATTTTAACATTTCCAAAAATTAAGTTAAAAAAATGGACTGCTAACAACTGCTTTTTAACAAATAAAATCTGCGAACGCCAGTAAATACAACCCTTTCATTATCAAATAAAAATTAAAAAAAAATCATATTTTTTTCTTTCAGGCAATAATTGAACCCAAAGATCGTTACACAATTAAAATAAAATGTTTCGATATTCCCACAAAACGTGTAAAAAAATCCCGAGATAGATGATCGAAAACAGGAAATTGATGAAGCTTGAAGCTAAGAATCCAAGTACAGATCCTGTGGCGGCTTTTAGAGCTCTTTTGTGATTTTTAGAATCGTATAATAATTCGCCAAAAAATGCCCCAACAAACGGACCGATAATTACTCCAAATGGAAGCGGAGACAAAATTCCGACAATCAACCCAATGTTTGTTCCCCAGATTCCATAAGAGCTTCCACCAAACTTTTTAGTTCCTTGAGACGGAATAACATAATCTAAAATGGTAATAATGACCATTAAAACAAAAGTGATTCCTAAAACCCAATAATTATTTTCTACAGCTTTCGTAAGATACAGCAAAAGCAGACCAACCCAACAGCTTGACAAACCAGGTAAAACAGGAAGAAAACTTCCAAAAACTCCAACAATCATGCAGATAAATCCTAGCAAAACTAATAGTAAATCCATATAAATTTTGATAAATTTGTTATTACAAATTACCATTTTAATCTCTATTGCGCAAATTTTCAAAAATGTGGTCTTGAAAATGAGAAGATTCAAAGCAATAGAAAGTTTCCCAAAAAAAATAATTGTATTTTTGCTTATTCATTCAACATTAAAACTTTGAGGCAGTTTTTCCCTTTTTTCATTTGTATTCTTTTCAATTCTTGTCAATATTTTGAGAAGCAAGTTCCTTCTGAAAAAGAATTACTTCAAAAGGAGCTAAAATCAATTAACTGGAAAGAGGTTGACGAATATCCGTCGTTACCCAACTGCGAGAAAATTGCCGACCGAAAACAGCGTCAGCAATGCTTTTTTGAGGTAATGTCAACTCTAATCGAAGAAAAATTGAACGTTGACACTTTATCTATTTTATATCCAGAATTAGATACAATTGAAGTAAAAGTTACCGTTTTTCCAAATGCTACGATGAAATTTGAACCTCAATTTCCAAAAGATTCTGTAGCTTATGATACGATAAAAATAGACAGTATACTGCACGCGCGTCTGGTCGATTTTCCTAAAATTAATCCTGCCATCAAACGTGGAATTCCAGTAAAAACTCAATTTATTCTTCCGGTTATTCTAAAAGCTAAAGAAGAAAAATAGTTTTATTAAAGCGCTATTTCTTAAACTGACGGCCTTTCCATTGGTAAGAGCCAAACAAACTATATATTGCAACGGTTGAGCTAAAAAACGGATAGAGCAAACTACTCAATAAAAGGCTTTTAATTTTGGTTTCGGTTAAAAATCTATTGGTGAAATAAAGCAAAACAAAATCCACCAAAAACTTAGAAAAAGCAAAAATTACAAAAATCGGATAAGACCAAATTCCGAAGAGAAGAAATAAAAATCCGACAACAAAACTTAAATTTCCGAAAAAGACAATTAAGCCAAGTGCTTTTCCGAAAGTGCTTTTATAAGAACTCGTTTTTGCTGCCCAGCGAACTCTTTGGTGGAATAACGAACTCCAATTTTCTGTTGGTTTTGTTTTTACAATTGCTTCTTCAGCTTTTAAATAATGAACTTCATCTGGAAATTTCTCAATAGCTTTTTGAAGCAAGAAAACATCGTCGCCACTTGCAATTTTATCATTTCCATCAAAACCATTCAGTTCTTCAAATAAAGATTTTTTGTAGGCAAAATTGGCTCCGTTGCACATAAAACCTTTATGAATTCCGAAACTTCCAATTGTCGCACCTTGCAAACTGGTCAAATCTAACTGCTGAAAATGATCTAAAAAAGAATTCTTGCCTTCATAAGTTACCGCGCCAGCGAGCATTGAAATATTGTTTTCCTGAATATAATTATCAAAAGTTAAAAGCCAATTTTCTGGCACCAAACAATCGGCATCGGTTGTAATTATCCAATCGGTTTTTACCTGATGCATTGCTGTTGTAATAGCGTCTTTTTTGGGAGATTTCGAAATTCTGACATTATCGATTATCGAAACTTGGAATTTGGAATTTAAAAATTGGAATTTCTCATTAGAGTTATCATCAACCAAAATAACCTCAAATAACTCTTTTGGATAATTGAATTTTGAAAAACACTCTAAAAGTATTGGCAAATTCTCTTCTTCATTTCGAAAAGGAACTATAATTGTAAAACTTGTTTTTGGGTTTAAATCTGATTTTTGATATTTTTTTACTTTTAAAAATCCATAAATAAGCAATGCAATACTTACTATATAAATTCCTAATATGGTAAAAAACACAAAAATCATTCTGCCGTTTTGGTTTTAAAATTCAGCACAAAATAGCTTCCTAAAACTACTGGAAGAACTACATTTAAAAACCACATTAAAGTGCTGATGAAAATAACGATCCATTCGTTTACGCCCAAAATTCCGAAGAAATAAATAGCTACACTTCCTTTTACAGCAAAATCTAAAAATTGAAATGTTGGCAATGAAGAAGCCAAAAAATAAACTGAAGTAATCGCGGCCATCAATGTTAAATAAGGCAAATCGACATCAAAACCTAAAAACAAAAAGTAATATTGGTGCGAAAAAACCAAATAACGGCAAATGCCTAAAAAGATATTTTTTTGATGAATGGATTTCGGAATTTCATTGATTTTATGAATCAGTTTTTCAATAGAATATCCTTTTACTTTTATTTTTTTGATTGAAAATAAGACAATCAGAATCAACAAAAATCCTCCGAAAAGAATCAGAACTGTTTGGGTTGTAATAACATTAAATTGAGCGTTGAAATACAGTAATCCAAAAATCCCGAAAACAACCGTTAAAACCATCTGAATTCCGTTGCAGATTAAATTTAGGAAAACTACTTTTTTAGCTTCAGATTTCGGATAATACAATGCTTTTCCTGCATACTCTCCTACTCCGTTTGGTGTAAAAATTCCAGCTGTTAAAGCAGCTAAAACCTGTTTTGTGGCTTCATAAACTGATATTTTATGAATTACCTGCGCCAGATTTTGCCATTTTAAGATTTCAAAATAACGATTCAGAACACTCAAAAGCAGTATAAATCCAATTCCTAAAACAGATTGATTTTTTTGAAACAAAGCCATGAATTTATTCCAGTCTAGTTTATCGTTGTTTGCCAGCTGGTTGTAAATAAAATAAAATGCGCCGCCAACAATCAAAAGTTTGATTACAAGTACAAGGAATTGCTTAGCTTTGTGAGGAATTGAAATCATGCCGCAAAAGTAATCAAATGTGGCAATTTGAAAATGAGAAAATGAGTCAATTTTCAAAACTTGAAACTTCAAACCTGAAACAAAAAACACTTGACACAAGAACGCATCATATTAGGCATTGACCCTGGAACCACAATTATGGGTTTTGGATTGATTAAAGTCACCAATAAAAAAATGGAATTTCTGCAATTAAATGAATTGCAACTTTCCAAATACGACAATCATTACCAAAAATTAAGAATCATCTTCGAAAGAACAATCGAATTAATCGAAACGCATTGCCCTGACGAGATTGCGATTGAAGCACCTTTCTTTGGCAAAAACGTTCAATCGATGTTGAAACTTGGTCGTGCGCAAGGTGTGGCAATGGCTGCGGGACTTTCAAGAGGTATTCCGATTACAGAATACGAACCTAAAAAGATCAAAATGGCGATTACAGGAAACGGAAATGCCAGTAAAGAACAAGTTGCCAAAATGCTTCAACAACTTTTAGGTTTGAAAGAATTGCCTAAAAATCTAGATTCAACAGACGGTTTGGCAGCTGCGGTTTGCCATCATTTTAATTCAGGAAAAGTTGTAGCTGGAAAGAGTTATTCGGGTTGGGATGCTTTTGTGAAACAAAATGAAGATCGAGTTAAAAAATAGTTTACAGTCGCAGTCACAGTTTACAGCTGAGACTGAAACTGAAAACTGAGACTGAAAACTAAAAATGAGCGGCATCTACATTCACATACCTTTTTGCAAGCAAGCTTGTCATTACTGCGACTTTCATTTTTCTACTTCGATGAAAAAGAAAGACGAGATGGTTTTGGCTTTGGCTAAAGAAATTGGTATGCGTAAACCTTTCGACTCCGCTCAGGATGACAAAATCATTGAAACCATTTATTTTGGTGGTGGAACTCCTTCCGTTCTGTCGAATGACGAAATCAACTTTTTAATTTCTGAAGTTTATAAAAACTATAAAGTTGTAGAAAATCCAGAAATTACGCTTGAAGCAAACCCAGATGATTTGTCTGCAGAACGAATTTTAGAATTATCTAAAAGTCCGATAAATAGATTAAGCATCGGAATTCAGTCTTTTTATGAAGACGATTTGAAAATGATGAATCGCGCTCATAATTCGGCGGAAGCCAAAAAATGTCTGGAAGAAGCAACAAAATATTTCGATAATATTTCACTCGATTTGATTTATGGAATTCCTGGATTGAGTGACGAAATGTGGAAACAGAACATTCAAACCGCTTTAGATTTTGGCATTCCGCATATTTCGAGTTATGCTTTGACTGTTGAACCAAAAACGGCTTTAAGCAAATTAATTCAAACTGGAAAAATTGCTGAACCGCAAGACGAAGTAGCTTCGAATCATTTTATGATTTTGGTCGAAATGCTTCAAAAAAACGGTTTTATTCATTACGAATTATCCAATTTTGGTAAAGAGAATTATTTCTCCAAAAACAATTCGGCTTATTGGTTAGGCAAAAAATATATCGGAATCGGACCTTCAGCACATAGTTATGATGGCGAAAAAAGAGGCTGGAATATTGCGAATAATTCACTTTATCTAAAAGCAATTCAAAGCAATCAACTTCCTATTGAAACGGAAACTTTAACTGTTTCAGATCGTTATAATGAATACATTATGACAGGTTTACGAACGATTTGGGGTGTTTCTTTAGACCGAATTGAAAAAGAATTTGGTTCGGAATATTTGAATTATTTACTAGAACAATCTGAAAAATTCTTAAACGACGGTTTACTTTCAATTGAAAACAACATTCTTAAACCAACTCAAAAAGGAAAATTTTTAACGGATGGAATTGCAAGTGATCTGTTTTATTTAGATTCTGAGAATTAACCGCAAGGTTCGCTAAGGTTTACGCAAAGGTCGCTATTTATCTTTTTTTGAAAGAATAAAACTACAATTTAAGATTTCAAAATATTATATTTGAGTTTTAATATTGATTTTATGACAGAAAATGATTTATCTCGAATTGTATTTAATTCTGCTTTGAAAGTTCACCAAACTTTAGGCCCAGGACTTTTGGAAAATGCTTACGAAGAATGTCTATTTTATGAATTAAGAAAACTTGGCTTAGCTGTTGAAAAACAAAAAGCCTTACCTTTATTGTATGAAGAAATAAAACTAGATATTGGTTATCGATTTGATATTTTAGTAGAAAACAAACTAATTTTGGAGATAAAAGCTGTAGATTGTTTAAATGAAATTCATTTTGCTCAACTATTGACCTACTTGAAACTAACAGATTGCAAACTAGGATTATTGATAAATTTTAATGTCGCATTATTAAAACATGGAGTTAAAAGAATAGTAAACAATCTTTAATAAAATCCTTGCGCCCTTTGCGTAAACCTTAGCGAACCTTGCGGTTAAATTTATGATAGCAAAAATCAACAACTTCGAAATCGACTTATCAAAACCTATTGATATCTCCATTCCATTAAGCAATACAGATGAAAATCCAATTGCCTGGTACATCGAAAAACCAGAAATCAAACCTGTAGTTTTTGGCGACTGGATAGGGAAAGTTTCGGAAGGAAAATCATCAACCAATTTCAATAATATTTTCTTCAATCCGCATGGGCATGGAACGCACACGGAATGTTTGGGGCATATTACAAATGATTTTTATAGTATTAATCAATCGTTGAAACAGTTTTTCTTTCTTGCTAAATTGATTACAGTTGAACCAACGAAAATTGGAGATGATTTTGTGATTACGAAAGAAAGCATTTCGACTTCGCTCAATGTGACAAAATCGGAAGCAATTATCATTAGAACACTTCCGAATCAAAAAGAAAAGAAATCAAGGAAATACTCGAATACCAATCCACCGTATTTGTCTGAAGACGCTGCAATTTTCATCCGCGAAAGCGAAATTCAACATTTACTGATCGATTTGCCAAGTGTTGACAAAGAACATGACGAAGGAAAATTATTGGCGCACAAAGCGTTTTGGAATGTAAAAGACACACATAATCTAAATCCTGACGCAAGATTAAACGCGACAATTACAGAAATGATTTATGTTCCAGACGAAATTGAAGATGGAAATTACATCCTAAATCTTCAAATTGCTTCGTTTGAAAATGATGCAAGTCCGAGCAAACCTATATTATTTAAGATTTTAGATTGTAGAGTTTAGATTTCTACTCCTTCAAAAAATCTAAAATCTAAAATCTGAACTCTAAAATCTTAAATTAAAAATGATTACCGTTTCAACAGATAAAACAAAACTCGATGTTCCGTTTATACAGAACTTTTTAAAAGACATTTACTGGGCTGCGGGGCGAACTATAGAAGAAGTTCAGCGTACAATTGATGCTTCGGTTTGTTTCGGAATTTATTTAGATGACAAACAAATTGGCTTTGCACGCGTTATAACAGATTTTGTGGTTTTTGCTTATTTAATGGATGTTTTTATTGACGAAAAATATCGTGGAAAAGGATATTCGTCAATATTAATTGACGCAATGATGAAGGAACCTCAGCTTCAAGAAGTTAAAATCTGGCGATTGGCAACAACAGATGCGCACTTTTTATACGAAAAATTCGGATTTACAAAACTGAATCATCCTGAAAAGATGATGGAAAAAATAGTTTAACAAATACTAATTTCACTAATTAGCATGAAAGAATATAATTGGTAAAATTTCTGCTATTAGTGTTGAATTATAATTTTTTATAATATGAATTTAGAAACGTTTTACGAATATTGTCTTTCAAAAAAAGGTGTCAGCGAACATTTTCCTTTTGATGAAGACACTCTGGTTTTTAAAGTGGGCGGAAAAATGTTTGCTTTATCTTCTCTTTCGCAATGGGAAAAGAACGAGCAATCTGTCAATTTAAAATGTGATCCAGACCGCGCACAGGAATTGAGAGCAGAATATGACGAAATACAACCTGGTTTTCATATGAGTAAAGTACATTGGAACACCGTTTCTTTAAATGGAAATTTACCTCTGAAATTTGTTAAGGAATTGATTGATCACTCGTATGAATTGGTTTTCAAAAGTTTGACGAAGAAAATTCAGAATGAAATTATTGACTCGAGGTAAATTTTTTTACCGAACAGGCGGAGCAAATAGAAAATTAGGCATTACATTTGTAGCGTAAGAAAAAAAACTAAGCAGCTTAGCAGCTTTGAAACTTAGCAACTAATAAACAATGAAAGAACAATTTAAAAAATTTCTGAACGAAGAACAAGATCCAAAAGCGATTGAAAAAATCACTTCGAAACTCACTGATTTATTAATGAAAGGTGAAGAAGTTGGATACATCGCAGTGCAAAAAAAGCCTGCCATTACTGTTTTTCCAGATAGTATTGTATTAACAAATAAAAGAATTATTATCTGCAAGCCTAAAAATTTGGGACTTTCTATGGATTTTACAGATTATACTTGGGATGATATTGCAAGTACTTTTGTTAAAGAAAATATTCTAGGTTCTGAATTTTCATTTGGTACCAAAACAGATTTGGCTGTTTCTATTGATTATATTCCGAAGATTCAGGCTAGAAAAATTTATACTTACGCTAAAGAACAATTGGATTTATTAAAAAATCCTGTTCAGACTGCAACGCCAATTCAGGAAATTGTTGAAGAAGCTGAACCAGAATTTGAAGACGAAATCGAAGAAGTAGAAACAGAAGAAGTAACAAGCTTTGCTGAAATTTTACCAGCCGCTCCAGTTGTTACTGAAACTTTTGAACCGCTTCCGACGCAACCTGCTGGAGAGCGTAAATTAAGTGATTTATCTAAAGAAGAACTTTTTGATAAATTACAGAACTACAAAAAACTTCTTGACAATGGTTTAATCATGCAAGGAGAATATGATGCTTACAAAAAAGAGATTTTAAGTTATATGTAATTCTTAAAGTCAAAAGTCGAAAGTCTTAAAGTTTTTTGACTTTGTCTAAAATAAAAAGTCCTAAATAGAATTTCTATTTAGGACTTTCTTTTTTAAGTCTGTAATTCGACTTTATGACTTTTGACTTTCCAACTTTCGACTAAAGCGTAGCTTTCTGTTTTTCTACAAATTTATGCGATTGCAGTTCCAGTAATTCTTTTGCGTTCTTTCGCTGTAAATCGAATAAACCTTTATCTTCGGCGATGTCGGCGTATACTTTATCGTGCATTTCAGCACTTGTTTTCACTAACAGATCGCGTTGGTATTTGTTTTGTGACAAAGTCGCTTTCATAGCTGTTTCGGCTTCTTCTTGTTTAAAGTCAAATTCTCCTTTTGGAGCTAATAATTTGGCTATAATTGGAGAAGTTTCAATTGCTAAAAACAGCAACATTATGAAAAATGACGGAAGCCAAGGCAGTTTGTTCAAGGCATTAATACGCGCCATTAATCCGTCAAAACCTTCGATGATTGGTTGGGTTTGTGAAACTTTTTTGTCTAAATCGGCTTGTAGTTGTTTGCCTTGCTTTTCTTTTTCGGCAATTTTAGCTTCATTTGACGCTTTAAGAGTTTCAAATTCTTTTAGAGCCGCATCGTGTTTTTCGCGTTTTTCTTTGTAAACCGGGCCTTTTCCTAATTTTTTCGTTCCGGCAGTTCCTTCAGCTTCTGTAATATAAACGGAATACAAATCGTTTACTTCTTTTTCTTTCTTTACAATATCAGCTTTTAAAGCAGCAATTTCGGCTTTATTTTTGTCTAAATCTGTTTTGAAATACGTTCCGATTTGTTTTTTATTGGCCAATTCCATTTCGTTTTTTTCTTTCAATAAAACGGTATTGATTTCTTTTTCGAAAATTTTAATTTCTAAAGGTTTAGAAATTACAATCGCAATAATAACTGCCAATATAATACGTGGTGTTGCTTGCAGAAATTCATCCAAAAAACGATCTCTTTTCTTAATTGTAGAAACGATAAATCGGTCTAAGTTAAAAATCAGCAAACTCCAAACAAATCCGAAAATTAGGGCAGGATAAATAGAATCGAAAACGGTAAAAAGCGCATAAGCACTGGCTAAGAAAGCCATAACTGCTGTAAAGAATACAGTGGCTCCAATACCAACATATTTGGTTTGTTCGCCTTCTGAGCAGTCTTTCAAGAGATCACGGTCGACTCCTGAACATAGGATAAAAAATTGTTTTAACATGATTGATGATTTTTGATTGTGATTGATACGGCAAATTTAACGCCAAATTTTCAATTACAGTCAAAATATTATTTTTCTTTTCGTTGGGAATCAATTATTTGATGCTTTTGATGTTATTTAAAGATTAATAAATCTTAACATCAAGAGCGTAATCATAACACTATGTTAATTTTTTTTGAAGAGTTTAGTAAAATTGAGGTTTTAGCTTCGCAACCGAAAATAAACTTAAACACACACAATGAAAAAATTTTATCTATTAACCGCATTCTTTTTATTCGCCTTTACAGGTTTTGCTCAGAAAGCGATTATATCTGGAAAGGTATTAGACGCTGACGACAAACTTCCTCTTCCTGGAGCTATGGTTCAAATTGTAGGAGAAAAAAAATACACCGTTTCTGATTACAATGGTCGTTTTGAACTATTAAATATTAACGAAGGAATTTATAAAGTTGAAGTAAAATATATTGGATATACTACTCTAACTCAAGAAATAAAAGTAGAGCAAGGAAAAAACAACGTTATTGATTTTGCTCTTAAAGCTTCTGAAAATGAATTGAAAGAAGTTGTTGTTGGAGACATCTTAAAAGGTCAGGCAAAAGCTTTGAATCAGCAGAAAAACAATAAAAATATTGGTAACGTAATTTCTTCTGATCAAATGGGACGTTTTCCAGATGCTAACGTGGGAGACGCTTTGAAACGTGTTCCTGGTATCACAATGCAAAATGACCAAGGTGAAGCGCGTAACATTATCATTAGAGGTTTGGCTCCATCTTTGAACTCTGTAACTTTAAATGGTGACCGTATTCCGTCTGCTGAAGGAGATAACAGAAACGTACAAATGGACTTAATTCCGTCTGATATGATTTCTACCATCGAAGTAAACAAAACCCTTACTTCTGATATGGATGCCGATGCAATTGGAGGTTCTGTAAACTTAATTACAAGAGCAACTCCAAACGGAGAAAGAATTTCTGCAACATTGGCTGGAGGATATTTACCAATTCGTGATCATGCTTCTTACACAGCAGGTTTCGTTTACGGTAATCGTTTTATTGACAACAAATTAGGAGTTGTAGTAAGCGGTTCTTACAATAATGTTGATTATGGTTCTGATAACATCGAAAACGAATGGGTAAAAGATGATTTCGGAAACGAATATTTACAGGCTTCAGAAATTAGAAAATACGATGTACAGCGTATTCGCCGCAGTGGTTCTATTGCTTTAGATTATAAATTCAATGAAAACAATACGATTTTCGCTAACGCAATTTACAACTGGAGAGATGATAGAGAAAACCGTTTCAGAACAACTTACGATGATATTGAGCCACTTTATAATGGTGAAGAAATTGTTGGTTTTGAAGGTCGTGTAAGACGTCAGACAAAAGGTGGTTTAGATAACAACCGAAACAAAAACAGAAGATTAGAAGATCAAAGAGTTCAAAACTACTCTCTTCGTGGAGAACACTTAATCAATTCTACCTTAGATTTAGACTGGTCTGCAAATTATGCAAAAGCAAGAGAGTACCGTCCAGGTGAGCGTTATATCGAATACCGCCAGAAAGGTTTAGAGATGTTTGAAGATTTAACAGATCCAAGATTTCCATTAATGACAACTGTTGGAGAATCTACAGATGAATTTGCATTTGATTCTGTTACCGAAAATACAGACGAAACTAGCGAAAGCGAATTTGGAGCTAAAGTAAACATCCGTTTCCCATTTTCTGTAATTGCAGGAGAAAAAGGAAGATTGAGAACAGGTTTGAGACTTCGTTTGAAAGAGAAAGAAAGAAACAATATGTTCTATTCTTACACTCCATTAAATGATGATATGGAATTATTATCACAAGTTCCAACAAGTTACTTTGATGGACAAGGATTTAATCCAGGAAGTAAATATGTACCAGGAGTTTTTGCTTCTGCCAACTTTTTAGGAAGTTTAGATTTAAACAATGCTACTTTATTCGAAAAAGAAACTGATCCAGCTGAATATTTAGCTGTAAACTACAATGCTAAAGAAAGAATTTCTGCTGCTTATGTAAGGTGGGATCAAGATTTTAACGACAAACTTTCAATGGTAATGGGGGTTCGTGTGGAGAACACTCATATCGATTATACAGGAAACCGTGTATTGGATGAAGAAGAATTAGAAAGCAAAATCAACAATACAAATTCATACACAAATGTATTGCCAAGTATTTCATTCCAATACAACGCTACAAAAGATTTAATTTTAAGAGCGGCTGCTACAACAGCTTTGGCTAGACCAAACTATTATGCACTTGCGCCTTACGTAAACAATATTGCTGCAGATAAAGAAATTACCGCTGGAAATCCGGGCTTGAAAGCTACGTACGCATACAATTATGATTTCATGGCAGAAAACTATTTTAAATCTGTTGGTTTGATTTCTGGAGGTGTTTTCTACAAAAGATTAAATGATTTCATTTACAACTACAGCGACAATCAATATACTGATGCGAAATTTGCTGCAGATTTCCCAAATCAATCAAATCCAATTCCAGCTGGAGAAAACTGGTCTTTCTTACAGTCAAGAAACGGAGATAATGTTAATGTTTACGGATTTGAGGTTGCTTTACAACGTCAGTTAGATTTCTTGCCAGGTAAATTCTTGAAAGGTTTTGGTATCTACCTGAACTATACTTACACAAAATCTAAAGCAAGCGGAATTGCCGATGAAGATGGAAACGAAAGAAACAACATTAGCCTTCCAGGTACTGCACCACATATGTTTAACGGATCTTTATCTTGGGAAAACAAGCGTTTCTCTGCAAGAATCTCGACAAACTTTACATCTGATTATTTAGATGAATTGGGTTCTGAATCTTACAAAGACAGTTTTTATGACAAGCAATTTTTCTTAGATGCGAATGCTTCTTATAAAATTACAAAACAATTACGTGTTTTTGCTGAAGCTAATAACTTAACAAATCAGCCGTTACGTTACTACCAAGGAGTTGCTGCACATACAAAACAAGCTGAATATTACCAGCCTCGTTACAACTTCGGATTGAAATTAGACTTGTAACATACAACTTTTAAAAATTCTTAAATTAGACAGAGTTTAACCGCTCTGTCTAATTGCATTAAAATACATCACACAAAATGAAAAACAAATCTTTAGTCGCTCTTTTACTTTTAAGCATTTCTTTTACAGCTTGTAAAGACGATAAATTAGCGCCAATTCAGCCAAATGCTGTAAAACCTACCGTAGTTACCGAAGCATTACCTCACGATACAGACGATCCGTCAATTTGGATAAATCCAATTGAGTTTTCGCAAAGTGTTATTATTGGAACTGATAAAGATACAGATGGAGCTTTGTACGCTTTTGATTTGAATGGAAAAATTCTAAAAAAATCAATTCCGTTAAAACGTCCAAACAATGTTGATATCGCTTACGGATTAATGATTGACGGAAAAAAAGTAGACATTGCGGTTACAACTGAACGCGAAAGCAATAAAATCAGAATCTTTAGTGTACCTAGCTTAGAACCTATTGATAATGGCGGAATTCCTGTTTTTGAAGGCGAAGCAGAACGTGATCCAATGGGAGTTTCTTTATACACTCGTCCAAGCGACGGAAAGATTTTTGCAATTGTAGGAAGAAAAACGGGTCCTTCTGGAAGTTATTTATGGCAATATGAACTTTCTGGCAACGGAAAATTTGCTACAGCAAAAGTCGTTCGTAAATTCGGAACTTATAGTGGAAAGAAAGAAATCGAAGCGATTGCGGTTGACAATGAATTAGGTTTTGTTTACTATTGCGACGAACAAGTTGGAATTAGAAAGTACAAAGCAGATCCGGCTTTAAATGACAATAAAGAATTGGCTTTCTTCGGTCAGAAAGATTTCAAAGCAGATCACGAAGGAATTGCCATTTACAAAAAAACAGATTCTACAGGATATATTTTAGTGTCTAACCAACAGGCTAATTCTTTCATGGTTTACCCAAGAGAAGGCGCAAACGGAAATCCAAACAATCATCCTTTATTGGCCGAAGTTCCAACTTCAACAATAGAATGTGATGGAGCTGATGTAACAAGCATAAATTTAGGACCAAAATTCAAAAACGGACTTTTCGTAGCGATGAGCAACGGAATGACTTTCCACTATTATTCTTGGGATTTAATCCAAAAACGTATCGACGAAGCGAAAAAATAATTTATTTTTTTTAGGTTTTTCAGTCGCAGTTTTTCAGTGTTCTATTTATTTTTTTTTATTTTTTTTACTGCGATTGGAAACCAAACAAAAAAGCTGTTCAGATATTGAACAGCTTTTTTTTATTTGAATTAATGTAATCCTTTTATTCTGTAATAGGCGCACCTGCTAAGATTTCAGCATTTGCAAACTCTTCAAATTTCGCAAAATTAGCTTTGAATTTCTGAGCCAATTCTAACGCTTTTTTATCGTATAAATCTTTGTCATCCCAAGTATTTCTCGGATTTAAAATTTCCTCTGGAACATTTGGACAAGATTGTGGTTTTGCAATTCCGAAAACAGTATGGTTAACGTATTCTACATTATCCAATTCTCCTTTTAATGCAGCCGTAATCATGGCACGAGTATATTTCAATTTCATACGGCTTCCTGTTCCGTAAGGTCCGCCAGTCCATCCTGTGTTGATTAACCATACTTTTACGCCCGCATCTTTCATTTTTTTGCTCAACATCTCTGCATAACGCGTTGGGTGTAAAGGCATGAAAGGCGCTCCAAAACAAGCAGAGAAATTAGGTTGCGGCTCTGTTACACCAGCTTCAGTTCCAGCAACTTTTGCAGTATAGCCAGAAATAAAGTGGTAAGCCGCCTGACCTGGAGTTAATCTTGAGATTGGAGGCAAAATTCCGAAAGAATCTGCCGTTAAGAAAAATATATTTTTAGGATTATGTCCAACCAAACCTGGCTGTACATTATCAATATGTGTAATTGGGTAACTTACACGTGTATTTTGCGTGATCGAAACATCGTCGTAATCTACTTCGTTTGTTCCCGCTTTAAAAACCACATTTTCTAAAAGAGCTCCTTTTTTTATTGCTCTAAAAATGTCTGGTTCGTTTTCTTCTGTTAAGTTGATTACTTTAGCATAACAACCACCTTCAAAGTTAAAAACAGTGTTTTCGTTGGTCCAGCCGTGTTCATCATCTCCGATTAATTTACGCTCTGGATCTGCAGATAAAGTTGTTTTTCCTGTTCCAGATAAACCAAAGAAAATAGCCGTATCTCCGTCTTCTCCAACATTAGCACTACAGTGCATTGGAAGTGTATTTTTAAAAACTGGAAGAATAAAGTTTAAAGCAGAAAAAATTCCTTTTTTCATTTCTCCTGTATAACCAGTTCCACCAATTAAAGCGATTTTTTTAGTAAAATTTAAAATAGCAAAATTAGACTGGCGTGTTCCGTCTACTGCAGGATCTGCCATAAAACTTGGAGCACAAACTACTGTCCATTCTGGTGTAAAATTTGCTAATTCAGACTCTTCTGGACGTAAAAACATATTGTAGCAAAACAAATTTGACCAAGCTGTTTCTGTTACAACACGTACATTTAATCTATAATTTGCATCAGAACATACATAAGAATCACGAACAAAAACTTCTTTGTCTGATAAAAATGCTGTTACCTTGTTATAAAGCTTATCAAAAGCTTGAGGTTCAAACGGGATATTTACATTTCCCCACCAAACTTGATCTTTGGTTACATCGTCTTTTACGATAAAACGATCCTGTGGAGAACGACCTGTAAATTCACCTGTATTAATTGCTAAAGCTCCGGTAGAATTCTCAACACCTTGTCCTGACTGCAACGTAATAGCATGTAATTCATCTGCTGATAGTTGATAACGAACTTTTGCATTTTCAATTCCTAAGTCTTTTAACGAAATCGATTGCGCGAAAACTGTGTTAGTGTCCATAAATTTAAGTTATGTTGTGGTTTTTGTTTAAAGCAAAATTACAGATTAATTTTTATTTGACTCAAAATACTCAAATTTCACTCTGATTTATATCAAAAAAGTAAAATTTCACTTTAAAAAAATAAAAACAAAAAAATAAGCGCCTTTAATTTGTTTATGTTCAGCCTTTTACACAATATTTGTTATATTATTTTTATTTAAAAACAGAAAACAACAAAAAATCACATAAATAAAGCTATATGTTATTTATGTGACAAAATTAAAGATTAATTCTTAGACAGAATTTTTTTTTCGGGATTTTATGATTTTCTCTTCAAAATCGTAAAGAATAATAGCGCCCAACCTATAATTAATAGAAAACCACCTATTGGAGTTGCGAATACGATAATTTTAGAATAAAACAATGTATAGTCTTTTGTAGCCACTAAATAGATTGAACCGCTAAAAAGAACAACACCAGCAACTATAAAATTGTAGATTGTTTTTAATGTTTTTTCGGCAAAGTCTTTTTGAGTTGCTAAAAAGAGAAGAAAAAGAGCATGATACATTTGATAACGAACTCCAACTTCAAAAGTATTTAATTGATCAACTGAAAGATATTTTTTTAATAAATGCGCACCAAAAGCACCTAATATAATAGCTAACATACCTATAAAAGCTCCAGTAAGAACAAGTTTTCTTTTCATAATTTTATCTGTTGAAATTCTAAGCAAAAGTACTTCAAAGCATTCAAAAAAACCACTTTACTTTCGATATTATTTAGAACAAAATCAAATTATTTTTTCTTTCATTTTTAAAAATAAATTCCCTTTTATTTAATTTATATTGTTACATTTATAACATTTAAATATATTTGTGTTAAAATATTTAAAACATGAGAAACGTTTTAATAATTGGAGCCGGAAGATCTGCATCGTCTTTAATTCGATATTTATTATCAAAATCTAATGATGAACAACTGCATTTAACTGTAGCCGATCTTTCTTTGCCTTTAGCGAAAGCCAAAACCCAAGAACATCCAAATGCAACTGCCCTTGCCTTGGATATTTTTAATGCCGAAGAACGAAAAAAAGCTATTTCAAATGCTTCTATAGTGATTTCGATGCTTCCAGCACATTTGCATATTGAAATTGCAAAAGATTGTCTGGAATACAAAAAACATCTCGTTACGGCTTCTTACATAAGTGATGCTATGCAGGCTTTAAATGAAGAAGCAATAAAGAACAATTTGATTTTTATGAACGAAATTGGTCTTGATCCTGGCATCGATCATATGAGCGCCATGAAAGTTATTGACGAAATACGGGCGAAAGGCGGTAAAATGCTTTTGTTTGAATCTTTCTGCGGCGGACTTGTAGCTCCCGAATCTGACAATAATTTATGGAATTATAAATTTACTTGGGCGCCAAGAAATGTGGTTTTGGCGGGACAAGGCGGTGCGGCAAAATTTATTCAGGAAGGCACTTATAAATATATTCCGTACAGCGCTTTATTCCGTAGAACTGAATTTCTGGAAGTAGAAGGTTACGGGAAATTTGAAGCTTATTCTAACCGCGATTCTCTTAAATACAGATCGATTTATGGTTTAGACGATATTCTGACTTTGTACAGAGGAACCATTAGAAGAGTAGGTTATTCAAGAGCTTGGAATATGTTTGTTCAGCTCGGAATGACCGATGACAGTTACATTATTGAAGGTTCTGAAGACATGAGCTATCGTCAGTTTATCAATTCTTTTCTTCCGTATCATCCGACAGATTCTGTTGAAATTAAAACACGTTTGATTTTAAAAATTGATCAGGACGATATTATGTGGGACAAACTTTTGGAACTGGATTTATTTAACCCAAACAAAAAAGTAAATCTTCCGAATGCGACTCCTGCACAAATCTTAGAAAAAATCTTAACCGACAGTTGGGCTTTAGAGCCAGAAGATAAAGATATGATTGTGATGTATCACAAATTTGGCTACGAACTGAATGGAGAAAAGAAACAAATTGATTCTAAAATGGTTTGCATTGGCGACGATCAAACCTATACCGCAATGGCAAAAACAGTCGGACTTCCTGTTGCGATTGCTACTTTATTGATTCTGAATGGAAAAATTACAACTCCTGGTGTTCAGCTTCCAATAAAAAAAGAAGTTTACGAACCTATTTTAAAAGAATTAGAAGAATACGGTGTCATATTTAATGAACAAAAAGTACCGTATTTTGGATATAATCCAGACTTATTTTAGGCTGGATTCTGCATTTTTTATTTTTAGAATTTTTTTTTAATTAGTTTTTAATTTTATCCGCTTCCAGAAACCTGAAAGCGGATTTTTTTATTTAGACATTTAAATGCTAATTATTAATATCTAAAATTGGCACTTTTAAAACATAAGATGTTTTAACTGCTTTTCCATCTTTTTCTCCAGATTCCCATTTAGTGTCTTTAAGAATTTGAACAACTTTATCAAAATCTTCAGGTTTAATTGAACTAATTAAAGTAAAATTCGACAGAGAACCATCAGCCTCAACTATAAAACCAATACTTAATTTTCCTTTCGGTAAATCTTTGCGTCCTTTGTAAGCTTCAGAAATAGTTTCATTAAGCTTGTCTCGATTGCCAATAAATTTAGGAGTAATATCTACCTGTTCTGACGCCAACGTGCCAGGCAAAGCAAATACTCCATTAATTACATGAATTGGATTATCTTCCTTATCATCTACATTTTTAGGCATAAAATCCATCTGTATTTCTATTGAATCCCAATTTCCATTTGCGGATTTTTTTTCTGAAATGTTTTTTGGTTTTGATTGTAAAATTCGAAGTAACTTGGCTTCTGTTTCGTTTCCTTGTTCTTCAAAAAGTTGAATTTCGGTAATATCTCCTGCATTGTCTAAAAGAAATTTGAATCTTGCTATTTCATTTTTTCTTTCAACACCTTCTGTCGTTTTATAATTATTCCCGATATAAACTCCCAACTGATTCATCAAACTCTGAATGTCATCTTCTTTAATTTTTGTCTTTTTATTATAAGTATAATGCATTCTAATTTGCGGTCTTTGAGAAAATTCAGATGCATTTAAAACTTCTTTTTTATCCAATTCCAGATTTACCGTATTCTTAATTTTTGCAATATTTTCTGCAGATATAAAAAAAGTAATGACTAATAAGAAAGGCAAAAAGACAGTTTTAGAAAATAAAACCTTTGTTTGGGAGACAATTTTTGTAATCATGATAAATCTTTTTTAGTTATTAAATAATTTAAATCAATTAGCAGGATTCTAAGCCCTTAATTCATTTACTTTCTAAACATTGTAGTATCAAATTCCATTTTTTGGTATCCATAGGATTTTTTCCATTCTTTTTTCTTGTCTAATACTTCGTCGTCTCTCATACTATTTAAAGTTTCAGAGTCAGATTGTTTCATTCTATCAAAAGTCTTTTCATTGCCAGTTAGAGAATAATTTAGCTGGTGTCCCACGTATACCTTGGCAAATGGAGAATTTTTTGGAGGAGAAACAGAAGAAGAAACAGAAGAAGCAGCTATTTTTTCCTTCTCAATTAATTTGTGCTTCTTTTTAATTAAAACCTTTTTATCGGCATTTGTAAAAGCTGCTGCGCTTTTAGAATAAAACTTTTCAATATCAGAAATACTTTGAAATGACCCTTTTGTTACTATTTTAACTTCCTGAGCAACGATCTCAACACACAATAAAATCATTAAAATAATAACGACAGGCAAGACAACAATTTTCTTTAGCAATACTGTATTGGCAGATGTTCTTTTTTTCATCATAATTAATCGTTTTTTTGTTACTAAATAATTCAAATTACTGGCCAAGTAAATCGTTTGATTTCCGCTTCCTTTTTGCAAAAGCAAATTTTGATAAAATGGAACATTATTATATTCTTGCACTATTTCCTGATCGGCAAGAAATTCATGATTGAGTTGTATTGCTTTTTTATAAAAGATAAAGAGCGGGTTAAACCAAAAAATCGTCTTTAAAAACTCAACAAACAAAATATCCAGAGTGTGTTTTTGAGTGACATGAACCAATTCATGGGTGTATAATTCGGCTTCTATATTTCGGTTTTTATAATCCTCAGAATTAACAAAAATGTAATTTAGAAAAGTATGTGGAAGGACTTTTTCATCAATCAAAACCAATTTTGAATTCTTAAAGTTTACAATTGGATTTCTGTTTGATTTTGATAGGATTTTCCAAATATTTCTGCAAAATCTAATCGCCATTAAAAATGTGACTAATCCATACAAACTCCATAAAAAAATCAATGTAGAATCAATCTTCTCTTCACTTCGAATTTGAGTAACCGTAGCTTCATCTACACTGATTTGGCTTGATAAATTCATTGGCACTTCTTTGATAATTTCGAATGAAACAAACGGAATCACAAACGAAATTACAATCGAAAAGAGCAAAAAGAATCTATTAAACTGATGCATTTTTTCTCGTTCTAATATCAAATGATAAAAGGCAAGAAAAACGCTCAAAGCAATCGTCGATTTTATAAAAAAGTCTATCATTTTTTCTTTTTTTGAATTTCCGAGTCAATTATTTTCTTAAGATCTTCTAATTCTGAAGCCGACAGATTGGTTTCGGTTGTAAAAAACGAAGCAAATTGTGATGCCGAATTATTAAAGAAATTGCTAATCAATCCTTTTACGTGTTTAGAGAAATAATCTGTTTTTTTCACCAAAGGATAATATTCTCTCGAATTTCCGAATTCGTTATACGCTACAAACTTTTTGTCAATCATTCTTTTTAATAAAGTTGCGACTGTTGTTGTTGCGGGTTTGGGTTTTGGATATGCTTCTAGCAAATCTTTCATAAAAGCCTTTTCAAGCTTCCATAAATATTCCATTAACTGTTCTTCTGAATTTGATAATTGCATTTTTTTTAGGTTCTAAGGTTCTGAGATACTAAGCCGCTAAGGTCTTTATTTTGATTTTAATTCTACAATTATAGATTTAACTCTACAAATGTAGAATATAATTTTAAAAAAGCAAGAAAAAGTTTTCTTTTTTAACTTTAAAAATCAAATTATCAATAAAATAGAAAGTATTCCTTATGGCTTAAAACCAATAAAAATGACAATTAATAGAAAACAAAGTTCTTCAAAAACCAGAAAAAACATCTGAACCTTTAAACAGGAAGCAACTCCAAAGTTCTCTCTACTTCTTCCAAATCAATGTAGAAGTTTTCCTCTTTTTGAATTCCGACAACAAAACTGTAATTAATATTTTCCATGTCTGTTGTGTTTTTAATAACGGCACTAAAACGAGTTGGAGGCTGTAGAACCAGAACCGAAGAACCTGCTTCGAGCATCATTAAACCGTGAAACAAATGACTTCCTTCAATTCCAATAAGAACTTTTGCGCCCGCGCAAGCCGAAAGTATTTCTGATGCCGTATTTTGAGTTACATCTACAATTTTGAAACTGTATTTTTCGTGAAGTTTTTCAGCAATTTCAATTTCATTTAGCATCACGCGCGAGATTCCAGAATTGCGTCGTAAAATAAAAACGCCTGGATGCGAAGTTCCAGGAAATCGAGTTAATAATTTAGTTCTGTTTGCCGCAAAGCGAAGATGTTTGCTTTCGTTATTTCCCCAATTATCATCAAAGAAAATTGCATTTTTAAGAAATGCAGCATTAGTTCGAAACGGATTCATTTCAAGAAATGATTCATATTCCGTCATGTGTGAATACGGAATAATATCTGAAGTTACAGGAGTTCCTTCGGTAGCAGCCAAAGCATAATTGGCGCAATCATCTGTTAGCCAAAGTCCAAAATACTGATTTCCTTCAGAAGTACTGTAAATGGCCGCATTATCAACTTCTGTATTCATTACAATACGTGGAAGATAATTCATTTTATGAGAAAGCTGAAAAGTCGGATGAAGCCTAAAATTATGAAGTCCTTTATAAATAAAACCATTAATCATCCAGATTTCTTTGAGCTTGTAGGCACGCGTTTCCTGATGCTCAACCTCAAAACCTCCATTCATTGCCTTAAACGGATCATCTGTATAAGCCGTTCCCGTTACACGCTCTAATTGACCGTCAAGAAAAAAAGCTTTTGGTGAGATAGTAGTATTTCCAGGAGCAATTCGCCATGATTTAACAGCAAGGTTTTCTAAAATATCTCCCTCCCGAAACATCGAGTGCGACTTTTTTAAACCTCTAAGATATCTAGTATACGCTATTGGCGAAAATCTAACTTTTTTTTCAATTAAGTCCATTGTTCAATATTAAAAACAACATTAAAATAACATTAGAAAACTTTACAAAACAGAAATATTTTCAATATCAAAAGGGGCTTACTGATAAAAAAATCAAATTTAACTTAATTTACCTAACAAAATACAAACGCAACATTAAAATTTACTATTAAATTTCAAATCAAAAATTCCAAATTCCAAATTTAAAAACCCTTAAAATTAAAAAAATCCGCTCATTTCTTGAACGGATTTGTATGTTTTATTTAACCGCAAAGAGCGCAAAGTCTTTTATAATGTCATATTTTAAACGCAAAGTTCGCAAAGCTATTTGACAATATAACTTTGCGAACTTCAATAAATCTTACTTAAAAAATCTTAGCTAACTTTGCGTAAAACCTTTGCGCTCTTTGCGGTTAAAACTATTTAGAAAGCTCTACAAAATACTTGTAAAACAAAGGAATAGTCTCAATTCCTTTCAAGTAATTAAAGATTCCGAAATGTTCATTTGGCGAGTGAATTGCGTCAGAATCCAAACCAAATCCCATTAAGATCGTTTTGCTTTTTAATTCTTTCTCAAACAAAGCCACAATCGGAATACTTCCTCCAGAACGAACTGGAATTGCAGGAACTCCAAATGTTTCTGTATACGCTTTATTTGCGGCCTGATAACCAATGCTGTCAATTGGCGTAACATAACCTTGACCACCGTGGTGAGGCGTTACTTTTACTGTAACTCCAGCCGGAGCAATACTTGTAAAATGTTTCGTAAAAAGTTCTGTAATTTCTTCCCATTCCTGATTTGGAACCAAACGCATCGAAATTTTAGCGAAAGCTTTACTTGCAATAACTGTTTTTGCACCTTCGCCAGTATAACCGCCCCAGATTCCGTTTACGTCTAATGTCGGACGGATTGAGTTTCTTTCGTTCGTTACATAACCTTTTTCGCCGTAAACATCAGCTATGTTTAGAGCATTTTTATATTTTTCTAAGCTAAAAGGCGCTTTTGCCATTTCGGCTCTTTCTTCTGCTGATAATTCCTGAACTTTATCGTAGAATCCTGGAATCGTAATATGATTGTTTTCGTCGTGAAGCGAAGCAATCATTTTTGCCAAAATATTAATCGGGTTTGCTACTGCTCCACCGTATAAACCAGAATGCAAATCGCGGTTCGGACCTGTAACTTCTACCTCAACATAACTCAAACCTCTTAAACCTGTTGTGATTGATGGCTGTTGGTTAGAAATCATTCCCGTATCTGAAATCAAGATTACGTCGTTTTTCAGTTTTTCTTGATTGCGTTCTACGAACCAAGCCAAACTTGCTGAACCAACTTCTTCTTCACCTTCGATCATGAATTTTACGTTGCAAGGCAAATTATTGTTTTGCACCATATATTCTAACGCTTTTACGTGCATGTACATCTGACCTTTGTCGTCACATGCTCCACGTGCGAAAATGGCGCCTTCTGGATGAATATCTGTAGTTTTGATAACGGGTTCGAAAGGTGGTGAAGTCCATAATTCTAATGGATCTGGCGGTTGTACGTCGTAGTGACCGTAAACTAAAACCGTTGGAAGATTTGGATCTATTATTTTTTCACCGTAGATAATTGGGTAACCTGGAGTGTCGCAAGTTTCAACAAAATCGCAACCTGCTTTAGATAAACTTTCTTTTACAGCCTCTGCTGTATCAATAACATCTTGGGAGTATGCAGTGTCGGCACTAACCGACGGAATCTTTAATAATTCGATCAATTCATTGATAAACCGATCTTTATGTTGTTGAACGTAGGACTTAATATTTTCCATTTAAATAATTTTTATAGAAAACCAAATGTACAAAAAAGAGAATTAAAAAAAATTTTGAAAAAATGCTTTGATTATTCAAAAGTATGCCTATCTTTGCACCCACAATTCCGCGGATATGGTGAAATTGGTAGACATGCCAGACTTAGGATCTGGTGCCGCAAGGCGTGTAGGTTCGAGTCCTATTATCCGCACTAAAAAAGCTTCTGAATATTTTTTCAGAAGCTTTTTTGTTTTTGTAAATGTTTCTTATTTTTATCATTCATTTTCTATATTTCTTTTTAAATAATTCAATATAAACAATTGACAAGAATTAATAGACCACTACGAATTATTTTTCTGATACTATTTGGATTTTGCTTTTCATACAAATTATACCAAACTTATCAAGCAGATCTTTTTCTTGACGGAATTATTCTTTTTATAATTGCTTCTGCTGGCCTTTTAATCTTTTTCAAAACAATATTTATAGATCGAAAAAAATTCTCTAAAAGCAGAAAACTGATAAGCTACTTGCCAACATTTATTGGAGCATTATTAATTTTAATCAATATTGGTTTATTTTACTATCTAGACAACAAGAAAAACTCACCCAGCTTAATTCGAGGATTTAATGATGGAGGGTTCAATGGTTTTCTAGTAGATTTTAAAACAGATGGAAGTTATGTAATGGCAAATGGAAGCGGACTAGGACAAACCTACTTCTATGGAAAATATACGATTAACGATAGTATAATAACCATTGATAAATATGAAATTGATAATTGTATAAAATCTAACAAACTTGTTATTCGAACTGAGAATTTTTATCCAAAAGATAGTCTTGATTTACTTGAATCAAAAGCAAACTATATAACACAAATAGATAAAAACGGAAAAGAAATTTCCAAAGAATTTCGATTTCGTATAACAAATGACAATAGAAAAAAACAAACCGAAATAAAGTAACTCTTTACAATCACCTTGAAGAAAGGAGCTTTTCCAGCAAAAACCAACATCTTGTACACTATAAAAAATTGCGGAAATCACTCTCAATTTTTGTTGGTATGCGTTTTACTTTCTCCTTTCGTCGAGATGAAGATTTTATTTTTATTAATTAACATCCAAATAAGGATCGAGCACTTCTGCCAATCTGTTCAGCCAATAAAAATTATCGCCGATTTGAGGCAATTCTGCTTTAACACTTTCACGACATCGCATAGAACTTAGCGAAAGAGAATAATTTACCTGCCGAAGCATTTTCGCCATATCTTTTACATCCACAACATCACTAAAAAAATCTTTTAACCTAGTTTCGAGTTCTTTCGATATATTTTCTGTAATCATTATCTTATTTTTCGGTCAAATATAATATTTTTTGACACAAATTTGTGTCAAAAAATATTATATTTGTTATGACTTTTGAAATATGAATATTTCAGAAGAAACTTTTATCTCAAATCTTGGCATTCACATTAGACAACTACGTGAAAAGAAAGGCTTATCACAACAAGCTTTAGCCGATGATTGCGACATTCCAAGAAATCAAATTGGCAGAATTGAAAGAGCTGAAATAAATACAGGTATAAAAACCCTTATACGAATAGCAAATGCTTTAGATATTGATCTTAACGAATTGCTTGGTTTTCCTTTGAAATAATCTCTTAAAAAAATGAAGATTCAAAAGCATAAAACAACTGAATTTTTTATTACTATTTCACTAATCCTTCTTATCATGATTGCTTTTCTAAATCTGAAAAGACTTCACGTAAAATTTCAAAACAAAACAGGAGAAAATATTGATTCTTTGGTAATTGGAGGAAAATTAATTGGCAATTTAAAAAACGGAGAATCAACAAAAGAAATTAGTTTTAAAGAATTTCTTTTTGATGGCTCGATACCATACGAACAAATCAGCGGTAATTCGAATAACAAAAAGCTGGACAAATTACATTGGAGCTGGTGTGGCACGAACATAAACACAAAATCTGAAGGCTTTTATTATTTTGACATTAAAAAAGCTTTGGATGAAAAAGGAAATCCGTGTCTTTATTTAGTTCAGCATAACACAAAATTTTTTTGGGAAGAATAATAAAATTTCTTTTTTCGCAATCATAAAAAAAACCTCCAGCTAAACCAGGAGGCAATTCGTAAAACTTTATGCCTTAACAGGCTATTTTTTCTTTTTGTTATATCCTTTCTCATCAAAAGGCTTTATTTCATCCAAAAACATTTGCTCTAAAACCTTCAATTCCTTTTGATCAAATTTTACTGCTGTATCATTTTCTTTTATTTCGCTCAGGATTTCAAATTCGAATTTATCTTCTCCAAATTCTTTCCAGTCTTTTTGAAGTTCTGCCAAAGGATGATTTCCGCAGTTAAGCTGAAATTTCAGGCGTTTAAAAATAGCATCAAGATCAGCACTGCTGTCTATATATATTTTTTTGTTTTCGGTATTTTGTATTTGAAAAACACCTTTTTTGAACTTCATTTCCTTGTATTCGTCTCTAAGTTCTTTTTTGGTTTTCATGCGGTTATTTTTTCATTGTTTTTTCTATTTGTGATTTTAAATTTTTAGCAAAATCACCATAATCAGACGGATAATTTCTGTTTAAATACAGTAGTAAAATCCCCGTAATTAAACAATTAAGCTCCTTTACTATTTCCCGAATTTCTTCATCTGTAAAACTCTTTTTATCAATGCAATATTGAAATTCTTCCTGGCAGAGTTTTTCGAGAAAAGAGGAAATTAATTCTGATATTTTGGCATTTTCAGTCGAATTTGGAAGTTTTTCGATAAAAAAGATTTCAAAAACACTTGGATACTGTACAAAATATTCGGCATAAGAAATCGCAGTCGCAATGATTTTCTTTTCCCCTCTTTGTAAATCTTTTGTTTTATCTTCAACATATTCCTGACATTCCTGCTGAAAATCTTTCACACAAAGAAAAATAAGTTCTTTTACATCTTTAAAATAATTGTAAAGTGTAGCAAACGAATATCCCGCTTTTTCAGCTATACTTCTTACACTTAAAGCCTGAATGCCTTCTCCTTTTAAAATTTCTTTTGTTGCCTGAATGAAATAATCTTTCATTCTCTGTTCTTGTATTTCTTTTCTGTTCATAACGTAAACATCATTATAAAATATGAACATTGTTCATATTTTGAACAAAAGTAAAAATAATTAATACAATTGCAATGCTTTTACCATAAAAAAACTCTGGCTATAGCGGGAGGCAATTTATTTAACTTTCTTATTCGATAAAACATATTAGTCTAGTTTGTCATTTCGACGGAGGAGACTCGAGCGATAGCGAACTGGCGAAGCAAATCTCCGCGAGAAGCTCGACAAAGATTGGCGATTATCGTTGCGGAGTGGCAAAAACAAAACACAACTCAGAAATTTCTTTAATTATTTTACACTTTAATCTCTAAATATTCTTATTTTTAAAATACCAAAAACCTAAATCTGCATATTTTATTTTGTTTTTAAATTTCAAAAATCATTTAGAACATGAAGAAATACAGATTATTAATCATTTTATTAGCAATTATTGCTGTTTTTTATTTTGCAAGAACCGTTCGAAGTTTTACCGTTAAACAGGAAACTCGAACTATTAAATCGGAACACTTTATTGTTTCCTATAGCGGAATCTATAAAAGCGAAGCCGAAAAAGTCAGCCAACATCTCGAAGAAAATTATGCCACAATAAGAGAAAATCTAAAAGATGTAAAACACGACATTGTAAAGGTTTTTATTTACGGTTCACAATTTAAGTTTATGGAGGCTACGGGTTTAACCGAAAAAGCAAAAGGTACAAGTCGCGGTCCGAACGAATTTCATTTTATTTATACCAATTGGTTTAATTCTATTTTTCCAGATGATCCGCTAAAAACGGCTTTGCATGAATTTACGCATTGTGTGCAACTGAATATTTTAATCGACAAAGCCAAAGAAACCATCATTACGCAAGACCGACTTACTTTTGATAGGGAATTTGAGAAAAAGTTCAAATCCGAATATGCGCGCTGGCTTTGGGAATCAATCAGTATTTTTGAGGCTGGGGAAGTCAATTCTATTAGTGTGAAATACGCCAAAAGCAAAAATCTGACTTTAGAAGAACTAAACAAAAGCAATCAGATTTATAATATTGGCTACACCATAATCGAATATCTGACTAAAAAATGGGGAAAAGACAGTCTTCCCAAACTGATTGCATCATTCGGCAACATCCAAAAAACATTAAATATAACTCCTGAAGAATTCGAAAAAGGCTGGATGGCTTTTTTGGATGAGAATTATTGATTTGTCTAAAACCTTTTTACTTTGATATACAAAAAACCTCCACTTTTAACTGGAGGTTTTTTATTATTCTAAAATTTTAATATTATTTTCTGTCTTCTCTAATATTTCCGTTCCCGTTGCGTTATCTTTTTAAATGAACTAAAATTTTAAATTTAGTTTTACGAATTATTTGATACTCAATTGTTAAAGTTTCAAACGTAAAAAAAGCGTTATGATTCTAGTAGAAGTTCTCAGAAATAAATAATATTAATTTGTTAAAGAAATATTAAAAAATCTTCGTAACTTCACGCAACCATCCTGATATTCAGATATCTAAACAAAAAGAGGCTTTATGAAAAAATTTATTTACTTTTTGATTCTGACTTTAGGAATTCTTGGTTGCTCTTCTGACGATGACATACCAACCAAAAATTTTAAATTCACTACTGCATATACTACAACGATAACCGTTGGTGGCGTGGTCGGCACGCGCGAACGAACTTTTAAAATCGGTGAAACTTTCAAAGGTCTTGATGACGAAAAAGAAACTATAAGAATTAGGATCGCAGAACATACCGAAATGAATGAAAATTGCCCAAACAGCTGGTGTTATCAAGAATTTTTAAATGTTCCGCGTGAGTATTTGCAATTGATAGAAGAATAATCTACTAACATTTTTTTACCTCCTCTGCTTTATTTATTATTAAATGAAAATATACAAAAGAAAATTCGAGCTATTTGTATTCACATTTACCCATTTGATAGTCCTACCTAGTTTTACAAATTTCAGAACAATCAATTAATCTGATCTTCGCTCGAGTTTATTATTATAGAATTATAAAAAAGAAAAAAAAACTTACTAAATTAACGCAACCATTTTGATATTCAGTTATCTATTATAAAAAAGATATATATGAAAAAAATGATTGGTTTCCTGTTCCTATGTTTAGGAATTCTTGGCTGCACTTCTGACTCTGATAGTAGTGCAAATGCATTTGTAAAAATGAATACTAATACCACTCAAAGTTTTACCGATATTTCCTTTATCGATAAAAATCAAGGAATAATTTGCGGCTCTCTCGGTTTTTTGGCTAAAACAAATAATGGCGGAAAAACATGGACACATTTAAATGTGGGAGATAATCAGACCTTTATGAGCGCTTTTATGGTAAATTCACAAAATTTCTTTACCGCGAGACTTGATTTATTTTCCACTTCAAATTCTGGCGCAACATTCAAGAAAAATGAAAACCTTTCTGTTACTTCGACTATTTTTTCAATCAAATTTTTTAATTCTACCAAAGGATTATTAATAAGAGGTGGCATTATTTTTAGATCAACTGATTCTGGAAATACTTGGACAGAAACCTATAATCTTACCAATCCAAGTAATTTAGAAATAACTTCAGATTTAATTGCTTACGCTTACGGCGGATATACTTCTGGCGTGGTAGATAATGGCGAAATGCTTAAAACAATTGATGGCGGTCAATCGTGGGTTAAAATCTTAAATTCAGATTCAAATATTATTTCAGCTTCTTTTATTTCTGATAATATTGGCTATTATGTCAATAATAAAACGGAATTACACAAAACTATTGACGGCTCTAAAACTTGGGTAAAAATAACAGCCTTGCCTGTTTATCCATCATCTGTTTGTTTTATTAATGAAAAGGTAGGATACGTTTCAACATACGAGGGAAAAATTTTAGAAACAAAAGATGCAGGATTAAATTGGAAAATAGTTTACAACGAGCCGAACGAACGAATCTTTAAAATTATTACTAAAGATAATGCCGTATTTGCTATTGGTGACAATGGATTGTTTCTTAAGAAAAGATAAAAAACCTTTGTCAAAGTTTAAAACTTTGACAAAGGTTCCTAGTATAGTTTAGCATTCAGTTATTTGGATTTTATTTACCCAAAAGCTCAATTATCTTATCTACATTAATTTCGCTGTAATCATTGATATAAAAATCACATGGCGGAAGTTCTTCTTTCGTATGCGTGCTCAAAACACCAACAACTTTCATTCCTGCGTTTAATCCGGCTGTAACTCCAGAAAAAGAATCTTCAAATACCACACAGTCAGACGGAGAAACGCCCACACGTTCTGCTGATTTTAAATATACTTCTGGATTTGGTTTATGATACGTAACATCTTCGCTAGACATCATCGAATCCATTTTTTCTCCAAGTTTTAGGGAATTGGCAATTAAATCTAGGTTCGCACGAGGCGCTGAAGTTCCAACAGCTGTTTTGAAGCCACGAGATTTTAATTCGCTTAAAAAATCCATGTAATGCGGAATCGTTTCTACTTTGTCTTTGTAAATCTCACGAAACATTCCTTCTTTTTCATCCTCCAATTTGATCAATTCTTCTCCCGTAATTGGGCGCTTGAAGAAATGCGTCATGATATAACTATTGTGTTTTCCGTACATATGCTCTTCGAATTCTTCTTGCGTGTATGGAATATTATATTTTTTGAAAAACTCCTCGAAAGCGACTACATGATGCGGATTGGTGTGACAAATTACACCGTCCATATCAAAAATTACACATTGCTGGCTCATATATTTTATTTGTTTTTTAACGGTTGCAAGATAACGCATAAAGCGTTTATTACACAGAGATTCGCAAAGGTTTTTCTCAGAAATTCGCTAAGATTTTGTTTTTAATCTCGCAAATACGCTAAGTCACAAAAGTTTATTTCACGCAGATTTAAAAGATTTAAGCAGATAAGTGCAGATTTTTATTTTTAAAATTAAATCTGCTGAAATCTGCCAAATCTGCGTGAAAAAAAATCTTTTTAATCTTATTAATCTGTGGCTCTAAAAAAACTTCGCGGCTTCGCGACTTTGCGAGATTAATTCTCTAGCCAATCCAAATTTTACTTTTCACCAAAGTCATGGTTTGTCTCAAATGCTGATTGCACGCGATCAGAATAATCAAAATCAATAAACCGTAACCAACTATGGTATAAATTTCCATATCGGCCAATAAAGTGGCTTGTTTTGTAATGGTTCCAAAGACTTTTTTCATCGCTAAAACATTAGCATTATCTGCTGAATATCCTTTTGCAATAAAACTTTGCGTTGTCGAAGCAATAGTTTGCTGTGTCTCTGCATTTTCACCAGTTACAAACTGACTTAGTTTTAAAAAGTGTTTTTTATTTAAAGAAACCATTGCATTCTGCATGACGCAAAACCCAATTGTACTTCCCCAAAAACGTCCAGAAACACCGACAATTCCCGAAGAAACTGCCATATTTGCCGGAACGGATGATGTTGTAAATAAGATTAAAGGAACAAATAAAAAGCCAACACCAATTCCTTGTAAAATGTAAGGAACGATAATATCGCTGAGCGCTACATCTGGCACAAAAAGAAACGTAAACCAGAAATGAAATATCGCAATAAGCGTAAAACCAATCATAAAAATGATTTTAGTAGAAACCGATTTCATGAGGAAAAAAGCCGCTAAAATAAGTCCGATTACATTTCCTAAACCGTTTATGTATTGCACGCCCGCAACACGCGACGGATCCCAATTCCAAATCGAGAACATTGCAGAATGGCACAAACTTAACGTTGCTCTGCTGATGTAAAAAAGGAAAAACAATAAAAATCCGATTCGAAGATTGGCATATTTTAAAACTTCAAAATCAAAACTTGGTCTTTTTACTAGACGTTCTTTAAAAATAAATAATCCGCCTGTAATAAGCGAAATCATTAGCATTAAAACCATTTCTGAAGATTCAAACCAATATTTTTTTTCGGCGTAAACAAAAAAATAGGCACCGCAAAGAATCGAAATTAAAACCAAAAAATAACTCATCCAATCGATCTGATACAACGGAATTTTCTTTGTAATTCGGTGCCCTCTGAAAGTAACTAAGATTAAAAACACATTGAGAACCTGAAGCCCTCCCGACACATACAACATGTATTTCCAGTCGTAATGATCGAGAAACCAAACAGCAATATTCATAATAAACGGCGTGGACAACAACAGCGAGCCATAATAAAATGAAAACCCGATGATTATGGCATTTTTAGAATTAAACTGCTCAATAAGCAACTGTCTGATTGTAATTACCGGAAGCGCCATCAAGATTCCCTCCGCAACTCTCATCAATAAAAAAACCGCAAAATTGGTAATATATGCCGATGTGATAATCGTAATTCCGATTAAGGAATAAACTGCCATCAGATAATTTTTGGCAGGAAAAAAACTCGAAAATCGGCTTTCAATCAAAATGGTTGCCAACAGAGTTCCGTACGTTACGCACATTGCAAACTGCAAATCTTCGGGCTCAATATCCAGAAAACTTGCCGCATACGTTACGTTTGACGTATAAACTCCCAACAAAATCATGGAATGCAACAAACAGACGAACAAAATAATAATGATCGCCCACTTTGGAACCCAAGATTTAAATATACTTTTATCTTCCATTTTATTTGTGCGCAGCAACAACTGTAATGTTCATTCCTGCTCTTAAAAAATCGGTTTGTTTGTCTTGTTCTTTTAACTGAATTCGAACCGGAATTCTCTGTTCAATTTTCACGAAGTTTCCTGTTGCATTATCTGGAGGAAGCAACGAGAATCTAGCACCACTTGCTGGCGATAAAGAGGCAATTGTACCAATAAACGTTTTATCACTTACAGCATCAGCTTTAATTTCAACCTCTTGCCCAACAGTTAAATATTGCAATTGCGTTTCTTTAAAATTGGCTGTAATCCATTTTTCTTTACTAACGATAGAAAGCAAAGATTGTCCTTCTTTTACCAATTGTCCAGGCTGTAAAGTTCGTTTTCCAACCCAGCCATCATAAGGCGCTGTAATAATGGTGTACGAAAGAAATAAAGCTGCATTATCAGCAACAGCTTGTTTCGAAGCAATATTTGTCTGCGTTGTCGGCACATTGGCTTCAGCAACAGAAGTGCTTAATGTTGCAGAATGGATTCTATTTTTCATTTCCTGAAAATGTGCTTGAGCTGTCTCGTAATCTGCTTTTACTTTTTCTAATTGCTGAGAAGTTGCCGCTTCGTCTTTTACCAAAGCTTTATACCTTTCATATTCTAGTTTGGTTTTCCAAAGATTCGATTTGGCAGCATCCAATTGCGCTTCGTTAATTGCAGTTGCACTTGCTGTATTAATAGCATTTTTTTGAGCAACAACACTATTTTGTTGTGCATTTTGAACATCGGCCAAAGCCACATTCAATTTAGATTGATATTCTCTATTATCAATCACAACCAAAGTGTCGCCTTTGTGTACAAACTGATTTTCGTTAAAACGAACTTCTTGCACATAGCCTGCAATGCGCGACATAATTGGCGTAACATATTGTTCAACCTGAGCGTCATTGGTTTCTTCATGATTTCTATTAAAAACATAAAACCAAATTCCTAAAATAACTCCGCTCACTACAAGCACACTTGCTATTACTGTTATTAATATATGAAACGTTCTATTTCTTTTTGTTTCATTTTTTATCTTAACCATCTTTTTCTATTCTCTTTAACTTAGTTCTTTCAAAAATCTCTTTCTTCTTGCCTCTTTCTTCTAAGGCTTTAGCCTAATCTTTCGCCATCTAACTTTGCGTAAGCATTCCCGCCGTATGCAACAATTCATAATGTTTTAAAATCGCATCCAGTCGCGTAGAAATCTTGTTGTATTTCGCCTGAAGCAAAGCATTATCAGCATCGACCATTTCGGTAATTAAAACCAATTGGTTTAAGTATTTCAATTTTACTATTCGATAATTTTCAGCTGCAAGATCTAAGGCTTTATCAACTACGACAAACTTCTCAAGGATTTCCTGATATTGCGTATGCTCTTTATAAAGCTTGTCTTGAATTTCTTCCTTTACAATTTCGGATTGCATTTCTTGCCATTTGATTTTGGTATTTGCCTGATCCATCTTGGTTTTATTTTTATATAAAGAAGAAAGATCAAAAGAGGCTTCAATTCCTACTTGTCCTAAAGTGTACAAATACGGATTTGGCGGAAAAAATTTATAATTCGGATAATAAAAACCATAGTTTCCGAAGAAGTGAACACTTGGCAGATAATTTCCTTTTACCATTTGCAATTCGGTTTTACTAATGTTTAATTCCTGACTTGCAATACGCATTTCTTCGTTCTGCAAAGCTTTCGTCATATAAAAATCATATGGGTCTAAGCCGTTCATTTCGTCAAGACTACTTGTAGTATCAATTGCAATTTCCTCGTTTTCGGGAAGCTGAATCAGCGTTTTCAGATCGTGAAGTGCGATTTTAATGTTTTTGGAGTTAGTTAACGCATTCAATTCACGATCTGAGAGCTGTAATTCGGCACGAATAACTTCGTTTTTCGTAACCGTTCCATGTTTTTGGAGTGATTGTACTTCTTTTAATCGGCTTTTTTCTTCTTTGATGTTTTCTTCAAAAATCTTCTGAAGTTCCATCATTTTATATATCGCCAGATAGTTTGCTACAACTTCCAGTTCAATATCATTTTCTGTTTTTTCCGATTTTATTTTGGCAATTTCGTTTTCCTGGTTCGCAATTTTAATTGCGTTATTAATTTTATTTCCAACGTAAATTGGCATTTTAAAAGTAGAATTTACCTCGTAGATTTCAGGAATTGCTTTTGTCACTTCTTTTCCGTTCAAAAAACCATTTCCTTTAAATTCGGTAATATTGGTAATTCTAGAATACATGCCATTTAATTCTACATCTGGCAATCGGAGTTCTTTTCTTTCTTTGATGTTTTGCTCAGCGAGCGTAATCTCAAGTTGAGATTTAAGGACTTTTTTGTTGTTTTCTTTTGCCAGTTTCATCGCTTCTTGTAAAGAAACCGAATGAATTTCCTGTGCTTGTAAGCTACCAAAGGCTAATATGATGAAAAATACCAATAAGCTTCTGAGAAAACAATCTTCTTTAGAGTTTGTTGTTTTAAGGAACATGAATACTTTAATATTTGATGCTGCAAAGTTCCTTCATTTTTCTGTTGACTGATAATTATAAAAAGCCAACAACATATTCATTTCGGACAAATGTTAAAATTCTATTTCTCGAAAACGTTATATTAAAATACTGAAAAACAATTTATTACAAAACATATTTAGATTGTGATTATTTTTTAAATTCTCTCGGAGATTTGGCAGATCAAGCAGATTATTAATGTATTAAAATAAAAATTCGCGCTATCTGCTAAATCTGCGTGAAACAAAAATTATTTTCCACGCTCTAAAATCTCTTCTCCATTTAAATAATCGGAAGGTCTTTGCCCAAGAATCTTGAAGAATGTGTTGCTGAAAGTTGGAACACTATTATAACCAACTTCTTGAGCTACCTCTTTTACCGAAAGTTTTCTTTCTAATAAAAGTTCAATCGCTTTTAAAATTCTTCGAATGGTATAATATTGAATGAACGACATCTTGAGATCTTTTTGAAATAAGCGATACAAAGAGCGTTCGCTAAACCCGAATTCATGCGCTACATCGGCGAAAAGTATTGTCTCTCCAAGATTGTTTTCTACATAACGCAGAATCTTTCCAAGTCGTTTATCTTTTGGCTGCGGAAGTTCTAAAGGCAAATTTGTATGACATATTTGAGGAAGAATCGCTTTTATCGCTTTAGCAATCACAAAATTTGGAGAATTTTTCTTTAAATCTCCATTCCACTGATTGGTAAAAAGCATCATTTGAAGCAATAAATTATTGACTGGATAAATGCCTTCGCTTTTATAAAATTCGTCTTCGTCTTTTTCAACTGGAAAATACAGATTTCGCATCATTACATGTTCCGACTTTGGTTCGATACTGTGCTCTAATCCAGCTGGAATCCAAATAAAATGTCTTGCAGGCAAAAAATAGGATTTTGTTTCGGTAGTTACAAAAACCACATCACCTTCTGCATATAGCATTTGCGCTTTATCGTGTTTATGCCATGGAACAAACAATTCGCCCATTATATCATGATGGCAATAAATGCTTTTTTTATCGGCATCTACTTTCTTGATGTAATATTTGTCTACTTTAAAAGTTCCTTGTTCCATAATATAAAGATAGGAAGAATTTTAACCGCAAAGCACGCAAGATAAAAACGCAAAGTCCGCAAAGCTAAATTAAACCTTTGCGAACTTTGCGTAAATCTTAGCGTCTTTGCGATTAAACAAAAAAAAAAAAGCCTTTCCGTTAAGAAAGGCTTTTAACAACTTAGGCGGTCTGGACGGGACTCGAACCCGCGACCCCATGCGTGACAGGCATGTATTCTAACCAACTGAACTACCAAACCCTGCGTTATTGCGAGTGCAAAAATACAACAGATTTTCGTTTCTGCAAGCGTTTTTATGAATAAAATTTGAGAAATTTTTAATCGGTTAAATGCCAATATTTTAAAAATTCACCTTGAAATTAAAAAAGAAGAAGTTTCTTTCTTTTTACTCAACCGCAAAGCACGCAAGGCTAAAAACGCAAAGTCCGCAAAGCTTAAAAAAACTTTGCGGACTTTGCGTAAATCTTAGTGCTCTTTGCGGTAAAAACAAAAAACCAAAGTGTCTTAAATCAAAAAAGCCATCCACAAAAGTGGAAAGCTTTTCATTGGTCTAACTACTAAACCAGCTACGAGTTACAAAGTCGTAGCAAAACAACACAACTAATCTTAGATACCGTATTTGGGCAAAAAAGCCTTTCTGTTACGAAAGGCTTTCCCCAATATTGCGGTCTGGACGGGACTCGAACCCGCGACCCCATGCGTGACAGGCATGTATTCTAACCAACTGAACTACCAAACCTCTGCGTTATTGCGGTTGCAAAGATATAACAGAATTTCATTTCTGCAAGCATTTTTATAAAAAAAATGAAATTATTTTTTAAAATATTATCCAAAGTTTTGTTTTTCAACCAAATATGTAGTCAATATTTTTTCAAAATTATCGCCTACATTTACCGGAACGTACTTAATTTGGTTCTTCGCGCAGGTTAAAGCCAGGTTTTTAAAATAAGCTTCTACCCTCTTTTCGTATTCCTCTTTTACATTATCAGCAAAAATAGAAACCTCATCTCCCGATTCTAAGTCGATGAATTTTCTAGGTGAATTGTCAAAATCAAACTTCAATTCGGTCTCATTATCAACTACATGAAATAAAACTACTTTGTGTTTGTTGTGTTTTAAATGCTGTAAAGCGTTGAATAACTTCTCGTCATTTTCCGTCTGAAACATATCTGTAAACAAAATAATCATCGAACGGCGGTGCATTTTCTCGGCTATTTGATGCAGATATGTAATCGTATCGGTTGTTTTTTTGACTTTTGGCTGAACCAATAATTCTTCCAGTTTATTCAACAACATTCTATGATGACGATCGCTTCCTTTTTCTGGAGCGTAATATTCATATTTATCTGAGAAAACGCTCAAACCAACAGCATCACGCTGTTTCTTTAAAATATTCATTAAAACCGCCGAAGCTAAAACGGCAAACCCGATTTTCTTTTCGTAAAAGGACTGATTCGATTTCAATTCTGGATAATGCATTGACGACGAATTATCGACAATCAAATGACAGCGTAAATTGGTTTCTTCCTCAAAACGTTTTGTGTACAAACGATCGGTTTTGGCAAACAATTTCCAGTCGATATGTTTGGTGCTTTCGCCTGCATTGTAGACTTTATGCTCGGCAAATTCGGCCGAAAATCCATGAAAAGGACTCTTGTGCATTCCCGATATAAAACCTTCCACAACCTGATTCGCCAGCATTTCAAGGTGCTGAAAACTGGAGACTTTCTCTATTTCCGATTCAATTTTCATTCGGTTTCTTTTTTAATATTTTGTGCTTTATAAAGCAAATCTGTCGCCATGAATAATTTGCGTTTCAAGATCGGACTAAAATTAGGATTTTCTTTTAAGAATTGCTGCACTTCATCAAAAGCAAATTTAGACGAATATCTTCCAACCGTATTATCCAGCCAGTCTTTCGGGAAGAAAATATCTCCGGTGCGCTGAATTTCTTCTACCAAATCTAATGAAAATCTAATATATTGTTGTGCACTTTCCTGACGAAGCGGATGATGAATATTGGCCAATCCAACAGAAACCCACGATTCTTTTTCACGATTTGCATCGTCTTTTAAAGATTCCATAAACGCAGATCGAACCGATTCGTCTTTTGACAAAGAAGGAAGCAAAAATTCAAAACGCTTTTGTTTATCCGGATTTGTAAAAGATGTTCTGGTTTTCTCCAAAATCTCATCTGCTTTTGGATGGTTGAAAATCGCCAGATTCATCGCCATATTGGTATAATCGTCTTCGTTTAATTTCAAATTCGGAATCGAAATTTCTCTGTTCCAAACTTTGTACAAACTGCCTTTTGCCGAATTAGAATACGCAATCGAACTAAATAATCCGAATAATGTCTTTTTAATATTAGCCGATAAATTCGCTTGAAGACGTTCATTTAAAACTCCTTCAAGCTGTTTCTGAACTTTATTTTGCTGTTTTTCGGTGAAGAATCTCCAATAAATGGTATTCAGACTATTCGAAGCAATTCTCAAAACCAATTCGTTCTGCTCTGTTTCAATTGCCTTTAAAAAACCATCAAAAGCCTGCTTTGGAGTTACATTTCCAATCAAAGTATTTTCGTAAAGATTACTGTAGCTTGAAGCTCTGGCCATTTCATCTTTCAAAGATGCTATATAATTCAAATTATTCCCGTCAAGCGGAAAAACTCCGTATCCAAAACCATTATAATTGTAAACCACAGCAATTGGTTTCTCAAGTCCGATGGCTTCTTTTACAACCGTATTTTTGTCATTAATATTGACCGATAAAATCTTCACCTCTTTAGCATAAACTAAACCAATCTGAAAAACCTGGGGCCAGATATTACCTGATTTGTCTTCTGCTTGCTGTGCAATTTCAAACTTCTTGATTTTATTTTTAGAATCATATTCTATTTGATCTGTAAAAATGGCTCTTCCTGATTTGTTTACCCACACATCGCTCCATTTTTTCATGTCCAACGGTGTTTCGGCATCCAAAAGTTCTACGAGATTATTCCAATCCGCATTATCATTGGCATATTTCTGAATGTAGTTTTGAATTCCTTTCTGGAAAGCTACCTTTCCCATTGAAGCTTCTAACTGACGCATCATAATTGGTGCTTTGTTGTAAATAATAGCCCCGTAAAGCGAACCTGCATTTTTTAAATTCGCCAAATGCTGTTTAATCGGATGCGTTCCCAAAGATCGATCTTCCGCGTAAGCGCTAGGATAATGCGCGGTAAAAAACTGCAGATTGTGATTGACTTTCGGGAAAATCGGATTCATGATTTTATCGGCCATAAAGTTGGCAAAAACCTCTTTCATCCAAACGTCATCAAACCATTTCATGGTTACCAAATCGCCAAACCACATGTGCGAGGTTTCGTGAGCGATGAGTTTGGCGCGGTTTAATTTCTCGGTATCGGTTGCACTGTTGTCCAAAAACAAAGTAGATTCTCTGTACTGAATCGCACCGACATGTTCCATTCCGCCATATTGAAAAACAGGAATTGAAGCGAAATCCAGTTTCTGAAATGGGAATTTATAATTGGTATATTTTTCTAAAAAATCTAAAGACTGCTGATGTAAATTGAAAATAGTATCAGCGCTTACGCGAAATTTCTCCGGACTATTTTCACGATACAGCATCGTCATTTCTAAACCTGGTTTTTGAGTCGTGCTTTTGAATTTTCCTGCTACAAAAGAAAACAAATAGGTACTCATTTTGTCTGATTCTCCAAAAGTATAAGCTGTAAAATCTCCTTTATCCAATTTCTCTACCACATCGGCTCCAGCCAAAACCGACCAATCTTTTGGCACAGAAAGCCTGAGTTTGTAAGTTGCTTTTAAATTAGGCTGATCAAAGCATGGAAATAAAGTGCTTGCGCGATCCGGAACTAATAAAGTATAAAGGAAATCATCATTTCTATTTAAGGATAAATTACCGGCAATAAAAGAAATAGAAATCGTATTTTTTCCTGAAACCAAAGCCGAAACCGGAATTACAATATGTCCGTTTTCATGAACAACAGCAAGCTTTTTTCCGTTTGCTGCAACCGTTTTTATGTTGGAAGTTTTCTCTTTAAAATCGAAAATTAAAGGTTGACTTAAATCGGATAAATTCAGATTGACGAATAATTGAGAATTGATGTTTTCCGCTTTCTGATTCGGAATTTCGAAGAATAGAGTGTATTGTAGATCTGAAATTTGTTTTTTACGAAATTGAGCCAGCTTCTCGGAAACACCGCTTTCTAGTAAAACATTTTCTTTTGATTGAGAAAAACCAATTGGCATCAACATTATAAAACAAATCAGGCTGTAGAAAATTTTCATTTTTTAAGGGATATAAGATTCGTTAAAAATAAAAAATAAGTTCCAAAAAAGACCCAACAGGCTTTAAAAACCTATTGAGTCTCAAAAAAAACGACGCTACAATTTAAACGAAAAAGGCCTGACTGTTGTCAAACCTTTTCCTTTACTAATTCAAAGCTATCCAAAAAAAGAATTATTCAGTTTGTTGAAAATCAAAGCTTAAATCTCCTGCATTGTAATTTGATGAAACATTGGTTGGGAAAATTTGCCCTGTTCCAGAAATCCATCTATACTCATTAATCGTAATGTTTCCTGCAACAATTGGATATGTTGCATTGGTAAGATCTGCTTTGTTTTTTTTGTACCAATCATTTGAGTTCATGGTAATCATGTATTTTTTGTCTTTATCTAAAAGCAATTCGCTAATTTCTTTAGAAACTTGTACATCTGCAGTTGCAACGTTTAAAGTCTCAGATCGCAATACAGATTTCGCAGTATAGTCCCAAATCGTAATACGTACAGATGGGTTTGTTGCTGGAAGTTTCAAGGTAATTGCTTTTATTTTTCCTTTAACTGTTGGCGTAAATACCAATCCGAATTCGTAATCTCCAGAGTTGATAAAATTACTTACTGTAGTAAAACCTGTTGCTGTGTAATAAGCTTCTAATGGGTTTTCGGTTTTATATGTTGGTTTATCGTCTTTATCACTGCTGCAAGAAATTGCTAAAATAGCAGTCAATAAAATGGCGAAAATGGTTTTAAACTTTTTCATGATGTAAAATTTTAGTTTTATTTGGTTAAGATTGGTTGTTTTAGAAATTACGGCTGAATATTAAAACGTGAACAAACTTCTTCATAGCTCATTTTTGAATAATCCAGTTTTGCTGTCTTTGCTGTTGCTGCTGCTTTACCGCCTGGAATCAGGATATATCGCCAATTAAGAGTTGTTGGCAGAGAAACTGTTGTACCGTCTGCAGCATGTTTAAATCTAAATAATTTGATTTTCTGTACACTTGAAATAGCTGTAATAGTATTTACAGATCCTCCTGCTGTTGATGTATATGGAAGTGTATAAGTTCCACCTCCAAAAGACATATAAACGAGTATTGTTCCTTTTGCTAAAATATCTGCTGATAGTTCTGGAGCATTAATAGAAGTTGATAATCCCGAAGTTCCGTCTACAGTTTCTGCAACTGCTGCTGGCGCAGTCATCCAAGCACTGTAAATAACATTTGCTGTTCCTGGCGCACCGTCGGCTCCATTAGTTCCATCAGCTCCGTTAGCTCCGTCATCGCCACTGCATGAAATAGTACTAATTGCAAGTAAAAAAATTGAAAAAAAGGCTTTAATAGTTTTCATAATAATTCTAGTCTTAAAAAATTGGTCAAATGGTTCTTATTTAATTCAATAACATTATTTTTGCAATTATCAATAAGGCTGTTTCTTTCCTTGTGATTGAATTACATGACAAAGTTGTCGGAATAAATTCTGGCAAAAAATCGCTAATAGACGAACAGCATTTTAAATAGACAGACAACCATTTTTTTGCTTTTTTATATTTGAAAAAATCATTTTTGGATGAAGAAATATACTTGCGTTATAATTGACGATGATGAAATAGACAGACTAACAGCGGTTTCTTATGCCAAGAAATTTCCTGTTTTAGATATTGTAGGCGTTTTTGAGTCGGCAGAAGATGCTGTTCCTTTTTTAGAAAAAGAAAAAATCGACATCTTGTTTTTAGATATCGATATGCCTGGTTTAAACGGAATTGAATTTAGAAAACAAGCTTTAGATGTTCCCGTTTGTGTTTTTATAACTGCTCATCCAGAACATGCAGTAGAAAGTTTTCAAATCGAAACCTTAGATTTTATTGTAAAACCTTTGAAACTGGATCGTTTTACACAAACTATAAATCGTATTGAGGAATTTATGGAAATCAAACTAAAAGCTTCTCTGTTTGAAGCTAGCATTGGTGGCGATACTATTTATATTAAAGAAGGACACGAGCAAACGAAAGTTAAACTTCATGAAATTTTATATCTCGAAGCTTTAAAAGATTATACTTTGGTAGTTACAGACCGAAAGAGGCATTGTGTGCTTTCTAGTATTGGAAATTTATTAAAAGAAGATCATTTTCAGTCTTTTATACGTATTCACAGAAGTTATGCCGTTCAAAAACAATACGTTCAAAAGATAAATTCGAGCGAAATAATTTTGAATAATAATGCCGTCATTCCGATTGGAAGAAGCTACAAAGAGAACTTAAATCTGATGGCATGAGAAATCTAAAGTTCCTGCTTTTACTTCTTATTAGTTGCAATGCTTTTGCTCAGCAGGAACCCAATTTGGCGCGTTATAAAACAGTAGACGAAAAACTCAAAGTCTGGCTGAAATATTGCAATGAGCTTCTAAATGGCGATGAATACGTCAAACTTATTAATGCTTCAGATAAAGGAATTTCGATTGCAGAAAATAAATCTGCATACATCTCAAAGTTCTATTTTTTAAAAGGTTTTGGGTATGAATTCAATAATAATCAATATCAAAAAGCAGTAAAAAACTACGAAACCTCTCTTACTTACGCTCAAAAAGCAAATCATCTCAAGAATATAACCTCAAATTGCATGAGGCTAAATTATATGTATTATTCGCTGAACGAAATTAAAAAGCGTGATAATCTGATTATTTACATCAAAAAAATTCTTGATACCACTAAAAACAATTACGCACAATCTATTCTTAACGGAAGTCTTGGCGAATATTATTTAGATCACGCTGATTATGAAACTTTTATTGATTATCAATTAGCTGCGATCAATTATAAAAAACAGCTTCCGAAAGATATTGCTAATGTTGAAAATATAGGAATTTCATATTGCCAAATTGGTTCTGCTTACGCCAAAATGAAGCAATATAATAAAGCAATCGAATATCTAAATTATGCCAAACCTCATGTAAAAACTTCGCCTTATGTGAGCGCTTTTTTGTGTAATTATTATTTGCAATGTTTTGTTCCTTTAAGAAACCTAGACAGTATTAAAAAATATTACAAACTGGTTTATACTTATCCTTCAAAAAAGGATTCTTTATTTTTAAATTTAAGTTTCGCCAATAGAAGTTTATCAGAATACTACATCAATCAAAAGCAAACTGACAAAGCGTTTATGTATGCCCAAAAAGCCGTTTCTCTAGGAAAAAAATCGACTGACGACGAGATTTTGATGGAGGCCGAGACTGCAATGGGAAAAGTTTTATACCAAAAAGGAGAATATAAAAAAGCGATTGAAACCTTAAAAAAAGCTTCTTTAAATGCTTTAACTTACGATAAAGAATCTTTTGTAACCATCAACAAAAAGCTTTCTCAAAGTTACGCCGCGCTTGGACAATGGAAAGAAGCTTATTATTATAACGAAATTTACAGCGAACATAATGACGAAGTAATGGAGCAATCTGCTAATCAAAGTATTGCAAATGCAGAAGCTCGTTATCAGAACAAAACCAAACAACAGGAAATCAAGAATCTTTCGACTGAAAATGCCATTAAAAATATTCAAATCGAAGAAGCCAAACAACAACGTATTTTCTTAATTTCTGGAATTGCTTTGGTTTGCATAATCGGATTATTATTGATGAACCAAAGCCGAAACAGAAAAAAGACCAATTTGAAACTTCAGGCTTTGAATAAAGAGTTGGATGAAGCCAATAAAATTAAAGCTCGATTTTTTAGTATTTTAAACCATGATTTAAGAAGTCCGATTTCAAATCTGATTCATTTTCTGCATCTTCAAAAAGAAAATCCCGAATTGATTGACGAAGAAACGGCGCTCAGAATGCAAAATAAAATTACAACTGGAGCCGAAAATTTATTGTCTTCTATGGAAGATATTCTGCTTTGGAGCAAAGGGCAAATGGAAAATTTTAAACCTCAGTTTAGAAAAACAGTAATTGCCATTTTGTTTGAAGAAACAGAAAAACATTTTTCTAACATTGAAAATATCGAAATTGTTTTTGAAAATCCAGAAAATATCATTTTAGAAACAGACGAAAATTATCTGAAAACTATTATGAGAAACCTTACCGGAAACGCGATAAAAGCTTTAGACAAAACTCCAAATGCTAAAATCGTCTGGAAAGCTTGGCAGGAAAATCAGATCAATTATCTTTCTATTACCGATAACGGCCCGGGCGGAACGCAAGAAAAATTCAAAGCCTTGTACGACGAATCTCAAGTTATCGGAATCAAATCTGGTTTGGGTTTGCATTTAATTCGTGATTTGGCAACAGCAATTAATTGCAAAATTAAAGTTTGTTCAAAACCAGATGCCGGCGCTACTTTTACTATTATTTTTGAATAAAAGTTGCCACAAATTTCACGAATTTTCACGAATTAAATTTGTGAAATTAATAGATTCCGTTTCTGCTTTTGTTGATAAAAATTAGTGCCAATTTGTGAAATTAGTGGCAGAAAAAAATCCAATAAAAAAGGTTTGACTTTCGCCAAACCTCTTTTATATCAATCGTAATCTGAGATTACAATAAAGCGTCTAAACTATCTGCGTAGGCTTGTTTCGGAGCTACTCCTACTTGTTTTCCTACTACTTCACCATTTTGAAACACCAAAACGGTTGGTATGTTACGCACACCATATTTTGCAGCAAATTCTTGGTTAGCATCTACATCTACTTTACCAACAACTACTTTACCAGCATACTCTTCGCTTAATTGGTCAATGATTGGACCAACCATTCTACAAGGACCACACCATGCTGCCCAAAAATCTACCATTACTGGTTTATCTGATTTTAAAACTACTTCATCAAAAGTAGCATCTGTTATTGCTAATGCCATAATATATTAAGATTAAAATTATGTTTGAATGTTTAACTTTCAAACTACAGTACAAATTTAAAAATTTAAAACAAATCAAACACGATTACTAAATTAGTTTTCATTATAAATGTATTGTCATTAATTATCAACTAAATAGATGATAATTGTTTACTGAAATTACAACTTATTCAATTGAAAACCAACCCAATAATATGTTAATCTTTTTTGTAGTATCTTTAATACTCCAAAAAATTAATCCTAATGCAGCAAACTTTACTTCATATAAAAAACTTTTTGCAATCTGATTCTTTTAAAAAGTATGCCAAACGTTTTGGATTCTTCATTCTCGGATTAATTGGAATTCTTTTAATCGCCTGCGGAGCTTTGTCAATTTATTTCAACCAAAATAAAGCAGAAATTATTGCAAAAGTCAATCATAAAATCAATGAAAATATAAATGGTAAATTTCATATTACTGACTTTCATTATAAATTTTTAACCGGTTTTCCGAATTTCACTTTGGCTTTGAAAGATGTAGAAGTAAAAGACAATCAATGGCCAATTCATAAACATACTTTATTGAAAGCCAACGAAATTGAAGCAAGATTAAATATCTGGAGTTTATTGCAAAAGGAAATCAACATTCATAAAATAGTCATTAATGACGCGCAGATTTACATTTATAAAGCCGAAAACGGCTATTCGAACGTAAACATCTTTAAGCCCAAAAAGAAAAAAACAGCAAGCAATAAAGAAAAACCAGAAACTACGATTGATCAAATAAACCTCAGCAATGTTCATGTAATTATTGACAATCATTTGGGACATAAATTATTTGATTTTGATGTCGCTTCTTTAGATTCAAAAGTAGATTATGATGATGACAATTGGAATACAAATTTGTATCTGAAAACCAAAATAAATAGTCTCGCCTTTAATACCGTTCACGGAAGTTTTGCAAAAGAAAAAATGCTGGAAGGTAATTTTGACATTTCCTATTCTGAAGCCTCTCAAAAAATTGACATTAAAACCCAAAAACTTAAAATTGGTTCTGACGCTTTTGATATTGTAGCTTTCTTTAATATCGGAAAACAAAATTCGCTTTTCGGAATTAACATCGAAAGCAATATTTTATGGCGAAATGCTTCCAATTTATTGTCGGCAAATATTAGTTCCAAACTCAATCAGTTCGATTTAAAAAAACCAATTGAAGTTAATTGTGACATTAAAGGAGATTTGAATGTAGAAGGCGATCCGAAGATTGTGGTTCAAGCCGATATTAGAAATAATGAATTGACAATTCCTGATGGTTTGTTTACGAATTGCAGTTTCAAAGGCATTTTTACGAATAATTTTAAACCCGAAAAAGGGTTTAATGATCCAAATTCAGCAATCGTTCTGACGCACTTTAAAGCTGAATACGAAACCATTCCGCTTCAAATTCAGCAGGCAATTATCAACAATCTAGAAAAACCCATTGCAACCGGAATCGTAAATGCTGATTTTGATATTTCGAAACTCAACAAAATGAGCAACGAAAAAATCCTTCATTTTGAAAGCGGTCACGCTAAAGCCAATTTAAAATTTCAGTTTGATATTGTCGATTTATACATCAACAAACCACGCGTTACAGGTGAAGTTGCTATTGATGACGCTACATTTGATTATCTTCCGAAAAGTATTCATGCCGAAAAAACCGCTGTACAATTATCGTTTACCGAACAGGCACTTTACATCAAAAAAATAGCTTATAAACACAAAAAGAACATCATTCGCATTGACGGAAAAATCGATAATTTCCTGAATCTGTATTACGATGCTCCAGAAAAAATGGTTGTAAACTGGAATATTTACTGTCCGAATATTGATGTGAAACAGTTTTTAGGTGTTTTGAAGAATTCACAGGCTCGAAAAACGGTTCAGAAAAAAACAGTTAAAAAGCAGAATGTCAATTTTACGAATCAGTTAAAATCGGTTATCGAAAAATGTACGGCTGTGATTAATCTAAAAGCTGACAAAATCACTTACGGATCGCTTACCGCAAGCAACACACAAGCAACATTGCAAATGCTGAATTCTAAATTGTTGCTCAAAAACGGAACTTTACAAACTTCTGGCGGAAGTATTGCGTTTAATGGCGCGATTCAGCCCAGCGGAAACCATTATATTTTTAGTTCAACAGCGCAAGTAAACCGAGTGGATATTGCTAGTTTTTTAAGATCTTTCAATAATTTCGGAATCCAATCTTTTAGTCCAAAAAACATTCGCGGAAGATTGAGCAGCAACGCCAATGTTACCGGTTTAATGAGCAGTAAAGGCGATTTGATTGTGAATTCGATGCGAGGAAAATTAGATTTTAAAGTCAATCAAGGCGCTTTACTCAACTTTGAACCAATTATGAAAGTCGGCAAATTTGCTTTTCCGTTTCGCGATGTCGAGAATATTACTTTCAGCGATTTATCGGGTTCGCTCAATCTTCGCGGCGAGCAAATAGACATTAATAAACTTGTCATTAGTTCGAGCGTTCTCAACTTAGACGTAGACGGAATTTATTCTTTCGGTCGTGGCACAAATCTGGCGCTTACCGTTCCGCTCCGAAACTCCAAAAATGATGCGAAACTGGCAACTAAAGAAGAACGTAAAGCGGTTAGAGAACGTGGGATTGTGCTGCATTTGATTGCTTATGATAATGAGGGGAAGATGAAGATTAAGTGGGGGAAGAGGGATAAGGAGTAGCTATTGTTTTTTGAAAAATCATTTTTACAAATTTTACAGAACACTTAAATATTTTTATATTTTTACGTAAGATAATTAATGCAATAAATAAAACATGGCAGGAGAAAATTGGAGTCGAGAGCAAACAATAGTTGCCTTAAACACCTACTGCAAAATTCCATTTAATAAAGTTTCATCAAATCATCCTGAAATAATTCGGATTTCTAAAATCATTGGTAGAAGTCCCAATTCCTTAAAAATGAAAATTGGAAATTTTGGAAGCTTTGATTTAGAACTTAAAGCAAAAGGAATTGTCGGATTAGCGAACGCTAGCAAACTTGATAAAATCGTTTGGGATGAATTCAATAATAATTGGGAAAATCTCGGTTACGAAAGCGAGTTACTTATTTCTAACTTTACAAATGAACCTATTGAAAAAATATCAAGAATTGATCTTGATAATTTACCTTTAGGAAAAGAGAGAGAATCAATAATTAGAGCAAGAGTTAATCAGAGTTTCTTTCGCTCTACTATTCTTTCATCATATAATTCAAAATGCTGCATTACAGGATTATCTATTCCTGATTTTCTTGTTGCTAGCCACATAATTCCTTGGTCAAAAAATGATAAAATTAGATTAAACCCTCATAATGGGCTTTGTATAAATTCAATTCATGATAAAGCTTTTGATAGAGGTTTCATAACTATTACAACCGATTATAAAATAAAAATATCACAATACTTCAATGAATATAAATTTGAAAATGCAGTAGAAGATTTCTTCTTAAAATACCACAACAAACCAATCATTTTACCAGATCGATTCCTTCCCTCCAAAGAATATTTAGATTTTCATCAAACAACAATTTTTAAAAAATGAAATTTATAACTGAAATAATTTTTGGCAAAGAGCAAATAACAAAATATCATAACAGTCAATCTTTTAGTGATTTTGAAAAAATAATCAATGTAAAAAAATACACTTTCGAAACTCAGTTAGAAAGAAATGCATTTTATAAAGGATTGGCAGAAGGAGCTGGTTGGTCAGAATTTGAAGTTGTAAAAGAATTTGAAGAAACTGACCATAAAGAAATAAATGAAAAGGAAGAAGATGGATTTGATTATTGGTCTTTTATTGAAAAGTTTTATCCCAAATACTATCAATGCAATAATGTTTTACTTAGCGACATTTTAACAAAAAAACTTGATGGTGAGGAAATTTCTGAAAATGATGAAGAATATATAAAAGACTGGGATGTTAGAAATGAATTATTAGAAGTTGATAAAGAATTATTATGCAAAGCTTTCGAAAACTATTTCAACACTATTTATCCAGAAAAAGTAATTTATAGTAAATAATAAAAAAGCCACTTCCCCAGTGGCTTTTTTCTCATTTTCTATTCAACATCCAAATAAGGATTCAATATCTCAGCCAATCTATTCAACCAATAAAAATTATCTTCGAGATTAATATTTTCTCCTTTCAGAGTCTCTGAATCTCTCATTGCATTTAGCGCAAGAACATAATTCACTTGTCTAATAGTTTTCGCCATACTTTTAGGATCAATAGATTCGTTAAAGAATTCAGTTAATCTCACCTCAGTTTCTTTTGAAAAGTGTTTGTACTCATAATTTGAAGTTTAGGGAATTAAAAAACCCGAACGGGTTAGCTGTCCTACGCCTTCAAATACGCGTTGCAGTTGTTTCCAATACCGCCAGCATGCCGCACGGGCAAGAAGTTTTGTTGTTTTCATTATTCGAAGTTTAGGACTGCAAACATACAAAAACAAAAAACAAATTGTAAGTTTTTTCTTTATTTAAAATATAAAACCTTGAGTACGAATCGAAATTACAAAATTGAAAAACAAATGCTTTAAAATTTCATAATATTTCCTTAACCCACTTGCCTTTCTGCTTTAAAATAAATAAGTTTGAGTATGAATCATTAAATATTATGCATTATGAAAGTACAAATCAACACCGACAAAAACATTGAAGGAAGTGCAAGATTAGAAAGCTATTTTGCTGCAGAAACAGAAAAAAGCTTAGATCGTTTTCAAGATAAAATTACCCGTGTAGAAATTCATTTTGGAGATGAAAATGGGGAAAAATTCAGCTTGCATGACAAAAAATGTGTGATTGAAGTCCGTCCTGTAAAACTACAAGCAATAACCGTTACAGAACACGCCGAAACGCTTGAAAAAGCTTTTAGTGGCGCATTGGCTAAAGTCAAAAAATCGTTGACTACCACTTTCGAAAAAATAAAAGCTCATTAATTTAATATAAGTTGCAAAGTAACAAAGTGACAAAGGTTCTAAGTTTTTCAGGAACCTTTGTCACTTTATTTTTTTTGCTTTGTTGTTTTGTCACTTTAACTTACGATTTTGGTAATGGTGCTCCAACGGCAATATCACAGCGGTGTCCTGGTTTTCCGTGAGGCGGGTTCATACCGTCTGCGACTATCGCTTCTGTACCTTCAGTGCTCAACAAAGCCGGAACTGGATTTGATGCTGGCGGAGGCGTAACGGTAAAACTTTGAGAAACAGATCCGCTTTGTGCTGTGTTTGTAGCTGCAGTTGTTTTTGCCACTGGAGAATTTAATGGCGCTCCTACCGCAATATCACAACGATGGCCCGGCTGTCCGTGAGGCGGATTCATTCCTTTTGCTGTTTTTACTGGCGCTACAGTTGTTGTCGTTACAACTTGCTGCTGTTGACTTTGATTTACTTGAACTGACTGACCTTGTTGCGCAGGTGCCGAATTTAATGGCGCACCAACCGCAATATCGCAACGGTGACCTGGCTGGCCGTGTGCAGGATTCAGTCCTTTATTATCTCCTAAAACTGTATTCGGATTTGCCGCAGGATTTTGAACCACTGGCGCAGCAGTTTTCGTTGTATCTTTTGCAAGTCCTAATCTAACTAATTCAGAATTTGCAGTACTTTCTTGAGGTTCTAATTCCTTTTTGCAGGAAATGAATAATAAGGAAGTTATAGCTAGTGAACTTAGAAGTATTTTTGCATTCATTGGGGAGGTATTTTAAAATCTCTCAAATATAATTGTTTTTTCATGATTAAACCATATTAAGGAATATAAGATAATTTAAGTTTAACTTTTCTTATTAATCTCGCAAAGACGCAGAGTCGCAAAGATTTTCTCATTTGATCTCATTATGCTCAAATTCTTTATCTAAAAACTACGCGACTCTGCATCTTTGCGAGATTCTAAAAACTACATCGCGAGAAACTCCAATCGCATCTTGATAAAAAATATTATCTTTAAACTCAAATACTCTATCTCATGAAAAAAACAATCTTCTTTCTTTTATTCGTTGTTTCTTTTGCAAATGCACAAGCCGATAAAAACAAAATCAATCAAACTTTAGACGCTTGGCACAAAGCGGCTGGCGAAGTAAAATATGATGCTTATTTTAATGCAATGGCAGATGATGCGATTTACATCGGAACAGATGCAACAGAAAATTGGACAAAAAAAGAATTTGCAATCTGGGCAAAACCTTATTTCGACAAAAAAACTACCTGGAATTTTAAAGCTTTAGAACGTCATATCTTTTTTGATAAAAGTGGAAAAACAGCTTGGTTTGATGAATTGCTTGATACCCAGATGAAAATTTGCCGTGGTTCTGGCGTTCTAGTAAAAGTGGGCAACGAATGGAAAATTCAGCATTATGTTTTATCCATGACTATTCCGAATGATGAAGTGGATGCCGTAACTAAAATAAAAGCACCTATTGAAGACGCTTTGATTGCAAAGCTTCAAAAGAAATAAAACATTTTACATATTTCTTTTTATAAACATAACTTTTCTAGCACCTTACTAGCCGAATTAAGAAAATAATTTTAATTAATTCGGCAAAAACGGTGCTTTTTTGTAACTTTAAAATAAGATACTGTCAAAAAAACGATGTGTATTTTAAAAAATCAATCAAAATAAAACACCGACCTCTATTTTAACAGCCTTCAAAACGAGAATCTTTATTTTTTTTTAACTTTGACCCCAAAAAAAATAGGGTTAAACAAAGTATTTTAAAATGAAAATAGAAAAACGCTGGATTATTTCCTTTATTATGATCAGTGTCGTTTGCACAATTGGTGCATTTTGGCCAACAGTAACAGAAAATAGTTATGTTTTATCAGAATTTGGAACTACAGATCATATTGTTCCTGCCGATGTTGCCTGGATGTTGACTTCAAGCTGTCTGGTTTTAATTATGACACCTGGATTATCTTTCTTCTATGGTGGAATGGTAGGAAAGAAAAATGTTATTTCGACAATGCTACAGAGTTTTATCTGTTTAGGAGTAGTAACACTTTTATGGGTTACAGTTGCATTTAGTTTAGCTTTTGGAGATCCTGTTGGTTTTGGTTCTGGAGAACATTTTTACAGTTTTTTCGGAAATCCGACTACTTTTGCTTTTATGGATTATGTAGGCGTTCTGCCTCATAAACAATTGGCAAGCACAATTCCGTTTATGCTTTTTGCTTTGTTTCAAATGAAATTTGCTATCATTTGTCCAGCAATTATTACGGGTTCGTTTGCAGAACGTGTTCGTTTTATCTCTTATTTAGTTTTCATTAGTTTATTCACGATATTTATATACGCTCCTTTATGCCACGCCGTTTGGTATCCGACGGGTGTTTTAGGAAGTTATTTTGGTGTTAAAGATTTTGCCGGAGGAACTGTAGTGCATATGAGTTCTGGTTTTGCTGCTTTGGCGGGAGTTATTGTTTTAGGAAAAAGAAAAAACAGCCAGCATATTCCAACCAATATTCCGTTTGTTTTATTAGGAACTGGAATGCTTTGGTTTGGATGGTTCGGATTTAACGCTGGATCTGCTCTTGCTGCCAACGGAACGGCTGCTATGGCTTTTGCAACAACCACAACTTCATCTGCAGCAGCGATGTTGACTTGGATTTTCTTCGATAGAATGAACGGAAGAAAAGTTTCTGCATTGGGCGCTTGTATCGGAGCTGTTGTAGGTTTAGTAGCGATTACACCAGCTGCAGGATTTGTTTCTGTTCCAGAAAGTATGTTCTTCGGATTCATAACTGCTTTGGTTTCTAACACGGCTGTAAACTGTAAATATTCTAAAAAATTCGACGATACGCTTGACGTTTTTGCCTGCCATGGAGTTGGTGGAATTATGGGAATGATTCTAACTGCAATTTTTGCTCACGGAGAAGACGCAAGTTTACTTCACGGAGGATGGAATGTTTTCGGACACCATATGATGGCATTGGTTCTAGTTTCGATCTTTACTTTCTTCGGAGCTTATTTCTTATTCAAAGTAACCAACTTTATTATTCCATTGAGAGTTTCGGAAGAATCAGAACACATCGGATTGGATTTATCTCAACACGATGAATCTCTTGACCCAAAAGCACAGCCAATTACTGAGCCACATTACGGTTAAAAAATATTTCTTTCCGCCACGAATTCACGAATTTTATTTTTAAAATAATTCGTGAATTCGTGGCGGAAAACTTTTTAAACCTAATTACGCTATTTTCATTCGTTTATATTCCTTAATTTTGCGGAAAATTTTTAGTAAAAGTGGGAAGCAAAAATAAACTTAAAAGATTCAGAGAAAACGAAACATTTCAAAACGTTTTTCAACCAACCAGAGAAGAAGTTGTAGGCGATTTAATGCCATTAAAAGGAAAATGGAATTCTGATTTCTTTAAAAATGATAATCCTTTAGTTTTAGAATTAGGATGTGGAAAGGGAGAATATTCTGTTGGATTAGCTGAAAAATACCCAAACAAAAATTTTATCGGAATCGATATTAAAGGAGCGCGTTTCTGGCGCGGTGCTAAAACTGCTGTTGAAGACGGCCTACATAATGTGGCTTTTGTTCGTACTCAAATCGAATTGATCAATCATATTTTTGCTGAAGGCGAAGTAGACGAAATCTGGATTACTTTCCCAGATCCGCAGATTAAATACAAAAGAACAAAACACAGAATGACTAATTCTGAGTTCTTGAAATTATACAAAAAAATCCTTAAAAAAGACGGTGTCGTAAACTTAAAAACCGACAGCGAATTTATGCACGGATATACACTCGGATTACTTCACGGAGAAGGTCACGAAGTTTTATATGCCAACCATAATGTTTACAAAAATGAAGGAAGTCCAGAAGTTGTAACTTCGATTCAGACATTTTATGAGAAACAATATTTAGAAATTAACAAGGCAATTACGTATATTCGTTTTAAAATTAAAGACTAATCTTAATTTTAAAACTTTTATTCAAACAGATTTAATTACTGAATGGTATATCTTACTCCATTACTTTCAGGCTTTATTGCAGCCGCAATTGGGATTATTCCGCCAGGATTAATCAACATGACAGCTGCCAAAATAAATCTGAAAGAAGGAAAAAAGAATGCTTTGTGGTTTGCTATTGGCGCAGTTCTAGTTATTTTTTTTCAGGTTTATGTTGCGGTTCTTTTTGCACGCGTAATCGATAATAGACCCGATGTTGTTACATTATTGCGTGAAGTCGGTTTCGGAATCTTTTCAATCTTAACGATTTACTTTTTATTTATTGCGAAAGAACCCAAAACCAAGAAAAAATCGAAGATTAAAAAGAGCAGTAAAAAAAGTCGCTTCTTTCTGGGAATGTTGCTTTCTGGGTTAAATTTCTTTCCCATTCCGTATTATGTTGTAGTAAGCGTGACTTTAGCTTCATATCATCTTTTTGTATTTGAAAACAATATCATTTTTACGTTTGTATTAGGATCAGTTTTAGGTTCGTTCGCCGCTTTGTATAGTTACATTGCCTTTTTTGGACGAATTGAAAAGAAAACTGATTACATCATGCGAAACATGAATACTATTATTGGAAGTATTACAGGATTAATCGCACTTGCAACACTTTTTAATATCCTGAATTACTATTTCGGTTAATTTTATATAGCCACAGATTAAAAGGATTAAAATGATTTTTTTTTACTTTGTGATGAAGTTTTTCACGCAGATTTTGCAGATTTGCGCCGATCTAAAAGATTTTTTGATTTAATTTTAATCTGCTAAAATCTGCGTGAAACAAAAAAACAATTTATGGCTGAGGAAAATTTTTTCGAAAGAGTTTATGTAATTGCAAGACAGATTCCGTACGGAAAAGTAACTTCGTATGGCGCAATTGCAAAAGCCTTAGGCACTGCCCGATCTGCGCGAATGGTTGGCTGGGCTATGAATGCTTGTCATAATATGGATGATGTTCCAGCGCATCGAGTTGTTAATCAAAAAGGGCTTTTGACTGGAAAACATCATTTTGACGGAACTAATTTAATGCAGCAATTATTAGAAAATGAAGGCATTAAAGTAGTCAATAATCAGATTGTAGATTTTGAAAAGCATTTTTGGAAGCCTGAGGTTGAATTCTAATTTTTAAATGCAAATACTATCTTTCAGCCTCACATTCTTGTAAAATTAAAAACAGATTGCGATTTATTTTCTTTGTGTAGACGCACTGCAGTGCGCTTCTGCGATAAAATCTTTGCGTCTTAGCGCCTTTGTGGCAAAACCAATCAAATCAAACAAATCACAAAACTCGTTTTATCTTCATCTGTTTGGTAGCTTAAATAACCTCCGTGCGCTTCGATAATATTTTTAGAAAGCGTTAATCCGATACCGGCGCCGTCTTTTCTGGTTGTGAAAAATGGCAAGAAAACCTTATCTCTAATTTCAGCATCTACTCCTTTTCCATTATCAGAAATCACAATAAAAAAGCGGTTATTTTCGGTATAACTCGACACAATTAATTTCTTTTCTTCTTTTTCTTTTAAAGCGTGAATACTATTGGTAATCAAATTAATAATAACTTGTTCCATCTGATTTTTATCTATTGAAATCGAACGGGAACTATGAATTTCATTAATCAATTCGATCCCTTCTTGTTTCAAAATCGGACTCATAATTCGCAAACAATCTTCAAACAAAGCATTAATTGGCGTCATTTGTTTGTTTGGAGTGGGAAGCATGGCAAGTTTTCTATAATTTTCAACAAAAAATTGCAAATGATCGCTTCGGTTTATAATGGTCGAAATACTGCTTTTTATGTCTTCAAAATCATCTTCTTCTAATTCTTCCTGATCTACAATATGAAGCAAATTTTGCGAAAGCGCGCGAATCGGCGTTAATGAATTCATTAATTCATGTGAAATAATTTTCATTAAATTGATCCAAGCCTCTTTTTCTTTTTTCTCAATGACACGCTGAATACTATCCAATAAAATAATAAAATACTCTTTATCGTATGTTTGCGTATACGACGTCTGAAGCATAAAAGTCTGCAAATCTTGTTCTTCAATTTTAATAGAAATAGCGTTTTTTACCTCAGCAAATCCAATATTTTCAATTTCATTGCAAAGTCCTGGAAGGTAATTTTTAAGATATTTCCAATGCGTTACTTTTGGCACTTTGAAAAGATTCGAAAAACAATCGTTCATTATAAAAATAGACCATGTATCATTTTCTTTTTCCAAAATCAACGCGGCTGTGTCGATACTGTTCAATATCGAACTATAAATTAATTCTTTAGAAGTCTGTTCTTGTTTTTGCACTTTTAAAGCATCATACAAATTATACAAACTAGTAAAATCACCTTTTTTATGTTCTTCTGGAAAATGTGTAGAAAAGTCGTTATGCAAGATAGAGTTTATGGTTTTATCATAAAACGACAACTGATTTTTGATAAAAAAATACATTTCAAAAAGGAAAATTAATACGAAAGCACCAACCAAAATGGCATTGTATCGAAAACCGAAATAGAAAAGGAAAGCGCTTCCAAAAAAAAGCAACATTATAGACAAAACTCGCACAAACAGCGCATTATAAAACTTCCAATTCTTCATGTTTTATTTGAATTGCCTCCAGCTTTAGCTGGAGAGATAAAATTATTTAGGAAATGGCTTTAGCCAAACTTACTTATTTTGGCTAAAGCCTCTCATCTTTCCTTATTATTTACATCCAGCTAAAGCTGGACGCTACTCATTTTCCTTAATTTTTCAAATCGTATTTTTCAATTCTTCTGTACAAAGCTGCGCGCGAAAGCCCCAAATCTTCGGCAGTTTTACTGATATTTCCATTGTGCTTAAAAAGCGCTTTTTCAATTGCTACTTTTTCCATTTCAGATAAAGGATTTTCATCATTTTCCTGAATTTCTTCAAAATCCAAAATATCCAAATCAAGTACAGAAATTGTATTATTTTCGGCTAAAATTAAAGCACGTTCTATTTTATTTTCCATTTCGCGAACATTTCCTTTCCAAGGATATTTTTCAAGATAAGGAGCTACATTATCGTCAAAATTCCATCGCGAAGTTTCGGAACCATGATTGTACTTTTCTGCAATCTGCTGCAAAATAAAATTTGCCATCGGAACAATGTCATCTTTTCGTTCGCGCAAAGAAGGCAGATTAATTTCCATTGTATTGATTCTGTACAACAAATCTTCACGGAAAGTTTTATTTTTTACTTCTGTTTTAATATCACTATTTGTTGCCGCAATAACACGAACATTGAGAGGTCTTGGTTTGCTTTCTCCTAATCGAGTCACGGTTTTGGTTTGCAAAACATGAAGCAATTTCGCTTGAAGATGTAAAGGAATATTTCCAATTTCATCTAAAAAAATAGTCCCATTCGAAGCATTTTCAAAGCGTCCTGCAGTATCTACTTTAGCATCTGTAAAAGCGCCTTTTGCATAACCAAAAAGTTCGCTTTCGAACAAATTATCGCTCAAAGAACCCAAATCTACATGTACAAAAGGTTGATTTTTTCTTTCAGAATGCTGATGAATATGTTCGGCAAAAACATACTTTCCTGTTCCGTTTTCTCCCAAAATCAAAACATTAGCATCGGTTCTGGCTACTTTTTCTGCTATTGCATAAGCTTGTTTTATTTTGGATGAAGTTCCGACAAAATACCTTTTCTCATTTTTACTTTCTTCAACAGAAGCCTTTTTGGTGTTTTTTCTGCTTTCTACAACTGCTTTTTCTATAATTTCAAGCAGTTTTTCGTTGTGCCAAGGTTTTAAAACATAATCAAAAGCGCCAATTTTTATACCTTCAACAGCCGTTTCAATTTTACCGAAAGCGGTCATTAAGATTACAATTGTGTTGGGAGAAAGTGTTTTTATTTCTTTCAGCCAGTGAATTCCTTCTCGCCCATCTTCAAATCCAATTCGATAATTCATATCTAAAAGCACCACATTTATTTCGTTTTCACTTAAAATAGAAATGATTTTTTTTGGACTACTAGTTGTAAAAATGGTTTCAAAATGCTTTTTGAGAATCATTTTTGCCGAAAAAAGAATTTCTTCCTGATCGTCTACAACTAATATTTGGGCTTGCTTTTTTCTCATGTGGTACTTTTTTGTTCGATTTTGAACGGTCAACTGTTCATTATCGAACACTACTTTTTTATAGTGGTTTTGAAAGCTTCTTTAAAATCAACACTTTACAAATAATAAATTTAATGGCACAGTATTTACCTATTGATTATCAGTAAAATATTAAAAAAATGGACAAGATAATTCCTCGTAAAAATAAAAAAATTAGATATCTCACAATAGCAATTGCTGTTTTTTTAGTTTTGGTGGTTATCGTTGGTTTTGCTTTGAATTCGAAAAGAACTTTGAATGTAAAAACCGATGAACTGGTAATTCAAAAAGCAGAAAAAGCCTTTTTTGAAGATTTTGTAGTTTTTCAGGCAAAAGTTGAACCATTGAATGTTATGTTGGTCAATGTTACGGAGGGAGGTTCTGTAAAAGAAATTTTTGTAGAAAATGGTGCAATGGTAACCAAAGGGCAATCACTAGCTCGTTTATACAATCCGAATACAGAATTAAATTATTTGACGCAAGAAACTGCTATTATTGAGCAAATCAATAATTTAAACACAGGAAAATTAAATATTAGAAATCAGGAATTAAACTTGACAAAAGATTTAGTTTTAATTGAACATGATTATAACGACGCCAAACGATTATATGACATGAACGCTAAACTTTATGAAAAAGACGTAATTTCTAGAAATGACTGGAATACTTTTAAAGAAAGTCTGCGCTTTCAGGAAGAACGAAAAAGAACGATTCAGCAAAGTGTTCAGAAAGAAAAACAAAGCAATCAAGTTCAAATCTCTCAAATCAATCGCTCGATTCAAACCATGGAAAAAAGTTTGGAAATTTTGAGAAACAACAAAAAGAACTTTTTAATTACAGCGCCAGAAACAGGAAGATTAACTTCTTTTGAACCGGTTTTAGGAAAAAGTTTTCAGGCTGGAGCAAGCATCGGAAAAATTGATTCTAATAAAGGTTATAAACTTGCCGCAGAAGTTGACGAATTCTACTTAGAAAAAATCAGAGAAGGCCTAAAAGGTCAAGTTGAATTTAAAGGAAAAAATCTTGAGGTATTGGTTACCAAAGTAATTCCAGAAGTAAAAAACGGACATTTTACAGTAGAATTGGCTTTCACATCCAGAGAAAATATTGTTTTGCAAGACGGACTTAGCTTTGGTGTAAAACTGATTTTATCCGAGAAAAATAAAACATTAGTAATTCCAAGAGGTGCTTTTAATCAAGAAGCTGCTGGAAAATGGATTTTCGTAGTAAAAGGAAATAAAGCAGAAAGAAGAAACATAAAATTAGGACGCGAAAATCCTTCTTATTATGAAGTTCTTGAAGGATTAAAAGAAGGCGAATCTGTAATTACTTCTTCATATTCAGATTATAAAGATATTGAAGAGCTTTCGCTTAATCAAGAATAGTTTGTTTTGTTTCAAGTTTCAGGTTTCATGTTAACGCAACGAAAAAAACTTGAAACCTGAAACAAATAAAAACAAAAACAAAACACACAATCATCGTTTCAATCATCAATCAAAAAACGTATTTAATAACATTTCAAAACCTTAAAAAATTATGATCACAATTCAGAATTTAACCAAAGTTTTTAGAACAGAAGAAATAGAAACTGCTGCTTTAAGCGGTATCAATTTAGAAATAAAAAAAGGAGATTTTTTAACTATCATGGGACCTTCTGGTTGCGGAAAATCAACTTTATTAAACATTATCGGACTTCTAGACAGCGCTAATGACGGAAGTTATAAATTATTAGATCAAGAAATGATCGGACTTAAGGAAAAAGGAAGAGCGCAAGTGAGAAAAGAAAACATTGGTTTCATTTTTCAAAACTTCAACTTAATCGACGAGCTTTCTGTTTACGACAATATCGAATTACCATTGCTTTACAATAATGTAAAAGCATCTGAAAGAAAACAGAAAATCGAAGCCATTGCAGAAAAATTAAATATTTCTCATCGTTTGAAACACTTTCCGCAACAGCTTTCAGGAGGACAACAGCAAAGAGTTGCCGTTGCAAGAGCTTTAGTTAATGATCCTAAAATTATTCTTGCCGATGAGCCAACTGGAAACCTAGACAGTAAAAACGGTAATGAAGTAATGGAACTTTTAACCGATTTACACGCAAAAGGCGCAACAATCTTGATGGTTACCCACTCTGATTATGATGCTTCTTTCTCTCAAAGAACCATTCATATGAAAGACGGAGTTATATTTTCTGAGAAATTGAATCAGAGAAATGTAGATGTTTTTATGGACGCTAAATAAAGAAATCATGATTAAAATTATTGTTACTGCACTCGTAGTTCTGGTAGAATTTGTCTGCAAAATTTTTACAATGCTTTAAAAAAATCTTTACGATTTAAAACTCATTTAACTAAAAACATATACCATGATTTTTAACTGGTTTAAAATATTTATTTATCATTTAAGACAAAGCAAATTGTTTTCGTTTTTAAATGTTTTAGGATTAAGCATCGGAATTGCTTCTGTTATTTTCGCTATTCTGTATTGGAATAATGAACATTCTTATGATCAATGGAATCCAAATAAGGAAAGTGCTTATATGGTGCTAAACCGAATTAGCTCTGGAGATACTTGGGGTTCGAATTCTATTCCGTTTGGAGAAACCTGTAAAGCATCAATTCCTGAAATTGAAAAAATCTGTTTTTTCAACACTTGGTATGACGAAGATATCGTCAAATATCAAGCTCAAAAAATAATGGCTAAAAAGATTACTGTAAGTGATGGAAGTTTCTTCGATTTTTTTCCTTTTGAAATTATAAAAGGTTCAAAAACTAATATCTTACAAGAGAAGAACAGCGTAGCAATTTCTGAAGAACAAGCAAAATTAATCTTCAAAGACGAAGATCCAATTGGAAAAGCAATAATCTACAACACCATTACTTATACCGTAAAATCGGTTTATCGCATTATAAAACCTTCTTCAATGGAGCCTAATTATGTATTTAGTGGCGTAAAACGTGACGGCGATGAAAATAGCTGGGGGAATTTTAATTATGGCTTGCTCGTTAAACTCAAAAAAGGAGCAGATCCAGCTGCTGTTTTAAAGAAAATGCAGAATGTAAATTTTGTTAACCGAACTTTAAAAGATGCTAAAGAAAGTGGACAGACTGTAGAACAATATGTAAAAGAAAATGGCGAAATCAAAGTTATTTTGGACCAATTGCAAATGTCTCGTTTGCACGGAACAAAAAGCTCAGCAGGACAAAATTTCCCAGAAGGTGTTGGGAATTTAAAATTACTCTATATCATGGGCGGTTTGTCTGTTTTAATTCTGGTTTTATCATTAGTTAATTACATCAATTTAGCAACTGCATCGGCAATCAAACGTGCAAAAGAAGTTGGAGTTCGCAAAATTGTTGGAGCTTCAAAAAATCAAATTATATCACAGTTTATTTTTGAAACGGCTATAATTGTTACAATGGCAATTTTGTTTGCTTTGGCAATTGTAGAGCTTTCATTACCTTATTACAATACCTTTTTAAAGAAAAATTTGACTATGAATGGCAGTGAATTTTACCTGCAGCTCATTTTTATATTTGGATTAGTAATCGTTCTTGCCGGTATTTTCCCTGCCATTTATATCTCAAATTTTGAAACTTTAAAGGTTTTAAAAGGAAATTTTTCCAGAAGTAAAAGCGGTATTTGGATTCGTAACTCCATGCTTATTTTTCAATTCGGAATTGCAGCATTTTTTATCATTGGCGCTTTGATTGTCAATTCTCAAGTAGATTACATGATGAATAAAGAACTTGGTTTCAGCGGAGATCAGGTAATTTCGATTCCATACAACAAACCAGATCGATTTAAACGAACAGAACAATATTTGGTTGACAAACAAGAAATAGCAAAAATTCCTGGAGTTGTGGATGTTTCTACGTTTGCTGGCTCTTTTGGCGGAAGTACCAACTCAAGTTCTGGTTTTACACATAACGGCATTTTCGTACAGCCAAGAAATGTCGAAATGGATTTTGGGTTTCTGGATATGATGAAAATCAAAATTGTTCAAGGACGTGATTTATCTCCAAAGTTTGCCTCAGATACAATTAGCAGTATGCTAATGAATGAAACACTGGTAAAAACATTAAACCTTAAAGATCCGATAAATACTGTTGTGACCTCTGGATGGGGAAACGAAAAAGGCAACTTGAAGTTTAAAATTGTCGGGGTTGTAAAAGATTTTAATATCACTGGTTTACAAAATAAAGTACCGCCAATGGTTTTTATTAATCTTAAAACTTTAAAATGGAATAACTTTAATAATGTGCTTGTAAAGGTTTCTCCAAATAATTTAACAGAAACGTTAGAAAAATTGAAATTATATTGGGATAAAAATGTAAACCCAGACTATCCTTTTGATTACGAATTTGTTAACAAAGGTTTTGCAAAAACTTATCAAGAGCAAATCAAGCAAAAAAACCTGTTTTTTATCTTAAATTTGGTCGTAATTATAATTGCTGTGTTCGGATTGTTCGCTTTGGCATCATTTTCGATGGAGAGAAGATTGAAAGAAATTGCAATTAGAAAAACGCTGGGTGCAGAAACAGATATTTTGCTAAAAGAATTATCAAAACAATATATCGTATTTTGTTTCATGGGATTCGCAATCGGAATACTACCTGCTTATATTTTATTGCAAAAATGGCTTGAGGATTTTGCTTTCAGAATTAATATTTCTGTTTTTCCTTTTACGGTAGCACTTATTTCTTTAGTAATTCTTACTTTAATAATTGTACTAACAAAGGCATATCAAGTAACTAAAATAGACGTTTTAAAATATTTAAAATACGAATAAGCTTGTAGACCATTTTTTTTAAGAAGCCCGACAGATTTCAGTAAAATCCGTCGGGCTTTTATTTTGATCTTAATTCATAGTTACAGTATCTGAATACAGAAGCTTATCTAAACTTTCATCACGGCTGTATACATCTGGAAAAAAATTTATTTCACCATTATCTTGAACCCAAGCCGTAAAATAACCAATGTAAACCGGAATTTTATTTTTGAGCATACAAGTGGTTTCCTTTTCGCCACTCATTGCTTTGTCTATTTTCTCTACCGGCCAATCTGGGTCATCTTTTAAAATCGCCAATGCCAGATTTTTTGCTTCTTTTACATTAATACAGCCATGGCTAAAAGTACGGTTTTCAAACTCGAATAAACTTTTTGCAGGCGTATCGTGCATGTAAATATCATTTGGATTTGGAAACATAAATTTGACTAATCCTAATGAATTTTTTGGTCCAGGTTTTTGTCGTACGCGACCTCCATTCCATTCCATATTGTTTTCTGCCAGATAATTTTTATCTCTGGCGATCTGTGATTTCAATTCGTTTTGGACGATACTGTTCGGAACATTCCAATACGGACTAAAAACAATTCGATCCATATTTCCGCTAAAAATTACCGTTTCACTAAGTCGATTGCCAACAAAAATATCCGAAACAAGTGCATATTGTCCGTCTTTGACATAAAACATTCTGAATGATGGAATATTAACCATAACATATTCTTTTGCCTGAGATAATTTGGTCGGAATCCAGCGGCAACGCTCCATGTTTAGCATAATCGTTTTGATTCTTTTGCTAATTGGTTCGTTCAACTGATTGATATGATCTCTCGTTATAGCATAATTCAGCTTAAGATTATATCTTTTTTTATAGTTTAAAACTCCCGCCATTAACTCTTCATCATAAACATTACTTTTAGAATCTCGTTTAAGATCTCCATCAATAAACAAACGGTGTCTTATCTGTCCTATCGCTACGGCAGAATCATCAGGTCTTAAATCTTTATAAGCAGCACTATCAATTATAATTTTTTGCCAAAGACCATCTTTTTCTATCTGTCTGTATTTTTTTAGAGCATCTTTTAGTTTATAATACTGGCTAAACATTAAATTATCATCTTCATTCAATCTATTGGTATCTACAATCAAAGAATCTAATATTTTGGAATATGAAATAGTTTTAGCCGGAAGATACCAGCCAATTTTCTTCAATGTCGCAGGATCTACGCCAGAATAAACATTACTGGCATAAAAAACATACATACTTGTTAAAAGCAATTCTGTATCAATTTGTGGAGGCTCTATATTATCACTTTCATTAAAGGCTTCATCAATTACTTCTTTGTATGGTAATTTATTGTCAATTCCTTGATCTTTAAGCACATTTACTTTTTGGTACAATAATGCTCCAAATTCAGTTATTTTGTTATCATCATACCAAATAGATTTGTACTGTTTGGTTTTATAAATATCCTCAACATCTTTCTGATATTTTTTCAGTTTAGGATATTTTTTAAAAAATGCATTTATAGATGCCGCATCTATCGTAACAGCCAAAGCATTTTTAGCGGTTTCCTTATGTATAATTTTCTTTGGAAATGAGTTAAAAGAAAATACCAAAAAGCTAATTGCAACAATACAGGTAGAAAAAGTAAAATTTCGCATATTTCTAAAGTTTAAGTGGAAGAAAATAACTTTAAAAAAAATATCGAAAACCCAAAAAACACTTCTAGAAAAACAAGTTTTCGTATTCTTTTTACATCTGAAAATCATCGATTTGGGCTATCAAATATACACAAGATTTGTGAGATTTTAATGGTAAAAAACAGAAAATTTTGACAAAAAAATGACCTTAATTTTTCAAAAATTTTAGTTCATTTTAAAGAAAATCGTTTTATCTGGTAATCAATTGAGCATCAAAATGTACTTCAAAATTGATCTTACATAATTTTGAATAATCTCTCTATCAATAATTACAATTTAAAAACGCTTAATTCCGAACTTAATCTGTTATCTTTGCACCCTGAAATCAGTTTAACTAGTTATAGTTTTAAAAATTGGCTTCTTAGAATAGAAAAAATAGCCCATTACAATGAAATTAGATAGAAAAGAAATTCTTAAAGCTTTAGAATCAATTACTATTGCTGGAGAAGGAAAAAATATGGTTGAAAGCGGCGCTGTAACCAATGTTATTACATTTGGAGATGAAGCTGTGGTAGACCTTGTGTTGCATACACCTGCAATGCACATCAAAAAAAGAGCAGAAGACGATATCAAAAAAACAATTCACGAATTAATATCGCCAGACGCAAAAGTAAAAGTGAACATTAAAGTAGAATCTCCAGAGAAACCTGAAATTAAAGGTCGTGCAATTCCTGGAATCAAAAATATTATTGCTGTTGCTTCTGGAAAAGGAGGAGTAGGAAAATCTACTGTTACAGCAAATTTAGCTGTTACACTTGCAAAAATGGGATTTAAAGTTGGTGTTTTAGATGCTGATATTTATGGTCCTTCGATGCCGATTATGTTCGACGTTGAAAACGAAAAACCAGTTTCTATTACTGTTGATGGAAAATCAAAAATGAAACCTATTGAAAGTTATGAAATCAAAATGCTTTCTATCGGATTCTTTACAGCGCCAAGCCAAGCCGTAATCTGGAGAGGTCCAATGGCAGCAAAAGCTTTAAATCAAATGATTTTTGATGCAGATTGGGGAGAATTAGATTTTATGTTACTTGACTTACCTCCTGGAACTGGAGATATTCACTTATCTATCATGCAGTCACTTCCAATTACTGGAGCTGTTGTAGTAAGTACTCCACAAGCTGTAGCACTTGCAGATGCTAAAAAAGGAGTTGCAATGTTCATGCAAGACAATATCAATGTTCCTGTTTTGGGAATTATCGAAAATATGGCGTACTTTACACCAGAAGAATTGCCAGAAAATAAATATTACATTTTTGGACAAGAAGGCGCTAAAAACCTTGCTCAAGATTTAGAAGTTCCATTTTTAGGAGAAGTTCCAATTGTTCAGTCTATTCGTGAAGCAGGAGATTACGGTCGTCCAGCAGCATTGCAGACAGCTTCTCCAATAGAAAAAGTTTTTGAAGAAATCACAAGAAATGTGGTTCAGGAAACAGTAAACAGAAACGAAAGTTTACCAGCAACAGAAGCCATCAAAATTACAACAATGGCGGGTTGTTCGGCAGTTAAGAAAAATTAGATAATGAGATAATCTGTCAATTGGATAATTTTCTAATTGGCACATTTTCATAATTGACAAATTAAATATTATGACAACAGAAGAATTAACAAATAATGTTTTATTGGCCTTAGACGAGATAAGACCATTTTTAAAATCTGATGGTGGAGATATTTCATTAATTTCTATCGAAGATGATAAACATGTAAAAGTTCGTTTGGAAGGGGCTTGTATTAGCTGCAGCGTGAATCAAATGACACTGAAAGCAGGAGTTGAAACAACAATAAAAAAATATGCACCGCAAATTGAAACTGTGGTAAATATTATGTAATAAACAAAATTGTTTTTTTCGACTAATGTTTTTACAGTGAATCGATAAGAGTTTCCGATGTTTAGAATATACATCGAACCATCTTTTCATCATCATCGCATTATTAAAAAGCCTAAAACAGTAATCGAAAAATTTAAAATTAATTACAGAATTTGAACACGTTTTCAAATTCTAAAATAAAATTCCAATAATTTAAAATGGATGTATTAATCAAGATTAAAGATCGAGAAGGAGTTATTCACGAATTACAAGCTCCTACTGATATGGCAATGAATATAATGGAGTTATGCAAAGCATACGAACTTCCTGTTGAAGGAACTTGCGGCGGAATGGCCATGTGCGCTTCTTGCCAATGTTATGTTCTAAATGACGTTGCATTACCAGAAATGGGAGACGATGAAGAAGCAATGCTTTCTGAAGCATTTTACGTAAAATCTAATAGCCGTTTAGGCTGTCAGATTCCAATTACTGAAGAATTAGAAGGTTTGGAATTAGAACTGGCTCCGGAATACTAAAAAATAAAAAGCGAGGATTGTTAATTCTCGCTTTTTTTTTATTTTCCGAACTCTTAATCACAATCCGCATGTAATCTATGCTGACCACAATTTACACATTGAAACAAATAACCAACAAGACTTCCATTTGTTGTTAAATGATTCGTAATAAATTCAGGATCATAACCGATATTTATCTCAATATCTTCTTTAAGCTCCTCTAAATATGGTTTAATAATTTCACTATCAGCATAACCTACAAATGCGCACGGTTCATTACAATGTGTTAGCCAAATCTCTTGTTGCCAACTTATGTAACTTGGAGTTCTTTCGCTAATTTCTAATAAGCTATCTTTAGGAATATTTATTTTACTTTGAATTGAAGGATCTGGCGACACTCCTTCAATACCGCAATAATCATTGAATTCTCCTTCATACTTTTTAGCGGCACTGCCATCATGAATACACCATGGACAAATATATTCTGGCTCTTCAATACTATAGAAAGAACTTGTGTATTTTAAATTTCTTTTATTATTACAAACTGAACACGTACCCTCTTCTTCTGCAAAGACATCAATTTTGTATGCGTTCGGACTATACTTAAATTTAGGCAATTCCATTATATAATATTTTATTGATTGTACTTTTTTTCTAACTCTTCTAAAGAAAACTCCTTTAGCAATTTATCTAAATACTTTCCTCTGCTGCTTAATTCTCTTTGATATGGTGCAAATAAACTAGTCGATTTATTGAATTCTTCATTGAGTGCTTTCAATTCCTCTAGCTCTTCTCTCGTTACTGAAGTTGATTTCTTTTCTATAAAATTTAGAATTCTTTTTATAGCAATTTCTTTATTGATAATTGCTTCTTCATTATTATTTAAAGTACAAATTCCGTAAACTCCTTTACAGAAATAATTCCACTCTTCTTCTAATGCATTTTCAATTTTTAAATTATCAAAATTCCCGTTTTGATCAAAAACATTTCCGTATGCAAAGGTTTTGTAAGCATGATTTTTTAGATTTGACAATAAGTTTTCTTTAAAAATTCTTTTGAACTTTTCAGGATCTAGATTCTCAACATTATCTTTAATAAGCTGTAAAACACTTGGATGAAAATACTTTCTTTCAATAGAAACTTTATGACTATCACTTAAAGATGAACTGATTGTAATATCTGAGTTTATAACATAAGAAGGCTCTGGAACAAGTTTGTTTTTAATTAATTCATTAAGCTTATCTGAAGAGATATTTGCCATTTTAGTTACTTCTTCAAACACTATATAATTTTCTGCAATATATTTTAGATTTTTATCCATTTCTTGTTTTGTTCTTGGTGAAATTAAAGTTTTATTTCCACTTCCAATCTAGCTCTGAGATAAATTCGATTTTTATTTTGTTACATATTTTTTTTAATTCCTCTCGTAAAACAGCAACGTTTTCAATTCCATTTTTCGGAATTATTAAATTTGAATTTGTTTTTAAACCGATAAAAATATATTCTTGAATCTCACTTATATTTTCAAAAACAGAAAAATTAATTACTGAATTTCCTATTCCTTCTGAAAAAGCTTCTAACGTATCTTCTTTGAATATTATTTTAGAAACAATTCCTATTCTATTTCTGAAATTTTCGTTGACATATTTCTTAAAAAGTTTATAATAATACTTTTTCAAATAAAAAGGAAAAAGTAAAAAACAAATGATACTTGCTATTCCAAAATAATAAGCCAAAAACATATTTTTAGTTATAAAAAATAAAAGTCCTATTACTAATAATAATACAAACACTAATAATCTAGAAATTTTTCTTTGTTTTTCAATTAATTTACTTTTTGATGCAAGATATAATTGCTGTTGTAAATAATCGTTTTCTGTTAAACTGTAGTTTAGTTCCATAAATAAAAATATTTCCGAAACGCAAAATTAAATTTAACCTAAAAACTCCGATATCCTTCAAAGCCATAAAACCAACAAAATAAGTCAATTACAAAAACAAAAAAACCGTAATTACATTACTGCAATTACGGTTTTTTCTTTATAACAATTTTCTTTAATCTCTCAGCTTACACCAAACCAGCTTGAATTAAATATTCAGCAATTTGGATAGTGTTTGTTGCAGCACCTTTTCTTAAGTTATCAGCAACAATCCACATGTTTAAAGTATTTGGCTGGCTTTCGTCACGACGGATTCTTCCAACAAAAACATCATTTTTACCTTCTGCGTATAATGGCATTGGATATGTAAATGCATCTAAATTATCTTGTACCGTTACACCATCTGTATTGTGCAAGATTTCGCGAACTTCATTTACCTCAAAATCATTTGTAAACTCAACATTTACTGCTTCGCTATGTCCACCAACAACTGGTACACGAACTGCAGTAGCCGTAACTCTAATCGTGTTATCAGCAAGAATTTTTTGAGTTTCACGAACTAACTTCATTTCTTCTTTAGTATATCCGTTTTCTTCAAAACTGTCGCAGTGAGGAATTGCATTTCTGTGAATTGGGTATTTGTAAGCCATATCACCTTGAATTCCTGCATATTCGTTTTCTAATTGTTTTACCGCTTTTACACCAGTTCCAGTGATAGATTGGTAAGTAGAAACAATGATTCTTTTAATATTGTATTTTTTATGCAAAGGAGCCAAAGCCATTACCATCTGAATTGTAGAACAGTTTGGATTTGCAATGATTTTATCTTCTTTAGTTAAAACAGAAGCGTTGATTTCTGGAACAACCAATTTCTTAGTTGGGTCCATTCTCCATGCAGAAGAGTTATCGATAACCGTAGTTCCCGCAGCTGCAAATTTTGGTGCCCATTCTAATGAAGTATCTCCACCAGCTGAGAAAACAGCGATATCAGCTTTCATATCAACTGCTGTTTGTAAACCGACTACTTTATATTTTGTTCCTTTATATTCAATTTCTTTTCCTACTGATCTTTCAGACGCAACAGGAATTAATTCTGTAACAGGAAAATTTCTTTCCGCTAAAACTTTAAGCATTACTTCGCCAACCATTCCGGTAGCACCTACAACTGCAATTCTCATTTTTATATGTTTAAATATTCTATTAATCTAATTTGTATCGCAAAAGTAAACATAATAAAAGTCTCTGCAAGGCTATTCACAAAAAATAACAAAATGTTACAAAATAAACATTTTGTAAAAAAACCGCCTCTTTAGAAGGCGGTTAAGTTAGACTTAGTGTAGCGGTATTATATTTTTATTTATTTTTCAATAAATCTCTAATCTCAGTAAGCAATTCTTCCTGCGTTGGTGCTGCAGGCTGATTTGGAGCTGGTTCTTCTTTCTTTTTAAGACTGTTTATTGCTTTAATAATCAAAAACAAAACAAAAGCAACAATAAGAAAGTTAATTACTGCTGAAAGAAACAGACCATATTTAACTCCACCAAAAGCAGTTAAATCTTCTATTTTTGACAAATGAGCCGCATCTAAAGCTGGTTTTAAAACCAACGGCGTAATTACATCTTCAATAAATGAACTTACAATTTTACCAAAAGCAGCTCCAATAATTACTGCAACAGCAAGATCAACTACGTTGCCTTTCATTGCAAATGCCTTAAATTCTGAAAAAAATCCCATATCGTATTTGTTTACATTTATAATAAGTGAATCCCGAAAATACGCAATTTTCTTGAAATTTCTTAAAATTATCTAAAAAATACACGCTTTACACGTTGCGAAATACTCGTCATTATCTCATACGGAATCGTTTTTAACGCTACAGCCATCTCAATAACGGTTGGGCTTTCGCCGAAAATAATTACAGAATCTCCTTCTTTGCAATCTATTTCTGTCACATTTACCATCAGCATATCCATGCAGACACTTCCAACGATTGGTGCTTTTTGATTTTTAATGACTACAAAACCAACTTCATTGCCCCATAATCTTGCTATTCCGTCTGCATAACCAATCGGAATTGTAGCAATTTTGGTTTCTTTTTCTGCCATAAAACGACGCCCGTAACCTACGCTATCGCCAGCCGGAATGGTTCTAACTTGAGAAATGATAGATTTTAATGTTCCAACATTTTCTAAATATTTCTGTTCTGAAGCATCATTGGAAACGCCATACAAACCAATTCCTAAACGAACCATATTATATTGCGCATTCGGGAAATTGCTAATTCCAGAAGTATTCAAAATATGACGAATCGGATTGATATTTAATTCAGAAATCAATCTTGAAGATAATTTTTCAAACAAAGCAATTTGCTGATTGACAAAATCATAATGCTTTGGATCATCACTTGTTGCTAAATGAGATAAAATACTTTGGACACGAACGGTCGAATTTCCTTTTAAAGTATCTATTAATTCTTGAAGTGTATTTTCTTCAAAACCTAAACGATGCATTCCCGTATCAATTTTTATATGAATTGGAAAATCTTTTAAATTCTTTTCACGAGCAATTTTCAAAAAGGCATTTAATCCTTTTATGCTGTAAATTTCAGGTTCTAATTGGTATTGTATAATAGAAGGAAAACTTGTCGATTCGGGATTTAAAACCATAATTGGTAATTTTATTCCGCCATTTTTTAGTGAGATTCCTTCATCCGCGAAAGCGACACCTAAATAATCTACTTTATGATGTTCTAATAATTTGGCAATTTCTAAACCGCCATTTCCATAACCAAAAGCTTTTACCATTACCATCATTTTGACATTTGGAGCCAGTTTTGATTTGAAATAGTTGAAGTTATGACTAATAGCGTCTAGGTTTATTTCTAGAACTGTTTCATGTGTTTTCTCTTCCAGAAGCGAGACAATTTCTTCAAAATGAAATGATCTTGCGCCTTTTACCAAAATGGTTTCATTGGCAAAATTCAAACTTTCAATTGCGTCGATAAATTCATTTTTTGTTTGGAAAATAATAATGTTCGGAAATTTATCTGCAAAAGTGCTGATTGTCTCCCCGATTCCGATTACGCGATTTATTTTATTGGATGCAATTAAATCGGCAACTTTTGTATAAAGTTCTTCATTTGAAAATCCGCTTTGAAAAATATCCGATAAAATGACCGTTTTAGAAGCGTTCTTTTTCTGGCTTTCTAAAAAGTCTAAAGCAATTTTTAAAGACTGAAAATCGGAACTATAACTATCATCAATAATACTGCAATTATTAATTCCGTTTTTTACTTCCAAACGCATTTGAACTGGATAAAGCATTTCAATTCGATTTTGAATCGTTTTCTGATCGTAATTAAAATGCAGTAAAACCAATAAACAAGAAATCGCATTTTCTACCGAAGCAGAATCACTAAATGGAATTTCTAAATGAAATTTCTCTTTTTTGTATTGATATGTAATATGTGTGTGATCGTTTTTGTTTTCTTTTTTTAGAACAAAAATATCTGCACTTTTATCTGTAAAACTCCACGAAAAAAGCTTTCGCGGATGCATCATATATTCTGCCGCAAATTGCGTTAGACAAGAATCTACAAGTTCATTTTTTTGATAAATAATGACTGGACAATCTTTGAACAAAAGCAGTTTTTCGTCGATCTTTTGTACCAAATTCAAAAAACCTTCATCGTGTGCAGAACCAATACTCGTTAAAATACCGATATTAGGTTTAATGATTTTCTCCAATTTCGCCATTTCGTTTACTGTAGAAATGCCGGCTTCAAAGATTCCTAAATTGTGGTTTTCATTAATAGAAATAACAGAAAGAGGAACTCCGACTTGAGAGTTGTAGCTTTTAGGGCTTCGAACAATATTGTAATCTGGACTCAACAAAAAATTAAGCCATTCTTTTACAATCGTTTTTCCGTTACTTCCTGTTAATCCAATTATAGGAAAATGGAAAAGACTTCTATAATATCCTGCAAATTCCTGAAGCGCATTTAAGGTATTTTCAACAACCAAAAAATTAGCTTTATCGGTACAATTTTCAGGAATATGCTGTACCACAAAATTCCGAACTCCCTTTTCTATTAAATCGGAAATAAACAAATGAGCATCATTGTTTACGCCAACCAAAGCAAAAAATAAAGTTTGCGATCCGTTTTGTAGTGAACGACTGTCAATTGAAATGTGATCAATTAAAACAGCGTCTTTTGAGCCAGTCCATTTGGCATTTATAACTGAGATTAGGTCTTTTGAATTTATGCTCATTTAGAAATTTCTTTTTTTCAAAATTAAGATATTAAAGATAGAAAAGAGTTGTGATTTTCTTAAAAATAATGTGCGTACGCAATTAAAAAAGTTGCCACGAATTACACTAATTTTCACGAATTGATTTTTAAATAATTCTCACAATTAAAAACAATTATTGGCAATTTAAAATCCGTTTAATCCTTTTAATCTGTGGTAAACAAACAAATTAATTAGTGAAAATTAGTGTAATTCGTGGCAGAAAACATTAATTGAGTATATTTGTTTTTACACCACAAAATTGAGCCTTTTGAAAAATTTACTTCCCATTTTCTCTTATATATTACACCCGATTTTTATATCGGTTTATGCCACTTTGTTTTATTTGTATGCAGCGGGAGATGTTTTTGGCACTCAAGAAAAATATTATGTTTTAATTCAAATTGCGGTTATCAATGTAATTGTTCCTGTTTTGTTTTATTTACTTTTAAAATCAACTGGACATGTAAAATCGATAATGCTAAGTCAGGTTTCTGAAAGAACAGTTCCGCTTGTGTTGCAATGTTTTTTATATATTTTATTGGTAAAAAGAAGTATTGTAATTACTCGTTATCCGGAACTTCATTTCTTTTTCTTGGGAGCTTTATTCAGTACCATTTTAGCTTTAGTCTTTGTACTTTTCAAGAAAAAGGCCAGCTTACATATGGTTGCCATTTCTGGTTTTGCCATTTTTGTAATAGGCTTAAATATTCATTTTCAAATGCATAATCCGTATTGGCCTGCATTATTAATTTTGTTATCTGGGGTTGTTGCTTCATCTCGCCTAGAAATGAATGCACACACCTCTAGAGAAATACTTTTCGGACTCTTTATCGGAATAATGCCGCAACTTTTATTTTTATACCTGTGGTTATAAAATATAAAAGATCAATCCCGCATTTAAGGTTTTCATATTGATTTTCTCACCCGACAAAGTGGTTGCAGAATTAAACAACGGACTTAAACCATAATACAAGTAAACGTTCCATGTATTATATCCTGCGGCAATATAAGGTCCATATTGAAATTTATTGATTGCTGCATTATTTTTTATCCTGTATGTTTTTTCTCCATCATCTAAAATGGATGAATTTGAAAAGATATAACTCAGTTTTACACCTCCGTAAATACGCCAGAATTTAGTGCTTTCGTAAGTTGAATTTCTCCATCTAAATTCTATCGGAAGATCTACAGAATATTGTCTGTATCGATTGGAAACAAACTCTCCATAATCATTTACGCCATATATAATAGCTCCTGAACCATCTTGAGAAATAGTCAAATTTTGATAATAGTTCTGATAACTCAATCCTAAACCAGCCGCAATGGCAACTGTTCTCGATTTATTAATCGGCATATCACGTAAAAAACCTCCAGAAAGCCCGAGTGAGAACTTATTTTGTTTAAAATCAATCGGAATATCGGTAAACATATTATACGTTACAGAAAAGTAAAACTGATCTTCTCGATATAAAGAATCTATTTTTATAACTGGTTTTACTTCAGGCTTAACTGTTTCTTGCGCAAAAGAGTTAAAAAAAGTAAGTAAAAATAAACAGCTAAAAATAATTCGCATATCGTGGGTTTGGTTTTAGAAAGGTTTTAGAAATAAACGTTTTTAAAAGTATATTTATTTCATATACAAATATAATATAATGGTTTTTGTAGTTGCGACAAGAAACAAAAATATTCTCTTTTTGATGTCGCATAAAATTAATTGCTGCGTTTTTTTCAATAAATAACCTTGAACAGACAAAAAATAAATTAATTTTCTATTTAATCTTTATACCTTTGCGGAGTATGAAAAGAAAACAGCTCATATTAAGTTTGTCTTTTGCTGTCACAATATTGTTCTCGATATTGTTTCAGTCCATACACAGTTATGAGCATATTGTAAAACAGCTTTCAGAAAAACAATGTCATCATAATTACAATGACCCAAGTGGTGAAATTACGCATCAGCACCATGATTTTGAGGTTTGTTTTGTTTGTAATTTTGCTTTTGGAAGTTACATCGTTCCCGAAACTTTTCAATTTCAGTTTCATTCTTTTCAAAAACAAATTGCCTATTTCTTTCCTGTTTCAGAGAAGATTTTTTCTATTTCAACCACTTCTTATTTTTTACGTGGCCCTCCTGCAGTTATAGTTTCTTAAGTTTCGATTTTTCGAAAAAAATCACATTTCTTTCAATTTAAATTCAAATAACATTGAGTTTCCTAATCCTATTTTTACAATTAGGATCAGCAAGCTTTATCGTTAGTTTTTGATTTTTCATTCTAAGAAAAAAATCAAATTAACTATAGCATCATTTTCAAATGAAAAAATTTATAATTGCCCTTATTTTAGGGTTTTCGAGCATGCTTTCTGCTCAAAATTCGGTTTCAGGAACAGTAACTGATAACGAAAACACTCCTTTGCCAGGCGTTTCTGTTTATGCGCCAGAATTACACAAAGGAACGACTACAGACGCAAATGGAAAATACGAATTGAACAATCTTCCAAACGGAACTTTACGTCTTGCTTTTACTTACGTTGGATATGCCAATCAGAATAAAACGATTACTAAATTATTAAAACAAAACACTTTAGATATTACGCTTGAAGAATCAATTTTAGAAATGGACGAAGTGGTTGTTTCTACTCCTTTCAACAAATTGCAATCGCAAAACGTAATGAAAATTGAGCACGAAAGCATTAAGGCTTTGCAGCAAAAAGGAACCTCAACTTTAATTGAAGGTTTGGCAACAATTCCTGGAGTTTCTCAAATTTCTACAGGAACATCAATCGGAAAACCGGTTATTCGTGGTCTTAGCGGGAATCGTGTTTTGGTTTATTCTCAAGGTGTTCGTATCGAAAATCAGCAGTTTGGAGACGAACATGGTTTGGGTTTAAATGACGGCGGAATTGAAAGTGTGGAAGTTATTAAAGGACCTGCTTCTTTATTATACGGTTCTGATGCTTTGGGAGGTGTTTTATACTTCAATCCAGAAAAATTTGCTGATGCTGGCGATTTTAAAGCTAATTTCAGTCAAAAATATTTTACCAATACGCAAGGAAGCAATTCTTCTATCGGATTAAAAACTTCTACCGATAATTGGAAATTCTTGGTTAGAGGAGGTTACAACACCCATTCTGATTATAAAATTGCCGATGGCGACCGCGTAACCAATTCACGTTACAATGAAACCGATTTTAAAACTGGAATCGGTTACAGCAACTCCACTTTTTCTAGTGTTTTGAGATACAACTACAACAAATTGGATATCGGAATTCCAGAAGACGGAATTGCAGAACAATCTTCAAGCAAAGACACACAATTTCCGAGACAAGGAATTTTCAATCATTTATTGAGTTTGAATAATGTTATTTTCTTCGAAAACTCAAAATTAGATGTTGATTTGGGTTATATCGCAAATGATAGAAGCGAATTTGAAGACAGCAACGAAGCTTCTCTTCACATGAAACTGAATACTTTCAATTATAATGCAAAATATCATTTCCCTAAATTCGGAAAAATTGAAACTATTTTAGGCGTTCAAGGAATGCATCAAACCAATAAAAATTCTGGAGAAGAATATTTGATTCCAGATGCAACAACAAACGATTTTGGTGTTTTTGGAACTGCAAATTACGAATGGGACAACAGCGTTATTCAAGCCGGATTGCGTTTTGACAACAGAAATGTTACATCAATTGCTCACGGAACAGAAGGCGAAGAAGGTTATTTCTTGCCTCTTGACAAATCATTTGACAGTTTTAATGCATCATTAGGCTATAAAACAAAATTGGCTGAACCGCTAACATTGCGTTTGAATGTAGCTACAGGATTTAGAGCACCGAATTTAGCTGAATTAACTTCAAATGGTGTTCACGAAGGAACAAACCGTTATGAAATCGGAAATGCAAACCTGAAAACAGAACAAAACGTTCAAACTGATTTAAATTTAGAATACAAAAACACGCATTTTGAATTCTTCGTAAACGGATTTTACAATCATGTAAACAATTATATCTACACTTCGCCAACTGGAGAAGTTTTAGAAGACAACGATGTTTTCGCTTATGTTCAAGATAATGCAAAATTGTTCGGTGGTGAAGTTGGCTTACACTTTCATCCGCATCCTTTAGATTGGTTACATTTTGAAACTAGTTTTGAAACAGTTACAGGTAAAAAAGACAATAACGATTACTTGCCTTTAATTCCTGCAAACAACTGGAATAATACACTTAGAACTGAATTTAATATCAAAGACTGGTTAAGCGAAGGTTTTGCTTCTTTAAATGTTTCTTCTACTTTCAGCCAAGATAATGTAAGTGGTTTTGAAACAGCTTCTAAAGGTTACACTTTGGTGAATTTAGGTTTTGGTGGAACTGTAAAACTTGGAAAAACGGCATTTGACATTAACTTAAACGGAAACAATTTATTTGACAAAAAATATATTGCACACCTTTCTAGATTGAAAACAGACGGCATTCCAAACATTGGAAGAAACATTGTTTTGGGAGTTAATTTTAATTTATAATTTTTATTTAACCGCAAAGTACGCAAGGTTATTTTAGCTTGACTTTTAAAAATCTCGCAAAGACGTGAAGTCGCAAAGAAATTTTAAAACTTTGCGCCTCTGCGCCTTTGCGAGATTAATATTGAATACTTTTCGTTCTTTGCGGTTAATAACACAACAATCTCACAGAAAGTACTATTTTTGTTACAACAGATAAAAATTAACTATGAAAAAAACTTTTTTATTAATGGCAATCACAACTGCAGGAATTTCATTTGCCCAAAACAAAATCAAATATCCTGAAACTAAAAAAGGAGAAACAGTTGATGTATATTTTGATACAAAAGTTAGCGATCCTTACCGCTGGCTTGAAGACGACAAATCTGCTGAAACTGGAGCTTGGGTAAAAGCTGAAAATGAGGTAACTTACGGTTACTTAAATCAAATTCCATTTCGTGAAGAACTAAAAAAACGAATGGAAAAACTTTGGAACTACGAAAAAATTGGTGCTCCATACAAAGAAGGAAAATTCACTTATTATTCTAAAAATAACGGTCTTCAAAATCAATCTGTTGTTTACAGAAAAGATCAAAACGGAAAAGAAGAAGTTTTCTTAGATCCAAATACGTTTTCTAAAGACGGAACAACTTCTCTTGGTGGTTTAGATTTTTCTAAAGACGGTTCAAAAGCGGCTTATTCTATTTCTGAAGGAGGAAGCGACTGGAGAAAAGTTATTATTATCGATGCTATTTCTAAAAAAGTATTAGAAGACACTTTAGTTGATGTAAAATTCAGCGGAATTTCATGGCATGGAAATGAAGGTTTTTATTACTCTAGTTATGAGAAACCAAAAGGAAGCGAATTATCTGCAAAAACAGATCAGCATAAATTGTATTTTCATAAGCTAGGAACTGCTCAAAAAGACGATAAAGTAATTTTTGGCGCAGATCAGAAAAGAAGATATATTGGAGGCGGTGTCACAGAAGATGATCGCTATCTGATTATTACCGCAGCAAATTCTACTTACGGAAACGAACTATATATTAAAGACTTAACTAAACCAAATAGTCCAATTGTTACCATTGTAGATAACTTTAATGCTGAGAATTCGATTATTGAAAATGAAGGATCAAAACTGTTTATACATACTGACTACAATGCTCCAAACGGTCGTGTAGTTACGGTAGATGCAGCAAATCCAAAAGTAGAAAACTGGAAAGATTTCATCAAAGAAACTGAAAATGTTTTATCTCCAACAACAGGCGCAGGATACTTTTTTGCCAATTATACTAAAGATGCCGTGTCATTTGTATTACAATATGATTACAACGGAAAATTAGTTCGTGAAATCAAACTTCCTGCAGTTGGATCTGCTGGCGGTTTTGGTGGAAAAAAGAGTGAAAAAATCTTGTATTACAGCTTTACAAATTATACAACTCCAGGAAGCATCTATTCTTTTGAACCAAAATCTGGCAAATCTGAAGTATATCAAAAGCCAAAAGTTGATTTCAAAAGTGAAGATTACGAGTCAAAACAAGTATTCTATACTTCAAAAGACGGCACAAAAGTTCCTATGATTATTACGTATAAAAAAGGAACAAAACTAGATGGCAAAAACCCAACTATTCTTTATGGTTATGGCGGATTCAATGTTAGTTTAACTCCAAGTTTCAGCATTGCAAACGCAGTTTGGATGGAAAATGGTGGTGTGTATGCTGTTGCCAATTTAAGAGGTGGCGGTGAATACGGAAAAAAATGGCATGACGCAGGAACGAAATTGCAAAAGCAAAATGTTTTTGATGATTTTATCGCTGCAGCAGAATATTTAATTGCTCAAAAATATACTTCATCTGATTATTTAGCTATTCGCGGAGGTTCTAATGGAGGTTTATTAGTTGGAGCAACAATGACACAGCGTCCTGATTTAATGAAAGTAGCTTTACCAGCAGTTGGAGTTATGGATATGCTACGCTACAATGCTTTTACAGCTGGTGCTGGTTGGGCATTTGATTATGGAACAGCTCAAGACAATAAAGAAATGTTCGAATATTTAAAAGGATATTCACCAGTTCACAACGTTAAAAAAGGAACAAAATATCCAGCAACAATGGTTACAACAGGAGATCATGATGATCGTGTTGTTCCGGCACACAGTTTTAAATTTGCTTCTGAATTACAAGAAAAACAGGCTGGAGAAAATCCGGTTTTAATTAGAATTGATGTTAAAGCAGGTCACGGAGCAGGAAAATCTGTTGCGGCTTCTATTCAAGAAAATGTAGACATTCAAGCTTTCACACTTTACAATATGGGTTTTAAAGCTTTACCTAAAAAGTAAAACTTTAAACTTAATTTTTTTTAGCCACGAATTCACGAATTATTTTGTGAATATCGTGGCTTTTTATTTTGTTTCACGCAGATTCCCCAGATTATTGCAGATCTAAGCTGATTTAATTAATAAAAATTTGTGTACATCTGCTTAAATCATTTTTAATCTGCGTGAAAAAATAATTCGTGAATTCGTGGCTAACTTTTTTTAAATAATTCTTTTCACTTAAATTTGAGAAACTTAAAACTTGAACCATGAAAATTATAAAATGGGGAATCATTGGCTGCGGGAATGTAACAGAAGTAAAAAGCGGACCTGCTTTTCAGAAAGCGCCAAATTCTGCTTTAGTGGCTGTTATGCGTCGTGATGCAGCACTTGCCGAAGATTATGCCAAACGCCACAATGTTCCAAAATGGTATTCGAATGCTATTGATTTAATAAACGATTCAGAAGTCGACGCCGTATACATTGCTACTCCTCCATCTTCTCATAAAGAATATACTATTTTATGCGCCAAAGCAGGAAAACCTGTTTACGTAGAAAAACCAATGGCTTTAACTTTTGAAGAATGCAACGAAATGATCAGCGCCTGCAAAGAGCATAATGTTCCTTTGTTTGTTGCTTACTATAGAAGAGCTTTGCCTCGTTTTTTAAAAATTAAAGAAATAATTGATGAAGGTAAACTAGGAAACATTCGTCATGTAAATTGCGTTTTGTATCATCCTTTTGAACAGCGTTACGATGACGAGATCAATCTTCCTTGGACTGTTTTACCTCATATTTCTGGAGGCGGAATTTTTGTTGATCTTGCCTGTCATACTTTAGATTTTCTAGATTTTGTTTTAGGTCCGATAAAATCTGTTCGCGGACATGCGACTTCTCAATTAATGGCATATCCTGCCGAAGATGCCGTTTCAATGTCTTTTTTATTTGAAAATGGAGTTCACGGATCTGGTATTTGGAATTTTGCAAGTTTCGAACGTTATGATAACACTGAAATTGTGGGTGATAAAGGAAAAATTTCTTTCTCTACTTTCGGAAATGACTCAATTCATATTCAATATGCAAATGGAGAAAAAGAAAGTATTACAATAGAAAATCCATTGCATATTCAACAGCCTTTTATAGAAAGTGTTATGGCTGAACTTTTAGGAAAAGAGAATGCTTCAGCTTCAAAAGGAGTTTCCGGAGCTAGAACAACTTGGGTAATTGATCAGGTTTTGAAAGAGTTTAGAGAGACTTCTAAATAATATTTACAAAGTTTTATCATTTCGATCCTGAAACCTCGGAATCGAAATGACAAAACAAAAGAGGATATTCTTTCGAATATCCTCTTTTTGTAAACTATAATAACGGAATAAAATTATAGGCTATATTTAAGACCTAAAGTCAATCCTAAACCTGAAATACCAACATAAGAACTTAATTCGTCCATTGGTTTATCTTGATTAACACCATTAGGATTTGTTAAACTATTATTAGAATTTACATCTAAACGATCAACATAGTGTGTATGGTTTGAAGCAGTTGAACCAACTCTAAAATTCGTATTTTCATTCAATTTATTTACACCATTTTCAGTATAAATTGTAGTTTCTTTAGATTTTCCATGCACTGTAAAGTTACGGTATTCTAATTCAGCAAACGCAGAAATATGTTTTCCTAATTTATAAGAAGTTCCTAAAGCAGCCATAAATCCAAGTGTTGGATTTGGTTTTACTACATCTTTAGAATAAGCATCTGTAGCAGCAACCTGAGTTCCATTTACAAATGTTCTATATTCTCTATCTGTTTTAATATCTAATGTACCGTGAACTGGAACAATAACCCCTACTTTAGTGTAAGGTTCAAAACCATGAGCTTCTCCTAAAAACATTACGATTGCTGGAGCTAAATCAAAAGCTTTAATTTGACCTTCAGCTGTAAAATTCACGTAAGTCACTGGAACTGCTGCCGATGGATTCGGAGTAACCATTCTGTTTGTAGTTTGAGCCATTGTTTTCTCATTACTTACATAATAATTTGCAGACATCTCTACTCCTAAACGTGTAGAGAAACGGTATCCAGCAGTAATTCCACTTCTAAAACCTTGTCCAAAAGAACCTGTTATACTTTCTCTTGAAACTAATCTATTATTTCCTAAAGTTCCTGCATAAACATCTCTATTTGGTAATTGTCCACCAACAACTGGAAATTCAGTTGAAGCAGTTTGGTTAAAATAAGATCCACCTAATTTGAAATACCAGCTTTCTGGTTTGTCCGCTTTTTGTGTTTGCGCCATTGTTGCCATAGAGCAAACTAGCATTCCTAATAAAAATAGGTTCTTTTTCATAATTTTGATTTAATTGATTTATACAAACTTAGAGTATTTTTAACATATCCTTAAGTTTGTAAAGTTAGACTTGGAACGAAATCGTTGTAATTTTGGGCAATATTACTAAAAAACTATTATGCGTGCATATTTTTAACACAAAAAATTAACATGTGTTTAAATTTTAACTGTTAATTTTTTAGTTCAATTTAAAATTAATCTGCATTTTCTCTAATTCCTGTAGTAATTCCGCTGAAATCCTCACTTTTAAACGACGGCTAGGCATGGTTAATTTTGTAACCACTTTTATCTCTTCAACTTCATTTACCTCCTGAATCTTGGTGTCTTCCATAGCACTATCTTCATTTTCACCTTCTCCTTCGAAAACAGCATCTTCGGTTTCAAAATCTGTTGGTGTTTCTACCTCAACTAGTCGCTTTATGTTTTCTAATTCCATGATTTCGAAAGTCACAGAATTATCTCCTTTATTTTCATTAAACAAATGACTCAGCTTATGTATAAACTCAGGATGAAGATCTTTAATATTTAAAAGAAGGATCAGTTTTTTAGCGAAAGCTTCTAAAATATCTTGCAATTGTCGTATCTCAACAAACTGCATTCTTGGATCTGTTTTTTTACCTGTATCGTGATTTACCCATCCATCTTTGATCAAAATTTTCAAAAAGGCAAAATTATTTTGAATTAAGAAATGACGAAACTTCAAATATTCTTCCCCAAAAATTTTGAATTCATAACTTTCATCATACCCTTCTAAGTTGAAAGCCGCCCAGCCTTTTCCATTTTTAGCTACTCGATGCTGTACGTTATTGATAATTCCAGCAAAGTGTAAATTCTTGCCGACATATTCATTCATACTTTTCAATGATTCTAAACGAGAATTACAGAAGTATTTCATCTCAAATCTGAAATCATCAAGCGGATGTCCAGAAATATAAATCCCGACAACCTCTTTTTCTTTAGCGAGTTTTTCCATTGTACTCCAGTCTTCACATGGTGGTACAACTGGTTCAGCGATCTGCACTTCGCTAGCTTCTCCAAACAAACTTACTTGAGATGAATTTTCATTTTCTTGAAACTTCGATCCGTAACGCATTGCTTTTTCGTAGAAAGTAATTCCGTCACCATCATCATGAAAATATTGTGCTCTGGTTGTTCCTTCAAAAGAATCGAAACCTCCGGCAAGTGCTAAATTTTCAATCGCTTTTTTATTCGCAGCGCGCAAATCAATTCGTTTAGCTAAATCAAAAATCGATTTATATCTTCCGTCTTTTCTGTTTTCTACAATCGTTTCTACGGCTCCGGAACCCACACCTTTAATAGCTCCCATTCCGAAACGAACGGCATAATCGTCGTTTACAGTAAATTTATAGTACGATTCGTTTACATCTGGGCCTAAAACCTGTAATCCCATACGTTTACATTCTTCCATAAAGAACGAAACTTGTTTAATATCGTTCATGTTATTTGAAAGTACCGCTGCCATATATTCTGCAGGATAATGCGCTTTCAAATAAGCCGTTTGATAGGCAATCCAAGCATAACAAGTCGAGTGCGATTTGTTGAAGGCATAACTCGCAAAGGCTTCCCAGTCTTTCCAGATTTTCTCTAGAATTTTAGCGTCGTGACCTTTTGCTGCCGCTTGTTCAACAAACTTCGGCTTCATTTTATCTAGTACGTCTTTTTGTTTCTTACCCATCGCTTTACGCAAGACGTCGGCCTCACCCTTTGTAAATCCTGCCAAAGACTGAGACAAAAGCATTACCTGCTCCTGGTAAACTGTAATTCCATAAGTTTCAGATAAATACTCGGCACAGGCATCTAAATCGTATTTGATTTCCTCGTCACCATTTTTTCTTCGAACGAAAGAAGGAATATATTCCAAAGGCCCCGGACGATATAAAGCATTCATGGCAATTAAATCTCCAAAAACCGTTGGCTTCAGATCTTTCATATATTTCTGCATCCCTGGTGACTCATATTGGAAGATTCCAACGGTTTCACCTCTTTGGAAAAGCGCATACGTTTCTTCATCATCAATTGGAAAAGTATCTGGATTCAGCTCGATTCCTGTTCTATATTTTACCAGTTTTACGGTATCTTTTATCAGCGTAAGGGTCTTCAGACCCAAGAAGTCCATTTTCAGCAATCCGGCACTTTCTGCAACCGAGTTATCGAATTGTGTTACATATAAATCCGAATCTTTTGCAGTGGTAACAGGAACATAATTTGTAATATCCGACGGTGTAATGATTACCCCACAGGCGTGAATTCCCGTGTTACGCATCGATCCTTCCAGAATTTTTGCCTGCTGAATGGTTTCTCCTGCCAAATCATCTTCATTGGCAATCGCAATTAATTCTTTGACATTATCAAATTCGTCAGAACGAAGGGCTTTTTTGACTTCCTCTTCACTCTCAGAAATAAAACGCGCCAAGTTCCATTTGGACGGCATCATTCCTGGAATCAATTTTGCGATTCTATCGGCCTCGAATAATGGTAAATCCAGTACACGAGCCGTATCACGAATCGCCGATTTGGTCGCCATTTTACCATAAGTGATAATCTGCGCTACCTGTTTTTGTCCGTATTTATTGATTACATATTCCATTACACGTCCACGACCCTCATCATCAAAGTCGATATCAATATCGGGCATCGATACACGGTCAGGATTTAGGAAACGCTCAAAAAGTAAGTCGTATTTAATCGGGTCAATATTGGTAATTCCGAGACAGTAGGCAACGGCTGAACCCGCTGCAGATCCACGTCCAGGTCCTACCGATACATCCATGTTTCTTGCTTCGGCGATGAAATCCTGTACAATCAAGAAATATCCGGGATAACCGGAGTTCGAAATCGTCATTAATTCAAAATCCAAACGTTCCTGAATCGATTCGGTAATTTCGCCATATCTTCTTTTTGCACCTTCCATAGTAAGGTGTCTCAAATATTTATTTTCCCCGCGAACACCTCCGTCTTCTTCATCTTCAGGAACCATAAATTCGTCCGGAATTTCAAATTTCGGAAGTAATACATCTCGATATAAGGAGTATCCTTCAACCTTATCTATAATTTCCTGAATGTTGATAATGGCTTCCGGCAAATCAGCAAAAAGCTTTTTCATCTCATCTTGCGACTTGAAATAATATTCCTGATTTGGAAGTCCGTAGCGGTAACCACGTCCACGTCCAATTGGCGTTGCCTGCTTTTCACCGTCTTTTACGCAAAGTAAAATGTCGTGTGCATTGGCATCTTCTTTATTTAAATAATAAGTATTGTTCGTCGCAATTAATTTGACATTGTGTTTCTGCGAAAACTCAATCAGGGTTTTGTTTACACGATTTTCATCTTCCTGATTGTGGCGCATTACTTCCAGATAGAAATCTTCGCCAAATTGTTCTTTCCACCAAATCAATGCTTCTTCGGCTTGGTTTTCACCGATGTTCAAGATTTTACTCGGAATCTCTCCATATAAATTCCCAGACAAAACCATGATATCACCTTTGTATTGTTCTACAATTTTGCGGTCAATCCTTGGAACATAGTAAAATCCATCTGTATAGGCAATCGAAGCCATTTTAGCTAAGTTGTGGTATCCAGCTTTATTTTTAGCCATTAAAACAACTTGATAACCGTTGTCTTTTTTGCTTTTATCTAAGTGATTTTCGCAAATATTAAATTCACAGCCAACAATTGGTTTCACTTCAGTTTCAGTAGGTTCTTCTCCAGCTTCCACTAAAGCTTTATTTTTTCCTGAAGCTGCTTTATTATGGTTCATAACGGCGCTCACGAAATGGAAAGCTCCCATCATGTTTCCTGTATCGGTCATGGCAACGGCAGGCATTCCGTTTTTGGCTGCAGCTGCCACAATATTTCCAACTCCAATAGTAGATTGAAGAACCGAAAACTGTGTATGATTATGCAAATGCGCAAATTTTGCTACTTTAAAATCCGCTTTATCTTCTTCTGAAACTACATTTTGCGTGTCTTCTCCAGCTAAAGCTTTAAGCTGTTCTCTGATTTTATCAGAAGCTGCTTTTAAGTTGATATGTTTTAAGCCAATTAACTTAAATGGCTCTGGATTTCTTTCTTGAAAATCTTTGAAATACTCTTTCGGAACATCTAGTTCTTCTTTGGTAAAAACTTCTCTTCTAACCAATTCTAAGAAACAACGCGTAGTTGCCTCAACGTCGGCAGTTGCGTTGTGCGCTTCCGCGAATGGCTGATCGAAAAGATAGCTGTGTAATTCGGTCAAAGTTGGAAGTTTGAACTTTCCTCCACGACCTCCTGGAAGCTGTAATAAAGAAGCCGTAACTTCAGTACAGGTATCCAAAACAGGCATTGAACTCATTTGAGATTCAACTCCCATTCTATGAAATTCTGCTCCCATAATATTAACGTCGAAACCTAAGTTCTGACCGACAATATATTTGGTTTTGCTTAAAGCAATATTGAATTTCTCCAAAACTTCGGCCAAAGTGATTCCATCGGCTTCAGCCAATTCAGTCGAGATTCCGTGAATACGTTCGGCATCATAGGGAATGTTGAATCCTTCTGGTTTTACAAGGTAATCCTGATGCTCAACAAGCTGTCCCATTTCGTCATGCAACTGCCAAGCGATTTGTATACATCGAGGCCAGTTATCAGAATCGGTAATCGGGGCGTCCCAGCGTTTTGGTAATCCGGTTGTTTCGGTATCGAATATTAAATACATAAAGTCGTAAAAGTCAAATTTTAAAGCTCCAACATTTCAAACCCTTATCACATAAACATTTGATTACATGAAGAATACTAAAGTTATGAATAAAAATTGGAGGAAGTTCAAATTTACGCTTTTTTTAAAGAAATAATAAAGTGAAAGTTGTTAACAAAAACGTTAATTAAAACCTGATTGTTCACTATTCGTAAAATTTAAACACATAGAAACATAGGTTTTTACTTTTACAAAGAGGCGCTTAAAAAAAAAATCTAGATTTTTAACACATAGCTATGTGTATTTAAAATAAGTGAAACGCCTTTTTTAAGAATTACAAATCTATGTTTCTATGTGTTTAAAATAATTACGTTCAAAAGTTTTTCAGATTAAAAAACTCCGATTATTCATTTTGGATACTCATTGAACCAAAATGAGCACTTTTAAGCTGCAGTGTATCCTGAACTTTGCTTCATCAAATTATAACAATTAAAAAATAATAATCATGAAGACAATTTTTATCACAGGCGCATCATCAGGTTTAGGAAAAGCAACAGCAAAATTATTTCACGAAAAAGGATGGAATGTAATCGCAACTATGAGAACTCCAGAAAAAGAAACGGAACTTTCTCAATTAAAAAATGTAACGCTTTTACCATTAGACGTTACGAATTATGAGCAGATTCAAAACACAGTCCAAAAAGCTCTAGAAATTAGCGATATAGATATCGTTTTTAACAATGCTGGTTATGGTTTAATTGGGCCTTTAGAAAGCCTTACAGATGATCAGATTACAAAACAATTGAACACTAATTTGTTGGGAGTAATTCGAGTTACAAATGCTTTTATTCCGTATTTCCGAGAAAGAAAAAACGGTTTATTTATTTCAACCACTTCTATCGGCGGATTGATTGCTTTTCCTTTAGGCTCAATTTATCACGCAACAAAATGGGGATTGGAAGGCTGGAGCGAGAGTATGGCTTACGAATTAAATCCGTTTGGAGTACATATCAAAACGGTTTCTCCGGGCGGTATCAAAACAGAATTCCTGCATGGTTCACTTGACACTGGCGCAAAACCTGAGTATGAAGCGATGACCAACAGCATGTTTGCAAGTGTAGACACCATGTTTGAAATGGCATCGACTCCAGAACAAATTGCCGATGTAGTTTATGAAGCTGCAACCGACGGAAAAAACCAATTAAGATATGTTGCCGGCGAAGATGCAAAAGCACTTTACAAACAAAGATTAGAATTGGGTGCAGAAACTTTCCGTACCGAATTTGGAAAACAGTTTTTGGGTGCATAATTATTCCTAATAAGGTTCTCCAGAGAGCATTAAACATTCTTTTTATTAAGCTCCAGCGAAGCGAAATATTTATAGAAATTCAATCATAAAGGATGCAAAAGAGCTCCAGCGGAGCGAAATATATTTTGCAATGAATATGTCGCTCCGCTGGAGCTTTGCCCTCACCAATAAATCCTGATTTCTATAAATATTTCGCTTCTCCGAAGCTTGTCCTTTAAAATCAAATAGATAGTTCAATACATTTCGAAAAGCTTAATTAGTCCTTTAATTTTCATACTTTTATATCATGGAAAAGAAAAACAATACTCCGGCAAAAATCTCTTCTATATCGCAGTTTCACGACCTGTTAAGATTACCAAAACCGCTTCATCCAATGGTTAGTTTGGTAGACAATACTCAATTGGTTTTAAATGAAGATTTAGCCAACCATTCCTTTTTACTTGATTTTTATAAGATCTCTTATAAGTTTTCTACCAACGGAAAAATGGGTTACGGACAGGATTATTATGATTTTAATGAAGGCGGACTCATGTTCGCTTCTCCTAATCAGTTGATTTTTACTGAAAATGAAGAAGGCGTTGAATATGGCGGTTATACACTTTTATTTCATCCTGATTTTATTCGAAATTATCCTCTCGGAAAAAGCATCAAAAAATACGGCTTTTTTTCTTATGATACCAATGAAGCACTGCATCTTTCAGACAGTGAGAAAACCATTATTATTGGATTATTACAAAGCATCGACAATGAACTCAATACTGCAATAGACGAAATGAGTCAAGACTTGATTGTTTCTTATATTGACGTTCTTCTGAATTACAGTAATCGTTTTTACAAACGCCAATTTATTACCCGAAAAACCATCAGCCACGATTTATTATTAAAGGTTGAAGAAACTCTGGATAATTACATTAGCAATGCCGAAACCTTAAAAAAGGGATTGCCTACAGTAGAATTTCTGGCTTCGCAAATTAATGTTTCAACCCACTATTTAAGCGACATGCTTCGTAATTTGACCGGATTAAATGCGCAACAGCATATTCATTCGAAATTAATAGAAAAGTCAAAAGATTTCCTGATCACGACCAATCTTTCGGTAGCAGAAATTGCTTATCAATTAGGTTTTGAATACCCACAATCCTTTAGTAAATTATTCAAAAAGAAAACCAGTCTGACTCCATTAGAATTTAAAAATTCGCTGAATTAATTTTCAAAAAAACTACCCTAAAAAAATCAGTTTTTGTCTCAAAAAATCATAAAGTTTCATAAAAATACACTTCTTGGACGTCGTAGTATTTCGACCTTTTATTGAATCTAAATAGTGCCCTAAAAACTCCTTTAAAAGCTTTAAAAAACCAAAAAAGCATCCCTTTTGCAAAAAAATCAAAACTAACAATTATTACTATTTTTATACATTTTGTTAGATTTTTTCAATCAAATTCTTATATTTTGTATTGATTTTGAGATAAATTTGCAAACTATTAAAACAAAAAACAAACAATGAAAATTAAAGCCGAAAAAGCAAAAGCAAATCAGTTTCTTAATCATTTTTCTTTCAAATTTTAGCTTACAAAAGCCGTTTGGCAATTTGTAAATTAGTTTGGGTATCGTATATAATGAAATATCGAAATTGACGCTTTTGTATCTTTTTTTACTTTTGTTTTGCTATTATAATGAACAGGAAATTGCTGTGGTTATAGAAATTACAATTAAAAAAAATAAAAAATGAGTAAGACATTATTTGACAAAGTATGGGATTCACATGTTGTGCGTAAAATTGAAGATGGGCCAGATGTGTTTTTTATTGACCGCCATTTCATTCATGAAGTTACGAGTCCTGTTGCTTTTTTAGGATTAAAATCAAGAGGCGTTAACGTATTATACCCACAACGTACTTTTGCAACTGCCGACCACAATACACCAACCATAAACCAACATTTACCAGTTCAGGATCCGCTTTCTGCTAATCAGCTTCAAGCTCTTGAAGACAATGCTAACGAATACGGAATTTCGCACTGGGGATTAGGTCACCAAAAAAATGGTATTGTACACGTAGTAGGTCCTGAAAACGGAATTACTTTGCCAGGTGCTACTATTGTATGTGGAGATTCGCATACGTCTACTCACGGTGCTTTTGGAGCTATCGCTTTTGGTATCGGAACATCTGAGGTTGAAATGGTGCTTTCTACTCAATGTATTATGCAACCAAAACCAAAGAAAATGCGTATCAACGTAAATGGTCAATTGAGTAAAGGTGTTGGTCCAAAAGACGTTGCACTTTATATTATTGCTCAATTAACTACTTCTGGAGGAACAGGTTACTTCGTTGAATATGCTGGTGATGTTTTTGAAAACATGACTATGGAAGGCCGTATGACAGTTTGTAACTTAAGTATCGAAATGGGTGCTCGTGGAGGTATGATTGCTCCTGACCAAACTACTTTCGATTTCTTAGAAGGAAGACTTTACGCTCCAAAAGGAGAAGCTTGGACAAAAGCTGTTGAATACTGGAAAACTTTAAAAACAGATGCTGATGCTGTGTTTGATGCTGAATTAAACATCAAAGCTGAAGATATCGAACCAATGATTACATATGGTACAAACCCAGGAATGGGAATTGGTATCACAAAACATATTCCGAATGCTAAAGAAGTTGAAGGCGGTGAGGAAACTTACAAAAAATCTTTGGCTTACATGGGCTTCAACGAAGACGACATAATGATCGGAAAACAAATCGATTACGTTTTCTTAGGAAGCTGTACAAACGGACGTATTGAAGATTTTAGAGCTTTTGCTGAAATTGTAAAAGGAAGAAAAAAAGCAGATAATGTTACGGCTTGGTTAGTTCCAGGTTCTCACGTTGTTGAAGCACAGATTAAAGAAGAAGGAATTTTAGATATTTTGACTGAAGCTGGTTTCGTATTACGTCAGCCGGGATGTTCTGCTTGTTTAGCAATGAACGACGATAAAGTTCCTGCTGGAAAATATGCAGTAAGTACTTCAAACAGAAACTTTGAAGGTCGTCAAGGTCCTGGTTCAAGAACGCTTTTAGCTTCTCCAATTATGGCAGCAGCGGCAGCAGTAACTGGAAAATTAACTGACCCAAGAGAATTATTTTAATTCTTTTCTAGCTGTAAGCTTTAAGCAATAGGCTTTAAGCTTTACAACGGAACTTAAAAAAGGCTTACAGCTTATTGCTTAAAGCCTAAAGCAAAAAAACAATTGCTGTAGAAAAAAGCCTAAAGCTTATTGCCTACAGCCTAAAGCAAAAAAAACAATGGCATACGATAAATTTAATATACTTACAAGCAGCGGAGTTCCGTTGCCAATTGAGAACGTAGATACAGATCAAATCATTCCGGCTCGTTTCTTAAAAGCTACAAAACGTGAAGGTTTTGGAGACAATCTTTTTAGAGACTGGAGATATAATGGAGATGATACTCCAAAAGCAGATTTCGTTTTAAACAACTCTACTTACTCTGGAAAAATTCTTGTTGGAGGAAAAAACTTCGGTTCTGGATCTTCTAGAGAGCACGCTGCTTGGGCAGTTTACGATTACGGATTCCGTGCTGTAGTTTCTTCTTTCTTTGCTGATATCTTCAAAGGAAACTGTTTAAATATTGGTGTTTTGCCAGTACAAATCAGCCCAGAATTTTTAGCTAATATTTTCAAAGCTATCGAAGCTGATCCTAATACAGAATTAGAAATCAATCTTCCAAACCAAACGATTACTTTATTGTCAACTGGTGAGCAAGAATCATTTGCTATTAACGGTTACAAAAAGAACAACTTAATCAATGGTTTTGATGACATTGATTATTTACAAGATATGAAGGAAGATATTAAAGCTTTTGCTGATAAACTTCCTTACTAAAAAAATCAGGTTCAGTCCTTTGAGACCCGACAGGTTTTTAAAACCTGTCGGGTCTTTATAAGTTAAAAAACCAAGACAACACAACAAAAATTTACCTTATAAAAAAAGGAATTTAGAATATCAATATGGAAAAAAGAAAAATTGAAATAATGGATACGACGCTTCGTGATGGTGAACAAACCTCAGGAGTTTCATTTTCTGCTGCAGAAAAACTAACCATTGCGCAATTGTTGTTGGAGGAATTAAATATTGATAGAATCGAAATTGCTTCCGCACGTGTAAGTGAAGGAGAATTTCAGGCCGTAAAAGGCATTACTTCTTGGGCTGAAGAAAGAGGTTATATCAACAGAATTGAAGTCCTGACGTTTGTTGATGGAGGCGTTTCAATTGACTGGATGAAAAAAGCCGGTGCCAAAGTTCAGAATTTGTTGACCAAAGGTTCAATGAATCACTTAACGCATCAATTAAAAAAAACTCCAGAACAGCATTTTTCTGAAATCGCTGAAATCATTTCTTTAGCACAAAAGAACAATATTGAAACCAATGTTTATCTGGAAGACTGGAGCAACGGAATGCGAAATTCCCAAGACTATGTTTTTCAATTTTTAGATTTCTTAGCTACACAACCAATCAAAAGAGTTTTACTTCCAGATACTTTAGGTGTCTTGATTCCGTCTTTGGCTTTTGAATTTATTTCAAAAATCAGAGCAAAATATCCGAACATTCATTTTGATTTCCACGCACACAACGATTACGATTTAAGCGTTGCTAACGTTATGGAAGCTATAAAAGCGGGAATCAACGGACTTCACGTAACCGTAAACGGAATGGGAGAACGCGCTGGAAATGCGCCTTTAGAAAGTACTGTTGCCGTAATCAATGATTATTTACCAGAAGTTAGCATCAACATTAAAGAAACCTCTTTATACTCTGTAAGCAAATTGGTGGAGACTTTCACGGGTTACAGAATTCCTGCCAACAAACCAATTGTTGGTGATAACGTTTTTACTCAAACAGCGGGAATCCATGCTGATGGAGACAATAAAAACAATCTTTATTTTAATGATTTACTTCCGGAACGCTTTGGAAGAAAAAGAAAATACGCTTTAGGAAAAACTTCTGGAAAAGCCAATATCGAAAAGAATCTTCAGGAATTAGGTTTAAAATTAAACAACGAAGATTTGAAATTGGTTACGCAAAGAATTATTGAACTGGGCGACAAAAAAGAAACCGTTACGAAGGAAGATCTTCCATACATTATTTCAGATGTTTTGGACAGTCATACTTACGAAGAAAAAATTACCATAAACTCTTATATGCTGGTACATTCTAAAGGAATGCGCCCATCTACGACTTTATCTTTAAATTTAAACGGAGAAATAATCGAAGAAAATGCGCAGGGAGACGGTCAGTTTGATGCTTTTATGAATGCTTTATCAAAGATTTACAAAAGCAAAAAACTAACACTTCCGAAACTGATCGATTACGCAGTAAGAATCCCTCCAGGAAGTAGTTCTGATGCGTTGTGCGAAACCATTATCACATGGACCAACAACGGAAAAGAATTCAAAACCCGCGGATTAGATTCTGACCAAACTGTTGCAGCGATTATTGCAACGCAGAAAATGCTTAACATTATAACTTAATATCAGGTACAAAGGTTCAGAGGAACAAAGGGACAAAGGCTAAAAAAGCAATTTTCATCCCAACACCTCTGAACCTTTGTTCCTCTGAACCTTTGAACCTTATAAAAACACATATAGAATGAAATTAAACATAGCCCTTTTAGCCGGAGACGGAATCGGACCAGAAGTAATCAATGAAGCTGTAAAAGTATCTGATGCTATTGCACAAAAATTTGGACATGAAATTACATGGAAACCAGCTTTAACCGGAGCTGCTGCGATTGATGCAGTTGGAGAACCTTATCCAGACGCAACACACGAAGTTTGTAAAAATGCCGATGCGGTTCTTTTTGGAGCAATTGGACACCCTAAATACGACAACGATCCTTCTGCGCCAGTACGTCCAGAGCAAGGTTTATTGAAAATGCGTAAAGCTTTAGGTTTGTTTGCAAACGTAAGACCAACTTTTACATTCCCATCTTTATTGGATAAATCTCCTTTAAAAAGAGAAAGAATCGAGGGTACAGATTTAGTTTTCTTAAGAGAATTAACTGGCGGAATTTACTTTGGTGAAAAAGGAAGAAAAGATAACGGAGATACAGCTTACGACAACTGTGTTTACACAAGAGCGGAAGTACAGCGTTTAGCAAAAAAAGGTTTCGAATTAGCAATGACTCGTTCTAAAAAATTATGTTGCGTTGATAAAGCAAACGTTTTGGAAACTTCACGTTTATGGAGAGAAACAGTTCAGGCAATGGAAAAAGATTATCCAGAGGTTGAAGTTAGCTACGAGTTTGTTGACGCTGTTGCTATGCGTTTGGTTCAATGGCCAAACTCTTATGACGTATTAATTACGGAGAACTTATTTGGAGATATCTTAACAGACGAAGCTTCTGTAATTTCTGGATCAATGGGATTAATGCCTTCTGCTTCTATGGGAGCTGAAGTATCATTATTCGAACCTATTCACGGTTCTTACCCACAAGCTACAGGATTAAATATTGCCAACCCGATGGCTACTATTTTATCTGCTGCCATGATGTTCGAAAATTTCGGATTAATGGAAGAAGGAAAAGCAATGAGAGATGCTGTAAACAAGGCTTTAGAAGCTGGAGTAGTTACTGAAGATTTAGCAAACGGAGGCAAAGCATACGGTACTAAAGAAGTTGGTGACTGGTTAGCTGCGAATGTATAATTTTTGTTTCAAGTTTTATTTGTTTCAAGTTTCAAGTTGGAAAAACCTGAAACTTGAAACCTGAAACAAAAACAACAAAAAAAGGGATCAACGAAAGTTGATCCCTTTTATATTTTAGAAAAAAAATATTAATATCCTCCTCTGTTTCCGCGGTCATCTCCTCCACGGTTGTTTCCGTAACCACCACGATTATTTCCTCCGCGGTTGTTATTAAAACTTCTTCTTTCGCCTTCTGGTTTCGGCTCAGATTTATTTACAACGATTGTACGTCCTGAAACAACAGCACCGTTCAATTCGTCAATAGCTTTCTGAGCTTCGCTATCATTTGGCATTTCAACAAAACCAAAGCCTTTACTTCTTCCAGTAAATTTATCAGTAATAATTTTAACAGAGTCGACTGCTCCATAAGCCTCAAAAGACTCTCTTAAATCTGCTTCCTCAATACTGAATGGAAGGCTTCCAACAAAAATATTCATAGATATTTATTTATAATAATAAACAAATGTAGTTTTATTTTTATCTAATCTACTATCTTATGAATTTATTTAAGTTTTTATTTTGATTTGATAAAATATAGCTAAATCAAGAACTTACTCTGTTGTGAAATTTGCTCCTAGGCCAACTGGAATTTTATAGAAAACGCCTTCTGTAAAATTGATTTCCTGCTTTTCAGCATCAGTTTTAACATTGACAGCTTTAAATTTGAATGTTCCCGAGATTGTTTTATCGACAGTATTGTATTCGGTAATGGTAACTTGACCACTTCCTCTTCCTTCTCCAGTTGTAAATTCTGCTTCCTGTCCAGAAAGTGTATTTTTATAAGTTGCTGTAGCAGTATTGTTTACACCTAAAATATAAGTATCCTCATTAGGATTCTGTATACGGAAACTTATTGTTTCATACCCAAGAGAACCTTGAATACCAAAAACTCCATTTGACTCTCTTTCTGCATGATAACTACGTCCTCTCCAAAAAACATTATCTTTTAAAGTTTGAAAAGCAGGATTATTAAATTTTATATCCTCTGTACAAGATGTTATTAATAGTAAGAATGATAAAAAGTAAAAGTATTTTTTCATATTTTAAAATGAATTTGACGCAAAAGTACCGTTTTACAACTAATTACGTTTCAAAATTAAAGCAAAATAGCTTAAAAAACGGCAAAAATTCATCTTATTAGTATTTAATCAATTTTGAAACACATTATTCATAAAAAAATTATATCTTTGCGCCCTTAATTAACGGAGGTCGAGTACCTCAAAATTTAATCATAAGATTATGTCAGTAAAAATTAGATTACAAAGACACGGTAAAAAAGGAAAACCTTTTTACTGGGTAGTAGCTGCAGATGCACGCTCAAAAAGAGATGGTAGATACTTAGAGAAAATCGGTACTTACAATCCAAACACAAACCCAGCAACTGTTGAGTTAGACCTTGACAGTGCAGTTAAATGGTTACACAATGGTGCACAACCAACTGATACTGCAAGAGCTATCCTTTCTTACAAAGGTGCTTTATTGAAACACCACCTTGATGGAGGTATCCGTAAAGGAGCTTTAACTCAAGAGCAAGCAGATGCTAAATTAGCAGCTTGGTTAGAGGCTAAAGCTGGAAAAGTTGATGCTAAAAAAGATGGTTTATCTAAAGCAAAAGCTGATGCTAAAGCTACAGCATTAAAAGCTGAAAAAGAAGTTAACGCTAAACGTGTTGCTGATGCTGCTGCTGCACAAGCTGAAGCTGCTGCCGCTGCACAAGCTGAAGAAGCTACAGAAGAAGTTGCTGAAGCAACTGAAGAAGCTCCTGCTGCTGAAGAGAATAACGAAACAACTGAAGCATAATTTTACTTAGCGATAATGCGTAAAGAAGAATGTTTTTATTTAGGTAAAATCGCTAAAAAATTTAGTTTCAAAGGTGAAGTTCTGATCTACTTAGATACAGACGAACCTGAGTTATACGAAAATCTGGAATCAGTGTTTGTTGAACACAACAAACACTTGGTTCCTTTTTTTATTGAATCAAGTTCTATGCATAAAAACGACTTCTTAAGAGTTCGTTTTGAAGATGTAAATACAGAAGAAGATGCCGATGCTCTTGTTGGAAATGGCATTTATCTTCCCTTAACTATGTTACCAAAACTTACAGGTAACAAATTTTATTTCCACGAAGTTATTGGCTTTGAAATCGAAGACAAACGTTTGGGTGTTTTCGGAAAAATTACTTCTATTAATGATTCTTCTGCTCAACCTCTTTTTGAAGTATTAAATGGCGAAGTAGAAATCTTAGTTCCAATGATCGATCAGTTTTTAGTAAAAATTGACCGCGAAAACAAAAAAGTAATCATGGATCTTCCTGAAGGTCTTATTGAGATGTACTTGTAAAAGTTTTCAGTCCCAGTGACAGTTTCCAGTCATTGTGTTTAACAGATTTTAATTTTCATAAATGTCTACATTCAGCTTCAAACAATTTTCTATTAAACAAGAAAAGACCGCTATGAAAGTTGGCACAGATGGTGTTTTACTTGGTGCTTGGGCTCCTATTTCACATAATCCGTTTAGTGTTTTGGATATTGGTGCGGGAACTGGAGTTATCGCTTTAATGCTTGCCCAACGAAGTAATGCCGAACAAATTGATGCTTTAGAAATTGATGAAGATGCTTATGAACAAGCAGTAGAAAATTTTGAAACCTCGCCTTGGGGAGATCGTTTATTTTGTTTTCATGCTGGTCTGGATGAATTTATTGAAGAGCCTGAAGACGAATATGATTTGATTGTTTCTAATCCGCCTTTTTATTCCGAAGATTATAAAACTGAAAACGAACAACGAGATTTAGCACGTTTTCAAGATGCAATGCCTTTTGAAGAAATTGCAGAAGCTGCCGATTTACTGCTTTCAGAAAATGGAATTTTAGCTATTATTATTCCTTTTAAAGAAGAAGAAAAATTTACAGCTTTGGCTAAAGAATTCGAGCTCTATCCAATAAAAATTACTCGTGTTAAAGGAACTCCAACATCAGAAATAAAAAGAAGTTTATTAGCTTTTAGCCGAAAAGAAGTTTCTGAAATTGCGACCGATGAATTAGTAATCGAAATTGAAAGACACGTTTATACTCCAGAATATATCGAATTGACTAAAGATTTTTACTTGAAAATGTAAAATCATCTTTGTCAAAGTTTAAAACTTTGACAAAGAATTATACTTTATTATTTCCCATTTTTAGCAAAAAGAATTGCTCTTTCTAAAATTTCATCTCTTCCTTGCTGAACCCCTAAAAGAGTTGGCTTTACTTCAATATCTGGAACAATACCTATTCTTTGCGTTTCTTTTTTGTCGGGATAAAAAACACCTATTCCGCTAAATGCAGTATAAAATCCTTTTATAATCTGAAAACTACATACGTTTCCGTCAGCGCCAGCAGTCTGACTTCCTATTATTGTAACATCTGGCGCCGTTTGCATGCTCATCGCTGTAAACTCTGCGTGGCTTTGCGTATTTTCATCTACTAAAACAATAACTTTTCCTTTATAATAATTCGGATTTTTACTTCCTATATCAAAATTTTTACTCCAATAAAATTTTCCTGGATATGTGATATCCGGGTAAGTAAATCTTGCAAAATCTTTAGATTCGGAATTAATCCACTCGGCTATCGTAGACATTACACCATTAGGGTAGCAGCGATTATCAAAAATTACTGCTTTAGTGTCTTTTAATTTTTCAATTAAAGCAGGAATATCATCGCGCACCAACGAAGTAAAATTGACATAGCCGATATTGTCTTCCAAAATTTTCCATTTTTCCTTTTGTTCAACAGGCTTCGTCTTCATATCCTTAAAAAGATATCGATTTATTGATTTCACTTCCGTCTTGCCGTCTCTTATAAATTCAATCTCTACATTTTTTGATTTTCCATTAAAAACAATTCCATTAAGGTTTCTTAAAACAGTTGGAGCATTAGATCCTTCCACATATTTTGCTTTTTCTTTTAAAATTTCAGCAATCTCTTTACCATCAATTTTTGTTATGACATCGTCAATCCTAATATCATCTACTTTTGCAAGAGAATCATTTTTAAATTTTACAACAATCGCTTTATCCTCAATAATTTTCGTTTCAAACGGAATAAATTTATCTCCTGAAAAGTTTAAAAACAAAACTCTTGATGACAAAAAAGCATGTGAATCGTTTAACTTTGCAACTAATTCTTTCAATGTGAAATGAAAATCGGCCTCTGATTCTGGAGCAACAAAACTCGGCAATACTTCTGAAAGCGATTTGTCCCAATGCTGATCCATTTGGTATTTATAAGGAAAAAAATATTCTACATAATTCCAATATCGGAACAAAATTAAAAGTCTCAGATTTTTATCGGTCCACTGAAAATCGGGATAATTATTTTCGTTCTTAAATTCTTCAAAAACACCTTTAGTATCATCTTCTGTAAATTCAAAGTAAAATTGTTTTGTTTGAATTCTGTTTTCCTCAATAAACTTTAATTTTTTAGAAAGTGCTTTCGAAAATAATTCTTTATTAGAAATCCATGATAAATCGAAGTTTTTACCAAAATAATCTTTCTTTTTTTCAGAAGTAACCGCTTTATAAGACTTAATTTCTCCCAAAGAAACAATCCATTTCTCTATAACGGAAGAAAACTCTTCAGATGTTTGAGCTTTCTCAATCTGAGGTAAAATCAAAAATAATTGCTCATCCCAATTTTTACTTCCATCTGCAACATTCGGATGGTAATATTTTAAAAACCCCCAAACCTTGCACGTTGCAGCAAGCTTTTGAGTTTCGGATATTGGTTTTGAAAATGAGTTTTGAAACAAAAACAGTAGTAGAATTAAAATATACTTTTTCATTAAAAACCAGAATTAAGTGAGTTGATTGTCTAATTAATTATCGAGATTGAAAAAACGTTTTTTTCATACTATTTTTCGTTTTTAGCAAAAAGAATTGCTCTTTCCAAAACCTCATCTTTTCCTTGCTGAATACCTAGAATTGTAGGTTTTACTTCAATATCAGGAACAATACCAATACGTTGTGTTTCTTTTTTGTCGGGATAAAAAACGCCGTAAGTTGTAAAAGATGTCCAAAGGCCTTTTATAATTTCAAATCGATAACTTCTTCCGTCAGAACCTGCTGTCTGACTACCAATTATGGTTGCTTTTGGAGCAACTTTTAATGTCATTGCAGTAAATTCAGAATGACTTATCGATTTTTCATTCACTAAAAGAATAACGTTTCCTTTATAATAATCTGGGTTAATTTTCCCGCATGGTGTATCTTCTTTTCTCCAAATAAAACGTCCTGGCGAACTTAAATCGGCATCTATAGATTTTACAAAATTTTTCGGTTCTGGATTTAGATATTCTGCAATTGCAAAATTAGTTCCTTGCGGATAGTTTCGAATGTCGAAAATAATTGTCTTAGTATTTTTAAACTGTTCCATCATTGCAGGAACATCATCTGGAGTTAATACAGCCAAATTAGCATATCCAATATTATTTTCTAAGAATTTATATTTCTCACTATTATTCTCGTAATTAATTTTTAGATCTTTATACTCGTAAAAATTAATTTCTTTCACTCCTATTTTACCATCTCTCAAAAATTCAATTTCTGCAACATTCCCTTTTTGCGAAAAAATTGGCCATTCTAAACGAGTTAATTTCGCAGCATAATTAGCTCCTTCAGCATATTTCAAATTTTCTTTTATAAGAATATCGATTGGCTTACCTTGTATTTTAGTGATAACATCTCCTATTTTTATATCATTTAAAGCTGACAAAGATTCATTTTTAAAACCGGTAACAATTGCTTTATTGTCAATAAATTTAAATTCGAAAGGAACAGAATTCCATCCATAAATTTGGAATAATTTATTGGCTCCGAAATAGGCGTGCGTATCATTTAATTTAGCACTCAATTCTTTGAATGATAAATAATAATCGGCTTCTGAGATAGGATTAATTGTTTTGGGCAAAAATTCAACTAGAGTAGAATCCCAATTTTGATCCATTTGATATTTGTATGGAAAAAAATACTCCACATAATTCCAGAAACGGAATAGCGCTAAAAGTCTGAAGTTTATATCTTTATCATCAAACCGATCGTATTCAACTTCATTTGTAAATTCAGTTCCTTTCTCAACGTAGTATTGTTTTCCCTGAATTTTATTTTGTTCGATAAATTTGAGTTTTTGGCAAAGACTCTTTGAAAATAATTCTTGATTTTGTGTCCATGAAAGATCAAAATTTTTATCAAAATAATCAATTACCTCATTTGAGGTTTCTGGTTTATAAGCTTTTACTTTTCCCAGAGAATTAATCCATTTTTCAATTACATTCGAGAATTCGGTATCCGTTTTTGCTTCTGCTACTTTTGGTAATATTTTAAAAAGCTGTTCATCCCAATTAAAATTTCCATTCGCAACATTCGGATGATAATACTTTAAAAATCCCCATACTTTGCAGGTTACGGCAAGCTTTTGAGTTTCTGAAATCGGTTTTGAAAATGAGTTTTGAAATAGGAATAGAATGAGAATTAGTAGATGTTTTTTCATTAAAAAATGACTGGGTTTAGTTAGTAATTGAGGTTATTAAACCTGTTCAAATATGCTTTTGAACTGATATAAAATTCTTTCTATTAATCGCAAATCTTCGGTTACAATTTCTGCACTCCCTTTCATTTCCTGCTGAAAAACAATTTGTTTGTCGTAAGATGTTTTTAATCCGTTTGGAAGCGCAACATCTACTAACAGATTTCCGTCCTTATCTGGCACCAAGGAAATATTTTTAATCTCACCTTTTAGTACGCCAAATTCTCTATCTGGGTAATTTGCCAGACGAATATTGACACGCTGGCCTACTTTAATTTTTCCTGAATTTAACGCTGGAGCTTTCACTTTTCCTATAAAAGTATTTTTGGCATCGGGAATTATTGAAAAAACATTATCGCCCACATTTATAGTCTGATTTTCATTCCAAACCTGCAGAAAAGTAACCACACCGCTTACAGAAGATTTAAGCGTATAAGCCAGTTCCCAATCTTTTATCACTTTTTTTAGCTGATAAAAAGATTGCGCCATGCTCCTGCCTAGATTAACTTCTTCTTTTGTACTATTTATCTGCGAATTCTGACTTGATTTGGTATTGTCAATCAAAGAGGACTTTATTTGAGAAATTGAGGTTAAAAGCCCTTTATAACTCTTCATTGCCTGAAGATATCCCAATTTTTTAGCTTCCATTTCCTGAGCAGAAATAATTCCTTTCTTGAATAATGTTTCAAAACGCGCAATTTCATTTTTCTGCAATTCAAGTTCACTCTCATTTAGCACCTTTTGCTGCTGCAGAATATCCAATCTTTCTTTAAGCTGGATTTTCTCCGAACTTTGCGCCTTGCTTTCAACCTCAAACGGATGAAGGCTTTCATTAAGCTGCTGCGCCTGATAATCTTTTTGAAAAACAGCAAAAGCACTTTCAATTTCACCCAACTGCGTATTTTTTAGCGAAGCAAAAGGAAAAGCTTTTTTCGAATTATTGATATCATAACCGTCCACAATGCTTTTAAGCAAGAAAACATCTTTATAATTGGCAGTATTTTCAATAATAGCCAATGTGCTATTTTTTGCAACTGGCGTTTTGTCTTTTACTAAAATCGCTTCGATGCGTCCAGAAGATTTTGAAACGATTTTCTCTGGCGGAATATTGGTTGTAATTACAATTTCTGTTTTGACTACATCCGGATATTTTACAAACCAGGAAACAAAAAACAGCATCACAATTATGGCAAATATCAGAACAGTTCCCCATCGAATCATCCAATGAGGCACTTTGGTCAGAATGTCCTGAACTTCTTCGCTTCTTAATTCAAATGTATCTTCGTTCATGATTAATTTCCTAATTGCAATTGGTTTCTAACCAGTTCAAAATAATTTCCTTTTTGGGCAACTAATGCAGAATGGCTTCCCATTTCGATAATTTTTCCTTTATCTAAAACCACAATTTGATCGGCATTCATCACTGTGCTTAATCGATGCGCAATTACAACTACAGTTTTATCTTTGAAAAAAATATCCAGTTTTTTCATAATTTCTTTCTCATTATTGGCATCTAAAGCTGAAGTTGCTTCGTCAAAAAATAGAATTTCTGGATTTTTATAGACTGCTCTTGCAATAAGCAATCGTTGTTTTTGCCCTGTGCTCATTCCTAATCCTTCTGCTCCAATTTTTGTATTATATCCGAGAGGCAAGCCGGAAATATATTCTTTAATATTAGCTACATCTGAGGCATATACCAATCTTTCCTTATCAATTCTATCAGATCCAAAAGCAATATTATTGGCAATGGTATCGCTAAAAATAAATCCTTCCTGCATTACAGCTCCTATATTTGATCTCCATGCTTTTTGCGAAATATTTTTAAGCTGTGCATTTCCTATACAGACTTCTCCTTTTTCGGGTTCGTAAAACTTTAAAAGCAGTTTCATTAAAGTAGTTTTTCCGCTTCCGCTGACTCCAACAATAGCGGTTACTTTATTGGCGGGAATTACCAAATTCAAATTATCCAAAACTGGAGCATCTGCACCTAAATAGCGGTAAGAAAGATTTTTGATTTCAATATCGGCATCATGAGGTATCTCATTTGTCTGATGTGCTTCCTGTTGCAGCTCATCTTCTTTCTGATGAATTTCAGACAATCTAGCAAGCGAAATTTTAGCATCCTGCAGTTCTCTCACAAATTCTATTAATTGCGTAATCGGCCCATTTAAACTTCCCACAATAGCACTTATTGCGAGCATCATACCCAGCGTAATTGAGCCTTCAATTACCAATTTGGCAGAAAGCAGAATAATGAAAATATTTTTTAATTCGTTAATGACAGAAGAACCAATTGTTTGAGATTGTTCTAAAACCAAACCTTTTATAGAAACTCTAAAAAGTCTAGCCTGCACATATTCCCATCCCCAGCGTTTTTGTTTTTCTGCATTATGGAGTTTTATTTCCTGCATACCGTTTATAAGCTCCATTACCTTATTCTGCTCGTTTGAAACTTCGGCAAAACGCTTATAGTCTAATACTTCCCTTCTTTTTAAAAACAAAGTGATCCAACCGAAGTAAAGAACGCTTCCTAAAAAGAAGACCAAAAATATCTGTAAGTTAAAATAAGCTAGAACCGCGCCCATAACAAACATATTAATTACAGAAAAAAGCACGTTTAAGGAAGATGTAGTAAGGATTTTTTCGATACGTCGATGGTCGTTTATTCGCTGCATAATATCTCCTGTCATTCGAACATCAAAAAATGAAATTGGTAGGTTCATTAATTTGATAAAGAAATCTGAAATCAGCGAGATATTAATTCTTGTAGATAAATGCAGTAAAATCCAGCTTCGAATTAACTCTAAACCTGTTCTTCCAGCAAAAATAAAAAGCATTGCAAAAAGAATGAGATAGATAAAATTAATATTCTGATTCTGAATTCCGACATCGACAATACTTTGGGTTAAAAACGGAAAAATCAAATTCAGCAAACTACTGGCAAAAAGGCCAATTGCAAGCTGAATCAAAAATGATTTGTATTGAAATAAATACTGAGAAAGAAATCTAAATCCTAAACCTGAATTTTCTTCTTTATCAAAATCAGACTGAAAGAAATTTGGTGTCGCTTCAATTAAGAGTGCTATTCCTTCCTTGGTTTCGTCGCCCGCATTATTGCCAATCCAAAATTTGGTAAATTCTTCTTTACTATATTCCAAAAGTCCAAAAGCTGGATCTGATATATAAAATTTCCCTTTTTTTATTTTATAAAGTACAACATAATGGTCGTTGTTCCAATGAAGAATACAAGGAAGAGGCGCTTCTTCAATTCTTGATACAGACAATTTTACGCCTAAAGTTCTGAAACCAATTTTTTCGGCTGCATCACTTAGAAAAAGCAGATTACTTCCTTCACGAGTTGTTTCGCTAAAATCTCTCAACTCCTGAATGTTGATTGTTTTACCGTAATGTTTTGCAATTATTTTTAAACATGTTGGTCCACAATCTTTAATGTCGGCTTGTCTATAATGTGCGAATTTTTTCAATTTATTTTGATTTATTCAAGAGCCAATTTAAGAAAAAAAATTCTTGTTAATCCATAAAAAAACAGAGAAGACCTAAATCTTCTCTGTTTGGCTATTCATAAACAAATTTTTTAGCAACACAATTTCTTTAGGACATGGTCGCGGTTTTACCCTAACCAAATAAAATCAAACACAGCGACCAACTCCTAAGAATCTTAGTACCAATCATCAATACTAAGAAAATGCTCAATGTTCCACGATCGAGCGCCTATACATTCAAAAAAAACATGACTAAATTCTAAATAAGGCTATATCGTATTACTTTTAAAAAAGTTAAAAAATTAACAACAAAGACGACTTGAATTACAAATACCTGCTACTGTATTTATCGGACAAGTTTCGCCTGGTGGTATTAGAATGCATCCCGCTTCTAAGGCATAAATCCAACATTGAGGAATTCCTCCTTTCATGTTTTTTTGCTCACTTTTATCTATACTGCGAACATCTTTAAGACTTAAAATTTCCTTCAACATAACTAATACTTTTTTTTAATAGTAACAGAGATTAAAACTCTGTTACTATTTAAATATTCAAATTAGCAAGCATAAAATTTATCAGCTGTAGCATTGTAACAATTTGGTTCCGATGATTCGCCTCCTAAAATGTTTTTCTGCTCTTTTTTCGTCAGCTTTTTAGTCTCTTTACTTTTTAAGATTTTTTCTAACATAACTGGTTATTTACGTTTTTCTGGGTGTAAGCTTTCAAATCTTCAAAAACTTGATACTTAATTTTTTCTACTAACAGCTTCCAACGTAGCTATTTGGCAAACAGCTCCAGTATGCAGGAACAGTTCCAAACTCTGTACATCTTTTAGCTTTAAATCCGTCATCACAAATAGGAGCATTTCCCCCATTTATTGTTTTTTGCTCACTCGCAGTCAATTCAACTGCACCTTTCAATTTCAAAATATTCTTTAACATAACTGCAGGTTTTTGGGGTTATTTATATTTAGGCTGTTTTTTCTAAAACTTGAACTTCATCAACAAAATCGTTCAAGAAATATTTTAATTCATTTAATTCATATTCATTTGGAAATAATCTTTCATTTACAATTTTTACTGGTGTATAATTAAAGTTATTCATTGAACACCAATCGTATTGTTTTTGAATTTCCTGACTGATCATCATACTTACCGAATCTACAGCCCATTTTTTTAACCATTTTTTGTGTACCATTCTTTTAATGTACCAATCGGAAATTGCTTCAACAGTTTTTCCTGGAGTTACTCTATTAATGGTTAACAATCTCTCTACAACTGTTTTATATGGATTGTCGTTGTTTTCTGGATTAATATTAAAAAGAACGTTTAAATATATTTTGTCAGGAAACTTCAATACTAAATCAAATGCTTCTTGAAATGTTTTGTAACAATGTCCGCAGCTTGGACTTATAATTATAGAAAGTCTTACTACCGCATTTTTATTTCCAAAATTAAGGCCTCTTAATTCTTCAAATCCTTTAGTGTATTTTACTTTCTTAGATAAGAAGTTTAATAGAGAATAATTTCTTTTGAACTTTTTAAGTTCTTTCAATGAATTCTCATTATCCAACATATTTTTAATCATCACTTTAACTGCCGCCCAAATTGGTATTAAAAGCAATAAAGAAAACACATAAGGAAAAATTGTATTTAAGCTAAAACTCAAAGTAAATAAGTCTGATGAAAACCAAACTACACTTTGAATTAAAATCAAAAATGACACTGCTAAACACATAACACACCATTTTTGAATTTCAAATTTCTGAATCCAAATAGAGCAAACTACTAACGGAATTGCCAACAGACTTAAAAAACCAACAAAAATGGCAGAATTTAATGGCTGTATTAAAATGGAAATAATGCTTGCGCTAAAGAATAGCAATGGTAAATCTGAAAAACTTAACCACTTATTTGCAATATCATCGTTGAAACTTATTACAGAATGACAAGAAGAGTTAGAACTTAAATTACAAAATTTTGAAATTACAGTGTTTTTAACACCCCATTTCTGCTGCACAATGAATATGCTAACTACTAATCCAATAATTGACGTAATTAAAAATGAACCACTAAACAAATCAAAGTCGTTATAGAAAAATGATAATCCTGTTAAAAGAACAAGAGGCATAAAATATTTTAACCAATTGTACTCTACTTTCAAATTTTCTCTTGCAACAACATTATTTGGCTCGATGGCAACAATTACTCCGTTCCAATCTAAAAGAAATTTATCATACGATAATTTTTGACTTCCTTTTTTTGTTGTCGTAATTCTAACACCATTTTTAATCTTCTCGACAAGAATTAATTCATCTTTGAAATAAGCCAAAAAATTAGATGGCAAATCCACAATTTGTTCTTTCGAAACTCTTACCGCTGCGTTCTCTACAGAAAGCAAATCGAACGAGTCTGTAATCGCAAATAAACTCGGATAATTTGGATGAGACAAAAACAGATCCTTGAACTCATTTTTTATGTCTGAGTATTTGTTAATTTGAAGAAATTTTTGGACCAGTTTTAACATCGTTTTCGACCGTTTTTAAATCATGATTACACTGCAAAGATTGGGGTTTTTATTGATAAATATCGCATACATGCATACATTTTATTAATTATACCACATACAATTTATAAATTATACCAAGTATACTACATATTGCAAATGCTTGACAAACAATACTTTATGTTGATTTTTTTTCTATAAAAAGCTCACAAAGCCAATTTTCGATTAACGGTTTATGTTTTTATCTAGTTTTGGAAAAGAAATAATTCAAACATCAAAAAACATGAAAAAGAAGCTATAAAAAGTACATTATTTTAAATAAAAAAAAGTGGTCAAAAGAGTAAAAAAATGACTCGAAAAGTGATCAAAAAAGACCCCTAATTGCACCAAAATTACCTCTCAAAAAAAGCAAAAATCAAACCCTATAAAGTGAGATTTAACTTATAAAAAGAAGTTCAATTTTACAGCTTTTTTTATCAAAATAAACCCAAAATTTTTTAGCGTAACCAATTAAAAATTTCGATTTTATCGCTTTTAAAATTATCGCTTAAAAATATTTATGACAGATTTATAGTATTAAAATATAACTTAAAAAGAGAAAAAAATGAAAAATCCTAAATCAAATTTCGAAGATTTCCAAAATGAAAAATTAGCAGCAACTGAATTGAAAGTGATTCGTGGCGGTGACGGTGTTCCTCCGGTAGACCCAGGAAAAAATAATGGCGGTAGCGGAAATACTTAATTTTTTTCCATCTATATAAAGCATCCAAAAAATCAATTACAAAGACATCTAAAATATAAGCATCATGAAAAATCATAAAGCAAATTTCGAAGATTTCCAAAATGAAAAATTAGTAGCAACTGAATTGAAAGTGATTCGTGGCGGTGACGGTGTTCCTCCGGTAGACCCAGGAAAAA
>NZ_JACHLB010000001.1:694675-870624 GCF_014207905.1 Flavobacterium notoginsengisoli | reverse complement strand
TATAAGCATCATGAAAAATCATAAATCAAATTTCGAAGATTTCCAAAATGAAAAATTAGTAGCAACTGAATTGAAAGTGATTCGTGGCGGTGATGGAGTTCCTCCGGTAGACCCAGGAAAAAATAATGGTGGTAGCGGAAATACTTAATTTTTTTCCATCTATATAAAGCATCCAAAAAATCAATTACAAAGACATCTAAAATATAAGCATCATGAAAAATTATAAAGCAAATTTCGAAGATTTCCAAAATGAAAAGTTAGTAGCAACTGAATTGAAAGTGATTCGTGGCGGTGATGGAGTTCCTCCTGCAAATCCAGATCCGGAGCAACCACCTGTAGATCCTGGAAAAAATAATGGCGGAAGCGGAAATCCTTAATTTCTTTCCATCTATATAAAGCATCCAAAAAAATCAATTACAAAGACATCTAAAATATAAGCATCATGAAAAATCCTAAATCAAATTTCGAAAATTTCAAAAATGAAAAGTTAGCGGCAACTGAATTGAAAGTAATCCGTGGCGGTGATGGTGTTCCTCCTGCAAATCCAGATCCGGAGCAACCACCTGTAGACCCAGGAAAAAATAACGGTGGAAGTGGAAATCCTTAATATATAAAGAAAGTAGTTCTAAATATTACTCGCAAATTGAGCTGGAGACACTCCAGTTCTTTTGCGAAACGATTTTGCAAACGAAACTGCATTTTTAAAACCAACGCTTTCTGCTATTGCCTGAGTTGAATATTTACGATACAAATGATTTGTAATCATCTGATTAATAACATAATTTATTTTCAATTCATTAGAATATTCACCAAAAGATTTTCCAAATCTTTTATTTACTACATAAGATAGGTATGTAGTATTTGTTTTTATTTTCTTAGCAACATACGAAAGGGTAAAATCGGCATTTAGATATTCTAGCTTTTCTTCTAATGCTAATAATTTTTCTACAATCTTATTTTCTTTTGCTTCATCAATACTAAGATTTGCATTTTCCTTTTTAAGCTGAATTTCATCTAATTCTGGTGCTTCGGCAAAAACTTCTTCAATTACAGCTTTATCAATTTCTGCATTTTCAATTTCTTTTTTCTCCAGATTAGCTTTAAATTCTTCAATCAAAGCATTCATTTTCTTATGTGCTTTATTTTTGTCTCGAATACTTTTAATCAAGAAAAAAACAATACCGACAACTAGAATTACATAAAATACTTTTAAAGCTTTATTCCAAAAGACTTCATATTTATACTTTTCCTGAACATCTAACATCTCTTCACTAAGATCTGCTGTACCTAATTTATAATTAACTTCGAGAGTTTCTTCTCTCATATTCCCCTCATATTTTTCATAAGAATCCAAATATAACTTGGAGTGCTTATAAGCCAATTCAGGTTCATTTTTGATACTATAAATTTTTGCCTGAATATAATTGGATTTAAAATAACTATTATCCAGCATTTTATTCTTAAAACTTATAGAGTCTACTTTCTTTAAAAAAATAAGGGCTCGATCGTATTTCTTTAGAGTGAAATATAAATCTCCTAGATTAAAATTGGCGATTTGGTATAAAAAAGCATTGTTGGTTTGCTTTGCATAAATAGCGATATCGTAGTAAATCTTTTCTGCATTACTAAAATCTTTTTTAAAGGAGTAAATATTTCCTAAACTTAGTTTTGCGGTAATTTTATTGTCCTCAAATTTGTCTGAGTAAGCAATTGCCTTTTTATAAAAGTATTCAGCAGAATCTAACAATTGAATTTTATTTCGATTTTTAGAGTAATATCCCTCATAAGAATTCCCTAAATTAGTATAGGTATTACTTTTTGCATTCTGAAATTGATCTTTCTGATAAAGATTTTCATTTTTATCTAAAAATGCTTCGTTTTGTTTCAAAATCTTGATAGACAGTTGGAAATTCCCAACGCCTTCATTTAGCAAAGCCATATTAGCCTTAAACTTTACCACTTGTATGACATCGTTTATTTGCGAAGAAAGTTTGATTCCTTCTTGATACGAACTTAATGCTTGACTATAATTGTGTCTTTTCCAATAAGAGAGACCTCGAAAATTACATAAATAAGAATGTATTTTTATTTTTTTACTAGATTCTGGGATTTTTTTCAGATACATCAAAGCGTCTGCATAACTTTGATCTGATCTTATGCTATCTCCTTTTAACTGATGTAGATATGAAGCTGCTCCACTGGCAAACGTACGATGTTCTGGATTATTTGATTTTAATAATTCTTTAACAAGTGTTAAACCTTCATCATGATTTCCATTGATGCTGAAACGTATTTTATCCTGCAATTCTAAATATTTTTGCTCGGATAGCTCCTTATCTGACTGAGCAACACCGGTATTAAGTATAAAGAAAAATAAAAAAGAGATGATCAGCCTCATTTAATTTAGTTTTTGGTATTCAAAAATAGTCTATAAATTATCAATAAACTACAATTAATTTGCCAAATTCCTATTAATTTTATTTTTGTGCTAAAAAAATATAACAATTTAAGCGTCATTTGTTATATTTTTATTACGTAAATTTGTTTGTTAAAAATTAAAAAACATGAAATCAGACCTATTTCAATCTCCAGATTACTATAACTTAGACGATTTGCTAAGCGATGAACACAAATTAGTTCGCGAATCAGCACGTGCATGGGTTAAAAGAGAAGTTTCTCCTATTATAGAAGAATACGCTCAAAAAGCAGAATTTCCTAAACAAATTATAAAAGGTCTTGGCGAAATTGGTGGTTTCGGTCCTTATATTCCTGTTGAGTATGGAGGCGCTGGTTTAGATCAAATTTCCTATGGTTTAATTATGCAGGAAATAGAGAGAGGCGATTCTGGCGTAAGATCAACCTCATCTGTTCAGTCATCTTTAGTAATGTATCCTATATGGAAATATGGAAATGAAGAACAAAAAATGAAATATCTTCCAAAATTGGCAACAGGAGAATTTATCGGTTGTTTTGGTTTAACAGAGCCAGATCACGGTTCTGATCCAGGAAGCATGATTACTAATTTTAAAGATATGGGCGATCATTATCTTTTAAATGGTGCCAAAATGTGGATTTCAAATGCTCCATTTGCCGATATCGCTATTGTTTGGGCAAAAAATGAAGAAGGCCGTATTCACGGTTTAATTGTAGAACGCGGTATGGAAGGTTTTACAACACCAGAAACTCACAACAAATGGTCGCTTCGTGCGTCTGCAACGGGTGAATTAATTTTTGATAATGTAAAAGTTCCAAAAGAAAATCTATTACCTAATAAATCTGGTCTTGGTGCTCCGCTTGGCTGTTTAGATTCTGCTCGTTACGGAATTGCTTGGGGCGCAATTGGCGCAGCAATGGATTGTTATGATACTGCTTTACGTTACTCTAAAGAGAGAATCCAGTTCGGAAAACCAATTGGAGGAACACAATTACAGCAGAAAAAACTGGCAGAAATGATTACCGAAATCACAAAAGCACAATTATTAACCTGGCGTTTAGGTGTTTTGAGAAACGAAGGAAAAGCAACAACAGCACAAATTTCGATGGCAAAACGCAACAATGTTAATATGGCTATCAATATCGCACGTGAGGCAAGACAAATGCTCGGAGGTATGGGAATTACTGGCGAATACTCAATTATGCGTCATATGATGAACCTAGAAAGTGTAATTACTTATGAAGGAACTCACGACATTCATTTACTAATAACCGGAATGGATGTAACTGGAATTCCTGCATTTAAATAATTGATATTTATTAAAATATATACAAAATCAATCTAAAAAGCTTCTTCTAACAAAGAAGCTTTTTATCTTTGCATCAAAATTTTTTTAAAAATGAATATCGAAGCGATAAACAAAAGTATCCAACCACAGAAAGACCAACTATTAAACCATTCTTTATATAATAAAATTCAAAACATTGACGACTTACATAGTTTTTTAGAAACTCACGTTTTTGCTGTTTGGGATTTTATGTCTTTATTAAAAGCCTTACAAGCCAAACTTACCTGTACAACAACACCTTGGTTTGCTACTAAAAATCCGGAAACACGATATTTAATTAATGAAATTGTTCTTGCAGAAGAAACTGATTTAAGTATAGACGGTAGAAGACAGAGCCATTACGAAATGTATTTGGAAGCTATGGAAGACTGCGGAGCAGATACAACTGGAGTTTTAAAATTCTTATCAGAAGTAACTTCTCTTCATAATATATTTGTGGCAATCAAACAAAGTTCGTTACATCCAAATGTAAAAGAGTTTTTAGATTTTACTTTCAGAGTAATTGAAGAAGGAAAACCACACGAAATTGCCGCTGCATTTACCTTCGGAAGAGAAGATTTAATTCCGAGCATGTTTACGCAAATACTAAAAAATTTCCAGAAAAATCTGCCAGACATCGATTTAGCAAAATTGCTTTATTATTTTGAAAGACATATCGAATTGGACGCCGACGAACACGGTCCAATGGCAATGCAGATGATTACTGAATTATGTGAAGAAGATGCTCAAAAATGGAAAGAAGTAGAAGAAGTTTCTATCCTTGCCTTAGAAAAACGTATCGGACTTTGGAATGCCATCGAAGAAGAAATCGTGATGAAAACCGAAATGGTTTAAAATCCAAACCCACATATTTAACGTAACTATTTGTTTAAAGCCATCAATCTAATTTAAACAAATTATGAAACCACATTTTAAACAAATAGTTACCGTTATATTTGCTGCATTTCTTCTAAGCTGTACTTCCGAAGAAAGCAGTTCTATACCAACCACCACTACTCCACCCGTTGTAACTCCGCCTACGACACCAAATCCTCCTATTCCGAGTTCTGTAAATTATTTAGCTTTAGGCGATAGTTATACTATTGGTCAAAGTGTTTGCGAAACCTGCCGTTTTCCAGAACAGTTAAAATCGAGTTTAAGAGCAATGTATTCGAGTACAATTTCACTCAAAATAATTGCCACTACTGGTTGGACAACATCTAATTTACTGGCAGCAATTGAATCTCAAAAACCAGAATCCAATTACGATTTAGTTACACTTTTAATTGGTGTTAACAACCAATATCAGCGCAGAGATTTTTCTGTATACGAAAAAGAATTTCCAGAATTGGTGAACAAAGCTGTTATGCTCGCCAAAAATGATAAAAAAAAGGTGGTCGTTATTTCGATTCCAGATTACGCCTACACACCTTACGGAAAAAATCTTGCTGGCACTCAAAGCGCCACAATTTCTGCCGAAATAACCAAATACAATTCTTTTGCAGAAAATTATTGCAACACCAATCAAATTGCTTTTGTTTCGATTACAGACATCACGCGCGAAGGTCTTAACAGTCCAAATCTTGTAGCTTCAGATGGCTTACATCCTTCAGAATTAGCCTATAAAATGTTTGTTGACAGAATGATGCCGAAAGTCAAAATCGCACTACAGAATTAATATTTATTATTTTAAGAAGCAGAAAAATTCGTTTTCAAAAGACATTTAGTCCCGCTATCCGCTATATCTTTTGTTCTGAACCCCAGAACAAAAGGATATCGCTTCTATCGGGGCTAGAGTAGAAATTTTGTTTTTCAAAAAAAAAATTGGTTACTATATTCAAAAAAAGACTGATTTATACTTGAAACAATCCTATCTATCCTATTTAAAATTGTTCCGTAGGAACATTTCATCGGTAGAAAAATTAAATTGTTACACGATGGCACGTTCCATAGGAACGTTTGGTTTTGACATCATTTTTAACAATCTCGTCTATCAAACGTTCCTACGGAACGCAAACCTAGCTGGTCGTTTTTTTTCTACCAACGAAACATTCCTACAGAATGAAAATGCATGTCAAAAAATGAAAATCGAAAATTTTTCTAAAAACAATTTCAGCTTCTAAAAAAAAATATTCTTTTGAAAATCAAACAAATAAATTCGGCATCAGATTAGAATAGGAAATTTGTTTTTCGAAGAAACAGAAACGTTTATTTGTTTGACTTCCAAATAAATCCGTCCAGTAAATAATGCGTAAACTGTGGAACACTCAATAAGGGAACCAATACAATCTGCCAGCTCGAAAAATCAAAAGTGCTTACTGTGATATTTTCATTCCAAACAAAAAACTCCCAGAGAAATTCTTCTGAAAAAGCAATTAATAAAAGAATTCCAATGTAGATTAAAATTCCTTTATATTGTTTTAAAAAAGATAAACTTCCCAATTCTGATTCTGATTTTCCGTCGATTTCTTTAAAATAAACCAAAGCCATATACGGAATTCCGTGTGAAACGACATTCAATAAAGTAAAAATCAAATCATTATTAAAATATACTATTCCGAAATACCAAGACAAAGCAGTTCCCAAAATAATACTGTTTTTCGGAATATTAAAAAATCGATTTTGAATAGATTTTACAGCAGTATAAACCATATATAAACCCAAAATTCCAATATAAATCCAAAACAAGATTTCTAGAATTCTTTGATTTTCAAACCTAAAAAATTCATTTTCGACAAACCAATTGAACTTTCGCTTTGACGAAAAAAACCAATACAACATCGGGTATCCTGTTGAAGCATAGATTGTCAGGTTATCAATCCAAACCGATATTTTCGTTTTTGTTTCTTTTCGAGCATATAATCTCATAAAACCATATTGCTGTCTGATGAAATGAAAAACAGCTACATAAGCGAGAAACGACCAAAAAACCAAACTCCCAAAAGAGAAAAGTACAATTCCTGTCACTAAACAAATAATAGGCAACAGAATTAATCTTCTTTTCTGTTTTTGAAATTCGTCTGCAACAAAATAGGTTTTAAATAAAGTTGCATAAACGTGCGCTACGTCTATAAAAACAATCAGAAAAAGCCAAGTGTAAAAAGAATAATTTTCTTCAATTTGGGTAATATAATCTTGAAAAATAAAGATAATCGCCAATACAAAAAATGACGGTCCAATTATAAAAGCTAAATCCGTTTTGGGTTTATGAATCCAAGGTTGTTCCATCTACAATTTCATTTACAACATTAATTCCTTGATGAAAAGCTTCTTCAAAAATCGAAATTCCAGATAAATCACTGTGTGCGAAATAAATCTTATTTTGAATATTTTGTTTGGCTTGTTGTTTCGCTTCTCCAAAAATAAAACCTGGCACTGGCGAAATCATTCCGTGACCTAAAAGAAAAACTTCAATATCTTCTGTGTATTCTTCAATATCTGGATGCGCGACTTTTAAATCGTTCAAAACAAACTGTTTCCAGTATTCTTTGTCTTTTTTATAAAGTTCTTTTCTTGTTTTCTTCAAATCGGCAGACGAAAAACTATAATAATACGTAATGACTTTTTTGTCCTGAACCTGATTCACTGTCTGATGCTGGTCATAAACATATCCCAAACCTTTTGCATCATAAATTACATTATCCCACGAAAGTGGAAAACTAAAATTATCAAACAAATCATTGACTGTGAGCGTTGCCAAAAGCCAAGGTGTGTAATGAAAATCTTTAGTAAATTCTTTTCGGTTTTCCATCAAATATTGGTTTACAAACTGCGGAGAAGCCATTATGACTTTGTCTGCAATAATTTCAACCGAAGATTTATTGACATCATCAAAAGCCTTTGCGATTACTTTATTGTTTTCAATTTTGACTTCATAAACCAAATGATTTTTCAGCGTTTTATCTTTGGTGTATTTTTTTAGATGATTGGCTAAACGCGAATTTCCTTCTGCCCAAGTTAAAACGCTATCGTGCTTTTCGGGTGTGCAATCTTGCTTTCTTCCTGCAAAATAATGAATTCCAGCCCAAGCCGAAACGTATTCGATTCCTAAACCAAAATCGTCTTTACAACAATAATCGATATAATTGTATAAAGGTTCTGAAGTGAAATGATTTTCTTGAAACCATTTTTTCATTGTGATTTTATCTAGAGCTCTTGTTTTTTCATCAGAAGAAGAAAGATAAAGCGGAATATCAAACAAATATTTCTGATCCTTTCCTTTTCCTGTTCTGAAAATGTCCATTTGTTTAAAGAATTTATCAAACTCCAAATCATCAGCAACCGAATTTCCTTCTTTTGGAACAACGCCTTCCTGCCAATTATTTTTGTAAAATAAACGTTCGTCTGGCGCAAAAGTCAATTGTAATTCGTCGAAAACGGGAAATCCTTTTGAATCGTAACTCAATATTATTTTTTCTTCTTCTAGAAAACGAAGCAATTCTTTGTCTTGAAAATTTGGCAACGGCAAATAATGCGCACCTAAAGGATATTTGGAATATTTATTTTCTCCGTTGGAAGAATTTCCGCCCAAATGATTTTCTAATTCTACCATCAAAAAATCTGAAATTCCTTTTTTATGAAATTGTCTTGCGGCACTTAAACCAGAAATTCCTCCACCAACAATCAAATACGAAACTTCAATTTGTTTTGTCGGTTTAGGGAAATCTTTTATCCATAAACGATGTCCAAGCAAATGTTTTGTACCCGATAAACGGATCATTAGTACCGCAATTTTATCCGAACAAAACTGCAAAAACGGAACCGCAATTAAAGCCGCTCCAACTACTTTTATAAAACTCCTTCTGGATTTATTGCAGTTTTCCCCACTCTTCATCAAAATAGCGCACTAAAATTTGGTTATCTAAACGATTGATTTCTATTTGGTTTGAAATCATATCATTCGTAAAATAATTAAATCGGTCGAATTGATAATTGTAAAATTTCAATTCGTCTGCTTTTCGGTTTACGGTATTAAAAGTTGTTTCGAAACCATTTATCGCAATTGTGTAACCCCATTCTCCAAACGACGGAACATAAGCATGATAGGCATCAACTTGCGGAAAAACCTGCATAACCGTTTTATTGATACACCAAAAAGATTTCGGCGCAAAATAAGGCGAAGTTGTTTGTATTACAACCGCTGCGTCAGGTTTTAAAATGGTTTTTATGGTTTGATAAAAATTAAGCGAATACAATTTCCCCAAACTATAATTAGAAGGATCTGGAAAATCGATTATTGCAACATCGTATTTCTCTTTACAGCTTTTTGCCCAAATGTAAGCGTCAGTATTGATTACGGTAACTTTAGAATTGTTCAATGAATTTTGATTGAAATTAGTTAATACCGTATTGGTTTTGAACAATTTCGTCATTCCTTCGTCTAAATCTACCAAAGTTACTTTTTCTACATCTTTATATTTTAAGATTTCACGAACGGCTAAACCATCTCCTCCACCTAAAACCAAAACTTTCTTAACACTTTTTGCCATAGACATTGCGGGATGCACCAAAGCTTCGTGATAACGGTATTCGTCTGCCGAACTAAATTGTAAATTATTATTTAAATAAAGTCTGTAATCGCTTTTATTATGCGTTAAAACGATTCGCTGATACGGAGTTGAGTTGGTATAAATAATGTTTTCTCCGTATAATTTCCCTTCAGAATAAGCTAAAATATCATTCGAAAAAATAAAAACTACAAGTAATAATACAAACGAAAAAATGGCTTTTACTTTTAGAAAATAGACTCTTTTCAATTCTTTTTCCAGCAAAAAACATAATGCAATCGCAATACTCACATTGATCATTCCGAAGAAAAGCGAAGTTCCCATGATGCCTAATTTTGGCACTAAAACTAATGGAAATAAGATTGAAGCCAAAAGCGCTCCGATATAATCAAAGGTAAAAACATTTGAAACCAGATCTTTAAACTCCACTCTGTCTTTTAGAATATTCATTAAAAGCGGAATCTCCAATCCGACCAAAAAACCGGTTACGAAAACAAATAAATATAAAATGAATTGAAATGAGCCTACATTTTCGAACAATAGAAATAAGACAACAGAACTTAATCCGCCGATAAGTCCAACTAGTATTTCAATTTCTACGAAAGTATTCAGCAGATTTTTGTGAAAAAACTTTGAAAAAAACGAACCTATACCCATCGAAAACAGGTACACGCCAATGATAAATGAAAATTGTTTTACCGAATCGCCTAATAAATAACTAGCCAAAGTTCCTGCGACCAATTCATAAATAAGTCCGCAAGTGGCAATTATAAATACAGCAAAAAGTAAAAGAAATTCGAACCTAAGAAACTTTTTACCCATGAATTGCGGCACTAATAATCATCGAGATTCCGATGATAAATGCTGCCAGAACAATCGCAACAGCAACGTTATTTTTTTCTACGACTTCTTTCCAAGTATTTTCTGGAGTAAGTTTTTCGATAATAAAATAGCCGATTAATAAAATAACAATCCCTAAAAGAGAATAAATAATCGAATTTACTATTGGCTGAGTGTGAATTAATTCCATACAGATTGATTTTTTATTTGTGATAAAAACGGTTATAAGATGTTCGGCTTCCTGCCGTGGTATATTTTTCAGTTCTTTCGCAATCGCAGATTCGGTTTCCTGCAAGAGCAAAGTACATATAAACTCCAAAGCAAAAGAAACCTATTGCCAATGAAGCCCAGTTATTGCTAAAGAAATTAGAAATTTTATTCATAATCGTAAGTTGAATAGGAACTATCTGCCCATCTATTTTTTTCAAATTGATTTTTAAAGAATCTTATAATAAAGTAAATTACAATCATCCCGATAATAACGAGCCAAACGTTACGGCTTGAAGGTTCATTCCAAATCACATTGACACGCATGGCATTGTTTTTAATGTCTTCAGGTGCTTTCATTGGCGTAATAACAAGATGGTATTTTCCTGGTTTTACTCCACAAATATTAAACTTTTCAGAACTGCTTCCTTCTCTCCAATATTCTCCATCGGTGTATCCCGAGTAATATTCAATGTCTTTATTGGCATAAATTTCGTCATTAGTGTCTTCATTAATCAGTGCAATATTTAAGTTGGCCCAAGAATTATCAACATCTGTAGAAACCGAAATTGTCATGGGAGCCGAAGCACCTTTAAGCTCAAATGTGGGACTGGTAATTTCTTTATTATCGAATTTACTAAATTGTATGGTTTGAGAGAAAACCGTCTGTTCAAATTGATTTCGATAGATGTACCAATTTGCCGTTATAATCATCAAAGCAAAAAGACAAAAAATAATCGCTGTATTTTTGAGATCAAAAAGAGACGGCTGAATCATACCGGTTCCAGAAAGATAAGGCAGCTTTATTCCTGGAAATGCTTTTCGCATTTTTCTTTTACTGAGATATTCTCCATGAAAAGCAGTCTGAACATTATTCATTTTTTCAACCGAAACAATATATGGCGGATTTATAAATTCAGCCAAATGTATTTTTTTGTTTGGAAGCTTAAAATCAAAAAAACCTTTTGCATCAATTATTTCAGCATCCGAATGTTCAAACAAATCATAATCCTGACCATCATAATCCAGTACTTCAACTCCTTTTTTTAGATCGTCAATCTTTTCCATTTCGGTAAGCATCATCCAATGTCCATTTGAAACAGATAGATATAGAAATTCTTTTGCTTCATTCTGCAAAATAAATTCTGTCCATCTATAATCTGGATGTACTTTTTTTCTCAAAATACCAGTTACTTTGTATTCGTTTCCTTTTAAGAAACCTGTTTCGCCAATAACTAACGGATACGTTTCTGTTTCTGCTTTATATTTTGATTTTCTACGAAATTTTCCCTCATCGTCAGCTTCATATAAACTGCGACATATAGGACAAACAAAACTGACTACTTCAAAACCAACCTCTAATTCGGTTTCTACATTACAGTCGTAACAAGGAATCTTCATATCTTATCGGTTAATTTCAAAATCTTTAATAATTTCTGCTTCAAAATAAGTAACATAATCTGCCATCACGGCACGTACTTTTTGCGAGTTATCCTGAAGATAATTGCACAAATAAACATCCAAAGTAAGCTGATTGTATTCTGGCCAAGTGTGTATACAAATGTGTGATTCTTTAAGACAATAGGAAATCGTAAAACTATCATTTTCAAAGTCATGCACGACAGCTCCAACTTTTTCAAGTTCGTATTTTTCTAAAATGGAATTGGTAACCGTAACAAAACCTTTGCTGTCTGTAAGCTTCTCGGTTTTGTCGACATGTAAAGTAACCAGTTTATGCAATCCTGGCGAATAAGGAGGTAAATCCATCAAATTATTTGTATTACACTGGAGTCAAATATATAATATTTTTTGTAACAAAATAATGAGGAAAACCGTATTTTGGATATAGTTTTTTAAAGAAAAAACCCAAACCTTGAAAATACGACAGGTTTGGGTTTCTTAGCAGAAAGGAAGGGATTCGAACCCTCGATACAGTTACCCATATACTAGCTTTCCAGGCTAGCTCCTTAAACCACTCGGACACCTTTCTATTTTGGTCTGCAAATAACACGAAAAAAAATGAGTTAAACAAAGTAAATTTTTAAGATTCGTTTATGCTTTTTCTAAATTCTTCCATAAACAACTTTACGGCTTTCTTTTGGTAGCTTCCAATCGTGAGCATAAAAGATTCTCGTTTGGTTACAACTCCAGTTATTTGAATGGCTTTTAAACTATGCTCCCAGCCTTTTAGTGCCTTTTCTGCCACGATAGTTGCCCAATCGCTGTTTTCTACCATTTGCAATAAGGCATTAATCGAATTTAGTTCTATCGAAATCTTCGGTTTCATGTGATGCTTTACAAATAATATTTCTACATACTCTCTAGAATTCGATCCTTTTCCTGGAAGAATCAATGGTACATCTTCAATTTTCTTGAATGGTATTTTTTCTAAGGAAGCCAAAGAATGTTGTTTGGAAACGGCCATTACCATATTAGAAGTAAACAAAGGCACTTTTTGAATTGGAGGTCCAATCTCATGCGATGAAATTACTAATACTAAATCTAGTTCATTATTAATCAGTTTTTGTTCTAAGGATTCTGTTGTACCATAATCTACTATGATTCTTAAATTTTGGTAGCGTTTCGCAAATGTATTTACAACTGGCAAAACCAATAATCCAAAGATGTAGGTTACGCCAATTCTGAGTTCGCCGCCAATCATTTCGTTTAAATCTTCGATTGCCTGTTTTCCGTTTTCTACATTTTCTACCACTTTTTTGGCGTGAATTAGAAACACCGAACCCGCTTCTGTCAACTGTACTTTCTTCCCGATTCGCTTAAATAATGGCATACCGAGTTCTTCTTCCAATTTTTTGATTTGCTGCGAAAGTCCCGATTGGGTTACAAAACATAATTCTGCGGCTTTGGTAAAGTGCAAAACCTCAGCCGTTTTAATAAAATACTGTAGTTGATAGATTTCCATATTGATAAGTTTTGCTACTTATTATGAGTAAAATTATTAATTTTTCTAATGAAATCATAATCCCGAACTTTGTATCAAATAATTAAGATCATGTTTAAAGCCTTAAAATCTAAAAATTTCAAATTGTTCTTTTACGGACAATCTGTTTCAGTTATTGGTACTTGGATGCAGAAAACAGCCGTGAGCTGGATGGTATACAGTATAACGGGATCTGTTTTTTTATTGGGATTGGCTACTTTTTTAAGTATGATTCCGTCTTTGTTTTTAGCGCCTTTAGCAGGAAGTATTATTGGACGTTATGACAGACATAAAACGCTAATTTTTTTACAATCTCTTGCGATGCTTCAGGCAGGAACTTTAGCTTTGCTGATTTACTTTAAAATATACAATATCAATTTTATTTTGGCTTTGAGTCTTATTCAAGGAATTATTAATGCTTTTGATATGACTTGCCGCCAGACCATGATGATTGATATTGTCGATAATAAAGACGATCTTCCAAATGCAGTTGCGCTGAATTCAACAATGAACAATTTTGCTCGTATCGCCGGTCCTGCACTTGCGGGAATTATTCTGCACGAATACGGAGAAGACATTTGTTTTATTGGAAATTTCATGAGTTACATTCCAGTTTTAATTTCATTATTGCTTATGAAATTAACTCCGCATATTAAAGCCGAAAACAAACTTAATATGCTCGACGACCTTTTAGAAGGTTTGGAATATGTAAAAAAAGAGACCGAAATGGCAAGAATGCTTATGATGCTTACTTGCAGTAGTTTATTTGTTATTTCCTTCAATACTTTAATGCCAGTTTTTGCAAAAGATATTTTTAGCGGAAATGCCGAAACCTTCAGTTGGTTCGAAAGTGCCGCCGGAATTGGTTCCGTTTTATCTGCTGTTTATTTAGCCAATCTAAAATCTGCAGAAAACATGAGTAAATTAATGATTGCTGCTAGTTTGCTTCTTGGTTTCAGCGTAATTATTTTAGCCGTTTCAAACAGTATCACTATTGCTCTTATCTGTATGACTTTGAGCGGAATCGGAATGATGGGCCAAACTTCATCTATCAATATCTACATTCAGACACACAGTTCTGTCAATATGCGTTCTAGAAGTATCAGCTATTTTATGATGGCGTATCAAGGAATGATTCCTGTTGGAAGTTTAATTATTGGCTATGTTTCTCATTCGCTTGGCGTAAGAGCTACAGTTGCTATTCAGGGAATTATTTGTATTCTTTCGGTTTTGGTTTATGTGTATTACAAAAAACATAAAGAAACTGAAGAATTGGAAAGCTGTCCAGTTACTTATAGAAATTCTAATAATTAAAAGGAAATTCAAATATTAAAAATTAAAAATTCCAAATTCCAATTATCTACAATCTTGTCATTTTATGACAATCATACGTGTACAACTTTGTCAAAGTTTAAAACTTCGACAAAGTTCTTAGCCACAAAGTTTTTTGGAATTTGGAATTTTAATATTGGAATTTTATTTTTAAGAAATTTCCCCTCTAAGAGCAGTTTCAAAAATATCTTTAAACTCGTTTTGCGAAATATTATGCCCAAGCAAATACATCAATTTTGTAATCGCTGCTTCTGTAGTAATATCTTTTCCTGAGATAACTCCAAGAGATTTTAAAGCCGTACTGGTTTCATATTGTCCCATATTTACACTTCCGCCTGAACATTGTGTTACGTTTACAATGTGCATTCCAGATTTGATGGCTTTTTCGATTAAGTTTAAAAACCAATCTTCGGTTGGGGCATTTCCAGAACCGTAGGTTTCTAGAACAATTCCTCTTAAACCTTTAGTTTCGAGAATTGATGCCAAAACAATTTCGCTCATTCCAGGAAACATTTTGATAATCGCAACATGATTATCTAAGTTTTTATGAACGATGAGTTTTGAATCTTTATTTATCGGAAGAAATAAATGTTTATTTAATTTTAAATGAACACCAGATTCTACCAATTCAGGATAATTTGGTGCTGTAAAAGCTCTAAAGTGTTCCGCATTTACTTTAGAAGTTCGGTTACCGCGGTATAATTTGTATTCAAAATACAAGCAAACTTCTGTAATAACTGGTTTTCCGTTTTCTAAAAGTGAAGCAATCTGAATTGCTGTGATCAGGTTTTCTTTTGCATCTGTTCGTAAATCTCCAATTGGCAATTGTGAGCCTGTAAACACAACTGGTTTTGCTAAATTCTCAAGCATAAAACTCAATGCAGAAGCAGAATACGACATAGTATCTGAGCCGTGAAGAACCACAAATCCATCAAAAGAAGCGTAATTTTCCTCAATAATCGTGGCGATTTTTGTCCACATCTGAGGATTCATATTAGAAGAATCAATTGGATGTTCGAATGAAATAGATTCAATTTCGCAGTCCAATTGCTTAATTTCTGGAATTTTCTGAATTAATTTACCAAAATTGAACGCTTTAAGCGCGCCCGTTTCAAAGTCTTTGCTCATACCGATAGTTCCTCCGGTATAAATCAGAAGTATTTTAGCTTTAGATGACATCTTGGTATTTTAATTTATTGACAACCGGATTGGCATACATAGCCAAGAATCCTTGTCTTGTAATAGGATTATCGCTTCCTATTCTCATTTCTAAACGACGTTCAAAAAGTGATTTCTCGCTTTCTTTATACTTATCAGCAAATCGATTTGTTTCGTTTAAAATATCGTAAGCAATAAAATTAGTTGGCCACAATTGGTAGTTCTTCAAAATAACGTCATCAATTGTTTGCGCCAAAGCCTGAACTTGTTTGTTTACATTATCATTTTCTGCCACAATCTGATCGATTTCTGTGTCTAAAACATCCCCAACAGAAATATGGATTCTTTTTTTAGTTCCCATGATACCACTCAAAATGGTCATGAAATCTTCATTTTTATCTTTTACGTAAACTTCGTTGTTGGCTTCTGCCATTAATTGTGGCATTTTCAAAACGTCAGTTGGATCGTATTCGTAAGAAATAGAAACCGGAACGATTTTTAATTTCTTAAAATAATCCATTAGATTTTCTTCATCAGAACCCATTCCAATCATTTTTAAAACGCCTGGATTGGTTTCGTCGTTTCCATCTTTTGTTCTTCCTTCCCTTTGTGCAATCCAAACCGAACGATTTTCGCGAAGCAATAATTGCCCCATATATTCAGAAAGAAGTTTAGAACTTTGAAGCATTTCGCGAGGTGTTAAACCTCTTAAAACCAAAAAGTTTCTATTTAGCTTTGCTAGTGTTGCTAAGAAGGCTTTTTTAACCAAATTATCACCAATTGCCGAAGCTGTCATTACTAAACCATGTTCGAACAAACATACATTTAATAATGTTGTATCTAAAAGAATATCTCTATGATTCGAGATAAACAAATAGGAAGTATTTGGTTCTAGTTTTTCAAAACCTGAAGTTGTTAATCCTTCTGAGCTTTTTTCTAAAACTTTTTGGATTGTATTATAAATAAAATTGCATTGAAAATCACGAATAGAATGTGTTTTCTTCAATTGTTCCTTCCAAACCTCATCTTCTACTTCCGGAAAAGTAAAGTTCATCATGGTTTTCATCATAGGATGATTTACAACATCATGAAGGGCTTCATTTATTTCGGAATCATAAAACGGTCGAATGGCATCAAATCTCTGCATTATTTATTTGGGTTTAAGTGGGCAAAAGAACAAAAAAAAAATTAAAGTTTTGTAAGGCTAGGGTTAAATCCCAAAAACGTCCTTTGAATTCTGTGTTGTTATTTCCGCAATTTCTTCTGCAGAAACACCATAAATATCGCTTAATTTAGCTATTACATTGACTAAATAACTGCTTTCATTTCGTTTTCCTCTATACGGAATTGGTGCTAAATAAGGAGAATCTGTCTCCAAAACGATATGTTTCAAATCAATTTGATTTAAAAACTGATCAATTTTTCCGTTTTTGAAAGTTACAACACCGCCAATTCCTAATTTCATATTATAGGAAATCGCTTGTAATGCTTGTTCTAAAGTTCCTGAAAAACAATGAAAAATCCCAAACAAATCTTCGGATTTTTCTTCTTCTAAAACTTCAAAGATTTCATCAAAAGCTTCTCTGCAATGAATTACAATTGGCAATTTGTATTGTTTTGCTAGCTGAATTTGCCTTTTAAAAGCAATTTGCTGTTCTTTTAAATGCGTTTTATCCCAATACAAATCGATTCCGATTTCGCCAACAGCGTAGAATTTTCTCTTTGCCAATTCGTTTTCAACATGCGCCAATTCTTCCAGATAATTATCTTTCACGTAAGTGGGATGTAAACCCATCATTAAAAAGACATTTTCGGGATAATTTTTCTCTAAATCGTACATAGATTGCGTCGCTGCGGCATCTATTGCAGGAATAAAAAAACGGGTAATTCCGGCATTAATAGCGCGCTGTATCATTTCATCACGATCCTGATCAAATTCTTCAGAATATAAGTGCGTGTGGGTATCGGTAATAATTGGTGTTGAATTCAATGGTATAATTTTAAAGCTGTCAAAATTACGACAATATTAAAAGAATACCAATTTTGTAGAGATTACGGGACGCAGATATAACCGATTTTTATTTTTATTTGATCTCTAAAAAAGAAAAAACCTTTGTCAAAGTTTCAAACTTTCACAAAGGTCAACAAATTAAAAACTAAATTTTTACCCTCTTGAGGAACGAAGAACCTCACAAGTAGCTTCGCAAAGAAAACCCCCATTTTTTCCGCAAATTAACTAGTGTGATCCTTCGTTCCCCAATTTGATAAATTTGAACTAATAATTATTTACCTGTTTCTATAAATAATAAAGCACGATCTAAAACCTCATCTTTTCCTTCCTGAATGCCTTTTATAGTTGGTTTTATTTCTATATCAGGAATAATGCCAATTCTTTGTGTTTCGCGTCCATCTGGATAATAAACGCCAATTCCTGAAAATCCTGTATGAAATCCTTGAAAATCAAATTCAAAAACATTTCCGTCTGTTCCGGCAGTTTGACTTCCTATAATTGTTGTATTGCCAGCCGTTTGAAAACTCATTGCCGTCCATTCTGACTGGCTGAAAGAATCTTCATTAACCAATACGACTACTTTACCTTTGTAATTATTTTTATTATCAAATCCAGCTTTTACTCCTTCTTTCCATTCATATTTTCCCGGATAATTTAAATATGGATAGGTATAAATAGCGAATTTCTTTTCTTCTGGATTTATGAAATCTGAAATCTCCTTCCAAGTATTCTGAGGATAATTTCTCATATCAAAAACAATGGCTTTTGTTTCTTTTAAAGACGCAATCATATTCGGAATATTTCTTTGTTTTATAACTCCCATATCAACATAACCGATATTATTATCTAGAAGCTTAAATTTGTCTTTCTTTTTCTGAGCTCCTTTTTTAAATTCATTTCGGTGGGAATCATGATAATTAAACCAAACCATTTGTTTTGTTTCGTATTTTCCGTCTTTTAAAAATTCTACTTTTACATTTTCAGAATATGAGGTAAGAATAGGGTTTACGACCTTATTTAAATAAGACGCCTCATTTGAAGCGCTTACCAAACTTCTGCTTTCTTCAATATAATCTTTGATCGATTTATCATTTATTTTGGTAATAACATTTCCTATTTTAATGTCGTATGCGTCTGCCAGACTATCACCTAAAATCTCTGTAACAACAAGTTTTTCATCTATTATTTTGCCCGTTGCCGGAAAATAATGCTTCGCTGGTGACGGTAAACTTAACGATGGATAAATATGAAACATAACATGGCCGTCATTTAACTGAGTTGACATTTTTTTCATTGCTAATAAAAATTCATCCATATTTTTGGCAATAGAAATAGAGGGTAAAGATTCTTCTAAAGTCTTATTCCAATTTTGATTCATTTTATATTTATAAGGAAAAAAATATTCGATGACATTCCAATACGTAAATAGCATTAAGATTCTTGAATCTTTAGCATCATAATTAAGGTCAAAATAGTTTTTGTGATTTTTAAAACCATCAAAATCAGGCCCGAATTCTTCGGTAGTTTGAAATCTGTTTTCTTCAATAAATTTTAATTTCTTTGAAAGTCTTTTAGAGAACAACTTATCATTAAACCAGCTTAAATCGAAATTTTTATCAAAATACTTTACATCTTTTGAAACCGTAATTGGCGCAATTTCTTTTACTGGACCAAGTTCATCGATCCAATTTTCTAAGATTAAAGAGAACTCTTCTTTGGTTTGTGCTTTTTCTATTTTAGGTAATTTCTCCAAAAGCTGATCGTCCCAATTGACTTTACCTCCAGCAACTTCTGGGTGATAATATTTCAAAAATCCCCAAACCTTGCAAGTTGACGCAAGCTTTTCTGTTTCAGTTATTTTAGGAGCACTAAAAATAACTTGAGACAGAAAAATAAGAATTAATAAAATAACTTTTTGCATCAGTCGATTGAGTTAAGTTTAAATTGTTTTTGGGGCAATTCTTATAAAAATAAAATCGAATTTAGAACTAAAATTCCAAATTCGATTGAGGTTTTCCACAATGGGATAAAATTTTTTTATTTTTTAAGATTTATTCCAATTCTTCTAGTAAATGTTCTACTTCATCATAATCTTCATAATCCTGAGAAATAGTCTGCAAAATCTCCTTGCATTCTTTGTATTTCCCCTGTTTTAATTTAGATAAAGCCAGATTCCATTTTGCTTTTTCTTTGAAGACAGAATTTCCAGATTCTAATTCTTTAAAAATCGTTTCGGCTTTTACATATTTACTTACTTGCAATAATGAAACTCCGTAGAAATATTTAATTTCTGGTGAATTATTTTCTTTTAAAATGCTTTCAAAAAGCGGAATTGCCTTTTCATATCTTTTTCCATTAAAATCATTTTCTGCTTTTTTCAATGTTTCTTCAGAAACACTTCTTTCTGTAAAATAGGCACTTTCTGGATGATTGTAATCTTCAAAATTTGGATAATGGTTATAATCAAAGAAAAACAATCCGAACATAATGGTAACAGAAGCTGCTGCGGCAAAATACCATGGTTTAAGCGAAACGACTTTGGTTTTCTTTTTATTGAAATACTTATCAGAAATTCGAGTCAGATTTTCAGTAAAAATTTCTCTTTCTGCTTCTTTTCCGAATTTATTATCTAGTTGAAAATGCATTTCTTTAAAACTCTCAAATGCCGATGCCAATGTTGGATCTTCAGATAATTGTTTCTCAAAATTGTTTTTTTCATCAACGGTCAGTTCGCCTTGAAGATACTGGTCAAATAATATATAGCGTTCTTCGTTCATGACTAATTGTTTTTTAAAGAGTTAAAATTTTTCGCTTCCTGAATCCACTCTGTCAGCTGTCCTACGCATAACGATTTCTTTTTTCGAACATAACCGTAAGTCACATTGAGTTTTTCGGCCACTTCTTCCATCGATTTTAATGTAAAACTGAGTTTTAAAACTTCCTGGCATTTTTCTCCCAATTTCTGAAACATAGAATCAAAAAGTTTCTGTTTTTCATCAAATTCTTCGGCTTGTGCAATCAGTTCGTGGGCAGATTCATTAATAGATACTACATTCTCATAAATTGTTACCCCTTTATTAGATGATTTTTTTAATTCGTTTAACCAGCGTCTTTTACACAAAAGAAAAAAGTACGCATCAAACGGGCAAGTTAATTGTAGTTTATTGGCTTTCGCCTGATTAAAAAGCAAGATCAAGACTTCTTGAATCACATCTTGCGCCTGATCTTTATCTCCCGAATTATTGGTTATAAAAAGAACTGCTTTTGGAGCAAATTTCTTGTAGATCATCTCAATAACAACCGAGTCGTTTGCGGCAAGTCCGTCGATATATTTTTGATCAGGATGAATTTTATTTTGACTCATAAAAAGACATTTTACAGCTAATTTAAAAAAAGTATCTCAAAAAATTTCAAAAACGAAGGGTAACAATATTGCAATCAATTGTATCTATCAAAATAAAAGTCTTTTAAAAACTCATAAAAAATTAAAAGAAATGAAAAGTTATTCCTTAACCAACGAAAAAAATCTTGACCGATTTTACGAAATAATCGCCGCTAAAACCCGAAATGGTTTTGTTGTTACAGAACATAATGAGAAACTGCCATATGTGGTTTTATCTAAAGAAAAAAAAGAACTCAACCATGCACTGCATTTATTCATCAGTTTAATGACTTTAGGTTTTTGGGTTATTGTCTGGATCTATCTGATTCTAAATTTCTCTCGTAAAAAAGACATTTTAGTTGCCGTTGATGAAGACGGAAATTTATTTGAAGACAAATGTCTTTCGGCTTAAATAAAAAAATCCAAAAACATGGGTAACAAATTTTTTACCCAATTGATATAACGATATAAAAGCCTTTAAAAATATTTTTTGAAAACAGGGGTAACAAAGTAAAACCCAAATTGATTTAACTATATAATTAATAACCAAATCTGAAAAACTACTTGAAAACAATCAAGCCAGATTTATAAAAACTAGAAATTATGAAAACAAATTTTAAAAAAATCGGACTTTTAATATTAGCAATGACAACTTTCGCAAGCTGTGATAATACAGATGGAGATGATATTAAACTTTCTCCTCCAACAGCAGCCGCTTTTAAAAGCATTAGTGAAAAAGGTGTAAAAAGAAATACTCAAAATTTTACAATGACTGCCGGAAACGGTGTAGTTACGCTAACATCAGCAAAGGGTGTAAAGCTTTACATTAACGGAGATTGTTTAACAAAAAATGGAAATGCAGTAACAGGTCAAGTTGATATTGAATTTATTGAGCTTTTTGACAAAGGAAATATGTTAGTTACTAACAAACCAACAATGGGAATTATGCCCGACGGAAAGAAAAACTTATTGATTTCGGGTGGTGAATTCTTCATCAAAGCAACTCAGGGGGGAGTCGAATTAAAAACATCGTGTTCGTTAAGCATGATTGTTCCAACTGCATTAACAGACGGTTACGATAATTTAATGACTTTATGGACTGGAGTTATTGATGAAGATGGTGAATTGGCTTGGAAAGATGCCAGAGGCGCAGACGGAAAAGGTGGCGTTCAAGGCGAAGGAAACAATTATTATGTAACTTTTGGAAATTTTGGCTGGACAAACGTAGACCGTTTTTACAGCGATCCAAGACCAAAAACAACAATCTTAGTTGATGTTCCTGAAGGTTATAATAACACTAACAGCGCCGTTTATCTTTCTTATGATGGCGAAGGAACAAATGCATTGGCAAAATTGGACACTTATACTGCCGAAGGATTATTTAGCGAACACTACGGTCAGATTCCGGTTGGTCTTGCTTGCCACATTATTTTCGCAACAGAAGACAATGGCAACTGGAGATATGCAATAAAAGGAGTAACAACGACTGCAAATGCTGTTTACACCTTTACTTTAGCCGAAACAACAGTCGGTACCGAAGCTCAATTGGTTGCTGCAATTAATGCCATTCAGTAACTTACAAATGCTTTTTTTAAGAAGAAGTGATGATTTTCTCATCACTTCTTTTTACATTTAATCACGTTTTAAATTGATTTTGATCATTTTAGAATCCCAAAACTATCTAGTTATGAAACCACAACTGTCTATTTTCTTTATTTTATTCAGCATCTGCGCTATTGGACAAACCAAAGTAAAAGACACCATAACCCGAAGAGCCAATATTAGTTTTATTCAAAACGGAAATCAGGTTTCTTATAAACCAGAAACACCGCCTTTGATTCCGATTGCGGGTGCGCCAAAACCAAGTTATTCTTATTTATGGGAATTGGGCGATGGTCATTACAGCAAAGAAGCCGAACCAAAACATGTTTATAAAAACAAGGGAACTTATACCACAAGACTTGCCGTAACGAATAATTACGACAATGGAAAACCACCTGCAACACGTCCGAAAAAAGTGGCTGTAAATGACATTACAGATAACAATTATAAAGACATTGCTTCGATTGCAGATCAGAATGGCTTTGCTATTATTAAGAACTGTGATCCGATTCCAGAACAGGAAATGGTAGTCGTAGTGGGTTATCAAAATCTGGAAAATTATGTTTCGAGCGGAAAGCTTTATTTGTTTTATAATGAAAAGCAATTCAAACACAACAATTTCGAATTGAGCGATTTCAGAACTTATGCAGGAGAACGCGAAGTAAAAGAAAATTTGGTCGCTTCCGTTGATGATCTTAATGATTCGAATAATTTTCTAGCTTCCGCCGAAGGGAATTTCAAAACCAAAAAATATAGAAATACAACAACCGAAGAAGATTTAGACGCATCGCTTTTAGATGCCCATAAAACCTATCATAATGTTTCTGTTTTAGAATTTGATGATGCCAATCCCGGCGAAACTCGAAATGTTTTTTACACTTTCAAAACCACTCCAGAAATGATTAAAGATACTAGTGCAACAGTTACGATGCGCGGTATTTTTGTTCCAAATAGAAGTTATAAAAACCATAAAGTAAAAAATCTGGAAATGGAAATTGTAACTTCTCACGATCCGAACAAAATGGGATCTAATGGAAGATTTATGAATTATAGATTGGTTCGCTTTAAAAGAGTGAATTTTAAAACACGTTTTCAAAATAATGGTGAAGGTCCGGCACGAAAAATTCGTTTAGAAACCGATGTTCCTGATATGTTCGACAAAAAGACTTTCCAAATTGAAAGCATGTATCCAGAATGTCCAATTTGTCCAAAAGGCGAAGAACCAACGGTAAGTTGTCTCGATACAATTATCAAACAGAAACAGATTATTTTTACGTTCAAAAATATTTATCTTCCTGGAAGTGAACAGAAAAATGTTCATGAAAAAGATTCTACAAAAGGTTTTGTAAAATATTCGATGAAGTTTGGCGAAGACTTTCATAAAGTAAAAACCAAAAGCCGAACTGCCATTATTTTTGATAAAAATGAACCAATAATTACCAATTATGCCACAACTCGATTTATGCCTGGAATTTCTATTGGCGCAAAAGCGGGTTATAACTTTTATCCAGATTTAGATAAATCGACGAGTTATTTTGTGGGAGCAACGCTTTCGCCTTTTAAATCGTATCGTTTTTATTGGCAGGTAGAATGGGTAAATGCTTTAAATCAATACAACAGCGATGTAAATGTTACGGATGCATTTAATACCAACGCCAACGGAACAAGGCAGTTGGTTCGCACCACAACTTCGACCGAAAATAAAAATATCAATTGGGAAGTTCCGGTTTTAATTCGATATAACATCAATAATTATATTGGAGTTGGCGCTGGAATTCAGGCGAATGTGAATGTTTCTTCAGAACAAAATCAGACGATTAAAATAGATACTTACGAAGGCGATAAAGAGAACTTTTTGATTAGTTCGGAAACTAGTTCAAATAAAATAAAAAACAGTTTTACGGATGTTAAAATAGGTCTTTTATTGGATTTGACAGCTGGTTTTGCCAGAATTGGTCCGAGTTTGGGCGCTCGTTATGTGATTAATTTTGAACAGAATTTTAATTATTTTCAGGTTTATGGAATTTGGAAGTTTTAGTTTTTTTTCACCATATAAGTAATGTAAGTTCATATTACCTACATTGTCTTATGTAATACAACTGTCATCCTGAGCGGAGTCGAAGGCTTTGTCACGAAAAAGGTCTTCGACTTCGCTCAGACTGACACTATATAGATAATCTTATTTGCGTATGAAATATTATCAACTGTATATTTTAATCTTTCTTTTTCTGAGCCTGAATGTTTTCGGGCAAAGTCAGGAAGATAAAATATATAATGCTGTCGATATTTTTACCGCAAATCCTTCCGCGAAAGCGTTACAAAATCTCAAAAACATTGAAAGTGATTTTTGGAAAAGCGCAAAACCAAAAACTAAAGACGAATTATTAGCGATTGTTATTTTAAACTGCAATAAAGCGTATTATGAAAATCAGTTTGGACAAACTCAAAATGCGATTTCTAGTTATGAAAAAGCTTGGCAGATTTATCAGAAAAACAAACTTTCTAATTATGATATAATTGAATTTTGCCTAAAACCTTTAGGCAATTTATATACTGTTTTAGGTGATTATGACAGCGCGGAAAATACTATAAAACAGTATTTTTTTATTGCTAATCAGGAAAAAAATGAAGAGCAAAAAATAGCAGCGATTTTGAATTTATCGAATGTGTATCAAAATACAGGGCGGATTATTGAAGCCATTTCGCTTTTAGAAAACACTTTAAAAACAGAAAAACTATCAAACTCTCAGAAAGGGATTTTACTGAATAATTTAGGCAATAATTATTTGCTTTTTAAAGGAAATCTGATGACCCAGGAGCTTTATAAAAAAGCTGAAAACGCCTTTAAAACTGCTGTAAAATATTTGGAAAACGATAAAGATCATTTGGAAAATTTATCCAATTCTTATCGAAATCTTGCAAATGTAAGCCGACAAACACACCGATTTAAAATTGCCGATTCTTATTTCGAAAAAGCAACAGAACTCTTCCTTAAAATTCCAAATCAGCAACCAAGAAAAATTGCCAAACTGTATTATGAAAAAGCATTATTGCTTTTTGATGAAAAAAAATATGCTGAAAGCACCCAGCAAACCACTAGAGCTTTTAAAATTTTAATTCCGAGTTATGTTTCCGAAAACATTCTTCCAACTGAAAATGAATTATATGCAGAAACTGTTTTAATGGATATTTTGGATTTACAAGCGGCAATTTTTGCCAACCAAAACCAACTTAAAAAAGCACTTGAAGGTTATAAACTTTCTTTTCATATTGAAAACTTATTGATGAGCGGTTTAGTATATGAAAACTCTAAAATCATTTCACAAATTCGTGCTAGAAATCGTACTGAAAAGTGTCTCTCGATTTATGACAAATTGTATAAAAAGGAAAATAAAATTCAATATTTAGAAGAAGCTTTTCAATTGGCAGAAAAAACAAAATCGGGAATTTTAAAGCGTCATCTTTCAAATATCAAAACAGCTTCTGCAGAAGAAAAACAGCTTTTGCAAGAATTTCAAAATGCCAATAATTCGATTTTAAAAGAACAGCAAAAAGGGAGTTCGGCTAACATTTCAAACATAAATTCGGCTATAAAAAAGCAAAATGAATTGATGCTTTCATTAAAGAAAATTCAATCTGAAAATCCAAATTCAATTGCTGAGAATTTCAATTTTAAAGCAATCACTTCCAAGTTAGAAAAAGAGAAAGCCATTATGATTTATTATTTTATGGGTGCTGAATACCTATATTATTTCACCTTACAAAATAATCAAATTCAATTAAATCATTTTGACGTTACTGATGCTTCAATTCCCAGAATTTTGAGGTTTGTTGATTACTTCAGAACTGCAGATGCCATCACAAACGACATTGCGGGATATAATTATTATGGAAAAAACGTCTATGATTTATTAAAATTACCATCAAATTTAAACTATAAAAACCTCATCATTGTGCCTGACGGAATTTTGAGTTTTCTTCCTTTTGAGACTTTAATTACCCGAGAATCGAATACGACGAATTTTGCGAAAATGAATTATTTAATGAACGATTTTAAAATCGCATACAATACTTCGGCAAATATTTATCTGAATTCTAAACCTGTTTCCAGATCCAAAAAAACAGTTTTAGGTATTTTTCCAGTTTTCGAAAAAACACCTTTTGAATTGCGTTATTCGAAGAAAGAATTAGCATCTATACAGAGTAATTTTAAAGGGAAATATTTAGAAAATTCTCAAGCCAGTTTTTCAAATTTTAAAAACAATGCTGCCAGTTTTTCTATTTTACATTTGAGCACGCACGCTTCTTCTGGCGATATTGAAACTCCAGCGAGTATTAAGTTTTATGATCAGGAAATTCTGTATTCTGAATTGTATAATCTGCATATTAATCCAGATTTAGTGGTTTTGAGCGCTTGCGAAACTGGAATTGGAAAACTGTATAAAGCAGAAGGCGCAATGAGCGTTGCAAGAGGTTTTCAGTTTGCTGGTGCACAGAATCTATTGTTCTCTTTATGGAAAGTGAATGATTTTACGACTTCGGTTTTTATGTCCGATTTTTATAAAAATATTAAAAATGATGTTTCTTATTTTGAAGCCAATACAAATGCAAAACGAGATTATTTAAATGATAAATCGATTCCGAATGCTAAAAAATCTCCTTATTATTGGAGTTCTTTCGTTTATTACGGATCTATTGCTACAGAAGAAAAATCAGCAAATTATATCCCATATATTGTTAGTGTATTGATTGTAATTGGCTTATTTTTGGGATTCAATCAGTACAGAAATGGAAAATCTTCACGAGATTCTCAAAAAAGGGAATTATAAAAAAATAAAGTTCAAAATTACTAAAACACAGCATTTGCAGATTAAAGCCAAGATTAATGGCATTTCTGGAAATTTTATTTTAGACACCGGAGCATCCAACACTTGCATCGGATTTGAAAGCATTGAGCGTTTTGAATTATCGGCAAAAAACTCCAAAACAAAAGCTTCTGGCGCTGGCGCAACCGGAATGGCAACGCAGATTTCTTCTCAAAACAAACTTCAATTAGGAAGCTGGAAAAATAAAGATTTTAGTATCGTTATTTTTGATCTTTCGCATGTCAATGAAGCCTTAGAATCTTTTAAAGCCAAACCTGTTCATGGCATTATTGGTGCTGATGTTTTGTTGGAAGGAAAAGCGATTATTGATTATTTTAATCATTATTTGTACCTTAAATAGAAAAAATTCCAAATTCCAAATTCCAAATTCCAAATTCCAAATTCCAAATAATAAAAAATAGGTTTGTCTCACTTTTTAGACAAACCTATTTTTATGTAAAACTGCTCCAGCGGAGCAAAATATTTATAGAAATTTAATCATCGATATAAAGGAGCTCCAGCGGAGCGAAATAGTTTCGTTAAAAATATGTCGCTCCGCTGGAGCTTCGTAATTAATATTAATACGATTTCTATAAATATATCGCTTCTCCGAAGCTGACTATTGCTTGACCTATACCTCTGGAGTTTTTTTTAGTTTTTATATAGTTTCTTGATTATCAATTTCTGTTTTTGGCACTGAATGCTTTTTCAAAGAAAAATAAGCTACAACTGTACTCAACAACATTAAAGCTCCACCTAAAATAAATGGTGCTCCGGCAAACTTAAAAGGCGCATCGTTATGAGTAAAAAAGTAAAATGTATTCGCCATCATTGGCGGACCAATAATAGAAGAAGCGCTCATTAAACTAGTCAAAGTTCCTTGAATTTCTCCTTGCTCGGTTGGATCTACTTTACTTGCTACAACAGATTGTAAAGCTGGCCCTGCAATTCCGCCAAGACAATACGGAATTAAAAACACGAACATCATCCAGCTTTCTGTTGCAAAAGCAAATAATAGCATTCCGAGAGTGTATAAAGCCAAACCGATGTAAATGCTTTTTTCATTTCCTAATTTTGGATTGATGTAACGAATCAATCCTCCTTGCACAACGCCGACTAATAAACCAATGATTCCTAATGAAATTCCGATCATTCTTTCATCCCAATTGAATTGATAAATGGTAAAGAAACTCCAATTGCTTTGTACCGCGTGAGAGCCTACATACAAAAGAAATATCGCTGAGATTAAACCAATTAAAGTTGGATGTTTTCTCAAACCTAAAATTGCTCCTACAGGATTGGCACGTTTCCAATCAAAAGGTCTACGATTTTCTTTTTTAAGTGATTCAGGAAGAATGAAAAATCCGTAAAGAAAATTCAACATGCATAAAACTGCTGCGGCATAAAAAGGAACTCTAGCTCCGTATTGTCCTAATAAACCGCCAATAACTGGACCGATAATAAATCCTAGTCCAAAAGCCGCACCAATTAATCCGAAATTTTTTGCTCTGTTTTCTGGTGTACTCACGTCTGCAATATAAGCTGAAGCTGTCGTAATACTTGCACCAGTTATTCCTGCAATAATTCTTCCGATGAAAAGCCAAACGATTGTTGGCGAAAATGCCAATAAAATATAATCTAATGAAAATCCGAAAAGCGAAATTAAGATAATGGGTCTTCTCCCGAATTTATCACTCAAATTTCCAATTACTGGAGCAAATACAAACTGAGTTATCGCATAAGCGAAAGTTAACCAGCCTCCTATTTTTGCGGCTTCACTAATATCTCCGTGAATTAATTCTTCAATTAATTTTGGTACTACAGGAATAATAATTCCCCATCCTGTAATGTCAATTAACATGGTTATGAAAATAAAACCAATGGCTGCAGATTTATCTTTTTGTAACATAGTTATTTTAGTAAGGTGATGCAAATAAACATATTTTTCGATTAAGAATAAAAAAATCCCGAATCTCAAGGCTTAAATTCCAAAGTTCAAATTCCAAATTCCAATTGAAAGTGCTATTTTTTTCACGCAGATTTAAAAAAGATTTAAGCTAATGAACGCAGATCTTTTTCTAATTGAATCTGCTACAAATCTGTAAAATCTGCGTGAAATTTTTCTATTCGTAATCAAAAAAAAATCCCAAATTCCAATTGAAGGAATCTGGGATTTTTCATTTGGAAATTCTGAATTCGGGTTCAGAATTTCACTATCAAAAATTAAAACTATTAATGAGTGTGTTTTGGATTGAAACCGTCTTCGCTTAATTCTGTTGGCGTATAATCGGCAACCATTTCGGCTTCGTAATCGATTTTTTCTCCTTTAGAGAATTTTCTAATAATTTTCTCCATAATGTCATAGATCACAGGAACTACAATTAACGTAAGGAATAATGAAGAGATCAAACCTCCAATAATTACCCAAGCTAATCCGTTTTTCCATTCTGCTCCAGCTCCAGAAGCTAATGCAATTGGGAACATACCAAATACCATCGCAATTGTTGTCATCAAGATCGGACGTAAACGAGCGTGGTTTGCTTGAATCAAGGCATTTCTGATTGATTCTCCAGCTGCTCTTCGCTGATTCGTATAATCGACAAGCATGATCGCATTCTTACACACCAGACCAATCAACATGATGACCCCTAAAATGGTAAAGATGTTTAAAGTATTGTTGGTTAATGCCAGTGCAAATAAAACCCCAATGAACGAAAGCGGAATTGCGAACAATACAACAAACGGGTGAACGAAACTGTCATATAATCCAACCATTACAAGGTAAACCAAGATAATAGCGGCTAATAATGCGATTCCTAAAGTACCAAATCCTTCAGATTGGTTTTCTTGGTCACCACCCCAGATGTAATTAACTCCAACTGGTTTTTTCAATTTGTCTAATTTTGCCTGCCATTGTTGAACGATCGTTCCTGCTGGAACCCCAACGTTCTGACCTTGTACCGTTACAGAAGCTGTTTTATCTCTACGCTCCAATTTACTTGGTCCTGAACCTTCTGTAATTGTTGCGAATTGGTTTAATTTAATCTGCTGTCCTGCATTGTTAATGAAAATCAAGTTACTAACGTCTGTGATGTTTTTTCTATCAAATTCGTTGTATTTGATGTTGATATCATATTCGTATTCACCAGCTCTATATTTACCGTCAGTATTTCCGCTATAAGCAGTCTGCATAGTTAGACCAACTGTTTGAAGCGTTAATCCTAATGCAGCCATTTTATCTCTGTCAACTTGAACGTTAATCTCTGGGTTTCCGTCTTCAACTGTTAATTTAATCTCAGTTGTTCCAGGAATTGTACGTAATTCAGCTTCAGCTAATTTTGCAAATTGCATTGCACTTTCTACGTTCGGACCAGTTACAATCAAACCTAAAGTTGCATCTTCTGCTGTTCCTAAAATACCTACAGGAACTGTTTTTACTTTGGCACCAACTAGAATTTTCTCCAGTTTACGTTTTGTTTTTGCAGCGTAAACGTTGGCGTCATCTGTACGATCTTTTTGTTCGATCATTTTAACGTCAATCTCTGCTTTGTAAGCTGTAGCTTGAGCTGCTCCTAAACCTTCACTGGTTTGACCTACCGTTGTAATTTGGCTGAAAACATATTTTTCTCCTTTTAAGAATGCCTCAGCTTTTTGAGTCATAAAGTTAGTCTGCTCTAGCGAAGCATCTTTTGGCATCTCAATTTGTACTAAGAACTCACCACTATCAGATGATGCGAAGAATTCTCCTCCAATGTATCCACCTCCCATTAACCAGAAGATTGTTCCAAAAAACATTACTACAACTGCAACAATTGTTTTAATGTAGTGATCTAAACACCAGTTTAGTAAGTTAGATACCCAATCCGTAAAACGAGTTAAGTAGCTTTCGAATCCAAGAATAATTCTTCCGAAAAGATTTTTACCTTCAATGTGCTCTAATTTTCCAAAACGAGAAGACAACCATGGAATAATGGTAAATGAAGCCAATAATGAGAACATTGTTGAAATAATTACCGTAACACAGAATTGTGTAATAATGTTTGATACTAATCCGGTACTCATTGCAATTGGCAAGAACACTACCACAATTACTAATGTAATCGAAGTTACTGTAGCGCCAATTTCTGCAGTTCCGTCATAAGCGGCACGGATTCGGCTTTTACCCATCTCCATGTGTCGATAAATATTCTCTAGTACCACAATCGCGTCATCCACAAGAATACCAACCACAAGAGATAAACCAAGTAAAGACATTAAGTTAAGCGTATAACCTAATAAATAGATTCCGATAAATGTTGCAATTAAAGAAGCAGGAATAGATACCATTACGATTAATGAGTTTCTAATACTGTGCAAGAAGAACAACATTACAAATGCTACCAGAATAACCGCAATCAACAAGTCATGTACAACAGAATCTGCTGCTTCTAACGTAAATACAGTACTATCTTTTGCAACTTCCAATTTCAATTGAGCCGATTTATAATCGTTCTCTAATGTTTTGATTGTTTTAATCAACTGCTCACTTACCGCTACGGCATTGGCATCTGATTGTTTTACAATTTGAAGTACAATCGCACTTTTTTGATCTACACGCGCAATTTTCTCCGCGATTTTTTGTGTATCCTGAACGTCAGCAATATCTCCTAAACGAACTTGAATTCCGTTTTGAGAAGAAACCACCAAGTTTCTTAATTCTTCAACATTTTTATATTTACCCGCTAAACGGATTAAGATTTTTTGGTTACGAGTTTGAATATTTCCAGTAGGGAAATCCAAGTTTGAACTCAAAATAGTCTGTTGTACCTGAGGAACTGAAAGTCCGTAACCTTGCATTTTCACAGCGTCAAGATTTACTTGGATCTCACGCTCTTGACCACCAATAATGTTTACCTGAGCAACCCCTTGTACACGAGATAAGATCGGAGCAATCTTTTTATCGATCAAATCGTAGAAAGCTGCTTCGTCCATTTTACCATTCGCTCCAAGCGTCATAATTGGTAAATCACTCAAAGAGAATTTAGTCAAAGACGGCGGATCTGCGTCATCTGGCAAATCACTCAAAATGGCATTAATTTTACGCTGCGCATCGTTCATCGAAATATCAACATTTGCATTTGATGTTAATGTGATCGATACTACAGATAAACTCTCATAAGATTTTGAGTCAATTTTCTTGATATTTTCCAAAGATGCAATCGCATCCTCAATTTTCTTTGTAACGGTATTTTCAACCTCACTTGGAGAAGCTCCAGGATATACAGTAGAAACCGTAATTACGTTGGTTTCAAATTTTGGGATCAGCTCGTAGCCTAATTGGCTGTAACTGAACAATCCACCTAGTGTCAGAATTGTAAACAATACAATTACCAACGACGGACGTTTAATGGATATTTCGGCTAATTTCATTTTTTTTCGCTTTAGGCTTTAGGCTTTAGGCTATATGCTTTATGCTTCAGACAAAGTATGTCTAATGCTTAAAGCTTACTGCTTATAGCCTATTGCTTATTTAATAATTTCTACTGTATTTCCGTCTTGTAAGTTGATTTGACCTGTAACAATTACAGTTTCTCCATCATTTAAACCATTAATGATTTCAACTTTATCTCCTAAGATTCTTCCAGCAACTACTTTTTTCAATTTCGCTACATTGTTTTCTACTACGAAGATTTCATTACTGCTTACACTTCCAACAAAAGCATTTCTAGGAACCACTTTTAAGTTTTGTTTTTGGTTGTTTGAACCAAAGTTTGCTGTTCCGTACATACCTGCTTTCAAATCATTGTTAGCGTTGTTTGTAATTTCAATTTCAACAGGGAAATTTAAAGAAGCATCCGCTTTTGCAGCAATGAACGTAATTTTTCCAGAGAAAGTTTTATCAGGATAAACACTAGCAGTAATATTTACTGTGTTTCCTAATCTTAAACTTGCTACCTGAGTTTCGTTTACTGTAACAGCCAATTTTAATTTAGAAACGTTTACAATATCAAATAAAGCAGTTGCAGGCATTCCAGCTAAAATAGATCCTGGCTCAACATATTTTTTGTTGATGTATCCGTTAATTGGAGCTTTTACTTTAGTATCTCCTACATTAATATTTGCTTGAGTTAAATTAGACTGAGCATTTGTCATAGCCAATTTTGCTTGATCTAATTGTTGTTTAGTAACACCGCCAGTTTTAAAAGCATTTTCGTATCTCGCATAATCCGCTTTTGCATTTTGATAAACAGCCTGAGCTTGTTGTGCATTTACATTAATAACATCACCTCTTACCGTTAAAAGAGTTTGTCCAACTCTCACATAATCACCTTCTTTTACTAAAACGCTGATTACTTTTCCAGATTTTTCAGCAGAGAAAGTCAATTCTTGAATTGGTGCAAAGTTTCCGTTGGCAGTAAAACCAAGATTAACATCTTCTGTTTTTACCGTTGCTACTTTTACAGAAACCGCCGCATTTTTTTCTGCTACAATTGCAGTTTTTCCTTCATTTTCAGCTTTATTCTTATTTAAAATGAAGTTAATCCCGACAAGTGCCACGACTATGATTACGATTGTTATAATTATTTTTTTCATTGTAATAATTTGTTATTTAGTAAGAGATTTTAGTTCGCCTTTTGATTTGATTAGAGATATTTCGGCAATTTTATAATTTAAAACTGCTCTAGTATAATTATTTTGAGCTTCAAGTGATGCATTTTCAGCGTCTAGCAAATCGGTTAAAGATGCTAAACCTTGAAGATAATTGTTTTTGGTATTGCTCAGAATTTCAGTTGCCAAACGCATATTTTCTCTCTGATTTTCAATTGTCACCAAGTTGTTATCAATTTGAGCCATTGCATTTCTGTAATCTAAATCAAGTGACAATTTAGTGTCTTTGATATCTTCTTGAAGTTCTCTAATTTGAACATCTGCTTGTCTTACTTTAGCACGAGTCCCAAAACCTGTAAAGATTGGTACGTGTAAGTTTAAAGCAATCGCAGAGAAATCTGACCAGTAAACTCCTTTTTCTGGTTTTGCAAACCAAGGAAATTCAGGACCTTGACCAATATAGTTGTAACCTGCAGATAAAGAAAGTGTTGGATAATATGCAGCTTCAGTAGCTTTTTTATTAAAAACTAAAAGCTCTTCTTGTTTTTTCAAAAGTAGATATTCTGTTCTGTTTTCAATATTTGGCTCTTGAGTTAAAGCAGCTGGAACAACTTCAAATTCTTCTTTTGGTAAAACGATTTGAGTTTCAATTGGCATTCCCATGTAAAACTTCAAAGCATTTTCTTGTAAAGTAATCTGATTTTTAATTTGCTGACGTTCTGTATCAATGTTAGACATTTTAACCACAATACGATCTAAGTCTATTTTTTTAGCTAAACCATTGTCAAATTGACCTTTTACGATGTCACGAACTTTTGTAGTATTTACATAATTGCTATCCAAAAGGATCAATCTTTCCTGCTGAACATATACAGAATAATAGTTATTAGCAACTCTCTCAATAACTTGCTCTTCTGTTAACTGATCGTTGATTTGGTAAAACTCGCGTGTAGTTCTTGCCGCTTTTAATCCTGTAAAAACAGATTGATCAAAAATAGCTTGAGTTAAAGAAAGCCCTGCAGTAGAAGTCCATTTTTGACCAAAAGCTGCCTGAATTGTAGTTCCCGGTTGTCCAAATCCTGCACCATCAATAACAGTTGTCTGAATGATTGGATTATGTGTCAAGTTTCCGTTTGCACTAATTTGAGGCAATGCTCTAGAACGCACTTCCTGAATTTGATACTCACTATTTTCAACCTGAAGTTTTGCTTTTTTTGCATCCGCTTTATTCTGAAGCGCATAATTGACAGCGTCTTTCAGAGTTAAAGTGGTTTGTGCGTTGGCAGACAAGCCAATGGCACACAAAAATATAAGAAGGATTCTTTTCATAAGTAGTTAAATATTTATTTTTTTAAATTTTGAGATAGTACCGCCACTATTCCATCCTCACTCAGAATAATGACGTTTGGATATATTTGGATGAATTAATTATTTATTCTTTTTAGTTGCTTTTCTAATTCCTCGACTCCTTTTGGAGTAGCCATTGCACGAGTATGATATTCTAATGCTTCTAATTCTATTCTTTGAGCTTCACTTTCAGAAACCGTATTTTCATTAATATGAAAAACCAATGTGTAATAAAACTTCACATAAACCTCAATATTTAGATCGCTTCTGTAAAGTCCTTCACGAATTCCTTTTTCGATATTATCTCTAAAACATTTTGTACATTGATCGATTTCGATAGAAAGGATATTTTGGTAAATCTCTGGATAATGTTTTTTGGGCTGATAAATTGGCGAAGTATCAATGTTGTTTTTAAACATGTCACGAAACATTTCTCTAATCTCAAAATTTTCATGAATAGCATTATAATTCTTTGCAATAATGGTATCCATAATTTCGTGAACTTGTCCGTGAACCATTGAAGTGCTTTCTTCGATCAGAACCTCTTTATTGCAGAAATATTTGTATATCGTTTTTTTAGAAATACACATTTCACCTGCAATATCATCCATCGTAACACTCTTAAAACCAAGCTTTAAAAATAACTCGCTTGCTTTTGAAATTATTTTCTCTTTCATCTTAAACTCCTCAAATTGCATTACAAATATACCTCGGAAACTCAAATCAAAAAAAATAGTTTCCGTTTAATTTGTAATAATTTTACATTAATTTATTGATTTAGTAAGAATTATATGCTAAATTCTAGATTTGCTATAATTTTGATGTCTTTTCCTAAAGCTGCGCCATTTGCATGATTGAAAGAACCGTATTCTAAACCAAAATCTTCACGCTTCACATTTCCTTTTATTTCAAAAGCAACTTTTTTCTGTCCGTTGTGCATATTCTCTCCTAGAAATTCTGCATCCAATTCTACTACTCTCGTAACATCTTTGATTGTTAGATCTCCTTTGAAAAAATTAATATTCTGATTTACTTTCTGAAATGAAGTCGATTTGAAACTGATTATTGGATGTTCATCTTCTTCAAAAAAGTCTTGAAGTTGTAAATACGCATCGATTGATTGGAAACTTTCATTTTTATTATTGATATCTAATGAGAATTCAACCGAAGCATCTTCAATCTCATTATCTTCAATATTTACATAACCATCAAATTTATTGGCAGTTCCTCCTACATAAGCCGTTCTTGATCGTCTCATTTTTAATAAAACGTCTGATTGCGCTGAATCTAAAGTCCATGTTGTTTTCATAAAAACCTGATTTAATTAAGTTTATAAATCATTAAAAACTTGATATGGAAACTTTTTTAGTGTTATGAGTTTCCAATTAACGCTGCAAATATAAACAGGAAACTGAGAATACCAAAAAAGTTTCCAAGTTTTTTTTGTTTTTTTAATGGATTAATTTTGAGTTGTTTTACCCCTAAACATTAAATGTTTGTCAGCATTTGACATTTATCAGGAAATAATTCATAATTGAATTGTATCTTTGAGGCTCGTAAATCAGATTTTCATTTTATGCACGATATTAGTCAGTACCAGGATTTTTTTATTGATTATTTAAAAAAGCAAAACATTCACAAAGAGCCTGTAAATCTCTATGAACCGATTGAATACATATTAGGACTTGGCGGAAAACGCATTCGCCCTGTTTTAACTTTAATGGCTGCTGAAGTTTTTGATACTGATTATGCTACTGCACTTCCTGCCGCGATGGCTGTAGAAGTTTTCCATAACTTTTCTCTTGTTCATGATGATATAATGGATGACGCACCTTTGCGAAGAGGACAAGTAACGGTTCACGAAAAATGGAATTTAAACACCGGTATTCTTTCTGGCGATGCGATGCTGATTTTGGCTTATCAGTATTTTGAGCAATACGAGCCAAATGTTTTTAGAAACCTTGCCAAATTATTCAGCAAAACAGCTCTTGAAGTTTGCGAAGGACAACAATGGGATGTGGATTTTGAAACTCGTAAAGACGTTACGATTCCGGAATATTTGAAAATGATCGAATATAAAACAGCTGTCTTAGTTGCCGCTGCCATGAAAATGGGTGCCATTGTTGCCAAAACTTCTGAAAAAGAAGCCGATTTAATTTATGATTTCGGACTGAATTTAGGCTTAGCTTTTCAACTTCAAGATGATTATTTAGATGCTTTTGGAGATCCGGAAACTTTTGGAAAACAAGTTGGCGGTGATATTATCGAAAACAAAAAAACCTATTTATACTTAAAAGCTTTAGAATTTTCTTCTAAAGAAAAAGCCTCAGAATTAGAACAATTATTTACTTTACAATTAGAAGATAATTCGGAGAAAATTGAAACTGCCAAAGCAATTTTTAACGAATCGGGAGCATCAAAAGCAACTCAAGAAGCTATCGAAATGTACACTTTTAAAGCTTTTGAAACTTTAGAAAAAATGGAAATTAATTCTGAAAAGAAAGACGTTCTGAGAACTTTCGGAGAAAATTTAATGGGAAGAAAAGTTTAGTGTTCAGTATTCAGTTTCAGTATTCAGAAAAAAAACTAAAATCTAAAATCTCATGTTTGTAGCACCAGCAAATACCGAATCTTTATTAGCGCAAGCGCAAGCAGAGACTTTATATCTAAACTTAATTGAACAGATCAATAAAGATTTTAATCTGGCCAATGAAGGTATCGATTTTCCATTAAGCATTTCGCCCGACGAACTGAAAATTCAGCTTCACGAAAAGATTTACAGAATGATTCAGTACAAGTTTGCTGAATATTTGAATCTACTTTATATAATTGATGTTCCAGAAAACGAAATCAAACAACTTGATGGTTCAGATTTGGTAATTTTGGCTGAACAAGTTGCGTTTTTGATTTTAAAAAGGGAATGGCAAAAAGTTTGGTTTCGCAACTATTATAAATAAAGTTGCTAAGGTTCTGAGATGCTAAGATTCTAAGTTTTTTTTGCAATTTCGATTTTTAAAATCTCATGTCTCATTTTTCCATAAGTAATCCTAACATTCAGACCATTTTTAAATATTCCGTTATTTGTTTTAGTAAAAGTATTAAAACGCCCTAATAGAGCATCTTCATATTGAAAATTAATTGAATCTACTCTAAATCTCTCTATGGTTACCCATCCTCTTCGAGAAGCCGGACTGAAACTTTCGAAATTAGAAATTTTCCCTTCAACCACCATCACGTTTGGAGATTTAAAGAGATTCTGAATTCTTTTTTCGGTAGTATCTGTTGTATATAATTTCAAATAGAAAAATACAATTATCGACAAGCTAAAAATTGCACCAACTGACCACAATAATATCATTTTTTCATAATCATCATTTTTCTTTTTGAATCTTTTAATTAAAATCCAAAGAACAAATGATACAATTGCAATCCAAAAAAAGACATCAAAGGATTTTGTATTACTTGGTAATTCCGAAACAGACCAATATGTATAATAATTCATCTAAAAAAACTTAGAATCTTAGCATCTCAGAACCTTAGCCCCTTAAAAATAAACTCTCACAAAAGGCATAAATCCAGATCCGTAAAGGCTTTTATTCGGATTATACAAAACATCGTAACGAGCGCCGATGGTGACGCTTCCCGTTCTGTAACCTGCTCCTAAATACAGTGCTGTATTCCAATAACTATCAGAATATGAAGGTCTGTTGAAATTAGATTCATATCTGGTGTCTATTCTAACTTGTTCCAATTCTGCAGACAATTGAATTTCTGGAATTGGATTTACAAGCGTTATTAAACTTCCTCCATAAACGTACGATTCATAATAATCTCTCGAGTTTAGATATCCAAATTGCAATCCGACACCAACGGCAACAATTTCATTAACATTGTAAATTGCACTTGGCATTACAGAAATATCTGTATAACCAGAACCAAATCCTAGACCTAAACCTCCTCCAAACTGAACTTTATCCCAGAAATGGCTACTGTTGTCTATGACATAATTTTGCTGTGCGAAAGAATAACTTGAGAAAAAGACGGTCAAAATCACAAAATAATATCTGCAATCGATTGAAAAATGAATTTTATTCATAGTTAACGTTTATTTTAACAAATTTTTACGTAAAAGTACGTAAAAAAAAGATTTAAATAAATGTGATTGTTGTACTTTTGCCTTTCTAATATAACAAAAAGTATATTCACTCATATTATGGATAGGTTTTCATTTTTAAACGCAGCGCATACCGAGTTCTTTGCACAATTATACGATCAATATTTAGTTAACCCAGACAGCGTAGAGCCTAGCTGGAGAAGTTTCTTTCAAGGTTTTGACTTTGGACAAACGACTTATAACGACGAAAATCCAGTGCAAACGATCGTTGAGTACGTGACTAGCGACAATACAGATTACAGTCAAGTTTCAGAAAAACTAAAGAAAGAATTCAACGTTTTAAAATTAATTGACGGATACCGTACGCGCGGACATTTATTCACAAAAACAAATCCTGTTCGTGATCGTAGAACTTCATCTCCAACTTTGGATATTGAAAACTTCGGATTATCTGCAGCCGATCTTTCAACTGTTTTTGATGCTGCTCAAACAATTGGATTGGCACCTTCTTCTTTACAAGATATTGTAAATCGCCTTAAAGCTATTTACTGCCAGCATATCGGTATTGAATATATGTATATTAGAAATCCTGGCGTTGTAAAATGGATTCAAGATAAATTAGCTGTAAATGTAAATCAGCCTAATTTTTCTACAGACGAAAAGAAAACAATCTTAAATAAATTAAACGAAGCTGTATCTTTTGAGAACTTCCTTCATACTAAATATGTTGGACAAAAACGTTTCTCATTAGAAGGTGGAGAATCTATCATTCCTGCTTTAGATGCTTTAATAGAACAAGCTGCAGAAAAAGGTGTTGAACAATTCGTAATGGGAATGGCTCACCGTGGCCGTTTGAACGTTTTGGCAAATATCTTCGGAAAATCTACTCAGGATATTTTTGGTGAATTTGACGGAAAAGATTACGATCAGGAATATTTTGACGGTGACGTAAAATACCATTTAGGCCTTACTGCTGATAAAAAAACAAGATCTGGAAAAAGCATCAACATCAATTTAGCACCAAATCCTTCTCACTTAGAAACTGTTGGAGCTGTAATTGAAGGTATCACAAGAGCAAAACAAGACAAATATTTTGCTGATGATTTCTCTAAAGTATTACCAATCGCTGTTCACGGTGATGCTGCAATCGCAGGTCAGGGTATACTTTATGAAATCATTCAAATGGCACAATTAGATGGTTACAAAACTGGAGGAACAATCCATATTGTAATCAATAACCAAGTTGGATTTACGACTAACTATTTAGATGCTCGTTCTTCTACTTACTGTACAGATGTTGCAAAAGTAACTTTGTCTCCAGTATTACACGTAAATGCTGATGATGCTGAAGCTGTTGTACACGCTGTATCTTTTGCATTGGACTACAGAATGCAGTTTGGACGTGACGTATTTATCGATTTATTAGGATACAGAAAATACGGTCATAACGAAGGTGATGAACCTCGTTTCACACAGCCAGTTTTATACAAAATCATTGCTAAACACAAAAACCCAAGAGACATCTACGCTGAGAAATTATTATCTGAAGGCGTAATCGATGCTTCTTATGTTAATGGTTTAGAAAAACAATACAAATCGGCTTTAGAAGAAAACTTAGAAGCTTCTCGTAAAAAAGATTTGACAATCATTACTCCATTCATGAAAAACGAATGGGAAGGATTTGTTCAGGTAACTGATACACAAATGCTTCAAAAAGTAGATACTACTTTTGCTAAAGAAGGTTTAGATTCTATCATCAATACTATTTCAACTTTACCTTCTGACAAAAAGTTCATCAACAAGATAACTAAAATTGTTACAGACAGAAAAGTTGGATACGACAACAACACTCTTGATTGGGGAACTGCTGAAGCATTGGCTTACGGATCTCTTTTAACAGAAGGATTTGATGTTCGTATTTCAGGACAAGACGTTGAACGTGGTACATTCTCTCACCGTCATGCTGTAGTAAAAGTTGAAGATTCTGAAGAAGAAGTAATTCTTTTAGATGCAATCGAAAACAAAAAAGGAAAATTCGGAGTATTCAACTCTCTTTTATCTGAATACGGTGTTTTAGGTTTTGATTATGGATATGCATTAGCGAACCCAAAAGCCTTAACCATCTGGGAAGCGCAATTTGGAGATTTCTCTAACGGTGCTCAGATCATGATTGACCAATATATTTCTTGTGGAGAAGATAAATGGAACAACCAAAATGGTATTGTGATGTTGTTACCACACGGTTATGAAGGTCAAGGTGCTGAACACTCTTCTGCTAGAATGGAACGTTACTTACAACTTTGTGCAAGACATAATATGTATGTGGCTGACTGTACAACTCCTGCAAACTTCTTCCACTTGTTGAGAAGACAAATGAAAACAAACTTCCGTAAACCATTGGTAGTTTTCTCTCCAAAAAGTTTACTACGTGATCCAAGATGTGTTTCTACAGTTGAGGAATTAGCAACAGGAAGTTTCCAAGAAACAATTGATGATAATACAGTAGATAAAAAGAAAGTAAAAACTTTAGTTTTCTGTACAGGTAAATTCTATTACGATATTGTAGCTGAAAGAGAAAACAACGGAAGAAATGATGTTGCTGTTGTTCGTATCGAGCAATTATTCCCTTTCCCAGTTGAGCAAATCAAAGAAATCATTGCAAAATATCCAAATGCAGATGATTATGTTTGGGCTCAGGAAGAACCTAAAAACATGGGAGCTTACAGCTTTATGTTAATGAACTTTGATCTTGTAAAATGGAGATTAGCTTCATTAAAAGCATACTCTGCTCCGGCATCAGGAAGTTACACACGTGCAAAACGTCGTCATGCAGATGCAATTAGAATGGTATTCGATAAAAATTTATTCAGATAAAAAAATGTTCCAAGTTTCAAGTTTCAGGTTTCAAGTTTAACAGCCTGAAACCTAAAACTTGAAACCATAAAACCTTAAACAAAACAAAGATGATTTTAGAAATGAAAGTCCCATCACCAGGGGAATCAATAAAAGAAGTTGAAATTGCAACTTGGTTAGTAAAAGACGGAGATTATGTAGAAAAAGATCAGGCTATTGCTGAAGTTGATTCAGATAAAGCTACTCTTGAATTACCTGCTGAAATGAGCGGTGTAATTACACTAAAAGCAGAAGAAGGTGATACCGTTGCAGTTGGTGCTGTAGTTTGTTTAATTGATACAGATGCTGCTAAACCAGTAGGTGATGCACCAGCAGCTCCAGCAGCTGAAGCTCCGAAAGCTGAGGCTCCAAAGGCAGAAGTAAAAGCGGAAGCTCCAAAAGCAGAACCAGTTCAAGCTCCGGCAGCAACAAGTTATGCAGCAGGAACTCCTTCTCCAGCAGCAAGAAAAATATTAGATGAAAAAAATATAGCTCCAGCAACTGTAACAGGAACTGGTAAAGGCGGAAGAATCACTAAAGATGATGCTGTAAATGCAGTACCTTCTATGGGAACTCCAACTGGTGGAAGCCGTGGAACTGAGCGTACAAAATTATCTATGTTACGTCGTAAAGTAGCAGAAAGATTGGTTTCAGCTAAAAACGAAACTGCTATGTTGACTACTTTCAACGAAGTAAACATGACGCCAATTAACCAAATTCGTAATGAATACAAAGATGCTTTCAAAGCTAAACATGGAGGTTTAGGTTTAGGTTTCATGTCATTCTTTACAAAAGCAGTTACAAGAGCTTTACAATTATATCCAGATGTTAACTCTATGATGGATGGTGATTACAAAATCGCTTACGATTTTGCCGATATCTCTATCGCAGTTTCTGGACCAAAAGGGTTAATGGTTCCTGTTGTTCGTAATGCTGAATTATTAACTTTCCGCGGAATTGAAGCTGAAATCAAAAGATTAGCTTTAAGAGCTCGTGATGGTCAAATTACAGTTGACGATATGACTGGAGGAACTTTCACAATCACTAATGGTGGTGTTTTTGGAAGTATGCTATCAACTCCAATTATCAACCCTCCTCAATCAGGAATCTTAGGAATGCACAACATCATCGAGCGTCCAATCGCTGTAAACGGAAAAGTGGAAATTCACCCAATGATGTACGTTGCTCTTTCTTACGATCACCGAATCATCGACGGACGTGAGTCTGTTGGTTTCTTAGTTGCTGTGAAAGAAGCTTTAGAAAACCCTGTAGAATTATTAATGAATGGCGATGCTAAACGTGCTTTAGAATTGTAATCATTATAATTTTCAATTATATACAAAACCTGTTCATTCATTTGGACAGGTTTTTTTATTTAAAAACTATTAGTTGGAGTAAAATTCAAATTAATTTTTAAAAATTAATTTAGAATGAATAAGAATAACTTGCATTGTTTCATTTGATAACTTAGATTTGCACAATCAAAAAACAAATTTAAAACCATCTCAATCTATAAAAAATGATTACAATTGCCAGTCTTATTGTTTTTTTAGCTTTTTACACACTCTATTACACTTCTAAAAGAGCTGTTTTATCGTACGATTTAGGTTTTGAAAAATGGATGAAAAACAATCCAAAACCAACAAAAATAATTGGCCTATTATTATTAGGAACAGCTTATTTGATGTGGCTTTTTACACAATCATTAGGTTGTGGCACTTTAATGTTTTTTATTCAGTTAATGACAATCGGAAGCTTAATCATCATACTTACCCCTTTAAAAAAAGTAAATAGTAAAGCACTTCTAGCACTGCTAATATTGATTGCGCTATTAGAATTTTATTACAACTAATTACCATTTTCAAATTACAATATGCCAGCAAATTCAAAATATTTAAATCCTGCTTTTTGGCCTCGCTTTTCTAAAATTACAGCTGCAATTTTAGGAGGATACTTTGTTTCTGTTTCTTTTCACTTAGCATTAGCTACTTGGTTCAGTCGTGCAGATGTTCTTATAACAATGGCTTTCAGCGGTTTTATTCTTTGGGTAGCATTAATGGTGATTGCATTTTTAGCCAAAAGTGGCTGGAAAATATGGGGAATTTATATTCTTCTTACTCTACTTTTCTGTCTTTTCATTTATCTAGGTCAAACCTATAACACGGCGAAATAATTTTTATGAACAACCGTCATTATAATATCTATTTTCATACTCACACTGTAAGCGGAATTGTGATCAGTGTCGTTCTATTTGTAATTTTCTTTGCTGGATCTTTTTCTTTTTTTAGAGATGAAATTATCAATTGGGAAAGAAGTGAATCTACAGCAATTACAAGAGAAATTCAGCTTGACTACAACAAAGCGCTAGAGCATCTTGATAAAAAATATATTCTGCACGGTAGAAACATCACTATTTCTAAACCATCTATCGAAGAAAGAGTTGGGGTTTACATGGAAGGGACTAAAGATACTTTGGCTCCAGCCAAACAAAAAGAAGGACAATTTTTCTATTTAAATCCAAAAAACTATAAATCTTTTACTTACGAAGAATCTTATTCTTTAGGAGAACTTTTATATCGTCTGCATTTCTTGGCACAAATTCCTTATCCGATTGGTTATTATTTATCGGGTTTTGTTGCTTTGTTTTTCTTGTTTGCAATTGTAACTGGAGTTTTACTTCACTGGAATAAAATTGTTTCAAACTTTTATATTTTCCGTCCAAAGGAAAAATTAAAAACACTTTGGACTGATGCACACACAGCATTAGGAATGATTGGTCTTCCATTTCAATTTGTTTATGCAGTTACCGGAGCTTTCTTTATGATTAAATTGCTTATTGTCGCTCCAGCCGTAATGGCTTTGTATAACGGAGATCAAGATAAATTATACAAAGAGCTAGAATACACCGATCCTGATTATAAATTTGAAAACAAAAAACTAGCAAACCCTTTTGATATAGATGCATTGGTTGCTAAAACAAAAAAGAACTGGGCCGATTTTGAAATCACTCGAGTTTTTATACAGAATTATGGCGATGCCAATATGCACGTTTTGGTTGAAGGCGAATTGCTAAGTCATAAAAAATTTACTGGAATCGGAAAAGTCGTTTATCGCATTGCAGACGGAAAAGAAATTGCTAAAAAAGATCCAATCGCTCAAACTAGCTATCTCGATGTTGTAAAAAATGTTTTATACAGAATACATTTTGGAGATTACGGCGGATATGCTTTAAAAATAGTAAGTTTCCTTTTAGGAATTATAACTTGTTTTGTAATTATCTCAGGAGTTATGATTTGGTTGGTTGCCAGACAAAAAAATAATATGCCCGAAAAGAAAAGACGTTTTAATGCTGCTGTCGTTCGTATTTATCTGGCAATTTGCTTGAGCATGTATCCTATTACAGCATTGTCTTTTATTGGAAGTAAAATTTTCTATCCGTTAAGTCAGTCTAATTTGTTTACACTTTATTTTGGAGGATGGTTATTGCTGACAATATTCTTTATCATTAAAAAGAATGATGGATTTACCAATAAATTCTGTCTGATTTCTGGAAGCATTTTAGGATTTTTGATTCCAATTACCAACGGAATTGTTTCAGGAGATTGGTTTTGGAATTCTTTCATGGAAAATAAAATTCAAATTTTCTTTATCGATGTTTTCTGGATTTTCTTAGCTTCAATTTCATTATATGTCGCTTATCATTTAAAACCTAAAAAAGCGGTTGTTTAATTAAGCTTTTACAAAAAATTTTAATCTCGCAAAGACGCTAAGCCACCAAGTTTTTATTTAATAATTCTTTGCGACTTAGCGTCTTTGCGAGATTTTTCTTTTTCAAACGCTTACACTTACAAACAAAATACTTTAGAATTATTTGTCCCGTTTAGATTTTGCGTATACTTTTACGCTTTTAATCAAAAAATGGGATTCAAAACGCAAATACGATTTTTACATAAATGGCTCGGATTAATTTCTGGGCTTATTGTTTTTATCATAAGTGTTACTGGATGTATTTTCTGTTTTCATGACGAAATAAAAGATATTACACGAAAAGAATGGCGTTTGGTTGAACCTCAAAACAAACCTTTTATTCTACCATCAGATTTAGCAGAAAAAGCAAAAGAAATTCTTCCCAAGAATAAAGTCAGTATGATTTCCTATTATGGAAAAAATCGCTCGGCAATTGTTTACACTTATTCAGATACTGAAAATTTATATCTCTATTTTAATCCTTATACGGGTCAGTATTTAAAGACAGAAAATCCAGAAACAGATTTTTTTATTATTGTCGAATATATTCATTTGTATTTGCTGCTTCCTGATTATATAGGAAAACATATTATCGGCGGCGCAACCATAATTTTTATTCTTTTATTGATTTCTGGAATTATTCAATGGTGGCCTAAAAAAAGATCTGATCTAAAAAGAAGTCTTACTGTAAAATGGTCTGCCAAATGGCGCCGTGTCAATTATGATTGGCACAATACTTCAGGATTCTACATTTCTATTATTGCTTTAATTTTAGCCATAACAGGACTTACTTTTACATACGAATGGGTTGGTGATGGAATTTATAAAACTTTCAATTTTGGTGGAGACAAAGTCGCTGAAACAAAACTCCCTGTTATTGACACAACACAATTCAAAACCAATTCAATTACAGCAATTGATCGTGCTTATATTCAGACTCAAAAATTGAAGCCAAATGCTGAAATGATGTTTGTATTAATTCCGCAACAGAAAGGAGATATTATCAGTACAGGAACTTATCCGCATACATTGCGTTACGACCATCAAAGCAATTATTATTTTCATCCTAGCAATGGAAAACTCATTGACAAACAGCCTTTCGAAAATAAAACTCTTGGTCTACAGGTTGTAGAAATGAATTACGGAATTCATACAGGACAAGTACTCGATTTGCCTGGAAAAATTATTGCTTTTATAGTGAGCTTATTTGCTGCAGCGCTTCCGGTGACAGGATTTATAATTTGGTACGGAAGAAGTTTTAAAAGCAGAAAATCTAAAGCATAAAAAAACCGTCCTGAAAAGAACGGTTTAATTTATCTAAGAAATCTTTCTTAATTAGTTTCTGTTGGCAACAGCGTTTTTTTGTATATTCTTAACTGAACTCACTTTACTGTCAGCGTAAGCTACTTCGGTAAGATTTTTTTCATTGAAAAACATCCATTTTCCAGTTTTTAATCCCTCGGTATATTCACCTTCTACAGTTTTATTTCCCCTTTCATCATAAGATACCCAAACACCGTCCAATTTTCCATCTTTAAAAAAGCCTTCCTGCTGTATTCTTCCATTGTCATAATAATAAGTAGCTTTTACTTTATTACCAACAGCTTCTAACTCAGGTTTACCTTCTTGTGCTGTTAGAATTCCAGAGAATAAAACAGCCGCTAAAATCACACACTTTTTCATATCGTAGGTATTTAAATGTTATCAAATCGTTATCAAATATAGTTAATAGTTTACATTAAAAAAACTTTTGCTTAACAATTTGGTAACATTGAGTGAAAACTTAACATTGGAAAAGTGTCTAAAAAGAAAAAACCAGCGCTAAAGCACTGGTTTTACTGGTATTTTATAAAAAAAGACGTTTTACGATAACGTTATAAATTTCGTAAATAATTTAGTTCAATAAGGCGCTAAGCTCTTTATCAAGCTCAGGATCAGATGGTCTTGGTGCATCCGACTTCACAATATTTCCTTTCGGATCAATTAAAATAAATCTCGGAATTCCAGTTACTCCGTAGTTTACAACAAACTCAGATTCCCAATCTTTATCAGCAAAAAGCTGCGTTCCGCCAAGGTGCTTATCTGTCACAAATTTTTTCCATTTTTCGTTATCTTTCAGCTTATCGATAGAAATACTTACGAATTCAATATTTTTTCCGTGGTATTTCTCTTCAATCTTTTGCAAGTAAGGAATCTCAGCTCTACAAGGTGCACACCAAGTTGCCCAAAGATCTATGTAAACATACTTCCCTTTCAAGTCAGCAAGTTTTGTTTTTCCACCTTTAAAATTCTCATAATCAAAACCTGGAGAAGGTTTTCCGATCATTTTATTTGCTTTTGCAGCTCTTTCGTACTCTTCAGACGCATATTGGTGAAAACTTTCAAAACTACGTTTTAAAGCAGTTTTAAATTCAGCATCTAAATCACCTTTTTCAAGATTTTCGGTATCTTTCTTTAATTTAGTATCTAATAAAGTAGTAAACTCTCCCGCTTCTTTTTTGAAAGCATCATTCTGAAAAGTTTCATCTTTTAAAGCTTGCTGTGCCAAAAAGTTACTTTCATTAACACCTTTACCTTTATATACAATTGTTTCATCAAATTCTTTGGCATTCATCGTTAGATTCAATTCAGAATTTGGTTTTAAATAAAGGTTTGAGGATTCTTTTCCGTCAGAAAACATGTAAAATCCTTTTGGCGCATCAAAAGTGGCAGCAAAAACTCCTTTTTTATCAATTGGAATTACCTGTTTAAAATTATCTTTTCCTCTTATTATTAAAGTATCACTGTTTCTATTTTCGATTTTAGCAGTGAATTTAATCGAATTATTGCTTTGTCCTATAACATTCAAAGCATTAAAAATTACCAAACCAGCAACAAAAAGTTTCTTCATGGATATTATTATTTGTTTTTTAGAGAATCAAAACTAAAAAATTAAAGCTTCGGAATTTCACAATTAACAATTTATTTGAAATTATTATGCATCAACTTATCACTTTACTATATTATATTGAATTTTGTATTTACTTTTGCAATCTAAAATTTAGATCATGTATAGAAGTCATAATTGCGGCGAACTAAATGCCTCAAATATTAATACGGAAGTTACACTAGCGGGATGGGTACAAAAATCGCGCGATAAAGGATTTATGAACTGGGTTGACTTACGTGACCGTTACGGAATTACACAGCTTATTTTTGACGAAAGCCGTACCGATAAAACTGTTTTTGAATTGGCAAAAACTCTTGGAAGAGAATTTGTTATTCAAGTAAAAGGAACTGTTATTGAGCGTGAAGCTAAAAACAAAAACATTCCGACTGGCGAAATCGAAATTTTAGTTTCAGAATTGACGATTTTAAATACTGCCCTTACTCCTCCATTTACAATTGAAGATGAAACTGACGGTGGTGAAGATATCAGAATGAAATATCGTTATTTGGATATCAGAAGAAATCCAGTTAAAAATAGCCTATTATTCCGTCACAAAGTGGCAATGGAAGTTCGTAAATATCTTTCTGATTTAGATTTCTGCGAAGTTGAAACACCTTACTTAATCAAATCAACTCCGGAAGGTGCAAGAGATTTTGTTGTGCCAAGCCGTATGAACGAAGGTCAGTTTTATGCATTACCACAATCTCCACAAACTTTCAAACAATTATTGATGGTTGGTGGAATGGATAAATATTTCCAAATTGTGAAATGTTTCCGTGACGAAGATTTACGTGCAGACCGTCAGCCAGAGTTTACTCAGATTGACTGCGAAATGGCATTTGTAGAACAAGAAGACATTTTGAATGTTTTTGAAGGTTTGACGAGACATCTATTAAAAGAAATTAAAGGCATTGAAGTAGATAAATTCCCAAGAATTACCTACGATTATGCAATGAAAACATACGGAAATGACAAACCAGACATTCGTTTCGGAATGAAGTTTGGTGAGTTAAACGAATTTGCACAGCACAAAGAATTTCCAGTATTTAATTCAGCAGAATTAGTTGTCGGAATTGCAGTTCCAGGAGCAGGAAATTATACTCGTAAAGAAATCGATGGATTAATTGACTGGGTAAAACGTCCACAAGTTGGAGCGTCTGGAATGGTTTACGTAAAATGTAATGAAGACGGAACATATAAATCATCTGTAGATAAATTCTACGATCAAGATGATTTGGCAAACTGGGCAAAAGCAACAGAAGCAAATCCTGGAGACATGATTTTTGTACTTTCTGGTCCTGCAAACAAAACAAGAGCGCAACTTTCTGCTTTACGTATGGAATTAGCAACTCGTTTAGGATTGCGTAAACCTGAAGAATTTGCGCCATTATGGGTTGTAGATTTCCCATTATTAGAACTTGACGAAGAAAGCGGACGTTACCATGCTATGCACCACCCATTTACGTCTCCAAAACCAGAAGATATGGCTTTGTTAGAAACAGAACCAGGAAAAGTTCGTGCCAATGCTTACGATATGGTTTTGAACGGAAATGAAATTGGTGGAGGTTCTATCCGTATTCACGATAAAGCGACACAACAATTAATGTTCAAATATTTAGGATTTACTGAAGAAGAAGCAAAAGCCCAATTCGGATTCTTAATGGATGCTTTCCAATTTGGTGCACCACCACACGGAGGTTTAGCATTTGGTTTGGATAGATTAGTTGCAATTTTAGGAGGTCAGGAAACGATTAGAGATTTTATTGCTTTCCCAAAAAATAATTCTGGACGAGATGTAATGATCGATGCTCCAGCAGCAATTGATGATGCTCAATTGAAAGAATTACACATTAAAATTGATGCTATTTAAACAATTTTATAAAACTTAAAATACTCCAAAAGCGATTGAAGAATTTCAATCGCTTTTTTGCTTAAAAAACATAAAAATATTCCTAAAATCGACTTTTTTTTAAATATTAAATTCCTACAGATTATTATTTTGGATATTCTTACAATTAACGATTCTCAAATTATGGTATTTCATATAAAATTTGATGCAATAAACCACGTAAAAACACTGTAAATCAATAATTTTTACAAAAAATTAACACGTACATGTCTTTTGTATGAATTTATATGTTACATTTGTTTTATTATAAATTATTATTACAATTACAATGCGTACAGGTACAGTAAAATTTTTCAATGAGTCTAAAGGTTATGGATTCATTACAGACGAAGAAACAGGAAAGGACATCTTCGTTCACGCTTCAGGAATTAACGCGGAAGAATTACGCGAAGGTGACCGTGTAAGCTATGAAGAAGAAGAAGGAAGAAAAGGGAAAGTTGCTGCTAAAGTAGCAGTGATCTAAGAAAAATATAGCAATTTATTTTTTTTGCCTCTGAATGGTCTCAAAAGACGTCCCGAAGTATCGGGACGTTTTTTTTTGGACAATTCTTAAAAAAATACTAAAATACCATCATCTTATTTATAATCAATAAAAATTAGGCATAAACGCTGTTTCGCACCCTACTTAAAACCCTTTTTAGCTTGTGTTTTACAGACTTCCAAGTTATCTTTGTGGCTCATTTTTTAAGTATAAAACCGAAGTTTATGCAATCTGATCAATACAGTTACATTCCTATTTTAATGCAGTTTATTCTAGCTGTTGGTTTTGTGGTAGGAACAATCATTATTTCTGGAAAACTAGGCCCAAAAAGAACCTCTGAAGTAAAAGATAAAAACTTCGAATGTGGTATCGAATCTGTTGGTAATGCTCGTATTCCTTTTTCTGTAAAATATTTCCTTGTTGCCATTTTGTTCGTATTGTTCGACGTAGAGGTAATTTTCCTTTATCCTTGGGCGATAAACTTCAAAGACTTAGGAATTGAAGGAATGTTAAAAATGATAGTTTTCATGGCTTTACTTTTGGTTGGTTTCTTTTACATCATCAAAAAGAAAGCTTTAGAGTGGGAATAATTAGAGATTTTAGATTTTAGATTTCTGATTTTAGATTTAACCGATTTAGAATTAAAATTTAAAATTTAATCCTCAACAAAAAATTGATTTAAAAAATTGATTTTACTTTTTATGTTTTGAAAAAAATCTAAAATCTAAAATCAGAAATCTAAAATAAAATGAGCGATTCAAAAGTAAATATGGTTGCACCGCCAGAAGGAGTTACTGGTGAAGGTTTCTTCGCTACAAAACTTAGTGATGTTGTTGGTTTAGCAAGAGCTAACTCATTATGGCCGCTTCCTTTCGCGACTTCATGCTGTGGTATCGAATTCATGGCAACAATGGCATCTCATTACGATTTAGCTCGATTTGGTTCTGAGCGTGTAAGTTTCTCTCCTAGACAAGCAGATATGTTATTAGTTATGGGAACTATTTCTAAAAAAATGGCACCTATCTTAAGACAAGTTTACGAGCAAATGGCTGAACCTCGTTGGGTAATTGCAGTTGGAGCTTGTGCTTCTTCAGGAGGAATTTTCGATACTTATTCTGTTCTTCAAGGAATTGACAAAGTTATCCCTGTTGACGTATATGTGCCAGGATGTCCACCAAGACCAGAACAAATTGTAGATGGCGTTATGAGACTTCAAGATTTAGTAAAAAGTGAATCTGTAAGAAGAAGAAGCTCACCAGAATATCAAGAATTATTAGCTTCATATAATATCTCATAAGATGGCTTTAGAAAACACCCTGATCCAAGATAAACTTACTGAAACATTCAATAACGATGTTTTTAACTTTCAGCAAGAAAGAGATATTTTTTCTTTAGAAGCTTCGGCTGATAAAATTACACCGTTAATTCTATTCCTTAAAAACGATCCAGAATTAAAATTTCATTTCTTAACTGACTTATGTGGTATTCATTACCCGGACAATGAAAGTGAGCGTCAGTTTGCAGTTGTTTATCACTTACACAACTGGTACGAAAACAAAAGATTGAAGATTAAAGTTTTTCTAAACGGAGAAAAACCTGAAATCAAATCGGTTTCAAATATATTCTTGAGTTCAAACTGGATGGAAAGAGAAACTTTCGATTTTTTTGGAATTGACTTTATCGGACATCCTCAATTGAAACGTATTTTAAATATGGATGAAATGCAGTCTCATCCAATGAGAAAAGAATTCCCAATGGAAGACAGCGGAAGAACCGACAAAGATGACAGATTCTTCGGAAGAACAACAACAAATTGCTAAAAAATAATTCAACATTATAAAATGTCAGAACTATTATTACCACCAGAGCATCGTTATGCTAAAATAATTAAGGAAAGACTTAACGAAGACGGAAGCGAGCTTTCTGTTCTGAATTTAGGTCCAACTCACCCTGCGACTCACGGTATTTTTCAAAATATCCTTTTAATGGATGGTGAAAAAATTCTTGAGGCTGAACCGACTATTGGTTACATCCACAGAGCTTTCGAAAAAATTGCCGAGAATCGTCCTTTTTATCAAATTACACCTCTTACAGACCGTATGAACTATTGTTCTTCTCCTATTAATAATATGGGATGGTGGATGACAGTAGAAAAACTATTAGGTGTTGAAGTTCCTAAAAGAGCACAATATTTAAGAGTTATTGTTATGGAGTTGGCTCGTATTACCGACCACATTATCTGTAACGGTATTTTGGGTGTAGATACTGGTGCGTATACTGGTTTCTTATACGTTTTTCAATTTAGAGAAAAAATCTACGAAATCTACGAAGAAATTTGCGGAGCTCGTTTGACTACAAATATGGGAAGAATTGGTGGTTTTGAAAGAGACTGGTCTCCAGAAGTTTTCAAAAAACTAGACACTTTCCTTGAAGAATTCCCCCCAGTATGGCAGGAATTCCAAAACTTATTCGAGAGAAATAGAATTTTCCTTGATAGAACTGTTAACGTAGGTGGAATTACTGCTGAAAAAGCAATGGCTTACGGATTTACAGGTCCAAACTTACGTGCTGCCGGAGTTGATTACGATGTACGTGTAGCACAACCTTATTCATCTTACGAAGATTTTGATTTTATCGTTCCTGTTGGAAAATCAGGAGATACTTACGATCGTTTCTGTGTTCGTAATGCTGAAGTTTGGGAAAGTTTAAGCATTATTCGTCAGGCATTAGAAAAAATGCCTCCAGGAAACGAATATCACGCTGAAGTTCCAGATTACTATCTTCCTCCAAAAGAAGATGTTTATACTTCTATGGAATCTTTAATTTATCACTTTAAGATCGTAATGGGAGAAGTTCCTGTACCAGTTGCAGAAATCTATCACCCTGTAGAAGGAGGAAATGGAGAAATCGGTTTCTATTTAGTTACAGACGGAAGTAGAACTCCATATAGATTACATTTCAGAAGACCATGCTTTATTTATTATCAAGCATTCCCAGAAATGATTAAAGGTGCCATGCTTTCTGATGCAATTATCATTCTTTCAAGTTTGAACGTAATTGCAGGAGAATTAGATGCCTAAAAAATTTTAGATTGAAGATTTTAGATTTTAGATTGCTTTGCAGATTTTAAAATTAAGATTGAAAATCTAAACTAATTATAGAATTGAAGAATTGAAGAATTCAGATCGAAAGATCTAAAACTTATAAAGATTGCAGAATATGGATTATGGACAAAGATTGAAAAAATCTAAAATCTAAAATCTAAAATCTAAAATAAAAATGGAACGTAAACATTACAAACAAGAAATAAATATGACTGAGGCATTGATGAACCGCATCAATGAATTAATCAGTCATTATCCTGAAGGCAAACAAAAATCGGCTTTATTGCCTGTTTTACACGAAGTTCAGGATGCACATAACAACTGGCTTAGTATTGAACTGCAAGATAAAGTTGCCGAAATTCTTCAGATAAAACCAATTGAGGTTTATGAAGTGGTTACTTTCTATACCATGTTCAACCAAAAACCAATTGGTAAGTATATGTTTGAGTTCTGCCAGACTTCTTGCTGCTGTTTAAGAGGTGCCGAAGATTTAATGGATTATACTTCTGAAAAATTAGGCATTAAAATGGGCGAAACTACTCCAGACGGAATGTTTACCATTGCTGGCGTAGAATGTTTAGGTGCTTGCGGATATGCTCCGATGATGCAGTTGGGAGATTTCTACAAAGAGAAATTGACAGAAGAAAAAATCGATCAGATCATTGCTGATTGTAGAGATGATAAAATAATATTACACGATAAATAAGATGTCACAAAAAATATTATTAGATAAAATCAATGTTCCTGGAATTAAAACCTACGAAGTTTATCGCCAAAATGGTGGTTATGCTTCTGTAGAAAAAGCTTTAAAAACATTAACTCCAGACGAAGTAACTGAGGAAGTAAAAAAATCAGGATTACGTGGTCGTGGTGGTGCAGGTTTCCCTGCCGGAATGAAATGGAGCTTTATTGATAAAAAATCAGGAAGACCAAGACACTTAGTGTGTAACGCCGACGAATCGGAGCCTGGAACATTCAAAGATAGATTTTTGATGGAATACATTCCTCACTTATTGATCGAAGGAATGATTACTTCTAGTTACGCTTTGGGTGCTAACTTATCATATATCTACATTCGTGGCGAATATATGTGGGTTTTCAAAATTTTAGAAAGAGCAATCGCCGAAGCAAAAGCTGCCGGATGGTTAGGAAAAAATATATTAGGAACAGGTTATGATTTGGAACTTCACGTTCACTGTGGAGCTGGAGCTTATATCTGTGGAGAAGAAACAGCATTAATCGAATCTTTAGAAGGAAAAAGAGGAAATCCTCGTATTAAACCACCTTTCCCAGCGGTTTCTGGTCTTTGGGCAAACCCAACTGTAGTAAACAATGTTGAAACAATTGCGACTGTGCCTTGGATTGTAAACAATTCTGGTGACGATTATGCTAAAATTGGTATTGGACGTTCTACTGGAACTAAATTAATTTCTGCTTCAGGGCACATCAAAAATCCTGGTGTTTACGAAATTGAATTAGGTTTAAGTGTTGACGAATTCATGAATTCTGATGAATATTTAGGAGGAATGTCTTCAAGCCGTCCATTAAAAGCATTTGTACCAGGAGGTTCTTCTGTGCCAATTTTACCAGCTGAATTAATTTTCAAAACGGCAAACGGTGAAGATCGTTTAATGACTTACGAATCTTTAAGTGATGGTGGTTTTGCCACTGGATCTATGTTAGGTTCTGGAGGATTTATTGTTTATAACGACACTGCTTGTGTGGTAAGAAACACTTGGAACTTTGCTCGTTTTTACCACCACGAATCTTGCGGACAATGTACACCTTGCCGTGAAGGAACTGGATGGTTAGAAAAAATCTTATGGAGAATCGAAAACGGTCAAGGCCGTGAAGAAGATATCGAATTATTGTGGAGTATTCAAAGTAAAATTGAAGGAAACACAATTTGTCCTTTAGGAGACGCAGCTTCTTGGCCAGTAGCAGCTGCAATTCGTCACTTTAGAGATGAGTTCGAATATCATGTTCGTTTCCCAGAAAAAATCAAAAATAGAGATCACTTTGTCGCTGAACCTTTTTCACAAGTGAAACATTTAGTTGGCGGTAAAGCAATCGTATAAAAATAAAAAGCAGAAAGTTATAAAGTTCATAATGTTAAAAAGGACAGCAATTCTTTTCAATATTCCGACTTTCAACAAAAAAGTTTAAAATAGTTTAAAGTTTCAAGTTTTTTTAGTTTCAAGTGAAAACGTGAAACCTGAAACCTGAAACTAAAAAAACAAAATAAAGAGATGAAAGTAACCATAGACGGTCAAAGTATAGACGTAGAGCCAGGAACAACGATCCTGCAGGCTGCACGTATGATTGGTGGAGATTTGGTACCGCCAGCCATGTGCTATTACTCAAAATTAAAAGGCAGCGGCGGAAAATGCCGTTGTTGTTTAGTTGAAGTTTCTAAAGGTAGTGAAGCTGATCCAAGACCAATGCCAAAATTGATGGCATCTTGTGTAACAGGATGTATGGACGGAATGGAAGTAAACAGTAAATCTTCTGCCAGAGTTACCGAAGCACGTAAATCTGTAACAGAGTTTTTATTGATCAACCACCCATTAGACTGTCCAATTTGTGACCAAGCGGGAGAATGTGATCTTCAAAATTTAAGTTTTGAACACGGAAATCCAAAATCACGTTATATTGAAGAGAAAAGAACATTTGAACCAGAAAATATTGGTCCAAATATTCAACTGCATATGAACCGTTGTATTTTATGCCAGAGATGTGTACAAGTTGCAGATCAATTGACAGACAACAGAGTTCACGGAGTATTAGATCGTGGAGATCACGCTAATATTTCTACTGGAATTTCTAAAGCTATCGACAATGAGTTCTCTGGAAACATGATTGATGTTTGTCCGGTTGGAGCTTTAACAGATAAAACTTTCCGATTTAAATCAAGAGTTTGGTTTAACAAACCTTACAACGCACACAGAGAATGTACTACTCCAGGATGCTGCGGTAAAACTACCGTTTGGATGTTTGGTGGAGAAATTCAGCGTGTAACTGGTCGTAAAGACGAGTACCATGAAGTAGAAGAATTCATCTGCAACAGCTGTCGTTTTGATCACAAAGATGTGAATGATTGGGTTATTGAAGGTCCAAGAGAATTTGAAAAAGATTCTGTTATCAACCAAAATAACTACACTCAAAAATTAGAGAAAGTTGAAATCGATACAGAGAAAAATATCCTTTTAGGTAGAGATGTAGACCGTAAAAAAATTAGTATGGCATCAATTCCATTAAATACAAACGATAAAAAATAAGAAATGGAAAGTGCATTTATTATAGAAAAAAGTGTTGTTATTGTTGTCGTTTTTGCGGTTACAATGGTTATGGCAATGTATTCTACTTGGGCAGAACGTAAAGTTGCAGCTTTCTTGCAAGACCGTGTTGGACCAAACCGTGCTGGATGGGGAGGTTTATTACAGCCTCTTGCAGACGGTATGAAATTATTCTCTAAAGAAGAATTTGAACCTAATACTCCAAATAGAATTTTATTTTTCGTAGGTCCTGCAATTGCAATGAGTACAGCTTTAATGACTAGTGCTGTAATTCCGTGGGGAGATCGTTTGCATCTTTTTGGAAAAGACATTATACTTCAGGCAACTGATGTAAATATTGCTTTATTATACATTTTTGGAGTTCTTTCTGTTGGAGTTTATGGTATCATGATTGGTGGATGGGCTTCTAACAATAAATTCTCATTAATGGGAGCTATTCGTGCAGCATCTCAAATGGTTTCGTATGAAGTTGCTATGGGATTATCGATGATTGCTTTATTAATGATGACTGGAACAATGAGCTTGAAAGAAATCTCATTACAGCAACAAGGAATGAACTGGAATGTTTTCTATCAGCCATTATCATTTTTAATTTTCTTAATCTGTTCTTTTGCTGAAACGAATAGAACACCTTTCGACTTAGCAGAATGTGAAAACGAATTAATTGGAGGTTACCACACTGAATATTCATCAATGAAAATGGGATTCTATCTATTTGCTGAATATGCAAGTATGTTTATCTCTTCTACTATTATTTCTGTTTTATTCTTTGGTGGATATAACTACCCTGGAATGGAATGGATGGTAGAAAATGTTGGCGTAAATACAGCTAACTTATTAGGAATTGGAGTTCTATTTGCAAAAATTTGCTTCTTCATATTCTTCTATATGTGGGTACGTTGGACGATTCCAAGATTTAGATATGACCAATTAATGCACTTAGGCTGGAGAATTTTAATTCCGCTTTCAATTGTAAATATCATGATTACCGGTATTGTAATATTAAGACACGATATTGCAGCTTTCTTAGGGTTCTAAGACCGTAATTATTCACAAATAAAAAACAAAATAGATTTGAATTTGAATAATCAAATTTTGAATCATAAACTATAATAGTAAAAATGTCAATAGAAACTATATCATTATCGGGTAGAAAAAAGGTGGTGTCAAATAAGGACATGTCTTTTGTTGAGCGATTGTATCTTGTGGCGATTGTAAAAGGTTTATTTATTACTGTAAAACACCTTTTTAGAAAAAAAGTTACCATTCATTATCCTGAGCAGGTTCGTGAAATGAGTCCAGTTTACCGTGGTCAGCACATGTTGAAACGTGATGAACAAGGTCGTGAAAACTGTACTGCTTGTGGATTATGTGCTTTATCGTGCCCTGCAGAAGCGATCACTATGAAAGCTGCTGAACGTAAAGCTGATGAAAAACACTTATATAGAGAGGAGAAATACGCTGAGATCTATGAAATCAACATGCTTCGTTGTATTTTCTGTGGTTTATGTGAAGAAGCTTGTCCAAAAGATGCTATTTACTTAACTACTTCTAAAGTATTAGTTCCTGCTAGTTACGAAAGAGAAGATTTCATTTTCGGGAAAGATAAATTAGTGATGCCTTTAGAAATGGCTATGAAAAACGCTCAACTTAAAAACGCTAACTAAATGATACATATTCCTGATTTTGCACACGCGACAACCGTTCAAGTTATCTTTTGCTTTTTAGCGTTTATTACTGTTATTACCGCTTTCTTGACTATTTTTAGTAGAAACCCAATTCACTCAGCTATTTACTTGGTGATTTGTTTCTTCTCGATTGCTGGTCATTATTTATTATTAAACTCTCAGTTTTTAGCTGTTGTACATATAATAGTCTACTCTGGTGCTATTATGATTCTGTTCCTGTTTACGATAATGTTAATGAACTTGAACGAACAGCGAGAAGTTCACCGCCCTAGAATTACACGTTTAGGAGCTATTGTGTCTTTCTGTTTAATCTTGATTGTTTTGATTACAATCTTCATTAACTCTAAACCAATTGTTGGAGAATATGATTCTACAGGAGAAGATTTCCAATCTATTAAAGTTTTAGGTAAAATTTTATTAGATGAATATATGGTTCCGTTCGAATTTGCTTCTGTTTTACTTTTAGTTGCTATGATTGGAACAGTTCTATTGTCTAAAAAAGAAAAATTAAATAAATAATGGGTAATATATTAAATCAAATAGGTATTGAAAACTACATCTTTTTAAGTGTTGTACTTTTCTGTATTGGTATTTTTGGTGTATTGTACAGACGAAATGCTATTATCGTTTTCATGTCTATCGAAATTATGTTGAATGCGGTAAACCTTTTATTTGTTGCTTTTTCAACTTATCATCAAGATGCGCAAGGACAAGTTTTTGTGTTTTTCTCGATGGCGGTTGCTGCAGCCGAAGTTGCGGTAGGATTGGCCATTTTAGTTTCTATCTTTAGAAATATCGGATCAATTAGTATCGATAATTTAAAAAATTTAAAAGGATAATCAGAAATGGATACCAATTTAGCGTTAATTTTAGTTTTAACTCCTTTACTAGGATTTCTAGTAAATGTCTTTTTTGGAAAAAGCTTAGGAAAAACAGTTTCTGGTGCAATCGGAACTATTGCCGTAGCGATTTCTTTTGTAGTTTCTCTTTTACTTTTTAATCAAATAACTTCAACTGGAAAAGGAATTGAAGTTACTTTATTTGATTGGATTCAAATTAGCAACTTAAAAATCAATCTTGGATTTTTATTAGATCAATTATCTGTTCTTTGGCTACTTTTTGTAACTGGAATTGGATCTTTGATTCACTTATACTCTATCAGTTACATGCATGATGATGAAAACATGCACAAATTCTTCTCTTACCTGAATTTGTTCGTTTTCTTTATGATTACACTTGTAATTGGAAGCAACTTATTAGTTCTTTTCATCGGATGGGAAGGTGTTGGACTTTGTTCTTACCTATTAATTGGATTCTGGCATAAAAACCAGGATTACAATGATGCTGCGAAGAAAGCTTTCATTATGAACAGAATTGGAGATTTAGGTTTATTAATCGGAATGTTTATCATTGGTTCAATGTTTTCAACATTAGATTATGCAACGTTAAAAACTGCAATTGCTGGAGCTTCTAACTTAAATTTACCATTACTTTCTTTAGCTGCTTTATGTTTGTTCATTGGAGCTTGTGGTAAATCTGCTCAAATTCCGTTATACACTTGGTTACCTGATGCGATGGCTGGACCAACTCCAGTTTCTGCATTAATCCACGCAGCTACGATGGTTACTGCTGGTATCTTTATGGTAACAAGATTAAACTTTGTTTTTGACCTTGCAACAGATGTACAATCTGTAATCGCAATTATTGGAGCAATCACTTCATTAGTTGCTGCTACAATTGGATTAGTTCAAAACGATATCAAAAAAGTATTGGCTTATTCTACAGTTTCACAATTAGGTTTAATGTTTTTAGCATTAGGATTTGGAGCTTATGAAGTAGCTGTCTTTCACGTAATAACTCACGCTTTCTTTAAAGCTTGTTTATTCTTAGGATCAGGATCTGTTATCCACGGATTACACGGAGAGCAAGATATGCGTAACATGGGAGGATTGCGTAAAGCGATGCCAATCACGTTCTGGACTATGTTGATTTCTTCATTAGCAATCTCAGGAGTTCCATTTTTCTCAGGATTCTTTTCTAAAGATGAAATTTTATTGACTGCTTTCCACCACAGTATCCCATTATATGTTGTTGGATCTGTTGCTTCAATCATGACAGCTTTTTATATGTTTCGTTTAATGTTCTTAACTTTCTTCAAAGAATTTAGAGGAACTGAAGAGCAAAAACACCATTTACACGAAAGTGGTTCATTAATTACTATTCCACTTATCATTTTAGCTATTTTAGCAACTTTTGGCGGATTAATTAGTTTACCTGGAAACAGCTGGTTAAATGAATACCTTGCTCCTCTTTTCACAAAAGTAGCTGGCGAAGAACACCATTTAGGCACAACTGAATACACTTTAATGGGTGTTGCAGTTCTAGGTGGATTATTAGGAATTTTAATTGCTTACGTAAAATACTTTAAACAAGATAATGTTCCAGAAGCTGATGAAAACATTACTGGTTTAAGCAAAGTGTTATACAACAAATATTATGTAGACGAAGTTTACGATGCTGTATTTGTAGCACCAGTTAACAGCTTATCTAAATTCTTTAGAGATTATATCGAAACAGGATTATCTGCTCTTGTATTTGGATTAGGCAAAATAGCAAACGAAATTGCTTTCCAAGGAAAAAAATTACAAACCGGAAGTATAGGATTATATCTATTTGTTTTTGTTTTAGGACTTTGTGCAATTGTTTCCTATATATTTTTAGCTCAATAATATTATTACTATGAACGTTTCTACTATATTAATTATACTTTTAATTGGTGCATTTGCCACTTATTTTTCTGGTGACAAACTAGCTTCAAAAGTTGCTTTACTTTTTAGTTTAGCGGCTTTAGGATGTTCAATTGTATTATTGAATAACTATTCAGCTGGCGAAAATATCAGCGTAATCAACAGCTGGATTACACAGCCAAAAATTTCTTTCGCTTTAAACGCAGACGGACTTGGACTTGCTATGGTTTTACTTACTGCAGCTTTAACTCCGATTATCATTTTTTCTTCTTTCGGAAATGAATACAAAAATGCCAAAGCTTTTTACGGACTAATCTTGTTTATGGCTTTTGCTATGACAGGAACTTTCTTAGCTGCTGATGGTTTATTATATTACATTTTCTGGGAGTTAGCGCTTATTCCAATTTACTTTATCGCTTTAATCTGGGGTAATGGCGATGCTGAAGAACGCAGAAAAGCTGTGGTTAAATTCTTTATTTACACACTTGCTGGTTCGTTATTCATGTTAACTGCCTTTATTTATTTATATACAAAAGCAGATTCTTTCTTAATTGAAGATTTATACAAATTAGATTTATCGGCTTGCGAACAATTATGGATTTTCTTGGCTTTCTTTTTAGCTTACGCTATTAAAATTCCAATTATTCCTTTCCATACTTGGCAGGCAAATGTGTACCAAAAAGCCCCAACGGTTGGAACAATGCTTTTATCTGGTATCATGCTGAAAATGGGATTATACAGTGTACTTCGTTGGCAGTTGCCAATTGCACCACTTGCTGCAAAAGAATACATGAATATCTTTATTGCTTTAGGAATTGCTGGAGTTATCTACGGATCAATTGTGGCATTGAGACAAAAAGATCTTAAAAAATTATTAGCATATTCTTCTCTTGCGCACGTTGGATTAATCGCTGCAGGTTCTTATACTTTAACTCTTGATGGTTTAAGAGGTGCTGTTATGCAAATGATTGCTCACGGTTTTGTTGTAGTGGGATTATTCTTTGCTGCTGAAGTAATTTTTAGAAGATTTGAAACTAGAGAAATTGATGCATTGGGAGGAATTCGTACTCAATCTCCAAAATTCACTTCGATGTTTTTAATCTTAGTTTTGGCTTCTGTTGCTTTACCAAGTACATTTAACTTTGTTGGAGAATTCACCGTATTATACAGTTTATCTCATGTAAACATCTGGTTTGCAATTCTAGGTGGAACTACTATTATTTTAGGAGCTTACTATATGCTGAGAATGTTCCAGCATGTAATGTTAGGCGAAACAAATTCGAAAACTTTTGCAGATGTTTCTCTTAACGAAGGAATTTCATTTGTGGTAATTATCGCTGTTTTATTGTTCTTTGGATTCTATCCAAAACCAATTACAGATTTGATTACACCAAGCTTGGAAAACATTTTACAAGTTATCAATAAGAACTAATATTTTAAACAAAAAATAAATTAGGGTTACATTCTTAAAATTGCAATCCTAACTCAAAAAGACAAAAATGAATACATTAATAGCTATAACAGGATTGGGTATTTTCTGCCTATTGTTTGAAATTCTTAATTTAAGAAAGGCAATCATTCCTATTACCATTTTGGGTTTAATAGGTGTATTGGCAATTAATTTCTGTGAATTTGGAACAGAACAAAGTTATTACAACAATATGATAGCAGTATCAAAGTTTTCTACAGCTTTTTCATCATTGTTTATCGTTTTGACAATCTTTCTTGTAGCATTAAGCCATAATTTTTATCAAAATCATCAAACAAAAATTTCAGATTACGTTGCTATTAAAGTCTTTTTACTTGCGGGAGCTGTAGCTATGGTTTCTTTCGGAAATTTAGCTATGTTCTTTTTAGGAATCGAAATTTTATCTATTGCTCTATATGTTTTAGCGGCAAGTGATCGTTTGAATATCAAAAGTAACGAGGCGGGAATGAAATATTTCTTAATGGGATCTTTTGCTTCTGGAATTATCTTATTCGGAATCTGTTTGATTTACGGAGCGATGGGAACTTTTGATATTAGTGAAATTCACGAAAGTGCTTTATCAGCAGAATTACCAATCTGGTTTCCTATTGGATTGATTTTAATGATTATCGGAATGTTATTTAAAGTTGCGGCAGTCCCTTTCCACTTCTGGGCTCCAGACGTTTATGAAGGTTCTCCTGCTCTAACAACAGCTTTAATGAGCACATTAGCAAAAGTTGTAGCTATTGCAACTCTTTTTAAGCTGATTTCTGGTATGAATGTAATTTCTTCTCTAGAAAATCAAGATCTTTTACACACGTTCGAAGTAATTGTTGTTATTATTTCGATAGCTTCAATGTGTGTTGGTAATATTATGGCATTAAGACAAGTAAATGTAAAACGTATGCTTGCTTTCTCTGGAATTTCTCATGCAGGTTTCATGTTAATGACATTATTAACGGTTTCTGCTTCAGCTGGCGTTCTTTTATATTACACAACAGCCTATGCATTGTCTGGAATTGCTGCTTTTAGTGTTATTTTGTATGTATGTAGAGATCAAGAAAATGAAGACATTACAAACTTCCACGGATTAGGAAAAACAAATCCATTGTTGGCTGCAATTCTTACAGCATCTTTATTGTCAATGGCAGGAATTCCAATTTTCTCTGGATTCTTTGCTAAATTATTTTTATTCAATCAAACGATTCAGGCAGGATATATTGGCTTAGTGATTGTAGCAGTAATCAACTCTATTATTAGTGTTGGCTATTACTTCAAATTAATTATCGCAATGTATTCTAAAGAACCAAATCAGGAAAGAACAGGAAAACCATTCCTTATTTATGCCGCGGCAGTAATTTCTATCGCATTAAACATTGCTTTAGGTTTATTCCCTTCATTGGTTTTAGATTTATTACAATAAAATAAAGACATATACTTATATATGAAAATCCATCAAATCAAGTTTGATGGATTTTTTTATGGCAAATAAGGAAGAGAAATTCATGTTAAAAAATTCTATCAAACAATTGCACTTCAAAAAAACTCCATATATTTGAGTTCAATTAAATGTAAAGATTATGAACTTTAATTCAAAAAATCCATTCTTAAACAGTAAGCGTTTTTCATCTAATGCTGAACCAAGAACCGAAGTACACCAAGCTCAGATCATTGATTACAATCAAGAAATGACGGTATCAGGAACAATTAACAAAACAGCTATTTTATTTCTAATTTTATGTGGTGCGGCTATGGTAACATGGTGGATGGCATTCAATGAAATAAATCCGATGTTACCAACTATTGGAGGCGCTATTATAGCTTTTATTCTTGTAATTATCTCTGCATTTAAACCTCAAGCTTCTCCTTATTTAGCTCCTGGATATGCCTTATTTGAAGGACTATTTATCGGAGGAATTTCTGCCATATTTGAATTAAAATTTCCAGGAATTGTAATTAATGCAGTTGGAGCAACTTTGGTTACTTTTTTAGTTTGCCTTGGATTATATAAATTCAAGGTTGTAAAAGTTACTGAACAATTTAAATCTGTTGTGGTAGCAGCAACATTGGCAATTGCAACTTATTATTTATTTTCATGGCTAGCTTCATTGATCTTCAATTTTCAGCCTATTCACTATGGAAATTCTACTATAAGTATTGGTATTAGCGTTTTTGTAATTGTAATTGCTGCTCTTAACTTATTCTTAGATTTTGATTTAATTGAAAAAGGAGCAAGAGAAAAAATGCCAAAATTCATGGAATGGTATGGGGCAATGGGGCTAATGATTACATTAGTTTGGTTGTATATCGAATTCCTTAGACTTCTACTAAAACTGTCAAGTAAAGATTAACAATCTACTTTATAAATAAAAAAAGCCTTTTTGAATAAATCGAAAAGGCTTTTTTTATTGCTTAATTCTAAATTTTGGATTGCTACAATATTTATTTTTTTCAGAATATTCTTTTTTAAAAAACACAAAAAGAATACATTTCCTACAAAAATTAAAATGTAATTTATGTAATTAAAAAATATTGTCATTTTGACAAAATAGACTTAAACATTTAATCGAATTATCAAAAGCCAACGAGTATAAGGATTTTTAAAACATTTTAATTATGTAATAAATTACAATTAGTGCAATTAATTACATTTTAATCAAATTAAAAGCTTTTTAAATAAATTATTCTCTAAAAATTTAGATTAAAATTATAATAATAAAAATTATTATATAATTTTGTGTAATCGATTACAATTAAACCACTTGTAATTGAAAGTAAAGCCACTTACTTATTATTAACTATCTTAAACAAACACTTATGAAAAAAAACCTACTTTTCGTAGCGGTCTTTCTCATGACCGTACAATTATGGGCACAAACCATTCAAATCAATGAAGCATCTGGTTGGCTCGAAACGGCATTTGTAAAATGGCAACCTGTGAGCGGAGCACAAACTTACAATGTTTATTATACTGGTAACGGATTTACCGACAAGAAAATAGACGATCAGCTTATTAGAAGTTATGGCTCGTATTTGCGTGCAGACATTCCTGGCCTTAAAGCAGGATCTTACACTGTGAAGGTAAAACCAGTTGTAAATGGAACAGAAGGCACAGGTGCTACAACAGGAACTTTAACCGTTTCTGCCCATGACAGAAACGGATTTGCTTTTGAAGGCGGACGTGTTCCTGGCGGATATAAATTAGACGGAACTCCAAAGGACAATGCCGTTATACTTTACATTACTCAAAACACCAAAAACACCATTTCTATGAATATTACTGGTGCAAGTTCAAATCCTTGTATCGGTCTGCAAAATATTCTTTATGCAATCAAAAAGGGAAAAGATACACGTCCTTTTATTATTCGTTTAATTGGAAATATAACCGATATGACCGTTATGGAAGGTGGCGATGTTGTTATTGAAAATTCAAACAATGCTTCAAGTTATGTTACTTTTGAAGGAATTGGAAATGATGCTGTAGCAAACGGTTGGGGAGTACGTCTAAAATCTGCTTCAAATATTGAAGTGAGCAACATAGGATTTATGAATTGTGATAGTACTGCTGGAGACAATGTAGGAATGCAGCAAGATAATGATCATATTTGGGTTCATAATTGTGACCTTTTCTACGGAAACGCTGGAAGCGATGCTGATCAGATAAAAGGTGATGGCGCTTTAGACAATAAAACTTCAACTTACATTACATTATCTTATAATCATTTTTGGGATAATGGTAAAGCAAGTTTATTAGGCTTAAGTGAAGGAACAACTTCTGGATTATATATTACGTATCATCACAACTGGTTTGATCATTCCGATTCTCGCCATCCACGTGTTCGTTATTATTCAGCACATATTTACAATAATTATTATGATGGTGTTGCCAAATACGGAGCAGGATCTACAATGGGCTCTTCTCTTTTTGTCGAAGGGAATTATTTTAGAAATAGTAAACATCCGATGCTAACATCGCTTCAAGGTTCTGATATTTGGGACGAAAGCAATCAAGTGAATAACGCCGGAACAATGGGAACTTTTTCTGGTGAAGCTGGAGGAAGCATCAAAGCATTCAATAATACTTTTGACGCTTCAAACGGAACAAATAATATGCGATTTGTAGCTTATAATGATCCGAATCCTTTATACAATATCTCGGGAAAAATTAGTTCTACAACAGATTTCGATGCTTATGTTGCCACAACAAGAGGAGAAACTGTAAGCAATACTGTAAAATCTAAATCTGGCGCAAACACTTATAACAATTTTGATACTGACGCTACATTATATGTAAAAAATTTAGTAATCGATCAGCCTGCTACAGCTAAAACCAAAACCATGCAATATGCTGGGCGAGTTTCTGGTGGAGATTTACAATGGACTTTCAATAACGCAACTGATGATACTTCTTCACTGGTTATTACAGCACTAAAATCGGCACTTACCAATTATACAGGAACTTTAGTTGCCGTACAAGGAGAAGGAAATCCTCCAGCCGGAACTCAAACATTAACTTTAACTTCTTCTTCAAACAATAATCAAACAGTTGTAAGTGGCACTGCAATTAGTTCAATCGTGTTTACATGGGGAGGAGATGCAACAGATGCAACTGTAACAGGATTACCCGCTTCAGGATTGACTTTTGTAAAAAATACTACCGCAAAAACTATAACTATTTCAGGTACGCCTACAGCAACCGTTTCTTATTCTGTTGCCACTTCTGGAACTAGTGGTTCCCCTGCCACTGGTTCAGGAACTGTGACGGTTACCGCGGCAGGTAATCAGACTTTAACTTCTACAGGAAATAATAATCAGAACGTTTCTTCTGGAACTGCAATTGCATCAATTGTATTTACTTGGGGCGGAAATGCAACTGACGCAACTGTAACAGGATTACCAGCTTCTGGATTAACTGTTGTAAAGAATTCAGCTTCTAAAACAGTAACAATTTCGGGTACTCCAACAGCAAATGTTTCTTATTCTATTACAACTTCAGGAACTGCAGGTTCTCCAGCAACAGCTTCAGGAACTATAACAGTAACAACTGGTTCTGGCGGAGGAAATGAAATTCATAATTTTACAACTTCTGGCAAAACGAGTAGCTTCTACTCTATCACTGGGAATATGAATTCTACTCCAGGATCTGTAACTTATAATGGATTGACGTTAACCGAACGCTTAAAAATTGAATCAAGTACAACAATCACGTATACAACAACAAGTTCATCGACGCTAACTTTAGTTTTCGATTCTAATTTTACAGGAACTATAAAAGTCGATAACGTCTCTTACACTGCTTCAGCTGGCATCGTTACCGCATCTATTGCAGCTGGATCTCACACTATAACTAAAGGTTCTGTTGCTAATCTATTTTATATCAGCACAGCTTACAGCGGAGGAACAACATTAAAAGTTGCTCCAGTAACCGATTCTGTAGTGATTGAAAACACTAAAATAGTATTGTATCCAAATCCTTTTTCAGATATTTTGTATCTCTCAGACGCCAATCAAAAAGTAGAAAAAGTACTTATTTACAACATTTCTGGAAACTTAGTAATGACTTCTGGAAAATCTGAAAGCATTGATACGAGCAGTTTAATTTCTGGAACTTACTTAGCCAAAATTTACACAGCAGACGGAACAATTAATCAAACACTTATTAAAAAATAAAACTAACTTAACTAAAAAAGGCTTCCAAAATTGGAAGCCTTTTTTCTTATAATTTAAATTTATAAATCAAATTTAATTCCCTGAGCCAAAGGAAGATTCGTTGTATAATTAATTGTATTGGTTTGACGTCTCATATAAATTTTCCATGCATCAGAACCAGACTCGCGTCCGCCTCCTGTTTCTTTTTCTCCTCCAAAAGCACCTCCAATTTCCGCTCCAGAAGTTCCAATGTTTACGTTTGCAATTCCGCAGTCAGAACCCGTTGCAGATAAAAATCTTTCAGCCTCACGCAAATTATTGGTCATAATTGCAGAAGATAAACCTTGTGCAACACCATTTTGAATTTCGATTGCATTTTCAACTTCTCCAGTATATTTAAGTAGATATAAAACCGGTGCAAAAGTTTCATGCTGTACAATTGCAAATGAATTTTCAGCCTCTGCAATAGCAGGCTTTACATAACAGCCACTTTCGTAACCTTGGCCAGAAAGCACACCGCCCTCAACCAAAATTTTTCCACCTTCGGCAACTACTTTATTCAAAGCTGCCGCATACATTTCAACGGCGTGTTTATCAATTAGAGGGCCGACATGATTGTTTTCGTCAAGCGGATTTCCTATTCGTAATTGCTTATATGCAGCCACTAAAGCGTCTTTTACTTTATCATAAATACTTTCGTGAATAATCAATCTCCTTGTTGATGTACATCTTTGACCAGCCGTACCAACTGCTCCAAAAACAGCTCCAATAACAGTCATTTTTATATCGGCATCTGGAGTTACAATAATTGCATTGTTACCTCCAAGTTCTAAAAGTGATTTTCCAAGTCTTCCTGCCACCGTTTGTGCTACGATTTTTCCCATACGTGTTGAGCCAGTTGCAGAAATTAGCGGAATTCGAGTATCTGTAGTCAATAATTCTCCAATTTTATAATCTCCATTTATAAGACATGAAATTCCTTCCGGAAGATTATTCTCTTTAATTACCTGAGCAATTATATTCTGGCAAGCAATACCGCAAAGTGGTGTTTTCTCAGAAGGTTTCCAAACACAAACGTCTCCAGAAATCCAAGCTAAAGCTGTGTTCCACGACCAAACTGCAACTGGAAAATTAAATGCCGAAATAATTCCGACAATTCCTAATGGATGATATTGCTCGTACATACGATGCCCCGGTCTTTCAGAATGCATCGTTAAGCCGTGAAGCTGACGAGATAAACCAACAGCAAAATCACAGATATCAATCATTTCTTGAACTTCTCCAAAACCTTCTTGCAATGATTTTCCCATTTCATAAGAAACCAATTTACCAAGCGCCTCTTTGTTTTGTCTCAATTTTTCTCCAAACTGACGTACAATTTCACCACGCTGTGGAGCAGGAATTAATCTAAATGATTTAAAAGCTTCTGCAGCAGTTTGAATCGTTTTTTCGTAATCTTCTGCAGTCGACATTTTTACCGAAGCTATTAATTTCCCATCAACTGGAGAATAACTTTCTAAGATTTCTCCAGAAGAAAAATTATTTATTCCTGTTGACGTTCCTTCATTTATTGCTTTGATGCCCAATTTTTCAAGAGCTTCCGTCATTCCAAATTGCGATGCTATTGTTGTCATTGTAACTTTTTTAGTTAAAATTGTTATATTATTAATGTAAAGATATTATTTCGAATCGAAATTTGATTCATTACCGCTTTTAAAAATTCTTTTATTTTTGAAAAATACTAGAATAAGCAGAAAAATCAGAATAAAATTCAATGCTGATAAAACATATATGATCATATCTTTTCTTTTCAATTTTTCTTCAAATGAATTTTTGACTAAATCGATTTGATATTGAATATTATTCTGAAATTGAATGATTTGTATTCCGTTTCTATTTTTTCTAGACTTTCTATATAATTCGTCTAATAATTTTAGTTCGTCACTTTGAATGTTTTGCAACAGATTCGTTCTTGAACATATAGAGCAACCCAAAGAGTTATGGTCTTTTTTTGCATAAATTAAATATTCTTTCCCATTTTCGAAATAATAGTCGCAAGAACCCATGTTAACTCCTAGAATTGTCCTAAAATATTGTTCTTTAAAAACTTCATCTTTATAAGTTTTCGATATTTTGACTGTATAAGAGTACATTTTTTGACCATATTCGGAATATAAAGAACTATCAATCTTAATTACTTTTCCAATAAAAACCTGACTAGCTAGCTCCCAATTCTCTTTTATTGATGGTTTTTCCGAACAATCGCAACAGTACACCCCAGAACTTATTAACATCAAAAACAGTATAAAAAGTACTTTTCTAGCCATGCAGTTTATTTTTAGTGAAATGTAAATTTAGGATTAATTAATATGATTTTTTTCAAAATTGCGTGCTTTATTTCTCTTTTATTCATGAAATTTGCATCTCTAATTTTTTTGATTATGAATAATTTCAACCGCTTTTTTCTTTGCCTTCTTTTAATTTCATCAAATGTTTTTTCTCAAAAAGAAAAATCATCATTTCAGGTAGTTCCATTAGGAGTTAAAGGCGGAATTAACGAAAAAAATCTTTCAGCTTATTTACTTGCTCCAATAAATACAAACGATTATATCTGTTTAGATGCAGGAACTATAAATGCCGGAATTGAAAAAGCCATCGAAAAGAAAACTTTTAAAGTTTCAACCAGCGAGGTTTTAAAAAAATATATAAAAGGATATTTGATTTCTCATGCACACTTAGATCATGTTTCGGGTTTAATTATCAATTCTCCTGCAGATTCTTCAAAGACGGTTTATGCAACTAGTAAATGTATGGAAATGATGGAAAATCATTATTTCAACGATCAAACATGGGCTAATTTTGGAGATGCAGGCCCAGGTTTTCCTTTAAAAAAATACCATTTTCAAACTCTGAATTTAGGAGAAGAAATTCCACTAACAAATACAAAAATGACGGTTAAAGCATTTCCGCTAAGTCATGTTAACCCTTTTGAAAGTACTGCTTTTTTAGTTAAAAACGAAAACAACTATGCTTTGTATTTGGGAGATACAGGACCAGATGACGTAGAAAAAAGCAATAATCTTCGTGATTTATGGACGGCAATTGCGCCATTAGTTAGAGAAAAACAATTAAAGGGAATTTTTATTGAAGTTTCATTTCCAAACGAACAGCCGGATAAGTTTTTGTTCGGACATTTAACGCCAAATTACTTAATGAAAGAGCTTCATGTTTTGGAAGATTTGGCAGGAAAAGGTTCTTTGGAAAACTTCAAAATCATCATTACGCATTTAAAACCTCCTGCAAAAAATATTGCAAAAATTAAAGGGCAACTAAAAGCTCAAAACGATTTAGGGCTGAAGATTATTTATCCTGAACAGGGAAAAAAGTTCGAGTTATAGAAATTATTTTGTAAGTTATTTTTTATATTTTTACCAGATAATCTAAACTTTATAATGAGAATTGTTTGGTCAAAAAAAGCGAATTATACATTTTATAACATTCAATATTATTTAGAACAATATTGGACTTTAGCGATATTACAAAAATTCATAAAGGATTCTTTGCATATTATCAATCTACTCGAAAATAATCCTGAATTGGGCAAATACAATGCAGAACTGGAATGCCGGGAAATTGTTCTTTCAAAACAGGTTAAATTATATTATGAAATAAACGAAGATGACATAATATTAATAGCTTTCTCAAATAATCGTCAAAAGCCTTTGAGTTTTTTAAATCTGCAAAATTTTAGATAAGATTCTTACTTTTTAATTCTGCAAGCATTTCTTCATGAGTTATATAATCTCCATTTATATAATCAAGTTTCCCCTGTGCAATGTCGGCTTTTAATTGTATTTTAAAATTTTCCTCTGGAGAAAGAATTTTTGCAATTGAAAGCATTTCATCAGGAGTAAATGAATGTGTTTTCAATTTTCTATAAAACGTTGGACTCGAAATACCAACTTTTTCAATAATATAGTTTCTCTTATAAGTTGATTTATCAATTAGACTCTCAATATTTTCAACTATATTTTTGTATGCGATAATTTCTTGTATCATTTGTGTTACTTTTTAATAACATTTATGACACAAATATATATCAAAAATGATACAAAATTCTCTCTTTTAACATAAAAAGTAAACCCGACAGGTTTTAAAAACTTGTCGGGTTCGATACTGTTATTAATCAATATATTACTTTTTAGCCACAAACCTTGGATCAGTTTCCATAACTGTTCCGCATTTATCGCAGGTTCTTAATTCTTCAGAATTATAAAAATGTTCGAAGTGCGGAAGAAAGTCTTTCTCTATATTATGCAATTCAAAATAGACTTCGTAAAGTTTATGATTGCAGTTGTCGCAATGCCAAAGCAAGCCATCTGTAAAACCTTGTCCTGCACGTTTTCTTTCAATTACTAATCCTATAGAACCTTCGGAACGAACAGGAGAATGAGGCACTTTGGCTGGATGTAAATACATATCGCCTGCATTGAGTTCCATTTCTTTACGTTCGCCATCTTCTTGAATGACTACTTTTATGCTGCCTTCTAACTGATAAAAAAGCTCTTCTGTTTCATTATAATGGTAATCTTTTCTCGCGTTTGGTCCTGCTACAATCATTACAATATAATCTCCAGAATCTACATACAGATTTTTATTTCCAACAGGCGGTTTTAATAAATGACGGTTTTCGTCAATCCATTTCGTCAGGTTAAAAGGTTTTGCTATAGCCATTTTTTTAATTCTAAATTGTGAAAAGCTAAGTTAATAAAAAGTACTCAGTCACAGTGACAGTTTTCAGTTTTACTGAGAACAAAAACTATCACTGAAAACTGCGACCGCGACTGAAAACTAATTAAAGTTCTTTTATCAAATAAATATAAACCGGAAGATGATCGCTAAAACCTGCTTCCGTAAGAGTATTTCGTAACGGATAACCTTTATATTTTCCTGAATTTTGAATGAGATAGGGCTTGTTGAAAATTCCTGCTTTCCAAAATTGATAACTTGAAAAATCAGATTTAATGAAAGAAGATGTCATTATAATTTGATCAAAAACATTCCAGGAATCACGATACGCAATTGTCCCAAATCCTTTATTTTCCAGTTCTTCAAACGGGTTAAAAAGATCAAATTCTTTCAATTCTGTTTTTTTGCTTTTTGCTTCTAATGCCAATTTGATGCTATTATTTAAAGGTCCGTCATTAAAATCTCCCATTGTTAAAACCTTTGCTTTTGGATTAATTTGTTGCAAAGAATCGATAATTTTCCTGTTCAATTTTCCGGCAGCTTCCCGAAACAAACTAGTCGCTTTTTCTCCACTGGATCTAGATGGCCAATGGTTGACTATAATATGTATTTCTTCATCTTCTAAAAATCCCGAAACCAAAAGCTGATCTCTCGTAAAAATACGATTATAATTTTCTTTTTTTATTTCTATTTCATCATCTTCAACTTCCAATTGTTCTTCCTTCTTTGGAATATTCTTTTTGTAAATAATCAACGGAATATTTGAAAAAGAAGTCGGACGAAAATATTTTTTCTGATAAAGCAATGCTACATCGATGCCACGTTTATCGGGTGAATCAAAATGAATAATTCCTAAATCTAGTTCTTGCAGTTTTGGTTCTTTTATCAAATCTTCCAAAACCCCACGATTTTCTATTTCAGCACCGCCAATTAAAACTGGTGCATTTGTGTTTTCTGGAGTTCCAATTTCAGATAAAACTCTCGCCAGATTTTTTAGCTTTTGCTGATATTTTTCGGCTGTCCAATGTTGCGCTCCATTTGGTGTCCATTCGTCATCATTTGTAAAAGCATCATCTACAGTATCATATAGATTTTCGAAATTATAAAAGGCAACAGTATGAATTTTATATTTTTTGGATTGAGAATGAACTTGAAATGAAAAAAGTATTGCAAACAAAAAACAGATTCTAGAAAACGGCATATATCTTAATTTAAAAACATTTTCAATATTATAACTTTTTTAAGTTATTTGTAAGAAATTTCAAATAATTTTAAAATCAAAAATGTCTATATTTGTTTTCCACACAAAATGAAAAAGAAGCAATAACGACTATGAAAACCAGTTTCAACATTAACAAACACATTATTCTTTATAAATTCCTATTTCTTATTTTTGCTTTACAATCATTCAACTGTCATTCTCAACAAATCATGATAACACCGCCTTATTTACAAAAAGGAGATACCGTTGCACTTTTAGCAACAGCTCGAAAAAATATCGACGACAACTTAAAACCAACAATTGATTTATTGCACAGCTGGGGTTTAGAAGCCGTTATAGGATCTACAATCGGATTAGATTATCATCAATTGGCAGGAACAGACGAACAAAGAGCAGCAGATTTTCAAAAACAATTGGACAACCCCAATATTAAAGCTATTTGGTGCGTTCGCGGTGGTTATGGAACTGTTAGAATGTTGGATTTATTGGATTTTACCAAATTCAAACAGCATCCAAAATGGGTTATTGGTTTTAGCGACGTTACCGTTTTACACAATCATTTAAATACTATGGGTTATAAATCACTTCATGGAATTATGCCTGTAACGGTTCCGAGAGCAACTCCAGATGCCGTTAGTTCTTTAAAAGCAAGTTTATTTGGAGAACCTGTTTCTTATTCTATTAGTCCAACTCCAATGAATCGTTTAGGAACTGCAACTGGAGAATTAGTTGGGGGAAATTTATCTATTCTTTATAGTTTATTAGGCTCGCCTTCTGCAATTGACTGCAGAGATAAAATTTTATTTATCGAAGATTTGGATGAATATCTTTATCATATTGATCGTATGATGATGAATCTAAAACGAAACGGATGCATCGAAAACCTAAAAGGAATTATTATTGGAGGAATGACGAGCATGAAAGATAATGAAGTTCCTTGGGGAAAAAATGCCTTAGAAATTATTGATGATGTAACTAAAAAATATAATATTCCTGTAATTTTTAATTTTCCAGCTGGTCACATTAGAGACAACAGAGCTTTAATTATGGGGAATACCGTTACGATGGAAGTTACTGCTACAGGAAGCACGCTTACTTTCAAAAAATAAAACTGTAATATTCCTTTATAAGGAAACTAAAAATACCACATAAAATCTCGCAAAGACGCGAAGTCGCAAAGTTTTAAGCACACTTTGTGACTTCGCGTCTTTGCGTACAAAAAACATAAAACCTGAAACTTGAAACTTGAAACTTGAAACAAAACAACAAAACCCATGGCTGAACATAATGATTTAGGAAAATTAGGAGAAGATCTCGCTGTAGCACATCTGGAAAAAAATGGATACACTATTCGAGATCGCAATTATGTTTTTCAAAAAGCAGAAATTGATATAATTGCTCAAAAAGATTCCATTTTAGCCATTATCGAAGTAAAAACACGTTCGAGTTTAGATTTTGGTTCTCCACAAGATTTTGTCAAGCCAAAAAAAATTCAATTACTCATTAAAGCAGTAAATGCCTACATAAACGATAGGGAAAAGGATTTTGAAGATGATTTAGAAATCCGTTTTGACATCATTGGCATCCATAAAAACGGCGAATCATTTGCAATTGAACATCTTACCGATGCTTTTTATCACTTTTAACATAATTTTTTATTGTTATAATTGTAACAATTTGTTTTTTTATTTATATTTGCAAAGAATTATAACATCGTAATGTTAAATTAACAACCAACCGAATTACAAAAAAAAAAAAAGAATTATGAAAACTGTGTCTTCTATTGTAGAAAACTACATTAAAACAAAACCATTTTTATTAAATGCCCTCTCGCTCGGAATTATTAATCTAACTTCACTTTCGCGAAATATTATGACCGAATTAGAAAGTGAGTTTGGAAAAGAAGTAAAACAGGGCGCTGTAGTGATGTCTTTAAAAAGACTGACAGAAGAACTAGATTTTAAATTGAACCACAAAATCAATAAAGTAATTAAAAATATAGGTGAAATTACCGTTCGTTCTGAACTTACAGATTACACTTTTGCAGCTTCAGAAACTGTTTTAAACAAACAGGCCGACTTAATTTCTGATATCAACGCTTTATCTGATATTTTTTATACCTCATCTCGTGGTGTAAATGAAACTAATATTGTCGTTAGTAGTAGTGTGAATCACTTAGTTGAGAAGCACTTTATGAGAGAGAAATTAATTCAGAAATTAGATAATTTAGCTTCAATTACTGTAAAATTACCTAAAGAAAACATCGTTGTTCCTGGTATTTACTACTTCATTTTCCAACGTTTAGCTTGGGAAGGAATTATCATCAACGAAGTTATTTCTACATCAAATGAATTTACCATTTTAGTTGGAGAAGATCAGGTTGATGTTGCTTTTAAAGTAATTAAAGACTTGAAAAACTAATCCAAAAATTAGAGTTATATAACGAAATCCTTTTGTTCTTTTTTAAGAAGACAAAAGGATTTTTTTTGGAATATACTCAGCGTAAATTTTCATTTCCTATTTCGTACATAAGAATATTCTCAAAAGTCAAATTCAAAATAAAAATTTATTTAGCAAAAGCGTCAATATGACACTTACTTGTAACAAAGCCACTTTAGGATGCATTTTATATCTTTCTCTAAAAAACTAACAAAAAATCCGAAATAAGTTTTTTTATATATGATTTGTTGCGAATATTATTTTTATATATTTGCCAAGAAGTCAAACACCAGACCTCTATTTTGATAGTTTAATACCATTAGAATTAAATAAAGCGAATTAAATTGTTAGAAGCAGCAAACCATAGTGAAAAATTATTGGTGAGTGAACTCAAAAATGGTAACGAAAAAGCTTTTCGACAACTTTTTGATTTATACCATCAAGATATTTATGGTTACAGCATTAGTCTTTTAAAATCAAAAGAGGCGGCAGAAGAGAATGTGCAGGATGTTTTTATGAAGGTTTGGCTCAACCGCGAAAGTTTAGATATAGAACAATCATTTAAAGCCTATATTTTTACAATTGCAAGAAATCAGGCTTTTAATGTTTTGAATAGAGCAGCAAATGAAGTTATTTTAAAAGAAGCTGTTTTTTACGAAAGTCAGAAATCACATGAATACGGAGATTATTCCATTCGGGAAGCCGATTGCAAAAAACTCCAAAAACAAGCTATAAAACAGCTTCCTCCTAAACGACGGCAGATTTTTAAGATGTCTCGGAAAAAAGGAATGAGCTATGAAGAAATAAGTCAGGAACTAGGTATTTCGATAAATACCGTCCGGAACCAGATGAGTAAAGCGCTCGAATCGATGCGCGGTTTTTTTCAACTTCACGATGAAATTATCTAACCAAAACCACAATAATGCCATTAAAATCACTCTTCGGAGTGATTTTTTTTTGATTATAATTCATAGCCTTTTTTAAAGCCACAGATTAGAAGATTCCCACAGATTGAAATCCTTTTAATTTGTTTAATCTGTGGCAAAAAATAAAAATCAATTGCCTCCAGTTTTAACTGGAGGTTCAAAAAGAAAGCTAGGCAGGGGCTTTAGCCAAATTAGTTGTTTGGCTAAAGCCTTTTCTAATGTAACATTTTATGACCTCCAGTTAAAACTGGAGGCAACTGAAGAGAAAATTTAATTTTTTACTTCAAAACAAAATAGAGTAACTCTCTTATAATCAGAAACATAAAAATATATAAATGTTAAAATTTAAAAATTTATAACGTTTGAGTAGTACTTAAATTATTCTCAGCTGTATTATATCAAGAACACAGATATAAAATCAATTCGTAATGAATTCAAATCCTGAAATAAAAAGTCTTTTACAAAAGTTTGTTTTAAACCAATGCACGCCCGAAGAAATAAACGAGGTAATTGCTTATTACAAAAAAAATCAGCTTACAGATGATTTTCCGACTGTTGAAGACGTTCAAAATCTTTTGGATGAAATGCCAAAAATGGATCAGCAAAAAGCCGACGCTATTTTCAATAATATTTTAACAGCTTCAAAAGAAGAAGAAACTGTTATTGAAATGCCAGCAAGAAAATCAAATTATAGAAAATACATTGCGATTGCTGCTTCTGTTGTTGTTTTATTAGGAATTGGATTTTTCTACAAACAGAATATGACACAAAACGTTGTGGAACAAAAATTTGATTTTAAAAGTTCCGACATCGTTTTACAATTAGAAAATGGTGAAACCCAAATTATCTCCGAACAGAATTCTTCTCAAGTAAAAGATTCTAAAGGTAATATTGTCGGAAATCAAAATGGAGATAAATTGGTTTATGAAAACAGTTCAGATCCTGAAAAATTGGTTTACAACACGATTAAAATTCCTTATGGTAAAAAATTCCGTCTTCAGTTATCTGATGGAACATTTGTTCACCTAAACTCTGGAACAACTTTAAAATATCCTGTAAAATTTATTGCTGGCGAAAACAGACAAGTGTTTCTTGACGGTGAAGCTTTTTTTGACGTCGCAAAAGATAAAAAACATCCTTTTATCGTAAATGCCGACGAATTGAATGTTCGTGTTTTAGGAACGCATTTCAATGTTACAAATTATCCTGAAGATGCTGTAACCGATGTTGTTTTGGTGGAAGGTTCTGTTGGAATGTATCAATCTAACCAAGAGTTTGATGCTGCTAAAAACACTATTTTAAAACCTGGATTTAAAGGAAGTTTCAACAAAGAAAATGCTAAAATTTCAACAAAAGCAGTTCTTACAGATATCTATACTTCATGGATAAATGGCGGATTGACTTTTAGAAATATGACTTTCAAAAACATCATTACCAAATTAGAAAGACGCTACAACGTTACAATCATCAATAAAAATGAAAAACTGGCTAACGAGAAATTCAACGCAAGTTTTAAAGAAGAATCTATAGAAAATGTGATGAGTTATTTCAACGAAATTCATGGCATTCATTACACGATAAAAAACAATCAAATACTAATTAAATAACCACTAAAACCAACTAAAATTTATGATGAAAAAAGCGTATTAAATAAAAAAATCGGAAAGAGCTGCGAACAATTTCCGATTAACTAAGTGATTGAATATAACGAATTAACTACAATCAATTAACAAAATTATGAAAAAAAAATCTAAGAATAATGGGTTTCTATACTCATTGTTCCAAAAAGACCTAAAATTGAAACTAACTACACTACTTATTTTGGTCGCCATGTTTAATATCAAAGCGAGTACTTATGCCCAAAAGACAAAAGTTACCCTTGAGTTAAACAATTCAACAATCGAAAAGGTTATTGAGACCATTGAGCAAAAAACCGACTTCAGATTTATTTACAAATTGAGCGACATCGACTTAGATCGAACAGTTTCAATTTCTGTAAAAGATCAGTCTATATATGTGGTTTTAGACCGAATTTTTAAAGGAACCCCAACCGAATTTAAAATTCGCGATACCCAAATTATCCTCAAGAAACCCGAACTCAAAACACAAGTAATCGAATTTCAAAAACAAACTGTTTCGGGTGTAATTACAGATGAAAACGGAATGCCATTACCTGGAGCTTCTGTCATTGAAGAAGGTACAAGAAACGGAATGGTAACCGATTTTGACGGAAAATACAAACTGACCGTAGAAAGCAGCCAATCTGTAATCGTGGTTTCTTTTGTGGGATATAAAGAGAAAAAAGTTACGGCAAATCAGAGCGTAATCAATATTCAACTTCTTCCAGATGCAACTGACTTGCAGGAAATTGTGGTTGTTGGTTATGGTGTAGCCACAAAAAGAGATGTTACTGGAGCAGTTTCTTCTATTGCTGCAAAAGACATGAATCAAGGTGCGATTGTGAATCCATTACAGTTGATTTCTGGTAAAGCTGCAGGTGTTAATATTACTCAATTAGGAAGCGAGCCAGGTCAAGGACCAAGCGTTCGTATTCGTGGAATTTCGTCTTTAATTGGAGGAAGTGATCCTTTGGTTGTTGTAGACGGAATTCAGGGAAATATGGACTTATTAAATCAAGTTCCGCCAAGCGAAATTGAAAGTTTTGATATTTTGAAAGATGCTTCTGCGACTGCGGTTTATGGTTCTCGCGGTGCGCCTGGTGTACTTATTATCACTACAAAAAAGAATAAAGCGGGTAAAACAACAATGGAATATATTGGTTCTACATCTTTAGATTTTATTCCAAAAAAATTACATATGCTAAATGCTGATGAATGGTGGGCTGCAGCACAAAGTGTTGGCGTTCCTGCATCTGCCAATCATGGTTCAGATACTGATTGGTACGGTATTTTGACGCAGACTGGAATTTCTCAAACTCATACTTTATCTTTTGGAGGCGGAACAGATAAATTCAGCTATAGAGCTTCTCTTACAGCTATTTTACAAGATGGTGTTGTTATCAATTCTAGTAACAAAAAATATATTGGTCGAATTCAGGCTACTCAAACGGCATTGGATGATAAATTAAAATTGACTTTCAATTTAAATACAGGAATTAACAATACAACTAGTATTATACAGAGCGTTGGAACAGCAGCTTATACTTCTAACTTAATTACAAATGCATATTTAGTTAGACCAACCGATCCTGTCTTTAATACTGACGGAACCTATTTTACAGATTCGAATGTTTTTCAATATTTAAATCCTTATGCGGCGGCACAAACTACTACAAATGAAGCTCAAAACGACAATTTATTCGGAAGTTTAAAAGCTGATTTGGATTTGGCAAAAGGTTTAACATTAAACTGGTTTGGAAGCTGGAGAAAAACAAATGTAACATACGGTTATTTCCAGCCAATAGAATCAACTGTAGCTTATGCAATTGATCAAAATGGTTTTGCCAATATTAAAAATGAAAGACAAAATGAAAGGTTAACTAACTTAAGTCTTAATTATAAAAAAACATTTGGTGTACACAGCATTAATGCTTTAGGTTTATACGAATGGCAAAATCAAATGTATCAAGGAAATTATGCACAGGCAAGAGGTTTTATGAATGATAAAACAACTTACAATGCCTTGCAATTGGGAGATTTGTCAAAAGTTCGTCCTGGAGATATAACATCTTATAAAAATGACAGAACTTTAGTTTCATTTTTAGCAAGAGTAAATTATTCTTTACTAGATCGTTATTTAGTTACAGCAAGTATTCGTCGAGATGGTTCGTCTGTTTTTGGAGCTAATAATAAATGGGGAAATTTCCCTTCAGCTTCTGTTGCATGGCAAATCGACAAAGAATCTTTCATGCAAAAACAAAATTTGTTTAATGAGTTGAAAGTTCGTTTGGGTTATGGAGAAACGGGTAATCAGCAAGGTCTTCTTCCACAGCAATCACTTTCATTAGTTGGAAACTCAGGAATTACTTATTTTGGAGGTCAGCCCATTACAAACTACAGCATTTACCAAAACTCAAATGCTGATTTGAAATGGGAAACTAAAAAACAAACCAATCTAGGTCTTGATTTTGCTCTTTTAGACAACAGATTAAGAGGAACTGTTGATCTTTATACTTCTAAAACAGAAGATTTATTGTTTGATTATACAGTGCCTCAGCCTCCATATCCTTACAACACAATTAAGGCAAATGTTGGAAGTATTTTAAATAAAGGTATTGAAGTATCTCTTGCTTATGATGTAATCAAATCGCAAAACAGCACACTTACTTTGGCAGGAAATGTTTCTTTTATGAAGAATGAAGTGCTTAACTTAAACGGAAGCATTAACGGAGTTCCTTTAAATACTGACTATGTGGGTTGGGGAGCAGCCAATTCTTATTTAGTTAAAGGAAAACCAATTGGAGCATTTTATATTTTAGAACATACTGGTAAAAACGAAAATAATGTTGAAACTGTTTTAGATCGTGATGGAAACGGTGTAATCGATCAGGGCGTTAAAAGTCCAGACCGTTACTATGCAGGTTCAGCTCTACCGACATATACTTTTTCATTTAATCCATCTTATCGATACAAAAACTTCGATGCTTCTATGTTAGTAAGAGGTTCTGGAGGAAATAAAATTTACAACGGATTACGTTCTAACTTGAGTAGACTGGAAAATATTGGTAAATCGAACGTTTTGGCAAGTGCGGTCGAAACAGGAATTTACACTTCGCCATATGGTTCTGATTTATGGTTAGAAGACGGTTCTTTTGTTCGTTTAGAAAATCTTACAGCGGGATATACTTTCCGTTTTACAGATAAATACATTGATACTATTAGACTTTCACTTACAGGAAACAATTTATTCCTAATTACTGATTATTCAGGAATTGATCCCGAATTAAATGTAAGCGGAAGTGGTAATCCGGCTGATAACTTTGGTGGCGATAGAGGAATTTATCCTCGTACGAGAAGTGTGGCGTTTGGCTTGACTGTAAAATTTAAATAGTAAAAGAAATGAAAATCAAAAATATAATATTAACAGGAAGTATTTGTTTCCTGACACTTTTTAGTTGTACAGATATCGAAGAAAACGTGTACGACAAATATCCTGCGGAAGATTTTTACGGAACGCCAGAAGGAGCTGACATTGCGCTTGCTGCCGTATATGCTCAAGTTCCTGGCGAATTTACAAGAGATGGAGCAAGTGGTGTTGGTTATGCTGGCGCAGATAATGGCTGGTACGACATGAACTGTATGTCTTCTGATGAACAGGTTATTCCGCATAGAAATACAGGTGACTGGCAAATGGATTTTGCACGTCTTCATAAACACGAATGGCTTCCAACAGATTTCATTATTAATAACACTTGGAATTGGCTTTACAAATCTATTTTCAACGCCAATCTAGCGGTAGATTTATTGCAAAAAGCAAATGCAGATGCTTCTAAAATTGCTGAAGCTAAAACTTTAAGAGCTTTCTTTTATTATTTATTGATTGATGATTACGGAGACGTTCCTTTCTTCACAGATAATAATATTACTGTTGATAAAATCCCACAGTCAAGTCGTAAAGAAGTTTACGATTTTATTGTAAAAGAATTGACTGAAAACGTTGATTTATTATCTGGAACAAGAGGCGGAAATTATTACGGAAGATTCAATAAATGGGCAGGTTATACTTTATTGGCAAAAGTATATTTGAACGCTCAAGTTTATACTGGAACTCCAAAATGGAATGAAGCTTTAGCTGCTTGTAACAAAGTTGCCGAGGGCGGATTTACACTTCATTCTGGTGCTGCAGATGCTGCAAATCCGTTAGGAAGTAAATATTATGAGTTATTCGGAGATGTTCTTCCAGAAGATGAAACTATTTTGCCTATTTATGCAACTTTAGATATTGTTTCTAGAAACGTTTATGCTGTAAGAAGCTTATATGGTGCACACGCTCAAGCTTTATTTGGTTTCAGCGGATGGAATGGTACAATTGTTCCGAAAGCTTTTTTCTTAAAATATGATGCAAATGATGTTCGTAGAAAACAGTTTTTATTTGGAGAACAGCCAGGCGGATTCAATTATACTCTTGATGTGGCTTCTTTAGATAATCCAGGTGCAGATCCACAAGCAGGAGTTCGAAATGTGAAGTTTTATCCTGTAGCACCAAGAACTGGCGGTGGAGCTTCTAACGACTTCCCTATTTTCAGATATGCAGACGTTATTTTAATGATGGCAGAATGTAATGCTCGTTTAGGAAATGCCGCTGCGGCAAAACCATTCATTGATCAAATCAGACAACGTGCGGGATTAAGTGCTTTAGACCACAATCCAAGTTTGGATGAGATTTACAACGAAAGAGGATTTGAACTTAACTGGGAAGGCCACAGAAGACAAGACATGATTCGTTTTGATAAATTTTTGTTAGCAAACGAGTTCAGACCTGCGTCTCCTGCATTCAGAAAATTGTTCCCAATTCCGACCTCAGCTTTAGATGCAAATCGTGGATTAAAACAAAACCCTGGTTACTAAAAACAAAACTATCATGAAAAAATATATCAATAAATTATTCATATTAGGCAGTTTGCTTTTCTTGGGTTCTTCCTGCGACAGCGATGCCGAATTAACAACATTAGAGGCAGTAAATTTTCCTTCAGAGATTAATGTGTCATCCACTAAAATTGTCTTAACAGAAGATACTGCAGAAGATCAGGTTTTGTTAGTTTCATGGCCTGAAGTTACTTTTCCTATCGAAGCTCCTGTAACTTATGCGATTCAATTTGATTTAGTTGGAGATACAAGCGGTGCAAATGCTTGGCAAAAAGCAAAACGAATTGAAGTCGGAACAGATGTTTTGAGCAAAACTTTAATTGGTGAGGAATTAAATAAAATTGCTGTCGATTTAGGACTTCCTATTGATGTTGAAGGAAAACTTGTCGTTCGTGTTGAAGCGGCGATGGATCGTAAAGTATTTTCAAATCCTATTACTTTGACGGTTACGCCTTACGAAAAAAGTGTTGTTTTTGGCGAAATTTATATGCCTGGAAGCTACCAAAATTGGGCTATAGAAACAGCCGCAGCTTTAACTGCTATTCAAAAAGGGGTTTACCAAGGTTACATGACAGTTGCTACTGGCGCAGGTCCAGGATTCAAATTGAATACAGAAAGAAACTGGGCACAATTTTATGGAGCGGGAGCAACTAACAGCGATTTACAAAACATGAGTGATACCGATTTTGTACTTCCGGGTGCTGGTTCTTATCAAATCAAAGTGAATTTAAATACTTTGAAATGGACAGCAACTCCTTATTCTTGGGGAATTGTTGGTGATGCAACTTCTGGAAGCTGGGATAACAGCACACCAATGAGTTACGATCATCAGACCAAAACATGGAAAGTTACCGCTGTTTTAGTTCCTGGAAATGTGAAATTCAGATTGAACAATAGCTGGACTATCAATTACGGACCTAAAAACACTACAGACGGAATTGTGTATCTAGATGATCAAGGTTCTCATTATGTGGGAGAAGGCGGTACTTACGAAATCACATTACAAATAAACGATGTCGATCCTGCAAGTACTGGATATCCTCCAACGGCAACTTACACTATCACAAAAAAATAGATAAAAATTAAGTTTAGTTTGGTTTGAGTTTACCTGTCTTTTTACTTCGAAAGGCAGGTTACTTCTCAGCCATTTTTAAAACATAAAAAAGTAAAATCATGAAATTCAATATAAAAATCGTTTACGGATTATTACTTGCATTAGCTTTTGTTTCTTGCAGTTCTTCTGATGACGAAAACAAAACTCCGCCATCTCCTTATACACAATATGGCGCTCCTTTTGATAAAATGCCAAAAAAGGAAGACGCTATAATTTATCAAGTAAACATTCGTGCTTTTAGTCAGGCGGGAACTTTAAAAGGAGTTCAAGACAGATTAACTCAGATTCAAGAATTGGGTGTAAATGTCATTTATTTAATGCCTGTTTTTCCTGTTGGAAAAGAAAGAGCAACTGGCGAATTAGGTTCTCCATATGCGGTAAAAGATTATAAAGCTGTAAATCCAGATTTTGGAACTTTACAAGATCTTCAGACTTTAGTAGAAGAAGCGCACAAAAAAAATATGGCTGTTATTTTGGACTGGGTTGCCAATCACACCGCTTGGGATAATGCTTGGATTACACAGCACAAAAATTGGTATCAGCAAGATGCAAACGGAAATATTATTATTCCTCCTGGAACCAATTATAATGACGTTGCGCAATTAAATTTCAATAATACTGAAATGAAAGACGCCATGATAGATGCCATGTCTTATTGGGTTTATAATGCCAATATTGACGGTTTCAGATGCGATTACGCTGATTTTGTCCCAAACAATTTCTGGTCAGATGCGATTACCAAATTAAGAAAAATCAAAAAGAACCAAAACATCTTAATGCTTGCCGAAGGTTCAAAATACAACCACTTTGCTTCTGGATTTGATTTCACTTTTGGCTTTAATTTCTTTTATACAATAGAACAACTTTTTAAAGAAAATAAATCTGCAACTACAATTCAGGATTCAAATGCAACAGAATATGCGAATGTTTACGATCCGTCAAACAAAGTGGTTCGTTACACAAGCAATCACGACGTAAACCTTTCTGACGGAACACCTTTGGAACTTTTTGGAGGAAAAAAAGGATCTGTTGCAATGTTTGTTGTTGCTGCTTATTTAAAATCTGTTCCAATGATTTATAACGGACAAGAAATTGGTTACGACAAAAGATTAAATTATTTCGCTAAAACTCCAATTGATTGGTCAACTGCCGATGCTTCAATGCTTGCGGAATACAAAAAAATTATTGCTTTTAGAAACACAAGCAACGCCATTAAAACAGGTGAATTTACAGGTTACAGCAGTAATTCGGTAAGTGCGTTTACAATGGTAAAAGATGCAGAAAAAGTATTTGTGCTTTCTAATTTAAGTGGTTCAACTGTTAAACATCTAATTCCTTCTACTTTAAAAGGAAACTGGAAAGATGCTTTTACTGGAGCTGCAGTAACAGTTGGTGCAGATATAACACTTCAGCCTTTTCAATATTTAGTATTGAAAAATTAATATTCCAAAGCAACTTTAAAACCTAAATTTGCACAAAACTAAATAACATGAATTTTCAATCCCAAAAATCATTGCTTCAAATACGTTTGAGCAAAAAAACAGCGCTTTTATTTTTTGTAATCTTAAGTGCATTTTCACTTAAGGCTCAAGAAATAACTTCGCCGGACAAAAATCTTACTCTAAAATTTGAATTAAAAGAAGGCGGAATTCCGTCTTACCAATTATCATACAAACAGAAACCAGTTATTAAGCCAAGTAATTTAGGTTTAGAACTTCAAAACAAAGCTTCGTTTATGGATGGTTTTACCATTACCAATACAGCGCAAACTTCTGTTGATGAAAATTGGAATCCAGTTTTAGGAGAAGAAAAAACAATTCGCAATCATTACAATGAATTGGTAGTCACTTTAGCTCAAGCAAAAAACAACAATCGATTTATCCGTATTCGTTTTCGTTTGTTCAATGATGGATTGGGATTTAGATATGAATTTCCTAAACAAGATGAGTTGAGTTATTTTGTAATTAAAGAAGAACGCTCTGAATTTAATTTGGCTGGAAATCATAAAATTTTCTGGATTCCGGGAGATTATGACACCAACGAATATGCGTATACAACATCAAAAATTTCAGAGATTCCTTCTTTGATGAAAAAAGCAACAATCGAAATCAATGCGCAGCAACCCATAAAAGAATTGTCTGTACAAACGCCATCGATGATGAAATCTGATGATGGTCTATATATCAATATTCACGAAGCAGGATTAATCAATTATCCAGCCATGTATCTTGAAGTTGATGCTGTAAACAACAAAATGATTAGTCATTTAGCTCCAGATGTACTTGGTGCGAAAGGTTATATGCAGACAGACGCACAATCTCCTTGGAGAACGATTATAGTAAGCGATAAAGCGACCGATATTTTAGCCTCAAAATTGATTTTAAATCTTAACGAACCAACAAGTTACAAAGATGTTTCGTGGATTAAACCAGTGAAATATATAGGGATTTGGTGGGAATATTTTGTTGCTGGAAGAAGTACTTGGGCTTTTGGAAAAGAAAACAACGTAAAAATAACAGATGACTTTACGAAACTTACTCCAAACGGAAAACATGGCGCTACTACAGAACGTGCAAAAGAATATATTGATTTTGCTGCTAAAAATGGTTTCGATGCGATTCTTATCGAAGGTTGGAACATTGGTTGGGAAGATTGGATTGGAAACTGGAAAGAAGAAGTCTTTGATTTCGTAACGGCTTATCCAGATTTCGATGTAAAAGCAGTTCATTCTTATGCGGCTTCAAAAGGAGTGAAAATTATTATGCACCACGAAACTTCAGGTTCAGCTACCAATTATGAGCGTCGTTTGGATCGTGCTTTTCAGTTTATGAATGATAACGGTTATGATGCGGTAAAGACTGGTTATGTAGGACAAATTATTCCGCGTGGCGAACATCACGATGGACAATGGATGGTGAATCATTACATCAACGTTGCCAAACGTGCAGCCGATTATAAAATTATGGTCAACAGTCACGAAGCCGTTCGTCCAACAGGATTAAACCGAACTTTTCCGAACTGGATTGCTCAAGAATCTGCTCGTGGAACGGAGTTTGAATCTATGGGAGGTTTAGCGCCAGATCATACTACTATTTTACCATTTACAAGATTAATGGGAGGCCCAATGGATTATACGCCTGGAATTTTCCAAACCGATCTTTCGTATTACGGAACAGGAAGTTCTCAACGTGTAAACACAACTTTAGTAAAACAATTGGCTTATTACGTTACGATGTACAGTCCGTTGCAAATGGCGGCTGATATTCCTGGAAATTACGAGCGTTTTCCAGATGCGTTTCAGTTCATTAAAGATGTTGCTGTAGATTGGGATAACAGTTATATTCTAGAAGCTGAACCTGGTGATTACATTACAATTGCACGTAAAGCAAAAGATAAAAACGAATGGTTCATTGGCGGAATTACAGATGAAAACTCAAAAACTGCCAACATTTCTTTTGATTATTTACCAACAGGAAAAAATTTCATTGCGACAATTTATGCTGATGCGAAAGAAGCGAATTGGAATAAAAATCCGCAGAAATATACCGTTACTAAGGTTGTTGTAAATTCAAAAAGCAAATTGAAACAGTATTTAGCTCCGGGCGGTGGTGTTGCTATTAGTATTAAAGAAGTAAATGCTTCTGAATTAAAAGGATTGAAGAAACTATAAAATCGGTTAATATAGTTTGTAATTTAAAAGGCGTATGAGATTTTCATACGCCTTTTTTATACTGTAATGTTTTTCTAAAAAGAATAATTAACGGCAAACCCAAAATCATTCTTTAATGTGATATCGTTTTTAATGACGGCAGGTTTAAAAGCCAGTTTTTCATCTACATTAAATTGCGAAAGTGCGGCATCAATATTAGCATCAATAATATTTAAAATATAAAATCCAGCAATAAATAAAGCCGATAAATCTCTATTTCTCTGATATATTTTTTGAGCGGAAATTAATTGGCTCTCACTTAAGTTGGCTAAAAATTGTGAATCACTTTTAATTCCTTCCAACCTGTTTTTATATTCATCTCTGTAAACATTATAATTTTTCTGATTATCAAGATACAAATACGTACTTGTTCCAATTGCACCATAAACTAAAGGAACTTTCCAGTATTTTTTATTGTAAATCTGTCCCAATCCTGGTAAAATCGCCGAATAAAATGCCGCTTTTGCGGGACGAAGCGGATTTATAGTTTCAGATTTTAAAGAATCTTTTAGAATAATTTTCGTTTTTTCTTGAGCAAATATTGAACTTAATCCCAAAAATAAAAATAGAAGTATGAATTGATTCTGCATATAAAGTTGACTTTGAAATTTTATCAAAGAAAACTTTTTAGTTCTAAGAATTTTCTTAAATTATAGATAAATAAAAGCTAATTTTTTTAGCCACGAATTCACAAATTTCTTTTTTAATAGTCAAAATTAATTCGTGAATTCGTGGCTAATATTTTTTACTCCTCAAACAACTCCATCAATTCCAACGCACGTTTTATCGACTTCACATTTTCGAAAGTCAATAACAAACGAAGTCCGTTTACGGTTTGTTTTTCTTTCATTTTACAAAGATTACTATGCTTTTGAATAAAGTTCAAGACATTTCTAAACTTAGAAGATTGATAATAATCTGATTGTTGATCTGAAACGAAATATCCAATCATTTTGCCTTGTTTCAAAACCAATTTCTCGATTCCGACTTTTGTAGCAATCCATTTTATTCTGATGCTGTTCAATAAAGCAACTGCAGGTTTTGGTAAAGGTCCGAAACGGTCAATTAATTTCTTTTCGAATTCCTGTAAACCAGCTTCGTCTTTTATAGCGCCCAATTCGTTGTATAAAACCAAACGCTCTGAAACGTTATTGATATATTCATCTGGAAATAAAAGCTCAAAATCGGCGTCGATTTGAATATCTTTGACATACTCTTTGGTATCGATATCATTTTCTTCTGGATACAAATCTTTGAATTCGTTTTCCTTCAATTCTTCAATCGCTTCATTCATGATTTTTTGGTACGTATCAAAACCAATTTCATTAATGAAACCACTTTGCTCGCCACCTAATAAATCTCCAGCGCCACGAATTTCAAGATCTTTCATTGCAATGTTGAAACCACTTCCTAATTCGCTGAATTGTTCCAAAGCCTGAATACGTTTTCTGGCATCTTCAGTCATTGATGAATACGGCGGACAAATAAAATAACAAAATGCTTTTTTGTTGCTTCGCCCTACTCGACCACGCATTTGATGTAAATCTGACAATCCAAAATTATTGGCGTTGTTGATGAAAATCGTGTTGGCATTTGGAACGTCCAATCCGCTTTCGATGATTGTGGTTGCTACCAAAACATCAAAATCTCCGTTCATGAAACCTAACATCAATTCTTCGAGTTTAGCACCGTCCATTTGTCCGTGACCAATTCCGACTCTTGCATTTGGAACCAAACGCTGAATCATTCCGGCCACTTCTTTTATATTTTCGATTCGGTTATTGATGAAGAAAACTTGTCCGTTTCGTTGAATTTCATAAGAAATCGCATCACGAATAATCTCTTCATTAAAACCAACCACATTCGTTTCAATTGGATAACGATTTGGCGGAGGCGTTGTAATTACCGATAAATCTCGTGCTGCCATTAATGAAAACTGAAGCGTTCTTGGAATTGGCGTTGCCGTTAATGTCAAAGTATCAACATTTGCCGCAATGGTCTTTAATTTATCTTTTACGTTTACGCCAAACTTTTGTTCCTCATCGACAATCAATAAACCTAAGTCTTTAAAAACTACATTTTTGTTTACTAATTGATGAGTTCCAATAACAATATCCAGTTTTCCTTCTGCTAAATCTTTTAAAGTCTGAGCTTTTTGTTTGGCTGTTCTAAATCGGTTTAAGTAACCGATAGAAACAGGCATATCTTTCAAACGTTCAGAGAAAGTTCTATAATGCTGATACGCCAAAATGGTTGTCGGCACCAAAACAGCAACTTGTTTGCTATTATCAACAGCTTTAAAAGCGGCACGAATAGCTACTTCCGTTTTTCCAAAACCAACGTCACCGCAAACCAAACGATCCATTGGTCTATCGCTCTCCATATCGGCTTTTACTTCTGCCGTCGATTTCATTTGATCTGGAGTATCTTCATAAATAAACGAACTTTCCAATTCGTTTTGAAGATAACTGTCTGGCGCAAACTGGAAACCTTTTTCCAATCTTCTTTTTGCATACAACTGAATCAAATTGAACGCAATATGTTTGACACGTGCTTTGGTTTTCTGTTTTAAAACCTTCCAAGCATTCGAACCTAGTTTATAGATTTTTGGAGGTGTTCCGTCTTTTCCGTTGTATTTTGAAATTTTATGTAGCGAATGAATACTTACGTAAACAATATCATTATCAGCATAAACCAGTTTGATGGCTTCCTGCGTTTTGCCTTCCACCTGAATTTTCTGTAAACCGCCAAACTTTCCAATTCCGTGATCTATATGTGTTACGTAATCGCCAACCGAAAGTGCCGTTAATTCTTTAAGCGTAATATTTTGCTTTTTAGAATAGCCGTTTTTGATATTGAATTTATGATAACGCTCAAAAATCTGATGATCGGTATAAGCCGTAATCTGATTTTCTTCGTCAATAAATCCTTGATACAAAGGCAATACAATAGTATTATATTGTTTGCGGATATTCTCAGAATTGGCTTCGTCTAAACTTTCAAAAATATCATGAAAACGTTTCGCTTGAGTGTCATTCGAACAGAACAAATAATTGATGTATCCGTTAAAATGATTTTCGCTCAGATTATTCAACAATAAATCAAACTGTTTATTGAATGAAGGCTGAGGCTGAATATGAAATTCGAATTTCTTAGTTGTTTTATAAACTGGTCTTGAGGCCAATTCTACAACTGAAAAGTCCAAAGATCTTTTTATAAATGACGCCTGATTTAAAAATAATTGTTCCGGCGTTGCATGTTTTATTTCTTTTGAAAGTTTCTCAAAAGCTTCTTCTGCCCTTGCAAACTGTTTGTCTAACTGACTAAAAAGTCCTTCTGTATTTTGAATAAAAAGAACCGTTTTTTCGGCAATATAATCTAAGAAGCTCTCTCGATTTTCCTGAAAAAGTTTGTTTTCAACATTCGGAATAATCGTGATTTTTTTATGCGTTTCTACAGATAACTGCGTTTCAACATCAAAAGTTCTGATGCTGTCAACTTCATTTCCAAAAAATTCAATTCTGTAAGGATGATCATTTGAAAAAGAGAAAACGTCGACAATCCCTCCACGAACTGAAAATTCGCCAGGTTCGGTAATAAAATCGACTCTTTTAAATTCGTATTCGAACAAAACTTCATTGATAAAATCAATAGAAATTTTATCATTCAAAGCTACTTTTAAAGTGTTTTTGTCTAATTCTCTTCTAGTAACTACTTTTTCAAAAAGCGCTTCAGGATACGTGACAATAACGGCAGGTTTCTTTCTCGAATTGATTCTATTTAAAACCTCAGCACGAAGCAAAACATTGGCATTGTCGGTTTCATCAATTTGATACGGACGACGAAAAGATGCTGGATAAAACAAAACATCTTGTTCTCCAATCATCTGTTCCAAATCGTTTAAGTAGTAAGCGGCTTCCTCTTTATTGTCTAAAATAATTAAAAAAGGTAATTCAGTTTTCTTAAAAACGGAACGGATTATAAATGAAACTGCAGATCCCAATAATCCGCTGATGTTCATTTTTATCTGATTTCCTTCCAGTAAATTTGTGGCAATCTGCTGCGCTTTCGGCAGATTATCGTAAGTTGTATATAGGGCGTTTTTACTCAAGTTTTGGTACTTTTTGATCTATTTGAGGCGGTGCTACAGTGTTCGGAATTGCACGCGTCGTATCTAACATTCTAAGGAAATCTTCTTCTCCTTCTTCTTTTGGAATTTTGGCTCTTTCGACAATTTTATCCATCTGCCTTTCTAAAGAAATCAGCTCTTTATTGATTTCTTGCACCAAGAAAACAACTTTATCATCTGGAATTTTATTCAAATGAATAAACAAATCCAACATTTTGATTTTAGTGATTAAAACAGAAATACGACTTTTTATAGCTGGCTGGTTAAATTCTGTTGGAATTGTATTTTCTAAAGCGATGGCTTTTTTAGAAATGGTTGCCGATTTTTTCTGAAAAGCTCCAATTGTTTTTCTTGGTTTATCTCCAATTTCCTTCATAAATTCACGCCATTCTGTCCATGAATTTATTTGCGATTCTGAAATTTCGTTAATCGGCTCATCTATAAACGTCCAGCCTTTATTTATATTATTAAAAATAGCTTCTTTCTTTTTAGCTTCTTTTGCATTTTCTGCGCGGCGTTTTTTATCTTGATTTTGGCAAGAAAACAATACAGCTGTCAAAAGCAGAAAAAGAGATATTTTATATTTCATTTGATAAAAACATTAAGCTACAAAGTTACAAAGTAAATTTACAATTACGAATTCTGTTTTTTGCTAAAGAATTTATAAATCAAGGTTATTTTTTTGCCGCTCGAAATAGTTATGGCATAAAAGATTTTAACGCAAAGCACGCTAAGATTTTTATTTTGCACTAATATAAAGACACAAAGTTCGCAAAGCTAGATGCTAAATCAGCTTTGCAAACTTTGTGTTTATAACATTGCCTTAATTCAAAATCTTAGCGTGCTTTGCGTTAAAAAAATATTCGCGAAACAGTAAAATTAGCAACAAAACCAATAGCAAAATTAACTTTTCAATTAGCGAATAATCCAACAAACAATCTTTTTAATTGTTAAATTTATAATTTACAATTCTAAATCGCACATGTAATTGCGAAAACGTTATATTTGTATTTCTAAAAAATCATCAAAAAATGAATCCAAAAATATTGATCATTGGCGCTTGCGGTCAAATTGGAACAGAACTGACCCAAAAGCTGCGCAAAATATACGGAACAGAAAACGTAATTGCTTCTGATATTCGTAAATTGAATACTGATGTTGTAAACTCAGGACCTTTTGAAGTGGTCAATGCTTTAGATTTTAATCAAATTGAACATTTGGTAGAAGTACATCAAATTACCGATGTTTATTTAATGGCAGCACTTCTGTCTGCTACGGCCGAAAAAAATCCAGCATTTGCTTGGGACTTAAATATGAACTCACTTTTTCATGTTTTAAATTTAGCTAAAGCAAAAAAGATTCAGAAGATTTTCTGGCCTTCGAGTATTGCTGTTTTCGGACCAACAACTCCAAAAGAAAATACTCCACAATATACTGTAATGGAACCTTCGACTGTTTACGGAATTAGCAAGCAAGCAGGAGAAAGATGGTGCGAATATTATCATAATATTTATGGTGTTGATGTTCGTAGTATTCGTTATCCAGGTTTAATTAGCTGGTCGACTCCTCCAGGCGGTGGAACTACAGATTACGCCGTAGATATTTTCTATAAGGCAATTGCCGACAAAAAGTACGAATGCTTTTTATCGTCTGAAACCAAAATGCCGATGATGTATATGGATGATGCAATTGATGCTACAATCAACATTATGAAAGCACCAGTTGAAGAAATCAAAATTCATTCGTCTTATAATTTAGCAGCAATGAGTTTTACTCCAACTGAAATTGCAGCAGAAATTAAAAAACATATTCCAGAGTTTGAAATTACTTATAATCCAGATTTCCGTCAGAAAATTGCGGACAGTTGGCCGGCAAGTATTGATGACAGTTCTGCAAGAGAAGACTGGAACTGGAATCATAAATTTGATTTGGAATCGATGACAAAAGATATGATTGAGCATTTGAGTTAAACTGTTTTCAATACAATTTGTTTACTATCTTACAAATGAAAATTTCAATTGCCTCCAGCTTTAGCTGGAGGTTTTTTATTTTAAAAGCGAAAGGGCTTTAGCCTAACTTGGATAATTAGCTAAAGTCTTATTAGTTTGTCATTTCGACGAAGGAGAAATCCTCGCAAGTAGCTCCGCAATAATAAGCCAATCTTTGTGGAGTTTCTCGTGAAGATTTCTCCTTCGTCGAAATGACAAGAATGGCGAGAATCTATAAAACAAGCCAATTATTTGTATCTAGCCCCGATGGAGGCGGTATCCTTGCTGGCCCGACGTCGGGCAACAGCGAGATATAGCCGAGAGCGGGAAACCATGTTTGTTAAAGTGCCTTTTGTGATGCTCCTGAAACTAAAAATGCCGCTTAGAAATTCTAAACGGCATTTTTTTTATTATCAATTTGAAGAATTACTTTACTTCAAAAACATTATTTGCTTGTTTCACATCAGCCATTAATCCGCTTGGATCGATAGTGATTTTTTTGATTGACGTTTTGTTTTTGTCGATTGTAAAACTATAGTTTTGCTGTGCCCAAGCCCAGTCTTCAAGAACTGTTCTTTTTTCGTTCGGGTTTGGATTGGGTTTAATGAAATTCATCATTCTTAACGGAATGTAGAATGTCTCAGAAGTTCCGTCTGTATAATCCACTTTTAAATCGATTGGCATTGGCATTCTTCCGATTCTTTCTAAAGTTACGGTTGTTTTTCCAGCGTTATCGGCAACGTCTTTAATTCCGTAATCGATTGTGTTTAATGTTTGCGTCCAATCAACTAAATACCAATCTAACTCAGCTCCAGAAACTCTTTCCGCTGTTCTTTTGATATCGTTTGGCGTTGGATGTTTGAATTTGAAATCGTTGAAATATCTTTTTAAAGTTGCATCAACATTCTCTTTTCCAATTACATAATCTAATTGAGAAAGGAAAAGACTTCCTTTAATATAAGATGAAATGCTATATGGACGATTTTCGTCATAACGATCTCCGTGAGTTGTTTGCGGCTGTTCTTTTCCAGAATTCACTAAACTGTAATAAGCAGCATAATTTCCTTTAAACGGATTAACTTCTTTTTTGTCTCCTTTTAATTCGTTCAAAGCGCTGTCTTCAATGTAAGTGGTAAAACCTTCGTCCATCCAAGGATGTTTTGACTCGTTTGAAGCCAAAATGTGTTGGAACCAAGAGTGTCCTAATTCGTGTGTTGCAGTTCCAAGAATTCCTTCAAGAGTTCCGTTTCCTAACATTAAAGTACACATTGCATATTCCATTCCGCCATCTCCACCTTGAATAAATGAATATTGTTTGTACGGATATGCTCCAACTCTTTGGTTGTAATATTCCATAACTTTTACCATTAAAGGCTCTAACTGTTTCCAGTTTTCTGCCACTTTTGGCGTGTTTTTGTAGAAGAAATGCAAATCGACATCATTTGGTCCTTTTACAATATCATGTGCATAATCTTTATCTGCAGCCCAAGTAAAATCGTGAACATTTGGCGCTATAAAATGCCATGTCAATGTTTTTGTTTTTTTAGGATATGTAACTGTTACACCTTCATCTTCGTAACCATGTCCAATTGAATTTTTGTCTTGCAAATATCCAGAACCTCCAATTGTATATTCTTTGTCGATTGTAATTTTTACATCAAAATTACCCCAAACTCCGTGAAATTCTCTTGCGATATAAGGATCTGCGTGCCATCCTTCGAAATCAAATTCGGCTAATTTTGGATACCATTGTGACATAGAAAGTTCGATTCCTTCAGAATTATTTCTTCCAGAACGACGAATCTGAACAGGCACTTGTCCGTCAAAATCTAGAGTGAAAGTTGTTTTAGAATTTGGTAAAATTGGTTTTGCCAAAGTCACTTCTAAAACGGTATTTGAAACTCTTGTTTGAGCCGTTACACCATCTTGTTTGAAGTTTGTAATTTTTAAGAAACCAATTTCATTTGGTTTTAAAGTTTCAATACGGCTTTGTTTTATTTCTTTTCCATCAGCCCCTTTTACTTTATTTACCATTCTCGCATCTGGATCTTTGATGAAATGAAGACGGGCATCCATTTCACTTCCAGGCTGGAAAGCATTTGGATATAAATGATAGAATACCTTTTTTAAAGTATCGGGAGAATTATTGGTATACACCAATTCTTGTTTCCCTTTATACTGATAGTTTTTTACATCCATTGAAACCTCCATTTTGTAATCGGCGTGTTGCTGCCAATATGGGGCGCTTTGTGCAAAAGCTGATGTAAAACCTAAGCTTAGGAAAGAAAGTAAAATAATTTTTCGCATGTAAGATATGTAATAGAAAATGGAAGAGCCTTCGCTCTTCCATTCGGTTAATAGTGTATTAATCTTTATTTTTTAGACATCTTTTCAGCCATTAATAAAGCGTTGTAAGCATTTACCATTTTTGCTGTTTTTGATGATTCTACCGAAGAAACTGCAACTGGTTTTTCTTGTGGATTTTCACTTTTTCCAAGAACAACTTTCGAAGGAAGCGCTACTCCAGAATCCATTAAAATCTTTTTAACTTGAGCTGCTTTCAATTTTGGATAATAAGAGCGAATCAATGCTGCTACACCCGCCGCGTTTGGAGATGCCATTGAAGTTCCTTGCAAATATTTGTACTGGTTGTTTGGAACTGTTGCATAAATTTCTTCACCTGGTGCAAAAACGTCTACGTTGATTTTCCCGAAGTTTGAAAAACTTGCCACTACATTTTCTCCGTATTCTTTATTGATTGCTCCAATTGTAATTAAATTATCAGCAAATTCTTTTACGTTATCTTCAGAATCGTTCGGATAGTTGATGTTTTTTGCTTCATCAATATTGTAACCATCATTTCCTGCAGCGTGAACAATTAATACATCTTTTTTAGCTGCATATTTAATCGCATCGTAAACCCATTGTTTGTGTGGGGAAAAGCTTTTACCGAAACTTCCGTTAATTACTTTTGCGCCATTGTCTACTGCATAACGAATTGCTAACGCGATATCTTTGTCATACTCGTCTCCGTCTGGCACGGCTCTAACGGTTAAGATTTCAACATTTGGCGAAGCTACTCCGTCTCCACCTAAATTATTTCCTCTAATTTGAGCGATAATACCGGCAACGTGAGTTCCGTGAAGTGCTTTTTCTTTATCTGGACCAAAAACAACGTTGTTACCGTATTTCGTGTTTTTAATATCTTCTGGATTATCGCCTACGATTTTTCTTCCGTCAAAATCTTTATTCAAATTGTAGTTCAACTGATCGTAAACCTGATCTTTGTATTCACCAAAATCAGCTTCTGGATTGAAAGTTGGTCCAGCATTTGTAAAAATCTGAGTCATGATAGCCTTACTTCTTAAAACATTTGGATCTGCTGAAGTAATTTTGCTTAAATCTTCTATTTTATAATCTGCTTTATTAAGCTCTTTTTTGATTGTATTGTGAACCTCAAGTAAAAAATCTACCTGTTCTTTATCTTTTAAAGCTTCTTCATACTTTTCATTATACTGTGCTAAAGCTTCTTTGTATTGAGCAGAACCGTCGTCTCCTTTTTTAACAACGCGAGTTAACTCAAGGTTTTCATGTACAGCATCTCCAAGGAAATTCCATCCGTGAATATCATCGATAAATCCGTTTTTGTCATCATCGATTCCGTTTCCTGGAATTTCTTTTGTGTTTGTCCAGATCATTCCTTTTAGATCTTCGTGCTCGATATCTACACCAGAATCTACAATACCTACAATAACTTTTTTACCTGTTTTACCTTGCAGTAATTCAGCCCAAGCTCTGTCTACACTCATTCCCGGAATAGAGTCTTTTACCAAATCAAGGTGACTCCATCTTTTTAATTCATTTTCACTAACTGGTGCTTTTTTTACAACTGCCAAAGGAGCAACAACTGGCTGTTTTGGAGCTGAATTTTGTGCTTGCAAACTTGCACTGCAACCTGCTAAAACAAGTAATGCAAAAGCAGATAATTTAAGAGGTTTTATATGGCTCATCTATCTATAAATATAAGTAAAGTTAAAAGATGGGCCTAAATTATGCTTTTTTGTTACAAAAAACTAACTGTTAACAATGTGTTATGAAATTTTAAGCAAAATTATTTCATCTTAAATACCACACAACCCTTTACAAATCAAATTCTTAGTTTTTATCTGACAAAAAAGCCAATCAATTATTTGAGTACTATTTTTCTTCTATAAAATAATTTTAGACGCTTACGGAATCACGTAAGGAATCTCCGAATTTATGCATTAAACTTGCGCGACCTAATTCTAAACCTATTCTATGAAAACAAAACTACTCTTGTTACTTTTATTGGTAAATTTTTCTTTTTATGCGCAAACAAACTTAGTCTCCAACGGAGATTTTGAAACTTGGACTCCAACGTCGCAACCAACAGATTGGTTCCGTATCTCAAATGGTCTTTTATATCAAGATTCTGATGCGCAAAAAGGCTCTTCAAGTACAAAAATGGAGATTACAAGTGGAACTATCCACAATATGTATAGCTCTCCATTTGCGACTCAATCAGGAAAAACGTATCGTGTTACGATGTATCACAAGCTTGTTTCGGGAACGATAACTTCTGTAGAATTAAGCTTAACAAAAACTGATGTTTTTAAAACACCTATTACAAAAAAAGAAGAAACAACTTCTTTAAATTCTGCTTGGCAAAAAATTGAATTTGAATATGTTGCCACAACTACTCAAAACGCAGAAATTAGCATTTGGATAAAAGGAACAACTGCAACTCAAATTTTGGTTGATAATGTTTCTATTGTTGATGTGGCAGAAATTGGACCAAAATATACGCTAATACCAGATGTTAATTTTGAAAATAAGTTAATTTCATTAGGTTATGACTCCGGAGCTCCAGATGGACAGGTGCATACGGCCAATATTTCAGGAGTAACAGATTTGTACCTTTCTTTCGACTCTATTACAGACCTGACTGGTATTGAAGATTTTACGTCATTGACTTCCTTAAAATCTTATTATAATAATATAACTACTGTAGATCTTTCTAAAAATTTGGCTTTAAAAGAAATCCGTTTTGACGGATTAAAACAAAGCACGTTAAATGTATCTTCAAATATAAATTTGGAAAAACTATCTTTGGTTAGAACTTCATTAAGCAGTATAGATGTTACCGCAAATGTTAATTTACAAGAATTAGTTATTTCTTCTGGCGGTTATAACACTGGAGAAGAAGGATCAGGATTATTTACAAGTTTAGATCTTTCTCATAACCCAAATTTAAAAATTTTCGAATGTAATGGTCAAAAACTCCCTAATTTTGATTTTAGCAGCCATCCGCAACTTGAATCGATTAGTTTTGATGCGTCCAGAGCTACTAGTTTTGATTTTTCTGCTAATATAGCATTGAAAAGTTTAAGTATAAACAATTCTTTTTTACTTGAAAACATTGATCTTTCAAATAATATTAATTTAAGAGAACTATATATTTCTAATACTAAAATAATAAATCTTGATCTTTCGCATAATCCTGCAATGAGATTGTTAAGATGTACAGATGCCAAATCTTTAGAAACTATAAATCTAAAAAACGGAAATAATGCTATTATAAATCCTTCTAATTTATATCTCACACAAACACCAAGTTTACACTGTATTTTAGTTGATGATCCTGTATATTCAGAATCTAATTGGTCTGTTAGTAAGGAAAGCTGGGTTCATTATTCTTCTGTATGTCAAACACCTCAATACACAACAATTCCGGACGTTGAATTTGAAAAAGTACTGATGTTAAAACGTTATGACGGCGTACTTGACGGTAAAGTACTAACATCACGAATCGCTAGTGTTAAAGAGCTTGATTTGAAATATTCAACATACGATAAAATTAGTGACTTAACCGGTATTGAAGGTTTTACTGCTTTAGAAAAATTAACTGTTCCACCACATGATTTGCTAAATTTAGATCTTAGTAAAAATATTGCATTAAAAACATTGAACTGTTCCGGTGTAAATCTAAATGCCCTGGATATTACAAACAACATAAACTTAGTTACTTTAGATTGCGGAAATAACAATTTATCAACACTAAACTTAACTAAAAATATAGCTTTGAATGAGTTAAATATTTCTAGTAATGAATTTAAGAATATTGATCTTTCTGAGAATAAAGCATTAGTAAAATTGATTTTAATGAACAACAATTTTACTACTGTAGATCTTTCTAAAAATACTAACCTAAATTACCTGGATAGTAGACTAAATTACCAATTAAAATGTGTTCAGGTTGCGGAAGTTGATTATGCTCTTAAAAATTGGTCAATTTATAAAGAAGCTATTACAAGTTTTAATTTAGATTGTAATGAATACACGTTAATTCCTGATGATAATTTTGAACAAAAATTAATTGATCTTGGAATTGATAAAGATGGTAAAAATGGAAAAGTGGTTACTTCTAGTATTGCTGGCGTAACTTCATTAGATGTTCAATCTAGCAGCATTAAAGATCTTACCGGAATTCAAGACTTTACTTCGTTAACTTACTTAAACTGTTCAACAAATGTTTTAACGAGTCTTGATTTGTCTAAAAATACTCTTTTAGAAAAATTATATGCTCAAAAAAATGAATTAACTTCATTAAATACAAGTGCCAATAAATCTCTTAAAGTTTTAAATTTAGGCACTAACAAATTAAGTTCTTTAGATATTTCAGCCTTGACAAAACTAGAACAACTTAATGTTAGCAGTAATGCTTTAACTACATTAAATGTTTCTGCAAGCAAAGCATTGGCAAGTCTAAATTGTGGAAATAACAAATTGACTAGCCTAAATTTAACAGCAAATACAGCTTTAACTACTTTATATTGTTTTAACAATCAAATTACAAGTTTAGATGTATCAAGCAACGTTCTACTAGAAAATTTTATGTGTCAAACAAATAAATTGACTACTCTTAATGTTTCTAAAAATACAGCGTTGATTATGCTTGATTGTTTTGAAAATCAAATTACAAGTTTGGATATTTCCAATAATCCAAAAATAACCGAATTGGCTTGTAACAACAATTTATTGACTTCATTAAATTTAAAAAATGGCAATAATACAAAGCTTGATTTGACGTTTTCAAATTTCAAAAACAACGCAAAACTTACTTGTATTGAAGTTGATAGTGAAAGCTATTCTACCACTAATTGGTCGGCTATTAAAGATGCAACAGCAAATTACAATGTAGATTGTAGACCTTACACTTTAATTCCAGATGCTGCTTTTGAAGATAAATTGATCGCACTGCAAATTGACAAAGATGGTAAAAATGGAAAAGTGGTTACTTCAAGTATTGCCTCTGTAACTTCATTAAATATTTCATCTAGCGCTATTAAAGATCTTACAGGAATTCAAGATTTTGTTTCTTTAAAAGCATTAAACTGTAGTACAAACCAACTGACAGCTATAAATCTTGTAAACAATCTTTCATTAACTGAATTAAATGCTTCTAATAATGCGTTAACAAATCTTGATATTACCAAAAATCTGTCATTAGCATCATTAGATTGCTCTTACAACACTTTAACAAATATTGAAGTAAGCAAAAACACGGCATTGGCAACATTAAATGTCTCTTACAACGCCTTAACAACTCTTGATGTTAGCAAAAACAAAGCATTGACGGCTTTAAATGTTTCAAACAATAATTTAAATTCTTTGAATGTAAAAAATGGTTTCAATACCAATATGGATTGGTTCAGTGTGAACTTTACTAAAAATGCTTCTTTGGGCTGTATTCAGGTTGATAATGCGAAATATTCTAATGATGAGTGGAATGGAAAACTAGACAAAACTTCTTATTTCACAGAAGACTGTAATACCTTTACGCTTATTCCTGACAGCAATTTTGAAGATGAATTGATTGCCTTGAAAATTGATATTGATGGTAAAAACGGAAAAGTTTTAACTTCAACTATTTCAAATGTAAAAGACTTAAATGTTCAATTGAGTGACATTAAAGACTTAACGGGAATTCAAGATTTTACTTCTCTAGAGTTTTTAAACTGCCAATTCAATCTTTTGACTTCATTGAATGTATCTAAAAATTCAAAATTAATTGAATTGTACACACACGGAAATGAATTGACAACACTGGACGTATCTGCAAATACTGCTCTTACAACTTTGCAAGCCAACAAAAACAAAATAACTGCTTTAGATTTATCTAAAAACAGCAAATTGGTTTACGTGAATGTGATGGAAAATGCATTGAAAACATTGAATCTTAAAAATGGAAATAACAGCAATTTCACAGGTGCATTATTAAATAAAAATACATCTTTGACTTGTATCACAGTTGACAATCCTTCTTTTGCGGCTTCGAGCAGTGTGTTCTTTAAAGATACTGCGGCTACATATTCTGCAACATGTACATTAGGAATTGAAGATTCTGTTTTCAGCAAAGCGACAGTTTTCCCTAATCCAACAAAAGGAGAAGTTAACATTAACAATGTTTCTTTAGAGAAGGCAACGGTTTACAATTCATTAGGACAATTGGTTAAAACGTTTGTCTTCAATAATGGCGAAACTAGTAACACTATAAATTTATCTGGTTTACCAAGAGGAGTTTATTTTGTGTATTTAATTAGCGGAGATGCTGCTTCTGCGAAAAAAATAATCGTTGAATAATTATTAATCGGCAAATTCAAATCCCATTTTCAGAATATTGAAAATGGGATTTTTTGGTTAAATAATTTCAATGTTTAACCAAAGGAAAAGTTGAATAATTTTCTTACGTTTGCGTTGCGATTTTTTTTTACTTTTTTATTCATTTGTATTTGTTCCAAATCTAACACATGACCCTAATATTTAGCCTATGAAGAAATTTCTACTTTTAATTTTAGTCTTTTCCTTTTCGCAAATTAATGCACAATGCTGGCAAACAGTAGTTGCTGGAAATAGCTATAATATCGCACTAAAACCAGATGGAAGTTTATGGGGATGGGGTAACAATTCAAGCGGACAGTTAGGAATAGGTTCTACGACAAGCAAAAATGTTCCAACAAGAATAGGAACTGCTAATAACTGGAAAATAGTTTCGGCTGGTTGGGGACATACAATGGCTATAAAAACCGATGGGACTTTATGGGCTTGGGGTTATGGCAAAATAGGCCAAATAGGTAACGGTTCAGGCTCAATGGGAGCTTACAATGCAATACAACAGGTAGGATCTGATAAAAATTGGAAAACTGTTACTACAGGATTACATCATACCATGTCAATTAAAAATGATGGAACTTTATGGGCTTGGGGCAATAATGAATTTGGACAACTGGGAGACGGTACAATAGTTGATAAAAACATTCCTGTACAAATTGGTTCTGACAAAGATTGGGAAATAATATCTACTGGATACAACCATACAGTAGCTTTGAAAAAAGATGGCTCTTTATGGGCTTGGGGAGATAATAAAAATGGAACACTTGGAGATAATAGTACCATAAGCAAAATTGTTCCTACACGAATTGGCAATGACTCAAACTGGAAAATTGTTGTTGCTGGATTTAACCACACAATTGCTATAAAAAATGATGGTTCATTGTGGGCTTGGGGCTTTAATGGAAATGGAGCAATTGGAGATGGCACTAGTACAACTAGAATCCTACCAGTACAAATCGGAACAGCACTAAATTGGAAGACAGTTGCGACGGGTTTTGATAGTACTTATGCGACAAAAACAGATGGAACAATATGGAGTTGGGGATATAATAATGCCGGAAAACTTGGCATTGGTACAACAGATAAAAGTTTTGTTCCCATACAAATAGGAATGTCAAATAATTGGGCTATGGGTATTGGTGGGAATAATCATGGAGGCGCTTTAACCTTAGATGGCGATATATATACTTGGGGAGGAAATTCTGCATCACAGTTAGGCGACGGAACCACAACTGATAGATATTCACCAGTGCTTGTAAATTGTAGCGAAAGTTTAACTGCCACAACACAAGTAATTGCTCTAAGCTGTTTTAATGACTCCACTGGATCTGCATCTATAACATCTGTAGTTGGCGGTACTGCTCCTTACACCTTTCTTTGGTCTAACGGAAAAACAACCGCAACTATTACAGGCTTAGCAGCTGGTACTTATACGTGCATTATAAAAGATGCAAAATCAGTATCAATCTCACAAAGCGTTAGCGTTCCGCAGCCAACACCTATTGTTGCTACAACTACTGTTATAAATTCCAGCTGTAATAGCACAAACGGAAGCTTAACTATAAATGCTTCTGGAGGAACACCACCTTACCAATACTCGATTTTACCTGCTGGCAATTATCAAAGCTCAAACGTGTTTTCTAATTTGCCTCCAGGAAATTATGAAGTAATGACGAAAGATAGCAAAGGGTGTTCAGTTCTAATTGCGGCAAACATAACTGCACAAGTTGCCCCGCCCGTAATAACAAATAGTATTCAAACTTTTAACAATTCTGCTACTGTCGCAAATATAAAAGCTTCTGGATCTTACCTTAGATGGTACGATGCGCTAATAAACGGAAAATACTTATTACCATCGACTTTACTAAAAACAGGTAAGTACTACGTTTCACAAACAATTAATAATTGTGAAAGTACAAGAGCTTCAGTAGAAATAATTGTGGAACAAATATCAGTTGGAGAACAAATACCAACGGATGGCCTTATTGCTTATTATCCTTTTAATGGAAATGCAAATGATGTTAGCGGAAATAAATCAAATGCACTTTCTTTTGGCGCTACACTAACATCAGATAGATTTGGAAAAGCTAATAATGCATACCGTTTTAATGGATCTACTGATTATATGAATGCATCTATTCCAAATATTCCTATTGGTAATTCTTCAAGGACAATTTCGGGATGGTTTAAAACCGACAATCCTTTTTCTAGCTCAAATAAACATGAAGTTTGCATATTTAATTATGGCAATTTGGAAAATGTACAGAGACTTGCCCTCTCAATTTATAGCAAAGGTTATCTTCAAACTATAACTGGAGCAGATTTTTCTAATAACGATTTCTACATAAATAATTATAACTACAGCAACAATGACTGGTACTTTTTTACACTTACCTATAATGGACGAAATCTTTCGATTTATGTAAATGGCAAATTTGTAGATGAAAAAACCGTAAATCTAAATACCACTACCAATAATCTTTTTAGAATAGGCGAAAGATTTCCAGATAATAAGAGCGAAGCTTTTAAAGGGTCAATCGATGATATAGGTATCTGGAATCGTGTTTTAACTCCTGAAGAAATTATGGGTTTATACACTTCACAAATGGATGACAGCCATTTTACCGCTATTCCAGATCCAAATTTTGAACAAAGATTAATTAATCTAGGTATTGATCTTGATGGCAAAAATGGAAAAGTACTCAATGAAAGCATCTCAAATTTGAAATCTGTCAATCTTAACAATAGTTCAATTAAAAACTTAGCTGGAATAGATGGCTTTATTTCTTTGAAAGGATTAAGGGTTTCAGATAACCAATTGACTAATTTAGATTTATCTAAAAATATCCATCTTGACACTTTGTATTGTAACAATAACAAACTTAGAAGTCTGAATTTAAAAAATGGAAACAATAAAAACTTTTATAACAAAGCATCAAATTTTACTGGCAATCCAGATTTAACTTGCATTCAGGTTGATGATGCAGCTTTCTCTAATTTAAATTGGGCAGCAATAAAAGATGAAAAAGCACAATATAATACAGATTGTGGTGTCGCTCATACCTTAATTCCTGACCCTAATTTTGAAAAAAAATTAATCGAACTAGGAATCGATACTGACGGTTTAAATGGGAAAATTACAATTGACAATGTGCTATCTATAACTTCTTTAGATCTTTCAAACAGTAATATTAAAGACTTGACTGGCATTGAATATTTTACACAATTAAGAACTTTAGACGTTAGTAACAATCAGCTAAAAAGTTTAGACCTTAGTCAAAATACGCTATTAGAAGTTTTAAATGCTTCTTTAAATCAAATTACTTCTTTAGATCTTTCTAAAAATGTAAATCTTAAGGTAATTTATGTAGTCGCAAATCCTCTAACTGATTTAAATGTTAAAAACGGAAATAATAAAAATTTTATTATCTCTTCTGTAACGAGCAAACAAACAGCTTCTAATTTAACAACCACTTTTTTAGGGCTTAAAACTTTGAGTTGTATTACGGTAGATGATGTAAATTACGCTAATGCAAACTGGTCTAATATTAAAGAATCTACAACAAATTATTCTGCAAAATGCACCTTAGGAATTGAAGATTCTGTTTTCGACAAAGCAATCGTTTATCCAAACCCAACAAAAGGTGAAGTTCATATTAACAACATTGTTTTAGAAAAAGCAACCGTTTATAATTCATTAGGACAATTGGTCAAAACGTTTGTCTTCAATAATGGCGAAACTAGTAATACTATAAATTTATCTGGTTTGCCAAGAGGTGTTTATTATATATACCTCATAAATGGAGATGCCGCATCCGCGAAAAAAATTATTGTAGAATAATTAGTCAAATAATAATCCCGTAGTCAATAGTTTGAAAACGGGATTTTAAAAGTTTTTAATAAAGTCAATAAACTGCCAAAAATTTTCAAATCTAGCCTATGAAAACAAAACTACTTTTAATTTTATTATTAGCACATTTCACTTTTTATGCTCAAACGAATTTAGTCCCAAATGGTGGATTCGAAAAGTGGACAAGCAAAACAGCATTGTCCGATTGGACAATTCAAAACAATGTTACTCAAAATGCTGCAGATTATTGGGACGGATTTAACAGCGCGATGCTATCTTTTACAAATAGTGCTCCGAAAATTACAACACAAGTTCCTTTAACCGCAGGAGTTACGTATGTAGTTAAATTCAAATATAAATACTTAAGCAGTAATTATAACACTTCTCACCCAATTGTATTAAACATCAACAAAAACGGAAGTGCAACACCCCTTTCTAGCAGTTATTTTGCCAAAAATAACAACTGGACAGCTGTTGAAACTACTTTCACACCAGATCAAAATTTATCTTACGATTTGAGTATTTCTTTAAATACTCTTGATAATATAGGGTTCAATGCCGCTATAGATTATGTACAGATTTATGCTAAAGGAACCGAGCAATATACTCTTATTCCTGATTTGAGTTTTGAAAAAAACTTGATTGCTCTTGGTTACGACTCTGGCTCAACAGACGGAAAAGTGTTAACATCTAATATTGCTACATTAACTTCTTTAAACATTATAGCTAATACTAATGGGGTTGGTTTAGTTAAAGATTTGACGGGAATCCAAGATTTTACAGCATTAACATTATTAAATTGTCAAGGCCAAGAATTGACAACTTTAGATCTGACTAAAAATACTGCTTTAGTTACTTTAAATTGCCAAAACAACTTGCTGACAAATTTAGATATTTCTAAAAACTCCTCTTTAAGTACTATTATTTGCAATAATAATAAACTAACAAATCTTGATGTTTCTGAAAAATTAGCCTTGACCAATTTACAATGTACATCTAATAAATTAACAAGTCTAAATACTTCAAAAAATACTGCTTTAATCACGCTACTTTGCGACAAGAACTCACTAACAGGTCTGGATATTTCAAAAAACATTGCTTTAGTCACTTTAGATTGTTCAACGAATTCATTAACAAGTCTGGATGCTTCAAAAAACATAGCTTTGACATCTTTATATTGTAAAGACAACTCTCTAACAAGTTTAAATGTAAAAAATGGAAATAATACTGCTTTTTACTGGAATTCTATTAATCATTTAAGTTTTTCTGGAAATAAAGATTTGAAATGTATCACTGTAGATGACGTAATTTATTCAAATAAAAATTGGACGGAAAACAAAGAATCTGGGGCTACTTATGCCTTAGCTTGTGATGGGAAGTACACCGCTATTCCTGATGTAAGATTTCGCCTAGAACTAATAAATCTCGGACTAGATTCAGGTTATCTTTCTGGAAAAGTACTAACATCAAACATTTCTTCCGTTAAAACTCTTGATTTATCTTCCAAAAACATCACAGATCTTACAGGAATTGAGGATTTTACTGAATTAACTTCCTTAAGTTGTGGTAATAATAAGTTGTCTTCAATAGATATTTCAAAAAATATTGCTTTAACAACATTTAACTGCTCAGCTAATTTTACAATAGATTTTCTTGATATTTCTAAAAATATTAATTTAAAAATCTTAAGTTGTCATAGCCTAAACATAAGAGATTTAAATCTAAAAAATAATTTAAAACTGACTGAAATAAACTGTAGTTATAATTCTTTGACTAGTTTAGAAATTTCTAATAATCTTGATCTTAATATTCTTAATTGTTCTAATAATCGATTGCCACTGATAGATGTTTCGAAGAATACTAAATTGGCTTACTTTGATTGCTCCAAAAATAAGTTAACAAATCTTGATGTTTCTAATAATGCTTCTCTAACTACTTTTTATTGCAACTCTAACAATCTGTTTAATCTGAATGTAAAAAATGGTAATAACCTTAAATTGAGTAAACGTAACTTTCTCGACAATCCAAACTTGACATGCATTAATGTTGACGCTTATAGCACTTCGAGTTGGGATGCTAATAAAGATCCAAAAGCTTTTTACAACTCAAACTGCAGTGGTGAAAATACTCCTTATACTCTTATCCCTGATCCCGCTTTTGAGCAAAAATTGATAGATATGGGAATTGATACTGACGGTAAAAATGGAAAAGTAATTACAACCAATATATCTTCACTAAAATCGTTAGATGTGTCTTCCAGCAATATTACAAATTTAACAGGAATTGAAGAATTTACATCTTTAACTTACTTAGATTGCGGTTCAAATAAAATCTCCAAAATTGATTTAACAGAAAATACTGTTTTAACTACTTTGTTTTGTCCTAAAAATGATCTGGAAGGTTTGAATCTTTACAAAAATACATTCTTAACTTATTTAGATTGCAACACAAATCGATTAAAAGGACTAGATGCATCTTACCTTAAAGCCCTAACTTATTTAGATGTAAGTCATAATTCTATTCCTACCGATTTTCAAGATCTATTTTTGTTTTACAATACTGCCTTAACAAATTTAAATTGTTCCTATAATAAATTGACGACTGTAGACATAAGTAGAAATGTAGCTTTAACCACTTTTAACTGTAGTAACAATCTACTGAGAACCGTAAATACGGGTAGAAACTCGGCCTTAGTGACTTTTATTTGCAATAATAATAACTTAGAAAATTTAGAGTTGACTTCAAACTTGGCCTTAGCGACTTTTATTTGTAATAATAATAAACTAGATTTTTTAAATTTAAGTAAAAATGTTATGCTAAGTAAATTCGATTGTCAATATAATGAGTTGCGATATTTGAATTTAAAAAATGGGAATAACAAAAATTTTGATTTGACTGTTTCTAATTTTACAAACAATTCGTCACTTACTTGTATTAATGTCGACGATGAAAATTATTCAAATGCAAATTGGGCAGATAAAAAAGATACAAAAGCAGTTTATTCAACAGATTGTAACTCTTTAGGTATTGAAGATTCTGTTTTTGAAAAAGCATTAGTTTATCCAAATCCGACGAAAGGTGAAGTTCATATTAATAACCTTGTTTTAGAAAAAGCAAACGTTTACAATTCGTTAGGTCAATTAGTAAAATCGTTCTCTTTTAACAATGGCGAAAGCAATAACAATATAAACTTATCTGGTTTGCCAAGAGGCGTTTATTATGTCTATTTGATTAATGGAGATGCCGCTTCTGCGAAAAAAATAATCCTAGAATAAACCATCCAATTTAGTTCAATTAAAAAATCCCATCTTCAATATTTGAAATGGGATTTTTTTATGTTTTGCTTTTCGTTTAAAAAATAGCTTCGCAAGTAAAAACGTCTTTTAAACGAACACCTTTTTCTGTATGTTCTACCGTTATAATTTGATTGTGTGCATCATGTTCTAAAAACAAATAATGATTATGATCTGCCGCAGCATTCAAAAATTTTGATTTTTCTGGCATTGTCAGTAGAGGTCGAGTATCGTAACCCATAACATAAGGCAACGGAATGTGTCCGGCTGTTGCCAATAAATCGGCACAAAAAACAATGGTTTTATCTTGGTATTTGATGTACGGAATCATTTGTTTTTCGGTATGGCCGTCAACGTAGAAAATATCAAAATTTAATTCTTTTGAAAAACCAAAATCAGTTTCTGGCCTTTCAATAAAATTCAATTGTCCGCTTTCTTGCATTGGTAATATATTTTCAGACAAAAAAGAAGCTTTTTCACGAGCATTCGGTTTTGTCGCCCATTCCCAATGATTTTCGTTTGTCCAGAATTTGGCATTTTTAAAAGCTGGTTCGTAACCCGTTTTAGCAGAATTCCATTGAACACTTCCACCGCAATGATCAAAATGAAGATGCGTCATAAAAACATCCGTAATATCATCACGGTTAAAACCATATTTTGCTAAGGATTTATCAATAGAATGAGAACCCCAAAGAGAATAATATCCAAAGAATTTTTCTGATTGTTTATCGCCCATTCCCGTGTCAATTAAAATGAGACGTTTTCCATCTTCAATTAATAAACATCTTGCGGCGATATCAATTAAATTATTAGCGTCTGCAGGATTTGTTTTGTTCCAAATAGTTTTAGGAACAACGCCAAACATAGCGCCTCCATCTAATTTGAAATTTCCAGATTCTATAGGGTAAAGTTTCATGAGAGTAGTTTTGTAAAAGAACAAAGCTAGGAAATCCCATCACTTTTTACTACAATTTTACCCTAAAAACTTTTGCTTTATTCTAATGTGATTGAAGTGCTTCCCATTATTTCCTGCTTGTCGAAATAATTCACAAAATAGGTGCCTTTCTTAAAATGATTTTCATTTGCATTTAAAATTCCGTACACATTTACAGATTTGCCCTGAAAATCTGATGCCACAATAAAACTATAAACCAAAGCCTTATTATTTCCAAATTCAATCAGTTTATCATCTCCTAAAACAGTATTTTTCTGATCTAATACTTGAATATAATATACTTTTTTTCCTGTTTTTGCTACAGCATTTCCGTTAATAGTAAAACTAATTTTAAGCTTATCCGCACTTTTAGATTTTGTGGTTTCCAGTTCTTTTCCAGAGCTTTTTTCGCGAAGTGCAACTACTTTAAAATTGCTTAAAGAAAGTTTAGAAGCATCTTTTAAAGTTGATTCCAACTTTTTTTGTTTAGAAACTAAAGTGTCATTTTCTGCTTTCTGCTGATACATGACAACATTCTGACTTTCTATTTCTGTTAAAAGATTCTTATTTTGAAATTTCAGCTTCTTAATTTCCTGCACTCTAGTATCTAAAGAGTTTTTCAAATCTAAAAGTTGATTTCTGTAGATTTTTATTTGAGCCGCCGTCGGATTTTGAGAAACTTTAATTAACTGCATTAAATTTTCGACATTTTTGCGTTCTAATTCCAGCTCTCTGGACATAGTGTTTTTTTCAAGAATAGCAACGTCGTAAGCTTCCTTTAAAGTATTTAAAGAATCTAAAATATTCATTTGCTCACTTAATTCCGGCTTGATAATAGGATTTGTTTTAGCGACAACTTCTTCTTTTGCCACTTTTTCTTCATTATCTGTTTCGCTGCTAAAAACCAATACTGTAGCACCTACTCCTAAAACAAAAATTAAAGCAACCATCGGTTTAAACCACTTTATTGTATTTTGTTTTTTCATAATTAGTCACAATTTTTCGCAAAAATACCAAATAATCATAGAGTTACATCAGTATAAATACTGGTTTTTTAACATTTAAAGTGTGTAATTATAAAAAAAAGTAAGAAAATAAATATTTTTAGTATTTATAGGGTCATTTTCGGGTCTGATTTTAGCAAAATAACTATTATCTATTTTAACATTTGTTATAATAATGTGAACCGTTATGGAAAAAGGTTTTTAAGTCGTATCTTTGCAGACAATTTCTATTTAACATTGAAAATTAGCGTTTTAAATCTGTACTAATTTCACTACAGAAGAAAAATGCTCATTAAATTAAACATCTAAGAACAATGATAAAAGTTTCAGATACTGCCAAAAAGAAAATCATCGACCTGATGACTGATGATGGTTTTGACGCTGCTAGCGACTACGTGAGAGTAGGTGTAAAAAGCGGTGGATGCTCTGGTTTGTCTTATGATTTAAAATTTGACAAAACCAAAGGAGAAGACGATAAAATATTCGTAGATAACGATATCCAAATTGCTGTTGAAAAAAAATCATTCCTTTATTTAGCCGGAACAATTTTAGAATTTTCTGGAGGATTAAACGGAAAAGGATTTGTTTTCAATAATCCGAATGCAAGCAGAACTTGTGGATGTGGAGAATCATTCTCTCTTTAGTCAAAAGCCGAAAGTCCTAAAGTCTTAAAACTGCTTTTTGACTTTCGACCTTTAGACTCCAAAACTTTAGACAATAAACAAAATAATGAGCAAATACACAGAAGACGATTTAAAAATCGAACTCGAAACTAAAGAATACGAATACGGATTTTATACTAATATAGAATCTGAAACATTCCCTGTGGGCTTAAACGAAGAAATCGTCCGCGCAATTTCTCTTAAAAAAGAAGAACCAGAGTGGATGACTGAGTGGCGTATCGAAGCTTTCCGCGCATGGAAAGAAATGATCGAACCAGAATGGGCAAATGTAAATTATGAAAAACCAGATTTTCAGGCTATTTCATATTATTCAGCTCCAAAACAAGTAGATCCTAATAAAACTTTGGATGATGTTGATCCGGAATTATTAGAAATGTACAAAAAGTTGGGAATCTCTGTAGACGAACAGAAAAAAATGAACAATATCGCTATGGATATTGTAGTCGATTCTGTTTCTGTAGCTACAACTTTCAAGAAAACATTGGCAGAAAAAGGAATTATTTTCTGCCCAATTTCTGAAGCTATTAAAGAGCATCCAGAATTAGTAAAAAAATATTTAGGAACTGTTGTACCTCAAAAAGACAACTTCTACGCAGCATTAAACTCAGCTGTTTTCTCTGACGGAAGTTTCTGTTATATTCCAAAAGGGGTTAAATGTCCGATGGAACTTTCAACTTATTTCAGAATCAACCAAGCGGGAACTGGACAATTCGAAAGAACTCTAGTTATTGCTGATGAAGGAAGCTACGTTTCTTACCTTGAAGGATGTACTGCTCCAAGCCGTGACGAAAATCAATTACACGCTGCTGTAGTTGAATTGATTGCACTTGATGATGCTGAAATTAAATATTCTACAGTTCAAAACTGGTTCCCTGGAAATAAAGAAGGAAAAGGTGGAGTTTACAACTTCGTTACAAAAAGAGGTTTATGCGAAACAAACGCTAAAATTTCTTGGACACAAGTTGAAACAGGTTCTGCTGTAACTTGGAAATACCCTTCTTGTGTATTAAAAGGAGACAATTCAGTAGGAGAATTTTATTCTATTGCTGTAACTAATAATTTCCAACAAGCAGATACTGGAACAAAAATGATCCATTTAGGAAAAAACACTAAATCGACTATTATTTCGAAAGGTATTTCGGCTGGAAAATCTCAAAATAGCTACCGTGGTTTAGTGCAGATTTCGCCAAGAGCAGAAAATGCAAGAAACTTTTCTCAATGTGATTCATTATTAATGGGTAACAATTGTGGGGCGCATACTTTCCCTTATATCGAAAGTAAAAATCCATCTGCAAAAATTGAGCACGAAGCAACTACAAGTAAAATTGGAGAAGATCAGGTTTTCTATTGCAACCAAAGAGGTATCCCGACTGAAAAAGCGATTGCCTTAATTGTAAACGGTTTCAGTAAAGATGTCTTGAACAAATTGCCAATGGAATTTGCTGTTGAAGCTCAAAAATTATTAGAGATTTCTTTAGAAGGTTCTGTAGGATAATTTGAAGATGGAAAACAAAAAAGTCATCATTTTAGGTTCTTCCCGAAAAAATGGAAACACAACAAAAATTGTAGATATCCTTTCAAAAGAACATAATATTGATGTCGTTAATTTAAGTGATTATAATATTTCGTATTATGATTACGAAAGCAAAAATATAGACGATGATTTTTTGCCTTTAATTAGAGGAATTATCGAAAAATATGACACCTTAATTTTTGCAACGCCCATTTATTGGTACAATATGAGCGGAATAATGAAAGTCTTTTTCGACAGGATTTCAGATTTGATCCGAATTGAAAAAGAAACTGGAAGAAAACTGAGAGGAAAGAAAATTGGTGTGATATCCAATTCACACGACAATGAAATTGAAGAGAGCTTTTACATTCCGTTTAAAAAAACCGCCGATTATTTAGGCATGGAATATTTAGGACACGCGCATTTTAATGCCAACATCCTAAACCAACAAACAAAAATAGAATTGACATTTATATAAAATAAAGAACAATGTTATCAATAAAAAACCTTCACGCCGCGATTGGTGATAAAGAAATCCTTAAGGGAATTAATATAGAAGTTAAAGCTGGAGAAGTTCACGCGATAATGGGACCAAACGGTTCTGGAAAAAGTACACTTTCTGCTGTTATTGCAGGAAACGAAAACTACGAAGTTACAGACGGAGAGGTAATTCTTGACGGAGAAGATCTTGCTGATTTAGCTCCAGAAGAAAGAGCACATAAAGGTGTTTTCCTTTCTTTTCAATATCCGGTAGAAATTCCTGGAGTTAGCGTTACTAACTTCATGAAAACGGCTATCAACGAAACTCGTAAAGCAAACGGACAGGAAGAAATGCCTGCTAACGAAATGCTGAAAGTAATTCGTGAGAAATCGGAATTATTAGAAATCGATCGTAAATTTTTATCTCGTTCTTTAAATGAAGGTTTTTCTGGAGGAGAGAAAAAAAGAAACGAGATTTTTCAAATGGCAATGTTAGAGCCAAAATTGGCTATCCTTGACGAAACCGATTCTGGTCTTGATATCGATGCTTTAAGAATCGTTGCAAATGGTGTAAACAAATTAAAAAGCGACAAAAACGCTATTATCGTGATCACGCACTACCAACGTTTATTAGATTATATCGTTCCTGATTTCGTTCACGTTCTTTACAACGGTCGTATAGTAAAATCTGGAGGAAAAGAATTGGCTTACGAATTAGAAGAAAAAGGATACGACTGGATCAAAGCAGAGAATTAGTCAGTCTGAAAGTCGAAAGTCAAAAGTCGTAAAGTCGAAAATACAATATGAGTAAATTCAAATCTTTTGAGGAAATAAATTCTTGGCAAAAATCTCGAATCTTCAATAAGAAAATATATTTGATTACTGAAAATTCTACTTTCAAAAAAGACTTTGATTTTGTTAGACAAATAAGACGTGCATCACTTTCTATATCATCAAATATAGCAGAAGGTTTTGAGAGAAATACAGATAAAGAATTTGTTTATTTTTTATATGTTGCCAAAGCCTCAGCAGGAGAAGTTAGATCTCAATTATATCTAGCTTTTGATTTAGAATATATTATAAAAGAAGAATTTGAAATGCTTTTAGAATCGATCACAGAGATTTCGAAACTATTAAGCGGTTTCATTAAATATTTGAGTCAAAAGTCATAAAGTCGAAAGTTGTAAAGTCTTTTTAGACTCAGCTTAATTTATGATTTTTTCACAAAAATAGTCGACAATCTAAAGTCTTTCGACTTTCGACTTTCGACTTTAAGACTAAAAAGAACAATGGATTTAAAAGAAAAATTAGTATCGTCTTTTATGGCTTTTGAAGAGCGTGTCGATGTACATTCAGATTTACATGACATACGCACAAATGCTTTAAAAAACTTCGAAAATAAAGGTTTCCCAACCAAAAAAGAAGAAGCTTGGAAATACACATCGCTAAACGCCATCCTAAAAAATGACTTTACGGTTTTTCCAAAGCAGGAAAATGCAATCGAATTCAATCAGGTAAAAAAATACTTTTTACACGAAATTGATACATACAAATTAGTATTTATTGACGGGGTTTTCAGTTCGCATTTGTCTTCTACAACTCACGACGGAATTGACGTTTGTTTAATGTCTTCGGCATTAACAAAACCAAAATACAAAATGGTTATTGATACGTACTTCAATCAAATTGCTAGTAAAGATGATAGCTTGACTTCATTGAATACTGCTTTTGCAATTGAAGGTGCTTTTATCAATATTCCGAAGAAAAAAGTGGCTGACAAACCAATTGAGATTATGTATTTCTCAACTGGAAATGAAGCAGCTTTAATGGTTCAACCAAGAAACTTGGTTATTGTGGGTGAAAATTCACATGTTCAAATTATTGAGCGTCACCAAAGTTTGAATGAAAATCCGGTTTTAACAAACTCTGTTACAGAGATTTTTGCTCAAAAACGTGCGATTGTTGATTATTACAAAATTCAAAACGATAACAGCGAAGCGAATTTAATAGACAATACTTACGTTTCTCAACAGCAAGAAAGCCACGCTTCTGTTCATACTTTCTCATTTGGAGGAAATTTAACTCGTAACAACTTAAACTTTTACCATTTCGGAGAAAGATTAACAAGTACGCTTAACGGAATTTCTATCTTGAATGACAAACAACACGTTGATCATTATACTTTAGTAAACCACGCACAGCCAAACTGCGAAAGCTTCCAAGATTATAAAGGAATCTTCTCTGATCGTTCGACTGGAGTTTTCAACGGAAAAGTTTTAGTAGAAAAAGAAGCTCAAAAAACAAATGCTTTCCAAAAAAGCAACAACATTTTATTGAGTGATAAAGCGACAATCAACGCAAAACCTCAATTAGAGATTTTTGCTGATGACGTAAAATGTTCTCACGGATGCACTGTTGGACAGCTTGACGAAACAGCAATGTTCTACATGCAGTCACGCGGAATCCCGAAAAAAGAAGCTAAAGCTTTATTGATGTACGCATTCTCAAATGCCGTTATCGAAAGCATCAAAATACCAGAATTAAAACAAAGAATTACTAAAATTATTGCCATGAAATTGGGCGTGAATTTAGGATTTGATTTGTAGTCAGGTTTTACCGCAAAGACACAAAGGTTACGCAAAGTTCGCAAAGGTTTATTACAAAACTTTGCGAACTTTGCGCTTTTTACTTTGCGCCTTTGCGGTTAATTTTCTATAAAATTTCGGCAGTACCAATTAAATTAGGACCTTCATGAATCCACCAGACTTGTCCTTTATTAAGATATTTTTCAATTGGTTGATTAAGTAGAAATCTGACTGTAACTATTTTTTCTTCGCCCGGTTCAATAGTCGATTGATTTTCAAAAATAATATCTCCCATAAAGGCTTGATTTACTTTTCCATCATTTCCATACTCAAAAATATGATCAGGTCTATAACCGCTAGCAATACCAAGTTTCCTTCCTCCTTCATTAGTTCCTTTAAGTTTAATCTTCGCTTTTACTGAAAACAATTCATTTGAATTCTCATATTGCAAATCTTTATAACTCATCAAGGTATATTTGTCATAAGCCATAACATCAATTATTATAGAATTTCCAGAACTTAGCCAACGCTTAAATATCAAAACTCCATTCATATATAAATAAAGCTCATCATTTTCTATTCTTTTTAAAATTGCCATTTACTATTTCTTCACACTCTCAATAATCCCCTTCAAAAACCCATTAAAATCAAATCCAGGTTCTTCTTCTCTCACTCCCATTCTCACAATTACCATGTCTTTAGACGGAATAATCGCCACCATTTGACCTTGGTAACCACTGCAGTAAAACATATCACGAGGAACATCTGGGAATTTTCCGCCTGCGTTTAGCCAGAATTGTGCTCCGTATTTTCCTTCTGAAGTATTCGTAGGCGTTGAAGTATATTTTACCCAGCTTTCGTCAAGGATTTGTTCGCCGTTCCAGTTTCCTTTATGAAGGTATAATAATCCGAATTTTGACCAGTCGCGCGGCGTCGCCCATCCGTAAGATGAACCCACAAAAGTTCCCGACATATCTTGCTCGACAATCATCGAGTTCATTCCGATTTTGTCGATTACAGCGCTGTACCAAAAATCAAGATATTCTTGCTGTGTTTTGAATTGTCTTCTTAAAATAAGAGACAAAAGATTCGTAGTTCCTGACGAATAATTCCAATGTGTGTTAGGCTTGAACTGAGCTGGTTTATCCAATTGTACTTTTCCCATATCTTCTGCCTGAAAAAGCATTTTTGTTGCGTCGCAGATTGTGCTGTAATTCTCTTCCCATTCTAAACCCGAATTCATATGAAGAAGATCATTAAGTGTAATAATTTTACGTTCATCATTCTGCCATTCTGCAACTGGAGCAGGTTTATAAATATCGATTTTTCCTTGTTTCGCCAAGACTCCAAAAGCAGAACTGGTAATACTTTTTGTCATTGACCAACCCAAAATTTTACTGTCTTTGTTGAAACCTGTATCGTATTTTTCTCCAATCAATTTGTCTTTATACAAAACCACAACAGCGCGCGTGCGTTTTGCTTTTCCACCGTTTTTATCAAAAGAATCGTCGATTGCTTTCTTCAATTTTGAGTAATCCACATTCGCGAAAGCGGTATCTTTTGGTTCATTATTTCCGTATGGAAAAGGAAGATTATTAACCAATTTTGTTCTTTTTGGAAGCAAATACGGTTTTGAAATATCATAATCATCATTAATCAATAAAGCTCCCAAACCTTCTCTGTAAATCGCTTTTCTTTCTTTTAGTCCATAAACTGCCGATGTTGCCAATTTCCCTGCGTCATTAATTGTATTAGTTGCAAGATCTAACAAAGGAATATCATTGTCTGTTTTCTGAATTAAATCAAGCGAACGATGATCCATAAAATGTCCTGAGGCAACACTTTTAGCAGAAAAACCGGAAATCAAATCCAATTTCGGATAAGTCGTAAACCCGAAATACAAAAAAGCAAGAACCAAAACAAGAGCAAGTACTTTGAGAATTTTTTTCATGATGATATGTTATTTTTCCTGCAATATAAATAATTTATGTTCACGATATTCGAACTCAAATCATAAATACAATTCGGATAATGCAGAAAACTGATTTGTTTTTTAGAGAATCAGCATTTACAGTCGCTGACAATCGCACCATAAAAGGAAATTATAGAATTACTGTATAAACAAATTTAGTTTTAGTACTTTTGTAGATAGATTTTTTCTAAATAAGACATGCTAGATATTCAAAAAATAAGAGCTGATTTCCCGATACTTTCACAAACTGTAAACGGAAAGCCATTAGTATATTTCGACAACGGAGCTACTTCGCAAAAACCACAAATTGTGATCGATGCTGAAGTAAAATATTATCACGAAATCAACGCCAATATCCATCGTGGCGTTCATACTTTAAGCCAGTTAGCTACTGACGCTTATGAGATTTCTCGCGGAAAAGTAAAAGACCATATTAACGCAAAACATGCTCATGAAGTACTTTTTACTTCAGGAACAACGCACGGAATTAACTTAGTTGCAAACGGTTTTGCATCAATATTAAAAACTGGTGACGAAGTTGTGGTTTCTTCATTAGAACACCACAGCAACATTGTGCCTTGGCAGATGTTATGTGAAAAAACTGGAGCTGTTTTGAGAGTAATTCCAATTGATGAAAATGGAGAATTAATAATTTCAGAATTTGATGCTTTACTTTCTGAAAAAACGAAAATTGTTACCGTAAATCATATTTCGAATGCGTTGGGTGTAATCAATCCAATCAAATATATTATTGACAAAGCGCACGCTGTTGGCGCTGCAGTTTTAATTGACGGTGCTCAGGCTGTTCCACATTTGAAACCAGATGTTCAAGAATTAGATTGTGATTTTTATGCTTTTTCAGGACATAAAATGTGCGGTCCAACAGGAACTGGAATTCTTTACGGAAAAGAAGAATGGCTGAACAAACTTCCTCCTTATCAAGGTGGTGGCGAAATGATTAAAGAAGTTACTTTCGAGAAAACAACTTACGCAGATTTACCTCATAAATTTGAAGCTGGAACGCCAAATATTGCTGGTGGAATTGTTTTAGGAACTGCAATTGATTATTTAAATGAAATTGGTTTTGATAAAATTCAGGAATACGAAAATGAATTGTTGGAACATGCAACAAAACGTCTTAACGAAATTGAAGGCATTAGAATTTACGGAAACACTAAAAATAAAGCTTCTGTAGTTTCGTTTAATATTGATGGAATTCATCCGTATGATGTTGGTTCTATTATAGATAAACTAGGAATTGCTGTTAGAACTGGGCATCATTGCGCACAGCCTATCATGAACTTCTTCTGTATTCCAGGAACCATTCGAGCTTCTTTTTCTTTTTATAATACAAAAGAAGAAATCGATGCAATGGTTGATGCTGTTAAGAAGGCACAAACTATGTTAAGCTAAAAATCTATTGTATGAGAATATTGTCTTTATTGCTTTTAACAGTCTTTATTGCAACTGGATGCTGTAGTCAGAAAAAAATAGATATGGCTTCGACTCAAATTGAATATTCTGCCATGTCCAGAGGTTATTACAAAACTATAGTTGCACAAAACAAAACTGTTTTGATTACTAAACAACGTAATGCAGAGCCTGAAAAAATCACTATTGATGATGCGAAATGGAATGAGATTATTACTGCATATTCAAAAGTAAATTTAGACAATCTTTCTTCTCTAAAAGCTCCAACTAATAAACGTACTTACGATGGCGCCGCGATAGGAAATTTAAAAATAACTAAAGATGGAAAAATCTACGAAACTCCAGGTTTTGACAATGGTTTTCCTCCAAAAGAAATCGAAAAACTAGTAAATTTATTAGTTGATTTTGCTAAAGAATAATTATGACTATAAAAGAAATACAAGACGAAATAATAGATGAATTTTCAATGTTCGACGACTGGATGCAGCGTTATGAATACATCATCGAACTAGGAAAAAGTCTTCCGTTAATTAAAGAAGAATACAAAGTAGACGAAAATCTAATTAAAGGATGCCAGTCGAAAGTTTGGTTGCAAGGCGAGCAAAACGACGATAAAATTGTTTTCACCGCAGATAGTGATGCGATTTTGACAAAAGGAATTATTGCGATTTTAATTCGCGCTTTTTCTAATCAGAAAGCATCTGACATTATAAATGCAAATACTGATTTTATAGACGAAATCGGTTTAAAAGAACATTTATCAGCAACACGTGCAAACGGTTTGGTATCAATGATCAAAAACATCAAAATGTACGCTTTGGCTTTTGATGCTAAGAATAAAAACTAAGTTTTTTCGCCACGAATTTCACAAATTTCCCGAATTAAAAATTAGTGTGAATTTGTGAAATTCGTGGCAAAAGAAAAAAAACAAATACACAAAATGGAACAAGAAATAGACACAAACGAATTAGGAGAATCTATCGTAAGAATCTTAAAAGGAATTTACGATCCTGAGATTCCTGTAGATATTTATGAATTAGGATTAATTTACGACGTAATGGTAAATACAGATTACGAAGTAAAAATCCTTATGACACTTACTTCGCCAAACTGCCCAGTTGCAGAAAGCTTACCAAGAGAAGTAGAAGAAAAAGTAAAAACAATCGAATACGTAAAAGATGTAGAGGTTGAAATTACCTTCGATCCGCCTTGGAGTAAAGATTTAATGAGCGAAGAAGCTAAGTTAGAATTAGGAATGCTTTAATAAAGTGTTCAGTTTTCAGTCACAGTTTTCAGTAATTAACTGTGACTAAAAAACACTTTAGAAACGTATACAGTTTTCAGTCTCAATCACAGTGATCAACTGCGACTGAGACTGCGACTGAAAACTCAAAAGAAATGGAAGAAATCATCAATAAAGTTGCCAATAGTGCTTTAGAAGTTTTTGATTTAGAGGATTATTATCCAAAAGGAATGCGTGTGCAGATTGATATTTCTCAATGGCTTTTGGAAGGTTTTCTTTTGAAAGAAAAAGACTTTAGAGAGCATCTTAAAAATCATGATTGGTCGCAATATCAAGACCAATATGTGGCGGTACATTGCAGTACAGACGCTATTATTCCTGCTTGGGCATTAATTTTAGTGAGTGTTCATTTAGCCCCTTTTGCAAAAAAAGTGGTTAATGGAACAATAGAAGATTTAGACGGAAGTTTGTACGAAGAAATTTTGAGCAAAATAGATTATTCTGTTTATCAAAGTAAGCCTGTAATTGTAAAAGGCTGTTCAAGAAAACCTGTCCCAATGCGCGCTTATATATTAGCGACAAACTATTTGCAGCCCTTTGCAAGAAGTATTATGTATGGAGAAGCGTGTTCGGCGGTACCTTTATACAAAGAATCTAAGAAATAACCTGCATTAACAGGCATTCAACCTTTATCTTTCGATTGGTTTTTAGTATATTTGATTACACACTTAAACTAGATACCATGAGAAAGATCTTTTTATTACTCTTCGTTTTAGCAAATCTTACTTTTGTTCAAGCCCAAAACACAGAAAAAGAATTAGCTCAAAATACCGAAAAAGCCGTAAAAAAACTCAATGATACCATTGAAAAAGAAGGCTGGAAAGCAAAAGGAACTGTATCGCTTTTACTAAACCAATCAAGTTTTAACAACTGGATTGCTGGTGGTGAAGACAGTTTCTCAGGAACACTCGGAATCAATTATGATTTTAATTACAAAAAAGACGATGTAACTTGGGACAATAAAGTCTTGGCTTCTTACGGTATATTACAAACCAAAAATACCGATTTTAGCAAAAAAACCGACGATAGATTAGAATTCAACTCTATTCTTGGTAAAAGGGCTTTTGGCGAATGGTATTACTCTTTCTTTCTAAATTTCAGAACCCAATTTACAACGGGTTACATTTATGGGCAAGATGCCAACGGAAAAGAAATTAGAACAGAACAAACCAAGTTTATGTCACCTGGTTATCTTACAGCTGGTCCTGGTATTTACTGGTCTAAAGACGAAAATTTAAAAATTAACTTTGCTCCTTTAACATCAAAATTCACTTTTGTAGACAATGCCTACACAAGTGGAATTGATAGATTTACAGGTCTGCCTTATGTAGATGGTGATTATTTTGGAGTTGACGAAGGCAAAACCATGCGTTATGAGCTAGGTTTCTATGCATCTGTTTATTACAAATTGGCCATTATGACCAATGTAACGGCAGAAAATACGCTAAACTTATATTCTAATTATTTAGAAGATCCTCAAAATGTAGACATTAATTATTCGTTAAACATTATAATGAAAATCAACAAATTTCTGTCGGCGAATCTTGCTTTCCAAGCGATTTATGACGATAATGCTTTTGAAGGTCTTCAAACCAGAGAAGTATTTGGTTTAGGAGTTAATTTTGGATTTTAATTTGCCTCTCTAAAACGCTTAAATTTCTAACGCAAAGGGCGCTAAGATTTTATTAGTTAGTTTTTGTATAAAAAAAGTTCGCAAAGATATATAGATTTAGCTTTGCGAACTTAGTATTTTAATAAGAGCTTATTATATAAAATCTTAGCGCCCTTTGCGTTAAAATTAATTTATTCCTGCTCTTCTTCTTTTTCAATTGCATCTTTATAATCAGGATACAAGAATTTATTATAAGGAAAACGCGTTATATGAATTTGTCGAACTGCTTCATAAACTCTTTCTCTAAATTCTTCAAAATTTTCTTTTTGTCTTGCCGAAATAAACAATGCTTTATCTTCTCCAACATTACTCATCCAAGTTTGTTTCCATTCGTCAAGAGTATAATGTTTACGAGTTCTTTCTGTAATTAGATCGTCTTCGTCTATGGTAAGATGCTTGTAAGTATCGATTTTATTGAAAACCATGATGGTTGGTTTGTCATTGCTTTTAATTTCTTGCAAAATCTTATTAACCGATTCAATATGATCTTCAAAATCAGGATGCGAAATATCTACAACGTGCAAAAGTAAATCTGCTTCACGAACCTCATCTAATGTACTTTTAAAAGAATCTACCAATTGCGTTGGCAATTTTCTAATAAAACCTACTGTGTCTGAAAGTAAAAATGGAAGGTTTTTGATCACTACTTTTCTAACTGTCGTATCTAAAGTTGCAAACAATTTATTCTCAACAAAAACGTCACTTTTTCCGATTGCATTCATCAGAGTCGATTTTCCAACATTGGTATAACCAACAAGTGCGACACGAACCATTGCGCCACGGTTACTTCTCTGAATACCCATCTGTTTGTCGATAGTTTTGATTTTCTCTTTCAATAACGAAATTCTGTCACGAACGATACGTCTATCTGTCTCAATCTCTGTCTCTCCAGGTCCACGCATACCAATTCCCCCTTTTTGGCGTTCAAGGTGCGTCCATAAACCAGAAAGTCTTGGCAACAAATATTGGCACTGCGCCAATTCTACCTGTGTTCTTGCGTATGAAGTTTCAGCTCTCTGCGCAAAAATATCTAGAATCAAATTGGTTCTGTCTAGAATTTTACAGTCTATGATTCTTGAAATATTTTTTTGCTGTGAAGGCGTTAATTCATCATCAAAAATTACAGTCGATATTTTGTTCTCTTTTACAAAAAGATTGATGTCGTCAATTTTTCCCGTACCTACAAAAGTCTTCGGATTTGGGCGTTCCATTTTCTGCGAAAAGCGTTTTATCACCTCACCGCCTGCGGTAAATGTCAAAAACTCCAATTCGTCTAAATATTCATTTAGCTTTTCTTCACTTTGACTTTGAGTAACGATTCCAACAATTACCGTTCTCTCAAAATTTATAACTTCTTTTTCTAACATATTCTTGAATAAGGTGCAAATTTAATCATTTGTCAGCTACAATCAATTACACAATTTGGTTTTTAAATTTATATCCAAATGATTATCATAAAAAAGATGGAACTCCATCAAGATTTACCTCGACAAAATTCCACCTCTGAATGGTATTATTTAAAAAACTTTATTCGTAAATAAATGTTTTCTCTGTTTTTACAATTCCGTTTTCCTCAATTTGTGAGCAAGAAATTGGAAAATTCAATTTGTTGTATTTGTATTTTCTGCTTACTGCAACTAGAGCTGTAGAAGAAGGGCTAAAATTCATTTCATTATTATAAGAAATAGATTCAAAAGCAAATTCATCTTCATGATAAGAAATCATGGGTACAATAACCTTATAATTATCTCCAAACAGACTTTGAACAATCAATTGATCTACTGATTTTTTGTCATCATAAGTATATGTTTTAGAGATTTTGTCACCAACCAAACCTTTATGTTTAGACACATTATCGTTTACATAAACATATTCTAACTTCCCAATAATTGCTTTATTTCTGTCGCGTGAAGTTCTTCTAACGATTAAGCCATTTTCAACAAGGTATTCAATATCATCAACTAAATTCTGGTGATTGGTGCTCTTTTTCGTTGTTACTTTTACTCTAGCGCCTTCATAAAAAAATGAAACCGTTTTTGTGATATAATTTGGTCCTTCCTGATATTTTTTTACAAACTTAGTAATGTTGTTGTCAGCGTTATAAGTATAGTTTACCACTTCTTTCCAGTCGCTTCCTACTTTATCTTTGACGGTCATATCCAGCAAACCGCTTTTATTGTAAAAGAAATGTTGTACAACGTCTGAAGTTGTTACTGTTTGAAGTTTACCATCTTTAAATGCAAACGTTTTATTTACAATTTCGCCGTCTTTAGAGTTTTGGTAATTTGTCTTTACAACGTTGATTTGTTTTAATCGTACAGGAGCGTCCTGACTGTGTATTACGCATGGAAAAACCATCATTAAGATGGCAAGAAAGTAGGTTTTCATGTGATATTTGTATTGATTTGGGATGACCAAAATACAAAATTCCATTAAATTTTAGGAATTTGAAGTACAAAAACTACAAACTTTTCAATAAAACTCTAAAAACCAATTTATTATTTATTAATTCCCAAATCGTATTTTATTTTTCTCCAAATATCTTAATATCATCTACCATAAAAGCGCCGTTGAGTGTTTTGTCTTTTCCAGAACCAATATATTTAAAAGCGATATTAATATTTCCCGAATAAGCAGAAAGATCAATTCCTCCTGAGCTTATAAAAGTTTTCGCCGGTGTTTCTAAGGAAGGAATTTTGGCTTCCAATTTTGTCCATTTTGCTTTGGTGACACTAGAACCATCAAAATTGTTTGAAACGTAAACTTCTAAAGTGTTTAATGGTGAATCCAGTTTTAAATCGTGTTGCGCACTTCTAAAAGAAAGTACTGCATTTTTATATCCTGCCAAATTAATTTTTGGAGAAACTAGCCATGCAACATTTTCGGCCGCGGTCGTGCTGGTTGTATTGAATTCTGCATAACCATTGCCAGAATATACCATGCTTTTCCAGAGCTTACTTGCTTTTTCAACAATATTGCTCCAGCCTGGAAGAACGAAATTCACATTGTTTTTAACCGATTGAAAATCTTCAGAAAAAAATGGCGTATTTCTTTTTCCATTCATTTCAATATCTTTTTCCGAACGAACCATAAACTGATAATCTGTACCGTATTTAGTCAAAATACCTCTTACTTTTCCGCTTCCTTCAGGCACTAAATGATCTGCAAATTTTGCGTAAGCACTGGTTCTAAATATAATTTGATTTCCTGTTCTATCTCTTAAATTCCAATTTGTTGAGCCTCCGACATTATTAGATTCTTCAAAATAATGTCGCCCCAAAGCAACTTCTGTAAACTCAACATCATTTAATTCGATCAATGTATTAAGTTTAGAATCAGAAAGAGCTTCTTCAATAGAAAGTGACTCAACCAATCGATTTTCATCCAAAATTGTGCATGAAACATTCAGAACATTTCTAAACTCATTTTGAGAAACTCTTCCAATTGTAGGATCTCCTGCATTACTTACATATAAGCTTCCTATTCTTAATCCTCCAAAATACAAATCGGTAAATTGATTTTTTAATTTCACATAAACCTTATTGCCAATTCTATAATCGATATAAGTGTTAGAAACATCAACTGGGACATTAAAGCCAATTGAAGGACTGTTGTCTGAAGATTTTGTCTGCAAATAAATACTTTTGAAAAAATTGCCTTCTTCATCGCTTGAAACTACATAGGCTTCAATAACATCATCGTATACATATTGTTTGGCTGTTGCGGCAGAAAGTTCATAGACTTTTTCGACCGATTGATTTGCTATAAAGTCGGGTTGTGTACAAACTAGTTTTGGTGTTTCAATTTCATTATTACACCCGAAAATAAATAATAATGGTAGTGAATAAATTACATTTAAAAGAATCTTTTTCATAACAATACATCTTAATTTTTATAACCCGATTGTGAGATTTAGAAAATAAGTTCGTCCATATCCATAATAATATTTAGGCCCAAAAGAAGGAGTGCCACTAGAAACATCTTGATTTAAAGCTCTAAAGTTGGCATTTCGCGCCTGTTCAAAACCACCAGTTTTATAGATTAAATTCAGAACATTATTTACGCTAGCAAAAAGTCCGACGTATTTTTTGTAAATGCGCCACGATTTGCCGCCACTTAAATTCAAAAGCATAATTGGATCAAACTTTTCTTGCTTCAATAATTCATTTCCTCTTTCTGAAGTGGCTTCGGGAAAAGGAAATCCGTTTACTGGATTAATGTAAAATTGTGAAGTTCTAGAAATTGGAGAAACATCAATATAACTATCCATCAGGTAATTAATATTAGCTCCAATCCACCAAAATTTAGGATCCCGATATTCTAGTCCGAATGAATATGCTTTTTGAGGAGTTCCAGATTGTTTGTAATTTTTAAGATATGCTGGTCCGAAGTCAAATGTTGTTGACATACTTTTTGCAGCATTTGCGTCATTTGTAATACTTACATTCGGATTGCTGCTATAAACATAATTTCCAAAAGCGGCTGATAAAGTAGCTTTAAGCGTTGAGGAAATTTGATATTCTGAACCCAATTCCAAACCTATATTTTTCTTGTCTAATTTTGTCAAGGTCTGACTGACAAAAGCATCTGTAGGGTCATAACCTGCTCCATTATCAAAAATTCCTTCAGCGTAGAAATAAGAAGTTTTGGAAGTGTTTTTAATTAATGAATAATAAACTGTCATTCTCAATTTCAATTTCGGCGAGTGATAGCTGTAATTTGCTTCTCCACTAGTTATATTTTCACTTTCAAGTCCATTAACGATTGTATTATTTAATCTTGAATTTGAAAATGTATTTCGAAGTGAAGGTGCTCGTGTAAAATGTGCACCATTAAAAAACAACGATTGTTTCCCTGAAATTTTATACGTGAATCCGCCTTTGAATCCAAAATTTTCAAAATTTACTTTCTCGCTTTTTCCTAGAGAATTGTTTGGATAAAGTCCGTTTTGATAAAGTCCTTCTCTTTGATAATCTGAAATAGAATACAACTGCGAAAAATAGAATTCTGTTTTATTGTAAGTAAATTTAAACTGTGTAAAAGCATCTAAAGTATTGCCAAATAAATTGTAATTATAACCATAAGTATCTCCTTGTTTTACTTGACGATTTGGATGCTGTAAATCTGATTGCGAATAGCTTCCTTTATAAAATGCATCAATATCTTCAAAATATTCTCCTCCAAGAAGATCCAATAGATTCTGAAAATTATGCGATTTCAATTTCTTAAAAGTAAAACCTCCATCAAAAAAAACATTTGATGTTATTTGTGTATTTAAGTTTGAATTGACCGCAAAAGTTCGATCATCAGTTCGGTCTTCATACAAAACATAATGGCTTTTCGAAGGCTGAAAACCATTTTCTGTCGATTGCTGATTCGCAAAATACATCTCATTCCAATTGATTTGAGAATTAGATAAAAAAGCAATTCTATTTTTCTCTGCATTTTCATAGTCTGGTGTAAATTCTCCAGAAAATTCTCCATGGTCTTTTGCATAAAGCGAACTAAAATAACTTGGCATCTTTTTGTAGTAGACAGGATCTGGGCTATCGGCATTTTGATAATCAATATTACTATTGCCTACTTTCCCAAATTGATACATTAGAACAGAATTCAGATTTGTCTTTTCATCAATTTTGTAATAATGATTAACCATTAATAACGGTTCAGCAACATTTTTAACTCGTGCATTTCGTTTTTTTCCATTCTGAAATCCCCAATATGAATTATAATTTTCTCCCATTAAATGGCTCACCTCAGCTGTATTTGCCGAATTTTTACCTCTCGAATTTGGCGTGTAAAATCCCGTAAAATTTAGAGCATTTTTACTGTTTAATTTTTTTTCTATGCTGAGAAAAAAAGAATCTGCATTGAAGTTGGTTCCTTCAAAATATCCTTCATCAGCCCAACGTTTTCCAGCTGAAATTACATACGCCCAACCCGCTTCATTCATACCTGAAGCGTAAGTTCCAATTCCACGTAAAATATAAGTAGTGTTACTTCCTGAAAATGTGAGCGAAGTTCCTTTTCTATATAATGAAGCACGAGTAAAAATTTGCTGTGTGCCTAAAATTCCGCCAAAAGTATAGTTAGATGCTGCTGTACCAACCGAAAATTCTTGATTTCGAAGTACATTATTCAAACCTCCCCAATTGTTCCACTGTGGTCTTCCATCGTAGATTTTATTCATTACAATTCCGTTGAGCATCATCGTTCCGTTTTCACTGTCTAAACCACGAACACGAAATCGAGCCTGACCCCAATTGAATGCGGAAGTCTGCATAAAGGCATCTTTGGAAGATTGTAAAAGCCCAGAAGTCATTTCGGATGAACCATTATCTTCAGAGAAATCACTGTCTGATAAAGTAATTAGTGCCGCTGGAACTTCATCAGAATAAGTGTCTTCTAATTGTAATATTCCGAGATTAATATTTTGGTCAGAATTGGATTTTATCTTTAAAAGAAAATCTTTATAGCCCTGACTTCTTAGTAAAAGCAGTTGCTCTTTTTGTGGAAATATATGAAGTTCAAATTTCCCCGTTTTTGAAGTGAGTTGCATTACGGCCGTATTCTGTATTGTAACCACTACATTTTCTAACGGATTTTGCGTTCTCGTGTCAATAACAACTCCAGAAACTGTTATTTTTCGTTGTGCAGATGCAAAATTAAAAAGCAAAAAAATAAGAAAGACTGCGTATTTTTTTATCATTAAAATCCAATTTACTTTGAAAATAATTTTAGGATATCAATCCTGAATTCAAAAGATAAAATTGGTTTTTGAAAAAATTAATGATAAGTATACACTTATAAATTCAAATATAAACAAAATATTTAATATTAAATAAATTCTTACAAATTTGTTTAATATTTTATAATTCTAATCAGAAAACGTAATTACGACGTTGTTCTAATTTTAGAAACCATAAAGGCGATTAGAACACCGAAGATTCCGATAAAAGCAAAAGAAAATCGTAATCCGAAATTTTGTGCAATGTGTCCAATTACTGGCGGTCCCATTAAGAAACCTAAGAAACTTACACTCGAAACAATCGTTAAAGCCTCTCCCGCAGGAACGGTCGGATTTTTTCCTGCAATACTATAAACAGTAGGAACAATAGTAGCAACTCCTAAACCTACAAACATAAATGCGATAGTACATGGAATTAAATAAGGAAGAAAAACTGCTGTAAAAAGTCCCGCCGAAATCATAACGCCACTAATCTGCATAACGCGTTCACGTCCAAATTTATTGATTAATCCGTCGCCTAAGAATCTTCCACTTGCCATCATAATCATGAATGAAGTATATCCTAAAACTACTAAAGGTCCTGGCGCTTGCACAATATCTTTAAAATAGACACCGCTCCAATCGAACATAACACCTTCACTTGCCATACTGCAAAATCCGATAACCCCTAACCAAAGTAAAGCTGAATCCGGCTTTACAAATAATTTTTTTCCTTCTTCTTTAGGTTTTGCTTTTTCTTTGGCTCTCACCAAAAATCTAAAATTAAGCCCTACCATAATTAAAACAATTACCGCAACAATTATAAAATGATGCAACGGACTCAAGTTTAAAGCCAGCATTCCTAAACCGACCAATGCGCCGGTAAATCCTGCAAAACTCCACATTCCGTGAAAAGATGACATGATTGTTTTTTTAAATAGAACTTCTGTATAAACTCCTTGTGTATTTACAGCGATGTTGGCTAAGTTTCCAAATAATCCGAATAAGAATAATCCGAGCGATAATTGCAATGCGGTTGTTGCCAAACCTAAATTGATTAGACAAAAAACATACATAATTAATGAAAAGATCAAGATACGATGACTTCCAAATTTCGTTACCATCTTTCCAGAAAAAGGCATAATAGCCAATTGTCCAACTGGAAGTGCAAAAAGTATCGAACCTAAATCTCCTTCTGTTAAATGCAAGGCTGTTTTGATATCTGGAATTCTACTCGCCCAAGTTGCAAAACTTAAACCCATTCCGAAATAAAACATTCCAACGGCAAATCGAATTCGGTTTAAATAAGAGGCTTTTGCTTCTCTAAATACTTTCTTGATTTTTCCTTTGGTCTGAAAAAGCGCTAATGGATTAAAATTTATCAGCATATTGAATTTTTATTGGATATTGTCAAAAATACTAAAAACGTACTTCAAAGCCTATAGAGTCTAATGTTATGCACAATTTACAACGTTATTGTTTATAAATTAAGAAGTTTTCGATTGATTTCTTCTTATTAAAATTACAACATTTCGGCTTTAGTAGAATATAATTTGCTTCATTTTTAAGCAAAGCTAAAAAAGGAGCTCTCCATTTTTGAAAAAGCTCCTTTTGATTTTATGCATTTTATGTTCCGTAGGAACATTTCGTCGGTAGAAAAATTATATCGTTGTTATGTTTTACGTTCCGTAGGAACGTTTGGTGCATTTAGATTGTAAAAAATTGACGCGCAAATCAAACGTTCCTACGGAACGTAAATACGGATAAACACTATTTATTTCTACCGACGAAACATTCCTATGGAATGATAGCTTTATGAATGTCTTACTATATACTGATTACCTTTTGTTGGGCATTGCTTGCAATTGCAGCTTCTATAACCTGCATTACTTTTACGCCATCTTGTGCCGTAACAGGTTCCTCTTTATGGTTTGCAATCGAATCGTAAACGCCATCAAAGAAACTGAAATAATTACCTTGAAGTGTCGGCACTTTTTCTCTCACAATTTTTCCGTTTATCTCGGTATGCAAAAGTCCTTGTAAACTTTCGTCTTCTGTTCCCCAAGCTTCTAAATTTGGTTTTTTACCCACTTTTAAATCATCTTCCTGAACATCTCCACGAGGTTTTAAGAAAGAGCCTTTTTTTCCGTGAAGCACGTAAGCCGGATTCGCTTCTCTAACAAAAAAACCTGCTTTTAGTCTTACCCTAAAATTAGAATAAAACAAAGTCAAATCGATCCAGTCGTCTACAACTGAGTTTTCTCTTGTTACTCTAATGTCTCCAAAAACAGCTTTTGGGCAACCAAATAAACTTATAGCTTGGTCAATAATATGAGGCCCTAAGTCTTTTAAAACTCCTGCACCATCATTGGCTGTTTCTTTATGTGCTTTCGGACTCAATAGTGGATTGTATCTGTCAAAATGAAATTCTGCTTCTACTAAATCTCCTAAAACGCCATCATCGATAATTTTCTTAATGGTTTTAAAATCGCTATCCCATCTTCTGTTTTGAAAAACGGCTAATTTCAATCCTTTATCTTTTGCAATCTTTGCCAGTTCTTTTGCTTCATCGACCGTTGTTGTGAACGCTTTTTCTACAACGGCATGTTTTCCTGCCAAAAGCACTTTTTTAGCATATTCGTAATGCGTGCCAACTGGCGTATTTACAATTACCAAATCGACATCGTCTGCTAAAAGTTCGTCTAGAGTGGCATAACTTTTTACGTATGGATAATCTTCCTGAATTAATTTTTTGCTTCTTTCCCAAGAACCTAATAATTCAAATCCTTGATGAATATCTAAAAACGGAGCGTGAAAAACTTTTCCCGACATTCCGTATGATAATAATGCTGTTTTTATTTTCTGCATGTTGTTATGGTTTTTTAGCCACGAATTTATTTTTAAATAAAATTTATAATTCGTGAATTCGTGGCGGAAAAAAAATATTAAAGTTTAGCTCTTTCGTATTGTTTTGGCCATTGAATATCGCTTTCTAGTTCTTTGGCAAAATCCAAAGGCAAATTCGGATTTCTCAATGATTCTCTGGCAAATAAAATTAAATCGGCTTGACCGTTATTTAAAATTTCTTCGGCTTGTTTGGCTTCGGTAATTAAACCAACTGCGCCAGTTGCAATTCCCGATTCTTTCTTTACTTTTTCAGCAAAAGGAACTTGATAACCTGGTCCAAGCGTAATTTTTTGATGCGAAACCAATCCACCTGACGAAACATCGATTAAATCTACTCCTTTTTCTTTTAATATTTTAGAAAGCTGCACAGATTCTTCTGGGTTCCAACCGTTTTCTGCCCAATCTGTTGCTGAAATTCTAACGAATAATGGAAAATTAGAAGGCCATTCCGTTTGAACTGCTTCAACAATTTCTAGCGTAAAACGAATTCTGTTTTCAAAACTTCCTCCGTATTCATCTGTTCTTACATTGGTTAATGGAGATAAAAACTGATGTAGTAAATAACCATGGGCAGCATGAATTTCTAAAACCTGATATCCAGCTTCGACCACTCTTTTGGTTGCTGTTTTAAAATCTGAAATTACTTTTTGGATTCCGTTTTTGTCTAAAGCTTCTGGAAGAAAAGGTTCGTCATCATGATACGGAATTGCACTTGCAGAAACCGTCTGCCATCCGCCTTGAGCGAAATCCAACTTTTTATTGCCCAACCACGGAGCCGAAACACTAGCTTTTCGCCCTGCATGAGCCAATTGAATTCCAGGAATAGAATTTTGAGAAACAATAAATTGATTAATTTCTTTTAATTTTTCGATATGCTCGTCTTTCCAGATTCCAAGATCTGAAGGAGAAATTCTAGCTTCGGGAGAAACAGCCGTTGCTTCTTGAATGATTAAACCTGCGCCACCGCTAGCACGGCTTCCTAAATGAACCAAATGCCAATTGTTTGCAAAACCGTCTTCGGCAGAATATTGACACATGGGCGAAATAGCAATTCTATTTTTTAAGGTAATGTTTTTTATAGTTAAAGGAGAAAATAATTGTGAAGCCATAATTGTAACTTTAAATGGTTTTATACTACCTATTAGTATAAATAATGTTGAAAAAGTAAAGTTACAGTATCTTCTTAAAACGAGATATTTAAATGTTTATTAATTAACAAACATTTAAATCAAATTCTGTTTATTCCAAAGATTATAGTATTCTGACTTTTGTTCTAAAAGATCAAAATGATTTCCAGATTCTACAATCATTCCGTCTTTCATTACTAGAATTGTATCTGCATTGGCAATTGTACTTAAACGATGTGCAATAACAATTATCGTTTTTCCTTGAGCTTTAAAATTATCAATCACATCTTTTACAATTTGTTCTGAATTTGTATCTAAAGAAGCTGTTGCTTCATCCATCAGTAAAATTTCAGGATTTTTATATAATGCTCTTGCAATTGCAATTCTTTGTTTTTGACCTCCCGAAAGCATAGCCCCATTTTCTCCAATTTGAGTTTCAAAACCATTTGGCAGTTTTTCTACAAATTCAGTTATTCCTAATTGTTTTGACAAATCTAAAATTCTCTGTATGTTAGGAAACGAATCTCCTAAAGCAATATTTTCGATGATATTTCCAGAAAACAGATTAAGCTGCTGTGGAATAACCCCTACTATTTTTCTTAAACTTTGATAATGGATAAATTTTGTATCGTAATCTCCAATATAAATTTTACCCTCTTTTATCGGATATAAATTTTGAAGCAGCGAAATCAAAGTTGTTTTTCCGCTTCCACTTTCTCCAACTATAGCTGTTGTTTGGTTTTTCTTAAATACTGCATTAAAATTTTTGAAAACTTCAGTACGAGATCCATAGCGAAAAGAGACGTTTTCAAATTTTATATCTCCTAAATTTTCTTTTGATAGCTCCACTTTATTTTCAGTTTCCTCTCTTTCTAAATCCATAATTTCAAAAAGCCTGTCTGCAGCAATCAAAGCATTTTGGGCTGTTTTATTCATATTAATAAGAGAGGCAACTGGCGAAGTAAAATATCCTATTAAGGCATAAAATGAAAATAATTCTCCAGGAGTAATGGCTCTGTCAATTACATAGCCAGAACCAATCCACATTAGAATCACAGTAAAAGCAGAAGCTAAAAACTGTGTCGAAGTAGTAGCAAAAACTACATTTAATCCTGATTTATAAGTGGTAAATAAAAGTTTTACAAATTTGTTTTCTGTTTTTAAGTTTGAAAATTCTTCAATCCCAAATTCTTTTACCGTTCTTACATGAGTAATACTTTCGACTAATTGAGTTTGCAGTTCTGCCGCATTTTCCATGATGTTTCTTTCAACCTTTTTATTGAATTTATTAAGCAGAAAATAAATTAAAACATAAAAAGGAATAACCACAACAATTACCAAAGCCAACTTCCAATAGTACGTAAACATTAAGGTAAACGAAAAAATGACTATAAAAATATTCACAATCATTTCTATCGCCGTTTCATTTATAAAAGAGCGAATTTTTACAGCATCATTTATTCTTGAAGTAACTTCACCTATTTGCATGGTATCAAAAAATCGTTGTGGAAGGTGTAATAGATGTTTGTAATATCCCAGAATTAATTTAGCATCTATTAATTGCCCCGTTTTCATAACAAATACACTTTTCTTTGAACCAATATATGCCTGAAGTAAAATTATCGCAATCATTGAAACACTCAGTAAATTGAGTAGATTTCTATTGCCATCTACTAAAACATAATCTGTAATTTTTTGAATATAAATTGACATAGCCAATCCTAAAACAGTAAATACTATTGCCCCAATTAAAGCCTGAATTAAAATAGTTTTGTGTGGCTGAATTAAATTCCAAAACCTTTTTAAAGGCGAAGTTTTTTCATTTCTAGTTTTAAAATCATCATTTGGTGCAAAAAGAATTAAAACACTTGACCATACTTTTTGAAATTCTTCAAAAGTATAGGTTTCCATTTTTCCAAAACCTGGATCCATAACTGTAATGGTAGATTTTGCAACTTTGTAAATAACTAGATAATGATGATACTGCTCTTTTGTTATAATATGCGCAATGGCTGGAAGTGGAATTTTATCTAAAACATCTAAACCGCCTTTTACTCCTTTTGCCGTAAAACCCATTTTTTCTGCAGCTTCAATTATCCCTAAGACATTTGTACCACGTTTATCAGTATTAGCATATTGACGAATTCTCGCTATAGGAAGATTAACTTTGAAATGGTTTCCAATAGAAGCCAAACAAGCAGCACCACAATCTTTAATATCATGTTGTTTTATTTTTATGGAAGCCATTTATTTTTTAGCTGATAATTGTTTTGGGTTTAACCAATTGTCTATTTTATCAAATAGCAAATCGAATAAACTTCGGCGTGTAATTATATATCTTGTCGTTAAGGTCATTCCTTTTGATACATCGGTTTTGTAACCTGATTTAAGATGTAAAGCATTAGAATTTAAGGAACAGCGAACCTTAAAAAAAGCCTGCTCTCCCTGTATGGTTATATTATGATCAATATCTATTACTTTCCCTTCCAGTAAACCCCATTGATTGTAATTGAAAGCATCTAACTGGAATTTTACTTTTTGATTTTTCTTTATTAATCCAATATCATTTGGAGCAACACTATTCTCAACAATAAGATGGTCTACTGAAGAAATTGTTGCAATAGATTGTGAAGCATTTATAAAAGATCCTTTTTGAATGCCCGAAAAATTTTCTATTGTCCCAGAAATAGGAGCCAAAACAAAATAATTATTTGATTCGGCATTTATTTTAGCAACCGTTCCGTTAAGATTTTTTAAGCGATCTTCTAAATCTCTTTTTTGATTTTCCCACGTTGCTTTTTGCTGACTTATAAAACTTTGCATTTTTTGTTTTGCCAAACGCAATTCATATTCATACTTTTCAAAATCTGCTTTAGCGATTATATCTTTATCGTACAAAATCTTATTTCGATCACAATTTATTTTAGCCTGCGAGATTTTGCTTTGAAGTTCATTTTTTCCTGATTGAAATTTAAAAAAATCTTCTCGTGCTGTAGAAGTCTGCAAATGTATTGTTTGATCCTGAAGTAAATTATTAATATCACTTAATAATAAAGAAACTGAATCTGATAATACATCTTGAGTTCTTTTGTCACTTTCCAGATTTTCTTTAGAGATTTTAAGAAGTGTGTCACCTTTATTTACAAATACGTTATTTTTTAATGCTATCCAATTTATCTTGCCGCTAACAATTGTTGTGACAGGAACATTGTCTGTTTTACTACGAATTATTCCACGACTTTGGCTGCTAATGTCCATTTTAATTATGGGGAGCAGTGCTAAAAAAGTAATTAGAGCCAAAAGAATTATCAGATAAATTGAGTAGCTTTTAGTTTTGTTTCTTGAAATCAGGTTTTCTAATGTGTTTATTGGATCTGAAGTAAAATTCATAAATATTATTCTAATATTCCTTTTAAAAAGAAACACTACAATTAGGTTTTTAACTATTGTAGTGTTTAACAATTTAATTGAAAAAATAATGGCATACTCTACCAATTATATAACCTAAAACATATAATGCAAACGTTATATAAATTATGCTTTCAATTGTATAGATTTTCTTTTTTATCATATTAATTATTTTAAAATGGAACCAATTGCATAACCCAAAATGTATAAAGACAAGCATACAAATATTCCAAGTCTTATTTGTTTTAAAAATTTGGATGATTCCATAAAATTAGATTGTAATTAAGATGAATTTCTTTTAATTCTATGCTTACTGTAATTTGTTTTCAAAAAAAAAATTGACATTTTAACAATTTTATTTTGCCACGATTCTTCCTAAATAAAACCCTAAATAGAATAAAACAAATGCTATAATAAAGAGATAAGAAATAAAATTAAATGTATTTTCTCTTGCATAAAGAGCAACTTTATATGATACTTTCTTCATATTATTAATTTATCTTATTCATAATATATACACATAATTTAAACCGTATTCTCAAGAATATTTTAGGCGATATCTCAAAATACCACCTAAAATATCTCAAAATTAAATATCATTAAAGCTTAATTAACTAAGTAATAAATAGCTTTTCCAATTACTTTCCCACTGTAATATGCAAAAATTACTAACGCTATAATAGTGGCTACAATTTCTAATCTAGTACTAGTTTTCATTTTTTTATTTTGCTACTTCTCTTTCCATTTCTTTATATCCCATGTAAAGCCCTAGCATTGCAGCCCATAATAATAGAGCTCCTCCATTAATTTCTTTTTGCTCTTCTAATGTTAATTCTTTTAATTCCATGATATTTATATTAATGAGTTAATAAATATATTGCCTTTCCTACTTCCTTACTCCCATAATAAGTTGCGCTTGTAATTGCAATAATACTTAAAGCTAAAGATAAAATCCCACCTTCAACCTCTTGTACTTCTTGAGCATTAAGCTCTACTAAATTCAATTCTTCTAAATTCATAATTTTAAAATTTAAATGGTTAATTAATAAAGTTTAACAAAATCATTTTCTCGAGAACGTTTTCGCTGTGATAAAATTAAAAGTGTTATTCTAAAAAATGTTCCTCATAAAGTTTTTAAAATATCAGAATAAGACAATTGTAACAATTTGGACAGATTAATTACTAATTCTATCGAGACAAGAATCAAGACTACTTTATTGTTTAATAAAAACTAAGACAATTATTAACAAACATTTAAAATCTTAAACATTATCTTGCACACTTATATTAAAATAGAAAACGCTACTTTTGTGCGTTAAATACGAACTAAAAATAAAAAATGGATATAGTTATCAAACTCTCTCAATTTCTATTGAGTTTATCTTTACTTATTATTCTTCACGAATTAGGGCATTTTATCCCTGCTAAATTATTTAAAACAAGAGTCGAAAAATTTTATTTGTTTTTTGATGTTAAATATTCACTTTTCAAAAAGAAAATCGGAGAAACAGAATACGGTATCGGATGGCTTCCGCTTGGAGGTTATGTGAAAATTTCTGGAATGATCGATGAAAGTATGGACAAAGAGCAAATGGCTCAAGAACCACAGCCTTGGGAATTTCGTACTAAACCAGCTTGGCAACGTTTAATTATTATGCTTGGCGGTGTTACAGTAAACTTTATTTTGGCTTTTATTATTTATATAGGAATGGCTTTCGCTTATGGGGATACTTATATTGCTAATGCTGACTTAAAAGATGGTGTGGCAATTGAAAATCCTGCAATGATTAAAGCTGGTTTTAAAACTGGTGACAAAATCATTTCTATTGACGGAAAAGCGGTAGAAAACTACGACAGCGACATGAACATGAATGTGATCATGGCAAAGCATGTTTTAATAGAAAGAGACGGAAAACAACAGACTATTACAATGCCAACTGATTTTGTAGACCAACTTTCTAAAACGGAAAAAGGCCTTCTTATCGGAATACGCAGACCTTTTGCAATTGGACAAGTAGCTGAAGATTCTCCAAACCAAAATTTAAAGCCAAAAGATTTGATTCTTTCTCTTAACGGACAAAAAATTAAATATTTTGATGAAGCAAAAACAGTTTTAGAAGCTAATAAAGGAAAACAAATTCCAGCTGTTGTTTTACGTGATTTAAAAGAAACTCCAATTTCTTTAAAAGTTACTAATGACGGAAAATTAGGTGTTGTTGCTGGTGGTTTAGATTTAAAATCATTAGAGAAATTAGGATACTATAAAATCAGTACTAAAGAATATGGTTTCTTCGAATCTATTCCGGTTGGTCTTGAAAAAGGAAAAGATCAGTTGGTGGGTTACGGAAAACAATTGAAAATGATTTTTAATCCAGAAACCAAAGCGTACAAACAAGTAGGTGGTTTTGCGGCAATTTTCAATATTTTCCCTACTTCTTGGAGCTGGGAAGTTTTCTGGTCAATCACTGCTTTGTTATCAATTATGCTTGGAGTTATGAATTTATTGCCAATTCCTGCTCTTGATGGTGGACACGTAATGTTTTTATTGTATGAAATGATTAGCGGCAAAAAACCAAGCGATAAATTCCTAGAGAATGCGCAAATGGTTGGTTTTGTTTTACTTATTTCACTACTACTGTTTGCTAATGGTAACGACATTTACAAGGCAATTGTAGGCAAGTAAAAAAAAGTCAAAAAAAGAGTAAAAATGTTTTTGAGAAACTAAAAATAGTTTTATATTTGCACTCGCTAAAAAGAGCAACAACTTCCTCCTTAGCTCAGTTGGTTAGAGCATCTGACTGTTAATCAGAGGGTCCTTGGTTCGAGCCCAAGAGGGGGAGCAACTTTTTTTAGCAAACATATTTACCTTTAAGGTGATTCCTCCTTAGCTCAGTTGGTTAGAGCATCTGACTGTTAATCAGAGGGTCCTTGGTTCGAGCCCAAGAGGGGGAGCTTAAAAAAAGACGATCAAATTGATCGTCTTTTTTTTGCTTTAAATTTAACCGCAAAGAGCGCAAGGGTTTATACGCCAAGGTCGCAAAGCTTAATTATTAAACTTTGCGACCTTGGCGCTTTTACTTTGTGTACTTTGCGGTTAAAAAATTACTTCACCACCAAAGTCTCACTTTTAAATCTTTTCATCAAAATATTTGCCTTGTCAATTTGATTGATTGCTTTTAAAGACTGAGCATATCTGTAGTAATAAATAACATCTGGATCTTTTACCAAAATAAACAACTGCTCATAATAACCTGCTGCTGTATTTAGGTTTCCTTCAAAGTAAAGTCGGTCGGCTACTTTTTGAAGCATTTCTGGCGATTTATAGCCTTTCTCTAAGACTTTTTCATACGTTGCCGTTACATCAACGTTTGTGTATTGCGTTTCTTTAGCAGGAGCTTTAATGTCGATTTTGACTGGTTGCAATGCTGCTGTTAGATTTCCCGTCTGAGGTTTTGTTTCAGCAACTGCAGTTACCTTTTGTTTTCTTTTTATATATTTCGGGATTATCGTTCGAACATTATTCGGACCTAAATCGTAAGTATCGACCATATCGAGTTTGGAAACTTCGTAGGTTATAATTCTTCCACCAAACAATTTATTAATTCGCTCTTCTACATAATAAGACTTTATATACCAATCCTCATTTGATCTATTATCGGTCAATAATATCGTTTGTCCTTTTACTGATTCGGAAGCATTTGCTGCGCGTTGAGCAAAACAATTAAGAGAAATAATCAATAAAAATGCGCTCAGAAACGTTTCATGCTTTTTCATAAACAATTCAATAAAATTAACGGTTTGTCTTAAAATTTTATCAAAAATATTGCATTGCTGAAGTTTTGCTAAATATTTTCCGCAAACAACTCGAAAAAACGTTAAAATGCTTTTTTTCTGTTAAGCGTTCCTGATTACGGAAAAAGCTTCCTCAATTTGTTCCTCCGAAAATGGTTCTAAGGCTTTTGCGAGCATTTTACTGGTTTTAATACAGCTCAGCATCTTGGTTCGCAATCTGAGATTGTTGCCTGTTTCGGTTTCTAAAATGTGCTCGAAGATTTCGGTTAAGTAATTAGGATAATTTTTAAATTCTCCCTCAAAACAAATGTCTGAGACAAATTGATACAAAGATTCTAATACATTGTTCTGGCTAAGAATGGCGTTGTTTTCTGTTTTCATGGCGTTTATTTATTATACGAAAAATCGTATTTTTGTTTCACCTAATTAAACAATAGAATACAATCTGGCAAAACGTTTCTAGATTGTATTTCACAAGTAGAAAGATTGTATTTTACTATATTCCTAATTTTTAAGGATTTTTAATATCTTTGAAGTATGAGCACAGCAACAAAACCAAAACATATCGGGAGAAACATAAGCCGCATTCGCGAGCTTAGAGGAATGAAACAAGAAGCACTTGCCATTGCTATCGGCGTAAGCCAGCAATATATTTCGACTCTTGAAGGAAGCGAAACGGTTGAAAAGGAAAAACTAAATTCTATTGCAGCTGTTTTAGGTGTTTCGACTGAAGCTATTGAAAATTACAGTGATGAAAATGTTTTAAACATCATCAACAATAATTTTACTAGTCATGATAGCTCAACTATAAATGCAATCAATGTTCAACCTAATTTTAATCCACTTGATAAAATTGTGGAACTTTATGAGCGTTTGGTTCAGGCTGAAAAGGATAAAGTGGAGTATTTGGAGAGGTTGATGAAGGAGAAGTAATTTCTGGTTTTTGAAAAATATATAATAGAAAGAGGCGCATTGATTGCGCCTATTTTTATTTTAAGTTATACAGTATATCAACTTTTTCCATACTTTCTAAATGCAGAAATTGTTTGATAAATCCCATATCCAATAAAAATTTTAGAAGCAATAAATATCAAATATAAAAAACCATTACTCTGTATCTCTTTATTATCAAATCCAAAAGAGAAAATAAACTTTAAAAATTCTGTAAGTATTTGAGAGTAGGAAGCAATTTCTTCTTTGAAATTAAAATAAAGTGGATATCTAGAAATCACGAAACTATTTACAATCAAAAGCAATAAAAAAAACTGAACTCCTATTTTAATTGTAAACTTTATTCCCAAAATCCAATTATTCCCAAAATCATTCGACTGTTTATTTAAGTTAAGTAATATTCTGTCATTTACACTTAATTTTGAATTTCTCAAAAGATTATTATGCTCAATCGCATTGTATTTCAAATAATCAATTTTATTTTCAACTTTAAGTAAGTGATTTTTTATCAGCCTAATTGTTTTTAAATCACAATTATCTGGGTTTCTAATATTTATATCATTAAAGAACGCAACTTTATCAAAATGAGTTCTGTTGAGTTTTATTTTATCACAACTCAAGTTTTGAAATGAAACAATTTCTTTAAAAAAAGTTGTGTCAAAACTTATTTCAAAAAAATCAGATTTATCGAAGTATACATATTTATCAAAATTACATTTAGAAAATTTGAACAATGTCCTTTTATTTTGTACACTTTCGAAATTGCAGTTTCCTAAAAATTTTATTTCATCAAAATTCATTGAATTCCCATAATTAGAATTGTAACCTCTTAATTCACTAAATGAGCAATTTTTAATAAAAGATTGTGAAATTAATTGATTCCGCCAAAAACTAAAACTTCCCTCAAAAACAGAATCTGAAATGTGAATTCTATCAATTATGTTTGTATTAATAGTAACTTCTCTTTAAAGATGGAATTATTAATATAAATCATCCTCTCAAATTTATTTAATCTTATATCTATAGATGTTTTTTTAAACGATAAATCATTCAATGTTAAGCTATATATTTTATTATATTTTCCTGGACTTCCTACAATACTTATTCTATTTATATCAGATGAAGATATAGAAAAATTATTTGAAACGATATGAACATTTTTAAATTCAAGACTATAAAGACTACAATTTTTAATATATAAATCATTTCCAAAAATACAGTCAACAAATGACAAACTACAAAATTGATCTTTAATGTCATCATTTCTAACAAAATCAGAGAAATCGATTCTACCTCCCCTAAAAAAACAATTATTAAATTCAATTGAATCAATATTTAAATTAATATCTAAATGATCTTCAATTTCTATTTCAAAATCATTTATCTTAATACTATTTTGAATAGCATTATTCATTAATTGCAATAAATCCTTTGAATTTAAAATTTTCATTTATTAAATTTTTTTAGGATTTCAATTTAGAGATATTTTTTAATATTCTCGAATATTAAAAGGAAAGATCTTATTGAAAATTTTATTCATAAAAACAAAAAGCGCCACAATCCTAAAGATTACGGCGCTTTTCTATTTCTTAAAACTTTTGGTTATTAAACCCCTAATTTCTTAGCAATCTCAGCAGGAATTCCTCCTTTGTTTACTAGTAATGCAGTAGTTTTATATTTTACGAAGTTCTTAGTTACAAACAAGAAACCTTTGTAGTCGTTTGTTTCTCCCCAAGAATTTTTTACGATATAATATTCTTTTCCAGTTTGGTCTTTTGCTAAACCAATAATGTGCATTCCGTGGTCGTCTGTTGTAGTGTAGTTATCAAACGCTGCCTGGCGCATTTCTGGAGTAATTTCTGGCTCTGCTTTTGGTCCGTTAAATAAGTCTGCTTTTTCTTCTGCAGTCATATCGTCGAATTTTTTAGTCGCTACATAAGCAACACCATTTTTCCAGCTGAATGTTTTTTCGCTAACATCTGTTGCCCAAGCTACTGTGTATCCTTTTTTCAACGCGTTGTCGATAACATCTGTCATATCGTTCAATTTTACGTTGTAAACTTGATCTAATGACCAGTTGTCTGGCACCATCATAGTTGTTTTTTGGTAGTATGGCGTATTGGTAAAAGATGACATTTCTACATAATCGTCAGGGTTAATTCCTACTACTTCTTTAGCAAAAGATTGTGGCGTATAGTTTTTTCCTTTGTATGTAAAGTTATCTGGCACTTTTCCTAAGTAAGAATCAATTACAGCTGAGTATGCTTTTTGCCAGTTTGGAGTCAATTCTCCGTTCGGGTTTTTCACCACTGCTGCCAAAACACCTTCTATAAGAGCACTCATTTCCGCAAATTTGTTTTTGTCTGTTCCGTAGTTTAGACCTGTGTAAACTTCTCTAGGAACAGTTCCGTATTTTTTGTACATATTAATTACATCGTGAAGAGCTCCTCCGTCACCAAGTGTAATGGCACCGTGCATACGAACATAATTGATACCTTTCTCAACATATACATTTCTTGCAGAATAAATTTGAGATAGTTCTACTGGCTGTTTTCCTAAACGAATCATTTCTGACTCTAAGAATGAGTTTGTTGAGTAACTCCAGCAAGTTCCAGATGATCCTTGAGTTTTCACTGAGGTTGTTCCTAAGTTAATTACTTCTGTAAATTTAAAGTTCTCTTTGCTTTTGTCGCTTGCATTTAGTTTTAGTGAATTTACTAAAATGTCCTGCGCAAAACAGCCTGCTGTTCCAGCTAAAAATACTGAAGCTGCAAACATTGATTTGAATGAAAATGTATTCATAATTTATGTTTAAGATTTAACAAAATTAGTCTGCAATGTTTCTAATTTGTTACAAAACAATTAAATATTATACAATTTGTGTGCTCCAAATTTGTTAATATTTTCTTAACGGAGCTAATTATTAAGTTATTTACGACAAAAAGCCTCTATAACGTTATATAAAGGCTTTTGTGCACTATTTTTTTATAAATCAACTTCTTACAACTTTTTCTACCTCATCCAATTGCTTCCAAAAACGATATAGTAAGCCCAGTCTTCATTTCCTTTGGCAACATCTATACCCATTCTGAGTTTGAATTTTCGCGCCATTAAATACCTAAAACCAGTTCCGTAACTGTATACAACAGGTTTTGCAAAAGCCTGATCCCAGTCGTTAAAAGCACTTGCTAGTCCGCCAAAACCCATTACGCTCCATCTTTTGTAGACGTCCCATCTTAATTCGGCTTCGGTTACAATGCTGGTTTTGCCTTGGTAGCGCGCTGCGGGAATTCCTCTTAAATTAATTCCTGGCCTCAAATAAAAAGGCGGACTCCCAAACGCCTGCTCTCCCTCTACCCTAAGCCCGCCAATTAATGTTTTTGCTAATGGATAATATCCTATTGCCGATAAATTAACGCGCCAGGCATCGTAGTCACTTCCTATTGCGTTATCTGACCAAAAGAAATCTGATTGAATTCGGATTCCTTTATCTGGTGTAAAAATATTGTCTCTGTTATCAAACTGAACGGCTCCTCCCAACTGACTCACCGTACTTTTTATGTCGCCAGGTTTTACAAATGGCGGTGGTAAATTAAAATCTGGAAGGTTTATTTTTGAATTCAAAAACATATACTGAGGCCCAGCGCTCCATTTTGCATTTTTGAATTGTTTGAGCCATTGTGTATAAAAAATGGTGGATCTAAAATTTAGCTTGAATTCTTCGTCTGGCAGATTGGGTCTATTATTCGCATAAAATGATAAATTCACGTCTCCGTAACCCGCGGCAACACGATATAAGATTCTTGGTTTTACAAGAGTTGCCGAACGAAAAGCACCAACCATCCAGCTTTTGTTTCCCGTATACATTCCGATTCCTCCTGTGATATCTGGGTTTACAAATCGTTTTTTACCATCTTCATCAATTACTGGAGCGTGTTTTTTTAGAAAAATAGGAACCAATGCACCTCCAATATTTCCTAAAGCGGGTTCTGTAATAATAGTGGGAACTACAATAAAACCATGGGCATAAATAATGTAATCGCTCAAATCGAAAGCTCCGTCTAAGGAATCTTTTACACTGATTTTATATTTCTGAGCATTTAAAGTATTAAATAACAACAGAATCAAAAGCGAGAATAAGATATTTTTTCTTGATAGTTTGCCGTTTTTCATAAGAATCTGAATCTTTAATTACAATTAAATTTACCTTATTCTAAAAAACATTACTTTTTCTTGAGGCTGAAAACATGGGCTAGAGTGATGAAAAAAGTATTTCCCTGAAATCTATTTTCGGCTCCAAATTCGGAAACCCATCTAAAACCAGCTTGCGTCATACAGCCAATATGAAGATAATTGACCTCAGCACCCAATGCGCCTACATGATCTTTGTCTGGTTCAAGAACTAAAAATTCTCCAACCGGAATTTTATCGTCTGAAACTTTGTACTGGAAATAATAGATTAATCCTGCATTCAATATTCCTTTTGGAGCTGTTTTCTCGGCATTCATGCAATAGAATGTTTTTCCTAAACCTCCTTCAATACTTAAAATATCTCCTGTTTTTATATCAGTATCTTTCTTTTTTCCATTGATTTCATAAGACGCTAAAGCTGAAAAATGGAACGTTTTTTTATCATTAAAAAATAATGTTGTTCCCGCTGAAAACTCGTTCATAAACATTCCTAATCCGCTGTTATCGCTTCCGCCCAATTCATATTTTCCTGTTGGAATATACATTTGATAACTAAATACAAAATCGGCTTTTTTGTTATGCCAGCCCAACTGAACAGGCTGAATGTACATATCTGTAAAAGCAAAATTACTTTTAGAATCTATATAACTTCCTTGTATGGTATTTGAAGCTCCTGCCAATAAAATTGTAGCTCCGTAATTGGCTCCCAAAATTTTGAAATCACTTACATAATTACCTCCAACACCAGTTATAAACATCGTTAAATCTGGATTTCCAATCTTATCTCCATCTGCATTTTTTAAGCAATTTGCAGTATAAATATAGGCAGGCACGTAGACACTAAAAGTATTTTCCGGCGCCTGAGTACCCGACTGCAATCCCATTGCTCCTAAAATATGTCCGCCTTTCAATTGTGCATTTCCAATAAAAGAAACGAACAGTATCATCAATGTAAAAGCAGATTGCAACACTTTTTTTGAATTAGTATTTTTTGCTTTCATACTAAATTTTTTTAAAATGAATTAATACTTTACAATTGCGGCTAATAAATAAGATTTTAATAGAAGAGAGATTTATTTGAAATAAAAAGTGCTTGTAGTATGCTCTGGATTTATTCTAATGGTTTTGAAGTATTCTGAAGGAGATTTCCCGGTATGTTTTATAAATGCCCTAAAACAAGTTGTGCGAGATTTAAAACCTGAACCCCAAGCCATTCCTTCCAATGATAAATCTTTCCATTCTGGATCGTTTATTTTTTCTCTGAAATACTCAATTCTTTTTAGATTGATATAATCCTGAAAATGAAGTCCGAATTCTGAATTGATTAAATTTGATAAATGATGGACAGAGATTCCTGTTTCGTCTGATAAATCTCGAATTACAAAATCCTTCTTAAGGAAAAGATTTTTAGAATTTAAGACATAATCTAATTTTAAAAGGTAATCTTCTTTTTTTTCAGCAGTTAATTCGTTCGTTATCGGAATTACGCTTTTTGCTTCTTTAGATTTTACGAGAATAGTATTGTCAACAACAAAGTCGAATGTCTCTTCTTCATCATGAAAAATATTTGGTTTAAAATAAAGCCAGCCAACCGTAAAAAACAGGACAGATGAAATTAAAACATAACAGGAAATATCAACAGCAACGACTTTTCTAAGGAGAAAATGATGCACAAAAAGCGCCGAAAACAGAAATAAAATCATCAGGTTATAAACCTTAATCCAATTGATTACTTTGCTTCTATGAAATTGGTTTCCTTTGAATTTTTTCAGATCATAGTTTAAAATCAACATGGTTTGAAAAAAAACATAACACAACCAAAGTGTAAGTGTGAGAATCGAAAATGGATTTTTAATTATGTTCGCGAGATAATCAATCGCTTTTATATTGGTGAAACTTCCAATGTAGACTATGATAGTTAAAACAAAGTAGATAACAAATGGCATAAAATGCAACCAGTCATATTTTCTAAAACTTTTTTTAAGAGATAAAATATTTCTAACATACAAAAACGAGCAAGGAGCTGTTAGAAAAATGAATGCTTTGGTAATGGTAATCAAATCTGGAAAGTCTTTAAATATATTAGCAGATAAATAAAAATTATAAATACTAACAACAGCCAAACTCAGCAAAAAAACACCCAAAAAGAAACTCTTCGAATAGTTTTTCCTAGACAAAAGAACCATTAAAGCTGTGGCAAAACCAGCAATTGTAGCTATAAAGAAGAATAGCGAAAGTAAAATATCGATCATGTTTTTTTAGCTTAATTTGTTTGTATACTTTCTAAAAAGTGCTTCGAAAGGGGGCTTTCGTTTAGAAAACAAATGTGCTTATAGGCTGATTAGACCAAGCACATTTGTCTGTATCGCAATCAGATTATTTCTTTTCTGATCCTGGAGGAAAATTGGCTAATATTTTCTTTATTGCTCCATTGATAAATTCTTCAGGATTATCTGGTTTACTGTCAATTTCGGAGTTTCCGACTCCTTGCCAAAGCAATTTGTCTGTTTTTGTAGATACGATATCAATTATAAGCGAACCGTCTACATAATCGTAGGTGTTAAATGTTGTATTGGCACCACCCATCATAGCGCCTCCACCCCAATATCCGTAAGGGCGATACATTCCTCCGTAACCGTAAAAATTGGTATTGGAACTAACCGAAGTTTTGTTTTTTAAGATCGAAACGGCATTTACTTTTAAGTCTGGATTATCAGATTCTGTAAAACCTTTTGCCAACATTTCGTTCTTAATTGCTTTTGTTACACGATCAACATTCAACTGATTAACTTGACCTTCTTGCGCTTTTAAATCGTAAACCGCAAAAGTTTTGTACTCACCGAAATTTGCTGCATGATCATAATCACTTGTTACTTTTACAGATGGGGAACAACTGTAAATTAAACCCAAAAACAACATTGGGATTATGCGAAGATTTGTTCTTTTAATATTCATCTTTTAAAATTTAAATTAATAATTAAATCAGTTAAACTCGAATGTATTAAAATCTAAAAAATCTTGGATGAAGGGCGAAAACTAAATTAACAATTGTTTAATGATTATAATCAACTAACAAACAGTAAATTAAGTCATTATCAAAGATAAACGATTTTATTTAATTAACACAATTAAACAAATAAAATCTTACTTAGCTTTTTTTTGCTCTTCAACACTCTCAAGACTTGTACTTGTTATTTACCTTGCAAGACTACAGAACGTCTTGCACCTCTTTTAATTCCTCAAAAATTATATTTCTGCCGAAATAGGCAATCTTCCTTCTTTTACAGCCTCGACCATTTTATTATAATCGAGTTCATTTTGGTGTGCATAGGAAATTGAGAATTTTGAGATTGCATTTGCAAATTCATTATTATTCCCAATATAACCTGACAGCATCGACGGATCTCCAGATCGCGCATGAGCCCGTGCAAGCGCCCAACCACAGGCTTTGGCATAATCTGCCATGTTTTCTACTTTCATGATTTCGATGACAGGTTTTATCTTAGCATCACGAAGCTGACGGATATAAAAATATCTTCCCCTATCATCGTTAGTCCATCCTAAAAACATATCCGAAGCCGACTGCATTAACTTTTGTCCCATTACAATACGCTCGCCTTGATGACTGTATTTTGGTTTGTTTTTTACATTCGGTTCCAAAACGCTTTGTCTGGCTTCTTTAAATTGTAAAAAAATAGGTTCTCCCGTTGCCGACATCAATAAACTTATACCGCAAAGCGTTCCGACACTTCCTACACCTACAACTTTTATAGCAAAATCGTGCATAGTGTAACGGCTTAGCAAAACTTGCTTATCTTCTGGAAGCGATTCTACATATCGCTTATGAATAAGCTTGGCTTCTCTTAACGTATAATTTTCATCGGTCCCTGACGGATGATAAATCAATGGTGGATCATCTTTTATCTTTGCCCGAACTCCATCGAGATAGGTCATTTTTGCAAACTCTTTTTCATGAGCTGTAGATTCTGCTGCTTTTTTTATTCGCTTCTGCTGAAACTCTTTTAATTCTTCATCTTTACCTAATTCAATAAGCTGAGCCAGATCAAGATCTGCATACCAAATTTGAAGTGCCGATAATTTACTGTATTCCAGCATATGTCTTTTGTAACTATCTGCTACATGCCAGGCAAATTCTTTACAATCTTTATTGGAAAATTTTCTCCATTTTCCAGCAATGGCAAAACTTACGGCGAGCCTTTTTACATCCCATTCCCAAGGGCCATGAAAAGTTTCATCAAAATCATTGATATCAAAAACCAGTTTACGTTCTGGAGTTGCAAATCCGCCGAAATTCATTAGATGACAATCTCCGCAAAGCTGTAATTGCATTCCCGTATTGGGAGTCTTGGCTAAATCTGCGGCCATAATCGCTGCAGCACCTCTATAAAATGCAAAAGGCGACTCGATCATTCTTCTGTATCGAATTGGAAGTAAATCTTCAATTCGTCCGATACTTGTTTTAATTAAAACAGCAATTGGGTCTTCTCGATCTTCTGGCGCCGTCCATTCCTGATGTGAAGAACGAGGCACTGTTTTTCTGATCGCTGCGCCTTTGTCGTAACGTTCTGCTTTTGATGCTAATGGATCAAAAAAATTATCGGTACTATTTGCTGTTTTTTCGGACATCTGTAGCGACTTTACTTCACAAGTTCTGGTTGTGGTGCTTTCCATGCGCCACTTATCAAAGACTCTTTAGGACCATAAACCCTAATTAAATAATAAAATGCTTCTTTTGGAGCCGGAAGCCAATTGGACTCTTTTCCTTTAGGAGCTTCATTTTGAATATAAATAATCAGATCTCCATTTGGTTCGTATTTCAATCCTGATGTTCGGTCTCCAATTGAGTATCTGTTAATTGGATTTTCAACCAAATAACGTGATGGAAGATTATACAACGTAATACTCCAAAAATATTGAGCCGGAGGCGTTTGCCCTTTTGGGAAACGAATAATGTATTTATTCTGCCCAGAAAGAATGTTTTTGTCCTTATCTGTTCTTGTCCCAATATAAATGGCTTCTTCTTTAGTATTACCAAACAACCCTGCTGCCGCGCCAAGAGCTCTGTTGGTATAATTTCCGTTAAGATCTTGTCTTGTTCCAAACAAAAAGGTTGCATTGGTCAGTTTATTTGCACCATCTTCGAGTTCTTTGCTTGCTTCCTGAACTCCCTCGTCAATTGCTTTTAAGACTTCCGGAGTATAACTTTTGGGGTCAAACTCTTTCCCAGAAACAATTCCAATTCTCGCAAATTTTGCCAGCAAATCTTTCTCTACAGGATTTGGAGAAGTATATTGAAGTAGATTATTGGTTAATCCGATGAACTTTGAAGAACCTAAATCTGCACGATCAAAACCGGCGAAAGGCAGTGCAAAATCTTTGTGTGGAGGTGCTGCTGTCTTTGTAAACTCATGAAACGGCATCAGTTTATACTGTGCTTGTATTTTTTTTACGTTTTCAATATCTCCCGAAGCCATTTTTAGTTCGGTACGTCCTAACAATGTTACCAAATAGGTTTCAGACTGAATTACCTCCATGATTCCTGCTGGCTTTTCGCCTTTCCAGTCTGGTCCTGCAATTAAATATTTTCCAGCTTTATCTCCAGTTGTACGGCTTCCGATGTACGCAAAATTATAGGTGTACAAATCAACAAACTGAAAAGAGTAATATCGATCTTTAATTGCTGGCACTTCCAAAACGACAGGTTCATCTTTAAGATTTAAAGTTGCCCAGGAATAAGGTGTATCATTATTTGGTGTAACTACTGCTGTATCTGCTGCTGTAAAAATTTTATCATAATGTCTAAACTTATTAAACCCTCCCGCATAATCAGAATAGGTTTTATCTAAGGCATACAAATGCATTGTTCGATAATTCATTGCCATCGAAAAAGCATAAGTCCAAGCTTCTTTTGCAATTGCTTTGGCTGAATCTGGATATTGTGTAATCGAAGTTGTTGTGGTTACTTTTATATCTTCGGTTTCTTTCTTTTTACAAGAAAAAATAGCTACAAAAACTAATGCTAAAAAAAGTAATTTTTTCATCTTAATTGATTTTAAATGATCTTTCTATTTCACTTCTTTGATATCATCCATTTTCCAGCTTTTATCAAAATAAGCAGCCGTTGGACCGTAGAAACGCATATAAGTAAACCAGTGTTTTCCTGGTAAAGTCTGCACCCAGTTTTTCTCTTTTCCCGCTGGAGCTTTTGGTCCGAAATACAAATCGACCGAACCATCGCTATTTTTGATTAAGTCTTTACGAGAAGACAAATCAGCATTTTTCTGCGGATTATCAATCAAACAACGTGTTGCAGAATCATAAATCGTAATTGACCAGAAATTAACCGCAGGCGGATTTGCCGGAATATTTAAAGTATAGTTTTTAGCACCGTCTAACCAATTTCCATTATTATCAAAATAAGCGCCTAAATAAGCTTGGCCTACGTTTGGTATTTTGGTCATCATCGCTTTTGAGTAAGTAACCGCTTCATAGAAATAAGATGATCTTTCGAAAAACTCATCATAATTGGCTGTCCTTTGCGAAGGATCTGAAAGAATCATAACATAATCCCATTTTTTATCTGGCCAATGTTTTACATCTGCAAAACGCTTACTAAAAGAATTAGCAATTGCCATTTGTTCTCCTTTTTTGGCAGCTTCGATTAAAATCTTTTTTTGACGTTCGTCTGGAGCAAAAGGTTTTCCTTTTTCAATACCCAAATTTTTTAGCCAAGCCATAAAAAAACGGTCACGGTCTTCAACCGGCTCATCTTGCAAAATAGCATGAAGACGTTCCCAATATTTAATTCCCGACGGTTGGATTCCGTACCAATTTTTATCAGCAGGCGGGCTTACTATTTTAGTTGGAGTCGGATTTGCTCTTTGGGCGTAAGGATATATTTTTACTTTTTTTACCAATTCTTCTGTTACTTTTGGATCTGGGTCTAATGTTCTAAATCCAAAAAACATATTTACTGTAGCACATGGAATTATATAATATCCATCTGCTTTAAAATCTTTTAAAGTTGGCGGTACTAGAACATATTTTCCGCCTTTTCCTTTATCAGGGCCCATTTCGCCAATTGTGGCTTGTTCTCTCTGCCAGAAATCACCAAGTCCTCCGGCAGTTTTTCCAGCGGGCATTTCGATAACAGTTGGGCCATTTGCCTTTAAATCTATAAATGACATGACATAGGGAGTTGTGGCGTTTGCCGTTAAAATTCCTAATCTGTCATGATAAGTGTTATACAATACAAGATCATTGCTTGTGGCATTGAATGTTTTATAATGTTGTTGCTGCCATTCGGCGAAAGCCACAATTGGAAGCCCCCATAAATAAGATTGTGTTGCCTGTTGTAAATCCATTTCGTCAAACAATGCCGAAATAGATTCTTTTGAAGGCAAATCTCCATCCATTTTTATATCAGAACTAGATGGTGTAGCAGTTTCTGCTGTATCTGAATTTTTGATTGTTGATTCTTTACATCCATACGTAAGAATCAATGCAAAAAAGACGGAAATAAATAAGTATCGATTTTTCATGAGTCTGATTTTATTTATAGGGAATTATTTTATCTGTTCAATTGGTGCAGGAAACCATTGTCCATCAAGAACTGGTTTCTTAGAAACATACATTCTCATTGTTAAAGCAAAACCTTTTCCTGCCGGAGTTGGCAACCAATTGCTTTCAATAGCATTTTTAGGCAATGAAGATGCCAACCAAATGCTCAGAGAACCGTCGGGGTTTTTCTTTAGTCCAGAAACATTATTAAGATTATATCTTTTTAGTTTATTATCGACTACTCTATAATCTGGAACGCTGTATAAAGTAATAGACCAAAATGCATTTACAAAAGCATCTGGCAATTGGTCTTTGGCGAATTTAATTTCGTAGACTTTATCTCCGCTTAAAAGTTCTTTATTGCTGTCTGTAAGTCCAACAAAATAAATGGCTTCCTCAATTTGATTTGCCCATAAACCTCCATAATTAATAATATCTCTGGCCATAATATCATCGCCAAATTTTCCCGCAACATACGATACAGACCATCCTCCTTTTTGAGTTCCAAAACCTTTTGCTCCAGCTAAAAATGCAGGTATTGCTTTTGTTTTAACAACTTCATCAACATGTGCTTTTGTCTTTTCATCTGTTTTAGCATAAACACCAACAATAATTGCTTTTTCTTGATATTCTTTTGCCTTTGGCATAACATCAGGATAAGAATTCAGCACTTCTTCTACTTTATCAAATATTTCACCTGCAATTGGCGCTTTTGGGCTAAAATCAGGAATTGTTATTGGTGGAGCGATTTTGATTCCATCTGGAACAGTAAAAGTAAATTGCTCTTGAAGTTTTTTGGCTGTAGCCGAAGTTCCTTTAAGTTCAACTCTTGCCAGCATTTTAGCTTTTTCAGATGGCAATTCAATTTTAACAGCACCCGAAGGAATAGTTGGATTTGAGCCTTTTAAAACCAATGCAAATTTTCCATAAGGCGTTTTCGGAAAATTACGCTCATTGATATTTACAATAACTTCTCCCCAGCCATCTAATATTTGTGCGGTATAATAACGTCCTTCTATTTTAGGCACATTTAATTTTACAAACTGTGCTGATCCCAGCGGATTATATTTGATCTTATTATAACCAACTTTTTCTACATTTATATCATGATTTTCCTGCTGAATTACAAGATATCTTCCATATAAATAAGTATAAGCATCTATAATATCTTGATCTGTTGGAGATGAATTACTTTCTGCTGCTGCAGGCGAAGCTTCTACCGTTGATTTTTCTTTTTTACAACTGATAAAAAACAAACTTATGACGATAATAAAAAGTACTTTTTTCATGAATTCACTTTTTTAAGATCCTGGAAAGACAAAAGCAACAACCGCTCTTAATCCCCAATCTGGTTTTATGGCTTGATGTCCGACAATAGGAATTAAGGGCTGTACAGAAAATTGAACAATCTGATCTCCAAATTTGGTAATTCCTCCCATCATTGGATTGAGAGAAATTAAGGTTGTATTGGCTTCCCAATTTTGGGTAATTTCTGCGTTGACTCCCCAGTTTGCACCACTTTTATAACTATGAGACATAAATATCTGTGTATAAAAGCTATTAAAATCCGCACGTTCTGATGCTCCTGCAACAGACCAGATTTGATTGGCAATAAAACCAACCGACAAACCTTTTCCCTGATGCATTACTAATACACTTGGTCCAACACCAAATTTTTCTGTTCCCAGTAATTTGTCTGTTGCTGTGGGTACTAAAAATGCGGGACCAATTCCGTAGATGATTTTTTCGCTTTTTGGAGCAAAAAAAGCCGTAACAGTAGCATCACTCAGACCAAATTCGTGTGTATTCAATCCTGTAATATTTCTTTGATCTACAACAGGAAGAATCCAGCGGCTTATTAAATTTAAGTTGTCACTTAATTTGAAGGGAATAACTGGCTGTACATTAATAGTGTATTTTACACCATTATAAGGGCCAATTCCATAATTCAAATTATTCTGAAGCGGCACACTGATCAAACTTGCTACAGGGTTCGCTAATTTATCTGCAAGCTCTTGCGCGCTGTTTCCAGGTTTTTCTTCTTGTGCAGAAATTGTAAAATGAACTGATAACAGCAGCATTATTACGAGGAAAGAATATTTCATACGACTTCATTTTATTGATTAAAAACAACTCAAATCTATAATCGTCAATCTGCAAACAATCCTTTAGATCATTAGTCCGCAAAAACTTTCTTCCAATCGTCTTTCATATTGATGACATGGTACTTGTTTTTTGCTGCTGTACTAAGTGATAAATTATCTTTTTCCTGATAATTAAATTCTCTAATCGAATCGTTGTGATTTACCAGCATTTGAAAAGATGGATATTTACTGCCTTGAGAATATTTCAGCATGGCAAGATCTCCTCCTGCGCCTTCATTTCCGCAGGCAAAAACAGGACGTTGCCCGATATGAAGTTGTATGCCTACAGGTTTTGCTTCTTTATCATTAAAAAGATCCAAAGCCGGTTCTCTCATCACTACATTTTTAGCAGGATCATATTTATACTTAAATGAAGTTCCAACCACTTGTTCTTTCGGAATACCATAAAAATCTTCAGAGATGCCTCTAACTACTTCGATCGTTCCTCCAGTTACAATAAATGTTTTAAATCCGTTGGCACGCAAGTAGTTTAACAATTCCAATTGCGGCTGATAGCGTATATTTTTTAATGCTGTTTCTTTTCCTGGAATTTTCGCATCTTTAAAAAATTCGGTAACCGAAGTTTCAAATTCATCTTCAGACATTCCGGTATGAGTAGAAGCTACCAATTCGATAAGCGCTTTGTCTCCACCCTTTTCAAAATAGCTTTTATCTTTTTCTAATACTGCTTTAAAAGGTTGCTTTTGAGCTAAAGCAGGATTGGCTTCAACCATTTTTTTTACTCGGTAAAAAGCAAATAATTCCTGAACTAAAGGTTTTTCGGCCCAAAGTGTCCCATCATTATCAAAAGTGGCAATTCTGTTATTTACCGGAATAAAATCTGGACTTCCTTCTTTGGTTACCTTTTCAACATAAGCTATAATGTCTTTTTTTAAAGCGCCATCATTCCAACTTGGTAACGGATCACCATTTACAGTTGTTTCGGCTTGTTTTGTTTCTGTCGTAGTTGTAGTTGCTGGTTCTGATTTTTTACAAGAAACTAAAAATAAAACGACAGCTGATAAAATAAATATTCTTTTCTTCATGGTGATTTTATTTTATGGAAGAGATTCAGACCAAACAGCCTGAGTCTCTTATAGGATTATTATTTTTTCTTTTTGGCCGATTCTTGAGCTTCTTCTTTTACTTTAGGCAATACATTTTTTTCAACATATTGTTTTGTTTTAATATCTTTTATGGCTTCTTCCATAATAGTATAAGCTGAGAAACTTGGCGGAATTGATCTAGGCGGATATTCTTTAAATGTTTCGGCAAAAACAACTACATCTTGTATGGCACCATACATAGAACCTACATGATTCATCTGCCAGTCCCAAAATGTATTTGAAGTGATATCTGCTCTTTCAAAAGGATCTTGAAACAGATTGAATGTTTTTTGCAAACGTAATTTCGTAAAGGGTTCTGCCCAAACTCCCATTGTACCTTCTAAACGCTGCTCTGCAAAAACGTATTTATAATCTCCTTCTCTCAACGCGACCAAGAGACCATCATCGTCTGTGTAGAAAAATTTATCTCTCGCACTTTTTTTCGTTTTACCGCGTAAAAATTCGCTTTGATCATAACCGTCTAAATGCACTTTATAGTTTTTGCCATTAGCTGTATAACCTGTCAGTAGTTTTTTAGTCAAATCTGGCTCACCAGCTATAGAAGCTAAAGTTGGCATCCAGTCATTATGACTCATTAATTCAGTAGTTACAGTTCCTGGTTTAATAACTCCAGGCCAACGTACAATACATGGTACACGGAAAGCTCCTTCCCAGTTCGTGTTTTTTTCTGAACGAAATGGCGTCATTGCACCATCTGGCCATGTATTCATATGAGGACCATTATCTGTAGAATACACGACTATAGTATTATCAGCAATTCCTAAATCATCTAAGATTTTTAAAATACTTCCAATAGTTTCATCATGTTCGATCATACCGTCAATATATTCGCTGTCGCCATGAGTATATCTTCCTCTGTGTTCTGCTCTAACATGTGTTCTGAAATGCATACGAGTTGAATTAAACCAGCAGAAAAATGGTTTTCCAGCAGCATTTTGTCTTTTTATAAAATCAATTGCAGCTGCAGATGTTTCGTCATCTACAGTTTCCATTCTTTTTTTAGTTAATGCGCCTGTATCTTCAATTTTTTGTTTTCCTACTCTTCCAAAACGAGGGTCAGTTGTCGGATCGTCAACATTGGTTGCAGTACATTTTAGAACTCCTCTTGGTCCAAATTTTTTCAAGTATTCAGGATCTTTAGGGTAATCTGGCAATTCTGGTTCTTCTTCTGCATTTAAGTGATACAGATTTCCAAAAAATTCATCAAAACCATTTACTGTTGGCAAGCTTTCGTTACGATCACCAACGTGGTTTTTACCAAATTGTCCTGTTACATAGCCAAGGTTTTTCATTATTCCTCCTATAGAAGGATCTAACTGGCTCATTCCCATTGGTGCACCAGGAAAGCCAACTTTTGTTAATCCGGTTCTCAGACCATGCTGTCCTGTTAAAAATGCCGCACGTCCCGCTGTACAGCTCTGTTCTCCATAATAATGTAAGAACCGTAATCCTTCATTCGCAAGTCGATCAATATTAGGTGTTGTGAAACCCATAAGTCCATCACTATAAGCACTTATATTGGTTGTACCGATATCATCTCCCCAGATAATCAAAATATTAGGTTTCTTGCTCTGAGCCGTAACAGAAACTCCTGCAAAAAACAGTAGTGTAAATACCATTATAGTATTTATAAATCCGCATTTTAATTTGATTTGTTTCATGATAATAAAAATTCGTTAATGATTCTTGTTATATGTATGAGATCGTAAATCCAAAAAAACAAATGGGAAATTATGGGTAAGCTTTCGAAAAATATCTCTTAATTAAAGTTTCATTTTTCTATATGTTTCAAATTCATTTTGAATTAAAATCTGAAACAAAATATTTTTTAACTTTTTTTTAAGTGACTCAAAATTAACTAATAAAAAAGCGAACAACAGTATTTATTCGGCATGAGCTTGTTTCATATTATAAAATGAAACAACAAAAATTTAGAATTTGCACCAAAATGTTTCATTTTACAAAATGAAACACAGTAAATATGCAGGAAAATAGCTCTAATTGTTTTTTTAGATAAACTTGTATTAAAAACTATTTAAAGTATGTTTTATGGCAAAACGGAATGGAAATTTCTAAATAGTTGATCAAATGAAACCTGATTTATTATAATTTAAACTTGAAATAATAATTAAAAAAGTATTAAAACAAAAAAAGGGCTGTCTTTTAAGACAGCCCTTTTCGAAATATTGTATAAAGAAATATTAGTCGATTTGAGATACTCTCATTGTATTAACCATTCCTTTTTCTTTAATTGGCATTGCAGCAAGATTGATTAAATAATCTCCTTTTTGTGCATATCCTTTTTCAACTGCAATTTGATTTACATCTGTTACAGTATCATCTGTACTTTCGTCATTATCATAGTAGAAAGATTTAACTCCCCATAATAAGTTCAATTGTGTTAAGATTCTTCTGTTTGAAGTAAATACTAAAATATGAGCTGTAGATGGTCTCCAAGCTGAAATTTGGAAAGCTGTATAACCGCTGTTTGTTAAAGTACAAATTGCTTTAGCTTCAATTTCGTTAGCTAATAAAGCTGCTTGGTGACAAACTGTTTTAGTTACAAAACGGTTTGTTTTAATTTGTGGCGTATTTTGAGGTACCTGAATAAGTGGTGAATTCTCAACAGCCTCACAAATTTGTGCCATTCTTTGAATTACTTGAACTGGGTAATTTCCAGTTGCAGTTTCTCCAGACAACATTACAGCATCTGCTCCGTCCATTACTGAGTTAGCAACGTCATTTACCTCTGCTCTTGTTGGAGTTAAACTTGTAATCATTGTTTCCATCATTTGTGTAGCAACGATAACAGGAATTCTAGCAGTTTTTGCTCTTCTGATCAAATCTTTTTGTACCAATGGCACTTCGTGAGCAGGAAGCTCAACACCAAGATCTCCACGAGCAACCATTAAACCGTCGCAATATGCTACAATTTTATCCATATTCTCAAGAGCTTCTGGCATTTCAATTTTAGCTACGATTGGAATTTTAACCTCAGAATGTTTAGCGATTAATTCTTGTAAATCTTGTAAATCGCGAGGAGTTTTCACGAATGAAAGTGCGATCCAGTCTACTTTTTGCTCGATTGCGAAAATCGCATCAGCAATATCTTTTTCAGTTAAAGCTGGTAAAGAAATTTTTGTGTTTGGAAGATTAACCCCTTTTTTAGATTTTAATTCTCCTCCTTGAATAACTTTAGCAACAACTTCTGTTTTTTTATCTGTTGAAACAATTTCGAAAATAAGTTTACCGTCGTCAAGCAAAATGCGCTCTCCTGCGTTAACATCATTTGGGAAATTTTGATATTTCATGAACACTCTTTTTGATGTTCCGATAATATCTTCTGCAGTTGTAAAAGTAATTTCATCACCATCATTTACAACAGTTCCTTCTTCCATTACACCAACTCTAAGTTTTGGTCCTTGCAAATCTCCTAAGATTGCTGTAGTGTAACCAAACTCTTCGTTTAGGCCTCTGATGATATTAATCTTTTCTTTTACTCCTTCGTAATCTGCATGCGAAAAATTGATTCTAAACACATTAACACCTGCTTCGATCATATCTTTAATGATCTCTCTTGTACTACAAGCGGGGCCAAGTGTAGCAACAATTTTGGTTTTCTTGTTTGTTAGCATTTTTTTTAAAAAATTAGATTGTTTTTTGATTTTATATTGTCCGTATCAACAGCATAAATTGCTGCAATACTTTCGATTGTTTTTAATTTTTGTTGAATTTCTGAAAAATCAAGCGCCTCTTCGCTATTATCAATTTTCAGGAAAAAATCGACTTTTTTAAATTCAGGAAGTAAATGAATTGTTGTCGAAACCTCACTTGTTTCATTAGAAAACAAATTCTGAAAATCATTTGTACTCACCGAAATGATTTCATTTTTATTCTGAATTAAATTCCAGGAAACAGCTTTTTCTTCATCATAATAATAGAATCTGGAAAAATTTGCTTCACCTTCCTTAGTTTGAGCATGGATCTCGTTTTTGCTCTTACTTAAGTTTATCGGAAGGATTTTATTGATAAAATAGGCTAATCTATAATCTTCTAATGAAGTATGAATTGCCATTAAATAATAATCAATTTCGTCAAATTCGTCTAAATCCAATTTATGAATAGCCATGTCTTGAAAAATCAAGTTGTAAATATACTATTTCTAAACGGAGCATCAACAGTTATGACATGCTTGTTTTGTTAAATTATAAACGAAAACGATGTAGCCTTGTGATACTTACAACATTTTTGCAGCTATTTCTTGTCAATTTTTTCTTGAAACGCAAAATAAGCTCTTTGTGATGCTTTTTCTTCAGCTTTCTTTTTAGAAGTTGCTCTCGCTCTTGCAACAACTTTATCATCAATACTAAGCTTTACACCAAATAAACGCTGTCCGTCTATTCCGTTATCTTCAAAAATGTCATAATGAAAAACTCTTTTTTCTTTTTGGCACCATTCAATAACAAGACTTTTATAACTTATAACTTTACCCTCCAATCGAGCAATATCAACATAAGGTGTAACCACTCTTTTCTCGATAAATTTCTCGCAAAAAGTATATCCCTTATCAAGGTAAATTGCTCCAATTAAAGATTCAAAAATATTACCGTGAATGTTTTCTCCAAAATGTTGAATTGGCACTTTACTCTCTACAAATTGCACTAAATTCAAATCCTTTCCTAATTCGTTCAAATGCTCACGGCTTACAATTTTTGAACGCATTTTGGTTAAATAACCTTCGTCGCCATTTGGAGCTTTATTAAATAAATGTGCAGCAATGACAGCACTTAACATAGCATCTCCTAAAAATTCTAATCGCTCATAATTAATAGGCTGGCCATTTTGATCTAACTTATTAGACGAGCGATGTGTAAATGCTCTTCTATAAAAATCAATGTTTGTTGGCTGAAAACCAAGAATTTTCTGAATAGTGTCAAAAAAAATCCCGTCTTCTAGAGAACGGGATTTAGAAAATATTTTTTTGATAATATTCATATACAGAAATTAGTCAGCTAATTTTTTAAACAATACGCAAGCATTGTGTCCACCAAAACCAAATGTATTACTCATAGCAACATTTACCTCTCTTTTTTGAGGTTTGTTTAAAGTAAGGTTTAAAGATGGATCAATATTTTCGTCAACTACTGTATGGTTAATCGTTGGAGGAACAATCCCGTGTTGCATTGCTAAAATAGAAGCAATTGCTTCAATAGCACCAGCAGCACCAAGTAAGTGTCCTGTCATTGATTTTGTTGAATTGATATTGATATTTTTAGCATGATCACCAAAAACTGCACTGATCGCTTTTAACTCAGCAACATCTCCTAATGGAGTCGAAGTTCCGTGAGTGTTAATATGGTCAACTTGATCTGGAGTCATTCCTGCATCTCTTAAAGTATTTTCCATTACTGCAATTACTCCAATTCCTTCTGGATGTGGTGCTGTTAAATGGTAAGCATCAGATGACATTCCGCCACCGCCAATTTCGCAATAGATTTTTGCACCTCTTGCTTTAGCGTGTTCGTAATCTTCAAGAACCAAAGCTCCTGCTCCTTCTCCTAAAACAAAACCATCTCTAGTTGCGTCAAAAGGTCTTGAAGCTGTTTCTGGACTTTCGTTTCTTGTAGATAAAGCGTGCATTGAGCTGAAACCACCCATACCTGCAATTGTTACAGCAGCTTCAGAACCACCAGAAACAATAACATCACACATTCCTAAACGAATGTAGTTGAAAGCATCGATTAATGCATTTGCAGAAGACGCACAAGCAGAAACCGTAGTATAATTTGGTCCCATATAACCATTACGCATAGAAATATGCGCAGGAGCAATATCGGCAATCATTTTTGGAATAAAGAACGGATTAAACTTTGGAGTTCCATCACCTTTTGCATAATACAATACCTCTTCTTGGAAAGTTTCTAAACCTCCAATTCCTGCTCCCCAGATAACACCAACTCTTTGTTTGTTTACGTTATCATTTGTAATTCCAGCATCTTTAATAGCTTCATCACTAGCAGCAATAGCGTATTGTGCAAATTTATCTAATCTACGAGATTCCTTGCGATCCATGTAATCTTCAATATTGAAGTTTTTCACTTCGCAGGCAAATTTCGTTTTATGCTTTTCTGTATCATAATATGTTATAGGAGCCGCTCCGCTAACCCCATTCACAAGTGCATCCCAATATTCTTGGATATTATTCCCGATAGGAGTAAGTGCACCTAATCCTGTTACAACAACTCGCCTTAATGCCATAAATATGTGTTTTGTACTTTAAACAAATAAAACCCACGCTTTCTTAACTATTTGTTACGTAAGAGCCATGGGAATTACAATATAAATATATCTTTTTGATTGAAAATCAATCGAACTTTTAAATTTAAAAAAATAATAACACCCGATTTTAAAAATTCCAATTTTTCAAAAAACAAATTCCAATTTTGGGATTTGGAAATTTAAATTTGGAATTTTTAAAAATCGGGTGTGGTATTATTATTTTTTAGCTTCCTCGATATAAGAAATAGCTTGACCAACAGTAGCAATGTTTTCTGCTTGATCGTCTGGAATTTGAATATCAAATTCTTTTTCGAATTCCATAATAAGCTCAACAGTGTCTAATGAGTCAGCTCCCAAATCATTAGTGAAGCTTGCTTCTGTTACAACTTCGTTTTCGTCAACACCTAATTTGTCTACGATAATCGCTTTTACTCTTGATGCAATGTCTGACATAATCTTTAATTTTAGAATTTAATTTGTTGGCAAAAATAAAAAACTTTATTTTAAAACAACTATTTAGTTTATAAATGTAACACTAATTTATAAAATTAATTTCAAGAAAGGTCTTTCAAAGCTATTTATTTTCGATTTTTATTCCGTTTTTTGCAGTCTCAAAACACACAACTTTATGAAAAAAATTATCGTTTTTGCCTCAGGATCAGGAACTAACGCAGAGAACATTATAAAATACTTTTCGAATATCGAAATTGCAAAGGTGGTTTCTGTTTTTACAAATAATGCTTCGGCAAAAGTGATCGAAAGAGCAAAAAATCATCAAATTCCTGTCGAAATCTTCTCAAAAAACGAACTTTTAGAGCGTAATGTCTTACAAAAAATACAAAAAATCGACCCGGATTTGATAGTTCTTGCTGGTTTTCTTTTAAAATTTCCTGAGAACATAATTGAACAGTATCCAAATAAAATAATAAACATTCATCCAGCGCTTTTACCTAATTATGGAGGCAAAGGAATGTACGGAATGCACATTCATAGAGCAATTGTAAATAACAAGGAAAAAGAGACTGGAATCTCCATTCATTATGTAAATGAAAACTATGATGAAGGAGCAATTATTTTTCAGGCAAATGTGGCATTAACGGATGAAGATACTCCAGAAACAGTTGCAGAGAAGATTCATGAATTGGAACAAAAACATTTTCCAGAGGTTATTCATAGAATATTAGGGGAATAATTTCATGAGAAAAATTATCCTTACCTTAATATCATTTATAATCTTTTCTAATTTTTATGCACAAGAAAAATTAGAAATAAAGAGAATTGGATTTTCTATAGATATTCCACAAAAATGGATTTTTACCAGCAATGAAGAGGTGTTGAAAAATCTGGATAATTATAATTTTACAGATAAACAGTTAGAGACTTTATTAAAATCTACTAATGCTTCTATAGGTTTAGCAACATTAGTTAAATATGATCCTAAAACTTATCCTGGAATAATTCCGACAATAAAAATTAGAACACAAGAGGTTAAAACAAAAAACATTCAAGAATTTGCAAGTCAGCTTAAACAATCTGGCGAAGACCTAAAAAAAACATTGAATGATTTTAAGTACATTGACACGCCTTCTGTTGTAGAGATTTCAGGAAAAAAAGTCGTCAAGTTTTCGGTTCAGTTTCGTCTCAAACAAGAAAATAACTCTTTTAATATATGTAGCAGAAGTTATTATATACTTAAAAACGGTTACTATATTTCTTTAAACTTTATAGAAGAAATTGGCAAAGAAGATAACAGTTTGCTTTTTGAAGATCTTATAAAAACAATTTCATTGACAGATAAATAATAATGAATCACGAAGTACATATATATACAGATGGCGCGGCAAAAGGAAATCCTGGCAATGGGGGTTACGGAGTAGTCATGGAATTGGTTGGCACTCCTTATAAAAAAGAATTCTATGAAGGTTTTCGTTTGACTACAAATAATAGAATGGAACTTTTGGCAGTAATTGTTGGTTTAGAAAAACTGAAAAACCCAAACATGAAAGTGCTTATAGTTTCAGATTCTAAATATGTCGTAGATTCAGTCGAAAAAAAATGGGTTTTCGGCTGGGAAAAAAAAGGCTATAAGGATAAAAAAAATCCAGATTTATGGAAACGTTTTTTAATCGCATACAGAAAACATCAAGTAGATTTTAAATGGATAAAAGGTCACAACAATCATCCACAAAACGAACGTTGTGATCAATTGGCCGTTATGGCATCACAACAGCCGAAACTTTCTGTAGATGTTTATTACGAGACCATCGGATCTAAAGAATAAAAAAAACGCATCAACTATTTGATGCGTTTTTCTTTTCTAACTTAAAGCTCTTATTCTTCTTTGTCTAAATCTTTTGCCGTTTTAAATCCGATCAAAAGTCCGATACCTGCCATTATAAAAATAATTGAAGGATATACAGCTCCATCATTAAGAGAAGTATAGGTTGTGATTATTAAGGCAAGAAAAATTCCAACACCGCTTCCTATTAATAGAAAAGCTAGATTTACAACAAAAATTTTCCAAGCCGAACTTCCCTTTGTTCTTCCTTTTAAAAATATACTGGCATCTGCCCCTTTTTCTATAAGAGCTAAACGTTCTCTATTTCTTGTTGAGTAAAAAAGATAGACAATCCCAAATATCATTGCGAAAAGACTAAACGGTACTAAAACTTGTGGTCCCATAATTTTTATGTTTTTATAATTGATTGATACTCCATAGGACGACACCTTTTAAATTGAGGTTACAAGATTCTAAAAAAAATTTCAATTTTTAAATTCCAAATTCCAAAACTTACTGATAATCAATTAATTTTGAATAAGCAATAATTTGTAAACTCTAAACTTTGACAAAGTTCACGCTATAATATATGTATAGCTCAAAATTGGAATTTGGAATTTTTGAATTTTTATTTCATTTCACTGTAACCTAAAACAACAAACTGTCGTCCTATATAATATGAGTACAATGAATGATCAACATTATATCGATAGAATTCTGCAGGGCGAGACAAATTTGTTTGCCGTGCTGGTTGATCGTTATAAGGATATGATTTTTACATTGTCGCTCAAAATGGTTAAAAACAGAGAAGAAGCTGAAGAAGCCGCACAAGATACTTTTATTAAGGTATTTAATTCTTTAAATAAGTTTAAAGGCGATTCTAAATTTTCAACATGGATTTATAAAATCTCCTATAATAATTGTTTAGATCGTTTGAAGAAAAACAAAAAAGAAGATTTAAATATTTCTATAGATGAATTTTCATCGCATTTGGTCAAAACAATGGACAATGCTTTGAGCGCTTTGGAAGATAAAGAACGAAAGCAGGCAATTCAAAATTGCTTAAATTTGTTACCAAGAGAAGATAATTTTCTGCTGACTTTATTTTATTTTGAAGATCAGAATTTAGAGGAAATTGGAAAAATAATGAACCTAAACTCTAATAACGTAAAAGTCAAATTGTTTAGAAGCCGACAAAAATTAGCCGTTATTTTAAAAAAGCAGTTAGAACCCGAAATAGTAGAGTATTATGAAAGAGGAAGATAAAAACTTAGAAAATCTTATTGAGAAAATGATGGCCGAAAACACTTTGCAATCGCCATCTGCTGACTTTACTTCAAATTTAATGTCGCAAATTCTTGTTGCCGAAAAAGCAAAAATCAAACCTTACAAACCTTTGATTTCTATTACAACATGGGTTTTTATTGGAGTTGCTTTGGCTATTTTAATTGTTTATAATGTGTTTTTTGCAGGAACTCAAAATAATTTAGAAATAGGAAAATCGTACACAGATAAAATTTCTGCGGTTATTTCTGGAATCCATATTTCAAAAACCTTATTGTATGCTATTTTAATTGTACCTTTTATGGCATTGGTTCAAATTGGTGTTTTAAAGAATTATTTTGATAAGAAGTTCAACTTGTAAAATATTCGCAATTATTTTCGAAAAACTTGCAGATTAATTCTGAAAAACCTATTTTGACCTTCATTAAAAACAGTTTTTAACCTATTCATTTACAGTAATTTCAATCACAAATCGTTCTCTTTTTTTTAAGAAAATTTTGAGACTCTAAACCGTTGCAAGATTGTAACTTATGAAGTATCTTTGCACCCTAATTCGAAATTCATAAAATGAATAAACTATTGATTGTTGGAACAGTTGCTTTCGACGCGATTGAAACTCCTTTCGGAAAAACAGATAAAATTTTAGGTGGTGCTGCAACCTACATCGGATTATCAGCGTCATTTTTTAACTTACAATCGGCTATTGTTTCTGTAGTTGGAGACGATTTTCCTCAAGAACATTTAGATCTTTTAACTTCAAAAAATATCGATATCTCTGGTATCGAAATTGTAAAAGGAGGAAAAACTTTTTTCTGGAGCGGTTTATACCACAACGATTTGAATTCTAGAGACACTCTTGTAACGGAGTTGAATGTTTTAGCTGATTTTCAGCCAAAAGTTCCTCAAAACTATAAAGATGCTGATGTTGTGATGTTAGGAAACTTACATCCGTTAGTACAAAGCAGTGTTTTAGACCAAATGGAGAAAAAACCAAAATTAGTTGTTTTAGATACAATGAACTTTTGGATGGATTGCGCTCTTCCAGAATTATTAGACGTTATTAAACGTGTAGATGTTATTACAATCAATGACGAAGAAGCAAGACAACTTTCTGGTGAATATTCATTAGTAAAAGCAGCTGCTAAAATCCAAGATATGGGACCAAAATATGTGGTGATCAAAAAAGGAGAACACGGAGCGCTTTTATTCCACAATAGAGAAGTATTCTTTGCACCAGCTTTACCATTAGAAGAAGTTTTCGATCCAACAGGAGCGGGAGATACTTTTGCAGGTGGTTTTTCTGGATTTATTGCGCAAAGCGAAAACATTTCTTTTGGAAACATGAAGAATGCAATTATTTACGGTTCAAATTTAGCTTCGTTCTGCGTGGAGAAATTTGGAACCGAAAGGATGGAAAATTTAAGCAAAGCCGAAGTAGCGATTCGATTACAGCAATTTAAGTCGTTAACTCAGTTTGACATAGAAATATAATGCCTAAGAGCCTCGATAAAACGGGGCTTTTTTATTACGTTAATACACACAACTTACAACAACACACAAATAACAAAAAACAATGAGCGACGCTTTAAAACACGAATGTGGTATAGCCTTAGTTAGACTACTAAAACCGCTTGAATATTATAAAGAAAAATACGGAACTGCATTTTACGGAATTCAGAAAATGTATTTAATGATGGAAAAACAGCACAACCGTGGACAAGACGGTGCTGGTTTTGCAAGTATTAAATTGGATGTTGATCCTGGACAACGCTACATAAGCAGAGTTCGTTCAAATCACTCACAGCCAATACAAGACGTTTTTAAACAAATCAATGAAAGAATCAGCGAAGAGTTAAAAGCAAATCCAGAAATTGGTGATGATATTAATAAAATCAAATCTGAAATTCCATATGTTGGAGAATTGTTTCTAGGACACGTTCGTTATGGAACTTTCGGAAAAAACAGCATCGAAAGTGTTCACCCATTTTTACGTCAAAGTAACTGGATGCACCGTAATTTGATTTTAGCCGGAAACTTTAATATGACAAATGTTAAAGAACTTTTCGAAAACCTTGTTGAACTTGGACAGCACCCTAAAGAAATGGCTGATACGGTTACTGTAATGGAAAAAATTGGTCACTTCTTAGATAAAGAAGTAATGCAATTGTACCAAGACTGTAAAGCTGAAGGATATTCTAAAAGAAATGCTTCTCCAGTAATTGCAGAACGTTTAGATATCGCAAAAATCTTAGCTCGTTCGGCTAAAAACTTAGATGGAGGTTATGCAATGGCTGGATTATTAGGTCATGGCGACGCATTTGTTTTTAGAGACCCAGCAGGAATTCGTCCAGCATACTTTTATCAAGATGACGAAGTAGTAGTTGTTGCTTCTGAAAGACCAGTTATTCAAACTGTATTTAATGTACCTTTTGAAAGCGTTCAGGAAATTGACCCAGGAAACGCCTTGATTATCAAGAAAAACGGAAGAGTTACCATGAATCAGATTTTGGAACCAACTGTTAAAAAAGCATGTTCGTTTGAAAGAATCTATTTCTCAAGAGGAAGTGATGCTGAAATCTATCAAGAGCGTAAAGACTTAGGTAAATTAATTTTGCCAGCCGTTCTTAAAGCAATTGATAGCGACACAGATAACACTGTTTTCTCTTATATTCCAAATACAGCAGAAACTTCATTTTATGGTTTGGTTGAAGCTGCTCAGGATTTCTTGAATCAGAGAAAGAACAATTATATTTTAGAAAATAGAAATACACTTACTGCTGAAACACTTCAGGAACTTTTAGCTGTAAAAATACGTACAGAGAAAGTTGCAATTAAAGATGCTAAGCTAAGAACCTTTATTACAGAAGACAGCAGCCGTGACGATTTAGTGGCTCACGTTTATGATGTTACTTACGGCGTAATCAAACCAGAAGATAATTTGGTTATTATCGATGACAGTATCGTTCGTGGTACTACATTGAAAATGAGCATCATTAAAATGATGGATCGTTTAAAACCAAAACGTATTGTAATTGTTTCATCAGCACCACAAATTCGTTATCCGGATTGTTACGGAATTGATATGGCGAAATTAGAAGGTTTAGTTGCTTTTAGAGCAGCACTTGCTTTATTAAAAGAAAGAAATCTTTACCATATTGTAGACGAAGTTTATGCAAAATGTAAAGCTCAAGAAAATTTTGCAGATAAAGATGTTGTAAATTATGTAACAGAAATTTACAGCCAATTTACAGATGAAGAGATTTCAGATAAAATTGCAGAAATGTTAAGCTCTCCAGAGATCAATGCTGAAGTGAAAATCATTTTCCAAACAGTAGAAGATCTTCATAAAGCGTGTCCTAAAAATTTAGGGGATTGGTACTTCACTGGAGATTATCCTACTCCTGGTGGAAATCGAGTTGTAAACCGTGCTTTTATGAATTTTTACGAAGGAAAAGACGCTAGAGCTTATTAAAAAAGTATTAATAAAAGGTTAATTTGTGCATTTCATCGGTTTTTTTTGCCGTTCATCCTGTTTGTTTGGTAAAATTGAAAAGCAATGATACTTTTGAGATACCATAACATTAGTAGGTTAAGTTTATGGTAGATTTGGGGCAAAAAAGGTGGAAGAGATTCCACCTTTTTTATTTTAACTTTTTTAGAAAAGAAAATAAAAAATGAACCATTTCATACAAGAGAACTATTTATAATCTTTATCGTACATCCCTCATTATAGACTCTTTAGGCTATTTTATCCAAATTTTTCCTTTAAAAGGACAGCCTAATAAATTATAATCCATTTATCGGATATTAATACATTTCATCTGAATTTTTTTCTACTCGAAATATCCTTCACTACTTTTACTAAACCATAACATTAGTAGGTTAAGTTTATGGTAGATTTGGGGCAAAAAAGGTGGAAGAGATTCCACCTTTTTTATTTTTCTTTTTTTTAGAGGGAATAGATAAAAGAAAATAGAACAAAGATTATAGATAAAATGTATAGATAAAATGTATAGATAAAAAAAAAGACGAGAACCTTTCGGCACTCGTCTTTTGTCTTTATTCTTTACTCTATTTTCTTATTTATCTAAAGCAAATCTTCTTGCAACTTCTGTCCAGTTAATTACACTAAAGAAAGCTTCAATATAATCTGGTCTTCTGTTTTGGTAGTTTAAGTAGTAAGCGTGCTCCCAAACGTCCATTCCTAAGATTGGAGTTCCACCGTGACCAGCAACTTCTGGCATTAATGGATTATCTTGATTTGGAGTACCTACAACTTCTAATTTCCCTCCTTTTTGAACTGTCAACCAAGCCCATCCAGAACCGAATTGTGTTGCACCAGCTTTAGCAAATTTTGCTTTAAATTCTTCGAAAGTTCCGAAAGAAGCTTCGATAGCTGCTAATAAATCTCCTGTTGGTAATCCTCCTCCATTTGGAGACATTACAGTCCAGAATAAATTGTGGTTGTAGAAACCTCCACCATTGTTACGAACTGCTGCATTTGATTTATCTAAGTTGATTAAGATATTTTCGATTGTTTTTCCTTCTAAATCTGTTCCTGCAATTGCTGCATTTAGATTTGTAGTATACGCATTATGATGCTTAGTATGGTGAATTTCCATTGTACGCGCATCAATATGTGGTTCTAATGCATCGTATGCATAAGGTAATTGTGGTAATTCAAAAGCCATGATATTTCTAATTTTTATGGTTTATAATAATTTATTCCAAATTTAGACATTTAACTTTGGAATTGAAAATACTATTTCGTTATAATTCAATTAAATTAACTGATAATTTATTTTTTTATTAGATAAACAACTGTAAATCTTTATTTTCCATTAAAAGTTGTCATTGTATTTTCTAAACCTGCCGTTCCAAAAGTTCTAATAATTTCTGAAGAAATTTCTAAACGTTCTGTTAGTTTTGCTTCTTCTTCAGCATTCCACTCTCCTAAAACGTAATCTACCTGTTGTCCTTTTTTAAATTGATCGCTTATACCAAATCTATAACGAGTATAGTTTTGTGTATTTAAAACCAAATTGATGTTTTTTAGTCCATTGTGGCCACCGTCGCTTCCTTTTGGCTTAATTCTAATTGTCCCGAAAGAAAGATTTAAATCGTCAGTAATTACGAGAATATTTTCTAATGGAATATTTTCTTTATCCATCCAGTATTTTACCGCTTTCCCACTAAGATTCATATATGTATTTGGCTTAAGCAGAAAAAATGTTCTGCCTTTGAATTTATATTCAGCCAAAGCACCCAATTTCACGGTTTCGAACGAAAGTCCTTCTTTTTTAGCTAAAAAGTCTAACACTTTAAATCCGATATTGTGTCTTGTGTTTACATATTCGGCGCCAATATTTCCCAATCCTACGATTAAATATTTTTTACTCACGCTTTTTATATTGTTTTGTTGGTGTTCATGTACCTCCAGTTTCGTATTGTCTTCTATCTTCTCTTCTTTTCGTGTTGATGAAAACAGTTTTGTTATCCATTTTATCATCTGGCAAAAATAATATTAATTACACAATTAACTTCTTTAACATCTTACAATTTTGCTTCTGTCTTTTATTAAAAACAATGAAAATAATATCTAAAAACGAACAAAAAAAACACAAATATCTAAAAATCAAAACCTTAAAAAAAAACCTTAAAATACTAGTTTAAAAACTTGCAGTAGCAAAAGAATCTTGAGTTTGAACAGAAATTTGCAAAAAATTTAAACGATAATTTCTACTATGAAACACAAATTATTAATATTGTTTTTTATTCTAGGATCTTATACCGTTTTTTCGCAAGTTGTGGTTGGAAAAGTAACTCCCACATCTGAATCTTCTCAATTAGAAGTTTATGCTAAAAACAAAGGTGTATTGATTCCTAGGATAGCACTTACAGGAAGTCGCGATGAAACCACAATGTATAATGGTAATATAAATAGTCTGTTAGTATTCAATACTGCTACTGTTTCAGATATTACGCCTGGATATTACTACTGGCACATTGATAAGTGGCACAGAATGGCTGCTGCCGATGAGATTAAGGCCATTTCTAAAATTACCATCAATCCCGATACTGGTGATATAATCGTTAAGTATATTGACGGAACAACCGATAACGCAGGTAATGTAAAAGGTTCAAAAGGAGACAAAGGTGATACTGGAACCGGAATCTCTTCTACCGCTATCGACCCAGCGACAGGAAACCTAATAATTACCTACACCGACGGAAGAACATTTGATGCAGGAAAAGTAAAAGGCGACACTGGTGCGAAAGGCGAAACCGGCGCGAAAGGTGATACAGGAACAGGAATCTCTTCTACCGCTATCGACCCAGCGACAGGAAACCTA
>NZ_JACHLB010000001.1:0-694581 GCF_014207905.1 Flavobacterium notoginsengisoli | reverse complement strand
AACCTAATAATTACCTACACCGATGGAAGAACATTTGATGCAGGAAAAGTAAAAGGTGATACTGGTGCGAAAGGCGAAACCGGCGCGAAAGGTGATACTGGAACCGGAATCTCTTCTACCGTTATCGACCCAGCGACTGGAAACCTAATAATTACCTACACCGATGGAAGAACATTTGATGCAGGAAAAGTAAAAGGTGATACTGGTGCGAAAGGCGAAACCGGCGCGAAAGGTGATACAGGAACAGGAATCTCTTCTACCGTTATCGACCCAGCGACTGGAAACCTAATAATTACCTACACCGACGGAAGAACATTTGATGCCGGTAAAGTGAAAGGCAATAAAGGTGATGACGGAGCTGTCGGACCGCAGGGACCTCAAGGTATAGCAGGAACAAATGGAGCTGATGGAGCCGTTGGACCGCAGGGACCGCAAGGTATTGCTGGAACAAATGGAGCTGATGGAGCCGTTGGACCACAGGGACCGCAAGGTATTGCAGGAACAAATGGAGCTGATGGAGCTGTCGGACCTCAGGGACCGCAAGGTATTCCAGGAACAAATGGAATTGACGGAGCTGACGGACCTCAGGGGCCACAAGGTATTGCAGGAACAAACGGAGCTGATGGAGCTGTCGGACCTCAGGGGCCGCAAGGTATTCCAGGAACAAATGGAATTGACGGAGCTGACGGAGCTGTGGGACCACAAGGGCCGCAAGGTATTGCAGGAACAAATGGAGCTGACGGAGCCGTTGGACCTCAGGGGCCGCAAGGTATCCCAGGAACAAATGGAATTGACGGAGCTGTCGGACCTCAGGGACCGCAAGGTATTGCAGGAACAAATGGAATTGACGGAGCTAACGGACCGCAGGGGCCGCAAGGTATTCCAGGAACAAATGGAGCTGATGGAGCTGTCGGACCTCAGGGACTACAAGGTATTCCAGGAACAAATGGAGCTGATGGATCTGTCGGACCTCAGGGACCGCAAGGTATTGCAGGAACAAATGGAGCTGTCGGACCTCAGGGACTGCGAGGTATTCCAGGAACAAATGGAGCTGATGGAGCCGTTGGACCGCAGGGGCCACAGGGACCTAAAGGAGAAACAGGAGCAACTCCAACAATAACAAAAGGTAGTGTTGTTGCAGGAAGTACATCCGTTTTAGTTACGGGTACTGGTAAAGTATTAGATGCAAATATCACTGTTGATGTAGTTAAAAAAAATCTTACATCCACAACCTCAAATAAAGTCCTAGCTATTGTCGGGGGTACAAGCACAACTCTTGCTGACACACAAATTAATTTGGTTCCTGCTGTTAACAAACCAGCTTATTTATATACTGATCAAAATGGAGCGGTTGCTTGGTCTCCAGATATGCCTTGGGTATTAGGTGGAAATGATGGCTCGGACGGACTTACTTCTGAAAAGAAATTTGGAACTTTAACTAATTTTGACATTCCTTTTTTTACAAATAATACAGAAAAAATGAGATTAACTAAAACTGGTTTGTTAGGAATAGGAACAAGCAAGCCTAGATATGGAATTCACCTTGTTAATGAAACAAATACAACAGCAGACGACAATAAAGACGACCTTAAATTGTCAACATATTCCACAGCTGCAGTTTCTCCATCGTTTTCTTTCTTAAAATCAAATGGAACAGAAGCTACACCTACTCCGATGACAAGTGGAATGGCAATGGGAGCATTTAACTTTCAAGCACAAACTACTAATGGTGACGCTAATGGACTTGGCGGCTTCCAGTCGCTTACTTCAGTTACTGCTTATTATGAAGGTGGTTCAGGATCTAGTGCAAAAAGTAATCTAGAATTTAAGACCAGTAATACTCTAAATTTAGAAATCGCCAATAATGGAGATTTATTACCTGGAACGACAGCAACAACAGGCACTATTAACCTTGGTAATATTAACCAAAGATGGAGAGCATTATATGCAGCTAATGGAACAATTCAAACTTCTGATATTCGTTTGAAGCAAAACATTAAACCTTTAAATTACGGATTAATAGACGTACTAAAGATAGATCCTATTTCTTACACATGGAAGAGTGATAAATTCGACAAAGTAAAACTAGGAGTTTCTGCTCAACAATTACAGACGATATTACCTGAAATAGTTGAAGTAGGAACAGATGATGCTAAAATTTTAGGTGTAAATTATGCCGATATGATACCTGTTTTAATCAATGCTATAAAAGAACAACAAAAACAGATTGATGAATTAAAGAATGAAATTAAAGAAATGAAAAGCAAACAATAATTAAATCTCTTAATAATTTTAAAGCCGATTGCTAATGCAATCGGCTTTCTTTTTTACTGCTATAATCTAAAGAACTTTTTACTTGGTTTCTTTTGGTATCAGATGACAATTATTCTATGATATCTCTTAATTGTCACTACACCAGTACATCTTTTTAATTTTCGAAAAACAAACCTTACTTCTACTATTCTTTTACAAAATTCAAGTCAAAAAAAAGCCCCAATCTTTCGATTGAGGCTTTTTGTATAGTTTGAAAAAAATTATTTTTTCTTTCCTTTTGCAGGAGCTTTTGCAGCTTTTGCAGCCTCTTGAGCAGCTTTCATTGCAGCACGAGAGATTCTCACTTGACAAACAACAGTGTTGTCTGGGTGCATAATTTTGTATTCTGGTTTTCCAACTTTAGTAACGTATAATTTGTTACCCATTTCAAGTGGAGTGATGTCAGCTTCAACAAAATCAGGAAGATTTGATGGCAAAGCTTTAACTTTTAATTTACGTTGGTTCAAACGTAAAACACCTCCTGCAAGAACACCTTTAGATGTACCAACAATTTTCACAGGAACTTCCATTGTGATTTCTTTATCATCAAATAATTGGAAGAAGTCAATGTGTAAAATTTTGTCAGTAACTGGGTGAACTTGGATATCTTGCAAAATTGCATTGAATGATTTTCCTTTTCCAAGCTCAATCACAACTGTGTGTGCATTTGGAGTGTAAACCAAGTTTTTGAACGCTGCAGCGTCTGCTGAGAAGTGTACTGCCTGATTTCCTCCGTATAACACGCAAGGAACCGCTCCAGCATTACGTAAGGCTTTAGTTGCCACTTTGCCCACGCTTTCTCTTTCTGATCCTTTAATTGTAATCGATTTCATTGTAAAAAAAATATAGTTATTAATATAAATATTCTTAATTTGCTTTAAGCTTTAGGCCATAGGCTCTAAGCTTTTTTTAAAATGAGAAACAAAGCTTACGGCCTAAAGCCTACAGCTTCTACATTATAAATTTTCCACTGATGGAATTGTTGTGGTGAACCATTTGCATTACCTCAGCAAATAGAGGCGCACAGCTTACCACTTTTATTTTCTTTGATTCTCGCTTTAACGGAATAGAATCTGTTACGATCAATTCTGTTAATTTCGAATTTTCAATTTTTTCGTATGCTCCGCCAGATAAAATAGCGTGCGTACAAATTGCTCTTACACTTAGCGCTCCTTTTTCGATCATAAGGTCTGCCGCTTTTGCTAAAGTTCCTCCAGTATCGATCATGTCATCTACTAAGATTACGTTACGTCCTTTTACTTCACCAATTAGCTCCATAGTATCGATAACGTTGGCTGCTTTTCTTTGTTTGTAACAGATTACTACATCTGATTCTAAAAACTTAGAGTAAGCATATGCTCTTTTTGAACCTCCCATATCTGGAGATGCAATAGTCAGATTTTCTAAATTTAAACTTTCTACGTATGGTAAAAAGATTGTAGATGCAAATAAATGATCTACTGGTTTTTCAAAGAATCCTTGAATTTGATCTGCGTGCAAATCCATTGTCATGATTCTTGTTGCTCCTGCAGCTGTTAGTAAATTCGCTACTAACTTTGCTCCAATCGGAACTCTTGGTTTGTCTTTTCTATCTTGTCTTGCCCAACCAAAATAAGGCATTACAGCTGTAATGTGTCTTGCTGATGCACGTTTTGCTGCATCAATCATTAACAACAATTCCATCAGATTATCTGCACTTGGAAAAGTTGAACATACGATAAATACTCGTAAACCTCTAATTGACTCTTCGTAAGATGGCTGAAATTCTCCATCGCTATACGTTGACATCGTTACTTTTCCTAACGGAATTCCGTAGTCTTTTGCAATTTTTTCTGCAAGATAAACACTTTGTGAACAAGCAAAAATTTTAGCTTCTGGTTCTAGGTGCGACATTATATTGTTGTTTTTGCTTCGCTACATTTATCTAATTTTATTTTTATTATTTCTAATAAAGAGAAAACCTTATAAATGCCTCGAATGTAGTTAGTTGTGTGTGCTTCGTTTTAACGAGGTGCAAATTTATAAAATTTATTGGACACTGAAAGGAAAAATTTAAGTATTTTTAGTAGTTGGTTTAATTTTATTTTTTACATTTGCACCGTGTTAAAGGAATGACGCCATTTATGACTTCATTCTATTGCGTTAAAATAGTCTTTTATGATTATTTTTTCGTCTGCTACGCCCGGATGGCGGAATTGGTAGACGCGCTGGTCTCAAACACCTGTGGGAAACCGTGCCGGTTCGACTCCGGCTCCGGGTACATAAAAACCTCTTCTTAACGGAAGAGGTTTTTTTTATGCTTTTTTTTTCACCATATAATTTATATAAGTTCATTTAATTGGAGCGTTTTCATTCCAACATTAATATTTACTTATGTAACTTATATGTTTAAACCTCACAACTCGCGTCATGCAAAACAGGAAAATTGCAAGAATTAGCAATAAAACACAATTTATTTGCTTTTTGATGCAGTTCTAAAGCTAATCCAATTTGATCTGAATTTGAGATTTTGACTTTTGGATATAATCGAACTTGTGTAAAACGTCCGCTTCCATCTGGATTTACTTCTAAAGTTGCTTCTGCATTGTCTGAATATTCGAGAACTTCTATTCCGTTTTGAGAGCAGACATATAAGTATGACATCATGTGGCAGGAAACTAAACTACTCAATAATAAATCTTCAGGATTATATAATGACGGATCGCCTTTGAAGGCTTTTGCTGCAGAAATATCTAAAATTGGTTTTCCCTCGATTTGAATCTGATGAGTTTTATTATAAATTTTTGAGGATGAATCTTCTTTTTTTGAAGTCCAGTTTAATACTGCTTTGAATAGATGTTTGAATGCCATAATTTCTTTAGCCACGAATTCACGAATTTATATAAATTGAAATATACATAAAGTATAATTTCACAAATTTTCAAAATCTAAAATTCGTGAATTCGTAACGAAAAACAAATAAAAAACCTCGAAAGTAATGCTTTCGAGGTTTTTCGGAATTAAAATTAATTAACAAATTCTAAAAAATTACTTTTTTACAGAAAACTTAAAAGTTGTTTTCGTTTTATAATTTTCTCCTGGGTTTAAAACCGTCGTCGGGAAGTTTTTCTGATTTGGAGAATCTGGATAATGTTCTGTTTCTAAACATAATCCTGTTCTGTGTGCATAAGTTTTTCCATCACGTGTTGGCAAAGTTCCGTCTAAGAAATTTCCAGAATAGAACTGGATTCCAGGTTCGTCTGTTGTCATTTCTAAAACTCTTCCGCTTGCTGCGTGGTATACTTTTGCAATGATTGTTTTTCCTTTTTCAGGATTGTTCAAAACCCAGCAGTGATCGTAACCTTTTCCTTTTTCCAACTGATCATTTTTAGCATTGATGTCTTTTCCAATTAATTTTGGCGTTCTGAAATCGAAAGGCGTTCCTGCAACATCTTCTAATTTTCCTGTTGGAATTAAAGTTGCATCAACTGGAACTAATTTATCAGCATTTAAAGTCAATTCGTGATCTAAAATTGTTTTGGTGAAATCTCCTGATAAATTGAAATAAGAATGCTGTGTCAAGTTAACAACCGTTTTTTTGTCTGTTGTTGCTTCGTATAAAACTTCTAACTGATTATCATTTGTTAAAGTGTAAGTCACAAAAACTTTCAAGTTTCCTGGATAACCTTCTTCCATATCTTTGCTTAAATAAGACAATTTTAAAGAAGCTGTATCTCCTGATTTAACCTCATCGGCTTTCCAAACCACATTAAAAAGTCCTTGCGGTCCACCGTGTAAAGCATTTGGTGCATTGTTGATTGCTAATTGATATTCTTTTCCATCTAAAGAAAATTTCCCTTTAGCAATTCGGTTTCCATATCTTCCGATTAAAGCTCCGAAGAAAGGATTCTCTTTTTCATATTGTGCCAAAGAACTAAATCCGATTACGACATTTTCTGAAACACCTTCTTTGTTTGGTACTTTCAAATCTGTAATTCTGCCGCCAAAAGTGATGATGTCAACTTCCATCCCATTTTGGTTTTTCAGTTTATAACTTTCGACATTTTCTCCTTTTGCCGTTTTTCCGTATTCCGATTTTTCGATTGTAACTAAATCTTTTCCTTCAGTTGCAACTTTTTCTGTATCAGCTTTTTTATCGCCTTTACATTGAACTGAAACTATAGCAATACCGAGCATGCTTAGTATGAAAAGAGAGCGTTTTAATACATTCATAAATGATAATTTTTTGGTTTTTAAAAAAAGTAAAATGTTAGATGTTAAAAGTTAAAAGTACAAAAAACTTAGAACCTTAGCATCTCAGAATCTTAGCATCTTTATTTAAAGTCCGTGTTGAAACAAATGAAAATAGGCTTCGTTGGCGTTAATTTTATCTTTAAACTCTCTTACCGTAGTTTTTTCATCAATTACCAATAATTCGATTCCAGCGATATCTGCGAAATCTTCCATATATTCTGTTGTAATTGACTGGCTGTAAACTGTATGGTGCGCTCCACCTGCTAAAATCCAAGCTGTTGCTGCAACTTCTAAGTTTGGTTTACAATCCCAAAGAACGCGTGCAACTGGAAGTTTTGGTAATTCCGCCATTGGTTTAACCGCTTCTACTTCGTTTACAATTAAACGGAAACGCGTTCCCATATCCACCAAAGAAACATTGATTGCATCTCCAGCTGGCGAATTAAATACTAAACGAGCAGGATCTTCTTTTCCTCCAATTCCTAATGGATGAACTTCGCAAGAAGGTTTTCCGTCAGCAATAGATGGACAGATTTCCAACATGTGAGATCCTAAAACATACGATTTTTGTGGTGTGAAATGGTACGTGTAATCTTCCATGAAAGAAGTTCCACCTTCAAGACCAACACACATAACTTTTAAAGCTCTTACCATTGCGGCTGTTTTCCAATCTCCTTCTCCACCAAAACCATAACCATCGGCCATTAATCTTTGTGTTGCGATTCCTGGTAATTGTTTCCAAACCCCAAGGTTTTCAAATGTATCTGTGAAAGCGCCAAATCCTCCTTCTTCAAGGAAAGCTCTTAATCCTAATTCGATTTTTGCAGCTTCAACCAAAGAACTTCTTTGTGCTCCGCCTTCTTTTAAAGAATCAGTTAAGTTATAAGAAGACTCATAAATTGCTAATAAATCAGCTAATTGTTTGTCTGTTACTTTTTCAATATGTTTTGTAACATCTGATGAATCATATCCATTTACTGACATTCCGAAACGAATTTGAGCCTCAACTTTATCGCCTTCTGTAACGGCAACTTCACGCATATTATCTCCAATACGAGCTACTTTTAAGTTTTGAAGTTCGTCCCATCCCAAGACAACTCTTGACCAGATTCCTAGTTGTTTTTGAACTCTTTGATCTTCCCAATGTCCTACAACAACTTTACGTTTTTTACGTAATCTAGACATGATAAAACCAAATTCACGATCTCCGTGAGCCGATTGGTTTAAGTTCATGAAATCCATATCGATGCTTCCCCACGGAATTTCAGCATTATATTGTGTATGCAAATGGCATAATGGTTTTTTAAGGATATTTAATCCGCCAATCCACATTTTTGCTGGTGAGAAAGTATGCATCCAAGCAATAATTCCGATACAGTTTTTAGCTGAGTTTGCCGCCAAACACACATCTAAAATCTGCGAAGGCGATTTTACCACATCTTTGTAAACCACTTTTACAGGAATTGAAGACGAAGCATCTAATCCTTTTGCAATAATTTGTGAATGTTCTGCTACTTTTCTAAGCGTTTCTTCACCATATAATTCTTGGCTTCCTACTACAAACCATACTTCTTTTTGAGATATATCTATCATTTTTGTTGTTTATTTTGTTTCAAGTTTCAGGTTTCACGTTATTGGAATCTGAAAAACTTGAATTGTTATGTTTTTTTGTTTCAAGTTTTCTTTGTTTCAAGTTTCAAGTTCAACGCTCCAACAACTTGAAACAAAAAAAACCTGAAACCTGAAACAAAAATTCTATTGTCCGTAATACGAATCTTTTCCGTGTTTACGGTTGTAATGTTTCTTTATTAATGAATCTTTTAATCTTGGTGCGTTTGGATTTATTTGTAAAGTCAAGTAAGCCATTTCTGCAACTACTTCTAAAACTTTGCTGTTGTAAACCGCTTTTGCAGCATTTTTTCCCCATGCAAACGGACCGTGATTTCCAATTAAAATCATTTCTACTTCTTCGTATGAAAGATTTTTTTCTTTGAAACAATCTAAAATCTGAATTCCGGTATTGTGTTCGTAGTTGCCTTCAATTAAATGATCTGCCATTGGCGGCGCACATGGAATATCTGCTGTTAAATGGTCGGCATGCGTAGTTCCAAAAATTGGAATATCTTGCTGAGATTGTGCCCAAGCTACAGAATAAGTTGCGTGTGTATGCGCAACACCTCCAATATTTGGCCAATGTTTGTATAAATAAGCGTGCGTTTTAGTGTCTGATGACGGACGCAGATTTCCTTCAATAACATTATTATCAAAGTCGACAATTACAATATCTTCTGGTTTTAAATCTTCGTAAGGAACACCGCTTGGCTTAATGGCAAAAACACCATTTTTACGGTCAACGGCACTTACATTTCCAAAAGTGTATACCACCAAATTCAATGCATTTAACTGCATATTGGCTTCGTAACACTCCTGTTTTAAATCTTTATAAAGAGAGCTCATGTTGCGATATTTTAAGGTTTGGATCTGCAAAAGCGCTTAGTTTTTCATAACCTAAAAGCAGTTTATGATACGCTTCTACTTTATCAGTTTGAGGGAAATATTCTCCATCAAAATCACTTCCGATTTTCTGGCTTGCTTCGATTACGTTTGGATAAATTCCTGCTGCTACGGCTGCATAAATTGCTGCCCCTAAAGCAGGAGTTTGGTCTGAAGCTGCGATTTTAATTGGCTTGTTTAAAACGTTAGCCAAAGTCTGCATGATAAAAGGAGATTTACGAGCAACACCGCCAATTCCGATTACACTGTCGATTTTTACGCCTTCTTCTTCAAAACGGTCTACAATTTTTTTCGCTCCAAAACAAATTGCGTTTACTAAAGCTTTGAAAATATGTGGTGCTTTTGTTCCTAAAGAAAGGTTCGAAATAGCACTTTTTAATTCTTGATTTGCATCTGGAGTTCTTCTACCATTAATCCAGTCTAAAGCAATTGGAAGACTTTCTGAAACTGGAATTTTCTCTGCTTCTTTCGTCAATTCTACAATTAACTTATCGCTGAATTCTTCTCTTAATTGTTCTTTTTGAGCATCATTTAAAACAGATGAAGAACCTAGTAAATGTTCTGTTGGCCACATCAATAATTCTTTGTACCAAGCTAATAAATCTCCAAAAGCAGATTGTCCCGCTTCAAGTCCAATATAACCTGGAATTACAGATCCATCAACTTGTCCGCAGATTCCGCGAACGGTTTTTGTTCCCACTTCATCATAAGAACCAACCAGAATATCACAAGTTGAAGTTCCCATAACACGAACTAAAGTGTTTTCTCCAATTTTAGCTCCAACTGCTCCAGAATGCGCATCGAAAGTTCCAACAGCTACAACTGTATCTGTAGAAAGTCCTAGACGATCTGCCCATTCTTGGCTCAATTTTCCGGCAACTAAATCTGATGTATACGTTTCATCATATAAATTTCCGCGAAGCTGTGCTAAATACGGATGTAATTTTTCTAAGAATTCAACTGGCGGCAATCCGTTCCAGTCTTCGTGCCACATTGCTTTGTGTCCTGCTGCGCAACGGCTTCTTTTGAACGTTTTTAAATCTTTATCTTCAATTAACAAATACGTCATTAAATCGCAGTGTTCCATCCAAGTGTGGGCTGCATTTTGAACCGCTTCGTCTTGTCTTGCGATGTGAAGGATTTTTGCCCAGAACCATTCAGAAGAATAAATTCCTCCCACATATTTTGTAACGTCTTCTCCGCCCCAGCTTACTGCCAGTTCGTTGATTTCGTTTGCTTCGTTTATCGAAGTATGGTCTTTCCATAAAACCATCATCGCATTTGGATTTTCTTCAAAACCTTTTGTCAAAGCCAATGGAGTTCCATCTTTTGTAACCGGAACAGGAGAAGATCCTGTTGTATCGATACAGATTCCTTTTACTAATGAAGGATCAACTTTACTTTCTTTAACTACATTTTGAATTGTAATTTCCAATCCTTCGATGTGATCCAAAGGATGCTGACGAAATTGGTTTATAGAGGCATCACAATATTGTTTGTTTTTCCATCTTTTGTAATGAGAAACATTGGATGCCAACTCTTGTCCATTTTCAGCGTCTATTAGCACCGCGCGAACAGAATCTGTTCCGTAGTCCAATCCTATTACATAATTTTTCATTCTATTTCTTTTTTAAATATTGACAAATATAGAGATAATTATTTTATAAGTGTACAAAAAACACTTAATTGAAATTGCATGATTCATTTTTGCTATAAATGCATCAAAACAGCATTTTAGCATTCAATCAAAAAATAAATGTTAACAATACATTTATAACATTGCGATTATTTCAGCTAAATCTTCAAATCGTTATCGAACTGTACTTTAAAATCGTACTGAATTTTATTTTATTTAAAGTTTGTTTCTAATTTTTGCCTCTCGTGATATCTATCGGGACGAAAGAATTTTTCTTCGATTGTCTCCCTGAGCGAAGTCGAAGGGCGCTCCAATTGTACTCGGGCTTCGACTTCGCTCAGCCTGACAAAAACAATAAAGAATCATTTTTATATCTATGAAATCTTGTTTTTACAATCTATTTTCAGTTCTTATAATCCAACCAAACTTTCATTTTTCCAACTCCTCGATTTGACCAAGAATAATATGGAATTGCTTTCAATTTTGAATTCTCAATTACATTCACTCCCTGCAATAAATTGGCTTCTTTTTTCACTTTAAAAGTATCAGAAGCGCTTACATCAATTTTATCGAAGTTGTTTTTGTTATCCATTTCTTCAACCGCATAAACAAGTGGTCCATATTCTAAAGAAACTTTATTTGCATTTGTTAGAACTTTAGAACTGGTTTGCACTTCCTGAACTTCCATCGGAAGATTTAAATTGATTTTATCTCCTTTTTTCCACTTTCTAGAAATATTGAAATAACCATTTTCTGGTTGAATCGCTAAAGTTTCTCCGTTTAAATTAATCGTCACTTTTTGAGCCGAAGCTTTTTTATAACTGTACAAATCTCCAGGTAAAACCTCATTTCTTGCCCAGCCTGGAACACGCAGTTTAATTGTAAACTGACTTTCTTTTTTAGGATTTACCGAAATCGCAATTTTGCCGTTCCAAGGATAAGATGTCTGCTGTGAAATCTGTAAATCTGTTTTTCCTAATTGGAAAGATGCATTATTTGAAGCATACAAATTGACATACAAAACATCATTTGTTTTAGAATAAATCAATCCCGGAATTGACGGAATAAAACGAATCAAATTGGTTGGGCAGCAAGAACAGTCAAACCAACCTTGTCTTGTGCAAGAACCGCGATTTGATTTGTAAACGCCATCTGCCTCCAAAGCATTTGGGTAAAAAAATTGTTTTCCGTCAAGCGAAATACCCGATATTAATCCATTGTACATCGTTCTTTCGATAACATCAAAATATTTTGAAGCTCCGTATAAATTATGCAATCTGTGATTCCAATAAACATCGCCGATCGCAGCGCAAGTTTCATTATAAGCTGTTAAGTTGGGCAATTCGTAATTTGCGCCGAAAGCTTCTCCGTCATGCCTAGAACCGATTCCGCCTGTGATATACATTTTTTTGTTGACCATGTTTTCCCACAGATTGTTCACGGCATTTTCATAACCTTTATCTTTCATCAAAGCTGCAATATCTGTCATTCCTGCATACATATAAACCGCTCTTACTGCATGACCAACTGCTTCTTTTTGTTCCAAAATCGGCATGTGATCTTGCGCATATTCTCCATACAATTTGTGATTGTTCGGATTTCCACGATTATCCAAATAGTATTTTGCCAGATTTAGATATTCTTTTTTTCCAGTTATCTGATACAATTTCAGCAAACCTGTTTCCACAATCTGATGCCCCGGAACGCCTTTTACTTGTCCCGGATTATCGCCAAAAGTTCGAACTAGCATATCGGCAGCTTTTATAGCGATTTCCAGAAAATTGGTTTTTCCTGTTGCTTCATAATGCACAATTGCCGCTTCGATTAAATGTCCTGGATTGTATAATTCGTGACTAATCTGTAACGATTCCCAACGTTTTCCTTCAATTACTGGAACCCAAGTTGCAGGCGGTTTTGCCGGATTTATAGTTCTCCAAGTTGTAATATAGCCGTCTGTTTCCTGACCAATTTTTACAATCGCAATCATCGAATCTAGAACTCTTTCCAGTTTCGGATTCGGCGCACTGATTAAAGTATTCGAAGCGCCTTCGATAATTTTGTAAACATCGGTGTCATCAAAAGGCATTTCGCCTCTTGTTGTACCGCTTTTTTGTTTTCCAGCAATTAAAAAATTCTCAAAACGTCCTTCTTCATCACATTTTTTAATGGCATATTCGATTGTAATTTCCTGTACTCTTTTGATAATTGGAAGCCAAAAAGAATCGGTCAATTTTACATTTTGAATGTTAACCGGTTCAATCTGACAACCTGCTTTTAAAGCAGAAGTTTTATCATCAGATTGCACCAAATTGTTTTTGGTTTCTTTACAGGAAACCAAAATCAACAAGCAGAAAATCAATAAATAAAAAATATACTTTTTCATTCTATCGCATTATTTTCCTTCTAAAACCAATACAGAAAAAGGAGGAAGTGTTATTTCTAGCTTTCCTTTTTTGTTTTCAAAACCTTTAAAAGCAACTGGAACAATTTTATTCGGATTTTCGAAAGAATTATAATCTTGTAATTTTTGAGATGTTATAATTGTTCCAGTAAAGTTCTTCACGCCAAGGTCTTTAGTGTCGATTTCGATTTTGTTTTTATTTACAGCATCAATATTTACCAACGAAATATGAATCGCTCCATTGTTATCTTTTGAAACCGAAGCCGAAACTGCTGGAATTGTTTGTCCATTATAAGTATAAGAAGGCGATTTGAAATCTACAGGAAGTAATTTTGCATCTTGATGCACGTTGTACATTTTCATAACGCTGTAAGTCGGCGTTGTAATCATTTTGGCTTTATCTGTCAGAATTACAGCCTGAAGTACATTTACACATTGTGCCAGATTTGCCATTTTAACTCTGTCCGCATGATTATTGAAAATATTCAATGTAGCTCCAGCCAAAACAGCATCTCTCATTGTATTTTGTTGATATAAAAATCCAGGATTTGTTCCTTTTTGAACTTCGTACCAACCTCCCCATTCGTCTACAATCATGGCAACTTTTTTCTCTGGATCGTATTTATCCATAATTGCGGCATGTTTAGTTACCAATTCTTCCATTTTCAAAGCAGACTGCATCGTCAGGAAATATTCTTTTTCTGTGAAATCAACATCTGAACCTTTTTTGTCCCAATTGATTACAGCATAATGATGAACGCCTAATCCGCCTAACATATGTAGCGGAATATTTTTCATTAAAACTTCTGTCCAATTATAATCTGAACTATTTGATCCAGAAGCAATTCTTGTAATTCCGCCCGTATTACTCCAATCTGACATAAAAGTGGCAAACTTGCGGTATTCATTTGCATAATAATCTGCAGTCATATTTCCGCCGCAACCCCAAGCTTCATTTCCAATTCCCCAATATTTTACTTTCCAAGGCTCTGTTCTTCCGTTTTTTCTACGTAAATCACTCATCGGACTTTTACCTCCAAAATTCGTATACTGAACCCAGTCTGCTAGCTCTTGAACGGTTCCGCTACCAACATTTCCAGACAAATAGGGTTCTGCTCCAAGCAATTCACACATATTTAAAAAATCGTGTGTTCCAAAACTGTTATCTTCCGTAACTCCTCCCCACCATTGATTTACAATTGTCGGACGCTGTTCTTTTGGACCAATTCCATCTTTCCAATGGTAAGTGTCTGCAAAACATCCGCCAGGCCATCTTAAATTTGGAATTTTTAAATCTTTTAGTGCTTTAATAATATCATTTCGAACTCCGTTTGTATTTGGAATTTTAGAAGTATCTCCAACAAAAAATCCACCGTAAATACAATGTCCTAAATGTTCTGCAAAATGTCCGTAAATATTTTTATTGATAGTTGGCGCCGCTGCATCGTTTTTGACAGCAATAACGACAGCTTCTTTCTGGGCGGTTATAATTTGCATACAAAACGCCATCACTAGTAATAATAGTGGTTTTTTCATAAGGTTTTTGTGGTTTTTGGTTGTTAAAAAATATGGTGGTTTACATATTTTATAACGGTTTGTGATTTTTAGATTTTATAAGTGTTTGTTTAACATTTGTAAATTTAAAGAAAAAAAAGTCTCATAAAAAAATTAAAATCTCAGAACAACTGGTTGTAAAAAACAGATTTGACAATGAAAAAATTCGAAAGGCAGTATTAACAAAGGAATTTTATTCGATTTATGAAATGTTAGAAACTTCAAAAAATTGACAAAAAAATATAAAACAGTATTGCTTTGTAACAAAAATTGTAACTTTTAGGCAACGAATTACAATTTATACGTTACCAAATAATGCTCTTTTGAAAATGTTTCTACCTTTAACTCGTATTTTTTGAGATGAAATTGATGAAATTTTGGTCTGAAAAAATCAGATTTTATGCGATAAATCAATTAGTACAGCTTCTTATTTGTTTCAATTTTAACATAAGTGTAAAATCAACATTAATATATTATGAAACGTTTTAAGAAGTTTATATATTTACCATCCAAATTAATTATATATGCTAAATAGTTATAGCTCTGCCGATAAAGTTTTATTGGCGGTTGACTGCATCATTTTCGGTTTCGATCATGAAGGCTTGAAAATACTTTTAATTCAGAGGGATTTTGAACCTGAAAAGGGAAAATGGTCTTTGATTGGAGGTTTTTTAAAACGTGACGAAGTGCTGGATGCTGCAGCCACAAGAATCTTAAATACCTATACGGGTCTTAACGATATTTATATGGAGCAATTGTATGCTTACAGTGAAATCGATCGTGACCCAGTTGAAAGAACCATTTCGGTTTCTTACTTTGCTTTGATTAATATCGAAAACCATAATGAAGAATTAATTCAAAATTATCACGCAGAATGGTTCCCGATTAACGATGCGCCAAATTTGATTTTTGACCACAACGAAATGGTTCAAAATGCGATTAAACGTCTTCGTTACAAAACTTCTATTAAACCAATTGGTTTCGAATTGCTTCCTGAAAAATTTACTATGCGTCAGCTTTTAGAATTGTATGAAGCCATTTTGAGCAAAGAATTGGATAAAAGAAATTTCATCAGCAAAATCAATTCTCTTGAAATCTTAAATAAACTGGACGAAAAAGATATGCAGTCTTCTCGAAAAGGTTCTTATCTGTATACTTTTAATAAAGAGAAATACGAAGAAAAATTATTAAACAATTTTGTCCTTAATTTATAATTGACATTATTGTTATAAAGAATTCCTTAATATGAGAGCAGATCTATTTTCGATCTGCTCTTTTTTTCCTGTCAAAACCATATCGGCTAGAATTTTTCCCATCAATTCAAAATTGGTCGAAATTGTCGTAATCCCATTTGCCGCAATTTTTTTCAATGCCGTTTCATTATAAGATATAATTCCGAAATCTTCTCCTAATTTTAAATTTCTCGCCATTGCATTTTCAATTACCAAAAGCAAATCACGATCGTGCGGAACAATGTACAAATCTCCTAATTCAATAGCCTTATTACTGAAATCGGAAATAATTTCATAATCGTATTTGTATTCTTTGCAGAAAGACTCGAAACCAATTTTCATTCCGGGAGGCTCTCTAAAACCTGGGAAAATAAGAATCAGTTTTTTGTATTTTGATAATCTGGATTTTCCTTTTATCAAACCTTCGTAAATATCTCTCTGGTGATTTTGATAAATGGCTGGAAACATTTTTAAGTCCGAATTGGTTTGATCCAAAATAATTACATCACCCACTGGTAGGGTTTTTATCGAATCGACTATATCGTTTAAGTTCGTCGGCATGATAATATATTTGGTGTAATTTCCATTACTGTCATTGATCAGTTTTTTGAAAACTTGAACATTAAAATGATGAAAGAAAATATCGACCTGAACATTTTTTCCGATGTTCTGCAAAAACGAATTATAAATATCTTCTTTAAAAATATTCAGCTCATCAAAAAGCAAGAAAACCTTCTGAGTTATAGTGATTTCAATACTTTTAACATAATATCCCTTTCCAGGAATGGCATAAATAATTCCTCTTTTTTTCAGTTCATCGTACGCTAATAAGACCGTATCTCGAGATAGCGAAAACGCCAGACAAACTTTATTCACCGACGGAAGTCGATCGCCTTTTATTAATTTTCCTACTTCTATAGCTTTTTCTATTGAAAGAATAATCTGCTTATATTTTGGAAGACCAATATTATTTTGAATTGAAATGATGTTCATAATAAAGTCATTTTGACTATTAATATTAAAAACTGGTAGGTACTGGTATGCAAATATAGAGAATGTTTCTATTTTTGGATTTCATTTTTGGTAAAAATTATATGGAAATAAAACACATATCGCATTTAAAGGATATACATAATTGCAAATTATTCGGTTTAATGCCCAATAAAGAAGAAATTTATTCTTTTGAATTAGTCAATAAAAACGGAATGAAAGTTCAGATCATCAATTATGGTGCAACGGTAACTTCAATCCAAATCCCAGTAAGTGGAAAATTAACGGATGTTGTATTAGGGTTTGACAATTTAGAAGCGTATTTAGAATCGTATAATTTACCAAGTGCTCCTTATTTTGGAACAACTGTTGGGCGTTATGCCGGACGTATTCATAAAGGAACTTTTAGTTTAGATGGGAATAAATTTCAGCTTGACGGAAACAATAACGGCAATACGCTTCATGGCGGAGTTATGGGATTTGGAAGAAAAGCTTGGAGTGTTGTAAATGCAACTTCTGGTGAAAATCCATCGATTACTTTTGGACTTTTGAGCGCACATTTAGATGAAAGTTTCCCTGGAGAAATGACGGTTTATTTGACCTATACTTTGACAGAAGAAAATGAATTAAAGTTAGAATACAAAGCAACCTCAACAGAAGATACGGTTATTAACTTGACGCATCATAGTTATTTTAATCTTGATGGACACGATGGAAATGTTCTAGAACAGCAAATGTTTATCAAATCGGCAAAAATGTTGGAAACAAATTCTGATAATATTCCGACTGGAAATTATACCGATTTAAGCAATCATGATTTTGATTTTAGAACACCTAAAAACTGTCCGTTTCCTATTGACAATTCTTTTGTGGTCAATTCTAAAACAGAAATTGTTGCGCAATTAATCAGTTTAAAAAATAATTTAAGAATGAATGTTTATACCGATCAACCAAGTGTACATATATATGTAGGCGGAAATTGTTTCGGAAAATTAAAAGGAAAAGAAAATGTCGATTACAATGCGCAAAGCGGAATTTGTTTTGAAACACAAAATTTCCCAGACGCACCAAATCATGCTCATTTTCCAAATGCTGTTTTGAGAAAAGGCGAAGAATATGCGCAAAAAACGCTTTACAAATTTGAAAGTTTAGATTAATATAAAACCGTTGGATGGAATAAAATATAAATACTTTCATCCAACAAGTAAAATCTAATTGAATCTGCCGAAATCTTTTAAAATCTGCGTGAAATAACTTTTGCCAAGATTTTTTCACGCAGATTTACACAGATTAAAGCTGATTTAGAAAGATTTTAATTTAAACTAATAAGTAATAGAAAAAATAGTTTCACTCAACACATTAATAAAAATCCAAAACCACAATACACTAACTATATAATGAATGATATTTTAATACAAAACACCGTTGCTTTTTTTGAGAAATCTTTTGGTTCTTCTCCAGAAAAAACGGTTCTTTCTCCAGGTAGAATCAACATTATCGGAGAACATATTGACTACAACGACGGTTATGTTTTACCTGCAGCAATTGACAAAGTAATTTGTTTTGCTTTTTCAAAAAACAACACTAAAACTTCTAAAATAATTGCGATTGATTTGAATGAAGAGTTTGAAATCGATTTAACTCAAGAAGTAAAATTGAGCGATGTCGTTTGGACAAATTACATTCGTGGCGTTATTAAACAATTGCAAGACAACGGTTTTTCTTTTGAAGGTTTCAACTGTGTTTTCAGCAGTAATATTCCGGTTGGTTCTGGATTATCTTCTTCTGCGGCTTTAGAATGCGGAACGATTTTCGGAATCAAATCTCTTTTTGATTTAAAAATTGAGAAAAAAGACATTTCATTATTAGGACAAAAAGCCGAACATTGGGTTGGTATCAACTGCGGAATTATGGACCAGTTTTCGAGCGTACATGGTTTGGAAAACAAAGTAATTAAACTGGATTGCAATACTTTAGATTTTGAATACCACAACGCCGATTTCAAAGATTATTCTTTGATTTTGTTTGATTCTAATGTAAAACACTCTCTTTTCACTTCTGAATACAATACGAGAAGAATTGAATGTGAAGAAGGTTTATCTATTATAAAAAGTCATTTCCCTGAAGTAAAAAGTTTTAGAGATTCTTCTGTAGAACAAGTTTTAAGTCTGAAAAACAAAATGAGCGAGAAAGTTTTTGATAGAGTTCATTTTGTTGTGAAAGAAATTAATCGTGTTATTAAGGCTTGTGAAGCTTTAGATGCAGGAAATATTGAACTTTTAGGCGAATTGCTTTTTGAAACACATTATGGTTTATCTAAAGAATATGAGGTAAGCTGCGAAGAATTGGATATGCTAGTTGATACAGCAAAAGAAGACGACGCCATTGTTGGTTCCCGACTTATGGGCGGTGGTTTTGGCGGCTGTACTATCAATTTAGTTAAAAAAGGACATGAAAATGATGTTAAGCGTAAGTTCTCTAAGCTTTATTTAGATACATTTGGAATTGAATTAAAATTCTATGATGTAAAAATCTCAAACGGAACAACGCTACTTTAATACCACAACACACTACAATGAAAAATTTTGACATTAACGAAGATCCGCACAGACGCTTCAATCCATTAATTAACGAATGGGTATTAGTATCGCCACATCGTGCAAAACGTCCTTGGCAAGGGCAAAATGAAACAATTTCAACAGAACAGCTTCCAAAATATGATCCGACTTGTTATTTGTGTCCGGGAAATGTTCGCGCTAATGGTGTAAATAATCCAGCATATGAAAGCAGTTTTGTTTTTGAAAATGATTTTGCTGCCATGAAACAGGACGAAATTATTTTTGAAGACGATATCAAACATACTTTCTTTAAAGCAAAACCAGAACAAGGAATTTCGAGAGTGGTTTGTTTTTCTCCAAGACACGATTTGACTTTACCAGAAATGGAGATTGCAGATATTGAAAACATTATTAAAACGTGGCAGAAAGAATACACTGATTTAGGAAATATAAAATTCATCAATCACGTTCAGATTTTTGAAAATAAAGGAAGTGTAATGGGATGCAGCAATCCGCACCCGCACGGACAAATTTGGGCTCAGTCTTCGCTTCCGACTCAGGTTGAAAAAACACAAAACAGCTTAAAATCTTACTACGATAAAAACAAAAGAACGCTTTTGGAAGATTATGTTACTGCTGAATTAAAAGCTGGAGAACGAATCGTTATCGAAAATGATCATTTTGTGGCTTTAGTTCCTTTTTGGGCAATCTGGCCTTATGAAACGATGATTGTGAGCAAAAGGGCGGTTAACAAAATCACGAATTTTACAGCTGAAGAAAGCAAATCTTTCGCTAAAATCTTAAAGCAATTGACTACGAAGTATGATAATTTATTTAATACTTCTTTCCCGTATTCATCAGGAATTCACCAATCTCCAACAGACGGTTTGGATCATCCAGAATGGCATTTCCACATGCATTTTTACCCGCCATTGTTAAGATCGGCAACGGTAAAGAAATTCATGGTTGGGTACGAAATGATGGGCGAATCGCAGCGTGATATTACACCTGAAAAAAGTGCCGAAATTTTGAGACAATTATCAGAAGTGCATTATAAAAGTCTGGTTAAAGCTTAAGAATTATAAGATGAAAGAAGTCAAAAAAGTAAAAATTTAACAGAATTACCGTCAGATAAATGTAAAAAACACATTTGCTGATAGTTGATTTCTAAATTTTTATTTTACATTTGGCTTCCACTTTTATTTTCATAAAAAAATAACGGAAATAAAACACATCTTGCATTTTTAATAAGATTATAAAGCATAAAACCAAATAAACAAATTTAACCCTATAATAATTATTTAAAATACTACTAACAATGAACCAAAACCTCGCTTTCGCAGATTATGCGGTTTTTATTATCTATTTTATCGTAGTTTCGGTCTACGGTTACACGGTTTACCGCAAACGTAAACAAGACGAACAAGATGCTAAAGCTTACTTTTTGGCTGAAGGAAATTTAACATGGTGGGCAATTGGAGCTTCTCTTATTGCTTCTAACATCTCTGCAGAACAATTCATCGGTATGAGTGGTGAAGGTTTCTTCTTAGGAATCGCTGTTGCTGCTTACGAATGGCTTGCTGCTATTGCGCTTATTATCGTAGCTGTATGGTTTATCCCTGTTTATCTTAAAAACAAGATTTACACGATGCCTCAGTTCTTAAAAACACGTTACAACGAATCTACTGCTTTGATTATGGCAGTTTTCTGGTTGTTTTTGTATGTTTTTGTAAACTTAACTTCAATCTTATATTTAGGAGCAGTTGCTATTAATGGTCTTGCTGGTGGAGAATATCTGCACGCAATCATGATCGGTCTTGCAGTTTTCGCATTATTTATTTCTCTTGGAGGAATGAAAGTTGTGGCTTACACAGACGTTATTCAGGTTGCTGTATTAATCATTGGAGGTTTGGTAACTTCTTACATTGCATTGGTAACTGTTGGAGAAAAATTAGGAATTAGCAGCAGTGCTATTGAAGGTTTTAAAGTGTTAATGACAGAAGCTCCTGAGCATTTCAAAATGATTATTCCAAAACCAACTGCAACTTCTACACAGCTTGAAATCGATAAATATTTAACTTTCCCAGGATTGTTATCTTACGCTGCTGGTATCTGGATCATCAACTTAAACTACTGGGGATGTAACCAATACATTACGCAAAGAGCTCTTGGTGCTGACTTACAAACGGCTCGTACAGGAATTTTATTTGCTGGTATGTTAAAATTATTAATGCCTCTTATCGTAATGCTTCCTGGTATTGCAGCTTACGTTTTATATACAAACGGACATTTACCACAATTAGTTGGAGGAAAAGACGGAGCTTACTCTGCTGTATTAACATTCCTTCCAACTGGATTAAAAGGACTTTCTGTTGCTGCCTTGACTGCTGCAATTGTAGCGTCTTTAGCGGGTAAAGTAAACAGTATTTCTACAATCTACACATTAGACGTTCATAAAAAATACATTCAAAAAGATGCTGGTGAGAAACAACAAGTAAACATTGGTAGACTTGCCGTTTTTGCTGCAATGCTTTTAGCTGTTCTATTTACATGGAATGACGTTCTTGGAATTGGTGGTGTTGGTGGATTTACATACATCCAAAAATACACTGGATTCATTAGCCCTGGAGTTTTTGCCATGTTCTTCTTAGGTATGTTCTGGAAAAGAACTACAGGAACAGCTGCAATCGTTGGGGTAATCTTAGGATTCTTATTATCTGTTTTATTCAACGAATATGCTCCAGCTTTATTTGGACACGATACACTTTTATACACAGCTTACCCTAACGGAAAAGGAGCTTTCGAAATTCCTTTCCATATCTGTATGGGATTATCATTCTTCTTCACAATGCTTGCGATGATCTTGATAAGTTTTGCTGGGCCAAAAGTAAACCCTAAAGCATTCGAGACTGAGCCTGGAATGTTTAAAGTTAAACCGCAAACAACTGTCTTAATCGTAATTACGATGTTGATTATTGTTGCGCTTTACGTTAAGTTCTGGTAATAAATTATCAGTTCTATTCTCTCTATTTTTACAGCTGTTGTTTGTCATGAACAACAGCTGTAAATTTTTAAAGAGAAATCTATTCAATAAAATATATGACACAGATTTAAAAGATTAATGAATTACATTGTCACCCTGAGCGAAGTCGAAGGGCGCTCCAATTGGAATCGGGCTTCGACTTCGCTCAGCCTGACAAACAGTAGAGTAACAATCTTTTTAATCCTTATAATCTGTGGCAAAAAGAAATAAACAGAATTTCAAATTATAATACATAAATACCATGCAGTTATCATTAACCCAAAAAATCATTATCGTTACGGGAGGTGCAAAAGGAATCGGTTTAGGAATCGTTAAGGTTTTAGCCGAAGAAAATGCAATTCCGTTTATTGTTGGACGTAACGAAAATGACAACATCAAAGCCGTAGAAGAATTAAAAGCCATTGGAAAAGAAGCGCACCAAGTTGCTGCCGATTTAACCAAACCTGAAGACTGCAAAAAAGCCGTTGAAGCCGTAATCGCAAAATTCGGAAGAATCGACGGATTGGTAAACAATGCCGGCGTTAATGACGGTGTTGGATTAGAAAGCGGAAATTATGAAGATTTCGCTGCTTCGCTTCATAAAAATTTAGTGCACTATTATTTAATGGCACAACATGCTCTTCCATATTTGAAAGAATCAAAAGGAGCAATTGTAAACATCGGTTCAAAAACTGCCGAAACCGGTCAAGGCGGAACCTCAGCTTATGCTGCTTCAAACGGTGGAAGAAATGCTTTAACCAGAGAATGGGCGGTTGAATTGCTGAAATACAGCATTCGTGTAAACGCTGTAATTGTAGCTGAATGTTACACTCCACTTTACGAAACATGGATTAATACTTTTGAAAACAAAGAAGAAAAGCTAGCTGCAATCACTAAAAATATTCCGTTAGAAAACAGAATGACAACCGCTGAGGAAATCGCAAATATGGTGGTTTTCTTATTATCTGAAAAATCAAGCCACACTACTGGACAGATTATTTATGTTGACGGAGGTTATACACATTTAGATAGATCTATTTAATTTTTTAGCCACAGATTATAAGGATTAAAAAGATTTGTTTTAGTTTGTCACCCTGAGCGAAGTCGAAGGGCGCTCCAATTGGACGTGGGCTTCGACTTCGCTCAGCCCGACAAAACAGGATTTTAAAATCATTTCTAATCTTTATAATCTGTGGCAAAACTAACCTTAGCGTTATTTTTAAAATCCGAAGGAGTAATTCCCTTAACCTTTTTGAAGAGTTTATTAAAATCCGATGCCGTTTTATAACCACATTCATACGCAATCTCAGACATACTTTTATCGGTTTCCAACAGCAATTTACAGGCATTCGAAATTCGGATTTCGTGCAAATAGTCCACAAAATTTTTCTTTGTTTTTACTTTAAACATTCGGCAGAAAGAAGTCGGCGTCATATTCGCGACAGCGGCAATTTCGCTTAAAGCTATATTTCGTTTGAAATTTTTATTTACATATTGAAAAACCTCCGACAGACGGTCAACTTTTGCATCCTTCTGCATCAGAGAATAAATTTCATCATTAATGTAAATCGTATCCTGACTTTCAGAAAGAATAGACAAAATCTCAAAAAGTCCGACGATAACTTCAAAGTCTTTTTTAGCAACTAATTTCTCCAGTTTTTTCGCAATCTGTTTATTGGTCTTTCCGATAATCGAAATTCCCTTTCCTGCCTGAAAAAAAAGTTCGTTGATTTTTTGAGTTTCTTTTAATTCGTAAAAAGTCGGACCAAAAATATCTTTATGAAAATATACAACAATCGAATTGGCTCTTAAATCTTCAATTCCCTGATAATATTTTTCATCATTCAGCCAAACATGCGGAATATCCGAACCTAAAAAAACCATATCACCAGGCTCAAACGGCATTACCGAATTTCCGATAATTCGTTTTCCGTAACTCTCTTTCACATAAACCAATTCCAATTCCGGATGCGAATGAAACGGCGCTTGAAAAAAAGGTTCAATACGATTCAGCACCGAAACTTTGGTGTTGAGATAAGACGCTATTTTGGTTTGTTCCAATTTCATTCTGCAAAGATAATTAAAGATTAGATACAGATAATATTAGACTATTAAGGAATAGGTAAAAAGGCTAATTTTATTTTTCGTTAAATGCCCGAATTCTATACAAAATCAGAAGATTAAAATGTTATAGAATGAAAGCAACGACATCAAAAAAAAGAAAAAAACAACAACACAATGTCTGAGAATAACACAAAAAAACTGGTTGTAAAACTGCATCCAGATGATAATGTATTGGTTGCCTTAACCGACTTACAAAAAGGTGAAACCATACATTTTGAGAACGAATCTTACGTTTTACAAGACCTCATCAAAGCCAAACATAAATTCTACATGCAAGACATGAAGCAGGGAGAAGAAGTGAATATGTACGGCGTTTTGGTTGGAAAAGTGCAAAACGATGTGGCAAAAGGAAGTTTAATGACGACCGAAAACTTAAAACATGCTGCAGATCCTTATGCCTACAGAAATGCTTCTTATGAATGGAATGCTCCTGATGTTTCTAAATTTGAAAACCGAACTTTTAAAGGTTACAAAAGAAAAGACGGACGCGTTGGAACGGCTAATTACTGGCTTTTTATCCCGACTGTTTTTTGTGAAAACAGAAATTTGGACGTAATCAAAGAGGCTTTACACAAGCAATTGGGTTATGCTGTAACAGACAAATACAATCAATTTACGCACGAATTACTTCAGGGTTATTTGAACGGAAATGATATAAACGATATCAATATTGAATTGAATCCGACTCCAAAAAACAAACGTGTTTTTGAAAATGTGGACGGAATTAAATTCTTAAATCACCAAGGTGGTTGCGGCGGAACGCGTCAGGATGCTTCTACTTTGAGCGCTTTATTGGCTTCTTATGCGAATCACCCGAATGTTGGCGGAATCACGCTTTTGAGTTTAGGATGTCAGCATTTACAAGTTCAGGATTTTGTAAATGATGTAAAAAGACAAAACCCTGATTTTGATAAACCGTTGTTTATTTTTGAACAGCAACAAACAGAAAGCGAAGAAGTACTGATTACAAATGCCATCAAAAAAACTTTTGAAGGTTTAATTGAAATCAATCAATACGAGAGAACCGATGCGCCTTTAAGCGATTTATGCATTGGTGTAAAATGTGGTGGAAGCGATGGTTTCAGCGGTGTTTCTGCAAATCCTGCTGTGGGTTATACTTCTGATTTGGTTGTCGCTTTAGGCGGAAAAATTCTTTTGGCAGAATTTCCAGAATTATGCGGTGCCGAACAAAATTTAATTGACAGATGTATTACTGAAGATAAAGCTAGAAAATTTATTGATTTAATGGAATCTTATGATGAACTAGCGCATAAAGTAGGCTCTGGTTTCCATATGAATCCTTCTCCGGGAAATATAAAAGATGGATTAATTACGGATGCGATCAAAAGTGCAGGAGCAGCCAAAAAAGGCGGAACTTCACCTGTTGTTGATGTTTTGGATTATACCGAATTGGTTACAAAACCTGGATTAAGTTTGGTTTGTACGCCAGGAAATGACGTAGAAGCGACGACTGGAAAAGCGGCTTCTGGAGCGACTTTAATTTTGTTTACAACGGGATTAGGAACTCCGACAGGAAACCCGGTTTGTCCAGTTATTAAAGTAGCTACAAATTCGGTTTTGGCAACCCGAATGAAAGATATTATCGATATTGACTGCGGACCAATTATCAGTGGTGAAAAGTCTATTGAAGAAATGGGCGAGGAAATTTTAGAATATTGCATCAAAGCGGCAAGCGGCGAAATTATTCCGAAAGCAGTACAATTAAATCAAGACGATTTTATTCCGTGGAAACGCGGCGTATCTTTGTAAAAGACTCAATTAAAAATAACTTTAAAAAAATTATATAAAATGTTTTCATTACAAAATAAAAAAGCAATTATCACTGGAGGCGGAAGCGGAATCGGAAGAGCGATTTCTGTTTTATTTGCTAAACAAGGTGCAGAAGTTCACGTTTTAGAATTAACAGAAGAAAGCGCAAAAGAAACGGTTGAAGAAATTAAATCTGCTGGCGGAAATGTTTTTGCTCACGCTTGCGATGTTTCAAACCACGAGCAGGTAAAATCAACTTTTGAGAAAATCGGAAATATCCATATTTTGGTAAACAATGCAGGAATTGCTCACGTTGGAAAAGTAGACACAACGGCTGAAGCTGATTTTGATCGTATTATGAATGTAAATGTAAAAGGAGTTTACAACTGTCTTCACGCTTCGATTCCAGCGCTTAGAAGTTCTGGCGGAGGAGTTATCCTGAATTTAGCTTCTATTGCAAGCTGGGTTGGAATTCCAGATCGTTTTGCTTATTCTACTGCAAAAGGAGCGGTTATGGCAATGACTTTATCGGTTGCAAAAGATTATTTGAATGATAAAATCAGATGTAATTCTATTTCTCCAGCGAGAGTTCACACGCCTTTTGTAGACGGATTTATTGCTAAAAATTATCCTGGAAAAGAAGAAGAAATTTTCGAAAAACTATCACAATCACAGCCAATCGGCCGTATGGGAAAACCAGAAGAAATTGCAACTTTAGCTTTATTCTTATGCAGTGACGAATCGTCTTTCATCACAGGTTCAGACTACCCAATTGATGGTGGTTTTATCAAATTAAACAACTAAAAATTTATTTTGCCACAGATTTAAAAGATTAAAAGGATTTTTATATCATAAATGCTGTCAGGCTGAGCGAAGTCGAAGCCCACGTCCAATTGGAACGCCCTTCGACTTCGCTCAGGGTGACAACCTAAAGAAATCATTTTAATCTTTTAAATCTGTGGCTAAAAAAAAATACACATTACTAAAAAATTAAAATATGAAACTTATTAGATTCGGAGAAGAAGGAAAGGAAAAACCAGGAGTTTTACTAAATGAAAAAAGATACGATGTTTCGTCTATTGTAACAGATTACAACGAAGCTTTTTTTGAAAATGACGGTTTAGCAAAATTAGAAGAAGCCTTAAAAAATAATCCATCTTTACCAGAAGTAAGCGATTCAGTACGTTTAGGTTCGCCAGTTGCGCGTCCATCAAAAATTATCTGCATTGGATTAAATTACGTAGATCACTGCGAAGAAACTGGTGCTGCAATTCCAGAAGAACCAATTATTTTCTTCAAATCAACCACTTCTTTATGCGGACCAAATGACAATTTGATCATTCCAAAAAACAGTGAAAAAACAGACTGGGAAGTAGAATTAGCATTTGTTGTAGGCAAAAAAGCAAGCTATGTTTCTGAAGAAGATGCACCAAACTATATCGCAGGATATTGCCTTTTGAATGATTACAGCGAAAGAGCATTCCAAATCGAAAGAGGCGGACAATGGGCAAAAGGAAAAGGTTCTGATACTTTCGCTCCTCTTGGACCAATTATGGCAACTCCAGACGAAGTTGGCGATGTAAACAATCTAAAAATGTGGCTTACGGTTAACGGAAAAACTTTCCAAAACAGCAATACTTCAAATTTAATTTTCAAAATTCCATTTTTAGTGCATTATTTAAGTCAGTTTATGACATTGCTTCCTGGCGATGTAATCAGTACAGGAACACCTCCAGGAGTTGGATTAGGAATTAAACCAGATCCAATTTACATTAAAGCGGGTGACGTAATCGAATTAGGAATTGAAGGTTTAGGTACAAGCAAACAAACTGCTGTAGCTTACCAAGGATAAATTTAGATTATGGCAACACAAAAATTCTATCTGGCTTTAGATCTAAAAGATGATGCAGATTTAATTGCAGAATACAAAGAACTGCATGAAAATGTATGGCCAGAAATTAAAAAAAGCATTCAAGATTCTGGAATTGAAGTTCTGGATATTTACTGCACCGGAAACCGATTGTTCATGATTATCGAAGCGGACGCCGATTTTACTTTCGAAAAGAAAGATATGGCTGATGCTGCAAACGAAAAAGTTCAGGAATGGGAAACATTAATGTGGAAATTCCAACAAGCTTTACCTTGGGCAAAACCGGGACAAAAATGGATTTTAATGGATAAAATATTTGGATTGTAAAATTCAACTGTTCATTCAAAAAATAAAAAAATAGGATTTCAAAATTGAAATCCTATTTTTGTTTTACTACCAAATGGTAATTTTATTTTAACACGTAATATGTTGTTTATTAATGTTTTTAATTAATTTTAAATTATTGAAAATTAACCTTAATTAATCAACAAATGAAAAAACTAATTATCGCATGCTTTTTTATTTCAGGAGTAATATTTGCTCAGGATATGAATGTTGTTCAAGGAAATTTTGACTTTTTAAAAGACCAAAAAGAAGTCAATGTAATATTCGATTATAGTGATTTTACTATGATGAAAGAAAAAATGCCTGAAGCACAATACGTTCAAGAACACAAAGCCGATTTAGATAAAAAAGCAAAAGGAAACGGTAATATCTGGGAGAAAAAATGGATCGCAGCAAAAGACCAAATCTGGACACCTAAATTTTTAGAAATTGCAAATACCGTTTTAACCAAAGAGAAAAAAGATTTAAATTTTCAAGAAGGTTTAAAAACGCCTTATACACTTATTGTAAAAACAGTTTGGCTTTTCCCTGGCTGGGACGCAGGAATTATGAAACAACCTGCAAAAGTTACAACAAACCTAAAATTTGTTGACTCCGCTAATAAATCAAATGTGTTGTTAGAAATTACAAGTGATGAAGCTCCTGGAGACCAATGGGGAAGCAACTTTAGCAACGAATCTCGACTTGGAGAAGGTTATGCAAAAACGGCAAAATCGATGTCTAAACTTATTATAAAGAAAACGAAATAAAAATATTATTTCATATTCCGTAGGAATATCTGGTCGGTAGAAAAAAATATTGCCATTTTGCATTATGTCCTGTAGGGACATTTGATATACGGAAATAATATACATATCCATTAATCAAACTTTCCTACGGAACGTATTATCACAATTCAAATTTAATTTCTACCGACCAGACATTCCTAATGGAATGAATTCACAAAATAAATTGTTTTTATAAAAAAAAGCCCTGATTATTCAGGGCTTTGTTCTTTTTGCATATTTAATAAATACGCCATATTCGCAATTACATGATCATGTTTTTTGACAAACGAATTTTCTTCGTTCCAAACATAACCTGCTAAAACAGCACATATTTTTTCTTTTACTTCAGGATTTTCAGGCTGGTGGAAAAACAGCGTTTGTAAATTCCCTGTGTACCATTCTTGTACATAAGTGGTGAAAACAGCAATTCCGCGTTTCATATATTGCGTAAACTCCACTTCCCAATCAACAGGAATTCCTTGTGATTCTTTTAAATATAATTTTGCTGCCAACATTCCTGATTCTGTTGCAAAAGCTACTCCTGAAGAGAAAACTGGATCTAAAAATTCAGAACTGTTTCCTGTTAAAGCAAAACCATCTCCATACATTCTTTTTACAGCTCTAGAATAGTTTTCTAATTTAACTGGCTCAAACAAAAATTCTGTTCCTGCGAATCTTTTAATATAATAATCAGACTTCTGAATCGCATTTTTCAAAGCCTCGGCATTGTCTTTATTTTCAGAAAGTGAATTGATGAAATCTGTCGGACCAACAACTCCTAAACTTGTATTTCCGTTAGAAAATGGAATTACCCAAAGCCAGACTTCAGTTTCTAGAATATCAAAAGAAATTTGAGTTCCTTCTACACCTTCTTCTCTGTTTATATCCTTAACATGCGTAAAAATAGAAGAATGCGGATCTAATTTTGATGGCGTATCCAAATCTAAAAGTCTTGGCAAAACACGTCCGTATCCGCTTGAGTCGATAATAAATTTAGCGTGAATTTCTTTCAGATTTCCATCTTTATCTTTTACAATGGTTTTTGAATTTTTTCCTTCAAAAGAAACTTCCAAAACTTCTGATTCAAATTCCAAATCAATTCCTTTTCTGATAATTTCCTGCGCCATTGTGTTATCAAAATCAGCTCTTGGAACTTGCCAAGTCCAATCCCAGCCTTCTCCAAATTTCTTGCTAAAATCGAAATTGCAGATTTCTTCGCCTCTAATAAAACGAGCTCCTAATTTTTTCTCGAAGTTCATGGCATCAAGCGCTTCAAACAATTCTGCCTCAGCAAAATGGTCCATTACACGCGGAATAAGGCTTTCACCAACAACAAGTCTCGGGAACTTTTGTTTTTCTACAACCTTAACCTTAACATTGTTTTTAAACAAGTAAGATGCCGAAACACATCCAGATGGTCCTGCACCAATCACTAAAACATCAACAAACTCCTTTGTCATATTAGAATTATTATCATTAATTAACCTACATTTGCCATCATCAAAATAACTACAATTATTTTGATAAATAAAATTAAATTAGCGCAACCAAAATAGATTTGATGAATACAATAAATGAATATTTAAGTTTAGCAGAATTTGAAGCCATAATTTTTGGTAAAAATAAAGTTGCCATAAGCGATGTGGTTTTAAATCGAGTGAACGAAAGTTTTAATTTCTTGAAAGAATTCTCAGGAAACAAAGTAATCTACGGAGTCAATACTGGCTTTGGTCCGATGGCTCAATACAGAATTAAAGAGTCAGATCAAATTCAACTGCAATATAATTTAATTAGAAGCCACTCTTCTGGAACAGGGAAACCTTTAAATCCAGAATGTGCAAAAGCGGCCATTTTAGCAAGATTAAATACTCTTTCTTTAGGAAATTCAGGAGTTCATTCTTCTGTTATTCATTTAATGGCAGAATTAATCAATAGAGATATTACGCCTTTAATTTTTGAACATGGTGGCGTTGGAGCAAGTGGTGACTTAGTGCAATTATCGCATTTAGCATTAGTTTTAATTGGCGAAGGCGAAGTTTTTTATAAAGGAGAAAGAAGACCAACTCCAGAAGTTTTCGAAATCGAAGGTTTAAAACCAATTCAAGTAGAAATTAGAGAAGGTTTGGCGTTAATCAACGGAACTTCTGTAATGACGGGAATTGGCGTTGTAAATGTGCATTACGCACAAAAATTATTAGACTGGTCGTTAAAAGCTTCATGTGCAATCAACGAATTAGTACAAGCTTACGACGATCATTTTTCTGAGGAATTAAATCAAACGAAACGTCATAAAGGACAGCAGGAAGTGGCAGAAAGAATGAGAAAAAATCTTTCTGACAGTACTTTAATCCGTAAAAGAGAAGACCATTTATATTCTGGTGAAAACACCGAAGAAATCTTCAAAGAAAAAGTTCAGGAATATTATTCACTAAGATGTGTTCCTCAAATTTTGGGTCCGGTTTTAGAAACCATTAATAATGTCGCTTCTATTTTGGAAGACGAATTTAACTCAGCAAACGACAACCCAATTATTGATGTAAAAAACCAGCACGTTTACCACGGAGGAAATTTCCACGGAGATTATATTTCGCTAGAAATGGATAAACTGAAAATCGTTATCACTAAATTAACGATGTTGGCAGAACGTCAATTGAATTATTTATTAAATTCAAAAATTAATGAATTGCTTCCTCCATTTGTGAACTTAGGAACTTTAGGATTCAATTTCGGAATGCAGGGTGTTCAGTTCGTTGCAACTTCAACTACTGCAGAAAGTCAGACATTATCAAATCCAATGTACGTTCACAGTATTCCAAACAACAATGACAATCAAGACATTGTAAGTATGGGAACAAATGCTGCGGTGATGACAGCAAAAGTAATTGAAAACTCATTCGAAGTTTTAGCAATCGAATTAATCACAATCGCTCAGGCAATTGATTATTTAGATCAAAAAGGAAAAATTTCATCTGTTACTAAAAAATGGTACGATGATATCAGAAATATAATTCCAACATTTAAAGAAGATCAAGTAATGTATCCTTTTGTTCAAAAAGTTAAAGATTATTTGATCAACAGTTAAAAATTGATATACAAATTTGCCCCAAAGAGTTTTAGTTTTTTAATCGTTAAACATTGAATTTTTAAAATCATGAAAAAGACACTTATTTTTTTGCTGCTGGTAAGTATTCAATTTGTTAATAGTCAAGAATTGGCATTAGTTAAAAAGAACTCCAAAATTGGATATCTTTCTAAAGACGGATCTTTTAAAATCGAACCACAATACAAATCGGCTAGAAGTTTTTCTGAAGGTTTGGCTGCTGTAGAAAATGGCGGAAAATGGGGTTTCATCGATACTAAAGGAACTTGGGTAATTCCAGCAGACTTTAAAGATGCTAAAGATTTTAACAACGGAATTGCTGTTGTACAAAAAGATAAAGAGTGGGTTTATATTAATACTAAAGGTGAAATCCAAAAAGCGCCTACCTCTGACAAAGTTTTTGATTTTAATGACGGTGTTGCGTTCATCAGACAAAACAATAAAGTGGGTTTAATTAACAACAAAATGACTGTTGTTCTGGAACCAAAATACGATCAAATCAAACCTTTTGAAAATGGTTACGCAAGAGTAGAATTAAACAAAAACTGGGGAATTATCGATACTAACGGAAAGGAACTAGTTGAACCTGCTTATGCTGAAATCGGAAATTATTTTAAAGGAACAACTTGGGCTAGAAAAGATAAAACTTTCGGATTAGTAAGTGGAGGAAAATTTACTCCGGTTGATGGAGCTGAAAAAATCTGGGATTTCGAAACTCAAGATTTAACTTATGCTAAGAAAAACGGAAAAATTGGTTATATCGATTTGAAAGGAAATTGGGTAATTCTTCCTATTTATGATAAAGGAAAAGCTTTCTCAAAAAATTTAGCTCCAGTTTTAGTTGGAAAAAAATGGGGATTTATTAATCCAGAAGGAAAATTTGTAATTGAGCCAACTTACAGCGATGCAGAAGTTTTCAGTACAAACGGATTAGCTCCAGTTAAAGAAAGCAATTGGGGATTTATCAACGAATCTGGAAAATTGGTCATTCCAACACAATACGGTATTACTACCAATGCCATTATTGCGATGTTTACACAACAAGACAAAGGATTTATCAGTGGTGTTGCAAGAGTTAAAAACGAAGGAAAATGGGGATTTCTTAAACCAGACGGAACAGTTTTAGCCAATCAATGGTTTGAAAATGCTGAATTATTTTCTAAGAGTACAGAAAAACCTCAGCCAGTTGCAGCTCCTGCTGAAAAACCAAAAGAGGAAACTAAAGCTGTTGCAAAAAAACCAGCGGCAAAACCAGCACCGAAAAAAAAGAAATAATATTTACCTCCAAATAAATTATAAAATTTGCATAAATGAAATTGCGTTCTGTAAAGCGGTTTCATTTATGACAAATAAAAATAAAACCTACATTAAATGAAATGTGTATTAGTAACAGGCGGTTCGAGAGGAATTGGAAGTGCTATTTGTAAAAAATTAGCCGTAGAATCCGATTATCATATTCTGATCAATTATCATTCGAATAAAACAGCTGCCGAAGAAACATTACAAGAAATTGAGAAATTAGGTGCAACAGGAGAAATTTTAGGTTTTGATGTTGCCGATTTCGAACAAGTGCAAAACGTTCTAACCAAATGGCAGGAAGAAAATCCTGAAAAACTGGTTGAAGCGATTGTAAATAATGCAGGAATTACAAAAGACGGTCTTTTTATGTGGATGACACCGCAAGACTGGAACAGCGTAATGAATACAAGTACAAACGGATTCTTTAATGTAACGCAATTTTTTATTCAAAAAATGCTTCGCAATAAATACGGCCGAATTGTAAACATCGTTTCTGTTTCTGGAGTAAAAGGAACTGCAGGACAAACTAATTATTCGGCTGCAAAAGGCGCTATTGTTGCCGCTACAAAAGCATTGGCGCAAGAAGTTGCCAAAAGAAATATTACGGTAAATGCTGTTGCTCCAGGTTTTATTAAAACGGATATGACTAGTGAATTGGACGAAAAAGAATTACTAAAACTTATTCCGGTAAATCGTTTTGGCGAAGCCGAAGAAGTTGCAGATTTGGTAAGCTTTTTGATTTCTAAAAAAGCAAGTTATATTACAGGAGAAATTATCAATATTAACGGCGGAATATATTCTTAAAGAATACTACGTTTACGAGATTATTTTAAGTTTTTTAAACATAGAAAATTGCTCGCAAAGACGCAGAGTCGCAAAGGTTTTATTAATTAAAACTTAAAAAAAGAAGAAACTTTGCAACTCTGCGTCTTTGCGAGATTAAAAAAATAACACTTTAAGGATAAAAAATTACTTTTGAAAGACCATGAATAGACGAGTTGTAATTACTGGAATGGGAATTTATTCTTGCATCGGAACTTCTTTAGACGAAGTAAAAGATTCGTTATATGAAGGAAAATCTGGTATTCAGTTTGATGCTGAACGTAAAGAATTTGGTTTCCAATCTGCTTTGACCGGAATGGTTCCAAAAGCCGATTTAAAAAATTTATTGACAAGAAGACAACGTATGAGCATTGGTGAAGAAACCGAATATGCTTATATGGCTACTATAGAAGCGCTAAAAAATGCTAATATTGACGATGCTTTTTTCGATGAGCACGAAGTTGGTATTATGTACGGAAATGATAGTGTTTCTAAAGCCATTATTGACGCTACTGATATTGTCCGCGAGAAAAAAGATACTGCCTTAATTGGTTCTGGTGCGATTTTCAAGTCAATGAATTCTACCGTAACCATGAATCTTTCTACGATTTTTAAACTTCGAGGAATCAATTTAACGGTTAGTGCGGCTTGTGCCAGCGGTTCTCATTCTATCGGATTGGCTTATTTTTTAATCAAAAGCGGTTTTCAAGATATTATAATTACTGGTGGTGCTCAGGAAATTAATAAATATGCCATGAGCAGTTTTGACGGATTAGGCGTTTTTTCTAATCGAGAAAGCGATCCCGAAAAAGCTTCAAGACCTTTTGATGCCGGTCGTGACGGATTAATTCCGAGTGGCGGTGGTGCAACATTAATTTTAGAAAGTTACGAATCTGCTATTGCTCGTGGTGCCAATATTATTGCAGAAATTGTCGGTTACGGATTTTCATCTAACGGTGGCCATATTTCTACTCCAAACGTTGAAGGTCCTGCAACAGCGATGAAACGAGCTTTAGACGAAGCCAACTTAAAAGCATCAGATATTGAGTACATAAATGCTCACGCAACCTCAACTCCTGTTGGTGATGCCAACGAAGCAAAAGCCATTTTTGAAGTTTTTGGTGAAAGAAATCCTTATATAAGTTCAACAAAATCGATGACAGGACACGAATGTTGGATGGCGGGAGCAAGCGAAATTATTTACTCTATCTTAATGATGCAGAACGATTTCATCGCGCCAAACATCAATTTAGAAAATCCTGATGAAGATGCTTCAAAATTAAATTTAGTTAAAACTACGTTAAACAAAAAATTTGACATATTTTTGTCGAATTCTTTCGGTTTCGGAGGAACCAACTCTGCGTTGGTGGTTAAAAAGTTTAAATTGAACGATGAATAAAGAAGATATTATAGCAAAAATAAATGGTTTTTTAGTTGATGAATTTGAAGTAGACAATGACGACATTGAACCAAATGCTAATTTAAAAGATACACTTGGGTTAGATAGTCTTGATTATGTTGACTTAGTTGTTTCAATTGAAGAAAACTATGGTGTAAAACTAGTTGAAGCAGATTTTGTTGGAATTTCTGATTTTCAAAGTTTCTACGACCTTATCGAAACCAAAATAAAAGCCAAATCAGCTTAAATGAGTCAATGGGATGGTAAATCCAAAGGAACTGTTTTAGGTTATAGAATATTCGTTTTTTTAATTCAGAAAGCGGGTGTAAAAGCAGCCTATACCTTACTTTATTTTGTAGCTTCCTATTATTTTTTATTTCTAAGAAAAAGCAACAAAGCCATCTTTTATTATTTTAAAGAAAGGCTACAGTATTCCTATTTTAAATCAAAAAAAATGGTTTTCAAAAGTTACTACACTTTTGGACAAACCATTATTGATAAAGTTTCGATTTCTGCTGGTTTACGAAACAAATTCACTTACGAATTTGACGGAATCGAAACACTCAAAAAATTACTTGCAGAAAAAAAAGGTGGCGTATTAATTAGTGCGCATGTCGGAAATTTTGAAATTGCAGAACATTTTTTTGCAGATATTGATTTAGACTTTCAAATCAATTTGGTCACTACAGATTTAGAACATTCTGCCATTAAGAATTATTTGGAAAGCATTTCTAAAAAACCAACCGTAAAATTTATCATTATCAAAGAAGATCTCTCTCATATTTTTGAGATCAACGCTGCTTTGGCTAATAATGAATTGATTTGTTTTACAGGCGATCGTTATTTTGAAGGAACAAAATCTTTATCAGAAACCATTTTGGGTAAAGAAGCCAACTTTCCGGCTGGTCCATTCTTAATTGCATCAAGACTTAAAGTTCCGGTTGTTTTTGTTTATGTAATGAAAGAACCAAATCTTCATTATCATTTATACGCAAGAGAAGCAGAAGTAAAACACCGCGACGAAAAAGGACTTTTGAAAGAATATGTAAAAAGTGTAGAAAGCATTTTAAAGCAATATCCTTTGCAATGGTTTAATTATTTTGATTTTTGGAACGACATTAAAAATTAAGTTTTTCTTCTACGCTATTTTTAGCTCCGCCCCGAATTGATGAAGCAATTCACGAATTCTACTGCCGTTTTTGAGCGAATATTTTCACCGATAATTTTTCTAATTCTTTTTTCGTAAAATTATATCCTTACCTGAATGACAATTTGTGGAACTTTTTGTAGATATAATTTAAACAAAATTGTTCATCACTGCTATATTTTGAATAATTCGTGAATTTGTGGCTAAAAAAACGTTAGTCAAAATAAGAAAATTCGTTTAAATAAATTTACCTATTTTTGCTAACCACCAAAGTCAGACACCCAAATGAAAAATGTCCTCGTAATTTATTATACTCAATCTGGACAATTAGAATCTATTGCAAAAAACATTGCAAAACCGTTTCTAAATTCAGATGAAATAAATATTACTTTTTACGAAATACAATTAGAAAAACCTTTTCCTTTTCCTTGGAACAAAGATTCTTTTTTTGATGCTTTTCCAGAATCTTTTTTACAGATTCCAACAGCATTAAAACCAGTTCCGGAGGAAATCTTAAATACAAAATTTGATTTGGTTTTATTTCATTATCAGGTTTGGTATTTATCTCCTTCAATTCCGATCAATTCATTTTTGAAAAGTGACGATGCCAAAAAACTATTGAACAATACTCCTGTTATTACCATAAGCGGTTCTAGAAACATGTGGATTATGGCGCAGGAAAAAGTCAAAGTTTTACTGAAAGAAGCCAACGCTAATTTAGTTGGAAATGTAGCTTTGGTAGATCGTGTTGGAAATTTAATCAGTGTAATTACAATTGTAGAATGGATGTTTTCTGGAGTTAAGAAAAAATATTTAGGTATATTTCCGCTTCCGGGAGTTTCTGAAAAAGATATTCAAGAATCAAGTCAGTTTGGAGAAATCATGCTCGATTCTTTCAACAATAATAATTTAGCCGATTTACAGCCAAAATTAGTAAACGCAGGAGCTGTAAAAATTAGTTCCTATTTGGTGACTGTTGACAAAACGGCCAATAAAATTTTTGATAAATGGTCAAACATCATTTATAAAAATCAAAAAAACCGAAAACAGCTGCTTAAAGTATTTAATGTTTATTTATTCCTTGCGATATGGTTAATTTCACCAATAGTGTATATATTGCACCTTATTACCTATCCGCTTAAGTTAAAATCTATAAAAAAGGAAACTCAATATTATCAGGGAGTTTAGAAGACGAAATTTAAATTATGTTTGAAGTATATATTACAAAAGCTGCAAAATATTTGCCAAACGAAGCTGTTTCAAATGACGAAATGGAAGCCTATTTAGGTCTTATCAACGATACTGCTTCAAAAGCAAGACGTATTATTTTGCGCAATAATAAAATTACAAGCCGATATTATGCTGTTGATAAAGATGGAAAAAGTACTCACAGCAATGCCGAATTAACTAAAAATGCTATTTTACCGTTATTCGACGAAAATTTTACGCCTCAAGATTTAGAGGTACTTTCATGCGGAACTTCAACTCCGGATATTTTTCTTCCTTCGCACGCTGCGATGGTTCATGGTTTGCTAAAAAATAAATCTGTCGAATTAAATTCTTCAACAGGGGTTTGCTGTGCGGGAATGAACTCTTTAAAATTCGGTTATCTTTCTATAAAATCTGGAAACTCAAAAAATGCAATCTGCACAGGATCTGAAAAAGTTTCAACTTGGCTGAATGCTCAAAAATACAATCACGAAGCAGAAAACTTAAAAAGTCTTGAAGAACAACCTATTATCGCTTTCAAAAAAGATTTTCTTCGTTGGATGCTTTCAGACGGCGCTGGAGCTTTTTTATTAGAAAATAAACCACGCGGACCAATTTCACTAAAAATCGAATGGATGGAAGCTTTTTCGTATGCTTACGAATTAGAAACTTGCATGTATGCTGGAGGTGATAAATTAGAAAACGGCGAAATCAAAGGTTGGAGCGATTATGCACCAGAACAATGGTTAAACGAATCTGTTTTCTCTATTAAACAAGATGTAAAATTATTAGATGAATTTATCCTTTCGAAAGGTGCGGAAAGCATGAAAGACGCAATGGATAAAAACAACATAAAATCTGGAGATATTACTTATTTCATTCCTCACGTTTCTTCTAATTTCTTTGTGGAAGGATTAAAGAAAGGATTAACAGAAAAAGGAATCGGAATGAGCGATGATAAATGGTTCATGAATCTTTCTAGAGTTGGAAATGTAGGTTCTGCCTCAATTTATTTGGCTTTAGAAGAATTAATGAATTCAGGAAACTTGAAAAAAGGAGATCACATTCTTTTATCTGTTCCAGAAAGTGGAAGATTTTCTTTCGCGTATGCGTATTTAACTGTTTGCTAATGGAAACAATGGCGCTTTTAGAAAAAGAAACGGTCGAAAATTTATTGCCTCAAAAGTTTCCTTTTGTAATGGTTGATGCTATGCATTCTTACACGGAAACTTCTTTGGTTTCAGGTTTAAAAATTCAGCAGGAAAATATTTTCGTAAAAAATGGCATTTTTCTAGAAGCAGGTTTAATCGAACATATGGCACAATCTGTCGCTTTACATACAGGTTATCAGTTTTTTTTAAGAAACGAAATTGCGCCAACTGGCTATATCGGGTCAATTAAAGAAATTGAAATTAAAAAATTGCCACGATTAAACGACACGATTCAATCTGAAGTAACCATTTTACAAGAATTTGCTGGAATTACTCTGGTGAATATCGTGACAAAATTAAATAACGAAGAAATTGCAAACGGACAAATGAAAACCGTTTTAGCCAAATAAGATATGATTTTGAACAAGGGAGTTGACATACAAAATTATTTACCGCACCGAGCGCCAATGCTTATGGTGGATTTGATTTTGGATATTGATGCTAACTTTGTAGAAACCATATTTTTGATAAAAGAAGACAATATTTTTGTTCAAAATAATGTTTTTATCGAAGCAGGTTTAATAGAAAATACGGCACAAACTTGTTCTTCTATAGTTGGAAAAAAGTATTTTTTTGACGAAGATGGAACAGAAAATGAAAACGTAAATGTAATTGGATTTATAAGTGCTTTAAAAAATGTAAAAATTCATTCGTTGCCAAAAGTCGGCGAAACTATAATTACAAAAGCAACTTTAGTTTCAAAATTTGTAGGCGACGATTACACTTTATGCACAATGAGCTGTAACAGTTCTGTTGAAGACCAAATACTCTTGGAATGCGAAATTAATTTGTTCATTCAAAAAACAGTTTCAATTGTTGAGTAATAAATTTCAAAATGTATATAAAAAAGCCTCTATATCATTTACTAATTCGAATAGGAATATTTGCATTGCTATTTATAGGGATTTTTGCATATAGTTCTTATACATACGATCCGAATCCATATAATAGACATTTAAATCCAAAAATTGGCTTTTTCGGTTTAGCCTTCTTTTTAATTCAAGCTTATTCTTTATTTCTACTTTTAGAAATGATTTATTTCTTTATGAAAAAACACAAGAATTTAGCCTTCATAAATCTCGCCTTTTTAATTATAATAGAAATAGCACCTGTTTTGGTTTTACTACAATTATTCGTGTAGTTTTAATAATTATGCATTATGGAAAAAGAAAATGTGCCTCAGGATAAAAGTAATTTAACGAAAAACAACGTAAAAGAACTTTTGTACGCAACCGATGAAAATGGCAATTATACCACAACCTTAAGTACAGGTTGGGAACCAAAAACAATAGCACTTTCTAATTCTATTGATGAAATAAACGAAAGAATTGCCGATGCCAAACAACAAGTTTTAAATGGCGAAGTAAGTCCGATTGTCTATTTTATGGAAGTAAATAAAATGGATCTTACAATTTTGTCAAGTTACGTCGGATTCTGGAAATGGCGTGTAAAAAGACATTTTAAACCAAGTGTTTTTGCAAAACTAAACGATAAGATTTTAAAAAAATACGCTGATACTTTTGAAGTATCAATTGAAGAATTAAAAAACAGCATTACCAAATAAATGGAATTAACTTTCACACATCATCAGTCTGCTCATTGCGAGAATGGAGTAGCGTCAAATCTGCTAAAAAATAGCGGACTAAACATTAGCGAACCGATGGTTTTTGGTATTGGCTCAGGGTTATTTTTTGTATACCTGCCATTTATAAAAGTAAATTATGCTCCGGCAATTAGTTACAGAACTTTGCCTGGACAGATTTTCAATAAAGTTGCTACACGTTTAAATTTAAAAATAAAAAGACAAAAGTTTTCATCGGTTTCAAATGCAACTAAAGCATTAGATGAAAATCTAAAAAATAATATTCCGACGGGTTTACAAGTTGGAGTTTACAACTTAAGTTACTTTCCAGACGAATATCGTTTTCATTTTAACGCACACAATTTAGTCGTTTACGGTAAAACCGATAAAGATTATTTAGTGAGCGATCCTGTAATGGAAACCGTTACAACTTTAACGCACGAAGAACTGGATAAAGTTCGTTTTGCCAAAGGAGCTTTTGCACCGCGCGGTCAAATGTATTATCCAATTCAGATTCCAAAAGACATTGATTTAAAATCTGCTATCATTAAAGGAATCAGAAATACGTGCAGAGATATGTTGGCGCCAATGCCAATTGTTGGTGTTCGCGGAATCAAATTTGTTTCGAAACAGATTAGAAAATGGCCGATAAAACACGGAACTAAAAAAGCCAATCATTATTTGGCGCAAATGGTTCGTATGCAGGAAGAAATTGGAACTGGAGGCGGTGGTTTCCGTTTTATTTATGCGGCATTTTTACAGGAAGCTTCTGTTATTTTAGGTAATGAAGAACTGAAAGAGCTTTCTAAAGAAATGACAAAAATTGGCGATTCATGGCGAGATTTTGCTGTTGAAGCTTCGCGAATTTACAAAAACAGAAGTGCCAAAGAAGATGCCTACAATACTATTGCCGATGAACTTTTGGACATTGCCAATAGAGAAGAAATCTTTTTCAAAAAATTAAAAAAAGCGATTAGCTAAGAATATATTTTGCAGTCTATCATTCAAATAGAATCCCTTTCGAAAAAGTACAAAAATGCAGAAATGTATTCTTTGAACAACGTTTCGCTAAACATAAACGAAGGTCAGATTTTTGGTTTATTAGGGCCAAACGGTGCTGGAAAAACCACTTTAATTTCCATGCTCTGCGGATTGGTAAAACCAACTGACGGACATTTCACAATTGATGGTTTAGATTATCAGCATCATGCTTCAAAAATTAAAAAAATCATTGGTGTTGTTCCTCAAGAATATGCTTTATATCCAACTTTAACTGCTAGAGAAAATCTGCATTATTTTGGAAGCATGTACGGTTTAAAAGGCTCTGTTTTAAAAGATAAAGTAATCGAAGCTCTGGATCTTTTAGGTTTGTTGAAATTTGCAGATAAACAAGTTCAGACTTTTTCGGGCGGAATGAAACGACGCGTTAATCTAATTGCGGGAATTCTGCACCAACCAAAAGTTTTGTTTTTGGATGAACCGACTGTCGGTGTCGACGTGCATTCGAAAGCAGCGATTATCGATTATTTAAAAGTTTTAAACCAAAACGGAACGACCATTATTTATACTTCACATCATTTGGCTGAAGCCGAAGATTTTTGTTCTCAAATCGCCATCTTAGATCAAGGACAGATTTATGCGCAAGCAACTCCGTCGGCATTAATTGAAGCTACAAAAGATGCTAGAAATCTCGAAGATGTTTTTATTTCATTAACCGGTAAAGCGTTGAGAGATGATATATAAAATTTGGATGTCGGTAGTAAAAGAATTCCTTTTACTAAAGAGAGATTTAGGCGGATTGATTATTTTATTTGTCATGCCTTTGGTTTTGGTGATTACGGTAACTTTAATTCAGGACAGTACTTTTAAAGCCGTAACCGATTCTAAAATTCAGATTCTAATTGTGGATAACGATAAAGGTTCTGTTGCAAAAACGGTTTTTGAAAATTTAGAAAAAAGCAATTTGTTTACTGTTGTAACACAAATTGACAATAAACCCGTAACAGAAGAAATTGCCAAAGAAAATGTCTACAAAGGAAAGTTTCAATTGGCAATCGTGATTCCAGAAAATCTAAGTTCTGATTTACAGGCAAAAGTAGATCAGAATGTAGAGAAAATTGTGAGCAATTTGGGTTTGACAGATAGCACTGCAACAACAGAACCTCAACGTATTATAAAAGAAAAAGAAGTAAAACTATATTTTGATCCAGCGGTTCAAATGAGTTTTAAAAATGCTGTTATGAGTTCGATTGACAAAATGATTTCGCAGATTGAAACCAAATCAATTTACAGCACTTTTCAAAAACAATTAGGAGAAGAAACTATCGATTTTGAGCAAAAAAGTTTCATAAGTTTCAAAGAAATAATTCCGCGAATCAACAACAAAGAAGTTCGTCCGAACTCTACGCAACATAACGTTCCAGCATGGACACTTTTTGCGATATTTTTTATCGTGATTCCGTTATCGATCAATATTGTAAAAGAAAAATCGCAAGGAACTTTTGTTCGTTTGAGAACGAATCCAGTTTCTAATTTGGTTGTCATTATTGGAAAAACCATTACCTACTCTATCATTTGTATGATTCAGTTTTATATGATGGTTGCCGTTGCGGTTTTCTTATTTCCATCAATAGGATTACCTTCTTTAAACATCGAAGGACATTTATTGATGACAAGTGTTGTTGCTTTATTTTCTGGTTTTGCGGCTATCGGATTCGGAATTTTATTAGGAACCGTTGCAAGCACACAAGAACAATCTGCTCCTTTTGGTGCAACAAGCGTTATTATTTTAGCGGCCGTTGGAGGTGTTTGGGTTCCTGTTTTTGCAATGCCGAAAATCATGCAATTTATTGCTAAATCTTCTCCAATGAACTGGGGATTAGAAGCTTTTTACGATGTTCTTTTGCGTAGCGTTTCTTTCCTAGAAATCATTCCAGAAATAAGTTTATTATTTTTGTTTTTCATTATTACAACTTCCATCGCATTATTTTATGATAAAAAGAAAAGAGCAGTTTAACGAAGCGACAGACTTAACCGTTTCACACGAAATCAGAATTCGTTTTAACGAAACAGATCCGCTTGGAATTGTTTGGCATGGCAATTATATTACCTATTTTGAAGATGGACGCGAGGCATTCGGACGCCAGCACGGACTTACCTATTTGGATATTGCCGCAACTGGATATACGACACCAATTGTAAAATCGACTTGCGAACATAAATTGTCTTTGCGTTATGGTGATGTGGTAACAATAGAAACAACTGTTGTAGACACACCGGCAGCAAAAATGATTTATCGTTTTAAAATTATTGATGACAAAGGAGAAGTAGCGTGCACAGGCGAAACAACTCAGGTTTTTTTAGACAAAGAAGGAAATTTAATGCTGACGAATCCTCCTTTTTATGAGGAATGGAAACGAAAAGTGGGTTTACTAAAGTAAGCTTCTCTCCTGCAAGGTTTCCAAAACCTTGTAGGTATTTAATAAATAGAACTTAAAAATTTAAACCTACAAGGTTTTGGAAACCTTGCAGGAGAAATCGAGAATCATAAAATGTTAAGAGAAATATACATTACAGAAACAAATTGTATCACTCCTTTAGGTTTTGATGTCGAATCAAATGTTGAAGCGATTCTTCGTGGCGATTCTGGCATTCAGCTTCATAATGATATTTCTTTAATGCCGAATTCATTTTATGCTTCGATTATTTCTGATGAAAAAATAAATAGTGCTTTTGCAAAAATAAGTGCTGAAACCCAATATTCTCGTTTAGAGAAAATGATGATTATGGCTTTAGAGCCAATTATCAAAAATTCTGGTGTTGAATTGAATTCAAAAACCGCTTTTATACTTTCTACAACAAAAGGAAATGTAACGGCTTTGGAAAATGATTCTGAAGAAAGTTTTAACAACGCGCATTTAGATGTTTTAGCTCAAAATATTGCCGATTTCTTCAAGTTTCAAACACAGCCAATTGTCGTTTCAAATGCTTGTGTTTCTGGAATTTTAGCGGTTTCAATTGCTAAAAGAATGATTCAGTCTGAACTCTACGATAATATTTTTGTTGTGGCTGGCGACGAAGTTTCTGAATTTGTTTTATCAGGTTTTAATGCTTTTCAGGCGATGAGTGAACTGCCTTGTAAACCATATTCTAAAAACAGAACCGGCGTAAGTTTAGGCGAAGCAACAGCAGCTGTTTTAGTTTCGGCGGAAGCCAAAAACGCTAAAATAAAAGTAATTGGCGACAGCTCTATAAACGATGCGAATCATATTTCTGGGCCATCAAGAACTGGTGAAGGTTTGTTTAGAAGTATTCAGAATGCTTTGAAAGAAGCTCAAATTGAAGCCAACAAATTAGATTATATTTCAGCGCACGGAACTGCAACTCCTTACAACGACGAAATGGAAGCGATTGCTTTAAATCGTTTGGGTTTACAAAATGTTCCTATAAATAGTTTGAAAGGATTTTACGGTCATACATTAGGCGCTTCAGGATTATTGGAAACTGTAATTGCAATTGAATCTGCCAATCAAAATATGCTTTTTGAATCAAAAGGTTTTGATGAAATTGGAGTTAGTGAAACTATTAATGTGATTGAGAAAAATGAACAAAAGAATATTGAATATTTTTTGAAAACAGCTTCTGGATTTGGAGGTTGTAATACTGCTGTCGTTTTTGAAAAGATAGAATGAGAGCTTTAAAAAATTTAAACATTGAAAAAAGCATTGAATTAGGTAAATTAGTTTATACCGAAAGTTGGTATGATAAACTTGATGCAATATTTGTTTATATTTTCTTTTGTTGGGGATTTACTCTTCCTTTTTTAATTTATTTCGATCCGTATAGAAACAACTTAAAAACTGGATCTGAATATAATTTCCTTTTTATAGCAAGCTTTTTTTGTGCTTATGCAATTTACAGAAAAGCAATTGAAAAACGGCTAGTTAAAATTGAAGGTAAATACGATGCCGAAAAACACAAATTAATTATCGATGAATATTGCAAAAAGTTAGGGCTAGAAAAAAACAGAAGTTCAAAAAACATCATAATTTACAATAAAGAGATGCCATATCAATTCAATACAAATTATGAAACAAGTAGAATTTTCCTTTTAAAGGATCAAAATATTTATTTTACAATGTTAAAATCAAACCGATTAAATTCACCTGTTTTATTTTCACAAATATTTTTAAAATTCGATATTAAAAAATTATGTCAATAAAGCTTTAAACATATAAAATACTAAATGAAAAATCTAATCATTTTATTTTTGGCAATCTCATCATTGAGCTGTGTCAAAAAAGTAGAAAAAATTAAAACTCCAACTTTCGTTTTTAATTATCAAGACGCAAAGAGCAATTACACGCTAAGATATATAGGAAAAGACTCTTTATATTTGAATGATCTGAAAACAAATAAAAATTATGGCACATCCATAAATTCGGTTTTAGGAAATGAGGTTTCAAGAACCATCAATAAAATTGACAAACCGGAATATGCAGACGCCTACCAAAGTAAACCCGGAAGTGATATTACTTTCAAAATTTTAATCTTAAACGCACGTCTTTCGCCTGAACCAGCCGCTAAAAATAAGAATGCAGAAAAAGATGTTTACGAGGCTGCCAAAAAATTAAATGCTCTAAAAAACGAATTGAATTTTGTTCCGTCCAAAAAATAAAATTAGTTCTGATTGCTGAAAGAAAATGATTCAAAATAAAACTTACATACAAAATTATTGTACAATCGAAAACAACGAAATTGTTCTCAACGGAACTTCTGTTTTCAAAATCGAGCCAACAGATTTTGCAGATTTTGCCAAACAAGCATATCGTAGTTTTGAAATGCAGTATCCGAAGTTTTTCAAAATGGATGCTTTAAGCAAACTGGCTTTTTTAGGTTCAGAATTGCTTTTGAGTCCGATTACCTCAGCAACAGAAGAAAATAATATCGCTTTAGTTTTAGCCAATAAATCTTCAAGTTTAGATACCGATGTAAAATATCAGGAATCTATTTCAGATAAAGAAAACTATTTTCCGAGTCCAGCAATCTTTGTTTATACACTGCCAAATATTTGTTTGGGAGAGATAAGTATCCGTCATCAGCTAAAAAGTGAGAATTCTTTCTTTATATTTGAAACTTTTAACGCTGAATTTATGTCCAATTATTCTAACATCCTTCTGAATACGAATAAAGCAGATATAGTTTTATGCGGATGGGTAGAATTTTTTAATGACAATTATAAAGCTTTTCTTTGTACAATTAGTACACAAGAAAATACAGAATATACAAACGAAACTATCAATACATTATATAATAAATAATCATGGAAGCATTAAAAGAAGAATTAAAAAATAAAATCATAACTACTTTAAACCTAGAAGATATCGCAGTTGAAGATATTGCTGATAACGATCCTTTGTTTGGAGACGGTTTAGGTTTAGACTCGATTGATGCACTTGAATTGATCGTGATTTTAGATAAAGATTACGGAATTAAATTAGTAGATCCGAAAGAAGGAAAAACAATTTTCCAGTCAATCGAAACTATGGCAGCGTATATCAGCGCGAATAGAACTAAATAAATTTTAGATTTTAGACTTTAGATTTTAGATTCCAATTGGAAATCTAAAATCTAAAAAGGTTTAAAAATCCGTCAACTTTGTCAAAGTTTGAAACTTTGACAAAGTTCTAAGAATCTAAAATCAAAACTCTAAAATCTAAAATGGCAAAAGGTGTTGCAATAACGGGAATGGGAATTATCTCCGCAATCGGGAATTCGGTTGAGGAAAATTATATTTCTTTAATTGAAAATAAAATCGGTGTTTCTCGTATTCAAAATATTTCGACGGTTCATGCGGACATCATCAAAGTTGGCGAAATAAAAAAAACCAACGATGATCTTATTAGCGAATTGAAATTAAACGAGAATAATAATTTCTCTAGAACCGCTATGATTGGTACTTTGGCAGCAAAACAAGCTGTCGAAAATGCCGGCATAACCTCTATTAATGAATTTAGAACGGGACTTATTTCGGCTACAAGTGTGGGCGGAATGGATATGACGGAGAAACATTATTACGATTATTTCGAAAAACCAGAATTAGTAAAATACATCACTTGTCACGACGGCGGCGATGTTGCCGAAAAAATTGCTGAAGAATTAGGTTTAAAAGGAATGGTAACCACTATTTCTACAGCTTGTTCTTCTGCTGCAAATTCGATTATGTTGGGCGCAAGATTAATCAAAACGGGAAAATTGGATCGTGTAATTGTAGGCGGAGCAGATGCTTTGGCAAAATTTACCATTAACGGATTTAAAACCTTGATGATTTTATCTGATGATTACAACAAACCTTTCGATAATAATAGAAAAGGATTAAATCTTGGAGAAGCTGCAGCATTTTTAGTTTTAGAATCGGATGAAATTGTCGAAAAACAAAATAAAAAAGTCTTGGCAAGAGTTTCAGGTTACGGAAATGCGAACGATGCTTATCATCAAACTGCTTCTTCAGAAAACGGAGACGGTGCTTTTCTCGCAATGCAAAAAGCGTTTGAAATTTCAGGATTAAAACCTTCTCAAATTGATTATATCAACGTTCACGGAACCGCAACTCCAAACAACGATTTATCTGAAGGAAGAGCTTTACGAAGAATTTACGAAGACGAAAAAGTACCAGATTTTAGTTCTACAAAACCATTTACGGGACATACATTAGCGGCAGCAGCGGCAATTGAAGCCGTTTATAGCGTTTTGGCAATTCAGAACAATGTTGTTTATCCGAATTTGAATTTTGAAACACAAATGGAGGAATTCAATTTGACTCCGCAGACTACTTTAAAAAATAAAAACATCGAACACGTTTTATCTAATTCTTTCGGATTTGGAGGAAACTGTTCAACCCTTATATTTTCAAAAAGCTAATGAAAAAAACATATATAAATGGAGTAGGCTGTATTTCGACTCAAAAAACATTTGATACTGTTTTTTTGGAAGAAGCTGTTGTAAATCATGACGAAAATGTACTGTCGATTGTTCCGCCAGCCTACAAAGAATATATTTCGCCTGCTGCCAGCAGAAGAATGGCAAAAGGTGTAAAAAACGGAATTGTGGCTTCTGCTTTAGCGATGAAAGACGCAAACGTAGAAAGTGTTGATGCTATAATTACCGGAACTGGTTTGGGTTGTATAGAAGATTCTGAAAAATTCCTGAAAAGTATTTTAGATAATAAAGAAGAGTTTTTAACGCCGACTTCTTTTATTCAATCGACTCATAATACCGTTGGCGCGCAAATTGCACTTTTACAGCAATGTAAAGGCTACAATTTCACTTACGTGAATGGTGCAGTTTCTTTTGAATCGGCACTTTTGGATGCTAAAATGCAGATTGAAGAAGACGAAGCGAATTCAATTTTAGTGGGCGGTGTTGACGAAAACGGAGATTATACTACTTCGCTTTTTAAATTAAATGGTCGAATTAAAGCCGATAATACTGCTCCTTATGATGTTCTAAATTCTAAAACAAACGGTGCTGTTTACGGAGAAGGTGCCAGTTTTTTTGTTTTAGAAAATGAAAAAAAAGACAATACTTATGCTGAACTTTTAGATGTTAGTATTGTAAATACTTTGGAAGTAACCGAAGTGGAATCTGAAATTAAATCTTTTTTGAAATCTAATAATTTGGAAATTTCAGATATCGACGCTTTAGTTTTAGGTTTTGATGGAAACGCTAATTTTGAAAATTATTACAGCAATCTGACCGAAAATGCTTTCGCGAAAACTCCTGTTTTGTATTACAAACATTTGAGCGGTGAATACGATACGGCTTCGGCTTTTGCTTTTTGGATGGCTTCTAAAATTTTAAAAACACAGGAAATTCCCGAAATCGTAAAAGTAAATTCGGTTACAAAACCAACTTACAAAACCATTTTATTGTACAATCAATTAAGCGGAAAAAATCATAGTTTTACGTTACTGTCAAAATGATAACGCATAAAAACATATCATTGTTTTTTATTTTTTTATTGCTTCTTATAAATGTTCTAAACTTTTATTTGACAATAAATTTTCTGTGGTTTTTGGGAATAATTATAATATGGATTGGAATAAATGCTTTTGGCTCTTCCAGAATTTCATCCAATTATCATGTAAAAGCATTTTGTAATAATCCGTTAGAAAAAGAGAAAAAAATCGCTTTAACTTTTGATGACGGACCAAGCATTTATACGTTAGAAGTTTTAGAACTTTTGAAAAAACACAATGCCAAAGCAACTTTTTTCTGCATTGGAAAAAATATCGAAACGCATCCTGAAATTCTTCAAAAAGTGATTGAGGAAGGTCATTTAGTTGGAAATCACTCTTACAGTCACTCGAAATTTTTTGATTTTTATAATGCTGATAAAATAAAAGAGGAAATTCAGAAGACAGATACACTTCTGGAAAAATTCACTTCCAAAAAAATAAACTTCTTTCGTCCGCCTTATGGAGTTACAACACCATCGATTCGAAGAGCATTAGAAAAAACAAATCACAAAGTTATTGGCTGGAATATTCGTTCGCTTGACGGAGGAACAAAAAATCAAGAATTGATTTTAAACCGAATTACAAAACGGGTTTCTCCCGGCGGAATTGTACTTTTGCACGACACTGCTCCACATTCTGTTTTAGTACTGGAACAGTTTTTGCAATTTTTACAGCAAAATAATTATCAAGTCGTTTCGATCGAAGAACTTTTGAATCTTAAAGCTTATGTAGATTGAACGCGAATGAAACAGATTAGCTTTCGCAAAGACGCGGATAAAACGGATTTTATTAAATTAAAAATTCGCGAAAATTGGTGCAATTCGTGGCGAAAAAACAAAACACAATTTTAAAAATTATGAAAACTAAAATAGCTCTACTAATTCTTTTTATTTCAGGCAGTTTGTTTGCGCAAGAACAAAAAATGACCGCTTCAGAAATTGCTCAATTTAAAGAAGACGTAAATGTTGTAGCCAAAAAAATCAAAACTTTAACGACCGATTTTGTTCAGTACAAACATTTAGATTTTCTTTCGAAAGATATTGAAACGTCGGGAAAAATGATTTTTAAAGAACCTGCACTTTTACAATGGCAATACAAAAAACCATACAATTACAGCATTACTTTTAAAAACGGAAAAATCCTGATTAACGACGAAGGAAAGAAAAGTGCCGTTGATATTGGAAACAGCAAAATCTTTGCTCGCATCAATAAATTGATTGTGGGAAGCGTAAGCGGAAATATGTTTGACGATAAAGAATTTACGATTTCGTATTTCAAAGTAAAAGGTCAGAATCTGGCGAAATTTATTCCGAAAGATGCGACGCTGAAAAAATACATCAAACAAATTGAACTGACTTTTGACAAAGAAGAAGCAACTGTTGTTCAGGTAAAATTATTAGAATCTTCTGAAGATTATACTCGAATTGTACTTAAAAATAAAGTGATCAATGCAAAAATCGACGATTCAGTTTTTACTAATTAATTTCGTTTTAGCTCTTGTATTCGTTTCTTGCGGTTCGGTTACAAAAGACTATACGTCTAAAAAATTAGACAAAACTTCTTATACGGTTCCCTATTTCTCCGATTCAAAAACCGATTATGTTTATAAAACTAATATTAGTGTTTACGGAAATGAATTGTCGGGAATTTTCATTGCTAAAAAAATAAACGACACCACGCACCGAATTGTGTTTACAACCGAATTCGGAAATAAATTAATGGATTTTGAAATTTCTGAAAATGATTTTAAAGTCAATTCGATTGTTTCAGAATTAGATCGCAAAATATTGATTAATACTTTAAAAGAAGATTTTCGTTTACTTCTAAAAAAGGAATATGCGATTCAGGAGCAGTTTGAAAATGGAACTTCTGACATTTATAAATCGAAAGATGGCAAACGTGATAATTATATTTTTATCTCCAAAAAAGATCAAAAATTAGAAAAGATCGTTCATGCTTCTCAAACAAAAGAAAAATTTACACTGCTTTTCAAATCAGAAAACAATATTTTTGCTGAAAATATTCAGATAATTCATCAGAATATCAAATTGAAAATTGAGTTAAATTACTTTAAATCAGAATAGAAAATTAAACTAATCATAAACTTTAAAACCATTTAAAATGAGAAAATTTGCTGTAATTGCGTTTGTTTTGTTCTTTGGAATTCAATATTCTCAGGCGCAAGTAAGAGTTAGTCCAGGTCTTAGAGGCGGATTAAATATCTCAACCTTAACCAATATTGATGATAATAGCTCTAAAACTGATTTTTATATTGGTGGATTGGTAGATATTAGATTTAATAAATTTTTCTCGCTTCAACCAGAGATAAATTATTCAAGACAAGGTGATGAAGGAAGATATTTTGAAAACGGCCGTTATTATTCTGAAAAGTATGAGCTAAATTATATAACACTTGGAGCAGTTGCAAAGTTTAACTTTAACGGCGGTGGTTTTCATCTATTGGCTGGACCTTCTTTAGATTTAAAAGTTGATGATAATTACATCAATTCAAGACCTGAAGATTTTGACTTGGCAATTGTTGGAGGCGTTGGTTATACATTGCCGAATGGTTTGACATTTGAAGCAAGAATTAAACAAGGTTTAGTAGATATTTATGGTTATGATTATTATGATAACGACGGATATTACACTAATGATGCAATCTTAAATCAGGTTTTTCAGATTGGTATTAGCTATAGATTTAAAACAAAATAATGCATGAAAAAAAGAATTCTTTTCTTTATTGCTGTTTTTACAGTTTTAAATCTGCAAGCTCAAATAAGTGTTAAACCAGGTTTACGAGGTGGATTTAGTTTTTCGACCATTTCTGAAATGCATGCCGATTATAAAACCGATTTTTATGTAGGTGGATTTTCTGAAATTAAGATTACAAAAATTTATGCGCTTCAGCCAGAATTGAATTACACTAGACAAGGTTCTAATAATGTTGCCCGTAATTATTATGATGAAAGAACTCGAAGTGAACAAGTTGAATATCTGGATCTTGAAATAAATTATTTGTCGCTTTCTGTAATGAATAAATTTACTTTGCCTCAAGGAATTCAATTTCAGGCGGGACCAACATTAGATATTTTATTAAATGATAATCTTGCGGTTAGAAAAGCACAAAATGATCTTGGTTTGGTTTTAGGAGTTGCATATGCATTGCCTTCTGGTCTTACATTTGAAGCAAGATTTAAAAAAGGATTGCTTGATATTTTAAGCAGCGATTATTATCAAAACGATTCGAATAATTATTATTTATTTGGAGATTATAATACCAATATTAATTTTCAGTTAGGAATTTCCTATTCATTCGGAAAATAAAAAATATGATTTTAGAAGATTTTTACAAAGTCCTATCGGAGGAAAAAGTTTCCGATTCAAAATATAATGTTACCATTTTGGTTAATGAAAAACATGAAGTTTTTAAAGGTCATTTCCCTGGAAATCCAATTATGCCGGGAGTTTGCATGATTCAGATTATCAAAGAACTGACAGAAAAATTCACACAAGAATCTTTGTTAATTCAAACATTGACAAATGTCAAATTCATGGCGCTTATTAATCCTGAAGCTACGCCAGAATTACGCTTAGAATTAGACATAACATTGAGTGAAGATAATTTGGTAAAAGTGAAAAACACGACTTACTTTAATGATACCACTGCTCTAAAATTGAGTACGGTGTTCAAAAAAATATAATTATGAAAGCATTACTCACATTATTTTTATGGATTAGTTTTGCTGTGACGCCAGATTTGGCCTCAATACGCAAAATGTATTCTGATGTTGCAAAATCAGAAGCAAATGCCAAAGAGTTTACAGCAAAACTTGCTGCCGTTTCTAATAATGACGATAAGATTTTAGTGGCTTACAAAGCCGCTTCAATTTTAGTAGATTCTAAATTTGAAAAAAAATTAGGGGAAAAAATTGAGCGTTTTAAAGAAGGCGCAAAACTTCTTGAAGCAACAATAAAAAGTGATCCTAGTAATATTGAAATGCGAATGATTCGTCTAAGTGTTCAGGAAGATGTTCCTGCTATTACGGGCTACAAAAAAAATATAAAAGAAGATAAAAAGTTTATCACAACGTATTATGCAGGACAAGGTGCAACTTTAAAAGAGTACCTTAAAGATTTTGTTTTACAATCAAAAAGTTTCTCTGAAAAAGAGAAACAATTCGTGAAGTAAGCCCAGCCCAAAAGACACCTCATGAAATCACATCAGGAATTACTTAATTCAATCAGCTTTTGCGTTATTGTACCAACTTACAATAATCCTAAAACACTGAAAAAAGTACTGGATTCTATTTTAGATTTCACTCCAAATATTATTATTATTAATGACGGTTCGACAGATTCTACTCCTGAAATTTTAAAACAGTATTCGCAGCTCACACAGATTCATCATCCTAAAAATTTAGGAAAAGGACGTGCGCTGAGAAATGGTTTTAGAAAAGCTTTAGAATTGAATTTTGAATACGCCATTACAATCGATTCTGACGGACAGCATTTTGCTTCTGATATTCCTGTTTTCTTAGAAGAAATTCAAAATCAGCCTAATTCATTGTTGATTGGAAGCCGAAATATGACTCAGGAAAATGTTCCTAAAAAGAGTAGTTTCGGAAATAAGTTTTCTAATTTCTGGTTCAAATTCGAAACCGGAATAAAATTAGACGACACACAATCTGGATTTAGAATGTATCCGCTTCGATTATTGCCAAAACGATTTTACACCAATAAATTTGAGTTTGAAATTGAAGTAATTGTGCGTGCAGCATGGAAAGGAATTGTAGTTAAAAATATTCCAATTCAGGTTTTGTATGATCCTACGGAAAGAGTTTCACATTTTCGACCATTTCAGGATTTTACGCGAATTAGTATTTTAAATACGGTTTTGGTAACCAACGCATTACTGTACATTAAACCTAGAGATTTCTTTAGGAACGCAAAAAAAAAAGGATTTAAAAAATTCTTCCTTGAAGATATTTTAGAAAGTTCCGATTCTAATTTTAAAAAATCAGCGGCAATTGCGTTAGGTATTTTTATAGGACTTTCGCCTTTCTGGGGATTCCAAACGATATTGCTTTTTTCTTTAGCGGCTTTGTTCAGGCTTAATAAAGTCATTGCTTTTCTGACTTCTAACGTAAGTTTTCCGCCTTTTATTCCGTTTATAATTTTCGGTTCTTTAAAAATTGGAAGTTATTTTGTGTCTTCAGATGCACCGCTAATTTTAGACAGCTCGATGACGTTTGACGATATTCAAAAAAATGCAGCTCAATATATTGTGGGAAGTCTTATTTTAGCAACCGTTTCAGCACTATCAGTTGGTCTTGTAAGTTATTTGCTTTTGACGGCTTTTAGTTCTAAAAACAAAACGAATATTTAAGTTAAGTTTGCCACAGATTAAAAGGATTAAGATGATTTTTATATCCAATTTGTCAGGCTGAGCGAAGTCGAAGCCCACGTCCAATTGGAACGCCCTTCGACTTCGCTCAGGGTGACAAACTAAAGCTAATCTTTTATCCCGATAGCTATTGGGAGTGATAAAAAAAAATAAAATTACCATGCATCAGTACTTTTACGCCATTCATTTATTTGTAAACCGAAGAAAATCTCTTTCGGTTCTTTTGGCAGTTTTGATGCTTCTTGTTTTTGGATTTTTTGCTTCGAGATTAAAATTTGAAGAAGACATTACCAAACTTATCCCAACAAACGATAAGACCGATGTTACGGCAAAAGTTTTAAAACAACTGAATTTTGCCGATAAAACCACAGTTATTTTCAAACTCGAAAAAAATGGTTCTGCCGATGATTTAAAAGAAATGGCAACCGCTTTTTCAGACAGTGTTTCTAAATCCTGCAAACCTTACATAACAGGAATTCAAGGAAAAGTTGACGAAGAAAACATTCAAGAAACCATTGATTTTGTTTATAACAATCTGCCACTTTTTCTCGATGATAACGATTATAAAAACATCGAACAAAAACTGCAAAAAGACAGTATTGCAGCAACTGTTCAAGGAAATTACAAATCGATTATTTCTCCTTCAGGATTTATTACCAAAGATTTTATTCTTCAAGATCCGTTTGGAATTTCTTTTATTGCTTTAAAAAAATTACAGCAATTAAATATTGGTGACGATTTTACGCTAGAAAATGGTTTTGTAATGACGAAGGATAAAAAGAAATTACTACTTTTTATTACTTCGAATATTCCGTCAAGCGAAACAGAAAAAAATACCCTTTTTGCTGAAAAACTGAAATCGATTCAGGAAAATTTAAATCAGCAATTTAAAGGAAAAACTTCCATCAGTTATTTTGGTTCGGCTTTAATTGCTGTTGCGAATGCCAATCAGATTAAAGGCGATATTATTTTGACAACATCCATCGCGATGTTTACTTTAATGCTGATTTTAATTTTATTCTATCGCAAAGTTTTAATTCCGCTAATTATTTTTCTGCCGACAGTTTTTGGTGGTTTATTTGCGGTTGCATTTTTATATTTCGTTAGAGAACAAATCTCAGCCATTTCATTAGGAATTGGTTCTATTTTGTTGGGAATCACGATCGATTATTCCATTCATATTCTCACGCATTACAAACATAATAGCGACGTAAAAACATTGTACAAAGACATTACAATGCCGGTAATTATGAGCAGTTCTACAACTGCTGTTGCCTTTTTATGTCTGCTTTTTGTAAAATCAGACGCGTTGAATGATCTTGGAATTTTTGCTGCCGTAATCGTAATGGCTTCGGCAATTTTCTCTCTTTTAATTGTTCCTCACTTATACAAACCAAAAGAAAATCCAGCCGATCACAAAAAGAATGTGATCGATAAAATGGCTCATTTTTCTTTTCACAACAATAAAATCTTAATCGGACTTTGTGTTATTATTACCATCGTTTGCTGTTTCACTTATAATGATGTTGGTTTTAATAATGATTTATCACAACTGAATTTTATTCCGAAAGAAATTAAAGCTGCCGAAAAACAATTGGAAGAAAGTACGAGTTTAACTTCCAAAACCATTTATGTTGCTTCTTACGGAAAAACCATGGAAGAAGCTTTACAACATAACAGCAAACTTTTTGGAGATTTATCAAAAGAAAAACAACAGCATAAAATTCTGAATTTTAGTTCTGTTGGAGGCATTGTTCTTTCGCAGCAAGCGCAAATTGAAAAAATTGAAAAATGGAACTCATTTTGGACTTCGCAGAAAAAACAATTCGTAAAATCGGAATTGATTTCTGAAGGTTCAAAACTTGGCTTCAAACCTACAACTTACAATCTCTTTTTTGACCATTTAGATTTTGATTTCAAACCTGTTTCTTCAGCTGAATTTTTAAAAATTAAAGCGCTTCAATTACAAGAATTCATTACCGAAAAAAATGGTTTTTATACGGTTTCTACTTTAGTAAAAGTAGCGCCAGAGCAGCGAGATGCATTCGTAAAATCGACTTCAACACAAGAAAATGTAGTTGCAATCGATCGTCAGCAAATGAACGAAACGTTTTTCAGCACTTTAAAAACAGATTTTAACTCGCTTGTTAATTATTCGTTTGTTGCCGTAATTCTGATTCTTTTTTTCTTTTTCCGAAGAATCGAATTGGTTATCATAAGCTGTATTCCAATTGCATTAACGGGAATTGTAACCGCTGGAATTATGGGCATTTTTGGCATTCAGATGAATATTTTCAGTATGATTGTCTGCACGTTAATTTTTGGTCACGGAGTTGATTTTAGCATTTTCATGACAAGCGCTCTTCAAAAAGAATATACTAACGGAAAAAATGAAATTGCCATTTACAGAACCTCGATTATTCTAGCAGTAATTACAACTATTCTAGGAATTGGCGCGATGATTTTTGCCAAACATCCTGCTTTAACATCCATTTCATCGGTTTCATTAATTGGAGTTTTTGCTGCTTTGATAATCACTTTCATTTTTTATCCGATTCTCTTCAAAGTATTTCTTTCGAATAGACCGAAAAAAGGAAATCCGCCTTTTCAGTTACGCACATTTCTTCACGGAGTAATTTCTTTTGCTTATTACGGTTTGGGTGGAATTGTAATGTCGATTTTCAGTTTTACCATTATGCCAATTTTGCCGTTTAGCAAAAAAGCAAAAATGAAAGCTTTCCGATATGTGATTTCAAAATTTATGAAATCGGTATTGTATTCGAATCCGTTTATTCGCAAAAAAGTCGTTAATAATTTCAATGAAACTTTCGAAAAACCAGCCGTAATTATTGCCAATCATTCTTCTTTTTTAGATACCCTTTCGATCGGAATGCTGAGTCCGAAAATCATATTTCTTGTAAATGATTGGGTGTATAATTCTCCGATTTTTGGCGGTGTAGTTAGAAAAGCAGGTTTTTATCCCGTTTCTGAAGGTCTTGAAAATGGGGTTGAACATTTACGCAAAAAAATAAACGAAGGCTATTCTTTAATGGTTTTTCCAGAAGGGACACGTTCTGAAAACAATGTGGTAAAAAGATTTCATAAAGGTGCGTTTTTCCTTGCCGAAGAATTTAACTTAGACATTATTCCTGTTGTCATTCACGGCGCTTCAGAATTAATTCCGAAAGGCGATTTTGTCATTCATCACGGAAAATTAACGGTTACAATTTTAGAAAGAATAACTCCTGAAAATCTTTCATTTGGAAATAATTATGCCGAAAGAACAAAATCGATAAGTTCTTATTTTAAAACCGAACATCATAAAATCCGCGAACAGCTTGAAGGTCCAGATTATTTCAAAACCATGCTGATTAACAGTTACGATTACAAAGAAATTGAAGTTGGAAACAGCGTGAAAAAAGATTTAAAACAAAATCTTGAAACGTATTATAACCTAAATAAACATATTCAGCCAAAAGCAAAAGTCCTTCATTTAGGAAATGATTTTGGGCAACTTGATGTTTTATTGGCTTTACAAGAACCACAACGAAAAATATATTCTTTCTTAAATGATGAAGAAAAATTGTTGGTAGCCAAAACGAATTATATTGTTTCAAAAAGAAAAATAGTTTATTTGGATCAATTGGAATTGGCACTTGAAAATCATTATGATGTTCTTTTGATTTCTGACGAAAGTTATAAAGGTGATATTGAAAAAGTAATTCAAGTCGCTTCTTTAATCATTTTAGTAAATTGTGCAGATTTAAAAAGTCAATTTTCAGATTTAGATTTTGAAATGGTTTCTGAAGAAAATGCATTAGTTATTTTAAAGAAAAAATAATGAAAAACGAGTACGATGTAGTCATTATCGGCAGCGGTCTGGGCGGATTGGTTTCTGCCGTTATTCTGGCAAAAGAAGGCTACAGCGTTTGTGTACTCGAAAAAAACAATCAATACGGCGGAAATCTCCAGACTTTTGTTCGCGATAAAACCATTTTTGATACCGGAATTCATTATATCGGAGGTTTGGGCGAAGGTCAAAATCTGCATCAATATTTCAAATATATTGGAATAATGGATCATTTAAATCTAAAGAAATTAGACGAAAATGGTTTTGATATTATTTCTTTTGATGACGATAAAATAGAATATCCGCATGCGCAGGGTTTTGAAAATTTCGTTGAAAAACTGACCCATTTTTTTCCTGAAGAAAAAGAAAATCTGGAAAAATATTGTCAAAAAATAAAAGAGGTTTGCAAAGCTTTTCCCCTTTATAATCTGGAATCTCAAGGCAGATATGATGATCAAGTTTTAACGCTTAACGCGAAAGAAACAATCGATTCTTTTACTGAAAATGAAAAGCTAAAAGCTGTTCTTTCGGGTTCTAATTTTCTGTACGCCGGAATTGCCGAAAAATCGCCTTTTTATGTTCATGCCTTAATTGTCAACTCTTATATAGAAAGTTCGTGGCGTTGCATCAATGGCGGAAGTCAGATTACCAAACAGCTTCTGAAACAGCTTAAAAAATACGGCGGAGAATTTTTCAAACATAAAGAAGTTACCAAAATCGAAGTTGAAAATCATAAAGTGAATTCGGTAAAAATGAAAGACGGAACAGAAGTTTCTGGAACTTATTTCATTTCTAATATCGAGCCCAAAACCACTTTGAAACTTGCTGGTCAAGAAAACTTTAGAAAACCATTTTTCAGCAGAATCCAAAATCTCGAAAGCGTACTTTCTGCATTTAGTTTGTATATCGTTTTTAAACCAAAAACCTTCAAATACATCAATCATAATTATTATCATTTTAAAAGCTCAAATGATGTTTGGAGTTCTTATGAATACGACGAGAATTCTTGGCCAAAAACGTTTATGGCATCTATGAGTCCATCAAAAAAAGAGGAAGAATGGGCAGACGGAATGACGTTTTTGACTTATATGAAATATGAAGAAGTTAAAGATTGGGAAAATACATTTAATACCACTTTTGACGAAAATGACCGTGGCGAAAGTTATGAGGGTTTCAAAAACAGAAAAGCTGCTAAATTTTTAGAAGAAGTAGAAAAAAAATTCCTTGGAATAAAAGATTGCATCAAATCTATTCATACTTCTACTCCACTTTCTTACCGAGATTACATTGGCGGCGACGGCGGAAATATGTATGGATATGTTAAAGATTCTAATAATCCGATGAAAACTTTAATTCCGTCTAAAACTAAGATAGAAAATCTTTATCTTACAGGCCAAAGTATTAACATGCATGGTGTTTTGGGTGTTACGGTTGGAGCTGTTGTAACCTGCTCTGAAATTGTAGGAAAAGAATATCTGCTGGAAAAAATTAAAAAGGCATCTGAATAGTTTAATTATGAAAAACCGAATTCTATATTTCTTTTTTATCGGTTTTTTAAGCTTGCTGACTTCCTGCGGTACTTCAAAATCAAAACATCATAAACCAGATCTTACTGCTTTCAATAATTCAAAACCTCTCGTAGAAAAGTTGTCTGACAGTGTTTTCACATCTGGAAAAAATTCTCTTTTAAAAAATAAACAAGGTCTTTGGGAACTTTATGTAGAAGGCGATCCTCTTGAAATTGGTTTGACAACTGGCGCTTTAACCGATTCGCTTTTACAAAAACAACAGCGTATTTTTTTCTCTAAAATAACTGATTTTGTTCCTTCCAAATTTCAGCAAAAAATACTTCGCCAGTTCTTAAAATGGTTCAATCGTAAATTATATTTGAATGTTCCCAACGAATATCAAACCGAAATTTACGGCGTTTCTCAATATACTTCAAACGAGTTTGACAATATCGCACCGCAATATCAGCGTAGTTTATATCTTCATGCAGCACACGATATTGGTCATGCTTTGCAAGATTTGGCTTTAGTTGGCTGTTCTTCTTTTGCGGCTTGGAACGAAAAATCGGAGGATGGAAATTTAATTCTGGCTCGTAATTTTGATTTTTATGTAAATGACGCTTTCGCGGAAAATAAAATTATTGCCTTTATAAAACCAAAAGAAGGACATCCGTTTATGATGGTAACTTGGCCAGGAATGATCGGAGCCGTTTCTGGAATGAATCTCGAAGGTTTGACTGTAACGATAAATGCTTCCAAATCTAAAATTCCGCTTAGCGCGAAAACTCCGATTTCAATCTTAACTCGTGAAATTTTACAACACGCCAAAAATTTAGACGAGGCAATTGCCATCGCAAAAAAAAGAAAAGTATTTGTTTCTGAATCGATTATGGTTGGAAGCGCCAACGACAACAAAGCCATTTTGATAGAAGTTTCACCGAATAAAATGGATGTTTATGATGTTCCGAACAGTGATCAATTAATTTGTTCGAATCATTTTCAAGGAGAAGCTTTTGCAGCAGACAAACGAAATTTGGAGCAAATTGCCAATAGTCATTCTGAATATCGTTATGAAAGAATGCAGGAACTTTTGTCTGAAAACCCAAAAGTGAATCCTAAAATTGCTTCGGAAATTCTTAGAAATAAAGAAGGTTTAAAAAATATTTCTTTAGGATTTGGAAATGAAAAAGCTTTGAATCAATTAATGGCGCATCACGGAATTATCTTTAAACCGAAAGAAAAATTGGTTTGGGTTTCTGCAAATCCTTATCAATTAGGCGAATTTATTTGTTATGATTTGGATTTAATTTTTGGAGAAAATGAAAATAAAACTAAATCTTTTCAAAAAGAAAATCTGAATATCGCGAAAGATCCTTTCTTGGAATCTGCTGCATTTCAGAATTATAAAAAATTTAAAATCGAAGATCACAAAATAGATTCACTTCTTGAGAAGAAAGAAACGATTTCTTCTGAATTTATTCAAAATTATCAATCATTAAACCCAGATTATTGGGTTGTATATTATAAGACAGGATTGTACTTTTACCAAAAAAAGGAATTTCTTCAGGCAAAGCTTAATTTTGAAAAAGCTTTAAACCTTGAAATTACTACAGTTCCTGAAAAAGAAGAAATTGAAAAATATTTAAAAAAAGTCAAAAGAAAATTACAATGATTCCAGCAATAGAAAAAGATTCTTTAGAAGAAATTAAAATTTTTCAAGAAAAAAAACTCGTTGAACTTTTAGAATATATCAGCGAAAATTCTCCTTTTTATAAAAGACTTTTTGCGGGACAAAACATTGATATTTCTAAAGTGAAAACACTGGAAGATTTACAGCATTTACCAGTTACAACCAAGGAAGATTTACAGCAATATAATGATGATTTTTTGTGTGTTCCGCAGCATCAAATTATCGATTACGCATCAACTTCTGGAACTTTGGGAGATCCTGTAACTTTTGGTTTAACCGATTCTGACTTAGATCGTTTGGCTTATAATGAAGCGATTTCTTTTGCCTGTGCCGGAATTGCAGAAGGCGATGTTGTTCAATTAATGACCACAATCGACAGAAAATTTATGGCTGGTCTGGCTTATTTTCTGGGTCTAAGAAAATTGAAAGTTGGCGTTATTCGTGTTGGTGCCGGAATTCCAGAAATGCAATGGGATTCGATTTTAAAATACAATCCGAGTTATTTAATTACAGTTCCTTCTTTCCTCTTGAAATTAATCGAATACGCCGAAATGCACGGAATTGATTATAATAACTCGAGCATAAAAGGCGCAATCTGTATTGGAGAATCTTTGAGAGAACAGGATTTTTCAATGAATATTTTATCTAAAAAAATTACAGATAAATGGAATATCAAGTTGTTTTCTACTTATGCTTCTACAGAAATGAGCACCGCTTTTACTGAATGTGAACACGGAAAAGGCGGACACCATCATCCGGAATTGATTATTGTTGAAGTTTTAGATGACAACAATATTCCTGTAAAAAATGGTGAAATCGGCGAATTGACATTTACTACTTTAGGAATTGAAGCGATGCCTTTATTACGATTTAAAACTGGAGATATTGTACAGCTACATAACGAGCCTTGCGCTTGCGGAAGAAATACTTTGCGAGTTGGACCTGTTGTTGGACGCAAAAAACAAATGATTAAATATAAAGGAACAACGCTTTATCCGCCAGCGATGAACGATGTTTTAAGCAGTTTTGATAATATCGAAAATCATTTAATTGAAATCTCTACAAACGATTTAGGTACAGATGAAATCCTGATTAAAATTGCTGTAAAAAACCAAACCCCAGAATTTTTACAAGAAATAAAAGACCATTTTAGAGCCAAATTAAGAGTAACTCCAAAAATTGAATTTGCTTCAAAAGAAGTTTTAAATCCGTTGGTTTTTAATCCAATGAGCAGAAAACCAATTCGATTTTTTGATTATAGAACTTCGTTCTAAGTTGCTAAGATACTGAGATTCTAAGGTTCTAAGTTTTTATTCTAAAAAGAAAAAACTCAGAACCTTAGCAACTTAGAAACTTAGAATCTTTCAAATTAAACTAAATGTTGTAATTTTGCAAAAAATTATGAAGATGGTCAAGATTGGCAACATAGAATTACCCGAATTTCCTTTATTACTCGCACCGATGGAAGATGTTAGTGATCCGCCGTTTCGCAGATTATGCAAAACGCATGGCGCTGACATGATGTATTCTGAATTTATTTCGTCGGAAGGATTGATTCGTGATGCTATTAAAAGTAGAATGAAGCTGGATATTTTTGATTATGAACGTCCTGTCGGCATTCAGATTTTTGGTGGTGATGAAGAAGCGATGGAAATGTCGTCTAAAATTGTTTCTACCGTAAAACCAGATTTAGTTGACATTAATTTTGGGTGTCCAGTAAAAAAAGTAGTTTGCCGTGGTGCTGGAGCTGGAGTTTTAAAAGATGTCGATTTGATGGTTCGTTTAACTAAAGCTGTTATCAAAGGAACTGATTTGCCTGTTACAGTAAAAACTCGTTTGGGATGGGATGAAAATTCCATTAATATTGATGAAGTTGCAGAAAGACTTCAAGATATTGGTGTTCAAGCTCTTACTATTCACGCAAGAACTCGTGCTCAAATGTACAAAGGCCATTCTGACTGGTCGCATATTGCACGTGTAAAAAACAACCCAAGAATTACAATGCCTATTTTCGGAAATGGCGATATTGACAGTCCGGAAAAAGCATTAAAATATAAAAACGAATATGGAATTGACGGAATCATGATTGGCCGCGCTGCTATTGGTTATCCGTGGATTTTTAATGAAATCAAACATTTCTTTAAAACAGGGGAACACTTACCTGCTCCAACGGTTATAGATCGTGTTGAAGCTGCCAGAAATCATTTGCAATGGTCAATGGATTGGAAAGGTGAACGTTTGGGAATTGTAGAAATGCGTCGTCATTATACAAACTATTTCAAAGGAATTCATTCGTTTAAAGAATTCAAACAAAAACTAGTTACCACAGATGCTCCTGAAGATTTATTTTCAATTATGAAAGAAATTGAACAGGTTTATGCGGGATATGAGTTTGTTTAAAAAGTAAAAGAAGAGCCTTCAATTTTTGAAGGCTCTTCTTTTAATGTATTTTCATCTAAAATTATTCTATAATATTTTTTGTAGAATTTCTTTTAGCAAGCTCAATTACTGATTTTAGTTCAGAAAAAAATAATTCCGCTTCTTTTTTATTTCGAATTGATTTAGTCAAGTTGTCACTGTAATTTAATTCTGTAACAACTCTATGATCAACAATATTTTTCTCAGAAGCAGAAGCTAGAGCAATTTCCTGAATTTTATTGATTTTATTTTGAATAGAATCTTTCATACAGCAAATTTAAAAATTATTGATTTAAATTAAACATATAATATCTATAAAGATCATTCGTCTTTCTTTGAAAATCAAAAGATTCAGGTTTAGGTTTAAAGAACGCCGATCCATTATTATCTAGTTCTATTGTACCATTTCGTAGTAATCTCACGTACCAATCTACTCCGATAATCACTAAAAAATCTTTTAAATCTTTATAATTGTATCTAAACATTCGATGATATAAATTGGCTCGTAAATCATCTGAACCATCAATGCCAATTGAAGCATACGGATTCTTTTTTAAAAAAGTTATCGAAAACAAAATAATAGTTGAAAAAACTTTATTACTGTCTTTATGTTTAAGATTAATCGAATCATCTATTTTTCCATCTAGATTAAATGGTCCAAAAGCTAAATTATAAACATTTGGTAATAATGAGTCTGCTATGTTTGTAAACTTAACTTTAAGTTGAATTTTTTTATTATTCCTAAGTTGCGACTCGAAAATATATTGATCTAAATTAGAACTCACATATGTGGCTTCAAAAGTATCTTCTAAATTAATTTTAATCATAAAAGCATTTAATTCATAATGCTAAAATAATATAAATTTCTTACAAAAAATTAAAAGCTTTAAAATTTGAGAGTTTTTATTTATAATTACACTTGAACTCGCTTCCACTTTCCTCTCTTATAGAAAACAATTCCAGCAAGCGTAATCGCAGTTTCTGCAACAGGAATAGCAATAAAAACTCCTGTTGGTCCCATGTTGAAATGCTTGGCAAGAACAAAAGCCAGCGGAATTTGGAACAACCAAAACCCGAAAAAGTTAATTCCCGTTGGCGTCCAGGTATCTCCTGCTCCATTAAATGTATTGATTAAAACCATTCCGATTCCGTAGAAAATAAAACCGATGCTCATAATTTGTAAAGCCTCGATTGCAACGGTTTTTACCATTTCATCATTCGTAAAAAATGAAATAATATATTTTCCGAAAACTAATGTTATAATCATAATTGAAGCCATGAAAATTACATTATATCTTGCTGTAGTGTAAACCGATTTTTCGGCGCGTTCGATTTGTTTCGCACCTAAATTTTGCCCAACCAAAGTGGCAGCGGCGTTACTTAATCCCCACGCTGGAAGTATGAAAAACATCATAATTCTAAGTGCAGTTTGATAACCAGCAGAACCATGATCACCTCCCGTTGTTGCGACTAATTGCGCTAGAAAAATCCAACTGCAAGAAGCAATTACGAATTGTAAAATTCCTGGAGCTGCAATTTTAACCAACGCTTTTATTTGAGTAAAATCTGGAGCAAAATATGGAATCTTGATTTTCAAAATTCCACTTCCGAAAAACAAATGATAGACTTGATATAGAACTCCAATGCTTCTTCCGATGGTTGTAGCCAAAGCTGCTCCAATTAATCCAAAAGCTGGAACTGGTCCAAAACCATTAATTAAAATTGGGCATAAAATGATATTACAAATATTGGCAATCCATAAACTTTTCATGGCAATTGCCGCATTTCCTGCTCCGCGAAAAATTCCGTTTATTAAGAATAAAAGCATGATACACAAACTTGAACCAATCATAATTTGTGTAAATCGGAAACCATGTTCTGCTGATTCTACTGAAGAACCCATCAGAATCAAAATATCTTTCGCGTAAATAATTCCGAAAATGCTCAATAAACTGTTAACTGCAAATGCTACAATTATCGACTGCATTCCCGCTTTTGCGGCAGCAATAGGGTCTTTTTCGCCAATGCGTCTTGCTACAACTGCTGTTGCTGCCATACTCATTCCGATAGCTAAAGAATAAATTACTGTCAATACAGATTCTGTTAAACCAACGGTTTGAATAGCAAAACTACTATGTTCTAAATGTCCAACGAAATACAAATCGACTAAGGCAAAAACCGATTCCATCATCATTTCCAAAACCATCGGAATGGCTAATAGAATTACGGCTTTCTTTATACTTCCTGAAGTATAATCAAATGATTCGTCGCCTTTTAAAGCTTGTTTTAAAGTGGTAAAAATTTTGGAAATAAAACCTTCCTTTATAGATGTTTCTGTCATGATATTTTAGGATAAATGATAAAATTGGTTCAGATGTATAAATCTGAACTTCAAAAGTAAAAACGTAAGTATCCTAATTATTTTAAAAAATAAAATAGGATTAGGCAGAAACAATCATATGCTGTAGTTATTTAAGGCGGTAAATATAAGTAATATTTTTTAGCAAAAATTAATCTAGCAATTTTTTACTAACTCGGCTGCTTGCTATTAAAGAAGCAACAAATCCTAAAGAAATAATCGTCGCCATAACAATCAGTACATTTTCCATTGTAAAAACAACCGGATATGCCAATGTCGGCGTGATCATAATCAACTCAAATTGTTGTTGCAAGATAACCAAGATTATTCCTAAAACAAGTCCAATTAATCCGCCAAGGACACTTAATAAAGTACCTTGAAGTAAAAATATTTTGCGAAGATGACTGATGTCTGTTCCCAGATTAAAAAGGGTTTTGAGATTTCCTTTTTTCTCTAAAATCATCATAATCAAAGCGCCAATTAAATTGAAAAGCGCTACGATAATCACTAAAGTAAAAATCAGATAAACTGCAATATTTTCTGTGTTGAGCATTTTATATAAAGACTCATTTAACTGCGCTCTATTCTTTAAAGTAATTTTATTTTTAAAGATTGAATTTAATTGAGATTTTATTGCATTTTCATCTGCGTTGGGTTTCGATTTAAATTCAATTCCAGAAATCTGATTGGGTTTATACATTAATAATTCTTGCGTTAAACCCAAATCTGCGAATACATATTTAGAATCCAAATCTTCGCTTATAGAATAAATTCCGACTGGTAAAACATCTGTTTTGTTAAATGCTTCTTCGGGATTTTCGATGGCACCTTTCCCTGGTTTGGGTGCAAAAATCTGAAGTGGATTTTCAAAATCCATAATTCCCAAAGAAAAATTCTGAGCTAAACCATAACCAATAACAACTTGAAATGTTTCTGGTTTTAGCCATTGTCCATTAAAAAGCTTCTTCCTGATATCGTTAACCGTGGCATAAGAACTATCAACTCCTTTTAAGTAAGTAACTTGTTGTTTGTCTTTAAACAAAAACAAAACCCGTTCTTCTATAATTTTAGTATACGAAGCAACACCATCAATTTTCTTGATTTGATTTTCTTGATCTGGTGTTATAAAAAAAGACTTTCCGTAGGTACTGGTCAATTTTAAATCTGGATCGATTTCATTTGTAAATGACAGACTAAAAACTTTTAATCCGCTAAAGACAGATAAAACCACAAACAAAGCCATCGTACCAACAATGATTCCCATGCTGGCAATTCGATTAATAATATTGATAGCATTGTTTTTACTGCTGCTAAAAATATAACGTTTGGCTATGTATAAAGGAAAATTCAAATTACGACTTTCTTCTCTTTTCTAAAAGGTCACGATTTTCTATTGGGTTTTCTTTTCCTGCAAGTGCATTGTCGATTTTCTCAATATAATCTAGAGAGTCATCTATAAAGAAAACTAGATTTGGAACACGACGCAACTGAAGACGTACACGTTGTGACAAATCATGTTTAATTAAAGTAGTATTTGTTTTAATTGCCTCTAAAGTTTCTTTGGCTTTTTCTTGTGGAAAAATACTTAAATATACTGTTGCCACAGATAAATCTGTAGTTACACTTACTTTGGATACTGAAATTACCAAATTAGTAATTCCGTTTTTTCTCACTTCACCTTGCAAGATGTCAACCAGATCTTTCTGGAGAACTCCACCTATTTTTTTCTGTCTATTTGTTTCCATACTGCAAAAATACTATTTTTAAATTCAATCGTAGCAATTTCAAACGAACTTGAATAGTAATTTTTATTGTTTGAAATCAAAATTAAATCTTCTTACTATAAACTATAACTACCTAAAATACTACTTATTCTTCTTTTTTGTACTGACAAAAATCATCTTATTAGTTTCATTTAATGCTCAAATTTGATATAAATCTAACACCATCAAATTATGAAAAAAAGAGAACCGATAAGTCACATTATGACAAAGAGCGTTATAACAGTAAATCAAAATGATGATTTAAAAAATGTTGTAGAGAAATTAAAAGCCAATTCTATCCGACATATTCCTGTAGTTAACGGAAAAGAAGTTGTTGGTATCATCAGCCGAACCGATATTAACCGTCTTACTTTTGGTGCGTTGTTTGATGGACAGGATGGAGCCGATGAAGCTATATTAGAAATGCTTACTATATCACAGGTTATGACTTCTAAACCCAAAACTGTTTCTTCAGATCTTATTATTAGAGATTTAGGTGAAATCTTTGTAAAAGAAGAATTTCATGCCACACCAGTTGTTGACAATGGAGAATTAAAAGGAATTGTCACGACAACAGATGTTTTAAAATATTTCTTAGAAGAAAATTATTAGTCAAAAAAAGGGAGCGTTTGCTCCCTTTTTTTTTGTGTCGATGATTCTTAACTCTAATTTTCGAATATAAAATCCGCGTAGAGCCATTTTTAGAATATCAAATTTTAAAAAAACCTAGCTCTAAAAAGTAAACTTTTCAAAATAGAAAGTCGAAAAAACGAATACTGCATAAATTAAAAAATTCACATCAATTTAAAGTTTTACTGAAAAATAATTTTATAAATTAGAACAAAAAATGTTTATTTTTTACTAAAAAGTCCATAATTCAATTTATTTAATAATTCGGATATGACAAAATTAGCACCTAGTTTAACGCACAGCGGATGGGATGAAATGTTTTCTAAAGAAGGTGTTCGCGATTCCTACAGTCAAGTTTTTAAAACTTTACAAAAGTTAAGTCATAAAAACTTAACCAACAAACAAAAACAAGCCTCAGATCTTTTTATGAACCAAGGTATTACGTTTACCGTTTATAGTGATGACACTAATGGTATTGAGCGTATTTTCCCTTTTGATATTATTCCCAGAATTATTACACAAAAAGACTGGCAAGAAGTTGAGTCTGGAATTAAGCAGCGTTTACTGGCTTTAAATTTATTTTTGGAAGATATCTATAACGAACAGAATATTGTAAAAGAAGGCATTATTCCTGCGGGATTAATTGCTTCATGCCCTCATTATATACAAGAAGTTCAGGGCATAAAAGTGCCTCACAATATTCATGTACATATTGCTGGTATCGATTTAATTCGTGGTGCAAAAGGTGAATTTTACGTTCTCGAAGATAATCTTCGATGTCCAAGCGGTGTTAGCTATATGTTGGAAAACAGAGAGATTACCAAACGTATTTTTCCAGATATGCTTTCTTCCAATCATGTTAGCATGGTGAGCAACTATCCTATGATTTTTCACAGTATTCTAGTTTCTCTTTCTCCTAGAAATGTGTCTAATCCTAATGTTGTTTTACTGACACCGGGCGTTTATAATTCTGCCTATTACGAACATACTTATTTGGCACGTCAAATGGGGATTCCTCTTGTTGAAGGCCGTGACTTAGTTGTAAACAATAGTAAGGTTTATATGAAAACAACTTCTGGCTTACAGCAAGTTGATGTAATTTATCGTCGCCTTGATGATGAATATCTTGATCCTTTGGTTTTTAAACCAGACAGTACGCTAGGTGTTCCTGGTTTAATAAGCGCTTACCGACAAGGAAATGTAGCACTTGTAAATGCTGTCGGAAATGGAGTTGCAGACGATAAAGCAATTTATGCTTATGTTCCAGATATGATTAAATATTATTTGAATCAGGAACCTATTCTAAAAAATGTTCCTACATATAGAATGGAAAATTTAGACGAACGAGAACTGGTTTTTGCTAATATGGAAAATATGGTCATTAAAGAAACCAATCAGAGTGGTGGTTACGGAATGATTATGGGAAATAAAGCGACTCAGGAAGAATTGGACAATGCAAAAATTGAAATTACCAAAACTCCAAGAAATTTTATTGCACAACCTATTATTCAGTTAAGTACCGTTCCGTGTCTGATTGACGGACAGCTTAAATTACGTCATGTCGATTTGCGCCCATATGCTTTATGTGGCCCAAAAGGAGTTCAAATTGTGCCGGGCGGATTAACACGTGTTGCTTTAACCGAAGGTTCTTTAGTTGTAAATTCATCTCAAGGTGGAGGCAGTAAAGATACTTGGATTATAAAATAAATAGATTTAATAACATTCAAAAAAAGTAATTATGCTTAGTAGAGTTGCAGACGGCATGTTTTGGCTTAACCGATACATGGAACGAACTGATGGAATGCTGCTTACTTTAAACACTTCCTATATTTTATCTTTTGACAAAGAAATTAGCGATTTTCAAGGTTACAGACCCCTTTTAGAATATTATACGAATTTATCTCAGGATAAAATTCATTCCATTCAATATGATAATACCTATGTTTTAAAATACATAATCTGCGATAATCAGAATGATAATTCGGTTAAAAACTTAGTGATAAAAGCTCGTGAAAATGCGCGAGGTTCGCAAGATAAAATTACTAAGGAGTTATGGGAACATATCAATTCGATGTATCATTATATGAATTCGCCAGATTTGCCCAAAAAACTTGAAACTACAGATGCGCTAAAAGTCATTACAAAACTCAATAAAGACTTATTGCTCTACAATGGAATTCTGCAAGTTACAATGCCTAGAGGTTTGGGCTGGTGTTTTTCGAGTATTGGTAAACATATCGAAAGATGTTTGCAAACTATTTCAATGACTCAGGCTTATTTTGCCCCAATAAATTACAATCTTGAAGGCGAAGAAGATTTGATTTATTGGAGAAGACTTTTATTGTCACTTTCAGGTTACGAACTGTATTTAAAAAGTTACAGTAACATTTCGCATAACAGAAAAGTGGTCCACCAGGTAATTTTCAACAAAGATTTTGCACATTCTGTAATTTATACTTTAGAATTAATAAATACGTATTTGGACAGTCTTTTTAAAGACAATGACATGAGCGAAGCCCGAACTTTAAAGAATCAGTTTGGTCGTTTGAAAAGTTATGTTGCTTTTACAGATTATCACCATTTAACAAATCAGGAACTGGAAGAAGTCTTGCGAAATACTAAAAATCAGCTTACGCAATTTTCAATAGATTTTTCAAAATTATTCTTTTCTTATACCTAAAAATATGGCGCTTTTCAAAATAGTTCACATTACTAAATACCAATATAATTACCCAATAAAAGAAAGTATCAACGAAATTCGAATTTTCCCACATCACTTTGAAAATCAGGAAGTATTACAATATCAAATTTTAATTACACATAATCCAGATGTTGATATTTCTGAAGATTATTATGGAAATCGTGTTGGAAACTTTAATGTCTTGGATGCACATACCGAAATGACAATCGAATCTCGAATGCTGGTTCGTGTAAATCACTCTCTAAAAATTCCAGAAATTGATTCGACTTCTGTAAAAGATATTGAAGAAGAAAAACAGAAAAGTATCATGCTACTGCGTCTTTGTTATCTCGATAAAATTGAAAAACAAAATGAAATTGAAGCCATTTTAAAGAAAATAAACATAGAAAATAAATCTATTATTGAAATTGGACAGCAATGTAATAATTATGTTTTTGAGAATTTTACTTACACCAAAGGCATTACTAATATAGAGACAACAGTCGATGAAATTCTAACTCATAAAAAAGGAGTCTGTCAAGATTTTGCTCATATTTTGCTACAGCTCTTAAGAACAGCAGGAATTCCTTCTAGATATGTAAGCGGTTACATCTGTCCAAATGAAAGTGGACTTCGTGGCGAAGGCGCAACACATGCTTGGGTCGAAATTTATACTCCAAATCAAGGCTGGTTGGGTTTAGATCCAACCAATAATATTTGGACAATGGATAATCATGTTCGTCTATCGGTCGGAAGAAATTTTGGCGACTGCACCCCTATTAAAGGAACTTTTAAAGGATTAGCAAGACAAACGCTTTCTGTTTGCGTTTCGATTGGTTACGAAGACGGGCGACAATTTGAAGAAATAAATGATGTTAAACTTCAAGAAGTCTCAGCTCGAGTTCAGGAACAATTAGATTATATGGATCATTTACAGCAACAGCAACAATGATTGAAATTCCAATATTCGAAATCTCAATTCCAAATTCCAATAAAAAAGGGAGCAAAATTGCTCCCTTTTTTTATCTGCTTTGTAACCATCCTTCCGGATTGTTATTTGATGTGTTTTGCATAATCAGGAATTTAATAATTGTTTTTCCTGTATCTCCACTCGTTCTAACTCGTCCAATGTTTTGTTTGATTGTAACCTTATCACCTTGACTAACCGAAACAGAACTTAAATTTTGGTATACGGTAAAATAATCTCCATGCTGAATTACAACTGCCTTATTTACTGGAGATAAAACAATAACTTTAGAAACTTCGCCAGCAAATACAGCTCTTGCATTAGCACCGTCTTCAGTAGTAATTTCAACACCTGAATTGTGAACTGTAATTGAAGGGTGCAGTGGGTGTGGCTGATCTCCATATCCAAGAGAAATAAATCCTTTTTCTACTGGCCAAGGTAATCTTCCTCTGTTGGCTTTAAAATCGGCAGCTAAAACTTTATCTTCTGGTGTCATTACAATTTTAGAAGAAGAAACTGGAGCTTTAGCTTCGCTAGAACCTGGATTTGCTTTTGCTCTTTCTGCTGCTGCCTTTCTATTGGCTTCGGCAATTGCTTCACGAATTAAACGATCAATTTGTCTATCAATTCTTTTTGATTCGCTTTGTTTTGATCGAATATCAGCTGCAATTTTATTTTTATCTTTTTTAAGTGAATTAACCAATTTTTGCTGTTCTTTTTTCTCAGCTTCAAGTGTAACTTTTTCTTTTTGGTTTTCAGCAATGATTTTCTTTTTTACCTGTCTTTGTCCATCCAGTTTTGCATTAAAATCGACTAATTGAGCTGTTTTTGACTGAATTTCAAGACCTTGGTTTTTTCTAAAAGCGGTATACTGTTTCAAATACTGAGCTCTTTTATAAGCTTGTAAAAAACTTTCTGAAGATAGAATAAACATCGCACGGCTTTGTTCAGAACGACTTTTGTATGATTTCAGAATCATTTCAGCATAATCTTCTTTTAGAACTTTTAATTCTTTTTTAAGCTTATTTACCTGGACCTGATTAATATACATGTCATTACTAATCAGCTTTTCTTGTTTGGCTGTAGTATTGATTAATTTCTCTTTAAGTCTAATTTTATTCGCCTGAATTAAATATTCATTTACAGCAGATTTCTCTTTTTTTCGAACAGACTGAAGCATTTTTTCATTGTCTCTAATTTCCTGTTGAATTTGAGCTTTACGCTGTTCCAGTTTTTCTTGCTGTGAATCCTGCGCCCACGCAAAAGTTGTGGCACATATTAAAACTAGACTTAGGAGAAATTTTGGCATGTTTCTATTTTTATTTTGCAAATTTACTGAATTGTAACTTTTTTATAGCCACTTGGAACGCTATAAGGAAAAGAAAGTTCTTCATTAAATGAAATATTGTTATAATTTAAATTAATATTCGTTTTGCCCTTTGGCTGAACTGCATTTATTTCAATACTAGTTGGCAATGTTCCTTGATTGAAAACTTTACTATCTGAATAATTAATCTGTAGATTTCTATTTTCAGATGGCTGTGCAATTTCTTCTTTTTGAATCAAATATTTTTCTCCGTCTAAGAAAAAAGTCTTTTTTATATTAGCATCCTTTTCTTCATCTAATCTAAAAAGATTATCTACAATTGTCTGTGTATATTTTCCTTTTCTTAAATCGTCAAATGCTTCACCAACCAATAGGTTCTGAACTTTGCTATAATCCAATTCTGTTCCTAACCATTTGCTTAAACTTGTAAAATCTCCCTCGTAATAAGTTCCATTTATTTTTTCGTAGTAACTTACTGCAGAAGGCGTTATCAAAGCTTTTGCCATTGTAATTCCCAAGAAACGTACGCTTATTAAAATCTGTTTATCTTTCTCAATTCTAATTTCAGCCGTAACATTTTGACTTTGTTTTTCATCTACATATTTTGCACTTGCTTTTATGTATAAAGTAGAAAAATCTAACTTATTCTCATAATGCTTTTCTACCACTTTTTTGTCTTCTTTCGGAGCAACTGCTTGGCTTGTATTATTTCCTTGTACTGCAACTGCCTTCGATTTACAAGAAATTACGGCAATAGACAGCAATAGTACTGATATATATTTTTTCATTTGAATTCTATTTTTTCTTTTTTAATAATTCATTTGCCTTCAAAAAGTATTCCTCTTTTTTCTTAGCATCCCCCAATCCATTATATGCTTCTCCCAATTGAATATTAAAATTTGCCTCCAATTTTGTATCATCTACAACATAATCAAGGCCCATTTCTAAAACGGTTTTTGCATTTTTAAACTGTTTTATTTGATTATTTCCTAAACCTGCATAATAGTAAAACTGCGCCTGACTCGGATAAACTTCAATCAACATCATCGCTCTTTTTGTCATTAGATCGTATTGTTTAACTTGAGAATACGCTTCTAATAATAACATATTAGTTTCAAGATCTGTATCCGAATTTGCTTTTAAATCTTTTTCATAATATTTAATAGCATTTTCGAACTGACCTTTGCTGTGGTAAAATTTTCCAATTTCCTTTGCAACATCAACTTCTTTATCATTATCAAAATAAGAAATTGCTTTTTCTAAATCTGCTGAATACTGTGGATTTTTATTGACAAAAATCAAAAATTCATTCAAAGTTCTATGTTTAATTTTTGAATCAATTTTTGAGCTTGCTAAAATTACATTCATCGATTTTATTGCCTTGTCTGCTTGATTGGCATCTAAATACGTTTTAAACAAACTTACTTGAGCCCACTCAGAATTTGGAATTTCTTTTGCTAATTGTTTGGCTACTTCTAAAGATTTCTCGTTTTCATTATTTTTTGAATACAAGAGAATTAAACTCAAATAATTAGATTCTTCTTTCGGATCTTTCTTAATTTGCTGAATCAGATTATCAATTTCTGCATTTTGATATTTTCCTTGCGAAAGAATCTGTGCTTTATAAATTTCACGATCGGATGATTTTCCGAATTTATCATTCATTTCGTTTATCGCAATTAATGCTTTGTCGTACTGATTAGTAATCATATATAAAGAGATTAAATCATCTTTATATTCTTCGTCAAAAACAATAATTTTCTGAATGATTTCGATTGCTAACGCGTAGTTTTTTGTCTCATAACTTACATCGTAAATTCCGAGCCAAAACCACTTATTTTTAGGGTCAAGCTGCGTTGCTTTTTCAAAAGCATTTTGCGCATTTTGATACTGTTTTAATGCAAAATAGTTTTTACCTAATTCAAAATAAGCGACTGCATCATTGGGTTTTAGTTTGATACATTTCTCCAATGACACAATTGCTTTATCGTAATTTTCAATCCCTTTTTGTTTTAATGATTCATAAAATGAGTCTTGATATTCGTCTGTTGCCATAGCAATATCTTCGGGTTCTGTCTGAGCAAAAGCCGAAAATGAAGCGCTAAAAAAAGCAAAAAACAAAACTGTAAAAACTCTTTTTTTAATCATTTGAAAAAATACATTTAAACAAAAACGAAACTTTCTTCTTTTTTATTTTATTCTAAAACAGCGTAATCACCAATACTAATGCTCGTAAATTTACCATCATAGCTTACGTGATTTCCAATCATTGCATTATCTAAATCAGCATTTTTGATTTGAGAATAGGTTTGAATCAAACTGTTTTTAATTGTACTATCTGTTACATGGCATCCGTTTCCTAGAGAAACATTTGGACCAATAGTAGTATTTTTCAAAACAACATTTTCTCCAATATAACAAGGAGGAATAATTGTTGAATTTTCCAATTTTACACCGTAATCTACTAAATGTTCTCCATCATTATGAAGAAAACCTAGCATTCTTGTATTGGTTTCAACAGTAACATCTTTGTTTCCGCAATCCATCCATTCGTCAACACTTCCGGTTTTAAAAACTTTTCCGTTTGCCATCATTGCTTTAATACCGTCATTAATCTGGTATTCTCCACCGTTCTGAATATTATTATCCAAAACATTCTGAAGCTCATTTCTTAAAACTCCAACTTCCTTAAAATAATAAATTCCGATAACCGCTAAATCACTTACAAATTCTTTTGGTTTTTCAACCAATTCTATAATTTCATTATTTTGGTTTAGTTTTACAACTCCAAAAGCCTCTGGTTGTTCTACTTGTTTTACCCAAATTACAGCGTCCGCTTCTGGATCTAATTCAAAGTCGGCTCTAATCAAAGTATCCGCGTAAGCAATTACAGCTGGTCCAGAAAGAGAATCTTTAGCACACATAATTGCATGTCCAGTTCCTAAAGGCTGATCTTGGCGATAAATAGAAGCTTTAGCTCCTAATCCTTTAGCTAAATCTTCTAAGCTTTTTACAACATCATCTCCAAAAAAAGCTTCATCTCCTAAAATAAAAGCTACTTCTTCAATTGGTTCTTTTAATATTTTGGCAATATCTTCAACTAAACGGTGTACTATAGATTTTCCCGCAACAGGAATTAATGGTTTTGGAACAGTTAAAGTATGAGGCCTCAATCTCGATCCACGGCCTGCCATTGGCACAATTATTTTCATTCTTTATTTGATTTATAAGAAGATTTGAAAAAATCTCCATTGGGTTTGGTCTCTCTTTTTTTTGTTTCTGTTTACTACAGAAATTATTTTACTCCAGTGCTTCCGAATCCGCCTTCACCTCTTGATGTTTCAGAAAGTGTTTCAACTTCAATCCATTCTGCTCTTTCGTGTTTTGCAATAATCAACTGTGCAATTCTCTCACCATTTTCGATTACAAAATCGTCATTAGATAAATTTACTAAAATTACACCAATTTCTCCTCTGTAATCTGCATCAATAGTTCCAGGCGAATTTAAAACTGTAACGCCTTTTTTTGCAGCAAGGCCACTTCTTGGTCTTACTTGCGCTTCGTAACCAATTGGCAATTCTATAAAAAGGCCTGTTTTTACAATCGCTCTTTCTAAAGGTTTTAACGTAATTGTTTCTGAAATATTGGCGCGTAAATCCATTCCTGCCGAAGCAACTGTCTCGTAGTTTGGTAATTCGTGCTGAGATTTATTGATTATCTGTATTTTCATTTTTTAAATATAATTTTTTAAGCTTGTCTTATTTTCTTTTCATTATTCCTTTTATAGTATCTTTTTCAAAATGATAAACCAAATACATAAAGGCTAAAAGAAGCGGAATTCCAACATAATATTTTTCTCTAAATCCGTAAAACGAAATGATTGAAAACAATATAGAAACTCCTAAATAAGCACCAATTTTATTCATGTCATAAGGAATTGGATAGTATTTATTTCCTAAAACATAAGAAATAAGCATCATACTTCCGTAAGCCGAAATAGTTGCAATTGCTGAACCATAATAACTATACTTTGGAATTAAAAGATAATTTAAAACCAACGTTACAATAGCACCAACTATAGAAATGTAAGCGCCAATTTTTGTTTTATCGGTTAGTTTATACCAAACCGATAAGTTATTATAGATTCCAAGAAAGAAATTCGCTAAAATAATTAACGGCACTACTTTCATTGCTTCCCAATACGATTTGTTGTCTAATAAAAGGTATTTCAAAACATCGGCAAAAACTATTACCCCTAATAAAATCAAAGATCCTAGAATCACAAAATATTTCGTAATAACGGCATACGTCTGCGGAGCATTTTCATTTTTAGCATGGCTGAAAAAGAAAGGTTCGATTCCTAATCTAAAAGCTGTTGCAAAAAGAACCATAAATAATCCTAATTTATAACATGCAGAATAAGCTCCAACTTCAGACTTGGCTAAGTTTTCTGGTAGCAAATAACCTAATAAGATTTTATCGAAATGTTCATTTACTGCAAAAGCTAATCCGGCTACCAAAATAGGAAGTCCGTATTTCATCATTCTTCTCCAAAGTTCTGGATCGAATTTTCGTCCAAGCGAAAGATAATTTGGAGAAAGAACTATAAATGTCGCCAAACTTGCCAAAAGATTAGCAATGAAAATATAAGCGATTTGAAAGTTTTCTACATATAAATTATCCCAAACAGAACCTGGATTTGATGCCGCCAAAGTAGGCAGATACATCAAAAAGAAAATATTTAGCAAAAGATTTATAACCACATTTCCAATTTTGATTGCCGCGTAAACCATTGGTCTTTGATTGGCTCTTAATTTAGAAAACGGAATTAAAACTAATGCGTCTAAGACTAAAATCCAAACTGTATACGTAATGTATTGAACGTCTACCTCTGCAAGATTGGCTAGGGTATTTCTAAAAATTAGAGCGACAAAAAGAAATATAATTGAAGTCCAAAATATAGAAATTGTCGAAGTTGCGATTACATTTTTCTTATCATCTTCGGCACTGTAAAATCTAAAAAATGCAGTTTCCATTCCGTACGAAAGTACCACGTTGAAGAAAACCATCCAAGACAATACAATTGAAACTTCTCCATACTCTGCGGTTGGTAAAATTCCTGTATATAATCTCACTAATAAAAAACTCAGCATTCTAGGTAAAACAGTCGCTAGACCATAAATTGCTGTTTGCTTAAATAGATTTTTATATAATCCCAAAATATAATTCTAATAATGTTTGTAAGACAAAAATAACCATTTCTTTTGTTTAATAATGCTTTTGTCTGTGCAATAAAGAAAAGTTCTCTTTGTTTTTTAATGAGTCATTTTTGTTTCGTCTAGGATTTTTACGAAATGAAATCCTTTTGGTGCATATCCTTGATTGTAATAAAATCGATGCGCTCCAAAATTTCCTGTAAAAGCATCTAAAACAATACTACTACAATCTAATTCTAGTGCTTTTTTTTCGACATAATCTGTAAGCAATTTTCCAATCCCTTTAGAACGATACTCCGGATTTACAACAAAATTATCTATTTCTAGATATTTCCCTGTCCACAATTTTGTTGCCGACCAGCAGCCTGTAAGTCCTAAACAAACATCATTTTCAAAAACAGCTATTTGAGTGTAATTGTGAGGAAGCATTTCAGAAAGAAAAGATTCATACTTTTCTAAAGTTATGTTGGGATATAGAAACCTAATTGTTTCTATTTCGGCCAACATTTCAGTGATAGTCGTTAGTTCTTTTATAAGTAGATCCATTGAATTGTACTTTAATATAATCAAAAATAATTAATTTGTTAGTTAATAGTTATATAATTAAAAATCAAAGACATGTGAAATATATAAATTAGACATGAAAATTATGTAACTTTTTTTAGACAGTCTTTTCCTAAATTTGTTTCACAGGGATTGAGAAAGCTAAATACAACCCTTATAAAAAAGGAAGCACTGGGACTGATAAAGCTTGTTTGTTCCCATAAAAGACAAAGCATAAGGGATTGATTCAGCTGTATTGTAACCCTAATAAAAACAGAGCACTGGGACTAATAAAGCTTGTTTGTTCCCATAAAAGACAAAGCAAAAGGGATTGATTCTGCTGAAATGTAACCCTCAAAAAAACAGAGCATTGGGATTAATAAAGCTAGTTTGTTCCCATGAAAGACAAAGCACACAGAGTTATCTGTCTATTTTTATAAAATGGTAGTGATTCTCAACTTTTGAATAAATTTGAGAATCACCATTTTATAAAATTATTTTTAAAAAAGAAAACTTCCAATAAATAAAAAGCCAGCAAATGCTGGCTTTTTATTTTATATATAATGGAATTGATTATCCATTTAAAGCTTCTGCTCCACCAACAATTTCCAAAATCTCACTTGTAATCGCAGCTTGACGCGCTTTGTTGTAAGTTAATTTCAATTGGTTTCTTAATTCAGTAGCATTATCTGTTGCTTTGTGCATAGCAGTCATACGTGCTCCATGCTCAGAAGCAAATGAATCACGGATACCTTTATACAATTGTGTTTTTAAAGACTTCGGAATTAAAGTCAAAACAATTTCTTCTTTTGAAGGTTCAAAAATATAATCTCCAGCAGAAACATTTTTATCAGAATTGATAGGAGCTAACGGTAAAAATTGCTCTACTTGAACAATCTGAGTCGCTGCATTTTTAAATTGATTGTAAACCAACTCAATTCTATCATATTCGCCAGATAAAAATTTCTCCGTCAAATTATCTGCAATTCCAGCAACATTTTCAAAAGTTAAATGATCAAAAATTGCATTATGATGACCGTGAACTTTATGAGTTTTGCTTAAAGCATCATTTCCTTTTTTACCAATAGCAAAAACATCAACTTGCTTTCCTGCGTAAAACTCAGTACGGTTTTTAATCTCTTTAATAATATTTGAATTGAAAGCACCACATAAACCTCTGTTTGAAGTTATAGCTACTAACAATACTTTTTTTACTTCACGTTGTGTAGTGTAATCTCCTCCCACTTCACCTTCAAGTGTAGCAGAAAGATTTTGCAATAACTCCGTTAATTTCTCGGCATAAGGACGCATTGCAGTGATTGCATCTTGTGCTTTCTTAAGCTTTGCAGCAGAAACCATTTTCATAGCCGATGTAATCTGCATCGTCGATGAAACGGAAGTAATTCTATTACGGATTTCCTTTAAATTTGCCATCTATTAATTAGAAAATGTGACAATTTGAAAATTAGATAATTAGAACAATGTTAAACCATTTTCTAATTATCTAATCAACGAATTATCTAATTAGTTATATTTTGCTGAGATTTCTTTTGCTGCTTTTTCGATAACATCTGTAATAGCGTCATCTAATTTACCAGCTTTCAACGCATTAAGCGTATCTTTATGTTTACTGTTTAAGTAAGCTAAGAAATCAGCTTCAAATTCTTTTACTTTTTCTACAGGAACGTTTCTTAATAAGTTTTTAGAACCAGCGTAGATAATAGCAACTTGGTTTTCAACTGTATAAGGATCATTTAAACCTTGTTTCAAGATTTCAACGTTTCTTTTTCCTTTTTCGATTACGTTTAAAGTAACAGAATCTAAGTCAGAACCAAATTTAGCGAAAGCTTCTAATTCACGGAATTGAGCTTGATCTAATTTTAAAGTTCCAGAAACTTTCTTCATAGATTTAATTTGAGCATTACCTCCAACACGAGATACAGAGATACCTACGTTAATTGCAGGACGAACCCCAGAGTTGAACAAATCTCCATCAAGGAAAATCTGACCATCTGTAATAGAGATTACGTTTGTTGGGATATATGCAGAAACGTCACCAGCTTGAGTTTCGATAATTGGTAAAGCAGTTAATGAACCACCACCTTTTACGATAGATTTGATAGAATCTGGTAAGTCGTTCATGTTTTTAGCGATACCATCATCAGCGATTACTTTACAAGCACGCTCTAATAAACGAGAGTGTAAGTAGAAAACGTCTCCAGGGTAAGCCTCACGTCCCGGTGGTCTTCTTAATAAAAGAGAAACCTCACGGTAAGCAACAGCTTGTTTAGATAAATCATCATAAACGATAAGAGCTGGACGACCAGAATCTCTAAAGTACTCTCCAATTGCAGCACCAGCGAATGGAGCATAAACTTGCATTGGAGCTGGATCAGAAGCATTAGCTGCAACGATAACTGTATAAGCCATTGCACCTTTTTCTTCCAACATTTTAGCGATTCCTGCTACAGTTGAAGCTTTTTGTCCAATTGCAACATATATACAGAATACAGGTTTTCCTGCATCGTAAAATTCTTTTTGATTTAAGATTGTATCGATACAAACAGTTGATTTACCTGTTTGACGGTCACCGATTACAAGCTCACGTTGTCCACGACCAACTGGGATCATAGCATCTACTGCTTTTACTCCTGTTTGTAATGGTTCAGTTACTGGCTGACGGAAGATAACTCCAGGTGCTTTTCTTTCCAAAGGCATTTCGTATAAATCTCCACCGATTGGTCCTTTTCCATCAATTGGAAAACCAAGAGTGTTAACAACACGTCCTACCATTTGCTCACCTACTTTAAGAGAAGCAATACGTTGAGTTCTTTTTGCAGTAGATCCTTCTTTAAGTCCAGTAGATGGTCCTAAAAGTACAACTCCAACATTATCTTCTTCAAGATTCAATACGATACCTTCCATACCGTTATCAAATTCTACTAACTCTCCATATTGTACATTAGATAGCCCGTAAACACGAGCAATACCGTCTCCAACTTGAAGTACTGTTCCTACTTCCTCTAGCGTAGCACCAGATTCAAAACCTTCTACTTGCTTTCTTAATATTGCTGAAATTTCAGCAGGTTTGATTTCCGCCATCTTAATTTATAATTTAGACACTTTTTGTGTTATAAAAACTAATTACTTAACTCTCTTTTTAATACTTGTAATCTGTTTGCAACAGAAGCATTGTATTGCTTGTCACCTATTCTCAAAATAAATCCACCGATAATTGCTGGATCTACTATATTTTCAATTGTAATTTTTTTATCAGATAAAGTCGCGATTTTTGCCAAAACTTTAGCTTCTAAAGCTGCATCCATTGGAATTGCAGTTGTAACTTTTGCTACTTCAACACCATTGCTTTCATCATATACTTTACTATATTCTACTGCAATAGCATTTAAAATCTCAAATCTTTTGTTTTCGAATAATAATTGAAATAACCCTTTAGTTACACCATTTACATTTGCGAAAACTTCTAAAAGAGCACTTTGCTTAACTTCAACAGTTGTTGTTGGGTTTTCAATAAACGTACTCAATTCTACATTAGTCTCAATTGCATTTGCAATTGATTTCATATCGTTATTTACAGCTTCGGCAACACCTTTAGAGTTTGCTAAGTCCAAAATTGCTTTTGCATAACGAATTGCTGCTCTTGTACTTGCCATAGTCTTAGTTTAACTTTACGTCACCTAACATTTTCTCAACTAATTTAGTTTGAGATTCTTTGTTAGATAATTCTTCTTTCAATAATTTTTCAGCAATGCTTAATGATAAAGTTGAAACTTGAGATTTCAATTCTGCCATAGCAGCATTTTTTTCGCTTTCGATAGCAGCTTTAGCTTGTTCGATCATTTTTTGACCTTGAGCTTGAGCTTCGTTTTTAGAATCAGCAATCATTTTCTCTTTCATTTCGCGAGCTTCTTTTAACATAGCATCACGTTCTGCACGAGCTTCATTCAAAATTCTTTGATTATCAGCTTGTAAATTTTGCATTTCTTGTCTTGCGTTTTCAGCAGAAAGTAATGCATCTTTAATTCCTTGCTCTCTATCGTTTACTGCATCAAGGATTGGTTTCCAAGCAAATTTTTTCAACAAGAAAATTAATCCAACAAATATTAATACTTGCCAAAAGAACAAACCGAACTCGAACTGATTTATTAACTTTTCCATTATATAGAATTATAAATTTTAAATTATATCTTTTTAAATTCTCGTAAAGAGCAATTTTATTTTTAATGTTTTAATTTTAAAACAATAGTTACAACCAACCGTTGCAACTATTGTTCTTTGTGTTTTAATTAAGCAGCGAATAACGCAGCGAAACCAATACCTTCGATAAGTGCAGCAGCGATAAGCATAGCTGTTTGGATTTTTCCTGAAGCTTCTGGTTGACGAGCAATAGCGTCCATTGCAGAACCACCAATTTTACCAATACCTAAAGCAGCTCCGATTACGATTAATCCAGCTCCGATGTAATTTAAACCGTTCATATGTATATATTAAAAATTAAACATTCAATTTGATTTTAGATTTTTGAATGTAGATTTTGATTGTTATAAATCTGAAATCTAAATTCTGAAATCTAATATTAATGGTGCCCCTCCTCTTCGTGGTGGTGCTCTTCTACTGCTGAACCAAAATAAAGTGCAGACAGCATTGTAAAAATATAGGCTTGTAAAAATGCTACTAGAATTTCTAGTATAGAAAGTACAAATGATAATCCGAAAGATAATGAACTTCCAATCCAGCTTTTAAAGATAAACATTAAACCGATGATACTCATTAATACGATGTGACCTGCAAAAATGTTTGCGTACAAACGAATCATTAATGAAAATGGTTTAATAAAAACTCCTAATAATTCAATTGGTGCCAAAATAATTCTCATTGGTTTTGGAACTCCTGGCATCCAGAAAATGTGCCCCCAATAATTTTTATTTGCTGAAATATTTGTTATTAAGAATGTAAGGATTGCTAAAGAGAATGTAACTGTAAAGTTTCCTGTAGCATTAATTCCTAGTGGAGTTAATCCGAAAATATTTAAAAACAATACAAAGAAAAATATAGTTAACAGATAACTCATGTATTTCTTATAATGTTTTTCGCCAATGTTTGGAATCGCAACATCGTCACGAATAAAAAGTACTAAAGGTTCGAAAATTCTACCAACTCCAGAAGCAATTCCTCCGTTTTTAGCATATGATTTTGCTAAACTTGTAAATAACCAAAACATTAATAAAGCGGCAACCATAATAGAAAGTACCGTTTTTGTAATTGAGAAGTCTAACGGACGAACATTTGTTGGGTGACCTGTTTTTTCATCTTCAGTAATTGTACCCTTAGCATCTGTTCTGTAGATTTTTCCATCATGATGATTAATCACATAAAAATTTCCATTTGACTCAGCTACTTCGTGTCCGTGGTGAAATTTAGAAGAAGAAAAAATGTGTAAACCATTATCCCAAAGAATTACTGGTAATGGGAAACCATAATATTTACCTGTCTCATCATCTTGCGTTAATGTAAAATCATGAGAGTCTAAAACGTGATGACCAATAAATGCTTTAATCTTAGATTTAACATCTGTTGGCTCTGCATGATGACCTTCTGCAGCACCTTCATGGGCTACTTCAGTTTGAACATGTGCAGAGTCTTTTTCAGTATTTGAAAAACTCATTAGTGGAAGACAAGCTACTAAAGCTGCAAGAATAAATCTGAGTGGTTTGTTTGAAATCACCATATCTGTGGAAAATCTTATTTTTTACGTTTCTAAAATTTGGTGCAAAGGTACATTTTTTATTAATATTCAAAAGGATATGAAAAATTATTTTTAAACCTTGTTTTAAAGAATTGTTATTTTAACGCTTTTCATTTAATAATCGGGCAGTTAAAAGCGTCTGAAATAACAAAAACAGAAGAAATGTTATAAAAAAATTAGTTTTTTCAACAGAGCCATTAGAAATGTTGCTTGATAAAATCGGTCGCAAAAATCCATAGTAAACAAACATTTGAACAAATGTTCCCAACATAAAGAACATTCCAATACTATCAAACTTGTCTTTTACAAATCTTAGGGTGAGTATTAATAATAAGGTAGAAAATAGTAGAAAAATTAGATATAAGATTTCTAAGCTGTAAATAAAGTTCTGGTCGTTAACTTTAAAAATAAAAAAAGCTCCTTTATGTAATATATAGGAAGAAAAAGCGAGAATAATTAAATGAAGAACAAGTTTGTATTTCTTTAAAAACATCTTGAATATTTTTTTGCAAAGATGCAATATTATTTAAAGCCGTTTTTAAACTTTATTTACTTTGTTTTATTAATCTCATTTACCTGACGAATAACATTGTATAGTGCTAATGCAACGCCAACCATAACCAAGATCTTGTTATAGTAAACTTTTTCGCTTGGATGGTTTTCATCCAACCAAGTCCCGAGATAAGAGAACAAAAATATGATAACACCCATTTGAATGGGAATATTAATGAGTGCTATCCATTTATTTCCTCTATTTCTATTCGGTTCCTTTTCCATCTTCTAACATTATTACCTGATTAGAATGGGCAAGCATGGTGCAGGTTGCAGTGAAGTCTGCTCCTGGTTCTATTGATAATTTTCCAACAGCTACTTCTCCATGAATTTGAGCAGTTGATTTTATATTTAAAATTTCAAGAACTTTTATTTTTCCGTGAAATTCTCCTTCTATATCGGCATTGTTACAGATTATTTCTCCCTTTACAGATCCTTTGGCGCCAATTACAATTTTGCCTTGTGAAGTAAAATTTCCAATCAATTCTCCGTCTAGTCTAAAATCAGCCTTAGAAACAATGTCTCCTATTATTGATGTTCCTTCTACTATTCGGTTTGTTTTTCCTAATTGTTCAGTTCCGTTTTTTTTTACTTTTTCAAACATGGCGGTTAAGGTTTTAAGGGGCTTTTGGGGTCAAGTATGCGTCTAGATTTTTTTTGATCTGTACTATTTTGTAATTATCTGTTGATATGATTATTGACGGATCGGCTATTTTGTATTTTTTATCGTCTCTGAAAACACCGGCAATATCTCTAGCATAAGCTTCAGACTTTAAACCATGAATAACTACAAAACTTTCCGTTTTATTGTATTTATCTACAGATGTTGTTAATCTTTCGAAGTTTTCAACTAACAAAAATACTCTAATTGCCTCTTTAATTTTTTCGACCGTTTTTGTATCTGTATTAGCAACTTTATACAAAATTTTCCAATTTTTATTATCTACATCTGTAAAGGCCATCTTTTCTAAGATAGGAACTTGCTTTTCGAGAATTTCTCTAGCATTCTTACCTTCTTCACTGTTAGGATAATTATCCGCAACATTTTCAAGGCCTTTTTTATAAGCTTCCAAGCCATTTACTTTTCCTAAAGTATTGGCTTTTAACAATTCGTATTTAGAAACGATTTCATCTCCAGAATATTGATTGATTAAATTATCAATATTGGCTAAGACTTCATCAAATTTTTCTTCCTCAAAAAGTTTATACCATTTCTGGTATTCTTTATCAGGACTTGAATTTGGATCGTCTGTTTTGTTATTTAAAATCTGAGCGTATCTTGAATCTGGATATTTCGATGAAATTTCTGCTTTCATTGCTTCAGCTTTTGCTGGATCTGTAATTTGATAGATTTTATACAAATTATACATCGATGGCAATACTAACTTTTCTTCAGGACTGTTTTTTAATAATTGTTCCAATTTATCACTGGCCAATTTGTATTCTTTAAACTTCTCCTTATATATAAGTCCTAACTGATAATATGAAAAATTACGTTCTTTACCAATACTATCCATAGCTTCTTGGGTTGTTGGAAGCTGTTTTACATAATAAGCAACTGTATATTTTTCTACAACAACAGTATCTACTATCGCGTTTGCAATTTCTTGATTTTTAATAGAATCATTTAATGCTGCGTCATTGGCAGATTTTACTCCTGATAGCCTCCAGTTACTTCCTAACGTTCGGTTTCCCCACATTTTTTTAAATTGCAGTTTTCCGTAAGCGACTGTTGTTGGGTTATAAAAATAAAATGTGCTAACGTTATCAGTGAAACCTGTAGGCACGCCAACTAATTCTGGTACAGAAGACTGACCTAAAGATTGAGGGTTAACCGCTCCGTTTCCAGAAATTTCTGCCTTAGAATTTAGATCAATATTGGCTAATCTCTCTTTTTCTTTTTCTTCAAAAAGTCTTTTTGCTTCGTCTTTCTTTTTTAGCTCTGCAATATAGTTTTCAAAATAAATTTTCTTTTCTCCGGCTGGCAAATTATATACCTTAATAATACTATCATTACGTTTTGCAATTGCTTCGTATTTTATAACTTCATCCAGGTTTTTTCTATTTTTTTCAATAAAAGCGTATTCTCTAGTTTTAGGATCTAGTTTAACCAAAGTACTATCGTAATACTTTGCAGCCATGATGTAGTCTGTATTTTTAAAATACATATTACCGATATTTCTGTAGGCAGAAGCCATTAAATATGGATCCTTAGATTTTCTTCTTAATGATTTATTGTAGAAACTTAAAGCATTTTTCTGGTCTTTCTTTTTATCATAATAAACTCCCATTTCATAAAAAAGGACATCATAATACGGACGATTTTCGCGATCCGTTACCAGTTTATTGAATGTTTTTAAAAATATCGTGTCGTTATCTTTTCCATAATCAAACATTTGTGCTTTTTTCGCATAAGCATGCATCATATATTTACGATCTGCTTTTCTGTTTAAATCTATAACGGCATCATAAAAATAAGTAGCGCTGTCTTTTTTTCCTTCTTCTTGATACATCTGTCCTAGAATAAAACGGTATCTTGCGCGCTCCTCATTTTTTCTTGTAAACTCTTCTGCAACTCTTAGTCTGGCAACAGCACTATCTTTTTGTTCTAAATTCAAAAATGCTTCAGCCAAAAGCGCATTTGCATCTGCAAAAGTCTGTTTGTCTAAATCTGTTTTCTTAAGTAAAATTTTAATGTTTTTAAGAGCAATTGCATCATTTCCTAAACGCATATTGGTCTTTTCGCGCCAGATTTTTGCTATATAAATATTATTGCTTTCTGGATATTTGTACAAAATATAATTGAATGCCTCAATAGCTGGAATAAAACGCTGATCATAATATCTGGCTTTTCCCAGCATAAGATACGCTTCGTCAATCTGCCAGTTTCTTTCTCTTCCTCCAATATTCATGGAGTGTTTCTGAATAGCTTTTGTAGCCTTAGTTTCTGCTTTTTCGAAATCAGGATTTTTGGCTTTTTCTCCTTCAGAAAAATTTTCGTCAAACTGCATTTTTTCGATTGGAAGAATTTTCCAAAAATTGTCTTCATTATTCGCCTGAATAGACTGGAGACCTTTTTCTAGACCAATTCCTCCGTTGTACAGAATATTATATTTGGTTCCGATAGAGTGTGAACTTCTAGCCAAAAAAGTGTTTTTTTTGGTAGAACAAGCTATCAAAAGCAATAAAAAAACAAGAGTAAAACTATATTTAAGAGTATTCTTTTTCAATAGAAAAGAGTTTAAAACAGATAACTACTAAAAATCAATTTTAGTATATTCCTTTGTAAAAATACGCTTCTTTTTGAAATATAGAAATGCTATACGGCAAAAAACAATTCTAGTTCCTGTAAGGTTTCTTTTGAGGTCTGAATATCTTTTACAATTTCTCCTTTATTAAGTGCAACTATTCGATCGCAAACTTCAACAGTATGCTGTAAATCATGGCTTGAAACTAAAACTGTTACATTTGGATTTTCTGCCAGTTCTTTAATAATTTTTTTTAATCTGCTAACCGTTGTCGGATCTAAATTTGCAAAAGGTTCATCTAAAATTACAACTTCTGGATTGCCAATAAGTGTTGCAATAATTCCAACTTTTTTCTGATTTCCTTTTGATAAATCGCGAAGGTATTTTTTGTTTTTTAAAATCTCTCCGTTAAAAAATTCTTCATGTTTAGCTAATAATGCGTCTACATCTGCTTTATTCTGATTGCGTAAATCTCCAATAAAATAGAAATATTCTTCTGGTGTTAAATATCCGATAAGGAAATTTTCATCTAAAAAAGAGCCTGTAAAAGATTTCCAGTTTTCACTGTTATTTACCTGAATATCATTGCTTTTTATATATCCAGTTGAAGGCTGAATAAGATCTAAAAGCAAGCTGAAAAAAGTTGTTTTTCCTGCTCCATTATTTCCGACCAATCCGAAACTTTGTCCTTTTGGAATTTCAAGATTACTAATGTTTAAAACTGTTGTTCCGTTATATGTTTTTGAAAGTTGATTTACTTGTATCATAATAATTTTAGATTTATGAGTGTAGATTTTTAGATTAAAAAACACTCCTTATTTATAGTTTTTTCTAGTCAATTGTTCTATTTTCTAATTGACTCATTCTCTAATTTATCTAATTAATTCTTTTGTTTGTAGGCACTTATCGTACTGTATTTTTCTATTTTGTATCTTTTTTCAATTAAAGTAAAAACCTTTTCTTTAAATACGAATCCAAGAATACCTGCAACCGCAACTAAAGCTAAGCCAATCATTTTGTCTCCAAAATAAATTCCTAATGCATATAAGGCCACTGGCAATAAAATTTTGGGCAAAGACAAAAGCATGGCACTTGCATTGAAAGCTTTTTTATCTCCAAAAGCTCCGCCAGCATTGCTCAAATCAATTGGTGTTTTAGTGAAAGCACCACCCAATAATACCAAATGAGAATTGACTCCAATATTATAAATAGCTCCAACAACAATAGTTAGATAAACTTCCCATCCATAGAAAAGATAAAAGGAGGCCAATATGGTAGAAACAAATGTTGCAATAACAATAAGCCACCATTTTGAAGTGATATAATTTCTGTATGGAATATTCTGAGTCATCATTAATTGGTAATACGAACTATCCCAGCTTGGTACAAATTGACCAAACACAAATAAAAATCCTCCTGAAACAAATATTCCGGCAAAAATGTGCATCATAGCGGGTTGATGTGAGTTTCCGAAAAAGATCAACCCGTAGAATAAAAAAACAACACTCATTATAATTGTCGTTTTGGATCTTTTATTTCTTTTTATGAGTTTAATGTCATTTTTTAGAAAAGTTCCCAAAGTACCAAACTGATTCAGCCAAGTAAGATTTTCTGTTGAAGCTTCATCTTGTTTTACAGAAAGTCCTGCATCTAGATATAAATTCTTTTTAAAATATTTATAAGTATAAATATGCAGTCCAATTAATAGCAATATTGGTATTAAAAATACGCCTTCTATATCGTAAAAATTTTGAAAAAATGGAGTCGTAAATTCAGTAATATCAAACAATTTATAATATTGAGCTCCTGCCAAAACTGCAATTAGTGCAACAAATACAACAAACAACTTGTCAATATTACTCAAAATTATATTCAAGAAATTATTGATGTAAATGAATGCCATAATTCCTAAATGCCAAAAAACAATTCCGACAACATCGTATCCGTTTAAAATTAAAACAACAGAAAACGGAATGAAAAATAAAGCATGAATCCAATTAAAAAACGATAACATTGTTTTTCCTAATGAAAAATGAACAATCGTTGGTTTTTTAAATGGCAAAACCAATAAAGGTTTGATATTTAAAACAGGTATCGACTGTAGCAATAATCGAATTAACAGATCGAACAAAAAGTAATAAACGAGAAATTTGTTGACCGTTACTAAAGGTTCCAATTTCATATCCTTAAGAACATAAAATGCGCCAACACCCATTCCGATAAAAATTACTGAAAAATAGAGCATAAAAAACCCAATTAGGATTTTCATTGCCAGGTTTTTACCAAACGATGCCGATCGAATGAAGGCTTTCCATTCGAGGTAAATAAACTTCTTAATCATGGTTTACGGTTTTAGTATTTTTGTAGTAAGAGATCAAATGTAGGAAAACGTTACAAAAAAAGTTAAAAAAAATAATTTAGTGCTATGCTTTTAAGAGTGGTTTGCTACTTTTGCATAAAAATTCTATCATGCCTTCATTCTTAAAACTTATAATTAAAGAGGTTAAACGCGAAACTGCAGAGGCTGTTTCTGTACTTTTTAATGTTCCTGAAGAACTAAAACCTGACTATAAATTTATAGCTGGTCAATATATAAATTTAAAATTAACACTTGACAATCAAGAAATTAGACGTGCATATTCTATTTGCTCTGCTCCAGATAGCGGCGAACTAAGAATTGCCGTTAAAGCCGTAAAAAATGGTCTTTTTTCTCAGTTTGCCAATACAAAACTAAAAGCTGGTGATGTTCTTGAAGTGGGTCAGCCAGAAGGTAAATTTACTTTTGAGCCAGATGCAGAAAGACAAAAAAATTATGCTGCTTTTGTTGCAGGAAGTGGAATCACACCAGTTCTTTCGATTATAAAATCGGTTTTAAAACATGAGCCAAAAAGTTCATTTGTATTAGTTTACGGAAATAAAACTCCAGAAAACACTATTTTTTATCAAGAACTTCACGATCTACAATTGCAATACGTAGGCAGATTTTTTGTGCATTATGTATTCAGCCAGGCAAAAGCTGAAAATGCTTTATTTGGAAGAATTGAAAAATCGGCTGTTAATTTTGTATTGAATAACAAACACAAAGAACTTCAATTCGATAAATTCTTCTTGTGCGGACCAGAAGACATGATTAATACTGTTTCTAATGTTTTGAAAGAGAAAAATGTAAAAGAATCTGCTATTAAGTTTGAGCTATTTACATCTTCTTCTGAAGAACACGCAATTCAAGGTTCTCAAGAAGGACACACTAAAATTACCGTTTTAGTTGATGATGAAGAGACAACTTTCGAAATGTCTAAGAAACAAACTATTCTAGATGCTGCTCTAAAACAAGGTGTTGACGCTCCTTACTCTTGTCAAGGCGGAATCTGCAGCAGCTGTTTAGGACGTGTAACTACAGGAAGTGCAGAAATGACTAAAAATTCTATTTTAACAGATAGAGAAATTGCCGAAGGTTTAATTTTAACCTGCCAAGCGCATCCAACTTCTGAAACTATTTATGTTGATTACGACGATGTTTAATCGCTAAATTTCAAAAAATATAAAATTCCAAATTCCAACTTTAAAATTGGGATTTGGAATTTTTTTTTGTTTCGAAGTATTTACAATTCTTATAAAAATCAAAAAGATTTTTAACATTGTTTGTTTTGCAATAAAAACAAAATAAAGTCAAAATATTGCCAAATTTTTATTATATTAGAAGAGAAATTATTACAATCGTAATCTTCATTCTTTTTGAAGATTTTTGTAGAATAAATCAAATTTGTCAAACATTTAAATATTAAATATCATGACAGCTCACGTACAACATTTTCATCTTTATCTATTTATTATGCTCGTTGTAACTGCTTCGCTATGCGTTCTTGCCGTTATTATAAAAATGAAAAACAGAAAAGGCCCTAAGTTACTTGAAAGAGAAAAATACAATTCGACTCTAAGCGATAAAATGGTAGAAGTAAAAGATACCGACTCAAATATTTTTAATATTTGGCCTTATGTTAGCAAACTTAAATCAGCTAAAGTTTTATCTAAGAAAATAAAAGACAACGACTTAGTTTACAAAATTTACAGAGACTCAACAGAAAAGTTTGAACATATTTTATTATCAACCGAAGACAAAAATAACTTTGTTACGATTATAGTTAACAAAAAAAGAAAAAAAACAATCGGATATTCTATTCTCGATTCTGATGAAAAATATGAATTAAGAAGCAATATTGCTTAAAAATCATTTTTATGAGCAAAGACCCCAGCGGGGTAAAATATTTTTAGAATCACAATAAAACAAATGAAAAAAGCTCTAGCGGAGCGACATAGTTTTATAATTTATGTCGCTCCGCTGGAGCTTTAATATTGTAGATTTTATTTTTTGCTATAAATATTTTGCTTCTCCGAAGCTTGCAAAAAAGTAACTGCCGTTTTAGTTTTTTTAATCTTTTATGAAAGCTGTTCTACAACTTTATCAAAAACCTGTTGTGGTAAAATTGTTCTCATAGCATCTTCATAACCTTCTACAATTTTATTTCCATAAACAGAAGTTGGCAATTTCGGGTATTTATTTCTATCAGATGTTAAAGCATTTTCTAAACTTTGATTGAAAGGTAAAAATCCAGCGTAAGGATGCGTTGCTCCCCATAGTGTAACCACTTTTATTCCCAACATTGCAGCAATATGAGCATTTCCAGAATCCATAGAAAGCATAACATCAAGATTGCTGATTAACTGTAATTCTTGCTGAAACTTAATTTTTCCAGCCATATTAATTACATTTTCAAATGGCTTTGAAAGCGAATCTAAAATTTCGATTTCTTTTTTTCCTCCACCAAAAAGTAAAATTTTATAAGTAGGATTTTCAGCCAATTTTGCAATCACTTCTTGCATTAAATCTAAAGGATAAACTTTAGAATCGTATTGTGCAAAAGGCGCAATTCCAATTAATTTCTGATTTTGGTTTCCTATAATTTCTAGAATATCAGTACTTAAAACTGCTTTTTCTGGAAATACAGGATTTGATAAATCTAAAGAAAAACCAAGTTCCGTAAACACTTTTGCGTGTCGTTCGAACATGGTTGGCAATTGTTTGAAAATCTTATTTTCTGCTCTTGTCAATTCTTTTTTTCCTTCTCGACCTTTATCAACAGTGGCTCTTTTTTTTCCGCTTAAAGCGAAAAGCAAACTCACAACCTTAGATCGTAAAACATTATGAAGATCTGCAAAAGCATCGATTTTAAGCTTTTTTACATCTTGAAACAAACGCAAAAGCCCTAAGAAACCTTTGTATCTTTCTTTTTCATCAAAAGCAAAAAATTCCAGATTCGGAATCCCATCAAAAAAAGGTTTGAAAAACGGACGTGAAATAATAGTCAATTTTACCTCAGGATATTGTTTTACAAAAGCTCGTAAAACAGGAACCGTCATGGCGACATCTCCCATTGCGGATAGTCTCATGACGGCTATATGTTTGATTTTGTTGTTGGACAACTCTGCCAAATTATTTTTTATTTTGATATAAAACTGGATTCAATTCATCATCATTGTACATTTTCATTTGTTTGTACACTTTCATGAATTTATCTCCATTTTCGATATCTGTCAATAATTCTTCAATTGCTGTAGATAAATCTGTTCTTTGTTCTAAAAGCACATTTAATTTTTCCTGACATTTATCTCTGTGTTCTTGAGAAGCCTCTGGACGAGTTGCTTCTTCGTGCATATGATAAATTTTTAAAGCCAAAATAGACAATCTATCAAATGCCCAAGCAGGGCTTTCAGAATTGATTTTTGCTCCATCTTTAGCTTTAATGTTGCTGTATTTTTGTAAAAAGTAGCTATCGATATATTCTACCATATCTGTACGCTCCTGATTTGATGCATCAATTCTTCTTTTTAAAGTTAAAGCTGCAACTGGATCAATTTGTGGATCACGGATAATATCCTCAAAATGCCATTGAACGGTATCAATCCAATTTTTTAGATATAACAAATGCTCGAACTTATCTTTTGGATAAGGATTATTAATCGGCTGGTCAACATTATCAAATTGATGATAATCTTTTATACTTTGCTCGAAAACAGAATATGCTAATTTTGAAAACATGTATTTATTTTTTTAGAGTTACAAAGATACTTTTTATACTTTTATGCTACGAAAAAAAGCAATTATTTTTCGTTTTCTAAACTTTATCCGTTAATAAATTAATATTTCATCATGAAAATTCATTATATATCTGAAAAAAATAGCGTTTTAAATCATTTCTTAGGGCAAATCAGAAATGTCAATGTTCAAAATGATAGTATGCGTTTTAGAAGAAATATTGAACGCATTGGAGAAATCATGGCTTACGAATTAAGCAAAATATTACCTTATAAAGAGGTTGAGATTACAACTCCGCTTGGTATTAAAAAAACTACACAAATAGAAACCGATTTGGTTTTATGCCCAATTTTAAGAGCCGGTTTGCCACTTCATAATGGTTTTCTAAATTATTTTGACCACGCAGAAAATAGCTTTGTTTCAGCTTGCAGACATCATCCAAACAATGATGATGAATTTGAAATTTTAGTGGAATATCAAGCCATTTCAGATTTAAACAATAAAACGGTTTTACTTCTTGATCCGATGTTAGCAACTGGGCAGTCTATAGTTGCTGTTCATAAAAAACTGGTAGAGAATGCAACTCCAGCAGAATTTCACATTGTTGTGGTTATAGCTGCTCCAGAAGGTGTAGCACACTTAGAGGAACATCTTCCAGAAAATTGCCATTTGTGGATTGCTTCTTTAGACGAAAAACTAAATGAAAAAAACTATATTGTTCCTGGTCTTGGCGACGCTGGAGATTTGGCTTACGGAAGCAAATTATAATTGCGAGAAAAAAGTAAATAAACTACACACAATCAATACGTAATATACAATTTCGTTGTTGAGTTTTTGTTGCATATATTCTACATGACTTGCCGCCATAATAGTTAAAGGCGCAATGCTAAATAACAATAAATCATTGCTTTTGTTTGGTGAAATAAGGAAAACCAAAACAGCTATAAAAAAGTAAGCTACTATTTTTTTATACGATGAATGAACAATTTGCGGTCTATTTGACAACGTCATCAACATAGAAGTGACAAAAAACAACGTTATTGCGGTATATATCGAAAGCGCCGCATTTTCATAATTATTCTTAAAATAATCAATTTTAAAATCGAGTACAGCTCTTTCATTAAAAAAAGCTACGACATCAATATTAAAAATCAACGAAGTCATATAAAATAGAATTGCGACTGCAAAAAATGCTATAAATGGCAAAACCCAGTTTCTATAATCGCGCGAAACGTGAAAAATAATAGAGATGTAAACCAATATCAAGAATAAAATACTCCAAAATTGAAATAAAGAAGCTACAAAAATCCAAAATGCTGCATCAAAAATTTTTTCTTTTGAAGCTTTTAGCGATTGTAACGAAACTAATCGTCGAAGTGCCAATAAAATAAAGAAATTGGCATAAACAACATTTGCATTATTAAATATTGTCGGAAAAAATAAAAGAAATAATAAGTAGAAAAGTATTGCGTATCCGTTGTCTTTACTGAGACCGTTCTTTTTTACGATAAAATTAATCATAAAAAAAGAAGCCAAAATAAAGCATAACAAACTCACTTTTTGAAATGCCAAAAAATAAGAGCTAACCCAAGAAGGGTCTTTAATTTGGAACATAAAAAAGAAAACCAGTATTAAAATTACAACCAATGAATAATTTAATGGCGTAGATTTTTTAAAAACACTTGTTATCATAAGGATATTTTATACTTTTGTGATTGTAAAGATAATACTTGTTTAAAAGGAAAAACGGAACAAGTTGAAAAAAGATTCAATTAACCGAATTTTATCTTCAAAGCATTACACAACAATAAATAACATATAATTTTTTAAATTATGAAAGCTTTTTTCGAAGGAATTCAATACTTATTCGTTAACATTTTGTTTGCTCCTCTTGACTTTTTACGTCGTTTGGAATTAATTACATGGTTTGGTGCAAACACTATTAACTGGATTTTCATGATCATTTGTTCATGTGCAATCGTTTATTGGATCAAACAATTACGCATTTTTGATGACGCTGGAACAGAAAACCAAGATACTACAGCTCATTCATTTTTAAAATAAAAAACCAAACCCTTAATTAAAAGGGTTGGTCTATTTACTTTTTAAATTAAATCGAAGCCGATATCTTTTCTAAAATACATCTTATCAAAGCTTAGTTTATCTATGTTTTGATAAGATTTTTTTACGGCCTCTTGGAAATTATCTCCGTAAGAAGTAATAGCAATTACACGTCCTCCATTAGTAACGACATTTCCGTTGTCTAATTTTGTTCCTGCGTGAAAAACAATCGAATCTGTTATATTTTCTAAACCAGAAATTACTTTTCCTTTTTCGAAATCTTCAGGATATCCGCCAGAAACAACCATTACTGTTGTAGCACTTCTTGGATCAACTTCTAAATTAAAGTCTCCTAATTTCTGATCTGCAACAGACAAAAACAGCTCAACTAAATCTGATTTTAATCTCGGAACCACAACTTCAGTTTCTGGATCTCCCATTCTCACATTGTATTCAATAACAATTGGTTCTCCTTTTACATTGATTAAACCAATAAATACAAAACCTTTGTATTCGATTCCGTCTTTTTGGAAACCTTCAATAGTTGGTTTTACAATACGAGTTTCAATTTTTTCCATCAAAACCGCATCAACATAAGGAACTGGAGAAACTGCTCCCATTCCGCCTGTATTTAAACCTGTATCTCCTTCACCAATTCTTTTGTAATCTTTTGCCGTTGGAAGAATTTTATAGCTTTTTCCGTCAGTTAAAACGAAACAGCTTAATTCGATTCCGTCCAAAAATTCTTCGATTACCACTTTTGCACTTGCTGTTCCAAATTTTGCATGAACTAGCATATTGCGTAATTCTGTTTTTGCTTCTTCAAGATCCTGAATAATCAAAACTCCTTTTCCAGCTGCTAATCCGTCTGCTTTTAAAACGTAGGGTGACTGTAAAGTTTCTAGAAATTTACATCCTTCTTCAACTGTTTCAGCAGTAAAACTGTCATAAGCCGCAGTCGGAATATTATGTTTCATCAAGAATTCTTTGGCAAATTCTTTACTTCCTTCTAATTGAGCACCTAATTGAGATGGCCCAATTACTGGAATATCTTTTAAACTTTCGTCGTTTTTAAAATAATCGTAAATACCTTTTACCAATGGATCTTCTGGTCCTACGACTACTAAACTTATATTTTCTTTAAGCACTAATGCTTTTACAGCTTCAAAATCTGTTGCAGATATTGCAACGTTTTCAGCAATTGCAGCAGTTCCCGCATTTCCAGGCACTACAAAAAGTTTTTCGCAAAGCGGACTTTGAGTCATTTTCCATGCAAATGCATGCTCCCTTCCGCCTGATCCCAATAATAAAATTGTCATGGTGTTGTTGTATTTAGTTGTGGTGCAAAAATACTTGCTTTTGTACGTAAAAAATAATTTAATCTTCAAAAAATTGTTGGTTCTGCACTGTTAGTAAATCCTAAACATTATTTTTGATGAAAATTATCCCGAAAAATGATTCGTCTTTTTGATCTTTCGCTCAAATTAAATGGTTTTCCGATAAAGAAAGCAAAAGTCGAATTGGATAAAATTGTTCATTTTTCTGAAGAAGAATATTCCTTATTTCTTGAAAATAAAAAGAAGGAAATCGTTGATTTTCATCTTAAAAACAATCTTTTTTATTCAGAATTAGCTGGAAATGCAACAGCTGAAAATTGGGAAAATCTTCCGATTTTAACCAAACAAAATCTTCAAAAACCTCTTGAAGAAAGACTTTCAAAAGACTATTCTAAAAAAAATATTTACCTCAACAAAACATCTGGATCAAGCGGAACACCTTTTGTTTTTGCAAAAGATAAATATGCACATGCCTTGACTTGGTCTTCTATTATTATGCGTTTTGGATGGTTCCGAATTGATTTTAACCATTCTTTTCAAGCGCGTTTTTATGGCATTCCTTTAGATTTTATTGGCTATCAAAAAGAACGTTTTAAAGATTTTCTAACGCGTCGTTTTCGTTTTCCGGTTTTTGATTTGTCTGACGAAATTTTAGATAAGTTTCTGCAGAAATTCAAAACCAAAAAATTTGATTATATCAACGGATATACAAGCTCGATTGTTTTATTTGCTAAATATTTAGAAAATAACAATATCATTCTAAACAAAGTTTGTCCGACATTAAAAGCCTGTTTTGTTACTTCAGAAATGCTTTTTGAATCGGATAAAAAATTGCTGGAAAAACAATTCGGAATTCCAATTATCCGCGAATATGGTGCATCTGAATTGGATTTAATTGCTTTTGAAAACCCCGATGGTGAATGGCAAATAAATTCAGAAACCCTTTTTGTTGAGATTTTAGACGAAAACAATAATCTTGTTCCACATGGAACGGAAGGAAAAATTGTGATTACTTCTCTTTTCAACAAAGCTCATCCTTTTATTAGATATGAAATTGGCGATATTGGAATTTTAGATGAAAAAAGCACCCCAAAAAAACCAATCTTAAAAAAGTTAATTGGCAGAACCAATGATGTTGCAATTCTTCCAAGCGGAAAAAAATCGCCAGGTTTGACTTTCTATTATGTAACCAAAAGCATAATTGAAGACGATGGAAATGTAAAAGAATTCATTATCAAACAAACTAAAATAGATGCTTTTGAAATCGAGTATGTAGCTGATGCAGCATTAGTTTCAGAACAAATTCAAAAAATAAAAGGAGCCATTGATTTATATTTAGAACCCAATTTAAACTTCACTTTTACCCGAAAATCTGTTTTAGAAAGAAGCAATCGAGGAAAATTAAAACAGTTTCAATCTAATTTATAGATAAAATCTTACATTTGTTTTTTTTAATAAAAACTTATGGACAGTCATTCTTTGCTTTCTGAAGAAACAATTTCTAATAAAATATATTTTATCCGTGGTCAAAAAGTAATGCTTGATGGCGATTTGGCATTACTTTATGGGATAGAGACCAAAGTATTAAAACAAGCTGTTAAAAGAAATTTATCAAGATTTCCCGATGATTTTATGTTTGAACTTACTAAAGTAGAATATGATTCTTCAAGGTCACAAATTGTGACCTTGAAGAATGGTAGAGGTTCAAACTTAAAATATCTTCCTTATGTCTTTACAGAACATGGAATTTTAATGCTTTCAAGCGTGCTAAAAAGCGACAAAGCCATTCAAACTAATATTCAAATTATGAGGATTTTCACGAAAGTGAGACAAATGCTTTTGGACACAACAGAAATTAAAGTTGATATACTTCAGATTCAAAAGAAGTTAGAAAATCATGATAAAAATATTGAGTTGGTTTTTTCTTATTTAGATGAATTGACTGAGAAAAAAGAAAACGAATCTGAAAGAGTTAAGATTGGCTATAAAAAATAAATTTATAAATGTTCAAGGTCACAATTTGCGACCTTGAAAACTTGAAGTCACAATTTGTGACCTCAAGTTTATACTTCAATAAGATTTCTCAATAATCGTCTTCAAAATTCAAATTTTAAACACAACAAAATCTTCCAATTTACCGAGAATCCAATTTAAACTTTACTTTTGCTAAAGAAAGTTTTTAGACAGAATCCGGTAAACTTATGAAAATTACTATTATCGCTGGTGCAAGACCCAATTTTATAAAAATAGCACCCATTATTAATGCCATAAAAAACAAACAAAATGAAGGTTTTGCCATTTCATTTCGTTTGGTTCATACTGGACAGCATTACGATAAAAACTTAAGCGATACTTTTTTTGAAGAATTGAATATTCCTCATCCAGATGTCAATCTTGAAGTAAAAAGCGGTTCTCAGGCAGAACAAACAGCTGCAATTATGATTGCTTTTGAAAAAGAATTACTTCAAAACCCAACCGATTTAGTTTTGGTTGTAGGCGACGTAAACTCAACAATGGCTTGTTCTATCGTGGCAAAAAAATGCAATACAAAAGTAGCGCACGTTGAAGCAGGAATTAGATCTGGAGATTTGACTATGCCCGAAGAAATTAACCGAATGCTGACAGACAGTATAACAGATTACTTTTTTACAACCTCAACATCGGCTTCTGAAAACTTATTAAAATTGGGTTCAAATCCTGAAAATGTGCACTTTGTGGGCAATGTCATGATTGACACTTTATATCAGAATATCAATAGAATTTCGGCTCCAGATTTTTGGAACGAACTTCAATTAAAAGAAAAAAATTATATCGTTCTAACTCTTCATAGACCTGCAAATGTCGATGAAGTTTCTTCGTTAGTAACATTATTAGAAGGAATTGATTTGCTTTCGAATGATAAAAAAATAATTTTTCCAATTCATCCAAGAACGCAGGCAATTTTAAAAGAAAGTAAAACCGATTTCAAAAACATCATTTTTGTTTCACCTCAGGGTTATTTGAATTTTATGTATTTAGTAAAAAACAGTTTTGCGGTTATTACAGACAGCGGCGGAATTTCTGAAGAAACAACTGTTCTAGGAATTCCATGTTTTACGATGCGAGACAATACCGAAAGACCTGAAACAGAAACTATTGGTTCTAATACTATTGTAGGAACCTCTCTCGAAAATCTGAAAAAAGTATTTGGAGCGTTTTTACAAAATGGCGCCAAAAAAAGTGGTGTACCAGATTTATGGGATGGAAAAGCATCTGAAAGAATTGTTTCCATTTTATTGAATAAAAACTGATGAACGATATTCTTATTATTTCCAATTATTATCCGCCAGAAAAAGGAGCTGCTGCGAATAGAATAGAACAATTGGCTCTAAAATTAGATCAAAACGGATATAATGTTTCGGTTATTTCTCCATTGCCAAATTATCCAAAAGGAGAACTTTTTCCTGAATATAAAGGCAAATTTTCGGTAACCGAAAAAATTCAGAATATTACTTTAAAACGTCTATGGATTTATCCTAGCAACAGTTCTAATATCTTTAAAAGAATTGTTTCTACGCTTTCGTTTTCTACTACGCTGTTCTTTTATTTATTATTTCTAAAAACGCCAAAAAAAGTAATTGTACAATCACCTCCTTTATTGTTGTCTTTTACTGCGATTTTTGCACTTTGGATTAAACGAAAAAAAATAATCTTAAATGTATCTGATCTTTGGCCAACAGCCGCCATTGAACTTGGCGTTTTAAAGAAAAACAGCATTTCGCATAAAATACTAGTTTTTATAGAACGTTTCATCTATAAAAAAGCAACACATATTTTTGGGCAATCGAACGAAATTATTGCACATATTCATTCTATTTTTCCAGAAAAAAAATGCTTTTTATATCGTAATTATCCTGATCATTTTATAGAAAATAACATTTCTGAAAAATACGATTCTGCAGAACCAATAAAGTTGTTTTATGCTGGTTTATTGGGAGTTGCGCAAGGTGTTTTTGAACTTATTCAAGAATTAAACTTAGAAAATCTGAACATCGAACTTCATATTTTTGGTGATGGTGCAGAAAAAGATCAGATTGTAAATTATTTAAAAGAACATCCCGAACAAAAAATTATTTTTTATGGAATGTTGGAACGAAACATTTTACATGAAAAATTAAAAGATTTGGATATTGCTTTAATTCCGCTCAAAACAAGGATTTACGGTTCTGTTCCTTCCAAAATATTTGAATATACCGCTTTAGGTTTTCCTGTTTTATATTTTGGCGGCGGCGAAGGAGAAAATATTGTTGAAGAAAATAATCTCGGATGGGTTGCGCCTGTGGGAAATTTTGAAGCTTTAAACCACTCTTTAAAACAAATCTCTGAAGTTGGAAAAGAGGAAATTCAAAATAGGAAAAAATCAATTTATCTTCATGCGAAATCACATTTTAACCTCAACGAGCAAATGAAACAACTTATTGAAAATGATGCTTTTTGAATCATTTTACAAAAAAGAAAAAGGGAAAATATTCTAACATATTTTCCCTTTTTTTTATTACTTAATATAACTTGAAAAGTCTTTGTGTTCTTCTTTAGCCAATTCTTCTGGAGATAAGGATTTGAAATATTCATATGTTATTTTCATTCCTTCTGCTCGACTAACTTTGGCTTCCCAACCTAACAATTCTTTTGCTTTTGTCGTATCTGGCTGACGCTGCAATGGATCGTTTATTGGCAACGGATGATAAACCACTTTCTGATTTGTTCCTGTAAGTTTTATAATTTCCTCTGCAAAATCTTTAATCGTGATTTCGTCTGGATTTCCAATATTTACAGGATATACATAATCTGAATGCAGTAATCTGAAAATACCTTCAACCTGATCGTCTACGTAACAGAAAGAACGTGTTTGCATTCCGTCTCCAAAAATGGTTAAATCTTCTCCGCGTAAAGCCTGACCTATAAAAGCAGGAATTACACGTCCGTCGTTTAATCGCATTCTTGGGCCGTAAGTATTAAAAATACGCACGATTCTGGTTTCTACACCGTGAAAAGTGTGATATGCCATTGTTATAGATTCCTGAAAACGTTTGGCTTCGTCATAAACGCCACGCGGACCAATTGTATTTACGTTTCCGTAATATTCTTCTGTCTGCGGGTGAACCAACGGATCTCCATAAACTTCTGAAGTCGAAGCAATTAAAATTCTGGCTTTTTTAACTCTCGCTAATCCTAACAAATTATGTGTTCCTAAAGATCCTACTTTTAAAGTTTGAATTGGAATTTTCAAATAATCTATCGGACTTGCCGGCGAAGCAAAATGCAAAATATAATCTAAATCGCCAGGAACGTGAACAAACTTAGTAATATCATGATGATAGAATTCAAAATTTTCCAGTTTGAATAAATGTTCAATGTTTTTAAGATCTCCCGTAATCAGGTTATCCATTCCGATTACAAAGTAACCTTCTTTGATAAATCTGTCACATAAATGTGAACCTAAAAATCCTGCCGCTCCAGTAATAAGTATTCTTTTCATGATAATGGTTTGTTCAACGCAAATGTAGTTGATTTGAAAACTATTTTTCTTTTATATTCTTACTTTATATTTCTTCTAATGTTTGCTGATGCGCTTTAAACTTGGTTTCAACAAATTCCTTAATTTCTTTTTCAAATCGTTCTTTTGAAAATTTAACCGCATGTTCGCGAATCACTTTTGGATCGAAAGACTTTGTCTGAAAATGTAGTATTGCTTCTCTTATTTTTTCGGCAGATTGTTCTTCAAAGAAAATTCCGGTTTCATTTTCAACAACCGTTTCTAGAGTTCCTCCTTTCTTTAAAGCAATAACTGGAGTTCCGCAGGCCTGCGCTTCAACGGGAATAATTCCGAAATCTTCTTCGGCTGCAAAAACGAATGCTTTTGCTTTCTGCATCAAACTTCGCAGTTTTTTATTTTCGACAAAACCAACAAATTCAATATTCTTTTTGGCTATTTTTTGAAGTTTTTCTAGCTCTGGTCCTTCTCCTGCAACAATTAATTTTAAGTGCGGCAATTCGTTAAAAGCTTCTACAATCAGTTGCGTTTTTTTGTACGGAACCATTCTCGAAGCGGTCAAATAATAGTCTTCTTTTGTTTCTTCTAAACTAAAAAAATCAACATCTACCGGCGGATAAATTACAACCGATTCTTTATTATAGGTTTTTTTAATTCTCTGAGCAATGTGTTTAGAATTGGCAATAAAATAATCTACATTTTCTGAGTTTGAAAGATCCCATTTTTGCATTTTATCTAAAACCGATTTCGCATACAAACCTTTTAGACCTTTGGTTAATCCAGCATCTTTTAAATATTGTTCTCTTAAATCCCAAGCGTAACGCATTGGAGAATGACAATAACAAATGTGTAGCTGATTTTCCGTAGTTCTAATCCCTTTTGCAACGGCAGAAGAAGAGCTTATTATTAAATCAAAATCTTTTAAATCAAATTGTTCTATTGCAATTGGAAATAACTGCAAAAATTTACGGTGATTTTTCTTTACTGTAGGTAGTTTTTGGATAAAGCTAGTTTTTGCTTTTTTCCCATTTAAGATAAATTTGCGATCGGCCTCATTCAGAAAATCTATAAGTGCAAAATGATCGAAATCATTCCAGATAGAATTTATAGAATGAATCACTTTTTCGGCTCCTCCATTTACATAATACCAATCGCTGATTAGGGCTTTTTTCATTTTTATTGCATTAATTTTCTTGTAAGATAATAAACGTAATAAGCGTTTTTACCAAAAGTGATATTTAAAAAGTATAAAGTTTTAGGAATCCAATGATCGAACAAATCTAATTTTTTTAATTCAGATTTGAGTTCTTTTAAGGTTTCTTTCGAAACTCCAACATTCATTTCAAAAACATGAAACGATTGTCTAATCATTAATTCTTTTCTTAATTCTTCATGAAGTTCAATATTATATAGTTTACCAACATCTTTTCCGATGTCTAAAACACCTTTCCACATTGAGGCTCTTCCTTTTGCTGTATAAGATCCCGGAACATGAAAATCTCCATCTTTTTTAGAATTTCCAAACAACGGCGGATTTCCCGCTCTTCCTCCTACTGACGGATTTGCTAAATAACCTATTCCTGTTGTACAAAAAGCATTTGCTGCGAGGTAAATTTGGTAAAATAAAGTTCCGTCGTATTTGTCAGTCGCTATTTTTTTTGCCCATTCTTTGTTGATAACCAATCCTCCAACAAAACCACACATTCTGAAAATGAATTTCGGAGAATCATTTTTTCCGATAATAGCTTCATTGGGCAAAATTCTAGAAATTCCTAGCGGTTTATTGATGTCTTTTTCAAAACGAATAAACGGTCTGGAAATCATGGCTATCGATTCATTTTTTTTACAAAATTCGTCAATTTCATTTAAACCTCTTTTCAAAAACAAATCATCGTTACCAATTAATATTACCCATTTGTAAAGAGCTAAATCAATTAATCTTCGAATGTTAGCATCGTAACCTAAGTTTTTTTCATTTTCTATATATGAAACAACTACATTTTTAGTGTTAAAAATGATTTGATATTTCTCTGCTACAGCACGTATTTCATTTCTTTCTTTCGAAAAATCCTCGCAAATTATAACTTCATTTGGCAGCATATCCATTTCATTAATAGATTGTAATAAATCTTCAAATTCATTTGGCCTGCCATAAGCTGGAATTGCGATACTATATCCTTGTGTCATTTTTGTATTAAAAAAACTTACATTTTCTGATTTTATCAAAAATATAATTTTAATTTGTATTTGCTTGAAATAAACAATCAAGTTTCTGTTTCAAATTTAACAACAAACTGTATAGTGCTTAAAAACATCTCATTGAGCTTTGGAATAAATTTTATTAATTTATTATTTCCATTGTTATTAATTCCGTTTTACATCAAAACATATGGAATTGATACTTACGGTTTAATTGCGGTATCTCTAGCATTCATCAATATTGTGTCTGTATTATATGATTATTCCTGGTATGCATTTGCGCCAATAGAAATTCAAAAAGTAAAAGACGATTCGAATTTAATCAGTCAATATATTTCTAAAATTATTAATTGCAAGATTGCCGTATTTGTGCCGTCTATACTTTTATTGGTTGTTTTTATTTTATGTTCTGAAATAAAGCACAATCTGATTTTTGCATTTTCATTGTTGGTCTTTCTGTTTTCAAGATCTCAAAACAACCTTTGTTTCTTTATCGGATTAGATAAAGTTTTTCCTTATTTCATCATCAATTCTATTGTGAAAATTGGCTGTATTGCACTGATTTTTATAACTCTAGTTGAAAAGACCGATTATCAATTTGTTTTTTACTATCTAGGAATATCTGATATTCTAATTTTCATTTTTTCGACTTTATATTTAATTAAAAAAAATTATTTTAAATATCATTTTTCTACCATTTCTGAAATTTATGAAGAACTTGTTTTTGGTTACAAATTGTTTTTAACCAATCTCACAATTTGTGCGTTGATGAATTCGAGCACCATAATTCTCAGTATCTTTTTTGATAATACGATTGTCGGAATATACAATGTGGCAGAAAAAATTATCATGCTTTGCAAACAATCTATTAGTGTATTATTTCAAGGAGTTTATTTTAAGGCATGCGAAATCGGAATTTCAAAAATTAAACAACTCAATCATTTTTTAAAATCTGTCTTTTGGGCCTATTTTCTAATGTATGGTTTTGGAGGTCTTTTACTAGTCTTTTTTCCGAATTTGATTATTAGTATTTTAAGTTCTGAATTTACCTCGAATTCTTCTCTTTACTTGATTTATCTTGCTCCCATTCCGCTTATTAGTGCTTTAAATCAATCTGCTTATATGTCATTATTGTTGCATCATAAAAAAAGTACTTATTTTAATGCGCATCTTTATGGACTAATTATCAATATCATCCTTTCTTTTGTTCTCTGTTATTTTATAAAAGTAAATGGTATCATTATATCTTTAATTTTAACCGAAATATTTATAACCGTTTACCTCAATTTTGCAATTTCAAAAAGCGATGAGTTAAACTTTTTCAAGAATAAAATTGACTAAAATGAATTTTTATAAAGAGCTTACTAAGAACGTATTTTATTTGTTCGTAGCTTCTACTCTAATCTATTTTGTTGAAGCTTTTCAATCTATTATGATGATTGCTGTAGCTTTGCTATTACTAAGTTTTGCTAAATTGAAAGATTTTAAAATTTCAAAAAAAAATGCTCCTTTTCTATTTTCTTTTGTCATTTTAGCTTTTTATTACACGCTATTTTTTAGTTCTAAAAGTGTAAAACTTATTGCCGAAAGTTTGCTGTTGTTTGTCATTCCGTTGTTAAGCGTTTATTTATATCGAGTTGAAACTTTTTCAAAAGATTTAAAAAAAATACAATTTGCGTATAGTATTTCTTTGAGTTTATTGTGTTTGTATTTTTTGGCTTTTTATATTTATGATATTCCAAACCACCATTTTGATTGGTATTTAGCACGCTATAATTTAGAGTTTTACAATAAAATACATGGCACTTATATCTGTTTATGGATTGCAATTGCTATTTTATTTCTAGCCGATCTAACCTCAGGTTTTAAGCAGTTTTCTTTGTCTAAAAAGGTTTTGTTTGGTGTTATGTTTGCCCTTCTTTTTTCAGGATTAATTATTTATAATTCCAGAAATATTATTGTTGGGCTTATTGTAATTTCGGGTATTCGATTTTTATTACTGAAAAAACAAAACAAGACGATTTCAAAAAAAGTGCTTTTACTAGTCTTATTTGCCTTTATAGCCATTATTTTGTTATCGAGACGTTATATGGAAGACATTCAATTTCTATTCGAAAATTCGTTTAAAAATTCGACTCGCTACGCCGCTTGGTCTTGCAGCGCGCAACTTATTTACGATTCTAATTTTCTAGGAATGGATTTCAATCTAATTCAAGAAAAATTAAATGAATGTTATGTTCCTTTTCATAGTCTGGAACTAACAAAATTTAAAATAAACTCACACAATCAATATCTTGATTTTCTATTAAAAGGCGGAATTTTTATGCTTTTGGCTTTTATTTCTACGTTATTTGTAAAAATAAAATACGCTCTTAAAAATCACAATTACTTGTATTTATCGCTTACAATCTTATTTGTTATTTCATTTATAACCGAAAATATTTTAGTGCGACAATACGGAATGTACAGCTATTTTTTATGTGATGTCTTGTTTCTCGGTTCTATTCTTGGAAATAAAAATCATAGTCGAAACGAAGTAGAAAAACACTAAAGTTGGTATATACAACATACAGCCATCGCTGCAGCAAACAAACAAATAAATCATACAGCCAACTAAATAGAGATAATTGTTATTCTTGGTTGTAATGGCAATGTAAACGGGCATAAAAAAAGAAAGACAGAACAAGATTATCCCAACAAAACCAAGTTGTTTAAAAATTGACAAATACACAATTTCTTCAATAAACTTAAAGGTTTGGCTTCCAAAGAAACTTAAACCGCTCAATTGTCTAATTTGCTCAATTCTTCCTCCCAATTTTGAATCTAAAATAAATCCTGATAAAGATCCGTATTGAAAATAGCGATTCATAAAAAACGTTCCGATAACAATAAGAATTAATCCGAGTAAAGCATAAATTCTAATCAATCTGAAAATGCTGTCTTTATAAATAAGTACAAAATAAAACAACAATCCAAGCCAAACTGTTCTCGACAATGTGAGTATTAAAGCTAAAATCACAATCATCAATTTGAGCTTAGAAGTGTTTTTTTGATGAAAAATTGGAAACAGCATTAAAATACAGACTCCAAAAATATTTCCGTTATTATAGGTAGAAATCAGCTTATAAAGCGAACCTCTCATGTTGTATTTTCCTTCCAAAGTTCCCAAATCATCTGCGTTTACCGTCACATAAGGTATTTCAATATAATGACCTGTAACTTGCTTGAAAATAAAAAGTAAAACACCGTATAAAGAAACCAAAAATACTGCCTGAACTATCTTTTCTTCGATGTATGAATACTCTATTTTCTTTAAAAAAGGACTTAAAAATAAATAGAAAAATAGCGGTAAAAATGCAAAACTGACATAAAAGGCTACAAGATTTCCAAGTGAGCCCGAATATCCTCTAAAAATCAGATTTAGAGAAAAATACACCACAAATGGCAGCGTAGCTAAATAACAAATAAGATGTTTTGACTGAACAAAAAAGGTTTTTTTTTCGAGTAATATGGTTATTAAAAGCAGAAAAAGAAATCCTAGATATAGATATCCCCAAGTAAAAGGTATTCCCGCAATTTTGAAACCTCCTTTTGGAAGGTAAACTAAAAATAGCAGTCCAATAAAAAAAAGATACTCTCTAATTTTTTCGTTATTCAAAATAAGTTTAAAATTAAAACGCATCTTTTTTTTTATTCTTTTTTACTATTAATTATTTAAAATTTAAGTCTTTGAAGTTCATCCTTTAATTCGTTATTACCCATTAAAAAAGGATCATATTGATTATTGATTGTGCTTAATTTGTAACCAAAATAATTCGGATCCCAAGTAACAAATTCGTTCGTGTAGAAGTACTTTTTGTAAGCATCAAAATCACCATCTATTATTTTTGAGTTATGCTGTATGGAAATATTTTTAATGGTAACATTCTGTTGTGTAGTATTATAACCTAAATCTACTCTAATGTTTTCAGGAAAAACCTTATCTGGAAAGTTGATTACAATTTTTTGCATTTCATTGGAAGCATAAACAGGTCTAAAAACAGAATTTTCATCTTTCCACTCTCCTCCTTCTACTAAGTAAAAAACCTGCAGTTTATCATTTTTAGCAAAAATACCTTCAATGGTAACCGTAAAAATATCTTTTTTCTTGGTTTGGTTTTCTTCCTTTTTTCCGCAAGATGATACTAATAAAGCAATTAAAAGGCAGGTTGAAATGATTCTCAATTTCATTTTAAAAAAAATTATATTAATTGTTCTTTTCTTTTTCTTCAAGCAAAAGTTGCTTTTTGTAAAATGCTTTAAATGAATTTAGTAACACAAAAAACAAAATAAATAAAAGAGGTAAATAGAATTTTAGCTTGCTATTAATCGATTTTTTGCTTTCAACATTTATCGTACTACTGATTTCTTTGATTGTTTTTTCGTAACTGATCAATTTAAGTCTATTTTTTCCTTGATCATCAATTAAATACTGTTTTGTTTTTATAAGGTCGTTTAACTGGGTATTTTCATTATAATAGACCAATTTGTCGTTTTGCGCTCCTTTTGCAACATTAGAAAAATTGCTTAAAACATTATTAATCTGTTTGATAATGGAATCATTTTGAACAATATGTGCTTGTAAATTTTTTAATTCAATTTTCTGAACTGTATTAAAATATTCTGAATTATTCAAAAAATTCAAAATTGGCACTGCAAAGTCTGTATCATTTCCTATTTCATTTGTTGTAAAAGAAATGGTGTGATATCTATAGTTTTTGCTGGTTATGGTGTCTACCAAGATTTTGTTGATATCACCATTTTCAGCCATCAATTCTAACAATTGAAAATTACGCTCTTTGTTTTCTACAAATTTATAAGCTTCAACAATTGGTCTAATTTGAATTCTTTTAATCAATTTTGGTCTTTTAATTCCAACTACATTTTTTAGAAAAACAGTATCGTGTGAAATTACTTTAGACTGTAGTAAATCAATTTTTGAATATAAATAATCGACGCTTTCAAAATTTGGCTCTACAATAATTTCATTACTGTATGATTTTCTTGCAGTGTCTAAATACCAGCCAATAGCAAAACCAGTCACAATCAATACTAAAACTATAATCCAGTTTCTTAAAAAGAATTGAATACTACTAAAAATAGAACGATTCAATCTCTCAAAAAAGTTACCGATCTTTTTAGAAATCTGAACTAAATCAATTTCCTGATCTTCTTGATTTTGTGGTACTTTTGTACTCATCTAAAGTGCTATTTTATATTAAAAATTTGTTCTAAAATTTTAATTGTAATCAAATAAGTTGGTTTAACACCAGTTGTTCCAAGTCCGCCAGAAGCCAAAGTACTTCCTGTTTCCAGCGGATTATCTGAAGCATAATAAGCATATCGAACTTTAATATCTTGAGGCACACTTTTTCTAATTTTAGATGCCGACTGAATCGCTTTTTGATAGTAAGAACCTTCCATTTCAAGACCAATTACTCCCCAAGTAGATTCGTGGAAAAATTTCAGCAAATCTCTGTTTTGTAATGACGTTCCTAAAACGGTAACCATTGCTCCTTCATAAATATCAATATCGTTTCCTTCGAACATTGCGCCTGTCAATTCATTTTCGAAGAAATAATTATCTGCAGTTCCTTCGTTGATATGAGCCGTTGGAATCATGATATCTCCTTTTCCACCTTCTAAAATCCCCGCTTTACCCATAATCGAAACCGATTTTACATTTAGTAAAGTTTCTTTTTTAAATGGTTTCAAAAGCTCATCGATTGTTTCGTAAGCTTGCTCGCCAAAAGCATAATCCATTACAATTATTACAGGTTTATCTTCTCCTACATTAGCATGCGAAAAAGCCGTTTTTGACCAGTCAATTTTTGCGGTATCAAAAATCTGAACGTCGATATTTGTTCCTGAACTATCTGGCAACGAAATCATTCCATTTTTAAAAGCCAGTTCTTCAACCTGACCTCTAATTTCTTTTGATCCAGAACCGCTTAATTCTTCATAAATAAAGAAATCCGTTTTTCCTTTATATTTCGTTTTCAACAAAGGCGTCGCAAAAATCGAATTCATCACACTGTGCATATTTGCACTAATAACGTGAATTGGCCTTTTCAGCAAATCATTAGCTTTTAAAACTTCTTTAATATTTGTTGCCCAGATTTCTCCGTGAATATGATGTCCTAAACGCTCACGTAAAACTGGACTAAAAGTAATCGTACGTTTGTTGTTTTCAACAATTTCTTCGATTGCCAGTTTTCCTAACCAATAAATTACGTGTAAGAATCGATCTGGTGCATTTTCTGAACCAAAAGCATCGTAAATATCTAAAACTTCTTCAAAAGTTCTTGCTAAAATATTGGCAACGTGCGAAATTGCTTTTTCTTTTTCAACTTGCGAAAGCTTTTTGGTTTGCATAACCGCTTGTTCCAATTTCTGCCAATCGCGAGAAACTTCTCCACCGTCATCAATTAAAACTCTATTTTTAATTTTATGAGATTCAATGAAAATGAACGTTAAATGTGTAAGGATATCGTAAATATCAGAGCGTCCGCGCGTGATTTCCACGTTCATTTGCTCTTCGTCGATTCTATAGCAGTTTCTTCTTCTTTTTGGAGGAACAATTGGCTGAAAATGCGATTTAGAATAACCTTCATCTGAAGTTAAATTGATAAAACGGCATTGTTCAATTCCGATTGGAAGACGTTCTATAACGTATAGAAGTCCGTTTAGTTCTACTTTTTCTTCTGCAATATTTCCATAGATTTCTGGACGTAATGCCAATAATGATTCGCGTAAACTGTCGCCAGAAACTCCCATTGGTTTATAAAAACCACGGTTGAATAAATGGCGCATTGTAATGTACATTTTTTCTATCGCCGCAGAAGATTCCTGCGCTCTTGATCTTGATATATGTTTGGTTTCTTTCATTCTGTATTATTTTGTAAACTCAAATGTAGTTAAATACACGGCATGCCGTGTATCTGCAACATTATTTTTTAAAAAATCATTTTTATTTTGATTTATCTTCTGTTTTAAATTTATCCTTTGCCCATTTTTCGGGATTTGAAACAATGTAATCAGAAATTCTTTGATAATCATTATTACTTCTAATGATATTATCGTAAAATAATTTTTGCCATTGATGCGGATATCCTAATCTATTGGCATGTTTGGTTACCGCAGATTTATACGATCCAACAATTGACGAAATAGTATTTTTTCCAATGTTTTGAAATCGTTGCGAGCCTGGATTCGATTCTGATGATATTTCAGATGATTGTTGAGATAGGACGTGTTGAGACAGGGCATGCCCTGTCTGTACATAATCCATGCTCAAATGCCCTGCCTGTAAGTGATTCATCCCCAAGTCATTTGCGTTATCCAATGGTTTATTAATTATCAAAATTCCATGAATATGATTTGGCATTACCACAAAATCACCCAATTCGACATTTTTATGATGTGATGGAATTTGATGCCATAATAAATCGGCAATAATTCCAGCATGCGATAAAATCATTTTATTATTTTGAATTTCTCCAAAATAATGTTTCCTGTCTTGTGTACAAATAGTTATGAAATAGGCTCCATTCCATCCATAGTCCCACCATTGGGCTCTTATCGAAGAAATACGGTATTTATTTTGAAATTTTCCTTGACTCATTAATTTTTTATTTACTTCTCAATTTATATATTGTAGTAAATAACTTATTAATACGAAAAATATTACCTAAATGCTATCTCAAATTATCCGCAATCTTTCTATCATTTGACAATCTCGGAATCTTATTCTGTCCGCCTAATTTCCCTTGCGATTTCATGTATTCCTGAAATCCATTTTTAGAAACTTTGGTAATCACTACTTTTCTTAAAACATTTCCTGTGATTAAATCATCATAATAAATGTTTTGTTTACGCATCGAATTGTCGATCGTTTCAGCAAAAACTTCCATGTTTTCTGGTTCTTTTTCAAACTCAACCAACCATTCATGATATGGCAATCCGTTTGACGGATTAATCTGCGGCGCAACTGTAAATTCATTAATTACAATATTGGTCGATGCAACAGCTTCTTTCATTGCATTTTCTACTTCATTGGCAATTACGTGTTCGCCAAAAGCAGAAATATAATGTTTGATACGTCCGGAAACTATCACACGATAAGGCGCTAGAGAAGTAAACTGAACTGTATCACCAATATTATAACGCCAAAGACCTGCATTTGTAGAAATTATTAAAACATAGTTTATGCCCATTTCTACTTCACCAATTGTAATCGCTTTTGGGTTTTCTTCAAAAAATTCATCGGCTTTTATAAATTCGTAGAAAATTCCAGAATTTAGCAATAAAAGCATTCCTTTTTCTTTCTGAGAATCCTGATAGGCAAAAAAGCCTTCAGAAGCCGGAAACAATTCTATACTATCTACCTTTCTGCCAATCATTTGTTCAAACTTGGCGCGATAAGGTTCATAATTTACACCTCCATAGATAAATAGATTAAAGTTTTTGAATATTTCGCCAATCTTTTTTCCATTGCTTTTTTGCTGTAAACGCTCAAAATACATCTGTACCCAAGACGGAATTCCTGAGATAACCGACATATCTTCTTTTATGGTTTCGTCTACAATAGCATCTACTTTGGTTTCCCAATCTTCAATACAATTGGTTTCCCAAGATGGCATTCTATTTCTTTGCAAATATCTCGGAACAAAATGTGCCACAATACCCGAAAGTCGTCCAAATTTAATTCCGTATTTTTCAGTCAAAATTGGACTTCCTTGAAGAAATATCATTTTTCCATCAACAAAATCAGTGTTTCCTGTTTCATTAACATAATGCAAAATAGCATTTCTCGCCGCTTCAATATGATAAGGCATTGATTCTTTGGTCAGCGGAATAAATTTCGCTCCAGAAGTTGTTCCAGAAGTTTTTGCAAAATAAAGTGGTTTTCCTGGCCAAAGAATACTTTCTTCTCCTTTTATAACCTTTTCAACATAAGGTTTCAAATCTTCATAATCTCTTACAGGAACGTTTTTTTGAAAATCTTCGACCTTTTTTATTTGATTAAAATAATGGTCTTTACCAAAACTGGTTTGGGCTGCACTTTTTATTAAATTTTGAAAAACCTTTTCTTGTATTTCGACTGGTCTTTGGGCCCAAGCCTGCGTTTTTTTATATATTTTTCTGGCAAATATTTTTGCTGCTAAAGCTTTGATTGACATTTTTTATGGTATTATTTTTTGTCACTTTTCTTTTTGTTCTGAGTTTTTGTTTGCAATTCCTTTTCAGTATTTGCCACCTCATCTCTTAATTTTACTTCCGCATCAGAAGCTTTCATGTTTAAATCTGAAGGATCTTCTGCCGTTTCTGATAAAATCGAATCTTTATTAAATTTTGAATACTCTAATTCTCCTTTTAATACTTTCTGAATGCCTTTTATGTAGGCTTCATTTTGCTTTAAAGCTGTTTCTAAAGAATCAGATTTTATAGCCAGTCGCGTAGCATTTCTCTTTAATTCTGTCGAAGAATAACCTGGAATAAATTCGCGGAGCGGCGTAAAAGCGATAATAAAAGTGGTTACTAAAATTAAAAAAATACCTCCTAAAGTAAACGTTACGAACACGTTCATTAAAGTAAGCCTAAAAGAAAAAATTTCTTCAAAAGTGTCTTCATTTAAAATTACCAATCTATTTTTAATGAATAATTTTTTTCTTAAATTCTTTTTCTTTTTTTTAGCCATTGTACTTCATTATGCTAGCAAATATAGTAATTAATCGTCACGATAACGATCGGGAAAATACTATGAAATGCTATAATTTACGATTTTATAAAATATTTAACGTGGTTAGATACTAATATTTTAAACTAAAAATACTTCTATTTCGTATATTTCTGTATACCTTTGCGGAATAATTAAGAAAAACAATTTGCTTCGGCATTAAATATACAATCATGGGAAGATTAGGTCTTACAGAAATCCTTGTAATAGTAGGTATTGTGATTTTACTTTTTGGAGGTAAAAAAATTCCAGAATTAATGAAAGGTTTAGGAAGCGGTATTAAAGAATTTAAAAACGCTGCTAAAGACGATCAACCTGCTGCTTCTAAAAAACAAGAAGAAGAAACGAAATAATAAATTCGAAACTTATTAAAAAATCCCAAACTGCAAATTGTAGTTTGGGATTTTTTTTGTGCTTTTAATAATAAAGATATTTACATATAGTTTGTCATTTCGACGAAGGAGAAATCTTCGTAAGTAGCTCTACAAAGAATAGACAAATTGTAGCGGAGTTACTCGTGGAGATTTCTCCTTCGTCGAAATGACAAGATTGAAGAAGTTTTGGAATTTTACAAAACCATCGTCAGCTGAATTCTCTTTCTATCTTCATCAACCTCAGTAACTTTAACGTCAACATGCTGATGTAATTTCACCACTTCGTTTACATCGCTGACATAACCCGATTTTAACTGCGAAATATGCACTAAACCGCTTTCTTTGATTCCGATGTCGACAAAACATCCGAAGTTGGTGATGTTATTAACAATACCTGGTAATATCATTCCGGTTTTCAAATCTTTGATTGATTTTACATTCGCATCAAATTCAAAAACCTTAGCCGACTTTCTTGGATCCAATCCAGGCTTTTCAAGCTCTTTTATGATATCTTTCAGCGTCAATAAACCAATTTCTGGTGTTACATACTTTTCGGGCTTAATAAGCGCTGTTTTCTCTTTGTTTGCAATTAATTCATTCAAAGAAATATTCAAATCTTTCGCCATCTTTTCAACAACGGGATAAGCTTCCGGATGCACCGCCGAATTATCCAACGGATTTTTAGCATTTGTAATTCTGATAAACGCTGCTCCTTGCTGATACGCTTTATCTCCTAAACGAGGCACTTTTTTCAGCTGTTTTCTGTCTTCGAAAGGGCCGTTTTCAGAACGGTATTGAACAATATTTTCGGCCAGCTTCTCCCCGATTCCACTCACATAACTCAGTAAATGTTTACTTGCCGTGTTGATATTGATTCCGACCGAGTTTACACAACGAATTACAGTGCTGTCCAATTCTTCTTTAAGTTTCGTTTGGTCAACATCGTGTTGATATTGTCCTACTCCAATTGCTTTCGGGTCAATTTTTACCAATTCGGCCAAAGGATCTGAAAGTCGTCTTCCGATAGAAACTGAACCACGAACGGTTACATCATAATTAGGAAATTCTTCTCTCGCAATTTTTGATGCTGAATAAACCGAAGCTCCAGCCTCAGAAACCACAAAAACCTGAATTGGTTTATCAAAAGCAATTTTTTTGATGAAAAATTCAGTTTCTCTTGAAGCGGTTCCGTTTCCGATAGAAATAGCATCTATTTGATACGCATTGACCATCGAACGGATTTTTTTTATCGCCATTGTTTCCTCATTTTGTGGCGCGTGCGGATAAATGGTTTCGTTGTATAACAAATCGCCTTTTTCGTCCAGACAAACTACTTTACAGCCACTTCTGAATCCTGGATCTATTGCCAAAATACGTTTTTCTCCCAATGGCGGAGCCAATAATAACTGACCCAAATTGTTAGCAAAAACCTGAATAGAATTAGCATCTGCTTTTGCTTTTGCTTCTTGTAAAGTTTCGTTTCCAATTGCAGGATTCAACAAACGTTTATAACTATCCTCAATTGCTAATTGTAAGTGAGCTGTGGTATTATTTTGTTTTTTAATGATAATTTCATCGATAACATCGTAAGCGTCATCGATATCAACATCGATTTTCATTTTGATAAAACCTTCATTTTCTGCTCGTAACATAGCTAACAAACGGTGCGCTGGCGCTTTTGTCAATGGTTCTTCCCAATCAAAATACTGGTTGAATTTTTGAGCTCCTTCTTCTTCCGCTTTCTTTTTAACCACTTTTGTAGCGATTGTAGCTTTACGCTGAAACAATCTTCTTAATTGTTTACGAACATAAATATTCTCATTAATCCATTCGGCAACAATATCTCGTGCGCCCTGAATTGCTGCTTCTTCGTTGATAACATTTTCATTAATATATTGAGTCGAAATAAAATCAATATCGGCATCACTTTCAGATATAATCAATTTCGCTAATGGTTCTAAACCAAATTCACGCGCCACATCTGCTTTTGTTTTTTTCTTCTTTTTATACGGAAGGTAAAAATCTTCAATTTCTTGTAAGTCAAAGCTATCTTCAATTTTTTTCTTCAATTCTGGCGTAAGCGCTTTTTGTTCTTCAATCGATTTTAAAACCGCTTCTTTACGTTTTATCAAAGTATCGTAATCTTTTTGAAGTTTGGCAATCTGCTCAATAACAGTTTCATCCAGATTTCCTGTTGCATCTTTTCGATAACGAGAAATAAACGGAATCGTACAATCTTCTTCTAATAGTTTTACTGTATTTTGAATGCTTACAGCAGGTGCCTGCACTGACTTGGCGATGAATTGAATGTTAGTCATATTTTTAATGAAATAAATTCTTAATGTTAAAGTGATATATTTTACTTGTTAAAAACAAGATATATAGATCAATTAGTTTGCTAAAATAATATCTTTGTTTTTAATTTTTAGCCTATGAAAGTTTTATTACTCTATTTTTTATTTGTAAACTGCTTTACATTTCTCCTCGCTGGCTACGATAAATTTCAAGCTAGAAGACATAGAAGGCGAATTCCAGAAAGTGTATTGTTTATCATGGCTTTTATTGGCGGATCTGTAGGTTTGTTAATAGGTATGTTTTTCTTTAGACATAAAACGGCAAAAACTACTTTTATTATGAAGTTCTCTTATATTATTCTTGTTCAGATTGTCGTAATCTATCTAAAAATGACTCAAAAAATTTAGATATTAACATTGTTGATAACTCCAAAATTTAAAAATAACTATTTGAATTTTAAATATTTATAAAATAAAAAACCGGAAGAATTATTAAAAATCCGCCCGGTGTGTTTATTTTCTTAATGGTGCGCAGCACCGAATTTTTTCTACTTTTTAAGCGCAAGCAATTTTATTCACTCTATTTTGATGTCTTCCCCCTTCAAAAGCGGTATCTAAGAAAGTTTCAACAATTTCTACAGCCTGATGAATAGAAGTAAACCTTGCCGGAATACTCACAATATTTGCATCATTATGTAAACGTGTTAAATACGCGATTTCTTTAGTCCAACATAATCCAGCTCTCACTTTCGGGTGTTTATTAACAGTCATTGCAATTCCGTTACCGCTACCGCAGATTACAATTCCAAAATCAGCTTTTCCTTCAGACACATCATTGGCAACTGGATGTCCAAAATCAGGATAATCAACAGAAGCATCAGTATCTGTACCATAGTTAGTTACTTCATAACCTCTTGTTTTCAGCATTTCAACAATTGCTTTTTTATATTCTGGGCCTGCGTGGTCGTTTCCTATCGAAATTTTCATTTTTTATACTATTAAGTTGTGTTATGCAAATTTACTTAATTAATGAATGGTTGCCACGAATTACCCTAATTTTCACAAATTTTTTTCTTTTTAAATGGTGTATATAAACATTCCAATATAAATTCTTGTACATTCGTGTAATTCGCTTTAAAAGCCTCTGTTTTGCAACTATCTTACTGTCAAAATCTTAACAGTTATTAACAATTTTGATAACTCTCTAAGTATCTCATAATCAATAAAGAATAAACAGAATTTTTGTTAAAATTTTGAGGTGTTAATAGGAGTTTGTAATTGCTTGATATTCAATTAACTTTAAGTTAACAGAAAATGTTAATAAGTTCGAAAAGAAAATTAGAAGTTTTTTTTGGTTGTTTACAAAAATTTCATAATCCAAAACTGGAATTAAATATGCAAGAAAAGTTTCGTGAATTTTTGGAAAAGTTATCAATATCAAAAATACCATTTTCAACAACTATCAACATGTTAACTTATTTACAAAATCAATTCACTTTTGGTTGTCAACCGTTGTTAATTAAAATACAAAAAGTCTTATAAATAAGTAATTTAACTAAAAATAACTATGTTGATAACTCAGAATAAATAAGTAAAACGAGATTTCAATGACTTCAAAAAAAAATTTATTCGACATATTAACAAGCTATAATAACCATAAATTTTTTTTAAATTTTTAAAAATCTTTTTTGTTGTATTTAATATATGTTGAAAACTAAAAAAGTTGAAAAGGAAAAAAATTAATTTTTTGAAATTGAGATTGAAACTTAAAATTGATTTTTGAGATTGTTTCAGACGATTTTAAGCGGATTATTGAGATTGTCCAAGATTTCTTGAACTTGCTCGAAATCGTTTGGATGAACTTTGAGTTTTATTCCGCCCAGCGCATTGGAGTAAAACGGCATGACAGAAAGTGTCATTTCGTTTTCGAAAAAATATGGGATTCCTTCCTGTTCCAGTAAGTGTTTGAGAACTACGGTTTCGTGCAGATAATTGAATACAGCAATCGTTTTAAAGCTTCCCATTTTAGGTGTTTTTGTAAATGTACGAAAAGTTATATTTTTAATAATTCTATTTGTTAAAAAGTATTATCTGATTTCTTATTTGTAATTTTAAACCTTATAAGAAAAGATTATATGAGTAAGAAAATTAGAAAGCCGATAAAAAAAGAGAAAGATTTCTCTGGGAAGATCCTGAAGATTTTATCGCAAAACGCCAATAAATCATTTAATTACAAACAGATAGGAGCAAAGTTAGAACTTGATGATACAAAAAGTAGAAATCAGATTATAAAAGATTTAAAGATTCTGACAGCTCAAAAAAAGATTATAGAAACAGAACCTGGAAAATATTTAATTAAAGCGGTTAGCCAAGATTATTACGAAGGAACGATAGATATGACGAGCAGAAAAACGGCATATTTTATTTGTGACGAATTTGAAGAAGATGTTTTTATCCCGACCAATAACTTGAATCGTGCTTTAGATAAAGACAAAGTAAAAGTTTACGTTTATAACCGTAGAAAAGGGAAAAGACCTGAAGGTGAAGTTATTGAAGTTATTGAAAGAGATAAAACAGAGTTTGTTGGTGTAATTGATATGCAGCCAAATTTTGCATTTGTTTCTACTGCAAACCCGAAAATGTATACCGATATTTTTATTCCGAAAGATAAATTGGGAGAAGCAGAAAACGGTGATGTTGTTTTGGTTAAGATTGAAGATTGGCCAAAAAGAGCCGATAGTCCGTTTGGATCTGTAATTCGAGTTTTAGGAAAACCTGGAGAACACAATACAGAGATTCACGCTATTTTGGCTGAATATGGTTTGCCAGCTGATTTTCCGGTAGAAGTAGAGGTTTTTGCACAAAAATTGGATACTTCGATTCAGGAATCTGAGATTGCAAAACGTCGTGATATGCGTGATACGCTTACGTTTACGATTGATCCAAAAGATGCAAAAGATTTTGATGATGCCTTGTCTTTCAAAAAGTTAGAAAATGGAAACTTTGAAATCGGAATTCATATTGCCGATGTTTCTTATTATCTTGAAGAAGGAACAATTCTGGATGATGAAGCGTATCAAAGAGCTACTTCGGTTTATTTAGTCGATAGAGTAGTGCCAATGCTTCCTGAAGTATTGTCTAACTTTGCCTGTTCGCTACGTCCGAATGAAGAGAAATATACTTTCTCTGCCGTATTTGAAGTTTCTCCAACAGCCCAAGTTATTAACCAATGGTTTGGAAGAACTGTAATTTATTCAGATCAGCGTTTTGCATATGAAGAAGCACAATATATCATTGAAACAAAAGACAATACAATTCCAGTTGATGTTTCTATTACGGGAGAATCTTATGTCGTTTCAGATGAAATTGTTGAAGCTACTTTAAAACTAGATGAATTAGCTAAGATTTTAAGAAAGAAAAGAATGCAGCAAGGTGCAATTTCTTTTGATAAAGTGGAAGTTAAATTCAATTTAGATGCTGAGGGAGAACCAGAAGGAGTGTATTTCAAAATATCAAAAGATGCCAATCATTTGATTGAAGAATTCATGCTTTTGGCAAATAGAAAAGTTGCTGAATACATTGGAAAACAAAAGAAAACATTTGTTTATCGTATTCATGATGAACCAAATGAAGATAAACTAATTGCAATGCAGACAGTTATCGCTAAATTTGGTTATAAAATTGATTTTAGAAACAAAGGTGATATTTCGAAATCATTGAATGCTTTGATGGAAGAAGTAAATGGAAAAAAAGAGCAAAATCTTATTGATACTCTTGCAATTAGAAGTATGAGCAAAGCCAAATATTCGACAGATAATATTGGCCATTATGGTTTAGCTTTTGATTATTACAGCCATTTTACATCGCCAATTCGTCGTTATCCAGACGTTATGGTACACCGTTTGTTACAATATTATCTCGATGGAGGAGCTTCTGTAGACGAAGAAACATATGAAACAAAATGTTTACATTGTTCTAACATGGAAAACTTAGCAACAAATGCTGAACGAGATAGCATCAAATACATGCAGGTTAAATACATGCAGGATCATCAGGATGAAGAATTCCTTGGAGTTATTTCTGGTGTTACTGAATGGGGAATTTATGTTGAAATCGTCTCTAATAAATGCGAAGGAATGGTGAGAATCAGAGAAATAAAAGAAGATTACTATACTTTCGACGAAAGACAATATGCTTTGGTAGGAGCCACTTCAAACCGTTTATTGCAATTGGGAGACGAAATTTACGTTAAGGTAAAAAATGCAGATTTAGTTAAAAAACAACTGGATTTTCATTTTTTGAGACGAGCAGAATAAAGTAATTAATTAAAAAAAATAAAAGTATGAAAAAGCTAATTATTGGAGCAGCAATTTTATTTGTACAAATGTCTTTTGGTCAAGTTACCAAAGAGTTAGGAGATTTTGATACCGTAAAAGTTTACGATAAGTTAAGTGTAAAACTAGTTCCGGCATCTGAAAATAAAGTAGTTATAAAAGGAGCAAGAGAAACTGAACTGGAAGCTGTTAATAAAAATGGTGTTTTAAAATTGAGAATGCCATTTCCAAAACTTCTTTCAGGAAATGATCTTGAAGTAACTCTGTATTATAAACATTTAGAATTAATTGATGTTAATGAAGGAGCTGAAGTAACAAGTAAAGAAACCCTAAAAGCAACTTCATTTAAAGTATCTGCACAAGAAGGTGGAAAAATTAATGTAGATTTGAATGTTGATAAACTAAAAGTAAGTTCGGTTTCTGGTGGAGAAATCACTGTTACAGGTAAAGCAGATAACCTTGATGCAGGATTAGGAGCTGGTGGATATTTCCTTGGAAGTAAATTAGCCACTTCTCAGACCAAAGTAAGCGTTTCTGCGGGCGGAAAAGCCGATGTTAATGCTTCGACCCTTGTCGATGCAAAAGTGAGCGCAGGAGGCTCTATTTACATTTATGGAAAACCAAAACAAATTAACCAAAAAACAGTCTTTGGTGGTAAAATCGAAGAAGTAAAATAATAATTGGTACTTAATGATAAATGATATTTTAGCTGGACTGCCATGGGGACTTTTTCTAAGTTTTATGGTAGGTCCAGTATTTTTTATATTACTTGAAACCAGTATTACAAAAGGATTCAGAGCAGCAATTGTCTTTGATTTTGGTGTAGTATTAGGTGATATTTTTTTTATTGCAATTGCTTATTTGGGAAGTTATAGACTGATTTCCAGCTTAAAAGACAAACCGGCATTATTTATTTTCGGAGGAATAATAATGCTTGCTTATGGCATTATTTCTTTCGTAAAATTGAAGAAAGAAGAAAAAATTAATGACGAAGAAATTGACCGTGATATTATTAAAAGAAATTACGGAAGTTTATTTGTAAAAGGTTTTTTACTTAACGTTATCAACATTGGTGTTTTAGGTTTTTGGCTTGCTGTAATTATTTCTGTCGGACCAAAATTAGAAATGCAAAACTCAAGAATGTTTACTTTTTTTGCAGCTGTCATCATAACTTATTTATTGGTTGATTGTCTTAAAATATTATTAGCCAAACAATTAAAATCTAAAATGACACCGACTAATATCCTAAAAATTAAAAAAGGAATTAGTATTGTCTTAATGGTTTTTGGAGTTGCCTTAATGGTTCAAGGCTGGTTTCCAAAAGAAAAAGAAATGGTTAAAAATGCTTTTGAGAAAATAGAAAAATAAGATATTTTTTTGTTTAATTTTAAAATGTTATGTGTAGAAATCTGATATTTAAAATTCTTTTTTTATTATTTTTTTTTAAATGTATAGGACAGGAAAATGATACAAAAAAATTAGGAATTGGATTTTTATATGCTAATACCGAAAATCCAATTCCTTTATATAAAAATCCAAAAAATAGTGCTCCAGTCGATACTATAAAATTTGAAAAAGATGAATCTGGGGTAATGAAATTCATATCTAGTTTTAATTTAAAACCTTATATGATCTATGGTGGAGCTTCCTATGAAGAAGATAAAAGAAATGTATATCACCATTTTCCTGTACTAGCATTTAGAGTTATTGATACTTCTAAACAGTATTTTAAAGTAGTTTTAAATGAGCAAACTTTTGAAGAAGCTTTTATAAAAAGAAAAAAGGAGAATGTTTATTATTCAAAGCAAAAAGATTTTATTGACTATTTTGATGCTAATTACAATTCAAAGTGGTTTCTTTTTGAAACTTGGGAGAGAATGTTACTTGATGCTACTAATATTTCTTTCATTAATTTATCAATTTACGATAAACCTAATGGTAAACTAATCTATAAACAAGTTAACTATAGAGATTATTTTCCTTTTATAACCAATGAATGTAAAGGTGATTGGATTAAAGTGATAAAAAAGCCTGGAAGTGAATTTTTTTTCGAAAAAGATACAAACTATGATGGTTGGGTAAAATGGAAAGAAAATGGAGTGTTAAATGTTAATTTTGGTTCGACATCAAATGTATATGGTGGAATTAAAAAGTAATTTATAAAAACATTTTCATCATATGGATTTGAATTATTCTTCACTTAAATCTAAAATTTAGAAATAAAAAAAAGAGACACATTTCTGTATCTCTTTTAGAGGCATCGTCCGGATTCGAACCGGAGTAGGAGCTTTTGCAGAGCCCAGCCTAGCCGCTCGGCCACGACGCCATTACTTGAACGGTTGGCAAAAGTAACTAAAATCTTTAAATTTCAAAAGTTTCAAAGTAACTATTTTAAATTTTTCGAATTTTAATTTTCAAAATTACTTTCTAATTTCCGTCATTTTTATAGTAACTGACTCAACATCACCACCAATAGGCGGATTTATTTTTGAAACCCAAACTGTTGTTTTTTCTACCGTTTCTATTTCTGCCAGCACTCGAATATTGATTCTTTTGGCTACATGTTCCAATAAATGCGAACGAATTGCCATTTCTTCAGCCACAATTTTGTTCAAATGAACATAGTCAACAGTGTCTAAAAGATGATCAGTTTCTGCCGATTTCTGTAAATTGGTTTTAATTTTTAGATCAACTGTGTAATCAGATCCAATTTTTCCTTCTTCAATTAAACATCCGTGGTAAGAAAAAGTACGGATATTTTTCAGTTTTATAACTCCCATTTTTGTATTGTTTCACGTTTAAAGTTTCAGGTTTTATGCCAGTTAGATAACTTTAAACCTGAAACCTGAAACCTTTTTTTTATCTTTGCTAAAATTACTATAAAATAATGGCATCAGAAGAGAAATCACTCAATTTTATTGAACAAATCATAGAGGAAGACGTAAAATCAGGTCTTTCAAATACTAAACTTCGCTTTCGTTTTCCACCAGAACCAAATGGTTATTTACACATTGGGCACGCGAGTTCTATTGCGTTAAATTTTGGTTTAGGAATTGATTATCAATCTCCTGTGAATTTACGTTTTGATGATACAAACCCTGAAAAAGAAGAACAGGAATTTGTTGATGCTATTAAAAAAGATGTGGAATGGCTGGGTTATACTTGGGCTGAAGAATGTTATGCATCAGATTATTTTCAACAATTGTACGATTGGGCAGTTTTATTAATTAAAAAAGATAAAGCGTATGTTGACAGTCAATCTTCTGAAGAAATGGCGATCCAAAAAGGAACTCCAACAACTCCAGGAACTGATAGTCCGTACAGAAATCGTTCTGTTGAAGAAAACTTGGATTTATTCGAAAGAATGAAAAACGGTGAATTTGAGGCTGGTACACATATTCTTCGTGCAAAAATTGACATGAAATCAACCAATATGTTGATGCGTGATCCTATCATGTACAGAATTTTACATAAGCACCACCATAGAACTGGAGATGCTTGGAAAATTTATCCAATGTACGATTGGGCACACGGACAAAGTGATTATTTAGAGCAAATTTCTCACTCATTTTGTACACTTGAATTTTTGCCTCACCGTGAATTATACGATTGGTTTTTAGATCAGATTTTTGATGATAATAAGCTTCGTCCAAAACAAAGAGAATTCGCCAGACGTAACTTATCACATACGGTTGTTAGTAAAAGAAAATTACAGCAACTAGTTAAAGAAAAGCATGTTAACGGATGGGATGATCCAAGAATGTCAACAATTTCTGGATTAAGAAGACGTGGTTATACAGCTGCTTCATTACGTAATTTTGCCAACACAATTGGTATTGCAAAACGTGATAATTTAATAAATGTATCGGTTTTAGAATTTTGTATTCGTGAAGATTTGAACAAAATTGCACCTCGTGTAATGGCGGTTTTAGATCCTGTAAAATTGATAATTACAAATTATCCAGAAGGAAAAGAGGAGTGGTTGGAAGCTGAAAATAATCAGGAAGATGAAAATGCAGGTTTTAGAAAAGTACCTTTTTCTCGTGAATTATACATCGAAAGAGAAGACTTTTTAGAAGAAGCTCCAGCTAAATTTTTCCGTTTGACTTTAGGCAAAGAAGTTCGTCTTAAAAATGCATATATCATTAAAGGTGAATCGGTTATAAAAGATGAAAACGGAAATATCACTGAAATTCATGTTACTTATGATACTGATTCTTTAAGCGGAAGCGGGACAGAAGCAAGCCAAAGAAAAGTATCTGGAACATTGCATTGGGTTTCAATTCAGCATGCATTAGAAGCAGAAGTTCGTTTGTACGATCGTTTGTTTACAGATGAAGCTCCGGACAGTTATAAAGAGAAAAATTTCTTAGATTTTGTGAATCCAAATTCATTAGAAATTGTAACGGGATATGTTGAACCAAGTTTATCAACAGCTCAAAATGAAGATAAATTTCAGTTTCAACGTTTAGGATATTTTACTGTTGATAAAGACTCAACTGCTTCAAAATTAGTATTTAACAAGACCGTTGGATTGAAAGATGCATGGGAAGAAAAAGGTAAAAAAGAAGAAAACAGCATCAATAATTCTTTAAAAGAAATCAACAAATATTTTAAAGTTGAGACGAAACCAGAGCGTATTGCAATTGAAAGTGCAATAGGGGAGAATATTAAAAATATCTCTAGTTTTTCTTTATTACAGAATTCATTAAAGAAAAATATCAACAATAATAAAGCTTCGCTGTTGTTTTCTCAGTTTATTTTGAAATATTCAAACTGGAAATCTACTGATTTTGAAGAAGATGATATTAAAAAATTGTATTCAATGTCTTTAAAAAGTGAATCGACTTATGTTAGATCAAAAGCACTTTTGAATTTGAGAGATTTAGAGAAAGAAAGTTTTAGAGATTTATTTCAAGATGAAATTTTAAAATTATACTCTAATCCACCTAAAAATTCAACTGATAGAGAAAAAGAAATTTTAGAGAACGTTGTAAAAAAATAAAAATAATTAGAATCTATTGAAAAGCGCTTATAAAAAGCGCTTTTTTTATTATTTATAAAATCTATTCAATTTTTAAAATTATAATTTTAGTATATTGAAATTGACTTTCATATTTTTAATTTAAAGAAGAATTAAAATTTACTGGATAACTAATTCATTTTTTTAGTTTTAATTCTTTAAATCGCTTTATTTCAATTTTTGTACTTTTTAAGTGCAATTTTTTTGCTTTAACTTCTAATTATAAATATTAATTATAGTTTTTAAATTTCAACTATTATAATCACTATTATTTATAAAGTTTATTATTTTTATAATTACAATAGTTTTATTAAATTAAAATTGACTTTCATAAATTTGATTTAAGAGATGATTAGAATTTGCTAAATAAAGAAGACGTTTTTCTGATTTTCGTTCATTACAAATCTCTATTTTAAGTTTTTGCTTTTTTTGCTTTACTTTTCCTTTCTAAAATTAGAAAAATAGGCATTTTCTTATTTTTTGTATTTTTCCACCTCTTTTTTATTATATAAATTTTAATGATTAATTTTTATTTAAATTTAGTTTTTAATTATTATTTATAAAATTGATAATAAATTTAATTTTTATAGTTTTTATAAATTAATTTTAACCTTCATAAATCGATTTTAAGACGTTTTTAAAAGTTAGTTGATAGATAACTCATTTTTTAAATAATTGTTTATTTAGAGTCTTTATTTAACTTTTTGCTGTTATTTTTGTCAGTTTAACGGCTTGTTAACACACAATTGTTTATAAAGTTGCTATTTTTAACTCAATACCAAAAGTCAGAGATGATTTTTGTAAAAATTAAAATTTGCCGTAAATAATCTAAGTTGAAATTTATCGTTTTTAAAAACTCGTAATTTTTATGACAATAGATTTTCAAAATTGATTTCCCAAAAAGACAATTTTATGTTCTCATTTTTATTGTGATGTAACTTTGATAATATTTCGCGTAAAAGGTATTTTTCAATTTGTATCATAATGTACAAAATTCCATAATATTGAATTTGTGTGAAACTTTAGTTTTAAAATTTCAAATCTGATCATTTTTAATTTAAATCTAATAATCATGAAAATTTTATATTTTACGCTAGCGATGTTATTTGCAAATATTGCAATTTCTCAAACACATCAAATTACAAAACACAATGGTGAACAACTTGACGTTAATTTCATAAAAAATGAAAATGGCTTAGTTTATTATTCTACAGTTGGAAGTTCTGAAGAAATAAAAATTAGCAAACATGCGGTTTCATCTATTACTAACAAACAAACAAAAACAACTCAGAAAATTTCTGATAAAATAGTAGTAGATTCAAAAGACGATTACAAAATGGTAACTGTTTTACCTCAGGAAAAAACAATAGGACTGAAGCAAGTTGCAAGTTTTACAGGTGTCTCGACAAGGACAAAAGGTGAACCGCCAATTGCAAATCAGAAACAGACTGCTATGAGAATCAAAAGTAAATCTGCTTCAAATGGTTACCCTTTTGTAAGCATTGTAGAAAAAGCAAACGGCAAATATGAAGCTGTAGCTTATGCGTACTAATTATATTGTTAATTTTTAGTAAATAACAATTAATCAAAGTTTTATCATTTTAAAAATGAGTATCTTTAATAATAATTTAAAAATTGTAAAATCATGTCTAAGAATTTAAATACAGCGGCAGCAATTTTTGCAGCTGCGGCAGCAGGAGCGGCAATCGGAATTTTGTTTGCTCCAGATAAAGGATCAAAAACGAGAGCAAAAATTAAAGAAGGTATCGATGATGCTAAACATAATATCAAAGATTCTTTTGATGCTAGCTCTGAAGTTCTTCGCGAAAGATTTACAAGTGCTACTCAAAATCTTGATGGAACTTTGAATGATTTACTTTCAAATGTTAGCCATAAAACAGAAGAAGTAATTACTTTTCTAGAAACTAAATTAGCTGAATTGAAAGCACAGAACGCTAAACTTCAGAAATAATAATTTTTTAAAAGCACAGAACTTGCTTATTTTTATAGTAAAGTTTTGTGCTTTTTTTTTATTTTAAATTTATAATTATGGCTTTTGAAGAGTTAAAAGAAAACACTGAAAATATTCAAGATCAAGCTAAAGTGTATATTGATAGTCATTTAGCTTATTATAAACTTTGGGGATTTAAAGTGGCAATGAAATCTACAACTTTAATTTTCAAATTCACTTTGATATTGTTGTGTTTCACGATGGTTTTAATTTTCGGATCTTTTGCTGCAGCTTATGCTTTTGGTTCTTTATTTGGAAGTAATGCTTTAGGATTTTTAACAGTAGGAGGGATTTACCTTCTGTTTACTATTTTACTTTTCTTTGTAAAAGATAAAGTTGTTGAAGGTCCAATTTTAGAGAAGTTTTCAGAAATATTTTTTAATGATTAAGATTTATGGAAAAGAAAAAATACTCCTCTTATGCTGAAATTGACAGAGATCTAGAAATCTTAAAATTAGAAAAAGATATCAATTATCAGAAATTGGTTTTGAGTTTTCAGAGAACTAAAGAAAGCATTACACCGCAAAATATAGTAAACGGATTTGTTTCCTCTTACACAGGTTATATCAAAAAATCGTTTCCAGAAATTTTACAATCAGTTTTACCATTTGTAATCAATTGGTTTATTAATAAAAAAAGAGGCAATTAAGCCTCTTTTTTATTTTGTAATTATTGTTGAACATCTGGTTGAATGTCGTCTTCATAACCAGATTGTCTTGGTGCTTGTTTTGGTTTTTCAATTTTTTTGGTATTCTTTTTCATCATTTCACCAACTTGATTTGAAGCTGAGAACGAAGCAACCATATTGTTTAACATGTCACTTCCAGCTTGTGGAGAATTTGGAAGAAGAATTAAATTTGAATTTGTATCAGATCCAATTGATTGTAAAGTGTCATAATGTTGTGTAACTACAATCAGGGCAGAAGCTTCTTGAGAATTAATTCCAACTTGGTTCAAAACTTCAACACTTTCTACAAGACCTCTTGCAATTTCACGACGTTGGTCTGCAATACCTTGACCTTGTAAACGTTTACTTTCAGCTTCAGCTTTTGCTTTAGCAACAATTCTAATTCTTGAACTTTCTGCTTCAAATTCTGCAGCCGTTTTTTCTCTATCGGCAGCATTAATTCTGTTCATTGCATTTTTTACTTGAATGTCTGGGTCAATATCTGTAACCAAAGTATTGATGATATCATATCCGTAAGTAGACATTGCTTCGTTCAATTCGCGTTTTACTGCAACTGCAATATCATCTTTTCTTTCAAAAACGTCATCCAATTTTAGTTTTGGAACTTCGGCACGAACTACGTCAAAAACATAAGAAGTAATTTGATCGTGTGGATATTCTAGTTTATAAAATGCTTCGTATACTTTTTCTTGAATTACTTTAAATTGAACAGAAACTTTCATTTTGATAAAAACGTTGTCTCTAGTTTTAGTTTCGATAATAACATCCAGCTGTTGAATTTTTAGATTTACGCGTCCTGCAATTCTGTCCACAATTGGAATTTTTAATTGTAATCCTGAATTTCTAACACTAAGAAATTTTCCAAATCTTTCGATTACGATAGAAGTTTGCTGCTTCACTGTAAAAAATGAAGACATGAAAATAAAGAATGCCAATACTAAAAAGATAATAAATGCTGCGTTCATGGTTATGTATTTAATGTTTATGATTTCGGTAAATTACGAAAATTCTTCTAAATTAAAATTATCAAACATTAAAAAAACGCTAAGAACATTTTTGATATGTTGCTTAGCGTTTACTTTTATAGATTAAATTTCTAATTATAAACTTGAAATTGCTTTCTGAATTCTAGAAATAGTTTCTTCTTTTCCAATGATTTCAACAATGTCAAATAGGTGAGGACCTTTTAAAGCTCCAACCAAACTTAGACGGAAAGGTTGCATCACTTTACCCATTCCGATTTCGTTTTTAGTTAACCAATCTTTTACGATTGCTTCAATATTTGCTGAATCAAAACCATCAATATATTCTAGAGTTGAAATTAATTCTTGCATTAAAGCTGGAGTTTCTTCCTTCCAGTTTTTGCTTGCTTTTTCATCGTAAGATGTTGGCGCCTGGAAAAAGAAATCTGTCAAATCCCAAAAATCTGAAACGAAGTTTGCTCTTTCTTTTACAAGTGAAACAATACGGGTTGTCACTTCGAGCGGAGTCGAGAAGCCTTTTTCTTCTAAAATTGGAGAGAAGGTTTTCGCTAAATCTGCATCATTTTGTTTTACTAAATATTGGTGATTGAACCATTTGTTTTTCTCTGGATCAAATTTAGCTCCAGCTTTATGAACTCGGTTTAAGTCAAAAGCTTCTGCTAATTCTTCTAAAGAAAATAATTCTTTATCAGTTCCATCATTCCATCCTAATAAAGCAAGGAAGTTTACAACTGCTTCTGGGAAAAATCCTTTTTCTCTGTAACCAGATGAAACGCCTTCTTCAGTTTTCCATTCTAAAGGAAATACCGGGAATCCCATTTTGTCTCCATCTCTTTTTGATAATTTACCATTTCCAACTGGTTTCAAAATCAAAGGTAAGTGTGCAAATTCTGGAGCTTCCCAACCAAATGCTTTGTATAATAAAACGTGAAGTGGCATCGATGGCAACCATTCTTCACCACGAATTACATGAGAAGTTTCCATCAAATGATCATCTACAATATTAGCTAAATGATATGTTGGCATTCCGTCACTTTTGAAAAGAACTTTATCATCCAAAAGATTCGTTTCAAACTTAACATCGCCACGAATAATATCTTTCAAATGTAAAGTTTCATCAACCGGAGTTTTAAAACGAATTACATAATGCTCTCCATTTGCAATTCTTTTAGCAACTTCCTCAGCAGAAATTACCAAAGAAGTATCTAACTTTTCACGATTATGATGATTGTAAATAAATGTTTTTCCTTCAGCTTCGTGTTGTTTTCTATGTGCATCCAAAGCTTCCGGAGTATCAAAAGCATAATATGCCCAACCAGAATTAATTAATTGATCGGCATATTGTTGGTAAAGATCTTTACGTTCGCTTTGTCTGTACGGACCAAATTTTTCATTTTTTCCAACCGTTTCTTCAGGAGCAATTCCTAACCATTCAAGAGCTTCCATAATGTAAGCCTCTGCACCTGGAACAAAACGAGTCTGATCTGTATCTTCAATTCTTAGATAAAAAACACCGTTATGTTTTTTTGCAAATAAATAATTAAATAGGGCAGTACGAACTCCGCCAATATGTAACGGTCCAGTCGGACTTGGTGCAAAACGCACACGAACTTGCTTTGACATTTGTTTAAAATTTTGTTGCAAAGATACGACTCTGAATTAGAAAATTAGGTAATGAGAAAATTAGATAATTGCTCGTGTTAAGCTTAATTGACTAATTTTCTAATTGATCATTATCTAATTAATAATTACTACTTTTATAGGTTATAATTAAAACAGATTTATTTTGAAAACATCATCTGCAATATATCAAAAGTTAGAGGCTTTCATTAAGAAATATTATACCAACGAACTGATAAAAGGGATATTACTTTTTACCGGTTTTGGTTTATTATATTTTCTATTTACGCTTTTTGTAGAGTACTTTCTTTGGCTAAAACCTTTAGGAAGAACTTTTCTATTTTGGTTATTTGTCGGAGTTGAAGTTTTCCTTTTAGTCCGTTTAATTCTTTTTCCATTGTTTAAGTTATTCAAACTTCAAAAAGGAATTGATTATGCTCAGGCTTCAAAAATTATTGGAAGTCATTTTACAGAAGTGAGCGATAAGCTGACTAACTTTTTACAATTGTCATCTGAAAATAATGCTGAAAGTTCAGAATTGGTTTTGGCTTCGATTGAACAAAAAGCAAATTCTTTACAGCCAATTCCATTTGGAAATGCGATCAATTTTAAAGCTAATAAAAAGTATTTGCCATTAGCTTTAGTTCCAATTTTGCTTTTTGCTGTGTTTTATATTTCTGGAAATAGCAATATCATCTCGCAAAGTTTGAATAGAGTAGTGCATTTCAATTCTGCATTTTTACCACCAGCTCCTTTCAAATTTGTGGTTTTGAATTCTAATTTGCAAGCAGAACAAAACAAAGATTTCGTGATTAAAATGGAATCTGTTGGAAACGTTGTTCCAGAAAATGTGATGATTCATATTGGTGATGAAAGTTATTTTATGGAATCTTCTCAACCTGGAAAGTTTGAATTTAAAATTGAAAAACCTGTAGAAAATATTCAATTTTCTTTTGAAGGAAATTCGGTTGTTTCAGAAGAATATGAATTGAAAGTTATCACAGTTCCGTCAATTGCTAACTTCGAAATGGTTTTAAATTTTCCTTCTTATCTAAAGAAAAAATCAGAAACAATTCAAGGAACAGGAAACACAATTGTACCTGAAGGAACAACTGTAACTTGGAGAATGAACACCAAATCTACGCAAGAAGTAGTATGGAAAAGAGATAACGAGGTATTTAAGTTTAATAAGGTAGAAAATGAGTTCAAATTAGCTAAAAATATAAGTCAAAATACCGAATATCAAATACTTACGTCTAATGATAAGGTTAGAAACTACGAAAAACTGGATTATCAGCTGTCTGTAATCAAAGATCAGTTTCCAAGCATTAATGTTGGCCCAGCACCAGACAGTTTGAAGCTGGATAAGAACTATATCTTGGGTAGATTAGGTGACGATTACGGACTTTCGAAATTACAAATTGTATACTACGAACGTAACAAACCACAGTCTGCTAAGCGTGGAAACATTCCGGTAAAGTCTGGAGTATTTGATCAGTTTGTTTTTAATTTTCCAAGTAACCTTCTGGTAGAAGAAGGAGTTTCATACGAGTACTATTTTGAGGTTTTTGATAATGATGCTCCGCACGGATTTAAGTCTACAAAGTCTTCTACGTTTTCAGATCGTGTAGCTACAACAGATGAAATTCAGGATCAGGAATTGCAACAGCAAAATCAAAACATTAATAGTTTATCTAAATCTTTGAAGAACCAAACGAAGCAGATTTCAGAAATGGATAAGCTTCAGAATACAGGAAAAGAAAAAGATAATTTAGAGTTTAAAGATCAGCAGAAGATCAATGATTTTATCAAACGTCAGAAACAACAAGACGAAATGATGAAACAGTTTTCTGAGAAAATGAATAAGAATCTGGACAAGTTTAAAGAGGATAAGAAAGATAAAACGGCTGAAGATTTACAAAAGCGTTTAGATAATGCACAGAAAGATTTAGAAAAGAATCAGAAATTATTAGACGAATTGAAGAACTTAAACGACAAATTAAACAGTGAAGAACTGTTTGATAAGATGGAAAAGTTCAAACAAATCAGTAAAAACCAATCTCGTAATTTAGAACAATTGGTGGAGCTAACCAAACGTTTTTATGTTTCAAAGAAAGCAGAACAGGTTGCAGAGAAATTAAATAAACTGTCAGAACAACAGGAACAGTTATCAAATAAAGAGAAAGAAAATACTAAAGAGAAGCAAGATGAAATCAATAAATCTTTTGATAAAATTCAAGAAGATTTAAAAGACTTGAAAGAAGAAAATAAGACGCTAAAGAAACCTTTAGATATTCCGTCTGATGCTTCAAAAGAGAAAGATGTAGACAATGATTTGAATAAAGCTTCTGAAGAATTGAGCAAAAAGAATACATCTGGAGCTAAACCAAAACAGAAAAGCGCTGCAAAGAAAATGAAGTCTATGGCTCAGGAAATGCAAAGTGAAATGGAAGGTGGTGAACAGGAACAATTAGAAGAAGATGTAGCAATGCTTCGTCAGATTCTGGATAACCTTTTAGCATATTCTTTATCACAAGAAGATGTGATGAAACAGTTTAAAGCAATGAAATTAGGTTCTTCTGCATTCACAAAAAACATCAAGATTCAGCAGAATTTGAAACAGCAGTTCCGACATGTTGATGATAGTTTGTTTGCACTTTCATTACGTAATCCAAAGGTAGCTGAAGATGTCACCAAAGAGATTGGAAATGTTCAGTACAACATGGACAAAGCTATAGAAACTTTAACCGATGTTCAGATTCCTAGAGGAGTTTCACACCAACAATATGCAGTTTCATCTGCTAATAAGTTAGCCGATTTCTTAAGTGATTTATTGAACAATATGCAGATGTCTATGCCTAAACCGGGAGCAGGAAAACCAAAACCTGGAGACGGCCAAGGAATGCAATTACCAGATATTATTCAGAAACAAAAAGGTCTTGCAGACAAGATGAAAGAAGGAATGAAACCTGGACAGCAACTCGGAGATAAACCTGGTGAAGGTAAAGATGGAAAGTCTGGACAAGGACAAAACGGACAAGGCAAAGATGGCCAAGGCAAGGAAGGCCAAGGAAATAAAAGCAGTGATAAAGGCACTTCAGGTAAAGACGGAAAGAATGGAAAAGGGGAGAAGAACGCTAATGAAGGAGAAGATGGAGAAGGCGATGCTGAAGCAATAATGGAAATTTACAAAGAGCAAGTTAAGCTTCGTGAAGCGTTACAAAAAGAGTTAGCTAAGAAAGGTTTAGATGCCCAAGGCAGATCTATTATTGATCAGATGAAACAATCTGAAAAGCAGATTTTGAATAAAGGATTTAAGAATGAGAACCTGCAACGTATTCTAAATATCCAACAAGAATTATGGAAGTTAAACAATGCAGTTCAGCAACAAGGTCAGGATACACAAAGACAATCTGAAACGAATAAGGCAGAATTTACTAATAGATCAAATGCTTTACCGAGTTCACTATTGGAATATTTAAACAGTGTGGAGATATTAAACAGACAATCACTACCTTTGCGCTCGAATTTTAATCAAAAAGTTCAAGAATACTTTAATACAAAATGATAAATTTTAATTACGAAACAGATTTTACTTTAGGAGACGAGCAGGCTTTTAGTGACTGGTTAAGTGCTGTAATTGTTTCTGAAGGAAAGAATGAAGGCGAGATAAATTACATATTCTGTGACGATGAATATCTTCATAAGATTAATGTTGAATATCTAGATCACGACACTTTAACTGATATTATTAGTTTTGATTATACTGTTGGTAACGAGTTGAATGGTGATATTTTTGTTTCTGTAGAACGTGTCGCAGACAATGCAAAAGACTTCAATGTTTCATTTGCTGAAGAACTGAAAAGAGTACTATCTCATGGTATACTTCATTACTGCGGGTACAAGGATAAGACAGATGAAGATGCTCAATTAATGAGAGCAAAAGAAGAAGAAAAGATGAAGATGTTTCACGTGGAACAGTAATTAAATCTCTTTTATATATATGTTTCACGTGGAACGTTTTTAAATTTTGATTTTTTACAACGTTCCACGTGAAACATATTTAGAACTTACAAGTAAAATAATAACGTTCCACGTGGAACGTTATATAGAAATTTAAACAGTAGATTGAATCGTTCCACGTGGAACGATTTTTAGATTTGAATTTAAAAGAATAAAATATGATGTTTCACGTGGAACGATTCATGGAATTGAAATTTCGAGATTGATATTTTATAACGTTTAACGTGGAATATAAAAAGTTTTTGATTAGAAAGTTTAGTTTGGAAGTTCTAGTTTGGAAGTTCTAGTTTGGAAGTTCTAGTTTGGAAGTTCTAGTTTGGAAGTTCTAGTTTGGAAGAATTTTATAGCGTTCCACGTGAAACGTTGAATTTGATTTCAAGATTTGAAGATTCTGATTTGAAGATTCTGATTTGAACTTGAAACTTCAAACCTGAAACTTGGAACAAAAAAAATATCCGTTCCACGTGGAACAAGAAAAATATAAATGTAATTCTAGAAACCGCGCCAGCGGTTTTTAGAGAATAATAAAACAAAATGTTTTTAGAAGAATACGATGTTATTGTGGTTGGTGCTGGCCATGCTGGATCTGAAGCTGCGGCTGCGGCTGCAAATTTGGGATCCAAAACTTTATTGGTTACAATGAGTTTGCAAAACATTGCACAGATGTCTTGTAATCCTGCGATGGGTGGAATTGCAAAAGGACAAATTGTTCGTGAGATCGATGCACTTGGAGGATATTCAGGAATTGTTTCAGATCGAACTGCAATTCAATTTAAGATGTTGAATAAATCGAAAGGACCTGCAATGTGGTCTCCGAGAGTTCAAAGTGACAGAATGCGTTTTGCAGAAGAATGGAGAATGATGTTGGAGGTAACACCAAATCTTGATTTTTATCAAGAAATGGTAAAAGGGTTGATTATTGAAGACGGAAAGATAAAAGGAATTAGAACTTCACTTGGTGTGGAGATTCGTTCCAAATCTGTGGTTTTAACAAACGGTACTTTTTTAAATGGTTTAATTCATATCGGAGAAAAACAATTCGGAGGTGGTAGAGCTGGAGAAAGTGCTGCAACCGGAATTACCGAAGATTTGATTAAAGCAGGTTTTGAAGCTGGAAGAATGAAAACAGGAACGCCACCTCGTGTAGATGGACGTTCTTTAGATTATTCTAAAATGAACGAAGAAAAAGGAGATGCAAAGCCAGATAAGTTTTCTTATTCAGATGTGACTTCTCCGTTAACGCATCAGCGTTCTTGTTACATGACGTATACGTCTTTGGATGTTCACGATATTTTGAGAGAAGGTTTTGACCGTTCTCCAATGTTCAACGGAAGAATCAAAAGTTTAGGACCAAGATACTGTCCGTCGATTGAAGATAAAATTAATCGTTTTGCAGATAAAGAGCGTCATCAATTATTTGTAGAGCCAGAGGGATGGAATACTTGTGAAGTTTATGTAAACGGATTTTCAACTTCTCTTCCAGAAGATATTCAGTTCAAAGCGCTTCGTTCTGTAGCAGGTTTTGAAAATGTAAAATTCTTTAGACCTGGTTACGCAATCGAATATGATTTCTTTCCGCCAACACAATTGAAACACACTTTGGAAACGAAGTTAATTGAAGGTTTATATTTCGCTGGACAGATCAACGGAACAACCGGATATGAAGAAGCAGCTTCTCAAGGTTTAATGGCGGGAATTAATGCGCATTTAAAAGTACACGAAAAAGATCCGTTGATTTTAAAACGTGATGAAGCATACATCGGAGTTTTGATTGATGATTTGATTACGAAAGGAACAGAAGAACCATATCGTATGTTTACCTCAAGAGCGGAGTATAGAACTTTGTTGCGTCAAGATAATGCCGATTTCAGATTGACTCCAATGTCATACGAAATTGGTTTAGCTTCTGAAGCTCGTTTACGAAGAATGGAAAAGAAATTGAATGAATCTGAAAAGATGGTTCAGTTCTTTAAAGAAACTAGTGTAAGCGTTGCAGAAACAAATCCGATTTTGGAAGCAAAAGAATCTGCACCGATTTCACAGGGTGATAAAATGTTCAAGATTTTTTCTCGTCCACAAATTGAATTAGAGGATATGTTGAAGTTTGAAAAAGTTTCTGCATATATCGAAGAAAACGATTTGGATGAAGAAATTGTTGAGCAAGCCGTAATTCAGGTGAAATATTCTGGATATATCGAAAAGGAAAGAAATAATGCAGATAAACTGAATCGTTTGGAAGAAGTAAAAATTCCGGACAATTTCGATTATAATAAAATTAAATCAATGTCGATTGAAGCCAAACAGAAATTAAGCAAGATTCGTCCTGTAACCATTTCGCAAGCTTCAAGAATTAGCGGAGTATCACCAAGTGATATTTCCGTGCTTTTGATTTATATGGGAAGATAAAAAGTCTTCAGTCGCAGTTTTCAGTCGCATTAATATTGGAAACTGAGACTGAAAACTAAAATAATGTTCCACGTGAAACGTTTTAATGAAAAATGATCAAAAAATGAAAGTTGTACATCAAAATAGTTTTTCGGAAAATGAAAAAGAAACATTGTGGCAACTTCGAAATAATGAATATCCAATTCAATTTGGTCACGAAACTTTTCATGAATTTGAAAGTTATGTAAATGCTATTTTAGAAATCGATAATTATCTTTTAATTGATTCTAAAAATGAAATTCAAGGTTGGGCTTATACCTTTCTGCGTGACAGCGAAATTTGGTTTGCAATAATGTTGAATTATCAAATTCAGGGAAAAGGGTACGGAAGAATTTTATTAGAAGAAATTAAAAAGAATAATGAAGATTTAAACGGCTGGGTAATCGATCATGAAAATGATATTAAACGAAATAATGAATATTACAGATCACCATTGGAATTTTATGTTCTAAATGGTTTTGCTGTTTTGGACGATATCAGATTAGAAAATGAAAAGATATCAGCTGTAAAAATCAATTGGAAAAAGAACAAATAACAAAAACTAAGAATCCTAAAAATGATGAAATTTCGTTTTTAGGATTTGCTATAAATTAAACCCAAATATCTATAATTTAAAAAATGGACGTTTTAAACAAAAAACACTTTCTTACGGTAAAAGATCATTCTGTTTCAAAAGAAATTTTTGATTTGTATTATGATGAAGAATTAGATATGCTAATTACTTCACCACAGCCAGAACTGCAAAATTTAGGCAAATATTACGAAAGTGAAGATTATATTTCGCATACAGACAATAAACGTTCATTATTTGAAAAAGCATATCATTTTGTAAAAAATATTGCCCTTCAAAATAAATTGAATTTAATTAATAGCCAACAGCCTCAAAAAGGCAAATTGCTGGATATTGGTGCTGGAACAGGAGATTTTCTTTTAACAGCAAAAAATAACGGTTGGGAGACAGTTGGTGTAGAACCAAGTGATAGAGCAAAAAATATTGCAAAACAAAAAGGAATTTCATTTGTAGAAGAAATAAGCAGTTTAGAAAATAATTCTTTAGATGTAATTACGATGTGGCATGTTTTGGAACACGTTCCAGATTTAGAACATCAGATACAAGAATTGAAGCGTTTGTTAAAACCAACTGGAACTTTAATTGTTGCCGTTCCAAATTATAAATCATTTGATGCCAATCATTATGAAACTTTTTGGGCAGCTTATGATGTGCCAATTCACTTTTGGCATTTCTCTAAAAAATCAATTCAGTTGCTTTTTGAAAAAGTAGATATGAAATTAGAAAAAATACTTCCAATGAAATTTGATTCGTTTTATGTGAGTCTTTTATCAGAAAAATACAAAACTGGAAAAATGAATTATATTAAAGCTTTTTTTGTTGGTTTGAAGTCAAACTGGAAAGCAAAAAGCTCAAAAGAATATTCTTCGCATATTTATGTTTTGAAAAACAAATAATCGAAAGAAAATATAAACAGAAGCCATTTTGTCAAAATCTGATAAAAATGGCTTTTTTTAGTTGAAAAAGCAGAATAAATATTGATTTTTAAAGCAATAGTGACCGATTATTGTTATTATTTTTTCTATAAATAAAAACAATATCATAAAATTTGAGCATTTTTTAAACTTTATGTTAATCCTATTGATTTTTTTATATTTTTGTCTTTCATACTTAAAAAAATAGAATTTAAAAAAAATGAAAAAAGCATTAGTTATTATCGCACTTTCAGTTTTCGCAGTTTCTTGTAACAAAACAGCAGAGGTAAAGGAAGTAAAAACAGCTTACGTGGATACTTCGGTTTTGATGAAAGAATACACTGAGGCAAAAGATTTAGAGGCAAAGTACAAAGCTCAAGCGGAAGAAAAAGGAAGACAATTACAAGCTGAAATTTCACGTTTTAAACAAGACGCTGCTAATTTTCAAAGCCAGGCGCAAGCAAACGGTCAGGCTTGGGCACAGCAAAGAGGTGCTGAATTGCAAAAAAGAGAGCAGCAGTTAGGTTATGCACAACAAGCGTTGGCACAACAATTACAACAAGAAAGTGGAGTAGAAATGGATTCTCTTGTTAGTGGTGTTAAAAAATTCATTAAAGATTACGGAAAGAAAAACGGTTACGCTTATATCTACGGAACTGGAGATGCAGCATCTATTTTATATGCTGAAGACAAATTCGATATCACAAAAGACATCATTAAAGAATTAAATGATAAATACAAAGCGTCACCAAAAGCAGATGCAAAACCAGCAGCTGAAACTAAAGAAGGTGAAGCAAAAAAATAAAAACTACCCAAACTAACTAAATTACTGAAAACCTAAATCCACTACGATTTAGGTTTTTTCTTTTTTATAAAATGCGGTAATTTTATTCTTTAATACAACCCCAATGCAAAACGTTTCAGAAGCGGCAGCTTACACTTTACAATTCATCAACCAAACTCAAAAATCTATTTTTCTTACGGGAAAAGCGGGTACTGGAAAAACTACGCTTTTGCGCGAAATTATTGCGACGACTCACAAAAATACGGTGGTTGTTGCGCCAACTGGAATAGCTGCTTTGAATGCGGGCGGAGTTACAATTCACTCCATGTTTCAATTGCCGTTTTCTGCGTTTATTCCATCCTACGAAGCTAGTGCGCAGTTTACAGAAACGGTAAAGTTTGAAAATAAAGAATCACTTCGTCGCCATTTCAAAATGAATAACGTTAAACGAAATGTAATCAAAAACATGGAATTGCTGGTTATTGATGAAGTTAGTATGATGCGTGCCGATTTGTTGGATGCGGTCGATTTTATGATGCAAACTGTTCGAAGAAATACTCAGCCTTTTGGAGGAGTTCAAGTTTTGTTTATTGGAGATTTACTGCAATTGCCTCCGGTAATTCGCGATGAAGAATGGCGAACGCTGAAAAACTATTACCGCGGAAAGTTCTTTTTCCATTCTCATGTACTTCAAACCTATCCGCCGATTTACATTGAATTGTCAAAAATTTATCGTCAAACCGATGATGCTTTTATCTCGGTTTTGAATAATCTTCGAAATAATCAGATCACTCCAGAAGATATAGCCGTTCTAAATCAGTATGTTAAGCCTGATTTTGACTTTAAAGAGAACAAAGGTTATATCACGTTGACAACCCATAATGCCAAAGCAGATTCTATCAACTCACAATCAATCAATGACTTAGACGGTAAAGAATTTATTTATACGCCATTTGTGGTGGGTGATTTTCCTGAAAAGATATTTCCTGTCGAAGAAGAATTAAAATTGAAAGTCGGAGCACAAATCATGTTCGTCAAAAACGATTTGTCTTTTGAGAAAAGATATTTCAACGGAAAGATGGGAGTTATCAAATCGCTTTCAGATGAAGAAATCTTTGTTCACTTTCCAGAAGAGAACATGACTCTCGAAGTAGAAAAGTACGAATGGAAAAATATCCGTTACAAAGTCAACGAACAAACCAAAGAAATCGAAGAAGAAGTTTTGGGAACTTTTGCACATTACCCGATCAAATTGGCATGGGCGATTACAGTGCATAAAAGTCAAGGTCTAACTTTTGACAAAGCAGCGCTCGACGTATCGCAAGTTTTTCTGCCTGGGCAGGCCTATGTAGCACTTTCGCGTTTGCGTTCGTTAAATGGGCTTATTTTGCTTTCTCCGATGCAGATGAATGGTATTTCGAACGATCAGGATGTGATGGATTATGCTTTGAATAGAGCAACAGAGCAGGATTTACAAAATTCGCTTCATTTCGAAACCAAAAATTTTATCCATAACTATTTGATAAACAGTTTTAATTGGGGAGAATTGGCGCAAGAATGGCGAAATCATCGTTTCAGCTATAACGAAAATGCAGCTGGTTCGGAAAAATCGAAACATTCCGTTTGGGCACATAAACGAATGGATACTATTGAGCAACTTTTAGATCCTTCACAGAAATTCATTGCGCAGCTCAATAAAATTTTCATCAAAGAAACGGTCGATTTAATTTTTGTGAAAGAACGAGTAGAGGCAGCCTATGATTATTTTTTCAAACCAATGGACAAATTGGTCGATGATCTAATTTATAAAATAGCTGAAATTCAAAAATTTAAAAAAGTAAAAGAGTTCTATGAAGAACTTAATTTTTTAGAAGATCTTCAGACGAAAGCCGTTTTGAGATTGATGAAAGCCAAGTTATTGATTGAAGTAGTTGTTTCTGGCGAAGCGATCTCCAAAGAAAAATTATCATCGCCAATTATTAGAAATTATAAAATCAACAAAGCGGAAAGAATCCGTGAAGAGCTCAAAACGACAAATACAGACATTTTCAGAACAGAAGAACCTGTTGTTCGATACAAATCAGCTAAAGCGGATAAAAGTGAGCTTAAAACGGCTAAAAAAACGACGGTTGAAGAAACCTACGATTTGTGGATCGAGAAAAATTCTGTAGAAGATATTGCAAGAATGCGTAAATTGAATGTTCAAACTATCGAAGGCCATTTGATAAGACTTATCCAGTCAAAAAAGATTGAAATTACCGATGTTTTGCCCTATGATAAAATTTTGGCTTTGCGCGAAGCATTTCAGTTTTACCAGGAAGAATCTTTGAGTGGTTTGAAAGAAAAACATGGAGATGAATTTACTTGGGATGAACTGAAAATGTTCAAAGCGAGCATAAATTGATTTTTTGAACGTCCTACGTGAAACACTTTTTATGTTTTTCAAAAATCTAATTTATAACCGATTAAATAGTTTTTGACATGAAAATATTTAAAATATTGCTAACAATTCTGATGTTTAATTCTTCGTTTTTGATTGCTCAGGATTTGAAACCTGAGTATCAAAAATTCATTTCAAAATTTATTTCTGAAGTGAAAAATGGCGATAAAGAAGCAATTTCAAAACGTATAAAATTTCCGCTGAAGAGAGAAACTCCAATTCCTTCAGTAAAAGACAAGCAGGATTTTATAAAAAGATACAATCAGATTTTTGATAAAGTTTTGATTCAAAAAATAATAATATCAAATCCTGCAAAAGATTGGTCAGAAATGGGCTGGCGCGGGATTATGCTAAATCAAGGCGATTTATGGATTGATACCGATGGGAAAATTACGGCAATAAATTATCAGTCAAAAGCTGAAGAAGAATTAAAGAATTCATTAATTGCAAATCAGAAAAAAACAGTAAACGCTTCACTTTCAAAATTCAAAAAACCGATTGCAATTCTTGAAACTTCCAAATTCAGAATTAGAATTGATGATTTAGGAAACAACAATTATCGTTACGCTTCTTGGTCGATCAAAAAGAAAATGACTGACACTCCAGATCTTATAATTGAAAACGGAATTTTCTTCGGAGACGGAACGGGAGGAACTCATCTTTACGAATTTAAAAAGGGCAATTTCAGATACGAATGCCATTTTATTGTTTTGGGCGAAAAAAATTCGCCATCTGCGGCGTTATTAGTATTTGAATCTGATAAACAAATTCTTATGCAAAATGCAAAAATTGTTTCACGATAAACAATCAAAAAAGAATCGATGAAGCCCCAGAGGGGGAAAATATTTATAGAATTCGATTAAGAAGAATTAAAAAAGCTCCGGCGGAGCGACATTTTTTAAATTCAAATTATGTCGCTCCGCCGGAGCTGTTATATGGAAAAATTATTTTTTTCTATAAATATTTCGCTTCTCCGAAGCTTATAAAAAAGAAATGCTTTATTAAATATTCAACATCATTTTATCAAGCTCTTTTTCTTGATTAATTTGTGTTAATTTCAGCTTCTGAATATTCACCTCATTTTCTTTAGTTTTAATTCTTTGTTTTTGAATTTCTTCATCAGAAATGGAAGTAGTAGTAATTTTATTTTCAATTTTCTGATTGGCGAGTTCCAGTTTACTGATTTTTTCTTTTGTTGATTTTAAATTACTTTCAGATTTTAAAAGATTCTTTCTCTTGTTTTCCAATTCTTTTTGCTCTTTTTTTAGCTGATTGATTTTTTCATCAAGATTGGCATAATTTTCTTTAAGTGCTTTTTGCGTTTGCATTTCAGCTTTTTGACGCTCTAATTCTTGTGCCGCACTAGAAACTTGCTGAGCAAAGAAAGATTGGGAACTTATTAAAAATAAGAAAACTAATGTTTTGAAGATTTTATTCATCGTTGTATTATTTAAATTTTACCTAACGAATTTATAGTAAGAAGTCTTGATAAATTGCCAGTTAAGTTTTTTAAAACGATAGAATAAGACAAAAAAAAATCCTGTTCTCTTGAACAGGATTTTTTACATTTTATAGATTTTCGACCAGAATCCAAGCTTGTGGATTTTCGCCTTTTTGTATTTCTTTTTGAGCTTGTTCCGCTTCTTTCATTGTAGCATAACTTCCATACAAAACCGGAAATAAACCGTGTTTGTTTTCTTTCAGCATTCTAGCTTTAAAGCCATCTTTAATTAATTGATTGTAAGCTTTCTTTGCATTTTGTTCGCTTCTAAAAGCACCAGCCATAATGTGATAAGGCATTGTTGGTTCTGCCGTTTCAACAGTTGCAGAATCTACTGTAAGAGTAACCGCTGGAAGAGGATTTTTGATTAAAAATGTTGCTTCCTGAATTTTATTCTGTACTTTTTTCTGAACGGCTTGTTCTACTAAAAGTGTTTGATTTTCAATTTGATTTTGATACAAAGGATATCCGATACTTCCTGAAATTCCAAGTCCTAAAACCAAAATAGCAGCATATCTCAAGAATGAGTTAGATGATTTAGTTGGCTCTTCATTGTCATCCAATAAAACAACTTCTTTTTCTTTAGCAGCAATCTTTTCGATTTTTTTCTCGAAAAGCTCTTTTTTCACCATTGGAGAAACAAATGGGCTTAATCCGAAAGAAGTAGACAAATAATTAGTTTGATCATTTGGAGTGAAGATAATATTGCTTTCAGAATTTAAACGCAATTCACCAATGTTTTTCAAAGAGATTACGCCATCTTCTTCCAAGGATTTTTTCCAATTCGTAACTTCAAATGCAATAGCACTTACGGCAAATCCGTAAGATGTTTTTTCAGCTTGTGCAATATGATTTGCCAACAAACCGTCATTATTTTTGATACGGCTGTTGAAAGAAATGGTTTTTTTTGGAGGAAAAAACGAATTAGTGCTTTCATTTAGCTGAGCTGAATGAGTTTCGGTTAAAAATGCACCAAATCCTGGAACCGTTACACACTGATAACGATACAATAACTGTGAGATATATACTTCGATTTTCATAGTAACAAAGTTATGCAACGCTTATAGTTATCAAAATTTTATTCACAATTTTTATTAACAATTCTAATATATTTTTATACAATTCAAAATCAATATATTAAACATAATATTCTGTTATTCACATCGAACGCTTTCTTTTTAATTTTAAAAATTATTAAGAAATTACTTTGTTTTTATTGATATTTGCGCTTTCGAAAATTCAATTATAATTTTCTATTTTACATAATGTTTTAAAAATATGAACGATCAAGATTTGTTTAATTTACTGGCACTGCTAAAAGTGGATGGAGTGGGTGATATAATGGGTAAAAAGTTACTTCATTCTTTTGGGAATGCATCAGCTATTTTTAAAGCAAAAAGTGTTCAACTAGCAGCAGTTGATGGAATTGGATTAGTATTATTAAAAAATCTAAAAGACAAAACCATCTTTGAGAAGGCTGAAAAGGAATTAGAATTCATCAGAAAAAACAATGTAAATGTTTCTTTTTTTCAGGATCAAAATTATCCCGAAAGGCTTAAACATTGTTTTGATGCTCCGATTCTTATGTTTACGGCTGGAAATATAGATTTTCAAAACAAGAAGATGATCAGTATTGTCGGTACGCGACAAATTACTTCCTATGGTACAGATTTTTGCAGAAAGCTAATTGAAGATTTGGCGCCTTTGGATCCTCTGATTGTTAGCGGTTTTGCATACGGAGTAGATATTGTCGCACATCAAATGGCAATGGATTGTAATCTGCAAACTATTGGCGTTTTGGCTCATGGATTAAATCAGATTTATCCGCGTACGCATAAAAAGTACATGGCAAAAATGGAAGAAAATGGTGGATTTATTACTGAATTTTGGAGCGATTCTAATCCTGATAAAGAAAAATTTGTTCGTCGAAATCGAATCGTAGCTGGAATGACAGAAGCTACAATTGTAATTGAATCTGCAGACAAAGGCGGTTCTTTAATCACAGCTAATATGGCAAATGAGTATAATCGAGATGTTTTTGCCGTGCCTGGAAGAGTTACAGATAAATATAGTCAAGGTTGTAATAATCTGATTAAAACTCAGAAAGCTAATGTTCTAACAAGTGCTGCCGACTTAATTTATATGCTGAATTGGGATATTGAAGAAAAGCCAAAAAGCATTCAAAAACAGCTTTTTGTCGAATTAGAAAAAGACGAGCAAAAGATCTATGATTTTCTTCAAAAAAATGGAAAAGAATTATTGGATATCATTGCCTTAGAATGTGATTTTCCAGTTTTTAAAATATCCGGAATTCTTGTAAATATGGAACTTAAAGGTCTTATTCGGCCGCTTCCAGGAAAACTTTTTGAGTCAATTTAACGCAGAAAATCTTATTTTATTTTCCTTTAAAATGTTTATACAATCGATAAAGAATATAAATCAGTAACAAACCAAAAACTATGTTTAGGATTTGAAACAAATAAGGTGGAACATCGTAATCTTCAATATATTTATTCATTTTTTTGTATTTTAAATGATTAATATTCTTGAAGTTACGAAAAATAAAATCAAAATAAGATATTTATTGAATGAAAAAGCGCTGATCAAATTGTAAATCGACCAGCGCTTTTTTTATTTTGAATAATTAAGATTTATTTGCCAAATCCTAAAACCTCTCTAACTTTTGCTAAAACACCATCGGCAATAACGGAAGCTTTTGCGGCACCTTTTTTTAATAAAGTATCTACTTCTTCAAGGTTGTTGATGTAGTAGTTGTATTTCTCTCTTTCTGTTTTGAATTTTTCTGTAATCAATTCAAACAAAGCTTGTTTTGCATGTCCGTAACCATAATTTCCACCTAAATAATTGGCTCTCATTTGTGCAGTTTGCTCTTCGTTTGCTAAAAGAGAATAAATTGCAAAAGCATTACAAGTATCTGGATTCTTTGGATCTTCAAGTGGAGTTGAATCCGTTTCGATACTCATTACTTGTTTTCGTAAAGCCTTATCATCCAAGAAAATATTAATAATATTATTGGCAGATTTACTCATTTTACCTCCATTTGTTCCTGGAATCAACATAATGTTTTCCTGAATTTTAGCTTCTGGAAGTACAAATGTTTCACCCATTTGATGGTTAAAACGAGAAGCTACATCACGAGTAATTTCTAAATGCTGCAATTGGTCTTTTCCAACAGGAACAAACTCAGCATCGTACAACAAAATATCTGCGGCCATTAACATTGGATAAGTAAAAAGACCAGCATTTACGTCGTCTAAACGATCTGCTTTATCTTTGAAAGAATGCGCTAAAGTCAATCTTTGGAACGGAAAAAAACAGCTCAAATACCAAGTCAATTCTGTTGTCTGTACAACATCAGATTGTCTGTAAAAAGTAACTTTTTCAGGATTTACACCACATGCAAGCCAAGCTGCAGCGGTGCTATAGGTGTTTTCTCTTAAAGTTTTTCCATCTTTAATTTGGGTAATGGAATGCAAGTCTGCAATAAACAAATAAGATTCGTTTGCCGGATTATTTGATAATTCAATTGCCGGAATAATTGCTCCTAATAAATTTCCTAAATGCGGTGTTCCTGTACTTTGAACACCAGTAAGTATTTTTGCCATTCTCGATTTTTTCTGAATTGCAAATGTCGTGATGTTTTTTGTAACCGCAAAGCACGCAAAGGTTTTACGCAAAGCACACAAAGATTTTTTATTTAGTGGATTCAAATCTTTAAAAGAAATAGCTACAGATTAAAATGATTCTCACAGATTTAAAAAATCCATTTAATTATTTTAATCTGTGGCTATAAACTTTGCGAACTTTGCGTAAAATCTTTGCGAGCTTTGCGGTAAAAATGAATCTCCAAATAAATTCAATGTCGAAAATCATTTCGGTTTTATTACATTTGAAACTATGAAAATATTAAAAATTGCTTTTTGGATTCTTTGGCGCGTTTGGTTTTACGTCTTAATGGCTATTCCCATAATAATCATGCTGCCACTTCTATTGATTTCTATTGCATCAGAGAAAGGTTATCCGTACTTTTTTAAAATGGCTCGTTTATGGGCGAGATTTATCCTTTTCGGAATGGGTTTCTATTACACCGTAAAACGCGAACAGAAGCTCATTAAAGGCAAAAGTTACATGATTGTAGCCAATCATACCTCGATGACAGATATCATGCTTATGCTAGTCTTAATTAAAAATCCTTTTGTTTTTGTTGGAAAGAAAGAATTAGTGAAGATTCCGCTTTTTGGATTTTTCTACAAAAGAACCTGCATATTAGTTGATAGAAATTCATCAAAAAGCAAAAATGAAGTTTTTAAAAGAGCGCAAAACCGCTTAAATCAAGGATTAAGTATTTGTATTTTCCCTGAAGGCGGCGTTCCAGATGACGAAAGTGTTTTGCTTGACGAATTTAAAGACGGCGCTTTTAGACTCGCAATTGATCACCAGATCCCGATCGTGCCAATTGTTTTTCCAGATAATAAAGAACGTTTTTCGTATACTTTTTTAAGCGGAAGCCCAGGTAAAATGCGAGTTCGAATTTTGCCATTTATAGAAACAGAAGGATTAACAATTGATCATAGAAAAGAACTGAAAGACAGAGTTAGAAATGTTATATACGATGCTTTAGTTGCTTTTGATAAAAAATAATTTGAAGGTAATAGAAAATAGAAAAGCCGGTAGATCTGATTAAATCTACCGGCTTTTATTTTGAATTAAAAACCCCCATTTTTATTCAAAATTTATCTATGAATTATCTTTTCGGAGATAAACCGCAATACTTTCTTTAACTTCAATTTGGTTTTTCTTCGGTTTTTATTGTACAACAATTCTATTTTTTCTTTCATGGTTAAAAATATTAATGGTTGATAATAAAGAGTTTAAAGTTATAACTCAAGTTAACGTCACATTATTATAGATGAAGAAAAATAAAAAAGGTTGCGTGGAAAATGAAAAAATATTTAAGCATGGAATAAAAATCCGTTAGCACCAAACAACTAACGGATTTTAACTCAAATAACCAACCAATGTAAATTCTAAAAAAACCTGCAAATTGATATATGGCAGTATCAAATTAGCAGACTACTTTTTTTTAATAGATGATGAATGAATGAAATGGTTGCGTCTAAAATGAAATTTTTTTGAGAAAAATAAAAAACCTCGACAATTGCCGAGGTTTATAGTAAGTTTTTTTGACTTTATAAGATTAAGCGTCTGCTAATTCTTTGATATGTTCTTTAATTTTAACTTCCAGTTCATCAGCAAGTTCTGGATTATCTTTAATTAAAGTTTTAACTGCATCACGTCCTTGACCTAGTTTTGTATCGCCGTAGCTGAACCAAGATCCTGCTTTTTTAACGATATCAAATTCTACAGCTAAATCTAGAATTTCACCAGTTTTAGAAACACCTTCTCCGTACATAATGTCGAATTCGGCAGTTTTAAAAGGCGGCGCCACTTTATTTTTAACGATTTTTACTTTAGTTCTGTTACCAATTACGTTTTCACCATCTTTAATTTGAGCAGAACGACGAATATCTAAACGTACAGACGCGTAAAATTTAAGCGCATTACCACCAGTTGTAGTTTCTGGGTTTCCGAACATTACACCAATTTTTTCACGAAGTTGGTTGATAAAGAATACCGTACAATTTGTTTTACTGATAGTTCCAGTAAGTTTTCTTAAAGCTTGAGACATTAAACGTGCATGAAGACCCATTTTAGAATCTCCCATTTCACCTTCAATTTCACTTTTTGGTGTTAAAGCTGCAACAGAGTCAATTACTACAATATCAATTGCTCCAGAACGAATTAAGTTTTCAGCAATTTCTAATGCTTGCTCTCCATTGTCTGGCTGCGAGATAATTAAGTTCTCAATATCAACATTTAATTTTTCTGCGTAGTTTCTATCAAATGCATGTTCCGCATCGATAAAAGCAGCAATTCCGCCAGCTTTTTGAGCTTCAGCAATGGCGTGAAGTGTCAAAGTAGTTTTTCCAGAAGATTCTGGACCGTATATTTCGATAATTCTTCCTTTTGGATATCCGTTTACACCAAGTGCTAAATCAACTCCAAGTGAGCCAGAAGAAATTGTTTCTACTTCTACAATAGCTCTGTCCCCCATTTTCATTACGGTTCCTTTTCCGTAGGTTTTGTCAAGTTTATCAAGTGTTAATTGTAACGCTTTTAATTTGGCTTCTTTCTCTGAACTCATCTTTTATATTAATTATCTTGATTTTTATTTTTTAGTAATTCAAACAAAAGTAAGAAAAAACTTCTTTATTGATTTACTGCCGTTTTACAGTTTGTAAAATTAGTTCTTTTTTTTCGAGTTTGATTGTCACCAATTGTTCCAAATTGTCACAAATTTCACTATAAGAATAAAGCCTTTAATTCTGTTGCATCAGCGGGTTTTATCTTTCCTGCAAGTAGTAAACTCAATTGTTTGCGACGAAGTGCGGCATCAAAACGCTGAATTTCAATTTCAGTTTCAGGTACAATTGGTGGTACTTCTACTGGTCTTCCGTTGTCATCGACGGCAACAAAAGTATAAATTGCTTCGTTTGCTTTTGTTCTGTTTCCAGATTCGCGGTCTTCTACCCAAACATCAATAAAAACTTCCATAGAACTTTTGAATGATCTTGAGACTTTTGCTTCGACAGTGACAACACTTCCAAGCGAAATGGCTCTGTTAAAAGCAACGTGATTTACAGAAGCTGTCACTACAATTCGGCGTGAATGTCTGCGTGCCGCAATACTTGCCGCGCGATCCATTCTGGCTAATAATTCGCCACCAAAAAGATTGTTTAAAGGATTAGTTTCGCTCGGTAAAACTAAATCAGTTAAAATAGTTAGAGATTCTGAAGGATGTTTTGGATTCATTTTTTTGATCTAAATAATTTAAAAATTAGGTTGTCTAATTCAACCAATAAACCGCCATTACGGCTGGTATAAAATAAATGACAATGGTTCTCGCACCATCGTAATCTTTAGCAAGTCTTTGTCCGAAAAGCATCATTAACAAACAGATACAAGAAAAAATTGCGCCATAAAAACCAAATTCTCTTCCGTTATTTGTTAAAAGTTGAATGCCTCCAACAACACATAAAATTCCCGAAATTAATTCTAAAATCAGTAAATGTAAAAGAGCAAGCGGCACTTGATTTTTAAGAGGTGTTTTGGCAAAATGCTCTTTTAGCCAAGCTACATTATCTTTCCAATAAAAAATCTTTTCGTAACCTGATTGTAAAAATGTTAAAGCTAAAAAAGCTAAAAGTAGGATGGAGGCAACATTATTCATTGGAATCTATTTTTTATGAATTAAACGAGTTAATTTAATGGATAAATCGGTTAAAATTATTTTTGCATTTCCGTTTCTTTCAATGTGATACATCGCATCTGAAAGTTCTTTGAAAATTTCATGAATGTTATTTCCGTTTACGAAAGGAGCAAAATTTTCTAGTTTAAATTTATCGACTTTTGGCTCAATATAGACCAAGCTTGAGGCCTGATAATTTAACATCAATGCCTGTCTAAACATTTCGATACAAAACTGAATAAATTTTTTCTGGCTTTCGCGTCCCAGCGCAGCAATTTGCTCACTCCAAGTAATTAAATCCTGAATGGCTGCTGCATTTCCTTTTGCTCTAAAAGCAGCGCGAACCCAATTGACAAACCATTGTTCAAAGGGAAACTCGTCGTCGTCTTCTTTTAGCAAATGCAAAGCTTTATTAAAATTGCCCTGTGATTGATGCGCAATTTTTTTAGCTAAATTCAAATCTATATTTTCTTGTGAAACCAAAGCTTCAGCGATGACTTTTTCTGGAAGTGCATTAAAATGAATTACTTGACAACGTGAACGTATGGTCTGAATAATATCTTCTTCATTTTCAGAAATCAGAATAAACATGGTTTTGTCTGATGGTTCTTCAAGAAGTTTCAACAGTTTGTTAGAAGCTGCAATATTCATTTTATCGGCCATCCAGATAATCATGATTTTATAGCCGCCTTCGTAAGATTTCAGCGCAAGCGATTTTAAAACTTCTTGAGCATCTTCTACTCGAATTTCTCCTTGCTTGTTTTGAACGCCAAGAATTTTGTACCAGTCAAACAAACCGCCGTAAGGCATTTCTTGAATGAAACTTCGCCAGTCTTGAATAAAATCTAAACTTTTGGGTTTGGTTTTTACATCTTCGGTCGTAACAGTTGGGTAAATAAAATGCAAATCTGGGTGAGAAATATTGTCGAACTTTAGATTGCAAGAATCATTTCCGTTCGAATTTTCGTTACCAGTATTGCCGCATAAAATGTATTGTGCGTAGGCAATTGCGGTAATTAAAGTTCCACTTCCTTCTGGTCCAACGAATAATTGTGCATGTGGAATTCTACCAGATGCAGCACTTTTTGTCAAGTGGCTTTTGATGTAATCTTGACCTAAAATTTGAGAAAATTGCATGGAGCAAAGATAGCAGAAAATGATGTAGTCAAAAATTTTCGGGATAAAGTTTCTTTCGTAACTATAATTTTCAAATTATAAACTTAAAACGCCAAAAAAATTCTTTCGATTTGAATACAATTTTGTTAATAAACATCTCAACCTGAGCATTTATCAAGATGTTTTTGTTAATATTTTTTTTCAAAAAACGGCAAACGTAAGGTTTTTTTGATTATTTAAAGTTTGAAAATTTTATTTTTTATAGCGAATACCTTACTTTTTAAGACTACGCTGTTTTAACAAAAAGAGCGTTAAAACGCACATTTTCTCGACATAACGCTGGTTTTTAAGCTTTTTTTAAGAAAATATTTTGAAAAAAAAATCCATTAGAGTTGTTAATTAAGTTAATTTCTATATTTTTGTTTTTATCAACAACCAATTATAAAATAAGAATCTATGAAAGGGAAAATTACTCTATTAAGTGCTTTTTTTATCTTAACTACTGCTGCTGTTTCAGCACAAGCAAAGAATGCTCCTAGAAGTATTATCAGTACAACGGCTCTTATCCGTAAATACCATGATCAAAAAGAATTGAGTGGTATGCAAAAAGGTGAGCTTTTGGAATTATACATTGAGCGTATTAAAGTTTTAGTAAAAACTCTCCCTTACATTGCTTTGGTTACTAAACCAGGAGTTACAATGGCGGACTTAGGTATTCCAGACGATGGTGATCACAAAAAAATCTTAGATGCTCAGGCAGTTGGTACTTCAACATTTTTGGATACTACTGTAGAGTTTCAGAGAAAAATGATGCCTTACTCAGATAAAGGAAATCTTATCGCTGCAATTTTATTTTACGAAAGTACATTGAAATCATTACACGAGTTCAACGATTTGAACGAAATGTAATAAATGATTAAATTTTTTTAAAACCTTTTTCGAAGTGTTTACGTAGATGGAAATCTAAAGTGGAATGCTTTTGAAAAACAAAATAAAAAAAGACTCATTCTCGGAGGTTCTGAAATTTCGGAAAATTCGAGAGGAGTTTTTTCATTTACGCATACCCAAATTTATTATTAACCGTAATACCCCCTTATCATGAAAAAAATTACTCAATTAATCTGCGTTCTTTTGACAGTTACGAGTATGAGTGCTCAACAAGAGAAAGGAATTATGGGCTACACTAATTGGTTAAACAACTGGACCGAATTTAAGCCTAACAAAGTAGACTATGGAGAAGCAAACCAAATTTTAGCAGGAAACATTTCTGTTAATACTAAATTGCTGAAAAGAAACATCTACGTTTTGCAAGGAAACGTATACGTTACAAACAATGCTGTTTTGACTATTGAGCCAGGTACAGTAATTATCGGTGACTTTGAAACTAAAGGAACTTTGGTAGTTACAAAAGGTGCACAATTAGTTGCAGACGGTTTAGAAACAGATCCAATTGTATTTACTTCAAATCGTAGCATGAAAAAAGCTGGAGATTGGGGTGGAATTGTAGTTCTTGGAGATGCTCCAATTAACAAATTTGGAAATGTTGGTTCTTACAACCTTGACCTTGATCCAACTCTTACTACCTACGGTGGAGATAACGTGGCTTCTAACTCTGGAATTTTAAGATTCGTAAGAATCGAATTTGCTGGTAAAAAAGTTAAAGGTGTAGATACTTTCAATGGTTTAACTCTTGCTGGTGTTGGAAACAAAACAGTTTTAGAAAATATCATGGTTAGCTATGCTGGAGGAGATTCATTCGGAGTTTTAGGTGGTGACTTAAATGCTACAAAATTTGTTTCTTATAAATCAGTTAATGATGACTTTAAATTTTCTCAAGGAGTACAATGTCGTTTCTTTAACTCTTTAGCAGTAAGATCTTCTTACTTCTCTAGTACTAAAGACGGATCTCGTTGTATGGAAGTTAGATCTTTTGAGAAGAAAAGTGAAACAGACTTTACTAAAAAACAAACTTTAGTTGTTGCAAGTAATATTACAATGGTTAATGACAGTGAAAATATTAAAGCTGATATTCAAGCAGGTTTAGTAAAAGAAGCTGTTTATGTTGCAGAAGGTGCTTCTCTTGAAATGAAAAGAAGTGTAATCTCTGGATTTAACCCTGCGGTATTATTAGACAGCAAAACAGAAATCAATGATGCCAATCTTAAAAAAATCAAGTTTGAAGAAATGTATTTCAATTTATGTAATGGAAACATCTTTACAGAATACAATTCAAATAATGAAGATTTAGAAAGCTGGTACGGAAATAGTATTTTCTTTAACGTTTACTCTCAAAGTGACAACAAAGAAACTTTCATTGATATCTTCAATCCTAAAAAACCAGATTTCAGATTACAATTAGGAAAAATCACGGCTTCAAGCGGTAAATAGATAATAGTTTCGATTTTTATTCCCTCGCGTAAATTTTATTAATAAAGTCCCCAGACACAATTTATGTATCGTTAAAGGACCCCAAATAAAGATCAAGACATAATGGTATCTACGAAAAAATATTTTATATATATAATATTTTTGGTTTCGCCTATATCGTTAACTCTATATGCACAGAATACAGCAGGAAAACCTACAAAGGCTGCTGATTCTGAGTGCAGTTTAACTTTAGGTAATGTTAACCAAAATAGTACTACTGCTGTTGTAGAAAACAGCAATTCAGACAAATTTAATCAGTTTATAGTAGGGATGTCCAACCCCAAGGACAGCCTTACTATAGTTGCTGAAACCCATACAGTATCTAACGATTGTAAAGATGATTCATCATTTGCAGCAACTTCAATTTTAGCAAAAGATATTATTGAAAACTACAAATATGATTTCTCAGAAACATTCATTGATATTTTGTTTTTTGAGCGTATCGACTTAGCAAGAACACGCACTATATGATTCAAAAAACTACTTTATCTTTACTTAAAGTTTTATTCCTATTTAGTATATTCTTATGTACTGAATCAAGCTCCTATGCACAGGCCGTAATCGTTCCTCAACCTTTTGATGGAATAGAAAAACTCTGCGCAGGAGCTTCTTTTAATGAATTCAACGTTACTTTTAGTTACGTTAATTTTCCAGCAGGAACAACGTTCGAAGTTGAAATTACTGATGCTTCAGGAAACTTTACGACTCCTCCTACTTATGCGCCAAAAGTGCAGCCGCCTACAGATATCAATGCAACTCAACAATCTATAAAATTTGCTCTTCCAACAAATTTAGTCGGATCTGAAATTTATGGTTTTAGAATTAGAAGTTCTGTTTCTACTGCCGCTCCAAGTGCTAGAATTAGAAGTTCAATTAATAGCTCAACAGATTTTCCGGCTTATTATAAAGCCTTTGAAACTGCCTTTTTTATAAACAACAAGAGCACTAGTGCTGCAATTTGTTCTGGCGGAAGTTTAACCCTTTCCGTAGACAATGATACCCCAAGTGTTCCAAATTCGTCTCCAGCAAATTATCCAAATCTTAAATACAAATGGTACAAAGATGATGTTTTAATTGCAGGACAAAGTGCTAAGTCGTTAGTGGTAAATGCTGCAGGTGAATATTATGCAGTAGTAGATTATGGTGCCTGTACAGAAGTAAACATTAGCTCTAATCGTGTTAAGGTTATAAGTGCAAGCTCAGGATCTAGTGCGACAATAGATTCAAGCTTAGGAAATCCATTTTGCGCAAGTGGTACAGGAACTGTTTTGACAGCAACTTCTGGAAATAGCTATGTATGGAAAAAAGACGGAGTAGTTATTAGTGGTGCAACTGGAAGAACTTATTCTACAAATGAATCTGGTGTTTATACTGTAGAGGTTGATTTTGGAGGATGTAAAGCTACTGGATCAATTAATCTTCAAAGCAATGGTTTTGACGCAAGTATTGATGTAGAAGATGGATACAAGTTAAGTGAAGGTGAAACTTTAAGCGTTAATGTTACAACAGATGCTACGAGCCCTACTTTTGAGTGGTATTTAAATGATAATTTAATTTCTGGAGAAACTGGTAGTTCTTACACTGTTTCTGTAAAAGGTAATTATAAAGTAAAGATCTCTCAAGCATCGGGCTGTATTGCAAACAAAGAGTTTTCTTTTAGAATTAATGGTGATTCTGGTCCAGCGACGGTTATTCCGAACATTATTAAATTAAGCGGAATGAATCCGTATTGGAATATTCCAGATGAATATAAAAATGCTTCGACTAAGGTAATCATTATTAGTTCAAACGGAGATAAAGTCCTTGATGTAGTAAATTATCAAGGCGATTGGCCCCAAAGCAATATAGATTTTAAAAATGTAAATCCGGTTTATTACTATGTCATTCAATCAGACACTGGTGAAAAAAAAGGATCAATAACTGTTATAAAATAATATGAAGAAAATCCTACTATTCATCACTTTATTTTACGGCTTTTCAAATGTACTCTATTCTCAAAATGCAAATGAGGATGGAGTTGTTTCGTTTTCATTACCCATTAGAAATTCTTTAAAATTTAATAGATACTTAATTAACCCAACATTTAGTTTTGTTAGAGAAGCAAATCCCTATATAAGTTTTTACAACAAAAGACAATGGGTTCAATTTGACAATGCACCGCAGACTTATATAGCCAATTATTCTGGTCGTATTAAAGAAAATGATGCTTTCGCAATTGCCTTATTCCAACAAAATTACGGATTGATGACCGTTTTTGGTGGAGTTGCCAATTTTGCTCACAATATTGTCCTTGATCAAGATAGCAATTTGACTTTTGGTTTAAATGTAGGTGCTTATCAAAGTGGTTTAAACAAAGGAAAAATTATATCTGATGATTCTGATATCTTGATGGGAGAGTATCCGTCTAGCACTTTGCTTACTGTTAATCCAGGAATTAACTATGGTACAGAGTTTTTAGACTTCGGATTGTCTATTAATAATTTGATATTGTACAATTTTGGTGCTGGAATGGTAAAAGAAGATCCAGAAAGAGCTATCCAATTGCATGCTATGTACACAGGATATATTGACAGTTACGGATTCTTTGATAGAAGTAAATTTTCGGGAATTGTTAGAACAGAAATTAAAAAAGACAAAACAGTTATTTCAGGTCTTGCGATGCTAACCTTGCAACAGGGAATTTGGGCACAAGCTGGATATAACACTTTATATGGAGTTTCAGCAGGACTTGGGGTAAATATTTCTCCGAGTATTGCTATTGAATATAATTACGAAAGAGGAATGGGCAATTTCTCTAATTTAGGTGGTTCTCACGAATTTGCCATTGCCTACAGATTCAAAAACAGAAATTACTATTACGCAGATGAAGATGAAGGATCATTAATAGATCCTGCAAAACCAAAACCAGTAATGGCTAAACCATCTACAACTGCAAAAGTAACAAGAGAAGATGGTGCTGAAAAAGCGAGATTAGCTGCTGAAGCGAAAGCAAAAGCCGATGCCGAAGCAAGACAAGCTAGACTTGCGGCTTCAGAAAAAGTTAAAGCAGACGCAGAAGCTGCAGCAAAAGCAAAATTAGAAGCAGACAATAAAGCCAAAGCAGATGCTGAGGCTGTTAAAATAAAACTAGCTGCAGAAGCCAAAGCAAAAGCAGACGCCGCGGCAGCAGCAAGAGCACAAACAGCAACGGCAAATAGAGCGGTTGCAACAACACAAAAAACGCAGGCACAGTTAGCAGCAGACAAAGCTAGAGCTGATGCTGAAGAGCGTAGAATTAAATTAGCTGCAGACAATAAAGCAAGAGTAGATGCCGCCGCTGCTGCAAGAGCACAAGCAGCAGCAAATAAGCCAGCTGCAGCTGCACCAAAAACACAAGCACAATTAGCTGCTGATAAAGCGAAAGCCGATGCAGAAGCAATGAAATTGAAATTGGCAGCTGATGCAAAAGCAAAAGCTGATGCAGAAGCCGCAGCTAAAGCGAAAGCAGAAGCCGCAAAACCTGCTCCAGCTCCGCAAAAAACAGCAGCACAATTAGCTGCTGATAAAGCAAAAGCCGATGCTGAAGCGGCAAGACAAGCAAGATTAGCAGCAGCAGAAAAAGCGAAAGCAGATGCGGAAGCAGCGAGAATTAAACTTATTGCAGATAATAAAGCAAAAGCAGATGCTGCAGAGGCAAAACGTAAAGCAGAAGCAAAAGCGAAGGCAGAAGCTGCAGATATGCAATCTATTTTAGCAGCAGATGCAAAAGCGAAAGCAGATTCAGATGCATTACAGGCAAGATTAGCAGCAGAAGCGAAAGCAAAAGCCGCTGCAGAAGCAAAAACGAAAGCATCTATTGATGCAGCAAATAAAGCTAAATTGGCCGCAGACGCTAAAGCAAAAGCAGCTGAAGAAGCAGCACAAAAAGAAAAACTAGCAGCAGATGCAAAAGCCAAAGCAGATGAAGAAGCAAGACAAGCTCTTATTGCGGCTGAAGCAAAAGCAAAAGCAGATGCGGAAGCATTAAAAATAAAACAAGCTGAAGAGGCGCGTCAGGCTAAATTAGCAGCAGATGCAAAAGCTAAGGCAGATGCAGAAGCACTTCAAGCTAAATTGGTCGCAGATGCAAAAGCGAAAGCAGACGCCGAAGCTGCAGCTAAAGCTAAATTAGCAGCCGATGCAAAAGCAAAAGCAGATGCCGAAGCAGAAAAAGTAAGATTAGCAGCAGAAGCCAAAGCGAAAGCAGATGCAGAAGCTGAGAAAGCAAGATTGGCTGCCGATGCGAAAGCAAAAGCTGATATGGAAGCTTTACAAGCTAAATTAATTGCCGACGCAAGAGTGAAAGCAGATGCTGAAGCTACTGCAAAAGCAAAAGCCGATGCTGAAGCGAAAAAATTACAAGAAGCTGAGGATGCTCGTCAAGCTAAATTAGCGGCAGACGCAAAAGCTAAGGCGGATGCAGAAGCAGAAAAAGCAAGATTAGCCGCTGAAGCGAAAGCCAAAGCTGATGCTGAAGCATTAAAAGCAAAACAAGCTGCTGAAGATAAAGCTAGATTGGCAGAAGAGGCTCGTCAGGCGAAATTAGCTGCTGATGCAAAAGCTAAAGCAGATGCAGAAGCATTGAAAGCAAAACAAGCAGAAGAAGCACGTCAAGCTAAATTGGCAGCAGATGCAAAAGCTAAGACAGACGCAGAAGCGCTAGAAGCAAAAGTAGCTGCAGATGCAAAAGCGAAAGCAGATATGGCAGCTTTACAAGCAAAATTATTAGCTGATGCAAAAGTAAAAGCAGATGCTGAAGCTACTGCAAAAGCAAAAGCAGATGCTGAAACGAAAAGATTACAAGAAGAAGAAAATGCTCGTCAAGCGAAATTAGCAGCTGATGCTAAAGCAAAAGCAGATGCAGAAGCATTAAAAGCGAAACAAGCTGCAGATGAAAAAGCAAGATTAGCAGAAGAAGCACGTCAGGCTAAATTGGCTGCCGATGCAAAAGCTAAAGCGGATGCAGAAGCAGAGAAAGCAAGATTGGCTGCCGAAGCAAAAGCGAAAGCAGATGCTGAAACATTAAGAATAAAACAAGCTGCTGAAGAGAAAGCAAGATTAGCAGAAGAAGCTCGTTTAGCTAAATTGGCTGCAGATGCAAAAGCAAAAGCGGATGCTGAAGCTGAGAAAACAAGATTAGCTGCAGAAGCAAAAGCGAAAGCAGATGCAGATGCGTTGAAATTACAGCAAGCGGCCGAGGAGAAAGCAAGATTAGAAGAACAGGCTCGTCAAGAAAGATTAGCGGCTGAAGCAAAAGCAAAAGCGGATGCTGAAGCAGAAAAAGCTAGATTGGCAGCTGAAGCAGCTAACAAAGATGCAACGGCAAAAGCTATCGAAGAGTTGACGGCATCTATTGCGAATACAAGTAAAATGCAGAATGAGTTATTAGCGCAGTTTACAGCAACAGTTGCTAATAAACAAAAAGACTTGAATGACTTAAAAGAGGAGAATGATTTAAGTGAAAAAGGAATTTATAGAGAGCCAAAACCATTCAAAAGTGTAGCGGCAGAGAACAGTCAAATTGAAGCATTGAAATTACAGATTGCTGATGCAAACACTAGCATGAAAAATGAAATTGCGAAGATGACTAATCTATATAATGACAGGCTTAAAAAATTCCCTAAAAATGATCCTTTAAACAAGGCTTATTTAGAGAAGATAAACGAGTTGAAAGCAGCTCAGTTGAGAATGGAACAACAAGGCGCTGCATTAATAGCAGATTTAGAGCGTATCAAAACGGAAACTGAAATTGAGCGTAAACGTAGAATTAAACGTGCTGCTTATGAGAATGATCAAGGAAGATATGCACAGGACGTTGCTGCTCTTAAACGTATAAAAGAGACAACTAAAATAAGTAATACGCCATTGACGGCAAATGATTTTGATTTTGGTGAAGAGCAGTCAAACATGCAGATTATTAAGAATATTAAAAATTCTGATAGTGGTTATTATTTAATTCTTGCGGTTCACAACAGTGTTCAGAAACGTGATGAATTCTTAACGAAAGCAGTTGCTGCCGGAAGAACAGATATTAATTTCTTTTACAATGTAACAACAAGTAAATATTACATCTACTACGAGAAGTTTGATGGTTTACAAGAAGCTACAAAAGCATTGGAGGCAAAAGGCAATAAACCTTATAACGGAAGAATGGCCATTGTAAAAGTCGAGAATTAATAAAGAAAGTATAAAATAGTCTCTCTTCAATTTGGAGAGAGACGTTGAAATAAATGTTATCAAAAATAAATGGTTTTATAGACTAATGCCCCTTAGCTATAAAATAGAAGTAACAAAAAAATGATTATGAAAAAACCTACTACTTTAAGAACGCTGTTTTTTGCTTTAGTTCTGCTATTCAATTTTGTCTCCCATGCACAAAATGGAATTGCATTTAATTCAAAATTTGCTTCAAGTTCAAATGGGAATTTATTTGTAAAAACCGATCAGTCCGCTAATCCATTTAGCCTTGATGCAAATGATGGTGGGGGAACCCTTAAAGAGGAAGCTGTACCAGAGATTCCAAACCCGGTTATTAAATACGCTCAAGGTAATTATGCTGGAGTTGTTGCAGAGTGTCCTAATGATGGTAAAAAGCTTCCTAAATTATTTCTGTGTGGACTTAATGACTCTAGGTTAATAGAAACGGGAATCACTAATGCTACTCTTATTACGTGGCAAAGAAGAACGGGAGGTTGTGCTCCAATGGCTAATTCTGATTGTGCTAATACAGGAAATACTTGTACTTGGGCAGATGTAGCCAATGGACCAAACTATAATGCAAATGCTGCAGGTGAATTTCGTGTAAAAATAAGATATGCAGACGCTACTGAATTTGTGTTTTATTTTAACGTTTATAAAAATGAAGTAGACCCAAGCGGAATTGTTAAAAGTGATATCGTTAAAGACTCCAATAATTGTACTATTCCTGGAAGAATTGTTGCAAGTAATTTTGGAAGTAGATATGAATATAGCTTTACACCAAATCCAGCTGCAAATGTTTGGCAAGACAGTAACACTTTTGACGTGACTACTGCGGGAACTTATAATGTTTTCATTAGATTAAAAGATGTACCAGAAAGTTGTGTTTTTAATGTAAAAGGTATCGTTGTTACTACTATTAATTTTTCTTCTACAGTAACAGCAACACAACCTTCGTGCTCGGGTCAAAACGGTAGCATTAAAGTGGTTGCTAATACATTAAATAATCAATATAATTATAAACTTTATGCTGGTACTGATACAACAAAGCCAGCAGTAGCTTCTTTTGGACCTTCAACTATTTCAGAATATACATTCTCAAATGTGGCAGCGGGTTCTTATACAATAGTTACAAGTATAGAAGGTGGGTGTGCTACAGATTCGCAAACAGCAACTCTTACGGCAGCTAGTGCGATTGTAAATAATTCTTCACAGACTACAACCTTAACAAGCTGTAGAAATGGAGTAATTACTGGAAGTGCAAGCGGGGGAACTAAACCTTATATCTATTATATAAGTTATGCCGGCGGTGCTTTTGAACTTGTTCCAAATGGTAAATATACGGTGCTACAATCGGGATCTTATGTGATGCGTGTTACAGACCTTAATGGATGTAGCGTTGATAAAACCATTACTGTGGCTCCAATTGACAAACCAGAATATACTATTGCAGTGACAAATGGAAAATGTGGAGAATCTGGAACGATTAGTGTAAATGTTATAGATGCAAAGAGCTATACACTTCAATATAGTATTGATGGAGGAAGCTTTTCAGCTACTAAATCCTGGTCTCGAGCTCCTGGACAATATACGATTGTTGTTAGATATGCAAAGTCTGGTGTTAATAGCGGAAATTATTGTACTGACGCTGGACAAACTGTAAACATCGGAGCAACAACTGCATTAACAGCTTCTGCTGGTGTTGCAGGTTTATCTGGTTGTGGACCTGAAGGAGATGAACTTAAAGGTATTGTTAGAATTACGAATCCACAAGGAGGAACTCCGCCATATCAATATTACATTAGTCCTATAGTGGGGTGGTCAAGTGCAAATGAGGGATACCTTGATCCAGGAACTCATACAGTAAAAATTAGAGATTCGGCTCCAGGTGGTAGTTGTGAATATGTAATGACAAACATTACTATTGATCCTAAACCAGCAAAACCAAATATTCAGCTTGGAACTACAGTTTATAATTGTGATGGAACGGCAACAAGTACTGTTACTGTAAATGGAGGTAGTGGTGATCCTAAATTTAGCTACCAATATTATTTAGATGGTATGCCAAATACGAATACAGCTCAGCCTAACGTATTTTTAAATGTACCTCAAGGAGATCATATTATTACAGTAGATTATCAAGTATTATCTGCTACTACAAATAGTATATTATTAGATGAAAGTTTTGGTAGTGGAGCGAATACGCAGTCTCCTGGTATTAACACTTTCTATTACTGTTTTGAGAGACAAATTAAAGATGCAGCATTATGGTGTAATGGATCTGAGGCAATTAATGATGGTGATTATTCTGTAACAAGTTCTATCGACAAAGCATCAACTAATGGTTGGAGTTGGAGATATCCAATTGATCATACTAAAAATGGTGCAGATCCAAAAGGAAGATTCTTAGCAGTAAATATTGGAGATCAGATTCCGGAAACTACTATTTTGTATGAAAAACAAATTAATGATGTTATTCCGGGTCAGCCTATCATGTTTGAGTTTTATGCCATGAACTTGATGATGCCTGGAGCAGGTAAAACAGATCCTAATTTAAGAATTGCTCTAGTAGATGCTAGTGGTAACGAAATTTCTTGGTTTGCTACTGGAAATATTCCGAGATCAAATACAGATTCTGATTGGAAGAAGTTCCCTCAAACAGCAATTACATTAGATCCAGGTAATAATACTACATTACGATTAATTGTTCGTTCTAATATTAAACAAACCAATGGTAATGACGTTGCTATTGATGATATTAAGGTTTTCCAAACTCCTAGAGCTTGTGGAACGTCTGTTAACTTCCCATTTAAAATTAATACAGATAAAATCTTTACAGCAAGGGTTGATGATATTAATAATGTAAAATGTAATGGAGAAACTAATGGTTCATTCAATATTTATGCTGAAAACTTTAATGGTGATTTTGAATATTCAACAGAAGGTGGTGCAGCTGGAACATGGAAAAAATCTACAACTTCACCAGTTACAATTAGTGGATTATCGCCAAAAACATACGATGTAAGAATTCGTTATAACTCAACAGCTACAGGATGTAATTTTACAATTCCAACTGTAGTAGGTTCTCCAGCTAAATTTACTGTAACAGCTACTACACAAGCGGCTACTTGTGCAAATGACGGTAAAGTTATTTTAACCGCAACAGGAGGTGTTGGACCTTATAATTTTACATTAACAAAAAAATCAGATGGATCAACATCTAATTTTGTTTATAATAGTGCTACAGATAAATATGAAGTAAGTGCAGCAATTGGTGTTTATACTGTTGCAGGAACAGATACTAATGGCTGTCCAGCTTTAATAAGTACTGATGTTACTATTTCTGGAACAGCCGGACCTGACGCAAAAATTGATGAAACTTCAAATTTATGTTTTAATAATACAACCGGAGCATCAATAAAAGTAAATGTTTCAGGTGGTAGAGTTCCTTATACGTATGAAGTTAGCCGTGATGGCGGACTTAATTATGGTCCTAAAAGTGCCGAATTTTCAACTTCAAGCTTTACTTATCCAGTAACAACAATTGGAGATTATGTTTTTAGAATTGTTGACAAAAATAATTGTGATGTAAAAACAGCTAATACAACAATTAATCCTCAATTGGGCGCTAAACCAGCAATCAAAGCAGCATTAAGCTGTAAAGCTGGTGCAACAGCAGCCATTATTGAAGTTACAGTTGAAGGCGGAACAATTCCTTACAATTATGTAATTAAAAACAGTTTAGGTAATCAAGTTGCTAGCGGATCGACTTCAACAACAACAATTGATTACAGTACTACAATTGCAGATACTTATACTTTCGAAATTTCAGATTTCAATAAATGTCCGATTACAATTAAACAAAAAGTAGACGATTTAGTGCAGGTAACTGCAAAATCAGATCCACATAATGCAACTTGTTTTGGCGGAATGGGTTCAGTAGATCTTGAAGGACTTACAGGATTAGCACCATTTACTTTTGAATTTAATGGTACTGGTGGTTTCGTAGATCAGACTCATTTTGGAAATTTAGCAGGTTCTGTCGCAGGAACTTCTTATAGTTTTAGAGTTAAAGATGCGAACGACTGTATTAGAAGTTATACATTTACAATCTATCAGCCAGCAGATATTTCTGGACAAGCAAGCATAACAACCCCTTACACTTGTGATACACAGGCTACAATTACAGTTTCAAATGTAGGAGGAGGAACACCACAATATACCTACACTTTAATAAGAGACGGCGTAGCGGTTGTTGGTCCACAAGCGGGACTTACTTTTGCAAACTTAAGTACACCTGGTGTTTACGAAGTTAGAATTACAGACAAAAATTCTTGTTCTAAAACAGTACCAGCAGGAACAATTAATGCGTTAAATCGCCCTGCTGCAATGACAATTTCGACTACTACGGCAGCGACTTGTCCTACAAACAAAGGAAGTGTTACAATCACAAATGTTAGAAATTCTTCTGGTGTTGTTATTACAGGAGCATTAGAATATAGAATTATTGCTCCAATAACAGCTGGTCCTAATACTACAGGTATATTTAATGGTCTAGATGCTAATGTTGAATATACATTTGAAGTAAGAGATGCTAATCAATGTAAGTTTACTGATAAACATACGATAGCTCCTCCAGCAAGTTTTACAGTAGGAAGTAAATCAACTCCTGTAAAATGTTTTGGAGACAGCAATGGTACAGCTACATTTACTGTAACTGGAATTGCAGCAGGTACAAATTATTCTTATAAAGTTGATGCGTTACCAGTGGTTAATGGAACATCAACAGCTAGTCCTTTTGATATTACAATTCCTGGATTAAGTGCAGGAAGTCATAGTATTGTCGTAACAAATTTAACTACAAACTGTCCAATTACCGAAAATGTGATTGTTGGTGGACCAACGGCTGCATTAGCTTTAAATGCACCAACTCTTACACATGTAACTTGTCTAGTTAAAGGTACTGCTGAAATTAATGCAGTAAACGGTTCTGGTTCTTACACGTATACAGTAACACCAACTTCACCAGCAGGAACACCAAAAGTTCAGGTAAATGACAATAAATTTATTAATCTTGATGCTGGAGACTACAGCGTTTCGGTTACAGATTTAACGGGTTGTACAGTTACAGGACAAACATTTACAATTAATGGCTCAGTAAATCCATCAGCAACTATAAGTGTAACATCTTCTTATTGTGCTGGAGGCGCTGGAGCAACATTAATTGCAACTCCATCTGTAGCACCACAGCCAAATCCAAACTATGAGTATAGCTTAGATGGTGTAAATTACCAAGGTTCAGGAACATTCCCAGGATTAACTCCAGGAAAATATACTATTACAGTTAGAGATATTGTAACAGGTTGTACAGCAGATTTAGCTGAGCAAACAATAGCTGCGCCATTATCAGCTAGCGCAAAAATTGATACAGATTTAACTTGTGATCCAACTAGCCCAGAGGCTATCATTGGAGTTACAATTCAAGATGGATATCCAGATTACAGATACAGAACAAACACAACGGGAGCTCCTTTTACAGGGCTTTATACTAATGTAGCTGCAGGTTCAAATACATTTACTGTACCTCGTTTAGCTGGAACTTATTATTTTGAGATTACAGATAGTAAAGGTTGTACTGTTGTAATTTCTCAAACTGTAAACTCAACTGTAAAACCAGATTTTACAACAAGTAAAGTTGACGTTTTATGTAAAGGAAATTCAACAGGAAGCATTACTGTAAATGCTACTCCAGTAGGTACCTTTACTTATGAAGTAACGCCAATTTCTCCAGCAGGAGCTAAAATTACACAGACAACAAATTTATTTGAAAACTTAGGTGCAGGAAGCTATAGTGTTGTTGTTATTGATGCTAAAAAATGTGCTTCGGACCCCAAAACGGTTACTATTATAGAACCAATAAATGGATTAAATGCAACGGCTGATGTAGATGTAAAATTGAGTTGTGATACTTCAAACGGTCCTCAAGCTGCAACAATTGAAGTTACGGCTTCTGGAGGTACTCCGTTCCCAGCTCCAAATCTTTACAGATATAGCTATAACGGTCAAACGCCAGTTACTTCAAATACTTATAGTACAACTACAGCAGGTAATGTAACGGTAGAAGTATTTGATGCTAGCGGATGTTCATATGTAGTTCCAACTGGAGTTACAATAGATGCTTTGGATCCTCCACAATTACTTACAATAACACCATCAAATGCTATTACTTGTGCTGCAGGAAATGCAAATTTAACTTTAGCATTTACACACGGTGTTGGACCATTTAAATATGAAATTACTAGTCCAACAGCAAGTATAGTTTCAGTAAACGGTACGAATAGAAATCATACTTTTAATAACTTAACTCCAGGTCATTATTACTTTAGAGTAACTGATGCTAATAATTGTACAATTACAGGAGATTATGAAATTTTAGATGTTGTAGCTATTCAGTCAGTTGGTAAAATGATCAGCAATGTAACTTGTAATGGAGCAAATAATGGTTCTATTGAATTTACAGTTTCTGGAAACAGAACAGGAGATTACACTTACACTTTAGTTGGAGATGTTACTGGAACAATTACTTCAACTCCAGCGGTATTAGGTGATGTTATTACTTACTCAGGATTATCTGGTGGTCAGAAATATACCTTTACGGTTACAAATACAGCAACGCAATGTTTTGCTATAAGCGAAGTGACTCTAACAGAACCAGTTGCTATTACTGCTTTTGCAGCTACAGCTTCACACGTTTATTGTTCAAATGCAAAAACGGATATTAAACTTAGTGCAACAGCAACAGGAACAACATTATATTATGCACTTGTAAAAACTGGTGATCCAGCTCCTACATTCCCTGCAGATTATAATACTACTGGGGTATTTAATAAAGATACTAGTGTTGATGGTCTTTCTTACACTGGTTATGTTATTAATAAAGATGGAAATTGTCGTCAAAATATTCCTGTAAATATTATTACAGATACTCCTCCTACAATTAATCCAATAACTGCTGCACAATGTTATTCAGGAACAAACTTTAATGTAACAATTACTGGTTCTACATATAACAATTTAAACATAACGTATGGTCTTGACGGAACATATGATACAAATCCTGTAAAAACAATTACAGGACCAGGAACATATACTTTAGGAATAAAAGATGACCATGGTTGCGAGAGAACTACATCAATAACGGTTAATGATATATTGACAATTAAGGCAGATTTAATTAAAGATCTTACTTGTACTACTGTACCACCAACAGCAACAGCTGCACAAATTGATTTGTCTGCGACTGGAGGTGATGGTATTAATTATACTTACGAATACAAATTAGGAACAGGTGGAACTTATGCTTCTACTGGTACAACATTTAATCCAACTGTTGATGGTGATTATTATTTCAGAGTAACTTCAGATGGTTGTTCAACAGAAACAACTGTTGCTGTTAATGTAACTATTCCTGTACCACCAGCAATTACTAATATTTCAGAAGTACAATCTATTAAATGTAATGGAGATGAAACAGCTGCAATTAGTATTACAACTGATGATACAAGAGGTGTTGGTCCATTTACCTTTAGAGTAGAAAGAACTAGTCCTACTTATCAAGATTATGGTGCACAAACGACTGGCTTAGCTGCGGGTGATTATACAGTTACGGTTACAGATTCTAAAGGATGTACAGGTACTGGAAATATTAATATTGCTCAACCGAATGCGATAACTTTCACATTAGATAAAGTAAACATTCAATGTACGGGAGGAACATATACATTAGGTTCTGTAATTGTACAAAATGTTATGGGAGGTACAGCACCATTTACATATTATATTACTAATAACTTTGGTGACATAATTCCTTTTAATCCTTATGCTGCTACAGCTAGAGAAAATCATACATTTAATGACCTAATTAACTTTGGTATCTACACTGTAACAGCTGTAGATGCAAACGGATGTAAACATTCTGAAGATATTTCGATAACATCTCCACCTAGTGATTTATTAGTTGTTATTGATACCTCTGCTCCTAACTGTTCAAGCGGTACTGCGGTTGTTACAGTAAAAGCTTCTCCTTTAGGAACTAATTATACATTTGGTATTCTTACTAGTAATGTACCACCATTCTCAACTAGCTTCGTTGCACCAGATGTTGTAGGAGGTGACACTAAAACTTTTACAGGTTTAACTCCAGGTGTGACATACACATTTGTGGTTCATGATGGTGATACAGGTTGTGATTTTGTTAATACTGCTAATATTCCAATTCCTGGAAATTCTACATTAGCGCCAGTTGTTACAGCTAAAAATGTTAGTTGTAAAGGAGCAAATGATGGAAGTGTTTCAATTAACATTTCAGGTTATGATGCAGCGGCTACCTCTATTAGTTATCAAATATTCACGAATCAGTCTAATCTTCCTGTTACAGGAGTATTGACTTACAATGTTGGAGATCCTCAACCAATAACTTATCCAGCGCTTCCAGCGGTAGGAAATATGGTTCCAGGATACTATTACATTACATTTACTGAAAATGGAGGACCAAATAACGGATGTAAAAAAGCATCTGATCCTTTCTACATTAAAGAATCTTCTGTAGAATTATCAGTAAAAGCGACTATACTTAAAAATGAAAATTGTAGCACTTTAGGAACTATCATTGCTGAAGCAAAAGATGGTACAGGGCCTTATTCTTATTTTGTAAATACTACAGGTGCTTTACCAACAGTAAGTTCAGCTTGGCAAACAAGTGGAACATTCAATTTAGCAGCAGGAACATATTATATTTTTGCTAAAGATTCTTATGATTGTATCAAACAAGCTACAACTACAATTGTATTGCCTAAAGATCCAGATCCAGACTTTAGTTTAGCTGTTGCTGATAGATGTGTTGCGCAAGGAAATTTTGTGGTTAATGTTACTATAACAGATCCAACTCCAACAATGGCACCATATACTATAAGTGTAAATGGAGGAGGTTTCGTAGGTGTTACCGGTACAACTTATGCCGCAACAGGTCTTAATTCGGGAACTCAAACCATCATTGTTAAAAACAAAAATGGTTGTCCAATTACTCATACAATCGACATAAACGAAAAACCAACTGCAAAAGCAGATCCAACTAAAGTAATTGCTTGTGCTGCTGATGGTACAACAATCGAGGATGCAATCATTCACGTTACGATTACAAAAGGAACCGGAGATTTCGAATATTCATATAAAAAAGATTCAGATCCGTATACTGCGTTTGTGCCAGTAGGAACTGGATTAACAGCATTTGATTTCACAGTAACTTCTGCTAATGCAGGTACATATACATTCCAAATTAGAGATGTAAATAACTGTATTGCACAAACTAGTTCTGTAATAATTGAACCGAATGTGCCTATTATTCCAACTGTAACACCAGTACAGCCATTATGTTATGGTGGTTCTAATGGATCAATTGAATTATCGGCAACTGGAGGAAAAGGAACTTATACATATACACTTACACGTACATTACCAGCACCAGCTGCTCCGGTAGTACAAACGAACAATGGAGTGTTTACAGGTTTAGCAGCAGGAAGTTTCACATACATTATCAAAGATGATTTAGGTTGTGAAGTTACAGGACCTGCAGTTCTTGGTGAACCAGCTGATTTAGTTTTAGGTACACCAACAATTGATCAGCCAAAATGTGGTCCAAATAATGCACCACAACAAGCTAAGGTTGTTTTATCAGCAACAGGAGGTACGGGTACTTATGAATACAGTTTCAATAATAGTGCTTTCAGTACAGAAACAACATATTATGTAACTGAAAATGGAGCAAGTCAAAATATTTCTTATGCTATAAGAGATGCAAACAATTGCCCTAAGACAGGATCGGTAAATATCTTATGGTTAAATCCTCCGACAGATTTTGATTTTAATCAGCCAGATCCAATTACTTGTTCTAGATTAACAACTAGCGTAGAAATTCAAAATGTTACAAATGGTATCGGACCATTGTCATATCAAATTGTTTCGCCTCTTTCGGCAGCAGTAAATAATTTTGCAAATCCAGTATTTACAAATCTATTGCCAGGAGATTATGTTTTCCAAGTTACCGATGCAAATGGCTGTATTAAACAATTGCCATATAAAGTTGAAGATGTCATTAAAATTGATATCAAAGGACAATCTATAACTAATATAACTTGTTTAGGCGCAGATGATGGAAAAGCTAGTTTCTTAGTAACTGGTTTTGAAACAGGTACAAATACAGGTTATAATTATGTGTTAGATACAAATGGTGCTGTTGCAATGACATCAGGAACAATCGATTTAACATTATTGACTCCAGGACCTCATAGAATAACAGTAACAGATACTGAAACGGACTGTTCAGATTTTATTGATTTCAATATTGATACTATTACAACAGCATTAGATTTCAGTATGGTTGTTACACCACTAGGTTGTAAAACGACAGGTGCGGTAAATGTTACAGCAGCTGGAGGATGGGGAACTTATACTTATACAGTTACAGAACCTGCTCCAGGAAGTGCAGTTTTACCTTCAAACACAGATGGAATCTTTACAGGTCTTACAAAAGCTGGTACTTACTCAGTTTCTGTTAAAGATGCTAATGGTTGCGTTGTAACAAAACCATTCGATTTGACTACACCAATAGAACCAGTTGCTTCAATTGATGCAGCATCAGTTTATTGTTATACAGGTACAGGTGCTGGGCAAGGTGCGACAATTATTGTAAATGCAACTACACCGGGAACACCTGCATATACGCCAGTTTACCAATATAGTATTGATAACGGTGTAACATGGAGCGGAACTAACACATTTGTAGATTTAGGACCAGGTACATATCAAATTACGGTTAAAGATCAGTTTGGATGTGAGGCAGTAACATCTGTTCCGGTTGAAATTAAAGGTCAGATTTTTGCTTCTGCGAAAAAACAGACTGAAATTTTCTGTGGACCAGTAGACGGATCAATTAAATTAGAAGTAATTGGTGGTTATGCACCATTTAGCTATACAGTTACTAAAGATGGAATTTTAGACTCAACACCTATTCCATTCCCAAGTGCTACAGCAACTACGGCAGATTACGCTGTAAATGGAGCAACAGGCGCTGGTACTTACACATTTACTATTACAGATGCTCATTCATGTCCTGTAACGACTAATGCTGTTATTATGACTAATCCGACTCTTATTACTTATAATGCAACACCAACTTCGCCAAGTTGTGATACTACGCAAGGTAATGGAGCAAACGGACAAATTTTAGTAGAACTTACAGGAGCTGCACTTGCAGATAACCAACAATATACTTTCACGTTAACTCCAACTGTTGGATTACCAGTTACACAAAATATTGGTTTATTCACTGGATTAGCGGCAGGAACTTATAGTGTTACAGTATCATCAGCAAGATCATGTCCAGTAACTCAAAATAATATTATTATTGCTGCTCCAGCATTAGCTGTGGCAGATGCAACAGCAACAGCATTCACTTGTACTCCAGCAAATGTTATTAGAGAAACAGTTGTTACGGTTACGGGTAATCATGGTGGAGCTACTGAGCCAATTGCGAATTTTACATATAGCGATAATGGAACAGATTGGTACACTACAAACACTTTCAAAGTTTTTGATAATGGTTCTATTCAACATTTAACGTACTATGTTAAAGATTTAAAAGGTTGTGTTGACTCTTTTGATTTAGATGTTAATCCATTCCCACAATTAGTTTCGGCTACACCTTCATTAGTAACTTTAGCTGATTGTAAAAACGGAGGATTAGAAACAATTAGAGTTGATATCGTTGGTGGAGCAACTCCATACAACTTCGAATACCAAGTTTCTGTAGATGGAGCATCATATAGTACTCCTGCAACTGCAGTAAATCCAGGTGATAATACATTTAATTATGTAGCACCACAAGCAGGTCATACATATCAATTTAAAATTACAGATGTAACTACTGGTTGTACTGTTATTTCAAGTGCTTACGAAGTAAAATTATATGACTTAATGACTGTTACAGCAACTGCTTCAACAATGGTTAGCTGTGATGGATTCAATGATGGTGCAATTACAATTAATATTGAAAATTACACTGGATTATATGATTACAGAGTTCTTTTAGCTGGAGCTCCAGTTGCTGGTGCAACAGGAACTAATATTGATGCAGCAACGAACAATCCTTATGTAATTACAGGATTATTAGCTGGATTAAATTATACAGTTGAGGTAACTCAAAATACTTACCCTGAGTGTACAGTAACTTCAAATACAGTTGAAATTACGCAACCAACACCAGTTGACATTAGTTTAATTAATATTACAGTTAAAAATCAAAACTGTCAAACAAGTACAACAGGAGCTGTAATCACGGTTGATCCAGCTAGTATTTCTGGCGGAACTCCAGGATATGTGTATGCATTTGTACCAGCAGGAACAACTCCAGTTGATGCAGATTATCAATCTTCAAATATTAAATCGTTTATTACGGCTCAAGTAGCACCACTATTTGATTCTTACGATGTATATGTAAAAGATATTAATGGATGTAACAGATTCCAAAATGTACACATTTCATTAGATCCAATGCCGGTAATCAACAGTGTAACTGTGGCAAGCCAATGTGCTAGCGCAGCAGGATACAGAATTGACATCGCTGCAACAGGATTAGCAAAATTACAATACAGCTTAGATGGAGTTCAATATCAAGATGATAATTTCTTTATCGTAACAGATCCAGGAGATTATACAGTTTGGGTATGGGATAAAAACCAATGTGCAGTAAAAGCGACAACCCCAGTTACGGTTTTCGAACCATTAACTTTAAGAGCTGAGACAACGCTTCCAATTTGTAACAATGCTGACGGAACAATTACATTGTTTGCAACTGGAGGATCTGTAACACCAGCAAATAACTATGTGTATACAAAAGACAACTGGTTGACTTCTCAAGTAAATTCAGACTTTACAGGATTGTCTTCAGGAGTTTATACATTTAAAGTTAGAGATTTAGGTACTAATTGCGAGAAAGAAATCACAGAAGAAATTACAGTTCCTACTAGTATTTTAGGAATGGTATTAACTCCTAGAAAAGTTTCTTGTAAAGGATTCTCTGACGGAGCAATCTCAGTAAGTATTTCAGATACTAATGATAATCCAGTTTATACATACAGTATTTCTGGCCCTGGTGTAAATATTGTTGATCAGGTTTCATCAGAGTTTAAAAATTTAGCTTACGGTACTTACACGGTAACAGTAAAATCTGGTAGAGGTTGTGAATTACCAATGTCAATTCTAGTTGATGAGCCTGCAGAAGTTGTAGCTACAACAAGCTATACAGAATTTGCTTGTACAACAGGAAACACTAGAAACAATGCTACAATTTCGATTGATAACGTTACGGGAGGTTCTGGTAAATATATCTTGTACCAATTTATTAAAGGTACAGATATCCTTCAAAGTGGTACTTCAACAACTTATACTGTAAATGATCGTACAGGAGGAACTTATACAGTGAAAGTATTTGATGAAAATGGTTGTGTGGGAACATCTGCAACACCAATTCAAATTGCACCGTTTACTTCTTTAGATGATATTACTTTCACTGTTACAACACCTATTACTTGTGTTAACAATGAAACAATTCAAGTAAATGTTCCAATAACAGGAACTTTAACAGCTCCTCTAGAGTACACTATTAGCGGTACAAACGGAACTGTTTTTGCACCTGTAATGAACAATACTGGATTATTCTCAGGATTAGGAATAGGAGATTACTTAATTTCTGTTTTAAATCCTGCGACTGGATGTGTAATTTCAGATTACCACCACGTATTTAATCCAAACACATTTGTTCTTGATGTGAAAGCTATTCAGACTGAAATTTGCTACGGAACATCAGATGGAAATGTAGAAATCACGATGGTAGATACTCAACCACTTCCTTCAGACGAAGCAGGAATATTTGATTACACTATCACTGGTCCAACTGGCAATGTTACGGGAAGAACAACTGGAGTTACGCTTCCATTAACAGGCTTAATTGCCGGTAAATACACAATTGTAGCAAGATTAGTTAACAGCCCTGAATGTGAGGTTACTGGAGCTTTCGAAATTACACAACCAGTTACTCCATTGACTATTACCGTATCTCATACAAGAATTACTTGTGCTGCAGGCGGAAATGATGGTACAATTTCAGTTGCTGTAGATGGCGGATGGCCAGGTGGTCACTTCTTTGAATTAGTTGGTCCTGTAAGCCATGACTATTCTGAAGAGTTCTACTTTGAGAATTTAACTCCTGGACACTACATTGTAAATGTAAAAGATAGCGAAGGATGTATTGCTTCAGATGTTGTAGACTTAGTGATTCCAGATCCAATTCAATTCACGGCAGTAGCTACTACTCCAGTATTGACTTGTTATGGAGATGATAATGGTATTATTACAGTTTCAATTCCAACAGGAGGAGAAGGTGCGAATTACACTTATACATTAAACCACACAACAGCTGATGGTGAAGTAATAACTTCAATTCCTCAGGATTCAAATGTATTTACAGGTTTAATTGCAGGAAACTACACAGTTACTGTAGTAGATTCATTTGGTTGCCAAGCTACATCAGCAAATGTGACAATCAACAATCCTGTAAAAGTGGAAGCAAGTTTAGCTCAAGAAACTCGTGTTACTTGTTTAACTGATGCTACTCTAACGCTTACAGCAACAGGTGGTACAGGTCCTTATACTTATAGCGAAGATGGAATTACTTCATTAGGAAGCTTCAATAGTTCAGTGACATTCTCAGTTTCGGTTGGAGCACATCGTTATTTCGTAACAGATAATTTAGGCTGTGTGAGCGAGGCATCTGGAGAAGTAAAAGTTTCACCAATTGAGCCATTAACTATCGAATTAGACTTGAATTATGCACATGTAAATTGTACAGGAGAAAACAGTGCAATTGTTAATGCTGTTGCAAAAGGAGGTTTAGGAAATTACCAATACTCTCTATTAGATAGTGCTAAAAACGAAATTAGACCTGCTCAAGCAGATGGTCTTTTCACACAACTTTATGCAGGAACTTATTTCGTTCATGTTATGAGTGAAGATTGTCAGCGTGACGAACAATTTGTAGTTACTGAAACATTAACGGCATTAAATTCTGATTATACTGTTGAGCCAGTTAAATGTAACGGAGATAAGACTGGTAAAATTACCATTACCGCTTCTGGTGGAACGGGAGTTATTAAATATGCAATTGAACCGCATTTAGATCAATTTTTAGACAATGGCGTTTTTGATGGTTTAGCTGCTGGTACTTATACTGTTCTTGTTCAAGATATTTTAGGTTGTATTAATTCACATGAGATTACAGTTGATCAGCCTGGAATTTTAATCGCTTATGAAGTGCCAAATTCTATGATTCCTGAAATTTGTGAAGGAGATAAAGATGGAGCATTTAGCATTGAAATTGCTGGAGGAACAGCGCCATATTTTGCAAGTCTTGATAACGAAAAAGGTCCATTCGTTCCTGTGAACGGAACAACAGTAGATTACACTGGTCTTTCAGGAGGAACACATACAGTTTATGTTAGAGATACGAACTTATGTAGCATTCCTGTTCAAGTTAATATGCCAGAACCAGTAATTCTTAATCCAATTGCTGAGGTAACGTATGACTGTATTGATAATGCACAAGCGAATAGAGTGGTAGTAACTGTTGATGCTTCTAATACAAACCCTGCAGATATTGATTATGCTCTTGACAACGGAACATTCCAGCCAAGTAACATCTTTACAAATGTGGCTCCTGGACAACACTTTATCGTAGCAAGACATACTAATGATTGTAGAAAACAAACTGTACCATTTACTATTAATGCAGTTGCTGAATTAGATTTAGTAGATGTAACAAATTCAAGTAAAGACATCAACATTCTTGAAGTGAAAGCTTCTGGTGGTATTGCTCCTTATGAGTACAGTTTCAATGGAGAAGCATTCTCATCATCTAATACATATAGAATCTATAAAACTGGTGATTATCCAGTAACAGTTAGAGATAAAAACGGTTGTGAGAAAACAATAATTCTTCATGGTATTTTCTATGATTTCTGTATGCCAAACTATTTCACACCAAACGGAACAGGTACAAATACAACAATTGGTCCTGACTGTGGTGCATTAGCATACAAAGAATTAACATTCGATATTTTCGACAGATACGGTAGAGTAGTAGCGAAATACCGTGTTGGTCAGAAATGGGATGGTAAATACAATGGAAATGAATTGCCAACCGGAGATTACTGGTACGTTCTTAAGTTAAATGACCCGAAAGATCCAAGAGAGTTTGTTGGACACTTCACTTTATACAGATAACAAAATTATAGCCCCAAATGATGTTATCTAAAAAAATTATTACAATGAAAAAGTTTATTCTATCCTTAGTACTCATGGCTGTAACAACAAGTTACAGCCAAGAGTTAAACCTACCAGTGTTTACTCAGTATTTGGCTGATAACCCTTTTATTCTTTCACCTGCTTATGCCGGAATTGGAGATAATCTTCGTATTAGAGCCAATGGTCTTACGCAGTGGGTTGGAATTAAAGATGCGCCAGATAACCAATCATTGTATGCCGATTTTCGTGTTTTAGACCGTTCAGGAGTTGGTTTGTCATTGTACAATGATAGCAACGGAAATACTAGACAAACCGGAGCTAAGGTTTCGTTTGCGCATCACCTTATCTTAGATTATTATTCAGAGCAATATTTGTCTTTTGGTATTTCGTATAACTTCAATAGCTTTCGTTTAGAAACAGGAAATTTCATCGGAGATGTAAATGCTCCAGGAGGACCGATAGATCCGACAGTAACTGACAATCGCCAAACATCAAACAACAACTTTGATATTAGTGCTTTGTATCGTTTTAAAGGCTTTTATTTAAGTTTTAATGCCAATAACGTTTTAAAGAAAAACTTGACTAAAGAAAGAACAAACGAACCAGATTTGCTTTCAAACTTTCAGGTTTATTCTGGATTTACTTTCAAAGATGGAGAAAATAGACGTATCGAATACGAACCATCAGTTTTCTTGCAATACTTTGCGAGTGACGGACGTTCTACAACCGATTTCAACTTCAAATACAGACGTTACAATCGTTACGAAGATTATTATTGGATTGGAGTTTCATACCGTTTCTTAAACGACCAATTTCCAAAACCGTTGGCAGCAGGTCCAATGGCTGGTTTTATGAAATCTAAGTTCTATTTCGCTTATTCATATCAAATGATGTTTAACGGACTTGGAAGCTATAATTCAGGAACACATTCGATCACAATCGGATTCGATTTCTTACAATCAATCAGTAACTGTCCTTGTACGCAGAGTCCAGTTCACGATTAATTTAATGCTCAAAAGAGCACAATTTTTAAAGCGAGCCGCAACATTAGGTGTTTTCACCGCAATAATTTGAAATAAAGTTCTAATAATATTAAATTTGAGTTTTATCGTTTTGTTTTTCAAAAGGATATAAATCAAATTTGATTCATGAAAGCAAAATTTTCACTTTATGCGAAACACATAGTTTTGTGCCTCGCTTTTTTATTTTTGCCGTATGCGTTTACGTCAACAAATACCGTTTTTTCATTACCGCATTTGTATACGAACGCACACGATCGAATTTACCTTTTCATTTATTGCACGCTTCTCGGGTTCTTTTATTTCAATTATTATTATTTGATTCCGAAGCTTTATTTCTCAGATAAAAAGTTTTTATACTATCTAATAATCATAGTTTTTCTTCTATTCTTTCTTTGGATTTCAACCGTTTTAGATCATCCAAGCCGCAATTTTTTAGATTTTGAATATCATTCAGGAAAGTTTCCCGTACATCCAAAACCATTCGATCCAAGATTTCCACCTCCGCCACACGGCAGCAATCCGATGTCTTTTGAATTCAATGGCGGTCCTCCAACACAATACGGACATACAACACTTGTATACTTAATTGGAGTAGTATCGAGTTTGCTTTTTGCCATTACCGGAAGGCTTCAAAGTGTAGAAAAAGAAAAAGTAAAATCAGAATTGGCTTTTCTAAAAGCACAAATCAATCCGCATTTTTTGTTTAATACATTAAATAGCATTTATGCGCTTGCGCTAAAGAAAGACGATAAAACTCCAGATGCAGTAGTTCAGTTATCTGAGTTAATGCGTTATATTATGACCAATTCCAACGATGAAGTTATAGAATTAAGCAAAGAAATTAATTATATAAATAATTACATTTCACTACAAAAAACGCGTTTAGGAAACACCGTAAACATTATTTATTCTGTAGTTGGTAATACTTTTGGCAAAGTTATAACCCCTCTCATTCTGATTTCGTTTATTGAAAACGCATTTAAATACGGAGTAAATCCTGATCAGACTTCCGAAATTTATATTAAAATTGATATTGAAGAAGAAATACTAACTTTATACGTTTCTAATAGAAAAACATTTTCAGTTCAATCAGATTCTGGAATTGGACTTCAGAATACAATAGAAAGATTAAAGCTCGTTTATCCGAATAAACACGCTTTAATGATTGAAGATGCTGCAGAAAAATATATTGTCAATTTGAGTATTAAAATACAATGATAAAAGCGATAGCATTAGATGACGAGCCATTGGCGCTAGAAATCCTCCAAAGTTTATGTGATACGATTGAATACATAGATTTGGAAAAAACGTTCACAAAGTCTGATGAAGCATTCAAATATTTAAAAAAATATCCTGTAGACTTATTGTTTCTAGATATCAATATGCCGTCTATTTCTGGATTAGATTTTTATAAAAAACTGCCTCATAAAACCATGGTTATTTTTACCACAGCATATTCTGAATTTGCTGTAGAAGGTTTTACGTTGAGCGCAACAGATTATCTGCTCAAGCCCATTTCACTTTCCAGATTTCAGCAAGCCACAGAAAAAGCCTATTCACAATGGAAATTGCAAAATCAAAATATAGAACAGCAATATCTTTTTATCCGTGCGGATTATAGTCTCATTAAAATCCTATTTTCTGATATTCTGTTTATAGAAGGATTAGACGATTATCTAAAAATTCATATTCAAAACCAAAAAACAGTTGTAGCACGTATGACGTTAAAGGCAATTCTTCAAAAACTGCCCGAAACAGAATTTGTACGTGTTCATCGTTCGTTTATAATTCCTGTTTCGAAAGTTTCAAAAATTAGAAACAAAATCATTTTTATAGATCAGACAGAAATTCCAATAAGTGCCAGTTATGAGGAAGCTTTCTTCGCCCTTTTGGACGGAAAGTGATATAATATAAACAGTCTAGTTTTAGACAATCATATTTGTTTTTTTATCTCAGTTTATAAAGCTTCGGAGAAGCAAAATATTTATAGAAATTACAATTGCGTCAATGTAAAAGAGCTCCAGCGGAGCGACATCCACAAAGGCATTGTAAAAATATATCGCTCCGCTGGAGCTTTATCAGCTATGATAATACGATTGCTATAAATATTTCGCTTCTCCGAAGCGGATTTCTTTTCCTATACATTTAATTAAAATGGAATATTTTTCAACTGAATTTTATTACAAAAAAATATATTTCACCAGTTTACCGCATAAATAATCTCGTTTACCTCAAACTTTTTACATCGGCTCAATTTCCGATAATTTTACTTCAAAATAACTGTTAATCATTTAATTGAATAACATTTAAAAAAGCAAAAAAATGGAAAGAAAAGAGTTTTTAAGAGGTTTGGGTTTAGTAGGTATTGGTACTTTAGCAATTCCAATCATAAACTCATGCAGTAAAGATGACGATGTTACATCAGATTCTTCAACAGGTACAGATTCTAGTTCAAGCTCAGGCTCAAGTTCTGGATCATCTTCAGGATCATCTTCAAGCTGTTCTGTTACACCATCCGAAACAGCGGGACCGTTTCCAACTATCACGCCATCATCTTTAGTAAAATCTAATATTGTGATGGATAGAACGGGTGTAGCTTTTACTATTAAAATTACAATTAAAAATACCAAAGCAAGTTGCGCAGCATTAAAAGATGCAATTGTTGATATCTGGCATTGCGACAAAGACGGTTATTATTCAGAATACGGTGGAACTTCGATGCAATCTGTAAATTATACATCTTATCACTTTTTAAGAGGAAGACAAACTACAGACGAAAACGGATTGGTTACTTTCACGTCTATCTTTCCAGGATGGTATTCTGGACGTGCCACTCACATTCATGTTCACATATACAATTCTAGCGGAACTTCTCTCTTGGTAACACAAATTGCTTTTCCAGAAGGAACAGGCAGCGCAGTTGCGACCGTAAATGCATCAACAGCAAACGGCTATACAAAAGGAATGTCTGGTTATACTTATAATGCTTCAGATAATGTGTTTTCAGATTCAGTGGCAAATGAGTTAGGAGCAGTAACAGGAAGTGTAAGTGAAGGTTACACTTTAACGCATACCATTAACGTAGCAAGTTAATTGTCTTAAAATTAGTTTACCATGATAGCGCAGATTCCAGCCCAAATTTATAAGTCAGATTCAAGAGGTTTTTTCAATTCGGAAAGACACAATCGTTTTGCGACTTTTAATTTTGAACAATATCAAGATTTGTCCAGAAATGCATTTGGCTCATTAAAGATTTTGAACGAAGTAATATTAGCTCCGCAAGAACGTATTTCTAGAGTCATAAAATCAAGGACAAATGTTATCATTCTACCTTTGTTTGGCGGAATTGATTATAAAGATAGTATTGGTAATGAAGAGTTTCTGCGTGTAGATCAAATTCGAGTTCTTGCGGCTGATGATGAATTGACGGTGGAAACCTTTAATCCGTACGAAAATGAAAATGTGAGTTATTTGGAAATTGAATTTGAAATGGGAAGACAATATTTTAAAAACTATTTTCAGCAGTATAAATTCGATTTTAATGCTCATAATAAACTTCATTCTTTATTTGAAGTTGAAAGAGCGCTCGGATTTATTGGACTTTTTGATGGAAGAAAACACGGATCATTTACTTTAAGAAATGCTAAAAATGGTGTTTTCGTATTTGTTCTAAACGGTGCTTTTGAAGTCGAAGATCGATTGATGGAAGCTAAAGACGGATTGGCTTTAAAAGAAACAAAAAAAATTGAATGGGAAGCGCTTTCAGAAAATGCAATTCTAATGGTAATCGAAGTTCCGATTAAAACACTTAATTCATGAAAATCACTAAAATAAAGTTGGCGTATCGTATTGTAATCGATAATTCGTCTACGTTTCTGTGGGATAAATATGTTTTTGAAGATACTTTCAAAGAATATCAAATGCAAAGCCAACAGTTCAATTCGGCGACAAATCCGAAGAATACTTTTAGAGAGTTATTGAGTGAAAACGAAAAAGCAACTCAGTTGCATTTCTTAACCGGAATTGCCGCAAACGGTTATGTAGAGCAGTTAAAAGGAAATTTTCATCGAGTTGCAGACGTTTTAGGAAACAATTATTTTCCATTTATCAATTATCAGTTAGACATTATCAATACAGATATTACAGATTCTTCAAAACATAAAATTGGAATTACTTTTTATACGCCTTTATTGAATTATTTCGGAATCATCGAAGGGAATTATCTCGTGTCAAAAAACATTGAAAACAAAAAAGAATACGAGACCATCATGTTTCCAGTTCAGAACAATTTGTCTATCTGTTATATTCAGACAGAAGACTAGATTTATCCTCCAAAAACAAAAAATAAATCTATTTCATTTTTTGCCTTTCCTGTTTTTCTGTTGACAGGAAAGGTTTTTTTATTTCTAGCGGTAATGATTTACTGCCTAAAATTGTTTTTAATCTCAAATAAATCATTTTTTTTGTAATATTATAACGTTTTCGTTCTTTTTCTGGCTTCTTTTTTAGTTTATTCGAATTTATTAGAAGTCTAAAAGTCCTATATTTGTTTTTCTTTCTAAAAAAACTAAAAAATATCAAGATGAAAACTTTAAACGATTTCGATTTTAAAAATAAAAAAGCAATTATCCGTGTAGACTTTAACGTGCCTTTGGATGAGAACTTTAATGTAACTGATACAACACGTATTGAGGCTGCTAAACCTACAATTGATGCTATTTTAGCACAAGGCGGAAGTGTGATTTTAATGTCGCATTTAGGAAGACCAAAAGGAGCTGAAGAAAAATATTCTTTAAAACATATCTTAAGCACAGCTTCTGAAATTTTAGGAGTTCAAGTAAAATTTGCTGAAAACTGTGTTGGAGAAGCGGCTCAAGCAGCAGCAAAAGATTTAAAACCAGGTGAAGTTTTATTATTAGAAAATTTACGTTTCCACGCAGAAGAAGAAGCTGGAGATGTTGCTTTCGCTAAAGAATTAGCTTCTCTTGGAGATATTTACGTAAACGATGCATTTGGTACAGCTCACAGAGCGCACGCATCTACAACAATTATTGCACAATTTTTCCCGAACGATAAAACTTTCGGAACATTATTAGCAAAAGAAATTGACAGTTTAAATAAAGTGCTAAAAAACAGTGAAAAACCTGTTACTGCTGTTCTTGGAGGATCTAAAGTTTCTTCTAAAATCACAGTTATCGAAAATATCTTAGATAAAGTTGATCACATGATTATTGGTGGAGGTATGACATTTACTTTCATTAAAGCGCAAGGCGGAAAAATCGGTGAGTCTATCTGCGAAGATGATAAATTAGATTTAGCTCTTGAAATTTTAAGATTAGCAAAAGAAAAAGGAGTTCAAGTTCACATTCCAGTTGATGTTGTGGCTGCAGATGATTTTTCAAATTCAGCAAACACACAAGTTGTAGATGTAACGGCAATTCCTGACGGATGGCAAGGTCTTGATGCTGGTCCAAAATCTTTAGAGAACTTCAAAAAAGTAATTTTAGAGTCAAAAACAATTCTTTGGAATGGCCCATTAGGAGTTTTTGAAATGGAAACTTTCTCTAAAGGAACTATTGCATTAGGAGATTATATCGCTGAAGCTACAGCAAACGGAGCATTTTCATTAGTTGGAGGTGGAGATTCTGTTGCGGCAGTAAAACAATTCGGATTTGAAGATAAAATGAGCTATGTTTCTACTGGTGGAGGAGCAATGTTAGAAATGTTAGAAGGAAGAATTTTACCTGGAATCGCGGCGATTTTAGACTAAAATATCACAATTAACATTTTTTTAATTAGTTTTCTTTAATAAAGAACTTATTTTTGCAAAAGTACGCTTCTCGTAATTATTTGAATTACAGAATTTTAAAATAATGTTATATGATTGTAAGGAAAATATCAATAGTGGTTTCTGCTTTCTTTACGATGGCTGCCTTTTCACAAGAAACAGCATCAACTTTAGAAAGTAAGCCCGAAGTTAAGGTAACATATTTAGACTCTATAAAAAGCACATTCAAAAAAAATGAACTAGCTTCAAAAGTAGATAGTTTATGGATGAACGAATTAGTAAGTCTAGATATATATGAAGACCTGACCAAAGACATTCAAACCATCAACAAAGATGTTACGGTTGATGAAGAATTGCCAACAGAATTGCTAAAACAGCGTTTGGCAGCGATGAATGAGAAATCACCTTTTGAAATTGAATACAATCAAGGTTTAGAAAATATAATAAAGTCATTTCTTAAGAACCGTAAAAAATCGTTTTCTCGATTAATGGCTTTATCAGAATATTATTTCCCAATCTTTGAGGAAGCTTTTGCCAAACAAAATGTTCCTTTGGAAATAAAATATTTAGCTGTTGTAGAATCTGCTTTAAATCCTAAAGCAGTTTCTAGAATGGGCGCTACGGGACTTTGGCAGTTTATGTACGGAACCGGAAAACAATACGCTTTAAAAATAGATTCTTATATCGACGAAAGAAGCGATCCTCTTAAAGCTACAGCCGCATGCTCTGAATACATGACCAAAATGTTCAATATTTTTGGCGACTGGGAACTGGTTTTAGCTTCTTACAATTCAGGACCAGGAAATGTTACTAAAGCAATTCGTCGCTCTGGCGGAAAAACAAAATACTGGGATATTCGCAATTATCTTCCAAAAGAAACTCAAGGTTACGTTCCAGCTTTCTTAGCAACAATGTACCTTTTTGAATATCACAAAGAACACGGAATTAATCCGGAAAGAGCTGTGGTTAAAAACTTCGAAACGGATACTGTAGCAATCAAAAATCAAATGTCTTTCAAACAGATTGCCGATTTATTAGACATGCCGCAATCGCAGATTCAGCTTTTAAATCCTTCTTATAAAATGGGAGTTGTTCCTTTTTACCAAGGAGAACAGCATTTCATTCGTCTTCCAAAAGATAAGATAGCAACATTTGTATCTAACGAACCTCAGATTTATGCTTACGTAAAGTATGATTCTGAAATGAAATCTACTTCATCAAGATTAGCTGTAAAATATGCTCCAAAAGCAAAACCAGCTTCGGTAAAACCAACTACAATTGAAAATAATAACAGCGATTTCGAATTTTATAAAGTTCGAAAAGGAGATAATTTAGGAGCAATTGCTTCTAAATATAATTGTACAACAGCAGAACTTAAGAAGTGGAATAATTTGAAAACCAATTCGGTTGCAATCGGAAGGAATTTGAAAATTAAAACTGAGGAAGAAACACCTGTTAAATCTGCTCCAATTATTGATAAAAGAGAAGAAGCTATCGCATCTGCTGACGAAAAATCAAAGGGAGGAGCTGTTGATATGGACTATGTTGTGGTAGCAGGAGACAATTTAGGTAGCATTGCAAAGAAATTCGGTACGACTATTGCGGAGTTAAAAGAACTTAATAATTTGACTTCGAATAATATTGGTTTAGGAAAAACGATTATTATTTCGAAAGCGGCTATAATTATTGAAGAACCTGCTTCAGCTTCGACAGCAATTGCATCAAACTCGGTTGATTCATTCAAGAAAAAAGCAGTTTCTAAAAGCGTTAGTGAAGATTATTACGTAAAAAAAGGAGACTCTTTATACAGCATTTCTAAAAAATATCCTGGAGTGACAATTTCAGATATTAAAAAATGGAATGGTATTAAAGATGAAGATATTAAACCGGGAATGAAACTTAAAATAAACGGATAAATACAAAATCTTATTTAAATTTGGGTTTTATTTCATAAATTAAGAAAATGAATAAAACCCATTTTTTATTGCTATTACTTCCATTTTTTCTGACTTCATGTTTCAAAAGTGAAAAACAAAATGAAACAGTTTCAGGAAAAACAAATACCATTTCGGTCATAATCGATGATCAGTTGTGGTATGGAGAAGTGGGAGATAGTATTCGAAATAAATTTGCTTCGCCAGTTCTTGGACTTACGCAAGAAGAACCTCTTTTTACCATCAATCAATATCCTGCAAGATTATTGGAAGGCTTTGTTACCGACAGCCGAAGCATTATTGTGGTAAAAAAAGCGCCAGTCGATAAATTCGAAATCATTCACAACAAAGCATTACCTCACAATACTTTTCGCATTTACGGAAAATCTGTCGATGATATTATCTGTAGTATCGAATTAAATTCTGCTCAAATTATAAAAGAAATTCACGATGCAGAAATCCAAAAAATCCAAGAAGACAATAGCTCTTCATTACTGAATAAAGCCATTATAAAGAACAAATTTCACATTGATATTCAGATTCCAACGGGTTTTGAATATATGCTACATAAGAAAAAATTTATTTGGCTGAAAAAAGAAATCATTAGTGGAAACACTAGTCTATTGCTCTATCAGATTCCGCTGAACAATTTTAAAAAGAAAAAAGATGTCGTTAATGCCATTGTAAAAATGCGTGATTCGGTTGGAAAATATATTCAAGGACGAGAACAAAATACGCAAATGATTACCAGTGAAGCTTACGCGCCTTACTTTTCAAAAGTAAAAGTAGATGGTAAAGAAGCTTATGAAACAAAAGGAACGTGGGAATTAAAAAACGATTTCATGACCGGACCTTTCATCAATTATGCAATCTTAGACGAAACCTTCAACCGAGTTTTAGTTATAGAAGGATTTTGCTATTCTCCTTCGCATCAAGAACGTGACTTAATGTTAGAATTAGAAGCGATTATCAAAACAGTCAAAATCGATAAACGATAAAAGAATTTGTTTCAGGTTTCAGGTTTGAAGTTTGTGTAGAAGTTTTCCAAGTCATAATAACAATAGCGCTCTTTGCGTAATCCTTTGCGAACTTCGCGGTTAAATACACAAAGCAGATAAAACTTGAAACCTGAAACTTCAAACTTGAAACAAAAAATATTTCGTAACTTTATTTGTAACAAACATAAAAACAAATAGTTATGAAAAAAGTAGCAACCGCATTAGCACTTATAACCTTGTGTTTTATTTCCTGTAAAAAAGAAGTAAAGACAGAAATTCCAACCACAGCCGATTCTCTTGCTGTTAAAACCGAAGAACCGCTTATAGAAGAAACTGTAGATTCTGCAGCACAAATGAAAGCTTGGCAGGAATATGCAACACCAGGAAATCCGCATAAAATGATGGCAGACGAAGTTGGAACTTGGAATTGCGATATGACTTTCTGGTCGGAAGCAAATGGAAAACCTGAAAAAGCAACTTCTGTTGCCGTAATTAGAATGATTTTGGGCGGACGCTATCAAGAATCCGATTACAAAGGAACCATGATGGGACAGCCTTTTGAAGGTAAAAGTACTCTAGCTTACAATAATGCTAGCCAAGAATACACAACAACTTTTATCGACAATATGGGAACAGGAATGATGGTTGCCATGGGAAAATATGATGAAAGCAAAAAAAGCATGGAACTAAAAGGCGAAATGGTTAATCCGGTTAATGGCAAAAAAACAGCTTATAGAGAAGTCTATACAATTGTGGATCCGAAAACAAGAAAAATGGAAATGTACGATGTCAAAAACGGATCAGAATATAAAAGCATGGAAATTGTAATGACTAAAAAATAGTTTTCTATTTTAGTTACAAAGAAACAAAGCTGCAAAGGCACAAAGGTATATTTCTACGAAGTATACCTTTGTGCCTTTGCAATTTTTATAAAAAACTTTAGCACAGCTAAAAATAAATCTAACTTTGCGTTTTAGTGCCTTAGCGGCAAAAAATAAACAAGAATGGAATTAAAATGGAAAATAAAGCCTTTTGAGGCATTAAATGTAAATGAGCTATATGATTTGCTCAAACTTAGAAGTGAAATCTTTGTAGTGGAGCAAAATTGCGTTTATTTGGATCTTGATGGCAAAGACAAGAAAGCTTTACACTTAATGGGAGAATTTGAAGGTAAAATTGTTGCGTATTCGCGTTTATTCGATGCCGGAATTTCATTTGACAATGCCTCAATCGGAAGAGTTGTTGTTGATGAAAACTACAGAGACAGAAAATGGGGACATGAATTAATGCAAGTCGCAATTGCTGAAATTAAGTCTAATTTCGGGAAAGATAAAATTACTATTGGAGCTCAATTATATTTAAAGAAATTCTACGAAAGCCACGGTTTTGTACAAACAAGCGAAATGTATTTAGAAGATGATATTGAGCATATTGAAATGATTCGAGAATAAAAAATCTTAAATATCAGTAATCAAAAACTCCACACGCCGATCGTATTTATCTCCTTTTTTTAGCGGATATTTATTCCCACATCCAAGATAAGTCATACGGCTTTTGGAGATTTTTTTGGAGATTAGATAATGAAAAACAGTTTTGGCTCGATTCCAAGAAAGTCTTCTTTCTTTAGTGTCTCGATCAATGCCGTCGCTGTAAATTTCGGGTGTACAACAGACATGGCCGCGAATTTCAAACTTTATATTTTGATGCGTTAAAAGTGTTAATGCAACGTTGTTCAGTTCTTTTTTAGCAGTATCTGTTAGCTTTGCACTTCCAATATTAAATAGAATATTTTCCAGATAAACCCTATCGCCAACTTTTAACTTCTCTTTAAAAGAAGTGTGTACATCCTTTCCGAAATTTTCTTTTGTAACAAGAATTAAATCAACCCGCCGATTTTGTAAGCGGGTTTCATGAAGATTTTTTACAGTATCTGTTTTAACGATTATGCGCCCTCGTCCTTCTAGAATAATAATTTTATTCTTTTTGAAGCCGTTGCGAACTAGAAGATTCTGAATAGTAATTGCACGTTTATCTGATAATCTAAAATTGTATGAATCTGTTCCTCTATCATCGCAATAACCATAAATCTGTATAGACTGAACCTTTGAGGTGTCTAGATTTTTTATAAAGTTCGAAACAACCGTTTTTTGTTTGTTGGTCAAATCATATCTGTCGAACTCAAAATAAATGGTTTCAACAGGTTTTTGCTGCGCCGATACTGTATAAAATGAAAGAAGAAGTATGGCTAGAGATAGCTTCATTCACTACATTTTTAAAATCGTTTTATATTCTGTTTGGTTATTTAATACGCTCACTGCTCTTTTAATTTCCGAATTGTTTTTGATATAAAACTGATACAGACCTTCCTGATATTGATACCTTTTAATCAGTTCTTCTTGAATCATGTTTTTGATTTCCTTTTGGTTTTTATCCAGCAAAGTAGTTTCACTTTTTTCTAAAGCAGCCAATAATTGCTGATATTCAGGAGCAATAGTTTCGTCAATTTTTTCATTTTTAGCTGCAGCTAAAGTGTTTTTCAGAGCAACTTCGGTTTCAGTGTCAAATGTAATTTTATTCGTTTTCAAATATTGTTTGAAAGCAGAGTAATCTGCATCTGTTATTGTTGGAATCTTATCTCCCAAATTCGGATTTTTATAATAATAACTCGTTGCATAATCGAAAACTCCATCATTTTTAATTAAAGCTGTAGCAATTGCACTTGTTTTGGCTTCTTCCAATTCGATGTCTGGTAAAACTCCGCCACCATCATAAACGGTTCTTCCTTTTCTGGTTTTAAAAGCATTATAATTTTTAGCATCGGTTTTTTGTGCCACACCATTTTTGTCTTTGTGCGCATAATCTAAAGCCTGAATGCATCTTCCTGAAGGTGTGTAATATCTAGAAATGGTCACTTTTAACTGAGTTCCGTAAGTCAAATCAACAGAACGTTGCACCAAACCTTTTCCGAAACTTCTGCTTCCTAAAATTACCGCACGATCCAAATCTTGTAAAGCACCTGAAACAATTTCAGATGCTGAAGCACTTCTTCCGTTTACTAAAATTGCCAACGGAATTTGTGTGTCAATTGGTTCTTTTTGTGTTTTATAAGTATTGTTGTGTTTTTCGATTCTCGATTTAGTTGTTACAATAACTTCATTTTTTGGAACAAACAAATTGCAGATATCAATTGCTTCATTCAAAAGTCCTCCTGGATTTCCTCTTAAATCTAAAACAATTTGTGTTGCACCATCCGCTTTTAGTTTTTCAAGGGCTTCTTTTACTTCGTTTGAAGCTTTTCTGCTAAAATGTGCCAAAACAATATAACCCGTTTTATCGTCGATTTTTCCGTAAAAAGGAACCGATTTAATATCAACTTCATCCAAAACCAAAACAGTTGTAAATGGTTTTCCTTGACGAAGATATTTAATGTTGATTTTAGTGTTTTTTGTTCCTTTTAATAATTGCGAAGCATCATCTTTAAAATCAGCAATTAGAACATCTCCAATCTGAATGATTTCGTCACCCGCTTTTAGTCCGGCTTTATCGGCTGGATAATTTTTATAAGGTTCGCGAACAACCAAACGGTCTTTTTTTCTAGAAATTAAAGCGCCAATTCCGGTATATTCTCCAGTATTATTGATTTTAAAATTGACAACATCTTGCTCGTTAAAATAAACCGTATACGGATCTAAACTTCCCAACATGCTTTTTATGGCCTTATCCATCAAATCGCCCGGATTGGTTTCGTCAACATAATTGGTATTTACGGCTTTAAATAGAGTTGTAAAAATCTCAATCTGTTTGGCAATTTCAAAAAAATCTTCTTTAAAACTGGTTCCAACAAACAACATTCCCGCAACAGCTACAGGTATAATAAATTTCTTTTTGAAATACGGATACATGATTATTCTTTTTTTCTTCTTTTTAATCTTTTTCTAATAAAATAGGCAAATACAACAAACAAAATTACAAAAGGCCAAGCACTTAATAGTGAAATTAATAAATCGGATAAAGTGTAGAATCCAGATTCGATTGCACTCCAAAGTTTTGAACCGTAAGATATTTTAACGCCCTCTTTTTCAGGTATTGTTTTATAAAATTCAATAGTAATTGTACTTTCAGAAACGCGGCTTTCCAAATATTTCAGCTGACCTTCTTTGGCTTCTATTTCTTCGCGAATGGCTGAAATTTGTTCTTCAATTTCTAAAATTTCGCTGACTTTGTTCGCTTTTTTTAGAATTTCAAGATAGCGTTCTTCTAGTTTTTTCTTTGTTTTTAATCTAGAAGTCAGATCAATATATTGTTCAGTAACATCTTGCGCAGATATATTTTTAACTTCAAAATACGAAACACCTTTTGAAACATCATTTATAAAACGGTCAAAATTCTGACTTGGTACTTTTATAGTAAGATTTCTAAAAAGAGTAGCAAAATCTTTTCCTTCAGAGTCGTTTATAATTCGTGCTTTACTATTCGCAACAGCTTTTCGAATTTGACCAAAGGAGTTTTCTAGATTATCGGTTTCAAATTTTAAAGTCGCTTCCTTTATAATTTTTTGCTCGATTTTATCTTTATTCTTCGGAGCTGGCGGCGGTGGAGTTACCGGATCAGGGCTTCTTTCATACGAATCACTTTCTGCTTTCGCCGGTAGTTTTACAGCCGAAACAATAATATTACTATCTTCCGCTTGGTAAGATTTATTACATCCAGAAAGAATTAGAAACAAAAAAGATAAAAAGAAAAGTCGACGCATAGAATTTCAATTTAGAGCTAAAACTACGATTTTTTTGTCTAAGTTGCTTATTAATCTTACGTTTTGAAATTTACGACTCGGTTTTCTGTTCGGAATCTAAAGGTTTATTGATTTGAAGTGAAAACTTCTCAAACAATTGAATCATTTTGGTATTGATTTCTTCGTAAGATAATCTGTCTTTTGTCTGATAAAAAAGCATAATCGAATAAGGTTGATCTAGATTATCTAAAAGCAAATGTTTGTTCAATCGATAGGTTTCTCTCAAAACCCTTTTGAAGTAATTGCGGTCAACAGCTTTTTTGAAATATTTCTTTGAAACCGAAACGCCAATTTTGGTTCCTTCTTCTGAATTTTCTTCCGCTTGACGGTAAACCAAACGTAGCGGATATTTAGAAACTGATTTTCCTTCAGAAAACAGTAATCCAATAGTAGTTTTGCTTTTTAAACGCTCGTTTTTAGGGTAATTGAAGTTCATTTAATTCAGAAAAAATTTGCAAATTTTGCTACAAAGGTACAATTAAACCAGAAAAACGGTTATTGTTTTTAATTTTAATAAGTCTAAAAATATATTTATTACTTTTGCGCATTAATTTTTGAAGCATGGAAAAAATTATATCTTATCCAATATCGGTAATTTACTATTTATTATTTGGTTTATGTTTGGCTGTTTTTCATCCCATTCAATGGATTTGTTTAAATGTTTTTGGTTACCAAGCTCATAAAAAAAGTGTAGATTATTTAAACTTCTGCCTTTTAAAATGTACCAATTTGGTTGGAACAACGTATACAATTGAAAATCGAGAAACAATTCCGCAAGGAGTGCCGATTATTTTTGTTGCCAATCATCAAAGTATGTACGATATCGTGGCAATGATTTGGTACTTTAGACGTTTTCATTGTAAATTTGTAAGTAAGAAGGAATTAGGCAGCGGAATTCCAAGTGTTTCTTTTAATTTGAAATACGGAGGATCTGTCTTAATTGACCGAAAAGACCCTAAACAAGCTATTCCAGTTATCAAAGGCTTGTCTGAATATATCGAAAAAAACACAAGATCTGCTGTTATCTTCCCAGAAGGAACAAGAAGTAAAACAGGAAAACCAAAAGAATTCGCGCAAAGCGGTTTAAAAATTTTATGCAAATATGCACCATCGGCATATGTTGTTCCAGTGAGTATTAATAATTCTTGGAAAATGGTAAAATTTGGTTTTTTTCCGGTTGGTTTAGGAAATCATCTAAAATTTACTGCTCATCCAGCTTTAGCTGTTAAAGATTACAAATTTGAAGAGCTAATGGAGATTACGGAAAAAGCAGTTAAGGAAGGAATAAATGAGTATAAACAGGTTTAAGTTTTAGTCCGAGCTAAAGCATAAAACCCAAATTTAATATAAGTAATGTCTATAAAAAACATTAGATTAGAAGTAATGCAGTTTTTGGAAAAAAACGTGGATAGCTTCGTTGAACAGTATTTAATTCCAGTGGAAAAAATTTGGCAGCCGTCTGATTTTTTACCAAATTCTGAAGGAGAAAATTTCTTTGAAGAGGTAAGAGAATTACGCGAAATAGCTAAAGAACTTCCATACGATTTCTGGGTTACGCTTGTTGGTGATACAATTACCGAAGAAGCTTTGCCTACATACGAATCTTGGTTGATGGATGTAGAAGGAGTAAATCAAGTTGAAGACGGTGGTAATGGCTGGTCTAAATGGATTCGCCAATGGACCGGAGAAGAAAACCGCCACGGAGATCTTTTGAATAAATATCTGTATTTGTCTGGTCGTGTTAACATGCGTGAAATCGAAATGACAACTCAGCATTTAATTAACGACGGTTTTGATATTGGAACAGGTTCTGATCCGTACAAAAACTTTGTTTACACAAGTTTTCAGGAATTAGCAACCTATGTTTCTCACAACAGAGTATCTCAGATTGCAAAGAAATTTGGAGATAACAAGTTGTCTAAAATGTGTAAAATGATTGCAGGTGACGAAATGCGTCATCACCATGCATATAGCGAATTTGTAACTAGAATTTTCCAAGTTGATCCGAGCGAAATGATGTTGGCTTTTCAATACATGATGAAACAGAAAATCGTTATGCCAGCGCATTTCTTGAGAGAATCTGGACAAAAAATTAGTACAGCTTTTGAACAGTTTTCAGATTCTGCGCAACGTATCGGAGTTTACACTGCAACAGATTACGTTGAAATTATGCAGAAATTAATGAACAAATGGGAAATCGATAAAATTTCTAATTTGACTGACGAGGCAGAAAAAGCACGTGATTATTTAATGAAATTACCAGCTCGTATGGCTAAAATCTCAGAAAGAATTGTGATTCCACAAGAATCTCACATTTTCAAATGGGTTGAACCTGCGAGACTTTAAATTTTAGAATGTAGATTTCAGATTTTAGATTTGAAATTTAAAAAATATACTTGTTGATTGTTGAGGTTTAGTATTAAACTTTGACAATCAACATTTTTTTATAAAATATAAATATCCCTTTATGAATACTTCTGAACTTATAAATAAAACGATTGCTTTTGTAAAAGAAAAACTAAACGATGCCGAAGGCGGTCACGATTGGTTTCATATCGAACGTGTTTATAAAAATGCACTTTTAATTGCAAAAGACACTGACTGCGATCTTACAGTTGTGCAATTAGGTGCTTTGTTGCACGATATTGCAGATAGCAAATTTCATAACGGAGACGAAACTATTGGTCCAAAAACAGCACGAGCGTTTTTAGAGGCTCAAAATGTTTCGGAGGAGATAATTGTTCATGTGGTGAATATCATTGAAAATATCTCTTATAAAGGCGGAAATTTCGAAAAGAAGTTCTCTTCTGTCGAATTGGATATTGTTCAAGATGCTGATCGTTTGGATGCAATTGGTGCAATTGGAGTAGCAAGAGCCTTCAATTATGGCGGATTTAAGAACCGAGCTTTATACAATCCAGAAATTGCGCCAGTAACAAATATGACAAAAGAGGAGTATAAAAAGAATAACGCTCCAACGATAAATCATTTTTACGAAAAGCTTTTGCTTTTAAAAGATAAAATGAATACAGAAAAAGGAAAAGAAATCGCTGCCGAAAGACATCATTTCATGGAATCTTTTCTGGCACAGTTTTATGCAGAATGGGAAGGTTTGAAATAAGTTTTCAGTCTCAGTCTCAGTTTTCAGATTTCTAACTCAATGATTGCCTTTCATTGCTAAATAAGTAATAATGGTTGCGGAGAAAAATCCTAAAGTAAACCATAATAATCTTGCAACTCGATTGTCTCGAATTATTTCTGAGTTATTTCTATTTGTCATTTGAACGAATTTATAAGCCAAAAGTAATCGCTAAAAAATATACAAATAATCCAGTTAAGCCTTAAAAACAACATTAAAAGGCATTTTTAAAAGAAAAAAAAGCGTCACATGAATTCAAAATTCATGTGACGCTTTTAATGTTTAAATCTTAGTAGCTTAGAATCTTAGCAACTTAGAACCTTAATTATGAACACCCGCAATCGGTTCCTCCGCCGCAGTCTTTTTTCTTTTTCGATTTGAAGAAGAACTTCTTAATCAAAAAAGCAACTGCTAATCCTAATATTGTAAAGGCGATAATTTCTTGAAACATAACTTTTTATTTTAAAAGTTGGTATGCAATTAAAGCGGTAAAATAAGCCAATCCGCTCATGAAAATTAGTTGCATTGCAGGCCATTTCCATGAATTGGTTTCTTTTTTAGTAATGGCCAATGTACTGGCGCATTGCATCGCAAAAGCGTAAAATAAAAGTAATGAAATTCCTGTTGGAAAATCGAAGACTTTTTTGCCCGTATCTGGGCGAACTTCTGCCTGCATTTTACTTTTTATAGTTGACTCATTATCAGAATCTCCAACACTATAAATAGTTGCCAAAGTTCCAACAAAAACTTCACGCGCGGCAAACGAACTAATTAATGCAATTCCGATTTTCCAATCGTAACCTAAAGGTTGAATTGCTGGTTCGATTGCTCTTCCCATTAATCCTATGTATGAATTTTCTAATTTTTGAGAATTAACTTCATTTTCAAACTGAGTTTCATCTAAGGTTGTATTTGCAAATCTTTCTTTTACAATTTTTTCAGCATCATTAAATTCTTCTCCAGGTCCATAAGACGCTAAAAACCAAAGAATAATCGAGATTGCAAGAATGATTTTTCCTGCTCCGGCAATAAATGCTTTTGTTTTTTCAACTACGTTAATTCCGACGTTTTTGAAAAGAGGCATTTTATAACTTGGCATTTCAACCACAAAATAGGTTTTAGATTCCAATTTTAAAACTTTATTTAAAATATAAGCCGATAAAATTGCCATAAAAAAACCTAAAACATAAAGAGCCATTAAGGTTAAACCTTGAACATTCAGGAATCCAAAAATGCGTTTGCTCGGAACAACAAGAGAAATTATAATAGCATAAACGGGTAATCTTGCAGAACAAGTCGTGAATGGCGTCACTAATATCGTAATAAGACGTTCTTTCCAGTTTTCGATATTTCGTGTTGCCATAATTGCTGGAATCGCGCAAGCTGTACCAGAAATTAAAGGCACAACACTTTTTCCTGAAAGTCCGAATCGGCGCATGATTTTATCCATTAAAAAAACTACTCGACTCATATAACCGCTTTCTTCCAAAACTGAAATAAACAAGAAAAGCACGGCAATTTGAGGTATAAAAATAACGACTCCGCCAATTCCAGGAATAATTCCTTGAGAAAGTAAATCTGTCAAAATTCCGCTTGGCAATTCTTCTGCTACCCAACTGCTTAATGAAGCAAATGTGCTGTCAATAAAATCCATTGGAATTGTTGACCAGCTGAAAATCGATTGGAAAATTAAAAACAAAATGGCAAAGAAAATCAAGTAACCAAAAACTTTATGCGTTAAAATTCGATCTAATTTGGCGCGAACGTCTTTTGCCATTGAGGCATCAATTTTTAAACCTCCTTTTAAAACATCATTGATAAACTGATATCTTTTAATCGTTTCTTTTTGCTGTAAACGTTTTAATTCTGAATGTGATTTGGTGAATGTGTTTCTAACTTCATTTCGATCTAAATTAGAAAAATTGACATCTTGCGTAATCACAAGCCACAATTTATACATCAACTGATTTGGAAATGCATGCTCTAATTTTTCAAAATATTCGGGATCAATTACAGAAGCATTCAAGCAAGGTTCGTGCGTAATGGTTTTATAAGAAACGATAAGTTCCTTTAATTGATCAATTCCTAAACCTTTTCGAGAACTTACTAAAGCAATTTTCGTTTTTAGTTTTTCTTCTAAATAAGGAATGTCAAGTGTAATTCCTTTGCGTTCCATACGATCAGACATATTGATTACTAAAATCGTCGGAATTTCAAGGTCTTTAATTTGAGTGTAAATCAGTAAGTTTCGTTTCAGATTTTCTACATCTGTAACTACAACTGCTACATCTGGATATAATTTGTCGTTTTTGTTTAATAAAAGCTCGATAACCACACTTTCATCCATCGAACTGGCATTCAAACTATAAGTTCCAGGTAAATCTAAAATGTTTGCTTTTACGTTATTAGGCAATTTGCAAAAACCCATTTTTTTCTCAACCGTAATTCCAGGATAATTTCCAACTTGTTGATTAAGACCTGTCAATTGATTAAAAACAGAAGTTTTTCCGGTATTTGGATTTCCGATTAGGGCAACATTGATATTCTGAACGCTCATTATAAATTGTTTTGGATAAGTTCAACTTCAATTTCACGAGCTGTTTCAATACGAATTGCAACATGTGAGCCGTTTATATCTAAATATAAAGGATCGCCAAAAGGTGCAACCTGAAGTAATTCAACTAAGCTGCCAGGCAGACAACCCATTTCTAATAATTTCAGTGGAATAAGATCGATATCAAAATCTTTGATAATGGCTTTTTCGCCTTTTTTCAGAGTGTGTATTGTATTTTGCAAGCTTATTTAGATTGAATTTAGATTGCAAAAATAGGTAATTATTATATAAATACGGGTATTTATTGCTTACACAAATGCTAAAAGTTTCTAAAAATAAGGGATTGAGCGAAAAAATTCGAGTTTTAAAATCTTAATTGAAAAAATAACTACTCCTTAAAACTATTTGATTTTTTTTAATTTATAGGTGCATTCTTCAATACAAGTGGAGGGATTAAGAAAAAGAGTTTTGTTTTCTATGCGAAAATATCTTGTCTGTTTGCCTTCATCATTTTCATGTCCTGTGTTAAAGTTTTCGCAATCATAATCCAATGCTAATATGCGACCAGAAGTTGTAAAACGACCGGTTGAACAACTTGAAAATTCTGTTGAGGTAAAAGTGCTATCAGTATTAAAAGTGTATTCGTAACCATTTTTTACTCCTCGCCATTTTGTGTCAATTCCACCATCGCTAATTTTTGCTTGAGTTAATTTCCAAGTACCCATAATTGTGGTGTTTTTAATAGCGTTTTCTTCGCGATCACAACTGATAAATAAACATGAAAATAAAATGGATAGAAATAGCGATTTCATAATCTTAAATATTTAGACAATTATTAAACACATCGCGTAATTTTTCTAAGAAAATCACATTCTAAAATTATAAAAAAAATCTCACTATTATAGAAAAATATTCTTGAGTATTTTTTTTAATGTGTTTTAAATCAAATAGTAAAGAAAATGATTCTTTGTAATTATGAAAAGTAAAAAAGTAAAAGATTTACTCTTGAGAAAGAAAATCAATATCTTCTAAAAGACGTTTTATATCTTCTTTATTTGTTCCGTCATAAAAACCTCTAACGCGACGTTTTTGATCGACCAAAACAAAATTTTCGGTATGAACCATATCATAAAGCTGGTCTGGTCTTCCCATTTTTACAGCCAAGTATGATTTTCTCGCCATTTTGTAGATGTCTTTTTTATCTCCCGTAACCAAATTCCATTTGCTGTCTACAACTCCATATTTTATAGCATACGCTTTTAAAACAGAAACACTGTCAACTTCTGGAAAAACAGTGTGAGAAAGCAACATTACTTTCGGATTATTTAAAACGGCTTTTTGAACTTCAACCAAATTTGTTGACATTTTTGGACAAATAGAACCGCAAGTAGTAAAAAAGAAATCGGCAACATAGATTTTTCCTTCGTAATTTTTCTGGGTAATCGTATCGCCATTTTGATTTACAAATGAAAAATCGGCAATTGTGTGGTATTTGCTTTTATATTGAATGGTACTATCTACTAATTCAGGATTTACATCTGCCGGATTGTAGATTGGTAAAGTTTTTTTAGGTTTTAATGCAGTATAAAACAGAGATATCGTAACAACCGAAAATACTATTAAAACAATAAAGAATTTTCGGTATCTGTATAAAAGCGATTTCATAAAAATAATTTGGCGCAAAAATACAAAAAGCAGATTTTAAAAACTTTACTGTCTTATTTTTTTAACAGGCTTTTGTAACATTTACAACTAAAGATTGTCTAATAATATAGTTTTAAACTTCTAATTGTGAAATTTGCACGTCTTTTTGACTTTGCAGTTAGAATTTTAACACAAATTTCAAGATAATAACAATATGTTTGTATTTTCCCTTAAACACTAAAATTTTATGAAAAAACAATTTGCTAAACCTGTGTTTGGTGTTTTATCTGCAATGTTTTCGCTAACAGCAGTTCACGCACAAAACGCTCCAAAAGAACCAGGTATCAATGTATCTTATATGGATACCAAAGTAAAACCGAGTGAGGACTTTTTTAAATATGTAAATGGAACTTGGTTGGATAAAACTGAAATTCCTAGCGACAGAACAACTTGGGGAAGTTTTAATGAACTCATTAAAAGAACAGATAAAGATGTAATGGCGGTTTTGAAAGAAGCTTCGAAAAACCCAAAATACAAATCGAATACAGATCAGGGAAAAGCAGTTAATTTATTTAATACTTATTTAGATTCTGTTGGAAGAAATAAAAGAGGAATTGAGCCTTTAAAGCCTTATCTGAAAAAAATTGACGCTATTAAAAATGTTGCTGATGTTCAGAAATATTTAGTGGAAATGGAAAAAGAAGGTGGTTCTGGATTTTTCGGAATTTACATTGGCGCTGACGATAAAAACAGTTCTATAAACTCTGTAAATCTAGCACCAAGCAGTCTTGGACTTTCTGATAAAGATTATTATACTTCAGATGATAAGGATTCTAAAGAAAAACGTGCTAAATACGAATTGCACGTGGCAAGAATGATGCAGTTTATTGGAGAATCTCCAGAAAAAGCAAAACAAAGCGCTGCTGAAATTTTGGCTTTAGAAACAGAATTGTCTAAACCAAGATTAAACAGAGTTGAAAGAAGAGATAGCCGTTTGCAATACAATCCGATGACAATTGCTGAAATTCAGAAATTGACTCCAGCAATTAAATGGAATGAATATTTTGCAGGTTTGGGAATTACGAAATTAGAAACGGTAATTGTTTCTGAGCCTAAATACATGACCGCTTTAGAAACTGTTTTTAAAGAAAATAAAGTAGCTCAATGGAAAGAATACCTAAAATGGGATCTTCTAAACGGTGCAGCTAGCCAATTGACTACAGAAATTGACCAAGCTAATTTCGATTTTTACAGCAAAACATTAAGAGGAGCAATTAAGCAGCTTCCTGCTGAAGAAAGAGCATTAAATCTAGTTAACGGAACAGTTGGTGAAGCTCTTGGAAAGCTTTATGTGGAGAAAGTTTTTCCAGCTGAAGCTAAAGCTAAAGCTCTAGATATGATTCATAATGTTATTACGGCTTACCAAAATCGTATTAACAATTTAACTTGGATGTCTAAAGATACAAAGGCAAAAGCAATCGAAAAGCTAAATAAAATTACGATCAAAGTTGGATATCCTGATAAATGGAAAGATTATTCTGCTCTTGAAATTAAAAGTATTGCTGAGGGAGGAAACTATTTTGATAATATGAAAAACTTAGCAAAATGGAACTTTAAGAAAAGTGTAGATAAATTGCCTAAACCAGTTGATAAAACAGAATGGCATATGTCTCCACAAACTGTAAACGCTTATTACAATCCATCTTACAACGAAATTGTATTCCCAGCGGCAATTTTACAACCACCTTTCTATAATTATCAAGCCGATGAAGCGGTTAATTATGGTGGAATCGGAGCTGTAATCGGACACGAAATCTCTCACGGTTTTGATGATTCTGGTGCACGTTACAATGCTGACGGAAATTTAGTTGACTGGTGGACAGAAGAAGACTTAAAACAATTTACAGCTTTAGGAACTGCTTTAGCAAATCAATACAGTGCACTTGAGCCATTGCCAGGCGTACACGTTGATGGTAATTTTACTTTAGGTGAAAACATTGGAGATTTAGGTGGAATTAATGCTGCTTACGACGGTCTTCAATTATACTTGAAAGAAAAAGGAAATCCAGGTTTAATTGACGGATTTACTCCAGAACAGCGTTTCTTTATTTCTTGGGCTACAGTTTGGAGAACAAAAACTAGAGATGAGGCAATCAAAAATCAAGTAAAAACAGATCCACACTCTCCAGGAATGTACAGAGCTTATGTGCCAATTCAGAATGTTGATGCTTTCTACAATGCTTTCAACATTAAAAAAGGAGACAAAATGTATGTTGAACCAGAAAAACGAGTTAAAATCTGGTAATCAAATAATAAATAAAAAACGGCGCTAAAATAGTGCCGTTTTTTTATTTGAATACATTACAAAAACCGTCAAATATATTTTTAGGTTAATTATTCGAAAATTTTAACACAGAGTTAGAAATAATAACAATATGTTTGTAAATATACTAAAACACTAAATAAAAATGATTAAAAAGCTTTCTAAACCTATGTTTTGTGTGGTTTCTGCAATGTTCTCGTTAACAGCAGTACAGGCACAAAATGCAAAGCCAAAGGAACCGGGAATTAATGTTTCCAACATGGATCCTAAAGTTAGTGCAAGTCAGGATTTTTTCCGTTATGTAAACGGTGCCTGGTTAGATAAAACAGAAATTCCAAGTGACCGTAATTCTTGGGGAAGTTTTAATGAACTTCGTCAAAAGACAGATAACGATGCACTTGCTATTTTAAAAGCAGCCTCAAAAGATCCAAAGTACAAATCAAACACTGATCAGGGTAAAGCAATTGCTTTATTCAACACTATTTTAGATACTGTTGGAAGAAACAAAAGAGGCGTTACGCCACTTCAGCCTTATTTGAAGAAAATTGACGCAATTAAAAATGTAGCAGATCTTCAAAACTATATTACTGAAATGCAGCTTGCAGGAGGATCTGGTTTCTTCGGAGTTTACGTTGGCGCTGATGCTAAAAACAGTAATAAAAATTCGGTAACATTAAGTCCAGGAGGATTAGGTTTGTCTGATAAAGATTATTACAATTCAGACGATAAAGATTCTAAAGAAAAACGTGAAAAATATGAAGTTCACGTTGCTAGAATGTTGCAATATATTGGAGAATCTCCAGCAAAAGCAAAAGAAAGTGCTAAACAAATTTTAGCTTTAGAAGTTGAAATGTCTGCACCAAGATTAGATCGTGTAGAAAGAAGAGACAGAAGAAAACAATACAACCCAACGGCTGTTGCTGATTTGAAAAAAAATACGCCATCTATTCAATGGGAGAAATATTTCGCTGGAATCGGAATGGCAAAATTAGATACTGTAAATGTTGCTCAACCTCGTTATATGATCGCTTTAGAAAAGACTTTTACAGAAAAGAAAGTAGAAGCTTGGAAAGAGTATTTGAAATGGTCATTGTTAAACAAAACTGCTTCAACTTTAACGACAGATATTGAAAATGCTAATTTTGATTTCTACGGAAAAACATTAACTGGAGCTTTAAAACAACGTCCTCGTGAAGAAGTAGCTTTACAAGTAATTAATGGAGCAACGGGAGAAGCTTTAGGAAAATTATATGTAGAAAAATTATTTCCTGCTGAAGCAAAAGCAAAAGCAAAAGACATGATTGCGAATGTAATGCTGGCTTACGAAAACAGAATCAACGCTTTGCCTTGGATGTCTAAAGAAACTAAAGCTAAAGCGATTGAAAAACTAAATAAATTGACTGTTAAGATTGGATATCCTGATAAATGGAAAGACTATTCTAAACTAGAACTTAAAAATGTAAACGAAGGCGGTACTTATTTTGATAACATGAAAAACTTATCAAAATGGGCTTACTCAGAAAACTTGGCAAAATTAGGTAAACCAGTTGACAAAACGGAGTGGGGAATGTCTCCGCAAACGGTAAACGCTTATTTCAATCCTTCTTATAACGAAATTGTATTCCCAGCTGCAATTTTACAGCCACCTTTCTACAATTATCAAGCTGATGAAGCTGTAAATTATGGTGGAATCGGAGCTGTAATCGGTCACGAAATCTCTCACGGTTTTGACGATTCTGGAGCACGTTACAATGCTGACGGAAACTTAGTTGACTGGTGGACTCCTGAAGATTTAAAACAATTTACTGCTCTTGGAGGTGAACTTGCTGCTCAATATAGCGCTTTAGAGCCACTTCCTGGAATTCATGTGGATGGTAAATTTACATTAGGTGAAAACATCGGAGATTTAGGTGGTACCAATGCTGCTTACGATGGTTTACAGTTGTATTTGAAAAAACACGGAAATCCAGGTCTAATCGACGGATTTACTCCAGAACAGCGTTTCTTCATTTCTTGGGCTACTGTTTGGAGAACAAAATCTCGTGATGAAGCAATTAAAAGTCAAGTTAAGACAGATCCGCACTCTCCAGGAATGTACAGAGCGGTTGTGCCAATTAAAAACTTAGATTCTTTTTATGAGGCTTTCGGAATCAAAAAAGGAGATCCTATGTATTTAGAACCAGAAAAAAGGGTTAAAATTTGGTAATTTTTAATGAATTATAAAAAAAGCTGTTTCAATTTTGAAACAGCTTTTTTGTTGCAATGTAATCTGTTCCGTAGGAACATCTGATCGGTAGAAAAAATTATATTGATTTGATGTTTTACGTTCCGTAGGAACGTTTGATTGTGGTTTTGTATTTTGAGGATATAATTTTCAAACGTTCCTATGGAACGTAAATACGGCGTGTCAACATTTTTTTCTACCGATCAAACATTCCTACGGAATGATAATTCTGATATAGAATTAATAATTCATTAAAACAAAAAGAGCTGTCTCAATTGTTGAGACAGCTCTTAATATTGTAAAAAAAGTTAATTATTTTAGATGACTGTTGATATAAGTTTCAATAGCTTTAAGTTCTTCATCAGACATTGCCTGAGTGATTGCAAAATTGGTCTTCATAACCGCAAACTGACTCGGATCGACAATTGGTTCTGCATTTCCTTTTAAGAAAGTAACGATATTGCCATTTTTGTCTTTATAGATTTTGGCAATTTCTTTAATACTTGGACCAATCACTTTTTGATCTGGCTGATGGCATGCAAAGCAATTTCCTGTTCCTTCAAAAAGTTCTTTTCCTAATTCTTCTGGTGTTTTGGCTTTCGCCGATTCTCCTTCAGAATAGGTTTCGTTTGTTTGGTCTGTTTTTTCAGAACTCTCTTTTTTACAAGAGGCAAAAGCTAAAACAGCAGCTAAAAATACTGCTTTATTCATATTTTAATATTATTTCATTGCTTCAAATTTGTAGCCATTGTAAAGTAATTTTGCTACAATTTGTTTTTCAAGTAAATCTTTATCTCCTTTAGAAAAAGAAAGATTAATTTTTTCAGTATCAGTAAGTGTTCCTTTTAAAGGGAAATATTTATTGTCTGCAGTAATAATCTCGTCTTTAATATTTTTACCCGTTTTCGGATTAGCATAACCTGTTTTAGTAGCATACCAACCACCAATTTCTCTAACTCTTACTTGCTCTCTGTTGTTGTTATCTACAGTTGTAAATACAGAATTTACCATGTAAACTAAACTAGGAGGCCAGTTTGCCATAAATGTAATGTTTTGTTTTACTACGCTTCCAATTTTCACGTAATCTTGCACCACACCGTTTTCTTTTAAAACGTCCTGTTTTTGGTAAATAACTCCGTCTGTTACTTTTATTTTTAAAGCTGCCATAGCATCCATTTCAGTTTTTAACTGATCAACTGTTTTTTGATTGGCATCTGCAATTACTTTCTCAATGTCGGTTGGAGTTCCGTTTATAAATTCTAAAACTCCTTTTTCATCGATTCCTGCCGAACTGATAAATTTGTATTTGTCATTACAAACACTGGCAACAATCGTTTTTTGAAAACTTAAACCTTGATCTTTACCGTAATCAACTACTTCATTTGTTTTATTATTACTTAAATCAGTAAGAACTGACCAATAAAATGTTGATCCGTCTGCCATCAAAGCACTTTTTCTTTCTATAGAAAAGATAGGTCTGCTGTCTAGAGATAAGATTTTGTAATTTACTTTTACTTTGTCCAGAATGGCAACCTCGGTTCCATCAATGCTGATTTTGTCTTTTTTAAATTTAATGTCTTGTGCTACTGAGGTTAAGCCAGTAAGCATCATAAAAGAAAGTAATAGATTTTTCATATATTCTAGTTTAGATTTGTGGCGCTAAAATATATGTTTTTTTTGTAATTAATTACTTATTTAAAAAGATTGCAGCCTCTTTCGCAAAATATGTTGAAATAAGGTTAGCACCCGAACGTTTGATGCACATTAATTGTTCCATCATAATTTTATCGTGGTCTAACCAGCCTCTTTCAGATGCTGCTTTAATCATGGCGTATTCTCCAGAAACCTGATAAACAGTAACAGGAACATGTACAGTATTTTTTATTTCGCGAACAATATCCAAATAAGCAATTCCTGGTTTTACCATCACCATGTCTGCACCTTCTTCTACATCCGACAAAGCTTCTTTAATCGCTTCGATGCGATTAGCATAATCCATTTGGTATGTTTTTTTGTCTTTTGGAACAACAACATCAGCTTCTCTTGGAGCAGAATCTAAAGCATCTCTAAAAGGGCCATAAAAAGCAGAAGCATATTTAGCAGAATAACTCATAATTCCAACATTCTGAAATCCTGCCGCATCTAAACCTTCGCGAAGACGTAAAACGCGTCCGTCCATCATATCGCTTGGCGCAACAAAATCGGCACCAGCTTCTGCGTGCGAAACGGCCATTTTTACTAAAGCATCAACTGTGCTGTCGTTTTCTACATCACCATTTGTTATAATTCCGTCGTGACCGTAAATAGAATACGGGTCTAATGCTACATCTGGCATTACGATCATTTCTGGACAAGCGGCTTTTATAGCACGAATAGCTTGCTGCATTAATCCGTTAGAATTCCAAGCTTCTTTTCCTGTATTGTCTTTTAGGTTTTCGCTCACTTTTACATAAATATTTACGGCGCGAATTCCTAAATCATAAAGTTCTTTTACTTCTTCAACCGTTAAATCTATAGATCTTCTGAAAATTCCCGGCATTGACGGAATTTCGACTTTTACATTTTCTCCTTCAGCGATAAACATTGGAAACATAAAATCCGATGGACTTAAACTGGTTTCACGAACTAAAGAACGAATGGATTCATTTACTCTTAATCTTCTGCCTCTTTGTAATGGGAACATATAATTTTAGATTTTAGATTTTAGATTTTAGATTGCGTAATCTTTGTTTCTAAAATGAAGTTGTTTTTTATTTTTTTTGAAGTTTATCTCACATTTTAATGAGTGGCGCAAAGTTAAAGAAAAAGGAACATAATAAGGCATTTAGCCTGCTCTAGAATCCGTTAATATTATCTAAAAATTTAGATTTTTATTGTTTGAATTAAAGCATGGTTTTTAAAATATTTCCATCTAAATTTGTAAAATGAAGAAAATTCTCGCTTTATTTTGCTGTTTGCTCTTAACAAGCTGTTTTGAGATTACAGAAAGAATTAAACACCATGATGACCAAAGTGGTGAATATACTTTGATGATTGATTTTTCGAAATCCTGGTTTAAGACCAAATCGGCTATTTTTCTGGAAGAAGTTGATGGAGTGAAAATTCCGAACGAACAGGAAATCACTCAAAAACTGGAAGATTTTAAGAACAAAGCTTTAAAGATTGACGGAATTTCGAATGTATCAACCAAAACAGATTTTGATAATTATGTCTTTATTATCAAACTCAATTATGCCAACCTGAAAGCATTAAATGCCGTTGTAAACACTATCAATAATCAGCGCGATCAAATTCACTTTAGCGGAAGCGATAAAAATTTTCAGCGAATAGCTTCATATCCAGTTCCAGAAAAAGTAGTCAATGATCCGAAGAAAAAGAAAGATCTTGAAGAGGCTACAATTACTGCTATCTATACTTTTGATAAAGATATTGCAGCAGTAGATAACGCCAACAGCAAGATTTCGAAAAACAAGAAAACCGTTTTCTTAAAACAAAGTATGTACAGCGTTTTTAAGAAATCAACATTAATGAATAATACCATCCAATTAACGCCTTAATTATGAAGCATTTCTACACTTTAATTTTTCTATTCGCCACGTATTTTACTTTCGGTCAAGCGAATCCAAATAGATACGACTATTTTGTGCAATTTAATGGAAATCAGCTTTCTAAAAAAGTAAGCGTTGATGCTGTTTTAAATCATCCGATTATTACGAAATACATCAGTAAAAAACCTGATTTTGATCTTAGAAAATATACCGATATTATTCAATTAGATCAAAAAATAACCGTTCATGGAAATTTTTTAGACAGTGTTCCATTTTATCAGGTTACTATTCCAATAAAAAGCAAAGAAGCTGTTACGAAATATTTGATTGAAAAACAGGGAGCTAACGGAAATAATGGTTCGATTCAGGATTTTGAAAAATATGCTGTTTTCACGCCAAATGGAGTAAAAAGAACTTTTGCGTGGAATGATAATCATTTGGTTGTGTTTGAATTAACAAAAAGACTCCCAACAAAATTTTATGATAAAACGACTTCGGCTGCCGCAATGGATTCTGTTTCTGTAGTAGATTATTATGAAAAAGACACTATCGGAGAAATACCTGTAAGGGATGTTCCAACAATGTCTGTTCCTAATTCTCCGAAAATTGCAGAACCAGCAACCAATACCGAACCAGTTGTATTTAGTGATCCTGCAGACGAATATTTATACGATGGAAATCCGTACGAAGAATATACTGCCGAACAAGCAGAATTTGATAAAAAGTTAGCAGAAAGCCAAAGTGAGATTATCAAAAAATTATTCGAAAATGGTTTTACGGCTCCAACTTCTTCTAAGATTAATGTGGCAGCAGATATTTCATCTTGGGTAGATTACGGCGGTATGATTTCGACTTTATATTCTGCTTACAGTTATCCAATGTCTTTGTTTGGAGGTTTTAACAATTATCTTCCGATGCAGAAGAATTTCGGAAATTTTGTAAAAGGGGTAAATCTTGATTTCTATTTTGATAATGATAACGCCAGAATCGAAGAAATTGTAGAATATTCTAAAGAGATTGCTGAAGTTGTGAGCAAAATTGGAGATCGAAAAATCAATAGAAATATCTTTAATTATTTCCCAGCTGAGAAACCTTTAGGTTATATGTCTTATCACATTAATACTAAAGCAGCGCTAGAAAAGTTTCCTGCTTTAATGACAGATATGTTTCAGAATCCAAAGTTTGCAAAAGAGGATATTTTAGTTATTACAGATTTAATTTCTACCATTGTTGACGAAGAAGCCACAGCAAAGCTTTTTGATGGTGATTTAAGCGCTTTTTTATACGATGTGAAAGAAGTTGAGGTAATGAGCAAGAAATATGGTTATGACGATAATTATGAAGAAAAAGTAACAGAGGAGAAAGTGAAGAAAACAATTCCGTTGTTTTCGGTAGTTTTTACATCCACACATCCAACTTTTGGAGACAAATTGTTACAGTTAGGCGTTCGTAAAAAAGTTTTGGTTCAAAATGGAAATTATTACCAGATTTTAGGAACTAAAGAATATGGAGATATTTACATTCTGAAAGACAAAGACGTTGTTGTAGTGAGTAATACTTTGGATTATTTTAGTAAAGGAAGCGGTTCTTTTGTGAAAGAAACAAAGAAAGATTTAGGCAAAAATGCCATTTTCGGGAAACTAAATATTTCTCAGACAGTAAGAGCTTTTGGGACAAATACTAACGAAGACGAATTGAATAAACTGAATAAAATTGCAGCCCAATTTTCAGATTTTACAATGGAATCTCCTAAAAAGCTGGTTGACAATAAATTTAAATTTGTGATTAAATTGAATTCTTTACAAAACAATAAAAACATCATTTTACAGACATTAGATTTGGCAGATGAAATGATGGATTCAAAATAAATTTCAAAAACAAAAATCCCCGAAACAATTCATTTCGGGGATTTTTTTATTTAGGAAATGGCTTTTATGTAATGGAAGCTTTGTAAATGGTTTTTATGGTTTCACCAAGTACAGCATTAAAATCTTGATCAGATTGACCTGCGCTAAGGCCTTCAGACAAGGCTCTTGAAAAACTGGCAATTAATCCGTGGTTTTGAGCGAGCTTGATATTGGCTTCATCACGAGAATATCCGCCTGACAATGCCACAACCCGAACCACATGCGGATCTGTTATCAATTCTCCATAAAAATTATTTACTGTCGGAATCGATAATTTCAGCATTACTCTTACTTCTTTGTCAAGAGCATTCAGTTGTTTTATGATTTCGTTTTTCAAAATCTGTTCTGATTTTTCTTTGTCAGCGCTGTAAATATCAACTTCAGGCTCAATAATTGGAATCAATCCTTTTTCGAAAATCTGCAAACCAACTCTGAACTGCTGTTCTACTATATCGCGGATTCCGTCAGGATTTGCTTCTTTAATTACGGAACGCATTTTAGTTCCAAAAACATTTCGTTCCACAGCTCTTGTCAGCAATTCATCCAGATTCGGAATGGGTTTCATTAATTGAACACCGCTGGCGAGATCAGCAAGTCCTTTATCTACTTTTAGAAACGGAACTATATTTTTCTTCTCCCATAAATAATCGGCAGTCCACAAACCATCAATTTTACGATCCATGGTATTTTCAAATAAGATAGCACCGAGAATATATTCGCTGTCAAAAGCGGGGCTTTTAATAATTCTAGTTCTCATTTCATGTACAAGAGTGTACATTTCTTCGTCGTTAGAATAGCTGTCTTCTTGAACGCCGTATTGCAATAATGCTTTTGGTGTGCTTCCGCCGCTTTGATCTAATGCAGCGATAAATCCTTTTCCAAAATGCATCCGATTTAATTGTTCCTGGTTCACATTTGCCATAATAATGAATTTAAGTTTTGTAAATCCATGTAATTTAAGCAATTTTTACAACTTATTGATTACGAGTTGATAGCTTTTTTAAAGTCCGATTTTCTCATTGACTTTATCATAAACTTCTTTTACTTTTTTGGGAGGATCGAATCGATAACCTGCAGAAATTTTTAAGGTTACGATATTATCATTTAATCTCGGATCGACTTTATCATCCTGAGCAAAACTGATGGTGTTGAGAGTTGCGAAAGCAAAGAAACGGTCTTTGTTGTAAGCCAGTTTTAAATTGAAGTCGGCCTGATATAATGCTGAGGTATCTTTGTCAATTACATTCAGTCCAGCACCCAGCGCCAATCCAGCGCCAATTAAAACCCGATCGCTAATCACAAAATTATAGAAATAGGACGGAGCTAATGTGAAAACATAAATATCTCCAGGCGATGAATCTGGAGTATTTAAATCCAGATTGGTGTAATAAAAAGAGAAAGTAGGAACGAAACTTCCAGAACTTTTGGTCTGCCATTCATTTTGACTGACCAGTGTTTTAAAAGAAAATTTATCATTGAAAACGTATGCTGTTGTTCCGCCTATTTTGGTCGTTCGCATGTCAGGCAATTGAGCCGTAATGTTATCATCTTTGATATAAAACCCTTTCTGATTAATGAAAGTAAACGACTGCATCCATTTTTTTAAATAAAAACGGGTACTGAAATTGAAATGTTTAGAATGTGAATCGCCTTTATTCTGACTCAGGAATTTAGGCGCAAAACCAAAACCAACGTCAATAATTTTATAATTTAAGTTAAAACCAATCTGTTCTCTTCGATTCGGAATGAGATCGACATACATTTTGGTTTCAGGATTGTCTGAAGCAATCTGAAAACTATTGGAGGTGTCTAAATAATAAACGCTTGCCGTAATTTTATCGTTGTAGGTTTTAAAATAGGGATTTCGTATGGAATCGTTTTGGGCGAAACATCCAAAAATGCTAATAAAGAATGTAGAGTAAATTAGTTTTAAACACATAGAAACATAGTTTTTGGATTTGCTTAAAAAAAGACATTTCCTTCAAAATAAATCACATAGCATTGTGTGAAAAAATGTGATTTTTTAAAATCTCCTCTAAGATAGGTCTTTAAATCTATGTTTCTATTGGTTATATAAATTTTTGTGATGGAAAATTAAACCCAATCAATCGGATTCTGCAACACATTAATCAATTTTTCTTCCACACTTCCTGCTTCTGGATGATGATCATAAACCCATTGCACATGAGGAGGCAAACTCATTAAAATACTTTCAATTCTTCCATTCGTTTTTAAACCGAATAAAGTTCCTTTGTCATGAACCAGATTAAACTCAACATAACGGCCACGACGAATTTCCTGCCAGTTTCTATTCTCAGACGTATATTCCAGATTTTTTCTTCTTTCAACAATTGGAACATAAGCTTCAAGGAAACTATTTCCAACTTCGGTTACAAAATCGTACCAGTTTTCCATCGACATTTGTTCATTTGCTTTGCAATAATCAAAGAATAAACCACCAAGTCCGCGTGCTTCGTTTCTATGTGCATTCCAGAAATATTCGTCACATTTCTTTTTGTAAAGCGGATAAAATTCTGGATTATGTTTGTCGCAAGCCGTTTTACAAGTTTGATGAAAGTGTTTTGCATCTTCTTCGAACAAATAATAAGGCGTTAAATCCTGTCCGCCACCAAACCATTGATTGATTACTTTTCCAGATTCGTCATACATTTCAAAATAACGCCAATTGGCGTGCACAGTAGGAACCATTGGGTTTTTCGGGTGAATAACCAAACTTAGTCCGCAAGCAAAGAAATCGGCTTCGCCAACACCAAACATTTTTTGCATGGTATCGGGCAATTTTCCATGAACGGCAGAAATGTTTACACCGCCTTTTTCGAAAACCGATCCGTTTTCAATAACGCGCGTTCTTCCGCCACCGCCTTCTGAACGTTTCCATAAGTCTTCACGGAATTTTGTAGTTCCGTCAACGGCTTCTAATCCAGCACAGATTTGATCTTGTAATTGTTGTATGTATGCGTAAAATTGGTCTTTCATTGCAATTATTTTTTGGCTTTCGCCGAAGCAATTTTAGTGTTAATTCCAAAAGAAAAAACCTTGCTCTCAAGTTGGATAAATTGATAAATAGCCAAAGCTTTATCGGTAAAATTATAATTTTCTTCTTTAGAGAATTCGATTAAAATATCTCCGAATTGCTCTAAATGTTCCCAATCAAAATGAAGACGCATTAATAATGTAATTAATTCTTGATTTGTTTGGTTGGATAAAGTTTCGAGATTCAGCCCAATTTCTTTTAGTTGATCTTCAATTTTTTCTTTTTCCAGATTGTTTAAAGGATAAGGAACATAAACAAGAGTTCGTAACGTTTTGAGCACGTTATCAATTCTTATTTTTTCTTCATCTCTTAAGCCTTTGTTGAGCATATTTTTTGAGTCTCCTGCAAGGTTTTCAAAACCTTGTAGGTATTGTTGTAAAATTTAAATAGCAAACTTTATTTATACTTACAATGTTTTAAAAACCTTGTAAGAAAACCTAAATCATTCAAAAATATAAGTTTCATTTAAAAAATCATTTTTCTGATTATGGCAAAAGACAAAATTTTCAAAATCCCCAAAGAGATCTAAAACCTCATCTCGTTCTATTTTTGTTTCTTTATTTGATAAAAAGGTTTGATAAGATGAAAACTTGAAGTTGGTAAAATCCAAATCGAAATGATATTTCGGATTTAAATGAACATAAACAATCAATTGTCTTAAATAGTTTTCATCTTTTAAGCTTATTCTTTTAAAATGTTTTTCAAACAAACTTCCTGTTCTATTAGTCTGTCTATTAAATGCCTTTGCATAAGAATTAAACAAGTTTGAAAATGCTTGAGTAACTTCTTTTTCTTCTGTGTTCAACCGAATAACTAAATGAAAATGATTATTCATTAAACAATAAGCAAAAATGGAAATCTTATTCTCCAAATATTTTGCTAATTGTTTTAAGAAATAAATTTTATTAACGTCATTTTCAAAAATATTTGTTCCATTAATTCCTCGGTTGTAAATATGATAGTAACAATCTTTTTTCAATACTTCAAGTTTCATTTTTAATTTACTGTAAGTTTTTACTGTAAATATAAAAACAACTTTTAAACCTACAAGGTTTTAAAAACCTTGCAGGAATGCCAATCGGAGCTGAAATACTAATTCCCGTATTCCTTCACTGCGTCAATAAACGCTTTTGCGTGATCTACAGGGATATTTGGTAAAATTCCGTGACCTAAATTTACAATATATTTATCTTTTCCGAACTCGTCGATCATTTCATGAACCATTTTCTTAATCGTCGGAATTGGAGAAAGCAATCTTGATGGATCAAAATTTCCTTGTAAAGTGATATTTCCTCCTGATAAGTAACGAGCATTTCTTGCAGAACAAGTCCAATCTACTCCAAGAGCAGAAGCACGGCTTTTACCCATGTCGCCAAGTGCAAACCAGCATCCTTTTCCGAAAACAATAACCGGAGTGATATCGGCTAAAGCGTCAACAATCTGGTTGATGTATTTCCATGAAAATTCCTGATAATCAACAGGAGAAAGCATTCCTCCCCAAGAATCAAAAATCTGAACGGCATTTACACCCGATTTTACTTTTTCTTTTAAATATAGAATAGTTGTGTCTGTAATTTTTTGCAATAAAGTATGCGCAGCAGCTGGATTTGAGAAACAGAATCCTTTTGCAGTATCAAAACTTTTAGAACCTTTTCCTTCAACAGCGTAGCAGAAAATTGTCCAAGGCGAACCAGCGAAACCAATTAATGGCACTTCGTCGTTCAGCATTTCTTTAGTCAATTTTACAGCATCAAAAACGTAACCTAGTGTTTCATTTACATCTGGAACATAAACTTTGTGAACATCTGCCAAAGAACGAATCGGATTTGGAATAATTGGTCCCAAATTGTCTTTTAATTCTACATGAATTCCCATCGCGCGAGGCACTACCAAAATATCTGAGAATAAAATTGCAGCGTCCGGAGCGATTCTGCGAATAGGCTGTACAGTGATTTCAGCAGCTAATTCCGGAGTTTCACAACGTGTGAAGAAATCATATTTATCACGCAGTTCTCTAAACTCTGGTAAATATCTTCCTGCCTGACGCATCATCCATACCGGCGGACGTTGAACAGTTTCTCCTTTTAATGCTCTTAAAAATAAGTCGTTTTTTAACATTTCGTATTTGTTTTTCCTGCAAGGTTTTCAAAACCTTGTAGGTATTGTTTATTTATATTTATACTCACAAGGTTTTGAAAACCTTGCAGGACGTCTTAAACATTACTTGTATTCGTGAATCACATCTTCGATCACATCTTCAATTGTTGGCTGATCTGCAACGATGATGTTTTTTGTGATTTTATGCAAAGCTTCTGCGGTTGTATCACCAATGCAGAAACAAATTTGTTTGTTTATAGTATTGTGTTTCAAGTAACTTTTAACTCCAGACGGACTAAAAAACAAAATCGCTTCTGGATTTGCTTTTAATTTTTGAGGTTGAAGCGTAGTTTCGTAAACCTGGATTTCGTTGAATTTAATTCCGTTTTCTTTTAAAGCTTCAGGTAAAGTGTCTCTTCTTAAATTTCCACTGAAAAAAGTGTAACTCTCATTTCCGTAAATCAAAGTGATAATTTCTGCTAAATCTGAAGCGTAACCTGTATAAGCCACAACATTAAACCCGTTTTCTTCTAAAAGAGCTTTGGTTTTAGTTCCAACGCAATACACGTTTTTTTTCTTTAATTCTTCTGATTTTGGATTTGATAAAACACTATGAACGGCATTCTGACTTGTAAAAATCAGACTTTCGTTGAGGTCTTTTAACTCGAAAGGTTTGTTTTCGGTTTTAATGAAATCGGCTTCGATTAATTCAACGCCATATTTCATTAGCTCTTGTTTATGAAGAGGTGATAATATTTTAGTAGATACTATTTGAACTTGGTTTGCCATTATTTTTTCAGGGATTCTTTAATCTGCTTCATTAATTCCGTTCCACCATTATTCAAGATTTCCTGAGCACAGTTAAAACCTAGTTTTTTCCATTCCGAAATATCAACGGTTTTGTTGATTTCCAGTTTTTGTTTTCCGTCAATAGAAAGTAAAACACCTTGAAAATGTAAAGTGTCTTCATCTTCATTATAAGTAACCAAAGATCCAATTGGTGCTGTACATCCGCCTTCAAGCGTTCTTAAAAACTGACGTTCGATATAGGTACAGATTTCGGTTTCAATATCATTCAACTGTGAAAGCGCATCCAATGTATAATTGTCATTTTCCATTGCCACCACAAGCATTGCGCCTTGAGCTGGTGCAGGAATCATCCAATCTAAATTGATGTAATTTTCAGGTTTTAAGTTAATGCGTTCCAAACCTGCAGCGGCAAAAACAGCTCCGTCCCAATTATTGTCTTGGAGTTTTTGCATACGAGTATTCACGTTTCCACGTAAATCAACTACAGTATGATTAGGATATTTATTGAACCATTGTGCCTGACGACGTAAACTTCCCGTCGCAATGGTACTTGGATTTGTAAAATCGGGATTTCCTTTATGGACTAAAATATCCAGAACATTGGCTCTTTCTAAAACTGCGGCCTGAACAATTCCTTTTGGCAAAGCTGTTGGAACATCTTTCATTGAATGCACAGCGATATCACAATCACCATTAATCATGGCAATGTCAAGCGTTTTGGTAAAAATTCCAGTGATTCCTAATTCATAAAGTGGCTTATCCAGAATAATATCACCTTGAGATTTTACCGCAACAATTGAAGTTTTATAACCTAAATCGTTTAGTTTTTTCTCTACAGTGTGTGCTTGCCAAAGTGCTAATTCGCTATCGCGCGTTCCAATTCTGATTGTTTTTTCAGCCATGTTTTATTTTTTGAACCATATAAGTTATACAAGTAAATTTAAGCAGTTTGGGTAAAACACAGTTTTTAAATGAACTTATATAACTTATATGGTTTAAATTTTATTTAAGATGCTTTTATTTTGAAGACTTTTTCGATCCATTCAATGCTTTCATCAACCATGGTATCGTCGTCTTTTAAATGATTTGCAAAATGTGTAGTGATTTTTTGGATGATTCTGTTACTGATAATTTCAGCTTGTTCTTCGTTAAAATCGGCGATTTTTTTGCTTTGAAAATCCAATTCTGAAGCTTTGATTGCGTTTAGTTTGTCTTTTAACGCATTGATAGTAGGCGCAAATTTTCGGCCTTTCATCCAGGTAACAAATTCTTCTTTGATTTCTTCAATAATCGCTTCGGCAGCTGGAATGTGTAATTTTCTGTTTTCCAAAGTTTCATCTGTCAATTGAGACAAATAATCCATGTGAATTAAAGTTACACCTTCTAATTCCTCTACGTTTTCGTTTACGTTTTTCGGAATTGATAAATCCAGAATCAACAAAGGTTTTTTAAGATTCAAAATTGCTTTATCAACCGTTGGATTTTGCGCGCCAGTTGCTACAACCACAACATCAGCTTTTTGAAGTTCTAAATGCAGTTCCGAATAATCTTTAACAATCAAATTTAGTTTTCCAGCCAATTTCTCCGCTTTGTCTTTCGTTCGGTTGATTAAAGTAATATGTTCGTTTTTAGTATGTTTTACTAAATTCTCGCACGTATTTCTTCCGATTTTTCCAGTTCCGAAAAGTAGAATGTTTTTGTTGCTTATATCTTCAACATTTTTCAAAATATATTGTACAGAAGCAAAAGAAACTGAAGTGGCTCCAGAACTAATTTCCGTTTCTGTTTTAATTCTTTTACTTGCCTGAATCACTGCATTTACCAATCTTTCCATAAAAGCATTGGCTAAATTCATTGATTTTGAATGAATAAAAGAAGTTTTAATTTGAGATATAATTTCGAAATCACCTAAAATCTGACTGTCTAAACCAGTTCCAACACGAAATAAGTGATTGATTGCTTCTTGATTTTTGTACACGAAACCCACTTTTTGAAAAGCGTCTACAGATCCGTTACTATTATCGCAAATAAGTTTTATTAATTGAAATGGGTGCTCAGCAAAACCGTAAATTTCGGTTCTGTTGCAAGTTGAAGTAACTATTAAGCTTTCTATTCCCTCGTTTTTAGCTTGTTCGAGCAATCGCGTTTTAGCAACGGCATCCAAACTAAATTGACCTCTGACCTCAGCATCAGCTTTTTTATAACTCAGACCAACTGAGTAAAAATAAAGGTGTTTCGGTACGTTATTGTTTTCCATAAATTCACTTTCATAAAAGTGCAACAAAATTATTACTATAGCATTGATAAAAATAACGCTAAAAGTACTTTTTATGTCGCTGTATGTTTTTTTGAACCTAAATAGGTGTTTTTGAGTAAAAAAGGCTACTTTTGTAGCAAAATCAACTCATTTGAAGTGATTAGTTTAGAGTGATTCTAAATAACATTTTGAGTTTGTTTTGATTTTCGTTTCAAAAAAATATCGCTATGAGTTCTCAAGAAGTTATAAAAATTGAAGACGACTTTACACTGATCCGTTTTCAAAATGATGGTTCTGAACCTTTCTACGCACAGCACGAAATAATAGGTACTGGCCTGATACAGTTTCACTTCGGAATAAAAGGAAACGCAAAATTCTTGTTCAATCAGGGTAATTATGCTTTAGAATTGAAAGAGGAAAAATCGCTTCTTTTATACAATCCACAGAAAGAATTGCCGCTAAATTTAGAGTTGGCTCCAAACTCGTGGGCAATTTCAGTAATTGTATCGATCAAAAAATTTCACGCGTTATTTTCTGCCGAAGCAGATTATATTACTTTCCTAAGCCCTGACAATAAGGATAAGAAGTATTATAACGAAGGAAATATTAGTCCGTCAATGGCAATTGTACTGAGCCAGTTGTTTCATTACAATCTTCATCCATCGATAAAAAACCTTTATTATAAAGGAAAAGGATACGAATTGTTGAGTCTGTATTTCAACAGAACTGAAGATCCAAATGCCGAACAATGTCCATTTTTGATTGACGAAGACAATGTTTTGAAAATCAGAAAAGCAAAAGAAATTGTAATCGCGAATATGGCCGAACCTCCAGGACTGCAAGAATTAGCAGATGAAATTGGTTTGAATTTGAAAAAACTCAAAATGGGTTTCAAACAAATTTACGGCGATACGGTTTACGGTTTCTTGTTCGATTACAAAATGGATTTCGCCCGAAAACTTTTAGACAGTGGTTCTTATAATGTAAATGAAGTGGGATTGAAAATAGGTTACAGTACAGGAAGTCATTTTATAGCCGCATTCAAGAAGAAATTCGGAACAACACCAAAAAAATATTTGATGTCGATTAATGCGAATGTTTAATTTATTAGCCACGAATTCACGAATTACTCCGCAAAAATCTGCTTTAATCTGTGTAAATCTGCGTGAAAAAATTTCTCGAATTAGTTTAATCAATTTTGAATATTCAATAATAATCAAAAAGTAATAAATATCATATTTCGAAAAAGTTTCAAATTATACTTTTGCCGAAATTATTAAAAACAAACAAAAAGCTTAAAGCCTAATGCTTAAAGCCTAAAGCAAAAAACACATAATGAAAGGCGCACTTTTAATAAACTTAGGATCACCAGACAGTCCAACTCCAAAAGATGTAAAACCCTATTTAGATGAATTTTTAATGGATAAATACGTAATCGACGTTCCGTATTTATTGAGAGCATTATTGGTTCGCGGAATTATTTTAAGAAAAAGACCAGAAGAATCGGCACATGCTTATTCTAAAATCTGGTGGAAAGAAGGTTCTCCATTAATCGTTCTTTCTGAAAGAATGCACAAAAAAGTACAGCCTTTATCAAACGTTCCGGTTGCTCTTGCGATGCGTTACGGATCTATGACAATCGAAAAAGGTTTACAAGAATTAAACGACCAAGGCGTGACAGAAGTTTTACTTTTTCCGCTTTATCCACAATATGCGATGGCTTCGACTTTGACAATTTTAGTTTTGGCAGAAGAAATCCGCAAGAAGAAATTTCCTCACATGAAATTCTCTGATGTTCCGGCATTTTACAATAAACCAGATTATATCAAAAATGTTGCAGATTCAATTCAAAAGAATCTTCAAGGATATGACTATGACCAATTGGTGTTTTCATATCACGGAATTCCAGAGCGTCATGTACGTAAAACCGATAAAACAAAATCTCATAAAAAGTTTGTTACTAATGAAATGTGCTGTGAAGTTGGAACTCCAGAAGCTGAATTCTGCTACAGAACACATTGTTACGAAACAACGCGTTTGGTAGTTGAGCAATTAGGAATTCCGAAAGACAAATATTGCGTTACTTTCCAATCGAGATTGGCTGGAGATAAATGGCTAGAACCTTATACCGATGTTGAAATCGACAATATGCCTAAAAGAGGTATTAAGAAAATTGCGGTTGTAACTCCTGCTTTCGTTACGGATTGTTTAGAAACTTTAGAAGAAATCGCCATGCGTGCCAAAGAAGATTTTGAAGCAAATGGAGGAGAAGAATTCCTTGCGATTCCTTGCTTGAATGATGATGACGAATGGTGCCAAACGGTTTCGAATTGGATTAACGATTGGGCTAAATAAAATTTGTTTCAGGTTTAAAGTTTCAAGTTTTTCTCAAAGTTGATTAACTTGAAACCTAAAACCTGAAACCTGAAACAAAATAATAATGGAGTACTATAATTACTTAAAATCACTGCATCTTATTTTTGTAATTACCTGGTTTGCGGGTTTGTTTTACATTGTGCGTTTGTTTGTGTATCAAATTGAAGCCAATGAAAAACCATCACCGGAAAAAGAAATTCTTCAGGCACAATACAAAATTATGGCCTACCGTTTGTGGTATATTATTACATGGCCGTCGGCGGTTTTGGCGAGTATTTTTGCTTTTTGGATGCTGTTTTTTACAGATGCAGGGCATATTTGGATCAAAATGCCGTGGATGCACGTAAAATTATGTTTCGTTTTTCTGTTGTATTTATACCACGGAAAATGCCATCAGATTTTTAAGCAGCTGCAAAGAGACGAAGTAAAATATTCGAATAATTTTATGCGTTTATGGAACGAAGGCGCAACGATTATTTTGTTTGCCGTAGTTTTTTTAGTAGTTTTAAAAAGTGCCATCAACTGGATTTTCGGCGTAATCGGAATTATTTTATTTTCGGTTTTAATTATGCTAGGGTTCAGGTTTTACAAACGAATTAGAGAAAGGAAATAGTTTTTTAGTTTCAGGTTTCAAGTTTCAAGTTGCCAGACGCAACCTAACCGAAACAAATAAAACAAAATCTTATGCGTAATAAATTTACAATACTTTTTATTTTAATATCAATGACGCAATTTGCACAATCAAAATTTGAAAATGAAAAAGTGGAAATATCTTTTGATAAGAATATTGACAGTAAAAAAGTATCTATAAATTTATCTCAGGGGACTTGGAAAATAGATTTATACCCAATATTTCAGAATAGTGAATTAGTTCAAAATGCATTTCCTAATGAAGCTGGAATCTACACTTTAACGATAAACTATTCTGATAGTTTATTTTATAACGAAATTGTTTTATACAAAATGAAACCAGATCTCGAGAAGCTGTCTTTTGACTTTTATCAGGATTCGGGAAGAGTATTTTGTCGTATAAAATCAGAGTACGCTCAGGAATTGAATAAAGAAGTCGTTTTAAATAAATTTAATAATGATCTTCAAGAAATTATGAATTCTATAAAGGAAAAATAGTTTTTTGCTTCAAGTTGCCAGACGCAACGTAACCTGAAACTTGAAACCTGAAACCAACAAAACAAAAAGAAAATGTTAAACTTCAAAATGACAATGCTTTCGCTTCGAACCAGGATTTTCCTGTCGATGATTGTATTGATTGTTGTGGCATCTTTTTTATTGGCTTCGATTTCGATTATTCAGTTTAAAACTGAGGCCAAAGAATATCATCAAGAACGATTAGAACGAAAAGAAAATGCAGTAAAAGAGCATATTAATTACGTTCTTTCTACTACAACTTATCCGCTTAAAACCCAGAATTTGGATTTAATCTTCAAAGATAAAATTCATGAGCTGGCGCAGATTCACAAAATTGAAATCAACATTTACAGTTTAGACGGAAAACTGCTAAAATCATCCAAAGAGTCTTTTGCAGTTGATAAAATTGCCCCGCCAATTCCAGAATATATTCTTAAACTCGTTCGTTCTTCAATCGAAAAACGTTTTGTAGACATTAAAACGATTGATGGAGTTAAAAATAGATCTTCATACAGTTTAATAAAAGACGAAAAATTCAAACCGCTCGGAATTTTAAACCTTCCGTATTTAGAAGACGATGGTTATTACGATAATGAGTTGAATACCTTCTTGATTCGTTTAAGCCAGGTTTACTCTTTTATGCTGATTGTGGCTTTCGCTTTAGCGTATTTCCTTTCGACTTATATCACAAAATCGTTAAAAACCATTTCTGACCGTTTGGAAGAAACCAATTTGGATCAGAAAAATGAGAAAATTGTTCTGGAAGCGAATAGCAAAGAAGTTAACTTCCTTATAAAAGCGTATAACGGAATGGTGGACAAACTGGAAACAAGTGCCATAAAATTAGCACAAAGCGAAAGAGAAGAAGCTTGGCGCGAAATGGCAAAACAGGTGGCGCACGAGATTAAAAATCCGCTTACGCCCATGCGCTTGACGGTTCAGAGTTTTCAACGAAAGTTTGATCCGAATGATCCTGATGTGAAGCAGAAAATGAATGATTACTCTGAAACTTTAATTCAGCAAATTGATACCATGACTGCAGTTGCTTCGGCATTTTCGAACTTTGCTTCGATGCCGGCGCAGCAAAATGAAACACTAAATGTTGTTGAAGTTGTCGAATTGGCTTTGGATATTTTCAATGAAGATTATATTTCTTTCCATAGCGACGAACAAGAAATTATTTCTAAAATGGATCGTACGCAGTTAATTCGTGTCATTACCAATTTGGTGAAAAACGCGACTCAGGCAATTTCGGAAAGTCAGTTTCAGAAATCTATTGAAGTTACGGTAAAAAGACGAAACGATAATGTTGAAATCGCCGTAAAAGACAACGGAATCGGAATTCAGAAACAAGATATTGGACGAATTTTCGAACCTAAATTTACTACCAAAACCAGCGGTATGGGACTTGGATTAGGAATTATTAAAAACATTATCGAAAATTACAAAGGAACAATTACCTTTGAGTCAACTTACGGGAAAGGAACCACTTTTAGAGTTTCTTTGCCTATCACAAACTCCTAAAAAAAGCGTCATGAACTACGAGAATCTTTTAATTACAATTGAAGAAAATATCGCGACTATTACGATAAACAGACCGACAAAATTGAACGCTTTAAACAAAGCAACAATTAGCGATTTGAGTAAAGCGATCAAATTATTGGGTAAAAATGATGATGTTCGAGTTATTATTTTAACGGGAAGCGGCGAAAAAGCATTTGTTGCTGGAGCTGATATTTCTGAATTTGCCAATTATACTATTGTTGAAGGCGCTCAATTGGCGGCAGAAGGTCAGGAATCACTTTTTGATTTTATTGAAGGACTTAAGAAACCAGTTATTGCTGCAATTAACGGGTTTGCTCTTGGAGGTGGATTGGAATTGGCAATGGCTTGTCATTTCAGAATTGCTGCTGATAACGCCAAAATGGGACTTCCAGAAGTAACTTTAGGATTGATTCCAGGTTATGGAGGAACACAACGTTTACCACAATTAATTGGTAAAGGACGCGCAATGGAATTAATTATGACCGCAGCAATGATTACTGCTGAACAAGCAAAAGATTATGGTCTGGTAAATCATGTTGTGCCTCAGGAAGAATTACTGTCTTTTACAAATGTAATCGCTCAAAAAATCATTAAAAACGCTCCGTTTGCTATCGGAAAAGCGATAAAAGCAATCAATGCTAATTTTACAGATGGTAAAAATGGCTTTGATGTCGAAATAAAATCATTCGGAAAATGCTTCGGAACGCAAGATTTTAAAGAAGGAACAACCGCTTTCTTAGAAAAACGTAAAGCAGAATTTACTGGAAAATAAAATTTTCTTAACCGCAAAGGTCGCTAGGGACTACGCAAGGTTCGCAAGTTTTTCTAAAATCTTTGTGACCTTTGCGGTTAAAAAAGACAAAGATTCAAAAAAACTTAGCATCTTAGTACCTCAGAACCTTAGCACCTTAAAAAAAAATGTACGAACCAATATTTGCCCTTTTTTGTGAACGAGTTAAAGAAAGTATCCAAAGCGGAACTTTCGCTAAACTAACTTTAGCCAAAACAATGGGCGATACAGAACTTAAAAATGTTTATTTCCGACTAGTTCTCAATGAAGACAATACATTCTCGATTTCATTAACTTTTCGATACAAAACAGAAGAAATAGAAAGTATTCATACTTTAGATGAAGCTTTATTGATTTTGGGTTCACACATTAAAAAGCCTTTTTTAACAGCGCTTTTGTTTACAACAAATGATGATGTTACTTTCAAAGTCAATAAAAAAAATGCAGGAAGTATTATCGAACAGCCACCTACATTTAAAAACGCTTCGCCAGTAATGTTGGAAATGATTGAAAAAGGAATTGTTTAGTAAATTAAACTTTTATGGAAATTAAAACGTTTTGGAGAATTGTTGTTAAAGGAATCGGTTTGTGGCTTTTAATAAATAGTATTTATGTTATTCCGCAGTTTGCTTCTACATTTTCATTTATCGAACAAGGAAGTTTAAATTGGGAAAGCTTAATTGCTGTTTGGGCTATACTATTTGGGACTCTTGCTGTATATCTTGTTGTAACGGGATTTTTTCTTTTTAAAACAGAGTGGATTGTTAGTATATTGAAACTCGATCAAAAATTTACTGAAAACAGAATAGATGCAAATATTCCCTACAAAAGTGCTCTTTCTATTGCCGTAATTGTTATTGGAGCTCTTGTTTTCGTGGAAGCAATTCCTAGACTTTGTTCCTCAATTTATGAATTTGTAAAACAGAAAGAACTAATTAAAGATTATGTTGGAACTTCGTGGCTTATTTTTTACTTTTTAGAAGCACTTTCAGGTTATTTAATAATGACAAATAGCAAAACAATTATTAAGTTTATTGACAAACAAACAAAAGACGATACAGAACAATAAAAAATCTAGATATGAAACAAATAATTACTCTTCTTACGGTTGCATTAATTTCTGTAACAGCATCGGCTCAGACCAAAATGAAAGAATATAAAGCTGGTCACACTTTCAATGTAAGCATTCCTGATTACATGAATAAAACAATTGGTTTAAATGAAGATTCTGCAATAGAATATGCAAGTGAAGTAAAAGAACTTTATGGTTTTGTTATTTATGATTTGAAAGAAGATTTGAAAATGGTCGAATTGAATTTCAATTCAGCAAAAGAGTTTTACGATGGTTTTATGAAAGATTTCTTAAAAGACACGGAGAAAAAGACTATTTCAAATCCAGTTTCAAAAACAATTAACGATATCAACTTTATAGAAGCAGATGTTGATGCTTTTGATAAAGAGGCTAATATGGAAATTTATTATTTAATTGGTGTTGTAGAAACTAAAAAAGCATTTTATAAGATTCTCTCATGGTCTGGAAAAGAGAATAAAGAGAAGTTTAAAGGAGATTTTCAGAAGATACTCTATAGCATAAAAGACTAAACAAAAAATCCCAAAACTTGAGTTTTGGGATTTTTTGTTTTAAACCAGTTTTACAAATAGGTTAGAGGCAATTTTATTTGAAATAGATAATTCTCTATCATTCACTTTAATTTTAACCGATAAATCGAAAGATTCTTTGGAAATAAATTCAATTTTAGAACCCAAAGCAATTCCCTGTTTGTCTAGATATTTCAAGAACTCCGAAGAAGTATCTTTTACACCAACACAAACTCCGGTTTGATTATCTGATAATTCAGAAAGCAAGTGTTTTTCAATCTTAATAATTCGGCCGTTCGCATCTGGAATTGGATCTCCATGCGGATCTTCGGTTGGATTTCCAAGAAAATCATCCAAACGGTTAATCAGCTGTTCCGACTTGATATGTTCAAGCTGTTCTGCAATATCATGAACTTCATCCCAGCTGAAATTTAATTTTTCTACCAAAAAAACTTCCCATAAACGATGTTTTCTCACAATCATTTTGGCTGCCAGTTTTCCATTTTCAGTCAAAGAAACTCCTTGGTATTTTTTATAATTCACCAAATCTTTCTCCGCCAGTTTTTTAAGCATATCTGTAACCGAGGAAGCTTTCGTTTCCATAATTTCAGCAATAGCATTGGTACTCACTTCCGTTTCCAAAGCAGCGGTTAAGTGATAGATCGATTTAAGGTAGTTTTCTTCTGAAAAGGTCATTTTTTTTGAGGTTCTAAGGTTCTAAGGTTCTAAGGTTCTAAGATGCTAAGGTTCTAAGTTTAAAGAATCCAAAAGAAAATCTCAGAATCTTAGTATCTTAGAACCTTAGCAACTATTTTACTATCAACAAAGGTATTGAAATTTTATGTCTCAATTTGTCTACCGTTGTGCCGAAAAGAATATCTTTTAGTCCGGTGTGGCCGTGTGTTCCCATTACGAGAATGTCGAAATTACCGCTGTTTATGATTTCTGGAATTATCTTAGCTGGTTTTCCAAAACCAAGTTCGGTTTCGATATTAAATCCTTTTTCTGAAAGCATTTCTTTGTATTTCAGCAATAATTTCTCGTCAATCGTAGTTTCATGATCGTGGACGTGAATGCCGTACATTAATGCTCCAACCGTTTCTACAATGTGAATGAGCGTATATTCGGTGTCGATGCCACCCAATTCGAAGGCTTTGTTTAAAGCCGCTTCGTCGGCACTGGAAAAATCTACAGAAACAGCAATATTTTTAATGCTTTTACTTTCCTTGGGCGTAAAATGAAGTTTTAGATTGTGTGGCGAATGATTAATAACTTTTTTAGATTTCGCTTTGGCAATAAATGGTTTAAATACAATGTATAATAATAAACCTAAGAATCCAAAAGCAAGCGGTATAACCGTAAACCATAGAATTAATGGATGATTTGAGCTTTCAAGCCACGAAGTGATTTCATCATAAACCAATTTGGCATTTAGTGAAACAATAATCAAAGCAATTATCCATGAAACAACTTGAGTAGTTCTCGAAATATGAAAACCATTCATTTTCGATTTATCACTTACGAAATGAATTAACGGAATGATGGCAAAACCTAATTGAAGGCTTAAAATGACCTGACTCAAAATTAAAAGCTTTCCAGTAACGTCTTCGCCATAAATCCAAATCACAATCAAAGCAGGAACAATGGCAATTAAACGTGTTATAATTCTACGAACCCAAGGCTGAATCCTTAAATGTAAATAGCCCTCCATAACAATTTGTCCTGCAAGTGTTCCGGTCACCGTTGAACTTTGTCCTGCGGCAATCAGAGCGACGGCAAATAAAATTGGCGCCCATTTATTTCCTAAAAGCGGCTCGAGAAACTTGTGAGCATCCTGAATTTCGGCAACTTCAAACATTCCGTTTTTGTGGAATGTTGCAGCAGCAAGAATTAAAATTGCTGCATTGACAAAGAATGCCAGATTTAGCGCGATAGTAGAATCGATAAAATTGTATTTTAATGCTTGTTTGATTCCTGCTGGACTTCTGTCGAATTTTCTGGTTTGCACCAAAGAGGAGTGTAAGTAAAGGTTGTGAGGCATTACCGTTGCTCCGATAATTCCGATTGCGATGTATAAAGCGGCAGAATTTGGAATAGAAGGCACCAATCCTGCAATAATTTTAGAAACTTCCGGTTCTGCGAAAATCATTTCAAAAATGAATGAAAAACCAATTATCGCAACCAAAGCAATAATAAAAGCTTCCATTTTTCGAATTCCTTTATTGATTAAGAACAATAAAATAAAAGTATCTAAGACCGTAATCAAAACACCTTCAAAAAGCGGAATTCCGAAAAGCAGGTTAATCCCGATTGCCATTCCGAGTACTTCGGCCAAATCACAGGCAGCAATGGCAATTTCGGCTAGAAAGTATAAAATGTAGTTGATGTATTTTGAATAGGTTTCTCGGGAAGCCTGCGCTAAATCACGCTGCGTTACAATTCCGAGACGGGCACTTAAACTCTGTAAAAGGAGTGCCATTAAGTTGCTCATTAATAAAACCCAAACCAAAGTATAACCGAATTGGCTTCCGCCGGCAATATCTGTTGCCCAGTTTCCTGGATCCATATAACCGACACTTACTAAATAGGCTGGACCTAAAAAGGCTAATATTTTCCTGAATCCTGTTTTTTTATGTTCTGTAGAAACCGATTCGTAGACTTCTTCTAAAGATTTACTCATTGTAAATGTATTGTTTTCACAAATATATAGAAAAATGATATTCGCGGAACAATATTTTTAGGCGAGTCTAAAATTTATATGTTAGAATTCAAACATTTTGGACACAATCCTGATAATGTAAAGTTTATTTCGTTTACTTTATAGTTGTGCGGCATAATATAACTTGGCTTTACATTTTCAAGACAGGTAATTTCATGACAGTTCTCACAGCTGAAGTGTGCATGATTGTGAATGTGCACGCGCTGATGCGAATGATTGCATTTTGCATATTTTACCGTTCCGTCTAGATTGGAAATTTTGTGGATAATATCATCGTTAACCAAACGATCTAAAATTCTATAAATGGTCACGCGATCGCAGACATCGTTCAATTGTTTTTGAATCTCGGTATGTGATAATGCCGTTTTAGAATTCTCAAATACCTCTAATACAGCTGTTTTCGCGGTAGTATTACGTGTTGTTTTCATTTTTATAAATTAAAAAAATTAACGCAACAATGTTGCATTTGAATTTAATCTGTATATTTGCAACAAAATTGCATTAAGTAAAAGTACACAAAATGAAGAAATTAACAACACCCTTTTACGATATTTTAGGAATTTCAAGCGCAACGATTTGCCTCGTACATTGTTTGATTTTTCCACTTTTAACGATTCTTCCTTTAGGGCTGAGTCACAATCCAATTATCGATTTACTATTTGCTTCAATAGGTTTGTTTGCAATTGTCAAAATTACGAAAAAATCAACTCTTTTGGTTTCATCGATTTTGATTGTTTCCATGAGCCTAATCTGGATTAGTATTTTGGCAGATTTATTTCTGGAGATTCATCTGGATCTGATTTATTTTGGCGGCATCGGAATGATCATTGGACATTTAATTAATTACAAATTACACAAAAAGAAACATGATTAATATGGAACAGCAAAATTTTGAAGTAATTATCATCGGCGGAAGCTACAGTGGATTATCCGCAGCAATGAGTTTAGGGCGTTCTCTGCGCCAGGTTTTGGTTATCGACAGCGGTCTGCCTTGCAACAGACAGACACCGCATTCTCATAATTTCATTACACATGACGGTGAAAAACCTGCAGTGATTTCGGCGAAAGCCAAATTACAAGTTGATTTTTATAAAACAGTTCATTTCTACAATGGACTTGCTGTAAAAGCGGTTAAGAAAGAAAATAGATTTGAAGTAACTACAGCATCAGGAGAGGTTTTTATTTCCAGAAAAGTATTGTTTGCAACAGGAGTTAAAGATTTAATTCCAGAAATTAAAGGTTTTGCAGAATGCTGGGGAATTTCAGTTTTACATTGTCCGTACTGTCACGGTTATGAAGTTAAAAACGAAAAAACCGCCATTATTGCCAATGGTGAAATGGGTTTCGAATACGCTAAACTGATCTCGAACTGGACAAAAGATCTTAGATTATGCACCAATGGAAAATCAGAACTGAATTTGGAACAAACCAAAACTTTAGAAAATCATGGTGTTCAGATTTTTGAAGATGAAATAGAATCTTTTGAACATCAAGACGGATATATTCAGAATATAGTTTTCAAAAATCAGCAAAAAGTTGAGGTAAAAGCTGTTTATGCCAAACCGCCTTTTGAACAGCATTGTCCAATTCCTGAAGCTTTAGGCTGTGAACTCAACGAACAAAGTTTAATAAAAGTTGATGCCATGCAAAAGACAAATGTATCAGGAGTTTTCGCAAGCGGTGATTGTACAACTCCAATGCGATCTGTTGCGATTGCGGTTTCTACTGGTTCTTTCGCGGGAGCGGTTATCAATAAAGAACTTATCGACGAAGATTACACGAAGTGAAAATAAACCATATAAGTTATATAAGTTCATTTAAAGCTTGGCTTAATTTTCTTGTATAACTTATATGGTTTTAAATAAAAAAAAAATCTAACATATTGAATTCAATCCGTTTGAAAATTTTTGTTTCTAGAATCATTGTTTGTCAAATTTAATTTTTAGTTTTGTCTAAATTTAATTTTAAAACAATGAAATATTTATTTTTGACAATATTAATAATAACATCTAAATCTATATATTCACAAAACATTACAGGAAAAATAACTACAGATAGTCCTGTTGTGCAGGAAATTGACATTCGTTTATTAAACACAAACTTTAAAACTCAAGCAGATTCTATTGGACATTATCAATTAGAAAATATTCCAGTAGGAACATATAAAATTGCAGTAACCTCGACAGGATTCAAAACTTTGACCCAGAAAATAACAGTTTTAGAAAATCAGGATCTCAATCTGGATTTTGAATTAAAAGAAGATCAGAACGAACTTAATGAAGTAGTGGTTTCAGGAACTTTAAAACCTGTAAAACGTTTAGAAAGTGCCGTTCCGGTTGAGGTTTATTCTCCGGTTTTCTTCAAAAAAAATCCAACACCGAGTATTTATGATGCATTGCAAAACATAAATGGCGTTCGTCCGCAGTTGAATTGCGGGGTTTGTAATACGGGAGATATTCATATTAATGGTTTGGAAGGACCTTATACATTGGTTATGATTGATGGAATGCCAATTGTAAGCAGCCTTTCGACGGTTTATGGTTTATCTGGAATTCCGAATTCTTTAGTGGAACGAATTGAAATCGTAAAAGGTCCGGCTTCGTCTCTTTACGGAAGTGAAGCGGTTGGAGGTTTAATCAATATTATTACCAAGAATCCGACAAATGCACCAGTGTTTTCTGCTGATTATTTTACCACAACTTATTTGGAAAACAATCTTGATTTGGGAATGAAGTTCAATGTTGGCAAAAAAGCGACTTCTCTTTTGGGAATCAATTATTTCAATTACGATCAGGTTATTGATAAGGATAACGACAATTTTACAGATGTAACGCTTTCTGACCGTGTTTCGGTTTTTAATAAATGGAGTTTTCAGCGAAATCATAATCGCCTTTTTACTATTGCAGCACGCGGAATGTATGAAGACCGCTGGGGAGGAGACATTCGTTGGGAGAAAAAATACCGTGGCGGAGATGAAATTTATGGCGAAAGCATTTATACGAAAAGAGCTGAATTAATTGGAAGTTACCAATTGCCATTCGAAGAAAAACTGATGCTTTCGTTTTCAGGAAACGTGCATTATCAGGACAGCCGTTATGGAACAACTTCGTACATCGCCAATCAAAAAATAGGTTTTCTGCAATTGACTTGGGATAAAAAAATAGGTCGAAATGATTTATTAGCAGGAATTGCAAGCCGATATACTTATTATGATGATAACACGCCTGCAACAAATGAAGCTGAAAAAACCTGGCTTCCGGGAATTTTTGTTCAGGACGAAATAACCTTTTCTCCAAAAAGTCAGGTTTTGCTGGGAGCGAGATACGATTATAACTCCATTCATGGTTCAATATTTACGCCGAGATTTGCTTATCGTTTCAAAGCCAATGAAAACACGATTTTCAGGCTGAATGCAGGAACAGGGTTTAGAGTCGTTAATCTTTTTACTGAAGATCACGCCGCTTTGACTGGCTCTAGAGATGTTGTTATAGAAAATGATTTGAAACCCGAGAAATCGGTAAATGTGAATTTGAATTATATTCAGAAGATCAACTTTGGAAACGGAACTTTTATGGGAATAGAAACAACAGCTTTTTATACCAGATTCAGTAATAAGATTATTTCAGATTACGAAACAGATCCAAATAAAATTATTTATGATAATATTGATGGTTACGCAATCAGTCAAGGAATTAGCACCAATGTAGATTTAAACTTTACGAATGGTTTGAAGTTTATTCTTGGAGCAACAGTTTTGGACAATAAAAATGTGGAAGACGGAATTTCAGAAAGACCTTTTTTAACCGAAAGATTCACGGGAACCTGGAGCATTTCATATAAAATAGAGCCTTGGAATTTATTGTTGGATTATACAGGAAATGTTTATAGTCCGATGAAATTGCCTTTACTGAATGAATATGATCCGAGAAATCCAAATTCGCCTTGGTACAGCATTCAGAATATTCAGTTTACCTTTACGGGATGGAAGAACTTTGAATTATATGGCGGAGTTAAAAACTTACTGAACTTTACACCAAAACAAAATAATCCGTTTTTGATTTCAAGAACCAACGATCCTTTTGATAAAAATGTACAATACGATACAAACGGAAAAGTAATGGTTACGCCTGATAATCCGTACGGTTTGACTTTTGACACAACTTATGTTTACGGACAGAATCAAACGATTCGTGGGTTTTTGGGATTGCGATATACTTTGAGGTAAGAATTTATTAGCCACAGATTTTATGGATTAAAACGATTGTTTTTGGATTGTCACCCTGAGCGAAGTCGAAGGGCGCTCCAATAGGACGAGTGCTTCGACTTCGCTCAGCCTGACAAATTCAATACAATCTGTGGCAAAACACAAAAAATAATGAAAAAGCTAATTCTATTCATTTTCTTCTTCGGGATTTCAGCAACAGGTTTTGGTCAGCTGAAAAGCCATTCTTTTGAAGAAATAGATAGCTTACAGCAAATTCAAAAGCGAAAAATCATTGTTTTTATTCATACCGATTGGTGTCAGTTTTGTCAAAGAATGAAAACCACCACTTTCAAAGACAAAGAAATCATGGATAAGCTTAATTCAGATTTCTATTTTATTGATTTTAATGCCGAAGAAAAACGAGATATAATCTTCCATAAACAAACCTTTAAATATCTTCCATCAGGAAATAATGTTGGAGTTCATGAGCTCGCTTTACAGCTTGGAACAACCAATAATCAAATTGTCTATCCAGTTTTGTGTGTTTTGAATGAGAAGAATGAAATAATCTTTCAGTATTCGAGCTATTTGTCTCCAAAAGATTTTCAGTTTTTGCTAGAGAAACTGCTTAAGTCAAAGTAGTATTAAATTGTTTTTTCCCGATAATATTATTCTTCCTGTAATTTTTATTAAAGTTTTTTTTAGAATAATCATTTTTAAAAATGTTTACATCGTACGTTTAATCATTATGATAAAACGTATTGAAAAACAGTTAGTTATGATTTTTTTTTGATTTTATTTTTATAACTTTAAGAGTTTTAGAATAATAAAGAAAAAACAAATTGAGTTTTAGTTTAAAATAAAAAGCATTTTTTTTTAAAGAAACGCAACCAAATCCATTTTTGGTTATCTATAATTTATAGTCAGACTTGTAAGAAATAGGGACAAAACAGAATAGATATGGGGATATTTAAAAACATTAAAACTTATTATAGAAGAAAAAAGATAATCAAGAATCAAATCGATCAATCTATTCCAAACTACGAAACTTATGATTTGGATAAGAGAACGATTGTTTTTTTTGATATTAATCTACCATCATTAGATTTAGATTCTGGTTCTAATAGACTAAGGGAGATTATTATGCTTTTTAAAAATAAAGATTATAATTGTATTATTTGCTCAAAAAATACATTTAGAGATAACCCATATGTTAAAGGGTTTAATGATTTGGGGGTCATTGTTTATGTAGAAACCAGTCAGTATCAGAATTATTTTGATTTTGTAAAAAAAATTCCAAAAGTTGATTTTTTATGGTATCACGGAGCAAGAAGTTTAAAGTATAATTTTAAGAAACTAAGAAAATCTCTTCCAGATGCGATATCTATTTTTGATATGGTTGATATTCATTTTCTTCGTTACAAAAGGGCTATTAAAATTGATCCGACGAGAATTTCACTCACAAAAAATTATATTAGATTCTTCAATATTGAAACCAAACTGGCTCAAAATGCAGATTATGTTGTCACTATTTCTGATATTGAGAAAGAAATTATGGCGAAATATATTGATAATAAAAAACTGATTACCATTTCGAATATTCATTATCAGAAAATTAAAAAAGAAGAAGCGCTGCCTTTTGAAAATCGAAAAGATATATTATTTATAGGCTCAAAACACGAGCCGAATGTCGATGCTGTTTATTATTTATATAATGAAATTATGCCAATTGTCTGGCAGCATAATCCAGAAGCAAGAGTGAATATTGTGGGTAATGTAAATGAAAAGATTAAGAATATTTCTGACCCAAGATTTATCTTTCATGGATATGTTTCAGATATAAACCGTCTTTTTACAGAAAATAAAATAATGATAGCACCTTTACGCTACGGAGCCGGAGTAAAGGGAAAAATAGGGCAGGCTTTTGAATATTATCTGCCCGTTATAACGTCTTCTGTAGGTGCGGAAGGAATGCAATTAACGCATCAAAAAAATGCTTTGATTTGTAATACTACAGAGGAATTCGCATCGTCTATAATGGAGTTGTACCATAATAAAGCTCTTTGGCTTAAATTACAGCAAAGTTCTGAAAAAAGTCTTGAACCGTTTTCTATGCGGGCTTTAGAATCTACTTTTTCAAGAATTGATAACCTTTAGTGAAAATACAGTATCCAACAATTTGTAATTTGCATCAAGACTATGATAACTGTTAAAGAATGAGGTGGCTTCCGTGCTAATTTTGGTATAGAAATCCTCATCGGTTAATAATTTCTTGATGTAATTTGCAAATTCGTCTGGATCATTAGAAACCAAACATCCATTGTTTGTTTTATTTAATAATCCGTCTACACCTCTTTCATTGCAAACTACCGGAAGTCCAAAAGATAAAGCTTCGATTACTTTGATTTTAACACCAGTTCCGCTTAACATCGGACAGATCGCAATTTTAGATTGCTGATATACGGAGTTTAAATCTTCAACAAAAGGAATTTTTTCGACATTGTCAAATTCGCCAATATAACCGCCAATTTTTCCAATCACAGCAATCTTTATTGATTTTGATAATAAAGGATACACAGCATCAAAAAACCATTTTGCAGATTTGATATTGTGTTCATTATTGCTGGCAACATAAACTAAGTCGTATTGAGGTGCGGTTTTAGAACTACTGTTTTGCGGTAATGCATGTGTTACCAAAGTAATTTCTTTATTGATAAATTGGGAGAAAACATATTTTTCTTCAGGCGAGATAACAAAAACGTTATCAAATGAACTTAAGATTTCGATTTCTTTCTGAAAGAATCTGCCTAAACGGAATTTCTTTTCTTTTTGAAATTGAGAAGTTAAAAAATCATGTGTGTCAATCATCAGTTTTGCATTTTTAAGATTCAAACCGTTTTTGACTAATTTTGACCAATAGACATAGGAAATTAAGACAACATCGTATTCATTTGCTTTTAAAATAGCATTAAAAGCATCGTAATGTCCTATTCGGGTTCTGTCAAACAGACCAATTTTTCGAGTAATTTTATTCGGAAGAGACTGGTAGAAGAAGTACTTTAATTTGTTTTTCTTTCTAATAAAAATGGGAAGTAAATAACCATTAGAAATTAGCTTTTCGTTTTTAAGATTATCTATTTCTTCTGAAGTAAATACGGTTGTAGCTACTCCAACAAAATCAACTTCAATTTTTCGATCTTTAAAATATTCCAGCAATGCCAAAGCTCTGGCGTTGTTGCCTTGAGTTTTATGAAGAGGATTTTCAGGATAGAAGTATAAAATTTTCATAGATAAAAATGACTTTTTTTAGAATAAAATAGTTTTAGAAATTAATTGGTTTTGAAGAATTGTTGATCCATTTGCTCAAAATAAGATTCAATACTAAACTTTTTCATGGCTTGTTGGTGAATTTCTTCAGGACTGAATTTGTTTGAATCCTCAATACAATTATCAAAAAAACGGAAAATATCCTCGTTTATTAGTTTTGGAAGTAAATAAGCGCCAGGCTGTTTTTCCTCAACCAATTTAGGTAAAACTCCAACTGCATTTCCTGCAATTGGCTTTCCGCAGGCAAGAGCTTCGATTGTTACCATTCCAAAACTTTCAGAATAGGAAGGATAAAAAATAATATCGGCTTTTGAATAGGCTAATTCATTAATCGTATCAATTGTTAGTCCAACCAAAACCTGAGTTTTGTTGAGGTTTGTAAAAAGCTCTGTGTTTGAAGAATTATTACAGGTAATGAGCAGTTTCCAGTCGTGTTGCATTTCGACAAGTTTTGCCAATTCTTGTAATTCGGCAATACCTTTTCCGTATTCCAATCTTCCGATGTATGCTATTGTTTTAAAATCGGTTGTTTGTTTCTTAATCGGGTAGAAATTATTCCTGTCAATACAATTCGGAACAACGGTGATTTTGTCTTTATTTATACCGTAATATTTTATAAGATCATTCTTGACGTTCGATTCTACGGCTATTATTTTCCTGGCATTTCTGCATGCAATCATTTGTAATTTTGCAACTCTGCTGAATTTGGAATCTTTTCTGCCATAATCCAATTCCATTTTATGAAAACAGCCATGCGAAATAACATAATCCGTAGGATAATAAGCCGTTGGCTCTCCATTGCTGATTACGATTTTATTTGGGCGATAATTTAACCACAGGTATGCAGTGATAAATCGAGCGATATATTTAGCTCTACGTTTTTCAAAGTGTCTGCGATTAAATAATTTCCAGTATAATTTTCCAACAAAGGTGTTTTTTAGGAAATCCTCATCGATGATTTGAGTCTGGATTTCTCTGCTTTTAAGATATTCGTCAAGATAATGAACCATGCGTTCGGCTCCACCGGCATTAGATTTTCCGTTGAGAAATACCAAATAGACTTTGCTCGTTTTTTTCATTTGAAGAAATTCTTTAGAATAAAAACCACTTTTTTTTCTCTTTCTGCCAATTGCTCTGATAAATTACTCCAAGATAAATATTGCGTAATTGCTCAATATTTAGCTGTTTTCTCTCGATTTTATATTGTTTTTTGTAATGATACACTTTAAAAAGACTTCCAATCGGAAGAATATCAATCAATCTGGTTTTCAATAAATATTCGCCATAAATGACACAATCGCTCGGAGAATAACTCTTTTGGTCTATTTGACTAAAAAATGCATCAAAATCTGTATTTAACTCTTTTAGAAATACCTCATTAAAATGTCGCCAAACATTGCAATTCCAAATATAGGGTGAAGGGCCGTAATCCCATTCCTTGCCCTTATTGCCAAAAAACGGACGGGCGTCTCTTAATGCTCTTTTAAAGAAAATAGTTTTAGAATCCATTTTAAGTCTTTCAGTCATTTCCAGTAAATCCTTCGATTCCTGCATGATGGTGTAAGGCGTATTTTCATCAAACATAAAATCGGAAATGTAAAAATCCTTTATAAAAAGAGAATCAGAATCTATGGCAACATAATTTTCGCAAATATTAAGTTTGTGCACATTACATTTTATAATTTGCTGATACCTCCAGCCTTCGGTAATAGTAGTTTTAGTTATATCAGAATCCTTGTAAACAGTATATTTCTCAAAACAATCTGATTTTAAAAGATCAAAATGTTCATCGTTTACAGAAATAACTACAGGTATATTATCTTTATTAAAATCATCGATAGAATCTAAAAGTTTGTAAGCTCTTTCAAAATCAGGTTGATAAGTTTTAATGAAAAGAATTAACTTGTGCATAGCTGAGGGAATGTTTTTAGAAAAAAGAGTAAAATTAATTGATTATTTAAACTAACGTCCAAAAAGAATAATAAATTATTTGCAAGGTTTAAATTAGTTCTGGAAAAACTATGGAAATAATTTTTCATTATTTTTGAGAATGAATTCTTCGCAAATCCAACATTTCGATTACATTTTTACTGGAACTGGACTGGCTTCTTTGATGACGGTCTACAAAATGACTTTATCTGAAAAATTTGCAGACAAATCTATTTTGTTGTTAGATCAGGATTTAAAGAAAATCAACGACAGAACTTGGTGTTTTTGGGAAAAAAAAGAGTCGGTTTGGAATTCTATTGTTTCAAAAAAATGGGATTTTGCTTTGTTTGCCAACGAAAGTTTTAAACGTAATTTGGAGTTGAATCCTTATGAATACAATCAAATTAGAGGAATTGATTTTTATAATTTTGTTTTTGAAGCAATTGCGAAACATCCAAATATTACTTTTTTGAATGAAAAAGTAACGGACATTAACGAACTCGAAACTCACGTTTTTGTTGGAACTGAAGAAAACAGATATACTTCAGATTATCTTTTCAACAGTATTTATACTAAGGCTTTGGCCGAAAGTCAAACGAAATATCCAATTTTGCAACAGCACTTCATCGGTTGGTTTGTAAAATCTGAAAAAGAAGTTTTTAATCCAGAGCAAGCCACATTTATGGATTTTTCGGTAGAACAAAAGGGAAATACCAGATTTATGTATGTTTTGCCAACTTCTAAAACCGAAGCTTTGGTAGAATATACTTTGTTCTCAGAAAAACTGCTTTCCAAAGAAGAATATGAAAGCGAAATTGAACTTTATCTACAAAAACTTGGGGCAAATCAATTTGAAATTCTGGAAAAAGAGCAAGGAAGCATTCCCATGACATGTTATCCTTTTTGGAAAAAGAACACCAAAAGAGTCTTGAATATTGGAACTGCCGGCGGATGGACAAAAGCTAGCACAGGTTATACTTTTAAAAACTCAGATAAAAAATCTTCACAGTTAATTGAATTTCTTCAAAACGAAAATCTCAGAATGAAAGATTTTCATCAAAAAAGCCGATTTTGGTTTTACGATTTATTGCTTTTGGATATTCTCCATAAAAATAATGAATTGGGAAGTTCTATTTTTTCTTCGTTATTCAAGAAAGGAAGTCCTGATTTAATTTTTAAGTTTTTAGACGAAGAAACTAACTTCATTGAAGATTTAAAGGTGATTTTAAAATGTCCAACGATACCTTTTTTAAAGGCTTTATTTCGAGTGATATTTAAGTAAAAAGAGTCTTAATTAAGGCTTTTTATTTTATAACTTTCCTACTTTCGACTAAATCAATAGAACTATAACAAAACTTTATACTTCAAATTAACTAGTTGCGAGTAAACTTCGTAACTTTGCGGTTCAAAAGTAAAATTTAAAAGACAAGAATATGTATCCACTAGACATGGTAAAACCAATGGAAGCTGAATTAACAGCTGCAGGTTTTCAAGATTTACATAGTGCTGAAGCTGTTGAGAATGCTATCAAAGCTGAAGGTACCACTTTAGTTGTTGTAAACTCTGTTTGCGGTTGTGCTGCAAGAAATGCACGTCCGGGAGCAAAAATGAGTTTAGAAGGAGCTAAAAAACCAGATCACCTTATTACAGTTTTCGCTGGTGTTGACAAAGAAGCTGTTGATGCTGCAAGACAACATATGTTTCCTTTTCCTCCATCATCGCCATCTATGGCTTTGTTCAAAAACGGAGAATTGGTTCACATGTTAGAGCGTCACCACATCGAAGGACGTCCAGCTGAATTAATCGCTGAGAATTTGCAAGATGCGTTTAACGAGTTTTGTTAATTTTTTTAAGAGGCTAAGGTTCTGAGATGCTAAGATTCTAAGGTTTTTTTAGGTTCAAAGTGTCAAAGATACAGAGGTACAAAGATTAAAAAAGAGGTGTTTCATTTTGAAACACCTCTTTTTTAATTTATGTATGTTCCGTAGGAACATCTCGTCGGTAGAAAAAATTGTATTGTTGCGATTTACGTTCCGTAGGAACGTCTGGTTTTGACATCGTTTTTAATGAATCCAATAATATCAAACGTTCCTACGGAACGTAAATGTGGACGATCACCATTTTTTTTTCTACCGACGAAACATTCCTACGGAATGATTGCATGATGTGAAAAATCAAAAAAGCCAAGCTTTTATTAAATATGCTGAGAAACCTTAGAACCTCAGCATCTCAGCATCTCAGAACCTTAGAACCTCAAAACTAAAAACTCCACCCTCCGCCAAGCGCTTTATACAACTGAACCATAGAACTCAATTGTTTCTGAGTTAATTGCGAAAGGCTTAATTGCGCTTCAAACAAAGATCTTTGCGCGTCCAAAACTTCAAGGTATGAAACATAACCGTTATAATATCTCGCATTCGATAAATCATAGTTTTTTTGAGCGGCTACGACTTGTCGGTTTCTGGCGGTCCATTCTTCTTTGTACATCGCTGTGTTTTGAAGTGAGTTTTCCACTTCTGCAATAGCAGTTAAATACGTTTTTTGAAAATTGAACTTCATTTCTTCGGCCAATTTTCGGTTGTAATCCACACGGCGTTTGTTTTTTCCAAAATTGAAAATTGGTCCGGTAATTCCGCCGCCAACATTTTGGATATAAGAACCATCATTAAATAAATCATTAACCATAATGTTGGTAAAACCTGCGATTGCCGAAATATTGAAAGACGGATATCGCATCGCCTGCGCAACACCGATTCTTTCAAAAGCCGCTTTATATAAATATTCCTGACGTTTGACATCGGGTCTGTTTTCTAACAAAGCAGAAGGAACTGAATTTGGAAATTCAGTCAAAATCAATAATTCACTATTGGTTTTTCCTCTCGGAATAGCTTGCGGAACTTGTCCAATCAAAACCGAAATAGCATTTTCTAAAGCCGTAATCTGTCTTTTGATTAACGGAATATTCGCTTCGGCAATAGCAACCTGCTGTTCGATTTGTACTTTATCCAATTCGGCAACATAACCGCTTATAAAACGTTCGTTGATTATATCGTATGCTTTTTGTCTTGATTCTAAAGTATGAACAGTGATTTCCAATTGATTGTCAAAGTCACGCAATTCGAAGTAAGAAATAGCAATATTGCTCACGATGTTGGATAAAATTACCTTTCGGGCTTCGTCGGTAGCTAAAAGTTCATTCTGCAATGCTATTTTCTGGTGGCGGTATTTTCCCCAAAAATCCAATTCCCAAGACATATTGGCTAATGCCGCTGAAGGCCATTGAAAAGTCTGCGCAGTATTAACCTGACCAGAATACTGAAAAGATGGATATAAATCGGCTTTTGCCATTCCGAGATTCGCCTGAACTTGTTCTAAACGAGCAATAGCAATTTTAAGATCATAATTGTTCTGGATTCCTTTTTCGATTAAACCAATTAAAACATCATCATTAAAAATCGTTGACCATTTTATAGTCGTAACCGATTTTGTAGTATCAGCAGGTTGGTTGCTATATCGAAACGAATCTGCCTGAGGCTGTTCTGGTTGGGTATATTTTGGTCCGACCATACATCCGTAAGGAAAAACAGCTATCAAAAAGAGCGCTAAAAATATCTTTAGGGTTTTCATTGTTTTTCTGTTTTAGGTTCATCGGTTTCCTCGGTTTTTTTCTTTCCGAATGTTTCAATAAAAACAAACAACACTGGAATTAAACAAACACCTAGAATGGTCGCCACCAGCATTCCGCTGAATACGGTCATTCCCATAACTTTTCTAGCTTGAGCTCCGGCACCAGTTGCAGTCAATAAAGGAACAACTCCCAAAATGAAAGCAAAAGCAGTCATCAAAATAGGGCGGAAGCGCAGTTTTGCGGCATACAAAGCTGCATCTTTTGCAGGCATTCCTTTTTCGTATTCCTCTTTGGCAAATTCTACAATCAGAATCGCATTTTTCGCCGCCAGTCCAATAAGCATTACCAATCCGATCTGGGCAAAAACGTTGTTTACATAATCGGGACTCAGCAAGCGACAGATGTATAGACCAAGAAAAGCTCCAAAAACAGCAAAAGGCGTTCCGAGTAAAACACTGAAAGGCAGTTTCCAGCTTTCATATTGTGCGGCGAGAATTAAAAACACAAAAAGCAATGCCATCAGGAAAACGGTATTTCCTTTTCCTTCGGCTTGTTTTTCCTGATAACTCATGTTCGCCCATTCATACCCCATACCTGCGGGCAACACTTTTTCAGCAGTTTCCTGTAAAGCAGTCATGGCTTGCGCCGAAGTAAATCCGGGAGCAGGAGTACCGCCAATTTCGGCAGCACGGTACAAATTGAAACGAGTTGTAAATTCTGGTCCGCTCACTTTTCGGATTGTGGCTATACTTGTGATCGGAATCATTTTGTTGTCTTTGCTCCGAACAAATATCTTATTGATATCTTCGGGATTTACAGTATAACTTGGATCAGCCTGAAGCAGTACGATATACTGTCGCCCAAATTTGTTGAATTCATTAATATATTGTCCTCCTAAACTAGCTCCAATGGCGAGATTGACATCAGATAAAGAAAGATTGAGTTCGGTTACTTTTTCCCGATCGATGTCCAGACTAATCTGTGGCACATTCGGATTAAATGTCGTTCGAATCGTTCCAATTTCGGGTCTCTTTTTGGCTTCGGCCATAAATTGCTGTGCATTTGCAAAAAGATACTCTGGCGTATTTCCTTCCCGATCCTGAAGCATCATTGAGAATCCGGCGGCATTTCCAATTCCGGTAATAGGCGGAGGGCCAAAGGCAAAGACAGTAGCTTCGGGAATTCCGAAAACCACTTTTCCGTTGACTTCTTTTAGAATTTGAAAAACATCTTGTTCACGTTCTTTCCATTCTTTTAAGGCGACAAAGAAAAATCCGTTATTGGTGGCAACGGAGTTTTTGATTAAACTGAATCCGGCAACCGAAGTATAATATTCAACACCCTGATTCTGCGATAAAATATGTTCTACTTTCTGAATCACTTTTCCTGTTCTTTCTAAAGAAGATGCACCGGGAAGTTCAATATTCACAAACATATATCCCTGATCTTCTTCGGGTACAAAACCGCCCGGAATTTTTCCTCCCAAAAGAATAATCGCCCCAACGACAATTCCGATGAAAATCAAACTTCGGGCAGTTTTTTTAATTAGAAAACCAGAAAATCCAGTGTATCTGTTAGTGAAAGCTCCAAATTTTTTATTAAACCATCCAAAGAATTTTCCGAGCCAGCCTTTTGCTTCCTGATTGGGTTTTAGTAAAAGAGAACATAAAGCCGGACTTAAAGTTAAAGCACTTAATGCAGAGAAAATCACCGATATAGCAATGGTAATTGCAAATTGCTGGTACAATCTTCCCGTGATTCCGGGTGTCAAAGCTACCGGAATAAATACGGCGGTTAATACAATTGCAATCGCAATTACAGGTCCAGAAACTTCTTTCATTGCCTGATTCGTTGCTTCCCGAGGCGACATTCCCTGTTCGATATGATGCATTACGGCTTCAACCACCACAATGGCATCGTCGACGACAATTCCAATCGCAAGAACTAATCCTAAAAGGGAAAGTACATTTATGGAAAATCCGAGTAACGGAAAAAGCATAAAAACCCCAATCAGCGATACGGGAACAGTCAAAAGCGGAATTAAAGTCGCACGCCAGTTTTGGAGAAAGATAAAAACCACGATAATTACCAGAATAATCGCTTCTACCAAAGTATGCATGATTTCGTTGATTCCCTCAGAAATGGCGAGAGTCGTATCTAATGAAACTCGGTATTTTAAATCCTGCGGAAATCTTTTGCTGAGTCTTTCAATCGTATTTTTTACATTTTCGGCAACTTCGAGTGCATTCGAACCTGGCATTTGTTTGATTCCGATTGTTCCGGCAGGATTTCCGTTTAATTTGGCAATCGAAGCATAACTTTCGGTTCCTAAAGTTACCGTTCCAATATCTTTTAAACGAACCTGTTGATTGCTGATATTCGATTTTAAAATAATGTTTTCAAAATCTTCTGGATTGACCAAACGGTCTTTCAGCATTACGTTATAAGTAAACTCATTATTTTCAGTTGCTGGCGGAGCACCAAATTTTCCTCCGGGCGCAATAGCATTTTGATCCTGAATCGATCTTATAATATCAGGAACAGTCAAATTGTATTTCGCCATGATATCGGGCTTGACCCAAATTCGCATTGCATAATTACTTCCTCCGTAAAGGGTAACTTCTCCAACTCCTTTTATACGTGCCAAGGCATCTACAATGTTGATGTTGGCATAATTGGTCAGGAAGTTTCCGTCGAAAGTTTTGTTAGGAGAATACAAAGACAAAATCAGCATGGGCATGGAGAGCGACTTTTTGGTCGTAACTCCCGTCGTCTTAACGTCGTTTGGAAGTTTGTTGGTTGCTTCGTTAACACGGTTCTGTGTCAGCATGGTGGCGTTATCCAGATCGGTTCCCATATCGAAAGTAATATTTAACGTCATACTCCCATCACCTGTGTTGGTAGATTGCATGTAAAGCATGTTTTCAACTCCGTTTACCTTTTGTTCGATTGGCGTGGCGACAGCTTGCTCAACGTTTAGAGCATTTGCACCACGATAACTTGTTGAAACTTGTACCAAAGGCGGTGCAATTTCAGGATATTGGGCGATAGGAGTCGAAAGGACAGAAAGACCTCCAATTAAAACAATGAAAATGGAGAGAACAATAGCTACGATTGGTCTGCGTACAAAGAAATTATCCATAATCTAGTTGTTTAGAGATGATGCAATCTGCTTTTTATCTTTGTCGGCAACATAAGGAACCGGAACAACTGTCGATCCGGGCTGAATAAACTGATTCCCAATAATGGCTACTTTTTCGTCGGGTTTTAAGCCTTTGGTAATAATCCAGTCGACACCAATTTTCTGACCGACTTCGACCATTCGGGTTTGAATAGTATTTTTATTGTCTATGATGGAAACCTGAAAAAGCCCCTGAATTTCAGTTACGGCTTTTTGCGGTACAACGATAGCATCTTTTTGGGTACGAATTAAAACACGGACTTTTGCAAATTGTCCCGAGCGTAAAGTACCGTCGGGATTTGGAAACTGTGCTTCAATAGTTACAGTTCCAGTTGTGGGATCTATTTTGGTGTCGGAGAAATTTAAAGAACCTTTGTATGGATGTGTGCTTCCGTCTGAAAGAATTAAAGAAAGATCGGTAATACGTTCTCCCGCTTTGACTTGTTTTTGGTAACGAAGGTAGTCGGCTTCGCTTACTGTAAACTGAACTCTGACTTTTTCCAGTTTGGAAACGGTATTGAGTTTAGAATCATTTCCAATTCGGGTAATATAGTCTCCCAATCTGGCATTCGAAAGTCCGATAACGCCATCAATCGGAGATTTAATATCACAATAGCTTCGTTCAATCTGCTGATTTCTTAAACTGGCCTGAACGCTGTTTAAGTTAGAACGTGCAGCTTTGTCTTTCGCGACAGCGGCATCCAGTTCCCGTTTACTTACGGCATTCATATCAGCAAGTGGGCGAATTCTTTTTAGTTCTTCTTCTGCGTTTACCAAATTACTTTGTGCGCCAGCCACTTGTCCGCGAACTTGCTCTACTTTGGTATCATATTCTAACGGGTCGATGGTATACAATAGTTGGCCCTTTTTGACTCTTTGGCCTTCTTTAAAATGAATTCCGGTCAGGATACCATCGACTCTGGCGATTAATTCAATGTCTAAATCTCCAAAAGTTTGCCCCGCAAAATCTTTGTAAATGGGGACATCTTCACTTTTGACCGTGACAAACGGAGCCTGCATTGGAGGCGGCGCTTTGGGTTGTTCTTTTTTACAGGAAATAGTAGTTAAGGTTAAAAGGAAGAAGAGGGGAAGGATTGGTTTTGGTAGTTTTAAAGCATTCATAATCACAAATGTTAAAATTGTACCACATAAATTTAAGGAAAATTTGTAACGAATTGATAAACAGTGGTTGTTTTTTGTTAATGCAATAAAGTTGCGATTTTAAATTTAGTAAACAATTAAATTTAAATGAACTTATATCCCTTATATGGTTTCAAAAGTCAGCCATTTTTATTGTTTTTAAAATTGAAAAGAAAGACTTACCTTTGCGCCCGAATTTATTCCATCTTATAGATTCATAATTAATTTATTCTTAACTTAAAACTGTTTATAGCATGCAACTGTATAACACTTTAAGCGCAGAAGAAAGAGCTATCATGATCGATGATGCTGGTAAACAACGACTAACGTTGTCTTTCTATGCGTATGCCAAAATTCAAGATCCACAAAAATTTCGTAACGATTTATTCATTGCCTGGAATGCACTAGATGCATTGGGAAGAATTTATGTTGCTACGGAAGGAATTAATGCTCAGATGAGTGTTCCTGCCGAAAATTTTGAAGCTTTTAGAGAGACTCTGGAAGTTTACGATTTCATGAAAGACATACGATTGAATGTTGCTGTAGAACAAGACGATCATTCCTTTTTAAAATTGACGATCAAAGTGCGTCATAAAATCGTTGCCGACGGTTTAAATGATGATACTTTTGATGTTACTAATATTGGCGTTCACTTAAAGGCCAAAGAATTCAACGAAATCCTTGATGATCCAAATACGATTGTAGTCGATTTTAGAAATCACTACGAAAGTGAAGTTGGACATTTCAAAGGTGCTATTACTCCAGATGTGGAGACTTTCAGAGAGAGTTTACCAATTATCAACGAACAGCTTAAAGATCACAAAGACGATAAAAATCTGGTAATGTACTGTACTGGAGGAATTCGTTGTGAAAAAGCGAGTGCATATTTCAAACACCAAGGTTTCAAAAACGTTTATCAATTAGAAGGCGGAATTATTAATTACGCTAAACAATTGAAAGAAGAAGGTTTGGAAAGTAAATTCATTGGTAAAAACTTCGTATTTGATAATCGTCTGGGCGAAAGAATTACAGATGATATTATTTCGCAATGCCACCAATGCGGAAAACCTTGCGACAATCACACTAATTGTGAAAATGATGGCTGTCATTTATTGTTCATTCAGTGCGATGACTGTAAAGCCGCAATGGAAAATTGCTGTTCTACAGAATGTCTTGAAATCATCCACATGCCTTTGGTAGATCAGGTTCGTTTAAGAACAGGTAAACAAGTTGGAAACAAAGTGTTCAGAAAAGGTAAATCTGAAAACCTTAAATTCAAACATTCAGGTGAATTGCCGGAGACTGCTTTAGCGACAGCACAAAAACCAGCGGATATTCGTCAGAAAATAAAAGTAAAGAAAGTACTTCTTGGAAAAGCCGAGCATTACTATGTAAAAGCGCAAGTTGGACAGTTTACTATCGAAAACCAAGAGTTAAACAGCGGTGATAAAATCTTAATTTCCGGACCAACTACAGGCGATCAGGAAATGGTTTTGAATAGAATCATTGTTAACGGTGCAGAAACTCAAACTGCTAAAATTGGTGATAAAGTTACTTTTGAGGTTCCTTTCAGAATTAGATTGTCTGATAAAGTATATAAGATTTTAGAATAGTTTATCAATTGTGAATCAAGCACAGAAAAGATATGTTTAGGATATTTTTAGTTTTATTTTTTGCATGTTTTTCAGTAAAAGCTCAACAGAATAAATTACCAATTCCGACAAAATCTTTTATAGAGAAGCTTAAGAATAAAGATAATCCCGAAGAGGAGTATTTTACAAAGTATCTCGGCAAAAAATCGGAGCGTATCTTGAAACGATTTAGTGAATCAAAAGATGTTTGCGCTAAAGAATTTGAATTTAAAACAGGAATCAAACTGAAAAGTGATTCCTGTTCTGAAACTGGTTCAGATGTTGAAATCGTTTTTTTAAACTATCCAAAAAGCGAAGTAATTAAATTTGTCGAGTGGTTTTTCAATACAAATGATAATATTTGGAATAAGTCAAAAACCAAATACCAGCCAAAAGAGGAAGAGGCTGGTTGTTATTTTGAAATCAAGGAATCTAAGAGTAAAATAATTCTTAGTTATTACTGTGGTTGCTAAACCATTGAATAGATAGTCTTACAAAAGCGATAAATATTTAATCTATCATTTTTTTGTAGGATTAGTTTTTCAAAATTGTAAATTAGCGGTTTTAAACCCTAATTTACAATGTCGCATTCTTTTTCCAAATTATGGATTCACACCATTTGGGCAACCAAAAATCGTAAAGAATTAATTGATTTTTCGATTGAGAAACGGGTACACAATTATATTCACGATGAATTAATTGAGCTCGGTTGTCCAGTTAGAATCATAAATGGAATGCCTGATCATGTACATGTTTTATTTTTACTAAATCCACAAAAATCTATTTCAGATGTTATTCGTCAAGCGAAAGGAGGTTCTTCTCATTGCATAAATGGAGAAAATCTAATTCCTGAAAAATTTGCTTGGCAAACTGGTTATGCAGCTTTTGCAGTAAGCGAATCACAGTTAGATGCTGTTTATAATTATATAAAAAATCAAAAGCAGCATCACCTCAAAAAGAACGGACAACAGGAATTTGACGAGTTTGTAAAACTACACGGGTTTGAAAATTCAACCAATATATAGACAAAAATACCACAATACAATATAAACATAGCCCACGGTTGAAACGTGGGTACACAATGCAAATCCTTAACGTTGCATAACGATCAACGTTTCCCACGGTTGAAACCGTGGGCTATGTTTGATAAAGATTGCGCAACGATTTACAAGTAATCTTTTAAAATTAAACTATGATATAAATCATAGAAATCTAGTATAGCTCCACATTATTTTTGTCAATTGTTAGATGACTGATTAAAAAATCATTTCATTGAAATAATAGAATCAAAAATGACAATTAACAATACAATTGAACTCATGTCTCCAGCTGGAGACTTTGAGTCACTTCAGGCGGCCTTAGATAATGGCTGTGATTCCGTATATTTTGGAGTTGAACAACTTAACATGCGTGCACGTTCCACAGCCAATTTTACGATTGATGATTTAAAAGAAATTGCCAGTCGATGTGAAGCCAAAAATGTTCGTAGCTATCTTACCTTAAACACGATTATTTACGATCACGATTTATCAGTCGTAAAAACATTATTGACGAAAGCTAAAGAAGCCAATATTACTGCCGTAATTGCTTCTGATCAAGCTGTCATTGCAATGGCAAGATCTATCGGAATGGAAATACATATTTCAACGCAGTTGAATGTGACCAATATCGAAACAATTAAATTCTATAGTTTGTTTGCCGATACAATGGTTTTAAGCCGTGAATTGAGTTTGCGTCAAGTAAAGAAAATCACTGAACAAATTGAAAAAGAACAGATTAAAGGTCCGAACGGAAATTTAGTCGAAATCGAGATTTTTGGTCATGGTGCTTTGTGTATGGCAGTTTCAGGAAAATGTTATTTGAGTTTACATTCGCATAATTCATCTGCAAATCGTGGCGCCTGCAAACAAAACTGTCGAAAAAAATATACGGTTATCGATCAGGAAACTGGTTTTGAAATTGAATTGGACAACGAATATATGATGTCGCCAAAAGATTTGTGCACTTTGGATTTCTTAGATCAGGTTATCGATTCTGGAATTAAAGTTTTAAAAATTGAAGGCCGTGGCCGTGCGCCCGAATATGTAGCAACGGTAACCAAAACCTATCGCAAAGCTATTGATGCGTATTATGATGGTACTTTTTCAAAAGAAAAAACGTCAGAATGGATGAAATCTTTGGAAACCGTTTACAATCGCGGTTTTTGGTCTGGTTATTATCTGGGACAAGAATTGGGAGAATGGAGCGATATTCCAGGGTCTGCAGCGACGCAGAAAAAGGTTTATGTGGGTAAAGGAACACATTATTTTCCAAAAGCTGAGGTTGGACAATTTAAGATTGAAGCTTACGATATTAAAATTGGTGATAAAATCTTAGTTACAGGACCAAGTACAGGTGCTCAGGAAATGATTATTGATGAAATGTTTGTGAACGATATTGCGGGAGAAAAAGCAACAAAAGGTGATGATTGCAGTTTCAAATTACCTTTCAGAATCAGAATGTCTGACAAACTGTATAAAATTGTTGAGGTATAATGGTTGTTATTACTTTACAAAGAGATAAATGCATTGGCTGTAACTATTGCGTTGAAATGAATCCTGTTCATTTTCAAATGTCCAAAAAAGATGGGAAATCGGTTTTGATTCATTCGCAGAATGCAAAAGGCTTTTTTACTTTGAAATCTCCCAATCGTGCCATTGTTGAAAGTTGTGAATTGGCGGCGAAAGCTTGTCCAGTGAAGATTATTACGGTTAAGGAAATTTAATAAAAACAAACCCTATTTTGTAACGAGACAAAGTAGGGTTTTTTATTTTAGTCTTTTGAAAATTCAAACTCATCAAAATCTTTAATTTCAGATAATTTAATTAGTTTGTTTTTCCTGATTTTGGTAACGGTCTTTTTGAATACTTCACCTTCATTTTCTGCATTTTCGTTAATGTTTTCATTGACTACTTTAGTTCGGGTTAAAAAATTTATACTTAAATCAGAATCAACTACAGGGCCGTTACTGCTGCTAGAATCGAAACCAATTAGTTCAAAATCTGAATTTTGATATCTAAAAGTATAATTCCAATAACCGTATCTTCCATGAGCGTAGTTTACATATAAATTTCCATTTTTTATTTCGAAATCAAGTTCGGGAGCATAATAAACACCGCCCTCTTCGTTTTCAGAAGAAAAACAATCGTAATTTTTAACAGCTAATTCATAACCGTTGTTTTTTTGTAATAATGCTATAATTCCTCTTCGGTTTCGATCTAATTCGCCACGGTATTCATGCTGAATTACTTTGTTTTTATCCGTTCCCTTAATAATCAGAATAATGTCTTCTTTTCCATCTTTGTTTAAATCACCTTTGATCGTGTCGAAAGGAACATAATTTTTAGGTATAAAATCTCCTAAATCTTTTTTAAACTCAACCGTTGATTCTTCCACTTCGGGAATGTCTTTTAATTCGGTAACTTCTGTATTTGATTCTTTGTCATTGGTTTTAGAATCTTTACAGCTGAAAATGATGGAAACTAGCAAAATTGTTCCCATTATTGAAAAGTATTTCTTTTTCATAGTTAGAATTTTTTCAAGATTGCATATTAAAGTTTCTCAATTGCAATAATTGATATTAAAAAAATCAGGCAAATCCTGCCTGATTTTTTTGATTAGATTAATTCAGCCTTGGAAATATTAAATCCCGAATTTAGCATCGATGTTATGTTTTTCAGCATAAGCTTTTCCGGCCGCCATCAATTTGTTAAACTTCGCATCAACTTCGGCTTGAGTTGAAGTATCAAAATCAACAATTGCTTTTTGTATTTGTTCTGGAGTAGCTTTTTCATCTTTCATTTTTGCAATTGGCAAATAACCTTCTTTTTGTTTTGCGATTACATAAGAAAATAAGTCTTTTGAAGCCTGAAGAATTTCTTTATTATCATCATCTTCTGGTATTTCTGAAATAGATTTCAATCGAATTTCTAAATTAGATATGTCATATTTAAAAGCGTTCTGGTAAGAAGAAGCGACCATCTTTTTTTGACTTTCATCATACACCTGAGCTTCATTTTGCAGTTTGTCACTGATTTCTTTTCCGCCAAAGCGTGATAATAAATTCGAATTTAGAACGGCTACATCAAAAGTTTTTTCTGGTGAAAAATCATTACAAGAAGTAAAAACTAAGCTTCCGGTGATTAATATTAAAAAGAGAGCTGTGGCATTTAAGATTTTTTTCATTTTGTATTTATTTATTATTTAACCTTTTAAAATTTTACTTTTTTCTAAATCAAATTCTTCCGAAGTCAAAATTCCGGCATCCAAAAGCTCTTTAATATCTAATAAAGCTTTCTTTTTGGCTTCCATCGAATTTCCAGAATCAGATTTTGGTTCTTCTGTTTTAGTCTGAATTGGCGTTACAACTGTCCCAGAAGGGGCGTATTTCAGAATCAATTCTGTGATTTCGTTAAAGCCTTTTACGTTTGAGTAATCAATTGCTTTTTGTTCTTTCACATTTACAATTGAGGCGTTGGCTTTATTGTCAAGAAGATATTTCACGACATCTTTCTTTCCGTTTGCCGCACTGTAATGCAACGGTGTATTTCCAGATTCATCTTGAATATTGATATTTGCTCCGGCTTCAATAAGCAGTTTTACCATGCTGAGGTTTCCTTTTTTGGTTGCCACGTGTAAAAGGCTTTCTCCGCCATAATTGTAACTGTTGTTTAATGTAAAACTCGAATCATTAGAAATATTCGAAGCACTTACAACCCAATCCAAATAATCATTCATAGATGAAGTATCACCAGCGACAGGTTTGCTGTAATTGACATCAACTCCATTTTCTAAAAACAAAGCCACAATTTCCTTTTGATTATTCGCGCAAGCGTACCAAATTGGAGAATAACCATTGTTGTTTGATGTAAATACATCTGCACCTCTTTCGACCAATAATTTTGCTAGCATTCGATTGGTTTCATAACAAGCAATTAAAAGAGCATTTTCACCAGCATGATTCGCGTGATTAACATTGGCGCCATTGTCCAGAAGTAAAGTTACCATTGGTAATGATTTAGTGTAACAAGCGTAAAGCAATGGCGTATTTCCTTGTTTATCGGTTACATTAATATCAGCGCCTTTATCTAAAAGTAATTGAATAATTTCTCTGTTTAATTTTGCTGAAGCCAATAAGAGCGGTGTTTCTCCATTGTTATTCAATAAATTAACGTCAATTCCTGCTTCAAGCAACTTTGTTGCAATTTCGATCTGAGCCGTTTGTACAGTCAAGTGTAACAAGCTGTTACCCAACTTATCATTGATTTCGATTTTGGCTCCGTTTTCTAAAAGATACAAAGCTGTCTGTTTTTGTTTTTGAAGGCAAGCAAAAAATAAAGGCGTTTCTCCAGCATGATCTTCATAATCGATATCGGCACCATCTTCGCATAATATTTTTACAATATCGAGATAACCTCTGTGTGCAGCGTAATGGAGAGCAGTTCTTCCTCTTTCGTCAGTATATTTTACATCTACTTCTTTATTTTGAAGCAGTAATTCAGCTATTTTTCGGTTGCCGTTTTCGCAGGCAATTATAAATGACATTGACATAGAATCTTAGTTTTAAATAGTTTTTAAACACATAGTAACGTAGTTTATTGAAGATTAAAGGAGGTGTTTCACTAATTTAAATTCACATAGTTTGACTATGTGTGAGAAACTGGTTTCTTTCCAACTCCTTTTATTCACAAACAAAAAACCTATGTTTCTATGTGTTTAAATTGTTTTTTTAATAATAAACAGGATAATTTTAAGCTTTCATTAAAAGCTCAACAGTTTTTATTTTCAAATTATCTGTAGAAGCAAGTGTAAGAGCGGTTTCATCCTTATCGTTGGTAATATTTTTGTCTGCTCCGTTTTCAAGAAGTAATTTTACTTTTCTATAAATTTCTTTTGCAGCTTCAGCATCATAATTGACATTGTAAGCACAGACTTTGTGTAAAATGGTATTTCCTTGATTGTCTTGTTCGTTAACGTCAATCGATCCGCTGTCTAGAGCCGATTTTAGAATACCCGATTTTTTCTCAGCAATATAATCGATGCCTGATTTTGGATTTCCGTAATATTGAGCAGCATGATTTAAGTCGGCACCGTCTGATAATAATCTTTGTAAAGAATTCAGATCATTCTCAGAATCAGACATCATTCTGATAAATTCGGTTAGTAAAGTTCTGCCGTCTTTATTGATGCTATTAAAATCGGCTGATGAAGATTCGGCTAAAAGTTCGTACATCGGAATAGAAAACTGCTCGCCGACCGCATAGTAAAAAGAACTATTTTCCTGATTATCTGTTTCGTTCGGATCTGCACCATTTTCAAGTAAAATCGGAATATATTCTTTTTTGTTTCTTTTTACAGCATACATCAGCGGTGTAGTTCCAACCACATTTTTCTCATTGATGTCAACGCCATTTTCAATAAGTATCTTAATATATTCTTTGCCTTTTTCAGCATTCAAAGAATAATTATTCACGATTTTATGAATCAGATTTTCTTGTGAATTGCTTTTGTATTGGGCATTACAGCCAAAATCGTCTATTAGACTTTTAATCACTTCTGGAACAGCTTCTTTTTCGATGCAATATCCCAATAAGGTCTGATCGCTGATTTCATCATTAGCATTGTCAACTTTTGACATTATTTCTTTGAAGAAAGAAAGAGACTCTTCATCATTTTTTATGTTTCGAGAAAGGGAATTGAAAATAGATTTGTCAAAACTGTCCAATTCGTAGATATCAGTTTCAATAAAACCTGCCTTTATTAAGGCTTCAATAAGATCAATTGCTTTTTCGTCTATTAGTTTTGCTGTTATTTGCGAAAAATTGTTTTTAAGATATTGCTCAGAAAACGGTTCACCATTATTAATCGCTTCTCTGGCAGCTTCAAGATTTCCTTGAAAAATGTACTGTTCAATAATGTTTTGTGTGTGCATGTAAAAAATATTAAAGGGTATATAAAAATATTTTACTGTTATTTAGAATTCAAAATTTCGAAAAACAGAAATAGGATTGTAAGATAAAACATAAAAACGAGAAATATATTTCAGAATTAAAATTAAAAATGACAATTTGTGTTAGTAAATTGACAGATTAAGATTTTTGGTAAAAATTTTGAGTTGTTTTTTCAATGAAAAATTGCAATTAAAATATTTTTTGAGTGAATCAATTAGCAGAACAAAGAGCATTTTTTTATTTAACAACCCTTTACAAGTAATCTATAAATAGCCAAATAAAAAAAATACTATCTTTACCGATCAAACGTTTATGAACTTAAGCTGCGTTTTGGCAGCACTACATATATACTTATGGCATGTACAAGTTGTTCAACCTCAGATGGTGGCGCACCAAAAGGTTGTAAAAATAATGGGACTTGCGGCACCGATAGCTGCAATAAATTGACGGTTTTTGACTGGCTTTCGAACATGAATCCGTTTAATGGAGAGGCAATTTTTGATTGTGTTGAAGTTCGTTTTAAAAACGGACGTAAGGAATTTTTTAGAAATTCAGAAAAATTAACTTTAAGCATTGGTGATATTGTTGCAACTGTAGCATCACCAGGTCATGATATTGGTATTGTAACTCTTACAGGCGAATTGGTAAAGATTCAAATGAAGAAAAAAGGAGTGAATTACGAAAGTAATGATGTACCAAAAATTTACAGAAAAGCATCTCAAAAAGATATTGATATTTGGTCTGTTGCCCGTGATCGTGAAGAACCGATGAAAGTTCGTGCACGTGAATTGGCAATTCAGCATAAATTGGAAATGAAAATTTCTGATATTGAATTTCAAGGAGACGGTTCTAAGGCAACATTTTATTACACTGCAAATGATCGTGTAGATTTTAGAATGCTGATTAAGGATTTTGCTAAAGAATTCAGTACCAGAGTCGAAATGAAACAAGTTGGTTTCCGTCAGGAAGCAGCTCGTTTAGGTGGAGTGGGTTCTTGCGGACGCGAACTTTGCTGTTCAACTTGGCTGACTGACTTTAGAAGTGTAAACACTTCTGCTGCACGTTATCAGCAATTGTCATTGAATCCGCAAAAATTAGCGGGTCAATGTGGAAAGTTAAAATGCTGTCTGAACTATGAGTTAGACACTTACATGGATGCTTTAAAGGATTTTCCAGATTATGATACAAAATTAATCACCGAAAAAGGAGATGCTGTTTGCCAAAAACAAGATATTTTCAAAGGTTTGATGTGGTTTGCTTATACAAACAATTTCGCAAACTGGCATGTTTTGAAAATTGATCAGGTAAAAGAAATCATTGCTGAAAATAAACAAAAAAACAAGGTTTCTTCTTTAGAAGATTTTGCTGTTGAGGTAGTTGCAGAACCAGAAAAAGATTTCAATAACGCAATGGGGCAAGAGAGTTTAACTCGTTTTGATCAGCCAAAAAGGAAGAAAAAACCAAATCGCAAGCGTAAAAATGCTGAACCTGCTGGTGTTGCAACTCCGCAAAAACCACAACAGGAAAAAAACAATAATAATCCGAAACCAGCAGGAAATAATAAACCTTCTGGCGCAGGAAATCCAAATCAGCAGAACAAACAAAATAATCCAAACAAGCAAAATAATCCGAACAAGCAAAATCATAAGAATAAGCAAAATCCGAATAAACAAAACAATAATTCGAACAAGCAAAATTCTAATGAAAACAAATCTGCTGAACCTAGAAAACCAATAATTATTACTAAAAATGAGAATAAAAAATAGCGGAATTCTTCTTTTGGTGGCAATACTTCTTTTTTCCTGTGATAAAAAGCGAGTATTTGATGAGTATAAATCTGTTGGAAGTGCTTGGCACAAAGACAGCATCGTAAGCTTTGATTTGCCAGTTTTAGATTCTACAAAAAAGTACAATTTGTTTGTGAATATAAGAGACAACAACAATTATCCGTTTAATAATTTGTTCTTAATTGTTGCCATAGAAACACCAAGCGGATTTACAAAAGTCGACACCTTGCAGTATCAGATGGCGGCACCAGATGGGACTTTGTTAGGAAATGGATTTACTGATATTAAAGAAAGTAAATTGTATTACAAAGAAGATGTGAAGTTTAAAGGAAAATACAAAGTTCATATCAAACAAGCCGTTAGACAATCAGGAAAAATACCTGGAGTTGAAGCTTTAGAAGGAATTACAGACGTTGGTTTTAGAATAGAACAAAAAGATTAGATAAATAGTTATGGCTGCTACTAAGAAAAACAATCAATCAAATAAGGATATTAATTATTATAAAAAGAAATTCTGGCGCGTTTTTGCCTATACGTTATTAGGGATTTTAGCCTTCTTTTTATTTGCTTCATGGGGATTATTTGGTTCTATGCCTTCATTTGAAGACTTAGAAAATCCAGATTCAAACCTCGCAACAGAAATTATTTCATCTGATGGAGTTGTAATTGGTAAGTATTTTAAAACCAATCGTTCACAATTAAAATACTCAGATTTACCTAAAAATTTAGTTGAAGCTTTAGTGGCAACTGAAGATGCGCGATTCTACGAGCATTCAGGAATTGACGGACGTGGAACGCTTAGAGCAGTTTTTAGTTTAGGAACAAATGGTGGAGCAAGTACCTTAACGCAGCAGCTTGCAAAACAATTATTTCACGGTGAAGGTTCAAAATTTCTTCCTTTTAGAATTGTACAAAAAATAAAAGAATGGATTATTGCCATTCGTCTAGAAAGACAATATACCAAAAATGAAATCTTAGCGATGTACTGCAACGTTTACGATTTCGGAAATTATTCTGTTGGAGTGAGTTCTGCTGCTCAAACGTATTTTTCTAAAGATCCTAAAGATTTAACAGTGGATGAATCGGCTATTTTAGTGGGAATGTTCAAAAACTCAGGATTATATAATCCAGTAAGAAATCCAGAAGGTGTAAAGAATCGTCGTAATGTGGTTTTGTCTCAAATGGCAAAAGCTAAAATGATTTCAGAATCTGAAAAAGAAAGATTGCAGCAGCTTCCGATTACTTTAAAGTTTAAATTAGAAAGCCACCGTGAAGGTATGGCAACTTATTTTAGAGAGTATCTTCGTGATTACATGAAAAAATGGGTTACAGAAAATAAAAAACCAGACGGATCGGAATACGATATTTATAAAGATGGTTTGAAAATTTACACTACTATCGATTCTAGAATGCAATCTTATGCAGAGGAAGCAGTTTCTGAACACATGAAAAACCTACAACAGCAGTTTTTTATTGAACAGAAAACCAATAAAAATGCTCCTTTCGTAAATATCACTCAAGCAGAAACAGATCGAATCATCATGCAGGCAATGAAAAATTCAGTGCGCTGGGCTCAGATGAAAGAAATGGATAAAAGTGAAGATGATATTATTGCTTCTTTCAAAGTAAAAACAAAAATGCGCGTCTTTACTTGGAAAGGCGAGCGTGATACCATAATGACTCCATTAGATTCTATTCGTTATTACAAACACTTTTTGCAATCTGGTTTAATGGCTATGGAGCCGCAAACAGGAGCAATTAAAGCTTGGGTTGGAGGAATTAACTATAAATACTTTCAATACGATCACGTAGGACAAGGGGCAAGACAAGTAGGTTCTACTTTCAAACCTTTTGTTTATGCAACGGCAATTGAAGAATTGAATATGTCACCTTGCGATTCTATTCTTGACGGACCATTTATGATTCACAAAGGACGTCACCACGTAACAGAAGATTGGGAACCTAGAAACTCTGATTACCGATACAGAGGAATGGTAACCTTGAAACAAGCTTTAGCAGCTTCGATTAATACGGTTTCGGCTAAATTAATTGATAGAACAAGTCCAGAAGCTGTTGTAGAATTGACTAAAAAATTGGGAGTAAAAACAGAAATTCCAGTTCAGCCTTCAATTGCTTTAGGAGCGGTTGATATTACAGTTGAAGATATGGTTGCGGCATACAGTACATTTGCCAACCAAGGTGTTTATGTAAAACCACAGTTTTTGAGCAGAATTGAAAACAAAAGCGGAGAGGTTATTTACGAACCAATTCCGGAGTCTCATGACGTTTTAAATAAAGATATTGCTTTTGCTGTAATTAAATTACTTCAAGGAGTTACAGAAAGTGGTTCTGGTGTGCGTTTACGTACTCAAGGCGGCGGAAGTGGAGATAATCGTTGGACAGGTTATCCATATATGTTTACAAATCCTATAGCAGGTAAAACGGGTACAACGCAAAATCAATCAGATGGTTGGTTTATGGGAATGGTTCCGAACTTAGTTACAGGAGTATGGGTTGGATGTGAAGATCGTTCGGCTCGTTTCAAAAGTTTAACTTACGGGCAAGGTGCGACTGCAGCTTTACCAGTTTGGGGTTATTTCATGAAGAAATGTTATGCGGACAAAGACCTTCAGATTTCGAAAGGAGAGTTTGAACGTCCTGCAAACCTTTCTATAAAAGTTGATTGCTATCAAAGGCCAGCTGTTGTAAAAGATACCACACAAACCGAACAAAATACAGATGAATTTGCATTGTAACAATGTTGCAATAATTTATATCTAATTAAATTTTATCCCTTTACGACTCTTTTTTAAGATTAGTAAAGGGATTTTTATTTTGGTTTTATTTTTTACGAAATCGTTATAATTTAATCTAAAAATCTTATTTTTATCAAAAATATACAGCAATAAAGATAGTTTGTTATGATAACAAAAAAAGTAAACAGTGTTCAGGAGGCTATTCAGGGAATTGAAAGCAAGATGACAATTATGTTTGGCGGTTTTGGATTGTGTGGAATTCCTGAAAATACAATTGCGGCTTTAGTAAATACATCAATTTCAGATTTAACTTGTATTTCGAATAATGCAGGAGTAGATGATTTTGGTTTAGGATTATTGCTTCAGAAAAAGCAAATCAAAAAAATGATTTCTTCTTATGTGGGAGAAAATGCCGAGTTTGAGCGTCAGATGCTTTCTGGAGAATTAGAAGTTGAATTGACGCCTCAAGGAACTTTAGCAGAACGCTGTCGTGCAGCTCAAGCTGGAATTCCTGCTTTCTTTACACCAGCAGGATATGGAACAGAAGTAGCTGAAGGAAAAGAAGCGCGTGAGTTCAACGGGAAAATGCATATCATGGAAGAAGCTTTTAAAGCTGATTTTGCTATAGTAAAAGCATGGAAAGGTGACGAAGCAGGAAATTTAATCTTTAAAGGAACGGCGAGAAACTTCAATGCGTGTATGGCTGGTGCAGGTAGAATTACAATTGCAGAAGTTGAAGAATTAGTTCCAGTTGGTTCTTTAGATCCAAATCAGATTCATATTCCGGGAATTATGGTGCAGCGTATTTTTCAAGGAGAGAAATTTGAAAAGAGAATTGAACAACGTACAGTAAGAGTTAAAAATTAGATAATTGAGATAATGAGGCAATTAGATAATTTTTTTGAATTATCTAATTATCAAATTCTCTAATTGACACATTAAATTATGGCACTTAGTAAAGAAGATATAGCAAAACGAATTGCAAAAGAGGTAAAAGACCGATATTTCGTAAATCTTGGCATCGGAATTCCAACTTTGGTTGCAAATTACGTTAGAGAAGATATAGCAGTTGAATTCCAAAGTGAAAATGGAGTTCTCGGAATGGGACCTTTTCCTTTTGAGGGCGAAGAAGATGCCGATATTATCAACGCAGGAAAACAAACTATTACGACGCTTCCGGGCGCCAGTTTCTTTGATTCGGCATTTAGTTTCGGAATGATTCGAAGCCAGAAAGTTGATTTAACTATTTTGGGTGCAATGGAAGTTTCAGAAAATGGAGATATTGCCAATTGGAAAATTCCAGGCAAAATGGTAAAAGGAATGGGAGGCGCGATGGATTTGGTGGCTTCCGCCGAAAATATTATCGTAGCAATGATGCATGTGAACAAAGCAGGAGAATCTAAAATCTTAAAAAGATGTACTTTGCCATTAACAGGCGTAGGATGCGTTAAAAAGGTCGTAACGGAGCTTGCGGTTCTCGAAGTAACAGAAAAAGGTTTTAAGCTCTTAGAACGAGCGCCAGGCGTCTCAGTCGATCACATCATCGCATCAACTGAAGCTGATTTGATTATTGAAGGAGAAATTCCTGAGATGTTAATCTAAAAAGTATTGCCACAAAGGCACAAAGACTCAAAGCGAATTTCTAAAATAAATAAAAAAAACCGCCCAATAAGGCGGTTTTTCTATCTAAAAAAACTTTGTGACTTAGCGCCTTCGCGGCAAACAACAAAGAATTATAAATTAAACGAAGCTCCTAAACTAAAAGTAGCTTGATTATTTAACTTATCAAATACTCCATTATCACTGCTGTATTTTGCAATTGGGAATCCGATTTCTGTGAAAACACCAAATCCGTCTGTAAAAAAGTAACGACCACCAACGTGTCCGCCAAAATTACGAAGTCCTAAGCTTAGACCTGGATAAATATCTAATTGTTCTACTCCAATAACACTACTCAAATTAGCATTAATTCTTGCTTTTGCATCAAAGCGATCGCCAAAATCTGGAGTTCTTGTTTGAATTTGGTTGTTCACATAAATATTACGATCATCTGCACCAAGTAAGTAATTAGCAACAAAACCAAATGAGAAATTTTCTCCTAAACCAAAATCTACAGAGCCCTGAATTCCAGAACCACCATCTTGAAGATTAGCACCAACGTTTACTCTCGTGTCACCTTTACCAGTAAAAGCTTTTTGAGCATTGATAAATCCGAATGATACTAAAAACAAGAGTGTAATAACTTTTTTCATAAACTTTAAATATTAATTATTTTGCGGGACAAATTTAATTTTTAAATAAATTAATTCCTACCTTTTTCATTAAAATACAATTCGTTTAATGGCTCACTTTGCCAATATTCCTTGGTATCAACGTTCAAAATTGTAAGTGGACCTCTAAATGCCGCGCCTGTATCTACATTCCAAACACAAGCTTTATTTATCGGAACCGTTTTTCCAATTCTGGTTACAGGCGTATGACCAATATAAACTTCTTTATAAACGGTAAATCTTTTAGGATAGTGTAAGTCGTCTTCTTTTAAATTAGGATCCAAAGCAAGTGCAGACTCCCAAAGTGTTCTGTCCCAATAAAATAATTTCGGAAAATATTCCCATTTTACGCCATTTAAATTGGTGAAACCGGCATGAACAAATAAACGGTTTTGATCATCAAGATAATAATCTTGAAGACTTTCTAAAAATTCTATATGAGTTCTCTTTTTTTCTGGAGATATTTTGGCATATCCTTCAACAGTAGCTTTTCCGCCATGTTTGTACCACATTTCTTCATCAAAATCGTCATTTCGATCTTCTAGCCAATCTAACGCTAGCTGATCGTGATTTCCTCTTATGCAGATGCAGTTTTGTTTGCTTTTTAAATCAATCAAATAGTCAATCACTTCAACAGACTGGCTCCAGCCGTCAACATAATCGCCCAAAAAGATTAGGGTATCTTCGGTAGTAACTTCGGCTCTTTCCAACACTTGTTCCAGTGCAAGTAATCCGCCATGAATGTCACCTATAACAAATGTTCGCATTATTTAATTTTTCGAGTAGAAGAACAAAAATAAAAAGAATTATTGGTTTGCACTCACCTAATTTATATTCTTTAAAAATTGATACTATTTATAACTATTTACAGTGCTTTTTTATTGCTTTCCAATGTAAATTTGCAAAATGTCAGACACACCAACATATCGCAAAATTATTCACATCGATATGGATGCTTTTTACGCATCGGTGGAGCAGATGGATAATCCGGAATTGCGCGGAAAACCTGTGGCAGTTGGAGGTTCAGAAAATAGAGGAGTGGTTTCTGCAGCGAGTTACGAGGCAAGAAAGTTCGGTGTTAGAAGTGCCATCAGCGGTGTTTTGGCTAAAAAATATTGCCCAGAAATTATTTTTGTCAGACCTCGATTTGATCGTTATAAAGAGATTTCATCCAAAATTCATAAAATCTTCAATGAATATACCGATTTAGTTGAGCCTCTTTCGCTTGACGAAGCTTATTTGGATGTTACAAATAATAAAAAAGGGAATCCGAGCGCAAGTTTACTGGCTGAGGAAATTCGATTAAGAATTTTTAATGAAGTTGGTTTGACTGCCTCTGCAGGAATTTCAATCAATAAATTTGTTGCTAAAATTGCCAGCGATTACAATAAGCCAAACGGACAAAAGACTGTTAATCCTGATGAAGTGGAAGCATTTCTAGAAGAATTGCCAATTCGGAAATTTTATGGCGTTGGAAAAGTAACTACAGAAAAAATGTATCAGTTAGGAATTTTTACTGGAACAGATTTGAAAAGCAAATCGTTAGAATTCCTTGAAAAACATTTCGGAAAATCGGGCGCTTTTTATTATAACGTAGTTCGAGGCATTCATAATAGTGAAGTGAAATCTTCTAGAATTACTAAGTCGGTCGCGGCAGAACATACTTTTGATGTCAACTTATCTTCTGAGATTTTTATGTTGGAACAATTGGAAAGAATAGCAGCTTCTTTAGAAAAACGCTTAGAACGCCACAAACTTTCGGGTAAAACAATTACTTTAAAAATTAAATACAGTGATTTTTCTCAGCAGACCAGAAGTAAAACATTGCCTTATTTTATTTCAGATAAAAAATTAATTATGGAGAATATTCAAGAGCTGTTATATCAAGAAAAAATGAAAGATTCGGTTAGATTATTAGGCATTTCATTAAGTAATTTGAATAATGAAATAAAAAAAGCTGTAGTAGTCCAATTAAAATTTACGTTTTGATAACAGATTTACCCGTAAAAAATGAGAGTTACAATATTCAATAACAAGATTTTTCTTCTATCTTTGAGTAAAGTTTTGTCGATTATCTAAAAAGTTTATTATGAAAAATACTAACTCTGACGATTTTTTACAACGAAATTCAGTTCCAATTTTATCTTGGGACTTTCATTATGAGTACGTTAATGAATTGAAAGCATTGACTGTAGATTTGGAAAAACTAAATGAAATTTCGAATCAGTTTATCTGGGATGATAAAAAGCTTAATATTAAAGAAAGAATTAAAGAAGAAGTTGTTGTTATTACTGATTTGGAATTGAAAATAGTTTTCGCGTCAAGCGGAATAAAAAAAATGACTGGTTTTAAAGCAGATGAAATTTTAGGTAAAACGCCAAAAATGTTTCAGGGACCAGCAACCTCCAAAAAGGATTTAAAAGAAATTAAAGAGGCTATAAAAAAGAGGGTTTCTTTTGTGAAAACGCTTGAAAATTATAGAAAAAACGGAAATACATATAAATGTAAAATTGATGCTTCGCCAGTTTATAATCTAAAAGGAGAAATTTCACATTTTATAGCTTTTGAAAAACAGGACTTAAGTGCTTGATTTGCCACAAAGGCGCTAAGACACAAAGTTTTTTATAAAAATAAAACCGCTCAAAAGAGCGGTTTCTTTATTTCTATACTTAAACAAAACTTAGCGTCTTAGCGCCTTTGTGGCAAGAAATTATAGGTTAGCAAAAAAGTCATTTCCTTTATCATCCGTAATGATAAATGCTGGGAAATCTTTTACGGTAATTTTACGAACAGCTTCCATTCCTAATTCTTCAAAGTCAACAACTTCTACTTTTAAGATATTGTCTTGAGCTAAAATAGCAGCTGGACCTCCAATAGAACCTAAATAGAAACCTCCGTATTTGTTGCAAGCATCTGTAACTTGTTTGGTACGGTTTCCTTTAGCGAGCATAATCATACTTCCGCCATTTTTTTGGAATTCATCTACATAAACGTCCATACGTCCCGCAGTTGTTGGTCCAAAACTTCCAGAAGCCATTCCGTCTGGTGTTTTAGCTGGGCCAGCGTAATAAACAGGGTGATTTTTGAAATAATCAGGCATTGGTTTTCCAGCGTCTAATAATTCTTTGATTTTTGCGTGAGCAATATCTCGGGCAACAATTACAGTTCCGTTTAGTTTTAAACGTGTTTTAACTGGATATTGAGACAATTTTGCTAAAATATCGGCCATTGGCTGATCTAAATCAATTTCTACAGGAGCTTCTAAATGTGGAGCAGTTTCTGGTAAAAATTGTTTCGGATTAACTTCTAACTGTTCAACGAAGATTCCGTCTTTAGTAATTTTTCCTTTAATGTTTCTATCTGCAGAACAAGAAACTCCCAATCCAACTGGACAAGAAGCTGCGTGACGTGGTAAACGAATTACACGAACGTCATGCGTAAAGTATTTTCCGCCAAACTGCGCTCCGATTGCGCTTTCCTGACAGATTTTCTGAACACGTTCTTCCCATTCGTGATCACGAAAAGCCTGACCAGCCATGTTTCCTGTAGTTGGAAGATTGTCATAATATCCTGCGGATGCTTTTTTAACAGCACTTAAGTTCGCCTCGGCAGAAGTTCCACCGATTACTAAAGCTAAGTGATATGGAGGACAAGCAGAAGTTCCTAAATCTTTAATTTTGGTGCGGATAAATTCATCTAATGATTTTTCATTCAACAAAGATTTAGTCTGCTGATATAAATAGGTTTTGTTAGCAGATCCTCCTCCTTTTGCCATAAACAAAAAGTCGTAAGAAGTTCCTTTTTTAGCATAAATATCGATTTGAGCAGGAAGATTTGAACCAGAATTCTTTTCTTCGAACATCGAAATTGGAACAATCTGCGAATAACGTAAGTTTCTTTTTTGGTAAGTATTAAAAATTCCTCGGCTTAACCATTCGGCATCATCAACACCCGTAAAGATGCTTTCTCCTTTTTTAGCCATTACAATTGCCGTTCCGGTATCCTGGCAACTTGGTAATTGACCTTCGGCAGCAACCGAAGCATTTTGAAGCAAATTATAAGCAACAAAACGATCATTGTCTGTAGCTTCTGGATCGTCTAGAATTTTTCTTAGTTTTTGTAAATGTGTCGTTCTAAGCATAAAAGACACATCGGTTAAAGCTTCTTCAGCCAGTAACTCTAAACCTTTTGGATCAACAGTTAAAACTTCACGTTCTCCAAATTGCTCCACTTTCACAAAATCTGAGGTGATTTTGCGATACTGCGTATCGTCCTTTAAGATCGGATAAGGATCTTGGTATATAAAATCAATCATTGCTTTGTTTTTTTTTTACAAATTTAGAAATTATTTACCTAAGAAAGAATTTGAATAAGGGGCGTGTATTGATTATTTAATTTATAAAAATATAGTTGGAGTTTTTTTTAGATTAAAAAAACCAAGTAGCCACAAAAATTGCCGTAATTACACAAATCAAATCAACCAAAAGCATTGTACCCAAAGCATAGCGTGTGTTTTTGATATTTACAGATCCAAAATAAACCGCAATTACATAAAACGTACTTTCGGCACTGCATTGAAAAATACTGCTCAATCTTGCCGTTAGAGAATCGGCACCGAAAGTATTCATAGAATCAATTAAGAATCCTCGTGAACCAGCTGAACTGAATGGACGAAGCATCGCAACCGGAAGTGCGTTTGTAATTTCTTTACTCACACCTAAATTTGAAAATACAAAGCCGATTCCGTCGCTGATAATTTCAAACAAACCGCTGTTTCTGAATAAAGAAATGGCAACTAACATTCCTAAAACATAAGGAAAAATCGTAACTCCCGTTTTAACTCCGTTATTTGCACCGACAACAAAAGTGTCAAAAACCGTAGTATTGGCATCTTTGAATTTTTGTTCGTGTCTGAAAGAAAAAATCAGAGTGAAAACGATAATCGTCAATAATATTAAACCAGAAAGATTAGAAGTAAAATAGTTTTTTCCAATTAAATCCAAATGATTGACATACATCAGCAAACCAACAATTGCGGCAATTAATCCCATTAAACCAATCAGAAGCGAAGCGCTTTTAAAATTGATTTTTTGTTTGATTCCAACAATTAAAAAAGCAGCGATTGTTCCGATAAATGAAGTAATAATACATGGAAGCATTACATCGGCTGGATTGCTTGCGTTTGCCGCTGCTCGGTATCCAATAATGGATGTTGCAATTAAAGTCAAGCCAGAAGCATGAAGACACATAAACATAATCTGTGCATCGCTGGCTTTATCCTTGTCGGGATTTATTTCTTGTAAACTTTCCATGGCCTTCAGTCCAAATGGAGTTGCAGCCGAATCTAACCCAAGGAAATTGGCAGCAAAGTTTAAGGTCATGTATGAAATTGAAGGGTGATTTTTAGGAATACTCGGAAACACTTTCACAAAAACAGGACTTAAAGCTTTTGCTAAATTTCCAGATGCTCCAGAAACGATTAGAAGTTCCATCAATCCACAGAAGAATGCTAAATAGGCAATTAACGGAAGAATTAAATCTACTAGAGTACTTTTACAAGTTGGCAACAAACCGTCAGATTTTTGAAGTCCGCTGAAAATTTTTACAGTTTTGTTTTTATAAACGTAAGTCGTGTCGGCATTAAGCGTGTCACGATTGATAATCATCGTTTGGTCTGGAGCTTTCTTGATGCTGTCTTTGATGAAAGCAGGAAGTTCTTCAACATATTTCTCAGAAACTAAAATAGGATCATCTTTTTTTCCATTCAAAACAGAATCAATCGTATATGTATTGGCAGTAAACAAGCTGAATACAATAAAAATAATCGAAGAAATAAAAATCGTTAGCCAAAATCTGCTCAATACCATGAATTCTAATTTTTTGTAAATGTAATTATTTAGCAATAATACGCATAAAGATTTAAGTAACGAAACTGGAAGTAATTGTCAAGAAAGAGACTTTTTTAGTTAAAATTCAGTTTATTCGATAGTAATTTTCATTTCTAGGTATTTTTCAAAATCTTTAATTGCTTCAAACAGAACTTCTTTTTTGTGCTTTTCTGTTTCATTGAAAAACTCCGTCTCAATTTTCACATGATCTTTTTTAAAAGTTCTTTTCCAGATTCCAATCACTTTTCCGTTTTCTAAAATTATAGGTTTGAAAATGCCATTATTGGTGAAAGTTTTAGATTGATGATCTCCCGAAAAAGAAGCTTCGCGTGTTTTGTACGAAATTAAAATCTCATCAAATGCTGGAAGAAAGTGTACGCCTTCGCGAAAGTTATCCTTACTAAAAACCTCTTTTTTAAACCAATACTGTTGATTATCAATAGTGATTTTATTTAATTGCAACTCAATTGCATTAATTGCTTTCTGGCAAATAGTGGGTGCAAATCCCGACCACCAAGAAAAATCGAGCAATGTTGCTGGACCATGACTTTCAAAATAGCGTTGAGCTAGTTTTGCTAATGCCTCTTCTTTTGTTAGACTAGTATTTGGTTTCTTAACTCTTTCTTCTAGTAAAGCATAAGTTATTTGTTTGCCTTTCATTTCTCCATTGCAGACCAAACCGTCCAATTCGGCATTCATCATTATAGCAGCGCCCAAAAAGTTGTCGCTTGCCGTTTTTTTAACGCCAAGTTCCTGCATAATTTCTGGTCGAGTCAGATGATTATTTCCAGTAAGCAATTTTTCAATTGACTTATTCATTTGTCGAAGTTTGTTTTCATTGACGTTAAATTTCTTAGCACCAGAAATAGCCAGTTTTCTTAGTTGAGGCGCCGAAAGTTCTAACATCCAATAAATATCATCTGGAGAAACAAAATGCCAGGTTGGACGTAGAATATGAGTTCTAATAATTTTACCAGAATTAATGGCTTCTTCAATTTCTTTTTCGGTCGAATTACAACGCGAACCAATTGCCCATTTTGCCATTGCATAATCTTGCGCCTGCATGGCACCAAAATGTTTTACAACTTCTTGAGGTGAACACGAATCTTTCTCAAACAACTTTTGAGCAACCATTCGATGATTTGAAATTTCAGAATGAATCATAATCAGAATTATTTTAAACCATGTAAGTTATATAAGTTCATGTAAAAAACTTTGTCTCTTTGCAACTTTGAACCTTTGTCCCTAAGAATTAAACATGAATAATTTCATCCTCGATCAATAAATCTTCTCTGCGTAAGCGAAGGAAAATCTGAGCAACAGCAATAGTATCTTTTTCACAATAGGTTACAATTCTATCGATATCTTTTTCGACATAAAAAACATGAGCAACTTGACTTCCGTCAATATCGCCTTTTGGCGATGGAACTCCAAGAATTTTAGTCAATAGTTTTAAAGAAGTAAAATGCTTATAATCGCCAAATTTCCATAATTCTAAAGTGTCTAAATGCGGAATTTCCCAAGGTTTTTTGCCAAATAAATTCAGTTTGTCTGGAATTGGCATTTGGTTGATAATCATTCTGCGGGCAATAAACGGAATATCAAATTCTTTTGAATTATGTCCACACAATAAATGCTGAGGCTGATTAAAGTGATTATTTATAAGATTGGAAAAGTCTTTTAAAATTTTCTTTTCTTCACCAAAAAATGAAGTCACTCGAAAATTTCGAATGTCTCCTTTAATTGTAAAAAAGCCAACCGAGATACAGATTATTTTTCCAAACTCTGCCCAAATTCCGGCACGTTCGTAAAATTCTTCTGGAGAAAACTCATCTTTTCGCTGGTATTGCGTTTTTAAATCCCAAAGTGACTGCATTTCCGCGTCAAGCGAATTGAAATTTTCTTCTTCAGGAACGGTTTCTATATCAAGAAAGAGAATATTGTTAAGATTTATTTTTTCGATCATATTTTATTTGCCGCGAATTACACGAATCGCACTAATTTTCTATTTTGTATAAATGTACACAAATTTGATTTTTTATAGATAATGAAATATATAATCGAATGATTTTTCTTATTTAAAACTCAAAATGTAAAAATAAAGAAAATTAAAGAGATGAAGAATTTAGTGATAATTTGTGCAATTAGTGGAAAATATTAAAACAAACTTTGTTGTTGAGAGGGGCTTTCGTGTTCTAAAAGCCATTTTTTACGAGATAAACCGCCTGCGTAACCTGTCAACGAGCCGTTTGTTCCAATAACGCGATGACACGGCACGACAATCCATAACGGATTTTTACCATTTGCAGAAGCAACGGCGCGAATAGCTTTTACATCGCCTAATTTCTTAGTTTGATCCATATAGCTAACCGTTTTTCCGAATGGAATTTCTAATAAAGATTTCCAGACTTTTTGTTGAAATTCGGTTCCTTGCGGATTTAGTTTTAGGTTGAAATCGGTTCTTTTGCCTTCAAAATATTCATTTAACTGTAAAACGGCATCTTTTAAAACTTCAGGAATTTCTTTTGAGACTTCGTTTGTACCAACATCAGAAACAGAAATTACCGAAATGCCATTGTCATCTCCAATAATTTTGGTGATTCCTAAAGGGGAGTTGATAAATACTGTTTCCATAGTTTTTTAACCGCAAAGACGCTAAGTTTAGCGCAAAGTTCGCAAAGTATTTTTAATAATTCTCTAACTTGAATTGATAGTTTAAAACTGTTTCGATTTTTTCGCTAGAAATAATCTTTTTGATATTTGACTTTTCTGTGCTGAATTTCGGTTCTGGTAAATTCGTTTCAATTGCTTTTTGTGTATAATATTCCTCTCTTGACGGATGAAAAGGAGCTACGGCATTAAATACTTCATTCCATTTGGATTGATTTATAATTTCTTTAATAATAGAAATACAGTCATATAAATGAATTAAGTTGATTGGAGTATCTGGGTTTTCAAGGTTTTCTTTTCCTGCTAAAAATTTGACAGGATGACGATCCTCTCCAATTAATCCTCCAAAACGCAGAATTGTAGTCTCGAAATTTTTATTGTTTTGAAGTAAAGCTTCTGCTAAAAGCAATTGTTTACCACTTTCTGTTTCTGGATTTGTAATGGTTTCTTCGCTAACAAAATCATTATCATCGCCATAAACCGAAGTTGAACTCACAAAAAGGACTTTTTTAACGGTCGATTTTTCTATAAACGGAATTAGATTTTTGATTTTTTCGACAAAAATTTTCTTTTCTGAATTTGGATCGACAGTTCTCAATTTTGGCGGAATATCGATAATTAAGATTTCGCTTTCTGCTAAAAATTCAACAATGTTTTCAGAACTTCCTTCGACTTCGCTCAGGATGACAAGGAAAGGATTTATTCCAACATTTTCTAAAATAGAAAGTTTGTTTTCTGAAGTTGTTGAACCTTTTACCGAATATCCTTTTTTAATTAGCTTTTTTGCTAAAGGAAATCCAAGCCAGCCGCAACCCAATATGCTTATTTGTTTCATTTTTTTAAGGTTCAGAGGAACAAAGGTACAGAGTTGCAAAGGTTTTTTAATAACAAATTTAAAAGCAATGGCGGCCAAAAATATAAAAGGCAGACTTTCATTGTAAGTCTGTCTTTTATATTTGAAATATTTAAAGTTGTTTTAATTTATTTGAACATTGTTTTTCTCTGCAATCTTCTTGAAAACATCTTCTTTATTCTCCGATTTCATTTTTTGATAAATAGCTCCAATAATTTGTTCAGAGTCTTTTACATAATCTGATTTTGACTCCGTGTAAATTCTGTGAGCCATAAACATATTATCTAGGGCTTTTTCGTCGTCTTTTAGCAAAAAATAGTTTTTTCCAGCTCCAAAATAGCCTTCAGCACTATCAGGATGGTAATCAATCAGTTTCTGATAATAACTTATGGCCGTTTTATAGTCGGATTTAAAAGTATAAACAACACCGATATTCATTAAAGCAAAATGTCCTTCGGGATAAATGTCTAACGATTTTTTATAATACTTTATAGCATTCTCATAATCGTCTAATTGTCTGTAAGAAACCGCTATATCATCAAGTGCAAGAACAAAATTTGGATCTTCTTTTAAGGCCAATTGAAAACTTTCAACTGCCAATTTGAAGTTTTTCTGATCCATAAAATCTTGCCCAATAATGTAAAAGTTTTGTGCGCTCTTATTTTTTGACTTTCCATAGTAAATGTCTTCTTTGTTCTCTATTACCGCTGGAACTAATTTCGGACATTCTTTAGAAACGATTTCTTTAACTCTAAGAATCGTAGTTTGAATTCCATCTACAGTATTAATGGATTCTCGAACTTTAGGATCTTTATCTGTGAAAATCTGTTCGGTCATTGATTTTGTGAGACAATCTCTAAAAATATCATTTGTAATGTTTGAACTTTTCTGCAAACATTCGCATGTTTTTGCCGCAATTTTTTCTTCAATAGTTTGTGAATGAAGTGTCAAAAAGCCTGCAAAACTTAATAAAAGAATGAATTTTTTCTTCATTTTACTTTTTTAAGAGATTAGAATTCAAATACGGAATCTTTATTCTGGTTTTATAGCCGGTTTTATAGTGTCTTTTAATACAGCTAAACTATCTTTTACAACTACAGGCTCAATCGGTTTTGGCGGAGCTGTATATCTTTTTATTTTCTGATGTATTAAAATAGCATCATTAAGAACAAAAGGTGTAGGCATCATCCAATTTTCTCTTGGTTTAACATTCAATAACGGATTACTCATTAAATCAAATGAGCTTTCGATGTAATCCATATCAAAAAGAGATGATTTCTGAATGTAGAAATCCATTACAAGCGGTTCGTTTCCAACAACATAATAGCACAAGATTTTACTGTCTTCTCTTTGTAAACGGTTTCCTTTTTCTCCAGAAGTGGCCACTCCATTTGCTTTAAAGTTATAAAACGTCATTTTTGGATTGGCGTAAATGTCGTATCGATTTACTTTTCTGTTCGGAGTAATTTTGATTTTTAGATATCTATTATTTCCAATAACACTATCTCTTAAAAATTGAACCGTAGGTTTTGGAACATCAACAACAGGCGCAATTGCACTGTATGTAAACGTAGTGTTGTACTTGCTTGCCAACGGAAGTGTATTTAAACCAACTGCTTTCTGATTTTTTTCTCCTAAATACGATTTGGTCCATTCATCTAGATTCGTATCATAGGTTGTCCAAGCGGCAGAATTATTATCTCCGTTTAAAACGTACAACAAACTATTAGATTTTGCTTTGCCATATTCATAACCAGAATTATAGCCTGCGTAGATGAAAAATGAAATTGATGCCATGAAGAAGACTACAATCCAAGCGCCTTTTCGGGCAAATGCTCCAAAGATTGGCAATAATAATCCGAAGAGTAAAACGGTTAAAACGGAGCTTCCAAATAAAATTTTAAGTCCTAAACCAATTGGAAACATTACAATAAATGGTGCAATGATAGCCAAAGCAGGAATGCTGAAAAGTAAATTTACTCCTAAACTGTAATGTTGTGTAAAGACAAATATTCCGAATAGTATAATTCCGAAATAAACAGGAATAATCAAGAAACCAGCACCAGTTAAACTATTAGCTAAATAAGCATTAATAATAATCCAAAGTAACAAAGGCGCTACAAAATGGTTCATTGTAATTTTTGCTTCAGAAAAATGATGGTAGAAAGCAAAACAAATGGCGATACTCAAAGTTACGAAAGCGCCAATATAAGCATGTCCATTATATGTAAATCCGTTTAAAAGATCAGAGTATTGCGGGTAAATTTCCAGAACAAGTTTCCATCCTAAAAAGGTTACTAAACCTGCAATAATTATAGAACCTAAAAGAGGAACAAAACCTTTAAAAACTTCTCTGAAAGAGATAATTCTTTTTACTTTTCCAATAAATAAAAATAAAACTAAGAGTCCAAAAGCGATTAAAGTCATTGGCATTACCCAAGAAAAAGGATAACTGATGAATGAAAACGGAGCACTGAAATAAACATTATCTTCGGTAGATTCTGTTTTAGTTAAATCAATGTTGGTAAGGTATTTTAACAATGGCATCATATAAGTACCTTGATGCGCTAAAGTTGTTTTGTTTAAGTGCTGTACGTCATCCTGCTGCGTGTGATAGTTGAAATGACCGTCAATAAAAGCGAAGTTGAAACCTTGAATATTTCCCTGTTCTCTAAAAACAGTCAAATCGGTATCGTTTGGAAGCATTTTATAAATGCTGTACATCAAAGAATTTGAAACTGGGTAAGAAGTTTTAGCATCTGAAAAAGCTTTAACCATAGCTTCGTTTCCTTTATTGGTTTCCATCAACATATAACTTGGACCAGAAGTTCCGCGAGCTTCAAAATTTAGAACCAAACCAACATCTTTTGCCCAAGGATGCTGATTTACAAACAGAGCAGCGCCATTTAAACCTAATTCTTCAGCATCAGAAAATAATATGATAATGTCATTTTTTTGAGGATGTTTCGAGTATAGAAAAGCACGAACTCCTTCTAAAATAGTGGCAACACCAGAAGCATCGTCACTTGCACCTTTTGAGAAAGAATGCGGAGCGCTGTCATAATGAGAAAGAAGTAAAAGCGCTTTTGTATTATTTGTTCCTTTAATTCGAGCCAAAATATTTTTAGACTTTACTAAAAGACCTCTATCATTTAGAGTAAAACCTTCCTGAACACTTGTTTCCAGACCAATTCTGTTCAATTCTAGTTTTAGATAATTGGCAACCAGCTCGTGATTTGTTGATCCGACATAATGAGGTTTCTGCGCCATTATCTCAACCTGATTTAAGGCTCTTTCGGTCGAAAATTCTGCAAGTGCTTCATCGTCTTTAGAAATTCCTTGCGGCATCATCGTGGCGTATATAATGCCAAGTAAAGCTAAAACACAGGCTATGGCTAGAATTGAGGTTTGGTTTTTTCTCATGGTGAATAAAACTATCTATATTTCTTTTTTAACAAGCATAAAATAATCGTTGTCCAAGGATCGGTAACCTTGATCGTACAAAAAATAATAAGTATTTCCTGTTTTGGTTTGTAATATATTGGTAAAGAACTCAAAATCAAAACCTTTGTTTAACATTTTGTCTCGAGTAGCTTTGGATTTTCCATCTACATTTAGCTCTGCCAAAATACGGTAATTTTTGCGTAACTTGTTGTTTATATTTCGCATGAAATTCGTACTATCTTTATTCATTTTGTTATTAAAGGCATTTCTGCAACTATCAGAGCAGAATTTTTTGTCTTCTCGGCCTACAATTTTAGCGGAGCATTCGGGACATATTTTCATAAAACTATTTTTAATTTATTGAAAATCAGATTTTTTAATGATTATTTGATTAATATCGTAGATTAAAAGTTCAACCTTGTCTATATCGCAATCGGTTAGAATAATATCTCTAAAACCATTTTCCATATTTATTCTTAGTTCATAAGATTTTGCTGGAAAATTCAGACCAAATGTTACTTCAATAAACTTATTTAAGAAGGAAGAATTTTTTATGAGCTCTAAACTTTGAATATTTTCTATGTCAATCGCTCTGTTATCTTTTTTATAATCAGTGTTATTAATTACTAAATGGCCATCAGTAAAATAAATTTCGAATAAAGGATTTTTTCTAATAATAGCCATTTTAGCAATTGTAAATTTTTAAGGGTTCAATTTTTTAATTTCGTACAAATCCGTTCTACGATCCTTTAACGTTTTGACACTACCATGTTCGTGTAATTCTTTTAGTAAATTCAAATCGACATCGACAATTAAAGTCATTTCTGTGTTTGGAGTCGCTTCCGCTTTGATTCCGTTACTTGGAAAAGCAAAATCAGATGGAGTAAACACAGAAGATTGTGCATATTGAATATCCATATTATTCACTTTCGGAAGATTTCCAACGCAACCAGCTATGGCTACATAACATTCATTTTCTATAGCGCGTGCCTGCGAGCAATGTTTTACACGTGTATAACCATTTTGTGTATCGGTCAAAAAAGGAACAAACAAAATATCCATTCCTTCATCTGCTAAAAGTCTAGGAAGTTCTGGGAATTCGACATCATAACAAATTAAAATACCAATTTTACCGCAATCGGTATCAAAAGTTTTAAACTGTGATCCGCCTTTCATTCCCCAATGAATTACTTCGTTTGGCGTAATATGGATTTTAGTGTACATTTCTGAAGTTCCATCTCTTTTGCATAAAAAACCGACATTATAAAGATTTCCTCCTTCTAAATAAGGCATACTTCCGGTAATAATATTGATGTTATATGAAATGGCAAATTCCTGAAAACGCTTTCTAATCGGGTCTGAGTGACGCGCTAATTCTCGAATCGCTTCAGCTTCAGATAAATGATTGTAATCTGCCATTAAAGGCGCAATGAATAATTCTGGAAACAAAGCAAAATCAGAACCATAACCAGAAACGGCATCGATAAAAAATTCTGCTTGTTCGAAAAGTGCTTCAACATTATTCAACGGGCGCATCTGCCACTGAATTAATCCTAGACGAATAATGTTTTTCTTAAGATTAATCAGTTTTGGGCTTTCTTCGTAATAAATATTGTTCCATTCTAATAAAACGGCAAATTCTTTCGATTCTTCATCGCCTTCCAAATAATTTTTGATTACTCTCAAAACATGAAAATCATTGCTCAACTGAAAGGAAAGTACTGGATCGTACAATTCTTTAGTTCTTACCTTTTCGATATAAGCTTTGGGCGACATCTTTTTGGCATGTTCTCTATAACTCGGAATTCTTCCAGCAAAAACAATTGCTTTTAAGTTCAATTGTTCGCAAAGTTCTTTTCTTGCATCATACAAACGACGCCCTAAACGCAAACCGCGATAATTTGGATGGATAAAAACATCTATTCCGTATAAAATTTCAGCATTTGGATTATGAGTAGAGAAAGTATAATCGCCGCTAATCTGCTGATAATTATGTCTTTTTTCTACTAATTTTTCATCAACAATAAGAGATAATGCAGAACCAACCACTTTTCCATCAACCAAAATAACCAATTGTCCTTCCGGAAAAATAGAAAGAAGTCTTTCAATGTCATCAGATCCCCAATATGAATCGGCCATTTCTGGATACGACTCAATCATTGATTTTTTTAACTGTTTATAGTCTTCAATTTCTAAATTTCGTAACTCGACTTTTTTAATTTTTGTCTGCATATAGTAAGATTTATCTCAAATATACAAAAAACAATTTCCAATTACAAACGCTTACAAATAGTTACAGTCGGTAGTAAATAGTTAGTAACCGACTATTATTACTGCCTTTTTTCATCTTTGCCGTGTTGAATTTGAAGAACATTTTCAATTTATAATAACCTAAAAATAATATACGCCATGAAAAACAGAGTGCAATTAATCGGAAATGCAGGGAATAACCCAGAAATTAAGACATTAGAAAACGGAAAAAAATTGGCTCATTTAACAATTGCTACAAATGAGTATTACAAAAATGACAGGGGAGAAAGAGTAGAGAAAACAGAATGGCATCGCGTAACGGCATGGGACAAAACAGCCGAAATCATTGAAAAATATGTAGTGAAGGGGAAAGAAGTAGCAATTGACGGAAAACTAACACACAGAAGTTACGATGACAAAAACGGAGAGAAAAAATATGTAACCGAAGTTGTCGTAAATGAGATTTTACTTTTAAGTAAATAGCGTTCAATATTCCGTTAGGAATATCTCGTTGGTAGAAAAATAACAAGATTTGTGTTTAAATAGTGTCCCGTAGGGACACTTGATTTTTGAAAATGCGATATTCGTTTTATCAATCAAACGTTCCTACGGAACGTATAACTATAAATCATATTTGGTTCTACCGACGAGACATTCCTACGGAATGATATTTTAGCAAAGGATTTTTATAAAATAGAAACTCCGTTAGAATCAGTCGTAAGCACTTCGCTCATATAATCAAAAAAAGGTCTCATATTTACGAAAGCGTCCAAAGCTAGTTCTAAAAATTGCGGACTCAAAACTTCATCATCTGTAAAGCGTTTTATAACCAAAAATTGTTTGTAGCGAAGTAAATCTATCGCCGGATGATCTGCGGCGAAATCTTTTGGTTTTGTTTTGAGTTGTTCGCCTTGCAAAGTTCCAAAATTGCTGATGAAAGATTTAGAATTTAGAATTTGCTGAAAAGTCTCAGGATCTTGAGCAAATTCTGTTCTTATTCGTTTTAAATCGGCTGCATTTGGTCCCCAGAAACCGCCAGCGAAAAAACTATTTCCTTTTTCCAAATGAAAATAGTAACCTCCACGTCTTGCTGCGGTTGCACGAGTGTAACTTCCGCCCCAAAAATGTTTAAATGGAGTTTTGTCTTTCGAAAAACGAATATCACGATAAATTCTATAAACGCTTTTTTTGCCTGAAGTGTTTTCTAGAACATCTGTTTTAGAAAGTTCTTTCAGCAAAGCGCCGGCAAAATTCTCGATATGATTTAATTCGATTAAATATTGCGGTTTATGAGCTTCAAACCAAGGTTTGTTATTGTTCTCTTTTAGTTGAACCAAGAAGTCAAGGCTAGATTTGGGAATTATAATATCGTTTTTCATATTGAAATTTAAAAATCTGTGTAGTTGAGGATGCAATTTAAAACTAAAAAACCCACCAGAGAAATCTGATGGGTTTTTGTATATTTTGTTAAGCAGTTTTTTTGAATAAATCAAACATAGGACAACGTGAACAACGCTTCTTTTCGCTTTTTTTGTATTTCTCACAACAAGAAGATTTACAGTTTTCAATCTTCTTGATTTTATCAAGGATTTCAGAATTTTTCTTTTTCTTTTTATCCTTTTTCTTCTCCTTGTCTTTTTCTTTCTTGCCCAATTTTCCTCTGTATTATAAAAACAGAGACAAATATAAACGAAAAAAGTAATTTTTAAATATTCTAAATAAACTTTAACTTTTTTTATTTTGGATTAATAGCGATTGAGCTAGTAACTGTTAATTGCTGAATATCACGGTCAAACAAGTAAAGTCCGCCTTTGTCTTCACCAATTAAGTTGATTTTATCCAAAATAGATTTAGCTGTAGCTTCTTCTTCAATTTGTTCGGAAACATACCATTGTAAGAAATTATGTGATGCATAATCTTTTTCTTCAAAAGTAATGTGTACCAATTCGTTGATAGATTTGGAAACAAAAAGTTCATGATTGTAAAGTTCTTCAAACATTTCTTTAAAAGTAGAATAACTTATTCTTGGCGCTTTTAAATCTGTAATTTGAGCATGTCCTCCACGTTCATTTACGAATTTTACTAATTTAAGCATGTGCGCACGCTCTTCATCAGATTGTGTGTACATAAATTGAGCGATTCCCTCTAGACCATGTACTTCAGCCCAACAAGCCATAGAAAGGTAAGTTTGAGAAGATTCTGCTTCTATTCTGATTTGCTTATTTAAAGCCGATTCAATATTTTTTGATAGCATAATAGGTGTCTTTTTTGTAAAATTAGAAAAAATAATCCAAACCACTTTTTGAAAACCGCGAAAACATTAAGCATTTCAATTAGTTTTCAATAAATCTAGTTGGGTTTTATGCTATCAAAAGAAAAAGGTTTTGAAAATTGTGCTTTATTCATAATCGGATTTCCATTGTCTTCCATCATAAGACCATCGGTAAATCTTCGCATCACAAATTGTTGGGAAGAACTATCAAAATAGCTTAAAATATAGTAATTGTTTAATCTTAAAACATCGTATAATCTTATGTTTTTACTGTTATTTAAAAAATAAAATAGATTATCAATCGCCAAAGGTCTTGTCTGGTTGTCTTTCGCAAAATTTAATTTTTCATTTAACATGCTATCAAAATAAACTGCTTTACTTAACGCATAAGGGACGCGTGTTCCAAAATCATCTGGAGAATCGAAAGAAAAATAAAAGTCTGCATACTCTCCAAAACCGCTAAAAGTGATAAAACTGTTTTTATTGTTTTTAAAAACAGAAATGCCAGCAGGAAGTCCGTTTATATTTTTTAGGAATTTATCAGTGGTTTTTAATTGACGAGGGTTGTTGTTGTCAATCTGCATGATGAAAGGTGAACCCATAAACGGAATCGTATCATTTTTTGAAAATGAATAATTCTTAATTCCTTTTCCTGAATCAAAGTCTTTAATTTCAAATAAAAGGAATTCTTTATTTGCCTTTACTTGGAATAGTTTATTATCACTATAAAATGAATTCGTTGCTCGGAACGGAGTTTGTTGGGCAGGAAGATCAAAAGTTTTTTCTATTACATCGCCAGTTTTAATATTAAGATCGAAGGCTTGCGTTTTGATCAAAGTATTATCAAATGTCAAAATAATATGATCTTGAATTACATACATTTTGCTAGTGCTTGAAGCCAATTCTATTGGAGTGTAAATATTTGAATCTATTTTCTTTATCGGGAAATACTTGATAAGTGCATTGAAAGAGATTTGTACATTTCTTTCATTTTTAAAAACAAATGATGAAAAATCAAACATTTTAATATCGCATTTTCCATCTTCAAATTTGTAAAGCAGCAGATGCTCGAAATCTTTTTCTTTAGCAAGGACATAAAAAGAATTGTCCGCTTGGAAAGTGCTAATAATATATTCGTGATTTTTTGGGAAATCAAAATTTAAAGACTCCGATGTTTTATCATCTGGATTATAAATCGTAATTAAAATATTTTTATAATCACGAGAACTCCAGTATAAAGATGGTTTTTTACTTTCGCTAATACTGTAGCCAATTAAATCACGACTTGTTTCATGTTTGATAGAGTCTGTAAATTGATTGGTGAGAAATAGAGACGAATTGTATTTTAGAATATTTACATTTTTATTGTCCCAAGTAAAAACATAAACATCCTTAGTTTTTTCATCTTCAGCGCTTAAAATCTGTGTTTTTCCTAAGAAATTCAGATTTAAAGGCAAAGAATTTAATACTGTTTGGCTAAACAAGACTGTTTTAAAAAACAAAAGAAAAAGTAGAAGCAGTTTTTTCATATACCTAAAATCATCAAAATTTATTCCAAATTTCATAACCTATTTACGGTATTAAATTTAAGCAATAAAAAAAATCCTTAAGTTATTTTCTTAAGGACTTTTTGTTGGTAATTTGAAAAAGAGATTATTTTACAATAAAAGTAACTCTTCTTGCTAATCTTCTAGCTTCATCAGAATCTTTTTGAATTGATGTATCTGCACCATTCGCAATAACATTTAAACGAGAAGAAGCGATTCCGGCTTGTTCAAAAATAGTTTTCACATTATTTGCTCTAGCGTTAGAAAGTCTTTCGTTGTATTCTGCTTTTCCAACTTGATCAGCATAACCAACAAGATCTAATTTTGCAGATGGATTTTTTCTTAAATAGTTTAAAACAACATCAATTGCCGCAGTTGAGTTTTCGATTGGAGTTGTTTTGTTGAAATCGAAGTATACACTGTAATACTTGTCATTAATCATTTTTTTGATCAAATCATTATCAACTGGTTGTGCAGCTTGTTTTTCAATTACCACTTCTTTTTGAGCAGGCATTTTTTTGATTTGTTCTTCAAGATCTGCTATTTTGTTTTCTAAAGGCGAAAGATCAACATTATCATTTGAAATTACAGTCCAATCTGCATGTTTTGTGTTTTTTCCTAAGTAAACATTTAATCCGATTGTACCGTTAAAAATTAATCCAGAAAAACCTCTGTTTTCAGCAACATTAGCGCCATCAAAAGTACGATCTTGAGAGGCATTTAAAATTGTAGAAAAATCACCTGTTAAAGCAATTCTGTTTGATAAACGAATTTGTACTGTTACACCAGCAATAAAGTTGCCTACTTCGTCTGCACCTTTAAACTTGTCGCTTCTTAATTGGCCATAACCAAAACCTGCGTGACCTAATAAACCAAATGTATTAGTCCAAGTTTCAAAGTTCATAATGCGTCCTAAATTTGCAACAGCTTGTAAATCTACTCTATAGTATTTTGAATCAAAATCTAAAGAATTGTTTTTTGAAGTAAAACTATTATATCCAAAATCAGCTTTTAAACCAAATTTGTTGTTGAACATGTAACGAACACCAAAATCGCCAACCCAAGGACTTGGAGTGTCTGTAAAATAACCTGATGTTAATGGGCGTTGAGGTTTAGTCAAACCACCAGCTAATTCTATAGACCATTTGTTAAATCCACTATTACTTTCTGTTTGCGCATGTACTCCTGTTAACGCCAGGGCAAATGCAAGAGTCATTACAACTTTTTTCATTGTTATTTGAGATTTTAAATTTGGGTCAAAACAACAATTTATTGTAAGTAAATACTTCCTCTAAAAGTCAAAAAGATATTAAAATAAGCTTATTGGGATATGATGTAGAATTGTACTCTTGTAAGTGTTTGATAATTAGGTTTTTTTAATTGAAACCATCTGTGAATTTACGCAAAATATATTCTTTAGAATTAAGATCATAATACCCTAAAATACTATAGTTACTTAACTTTAGAATTTTTGGGAGAACAATTTCTTTATGGCTATCTATAAATGAATAAATTTTATCGGCAGCAAGAGGTTCCTGATTTTGTGTAGTTGTTTCGAGTTTTTTAGTCCAGACACTTTCAAAAAAAACAGAATAATAAGTGTTTATACCATAATAACTTGGAGGTGTGAAATCATCATAAAAGTCAGGCATGAAACCGAAAGGAGCAGCAATCGACTTTGATTCCATTCCTGTTCCTCCCAAAGTTAAAAAGAGATTTTGTTTGTTTTTAAAAACAGAGATACCAACATCTGTTGTTGCCAATTCTTGAAGAAATTTGCTTGTGTTTTTTAACTCCCTTGGTCTACGATCGTTAATTTGGAGCAATAAAGGAGAGTTTTTAAATTGAATCGTGTCTTTTTTTGAAACTGCAAATGTCTTTAGCGATTCTCCCGATTCATAATCTTTAATATCTAATATAAGCTGTTCTGCATTATTAGCGATTTGATATAATTTGTTTTCATGATAATAAGAATTAGACTTTTTAGGATTTTTTTGAGTCGCAGGTTGTAAAAAAGTTTTCTCTTTTATCTCCAAATTATTCAAATCGATATCAAACAATTGCGTTTTTCTAAGACTTTGGTCTAAAGTCAGAATTAAACGATTAGGAAGCGTATATAATTTACTTTTCGAAGTTACTTTATCTAGCGGATTGTATTCTCCTGAATCCATTTTTTCAATAGGATTTTCTGCTAAAATCTGATTGAATGTTTTTTGCTGTGTTTTTCGATCGCGAAATACAAAAGGAGAGAAGTCGAGATATTTTTCTTCTGCTATTCCATTCTTAAAAATAAAAACAGTTAATCCCTGTCTGATGTTATCCTTCATCAAAAAATAGAAATTATTGTCTTTTTGATAATAAGTCAGCGGTGATTTTTCTTTTAGCGGAATTTGAAATTTTAAAGCACGGCTTGTGTTGGTTTCTAAATAATACTTAATCAGAATAATACTTTTTTCTACAGGAGAAAACCAATACAAAGTTGGATTGCCATCTTCGCTAAAACTGCAGCCAATTAATGATTTGTCTTCTACAAATTGTCGTGATGTTACTATTTTTTGTTTTAGAAATAAAGCACTGTTGTATTTTAGTATTGTAAGGCTATCTGATGCCAAAAAAACAAAGACATCGTGAGTTGTTGTATTTTCGGCATTCAAAATCTCGCTTCTTTCTTTCTTGTTTTTTAAATCTAATGAATAAGAAGATAATACCGTCTGACTTAACAAAACAGTACTAAAAAGTAGAGATAATAAAAGGAAGAATTGTTTCATGTTTTTAAAGCCACAATAATTATTCCATTTTAAATTATTGATTCATAGACTCTTGAAAATAATCAACAAATTGACCAACGTGCATTCCGTCCATCAAACCATGATGTACATAAACGGCCATTGACATGGTTTTTTTTCCTGTTTCGGAAGTCATCATTTTTCCAAAAGAAATTTTCGGACAGCTATCTGGATAGGTAAAACTTCGCGCATGCGTAATGGAACTGAAATTCAACCAAGGAATTGCCGAAAAATGAATCAGATTATCATCATCAAAAGATCTCGTAAAAAGTCCTGTCGTGTTCTGAATTCTCTTTATTTCAGTTAATGCAATTTGTTCGAATGTCTTAAAATCGGGATGATATTCAATTAACGAAAATCCGAAAGTGCCATCTTCACGACCAATTGTTGCAGAAGCATCTACACGATCATTAATGTAAATTTGATTTTCGGAAATTCGATATTTAAAATTTTCAATTGCGTTTACAGCAGTTAAGGTTTTATGCAAGTAGAAAATGAAAAAAGAAGTATTTAAACTTTTTGCGGTTTGATAGGCTTTGGTACAATCGATTTCTACGGTTACACCAAAGAATGGTTCTTCCATTTGTTTGAAATGGGCAAAATGTTCTTTTCTATTCCAGTTTTCTAAGTCTAAAAGTGTTTTCATTATAATAAATTCGGAACAACTTCTGCAATAGTTTCAAATGAACTAAAATGCTCGTGTTCGATAGTATGATTAATTTTTTCGTGTTCCCAAGTAGTGTGAAACGGAATATGAACGGCATAACCGCCAATTCCTAAAACTGGCAAAACATCAGATTTTAATGAATTTCCGATCATCAAAAATTCGTGTGCTTGAATATCTAAACGCCCAATAAGTTTTTCATAATCAATTTCCTGTTTGTCCGACATTACTTCGATATGATGAAAATAATGTCCTAAACCTGAACGATGTAATTTGCTTTGCTGGTCTTTTAAATCGCCTTTTGTAGCCACAACTAATTTATATTTTCCGTGCAATGACTGAAGTGTTTCTTCGACTCCATCTAAAAGTTCGATCGGTTTTTCGAGTAATTCTTTTCCGTATTGAATAATTTTTTCAATGACTTCAACAGGAATTGTTTTGTTCGAAATGTTCATCGCGGCTTCAATCATCGAAAGGATATAACCTTTAATTCCGTAACCGTACAATGGCAAATTGGCAATTTCGATTTTAAATAATTCTTGCGAAATGCCTTGATGTGAAAGATAGTCTTCCATCAAAGCACAAAATTTATGTTCGGTTTCCTGAAAATAAGGTTCGTTTACAAACAAAGTATCATCGGCATCAAATGCGATTACTTTAAGGTTTGGTATTTTAGTTTTATGTAACATAGTTTTTTTGTTTACTTCGTCAGTTCGGCTTTCAGCCTCGGGTCAAGTTTAAGGTTTTCTTTGTTTAAGGTTTTTTCAAATAATTTTAAACACATAGAAACATAGTTTCACTTTGCGTATAAAGGCGTTTCACTAATTAAAATGCACATAGTTCTATGTGTAAAAGCATGCTTTTTTAACAAACTTAAATAGGAACAAAAAAAATCTATGTTTCTATGTGTTTAATTTTTTTAATTACAGTTTGCAAAATTAATCTGTATGTAATCAGTTTAAATCTGTGAAATCTGCGTGAAACCTTTTATTTAATCTTTAGAAAAAATCCTTTTCAAAGAAATCGTTTTATCGTAAAAAGTGATTCGGATTCCGAAAAGGAGAATGATTCCTCCGAAAACCATTTGTAAAGTTATTTTTTCTTCCAAAAACAACCAAGCTAAAATAGAGGTAATTACCGCTTGACTTAATAAACTTAGCGAAACTCTAGTCGCACGCATATGTTGTGTCGCATAACTAATCGAAAGCCAAGCACACAATTGACAAATTACAGCTTGGAGAACGAGAACAAACCAACCCATATCTGAAAAACCAGTAAACGGTTGACCTAAAGAATAACAAAGTATTCCTAAATAAATGCTCGAAGCTGTTAAACTAATTGTCATAAAAGAAAGAACATCAACTTCAGAAAGTACATTTTTGCTGACCAAAAGATAAATAGAATATAAAATTCCAGATAAAACGGCAAATAGAAATGCTTTATCAAAGTTTAAATCGATAAAAAACTCAAAGCCAACTAAAGTTACCATTCCGAATAAAGCGACTAATGTTCCTATCCAGAAATTGGTTGCAGGTTTTGCTTTTAGAAAAAAGAAAGAACCAACACCAACCCAAACTGGAGATAAATTGGTCAATAAAGATGCCTGAGTTGCACTCGATTCCTGAATGGCAATATTCCAAACTGCAACATCAGAAGAAAACAAAACACCACAAAGCACGGCTAAAAGTGCAAATTTTAGTTTTGGAAGTTTAAAGTTTCCGCTGAAAATAACATAAGGCAATAAAAGTAACACAGCAAAAAACATTCGGTAAAATGCCGAAATTAATCCTGGAGTTAAACGTAATTTTACCAAAATTGGGAAAATCGAGATGCAAAGTATACCGCAGATTAAGGCTAATCTTGGTTTGGTGAGTTTCATTTTTTTATTTTTTTGACTTATTGTAAAAAAGAAATTGCGTGAATCAGTTAAAATATAACCGATTCACGCAATTTTATATAGTTTATAAAACTTTAGTTTACGGTTGATCCGTTTGGCGCATCAGCATCTGGATTTACAAAAACCAGTTTTCCTTCTGCATTTGTTGTCATCAAGATCATTCCTTGGCTTTCAACACCACGTAAAGCTCTTGGAGCCAAGTTTGCTAATACAGAAACACGTTTTCCGACAATTTCTTCTGGAGAAAAACTTTCAGCAATTCCAGAAACAATCGTACGAACATCAATTCCTGTATCTACTTTAAGTACTAAAAGTTTGTTTGCTTTTGGCATTTTTTCAGCTTCTAAAATAGTTCCGATACGAATATCCATTTTAGCAAAATCTTCAAACTGAATTAAATCTTTTTGAGGTTCTGCTTGCTTGTTTTCGGCTAGATTAGCTGTTTTTGTTGCTTCCAATTTATCTATTTGTTTTTGTATTTCTTCGTCTTCGATTTTAGCGAAAAGCAATTCTGCTTCGCCAATTTTATGTCCAGCAGGAAGTAAATCTGAAGTTTCAGAAATGTCATTCCAACCTAAAGTTTTATCAAGGAAAATGTCTTTTGCATCGCGGTCTTTCTCTTTCAAGAATTTGCTGAAACCTGCAAAATGTTCTTTAAGATCAGCTAAATTCAATATTTTAGAAAGTTTCGCAGCCGTGAAAGGTAAAAATGGTTCAGCCAAAACGCTCAACGCAGCAGCAATTTGTAACGCCACATACATTTGAGTTTTAACACGCTCCGGATTGTCTTTCATAACTTTCCAAGGCTCTTCGTCTGCCAGGTATTTATTTCCTAAACGAGCCACATTCATCAATTCGCCCAAAGCTTCACGGAATCTGTAACGCTCAACCGAACTTGAAATCACAGCTGGATACGCTTTTAATTCTGCTAAAGTTTGTTCGTCAACTTCTGTAAATTCATTTGGCGTTGGAATAATTCCTTCGTAATATTTGTTGGTTAAAACTACAACACGATTTACGAAGTTTCCGAAAACGGCAACTAGTTCGTTATTATTTCTAGCCTGGAAATCTTTCCAAGTAAAATCGTTATCTTTTGTTTCAGGAGCGTTTGATGTCAACGCATAACGTAAAACATCTTGCTTATCTGGAAATTCTTCTAAATATTCGTGTAACCAAACCGCCCAGTTTTTAGAAGTCGAAAGTTTATTTCCTTCCAAATTCAAAAACTCATTTGCTGGAACGTTATCTGGTAAAATATAGCTTCCTTCTGCTTTTAGCATCGCTGGGAAAATAATACAGTGGAAAACAATATTATCTTTTCCGATAAAGTGAACCAGTTTTGTGTCTTGATCTTTCCAGTATGGTTCCCAATCTTTTCCTTCACGCGCTGCCCATTCTTTTGTAGAAGAAATATAACCAATTGGCGCATCAAACCAAACGTATAGTTTTTTGCCTTCAGCACCTTCAACAGGAACATCAATTCCCCAATCTAGGTCACGCGTTACGGCACGAGGTTCTAAACCTGCATCGATCCAAGATTTTACTTGTCCGTAAACATTGGTTTTCCAGTCATTTTTATGACCTTCCAAAATCCATTCGCGTAAAAAAGCATCGTAACGATCCAAAGGTAAAAACCAGTGTTTAGTTGATTTTAAAACTGGAGTTTCGCCTGTAATTGTCGATTTTGGGTTAATCAAATCTGTTGCGTTCAAAGTAGATCCGCAGTTTTCGCATTGATCTCCGTAAGCACCGTCATTACCGCATTTTGGACAAGTTCCAACTACAAAACGGTCTGCTAAAAACTGATTGGCTTTTGCATCGTACAATTGTTCGGTAACTTCTTCAATAAAATCGCCTTTATCATACAAAGTTCTAAAGAATTCTGAAGCCGTATCATGATGAATTTTAGCAGAAGTTCTAGAGTAATTGTTGAATGAAATTCCGAAATCGGCAAACGATTTACGAATAATTCCATCATATTTATCAATAACTTCCTGCGGTGTAATTCCTTCTTTTTTGGCTTTCATAGAAATTGCAACGCCGTGTTCATCGCTTCCGCAAATAAATGCAACATCTTTTCCTTGCAATCTTAAATATCTAGAATATATATCTGCAGGCACGTAAACCCCCGCCAAATGCCCAATATGTATTGGTCCGTTGGTGTAAGGTAATGCAGCTGTGATCGTATATCTCTTTGGATCTTGTATCATAATTCAATTTTATTGAGTGCAAAAATAAGCAATAGAATTGAGATTTTAATATTACGCTGAGATTCGCTGAGTTTTTAATCTCGCAAAGTCGCGAAGAAGCAACGTTTTTTATCATTTTATGAATTAATTTTCCAAAGGCATCAAGAGTGTCAGGCTGAGCGAAGTCGAAGCCCCATTTGCTGAATCACTTTGTGGGGCTTCGACTTCGTTCAGCCTCACAGTACGGTCATTCTCTTTGAATGTGTTGCAATTCCTCATAAAATAGAACCAGTTTAAACTACGTTTCTGCCTTATAAATGAGAATATATTTCGCAATCTTTGCACCCGAAAAAAAAACAAAATTTATGAGCAAGACTAAATTAATCATCAATAAAAACGGATCTATCAAAATCGAAGGAGATTTTGAAATCATGGATCCAGAAGGAGCACTTTACGGTTTACAAGGAAGACAAGCACTTGGACTTTGCCGTTGCGGATTATCTAAAAACAAACCATTTTGCGATGGAGGACACAGAAACAACTTCGAACACGATTCTGTTGCGTTTGATTTACCTCCGATGAAAACAAACTAAGATTTTACTAGTTTTAAATATTTGAAAACCGCATTCTGTTTGAATGTGGTTTTTTTTTAATGTAAATAATTGTTTTTAAATTAATTAGATTAATTTTAGTTCAATGTAGATAATACTTTTTATTTATGGAAGAACTTACTCATGTCAAATCTGTTATAGGAATCATTTTGGGGTTGAGTTTAACGCACCTTATAAAAGGTTCGGTAATTTTTATCCAGCATCCGGGACGTAAGAAATTTTATTTCGTGCATGCTTTATGGGTATTTTACGTATTCCTGATGCTGATTCATTTTTGGTGGTGGGAGTTTAATTTGAAATTAATTCAGGAATGGTATTTTGCAGATTATTTCTTTATAATCTGCTATATTTTAATTTATTATTTGCTTTGTGCCATTCTTTATCCTGATGATATAGTAGATTATACAGGATATGAGGATTATTTTTATTCCAGAAAAAAATGGTTTTTTACAGTTTTGGCGATAAGTTTTGTGGCCGACATAGTTGATACTGCAATTAAAGGAGGAAATTATTTTTTATATAATGAGAATGAATATTTTGTTCGAATTGCAATTCACATTATTTTATGTTTAATGGCAATAAAAATCAATGATAAAAGGTTTCATATTATTCTAGCTGTGCTTTTTATTGTTTATGAACTCTCTTATATTTTGAGGCTGTTTAATATTGAATAATTGTAATTAATGAATTTAAGGATGAAAATTAAAAATCTTTCGATAGTATTCTTTTTTATTCTTTTAGCAAATAAAGGAATTGCTCAAAACAAAATAAATCTCTTTTCAGAAATCAATTACAATTCGATTCCTGCGGTTAGCTTAAACGAATATAAATCGGTTCAAGATCGCGATAGTCGACTTCAAAATCCGAATATTGCTTTGGGAGTTGGAATTTCTGGTGGCGGTTCGCGAGCGCAGTTTTTTAGCATGGGAGTTCTTTTAGGTTTAGAAGAAATTAAGGAAGAGAATTCGAATCGTAATTTTCTTAATGAAATTGACTATTTCTCTACTGTTTCTGGAGGCTGTTATTCGGCAGGATATTATTTGACAATTCTGAAAAACAAACTGCAATACGATAATTGCACGTTCAACGAATTTTATTTTTCTAAAGCCGATGCTTTCAAATCGGATGTCAATAAATCGGCTACGCTTTTTTCTCTTTTAAATAATAGCAGAAATGAAAAAGGTGAGAAAATCTCGATGGCACAACGATTAGATTTGGAAGTTTTGCAATACGACAGCACCAATCCAGAGAATCAGAATAAGTTTAAAACACAAATGCTGTTGTCCGATTTTTTTATTCCGAAAGAAAGCAAACTAAATCCGCAATTGCCAATGATGGTTGCCAACGGAACTGCCTATAATAATGGTGAACGCTTTCCGTTTATGCCACATATTATTAGAGCTTTAAAAATTAATTCGTCTTTGGCTCCAAATAAAGCGTCACTTTCGCTTGACGAAAATCAAATTAATAATGGTTACGATTTTCCGCTTACGTATGCCATTACGGCAAGTTCTGCTTTTCCAGGCGTTTTGCCTAAAACGAAATTTGGAATCAAAAATCAAGATAAAATTTTGTGCGTGATCGATGGCGGCGCATCTGATAATATGGGTTACGAAACTTTGATTGAATTGCTTCATAGCGACACAAAAGTAAAAGACAAAAACAAAAAAGCGCTTTTTATTGATTGTTTAGGTCAAGGAAAAAAAGCACCTTTTATAAATGATGAAAAAATCAGATTACTTTCTTTGTTAGAAACGGCTTCTTTATATACGGTGCAAACGCGTTATATCACTTTTGAAAAAGATGTTGAAAATGTTTTAGATCGATATAAAATTCCGACTTCAAATTATCAAATCATTGGTTTTACGACTTTACGAGATCATTTATTAAAACTAAAAAAAGACCAAGCTTATGAAGATTTGGTAAAACAGTTAAAAAATACTGACGACGAAGCGGCGAGCTGGCTAAAACTTCATGATGATTTTAAAGCAAAATTGATTGAAAAATTTGGCTTAGACCGTTTTAAAAAAGACAAAACTGGCGAACCACTGCTTTCAAGTTTAGAAAGAGAAACCTTTAAAGATTTTGGTGCCAGCGAGCTTTTAATGCTTTATGAATATACCGCGCATGTAGAAACCAAACTCAAAATTACGCCTGAAGAAAAAGAAATGTTATTGCTTTCTGGGCGTTTTGCGGCGTATTTAAAAACCAATGAATTGAAAGAATTGCTGACGGAGAATAAAGGGTTTTAAATTGAATAAAGTTTTTTACTTGTCATTAAATTAGAAAATGTTTTTACTAAATTATTTTTCTTTTGCAAATTTCAGAGTTATAAATGCTTAGAATGCGTTTCCCTAATTCAAAACTTTCATGACTTGCAGATATTGACGTAGTTAATTCTATTTGATGTGGGTAATTTAAAACGGTTTCAATTATTAAAATTATATTAAATTCATTTGCGCCTCTTACATTTATAAGTTGATAATTTGTGTCAAAGGCCTTTTTTGTTTTTTCTTTACTAGCGTTCAGTACGGCCCAGTCAGAATTGTTATTGGTAATACTTTTTCTTTCTTTCAAATCAAATTTGTCAAAATTTCTTTTTAAAGCTTCACCAATAATTTCATTTGAACTTTCAAAATCAATCACTTCACATATTTCTTGTTCGAAATAAATAGGTATTTTAGGTTTTCTGTATGTTGGCGCAAAAATGATCTGTGAATGCTTCTCAGAAAAGTATATATTTAAATTTTTAATGATTTTTTCTTTCATATTTGCTTTGTTAAATAGTTAATTTCAAGTTTTGCAATAAACTAAAAAAAATAAATTTATTCTTACAAAAATAATTATTTTTTGAAATTTAAAAAAGAAAAAAATATTACTAGCATTTTTTTTGTGTTTATAATCTTGAATTATAATTGCTAATTTTTCCATTCTCAGATTCTTTTATTTTTCTTTTGATAAGAAAAAAAGATACGATGGGAATGATAAAACTGATTAAAAGGATCATTCCAAATAAGTCCAATTTAAATTCTAAAATCTCAAAGCAAGTCGTCAGAATAATAAGTATTGACAAGAAAGTATTGAGAAAAGCTACTGTCGAAAGAAGGAAAACTTTTTGACTATTCGATTTCCAGAATTTTACTAATGAAATTAAAATTGCTAAAACGCCGATTCCGGAAACAGTCCAACAACTGTAGAGAAAAATAAAGAAAGTTGTTAAACCGACAAACCAACCAGGCGATTCAAAATAGTAGGTAAAAAACATAGTTACGCTCCAAATGTTTGTAATAAAAAGGGAAAGAACTAAACTTTTAAGAATGGTGTTTTTCATAATTTTTAAGTGATTTAAAATTATTAATTAGAATTTTTGTTTTGGTTAAAAAATTCATCTTCAAAAACTTAACCAAAAAAATAATTTCTGTCCATTTGTTTTAAATTAAAAAGGTTTTTCTCAATTATTTAGCCAACTTTGCAAAATAAACTTTAAGCAAAAACTCAAATGGAATTCGGAAAAATCATTATTTCAGAAACGGCAGCAAACAGCGAAAACCCGCAAGACGTTGTAAATTCGAATATTTCGGTAATCAATTTAATGCGCGAAGAAAAAATAGACGACGATTTAATTCATGAAGATGCTTTAATGAGTTATTATTTAGATTTTTACGCTTCAAAATATGCCGAAGGAAACTTTTCGCAATTTGTACACGACTCAGGTTGGAACAAAGAACTGAATGAATTGATAGAAGAAGGTTTGGCTTTAATTGGTGCCGAAAAACATTTGGAATTGTTTAAAGAACAATCTCGAAAATTACGTTTGCAGAGTAACATTAAATTAGGGAAATTTCTAAAAGAAAAAGCCGACACGCCAAATGCTTTCCGCGATGTTTTGAATAATAACGCTTATTTTGAATTGGATGAAAATATAACCGAATTAAATGCCGCTTTTTTAAAATCGCATCCAGATACAGAAGTGCTTTCGGTTGAAGAAATGTTCGCTGCTTTAGAAGAATTTGTAGGGCACGAAATTAAAAGAGATTAATTGTTTTTAAAGTAATAAAATCGTTTATAAGGTTTATATTTACTAGGTTTTTAAGAATGTCTTTTCGAAATTTTAATTTTTTCGGAAAGTTTTGTAAGAAAATTATATATTTGAAGATCCCAAATTTTCTAATAGAATAACCTATGAAAAAAACTTTACTTATAAGTAGTGTTTTAATGTTTTTGCTTTCTTGCGGAAAGAGCGAAAAGATTAAAAATGAAATAGAACTTCAAAATCAAGATTTGCTTTCGCAGACCGAAAGTAGTTTAAAAAAGCCTTTTAAAAAACTCATTTTTAAAAAATTGGAGGATTTTCAGGATTCAGAAGAACTGAATTTGGATCTGCTTTCTAAAGTGGCATCCAATCTTAAAATCAAATATTCTGCGATTAAAATTGGCGAAACGAGTTCCATTAATTACGATGATAAAACGGCATTTTTTGTCCTGACGACTGTTGAACACAATAAGAAAAAAGTAATCAAATCTGCAGACGAAGACGAATTGGGAGATTATTTTCAGCGTAAATACTTATTTGTCAACAGAGAAGATGGAAGTATAATTGCTGAAGAATTTGACAATAATCTGGGCTATTATGATAATGAAGCCATTCGATTTTCTAAATCACACATTTTAAAAGACTTGGTTTATCTGAATGAAACTACGCCAGCAGTAGCTTTTTATACAGAAGCCAGCGCGAGCAGCAGAATTGTATTGTATTCTGAACAGAAATTTACTTTGCTGACTTTGAATAATAATGAAATTAATAAAGTTCTTTACGAATATCCTATTTCCTTAACCAACGGCGATTCTAACGGATCAGGAACTTTTCAGATAGAATCATTAGAAACAGGAATGAGTTTTGGGGATCAGAAAACAAATGGATATTATGATCTCATCATCACTAAAAATTTCTCTTATGAAGAAGCAATTGAAAGTGATCCAGAAAATGGTATCGAAGAGCATAGTAATCTTCAAACGAAAAAAGAAGCCGAAAAGCTGAAGTTTAATGGTAGGGAATATGCTTTTCATCGAGATGACAGACATCGTTTTCTAGAATAATTTTTAGCAAATTACAAATCATAACAAAAGCACTTTTATAGTGCTTTTGCTGTTTAAAAGAGATTTCAGTTTTCCTTTTAAACTTTGTCCTTTTGTTAACAAACATTTCCTTAAATTTGCTTCCGTTATAAAAAATACAATAGTTATAAAAATCAAGCTATGTTACAAATTGCATTTATTAGAGAAAATCAAGAGAAAGTAATCAAAGCTTTAGCAAAACGAAATATCGATGCTAAAAGCGTTGTGGAAGAGGTGGTTCAATTAGACGAAAATCGTCGTGCTGCACAAGTGGAATTAGACAATACTTTATCAGAATCTAATAAATTGTCCAAAGATATTGGTGAATTGATGAAAGCTGGAGAGAAAGCTAAAGCAGCAATCTTAAAAGAAAAAACAGTTTCACTAAAAGAAAAAAGCAAAGAACTTGGCGAAAAAGCAGAAGCTTTGGCAGTTGAGTTAACCAATAAATTATACACTTTACCAAACCTTCCGGCTGATATTGTTCCTGAAGGAAAAACGCCAGACGATAACTTAAATGTTTTCCAAGAAGGAGATATTCCAGTTTTACACGAAGGCGCGCAGCCTCACTGGGAATTGGTAAAGAAATATGATATTATCGATTTTGAATTGGGTGTAAAAATTACTGGAGCTGGATTTCCTGTTTACAAAGGAAAAGGAGCAAAGCTTCAACGTGCTTTAATCAATTACTTTTTAGACAAAAATACTGCTGCAGGATATAACGAAGTTCAAGTGCCACATTTGGTAAACGAAGCTTCTGGTTATGGAACAGGTCAATTGCCAGACAAAGAAGGACAAATGTACCACGCTGGAGTTGATGATTTATATTTGATTCCAACGGCTGAGGTTCCGGTAACGAACTTATTCCGTGATGTTATTTTGAACGAAAGCGAATTGCCAGTTTTACAAACAGCTTATACGCCATGTTTCCGTCGTGAAGCAGGTTCTTACGGAGCGCACGTTCGTGGATTAAACCGTTTACACCAATTTGATAAAGTAGAAATCGTTCGTATCGAGCATCCTGATAATTCTTATGCAGCGCTTGACGGAATGGTAGAACATGTAAAAGATATTTTAAAAGAATTAAAATTGCCTTACAGAGTTTTACGTCTTTGCGGTGGCGATATGGGATTCACTTCTGCTTTGACTTACGATTTTGAAGTGTTTTCAACGGCTCAAGATCGTTGGTTAGAAATTAGTTCTGTTTCTAATTTCGAAACTTTCCAAGCAAACCGCTTGAAATTACGTTTCAAAGACAAAGACGGAAAAAATCAACTGGCACATACACTTAACGGAAGTTCATTAGCGCTTCCTAGAGTTTTGGCTGGAATTATTGAAAATTACCAAACTCCAGAAGGAATCGTAATTCCAGAAGTTTTACGTCCTTACTGCGGATTTGATATTATAAATTAATTTAGTTGGCAGTCTCAGTCTCAGTTTTCAGTTTCGACTGTGAACTGTGACTGTGAACTGCGACTGAAAAACTGCGACTAATGAAAAACGGAATTTTAAACTGGAACGTCGATCCCGTTATTTTTTGGATCACAGATACTTTTCCTTTAAAATATTACGGAGCTCTTTTTGCCTGCGGACTTCTTTTGGGTTTCTATATTGTTAGAAATATTTACAAAAAAGAAAATCTTTCGTTGGACAATCTTGATACTTTACTTATCTATGTTATAGTCGGAACCGTTCTTGGTGCCAGACTTGGGCATTGTTTTTTTTACGAACCTGATTATTTCTTCAAACATCCTATAGAAATTCTTCTACCAATTCAGAAGATAAAAGGCGCTTATGAGTTTGTGGGTTATCAAGGTTTGGCAAGTCACGGAGGTTCGATTGGCGTAATTACTGCAATGATTTTATATTGTAGAAGATACAAAGTACAATTTTTTGGACTTTTGGATAAAATGGCAGTTGCAGTTCCTGTAACGGGTGCATTTATCAGAATGGGGAATTTTATGAATTCTGAAATCTACGGAAAACCAACCAACGGAAATTGGGGAGTTGTTTTTCAAAGAGATGATTTAATTCCGAGACATCCGACACAATTATATGAAGCTTTTGCATATATATTGATTTTCGTAATTCTGTTTTATATGTATAAATCGGAGAAAATTAGAAATGCACAAGGATTAATCTTTGGAACTTTCTTAACTTTATTATTTACAGCTCGTTTTATAATTGAATTTTTTAAAGAAAATCAAGAAGCTTTTGAAAACAATATGCTGATTAATATGGGACAGATTTTAAGTATTCCGTTTATATTAATTGGTTTAGGTTTGATTTTTTGGAAAAGTAAAAAAAGTCACAGTTTTCAGTAACAGTTTACAGTAACTGAAAACTAAAAAAAAAGTCACAGTTTACGGTGACAGTTTACAGTTTTGGCAAGACTGAAAACCGCGACTGCGACTGAAAACTAAAAAAAAGTCTCAGTATACAGTAACAGTTTACAGTTCTAGCAAGACTGAAAACCGCGACTGCGACTGAAAACTAAAAAAAAGTCTCACTATACAGTGACAGTTTACAGTTTAAACAAGACTGAAAACTGCGACCGAGACTGAAAACTAAAAATATGAGAAACATATTAATATATATCGCTTTATTATATGCTGGTTTTGCATTTGGGCAAAACGAGCAACTTGCGCAATATTATTATGACAAAGGTGATTTCGAAAAAGCTAAAATCAGTTACGAAGAGCTTTTAAAAAATGCACCATCCAATACACAATATTTTTTGAGAACTGTAGATTGTTATCAGCAATTACAGCAATTTTCAAATGCCGAAAAAGCAATTCAAGAACGTTTTAACCGTTATAAACAAGGCGTTTTTTTGGTTGAATTAGGATATAATTTTCAATTGCAGAAAAACGATTCGAAAGCTAAAAGTTATTATGAACAGGCAATCGAAAAGATTAAAGTTAGTCCAAACGATGTTTATGGAATTGCCAATTCTTTCGAGAAAAAAGTATTGTTAGAATATGCTCTAAAAGCGTATCAAACTGCAATGCAGGTACAGCCGACTTTTAATTTCAATTTCCAAATCGGAATGCTTTATGGTCAGCTCGGAAAAACCGATTTAATGATTGATTTGCTGCTGACAGAATCCTTTACAAATCCGCAAAATACAAACTTGATCCAGACGCAGTTGTCTCGATTTATGAATGGTGAAACGGATAATACCGCTTTTAAAGATGCTATGCGAAAAGCATTAATTCTTAAAACCCAAAAAGATCAGGATGTTTTCTGGAATCATTATTTGAGCTGGTTTTATGTACAGCAAAAAGAATTCGGAAAAGCTTTTATTCAGGAAAAAGCAATTTATAAGCGTGAGCCAGAATCTTTATTAAGTATCGTGAATCTAAGTCAGTTTGCGATGAACGAAGATGACGATGAAACCGCAGTAGAAATTCTGAATTTCATTCTTCAAAACACCAAAGATTTGGATTTATTGATTCAGACCAATGCGAATTTAATGCAGATTAAGATTGATAATTCACAAGAAAAAGATTATCCAGCAATTGATCAAGAATTAAAGCAATTGCTGGCAACTTACGAAATCAATCCTTTTACCTTATCTTTGCAGCTTATTCAAGCCCATTTTCTGGCTTTTAATTTAAAAAAGACAGAAGAAGGAAAAGCGGTAGTCAAAAAGGCTTTGGAATTGAATTTAAACGAATATCAAAAAGCCGATGCTAAAATGGAATTGGCCGACATTCTGCTTTTGGAAGAAAAATATAATCAGGCACTAATTTATTATTCACAGATTCAATTGGATTTAAAGAATGATGTCATGGCGCACGAAGCCAGTTTGAAAGCCGCAAAAACAAGTTATTACAAAGGCGATTTTGAGTGGGCGAATAAACAATTTAAAGAATTAAAAGCTGCCAACACACAGTTAATTGCCAACGATGCTTTAGAATATTTTCTGTTAATTAATGATAATACCGTTGCAGATTCGACTCAAATTGCTTTGAAAGCATTTGCAAAAGGCGATTTTTTAATTTATCAGAATAAAAAACAGGAAGCAATTGCACAGTTTCAGAATATTTTAAAAACCTTCAAAGGTCAGGAAATAGAAGCTGTAACATTACTTCGATTAGGAAAAGTTTACGAAAGCCAGAAAGATTTTGCTTCGGCTTTAAGCCAATATCAGCAAATCATTGACAATCACAGCGACGGAATTTATGTTGACGAAGCGCTGTTTTTCTCAGCAGAAATCTATAACGACGAACTAAAAGATACAGAAAAGGCAAAACCTTTATATGAAAAGGTAATTTTTAATCATCAAGACAGTATTTACTTTGTCGATGCCAGAAAAAAATACCGCGAGTTAAGAGGGGATAAGAATTTATAAAATTCCAAACTCACAAAAAAGAATTAGTAATAGGAGAATCTATTTAAGCTTCTAGAAAAAACTCAGAACCTTAGCACCTTAGAATCTCAGAACCTTAGAAAAAAATGATCATTTACAACGTTACCACCAATATACACGAAAGCGTTCACGACCAATGGTTAAAATGGATGCAGGAAAAACACATACCGGAAATTCTGGCAACCAATAAATTCTCTTCGGCTAGAATAGTAAAAGTTTTGGTTGAAGAAGAAATGGGCGGAATTACTTACTCGACACAATATGTGACAGACAGTAAAGAAACATTGGATAAGTTTTACATCGAAGACGAACCAGAATTTCACAGAGAAGCATTAGGCTTATTTGCAGATAAGATGCTTTCGTTTAGAACAGAGTTAGAAGTTATTTCTGAACACTAATTTTTTAGTTTTCAGTCGCAGTCACAGTTTTTAGTTTCATAACTGAGAGAAAAAAATAAAACTTTGTGGCTTCGAGTCTTAGTGGCAAAAAAAGTTAAATAAGCTTAGTGCCTTTACAACAAAAAGAATACTTTTGCAGCCTCGTGGCAAACAAGAAATGAAATGGAAAAAGTAAAAGCAAAAAAACATTTAGGACAGCACTTTCTTAAAGACGAAAGCATCGCCAAAGCTATTGCAGATACTTTGAGTCTTAAAGGATACGATGAGGTTTTAGAAATAGGGCCAGGGATGGGTGTGCTTACTAAATATTTACTTGAAAAGCCAATTACAACCAGAGTAATCGAAATTGATACAGAATCTGTTGCGTATCTCGATGCCAATTATCCAAAATTAAAAGACAAAATTATTTCAGAAGACTTCCTGAAATACAATATAAATCAAGTTTACGAAAATAAGCAGTTCGCTATTATTGGTAACTTTCCTTATAATATTTCTTCTCAAATTGTTTTTAGAACATTAGAGTTCAGAGATCAGATTCCGGAATTTTCTGGAATGTTCCAGAAGGAAGTTGCGGAACGAATCTGCGAGAAAAAAGGATCAAAAACATACGGAATTTTGTCTGTCCTAGCACAGGCTTTCTATGATACTGAGTATTTGTTTACTGTAGACGAAAATGTTTTTATTCCTCCGCCCAAGGTGAAATCGGGTGTGATGAAAATGACCCGAAAGGAAGATTACAGCCTTCCTTGTGGTGAGAAGCTATTTTTTACGGTTGTAAAGACTGCTTTTCAGCAAAGACGAAAAACATTACGTAACAGTTTGAAAACATTAAATTTATCAGATAAATTGCGAGAAGACACTATCTTTGATAAACGTCCCGAGCAGTTAAGCGTCGATGAATTTATTGCACTAACTCAAAAAATAGAAGCCGATGGAGTTCAAAGTTAGTAAAGAATTTATACATCAGTTAGAAGAACTTATCAATAAGAAAAACGACAACGAACTTGAAGTTTTACTTAATGATTTGCACCACGCCGATATCGCCGAAATCTTAGATGAATTAGATTTTGACGAAGCTACTTATATCTTTAAAGTTTTAGATAGTGATAAAACAGCCGAAATTCTTCTAGAATTAGAAGAAGATCTGCGTGAAAATATCTTAAGCCGACTTTCACCAAAAGAAATTGCTGAAGAGCTTGATGAGCTTGAAACGAATGATGCTGCCGATATTATCGCAGAGCTTTCGCAGGAAATAAAAGCTGAGGTAATCTCGGAATTAGTCGATGTTGAGCATGCTAAAGACATTGTTGATCTTTTGCGTTACGACGAAAACACGGCTGGTGGTTTGATGGGAAAAGAACTTGTAAAAGTGAATGAAAATTGGAACGTTTTAACCTGCGTTAAAGAAATGAGAATTCAGGCAGAAAACGTATCAAGAGTGCATTCTATTTATGTAGTTGATGATGAAAACCGTTTAAAAGGAAGACTTTCACTTAAAGATTTATTGACTTCTTCTACCAAAACACAAATTGGAGAGGTTTATATCCGAAAATTAAACTTTGTAAATGTTGATACAGAAGACGTTGAAGTCGCTCGTATCATGCAGAAATATGACTTAGAAGCGATTCCGGTGGTTGACGAATTAGGTCGTTTGGTAGGAAGAATTACCATCGACGATATCGTAGACGTAATCAAGGAAGAAGCTGATAAAGATTACCAGTTAGCGGCAGGTATTACACAAGACGTTGAATCGAATGACAGCGTTTATGAATTAACTAAAGCGCGTTTACCTTGGCTTTTGATCGGAATGGTGATCGAGATTGTAGCTTCTTTTGTTTTGAAAGGAAACGAAGGAACTTTTCAAAAATATTCTACTTTAATCATTTTTGTGCCGTTATTATCTGCAACCGCAGGAAATATTGGAGTTCAGGCATCTGCAATCGTGGTGCAAGGTTTGGCAAACGGAACGCTGAAAGATTTCAGTCGCGGTTATTTTACCAAAGAGATTACCGTTTCGATGATTTCTGGAAGTATTATTTCGTTGCTTTTGTTAGGTTATCATTCTATAATGTACCAGCAATATTTGGTAGGATTTGCGATTTCAATTTCGATGATTGTCGTGATTCTTTTTGCGGCAACTTTGGGAACTTTAGTACCGCTTTTCCTGAACAAAAATAAAATTGACCCCGCAATTGCTACTGGTCCGTTTATCACAACAACCAACGATGTATTTGGAATTATGCTCTACTTTGGAGTAGCAAACTTAATTCTTGGATTTTAGATTTTTGCCACAAATTAGCAGATAACAGTGATTTAAAATCTCTAAAATCTGCGTAATTTACAGGCGGAAAAAAATGCTGTTTACAGCCACAAATAATTAAAGCCAACCAGAATGAAAGTACACATTATTGGAGGAGGAAACCTTGGGGTTTCTATTGCCTTGGGAATTGCTAAATTCTCGAAAAACAACCAAGTTACTGTCACAAGAAGAAATACAGGAAGTATTCAATATTTATCAGAATACGGAATCACTGTTTCTAACGATAATAAACACAATATTCAAGATGCTGATGTTGTAATTTTGACTATAAAGCCGTATCAAGTTGATACAGTTTTAGCTGAAATTTTGCCAGTTATTCAAAACAAAACCATAGCTTCTGCAGTAAGCGGATTGTCTTTGGAAATGCTTCAAACTAAAACAAATTTTGAATATCCAGTTGTTCGCATCATGCCAAATATTGCGGCACAGTTTGGAGAATCGGCAACTTGTATTTCTTTTCCAGAAAAATACAAGGAAAATGCTTCGCCAATTGTTGATCTTTTCCAAGATTTAGGAACTGCGCCTGTAATCGACGAAAAATTAATGGATGCAGCAACAGTTTTAGGCGCGTGCGGAACAGCGTATGCATTGCGTTATATTCGTGCCTCTATGCAAGCAGGAATCGAAATTGGATTTGATTCTAATACTGCTCTAGCAATTGCGGCTCAAACGGTAAAAGGAGCAGCAAAAATGCTTTTAGAAGAACGAGTACACCCAGAACAATTAATTGACCGTGTAACGACACCACAAGGCTGTACAATTGTCGGTTTAAATGAAATGGAGCACAATGGTTTCAGTTCATCTTTAATTAAAGGAATTAAAACTTCTTTGAAACAGATTAAAGGTTAGGTTTTAAAGAAATTCCAATCCCGAAGTGTCGGGATAAATTCCAAATTCCAATTTTAAAAGTGGGGTTTGGAATTTTTTATTTTAAGTGAACTTCCAGATTAAGTTTGTCATTCCGAGGAACGAGGAATCTCCACAAGTAGCTCGCCAAAGATTGAAATTTGGAATTTTTTTCTTTGAAAGTTACTTTTTAATCAATTGAATATACTTCAACCCACATTCAGAAATCTTTGTATATGAATTCATTGAATTTCCATAGTTCTGAATCGTCAAAGTATCTTTCGTATATAAAGCATCAATTCCAACGGGAATTTCTAATTCTTTTTGGGAAACCGAGTCACTTTCGTTACTTAAATCGCCCTCATATTCATCCCATTTAATTCCTTCTAAAGTAACATATTTTTCTCCAGAATTGTTTTTAGAATAAGTCGCTTTTCCTTTCAAAGTGCGAATACTTGTTTTAAAAGTGTATTGATAATCATTTTTTATTTTTGAAATAATTACCGAAAGATCACAACCATCTGCTTTGTAAGTTCCCTCGATTTCGTCTTTTGAAAGTTGCTCTTTGACAGTGTTTTCGATTTTTGGATCTCCAGCAGCAGGATTACTCTCTGCTTTTTGATTACAAGCTGTCAAAATCAGATAGGTTAAAAATAGAAGTGATAGAATCTTGTTCATAGCTCAAGCAAATCATTGTGTTTTTTATTCAAGACATATTTTAGAAAAAGAAAACCAAAAAGTCCGGCTAAGAAAGAAGCGATCAAAATGGCTATTTTAGAAAAAACAATAACTTCAGGATTTTTAAAAGCTAAAACAGTTATAAAAATTGACATTGTGAAACCAATTCCGCCAAGCATGCCTGCGCCGAGAATATGTGCCCATTTTAGGTTTTTTGGTAGCATACATAAACCAGAAGTAACACCAACCGATGAGAAAAGCAATATTCCTAATGGTTTTCCAACAACAAGTCCGAGGATAATTCCATATGTATTAGAATGATTTAAGCCTTCGTGCCAATTCGATTCTATTGTCAGAGCTGTATTCGCAATTGCAAATAAAGGTAAAATGAAAAAGGCGACTGGCTGATGTAAAAAATGCTGTAATCTGTATGAAGAAGTTTTTTCTCCGCCATCTCCAAACGGAATAACAAATGCCAAAATTACGCCAGTGATGGTAGCATGAACTCCAGAATTAAGCATAAAGTACCACATAATTACACCTCCAATTAGATACGGAATCAGATTGTGAATTTTCATTCGATTCAAAATAAATAAAAGAATCCAGATTCCAAGCGCAATTCCGAGATTTAGAAAAGAAATAGATGTGGTGTAAAAAACAGCAATTACGATAATAGCGCCTAGATCATCAATAACAGCCAAAGCCGTTAAAAACACTTTTAGTGAAGCAGGAACTCGATTTCCTAAAAGGGACAAAATTCCAATTGCAAAGGCAATATCTGTTGCCATCGGAATTCCAGCGCCATTTTGAGTTGTAGTTCCGTAATTTAAAACCAGGAAAATGGCAGCGGGAACCAACATTCCGCCAAAAGCAGCCATTATGGGTAAAGAGGCGTTTTTAAAATTAGACAATTCACCGTGATAAATTTCACGTTCCAGTTCTAATCCAATTAAAAGAAAAAAAATGGTCATCAATCCGTCATTGATCCATTCGGTTATGGTGTGTCCTGAGATTTCTTTTTCCCAAAAAGCAACATAAGGTATTTGAATAGAAGAATTAGCGAGGTATAATGATAAAAGCGTTACAAAAAGCAAGATAACTCCTCCCGATTTTTCGTTTTCAAAAAAGGCTTTAAAGGTTTTGGTTAATTTCATTTGAAAGAATTCTGAAGATTTAGAGTATGGATTTGATGAATCCGAATACTTTCAAAGTTAGAAAAATTCTAAGCAATAAAAAAGGATTTGCAACAAAGGCGCAAAAACGCGAAATTTTGTTTTGGTTGTTTAACTTAATTACGAAATGAGCAATCTGCATAAATTTGAGACAGATGTATGAAAAAAACTTTGCGACTTTGCGACTTCGCGAGATTAAATTAACCGTATTTTTGTTTTTATAAAATTCAAAAAATAATGAGCGTAAAAATTCTTCATATCGACAGCAATAATCCAATTCTTTGGAATCAATTGGAAGAAGCAGGTTTCGAAAACCATGCTGATTTTAAATCTTCAAAAGAAGAAATCGAGGCAAAAATTCAAGATTATAACGGAATTGTAATTCGTAGCCGTTTCAAGATTGACAAGACATTTTTGGATGCTGCAACAAAGTTGCAATTTATTGCGAGAGTCGGTGCAGGTTTGGAAAGTATTGATTGTGAGTACGCTTCTTCAAAGGGAATTCATCTTATTGCTGCTCCAGAAGGCAATCGCAATGCTGTTGCAGAACATTCGCTTGGCGTAATTTTATCTTTATTTAATAATTTAAATCAAGCAGATGCTGAAGTAAAATCAGGACAATGGAATCGAGAAAGCAATCGTGGTCATGAATTGAATCTGAAAACAGTCGGAATTATCGGTTACGGAAATATGGGAAAAGCTTTTGCTAAAAAACTGAGAGGTTTTGATACAGAAGTTCTATGTTACGATATTTTGGATAATGTTGGAGACGAAAATGCCAAACAGGTCTCTTTGGCAGAATTGCAAGAAAAAACAGATGTTTTAAGTCTTCACCTTCCTTGGACACCAGAAACAGATAAAATGGTCAATACGGACTTTATAAATGCCTTTAAAAAGCCGTTTTGGATTATAAATACTTCACGTGGAAAAAATATAGTTACAGCCGATTTGGTTGAGGCTATGAAAACGAAAAAAGTACTTGGTGCAGGTTTGGATGTTTTGGAGTATGAAAAACTTTCTTTTGAAACGCTTTTTCAAGATAAGAATACGCCAGAAGCATTTCAATATTTATTAGAATCTAAAAATGTTTTGCTAACGCCGCATATTGCAGGATGGACTTTTGAAAGTCACGAACGTTTAGCGCAAGTGATAGTAGATAAGATAAAAGCGGTTTATAATGTAAGCTAACAACTTAACTACGACTTCTTTTAATTTTAAATTTTAAAGTGAATTAGTTTTGTGTGGTAATTTTTAATAATATTGTTTAAATTTTTAACAAAATATTTAGAAATAAAATCCCCCAAAAACAAAACTTAACTTATAAATTTAAAATGCTATGATTATTTACGGAAGGAAAACGGTTCAAAGTACTATTAAGTCAGGAAAATTTGATTGTCCAAATTGCAGAAGACAAGAAAGTTATCATTTGAAAAACTATCAGCTTTATTTTCATATTTTCTTTATTCCATTACTTAAGATTAGAGAATTGGGCGATGAACTAAATTGTTTTTTTTGTAACACAACCTATGTTCCAGGATCTGTATTGTCATCACATGAATACGATACTAGAAACAGATTAGGAAACACGTCGAATGAAGAAAATCATTCGATTGGTCTTGTTCCTTGTGATTTTGGAAAAAGAATAGGAGCATTTATTTTGGATGTAGTCATTATTTATGCTGTAAATCTTGCTTTGGCATTTATTCTGCCTGAAGCGAGTTTGTTTGTTATTTTGTTTGCCTTTATTTATTTTATTGCCTGTGATCTTTTATTGAAAGGATCTTCATTAGGAAAATTAGTTCTATCAATAAAAGCTGTTGACTATGAGCAAAATGGAGATATTCTTGCATTTAATATTATTTTGAGAAATTTAATTAAAGGTATGTGTGCTATTTTTCCGGTAATCTATTTGACATCATTGTTGAATGACGATAAAAGAGCCCTTCATGATTTAGCTGCTAGAACAATGGTTGTTGACAAATAAAACAAGATTTGTCTGTGCGGATTTAATCTGAAATTTAACGATTTGTAAAACTATATTATTAACTATAAAGGAAATAAAAATGGAAAATACAAAAAGAGAAGATTGGAATAATCCGCGGTATGATCAGGAAAACAAAAAAGTAATTGCGGGTATTTTTGCCATTTTGTTAGGCTACTTAGGAGTTCATAAGTTTTATTTGGGTTATACCAAAGAAGGAATAATTCAGCTTATTCTGGGGCTTATGTGTGGAATTGGTGCCATAATCGGAATTATTGAAGGAATTATCTATCTGACAAAATCGGATCAGGAATTTTTCCAAACCTATCAAGTTGGCTACAAAGGTTGGTTTTAAATAAAAATAAATCATATTTAAGAATCCCATTCAGAAATGAATGGGATTTTTTTATGTGTAAAAATGTCTTTTTCTATTACAATAAAAACTTATAGTTCCTATTGAAGCTCTGTATAGTAGGTAATCTTGCACTTTGTTAAAAAGAGTAAATGGAGTAACTGAAAAGCCTTAAGAGTAGGGAATTAAAGATTTTTAAAACATGGAAAATAGAGAATTGAATTCAGGAAAAGTAGAGAATAAAAAAGTAACTGCTGGAGTTTTAGGGATATTATTAGGAGCATTTGGAGTACATAAATTTTATTTAGGTTACCAAAAAGAAGGAATTATACAGTTGATTGTTAGTGTTGTTACTTGCGGGATAGGTGGAATGGTTGGATTTGTTGAAGGGATCATTTATTTGACAAAATCTGATGACGAGTTTTATCAAACATATCAGGTTGGGAAAAAACCTTGGTTTTAAATAAAAGTTGTAATTAAGAAACTCTCAACTCTCTAGAATTGAGAGTTTTTTTATTTTAGAAGACTTTGGTGTTTCGCTTGATGAGTATGAACTAAAAAATCCCATTTACTTATTTTTAAGCAAATGGGATTTTTTAGTTTTATATCGAAAAGATAATTAATCTTCTTTCTCAGATAATTTCTTTTCTAGTTCAATCTGAAATTCTTCAATAACCGGTTTCATTGTACTTTCCGGAATATCTGCAATTCTGATATACATTAAGCCGTCGATAGCATTGTTGAAAAGCGGATCAACGTTAAAAGCAACTACACGTGCATTTTGTTTGATGTATTTTTTAATTAAAACAGGCAAACGTAAGTTTCCTGGTTCTAATTCGTCAATGATTTTATCAAACTTATTAAGATCAGATTCTGCTTCGTCGAAGATAAAATCTTTATCGGCATCTTTAAGTTTAACTTTATACGCCTTCTTCGGGTGAATGTATTGCGCAATATATGGATCGTAATAATTTGATTTCATGAACTCAATCATCAATGATTTAGAGAAATCTGAAAACTGATTACTGATACTTACACCTCCAACCAAATATTTGTGTTCTGGGTGGCGAAGAGTTGTATGAATAATACCTTTCCATAAAAGGAATAAAGGCATTGGTTTTTGCTGATATTCTTTCACAATAAATGCACGACCCATTTCGATAGATTTGTGCATCATATCGTGAAGTTCTGGCTCAAATCTGAAAAGATCTGTTAGATAAAAACCTTCAATTCCGTATTTTGGATAAATTTCAGAACCTAATCCCATACGGTAAGCTCCGGCGATTTTTTTAGTTTCATCATCCCATAAAAACATATGGTGATAATATTGATCGTATTCGTCTAAGTCGATAGATTCGTTTGTTCCTTCGCCTACTTCACGGAAAGTAATTTCGCGAAGACGGCCAATTTCGTGCAAAATGTTCGGAATCTGTTTGGCACTTGCAAAGAAGACTTCGTAGTTTTTGCTTTGTAAAAATCTAGAGTCACTGTCTCTTAAAGCTTGAACTTCATCAATCAGTTTTGATTCGCTTGCAGGCGTTACGATTTTTTTTGGTGCTTTAGGTATTTTAAGACTAGCTGTGTCAAGCAGTTTGGTGTCTTTCTCAAACGGATTGGCAAGCATATAAGTTTTCTTTCTCAAGAATTCTGAGTATTCTTCAAAAGATTCAATTTCGTTTTGTTCACTTACAGAAATTGGTTTTCCGATACGAACTTTAATTACACGGTCTTTCTGCGTTAAAAGTTCAGAAGGTAATTTTGCAGTTCTTAAAGTGTCGTCAATTTTAGAAAGCCAGTAGAATAATTTACTGTTTTTAGCATGAAAATAAATTGGAACAACTGGAACTTTTGCTTTTCTGATCAATTTAATTGCGCCCTCTTCCCAAGGTTTATCTACAACTAATTTTCCGTCTTTGTAAGTTGAAACTTCTCCGGCAGGGAAAATTCCCAACGGTTTTCCATCGCTTAAATGACGTAAAGTTTCTTTAATACCAATTACGCTAGATTTTGCATCCTTATGATTTTCAAAAGGATTCACCGGCATAATGTATTTTTTCATCGGAACAATTCTGTGTAACAGGAAATTAGCAATGATTTTGAAATTTGGCTCTCTCTCAAGCATTAATTTCAAAAGCAAAATACCATCAATTCCTCCAAGCGGATGGTTAGAAATAGTGATGTATGCGCCATCTTTCGGCAAACGCTTTAAGTCTTCTTCAGGGATTTCAAATTTGATTTCCATCTCATCCAAAATTCCGTTTAGAAACGCAAGGTCTTCCAAATGTTTATTACGATCGTAAATTTTATTAAGGGTTGATATCTTAAGAACCTTCATAAGAATCCAGCCAGAAAACGTACCGAAAACTCCGTACTTTTCAACATTTATTGCCTTTGCAACTTCTTTCGCGGTAACTAAACCCATGTAGTACTTTTAATTTATTAGAACAGCGAACAAAGATAACAAAAAACTCTACTTTTCATTGTTTCCAAGACAAACTTTGCACTTTTTTATTACATTTGAAATCCTAAAAAAATCACTGATGAAAATTATTTCTTATAATGTAAACGGAATTAGAGCTGCAATAAACAAAGGTTTTATAGAGTGGCTTCAACAAGCAAGTCCTGATGTAATATGTCTTCAGGAAATAAAAGCAACACAGGATCAAATTCCGGTAGACGATATTACTGCAGCGGGTTATCCGTTTCAGTATTACTATCCTGCGACTAAAAAAGGATACAGTGGAGTAGCGATTCTTTCGAAAACAAAACCTAATAATATCGTTTTTGGAACTGGTATTCACCATATGGATTTTGAGGGCAGAAACCTTCGAGCTGACTTTGATGATGTTTCGGTTATGAGTTTATATCTTCCGTCCGGAACGAATATCGAAAGATTGGATCATAAATTTATGTTTATGGATGATTTCCAAAAGTATATAGACGAATTAAAGGTTACGATTCCGAATCTGATTATCTGTGGCGATTATAATATTTGTCATGAAGCGATCGATATTCATGATCCTGTTCGTAATAAAACGGTTTCAGGGTTTCTTCCTGCAGAACGTGCCTGGTTGGATGCTTTTATGAAATCTGGTTTTATTGATAGTTTCCGTCATTTTAATAAGGAACCGCATAATTATTCGTGGTGGAGTTACCGCGCAGGGGCAAGAGGAAATAATAAAGGTTGGCGTATCGATTATAATTTGGTAAGCAATGTATTAGAAAAGAGATTAAAACGAGCTGTTATTCTACCAGATGCTATGCATTCAGATCATTGTCCGGTTTTAGTCGAAATTGAATAATTTTTGGTATTGTTCTTGCTGAAAGAATTTAAGTTTAAAAATTGATATTGCCATTGGCATTGAATCTTGATGTTTAAAATTATTAAACGCCCAAAAAATAAAACCAATTAAAGATGATTAAAAAAGCCTCCATCGGATTGCTAGTATTAGCATTTTCCGCAACATCATGTGTTTCTAAGAAAATTTATAATGACTTAGAAACAAAATACTCTGATTTGAAAAAAGAAAATCGTTCTATTACAGATGAAAACGATAATTTGAAGAAAGCAAAAAATCAATTAGAATTAGATCGTGATAAATTAACCAAAGATCTTGCAAGCACAAAAGATGATTTAGCAAAACAAAAAGCTGATCTTGCCGCAGAGCAGAAAAAATATAAAGTATTACAAGATTCTTACAATGCATTGGAGAAAAATAGTAACGATGCATTAGAGAAAAACTTGGCTAAAAACCGCGAATTATTAGCACAGCTAGAAGCGAAAGGAAAAGCACTTGCAGACGAACAAGCACGTTTGGATAAAACAGCTAATCGTTTGAAAGAATTGGAAGATATGATTGCTGCTAAAGAAGAAGCAATGCGTAAACTAAAAGAAACTTTATCTAAGGCTTTGACAGGTTTTGAAGGTAAAGGTCTAACTGTAGAACATAAAAACGGAAAAGTATATGTTTCTATGGAAAACAAATTACTTTTCAACTCTGGAAGTTGGGCTGTTGGAGCAGAAGGTAAAAGAGCGGTTGTAGAACTTGGAAAAGTTTTAGGCGACAATCCTGATCTTTCTGTTTTAATTGAAGGCCATACAGATGATGATCCTTACGCTGGTTCTGGACCAATTGCAAACAACTGGGACTTATCTACTAAAAGAGCAACGGCAATCGTAGCAATTTTAAGCGAAAATCCAAAAATCAATAAACAAAAATTAACCGCAGCAGGAAGAAGCGAGTTTTCTCCTCTAGCAAGCAACGCTACTCCAGAAGGAAAAGCAAAAAACCGTAGAATCGAGATTATCTTAACTCCTAGATTAGACGAGATCGCGGAGATGCTTAATAGCATTAATTAAGTTGCTAAGGTTCTGAGATACTAAGATGCTAAGATTTAAAAAAGGATTCAAGTTTTACTTGAATCCTTTTTTATTACCAATAAAAAACTTAGAATCTTAGCGTCTTAGTACCTTAGTATCTTTAAAAAAGAATCTTATTCTTTTTTTAACTTTTATGAAATTCTCATTTGTAAAATCCTGTTGTATCTTTGAAGCTTATATTTAAAAAGAAAAAAAACTTAGAATCTTAGCCACTTAGAACCTTAGAATCTCAAAAAGAATGAAATACACTACATTACCCAACACCGATATAAAAGTTAGTAAAATATGCCTTGGAACAATGACTTTCGGGCAACAAAATACAGAAATTGAAGGACATGCTCAAATGGATTACGCTTTAGAAAGAGGAGTAAATTTCTTTGATACAGCCGAAATGTACTCAGTTCCGGCAAGTGAAGCGACTTATGGAAGTACAGAAAAAATTATTGGAACTTGGTTTAAAAAGTCAGGAAATCGAGATAAAGTGATTTTGGCTTCTAAAATTGCTGGACCAAATCCTAATTTTGGATATATGCGTGAGAAATTAGATTTTTCTCCTGCAAGTATCAAATTTGCTGTTGAACAGAGTTTAAAAAGACTTCAAACCGATTATATCGATTTGTACCAAATGCACTGGCCAGAAAGAAAAACCAATAATTTCGGACAGCGTGCTTTTCACGGACATAATGATGTTTGGGAAGATAATTTCAGAGAAATCCTTGAAACTTTCGACGGCTTAATCAAAGAAGGAAAAATCAAACATATCGGAGTTTCTAACGAAAATGCATGGGGAATGATGCGTCTTTTGGAAGAAAGTAAATACAACAATCTGCCAAGAATCAAAACAGTTCAAAATCCGTATTCTTTATTGAATCGTTTATTCGAAGTAAATTCTGCCGAAGTTTCAAAATATGAAAATGTTGGATTATTAGGATATTCGCCTTTAGCATTCGGAGTCTTGACTGGAAAATTTTTAACTGGAGAAGCTCATCCGAAAGCAAGAGTAAACCTTTTCCCGCAGTATAAACGTTACAATAGCGATCAATGTACCGAAGCAACAAAATTGTATCTAGAAATCGCTAAAAAACACGGTTTAACGTTAACCGAACTTTCAATGGGATTTGTATTGCAACAGCCATTCTTAACAAGTGCAATTATCGGTGCAACAACTTTAGAACAATTAAAAGAAAACATCGACACAATTGATGTGGTTCTTTCTAAAGAAATCTTAGCTGAAATTGATGCAGTTCAGGCTATAATTCCTGATCCTGCGCCTTAATTTTTTGCCACGAAGGCGCTAGACTCGAAGGTTTATTTTAATCTCGCAAAGCGCAGAGCCGCAAAGTTTAATCTATTAATTTAATAGCATCCAGCTTTAGCTGGATGAAAATATAAGCGAAAGAAAAGGGCTTTAGCCAAACATACTAGTTTGGCTAAAGCCCTTTTCTTTATCTGATTTTATTCCCCTAGCTGAAGCTAGGGGCTATGAAAAAACTTTGTGGCTCTGCGCTTTGCGAGATTAAAATAAACCTTCGAGTCTTAGTGCCTTCGTGGCAAATCATTACAAATCAAATTCATCCTCAACAGCCAAAGAATCGGTTTTAATAGCTGTAGAATCTGGAGCCTTGATTTTGATTAAAGAACGTGCATTTCCTGAAATGTAAACTGGTAAAATGCCAATTGTATCTTCAGGAACCAAAAGACCTCTTCTGAACATTAAGTTTCTTAAGAATTTCTGGTTTTTAATCGCGTAATCTTTCAAATTTCCTTGATCATTAAATTGATACATGAATTTTCTTGGTTTCGGAATAATCGTTGCCAGATATAAGCATTCGTCAACATTTAAGTCGGCTGGGCTTTTTTGGAAATAAAAATGACTTGCTTCGCCAATTCCATAAACATTCGGTCCCCATTCAATAATATTGAAATAGACTTCCAGCATTCTTTCCTTGCTAACTATTCGGTTGTTTTCTAAAATATAAACTAAAAGAATTTCTTCTAGCTTTCGCGAAAGCGTTTTTTCTCTTGTCAGAAAAACGTTTTTAATCAACTGCATGCTGATCGTACTGGCACCGCGAGAGAATTTTTTAGTTCTAATGTTTTTTAGAATCGATTGTTTGAAAGCTTCATTGATAAATCCGCGATGTGAGAAGAAAGAAGGGTCTTCTGTCGTTAGGACACATTTTCTCAAATACGGAGAAATTTGGTCTAAAGGCGTGTAATTCGGATTGGCATTTCCAACCAAAACAGGTCGTTGTAATACATTCTGAATAATAGCGCGATAAACAAATTCGCCGTTTAATTTATTTAAATCGGCTTCGCCATATTTCGTGATTCGTAAATCTTCTTTGTTGAGTTTACTGTCAAAAACAAGTGTATTGGGTTTGTTTTTGTTGAATTTGAAATCCAATTTATAATCAAAATTCCCAGTTGCTTGCATTCCTTGAAAATGGGTAAATAAACCATCAGGAAGCGAAACGATAAAATCCTGCGCTTTCATTTTCGGAATATCAACTTTCAAAGTATAAACCGTGTCTTTTTCGGTGTCGTAAGAAATGTACGGACGCACTTTTATTTTGTTCAGTTGCATTGTCGAAGTGCTGTCGATAGAAATAAAATTATCTCCTAGTAAAAATCGATAATCAAAACGAGCATTTTTTATAACGACATCTTTGCTGGCAATTTTTGGGTGATTGATTTTAAGATTAACAATAGAAGTGAATCCGTCAATATGCAATTCACTACCACTTTTATCAATATTTTGAAGATTCAGTCGAATAGAATCGAAACTTGCTTTTAAGTTGTAACGCTGATCTAAATACGGAACACGAATCGCGCCAGTATCTAAATTGAAAAATCGGATATCTGCTTTTTGATTTCTCGGATCTGCAAAACCTTTAATGTTCCAACGTTGATCAAAATCTTTTGCCTGAACATGAAGATTGGTTTCGAGCTGTTTGTTGTTTAAAACCAATTTGTTTACATCGATCGAAGTTAGTTTTCCGTTATCGTCGATTTTGAATTTAAAGTTTTTCAAATCCATATCGGTTGGAACTAAATTTAATACTTTCGAAATAATTCGGTAAGCAAACGAAGCATATTTGCGTTTTTCATTTGACTCTGATTCTTCTCGATCTCTTTTTAAGAAAGCATCAAAATTTCGCTTTTTTCCTTTTTTGACTAACTGAATGTAGCCATTGTCAACTTTCAAAGTTCCAATTTGAACATCTCCAATCAATAAATTGCTCAAACTAATACTGGTTTCTACATTTTTTATTTTAACTAATGTATCAGCATTTATTGGAGCCAAAACGACATCGGTTAAATGTATAGTTGATAAGCCATCAAAAGAAGCAGATTCTACAGAAAAATTACTGTTGTATTGAACCGCCATTTTGTGAGTCACTTTTGCAATGGCCTGTTTTAAAAGTGAATCGCGAAAATAGTAAAGCGCAACTAAAATCAAAACCAGTATTATTCCTAGTATTTTTAGCGCTTTGTATATTTTTTGTTTTGGAAAATTCATAGTGGTATTTTTATCAGAAATCAACCAAAAAGAATGCTGGCAACATCTTCAATTTTAGCAACCAATTCGATTTTAATTCCTGTATTTTTTAAAGCAATTTTGTTGTATTTAGAAACAAAGATAGTATCAAAACCTAATTTTTCGGCTTCTTGAATACGTTGGTCAACACGATTTACAGGACGAATTTCTCCAGAAAGTCCAACTTCGCCAGCAAAACAAAAGCCTTTTCCAACCGGAATATCTTCGTTTGAAGATAAAATTGCAGCAACAACAGCTAAATCAATTGCAGGATCATCAACTGAAATTCCTCCCGTAACATTCAAGAAAACGTCTTTCGCGCCTAAGCGGAAACCGGCTCTTTTTTCTAAAACAGCCAAAATCATATTTAGTCTTTTGGCGTTGTAGCCCGTTGTGCTTCTTTGTGGTGTTCCGTAAACTGCCGTACTTACTAAAGATTGTATTTCGATCATCAGCGGACGCATGCCTTCGAGAGTTGTGGCGATTGCAGTTCCAGAAAGTTCTTCGTCTTTGTGTGAAATTAAAATTTCAGAAGGATTGTTTACTTCACGTAATCCGCTTCCTAGCATTTCGTAAATTCCTAATTCTGCGGTAGAACCAAAGCGGTTTTTTAAGGAACGTAAAATTCGGTACACATGATTTCGGTCGCCTTCAAATTGTAAAACAGTATCAACCATGTGTTCCAAGATTTTTGGACCAGCAATGTTTCCATCTTTGGTAATATGTCCAATTAAAATAACGGGTATATTACTTTCTTTAGCAAATTTGATCAATTCGGCAGTGGTTTCTCTAATTTGAGAAATACTTCCAGCTGTCGATTCAATATAATCGGTATGTAAAGTCTGAATCGAGTCAATTATGACAACTTCGGGCTGAATGGTTTCAATCTGTTTAAAGATGTTTTGCGTTTTGGTTTCGGTTAGAATATAACAGTTTTCGCTGTTTGGCGTAATTCTTTCCGCGCGCATTTTGATTTGCTTCTGACTTTCTTCTCCAGAAACATATAAAGTTTTATAAGGTAATTTTAAAGAAACTTGTAGCAAAAGCGTACTTTTTCCGATGCCGGGTTCACCGCCCAAAAGCGTTAAAGATCCAGGGACAAGTCCGCCGCCCAAAACACGGTTTAATTCACTATCAGTCGTGTCCATTCGAACTTCCTGAGCAGAATCAATTTCGTTAATTTTTAAAGGTCTTGGCGCTTTTCCTGTTTGAGCAGATTCGCTTTTCCAGGCAACTTTATCCTGTTTTTGAATGATTTCTTCGGCAATCGTATTCCATTCTTTGCAGGCATTGCATTGTCCTTGCCATTTGGCATATTGGGTTCCGCAGTTCTGACAAAAAAAGGAAGTTTTAACTTTTGACATTATTTACTTTTTTTTTGCAAGGGTATTCATCTCGTCGATTTTCTCATACATCATATCTTTATTCAAGTCACCAATTGGCTCCATTTGAGAAGCGTTTTGGTATTTTTTTGATGCATGCTTCGGATCGCCTTGCTTTTCGTACATTAAACCTAATTCATATTCTCCCAACATGGCTTTTGGATAATTGACATTTCCAATTTCGGCCATCTTTCCTAATTCGCTATAAGCGTTATTTCTTAAAATAATATTTTCAATTACTTTAAAATCACTCATTCTAACAGGAATTTGAACTCCTAAAACTTGTGACATTGTATTGTATTTGTTCTCTAAATATTCTGCATATCCAGATTGAAGAACGGCAATTTTATCATTATATTCTGCAGAATTTATCGGTCTATAAACTTCAAAAATCTGATAAAGCGCACTTGGAATAGAGTGCAGCACTTCTGTATAATGTGTCGTTCCTTTAAAAACTTCGTATTTATAATTTACTAACGGATTATTTGCGATTTTAATATTGCTGTTCAATTTATCTATCGGTTCTTTTATTTTTTTGATATCTCCATCAGCGGCAGATAAATAAAAGAAAATCGGTTCTTTTATTTTGGCAAATTTTTCTGGAATACGAACTTCCATTTTATTTGCCAATTCTGGACTTAGGCAGATATAAGCATTAAAAATGGACTTTTCTTTGTATAAATAAAAATTAGCAAAACCTGCCGTTAAATCATGTCCTGCAATAATTCTAAAAGGAGAAGTTCTATATTTTTTTTCGATGTAAGGAATTAATTCTGCTCCTATGAATTCGAAAAAATTAGCACCTTTTTCAAAAGGAAGTCCAGTGTTTTGGTCGATTGTTGTGTCGTCAAAACGTTCTCCGTCTTTGTTTTGGTGAATTCCGATAATAATCATTTCTGGAATATCATCCCAATAATTACCATAACTTACTGCTCCAGAAAATGGGTCAAACAAATAATCTCCGTCTAATAAATAAAGAACAGGATATTTTTTGTCTTTATTTGCCTCGTAAGAAGCGGGAAGCCCGATGGTAATTCTTCGTTCTTCTCCCAGTTTTTCAGATTTAATGTTATCGAACGTCTTTTGCGCAAACGACGAAAATGAAATAAAAAGAATTAGTAGGTAAACTTTCTTCATGATCTTGGGGTTTCAGTGAATTAAAAAGTATTAAAAATAGTGTAGCAATATACTATTTTATTTGCTTCTTTATAAAGTTGGGTTTTTAAAATTGAAGCAAAGTTTTGTGGCCTAAAATCTTTTCAGATTAGGCAAAAGAAGATTTACTTGTACAAAATGGAATTTTGACAAAGTAAGAGAATTCGATAAGAAAAGGAAAATCTTAGGTTAAAGAATTGTCATTTTCATTAGGGAAAATAATCCACGGTTTGAAGGTTTTAGCTTCTTCAAAATCCAAAGTAGCATAAGAAATGATAATGATGATATCATCTTTTTGTACTTTTCTTGCTGCAGGACCATTCAAAGTAATTTCGCCTGAATTTTTTTCACCTTTAATGGCGTAAGTTTCAAAACGCTCGCCATTATTAATGTTAACAATAGATACCTTTTCGCCTTCAATAATATTTGAAGCTTCCAGTAGAGTTTCATCAATAGTAATGCTGCCAATATAATTTAAATCGGCACCCGTTACTTTAACGCGATGAATTTTTGATTTTATAACTTGAATTTGCATGCTGCAAAGTTAGATTAATTAAATGAAATGGTGTCTATCAGTCTTATAGAATTAACAAATACTGCTATAAATGCACGATAGTTTTTATCATTCTCCTTTTGATTGATAGGTAAAAGTGTTGATTCGTCAGCAATAACAAAATACTCCAATTGAAATTCTTTGTTGTCTTTGAAAGAATTTTCTACAAATTCGATTGTTTCTTGAGGAGAATTGTTCTGAAAAATCTCTTTGGCTTCTGTTAAAGTTTTGTAGATTATAGAAGCATCTTTTCTTTCTTCGGCAGTTAAACGTTCATTGCGAGAACTCATTGCCAGTTGATTTTCTTCTCTAAAAATAGGGCAGCCAACAATATTTACAGGTAAACCAGTTTTTTCGACTAGTTTTTTAACAATTTGAAGTTGCTGAAAATCTTTCTCTCCAAAGTAAGCGTTAGTTGGAGTTACAATCTCAAATAGCCTTTTAACAATAGTTCCGACTCCGTTAAAATGACCAGGTCTGAATTTTCCTTCCATTTGATTTTCTAATCCATCAAAATCAAAGTCTTGCGAAACGGTATTTCCTTCATAAATATCTTCGACAGATGGTGCATATAAAATGATTTTATCACTTAATGTACGCATTTTCTTAACATCTTCTTCGAGAGTTCTAGGATATTTTGCTAAATCTTCTGGATTATTAAATTGTGTTGGATTGACAAAAATGCTTACAACTGTATCGTCGTTTTCTTTTAGCGAACGCTGCATTAAAGCCAAATGTCCTTGGTGTAAAGCGCCCATTGTAGGTACAAATCCGATGGTTGAATTTGCGGTTTTGATAGTTTTAAGATAGGCTATCAACGCTGCTTTACTGTAGAAAATATGCATTGAGGTATTATTAAAATTTAGTGCAAACATAATATATTAGTTATAAACTGCATAAATTTTTGTAATTTTGCGACGTTTTTATTACCAAAATTAAGTAAAATACTATTATGAAAGATAAGAGGATATTATATGTATCATCTGAAGTCGTGCCTTATTTGGCTGAAAATGAGGTTTCTTTAATGTCTTATGACGTTCCGAAAATGATTAATGATCAAGGAGGTCAAATAAGAATTTTCATGCCAAGATATGGGAATATCAATGAAAGAAGACATCAATTGCATGAAGTGATTAGACTTTCTGGAATGAATTTGGTAGTGAATGACTTAGATATGCCATTGATTATTAAGGTAGCATCAATTCCAAAGGAAAGAATTCAGGTTTACTTTATTGACAATGACGAATACTTCAAACGTAAAGCAACTTTCGCTGATGAAGAAGGTGTTTTGTATCCTGATAATGATGAAAGAGCGATTTTCTTTGCTAAGGGTGTCGTAGAAACAGTAAAAAAATTAAACTGGGTTCCGGATATTATTCATGTTCACGGTTGGCTAGCGGCAATGCTTCCAATCTACATGAAACATTATTATAAACACGAAGCATTATTTTCTGAAACTAAAATTATCACCTCTGTTTACGGACAGTCTTTTGATGAAAATTTAGATTTAGAAATGATCAATAAAGTTAAATTTGATGGTGTTCCTCATGAATCAGTATCAGATTTAGAAGTTCCAAATTACGAGAATGTTTTAAAAGCGAGTATATTACATTCTGATGGAGTAATCATTGCGTCTGAAAATGTTTCTCCAAGTTTAACAAAATTTATAGAATCTTCAGGAAAACCTTTTTTACCTTTCGCCGGGAAAGATGGATTTGCTGATGCTTATACCAATTTCTATAGAACATTTGGACTTTAAATTTTTAACTTATTATAAAACAATGATTAACACTTCTTTTATTAAGAGATTTCTTTTAGCTTTAACTGTAGTTTTTTTATACTCTTGCGATAAAGATTTTAATGCAATTGGTGATGGTTTAATTGGAGATGATCATTTTGGGCTTGAACCTGAACAATATGATGTTGTGGCTTTTAATCAAGAAGTAACACCTGTTCAGTCTAATTTTATTCCTACAAATGCTTTGGGTATTTATGATAACCCAGTTTTCGGAACTACAACGGCAAATTTTGTTACACAGGTTGTATTGTCATCTTATGCTCCAACAATTGGAGAATCTCCAGTTATTGAAAATGCGGTTCTTACGATTCCTTATTTTGTTAAAACTAAAACAACAGATGCAGACGGAGCTAGTACTTATGTATTAGATTCTATTTACGGTGATAAAAACGGAAAACTAGATTTAAAGGTTTATGAGTCTGGTATTCAGATGAGAAACAGTTATTTTAATGGAGGTTCTCAATTGACTCAATTTTATTATACTGATCAAAATTCTGAATTCGAAACTAAAAAAGTGGGCAATTTTTTAAATGATAGTATAGCAAGTCCAGTTGAAAATACAGCATTCTTTTTTGATCCTAAAGAAATTGTAACAAAGACAGTTGATGCTACTGATCCGAAAAAAGAAACTACTACGAGAACTGCACCTCAGATGGTTCTGCATCTTAATAAAGAATTTTTCCAACAGAAAATTTTGAATGCACCAGCTTCAAAATTAGCTTCTGACGATGTTTTTCAAGAGTATTTTAGAGGTTTGTATTTTAATGTTGCAAAATCGGGATCAAGTGCCAGCAATATGGCGCTTTTGAATTTTGCTGAAGGAAAAATTACTATTAATTATAAAGCAAAAACGGCTTCTACAACAGATGATGCAAATTTAACGGAGAGAAAACAGATTGTTTTAAATCTTACTACCGGAAGTACTGCGAATCCGGCTAGTACAGCTAATTTTTTACAAAATGTTTGGAAATCGGATTATGCAGCTGCTATAACGACTAACGTAAATAAAACAGAAGGAGACGAAAGACTTTATTTAAAAGGAGGACAGGGTTCTGCTGCTGTTATTCGTCTGACTGGTTTTGCTGCACAATTGGAAACGATTAGAAAAACCAATTGGAAGGTAAATGAAGCAAATCTTGTGTTTTACATAGATGCTGAAAAAATGACTGGTACAGATGAGCCACTTAGATTGTATTTATACGATTTAGATAATAATACAGTTTTAGCTGATTATTCAACAGAACTTGGTGCGGCGTATGGAGGAGTAATTAGCAAAGGCACAGATAAAAGAGGTATAAGTTATAAGTTCAGAATTACAAATCATATTCGTAATCTTATTAAAGATGCTACAGCTACTAACGTTAATTTAGGACTTGTTGTTTCTCAGTCTAATGGAACTGCTGCAGTTGCATCGAATGTGTTAAAAAATAAGGCACAAATTCAAGATGATCCGGTAAAATATTTTTCTCAAGTACCAAGAGGATCAATTATGAGTACTTTAGGTACAATCTTGTATGGAGGTAAAGTTTCAGCTAATACTCCAAACGATAAAAGATTGAGGCTTGAAGTCTACTACACGAAACCAAATTAATAAATATATATGTGTGGAATTGTTGGATATATCGGTCATAGAGAGGCATATCCTATCGTAATCAAGGGGCTGAAGCGTCTTGAGTATCGAGGATATGACAGTGCCGGCGTTATGCTGTATGACGAAGAGTCTGGCGTAAAAGTTTGTAAAACAAAAGGTAAAGTTTCAGATCTTGAAGCTAAAGCTAATGAAGGTTTTACTGTAAATGGAAAAATTGGAATTGGTCATACGCGTTGGGCAACGCATGGTGTGCCAAATGATGTCAATTCACATCCTCATGTTTCGAATTCTGGAGATTTAGTAATTATCCATAACGGAATTATCGAAAATTACGCCCCATTAAAAGAAGAACTTATCAAAAGAGGATATACTTTTAAATCAGATACGGACACTGAAGTACTAGTTAATTTAATAGAAGAAGTTCAAAAGAAAGAAAATATTAAATTAGGTAAAGCGGTTCAGATTGCACTTAACCAAGTTGTAGGTGCTTATGCAATTGCTGTTTTTGATAAAAAGAATCCAAACGAACTTGTTGCGGCTAGGTTAGGAAGCCCGTTAGCAATTGGAGTTGGAGAAGGAGAATATTTTGTTGCTTCTGATGCATCACCATTTATTGAATATACTTCTAATGCAGTGTATTTAGAAGATGGCGAAATGGCGAATATTAGATTGCATAAAGCGATTAAAATCAGAAAAATTAAAGATGACTCTTTAGTAGATCCTTATATTCAAGAACTTCAAATGAATTTGGAGCAGATTGAAAAAGGTGGTTACGACCATTTCATGTTAAAAGAAATCTACGAGCAGCCAAGCGTAATTAAAGATACTTACAGAGGAAGACTTCATGCTAATGAAGGAATTGTTCAAATGGCTGGTGTCGAAGATAATCTAGAGAAATTTTTAAACGCAAAACGTATTCTAATTGTGGCTTGCGGAACTTCTTGGCACGCAGGTTTAGTTGCAGAATATATTTTTGAGGAATTTACCCGTATTCCTGTTGAAGTAGAATATGCTTCTGAATTCAGATATAGAAACCCAATTATCAATAAAGATGATGTTGTTATCGCAATCTCTCAATCTGGAGAAACTGCTGATACAATGGCGGCTATTAAATTAGCTAAAGAGAACGGAGCATTTGTATTTGGAGTTTGTAATGTGGTTGGTTCTTCTATTTCAAGAGAAAGTCACGCAGGTGCTTACACGCACGCTGGACCAGAAATTGGAGTAGCTTCAACAAAAGCGTTTACAACTCAGATTACTGTTTTAACAATGATTGCTTTGAAATTAGGAAAAGCAAAAGGAACGTTGTCGAATACAGATTTTCATACTTATCTTCAAGAATTAGAAATTATTCCTGAGAAAGTTGCTGAAGCATTGGAAACTAATGATAAAGCAAAAGAAATTGCTGCAGCTTTTAAAGATTCGGCAAACTGTCTTTACTTAGGTAGAGGATATAATTTTCCAGTTGCTTTAGAAGGAGCTTTAAAATTAAAGGAGATTTCATATATCCACGCAGAAGGTTATCCAGCTGCTGAGATGAAGCATGGCCCAATTGCTTTGATTGATGAGCAGATGCCTGTTATTGTAATCGCTCCAAAACAAGGACATTACGATAAAATTGTAAGTAATATTCAGGAAATTAAATCTAGAAGTGGAAAAATCATTGCTGTTGTAACAAAAGGTGATATCCAGGTTCGTGAATTGGCAGATTATGTAATTGAAATTCCAGAAACTTCAGATGCATTGTCTCCATTGGTTACTACAATTCCGTTACAATTGCTTTCTTATTACATTGCAGTGATGAGAGGGTGTAATGTTGATCAACCACGTAATTTAGCGAAGTCGGTTACGGTAGAATAAATTCTATTTTTAAAATACAAATATGTTAAAAAAGCGAGATTTAGGTCTCGCTTTTTTTTATTGTCAAAAATTTTTTTCGGGATATGTATTTTTATGAATTTTTCAATTTTTTGATAAAAATTTATATGTATGCATAGTATATTGGTTTTTCTTCTCAATTTCTTTGTTTTTATTCTAAGAAATTGAATTACCAAATAGTTAAAATATTGTAAAATATGATGCTAAAAATTAATTTTATTTAACGTTTTTTTATACATATTAAAATATTTGTGTATTTTGGCTATATACTAACGAAAAAACTAAACCCAAATGAGAGTCTACTTGCTAATTATGTTGTTGTTCTTCAGCGGAGTATCTTTTGCGCAGAATACAATAACAGGTTCGGTTACAGATGGTAACAAACAATCTATTCCAGGTGCTAATGTTGTTATTGTTGGCGAGAATACCGGTGCGTCTACAGATTTTGACGGATCGTTTAAGCTAACGACCAATACAAAATTGCCTTTTTCTGTAAAGGTTTCGGCTATTGGTTTTGAATCGAAAACAATTAATGTTACTACCGCAAATCAAAAATTGAATGTAGTTTTAAAAGATGAGGAAACGAAATTGGATGAAATTGTAGTTTCTGCATCGAGAACCCCTGAAAGGGTTATTGAATCGCCTGTAACTATTGAACGTATGGGACTTCAGGAAATTAAAAATACTACAGCAGCTACTTTTTATGATGGTTTAGAAAATTTAAAAGAGGTAAATTTTAATACAAGTAGTATCTCTTTCAAATCGGTAAATACTAGAGGTTTTGCTACTGTGGCCAATACGCGTTTTATGCAATTGGTAGACGGAATGGATAATTCATCTCCAGCATTAAACTTTGTTTTAGGGAATCTTATTGGTGTTTCGGATATTGATGTTGCTAGTGTAGAGTTGCTTCCAGGAGCTTCTTCTGCTCTTTATGGAGCAAATGCTTTCAACGGAATCATGTTTATGACTAGTAAAAGTCCTTTTACAAATGAAGGAATAAGTGTTTATTATAAATACGGACAAACTAGCCAGAATGCTGCGGGTACAAATGATTATAATGATTTTGGAATTAGAGCAGCAAAAGCTTTTACTAAACATTTTGCAATGAAAGTGAATTTCACCTATATGGAAGCTAGCGAATGGATTGCTAATGATAAAAGAAGTATGACTGCTGGAGGTGATAGCCACGCGGTAAATCAAAATTATGATGGATTAAATATTTATGGTGACGAGGTTACAACATTTATTCCGAATGTAGGGCAAGTTAGTAGAACGGGTTATCGTGAGCAAGATTTGACAGATAATAAGGTTCAGAGTATGAAAGCGGATTTTAGTGCGCACATTAAACCTTGGGATAACGATACAGAATTTATATTGCAATATAAAATAGGTACAGGAAGTACTATTTATCAAGGAGCAAACAGATATGCTTTAAAGGATTTCTTAATGCAGCAAGGTAAATTTGAAGTAAAAGGTAAAAACTTTTTCGGACGAGTTTATTTTACAAGTGAAGATGCTGGAAACTCTTATGATATGAGATTTGCAGCTTGGAACGTAAACAGAGCAGCGAAATCTGATGTAGAATGGTTTACAAACTACGCAACGGCTTATCAATATGCAGGTGCGGTTATGGGAACAAATGCTAATGAATCTGCTGCTATCGCGAGAAACTTTGCAGATTATAATGTATTGCCAGCTCAGATATCATTTATTCCTCAACCAACGGGTTCTCCAAGATTTGAGCCAGGAAGCCCACAGTTTAATCAAGCATTATCAAGCGTTACTGCAAATCCAGATTTGACTCAAGGGGCTAAATTTATTGATCATTCTAAATTATATCATTCAGATGTGAACTATAATTTTAGAGATATTATTAAATGGGCAGAAATTCAAGTTGGTGGTTCTTGGAGAAAATATGTAATGGATTCTGAAGGAACAATCTTTACAGATTATGATGGTCCAATCGAATATAAAGAATATGGTGCTTACGCACAGCTTCAGAAGAAATTCTTAGATGATAGATTGAAGTTTACAGGATCTTTACGTTATGATAAAAGCCAAAATTTCGACGGAAACGTTTCGCCTAGAGTTTCATTTGTATACTCTGCAGGAGCTTCTAAAAATCATAACTTCAGATTATCTTATCAAACAGGATTCCGTAATCCAACTACACAAGATCAATATATTGGCTTAGATTTAGGGCCATTTGCATTAATCGGATCGGCACCTGAAAATTTAGATCGTTTTCAAGAAACAGTAAATGTTAGTGCGGCTGGACAAGCTTTAGGGCAACCAGCAACAGTTAACATGTCAGGACAAAATGCCTATCATAATGCTTATACGGTAGCTTCAGTTCAAGCTTTTGCGGCTTCATCAAATCCAGCTGATCTCCAAGTAGCTAATATTGGTTTGGTGAAACCAGAACAAGTACAAGCTTTTGAGGCAGGTTACCGTACTGTTGTTCAAAATGATTTATCAGTAGATTTAAATGCTTATTATAATATTTATAATGACTTCATGAATACAGCGAGAGTTATTTCTCCTTATTATGGAGCGGTTGGTACGCCAGAATCTTATCAGGCTCTTGCATTTGGAGACAGAAGAGTTTATCAAGTGTATACTAATACAACTGCACGAATTTCTTCTTTTGGTTTTGGAGCTGGTTTGTCTAAAAAAGTATATAAAGATTTTGAAGTAGGCGTTAATTATAACTATTCACAATTTGATTTTAATCAAGCAGATGATCCTGATTTTGTGGCTGGTTTTAATACTCCAAAACATAGAGTTAAAGCATCTTTAGGAAATGCTAAAGTAATTAAAAACTTAGGTTTCAATGTAAACGTAAGATGGAATTCAGAATATTTATGGGAATCTTCTTTTGGAGATGGTATGATTCCGGAAAATACTGTTCTTGATGCTCAGATAAATTATGCACTTCCAAAATGGAAATCTGTTATTAAAGTTGGGGCTACAAACCTTTTCGGATCAGATTATCTTCAGGTTATTGGAGCGGGTATGATTGGTCAAATGTGGTTTGCTTCTTGGACAATTAATCCGTAATGATAATTGATTGATAGGTGAAAGTGGTAATAATTTAAAAGTAATTAAGATGAAAAAAAATATAAAATGGTTGTTTTTGGTTTCTTTAGCCATTATGGCCTCATGTAATAGCGATGATAATGATACGCCAGCAGAAGTTCCAGTAGTTCCTGGTACGGCTGATTTTGCAAAATACATTGCCCTTGGAGATTCTTTCGCGGCAGGTTATAGCGATAATGCTTTATTTAAAAAAGGACAAGAGAACTCATATCCAAATATATTGTCACAGCAATTTGCAGCTGCTGGCGGTGGTGCTTTTGCACAACCTCTTATGAATGATAATATTGGAGGTCTGCTTTTAGGAGGAAATGTAATTGCAGGTACGCGTTTGTATTTTGTTGGACAAACTCAAACGCCAACAAATGTTACCGGAAAACCAACTACTGAAGTTACTGCGCATTTAAGTGGTACATTTGGTAATTTAGGAGTTCCTGGGGCGAAAAGTTATCATTTGTTAGCTGCTAATTACGGTAATGTTGCAGGTGTTGCAACTGGTGCGGCTAATCCTTATTATGCAAGATTTGCAAGTACTTCTTCGGCAACTGTTATAGGTGATGCTGTTGCTCAGAATCCAACTTTCTTCTCTTTGTTTATTGGTGGAAATGATGTTTTAGCATATGCAACTTCGGGGGGAACAGGAAAAGATCAAACAGGAAATCCGAATCCAGCGACTTATGGAGGAAGCGATATTACAGATCCAACAGTTTTTGCAAGTGTCTATACTAATTTAATTACTGCTTTAACAGCAAAAGGAGCAAAAGGGGTGGTGGCAAATTTACCTTATATTACAGCTTTGCCTCATTTTACAACAGTTCCTTATAATCCGCTTACGGCTAAAGTAATTGGAAAAAATAATGAAGCTGTTGGTGTGGCAACAATAAAAGCGCTTAATGCACAATTATATGGTCCGTTAAAACAAGCTTTGACTGCTTTTAACGCTGGAGATAGAATTAATTTACTTTCTGAAACTGGAGCAAGTCCGTTATTGATAAAAGATGAAACTTTGACTAATCTATCTGCACAGCTGACTGCTGCATTTACACCTACATTGGGAGCACAAAACGCAGCTTTTTATGGTGCTGTTTTTGGGCAAGCAAGACAAGCTAAAGCTACAGATTTAGTATTGTTAACAACAAGAGCAGATATTGGAACTGCGCCGACTGCAGCAAACTCTGGAATCGGAATTGCACCGCCAGCACCGTTAAACGCATTTGGAATATCCTATCCTTTACAAGATAAACACGTACTGATTCCGACTGAAATTGCAGAGATTAAAAAAGCGACAGACGCTTATAACACAACAATTCAAGCGGTAGCTACTGAAAAAGGATTGGCATTTGTGGATACAAAAGCGACTTTAACGCAATTGGCAAGTGGCGGAATTCGATTTGGAAATTTTACAATGAGTTCTTCTTTTGCAACTGGAGGAGCATTTTCTCTAGATGGAGTTCATCCAAGTGCAAGAGGTTATGGTTTAATTGCTAATATCTTTATTGATGCCATAAATGCGAAGTATAGTTCGACTTTAAGACATGTTGATTTAGGTATTTATCCAATTCAATATCCAGAGACACTTCCATAATGTTTTGGAAATAGAATAAGAAAGCCGCTCATTTTTAGAATGCAGCGGCTTTTTCTTTTAACTAAAAAATGAATGTTTTGGTTGTTTTTTCGCCAAGTTTTATGAATCAAACAAAATCGTGCTATTTTTTATGAAAAAAAAATTGATTTTATATTTTAAAAAATTATCTTTGCGCTCTGAAAAAAGAGGTATTTTCGATAAACCTAAATAGCTATTTAATAAATACATAAGTAATGTCAAAAGTAATAGGAAAAGTTGCTCAAATCATTGGACCAGTAGTAGACGTAGTTTTCAACGGTAAAGATGTTGAACTTCCAAAAATTTATGATTCACTAGAAGTCGTGAAAAAAGATGGAACAATCTTAGTTCTAGAAGTACAATCTCATATTGGTGAAAACACTGTTCGTACCATTTCTATGGATTCAACAGATGGTTTAAGCAGAGGATATGAAGTAGTTGGAACTGGAAATCCAATCCAAATGCCAATCGGTCCAGACGTATATGGACGTTTATTTAATGTTGTTGGAGATGCCATTGACGGTTTAGGTGATTTACCAAAAACTGGAGAAAACGGTTTGCCAATTCACAGACAAGCTCCAAAATTCGAAGATTTATCAACTTCATCTGAAGTTTTATTTACAGGTATTAAAGTAATCGATTTGATTGAGCCTTACGCAAAAGGAGGTAAAATTGGATTGTTTGGTGGTGCTGGTGTTGGTAAAACAGTATTGATTCAGGAGTTGATCAACAATATCGCAAAAGGTCACGGTGGACTTTCAGTATTCGCTGGAGTAGGTGAAAGAACACGTGAAGGAAATGACTTGCTTCGTGAGATGTTAGAGTCAGGAATTATTAAATACGGTGATGATTTCATGCACTCTATGGAAAATGGAGGATGGGATTTATCTAAAGTAGATATGCCAGGAATGAGAGAGTCTAAAGCTACTTTCGTTTTCGGACAAATGAATGAGCCACCTGGAGCTCGTGCACGTGTGGCACTTTCAGGATTATCTATCGCTGAGTATTTCCGTGATGGAGCTGGATCAGATCAAGGAAAAGACGTATTATTCTTCGTTGATAATATCTTCCGTTTTACACAAGCAGGTTCTGAGGTATCGGCACTTTTAGGACGTATGCCATCTGCGGTAGGTTACCAACCAACATTAGCAACTGAGATGGGTGCAATGCAAGAGCGTATTACATCTACAAACAAAGGATCTATTACATCTGTACAAGCGGTTTACGTTCCTGCGGATGACTTAACTGACCCGGCGCCGGCTACAACTTTCGCGCACTTAGATGCTACAACTGTATTGTCTCGTAAAATTGCTGAGTTAGGTATCTATCCTGCGGTTGATCCGTTAGATTCTACTTCAAGAATCTTGACTCCACACATCTTAGGAGATGAGCACTACAACTGTGCACAAAGAGTTAAAGAAATTCTTCAAAAATACAAACAACTTCAAGATATCATCGCGATCTTAGGTATGGAAGAGTTATCTGAAGAAGATAAACTTGCAGTATCAAGAGCTCGTCGTGTACAACGTTTCTTGTCTCAGCCATTCCACGTAGCAGAGCAATTTACAGGTATCCCAGGTGTATTAGTTGATATTAAAGATACTATCAAAGGATTCAACATGATTATCGATGGTGAGTTAGATCACCTTCCAGAAGCAGCTTTCAACTTGAAAGGTTCTATTCAAGATGCAATCGAAGCTGGAGAGAAAATGTTAGCTGAAGCATAATCAAGCATAGCTTGAAAAATATCAAAAAATAAAAATTCCAAATTCCAAAATTGGGATTTGGAATTTTATAATTTGGAACTTAAAAAAAAGTTATGATTTTAGAAATAGTATCACCAGAAGCTAAATTATTTTCAGGAGAAGTAACTTCAGTTACTTTGCCAGGAGTTGATGGAAGCTTTCAGATTTTAAATCATCACGCGCCTATTGTTTCTATTTTGGAAAAAGGAACAATTAAAATTGCAGCTCCAAGCTTCAGTTTTTCTAAGGAAGCAGCTGATAAATTCACGAAAGTAAATGACCAAACTTATACTTTAGAGATTAAGTCAGGAACTATCGAGATGAAAGACAATAAAATAATTGTATTAGTTGACTAAGACAATTTTAGAATAAACAAAAAAGCCAGGCATTTGTCTGGCTTTTTTTATTTCTTTACTTTTGAAGTATTAAAATCTCTTTATAAAATATTGATATAGTGATAAAAGTTCAGTAAGCTTTTGTCTTTTCCGCTTTATTAGTTTGATAAAGCGCAACTTATTTATGTCAAATTTTATGAAGAATACTTATGAAAAATATATCAAAAATTGCCATTCTTGGCGGTGGTGGGAAAACAGGAAATTATCTTGTAAACCATTTGTTGAATGAAGGATTTCAATTAAAAATTCTACTTAGAAATCCTGAAAAATTCAATATCCAAAATAATAATATTGAAATTATCGAAGGCGATGCACTTCATTTTGAATCTATAAAAATATTATTGAAAGATTGTCAGGCTGTGTTAAGTACTATTGGTCAAAGAAAAGATGAGCCTTTAGTTGCAAATCAAACAACGGAAAATGTTTTGAAGGCAATGAAAGAATATGGAATTGACCGTTATGTTTTGCTAGCTGGGCTTAATATCGATACTCCGTTCGATAAAAAGAGTTCCAAAACGCTTATGGCAACAGATTGGATGAAAAGTAATTTTCCGTTAATTCAAGAAGATCGCCAAAAAGCATATACACTTTTGGAAAAAAGCGACGTGAATTGGACGCAAGTTCGTGTTCCTTTTATCGAGTTTACAGACAATAGTTCTGAAGTAGTAGTAAATGTAGAAGATTGTTTAGGAGATAAAATTTCAGCTGTAGATATTTCAAAGTTTGTGGCTCGAGAAATGATTGAATCTAAATATAAGCGTCAGTCGCCTTTTATTAGTAATTTATAAAAAGGAAATTAAAAAGAGCAGATCAATTCGATCTGCTCTTTTGATAAATATATTAGCTATTCTTCTTCCTTAACAAACTCCATTATATCTCCAGGCTGACATTCGAGTATTTCACAAATGAGCTCTAGAGTTGAAAAACGAATAGCTTTCGCTTTACCTGTTTTTAATATCGAAAGATTTGCTGTTGTAATGCCAATTCGTTCTGCTAATTCGTTTGAACGCATCTTTCTTTTTGCAAGCATTACGTCGAGATTTACAATGATTGGCATAATTATATTGTTAAGTCGTTTTCGTTTTGAAGATTGTATCCGTGCTTTAATAATTTGCCTAAAACTACTAAACTTAATCCAAGAAAAAGAGTTTGTAAATTATATTCAAAAAGGGGAGTTAGATTCATAAAATTATATCCCTGGCCATAGATTGAATTGGTATAATGATAATAATTAATTCTAGTGAAATATTGCATTATAATATAGCAAAAGATCATGTTTAGAACAGGAAAAGCAATAAGTGAATAACCTATTTTTTGAATTCTCTGAGTTAGGACCATATCAAATGCAAAGTTATCTTTTAATTCTTTAAATAAACGCATGCATTGAAAGCTAACAAATAATAGTATAATTAAGTATAGATAGTTTTTAAGTATCAAAATTGATTTTAAAAAATAATCTTTTGGATTAATTATAATTTCTACCGTCGAATCTGTGTTTTGAATATTTAGGTTTTTAAATTCTTTTTTAATATCGACAAAATTTTTATTATAGATTTCAAAAGTGTTTATCTGATATGTTTTTTTTAATGTAGTGTCATTTTTTACTCTATTAAAATGATCATCAAAATGGTCATCAAATTCTTTTATTCCTGATTTAGAAACGTAACCAGCACTTTTGTTTATTTTGCTTTTGTATATAATTACGCTATCGGGAACGTTTAATTGAATTTGGGTATTTATTTTATATCCTTTTGTGTGATGCATATTTGAACGCCAACTTCCTAAAGTGCCATTTGGTATGCATTCAAAAATTAGAACAAATAATAATACGAGTTGCGAAAATCTGAATGTAAGTCGCGAAATAATGTAAAGTATTGTAATTAATCTATTATTGGTTTTCATAAGTTTTAGTTTTTAGTTCGATGTAAATATATAAAAATTATTGATAAACGATAATAAAAATATCTAAAACGATAAATTTTTATTCTTTAACTTTGTTTTTATGGAATTACCAGAAGGTCTAAATAGAAAGATTGAAAATTCTAGACAAGAAGAGCTGTTTAGAAAATTGCCTGTGTTTAATAATTTGATTGATTTTTCTTCAAATGATTACATCGGATTTTCGAAATCAGAGTATATTTTTAAACATGTCCACGCTTATTTGCTGGAAAATGAAATTTTTCAAAATGGATCAACAGGATCTAGGTTAATTTCTGGAAACCATTCGCTTTATTCAATTACAGAAAATTTTATCGCTGAATTTCATGACTCAGAAGCGGCATTAATTTTTAATTCGGGTTACGATGCCAATATTGGCTTTTTTAGCGCTGTACCGCAAGAAAACGACGTTGTTTTGTATGATGAATTGTGTCATGCATCTATAAAGGATGGAATTTCTCTTTCGGCTGCCAAATCGCATTCTTTTATTCATAATGACTTTGAAGATTTAGAACGTCTTATTCTTAAATTTCCAGACACTACTATTTACATTGTAACTGAAACTATTTTTTCGATGGATGGCGATAGTCCGAATTTGGAAGAATTGATTGTGCTTTCAGAAAAATATAATTGCTATTTAATTGTTGATGAAGCGCACAGTTTAGGTGTTTTTGGAAATAAAGGTGAAGGACTCACGCAATATTTGCAATTACATAATAGAATTTTTGCGCGAATTGTAACTTTTGGAAAAGCTTTAGGATGTCAAGGAGCGGCAATTTTAGGAAGCAACGAGCTTAGAAATTACCTGATTAATTTTGCAAATAGCTTTTTGTACACAACTGCTCTCTCGCCTCACGCGGTTGCCACTATTTTGATTTCGTATCAGCAATTGGATAGAGAAAATGATGCTAGAGAAAAACTTCGTCAAAACATCATTTTTTTTAATCAGCAGAAGAATTTATTGGGTTTAAAACCAATGTTCGTTCATAGTAAATCTGCGATACATTCTGCTATTGTTCCTGGAAATGAAAATGTAAAACAGTTAGCTCAATTACTTCAAGATAGAGGATTTGATGTGCAAGCCATTCTTTCACCGAGAGTTCCAGAAGGTCAAGAACGTTTGCGTTTTTGTATTCATAGCTATAATTCTCAAGAAGAAATTAACTTAGTTTTAGAATTACTTCGAGATTTCATTTTTTAGTGCTAATGCTGATTTTTCACTTCCTATTTTTTTTTTTAGAGTGAATTTTTTTTCTTTCGGAATGCCAGTATTTACTGATGTTTTGAAAAAAGTTTAAATTTTTTTGTAACGTTTTGAATGTTTGGTCACTTACGAGTCGTAATCAAATAAACCAAAACAATTATGAAAACACAATCAACATCAATAAGCGAAAAAATTTTCAATTTTATTTTTACTTTTTTAACCTCTGTAGGTTTTGGGTATGCTGTAGCAAATCATTTTATGTTAGGAAAACCTAATAAAGAACTTCTTTTAATCACGCTTTGTTTGTTTGTAGCATCTGCTGCTTCATGGCAACGAAAAAAATATAGTAAATAAACTAAGGAGTTTCAGTCATCAAAAGAGTCAATCAAAATCAATCAAATAATCACTTTAAAACAATCAACAAAATGAAAAATCTAATCAAATCAGTAATAGCAGTAATCGCAATTGTATTTAGTTCTTCTGTTCAAGCGCAGACAAAATCTCCAAAACTTGAAAATTCACTTTTATGGGAAGTTTCAGGAAATGGATTGACAAAACCGTCTTATCTATATGGAACAGTTCATATGATTTGTTCGCCGGATTATTTTCTTTCAGAAAAAACAAAAAAAGCGTTCGATGCATCTAATAAATTAGTTTTAGAAATCAACTTTGCTGATCCGTCAGAAATGGCAGACATGCAGAAAATGGCAATGGGAAAAGAGCCTTTAAGCAAATTATTAAGTCCAGAACATTTGTCTAAATTGGATGAAATTTTAAAAACTAAAACTGGAATGACTGTGCAGCAAGTGGATAATTTTAGTTTAATGACCGTAATGAGTTTAATTTCTATGAAAACTTTCGGATGTGCAGATATAAAGCTGTATGAGATGGAATTTATTGAAATGGCAAAGAAAAGAAATATTCAAATTGGCGGTTTAGAAACAGTAAAATCGCAACTTTCAATTCTTGGAAATGCTTATACAAATGATGAAATGATTCAAATGTTAAGTGAATCAAATCAAAATGAAACGGATAAATTAGTAGCTTCATATAAAAGTGAAAACATTGATGATTTGTATAATAACGTAACCGATAAAAAATTTACAAGCGAAAAAACTAGAAAGATGATTCTAGATCAAAGAAATTTGAACTGGATTAAAGAGATGCCACAGATGATGAAAACAGAAAGTGTATTTTTTGCAGTAGGCGCGGGGCATTTGGGTGGAGAGTTTGGAGTAATTAATTTATTAAGAAAGGCAGGATATATTGTAAAACCAGTAATGAATTAAAACTATTTTGAAAGAAAAAGAGCAAGAGTTTTTAAATCGGATAGAAAGTCATAAAGGTATTCTGTACAAGGTTTCAAAAATGTACATGGATAATTATGACGATCAGCAAGATTTATTTCAGGAAATTGTTTGTCAGCTTTGGAAGTCGTATGAAACATTTCGAAACGAAAGTCAGTTTTCGACCTGGATGTATCGGGTTGCGGTAAATACTGCTATCGTTTTTCTCAGAAAAGAAAAACGAAAGGTTGACAAATATGAAATTGCTTCGGAAAATATTAAAGAAGAGGAAGGCGATTCACATATCAAGGAAAGTCAGCTGGATCATTTTTATAAAGCAGTACAAAAACTCGAAAAAATTGATAAGGCAATTATCTTTTATCAGTTAGAAGGTTTCTCTCATAAAGAAATTGGTGAAAATCTAGGAATTTCAGAAGGAAATGCAAGAGTGAAACTAAACCGAGCAAAAGAAAAATTAAAAGAAATAATTAAAAATCAGGGATATGGATTTTAACGATATACAAAACGCATGGAATAACGAAAAGAATGAAAATGTTGTTCTTCCAGATAATTTAGAAAAAATTAATTCGGCCAATACACCTTTAGATAAGATTAGAAAAAATCTAAAGAATGAGCTTATAATGCAGACAGTAGCAGTTTTATTAATGGCTTTTACGCCTTATGCATATGCTTTTCCAGAAAAATGGATTGCTCCTTTTTACTTAATGTTTAGCATATTTGTTGCCGTTTGTGTGTACTATTTGGTTAAGCTTTATATTTTTTATAAGAGACTAAACAAGATTACATTAAAAACAAAAGATAGTTTGTATGAAACCTATTTTGACGTAAAATTGAATATGGAATTATATAAAACCTTCGGATTTGCTCTGACTCCTTTTATAGTTTTATTTTTAATCGGCTTTTTGTACAATGAGTTTTCAAAAGCCCCTAATTTTCAACTTACAGAATTTACTAATTCACAATTAATAAGTGTTTTTGCTGTAGTTACATTTAGTATCTTATTTATGGGACTGGCTTTAGAATGGTGGGTGCAATATTTTTATGGAAAATACGCTAAGGAAATCAGAAAAGTAATAGACGAATTGAAAGAAGAATAAAAAAGAAAAACCCATCAGTTACGATGGGTTTTTCTTTTTTTAATTAATTAAAGATAATTTTTTTAGAAACTTCTGAGCCGTTTTCTAAAACAACTTTAACTACTAAAACTTGATTACCAGATGGTAAATTTGTTATTTGTAATTCATTCGAATCAACTTTGTTTTTATTGTAAACTAATTGACCTCCGATATTGTAAATCTGCACTTCTTTTATGTTTTCTTGAGTAGCAGTAACCTTTACGATTTTTGATTTTACTGAAATCATAACTGCATTTTCTGCATTTTCAAAATCTCCAGTTCCTAATGTTTTAGAAGTATAACGAAGATTGAAACGATTTGCAAATGTTCCGGCTTCTGTCGTGAATTTATAATTTTCAGTACGTAAGCTTACTGTTTTACCAGTTGTTAGATCTTCTAGATAAACCTCTTGAGTATCAAAAATTCCGTCGGCATGATCAATTGAAATGGTATATTCTCCTGCAGTTGCTGCCTTGTATCCCAAAGGAACAATGTCTTTATTGTCAAAAGGAAGTTCACGTCCTTGAATAGTCATATTGTTCGATTCGTTGATACTGTAAAAATCAGCACTGCTATTAGAACCCAAAGTATTGGCATCATAGTTAATATCAAAGCTATTCGTAGCTCCTTCAATGTATCCAACTAAAATTTGTTTGAATGCACCTAGATCATTAGATAAATTCAACCACAAACGATTTCTCTCTAATTCACCTGAGTCATTAGATTTATAGAATTGTTTGTTCTTATTGGCAATACGCATTGTATTGTTGAAAGTTAAAGTTCCTGTTTTTGGTTTTGCCAAAAATCCTTGTCCTGCTGCGATATATCCTTCAAAAGGCTGTCCGTTTAACGTTGCTCCCGAACTTGTTCCAGTAAATCCTGTTAGATTAAATGCTGCAAAGTCGGCATTGTTGTAATAATATTTTCCATCACTTGGGTTTAATACCGGAGATGAGTTATGAGTCCAAAAATAAAGTGTTCCTAAGTTTGTATTTCCATTAATCAAAGCCGTTGCGCTTATAGCTGAAGGATAAGGATTACCTACTAAATTGAATTTGTTTGCTATCACAACGGGAGCAATATCACCATTATTAGGAATTCCTTTAAATACACCGGTAAATGGTGCAGCTACATTAGTATCATAAGGTTGTGGAGCTCTTATATTATAACCTTTTCCAACTTCCATCGGCATTGTTCCGTTAAGATTAACAGTCCATGATGAATTAGGATCATACCAATAATATTTGTCAAGTAAGGTATTCGGAGACAAAGTAGCCATGGTAAAAGCTGCATTTGTAACAGGCATTGACCAATATGTTGCATCCATACGTCTTACATTTGTCGTTCTTTGAACTTCAAATGACGTCGTCGCATTTCCAGTATACATTGTTTTGCTTGTAGAAGTCTGAAGAAGAGATCCTCCACTTAGTATTGCAAGTTTTCCTGTTCCAAGTACATTTATATCTTCATCAACAGTTAAAGTTCTGTCGCTTGGAATATTAAAAGTAGAACCTGAATTAACTGTACAAGAACAAACCTGAATGTCTGAACCTAAAGTTACGGTTGGCGAACTAATTACAATTGAAGTATTTGAATTAACTGTTTCAGATCCAGTATAAGTTGTCAATACTCTAACAAAATTAACACCAACGTTGGCATTTCCTCCGTCTTCTCTTAAACGAACTTCGATTTTAGAAGTGCTATTTAGAATATATGTAGTTGTACCATTAATGTAAGCAGGAGTATTTGTATATCCAGCTTGTGTAAATATTAGATTGTCGTTTAAATAAATTTGAGTTGCATCATCTGAGTTTGCAAGCTCAATTCTATAAGTTCCACAAGGAAAACCTTGACGTCTGTAAGAAACTGTAAAGTTATCATTTGGTATTGGTGCTCCCTGCCAATTTGTTGCAGAAGAAGGAGATTTGTCTGCATCCCAGTATGTTTTTGAATTTACATTAACATTAGAATCTACATAATATCCTGCATATACCGTGTTGCTTAGATTTAAATCGTTTTTCGTTAAACCATAAACGTTCCAAACATTATTTCCATAAGGAAGTGCTTGGTCGCCTTTTACTGCACCAAATGAAATTGCGACACGTGATGAACCATCTACCTCAAAATATTCTAAAATAAATTGATGATTACCCGTTGTAGTGAAATTATATAAAAATGCGTCTACAGTATAGCTATGCTGATTCCAACGCTCAAGAACTTTAACACCATCGATATAAAGTCTAACTCCATCATCACTACCAATCGTAAAGTTGTATTGACCTATTTCAGCAATATTTGCAGTCATTTTATATCTTACAAAGAATCGGTCTGTTGGCGCTGTATCACAAAAATTTCTTGTAACACCATTTACTGCACCAGTATCAACATTTCTGTCAAAATTTCTTGTGCTTTCTGTAACCGTTCCTAAATAAGTTGTTCCAGTTGGTAGAGTATTATATGCTGGGTTTGGAGCAGTGTTTCCTGTAAAGCTGTAAACATATCCAATCCAAGATTCAGAACCGAAAGAAGTTTGATCTCCTGCTGGTACACATTTTACAACCTCGTCAGCGCCTATGTAAGGTTTTACTCTTGTATCTCCATCAATATCTGTTGTAATGCCTGCAATTGCTACCCCAGTTAAGTTGTTGTTAACTGTAACATCTTGTATATGATAATCTGTTCCTGGTGCAACAAATGTTGGTAGAAAAGTCTGAGAAGCTGAATCTCCTACAGCTGAATTCCAAGCTGCAGGTACAGTTCCGGCTGTAGTAGCTGTATAAAGAGTACTTGATATTCTGTTTAAGAATTTATTAGTGCTACTATTAACATAATAATCATTATTGCTGATTTGTCCTAATGTTCCTCCATTTAGGAATATAGCATATTGCTCATTAGATTGTTGATTTACAAAAATGTTGTTTTTTATATTAATTCCAGAACCTCCCTGAGTGTATAAACAAGAAGCACTATTTGTTCCAGATGGTGCTCCACTTGCGATAAGAGTGTTGTAATATACGTTAGTTGCACTTCCTGAATAAATGAAAATGTTATGAGCTCTGTTATAATAGTTGTAATTATTTGAATCTGCAGTAGTATTATAGACATTACTAATAATATTATTAGTAATGTTTGTAGTTCCAGTTGTTTTTACAAGGATCCCTGCTGAATATTTAGAATTGTTATGTTGTTCATTAGCAATATCAGTAATATAGTTGCTTGAAATAGTTCCTGCACTACTTCCTAACGAAACAACAGCAGCACAATCGTTTCCGTCATTAACAGTATTTCTAATCCCAGAAATTGTATTTCCTGAAATTTCATAATTTAAAGCATTAGATAGATAAATTCCTCTAATTGGCTTTTCTGCAACGGTTGTAGTCCCAATTTTATTTCCTTGTATTTTCCATCCTGTAGGAGAATTTGCTGTAGTAGCATTTCCATTAATGTTAATTCCGTCTTTAACATTGAATGTTTCATTGTTGATAATTGAAATGTTGGAATTAGCACCATTATTCGTGTTCTCAGCTATATTATTATCGCCTCCAAGGCTATTGCTTCCTGAATAAACTCCAGTTAAAAGCGTACTGCCTGAATTACGATTTGCAAAACGCAAATTGCTATTTTTAATGGTAATATTTGTTGAACCAATAGAACCATTACTGGCAATCCAAATAATTGATCTTGCTATATAACCTAGATTATCAGTATTAGTCAAAGTTAAATTTTAGTATTTAAAGTCGAATTACTACCATCAATAATTACGTTGTTAGTGCCATTAAATCTAATAACAGCAGGAATACCAGTTGATGGACTAGCCATTGTCGTTGTAATAGTAATGTTTTTACCAGTGTTTGGTTTAATAGTAAACGTGTTAGTTGTACTTGTGTTTGCAATGATATTGATTGAAAGTAAAGAAGTTAAATTCTGATCTTCATCAAGTAAGAATCTTACAGGTCCACTAACTCCACGTGTATTTATTTGATCAACAGCAAGTGCAAGAGTTCTGAAGTTTGCAAGTGGATTTGCAGAGCTAATGACATAATCACCACTCAATTGTTGCGCAAATCCAAAAAAAGGTAACAATAAAAATAAAAGTAAAGTTTTTTTCATGCTTAAATGTTTTCTATCAGTTTGTTATGCTGGCATAGGACTTTTCAGTCGAAGCAAAGATATATACATCTACGAGCTAGAAATAAGGAGGGTTTTCAATACCTATATATATTCGATGAATTGTTAAAATACTCGACGAAATGCACAAAAAAAATTAACATCTTACGGATATTCTTATAAAACTTCAAAAATAATTATAAGAATAATCGTAAAAAATGATGTTTTTTTAAGGGTGATTTTGAATTTTTGGACTAAAAAACGCGAGTTTAGCAATAAAATGATCAAAATTGGAATAATTTACAACCAGATGTTGTAATGGTTTTTTGTGCGGATTTTAGTATAATCTGAAGTTAGAAATGATGATTGTGAAAGAATTGCAGTTTTATATTTTTAAAGAATTAGCTTACTTCTAATTCTTTTACTTTTTCGTAAACCAAATTACTTTCATAACCTCTTCGAAGCATATAATCGCAAAATTTTTTGCGTTTTTTTAGTGCGTTATTTTCGGATAAATTATTCCAACATCTTTCAGAAAGATTTTCAAATGTTTCAAAATATTCTTCTGCAGAAATTTCTTTCAAAGCTAAATTGATATTTGCTGATGAAATTTGTCTTGCTTTTAGTTCATTAGTGATCCTGATTTTTCCCCAATGTTTAATGCGATGTTTTCCACGAGCAAAACTGCAGGCAAAACGAGTTTCATTCAAAAAATTATCTTCAATAAGCTTGACAATGATAGTGTCAATCTCATCTGAGGTCATTTTTAAACTGTATAATTTCGAAACAACTTCTTCATGACATCGCTCTTGGTAGGCACAAAAGTGTTCTAATTTTTGTAAAGCTTCTTTTATGGTGAAAGCGCATTTCATCGGATTTTTCATGCTTTTTAACGATTAAATTCAAAAATGACAATTTACTTACAAAAAACTTCTAAAATTTGTTAATGTTTGTGAAAAAGAAAGATTGTAAAATGTTGTGTATGTGCCGAATTTAAATAATTTTGTAAGGTAATTTAACAATTGTCTAATCTTGTTGAAAAACAAGATTTTAACTTTTTTAAGTTGATTGAAAATTCACAAGACATTGTTTTTTTTAGATAAAGAATGCCCTTTTTGCTTTTTAGCAATCAAAAACAAATTTAAAATAAATACCACATTGATATGAAACGAAAACTACTTTTGTTTGTTCGCTTTTTATTACAATTTTCTAATAATCTTTTCAATAAGAAATCTCCTGTTCCTAGTTTTTGGCAGATCTGTTTAGCGATGTTTTTTGTTATTAATTTTGGATTTGCACAAACAAATACTTGGGATGGATCTTCAAATACTGATTGGTATGTCGCTGCCAACTGGTCTCGAAATGAAGTGCCTCTTCCGGCACATGACGTTGTTATTCCAAACGTGACAAATAAACCTATCATATCTACTGGAGGAGCAGTTTGCGCCACTTTAAATATTACAAATACTGGTACTGGTAATAATACATTAACAATAAATTCGTCTGGTACTTTGACAACAGGAGCAATAACAATTACTGCTCCTACTCAAAATAGTAGAAATACAGTAATTAATGTTGTTTCAGGTACATTAAATGCTTCAAGTATAACCATGAATACTTCAGGAAGCGATACTAGAGTTAACAGTTTGAGTATTGGTAGTGACGGTATAGTCAATGTTACAAATAACGTAACTATGGGAACAAGTACCCAAAGGAGTAATATTACGTTTTCTAATACTGGTAACGGGTTATTGAATGTTGGAGGAACTATTAGTGGAGGAAGTTTGAGCGCTCCTTCGGGGACGGTGAATTATAATAATAATGGTGCACAAACTGTAGGAGGGCCTTATACATATTATAATTTTACAGTTTCGGGTGGAGGAGATAAAACCTTGAACGCAGCAATAACTGTTGGTAATAATCTTTTGATACAAACGCCAGGAACGAGACTTATTGATGATCAAAAGCAAATTACTGGTAATAATGTTGGAACTCTTACTGCAGAGAACGGGACAGTTTTATTTCTTGGAAGAACTACTGTCGGTGGTACAACATCTACAGTTTTTCCAACTTTGTTTAGTAAAGCTAGGATATTTTTACTGACAGGCAGTACTGTTCAGTATAATGGCTTTGCTGCCCAAACGATTTCGTATGTTCCAGATTATTTTCATCTTGAGTTACAATTTGGAGCGAAATCAACTAGTGGTGCAGGTGTTTTAACAGTTTTAGGTGATTTTGGTACTGGTTCTGATGTGACATTAGCAAGTTGTACTACTTTTAATCTTTCAGGTAATTTCAATCTAAAAGGAGCTGGAGCTTCCGCAACTTTACCTAATGGTAATTTTTATGTTGCCGGTAATTTTAATAGAGATACCGATAACGCTGCATTAAATATAATACCAGGTACAGGTACAGTAATATTTAATGGTACTAGTCCACAACTCATTACAGGAAAGGGGGTTAATAATTTTACATTTTATAACCTTACTATAAATAATTCATCAGGAGTTAGCTGTTCTACAACAACAACTTATGGATTAAATGATGATATTGTAGTAACAAATACTCTTACTATGACAAGTGGTAACTTAACAACTTCTACTTCGAATTTACTTAATGTTACAAGAACTGCAAATAATGCCATCGTTGGTGGTTCTGCGACTTCTTTTATAAATGGTCCTGTAAGATGGACTTTACCCACTAATTCATCTACGAGCACATTTTTATTCCCAGTAGGTAAGGGAGCTGAATATTTGCCATTTTCATTAATATCGCCTTCTACTACATCTATTGCCGGGGCTACTGCTCAAGTAGAGGCATTCGATACAGGCTCACCAGGAGCTACAGATAATACAACTTTAGCAACTTTGAGCACTACCGAATATTGGTCTTTGTTAACCTCGGCAAACTTTACTAATAGTAGGATTGCGGTATCACGTCAAACAGCAATTAGTCCATTAGATGCTCTTGGAGGGCGTATAAATACAGGAGCTAATTATTCTCTAATAGCAGGAACAGCTACTGCTAATGGAGTAACGACTACGGCTAGTATTGGAACAAATAGATTATTTGCTTTGGCTAGAATCAGAGACATAGTTATTACTTCAGTCGCATCTCCATTTTGTGCGGGATCAACTTTTTCTGTTCCTTACACAGTTAGAGGCCCTGCGCCTATTCCAGCTTATTCGGCTTCAAATACTTTCACAGTACAATTATCAGACGCTTCAGGAAGTTTTGCATCACCAACAAGTATTGGGAATACAACATCAACAACATCGGGTTCTATAAATGTCTCAATTCCTACAGGAATTGGGGGAGGAACAGGGTATAAAATGAGAATTGTAAGTTCTAGTCCAGTAATAACAGGGACAGAATATGGCAATGTAACTATAAATGCAATTCAAGCAGCTCCAAGTGTAGCATCTTTTACAGATATTGATTGTGTCAATTCTACAGGAACGATAAGGTTAGGAAATCTTCCATCAGGTGCGTGGACAATTAATCAGACAGGACAAGCTACGGCAACGCTAACTGGTTCTGGAACGCCTTATGATGTAACTGGTCTGGCAGCTGGGAGTTACACTTTCACAGTTCAAACTTCAACAACATGTGCTTCAACTTCAGTTTCGCAACCTATAGCTGATAATTCAACAAGCACATGGAACGGTTCAACTTGGGTTGGAGGTGCTCCCACTAGTTCTAAAAGAATTGTTATTGCTTCAGACTTAGGAACGCCTTTCCCAACTGGAACCCCTGTTGTTAATGGATGTTCATTAACTGTTAATTCAGGCGTAAGTGTTATAGTGCAGACTGGTGTAACATTAGTAATTACTAATGCAGTAACTACAAACGGACAGCTAACATTTAGAAGTGGTTCAAGTTTGATGCAAACAACAAATGTTGGAAACACAGGGCAGATTAATTACGAGAGAACAACAAATGTAAGACGTATGGATGCAACATATTGGTCAATGCCAGTTACAAATGCAGCTTTCACCATGGCGACTTTATCTCCGAATACCCTACTTGATAAATATTATTGGTATGATCCTACTTCAACTTGGACCGTTGATCTTAATGGAGGCATGCCTATGGCGGTTGGAAAAGGTTATAATATAAGGGCTCCACAGTCTTTTGATACTAATACGCCAGCTCCATTTACGGGAGTATTTGTAGGTGTTCCAAATAATGGCCCGATTAACCCTACTGTAGTACAAGATAGATACAATTTAGTGGGTAATCCATACCCTTCTGCAATTAGTGCATCGGCATTGATTAATGGAAATACAAACTTAGGAACACTTTATTTTTGGACTCATAATTCCTCTCCAGTACTAAATCCTCTAGACGGGAAATATTATTATAATGATGCTGATTTTGCCGCATTTAATCTTACTGGAGGTACAGATACAAGTTCGGGAGCAAATCTTAACGGACAACCTTTTCAAGGGTATATCGCAGCAGGACAGGGATTTTTAGCTAGGCCAAAAACGCCAACACTAAGTTTTACTAACTCAATGCGTAGAAGTGGTAATAATACACAATTCTACAAAACTGCCGAATCAGAAGAATCAAATGAAATTGAAAGAAACCGTTTGTGGCTTAATTTCTCTAATGATTTAGGAGCTTTTAAACAGGCTTTAATCGGATATATTGAGGGAGCTACAAATAGCTTTGATATTAACTTTGATGCCAATACTTTAGGTTCTAACACAAGTGCTGATTTTTATAGTATCAACGAATCTAACAACATGACTATTCAAGGACGTGCGCTTCCTTTTGACAATAAAGACATCGTTCCTTTGGGATACAAGGCAGCAACTGCAGGAGAATATACCATTTCAATTGATCATGCAGACGGATTTTTCGATACTCAAGAAGTATATTTAGAAGATTTAACAACTAGTAAAATAATAAACTTACGTACTGAAAACTATAAGTTCACGACAGAAGCTGGAACGTTTGCAAATCGTTTCAATCTTCGATACACTTCTAAAACATTAGGAACAGGAGAGTTCGAAGATTTTGAAAATAGTTTAGTAGTTTCTCTGAAAAATAAAGTTTTAAAAATCACTTCTTCAAAAGAAACGATTAAAGATGTGAACATTTATAACGTGGGAGCGCAATTGTTATATACTAAAACTAATATTAATTCAACAGAATTACAGATTTCAAATCTTAATTCAGGAAGCCAAGTTTTATTAGTAAAAATAACTTTAGAAAATGGACATACTCTAACTAAAAAAATCGTTTATTCTAACTTGTAATTTATAGCATTTAAAAAAAGCCCATCTTAAAAAGATGGGCTTTTTTTGTTTAAAATATCCCTAAATCTAGGTATTGTACTATTGTTTAAGCCTTTATAATTTAGGTTAATTCTTTTGTGTTTTAACTCTAATTATATGATTTTGATTAAAAAAGTACTGTATTTACTAATATTATTTTTTCTCCCTTTACAAAACCTGATTCTAGCCCAGCAAGGAAAGGTCGATACTTCTTTTAATACAATTGATAATGGAGAGTTTGGCGATGGCTTTAACAATGCTGTGCGAACACTTCAAATTCAAAGAGATGGCAATTTAATTGTTGGAGGAGATTATATAAGCCTAAACGGAATTCCTGTTTCCTATCTAACTCGTCTCAACCCAGATGGATCTATTGACGAAAGTTTCAATACAGGAACTGGATTTAATGGAAAAATTTATTCATCTTATTTACAGCCAGACGGCAAAATAATTATTGGAGGAAGTTTTACCGCTTACAATGGAATTAGCGCTGGAAGAATTATCCGCTTAAATCCAGATGGCTCTTATGATAGCAGTTTCAATACTTCAACGGGAGCAACTACAGGAATCATTTATGATATTGCCTTACAATCAGATGGTAAAATTATTATGGTTGGTAGTTTTACAAAATACAACTCAGTAACAGTAAACCGTATAGCGCGTTTATTGCCAAATGGAGCATTAGATTCTTCTTTTCTGACTAATAATGGGTCAGCCCTTAACATTACGCATGTAAAAATTCTGCCTAGTGAAAAAATAGTACTTACAGGAAATTTTACTGTTTTTAATGGCACACCTGCAAATAGAATTATTAGATTAAATAACAACGGAAGTTATGATTCAAGTTTCAACTCTGGAGCTGGTTTCGATGACGATGTAAATGCTATTGCTCTACAAACTAATGGAAAAATTGTTTTGGGAGGAAATTTTACTTCTTATAACTCGAATGTAGTCAATCGGATTATCCGTTTAAATGAAGACGGAACAAAGGATGAAAGTTTTCTGACTGGATCTGGTTTTAGTAAAGAAGGAGTAGAAGTAATTAAAATTAGCCAGTCTGGTGACATTATGATCGGTGGATCTTTCACGGGTTTTTATAACAATAGCCCAGTAAACAGATTAACATATCTTAATTCAGACGGTACACAAAAAGCAGATTTTGATATCGGTTCTGGACCAGCTTCGGCTTCTGTTTTGGCTTTAGAAACTGATGAAGAAAATTCTTGGTATGCTGGCGGATCATTTGCAGTTTTTAATGGACAAAATCAAGGAAGATTGGTAAAAATGAGCAATGACGGAGAAGCTGATACTGCTTATTTATCTTCGGGTATTGGTTTTGACAATTCTGTTTTAACCATTTTACCACTCCCAAATAAGAAAACGATTATTGGAGGCAATTTTAAAAAATTCAATAAAGTTTTAGTGTCTAAGATTACTTGTCTTTTAGAAGATGGTGCAATTGATACTGCTTTTAATGCTGAAAATGTAGGTGCAAATAATCTAGTAAAAACAGCTGTTTTGCAAGAGGATCAAAAGATAATTATTGGTGGAAGTTTTACTAAATATAATGATATTGTCAATAATCGAATCGTAAGGATTTTTCAAGACGGACAAATAGATAACTCTTTTTATTGTGGAGAAGGTTTTAATGGACAAGTTTATGCATTAGCCATTCAATCCGATCAAAAAATAATCGTTGCAGGAGCATTTTCAAAATACATTGGGTCGGCAATTAATGCAAATAAAATAGTAAGATTACTGGCAGATGGCTCAAAAGATTCTAGTTTTAATATTGGTTTGGGTGCAGATGGTATTATTGAATCGGTGGTAGTGCAAACTGACGGTAAGATTCTTGTCGGTGGTCATTTTAAAACATTTAATGGATTGCCCTTTGCTGGATTAGTTCGTTTAAATTCTGATGGAACAATTGATTTAAGTTTTAAAATTAGAGAAGGATTTGATAAATATGTTTATGCGATTGCTTTACAATCTGATCAAAAGATTATTGTTGGAGGATCATTTTTGACGTTTGATGGAATCTCTCAAAAAAGAATTCTTCGTTTGAACATCGACGGAAGCCTAGATACAACATTCGACTCTGGAACAGGATTTAGTAAAGGAGATGTCCGTACCATTTTAATTCAGCCCGATGATAGAATTTTAGTAGGTGGGGCGTTTTCAGGAACCTACAAAAATGTTTCCGCAATGAGATTAATTAGGTTATTGCCGTCAGGGTCTTTTGATGATTCTTTTGCTGTGTCATTAAATAATACTCTTTTTGCAATGAACTTTACAGTAGATTATAGATTGCTAATTGGCGGTATTTTTAACTCAGTTTCTGGAATTTCAAAACATAGAATTGCGCGTTTGAAACTTTGCGTAAATACTACAATTTGGAATGGAAATTCGTGGTCAGCAGGTTTTCCTTCGGCAGGTAAAGATGTGTATTTTAATGAAAATTATCCAAATCTAACAAGTGCCAATATCTGCGCATGTAGCGTTGCTCAAGATAAAATTGTAACGCTTCTCGAGAAAAATTCATTAAATATTGAATTTGCATACACCGGTTTTGGTACTTTGATTTTAGAGAATGCTGCTAGTTTGTACCAATCAGATGATGACATGGTTAATACTGGAATTATTCATCTAAAAAGAAAAACAAATCCAGCTATAAGATTCGATGTTACATATTGGTCTTCGCCAGTAGCAGGTCAGAAAATGTTTGATTTTTCGCCAGATACACTTTTAGATAAGTATTATTGGTATGATCCGATTTCGAGTTGGAATGTCAGTTTGTATGGAACAATGACGATGAATCCTGGACAGGGTTATAGTATCAGAGCGCCACAGTATTATTCGACTACCGAAAGATCCATATTTGAGGGAATTTTTAAAGGAGTTCCAAATAATGGTAAAATCAATGTTGAGCTTCCATTTGCAAATAAATCCTATCTTATTGGCAATCCTTATCCAAGTGCTATTGATGCCGATAGTTTTATAAAAAGTAATTTGCCTACAATCAAAACTTCCTTGTGTTTCTGGACACATAACACGCCTCCTATAAATAATTATTATTCTAGAGATGATTTTGCAGTTTATAATTTATTAGGAGGAGTTGGGACAAGTTCTGCCGAAAGTTCTGGCGCAAATACTTCGGCACCAGATGGAACCATAGCTTCAGGGCAAGCATTTTTTTTGAGAACAAACTCGGCTGGAACTCTTGAATTTAATGACAGTATGCGAATTTTGGGATCTAACAGTTCCTTTTTTAAGCCTTCTAAAAGTGAAGCATCCGAAAGTAAAATTGAAAAGCATCGTTTTTGGCTGAATCTTAAAAGCCAAGATGGAATATTTAAGCAAATTTTATTGGGTTATGCAGATGGAGCATCAAATGATTTAGACGCAATTTACGATGCAGAATCTCTTGATTCTAATCCATTAATGGATTTTTACAGTAAAATTGACAGCAAGAAACTTGTAATACAAGGACGAGAACTGCCATTTACCGAAAATGATTCAATTGTTTTAGGATATAAACTGGCTAATAAAAATTCTTTAATTCTAGAAATAGATCATCAGGACAGTTTTTTTAATGGAAAGAGCATTTTTTTATGGGATAAGGTTTTACATAAACTTCATAATCTAAGCGAAACATCGTACCAATTTGAATCAGAAAGCGGAATTACAGATGATCGTTTTACAATTGTTTTTACTGATAAAAAATTAGATAGGAATGTTTATGTCAAGAGTATAGAAGAAGTTTTAGTTTCAGTTAAAAAACACATTATTTCGATCGAATCATCAAATGAAAATCTTAAAGAAGTTTGTATATATGATGTTTTAGGAAATCAATTATATAAAAAAGATCGAATTGAAACTAAAAGGATATTTATTGAAAATTTAGGTGTTACAAATCAAGTATTGTTCGTGAAAATTACTTTAGAAAATGGGAATGTTAGTTCAAGAAAGATAATTCTTTAAAGTAATTAATAGAAAAAAATATCAAGCCTTTGCAAATTATTGCAAGGGCTTTGTTTTTGATTGATATGTCATTGTAAATTAATGGTTTAGCTCTGTTTAAAGTTTGTTTTAACAGTTTTTTCTTATTTTTTACAAAAATGATATTTCGAGTGTTAAAATTTAAAGTTTAATACTACAAAGTAAATTTTAATGTAAATAAAATCGTACCTTGTTGTAATATTTTGTCGATTAAGTGCGCAATATAATCGATTAAATATTTCTACGTGTTTCGAAATTGATTGTAAAATATAGATCTACATAAATTACTTCCTTCTCAATTTTGCAATCAGTCTTGTTAGCGTTTGAGTTTATTTTTTTCAACTACTAAAAATACCACAAGATGAAAAGAACTTTACCTATAAGATTTACTTTCTCAAGTATTTCCAATTCACAAACTCGTGATGGAATACAATTAAAATTGAGACCTTGTTTTAAATTGAAATTTTTTCTGATTTTAATTATATCATTATTTTATACCTCTGCAAAAGCGCAAACGATAACACATCAATTTCCCGCGGACAATACTTTAGAGCTACCTGCCGGAATTGATGAAGTAAATTTGGAAGCTTGGGGAGCAGGAGGATCTGGAGGAGGTGCAACTGCGAGTCTTTTAGAAGGAAGAGGTGGAAGTGGCGGTGGCGGTGGAGCCTATGCAAAAGGAAAAATTACAACAAGTACACCGCAAATATTAAGCATATTTGTAGGTAAAGCAACAGCAGGAACAAGCGGTAACGGAGTATCTGGTGGTGCATCATATATCGCAACATATACGGCTACATTTAATGCTGGCGGTGGTGGCGCTGGTATTGCAAATAATAGTGGAGGAAGTCCAATAGGGGGAGCTGCTGGTGCTTTTACAGGTACTACAGGATCTGTGGCTGGACAGCCAGGTAAAAATGGATCATCAGGAGTTCTTGCATTATTAGCGGTTTTTGGAGCAGGTGCGGGGGGAGATGCCGGCAATCTAGCTGGCGGTGGCGGTAAAGGTGGAGATCCGATTTCTAGTGTAGCACTGGGCAATAGCCTAGGTAATGATGGAAAAACTTATGGAGGTGGTGGTAGTGGCGCTTTAAGTTCATTGACGGCTTCTCAAAATGGAGGAGCAGGTGCTCGTGGCCATTTAATACTTACATATACTTGTAAAACATACAGTTTAAGTACAATAAAAGCATCTAGTGCTTGTACTACTACAGGAACATCATTAGTAGAATTTACTGGAACGGCAGCAAGCTTACCTAAAGGTAATTATACTGCAACTTACACTACGAGTAGTCCAGTTGCGACATTAACTGCCAATTTTACGGTTACAACAGCTGGTATGGGAAGTTTTATCGCTACTGGATTAAATACTGTTGGAGGGAGCACTATCACAATTACTAGTTTAAAATCAATGGATTGTACGTCATCAATTACAGCTAATAATTCGGTTTTGATTGCGGTTACAGCTCGTCCTACAATAGCGCTTGGTTCTATTGCTGAGGTGTGTAGCAGTACAAGCGCGCAAAATGTAAATTTAACTTATAGCGGAACAACAAATGTGCCGACAAATTACAGTATTGCTTGGAGTGCATCGCCTACAAATAGTTTTATAGCTGTAAATAATGCAACTTTACCAGCAAGCCCAATAATTATTTCAGTTCCAGCAGGAACATCTGCGGGAAGTTATACAGGAACACTTACAGTAAGTAACGCAGGTTGTGTATCGATAAACTATCCTATTACTGTAGTTGTTAATGCTACACCATCAGCTCCAACAGCTTCTGCTACTCAACAGCCAACTTGCGATGTGAATACAGGAACGATAACAGTAACATCGCCAGCATCTGGAACAGGTTTTTCATATAGTCTTGACGGAGTATCTTTTAGCAACACTACAGGAGTTTTTACTGGTTTGGCAACAGGAACATATAATGTAAGGGTTAGAAATAATACAACACTTTGCCAGTCGCCAACTACTGCAGTTATTATAAATCCTGTAGCTACTAAAACTTGGAATGGTAGCTTAAGTGCAAATTGGGGTACGTCTGCGAATTGGACTCCGGCAGGAGTTCCGTTGGCATCCGATTGTGTAGTTATTCCACAGATGACGATAAGTCCTATTATTTCTGGTACAGATGGAGTCTTTTATGCAAATCGATTAACAATACAAAATAATGGTTCTTTAATTGTTCAAAGCACCAATACTCTAACAGTTACTAATGAAGTAACTGTATTAGGAACTGGTTCTCTTGTTTTTGAAAATAATTCGAGTTTGGTACAGATCTCAGAAGCTACTAACAGTGGAAATATTACCTATAAAAGAAATTCAAAACCAATACGACGCCTTGATGCAACCTATTGGTCTTCTCCTGTGACTCGAGTACCCGCTTTTACGCTACAAGAATTTTCTCCACTTACTTTGTTAGATAAGTATTATAAATTTGTTCCAAATACTGGTTGGGTTGTTATTTTAAATGGAACCGAAGAAATGGTTAAAGGAAATGGTTATAATATTCGAGCTCCTCAATCTTATGATACCAATTCAACTGCAATTTATGGTGGAGTATTTACTGGAGTGCCTAATAACGGAACTATTTTAGGGCCAGCCGCTGTAGCTGAAAAATCTAATCTGCTTGGAAATCCTTATCCTTCGGCAATCTACGCTGATAGGTTTATTGTTGACAATGCAGCAAATTTTTATGGTACATTGTATTTTTGGACACATAATTCACTTCCTGTGCTTAACCCAGCTGATGGAAAATATTATTATAATAATAATGATTTTGCGATTTACAATCTTTCGGGAAACACCACAGTTGGATCAATGACAGGAACAGGAGCCACAACTCCAGGAAATACAGATGCTCCATCAGGATATATTGCAGCTGGACAAGGATTTTTTGCTAAATCAAAAACTGGGCAAAGAGCTGTTTTTACAAATTTAATGAGAGTTTCAAGCCGAAATAGCCAATTTTTTAAATCTAACCAAAGTGAGTTTGAAAGACATCGTGTTTGGCTAAATTTTACAAATACTAGTGGTGCTTTTAAACAAATATTAATTGGTTATGTCGAAGGCGCCACAAATTTGTGGGATGATAATTATGATGCAGAAACTTTAGATGCAAATCCATTGCTTGATTTTTACAGTATAAATGGATTGAATAAATTGGTCATTCAAGGGCGTGCAATACCTTTTGAAGAATCAGATACTGTTCCTTTAGGATATAGATCTTCTATTGCTGGTGATTTTACTATTGCAATAGAACGTACAGATGGTAATTTGAGTACGCAAGCAATATATTTGGAAGATAAAACCACAAATAAAATACATGATCTTAAAGCAAGTGCTTATACATTTACCACTGCGACAGGGGTTTTTAATGATCGTTTTGTATTGCGTTATAATGATAAAAAATTAGAAACTAATGATTTTGTGAGCCTTGATAAAAATGTGTTTGTTTCCGTAAAAGATAAAAGCATCAGACTACAAGCAGTATCTGACACCGAAAATCTTAAAGAAACGACTATCTATGATATTGGAGGTAAATTGTTGTATAGAAAAGAGGATATTAATAACAAAGAATTATTAATTACTAATTTGCCACCTGCACATCAGGTTCTACTGGTAAAAGTAACCTTGAATAATGGATACACGACTACTAAAAAAATAGTCTTCTAGATTTTGGAAAAATAAAAAAGCGGTTGAGTTTTTAATTCAACCGCTTTTTTATTTAAAATGTGCGCTGTAAATTTTCGTGCGTATTTGTAATTGCTTTTTCATTTTTGTAATCAATCCATTTTTGACCTTGAATTTTTCGCATCATAATATCAAAATGGCGCATTATAAAAACATTATAAGCCGCCTTCGATAAATTAACTATGTTTTTTGGAAACGATCTTAGACTCATTGAAAATCCAGGAGTTAAATATTTCATATAATGCCAATAGCCTTCAGGCATGTAGAGCATTTCTCCATGTTTCAGATTCGTAATATATCCTTCTGCATTTTTTAGCGCAGGGAATTTCTCGTAATCGGGATTATCAAAATCAATATCTTCTCTCGAAATCAATGCGTGAGGTACTTTATACATATATTTTGACTGATCCGGAGGAAAAATCATGCATTGTTTTTCTCCATGAAAATGAAAATGAAGAATGTTAGAATAATCAATGTCATAATGCATAAATACTCTGGAGCTTTCGCCTCCAAAAAATAGCATTGGCATTTGTTTGACTAATTTTAAACCAATATCTGGCCATAAAAAATCTTCTTTTAAAGACGGAACTTCTTTCATTAAATTATAAAGAAAAATACGGTAATTGGTAGGCTTTTCTTCTAATAAATCAATGTAGTCGCTCATTTTCATTTTGGTATGAGCTTCGTTAAAACCATCTTCGTGATTAACAGGTCTATCATCGTACAAAGGGACAATAGCATTTCCTGCAATTTCTTTAATATAAGATAATTTCCATTTGTTGTAAGCTGGCCAATCTTCGGTCAACTCTTCAACAACAACAGGAATTTGTTTTTTTACATATTGGGAAATAAAATCGGTTTTGGAGATTTTTTTTACCCTTTCTATTTGTTTTAATTTCATTTTGCTGAATAAAAAAATTGCTTATAGCACTGAGCTACAAGCAATTTAAAAATATTTATCGAGATTAATGAACTCTTTTAACTAAATTTTTGATTTAATCGAATTTAAAATGATTTAATCTGCGAAACCCTCAAAAATTAGTCAGCTGCATATTTGTTGTTCCAATACAGCATCATCATTAAAGTAACAATTACAGAAGAAGCAAGCCCTTCAAATAATAAACAAATACAATAAGTTGGTACTGATGGATTTCCTCCGAACATAAATGTTTCAGAAAGTGTTTTAACATATGCATCTCCGCCTCGAGCGTAACTATAAACCAATAAGCCAAATACACTCATCGATACACCGACTACAGAAGTCGTCATGGCAGAAACGGCATTAGTAACAAAATTGGTTTCTCCCTCATGAAGGTTCATCTGCATTGTTCTGTTAACTCCGTAGAAAATAAAGAAAACGTTAAGTGTCCTTAAATAAAACAAATCTGCTAGACCTAATACATTCATCAATAAAAAATAAATGCCAATTCCGAGAAAAATCAAAAAACCATTGGTAATTTCTTTAGGTAATTTCATAGTGGTTATTTTTTAGAAGTTAATAGTAAATATTTGAAAAACAGTGTTCTATCAAATTTACTAAAAAAATAACTACGATGATTTAAAAACGGACAAAAACTGTGTTGCGATTTTTTACAGAAGATTTATAAAATTCACAGCAACTTCTCTGTCGTGATTAAGCTGTTCTTTTAATGCATCGACAGAACTAAATTTTTGTTCCTCACGAATATAATGCAACAACGAAACTTCTATGTTTTGATCGTAAATATCTTTGTCGAAATCAAAAAGATGGACTTCGATAGTCTGTTTGTCTCCATTTACAGTCGGATTAAAACCAATGTTCATCATTCCGAAAACAGTTTCTTCATTTACGATAGCTTTTACAACATAAACTCCAATTTTTGGGATCAGTTTATAGTCTTCTTCGATGTGAATATTTGCGGTAGGAAAACCAATTGTTCTTCCTAATTGTTTTCCTTTGACAACAGTACCATTTAAGAAATAATCATAACCCAAATATTCATTTGCCAAAGCCATATTGCCTTCGTTTAAAGCTTTTCTGATTTTGGTAGAACTTACCGAAACGTCTTGAATTTCTTGAGCTGAAATTTGTTCCACTTCAAAACCATATTCTTTTCCAAAAGCAATTAAATCATCAATATTTGCCGTTCTATTGCGTCCAAAACGGTGATCATGTCCGATAATTATTTTCTGAATCTGAAATTTGTCTACTAAAATTGTATGAACAAATTCTTCAGCAGTTAATCTTGAAAAACTTTCGTTAAACGGATGAACAACAAGATTTTCAATTCCGGTTGCTTCCAGAAGTTTTGTTTTTTCGCTGATGGTATTTAATAATTTAATTTCTGATTTTTCCTGAAGAACCATTCGCGGATGCGGAAAAAAGGTAAGAACCAGACTTTCATATTTTCCGTTTTCAGTATTTTGGGTAATTCTTTCCAGAATTTTTTTGTGACCAATATGCACGCCGTCAAAAGTACCAAGAGTTAAAATAGTTTTCTTGGTTGACTGAAAATCGTTTATAGAATGAAAGAGCTTCAAAACAAATTATTTAAGATGCTGCAAATTTATACTATTCTGTCTTAAATTTAATACTGGCTAAATCGAATTTTAACTATTCTGTCGATTTCTTTTTGTAAAAACAAGCCAACTCGTCGATTAAAAAGCGTTAATTGTCTTATATCTTGTATGATTTCAAATTAATTGGATTAATTTTGATATTATATCCCGATCGAAATATGAAAAAACAACTACTTTATATATTCTTTATTTTCTGCTGTATTAGTGTTAAAGGACAGAGTGATGTTTTGTGGCAAAAAGTAAATTCGTCTTCTTCGCTTACGCAAAAGGCAAGTGCTTCAGATTCAAATAAATTATATTTTAAATTAAATGCAGATCTTCTAAGTTCGAAATTAGTTTCTGCAACCAGTAAAACTGCAAAAAGTAGTTCGACAGAAATTACAATTCCAAATGCGGATGGAAGTTTAGAGCGTTTTTCCGTTTGGGAATCTTCTAATTTTGATCCTGAATTACAAGCCAAATATCCAGAAATCAGAGCTTATCAAGGTATTGGGATAGACGATAAAAATGCTAAGATTTATTTTAGTGTTGCTCCAATCGGAATGCAAACTATGGTTTTTCGTCTAGAAAAAGAGACTGAATATATTGAGCAAAATCCTGATGATAAATCGGAATATGTATTGTTTAAATCGGCAGATAACGCAGCTTCTAAAATGCGCCTGAATTGTAACACAACCGATTTAGTTGCCGAAAATAAATCGACAATTACAGGAAAAACAGCTTCGAATGCTAAGCAGTATAAGACATTTCGTTTGGCATTATCTTGTACAGGAGAATATACAACCTTTTTCGGAGGCACAAAAGCGGGTGCATTAGCAGGAATGAATGCTACAATGACAAGAGTAAACGGAGTTTTTGATAAAGATCTTTCTGTAAAATTAATTTTAATTGCCAATAATGACGCTGTAATTTATACAGACGCCTCTACAGATCCGTATTCTAATGCTGCTCAAGGAACTGCCGACCCGGGAGGAACTTGGGGACAAGAAGTGCAAACAACATTGACAACAGTAATAGGAAACGCAAATTATGATATTGGTCATTTATTTGGAGCATCTGGTGGCGGAGGAAATGCTGGTTGCATTGGCTGTGTCTGTGTAGATCCAACTACCAACACTCCGCTTGGAAAAGGAAGTGCTTATACTTCTCCAGCAGATAGAAGACCGCTTGGCGATACTTTTGATATAGATTTTGTGGCTCATGAAATGGGACATCAACTTGGAGGAACACATACTTTTTCATATAAATCGGAAGGAACTGGAACACAGTATGAACCAGGAAGTGGTTCGACTATTATGGCATACGCTGGTGTAACAGATGATTATGATATTCAAAGCAATTCCGATGATTATTTTTCATACGGAAGCATTAATCAGATACAGAATAATTTAGCAGGAAAAACTTGTGCTGTAACCACGCCAATCACAAATAATCCTCCCGTAATTAATGCAGGATTAGATTATACGATTCCAATTAGTACACCATTTGTTTTAACAGGAACAGGCTCTGATCCTGAGGGTAATTCAATAACGTATACTTGGGAACAATTTGATAGCGCAGTTACAACTACTGGCGCAAATAGTATTGCTTATGCGACAAAGCCAGACGGACCAATGTTCAGATCATTTCCGCCAACTTCATCTCCCGTTCGTTATATGCCAGCTTTTAGTTCTGTGTTGAATAATCAGCTAACCACGACTTGGGAATCTGTTTCTTCGATTGCAAAAACAATGAATTTTACTTTAACAGGAAGAGATATTACAGCAGAAGGAACAGCTCAAACCAATACAGATGCTATGGTTGTTACCGTAAGCGCTGCGGCAGGACCATTTGCTGTTACATCACAAAGTGCAGATAATGTTTCTTGGGAAAGAGGTTCTGCACAAACCATTACGTGGAGTGTCAATAATACCAATACACTTCCGGGATCTTCAAATGTTAATATCAGATTGTCATTAGATGGTGGTCTGACATTTCCAACAGTTTTAGCGTCGAATACCTTAAATGACGGATCAGAAACAGTTTTAATTCCGTCTGGAATAACTCCTTCTACGAATTGTAGGCTTTTAATTGAACCAGTAAGTAATATCTATTACGCCTTAAATAAGACACCTTTTGCAATTGGCTATGCCGTTTCAACAAGTTGCGCTACTTATAATTTTGAAGGAGGTTATTCAACAGGTAACAGTTCTACTTTTATAAGTAAAACAGTAACAGTACCATCTTCTACAGGAACAATTTCAGACGTTAATGTTTCAGTGAATGTAACGCACGCGAGATTTTCTGATCTCGAAATGCAGATTGTGAGTCCAAGCGGAACAATAGTAAGTCTTTTTAACAAAAGCTGTGGAACGACTAGTTCTACATTAGCACTTCAGTTTGACGATAGCGGAACTGCTTTAAATTGTAATGCAACCGCAAGCCAAATTGTAATTCCTGCTAGCGCTTTAAGTGCCTTTAATGGAGAAAATCCGCAAGGAGTTTGGACATTTAGAGTGCGTGATGCTGTTTTGGGAATGTTAGGAACCATAAATTCGGCTTCGGTAAATATTTGTAATAAAACTTATACTTTAGATACTGGAGATTTTCAAAATGTGGATTTTGCTTTATATCCAAACCCAAATAAAGGAAACTTTACGATTCAGTTTCAACGTGATTCAGTTAAAGATATTAAAGTCTATGTTCATGATATCTTAGGAAAATATGTTTACGACAAAACATTCCAAGGCTCTGGATACTTTATACAAGATATTCAATTGCCGGGAGTTCCAGCTGGAGTCTATTTTGTCACAATTACAGATGGAGAGAAAAGAACAGTAAGGAAAATAATAGTAAACTAAATTTCTAGTGCGCCATTGCGATACAAATTGTACTTATTTTGGCGCCTGGAATTTTTAATAAAGCACGCGAACAGGCTTCAATTGTTGCTCCCGTTGTAAGCACATCATCAACAATGAGAAAGTGTTTATTGTGGTTTGTTTCGATAAATTCAACATCAAAAATATTTTCGATGTTTTCTGATCTTCCTAAAAGATCTTTTTTAGATTGCGTTTTAGAATATACTTTTCTAAGCAAAAGATTTTCATTAAAGGGAATACCAAAACCTTTCGCAATAGCTTTTCCGAAAGTTGTTATTTGATTATAGCCTCGTTCTTTAAATTTTCTTTTATGAAGAGGAACCGGAATAACAACATCAAAAGGAATTTCAAAAGAAACTTCTTTTAAATCTTCTACATACCAATTTCCAAGAGCAGTTCCAATTTCTTCATGTCCTTTGTATTTTAGATTGTGAATTAATTCCTGAACCATTCCTTTTTTATTAAAATATAAAAACGTCGATGCAAATTGAATATCAATCTTCCCATAAAACTTTTTTACAGCTTCATTTTTTGAATCTAAATGATATTGAGTAAGAGGCATTTCATGTCGGCAAAGTGTACAAAAGACATTTTCATTTTGCAGTAAAATAGCGCGACATCCATCACAGACTTTGGGAAAAAATAGATTTATTAGATAATTAATCACTAAAAGAAAGATTTTGTTTACAAAAATAAGAAAATCAGCACTTCAAACTTTATTATTTTTCTTTTTTTTAAAGGTACTTTTTATATTTTTGCATCACTATGGCAAAACAAGAAGATATATTTAAGAATGTGGTTTCGCACGCAAAAGAGTACGGATTTATTTTTCCGTCAAGCGAAGTTTACGACGGATTAAGTGCAGTCTATGATTATGCACAAAATGGAGTCGAATTAAAAAAGAATATCCGTGAATATTGGTGGAAATCAATGGTTCAGATGAATGAAAATATTGTCGGCCTTGATGCTGCAATATTGATGCATCCAACAACTTGGAAAGCTTCTGGACACGTTGATGCATTCAATGATCCATTAATTGATAATAAAGATTCTAAAAAAAGATATAGAGCTGATACTTTAGTTGAAGACTATTGTAAAAAACTAGAAGATAAAGCTAAAAAAGAAATTGATAAAGCAAAAGCTCGTTTTGGTGATGCTTTTAACGAAGAAGAATTTGTAACTACCAATGCTCGTGTAGTTGAATATCTTGGAAAAAAGAAAGAAATTTTATCAAGACTTGCAAAAGGTATGACTGATGATCTTCAAGACGTGAAAGCGTTAATTGAAGAATTAGGAATTGCCGATCCTGAAACTGGTTCTAAAAATTGGACTGATGTAAAACAGTTTAACCTAATGTTTGGAACTAAACTTGGAGCTTCTGCAGAATCTGCAATGGATTTATATTTACGTCCAGAAACGGCGCAAGGTATTTTCGTAAACTTCTTAAATGTTCAGAAATCGGGTCGTATGAAAGTTCCTTTCGGAATTGCTCAAACGGGTAAAGCGTTTAGAAATGAAATTGTTGCAAGACAGTTTATTTTCCGTATGCGTGAATTTGAACAAATGGAAATGCAATTTTTTGTTCGTCCAGGCGAAGAAATGAAATGGTACCACCATTGGAAAGATACGCGTCTAAAATGGCATTTGTCTTTAGGATTAGGAAAAGAAAATTACCGTTTTCATGATCACGAAAAATTAGCGCATTACGCAAATGCAGCTGCAGATATCGAATTTAATTTCCCATTCGGATTTAAAGAATTGGAAGGAATTCACTCTCGTACAGATTTCGATTTGAAAGCGCATGAGAAATATTCTGGAAGAAAATTGCAATATTTTGATGCTGAACTAAACGAAAACTACGTTCCTTATGTAGTAGAAACTTCTGTTGGTTTAGACCGTATGTTTTTGGCGGTTTTTGCTACTTCATTACAAGAAGAAACATTAGAAGACGGTTCTACAAGAACAGTTTTAAAATTACCAGCAGTTTTAGCACCAACTAAAGCAGCAGTTCTGCCATTAGTTAAAAAAGATGGTTTGCCAGAAGTTTCAAGAAAAATCATTGAAGATTTGAAATGGGATTTCAATGTTGCTTATGATGAAAAAGATGCTGTAGGACGTCGTTACAGAAGACAAGATGCTTTAGGAACGCCTTTCTGTATAACAGTAGATCATCAAACTCTAGAAGACGAAACGGTAACAATTCGTCATAGAGATACTATGAAACAAGATCGTGTAAAAATTACAGAATTAAGAGGAATTATCGAAAATGAAGTTTCGATGAAAAACTGGTTAATGAAAATGTAATCTTTACAAATTATAGTATTGATCCCAAATTCCGTAAAGGAGTTTGGGATTTTTGATTTTAAAAAACACGCATTTTATCGATGTTTTTTGCATTTCATCATTTTGTATTAACATTTAGATGTAATGTGTTAACAATGAACGGCTTAAAATGTTTAAATCCGTATTTTTAAATTCGGGTAAAAAGCCAAAACCAATTTTTCGCCAGTTCATTCAATCAGAAATCTAATTTTTGATTGAAATTGCGTATGGAGAAAATCAACAAAACCAAAACTTGAGGAAATATTCGTATATTATTGTTGATGATGATGCTGAAAGTATTTTGAAAACCAAAACAACCGCTGCAGGTTTTTCAGAATTATCTTTTATTGCGTCGGCATCAAATTTTCAAGATGGTTTGAATTTGGTTTTAGAACATAAACCAGAATTAGTTTTTCTCGAAATCGATCCTAAAAATACCTCAAGTCAGTTGTCTTTGACTTTTATTAGCGAATTGCACCGTTTCTTTCAAGAAATCCCTAAAATTATCGTGACAACAAAGTTGAAAGATAAAGCTTTTGATGCCATTCAATATGGTGTTTACGATTATCTCTTAAAACCAGTTATGGAAATAGATCTTAGAAAGACTATTTTTAAGCTAAATAAGGCTAATCTAGAAACAAAAAACACTTCAATACAACAAGAACCTGTTTCTGTCGTTATAGATAATGATACAGTCGCAATTCCTCAACATGTAGAAAAGCCACTTACCATCTGTATAAAATCTTATGGAGATTACCGGTATTTAAATGCTGCGGATATCTGTTATTTTCAGGCAGATAACAATTCTACCGATATTTATTTGAATACAGGTGAAATGATTACGGCATTTAAAACGTTAAAGCATTTTGAAAGCATTTTAACCTATCCGTTTATTCGTATTCACAATAGTTATGTGATTAATCGAAATTACATTTCTAGAATTCACAGCGGGAATGCTATCTGTTATCTTAAAAATTCTTCAAAGAAAATCCCATTTTCTAAGACCTACAAAGCAAATGTAGACCAAATAATTGCTGATTTTGCAGCAGGTAATTACCTAGAAATCTAAAAAGTAGTCATTTACTCGGATTTGCTACCCATTGACTATCAATTGGGTATGATCTACCACAAACTCAATTTTTCGTATAAATTTTTTTCAGCCTTAATGTTAGTTTTACACCGTGATTCGCAACAAACAACGAATCATTTTCCAAAAACGTAAACAAACATCTTAAAACCTCAGGTCATGAAAAAAACAGCTTTGACATTCGGATTATTTTCATTAGTAGTAATTGCAACTTCTTTCAGCGCTCCAATTGATGGTGGTGCAGCAGGTGGAGTAATTAAGAAAAAAGATGCTTTTGCATTCTTACCAATTGATGGTGGAGCTGCAGGTGGAGTAATTAAAAAGAAAGATGCTTTAGCAATGTTGCCAATTGATGGTGGAGCTGCTGGTGGAGTAATCAAAAAGAAAGATGCATTGAGCATGGACTCTAGAAATTTAAATTTTTCTAGTGTAAATCAATCAATCGGAAATGATAAAAAAGTAGACTAATCTACAATCAAAATATATATTTAAGCTGTCAGAAATGACAGCTTTTTTTTTGTGTCTCAAGTTTTTTACTATTTTTGGTAAAATTCCAAAGACATAATTGAAAGACGTAAACAAAATAGTATTACTTATATTCTTGGTTTTGTTGGGTTGTACCAAAAAAACAGGACTAGATACTAATACAGTTTCTTCAGCAGATAGCCTACCGATCTATCTTTCTCTTGCCAATGAAGACAGCATTCCTTTCAAAATCAAGCAAAATTATAATCTTAAGGCATTAAATATTATTTTAAGCCAGAAAGATGATTCTATAAATAAAGTAAACCTTTTTAAAGTTGCCAATCGTTACTATAATATGAGTGATTGGAAAGCCTATTTCAATACTACAAAGTTGATTTTAGAGCGATCAGAGAAGTCTAAAGATTCTGTTCATATGGCTACCGCTTACACGTATTTAGGGGACTACTATGTTTCTCAATCTGTTTCTGATAGTGCTTTTATGAATTATTTTAGTGCAGAAAAGACCTATTTAAAAATAAAAGATCAAATAAATCTGGCGAAAACATTTTTGAGTAAAGCCAATTTACAATATAATGAAGGAGATTTTTTTGAAAGTGAAATAACTGTTTTTAAGACTTTGAGCATCTTAAAAAAAGAAAAAAAAGTAAACGAACTTTTATATGAAAGCTATAATTTACTTGGCGTTTTATATAATGAAAGAGAAGAATATAAAAAAGCTTTGGAATTTCAGAATAAAGCTTTACAAATTCTCCAAGATAAAGATATAGCATCAGAATTTCAATATAAGGCAGCTTCTTTAAATAATATTGGTTTCATATATATGAATATGAGCAATTATAAAGAAGCAGAAAAATATTTTGAGGAAGGACTTCAAGAAAAAAATCTTTTTCAGGACAGGGCAAGTCTGTATGCTATTTTGTTGGATAATTTAGGGTATTCTAAATTCAAGATGAATGATTCTGATCAATTGCCAGATTTGTTCTATCAATCTTTACAGATAAGAGATAGTCTTGATTTATTTTCTGGAGTAGTATCGAGTAAAATTCATTTGTCTGAATATTATGCCTTTTATAAAGATACAGCAAAAGCATTAGAGTTGTCTAAACAGGCATTAACTCTTTCGCGAAAAACTGGAAAACTTGTAAATACATTAGAAGCCTTAAAACAAACCGCAGCTGTTGATCCTAAAAATGCCTCAATTTATTCTAGAGAATATATCAAGCTTAATGATAAAATGTTGAAAGACGAACGTAAAATGGGAGAAAAATTCTCTAGAATTGCGTACGAAACCAACGAAATAAAAGATCAAAACTCTAATCTTCAAGAGAAAAATAAAACCTTGGTTTATGTTTTTAGTATTTGTACTTTGCTCGGGTTGTTTTTCTATGTTTATAAGACCCAACAAGCTAAAAACCGAGAACTCTTATTTAAGCAACAACAGCAGATTGCAAACGAAGATATTTACAATTTGATGATCTCTCAGCAAAATGAAATTGAATTGACTAGAATAAGAGAAAAGAAAAATGTAGCGCAGGAATTGCATGATGGGGTTTTAGGTCGCATGTTTGGGATTAGAATTAGTTTGGATAGTTTGGATAAACTAGATGAAGAAGAAGCTGCCATTAAAAGAAAAAAATACTTGGCGGAGCTGAAAAATATAGAACAAGATATTCGTGAAATTTCTCATGATTTAAATAGAGAAAAATCAGAATTAATTAATAATTTTATTGCGATTCTAAATAAACTATTTGAAAATCAAATAAATACGTATAATTCAAAATTGATTACCACCTTTGATCCTGATATAAAATGGGAGGAAATAAGCAACATTGTCAAAATCAATTTATATAGAATTATTCAGGAAGGGCTTCAGAATTGTAATAAATATGCTAGTGCCGATTTTATCAAAGTGGAGCTTAAAAATGTAAATAATGTTTTGGTATTAACTATCGAAGATGACGGAATAGGATTTAATACTAAGAAGACTAAAAACGGAATTGGTTTGCACAATATAGAATACAGAGCAAAAGAATGCAAAGGAACAGTTAATATTAAATCTGTTAAAGGGGAAGGAACAAAGCTCACCGTTAAAATCCCAATAATTCCTAATATTTACCAGCATAATAATGACATTTGATTTAACAGACTCAGCCTCGCAATTAGTTAAAAGAAACATCTTAATAGTAGATGATCATCCATTTATTATTGAAGGATACAAGAATGCCATTACGCGGTATAATGCTCAGCAATACGAATTTTCGATTTTTCAGGCACACGATTGTAAATCGGGTTACGAAATTATTACAGATCAAAACTCTCCTCAATTTGATATCGCTTTTTTAGATATCAGTATGCCTCCATATGAAGAAAGAGAGATTTTTTCTGGAGAAGATTTGGCGAAGCTTTTGCTAAATAGAATGCCTTCGTGCAAAATTATTCTTTTGACAATGTATACTGAATTGCTGAAAATCAAAACAATTATCAGAACGATTCAGCCAAATGGCCTTGTCATTAAAAATGATCTTACTTTTGATGAACTGCTTTTAGCATTCGATAAAGTAATGAAAAACGAAAAATATTACAGTCAGTCGGTAGTCAAAATGCTTAATCAGTCTACTCACAATGCTATTGAAATTGATCAGTATGATAAGCAGATATTAATTCATTTATCAAAAGGAATTTCTAATCAAGATATGTTGCAATACATTCCGATTTCTTTAAATGCAATTGAAAAAAGGAAAAAACATTTAAAAGAACTGCTGAAAATTAAAAATGATTCTGATGATGATTTGCTGAAAGAAGCCAAAAGTAAAGGGCTTTTTTAAAATATAAATTCCAATAAAAAATAAATTCCAAATTCCAATCACTAAAGTAGCTTTTGGAATTTGGAATTTTTTATTTGAAATTTTTTAAAAATTACTCGCTCAATGCGTCCCAACCGCGTGCTTTTAAAGCGATTTTTGTGTTGGCACGCGTTACCAAATGAATTCCTTCGTTTTCTTCTGTCATATGACCAATAACTGAGAAATTCGGGTTTCCTTTTATTTTGTCAAAATCATTAATATCAATTGTAAATAAAAGTTCGTAATCTTCGCCACCGTTTATAGCTACCGTTGTACTATCTATATTAAACTCTTCGCAAGTCGAAATAAATTGAGGATCTAAAGGAAGTTTGTCTTCATATAAATTACAGCCAACTTTAGATTGCTTACAAATGTGCATAATCTCAGAAGATAATCCGTCTGAAATATCAATCATAGCTGTTGGTTTTATATCTAAAGCATGAAGTAAAGTGCGAACATCTTTTCGTGCTTCTGGTTTTAGTTGGCGTTCTACTAGATAAGTATAAGGATCTAAATCGGGTTGATTGTTTGGATTTACCTGGAAAACTTGCTTTTCTCTTTCTAAAACCTGCAATCCCATATATGCAGCACCAATATCGCCAGTTACTACTAAAAGATCTGTTTTTTGAGCTCCGTTTCTATAAACGATTTCATCTGCATCTGCTTCACCAATTGCTGTAATGCTAATAATCAGACCTTTTTGAGATGAGGTTGTATCGCCACCAATAACATCAACTTTGTATTCTTTTGCAGCGTGTGTGATTCCTGCAAATAATTCTTCTAAAGCTTCAAGAGGAAAACGATTAGAAACAGCTACAGAAACCGTAATTTGAGTTGGTTTTGCATTCATGGCGCAAATGTCAGAAACGTTTACCACAACGGCTTTGTATCCTAAATGTTTCAATGGCATGTAAGCCAAATCAAAATGAACTCCTTCTATCAATAAATCAGTAGAAACAACTACTTTTTTGTCTTTAAAATCAAGAACAGCAGCGTCATCGCCAATACTTTTTAAAGTCGATTCTTGAGTAACGTCAAAATTTTTCGTTAAATGGTCAATCAAACCAAATTCACCCAACTGCGCTATACTAGTTCTCTGCTGATTTTTATCTTCAATCATTTTTGTTAAGTTCCAAAGTTATTAAGGTGCAAAGGTACAAAGGTTTTTTTTAAAGATGCTAAGATTCTGAGATGCTAAGGTTTTAAGTTTTTTTCTCTTTTTAATACTTATCGTTTCATGCTAAAATGAGCTTTGAATTCTTGAATAGCACCATTTTGGGTATAGGTAACATGAAACCAGTAATCGGTAGAAGGGAGCTGACTGCCATTGAAATTTCCATCCCAGCCAGCACCGGAAGGTTTTATCATAGTTATGAGTTTTCCGTAACGATCAAAAATAGTGATAACTGCATCGGGCTGATCTGCGAGGTCGGGAATATTCCAAGTGTCATGATAACCATCATTGTTTGGAGTGAAAAATTTAGGGTATTTAAGTACTTTGGCAAATAGAATAAGATTGTCACAATTGGCTTTTGTATCTCTTACCGTAATTGCATGTTCTCCTGAATCAACATTCTGGAAAATGTTGCTGGTTTGGAAATCACCATCATCTAGTTGATATTGATAAGTTCCGAAACCGGAAGTGACATTTACTATAATATCTATACTATCTTCAAATTCACCCGAGACGGTAACAGTCGCAATTGCAGGACTGGACTTTTCGACAGTCACAGTTGTTGGATTATAACCGCAATCGTTCCCAACATCAGGTACATTTTTGATTGGGACAACAGTATAAACTCCATCTTGAACAGCTGTATAAGTTGGTCCTGTACCCATTTTTGTATTGTTTAAATACCATTCGATAGTATAATCAGGAGAATTAATTCCCGAATTTAATTCGACCGAACGCTGTAAAGTTCCTGTTTTATAATCAACACAAATTGCTTGGTTTTGTACGGTAAAATTTTTTAATGGATAAATTGTAATGTAAAAATCATCCTGAGCAAAGCAACTCGAATTTGTTGGCGCTACAGCATAGATATACATTTTTTGACTAGCATTTATTTTTTGTCCTGCCGCATATTGAGTTCCTGTTCCGTTAGGCCCGCTGTAATAACTTCCAAAGGCTAAAGATGGCAAAGTGTAACTTTCGCAAATTGCAACATCAGGTGTGTTTGTTAATATAGGGGTTTGAGAGATAGTAACAGAAAAACTTTTTTCGCTAACACAAGTTAGACGTGTGCCTACAATGGCATAAACATACACGGTTTGAGAAGTTGTTAATATAGTTCCGACAGGAATAACAGGGCCTTTTCCGCCTGGTTGTGCATAATAATTACCCAATTTTAGAGGAGGCAAAGTATAACTGTCGCAGACATTTATGTTACTAAACTCACCAACATCAATTCCGTTGTAATTAATCTTAAAAAAAGTTTCATTACTGCAAGACTTAAAATCTGCCCATTCATTATAAATATAAATCGTTTGTGTTGTATTGATTCCGGTTCCCTCAACAATTTGAGTTCCTAAGCCGTTTGGACCTCCTGTTGCGGTATAGTATTTTCCATTTTTAAGTTTTGGAAGTTGAAAAGTCGTGCAGGTTACAACATCAGTAAAACTGTCGACAGGCGGAAGAGATCTTATTTCAACAACGAAACTATGTTCATTTGCGCATTCAGGTCCGACAGAATAAACATAAATAGTTTGTGTTGAGGTAATGATGTCTCCTGCTCTTAATTGTGTACCTCCACCATTGGTTTTTGTGTAGTAATTGCCATTTGTCAATGGCGGTAGCACATAGCGGGCACATTCTAACCTATTCGCTGGCATATCTACCAATGGAAGTGGTTTTATCGTAATGACATATTTTAGATTTTCGGTACAATTGGGAGAAGTTGTAGTTGCAGCATAATAATACACCGTTTGCGAATTGGTAATCACAGTGCCTGCCGGAATAGTTTTGCCTTGACCACCTGGACTTTCATAATAACCACCAATAGAAATTGCAGGCAAGGTAAAGCTTCCGCATTGGGAAATCGGAACAAAGATTGGAGAATTAACAATGTCAATTTTAAAAGAATGCTCATTGGTACATCTTCCATCATTTGCAAAAATATATATAGTCTGGCTTGACGTTATTTTATCTCCTGCAGTTAGAGCATTTCCTGAACCTCCAGATGATGTAAAATAATTTCCCTTTGCTAAAGGAGGCAATGTATAAGAATCACAAGTCACGACATTTTCAGGTTTATCTATTTCTGGCAAAGGATAAACTGTAAAAGGCACCGCTATGTCACGACAGACCGAGCCATCTATTACGGCATAATAATAAATAGTCTGACTGCTTGTAAATGCTGTTCCTTCTGGTATAGCGTCACCTCGCCCTCCCGGTTGTGTAAAAAAGCCACCCGCAGCCACCTGAGGAACGATGTATTGACCACAGGCTTCTTTTTTAAAACCAATTTCGTAAATCAAGGTTATATTAAAGCTACTCTCATTACTACAATTGTTTAAAGTTGAGGCTGTGTAGATATATATGGTACCGCTTTTGGTAATAACATCTCCAGGATTGAGTTTTGTTCCCGTCCCATTTATCGATGTATTATATTCTCCATTTGTAATTGGTGGCAAAGTATAGCTGTTGCAGGCAATGACATTTGGAAAATTATCAACTGGGGGTAGCGGATTAACAATGATATTGAAATTTACTGTAGTATAACAAACGGAGTTTCCAACATTTTCAACGCGAACCCAAATCGTTTTCGGTGATTGTTGCAAATTTGTAATAAATGCTTTCGGATCTTTAATATCATTTCGGCCATTATTAGCATCTGTTTGGCTATTGTAATAACTGATTTTATATTCTGAAGAATCTAACCCGTTTAAGATAATGCTCTCTTGAGCAGTTAAATCAACGACAGCATTTTTAAAAATGTTACCGCATACATTGATGTCTGGTGGTTTTACAACATTGATGGGATCAGTTATGAGTAAATTAAATGAAATTAGATTGTAGCAAAAAAAGGTTTTGTCATCAATAGGAGCAACCTTTATATAGATCGTTTGATTGCCAGAACTTGTAAAAGATTTTAATTGATCTTCAGGTATGACGGGGCTATTTGCATTGGCTGAAGTTAAAGAATCAAAATAATAAAGAATAAATTTAGTGGGATCAATTCCTAGTTCAGTTAGATTATTTTGGGTTAAATCATATTGATAAATCCCGCTTGAGCTGTAACAGGCAGTTAAGTTTTTAGGAGTTTTAGTAATCAGATCTTGAACTACGACTTCATCTTTAACTATACATCCAGAAAGTGTTGCAGTCACTCCGTAAGTTCCGGCTTTATCGATTGTCAAAGAATTACTGGTTTCATTTGGAATTACGTTGCCATTTAAAGTCCAAGTGTAACTGAAATTACCAACAAGATCAGATTTAAGCGTAATTTTTTCGTTTTGACAAATAGTTCTGTCAGGACCTAAATCCATGGTAGTCATAAAACTGCCACCTTTTATAAAAACTGCCGAATCGTAATTACTGTCATTATAATCTCCAATTGCTAATTTTATGCGATAAGTACGATTTGGAATTACCGTTGAAGAAGCCGTTAAAACTTTGGTTTCGCCTCTCATATTAATCGCTGATTGAGCAGGATTTGTCACATTATATCTGTCGAATAAATTGGCATTTGCAGATAAACATGATGAATTATACTGCTGATCTCTAATGTTCTTTACCGAAACAGGTGTAGTAGTTCCAGGTACTACAGCAAGATTTGTAGAAATTCCCGTTGTTAAATCGGTTAAAATAAAAGCAAAAACATCGCTAAACCCACATTGAAATTCTCCGTATTCATTCGATGCAAAAAGAAAATCAAAGCTGAAATTACTAGACAAAGGAGTAAAGTCAAATTGAATAAAACTTACATCTGTAACAGGAACAACTTGACCGTTGGTATCACTGATAACCTGTAAATCGCTATCAGTGGCATTATTCAATCTAGTGCTTTCATTGTTTCCAGTATAAGATCCTTCTGCATATTTGGCAACTCCATTTCTAATAACGATTCCGCTCGAAATTGGAAAGTTTGGATTTGTATTTGTGAATTTTCCAATACCCTGATGTGAAGAGAATTTAAAATTACTTTCGTTAGAACAGCCATTTTGCATCAATTCTGCTCGAACCAGTTCAGGTATGCCCAAAGTTGTAGTGTCGACAACTATTCCTTGCGATGAAGATATGGCCGAATAAAATAATAAAAGTAGAAGTAGAGCAGATCTCATATTTCATATTTTTATTAGTTGGGTTACTTAAAATTACGAAATTATTTCTTATTAAAATTATGATTGTCATTATTTTATGATTTTTTAGAAGTTGTTTGAATAAAAAGGAATAAAACGTTTTGTTGTGTTAAATTCTAAAAAGATTTAGCGAATACTTAATTTCAAATGGAGTTTTTAAATAAGGACGAATAAAATTTCTTAAAAATTATTTTTTCCTGCTGACAAACTGTTGTCACCGGCCCATTTTACTTTTGAAGTATAGAAATTTAAAACCTAAAAAATCATGAAAACATTAGAAGCACAAGTAATCAGTTCAGAAGATTTATTGAAACATTGGCAAGGTCACCGCGCTTTAACGCGCCGTGTAATTGAAATTTTTCCTGAGAAAGATTTTTTTGAATTTTCAATTGGCGGAATGAGACCTTTTTCAAAATTAGTTGATGAGCTTTTAGCAATTGGAGCACCAGCAATGAAAGGAATTGTAAATAGAGATGCTCAGCCTTATCAGGAAGGAACAGAAAAATTAATTTTCAAAGCGCAATATTTGGAAAAATGGGATGAAGCAACAGAAGAAATTAATAAATATTGGGAACAATTATCGGTCGAAGATTTCAATGAAACTTTCAATTTGTTTGGACAGTATGAATTTCCTATCATTCATAATATTCTATATTTTATTGACAATGAAGTGCATCACCGTGGACAAGCTTATGTATATTTAAGAGCATTAAATATCGAACCGCCATTTTTCTGGGAAAGATGATTTCTCTGAAAAGAAAACAAAAAAAACTCCCAACGAAAGAATAGAAGTTCTCTTTGGGAGTTTTTTTATGAAAGCCTTTTTTTGTGGATTTCAATTAATTGAAGCACATTGGTTTTTAATATTTCTGGTTCGAGAATTTCTGCATAATCTCCGAACATGAGAAACCATCTTGGAAAAGCATTATTAATATCTCTGGACATAAATGTCATTTCAATTTTTTCATCCACTTCTTTTTGCGAAATAAAACCGTGATACTTTTTCTCAGACGATAAATATCGTGCTATTTTCCTGTCAATTAAAATACGAACTTTCGTTGTTGGACAAGTCGTTTCTTCTTTAGTTAGATAGGTTTCTAGGGCATCATGTTCGATTGTAAAATCGTGTTCGGTTTTTTTAATTTCTTGAATCCTGTCGGTTCTAAACTGACGGTAATCTTTTCGAAGATGACAATATCCTAGAAAATACCAATTGTTATTATCATGAAAAACTCCTATTGGTTCCAGATTTCGTTGAGTGGTTTCGTCTTTGTCGAAAGTTTTGTACGTTAGAAGAATCTGTTTTTTTTCTGCAATACTTTCAAAAAGAACAGCCAAAGTGTTAGGAGAATTGTCATTGAACATTGGTTCGGCATTCTGCATTACAATTTTCGATTCAATATTCGAAAGATAGTCTTTATCAGTACTTCTCAATACCGATTTTAACTTAAACATCGCCGACGCATAATGTGTTCCTAAAGAAGGATCGGTAAATTTTTGCATTAATTTTTCTGCAGCAATAAAACTGCTTACCTCTTCGCGTGTAAACATAACCGGTGGAAGTCTGTATCCTTCCATTAATGCATAACCAACGCCAGCTTCACTATAAATAGGAACTCCCGAAGCTTCTAGTGTTCTTATGTCTCTGTAGATAGTTCTCAAACTGCAATCAAAACGATCGGCTAATTCCTGCGCTTTTACAATCTTTTTCGATTGCAATTGAATAAGAATAGCAACAATTCGGTCAAATCGTTTTGGAGTTTCGTCGAGCATTTTTTTTAAGATTCTAAGGTTCTGAGTCGCTGAGGTTCTAAGTTTTTTTCTAATTGAAAAGATTCAAAGATACAAATGAAAAGATCAAAGGAAATAAAAAAATCTGTTCCAATCTAGAACAGATTTCTTGATTAAAGTTATATCGAATCTGAAACTATATTTTTTCGGTTTTGTTTTTGATTTTTTTGTCGACATACTTTACGTAGACGCACTGCGGTGCGTCTACGTAAAGTATGTCGTTAAATATAGCCTGATAAAATATATTAACCACAAAGTTTATCTGTAGAGACGCACCGCAGTGCGTCTACACAATCTGAATCGACAAACAAATTCGCCATAAATGAAAAACCCAACAACTTTTACGTCATTGGGTTAGTCTATTATCTTTGTTCTTTAATCTTTTATCTAAAAAAATCTAGTCATTCAATTTCAAAACAGCCATAAATGCTTCTTGCGGAATCTCAACGTTTCCTACTTGACGCATACGTTTTTTACCTTTTTTCTGTTTTTCAAGAAGTTTACGCTTACGCGAAATATCTCCACCATAACATTTTGCGGTAACGTCTTTACGAAGTGCTTTAATTGTTTCACGAGCGATAATTTTTGCTCCGATTGCAGCCTGAATCGGAATGTCAAATTGCTGTCTCGGAATCAATTCACGCAATTTCTCGGTCATTTTTTTACCGATGTTGTATGCATTATCTTCGTGAATCAATGCAGAAAGTGCATCAACAGTTTGAGCATTTAGAAGAACGTCTAATTTAACTAATTTAGAAGTTCTCATTCCGATTGGAGAATAATCGAAAGAAGCATAACCTTTAGAAACTGTTTTCAAACGATCATAAAAATCGAATACAATTTCAGCCAAAGGCATATCAAAATTCAACTCAACTCTTTCAGTTGTTAAATATGTTTGGTTGGTAATTAAACCACGTTTTTCAATACACAAACTCATTACGTTTCCAACGAAATCAGCTTTTGTAATGATTGTAGCTTTAATAAAAGGCTCTTCAACTCTGTCTAGTTTTGAAGGCTCTGGTAAATCTGATGGATTATTTACAACTAATGGAGTGTCTGGATGTTTTTTAGTGTAAGCCAAATACGAAACGTTAGGAACTGTAGTAATTACAGTCATATCGAACTCACGCTCTAAACGTTCTTGGATAATTTCCATGTGAAGCATTCCTAAGAATCCGCAACGGAAACCAAATCCTAATGCCGCAGAACTTTCAGGAGCAAAAACTAATGAAGCATCGTTCAATTGTAATTTTTCCATTGAAGAACGCAAATCTTCGTAATCTTCAGTGTCAACTGGATAAATACCAGCAAATACCATTGGTTTTACATCCTCAAAACCCGTAATCATATTCGTCGTCGGAACTTTTGCATCGGTAATCGTATCTCCAACTTTTACTTCTCGAGCTTCTTTAATTCCAGAAATCAAGTAACCAACGTCTCCTGCCGAAACTACATTTTTAGGAACTTGATTTAATTTTAAAGTTCCAATTTCGTCAGCAAAATATTCGTTGTCTGTAGCCATAAATTTAATTTTCTGGCCTTTTTTGATTTCACCATTTACAACTCTAAATATAACTTCAATTCCACGGAATGGATTATAAACTGAGTCAAAAATTAAAGCTTGTAATGGTTCTTCTGGATTTCCTTTTGGAGCAGGAATTTTTTCGATAATGGCAGCTAAGATATTTTCAACACCAAAACCTGTTTTTCCAGATGCGTGAATAATATCTTCTAATTTACAACCTAATAAATCGATAATATCATCACTAACTTCTTCTGGGTTTGCGCTTGGTAAATCAACTTTATTTAATACTGGAATAATTTCCAAGTCATTTTCAAGTGCTAAATATAAATTTGAAATCGTTTGTGCTTGAATACTTTGTGCAGCGTCAACAATCAAAAGTGCTCCTTCGCAAGCAGCGATAGATCTAGAAACTTCGTATGAAAAGTCAACGTGTCCAGGAGTATCAATTAGGTTCAAGATATATTCCTCGCCTTTGTATTTGTATTCCATCTGAATGGCATGACTCTTAATGGTAATACCGCGCTCGCGTTCCAGATCCATGTTGTCAAGCAATTGCGCTTTTTCTTCACGAGCTGTTACGGTTTGAGTTGCGCCAAGTAATCGGTCTGCCAATGTACTTTTACCGTGGTCAATGTGTGCAATAATGCAAAAATTACGTATCTTCTTCATTTTAATATATCGGTTCTCTAATCGATTTAAGTCTTTTTTGGGAATAATTCACACTAAAACAATTGCTTTAAAGCGTGTTATTAAGGCGCAAAGATAGCGCAAAGTTTTGGATTCTGGAATGCTGATCTCAGATACTTGAAAGATGTGAATTAAAATTGGTGTTAATATTCAAAATTAAACCCTTTTTCAGTTAATTTTTTGTACATCTCATCATCAAATTTATAAAGTTTGGCTGCTCTGTGCGAAACGTCTTGTTGCTTTTCATCCAATGCCGTCAAAAGTTTCATGTGCAGAATCTTTCGTCTAAAGTTGGATTTGTCCAATTCGATTCCCAAAATTTCTTCGTACAAATGCATTAACTGTAATAAAGTAAATTTTTCTGGAAGAAGGTTAAAGCCAATTGGAGCTTGACGAACTCTGTTTCTCAATTGCAATAAACTGAAATCTAAAATCTCGTTATGATCAAAAATCAATTCTGGAATTTCGTTGATCTTATACCATTTTGCTTCTATAACTTTTAAACTCGCTTTGATATTATAATCTTCTCGGTTGACTAATGTGTAATAACCAATTGTAACCACACGTCTTTCTAACACACGTTTCGGATTTGTAAAGGCTTTTAATTGCTCTAAATAAATGTCTTCAAGACCAGTAAGTTCATGCAAAATACGTTGTGCAGCATCATCGGCACTTTCATCATGCTGAAGCCACCCTCCGAGAAGTCCCCATTTGCCTTTACTTTCGCCTTGAGCGTGCTGAACCAAGAGAACTTCGAGACTCTCTTTGTTAAATCCGAAGAAAACACAGTCAATCGTGATTCCGTCTACGGCTGGTTTGTGGTTGTTAGTAGTTATTTCTGTCAATGTAATGTGTTGTTTCGAATTACAAAAATTAATGTTTTTGGCCGGTTGGGTTTAATTATTTTCAACACATAGAAACATAGTTTTTATAAAATTTAAAAAAGGCGTTTCACTAATTTAAATGCACATAGTTTTGCTATGTGTGGAAACTGGTTTCTTTTGATTTCTTTTTTCAATACAAAATCTATGTTTCTATGTGTTAAAATGTTTTTTTAGTTTAAACCAAAGGGCGTTTTTTTATTCATTTTAGATAAAAAATCAAAATTCGAAATTGAATCCTTTTTCGGTTAATTTGGTATAAATCTCTGGATCAAATTTGTACAATTGAGCGGCTCTATGCGATACATCTTGCTGTTTTTCGTCTAAAGCAACCAATAATTTCATGTGAAGAATCTTTCTTCTAAAGTTAGGTTTGTCCATATCGATTCCTAAAATTTCTTCGTACAGCTGCATGAGTTGTAAGAGTGTAAATTTTTCGGGCAATAAATTAAATCCAATCGGTGTTTGGCGGACTTTGCTTCTAAGATGTTTTATGCTATAATCTAAAATTTCATTATGATCGTAAATCAAATTCGGAATTTCGTTGATTTTGTACCACTGTGCATCTGAAGCTGTAAAACCTGCTTTAATATTGTAATCTTCTCTTTTTACTAAGGCATAATATCCAATTGTAATAACACGTCGCAGCGGAAAACGGTCTGGATCACCAAAAGCTTTCAATTGTTCTAGATAAATATTATCAAGACCTGTAAGTTCGTTCAACAAACGATGGGCAGCGGCATCTGTACTTTCTTTTTTATAAATCCATCCTCCCGGCAGACCCCATTTTCCTTTACTGATACCCTCGCCATGCTGTACCAAAAGTACCTCTAAACTTCCCTGATCAAAACCAAAAATAACGCAGTCAATCGTGATAGCATTCATGGCGCTGTGTTCATTTTTTGGTGCAGGTTTGTCGTCTACATTTTCAATCATACTCGAGATAAATTTTGACAAATTAAATAAATAAAATGATTAAGAAGCTTCTTAAAAGCTTTATATTTTTTTTAACGGAACAAAAAATTGATAATCAATAGGTTAAAAAAGTCTGAAAAAAACACTCTTAATTAGATTGATTCTTAAGTAACTGATTGTCAATTTTATAAAACGTTGTTTTTTCTATATTTTTTATTTCAAATCTAATTCAAATTTTACAGCATTCATAAAAATGAAATGGGAATTATTAGAATTGAAAAAAATTAACCCTAATATTTTGTTAATATAGAAAATTTGTTTTACACTTGTAGTCAAATTTACCATAAGATAAATTCAAATTGACCATAAGTAAAAAAAGCAAAGCTACAACTTAACTTAAACTTACCACAATTGTTTTTTTAGAAATTGATTTTCGAATCGATTTTAATACTTATAGTCTGCAAGTACTAAATGTTGGAAATGAGATTCAGGCCCTCATTTTTGGCATGACCTGCTTGGGAAGTTTTTTCCGGATTTGGCTTAGGGGAAGGTTTACTAACTATAACTTAAACTTAATCATTTCTTATTATGAAAAGCAAAAATTGTATCCAAACAAGGCTTCCATATTTTATGGCGGTACTGCTTAGCGTATTTATGATGCAGTTTGGATTTGCACAAGAATCTAAAACTGTAAGTGGAACAATCACTTCTGCCGAAGACGGATTTGGAGTTCCAGGAGCAACTGTACTTGTACAGGGAACAAAATCGAGTACTGTTACCGATTTTGATGGAAAATATAAGGTGGAAGCCAAAACAGGCGATGTTTTAGTAATCACTTTCGTAGGATTCAAAACACAAAATATTAAAGTTGGCGATCAAAAAGTTGTCGACGCAGTTTTACAACCAGAAACTGCAGAACTAAAAGAAATTGTTGTAATTGGTTACGGTACTCAAAAGAAGAAAGTAAATACAGCTGCAACTTCTTTGGTATCAGGAAAAGACATTCAGCAAGTGGCGAGTCTTGATGTTACAAATGCTTTACAAGGTCAGGCTTCTGGAGTTTCAGTAACTTCATCTTCTGGTCAGCCAGGTGCGAATATGGTGGTAAATATTCGTGGTGCAGGTACAGCTGGTAACAGTGATCCGCTTTATGTTGTAGATGGTGTTGTGGTAGATAACGGAATCGGATATCTTGACCCATCTGTTATTGAAAGGGTTGACGTTTTAAAAGATGCTTCGGCAGCTTCTATCTACGGGGCGAGAGCGGCAAACGGAGTTATTTTAGTGACAACTAAAAAAGGAAAAGACGGTAAAATGAATGTGTCTTTCAACTCATACACAGGTTTTCAGCAGATTGCTAAAAAACTGGATTTGATGAATACACAAGAATATACCACAATTATTAATGAAGCTCGTGTAAATTCTGGATATTCTCCATTATATACTAAAGCTCAAATTGCTGCATTTCCGAATCACGATTGGCAAAATGATTTATTTAATGAAGGTGCAATGAAACAAAACCACTCTTTATTAATTACAGGCGGTGACCAAAAATCTACTATTGCAACGGGTTTATCTTACTACGGGCAAGAAGGTATGATTGGAGGATCTACAAGTCAGTCGCAATACGATCGTGTAACTTTTTCAGTAAACTCTACTTCAGAAGTGATTAAAGACCATTTGAAAATTGGAGAAAACTTTACTTTTTCAAACACAAAATCAAGCGGAATTGCTGATGATGGTATTTATAATAATGCCATTAGAGCGTTCTTAAATGCTGCACCAATTGATGCTGCTTACGATGAAAATGGAGATTTTGCTCGTTCAATTATTTCGAATGACGTTACAAATCCAGTTGGTTCTTTGTATTACAACAACTTCAACCAAACAAAAAACAATCGTTATGTTGGTAATATTTTTGCGGAATTAAAAATTATTAAAGACTTGACTTTCAGAACTAGTTTTGGTGTTGATATGACAGACAGTAACTACCGTTCTTTTAGACCAGTTTATTCTCTTTCTTCAAATGATAATAATACAGTTTCGAGCGTTACACAAAGTTCTACAAAATCTTTAGGATGGATTTTTGAGAATACACTTCAATACAAATTCACTTTAGCTTCTTCTCATAATTTCGATGTTTTAGTAGGTACTTCTGCTAAAAAGAATACTTCTGATTATATGGAAGGTCAAGGAAGAAACTTAATTTTTGATGATTTTGCTCACGCTTATTTGGATAATGCAAAAGATCCAACATCAAATGTGGTAAAAGGAAATCGTAAAGATTATGCAATCCAATCTTATTTCGGGCGTTTGTTGTACGATTACAACAACAAATATTTATTCTCTGCAACAGTTCGTCGTGACGGTTCATCAGAATTTGGTCCAGACAATAAATATGCTATTTTCCCTTCATTCTCTGCAGGTTGGAATTTAGATAAAGAAGCTTTCTTCAAAGAAAATAAAGTTTTAAATACTTTCAAATTAAGAGCGAGCTGGGGACAAAATGGTAACGACCAATTTGGTAGAAGATTTGCTTACTTATCAACGGTAAACTCAACAGACAAAACATATCATTTCGGAACTGGAGATGAAACTTTATTAGTCGGTTCAAGTCCAGATCAGTTGGCAAACCGTAACCTAAAATGGGAAACTTCTGAGCAGTTAGATTTAGGTTTTGATGCTACTTTGTTTGAAAAACTGACTCTTACTTTTGATTATTACGATAAAAAGACAAAAGACTGGTTGGTTCTTGCTTCTATTCCGACTTATGCTGGAGCAACTGCGCCTTATATTAATGGTGGAGACGTAAGCAATAAAGGTTTTGAAATTGGTTTAGGTTACAGAACTCGTATCGGTAAAGATTGGAATTTCGGAATCAACGCCAACCTTTCTAAAAACAAAAATGAAGTGTTGAGAATTGCTAACAACGAAGGAATCATTCACGGAGAATCGAACGTTTTATTCCAAGGTTTAGACGAAATGAACCGTGTTGAGGTTGGAAAACCAATGGGTTATTTCTACGGATTAAAAACAGACGGAATTTTCCAAAATGCTGCTGAAGTTGCAGCAGGTGTTCAACCAAATGCGCAACCTGGAGATGTACGTTTTGTGGACTTAAATGGTGATGGAAAAATCGATGCAAATGATAAAACACAAGTTGGAGACCCGAATCCAGATATTAACTACGGTATCAATTTGGATATTTCATACAAAGCGTTTGATTTGACTATTAATACTTACGGTATTGCTGGAGGACAAAACGTTTTTGGAATTCACGATTATACTCGTGCTTACACAAACAACACTACTGATGTGTTAAACAGATGGACAACTGAAGGAACTTCAAACAGAGTTCCAAGAGTAACTTACGGAACTGATGCAAACGGGAATTACACTAAATTCTCAGATTTATATATTCAAGATTCAGATTTCTTCAGAATTAAAAATGCAACAATCGGATGTGATTTAACGAAGCTGACAACAAAACTGAGCTTCTTCAGTAAATTCAGAGTATACGTTGCAGGAAATAACATTTATACATTCACTAAATACAAAGGAATGGATCCAGAAATTGGTTTCGGAAACGTAAATCAATCTTGGGCGAAAGGAATTGATGTTGGATACTATCCACAGCCAAGAACTTATATGATGGGGTTAAATGTTAACTTTTAAATTTTGAAAACCATGAAAAGATATATAAAAATAGTTGCCCTTTCTAGCTTACTTGTTTTAGGGGCATGTTCGGAAGATTTTTTAGAAAATGAACCGTACACAGATAAAGTAACTGAGAATTTTTACAAAACACCTTCAGATGCCTTTGAAGGACTTGTAGCAATTTATGATGTTTTACAGCGTGAAGCTTACGGCGGACCTTTGTTAATTAGTGAACAAGCTTCTGATGATTGTTTTGGAGGTTATGGTATTTCCGATGCTCAGACCGATCTTGAGTGGGATCGTTTCTTATATGTTTCTGATAAAGACATGAATAAAGATGTTTGGGCAAATGCTTATCTAGGAATTTACAGAGCTAATATTTTATTAGAAAATTTAGATAAAGTAAACTGGGGAGCCAATACAGCTTTAAAAACTCGTTATGAGGCAGAAGCTCGTTTCTTAAGAGCACACTTCCATTTTACAGCAGCTAAAATGTTTGGAGATATTATTCCGTTAGATCACACTGTTACTACAAGTGAATTCGAATTACCGAGACAAGCGCCAGAAGTTACGTACGCTTTAATTGCAAACGATTTAAAATTTGCTGCTGATAATTTAAGTAATGATAATTACTCACAAGCAGGAAACGAAAATTTTGGACGTATTACAAAATGGGCAGCAGAGGCTTACTTAGCAAGAACATTTTTATTCTACACTGGAGTTTATGGCAAAACAGATTTAGCAGGCGTAATCACAAAAGCACAAGCCGTTACTTATATCAATGATGTGGTAAGTAACAGCGGTCACGGATTGGTAGCAGATTTCGCAAATCTTTGGTTAGCGGCTTCTCTTGAAAATTTTGTCGGAGAAGACAACACAGAAATGGTTTGGGCTGTTCGTTTTAATGGTTCAGGAAAAGGAAACTGGGATCTTCATGAAGGAAACCGTTTTCAGGTAAATATTGCACCACGTGGAGGTTCGATAGGAAGATATGCAACTGGTTGGGGAGGCGCAACTGTAAATCCTAAATTAGTGAGCGAATACAAAAATGGAGATACCAGAAAAGCAGCTTCGTTTATTGATTATGCAACCGAAAATTTAAACTTCGATGCACAAGCTAGAGAACAGCGTCAGTATACAGGTTATTCTTGGAAAAAATACTGCCCGATTACAAATGCGGCTGGAACAGCAGTTGTAGAAGCAAATGGAGGAAATTTCCAAATCGATAACTATCAGGATTACGCTATTATCCGTTTTGCAGATGTTTTATTAATGGCTGCCGAATTAAATTTAGAAGGAAATGCTGGTTTAGCTCAGACAGATTTAGACAGAGTTCGTGATCGTGCTTTCAAAAACACAACCAATCGTGTAACTGCTACGAAAGAAAACATCATGAAAGAGCGTCAATTAGAATTAGCTCTTGAAGGACAACGTTATTTCGACTTAATCAGACAAGGAATGACAGTAGCAAAACAAGCAATTGATAGCAATACTGGAGATTCTCAGTTTAATGTGACTTTTAGAACAGAAACTCAAGGATGGTTTCCGCTGCCTCAATCGCAGATCATTCTTTCAAATGGTTCTATGACTCAAAATCCTGGTTGGAATTAATTTAAAGAAAAATGATTATGAAACGTATACTATATATTTTAATAGCAGCTGTTACAATTAGTTCAGTGTTATTTTCATGTGAAGCAATTGAAGATCGTGAAAGCCTACCAGCTGTAACTTTGACTCCGGAAACACTTAAGTTTTCTGTTACGCAAGACGCCACAAACAAAAATGTTGTAAAGCTTAAAAGTGATGATCCAACTGTAATTCCGTTTTGGAAATATGTAGACGCCGCAGGAAATGAATTAGGACATTCTAATAAAAGTAATGATCAAGTAACACTTCCATTTGCTGGAAAATACACAATTTATTTCACGGCTTACACAAGAGGAGGTTCTGTAGAAGCAACGCCAGTTGTAGTTGATATTGCAGAAAATGATGATACTTATTTTAGTAATCCTAAATGGGAAATGCTTACTAATGGAGTGGCAGGAAAGAAATGGGTTTTAGATTTTACAGATCCAGTTGGATGGGCTGGTTTAGATTATCCGGCTGCATCTGGAGACAATTGGAGCTGGCTTCCAGATTATGCAAGTAACTCTTGGGTTATGGCAAATAAAAATTGGGGAGAAATGTATTTTGATTTAAATGGAAATTACAATACATCAGTTACTCAAACAGCGATTGCTAACAATAATCAAACAACCAAAAAAGGAACATACACGTTTGATATTGCAAATAATAAATTAGTTTTTAATGGTGGAGTAGAAATGCTTTACGGAGGAGATTATTACGGAGATTGCAGCAACTGGATTAGTGTAAAAGTGGTTGAGCTTACGGCAACATCTTTAAGATTGGCTGTAATACGCGACCAGAGTAGAACCGGTGAAGGAGTTTGCTTAATAGTTTTCCATTACAAACCGAAATCGTAAGTTAGTTAGTTTTGAAGTCTCAGTTTTAAACATGTTTCTAATGTGCTTTAAGACTGAGACTTAAATTATTTTAAGAAGAAATAAATGGAATCGATTTTTATTTCTATCTTCAAATTCCAAAAACATAAAAAGTACCTATGCAAATTACTAAAACCATAAAAACCATAAGTTTACTAGCGATTACGGCGGGAGTTTTTTTTCTGAATTCCTGCACTAAAAAAGAAGACGCGTTTGTAAACCGAAAAGTTTCTTTTAATTCAGATTGGAGTTTTCATCTTAACGATAGTTTAGTAGATAAAGATACAATTGGAACTTCAACAAAATGGAGAACTTTAGACGTTCCTCACGATTGGAGCATCGAAGGGAAATTTGATGAAAAAAGTCCGGCAGGATATGGCGGAGGATCTTTAAATGGCGGTTTAGGCTGGTACAAAAAAACATTCAAAGTAGCGGCTGAAGACAGTACAAAAATTACTTCCATTACTTTTGACGGTGTTTATAGAAATAGTGAAGTTTGGATAAACGGACATTATTTAGGAAAACGTCCAAACGGATATATTGGTTTTCAATATAATATGTCGCCGTATTTGAATTACGGAGATAAAAACAACGAAATAATTGTTAAGGTTGACAATTCAAAACAACCTAATTCACGCTGGTATTCAGGTTCAGGAATTTTCAGAAATGTCTGGATTGAAACTACAGATAAACTTCATGTAGAGCAATGGGGAACTTATATTACAACTCCAAAAGTTACTGCCGAAAAAGCTTCAGTCAATTTTGAAACTACAATCAAAAATCAATATGCTGAAGAAAAAAAGGCAACCGTTACAACTACAATTTTTAAAGAAGACAAAAAAGTAACATCAATTACTCAAAATATAACAATTGGTGCCAATGCCAATCAAACCTTAAAACAATCCGCAGAAGTTGAGACGCCGATTTTATGGTCGGTTGAGAAACCAGAATTATACAAAGCAGTTACACAAATTTCGCTTGACGATAAAATCATCGACGAATACAAAACCAACTTCGGAATCAGAGAATTCAAGTTTGATCTGAACAAAGGTTTTGTTCTGAATGGAAAACAAGTCAAAATCAAAGGAGTTTGTATGCATCATGATTTAGGTCCTTTAGGTTCAGCTATCAATACGCGTGCTATCGAACGTCAATTAGAAATCCTGAAAGAAATGGGAGTAAACGGAATTAGAACTTCTCACAATCCGCCTGCACCAGAGCTTCTGGATCTTTGCGATAAAATGGGTTTCATCGTTATGGACGAAGCTTTCGATATGTGGAAACAAAACAAAACCAAATACGATTACGCAAACGACTGGGACAAATGGCACAAACAAGATTTAATAGATCAATTGCTTCGCGACCGAAATCACCCGAGTATTTTTGTTTGGAGTATTGGAAATGAAATCCCAGAACAATGGAATGAAACTGGTGTTGAAATTGCTAAAGAATTAGCAGAAATTACACGTCAATACGATAAAACGCGTCCACTTACAGCAGCGATGAATCCGCCAGTAAATATGAATATTGATGAAGTTACTTTACAATTCGAGAAAAAAAATGTTCAGTTTAACGCTATTGCAAAATCTGGAATTTTAGATTTAATCGGATACAATTACGCGCATCAAACATACGAACATCATCAAAAAAACTTTCCAAATACGCCTTTCATCGCAACAGAAACTACTTCAGGTTTACAGACAAGAGGATATTATGACGCTGTTTCTGATACTATAAAAAAATGGCCTGTTAGATGGGATCTTAAATTTACACAAGGAAATCCTGGAAATACGGTTTCAGCTTACGATCAGGTGCAAGCGCCTTGGGGTTCTACGCACGAAGCAACTTGGAAAGTCATTAAAAAACACGATTTCCTTTCTGGAATGTACATCTGGACAGGTTTCGATTATATCGGAGAACCAACGCCTTACGAATGGCCATCGGTAAGTTCATATTTCGGAATTGTAGATTTAGCCGGTTTCCCGAAAGATGTTTATTATATGTACCAAAGTGAATGGACAGATAAAACTGTTCTTCATATTTTCCCACATTGGAACTGGAAAGCAGGACAAACCGTTGACGTTTGGGCGTATTACAATAAAGCTGACGAGGTGGAACTTTTCGTAAACGGAAAATCAGTTGGAAAAAGAAGCAAAAAAGGAGACGATTTACATGTTATGTGGAGAATTCCTTTTGAAGCCGGAACTCTAAAAGCAGTTTCTCGCAAAGATGGAAAAGTGGTTTTAGAAAAAGAAATCAAAACAGCCGGAAATCCTTCGCAATTAAAATTAACTGCGGATAGAAGTACCATCAAAGCGGATAAAAATGATTTGTCATTTGTAACAGTTGATATTTTGGATGCTAACGGAACTTTGGTTCCAAATGCCAATAACGAAATTAATTTCTCTCTAAAAGGAAACGGAAAAATCGTAGGCGTTTGCAGCGGTGATCCTGTGAGCCACGAATCATACAAAGGAAATAAACACACGGCGATGGCTGGAAAATGTTTGGTTGTGATACAATCTGGAGATCAATCAGGAAGATTAGAATTAACAGCAAAAGCGAACGGATTAAAACAATCGACAATTGTAATTACAACAGAATAATAAGTCAAGTTCCTGCAAGGTTTTCAAAACCTTGTAGGTATAAAATAAGTTTCAAATAAAAATAAAAGACCTACAAGGTTTTGGAAACCTTGCAGGATAACTAACATCTAGAATTATTAACCAATGAAAAACTCACAATTAACCGCATTAGTTTCTGCTTTTGTTTTGGGATTTCTAGCTGTGCCAAAAGCCTCAGCACAAATCCAAAATGCAGACGTTTTAAATGCGCCAATCGATATAAGCAAAGATTTTCAGAATTATCTGAATACTTTTTATTTTGCAGATGAACTGGCATCTTTTGATCCTGCGACAGGAAAAGGAACAATCAAATATTTAAGATACAATTACAAAACACGTCAGGCTTTCAACAATATGATGATGAAGCCAGACGTAGAAAAAGCAAACGAATTTCCAACAACAGAATATGCAGAATCTCCGGTTTTGCCTTTCGAAATTCAGTTTGTATCAGATAGAACAGTTCGTATCAAAACGACTTCTGGGCCACAATTTCATCCACAAAAAGAATCGTTGATGTTGGTTGATGGTGTTGCGCCAAATCATCCTGAATTATGGAAATATGCTAAAATCGAAGGCGGTCATAGTTACACCAGCAAACATGGAAAAGTGGAGATTTTGACAAAACCTTGGCACGTAAAAATTTACGATGAAAAAGGAAAACTGTTGACAAGCACACTTCACGATACCGATTTTAAAAATACCTATACGCCAACACTTCCGTTTTCTTATGTTCGCAGAAACAGTGATTATTCAAGAAGTATGGGCGCGGCTTTCAGCTTAGAACCAGACGAAAAAATATTTGGTTGTGGAGAATCATTCACACAATTCAACAAACGCGGTTCAAAAGTAGTTTTATGGACTGATGATGCAAACGGAATCCAAAATGAAACGATGTATAAACCAATTCCGTTTTACATGAGCAGCCGTGGTTACGGAGTTTTCATGCATCACTCAACACCAATTACGGTTGACTTCGGAAAATACTTTTCAAGTGCCAACGAAATGTACATTGGAGACGACGAAGCCGATTTGTTTTTCTTCATCGGAGAACCAAAAGACATTTTAGATCAATATACCAATTTGACTGGAAAAGCAGCAATGCCACCACTTTGGTCTTTCGGTTTTTGGATGAGTCGTATTACGTATTTCTCAGAAAAAGAAGGAAGAGATGTAGCAAGAGATTTACGCAAGTACAAAATCCCAACCGATGTTATTCACTTCGATACAGGCTGGTTTGATGTAGATTGGCGAAACAACTACGAGTTTGCAAAATCTCGTTTCCCAGACGCAACCAAAATGATGGCCGATTTGAAAAAAGACGGTTTTCAGGTTTGTCTTTGGCAATTACCGTATTTCACGCCAAAGAATACTTTGTTTCCAGAAATCATGGATAAAAACTTAGCGGTAAGAGATAGAAAAGGAAACCTGCCTTACGAAGATGCCGTTTTAGATTTCTCAAATCCCGAAACGATTTCTTGGTATCAAGGAAAACTGAAAAAATTATTTGATGAAGGAGTTGCCGTTTTCAAAGTAGATTTTGGAGAAGCAGCACCGCCAGACGGAATTTATCACTCTGGAAGAACAGGTTTCTACGAACATAATTTATATCCATTAAGATACAATAAAGCGGTTGCAGAAATCACTCAGAAAGAAAAAGGATATACCTTAATCTGGGCTAGAAGTACTTGGGCTGGATCTCAGCGTTATCCGTTACATTGGGGAGGAGATTCTGAAACTACAAATGGAGCGATGTCTGCAGAATTACGCGGCGGACTTTCATTAGGTCTTAGCGGGTTCAGTTTCTGGAGTCATGATGTTGGAGGTTTCGCAACAAAATCTCCTGAGAATATTTACAGAAGATGGACACCGTTCGGAATGTTTACTTCGCACGTAAGAAGCCACGGAGAACCGCCTCGCGAACCTTGGTTGTACAGCAAAGAATTTTTAGAAGGATTTAGAAAAGCTGATAATATGCGTTACGAATTGATGCCATATATCTACGCTCAGGCAAAAGAAAGCTCTCAAAAAGGATTGCCAATGATGCGAGCTTTATTTGTAGAATATCCAAACGATCCGGGAGCTTGGTTAGTTGATAACGAATATTTATTCGGATCAAGCATGTTGGTGGCACCACTTTTTGAAGAAGTTGAAGAAAGAGATGTTTATCTTCCAGAAGGAACCTGGATTGATTATCAAACTAAAAAAGTGTACCAATCTGGGTGGCATAAAATCAAAGCTGGCGAAGTGCCAATCGTAGTTTTAGTAAAAGACGGAACTGCAATTCCACACATCGGTTTAGCGCAGTCTACAAAAGATATGGATTGGAGCAAACTGACATTAAAAGTATTTGCAAGCGATAAAACCACTTCGGCGACAGCCAAAGTATTTTTACCAGAAGGTGATGCGGTTCAAGAAATAAAAGTGAACAAAAGCGGAAACAATTTCGACGTAGCAGCAAATCCATTAAACGGAAAAACCACTTTTAAAACCGAGTGGGCAAAATAAAAAAGTTAGCCACTAATTACACGAATTTCCACGAATTGAATTGGTGTTAATTTGTGTAATTAGCGGCAAAAAATAAAAATATTTAAACACATAGAAACATAGGTTTTTGTTTGTGAATAAAAGAACTTAGAAAGAAACTAGTTTCTCACACATAGACTATGTGAATTTATGCAAGTGAAACGCCTTTTTTAAGTTTCCAATGATCTATGTTTCTATGTGTTTAAAAAATATGCTCAATGCATAAAAAACATAATTCCAAAAAACATGAAAAACTATCTAATTCTCCCAGCCGTACTGTTTTCAATAGCAGTTGGCTACAGTCAAAAAACGAAGAACGCTTACGAACTGGCATCGCCAAACGGACAAAATAAAATCAAATTTGAGCTAGTAAAAAATGCTCCAAAATATGCCGTTTCTCACGGAAAGACAGAAGTAATTTCTCCGTCTGATATGGGATTTGTATTGAAAGGAAACGAAGACTTAAGTTCAAACTTTGAAATTAAAGGAGCTAAAACTTCTACGTTTGACGAGACTTGGGAACAAGTTTGGGGAGAAAAGAAAAACATCAGAAATCACTACAATCAATTGGTAGTCGATTTACAGCAGAAAACTGGAAACAAAAGAAAATTACAGATTCAGTTTCGTGCTTTTGACGATGGAGTTGCTTTTAGATACGTTTATCCAAAACAAAATGTAAAAGACAGTATTTTCATCATGGATGAAAAAACGACTTTCAATTTAAAAGAAGACGGAAAAGCATGGTGGATTCCGGCAAATCGACCAGATCGTGACGAATATTTATTTAAAGATGCTCCAGTAAGCACTTTAGATACGGTTTTGACTCCGTTAACTATTGAAAGCAAAAGCGGATTGGCATTAAGTTTTCACGAAGCAAACTTGGTAGATTTTGCCAGTATGACTTTGGTTAATAATAAAGGAACAGAATTAAAATCTGATCTTGTGCCGTGGGCTGATGGTGTAAAAGTTCGTGTGAAAGATTCATTCACTTCATCTTGGAGAACGATTCAAATTGGAAATAACCCTGGAGAATTGATCACTTCTTATTTGGTTTTAAACTTAAACGAACCAAATAAATTAAAGAATACAAATACTTATTTCAAACCTTATAAATATTTAGGAATTTGGTGGGGAATGCATATCGGGAAATATACTTTTTGGGAAAGCGACAAACAAGGAGCAACGACAAAACACGCCGAAGAATACATTGATTTTACAGCAAAAGAAGGTTTCCACCATTTATTGATTGAAGGTTGGAACAAAGGCTGGACACCAGCTTGGTATGAAAACCGTATGCATATGTTCAGCTTCACTAAAAGCGCTGATAATTTCGACTTAGAAAAAGTAGTGGAATATGGAAAGAAAAATAATGTTGAATTAATCGGTTACCACGAAACGGGTTCCAACTTAATTAACTATTTAAAAGAAGTTGACGAAGGTTTTGCTTTATACAAAAAACTAGGAATTCATACCGTAAAAATCGGTCACGTAGGTTCTAAACTGAATATGAAACAAATGCATTTCGGGCAGTTTGGAGTAAATTATTTCAGATATATTTTAGAAAAAGCAGCGCAATACGATTTAGCGGTTTTATACCACGAATCAATTAAAGATACAGGAGAAAGAAGAACTTTCCCAAATATGGTTTCGAGAGAAGCGGCGCGAGGACAGGAATATAACGCTTGGAGCGAAGGAAATCCGCCAAATCACTTGACTATTATTCCATTTACAAGATTACTTTCTGGTCCGATGGATTTTACACCTGGAATTTTTGATGTTGAGGTAAAACAAGGTTATCCTGGAAAAAGAGTTCAGGGAACAGTTGGGCAGCAATTAGCTTTATATGTTACGATTTACGCACCAATCCAAATGTTGGCAGATCTTCCAGAAAATTATGAAGGAAAACCAGCTTTGCAATTCTTAAAAGATGTTCCGACTGATTGGGAAGATACTAAAATCTTAGAAGGAAAAATTGGTGAATACATTACAACAGCAAGAAAAGACAGAAATAGCGCTGATTGGTATTTAGGAACTTTGACAAATGAAAAACCAAGAAATGTTGAGGTTTCATTATCATTCTTAGATCCAAACGCCACTTACGAAGCACAGATTTATGTAGATGCTGAAGGAACAGATCAAAAACACAATCCGGAAGCAGTAGCAATTTCTAAAAAAACAGTAAAAGCTTCAGATAAATTACAATTGAAATTAGGAGGAGCTGGCGGTGGAGCTGTTAGATTCAAAAAATTGTAATGCACAAAGATTTTCTGTAGAGACGCACTGCAGTGCGTCTAACATATAGTTAGAAAATAAAATATTTAGCCACAGATTACACGGATTAAAAGGATTATTACTCTCGCAGATTTAGCAGATTTAGCAGATTTTTTTAAATTTTTAAATCAGCTCAATCTGCGGGAGAAAAAAGAGAAAATCCTTTTAATCCGTGGCAAAAAAATAAACAAAACCATTTTCAGATGAAAAGACTTTTAATAGCAGCAGTTTTATTTAGTTCAGTCCATTTGATGGCACAAAACCGAACCATAAAAGTTGATTATAAGAAAGAAGCTGGAAAATTAAACACCATGTTCAAAGAATGCATTGGTGCTGGAAGAGCAAACGAAGGTCTTCGTGCAGATTGGCAAGAACAACTGAAATTGGTAAAAAAAGAATGCGATTTTAAATACATCCGTTTTCATGGTTTATTGACAGATGATATGGCGGTTTATCGTGAAGACGAAAAAGGAAATCCGGAATACAATTACCAATATGTAGATGTTTTATTTGATTTTATTGTAAGTCTGAAAATGAAACCGTTTGTCGAATTAGGTTTTATGCCGAATGCTTTGGCAAGTGGAAAAGAAACTATTTTTTGGTGGAAAGGAAATGTGACTCCGCCAAAAGATTATAAAAAATGGGAAGATTTGATTAAAAACTTAACCCAGCATTTTACAGAAAGATACGGAGCAGAAGAAGTAAAAACATGGTATTTTGAAGTTTGGAACGAGCCGAATTTATCTCCAGGTTTTTGGACAGGAACGCAGGCAGATTATTTTAAATTATACGAATATGCAGCTCGTGGAGTAAAAGCAGTAAATTCGGCGTACAGAGTCGGTGGTCCAGCAACAGCAGGAGCGGCATGGGTTCCGGAAACAATTGATTTTTGCGCTAAAAACAATATTCCAATGGATTTTGTTTCAACCCATACTTATGGCGTAAAACACGGTTATCTGGACGAATTCGGAACTTCAGGAACGATTTTAAGTCAGGATGAATTTAGCGTAAGCGGCGATATTTTAAATTCGAGAAAACAAATTGCAGCTTCGGCAAAACCAAATTTAGAATTGCATTATACAGAATGGAGTACGTCTTATACGCCAGCAGATCCAATTCACGACAGTTATCATTCGGCAGCATATATTTTGCAGAAATTAAAACAAGTTGGCAATGCGGCAACCTCAATGTCGTATTGGGTTTTTACTGATATTTTTGAAGAAGCAGGACCGAGATTCACGCCTTTTCATGGTGGTTTCGGATTAATGAATACGCAGGGAATTAAAAAACCAGCCTATTTCTCTTATTATTTACTAAATAAATTAGGAGAAACAGAACTTCAAAATTCAGATAAAGCTTCTTGGACAGCTAAAAATGCAAAAGGAGACGTTCAGGTTTTATTGTGGGATTTTACGAATACACATCCAGGCGATAAAGAACTGAATCAAACATATTATGTTAAAGACCTTCCATCAAAAGAAAAAGGAAAAGTAAAAGTGGAAATTGACGGAATGCAGAAAGGAAAATATCTTTTAGAAATTTACAAAGTCGGTTATAAAGTAAATGACGCTTTCGCGAGTTATCTAGCGATGAATAAACCAAGTCAGTTAACACGTCAGCAGGTCAATTCCATAAAAGAGAAAAATAACGGTGCGCCAATTGCAACAGAAAAAATCACAATTGATGCAAAAGGAACTTTCAGCAAAGAATTCAAAATCAATGAAAATGACGTTGTTATGCTGAATTTAATTAAAAAATAATTGAGATAAAACCACAAACATATAATATTAACGGTATTTAGAGATAATGTGTGAGGATCAAAATCTTTAAATCAAAACACCTAACTATCTATGAAAAACAAAATGATATTCCTTTCATCAGCTTTGGTTTTTGCATTTTTTACTTCTTGTAAAAATGATGCACAGACGTTAGCTTCAAATTCGGCTCAGACTGAAGAATACGTTGGAAAAGAAATAAGCACAGATCATGATGCGGAAATTGATAAATTGATTTCGCAAATGACTTTAGAAGAAAAAATCGGAATGCTTCACGGAAACAGCATGTTTGCCAATGCAGGCGTAAAACGTTTAGGAATTCCAGAATTAAAAATGGCCGATGGTCCGTTGGGAGTTCGTGAGGAAATTTCAAGAGACAATTGGGCGCCGGCTGGTTGGACAAACGATTTTGCCACTTATTATCCTGCGGGAGGTGCTTTGGCAGCCACTTGGAATGCAGAAATGGCACATACTTTCGGAACTAGTTTAGGAGAAGAATTACGTGCAAGAGACAAAGATATGTTGCTTTCGCCAGCCATCAATATGGTGAGAACACCGCTTGGAGGAAGAACGTATGAATACATGTCAGAAGATCCGTTTTTGAATAAAAAAATCGCAGTGCCTTTGATTGTTGGTTTACAGGAAAAAGATGTAATGGCGTGTGTAAAACATTACGCTGCAAACAATCAGGAAACGAATCGTGATTTTGTTGATGTACAAATTGACGAGCGTACACTTCGCGAAATTTATCTTCCGGCTTTTGAGGCTTCGGTAAAAGAAGCAAAAGCGTATAGCATTATGGGAGCTTACAATAAATTCAGAGGAGAATATTTATGTGAGAACGATTATATGCTAAATAAAATCCTTCGTGACGAATGGGGATTCAGAGGAGTTGTAGTTTCAGATTGGGCTGCGGTGCATTCTACAGCAAAATCTTTAAAAAGCGGTTTAGATATTGAAATGGGAACACCAAAACCTTTCAATGAATTTTTCTTAGCCGATAAATTAATCGCTGCTGTTAAATCTGGAGAAGTTTCTGAGAAAGAAATTGATCTTCATGTAAAACGTATTTTAAGAGTTTTATTCCAAGTTAAAGCAATGGGTGGAGGCGAACGTGCCAAAGGAAGCATTGCAACCGAAGCACATTATCAGGATGCTTACAAAATCGCTGCAGAAGCAATCGTATTGTTGAAAAACGAAAATAATGCGCTTCCGCTAAAAGTGGACGGAGTAAAATCTATTGCAGTTATCGGAAACAATGCCACAAAGAAAAACGCTCTTGGCGGATTTGGAGCTGGAGTTAAAACAAAAAGAGAAGTTACGCCTTTAGAGGGTCTTAAAAATAGACTTCCGTCATCAGTTAAAATCAATTATGCGGAAGGATATTTAGAGCGTTACGATAAAAAGAACAGAGGGAATTTAGGAAATATTACGGCAAATGGTCCAGTGACAATTGACGAACTAGATCCAGCAAAAGTTCAGGAAGCGGTTGATGCAGCTAAAAACTCAGATGTGGCAATCATTTTTGCAGGTTCAAACCGTGATTATGAAACTGAAGCTTCTGACCGTAGAGATTTACACTTGCCTTTTGGACAAGAAGAATTAATCAAAAAAGTATTGGCTGTAAATCCAAAAACAATTGTAGTTTTTGTTGCGGGTGCTCCATTTGATATTAATGAAATAAGCAAAAAATCGCAAGCTGTAGTTTGGTCTTGGTTTAATGGTTCTGAAGGTGGAAATGCTTTGGCTGATGTTATTTTAGGAAAAGTAAATCCGTCAGGAAAATTGCCTTGGACAATGCCGGTTGCTTTAAAAGATTCTCCTGCGCACGCAACAAACAGTTTCCCTGGAGACAAAACGGTAAATTATGCTGAAGGACTTTTAATTGGATACCGTTGGTTTGATACTAAAAATGTAGCGCCACTTTATCCTTTTGGTTACGGATTATCATACACGACTTTTGCGCTTGATAATGCTAAAACAGACAAAACTTCTTATGCTCAAACAGACGTAATTGAAGTTACTGTTGACGTTAAAAACACAGGAAAAGTAGACGGAAAAGAAGTAGTGCAATTATATACTTCAAAATCTGATTCTAAAATTACCCGTGCAGCTCAGGAATTAAAAGGATTCAAAAAAGCAGATGTAAAAGCTGGAAGTTCGGCAAAAGTAACCATCAAAGTACCAGTTAAAGAATTGGCTTACTACGATGTTGCTTCTAAAAAATGGACTGTTGAACCAGGAAAATATACCATCAAATTAGGAACTTCTTCAAGAGATATTAAAAAAGAAATTCAGGTAACAGTTAAATAAATCTGTTACTGCTATAAAATAACCAAACTATCAACGCCAGCCCACTAAAAGCTGGCGTTGATTTTAAAAACTTACACTTAACTTAAACCAAACCAAATGAAAAAAACAATCAAAGATTTTCTTTTATCTTTTATTCTGTGCTTTGCTTTTTTGGGAGTTTCTGCCTGCAGTTCGGATAAAGAAGAAAATCCACCAGCTATAAAAACGCTCTCTTCGACTACGAGCAAAATTGATTTTGAAAGCAAAGAAAATACAATTGAAATAACAATTAATTCTAATGGCGTTACTTGGACTTTGAGTAATACTGTCAGTTGGATAAAATTAAGTCAGACTGTTGGAACTTCGGGACAAACCGTAGTAAAAATTACGGCTTTAGAAAATACAACTACAGCATTGCGAAATGCTGTGATTACGCTAAGTGGTGGTGAACTTGCCTCAGAAGCAATTTCTGTTTCGCAGGCGGCGGGAAGTTTGTATCCAAATTATAACACTAATCCAATTGCAGCTGATGCTTCTGGAATGGAAAGTTCTGCAGTTGAATTGGCTGCAAAAATCAAATTAGGCTGGAATATCGGAAATACGTTGGAAGCAACTGGTGGAGAAACGGCTTGGGGAAATCCAAAAGTTACCAAAGCTCTAATCGATGCTGTAAAAGCAAATGGTTTTAATGCCATTAGAATTCCGTGTTCTTGGAATCAGAATTTAGAAAATGCTGCAACAGCAAAAATAAAAGTAGATTGGTTAAACCGAGTAAAAGAAGTGGTTCAATATTGTGTTGATAACGATATGTATGTTGTGGTAAACATTCACTGGGACGGCGGTTGGCTGGAAAATAATATTACCGAAGCTAAAAAAGTAGAAAACAACGCCAAACAAAAAGCGTTTTGGGAACAAATCGCAACACATTTACGAGGATTCGATGAACATTTGCTTTTTGCTAGCGCTAACGAACCAGCGGTGGAAGATGCGACGCAAATGGCTGTTTTGACTTCGTATCATCAAACTTTTATTGATGCTGTTCGTTCGACTGGAGGAAAAAACACAAATCGTGTTCTAGTTGTTCAAGGACCAACAACTGATATCGAAAAAACTAACAAATTAATGACTACATTGCCAGTAGATAAAGTGACAGGTAGAATGATGGTCGAAGTACATTATTATTCTCCATGGAATTTTGCTGGTTTAACCAAAGATGAAACTTGGGGTAAAATGTTCTATTATTGGGGAAATGGTTTCCATTCAACAACCGATACAGAACGAAATGCAACGTGGGGAGAAGAAGCCGATTTAGAAAAGAATTTCAAATTAATGAAAACCCAATTTGTAGACAAAGGAATTCCAGTTTTGTTGGGTGAATTTGGAGCAATTAGGAGAACGACTTTAACGGGAGATGCGCTGACTTTGCATTTAAATTCGAGAGCCTATTATTTAAAAACGGTAGTCAAAACAGCAAAAGCAAATGGATTATTACCTTTTTATTGGGATGAAGGAAGTTTAGGAAACAACGGTTTTGGAATCATGAATAGAACTAATAATACCGTCTTCGACACACAAGCTCTAACCGCTTTGAAAGAAGGATTACAATAAAAAAACTTTTTAAAACCTATAAGTGATATAAGGTAATTTAAGTTTTTGTGTGTTTTAAATTTATATTTACTTATATCACTTATATGGTTTAAACAATTCAATTTATATAGAAATGAAAAAAATATCTGTTTTTATTTGTTTGTTAATTAGTGTTTTATCAAATGCTAATGTAAGAATGCCTTTAATATTCTCTGACGGAATGGTGCTCCAAAGAGACAAACAAATTCCGATTTGGGGTTTTGCTGACGCGAATGAAAGCGTAGAAATTCATTTCAACAAACAAATTAAGAAAACAACAGCCGATAAAAACGGAAAATGGACGGTAAATTTAAGTGCTGAAAAAGCCGGCGGACCATTTGAATTAAGCATTATCGGAAAAAATAAAATCATCATCAAAAATGTTTTGGTTGGAGAAGTTTGGATTTGCAGCGGACAATCGAATATGGAATTTCAGGTTTTTAAAACTATGAATTCGCAAAAAGAAATTGCAGATGCAAATTATCCAATGATTCGTCATTTTGGTGTAGCGCAGGATTTGAGCGGAAAACCAAAAGACGATTTAAAACAAGGAAAATGGGAAGAAGCCAATAAAGAAAATGTAGGCAACTTCACTGCAGTTGGCTATTATTTTGCCAGAAAACTGTATGCAGAATTAAAAATCCCAATCGGAATCATCAATACTTCCTGGGGTGGAACCAATGTAGAAACCTGGACAAGCCGTGAAGCTTTTGAAAACAGTCCAGATTTTAAAGCCATGATTGCCGATGTTCCATCAGTAGATATTGATGCTGTTTTTGAAACCTATAAAAAGTCAGTTTTAGACAATTTGAAAAAAGTGCAAGGTTTTGATGTTTCAATGGAAAACGAAGACCAATTTAAAAATGCAAATTTCCAAGACAAAAACTGGCCGGAAATAAAAGTGCCTTCACTTTGGGAAAACCAGCAAATCGGAAATATTGACGGAATTGTCTGGATGCGAAAAACAATTGTTTTAACAGCAGAACAAGCTAAAAAAGAAGCAACTTTACATTTAGCAAAAGTGGATGATGAAGATCAGACATTTGTAAACGGAGTTCAAATTGGAACAAATAATCTTTGGGATGCTAAAAGAATTTACAAAATTCCAGCCAATGTCTTAAAAGAAGGAACAAACGTAATTGCAGTAAGAATTACAGATTATAGTGGTGGAGGTGGAATCTACGGCGATCCGCAAGATTTAAAAATCGACTTTAAAGATTCAAGTCTCCCACTTGAAGGACTTTGGAAATTCAATGTTGTAAAGGTGAGAATCGAAGTTTCGCCAAACAGTTATCCGTCATTATTGTACAATGCGATGGTAAATCCGTTAGTGCTTTATGCGATGCAGGGCGTTTTATGGTATCAGGGCGAAGCGAATGTTTGGAGAGCGGCAGAATACAAAAAGTCATTTCCGTTAATGATTACCGATTGGAGAACAAAATTCAAACAAGGAAATTTCCCTTTTTACTTTGTTCAATTATCTACTTTTGATGAATTTGGCGGCAACAGTCAAAAAGGAAGCCGTTGGGCAGAACTCCGCGAAGCACAATCTGAAACCTTAAAATTGCCAAACACTGGAATGGCGGTTACAACAGATATCGGAAACGCAAAAGACATTCACCCAACCAACAAACAAGACATCGGATTACGTTTGGCAGCAACAGCACTGAATAATATTTACGGCAAAAAACAAGTTCACAGCGGACCAACTTATAAATCTCAGGAAATAAAAGGAAACCAAATTATTTTGACTTTCGACAATATCGGCAGCGGATTGTCAACACCAAATAATGATGAATTGAAAGGTTTCGAAATCGCGGGATCAGACAAAGTTTTTCATTCCGCGAAAGCGATAATTAAAGACAATAAAATAATTGTTTCAAGCGACAAAGTTCAAAATCCAGTAGCAGTTCATTACGGCTGGGCAGACGACGATACGACGATTAATCTTTTCAATAAGGAAAAATTTCCAGCGTCACCATTTAGAACAGACAATTGGGAAATGATTACGGCAAATGAAAAATATAAAGTGAGTAAGTAGTTATTAGTGAATAGTAATTAGTAAGAAGTATAAAGTCTTTTGAACGGTTTTTTGAACTTGTTTGAATGAAAAATAAATTAAAAATGTTCCGTTAGGAACAACTCGTCGGTAGCAACGGATGAAATCCGTTGATCCAAAAAACGATATTGCAATAATGTTCCATAGGAACATTTGATAGGTAACATTAAAAACGCATTAACAATGAATTCAACCCTCATAAAAAAAACATTTCTCCTCTTACTTCTCACATCTTGCTATGCGGACATTTCAGCACAGTCCAAAAGTATTTTATGGTACAAACAGCCCGCGGAATTTTTTGAAGAAAGCTTAGTTTTAGGAAACGGAAAAATGGGAGCGACTGTTTTTGGAGGCGCCAATTCAGATAAAATTTATTTGAATGATATTACGCTTTGGTCGGGCGAACCCGTAAATGCAAATATGAGTCCGGAAGCGTATAAAAACATTCCGGCAATTCGAGAAGCTTTACAAAATGAAAACTATAAACTGGCAGAAGAACTCAATAAAAAAGTTCAGGGAAAAAATTCAGAATCGTATGCGCCTTTAGGAACATTAGAAATCAATAATTCAGAAAAAGGAAAAGCGGTAAATTACCATCGTGAATTGGATCTTTCGAATGCGATTTCAAAAGTAAGTTATGAAATGGCGGGCATAAAATATACTCGCGAATATTTCGTGTCTGCTCCAGATAAAGTGATGATTATCAAATTGACAGCAGATCAAAAAGAAGCTTTAAATTTTGATATTAACCTGAAAAGCCTTTTACAGTCAAATGTCGAAGTGCGAAACAATATTTTGGTATTGAGAGGTTCAGCACCAATTCATGAAAATGCTGGATATAATGTTCCTCAAAAATATTTAAGCTTAAAAGAAAGAGGAACAAGATTTACAGGTTTAGTTCAAATCAAAAAAACGGACGGAACGATTACAAGTTCTAGAGAAACCTTAACGTTAAAAGACGCGACGGAAGCCATAATTTTTGTTTCTGTTGCAACAAGCTTTAATGGTTTTGACAAAAACCCAGCATCAGAAGGTTTAGACGATGTATCAATTGCATTGGGAAATCTGAATAATGCGTACGCAAAAGCATTCGATAAACTAAAAGAATCTCATATTGCCGATTATCAAAAATTCTTTAATCGCGTCAACTTAGATTTAGGAAAAACGACCGCTCCGGATTTGCCAACAGACGAACGTTTATTACGTTATGCTGACGGAAGTGAAGATAAAAATCTAGAAATCTTGTATTTTAATTATGGACGTTATCTTTTAATCAGTTCTTCGAGGACTTTGGGCGTTCCGGCAAACTTGCAGGGACTTTGGAATCCGCATTTAAGTCCGCCTTGGAGTAGTAATTATACGATGAATATCAACTTGGAAGAAAATTATTGGCTGGCAGAAAACACCAATTTATCCGAAATGCATTCCTCGCTTTTGAGTTTCATTAAAAACCTTTCGGTAACAGGAAAGATTACCGCTAAAACTTTTTATGGAGTTGATAAAGGATGGGCTGCGGCGCACAATTCAGATATCTGGGCGATGACCAATCCGGTTGGGCAATTTGGAAAAGAGGATCCAATGTGGGCATGCTGGCCAATGGCGGGAGCTTGGTTAAGTACACATATTTGGGAACATTATACTTTTAGTCAAGATTTAGATTATTTGAAAAAAGAAGGATATCCGTTAATGAAAGGTGCGGCCGAATTTTGTTTGGGGTGGTTGGTTCCAGATAAAAACGGAAACTTAATTACTTCGCCGTCAACTTCGCCAGAAAATCAATATAAATTGACAAATGGATTTGTAGGCGCAACTCTTTATGGTGGAACTGCAGATTTGGCGATGATTCGCGAATGTTTTGATAAAACTATAAAAGCCTCAAAAGCATTAAATATAGATGCCGATTTTAGAAAAAAACTGGAAACAGCACTTTCAAAACTATATCCATATCAAATAGGTAAAAAAGGAAACCTTCAGGAATGGTATTTTGATTGGGATGATAATGACCCAAAACACCGTCATCAATCACACTTATTCGGACTTTTCCCAGGTGATCATATTACGCCTTTGAAAACTCCGGATTTAGCCGAAGCTTCTAAGAAAACTTTAGAAATAAAAGGGGACGAAACCACAGGTTGGTCAAAAGGTTGGAGAATTAATCTTTGGGCAAGGCTTTGGGACGGAAATCGTGCCTATAAAATGTTTCGCGAATTACTTCGTTATGTAGATCCTGACGGAAAGAAAACAGAAAAGCCGAGAAGAGGAGGAGGAACGTATCCGAATTTATTTGATGCGCATCCGCCATTTCAAATTGATGGAAACTTCGGAGGTGCAGCAGCAGTTGCCGAAATGTTGGTGCAATCAGATGAAAATGAAATACGATTATTGCCTGCTTTACCAGATGCTTGGTCAGAAGGTTCTGTAAAAGGAATCTGTGCGAGAGGAGGTTTTGAAATTGAAATGAGTTGGAAAGATAAAAAGATTGATAAGTTTTTCATTTCATCTGCAAAAGGTGGAGAAACAACCCTAATTTTTGGTGATGAAAAACAAGAAATTGCCTTAAAAAAAGGAGAGAAAAAATCGATTAATTGGTGATAAATGTATTGATAAACAATGAATTAATATAAATGTCGGGTAAATGACGTGATAAAATTGATTAAAATTCGTGAAGTGTTTTAAAACTGAGATTTAATTTTGCTTAAAAGTTTCAAAATGATTCAACAGCCAGAACTAGGAAAGAAAATTGCAGATTACAGAAAATCAAAAGGATTTACTCAAGAAGAACTTGTAGAGAAATGTAATCTGAGTGTACGCACTCTTCAGCGCATAGAAGCTGGAGAAGTTACTCCTAGAAATTATACGGTAAAGTTGATTTTTGAAGTATTGGAACTTGATTTTGAAAACTCCTTCAATTCTCAAAATGAGAAATCAAAAGGGAGAATTGAAAAATGGCTCGAGCAATTTTATATAAGTTTTATTGATTTATTTAATTTAAAAACAAACACTATGAAAAAAGTATCAATTTTATCAATCACAATATTTGCTGTAATATGGGCGATTACGTCTTTGACAAGCCAGACCTTTGCACAAGCTAAAGCTCAAAAACAAATTGAAAAGTCTAATTCTGATTTTATTAAATGGTTTAACAGCGGTGAAATAAACTTTTTGGTTAATTTGTATCGCGAAGACGCCTGCCTTGTTTCGCGAGGTTGTGGTAAGGATTTCATTAAAAGTTACTACAATGTTGAAGCGAGTAAGTTTAAATTTACCGAAATAAAATCGACAAGTATTGCCGTTAATGATACCGTTGCGATTGAAAAAGGTAAATGGAGTGCGATTTTAAATTCAGGTCAGCCAATTGGAGGAGAATATACATCTGAATGGCGATTAACCAATAGTGAATGGCTGATAGTTAGCGAAACATCTGGATTACAATTTGATAAAAAGTAATCTAAAAACAAATAGTATTGACCCGACAGGTTTTTAAAACTTGTTGGGTTTGTTTTTCTAGCTTCGGAGAAGCGAAATATTTATAGAATTGAATAGACATCTACAATATAAAGCTCCAGCGGAGTGACATATAATTTTCTTTATCAAATATGTCGCTCCGCTGGAGCTCTTTCTTTTTGCGTAATTGGATTTCTATAAATATTTAGCCTCTTTGAGGCTCTCTAACTGTCGGGTTTGTTTTTAGGAATAGTTTTAAACACATAGAAACATAGTTTGGCTTTGCGTAGAAAGGCGTTTCACTTGCATCAATTCACATAGCTATGTGTGGAAGCTAGCTTCTTCTTTTACCTTTTTTATAGAGACAGAAAAATCTATGTTTCTATGTGTTTAAAATCAATCAATCCAATTTATAATTATATCCTACTTGAACATAAAACGGAATCAACGGTGTTGTTTTAAAATCCTGTGTCACCACTTTTCCAGCTCTTAAAATAATATCATTTCGGCCAAAAGAATAACCGCCTTGAACTCCGAAATTGAAATTTCCTCCAGTTGAAGGTTCGTACCAGCCATTTTTTACATCGGGATAAACATCTTTGTAAATATCAGAATGTTTAAAATGCGTTACAATTGCTTTATCAAAACCAAATTCTCCTGAAGCAAACCATTTTGGTTTATAATAACCGATAACAATTCCAGCATCGGCACCAAAATTCTGCAATGTTACGAGCGGATTTCCGTAACGTCTATAAATTCCGTGAAGCGAGGCATTGAAACGGAAATTGTTTATTTGATAGAAATTGATTTGTCCGCCAAATTTGGTTTTAAAATCATCAAAAATTACTTCGCCCGAAGCTAAAGAAATGGAACTTTCGAGAATAATCGGCATTTTGGTTTTTAGATGAAAACCATAACTCAATCCGTAAACAAAACTATAATCCCAGCCGACATTTACGCTTAAAATATGTTTTTGATTTTCTTGAAGACTTTCCCAATTAATGGTTTGTGCTTGTGAAATGTGAGTTGTTAGAAGTGAAATGAGAAATGTGATTAATGCTACTATTGCTTTCATGGTTGAATTATTTTAGATTATTTAAATAATTCAACACTAACGGCTCAACGTTTTCCCATTTGAAATAAATCATTTCGTGGCCTGTTCCTTTTACTTCTTCAATTTCAGAAATAGGAAAATAAGAAGCTTCTTTTTGCGCGAAAGTCAATCCGTATGATTTGTTCAATTCGCCATATAAAAACAAAACTTTCGTTTGATATTGATCCAGATTTGTAGTAAAATCAAATCCTTCATTTTCTGAAATATCAATAAAACTTTCCAGAACTGTTGTGCCAATTCTCCAAAACGGAGACGGGCCGGGAATTCCTTCATCATTTCCCTTCGCATAAGTAAAACTTGAAGAGATTCCGTATTTGTAATCTAAAATAGCGTGTTGATTTTCTTTTCCCGTCAAAAACTGATCGACATATAAAAGATTACTGGTGATTTCAGAAAAAATATTGATTTTACGGCTCATTTCTCCATATTCATCAAGGAGTTTTTTATTAAGTCCGCCCGGTTCTGCAAGAATTACTCCGTTTATGGAATTTGGATATTGATTGACATAAGCAGAAGCCAGCATGGCGCCCCAAGAATGCCCAAAAAGAAAAACTTTCTGTTTCGGTGATGTTCTGTAATATTGAATCACTTCGGTTAAATCATTCAAAACAAGCTGAATCGAGTAGCTTTTCTTATCATGTCTTTTTGATAATCCCGAACCGCGCTGATCATAAAAAACGACATAAAAACCGTCGTCTGCGAGTTGCTGCACGTTTAATCCGTTTCGATAATCTGAACCTGGACCACCGTGCAAAAATATTATCATTGGATCAGTTGGATTTCCAAAAGTTTCAGAATGGAGCTGTGTTCCATTCACAAAAATGGAAGGAAGCGAGGGATCTTCATCGACAGTTTTCGGAACTAAATATCCAGATTCGTTAATGTCATTTTCGTTTTCACATCCATTAAAAAAGAAAATTGAGACAGCAATTACGGCTGAGTAAAATAAGTTGGTTTTCATTGCAAGAATTGATTAAAATTTCTGCAAAGATGAGTTTCAGTATTATGCTGGTCGCCCCAACTTGTAAGGTGGTTCTTTTTTTTAAAGAGGCTAAGTTGCTAAGATGCTGAGTTGTTAAGTTTTTTTGTTGAAATTTGCTCGCAAAGTCGCGAAGTTTTTTCTTTTTAATAAAGCTTAGCGACTTCGCGTCTCTGCGAGATTAAAAAAGCGAGACTTTATTTTAAATATTCTGATGGCGAAAGTCCAGTTGCTTTTTTGAAGTTTCTATTAAAAGCAGTTTTAGAATTGAATCCGCATTCGAAAGCAATTGAAAGTAAAGTGAATTTTTCGTTTTCAGGAAGAAGAATTAATTTTTTGAATTCTTCAACTCGTTGTAAATTAATATAATCGTAAAAGTTTTTGCCTTCGGCCGAATTGATAACCTGAGATAAAATGTTTGGATGAACATTTAGTTTTTGAGATAATTCCGCTAAAGTTAAATCTGGATTTTTATAGAGTTTTTCAGTCTGCATAATCTCAGTTAGTTTTTGATGAATGGATTGAAGTTCTTCTGAACTCAAACTGGATTTTTCGTATTTGATTTTTTCAGTTTGATTTTCCTCAATAAAAACGGTTTCTAAAATTAGGTTTTGAAAATTATCATTTTGTGAAATAGGCTGATTGGTGAAAATTCCAACTTGTTTGATTCCGAAATAACCAATAAACATCAAATAAAAAACAACGACTGAAAAGATATATTCATCTTCATAAAAAATCACGACCAGCCAAATAATGCTCGATCCTAGAATTAGATATTGTAGCCAGCGAAGATTAATTTTTTCATTAAAAGAGAATTGATCTGAAATGTTTTTTCGATGTTTCGAAAGTTTTTGAAGCGAAAGTAAAGCATAAGCAATTCCGGAAATTAAAATAGCGCTGTACAAAATCAGAATCAAGTTTTCGTATCCTTTTCCATCGTTCTGAAAAACGGTTAATTTTTCCTGAAATGATAAAGTAAAAAACGGCATTAGAACCAAAACGGCAATTACAAAAGGTAAAAAGTGAAGCCAATTGTATTTTCGATGCGGATTTTGATTGGTTAAAGCCGAAGTGTATAAATACAAAAACGGACCTTGCAATAAAGGCATCGGAAGTTCAAAACCTAATAGAAATGGAAAAGAAGTAAAATCTTTTTTATAATGGAGGTAATATAAAAACAAATGAAAACCCGTAAAAAACAACCATAGCGCCAGAATTTTATCGGCTTCACTTTTGTTCTTTTTGCTGGTGAGAATAACGACCAGAAAAAAGGTGATTATAATGCCCGTTAAATACAACATGGTTTAGATTTTTGGTTAAAATCGGTTTGTTGGAATTTTTGGGCAAGATAAAATATTTCTTGCAAATATTTGAATGCGTGGTGTTTTGTATGCGTTAATTAAAAAGCTTCGGAGAAGCGAAATATTTATAGAAAAGATAAAAGCATTAGAATCAAGAGCTCCAGTGGAGTGAAATATATGTCGCTCCGCTGGAGCTTTTTTTACATTCGCGTGATTTAATTTCTATAAATATATCGCCTCGCTGAGGCTTTTGAATAAAAAACCCGACGAATTTTTAAAACCTGTCGGGTTTGTTGATTTGAAAACGAATGTCAAACGGAGCGAAGTCGAAGCTTCTCGTTTATAAAAGGGCTTCGACTTCGCTCAGCCTGACAAAATAAATTATTCTTTGGTTGTAGTTTCTTCTTTCTTTTCTTTTGATTTTTCAGAATGCTCCTTTTTAAATGTTTCGTACCATTTTTCAATCGACGGATAAACAAAAGCGGCGACTTTTTTTACGGGATTATAAAAAATATAATTGTCTAAAGTTTCCTTTTTAGCGAATGTATTATTGAAATTGATTTTCTCAAACAAAGCAATAAAAATACTCAGAATCAAAATGGTTTTTAAAATTCTGAAAAAGCCTCCGCCCAATTTATTCATCCATCCTAACATGGCAAAATCGGCAATTCCGGTTAAAATTTTGGCTAAAAAATAAATACCAATTACAACCAGAATAAAAGTTAAGATAAAAGCCGTAATCTGAATATTAGTTGGATTCCAAGAAACATGTTTTGAAATTATTCCAGTCATTAAAGACGAAAATTTAATAGCCAGATAAATTCCTAATAACAGCGAAATAAAAGAAGCGACTTCTACAAAAAGTCCGTTTTTAATGCCTTTGTATAAACTAAAAGCCAGAAGTGCGGCTACGATAATATCAAAAAAACTCATGTTTTGGTTTGGTGTTTAATGAGGCGCAAAGATAGTTTTTTTTGAGGTTCGGAGGCTCATAGTGGCAAAGGTTCAAAGGTTTTTTAGGGCTTTCTTTTTTCTGTGTATTTATTTTTTGGGTGCAATGTGTTGAACTATGTATCTTTGCAAATCAAAATTTAGAGTTCAGATTGCATTCTGCCCCCTCAGAATAGATTTTAATCAGCAATCTAACATCTAAAATCAACAATCTAAAATCACGTAATGTCTAGAGATACACAATTAAAAGAGCGATGGGAAAAGCTCGTTGATATACTTTCCAATCAGTTTTCGCAAGGCGAAGATTTAGATTTGGATGCCATAATTTACCTAATCGGAGTGCAAGAACTTGGAAAAGTACACCGAGAATTTAAAAAAGACGAAAAGTTAAATCTTATGCATATTGCAATATGCCGATTATTAGAGCCTTATGGGTTTTATGAATTCGATTTTTTTGATTCAGAAGGATGGCCACATTATAAAGTGAAAGAACAATTGCCAGCATTAAAAGCAGGCGAGCAGTCGGTTTTAATGAAAGAAGCAATTGTAAATTATTTTTTAGAAAGAAAACTTATAGAGTAGTTTTTAGTCGCAGTTGCAGTCACAGTTTACAGTTTTGATCTTAATAATTCTTAAAACTGCTACTGCGACCGCACACTTTCAACTAAAAACACTAAATTTGTATTCTCAAGAACTGAATGAAAATGATAGATAAGATTAAAGATTATATTGGGGAAGCCCAATCTTTTTCAACTGAAAACAAAGAAGAACTAGAAGCATTCCGTATAAAATTCTTAGGAAAAAAAGGTGTTTTAAATGATTTTTTCGCAGAATTTAAAAACGTTCCAAACGATCAGAAAAAAGAATTTGGACAAGTTATAAATGCATTGAAAAATGCAGCTGAAGAAAAAGTTAAGTCAATTGTTGAAACTTTAGAAAGCAAAGAAGAGTCAAAAGGCATTTTCGGAGACTTAACTCGTGCGGCAGAACCAGTAATTATTGGTTCTCGTCATCCTATTTCTATAGTTAAAAATCAGATTATCGATATTTTTGCTAATATCGGATTCAATGTTTCTGAAGGTCCAGAAATTGAAGACGACTGGCATAACTTTACAGCATTGAACTTACCGGAATATCATCCGGCGCGTGATATGCAGGATACGTTTTTCATTCAGACTAATCCTGATGTTTTGTTGCGTACGCACACATCATCTGTTCAGGTGCGTTATATGGAAAATCATAAACCGCCAATTCGTACGATTTCTCCGGGACGTGTTTTCCGTAACGAAGCGATTTCATCTCGTTCGCACTGTATTTTCCATCAAGTGGAAGGATTGTACATTGACAAAGATGTGTCTTTCGCAGATTTGAAACAAACATTGCTTTATTTCACAAAAGAAATGTTCGGAAAATCTAAGATTCGTCTTCGTCCGTCTTATTTCCCATTTACAGAACCAAGTGCTGAAATTGATATTTATTGGGGACTAAAAACAGAAACTGATTACCGTATCACAAAAGGAACAGGCTGGTTGGAAATTGGAGGTTGCGGAATGGTAGATCCAAACGTTTTGAAAAACTGTGATATTAATCCAGACGAATACAACGGTTTTGCTTTCGGAATGGGAGTTGAGCGTATCGCAATGCTTTTATACCAAATTGGAGATATTCGTATGTTCTACGAAAATGATGTTCGTTTCTTAGAGCAGTTTAAAGCAAATATTTAAAAATAAAGTTATTAGTGAATAGTGATTAGTGAGAAGCTTTCTTTCTAATCACTATTTACTTTTTACTAATTACTAAGATTATGAAAAAAGATATAATAATTCCAGAAGTTGAGAACGTATTTCTTGCGGCAGTGCAGGAATGGAGTGACGATTTTATGGAAAAAGTGTGGTACGCTTATTTAGTTAACGACAGTGACTTTAACTTAGACAGCGTAATGGTAGTTTCAAAAGCATTTGGAACTATTGATGGAGAGATGAAAAAAACGTCAATTCTGCGTCATGCTTTTGTTGAGGTTCCTTCGGTTTCTGTTGTGAAGATAGAATTGGTAGAAAAAAGCCTTTTAGCATTAAATAACGAATTTATGGTGACTTTCTTTATCGGAAATACTTTGTACGACAAGAAATTTATCTTTAAAGCCAATTCGCTTGACGAAAATAAAACGGAAGAAGTGCCGATTTTGTTTGTTGAAGGGGTGATGGTGAAGTAGTTAAAAGAAGAAAGAAGCAAGAGGAAAGACTAGATTAAGATTTAGATAGAACAAAGAAGAAAGAGCCAAGACTATATTCAGTTTGGCTCTTTTTTTATTCTTAGAAATAAGTCTTTTTTCTTGCTTCTTGTCTCTTTCTCCTAGTCTCTTTCTTCTTGCCTCTTTCTTCTTGCCTCTTTCTTCTTTCTTCTTTCTTCTTTCTTCTTCATCCTTCTAAAAAACTACTGCGGTAAAACAGGCGGTCTCATTTTATAAGCTCCCGTTGATAAACTCGAAATAAAATCTTCTAAAGCATCCATTTCAGATTTGTTTAGCTGTAATTTTTTAATCAGTTTCGAAGTAGTTGGGAATAAAGTGTCGTTTAACTGATTTTCTTTTCTTTTGGGTTGTGGCATTCCTGCGTTGTACATATTCAATACGCCACGAATGTTTGGAAATAAACCGTTATGCATATAAGGTGCATTTTGTGAAACGCCTCTTAGAGATTGCGTTTTAAATTCGCCCACATTTTCGGCTTTTCCAGTTACATTGTATCTTCCTAAATCTTCATATTCTCTTCCGTAATATGTCAAACCGATGTTGTGAAATTTATTATCTGAAAAATTTGCCGTATTATGACAATTAATGCAACGCGCTTTAGTACGAAATAAATGCAAACCTTCAACTTGCCTGTTGGTTAGCTGTGTAGAATCTCCAGCAACAAATTTGTCGAATTTACTTTTCGGACTGATTAAAGTTCTTTCGAAAGTGGCAATTGCTTTTAAAATCTCTTCTTGTGTTAGTTTTTCTTTTCCGAAAGCTTTCTTGAAATACGGTTTATAGCCTTTGATTTTGTTCAAACGTTTTGTTGCTAAATCGATATGGAAATTCATTTCTTTAGTGTCTTGAATTGGAAAGCTGGCCTGATCTTCTAAAGTTGCGGCTCTTCCATCCCAAAAGAAAACTTTAGAGTAGGCAATATTCATTAAACTTGGCGCATTTCTAATTCCTTGCAATCTTCCTTCGCCATAAGAAACTCTTCTGGCATCACCCCAGTTTAATTCTGGATCATGGCAGTTGGCACAGGAAATTTGTCCCGATTTGGATAATCTTGGGTCAAAGAAAAGTACTTTCCCTAATTCGGCTTTTTCTTCTGTATACGGATTGTTTTCTGGAAATTCGGGTTTACCCAAAACTCCGATATCTTCAAATCCTTGGGTGTAGACTATAGAGTCTACTTCAGGCTTTGGCCATTTTTGATAATCGCCGCTGCTGTATAATCTTTTTAATTCGGCAATAGATAAGTTTGGTTCAATTTTGGCATAAGAAAGCATGATAAGTGAAAATATCATTACTCCAATGCCAATTAATTTCGTTTTCATTCTTTAATAATTTAATTGTACACCCATTTGAACCCAATAGGTGGTATTGGTATTAATACTGACTGGATAATCAGTTTGTTTTTTAAGTGCGATTTTCTCTTTTAAATCGGTAAAGAAAACCACCGTTTTTTTGTTTTTTGTTGGATAGCTGTACTGTAAACGTAATCCAGGCGCAAAATAATTGGTTGTGCTTACGGCATAATCATGAATAATTACTTCATCAAAAAAACGGGCATTTGTTCCGCCTGAAGTATCATAATATTCCAGTTTTGATGGAAGCGGGAAATACATGTTGAAACTTACAGTTGTGTTCAGTTTGCTTTTAGCGAAAGCGAAATCTTTACTAGTATAAATTCCAGTATTTAATGAATTTAACTCAATATGGGCTGTTGCCAAAATATCATCGTATTCGTTTTGCTGGTAAAGCATATTTAGACCAAACAAATAATCAATCTTTGAACCTGTTTTTTTAGAAAGCGATGCTGTCCAATTCAGTTTATTTAGCAAATTGGTATAATTGTAACCATTGCTTTGTTTGTCAAAATTACGAGCTTCACTTTGGTCAAATTGTAAAGTCGACTGAATTTCTTTTTTATTCCATCTGTACATACCAAATATTTCGGCATGATTTGAATTCGTTTTAAGTTTTAATCTTTCGGTTTCTTTAAGTGTATAAGAACTTGGGTAAAAAACATTGTTGGAATTTTGTTTGTAAAACAAAGCCGTTATAATTGTTTTTTTATTTGAAAAGGTATATCCTAAACCTACTTTATCTCTAAGATCTCTGTAATTATAAATAGAGGTTTTTTCGATTGATTTAAAGTAATTTAGAACCCTTCCATAACCCGCATTAAATCGAAGATAAGTTTCGGGAAACGCTTCAAAATTTAAATTAGGATTACTGTATGAATAAGTGTAATCTTTTTTGTTTTCGGTATAATTACCTAAAATAAATGCTTTGTGATTTTCTGTAATCTGATAGCCAATTTGTATTTCTCCTCCCATTTTTCTGTTGGTAATTTGAGGTCTAGGATCTGCAATTCTGTTATATTTTTCTGCACCGTAATTGGCTTTAATGGCAACAGATAAATGATTGGTAATATCTTTAGAAAAACCACCGCTTAATGCATAAGTTTGGTTATCCCAATCGGCTTTTCTCGGGACATAAAAATAATGAGGAGTTATAACTTCTTGCTCTTCGGAACGATCGTCAGAAAGTACCCAGCCGAGATTTTTTTCTAGTATTTTTTTAATAGCCAAATCACCAAACAGTTTCCATTTGGATTTTGTTGTAAAATATCCCTGTGCTGAAAATTGATAGGTATTGATTTCGTTTGCAACCTGTTTTCTGGCAAATTCATTTTGCTGATGCTCATAAGAAACTTCAGTAAAAGTAAAATCCTTAATATTTGGATTGGTGTAAACGATTGGGTATTTAAAAATTTGATTTTTAATCTGATTGTCAATAATATGATTTTGCACTTTTATAGTGTCTTGTGCATTCACATTAAAAACAAAAGAAAACAACAAAAGAAGTAATGCCCAGTTTTTCCAGGCATTACTTTTCATGTCATTTATTTTAATTTTATTGATTTTCATTAAAGAAAATTTTTAGTTGAAACCTCTTGGATTTGCAGTTACTTCTACAAAGTCGTTTGTAGAGTTATTTGTGTCCTGAAGAACAATTCTTCCAGCAATGGTAGTTTTTGTTTTTCTCATTACAGATTTTGAAGAATAAGCTCCAGAAGGAATGTATGTATTTCCTCCATCAATTTGAGATGGTAATTTTTTAGGAACTAATAGTGTTCCTAAATCTCTCGTTGTGTCAACACCGTCTATTAGAATAGCGACTGGAATTTGAACAGACAAAGGAGCATCACCTTTAGGGTTTTTGTATTTTTTTAATGCCGCAAATTCAGCATCAGTCATTTTAAAAATAGTATAAGCTTGTCTTCCTAATGAATCTAAAATCAAGTCATTGTTGCTATTTCCCCAATAAGCAATAATTACATCTGGAACAGCAGGATTTTGAATGTCATATTGATAAGTGCTGCCAGAATATGTACCTAAAAAGGCTTCGAAATCTGCAGTGCTTAAATCTACCGTTAATTCAGGGCTTAAAATACTAACCGCTTTACCATTATTGTCAACATAATTAGCTTTGTGGTTAATGGCATTTTGTGCGATAACAATGCTTTTCCCTGGTTCTACAGGATATTGAGTTCCGTTGCCAGGAATTTTAATGATGTTGATTCCGTAAACGTAATCCGTATTTGCAGTATTCCCCATTGTCATTCCTTCAGATTTGCTCCAGTCAAACTGGCCATTAGGTAAAGAGTAAGATGCTACCGTTGTTGTCGTAGAACCAGTAAGTTGTGCCATGTATAAACCATCTGCGTACTGTACTGTGTTCGAGTTATTGTAAATTTCAATAAACTGATCTCTAAATACGGCACCTTTCTTAGTGTCAGAACCTCCGTAGTAAATTTGTTTAATTACAAAATCACCTACTTTAGAAGTTTTCATTTCTATGTTTGCGGTTGTAGCTGTTGCATTTACAATAACACTGCTTTCAGCACCATTAAAATTGATTTCAGCCTCTGTTGGCGTATAACCGAAAGTTTCAGTAAACTCAGCTGACTGAATTACTTTTGTAGACGTAATAGAATAAGTTCCAGGTAAAATTTGCTTAAAAAGAGCAACACCAGTTTCGTCCGATTCAACCGTATATTTGTTGGCCGTTTCTGTATTGACAATAGTTACGCTTGCTTTTTTAACAACCTGACTGTTAAAAGTTGCATCGTATTTAAGAGAAACGCTAAAATCAACTGGTTTTAATGCTTCATTTTCGTTATCATCGTTGCTGCAAGACTGGATGATGAATGCAAATAAGAGTATAAAAATCGAGAGAATTTTTTTCATAGTATATAGATTTAAAATTGATAATTAAGTCGGGTTCCAAAGGAGAAGTTTGCAATATCTGATGGATATCTTTCTCCTTCAACGTAGTAATAAGGTTTAAGATTTAAGAAATTCGTTGAATAAAATGAAACACTAAATCCATTTAAGAAGTCTTTGGAAACGCGTAAATGAAAATTATGGAGCATTCGATCAAGCTTATATTGCGAAGTGTCTAAATCGCGGATAAGATGTCCATATTTTTGTGTGTTGGTGCGGTCTTCTTCTGGAATTTCATGATAAACTAATTGGCTATCTAAATAACCATTTGGAAAATTTCTTGTTGGAGAATTGCTGGTTTGCAATAAAATATGTTCGCTTCTTAAAGACAAAACAAGCCCTGCTTTTGGAATATGGTAATTGAAATTAAAACTTGCTGTAAAATTTTCATTTACAACTGGATCTGAATTATAGATACCATATTTTTCTTCAGCAAGTAAATTGGTAGATTTTACATAAAGTACCGTTCTATTAAAATCATTTGATTTAACATAAGAAGCATTCATGCTTACGTCAAGATTTAAGGCTTTAATTTTCTGGAAATTTATAATTGACTCAACACCGAAATCTTTAGAAGTGCTATTGTTTTGAACACTTTGCGTGAAATAATAGAATTTTTCCGTTCCCGTAATTTCATAAGTTGGAATTTCTGCACCAACAATGTTCACTGTAACTTTTGGCACTTCTTGATAAACAGGAACCAGCTGACTAGTAAAACCGTTGTTTAATGTATTGTAATATCCAGTTACATTTATATCGGCAAAAGGAAGATTGATATCTAATCCTGCTTCTGTTCTATAAGATTTTGAAGGCTTTAAATTCAGATTGTCTCCTGGAGCTATAATAGTTTGAATCCATGCTTTTTGGTATACACCAGGATAACTATAGATTCCGTTTCCAACCAATCGGTCAATGTAACGTTCTCCAGTATACAATTGATTAAGTGATGGTGCTTTTGATGACAAACCCAATCCGCCTCTAAATCTAAAAGTTTTATTTATTGAGTAAGAAGAGTTTAGACGAGGTTGCAACGATACATTTCCCGCCTGATTTTCATATCGTACTCCAAAATCGATATTTAAAATTCTATTTTCTTCAAATTTTTTATAGATGCGATCTTCAAAGTAAGCAGAAATCTGACTTTCAGTTCTTACTCTGTTAAAATTATAGTCTCTGTAACCTAATATGCTTTCATTTGCTTGATCCAAAGTGTAGAAATTTTGCAATCCGCTTATCCCGCTTTTTCGTCCTTCTCCTTTGTTAGAGCTTGTTCTTCCAGACAAACCAAAAACTAAACTATGAACCCATTGGGCTTTATTAGTAATTGCTTTATTTGCTTCGATACTAAAAAAAGACGAAATCGGAATTCCTTCTACAGTAGCAATACTTGTATACTGTGAGGGAAGAACATAAGCTTCATGAATTCCCGCTTCTAGAGAATTAGTTGCCGCCGTAAGCGATGTATTCATCCATTGTTCTTTTCGGGATAATTGCTTATCATACGAAAAACCACTGTTTATGTTTATACCATCAACCCATAAATTATTAGGTTTCCACATAAAATTATCAGAGATAGAAATACCTTTTTTGTCATTTTTTACAACGGCATCTGTAATGTCATCAGGATCTTTTTTGGCATCATCTATATTAGCTCGAAAAGTAGTGCTTAGTGTGTTTTTAATTTTCGAAGATTTATTTTTGGTCTGCCAAGAAAAACTTCCATTCACTCTTTGATAGCTTAATAGATTATTTCTGGGATCCGTTTTAGAATCCAAATAGTTGAAACCAATATTCATCGAATTGTTGGCGTTAAATTTTACACCTTTTGTTAAGTTGAATTCTGTCGTTGCGTCACGAATAGAAGCCGATACACGATACGGACTATATCCAACTTTTGTTGTAATCAATACAAGTCCTGAGGTCAAGTCACCATATTTTGCTGATGGAATTCCCTGTATAACCTTTATTTCTTCAATACTATTAGTTGGAATTTCTCTTAAATCGACACCATAATTGGCATTGGTAAACATATTTGTACTTGATGCCCCGAAAGTATTTGGACGATAATAACCATATGGCCCTGTTACGTTTGGATTTAAGGACTGCATATTTTCATTGTTTGAAATCGGAATATCATTTATTACAAATGCAGTCCCAAAAGCTTTATTGTTTTTAGAAGAATTTCCATCAGATGCCGAGCGGAAAACAATATTTTTAAATTGATTCAGATTAAAATCTACAGTTGTTTGTCCGGGAAGTTGTTGCAAAACATCATCTAGAGAAAAAGCCTGAACATTGTTTATTGCATTTGTTCCCAAGGTTAATTCCGAGTATTGGCGTTTTTTTTCGGCCGTAACCACAACTTCCTTAAGGAAAAGCGTATTATCTTCCAAATAAACCGTAATCGTGCTTTGATTGTTTTTTAAAGTCTGATTAACATCTTTTTTCCCAAGAATGGAAAAGTTCAATTCAATATCTTGAAAATAGGGAATTGTGATTGTGAAGTTTCCGTCTTTATCAGAAATAGTCCAGTTTTCGGTTTTGGTATCGCGAACAAAAACACCTGCCAAAGATGTAGAAGTTTCTTTTGATAAAACTTTACCCGAAATCGTCTTTTGAGAAAAAAGAATTTGGGTAAACAAAAGAAGAATTGTAATAAAACGCATCTGTATTTAATTAGAACAAATAAAAATAGTGATGCAAAAATATCAATAATTCTTTGCGAAGCAATGCAAAATAAGGGATTTGTAAAATATTGATTTTGTAAAATTGTGAGAAAATAAGCAAAACAACGGCTTAAGTTTAAAAGCTACAGCGCTGATAAACAGTTAATTTTTTCTTAAATGTTTTTGTAAGAATATAGAATGAAATTTTTTAATAAAAGATGTAGGTTTGATGTATTCTAAAACCGAATAATTCCTGTTAAAAGCAGTTTGTATTTCACGTTTTGTTTATTCTTTTTCTAACTCTTTAAAACAAAAAAAGAGCCAGAAATAATTTTCCAGCTCTATTCTCTTTATTCTATTTTCCGTTTTCTGAAAAACTAATCCAAAGATTCAGTCAATTTTCTGAAAACAGATTTAGCATCTTTTCCTTCATATAAAACGGCATAAACCGCATCGATAATTGGTGTTTTTGCTCCGTAACCTTGATTTAATTTATAAGCACTTTTTGTTGCGTAATAACCTTCTGCAACCATACTCATTTCCATCATGGCACTTTTTACGGTATAACCTTTTCCAATCATATTTCCGAACATTCTATTTCTAGAGAAAACGGAATATCCTGTAACCAATAAATCGCCCAAATAAGCAGAATCATTAATGTTACGTTTCATTTTATGCACTTTTCTAATGAATTTCTTCATTTCACGAATGGCATTACTCATCAAAACCGACTGGAAGTTATCTCCATAGCCTAAACCATGAGCAATTCCGGCAGCAATTGAGTAAATGTTTTTCAGCATTGCAGCATATTCAGTTCCGATAATATCGTCTGATATTTTTGCTTTAATGTAATTTCCTGAAAGTGTTTTGGCAACCGTTTTAGCTTTATCCGGATCTCCGCAAGCAATTGTTAGATAAGAAAGTCTTTCTAATGCCACTTCTTCTGCGTGACACGGACCCGTAATTACTCCAATATTGTAATATGGAATATCGTATTGAATATGAAAATGTTCACCAACAATCAAACTCGTTTCAGGAACAATTCCTTTAATGGCAGAAAAAATAATTTTATCGGCTAAAGAAACCGTCATATTTTTCAATTCAGCATCAAGAAAAGCAGAAGGAATCGCAAAAATGATATAATCTGCATATTCTATCGCTTCGTTTATATTGTTAGTTAATTTGAGTTTATTGGTGTCAAATTCAACAGAACTTAAGTAGTTCGGATTGTGCTTGTATTTCTGAATATGTTCGATTGCCGAATCATTTCGCATGTACCAAGCAATTTCTGAAAGATTAACGCATAACATTTTCGCAATTGCCGTTGCCCAGCTTCCACCACCAATCACTGCAAATTTTAATTTTTCGCTCATTATTTTAATAATTTAAAACAAAAGTACTTAATAATGTGCTAATAAAGCAAAACCTCATTTAAGAAATTTGAAAAAAGCCTTTAATTACAATGACTTTCAAGAGTTTTTGGTTTAAAATATTTTTTTTTTCGAATGCAATACAATAAAAGAAACAGGTCAACGTTATAAGTCTTTATAAATTAGAATTTTAATGAATTTACAAAGATTCGAGTTAGTTAGTTTTGTTTTAGTATTTTAAAAAGGCGCTCTTAAAAAATTAAGAACGCCTTTTTTGATTTTTGTATTAATAGTTTTCAGTCTCAGTTTCAGTTTTCAGCGACATATTAAACTGTCAACTGATACTGAATACTGCGACTTAAACTGCGACTAATAAGAAAGTTCCACAATAGACTTCACTTTGTCTAAAGTTACTAATTGATTTTCTCCTAAACCTTTCCAACCTCTTTCATCAAAACGATTTACGATAAAATCTGCAGTTTTTGAATAATCTTCTGTGTATTGAGAAAGTTTAGTATCCATTCCCATTGTATGGAAAAACTCAACTGTTTTGTTGATGGCTTCTTTTGCAACTTCCTCATCAGAGCCTGTTAAATTGAAAACTCGTCTTCCATATTGAGCCAATTTGCCTTTTTTAGTTTCAAACATTACAGTATAAAGACTTGGACCAATAATAGCCAAAGTTCTAGCATGATCGATTTCATACAAAGCTGTTAATTCGTGACCGATCATATGTGTTGCCCAATCGCTTGGAACACCTTTCTGGATCAATCCGTTCAAAGCCATTGTACAGCTCCACATAAAATTGGATGCCAAAGTATAATCTGTTGGATTTTTTACAACTCCAGGACCAACTTCAATTAAAGTCTGCAAAATTCCTTCTGCAATTCTATCTTGAAGAAAAGCATCGGTTGGATATGTTAAATATTGTTCCATAACGTGAGTGTAGGCATCTACAACACCATTTTCGATTTGTCTTTTTGGTAAAGAAGAAATTACAGTTGGATCACAAATAGAAAATTGTGGAAATAAAGCACTTCCGCCAGAAGATAATTTTTCTTGAGTTGCTTCAATCGTTACCACATAGCCAGAATTCATTTCACTTCCTGTTGCTGGAAGTGTCAAAACAGTTCCAAACGGTAAAGCGTTTTCTTTAATTAATATTCTTTTTTGTAGAATGTCAATCGGATTTCCTTCAAAATTAACGGCTCCTGAGATAAATTTCACGCCATCAATTACAGATCCTCCGCCAACAGCAAGAATAAAATCGATTTTTTCTGTTTTGATAACTTCAACAGCTTTCATCAAAGTTTCAAATCTTGGATTTGGTTCAATTCCACCAAATTCTACAATTTCAAAACCTTTTAGATTGTTGATTACTTGATCGTAAATTCCGTTTTTAAAGATACTTCCGCCACCATAAGCCAATAATATTTTAGCGTTTTTTGGAACTAGAGTCGAAAGTTTTTCAATTTGCCCTTTTCCGAAGATTAAATTCGTCGGATTATATAATTCAAAGTTTAGCATTTTTTTTAAGGTTCTAAGATGCTAAGGTTCTGAGGGACTAAGTTTTTTTTAGTAGACTCAGAATCTTAGTATCGGGTTGATTATTTTTTTATTAATTAATGGAAGAGATTGAGTTTTTAGGTTGCTAACAAAAAACCTTAGAACCTTAGTGGCTCAGTCTCTTAGTCCCTTTTTTTAATTCAATTTCTGTAACAATTTTCCAGCTACTAATTTTGATGAAGCAGGATTTTGTCCAGTTATTAAAAGTCCGTCTTCAACTGCGTATGGTTGCCAGTTTGGTCCTTTAGAAAAGATTCCTCCGTTTGATGCTAAAGAATCTTCCAATAAAAACGGAACCACTTTTGTTAAACCAACCGCTTCTTCTTCATCATTAGTAAAACCGGTAATTTTTTTACCTTTTACTAAATATTGTCCATTTACTTTTACGTTTTTCAAAACTGCTGGAGCATGGCAAACAAAAGCTACAGGTTTGTTATGAGTGTAAAAAGATTCAATTAAAGCGATAGAATTTCTGTCTTCAACCAAATCCCAAAGCGGACCGTGACCTCCTGGATAAAATACAGCGTCGTAATCTTTTTGGTTCACTGTCGAAAGCTTTAACGTGTTTTTTAATTTTTCTTGTAAAACTTTATCGGCATCAAAACGTTTCGTGTCTTCTGTTGCCGAAGCTGGATCGGCACTTTTTGGATCAATTGGCGGTTGTCCTCCAAGCGGAGAAGCAATTGAAATTTCAACGCCTTGATCTAGTAATTCATAATATGGTGCAGCAAATTCTTCTGACCAAAATCCTGTTTTCTCTCCTGTATTGCCCAGTTTATCATTGCTGGTAACAACAAATAAGACTTTTTTCATACTTTTTTTATTAGACTTCTGAGCCTCAGCGGATATGCTTACGGCCATAAATGCAGTTATTGCGAGTAATGCTATTTTCTTCATAAGATTAAATTTTCAACAAATTTACGCCTTATGTGATATCAGTAAAAATAAAATAAACTATGTTTGTTATTAATAAATTTATATCATGGTAAATCTAGAATGGTACAGAACTTTTAAGGCAGTTTACAAAAACGGTAATTTTTCAGTGGCTGCGAAGGAATTATTTATGAGTCAGCCCGCGGTTAGTCAGCAGATTTCAATGCTTGAGGCGCACGTTGGAAATAAATTATTTAACCGGAAATCGAAAGGAGTTGAGCCGACCGAATACGCTAAGTTACTAAATAATTTAATAATAGATGCATTAGAAAGGCTTGAAAATGTGGAAACTAGCTTTCGTGCTAAAGCTGAAGATGCGAATAGACTAATTTCGGTCGGAATTTCAAAACATCTTTTTGATTGTGTTGGAGATCTTCTTATTTCTAAGTTCGATTTAATCGATTTTACTTTTGCAGAAAATGACGAGCTTTTTGCATTGGTTGATGCTAAAAAACTTGATTTTGCCATTACAACAAAAAGGTTCGATACATTTGATACTACCTATGAGATTGTAGGTAAAATCAAATTGATATTGGTCGCACCAACAAGTTTGGATATAAATGAATTTCGCCTCAGACTAAAAGCAGACAATTACGCAGAAATTGAACAATGGCTTAATGGGCAAAAATGGTACAGTCATGATGCTCGAATACCACATATAAAAGTATTTTGGCTACATGCTTTTAATAAAAAAAGACCTTCAATGGTGCCGAATTATATTATTCCTTCGGAATCTGAAATGCTTAGACTTTTATCTAAAAATGAGGGAATTGCTGCGACTTGGAATTGCAACGCCAGAAAATTGATTAAAGAAAATAAACTACAATTGTTATGGAATAGTTTTCATGTTCCAGAAGAATTTGTGTATTTACTGGCTCCAAAAAATAATAATTTGAAATCGTTTTTTGATATAATTGAGAAAGAATTAAAGCTCTTTTTTGGGAATCGATTATAATTGCCTAGAAATTAAACATGGAAAAATTACAAAATATTAGAATTGCCGTTGATGCCATTGTTTTTGGTTATAAAAGCAATGGTCTTTATGCTTTATTGATAGAACAGCAATTCGGTTCTTCAGATAAATATTGGGCTCTGCCTGGCGGTTTGGTAAAAGATGAAGAATCTTTGAGCGATGCCGTTATTCGTGAATTGCATGAAGAAACAAATGTACAATTGACTTTTATGGAGCAATTATACACGTTTGGAGATGATATTCATCGAGATTCTAGAAATCGTGTTATTTCGGTTGCTTATTACGCTTTGGTTGATGCTTCGAAATTAGAGATTAAAGCCAGTACAGATGCAGAAAGAGTGCAATGGTTTAAAATAGATGAAATTCCGTCTTTGGCTTTCGATCATAATTTAATTTTAAAAAGCGGAATAGAAAGGCTAAAAGCGAAGTTAACTTATGAGCCAATTGGTTTCGATTTACTTCCTGAAGAATTTCTTTTTTCTGATCTCGAAAATCTTTATTGCACTATTTTAGAAAAAGAAATTGATCGTCGAAACTTCCGAAAAAAAATATTAAGCTTTGATATTTTAGAACAAACAGATAAAATTTCTTCTGTAAAAAGTGGTCGTCCAGCTAAACTTTTTAGGTTCAATAAGCAGAAATACAAAGAGTTAATTGAAAAAGGTTTTCACTTCGAAATAAAGTTTGCGTAATTTTTACACAAAACATATTGTTTATTTAAAATTAAATTTTACATTTGCGTATAATTAACGCAAACTATAAAAATTATGATACTAAATCTTGACCCAAAATTCGATCCTTTTCAAAATCAGGAAGAAATCAAATTTCAAAGTTTTACATTTTCTGGAGGAGAACCTCATATTAAAATCAATCCAGATTTTGATCCAAACAGAAAAGTAACCATTACACATCGATTAAATTCATTCAACGATTTAGGATTATTGTGTATCACAGTTGATGCTTTAAGAAGAATGGACGTTAAAATTATCGATCTATTTATTCCGTATTTCCCAGCCGCAAGACAAGATCGCGTTATGATTCCTGGCGAACCATTATCTGTAAAAGTTTATGCAGACATTATAAATGCATTGCAATTGAGTAAAGTCTATGTTTTTGATGCGCATTCTGAAGTTACACCTGCTTTGTTGAATAATAGTACCGTAATTCCGAATTATACTTTTATAAAAGCAGTTTTAGAAAATATCGGAAATGATGTAAAATTGATTTCTCCAGACGGAGGAGCTTTAAAGAAAATCTATAAAGTTTCTGAATTTTTAGGCGGAGTAGAAGTTGTAGAATGCAGTAAAAGCCGTGACGTTAAAACTGGAAAATTATCTGGTTTTAAAGTATACGAAGACGATTTGCAAGGAATGGATTGTTTGATTGTTGATGATATTTGTGACGGAGGTGGAACTTTTGTAGGATTGGCTGAAGAATTGAAGAAGAAAAATGCCGGAAAATTATACTTAGCTGTAAGCCACGGAATTTTTAATAAAGGTTTTGAAGTGTTGAACTGCTTTGATAAAATCTTCACAACCAATTCTTTTAAAGATTTTGAAGGCGAAAGTGTTCAAGTAATTGGACTGGATCAGTTAGTTTAAAAAAGTTTCAAGTTTCAAGTTTCAAGTTTCAGGTTTAATGAATAACGTGAAACTTTAAAACTGAAATCTGAAACAAAAAAAAGACAAACAAAATGAAATACGATATACCAACAATAGCTCCAGAAAGTAAGTTTTTATTTTTCTGGGGACATCAAGCAAGTGAAGACGGAACGATTACAAAAACCTGTTTTAGCCAATGGTGGTTAAGTGCCTTTGAAGTCGATGGCGTACTGTGTAAAACGGCCGAACATTGGATGATGGCGAAAAAAGCTTTATTATTTGAAGATTATGAAATTTTAGAGAAAATAATCGCATCGGATTCTCCCGCAGAAGCTAAAAAATTAGGACGTGAAGTACGAAATTATGATGATCAGCTTTGGTTAGCCAATAGATTTGAAATTGTAAAACAAGGAAATTTGCATAAGTTTAGCCAAAATCCTGATTTGAAAGCATTTTTATTGAGTACAAAAGACCGCGTTTTGGTTGAAGCAAGTCCAGTAGATCCTATTTGGGGAATTGGTATGGCAAGCGATCATACTCACGCTGCGATTCCTGAAAAATGGAAAGGGCTAAATCTTTTAGGTTTTGCTCTGATGGAAGTTAGAGATGAATTGAGATAAATTGAATATTTAAATAAAAATATATGAACCCACTACTATTAACCGACGGTTACAAAGTTGACCACAGAAGACAATATCCAGACGGAACAACAATCGTGTACTCTAACTGGACACCAAGAAAATCAAGAATTGAAACTGTTGATGAAGTGATCTTTTTCGGATTGCAATATTTCATTAAAAAATATATCATTCACGACTTCGAAGAGTATTTCTTTAAAAAACCAAAAGAAGAAGTTGTTGCAAAATACGCTCGCAGAATCAATAATTATTTGGGCGAAAACCAAGTTGGTACAAAACATATCGAAGATTTACACGATTTAGGATATATTCCGATGGTTTTTAAAGCTTTGCCAGAAGGAGCAAGCGTTCCGTTGCGTGTGCCAATGTTTACCATGTACAATACAATTCCAGAATTTTTCTGGCTGACAAATTATTTCGAAACTTTACTTTCAGCGGTAGTTTGGTTGCCTTGTAATTCAGCTACAATTGCAAAAGAATATAGAAAAGTATTAGACAAATACGCAGCAGAAACCTCTTCTGTTCCTGAATTTGTAGATTGGCAAGCACACGATTTCTCAATGAGAGGAATGGGTGGAATCGAAGCGGCGCTGACTTCTGCAGCTGGACATTTGTTAAGTTTTACAGGTTCTGATACCATTCCAGCTATCGATTTCTTAGAAGAATATTACAATGCCAATTCGGATCAAGAACTAGTTGCTGGTTCAGTTGCAGCAACGGAACATTCTGTAATGTGTATGGGAACGACAGAAGGCGAGTACGAAACTTTCAAGAGATTGATTACAGAAGTATACCCAAAAGGAATTGTTTCTATCGTTTCTGATACTTGGGATCTATGGAAAGTTCTAACAGATTATCTTCCAAGATTAAAACAAGAAATAGTTTCTAGAGAAGGTAAAGTGGTAATTCGCCCTGACAGTGGCGATCCGGTTGATATTATCTGCGGAAATCCAAATGGGAAAACAGAACAAGAAAAGAAAGGTGTTATCGAATTGCTTTGGGATGTTTTTGGAGGTTCAACAAATGCTAAAGGGTTCAAAGAATTAGTACCTCAAATTGGTGCTATATATGGAGATAGTATTACGGTAGCGAGAGCAACTCAAATATGCGAAAGATTAAAAGAAAAAGGTTTCGCTTCTACAAATGTTGTTTTGGGAATAGGATCTTTTACCTACCAATATAACACCAGAGATACTTTCGGTTTTGCAATGAAAGCTACTTACGGAGAAGTAAACGGAGAAGGAAGAGCCATCTTCAAAGATCCGATTACAGACGACGGAACTAAAAAATCTGCCAAAGGATTGATGAAAATTGATTTAATCGATGGCAAGTATCATTTAACTGATAATGTTTCTTGGGAAGAAGAAAAACAAGGCGAATTGAAGGAGGTTTTTAGAGATGGAAAACTTTTAGTGGATCAATCACTTAGTGAAATCAGAACAAGAGTAAAAAGCGAAGTGAGTATCGAAGCTTAATTATAAAACGAAAGCCTGAATGTAAGTTCAGGCTTTTTTTGTGAATTGAGTTTTTTGCGTTCTGTTTGTCATTTCGACCGGAGGGAGAAATCTTCGCAAGTAGCTCTACAAAGATTGACGATTTTGATTGAGGAGTTACTCGCGAAGATTTCTCCTTCGTCGAAATGACAAGATTGTGTGTAGTTTGAAAGAGTTGCTTCCAGTTTTAACTGGACGTTAAAAAAGGGTTTTTCTTAATCGGCTTTAGCCAAACATAGCAATTTTGGCTAAAGCCATTTATTGTTCAAAATAGAAAACCTCCAGTTAAAACTGGAGGCAATTGAATATCTTTTTACTTCTTATAAAAGTTATTATGATCAATATATTCCCAAACTTTCGGAGGTAGCAAAGGCTGAATATTTTTACCTTCTTTAATATTGTTGCGAATAAAAGTCGAAGAAATTTCTACAATGGGCGCATCAATAACATGAATTTTTGGATGCGATTTTAATTCTACATTTTCAGGTTCGTCTGAGATTCTCGGATACACATAAATATCATGATTTTCCAGAATCACTTCATAGTTTCTCCATTTATGAAGGGTTTTCAAATTGTCTTCGCCCATGATTAATGAAAATTCATGAGAAGGATATTTTTCTTGTAAATGTGCTAAGGTAATTACGGTATAACTTGGCTGAGGTAATTTAAACTCAATATCCGATGGTTTTATCTTTGGATAATCTTCTGTTGCCAGAAAAACCATTTGAAGGCGTTGTTGGTCGTCTAAAAGAGTTGCTTTCTTTTTTAACGGATTGTGAGGTGTTACAACCATCCAAATTTGATCTAAACCTGCATATTCTGCCATATGATTGGCAATAATTAAATGACCAACATGGATAGGGTTATATGTGCCGAAATAAAGACCTATTTTCATAGTCGAAGTAACTAGTTATTAGTAAAAAGTGATTAGTCTTTTAGTGTTTTAGAAAAAGCATTAATCATTTTAGATTCTTCCTCAATTTGATTCAAAATTTCTTTGTAAAGAGTTTGACTAGTTATAAAACCAAGATCATTTGCAATTAGTAATTGAGTTTCAATTTCGAATAATGAGCCTCTAGAAATATTTAAAAAATGACTAAAAGATTTGTCCGTATTTCTACCATAACCTTCTGCTATATTTGATGGAATGGATACAGAAGCTCTTTTTAGTTGACTTGTTAAAGCAAGCAATTCTTCTTTAGGAAATGATTTTACTAATTGATAAATCAATGACACAATTTTAATTCCTTTCTGCCAGATCAATAAATCTTTATAAGATCTTATTTCACTCATTTTCCGTGCTATTTACTAATTACTCTTTACTAATCACCTATTTAGAAACAAAGTCCTTAACCAATTGATGCGCTTCTTCAAGAGCAACTTCTAAATCATAATTTTTGATAATCACATCAAATTGTGGAGCAGTAGCTAATTCAACAGAGGCTTTAGCAATACGCATATTGATTTTGTCTTCACTTTCTGTAGAACGTTCTTTTAATCTTCTTTTAAGTTCGTCAACACTTGGTGGTTTTACAAAAACGGCTAAAGTCTGTTCAGGGAATTTATGTTTAATACGTAATCCTCCCGCAACATCAATGTCAAAAATTACATTTTTTCCTAAAGCCCAAATGCGTTCGATTTCAGATTTTAAAGTCCCGTAAAAGTTATCGCGATATACTTCTTCCCATTCTAGGAAATCCTCGGCTTTAATGTGTTTTTTGAACTCTTCTAACGAAATAAAATAATAATCTTTTCCGTGAACTTCTTCTCCGCGCGGGTCGCGTGAGGCAGCCGAGATTGAAAATTCAAGATTTAAATCTTCTTGCCCTAATAAATGTTTTACGATAGTTGTTTTTCCCGATCCTGATGGCGCCGAAAAAACAATTAATTTTCCTTTGTTCATTGTGTGTTTATGTGTGATCTGCCTTTAAAAGCTAAATTCTTTTTCTAGGACAGATAGTAATTCATTATATGAAATTAATTCATCGACTGTTGGATAATACTTTAAATATGTTTCTGGATTATCGAAAGAAAAATTATTTATATTCTTTTCATTTCTAACATACACTTTGTATCCAACTCCATCTAAAACATGTTTTTCTGTTTTAGAGATTCCTCGCTCACCTCTATCTGAATCAATTTTTGGCTTGCCAAATTTATATCTTATGGTTTCCATGTTTGGAAGAAATTCGATATTTGTAATAAGTAAATTAAGCCAAATTAATTCCGCATCTTTTGGTTTTAGTTTTCCAATTTTTTCTTTTGGAAATGTTATTCCATTGATTTTAGTAATATCTTTAAACTTATCTGAATAATAATAGATAAAAACAATCCAATTGTTATTCCCTTCATCATACATTCTAAAAATTACAGAATTGTAAGTTGTTTGGTATTTCTTGTAAATTCGAATTTCTTTTTTATAAGTTAAAGTGTCAGGTATTTCTAAAACTTTATTAATTTCGGATACTTCTTGTCCAAAACAACTGAAAACTATAAAAAAGAAGAAAATGAAATAGCGAATCATTAAAGAACGTTTAATACCTGCTCTTTAATTTTCTCCAATTCATCTTTCATTTGCACAACTAATTTCTGCATTTGAGCATGATTCGACTTTGAACCCATTGTATTGATTTCGCGTCCCATTTCTTGAGTGATGAAACCAAGTTTTCTACCATTGGCTTCAGAACCGTTTAACGTTTCTAAAAAGTAGTCTAAATGATTTCCTAAACGTACTTTTTCTTCTGTAATATCTAATTTTTCTAAATAATAGATTAATTCCTGCTCAAAACGGTTTTCGTCTACATTAACCTGTAATTCTGAAATAGCATTCTGCAAACGATCTTTAATTGCTTGAATACGTTCTGGATCAAGAGCCAAAGTATCATTCATAAACTGGCGAATATTTCCAATTCTTAGATTAAATTCTTTTTCTAAAGATTCGCCTTCGTCTTTTCTAAAATTTAAGATGTTTTGAAGCGCTTCGTCAATGATAACCTGAATTTCTTCCCAATCATTTTCGTCAATTTCTTCACGTTCTGTTTTTAATGTGTCTGGCATACGAACGGCCATTTTCATTAATTCAGTTTCATCTGCATCAGGATTAACCTCTTTCAATTGAGCAATATAATACTTTACAACAGGTACATTTACTTTAGTAGAAGTTTGTTCCGCGGTGTTTTCGATGTAAATCGCAAAATCAATTTTTCCTCTCTCTAATTTGGTCGAAATCTGTGTGCGTAATCCTAATTCCATTTCGCGATAAAGCGATGGCATTCTTACATTTAGATCTAAACCTTTGCTGTTTAAGGATTTTACTTCTACAGTAATTTTTTTTGTAGGCAATTGCAAAGAAGCTTTGCCAAACCCTGTCATAGATTGTATCATATAATTGAGTATAAAGGCGCAAAGATAATTAAAAGTTTGCTGCTTTGTGTTGTAAATTGTAAATCAGTTTCGTACAAATTACGGAATAGGATTCTTACGATAATGCTTTTATAACTTCTGCAACATTTTTTTGGCTGTTGCCGATGTAAATTTTACCATCAATAATAAAAACCGGACGGCTTAAGAAAGTGTAGTGTTCTAAGATGTATTTTTTGAAATCCGCTTCGGTCAAAGATTTGTTTTTCAAGTCCATTGATTTATACAACTGCGCTTTTTTGCTAAATAAGGCTTCGTAACTTCCTGAAAGTTTGTACATTTCTTCAAGCTGTTCTTCGGTAATTGGCTCTTGTCTGATATCTTGAAATACTAAATTATTTTCTGGTAAGCTTTTAATGATTTTTCTACACGTATCGCAAGATGCTAAATAATATATTTTGTCCATGATTTTTGAATTGTATTAGACTACAAAGAAAAATCATTTGAAACTTAAAAATGATTAATTTTAGAAAAAAAATAATAACATGAGTTCAGTTTTTGAAACCCAAAAAACAATAAGAGAAATTCTCTTGAAAATTTTAGAAAGTCATTCTTTAGAACAATTAAACAAAATTCCGCAAGGCTTCAATAACAATATTATTTGGAATGTGGCACATTGCGTTGCAGCGCAGCAAACATTGGTTTATAAATTATCTGGTCTCCCGACAATGGTTTCAGAAGAATTTATTTTGAAATATCGAAAAGGAACAAAACCAGAAGGAGATGTTTCTGAAGAAGAGGTAAATGAGGTTAAAACTTTACTTTTAAGCACATTTGAAAAAACGAAAAATGATTTTGAAAGCGGTCTTTTTGTTGATTATAATGAATATACAACCAGCATGGGATTTACTTTGAGTAACGTTCAAGATGCATTAGATTTTAATAATTATCACGAAGGAATTCATACCGGAATTGTGATGACTTTAAGGAAATTGGTTTAAAAAAAATCCCGCTTTTAAAGCGGGATTTTTTTTATTCTACTATAGTTTCGATTGTAACTTTCATTGCTCCGGCACCTTTATTTTTGGTGATATCCATAAAAGCTCTTTTGGACAAATCGATTTCGCGGGTTTTTACAAACGGGCCGCGGTCGGTAATTTTTACAATAACAAACTTTCCGTTTGCTTCATTGGTCACTTTTACTCTAGTTCCAAAAGGAAGTTTTTTGTGAGCTGCCGTGTAACTGTTGTTGTTGAATCTGCTTCCGTTAGCGGTTCTTTTTCCATTAAAACGATCTGCATAGTAGGAGGCATGTGCGTTTTTTTTGTATGGTCTAAGTTTTAATCCTTTGTCTGTAAAAACAGAATCTACAGGTAATGCAATAATATTGGGTCTTGCATTTTTTACAGTGTCTTGAGTGATTTTTGGGTCTGTTGCAGGTTTTGTTTGACTTATAACATAGGTAAAACCACTAATTAAAGTGAAAGCGATTGTGGCGAATAAAATGATTTTTTTATTTCTCATGGGTTATTTTTTTTCAGACTTGGGGGGAGTTTGTACAAATAATATGCCGAGATAAAAAAAGCCCTGTTGAAAGGGCTCTTAATTGGTTTTTTCTAGAACCAAAGGTTCCATGGAATTCTACTTAAAATAAGCAATAATCCTAATCCGTAAAATATAGCAAAGGTTTTAAACTTAGCTTCGCTATTGATTAATTTTTTATGTTTAGACCATCCAATTGTAATAAGGACGATTGCAATAAGATTAATAAGCGGATGTTCTAATGATGTTAATCTAAGTTCTGCATTTGACATCTGGCCAAAAGCTGCTTTTCCAAGTGGAGAAACAAAATATAGTATTAAACCAATTAATAACTGTGTATGAGTCCCGATTAAAGCAAATAAAGCAATTTTGCGATCTTTAGCTGTAAACTCTTTTTTTGATGTTACTCCGATGATTGCATTAACAACTGCAACAAGCAAAAGCAGTAATGCTAAATAGGCCCATCCAGAGTGGAATTTTTGTAGAAAATTATACATAAACCTTGTTTTTTGTTTGAAACAAATATAACAAAAATGACTATAAAAAAACGGCATTAGACTTAAAAGTCAATGCCGTTTTTACTATTTATTTAGATTCTAAATTCTTAGAAATCGTAACGTAATGCAAAGTTCCAAGTTCTACCGAAACCAAAGTATACTTGGTTGTTTGTAGAAATTCCTTTGTAAGTTGGCTGAGTTGGGTAATCAGCAGCAAAGTAGTTAGTTTTTGCTTCAGCAATATAAGTGTAATCAAAAACGTTGTTTACGTTTAATCTGAAACCTACAGAGTTGCTTTTGTTTTTTCCAACTAACAATTTGTATGATAAACCAGCATCAGCTGTACCGTAAGAAGGTAATTGTAATGAACCTCTGTTAGTTGCTGAAGTAAAGTTTCCTGGAGAAATTGCAGCGTATAACTTGTCATTGTAGTTATAGTTTGCATCAACAGTAAAACGTGGTAAAATCTCATAAGTTGCACCTACAGCAGCAGTTGTTTGAGCAGCATCTCCAACTCTTACACCATCAAGGTATAATGTTGTAGCAGTACCTCCACCAACAGGGTTGTTTGCTGAGTCATAACGGTTACTTGTACTTGTTCCATCATATTTCCAGTCTCCAATAGAGAACATACCAGTAAGTGTAAGTTTGTCAAGTACTTTAGCAGTAGCGTCAAATTCGATACCTGAGTGGATTTCTGTAATTCCAGCGAAGTCATAGTAACCTCCAGGGTTGTCTGCAGCTCCATCATTAGATCTTTGGTATCTATCTTTCCATGAAGTACGGTAGAAGTTTAAGTTAGCAGTAAACATTTTTGTACGTAAACCATAACCAGCTTCAATACCGAAGATTTTTTCGTTTGTTAAGTTACCATTTACTAATGAAGCATTGTTTGGATAAACAGCATTAAAGAATGGTTGTTTTGAGTAGTATCCTGAGTTAACAAAAACATTGTGGTGCTCGTTGATGTTGTAGTTAACACCACCTTTTACGTTACCACCTAAGATGTTTTCGTAATCTGTGCTAGATAAAGGATCTGTTGATAAGTATTTAAAGTAATCAACTCTTTTGAATCCTTGTTGAGAAAGTGCACCTTGAACAAATGCAGTAAATTTATCAGTAGAATACTCTAATTGAGTAAATCCACCGTACCATCTTACATCACCATCATTGTTGAAGTTGATTTTTTCTTCACTATCCGTACTTTTGAATACGTTCCATGCTGGATATGTAGAATATGTGTTGTATAAAACTCTATTAGGATTGTTTAAATCATAATTATCTGCGAATGAATCTGCTCCTAATAAGTTGTTGATGTTTTGGTAGTGGATACCTTTGTATCCTCTTACATCAATTCCTAAATCCCAAGTTAAACGGTCAGAGAATTTTTTGTTGAAGTTAACAATTGCTCCATACCAGTTATGAGAGTTAACAGATGAAATTTGAGAAATACCATTTGTAGAATTGTTTCCAGAAAGAGCAGTATTTCTGTATTCACCACTTGTTCCAGTAGTCGTACGAGTGTAATTAGTTCCGTTGATACTTACAGGTTGTCCTGAGTTGTAAGCAACTATTTTGTCATAATCAACTAAACCGTTTGCAGTTCTGAATGCAGCATTTGCATAGTTTAAACCTCTAATGAAACCTGCACCTCTAGATCCTCCACCACGTCCGAAAGATACATAAGCAACAGTTGATAATTTTGAAGTTTCGTTGATTTGGAAATCATAGTTTAAAGAAATAACTGGTTTGTGGTAGTAGTTTCTTACCATGTTGAATTCTTTACCATCTTTATAACCCCAGTCAGAGTTGTATTTAATGTTTGGATCAGTAGCTGTACCATATTGTTGGTATTGAGCAATAGTGATAAATGTAGATCTCTGATCGTGCCATTGTGGAGCGCCAGTAACCGTGAATTGGAAATCGTGCTTGTTGTTTTTAGTTGTATAACCTAAAGCGATATAGTAGTTGTCTCCGTTAAATTTAGTTCCATCAACATATCCATCACCTTGAGTGTGGCTATATAAAACAGAAGCAGAGAATCCGCTGTCTAATTTTCCTGTGTTGTAAGAAACGTTAGATTTGAAGAAATTATCGTTACCAAAAGAAGTACCAACAGTACCACCTTGTTTTAAATCTGAAGCTTTAGTTACGTAGTTCATAGTTCCCCCAACAGAAGCAATTGCTAATTTTGAAGATCCTAAACCTCTTTGTACTTGAATGAATGAAGTAACGTCAGATAAACCTGCCCAGTTACTCCAGTATACTGCTCCGTTTTCCATGTCGTTAACTGGCATACCGTTTACCATTACAGCAACGTTATTTTGGCTAAATCCACGAACTGTAATTCTTGAATCTCCAAAACCACCACCAGATTTAGTTACATAAACAGATGGAGTGCTTTTTAACATTTCAGGAAGCTCTTGGTTTCCTAATTTTGCCTGAATTTCAGCTGCTTTAATTGTAGAAACAGCTACAGGAGTTTTTCTGTCTTTTGCAATATCTACTGTGCTACTTTTAACTACGATCTCGCTCAATTCGTTTGAGTTAGAAACTAAAACAATAGTTCCTAAGTTTGTAGTTGCACCATTAGCCACTGTAAATTTTACAGTTTGATTGTCGTAACCTAAGAATGAGATTACGATCTCGCCTGAATTTGATGTTGCGTTAAGTGTAAATTTACCATCAAAATCTGTTGAAGTTGCCGTAGTAGATCCTTTGATAACTACGTTTGCTCCTGGTAATGAACCGACTCCGTCAGTAATTGTACCAGTAACCTTTCCTTGAGAAAATACGGTCGAAACTATCATAAAAAATAGTCCAGTCAGTAACCAATTTTTCATTTTCTTCATTTTGTTATTGAGTTAATTGTTTTTGGCAAAATTATAACAAATAACTTAGATAATGTTATCGAAATGTTAAGAAAAACCAGTTTTGTCTTTTATGTTGCGCATTAAAATGAATTTTCCTTTTTTTATTAAAAAAAACACTGTTTTCTTGAATTAATGCAAGTGTTTTTTGTTAAATGTGTATTTTTTTGAATAGGATTGTAAGTGAAATTGTGCAAATGAACCTTATTTGTCTTCATTTTGTCGGCTTTTTATGTAAAAAAACGTCTTAATTTTTGTTAAATTAAGACGTTTCAATCTGTTAGAGAAATATTAAATTTTTGCTCTTATTTATTTTTTAAGAAATGATTCAATAAAAATGAAGTCGAACTGTCATGTGTTTTAACAGTTTTAGAATTGATTTCATCTAAGATAGAATTAGCCAATTGTTTTCCTAATTCAACTCCCCATTGATCAAAGCTGAAGATGTTCCAGATAATTCCCTGAGTAAAGATTTTGTGCTCATATAAGGCAATCAAAGAACCTAAGCTTTTTGGAGTCAGTTTCTGAATTAAAATTGTGTTTGTTGGTTTGTTTCCTGTAAAAACTTTAAAAGGCAATAAATAAGATGCTTTTTCTGCAGAAAGTCCTTGTTTGTCAAATTCTGCTTGAACTTGTGCTGGAGTTTTTCCGTTCATTAAAGCTTCTGTTTGCGCGAAGAAATTTGACATCAATTTATCATGATGATCTTCGTTTCCATAAAGTGGTTTTACAAAACCGATAAAATCTGTCGGAATTCTTTTTGTCCCTTGGTGAATTAATTGGAAAAATGCATGTTGAGAATTAGTTCCTGGCTCTCCCCAAATAATAGTTCCTGTTTGGTAGTTAACAGGTTTTCCGTCGCGGCCAACACTTTTTCCGTTACTTTCCATAGTTGCTTGCTGTAAATATGGAGCTAATTTCGATAGATATTGTGTGTACGGAATTAAAGCTTCGCTTTCAGCACCATAAAAATTATTATACCAAACGCTCAATAAGGCTAAAATTACAGGAATGTTTTGGTCAAATTCTGCAGATTTGAAATGTTCATCCATTTCATTTGCTCCGACTAATAATTGGTTGTAATTTTCAAAACCAATTGCCAAAGCAATACTTAAACCAACGGCACTCCAAAGAGAAAATCTTCCTCCAACCCAGTCCCACATCGGGAAAACATTGTCTGGATTAATTCCGAATTCTGTTACGTTTTTAATGTTTGTAGAAACCGCCGCGAAATGTTTTGCAATATCTTCTTGAGTAGCCGATTTCAAGAACCATTCTTTAATAGTTTCTGAATTCGAAAGCGTTTCTTGAGTTGTAAAAGTTTTAGAAACAATTACAAATAAAGTAGTTTCTGGATTTAGTTTTTTAATGATTTCATTTACATGATCTCCATCAACGTTTGAAACGAAATGAAGATTTAAATGGTTTTTGTAAAACTGTAAAGCTTCAACCGCCATAACAGGGCCAAGGTCAGAACCACCGATTCCGATATTTACAACATCTGTAAAAGCTTTTCCTGTGTAACCTTTTCTTTGTCCTGAAATTACTTCTTCAGTAAATTGTTTGATTTTATTTTTTACTTCGTAAACTTCTGGAATTACATTTTCACCATCAACATTAATAACTGCCGATTCTGGAGCACGTAAAGCCGTATGAAGAACTGCACGATTTTCTGTTTTATTGATTAATTCACCTCCAAAATAATCAGCAATTGCATTTTTTAATCCGATTGAGTCTGCTAATTCTAATAAAAGTGAAATAGTTTCCTGACTGATATTATTTTTAGAATAATCAACTAAAAAGTCATTCCATTGCAAATTGAATTTTTCAGCGCGGGCACTATCTTGTTGAAACAATTCTTGTATTGTGGTTTCGTGAATTGCGTTATAGTGGTTTTGGAGATTTTTCCACGCTTCAGTCCCAGTTGGGTTTGTTGTGTTTAAAGCCATTTTTATCTATAATTGAGTTTGTTTTTTGAAACACAAAAATACTGAAATAACTTTTAAAAGGGTAGCGGTTCACGATTATATAACAATTAGTTACGAAAACGTTTTATGGATTTTACTCTCGATTTTTTGCAGCAATGATAATTGCGCCATCATTTTCTTTTTCATTGTAAATTATTCGACTGCTATTTAGGTTTAAAAAATTTAAAGTAATGATATCGGATTTCTTAAGCGGTATTAAGATTGTGTCTTGTTTCTTATTGTATTTAAATGGAATTCCGTTTATTACAATCAAAGGTGATTCCCCGATTAAATCTTTTTCGAAAGCATTGTCAATTAATTTTTGGACAAAATATTTATCCTCTTTATTGTCTTTTAAGATAAAAGTCTTTGGATTTGAACATCCAATTATTAGGATTGAAATTAGTAATAAATATTTTTTCATTAATAATGAGTCATTTTACCAAATCTTCCACCAAGGTTTTTTATTAATCTCAATGGTTTTCTTTGCGATATCAATATCGATTCTTTTTTGAGATTCGGTTTTAATTTTCGAATCATCAAAAAACAATTCGCCATTATCGCTCATTCCAAGCGGAGATTTTGTTCTTTCTTTCCAATTTTCAGTTTGTAATTCTGGAATTAAGGCGGCATCGATTTTTTCGCGAAAGCGTTTTTGTGCTTTTTCAATAATTTCTTCTTCTAAGTTTGAAGATGAATTTTTAAAAAGTGAAATCGAATTGTCTGGAATATTTAAAAGAAAGATCTGTGTTTTATCTTCAATTTTCTGAATATCCAATACTTTAAAATACGAAATCGAATCTAAAAGAAAATGACCGATTTTTGCAGAATCGGGATTAAATTTTGATAAATCTTTTGGGTGCGCACTCGCAATCAGATACCTTAAATTTCCCGAAAGTCCTCCGCCAATCGAACTCATATCAGTAAAACCTTTTTCTTGAATGATTTGTCCGATTTTATAATTTGAAATGAAATTTTCTGAAAGAGAGGTGTCTCTATAAAATAATTTTAAACCAGAAAAAGTTTCATGATACATAGTTCTAAGACGCTCGTTTTTCATGGTTTTCGATTTAAAATCTAAAATTTTAGAAATGTTTTCGGATGATTTTTATAAATTCCCAATACTATCCAATTCTCTTTTCAAAGGTTCAATCTGTTTCATGAAACGGGTTCTGTCATTTCCTGTCAAAGATTCTCCAGTTGGAAGATTCAATCGAAGCGCATCTACTTGAACACCATTTTTCCAGAAACGATAACAAACGTGAGGTCCAGAAGCCAAACCTGTACTTCCAACCAAACCAATTGTCTGACCTTGCGTAACACGTTGTCCGCGACGAACCAAGATTTTTGACATATGTAAATATTGAGTAGAGTAGGTTCCGTTGTGTTTTACTTTTACAAAGTTTCCGTTTCCTGCTGTATATCCTGTAGTTTCTACAACTCCCGAAGCAGTCGTAGAAATTGGAGTTCCAGTTGGTGCTGCATAATCTGTTCCTTTGTGTGCTTTCCAAGTATGCTGTACAGGGTGGAATCTATTCATCGTGAATCTTGAAGTGATTCGGCTGAATTTAATTGGAGTTTTTAAGAAGAAGTTTTTAAGTGTTTTTCCTTCATCATCATAATATTCTATTTTCCCAGAAGTTGTGTCTCTTTCAAACGGGAATGCATAAATGATTTTTCCTTTATATTCAAAAAAAGCAGCTTCTAGGTCTTCAACGCCATCGTAAGTTTTTCCGTTAATGAATCTTTCAGTGAAAATTAATCCGTAGCGATCTCCTTTTTTAAGTTTAAAGAAGTCAATAGACCAAGAAAATACTTTTGTAATTCTGCTTGCCAATGCGGTTTCAACACTTTCGTTTCCTAAAGTTTCAGAAAGAGAGCTTTTTAAAACGCCTCCAATAATTTTTCTTTTTAAAGTAACGGGTTTTATTTTTTTATAAGCTTTTGCAATGCTGTCTCTTAAATCAATAACATAATAACTTAAAGCATCAGGCTGATAAATAAAAACTTGTAAATTGTTTGTTTTGTTTTTTGAACGAAGTAAAGTAAAAGGTTTTCCGTAACGAATAGTTCGCACATTGAAAGAATCTTTAACTTGCTCTACAATGTCAAAAACTTTTTTGTTGCCAATATTTTGTCCTTGAATGATAGAACCAAATGAATCTCCTTTTGAAATTGTATCATTAACAACATTGAAATCTGCGTAATTAAAACCGAATTCTATTTTTTTGGTTGCTGGTTTAGTAATTTTGGTTTCTACTTTTTCTTCTGTTTTTTTACATGAAAAAATAGAAAACAAGACAATTAAAATTACGACTGCTTTTTTCAAACTTTTTGGGATTTTTTTGGGAGGAATTAGGCTATGTTTTCTTCTCCCCAGTTGGACAATTCTTCTTCGGTCCACAATTTAGGAAAAAAGATGCGTTTTTGGTATTTTGGATGCATATATTTTTGCCAGTCGCTTCCGCCAGTTGCTTCACCGTTTCCTTTTCCGCTTTCTAAGATGTATTTTCTTGCTGTATTTAGATGCTGCATAACCCAAGTGATGTTCACTGTTTTATCATAATGACGCATTGCTGTGATTAATTCTGAATTTTGCTGATCTTTTTCTGGAAGCTGAGAAAATTTTTGCCAGATGTTTTTGGTCTTAAAAGTAGACATTTGTCTCAAAAATTGAACTTTGTATTTGTTTTCAAATTCTTGAAGCAAGTATGATTTTTCTCCTGTATGATAGTCTTTTCCAGCAGCTTGCCAATATAGATGTTCAAAACTAGTTTCTAGATCTGTATTCTCGTCAAAGTTTGCTTTGTATCTTCTGTCTGTTAAATTGATTACATCTGTCGAAGCAAATTCGATCATTCTGTATTGGGCGCTCTGAAATCCGCTGGCAGGAGTAAGTGTGTTTCTGAATTTCATATATTGATCTACTTCCATACCATTTTCCATAATGCTGAAAGAGTTGGTAAGCATGTCAAAATATCTTGTAATTCTTGATAATCTTTCACTGAAAAAATCAACCTGAATGTTTTCTTTTTCAGCTATTTGGTCAATTTCCCACAAAATCATTTTGAAGATTAATTCGTTTACCTGATGGTACATGATAAAAACCATTTCGTCAGGAAGTGTGGTGCGTTGTATTTGTAAGTTTAAAAGAGCGTCGGTCTGAATATAATCCCAATAAGTGATTGGTTTAGCCCAAAGTAATCCTTCTAATTGAACATCAGTTTTTTGATTTATGGCTTGAAATTTTAGATCAATTTCTTTTAAGATTGCTTCAGAATTATCTGTAGGGTTCATTATTTTTTTGCTTTAAGTGGACTTTTTAATCCTTTATATTCATCGAGATCGGCCTTAAGGGAACCTACAGCCAAATCTGCTTTTATTCTTATCGGAACTTTGTTCACATCATCTGTTATCCAGAGTGTTAAACTTTCTTTTTCTTTAAATACTCTTCCTGTTTGTACCAAGGGTTTGAAAACCATCGTAGAAACGGTTCCAAATTTAGTTGTAATATCTTGACGACCTACATATTTTAACTTAAATTTTGTGATTTCATCATCAAAAAACATGTCAATTGTAATTGCTTCGCCAGATTTCAATTTATCAATATTCGGATGGTTTCTCAAATAGTAAAATGCCGAAACAATATCTTGCACTTCTTCAGTAACAATTATCGTTTTTTCTGATTTTCTTTTATAGTCCTTTACTAAAACTCTATTTTCTCCTTGATTGAAAAATCCTTCTTGATTTTTAGTATAACCGCCTTCATCAATTTTTCGAACATAGCGATAAGGTTTTCCCGTTTCTTTGTCAAAATAACTTTCGTATAAATCTTCTACTTTGAAGAAAAATTTAGACATTCCGGTTGTGTAACCTTTTCCAACAGAATGATATACTTTTTTATTATTGATAGTTGCATCTTTTACTTCGAGAGTAGCGTAACCGGCGTTTACAATTCCGTAATGAATTCTAAATTTAAAATATTCTCCAGTATCAAAAGCGTCTTCTTTTTGAGTGTCGAACGCCAGTGTAGTTAGTGCAAATATGATGAGGATATACTTTTTCATAGTACAATTTTTACATTTCATTATAAAGTTAAGTAAATGCAAATTCTATTCCAAATGTACCAAAACAAAAAAACTCAGTCAAGAATGACTGAGTTTTTATGCTATTAACTAACCAAAAAACTATAAATTATGAAATTTATATCAATTCGGAAGGAAACCACCCCTTCCTTATTTGCGAGTGCAAAGATAGATAGAAAGTTCAAAAAACAAATAGCCAAAGTCAAGTTTAACATAACATTTGCAAAAAAAGCATCGTTTTTTAGAGAATTATGCTGTTTTGTGTATGAAAATTAACGTTTTATAGCGTTCCTCTCAATTCTTGCTCTCTTTCAATAGACTCGAAAAGGGCTTTAAAGTTACCTGCGCCAAACCCTTTTGCACCCATTCTTTGAATAATTTCGAAGAAAAGCGTCGGTCTATCTTGAACAGGCTTCGTAAATATCTGCAATAAGTAGCCATCTTCATCTGCATCTACCATGATAGCCAGTTTTTCGATTTCGTTTAAATCTTCTTTCATCATATCCATGTGAACACCTAATCTTTCTGGAATTGCTTCGTAGTAAGTATGAGGAGGAGCTGATAAAAATTCAACACCGCGTGCTCTTAGCTGTGAAACGGTTTTGATAATATCATCTGTAGCAATGGCAATATGTTGAATTCCAGGTCCGCCATAGAAATCTAAATATTCTTCAATTTGAGATTTTTTCTTTCCTTCTGCTGGTTCGTTGATTGGAAATTTAATTCTTCCGTTTCCATTAGACATTACTTTACTCATCAAAGCAGAATATTCTGTTGTAATTTGTTTGTCGTCAAAAGATAAGAAGTTTACGAATCCCATAACTTCTTCGTAGAATTTTACCCAAGTATTCATTTCGTTCCAACCTACATTTCCAACCATGTGATCGATATATTTTAATCCAGTTGATTCTGGATTGAAATCAGATTTCCATTCTCTGTAACCTGGTAAGAAAACACCATTGTAGTTTTTTCTTTCTACGAAAATATGAACTGTTTCTCCGTAAGTATAAATTCCAGAACGAACTACTTGTCCAAATTCATCTTCTTCAACGGTTGGTTCCATAAAAGAACGTGCACCACGTTTCATGGTTTCTTCGTAAGATTTTGTAGCGTCTTCAACCCAAAGCGCTGCCACTTTTACTCCGTCTCCATGTTTTTTCAAATGCTCGTTGATTGGAGAATCTGCTGTTAATGGAGTCGTTAAAACAATTCTGATTTTATCTTGTTTTAAAACATAAGACGCTCTGTCTTTTACTCCAGTTTCTAATCCGGCATAAGCCAATGATTGATAACCAAATGCAGATTTGTAATAATGTGCAGCTTGTTTTGCGTTCCCTACGTAAAATTCTACATAGTCTGTTCCTAATAAAGGAAGGAAGTCCTGCGCTCCTTCAAATATTTTTTCTAATCCGTATTCTACTGATTTTACTTCTTTGCTCATTTTGTTTATTTGTTTAATCGGTTAATCGTTTAACTGATTTTGCCGAAATGTTGTGTTTAATTTTTTTTTTTAACGCAAAGGGCGCAAAGAGTTTTTTGAGAATGATTTTGTAAAATCGCTAAGAACGCAAAGCTTTGCGAACTCATTGAAGTAAAACGTCATTAAAATCTTTGTGAACTTTGCGAAAAATCCTTTGCGAACTTTGCGTTTAAATAAGTTTAGTTATTCCGTCCAAGATTTGTAGTACTGTCCATCATCTAATCCCATAGCTTCTTCAGTAACCATAAGTGGTCTGAAAGTATCAACCATAACGGCTAATTCTTGAGTTTCTTTATGACCAATACTGCGTTCCATTGCACCAGGTGCAGGACCGTGTGGAATTCCTTTTGGATGTAAAGTAATATGACCTTGCTCAATATTATTACGGCTCATAAAATCACCATCAACATAATATAGTACTTCGTCAGAATCTATATTGCTATGATTATATGGCGCTGGAATAGCTTTTGGATGATAATCGTAAAGTCTTGGGCAGAATGAACAAACAACAAAAGTTGCTGTTTCAAAAGTTTGGTGTACCGGTGGCGGTTGGTGAACACGCCCCGTTATAGGTTCGAAATTGTGAATTGAAAATCCGTATGGAAAATTGTAGCCGTCCCAGCCTACAACATCAAAAGGATGTGTGGCATAAACAACTTCATGTAGCATTCCTTCTTTTTTGATTTTAATTAAAAAATCGCCTTTCTCGTCATGCGTTTCCAATTCGCTTGGCAAAATAAAATCACGCTCACAAAATGGAGAATGTTCTAAATGCTGTCCCGATTGGTTTTTATAACGTTTTGGAGTGTAAAATGGAGAATAAGATTCTACATAAAATAGTCGATTGTCTTCCGTTTCAAAATCAATTTGGTAAATAATGCCACGCGGAATAATCAAATAATCGCCATATTCAAACGGAATATTTCCTAACATGGTTCTTAATTTTCCTTTTCCTCTGTGAATGAAAAGCATTTCATCGGCATCGGCATTTTTATAGAAATAATTTCGAAGCGATTCTTTCGGTGCAGCCAAACCAATAATGCAGTCTTTATTGACTAACATGGCTTTTCGGCTGTCTAAAAAGTCATTTTCTGGCTTTAATTCAAAACCTTTAAAAAGTAATGATTTTATGTTTTTTCCGATTGCAATTTTTGGTTCAACCGAATAAGAGTTTAAAATTTCTTTAACCTGCGTTGGTCTGTGTACGTGATAAGATAATGACGAATGTCCATGAAAACCTTCGGTTCCAAACAATTGTTCGTAGTAAAAACCTCCGTTTGGTTTTTCAAATTGGGTGTGTCGCTTTTGCGGAAAATCTCCGAGTTTGTGATATAATGGCATGGCTTTTCAATTAGATAATTTGTAAATTAGATAATTCGAAAATTAGAATTGTCTGAACAGATAATCTGATCACTCTTTTTTGAATGATCTAATTATCTCAATTCGATAGCTTACTCAGGATTTCTCTTGATGAGGAATTGAAGATACTCTAATAAACCTGTCCATTTTGTTTTCATTATAACAAATGTCGTAATTTTTTCGAAGTAAAAATAAAAATTATATTAATTATAACTAAAATAATTTAATGTTTTTTGATATAATTTTCACGAAGCAAAAAAATAACGCGATTTTATTGAAATATTCACTAGTATAATACTAAAACAAGAAACCAATACTAAACCAAGTAAAGCTTCTTGACATTTCTGGAGACCAAGATTGTTTTATTTCAATTGGACCAATTATGGTTTCTAATCCGTATCCTACGGCATAACCAGTATATTTAGGCATTGAAACCCAGTCTACAGTAGAGAAAATGTTATTGCCTAGATTGGCAAAATTGGCAGAAAGATTAATGTGGTTTTTTCTTAAGATCTCGTAATCCAGCGTAATTCCTGTTTTGATGAAGCTGTTTCCTGAAATACTTAAGAAATCATATCCGTAAAAATAATTGAAGTTGTTTATTTTGCTGTAGCCGTAACCTCCTAAAATAAAATCAAAGAACGGAACGCTTGAGTTTCCGAAAGTGAAACCCGCATCGGCATCTATTTTGAAAGTGGCTCTTCTAAATAAAGTATTTACAAAAGAAACTTCTGCTTTTGCAATTGAAAACGGATTGAAAGTTTTGGTGTAATCTGAAGATGCCATATAGGTTTGTAAATCTGTCGAGAAATACAATCCCGAACTTGGATAATACTTGTCATCAAATGAGTCGTATTTCAAATAAGCAAAAGCACTAAAATAGTTGCTCTTGTCAATGATATTATCTACGTTGGCAAGTGTTGGAGAATTTATTTTTAAATATTTAAATTCTAAACCTCCACCCATTAAAAACTTCTGAACGAAAATAGTCTGGAAATAAGCTTGGTTATTTACGTCCATAAAATCAACATTAATTAAGTTGACGTTTGGATTTTGCGTTATCAAATTACTTAAACTCGTCGTTACATTTCTATTAAATTGACTCAATCTCGAACGAAAACCGAAGCTGATATTAAAGCCATTTTCAACATAATAATTGAAATCATATCTGAAATTATCTCCTAAAATAATATCGAGCGAAGTCACATCATTTTTTAAAAACGTTTTCTTGTGAGTCAGATTCAGTAAAATCCCGCTTTTGTAAAGTCCGTCGTAATGAAGTCCGAGCTTTAAAAAAGTCTGTGTTGGATTTTCTTTTAAAACCAAATCAAGATCATCTTTTTCGCCATCTGGCTGCAGACAATATGAAATAGTGCTAAAGTTTTGAGTTGCATTCAAATTGTTTATTCCAGCTTTCAAGCCGTCATAAGTAATAGTGCTTCCAGGTTTAAAACGAAGTTTACCGCGAATATATTCTTTAGTGTAATTGTCTAATCTATCAGTATTGATTTTTTGAATTTGAATTGTATCTGATGCGATTTTGAGTTTTGGTTTTTTGTAAAAATTGGTTTCATCAGATAATGCTTTGATTTTTTCATAAACTGCAAAAGCTGCTTCTTCGCCTTTTCGGATAATTTCTTCACCTTTATCAAATGAAATTACGCCATAATCACGAATATCGGGTTTAATGTAAACATCGGTATTCTTAATTTTGTTTTTCATTTTATCGATAGACTGCAGATTGGTAATCTGAACCAGAATTCTAGTCGCATTTTTAAGGTTTTTTCGTTTCATCAAATCGTCCTGAACGTCAACACCAATAATAATATCTGCACCAAGATTACGAACTTCTTGTATCGGATAATTGTTTACCACGCCGCCATCAACCAATAAATTTCCGTCAATTTCTACGGGAGTAAATAGGGAAGGAAAAGCAGCACTCGCCATCATGGCCTGAACGAGATTTCCTTTATTCAATAAAACCTCTTCTCCAGTTTCGATATTAGTTCCAATACATAAAAAAGGAGTTGGCAATTTGTTGAAATCACGAATATGGCGCACATTTCGAGTTAAACTGCTTAACAAATTATAATTATACATCCCTTTAGAAAGTGCTTCTGGAATTCCAACTCGAAAATTACTAAACGGTAGAACTATCGCATATAATTCGTCATTTTTTTTGCCATAAAAATTCTTAGAAGATCTCGGAATATAATCGCTTATCAATTCATCAAAATTGGTTTTCTTAAAAATAGAATCGATTTGAGAAGCATTATAACCCGATGCATAAAGTCCGCCGATTACAGAACCCATACTAGTTCCGCCAATATAATCAATTTTGATTCCGGCTTCTTCCAAAACTTTCAAAACACCAATATGCGCAAAACCTTTCGCACCGCCGCCACTCAAAACCAAACCGATTTTGGGTCTTTTAATGCTGTCTTTTTTTATTTCTTGAGAAAATGAGTTTTGCGAAACCAATACCAACAATATAAACATCATAGAAATCGCTTTCCAAATTGTATTTAGAAAGTGTCCTTTTGATTGGATATTTAGAATTGATAATTGATTTTGGCGCATAAAAATCTGCAAGTTAGTTTTGTAAAAGTCGGTAATTTTTTCGGGTTTATTCTTAATATGATGTTGTTTTTAAAAGCATTAATTTTTTATTTTGATCATATTTCCAAACGTCGTTGTGAGTTCTAGCGCCACCTCTGCAGCTTGACGTAAGCGTCTTTTTAATTTTGTCAATTTTTACATCGCAAAACATATCGCATTTCGGATTGAAATTGGTTGGAAATTCTAAATTTTCAAAATTTTTGGTTTTCGGATTAAAAATGAAAATCTGATAAATATTGTAAACTCCCATTCCGTCATCAGTACGAAAACTAGCAAAATCGGTATAACCATCAAAATTATAATCGTTTATTTCTAAATGTGAAGGTTTTCCAGTAATCGAAACTCCAATGTTTTTTATAGTTTGAGTTTTTCCAGTTTGATCATTTTTTACAGTTATTTCTTGTGCTATTTCTTCTTCGGTAGAGTTAAGATATTTATAGCTTATTTTGATTTTGCCATTGTCTTTTTGAACAAAAGAAATTTCGTTTTGACTATACGAAATAGAAAAAAACAAAAATAGAATGCTATGCAAAAAGATTTTTCTCAAAACAGATTAACTTTCTTTAGAATGATAAAATTCAACAATTTTTTTGGCTTTAGAAACACCTACAACAGCCGAAATTTCTTTTTCTGTTGCCAATTTTAATCTTTTAACACTTTTGAAATGTTTTATTAACGTCGTCATAGTTTTTTCTCCAATTCCAGGTATACTTTCTACAGAAGAATTGAGGGCAGCTTTGCTTCTTTTATCTCTATGGAACGTAATTCCGAATCTATGCGCTTCGTTTCGCAACTGCTGAATTACTTTTAAAGTTTCGGATTTTTTGTCCAGATATAACGGAATAGAATCGCCTGGATAAAAAAGTTCTTCCAATCTTTTTGCAATTCCGATGATAGCAATTTTACCTCTTAATCCTAATTCATCAATACTTTTTAGAGCAGACGAAAGTTGTCCTTTTCCACCGTCAATAATAATTAATTGCGGAAGAGGTTCATTTTCGTCTAATAATCTTTTATAACGGCGGTACACAATTTCGGTCATCGAAGCAAAATCGTCTGGGCCTTCAACGGTTTTAACATTGAAATGACGGTAATCTTTTTTGCTTGGTTTTCCATCTTTAAAAACCACACAAGCTGCAACAGGATTTGTTCCCTGAATGTTCGAGTTATCAAAACATTCGATATGTCTTGGCTCAACAGGAAGACGTAAATCTTTCTGCATCTGTGCCATAATTCGGTTTACATGGCGATCCGGATCTACAATTTGTAATTGTTTCAATTGCTCGATTCGGTAGAATTTAGCATTTCGAATCGATAAATCCAGAATCTGTTTTTTGTCGCCAAGCTGTGGAACAGTTACTTTAATGTTTTCACCTAAATCCAATTCAAAAGGAACAATAATTTCTTTTGATAGTAACTGAAAACGTTCACGCAATTCTACAATTGCTAATTCTAACAATTCTTCATCAGATTCGTCCAATTTTTTCTTCATTTCTAAAGTATGAGAACGAATAATCGAACCGTGAGAAATCTGAAGGAAATTGACATAAGCTGCACTTTCGTCAGAAACAATCGAGAAAACATCAATATTGGTAATCTTCGGATTGATAATAGTCGATCGAGATTGATAATTCTCTAAAACTTCAATCTTTTCTTTGATTTTCTGCGCTTCTTCAAACTGAAGATTTTGCGCATAAGTATTCATCAGTTTCTTGAAATCCTTTAAACTTTCTTTGAAGTTTCCTTTCAGGATTTCACGAATAGCGTTGACTTGTCTTTGGTATTCTTCTAAAGATTCCAAACCTTCACAAGGCCCTTTGCAATTGCCAATATGATATTCCAGACAAACTTTAAATTTACCTGAATTGATATTCGATTCACTCAAATCGTAATTACAAGTGCGAAGCGGATACAATTCTTTAATCAAATCCAAAATCGTATGCACCATTTTGAAATTCGTATACGGGCCAAAATATTCTGAGCCATCTTTAACCATTCTTCTCGTTAGAAATATTCTCGAAAAAGGTTCTTTTTTAATGCAGATCCAAGGATAACTTTTGTCATCGCGAAGCAGTACATTATATCTTGGCTGAAGCGTTTTTATTAAATTGTTTTCCAATAAAAGCGCATCGGTTTCAGTTGGAACTACGATGTGTTTTATGGTCACGATTTTTTTGACCAATACATTAGTTTTGGCCGTATCGTGAATTTTATTGAAATATGAGGAAACCCTTTTTTTTAAATTTTTGGCTTTACCAACGTACAAGATTTTCCCGTCTTTATCATAATATTGATAAACGCCGGGATTGTCTGGCAAAGTTAAAATTTGAAGATCTAAGGCTGGTTTTTGCATTCTTTTTTATGTCTGAAGATATCCGAAAAGCCTTTTTCAAAAACCATTCCGATTTCCAAATGAAGCTTAACATTGAATTAGTTTCAAATTTACAAAATCAAAAGAATAATTTCTATATTTAGATTTTATAATTCTACATGAGAAATAGTGCTCCATTAGTTATTTTTGGCGAATCGATTTTGCCGGGAGAACATAGAACCATAAATGTCGAAATTGCTCGATTGCATACCACAACGAAGTTGAATATTCCTGTCATAGTGCGTCGTTCCAAGCACGAAGGTCCTGTTGTTTTATTTTCTGCAGGAATTCACGGAGACGAAATCAATGGTGTTGAAATTGTTCGTCAGATTATTAGCAAAAAAATTAACAGACCTTCCCGCGGTACCATTATTTGTATTCCAGTCATCAATATGTACGGTTTTGTCAATAAATCAAGAGAATTTCCAGATGGTCGGGATTTAAATCGTGTTTTCCCAGGAAGTAAAAAAGGTTCACTTGCCAGCCGATTTGCTTATCATATAGTCGAAGAAATTTTGCCGATTTTAGATTATGCTGTTGATTTTCATGCGGGAGGAGCGAGTCGTTTTAATGCACCTCAGATTAGAATTACAGAGAATAACCCTGAATTGAAAACTTTGGCTGATATTTTTAATGCGCCTTTCACACTTTATTCTAAAAATATAAATGGTTCTTTCAGAAAAACCTCTGAAAATGCCAATGTAAAAATGCTTCTTTTTGAAGGAGGAAAATCGTTAGACATCAATAACGAAATTGCAAATCAAGGTGTTTTAGGAACCAAACGTTTGCTTCATTATTTAGAAATGCTGGATTCTAAACAAATTGTTGAGCCAGCGTTGACACCTTCCATTTATATCAAACAATCGGTTTGGCTTCGCGCGAAATGTTCAGGTTTATTGCATGATTTTAATCTGATTGGAAAATTTGTAACCAAAGGCACTATCTTAGCTATTATTACAGATCCGTTTGGAAAGTTTGAACAGAAGATCAAAGCACCGCACGATGGTTATGTAATCAATGCGAATCATTCGCCTATTGTTTATGAAGGCGATGCCATTTATCATTTATCTAAAACACCCGACAATGCCGACGAGTAAAAAGGAACTCCGAATAGAATATAAAAATCTACGTAAAGCGCTTTCTTTTGATGAAATAGAAGAACAAAGTCTGGCGATTGCCAATCAATTAATCCAAATGCCAATTTGGGATAAAAGTTACTATCATGTTTTTCTTCCGATTGAAGAACAAAAAGAAATAAATACCGAATTTATTCTTCATTTACTTTCTGGAAAAGACAAAGAAATACTAATTTCTAAAAGTGATTTCGAAACGAGAAAAATGACTCATTTTCTTTTAACAGACAATACCAAAATTAAAAAAAACGAATACAATATTCCAGAACCCGTGGACGGAATCGAAGTGCCTTCATCAAAAGTGGAAGTAGTTTTTGTACCACTTTTGGCTTATGATATTTTCGGAAATCGAATTGGTTACGGAAAAGGTTTTTACGATAAATTCCTTTCAGAATGTAAACCAGAAACCCTGAAAATCGGGCTTTCATTTTTTGAACCAGTAAATCAGATTGACGATGTTTTTGAATCGGATATCAAATTAGATTTTTGTGTGACACCAGAAAAAATATACCCGTTTTAATTTTTACACAATATTTTCTGTAGAGACGCACCGCAGTGCGTCTACATCCAGCACATCGACAATGATTGCGTTAGACGCACTGCAGTGCGTCTCTACAGTTCTATGTGTGTAAAAATATTTTGAGTATAATTCCCTTAAAAATCAAGGTTTCACAATTTATTTTCTCGTAAGAAAAGTAATTTTAAATTTTTTGGCACGATTTTGCTTACTCGAAAAATTGCAAATAATCGTCTCTAGTACATCCGGAATGCTAGCCCTTATTTGAAGCCAATAACCTATTTATTAATCTTTAAAAATTTACTTTATGAGAAATCTTAATTTCTTTATGATGGCATTCCTCGTACTTACTATTTTCAGCTGTAAGAAAGCGTATGCACCAGATGAAGCAGCAGAAACAATGGACATGACAACTGTTGCTCTGGATGAAGCTCCAGAAGAATTGTATGCTGAACCAAACACAGAAAGCTATGCAGGATTAGAAGAGAATCCATTTGAATCTCCGCTTAAAACTCCTCTTTCTACTTTTTCTATAGATGTTGATAATGCATCATATACCAATATTCGCCGATTTATTAATGAAGGACAAAAAGTTCCAAAAGATGCTGTTCGTATTGAAGAAATGATCAATTTTTTCAAATACAAATATCTACAGCCAGATGGCCAGCATCCCTTCGCAATTCATACCGAATACAGCGATTGTCCCTGGAACAAAAACAGCCGATTGCTAAAAATTGGTTTGCAGGGAAAAGATGTTCCAATGGCAAATTTGCCGGCTACTAATCTGGTTTTTTTAGTCGATGTTTCAGGTTCTATGGATGAACCAAATAAATTGCCATTGCTAAAAGAATCGATGAAAATTCTAGTAAAAGAACTTCGCAATACAGACAGAGTTTCGATTGTTGTTTATGCTGGTTCGGCTGGAGTGGTTTTAGAACCGACTTCAGGAGAAAACAAAGACGAGATTATGGATGCTTTTGATGATTTACATGCAGGCGGAAGTACAGCAGGAGGAGAAGGAATCGAATTAGCTTACAAATTAGCACAGGAAAATTTCATAAAAGGAGGAAATAATAGAGTAGTGATAGCTACCGATGGTGATTTTAATGTTGGCGCTTCTACCGATGATGATATGCTGAAATTGATTGAACAAAAAAGAGAATCGGGCGTTTTCTTAACCGTTTTAGGATTTGGAATGGGCAATTACAAAGATTCTAAAATGGAAATTCTAGCCGATAAAGGAAACGGAAATTATGCTTATATCGATAATATTCAGGAAGCCAATCGTTTTCTAGGAAAAGAGTTTAAAGGTTCAATGTTCGCTATAGCGAAAGATGTAAAAATTCAAATCGAGTTTAACCCAAATCATGTTCAGGCGTATCGATTGATTGGTTATGAAAACCGAAAACTTAATGCAGAAGATTTTAAAAATGATAAAATTGATGCAGGCGAATTAGGAAGCGGACACTCCGTTACGGCTTTATATGAAATAATTCCAACTGGAGTTGAGAGCGATTACATTCCGTCAGATTTAAAATATACCAAAACACAGAAAGTGTCTGAAAATCATAGTGATGAATTGGCGACGGTGAAATTTAGATATAAAAAACCTGATAGCAATAAAAGTGTTGAAATAGTTAATGTAATAGCAGACAAGAAAATGAGTCTAGAAAATAGTTCTCCAGATTTTAAATTTACAACTGCAGTTTCCTGGTTCGGATTAAAATTGCGTGACTCAAAATATATTGCAAATAGTTCAAGTGCAGATATAAAAAGATTGGCAAAATCTGGTTTACAAAATGATGATGAAGGTTACCGAGCAGAGTTTATACGACTGATTGATGCGGTAAATTAAAAAAGGAAATTCCAATAATTTAAAATCCCAAATTCCAAAACAGAGATTGGAATTTGGGATTTTTTTATTTGATTTTTTTTTAAAATTTATTTTACTTCTTTGATAGTCGAAGAATCAATCCAACCTTGTGTTCCGTCTGTTAATTCAACTTTTTTCCATTCGGCAACACTTTCTAAAACATAAACTTTTGCTCCTTCGTGCAATAAAATAATACCATTTGCAGATTTTTCAGGTTTTGCACGAACTTGGCTCATTTCAGAAAAAACAATGGCAACGCGATCATTGTCAAAATGGCTTTTTTCAGACATTGCCGCTGAGATGCTTAAAGCAAAAGCAACTAAAAAAATAAACATTCCAACAAAGTAAATTCTTTTTGCGAGTGTGGCTTTTGAGAAATAGTAACCAATGAAACTTAGTAAAAAGATAAAACCAATAGCAACGGCAATTTTTGCCCATTCATTATAATCAAAAATAGAAGTAAAGTTCTGAATCAGTTTTGCGAAACCAACTTTTGGAATTTCTTTAATTTCATCGATTGTCAGCTTTTTGGCAAATTTCAAATTGTTTAAAGTCTCAGGATCGCCTGGTTTCAAAACTAGAGCTTTTTCGTAATTATAAATCGAAGGCGCAACTTGATTGAGTTTGTAATAACAGTTTCCAAGATTAAAATACAGTTCGGCAGAATGTAATTTATCTTCTTTAACTATGTTTTCATAAACCTGAACCGCTTCTTTATATTGCCCTTTTTGATAAAGTGCATTTGCCGATTCAAAGCGTCCTTGCGCAAAGAAAACCTGCGAAATTAATAAAAAGAGATAGAGTATATTTTTCATTTTATTTCTTTAAATCTAACAGATTTTTAAAACCTGTTAGGTTTGATTTTAAAGTTAAATTTAAACAATCTGTTTTTCCAATTCAGAAATTATCAATACTGCTTTGTCATAATCCTGCTGAATAGAAGCGCTAGAAGCTGGAGCATAACGTGCAAATTCACAGTTTTCCGTTAGAGTTATAAAATTCTGAACTGTTTCTGCATTGGCATTTCTTGACAATAATAATTCTCTAATATTGTCTTTACTCATTTCTGAAGTTTCAATATGCAATTTCGCTTTTAAGAAATTATGCATCGCTTTTTCTAATGCAATATAGAAAGGCTCTTTGTTGTTAAGATGTTTCTTCGCTTGCGATAAATATTTCTTAGCCAATTTATTGTTCATTCTAATTCTATTTCCAGTAACATCACTGTCAATAGCTTCTTTTCTTTTCTTCGCTAAAATAATAAGCGGAATAATCACAAAAGGAGCAAACAATAATCCTAAGTACAAATCAGAACCATAAAACTCTTTTTTAGCAATCGGAATTAAAGCTGTTTTAGATTTAATGTTTTTGAAATGATCCGTTTGAGCAGTTGCATTTTTAGGTGTCGATCCTGTGTTTGCTTCAGCAGGCGTTGGACCATCTAAAACGTCAATCATAATTTCTTTTGATGTAATGGTTTTGTAAGAACCTGTATTCAAATCGAAATAAGAAAACTGCATCGGTTTGATGGCATATTTTCCTCTGTATTGCGGAACGATTGTATATTTATCTGTAATTCTTCCAGACATTCCAGCAAGTGAAGTCGTAACACTTTCATCATGAACAGGATCGTACATTTCTAACGCATTTGGAACAACTGGTTTTGGAAGCGTAAATAGCTTCATGTTTCCTGTTCCTTGTGCGCTTACGATTAAATCTAGTCCTTCACCATTTTTAAGTGTTGTTTTTGATGGAGTAACCGTAAAATTCAATTTTCCAACCGCGCCTGTAAATCCTTCTGGTTTACTGCTTTCAGGAAGCGGTTTTACATTGATTGTCTTAGCCCCGGCAGAAACTACTTTGTTGCCTTGTGTCGTAATCATTTGACCAAACATATCACGACGATTGGTAGCCATTTCTATTTCAAGATCTAATGAAAGAGGATCAATTGTTAATCTTCCAGATTTTTGCGGATATAAAACGGCCTTTTTCAAGATTACAGAATAACATCTCTGACCTTGATAATTTCCTTCTTCGATCTGTAATTGTTTAATTTCGATATTCTGATTCCAGAAATCATTGTATTTAGGTTTTGCAAGCTCTTTAAAACGGTTTACTCCAATATTATTAAAGTATAATTTGTAAACTACTGTAATAGGCTCATTTAAATACGGATTCGTTTTTGAAATTTCTGCAACTAAAGTCAATAATTCATTTGGAGATCCTGGAGGTCTGTCGTTTGGATCTCTTTCTTGAGCAACGGCATTGGTAACCGTAACTTTTATCGGATTGGTTTTGTAAACTTGACCGTTATATTCTATAGCGGCCTGTTTAATCATTATCGCGCCTTTTCTTTCAGGCTGTAAGATATAAGAATATATTTTTTGAAAAGAGCTTCGTCCATTTACCCAAGACTGGCTGATTTGCTGGCTTGGTCCGGCAACCATTCTAAAACCTTCAAAAGAAGGCTGTTCGAAGTTATCTCCGTCAACATTCATAATGAAATCTATACGAAGTCTTTCGTTTACTCCAAGTGTATTTTTGCTAACTCTGGCTTCAAATTGTACTTGAGCCATAAGTCCTTGAAATGTGATTAGAAATAGAATTAAATATCTTTTCATTTAATGTTTAATCGTTTTTTAATGTATAATCGTTTAAACGTTATTTTGTTCTATCGTATTGTTTTAAACAAATTAACGGTTAAACGATTAACCAAATTTTACCAGTCTTTTTCAGATTTCTTAGGACTTCCTTTTACTTTTTGTGCGTTAACTTTATCTTGAATTTTCTTCTCTTCATTATTAACTGCATCTAACAAGTTCTGAACGCGTTCTTTCGAGATTCCTCCAGGCTGTGGTTTTGGCTCTCCTTTATTATCAGACTTGTCGTCTTTTTTAGGATCGTTTTTGCCATCCTTTTTATCCTTATCCTTATCTCCTTTGTCGTCTTTCTTGTCTTTATCTTTGTCTTTATCTTTGTCTTTATTGTTGTCCTTGTTCTTATCTTTATTTTTATCCTTGTCTTTGTCCTTGTCCTTATTTTTGTCTTTGTTTTTATCGTTTTTCGGAGGATTTTCTTTAAGCTTTTGTTTGGCTAAAGCGTAATTATAACGCGTTTCATCATCTGTCGGATCATTGCGTAAAGCTTGTTTGTATGCTTCAACCGCCTGCGTATAATCTTTCTCTTTCATGAAAACGTTTCCAAGATTGTGGAAAGCTTTATGTTTTTCAGGTCTTGTTTTGGCATTTTTTATCGCTTTCGCGTAAGCAAATTTAGCTTCCGAAATTTGATTCTGTCTATAAATAGTATTTCCTAAGTTGTATGGCGCCGCAGATCTTTTTGGAAATTTAGATTCCGAAATTCTATAGTTTGCCTCAGCATCAACAAATTTATTCTGTTTATATTCTTCATTCGCAGCAGGCAATGTTTTGTCTTTCTCTTGTGCAGAAACTGCAAAAGAAACCGTTAATAAGATATAAAGAAGTAAATTTTTCATTCTAATTTTGTTTTTTTTCGCCACGAATTTCACTAATTGACACTAATTTTTTTTTATTTCTTATTTGAATTTCACAAATTAAACAATTTGTTATTCGTGTAAATTCGGGTAATTAGTGGCTAACTTTTTTTATTTCTTTTCATTAAATAAATCCAACTCTTTGATCCAGTTTGTTTTTCTTTCTAATAAGAAAATATCAATAAACAGCAATAAAAAAGCAAACCCGATAAACCATTGAAATTGCGATTGAAACTCTGCCATTTGTGTTGCCTCAAATTCTGTTTTCTGAATATTGTTCAATGCATTTTTTACGTATTCTAATACTTCTTTTGTGCTTCCGCCGTAAACGTAACCGCCTTTTGTTGCTTTGGCAATTGTTTTTAAACCTTCTTGGTTTAGTTTAGTGATTACCGTTTCTCCGTTTTGATCTTTTTGATAGCCTCTTACAACACCATTTTCTTTTAACGGAATTGTTCCTCCTTTTTCTGTTCCAACACCGATTGTAATGATTTTCATTCCTAATTTGTTAGCTTCTTCTGCTGCTGCAGCTGCGCCTTCAGAATGATCTTCTCCATCAGAAATCAAGATTAATAATTTGCTGGTTTTGCTTTTTTCATCAAAATAAGTCGAAGACAATTTAATGGCTTCATCGAGAGATGTTCCTTGAGAAGAAACCATGCCTGGACTCATACTTTGCAAAAACATCTTAGCAACACTGTAATCTGATGTGATTGGTAAAACAGGAAAAGCGCTTCCTGCGTAGGCAACAATACCAATTCTATCACTTCCTAAGTTGTTGATGATTTGCGAAACCAATTGTTTACTTTTATCTAAACGGCTTGGTACGACATCTTCGGCAAGCATACTTTTAGAAACATCGACAGCAAAAACAATATCAATACCTTCTCGTTTTACGGTCTCCATTTTGGTTCCAATTTTCGGATTTACCAAACCGATAATTAAGCAGGTAAGTGCCAGAAGAATTACAACAATTTTTAAAACAGGTTTAAAAACCGATTTCTCTGGACTCAATCTTTTTACCATTTCTAAATCACCAAATTCACGCTGTGTTCTTCTTTTCCAATACATATTGAAAAGAAAAATACACACCACAATAGGGATTAGTATTAGGAGATATAAATATTTTTTTTCGTCTAATTCCATTTTTTAATTCTAGTTCTCAGTCGCAATTCTCAGTCGCAGTATTCAGTTGTAAACTGTAAGCTGTGACTGCGACTAAAATATTAAATAAAGCTTCTATAAACTGTATTTCTTAATCCAACTTCAAGCAATAATAAAAAGGCTGCAAACAAAACAAAAATTCTGTACTTTTCATCATAATCATAGAATTTTAATTCTTGGATTTCTGTTGTTTCTAATTTATTGATTGAATTGTATATCTGTGCTAATTTATCGTTGCTTGTAGCTCTAAAATATGTTCCATCTGTTTTTTGAGCGATGCTTTTCATTAATCTTTCGTCGATCTCTACTTTCTGCATTTTAAACATCAAACGTCCGTCTGGAGCATACTGAAATGGAGATTCTGCCATTCCGTTAGTTCCAATACCAATAGTGTATACTTTAATTCCGTATTGTTTTGCAATGTCAGAAGCTGTTTCAGGTTCAATAAAACCGGCATTATTAACTCCATCGGTCATTAAAATGATTACTCGGCTTTTTGCTTTGCTATCTTTAAGACGGTTTACAGCAGTTGCCAATCCCATTCCAATTCCAGTTCCGTCTTGTAATGTTGTGTCGTATTTAATGCCTTTTATAGCTTCCAAAATAATTGCTTTATCACTTGTAACTGGAGTTTTGGTATAAGCTTCAGAAGCATACAAAACCAATCCGATTCTGTCATTTGGCCTTTCTTCAACGAAATCGGCGGCTACTCTTTTCAAAGCTTCCATACGATTAGGTTTCAAATCTTTTGCCAACATAGATCCAGAAACGTCAATTGCCATTACGATATCAATTCCTTTTGTTGTTTTAGTCTGATTGCTAATGTCTACTGTTCTTGGTCGTGCCAATGCAATAATCAAAGAACATAAAGCCAAGATTCTGAAAACGTATAAGGCGGGTTTTAATTTCGTTAATAAAGATTCGCTGTTCTTGAAACCTGCTGTCGAACTCATTTTTAAAGTAGCCGACTGCTGGTTGCGTTTCCAGAAAAACCAAATTATGGCAATCGGAATCAATAGAAACAACCAAAGAAATTCTGGATTTAAAAAACTCATTTTACTCATTAGTTGTTTGCTCTTTGAAGTTCAACAGAATTTAATACTCGAGTTGTAATGTCGTTTGCATATGTATCGCCTTCTTCATGCAAAATCATGATTTGCTGTAAACCTTGATCTTGTTTGAAAAGCAACAATTCATAATATGCTTTTGCACTTGTTTTTGTTGCAGGATTTAGAATAGACATTGTTCCATAACCTTTAACTCCCTGAATACCTTCGTTTGTTTGAAAATCTTCTTGTTTTACAATAATATTTTGTGCGCCTTGAGCTTCCATTACTTTTAATGACCCTTCAAGAGCTTTTGCTAAATCTATATCAGTTGGCTGTTTAAATTTGGCTGTAGAAACAGTGATATAGAAATTATCAATCATGCTTCCGTATGTGAAAAGTTGCATCTCTTTTATTAAAGCCATAGTTTCTTTTGGAAGGACTTTTTCAGTGTCCATTCTTTTTAAAACTTTTGGAGTTTCAATCAAAACAGCTGGACTTCCGTAAGCACTTTTTACCCATTCTCCTTCTAATAATTCTTTAGAAGGATGACCAATTATATTGTCTTTCACGTAAGTGAAACCTTTTGTAACCACAAAATAAGTTGTAGTTACAAACAGCAATAAGATTACAGCTGCAACAGAATAACCAATTCTCGCATTGCGTTTTTTACGAAGCTGTTCTTTAATTTGCTTTTGTCTTTGAGCTTCATTCAATAATTGATCTTCGATATCTTCTGGCGCTTCTGTTGGAATTGCATTATCAAGTGTTAGAATGACTTTCTGAATTTTGTTTCGATCTTCTGTAATTTCAAAATCAAGTGGTTTAGATTTTGCAAATTTTACTAAATCGGCTTGACGTAAAACGCGTTCTAGATTTTCAACCGTTTCTGGCGTCAGCGTCATTTTCTTTTTAGTCGAAGCTTCTCTAATTGCAGAAATCAATTCAGAAGTTGTGCTTTCCATTGCTGGAATATGAATCGCTTCTTCAATATAATTTCTCGCAATATCTGTTAATTCACTATAATATTCTTTGATTTCACCCTTTTGAACAAGTTCTTTTTGTTCTAAGTTGTTTAATAAACTTGTTGCTTTTTCGATAGGAGTTTTATAAACTTCTTCTTCAATCTTTTTTAGCTGACGTTTTTTAACATACCAGTAAACGAATGCGCCAATTCCGATGATAGCTAAAACAATCAAAACGTAAATCCACCAATTTCCCATTCCTTCATCAACAGAAGAAATATCTTTGATGTCATACATTTTCTGCTGTAAAGTATCCACTTTTACGTTGGCAACTTCAACTTTGATAGAATCGCTAAAAAATGGTTTTTTGTCAATTAAAATTTTGACACTCGGAATTGTATAACGACCAGAATCAAACTGTGTTAAACCATATTTTTTTATAAGTTCGTAAGTTCCGTCTTTCTTAACGGTATCAATTGGATACGATTGAATAACTTCTAACGGACCAATATTTTTAAGTTTCGGAAATTCAACTTTCGATGTTGAAGTTACAACCGTTTTTAGGGTCAGTTTGAACTCAGCACCAATCTTGTTTTTGGTGGTGTCAATACTTGTTTCTACTTGTTTCTGCTGTGCAAAAATCATAGTAGAAAAAAGTAATAAAAATATATAAAGTTTAAATTTCATTTGATTAACGATTGAAGATTTTAGATTAACGATTTTTGATGGGTTAATCAAAACTGCCAAATTTTTATCGTGATTTGAAATAGCCTAATAGTTTAGTAACATAATTTTCGTCAACTCTAGTGTTAACAATTCCAGCTCCTGATTTACGGAAAGTATCTTTAAAATAATTTAATTTTTCCTGATAGTGTTTTTCGTAATTCAGACGAACTGTTTTAGAACTTGTGTCAACCAATTGTATTTTTCCTGTTTCAGCATCTAGCATAGAAACCATTCCTAAATTTGGAATTTTTTCTTCACGCATATCATAAACACGAACTCCAGTAATGTCATGTTTCTTAGAAGCAATTTTTAAAGTATGCTCATAAGAATCAGACATAAAATCGGAAATCATAAAGATGATTGCTTTCTTTTTTTGAGTTCCAGATAAGAATTTCAAAGCCTGAGCAATATCTGTTTTATGACTTTTAGGTTCAAATTCGATTAATTCACGAATGATGCGAAGCACGTGCGAACGTCCTTTTTTAGGTGGAATATATAATTCTACAGTATCAGAAAATAAGATTAAACCAATTTTATCGTTGTTTTGTGTAGCCGAAAAAGCCATCGTTGCCGCAATTTCGGTTACGATGTCTTTTTTAAATTGATTTTTAGAACCAAAGGATTCAGAACCCGAAATATCGACCATTAAAACCATGGTCAATTCGCGTTCTTCTTCAAATACTTTAACGTGAGCTTCGTTGTAGCGTGCGGTTACATTCCAATCGATGTTACGAATATCATCTCCGTATTGGTATTGACGCACCTCGCTAAACGTCATTCCTCGTCCTTTAAATGAAGAGTGGTATTCTCCCGAAAAGATATGATTACTCAATCTTTTCGTCTTGATTTCTATTTTCCGTACTTTTTTTAAAAGCTCTTTTGTATCCATTTGATTTGTTTAAAGTTTAAAGTTTAAAAGTTTCAAGTTAGTCTTGCAACAACTTGAAACCTGAAACTTGAAACAAATTTTTAAGGTACTTCAATCTCGTTAACGATTTTGTTGATAATGTCTACAGAAGTAATGTTTTCTGCTTCTGCTTCGTAAGTAATTCCAACTCTGTGACGTAGAACATCGTGAACAACAGCACGAACGTCTTCTGGAATTACATAACCACGACGTTTGATGAAAGCGTAACATTTAGCAGCATTAGCCAAGTTGATACTTCCACGAGGAGAAGCTCCAAAACTGATAAGCGGTTTTAAATCGGCTAATTTGTATTTTTCTGGATAACGAGTAGCAAAAATGATATCCAAGATATATTTCTCAATTTTTTCATCCATATAAACTTCACGAACCGCTTCTTGCGCACGTAAAATCTGATCTACAGAAACTACAGGATTTACTTTCTCATAAGATCCTTTTAAGTTCTGACGGATAACAAAACGCTCTTCGTCAATTTTTGGATAATCAATTACAGTTTTTAACATGAAACGGTCAACCTGTGCTTCAGGCAATGCATAAGTACCTTCTTGTTCAACAGGATTTTGTGTTGCTAATACTAAAAACGGACGATCTAATTTGAAAGTGGAGTCACCAATTGTAACTTGTTTTTCCTGCATCGCCTCTAAAAGTGCTGACTGAACTTTTGCAGGAGCACGGTTAATCTCATCGGCAAGTACGAAATTGGCGAAAATTGGTCCTTTTTTAATAGAGAACTCGTTTGCTTTAATATTGTAAATCATGGTTCCGATAACATCGGCAGGTAATAAATCTGGCGTAAACTGGATACGGCTGAAAGAACCTTGTACCGCCTGAGACAAGGTATTGATGGCTAAAGTTTTTGCCAGACCTGGAACTCCTTCCAATAAAATATGCCCTTGTCCAAGTAATCCAATCAATAGACGCTCGACCATATGTTTCTGACCCACAATAACTTTGTTCATTTCCATTGTAAGAAGGTCTATAAAAGCACTTTCTCTTTCAATTTTTTCATTTATCGCTCTAATGTCTAAAGTCGTTGTATTTTCTTCCATATAAATATTTTTAAAACCTTGATTTTTACGCCTAATTTTTGAGAGTGCAAATTGAATATTTTTTAAGAAGTAAGATGTTAAAGAATGGTTAAAACTTCGACCAATGACCTAATTTTAAGGACTAATTGTGAATCTATTTTTATATTTTTAAGAACTTTGATGATTATGTTTTTTAAAGGCATAATTATTACCAAAAATAACGCATAACAATTATGAGCAAAACAGTCTTATCGCCTATAATTTCGGGCACTATGAATTGGGGAGTTTGGGATAAAAACCTTACAACTAAAGAAATGGAAAATATGATACAAGTAAGTATCGAAAACAAAATTACGACTTTTGATCACGCGGATATTTACGGTTCGTATACGACCGAAGCCGATTTTGGAAAAGCCTTTCACGCAAGTAAAATTGATCGTGAAAAATTACAATTAATTACCAAGTGCGGAATTCAGATGATTGCTGATAAACGCCCAGAAAACAAAATCAAACATTATGATTATTCTAAAGATTATATTATTAAATCTGTAGAAGGATCTTTGAAAAACTTAAAGACTGATTATGTTGACGTTTTTTTACTACATAGACCTAGTCCGTTAATGCAGGCTGATGAAATTGCTGAAGCAGTTGAGAAATTAAAAGGTGAAGGTAAAATTATTGATTTTGGACTTTCAAACTTTACAAGTTCTCAAACGGAATTAATTCGTCAGAAAACAGAAGTGAGTTATAATCAAGTACAATTTTCTGCCACACATTATGAAGCAATGACCGACGGAAGTTTAGATTATATGCAAACGAATGGCATTCGTCCGTTATCATGGAACCCGCTTGGAACTGTTTTTAGAGAAGATACCAAGCAAACTCGCCGTTTAAAAAAACTGTTTTCAACTTTATTGGAGAAATATCATTTAGGTGCTGATACACTTTTATTGTCATGGATTTTAAAACATCCGGCAAAAATAATTCCAATTGCCGGAACTGTAAATATTGCCAGAATTCAATCTTTATCAAAAGCAATTGAATTAGATATGGACAATGAAGACTGGTTTGCAATCTGGACTGAAAGTATGGGCGATGATGTGCCTTAATTTTTAGTTTTCAGTCGCAGTAATAGTATTCAGTTTATAATGCTAAAATAGTAGCCACAGATTAAAATGATTTTCACAGATTAAAAAAATCATTTTAATCTGTGGTAAAAAAGAAAAACAAAATGAAAAAAACAGTTTTAATTACTGGTGCCACAAGCGGAATTGGAAAAGCAACTGCGCAGATTTTGGCAAAAAACAATTATAAAGTGATTCTTTGCGGAAGACGTAAAGATCGTTTAGAAGAACTTCAAAAAGAACTTTCTGCTTTTACAGAAGTTCATTCTTTAGCATTTGATGTTCGTGATAAAAAAGATGTTTTTGAAAAAATTGGCGCTTTGCCAAACGACTTTTCGACAATTGACGTTTTAATTAATAATGCAGGGAATGCTCACGGTTTAGACCCAATTCAGAATGGAGATTTAGACGATTGGGATGCTATGATGGATATTAATGTAAAAGGACTTTTGTATGTTTCAAAAGCGATAATTCCGCAAATGGTTGAAAGACAATCGGGACATATCATCAATATTGGCTCGACAGCTGCAAAAGAAGTTTATCCAAATGGAAATGTGTATTGCGGTTCTAAACATGCAGTGGATGCTATAACAGCGGGAATGCGAATCGATTTAAATCCTTTTGGAATTAAGGTCGGCGGAATTCATCCTGGATTAGTGGCTACAGAATTTAGCGAAGTTCGTTTTAAAGGCGATGTAGACAGAGCAGCAAATGTTTATAAAGGATTTGATCCTTTGCAAGCTGAAGATATTGCAGATATTATTCACTTCGTAATTTCAAGACCTTATCATGTAAATATTGCCGATTTGGTCGTTATGAGCACCGCTCAGGCATCTTCGACAATTGTCAAGAAAAATATTTGATAAAATTTATTGTAGAGACGCACAGTAGTGCGTCTTTTTTTTAATTTTAAGTTTTAATAAATTAATTTAGTGCGAATTAGTGCAATTCGTGGCAAAATAAAATCGACATGATTAATAAACGCCTTTTAATTAAAAATCTACTCGCTCATAATGACGAAAGCAGTTTTTATGATAAAAAAAGGCAGTTGAATCTACATTCCAGAGAAGGAAAAGGAAAGTTCTTGAAACACATTTGTGCACTTTCCAATTCTAATCCAAACAATAATTCTTATATCGTAGTTGGAGTAGAAGATCAAGATAATGAAATTGTGGGCGATGATTTCTTCGACGATAGCCGAATTCAGAATTTGGTAAATGCTTTTTTGGAAAATCCACCGAAAATTCAATATGAAAACGTCCCTTTTCCAAACCTTCCAAAAGACAAAGTAATCGGTCTGGTTACCATTAAACCTAAAAGTAAAATCTCATATTTTAAAAAAGGAATTCATACCATTTTAGCCAACAGTGTTTTTATACGACGCGGTAGCAATTCAATTCCGTTGGAAGAACATGAGGAAATTGAAAAAAACAATCAAAATACAGAAACGGTTATTGGAATCGAAAACAGTTCTCGAAATAGTATTCAATATACTTTAGATGGCGTTATCGATTTTATGAATTTCAGACATAAAGATATGTCACCGAAATATCGAGTTTTTAAAGAATTGTTTGTGATTTGCTGGGCTGGAGTTCCAAAAACAATGCGAGAGAAAACCTTTCTTTCGCGTGTTGATATCGAATTAATTAATGAACAAATTAAACTTTTTTATTCGGCGCAAGATGTTGTTACGATTGAATATAATGACGATACTTTTACCATTACAGAATATGTGCCGCTTGGCTTAAATGATAAAACGAGTTATTATCCGCTGGAAGAACAAACAATTCATTTCTTTGATAATGGTTATTATAAAATAGACCGTCAAATGCTTTTTCAGCCGCCGGAATTCAATAGAAAAATGCTTTATCATATTTATAATTCAAATATGGCATTGTTGAGCAAACTTCAAAAAGAAATTGCATTGTCTGATCGTGAAATGAAAGATTTAGAAAATTTGCCTTCTACTTTTATGATTTGTTATTTGAATGGTTTTGAAGATGCCAGACAAAAATTAATTGATGCGAAATTACTTTTGAAACCTTATAAACAGGTTTATTCTTCTTTTAAAGAAGCTTTGCGAGTTTTACGTAAAATGAAGTATGATGTTCAGTGAGAAAGGTTCTAAGTTGCTAAGACGCTAAGATTCTAAGATTTTTTTCTGTAGAGACGCACCGCAGTGCGTCTACGTCCAGTATATCCACAAAGATTCAGTTTGATTTTATTGAAAATTCAGATACTTTTTTACTTCTTCATAAGGAAATATAAGCTCTTTTGGACCGTCTGCGTAAGATGCAGCTTCGTATGAGTTGTAATATAATAGTAAACCTTCGGCAGTGTAAAATATATTTTGCGGTAACTGAAACTTATCATTTTCAAACATTAAACCTGTGGCGTTAATATTTGCTTTTTCAGGTATTTTATATTTAGATCTGAAGGCTTTTTCGGCGAAAGCCTTAAACTCTTTTTCATTCTTAAATAATTGATTGTTGAAAATAGCTTTTCCAGTTTTTTTATCAAATAATAAAGAGCGATAACCCTGATAGCCGTGAGCGCCTCCTGTAAAGGTATAATGATCAATTTTTAAGTTTAAAATTTGTTCAGATTGAAATTCTACATTGCCAATTATTTTAGCTTCCCAACCAAAAGTGTCTTCTGGGAATTTTTGATGCATTTCTTCATAAGAGGCAATAAAAGATTTTGCCAATGTTTTGTAATCATCAACTTTTATCGAATCTTCTTCAAAAAATACAATTTCTTTAATGACAGCAAAAACTCTTTTATTGATGCTGTCTGATATTACTTTAATATTTTTAGCAATTGGAACTTTTATTGCGATATTCGGGCAATCCTTTTTGCACGGAATAGTAGATTTTTCTTCAAACGTTTCATTCTCAAATGAAAGCTCTTTTTTGCAATTTGTAAAAATCAAACACAATAAGATTATAAATATGTAATTTTTCATATCAAAAAGTGTTAATTATCTACAAAGGTAAGAAGTTGTATCCCGATAAAATAAATTAAGCGGTAAATTTGTAAAACAATTATAGAATTAAAATTTATAACTATATGAAATTCAATACAAAAGTAATTCACGGTGGACAACATCATGATCCAAGTACGGGCGCTGTTATGCCGCCAGTATATCAAACGTCAACTTTTATTCAGACAAGTCCGGGAAAACCTTTGGCAGATTATGAATATAGTAGAGCTTCAAACCCAACACGTACGGCTTTAGAAGAAGCTTTGGCTAGTATTGAAAACGGAACTCGCGGATTAGCATTTTCATCTGGTCTTGCAGCGACTGATTGCATTTTAAGATCATTTAAAGCAGGAGACGAAATTATTGCAATGGATGATTTATACGGAGGAACATACAGAATGTTTTCTCGTGTGTATAAAGATTCTGGAATTAAATTTCATTTTGTTGATATGACTGATATTGCAAAATTTAAAAGTTTAATCAACGAAAACACCAAATTAATTTGGGTAGAAACACCGACAAATCCGTTAATGAAATTGGCTGATATTGCCGAAATAGCAAAAATTACAAAAGAGAAAAATATTCTTCTTGCGGTTGATAATACTTTTGCAACGCCATATTTACAAAAACCTCTGGATTTGGGTGCTGATATTGTAATGCATTCTGCAACAAAATATTTGGGAGGGCATTCTGATGTAATTGCGGGAGCTTTAATTGTAAAAGATGCACAACTTGGAGAACAATTGCATTTTCAGCAATTTGCTACTGGAGCAACACTTGGACCAATGGATAGCTTTTTGGTTTTAAGAGGAATCAAAACTTTGGCTTTAAGAGTGCAAAGACATTGTGAAAATGGAGAGAAAGTGGTGGAATATTTGAGTAATCACCCAAAAATTAAAACGGTTTATTACCCAGGTTTAGAAAATCATCCATTTCACGAAATTGCTAAGAAACAAATGAAAGCGTTTGGCGGAATGGTTTCTTTTGATTTTAAATCAGGTAAAAAAGAAGATTCAATTGCCTTTTTAGAAAAACTAAAAGTATTTACTTTGGCCGAGTCTTTAGGAGGAGTAGAATCTTTAGCGAATCATCCTGCTTTAATGACGCACGCTTCTATTCCTGCTGATAAAAGAGCTGAAGTTGGAATTACTGATGATTTAGTTCGATTGAGTGTTGGTATTGAAGATGCAGAAGATTTAATTGCAGATTTAGAACAGGCTTTAGCTTAAGAGAAATTCCAATAAAAAAATCCCAAATTCCAATTTTAAATCTTGGAATTTGGGATTTTTTATATTTTGTTTTTTAATTTTTAAAATTCTAAGTAATAGATATATCCGAAGTTAAACCAAACTTGCCAGTCATTATATTTGTTTTCTTTATAAAGATCTTTGTTTGGGTTTAAACCGTCAATCCAATCTGAGTTGTACATCTGAAAACGAGTTTCAAACATTAAATCACTCATTTTTGTTAGTTTATATTGAACACCAATACCAGCAGTTGCAGATAAAACAACGCCAGTTTCGGTAGAAAATCCGTGCGCACGACCATCAGAAGGTGTTAAGTATTTTCCTGGAGTAACATTCGGAAGCGTAATGTCTCCTAAATGCGACCCAACTTTTGCTGAATAATAGCTTACTTGAAAACCTAAACTCGCGTACGGACTAAAAGAGCCAACTGTATTTTCGAAATCGTGAATTTTAATCGGATGAAATATTAACTGTGAACCTATACCTACTAATGTAGAACTAGCATGCATTTTTTTTAACTGCTGTGCGAATAATCCATCTGGTTTTCTTTCGACCCATTCTCCAAAATGCTTTAAAGTTGTTCTGCTAAAAGTTAAGTCCGATCTAACTTTAAAGTGTTCTGAAAAGAAAGTTTCTCTATTGTTTGCAGAAGAAAAGTTGATGAAATGCATTACTCCTATACCGAAACCCGTGTTTCCAGCATTTGTATCGAAGTTATTTCTCTGGCCAAAATCCGACTGTAAAGTCACAGGTCCTGCATATATTCCTATCTCTTGAGCTAGGTCTGATTGAGCAGATACCACAGTTGATATACTTAAGATGGCAAATAATGTGATAAAGAGGTGTTTACGCATTTTATAGGGCTTACAAATCTTGGCAAATATATAAAAAACATATTCGATTCAAAATATTAAATGGCTCTATTAAAAAATAAGTAACAAAATACTTAATTTGCTAACATTTACGGAGTTATTTGCGTGTAAACCCCTACATGTAAAATGGATTTTTTTGTATTGTTTGAAAAATGTATAAATCGATTCAAAAAAGTGAAAAATATAACAATGAATCAGAATTTGATATATCTTTGCTTGTTGAAACGAAAACGTTTTCTTAAACGTTTATTTCTTAAAATTAAAAGCAAAATAAATCAACTTATCTGAATAATTTATTTCAAATATGGAACAAAAAATAAATGAATTTATGGCTCTTATTGAGTCAAAAAATCCAAACGAGCCAGAATTTCTTCAAGCTGTTAGAGAATTTGCAGAAACAGTTATTCCGTTTATTTCTGAGAAAAAAAAATACGACGGTAAAAATATACTTCTAAGAATCGCTGAACCAGAAAGATCAATCATTTTTAGAGTTCCGTGGGTAGATGATAAAGGAGAAATTATCGTAAACAGAGGTTTTAGAATTCAAATGAACTCTGCTATTGGACCTTATAAAGGAGGAATTAGATTTCACCATACAGTAAATTTATCTGTTTTGAAATTTTTGGCTTTCGAGCAAGTTTTCAAAAACAGTTTGACAACACTTCCAATGGGTGGTGGAAAAGGAGGTTCTGATTTTGATCCTGAAGGAAAATCTGATGGAGAAATTATGCGTTTCTGCCAATCATTTATGACAGAATTATGCCGTCATATTGGTCCAGATCTTGACGTTCCTGCTGGAGATATTGGTGTTGGAGCAAGAGAAATTGGTTATTTATTCGGACAATACAAGAGAATTAGAAATGAATTTACTGGAGTTTTGACTGGAAAAGGTTTGGCTTACGGAGGTTCATTAATTAGACCAGAAGCTACTGGATATGGAGTTGTATATTTCACAGACCAAATGCTTCGTACTATTGGTCAAGAAATTAAAGGTAAAAGAGTTGCTATTTCTGGATTTGGAAATGTGGCTTGGGGAGTTGCTTTAAAAGTAAATGAATTAGGCGGAAAAGTAGTTACCATTTCTGGTCCTGACGGTTACATTTATGATGAAGAAGGAATTTCTGGAGAAAAAATCGATCACATGTTAGAAATGAGAGCTACAGGTGATAATAGAGCGGAAAGATATTTAGAGAAATATCCAAATGCTGTTTTCCACAAAGGAAAAAGTCCATGGGAAGTAAAAGTCGATATTGCAATTCCATGTGCTACTCAAAATGAATTGAATGGAGAAGATGCTCAAAAACTTATTGATAACGGAGTTTTATGTGTAACTGAAGCGGCAAACATGCCTTCAACTTTAGATGCAATTAAACTTTTCTTAGACAATAAAGTTTTATTTGCTCCAGGAAAAGCGGCTAACGCTGGTGGAGTTGCTGCTTCTGGATTAGAAATGACTCAAAACTCTATTCGTTTAAATTGGACTAGTGAAGAGGTAGATTTGAGATTGAAAGAAATCATGATCGGAATTCACAATCAATGTAAAAAGTATGGTGTCGAAGAAGACGGATATGTAAACTACGTAAAAGGAGCAAACATTGCCGGATTTGTTAAAGTAGCAGATGCTATGTTGGCGCAAGGTGTGGTTTAAAACTCATCTTATTTAATATAGAAAGCCTCTATTTATCTTTTGAAGATAATTTAGAGGCTTTTTTATTTGTATCAAAAAGTAAATAATTCCGTTTGTAGTATATTTGTCTATCCGAATACTTTAAATGATGAAAAACAGCTTTTTCTACGTTTTATTTTTAATACTATTTCAATTTACTCAGGCGCAGAATAAATTGTCATGGCAGGGATATTTTTCGTTTAACGAAATAAAAGATATTTCAGAATCATCAACAACCGTTTTTGCTGCTTCGGAAAATGCTTTGTTTTCCAAAAGTATTGCAACCAATGTACTTAAAACAACTACAACCGTTGATGGTTTATCAGGACAGACCATTTCGGCGGTTTATTACAGTGAAACGTTTAAGAAAACAATAATTGGTTACGAAAACGGATTAATGATTTTGGTGAATGAAACAGACGGAAGTATTTTAAAAGTTGTTGATATTATCAATAAACAGCTTCCTTCAAACCTCAAAAAAATCAATCATTTTATGGAATATAACGGTTTGGTTTATGTTTCGTGCGATTTCGGAATTGTGCAGTTTAATTTGAATACTTCAAAATTTGGTGATACTTACTTTATTGGAGACAATGGAGCTGAAATTAGTGTAAAACAAACTGCAATTTTCAACGGATTTATATATGCAGCGACTTCAAGCGGAATAAGAAGAGCAGATATTAATAATGCTAATTTGATAGATTATAACCAATGGATAGTTGTAAATTCTGGAAATTGGTCTAGTGTCGAAACTTTAGACACAGAACTTCTGGCAATTAATGATTCAGGCTATCTTCATAGATTTAGTTCAAATACATTTGTGGGTTTTTCTCAATTACCGCAGGCTGCTGTAGATATGAGAGCAAAAAATCATAACCTATTTATAACAACTGCAAATACGGTATATGTTTATAACAATCAGTTGGTTTTAAATAGGCAAATATCAAATACTCAAGTTCTAGATAATACTTTAAATTTTACTTGTTCGACTGCTGTTGGAGATCAGCTTTTTATCGGAACAAAAGAAAAAGGATTATTTGTTTCGTCACTTAGTAATGCGTCAACTTTCGAAAATAGTACACCAGCGGGACCGTTGCGAAATAATATTTTTTCTTTAGATGCAACTCCAAATGTTTTGTGGGCTGTTTACGGGGATTATGATACTTCTTATGATCCGTACAATTTGGATAGTTACGGAATTAGTAAATACAATACTTCTGGCTGGTTAAATATTCCTTATTCTGAGGTTCTTGAGGCGAAATCCATTACCAGAATTATTGTTAATCCAACCAATGAAAAATTGGTTTATGCTAGTTCGTTTTTCTCAGGATTATTGAAAATAGAAAACGATGTTCCGACTTTATTATATAATGAAAAAAACAGCGGATTAGAATCGATTACCACAGAGGGGCCAAATTATATTGATGTTCGTATCAATGCAACTGCTTTTGATAAAACAGGAAATCTTTGGGTAACCAATAGTCGAATTAAAAATGGTTTGAAAGTTTTAAAAACAAACGGACAATGGGGAAGTTACGCTATGACCTCGATTCTGGATAATGCAGAAGCAGATAGTTACTCTAGTATAGTTGTTGACCGTAATAATGTAAAATGGATCGGAACCAATAGAGATGGTGTTGTTGCATTTAATGAAACTACCAACACTTTCAAAAAAATGACTTTTGGTACAGATGCTGGAAATTTGCCAGTTGCAGATGTGAGAAGTATTGCATTAGATACAAAAAACCAACTTTGGATTGGAACTATAAAAGGTTTAAGAGTTTTGTCTAATGTTGCAAATTTTCAAGGTGATAGCCAATTAAAGGCAAATCCGATAATTATAATGGAAGATAATCTGGCTCAAGAATTAATGTACGAACAATTTATTACTTCTATCGTAGTTGACGGTGCCAATAATAAATGGATCGGAACAGCAGATTCTGGTGTTTTTATGGTTTCTCCAAACGGTCAGGAAACGAAATATCATTTTACCATAAACAATTCGCCATTACCAAGTAACGTAATCAATGACATTAAGATAAATGGCAAAACAGGCGAAGTTTTTATCGCAACCAATAAAGGAATGATTTCGTTTAATGGAGTAGCAACTTCGGCAAATGACGATTTGAGTAACGCTTATGTGTATCCAAATCCGGTTCGTCCAAATTATTCGGGAACGGTAAAAGTTGCTGGTCTAATTGATAAAGCCAATGTTAAAATAACAGATATTGAAGGCAATCTCGTTTACGAAATAACTTCTTCGGGAGGAACTGTAGAATGGGATACGACTGCTTTTGGTAAATACAAAGTCGCTTCTGGAGTTTACATGGTTTTTATTTCCGCGCAAGACGGTGGCGAAACCAAAGTTAAAAAAGTAATGATAATCCGTTAGAAAAAAACAATCAAATCACGATATCTAAATCTATTTAATGCTTTTTAATTCGCTAAATTTTGCAATTTTTTTACCACTAGTTTTTATTTTTTATTGGTTTGTAGTAAATAAATCACTGAGATCTCAAAACATATTGCTGCTTTTAGCAAGTTATTTTTTTTATGCTTGTTGGGATTGGAGGTTTTTATTTCTATTAATATTTTCTACTGCTTTAGATTATTTTTCTGGAATTAAGATATTTGAATCTACTAATCAAAATATGCGAAAATTTTGGTTTTGGCTTAGTATATCTATAAATCTTGGCTTTCTTGGCATTTTTAAGTATTATAATTTTTTTGTTGAGTCTTTCGTAGCAGGTGTTGCCAATTTTGGTTTACAGATAAATCCTTTGACATTAGACGTTTTATTGCCTGTCGGTATTTCATTTTATACTTTTCACGGTTTGTCTTATGTAATTGATATTTATAAAGGAAGAATATCTGCCGAGAAGAATATCGTTGATTATTCTTTATTCGTTAGTTTTTTTCCTTTGCTTGTTGCAGGGCCTATAGAACGTGCTACGCATTTATTACCTCAAATTAAACAAAAGAGAGTTTTTGATTATGAAAAAGCAGTAGACGGTTTAAGGCAAATTTTGTGGGGATTGTTTAAAAAAATTGTAATTGCTGATCAATGTGCTCAATACGTTAATACAATTTTTAATGATTCTGCAGAACAATCTGGGAGTACACTCTTATTAGGAGCAATATTTTTTTCATTTCAAATTTATGGCGATTTTTCAGGATATTCAGATATTGCAATAGGAGCTGCACGTCTTTTGGGTATTGATTTGTTGAAAAATTTCGCTTTCCCTTACTTTTCAAGAGATATTGCAGAATTCTGGAGAAGATGGCATATTTCTCTTTCAACATGGTTTAGAGATTATCTATACATTCCATTAGGAGGAAGTAAAGGAAATGTATGGATGAAAATTAGAAATACCTTTATTATTTTTTTAGTAAGCGGATTTTGGCATGGAGCAAATTGGACTTTTATTGTTTGGGGCTTCTTGAATGCGCTTTATATTATGCCTTCTATTATTTTTAATACAAATCGAAAAAATTTAGATGTTGTCGCTCAAGGTAAATATTTGCCAAGTATTAAGGAAGTTTTTCAAATAGTTTTGACATTTAGTTTAACAGTTTTTGCATGGATATTTTTTAGAGCAAATAATTTAGAACATGCAATAGACTATATTTCACACATGTTTTCGAGTTCATTGTTTTCAATGCCAACAATTGCACCTGTAGTTCTGTTGGTTTTAATTTTATTATTTATTTTGATTGAATGGCAAGGAAGAGAGGAAGAGTTTGCCTTAGCTAAGCTGAGAGTAAGATGGAAATCACCACTTAGATATCTATTTTATTATATTATTATAGTTGCAATTTTTGTATTTAGTGGAGAGAAACAGCAATTTATTTACTTTCAGTTTTAATTTATGAAAAAAATTATTTTTAAAGCATCCTTTTTCATAGCTCCATTCGCATTTCTTTATGTAATTACGTTTCTCTTTTACAGTAGCGCCGAATCGCCAGATTTAATTCGTTTAGGATGTTTTCCGAATGTTTTTAAAGAATATAGAAATGTATTTCGTGATGAATTTAACCGTAAAATTTACTTTAATAAATATTCAGAAGGAAAAAACAGAAAGGAAAAAATTCTGATTATTGGAGATTCATTTTCTGAGCAGGATAATTATGGGTATAAAAATTATCTTGCAGAGCAAAATAGTGTTTTATACATTGATAGATTCCTTTCTGGAAATCAAATTCAAACCTTATACGAATTATCAAATGGAGATTTTTTTGAAAAGTATAATATTGAATATGTGATATTGGAAAATGTAGAAAGAAGTTTCACTTTAAGTGCAAAAAATATTGATACTTCGAAAATAAGAATGACATCTCAATTAGACAGTTTGGTTCGTAATCATAAACCTTCTGAAATAGATAATACAGATCCTTTTTTTTCAAAAAAAACAGTTCAATTTCCTTTTTCAATGGCTCGTTATTATTTTGATCAAAACTATTTGTCCAATAGATATGCTTATAATGTCGTTCTCAACAAAAATAATTTATTTAGTGTTAATGAAAATAATTTATTGTTTCTATTTAAAGATTTGTATTTTCTAAAAGAAAACAATGATTTGGTGGTAGTTCAAAAGCTAAATGATGTTTTAAATGATTTGTCGAATAAGTTGAAAAGTAAAAAAGTGAAGCTTATTGTTTTGCCAGCTCCCGATAAATACGATCTTTACTATGATTATATTGCTGATAAAACAAAGTTTCCGAGGCCATTATTTTTTAATCATCTAAGTGCTCTTAAAAAAGACTACATATATATTGATTCAAAAAAAGTTCTTTCTGCACATTTAGAAGTTGAAAAAGATATTTATTTTTATGATGACAGCCATTGGTCTCCAGTCGCTTCTAAAATTATTTCTAATGAAATAAAAAAAGCAATAAAGTAATAACTATTCTTTAGTTTTCAGTCACAGTCACAGTTTTCAGTCAGATTGGAAACTTGAAACCTGAAACCTGAAACAAAAAAACAAAAATTTGTGCTCGTAAAAACCAAAGCCATAGTAATTTCATCTTTAAAATTTCAAGAAAAAAGCTTGATTGTGAAATGCTTTACGCTTTCTAATGGGCTGAAATCTTATTTTGTGCGAGATGCTTTTTCGAGTAGGAAAGCAAGTCAGAAAATAGCCTATTTCCAGCCATTTTCTATTTTAGAAATAGAAGCTGTTCATAAAAATAAAGGTACTTTAGAAAATTTTAAAGAAATAAAAAGCGCAGTTCCTTTTCAGAGTATTCATACCGATATTGTGAAAAGTACAATGGTGATGTTTTTATCTGAAATGCTTCATTATTCGATTCAGGAAGAAGAAAAAAACGAACATCTTTTCTTGTTTTTAGAAACAGCGTTGACCTGGTTGGATCATCACGACGAAATTTCGAATTTTCATTTAATTTTACTTTTAGAAATTACAAAATACCTCGGTTTCTACCCAGATCTTTCTGATATTGATCTTCCTTTTTTTGAAATCAACGAAGGAATTTTTACGGCTTTCCACAATTCGAATGCACTTTCTGAACACGAAACCAATTTGTTAAAAAAACTTATTGATTTAAAGTTTGACAATAGTCAAAAAGTCTTTCATGTGATTGAAAGACAAATATTGTTAAAAGTTTTGATTGATTATTATTCTGCTCATTTAGAGGGTTTTAAGAAGCCAAAATCTTTAGATATTTTGAAAGAAATTTTTTCATAATCACATTTCTATTTTTATATATTTGCTCAGTATTTTTTTACTAAAAAGTCCCCCGTATTTTTGGTTTTGGAATGCAAATTCTCATTAATATCTAATACCAATAATTAAAAAAAATCTACCATGAAGAAAATTACGTTTTCGATTATTTTGCTTCTGTCGGTAACGGTTTCATCAATTGCCCAAAGAAAATATGATGAAATAGTGACAACAGAAAATGCTGTTCAAGATTTGGTTCAAAACGAAATCACAGGAGTTATTGTCTTTAAAGAAGGCGGAACAGTAAAGGGGTTAGATCCCGAAACAAAAAAAGTTATTTGGACTTTAACAAAAGAAGATTTTGGAACTCTTACTTCAAAAGATGTCTTAAGTGATCCTGATTTTGGAAATCTTTTTAAAGAAAAAAGAGATTTGTCTACAGTTCCAGGAAGCCCGTATGTTGAGGCATACATCAATTCAAAATATTTGATTATTAATACCGATTCAGGTAAAATTGTTTACAACTCTTCAAAAGAATCTTTTTGGGTTTTTCAATCAGATTTTATTCCTGAAACCAACGAATATCTTCTTACTCTTAAAAAAGACGGAGAAATGGCAGTTGCATTGCTAGATTTGACAACTGGTGAAATTAAATGGAATACAACGGTTGATAAAGCAAAATCGTTAATAAGCTTTTCAACTAAAGCTTCAAGTTTAACAAACAAAGCAAAGATTAATGGTAACACAGTTTATTATTTGCTTTATGGAAAACTGTACTCTTTTAATAAAGAAAACGGAAAATTAAACTGGAAAGCAGACGAAGATTACACAAGATTTTACGAAACACAAAATGATAAAAATATTGTCGTAGTTAATTCTGCTGGACTTCTTTCAACTAAAGAATATATTAATGTTTTGAGTACAGAAGACGGAAAAAGTATCTGGAAAGAATCTATTAAAACTAAATATGTTGTTTATTTAGAAGATTGGGGAACAAAATTATTAATTGCTCATGATAGCGGTTTCAACTTTTTTGACTTAAAAACAGGAGAAAAAATCTGGAAAAAAGATGCTCGTGGAGGCGGTTTGAAAAGAGTAATTCCAATTGGTCAAGATTTCTTATATGTTGCAGAAAATGAAATGATGTTGATCAACAAAGATGGAGAAAAGCTTTGGAAAAAATTCATCGAAATCTCTGATGATAAAGAAGATCCAATTTACTACTTAGGAAAAGTTGGTGAAAAGGTAATGTACCTTACAGGAACTTACGGAAATATGGTTGATTATAAGACTGGAGTTAAACTTTGGAAACGTAATATTAAGTTTGAAAAAAGCCGTCCAGTTTTACCAACTTATGACGAAGCTACAAATTCTTACTTAGTGTATAATGATGAGAAATTATACAAATTCGATCCAAGCATCGACGATAAACCAGAGCCGTTTGCTAAAGTAAATATCAAAAGAGAAAAAGAATTAAACAGTATCGAGCAGTTTCCTTGGGGAGTTGTGCTTTCAGGACCGCTTGAAGTAATGGGAGTTAATATGGATGGAACTGTAAAATACCATTTAACTTACAACCAACCAGGTGAAACAGGAAGACGTTTAATTAAAAGTGCTGCAATTGTTGGAAGTATTGGTTTAGGTGTTGGTTCTGCAGTAAGTTCTGTTAAAGGTGCTGATCTAACTATGACATATCGTGATTCTGAAGGTAACTTGAGAACTGCAGTTGCAAAAGGAGATCAAACAAATAAGGATCAAGCACAAGCTTATGCAGCAGGATCTGCAGCTTTAGGAATTGTAGCGGCTAAATTTAATTCTCGTTTTAATGCAATGAAACAAAACAGAGATTTCTCATATATTTTTGCAAAAGCAGATACAGGAGAAAAAGTTTTAGTGAAAGTTAGTAAAGCTGACGGAAAAGAGATTGATAAAATCATCTTCACTAACAATAAACCTCTTTATGAGATTGACCCGGCTACTCAGAATATTTTTTATGTTTCTGATAAGTCAATTCAGATCTTCAATAAGAAATAAGAATATAACAAAATCCAAGGCCATCAGGATCTGATTCTGATGGCTTTTTTTTGCCTATGAAAAAAATACTACTCTTAATAGCTTTGCTTGTATTGGGTTCAATTCAGGCACAAGAAAAAATAAGCTCCAAAAAAAAGAAGTTTTATGTTCCTGTAATTAAATATCCGGAATATGCTGCTCTTGATAATGTATTGACGCAAACCGCTTTTTATCAAATGGATAAATCATTGCAAGAGGAAGAAGCGTATTTGAAAAAGCATTTTTTTAATATTAATGGATTTATAAAAGATCCTGTAAACGGAAAACTTAAAATCTATTTAACCTTCGCGATGCCAAGATACACCAGTACGCAAATTGATAGTGTATACGACAAGAAAGAAAACAAGTGGACTTATGGCGCGCATTCTAATTACATTTCAAATGTAAAGTTGGATGTAAAGTTTGGAGATAAGATTATACTAACAAAGGATTTTGGAGGTTCAGAATCGTATTCAATGACTGTTGGTAATAGTTTAGGCGCTGCAAAAATTGCTGCTTCAGAACATGATAAAAAAGTACTGGCGGCAGTTAAAGATTCTGATTACAGTGATGTCGGACTCGGATTTGATAATGCTGTTTATAAAGCGGCAAGTAGAATTCAGGATTTTTTAAGTTATAAGTTTGGATATACCACAAGTGAATCTAAGGTGAGATTTGAATTTGTAACTTCTAAAGGGCATTCAGAATATGCTCAGATGCTGGCATTTGAAAATGAAATTACAGCACAAATGCAAAAAATAACACTTGAAAAAGGTTTGGACGAAAAATTGCTAGCGCCTCATTTGCAATATCTGGAAAGTTTATTGGTAAAATATCCGCCTTCGCCAGCAAACGTAAATATTCGATTTATTGTTACAAATAATTTAGCCGAAACCTATTTTTTGCTTGAGAATAAAGAGAAAGCATTGTTCTATGCCAATTTGCTGGTAGAAAATGATAAACTCGATTCACGCGGATCTTCAATTATTGAAAACGTTAATAAAGCCAATTTTGTTGATAAGAAAATAAGAAGTCATACAAATCGTTTTGCTGAGCTTAAGAAATTAGGACTTCAAATTGCAGAAGAAAAAGAAGAAAAAAGACTCGCGTTTTTTGAAAAAATCCAACAGCAAGAAGCAGAATGGGAAACTGAGAAATCAAATCGTGAAGCATATTTAGAAAAGATTAAAACGCAACGATATAATTTGCTTGATTCTATTCCGTATCAGCTAAATGCTAATCTTTTGGCAAAAGTGGTTGAAAATCTAGGCGGAAGCCAAGCTTTGAAAAAAGTGGAGAAAGCGCATTTGTTTTCTAAAATTTCGATAGAAGGAACTAATATTCCTCAAACTGAAGAAAAATGGGCAACAACTTCGCATTATCTTCTTAAGAAAAAAATGCCTGAAGCTTATTACGAAATCGTAAACGGAGCAGAAGCTTGGAGTCACGATGATCGTGAAACTGGTATAAATGCCAAATGGGCAAAATTAACAGCTTACGATTATGGTAATTTATCTAAGAATGTAGATTTGGTAAACTTTCTTACCGATTTAAGACTCGATTTATGGAATAATTTTGAGATTTTAGGTGATGAAATGTATGAAGGAAAATTGTGTTATCATTTAAATTACTTTGAAAAAACACTAAGTTCTGGAAACAGAACAATTCCAAAAACAGATTATCACGTTTTTATTGATAAAGAAAACTTCAATATTGTTTCAACAGAAAAAACAGAATTTGACAACGGCAATAAAAGTTTTTTCGAAAGAAAACTATTTGGAGATTATCGTCCTGTTGCAAGTTTAAATTCTGGAAAAATTCCGCATAAAATTAATTACGAAATTGAGGATTTTAACGGAGAAACTTTCTATCAGGAAATACGTGAGAAAGTGGATATAAATCCTGTTTTTGGAAATCGAATTTTCATGAAAGAAGTCTATTTCGGAGGATTTAAATAAGAGATAAAGCTTTTAGAAAGCTGTTTTTAGAATTGGTTATTTTTTGATTTATTAGCTCAAAAAAATGAGAATAATGTCAGAAAGTAACCAATTCTTCTGTTTTTGTACCCATTATCCCAACAAAAGTTTGTGAAATTTAAAGAAATTCGTGGTCAATAGTTCAAAATTTCTTACTTTCGCACCTCGTTTAAGAAAAGGATAAAATGAGTACAAAATTTACTGAATACAAAGGACTTGACTTGCCAACTGTAGCTTCTGAAGTTCTTGATTTTTGGAAGAAAGAAAATATATTTGAAAAGAGTGTAACAACTCGCGAAGGTGCTGAGCCTTACGTATTTTTTGAAGGTCCGCCTTCAGCAAACGGATTACCAGGGATTCACCACGTAATGGCGCGTGCGATTAAGGATATTTTTTGCAGATATAAAACTCAAAAAGGTTTTCAAGTAAAAAGAAAAGCTGGATGGGATACTCACGGTTTGCCTGTTGAATTAGGTACCGAAAAAGAATTAGGAATTACAAAAGAAGATATTGGTAAAACAATTTCTATCGAAGAATATAACGAAGCGTGTAAAAGAACCGTTATGCGTTATACGGACGTATGGAATGATTTGACCGAAAAAATGGGTTATTGGGTAGATATGGAAGATCCATATGTGACTTATAAACCAAAATATATGGAGTCTGTTTGGTGGCTTTTGAAACAAATCTATGATAAAGGTTTGTTGTACAAAGGATACACAATCCAGCCATACTCTCCAAAAGCAGGAACAGGATTGTCTTCTCACGAAGTAAATCAGCCGGGAGCTTACCGTGATGTTACAGATACTACAATAGTAGCGCAGTTTAAAACCTTACCAGAAACTTTACCAAGCTTTTTACAAGGATTTGGAGATATTCACATCTTAGCTTGGACGACAACTCCTTGGACACTTCCGTCAAATACAGCTTTGACAGTTGGTCCAAAAATCGATTATGTTTTAGTTAAAACTTTCAATCAATATACTTTTGAGCCAATCAATGTGATTTTGGCTAAAAATTTAGTTGGAAAACAATTCGGAAAAGGATATTTCGTAAGCGAAGATGACACTGATTTTGACAACGTTAAAAATGGCGACAAAAAACTTCCTTATAAAATCTTAACTGAAGCAAAAGGAGCAGATTTAGTAGAAATTCGTTACGAACAATTATTGCCTTACGTATTGCCATACCAAAATGCTGAAAATGCATTTAGAGTAATTTCTGGAGATTTCGTTACTACAGAAGACGGAACAGGAGTTGTGCACACAGCGCCGACTTTTGGTGCAGATGATGCTAAAGTTGCTAAAGAAGCAAAACCAGAAGTTCCGCCAATGTTGGTTTTGGATGCAGAAGGAAATGCAGTTCCGTTAGTAGATTTACAAGGGAAATTTACTTCTCATTTAGGTGATTTAGCTGGTAAATATGTTAAAAACGAATATTACGATGCAGGACAAGCTCCAGAGAAATCTGTAGATGTTGAAATTGCTATTCGTTTAAAAGAAGAAAACAAAGCATTTAAAGTTGAAAAATACGTGCACAGTTATCCACACAGTTGGAGAACAGACGAGCCGTTATTATATTATCCTCTAGATTCATGGTTCATCAAAGTAACCGATGTAAAAGATAGAATGTTCGACCTGAACGAAACTATCAATTGGAAACCTAAATCTACTGGTGAAGGACGTTTTGGAAATTGGCTGAAAAATGCTAATGATTGGAACTTATCTCGTTCTAGATATTGGGGAATTCCGTTGCCAATTTGGAGAACTGAAGATAAAAAAGAAGAAGTTCTTATTGGTTCTGTTGAAGAATTGTACAATGCGATTGAGAAATCTATCGAAGCAGGTTTTCAAAAAGAAAATCCGTTTAAAGGTTTTGAAATCGGAAACATGTCTGAATCAAATTATGATTTAATTGATTTGCACAAGAATGTTGTTGATGAAATTACTTTAGTTTCTGCTTCTGGAAAACCAATGAAGCGAGAAAGTGATCTAATCGACGTTTGGTTTGATTCTGGAGCAATGCCTTATGCGCAATGGCATTATCCTTTTGAAAACAAAGACAAAATTGATGAGAATAAAGATTTTCCAGCTAATTTCATTGCTGAAGGAGTAGATCAGACTCGTGGATGGTTTTATACCTTACACGCGATCGGAACTTTGGTTTTTGATAAAGTAGCTTACAAAAACGTAGTTTCAAACGGTTTGGTTTTAGATAAAAACGGACAGAAAATGTCTAAACGTCTAGGAAACGCAACAGATCCTTTTGAAACAATTGCAGAATACGGTCCAGACGCAACTCGTTGGTACATGATTTCAAACGCAAATCCTTGGGATAACTTGAAATTTGATATTGAAGGAATTGCTGAGGTACGCCGTAAGTTCTTCGGAACACTTTATAATACCTATTCATTCTTTTCATTATATGCGAATATTGATGGATTCAAATATGCAGAAGCTGAAATTCCATTAAACGAAAGACCAGAAATTGATCAATGGATTATTTCTGAACTTCATACTTTAATCAAATTTGTTGATGAATGTTATGAAGATTACGAACCAACAAAAGCGACAAGAGCTATTTCTGATTTCGTTCAGGAAAACTTAAGTAACTGGTACGTTCGTTTATGTCGTCGTCGTTTCTGGAAAGGAGAATATGCAAAAGATAAAATTGCAGCTTACCAAACGCTTTATACTTGCTTGCTTACAATCAGTAAATTAAGCGCTCCGGTAGCTCCATTTTTTATGGATAAATTGTACAGAGATTTGACATCTTCTACGGGAACCGAGGATTTTGCTAGTGTTCACTTGGCTGAATTCCCAAAATTTGTCGAAAACTTTGTTAATAAAACGTTGGAAAGCAAAATGCAGAAGGCGCAAACCATCTCATCTTTGGTGTTATCACTACGTAAAAAAGAGATGATTAAAGTTCGTCAACCTCTGCAAAAGGTAATGATTCCAGTACTTGACGAGAATCAGCGTGCTGAAATAGAAGCAATTTCTGACTTAGTAAAAGCGGAAGTAAACGTAAAAGAAGTAGAGCTTTTAGACGATGCTTCTGGTATTTTAGTGAAGCAAATTAAACCTAATTTTAAAGCATTAGGGCCACGTTTTGGAAAGGATATGGGGTTGATTTCTAAGGAGATACAAGCTTTTTCTTCAGAACAAATCAATCAGTTAGACAAGCAAGGAACGCTGGATATTGTTATTTCTGGAAATAATGTAACTTTATCATTAGAAGACGTCGAAATAACATCGCAAGATATCGAAGGTTGGCTAGTTGCAAATTCAAACGGAATAACAGTTGCACTTGACATCACAATATCTGAAGAATTAAAAAATGAAGGTATCGCGAGAGAATTAGTAAATAGAATTCAGAATATCCGTAAAGATTCAGGATTTGAGGTTACTGATAAGATTAAGGTACAAATAAAAAGAGACGGTATTTTAGAAAATGCTGTTTCAAAAAATGAGGACTATATCAAGTCTGAAACATTAACAGATGAACTGGTTTTTGTGGATGCTTTAGAAAACGGCACAGAAATTGAGTTTGATGACATTAAAACCATTATATTAATTTCAAAATAGTTAGAAAATGATAGATGAAATTACAAGATACTCTGATGCTGACTTAGCAGAGTTCAAAGAAATAATACAAGCAAAAATTAAAAAAGCACAAGAAGATCTTGATTTGATCAAAAGTGCCTATATGAACGATTTAAATAACGGAACAGACGATACATCTCCAACTTTCAAAGCTTTTGAAGAAGGAAGTGAAACAATGTCTAAAGAAGCAAACTCTCAATTGGCTATTAGACAAGAGAAGTTTATTCGTGACTTAAAAAACGCTTTATTCCGTGTTGAAAATAAAACATATGGTATTTGCAAAGTAACAGGTAAATTAATTAGCAAAGAAAGGCTTAAAATTGTTCCTCATGCAACAATGAGTATCGAAGCTAAAAACTTGCAAAGATAAATTCACAAAAGACATCTAATTAAAAAATGCACTCTAAAAAAGGGTGCATTTTTTTGTTTAATGTTTAACGGTTTTGGTTTGTATTGTTAGATTTTTTCTTTGAAAGAAATTATTTATAATAAATTAAAATAAGTATTCAATGTGGGTTAAATTTTTTGTAAGAAGCGAAATGATTGATTAGCTGTCGATTTGCCAATTATGCAAACAAAAAAAACCGCTTTTTAAAAGCGGTTTTTGTATTTAATGAAATTGAAAATATTATGCTAGATTTTTTTCAACGTCAGCTTTGTGTTTTCTTAAAATAGCTCTAGTCATACCTAAATTAGCTTTTGACGCATCAGCAGCTAGGTAGATCATAAACTTTTTATTTGGAGAAATATCAATAATGTGAATTTGATTAGAAAGTGTAATCAAAATATCCTCGATATCCTGATTTAATCCTAATGCTTTTACGGCATTTAGTTTTGCTTTTACAACTTCTAAGTTATAAGCTGCTGCAAGCTCTGGGTCAAAAGCAGGATCAATTGTTAGGTTTCCGAAGCTTAATCCAGATTCAATTTCTGTTACAGCAACAGCAATAAAGCCATTTACATTCGTTTTCATTTCATTTAAAAACACGTTTAAAAAGTCAGCGCTCATAGTTCGTTTGGGTTTAATTAGTTAATAGATTATGTTATTTCAGTAGGGAATTTTTGCTTAGCTCGGCAGATACTTCTTCTGTCGAACGCATTAATAAAGCTAGATTGCTTCCTTCTTTAGAAAAAGCAACGATAAAATTGGAACCGCTAATTTTGTTTCCAACGATAACGCCTTCGGCACTTTTAAGATATAATTGTTTAAGAGAGCCTTTTTCTAAGTCGATTAAGAATTTTTCGCTCATTGATAAAATCGCTGCGCTCATAGCGGCAATGCTGTCTCCATAATCTAAGTTTAAGGAAGTGATTAGCTTTCCTTTACCATTTAAAATTAAAGCAGCAGTTGATTTTGTGCTGACTAGAAAGTCGTTTAGTGTAGTAGTAATTTCATTCATGATTTTTGTAGGATTTTGGGGGAATTGTTAAATTCAGTTTGTTTTGGATTTGTTTTTGAAAATTAATATTGAATCAACCTAAACAAGTGTTAATTTTCGTTAACAAATATAAATTAAATTATGTATCATTGTAATACCAAATCATTAATAATTTAAATTATTTACTGTAAAAAACTTACATTATGGCTAAAGTACTGAAATTCAAAGAAGTAAACTCTGACGTAGAGCGTAGAATGAAAGATTTTGAAAAACTGCGCGTTAAGTTTAAAGCCGACGTTAAAAAGGGTGAAGCGAAAAAATTGGCTGCCGGAAAAGAAAGCAAGGGAATATTTAAATCTATTTCAGAATTTTTCTCCGACAGTCCAGCTAAAACTGCTGCAAAAGCTCCTGTGAAAAAATAAACTTTATCAGGTTTAGATTAGCGCTTAAACTTAGTTTAGTTTCATTAGAAAACAATTAACGCTCCATTAGGAGCGTTTTTTTTGTTTAAATTGTTATTTTTGCCCATCAAAAAATTATAAAATGTCATTACGAAAAGCGTATTTCCTTATATTTCTAGTTTTAATAGTCGATCAGCTTTCTAAAATTTATGTCAAAACCAACTTTGTTCTTGGAGAAGAAATAAAAGTGTTGGGGGCTGAATGGTTTAAAATTCATTTTATCGAAAATGAAGGAATGGCTTGGGGAACAAAAATTCCTGGAGAGTATGGGAAATTAATTTTGACGGTTTTCAGAATTTTTGCCGTATTCGGAATCGGATGGTGGCTTAATGATAGCGTTAAGAAGCTTCATTCAAATTATTTGATAGTGGCAATCGCTTTAATTTTTGCAGGCGCGGCAGGAAATATTATTGACTCTATTTTCTACGGAGTTATTTTTGATGACAGTACTAATAATTTAGCAACGCTTTTTTCTCCAGAACCTTATGGAACTTGGTTTCATGGTTTGGTTGTAGATATGTTTTATTTCCCTATTTGGGAAGGCGATCTTCCAACTTGGTTACCAATTTTTGGAGGAAAACATTTTGCTTTCTTCAATGCAATATTTAATGTTGCCGATGTAGCAATTTCTACTGGAGTTGGTATACTTTTGGTTTTCAATAAAAGAGCTTTTCCAAAGCACGAATAAATTTCAAAATTCTAAAATTTTCAAAATTCCAAATTCCAATATTTAAAGCATTCGCAACAAAAAGATATTGGAATTTGGAATTTTTCATTATTGGCGGTTGAATATTTTGTTTTATTTTTACGATACAAAAAATAAAAATTATGCAAAGTCCGTCTTTTTCTATTTATGATGCTTCTGCGGGATCAGGAAAGACGTATACTTTGGTTAAAGAATATTTAAAGATTATTCTTTCTTCTCCAAAAAATGATGCGTATCGAAATATCTTAGCGATAACTTTCACCAACAAAGCAGTTCATGAAATGAAAAGCCGTATTGTTGGAAATCTGTCTGAATTTGCAAAAGACGAACCGTCTTCAAAAGCCTACGATTTAATGGAAGATATTGCTCGTGATACGGGACTTTCGGTCATTAAAATCAAAACCAAATCACAGCAAATTATAAAGCACTTAATTCATAATTATGCAGCTTTTGATATTTCTACCATTGATAAATTTACGCATAAAGTTATTCGTGCTTTTGCGCATGATTTAAATCTTCCAATGACTTTTGAGGTTACTCTCGATACCGAAAATTTATTGGTCGAAGCGGTCGATGCTATTATTGCACAAGCTGGTGAAGACGAAACATTGACCAAACTTCTCATTGATTTTACAATGGAGAAAACCGATGATGATAAAAGCTGGGATGTCTCTCGCGAAATTTTAGATACCGGAAGATTGATTTTAAATGAAAACAATAGAAATGAAATTCTTCATTTTCAGGATAAAACAATCGGAGAATTTGTTGAGATTAAAACAAAAATGCAGTCGCTTTGCAAAGAACTAGAAAAAACTAATGAAGAGCTTGCCATTAAAGCAATTGACTTAATTGATAAAAATGGAATTGATTCTAAATCATTTTCTAGAGGAACTTTCCCTAATCATTTAGAAAGCATTAAAAACGGAAAATTCAATCCGAAAAATAAAACTTTTCATGAGTTTGATGATATTGCAATTAATAAAACGGCAAAAGACCGCGCTTTAATTGAAAATATAATTCCAGAATTACTTCAAATACTAAAAGAGGTTTATCAGAATTTTGAAAAAAGAGATTTTTATAAAGCTTTTTTAAAAAATATAACGCCACTTTCGTTATTGAATACTGTAAGTAATGAGCTTGCAAAAATTCAGTCTGAACAGAATGTACTATCGATTTCAGAATTTAATGCCATAATTCATCGCGAAATTCAGAATCAGCCAGCGCCATTTATTTACGAGCGCTTGGGAGAGCGTTACCGCAATTTTTTTATTGATGAATTTCAGGATACTTCAGAAATGCAATGGCAGAACTTGATTCCGTTAATTGATAATTCTCTTTCTGGTTTAGATGATTTAGGAAACAAAGGAACTTTAATGATCGTTGGCGATCCGAAACAATCTATTTATCGCTGGCGCGGAGGAAAAGCAGAACAATTTATTGAATTGAGTAAAGATGTAAATCCATTCAATAATCCAGACAAGCAGCTGAAACATTTAAATACCAATTACAGAAGTTATAGTGAGGTAATTGAATTTAATAATGCTTTTTTTAAATTGATTTCGGCTGAATTTTCAAACGAAGATTATAAAGATTTATATGAAAATCATAGTTTTCAAAATACCAATTCGAAGAAAGGCGGTTATGTAAATATTTCTTTTCTTCCAATAGTTGAAAAAACAGAATCTGCAGATGAAGATGAGGTTGTCGAAAAATCTGACTTATATGTTTTGGCAACTTTAAATACAATTCAGGAAGTTATAAAGCAAGGTTTTGAGTATAAGGATATTGTAATTCTTACTCGTAAAAGAGATCAAGGAATTGCAATTGCCAATTATTTGACCGAACAGGGAGTTCCGCTTTTGTCTTCAGAAACCTTAATGATTCAAAATGCGGCTGAAGTTCGTTTTATTGTCCATTTGCTTCGTTATTTAAACAATAGCGCCAATTTAGAATCCAAAGCTAATTTTTTATATTATTTGGCTTCAAATAAAGATTTGTCGATGCCGGTTCATGATTTTATAGCTTTGGGAATGAGCTATAAATCGGAAAAAGAATTTGAAAATTGGCTTTTGACTTTTGATGTTTCTTTTTCTTTTGAGGACGTTCGTAAAAAATCACTTTATGAGGCTGTAGAGATCATTATTTCTAAATTTATTTTTCCATCAGAAGGGAATGCTTATGTGCAGTTTTTTCTAGATATAGTTTTGGAAAGAGATATCAGAAATCAAGCTGGGGTTGCAGATTTTTTAGTGTTTTGGGATAAGAATGCAGAAAAATTCAGTATTCCGTCTCCAGAAGGAAATAATGCGGTTCGAATTATGACTATTCACAAATCTAAAGGGTTGGAATTTCCAGTCGTAATAATGCCGTTTGCAGATGAAGATTACAACCGAAAACCAAAAGATAAGTTGTGGCTTGATACGGAAGAAATTGATTTAGGATTTCCAAAAGCATTGGTTGATAATAGTAGTGCTGTTGAAAGTTTTGGCGAAAATGCATCGGCGGTTTTTAATCTGAAAAAACAAGAAGAACTTTTAGATAATATCAATGTTTTGTACGTGGCATTGACTCGTGCAGAAGAACAGTTATATGTTATTTCGCAGTCTCTTGAAGCAAGAAAAGATGGGGAATATCCAAATAATATGGCTTCTTTCTTTATTAAATTTTTAATTAATGAAGGAGTTTATGTTGAAGAAAAATTGAATTATGAATTTGGGAGTAAAAGTAGACTTTCAAAAATTTCAAAGATAGTAGATTTGGTGAAATCAATTCCTGTTGTAAAAGAAGTTTTGAATCCAAAAAACATAAAAATTGCGCAGCGAGAATCTTTAATGTGGGGAACACATCAGCAAGAGGCAATTTCTTATGGGAATATTGTTCATGAAATTTTAGCTTTCGTTAAAGATAAATCAGACATTGATTTGGCGGTTGCAAAGTCTTTAGAAAATGGTTTGATAACTTACGATCAAGTCGATAAAGTGATGCAAACCTTGAAAGAAATTGTAAATCATCCAGAGTTAACGATTTGCTTTAATGGGAATGATACTGTTTTAAATGAACAGACAATTGTTCAGAAAGAAGGTAGAATTTTAAAACCCGACAGAGTAGTTTTTTTAGAAAATAAAGAAGCTCTTTTGCTAGATTATAAAACAGGTGCTGTAAATGCCAAATATCAGCAGCAAATTCAAGAATATCAAGATGCTATTGAAGATTTGGGATACAAAGTGTTAAAAAAGGCTTTGGTGTATATAGGAGCGGAAATTGAAGTGGTAAATTTGTGAAAAAATTAATCAGATGTTAAAGAAATAACGAAGCTTAATTATTGTTAACTTGTTAATTTTTAACGTTTTAAATAAATTAAAAATGTACGGTAAAATAAAAGAACATCTGCAAAGTGAGCTGCAGACAATCGAAGAAAATGGAATTTTTAAAAAGGAGCGAATTATTACTTCTCCTCAAGGTGCAGAAATTACTATTTCAACAGGAGAAACGGTTTTGAATTTTTGTGCTAATAATTATTTAGGGCTTTCGTCGCATCCGGAAGTAGTGCAAGCTGCTAAAGACGCTATGGATACTCATGGCTTTGGGATGTCATCAGTACGTTTTATTTGCGGATCTCAAGATATTCATAAAACATTAGAAAAGAAGATTGCCGATTTCTATGGTACAGAAGATACTATATTGTACGCTGCGGCTTTTGATGCAAATGGAGGAGTGTTTGAACCGCTTCTTGGAGAAAACGATGCAATTATTTCTGATAGTTTGAATCACGCTTCGATTATTGACGGAGTTCGTCTTTGTAAAGCAGCGAGATATCGTTATGAGAATAATAATATGGAAGATTTGGAGCAGCAGTTAATAAAGGCGAATGAAGCTGGAGCTCGTTTCAAATTAATTGTTACTGATGGTGTTTTTTCTATGGATGGTTTAGTTGCGCCGTTAGATAAAATTTGTGATTTGGCTGACAAATACGATGCAATGGTTATGGTTGACGAATGTCACGCAGCAGGTTTTATTGGTGCCACAGGAAAAGGAACTCTTGAAGCAAAAGGCGTGATGGGGCGAGTTGATATTATAACTGGTACATTAGGAAAAGCTTTAGGAGGAGCAATGGGCGGATATACTACTGCAAAAAAAGAAATAATAGAATTATTGCGTCAAAGATCTAGACCATATTTGTTTTCAAATTCTTTAGCGCCTGCAATTGTAGGTGCTTCTATAAAAGTGTTTGAATTGCTTGAAAAAGACACAACACTTCGTGATAAATTGGAATGGAATACCAATTACTTTAAAGAGGGAATGAAAAAAGCAGGTTTTGATATTATTGATGGAGATTCTGCAATTGTACCAGTAATGCTTTACGATGCAAAATTGTCACAAACTATGGCAAACGAGCTTTTAAAACAAGGAATTTACGTTATTGGATTCTTCTTTCCTGTAGTGCCTAAAGATAAGGCTAGAATACGCGTACAGCTATCTTCAGCGCACGAAAAAGAGCACTTGGATAAGGCTATAAATGCCTTCACAGTTGTCGGTAAAATGTTAAAAGTTATATAATTACCACTTTGGTCAAATTTTTGTAGGTTTTTTTTAACATTTCATTTTGTATTTAAAAAATTTGGTGTTACTTTTGCTTGTAATTAACTAAATTGTAATTAAAAAAATTAAGTATGAAACATCTTAACAAACTTTTAGTTGCTGTATTGATGGCGATGGGTTTAAATGCTCACGCGCAAGACAGTAACAATCCATGGGCGATCTCTTTCGGGGTTAATGCTGTGGATACTAGAACAAGTTCGGGAGCTGGTAGTGGTTTCTTTGATCAACACTTCTCTCAGCCATTCGCTGTAAAAGACAACTGGAATATCCTTCCTTCTCTATCTTACATTGGTGTAAATAGATATGTTGGTAGTGGTTTCTCTGTTGGTTTGCAAGGTTCTGTAAACAAAATTGATAAATTTGTTACTTTTGACCCAAGTAATCCTGCTCACGATGGCAGAGGTAACGTGGTAAGTAATCCAGGAGATTTAATGTACTACGGAATTGATGCTACTATTAAATACAGCTTCCAAGAATTAATCAAATCTAAAGTGATTGATCCTTCGTTATCTGTTGGTGGTGGTTATACTTTCTTCGGAGATAGCAGCTATGGAACAGTTAACCCAGGTGCTGGTTTAACTTTCTGGTTTACTGATGCTATTGGTCTTGAATTGGCTACAAGATACAAATGGTCTGTTAGTGGTGATAGAGTTGACGCTTCTGGAACTCCAGATGCTCCATCTCACTTCCAACACACTGCAGGTTTAGTTTTCAAATTCGGAGGTAAAGATACTGACGGAGACGGAATCTATGACAAAGATGATGCTTGTCCAGATGTTGCTGGTTTAAAACAATTCAACGGATGTCCTGATACTGACGGAGATGGAATCGTTGATGCTTCTGACGCTTGTCCAGATGTATTTGGTTTAGCTGCATTAAACGGATGTCCTGATACAGACGGAGACGGAATTGCTGATAAAGATGACGCTTGTCCAGATGTTGCTGGTTTAGCTGCTTTAAAAGGTTGTCCTGATACTGACGGTGACGGAATCGCTGATAAAGACGATAAATGTCCTACAGTTGCTGGTCCTAAAGAAAACGGTGGTTGCCCATTCTTAGACGCTGATAAAGATGGTGTTGCTGATAAAGATGATGACTGTCCTACAGTTCCAGGTCCTGCAAGTAACAGAGGATGTCCAGAAGTAACTTCTGCTGCATTAGAAGATCTTAAAGTTCAAGCTAGAGCAATCTACTTCAACTCAGGAAAAGCTACTTTTAAAACTGGTGACAAAGAAACTCCAGCTAGATTAGATGCTATTAAAGAAATCCTTAAAAACTATCCAAACGCGAAATTCTCTATCGAAGGACATACAGATAGTACAGGTTCTGCTAAAATCAACGATAAACTTTCTCAAGATAGAGCTAACGCTGTATTGAATGCTTTAGTTGAAAGAGGTGTTAACCCAGAGAACTTAGAAGCTAAAGGATTTGGATCTTCTCAACCAGTTGCAAGTAACAAAACTGCTGCAGGTAAAGCTCAAAACAGAAGAACTGAAATTAGACACATTGGTTCTAAATACCAAGGAAAACTATAATTTAGTTCCTAAATAAATATGAAAAGCCATTCTTAATTGAATGGCTTTTTTTATTTTTATACTATGATAAATGATACTTTTCTTCAAAAAATTGCCAATGTTGTAATCCAGGATTATGCAGATAAACTTTCTGAAATAACTATAATTCTGCCGAATAAAAGAGCAAAAGTTTTTTTGATTGAAGCGCTCAAAAAAGAGATTAATAAAACAATTATTGCTCCCGAAATTACAAGTATTGAAGATTTCGTACAGGATATCGCATCAATTAGATCTATTGATTCTATTGAATTGTTGTTTGAATTTTATGAGGTTTATTTATCCATTACAGAAAAAAAGAATCAACAATCTTTTGAGTTATTTGCGAATTGGGCGAAAACTCTCCTGCAAGATTTTAATGAAATTGATCGGTATCTTTTAGACCCTTCTCATGTATTGTCTTATCTTAAGGATATTGAAGATATAAAAAGATGGGGACTAGAAATAGATCAAAAAACTAAACTTCTGGAAAACTATATTGATTTCTGGAAATTACTTCCTCTTTATTATGATTCTCTATACAATCATTTATTGTTTAAATCTATTGGTTATCAAGGATTAATTTATAGAGAAGCGGTTAATAATTTGAATCATTTTTCGAATACAATTGGTAATCGCACTTTTGTTTTTGCAGGATTCAATGCTTTAAATGCTGCAGAAGAAAAAATTGTGCAACATTTATTGGCTTTAGATCAAGCAAAAATTTATTGGGATTCAGATCAAACATTTTTAAATGATCCTTATCATGATGCTGGACTGTTTTTAAGACGTTTTAAAGAAAGTTGGAAATATTATAAAACAAATGATTTTGATTGGATTGTAGACGATTTTTCTCAATCAAAAAATATTCAAATTATAGGAACTCCAAAGACTATAGGACAGGCTAAGCTTGCGGGAGCTATTATCGAAAATTTAATTGAGCAAGATCCTTCAGCTTCTTTGGATAAGGTGGCAGTTGTGCTTGGTGAAGAAAATTTATTAGTTCCAGTGTTATATTCTCTACCTGCATCTGTTGGAGCTTTGAATATTACAATGGGATATTCGGGCAAGAATAATCCGTCGCAAATTTTTGTTGCTAAGTTGTTTAAAATGCATACTAATGCACTATCTCGAAAAGGTGCTAGCTATGTTTTTTACTACAAAGATGTTTTGGATATCTTAACGCATCCATTGGTTGAACCTTATGCGCATGCTGAAAAATTAGTGAAAATTATCAAAGAAAATAATTACACTTTCATTACACATCAGAAAATTTTAGAACTTCATCCAGAGTATTCTTCGTTTTTTAATTTGTTATTTGAAAAATGGGAAAACGGCTCTATTGCTGTTTTGAATAATATTTCTTCTCTACTAATTCTTATTAAACAGCATTTTAGTAATGACAACGAAGAAGAAAAAATAGCAAAAGCATTTGTTTATGGTGTTTTTAAAGTGGTCAATAAACTAATAAACTATTATTCTAAACACAATCATATTGATAATATTGATACGCTTCATGCTATTTATAAGCAGATTATAGATTTAGCAGAAGTTTCATTTGAAGGAGAGCCGTTAAGAGGTTTGCAAATAATGGGAGTTTTAGAAAGTCGTGTTCTTGATTTTGAAACGGTTATTATTACTTCGATGAATGAAGGGAAATTTCCTGCTGGGAAATCTCAAAATTCGTTTATTCCTTATGACGTAAAAAAAGAATTGGGTCTGCCGACTTTTAAGGAAAAAGATGCAATTTATACCTATCATTTTTATCATTTGTTGCAAAGAGCAAAAAATATTTATTTGATTTATAATACTGAAAATGATGGATTAGATGCTGGTGAGAGAAGTCGTTTTATCACGCAATTAGAAGTAGAAAAAAAAGCTAGTCATCATATTACACTTGATATTTATAATCCAGATCTTCCAAATACAGCTAACGAGCCTATTTCGGTTGCGAAATCTGAAGCAGTTATGCTTCGCTTGAAAGAAATAGCTGAAGCTGGTTTTTCTCCTTCTGCATTGACTTCATACATTAGAAATCCGATTGATTTTTATTTCCAAAAAATATTGAGAATTCGTGAAGTGGAAGAGGTTGAGGAAAATATCGCTTTAAATACTTTAGGGACCATTATTCATGAAACTTTAAAAGCTTTATATTTTCCTTTTATTGGAAAATTTATTTCGGAGAATGATATTTTAAATTGTTTTAAGTTATTGGATGATGAAGTCCTAAAACAATTTAAATTGGTTTACAAGGAGGGCGAAATTAAAAAAGGAAGAAACCTTTTGGCTTTTGAAGTTGCTAAACGTAATGTTTCTAATTTTTTAAGAATGGAGTTGGAGTCGATAAAAAATGACGAAGCGATAAGAATTATAGCCTTAGAGCAAACTTTTCAGAGAGAATTTATTCATCCGAAATTGCCTTTTCCAGTTTTAATTAAAGGAAATGTTGATAGAATTGAGCAACGAGATGGAAAAATTAGAATTATAGATTATAAGACAGGGAAAGTTGAGAAATCGAATGTAATATTGAAAACATGGAATGGATTGACTCAGGAGCTTAAAAACGATAAAATTATTCAAGTATTGGCTTATGCTTTTATGTTTGAAAAAGAAGCAGGAAATCTGCCAGTTGAAGTTGGAATTATTTCGTTTAAAAATCTAAAATCAGGATTTTTGCCTTTTGGTTATAAAGAAGAAAAAGAATTGAATACGACAGTAACGTCAGAAATTATGAATTCTTATTTAGATGAAATTGCTAATCTGTTGAGTGAAATATTTGATATTACTATTCCTTTCGAAGAAAAAAGTTAAAGTCTAAAATTATATATGTCTTTAAATATCAGTTAATTCGAAATAAATACCTTGCTTAGTTAGACATTTTTATTTGTTTATAGTTAAACAAAATGTTGTCTGAAAATAAAAAAAGCTGAACTTTTTTAGAAGGAATATTCTAAAGTTCAGCTTTTTTGTTAGAATGCTTTTAGCTAAATATTTTTTTAAAGAAACCTTTTTTAGAACTTCCTTCAGAACTGGTATTGTTGATAGGGCCGTTTTCAATACGATATCTTCTAAACTTTAGCAGTTTTACATTTAAGTCAAAGCGTAATTCGTCAACAGTTTTCATTTGTACAATTTTTTGCAAAGCTATAGAAAAAGTTTTTGTAAATGCAACATTCTGTAAATGTTAATTTTAGAAATGAGCTTTATGAAAAGAAAAGTTATGTTTTTAATATAATTTGTTTTTTATGTTAATTTTTATTGCAGATTTTTTGCAAAAAAATAGGTTTAGTTATGTGATGAATAAAAGTTACTCTGTAAGCTGGAATGTCTATTTTTTTAACAAGTGTTTAGCTGACAAATCTTGAGATTAAAAATATCTTTGACCCTTCCAAAAACATGACAAAATAATAGAATATGATTGATTTACAAACACTAGTAGAAGAAACTGGGGCAGAATCTGGCTTAAGTTTTAATATTGATGGAATCTTAAATGAGTCTGTTAATTTAGAATACGACGGAAATGTTGCTGCAATGATCGGAATGATCTTGAAAATGTGCTTAGAAATGTCTGAAGACGTAAACAATGGTGACCTTAAACAAGTTATGATTAAAAATAATGACGGCATTGTTGTGGCAACAAAAAATCAAGATGATAACTGCATTGCGCTACTTTCTAAAGATCTAAGTAAAATGGGGCTATTGCTTCGCAGAATGGACTCTGTTTTCAGTAATTAATTTTAAACCAATATTAAAATACACATGTCAGATTTTTTACAAAATTTCCAAAACGATTTAAAAGATAATGTAAACGGATTTATTGCAGTTTCAGTTACAGAAGTTGAGACAGGAATGTCTTATTGCTCATTGACTGTAAAACCTGATTTTGATCCAGAATTGGCTTCGGCTTACAATTTAGAAGTTGTAAAAGCTAAGCTGAATGCAATTAGAGCTTTAGGTCTAAATCAGAATATTAACGATATCTTGATTACATTAACAGATCAGATTCATATTATTGATCTGTCTGAAGATGGAAGATATTTTATTTATTTAGCAGTAGATTCTACAAAAGCAAATCTTGGTTTAACAAGAGCGACTTTGTCTAAATACAAAAAAGATATTACGTCTAAATTATAATAACATTTGCCCCCAAAAATGAGAAAAAGGCTATTTCAACTTCGGTTAGAAATGGCCTTTTTTGATTTTATATTTATTGGAAGAAATCTAATAAAATGGTTTTGAGTTCTTCTTTGTTTTCTATGTGACTCATGTGTCCGTCTTCAAAAGAAACAAGTTCAGCAGTTGTATCTTCAATTTGTGAAATGCTTTCTTCGTAATTTAGAACAGGATCTTTTTTCCCTAAAATTAATAAAACCGGAAATCTGTTTTCTTGTAAAAGCCATTCGCGGTCTTTGCGAATTTTCATTCCTTCCAAAGAAGCCACAATTCCTTGCAAAGGTGTTTTTAAAGCTTCAGTTTTTACTTTTTCAATTTCTTCAGCTAATCGTGTTCTGTTGTTTTCACTAAATAAATTTGCAATCGCAAGACTAACAAAACTTACATAATTCTGTTTTACAGCCTTTATAGCACGAGTTCTATTGGTCTTTTTTTCTGAACTGTCTTCTCTTGAAGTTGAATTCTGTAAAACTAATTTTTGAATTTTCTGAGGATATAATTCGGCGAAAGCCAAACCAACATAACCACCCATCGAATGCCCTAAAATTATTGCTTTTTCGATTTTCAGAAATTCCAAAACTTCGTTAACAACATTGGCATTTTCTTCCATTTCATGAACGTAGCCTAAAGGATCAGATTCGCCATGTCCTAATAAGTCAATAGTAATAACTCGATGCGTTTTCGAAAAAAAATCGGCATATTCTGTCCACATTTTTTTGTTTTCTAAGAAACCGTGAAGTAAAACTATTGCATTTCCTTTTCCGATATCGGTATAGGATATTTTTGTGTTTTTATAAAATATTTGATTCAAAATGGAAAATTTATATAGCAAAAATACGCTATTTTATTAGCCATATGAAATATAAGGTGAAATTTAGGAGAGAAGTATTTTGTGATTATCTTAAAGAAGCATAGGCTCTTTTCATTTGTGTTTTGACTGTATTTATAGAAATATTGTGGTCTTCTGCAATTTCTGCATAACTAAGTCCTTCAACAACATGCAGCATAAAGATTTCTCTTCTGGCTTGAGGAATTTTTTCTATTAAGGTTTGAATTTTTGGTTTTTTATTTTCGTCTGTATTTTCAAAAACAATTGGCTCTTCTGATTTAGGAATTGTGATTTTGTTTTGCTGAAGGCTAATTGTTTTGTTTTTTTCTAAATATTGCAGACTTAAATTTTTTATTGCCTTTGTTCCGTAAGCCTTAAATGTGCTAGTTACGTTAAGGGCTTCTTCTTTTTCCCATAAATAAGTAAAAAAATCCTGGACAATGTCTTTTGCTACGTCTTTGTCTTTAACGATGTTAAAAGACACTAGAGAGAAAAAGACAAAATGTTCTTTATATAAAGCTTCAAATATTTTAAAATCTTTATGATTTAACATTTAAAAATAGGATTTATTGTTTTGTAATGGATTACACAGTGTCAAATGTAAAATAAAAACTTAATTTTTTTTCACTATGTGTAAAAAAAATCAAAATTTTTTGATTTGTTGTCACCCTAAAAAACTTTTTTTCTAACATAATACAAACCACTATATAAAAAACAATGACTCCAAATTCTAAATTGATTAATGTCCTGAGGAAAATCACGTCTGAGGGAAATCTCGATGCTTCTAAAATGGCATCGCTAAGTTCTGAAGAACAGGAATTAATAGAAAATCTTAAAAGTAACGGAATGCTCGAAGAAGCATTATCGTATGCAGAATCTATAGATGTAGATGAAAGTTGGGAAGAGCTCAAACAGGAATTAAATACTAATAAAAAAACAATTGTTATCAATTGGAGAAAAATGCTTCAATATGCCGCAGTATTAATTTGTTTGCTGGGCTTGGTTTATGTTTTTCAATACAAAAATGTAAAAGAAACTACTATTGAAGTGCCTTCTGATGCAATTCAATTGGTTTTAGAAAACGGAGATATTCAAGTTTTAAATCCAAATGGAGAACAACAGATCATCAAAAAAAATGGAGAAGTGGTTGCTTCTCAAAAAGAAAATGAAATTAATTATCGTTCGGACAAGGCGATGAATAAACTGGTTTACAATGAAATAAAAATTCCGTACGGGAAAACTTTTAAAGTGATGCTTTCTGACGGAACTTCTGTAAACTTAAATGCAGGTTCGTCTTTAAAATATCCGGTTCAATTTATTAAAGGACATAATAGAGAAGTTGTTTTAGAGGGAGAAGCTTTTTTTGATGTGGAGAAAGACAAGATTCATCCATTTATTGTGAAGACTAGAGGCATTAATGTCAAAGTGTTAGGAACCAAATTTAATGTTAGTTCTTATAAAGAAGATTCGGATATCAATACCGTTTTGGTCGAAGGTTCGGTTAGTTTATCTGATGTTGAAAATGTCGATAAAAAAACAATGCTGGTACCGGGTGAAAAAGGATCTTGGAATAATAAAAATACAGCAATAACGGTAGATAAAGTTGATACTCGTTTTTATACAGAATGGATAAATGGAGAAATTGTTTTTAGAAAAACAGCCTTTAGAGATATTATCATAAAACTGGAGCGCACTTATGACGTCACTATTGAGAATCATAGAAATGATATTTTGGATAAAAAGTTTAATGCCAGTTTTAATAAGAATATCGAAAGTATTGACAAGGTTTTAGAAACAATGAGTAAAATTCAAGGCTTTACTTATAAAAAAGAAGGAAAGCACATAAAAATATACTAACTAATTTACTAACCAACCAAACAACCAATTTATGAAATGAGAGTCTTATTTTTTTGAAAAACACACGAAGAAAAAAATCGGAAAATACTACCAATATTTCCCGATTCAGTAATGTGTTTTTAAACGACGTTTCGAAATTAAATCATTTAAAATCAATCCAAAATTATGAAAAAAATAATTAAGAGGAATTGGCTTAGTCCTTATTTGCCTAAAATTAGTCTTAAAATGAAACTAACCACGATACTAGTGATGCTTTCTTTGATGAAAATTCAAGCAGGTGTCTATTCACAAAATACAAAATTGACATTAAATATAAATAATGCTCCAGTTGAAAAGCTATTTAATAAAGTTGAGTCTGTTTCAGAATTCAGATTTCTTTTTGAAAGCAGTGTAGTTGATCTGGATCGAAAGATTACTATTAATGTTAAGAAAAAAGGAATTGCTGAAATATTAGATGAAGTGTTTAAGAATACAGACATTTCATATAGTATAAATGATCGGCAGATTCTTTTGGTGAAAAAGAAACAACAGACAAATTTTCAAGAAAAAAATGTAGTCCAGAAAGCAATTTTTGAACAAGGTATTGAAATTACTGGAGTAGTAACCGACTCGAGAAATATGCCAATACCAGGAGCCAATGTTAATGAAAAAGGAAGTAAAAATGGAGTATCAACTGACTTAGACGGAAAGTTTACAATTCGTGTAAATGGAACAAATAGTGTTTTAGTTTTTTCTTTTATTGGATTTGAGAATAAAGAAGTAACAGTTGGTCAAAGTAAATCTTTGAGCGTAATTTTAAACGAACAAAATTCAGCATTAAATGAAGTTGTAATTGTTGGTTATGGAGCTGTCAAGAAAAAAGATTTAACAGGAGCCGTAGCAACAGTAAAATCAACGGATATTGTTTTAAGTCCAGTTTTAAGTCCAATGGAAGCGCTTCAAGGGAGAGTTTCGGGTTTGGATATACAACGTGGATCTGGACAAGCTGGAACTTCTCCAAAAGTTTTATTAAGAGGAAACAGATCTTTAACGGCTAGTCAAGATCCTTTGTATATTGTGGATGGAATTCCTTCAAGTATAGATAATCTGAATCCTAATGATATTGAAAGCATTGATGTTTTAAAAGATGCTTCATCAACTGCTATTTATGGTTCTTCAGGAGCCAATGGAGTTATTATTGTTACCACTAAAAAAGCAAAGGCAGGAAAAACTCAAATTGACTTTAATACTTATTTCGGATTAAATGGTTTCTCTTCGTTCCCTGCTCCACTTACAGGAGACAAATGGTTAAACTATAAACGCGATCGATTCTATTTAGATAATGGATATGAGGCTACAAACTTAACCGATTTAGGATTGAATGCGTCGGCAGTTGCTGCGATCGAAAAAGGTCAATATGTAAATTGGATTGATGAAACTTTACAGGTAGGAACTCAGCAAAACCACAATCTTTTTATGAGAGGCGGGTCTGAAAAAGTGCAAGGTTATTTTTCTTTAGGATATGTAGGCGAAGAAGGAATTTATCAAAATGATAAAGTAAACAGCTTTAATTCAAGAGGAGGAGCAGATATTAAATTCAGCGATAAATTTAAAACTGGTTTCCAGTTGATTATGAATTATCGAAAAAATAGCACTACAAATAGTAGAATTAATAAAGCATACAGTGTTTATCCGCTTGGAGTTCCGTTTGATGAAAATGGTGTTGTAAATCTTTATCCTATAGAAGGAGATCCTAATAACATTAGTATTTTGGCCAATAATTATCCGGGAGCTTTTGCCAACGAATCTTTAAGTTATAATGTTCAGTTTAATCCATATCTAGAATTTGAATTTGCTAAAAATTTTAAGTTAAGATCTAATTTAGGAACTAGATTTTCAGGAAGCAGAGCGGGAACTTTTCAAAACAAAAATTCATATAATTTGCTTACAGAAGGCAGAACGGCTAGTGAGGCAACTTATAATATGAATTTGGCTTACAGTTATATTTGGGAAAACATCTTAAATTATAATTTTAAGCTTGGTAAAGATCACGATTTTGGTTTGACAGGAATTACTTCATGGGCAGATAGCAGATCAGAAGGAACTTTATTAGGCGGAAATGGTATAGATTACGATGATTTCCAATTTTATAATATGGCATCTGTAAAAAATCTAACCACGAGAATGAATACTTACAGTCAGTTCAACAGAATGTCATTTGCTGGGCGTTTTAATTATAGTTTTAAAGGGAAGTATTTATTTCAATTAACGAATCGTTGGGATGGAGTTTCTCCATTAGCCGAAGGTAATAAATGGTCATCTTTTCCGTCAGCATCTGTGGCTTGGCGCATTAGTGATGAAAGTTTTATGCAGGGAACAAGTTCTTGGTTGAATAATTTAAAACTGAGATTAGGTTATGGTGTTTCTGGATCGGCAAATATTGATCCGTATTCTAGTTTAACGCGTACTTCAACCAAAACCAGCAGTCTTTCTCTTGGCGGAAGTACAGCTTTGCCAATGTATGTGCCAACTGAGCATATTTCAAATCCTGACTTAACTTGGGAGCGTTCTACAAATACTAACTTAGGTCTAGATGTTTCTGTCTTGAAAAATAGAATAGATCTTGTAGCCGAATATTACTGGACAAATACCGATGGTATTTTATGGGATCGTCGTCTTCCAACTAGTTCTGGAGGTTATGATGCTAAAACACCTTATAAAAAGACTTCGAACATTGCAACTTCGCAAAATAGAGGTTTTGAACTTTCTATAAATACGAGAAATATTGAGACTGAAAATTTCAAATGGAATACTTCATTTACTTACACACATGCTACAGAAAAGCTGACCAATATTGATTTAGGAAACTTAACTGTAAACGAATTAATTTCGGAAGGGCTTTTCATCGGGCAAACTCCAGCTTCAGGAGGTGTGTTTTATGATTATAAAAAAATAGGAATATGGCAGTTAGGCCAAGAAACAGAAGCTGCTTTGTACGGTGCAAAACCTGGAGATATCAAACTGCAGACCGTTCCGCAGGTAGATGCCAACGGGGTATCTGATAATGGAGTGCATGTTTATTCAACAAAAGATAGAATGATTGTAGGAAACAATGTTCCAGATTTTTTCTTTGGTTTACAAAATACATTCAAATACAAAAATTTTGATTTTACGGTATTTGTCAATGGTAGATATGGCGGTATGATGCGTGCTCAAGTTTTAGGTTATTGGAACAAAGAAGCGCAGCCGGAAACTTACAGTTATTGGACACAAGATAATCCAACAAACGATTTCCCAAGGCCAGGCGGTAGTTTTAATACACAATTTCAATCGGCATTAGAACTTGTTGATGCATCTTATATAAAAATCAAAAATATTACTCTTGGCTACTCCATGCCAGAAGATTTTCTTAAGAAAGCAGGTTTGAATAGTTTAAGACTTTATGCAACATCTTATAATCCTTTTGTTTTTAGTCGTAGCCATTTATTGAAAAATGTAGATCCAGAAAGCGGCGGATCAGATTCATTTCCATTATTTAAACAAGTTGTTTTTGGTATTAATTTATCATTATAGTATCATGAAAAAGTATATAAACTTACAATCAATAGTTGTCTTAATGTTTTTGATGATTGGTTTACAATCATGCAGTTTAGACGAAAAAAACCTTACCACTGTTTCTTTAGATAAATCTTATAGTGAAAGACCAGGATTTGAAGGATTAGTTAATAGTTGTTATGAAAATCTTTATTTCCTGCACGGAAAAGTAGATTACATAGCGCCAACAGAAGCTGGAACCGACTCGTGGGAAAACGTAAGTACGAGCGGAATTGGTTATGCCCAATATGCCAGCCAATTAAATCCAGACGATGGAAATATTAAAGTAATTTGGGGAACGGCATATACCACTATTAATCTTTGCAATACTGCTATTTATTATGCTAAAGATGTTAAGGGATATTCTTCTACAGAAGAATTAAATGCAAAATTAGCTGAAGTTTATTTTCTGAGAGCTTTCAGTAATTTTATACTCGTAGAGCAATTCGGAGGTGTTGTTTTAAGAACAAAATCTTCGATTATCGAAGGAGCTGATAATGCGCCAGTTCGTAGTTCTGAAAAAGAGTTCTACGACTTAATTATTGAAGATTTAAAATTTGCCTGTGCAAATCTTCCGTTGCAGCAAACTTTACAGGGAAGAGTTGCTAGAAAAGCGGCTTATGGGTTATTGGCAAAAGTATATCTGCAAAGAACTAGATTAGGAGAGGTTTCTGAATATGCCAGACTTGCCTTAGAAACTGCTGAAGAATTAATTAATAATGCTTCAAAATATAATACTGCCTTATATTTAAGTGACAATACCAATTCAGGGTTTAAGAAACTTTGGGACGGTAACAATAATAAGAAAAACACAGAATTTTTATTCACTCAAGGAATCGATCCAGGTGGTCTGAATCCGGAAGGATTTAATAGAGGAAGAACAAGACAGTATTATTTGCCTGATTTAGCAACGAGAGGAGCAGAATGGGGAGCAGGTGCAACCAGTATTCTTTACGGAAGAGCCAACAGCCGTATGTTAAAACCAAGTAAATATTTGTTGACTGAGATTTTTTCTCCAGTACAATCGCCAGCAGATACTCGTTTTGCAGAAACTTTTACTTTTAAATTTTATGCTGCAGCAAATAAAACGATTACACAAACAATGGCAACTGCTTACAAGAAAGATGCTTCTGTAGTAGGTTATACAATTAAAAATACTTTAGCTCAGGCGCTTCCAACAGTAAATTTTTATTCTCAAAGAATCGAAGAGCAAATTAATATGAATAATGATGAAGGTCTAGCTGTTTTTACTCCTAACTGGAATATCGATCCTACGGTTAAGAGCAAAATGCCAGTTTTGGTTGCAGATCCGAGCGATATTTTTGAACCTGGAACTAATAAATATAAAGATCCGACAATGTATCCAAACGATCCAAATCTTATCAATATTTTTCCAGCGATGCGAAAATTTTCTGCAGCATTGTATTGTCAAAGTAATCAATATTGGTTGGGAGATATTCCTATAATCCGTTTGGGAGAAGTGTATCTGATTGCGGCTGAAGCGGCAATTTTAAATAGTGATCAAACAAAAGCTTTAACTTATGTAAATACTTTAAGAAAAAGAGCCGCAATAACTTCTAGAGAAAATGAAATGTTAGTGTCAAGCGGACAAATGAATATTGATTTTATTTTAAAAGAAAGAGCAAGAGAATTATCTGGCGAACACACCAGATGGATTGACTTAAAACGTACTGGAAAATTGACTAAAACCTATTTAGAACAAACAAATCCAATTGCTGGAGCAAATTTTGTTGATGGTAAACATATTGTTAGGCCAATTCCGAGATCATTTTTAGATGCAATTTCAAATGCCAAAGAATTTGGTAATAATGGATATTAAGGACACTTTTGGTTAGGTGTTTTAGGGCAGGTCGAAAGATCTGCCCTTACTTTTTATAAAAAATGGCTTCCATTTCTGAAAGCCATTTTATCAATTAAAATCGATTATCTCCATCCAGAAGATTTCCTAGTCCGCCAAGAAGACTTCCTTCATCGCGGCTGTTTCCACCAGATCTTGGTGCCGATGCGATAATTCGGTCAGCCAATCTTGAGAATGGCAATGATTGTATATAAACTGTTCCAGGACCTTTTAAAGTAGCATAAAATAATCCTTCTCCACCAAATATTGAATTCTTGATTCCTCCAATAAATTCAATATCATAATCTACATCCTTGGTAAAACCAATGATACAGCCTGTATCTACTTTTAGAACTTCACCATGGCCTAATACTTTTTTAGCCATTGTTCCTCCAGAATGTACAAATGCCATTCCGTCTCCTTCGATTTTTTGCATTATAAAACCTTCACCGCCAAATAAGCCGCGTCCCAGTTTCTGAGAAAATTCTATTCCGACAGAAACACCTTTGGCTGCACATAAAAACGAACTTTTCTGGCAGATAAATTTCCCTTGAAATTCTGTTAAGTCAATCGGAAGTATTTTTCCTGGATAAGGCGATGCGAATGAAACTTTACTTTTACTGTTTCCTTGGTTTAAAAATGCTGTCATAAACAAGCTTTCGCCGGTAAGTACTCTTTTTCCAGCACTTAAAAGCTTGCCAAATAAGCCTGAACCTTGTTGTTGAGAACCATCTCCAAAAATGGTTTCCATTTGGATATTGTTTTCCATCATCATAAAACTGCCGGCTTCGGCAATTACAATTTCCTGCGGATCCAGTTCGATCTCCACATACTGCATTTCTTCTCCAAAAATCTGATAATCTATTTCGTGCGCTTGCATAATTTTTTAGTTATTTGTTTTCAGAATTAGACTAAAACTCCTTTAGAATGTTACAGTTTTTTGTGTGCTTCATTTATTTTTAAATAGATTAACAATTTTTGTTATTTTAAATTAGTCTTAATTATGTGTTTAATTACTTTAAATTATATATTTTTGCACCGTTATCATATTTTATTAGAATGTTAGTTAGTGATTTGACCACCAAAGTATTATTTGAAACCGAAAAAGGATACAGTTATCAATGTGATTTGACCAATAGTATTATTATCAATTTTGTTGATACTGTGTCAAGTTATAAGATTCACGATTTTTTGATTTTTCAAAGAAAGGTGAACAGCGTTGACATTTTGAATATGCTTTATGACTTATCTGACCAATCAGACGCACAGCTGATCGAAACTACAAAAAGAAATTTTTCGAGAAATCTGACCATCTGCGAAATAGTGCAGTTGAGAGATTTACTAAACGGAACTAAATTTACTCTTAATCTGCATTCTATGCTTTGCAATATGGTAAACGTAGAGCTTATTTAGATTCTTACTTAGATTAAATCCAAATTTTCAGGCAGTTAGGGCTGTCTCCTTTAATTTTAGTAATTTTACACCTATAAAAATTAAAGGTTATGAAAGATTTACTTAGAACACGTACTTCATTAGTTGAAGGTGTAGAAAATATATTGAACTTACAAGCAAAATTAGAAAGCGATGCTTCTAACAAATATTTAGCTATGGCTGCATGGTTAGATAGAAATGGTTATGCTAATACAGCTTCTTACTTATACAAACAAGCTGAAGAAGAAAGAGAGCATTTTCTAAAAGTTTTCAAATATATTACAGATATGGGAGGGATTGCAGTAACGCCATCTATTCCAGAAGTACAGCAAGAATTTGCTTCTCTAAGAGAAGTTTTCGAAATTGCTTTGCAAAATGAAATTGCAGTTACACAAGCGGTTAATAAAGTAATCGCAAAATGTAGAGCTGAAAACGATTATGCTACAGAAGATTTTATGATGTGGTATGTTGCTGAGCAAAGAGAAGAAGAGAAAAATGCTAGAAGAGCTTTAGAACTTTTCGACTTAATAGATGAAAACGAAGCAGCTGGTAAATTCCAATTAGACGTACAAATCTCAAAAATCGGATAATAACCGATTTATAAAATAAAAAAAAGCCCTTAATAATTTATTAAGGGCTTTTTTTTAATGTCTATCATTTATCAGCTTAGGCTTCGGAGAAGCCATATATTTATAGAAATCTATTTATTATAAGTGATAAAGCTCCAGCGGAGCGACATATGTTTTTGACCATGCTATTATATTTCGCTCCGCTGGAGCTTTTGTATCTGCATGATTGAATTTCTATAAATATTTAGCCCCGCTGGGGCTTAATAAAAAACAAAAGGCTGTCCGAAAATTAGCGGACAGCCTTTATTTATTATTCATTCATTAAAGTTTCAATCTCGTCAGCTTCAACTGGAATGTTTCTCATTAAGTTGAAAGGTTCTCCTTTTTCCTGAACCACAACGTTATCTTCTAAACGAATTCCGAATTTTTCTGCTGGAATATAAATTCCTGGTTCAACCGTAAAAACCATATTCGCTTTCATTGGTTCGTGAAGCAATCCGTAATCGTGCGTGTCCAATCCCATGTGGTGAGAAGTTCCGTGCATGAAATATTTTTTGTATGCTGGCCATTCTGGATTTTCGTTCTGAACATCAGCTTTGTCTAATAAACCTAAACCAAGTAATTCAGAAGTCATGATTTTACCTACTTCAACATGATATTGTTTCCAAAGCGTTCCTGGTGTCAACATTTTTGTAGCTTCATTTTTAACTCTTAAAACGGCATTGTAAACCGCTTTCTGACGATCTGTAAAACGTCCTGAAACTGGAATTGTTCTTGTCATGTCGCTTGAATAATTTGCATATTCTGCTGCAACGTCCAATAATAATAAATCCCCTTCTTTACATTGCTGATTGTTTTCGATATAATGCAAAACATTCGCATTGTTTCCAGAAGCGATAATTGGTGTATAAGCAAAACCTTTAGAACGGTTACGGATAAATTCGTGAGCCAATTCAGCTTCAACTTCGTATTCAGTAACATTTGGTTTTACGAATCCTAATAATCTTCGGAAACCTTTTTCTGTAATATCACAAGCATGCTGAATCAAATCGATTTCTTCGCTTTCTTTCACAGAACGCAATCTTTGTAAAATTGGGTTGCTTTTTGCAACATTATGAGCTGGGTAACGCTCTTTCCACCATTTTACAAAACGAGCTTCACGAGTTTCTGTTTCAACTGTAGCACGGTAATGTTCGTTGGTGTTGATGTACATCGTATCAGCGTACGTCATCATTTCGTTCAAAACTTTATGAAAATCTTGCAACCAATAAACCGTTCTAATTCCTGAAACCTGAAAAGCACGTTCTTTAGTCAGTTTTTCACCTTCCCAAACGGCAATATGATCGTTGGTTTCTCTTAAAAAGAGAATTTCTCTTTGGTGCTCATAAGGAGCATCTGGAAACAAAAGCAAAACACTTTCTTCTTGATCTACACCGCTCAGATAAAAAATATCTCTGTGTTGTGCAAACGGTAAAGTACTGTCGGCACTAATTGGGTAAATGTCATTTGAATTGAACACGGCAACTGAATTTGGTTTCATTTCTGCCATGAATTTTTTGCGGTTTTTTACAAAAAGTGCGCTGTTTATTTGATGATATTTCATAATAACTTGTTTTTTGAACTTCGAATTTCAAAATTAATGATTTTTGAAGAAGTGGCGTATAATAGATTTATTAAAGTTTTCTTATTTGTTTTGGTTCTAATTGCGATGTGTTTTTTTAACCGCAAAGAGCGCTAAGATTTACGCAAAGCACGCAATAGATTTTGCTGGCAAAGACGCAAAGTTTGTATCCTGTTTTGTCTTCCTGAGCGAAGTCGAAGGATCGCAAGTAACTCGACAAAGATTGAAAACCCCACCAACTTACCATTTCAGAATCAGAATAGTATTATTTTAATTCTTATTTTCGATTTAGAAAAAAATAAAGAAAAATAAATGTCAAAGTATAAATGGACAATTAATTTGAGTATTGCGACTCCAATGATTTTAATTGGCTCAATAATTATTTCGGGTGGTGGTCACGGATTTACAGATCAATTGATTGTTCTGTTTCCTTGGGCATCTGTTTTTTTGTCACTAGATGTTGAGTTTCTTTTTTGTTTTTTTGCTCTAATACAATTTCCAATTTATGGACTCTTGTATGATAAAGCTTTTAATAAAATTAAAACATTGTTGGTGATTTCTATAATTCATTTTTTAATAGCAGGATTGATTTTGTTTCTAAAATATAGATAGAATTATGAGCTCAAAAATCAAAATCAGAAAAATCCAAATCCAAGACTTGGACTTCGTTTACAAATCAATCTGCGAACTAGAAAACGAAGTTTTAGATTTTGAAGTTTTCGAAATAATATTCAATGAAAATATTTCAAACCTTAAAAATCTGTATCTAATTGCCGAAAACGAAACAGAAGGTTTAGGTTTTATTAGCTTTCATACTCAAAATCTTTTACATCATTGTGGAGCAGTTGGAGAAATCCAAGAGTTTTTTATCCATCAAAAATATCGCGGGCAAGGCGTTGGAAGATTATTGATAAATGAGATTTTGACTTTCGCTGAGAAAAATGCTCTAAAAAGTATCGAAGTAACAACAAATAAAAAGCGAGTAGAGAATGTGGCGATTTATGAGAATTTGGGTTTTACTTTGAGCCATAATAAGTTTACGATTTATAAATAATAAAATTTTAGGAAGTAAATTATGAATACAAAACAACGTTGCCTTATCGGATTAGTATTTTTCCTAATCAGTTATTTATTCTTTTCTAAACTATTGCCGAGTTTAAGCGAATCGATAGATTTTGCGCATTGGTTTAATTTAATTGGCGCTTGTTTTTTATTGTCTTTTAATGATGCATTTCCTAAAACAAAGATTAATAAAGTGGGTTCTGTTTTGACAACTTTAGGCGTTATTGCGCATATCGGACTTTGTACAATCGATTTTATAATGTCAAGTTATGGAAATAACGAAATTGAAAAAGCCGAATTAAGTCAGCATATTAGTAATTCGCCATTGCTTTTTTATCCGTTTGTGGCCGTTGGTCCGTCGTTGCTTTTTCTTGGTTTGGCGGTTCATGCCTTTACTTTTATAAAAACAGAAACTGTAAAATCTTTAATGGTAATTCTTGGGGCAGTTGCTGTTGGGATTTCCTTTTTTGCTTTGAAAAATGGAATTTTGATGGTTTTAAGTTGTGCGGTTTTTGTTTTAGGATTGGGATTGCTGATTTGTAAGAATGATATTAAAAAAGTGAAATGAAATCTATATATTTGAATGGACTTTATAATTTTAAGCAATCAAATTTAAGTATGAAAAAGATTTTTACTTTACTTGTTTTAGTTTGTGTATCTCAGGTTTTTGCGCAAGACAAAATTCAGTTTGATAAAAAATTTGTTCAAAGCGAAGATAAATGGGTGGCATTTTCAGCAGATAGTACAGGTTCTCATCCATACGGATTTATCTATATCGATTCGCAAGCAGGATTGACTTTTGATTATGAAGGAACATTTAAAATAGATCCAACAGGAAAGTTTATTCCAAAAAGAAGAGAGATTGATGGACAGATGAAATATCGCTTGCAACCTAATAATGTATTAGTGGCATTTATTCCAGACTCAAAATTTTCAGAATTAAATATTCCAAAAGTACCGGAGTGGCTGAAAAGTTATAAAACTGATGAAGGTTCTGTAGATAGGCTTTACAGATGGGGTTTTATGTACAATGGCTGGAACGAATGCGAAAAAGCGCTCGAGTATCTGGAAAAAGCTCAGGAAATTGACCCTGAATATAAAGGCCTTCGTGTAGAATTGGCTTATTCTTATAATTGCCTAAAACAATATCAGAAAGCAGTTGATATTTTGAAAATTGCATTAAAAAAAGAACCTTTAGATGCTTATATAAATAAGGAATTAATTTATGCAGAAACAAAAAATGGCAATCTGAAAGAAGCAGAAGATATATGTCGTAAAGTTTTTAAGGAGGTTTCAGATAAAACGTATAATGCTGAAAATGCATATAATATTTTGCAGGCTTATTATATTAAAAAAGATATCAAAAACTTCAATAATTGGTTTTCGGAAGCGAATTCTTATTTGATGAGCAATCAGCAAATCAAGCCTTTGGCTGAACAAATGAACGCCGAGCTAAAACAATAAATCAAAAGATTGAAAAAACATATAAAATATATAATCGCACTCTTTCTGACTTTCGTCGTGATCGCGAGCGATGGTACTTTATATTCTCAGTCAAAATCAGCTGAATATTACGAATCTTCATTTGTAATTTTAAGAAGAGAATCGAATCTTAAAAGTTATCGTTTATATAAATTCGGACAAGTTGTTTCTTTTGAAAAAATAAGATTTTCGATTGTTTTGGATTTTCTTAAAACCGAAAACGTCTTTACTTTTCAAATTAAAAAGCTTTTTAAACTACAAAATCACCTTTATCAAAATTTAACCTCATTTATAAATCAGTCGGTTTTTATAAATGAAATAATCATTTCAAATCATTTCCGTAAAAGTTTATACAGCGCTTAAGAAAATTTACCTCTGAGCATAGATGATCAATAATGTCTAATCATTTATCATTTTCAAAATGTATAAACAAACTAAAAATTCTCGTTTGGAGCAATCTAAACGACCACTTCTTCATTGGATAAAAAGAAAATTTATAATTATAATAACAGCTTTTATGCTAGGAATGGCAAACGGAATGCACACCGAAGACAACCGAATTAAAGGAAATCAAAATTATACGGAACAGCATAAGAAGGATTGAGTTTTTTAATTAGATAATGTGTCAATTTGATAATTGGATAATTTTTTCCTTGTCTTGTGACCTTTGTCAAAGTTTTAAACTCTGACAAAGGTTTTGAATAAAATGTTGAAAATTAAAAATCACTTTTAGCAATATTTTTCGAGTTAAATTTTTTTTAATAGTTTTGAGCAAATTCCTACACGCACTATTATATTTCATATGAATAAAAAAACTAAGTTTTTTAAAAACGTTTTACTGCTTCAATTTATTCCTATTCTTCTATTAGGTATTTTAATCATATCAAATTACAGAGAACAAAAAACACTTAGAATTAGACAGCTTCATCCGTATGAATTTAATTATGGATATGCGATTCCGCTGCTAATTTTTGGTATTGGTTTGTTTCTTGCGCTTTTCAGTTTGTTTTCTAAACAAGAAGATATTCTGCATGATGATGCAGAGGTTTTGAAAATAAAACGAAAGCAGAATTTCTGGAAGTTTGCATTTTACAGTAATGTTTTTTTTATTGTTGCAATTGTCGTTTTTTCTGTTGTAATTTCTGGTGAAGATTCGATTATTATAGATCAACCGGTACTTTTTTATGGTTCGATAGTTTTAAGAGCTTTCCTTGTTGTTGTGATAAGTTTAGTAACTGCTTCGTTTTTTTTAACGGCAGGAATCAATTGGAAAACTAATAAAACACTTAGTGCTGTCATTTTAATCTTCGGTTTTTTAATCTTGGGTGGTTCAATTGCAGGTGACGTTCTTTTTATGGAAAAATTTACTGAGGCATCTGAAAGTTATAAAGTAGCTAAGAATGAAAGAAAAGTACCAAGAGAAAGTGAAGAGGAAGTTGGAGATTATGATGGATATGATAATTATGAAGAAAGTGAAGAAAATGATGAAAAAAGTAAAGAACTTGAAGAACCTATAGAAATAGATAAAACTAGACTTGAAGATTCATGGAATGCAATAGCAGAAAATTTATTTGGTGGCAAAACAGGTTGGGGCGATGAATTTTCAAGCGTAAGGAGTTTCGTGTCTAATGAAATGGATCCAAATACAGATGCACCAGACACTTATTTTTATCTGCTCAATTATATCGAAAATTTAAAAGATCGTCCTAAAGAACTTTATTCAGTATTTGAAAACTATAAATCAATTTTTTATGATGTCCTTTCTGAGGAAACTTACCACAGCAAACATTTGGATGAAATTGTAGATGGATTATTAATGGCTTATGATGATGTAGGTACAGATAGTGAAAAACTGAATGAAATTTATAGAGTTATGGAGATTGATCCAGCAGATTCTAGCGAAACAAACATTGGAGGATACTTGCCTGGGTTAAAGAAATATTGCTCTTCTTATGCACTTAGAGAACTTAAACGAAATAAAATTTATTGCTCTAACAGTTCGGATATTGTTTGGTTTTACAGTTTTTGGGCAAGAAGAAATAAAGATGGAAGTGTAAAAGAAGCTGCACAAATATTAAAGGAAATTAAAGCACATTACAAATAAATGTCTTAAGAGAAAATGATAAAATCGTACAAAATAATTTCAATAGTTCAGTTTTTCGTATTAATTGCAGTTGCTTTTTTATTCTATACTATTCAGGGTGGAATTGATTTTAAGGTAATTTCAAAAATTTCTTCACTGCTCATTGGTTTTTCTCTTTTTTTTGTATTGGGAATTTCAATAGTCATTCAAAGATTAATAGTAGTGGTTATTAATTCTGATTCTGATGATAACGCTGAAAAGAACGAAGATAAATTCTGGCGTAATTCTTTTTTGATAAATGTAGTTTTCAGTTCGATTGTACTTCTTTGTTCTCTTGTTAGCGTAGTTTTAAGTTTAAAAATCGGAATAAAAGGATATGAGGATTTCGGAATACGTTTTTCTGTTTTTTTAGGAATTGTATTTGCTGCAAGTCTCTTTGTTGCTATTTTTCTTAAAATAAAAGATTCTGTAAATGAGGTGAGTCCAATTCTTTCCGTTTTAATGATCTTTCTTTCGGTGCTTGTTTTTGGAGGTTCATTATTTATCGGATTCGATAATCTATTGACACTTCAGTATTCTAAAAATGAAGTAGTAGACAATTTAGAAACAATTCCTGAAGTAGATGAGACGACAGTAATGAGAACCGATACTGCCTATGCTGTTATAGACAGTTTTGAAATAGATAGTTTGACTATTCGTCGAGAACTTGATAAAGTCAGAGATTATGAAGGTGATTATTATGGAATTAAAGATTTTAGTTACCCTGAAATAGAGAAGGAAGTTTATTCTAAAGGGATATTTGAGAATTACAATTGGTATCAAACACAAGATTTTCTTAGGATTTTCTTGTCGGATTTTTTGAAGCTGAAAAAAGACCAGTCTTTTATGGAAATTAGAAGGTCAATTCAGGTGGGACTTCGAGTAAATAATATTCCTAAAATTCTTGATGCAATCAAAATGGTTCGGTATAATTCAAAAGATCTTGAAGGCACATTCCAAAATTACCGTCCTTTAATTTATGCTTTCCTATCTAATAAAGTTTATTACGACTCCAATTTAAATTTATTAGTAGATGCCCTTATTAAAAGTTGCGATGATATTGATCAATTAGATCCAGACATGAATGCTTTAGAAAATATTTACGATAGTATGATTCCTTCCGGGAAACATCCTATGGTTTACTATAGAAAGATTAAGCCTTATGTTTCACCAGCAGTTTTAAAGCTAATTAAAGAAAATGCTGATCGAAATGGAGAAAGCTTATATAGTACTCAATTAACTACAGTATGGATTTATGGTTTTTGGGCAAGAAGAAACAAGGAAAGAAATATTTGGGCCACATATAGAATCTTGCTTGAAATAAAAGAGCATTACGACGTAAAAGAAAACGATTAAATAAAAAACCGAAGTTTTAAGCTTCGGTTTTTTATTTGGAATTTGGAATTTCAAAAGTTGGAATTTAATCTATCCATTTATAATAACGCGCTCCAATCAAAACAGGAATTTCTTTTTCGATTCTGTCTAAAACCCATTCGTTTTTCGGAGTTCTTACGCTTTGTTTTTGTTCTTTTTTATGAAGACTTTCGTAAGTGTTAAAATCAATTTCTACGCTTTCTGCTAAATTTTCGAAAAGTTTTACATTCTCCAGAGCCGATTTCCATTCTGGCTGAATTGTTCCCTCAAAAACTTTCGATTTCGATCCGCTTCCGTAAGCTAAGAAACCAAATTTAGTTCCTGAAACTTCTTTGTTTGTATCGTAAAAATGAGCCAAAGTCGATAACAATCCCATGAAAATAGAGCCTGTATAAAGGTTTCCAATTAAAGAAGAAGCCAATTCAGCAGGTTGTAATTTCTCGGTTACAAAACTTCTGTAATCATCTGATTTTGCCACTTCTTTAATTTTTGTCTGATAATCTGCAGGTGCAATATCATCAGCAATAATTTTTTCAGCACTGTCTAAAGCGTATATTTCAGATAACATTCTTCTTCCTTGGAAAGAATATGGCAAGTGCATCACGATACTGTGCCAAGTGTTGTATAACGTTTCGGTTGTGTTTTTCAATTTTTTGAATGAAAAGTAAGCATTGCGCGTACGATCCATATAACATTGATTTGAATATTGTCCGTCAAAAACTGGCTGGTCTTTATGGATTTCGATTTCGGCTTCTAAATTATCAAACCAAGAATCGTTGTTTGGGTTTTTAGTGATTTCTTCTTTAGAAATAGTTCTGTATGGTTTAAAGAAGTCGAAAACGCCTTTTGTGCTCGTTGCCCAATTATCATCAAAAGCAATAATTTTCGGGTTTGCAGAAATTAACATTGCAACTGCTCCGGCTCCTTGCGTATATTCTCCACCAGAATTCAAATCGTATTTTGCAAAATCAGAAGTAACTACGATTGCTTTTTTGGTTGGATTTAATTTTACAAAATCAAGACAGTTTTGCATTGCGTCAACACCGCCAATACAAGCGAATGTAAAGTCAACAACATCGCATTCTGCCAATGAATCTTCACCAAATTTTTGCTCCATTAAACTAATTAAATAAGAAGCAATTGGTTTAGAACTGTCAACACCACTTTCGGTACCAACATAGATTCTACTGATTTCTTTTAGGTCAATTTTATTATCAATTATAAGCTTGGTTAAAGCATTTGCTCCAAAAACAACAGCATCCTGATGTACATCCGGGAAAGTCATTTTCAATAAACCAAGACCTTTTTCTAGTTTTTCGGGTTCAATATTTCTGGCAACAGCCAAAGTTTTTATGGGTAAATGTATGTTTGCTACGTCAAATGATATAGCATCAATTCCTGTTTTCATTCTTATTTTTTTGAGCGGCTAAAGGTAAAACTATGTTGTGGAATGACAATTTTTTACTTTGATAAAATTTATGCGGAGGAACACTTTTGAAGAAAACAAATCAAATCTTCGAATAAAATAACAATATCATAAAAATTTCCTAATCTACTTAGTGTGTAATTTTTTCTTTAAGGCTTAAAAAGCAGGTTTTTAAAATTTCTATAGTGAATTATTTTTAAGCAGCTTCAAATTTGTACGTAAAAATACGTAGAATCGTGCTATTTTAAAATCATTATAAATAACAGCGAAATGGTTGTAGTTCTTTTGTAATTGAATTATTTTTGTCTAATTTTTTAAAACAAACTACTTAACACTTATGGCACAATCTGCACAGTTGAATGCTTCCATCTTAAAGAAAGTAGCAATGGCTCTTTCGGGAATATTCTTAATCACGTTTTTAGCGCTGCATGTTACCTTAAATTTTATTTCCGTTCTTAGTGAAGACGTTTTCAACGAAGCTTCTCACTTTATGGGATACAATCCGCTGATTCAGTATGTAATGCAGCCAGTTTTGGCATTTGGAGTAATTTTCCACTTCGTAATGGGATTTGTACTTACAGCACAAAACAGCGCAGCAAGACCAATTGCATACGCTAAATACAACGGAGCTGCAAACGCTTCTTGGAGTTCTAGAAATATGATTATTTCTGGATTGGTTATTTTGGCTTTCTTAGGATTGCATTTTTACGATTTCTGGTTTCCTGAAGTTAGCTATAAATATATAGCTGGAACAGCGCCAGATGCTACAAGGTATTATGGTGAGTTAGTTCACAAATTTCACAGCCCAGTTCGTACAGGATTGTACTGTGTTTCTTTTATCCTTTTAGGATTTCACTTATGGCACGGGTTTGCATCTTCTCTTCAATCAGTGGGAATGCACAACAAGTACTCTAGATTTTTAAGTAAAGTAGGTTTATGGTTTGCCGTTGTGGTGCCAGCTGCTTTCGTAATTATCGCTTTATTTCATCATTTCAATAATTAATATAAATTATAATGGCATTAGATTCAAAAATTCCAAATGGTCCTATAGCGGACAAATGGACAAATTATAAAGATCATATTAATTTAGTAAACCCTGCTAACAAACGTAATTTAGATATTATCGTTGTTGGTACAGGTTTGGCTGGAGGTTCGGCTGCGGCTACTTTGGCTGAGTTAGGATATAACGTAAAAGCATTCTGCTTCCAAGATTCTCCACGTCGTGCACACTCTATTGCGGCACAAGGAGGTATCAACGCTGCAAAAAATTATAAAGGTGACGGTGACTCAGTTTACAGATTGTTCTACGATACTGTAAAAGGAGGTGACTACCGTGCACGTGAGGCAAATGTTCACCGTTTGGCTGAGGTTTCTGCTAATATTATTGACCAATGTGTGGCTCAAGGGGTGCCATTGGCTCGTGAATATGGCGGACTTTTAGATAACCGTTCTTTCGGAGGAACTTTGGTTTCTCGTACATTCTACGCACAAGGACAAACTGGACAACAGTTATTGTTAGGAGCTTATTCTGCAATGAACCGTCAGATTGGTCGTGGAAAAATCAAAATGTACAACCGTCACGAAATGCTTGACATTGTAATCGTGAACGGAAAAGCGAGAGGTATTATCGCTCGTGACTTAATCACAGGAAAAATAGAAAGACATTCTGCTCACGCGGTAGTAATTGGTTCTGGAGGATACGGAAACGTATTTTTCCTTTCAACAAATGCTATGGGAAGTAACGCAACAGCAGCTTGGAAAATTCATAAAAAAGGAGCGTTTTTCGCAAATCCTTGTTATACACAAATTCACCCAACATGTATTCCGGTTTCTGGAGATCATCAGTCTAAATTGACTTTGATGTCTGAGTCTTTACGTAATGATGGTCGTATTTGGGTACCAAAAAACCTTGAGGATGCAAAAGCAATCCGTGAAGGAAAGAAAAAAGCGATTGATTTATCTGAAGAAGAAAGAGATTATTTCTTAGAAAGAAGATATCCTGCTTTTGGAAACTTAGTTCCTCGTGACGTTGCGTCTCGTGCAGCTAAAGAAAGATGTGATGCTGGTTTTGGAGTTAACAAAACTGGTGAAGCAGTTTATTTAGATTTCGCAGCCGCTATCGAACGTTACGGAAAAGAAGCTGCTCACGTAAAAGGATTGAATGAAAATGACAAAGCTTTAGTTACTAAATTAGGAACTGATATAGTGAAAAGTAAATACGGAAACTTATTCCAAATGTACTTGAAAATTGTTGACGAAGATCCTTATGTAACACCAATGATGATTTACCCAGCGGTTCACTACACAATGGGTGGAACTTGGGTTGATTACAACTTAATGACTACAATTCCTGGATGTTTCTCAATTGGAGAATCTAACTTCTCTGATCACGGAGCAAACAGACTTGGAGCTTCTGCTTTGATGCAAGGTTTAGCTGATGGATATTTCGTATTACCTTATACTATCGGAGATTATTTAGCTCCAGATATTAAAATGGGACCAATTTCTACTGACTTGCCAGAATTCGTTGAGGCTGAAAAAGCAGTTGTAGATCAAATCGATAAATTCATCAACAACAACGGTAAACATTCTGTAGATTATTTCCACAAAAAACTTGGGAAAATCATGTGGAATAAAGTAGGTATGGCTCGTAACGCTAAAGGTTTAACTGAGGCTATCGAAGAAATTGCTGCTTTACGTGAAGAGTTTTATAAAGATGTAAAAGTTCCTGGAAGTGCTTTTGAATTTAATCAGGAATTAGAAAAAGCGACTCGTGTTGCCGATTTCTTAGAATTAGGAGAATTGTTCGCAAAAGATGCTTTACACCGTAACGAATCTTGTGGAGGTCACTTCCGTGAGGAATATCAAACAGAAGAAGGAGAAGCACTTCGTGACGACGATAACTTTGCATACGTTGCAGCTTGGGAATACAAAGGAAAACCAAGTGATGCCGTATTACACAAAGAACCTCTTAATTACGAAAACATTAAATTAGTTCAAAGAAGTTATAAATAAGAATTTGGTCGAAAGCCAAAGTCTTAAAGTCAAAAGGCAAAATGTGCCAAGCGACTTTCGACTTTCGACTTTATGACTTTCAAACGAAAAAGGTATGAAACTTACATTAAAAATATGGCGTCAAAAAAACGCTCAAGATAAAGGAGGGATTGTAGAATATCCTATCGATGGAATCGAACCAGACATGTCTTTCCTTGAAATGTTAGACGTTCTTAACGAAGGTTTAATCAACAAAGGAGAAGAGCCTGTAGCATTTGACCACGATTGTCGCGAGGGAATCTGCGGAATGTGTTCTTTATTCATCAACGGAGAAGCGCACGGACCAGACAGAGGTGTTACAACTTGTCAGTTACACATGCGTATGTTTAAAGATGGTGACACGATTTTTATCGAGCCATTTAGAGCAAAAGCTTTCCCTGTAATTAAAGATTTAGTTGTTGACAGAAGTTCTTTTGACAGAATTCAGCATGCAGGAGGATTTATCTCTGTAAACACTTCAGGAAATACAATCGACGCGAATACTATTCCAATTAACAAAGACGATGCAGATAAATCATTTGATGCGGCTGCTTGTATTGGTTGTGGAGCTTGTGTTGCAACTTGTAAAAACTCTTCAGCAATGTTATTCGTTTCTGCAAAAGTTTCTCAATATGCATTATTGCCACAAGGTAAAGTTGAAGCAGTTGACCGTGTATTAAACATGGTTCACCAAATGGATTTAGAAGGTTTCGGTAACTGTACAAACACAGGAGCTTGTGAAATCGAGTGTCCAAAAGGAATTTCGCTTGAAAATATCGCACGTATGAACCGTGAGTATTTAGCAGCAAGTTTAAAAGGTTAATTAGACCGAATTATTATATTAAAAAACGCTTCCATTTTTGGAAGCGTTTTTTATTTTCTATTCGTAATATAATTGTGAAGCATTAATTTCTTCTTTCTTCTGACCTTCTTTCTGAATAAAACAGTTTAAAATTGTGCCGCCAGTTAGATCAAAATAACTGATGTTGATTTTATGAAAACCTTTTTCCAATTTAACAGCGCCGTAAGCTTCATTCATCCAATGAATACCATCGTTATCTACAATTAATTCATCATCTATAAAAAGCTTTGATCCGTCGTCAGAAAGCGTTGAAAAAGTGTAATTTCCTGTTTCAGGAATAAAGATATATCCATTGAATTTTAAACCAATATAACGCTCTAATTTCGTTTTCCATTTTTCAGCGCTGATTTTACCTTCTAAAACTCCAGAATTAACAGGTTTTGAAAGTTCTAAATCCTGAACCTGCTTAAATGTTCCTGTGAAATATTCGAATTTTAGTCCATTTTTTTTGGGTTGAATTGCAAGAGCAGGTTTTAAATCCGGATTACGGACAATGATTTTATTGATAGAACTTCTTTTACCGCTTTCGCTGATTTGAATCGTTTTTATAATTCTAAATTCTCCTTTTGGAATATTTATCATTACTGGATCTTGATATAATTCTGCCGTTTCATCAGGATTATAACCATCAATGGTATAAAAGATCTTTCCGTTTTTTATCGTTGGTTTTAGATCTAAAAGATATTTTGATGCAATTAAAGCTGTTTCATCTGCACCAAAAGGCGTTGGGACTTTATAAACCCTTTTTTCTGCTTCTAACTTTTCTAAATGATACGGTAATTGGTTTTGAATAAAATGATTGTAATTTTTATTTGGAGTTTCTGTCCATGCAATTTCAGCCAAAGCAAAAAATCTAGGATAAAGCATATAATTCAATTTTGCCGGACTCGTTAAATATTCCGACCATAAATTGGCCTGAACTCCAATAATATATTTTTGTTCTTCAACTGATAAACTGTCAACGGGAGTTGGGTTATAATTGTAAACTTTATCCAAAGTACTTAATCTGCCAACTGTAAGCGGTTCGTTTGGAGAATATCCTTGATTATAATCAAAATAAACGGTGCTTTCAGGAGTCATTACAACAGGATGTTTCAGTTTTGCAGCGTGAATTCCACCTGATTCTCCTCGCCAGGACATTACAGCGGCATTTGGCGCAAGACCGCCTTCGAGAATTTCATCCCAGCCAAAAACCTGTCTTCCGTTAGCATTCAAGAATTTTTCGATTCTTTTGATGAAATAACTTTGTAATTCGTGCTCGTCTTTTAAACCTAAATCTTTGATTCGTTTTTGGCAATTCGGACAAACTTTCCATCTGGTTTTTGGACATTCGTCTCCGCCAACATGAATGTTTTTACTTGGAAACAATGCCATCACTTCTGTCAAAACATCTTCCAGAAAAGTAAAAGTTTCTTCTTTTCCAGCGCAGAAAACATCTTCAAAAACACCCCATGATTCTACCACTTTATAATTTCGATCCGGAAAACAAGCCAGATTTGGATAGGCAGTTACGGCTGCGGAAGCATGACCCGGCATTTCAATTTCTGGAATTACATTGACATAATGAGCTTCGGCAAATTTTATAATATCCTTAATTTCTTCCTGAGTATAAAATCCGCCGTATGGATTTCCGTCAAAAAAGAAGGGTGATCTTTCAAATTTATTGCCCACTAAAGTCTGTGCTCTTTTTGATCCGATTTCGGTTAGTTTTGGATATTTTTTAATCTCAATTCTCCATCCCTGATCGTCTGTTAAGTGCCAGTGAAAGTTGTTTAGCTTATAGCTGGACATTTGTGTGATAAAATCTTTTATAACATTAACAGTAAAGAAATGACGGCAGACGTCTAAATGCAAGCCTCGGTAGGAATAACGGGGTTGATCCTCGATAATTACGCACGGCAATTTAATTTCGCCAGAAATTTTGTTGGGAAGAAGCTGTAATAAAGTTTGAACAGCATAAAAAAGTCCTTCTTCTTTTCCTGAAATTGAAATTTTATTTGAAGTTATTTCAATTTTATAGCCTTCTTTTGATTTGAAATTTACATCCGAATTAAATTCAATTTTCAGATTTGATTTTTTTGAAGAAGCCTGAACATTTAATGCCAATTCTAAAATTTTTGCCGATTTGGATTCCTTTTCGCTAAAATTTTTATTTATAAAATTCACCTGAACTTTCCCATTAATTCGAATACTGTCTCCAGTCAATTTGTAAAAGTTTGGAGCAGGAATTATAGAAATGTTCTGCTGTGAATTTTGAGCATTTCCATTTAAAAAAGAAAGAGTGAAAAAGAGAAAAAGGAATTTTTTCATAATAGAAAAACTTTAGATTGTATTAAAATGGTGTTTTAAAGATAGGTAAAGGATTTTAAAACTGGTTTTTGAATGATTTTATTGATAATACCGCTTTTGGTTTCGATGAAATATTTACTGAAATGTTTATTTTTGTAATTAGAAAAAAACAATCGGCATGAGCACTGAAAATGAAGTTTTAAATTACAGTAAAGAAGAACGTAAAAATCATATTCTAAAAGAGATTAACCTGCACACGCGTGTGAGTTTTGAAACTCTTTCGGCTAAACTTGGTGTTTCCGAAGATACTGTTCGTCGTGATATTAATGAATTGGACGCTGACGCACTTTTGATTAAAGTAAAAGGCGGCGCCATGACCAAAGGATATCACTATTCTTCTTCTAACCAGACTTATGCTGTCGAAGCCAAACAAGTTATCGCTCAAAAAGCGGTTGGTCTTCTTCATGACGGAATGGTTTTAATTGTTGACGGAGGAACTACAATTCGTGAATTCATCCGATTAATTCCAAACGACCTTAATCTGACTGTTTTTACTATTACAGCTTTAACGGCTGTTCAGCTTTTGGACAAACCGAATATCAAAACCATCATGATTGGCGGAAGCATTTCTTCATACAGTCAAATGTGCGTGAGCGGCGAAGCTTTTCATCAATTGGCTAATATCAAAGCCGATCTTTTGGTTTTGGGAACAAACGCTCTTGACATCGACGGCGGATATTCTGATTCTGACTGGGAAACGGTTCAGGTTAAAAAAGCAATGATTCAGGCTTCTAAGAAAACAGCGGTTTTAACCATTACAGAAAAACTAAATACCGTTCTTAAGATGAAAATCGCTAGTGTATCTGAGGTAAATTATGTTATTACCGAAGAAGAACCAACTAGCACAAAACTAAAACCATACAAAGAAAGCTTTCCAAGTCTGACGGTAATTTAATCCCAATTTTTTACCAGAAAATCAATCCAGTTTTGATGAAAGATTTTTTTGAGATCTTCATCGGAATAACCATGGTTTTTAAATATTAAAACTAATTTCTGCAAATCGGCAATGGTGTCTAAATCGTATGGGCATTGTTCTGTTCCAAAAGCGCCGTCCAAATCAGAACCAATTCCGATATGATTGGCATTTCCGGCAAGCTGGCAAATATGATCCATATGTCTAAAACCTGTTTCTAAACTACAATTCATTTCTTTTGGCTGAGAAATACCTCTCTGCCAATTTGGAACCATCATCCAGGCATCAAAAGCGCCACCGATAACAGCTCCTCTCGAAATTAAAGCTTTAATCATTTCATCACTATATTGACGATTATGATCTACTAATGCTCTGCAATTGTTATGACTTGCCCAAACCGCGCCATTAAAATGATCGAAAGCCTGCCAAAATGCGTCGTCGCATAAATGAGTAGCGTCCAGAATAATATTTAGACGTTCCATTTCTTTCAATAAATCAATTCCGTTCTGATTCATTTTTCCGGTTGCGTCCGTTCCGTTGGCGTATCTTCCCGGGCCGTAATGCGCGGGGCCGATAGCTCGCAATCCGTAATTATAGGCTTTTTCCAAATAAGAAATATCAACGATTGAGTCTGCGCCTTCTAAACTCAAAATATATCCGATAGGTTTTTTATCATTCGGAGTTCCGTCATTCCATAAATCATAATGTTTTAGGAGTGATTTTTTATCTGTAATCTGCGTCATTTCTCCAGCTTCTTCCATGGATTTGTACCAAGTCAGCTGTCCTTGAGTTTGTGCCCAGGCTTGTTCTGGTGAATTCCATCCTGGAATAATACTGCCTGGTTTTACAAATCTTGCGATTTGAGTTGCAACGACAATTCCGATATTACCGCGTCTAAGATCAGGAAAAGAAACCGTTGCGCGTTCGCGATCGGGTTTGTCGGTCATTCCTTTTTCTAAATGACGTAAAGTTGGGACATCGTTTCTCAGATCTCGATTCCATTCCATTGCATTCATGCTGAGATCCAAATGAGCGTCTAGTATAAACATAATTAAAATTTAAATAGTGTTTTTTCGGCCTCTTGCGCCAACTGGCCATTGCGCATAAATTTGATGTTTTGTGTTTACCGCCTGAAGATTATCATATAAAGCAACAGTCGGACAAACATGATACGGTTCGGCATAAATAATATCTCCGATTTCATATTCATTCTGCCCTCGATTTTCTACAATCAAATGTTCTTCAGAATGAGCAGTCGGAATAAGATTTTCATCATTCAAAACCACTAATCTTTTATCCATTGGATTTTCAGATGAAACCGCTTTATAACCAATATCGACACAAAAAGTATTCTTTGTAGGTTTTGAAATGATAGTTCCAACGATTATTAATGCAGGTTTAAAATCTTGTTCAGGCAAGTTATTATGATAATTAGAATCCCAAAAAACAAAAGTTCCCGGACTGCATTCTACATTTTCCTGCTTGGCATAAAATGGAAATGTGTTTGAACCGCCTGCTACAATTTTTAAATCATAATTAATGGTTGAAATTTGATTGATAATTTGGTCGAATGCTTTCGAAGCTTCTAAATTTCGTTCTTCCAAACTTCCTTTTATATGTCCGTCATAAATATGAATTCCCTTGAAATGAAGATTTTTCAATTTTAGAATTTCCTCAATTAATGCTTTCCAATCTTCAGAAATAGAAAATCCAGTTCGATTCATTCCCGTATTTAAATCTAAATAAACCGAAAGAATTAGATTGTTTATTTTAGCAATTTCATTTAAATCTAAAGCTGTTTTCAGATTGTCTACAATAGTTGAAAAATGAATTTCAGGGAATTTTTTAATTAATGTAATCCATCGTTCGGCTTTTAAACCAATTGGCTGATACGCTAAAAGAATGTCTTCTATGCTTTGATTGGCGGCAAGTTCAGCTTCAGCAATTGTAGCGCATTTTATTTTTTTGATATTATATATTTTGAAAAGCTCTAAAATCTCGGCATTTTTATGTGTTTTAATATGCGGACGCAATCGTTGCGTATCGCCTTTGACATAAGAAATAAGCCGTTCAATATTTTGCCTTACACGATCTTCGTAAACTGCTAAAAACGGAGTATCGATAAGTGTTTCGGAATTGATTTTCCACCAGTTCTTTTGCATGGTTCTTAGTTTTTAGCTAATTGTAATTACGTTGAACATAATTTTTTTAAACACATAGAGACATAGTTTTTAGATGCTGGTGAAAGGCGTTTCACTTTACATTAATAAACATAGACTATGTGAAAATGACTTGTCATTTATTTTAATCTTTAAAATTAGAATAAGAAAAAACTATGTTTCTATGTGTTTAAAAAAATCTAATTAATACAATTCAAAAAGCGCTTCAACTTCAACTGGAATATTATCAGGAAGTGATCCGAATCCGACAGCACTTCTTACACCGATTCCGTTTTCTTGTCCCCAAACTTCTGCAAATAATTCGCTGCAGCCGTTTATTACATAAGGGTGTCTTAAGAAATCTGAAGTACAGTTTACCATTCCCAAAACTTTGATGACTCTTTTTACTTTGCTCAAACTTCCAAAGTTGGTTACAATAGTAGAAAGCATAGTAAGTCCAACTTGTCTTGCGGCTAGTTTTCCAGCTTCAATATCCATGTCTTCGCCAATGCGGCCAATAATTAAAGATTTATCGTCTTGAACAGGGCCGTGTCCAGATAGATATAGATATTTTCCGTCTACTAAATACGGTTTGTAAATTCCCAGCGGCTGCGGAGCAGGAGGAAGAGACAAACCTAGACTTTCGAATTTTTCTTGCGGATTTAAACTCATGATTTTAATGTATTAAAGCGTTTAAAATAAATATAAATACAATTCCCAGAACAGAAACCAATGATTCCATAACTGTCCAGGATTTAAAAGTGTCTTTTAGACTGATATTAAAATATTCTTTGAACATCCAAAAGCTCGGATCATTTACGTGCGAACACATTAAACTTCCGGCTCCAACAGAAAGAACAAAGAGATTAGGATCAAGATCGTTTGATTGTAGTAAAGGTAATAAAACGCTGGCAGTCATTAAACCCGCAGCTGTTGCAGAACCCACACAAATACGAATTATCGCAGCCATAATCCACGCTAATAAAAAAGGATGAATATTAACCTGATTTAAAGTCGCGACAATAGTTTCGTTTACACCGCTTACAATCATGACTTCTTTTAAACAGCCAGCACCGCCGACAATTAAAACAATTAAAGCGACATCTTTTATAGCTTGTGTATAATCGTCCATAACAGATGACATACTTCTGTTCATTTTAATTCCTAAAGTGTAAGTGCAAAGCAAAAGTGATAATAACATTATGATGCTTGGATCGCCGATAATTTTACAGATTGAAACTAATGTTTTATTGTCTGAAATTAGAGGAAGTAAAGAAGTAATCGTTAATCCGAAGACGGGAAATAAAGCCGAGAATAAACTCAGTCCAAAACTCGGTAATTTGCCTTCGTTGGTTATTTCTTCTACATTTAAAATTTCATGATCTGATTCGGTTTTGATGTTTTTAAATCGGGTTGAAAACCATAAACCTGCAATCAATATTGTCGGAATCGCGATTATGATTCCGTAAATCAAAACTAATCCAATATCTGCTTTTAAAATACTGCTCAAAGCCATTGGTGAAGGATGCGGTGGCAGAAATCCGTGTGCAACAGAAAGCGAAGCCAGCATTGGAATTCCCAAATAAACTTTTGATAATTTAAATTGATGCGCAACCGAAAAAATCAACGGCACTAAAAGTACAAATCCAACGCTATAGAAAAGCGGAATTCCGATTATAAAACCAGTTATCATTAAACCCAAACGAACGTATTTTCTTCCAGTCCAATTCATAACCGTTTTGGCAATTACTTTTGCAGCGCCAGAAGAAACGGCAAGTTTTCCAATACAAGTTCCGAAAACAATAATTAGAGTAATCGAACCCAACATTTCTCCAAGTCCTTTTTGCAAAACTGGCGAAATAGTTTCTATTGGTAATCCTAAAAAAAGCGCAGCCAAAAGTGACGTAATAATAAACGCGATAAACGGATTTATTTTAAACCAGGCAATCTGTAGAATTAAAAAAATAATGCACGCAGTGAGTATGAGAATGCTCATGGTTTGTGGTTGTTTTTTAGTTAGTTATAATTGTGGTTGTAATTCCAAATATATAAAATATTTCTACACTTCGCATTTTTTTTGCAAAAACTGCGTTTTTTTTGCAGTGTTAATGTTAAAATTATTGGCTCATAAATAAAGAATACCTCGATGTTTTCTACCTTTATAGAAAAATACAACGAGATGAAAATTGCTTTAATTCAAACTGACCTTTTTTGGGAAGATGCTTCTAAAAACAGAGAAAATTTCGACTCAAAAATTAATGAAATAGATTCGGAAATAAATCTAATTGTGCTTCCTGAAATGTTTTCGACAGGATTTACAATGAATGCTTCTGATGTTGCAGAAACGATGCAGGGAGAAACGGTTGAGTGGATGAAATTAAAAGCAAAACAAAAAAATGCTGCCATAACAGGAAGTGTTGTTATCACCGAAAATGGAAATTTTTACAACCGAATGTTTTTTGTTTTTCCATCAGGAGATTTTCAATATTATGATAAACGACATTTGTTTTCATTGGCTGGAGAAGACGAGTTTTATACTCCGGGAACCGAGAAAGTAATTGTAGATTATCTGGATTGGAAAATTTGTCTTCAGATTTGTTATGATTTGAGATTTCCAGTTTTTTCAAGAAATGTCGAAAATTACGATCTACTTTTATATGTTGCCAATTGGCCAAAAGTGAGAACTGGTGCTTGGGACACTTTGCTAAATGCGCGCGCTATAGAAAATCTAAGTTATGTTGCGGGAGTTAACAGAATTGGTTTTGATGATAATAATTTTGAGCATAACGGACATACTCAATTAATTGATTTCTGGGGCAATTATATAATAAAGCCACAAGAAACGGAAGGCGTTTTTGTGGCTGAATTGGATAAAAATATAATGTTAGAAACTCGTAGAAAAATCAATTTTCTAGGAGATAGAGATCAATTTGAACTTAAACTCTAAAAGGCTTTCCGTTTTTTTTCGGCTTCTTTTTTCTTTTTGTCATCTGTCTTTTTCTCGACTTCTGGACTAAATGGTATACTGAGGTCAATGCTTTCGTCTACATCCCAATTCGATCGTACATCTATGCCTTTTTGATGATAGAATACTTCTTCAGAATAGGTTTTCTTTAAGAAATTTCCAGTGTCGTAAACCTTATTTTTATTGTCATCATAAATAACACGAATGGTAAATTCCTCGGGAACTACCAAGTTGAATGTAATTTTAGTTTCTCCTTCAGAATAAGCAGTTGCAAGTACTTCGTCTCCTTTTTTGTTTGTAATATCTACAATAATCGGGAAACGTTTTACATTCTTAAGATTCAATATCAGATTACCATAATCTTCTAATTCTTTGGTAGTCAATTTAAAAGATAAAGTGTCATTCGTTTTTTCATAAAAATCGGTTAAAGCGCCTGGTAAGAAAGTGAAATTGTATTTTTCTACCGGATCTTTCTTGAAATCAATATATAACTTTTGGTCAAACTCATCATATTCTGTTGTAAAATCAACTGCTGTAGAGTCTTTGTTGACCAATGAGATTTTAGATTTATCAAATTTTACCAAAGGAGTTTCGGTTTCTAAAGTAAAACGTTCTCTAAAATTAATAATACCATTTTGTACCGCCTTAATATTTAAGGTGTCCTTTTTCATGTTTTTAATCTTAAAAGAAAACTTTTTGTCGTAGTTGTCTTTTGATACTTGAAGTGATAAAGAATCTGCTTTTAGAGGTTTAAACCAAACTTGAAGCGAGTCTTTTTTAGGAAATTGCGTTACAATTGTTTCCAAAACTTCATTTCCGTTTTTAAGAACGATTTTTGGTTTGGCATTTTTAAAATTTTGTTTTCCTTCATACGGAAGTAATAATCTGTTTCCAGAAGCCTGAATTGGTTTGAAAGCTTTTAAAGGCAATACTTCTTTAAATAATTCTATTTCGTAAACCGTATCAGTCGGAATTGTGATATAATGTTTTAAAAATCCGATTTTATCATCTTTCGGATTAAATTTATTATTACCACCTTTATCTTTCAAAGCAATCAAAAGATATTTCCCTTCTTTTAAATTTTCAAATTGAAAAGTTCTCAAACTATCTAAAGTATTGGTCACATAACGCGGAAAATCTTTATAAATAGTAGAATCGTTAAACTTCTCATTTACTTCATACAGCATTACAGACACAAAGTTGTCTACATATTTATCTTTTGCATCTTTAATTCGTCCATTCAATTTTAAAGAATCAATGTAAGGACCTGTTGAGAAAACGTATTTAAACTGATTGATAGCATTTCCCTCATTATTGTCTGTAATGGCTTGACCAAAATTAAAACTGTAAGTAGTATTTGGCTGTAAAGTGTCTTTAATGTCAATTTTAATGAATTTGCTAACCGATGTAGGAGAAATCAATGGCTCGTGCTTCATCGGCGGAGAAATAATCAGCTGTTTATTCAAGTTTTTTAGCTTGATATATTCATCAAAATTTAAAGTAATCGTATTTCCTTTAAAGTTTGTACTGTAATTTTCTGGATAACTAGATATTAAAACTGGCGCTAAAGTATCTTTTAAACCGCCAGTAATACTGCCTCGTTTGGCGCAGCTTATCATTGATATCAGAATAAGGAAAGCAATATATTTTAACGTGTTTTTCAACATAAGGGTTTTTCAATTTGATTGCACAAAATAACGATTATATTTGCTTTAATTGAAATTTTTTGGCCATTTATTAGGATTTACAACTTTTGGATTTCGTTGCTATTTTTTATGATTTTGAATGTTTTTAAAACAGTCATAATTTCTTACTTTTGATTTCGAATGTAATTTTCTAAGTTTTGTTAAAACGATTTTTGTCTATTTTATGCCTTTTTTTGCTGTTGTCTTGCGGTAAAAACGATAAACCAATGATCTCTTTTTATTATTGGAAAACGATTTTTAAATTTTCAAAAATTGAAAAAGAAGTTTTGGATGAAAATAAGGTTACCAAGCTTTATTTAAGATATTTTGACCTCGGATTGCATCCAGAATCTAAAATTCCTATTCCGATTAGTCCCATTCGATTTGAAGAAAATCCGAAAGAATATCAAATTGTTCCCGTTGTATTTATTCAGAACAGAGTCATGCTGCAACCTAATCTTGATGTAAATGATTTGGCAAAGAAGACTTTTGATTTTATAACGCAAATCAATTCTAAAAATAAAATTACTTGCAAAGAAATTCAGATCGACTGCGATTGGAGTTTAAAAAGCAAAGATAATTATCTGAGATTTATCGCAGTTTTTAAGAAACTTTCTAATAAAAAACTATCGGCAACAATTCGACTTCATCAAGTGAAATATTTTGAAAAGACTAAAATTCCGAATGTAGATTCTGGAGTTTTAATGTATTACAACATGGGATCAATTGCGCCAGATTCTCTAAATTCGATTTACGATCAAAAATTGGCGTCGAAATATCTTAAAAGTCTAAAGAAATATCCACTTCATCTCGATTTTGCATTTCCGATTTATTCATGGGGAATTCATATTCGAAACAATAAAGTAATCGAACTTCGTTCAAAAATTAATAGCCGAGAATTAGAAAAAGATCCGAATTTTGAAAAAACAAGTCCAATTTTTTTCAGAGTAAAACAATCCAATTATAAAAATGGAGTTTTTTATGAAGAAAACGATTTGTTGAAAATAGAAGAAATTAAAACAACAGATTTGAAAGAAATGGCAGAAGATTTGGAAGAGAATCTTAACAAAAAGCCAAACGAAATTATATTTTACGATTTAGACGAATTCAATTTAAATAATTATGAGAAAAATACTTTTAAGCAAATTATTTCTTATTTCTAGTGCCATTTTGCTTTCGGCATACGGAATTATATACGCCTGCGCCGGAGGAGACGATTGGGATTTCTTTGGTTACAATTCTAATTTTACGCCAGAAACTTTTGCAGACAAATCGTATTCGCCTTTATTTTTGTCGGGTGGTATTTTCTACGGAATCGGATTTGATACCCAACACAATTCCCGTTTCAATAAAAATATAAAATCGGATTGGGCAAATTATTTAAAAGGGAAAGTTGATACTACAACGGTTAATTATTTTTTAATTGGTGATGAAAAGCCAAGATATTATTCTGATGAAAAAAGTAAAATTAATAATCAGCAAGAAATAACCGATTTTCATGTTTATTATAAAACCAAAAAAGAGAACAAAAGCACTCAAAAATGGAATAAAAAGCTGAATTTCAAAGACGAGAAAGTTAAAAATTTTATTGAGTTTTTGTATTTAGCACAAAAAATAGAAACGGTTTCTATTGGCGAAGATTATTGGAGTTATGATCCAGTTGTAGCCAAAACTTTCAATGATGCCAAAATGATTCAGTCTATTGAAAATGTCTACAACACTTTGTCAGATCCATTCTTGAAAAACAGATATTGGTTCTTGACTATGAAAGCGCGTTTTTATAGTAACGACAAACAAAAAGCGATTGATTTTTTTAATAAAACAGAAAGTTCGGTAGCCAAAAATACGTTGTATTATCGGGCTTTAGCTTACGTAGCGGGAATCAATCACAAACAAAAAAAATATGCAGTTTCGAATTATTTGTACGCTCAGGTTTTTGATAATTGCCCAGAACTTCGTGTGGTAACGGCTTATAGTTTTCATCCAAAAAACCAATCGGATTGGACTAAAGCTTTAGCAATGGCAAAAAACAATAAAGAGAAAGCAGCACTTTGGGCTATTCACGGATATTATAAAGATGAAAAACAAGCCATTGAGAAAATCTACGAATTAGATCCAAAAAGCGAACATTTGAATTATTTGGCGACTCGATTGGTAAATTCTTTAGAACAGAAAATAAATAATTCTTTTCAGCAAAGCGGTAGCGAAAATCAAAAGCCAAGACCACAAACTGTTGCAGAAAACAAAACCGAAAACAAAGCCAAAATTGATAGCAGTGAATTTGATTTAATAGCTAAAATTTCTGCTGCAGGAAATACTGAAAAGCCTTATTTATGGGATTTAGCAATTGGATATCTTCAAACGCTAAAAGGCGATTATGCCAATGCTGATAAGAATTTTAGCAAAGCAGAAAAAACACTTCCGAAAACAGAATTGGCTGGAATGCAGCTTAGATTATTGCGTTTTGTAAACAATTTAAGCAAGATCGATAAACTGACAGATAAAAATGAGAAAACAATTTTGGCCGATTTGAATTGGTTATATTATGAACTTCCAAAAACATACAAAGGACAAGAGTTTCGTTATCAGAATGCTTCTTCATGGAGCAGAAATTATTTGTCGAATTTATACAAAGAAAAAGGCGATTTGGTTTTGGCAGAGATTTTTGGCGAATCCCGTTACAGTTATTGGAACGATGGAAATTCGTTCTATGATAATGAAAAGGATTTGTTGGGAATGAAAAACTTTTTGGAGAAAACGAATAAATCTGAAATCGAGAAAATTGGTGCAGGAATTTATAGTTTGAAATTGAAAGATATTAATAATTTTCAAGCAGTTCAGGCGACTTTTAAAAACAAAATTCCAGAAGCAATTGAGTTTTTAAAACAAGCGGATTCGGTTCAGTATTATAAGTTTTTAGGGAATCCGTTTAACGGAAGCATAAAAGATTGTCACGATTGCGACCATGTGGCGTATCAAAAAAGAAAATATACTTACATGGATTTCTTGACGACGATAAAAGAAATGCAGGATAAATTGACAAAGAAAGAAGATGTTTACACGAATAGTCTTTTGTTAGGAAATGCATTTTATAATATTTCTCATTTTGGAAACGGGAGAACTTTCTACGAAATTAGTATTGTTGGTTATGGATCAAGTCCGTACTCTTTTAGAGATACAATGAAAGAAATGATTACGAATAATTCGGTTTCTAAAATGTATTATCAAAAGGCATTTGAAGCGGCTTCGAACAAAGAACAAAAAGCAAAATGTTTGTATCTGATTTCGAAATGTGAACGAAATGATTATTACAATAAAAAGTATAGCGCGATAAATAGTTATTGGGAAATTCAAGATGATAAAATTAATTTTATTGCCTGGAACACATTCAAAACATTAAGAAAAGATTATTCAGACACGAAATATTATCAAGATGTAATTGCGGAGTGCGGTTATTTTAATACGTATGTAAACCAATAAAATTTAAAGAATGGTAAACAAAATAGAACATATCGGAATTGCGGTAAAAAATATGGACGATGCCAATATTTTGTTCGAAAAAATGCTCGGCGTTCCGTCTTATAAAATGGAAGCGGTAGAAAGCGAAGGCGTTCTGACTTCTTTTTTTCAAACGGGAAATAACAAAATTGAACTTTTAGTGGCAACGAATCCAGAAAGTCCAATTGCGAAGTTTTTGGAAAAGAAAGGAGAAGGAATTCATCACATTGCTTTTGACGTTGATGATATCGAAGCTGAAATTTCACGATTAAAAAGTGAAGGTTTTGTACTTATAAATGAAGTTCCGAAGAAAGGCGCCGACAATAAATTGGTTGTTTTCCTGCATCCGAAGAACACAAATGGCGTTTTGGTAGAGCTTTGTCAAGAAATTAAATAAAAAAATGTCATTTTAGTTTTTGAATAAGATATTGAAAATCAATTTCGTTTTTGAAATTCTAGGAAAGATTTAAAATTAAATACAAATGATGTCTTAAAATATTTGGAGTGAATGAAAAATAGTAGTAATATTGCATCCTCTAAACCGGTCCTATAGCTCAGCTGGTTAGAGCACCTGACTCATAATCAGGTGGTCCCTGGTTCGAGCCCAGGTGGGACCACTAGTAAAATCAAGCCTTCGCAAATGTGTGAAGGCTTTTTTATTTTTTTTGACGAACATTTGACGAACATTTTTTAAAGTACTGCAAAAAATGTCTTGTTTTATTTTCAATTAGTTTTGCTTATTTTTATGTAAGCTAACTGATTGAACATGGAAATTTATATCTACATCATAACGGTTGTGTTATATTTTGCAAAGATTGGTTTTCCCATGTTCCTGCTCTTTAGATTATTTTTCATTGTCAAACCTCTTTTGATAAATTTATACGCTGAAGAAAAGTTTAAATATTATATAGGAATCAATAAAAGCAGATTGATAATCTTGTTTTCACTTTTCCTGTTATCCTGTTTTTTAGGAATTCTCTTTGGAAATGAAATTTCAAAGAATCCAGATATTTATAATCAAACATTCTATGCTTTTCTGCTTGTTTTGATTCAGTCCATTTTGCTTTATCTATTTGAGACAAAAACTCCAGTGCATATTCTAAAAATTTTAAATCAGTATATTCTAAACCCTAAAGAAATATTTAAAGAGAGGAAAGTAGTTTTTGAAGAAAGCAGAGCTATTTCGTCAATTCAAAATGGCCTCAGTTTTAAAGATGTGATAAACTTATCCAATGGAGATATCATTAAACAGATTGGCTCAAGAGAATTTGAATTGATCATAGAAAAACATAAAGATGTTTTTCAAGACCAATTTTCGATCGATAATCTCTATAAGCTTTGTAATGGAATAAAAATAAAAGAAGGAACAATTGCTATAAAAATCGATAATAAAAGAAATTCCAAACAAAATATCGTTGAAATATTAGCCTCACTTTTCAATATCCAGCAAAACTGGAATTCTCAGATCAAAGATAGATCCAATACCAAAATCGTTGATTTTCTGAATACGTATATCGTAATAAACCAAAAAAAGAAAATATTGCACAGTAATGATTTTACCCGATTATTTGAAAAATTGGACTAAACTATTTGTAAAACTTCATTACTGCAATCTCATTTTTTGAATAAAATAAGTTATAATGATTTACCCCACCTGGGTATTAATCAGTATAGATTATTTTAGACATGTAAAATGTTTTTACACGATTTTTTACTTCACCAAACCTCTTTAAACTTGTCTCTTAATTCAAAAAATAGAATCATGGACACGAGTAATTTTACTTCCAAAATTGAACGATTAGAATTGATCGTACAGGAACTAGCTAACAAACAGGATGCTTTCATTAAGAAAGCATTAATGAAATTATCTTTAAATAGTAAAGATGTCTATTCCTCTGAAGAAGCTGCCGAGTTTCTGTCAATAGAGGTTAAGTATATTTATCAGCTAACCCACCAGCGAAAGATTAGATACACAAAGAAGAAAGGGCAAAAGAAAATCTATTTTAGAAAAGTGGATCTTCTTGATTATCTAAACGGAGACATCATCAGTACTACTGAAGATCTTGAAAACGCAAATGCTGCTTTGTGGAAAAAATAAGGCCTTTGACTCCTGCAGAAAACGCGAAAAACAATTCGTTATTTTTTAATCAAATTCTTATGCTAAAACTATAAGGATTGCAATTTGAATTTTATGGACTTAGATATTCCTTATATCAGGGTAGGAACTTCCTATTTCAAAATAATTGATAAGCCTTTAATATCAGGCGATAAAGTAAAAGTAATGGTCCGCTGGAATCGTGAAACGATCATTTCGGATCATGGAAAATCATTTTTAAATAGTGTGCTGAAATTAGACGGGTTCTGCTGTATTCCAAATCATTTTGGTTATGAGCAGATTGTTCATGATTTCTATAATACTTACCATGAACTTCCAAATAAACCTGCCATTGAAGATTTTCCGCTGGATGAGCTCGAAAAAATGATTCCAAATTCAATGCAGTTTATGAGCCATATTTTTGGGGACCAAATCAAGCTGGGGTTAGATTATTTGAAGATTCTATATGAGAAGCCTACCCAGACACTGCCAATACTTTGTCTGGTCAGCAAAGAACGGTCTACAGGGAAAAGTTCTTTTATAAAATGGCTGAAAGCGATTTTTGGCATGAATATGACATACATAAAAGGAGATTCCTTCGGCTCGCAGTTTAATTCTGATTGGGCAAGTATGCTGATTGTCGCCATTGATGAAGTCTTTTTTGATAAAAAAGAAATTACTGAAAGGTTAAAGTATCTTTCTACAACTGATAATGACAAGATAGAAGCAAAAGGGAAGGACCGGCAGGAAATTGAATTTTTTGCAAAGTTTATTCTCTGTTCAAATAATGAAGATAATTTTATCCAGATAGATGAAGAGGAAATCCGTTTTTGGATTCGTAAAATTCAGACTATTAGCGCGGAAGATGTATTCTTCCTTAAAAAACTTAATAAGGAGATCCCCTGCTTTTTAAAATATCTTCAGATGAGAGATTACTTTTCCCAGCAGAAAACAAGAATGTGGTTCAGACCGGAACAGATTATGACCGCTTCTCTTCTAAAACTTGTAAATCGAAACAAAGGTGAAATAATTGTTCTTGAGCTTATAAATGAATGTTTTGAGAAAATGGAAGAAGATGAGCTGAAGCTGGCTCCAAATGATATTTTTATGCTGTTGAGAAAACAAAACAGCAGAACGGATATTTCTGCTAATGAAATAAGAAATATTCTTAAAAGATGGGGCTTCATGCCGGAGGATAATACAAAGTCTTATTGCGGAATTGAATTGTTATCGCACGGTGAATATGTGAAAGTAGACAGGAGGGGACGTTTTTACACTATTAAAAGGATTCTGTTTCTTAAAATATTTGATGCTATGATGCAGAATTAGTTCTAAAACCTCACAGGCGGGGTAAGGATATCTGCATCAAAGTCTGCATCAAATAACAATACCGGTATTTATGATGCAGTATTGATGCAGCCTGAAAATAAAATGATGCAGTGATGCAGATAGTGATGCACTGCAATGCCTGTATATTCAGCGGTTTAGATTTAAACTGCATCAAAGTATTGCGGATATATGAATAATTTTTTTTTCACCAGCAGATAAACAGATTTGACTGGAACAGCCAATGGATTCACTAAAAGAAAATGATTATGGAAAAGTTCAATTGTAAAATTGCAAACCAGATAGATTTAGTCAATTATCTTAAGGTATTAGGACATGAACCATCAAAAATTAAAAATCAGGATTACTGGTTCCTGTCGCCGCTGCGAAATGAAAAAACTCCTTCTTTTAAAGTGAATCAAAAATTAAACGTGTGGTATGACCACGGATTAGGAAAGGGAGGAAATATAATTGATTTTGGGATTGAGTATTTTAGATGTACAGTTTCAGAATTCCTGCAGCTTTTAAACCGAAGCGGCATTTCCTCCAGCGCAGGTCTTTCATTTAAAAAGGATGATGTGCAGCCTGCAGGCCATGAAATGACTCCTGGGAACAAAGATAATCATTTGGATAAAATTGTAATTGCTGATGTCCGTGAATTGGCTGACAGCTTATTGACGGATTACCTGGCCAGCAGAAGCATTTCCCAAGTGGTTGCAATGCGACACTGCAGAGAGGTTGAATTTTGTTTAAATAATAGGAAGCACATAGCTGTTGGATTTCCAAATAATTCTGGAGGATTTGAATTGCGCAATGAACATTTTAAAGGCAGCAGTTCGCCAAAAGATGTCACATTTATCAGCAGTGATGCAGAAACGTTAAACGTTTTTGAAGGTTTTTTTGATTTTCTTTCCTATAAAATGCTCAATCAGAACAAGGATGGGCTTGAAACAAATTTTCTGATACTTAATTCACTGTCTTTTTTTAACAAGTCACTGCCGATAATGGAAAAACATCAGAAAGTAAATCTTTATCTCGACAGAGATCCGTCAGGCATAAAACTGACTGCTGAAGCGCAGCACCGAAATCCTTCCAGATATATCGATCAAAGTTTTTTATACCAAAACAGGAAAGATCTCAATGAATGGCTAAAGACCAAAGAGCAGGTCAAGCGAGGTCACGCTTTTAAGCGGTCTCTGTAACCTTATAGTGGCAGGCGCAGTGGTAGCCAGCTATGTTTTGGTATAACCAAAACGCTGGCTCTTCTCATGCTCCCGCATTCGCCGAGAGTTTTTTCATGCTCCCGCATTCAAAAAAATAGATGATGAAAGATTATGGAACAGCAGAGAAATAGTATAAAGAATAAGGGAGGCAGACCTAAAAAAGAAGTAAAGAGAGACCAGCTCGTGGGTGTTAAGTTTACACTCTACGAGCGCAGGATAATTGAAAGCAAGGCTAAAAATGTAAATCTTACTGTCTCTGAATACCTTCGTGAAATTGCATTAAAAGCGAAGATCAATTATAAAAACAAAGTGCTCTCAAAAGAAATCCTGAGTTTTACAGGGCAGCTTAATCATTTGGCTGCGAATCTGAATCAAATAGCCAAAAAAAGAAATAGCAATGATGAATTAAATCCAGTTGAAAGAGCAGAATTAAAAGTCTGCACCCAACGAATCAAAGATCTTGCAGTGGAAATTAAAAGCTGTATGTCATGATAGGGCATGTGAGTATTGGACGATCGTTTTATCATTGTATCAGTTATTGTCTTGAAGATAAAAAAGAATTATCCGAACTAAGAAAACTTGAACTTGAATCTCAGGATCATCTTATACATAAAGGACGGGCGGAAGTATTGGAATACAATAATTGCTTCGGTGATAAGTATGAACTCACTCAGCAGTTTAAGGATGTAAGAAAGTTAAGCAGGCGTGTTGAAAAACCTATGCTTCATCTGACGCTGCGTTTGGCTCCAACTGACAGACTTACTAAAGAACAGTTTAGGGAAGCTGGCAGAGAATGCGCCAAAGCATTTGGCATAGCAGATAATCAATACATCTGTGTATTGCATAAAGACACTAACGAGAGGCATATCCATATTGCTGCAAACCGAGTAGGTTTTAATGGCAGGGTTGTTAGTGACAGTAACAGTTATAAGCGCATGGCAGATCTCTGCCGCCGCCTTGAAAAGAAATACTGTCTTCAAGAAGTATTAAGTCCAAAAGCATTTCTTTCGCCAGAAGACAGGCGGCAGCCCCGTTGTGATAAGAGGAAAGAAAAACTCAAGGCAGATATCAATCAGGCATTAAAGCTTACCAGTTCCTATTGGACATTTGAAAAGTATATGCGGAATTTAGGCTATAAAGTTCTCAAGGGGAGGGGAATTTCTTTTGTAGATGATAAAAAAGTAAAAATAAAAGGAAGCGAAGCTGGTTTTTCATTGATGAAAATTGAAAAAATATTATATCACAAGCAAAAAGATATGATGAAAAATGCTGGTGAAGAAAAAGAAGATAACAAAAACAGCTGGTCAATTCCTGATTCTCCAAGAAGTAAAAAGCAAGGCATTGAAAATCAGAACTACAGTTTAAATAAAAGCATTGGGATAGATGCTGAGGGAGTCTCAAGCTCTATAGGCAGCTTATTGAATCCCGAATATCAGCCGGATTATATCAACCCTGAATTACAGATAAATTCCCAAAAGAAAAAAAAGAAAGCAGCATTAAGGAGATGATCATAAAAATTGTACAAAATGAAGACAAATTCAAATACAGATAAGACACAGATAGAACAAGATGCATTACAGCTGGTGATGGAGGAATTTTCGCAGGAACAGAAAATAAATAACCAGCATATAGTAACGCTTATTTCAGAAGTGAAAAATGTGAAAGATAAAATTGATTCATTTAAAAAGGAATCTGAGGGAGAAATAAAGCTTTCCCAACCATTTGATATTAGTACCGTAGAAGTTATTCTGCAGAAAGGCATCCTTGATATGAAATATATGATTGGAAGACAGCCTAAAAGCATCGTTAGGAAATTTCAGGTTCTGTTATTTCCGGAACAGGATGCAAAGCTGTTTTATAAAATTGTTTTTGGGAGATGGATATTGTATTTAACTGTAATGCTGGCAATAACAAATTTGTGCAAATGGGGATTAAATTCCAGCAATAATCGTAAAGAGGTTGAATTACGGATGATTCAGGATGAAACAGTGTGGGGAGCCTGGATATATATGTATAATAATAGTGATAAGAAAATTAAACAGCAAATGGATAAGGCTTATATCAATGCGGTTAGGGCTCAAAGAAAATCTGGACAATGAGAAAAAATATGCTATTGATTCAATACCATTTTGGTTTGCTTATAAAAGTTGTTTATTATGAAAAGCAGCTATGGACAACTTAGATAGACATTAAAATTAGCATCAGAGACGGCTGATTAATTGATATTTTTCAAGTACTTAAAGCTCTAACTGTTTTTCCATATTGAAATTTTGTTTTCAGTTAAAACAGATTGCATAACATAAAATTAATTGAAAAATATTAAAGGCTATTGGCGGTACTTAGATGTAAATTTTGGTTTTTTATAATTAAGAAAAAATATTATGAAAAACTACCAATATTATCGATTGCTTGAGGGTTGTGAAGGCATTTGAGTAATAAACTAAAAGTGTAAATAATGTATACTAAAAATGTAATTTATTATCTTTGTAATGATGAATAAAAATCTTTATATAATTGCAGGCTGTAATGGTGCTGGTAAAACTACTGCTTCTTTTACAATACTTCCTGAAATACTAAATTGTAAGGAGTTTGTAAATGCGGACGAAATTGCTAAAGGGCTCTCTCCTTTTCAGCCTGAAAAGGCCGCCTTTGAAGCGGGAAGGATAATGCTTCACAGAATCAATGAATTGCTGGCAAACAATGAAGTCTTTGCGTTCGAAACGACTTTAGCCACAAAAAGCTATAGACAAAAAGTGATTGCGGCTCAGGAAAAAGGCTATAAAGTGGTGCTTTTGTTTTTTTGGCTCAATACTGTCGATCTGGCAATCGAGAGGGTCAAAACAAGGGTGCAGGAAGGCGGGCATAATATTGAAACCGATGTTATTAAACGCAGATATGAAAACGGGATAAATAATTTATTTGATATATATTTGCCTATAGTAAACGAGGCACTGATTTTTGACAATACAGCTGTAAAAGCTGAGCTAATTGCACAAAAAACATTGGGCAATGATATTGAAGTTATAAATGAAATCAAGTTTGAAAAACTCAAAAATGACCAATCATGGGAGAACATAAAACAACCACGACACCGACTCAGAAGAAGATTATAGAGGCGATGGATAAAGTTTCTGAAAAACTAATTGAGTTTAAAAAGAAAAATAACAGCGATTTAGTTGTTATGCAAGACGGTAAAATCGTAAGGATAAAAGCCAGTTCTTTGTAAAATATTATTTTAATAATAGTGGAAAAGCTCTCAGAAATGAGAGCTTTTCTTATTTACAGTCTAAAACAAATTTAGGAAAATGATTGAACTAAATCTACTATCGCATAAATTGGAAAATGCAAAAAGACTGATCTTTCTATAGAGATTTTTTGCAAGGCATTTTTACTAAGTTTGCAATTCATTAGTTTATATGTATCTGCATTAATTTTCAATCATTAATATTTTTCGACCACAGGCGGTGTCCAACTTCCGTCTATAATCGCTGTGTCTCCCCAGTATGCTCGAATATACAATGAAAAATGCTCTGCAGGTGAGGGAAGCCAGTTGCTTTCTTTATCTGCGCCAGGATTTTTATTTCCTGCGTAAAGCGTTAATGTTCCGTCAGCGTTTTTCTTGAGGGTTTTGTTTTTGGTTCCAAGAGAGTATCGTTTTAAGTCATTTGGATAAAAGAAATGCTCTTTATTGTATAAGGTCAATGACCAGAATCCTTTTACAGGAGGAAGTACCTTAAAGGTAATTTTGTAGTTATTGTTTCCTGTAAGTTCTTGCCCGTCTGTGGTTGTATCGATATAGAAATATTGGGTTTCGTTTGGACGGTTGTCAAACATATTTGATTTGGCGCTTCCTATGCGGTTGTAATAATCAAGTCCCCAATCCGCATTATTCTGTGAACGGTTCCAACCGTTTCCAGCCGGTTTGCCATTGTATTCCCAGCGGATATAATCTTTGATCAGGGTTTTATCCAAAGCAATTACTTCATCGGTGATTAATTTTTTAACGGCAGGGTCCTTTTTTGCAGCGGCGACTAAAGATTTAAACTGACTGTACAATGATTCTTCGCCAGGAAGAGGCGGAACAGTTTCCAGTACGGTTGGGAACTGGTCAAAGTAAACCTCTGGTTTCACCCATTTCGTCTCAGCTCCTCCGGTGCTTGGATTTGGATTAGGAATGATAGGTGCATTTTTCCAGACTGTTGTTTTCATTTTGCCGTCAAATTCTGAAAGGGGATAAACCACTACCTGATTGATAAGCGGCTGTATCGCGGCTTTGTCCTCTGGAGTATCATCCTGAAAAATCCTTGGAATACAGTTCGCTAAAGTGGTAGGGCTGGTCAAGACACCCGTGATGCCATCAGGTACTTTTCCGTTCCATTTAGGGCCTTTCAACAAATAAAAACCTGGTTTCGATCCGTAGGGCTGTCCAAGCTGTCCCACCTGATCTGTTCTTGCGTCATAGATCGCATATACGAAAAAACGCTTGCCAAAATCGGGAACCTGTATCACGACTGGCTGCTCATCCAATGAAAAAAAGCCTAGTCCGTAAACTACGTCTTGGTTAGGACAGGCAATAAATGTCTGTGCCGGATTAATGTAGTCGTAAAGCATACCTATGCGCCCGGTTGGTGCCACTGGCAGTACGCCATCCATACGCCCCGGTTCGGGCGCTTTCGCAAGAGTATTTTTTCTGTTCAGCATATTTACCATAGGATAACCCCATATATAAGCCATACGAGCCAGTGTTTTGGCATACTCAGGATGCAGTTTCACATCGGTGCTGGCCGTGGCTAATCTCAGGCTGTCTTTATTTTCTGCTGCTGTTTCGACAGCGACGGAATTAGTATTTTCTGTGGTATCTGCATTCTTTTTGCAGGCTGTGAAAACTGTAACCGTAAGCAGAGTAAGGATGAATTTTTTCATAATCGTGATATTAAGCTTTTAGTAAAATTGGATGTTGCGTTTAATAAAATTATAGTGGTTGAATTTTTATCACTATTTAATCTTAACCAGATCATCCGGCTTCCAAGTCTGGTCGTAGAAAGCGCTCCCTGTTCCATATAATCTAACGGCGACTAGCAGAGCCCTATTAGGGAGTGTCTGTATCCAGTTTTCAGAAGGAGATGCCGATGGTTTTGAAGGGCCGAAATACAGATCTACCGAACCGTCAGAATTGGTTTTCACTTTGTCAAACTGATTTCTTGAAGGAAAAGGCTGTGAGGTTTCAGGCATGGTTCCATCCTGCGGATTATAAGCAGTTACAGCCCAATATAAGCTTGCTGGAATATTTGGTGGAAGATGCAGTTTATAGCTGTTGCTTCCATTTAAGAAATTGCCTTCAGAATCTATGTAAGTATTAGGATATTTTGATCCCATGCCAATAGCATCTACCACCATTGCCGGAGCAGAAGAAAATGCAATTTGGAAATATCCTGCCTGGGTTTTCAAAGACTGGTAAGTGGGAGTCTGCCAGTCAGCATCCACACCGCCCCATACATTAACATATTTTCGGTCTTTATAATAAGGATTCATGCTTAGGCCTTCTGGATGAAGTCTAAAACCAAGGATCATTTTTTCTGCCTTAGTAACAGCATCTGTAAGAATCTGTTTCTGATGTGCATCTGGATTAAATGGCTGCCCTTTAATAATTCCTATTGAAGCAAGCTGTCCTCTTGATACAGGATCTAAACAGCCTACAGGTTCGTAATCAATGAATTTTTTCAGCTTTTCCCAATAGCTGAAATCGGTTGGATACATCATGTTGATTCTTTCGGGTGAAGCATTTGGAAACTTCATTGCGGGTCTGTTTGATTCGGTAGCACCCAATGGATAAACTCTGGTCATCTCTGCCGTTGCAACAGGTTTCTTGGTGTCAGGACCATTTGGACCTGCAGCAAGTACGGTGCGGAAAAAAAGAAAAACATTGTAAGTTCTGGACTTAAAAGCGAAATATCCGCCTGGTACATGTCCGTCATAATCTGGGGGAAGCAATAAATATAAGCCTCCTGCATTTCTGTCCGGTCCTGCGGCCCCAACGTCAGTTAGCGTGCGCTGAAAGAAGTCAGTAAACATTCCAATTACTCCGGGTGGAGCATATACAACCAACGGTCCGGTTTCTTTTAGATCCAGATAGCTCATGGAATAAATTACATCGCAGTTTGGAGTAGGAATCAGTGTTTTTGCATTCATACGGTCTTTCCAGATCGGCAGGATATTGTATCCTTTTCCGAATTTTGCTTCCGATGCATCTCGGATTCCAATAACATTCAGTGCAGGCAGAGAGGCCATGTAGGCTTGTATGGCAGCCTGCTCGAAATAATAGTCGTAGTTTTTCTGAATTTCATCTTTTGACGGCCATTCTCCATTATACATTTTCTGAACCAGAGGAGATGTTGTCTGAGCTGCAGAAAAATTTATAAAGAAGATTATGAGCAAAAAAAATGAAAAATGCGTTTTGACTGCTTTCATAAAATGAATTTTTAGATTAATCTTATAAATTTACAGTGCTTTGAATGGATATTATTAAAAACTTGGTTGCAGATTATAATCTGCAACCAAGTTTTTAATAATGATTCAAATCGCATTACGTTAACTTTAAGGATTTACGAATCAGTTTTGTTTTGTAAGGTAAAACTTTATTGTTGTTGAAATGATTTATAAAAAAAGACCTATCTGCAAAATGATAGGTCTGTTACATGTCGAAATATGATCAAAGAGGATTATTTTTTTAAAAAATAATATCATCAATCATTTTATCTAATGTATTGCTGGGAAGGGAATTTAGATAAGACATTGTGGATTTAATATCTCTATGGCCTAAAGCCTCTTTAATTATATCTATGGAGATATTATTAAATTTCAGTATTGTAGCAAATGTGTGTCGTGCGCAGTAGTAAGTAATATTCTTTTGAATCCCCAGATCATTAATAATCCTTTTAATAGGTTTGTTTATATAAAGTTTTAAAAATTTTTCCTTTCTATTATTTATATATGTTTCGGAATCTTGATTATTATGAATGATATTGAATAAATACAAAGAGTCAGTAGAAGAGGCGTATTCTTTAATTTTTTGCTTCCAGAATTCATTTAATTTAAAATTTACGATTACTCCTGTTTTACTTCTTTTATAAGTAATAGTCTCTTTATATAAGTCTTTTTTCTTTAACTGCATAAGATCAATGAAATTGATGCCTCTTCCATAATAGCTAAGTAAAAACATATCTCTTGCTATAATATCATTGCTGTCAGATAAATTTGCTTTTTTAAGTAAATCGAGTTCTGCTTCAGACAAGTATTCCTTTTTACCACTTTCCTTAATCTTGGACACTTTAAATTTAGCGAAAGGGTACATAGAAGCGGGTATGATTTCTCTCTTAATTGCTTTATTAAAAACGGATCTTAAAGTTCGGATTCTTATGCCAATGGTGCTCTGGCTATTTTTATTGGCATTTAAAAAAGATTGATATTTATAGATTGCATCGACAGACAAATCTCTAAAAGTGATTTCCGTTTTACCCAAAAAGCGTTGTATTGATCTTAGTGTTTCCTTTTCAATACTGCTCGTTGATAGTTTTCCTGCGTTTTTTATTTCTTCAATCAAGGTTTCGTGAAAATCAGTATAACTCAAGGCTTTCTGTTTGCCAGATTTTTTTTTGAAGTTAGTTATAATATCCTGTACGGTAAATGGATTTTCATCTGATTCAAAATCATGAATTATTTCATTAATTCGATTCGAGTATTTTTCAATTAGTTCATTAATTTGTTTATACTGTTTATGTGATTTTTTTAGCCGCTGGGTTTCAAACGACCAATCTTCATACTTGCATGTTTTATTGATCGATAAACTACTGTTTATTCGGTCTTTTATAAAGACAAGGATAATAGAATAATTTCCTTCTGTATTTGAAGTGCTTTTTAATGTGAATCTGTAGGAAATCATCTTTTTTTGGTGTTTGATTTGTAAATTTGACGAACATTTTCTATTAAACCCTTGAAAAACAGGCGAAAATTAGTGAAAATTTGACGAACATTTGACGAACATTTGACGAACATTTGACGAACAAATGTACAAATATTATCATTTATAATGATTTATCTTTTGAGTATATTTTTATAACTTACTGATTATCAGTTATAATAAGCTAAAGTAAGAAATTGTAAAATGACTCAAATCTGACTCATAATCAGGTGGTCCCTGGTTCGAGCCCAGGTGGGACCACTTCTTTAGAAATAGAAAGCCTTTACAGAAATGTAGAGGCTTTTTTGTTTTTTATCATTTTAAAAATGTGAAAGTTGAAATATATAGTAGTCAATATTTAAACTTTACATGGCTTAAAATACCTTAACTTTATCCATCCGAAACAAATTTAATCTCAAGATGGATAGATTAACTCCCGAACAGAGGAGTAAAACTATGCAGGCGATAAAAAGTACTGCGACAAAAGGTGAAGTAAGGCTTGCTAAAGCGTTATGGAAATTAGGCTACAGATATCGAAAAAATAACAAAAAGATATTTGGAAGGCCAGATCTAACTTTTGCCAAATACAAAATTGCCATTTTTGTTGACAGCGAATTTTTTCATGGTAAAGATTGGGAAACGCAACAATTAAGAATCAAATCGAATCGGGAATATTGGATTCCGAAAATTCAGAGAAATATAGAAAGAGATCAAGAAGTTAACGCTTTTCTCATTTCAGAAAATTGGGCAATTTTACGATTTTGGAGCAAAGAAATTGAGAAAAATCTTGAGGTTTGTTTAGCTAAAATTGAAGGAACGATAATGCTAAGAAGTATCTAAACTTTTTGAGATTTTGTTTTCTTATTTTCTATTTTTTGAATGCACTTAAAAATCTCAGACGCCAATCTTTGTATAACCGGCATGCTAACAGAATTTCCTGCTTGTTTGTAAAGATTAGAATTTGAAATTTTAGGTAATTTATAACTATCCGGAAATCCTTGAAAACGAAAACATTCTCTTGGGGTTAATTTTCTAAAACCGAAATCGGTTGTAATAATTGGAACATTGTGTCCGCCGGTTCCCATATTTGCTGTTAGAGTTGGACAAACTTTTCTTTTATTTTCTCGAACATAATGTCGTCTAAATTGGTAAATTCTATCTTCTCGTACAATGGCCTCTTTCAATACTGGGTACATATACTTGTCTTCGGTGTAATAAAATTTCTTTTCGACTTGTTCTTTTATAATCAAATCAGTAACCTTTTGGGTTAATTGTTCTTTTTCGGGAAAATGAAATTTGAAGCCTCTTTTTACGAAATCTTTGTCGAAAGCAATCATAAAAATTCGTTCGCGATTGTGAGGGATATTTCCAAAATCTTTGGTATTCAAAATGGCACTGTCAAAAGTATAATTACGCTTTTTAATTTCCCGTTCTATAACTTTCATGGTATTTCCTTTGTCATGACTTTTTAAGTTTTTGACATTTTCTAGAAATACAACTTTGGGTCTCATTTCGTCAATAAAATCCAATATTTTAAAAAAGTGATTTCCTCGACTGTCATTAAAACCTTTTCTATGGCCTGCAAGCGAAAAAGGCTGGCACGGAAATCCAGCAGTAAGAATGTCTATTTTTTGAAGCTTTTTAACATCCAAATCCATTACATCTCCTTCAAAAAGAGTATGTTCAAAATTGTTTTTATAAGTGATACAGGCTTTTTTGTCAAATTCATTGGCCCATTCTAGTTTAAAACCAGCATTTTCAAAACCCAAACAAATTCCGCCAACACCAGCGTATAAACTTCCTACAGTATAAGTTTTTGTCATTTCTTTGTTTTTGAGTGGTTTTGAATCTGAAAAATTTCTTCTAAAGTAAAAATAGAAAGACTGTTTTCTAATTACAATCTTTTATAGCGAAAATTGTTTTAGAAAGAAAAAATTAGTTGTCTTGAGAAAGTAAAAAACCAATTGGTGTAATTTTTCGTAAATGGTGACAAACAGAAAATTTTTATTCAAAATTAATTTTTCAATTTTTTAAAATCAGGAAATTCTTATAAGGTTATTATCTGTGTGAATAATATGAAAATGAGGATTTTATGCTCTATAACGTTTTCTGAAAAGGTATTTGGCTATTAGCGCAAAAAACTGTTAAAATTTCTTTTATGTTTTTTGATTTAAAAGTTGCTTTTGTGTAAAAAACTTATACTTTTGTCCCTGATTTTGTAGGGAAAAATATATTTGTGAGGAAATTTCTATAAAAGAAAAATTTGTTTATTAATTATAGCTTGTTGATTTTAAACAGCTTGAATTTATGAGAAAACTAAAAGCCCCCTTTTTAGCAGTTACAATAATATTATTCAATGTTTCAGTGGTATTGGCTGCTCCTGAACCGCCAGAACCTACGGTGAGTACTGCACAATCAGATGCATGTGAATTTTGTGATCCTGGAACTCCGCCTGTGCCAATCGATCAAAATATTGTTTTTTTGGCAATTAGTGGCTTAGCTCTTGGAGCAGGCGTTATATATAAAAATAAAATAAAAAAAGCTTCAATTTAATTGAAGCTTTTTTTATTTAAAACCTGATGAAGGTTACTTGTTTATTGCGTAAAGCCTTGAAATGTATTTTCCAACTACATCAAATTCAAGATTGATTTTTGTTCCAACTTTGAAATCTTTAAAATTAGTGTGCTCAAAAGTATAAGGAATAATCGATACGCTAAATTCATTTGTTTTTGAATTTACTACCGTAAGACTTACACCATTTACAGTTATAGAACCTTTTTCTATCGTAATATTATTTAAGTTTTTATCATACTCAAAAGTATAGTTCCAGCTTCCGTTTGCTTCTTCAATTTTAACGCAAGTTCCGGTTTGGTCTACGTGACCTTGTACAATGTGGCCATCTAGACGATCTCCGAGTTTCATTCCTCTTTCTAAATTGACAATATCGCCAGTTTTCCAGTCACCAATATTGGTTTTTAAAATAGTTTCATCTATTGCTGTTACAGTATAAAAAGAATCTTTAATGGCAACAACTGTAAGGCAGATTCCGTTATGAGAAACGCTTTGGTCAATTTTTAGTTCGTGTGTTATTGAAGAGTCAACTGTTATATGTAGATTGTTTTGGTCTTTCTGGATTTCATGTATCCTGCCGAGTGTTTCTATAATTCCTGTGAACATTGTAGTTTTATTTTACTAAATTTGCAACATCAAAATTAGTAATAAATAAACTGAGCTCATGAATAAAAAAGCAGAAAATATAATTGTTGGAATTTCAGTAGGAGATTTAAACGGTATTGGAAGCGAAGTTATATTAAAAACATTCGAAGATTCTCGTATGTTAGAATTGTGTACGCCGGTTATTTTTGCAAATGCTAAGATTCTTTCTTTCGTTAAAAAAAGCTTTACATCGACAGTCCAGTTTCATGGAGTTGATAAACTAGATCAGGTTATTCCTGGAAAAGTTAACGTTTTTAATCTTTGGAGAGAAGGTGTAGATATTAATTTTGGGGTAAATGATGAGAAAATCGGAGAATATGCCATCAAGTCGTTTACAGCAGCAACAAAGGCATTAAAAGACGGAAGTATAGATGTTTTGGTAACAGGGCCTATTAATAAGTATAATATACAATCGGAAGATTTTAAATTTCCGGGACATACCGATTATCTTGATCAAGAATTAGAAGGTAATGCACTAATGATGATGGTTCAGGATAATTTAAGAGTAGGTTTAATTACGGATCATGTACCTTTAAATGAAGTCGCTTCACACTTGACAGTGGAATTGATCACTAAAAAAATTGAAACAATAAAAAAATCGTTGATTCAGGACTTTAGTATCGTAAAACCCAAAATTGCAGTTTTAGGTTTGAATCCGCATGCTGGAGATGGTGGCGTAATTGGAAAAGAAGACGATTTAATTCTAAAACCTGTTCTGAAAAAAATATTCGATTCTGGGACAATGGTTTTTGGGCCATTTCCTGCAGATGGTTTTTTTGGAAGCTCACAATATGAGAAATATGATGCGATTGTGGCCATTTATCACGATCAAGGATTAATTCCGTTTAAAACATTGTCTTTTGGAAAAGGAGTGAATTATACCGCGGGATTAAATAAAGTTAGAACTTCTCCAGATCACGGTACAGCTTATGATATAGCAGGAAAGGATATGGCAGATTACAATTCATTTAAAGAAGCAGTGTATCTTGCAATAGATATTTTTCGCTCGCGTAATCAGTATGAGGAGATTAGCGAAAAACCTCTTAAAATAAAAGAAAAACAGTTATAAACAAAAAAAGGTGAATAAGATTATTAGATTTATAATAATTTTATATCTTTGCACCCCAATTCAGATATCTAGTTTTAGAAATGAATTGATCAAATTGATGTTGAAATGAGCAAAACAAAAGAATTTTTAATTCCTTTCGTAGGATTAAAACTAGGAAAACACCATTTTGAGTATCAGATAAATAATGAGTTTTTTAAGGAATTTGAATACGATGAGTTTCAAAGTTCTGATATAAAAGTCAAATTGCTTTTTGAAAAGAAAAGTAATATGTTAGAATTGGAATTCAAACACAAAGGGACAGTTAATGTACCTTGTGATCTAACAGGTGAAGATTTTGATTTGCCTATAAAAGGTAAAATGAAATTGATTGTTCGCTTTGGAGAAGAATTCAATGATGATAATGAAGAATTGTTGATTTTGCCACATGGTGAGTTTGAAATAGATGTTGCGCAGTATATTTATGAAATGATTGCGCTTTCTGTACCTCAAAAAAGAATTCATCCAGGAGTTAAAGACGGAAGTTTGCAAACTGAAGCTTTAACAAAATTGAATGAGTTGAGTGTAAAAGAACAAAAGGAAGAGAGTAACAAAGAAGAAGATATTGACCCGCGTTGGGAAAAATTAAAGAAACTATTAACGGATAAATAATATAGTAAAATGGCACATCCTAAGAGAAAGACCTCGAAAACAAGAAGAGATAAGAGAAGAACACATTATAAAGCTACTGTAGCTCAAATCGCTACATGTCCAATTACTGGAGAGGCACATTTATACCACAGAGCTTACTGGCATGAAGGTAAAATGTACTACAGAGGGCAAGTTGTTATCGATAAATCTGAAGCGGTTGCTTAATACGTTTTTGTAAATTATACTAGAACTCTCACATAGTGAGAGTTTTTTTTGTTGGTTATAATTTTCGTTTTTTAAGAAAATATAGACAAAATCGTTTCGTTTTTTTTTGTAATTTTCAAGTCTTTTAAAAATTTTTCAAATTGGAGTATTTGAAAGGAAATAATAGAATATAATGAATACAATCACAGCCGCAATTACCGCTGTTGGAGGATACGTTCCTGACTTTGTGCTTTCGAACAAAGTTTTAGAAACAATGGTTGAAACCAATGATGAGTGGATTACCACTCGAACAGGAATTAAAGAAAGAAGAATTCTTAAAGATGCTGATAAAGGAACATCATACCTTGCAATAAAAGCAGCACAGGACTTAATTGCAAAAGCAAATATTGATCCGTTAGAGATTGATATGATTATCATGGCAACAGCAACACCAGATATGATGGTGGCTTCTACAGGAGTGTATGTTGCAACAGAAATTGGAGCTACAAATGCATTTGCTTACGATTTGCAAGCTGCATGTTCAAGTTTCTTATACGGAATGTCAACGGCTGCGGCATATGTACAGTCAGGACGTTACAAAAAAGTACTTTTAATTGGTGCAGATAAAATGTCATCAATTGTAGATTATACAGATAGAGCAACTTGTATTATTTTTGGAGATGGAGCTGGTGCAGTTCTTTTCGAACCAAATTATGAAGGTTTAGGTTTGCAGGATGAATATTTAAGAAGTGATGGTGTAGGACGCGATTTTCTTAAAATCCCTGCTGGAGGTTCTTTGATTCCGCCTAGCGAAGAAACAGTAAAAAACAGACAGCATAATATTATGCAAGATGGAAAAACTGTTTTCAAATATGCTGTAACCAATATGGCTGATGCCAGCGAATTGATTTTACAAAGAAATAATTTGACAAATCAGGATGTTGACTGGTTGGTACCACACCAGGCAAACAAACGTATTATTGATGCAACTGCTGGAAGATTAGAATTGGACGATTCTAAAGTGTTGGTAAACATTGAAAGATACGGAAATACTACTTCTGGAACTCTTCCATTAGTATTAGCTGATTTTGAAGATAAATTAAAAAAAGGAGATAATGTTATCTTTGCTGCCTTTGGTGGTGGATTCACTTGGGGATCTATCTATTTAAAATGGGCTTACGATAAGAAATAAATTAAAACTAAAAACGAATCATTATGGATTTAAAAGAAATTCAAAACCTAATCAAATTTGTTGCAAATTCGGGCGTTGCAGAAGTGAAGTTAGAAATGGATGATGTAAAAATCACAATCAGAACAACTTTAGAAACAAATGTAACTGAAGCAACTTACGTACAGCAATTACCTGCTCAGGCAGCTTTACCTCAAGTAGCGGCTCCACAAGTAACTGCTCCAGTTGTTGTAAATGTAACTCCAGAAGCACCAGCTGCTAAAGACGATTCTAAATACGTTACTATAAAATCTCCAATTATCGGAACATTCTATAGAAAACCATCTCCAGACAAACCAGTTTTCACTGAAGTAGGAAGCACTATTGCTAAAGGAGATGTTCTTTGTGTAATTGAAGCAATGAAATTATTCAACGAAATCGAATCTGAAGTTTCTGGTAAAATTGTAAAAATTCTAGTTGACGATATGTCTCCAGTAGAATTTGACCAACCTTTATTCTTAGTAGATCCATCATAATTTTTAAAAATTCCAATACACAAGTCACAAAATCCAATGAGTTGGAATTTGGAGATTGGAATTTGTAATTTTTAATTTAAATAAGATGTTTAAAAAAATATTAATTGCGAATAGAGGAGAAATTGCACTACGTGTAATTCGTACATGTAAGGAAATGGGAATCAAAACTGTTGCAGTTTACTCTACAGCCGACGCAGAAAGTTTACACGTTAAATTTGCTGATGAAGCGGTTTGTATTGGCCCTCCTCCGAGTAACTTATCGTATTTGAAAATGTCAAATATTATTGCAGCTGCAGAAATTACAAATGCAGATGCAATTCATCCAGGTTATGGATTTCTTTCTGAGAATGCTAAATTCTCAAAAATTTGTCAAGAGCACGGAATCAAATTTATTGGTGCAGCTCCTGAAATGATCGACCGTATGGGAGATAAAGCTTCTGCAAAAGCTACAATGAAAGCAGCAGGAGTTCCTTGTGTACCAGGTTCAGATGGATTATTAGAATCTTACGAGCATGCACAAAAAACAGCAGCAGAAATTGGTTATCCAGTGATGATGAAAGCTACTGCAGGTGGTGGTGGAAAAGGTATGCGTGCCATCTGGAAAGAAGAAGAGCTTTTAAAAGCTTGGGAAAGCGCACGTCAAGAAGCTGCTGCAGCATTTGGAAATGACGGAATGTACATGGAGAAACTTATTGAAGAACCACGTCATATCGAAATTCAAGTTGTTGGAGATGCTTACGGTAAAGCTTGCCACCTTTCTGAAAGAGATTGTTCTGTTCAACGTCGTCACCAAAAATTAACGGAAGAAACTCCTTCTCCGTTTATGACAGACGAACTTCGTGCTAGAATGGGTGAGGCTGCTGTAAAAGCTGCTGAGTTCATTAAATACGAAGGAGCGGGTACTGTAGAGTTTTTGGTTGACAAACATAGAAACTTCTATTTCATGGAAATGAATACTCGTATCCAAGTTGAGCACCCAATCACAGAACAAGTTATTGATTATGATTTGATCCGTGAGCAAATTATGGTTGCTGCTGGAATTCCGATTTCGGGTAAAAACTACCTTCCAGAATTACACGCTATCGAATGTCGTATTAATGCTGAAGATCCTTATAACGATTTCAGACCTTCTCCAGGAAAAATTACTACGCTTCATATGCCAGGAGGACACGGAGTTCGTTTAGATACTCACGTATACTCAGGATATAGCATTCCGCCAAACTACGATTCTATGATTGCTAAGTTAATTACAACTGCACAATCTCGTGAAGAAGCTATCAGTAAAATGCGAAGAGCTTTGGATGAATTCGTAATCGAAGGTGTGAAAACTACAATCCCTTTCCATAGACAATTAATGGATGATCCAAAATATATTGCAGGAGATTATACAACTGCATTTATGGATACATTTAAAATGAATAATCCAGAATAATTATAAAGGCTGTCAATTTTTTGACAGCCTTTTTTCTTTATAAGCTTTTATAAATTCCAATATTCAAATTCCAAATTCCAATATTTGGAACTTTCAACCTAAAAAAACTTGGAATTTGGTATTTTAAAATTTCAGATTTCTATCAAGGTTACACTTTAAGTGTTTACTTATTACACACCTTTTTTCTCCTTTACACACTTTTTTAAATTCGTCAATTTTTGGCATATTGAAGAAAACCCTTTAAAAACAAGCCTTTTACGTGTTTGGCATAGTTCTTTTCTTTTACGGCATAATAATTTCATTACCTAAAGCGTAAACAACTATTAATATTAAATATACACGTTATGAAAAATTTATTTTTATCAGCCGCAATTGTTTTAGGAAGTTTAACTTCATTCGCTTCAACTACACAAGTAAATAACACAATCGTAAAAACGATTACTATTGAAGACGAATATACTGAAATCAAATTAGAAGAATTACCAGCTGCAATTTCTGAAGCTTTGAAAAAAGCATACCCAGAAGCTGTAATTACAAAAGCATATAAAAACGAAAAATCTGAGTATAAACTTGATGTTACAGTAGGTGACAAAGTTGGAAATCTTTTCGCTAATGCAGACGGAACTTGGATTAAAAAATAATCTAAATGTAGGTTTGTGAAAATCCAGATCAAGAATACTAAGATCAAATTAACAATATTAAAACAGAACTATCATGAAAAATTTATTTTTATCAGCCGCAATCGTTTTGGGAGGTTTAACATCATTTGCTTCAACTTCGCCAATTTCAAATACTATCGTAAAAACAATCTCTATCCAAGATGATTATACAGAAATTAAATTGGAAGAAGTTCCAGCAGCAGTGACAGATGCGCTTAAAAAAGCTTATCCAGATGCTGTGCTTACAAAAGCATTTAAAAATACAAAATCTGAATACAAGCTTGAAGTAACTGTTGGTGAAAGAACAGGAAATCTTTTTGCTAACGCAGATGGAACTTGGATTAAAAAATAAGTAAACTAACCCTTAAAAACTATTACTATGAAAAAGTTAATCTTATCGGCAGCAATTGTTTTAGGCAGTTTGTCGATGCACGCAGAAAACAGTGTTGTACCTAATCAGATGGTACAGACAGTAAATGATCAGGATGGATACAAAGAAGTAGACGGAGTTCCGGCAGCTGTAAAAAAAGCTTTAGACGAAGCTTATCCTGGTGTAGTGCTTGAAAAAGCATGGGTAAATGACAAAAAGGAGTATAAAATTGAGGTAACCGTTCGTAAAGAAAAATCGATCGTTTACACAGATGCTTCTGGTAACATTCTTAAAAAGTAATTTAAATCAATATATTATGAAAAAGTTAGTTTTATCAGCAGCGATTGTGTTAGGAACTTTATCGGTTAACGCCGCAATTCTTCCAGCGATTTCGATCACTCAATCGGTACTTATTCAAGATGGATTTACCGAAGTAGCTGCAGATGCTGTTCCAGCAGCAGTGAAGTCTACAATTGAAAAATCTTTCCCGAATACTAAGCTTGAAAAGGCTTATAAAAACGAGAAAAACGAGTATAAACTTGAAATTTCAAGTGGAGACAAGAAGTATACTATTTTTACGGATGCTTCTGGTAACATCATCAAAAAATAATTAACAATCAGCATCATGAAAAAGTTAATCTTATCAGCAGTAGTTCTTTTAGGAACAATGTCAATTCAAGCAAATGTTTTGCCAGTTTCTAAAGACACAAAAGCAACTGTAATAGTTCAAACTGAATATACAGAAGTTACTGCAGATGCTGTGCCTGCAGCTGTTAAAACGGCTTTGCAGACCGCTTATCCAGGCGCAAAACTGGAGAAGGCATTTGTAAACGAAAAGAAAGAATACAAACTAGAAATATCAGTTGGAGACCAAAAGGCTACTGTATACTCAGATGTCAATGGTAACTGGTTGAAAATATAATTAGGTGAATTTAGATTTATGTTTTTGGTGAAAAAGAGATTGCATCGTGCAATCTCTTTTTTTTTGCATAATTTTGTGAAAATCCAATTTTAATAGTCTTATTTTAGCAAAAAACTCCCTAAAAGCAAATGCCGAAGATATTATTGATAGAAGACGACATCGCGTTTTGTAAGCTGTTAGAAAAATTTCTAATTAAAAAAGCGTACGATGTAACCATTGCTTTCTCAGCCGCAGAAGCACGCGTAGCAATCAAAAACGAATCGTTTGATTTGATTTTGACAGATCTTCGTTTGCCTGATTTTGACGGTATAGGGTTAATGTCTGAATTTAAAAACTCTCATCCGCATATTCCAATTATTTTAATGACAGGCTACTCTGATGTAAATACTGCCGTTAAAGCAATTAAAAATGGTGCGGCAGATTATATTTCGAAACCCTTCAATCCAGATGAGGTTTTGCTTGTTATTACAAATGCGTTAGAAACTCCTCAAATTGTAGAAGAGCAAACTCCAGTAAAAGAAAAAAAAGCACCAAAAAAGCAAACTTCTGCTGAAAATGAATTTGTAAAAGGAATCTCTGTTGCTTCAAAAAAACTATTAGATCATATTCAATTGGTTAGTCCGACCGATATGTCAGTTTTAATTATTGGTGAAAGTGGAACAGGAAAAGAAATAATTGCCAAAAGCATTCATCAGCAAAGCCAAAGAAAAAACAATAATTTTATTGCTGTCGATTGTGGAGCAATTCCGAAAGAATTAGCCGCAAGCGAATTTTTTGGTCATTTAAAAGGATCTTTTACTGGTGCAATCAGTGATAAAATGGGATATTTTGAAGCGGCAAATGGCGGAACTATTTTTTTGGATGAAATTGGAAACCTTTCTTACGAAAATCAAATTCAGTTATTGAGAGCGCTTCAAGAAAGAAAAATTAAGCCAGTTGGAAGTAATAAAGAAATAAACGTCGATATCCGCATTATTACAGCTACAAATGAAGATTTACGAGAAGCAGTAAAAAATGGCGATTTTAGAGAAGATTTATACCATAGAATCAATGAATTTTCTATTGAATCTCCATCGTTAAAAGATCGTGATGAAGATTTAATGCTTTTTGCCGATTATTTCCTTGAAAAAGCCAATCAGCAATTAAATAAAGATGTTATCGGATTTTCTCCAGAAGTAGTTTCTATTTTTCAGAATTATAATTGGCCTGGAAATTTACGTGAATTACAAAATTGTGTAAAACGTGCCACGCTTTTAACTCGAGGCGATTTTATCGAAAGCGAAGTGCTTCCGGCAGAATTTTTCCAAATTCAAAAACAGCCAAGTGGAGGCGAAAGCTTTTCTTTGTCTGATAATGAAAAAGAGGCTATTATTCATGCTTTATCTAAAGCACAAAATAATAAATCTGAAGCGGCTAAACTTTTGAAAATTACAAGAAAAACACTTTACAATAAATTGAAACACTATAATATTGAGTAAAGCACGAATTAAATTCGTGCTTTGTTTTTTATATTTCTTGTTTTAAAGCTTCAAAAAGAATTTCTATTTTTCTTTTTAAATCTGCATAAGTACTTTTGACATCAATTGTATTTAAATCTTCCTTTTCCAAATCTTTAAGAAATTCGCCAATTTCATTGGCTTGAATCTGTCTGAACATCGGAGCAATTCTATGTGCAATAGATTTTATTTCTTCATGATTTTCTTCTTCAACGGCAGTTTCTAAAAATCCTAAATTTTCGATGCTGGTTTCGATAAAAGAATTTAAAACTTCTTTCAAAGCAGATTCGTCTTTTCCTAGAAAATCATTTAAAGTTTCTAAAGAATACATTTGAGAAGAATTCTGGTTTTGAATTTCTGTAATTTCATTTTCAGGAATTTCTTCGTGATCCAAAATGTGCTGAATTGTTTCTAATAAAATCTTTGGAGAATACGGCTTTTTGACAACTGTTGTAAAGCCAGCATTTTTGTAAACAGAAAGATCTAAATCTGTTCTTCCCGTTAAGGCAATTACAGGCTGATTTTTATAAATAGGAAGTTCACGAAGTTTTTCCAATAATTGAAATCCGTCAATTCCTGGCATTTGAATGTCTGTAATAACAAAATCAAAAGGAGTGTTTTCGATAGTTTCTAAAGCCTTAGCTGGATTACTAAAAGAAAAAACTTGATGTTGTTCTTGTTTTAAAACACCACTCGTTAAATTCAAAAGATTAATGTCGTCATCAACAACAATGAAAGTTTGTTTCTTGATGTTTTTGGCAATTTTAGGTTTCTGTACACCCTCAGAATTGTTTTCACTATTATCGAACAATAAAGGTAATTGGATTTTAAAAGTGCTTCCTTTTCCAAAAATACTTTCCAAACTTAAATTGCCTCCCAAAATGGAAATTATTTTCTGGCAAATAGACAATCCTAAACCAGTTCCGCCATATTCTTTTTCGATATTTTCATTAGCTTGGGCAAATTCTTCAAAAACCAATTTCTGATTTTCCTTCTCAATTCCGATTCCTGTATCTTGAATTGAAATGGTAAAAGATTGTTCATCATTCGCGTAAGCGGCAATTCGAATATGTCCTTCTTCTGTAAATTTATAGGCATTTCCAATAATATTGGTCAGAATCTGTTTTAGTCTAAACGGGTCGCCAACAATTCGCTTTTGAAATTTCTCATCAATATTGATAATCAGATCAATGTTTTTGTGTTTGTAAACGGTTTGAATATTTCTAGCAATATCTTCAATAATTTCTGGCAGTAAAAACGGAACCTTTTCTATTGTAATTTTTCCTGCTTCTATTTTAGAAAAATCCAATAAGTCTTGTACTAACTGCGTAATATATTCGGAAGAATTTTTAATGTTTTTAACGAAATAAGACTGTTTGGTAGTAATGTCTGAATTTCCTAAAAGTTCAGAATAACCTACAATCGTGCTTAAAGGCGTTTTTAAATCGTGACTTACGGTCGAAATTAATTGCTCGCGACTTTTAAGTAGATTTTTAGTTTTGAAATTGGCAATTTCTAACTGCTTTTTATAGACTTGAGATTTCGAATAATCACTTACAATCAAAATAGAGAAAAATAAAGTCAATAATAAACCAATTACCGCCGAAGCCGTAACAATTTCGTTGACTCTTTTTAATGATTTTTCTTTTAAAGTATTGCTTTTAATAGAATTGATAATAATTTCTCGTTCAATAATTCGAAGTATTTTTCGAAGTTGATCTGAAATTGCAATTTCATTTTGAAGCAGTTTGTTTTCTTCAAAATTTAAAGATTCCTTTTTCTTTTCGGCTTTTAGTTTTACCGAACTTAATAGTTTTTTCGAATTAGCTAAAATCGAATCGGAAGCTTTTTTGCTTAAAGTATTTGTGCTATCGTCAGGAATATTTGAATTCATATAATCAACATAACGCTGTAAAACGTTTCGCTGATAACTTCCTAACTGATTTGGGTTTTTAGTGAAATCTTGAAGTTCTAGTTTTCTCAGATTGAACTCCATTTTGGTAATTTCATCAATAGCATTGTTTACAGAAGTTTCGTCGTCTGCTTTGTTCTTGATTTCTCTTAATTGTTTAATGTTTTCGGTTTTTTCGGCCAAAAAATAAGTCACACTATCTAAAAGTGTTTTTTGATATTCAGTTGTGACAATTTGTTTTAAAGTATCGATACGCTTACGAAGCGAGTCTGTTTCAATCAGATAGTTTTTGAAATCTTTTTGAGAGTTATTTTGAATGGTTTGCCTTGCTAAACTTTCTGTTTTATAAACATTAGAATACAATCTGCTTACTCTTAATATTTTATTTTTTTCTAAAGCAATTTTGTCTTCGAGTTTGTTATAAACGACATTTTCAGAATATAAAAACCATCCAACGGTGACAACCAAAGCTAATAATGCAACATAGCTGAATAAAACTTTTATTGCGGTGTAACTTTTTTTAGTCTCCATATTTTATTGAAAGATTTGGCGAATTTGGGATTAATAAAACAATGCAATTTATCTAAAAAAATCTGTTTTCGGAAACCTTAACCTTCTTTATCTGTTATATAATTGTCATGTTTGTAAACAAAAACAGCCGTAGGTTATGTAAAATCTACGGCTGTTTTTTATAGTTTTTGAGAGCTTATAAAGTTTCGCTTAACCATTTAAAGAATTCTCCTTGCCAAACCTGAGCATTTTGCGGTTTTAAAACCCAGTGGTTTTCATCTGGAAAATACACAAATCTACTTTTGATTCCTCTTAATTGAGCTGCCTGAAAAGCTTCTTGCCCTTGTCCGATTGGCACACGGTAATCTTTTCCGCCTTGGAAAATCAAAATTGGTCTGTTCCAGTTCTGAACCAAAGTTGCAGGGTTAAAAGTTGTATACGCTTTTTGGGCTACAGCATTGTCTTTTTCCCAATAAGCGCCACCAAAATCCCAGTTGTTAAAGAAAACTTCTTCCGTTGTTCCTAACATTGAAACCGTATTGAAAACTCCATCGTGAGCAATAAAAGTTTTGAAACGATTTTTGTGAATTCCAGCTAAATAAAATACAGAATATCCACCATAACTTGCTCCAACGCATCCTAAACGGCTTTTGTCAACATAACTTTCTTTAGCCACATCGTCAATTGCAGAAAGGTAATCGTCCATAACTTGTCCGCCCCAATCTTTACTAATTTGTTCGTTCCATTCAACACCGTGTCCTGGCATTCCACGACGGTTTGGTGCAACCACTACATAGCCTTTTGCGGCCATTAAAGAGAAATTCCAACGGTAAGAATACGATTGTGTTAACGCACTTTGTGGTCCGCCTTGGCAATATAATAAAGTTGGATATTTTTTAGAAGCATCAAAATTTGGAGGTAAAATTACCCAAACCAACATTTTTTTACCGTCTGTTGTAGTAACATAACGTCTTTCTGTTTTGCTTAATGTTAGCGTTTTGTATGTTTCAGTATTTACATTAGAAAGCTGTTTCCAAGTATTTTTCTTCAAGTTGAAAGAATAAATTTCAGCAGCATGATTCATATCGTTTCTGGTTACGATAATTTCATCGCCAGAAAAACCAACTAAATCATTTACATCAAAATCTCCTTTTGTTATTTGGCGAACCTGAATAGCAATTTTAGTCAAACCAGGGAAATTAACTGCGAAAATTTGTTTTGTTCCATCAATTGGAGCAACAAAGAAAACCGTTTTTCCGTCTTTGCTCCAGATAAAATTATCCACAGTTCCGTCCCAGTTTGCTGTTAAGTTCGTTTTGATCCCTTTAAATTCAACAATAATATCGTTTTTATCAGACTCATAACCGTCACGTTTCATTTGCAACCAAGTTAAATTTCCTGTTGGAGAAAATTGTGGAGCCGTATCGTAACCTAAATTACCATCCGTTTTATTAACCGTTTTTTGAGTTTCTAAATTGTACTCATAAATATCGGTGTTGGTAGAAATTGCATAAGCAGTTCCTGCTTTTTTCTTGCAAACGTAGAAAATGCTTTTGCTGTCTGGCGACCAAATGTAATCTTCGTCGCCGCCAAAAGGTTTTTGCGGAGAATCGAAAGTTTCGCCTTTTAAAATGTCAATTCCTTTTGCGCCGTCTTTGTTTTCTTTATAAAAAACGTGATTGAACTTTCCTTCGTTCCAAGTATCCCAATGACGATAATCTAAACCATCATAAATTTGAGCGTCAGATTTTGTCAGATTTGGATAAAAATCTTTACCTAAAACTTTATCGATTTTTACTTCTTCATTATAAACAACATATTTTCCGTCAGGCGAAATGTTTTTGTCTGCTAGAATATCTTTTGTGTCTTTAATTTCAACCGCATTTCCTCCAGTTACAGGAATCGTATACAATTTTGAAGACGATTTATTTTCTTCTACAGAAGGCGTAGAAACTTTAAAAACCACATTTTTTGCATCTTTAGAAATGCCAAGAGGCGTTACTCTTCCTAATTTCCATAACAATTCTGGCGACATTACATTCTGTCCGATAGCGTTTAAACTCATCATTATTAAGGTTGTTAATAATACTTTTTTCATAATCAATTATTCTATTTTTTGTGGCGCTAAAAATACAACATTTAAATTCCAATTAGTTAAATTCTCAATTTCAATTATTGTTAAAATTCCAATAAATTAAATTCCAAATTCCAAAGTTGAGGTAGTTTTCCTTCTTGGAATTTGGAATTTTAGATTTGGAATTTAATTAAGTTTTGTAATTTAACCCAAGATTGGAATTTGGAATTTAACTAATTGGAATTTTACAAAGATGGAACTAAGTTATTGGGAATTAAAAAACTGGTTTACAAATGTAGATTATGCCATCATCGGCAGCGGAATTGTTGGCTTACATACAGCATTACGCTTACGCGAAAGATTTCCTGTTGCTAAAATTTTGGTTCTTGAAAGAGGAATGCTTCCGCAAGGAGCAAGTACCAAAAATGCTGGTTTTGCCTGTTTCGGAAGTCTTTCTGAAATTTTAGAAGATTTAAAAACACATTCCGAAGATGATGTTGTAGCGCTTATTGAAAAACGATGGAAAGGTTTACAATTGCTTCGAAAACGTCTTGGAGATTCAGCAATTGATTTTAAACCACATGGAGGATATGAATTGTTTTTGAAAGAAGATGAATTTGGGTTTAATGAATGTATTTCTAGAATGCCTTTTATCAACGAAATCTTGAAACCACTTTTTAAAGCGGAAGTTTTTGGCAAAGAAACCGACCGATTCGGATTTGGAAATGTTCAGGATTACTTGATTTTTAATCCTTTTGAAGCGCAAATCGATACTGGAAATATGATGCAAGAATTATTGAGACAAGCAGTTTCTGAGAATATTTTAATCTTAAATCAGCAGACTGTAACGTCTTACGCAGACGCGGGAAATCATGTTGAAGTAGTTTTAAACGATTTTAGTTTTAAAACCCAAAAACTCCTTTTTGCAACAAATGGTTTTGCCGAATCTCTAACAAAAGGAGCCGTAAAACCCGCTAGAGCGCAAGTTTTGATTACAGAACCTATTCACAATTTAGATATAAAAGGAACGTTTCATTTAGATAAAGGATATTATTATTTTAGAAATATTAATAATCGAATTTTATTGGGAGGTGGAAGAAACTTAGATTTTGAAGTAGAAACCACAACCGAATTTGGTAACACGAAAATTATTCAAAATAAATTGGAAGATTTACTGAAAAATGTAATTTTACCGAATCAGGATTTTCAAATTGCGCACCGTTGGAGTGGCATTATGGGAATCGGAAATAGTAAAAATCCTGTTGTTTCTCAACTGTCTGAAAACGTGTTTTGTGGAGTACGTTTGGGCGGAATGGGAGTCGCAATAGGCAGTTTAATAGGAACCGAATTAGCAGATTTAATATAATGGCAGCACCCAAAAAACCAGCACCTAAAAAAACAACCGCAGCAAAACCAAAACCAAAGACGTCTTCTAAAAAAGGAAATCGTTCTTTGGGAGAAAAAATAAAATGGTTTTTTATTAAAGCCGCTTTATGGTTTTTTGGAGTTTCAATTGGGTCAGTTATATTTTTTAAATATGTTCCAGTTCCATTTACACCCTTAATGCTTATTCGTGCCATTGAAAATAAATTAGGCGGAAAAGAAGTGTATTTTGACCATGATTGGGAGCCGATCGAAAAAATCTCAATGAATTTGCAAAAAGCAGTTATTGCGAGCGAAGATGGAACTTTTTTAACGCATAATGGTTTTGATTTTAAAGCACTTCAAAAAGCATATAAAAGCAACGAACGAGGGCGTAGAATTCGAGGCGGAAGTACAATCTCTCAGCAAACTGCAAAAAATGTCTTTTTATGGCAGGGAAAAAGTTATTTCCGTAAAGGTCTTGAAGCTTATTTTACAGTTTTAATCGAAATTATCTGGGGCAAAGAGCGTATTATGGAAGTTTATTTAAACAGTATCGAAATGGGCGATGGTGTTTATGGTGCTTACGCAGCGACAGAACACTGGTACCGTCGTGATGCCTCAAGTTTAACGCCAATGCAAGCGGCTGGAATTGCTGCGATTCTGCCAAATCCAAGAAAATTTAAAGCTACAGGGTCTTCAAGTTATATTAATAGAAGAAAAGAAAGAATTGTTCGCGAAATGCGTTACGTTGGAAAAATCAATTACGATGGTAAAGAAAAAGAAAAGTAAAAAAGCACTTTTTGCTTTTCTAATCTTGACAGTAACGCTCACTTTTGGACAAGGAAAAAAAACAGAAATAGGTTTTATATCAGATAACGATTTGTATACGTCCTCTAAAAATGACATGTACTATACCAATGGTTTGGAGCTTTTTTATCGATTTTTGAGTAAAAACAACAATCAGAAAATCAATAAAGAAATTACCGAATTTAGAATCGGACAATATCTATACAATCCGAGATTTATAAATGCAGAAGCGGTTGATATAAATGATCGTCCTTTTGCGGGTTATCTTTTTGCTGAAGCAGGAAAAAGCTTTTTTTACCAAAGTGAATCGGTTTTGAAGACCGATTTTCAGATTGGTTTTCTTGGTCCAAATGCTTTAGGAGAAGAATTGCAGAAAGGATTTCATGAAATTATTGGTTATAAAAAAGTATTTGGTTGGGAAAATCAAATTCATAATGCTTTAGGATTACAGGCTCATGTAATGTATTCTAAAAAAATGTTTCCTTCAGAACATAATGATTTTATTGATCTTCATTGGCAATCTGAAGCCAATTTAGGAACTATTTTTACGGGAGTTTCAACTGGTTTTATGGCTAGAATTGGTTTTAAGAATCTACTTCCGATTTATGATTCTAATGTGCATGATGCTTCTGTAAATGTGAATGAACAACCAAATATTAAAGAATTCTATTTCTATGCCATACCAAGCGTCAATTATCAGTTTTATGATGCCACGATAGAAGGAAGTATGTTTAACGATACAAGCCCGATTACATTTGATTTAGAGCCGCTTCGTTTTAATGGAGAAGCTGGTTTAAAATATCGTTACAACAATTTTAATATTTCCTATTCTTTCATTTACCGTGGAAAAGAATTAAAAGATCCAGGAATTGATACGAATAAAGGATATTTTTATGGTTCGATTAGAATGGGATTTTTGTTGAGGTAATTCTTTAAGTAGCATTTTTTTATAGCAGAAAATAGAAAATCATCGAAAAAAGGCCGTAACAAATTTGTTACGGCCTTTTTTTTGGCATTTGCCTATATGAACTTTTATCTTAATAATTTCGGGGTACTAATTCAGAAATATTTAAAAATGATACTTTGTTCAATTACAGACATATTCTAATTTTTAAAATTTGAATATGCTTGAATATAATTATTCAATTTCCTACTCAAATATTTTGCAAAACTACAAATGATTTATTGATTAATTCTCAATTTAAGGTTAAATTTTTGTTTATAATTCAAAATGAAATATAAAAAAGGTTGTTGAATTATGTAATAATCAATTTAGGTACGAAAACACCTTTTAGTTTAATAATAAAAAATAATATTTTAGGATTGTATGGAGTTTGTAGAAATATATAGTTTCTTTTAATTGCTTACGAATAGGCTTAACTTTTTGATAATATGATGAATACATTATTTTTTTAAATTAGTAAAAAAATAATATTATGGATGTTAATTGGAATATAATTGGAGTTGTAGCAATCTTGGTTCTGATTTTGGTTGTGTTAACAATCAGAAAAAATCTAAAAGAGAAGAAGAAATTGGAAAACTTGCTAAATAACGACTTCAAAAAAGCAGAGAAAAAAGATGTAGATGCTGACGATTCTGCGAATGAGAAATAGCAGAAATTCTAAAATAATAGAAAAAACAAAACCCTCGTAAATTTAGTTTTACAAGGGTTTTCTGTTTTGTGGAGAATACCGGATTCGAACCGGTCACCTCGACGCTGCCAGCGTAGCGCTCTAGCCAAATGAGCTAATCCCCCGTGTTTTTGTTTTCTGAAGAATACCATATTCGAACTGTCACCTTCCCGATTTTTCATCGGGATACTCTAGCCAAATGAGCTAATCCCCCAAATGTGTAAACAAATAAAGTCAAATAATTCTCAAAAAACAAATTTCAGAGAGTTTCAAGAATATAATTTTTCAAAAGCGTAACTTTACCTTTAAATCTTTTTTTATGAGTTCTGAAAATCTAAATGGAAGTTTAGAAACTTCTTTTCAAAATACAATTGCAACAGTAGAGTTTGGCCATCCAGCAAGTAATTCTTTTCCGAGAGAATTATTAAATAAATTAACTGCTGAAATTAATTCGTTAAGCAGAAACGAAGACGTTTCAGTTATTATTCTAAAAAGTCAAGGCGAGAAAACTTTTTGTTCTGGCGCTTCTTTTGATGAACTTTTGAAAGTTGAAAATGAAGAGCAAGGTATAGAGTTCTTTTCAGGATTTGCACATTTGCTAAATGCGATGAGAAATTGCGATAAAATGATCATTGGTCGCGTTCAAGGAAAAGCAGTTGGCGGTGGAGTAGGGATTATTTCGGCATGCGATTATGTATTTGCAACTCCACAGAGTGATATTAAATTATCAGAATTAGCAATCGGAATTGGCCCTTTTGTAATTGAGCCAGCCGTTTCTCGTAAAATAGGAAAAACAGCTATGGCTCAAATGACTTTAGCACCGCACGAATGGAAATCGGCAGATTGGGCTTTTCAAAAAGGACTTTATTCGGTCTTAGCTTCTTCCGAAAAATTGGATGAAGAAGTCGAAAGTTTTGCTCAAAAATTAAGTTCGTATAATCCAGAAGCTTTATACGAAATGAAAAAAATTATTTGGGAAGGAACAGAACAGTGGGAATCGCTTCTTTTTGAGCGCGCCGCCATTACAGGTAAATTAGTTTTGTCTGATTTTACAAGAAATGCGCTGCTTCAGTTTAAAAAATAAAAAGATAGAAATTCCAATTAAAAAAATCCAAATTCCATGATGAACTCAATACTTGGGATTTGGAATTTTTCTTTACTTGGAATTTATTATTTAAACGGTTATTAATTTGTAAATTTGCAAGCTTAAAATTAAAAATCGATGAGTAATATCAGAATTACAAAACAATTTAGTTTCGAAACTGGACATGCATTGTACGGTTACGACGGAAAATGTAAAAACGTTCACGGACACAGTTATAAATTATCGGTAACGGTTATTGGTTCGCCAATTACAGATCGATCGAATGTGAAATACGGAATGGTAATTGATTTTTCGGATCTAAAGAAAATTGTAAAAGAAGAAATCGTCGACCAATTTGATCACGCTACTGTTTTCAATCAGACTACACCACATGTTGAATTGGCTGCTGAACTAAAAAATCGCGGACATCATGTAATTTTAGTAGATTATCAGCCAACTAGCGAAAATATGGTGGTTGATTTTGCAGAAAGAATTAAAAATCGTCTTCCTGTTGGAATTTCTCTTTTCTCATTAAAACTTCAGGAAACTGAATCTTCTTTTGCAGAATGGTATGCTTCTGACAACCTGTAAAAAGTAAATTGTAAAAGGTAAAACGTTTCTCATCTCACAACTCACATTTCACAAAATTCAATGAAAAAAATATATTTTGCTTCAGATCAGCATTTTGGTGCGCCAACTCCTGAATTGAGTTTACCACGCGAGAAAAAATTCGTTGCTTGGTTAGATGAGGTTAAAGAAGATGCAGAAGCCATTTTTTTATTGGGAGATTTGTTTGATTTTTGGTTCGAATATAAAACGGTTGTTCCAAAAGGTTTTGTTCGAATTTTGGGAAAACTAGCTGAAATTCGCGACAGCGGAATTCCAATTTATTTCTTTGTAGGAAATCATGATCTTTGGATGAATGATTATTTTGAAACCGAATTGAATATTCCAGTTTACCACGATAATAAAGAATTTACTTTTAATGGAAAAACCTTTTTAATTGGTCACGGCGACGGAAAAGGCCCTGGCGATAAAGGTTATAAGAGAATGAAAAAGGTTTTTACCAATCCGTTTTCAAAATGGCTTTTCCGTTGGTTGCATCCAGATGTGGGCGTAAGTTTGGCGCAGTATTTATCAGTAAAAAATAAATTGATTTCTGGCGATGAAGACATTAAGTTTTTAGGCGAAGAAAAAGAATGGCTGATTTTGTATGCTAAGCGAAAACTAGAAACCAAACATTATAATTATTTCGTTTTTGGACACCGCCATTTACCAATGATTCGTTCTGTTGGCGAAAATTCTGAATACGTTAATCTAGGTGACTGGATTGGCTATTTTACGTACGGTGTTTTTGACGGTGAGAAATTTGAACTTCACGAATTCAAAAAATAATTACTTTTTCGCATTCGGATAAATTCCGATTCTGTGCGTTCTCAAAATATAATTGGATAATTGTTTGCTGTTTGAAAGCTGAAAACTAATCGCATTTGAAGCTTTTTTAGGCATATGACATTCTACACAATTAGAAGCCAATAATTTCTCTGGCATTGTTTTTTGCGTTGTTTCATTATGCTTTAAACCTTGGTGGCAACTCATACAAATTTTAGAATACGACGCCATGTTTTTGGATGCATTCTCATGCGGATTGTGGCAAGTAATACAATCCATTTTTTCGCTCTTAATAAAACACTTACTCTGAGCCATTAAGCGAAATTGATTTCCGTGAACATCAAATTTTGCACTATCGGTGATATTTCTGTTTTCACGAAAGAACTCCGATAAGTTATCTCCAGGTTTAAATTCAAAACGAGATCTCAATTTCATTCCATCATTTCCTGAATGACATAAGGCACAAGCATCCAGTTTTTGTTGTCTGTTTAAGGTTTTAAAACTCGTAATACTGTTGGCGACTTTTACGTTTGGATTTTTTAAATGAAATTCGACATGTTTTTTTGCAGGTCCGTGGCAGCGTTCACAATCAATTCCGTAAACTATTGTTTTTTTGTTAATGATATCTTCCACATCCATAGACATAAAATTCTTTTCTGCAGAACTCTGATCCACCATTCTAGAACTCACATTAGAACTATGGCAGGCATAACAATCTTTTACAACCATTCGATCAAAATAAGGTTTGTCGGCTGGAAATCCTGGACTTGTTGCCCAATTATTTATGGAATGATAAAAAGAAAGCGGTAATTCATAAGTGTTGTTGTCTTTCCAATAAACTGAAGTTTGTGCATGTTTGGTTCCAAAGACAATTTCAAATTTGTATCTCGAATTTTCTTTTCCGTTTTTGTACAAAACCTGATACAAACTGTCGCCATGTTTTTCCATGACCAATTTAGTATTCTTATCGTAAATGAAAGTATGATTTTTAGAATCGAAATCTCCAGCGACATTTCCTAAAATAGCGGGAGCAGTAGCCTTAAAGTGAGAACTTTGAAACACCATGTCAGACTGTGTTTTATGACATTGCACACAGCTTTCTGAACCCGCAAAATCAGTTCCGCGAGGATCAATGTATTCTTCAGATTTATTGTTGCAGCTGACAAAGAAAATTGTCAAAAGAATATTGGTTAGTAGAAATACAGCTTTTTTCATTGCTGTAAATATACTTTTTTTTGATTTGAATCAAAATATATTTCAATAATGAAAAAATGTTGTTAAAATATTTAGAATGTGTCTTAATTCATTCCAACTCCATAAATATATTCATCTAATTCAATTTTGAATAGAGAACCTTCAACCAAATCTTTAATAGATTTTAATTCGGTCATATTTACAGCCAAATCTATTGAATTGCAAGGTGTTTTTAATAGAAATTTATGGCAAGAATATTTCATTTCGCAAGCTTCGCAACAAGCGTTTTCAATCATACTGTCTTCAATCAAATCGCAAAAAAGATTCAATTCCTGAACAGTGAAATAAAAACCAGTTTCCTTAAAAACCAATTGTACTTTGTCTGAAATGGTTGTGTTGCGATCCTTCCAATAGAAAGCTATTCCAAAGTTATTATGATATATCTGTTCAATTTCTCTCATCGTAAATCCTTTTAATTCAACAAATATAAATATTATTTAAATTAATTCTAAATAAAAAAATCATAAAAAGAATAAAATTTTGTTAACCGCATTAATTCTAGATTTTACTGATTTATTGACACATAGCGTTGAGATAAAAAGTCAGGCTCTGGCCACTTTTATACCAAGTACTTCTATTTTTTTCTCTGTAAAAGCTAGTTTCTGTCGCCGACGCTGCGGTTGAAATTGCGAAGAACTTGCTTTTCTCATCGGTTTTATCACTTTCAATCCATTGAATGGTTACGGCAATATCTCCCATTTCTTTATCCAGATAAATATCGTAAGGTCTTAAATCAACAGTAAACAAACCGAGTTTATTATCTTTCACTTCAAAAATGATGTCTTTTTCAATTAAGATTTTTGACGGAAGGCCATTTTCTACTTTATAAAAATTAAGCCTGAATTTAACTGATTTGAATTCATTTGAAGTAATATTGAAATTAAAATCATCGACTTTACAGTCTTTTTTGATTCGGAATTCCATTCCTTTTTCACGACTTAAATAATCGTCAACCGTTTTATCGAGAGAAGTGAAAAAATTAGAATGCATCAGCCCAAGACCTTTCGAACTTCTTCCAAATTGTTTCGGTTTTGGCTGTTTGAATTTAACGACAACTTCTTTTAAAGTATTTTCAGAAGGAGTCATTACAATTAAATTGGAATTTGATTTTAATTGGCCAACTACTATTTTTTTGGTTTCAAAACCAAGATGAGAAAAGAAAATAGTATCGTTTTCCGTTACTTTTTCATTGAGTTTCAAAATGAAATTTCCATTTTTGTCCGAAACAGTCCCGGTACTTTTAGAAGGAATTCCAATATTGACATATTCTAAAATGGAATTATTTTGTGAATCTTTTATTTCACCAGAAATTATATTTTCTTGCGCATAAATTCCAAAAGAAAAAAAGATAAATAACAGAGTAGTAGTATATTTCATTCAATTATTTTTAAATAAAGAAATGAAATAAGATTAAATCAGAAATCTATTTTATCCAATTTTTAACATTTTAGGAAATGAATTTTACTGCTATTTATAAATTATTACAGCAGAAGAAAATTTTAATTCATGCCGGCACCATGAATATATTCATTGAGATTAAGTCGAAATAAAGAACCTTCAACCAAGTCTTTTATAGAGTGTAATTCTATTGGTGATATTTCTAAATCTATCGCAACATAAGGTGTTTTCAATAAAAATTTATCGAAGACGCGTTTTACACCACGTGTATCATAATCGTTATGGTCTGTTGCGCATTCTTCAATTAAATCGTGAAATTCATTTAATTCTTGAACTGAAAAGTAAAATCCCATTTGTTTAAAAAGCAGTTGAATTTTATCTGATATTACTTCGTTGCCTTCTTTCCAATAAAATGAAATTCCAAAATCGTTTCGGTATATCTGTTCGATATCTTTCATGGCAATTTTTTTAGGCTACAAAGATACGAACTCTTTCTACTAATACTTGATTAAGAAAAGCATAAAAAAAAGCTAAAAATCGTTATTAGTATTTTGATTTTTAGCTATTTATGTAGGTTTTAGTGAACTTGCTTTTTTATAAAATTCGATTGTTATTTCAGCCAATTTTTTAGGTTGGAAAGAAATATTGCCTGCTGATCAACAAATAAATAATGAGAACAATTGTCTAGAAAAGCAAAACGTTTTTCGCCAGTTATTGCCTTAAGAGAATTAATTTGGGCTGATGAAAATATGCCATCGTCTTTTCCGTAAATTCCATAAATTGGAACACCAGCAGTTTTGATTTTTTTTAAAAAAGGTCTGCTGTCAATGTTGTTTAGTTTTTCGTTTCGATAAAAAACTAAAGGCGCATTTTTATTTCGAATATTCGTTTTAAAAAATTCCCCAGCTTCGTAATCGGCGTATAGTTTTTTAGATTCTGCAGTTGGATTTGGCATTTTAAAAAAGCTATTTTCTCCTGCAAGTTCGTAACATCCTTTTCTGTATTCGGCAGAATTTTTATTTAGATTTTCAACGATATCAATTTTCTTCAATTGTTCAGAATCGTCATGGTACTTTTTCTTTAGCGTATTTAAAATATGATCATACGTTTCCTGTTGAGAAAATAAAGCTCCCGCTAAAACCAAAGCGCTTACATTTTGCGGATATTTGTTGGTATAAAATGTCGCAACCAAACCGCCAAAGCTATGACCCAATATAATTGCTTTCTTTAGATGATACTTTTTATAAATCGAATTTAGATCCTGAGAAGCTTCTTCAAAAGTAAATTTTGCATCAGGATCTGCAGATCTTCCTTCGCCTCTTCGGTCGTAAGCAATAACATAAAAGCCTTGATTGGCTAGTTTTTGAGCTGTTGTTCCTTCAAATAAAGTAGCATTTCCGCTTGGACCGCCGTGAATGAAAATTACAGGTTTATTCTTCTCGTTTCCGTAAGTTTTGATATAAAGGTTTTGTCCGTTTGCAAAAACAGATATAAAAAATAAATAAAGAAAAAGTGATTTCATTTACTCCAGTTTCTGATGCTCGTCCATATCTCTTTTCAGATCTAAATTCCTAAAGGTCGGAGATTTCAATGCGGTGAAAACTACGGTCAAAAGCGTAACACTTCCGCCAAAAACAACCGAAGTTACAGCTCCCATTAATTTAGCAGTTGCACCGCTTTCAAAAGCACCTAATTCGTTAGAAGAACCAACAAAAATCGAATTTACAGCACCAACACGTCCACGCATATGATCGGGAGTTTTAAGCTGTAAAATAGTTTGGCGAATTACGACTGAAATTCCGTCAGCCAATCCGCTTAAAAATAAAGCGAAAACAGAAAGCCAGAAATAAGTTGAAAGTCCAAATAAGATAATCGATAATCCAAAAACAAAAATGGCAATTAAGAGTTTCTTTCCTGCATTTTCATATAAAGGTACGTAAGCTGAAACTAGCATTGTAATAAATGCACCCACAGCAGGAGCGGCTCTTAGAATTCCAAAACCTTCTGAACCGACTTTTAAGATATCTTGTGCAAAAACTGGCAGTAATGCAACAGCTCCTCCAAAAAGTACCGCTATCATATCAAGTGATAATGCACCAAGAACAATTTTGTTTTTAAATACAAAAGTTAAACCTTCCATAAGACTATCTTTTATAGATTCTCCCATTTTCGGATTTATGATTGGTTTAGCACTGATTTGCGATAAAGCAATTAACGAAAGAATTGAGAATCCGAAAACCAGACACATTGACCAATGAACGCCAATCCAGTTAATTGAAAATCCAGCTAGTGCAGGTCCCATAACAGCTCCAATCTGCCAAACAGAACTGCTCCAAGTTGCAGCATTTGGATATACTTTTTTAGGAATGATCAAAGATAAAAGCGAGAAAATAGTTGGTCCCATAAAAGAACGGACGATTCCGCCAAAAAATACTAAAGCGTAAATCGAATACAAAATAAGATGCGTAGACCAACCACCAACTACTTTTGGCCAAGTCAATAAGAAAAGTCCAAAACTGATTACTGAAAATCCTAAAATACATTTTACTAATAAGCTTTTCTTTTCTCTTTGATCTACGATATGTCCTGCAAACAAAGACATTGAAACGGCAGGAATAATTTCCATTAAACCGATAATTCCTAATGAAAGTGGATTTTTGGTTAAGCTGTAAACTTCCCATTCAATAACAATAAATTGCATTGACCAAGCAAAAACCATTGCAAAACGCAATAATAAAAACACGTTAAATTCTCTGTAACGTAATGCCTGATACGGATCAGGTTTGTTCGATTTAATCTCTTCCATTTGTTCTAATGTCTTTCAGCATAAGCTGTGTTGAAACAGTTCCGTTCCATTCGTTTTCTGCAATGCAATACGCCAGTTGAAACGGATTCTGATTTTTTACAATATTTAATTTTTTTCCTAATCCGAAACCAATTGCAGCAATTCCGTCTGAGTTGTTTTGTTTGGCAAAAAGCCTTAAATGTTCTTCTTCTGCACCCAAAGTTTTAGCATAACCAGTATCGACCGCATTTTCAGTCATAAAAACAGGCGTCATATTCTGAGGACCGAAAGGTTCGAATTGTTTTAAAATTCGAATGAGTTTTGGGGTTATATCAGAGAAATTAATTTCGGCATCGATCTCAATTTCTGGAGTAAGCATTTCTGGTAAAATGGTTTCTGAAACCTGTTTTTCAAAAGCATCTTTGAAAACTTTATAATTTTCTGCTTTTAATGTCATTCCTGCGGCGTACATATGACCTCCAAATTGTTCCAAATGTTCGGAACACGCATCAAGCGCATTATAAACATCAAATCCTTTTACAGAGCGAGCAGAAGCGGCATATTTATCTCCGCTTTTAGTAAAAACTAAAGTTGGACGATAATACGTTTCAATTAATCTTGAAGCTACAATTCCGATAACACCTTTGTGCCAGTCTTCTTGAAAAACAACTGTTGAAAAACGCTCTTCTTCATTATTTTCTACAATTTGCTGAAAAGCTTCTTTGGTAATTTTTTTATCTAAATCTTTTCTATCGGCGTTGTATTGTTCAATTTCTGAAGCAAATTGCTGTGCTTGTTCCAAATCAAATTCTGTCAATAATTCGACAGCATGATTTCCGTGTTTGATTCTTCCTGCAGCATTAATTCGCGGAGAAATGATAAAAACAACATCGGTAATATCTAGAACTTTCTTTTTTACTTGATGCACCAAAGCTTTAATTCCGGGTCTTGGTTCGCTATTGATCACTTTTAAACCAAAATAAGCCAAAACTCGATTTTCTCCCGTAATCGGCACAATATCGGCTGCAATTGCTGTTGCAACTAAATCTAGATAGGGAACTAAATCTTCTATAGTTTCATTTCGGTTTTGACCTAAAGCCTGAATCAATTTAAAACCAACTCCGCAACCGCACAATTCATCATAAGGATAGGAGCAGTCTTCTCTTTTTGGATCTAAAACAGCAACAGCATCAGGAAGAAATTCTCCTGGTCTGTGGTGGTCACAAACAATAAAATCAATGTTTTTAGCTTTCGCGTAAGCAATATGATCAATTGATTTGATACCGCAGTCGAGAGCAATTATTAAAGAAATTCCGTTGTCGTCTGCGTAGTCAATTCCTTTATAAGAAACGCCATATCCTTCGTCATAACGATCTGGAATATAAGTGGCAATATTCGGATAATGTGCTTTTAAATAAGACGAAACCAAAGAAACCGCTGTTGTTCCGTCAACATCGTAATCTCCGAAAACCAAAATATTTTCATGATTTTCAATTGCCTGCTCAATTCTCGCAACTGCTTTGTCCATATCTTTCATTAAATATGGATCGTGAAGATGTTCTAGAGAAGGGCGAAAAAAGTTTTTTGCGTCTTCAAAAGTTTCAATGCCACGCTGAATCAAAAGTGTTGCTACAAAATCTTCTACATTTAAGGCCTGCGCTAAATGTTTGATTTTATCTTCAGAAGGTTTTGGTTTTAATGTCCAACGCATGGATGATTTTAGATTTTAGATTATTGATTTTAGATTTAAGAAATCGAAAAACGTTTAATCTTGATGGATATTTTTTTAAACACATAGAATCATAGATTATCAGAAACTCTAAAAAGGCGTTTCTCTTGCATAAATGCACATAGTTTTTCTATGTGTTAGAAACTAGTTTCTTTTTGTTTTCTTTTATTCACAAACAAAAAACTATGTTTCTATGTGTTTATTTTTTTACGCAGAATTATTTTGCTTCTAAAGCATTTCCTTCAAACTGAATTCCGTCCCAGCCTAAGTTGATGAAATTTCTAATGTTTTGGTGATTTGTTCCGTTTAGATCGCCTAAAACTTCTTCGAAATAAAAAGCTCCGAAACAAGCTAAAGTTTCTTCTTTGCTTAAGTTTTGCAATTTTGCGAAAGAAAATAATTTACAAGAACCAGAATTTTCTCCGGCAGCATTATGCTGTGTTCCGTTTTGAAAAGCGGTTGGTGTAAAGTTGTAATTTTCTTCAATTACGGCAATAGTTTCAGGAAATGTGATTTGAGTTGGAGTTTGTTTTACTTTTTCTAAAAAGGCTTGAATGCTCATGATTGTATTTTATTTTTTTACATTAAGTGATATTGAATTTTGCATAGTTGTAACTTTTCCTTCATATGGTATTTTTACTAATATATGCAATTTGCTATCATCTATTGACTTTGGAATAAACTCGTAATTAAATTTTGTTTGATTGTTTTCACCTATTTTAATTTCTTTCTTATTTTCAACCTTATAAATTTCATATTGAGGTAATTTTTTATCTAATGTGTAAAATAAGAAGGTGATATTATTTTTTTTCCCCACTTTAAAAGATTCGACATCAGGAACTCCAATTAACATTTGAGAATTTATAAAATCGCGTTCATTTTTTGATAATGAATCTTTTAATTTTTTATTTTCATTTTCAAGTTGTGAAATTTTATCCAATAAAGCTTTTTCTTTGTTTGAACTATGATTTGAATTGTTACAGCTTAACAATGTAAAACAGATAATTATAAAGATTGCTTTTTTCATTAAACAAGAGAACTTTCTGGATTGTAAATAGGTTTTATTCTTCTTCTTTTTCTTCATCCTTAGAAAACTTACTTTTCTTAGGTTCTTTTGTTATTGTTTTTCCCGCAACGACAACGACGATTTCGCCGCGTGGAGCTGTTTTTTCAAAATGTGCTAAAACTTCTTTTGCTGTTCCGCGTACATTTTCTTCATGCATTTTTGATAATTCTCTCGAAACGCAAACTTGTCTGTCTTCTCCAAAATATTGCACAAATTCGGCTAAAGTTTTCACTAATTTGTGTGGAGAAACATATAAAATCATCGTTCGGGTTTCTTCGGCTAAAGCCAAAAATCGAGTTTGACGCCCTTTTTTATCAGGAAGAAAACCTTCAAAAACAAATTTATCATTTGGGAGTCCACTGTTTACTAAAGCAGGAACAAAAGCTGTAGCGCCCGGAAGACATTCTACTTCAATTTTATTTTCGACGCAAGCGCGAGTTAAAAGAAATCCAGGATCTGAAATTGCTGGAGTTCCAGCGTCTGAAATTAAAGCGATGGTTTCGCCGGCTTTCAAACGTGCAATTAAATTTTCGGTGGTTTTGTGTTCATTGTGCATATGATGGCTGTGCATGTGCGTGCCAATTTCAAAATGCTTCAATAATTTTCCGCTTGTGCGGGTATCTTCCGCCAAAATCAAATCGACCTCTTTCAAAACCCGAATGGCTCTAAAAGTCATGTCTTCAAGATTGCCAATTGGCGTTGGAACGATATATAATTTGGACATAATTCTTTATTCGTGAAATGTAAAATGTGAGATGCGAAATTGTTAAGCGAATTTTTTCTCGATAATTCCAAGAAAACGTTCTGCGTAATCGTCTTTTCCTTCCCAATTATTGTAATCTGGTTTCACCATGTTTTCTATAAATTCTTGCGCTTCAGCATAAGAATCAAAAGTTAAAAGCTGGTTTAAAACTCGACTGTAATCTTCGGTGCTGTTTCCAAAAAGGTTTTTCGTAAAAGCAATTCTATCATTCAAATCAATATGAAAACCTCTTGCCAGTTTTTCATTCAAACTAACTGGTTTTGATTGTGCAGGAGTTTCAAGAATAGCAGTTTCAACTTTTTTTGCTTCAATTTTCTCTTCCTTTTTTTCTTCTTTAAAATCGTTTATTGAAGGAGTTTTAGCAGGAGGAATAGCTTCAAAACTATCTACTTTTACAAATTGTGCATCGGCATAATTTACACCAAAATCTTCAAACAAAATGGTCGGAATTGGAGCCGTTTTAGCTTTTGGCTCTTCTTTAACTTCGTCCTTAATTTCTTCTGTTTCTAATTCAAAAGCAGGTTTGAAATCTGGAATCGGTTTCAAATCATTTACAGTTGTAAAAGAAAGTTCGTCGATTTTATTTTTCGATTCTTCAATTTGCTCAATTTCTTTTTCAGCTTCTGGTTCAATAATTTCGGCAACAATTGGTTCAGTCGTTTCTTCGATTACAGGTTCTGCAATTTCAGTAATTGGTTCGGCAGCTTCAACAACTTCTGCTGGACTTTCTTCTGAAATTTCAGGTTCATAAGTTTCTTCAAGCGCAATTACTGTTTCTGCAATTGGAGCTTCATTTTCTAATAAAGTTGGAATAGTTTCTTCTTCTTTATCAAAAATCATTTCCAATTCTGAAGCAATATCGTTTTGCCCGATTGTTGGTTTTGCAGCATCAAAATTCTCTTCTACAAATTTTAATACCGCTAATTTCTCGTATAATTTCTGAGTTTCTAGGTATAATTGATTGATATCGGACTTGTTCTTAAGTTTTAAAATTCGATGTGCAATGCTGATTAAATCGGCTTCCAATTTTTTTTTCATAACTGTTGAAATTATAGTGAATAAGGTATTTTAGGGTATTTAACGTCTGAATGTCTCTATTCTCAAGGAAAATTCAAAAGATAATTTTTTATTTCTGTTAATAAGCTTTCGCTAATATTTGATTTGATAAAAATTTTCTACTTTTGAAAAAATGTAAAACAACACATTTTTACGTCGATTTATTACCAGTACAAAGTAATAAAAACTATTCATTTTTAAAGGCAGAAAAATACAAAATGTTTCTCGAAAATACAGTAAATCACAAAGAACAATTTGGGTGGATTGAAGTTATTTGTGGATCAATGTTTTCGGGTAAAACCGAAGAGCTGATTCGCAGATTAAAACGTGCTCAATTTGCCAAACAAAGAGTTGAAATCTTTAAACCAGCTATTGATACCCGTTATCATGACGAAATGGTGGTTTCTCACGATGCCAACGAAATTCGTTCTACGCCAGTTCCAGCAGCAGCTAATATTTTAATTTTAGCGCAAGGCTGCGATGTGATTGGTATTGATGAAGCACAGTTTTTTGATGATGAAATTATTACCGTTTGTAATGATCTCGCAAATCAAGGAATTCGTGTAATTGTTGCTGGTTTGGATATGGATTTTAAAGGAAACCCATTTGGACCGATGCCTGGACTTATGGCAACTGCCGAATATGTAACTAAAGTTCATGCTGTTTGTACTCGAACAGGAAATTTAGCAAATTACAGCTTTAGAAAAACCGCTAATGATAAATTAGTAATGCTTGGCGAAACCGAAGAATACGAGCCACTTAGCCGTGCGGCGTATTTTAATGCCATGAAAAAAAATCAGGAGAAATAACTTCTCGATTGAAACTTTGTTAAGTACATAAAACATGAGAAAATCGAATATTTTATTGTTGATTATCGTTGTCGCTGCAATTGCTGCGGCTGTTTATTTTCAATTTTTCCTTACTGAAAAAGAACAAGAAGTGAATACAGAAATAACTGAATTGGTAGCAAAATATAATAAAAGCTGTCCACTAAATATTCAGGAAGGCATGCGCTTAGATAGTGTAAGTTTACATGAAGAAAAAACAGTTCAATACAATTTGACATTATTGAATGTGGCAAAAGAAACGGCTGAAGTAAATGTTATAAAAGAAGAAATTGAAAAAAGTTTGGTTAGCACTGCAAAAGCAAATCCAGGGCTTCAAGTTTTTAGAGATAATGATTATACTTTGATTTATCATTATTCTGATAAAAAGAAAGTGTTTTTATTTGATGTGAAAATATTGCCAGATCAGTATAAATAAAAAATTAAGTTTATATGTTGATAAACCCGACGGATTTTTAAAATTTGTCGGGTTTATTATTTGTACGGATAAATATATTATATTTGTACGTATTAAATGTGTTAGGTTATGGATGCAAAATTGACACTCAAATTAGATAAAGATGTAATTGAAAAAGCTAAAATTTATGCTGCAGGACATAAGCATAGTTTGTCGCTTTTGATTGAAAATTATTTGAAAACAATTATTGAAAAAGATAAATTTGAAGAGAACAGAGAAATTAGTTCTTTTGTGAAAGGTCTGTCAGTAGGGAAAGGAGAAACTCCGGAGGATTTTGATTATAAAAAAGATCGTCAAAATTATTTATCTGAAAAATATAAATAATAATGAATTTATTTTTAGATACAAATGTCCTAATTGACTTAATTGATAAAAGAGAACCTTTTTATAATGACATTGCAATAATTGCTTCTTTAGCAGAAAATAAAAAGGTTAAATTGGCAACATCTTCTTTGTCTTTTGTAAATACGGTTTATGTAGTTTCCAGAAATGTAGACGAAAAGATAGTTTTAGATGCTCTAAAAAAGTTCAGAATTATTTGTGAAGTTTCTAATATTGATGAAATTGTTATTGATAAAAGTTTGATTTCTAATTTTAATGATTTTGAAGATGCGGTACAATATTTTAGTGCTGTGCATCATAAAAGCGAAATAATAATAACCAGAAATAAAAAGGATTTTAAAAATTCTGAGATTGTTGTTATGACACCTGCAGAATTTTTAGCAACAATATAAAAACAAACCCGACAGATTTCAAAACCTGTCGGGTTTGCTGCTTTAAATGAGCTTACATTTCTTATATGGTTCGAAGAAAATCTAAATCTTTTTTCTCATTCTCGCTACCGGAATATCTAATTGTTCACGATATTTTGCGATTGTTCTTCTAGCAATTGGATAACCTTTTTCTTTTAAGATTTCTGCCAATTGATCGTCTGGAAGCGGTTTTCTTTTGTCTTCTTCTTCAATAGTATTTTGAAGAATTTTTTTGATTTCTAAAGTCGAAACATCTTCACCTTGGTCGTTTTTCATCGCTTCTGAGAAAAATTCTTTGATCAATTTGGTTCCGTATGGAGTTTCAACATATTTGCTGTTTGCTACACGCGAAATGGTCGAAATATCCAAACCAACCATATCTGCAATGTCTTTTAAGATCATTGGTTTTAGTTTGGTTTCGTCACCATCTAAGAAATATTCTTCCTGATAATGCATAATCGCATTCATGGTTACAAAAAGCGTTTCCTGACGCTGTCTGATCGCATCGATAAACCATTTAGCCGAATCTAATTTTTGTTTGATAAACTGAACGGCATCTTTTTGTGCAGTCGATTTATCACGAGATTCTTTGTATGTCTGCATCATTTCTTGATAATCTTTTGAAACGTGCAGAGAAGGAGCATTTCTTCCGTTTAAAGTCAGTTCTAATTCTCCGTCTACAATTCTGATGGCAAAATCTGGAACTACATTTTCGGTAACTTTATTATTTCCTGTGAAAGATCCGCCCGGTTTTGGGTTTAGTCTTTCAATTTCGTGAATCGCTTTTTTAAGCTGTTCATTAGAAATACTGTATTTCTGTAGAAGCTTGTCGTAATGTTTCTTCGTAAAAGCATCAAACTGATTTTCGATAATGTCAATAGCTAAATCAACATATTCAGTTGGAGTTTTATGTTTTAATTGAAGCAATAAACATTCTTGTAAATCGCGTGCGCCAACTCCCGAAGGCTCTAGTTCGTGAATCACGGTCATCATTTTTTCGACCATTGCTTCATCAGTATAAATTCCCTGCGTAAAAGCCATGTCGTCTACAATATCCGGAATGCTTCTGCGGATGTAACCCATATCATCAATACTTCCAACAAGGAATTCAGCGATTTCACGCTCTTCATCGTTCAAAATAAAAGTATTCAATTGATTGATTAAATCCTGATGGAAACTAATCGGAGCCGCAAAAGGTGTTTCGCGCTCTTCATCGTCGCTGTAATTATTAACCTGAGTTTTGTAATCTGGCGTATCGTCGTCGCTTAAATATTCGTCAATGTTAATGTCGTCTGCTTCGATTCTGTCAGACTCATTGTCATCATAATCGTCGTAGTCGTCATTAGTATATTCATCAGCTTCGTAGTCGTCTTCTTTACCCGCTTCCAAAGCTGGGTTTTCGTTCATTTCTTCTAATAAACGCTGTTCAAAAGCTTGCGTAGGCAATTGAATTAACTTCATCAGCTGAATTTGCTGTGGAGATAATTTTTGAGATAATTTTAAATTTAAAAATTGCTTTAGCATAAAAAAAGGTGCTAAGATACTAAGGTGCTAAGGCACTAAGTATCTTATGTTGACGAATTAATTTCGCTTTTAATTATTTATTATTAAACTTTAAACCTTAGAATCTTAGTACCTCAGTACCTCAGTACCTTAGAGCCTCAGATTAGAATTCCGCGCTACCTGGAGTTCTTGGGAAAGGAATTACGTCTCTAATGTTTGTCATTCCAGTTACAAACAATACCAAACGTTCAAAACCTAAACCAAAACCGGCGTGCGTTGCAGAACCAAATCTTCTGGTGTCTAAATACCAGTATAATTCTTCTTGGTCAATTTCTAATGCTTTCATTTTTTCAACCAAAACATCGTAACGCTCTTCTCTTTCAGAACCACCAACGATTTCTCCAATTCCAGGGAAAAGGATATCCATTGCGCGAACAGTTTCTCTTCCTGGTTCTGTGTTGTCGTTCAAACGCATGTAAAACGCTTTAATGTTTGCTGGGTAATCAAATAAAATTACTGGACATTTAAAGTGTTTTTCTACTAAATAACGCTCGTGTTCTGATTGTAAATCAGCTCCCCATTCGTTGATGATATATTGGAATTTTTTCTTTTTATTTGGAGTTGAATCTCTTAAAATGTCAATTGCCTCCGTATAAGAAACACGTTTGAAGTTGTTTTCTAAAACGAAGTTCAATTTCTCTAACAAACTCATTTCGCTTCTTTCCGCCTGCGGTTTTGATTTTTCTTCTTCTAAAAGTCTTCCTTCTAAGAATTTCAAATCATCTTTACAGTTGTCTAAAGCGTATTTAATTACATACTGAATAAAATCTTCAGCCAAATCCATGTTGTCGTCAAGGTTGTTGAAAGCAACTTCTGGCTCGATCATCCAAAACTCTGCCAAGTGACGAGAAGTGTTTGAGTTTTCTGCTCTAAAAGTTGGTCCAAACGTATAAATCTGACCCAAAGCCATTGCGAAAGTTTCTCCTTCTAACTGTCCAGAAACTGTTAAGTTGGTATGTTTTCCAAAGAAATCTTTTTTGAAATCGATGTTTCCTTCTTCATTTTTAGGAAGATTATCCAATGGTAAAGAAGTTACTTGGAACATTTCTCCAGCACCTTCAGCATCAGCTCCAGTGATAATTGGCGTGTTTACATAAACGAAACCTTTGTCCTGAAAATATTTGTGAACTGCATAAGACAATACAGAACGCACACGCATAATTGCACCAAAAGCATTTGTACGTACGCGCAAGTGAGCGTTTTCACGTAAAAATTCTAAAGAGTGTTTTTTAGGTTGCATTGGGAATTTCTCTGCATCAGAATCTCCAAGGATTTCCAATTTGGTAACCTGAATTTCATATTTCTGACCAGCACCTTTACTTTCAACTAAAGTTCCAATTACAGAAACCGCAGCTCCAGTAGTAATTCTTTTTAAAGTCTCTTCTGGTGTATTTTCAAAATCAACAACACATTGAATATTATTAATTGTAGAACCGTCATTTAAAGCGATGAACTGATTATTTCTAAAAGTTCTCACCCATCCTTTTGCATTCACTTCCTGTAACGTCGTCGTACTGTTTAATAAGTCTCTAACTTTTGTGTGTTTCATTTTTATATATAATTGATATTAAATAATATTCGTTTTGAACAACTGCAAATATAATCGATAATAATTAATTTGGGAAGTTGAATTTTTTATAGAGTTTCTAATATTTCCATTTTTTGTCATTTCGACGAAGGAGAAATCTTCGTAAGAAACTCGACAAAGTTAGGAATTACCATGCGGAGCTACTTGCGGAGATTTCTCCTTCGTCGAAATGACAGACTTTTTTGAAAATTTTATTTCAAAAAATCATATAATCTAAAGGCAAATAGAAAAACACTTGCAATTATAAAAAATAACCAATATTTTTTTTGAGGTTTAAAATCTTCTCTATTTGTAGACTTTAAAATTATTCCAAAGCCTATTATAATTAGAGGTACGAATAATCGAAATATTTCCATCTTAGATTTTCTAGAAAGTAAAAAACTTATTTCTCCAAATTCTCCAATTCCTCTTTTCTTGTTTTCTTCTTTTCAAAAGTCAAAACCAATGAAGGCAATACTACCAAATTCGCAAACATTGCAAATGCCAATGTACAAGAAATTAATCCGCCTAAAGCGATTGTTCCGCTAAAACTTGATAATGTAAAAGTCGCAAAACCTAAAATCAAAACTACAGAAGTGTAAAAAGTACTAATTCCAGTTTCTCTTAAAGCACTGAAAACCGATTTCTTCACTTTTCCGCCACTTTGAAGTAAGTCATGTCTGTATTTTGCCATAAACTGAATGGCGTTATCAACCGAGATTCCGAATGCGATACTGAATACTAAAATCGTAGACGGTTTTAATGGAATTCCGAAATAACCCATTAATCCTGAAGTAATACAAAGCGGTAAAATATTTGTAATTACCGATGCCATTACCATTTTGAAAGAACGGAATAAATACAAAATCAAAACTGCAATGGTTAAAATCGCAAAAATCAAAGATTCGATTAAGTTGTCAACTAAGTAAGAAGTTCCTTTTTGGAATACTAATGCTTTTCCGGTAACGGTAACTTCATAACGATCTTTTGGGAAAATTTCATCGATTTTAGAATGTAATTTTTTCTCTACTTTCGCCATTTCATCTGTTCCAATATCTTTCATGAAAGTTGTGATTCTGGCATATTGTCCAGTCGAATCTACATAAGCTTTCATTAAGTTTTCTTTGCTGTTTTTAGTCGCATTTTTAGCATAACTTAAAATAAAAGTTTGCTCTTGCGATGTTGGCAATTGGTAATATTCTGGATTTCCGTTGTAGAAAGCCTGTTTCGAATATTTTACCAAATTCACGATTGAAACTGGTTTTGCCAATTCTGGAATTTCTGCGATTGTATTTTGCAATTCATCCATTTTACGAATAGTCGAAGCTTTCATAACACCTTTTTTCTTTTTAGTGTCAATCATAATTTCCAACGGCATAACTCCGTTAAACTCTTTTTCGTAAAATAAAATATCTTTAAAGAAAGAAGCGCTTTTTGGCATTTCACCAATTAAACTTCCCGAAACTTTCATTTGAGAAACTCCAATTACGCTGAAAACCAAAAGTAAACCGTAAACAATGTAAACGAATTTACGTTTTGTTTTAACTAAATTTTCGACCACATTCAATAGTGTCGAAATGTAAGTTTTAGTCAAGTGATATAAATGCTTTTCTTTTGGAAGCGCCATAAAACTGTAAATAATCGGCACAATGAAAAGTGTCAATAAATAAACAGAAATCACGTTGATTGAAGTTACTAATCCAAATTCAAAAAGAAGATCGTTTCCAGTAATCATAAACGTTGCAAAACCAATTGCTGTTGTCAAATTCGTCATCAAAGTCGAAACTCCAATTTTCGAAATAACACGTTGCAATGCTTTTGCCTGATTGTTATGCAATTTGATTTCCTGCTGATATTTGTTAATCAGGAAAATACAGTTTGTAATTCCGATTACAATAATAAGGGGTGGAATAATTGCTGTTAAAATCGTGATTTTGTAGCCAAATAATCCTAATGTTCCAAAAGACCAGATTACACCAACAATTAAGATACAGATTGAAATAAAAGTGGCGCGAAACGAACGGAAAAAGAAAAAGAAAATCAGTGAAACAGTCAATAAAGCTGCGCCGATAAACAATCCGATTTCGCCTTTCATGTCGTTGGCATTAATCGTTCTGATGTATGGCATTCCTGAAACTTTAAGATCGATTCCGGTAGTTTTTTCGAATTTATTGATTTTCGGAACCAGATTTTCAAGAATAAAGGTCTTTCTTTCGGCTGTATTTACCAGTTTTTTATTGATATAAATCGCAGAACGAACACTTCCGCTTTCTTTATTAAATAAAAGTCCTTCGTAAAAAGGTAAATTATGGAATAAATCGTTTTGAACGCTCTTTAAATAAGCTGGATCTAAAACCTTGCTTTGATCTATAAATGGAGTTAAAATAAATTTTTCGTTAACCGTATCTTTTTCAAGTTTTTTCAAATCATTTAAAGAAACCACTAAATCAACTTCTTTCGATTTTTTTAAACCTGTCATTAACTCATTCCAAGCGGCATAGTTTTTAGGTGTGAAAAAGTTTTTATCCTGAAAACCAATTACAACGAGATTTCCTTCTTCTCCAAACTTGTCTAAGAATTTTTGATATTCTTTGTTTGCGATATGTTCTTTCGGAAGCAAATTTGCTTCAGTATAAGTCATAGAAAGATTTTTCCATTGATAACCAAGGAAAATAGTTAAGGCAGATAGGATTACCAGAATTGTTATTCTGTTTTTAAGTATAATTCGGGCCAACTTCTCCCAAAATCCAACTTGAATAGTGTTTTTCATAAAATCTTTAAAAATGGTTGCAAATGTAGTGAAAAGTGCTCGAAATCATAAATAATCGATTGTATTTTACTTAATGTTAACACATATCTGAATGATGTTCTATTGTGAGAATTTTGTTAGTTTTTGTTATAGAATCAGTAGCTTTTCTCATATTTGTAGTGAATTTATAATGAAAAGGAAACAGTTTTTAGTTTTAAAATTTTCCGAAGTAATTCTAAAAATAGATATAATAATGATTAAAAGATGTTTGTTGTTTTTGATGTTTATTTTTTCATTTAAAGGAATTTCTCAAAAAATAAATTGTAAAGAAGTTCATACGGGTAAATTTGAGTTAAATTCTGAAATTTCCGGAAAAACAGAAATTTTAAGAACTGAAAAACATCAAATAGAAACCAATACTTTTATGAATGTAAAAGTTCAATATGATGTTTTTTGGCTTGACGAATGTTCTTATGAATTAAGAAATAGAAAGTTAATAAGTGGAACTTCTAAATATGCTGGTCAACCTACAGATGTTTTTAAGGTTCAAATTTTAAGGATATCGAATAATAAAATTTATGTGAAAACAAGCGCTAATTTTACGGACCAATCTTTTGAAAGTGCAATTGATATTATAAAATAATTCAAACCAGATTTATGCAGCAAAACAATACAACAACTTTTATTTTTCTAGCAATTTTGTTGCTTTTAATTGTCATTATTTGCTTTATGATTTATCAATTAATGCAAACCAAAAAAGCAAAAGAAGACGCTGAGAAAAGCTTTTACGCCTTAGAGTCTAAAGTAAATGATTTGCAGTTGGAAAACTTAGAGTCTAAACTAAATCCACATTTATTTAAGAATATTTTAAATTCGATTCAATCGCACGCTTATCAGACTTATTTTGCCTTAGATAAGTTGGCAAATGTTTTAGATTATATTCTGTACGAAAGCAAAAAGAAATTTGTGACGGCAAAAGAAGAAATTGATTTTGCATTGAATTTAATCGAAATCAATAAAATTAAAATTAGTCCACTTTTCGAATTGAAAGTTAAGACCAACATTAACCAAGAAGACAAATTGTACGACCAACCTCTTTTGGCGCCTTTAATTTCTATTGACTTAATTGAAAATGCTTTTAAACATGCAGATCTTCAAAGTGCCGATGCTTTTATTTCGGTAGTTTTCGAATTTAAAGACAATGCTTTCTTTATGACGGTTTCGAATAAAATCTCCGATAAAAAAATGTTGAAAAAGGAGCGAAGCGGTTTTGGACATGCAACTTTAGAACATCGATTACGAATTATCTACAAGAATAATTTCAAACTCGATAAGTTTGTAGAAAACGATATTTATATTGCTCATCTAAAAATTGATTTACTTGAATACAAAACTGAAATGCTTGCTTCTGGACGATGAACTTCCAGGATTAACGTACTTAAAAATGCTTTGTGAACAAATTCCAGAGCTAGAAATTGTAAAGACGTGTAATGATCCAGAGAAATTGCTGTCTGATTTTTCTAATTTGGATTTTGATTTATTGATTTCGGATATTGAAATGCCCGGAATCGATGGGCTTCATTTGGCTGAAAAACTGCAGGACAAGTTGGTGATTTTTTGTACCGCATACAAAGAATATGCCGCCGAAGCATTTAATATAGATGCTGTTGATTATATTACAAAACCAGTAAAATTAGAACGTTTGCAAAAAGCAATTGCTAAAGCTATGGAGCGTTTTGAAAAATCTGATTCTTCTAAAAAATTCATTCAGCTCAATACTGATAAAGGAAAAACGCTGCTTTACTTTAATAAAATTCAATACATAAAAACGGCTTTGAGCGATAGTCGAGATAAAACGGTTTTGCTTACAGACGGAAGTTTTTTGAATCTAAAAAATGTTAAATTTGATACACTTCTGCAAGAGTTGCCAGAGTCTGATTTTTGCAGGGTGAATAAAAAAGAAATTGTGGCCGTTAGAGCAATTAAGTTTTTCAATCATAACGAAATTGCTTTACATCATTTGGACGAAAATAATAAAAATACCACTTTAATTTTAAGCGAAACATATCGCTCTGAATTCTTAAAAAAAGTAAAAATCTAAACTTATTACAAAGTTTTTCGGTCTTGTTACATAGAGAGGAAATTAGCAGACCTTTTACTTTTTCACTTAAAACTCAGTTCTGATATTTGCGGCAATAAATCAAAAGAACGAGTTATGAATAACATTAAAAACTCTGTATTTTACATTACAATTATTGGCGGTTTTACGGCGCTGATATATTGGGTAATTTCAAAAGGTGCCGCATTAGAAGTGGGGCGCAACATCGTAAAAAAACAAATCGAAAGCAACCATTGGAATGACTTCCTAGATTCTATGGTTCATAATTTACAGCATCCCTTAGCTATTTTATTGGCTCAGATCGTAACTATTATTTTGGTTGCACGTTTATTTGGATGGTTTTTTAGAAAGATTGGCCAGCCATCTGTAATCGGAGAAATGATTGCGGGGATTGTTCTAGGGCCATCTTTAGTCGGAATGTACTTTCCAGAATTTTCAGCCGCTTTATTCCCAAAAGAATCTTTAGGAAATTTACAATTCTTAAGTCAGATTGGTTTAATTCTTTTCATGTTCGTTATCGGAATGGAATTAGATCTTAAAGTACTAAAAAACAAAGCCCATGATGCCGTTGTAATTAGCCACGCTAGTATTGTAATTCCATTTGCCTTGGGATTAACTTTGGCATATTTTATATATCACACTTTTGCCCCAATTGGTGTTGAGTTTTCTTCTTTCGGATTATTTATGGGAATTGCCATGAGTATAACTGCTTTTCCGGTTTTGGCGAGAATTGTCCAGGAAAGAGGAATGCAAAAAACAAAACTAGGAACAATTGCCATTACTTGTGCTGCCGCAGATGATATTACAGCTTGGTGTATTCTAGCGGTTGTAATTGCAATAGTAAAAGCGGGTTCGTTTACAAGCTCATTATATGTTATCGGTTTAGCGATTTTGTATGTAATTATAATGCTAAAAATCGTTCGTCCGTTCTTGAAACGTGTAGGAGATTTAAATTCAACTCGTGAAAGTCTAAATAAGCCTGTTGTTGCCATTTTCTTTATTACACTTTTAATTTCAGCGTATGCATCAGAATTAATCGGAATTCATGCTTTGTTCGGAGCTTTCTTGGCAGGAGCAATTATGCCAGAAAACAATAAATTCAGAAACATATTTATCGAAAAAGTAGAAGACGTAGCGATTATTGTTTTACTTCCTTTGTTCTTTGTGTTTACAGGTTTACGTACGCAAATTGGATTGTTAAACGATCCAGAATTATGGAAAGTGACAGGATTAATTATTGCTGTTGCTGTAGTTGGAAAGTTTTTCGGAAGTGCTTTGGCAGCAAAATTTGTTGGACAGAATTGGAAAGACAGTTTATCGATCGGAGCGCTTATGAATACACGCGGATTGATGGAATTGGTAGTTTTAAATATCGGTTATGATCTTGGCGTTTTGTCTACAGAGATTTTTACTATGATGGTTATAATGGCTTTGGTGACTACTTTTATGACTGGTCCGGCATTAGATTTTATCGGATTTATTTTTAAAGATAAAGAAACGGTCGTTCCGCAAGAAATTGGAAGTAAAAGCAAATACAAAATTCTGCTTTCATTTGCGACTCCAGAAAAAGGAAAAAAACTGCTTCAAATTGCCAATAGTTTAGTTAAAAAACAAGGAGATAATTCTGTTGTAACCGCTATGCATTTGTCTTTGAGTACCGAAATTCACTCTTTTGATGTAAAAGAACATGAACGCAAAATGTTGGTTCCCGTTGTTGAAGAATCGCAACGTCTGAATCAAAATATGGTAAGTTTGTTTAAAGTAACAAATGATATTGATACTGAAATAATAGATACAGCAAACCAAGGTGAATATGATTTATTGTTGGTAGGTTTAGGACAATCTATTTTTGATGGAACTTTGCTAGGAAAGATTCTAGGATTCACAACTAGAATTGTAAATCCAGATCGTTTGATTGATAAATTTACAGGAAAAGAAGGATTGTTTGAAAATTCTCCTTTTGATGAAAGAACTCGTCATATTATCGCCAAAACTAAAATGCCAGCAGGTATTTTTATTGATAAAAATTTAGAAGAAGTCAATCAGGTTTTTATGCCTATTTTTAGTAAAGAAGATGCTTTTTTAATTGAATACGCTAAAAAACTAATTAATAATAACGGTTCTCAAATAACGGTTTTAGATGCTGCAGGCGAGGTTAAAAACGCAAGAGATATTCAGGAAACCATTCGTTCTATCGAACAGATTGCACCGAATCATATTATGATTATGAATGATCGAACTATTAAAAAGGAATTTTTAGAAAGTCAGGATTTGATGATTATTAGTTTAGAAAGCTGGAAAAAACTAATTGAATCTCAAAGTATTTGGCTAAATAATACGCCTTCGGTTTTGATTTTGAAGCCATAAAGTTTTAGAATTTTCAATATAAAAAATCCCAAATTCCAAATGTTGTTGGAGTTTGGGATTTTCTGTTTCTCATAATTAATGAAGTTCAAATCTTTGTCAAAGTTTCAAACTTTGATAAAGATTTATTGCAAAGTATGTCATTTCTCCTTTCGGTCGAAATGATAAAACGTATTGTTTAAATTGGAATTTGGGATTTTTTTTAAAATTGGAATTTACTTTCTTAAAGTCCCAAATCTAAAACATAAGAAATCTTAACCGCAATATTATCTTCAAATTTCAACAATTGATTTGGTCCGTAACGGTAGAAACCTCCCAAACCAAAACCTTTGAAAATCTTATTCAATTCGATTCCTGATTCAAAAAAACCTTTATCTAATGTTTTATAATCTGGACCAACATGCTGTTCTGGATTTTCCATATGTCCATAAGCCATTCTAGTTACCAAAACCAAAGAGGGACGAACTTTTTTCATGATTTTAATTCGATCAAAGCCATGTTTAATTTGAAAAAACACATATTGACTTGAGAAAAATTCATTAAAAAACATCGTTTCAAAGCTGTTTCTTCCTGCAAAAGTAATACGTTGAATAACTGTTTCTTTGGTTAAATTGTTCGGCATCGTATTGTACAAGTGCGTAATCGGAACATCTCCGGTTGCATAACCAGCCTGCAAAAGCAAACTTGTTTTCTGGCCGTTTAGATATTTTTTTTCGTATTCGGTCTTAAAATCAATTTTACTGAATTTGAAATCATTTTCTAAAACATTAGGCAATGACTGCGTAAATTGAAATGTAAACCTCGGAAATCTTTTGTCAGATTCTGTTCTTCCGGTCGGAGTTTGCATATAATCACTAAATGGCGCCCAAACAATAGAAGCCATAGCTGTTGTCATTACATAGTGAGAATATAATTGCCCGTTATAATTAAAAAGATAATCAAATTTAGGTTCAACATACGTTCTAGCTAATTCGAAAACGGCTTCTGTTTTCGGAATAATTTTGGTCTGTACATTTGCTTTCCAAGCCGTATAATGGTAGAAAGTGCTAATGTTAATCGGTCGTGGATCGTAGATTTTGAATACACGTTTGTCGACGGCAAAAACGGTACTTGCAATTTCTCGAACGTCGTCTGTATAATAACCGTTTAGCCAAGTATTGGTATATTTATCTAATAAAACTCCAGAACCTACGCTATATTTAAAAACTCCATCTTTTGTTCCATAGGCGCCATAACCTTCAATCCTAAAGTTTTTAGAAAAACGGTCATTTGTAATTCCGCCCAATCCAAGTCGAAATCCTTCGTAATTATTATAACTGATGATTTTCTTTAAATCCAAATCGATTGGACCAATTGGATAAAAACCATTGATGATTTTTCGTCCAATTCCTAAACGTTTTTCGATTCGATTACTCACAGAAAGACTATCTAGCAATAAATACGTTTTCTGGCTTTTTAAATCTAGATTTTCTTTGCGATATGCTTCCCAAAAGTTTTCTGGTTTTTTGGCCGCATCGTCTTTAATTTCGATATAAAGTGAAGGGTTTTTTATCGGATTATTAGTGTTGACACGAATATCAAAACTATTGCTCTCAGAAATCAAATAAGTAAAATCGGAAGCGACTTTTTTTCTAGGTTCGAAATTCTCTTCAACGTCACCATCAAATTGAATCGTTCCTCCTAAAATTCTAATATCATCGTCGTTTTTTCCCTTTACAATTTTGAAAGTAGTATTGCTTTGAAACCATATTTTTTCTTTCGGAATATATTCAAATTCATGAATACCGCTAATGTCCAAAACGCCTTTAATTCGCATTACAGCTTTCGCGACAGCAAAATTTTCTTTATCAATATATAAAACACCTTCTAAGCCAGATGACTTTCGTTTCGATTTGTTTTTAAAATAAATCATGTAAGTATCGCGTCCGCGAATGCTTACTGTATCTAATAATTTATAATTGTAACTTGAAGGCGCACTAGTTGCAATTGGGTTTTCGTATTTCGTTTCAAACAATTCATATTTCGGATCATAAATAGAAATAGATTGTAAGTTGAAAGCCAGAACTTCATAGATTGGCTGTTTAAAACCAGCTATTTTTGTTCCAAGTACCGTTTCTTTTAATTTATGATTTCCGAATTGATATTGTGAAACTTTTTCCGTTTGAAACAAATGTTGCTTAGTTACAATTTCTTTGAATTTATAATCAGAAGAATCAATATTGATGATTTTTTTGTCTAGATCTTTATAAGATGCACTAGAATCTATTCTGCCATCAATTGAATCTGGATTAGCTGTAACAATAAGTTTATTATAGGTCTTGTATTCAAAATTGTTGAGTTTCTTCTGCGGATCATTAAGCGATTTGTTAGCAATAACTTTTTTAATAATCGTTAATGCCGGATTTTCGTTAGAAACAACAACTTCTTTTAAATCATCTGTCTGCTGCGCAAGAGCAACAGCATAAAAAGTTTTGCCCTTTAATAAAGCAATGGTTTTAGTCTGAAAACCGATATAAGAAACAGTAAGTGTATTTGCTGATGAACTGATTTTAAAAATAAATTTTCCATCAACATCTGTAATAGTGTTGTTGTTTTCAGAAGTTGTGATCGTAGCAAACGGAAGAGGTTTATTGTTCGAATCAGTTACGATTCCGTTTATTTGAATTTGCGCTTGAAGTGTAAGCGTAAAAAACAAAGTCAAAAAACAAAATAGCTTCATACAGAATGATATAGTTTCAAAAACGAAAAGATTTTAATTTTCGTATGCAAAAGTAGGAATAAAAAAATCCGTCTGGCAAATAAACCAAACGGATTTTTATTTTATCACAAATCTTACTTAAACTTTCATGATTTCAGCTTCTTTTAAAGCTAATAATTCATCGATTTTTTTGATGTAAGCGTTTGTTAAGTTTTGAACTTCTTCTTCTGCAGATTTACATACATCTTCAGAAGTTCCTTCTTTTTCTAATTTTTTAATGTCAGTATTTGCATCTTTACGAGAATTACGAATACCGATTTTAGCATCTTCAGCCTCAGATTTTGCTTGTTTAGCCAAATCACGACGACGCTCTTCTGTTAATGGCGGAACACTGATAATTACCATGTCGCCATTATTCATTGGGTTAAAACCAATGTTTGCAATTAAGATTGCTTTTTCAATTGCTTGCAGCATATTTTTTTCAAATGGCTGTAATGTAATTGTTCTAGCATCTGGAACACTAATTTTAGATACTTGAGAAAGCGGTGTTTGAGATCCGTAATAATCTACAAATACACCTCCAAGCATAGCTGGAGAAGCTTTTCCTGCACGAATATTAAGAAATTCTTTCTCTAAGTGTGCAATAGTACCGTTCATTGATTCTTCAGTACTTTCTAAAATAAAGTCTATTTCTTCAGTCATTTTTTTTTGTTTTCAGTTTTCTTTTTCAGTTTTCAGATCAAGTCGTTAAATGCGACTGTAAACTGTTACTGACGACTATATATGTACTACAGTTCCGATATTTTCGCCATCACAAATTTTCAGAAGGTTTCCGATTTTATTCATATCAAAAACAACGATTGGTAATTTGTTTTCTTGGCTTAAAGTAAATGCAGTTGTATCCATAACATTTAATCCTTTTTTCAGAACATCATCAAAAGTAATAAGGTCGAATTTTACTGCCGAAGCGTTTTTCTCTGGATCAGAATCGTAAACACCATCAACGCGAGTTCCTTTAAGGATAACATCAGCATTAATTTCGATTCCTCTTAAAACTGCTGCTGTGTCAGTTGTAAAATACGGGTTTCCAGTTCCAGCACCAAAGATTACAATTCTTCCTTTTTCAAGATGACGATCTGCTCTTCTTTTGATGTAAGGTTCTGCAATAGATTCCATTTTTAAAGCTGTCTGAAGACGAGTTTTCATTCCTTTATCTTCAAGAGCTCCTTGTAATGCCATTCCGTTAATTACGGTTGCAAGCATTCCCATGTAATCTCCTTGAACTCTGTCCATACCGGCACTTGCACCAGCAACGCCTCTAAATATATTTCCTCCTCCAATAACAATGGCAATTTCTACTCCTTTGTCGTGAATCTGCTTGATTTCATCTGCATATTCGGCTAATCTTTTCGGGTCTATACCATATTGTAAATCACCCATCAGCGCTTCGCCGCTAAGTTTTAGAAGAATTCTTTTATATTTCATGTGTGTGTCGCGTTAATTTGTGCAAATATAGACATATTCTGATTTTTAGAAATAATGTTTGCAAAAAATTAATTGAGCATATGAATTTAGATCAATAAAGATCTTAAATGTTATTTTATTTCTAATGTGATAAATGTCATTTCTTCGTCATTTCAAAAATTCGTATTTTTATATATCCTAAAAAAATAAAAATATGAAAAGCATCGTAGCCAAAGGATTGTTCAATAGTCATCCTTATATTGAATATAGAAAAATTGTAACCGATTTGTTGTCTGAAGGAAAATCAACAGGAAATGAACAATCGGAAAGTTTGACTAATTATTCGAAATTGAATGAAGCAAGAATGAACCGTTTGGAAAAAACAATTTCTATTTCTGATGAAGTTGCAACCAAACTTCAAAACTTAGACAATCATTATATTTGGCTAGTACTTTCTGAAGGTTGGTGTGGCGATGCGGCACAGATTCTTCCTATTTTAAATAAAATGGCTTTGGCTTCAAACAAAAAAATCGATCTTAGAATTGCATTTCGAGATGAAAACGATGAATTAATGAGTCATTATTTAACAAACGGCGGAAGAGCGATTCCAAAAATTATTGTTATCTGTAAAGAAGCTGGAATTGTTCGTGCCGATTGGGGGCCAAGACCAAAAGGAGCTTCTGAATTAATGGCAAAACACAAAATAGAAGTTGGACCAATTGACGAAAAAATAAAAACCGATTTGCAATTGTGGTATTTGGCAGATAAAGGAATTTCTGTGCAAGAAGAATTGCTTGAAATTATGGAGAATATAAAGTATAATCGACTTTAATTTTGCTTAATGTGTTGATAAACAAATTATTTCGTTAATAAAATTATCTTAAAGTCTTTTTATCTTGAATTGAATTTCGTATCTTAGTATTGCTAACCCACGTCTATTATAACTTTCTGATTTACTCTTTTTATTGGTGTTTATTTAATGTTTAACAATTAAAAGTACACTATTATGAAAAAGTTATTCGAAAGGTTTTATGATTTCTTCTCTCAATTTTTATTTGGAGGAAAAAATGTGCCTCACTATTAACTCAGGGAAATAAGTATGAAATAATTTTACTTATCAACTTTAGGAAACACGGCACATTACTCCATAAAAAAGTGATGTGCTTTTTTATTTTTACAAAGAATACTAATCTTCTTGAGAATTATAGCTAAAGAAATCTGATAAGGTTACTCCGAATGAAATTGAACCTATACTTTTTTGGTCGTAAAGGCGAAATCCATAATCGCTAACTTCGGCAAAAATGATAAAATCATCATTTCCAATACCAAGTTTAATCTTTTTATATTCTCCATTCAAATTGCCACGACCCAAGGCAAAACCTTTTCCGTATCCGGCTTGAAGCATAATTCTGGTTTCTGGACCTACTTTTGGACTTAAGCCTAAATTTAGGTATACTGGAACAGCGACAAGTTTGTCGTCCCACTTCCAGTCAAGTCCAGAGTGAATTCCGAGTGTAAGCCATTTTCTGTAATGAACTCCATAGCCTATTTTTGATCCTAAACCATTCGGAACCAAAAAGGCATTTGAAGAAGTTGTTTCGGGATAATAATAAGAATCGTCTCTATCTTGATTTCCTGTTATAGAAACGGCAATATCGAATTGTGTGTATGTAAATTTTGTTACTTGACCGTGAACAAATGAATTAAAAAATGAAATAAATGCAATAGTCAGTAAAATTCTTTTCATACAATTTTTATTTTTTTAGGAGTTCTTCTTCAAATAAAGTAATGTCAATTGCATTTTTAACATCGTATTCGCCAATTTTAGTACGGCGTAAAACAGTTAAATGCGAACCAGAATTCATTGCTTTTCCAAAATCAAAAGCGAGAGAACGAATGTAAGTTCCTTTAGAACAAACTACTCTAAAATCTACTTCTGGTAATGCAATTCTGGTAATTTCAAATTCGTGAATAGTTGTTTTTCTGCTTGCAATTTCTACAGTTTCTCCTGCGCGAGCATGCTCATACAAACGAACTCCATCTTTTTTAATCGCGGAAAAAATAGGTGGCTTTTGGTCAATTTCACCTAAAAATTGTTTTACTGTTTCAAGAATTAAAGCTTCATCTATATGTTCGGTTGGAAAAGTCTGATTGATTTCAGTTTCCAAATCATAAGATGGAGTAGTAGCTCCAATATAGAAAGTTCCAGTATATTCCTTTGCTTGACCTTGAAGTTCAGCAATTCTTTTAGTGAATTTTCCAGTACAGATTAATAAAAGTCCAGTTGCTAAAGGATCTAAAGTTCCTGCATGTCCAATTTTGAACTTTTTTGGAAGTCCAACTTTATTAATCAAAAGGTATTTTAACTTATTGACAGCTTGAAACGAACTCCATTTTAATGGTTTGTCAATCAATAAAACTTGTCCGTCTAAATATTCTTCAGGTGTCATTATATAATGGTAAGCGGATGAATGAAAAAGTGAATCAATAATAAAATGATTCCAGCAAGGATTCTATAGTAACCAAAAACTTTGAAACCATTTTTAGTTAAAAATCCGATGAAAGTTTTAATGGCTAAAAGTGCTACAATGAAAGCAACAACATTTCCAATAACCAACATATTTATTTGGTCGTGAGATAATTCGAAACCAGCTTTGTAATAATCGTAACATTTTTTTGCAGTTGCTCCTAACATAGTTGGGACAGCTAAGAAAAATGAAAATTCTGCAGCAGTAGTTCTTGATAATTTTTGAGACATTCCTCCAACAATACTAGCGCCACTTCTAGAAACTCCAGGAATCATGGCAAGACATTGAAATAATCCAATTTTAAAAGCTTGCAAATAGCTAATTTTTTGAGAAGTTTCGGCAGTGTTTGGAGTGTTGAACCATTCGTCAACTTTCAATAAAATGATTCCTCCAATTAAAAGCGAAATCGCAACGGTAACAGGATTTTCTAATAAACCATCAATAAAATCACTTAATAATAATCCTAAAACGACTGCGGGAATAAAAGCGACTAAAAGTTTAAAGTAAAAATCAAGTGTTTGAAAGAAACGTTTGAAGTATAAAATTACAACCGAAAGTATTGCGCCAAGCTGAATTACAATGGTAAAAAGTTTAGTGAAATCGTCATGTGCGATTCCAAAAAAAGAAGAGGCAATAATCATGTGTCCAGTTGAAGAAACAGGCAAGAATTCTGTAATTCCTTCAATAATGGCAAGAACAATAGCTTGTAATGTATTCATTTAGAATTTTAGATTTTGGATTTTAGATTTTAGATTTGTTCTTTCGCTTCGCTCAGATAATTAAAACCTTGAAATCTATTTATTTTGATTTTTTGAAAATAGAATAAATCGTGATTCCGAAACCGATTAATACAGTTGTCGGGGCTAAACGAATACGTCTAAAATTGAAAATTTCTTCGTTGAAAACATTTGGATCTGTACTTCCTCCGCCAGACATTAAAATAAATCCTAATGCAATTACGGCGATACCGATCAATAAAATTTTGTAATTGATTGTATCAAAAAGGAATTCCTGTTTTAGTTTTTGTTCTTGTGTGTTATTATTGTTGTTTTTCATTTTTTTTTCTGTTTGTCAGCCTGAGCGAAGTCGAAGGCCTTTTTTTATTGCTGAAAACTTAAAACTGCGACTGAATACTAATTAATAAAGATCGTCAGTTCTTAAATTCAAGAAACGTTGTGTTGCAAAATGCGTGCTTACCCAAGTAATTAAAACGCCTAATCCGAAAACGGCTAATAAAACCAATCCAATTAACGCTTTATCTTCTAAAATTCCTAAACCAGGGAAATTGCTTTCTACGTAAAGTAATAATGCAATCAAAGCAATAATTGCTAGTCCAGCACCAAGCATTCCTAATTTTACGCTTCTTGTTACAAATGGTTTACGAATAAAAGCTTTTGTTGCTCCAACCATTTGCATGGTTTTAATAATAAATCGATTAGAGTGTATCGATAATCGAAGTGAACTATTGATCAATAAAACCGCAATTACAGTCAAGAAACCACTGATAATCAAAATCCACATACTTACTTTTCTAATATTGTCGTTTACCAGATTTACCAATTGTTTATCGTAAACAATGTCAGAAACCATTGCGTTTTTACGTAAACGGTTTTCGATTTTTACAATACTGTCTCTTTCAACATAATCAGCTTTTAAGTGAATGTCGTATGAATTCAATAAAGGATTTTCTCCTAAAAATGTTAAAAAATCTTCTCCGATAATATCGGTATGCTCTTTAGCAGCTTTTTCTTTAGATACATAAACAGAAGAAAGTGCAAATGGCGCTCTTTTCAATTCGGTATTAAAAGCTTTGATAATACTATCATTTGCTTCATTTTTAAAGAATACTGTCATAGCGATTTTTTCCTTAAAATCATCTGCCAGTTTTTTAGAATTAATGATGAATAATCCCAGTACTCCCAAAAGGAATAAAACCAAGAAAACACTTAATACTACCGAAAAATAAGAGGAAATTAACCTGCGCTTTTGAAATTTATCAAAGTTAGAACTCATAGTCTGCTTAAATTATGTGGTAAAAATAATAAAGAATTTCTTTATTTAAAGTTATTAACGAACTTTTATACTATAAATGTACAATTAGATAGGAAATAAAAAGTTGATTTAACCGCAAAGTACGCAAAGATTTTTTAATGCTTTATGTTATTAACGCAAAGTTCGCAAAGCTTAGTTTGATAAAGCTTTGCGAACTTTACATTTGTCAGTGTTTAGTTTAGGGAAAAACTTTGAGTCCTTTTCGGTTAATCGTCAGGTTTTTTTAACGCAAAGTTCGCAAAGTTTCTTTTTGACGAGTGTAAGCAAGATCTAAATATTAAGTCCGCAAAGCTTAGTGTGATAAAGCTTTGCGGACTTTGCGTTTTATCGGCAGTAAGCTAGGGAAAAAACCTTGCGAACTTTGCGTTTGATTTTTTCTTGATTAAATTTTTTAAAATTTCAAATTCTGAGTTTCTTTTCGAGCAAAATCTTTAATGCGATTTTCAACTTCATAAAAAACGGTAATTGCTTTTTCTCCGGCTTCAGTCAATCGTGCGCCTCCGCCACCTTTTCCACCAAGAAGTTTTTCGACCAAAGGACTTTCTGCTCGTTGATTCATTTCTTCAACCAGTTGCCAAGCCTGACGATAAGCCATTTTCATTTCTTTTGCAGCATTGGTAATCGATCCTGTTTTTCGGATATTTTCTAGAAGCCAGATTTTTCCAATTCCCAAAAAAGCACCTTCTGTTTCTTCAATCCACATGCGGACTTCAATGGTATATTTCTTGTTTTCAGCCATCGAAATAAGTATTTTTTAATTACAATAATACGTATTTTTACGTAATCGATAATACGTAAAAAGTAAAATTATTTGTTTGCCAAGGAAATAGCTTTGCTACAATGCACAATAAATGTAAATTTGCGGCTAAATTAATTTAGTGAAAAGCTTAGAGCCTTAGTAACTTAGAATCTTAGTCACTTAGAAATGAAGTACAATCCAAACGAAATTGACGCCAAATGGCAAAAATATTGGGCAGAAAATCAAACTTTTGCAGCAAAAAATAACTCCGAAAAACCGAAACATTATGTTCTCGACATGTTTCCTTATCCGTCAGGAGCAGGATTACACGTAGGGCATCCACTGGGTTATATTGCTTCAGATGTGTATTCTCGTTTCAAAAGACATCAAGGTTTCAATGTTTTGCATCCAATGGGTTACGATAGTTTCGGATTGCCTGCAGAACAATATGCAATTCAGACTGGGCAGCGTCCAGAAGATACAACACGTGTTAATATCGACGGTGGAGTAGACAAAGAAGGAAAACAAATTGCAGGATACAGAAAACAATTAGATAAAATTGGTTTCTCTTTTGACTGGGCGCGTGAAGTACGTACATCAAATCCAGATTATTACAAACATACACAGTGGATTTTTATCCAGTTGTTCAATTCTTGGTACAATAAAACGACAGACAAAGCAGAAGATATTTCGACTTTAACTGCGATTTTTGAAAAAGAAGGAAATGCAAATGTAAATGCAGTTTCTGATGATAATATTCCTGTTTTTTCGTCAAGCGAATGGAACGCGTTTTCTAAAGATGAACAAGAAAAAATCCTTTTGCAATACAGATTGACGTATTTGGCAGAAACGGAAGTAAACTGGTGTCCAGGCTTAGGAACTGTGTTGGCAAATGATGAAATTGTAAACGGAGTTTCAGAGCGTGGAGGTTTTCCTGTTATAAGAAAAAAAATGACACAATGGAGTATGCGAATTTCTGCTTATGCCGAGCGCTTACTTCAAGGTTTAAATGATATCGACTGGAGCGAGTCTATCAAAGAATCACAAAGAAACTGGATTGGGAAATCAGTAGGAGCTTTGGTAACTTTTAATGTGAAAGATCATAATGAAGTAATCGAAGTTTTCACGACTCGTCCTGATACTATTTTTGGAGTGACTTTTATGACTTTAGCGCCAGAACATGATTTGGTAGCTAAAATTACAACTCCAGAACAAAAAGCAGAAGTTGAAGCTTATATCGAAAAAACAGCAAAACGTTCAGAACGCGAGCGTATGGCCGATGTAAAAACTATTTCTGGTGCATTTACTGGAGCTTATGCAGAACATCCCTTTACAAAAGAGCCAATTCCAGTTTGGATTGGTGATTACGTTTTAGCAGGTTACGGAACTGGTGCTGTAATGGCAGTTCCTTGTGGAGACGAAAGAGATTATGCTTTTGCCAATTTCTTTAAAGGTCAGACTGGAATGCGAGAGATTAAAAATATCTTCGCAAATGTTGATATTTCTGAAGCAGCTTACGGATCAAAAGATAACGTTGAAATCGCCAATTCTGATTTCTTAAACGGATTAGATTATAAAAAAGGAACTCAAAAAGCGATTGAAAAATTAGAAGAAATCGGACAAGGAAAAGGTAAAACAAATTACCGTTTGCGTGATGCTGTTTTCTCTCGTCAGCGTTATTGGGGTGAGCCATTCCCAGTTTATTATGTGAATGGATTGCCAAAAATGATCGAATCGCAACATTTGCCAATTATTTTGCCAGAAGTAGAGAAATATTTACCTACTGAAGACGGTTTACCGCCATTAGGAAATGCAGGAGTTTGGGCTTGGGATACAAAACAAAATAAAGTTGTAGCAACTGATTTAGTTGATAATGTTTCAATTTTCCCTCTTGAATTAAATACAATGCCAGGTTGGGCGGGAAGTTCATGGTATTGGATGCGTTACATGGACGCACACAATGAAAATGAATTTGCAAGCAAAGAGGCTTTGGCTTACTGGGAAAATGTAGATTTATACATTGGAGGAAGCGAGCACGCAACGGGTCACTTGTTATATTCTCGTTTCTGGAACAAATTCTTAAAAGATAAAGGTTTGGCTCCAACTGAAGAACCATTCAAAAAACTGATTAATCAGGGAATGATTTTGGGAACTACGGCTTATGTTTACAGATTAGAAGGAACAAATACTTTTGTTTCTAAAAATAAAATAGAAGGTCAGAATTTGCAGCCAATTCGTGTTGATGTAAATTTTGTTAATTCTTCTGATGAACTAAATATCGAGAAGTTTAAAGCTTGGAGAGAAGACTTCAATACAGCTGAATTTGTTTTTGATGAAAATGGAAAATACATTGTAGGACGCGAAGTAGAAAAAATGTCTAAATCATATTACAATGTAGTAACTCCAGATGATATCTGTGCAGAATATGGTGCAGATACATTGCGTTTATACGAAATGTTCTTAGGTCCATTAGAGCAAGCAAAACCTTGGAATACTGCCGGAATTTCTGGAGTATTTGGTTTCTTGAAAAAATTATGGAGATTGTATTTTGATGATAATGGTTTAATTGTAAACAACGACGAACCAACAAAAGACAATTTAAAATCGTTGCACAAAACAATCAAAAAAGTAGCGGAAGATATCGAGAATTTCTCTTTCAACACTTCCGTTTCTCAGTTTATGATTTGTGTGAATGAATTGTCGTCTCAAAACTGTCATTCAAGAGCGATTTTAGAACCGTTAGCAATTTTGGTTTCGCCTTATGCACCACATATCGCAGAAGAATTATGGTCTCAGTTAGGACATACAACTTCAATTTCAGAAGTGGCTTTTCCAATTTTTGAAGAAAAACATTTAGTTGAAACTAATAAAGAATACCCAGTTTCTTTCAACGGAAAAATGCGTTTTACAATCGAATTGCCTTTAGATTTAACAAAAGAACAAATCGAAGAAATCGTAATGAAAGACGAAAGAACTCAAAAACAATTAGACGGAAGAACGCCGAATAAAGTGATTATTGTTCCTGGGAAAATTATCAATTTGGTTGGTTAACCAAATTAATTTCCAATAATTAAAATTCCAAATTCCAATTTTACGATTGGGGTTTGGGATTTTTTTTGTTTTTTTCTGCCACGAATTAAACGAATTACACGAATTTTTATTTCGAAAAACGCATAGTTTGTCAGTCTGAGCGAAGTCGAAGACCGCGCAAGTAACTCTGTAAAGATTGGCGATTTTGATTGTGGTGCTTCTCACATGGTCTTCGACTTCGCTCAGACTGACAATAAGTGTGGTTTGTTATTTCGAGAATAAGACTTAGCGACTTAGCGTCTTTGCGAGTAAATAACCTTGTCTTCTTTGTAGTAAAAAAACAAAACATATATTTTTATAAAACTCAAAATAAAATTCGAATAAATATAAAAAAAGAAGCTTCGTAAAAATTACGAAGCTTTCTTTTACCAAAAACAAAAAAATTAAATCCTAATTTTTAATATTATAGAGGAAAGATGTAAGTTCCAGGAATTGCAACGATTGTTCCGTCACTTTTCGCTATAGCAGTTGTTTCCTTTTCTACTTTTCCTCCAATGTAAATTTTTACAGTTAAAGTTTGATCAACAACACCTCCATGACCAGAAACTTGAACTGCTGCACCAGTAGTACCTGCCGCAGCAGTAAATTCTTTAGTCCAAGGTAATTTGGTAATATCTACACTTTGTCCAGCATCTCCAGACTCCATATAAACAGCATCCATCTGTCCAGAAAAGTTTCCTGTTACTTCATATTTAACAGCTCTTGAGTTATTTCCGCCTTTATCGTCATCATCACTGCTGCAAGAAGCAAATGTAAATACAAGAGTTAATGCTAACATTATTTGTTTTAAATGTGTTTTCATGTGTAAATTCTTTAATTATTTATATTCAAAATCTGATTTAAACAAAGTTAGAAGCTAATAATACGGGTAGCAATACCTGATAAAATGTATTTTTTATTACCTGATTTCAGGTAAAAGAGCGTGTTTTTGTTTCGAAAGTCATTAAGCTTTAATAACTTTGAGTAATTGCCCTACAATTATGAATAAAATCCACGCCCTACTTTTCTTTTTGTTTTTCTCAGTAATTTCATATTCTCAAGTAATTCTTTCATTAGATGATGATACTGCTTACATTGACAGTATTGTTAAAATCACAAAAAACACAAAATCCGATAGCGTAAGAAGTTTGAATAGTTTTAGATTGTCTAAACTATTTTTGATGGCGCAGAATGCAAAAAGCTCCAAAGAATATCTTGAGCAGGCGAATAAGCTAAAAGAGAAATTTCCTTTTTTAAAAGATGCCTCTATTTTTTATAATGCCTCTAGTTTTCTTGAAAAAGGAGATATGGAAGGTTTCGAAAAAGCTTTGCTCGAAGCCAATTCTAAACTTAAAAAATACCGCAATAAAGAAGCATATAAACTTCGTGCTGTTATTCTTCAGAACTACGGAATTATGCAACAGCGTAAGAATAATGAAAACGCTTATATGAAATTGCTTGTCAACGAAGCAATTCCGATTGCTAAAAAAAGTGGCGATTATGAATTGATAAGTGCCTTGAATAAAGCAGTCGCCATTATTTTTATGAATAATAATGAACGCGAAAAAGCTTCAGAATATCTAGCGCAAGCACAAAAATATATCGAAAATACCACTAAGAAATCTGCGACCTTGGCAGAATCTAAGATGGAAACCTATATTATAAATGCAGAAAATCTGGTTGAATTGAAGCATTTTTATGATGCCAAAGAAATTTTAGATAAGGCATATTCTACATTAGAAAAATATCCAGAATCGAATTTAAATGATTCTTATTTCTATTCGGAAGGACTTTATTATGCTAAACAGAACAAACATAGTGAAGCATTGGTAAGTTTTGAAAAAGGTATTAAATCTGCAGAAAAACATAATAATGCAATTGCAGTAAACAGATTGAAGTTTGCTGAATATGAAGTGCTTTTTAAACTTAAAAATTACGATAAAGCAAAAGGTAATTTAGAATACTTAATTGCTAAAACACCATTTATTGTAGATAAAAAGAATTACTACAAAGAATTGTCTAAAGTGTATAATGCGACGAAAGAGTTTCCGAAAGCTTATTTTTATTCAAATAAATACAACGTAATAAATGACAGTCTTAATGATGCAAAACTCAAAAGCGAAATTGTAGAACTCGAGGCGAAATATAAAAAAGCAGAAAGCGAAAGAAAAATTAATTTGCTTCAATCAGAAAATGAAAAGGCAGTTTTGCAAGGGAATAATAACCGTCTGAATTCGATGCTTTTTGCGGTGCTTTCTTTCCTATTGTTTTTAACGGTTTTGTTTTTATGGATTTACAGCAATTATCAGAAGAAATTGAGTTTTCAAAAAGAGCTCAATCATAAACAAGAGTTATCTGCATTAGAAAATCAGCAGAAATTATCGATTTCTAATGCTTTAATTGAAGGAGAAGAAATCGAAAGAAAAAGAATTGCTAGAGAATTGCATGACGGTCTCGGCAGTATGCTTTCAGGCTTAAAAATGCATTTGAATTTAGCCGATCGTGAAAATAACGCAATTAACCCTAATATTAACGGAATGCTTAATGATTCTATTAAGGAGCTTCGTAATATTTCTCAGAATCTAATGCCGGAAAGTTTAATGAAATTGGGCTTGGAGCATGCTTTAAAAGATTTGTGTGCATCCCATTCCACTTCAGAAACGACTATCGATTTTCAATATTTAATTAAAAAATCTGCTTTTCCGCAGCATTTCAAAATCATGATTTACAGAATTATTCAGGAACTTTTGAATAATGCTTTGAAATATGCAAAAGCCTCACAAATCTTAATTTCCTGCTCCCAGAATAAAGACGTTTTTTATATCACAGTTGAGGATAATGGAATTGGATTTAATATCAAACACGCAGAAAAAAGAGATGGAATGGGCTTGCGAAATATTAAAAACCGCGTGGCTTTTTTGAATGGAAAACTAGAAATCGATTCGATTCCAAACAAAGGAACTTCGACTTATATAGAATTAAAAATATAAACCCCAAATTATTAATATGAGATATAAAACAGTAATTGTCGACGATCATCCCATTGTTATTTCGGGTATAGCTGGTTTATTGTCGGAATTAGAGAATATAGAAATTGTAGAGAAATTTGAATCTGGAATAGCACTTTTGGATTATATAGAAGATCATAAAATTGATTTGATTTTAATGGATATTTTTCTTCCTATAATAAATGGAGTCGATTTGTGTAAAACAATCAAACAAAAACATCCGAAAATTGTAATTATAGGAATGAGCAGTCAGTCTGAAAGAAGTTTGGTAATGCAGTTTATTCAAAATGGAGGAAATGGCTATATTTTAAAAAACGCTTCTTTCGATGAATTCAAAAACTGCATTTACAAAGCTATTGATGGAGAAATTGTTTTTAGTGAAGAAGTAAAAACTATAATCAGCCAGCCATTATCTGAAGATTTAGAACGTATTCCAGGTTTGAGCAGAAGAGAACGTGACATTGCTTTGTTGCTTTCTCAAGGAAAATCGACACAAGAAATTGCCGACGATTTGTTTTTGAGTTTTCTAACCGTTCAAACACACCGCCGAAACATCCTTCAGAAGTATAAAATGAAAAATGTGGCAGAGTTAATTGCTTTTCTTTTGAAAAATAATATGCTGAATTAAGTCAAAATAGGCAATAAAATGTCAAAATGACATTTTGTTAAAATGGTTCATAATTTGCAGTTTGTTTTGTAAATTTAAATCAATCTAAAAATCAAAAAACTATGGGGTCTGGATATCTAATTATTGCTGGAGCTATAATGCTGTTCAGCTGGCTGGTAAGTTCTCAGCTAAAGAGTAAATTTGAATTATACTCGAAATTACAATTAAGAAACGGAATGAGCGGTGCCGAAATCGCCGAAAAAATGCTTGCCGACAACGGAATTACTGATGTTCGTGTTATCTCGACACCAGGTCAGTTAACCGATCATTATAATCCTTCAGATAAAACAGTAAATTTAAGTGAAGCTGTTTACAGTCACAGAAATGCAGCGGCAGCGGCGGTTGCAGCGCATGAATGCGGCCACGCGGTACAGCACGCAATTGGTTACGAATGGCTAACAATGCGTTCTAAATTAGTGCCGATTGTAAGTGTAGCTTCAAACTACGTACAATGGATTTTAATTGCTGGAATTCTGATGATTAAAGTTTTTCCTCAATTGTTATTGGTTGGGATTATCATTTTTGCGGCTACAACTTTGTTTTCTATCATTACGCTTCCTGTAGAATATGATGCGAGTAACCGTGCTTTGGCTTGGCTGGAAAACAAACATATGTTGACGCAAGAAGAACAAGCTGGAGCTAAAGACGCTTTAAAATGGGCAGCAAGAACTTATGTAGTTGCGGCAATTGGTTCAATAGCAACGTTGTTGTACTATATCTCGATATATTCGGGAAGCAGAAGAAATTAATTTGATAATTGAGAAATTAGTCAATTAGATAATTTACAGCAAACCCGACAGATTTTTAAAATCTGTCGGGTTTTGTTTTTATAATACAAGCTACAATAGTTCCAAAGGAACAAATTGTATTGTAGGGCTGGACTTCAGTCCAGTTTATAATAGCGAGTTTTTTAAATTATTTAATCAATTAGTGAAGTTTAAAAATAGAAAAAGTATTACCCAAATTCCAGATATGATATAAATAGAATTTAGGTATCGCTTTTCTTTTGATCGATAATATTTAAATAAAAGAATCAAAGAAAGAATAATACTTGTCGGGATTGAAAGCAAAAACAATAAAAATCCTCCCCCAGGTGTACAAACGCCGCTTGGTGCTGCCTTTTCAGCAATAAAAACTGCAATAAAATACAAAATAAAAAAGAGTATTGTTTTTATTTCGGTTCGAATGTTAAACATAAAGTTTTAAAATTATCTAATTATCAAATTGACACATTCTCTAATTTATAACTGAATCTGTCTGTCGATCTGCTGATCTAGCGAAATAAAAGTTTCTGTTCTAGAAACACCTTCAATAGCTTGGATTTTATTATTCAATAGCGACATTAAATGTTCGTTGTCGCGACAGATAATTTTAATCAAAACCGACCAGTTTCCTGTTGTATAATGACATTCTAAAACTTCGGGAATTTTGCGAAGTTCTTTTACAGCTTCTGAGTTTCGAGAAGCTTTATCTAAATATACTCCAACAAAAGCCATGGTATTGTAACCCAAAACTTTTGGATTTACAGTAAACTTAGATCCAGAAATAACGCCAGATTGCTCGAGTTTTTTTAATCTCTGATGAATTGCTGCTCCAGAAATTCCGATTTTGTTTGCAATCTGTAGAATTGGTTTTCGGGCGTCATCCATTAAATATCTAAGAATTTCTTTGTCGATACCGTCAATTTCAATTAAGAGGGAGTTGATTTTCATAACTTACAATTTGAAACTATTTCTTGTGATTTGGGTTTAGAATAGAAATCAAATGTAGTTAAAATGCTCAAGAAATAGAAATTCCAATTTTTTAAATTCCAAATTCCAAAAACATAGCCCATGGTTTCAACCACGGGAAACGAACGAAAATCAGTAATTGATTTAAAAAGAAAAATTCCAAATCCCAATTGATTAAGTTGGAATTTGGAATTTAAATATTTTTACTGGTCAGGTTTATTTTCCTTTGTTTGCTTCTGCAACGTATTTTTCTAAAGCCATTGTCATAGAAGGAGTTTCAGGAGTTGGAGCAAGAATATCAATTCTTAAACCATGGTCTAAAGCTTCTTTTTGCGTTGTGCTTCCGAATACGGCAATTCGCGTGTTGTTTTGTTTAAAATCTGGGAAATTCTTAAACAATGATTTAATTCCTGTTGGGCTGAAGAAAGCTAAAACGTCATAATAAACGTCTGCTAAATCAGATAAATCACTCATTACAGTTCTGTAAAAAATAGCTTGCGCCCAGTCAACTTTTAGACTGTTTAATGTTACAGGAGCATCTGCATTTAATTGGTCAGATGCTGGAAGCAAAAACTTTTCGTCTTTGTACTTCTTAATTAGCGGAGATAAATCTGCAAAATCTTTTGCCCCAACGTAAATTTTACGTTTTCTGTACACAACATACTTTTGAAGGTAAAACGCAACAGCCTCAGATTGACAAAAATACTTCAATCCTTCTGGAACTTTGTAACGCATTTCATCAGCAACTCTAAAAAAATGATCTACAGCATTTCGACTTGTTAAAATGATCGCAGTGTAATGATTAAGATCGATTTTTTGTAATCGAATCTCTTTTGCGCTAACCCCTTCCACATGAATAAATGGTCTGAAATCAATTTTTATTTTGTGTTTGTGTTGGAGCTCAAAGTAAGGAGAATTCTCCACTTTAGGTTCAGGCTGTGACACCAAAATTGTTTTCACTTTCATATTATAAACATTTTCTAAGCACTCCCTTTTGTTATCCAATAATAGAGAAAATAATAAGGGGCTATTTCAAGAGCGCAAAGATACAAAATAAAATAAAATAACTTACCGATAATTGCGTTTTGATATGTTTTAATTGAAATAAAGTAAGAGTATACGCTAATACACAGCGAAATACCAATGATTGCTAGCGGAACAATTTTTGGAATATTGCTGTAATAGAACAAAATAGCGTTAATTGGAAGGATCAAAACGCCAATATATGTTCTGTAAGTCACTTTTTGTAAGTTAAATAACTCCACAAATTCATCAATATTAAAGGAAGTCGCTACAATTTTTTCGATTAAATATTTTCCTAAAATAAAATAAAGCAGAAAAGTTGCAATCTGAATAAACAAAATCCAATCGGTTTTGGCTGCATATCCAAAAATATTCATTGTAAGCAAAATGAAAAAAGCGTACGAAATAATCTGTACAAAAAACAGTCCAAATGTAAAGCTACTTTTTAAATGGTTGTTGTCTCGATAAATTTTAGCGTATTTATCAGAAAAAATAAGCTTGCTAAATTCGCTGAATCTAGTTTCGTAAGCAGATTTTGTCATGGCAACAACAGCAAAAGCTAACACAAACAAAAGTGTTGCCCAGTCTTTGTTTTCCAGAATTCGAGGATGAAGTTGTTCAATCATAGCGTTACAAAATTAGTAATTTTTTGATGCAATACTTTTATTATATATTTATTATGAATCAAATGCTATAAAAAGTTTACTTTTGCGGTGAAATTACCATGAAAAAATGAATGATAGCATTGTCATAATTCCCACTTATAACGAAATTGAAAATATAGAAAGTATAGTAAGAGCCGTACTTTCGCAGCATAAATCTTTTCATCTGCTGATTATCGATGATAATTCTCCTGATCATACTGCAAATAAAGTAATTGCATTGCAGGAAGAATTTCCAGGAAAACTTTTTTTAGAACAGCGAACTAAAAAGTCAGGTTTAGGAACGGCTTATGTTCATGGCTTTAAATGGGCTTTAGAACGAGATTATCAATTTATTTTTGAAATGGATGCCGACTTTTCTCATAACCCGAATGATTTAGAAAAATTATATGACGCTTGCCATTTTGGTGGAGCAGATTTAGCCATTGGGTCTCGTTATGTAACTGGTGTAAATGTTGTAAACTGGCCTTTAAGCCGTGTTTTAATGTCTTATTTTGCTTCCGTTTATGTGAAATTTATTACCGGAATGAAAATTCATGACGCAACTGCAGGTTTTGTTTGTTACAAACGAGAAGTTCTGGAGAAAATCAACTTAAATAAAATAAAATTTGTTGGGTATGCGTTTCAAATTGAAATGAAATACAGAACCTATTGCGGTAAATTTCAGATTACAGAAGTTCCTATTATTTTTACAGATAGAACAAAAGGAGTTTCTAAAATGAGCAATGCTATTATTAAAGAAGCTATATTGGGTGTAATTTCACTTAGATTAAGAAAATTAGTCAATTCATTATAAAGTAACCACGATGAACAGGATTTTAATAAAAAATGCCAAAATTGTAAACGAAGGGACAATTTTTGAAGGTGATGTTTTGATTGAAAACGATTTGATTGTTGAAATTGCAGACAGCATTTCATTAAAAACATCAGATTGTATTGTAGTTGATGCCGAAGGTAATTATTTAATGCCAGGAGCAATTGACGATCAGGTACATTTTAGAGAACCGGGATTAACGCATAAGGGGGATATCGAATCTGAATCTCGTGCAGCTGTTGCGGGCGGAATCACTTCTTTTATTGAACAGCCCAATACAGTTCCGAATGCCGTTACTCAAGAAATATTAGAAGATAAATATCAAATTGCATCTCAGAAATCATTTGCGAATTATTCGTTTATGATGGGAGCAACAAACGATAACTTGGAGGAAGTTTTAAAAACCAATCCGAAAAATGTTGCTGGAATCAAGATTTTCCTTGGTTCTTCGACAGGAAATATGTTGGTTGACAGAGAAGAAACTTTAGAAAAAATATTTTCAAGCACACCAATGTTAATTGCGGTTCATTGTGAAGATGAAACGACAATTCAAAATAATCTTGCCGCTTTTAAAGAGCAATATGGAGACGATGTTCCAGTTACGGCACATCATTTAATTAGAAGCGCAGAAGCTTGTTATATTTCTTCTTCAAAAGCTGTAGCTTTAGCTAAAAGAACAGGAGCAAGATTGCATATTTTTCATCTTTCTACTGCAAAAGAAATGGAATTGTTTACGAATAAAATTCCGTTAGAAGAGAAAAAAATTACAGCTGAGGTTTGTGTACACCATCTTTGGTTTACGGACGAAGATTATAAAACAAAAGGGAATTTCATTAAATGGAATCCGGCTGTAAAAACTGCAGATGATCGCGCAGAACTTTGGAAAGCTTTAAACGATGGCAGAATTGACGTAATTGCGACTGATCATGCGCCTCATACAAAAGAAGAAAAACAGCAATCATATCTAAATGCGCCTTCTGGTGGTCCATTGGTTCAGCATGCAGTTGTTGCTATGTTTGAAGCACATCATCAGGGAAAAATAAGCGTGGAGAAAATCGTGGAAAAAATGTGCCACAATCCTGCTAAGCTTTTCAAAATCGAAAAAAGAGGATTTATTAGAGAAGGTTATTATGCCGATCTAGTTATTGTAAATCCAAGTTTGCCATGGAGCGTAAAACCAGATAATATTTTATATAAATGTGGATGGTCACCTTTTGAAGGTTATACTTTTAAATCTAGAATTACCCATACTTTTGTAAACGGAGAATTGGTTTATAATAATTTCAAGGTAAAAGATACTAGAGCTGGAAAAAGATTATTGTTTGACAGATAAAAAGCAATTATGAAGAATTTTATAGTAATACTATTGGTTTTGTTTCTTTCTATAAGTTGTAAAAAAGAGCTGGTAAAAGAGCCCGCTAAACTTATAGAGAAAGAAAAAATGATAGATATTATGTACGATTTATCGATTTTAGAAGCAATTCGATATCAAAAACCGTTGTCTTTAGATTCGTTAGAAGGTGATGCTACTAAATTTGTTTTAAGAAAGTATAAAGTAGACAGTCTTCAATTTGCTCAAAACAATATGTATTATGCTTCTGATTATGAAGGTTATAAAGAAATGTTTGATGAAGTAAATAAAAGAATTGCTGTAAACCAAAGAGCGGCTGATTCTCTAGCTAAAATAGATGAGAAAAAAGCAGCTAAAGCCAAGAAAAATAAAATAAAAGAAGTTTCTAAGGATTCGGTTAAAAAAATAGCGCCAAAAATCAATATTGATTCATTAGAAATGGCACATAGAAGACAAAGAAGATAGTTTAAGTTTTTTAACTTTCTTTAATGTAAAAATGAATATCAGTAAAAACCGTTCCTAGAGCGGTTTTTATTTTTTCATTACTATATAAATTGGTTGAATAAGAAGCTTTGGCCGTTGCTTTTGTAATGCTTCTTTTTCTGAAAAATAAATTTGAAAACAAGAAGTCAGAAATCCATAATAAATTCATAAAAAAAGGCTTTGCATGAATATGTGGTCTTTTGACTTTTAAAGTATCTGCAATTGTATTCAAAATATCTCTAAATACAATATTGTCTGAAATAAGTGTAAAACGTTCGTTTTTAATTTCGCTTTTCATCAATTGATAAGTTGTTTTTACGACATCATCAATTGTGATAAAGCCTGTGCTTCCTAGTGTGTAAAACGAAAGGCCTTTAGAAACTTTTTGATAAATTTCAGTGCTTCCTTGTTCAAAAACGTTTGCCATTCGCAATGGCCCTAAAATCACTCCAGGATTTACAATAATTACATTTAAGCCTTCTTGCTGTCCACGCCAAACTTCCATTTCGGCACCATATTTAGAAATGGCGTAATCGCTATGTGGCTTTTCAGGATTCCAATCTGTTTCCTCTGTGATATGTGTTTCATGTGCAGCAATATCTCCCAAAGCAGCAATAGAACTAATGAAGCAAAATTTTTGTATGTCCTTAGCAATCGAAAAATTAACCATATTGGCAGTTCCTTCGATATTGGTTTTTCTAAGTTTTTCTTCGTCTTTTGGATCAAACGAAATTAAAGCGGCACAATGATAAACGTCTGTAATATCGATAAAAGCATTTTCAAGTGAGGGAACATCTAGAATATCGGCTTCAAGCCAATTAATCTTTTCAAACAAACTAGATTTTTTATATAAGTCAAAAACCGATTTTGTTTTCTGAATGTTGTCTTGAGTTCTATAAATAGCCCGAACATTTTCTCCATTTTCAATTAAATGAAGCAATAAATGCGCGCCGACTAAGCCAGTTCCTCCCGTTACTAATATCATGTTGTAAAGATAGCTTTTTTGGGTTTTGCCACAAAGGCACTAAGACGCAAAGTTTTTATTTTTTGCTGCGAATATTTAGGTTAAATTTTATAGAAATAAAAAACTTTGTGTCTTTGTGTCTTCTCGGCAGACTTTTTTGTCATTACCAGCGACATTGATTACATTTGCGCAAATTATTTTAGAAAAAAAATGAAGAATCTAGTTGAAGAATTAAAATGGCGCGGGTTATATCATGATAGTATGCCTGGAACGGAAGAACAATTACTAAAAGAAGCTACCTCTGCGTATATCGGTTTTGATCCAACGGCAGATTCACTGCATATCGGAAGTATGGTTCAAATTATTTTATTGGTTCACTTAAAGAATTTCGGTCACAAACCGATTGCTTTAGTAGGTGGCGCAACAGGAATGATTGGAGATCCTTCTGGTAAATCTGATGAAAGAAACTTGCTTGATGAAGAAGCTTTAGCTAAAAATGTTGCCGGAATTAAAAGTGTTCTGTCACGTTTCTTAGATTTCAATTCAAACGAAGCAAATGCACCATTAATGGTAAATAACTACGATTGGATGAAAGAATTTTCTTTTATCGATTTTGCACGTGAAGTTGGAAAACGTATCACTGTAAATTATATGATGGCTAAAGATTCTGTAAAAAAGAGATTTAGTGGAGAAGGTGAGGGAATGTCTTTTACAGAATTTACATATCAGTTAATTCAAGGTTACGATTTTTATCACTTATATAAAAACAATAATTGTGTCCTACAAATGGGAGGTTCTGACCAGTGGGGTAATATTACCACGGGAACAGAATTAGTGCGTAGAATGGGAGGTGAAAATGCAAAAGCTTACGCCTTAACAACACCTTTAATTACAAAAGCAGACGGTTCTAAATTCGGAAAATCTGAAGGAGGAAATGTTTGGTTGGATGCTGATAAAACTTCTGTATACAAATTCTACCAATTTTGGGTAAATACAACAGATGTTGATGCTGAGAAGTATATCAAAATCTTTACTTTCTTAGATAAAGATGCAATTGATGCATTGATCGAAGAGCATAAAACGGCTCCGCATTTAAGAGTTTTACAAAAGAAATTGGCTGAAGAAATCACTGTTTTTGTTCACAATCGTGAAGAATTAGAAAAAGCAATTCAGGCTTCGAATATTTTGTTTGGAAATTCTACTGCAGAAGATTTGAAGAAATTGGATGAAGCTACTTTCTTAGAAGTTTTTGACGGAGTTCCACAGGCCGAAATTGCAAAAGCAGATTTAGAAAACGGTTTGGATATTATTACTGTTTTAAACGAAAAAACAGGTTTCTTTAAATCTAACGGAGAAGCGAGAAGAGCTTTAACAGCAAATTCTATTTCTGTAAATAGAGAAAAAATAAAAGAAGACTTTGTTTTAACTGCAAATGATTTAATTAATAATCAATTTGTGTTATTGCAAAGCGGAAAGAAAAATTATTTTGTGATTCGAATAGTTTAAGAAAGTTTAACTGTTTAATTGGTTAATTGTTTAATCGATTTAGAAAAAATCTTTTACAATAAATATATAAATCCCAATTTTCGAAAGAATATTGGGATTTTTTATTGAAAAAACATTCCGTAGGAATGTCTCGTCGGTAGAAATGGAATTTGGTTTGTAATTAACGTTCCGTAGGAACGTTTGATTAATGCGGTGAATTAACAATAACCAAATTAACGATTAACCATTTTAAAGAACCATCAAATTACAACCACGAATATCTGAATTATCAAAACGTCCCAAAACTTCAAAAGAGTTGTTGGAATATTTTTTGCCTAAATCCTGTGTTGCGATAAAAGAGCACGAATTGATATTGGCTAAATCAATTACGTTTATTCCACCCGTTTTTCCATCTTTCACGTAAGTGAGAGCATCTTCCGGATCACGAACTAAAATATTCATCCAAGAAGGACACTCAAAAACTCCATCACCAAGAGAATACGCTTGCGCTAAAAGTTCAGTCATTCCGTATTCTGAATGGATAGAAGAAACCCCAAAACCTTTGCAAAGCTGTTCGTGCAATTCTTCACGAATCATTTCTTTGCGTTTTCCTTTCATTCCTCCAGTTTCCATAATAATGGTATTTTGAAGTTTGAATTGGTGTTTTTCGATTAAATCTAATAAAGCATAAGTAACGCCAATCAAGATTACATTTTGACCAGCTTCTTCTAATTCAAGAAGTTTTTTAATCAAGTCGTCGTGATTATGTAAATAAAAACCACTTTCAGGCTGATTAGAGAGTTTTATTAAATCTTCTACCATATAAATTAACGAAGAGCCTTCGCGCTCTAAATATGATGGTAAAAGGGCTAAAACAACGTAATCTTCAATATTGCCGTAAAATTGAGAAAATCCCTTTCGGTAGCTTTCTTCATATAAGGAAACATCGGTTACTAAATGTCGGCTAGTAATCATTCCAGTAGTTCCGCTGCTGGTAAAAGTTACTTGCGCAGGGTCAGAATTTGAAACTACATCATGACTTTTGAAAAACTGAATCGGTAAAAAAGGAATTTGCTGTAAAGATTTTACCTGTTGCGGATTCACTTTTAAAAAATCACAGAAATCACGATATACTTTGTTGTTCTCGTGCTGAAAACGAAACACTTTTAATGCTATTTTCTCAAATTGTTTCTGACTAGAAATGGTAAATATATCTGTGGCTGTGATCAAAACTTTTTTTTTTGCAAAGATATTGTTTTTAGTTTTCAGTCGCAGTTTTCAGTCGCAGTTTTCAATAAAGTATGAAACTGTAAACTGTGACTGAGGCTGAAAACTAAAAAAAGCTCCATTTGGAGCTTTTAAGATTATGTTTATAATTTTATTCTTAATCTGTTATGTACGGGTCATTACAATTGTTTAATGATATATTGTAAGAGCTAACACATCCTGTATTTGATGTTCTGGTAACAACTCCAGTAGCTGGCCATGTAGTATTGTTGCCTTTAACGCGTATTTTGCATAAGCTGTTATTAGTAGCTATTATTTCTAAAGAGTTCCCTGAAACTTGCCAGGTTGGATTAAGATCATCTCCGTTTAATTGTTTACTGCCAGCTACATAGACAGTATAATTTGCGATGTCGCCATAGAGATTATATGCACACCTGTTTTCCGAAGGACCTACTAGGCGTGTGTTACAAGGCAAGGGAGGGTATAAATAATTAACAGCTATAATATCATACTGTGAAAAGCCATTCCATGAATATAATGCAGTTTCTTTATTCATTACAGAGTTTGGATCTGGTTGTGTAATATTTGGAATATAGTTACCTCCAATATAATCCCCATTTTGATTATAATAACCTTCATCTTCCCAATTAGTATGTCTAAAACCTATGCAGTGTCCAAGTTCATGAACCATATTGTAAATTTTAGTGCTTTCTGATACTGTCATATTGCCTAGGAAATCAAAATTTATTAAAATTTGGTTGAATGCCTTACCATTAGATAAAGGAGTTCCGGCCATGGCAATTACAAAATCTAATAGTAAATTGTTATCAGATTTAATCGTAATGTCTGCATCTAATTCATTAGAAAGTACAAATTTTATGGAATTCTGAGTTAAGCTAGACCAGTGGTTCATTGCTGATGAAATTGCGTTGCGCCAATTATTTTTGCCACTTTGAGGTATAGAAGGGTCAATTCTTACAGTGATTACTCGATATTGTTGAGATACTAAATTATCTGTATGAGCATGTCTACTAGTTTCGCTTTTGCTATAATCATTTATATTTTTAGAAAACATCAAGTCGCCTTCCACTATATAAAAATCTTTTGCTTCTTGAATGTTTTCAGCCTTGTAGCCCATGTTGATTAATTTCTGTACAACAGGTGAATTTTTGTCAGCTAAATTTGTACTAACATTAGTAGTTGGAATTGACTCGTCATTTTCACAAGAAAACATTAAGCATACTGCGAATAAACCAATAATAATTTTTTTAATTTTCATTTTCAAAATTGATTAAGATTAGTAAATAATTTCTTATATGAAATTAAGAAGATATTTATCTTGAAATCAATTTGTTGTATTAATTAATAGTTACTATTAATCTTGTTAAATAAAAATTAATTAACAAAAAAAAACTCCTATTATGGAGTCTTATGATTTTTCTAAACTATTTATTATCTGATAATAAGTTTTCGAGTTGCCGATGCGTTCAATTCGCTAATTTTAATAATGTACACTCCAGGAGGCAATTCAGAAACATTAAGTTCTCGGGATGCCAAATGAGCTTGAAGTACTTTTTTTCCTAAAATATCAAACACAATAATTTCTTTCTCTAAATCGTTTTTAGTTGAGATATAGACTTTCCCATTTGTTACTGGGTTAGGATACAAGCTAAGTCCCTCAATAGAAGTTGTTTCTTGAGGTTTTGGTAATTGCTTGCTGTCCTGCGCTGAAGCGGATACAGTAAAGAAAAAAGCCAATAAGAAAGTAATATAAAAGTAGTTTTTTGCCATCGCAATATTTTAGTTATTGTAAATATACAAAAAAAATTACAAAAATTACGCCAAAAGAAAATAGCGTTAAGATTTAGGATGTTTTTAACATTTTGCGTTATAAGTGGTTATAGTATCTTTTTTGGTTTTATATAGCGAAAGTATAGATTTGTTTTAATAATAGATCAAAACGAAAAAAGCTGTCTGAAATATTTCAGACAGCTTTTTTTATTTTATTTTGAACTTTAATTATTTAGTCCAGTTAGCCCAAGTTGGCAAATCAGCACCAGCACCAGCACCTAGAGCACCTGTAGTTGTTCCTGATAATTTAGGACCAGCTAAGTTAGTGATAGAAGCTCCAAAAGTATAGTTTGTGATAGTAAAGTTACCAGCAGCTAAGTTAGCAGTTACACCAGCATCTGTAGATAATTTTACAAGATCTGCAGGCATTCCGTTAGCAACATATAAGTTTGTGTAAGTTTGTTTTCCACCACCTTCTTTGTAGTTGATTGCTTTTTCGTCAGCTGTAAAAGCTGCACCACCTTTAACGATAGAGATGTTAGTGATTTTAGCATTTGTCATTGGAACAGCTGTACTTGGATCTTTAGCGTTAGTAGATCCTTCAACACCAGCTTTAGTAACACCACTAATGTATACATTTGTAGCAGTACCTTGCCATCCGTCAGCGAAATCTAATGAATCATCATAAGAGTTGATCATTACTAAGTTATTAGCATTTACAGCTCCACCGAAGAACTCAATTGCGTCATCACCACTTTCGAAAGTGTAGATATCAGATACTACAGTTCCTGAACCAACTCCGAAGAAAGAAACTCCATTGTATTCTTTTTCAGCAGTATATTTAGAACCTGTATAAGAGATTTTTAAGAAGTTGATGTTTCCAGAAGAATCTGCATTATCATTTCCTCCATAGCTTAAACCACCTACTTCAGAAGTACCGTTATCTCCAGTATTTACTTTAGCATTACCAGCGATGATTAATCCACCCCAGTCACTTTGAGCAGGAGTAGCTTTTCCAGATGTCATGATAACTGGTTTAGCAGCCGTACCATTGATGTTGATTTTAGCGTTTCTTTCTACAGCGATATATAAAGATGTAGCAGCTGCAGTAGCAGAACTTTTAATTACAGTTCCAGCAGGAATAACTAATGTTGCTCCACCTTTTACAACTAAACCTCCAGTTAAAGTGTAAGTTTGAGTTGGGTCTAAAGTTACAACACCATCATTGATGTCTCCTTTTAAATCGTCAACTTTTAATACGAAAGTACTTTTGTTGTCGTTTTTGTTGTCATCAGAACTACAGCTTGTTAAAGCAAGTCCTAATATTGCAGCCATTGCAAATAAACTTTTTTTCATTTTGTTGTGTTTTATTGTTTTATTTATTCATGGCAAAGTAAATGAACATATGTTTTTGCTGAGTTAAGACGAGATTAACAATCTATTAAGTATACTGGCTTAAAACAACTTCTGCTTAATGTAAAATTTACATTGCATTTGTAAACAAAAAGAGAGGTAATTAATAGTACTTAATCACCTCTCTTAAAAATTTTATGTAGAATCTTCTTCTTAGAATGTATAGTTTAAAGTAAGTCTAAGATCTGAACCTGCTTTGTATGATGTAACTGTAATGTCACCAACAGATTCTTTTCCAGGTACTTTTCCTTGCTCTTGTACACGCTCGAAAGTTGGGTTTAAGATATTGTTGTAAATAAGACCTAATTTTAAACTTTTTGTCAAACTTGTATTAACGATAAAGTCTAATTTGTTTACTGCTTTATCAACCATGTTACCAACTCTTGAAGTTCCAATTACGGCAAGCTTGTCTGAGAAATAAGAGTAAGATAATGTAGCAGAAATATCTTTGTTTTCTGAGAATTCATTCAAGAAAGATAAGTTGGCATTAGCTAAGAAATTAGAAGCTCCAGTTAATTTACTTTCTGTAAACGTAAAGTTTGCTCCAAAATCATTTTCATCATTTACTTTATCATTGCTTAGATCTTGTTTTGTATATAAGTAAGATCCATTTGCATCAAAAGAAAGTTTTGTTTTTAAGTTGTCATTTTTCTCAATTTCAAAAATATCTTTTCTGAATTCTACTTCAACCCCAGCTACTGTTCCTTTATCTCCTGTATTTGCGTAAGAGATGTCATTTGAAGACGAATTCAAGAACATTTCGTTGATTGGGTTTTGAATGATTTTTCCAAATGCAGTTACAGAAACTAACTCACCTGCTTTCGGGAAAAATTCCCATCCTAAGTCGAAGTTATAATTTGTTGAAGCATATAAATTTGGGTTTCCTTCATATGCTTGTGCAACATCTTCGTAAATAATTGGCACTTTTTCCTTAAATTGAGGAAGAGTGTAAGTTTTACTTGCAGAGAATTTTAAATTCTGTTTGTCATTCAATGTATACTTCGAAATTAAACTTGGTAAAATATTGAATTTTGAATCATTAGAATTGTCTCCACCAGGAACTGTAGTTGTAATGTAGAAAACATTCTGAGTCAATTGCTCTAATCTTGCTCCTAATATAACGCTTAATCTTTCAGTTAAAGAATATTGAAGGTTAACGAATCCAGCATTAATATCTAAATTTCCGTTATAGATTTGGTTAATTCTATTTGAGTAAGAAGAACCCCAATGTGCAGGATCTAGATAATTGTCTACATGATGAATGTCTTCTTTAGGAAAAGAAATTGTAGTTCTGTTTGGGAAGAATGAGTATTGTTCCATGTTGTAATCTACATCCTTAAATTTTCCTGAATAACCAACAGTTAATTTTCCTTTATAAGTATCATCACTTCCTTTTTTGAAGTTATAAGAAAGAGCAATATTTGCAGCAATTTCATTTTCTTTTAAGTCCTGGTAAAATCTGTGGTTATTGATGTTTGAATTCGTGAAGAATGTATAGTCAATAGCATTTGGAGCGTATACGAATGAATTTTGCATACGGTCTGGAACAGCACTGTTAGACATACTGTATCCAACTCCCCAGTTTAAATTCCACTGATCGTTAAATTTGTTTTTACCTGTTAATTGGTTTACAATTAATTGAGTTCTTTCAAAAGTTCCACGTTTGATGAAACCTGTAATTTGCTGCATAGCGTCTCCACCACCATCAAAATTTTGGTTTGTTCCTTCGTATTCACTATAGTCTTGATCACTTGAATTTAAGAATAATGAAGTAAAGAAGATTGAGTTTTTGTTGTTGATTTTGTAATCAGCAGTACCCATAACCGTTGTAGTTGTGCTATGTTTGTAAGCTGTTCTTACGAAATCAGAAAATATATCTCCATCAGAAGTGATTCCTCCTCTGCTGAAACCTTTTGTGTATTTGTTTTTTGCGCTGAAAGATCCAGTAATAAAAGTACCGATAGAACTTTCGTCGTTGATATTAAATCTTTTTCCGCCAGATAATGTATAGAAAGCATTTAATACATTTTTGCTAGTTTGTCTATCCCAGCTTGTTGAATAGTTATAAGGTTGAAGTGGAGCGTCAGGAGGTCCAACTTTTTTAAATCCCATATAAGTAGGTCCGTCTTGCAGGTAAAAATTATCTTGTCCTAAAACATTTGTGTTTGCACCAGAACCGATTGAAACAGTAACAAATGGTTTTCCACTGAATCTTTTTGCGGCAATATCAATATTAGCTCCGCCAAAATCTGCATAGTTTTGAGCTTCAAAAGTTTTGCTGATTCCAATGTTATCTACAATGTTTGTTGAGAAAATATCTAAAAGAATGTTTTTGTTTGCTGGGTTATTTGATGGTAATGGAAGACCATTTAAGGTAGTTACATTGTAACGGTCTCCTAATCCTCTTACGAATACGTTTCCAGAATCATCTTGTTTCGAAACCCCACTCACTTTTGCGACAGCATTCGCCACATCATTAACCCCTTTTCTTGAAATTTCTTCAGCGCCAATTGCGGCTTTAAAAGAAACGGCATTTTTTTGGTCTAATAATAATGCAGATTCTTTTTGTTTACTTACAGGGGCAGCTTGTACAACTACATCTTTAAGTGTATAACTTCCAGAAGAAAGAGCTTGATTAACCACTACAGTTTCGTTTGCTTTTACGGCAACTGGAGCTTCTACAGATTCATATCCAAGGAAACTAAAAATTAAAGTATAATTTCCAGGATTTACGTTTAAGGAATATTTCCCATCAACGTCGGTATTTACGCTAATATTTGTACCTTTAATAAGTACATTAGCAAAAGGTAACGGATCGTTGTTCATTTCTTTGTCAGTTAGAACTCCAGAAATTGTACCTTTGTTTTGCGCGATCGAAATCGTACAGATAAATAATGCAATAAATAGAAATCTTAAATTGAATTTCATTGTTCAGTGTTGTGTTAATTTATTTTTGTGCAAAGAAAGAACCGCGCTGTAAAGTCCATGTTACCGACTTGTTATGTTTTTGTGTTGTTAAGATTATCAAATTGTTACGAGATTAAATTACGGTTAACACCATTTTTTAAAGGTTCTTTTGTTAGTATATTTACCCTGTGAAATAAGAAATATCGAATCTTGAACAATAAAATTTCGATATAAAAATCTCAATTGTTGCTATTTATGAAAAAAACACAAACTAAGATTTTATTAGTTGACGATGAACCAGATATCTTAGAAATCGTTGGCTATAACCTTGCTCAAGAAGGCTACCAGATTGTTACGGCATCTAACGGAAAAGATGCAATAGCAAAAGCGCAGAAAGAGCTGCCAGAATTAATCATTATGGACGTGATGATGGCAGAAATGGACGGAATGGAAGCTTGCGAGCATATTAGAAAAATTCCTGAATTAAATAATGTAATCATAACATTCCTTACAGCGAGAAGCGAGGATTATTCGCAAGTGGCTGGTTTCGACGCCGGTGCTGACGACTATATTACTAAGCCAATTAAACCAAAATTATTGGTTTCAAAAGTAAAGGCGCTGTTACGAAGATTAAAAGAACAAGAAGTAGTTACAGATACTTTAAATGTTGGCGGAATCGAGATTAATCGCGAAGAATACAAAATCATAAAAGGCAATGTAGAAATTGCTTTGCCAAGAAAAGAATTCGAATTATTTTATTTATTGGCTTCAAAACCAGGAAAAGTTTTCAAAAGAGATGAAATCTTGGATAAAGTTTGGGGTAATGAAGTTGTAGTTGGAGGAAGAACAATCGATGTTCACATCAGAAAACTACGCGAAAAAATAGGTGAAGATCTTTTTAAAACTATAAAAGGAGTTGGCTATAAATTTGAAGTATAACATTCTATAAAAATTCTGAACCATATAAGTGATGTAAGGTCATTTAATTTGTTGTTCGTATTTTTTAAAAAATAGTATATTTAGCACATGTAAGCATAGCGTTTACATGTGCTAAGTCATTTATAGCCAAAAGTAAAATGAACTTACATTGCTTATATGGTGAAAAATATTAAATAATTTCAATGAAAATCAATTTTAAAAAAACATACAAATTTGCTATAAAATCGGCATTGTACATCAGTCTTTTTTCGACAGTATTTGTGCTGATGTTAATGTCATTATTTTATAAAAATCAGCTAAAACATCAAGTTGCGTTTGGAATAATTTTCATTATAGTTATCTATATATTTTCTTTTTTGGTTTTACAATATCGTGTAGAGCGTTTCATTTACAGACGAGTAAAGAAAATTTACGATGAGGTTTCGTTGTTAGAATCTACAACTTTAATTAATCAGCCGATTAATACGGATATGGAAACGCTTTCGCGCGAAGTGAAAAAGTTTGCCACCGATAAGAAACTCGAAATCGAAATGCTCGAAATTCGAGAACAATATAGAAGAGAGTTTTTAGGAAACGTTTCACACGAATTAAAAACGCCATTATTTACTGTTCAAGGTTATGTTTCAACTTTGTTAGACGGGGCGATGGACGATAAAAACATCAGAAAAAAATATTTAAAACGTGCCGAAAAAGGAGTAGAACGCTTAATCTATATTGTAGAAGATTTGGATATGATTACCAAATTAGAATCGGGCGATTTAGATTTGAATATGACCGATTTTGATGTCGTCGAATTGATTCAGAATGTTTTTGAATTGCTGGAAATGAAAGCCGACAAAAAGAAAATCAAATTGGCATTTGAAAGCAAAAATGTACAATCGGTTATCATTAGAGGTGATCAGGATAGAATTCAGCAAGTTCTGGAAAATCTTATTGTAAATTCTATTAAATATGGAAAAGAAGGCGGTTTAACAGAAGTTGGTGTTGTAAATCTGACCAAGAAAAAAGTCTTAATTCGTATTAGTGATAATGGTGAAGGGGTTGAAAAACAAAATATCCCTAGACTTTTTGAACGTTTTTACCGAGTGGATAAAAGCGGAACAAGATCTGAAGGTGGTTCTGGTTTAGGATTGGCGATTGTAAAACATATTATTGAAGCTCATAAAGAGAAAGTTTATGTAGAAAGTGAGTTCGGAATTGGCTCTGAATTCTCTTTTACACTCGAAAAAGCAAATAAAATAACAAAAACTGACGTTAAAAAATCGTAACGCCTTTTTTGGTAAAAGCCCTAAAACAAAGGTGTTTAACAATAAATAAACATTCAGATTTAGGGCATAACATTAAATTTTTATTATAGTAACATCTGGTTAATGATTTCTTAACATAGGTGCTGCATCTTTGCATCCTGAAATTAAGGGAATTACAGAACTAATGATAAAAAGAAAACTATTAGCTGTTTTATTACTGCTAACCTGTGTTGCTTACGCACAAGAAACAGACAAAAAAGAATTAAATAAGCAGGATGTAAAAAACGAAGTAATGCGTATTTTAGATTCTATCAACAAATCAAAACTTCCAGAAACTAAATCTGGAGGAGGAGTTGAGGAACATTGGTATGACAGAATCTCTTTAAGAGGTTATGCACAAGTAAGATACAATGGCTTGCTTTCTACAAACGATAAAGTTTCTTGCGAACAGTGTGATAAATCTTGGGGAACAACTTCTACTGCTCCAGATGCAAAAGCAAACAACGGACTTTTCATTCGTCGTGCGCGTCTTGTCTTTTCAGGACAAGTTCACCCAAATGTATTTTTCTACTTTCAACCCGATTTTGCAAGTTCTCCAAGCACAGGAATTCAGAACTTTGTGCAGATTCGTGACTTGTATTTTGATTTGTCTTTCGATAAAAAAAGGGAATATCGTGTTCGTATCGGACAAAGTAAAATTCCATACGGATTTGAAAATATGCAATCTAGCTCGCAACGTCTAACTCTTGATCGTGCCGACGCTATTAATAGTTCAATATTAAACGAACGTGATTTGGGAGCAATCTTTTATTGGGCTCCAGCCGAAATTAGAGAGCGTTTTGCTATGTTGGTTAAAGATGGCTACAAAGGTTCTGGGGATTTTGGAGTTTTTGCTTTCGGAGTTTACAACGGTCAAATTGCTAATAAATTAGACGGAAACAGAGATCTAAATGTGGTTACAAGATTAAGTTATCCTTTCGTAATCGGAAGCCAGATTATAGAACCTGGAATTCAGGCTTACACAGGTAAATGGGCATTTACAGGAGAAATTTCTTCTGGAGTTGTTGTAAATGATCCGCAATATGTAAAAGACCAGAGAGTAGGAGCAACTTTTGTTCTGTATCCAAGGCCATTCGGAATTCAGACGGAATACAATATAGGAAAAGGACCTCGTTATAATACATTGACAAATACTGTTGACGAGACAGATTTAAATGGAGGTTATGTTTTATTGAATTACAAATGGGATTTGAAAAAACAAATTATCTATCCTTTTGCTAAATTTCAATATTATGATGGAGGAAAAAAATACGAGAAAGATGCTAGAAGTTATGTGGTAAGAGATTACGAAATTGGTATAGAATGGCAACCTATTAAAGCATTTGAACTTACAGCAGAATATGTAATTGCAGACAGAACTTTTGAAGACAGCGCTCTTCCAGTAAACAGACAGCAAGGAAATGTTTTAAGATTGCAAGCCCAGTTTAATTTCTAAAATCAGTACGCAGATAAAACAGATTCGCTTTCGCGAAGACGCGGATAAAACTGATTTTTATTTGAGAAAAAATTCAATTGCCTCCAGCTTTAGCTGGAGGTTTTTTTATTGTAGTAATAAGGCTTTAGCCAAACTAGTTTGATGCAATTATGCAGTTTTATCTTCAAAAACCTTAAATAAGGAATCCCAGTCAATATCATTTTTAAATTGAGTTAATCCTTGAAAAGATTTTACTTTATTTAAATCTTCAATCGTAAAATCATCTTGCAGTGCATACGGCACCAAATTTTCTTCCTGAAGTTTTATCGCCAAATATTCTTGTTCATATTGTCCAGGCGTCGGAATAAAAAATGCTTTTTTACCCAATTTTGCCAAGTCCATTACGGTCGTATAGCCAGATCGGCACAAAACAAATTCACTTTCGTTAAAAGTTTGTTCCAACTGTTTTGAGTTCATGAAGTTGTAATAAGTCACATTTCCGGTTTCCCATTTTTCCTGTGTTTTTTCGACAACTCCTTTTACGAAAACTACTTTTCCCGGAAATTTTGAAGCTTGTTTTTGCAGTTTTTCATCTAAAAAGGTACGTTGAGGTTCAGGACCAGATAATATAATCATAAGATCATATACTTTTGGAGTTTCCTTTTTCTTCATTCGGCTCAACGGACCAATATATTTAAGATTAAGTTCGTTAGTTTTTAGATGGCCCAAATCTCCAGTTAGATTTACTTTTCCATCTGTATCGGGAACCCAGCATTCATTATACTTTTTTATAAAATATTGATGACATTTACTAGTAAACCAAGTTGTGTTTCCAGTCATCACATTCAATTGATGCGTCATAAAAACAGAAGGCACTTTTTTGCTGAAAACGCCCAATCTATTATCAGAAATTATTCCGTCAATACCATGTTTTTTGATCCATCCGTTAATCATTTTTTTCTCATCTAAAATGGCTGTAATCATTTTTGGAAGATTTTTGATCAGCTTCCATTTAAAATTTTTGCCATTCTTTGCATATTCAATATGATAAGAAGGAAGTTCTAAAGTTTGTATATAAGGAAATTCTTTTCGTAATAAAGCCAAAGCAACTCCATCAGACGCAATAATCGGAATATAATTATTTTCTTGAAGTGCCTTAATAATAGGAATACATCGAGTTGCATGACCTAAACCCCAATTTAATGGAGCGATTAAAATAGTTTTATTCGCAGAATAATCAATGCTCATTTTTTAACACGTTTTAAAAACGAAGATAGAAAAATATGTTTTTTATGTTATTTCGAGGGTATTACTAAATTATTAACTCTAGATTTTATAAAACACTAGGGTTTTCAAGGGGTATATTGAAAAAATATAAGTTTTGTCTAATAAGATTATCTCTATGTTAAGCAATTTTGAGTTTTTAAAATGACCTTAATAAGGAACTTTGTAAGTTTTGTTAGAATATAAAAAAAAGCCGAACATTAAGTTCGGCCTCAAAATTTCGTGTTTTAGAACCTTAGCACCTCAGTGCCTTAGTCCCTCAGAACCTTTTAATTAATCCTGAATATAAGTTTTATTACCATTTTTGTTGATATAGTATTTACCGCCTCTTGGACCAGTATATACTTTTTTACCATTATACTCGCCAGTAACTTTATCTGGTACAGCTGGCGCTTTTTCGTTTGTTTCTTTTACAGTCTTAGTCGCCGATTTTTTGGCAGCTGTGGCATCTTTTTTAGCAGCGTCAGCTTTTGCTGTTGATTTTTTTGCATCGGCTTTAGCTTTGTCTGCAGCACTTTTTGCTTTGTCAGATTCTACAGTTGCTTTTTTAGCGTCGGCTTTTGCTTTTGTAGCTTCCTTGTCTGCTGTTTTTTTAGCTTTGTCTGCTGTTTCTTTTTTTGCTTTTGATGAAGCTTCTTTTGCATCATCTGCTGCTTTTTTAGATTTTGCCGCTTCTTTTTTTGCATCAGCCGAAGCTTTGTCTGCAGTTGATTTGGCTTTTTTAGCTGAGGCTTCTGTTTTGCTTTTAGCAGCTTTTGCAGTTGTTTCTTGGGCGTAGAAGTTAGATGAGAAAACAACTATAAAACAGAACAATAATAATTTTTTCATAATGGTTATACGTTTAAATTTCTATTAAAATTAAACAATTTATTGTCATCTTTTTCGCAACACATTAAAAATATGCACGAAGCTGAATATTTCCAGTATGAATGGTCGATCCAGTTTCACTTTTACGACCTTGATAATTTAAATTGATATCTAAAAAAGACGTAATGTTCTTTTGCAGAAGCAGTTTCCAAACTAGATTCGAACCTGCTTGGAGTCCTTCTAACATTTGAAAACCGACAGAAGAAAACTCATTTCCATTAAATTTATTTTGATAGAAAGAAAATTCTCCATTTACAGTTACTTTCCTTTCTCCCGCATAAGAAAAAGAAGTACCGATTCTATTTTGGTCTAAGGTTTCAAAATTCCCTATTTGATTTTTTTTGTTTTGAAGTTCGTAAAAGAAATCCAATTTGGTGTTTTTAGAAAATAAATAACTCACTTTTGGTGCGATTTGCCAGCCATTTATGTCGTAATTTTTTTCGGCAAAATCTTTCGAAACCAAATCTGTTTTGATGGTTTTGGTAAAGAAATTAAAAAGCCAGCTTTTTTGATATAAATGAGTATATTGGATTTGATGCGAATAATTTCCAACATTTTGAGAGCCAATAGAGAGCAGACTTTTTCCTTTATTGACGAGGTAAGAATAAGTGACAGAATGTTTTTGTCGACCACGATTGTAAAACAAACTATTTCTAAAGCTCGAATTAAGTCCTAAAATGTTGTCTTCCGAAGAACCAAACGGATTAAGGTCTAGCTCGCCTTCATTTCTAACCTTTCGGTCGAATATAAAAGAGGTCTGATTGTAAAAATAAGACAGCACTTTTTTATATCCTTTTTCATTTTGCCATTGCAGCGGATTCAGAGTTAAGGATTGCGAAAACTTATTCTGATTGGTTTTGATATAAACCTGATTGGGTAAAAAGATTCTAACATATTTCGCCTGATCCTGATAAACTGCTATTTCAAATTCTTCCAATTCCTGAATCCCGTTTCCGTTATAATCATTCCATGTGTAAACTCCTTGTCCGGTTGGAACTTCAACATAAGTAAATTCTTGTTGTGCAATAGTTCCTGAACTGGTTTCATAAGCCGTTCCAATCTGCATTAATTGATTGAAAAAACGGTCATTGTATAAAATTCTCGAATTTAAAGAAGGTTCATTTTTTCGAGTTGCGTCTGTAAAATCTAGATTTCTATAACTCGCATAAACCGCTAAATCGGTGGTTTTATTCTGAATCAGTTTTGATTTTAAATAATAGGTTTGAGAGTTGTTTACATGTTGTAACAATCCGTTTTGCAAACTATCATTTCGTCTTTGCAAATAACCAATTTCAACAAAAACTTTGGTGCTGTCGCCACGTCCCGCAAAAACTCCGTATTCTGAAAAACGCTGACTCAAAGTCGAAAACTGATTCGTAATCTTATCTTTTTCCTGATTGTCTTCCAATTGCATGCTGCCGCCAACCCAATTTTTGCCAAAATGATATTTGGTTCGGGTTTGATTTCTAATAAATTTTGAAGTAGAAGTAGTTGCATCGGAATTCAAGAAACTGCCATTGTTTTCAATTGTCCAATTTTTGATTTTGAATAAAGCCGTCGTGGTGTGTCGGGAACCAGAATAACTTTCGCTAAAATCTAATTTCTCAAATTGATATGTCAGTAAACCAATATCAGAAGATTTTTTTTGAGAAAATAAATCAAAATTAAATCCCGTTACCAAAAGGCTCTGATTGCCCAAAAGTGTTCCAGTTAAATTCCAATCGCGATTAAATTCGATATTATACAAACGTTCAACAGATTTAAAATCTTGCTGCACATATTGATAATTAGCAAAAGCATCTAAACTCCAACTTTTAGAAAAAAGTCGTTTTTTAAGATTGGTTTTAAAAGCGATTCCTTCATTGTCAGCATCATCAATTCCTGAAAATAAGTTCTGGTCATTATTGCTAACTGCCAATTCAAAATCGACCAAAGTTTTTTCATTCGGATTATATTTTCCTAAAAAAGTGGCAACCTGAAGTTTTATTGGTGCAACAAGCTGTACAATTGGTTCGTAATTTCCTTGTAAAATGCCATTTATAGGTTCAACATATTGGTAAATACGCTCGACAGAATTATTGTTTTGAATGATATAATTTCCAGCATTTGCACCAACCAGACTAAATCTTACATTGTATAAAACATCTGCAGAATTGTTGGAATATTCATATATTTCAACCGAATTTACAATGCTCTTTTTATACAGAATTTTGTTGTCTGCATATTTGTCTTCATAAGCAGACGGCGCTTTCATTAAATTAACATCATCTCCCGCTTCACTCAAAATCTGAACTTGTTCTGGAGAAAGATTTTGCTGTAAAGGCTGATTTTTCAGGTCGTTTTCAGAATAAATATAACCTCCAAAACTCCATTTTTTGTTCTCGTGCGTTGCGCCCGCATAAGTCACCAATCGATTGTAATTTCGCTCAGAATATTGGTATTCTATATTAATACGCATTTCTGAATTGATTGGAAAAAGCGACGTAAAGACTATTTCTCCTGCATTATAATCAATGACATAATCGTTGTTTTCACCACGTTTCAGTAAAACACCATTTACATAAACACGTTCTGAACCCGAAATCACCAAAACATACAATTCGCCATTTTGACCTTTCAATTTATATGGACCCTGATTTCCTTCCTGACCTGTAAAAGTACTTTTGGCATATTGACCTTTTACAAAAGCAACTGAAGCAAAAACATTAGTTTTACTTTTTTCGGTATCGAAATCAAAGCTTGCCGAAATTCCCTGAACTTTTTTATTGAAACTTAGAAATTGTGTTTTTCTGTTTTCTAAAAAGACATCGCCTGCGCGAATGTTCCAATCATCGCTGAAAAGTTCCATAAAAATATTATCAAACTGATCTAGTTTTTGAGAATAACCGCCATCTTGCAACGGAATATTGCTGTCTTGCAACGAAGCACGCAAACTCACTTTTTCTGAAATTTTTCCCGTAATCTGTAAATCTAAATTGGAGTTTAAAACCGTACTTTGATTATTACCAATTGTAATCCCTCGCGTAATACTTCCAGAAGTATTTAAACCATCAAATGGAGTTACTTTTTTGGCGTTAGCATTGTTTTCAATTCGATACAATTTTTCGGTTCCGACATCATTGGTAACAATTTGATCAGATTTGTAAAGGCTATATTCTTTGGTTAGGAAGTCTGGATATTTGAGATAATTGACAACTAAAGTATCTGAAGTTGATTGAAATTTTTCATTTAAAAGCAAAAAACCTTTTTGAAAATCAATTTTATAGAAAGTCGAATCTATCGGTTCGTTTTTGGTATTTAAAAGCTGAAAAAATCCAGAGTTGATGCTGACCTTTTCTAACCGAATAGTATCTTTTGAAGCGATTACTTTTTTGGTTTTGTACAACGATTCCGTATCCTGTGCCTGAAGCACAGAAAAGCAGAAGAAAACAGTCCAAAACAGTAATTTTTTCAACATAAATACTTTAACTCTAAAAAGTCAAAAGTAGTATTTATAATTGGTAAAATCAGGGCTTGAATTTTTGAGTTTTAAACTTGTAAATTCTCTTGTTTCTTGAGTTTGTTTTCTTTTTTAATTGCTGATCGATAACTTAAATATACACCTGTTCCTGATAATGCAACTCCAATTGAATTTCTAAAATCAGAAAATGAAATATCTTTTATGCTTTCTTTTTGAAAAAAAAGTGGACCTAAATCGAATCCGATATATAATAAAACAATTATTAAAAAAATCAGTGTAAATGTTTTTTGTGCTTTCATATAATTTTAGAAAATGGTTCGGATATTATTCAGAAGTTTTTGATTGTTTAAGTTTTTTTTCAGTTTGATATAAAACAATTGCAACAGAAATTATTAAACCTATAAATACTGAAAAATTAGTAAACGTAGTACTGCCGAAGATTAGATATAATATGATTTGAAGAAGCAACAAAACAGTCAATAATATAAGGAAAAGATTGGTGCTGAATTTTTGAGCAAAATCCCAATTCGATTTATTTTTCATTGAATTTGAAGTTCTGTAGCCATACAAAGAATTTATGTTTTTTGGAGGAAACACTTTAGTTATTAGTATTATAAATAATACTATTATAACGATAGGATTTTTAAGTAAAAGAGTTATCACTTCCATAAATAGTGTTTTAAAACTTCATTTTCCAATTATACAAAAAATAAAGGAAAATCAAATAAAAAACTTACAAAAAAAGGCTCCACAATTAAGTGAAGCCTTTTTCTATAAGATTGAATTAAATAATTGCCTTTTTAAAGTATTAACTTAATTCTTTAGTCACAATTTGCATCGTTTCGCGGCTAACTTGTTTCAGTAAAACTTCTTTGTTAGTTTCGACCGTTTGAGCAGCTTCTTCTGTAAAGTGACGAATCGTATATAATGTAACATTCTCGCTGTATTCAACTTTGAATTTTTTAGAAAGAATAGCATTCAATTCTGGGAAATTTCCAAATTTATCTTCCACACAAACAGAGAAACTAATCGCAGAATTCTGAATCAAGTTTACTTTGATTTTAAATTCGTGGAATAATCCAAAAATCTCACTGATGTTTTCTTCCATAATGAAAGAGAAATCAATAGAAGAAAGTGAGATTAAAAGTTGTTCTCTTTTTACGATAAAACATGGATATTGTGGTTCTAAATCTACACCTTTAGAAACGCAAGTTCCTTTCAATAAAGGATTCACAAACGATTTTACATACAAAGGAATTTCTTTTTTCTGTAGAGGCTGTAATGTTTTCGGGTGAATAACTGTTGCTCCGTAAAATGCTAATTCGATAGCTTCACGATACGAAATCTGGTTTAATAAACTAGCATTTTCAAAATAACGCGGGTCAGCATTCATAACTCCTGGAACGTCTTTCCAGATTGTTACGCTTTCTGCGTTTAAGCAATAAGCAAAAATTCCGGCAGTATAATCTGAACCTTCACGACCTAAAGTAGTAGTGAAATTATTATCGTCAGCACCTAAAAATCCTTGCGTAATGTTTAGCTGTTTTCTTGGGACATTTTTGCTGATGTTTTGCTGAGTTGTTTCCCAATCTACTTCTGCATCTCTGTAATTTGCATTTGTTTTAATGAAATTACGAACATCAAGCCATTGTGTCTGAATTCCTCTGAAATTCATATAATGACTTAAAATATTTGTTGAAATCAATTCACCAAAACTTACAACTTGATCGTAAACGAAATTGTAGTTTGGAGATTTATTATGAGCTAAAAAGTACTCTAGTTCATCAAACTGCGCATTTACAGCTGCAAAAACTTCATGCTTTTCATCTTCAAATAAATCCAATAAGATTTGATTGTGATATTTTTTTATTTCTTGAACAGAAGAGTTCAATTCTGTTGATTTTTCAAAATAATTCTTGATAACAACTTCAAGAGCATTTGTTGTTTTTCCCATAGCCGAAACTACAAGAATTACGTCTTCGTAACCTACTTTTTGTAAAACGTCATATACGTTTTTAATTCCATCTGCATCTTTTACAGATGCTCCTCCAAATTTAAATACTCTCATTTTTTAATTTATAGATTTTTGATTTTAGATTTCAGATTATATTGGGGCGAAATCTTAATTTTTTGTTTTTTATAATTTTTCTAAGAATGAATTAACTCCAGCTTCATCCATTTGCACAACTTGCCAGTCTTCTAGAATTTTTGCGCCAGAATTTTTGTAAAAGTTAACTGCTGGTGTATTCCAAGCCAAAACATTCCATTCTACTCTTCTTACACCATCTTTTTTTCCTTGCTTCATAATTTCAGCATAAAGTGCAGAGCCCAAACCAGTGCCGCGCATTTTTTCTTTTACAATTAAATCTTCAAGATGTATTGTTTTTCCTTTCCAGGTAGAATAGCGGTAATAGTACAAAGCAATTCCAACAATTTCTTTTTGTTTTTGGTCGTTTTCAATCTCTGCCACAAAAACGTGAAATAATGGTTTTTCTCCAAAACCGTCACGTATTAAATCTTCCTCCGTGATGACAACTGCTTCAGGTTCTTTTTCGAATATCGCCAGCTCCTGAATAAGTCCCAACACCGATTTCATGTCTTCAGGATTCCCTTTTCTAATATTCATAATCAATTCATTTTACTTTTTGTCCTTTATAGTATCGCTTTTTCCTTTATCAGATTTGCTCTTGCGAATTTATATAAGAAACAATTTTTTGTATTCGTATTTTTAAGTATTTATTATCTCAAAAAGCATTTTTTTAGTTGTTGCTTTTTGCAGATTATTAGCAAATATACAATAGTAGCAAACTAACAAAATAATTTTTGAATCATTCTCACAAAATAAGCGATATTTGTGACTTAAAAACAAAACTATAACGATTTAGAAATGGAAGAACGCAATAAAACACTGGGAGAGTTTATTATTGAGAACCAAAAAGCATTTCAGTATTCTTCGGGAGAACTTTCTCGAATTATCAACTCTATTAGATTGGCGGCCAAGGTTGTCAATCATAAAGTAAACCAAGCTGGACTTGTAGATATTATTGGCGCCGCGGGCGAACAAAATATTCAAGGAGAAGATCAGCAAAAATTAGATGTCTATGCAAACGAAGTATTTATCCAGACGTTAATAAACCGTGAGATTGTCTGTGGTATTGCTTCTGAAGAAAACGACGATTTTATTACAGTTCAGGGGAGCGACAACTGTCATAATAATAAGTACGTGATCTTAATGGATCCGCTTGACGGATCTTCAAACATTGATGTAAACGTTTCGGTTGGAACTATTTTTTCTGTTTTTAGAAGAATTACTCCAATTGGAACTCCGGTAACTAGCGAGGATTTTTTACAGCCGGGAATCAATCAAGTTGCAGCAGGCTATGTAATTTATGGAACTTCTACAATGCTGGTTTACACGACTGGACATGGAGTAAACGGATTTACCTTAAATCCGGCGATCGGTACTTTTTACCTTTCGCATCCAAACATGAAATTTCCGAAAGACGGACATATTTATTCTGTAAACGAAGGAAATTATGTTCATTTTCCACAGGGAGTCAAAAATTACATTAAGTATTGTCAGCGCGAAGAAGGTGACAGGCCATATACTTCAAGATACATTGGAAGTTTGGTTGCCGATTTTCATCGAAATATGATCAAAGGCGGCGTTTATATTTATCCGACAAGTTCGAAAGCGCCAAAAGGAAAGTTACGTTTATTATACGAATGTAATCCGATGGCGTTTCTCGCAGAACAAGCAGGAGGAAAAGCAACAGACGGTTTTGGAAGAATTATGGAAATCCAACCAACAGAACTACACCAAAGAGTTCCGTTTTTTTGCGGAAGCTATAATATGGTAGAAAAAGCTGAGGAGTTTATGGCGGCTGAATAAGTTTTCAGTTTTCAGTCTCAGTTTTCAGACCAAACTATAAAAATAAAACCCGATAGATTTTTAAAATCTATCGGGTTTTTAGTTTTGTATAAATTTCAATCTTTAGATTTCAGAAGAAACTGAAAACTGCGACTGCGACTGAAAACTTCTTATTTGTTCATATTCTCCATTTCGAAAAGGAAAGTATCCAATTCTACTTTTTTGTCTACTAACGAAAGTGCTTTAGAAACAATAAAATCTACGTTTCCTGGTGTAAATCCTAAAGCTAATCCCATACGTCTTAACATTACTTCTTGTAAATCTCCTAAATGGTGGTCAACATGAACCATTCTTGCTAAGTCATACAGACGCTCTAAACGCTGCGTGTATAAGTAAGGAGGGTTTATTGGATGTTTCCAAGGATCTGAAAGTATCTCTTTATATTCTTCGTCTGAAATTTGTAATGTTGAAGCGATTTTATCCAAAAACTCTTGTTCTTGTTGGTTGATTTTACCGTCAGCAAAAGCTACACGCACAATTGCAGAGAAATGACCTCTGTTTCTTTGTTTGAATTCGTTATCAAATAATTCTGAAAATGGCATAATTAATTAGTTTTTATAGAACAAATATAGTCCTATTTTTAAATTTATAATTTTAAATTTCTCATAAAATTTAACTTATTTTTCTTGAAGGATTTGAAGGCTTAAATCTTGAATTTTGAAAATTAATCGTAAGTTTACAGCCCCTAATTATTTAATTACAATATACCTATGTCACAATTTTGGATTTATTTTCAAATAGGATTAAAACACGTTTTAGATATCCATGCTTACGATCACGTTCTTTTTTTAATCGCCTTAACTGTTCCTTATTTATTTAAGGATTGGAAAAGAATTTTTCTATTAGTTTCTTTATTTACAATCGGACATACGTTGGCTTTAATCCTGTCTGTTTACGGGATAATTGCGATAAAAGTAAATATAGTAGAATTCCTTATTCCAATAACAATTTTGATAACTGCTCTTTATCATTTATTTACAGCAGGAAAGACTTCTAAGAATGATGGCGTAAATCTGGTATTTTTTATAACTTTATTCTTTGGAATTATCCATGGTTTAGGATTTTCTAACTATTTCAAAACAATATTAGGAGGTTCCGCAACATCAAAATTACTACCTTTGGGAGAGTTTGCGTTAGGAATTGAAGCTGCTCAATTAGTAGTGGTTTTTGTTGTTTTAGTAATTTCATATATAGTGCAAACGGTTTTTCGTTTTTCAAAACGCGACTGGGCGCTTGTAATGTCGGCTTTTATCATTGGAGTTGTAGTTCCGATGATTATTGAAAGCCCAATTTGGAACAGATAAATTAAATGAAAGAAAAAAAATTGAATAAATACGATAAAGCTTATCTGCGAATTGCAAAAGAGTGGGGGCAGCTTTCATATTGTAAACGTAAAAAAGTTGGAGCCATTATCGTAAAAGACAGAATGATTATTTCTGACGGTTACAACGGAACTCCTTCTGGATTCGAAAATTGCTGTGAAGATGAAGAAGGCTTAACACGTTGGGATGTTTTACATGCTGAAGCAAATGCCATCTTAAAAGTGGCAAGATCAACACAATCTTGCGAAGGCGCGACATTATATATTACACTTTCACCTTGTAAAGAATGTAGTAAATTAATTCACCAATCAGGGATAAAGAGAGTGGTTTATAAAGATGGATATCGTGATGATTCCGGAATTCAATTTTTAATAAAAGCAGGTGTTGAAGTAGAACACGTTCCTGTTTTAGAAGAAGATGAAGTTTAATTCGAAATATTTGCCAATAATAATAGGAGCAACTTTTGCTCTGGGAACAATTGCAGGAAGTTTTATGAACGCTCCCGCAAGCGATCAGCTTTTGGCTAAAAATTACTCTAAAACCAAGCTTAATAAATTAATTGACTTCATCAATACAGAATATGTTGATAGTGTCAATACCGATTCTATTGTAAATCTTACGGTAGATAATATTCTTTCTAAATTAGATCCACACTCGGTTTATATTCCGCCAAGCGAACAAGCTGAAGTTGCAGAAAGTATGAAAGGTGATTTTGTCGGAATCGGAATCAATTTTTATATGTATAAAGATTCGGTTGCCATTATAAAACCAATCGAAAATGGTCCTTCAGCGAAAGCGGGACTTAAATCTGGAGATAGAATTCTTTTTGCAGGAAAAACAAAATTATACGGAAGAAAATTGCCTTCGGATAGTTTGTTCTCAAAATTGAAAGGTCTCCAAGGTTCTGAAATTGAATTAACGGTTTTTAGAAAATCAGAAAAAAAGAAACTTAAGTTTAAGGTAAAACGAGATGTTATTCCAATTAAGAGTGTCGACGCTTCTATAATGATTGGAAATAAAATCGGTTATATTAAAATAAACCGTTTTGCAGAAACCACTTTTAATGAATTTAAGACGGGTTTAAGCAGATTAAAACAAAAAGGAATCGAATCTCTTGTAATAGATCTTCGCGATAATGGCGGCGGATATATGGAAGAAGCCATTGCGATTGCAGATGAATTTTTGAAAGATAAACAGTTAATCGTTTTTACAAAAAGCAAAAATGGTTCAACAGAAAAAACATATGCCACAAAAGCAGGAAGTTTTGAAACAGGAAAAGTGTATGTTTTAATTAATGAAAATAGCGCTTCTGCGAGCGAAATTTTAGCTGGCGCAATTCAAGATAATGATCGCGGAACCATTGTTGGGCGACGTTCGTTTGGAAAAGGTTTGGTTCAGAGAGAAATGGATTTTAATGACGGATCTGCTGTAAGATTGACTGTTGCGCGTTATTATACTCCTACAGGAAGATCAATTCAGAAACCATACAAAAAAGGAAACGAAGAATATTTTAAAGAATCTGAATCTAGAATTGCTACTGGAGAACTTTATGCAAAAGATAGTATAAAAGTAGCCGATTCTTTAAAATTTAAAACTCCAAAAGGGAAAATTGTCTACGGCGGTGGCGGAATTGTTCCCGATGTTTTTGTTCCAATGGAAGCGGAGCACGGAAATGAAAACGTTGCTTATTTGTTGCAAACCGGAATTGTTGGGCATTTTGTGTTTGAAGAATTAGATAAAAATAGAAATGCTTTTGCAGGAGATAATTTCAATACGTTTTTAAATAAAATGAAAAGTTCAGATCTGTACTTTAAAAAGTTTAAAAACTATATTTTAATGACTGGTTTAGATTTAAAACTAGACAAAACAAAAGCACTTGTAAACCGATATATTACTGCTGAATTTGCTCGTCAGCTATATGGAGAATTGTATTATTATGATGTGATTTTAAAAGATGATGCCATGATTAAGACCGTTCTAAATCCAAAGAAATAACTTCAAATTGTATATCATGAAAATAGAAACCGTTATTGATGCAGAAATTGAACTTCTGACTGCTATTAAGAAATCGGATGTTTTGGCTTTGGAAACCATTCTTCATGATGATTTATTGTTTAATATGCCAGACGGACAAACCATAACCAAAGAGTTTGATCTGCAATCGTATCGTTCTGGTAAAATGAAGATAGATTTTTTAGAAGCTACCGATCAGATTGTAAATATAATTGAGAGCGCCGCAGTAGTCGCTGTTGCCGTTTCATTAAAAGGAAGTTACGATAACAACCCAATTAATGGAGTTTTCAAATACATTAGAGTCTGGAAAAAAATAGGCAAAAATTTGAAAGTTATTGCAGGAAGTTGCGTTCAGCTGGCATAAATTTTGGTTGAATAGTAATATTAACTTAAAATAAACTTTGCGAACCTAGCGTAAATCTTAGCGAACTTCGCGATTAAATTATCAATATGAAAAATCTAAAAAAAATAAGTTTACTAGCATTTTTAGTGGCTTTGGTAATCTCTTGTGCAACAATGAAAAACGATGCAAATGTTCCAGTTTCTGGAAGAGTAGAATCTATTGAAGGAGGAAAAGACGGTTATACAGCAAAAATTACAACAGATGCGAAAGAAGTATATTTTGCCACAATTAGTATTGTAAATGTCGGCGGACCACAAAACTACAAACAATTAAAAATCGGTGATGTGGTTTCTGTAAAAGGAGAAAGATGGAAAACCGAAGATGAAAACCATATTAGAGTAACTGAAATCGTTTCGGTTAAATAAAGGTAAAAAACAAACCATATAAGTGATATAAGTTCATATATGCTTTGCGCATAAAAATTGAATGAACTTATATCGCTTATATGGTTTAATAATTTTATCGAATACTATCGTGTGCGTGAGTTTGAACGCCGTTATTCCATAAAGTAAGAATATCTGTCGCGACAGCAGCTCCACTTCCGGCAGCAATTGCCAATTGACTTCTCCAGCCGGCCAAAGTTCCAATTACATAAATTCCTTCAGCAACTTTGTGATCTTCGTTTTTAAGTTGAATACGTTGTTTCTCAGGTAGTGCTTTTTTATGAGGTTCAACAAATTGCATTAAACCTTCAATATCAAAAGTATTGGCAGAACCAATTCCGATAACAATATTCTTAGTTTGGTAAGAGTTTTTGTTTGTAACTACGGTAAATTCAGGATAACTTCCTTCAATTTTCATTACTTTCTCATTTGGAATCTGAGAAATATGCGGATAAGTTGTTGCTAAATCCTGTGTGCTTTCAGTAAGCAGTTCAGAGCCTAATTTTCCTGGTGTAATTCCGTAAGCGTTATAAAATATTGCTTCTTGCAGAGAAGAATTTTTCTGGTGTGTAAAAATTCCTATTTTTTTGTCAGTAACAAAAGTTTTGTTTTTTGCGGATCCTAATACAAGAGCGCAGGACATTCCTGAAACTCCACCGCCTATAATTAAAACATCAAACATATTATCTGTTGTCATTCATTTTTTCCTCTATTCTTTTTGAAATTCTAAAAATCAAAAGAATAAGAACAGCGCAAAATGAAGCGGCGATTCCAATAAAAGCTACAATACTATCTCCTTGAAAAGGATTTTTAAAGTCTAATAGCGTAATATTAAAAACGATTAAAGCTAATGCTAAAAGCACTAAGATTGAAGTAAAAATTTTCATAAGATTGTTTCTGTTTGGTCTAAAATAATAAAGTAGAACTCTCGAAAAATAGCTAAGAGTTGTATTTTAGAATATTTTACGGGGTAAATTTATAAAAATAAAATTTAGACGAACAAACCTTTAACATTAGCGGCGAATAATTTAACAGCAATTGCTAAAAGTATCACTCCAAATGTCTTACGAACTACGCCAAGTCCGTTTTCTCCTAACAAATTTTCGATTTTTTTAGAAGATTTCAAAACGATGTAAACTAGAATGATATTTAGTAAAATCGCAATGATAATATTAATGGTGTGAAATTGAGATCGGAGCGATAATAAAGTGGTCATAGTTCCCGCTCCAGCGATTAATGGAAATGCCAACGGAACAATAGAAGCAGATCCTGGCTCTTCGTCACGGTAGATTCTAATTCCTAAAATCATTTCTAGTGCAAGAAAAAATAAAACAAAAGATCCGGCAACGGCAAAAGAATGAACGTCAATACCAATTAGGTTTAATAATCCTTCTCCAACAAAAAGAAAGACAATCATAATGGCTCCGGCAACAATTGAAGCTTTCTCTGATTCGATATGTCCAACTTTAGCCCTTAAATTCACAATAATAGGAATAGAGCCAACAATATCAATTACGGCAAAAAGTACCATACTCACTGTGATAATTTCTTTGAAGTCGATTTCTAACATATCGCTTTGATTTTTAGGGTTTAAAAAACTGCTGCAAAAGTAGTTAATAAAGTTAGTTGATTTTTCGACCGATTGTATTTTTGTTATAAAAACATGTTTTATTGGTTAAAAAAGTAATATTTGTAACAATTAATAATTTAACCGCAAAAATCCGCAAAGAATTACGCAAGGTTCGCAAGGATAAAAAAACAAATAATGTTTTGTGAACCTTGCGTAAACCCTTGCGAACTTTGCGGTTAAATTTTAAGAAAGAATATGTGCTTTCTTTGACTATCTTTGCACTTTATAAATAACAGTATTTTAGAATCATGTTTCAGTTAGGAAAAACTATTATTTCAGAAGATATTCTGGAAAAAGAATTTGTGTGCAACTTGTCTGCTTGTAAAGGAGCTTGTTGTGTTGATGGAGATGCGGGTGCGCCTTTGAATGAGGCTGAAACGAAAATCTTAGAAGAAATTTATCCGAAAGTAAAACCTTTTTTAAGAAAAGAAGGGATTGCTGCGATTGAAGCGCAAGGAACTTGGGTAAAAGGAACGGATGGTGATCTAGAAACTACATTAATAGATAATAAAGATTGTGCTTATGTAATCTTTGACGGAAAAACGGCACTTTGTGGAATTGAGCAAGCTTACAATCAAGGAATCGTAGATTGGAAAAAACCAGTTTCTTGTCATTTGTATCCAATTCGAGTAAAAGACTTCACAGAATTTGCAGCAGTAAATTATGATAAATGGGATATTTGTGACGACGCTTGTTCTTTAGGAAAAGAATTGGAAGTTCCAGTTTACAAATTTGTCAAAGAAGCACTAATTCGTCGCTTTGGTGAAGATTGGTATTTGGAACTTGAAAAAGTAGCCGAAGAACATAAAAATTCTTAAAAATCAGCGTTCCAAAATATAGTCATTTTGACTACATATTTTAACTCAAAAAAATAAAGTTTTAACTCAAAAAAAACTTTTTAAAACTATTTAAAATTTCTTGCTTTTTATATTTAAAAGTCTATATTTTACGGGGCTTTAAGAGGATGGTATGGGTTTTAAATGGCTCATTTGCAGTAAATTAATTATTGTCTGAAAAATTTTTCAAAAAATAGCCGTTGTTAAAAACTACGTCCGATTGTGAATAAGTTTGGCTTTTATTTTTGAGCTTAATTAACAATCTTTGTAGTCTACTGAATGAGTAAAAATTCAATACAAAAATTAACAAAATCTGTCATGTCACAAATCGAACCAATATTACAAGAAAATAAAAATCGCTTCGTTATTTTTCCGATTAAACATCATGATATTTGGGAATGGTACAAAAAGATGGAAGCAAGTTTTTGGACTGCCGAAGAAATTGACCTTCACCAAGATTTGACAGATTGGAATAATAAATTGAATGACGACGAAAGATATTTCATTAAACATATTTTGGCATTCTTTGCAGCTTCTGACGGAATTGTAAACGAAAACCTTGCTGAAAACTTTGTAAATGAAGTTCAGTACGCTGAAGCGAAATTTTTCTACGGATTTCAAATCATGATGGAGAATATTCATAGTGAGACCTATTCTTTATTAATTGATACTTACGTTAAAGACGAAGCGGAGAAAACAGAATTATTTAATGCTTTGGAAGTTTTCCCTGCAATTGCTAAAAAAGGAGAATGGGCTTTAAAATGGATCGAGTCTGATTCATTTGCTGAAAGACTTATTGCTTTTGCTGCTGTTGAAGGAATCTTTTTCTCAGGAGCTTTCTGTTCAATTTATTGGTTGAAAAAACGTGGTTTAATGCCAGGTTTAACTTTCTCTAATGAGTTGATTTCTCGTGACGAAGGCGTACATTGTGATTTTGCAGTTCACTTGCATAATCATCACTTAGTAAACAAAGTGCCAAAAGATAGAATTAAAGAAATCATTGTTGATGCTTTAGATATCGAAAGACAGTTTGTTACAGAATCTCTTCCAGTAAGTTTAATTGGTATGAACGCAACTTTAATGACACAATATTTAGAGTTCGTTGCCGATAGATTATTGGTAGAATTAGGTTGTGAGCGTGTGTATGGATCAGCGAATCCGTTTGATTTCATGGATATGATCTCTCTTCAAGGAAAAACTAATTTCTTTGAAAAACGTGTTGCAGAGTATCAAAAATCTGGTGTAATGAACACCGATAGCGATGCTCAGAAAATTTCATTTGATGCAGATTTTTAGGTAACAAAATACTTTTAGCGCCTGATCTTCCAGTAACGCTAAAAAAAGATTACAGATTTTTTTTTAAGGTTGAATCTCTTTCCCCAAGTCGCAGGTTCAATAGCAATTTATGACGCATTTAAATTCGATTTTCGAATTTGAAACAAGTAACTATTGAGAATTCGGTAATTCTCAAAAAATAATTTAAAAACACGCAATGTTTAAGTGCTGGAGTTCGTTCTCTAAGGACTTTCATTTTTTCAATAACTATAAAAGGTAAGCTTATGTATGTAGTAAAAAGAGATGGCCACAGAGAGCCCGTAATGTTTGATAAGATTACAGAAAGAATCAAAAAATTGTGCTACGGCTTAAATGAGCTTGTAGATCCGGTAAAGGTAGCCATGAGAGTTATCGAAGGATTGTATGATGGGGTTTCGACTTCTGAATTGGATAATCTTGCAGCAGAAACGGCAGCTTCTATGACAATTGCGCATCCTGATTATGCTCAATTGGCAGCTCGTATTGCTATTTCTAATCTACACTCAAATACTAAAAAATCTTTCTCTGAAACGATGAAAGATATGTACGGATACGTTAATCCAAGAAATGGACAAGATGCGCCATTAATTGCTGATGATGTGTACAAAGTGATTCAAGAAAATGCTGCTTTTTTAGATTCTCATATTATTTATACAAGAGATTTTAATTACGACTACTTTGGTTTCAAAACTTTAGAGCGTTCTTATCTTCTTAAAATAAACGGAAAAATTGTTGAGCGGCCACAGCATATGTTAATGCGTGTTTCTGTTGGTATTCACTTAGACGATTTGAAATCGGTTATTGAGACTTATGACCTAATGTCTAAAAAGTTCTTTACGCACGCAACGCCAACGTTGTTCAATGCAGGAACTCCAAAACCACAAATGTCTTCTTGTTTCCTTTTGGCAATGCAAGATGATAGTATTGATGGTATTTACGATACATTAAAACAAACAGCAAAAATCTCACAATCAGCAGGAGGAATCGGACTTTCTATTCATAACGTTCGTGCAACTGGATCTTACATTCGCGGTACAAACGGAACTTCAAACGGAATTGTTCCGATGTTGAGAGTTTTCAACGATACGGCTCGTTACGTAGATCAAGGTGGAGGAAAACGTAAAGGAAGTTTTGCGATTTACATCGAAACTTGGCATGCTGATATTTTCGAATTCTTGGATTTAAAGAAAAATACAGGAAAAGAAGAAATGCGTGCGAGAGATTTATTCTTTGCCATGTGGACTTCAGATTTGTTCATGAAACGTGTTCAAGAAGATTCAACTTGGACTTTAATGTGTCCTAATGAATGTCCAGGATTATATGATGTTTACGGAGATGAATTCGAAGCGTTATATACAGATTACGAATTTAGAGGAAAAGGAAGAAAAACAATCCGTGCTCGTGAATTATGGGAGAAAATCCTTGAGTCACAAATCGAGACTGGAACTCCATATATGTTGTATAAAGATGCAGCAAACCGTAAATCAAACCACAAGAATTTAGGAACAATTCGTTCTTCAAACTTGTGTACAGAGATTATGGAGTTTACATCTAAAGATGAAATCGCAGTTTGTAACTTGGCTTCTATTTCGTTGCCAATGTTTATTGAAAACGGAAAATTTGATCACGAAGCGCTTTACAACGTTACAAAACGTGTAACTCGTAACTTGAACAAAGTAATCGACAGAAACTATTATCCAGTAAAAGAAGCTGAAAACTCAAACATGCGTCACCGTCCAGTTGGTTTAGGTGTGCAAGGTTTGGCTGATGCTTTCATTATGTTGCGTATGCCGTTTACAAGTGATGAAGCAAAAGCGTTAAACCAAGAGATTTTCGAAACTTTATATTTCGCTGCTGTAACTGCTTCTATGGAAATGGCAAAAGAAGAAGGACCATATTCAACTTTCGAAGGTTCTCCAATGTCACAAGGAGAATTCCAACACAATATGTGGGGAATGAAAGATGAAGAATTATCAGGTCGTTGGGACTGGGCTTCATTAAGAAAAGAAGTTATGGAACATGGAGTTCGTAACTCATTATTAGTGGCACCAATGCCAACTGCATCGACTTCTCAAATTCTTGGAAACAACGAAGCTTTCGAACCATATACTTCAAACATTTATACACGTCGTGTATTGTCTGGAGAGTTTATTGTAGTAAACAAACATTTACTAGAAGATTTAGTAAAATTAGGTTTATGGAACGAAGATTTGAAACAAGAAATTATGCGTCATAACGGATCTGTTCAAAATATTGATAAGATTCCGCAAGACTTGAAAGATCTTTATAAAACAGTTTGGGAAATGTCGATGAAAGATATTATCGATATGTCTCGTCAAAGAGGATATTTCATTGATCAATCTCAATCATTGAACTTGTTCATGCAAGATGCAAACTATTCTAAATTGACGTCAATGCACTTCTACGCTTGGCAATCTGGTTTAAAAACAGGAATGTACTACTTGAGAACAAAAGCGGCTGTAGATGCGATTAAATTCACATTGAACAACGATAAAAAAGAAGAAACAGCTCCATCATTAGTTCAGGAAACTGAAGCAATCAGTGTTGAGGATTATAAAGCAATGCTTTTAAAAGCACAAGCGGCAGATCCTGAGGATTGTGAGATGTGTGGGTCTTAATTCTTTTTTTAGAAGAAAGAACATAGAATAAAGAGGATAGATTTACTCTTTGAAAATAGAAAGCAGTTATTGTAATGATAGCTGCTTTTTTGTTAATACTAAATAAACAGTTTATGAATAAAGTTTTAAGCTTAGTTTTTCTATGTTGTGTTTTTGCATGCCAACAAAAGGCTGAGAAGCTACCAGTACAAAAAGAACAGAATTTAGAAGAAATTGACCAAGAAGATGTAACAACTATTAGCTCTATAACAACAGACTACGATACGTTGATTAATCGAGTTAAAAAGCGAGGAGATGTAGATGCGTATGATGAACTTTTTTATAGTTTTCAAGATTGCTGTTTTAGTGCAAGAACAGATAGTGTTATGGTATATGCCAAGATTATGGCAGAAAAGTTTAATTATGATAGAGCGTATTATCACTATTATGATGCTGTTTTGGAAAAGAATGGAATAGATTATTCGAGTTTTCCGCAAATTGATATCAGTAAAATGAAAAAACCGGAAAAACAAAAATTAGAAAACTGGTTTAAATTTATGCTCGAAAGAAAACAGATAAAGCAAGAAACATTGGATTCTATTAAAAAATAAAATGTTATGAATCTTAATTTAAGTATAGCTGAAAATAAAATAGAATATTATCAATTGGCAATTCAGTATTTTAAGAATATTAATTCTGAGGAATATGAGAATATTAATTTTAGTGAGATTCTTCCAAAATCTATTTCAATTCTAATAGATCATGATTTTATTCCAACTCCCTGTATTGAAATTAAGTTAGAGCTTCTTGAAAATCAAAAAAAGACAGCGAATTATTTTCTGTATTTAAATGAAAATAAAGAATTTCTAGACGAATTTTTATATTAAGAGGGTTAACGTTTTTTATGTAAAATATAGCCCGTGGTTTCAACCACGGGCTATATTGATTATGGTTGTCTAATATTATGTAGACAATATCCTCAAAAATTTCCCGTTTTAATTATTACCAAAGACTTTTCAAAACTCAGCACCTTAGAATCTTAGCAACTTAGCCTCTTTAAAAGAATTAAACCTTTTAAAAAGAATCGAGTCTTATTGTAATAATTTCTGAACGATGAAAAAAAGCAATCTTTGGTCCTTACGATTAGGTTTTTCAGGAAAACAAACTTCAAAAATTGAAAAACTCGGCTTAGAAAAATTTCTAAAGCAATCTTATAATTCAAAATTTGATACATCATTGCCTTCTTTTTTAGATGATGATCCCAAAACATTGCTTGAACTCAAAGAACTTCGAGAATCTATCAAGACTGCAGATTCTGAAGCCAAAAAGAAAATCCTTAAAAAAGAAGTTTATTCTGCTGTTGAGTTCAGAAAATGGTGGATTGCAAAAATGCGAAACGACGAATTTCCGCTTCGGGAAAATATGGTTTGTTTCTGGCACAATCATTTTGTTTCTACTTCTCAAAAAGTAAAAGTCAATTACTGGATTTATCAGCACAATATGATTTTGCGTGAAAATGCCTTTGGGAATTTCAAAGAATTGACCAAACAAATTCTAAAATCAAATGCCATGGTTCGATATTTGGATAATGGAGACAATAAAAAAGGAAAAGTCAATGAAAATCTAAGCCGTGAACTACTAGAACTCTTCACAATCGGAATCGGAAATTATACTGAAGACGATATTAAAAACGGTGCAAAGGCTTTGGCTGGTTTAAATATTGGCGATGACGGCGCTGTTTACAGAAAAAATATCGAAGACAATAGCAATAAAACCTATTTCGGAAAAACCGGAAACTGGAAAGCAGATGATCTGGTCGATATTATTTTCGAACAGAAAAACATTCCTTATCTCATTACCCGAAAAATTCTGAAATGGTTTGTGTATGACAATCCACCTGAAGATTTAGTAACGTATTACGGCGATTATTTCCGAAAAGAAAAGTTTGAAATTCAACCTTTACTGACTAAGATTTTTACCGAAGAATTTAAAAAAGAGAATTCTGGAAATAAGATAAAAGATCCGTTAGTTTATATTTTGCAGCTGTGCGACGAATTGGAAATAAATGATATAAATGATGCTGTTATTGCTGTTTTCTTAAAACAGCAGGGAATGGATCTATACAATCAGACCAACGTAAAAGGTTGGGATGGCGGAAATTCATGGCTGACATCACAAATTTATCTGCAAAGAAACAATACAGCCGATTTGCTATGCAGTGGAAAAAGTCTTAATCGAAGAGTTTTGAAAACCATGACAAATGGAGTTGAAAAAGAAAAATCGGAATATGAGAAAATCGATGTAAAAGTAGCTTTTGACTCAGATGGAAATAATAAAAGTATTATTTCTGAATTGTCAGATCGATTATTGTTTAATGTTAGCGATTCCGCTCAAAAAGACATGGAAAATTTATTGAAGTACGATTTCGATCCCAAAGACCCACATGCTGATTTTGCCGTGGTTAGACTTTTTAATTACATCACAAAACTTCCAGAATATCAATTAATCTAAAAAGCAGTAATCATGAATAGACGAAATTTTTTAACACTGACAGGAACTTTTACTGGCGGATTATTGATTCTTCCAGATTTTTTACATGCTTTTGGTTCTCAGAATAATTTGGTTGTGGGAGAGCAGTGTATTGTTTTTGTCCAATTGAATGGCGGAAACGATGGTTTAAATACCTTTATTCCGTACGATGATCCTTTATATTATGATTTGCGAACTAAGATTGCTTTAAATAAAGATGCTGTTGTCGGGAAGAATAAAGGAATGGCATTTCATCCTTCTTTAAAAGATTTTGCTCAAATGCAGCAAAACGGAGATTTAACGGTAATTCAAAATGTCGGTTATCCAGAACCGATTCGTTCTCATTTTCGCAGTCAGGAAATTTGGCAAACAGCGACTGATTCCAATAAATACATAAATGAAGGCTGGCTCGGAAGATTTCTGGATTTGCAATGCAACGGACATCAGGCAACAGCTGGAATAAATCTAGATTCGATCGATAATTTGGCTTTAAAAGGTGTCGAACCTAATTTTATAACGGTAAAAGATCCCAATCGATTTAAAGTAAAAGGAAAAGAGGAAAATGTGACTTTGTCTAAAAACCCGCATTTAGATTTTGTTCGAAAAATTGCCAATTCCGTTACCGAAGGTTCAGATGAAATCCAGAAAGCTTTGGTAAAATCAAAAACTGAAATCAGTTATCCAAAAACAGAATTGTCGAAAAACTTAGAATGGATTGCGAGACTGATAAAAGGAAATCTGAACTCAAAAGTATATTATACTTCATTAAACGGATTTGATACGCACGATAATCAGCTTTCCATTCATGAACGAAAACTAACAGATTTAAATGATTCGCTGTTTAGTTTTTATTCCGATTTAAAACAATCTCAATTATTACAGAATGTCACAGTCGTAGTTTTTTCTGAATTCGGAAGACGCGTAAAAGACAACGGCAACGGAACCGATCATGGAACTGCGGCGCCAATGTTTATTATAGGAGGAAATAACAAAGGAACAATTTTAGGAAATAATCCAAATCTAGCTGACTTAGATAACGGCGATTTAAAATACCAAATCGATTTCAGAAGTGTATATGCATCTTTATTAAAAGAAAAAATGAATTTCGATTATACTAAAATCGGGATTATGAATAAACCGGTTTCAGGATTGTTTTGATGGGTTGATAGCCACGAATTCACGAATTTTTATTTTTAAAATCTGTGAAATTTGAATTAAATATCCACAACAATTTGCGCTAATTCGTGAATTCGTGGCGAAAAAATTTTAGAATCTTAGCATCTCAGAACCTTAGAACCTCATTCTAATATTCTCATTTTAAGCTGATTTTTTTATATTATCATACAAAACCTGCTAAATTTGTTAAGAAATCCTTTTTTGTTTCATAAAATGCAATCTTTTTTTTGGTGCACTAAAAATAATTTATACATTCGCAGAGAATTTAAAACAAAACACAAACAAAATGGCAAGTAACCGTTTTTATTTTAGCAACAATTTTTATTTCTTCTTTAGTAGAAGTCAGGATTGTGCTATGGTTATTTGAGATAAAAATTAAGACAAATAAAACTAATATACAATCCTGATGCAAATCAGGATTTTTTTTTGACTATATGACAACGAAAATTGCAATACAAGGTATAAAAGGATCATTTCATCATCAGGTTGTGAAAGAGTATTTCTCTGAAAATGTGGATATTGATGAATGTTTGTCTTTTGAAGAATTGATCGATAGCCTTATTGCCGGAAAATCTGATCAGGCCGTTATGGCGATTGAAAACTCGATTGCAGGCCCGATTATTCCAAATTATGCATTGATTGACAAGAACAATCTGCACATAATTGGAGAGCATTATTTAAACATTCAGCAAAATTTAATGGCTTTAAAAGGTCAGAAAATTGAAGATATAAAAGAAGTTCATTCGCACCCAATGGCACTTTTGCAATGCATGGATTTCTTGAAACAATATCCAAATATCAAATTGATAGAGGATAAAGATACAGCTGAAACAGCGAGAAGAATTCAAGAAAAACAGTTAACAGGAATTGCAGCAATTGCAAGTGTGACGGCTTCTGAAATGTACGATTTGGATATTATTGCATCATCGATTCAAACGATTAAAAACAATATGACGCGTTTCGTAATCATCAAAAAGCAAAATTCATTTTTGCCAGAAAGCGAAATCAACAGAGCGTCAATCAAATTTGAATTAGATCATAAAAGAGGAAGTCTAGCAGCGGTTTTAAATGTAATGAGCGACTGCAAACTGAATTTGACAAAAATCCAGTCGCTTCCAAAAATTGAAACGCCTTGGAAATATTCATTTTTCGTAGATGTGACTTTTGAGAAATACGAAGATTATGCAAAAGCAAAATCGCTTTTAAATATAATGGCAGAATATTTTAAAGTATTAGGAGAATATAGAAATACGAAACCTTTGACTACTGAGTCATAAAGTTGGAAAGTCGAAAGTCTTAAAGTCAAAAAAAAAGCAAATTAAAAAGTTTAAAAGAGCCTAAAGCTTAAGGCCTAAAGCAATAAAAAAATGATTACAACAGCAAAACGATTAGACACAGTTGAAGAATACTACTTCTCATCAAAACTAAGAGAAGTTCGTCAGTTGATGTCTGAAGGAAAACCGATCATCAACATGGGAATTGGAAGCCCTGATTTGAGTCCGTCAAAAGCAGTAATTGAAGCAGTCGCTGCGGCAATTCAAGACGAAAACGGACATGGCTATCAAAGCTATCAGGGATTGCCAGAAATGAGACAGGCGATGGCGGATTTTTATCGTGATCAGTTTGGTGTTGAAGTGAATCCGAATAATGAGATTTTACCTCTTATGGGTTCGAAAGAAGGAATTATGCATATTTCGTTAGCATTTTTAAATGAAGGCGATCACGTTTTGATTCCGAATCCAGGTTATCCAACTTATACTTCGGTAACCAATTTAGTTCAAGCAGTTCCGGTTTATTATGATTTGAAAGAAGAAAATGGATGGGAACCAGATTTTGAAGCTCTTGAAAAATTAGACCTTTCGAAAGTAAAAATTATGTGGCTGGGTTATCCGCACATGCCGACAGGAGCAAGAGGAAGTTTAGCGTTATTTGAAAAATTGGTTGCTTTTGCTAAAAAACACAACATCTTATTGATCAACGACAATCCGTATAGTTTTGTTTTGAATGATAATCCGATGAGTTTATTGCAGGTTGAAGGTGCAAAAGATGTGGCTTTAGAATTGAATTCATTAAGCAAAACATTCAACATGGCAGGCTGGAGAGTTGGAATGGTTTTAGGAAATCCTGAAATTATCGATGCGGTTCTAAAAGTAAAAAGCAACATGGACAGCGGAATGTATTACGGAATTCAGAAAGGCGCCATCGCAGCATTAAAATGTGATAAATCTTGGTTCGAAGATCAAAACAAAATTTACAGACGCCGTAGAGAATTAACGGAGAAACTAGCTGAAAAGTTAAACTGTAAAGTATATGCAGCAGGAGTTGGTTTATTTGTTTGGGCAAAACTTCCGGAAGGAATCGAATCAGCAGAGAAGTTCATTGACGAAATATTATATGAGAAACATATTTTCATCACGCCAGGAACCATTTTCGGAAGCAACGGCGAAGGATATATCAGATTCTCATTGTGTGTAAAAGAAGAAAAAGTACAAGAAGCGATAGATCGATTTTAGATTTTAGAATGCAGATTTTAGATTTCAGATTGTCAGGCTGAGCGAAGTCGAAGCCCGCTTCAATAGGAAAGCCCTTCGACTTCGCTCAGGGTGACAAATGAAAGTAAAAGTTGGAATTTGGAATTTTAAAATTGGAAATTAAAGAAATAGTATGAAAGTATACGTAATAGGAATAGGATTAATTGGAGGTTCGATGGTGTTAGACATCAAAGGGCGTTATCCTGAAGCGACTATTTTTGGAATCGATAGCAACGAACAACATTTACAACAAGCGATTGAGTTAGGAGTTATTGACGAAGCGGGAAGCTTTGAAGATTTACAAAAAGCTGATTTTGTAATTGTTTCGGTTCCGGTGGATGTGGCCTTAACGGTTTTGCCAAAAGTTCTGGATGCGGTTGGAGATAAAACAATTGTTTTTGAAGTAGGATCGACTAAAAAGCCAATTTGTGATGCAGTTGCCAATCATCCGAAAAGAAGAAATTTTATAGCAACGCACCCAATTGCAGGAACAGAGTTCTCAGGGCCATCAGCAGCAATAAGAGGTTTGTTTCAAGGAAAAACAAATATCATTTGCGAAGTGGAAAAAACCACTTTCAAATTGCAGGAAAAAGCACTGAATCTTTTTACCTCAATAGGAATGAGAATTCGATATATGGATCCAGTTTCGCACGACAAACACATTGCTTACGTTTCGCATTTATCGCACATCAGTTCGTTTATGCTCGGGAAAACGGTAATGAATAAAGAAAAAGACGAACAGGATATTTTTGATATGGCGGGAAGTGGATTCGAAAGTACCGTTCGTTTAGCCAAAAGTTCGCCAGCGATGTGGACACCCATTTTTAAGCAGAATAAAGAACACGTTTTGGAAACTTTAGAAGCTTATATTTCAAATCTCAGTCGGTTTAGAGATTTGTTAAAAGAAGAAGATTACAACGCCATTTTTGAAGAAATGGAAAGCACAAATAAAATAAAAGAAATATTAAACGGATTAATTAAAAAGTAAAAACTATAATAAAATGGAAAATAAAAAAGAAATGAGAAAGTGGTTAGAAGATTTCAATTTAAATCACCCACTTGTGATAGCTGGACCTTGTAGTGCAGAAACTGAAGATCAGGTATTGAAAATCGCTCACGAATTAAAAGATTCAAAAGTAAGCGTTTTCAGAGCTGGAATCTGGAAACCAAGAACTCGTCCGGGAGGATTTGAGGGTATTGGAGAAATCGGATTAAAATGGTTACAAAAAGCAAAAGCTGAAACTGGTTTATTAATGGGAACTGAGGTTGCAACTGCAGCTCACTGTAAACTTGCTTTAGAATATGATATCGACGTTTTATGGGTTGGTGCACGTACAACTGCAAACCCTTTCGCAGTTCAAGAAATTGCAGATACTTTAAAAGGAACTGATAAAATCGTTTTGGTTAAAAACCCTGTAAACCCAGATTTAGCTTTATGGTTAGGTGGTGTTGAGCGTTTACACATGGCTGGAATCGAGAAATTAGGAGTTATCCACAGAGGTTTCTCTACTTACGAAAAAACAAAATACAGAAACATTCCAGAGTGGCAGATTGCTATCGAATTGCAAAATAAATTCCCTGATTTACCATTAATCATCGACCCATCTCACATTACTGGAGATCGTAAAATGATTTTCGAAGTAACTCAAGAGGCTTTAGACTTGAACTACGATGGTATGATCATCGAAACGCATATCGATCCAGACAACGCTTGGTCTGATGCTGCTCAGCAAGTTACTCCAGATACTTTGAAACAAATCATCAAAGATTTGACTATCAGAAAAACGGATGATACTACAGACGAGTACAGCCAAAAAATGACAAAATTAAGAGCTAACATCGACGTACTTGATGCTAACTTATTAGAATTGTTAGGAAAACGTATGAAAGTGGCTGACGAAATCGGTCAGGTGAAAAAAGATGCGAACGTTGCGATTCTTCAAAACAACCGTTGGAACGAAATCTTAGGAAAAATGATTTTAGAAGGTGAGAAAAAAGGTCTTACTGAAGAATTCGTTTTAAGAATGTTCAAAGCGATTCACCAGGAAAGTATCGGTCACCAAGAGAAAATTTTCAACGCATAATTTCTTGTTAAACCATATAAGTGATATAAGTTAATTTAAGGTTTTTAAAAACTTTGTTATTGAGTTTTATTATATCACGCATTTAAAATTAGATTGTTTTTATATTAAATCTCCACTGCTTTCGGGCATTGGAGATTTTTTTTGATAAATAAGTTTTATCTTCCCAACCTTTTGACGTTTTTTGTTCTCTATAACAATATGAACCTTAATTTTTGTATTATGAAATTAAAATTGTTTTCGTCTGCGCCGAGCATTTTTCAAGTGAATTTGAATGTATTGCTTCTCTTTTTCTTGTTTATTGGAACAAAAACTTTTGCACAAAGCCCTGAACTTACTGTAAAAGGGGAAGAAGCAGAAAAAGTGAGAATGAATAAACTTTTTGTAAATGTAAAAGTCGTTGGCAATATTGCTTACACTACCGCTGAAATGCATTTTTTTAATTCGGGGAATCGTCAGATGGAGGCAGAACTTATTTTTCCTTTACCAGAAAATGTTTCTGTTTCAAGATATGCTATTGATATTAATGGAAAACTTCGTGAAGCTGTTCCGGTAAATAAAAATAAAGGGAAACAAGTTTTTGAAGCAATCGAACATCGTCGCGTCGATCCGGGATTGTTAGAAAAAGTAGATGGGAATAATTTCAAAACTAGAATTTATCCACTAATGCCAAATGGCGAGCGAACTGTTGTTATTGGTTATGAAGAAGAACTCTCAGCTGTTGATAAAGATAATTTAGCATATCAGTTAGTAAGTCGTTTTCCTAAAAAATTAGATCAGTTCGAAATTAACGTTTCTGTTTTAGGAGCTTCTACGGCACCAACAGTTACTGAAAATTCAGGAAATGAAATTACATTTTCAAAATGGAATCAGGCTTTTCAGGCATCTATTAAAAAAGAAAATTATCAACCATCAGAAAAAATAGTACTTAAAATTCCAATACAGCAAAATATTCCAAGTGTTTTAATGCAAGACGTTGGTGGACAGTATTATTTTTATGGAAATACTTTTATTGAAGGAAATAAAACTGCTAAAAAAACACCAGCTTCAATTGGTTTAATTTGGGATAATTCTTTGAGTTGTAAAAATCGTGATTTGAAAAAAGAATTGGATTTGCTAGATGCTTATTTCCAAAAAGTAAAAAACACAAAAGTTACATTGTACTTTTTGAATTATACTTTTGAAAAACAGCAAGAATATATTATTTCTGATGGGAATTGGTCAGCTTTAAAAGCTATTTTAGAAAAAACGAGATACGATGGCGGAACTCGATTTTCGAAATTGAACTTTACAGGTCAGGATGAATATTTATTTTTTACAGACGGATTATCTTCTTTGAGTGAAAATCTTCTGCCAAAAACTAAAAAACCAGTTTATTCAATTACATCTTCAGTTTCTGCTGATTTTGCTTTTCTGAATTTTTCGTCCACAAAAACTGGCGGTAGTTTTATCAATTTAAATCAGATAAATGCTGAAACTGCTTTGGATAAATTGACGAATACAAATTTGAAATTTTTAGGAATAAAAGAGAATTTAACCGTAACCGATTTATTTCCGATGGAAGGAACGTCGGTTTCAGGGAATTTTAGTTTTTCTGGAATTTCTTTAAACTCAAAAAATGAAATTACGTTACTATTTGGTTATAATAATGAAGTGGTTTTAGAAAGAAAAATTACGCTTGATGCTTCAACTCAAAATAGTAATGATATTAATATTGAAAAACTTTGGGCACAGAAAAAAATCGCAAATCTTGAATTAGAATATGCTAAAAACGCTGATGAAATTGAACTTCTTGGAAAGAAATTCGGAATTGTAACCAAAAACACTTCGTTGATTGTTTTAGAAGATATCAGAGATTATATTTCTTATGATATTATTCCACCAACTGAATTGCGTGCCGAATTTGACAGAATTAAAAAACAAGAACATGATACTTCATTAGCTCAGCAAAGAAGTAATTGGGAAAGTATAGACAGTTATTTTAAAGGATTAGATGTTTGGTGGAAAAAGAATATTAAATATAATGGGCAAAAAATAGCGTCTAAATATAAGCATAAAAATGAGGTTCAATCAGGAATAGCTTATGGACGTGAAACGATAAAAGGAAATCCTGATGCTGTTTTAACAATAGATGAGCCAATTGGAGCAGGACCAGTATCAACGACTATTGTAGAAGATAATGCGGTATACAATACGCCACCTCCACCATCTGAACCAAAAGTAGATCAAGTTAAATTTGTTAGACCAGTTGTTGCAAAAGCAGAAGAGGTTACTGAGGATGCACCAAAAATCACTGATTTAAAAGATAAGAAAGTTGGCAGTGAAGTAATTAATCAAAATTCAAATTCTGCCAAATTAGAAGAAGTAGTTGTAGTAGGTTACGGAACTCAAAAGAAAAGTGAAGTAGTAGGCGCTGTTACAGAAAGTATTTCAAAAGATAAATTTATACCTCAAGATTCAGGTACAGATGAAGGTTATTTGGCTAGAGATTCAAAAAAGCCTTTAATTATAGTAGATGGTCAGTTTTATGAGGGAGAAGTGGCTGATTTAAATTCTGATGATGTTGAGTCGGTAGATGTTTTGAAAGATCCGTTTAGAATTTCTGTTTATGGAAGCAGGGCAGCAAATGGAGTTATTATTATAACAACGAAAAAGAAATCTTCAAATAATGGTATTGTCCAAACAAAAAGTTGGAATCCAGATCGATTATATTTAAAAGCATTGGCATCAGCACCAAAAGAAAAACAATATGATTTGTATTTCGAATTAAGAAATACGCAAGAAAGAAATCCAAGTTTTTATTTTGATGTGGCTCACTTTTTCTACAATCAAGGCGATATTAAAAAGGCGTTGTTGATTATAAGTAATGTTGCCGATTTAGGTTTAGAGAATCATCAATTGTATAAAACTCTTACTTATACATTGCGCCAGTGGAAAGATTATGATGATGCCGTTTTTACCGCAAAACAAGTTGTAAAATGGAGAGAACACGAACCACAGAGTCTTAGAGATTATGCTTTGACACTTGAAGATACTGGAAAATATCAAGAGGCTTTTAATCAATTAATTAAAGCACTTGAAGTAAATTATTATGGAGAAATGGGTGGTCAGTATGAAGGAGTAGAAGATATTATTTTGATGGATATTAACCGATTAATGACAGCACATCCTGGTTTGAAAACAGGTAAATTAGATAAAAAATATATCACAAAAATGCCTGTTGATATTCGAATAATCATGAATTGGAATCAAATGGATGTTGATTTGGATCTGCATGTAATTGAACCAACTGGCGAGGAATGTTATTACAGCCATACATCAACACAAATTGGCGGAAGATTTTCTAAAGATTTTACAGATGGTTATGGCCCAGAACAGTATATCATAAGAAATGCTGTTAAAGGGAAATATAAAATTCAGAGTGATTATTTTGGAGAAACGGAATTAACTGAAAATGGCCCAGCTACAATTATGGTTGAAATTTATACTACTAAGGCAGGAAAAACAACCAGAACTTTAAAAACAATTCAGTTAGGAAAAGTGAAAGAAAATGAAGATTTAGCTGTAATTGTTTGGTAAGATTCATAAAATCAAATTAGAGATTTCAAATTTAAAAGGCGAAGTTGCGTTGTTCAATTCTAAAAACGTAATTTTGCCTTTTATTTTTTAGGTTTAAAAAGCAATCTAAAATCTAAATTCAGCAATCTAAAATTAAAGAATGACAGGAACCGTTTATAAATCTACAGGAAGCTGGTATACCGTAAAATCTGAAAATGGAGATTTTGTGGAATGCCGTATGAAAGGGAAATTTAGAATAAAAGGTATAAAAAGTACCAATCCTATTGCTGTAGGCGATATAGTCGATTATGAATTAGAGCAAACTTCTGACGCTGTTACCGGAATGATTCATAATATTCACGAAAGAAAAAATTATATCGTTCGTAAATCGGTTAACTTGTCCAAACAGATTCATATCATTGCTTCCAATATTGATCAGGTTTTTTTATTAGTTACAATCGATAATCCGCCAACAACTACAAGTTTTATTGATCGTTTTTTGGTTACTGCCGAAGCATACGGAATTGAAGCGATTCTTATTTTTAATAAAATTGATACATTAAACGATCAAACTTTAGACGATCAACTTTACCTACAGCACATTTATTCTGAAATAGGTTATAAATGTCTACGAATTTCATCAACAGAAAACAAAGGAGTTGACAAACTGAAAGAAATGATGGTCGGAAAAGTAAGTATGTTTTCTGGACATTCTGGAGTAGGAAAATCGACTTTAGTAAATGCGATGGAACCAAGTCTTCATTTAAAAACTTCTGTTATTTCAGAACAAAGCAAACAAGGGCAGCATACAACTACTTTTGCAGAAATGTACGATTTATCTTTTGATGCAAGAATTATAGATACGCCAGGAATTAAAGGTTTCGGAATCGTTGATATGGAACCATCAGAAATTAGCGGTTATTTTCCGGAATTCTTCAAATTAAAAGATCAATGTAAGTTTAATAATTGTTTGCATAAAGAAGAACCGCATTGTGCTATAAAAGCAGCTTTAGAAAAAGACGAAATCGCTTGGTCACGTTACAATAGCTATCTTAAAATCCTCGAAGGCGACGACGAGCACTACCGTACAGATACTTATGGGGAAGATCGCGCTGCGAGTGACGAAACGAGAAAATAATCTTTTGAAATTCCAATTTAAAAAAATCCAAATTCCAATTATAAAAAATAACATCAATATTTTGTAGAGATGCACTTCAGTGCATCTAACATTGGAATTTAAAATTTTTATAATCCTTTTAATCTGTGGCTAAAAAATAAAAAATGAGAGTTGTAATTCAAAGAGTATCTGAAGCATCAGTAACAGTAGATTCTAAAATTGTTGCTAATATTCAAAAAGGATTGTTAGTTTTAGTCGGAATTGAAGATGCCGATACTCAAGAAGATATTGACTGGCTTGCCGGGAAAATTATAAAAATGAGAATTTTTGGTGACGAAAATGACGTCATGAATTGTTCGGTTCAAGATGTAGATGGCGATATTATTGCGGTAAGCCAATTTACTCTTCACGCTTCTACAAAAAAAGGAAATCGTCCATCTTACATAAAAGCATCAAAACCAGATTTTGCAATTCCGATGTATGAAAAATTTGTACAAGCTTTAGAAAAGGAGTTTCAAAAGAAAATTCAAACCGGAATTTTTGGTGCAGATATGAAAGTTAGCCTTCTAAATGACGGGCCTGTTACTATTTTAATGGACAGCCAAAATAGAGAGTAAAAAATTACTAAACATTTGTTAAGGTTTTCTAAAAATAATATATATTTGGTGAAAAAACTTACTAATGAAAAAACTTTTTTGCGCGTTATTTTTTCTCCTTTTTACAGTTAATTCCTTTGCTCAAAAAAATGATTATTCGGTATTTTCTATTTCCGATAGTTTAAAGGATAATGCCAATGCAGTTCTTCGTTTAGATCAAATGGATATTACAATTGCTTCTCAAAGAAGTATGAATATAAAAGTGCAGAGAGTCATTTCTGTTCTTAACAGTAAAGGTTTAAATGATGTCGATGGATATCAGCATTATGATAAATCGACTTCAATAAAAAATATAGAAGCAATTGTATATGACGCTTTTGGCAAAGAAATAAAAAAAATAAAACGAAAAGATTTTAGAGATCAAAGCGCTGTTAGCGGTAGTACACTTTTCTCAGATAACCGTGTTCTCTATCTCGATTACACTCCAATTTCATATCCCTTTACTATTGTTTATACAAGCGAAATTGAAACTTCAAATACCGCTTTTATACCGCAATGGTATTTTGTGGGAGGCTATTATTTAAGTGTCCAAAAATGTGCTTTAAATGTTACTTTCCCTAAAGAGCTAGGATTTAAAAAGAAAGAATTTCGTTTTTCCGATTTCAATATTAAGAAAACAACAGAAACCGATACTCAATTAAGCTATATAGCAACAAATATTCCCGCTCAAAAACCAGAAGATCTGAGTCCAAGTTATGGAGATCTTTTCCCTAAAGTAATGATGGGATTAGAGAATTTTCACTTGGAAGGAGTAGATGGTAAGGCAACTACTTGGGAAGCATTTGGAAAATGGTATGGCGATAAAATTTTAACCGGGACAACAGTTTTACCGGAAGAAACCAAAGTAAAAATAAAAGCACTTGTTGGAGATGAAAAAGATCCGATTAAAAAAGCAAAAATCATTTACGATTACGTACAGAAAAAATCTAGATATGTAAATATCGCTGTTGGAATTGGAGGTTGGAAACCCATGATGGCAAATGACGTAGATCGATTAGGATATGGAGATTGTAAAGCATTGTCCAATTATACAAAAGCACTTCTACAAGTTGTGGATGTTCCGTCATACAATACCATTTTATATGGAAATCCATACAAGACAGATATTCAATCGGATTTTGTTTCTATGCAAGGAAACCATATGATTCTCGCAATTCCTACAGGAGATAACTATGTTTGGTTAGAATGTACAAGTCAAGACGATCCGTTTGGATATCAAGGGACTTTTACCGACGACCGAGATGTCCTAGTTGTGAAACCAGAAGGTGGAGAAATTGTTAGAACTAAAATTTACGATGACAAAGGAAATAAACAATACGGAAAAGGAAATTATTCAATTGATAAAGATGGAAATTTTTCAGGAACGTTAGCTATAATTTCAGAAGGAAGCCAATATGCCCAAAAATCGAGAGTCGAAACTTTTCTTCCTAATGAAAAAGAAGAGCATTATAAAGAATATTGGGATAACATTAATAATTTAAAATTGGGTAAAATCACTTTTACCAACGATAAAGAAAATATACGTTTTACGGAAGATGTGCATTTAAGTGCCACAAATTACGGAGCGATTTCAGGTAATAAAATGATTTTTGTAGTTGATGCATTCAATCAATCAACAGCCAATATTAAGCGAATAAGAAATAGAAAAAATCCATTTCAAATTCAGCGTGGTTATTTAGATACTGATGAAATAGAAATCAATCTTCCAGAAGGTTTCAGTATCGAATTTCTTCCTTCAAATTATGAACTTAAAGGTAAGTTTGGAGAATATAAAACAGAAATCATAAAAAAAGAAAATAATAAGCTGACTTACAAAAGATCGATGTTTTTAAATAAAGGGAAATACTCAAGTAAAGACTATGATGAGTACCGTTTATTTATGGAACAGATTTCTAGAAATGATAATGCCAAAATAATATTAACCAAGAATTAAAACGAATCATAACCCAAAAACAAACCAAGAATTACCAATGAAAATTATTAAACTACTTAGCTTGTCTTGCATTCTGCTAGTCGCTCCCAAAGCGATTTCGCAAGAATTCAAATTAGGAAAAGTTTCTATTGCCGAATTAGAGCAGAAAGTTCATCCTAAAGATTCTTCAGCTGCTGCTGCCATTTTGTACAAAAAAGGAGTGTCTAAAATGGAATTTGACCAGAATGAAGGTTTTATAATGGTCACAGATGTTGAAGCTCGTATTAAGATTTATAAAAAAGAAGGTTACGAGTGGGCCAATCAAAGTGTTTGGTATTACAATCAGACCAATTTAAAAGAAAGAGTATTTTTTTCTGATGCTGTTACTTACAATCTTGTAAATGGAAAGATTGAAAAAACAAAACTAAAGAGTGATGGTTCTTTTGATGAGGCTCTTTCTAAATTTAGAGGTCTAAAAAAAATTACAATGCCAAATGTAAAAGAAGGTTCTGTTATAGAATATCATTATTCTATAAGATGCCCTCGCGAATCTATTGTTCGTGATTGGGATTTTCAGACTTCTATTCCAGTTAACTACTCTGAGTTTAAAATAGCTTATCCAGAATATTATGTTTTTAAACCAAGACAAAAAGGATATATTTTTCCTAAAATAACTACTGTTAAAAACCCTAAAAGTGTAACAATTAATAGTAAAGAAAGAGGAACTGGACTTGTTTCTAGAACAGAATTTTATAACGATAAAATTGATTATGTAGAAACCGAAACTACGTATGTTGCTCAAGATTTTCCTGCTTTAAAAGATGAGGATTATGTAAATAATATTGACAATTATACTTCAAGTGTTGAACACGAATTATCGTTAGTTCGTTTTCCTAATCAACCAGTTAAGGAACTTTCTACAGACTGGAATTCTGTTGTGAAAACAATTTATGAATATGAGGATTTTGGTCCAGAATTGAATAAAACTGGTTATTTTGAAGAAGATTTGAAAAAATTTCTGGGAGGAATTACCAACCAAAACGAAAAAATCTGGGCAATCTTAAATTTTGTAAAAGGAAATGTAAAATGGAACGGTTATACAGGTTTTAGCTGTGATAACGGTGTGCGAAAAGCATATAAAGATAAAACAGGAAATATCGCAGATATTAATTTAATGCTTACAGCAATGTTGCGTTCTGCAGGTTTGACAGCAAACCCAGTTTTGGTAAGCACACGTTCTAACGGAATTGCTTTGTTTCCAAACAGAAATGCCTTTAATTATGTTATTGCTGCTGTTGAAACTCCAGAAGGATACATTTTATTAGATGCCAGTTATAAATATTCTGTGCCAAACGTTCTTCCATTTAGAACATTAAACTGGTTCGGAAGATTGATTAGAAAAAATGGTTCTTCTGAAGAAATAGATTTAATGCCACATAAAACATCAAATGATATTGTTTTTATGAATTTTGATATTGATGCTGATGGAAAAGTAAGCGGAAAAGCTAGAAGACAGTGCACCGATTACAGAGCAATGTTGAGTAGAGAAAATTTCGAAAAATCGAAAGAAGATGAATATCTAGAAAAACTTGAAAATAATAATAGAAAAATTGAAGTAAGCGAATATTCTAGAACTAACGAGAAGGAATTGCTATCTCCAACAATTGAATCTTATTCTTTTAAAGGAGGCGATTTGTCTGAAATGATTGGAGGAAAAATATATGTAAATCCAATGTTGTTTTTTGCTCAAGAAAAAAATCCTTTCAAGCAAGAAGTGCGCGAATATCCAGTAGATTTTGGTTATCCGTTTCAAGACAAATTCAATATTACAATCAAAATTCCTGATGGATTTGCAGTAGAAACATTACCGCAGCCTGTTGCTTACAACATGGAAAATAACTTAGGAAGCTTCAAGTTTAATATATTGGCAAATGATAATGTTTTGCAATTAATGGTTGTCAATCAAATTAATGAAGCTATTATTAGTACAGAACAATATGAAATGCTAAAAGAATACTATAAAGGAGTAATCGCAAAACAAACAGAAAAAATAGTTCTAAAACGCATATAAATATCATGTTAAGATCTTTGCTGTTTTGTATTGCCTTATTTTGTAGTACAATAAATATCCAAGCTCAGAAATATGAGCTTGGAAAAGTTACTGTTGCCGAATTAGAAGAAAAAATACATCCTGTAGATTCTTCGGCGCCTGCCGCCATTTTATTCAAAAAAGGAAAAACCGTTTTTACATATAATGAAAAAGTAGGTTTTTCTGCCGTTCATACTTATGAATTTAAAATTAAAATTTATAAGAAAGAAGGATTGAAATGGGCAGATCAAAAAGTACATTACTATGTTGGTTACCAAAACTTAAGAGAAGACATGTTAGAGTTTTCGAATGCAGTAACGTACAATTTGGAAAACGGGAAAGTAGAAAAAACCAAACTTGAAAGCCAAGGTCAGTTCAAGAAAAAAATTAATGAATATTGGAATGAAAAAACAATAACACTTCCTAATGTCAAAGTCGGATCTGTTATAGAATACAAATACGTTTTAAAATCTGAAAATATTGGAGAGTTTCCTGATTTTGATTTTCAATTTGATATTCCTGTAGATTATTTTGAGTATAAAACAGAATTCCCAGAATTTTATATCTATAAAACCATTCTGACGGGAAAAAATAAAATAGAAAACGATGCAAAACTTGGAAACGGAAACCAGAGTTTTGATAACGAATATGGGCAAACCCGAAAACTAAGTTATAAACAGATAAATGCTTTTTATTCAGGAAAAAATATTCCCGCCTTATTAGAAGAACCTTATGTTGATAATTTAGAAAATTATAGAGGTTCTATTAAACATGAGTTAGAACGCATTCGAATGCCCGAACAACCTGTAAAAGATTTTACGATTACTTGGGAAGGCGTTGCAACGACGATTTTTAAAGATGAAAATTTTGGAAAAGAACTCAGCAAAAGAGATTTTCTTCTAGAAGATGTGAAAAAGCTGCTCGGTAACGTAGAATCATTAGAAGAAAGAACAAATATCATTTTTAAGTTCGTTCAAAATAAAATGAATTGGAATGAGATTAACAGTTGTTTTTCAAAAAAAGGAGTTGAGAAAGCATACAAAGAACAGACAGGAAATGTTGCCGAAATCAATTTCATATTACTAAACATGTTGAAATTGGCAGGAGTAGATGCCAACCCAGTTTTGGTAAGTACAATTGAAAATGGTGTTCCGGTTTATCCTACTAGAACGGGTTTTAATTATTTAATTGCATGCGCAGAAATTGACGGAAAACAAATTCTGCTCGACGCTTCCAAGAAATATACTTCGCCAAATATTTTGCCATTGAATGTTTTAAACTGGAAAGGAAGATTAATTAAAAGCGATGGAAATTCGAAAGAAATTGATTTGGTTCCTTCTAAAGCTTCAAAAGAAATTTCGAATATGGTCGCTACAATAAATCCAAATGGAAAGATAGATGGTAAAATCAGAATTCAGCGTACCGATTATGATGCTTATAGATTTAGAGTTCAGAATGGAGCTAAAAATCAGCAGGATTATATTGAAAAATTAGAACAGCAATTAGGTGATTTAAAAATTTCTGACTATTCGGTAAGTAATAAAATTACCAATCTCTCGGATCCAATTTTAGAAACGTTCGCTTTTGAAACCAATAATTTTGTAGAAAGCATTGGCGGAAAGTTATTTATAAATCCGTTGCTGTTTTATGCAAAAACGAAAAATCCTTTCGTTCAAGAAAAAAGACAGATGGAAATTTATTTTGGTTATCCAAATCAGGAAAAGATTCTGGTTAACTTAGAAATGCCAGAAGGTTATGATGTAGAATCACTTCCAAAACCTGCAAAATATGTTTTTCAAGATAACTCCATTATAGTAATGATGAATATTATGAAAGATGGCAACAAAATTCAGTTTAGTTTTTCTAAAGACATAAACAGTAGTACTTTTGCCGCAGAGGACTATGATTCTTTAAAAATGCTTTTTCAAAAGATGATTGTTAGTCTAGACCAAAAAATTATTCTCAAAAAAATATAACCAATGAATTCTCGTTCCCTTGCTGTTTTCTTTTTTTTAATTTTCTCCCTTACCAGAATTAATGCTCAAAAGTTTGAATTAGGAAAAGTAACAGTCCAGGAATTGCAGGAAAAGGTAAATCCCAAAGACACTGCCGCGCCAGCCGCGATTTTATTTAAAAAAGGGAGAACTTTTTTTACTTACAATGAGCAAAGCGGATTTCTTGCTAATCATGTGTATGAGTTTCGGGTAAAAATTTATAAAAAAGAAGGTTTAAGCTGGGCGACCCAAAAAGTTTCTTATTATGTTGGTTATGAAAATTTGAGAGACGACAAAGTTTCTTTTTCTGATGCTGCAACATACAATCTTGAAAACGGAGCAATAGTAAAAACAAAGCTGAATAGCGAAGGTAGCTTTAAAGAAAAAGTAAATAAAAATTGGAATGTTGCCTCAATCGCTTTACCCAATGTAAAAGTAGGTTCGGTAATCGAATTTAAATATACTTTGAAATCAGAGGATTTGGTTCGTCTTCCAGATTTTGATTTTCAATACGAGATTCCAGTAAATTATTTCGAATATAAATCTGAAATTCCAGAGTTCTTTATTTATAAAACACTTCTTGTTGGAACATATAAACCAGAAATGACTGCCGATGTTCAGCCTATTAAACAAGTTTATGGAAGTAATTATAAACAAATTAATAGTTTATACTCAGGAGTTGATGTTCCAGCACTTCAAGATGAAAACTATGTCAATAACATAAACAATTTCAAAGGTTCAATTCAAAACGAATTAGAGCTAAAAAGATTTCCAGATAAACCAGTCGTAAACTTTACCAAAACTTGGGAAGGTGTAGCCGAGTCAACTTATAAAAATGCTGATTTTGCAAAAGAATTGGGAAACAGAAATTTTTTTGAAGAGGATTTAAAGAAAATTTTAATCAACAAAAATTCTCCCAGAGAGCGATTGGATACCATTTTTAAGTTCGTTCAAAACAGAATGAACTGGAATAAGAAGAAAGGCTATTATGTTGATAAAGGTGTAAAAAAAGCATTCGAAGAAAAAACAGGAAATACTGCAGAAATCAATCTTTTGCTGATTTCTATGCTAAAAGCAGCAAAGATACAAGTTGATCCTGTTTTGGTAAGTACGGTAGAAAATGGAGTTTCAGTTTTTCCTAACAGAACGGTTTTCAATTATCTTATAGCGGCTGCAGAAATAGATGGAAAACAGATTTTATTAGATGCAACCAGTAAGTTTACAGTTCCAAATATTCTTCCATTAAATGTTTTAAATTGGAAAGGAAGATTGATAAAAGAAAACGGAAATAGTCAAGAAGTAGAATTAATTCCAACCCAATTCTCGGTAATAAATAATACTGTCAGTGCATTTATAGATCCGGAGCAAGCGAAATTAGAAGGAAGTTTGTCTTTGCAAAAAACAGATTATAATGCTTTGATTTTTAGAGAAAAATACGGTACTAAAACTAATGAGAGCAACATAGAAAAATTTGAACAGCAGTTTAATGGCATCGAAATAGAAGATTACAGGGCTGAAAATCAAGATTTATCAAAGCCAGTTATGGAAAAAGCTTCTTTCAGTATCGATAAAGCGTACGATATAATTGGAGGAAAATTATTTGTAAATCCGTTATTGTTTTTTGCTTACAAAAGCAATCCATTTAAACTAGAAAAAAGGCAAATGCCAATTTATTTTGGTTTTCCAGAACAACGAAGATTTAATATGTTTTTGCAAATACCAAAAGGCTATACAGTAGAATCATTGCCTTCTCCGATAAGAATCGTAATGGAAGACAAAGCAGCTTCTTATACAATGAATATTATGTCTGATGAAAATCAAATACAAATTAAAGTGACACAAGAAATAAGTAAAGCTATCTTTGCAGCTGAAGATTATAGCATGATAAAAGACTTTTTTCAGAAAATAATCGAAATTCAAAATGACAAAATAATTCTTAAAAAGACCTAGAAGATGGATTTGAAAAATGCACAGTTAGATGTTGATACTTGGATAAAAGAACACGGTGTTCGTTACTTTAACGAATTGACCAATATGGCGCAGCTTACAGAAGAAGTTGGTGAAGTTGCTAGAATCATTGCGCGTCGTTACGGAGAACAATCTGAAAAAGAAAGCGATAAAAACAAAGATTTAGGTGAAGAATTAGCAGATGTTGTTTTTGTGGTTTTATGTTTGGCAAATCAAACAGGAATCGATTTACAAGCGGCTTTTGACAAAAAAATGGATTTAAAATCGGTTAGAGATAAAGATCGTCACAAAAACAACGATAAATTGAAATAATTGTGAAATTTCAGCGTGAATTTTGATTTACGGACGAGGAGTGGTAAATTGCGCGCTTGGATTATGTTACTCATAATTCGCAACTCATAACTAATATCATGAATTTAAAATTAACGACGAATTCATCATTCATAATTGATGATTCGCAACTCAATATCACAGGTTCAAAAAGCGAAACGAATCGTTTATTACTATTAAAAGCATTATTCCCAAATATTACTTTAGCCAATACTTCAAACTCTGACGATAGCGAAGTAATGCAAAAAGCCTTGGCAGGAAATGACGAAATTGTAGACATTCACCATGCAGGAACTGCAATGCGTTTCTTAACTGCTTATTTTTCGGTAAACGAAGGAAGAGAAGTGGTTTTGACTGGTTCAAGCAGAATGCAAGAGCGTCCAATCAAAATCTTGGTTGAAGCTTTGGAGCAATTAGGTGTTGAAATCTCTTATGAAAAAGAAGAAGGTTATCCGCCAATCAGAATTAAAGGAAAAAAAGTTACGGCTTCAAAAGTAACTTTGGCAGCCAATGTAAGCAGTCAATATATTTCGGCTCTTTTGTTAGTTGCTTCAAAATTAGATAATGGTTTAGAATTGACTTTAGAAGGAGAAATCACTTCAATTCCATATATCAAAATGACATTAGCTTTGTTAACGGATTTAGATATTAAAACAAGTTTTGAAGGAAATGTAATTAAAGTTTATCCTAAAGAAGCGGTTGAAACAAAAGAAATGGTTGTAGAATCTGACTGGAGTTCTGCTTCTTATTTCTTTAGTTTAGTTGCATTATCTGATGCTGCAAAAATTACTTTAAGCAGTTATAAAGAAAACAGTCTTCAAGGAGATTCAGAATTAGTTTCTCTTTATGAAAAAATGGGTGTGAAAACGACTTTCCAAAACAATAAAATGACTTTGGAAAAAGTAGCTGGTTTCAATTATCAAGATGTAAATTTTGAATTGAACAACACGCCAGATATTGCTCAAACTATTGTGGTAACTTGTTTAGGTTTAGGAATTGGATGCCACTTGACTGGACTTCATACCTTAAAAATTAAAGAAACAGATAGGCTTGAAGCATTACGAATCGAGCTTACAAAATTAGGAGCAGATATTTCTGTAACCAATGACAGCTTAACTTTAAAGCGTTCAGGAGTTATTAATCACGATGTTCACATTGCGACATATAATGATCACCGTATGGCAATGGCATTTGCTCCTTTAGCAATTAAAGTTCCAATTATTATTGATGATGCCGAAGTAGTTTCTAAATCATACCCAGATTTCTGGAATGATTTAAAAGCATTGAACTTTCAAATCTCAGAATTGTAATTTTTTTTGAACCATATAAGAAATATAAGTTCATTTAAATAAAGCTTAATAATATAACCTCTGATTGATACCAGAGGTTTTTTTTATGCTTATCTAAAAAGTAAACACCTGACAGTTTTTTAAAGCCTCAGAAACTTTGTCACTTTGCAGCTTTGGAACTTTTTTAAATGAACTTATATTTCTTATATGGTTCAAAAAACGCATTTTTAATGGTTACGAAAACACCACAAAATCAAGGACTTTTAAAAATAAACGTCAAAACACTTGACAACGCCTATCTCACAATCGTATATTTGCATCCGATTTAAAATTTTAGATAAACAAATCTAAAATCTACACTCTAAAATCAACAATTCAAATATGAAATTATCACACTTCAATTTCAATTTACCGAAAGAACTTTTGGCTGAATTTCCAGCAGAAAATAGAGATGAATCTCGTTTAATGGTAATTGACCGTCAAAAAAACACTATCGAACATAAAATGTTTAAAGACGTTATCAACTATTTTGATGACGGAGACGTTTTAATTTTAAATAATACAAAAGTTTTCCCTGCACGTTTGTACGGAAACAAAGAAAAAACTGGAGCGAGAATTGAGGTTTTCTTATTAAGAGAATTAAATTCTGAGCAACGTCTTTGGGATGTTTTAGTAGATCCTGCTAGAAAAATCCGTATTGGTAACAAACTTTATTTTGGCGATGATGATTCATTAGTTGCTGAGGTAATTGACAATACAACTTCTCGTGGTAGAACTTTACGTTTCTTATACGATGGTTCTTATGAAGAATTCAGAAACAAATTGACAGAACTTGGAGAAACTCCAATTCCTAAATACATCAACAGAGATGTTACTCCAGAAGATGCTGAAAGATACCAAACTATTTACGCAAAAGAAGAAGGAGCTGTAGCGGCGCCAACTGCTGGTTTACACTTCTCAAAACACCTTTTGAAAAAATTAGAAATCAAAGGAGTAAATTTTGCTGAGGTAACTTTACACGTTGGTTTAGGAACTTTTAACCCAGTTGAGGTTGAAGATTTATCTAAACATAAAATGGATTCTGAGGAATTAATCATTACTCAAGCAGCTTGTGATATTGTAAACGAAGGAAAAGCAAAGAAAAAACGTATTTGTGCTGTAGGAACAACTTCTATGCGTGCAATCGAAAGTTCAGTTTCTTCTGCAAATACTTTAAATCCTTACGAAGGATGGACAAATAAATTCATTTTCCCTCCTCACGATTTCAGTATTGCAAACTGTATGATTACAAACTTCCACACACCAAAATCAACATTGTTAATGATGATTTCTGCTTTCTGTGGTCACGATTTAATGAAAAAAGCATACGAAGAAGCGATCAAAGAAGGATACAAATTCTATTCTTACGGAGATGCGATGTTAATTCTTTAATTAGAATTTATAGTATAAAAAGACCCGACGAGTTTTTGAGACTTGTCGGGTTTTTTGTTTTTAATGGTTTCAAGTTTTGAAGTTCGTTGTGTGATTTAACGCAAAGTTCGCAAAGGTTTTTTATCAAGATTAACGTTTACAAACGCTAAGTTCACAAAGCTTTGCGTTCTTTTACATTTGATAAACACAAACTGAGCAAAAAATCCTTGCGAACTTTGCGTTAAATCACACAAGATATATCAACTTGAAACTTTAAACCTGAAACAAAACAAACAATTTTTGTTATTTTAGCGTCCAAAACAAAAACACAATGACTTTTCAAAATACACGCGAATTTGCACGAGAGCTAGATTCAAAAGACACATTAAACCATTATCAGGAACAATTTATATTTCCAAAAGTGAATGACAAACGAGTTATTTACTTTACTGGAAATTCATTAGGATTACAACCAAAACGTACCAAAGCTTATATTGATGAAGTTATGAATGACTGGGCGGAACTTGCCGTTGAAGGTCATTTTTATGCCGAGAAACCTTGGTGGGATTATCAGGAAAGATTTTCTGAACCTTTAAGCAAAATTGTAGGAGCACTTCCGTCTGAAGTTACTGTAATGAATACTTTGACAGTAAATCTTCATTTATTGATGGTTTCATTTTATCAGCCAAAAGGAAAACGTTACAAAATTATTTGCGAAGAAAAAGCTTTTCCATCAGATCAATATATGTTCCAAAGCCAGGTTCATTTTCATGGTTATAAACCAGAAGATGCAATCGTAGAAATCAAACGTCGCGAAGGCGAACATAATATTCGTTTAGAAGATGTTCTCGCAAAAATTGAAGAAGTAGGAGATGAGTTGGCTCTAGTTCTAATTGGCGGAGTAAACTATTATACAGGACAAGTTTTCGACATAAAAACCATTACTGCTGCCGGACAAAAAGCAGGAGCAAAAGTGGGTTGGGATTTAGCACATGCTGCAGGAAATATCAAATTAGAACTTCACGATTGGAATGTAGATTTCGCTGCTTGGTGCAGTTATAAATATATGAACTCTGGACCAGGAAATGCTTCTGGCTGTTTCGTTCACGAAAGGCATCATAACAATCCAGATTTACCACGTTTTGCAGGTTGGTGGGGACACAACAAAGAACGCCGTTTTAAAATGGAACCAAATTTTGATCCAGTTCACGGAGCAGATGGATGGCAGATTAGTAATTTACCAGTTCTTTCGTTAGCACCTTATTTAGCTTCTGTAGAAATGTTTGCTGAGGTTGGCATGGACGCCTTAATTGCAAAACGCGATCATATTACTTCATATTTAGAATTTATTCTTCACGAAATTGATAAAGAAGTAGAAAGTACTTTTGAAATAATTACACCTTCAAATCCAGAAGAAAGAGCTTCACAATTATCTGTTTTCCTACATGGACAAGGACGAAGTTTATTCGATTATTTAATGAAAAACGGAGTCATCACAGATTGGCGAGAACCAAACGTTATTCGTCTTGCGCCAGTTCCTTTGTATTCTTCATATGAAGACATGTATGATTTTGGACAGATTTTGAAAAAAGGAATTTTAGGGAAGTAAATTATTTCACGCAGATTTTGCAGATTCTAGCAGATTTAAAATGATTTTTATTTAATAATCTGTGAACATCTGCTTAAATCTTTCTAAATCTGCGTGAAAAAATCATTGCGACTTTGCGCCTTTGCGAGATTAAATTTATTCAGTTTAAAACACAAAATCTTTTAATGTTATAAACTTTCGAAAAAATTCTGTAATAATCATTATAGCAGATATTCCGTATTTTGTAGTGTATAATTTTAAATAACTACAATCATGAAAGGCTTATATATTTTATTAGCAGCAATAATTTTTACTTCTTGCCAACATCAAAGCAAAGAAGATATAAATAAAGCCAAACAAGCCAGTATTGATTCAATGAAAGTTGAGATTAACAAACAACGTGTTATCGATTCAATGAAGACTGAAATGGCGAAGATAAAAGAAGAGCAGAAAGTTGAATCTGAAAAAGTTGTTGTTGTACAGCAGCCTGCAAATGGACAAGCAACAACTACGACCACAACGACCAAAAAGAAAGGTTGGAGTGCAACTGCTAAAGGTGCCGTAATTGGCGCCGGAGTTGGTGCTGCAACTGGAGCAATTGTCAGCAAGAAAAAAGGCGAAGGTGCTATTATTGGTGGTTTAGCCGGTGCTGCTTTAGGAACTGGAACAGGAGCTGTTATTGACAGCAAGAACAAGAAAAAAGAATAATTTTTCTATAAATAAAAAACAAACCCCAAATTAGAAATAATTTGGGGTTTTCATTTTTAAACCAGCTCGGAAACGGGAATTTTAATATCAACTAATTCTGATTTACAAGAATCGAGTTGATTTAGATCGCCCTTAAAGACTGTCGTCGATTCAAATAAATTTTTATAATACTCAATTCCATCTAACAGATTAGATTTAAAAGTATTCCATTTTTTAAGTTGTGCTGTAGAAATTTCAGAAGAAATAGATTCAATTTCGTTTTTGAAATAAGCAACATACATTTTTAATTCTTTAATAAATAAGTTCGGGCGGTCGTTTGTTCTTATAACCGATTTTCCATAATAAATATGCTGAAGCATTTCTTTCAAAGAAACCTCCTGATCAAAATAAGCCAAATTCGGACCAGGGCAAATTACAACGCCTTGTGCCTGACCTTTTATTTTGATGTCATTTTCAAGATAAGAAGCATTCGCTAAACCAACACACAAACAAGATTTCTCTGTGATTTTAATTTTGCTTTTTTCGAATTCTTCAGTAGATAAAGTATCTTTTTTGCTCTCTAATTCTTCTAGTTTAATATCCTGATATTTTTTTGAAGCCGTACAAATTCCATGAGGATCATATTCTTTGCTTAGCGCTAAGAATTTCTTCGGGCAAGAACTTCCAGCTTTGTTTTCGTGAATTCTTTTTTGTTTTAAAAATTCGTTTGTAGTTCCTTTCAAAGTATTAAAGGGAACTCCCAAAGGCGAAATATTACTTAAATAGAAATCATCTTCTTTGGCATTCATCAATAAATTTCGAGTTTCCTGATCGACAGAAGTAGCTTCAGGAACTAGTAAAAAAGGAGATCCCCAACCAACAGAATCAACTTTGTATTGGTCTAATAAAAACTCATGTTCTTCTGAAGTTCCAACACCGCCTTGAACTGTAATTTTTAAATCTAAAGGCTTTTCAGGAAAAACTTGATTTTTTAGCTGTAAAGCTTTAATCATTAAATCATGGGCAGATTGTACTAATTGTTCTTTTTTTTGCCTGAATTCCTCTAAAATGGTACCTAAAAGAAGTCCGTCTGTAGCGAAGGCGTGGCCACCGCAGTTCAATCCTGATTCAATTCTATATTCTGAAACCCAAAGTCCTTTTTTAGCAAGGAAATTTCCCTGAATCATTGCCGATCTAAAATCACTTACTTTTAGAATGATTTTCTTTTTAAGTTCGTTTTTTTCATTCGGAAAAAAATCTTTGAAGTTTTCGAAGTAACCAAACAATCTCGGATTCATTCCGGCAGAAAGCACAACAGACGATTCTAGATTACTATTTGCAAATCCGCGCAAAGCTGCGTGAGCATCATTAAAATCAATTGGAAGCTGTTCGTTTTTTACAAAGTTATCTTTGTCCAATTTCGTCATAATGTTCACATCAATTTCTCCCGGAAAAAGATGCGATTCAATATAATGTTGAATGTTTTCTTTAAAAGCGATTCCGTCATCCATTAAATTCTGAAAACCTTTTTTAATGTCAGAAGTGTTAGGTAGCATCGACATAAAATTTTCAAGAGCGGTTTTGCTTTCTGCTAATTCAGTTTTGAAATTTTCGAATTTTTCTTTTACAATTTTGTCAACTAAATTTAAGTAAGAAGTTATTCTTTCTGCGCGATAGTCATGAAATTTTTGAGTGATTTCTTCGTACGGAATGTTGAATTTTGTGCTATAAAAATTACGCATTTTCTCGATCAAATCATCATCGGCGAGAGCAACAACAGACGAAATCCCATATTGCGCCACTCGTATCGGGCTGTCTATCGTATAGGCAAGTCCCATTACCGGAATATGAAAAGTGTGTAAGGGTGTTTTTGTCATTTGTCTTCAGATTAAAATAAAGGCAAATGAAAAACAATAATTTTTTTTAAAAACTGATAATTGTCAGGTTTGCGGGTAAAGTTTTTATAGCCACGAATTCACGAATTTTCTTTTAATCTATTCGTTTAAAAATAATTCGTGAATTCGTGGCTATAAAAAATCTATATCAAAATCTTCTTCAATGATTCAGCAATACTTCGCCATAGGAAATTATAGAATGATTTTTCTTGAATTCGTTCTATTTCAACTTCAGCAGTTTTAGCTTTGTCTTTAGAATCGTTTTTAACCAATAGATTGGCGATTGCAGATTTGAGTTTGGCTTCTTTTTCAGGATTTTTCTTTTTGTATAATTTCACTTTCAAATCATCATAATCTAGCGAAGCATTTCCTTTTGAGATATTATCATTTCCATAGAAATTAAAACGATATTTATTGAAAACCCCAGTAAATGAAGCATTCATATAGGGTTTGCTAAATTGCCCCATTGCTCGAACATCAAAATTTGAAATCACACCTTGAATATGAAAACCATCGTTTTTGTCTAGAACATTAAAACTCCAATCGACATCGAGCGGAGAATTTTTCATGAAAATGGTTTTTACTTTGATTTTTACATCAGCCGTTTTTTTCAATCCAAAACCACTTCGCAAATTAGTTGCCTGCAAATTGAATTTATCGAAAGTTAAAACTCCAGGACCTTTAGAAAAATCAATTTCTTCTTCATAAACCAGTTTAGATTTTAAAACCTGAAGCGTATCAATTTGAAGCGGAAATTTTATATTTCGAAGCAAATGATTATAAAGATATTTTTTGCTCAAATCGTCTTTTGGCATTTTTCCGCGATAAATATTAGCGTCAAAATGATTGATGACTAATGAATTTGCTTTGAAGAAAAAGCGATCATTTTTAAAACCCCAATCCATTTTGGCAACTTGTGCAGAATCGAATTTTAAGGTATAAATATCTTTTTCTTTTTCTAATCGTTTTACAAAATTCGGTCTGTCAAATTGCGGAATATTAGAGAAGTTGTTGATTTTAAGAAAATTCTTTTCCGTACTTATTTTTCCAATATTGATATGATAAAAGGCGCTTGGTCTATAAAATAAACTGTCAATTACCAAAGCATAACTTTTATATTGAATCGGAATTTTTTCTTTTAAAGTGGCGTCGGTTATTAAAATTCCTTCTAGTTTCAAAAGAATTTTTTTGACACTGAAAATCGGTTTTTGAGTATCAAGAGAAACTACATCAACCGTTCCGTCATTCAAGTAAATATTTGAAACCGCAACAATTTTTCGAAACGGATCAACAATTTCCTTCTGAATGCTTTTGCTGTTATTGATTAATTTTTCGCCTTTTTTGTATAAAATAATTCTTGGCTTGTTGATGATAATACTTTCTGCCTGAATAATATCGCGAAAAGCCAAATCCCAAATATTGAAATGTTTTATTGTGATAGATTCAATTTTAGAAAAAAGTCCATTTTTGCTGTCTTTAGGCTCATTTTTCGGATTTACCAATAAGGTCTGCGCGTAGATATTTCGAGAAAAAAGAGAAACTTCAATCTTTTCATAATTGATATTATATGCGGTATTATTTTTCTCGTGAATAATAATCGGAAGCTGTTTTTTGATCCAGTAATTCAGTCCGACATTTGCCAGAATTACAACTACGAGTAAAGAAATTACTCCAATCGCTATTTTTTTATAGATGGACATTTATAGGATTAATTTTAAATACATAAATTTAGGCTTTTAAAGAATCTTTCTTTTATAAGATTTTTGAGAAAAGTTATATCATTTTTGAATTTTTATCTTTTTTTAGAATATGAGAATAATTAAAAAAATCCTGCTCGTTTTAGTGGTTGTCATTGCGCTGTTAGCAATTGGTTTGTGTGCCTATATTTTTCATTTAAAACCAAAATATGAAGGGGAATTAAAACTGAAAAATTTAGAAAAAGAAACGACAGTTTATTTTGATGATTTTGGAGTTCCTCACATTTATGCAGATTCAGAAAAAGATGCGATGACGGCTTTAGGTTACGTACACGCTCAAGAAAGATTATGGCAAATGGAATTACTACGCCGAATTGCACCTGGACGTTTATCTGAAATCTTCGGTGGAGTTGCGCTTAAAAATGATAAATTTTTTGCAGGAATTGGTATTGAAGAAGCTTCGACGAAAGCCATAGCAAAATTGGATAAAAACAGTGAAAGCTATAAATTGACTCAAGCTTATTTGGATGGAATTAATCAATATTTAGAAGAAGGAGTAACGCCAATAGAATTTACTTTGGTTGGAGTAAAAAAGCAAAAGTTTACGATAAATGACGTTTATAACATTTTCGGATATATGTCTTTTAGTTTTGCGATGGCTCAGAAAACAGATCCGTTGTTAACCGATATTAAAAACAAATACGGAGTTGCATACTTGAAGGATTTAGGTATTGATGGCGAATTTAATAATACAAGAATTAGAATCTCAAAAGAGAAAACAGAAGAATATACCGAGATTTCAAAATCGATTTCAGCAATGTTGGATCAGTCTCCGATTCCGCCTTTTGTTGGAAGTAATAGTTGGGTTGTAGGGCCGCAGAAATCAAAAACTGGAAAAGTTATTTTTGCGAATGATCCGCATATTGGGTTTTCGCAGCCTGCCACTTGGTACGAAGCGCATATAGTAACGCCAAAGCACGAATTATATGGTTGTTATTTGGCTGGAACTCCATTTCCACTTTTAGCGCATAACAGAGATTATGCGTATGGTTTAACGATGTTTGAAAATGATGATATCGATTTTTATCAGGAAAAAAATAAAGATGGTGATGTTTCTCAATATCAAACTCCGACAGGTTTTAGTAAATACGAAATCAGAAAGAAAACCATAAAAGTAAAAGATTCTTCGGATGTTGTTATGACATTTAAAATAACGCGTCACGGTCCAATTATGAATGATTTGATGGAACGTTTAGAAAAGAAAAATCCGATTGCAATGTCGTGGACTTACACTAGAGAACCGATTCAAATTTTAGACGCTGCTTACGGACTTTCGCATGCTAAAAGCATTGCTGATTTTAAAAAATCTGTTAGCCTAATTGCTGCGCCAGGATTAAATGTTATGTACGGAGATGCCAAAGGAAATGTTGGTTGGTGGGCGAGCGGCAAATTGTATCGACACAATGAAGGAGTCAATACGCATTTGATTTTAGAAGGCTCAAGCGGTAAAGATGATATTACGAAGTTTTTAGATTTCGAACAGAATCCTTCGGCAGAAAATCCGAAATGGGGTTATGTTTATTCTGCTAATAATCAGCCGGAAGCAATTGATAATGGTTTTTTATATCCAGGATATTATTTGCCAGAAGATCGCGCTAAAAGAATTTCAGGAATTTTAGACGCAAAATCAGATTGGGATAAAGGAGCAATCAGCAAAATGATTTATGACAATACGTCTGATGTTGCAGTTGGCGTGATTAAAGATTTGATTTCAAGTTTGGATGAAAAATCACTTTCAAACAAAGAAAAAGAAGTCATTACAGTTTTAAAATCTTGGAAAGGAACAACAAACTTAGAAGATGTTGCACCGACCATTTACAACAAATGGATTTATCTGTACATGAAAAATACTTTTGAAGACGAAATGGGTAAAGAAAATTTTGGTTTGTTTACCGGAATTTCTCTTGGAAAACAGGTTATTGCCAATCAAATTAAGAATGAGAATTCGGTTTGGTGGGATAATATTAAAACAAAAAACATCAAAGAAACCAGAAAAGATATAGTTTCAAAATCATTTCATGATGCAGTTGCTGCGCTTCAGAATCAATTAGGAGAAAATATTTCCGATTGGAAATGGGGAAAAGTTCATACTGTAGAACACGAACATCCGCTAGGAAAAGTGGCGGCATTAAGAGGATTATTTAATGTCGGTCCTTTTGATTCACCAGGTTCTAATGAAGTAATCAATAATCTATTTTTCGGATTTAATGAAGAAGGAAAGTATTACACCAAAGGCGGACCTTCGACCAGAAGAATTGTAGATTTTGCAGATGTAGAAAACAGTTGGAGCATTTTGCCAACAGGACAATCTGGAAATCCTTTCAGCAAGCATTACGACGATCAAGCTGAAATGTACAATGCTGGAAAGTTCAGAAAAATGAAATTGAACAAAGATGAAATTGTAAAAACTTCAACAAAGTTAGTTTTGAAACCTAGGAAGTAGTTTCATGTTTCAAGTTTCATGTTTCAAGTTGATTCGAAACTTAATAGCAAAGGTTCAAAGGTTTCTATAAAAAACCTCTGAACCTTTGCAACTCTGAACCTTTGTCCCTTTAAAAAAAATTACTTCGAAATCTCAGCTAAAACTTTTTTTCCGTTTTCGTTCGTTGGATCCAATTCTACCGATTTTTTATAATTCGCAATAGCTAAATTCTTATTTCCATCAGCTAAATAAGCCTCACCAAGACTATCATAAGCATTTCCAGATTTTGGAAAAGTTTCTACATTTATTTTAAAAACTTCGATAGCTTCTTTCTTTTTTCCGTCTTGCAATAACTGATATCCAACACGATTCATATCGTTTTCTTTGATGGCATAAGAAGGATCATTCTTTAGTTTTTTATAAGTTTCAGTTCCAGTTGCAGCACCTTTTTCGTTATAAATATCTAATAAATCTAAAGCCAATGATTTCTTCGGCTGATTAAAAGGCTGATTGTATAAAATAGCACGAATGGCGTCGTTCATTTCGCCTAAAACAGTTCCGCCAGTATTATTCAATAAAACAATCAAATTTTTATCAGAAGGATATCTTGAAATAATTGTATTAAAACCATTAATTCCGCCTCCGTGTCCGATAGTTTTTAGTTTGCCTTTGTCGCCATTTTCAACATCATCAATAAACCACCCGTAACCGTAAAAAGCTCTTCCAGCAGAAATATAGGGTTTGAATAACGATTCCATACTCTTTGCGTTAAGCAATTTATTTGTGTAAAGCGCCTGATCCCATAAGTACAAATCTTCTACAGTAGAATATAAAGATCCAGCCGCATACGGAATACTCATGTCAAGATACGCCGCATTTACAATTTGTTTTCCGTGTTTTTCATAACCAGCGGCTCTGTTTTTTAAAATTACGTCGCTGTGATCGTAACCAGAATTAACCATTTTTAAAGGCGTAAAAATAATTTCCTGTAAATATTGCTCGTATGTTTTGCCTGAAACTTTTTCTATAATATAACCCAGTAAAAAATAACCAGAATTGCTGTAATTGAATCTTTCGCCAGGAGTAAATTCGAGCGGAAGACTTGAAAATGTTTTTACAAATTCTTCAGGTGTGTAAGGATTTCGAGATTTATCTTTAAAGAAATTTGGTGCATTGGTATAATTTGGAATTCCAGAAGTATGCGTCAATAAATGATGTGTCGTAATTCTATCTCCGTTTTCTTTTGGATAATCTGGCAAATAAGTAGTAATCGGAACGTCTAATTTTAATTTTCCTTCCTCAGCTAATTTTACAATTAAAAGCGCTGTAAATTGTTTGCTAATAGAACCTAATCTAAATTTTGTATCGGGTTGATTTGGAATATTCCATTCCATATTTGCCGAACCAAATCCTTTTTTGAAAATGACTTTCCCATTTTCAGCCACCAAAGCCGAACCGTTAAATTGTCCGTATTCGTTGTATTTATTTAAAAGTTGTTCGATTTGCTTTGCTTTCTCTTGAGCAAAAGTGCTTAATGTGCTGAATTGAAAAGCAACAAAAAGCAGAATAAGTTGGATTGATTTTTTCATGATGATGGTTTTGGATTAATGAAATAATTCGTTTTTGATTGATGATTGAAACATTGTAACAAAAAGATATTCAGTAATTTAAATCGAAATTTCGATTTTTTCAAATGATATAAATTAATGTCCACAAATTGTTAGACGACCGATTTACGATTTGGTTTCAATATCAATTAACTTTTTTCCATCTTCTCCTAAAAAGTGTTCTATAAGCTTTGCGTAAACTTTATAACCATCGTCTACATTTGTAAAAATAATTAAACCTTGCCTAGTTTTTGGAAGTAAAAAAAATAGCGTTTGCACACCTTTATCTGCTCCGCCGTGAGATAAAGCATAATTATCATTTCCTAAATCGTAGATTTCAAAACCTAAACCAAAATATTTGTTTTTCTTGGTTTCAACTTGATGAGAAATCATGTCATTAAAAACGTTCTGACTTAAACCTTCGCTGTTCATTACACTGCAAAGAAACTTTCCGTAATCTCCAACAGTAGTTAGCAAATCGTCGGCAGCACTTGCGGTTTTATTTTTTGTTGGTTCGTACGCATTTCCGTCTTTGTCATAATTAACGGCATATCTTGAAAGATCAATTTTGTCATTCCAAATCAATTGAGAGTCATTCATTTGCAATGGTTTAAAAATCAATTCTGAAGCAAGTTGATCTAGTGTTTTACCAAATTTTTTCTCCAAAGCTTTTCTTAAATATTCAAAACCTTCACCAGAATATTGGTATTTTGTTCCTGGTTTAAATTTAAAATCCAATTTTCCAGATTCGTTAAAAGACCTCCAATTGGGAAAACCAGTTTGGTGACTTAAAACAATTCTCGTAGTCAATAATTTAAGATTTGAGTCTTTTGCAATATCTGGATCTGTCCAATATTTATAAAGAGGTTCGTCTAAATTCCATTTTCCTTGAGAAACCAATTTTAAAGTGACAATTGCAGTTACAGGTTTTGTCAGTGAAGCTACATTCCAAATGGTATTATAAGGAGCAGGAACATCTCGTTTTAGTTTTCCAAAAGTTTTAATTTGTTTTAGTTTTCCTTCCGAAATTATGCCAAGACCTAAAGCTGGAACATTATTTTCTTTTAGCCATTTTTCGGTTTCCAGATCATTGTCAAAAAGAGCGCTTTTTTCTTCTATAGAGTTAGTTGGTTCATGATCGTAACTTAAAATTCGTTTTAATTTCCAAACATTATTTTCTAAAACCCAAAGATGTGAAAATCTTGCTTTTCCAACTAGTTTTTCATTTTCCTTTAAAAATGGTTCGCCTTTGTTTGTTTTATTTTCATGGAAATAATGAATTCCAGTTTGTAAAGCAGCGTACAGAACTCCATTTTTATATAACGGATAAATTTTATTGCTTTCGTCAATTAATTCTCTTCTAGATTGATACGTTGATGGAGAGGCGCATAAACCGCTTTTCATTGTTTTTACAAAGTCCGCTTTGTTAGAAAGTCCGTTTTTATCGTGGTAAAATTCTAACTGATCGCTGCAAAGGCTTTCGGATACAGAAATGTCGCAAGTATTAAAACCGACATTAAAAAGAAGACTGTCTCGCGACATAATAATTTTGTACAATTCTGAGCTTTTTTCTTCTTGAGAAATAGCATTTTGAATCTGAAAGAATAGTATTCCAGCAAAAAATATTTTTAATTGAAAAATGTAATTGATGATTTTCATTTTGATGATTGATGATTAATGATTTTGCAAAAATAAATCAATCAAGTTTAACAAAATTGTACAAATGCGAAATCTTATCTCTTTTGAGAAAGAAAATACAAGTCAGGATTGAACATTTTTGGAGTTGTTTTAGTAACGTCTTTAAACTTTTTTATAAAATGAGATTGGTCAAAATATTTGTTGTAAAGCGCAATTTCAGTCAAATTCATTTTTGATACATCCATATTAATCATTTGATCGACCGATTTTCTAAACTTCAGAATTTGAATATAATTTTTTATTGTAAGTCCGGTTGCCGTTTTAAATTTAATTTGAAGTAAACGCTGCGAGAGATTTAAAAGTTTTCCGATTTCGGCAACTGAAATTTCTTCGTCATGAATTTTAATCAATTCACAAATTTTCTCCACAAGATTTTGATCTGAATTTGAATCTGATAATGCTTCAAAATATTGATTAATTGTATCTAATAAATCTTCAATGGTATTTTGAATCTGAATTTGAAAAGGTAATTCCGTAAAATCAATTTTAAGAATTGAATCTGTAAAATCGCTCAAATCATATTTCGGAAAAAAGGCAAGTGTCCAAGCATGAAATTGAATTATGGTAACTTTAGTTTTAGGCTCAATATTTACGAGAACTTTATTGGTCATTTGCGAACAAAAGTAGATACCTTCGTTCATCAAATATTTGTTTTTACTCGTATGAACTTCTATAGCATTTCCAGAAACAATAGCAAGATTAAAACAGCCATTTGGTAAAACAAGTTTGTTTTCGATTAGGCTTTCGCCGAAGCTGTTGTCTAGACACCAAATCTTATTGACGAACCTTTCCGTTTTTTTAGAGAGATAATGTTCTGAGTAAAGATTCATTAGGATTTTTGAAAGTTTAAAGGGATTCAGTTAATTATTTAAATGTGACATTCGCTTTATTAATTTTCACCGAATTCACTAGTTCTTTAAATGAATTAAGATATTTAGTGAATTCATCATGGTCTTTGGCAGATAAAACTGCAGTTACAATTGTTGTTTTAGTTTCAATAACCAGTAAAACCTCTTCTTTAGAATCGGGGTAAATATATTTTACGGCTCTGTAACGCCCAGTTAGAAAACTATCACTTTTTAAATTGTCGAAATTTATCTCAAAATCACTAATTTTTACGTCAGGAATTTGATTTTTTAAACCTTCATTATTTCCCTGAATCCACAAATTTAAATCAGGAGATGATTCATAATCTAATCCGTAAACATACATATAAGTATTATCGCTAACTTCTTTTTCGTAAGGTTTTATTAAAAAAGGAATTTCATCTGTTTGTACCTGAATCCAATTTTTAGGAATGTCCAAAATTATGAGATGTTTATTTCCAGTCAACATTTTTGTTTGTGCATAAAAATTGACAGAGATCAGAACAAAAAATAGAATTAGATAGGCTTTATTCTTCATGATTCTTGAAAAGAAATAATAGTTTTTGATGAAGCTAATGTATCATTTTTTTGCTAAAGAGATGAATTACTTTTTTTAATCTTGTTCTAAAGTCAATTAAATATTAGACCATCTGGGGAAATATTTGGCTTATTTTAAAGGTCATGTATATTTATTACTTATTTTTACGTCCCAATATATTAGAATTTTCCTCGATGCAAACATCATTAAAAATTGCCGTTGTTGGTTCTGGACTTGTAGGATCGCTGCTGGCAATTTATCTTAAAAAGGCCGGTCACACTGTTCATGTCTATGATCGAAGCCCTGATATTAGAAAAATAAATTTCTCTGGACGTTCCATTAATTTGGCAATGTCCAATCGTGGCTGGAAAGCGCTAGATGCTGTTGGCGTTGGCGATTCAGTTCGCGAGATTGCAATTCCAATGGACAAACGTGCCATACATTTGGTAGACAAATTGAATTTTCAGAATTATGGTCAGGAAGGCGAATCAATTTACTCCATTTCAAGAGGAAAATTGAACCGTAAAATGATTGATCTTGCTGAAGAAGCGGGAGCTGAATTTCATTTTGAGCAAAAAGTTTGGGATGTTACGCTAAATGATGCAACCTTACATATAGGTGAAAGCGAAAGAGGCGAGTGGGAAGAGCGAAAATTTGATATGGTTTTTGGTGCCGATGGTGCTTTTTCTAGAATTCGTCATAGAATGCAGCGTCAGAGCATGTTCAATTATTCGCAAGAATTTTTGAATATGGGATATAAGGAATTGAATATTCCAGCAAACGCAGACGGAACACATAAATTAGATAAAAACTCCTTTCATATTTGGCCAAGGGGCGAGTATATGTTAATTGCGCTTCCTAATCTTGACGGAAGTTTTACCTGTACCTTATTTATGCCTTTTGAAGGAGAAAATTCTTTTGAATCTTTAACCGATCGAAAAATGGTTGAAGATTTCTTCGAGAAAAATTTCCCAGATTCAATAGAAGTAATTCCAGAACTGGCAAATGATTTCTTTAAAAATCCAACGAGTACTTTGGTTACAATGAAATGTTTTCCTTGGACTTTTGAAAATAAAATTGCTCTTATTGGTGACGCTTGCCACGCCATTGTTCCTTTTTACGGACAAGGAATGAATGCAGGTTTTGAAGATATCACGGTTCTGAATGAAATGATCGAAAAATACGGCGACGATTGGAAAAAGATTTTCGCAGAATATCAGATTTCAAGAAAACCAAATGCAGATGCTATTGCTGAACTTTCGTATCGAAATTTCTTAGAAATGAGTACCAAAACGGCCGACGAAAAATTCTTATTGCAAAAGAAAATAGAGAAAATATTCTCAGATAAATATCCAGACAAATGGATTCCGCTTTACAGCCGTGTAACTTTCAGTGACAGACCTTACGCCGAAGCATTAGCAATTGGTGATTTCCAAAACGGAATTATGGAAGAAGTTTTAAAACTGGATAACATTGAAAATATCTGGAATACTCCGGAAGTCGAAAATAAAATTCTGGAATTATTAGAAAACAGATAAAAGTTTTAAACCATATAAGTTATATAAGTTCATTTCAATATTTGCGTAAAGCTTTTATTAACTTATATAACTTATATGGTTTAATTTTTTTTCTACTTTTTAAAGATTTTGGTTAGAACGCCAAAAACACCTCTAATAAAGGTAGCGCTTGTAACTACTTTCAAAACCGATTTCCCAACAACGCTTGCTGTGCTTGGTTCTGCTTTTGAAGATTTTGCTGGAGCTTGTTCTTCTTGTTCTGCTGCGGCTTGTGTTGCTTCATCGATTTTCTTCGTTAATATTTCGTAAGCGCTTTCACGATCGATTTCTTCGGCATATTTCTTAACTAATTTAGATTTCGTATTTATTTCCTCAATTTCATCATTCGTTAAAACATCCATTCTGCTCATTGGTGCGCGCATCATAGTGGCAACCAAAGGCGTCGGAATACCTTTTTCGTTTAGAGCAGTAACCAATGCCTCACCAATTCCTAGACTAGTAAGCAATTCATCCGTTTTATAATATTCAGAAGTAGGATAATTATCAGCAGTTTTTTTAATCGCTTGGCGATCATTTGCGGTAAAGGCTCTTAGCGCATGCTGAATTTTTAAACCTAACTGTGCCAAAACACCGCTCGGAACATCCATCGGATTTTGCGTTACAAAATATACACCAACACCTTTTGAACGAATTAGTTTTACAATCGTTTCAATTTGTTCCAATAAAGCTTTACTCGCTTCGTTGAAAATAAGATGCGCTTCATCAATAAAGATTACCAATTCTGGCTGATCGGCATCTCCTTTTTCTGGCATTTTCTGATAAATTTCAGCAAGTAGGCTTAACATAAAAGTTGAAAACAATTTAGGTTTGTCTTGAATATCCGTCAAGCGAATGATATTTACATAACCTTTTCCGTTTTCATCAATTCGCATTAAATCATCAGTTTCAAAAGATAATTCTCCAAAGAACAAATCTCCTCCTTGCTGTTCCAATTCGATAATTTTTCTAAGAATCGTTCCAGTAGTTGCAGTTGAGATTTTACCATAATTAGCGGCAATTTCATCTTTACCTTCTTCTGTAATATAATTGATAACTTTTTTAATGTCTTTTAAATCCAATAAAGGCATCTGATTATCATCGCAATATTTAAAGATTACAGCGACAACCCCAGCTTGTGTATCATTAAGGTCTAGTATTCTAGAAAATAATACAGGTCCGAACTCAGAAACTGTTGCTCTCAAACGAACTCCATTCTGTTTAGATAAAGACATTAATTCTACAGGAAATGAAGCTACATTATAAGGTATATTCATTTTAGCATGACGCTCTGTAATAAAACTTTGTTCCTTTCCCTCTTTTGCTATACCACTAAAATCACCTTTAATATCCATCATCAAAACAGGAATTCCAGCATTAGAAAGTTGTTCCGAAAAAACCTGAATTGTTTTAGTTTTTCCAGTTCCCGTTGCACCAGCAATTAGCCCATGACGATTTAAAGTTTTCAACGGAATCTTAACATGTGCTTCTGCAAGTGGCTCTCCGTCAAGTATTGCCCCTCCTAAGGTGATGCTATCACCCTTTGAAGAATAGCCCGTATTTATAGCTTCAATAAAATTGTCTTTTTTATTCATGTTTTTATTTGTAATTTAGGTGATTATATAAGTATAGCTTTGTTTTAGAGCGCTTTTATTATAGTTTTTTTTAGTAAGAAAAAGGCTTTTTTGATTGAAATATTAATAAAAAAAAAATTCGCAGCTTTTTAAGAAGATATCAAAGGAATCTTTGAATATTTACTAAAACGTTGTAATTTTTCCAATTATCGTCGTATTTTTTGTTTTATCTAAAAAATGATGCGACCAATTTAATGAGATATTTTTTAAATTGAAGTTAAATTTCGGTCAATTAAATTAAAAAAAGTTTTTTTATTTAAACTAAACGTATAAATTTGCTCCTCTACAAGTTAAATATAACTAAAAAATAAAAATTATTTAAAACTATTAAAATTAAAAAAAATGGCAAACGTTAAAGTTAAAAAAGAGAGCACTTCAAATGGGGGAGGAATGATTACAGGAATCATTATTGTAGCGTGTATCTTAGTTGGGTTTTTAATTTGGAAATTCGTGATGGGTTCTCCTGCTAACTTTGAGGGAGGTAATCCAGAAACAGGTCACCCAATCAATACTTTAGGAATGGTATACAAAGGAGGTTTTATCGTACCAGCATTATTAGGTATGTTCTTAATGGTTGTTGTTTTTTCTATTGAAAGATTTATTGTTATCTCTAAAGCTGCTGGAAAAGCTAATTTAGATACATTCATGAAAAATGTTCAAGGTAGTATTAAAGAAGGAAACATCGAGGCTGCTATCGCTTCATGTGACAAACAACAAGGTTCTGTTGCAAACGCAATTAAATCTGCTTTGATTAAATATCAAGACGTTAAAAAAGAAGGATTCAACAGTGAAGAAGCTTCTGAAGTAATCCACAAAGAAATTGAAGAGGCAACTTCATTAGAAATGCCAATGTTAGAGAAAAACATGACTATTGTTTCTACTTTAGTATCTTTAGGTACATTAGGAGGATTATTAGGAACTGTATCTGGTATGATTAAAGCGTTTGGTGCGTTAGCTTCTGCTGGAACTCCAGACCAAGCTGCTCTTGCAACAGGTATCTCTGAGGCACTTATCAACACTGCAACAGGTATCTCTACTTCTGTATTAGCGATCATCTCTTACAACTTCTTTACTGCTAAAATTGACGATTTAACTTACTCTATCGATGAGGCTGGTACTACTATCGTTAATACTTACAGAAAATTCAGAGGAAGTTTAAGACAATAATTAATTTTTGATATTTAATTATCAAAAACATAAAATAAAAAGATAATGGCTAAAATAAAAATGAAAAAAAAGTCTACATCGACAGATATGACTGCGATGTGTGATGTTGCATTCCTTTTGCTAACGTTCTTTATTTTGACCGCTACTGCTAAAGTGCCAGAAGCACTTCCTGTAGACATGCCTTCTTCTGTTGCTCAAACTAAATTGCCAGATTCAGATTTGGCTATTATTACAGTAGGAAAAGGAAAAGTGTTTTTTGACATCAAAGGTAGAGAGATCCGTAAAAGAACTCTTGAAGGTATTGGTGCAAAATATGGTATTAATTTCTCAGAAGAAGATAAAACCAAATTTTCATTAATGGATGATTTTGGTGTGCCAGTTACAGGTTTAAAGCAAATCATTGACATGAAAGCGGCGGACAGAACCAAAGCAGAACAACCTGGAATTCCTTTGGATTCATTAGATAATCAATTAAAAGAATGGCTTCTTATTTCAAGAAGAGCTACAATTGATTTAGATGACAAAGAATTGCAGATTGCGATAAAAGGAGATGCTAAAGAAGAATATCCAAAAATCAAAAAAATTATGGATATCTTACAAGATCAGAAAATCAACTCTTTTAACTTGGTTACAGGTAAGAGAGGGAGAGACTTTTAATTAAAAAATATACACTAAAATGGCTGAATTAAATACTGGCGACGGCGGTGGTGGTAAAGGCGGTAAAGTAAGAAGCAAAAAACAAAGCTCGAAAGTCGATTTAACGGCGATGGTAGATTTGGCATTCTTATTGATTACATTCTTTATGTTAACTACTTCGTTGTCAAAACCTCAATCGATGGATTTGTCATTGCCAAATAAAGATGATAAAGATACCGACACGAAGGACACCAAAGTAGACGAAAATCGTACCATGACAGTAATGTTGGGCGGCGATAATAAAATGGTTTACTACATGGGGTTATTAGCTACTCCTAAAGTAGGTCCGAAAGACATTGCTTATGGTAAAGATGGAATCCGTAGAGAATTATTAAAACAGAAAAAAAATGTTTTAGAATATTCTGCAGCTTTGGGGAAACCAAAAAACGGAATCATTGTGATCATTAAACCAACTAAGAAATCAAATTACAAAAATTTGGTTGACATATTGGACGAGATGGCTATTGTGGGAGTTGAAACGTACGCAATTGTTCCTGAATTTACACCAGAAGAGACAAAAGTGATTGATAAAAAATAAGAGCAATCTTAAATTTTATCAACTAAAAAATCAAGAGATATGAAATTAGATATTATAAAAAATCAATGGCTTGATATCGTATTCGAAGGACGTAATAAGATATATGGAGCATACGAGCTAAGAAAATCGAACGGTAAGACTACTGTGAAAGCACTTATTATCGGTTCTATTATTTTTAGTTTTGCAGTTGCTGCACCTCTTATTGCTAGTCTTTTACCAGATTCGCAAGAAGTGGAAGAAAACAACGATATTAAGATTGCAACGGTAAAATTACCTCCAAAGAAAAAAGAGGAAATTAAACCAAATCAACCGCCACCACCACCACCACCACCAAAAGTGGATCAGGTAAAATTCGTAAAACCTGTGGTTGCAAAAGCGGAAGAAGTAACTGAAGATCCACCAAAAATTGTGGATTTGAAAGACAAAAAAGTTGGTGCTGAAACCATCAAAGGAGATCCAGATGCAGTTTTAACTGTTGATGAGCCAGTTGGAAAAGGACCAGTTCAAGAAGTAATTCAAGAAGATAACACTGTATATAACACAGCTGGTATCGAAGTAAAACCAGATTTCCCAGGTGGTATTGATAAATTCTACAAATTCGTAGGAAACAACTACAAGACTCCAGAAGAAGAAGGTTTAAAAGGTAAAGTTTACGTTACGTTTGTAGTTGAAAAAGACGGGTCGTTAACAGATATTAAAGTTTTAAGAGATATCGGTTACGGTACAGGAGCAGAAGCAATTCGTGTTCTTAAAAAATGTCCAAAATGGACTCCCGGCGAGCAAAATGGTAAAAAAGTTAGGGTATTATATTCTCTTCCTATTACTATTCAATCTGCAGAATAATGTTAAAAGATATGCTTAATAATATTCAGAAGAAATCGCTCAAAGAGCGATTTCTTCTTGTTTTAGGAATACTGTTTTTTTTAATTTATCTTGTACTCGGTTTAATGATTATGTTTTGGGAAAAACTCCCGCTTAATATGGAGCCAAAGTACAGATATGCTTTTGGAGGATTACTGATAGTATATTCTGCAATAAGATTTTTAAGATTAATTAATGCAAAAGAATAAATAGGTATGTTGAAATATAGTAAGACTTTAGGAGTTGTAGTTTTTGTCTTTTTGTTTGTAATGTGCAACCAAAAAAACAAGAGTGAAGCTGAAAAAGAAACCATTTTAAAAGGATCTCTTGATATTGCTGTAGACGAAACAGTAAAACAAATTGTAGATGATCAGGTTGCTGTTTTTGAAGGAACTTACTATGATGCAAAAATTACGGTTAAGCCAAAATCAGAAGCTGAAGTAATTAACGATTTGTTGAATAAAAAAACAAAAGTCGCAATAACGACAAGAGACTTAACAGCTGATGAGAAAGCTCGCTTTGAAAAAAGTAAGATTAATCCACGAGTTACACCTTTTGCTCATGATGCGATTGCATTTATTTCAAGTAAAAGCAATAATGATACACTTATTGCGTTGAAAAGTGTAATCGATTTTCTGCAAGGTAAACCAGATACAAAGATTAAAGGTTTAGTTTTTGATAATCCTAACTCTAGTACGGTTCGCTATATGAAAGATTTAGCGAAGATAAAAGAGGTTCCAAAATCTGGAGTTTTCTCCTTTAAAACAAATAAGGAGGTAATCAAATTTGTTTCTGAAAACGAAGGGATGATTGGTGTTATTGGTATTAACTGGTTTTATCAACCAACTCCTGATATGGTAGAGACTATCGACAAGATAAACGTTCTTTACGTAAAAGGCCTAACAGGCAATGAGTATTACAGTCCTACTCAGAATGACTTAGAAATTGGTAAATACCCTTTGGCACGTGATTTGTTTATAATCAATTGTCAGGGTTACTCTGGTCTAGGTATGGGATTTGCCTCTTTTATAGCAGGTGACATTGGACAAAGAATCGTTTTGAAATCGGGTTTGCTTCCCTATAAAACTCCAGGACGTAAGCTTAAAATTAGAAATGAAATTATAAAAGATAAAGAATAAATTAATTACGATAAAGATGAATAAATTTAAAATTTTTAGTCTTGCTTTAATTGCGTCGGCTGCCGGTGCAAATGCGCAAGACATAAACGAAGCAAAAAAAGCAATTGATGCGGAACAGTTTGACAAAGCAAAAACTATCCTAAAATCAATTATTAAATCTAAACCATCAGATGGTGAAGCTAACTTTGTTTTAGGTAACGTTTATTTGAATCAATCTGTTGTTGACTCTGCTAAAATCTATTATAATAATGGATTACAAGCTTCAGATAAGAAAAACTTAAGCTACATTGGTTTAGGACAATTAGACTTAGATGCTAAAAATACGGCTGCTGCTCAAGCAAATTTTGCTTTGGCAACTAAAGATATGAGAAAGAAAGATGTAAATGAGTTTATTTACATTGGTAGAGCTTATATAAACTCTGATAATCCAGACTATAAGAATGCAATTGCGGTTTTGCAAAAAGCTTTAGCGATTGATCCTCAAAATGCGCAGGCTCTTTTAGCTATCGGTGATGCTTATTATGGAGATAAAAACCAAAATGATGCATACAAAGCGTATCGTGATGCTTTTGCTGCTGATAATACTTTGTTAAGAGCAAAAATGCAGTTAGGTGTTTTATTAAAAGGAGCTAAATCGTACGATGAAGCAATTAAATCATTCAATGAAGTTATTGCTTTAAATGCTAATTACGGACCAGTTTACCGAGAGCTTGCTGAAACTTATTACAAATGGGCAAGAAATAAGCCTTCTACTGCTAAAGTTAATTTACAGAACGCGATTACTAACTACGAAAAGTATTTGAGTTTAACAGATTACTCTTTAGATTCAAAAATGCGTCATGCAGATTTCTTAATCTTAGTTAAAGATTACAAACAATTGGAAACTGTTGCAAATAAAATGATTGCTCAAGATAAAGTAAATCCTAGAATCTACAGATATTTAGGATATGCTGCTTACGAAAACGGAAATGTTGATGTAGCGATTAAATCTATTGAGGATTTTATGAAAGCGCCAGAAAATAAAGTAATTGGTAGAGATTACTATTACTTAGGATTAGCTAAAATTAAGAAAGGAACTGCTGCTGACGGTACAATTGACCAAGCTGCTTTTGATGCAGGTTTAGCTGATATCAAAAAAGCAATTGAGTTAGAGCCATTAGTAGTTGAAGAATTTGCTGATTTTGGAAAAGAATTATTCAGTAAAAAACAATATACACAAGCAGCATCAATTTTTGAGCTTGGTGCAAACAATAAAGAATCTAAAAATTATTTAGATGATGCTGTATATTATGGAATTTCTGTTTATTACGGAAATGCTGGTAAACCTGCTGAAAGCCGTGATAAAGCTGCTTTAGAAAATGCAAATGCTACTTTTGATAAAGTTCTTGAAGCATCTCCATCATATGATGAAGCTTACTTGTACAAAGGAAGAATCAACAGTGCATTGGATAAAGATGACATGATCATTAAAAACTATGAAGAGTATGTAACTAAAGTTACTGCTAAAGGTGCGGAAGAGTTAGCAAAACCTGCTACAACTAAAAAAGTTATTGAGGCTTACAATGCAATTGGTGCTGCTTATGCTAATACAGATAAAGCTAAAGCTATTGAATATTTCAATAAAACTTTAGTGTTAGATCCTGCAAACTCATACGCTACACAGTCTGTAAAATCTTTAAAATAATTTAGATTTTTATAATAAATCAAAAACCGATAGTTCAAAAAACTATCGGTTTTTTTGTTATGTATATTATTGACTATCTTTGCACTCTTAAAATATTAAAATGTTACCAAAAGAAATACAATTAGAAGTAAATAAAGGAGCAATGCTTCCTTTGATGGAAGAGTTTTATACCATTCAAGGAGAAGGCGCACATACAGGGCGTGCTGCTTACTTTATTAGGATTGGAGGATGTGATGTTGGATGTCATTGGTGCGATGTAAAAGAAAGCTGGAATGCGGAGATTCATCCGCCGACAAGTATTGATTTAATTGTAGATAATGCAGCAAAATATGCTGATACTGTTGTTGTAACAGGAGGAGAACCTTTATCTTGGGACATGACTCTGCTGACAAAACGTTTAAAAGAAAAAGATTTAAAGGTTCATATCGAAACTTCTGGTGCTTTTCCATTGTCAGGTGTATGGGATTGGATTTGTCTTTCTCCAAAAAAAAATAAATTACCTACTCAAACCGTTTATGATAATGCACACGAATTGAAAGTGATTATTTATAATAAGCATGATTTTATTTTTGCAGAGGAACAAGCGGAATTAGTCAATGACAATGCTATCTTATTTTTGCAACCAGAATGGAGTAAAAAAGAAGAAATGACTCCTCTTATTGTTGATTATGTTATGAATAATCCAAAATGGAGAGTTTCGTTGCAAACGCATAAGTATCTAAATATACCATAAATAGAAAATCCCTTCAAACGAAGGGATTTTTTTGTGTAGTCAAAGTATACAAATGTGTAATAAATAAACTATTTTTTATTTCCAGTTTTTATATTTTTTTAAAGTTGTAATGTGAGCAAGATGATGGTTTCCGTGCCAAGCATAACTGCCAATGATTTTCTTTATTTTATTTTCTGAATTATCTGAAGGATGTATAAATGTCTTTTCTAAATCCGATTCAGATAAGTTTTTCATAATGTAAGCTAATCTAAAGTGCAGTCCCTTCAACAAATCCAGTGTTGGTTTAATAGGCATTGTTAAATTATCATGTATTTCAGACCATAATACTTCGTCATACGCTTTAATTACGGGATTATTTTCCGTGAGAGCCCATTTAATTCTAATATAACAATTCATGTGGCTTTCGGAACAATGATGAATAACTTGTCTAACAGTCCATCCTCCAGGACGGTAAGGCGTGTCTAATTGTTCGTCTGTTAAATGAATTACTTCTTTTTCTAGTCGATTTGGAAATGTTTCAATTTCTTCGATTTTTGTAGCAAGATATTCGGCCGAATAATAGTCAGGTGCAGTAAATTTTCCGATTGGATATTTTAATTTTTCTAAATCTAATTCTTCCATAAATTTTAATTCGCTTTTATTTTTAAATAGTAAGTTTTGCTAAATAATCATAATGATCTCCCTCCAAAATAAGTTCGCATTGCAATCCGTTTGCATTTGCGGCATTTTGCAGAGTATTGTAATCTAAATATAACCAGTCAAAAGGTTGTTCTTTTTCTCCTTTGTAAGTTATATTAAAAACGAGTTCTCCATAATAATCATTTTCAGAAGGAATCCATTTTCCGCCATCTTCATCTTCGTCAAACATATATATAATGTCTGAACTGTCAATTAAAATCTGTCCTCTTGGATTCAGTAAAGATTTTAACTTCAAAAGATATTCGTTGCAGTTTTTTAATTTCCCAAAAATCCCAGTTCCATTCATTAAAACTAGAATGGTGTCAAATTTTTCACCTTCAAAATCTAGAATATTTTTTACTTGAGCATTTTTTATTCCTCTTAAAAGCACAGTTTCGATTGCTTTTTCTGAAATATCAATAGCAGTTACGTCTAAATTTCGTTCGTTTTGTAAAGATAAAGCATGGCTTCCAGCGCCGCATCCGACATCTAATGTTTTTCCGTAAGCCAATTGAAGCGCTTTTTGTTCAATTTTGGGCATTTCATTATAAGTTCGAAAAAGATATTCGACACTCATTTCATCTTCTTCAGAGATTGAAGTTTCAGTAATAATATCTTCAGGCGAATTATTGGTGTAGAAATCAAATATCGCTTTCCCAAAAAGATCTTTCATTGTTTTATTTTAAAGTTTAAGGTTTCGAGTTCAAAGTTGCTTAATTTTGCAGATCAACTTTAAATTTTAAACTTGAAACAGATTTTAAATAACTTAAGCAAGTTAGCCAAAGATAAGCATAACGAGAATAAAAAGTATTTCGACAAGCTTAAAAAGAAACAGCCAAAGAATTTAGACTACGTTATGCAGGATTTGCATAATGCAGAATTTAAAAGAACGGACTGTTTGAAGTGTGCGAATTGCTGTAAAACAACTGGGCCATTATTTACTTTGGCCGATATTGAACGAATATCAAAGCATTTTCGACAAAAGCCACAGCAATTTATAGAACAGTATCTTCGCATTGATGAAGATAAAGATTATGTTTTGAAAAGTGTTCCGTGTACTTTTTTGGATAACGAAAACTACTGTATGATATATGATGTTCGTCCAAAAGCGTGTAGAGAATTTCCTCATACCGATAGAAACAAATTTTATCAAATTTCAAATCTGACATTAAAGAATGTTGAGATTTGTCCCGCAGCATTTAACATTGTGGAAGAAATGAAAAAGAAACTTCCTCTTTAAATAATAAAGAACACGAATTGTTTTCAAGAACTTCTTATTTTATTCTTTTAAGATGTATTTTTGAGAATGGAATAATTAAAAACCTATAATTTGAATTTAGAATATTTTATAGCCAAAAGACTCATTACTGCAAAAGATTACAAAAGCAGCATCTCGGCACCTATTATTAAAATTGCTATTTCGGCAATTGCAATTGGAATAATTATGATGATGGTTTCTGTTGCGACGGGAATTGGTTTGCAGAAAAAAATTCGAGATAAAGTCTCAGCTTTCAATGGACAGATTATTATTTCTAATTATGACAATAATAATTCTGAAGTAACCCTAGTTCCGATTTCAAAAAAACAGGATTTTTATCCTAATTTCAAAAGTGTTCCAGAAGTTACCCATATTCAAGCAATAGCAAGTAAAGCAGGAATCATAAGAACTGAAAATGCATTTGAAGGAATTGTTTTTAAGGGAGTCGGAGCTGATTATGACTGGAATAATATTAAAGAATATATTGTAGAAGGTAAATTGCCAGATTTTAGCAAAGAAATCAATGAAGATGTTATTGTTTCGAGATTTTTAGCAAATAGGCTTAATTTGAAACTTGGAGATCAATTCAATACTTTTTTTATAAAAGAAGAACAAGGGAAACTGCCAAATAGCCGTAGATTTAAGATTGTTGGGATATTTAATTCCGGATTTCAGGATTTTGATGCTACTTATATAATTGGCGACATTCGACATATTCAAAGAATTAATAAATGGAATGAAGATCAAATAGGAGCATTCGAAGTTTTTGTGAATGACTTTAATGAAATTAAATCAGTTGGAAATCTAGTTTACGAAAAAACATCTTCAACTCTCGACACAGAAACCATTGTAGAAAAGTACAGTTATATATTTGATTGGTTACAATTATTCGACTTTAATATAATAGTGATTTTAGCAGTAATGATTTTAGTAGCTACAATTAATATGGTAGTAGCATTATTGGTTCTTATTCTAGAAAGGACCCAAATGATCGGAATTTTGAAATCAATGGGGGCAAATAACTGGTCGGTTCGTAAAATATTTTTGTATAACGCTTTTTATCTTATCCTACGTGGATTGTTTTGGGGAAATCTAATTGGTATTTCCATTTTATTAATCCAACAGCAATTTGGCATAGTGCAATTGAATCCGGAAAATTATTATGTAAATCAAGCGCCAGTTTATCTAAATTGGATTTACATTTTACTTTTAAACATACTAACAGTAACAGTTTGTTTTCTGGTGTTGTTAATTCCATCTTATATAATAACAAAAATATCTCCAGTAAAAGCTATACGATTTGATTAAAGAAATAAAACTCTAATTTTATTTTATAACCCGACAGTTTGTTAAAGCGCGTCGGGTTTGTTTTTTCTACATATATAGTATGGCATAAAATCCAGTTTTACTGTAGAGGCGCACCGCAGTGCGTCTATTGCATATTGTCTATTGGAATTTGAAATTTGAGTATTGATATTAATATTAATAAGGAGCTGATCCCGCTATCCGCTGCAATCTTTTTGCGGCGAACCCCGCCACAAAAAGGATTTCCGCTTCTATCGGGGCTAGGGCATCGGTTTTCAGAAGAAATTCCGAGGAAAGAAATGCGTTTTGGGAAGAAATAGAGAAGAAGAAAGGAAAAAAACTTAGCGCCTTAGCGTCTTTGCGAGATCAAATCGGTGCAAATAGGGCTTTCCAAAACCTGATAGGTGTTTAGAAAAGCGCCAAAAAAGATAAAAACTCCGCAAAACAGGAAGAAGAAACAGGAGCAAAAATAAAGAAACCGCACCATGATTCAGAAAAACCCCACAAGTCATCAAAAAAAATGAAACTGTAAACAATCCGTTATCAGCAGGTTAAGAAAAAGATCGAAAAAAGATTGAAAAAAGCTTGGAAAAAGTATTGGATAACTGGAAAAAGGTTCTACTTTTGCACCCGC